>CAVYLE010000001.1:0-63878 GCA_963769285.1 uncultured Verrucomicrobiae bacterium
CATGAAGGCAAAGTCCATCAATTCCGGAGCGAAACGGTCATGTCCGGCTTCCACCGGCGTGTGGGTGGTGAAAATACATTGCGCCCGGGTCGCGGCGAGCGCGTCGGCAAATATTTGCCCGGCGGCCACTTTTTCGCGGATCAATTCCACCGTCAGGAAGGCCGCATGACCCTCGTTCATGTGAAAGACCGACGGTTGCACGCCGAGCTTGCGCAGCAGTCGCACGCCACCGATGCCAAGCAACATTTCCTGCATGACGCGCATGGTGTTGTCGCCACCATAAACGCGCGCGGTCATATCGCGGAAATGCTGGGCGTTTTCCGGACGGTTGGCGTCCAGCAGATAGACTGGCACGCGCCCGACGTTCACGCGCCAGGCCTGAAAAAAGACGCGGTTCATGTCAATTTCCGCGTCGCACACGAGCGGCTGGCCGTCGGTGTCCAGCACGGGTTCCAGCGGCACGTTTTGCGGGTCCACCAGATTGTAGAATTCGGTCTGCCAGTTGTTCGAGTCAATGGACTGTTGAAAATAACCTTCGCGGTAAAACAAACCGACGCCAACAAAGCCGAGGCCGAGGTCGCTGGCGGATTTCGCGTGGTCGCCGGCCAGGATGCCGAGGCCGCCCGCCGAAATCGGCAGCGACTCATGAAAACCAAATTCGGCGGAAAAATACGCGACGGGATTTTGCAGCAATTGCGGGGCATTCACATGTCCCCAAGTGGTCTGGTTCTGGAGATACGACTCAAAATTGAGCAGCACGGTCAGGGCGCGATGCTCAAAGTCAGTGTCCTGCAGGCGCGTGCGCAGTTCGTATTCCGAGACTTCGCGCAAAATGGCGGCAGCGTTGTGATATAGATTTTGCCAGGCGCGTGGGGAGAGCTCCTGGAATAAATCCTGCGCCTCCTGGTCCCAACTCCACCACAAATTGCGGGACAACTTGTTCAGGCCGATAACCAGCCCGTTCAGTTCCGCGCCCGCGAGAGGTTTCCTTGTCATACGTCTTTGGTCTAAACAGTGCGTGGCTGGCGTTCACGGCCAGTCAACGGCGCAGACACTAATTGCCGGCGCGTGGTTCGGCAATATAATTTCCATTCGCAATCCGATCCAAACGACTGATTGGTAAATTGAAGCGAATAGACTCCTGGTGTTTATTGGCCGACCTTGATTTGATGAATTACTTCTGGCCGGGAATATATCCATTGGCAAATTGGCGCAAAGGGGTCCTCACAATTGACGCTTTTTCTCCCTGGCTCGGTGTGACAATATAATGAACGACCGCATCCGTTATTGTCGCGACAATAAAAAGCACGATCGTATCTTATATTGTCCAGTCGCCGTTAGGCCGCGTAAAAGACTCTGTCTCACTTGACGGGGAGGTGGGAAAATTTGCATTCGCAAATTGGCGGATCGCGGCTAGATTTCCAGCGCGTTGGCTGAGGAATGAAAAAATACTGGCACGTCATCGGCATCGGGATCCAGAACAACCTGACGTATCGCGTCAATTACCTGACGCGGACGCTGTTCAGCTTCATCCCGCTGTTCGCCATGCTGTCGCTCTGGCGCACGATATACGCCGGGAAAGAGCAGGGGAGCGCCCTCGGCGGTTACACCCAGGCGCAGATGATTTTTTATTACCTGCTCGTGGCCGTCGTGGACGTGCTGACGGCGGTGAACGAGGATGACTGGCAGATCGCCGCGGACATCCGCGAAGGCAATATCAGCCAGTTCCTGCTCAAGCCGATTGATTATTTGTGGTACCGGCTATGCCTGTTCTTTTCCGGGCGCATCACGTTCATCGCCATGGCGTGCGTGCCGCTGGGAATTTTCATCTTCTGCTTTCGCGAATATTTCGTCCTTCCGGTAAACGCAACGGCGCTGCCCGCTTTTGTGATTTCGCTCGTGCTGACGGCGCTGCTGCAATTTTTTATTTCCTACACCATGGCCATGCTGGCGTTCTGGATGCTGGAAATTTCCACGTTCATTTTCATCCTGTTTGCGCTCGAATATCTCGCCAGCGGCCATTTGTTCCCGCTCGACCTTTTGCCGCCCGTCATCGGCCACGCGCTCTTATTCACGCCTTTTCCATCCATGCTTTACGTGCCCATTGCCATTTACATGGGCAAAATCGCCGGGGCCGCCATCGGGTTCGGATTGCTGGGGCAATTGTGTTGGTTGCTGCTCGCGTATGCGCTGGCGCGATTCGCGTGGCGGCGCGGCATCAAAAAATACGCCGCGTTTGGAGGCTAAAATTTAACCACGGATGAACACGGATAAACACGCATTATTGAACGCAAAGGCGCGAAGTCGCGAAGGTGACGTCACGGGTCAAAGATCTCGTTTTACCCGTTATCTCACGATTTACGGCGCTTTGTGGAAGACGTCGGTGACGCGCGAGATGTCGTTCAAGGGGAACTTCCTCCTCTGGATTGTCGTCGAACTGGCCTGGTTCGGACTGCAACTCGCTTTCGTTGGCGTGATTTTCAGCCAGACCACCACCGTCGGCACGTGGACGGTGTGGCAGGTGGTGCTGCTCACCGGCACGAGCAGTTTCATCCAGCAAATTTACCAGGCATTTTTCCTCGTGAACTGCACGAACCTTTCCGAACTCGTGCGGACCGGCAAGATGGATTTCCTGCTGTTGCTGCCGGTCAACACGCGCTTCCTCGTCTCGACGCGGCAGGTGGACCTGCCGTCGTTTGCCAACGCCGCTTTTGCCGTTTGCGTCATGATTTTCGCGGCGGGTAAATTGCATTTGCATCCGGCCGCCGGACAACTTCTCGGCTTTGGCGCATTATGCGCCGCCGGCCTTTTGGTGCATTACTCGCTCATGTTCATGCTGGCCACGGTGGCATTTTGGACCGTGCGCGCGCAGGGCATTGTGTGGGGCTACTTCAATTTGTTTAACATCGCGCGGATGCCGGACGAGGCGTTTCGCGGCGCGTTCAAAGCCGTGTTCACCTTCGCCCTGCCCGTGCTGCTGGTGTCCAACGTGCCGGTGCGCGTACTGGCGGACAAATTGACTTCGCCTTCCATGTGGCTGGTACTGCTCGGACTGGGCGTCGCCTGGGCCCTGATTTCCGAATGGTTCTGGCGGTTCTCCATCCGGCGATACACCAGCGCGAGCACGTGATGGAAAAGTTGAGGGTTGAGGGTTGAGAGCGGAACCGCAGGAGTTAACATGTCGGCGCTCCGAAATTTAATTGTCTTTGCCCTCCAGATTATTTATTTTTCGCCCATGGAAAAATCCGGTGGTTGCTGCTTCCGGTTGTTGCGGCGTTTGCCTTTTTGACCACACCGGATCGTATGCTTAAAACACAAATGAAATCGTTCCATACCGCCATTACCCCTGTACTTCGCACCGACCCAGCCAATTGGGTGGCCCGACACGGAGGCTTTGTGCGGGAAGCGCAGAAAGGCGGCATTGATATTTTGTTCCTTGGGGATTCCATCGCGGACGGATGGCGCAACACAGGTTTGAAAGTCTGGAACAAGTTTTACGCGCCGCGGCACGCCGCCAACTTTGGCATTGATGGCGACCGCACCCAGCACGTCCTCTGGCGCATGGACCACGGCGAACTCAACGGCATCAAGCCCAAAGTTGTCGTGCTCCTGATCGGCACCAACAACACCGGCAGGGAGAAGAACGACACCGGCAAAATCCGCAACACCGTCCCCGAAACCATCGAAGGCGTGCAGGCGGTGGTCAAGGGATTACGCGCGAAACTGCCAGCCAGCAAAATCTTGCTCCTGTCCATTTTGCCACGTTGCACCCTGGACGATCCACAACGCGCCCAGGTCGCCCTGGTTAACACCGTCATTGCCAGGCTCGACGACGGCAAAATGGTGAAGTATCTCGATATTGCCACGAAATTTCTCGAAGCCGACGGCACCCTTTCCGGGAATGTCATGCCGGATATGCTGCATCTCAGCGAACGCGGCTACGAGACCTGGGCCGAAGCCATGGAACCGACGCTGGCAGAAATGTTGAAGTAGATCATACTGCAACGATTGATCTGTCCCGAAAGCTTTTCTTGAATCAGTTACTTCAACGCCTCTTTGGCCCTCAAACGATTTGGATCCACCACGTTGAATTCCCGCTCGACCATTTCACTAATGACGATGGCAGGCTTTTCCCGTTCAATAGACCCGGCGTCCAGTTCGTGTTGTCCGAGGTAGACAACTTTGCCAAATGAGTAGCCAAGAAATGGTTTCATGGCATCCCCGAATGAGTCGTGGAAAACGATCGCACTTCCCCGAGCTTTGGAATTTCGTGTGAAATTTGCGCCCATTTCCAGGGGGGGCAAATTCGTTTTTGGCCTGAAGAAAATGCTGTTGTCCTCGGTAATCTCGGCAATGTCCAGGCCAAGCATATTTACCAGGTCGCCGCCGTGGGTCAGCTTGTTCTCTTGCTCAAAGGAATCCAATGAGAGTGGTTCAAGTCCCGGCGGCGGCGGCGAGAGGTTTTTTACAATTTCCTGACAGGCTACAAAGCCGCCGAACAGGTTCCAGTGCGTGTCGGTCTTGAAATACGTTGGCGCAATCCGGCGCGCATCCCGGAGGGCCGGGCGAATATCCAGGACGTCAACGGTGGAATGGGCGCGCATGTGCGCGAGAAACTGGTCGAGCTTCGTATCAGGCCGCACTTTGGTCAACCAGGACGGCAGCTGTTCAGAATAGATCGTCTGTTTGTCAGGAGCGACGACGAAGACGTATTTGATCCCGTGTTGGACAAGCCAATCGCGGCGATGTTCCAACAGCGTCTGCCAATCAAGCAAATCCTGCGGCGCGAATCGTCGCACACCCCGGTAATGTTCAACCATCTCGTAAACGGTATAGAACAGCCAATCATCGCGGCCAATCATGACATCAGTCCCGATCTTGTCGCAAAAGAGCAAATACTTCCAATTATTGTGCCAATGAATGAGGCGTTTGCGGTAGCCGAAGTGATCGTTGAAGCAGGTTTCCAGCCCGGCAATGTATTTCTTAAGGCCGACCATACCGGGTTCAAGTTGTGGGAATCGCGCCATTTGCCGTTTTTCATTGAAAGAGGACGTGTGATCCATATGGAAAAACGTGTCAAGCGTCGGCAGCCAAAGCATCACCATGAACAGCGCAATCAGGACAACGTTTGTCCCTTGTGTCACGGTCAAACTGGTTAACGGGATTTTCATCAATCAAAATCGGAAATAGATGAAAGGATTATAAGTGCCGCTTGCCAGCCACGCTGACGAAATCAGGAACAGCGCAACGATCAGGATTATTTCCATGGCCGAGCCAAAAATCTGGACAACCGGACGACATGCCATTGGGAGGGCCAGGCCTGACTTCGAACATGCCGTTCGGAGCCAACCCCACAACGGACCGCTAAACAGGATGCCGGCGCCCATGGTCCAAACGACCTGGTTCGTCGTGTAGGAAGCGAGCGATTGCGGATACGGCACACGACCCAATCCAAACAGTGCCTGGAAAAAATCCCCGGCCGCGGTAAAAGTATTTGCGCGGAAAATCACCCAGCCCATCATCACCACGAAAATCGTGTAAAGATGGCGGAGTGACTGGGAAAGTTTCTCCTGCAGGCTGCCAAGGCGTGTTCGCTCCAATACCAGGAAGAAACCGTGATAGAGGCCCCACGCCACAAACGTCCAACTGGCACCATGCCACAAACCGCACAGGAAGAACACCCCCATGAGATTAAGATAAGTTCGCGCTTCGGAAACGCGGTTGCCGCCGAGCGGAATGTAGAGGTAATCGCGAAACCAGGTCGTCAGCGAGATATGCCAGCGCCGCCAGAAATCCCTGATGGATTGTGCGATGTAGGGAAATTGGAAGTTTTCGAGAAATTCGAAGCCGAACATTTTGCCCATCCCGATCGCCATGTCTGAGTAACCGGAGAAATCAAAATAAATTTGCAGCGTATAACAAAGAATGCCAAACCATGCCACGGGCATGGAAAGCTCATTGGCCGGCAGGGAGAAAATCTGGTCGGCGGGCAAAGCAACCGTGTTGGCAATGAGGGTTTTCTTGGCCAGACCGCCCACGAAGCGACGAATGCCATCCGCGAAAACGTCGCGGCTGACCCTGCGTCGCAAAAGTTGCGGGCCGATGGCACTCCAGCGCAAAATCGGACCGGCGATGAGTTGAGGGAAGAAGAAGATGTAAAGCGCCACATCCTTGGGATCGGTTGCCGCCTTCCATTTGCGGCGATAGACGTCAATCACGTAGGACAACGCGTGGAAGGTGAAAAACGAAATGCCAATCGGCAGCGGGATGTGCGGTGCGTGAATCGGGGCGATGCCCGCAAGATTCAGTCCTGAATTGAGCAGACCGACAACGAAATCGGCATATTTAAAGAAAGCAAGAAGTCCGACGTTGACGAACACAGCGGCGGCAATGGCGAATTTGCGGCGGGCAATGCTTTCGCTGTGGTCCACCCACAAGCCGAGGCCGTAGTTCACCAGTGTGGAGGCCAGCAACAGAAGAATGAAATCAATCTGGCCCCACGCGTAGAACACCAGGCTCATCAACAGGAGCCAGAAATTTCTGATCTTTATGCCCGGCAACAACACATAAGCCGTGAGCACAATCGGCAAAAACAAAAACAGGAATATGGGAGAACTGAAAAGCATCGCTGCAAATGCAGGCAATATCTAAGCCAGTGGAAGAATATTTCAATAAAAATTCCAAACTATTTCCACTGCGGGACGGCCTTCGTTGCGTTTCTGGTTTTCGTTGTCCTGACGTCTTGGCTCCGATTTTTCATTTCCTGCACGATGACGATGCCTGCGTTCTGGCTGCTAGAAATATACACGCCTATTTTCATCCTGTTCGCCTTCGAATATCTGGCCAGCGGTCATCATGGCACGCCGGGGTAAAGCTTCCGCCGGATGTTACAATTATTGAAATAGCTATTACACGAATTGTGATATCAGGGTTGCCGGTGCAAAATGAGGACGGTGAACAGAAGCCAACGCCGCCGGCGTCCGGATCGGCTATTCGTTGTGCGGAATCTTGATCGTGCTCCCGCCGATGAATTCCCGGATCACTGCGTCGCCCGGGATGAGGTCACCGGTTGCAAGTTGTTTCTGCGTGAAGCCTTCCACCGATTCGAGCAACGTCTTTACCCGGTCGTAGCGGATGCGCGCGTCGAGAAAACCCGCGTAAGGCGCGAAGTCCTCCGGCTTGGGCAGCAGGCCGCCTTTCCCCATGAAGAACGGTTTGAGCGCCGGCAAATCAAAGGGGAACCCTCCGTTGATGATGTGATCGCCCAGCCCCATGAGCGGAATGATGCTGAACAGCTCTCCGTAACGGACGTAATGCCAGTGCAAAATCGTGCGCAGCGCGCTGTGGTTGCGGTGGAGCGCGTCACGCAACATGCGCCGGATGAGACGCACGTCGGTGAACTGCGTGGGCCGGTTTGTGCTCCCGTCGCCTTCGAACAACACGTTCAGCGTTTCGATGTAGAGACGGAATTGCGCGGCGGCTTCAATCCCTTCGGTAATGGGCGGATAAAACCCGTGCAGACAATCCAGCAAAAGAATCTGGTCCGGCTCAAGCCTCACCTGTCTGGTGTCCACGCGCCGGCCCTCCTTGAAACTGTAAATCGGCTTTTCAATCGTCTGCCCCTCGAGCAGCGCCCGGAGGTGCTGATTCAACAACTGAATGTCCAGCGCTTCCGGCGTCTCATAATTCCGGTCATTGATCCAGTCGGTCGGATGCTCGACCAGCGACCAGAAATAGTCGTCGAGATTAAGCATCAAAAAACGCAGGCCCTGTTTTTCGAGCCGCTGCGTCAACTTGACCGTCGTGGTCGTCTTGCCGGAGGAACTGGGACCGCTCACCCACATCATCCGCAAGCGGTGGCCGCCGTTGTTCAGGCGGGACAAGACCTTCCTCGCGGCCTCGTCCAGCGACTCCTCGTAAACTGCCAGCGAAGCGGCGATCACCTCCTGGATGCGCCCGCTGCGAACCGCCTCATTGAGGCCGGCCACCGTGTCCACGCCGTGCTTGCGGTTCCAGCCGAGGATTTGCCCCATGCGCTCGCGCGGAAAGCCGTTGCCCGCGAAATGCTCCTGCGAAATCGCCCCTTCCCGCAGCCAATGCCGCCCCCAGCGATAACATTCGTAAGCATCGGCGGTGTTCTGGAAACCGTAGCTGCGCAGCGTGTGCAACACCTCGTCCTGGATGGACTCAATCGTCGGCGGAAAATTCGAAATCAGGTGATGCGGGTCGGAGTTGAGGCAGACGATGGCCGCATCCGCCAGAAAACCGGCGATGTTTTCATCCGAACCCTCTGCGCTGAAAATCTTGTGGTTAATGCCCGGCAGAAAATCCCGGTGAAAACCGCCGATGGACTCTGCGGCGCGCAAAATGGCCTTGCCAATGCGATCCGAATCGAATTTGACCAGCGCCCGGTTGCGCTTCTGGACTTTGACAATGCGGTTTTGAACTGGCATCACCGCGGATTATAATGCACCGGGATAAACACTCAATGCCGTTTCAGCGCGGCCAAGGAAGCGCAAATTCCCGGGTAAATCAGCCTGTCGCCCATCAACCCGTCAAAGGAGTGGCAGCCGACGCGAGGAGGCTCCAACGAAGTGTTCCTTTCCACGGGAATAGGGGCCTCGTTACCCGCCGTCGCTACGCTATGGCGCGACAGGCCTTGGCAGCTACGAAAGAAAAAGTTTTTGAACGGGCCGTTACCAGGCGGGCAACTTTTGGGTGGACGTTTTGGTGGAAGTGTCTGGCGCTTTTGGGGTGGAACTGACGGGCGCCTTTTGGGGGGCCGACTGGGTGACGACCGGCTTGAGAGGCTTTGGCCGGGGCACTTCCTTGTAGTCGCGCGGGGTTCCAAACAGCGAAGCGTCCAGTGGCCCTTCCCTGGCCGAAATCAGGGCCAGCGTGATCGTCTGGCCGCCACCGATGACTTGTGACCTTACCACCATGCCCGGCAACGCGCTCAACGCGGGAGTCATATCCGTGTCCGCGCCGGCGGTTTTGTCCAGCACGGCGTAGTCGGCCCGGATCCGGGCGTAATCCGGATAATTTTTGGCCACCCAGACCGTCCCGGTAATGCCACGGGAATTCGACCACGTATAAAGCTCCGTGTCGTAGTCGCCCACTTTCTGGGTTTTGCCCGTGGCGCGTGGCACAGGCGCTTTGGATGCGGTGTCCGACGACTGGGTTTGCTTCATCGGCTGGCCGGGCGATTTCAAATACAGTTTCTGGGTGTGCACCAGGGTGATGGTTTCACCCGTGTTCAAATCCGTGATGGTGCTCAAGGCCTTCGGCTGGTCGGCAAACATGTCCATGCGGATATTGGTGCCCTTGATCTTTATTACGATTACTCCATTGTCGTTCGGTGTGGTGATTTGCTGTTGTGTGACCAGATCGGCCCGCGCACTGGCGGCGCAAACCAGCGCAAGGGAAATAAAAATTCGTTTCATGGCGCATGATAATCCTTCCGGCCTTCGTGTAAGAAAAGCAAAAAACATGAGGTTGTAGTAGCGTTGAGCCTGTGGCTTGAAAAATCGTTCAGACAAAATCGGCACGCAGCGCCGACGCTGCAACTCCGAAGCGCCCGCGTCAGCCGTTTACTCTTGGCTCTCCAAATGCTTTATCCCAGTTGAGTTAATTATGGGAACCGACGATAAGAGGCGATTTGAGCAAGACGAAGGCAGGCCATGTCAAGATTCTGGACATGGGCGGACTTCAGAAGGCAGCGTTGATGTTATCACGCAAGAAGGGTTGGCATGAGTTTCAGTTTCCCACAAATCATGGGATTCATCACCGGCGCGCTGCAATTCGCCGTCGCCGGTTACGCTTTGCGATTAAACCGGATTTTCGGGACGGCACGTGTGGGTTGGTCGCTGTTCTGGGCCTTTACGCTTCTGGCACTGCTCCACTTGTTTCAATCCATTCCGTGGTTCAATTCCGACGAACCGTTGGGGCTCGAGATTGAGGTGATGTATTCGCTCATTTCTCTGCTGCTGCTGACCGGCATGGTCCACATCGAAACCTTGCTCAAAGAGCGTATGCGGTTGGAGCGTGAGGAACAGCATTTGCGGTCCGAATTGGAATCTGAAGTTAAAAAGAAAACGGCGTACCTGACCAGGGCCCTGGAGGAACTGCAATCGGAAATTGACGGGCGCAAACGAGTGGAGGCGGAGGTCGAGAAGACACAAAAGGAACTCCTCGCCGCTTCCCGCCAGGCGGGGATGGTGGAGATAGCCGCCGGGGTGCTGCATAACGTGGGCAATATGCTCAAGAACGCCGATGTCTCCGCCAACCTGGTTGCCGACCAGGTGAAGCAATCCAAGATCGCCAATGTCGTCCATGTCGGCACCCTGATACGTGAACACGTGAAGGATCTGAGTGACTTCATGGCGAGCGATCCGAGGGGTCAAAAGTTGCCGGAGTATATTGCGCAACTGGCTGAACATCTGGCCAATGAACAAACCACTCTCTCACGTGAATTGGAATCCCTCAGGAATACCATTGAGAAAGCCGAAGCGGAGCAGCAAAGTTACACTGAATTCATGAGCAAGAATGGCGTGGTAGAAGCCACTGCCCCGGTCGAACAAACGCCAACCATGAATGGCGGCACGCCGGCGCGGCCGGGCGTGTAGATTTCAAGCGGACACAAACCGCACATCTCCGAAATCACCGCGCATCGCCCCGGCGCACAATTCCGTCAGCGTGGTTCGTCGTCGTGGCCCAACAATCGAGCGAAGTAAAAGCAGCCGGCCGCTACGAGGATTGAAATCGCCACGATGATTTCCGCCTGCGTGCCGGGCTGTTTCAGGTCGTCAAACCATTCCTCGATTACGGGGCCCATTTTGCCGTAAAGCATTCCCATTTGCCGCGTCTGGGCCTTGTTGTACCCCACCATGGAGAGGTCATTCATCACATCCGGAGAACGCGTTCCCAGCCAATAAACCACACCCGCGCCGCCAAGGCCCAGCACCAGCACGACGATGCCGATGATCCTGAGCCTCGCGGCCCGCTTGGAGGATAAATCCAGGCTGTTTTTATCGTCATTCACCGTCATGGTGCAAAGTGTTCTACGCGTACCGTCGGGGAAATACAAGTCCGCCGCCGGATGATGGTACAGGTACAATATGCAATTTCGGCGGGGCGAGATTCCTCGCGAGCCGTCGTTGCCATGCTTCCGTCTTCACGCTGTTTCGACGCGACAAGTTGACGCGGCAGGCCCGACTCATCAGCAGCCTCGCCCCACCCAAACCGAAACACCACAGCCGCCACCTGCCGGGTTGCCAATTTGGCCTGAACCGGCAACACTGTTTGCCCATGAAACATAATTCATATTTTGACGGAAAAGTTCAGAGTCTGGCCGTGAACACCTCGGAAGGCCCGGCCACGGCGGGCGTCATCGAGCCGGGCAAATACACCTTCAAGACCGACTCGGAAGAACACATGCACGTCGTCGCCGGCACGTTAAAGGCGAAACTTCCGGGTGCCGCGTGGCAGACGTTTGCCCGGGGCCAGTCTTTTGTGGTCCCGGCGCATGCCTCCTTTGAGGTCGAGGCCACCACCGACGTGGCATACCTCTGCCATTACAAACAGTAGAAGCCGCTGAACGGCCACGCGTGCAACGGCTCGTGGACAATTTCTCGAACGAGTCGTCCGGCATGGGTTGTAAAATGGGCGGACCATCAACGGTTTTTCAACCGGATCGTGTCACCCGTGTCTTCCACCTCCAGCAGCCGCGCGCGTTCATTCGGCGCATGGTTCGGCTGATGCAGGATCATCATCAACTGCCCGTCGAAACGATGAAATAACATCGGATGCCCGCCGTCCTCGGCGAACAAAGGCTGCGCCTGTTGCTCCCACGGACCGGCGAGCTTGCCCGATTTCGACAATGCCACGCCCACGGTGTAGCCGCCCGGGCCGAAGCTCGACCAGACCATCATGAGCTTCCCGCTTTTGGAGCTGTAAAGATAAGGGCCATCGGTGACGTGACAGCCGTATCGCTTCGATTTGCTGCTCCACAGCGCGTCGCTGGCTTGAAACATCCATTTCGGTTCGCCGACTGTTTCGGACAAATCATCCTTGAGCTGAATGTATTCCATTCTTCCGTCCGTGATTTGCACCCATTCCTGGGAAAAAACCATGTACGGCACGCCATCCTCCACCCACAATGTTCCGTCCAGCGTCATCATGTCCGCGGGCAGGGTGGAATGATTGGCAAACGGTTTGAACGGGCCGGACGGTGAATCGCTCACCAGCACCTGCGAACCGCGTTTCACGCGGGGCATCCAGTTGCGCCATTGTTCCGGAAACCGGTTGTCCGTGTCGAACGTGAGGAACAAATAAAATTTCCCCTGGTAAGCGTGGAGCTCCGGCGCCCAGATGCCGCGTTGCGCCCAGAAATCCTCCGGGATTTCAAAAATCACGCGCGGCCCTTCCCACGTTTCCAAATCTTTGCTGGTGTACTCAATCACCGCCGGCCGCCCGTTTGTTCCGCGCCGGTCCGTGGAACTGACGAGATAATACATCTGTGTGTTGGTGTCCGGCCAGACGCAGCAATCGCGCAGGCGCACTTCAGGCAGCCGAACCGGTTGCGGCGATTCTGTTGAGGCCGGGGCATTGGTTTCCGCGCCGGAAGTGGATATGGCGACAGCGGCCAGCCAGATTGCCGTGGCAGTGATAAATGATTTCATGCCGGGAAGGTTTAACGAAAAGAACGCAGCCTGTCACGCCGTAGTTGCGCTTTGGTGCGCAGGGTGAAAGACGCAAAGCCTTAAGACGGCCAAGCCGCATCCAAAACGGAGTGCAGCCGTCCCCGGCTGCGGCAACGCGCGGCGGGAGGGAGGTTGGTGACTCAATTCCGCCGGCGGACAGGTGCGCTCCCAAATCAAAACGGATCACAATCTTGCGGACAAGTGCATCCGCGCTCCGCTGTTGCCATCAAAGTCGGGGACAGCGTGCGATTGTGCCCCTTGTGGACTTGCGCGGGGCGTGCTTTGGCCGGGACAACTTGGGAGACTTCTTGCTGCCGGTGGCAATTTGAATCGCCTGCCGCGCCCATATCACCAGCTCTTCCCGGTTTTCCAGCACGTCCGGCGGCACTTCGTGATACGCCATCGTCATCACTTTCCCCTTCGACTCATAGGTGAACGGTCCCATGCCGTGGGCAGTATAATCAGCTTGTGACTGCGCATCCGTTTTGAAAAACAGCCGTCCCTCGTCCAGAATCCCAAAGAAGGATTCGCCCGAATACAGCCCATGCGCGCCGAACATCGCCCTGGCGCGCACATCCGGCAACGCGCTCAACTGGTCGAGGACAAATTCTTTGAAGGAGTCGTCAGGCATTGAAGTAAAGATTTAACGCAAAAAACGCGACGTGTCACGTCGTAGCCAAAGAAGGGGGTGCAAAGCCTTTAACGCGGCGGAGACGCAACCAAAACGGAGTGCAGCCGTCCCCGGCTCCAGCAACGCGCGGCGGGCGGGAGGTAGGTGAATAATCAGCCACTCCGGGCTGAGGATGTTGCTGCGCCCGAGGACGGGCGCACTCCGGCCAATTCTTTGCAGAATGCGACGATGTTGCGAGATGGCACTTCAAAAGGCGGCGTTCCCAAGAGGCGTGGGCAAAATTGCCAAAAATTTAGCTTGCCTTTTCACGGCGCATGTCCTATAAATGGACAATTCAGATGTTATGCCGTTAAGTTTTTCTGCCAAAAAAATTTTGGTTGTTGATGACAATCCGATAATCCTGAGAGTCTTGTCGTTGGCCCTCAAATCCGCAGGCTACGACGTGTTTACCGCCGTTGACGGTCCTGAAGCCTTCACTATCGTGCTTCAGAAACAGCCGGACCTCATCCTGCTCGATATTTTCTTTCCGCCCGATATCTCCCAGGTCGGCAACACTTGGGATGCGTTTCAGATTATGCATTGGCTCCAACACATGGGCGGACCCCAAGCCAGTCGCATCCCCGTATTCCTCATTTCCGGGGCTGACCCGGGGGAATACAGGGATCGTTGTCTGGCTGCTGGCGCAGCGAACTACTTCCAAAAACCGGTCAAGATGCCCGAACTGCTGGACGCCATTCAGCAAATCTTCCGTTCGCGTGTGAGAGATGTGCCGCCTGGATCGGTGGTCATTTCAAGTTCCGGTCGCCTGCGCCTCTAGCCAAACCTCCGGCACAACGCGCCCAACTGGTCGCGGACAAATTCTTTGAAGGAGTCGTCAGGCACAGTCGCACAGTCGCGAACAATGTCAATTTGGTTTTACACGCGAATCAGTATCGCCGTATTTTATTTGTTTTCTTCGACTTTGATGCTTACAGCATGTTCTTTGACCGCTTGGACCATCTTTTCGAATTCATCCTTGCCGCCGAAATGGTAATAGGTTTCCGGCCCCAATTTTGGAATCAACTCGTTCAGTGTTTTCCATTGCTCGGCTTGATATGCGTACCAAGCATAATATTCATAATAACCTGTGGTATTGGGGTTCAACTGAAAGAAGCGGTCGTAGGCGGATTTGATGTCGGCCCAGACATCGGGTTGCTTCCAGTAATTGGTCTGTTCTGATTTGTCAATGTACCCTTGGCAATAGTTCCAATGGGCGTCAACCAGCACCAATGGAATCCGCCCGGCCCAATTTGTGTTCTGTATGCATTCGCGCCCGAAATCAAGCATGGCTTCCCGGGAGCCATACCATTTGGGCTCTAGATAGTAGAGTTTTCTGGAACAGACCTCATAGTCATTGGGGTCCAAGGCCATCGCCCGATCAAACCACAATTCCATCCGGTTTCGACCTCCACCCTGGCCCAGCATCACGGTCATCATCTGGTGGGTAATTTCGGAGTCTTTGGGGTTCAACTTCCAAGCATGTTCCAAGGCTTCCTTCGCCGTGGCAAGTCGTTCACTGAAATGTTCCCAACCTTTGTCGCTGACGGTGTAGGCCCAACCACTACCACGGGCATGCCATGCCATGTCAATGAAGGCCCGGCCTTTCAACAACCAAGTGGTGTAATCGTTCGGCCAGTTTTCCAACATTAGTTTTTCAACACAATGGTAAGCTTGTTGATAATGATTCGTATCGCCGCTGATCAAATACAGTGCTTCATTGGCAATCTCATACGCCTCATGTGCCGGCATGGTCTTGTCGTTAAGGGCTGCCTCAACGCTTTGACTGATTAATGGTGTAAATTCTCGCCAAATCGGCTGGTTGGCCGTGTTCGTACCATAGGTGTATATGATTTGATCCAATGCCCGTGCTGCCGCATAAAATTTCCGGACCGGAGGATACATGCTCTTTTGCATGTCCTTCGCCGTTTGGCAATACGCATCGGTGAACGCCTGCGCACTGTTGGTCTGATTCATGCAAAAGCGGACATGCAAATAATGAATCATCGGGTCATCGCAACCCGCATCAACGGCGGCGGTGCAATTGGTGGAAATAATCAATCCCCAAGCTTCATTCGATGCCATGCATTGGGAACGGCTGCGGGCAAATTCAGTCAGGGTGCGCTTGGCCGGCTCGTCCCATTTGAGACTGGTATGCCCTGCTTTTTCGTAAGCCTCAACCAGCGTTTTGAGGTTCCACGCCAATCTTTGCTCTTTGGCCTGTTCGAGAGAAAGAGCAGATTGGTTTGATCTCGTAATGGCCGTTTTTTTACACCCTGTCGCTGTGGAAAGAAGAAAACCCGCCGCAGTTAATATCGCGAGCCACACGTGCAAGGTTGATTTCGCAAGCTTCATGTCGTCTCATCCTTTGTAAACTTTGTTGCCAGTGCCCAGGTGTTTTTCATTTTGCAAGTGGCGGTGGGGTGTTTTGCTGGCTCTTCTGCAGCGCCTGCATGCCGATGTTGACCAGAACGAGCTTTCGCAAACTGTCGGACGGTTTTGAGGAGTCCGGCCCTTTACACATGCCGGCTATGTTGCGCGTAATCTGGACCGGGGTCAGGATGAGTCCCCAGGGAAATCCCCACCAGCCGAGCACGGCCGAGAACAACACGCCGCCCAACTGGCTTTTGGTCGCGCAGGAACGGCAGGAAACCTGCGGCGTGGTGGTCCACCGGGTCAGCACGAGGGCCGACCAGACTTGATGGACTTTGTGAACATCAATCGGGCCGAGTCCCCGGCACTTGGGACAATTGCCCCGGAAAATTTCCTCCACCTGCCGGTCAATCACGTCCGGCGGGACTTTTTGGGCAACGCTGAGAACATAAGCGTTGGTGAGGCATTTTTTGTTGCAGAAGCGCTGGGTGCCCGAGGTCAAGCCACCCATGATAATCGTCGAGCCGCAATATCCACATTTTGCCATAGGCTTATGGCTCCTTACCCTGAAGCCTCCCGGCGCGAATGTCGAGTCAGGATTCCCGCCACTCCGGCAACCGCTTAACGGGTCGAGGACAAAAATTTGAATGAGCCGTCAGGCATGATACAAACCGCCTTGGCGTTGAAATTCGGCGCGCCACGATCCGCCGTTATGGGGTTGCAGCCGCCATTATTCTTTCGCTATTGTCACCGCATGGCAGATTCCCTGAAGGACCCGGCGGCAGGTTCCGTGTCTGCTACTCATGCACGCTACGGTGTCCTGGCCTTTGCCCTCGTCGTCACCGCCATTTCCTATCTCGACCGCGTGTGCATCTCCATGAACGCGCCGTTCATACAGAAAGACCTTGGGTTAAGCGACGCCCGAATGGGTTTGGTGTTCAGCGTGTTCACCTTCGCATATGCCGTATTCGAAGTCCCCGCCGGCTGGCTGGCCGACCGGTTCGGACCACGGCTGATGATGGCGCGAGTGGTCTTGTGGTGGTCGCTGATGACCGCCGCGACCGGTCTGGTGGGGGGATTCATCTCCTTGTTTTGCGTGCGGTTCCTGTTTGGCATGGGCGAAGCGGGCGTGTTCCCTGGCCTCTCCCGCGCCTTTTCGCGCTGGCTGCCTGAAAACTGGCGCGGCAACGCGTTTGGACTGGCCATCATGACCGCGCTGGTCGGTGGCGCCGTCACCCAAAAGCTGACCGCCGAAATTCTCGGCGCCTTGCGCGGCAACTGGCGGATGATTTTTTTCCTGTACTCACTCACCGGATTCGTGTGGGTCGGGGTGTGGTACTGGTGGTTTCGTGATGACCCGCACCATCACCGTTCCGTGAACGAGGCCGAATTGAAGCTCATCGGCACGCCGCCGCCCGTGTTGCACCCTCGTGTGCCTTGGTCGAGCCTGTTGCGCAACCGTTCATTGCTCCTCCTGTGCGGCATGTATTATGGTGTGCTTTACGGCTGGTATTTTTTCCTGACCTGGATGCCGAAATACCTGCTCAAAGCACGCGGGTTCGACCTCAAAACCACCGGCTGGCTCGCCATGTTGCCGCTGCTTTGCATGGCGGCGGGCGTGGCGGGCGGCGGTTGGGTGAGCGACCGCCTCATCCGGCGCGTGGGCCGGCGTTGGGGACGACGCATCCCTGGGCTGATTGGATTGCCGTTGGCTGCGGTGCTGCTGGTGGTGGCGGTCACGACCAAGGATGCAAAGATGTCGGCGTTCCTCTTTGCCGCCTCGGCCGGGCTGGCCACGTTTGGCGTCGCCGCCGGCTGGGCGACGTGTCTGGACATCGGCGGTCACCACGCTGGCGTCATCACCGGCGCGATGAACACCTTCGGCAACTTGGGCGGTACAGCCATGCCGCTGTTGATGGGACTGTGTCTCAGTTGGTGGGATTCCTGGAACATCTCGCTGTTGACCGTGGCGTTCTTTTATTTGTGCTCCGCCGTCTGCTGGCTGGGCATCAAGGCCGACGAACCGATCCCGAACACGTGACCGGGCAACGGATTTAACGCAAGGCGCGTGCGCTCCGAATAAAAAATTCCTGTCCTCTGCAGTGCTATCCGCCAACTTCGTCACATTCCGCGCTCCTTTGGTTGCGGCGCAAGCCACGTCAGGTCTTGGTGCCTTTGCATTATAATATGAATTACCGCGACTCCGACAACCGCGTTCAACGGGTCAGGACAAAATCCTTGAACAGTCCATCCGCCGATGCGAAAGGCGGGCAAAACAAACCGGTGTCGCGGCGTCAATTTTTCTCCAAGGCTTTGGCCACTGCAGCCGGCAGCGCCTCGCCGTGCAAATCTTTGCCGATGATCTTTCCTTCCCGATCGAGCAGGTAGGTGGCGGGGATTTTCTCAACGCCATACTTCACCGCCAGTTTGTTCTGCCAGCCCTGACCGTCGAAGAATTGCGGCCAGCTCAGGCGCATGGTTTGGGCGAATTCGGTGAATTTAGCCATGTCTTGATCCAGGCTGATGCCAATGATCTCAAATCCCTGGTCGTGATATTTTCTGTAGGCGGCCATGACATAAGGCAGTTCGGTGCGGGATGACGCGCTCGACGCCGCCCAGAAATCCAGCAGCACCACCTTGCCCTGGTAGTTGGTGATGGAAATCGGTTTGCCGGACACGTCGGTTTCGTTGAAGTCGGGGAATTTTGTTCCCACCGCCAGCGCGGCGCGTATTTTTTGGGCCGCCAGTTCCGCTGCTTCGCGTCTTTCCAGGGCGGCGACGAATTCAGTGCCTTGGAAATCCACCTTGAGTTGCTTCACGAGTTCGGCGGCTCTGGCCTGATCGTGAAAACCCTGGTCGTACAACATGGCTTTCATGTACACGATGTTGGCGACCGCATCCGTTTTTTCGCCCTTGTGCCTGGCGAGCAGGTCATCGAATTGCCTCAGGTCATCGGTAAAATCACTCATGTTCGTTTTGCCGTCGGCCATGTCGTCCTTGATTTTCCCGACCAAGGCCTTGAGTTCAACCGTGGCGTCGGCGGCAACGGCTGACGGACCCGAGGTGGCGAGGACCACTGCCACCAGGAACGTGAAGATCATCTTTTTCATAAAACAAACGGGTTGACCGGATGGAAACCAACAAACCACATCCCGCAGCCAGCACAAGTCTAAAGCCGTTCCTGCCTGTGGAAAGGCTGAACTGCGGATATGCTAAACACGCAAAGTGTCTGGGGAAATGCTTTCAATGAGTCGTCAGCCGGCTGCGGAGCGGCAGTGGGGGGGGGGATTTTATGCAACTCCACAGGCGCGCAGCAGGAGACGCGAAGGCGCAGAAACGCAAAGGGTTTTGGAGTGCGCCGGTATGACGGCGCTTTGGTTCGACGCGATCCTGCCTTGCGGGACGTCGTTCGGAAGGCGGTGACCTGTCACCGCACTGCTATGAGTAATGTCAAGGCTTGTGTGGCGCTTCGGCTGTTTTTTCTTAAAAGCGGTCTTTGTTTTTCCTTTCCGGCTTTTCGTTTTTCAAAACGTTTCCTTGGCGCGGTCAACGGACTTGGCCGTTGCTCTTCCTGCTATCCGTGCGCGGCCCCGAAGGGACGGCACCAGTTGACGCGTGCGGTCACAGCCAAGAAACGAGCGCGCCCAATCTCCAAATCGGGTCGTTGCCAACCCCAGTGCGGCTCCGGGCGCGCGCCGTTTCAAATCATCTCGGTCGGCCTTCATTAGTTTTGAGTCTTTACGGTTGGCAAACCTCAGTTCTCCGTGCCGACCATCGTCCAGCCGAAGGTTTGGGCAGGAACACGTCCGGTGCGCCAGCGCCACAGATCAACCGCCATTTGCCGCGCCATGGCCACGATGGCTTTCTTCTTGGCGGCCTTCGTCGCCTTCGGGTTGCCAAAGACATGTCGCCATTTTTTCACCAACGCACAGTCGCGTTGCCAGACGACCAACCGCCAAGCCAGTTCCACCAGCGCGGTGCGCAGCCGCACGTTGCCGTGTTTGGTGATCGGCAACAAATGCTGGCTGTTGCCGCTGGCACTGACTCCGCCACACAGGCCGGTGTAGCTGCCGACTTGGCGCCGGTTGCGGAAACGATGCCAGTCCCCGATCTCGCGTTCGACCACTTCGTAACTGAGTCCGCCCAAGCCTTTGGGGCGCAGGGCGGGCGCAGCCTGTTCCAAGGCTGTAGTGGCGGCGTCCAACTCGGCGGTCAGGGTGGTCAGCACGCGGCGGAAACACTCCAGCCGTAACACCAGCCAGGCCGGAAGTTTGAGTTTGAGCTTCGACCAGCGCCGGTCCTCCCACCAGCCTTTCTTTTGGCGCTGGCCCTGGGTGAGCAGGAGGCTGCGGCCTTGCGCCGCCACGCGTTTGACTTCGCGTTTGAGTTGTTCCCGCTGGCGGCTTTCGATGCGTTTTTGTTCCTCCTGTGGCGTGGGCACACGGACGGTGGCCAGGGCGTGCGGATTGCCGGCCACGTAGCGATCCAGCCGCAGCGCCAGTTGTTTGGCGTCGCTCTTGTCGTGGTTGACACCCTTGTGCTGTTCGTCCAAGCAGACGGGTTGCACCACCAGGTTGTGGACGCCCAGCGCGATCAAGGTGCGGTGCAGGCCGTAGCCGAAAGGGCCGGCTTCATAGCAGCTATGCACCTGCCCGGCCAGCGGCAGCTGGGTCTTGATCCAGTCCGAGAACTTGGCCGGGGTGAACTTTTGAGCCGGCTGGGGCGCGCTATTATCCAGAATGCGCACGACCACAATCGTGTCGGCGTGAACGTCCAATCCCAATTTGAGGGTTTGAGGTTTATTGCTCGCGACTTGATCCGCGCGAACTTCGGAGGTATTTAGTTTTTGTTTGAGCATACAGTTGGTTGGTGTAGCGCCTCGGCGCCCGCCAGCCAACTACTCATGTCATCTCCAAATAAAATCCCCGTTCCTCCCCGCGTCTTGGCGCCTTTGCGTTGAAAATGCCGCGAAGCGGCAACGGAAATTAGCCGGGGACAACGTCCCCGGTTGGCGTTAAGAATAAATCACTGTGGCACAGACCTCTGGTCTGGGTTGTGGATTCACAGGCCGGAGGCCTGTGCCACGAGAAGTCATGTCTTGGCATCTTTGCGACTTGGCATTGACAATGAACCAGTGAAACTTCGGCAACGCGCTCGGCACCGGTTATAGCGATTGGAGCAATCCCGTCACCCATTACGGTGAGTGTTAATACTCAAGACCCGTTTTATTTTTCAGGCACCCAGTGCAAGTCAAAACTGATATGAACATCTTCACCTTTGAAACCGGGGACGTCGTGAGCCAAATTTCCCACATTTGAATGCGTGTCAATGCCTAATATAGAACCATCCGTGAAATGGATTTTAAGCACTTCACTTTGATGGACGTTTGCGATTTCATTTCTGGATCCAAATTCTATGTGCTCGATTGTTTTGCCTTTCATTTGAGTTGCTTGGCAAATTGAATAGTGTGGCTCTGAAGCGCGGACAATCTTTGGTATCCGAATAGAACATCAATAACTTCATTCGTCCGATTTATCGCTTCCAGTTCTTTGTAATATTCGTTTGTCGTCTCAATATTTCCGTGGAAAAAATCGGTCTCAATAAGAAATTTGTCCGGCTCATTTCGATACGATGCAAGAACCTGCGAGTCAAAATATCCAATGAGATTCTTGTATGGGTCTTTATCTGGATCAACCTGTTTGGGATCAGTATTCACGGCCTGATGTGATTTGACTAATCTTCATCACTTGTGCGCTTCCTTCGCCCAGGCATCTTTTAACGTGATGGTGCGATTCAAAACGAGCTTGCCGGGCGCTCTGTCTTTATCCAACGCAAAATAGGCGAGGCGCTCGAATTGATAGCGCAGCTCCGGCTTCGCTTCCTTCAGGCTCGGCTCGCATTTCGCCGTCACCACTTCGAGTGAATGCGGGTTGAGCACGGATTTGAAATCGCGCCCGTCTTTTTCGGGTTCAGCTTCGGTGAAGAGGCGGTCGTAGAGGCGCACTTCAGCATCCACGGCATGCGCGGCGCTCACCCAATGGATTGTGCCTTTCACCTTGCGGTTTGCTGTCGCGCCGCCGGTTTTGCTGTCGAGATCGGCGGCGCAACGCAGTTCGACAATCTTGCCGGCGGCGTCCTTTACCACTTGGTCGCATTTGATGATGTAAGCGTATTTCAACCGGACTTCGCCGCCGGGTTTCAGACGGAAGAATTTCGGCACGGCAACTTCCTTGAAATCGTCCTGCTCGATGTACAGTTCGCGGCTGAATGGAATCTTCCGTTTGCCCGCGCTTTCGTCCTCGGGATTGTTCACGGCGTCCAGTTCTTCGGTCTTGCCTTCGGGATAATTGGTGATGACGACCTTGATGGGACGCAACACGGCCAGACGGCGCAGGGCGCGTTTGTTCAGATCTTCACGGATGGCGTGTTCGAGCACGGCCACGTCGGTGAGGCCGTTGTATTTGGTGATGCCGATGTTGTAGGCAAAGGCACGCAACGCTTCCGCGGTGACGCCGCGCCGCCGGATGCCGCAGATAGTGGGCATGCGCGGGTCGTCCCAGCCGGTGACGAGTTTTTCGTTCACGAGCTGCATCAGCTTGCGCTTGCTCATGATGGTGTAACCGACGCTGAGCCGGGCGAATTCGTATTGATGGGGCAGGGGACGCGGCAGGTCGAGGTTCTCCAGGATCCAGTCGTAAAGCGGGCGATGCACCTCAAATTCGAGCGTGCAAATGCTGTGCGTGATGCCTTCGAGGTAATCGCTCAGGCAATGCGCGAAATCATACATCGGATAAACGCACCATTTGCCGCCGGTGTGATGATGGTCGGCGTGGCGGATGCGGTAAATGAGCGGATCGCGCATCCAGATGTTCGGCGCGGTCACGTCAATCTTCGCGCGGAGCGTGCGCGCGCCGTCAGGAAATTCGCCATTCTTCATCCGCGTGAACAGGTCAAGATTTTCGGCGACCGGCCGGTTGCGGAACGGGCTTTCCTTGGCATTGCGGCGGTATTCGTCGGTTTCGTCCGGTGTCAGGTCGCAGACGTAGGCCTTGCCTTTTTTGATGAGCGCGATGGCGTATTCGTAGATTTGATCGAAATAATCCGAAGCGTAAAACGGTTCAACTTGGATGTTGGATGTTGGATGTTGGATGTTGGATGTTCCCGTCACTGCCCCAAGAAAGAAATCCGGCTTGCCATTACTGGTAACTGATTCCGGCGTTTTGCCTTTGGGTTTGAGGCCGAGATTTTTGTCGGCCCAGCCGGCAATCAGCCAGTTCACGTCCTCGATGATGGAGTCCACGTATTCGACATCTTCCTTGGTCGGGTTGGTGTCGTCCATGCGCAGGTTGCAGACGCCGCCGAATTCGCGCGCGATGCCGAAGTTGAGGCAGATGCTTTTGGCGTGGCCGATGTGCAGGTAACCGTTGGGCTCGGGCGGAAAGCGGGTGTGAATCTGTGGATATTTCTTTTCGGCGACGTGCTGGGCGACGATGTCGCGGATGAAATCGGATGGTGCTGGCGGTGCCGGCGGATTACCTGTGTTCGGATTGCTCATGTTGTCGTCGCGGAGGCTAACAAATGTGCGGCGGCTTGTCCAACCGCGGGAAAACAGGCAGTGGGCTACCTTGGTGGGGCGAGCGTACTCGCGTGCCGGGACTGAAGGAATTTGTTTTCAAAATCGGCTCGCGAGTACGCTCGCCCCACCGAAAGTTGCAAACAGCCACCCTTTTTTCGTGTGGTCCGCATGGTTCGCGGTGGAAACGCAAAAGGGAACCGGCCTATTTCCCGGCGGGCTGGTTGAAGGCGGCGATGGCGTCTTTCGCCGGCAGGCTTTTCCCCCGATGGAAGGTGATGCCGCCGGCGTTCCAACGCGCGAGCAGCAGGTCGGAGGGAGACTGGGCACTGAATCCATAATACACATCGCCTTTCTTCACCCACGGTGACGGCGAAGGGTCCGGTTCCAATTGCCGAATGGTGGATTGAAAAAGTTCGCCGACCGGCGCAGACAGATTATCCAGGGTCACAATGTCTCCCAGTTTCTTTGCGCCGGCTTGCTGCGAAGACAGCGGCATCGTCGGTTCGACGGGTGTGAACAGAAACCAATTGTCGGACCCGGATTTCCATCCGCAAACCAGCAACGCCGGGTGCCCGTCATCATCGAGCAACTGATATTCGTGGCGTTCAAAACGGATGTCCACCTCGGCAATTTCCACGATGGCGTGGGCGGAGATGCGATAATCCCAACCCAGCAATTTGCCCGTCGCCCCGACCGTCAACGGCGGCGCGGCGGCATTAACCTTTTTCACCGGCTCGGATTCATAACCCGTCGAGCAGGAAAAATGCCGGCCAAACACAATGAAGAAACAAAAGATGACAACGGCCGCCTTCAGAATAAATTTGGCGATGCTGTCGTAATGTTCTTCGTTTCCCCCCAGGCATGACGAATCGCTGTCACTGAAGGAGCTTGAATCGGAGGCGTGCGGCACATGGAAGGCGGTGGCAACCACGCTTTGCGCGATATTCACGCCGTTGTAATACTCCACCTCGTCGCCGGTCCAGCTCACGACCTGCATGTCGTTGCCGGCCTCGGCGTTGAAATAGTTCGCCACGTCGCCGATCTCAACGCCTTCGGGCGCCTGGCCTTCGATGTGATAAACGCGCGATGTGCTCCGCAGAGTGACGCGGACGTCTTCGCCGGTGAGGTTGAGGTGGTCGCCAACCCGCTTGGTCGCGGCATCCGCGGCGGTCATCGGATATTCCGGCTTGAACAGGGTGAACAGCCGCCACTCGCCGCCGCGTTCGTTTTCTTCAAATACGAGATCCGCGTAACGGCCGTCCGTGGATTCAAGGTTGAATTCATTCCAATAATAAGTTTCACCGCCTTCGGTCTCGCCCATGACAACGCGGCCGGCGACACGATAATCCTTGCCGGCAAAATTTCCGTGCATGCCGATGCGGAGCAGGGTTGGATTTTCAAAGCTCATTTGAAAAAGTGCGGCACGAACCGGCTCAGGTTGCCGGTGATGTGCCGGGTGTCCTCGCGGATGCCGAGACCGGCGGCTTCGTGATCCACCACCCACACGCCAAACACGGGATGATTGCCGTCAAAGTCCGGCAGCACGGCGGGCGATTGGAAGACATATCCGTGGCCGCCATACCCGCCGTCGTTTTCCTCGACCACCACGCCGCCCTCAACCCAGGAGACGTTGCAACCTTCGCGGCTCAATTTCGGTTTGCGGACGTAGCGGTTGCCGAGCGGTTCGGCGAATTCAAACGCCGGAAGCAGATTCGGATGGCCGGGAAAAAGCTCCCACAAAATCGGCAGCAAACCCTTGTTGCTCAAAAGCATTTTCCAAGCCGGCTCGATGAATTGCAGGCAGTCGTTTGCCAGGTGCGCGCTGGATTCCTCCTGCCAAAGCCATTCCCACGGATACAACTTGAAGCAGCGTTGAATAGGTTGTTCATCGAGGTCCAGGAAAATCTTTTTCGTCCGATGCCAGCCGATGTCGTCAATGAAAACCGCCTTCGTTTTCACGCCGGCCTGCTCGCCGGTGTCGCGCAAATAGAGCACCGTCATCTCATCCTCGGCGTGCTCGCGGACGCTGCTGAAGTGAATTGTATGGCCCGCGAAGCGTTTCCAGGCTTCGATGAGCCGCTCGTGGATGGAATTGAATTGATCCGCGCCGGGACGGGTTTCCCGCAGCCAGAACCATTGGGCGACGGCGGCCTCGACCAGCGCGGTCGGCGTATCGGCGTTGTATTCGAGCAGTTTCGGCGGGGTGACGCCGTCGTAGGCAAAATCAAACCGGCCGTAAAGGCTGAAATCATCGCGCTCCCACGATTTCAAAATGCACGGCACGGCGGCTTCGGGAATTTCCAGCCGCGTCCACCAGTTGTTCTTGATGACGGCCTCGGCGGCATCAATGCAAAGAAAATGCATTGTGTTCGCGGCCAGTTCCAATTCGTCCACCTCGGCGCGGGTAAGTTCGTAACCGGCGGATTCGTCCCAGTAAGGCCCGTTGTCATGCGAATGAAATGTCAGACCAACGCTTTCAACTTTTTCGCGCCAGTCAGAACGGGGTTGGCACAGGTGGCGTTTCATCACGAGGATATTCCCCAGCCGCCGCCGTAATAGTGTCCGCCCGAAAAACCGCCAAAGCCGCCGCGCGAAATGTCCGTGCGCGAATTTTGCGCGGACTGCACGGCTGCGGGTGTGGGCGAGGAAATGTTGGTGATGCTTTCGAACGGCTGCGCGCCCCACTGGCCGCCGTAGAAATAAAGATTTTTCTGCGCGTCAAAATGATTGTAAGGCAGCGAATACCAGTTGCGAAACGGCGCGTGATAATAGCCGGTACCGGGAATGTAGAAGTTGTTGGTGTAAAAATTCTCCGCGCTGAGGGACGGCTTTTGCTCGCAGCCCGTCAGCGCGCCGACGGACAAGCCGCCCAGCAAAATCAAGCGGATGCGTTTGCTCCGTTTCATTTCGCAAGCCTGCTTAACCCAGCATGGATGCGGCGATGATGATGCTGACACCCAGAATCACCGCGGCGGCGATGATGGCGGCGGCAACGTTTTTGTTTTCGAGGATTTCTTTCTCCAGATGCCCCGGCGTGCATTTGTCGAACACTTTGAAGCCGATGATGGCGGCGACAATGCCGATGGCGGCAAAAATCAGCACGTTGCTGATGGCCATGCCGAGCGATTGCGCGCGCCAGGTGGCGGCGGGTGCGGTGTCCGCCGCGAACAACGGCGGCGCGATGAACAACAGGGATGAGCACAACAGGGAGCGCATTTTTGTTTTCATGTGATTGAGGTTGTGCGGCGAGAATAGCCGCCCCGACGCTTGAACCACAACTGAAAAATAAAAACAGATGCGAGTTTATTTTCCCGCATCCGTGTATGGGCGAGCAGCGTTTATCTTTTTCGAATCAGCGGCCAAAGCATCAGCAATCCCATCCCCATCAAGGCCATGGGTGAAGGCTCGGGAACCACGATGAAATCATAGGTGACGATACCGGTAACGGTTGCGGTCGTGGACTGCGCCGAATCATAGGAACTTCCATTGATAAGGTTCATTAAAAAACCGCTTGCGGTGTAGAGATCCAGCAAAGCGGTCCCACTGCCGGTAAAATAACCCAACGTGGTATTGTCGGTATAGCTGGCATACAGCGGGCCGGCATTACCGGTCCGTGTGCCGGAAACGGAGGCGTTGGGAGCAAGATTGTTGAGGCTGAGGCGATCGCTATAAGCGGTCAGCCAGGGGCTGCCGCTTCCATTCGGGTTCTGTGCATCAACCGCCTGGTCAAGCGAAGAAGAACCCAGATAAACATCAAGACTCCTTATGGCATAGGAGCCCACGCCATAGGTTGAACCACCGGTGTTGGTGATGGTGAACGTGCTGTTCAACCCGGCGGACAAGCTGATGGTGACGGATTGCAGATCACCCAAACCGGGATTGAATTGTGCAAGACCCAACTGTTTGGTCCAGTCTACCAGGCCTGAAACCGTATTGGTGTAAGATATCGAATCGGCTTTGACCGTGCCGGAGATGCCGATGGCAACGCTGGCGGCAACGAACCATTTCATCAATGTATTCATCTCCATTTTTGTTCTTGTCTCTTTATACGCTGCGAAAAATTACCGTATGCCGTTGTGAAGCATTAACATCGCCATGGTTCCAGCGACAATGAGACTGACCATCAGAACGAGACCGATGATGGACATCTGATTTTTGCGCTGATCGCGCGCCAGATGCGGGAACAGCAACTTGCCTGTGCGTCTTACAAGATATGCAGCCATATATAAAAAAATGTTTCCAGTCGGATGGCTCATTGCAGCTTACGTGCCACCATCGGGGCGCGATGGACAAGTTGGTGTTTATCTCCGGGAAACGATTCCAGAAAAACCCATGGCGGCGGAAGCAAAACGCCCACACCATTTGAAAATTAAATGGGATCGCGACGGGACAACGATTAACTGCCTTTGCTAGACATAGTCCTCACCGAATCTCCAACACCAGGCAGGCGGAATGAAAAGCGCACGTGTTGCAGAGCAAATTGAGCCGCAAAAACACAGTTCAACAGGATGCTGATGACAACCATATTTCATTGTCGTGTCTCGTTTTATTATAAAATACCCCGCAATAATGCCTCAATTGTTTACATTGATTTTCATCAGTGTCTGAGAATATGACATAAAAAGATAACTATTTTGAACTACCAAAATATATTCTGTTTTAGTGTCTTGGTTCTTTACAATGAGTGTTCTGAAAGGTGATTTCTCGAAGTGCAAATTTGTCAGCGAATTTGAAGATTTTTATCTTATGACGCCCGACATCCCAACAGCTTTCCGCCGGGTGTCAGAATCATGTTTCAACCAACACAGACAAGTTTTTTGCCGGCTTATGTCCTTTATTCCCCAATGACCCGCTGCCCTGAAATCAAACCGCGCCAAGCGTCAGATTTTGAGGTTTTGATTTTTCGCGCGCGATTCCTCGGCGAGCTTTTGTTTGAATTCCACCAGCGCCGTTTGCAATCGTTCGCTGCCCACGCTCAAAATTTGAACCGCCAGCAGTCCGGCGTTTTTCGCCGCGCCAATTCCGACGGTTGCGACCGGCACGCCCGGCGGCATTTGCACGATGGAGAGCAACGAGTCGAGGCCCTTGAGCGATTTGCTTTCGATGGGCACGCCGATGACGGGCAGGGTGGTAAACGCCGCCGTCACGCCCGGCAGATGCGCCGCGCCGCCCGCGGCGGCGATGATGACGCGAAGGCCGCGTTCGTGCGCTTTGCCGGCGTATTGCTCCAAATCCTTCGGCGTGCGATGTGCCGAGATGACCTTCGCTTCGTAATCAATTTTAAATTGCGCGCACACATCGGCGGCGGCTTTCATCGTTGGCCAGTCGGAGTCGCTGCCCATGAGAATTCCGACCAAGGGTTTGGTTTCACTCGTTTTCATTCGTGGCGAGTCTAGCGGATTCAAAACCGAAAGTCATCATCCCAAAATTTCCGGAGTGGGTGGGGTGAGACTCCTGGTGGGCGCGGCTTTCTTTTGCGGCTTTGCTTCTTTGCGACTTTGCGTTAAACGTTTTAACTGGCTATTGCATGACGACCGCCAACAAAGTTACGATCCTGCGAATCCTGCTGATTCCGTTTTTTGTCGTCGAATTGCTTTATTACCTCGAAAACGGCAACGAAGTCCACCGGCTGCTGGCGCTCCTGTCGTTCGCGATCACGGCAATCCTGGACGGCGTGGACGGTTACATCGCGCGGCGTTACAACCAGAAAAGCGAGCTGGGCGCGATTCTCGATCCGCTGGCGGACAAATTCCTGCTCGTGTCGGGCATCGTCACGTTGAGTTTCAACCACGGGTCATACATCGGGCAAATCCCGCTCTGGCTCACTGGCATCATCCTCGGACGTGATTTGCTGCTGCTCACAGGCATTGCCGTCATCCGGCTTACCGTTGGCAAGGTGATCGTGCGCCCGCGCATCATGGGTAAAATCGCGACTGTGTTGCAGATGATCGTGGTTCTCTGGATTTTACTGGACTGGGACCGCGATCTGAATGCGCGCTGGCTCAAGGTCTGGACGTTTGGCGCGGCGATATGCACGGGCATTTCGGGACTGTTGTATGTCTGGGACGGAGTGAAACAGCTCGGCTCGCACCCGGCAAGTTCACCAACCAAAAATGAACAGCAATGAACCACGGATGAACACGGATTAAGACAAGGTAAAATGTTACTTCAGCAAACCCGGCGGCTTCACTGATTGACAAACATGTTCGTATTGCTGAAATCCTTTTTCTATCTGTGTTCATCCGTGGTAAAAAATTATGACCAGGGGAATTGAATTGAAATTAAAGGAAGGTGATGTCGCGCCGGAATTTTCGGCGGCAACCAGCGGCGGCGGCAAAATTTCGCTGGCCGATTTCAAAGGCAGGAATGTCGTGCTGTATTTTTATCCGAAGGATGACACGCCGGGCTGCACGAAAGAAGCCTGCGCATTCCGCGATCATTTTGCCAATTTCAAAAAGGCCGGGGCGGTGGTGCTCGGCGCCAGCACCGATCCGGTGAAGTCGCACGATAAATTTGTCAGGAAGTTCAAGCTGCCGTTCACGCTGCTGGCGGATGAGGACAAAAAGGTTGTCCAGGCTTACGGCGTTTGGGGGGAGAAGAGTTTCATGGGCCGGAAATACCTGGGCACGCATCGCGTGACCTTTCTCATCGGGCCGGACGGGCGCATCAAAAAGATTTGGCCGCAAGTGAGACCGGACGAGCACGCGGAGGAAGTGCTGCGGATGTTGTAAAATCTGACAGGAGCGCGAAAATCGCCGGAGGCATTGTGGATAAAATCAGGCCCCGAAGGATCTCGTTTTGCGACACCCCGTCCATCCGGGCTTGGATTCAGGAATTTGCAGGGCCTGTCCTTCCGAAGATTTCGAGCCGCGGCACGAAATGCCATCGGCATTATTCGTGCTTGAACAGTGGTTTGCAACGTGCAGTCTAAGGAAAATTAGGATGGATTGAAGTCATGATTAAACGCTGGCAATGGGCATTGGCTTGTGCCGTTTCCAGCTTGCTGCTGCTGTTTTGCGGCTTGCTGGTGCCGGCGCACCTGCGGGCGGTGGATGTCAGCGTCATCCAAAGGGCCGGGAGAAACACGCCGGTCTTGATTGAACAAGGGCTGGCGCTCGTGAACGAAAATCAGTTGGGGGCGGCTCAGTTGCTCTTGCCGCTGGCGCAGGCGGAGAAACTTTCCGACTGGGAGAAACTCGGCCTGGCGATTAACAATTCGGCGCGGCAGCATCCCGACTGGCTGGTTTGGGGTGGTGACAGCGACCTGCGTTTGGAGCGTCTTTTCGAAAATGATGCCAGACTGCCGAAGTCCGGCACGGAGCCATTTACCGAATTCGTTGTCCGGCAGGAAAATCGGCGGGTGATACTTGAGCTTTTGCATGGTTCGCCGCGTCCCGCCGTGCAGGTGTTGCTGCAATGCCGCGCGTTGAACAACACCGTCCTTTTCCCGCCGTCGCAGTCGGCCTCGGGCCAGGCCTTCGATACGGCGCTGTCGGTTTGCGGACTTCTATTGGAGGGAGGGCATTTGACGACGGGTTTAAGCGACAGTGTGTTCCAGCTGGCCTCGGCTGCCAACCGCGGCGGAAGTTCACTGCCTTTGGAACAGATGCTGATGGACCTGATGTCGCTGGGCCAGCGATTCAACTGGAGCCAGTTCGTGACGTTTATCGGCCGGATTGAGGATGCCGGGACGCTCCACCTGCTGGCCGATCAAGTCCGCAATGCCGGCGGACAATTCCCCGTGCTTTTCTCCGCCGTGTTGCTTTCCGGCAAACCGGCGGACGTGGCGAAATACTTCGCGGACTTCAGACAAACCGGTTTGACGGACCTCGGCTCCAGTCTCCGCTCCGGCGCGGGCGGGGTGAACGAGCTTTTGCAGCGTGACCAGCGTCTGTACCGTTCGAGTTTCCAATTTGCGACGGACTTTTGTTTCCGGATGCCGGGACTGGCGATGGCGATGAAATGGCTTTTCTACCTGTTGAGCGGATTTTTGCTTGCCGCGGCTTTGCATTTTGCACGACCTGCCGTATCCTCCCTGGAACGACCGTTGCAGGTGCGCGGGTTTCACGTGGCCCGCGAAATTTTATTTGCGCTGGGTTTCCTGCTGGTGGTGCTGCTTCTGAGCGAGCCGTTTCTCGCCCAGGAGAGCCAGAAAGAGGAGTTTCCCTTTCGACTGCAACTGCCCACGATGGGCAATGTGGTCCTGGCTGGATTCGCCCGCGCTCATCCAACCATTATGAACAACATGATCCTGTTGACACTGCTGCTGTTCTTCGTGCTGCAGGGGCTGATTTATATTGCCTGCCTCGTCAAGCTGGCGGAAATCCGCCGACAGAAAATACCCCCGCGCATGAAGCTGAAACTGCTCGAGAATGAAGACCACCTGTTCGACGCCGGCCTTTATCTGGGCTTCGTCGGCACCATCATATCGCTGATTCTGGTTTCGATGGGGGCAATCAAATTCAGCCTGATGGCGGCCTACTCGTCCACGTCGTTCGGCATCATCTTCGTGTGCGTGTTCAAAATCTTCAATCTGCGCCCGGCGCGCCGGAGATTGCTGCTCGAAGCCGAAGCCGAAGTCGCCGGGCCCTCCGCGCCCGCCGCCGCCACGCCAACGCTCGTCACGCCGTCATGAACCGCAGCATCCTTATCGTCATCTGCGATTTCCTGCTGTTGAGCCTGCTGACGTTCTCGACGGACCTCAGCAAAATGGCCGGCGAGAACGAAGGCTCGCAGCCGGGCGCCACGGTGGACGTCGCACCCAAACCGTCTGACCTCGGCGGGAAGGATCTTGCGGCGGTCATGAAGCTGGCGCTCAACGAGGAGCAAAAAAACCGCGAGCAGTTGCAGGCGGAACTCGCCAAGGTCCGTGAGGCCGCGCAACAGCAACAAGCGAACTTGCAACAGCAGTTTGCTGCGGCCCAGGCCAACATCCAGATTCTCGACCAGAAATTGCAGAGCAGTTCCGCGGAAGCCTTGATGTCGAAGGAAAAACTCGCGGCGATGGAAGCTGAAGTTAAAAAAGAGTCGGATCTGGCTGCCGCGCTCCAGGAACAACTCACCCAACTCGCAAAAAACAACCAGATCGCCCAGGACGAAAAGCAGAAGCTGGCTGGCCAGCTCCAGTTGGCCCAGGTTGAGAGGCGTGCCGCCACCGAAAGGGCCGCCCTGATGCAGCAACAGGTGCAGGCTGAGCGCGCGGAAAAAGCCGAATTGGCCGAAGGTTTCAAGGCGCTGGCGACCAATTCCGGCGCCTTGACCCAGGAGATCCGGGAGAACCGTGCCCTGGCTCCCAACACCATCTTCAGTGAGTTTGTCAGCAACCGGGTCCAGGCCCGGTTTCTGGCTTCCCGATCCGGCATGTTCGGCATGGACGCCAGCAAGAGCAAGACCGCTGACACGGTGCTGGTCACCGACGGGGCCCAAACTTTCGCGTTATGCCACGTGCAGGACACCCCGCTGACTTTATGGAATCCCGGCACAGACTGGGCCGGACTCAGCGGAACGTTGGACCACAACACCGCGCAAGTTCCCATCCATGCGTTGTCCTTTCACATTCAGGACCCGCGCGTGGTGTTCATGCCGGTCACGCAGGCGGAAGCCCGCCAGCTCGGCTGCAAAATCTATCCGATTTCGTCGGACCCGTACAAATTTCAGGATGCGGTGGTGGTGGGCGCGCAGGGGGATTATTACGGCCAGAGCAGCTTCCAGATGGAGTTGAACACGCCGCAATATGTCAAACTGGACCGCAATCTTTTAAAGGGGCTGTTCGGAAAATTCAATCCCTCGCGCGGCGACCTGGTTTTCAGCCGGAACGGCGAGTTGCTGGGGATCATGGCCAACAGCACCTACTGTCTGGTGCTGCACGACTTCACGGCAACGGCGACCTTCCAGTTTGGACCGGATGTGCGCGCCCAACGCACCGGCAATACCTTGTCCCGGCTTTATTCATACGTATTCAACCTGCCCATCAGGTTGAAATAACCGGCGGTCATACTGCGGTCGGACGCGCAATCCTTGTTTGACATGGACGCGGCAAATCCTGCAAATTTATCCGTAACGAAAACAAATTAACTGAATAACCAAAAACGATTATGCCTATTCCCACTGGATCAAAAGCCCCCGACTTCACCCTCAAGTCCAAGCAGGCGTCCGGCCTGGTGGATGTGAAACTCAGCAACAACTTCGGCAAGAAAAACACCGTCGTGCTGTTCTTCCCGCTCGCGTTCACGAGCGTTTGCACGCAGGAAATGTGCGACCTGACCGCCGGCCTCGGGGCCTATGCCGGGCTCAACGCCGATGTCATCGGCATCAGTGTGGACAGCCCGTTCACGCAGGAAGCGTGGGCACAAAAGGAAAAAATCGGCATCACGCTCGCCAGCGACCTGAACAAAACCACCACCCGGGCGTACGGCGTTATTTTCCCGATGCTGGCCGGCGTGGGCGACACCTCGGCACGCGCGGCGTTCGTGATTGATAAGAAAGGCGTGGTGCAATACAGCGAACAGACGCCGACGCCGAAAGACCTGCCCAACTTTGACGCCATCAAGGCGGCGCTGGCCAAGCTGAAGTAACCGGATTTGGAGGTGGGGCGCGTCACTCCGTACGCGCCGTGGTTGGCGTTTCTGTGACCGGCGGGCAGGGGACTGCCCGCCCTGCCACTTCAGGTTTTATCCGTGTTAATCCGTGTCCATCCGTGGTTGAATTTCCCGGTTTTGGAATCGGGTCACAGTTTTGGCGGAACGTTTGAAGAGAACGCCCATTCGCTCATGGGTCGGAGGTTGCCGCATTCCGGGCAGGATGTTGCGGCAAATTGAGTTCCGCAGTTGGGACAAACGCCCTGCGTTTCAAATGTATCGAAGGCCTTCCGGCATTTTCCGCATATCCAGAATGCGCCACGGGGCGGAGCGAGCTTGCAGACCGGGCAGGCAAACCCGTCGTGCCGCGGCGCATTGGCAACGCGGGCCAGCGCGCGGGCCTGCATCAATCCGCCCCAGCAATTCAACACAATAAGCACGCAGATACCCCCCAGGATGAGGTTTTGTTGCAACGCGGCCAGTCCGATTAGCGCCGCCACGCCAATGAATCCGATGATGCTGGCAATCATCAAACTTTTCGCGCGTCCGAACACAAACCAAAGCAGCGAACGTAAAATTTGTCCGCCATCGAGCGGATAAATCGGCAGCATGTTGAAAACGAGCAAAACGATGTTGATGGTAAAAAGCATCAAGACAAAATTGTAGGCGTTTGGATTCGCATCCTCCCAACCGGCGGATTTTACAAAGACCAATAAAATCCCGAACAGTGGGAACAGCATCACATTCACCAGCGGCCCGGCGGAAATGCTCCATAGCGTCGCGCCTGGACGTTGCGGCGGCGACACATAAGCCACGCCGCCAAGCACCCACAGCACAATGTCATGAGTCTTCCCGCCTACGGAACGGCACGCCAGTTGGTGTCCAAACTCATGAATCAACACGATCAAAAATAACGAGAAACATTCCAAAACGCTCCACAGCAGAGACGAATAACCGCTCGCCTGATGGACGAAATAGACGACAGCCAAAAACCACGCCCAGTGTAAATAGACGGTGATGCCGAAAAGTTGGAAAAGTCGGATGGAGCCTTTTCGCGTTGGCATTTATTGTAAAATGCCAGACCTGGTGTGAGGGAACAAGTTAATTGGCCGGATTTGCGTTTCCATTTTGTAACCCGGCTTTAACCGGACCGTCATTGAGATCAACGCGGGGTGGGGTAGGCTGTTCAACATGGTGCCGCGTATTTTAATTGTGGATGATGAACTCGATTTCGTCGAGTTGTTGCAATATCGCCTCGCCGGGTTGGGTTGTGAATTCATCGTGGCCAACAACGGGGTGCAGGCATTGAGCCAGGCGCGGCAGTTCAAACCGGATTTGATCCTGCTCGACATCCTGCTGCCCGATCTCGACGGCCTGTCCGTTTGTAAAATTCTGCGCCGCCAGCCGTCCACCAAAAAGACCCCGGTAATTTTCATGAGCGCGCTTTCCAGCGAAGTAACCAAACGCACTGTGGCGGTGCAGGCCGAGGATTTTTTCATCAAGCCGCTCGACTTGGAACGACTCGGACACCGCATCGCCGATTTGCTGCATCTCGAGCCGGCGGTGAAGTAATTCATGTAGTGCCGGCACTGGGCACCGATTGGGTCACGGCATTGCTCTGGGCTTCCTGCCAACGTTCTGGAGAAGAAGCCCGAGGCCCGAAGGTCGAAACCCGAAAGAAATCCGAAAACCGAAGCCCGAATTACAACCCCATTCGTGTGACGGGCTGGCCTTCGGTTTTCGGATTTCGGACTTCTTTCGGACCTCGGATTTCGGTCATCGGATTTAGCATACACCGCTTCGCTTGACACGTTCGCGCCCAGGCTTCACTTTGAATACCTTATTGAAGGCATTAAATGAACGAACCGCACAACTTATTCAACACGCTCCGGAAATTTGATCTTGGAGGCGGAAGGCAGGGATCGTTCTATTCCCTGCCCGCGCTGGAAGAGGCCGGCGTCGGGCCGGTTTCCCGATTGCCCGTCTCCATCCGCCTGGTGCTCGAATCCGTGCTCCGCAATTGCGACGGCAAAAAGGTCAGTGAACAAAACGTGCGCGCGCTGGCCAATTGGAAGCCAACCGAAACCCGCACGGAGGAAATTCCGTTTATCGTCGCGCGTATTGTATTGCAGGATTTCACCGGCGTGCCGCTGCTGGTGGATTTGGCGGCGATGCGCTCGGCGGTGCAAAAGCTCGGTAAAAATCCGAAAATCATCGAACCGCTCGTGCCGGTGGATCTGGTCGTGGACCACTCGGTGCAGGTGGATTTTGCGGGCACCGCGGATGCGTTGCAGAAAAATCTGGACATGGAATTCCGGCGCAATCGCGAGCGCTATCAATTTCTCAAGTGGGGCATGCGGGCGTTTGACACGTTTAAAGTTGTGCCGCCCGGAATCGGCATCGTGCATCAGGTCAACCTGGAATATCTCGCCCAGGGCGTGCTGTCCGCTGAATCTCAAATCTCAAATCTCAAATCTCAAATTTTCTATCCCGATACCCTGGTCGGCACGGATTCGCACACGACGATGATCAACGGTCTCGGCATTGTGGGTTGGGGGGTCGGCGGTATCGAAGCCGAGGCGGGCATGCTTGGCCAGCCGGTCTATTTCCTCACGCCGGACGTCGTTGGTGTGCATCTTACCGGAGTGTTGCGCGAGGGCGTAACCGCCACCGACCTCGCGCTCACCGTCACGGAAATGCTCCGCAAGGCAAAGGTCGTCGGCAAGTTCGTCGAATTTTTCGGCCCCGGCGCGGCGGCGCTGCCGGTGGTGGACCGTGTGACGATTGCGAATATGGCGCCCGAATACGGCGCGACGATGGGTTTCTTCCCGATTGATGGCGAGAGCGTGAACTATCTCCGCGCCACGGGCCGCAGCGAGGAGCTTTGCCTGACCTACGAAAACTATTACCGCGCGCAGGGCTTGTTCGGCATGCCGAAGAAAGGCGACATCGCCTACTCGCAGGAATTGGAACTCAACCTCGGCACGGTGGTTCCCAGCGTGGCCGGCCCGAAGCGCCCGCAGGACCGAATCGAATTGCCGAAGTTGAAAGACGCGTTCGTGAAGGCAATGACGCGTTCGGTCATAGACAATGGCTTCGGCAAGCGTTTTGAGGATTTGTATCTAACCGCGAGGGTCAACACAGCGCGGGAAGCCCATCCGCCCATTAATCACAGCTATGGCCATCGCAAGCTGGGCGTGGAGCCCAGCGAATCCGAGATGCGCGACCAGCATCCCGCGCCCCACACCTCGGAGCAGGTGCCGCCCACGACGTTTCGCGGGGTGCAGTCCGAAATTCGCCACGGCAGCGTGCTCATCGCGGCCATCACCAGTTGTACGAACACGTCGAATCCCAGCGTCATGCTCGCCGCCGGTTTGCTGGCGAAGAAAGCCGTGGAGCGCGGACTCAGCGTGAATCCCATCGTCAAGACGTCGCTCGCGCCCGGCTCGCGCGTGGTGAGCGATTACCTGAACCGGACCGGCCTGCAATTGTATCTCGACCAGCTCGGCTTCAACCTGGTGGGCTACGGTTGCACGACGTGCATCGGCAACTCCGGCCCCCTGCCGGCCGCGGTCGAAGACGCGATCAGCAAGTACGACCTGGTTGTAGCCTCCGTCCTTTCGGGCAACCGCAACTTCGAGGCGCGCGTGCATCAGAGCATCAAGGCGAACTTCCTCATGTCGCCACCGCTCGTCGTCGCTTTCGCGCTCGCGGGCCGCGTGGACATTGACCTGAGCCGCGACCCGATTGGCACGGGCAAGGATGGCCGGCCGGTTTATTTACGCGAACTCTGGCCCAGCCTGCATGAAATCCGCGACCTGATGCGAACCGCGTTGCAGCCGGAGGTTTATCGCAACCTGTTCAAGGATTTTGCGGAGCAGAACTCCCAGTGGAACCAAATCTCCTCGTCCACCGGCGATGTTTACGGATGGGACCGCCGGTCCACTTACATCCAGGAACCGCCCTTCTTCACGGACTTTTCGTTGCAGCCAGGCGGCATCGCCGAAATCAAAGGCGCCCGGGCGCTGGCCATTTTTGGCGACAGCGTGACGACCGACCACATTTCACCCGCCGGGTCCATCACGAAAACGTCGCCGGCCGGAAAATATCTCATCGAAAACGGCGTTCAGCCCGCCGACTTCAACAGCTACGGCTCGCGCCGGGGCAACGACCGGGTGATGACGCGCGGCACGTTCGCCAACGTCCGCATCAAAAACCTCATGGTACCGGGAACTGAAGGCGGAGTGACTCGATTCCAAGGTGGCTGCGACGCCTCGTCGCAGAACCAGACCAGCGGCGAAGGCGCCGCTGCCACCATGCCCATTTACGATGCCGCCATGAAATATCGGACGGCAGGTGTTCCGCTGGTCGTGATTGCCGGCCAGGAATACGGCACCGGCTCATCCCGTGACTGGGCCGCGAAAGGCACGAACCTGCTCGGCGTGAAAGCCGTGGTGGCGCAGAGCTTCGAACGCATCCACCGCAGCAACCTCGTCGGCATGGGCGTGCTGCCGCTGCAATTCAAGGAAGGCACGACGGCGCAGAGCCTCCAGCTTGATGGCACGGAGACTTACGACATTGTCGGCCTCGACGCGAACCTCAAGCCGCAGCAGGACCTCACGCTGAAAATCTCGCGCCAGGACGGCAGTATGGAAGATGTGCCAGTGCGCTGCCGGATTGATACGCCGATTGAAATTGATTACTACCAGCACGGCGGCATTTTGCCTTACGTCCTGCGGCAATTGCTGGCGAAAGCGTGAAGTAAAAATACCGCCGGAACGATGTCCTGTCCCGGCGGATGACGGTCATCGAACGTCTTATACTTGCTTGCCACGGACGCAGCGTTTTTCTTCCGCGACAGGCCGCTCACCCGATCGCTGCGGCGGACATAATCCATCCTGACCAAGGTAGGGCGGGCAGTCCTCTGCCCGCCGATGGATTGCGAATGAACGGCGGCGCGCACAGGAGTGACGCGCCCTACCGATCCGCAATCCGAATTCCACATTGGCAACGGACTCTTTTCCTGAATTCATTTTGGGATGGACGACATCACCAACTTAAACGGCGAGTATCTAAATTTCTTGTTTCAGGATTTATGTATGCTTCTTCCTTGAGGACATGCTCATATTCATTATGGTTGAGCATCTGCCTCAATTGAAATTTAACTTTGGGATCGGCTTTTAGGCCAATAATCACTCGGAGAAGGTCGGTTGGTTTGAACCAGAGCAAGAAAAAACCTTCACGCTTCGGGTGTGGATCGGCCTTTTTCAAATCTTCGACAATACGCCATTCTTGTTCGTATTCCCAAAGTTTATGTTTTGTCCAACACACATCCCGAATATTTGAGCCGTCCCTTTTTCTGACTGGTTGCTGCTGTTCATACCAAACCTTCATCGCTCCTCCAAACGGAGTCCGGCAAGTCGCAACCGTTCGTCCCCCCTCTTTGGTGCAGTGATGTTCCATGCATCCAAATTCTGCTACAAACCCTTTGTGGGAATCCCCGTAGTGAGCCCACATCAGCCTGTCGAGAGGTTTTTCTGTCAGACAGACCAAGCCTATGAGGTTGCTCAAACGATCCTGCTGTTCATTAGCTTCATCTTCAAGAAAGCTTGGACGATTCGTCTCCTTATGAAAATCCAGCAATTCTTCTGCCGACAACAAGGGGCCGATTTCCTTTTCGTCCTGCTCTTCTGTAGGAGGCTCGCTACGCAGTTTGAAATCCCAAGGATCATTGAAATGCTTGGGCGGTGTCAGATAAATTTGTCCATTCGCGAATCATTCCAATTTGTCTTCGGCGGGGCCCGCCAAAGCCAATAGCCCGCATATTGAAGTTTATTTGGATCTAGATATTCACTCATGGTTGATTATTTGTCATAAGTATCTGTGTCCATCCGTGGTTCAATCCCGTAACGTGATTAACCTTTCTCCGGCTTCACCACTGCCACGACCAGTTTGTCCGGCTTGAGATATTTTTTCGCGGCGGCCTTGATTTGTTCCAGCGTCACGGCCTCGTATTTCGCGTCGTCGAGTTCCGCGCGCTGGTAGCCCAGCCCGTAAAGTTCATCGAGCGTGGTCGTGGATGCCAGATGACCCAGGTCCTGCCGCGCGATTATTTTCTGGCCGATGAGTTTGGCCTTGGCGCGTTTGAGTTCCTCGGCGGTCAGACCTTCCGTGCGCAGGAGTCCGGCTTCCTTGAGAATTTCCTGTTCCACCTGCGCGGCCTTCGACGGCTCGGTGCCGGCGTAAAAGGCAAAATAGCCGGGTACCAGTCCGGCGAAATTTTGCGCGCCGACGTAGTAGGCGAGGCCAAGTTGCTCGCGAATCCTCAGAAACAGCCGCGAACCGAGGTCGCTGCACGATTCTTGAATCAAATCGAGCGCGTAACGGTCTTCGTCGTGCATCGTCGTGCCGGGAAAACCGATGACGACTACCGCCTGCTTTTTGTCGCGGATTTCTGTTACTCGATTGGATGTCGGATGTTGGATGTTGGATGCCTGCTCGCGATTTATCGGAGTTGGATGTTCAATATTTCCGCCGGATTTCCAATGGCCAAAAAGTTTTTCGACGGCGGATTTAACCTCCGCCGTTTTCACGTCGCCGTAAATGGCGAGAACGCAATTGTTCGGCGCGGCCAGCTGTTTGTGAAAGGCTTTCAGGCCGGCCGCTTTTAGTTTGGCAACGGCTTCTTCCAGGCCGGCTGAATTCAGACCGTAACCGATGTTGCCAAAAAGCGCGCGGCGCATCGCCAGGCTGGCGCTTTTGAGCAGATTGTCCTTGTCCGCGCAAATGTCGGCAATTTGCACCTCGCGCTCGCGTTCGAGCGCGGCGGCGGGAAAAACCGGATTCAGCAAAACGTCGGCCAGCAAATCGAGGCCGGCCGCAAAATCGCTGCTCATGGTTTCCAGGTTGACACCGAAACTGTTGTTGCCGCCGTAGCTGTCAATGCTGCCGCCGACCGTCTCGATTTCTGTCGCGATTTCCCGGGCGCTGCGATGCGACGTGCCTTTGAGCAGCATCCGGCTGGTCAACTGGCTGATGCCGTTGTTTTCCATGGTCTCGGCGAGCACGCCGCCTTTGTACATGGCGCGATATTCAACAAAGGGCAGGCGATGATCCTCCATCACGAGCAGACGGAGGCCGTTCGGCAATTCAAATTTCCGGATCGCCTGCTCGGTTCTTTCTTCGACGGACACGGACAATTTGGGCGCGGCGCCATTGGGCAACAGCGTGTAAAGGGTGCGGTTTTCCGCCGTGAGATATTCGCGCGCGACGCGCAGGATGTCATCGGGCCTGACGCGCTTGACGGCGGCGAGGTAACGTTCGGAAAAATTTAGATCATTCGCCGCCAGCCAGTTTCCGCCAAGATTTTGCGCCTGGCCCTCCATCGTCTTGCGCACGCCCAGCGTGGCGGCAATGAATTGTTTCACCGCTTTGCCGAGTTCGCCGGCGGATACCGGCGAGGTCTTCATTTTTTCGACCTCGGCCAGCATCGCCTCGCGCGCCGCGGTGAAGTTGTCCGCGTCCACGATGGCGCTCATGCCGAACAAACCCGGATTGCCGGGGCTGTAAGTCCACGCGTCAACGTGGTGCACCACGCCTTTCTTCTCGCGGACCTGCTGGTAGAGGCGCGAACTGTGGCCATTGCCGAGCAAAACGGCGAGCACGTCGAGCACCGGCATGTCGGGATGCCGCACTTCGGGAATGTGCCAGGCAAAATGAAAATGGCCGAGTTCAATGGGCGCTTCCTCGACGACTTCACGCGGTGCGGTTTGCTTCGGTTCTTCCGGCAACACGACTGATGGAAGCGCCCGGGCCTTGGTTTTATTGTAGGCGGTGCGGATTTGCGCGATGACTTCATCCTTCTTGACGTCGCCGGCGACGACGTAAAACACATTGTTCGGCGCGTATTTTTCGGCGTAGTAACCGCGGATGTCGTCGGGTTTCAGCTCGTCAAAAATGTCGGGGTACCCAATGACATTGAAGCGATATGGACTGCGCGTGTAGGCGGTTTCAAACAGGCGGCGGCTGGCGCGGCGGCCGGGATCGTCCTGGCCCATGTCCATTTCGCGGCGGATGACGTCGAGCTCCTTGGCGAGTTCGTCGGCGGGCAGGGTGGCGTGCTGCATGATGTCGCACAGGATGTCAATCGCCGTGCGCATGCCGGTGGCCGGCACGTCAATGTGATACACCGTGCGGTCGAAGCTCGTGTAGGCGTTCATGTAACCGCCGGCCTCCTGCACTTCCTGGTCAATGCGGCTGCCGGGACGCGTGGTCGTGCCCTTGAACAGCATGTGTTCGAGCACGTGCGACAGGCCGGCGCCGAGCCATTTGCCCTCGTGAACGCTTCCCGCCATGCACCACGCCTGCGCCGACACGACCGGCGCGCTGTGATCCTCGCGCACGATGATCGTCAGGCCATTGTCGAGCGTGGTGAGCGTGACACCGGGCGGCAGCGACGGAATTTTCATCGCGGCAGCCCGGGCGGAAAAGGTGGTGTCACTCATAAAACAAAATCGGACGGAAAGGATATGGGGAAATAGGTTTTGGGCAATCTCAAACCCGCAGCACTGGGCACTCAATTGTTGGAATGACAGTTACCATCGCTCTGTATCTGGGCCTGTGATTGCCAAAAGGACCGAACTTGCTATGGGATGAATTTCGCTCAATGCGGGATCTTTCAGGATTTCATTTAATGCTGGTGCCAAAACCTGTACCTCAAATGGTTTATGACCTCCCTCAACCCGGCCTTCTCCCCAAGGAGAAGGAGAATCGTTCTCCGTCTGCTTGGGAATTCGCGCGACTGGATTTGCCGGATGATCATTCAAAAAATGAAAGCGGCCCAAAGCGGTTCCTTCTCCTGGGGGAGAAGGTCAGGTTGAGGGCGGGCGTAAAATACAAATTTCGTTCAACCCGACCCGTCCATCCCACATGAATTCAACCCACCATCGGTTTCGTTTCCGATTTCAATTTGCTCTGTGGCCAGAACGGTTTGCGGAAGGCTTCGGTGAAATCGTAGCCGTTTTGAAAATCATCGCGCGTGTCCTTTTCGGTTTTGGCGAGCAGGCTGCTTTCCACCATGTTGAAAACAATTTCGCCGAAATCCCGGCAGTTATGCACGCCCCATTCCTCCAACACGGTCACCGCCATCGGTCCAAATTGATTCAGCGCAAACTGCCGGATGCCGTCGAGCAATTCCTGGCCGCTGACATGGCGGATGGCGCCGCGGGTTTCCTTGCCGACGAGCCGCTGTGTGTAGTCGAGCGCTTCACGAACAAACAGGTAGGCGTCGCGGGTGTAGCGCGAATCCCTGGCCAGGATTTGCTCCACCGCTTCGTCAAAATTGATTTCTTGCATTTTAAGGCGTCGCCACCCGGGTCACTGCGGTGGCTGGATGCGCGGTGCGATACGTTTTAACGGCCCAGCCGGTCAACAGCATACCCAGAACAATACAGAGAACCATTTGTTCCTGTTTTGTCAGGCGATTCATGGCAGTAATCTAACGGGATTCGGCAATTTCGGCAAGTCGGACTAATGGTCCGATATTACTGCCGTTTGGTGGGGCGAGGCTACTGACGAGCCGGCTCGCGGGGACGCTCGCCCCACCATCTTTCCAAACGGACCCATCCCAACGGCTTTAATCTTGCGACGGCTTTGCGATGTTTGTTAATTTTCATCCGCTTTATGGCAGCCATTGGCCGATTTCGTAAGGGCGAGGAAATATTTTACGCCAAAGTCGTGGACGGCGAATTGTTCCGGCTGCGCGGCGATGTTTTCGGCTCGCCGTCCTTCGACCGCAAGCCCACTCCGCGCAAGGGCATCAAGACGTTGGTTCCGGTCGTGCCGTCCAAAATCATCGCCGTCGGCTTGAACTATGCCGACCACGCGCGTGAACTCGGCAAACCGCCGCCGAAGGAACCGCTGTTCTGGCTCAAAGCCACCACCTCGCTGCTTCCCGACGGCGGCAAGATTGAAATCCCCTTTCGCGATCATCGCACGGATTACGAAGCCGAGCTGGTGATTGTCATTGGCCGCAAAATCCGCAATGTCTCGCCCACGCAGGCACCGCGCTACATTTTTGGTTACACCACCGCGCAAGACATCAGCGACCGCACTATTCAAAACGCCGAAACGCAGTGGGCGCGCTGCAAATCGTTCGACACCTTCACGCCGCTCGGGCCGTATGTGGAAACGAAAATTGATCCAAATGAATTGACCATCCAGCTTTTCCAGAACGGCCAGTTGCGTCAGAACTCAAACACGAAGCAGCTCATCTTCAAGCCCGCCGAACTCGTCAGTTTCATTTCCACGAACATGACGCTGCTGCCCGGCGACTTGATTCTCACCGGCACGCCCGGCGGCATCAGCCCCATCCAAAGCGGCGACCGCCTGGAAGTGCGGATTCAGGGACTCGCGCCGTTGGTGAACACGGTGAAGTGAGAACATGGCGGCGTCTCGGCCGATCGCTGCATTTTTCAATTTGCAGCATTTGCCCGGAAGCCGCTACGCCGGGAAATAATATCCTTCCTTTCTTGGCCCTTTGTGACTAATCTAACCTTCAGATGAAGTGGACCAAAACATTGGTACCTACTCTCTGCGAGGCCCGGGCTGACGCGGAAATTGTTTCCCACAAACTGCTGCCGCTGTTGTTGCTGCTGGCGTTGCCCGCCGTGGTGCAGGCCCAAGACTACACCTGCACGACCAATGGCGACAACACGATCACCATCACGGGCTACACCGGAACCGGCGGCGCGGTGATAATCCCAGACACGATCAATGACCTGCCGGTCACCAGCATCGGAACCAACGCGTTCTACTCCTGCACTAACCTGATCAGCGTGGCGATCCCGGACAGCGTCATCAGCATCGGAGACGGGTCGTTCTCTTACTGCGCCAGCCTGACCAGCGTCGCGATCAGCACCAACGTCACCAGCATCGGGAACTCTGGTTTTTACAACTGCGCCAGCCTGACCAGCGTCACGATCGGTACCAACGTCACCAGTATCGGCAGAAATGCGTTCACTTACTGCACCAGTTTGACCAACATCACAATTCCCAACAGTGTCACCAACATCGGGGACGGGGCGTTCGAAAACTGCGGCTTGACCGGTGTCACGATCGGCAACAACGTCACCAGCATCGGGGACGGTGTGTTCTCTTACTGCGGCAGCCTGACCAGCGTGATGATCCCCAACGGCGTCACCAGCATCGGGAACTCTGTATTTTACAACTGCTCCAGCCTGACCAACGTCACAATCCCCAACGGCGTCACCAGCATGGGAAGCTATGTGTTCGAAAACTGCGCCAGCTTGGCCAGCGTGACGATCCCCGACAGCGTCACCAGCATCGGCGGCAATGCGTTCTATTACTGCTACAACCTGAAAAAAGTCACCCTGGGCAACAGCGTTACCAACATCGGGAACCAGTTGTTCTATTACTGCACCAGCCTGACCAGCATCATGATCGGCACCAATGTCACCAGCATCGGGAACTCTGTATTTTACAACTGCTCCAACCTGACCAGCGTCACGATCGGTACCAACGTCACCGGTATCGGCAGAAATGCGTTCACTTACTGCACCAGTTTGACCCGTATCACCATTCCCAACAGCGTCACCAGCATCGGAAACTATGCGTTCTCAGACTGCACCAGTTTGACCAACATCACCATTCCCAACAGCGTCACCAACCTTGGAAGCTTTGCGTTCTCAGACTGCACCCTCTTGACCGGCATCACGATCGGCACCAACGTCACCAGCATCGGGAACTCCGTATTTTACAACTGCACCAGCCTGGCCAGCGTCACGATCCCCAACAGCGTCACCAACATTGGAATCGGAGCGTTCTCAGACTGCACCCGCTTGGCCAGCATCAGGATCCCCAACAACGTCACCAGAGTCGGCAACAATGCATTTTCTTACTGCGGCCTGACCAACATCACGATCCCCAACAGCGTCACCAACATTGGAAGCTATGCGTTCGCTTCCTGCTACGGCCTGACCAGCGTTTATTTCCAGGGCAACGCCCCGACCCCCACCAATGATTCATCTGTGTTTTTGTATGACAACAATGCGACGATCTATTATTTGCCGGGAACCACAGGCTGGGGTTCGACATTTGACGGCCGTCCGGCTGTGTTATGGAACCCGCAGGCGCAAACCGGCGATGCCAGCTTTGGAGTGCGGACGAACCGGTTTGGTTTCAACATCACGGGAACGACAAACATCCCCATCGTGTTGGATGCCTGCACGAACCTGGCCAATCCCACTTGGGTTCCGCTGCAAAGCTGCAACCTCACCAACGGTTCGTTGTATTTCAGCGACCCGGCATGGACAAATTATCCCGGCCGTTTCTACCGCCTCCGCTGGCCGTAAATTTCCTCCTCGTAGGAGACGACGTGAGGAGTCTCTGACTATTCGGTTGAGTGGTGGCGGTTGAAAGTTGAGAGGGGGGATTTCAGAAACTCGTCACCTCGTCTCCTACAGAAATTCAAAGACAGGCTCTGTAGAAAAAACTTCGTTCCAGTGGCCATTTGTGGTTAATCTTTCCGCCACATGAAGTGGACCAACGCATTTATTCCAACGCTCCGCGAAGCTCCGGCTGACGCGGAAATCCTTTCCCACAAACTCCTGTTGCGCGCCGGGCTGATCCGCAAACTCGCCGGCGGCGTTTATACCTTTCTGCCGCTCGGTTTGCGCGCGCTGCGCAAGATCGAGCAAATCGTCCGCGAGGAGATGGACCGCGCCGGCGCGCTCGAACTGCTCATGCCCGCCCTCCAGCCGCCGGAAATCTGGCAGCAAAGCGGCCGGTACGAAACCGCGAGCAACGTGCTGTTCAAATTGAAGGACAGCGGCAACCGCGAATGGGTCCTCAGCCCGACGGCCGAGGAGGTCATCACCACCACCGCCGCCGCTGAAATCAATTCCTACCGGCAATTGCCGAAGAATTTTTACCAGATCAGCGTCAAGTTCCGCGATGAAATCCGTCCGCGCTTCGGCCTGATGCGCGCCCGCGAGTTCATCATGAAGGATGCCTACAGCTTCGATGTGAGCGATGAGGCGTCGCAGGCGTGCTACCAGAAAATGTACGACGCCTACGCGCGCATCTTCGCCCGGTGCGGACTGAAGGCGTTCCCGGTCGAAGCCGACACCGGCGTCATTGGCGGCAGTCATTCACATGAATTCATGGTCCCGGCGGAGACCGGCGAGAACGAGGTGGTGTATTGCGAAGCCTGTGGTTACGCGGCGAACATCGAGAAAGCCACCAGCGGCATTCCCAAAACTGCCGCGCGTGAAGTCGGCGCGGCGATTGAAAAATTCGCCACACCCGGAGTCGTCACCATCGAAGCCTTGAGCAAGGCGCCTTACAGCGTTCCAGCCAATCGCCAGATCAAGACGCTGGTTTATATCGCCGATACCAAGCCGGTCATCATCTTGATCCGCGGCGACGACCAGTTGAATGAGACAAAATTCATGGCCCGGACGGGTGCCGTTGCCGCGAGACCGGCCACGCCGGAAGAATGTGTGGCCACGCTCGGTGCGCATCCGGGAAGTCTCGGTGCGGTGGCAAGCACATTGGAACGCCGAGCACCGTCTCGGCAGGAAGGTCAAACTCCGCAACACGCCGAGCCGGTGCTCGGCGCTCCCAAAATTTACGCCGACGAACGCCTGCGCGGCGCGAACGACATGACCACCGGCGCGAACGAGGACGGTTTCCATTTCCGCAACGTCTCCATCGAACGCGACATCCAGGTGACGCAGTGGTTTGATTTGCGCACCGTGACTGCGGGTGAACCTTGCGCGAAATGCGGCAAACCGTTGAAAATCCGCCGGGCCATCGAGGTTGGCCACGTCTTCAAGCTCGGCACGAAATACAGCGAGAAGCTGGGCGCAACCTTTCTGGACGAGGCCGGCACGCGCAAGCCCGCGGTCATGGGCTGCTACGGCATCGGCGTCACCCGCACGTTACAGGCGGTCATCGAGCAGTGCAACGACAAGGATGGCATCATCTGGCCGTTGAGCGTCGCGCCATATCAGGTTTGCATCACGCCGTTGGGCGTGGCGCCGGACAGCGCGTTGATGAAACTGGCGGAGAAAATTTACGCGGAACTGACCGCCCGCGGCGTGGAAGTGATACTGGACGACCGCGATGAACGTCCCGGCGTAAAATTCAAAGACGCGGACTTGGTTGGCTTCCCCATCCGCCTGGGTATCGGCGAGAAATCACTGGCCAAAGGCGAAGTGGAACTCAAACCGCGTGGTGGCGCGTTGCAACCCGTCAAGGCCGAATCAGCCGTGGAAGCCGTGATTAAACTGCTGGGATAAGGTATGGATGCTTCCAACGCCAGGGTGCCTCGGAAAGCCGCCTAAGTTTTAATTCATGAATTCGGCCAAACGATTAACTTGCCTTTATTTCACAAAACAGCTTGTTTTAGGCAAATGACAAGGAAAGCAAGGGTTTTTCTTGCCGAATTAGGCCAAACCGCGGTTTGGCCGAATACCTGTTAGACGGCTTCGCATCGCATGAAGATGATTCTGGTTATCACTTGCATGAGCATGGCTCTGTTTTGTGGGTGCAGTTCGATGGACTGGGAGCGTGCGCTCGGAGCCAGGACATCGAATGAGACTATTTGCACCGTTGCAGATTCAGAGGCAAATCGAATGGCGATCAGCGAGATTTGTGCGTCACTCGCGAAGCGATACGATTTGCGGGATGACGCGCAGCGCGTTAAGGGAGTTTCATACGTCGTCGTCGCAGCCTACGCCGCTGATTGCCCCGAAACACCCAAGCAGCCTATTTGGCTTGAAGCTTCGGTGGAAGATGGGAAGCTTTCCCTGAGTCTGTTCCATGCGAAGTGGCACGAGGCCAAGATTGCCAGATATGTCGAGATTCAGAATGCATTGGTATCAGATTTCAGAGAGCGTTTCGGCGCGCAAGCGATTGTCAGAATATACGATGAGGTGATAAAGTGAGCATGATATGTAAGACCACGCCGTCTAACAAATCGCTGCAGGCAACGCGGGATGGCCGGTCCAGTTCCGCTTCGCGGTTCACGCCACTTGGTCCCGCGCGCCTGAGCTCTGGCCGTTAGGCCGAAATGTGATGCCTGGTAATGAGTTCATCGAGCTTCCGAGTTGCGGCGTCGAAGTCGTCAGAGTTCCACGCCTTGCGCCCGTGCGCGCTCGCGTGCCGATTGCCTTCATCGCCAGCGATTGCCCAAGCGATTTGATAAGTCATGCGCGGATGTTTCGGCCTAACATGGCGCTTCACCGCAACAGCCGGTGTCCCCGCACGTTCAGAGTCATTTGTCATTCGATTCCTTTTGGTTGCGCTCCACCACTGCCGCCCCCGGCTGTGGGTGAGCTTGGTCGTTAGGCATCGAGACACGTTCGATTTTATGAGAGGTGGAGATGAGTATCTGGCGATGTTTCCAAAGATGGAGCGATGGATGAATCGTTGCGTTGCTTGTCAGCGAGTGGGCTACAAGCCAGAGATGCCAGACCAGATTTACAAGTGGCGCAGCGCGCACGCCTCGAACATTCGGAAGTATTTTCCGCCACTTGAGGTTGACGAGGACGGTTTGTGTGAGCAGTGTCGAGTCGCCAAGAGTTTTGGAAGGACAGAGTGAGATTTACGATGCCTAACAAGTCGCCGGAGCCAACCGCCGTTGGCGCTGTCAGTTCCGCTGTCGCGGTTCACGTCGCAGGTCGGCGGTGGCTCAGCTTTTTTCGTTAGCCAGCCTGAGCAACACGTCAGCATGACACGGAGCATCCAGGGGACACCAGCAGGCGAGGTTCTTACCCCGCAGCGCAACTTTGGCGCCGAGCAGGATTCCGTGACCTTCGCTTTGCAGCCATCGCTCGTATGCTTCGACCGCTTCACGCGGAGAGCAGTCGTCTCGAAGGTCTCGGAGTTTTTTATGCTTGCGGACTTTCCACGGGTTTCCCCATTTCGTTGGCCGAGCCACGACCACGGTGTTTGGCGGAAGCTTCCAGCCTTTTTTTCGAGAGAGTTTGACGCGGTGGGGCTGGCTAACAAGGCGCTGCACCGCAACAGCCGGTGTCCCCGTCCGTTCAAAGTCAGTTGGATTTTTCATGTTTATTTTGCGCTCCACCACTGCCGCCCCCGGCTGTGGGTGAGCTTGATTCGTTAGGCCACTTCACACCACACACATTATGAACAAACGACAAATTGCCATTAGCACACTCTGGTATGCGGACGAAGCAGCGTATTTGAGGTTTCGAGATATTTGCGACGACAAGGCGCATTTTTCGGGACCATACTCCCAGTGGTTGGCGAACGTGCAGAAGTTTATAGAGGACACGGAGCGCGGTGGGCAGGTTGTGACCAAGGTTCACGCCGACGCCGATGCGTTTCTGGCATGGTGCAAGGTCAAATCCCGCCGACCTGATACTATCGCCCGCAGTGACTACGCGGCGGAGAAAGCATTGGACACTTTGGATGGAGAGCAAGCGCATGTGGAGTGAGTATCCATCAGGGCCGTGGCCTAACAAGGCGCTGCACCGCAACAGCCGGTGTCCCCGTCCGCTCAATCGTTTGGGTGATTTCATGGTTTCCTTTCCGCTCCACCACTGCCGCCCCCGGCTGTGGGTGAGCTTGGTTCGTTAGGCGACAATGCATGATTCGCAATGCTACCATTTCCGATAGCGAGCCAATCGCGAAGGCGCTTTGGAGTATTTGGCAGCAGTTCAAGATTCGGCAGATTCCTTCGCCAATGCATAGCTATGCTTCATCTGAAGCTCTCGCCGAGGAGATACGCCGCGATTTGAGTCACTGGCTTGTGTGTGAGCCGTCTGACACGCAGCAGACTGGTTTCTTTTCGCTGTTGCCGATCGGCGCCGACAAGGCCTACAAGAGATGGTGTTTTCCTGAGCGCTCTGTCCGCGTCGTGCATTTCGCTTGTTTGCTCAGCGGCGAGATTCTTCTCCGCCAGCTTCAGCTTTTAGTCTCGCATTTGCCACAGTAGAGTATTTTACTTTGTGTTGAGTCCTCGTTGAGGGACGCGTATTGGGCAGCGTTGAAGGCGGGATTTCGGCAGATGGGCGAGAGTCAGTTTCTCTGGTTATATTTAGACCGTGAGGGAAGACATGACGAGATTGAGACCAAGCTACGACGAGCAAAATTTGTCGCCTAATTGCTGCAGGCAACGCGGGATAGCGGTTCCAGTACCGCTTCGCGGTTCACGTCATTTGGTCCCGCGTGCCTGGGCTACGTTATTGCAATGAGAACCATCGGCATCTATGCGCTTCTTTGGTCACTGACGATTTGCCTCACGGGATGCGACCGTTCAAAGGATGACATTTTAACATACACGCGCCAACTGAGGCCTGGCATGACGATGGAGCAAGTGAAGGCCATATTTCCAAAGGAGATGCACTGGAAGGACGGGCCGGCAGACGAATCGAAAGAGTACTGCTGGATGGCACGATGTTACTCGACAAATCTAGTCACACATCGGTTGTGTTTTAAGGAGACCGAGTTTGATCGCGTCGCTACTGTTTATTTCGACGCCAATAACAGACTCATCGGAATCGACACCTATGGGTCAGCCGATCCCTATTTAGGGCCGAACGAACTGCGGTTCCCGGGAGAACTGCGATTTCCATCAGAATACGCGGGTGGCCACTCTGCGTATCCTGAACTCTACCGCCGGGCCATGCTTGGTTCGGCTACGAATCAGCCATGAAGAATTTTGCTAACCCATGACGACTGAACGTCAGAGCCGTAAGCCTCCGAAAGGTAGCGCCATTGCGGTTTTGCTGGTTGGCGCGGTGATCCTGCTCCAGTTTCGTCTCCTGAGTTTTTGTCTCCTCGCTCTGCTTGCGGTGTTCTTGATTTTCTGGCCGCGCTGCCGTTACAAGTTGTTCGTCATTCCTGCGACCATCGGCGTCGCTGTCTCCTTGTTTCTGCCGTTCGACATTACCATAGGCAGTTACTACTTTGGGTCACGTCGGGGCACGAGTCAAGGTGGTCCACATTTTGTGAGATTTGTTGTTGGGTTGCCGATGCACACGCGCCTTATTCAGAATTATGGCGAGTATATGACTGCAGGATGCACATGGCCTGCTATGTTTCCACCACGATGGATTTTGGTGTGGAACTGAATGCGTCAGACAGGAACCGTACAAAAATTGAGATGCGCCCGGAAGCTGTCGCGTTTGCAAAATACTTTGGAAAATGAAGGCGTTTATGATATTCGGCACCGACGATGGCTAACGATCCTGCGCAAACTTCATCTTCCTCCCGGCGTTTTCCGGTCAGGTTTTGGCCGTGGCTGATGGTTTTGCTTGTCGTTATATTCGTGGGATTCATACGGTTTCGTTTGTTGGAACCTGCCGTTGGAACGGGATGAAGGCGAATATGCCTACGCCGGACAACTGATCCTTCAGGGAATCCCGCCTTACGAACTGGCATATAACATGAAGCTGCCGGGGACCTGCTTTGCCTACGCCCTCGGCATGGCGGGATTCGGGCAGACCACCACCGGGGTGCATTTGACGTTGTTGCTGGCAAACAGTCTCACGCTGGTTTTTATTTTTTTGCTGGCGCGAAAACTTTTCGGGGTGACCGCCGGCCTGGTGGCGTGTGCCAGTTACGGAATCATGTCGGTGAGTCCGGCGGTGTGCGGAATGGCGGCTCATGCAAACCATTTTGTCGTTTTGTTCGCAGTTCCGGCAACCTGGCTTTTGTGGAAAGCCGGTGAATCCAACCGGCCGGCAAACTGGTTTTTCAGCGGGTTGTTCTACGGACTGGCATTTTTGATGAAGCAACAGGGAATATGGTTCTGTTTTTTCGGCTGGGCTTTCCTCGCCTGGCAGGCCATCCCCCGAAGGGCCGTTTCGTGGCTTCAATTCACACAAACAGGTTCCGCCTTCGGATTGGGAATGGTTTTGCCCTTTGGTTTGACCTGTCTTTATTTGGCGTCCAACGGGGTGTTTGCCCAATTCTGGTTTTGGGCCTTTGGTTACGCCCGCTATTACGTCATGTCTGACAATTTCGGGTTGGGCTGGCAGTATCTGGTCCAGCACCTGAAGGGAACCGCCCCGGTTTCCATTGGATTCTGGCTTCTCGCCATCACGGCCCTGCCGCTGGCCTGGCGTGACCGGAACCTCCGCCGGCGCGCGGGCTTCGCAGTATCTTTCTGGATTTGTTCATTTCTCGGCACGGCCACCGGACTCATTTTCCGGGAACATTATTTCATCCTCGTTCTTCCCGCCCTTGCCCTGTTCGTCGGGCTGGGGGTCGGTTCCTGGCGGCAGGTTTTCCAGTCGGCGACGGCAAAAGCCATTCCATTGATTTTATTCGTTGCCATTCTGGGCTGGAACGTTTGGGTTCAAAAGGATCTGTTTTTCCGGCTGTCTCCGGTCCAAGCCAGTCAAACCATCTATCCCGGCAATCCCTTTGTGGAATCACTGGTGGTTGCCGAATATATTCGCGAACATTCCTCCCCGGCGGACCGGGTGGCGGTTCTCGGTTCCGAGCCGGAAATTTATTTCCAGGCGCAACGTCATTCGGCCACCGGTTACATTTACACTTATCCGCTCATGGAGTTGCAGCCATACGCCGTGAAGATGCAGCACGAGATGATCAGTGAAATTGAAACAAACCAGCCGGCCTACCTGGTATTGGTCATGTATAAAACCTCGTGGCTGATCCGCCACGCTTCCGATGTCACCATCCTCCACTGGTTCGACGCCTACACCAAGGCGTTTTACGAACGGGTGGGGGTGGTTGGGGTGCGGCCAACCGGGGAACCCGTTGGGGTCTGGGACGCCGATGCCGGGAGTTTCCACGATCCGATTGACCAGTTCATCATGATTTACCGGCGCCGGCCCGATCCGGCCACCGGGCCGGCCTACCTGCACTAGCAAGCAGCCTGCCCCGAAAGCTTTCGGGTCGAACCTCCACTCCGTCCACACTTCCTCCAAGCACTTGAGCAGGAAGTGATCGCAGCCAAACCATCGTATCGCTGACTGCCGCTGGGCGAAATCGTCGCGACAATAATTAGGACGACCGCATCACAGATTGTCGCAGCAACACAAACGCGTTTTGTAGTATTCTGGCGTTGGCATTCCCATTTCTTGCACCGATGCCGGCAGAACATGGGGTTGACCTGCGTCCAAGTTCTCATCCGCAATCCGTTTGATGGCCTGAAGATGCAGTCCCAATCTGATCGGGAGTGCTTGGTACACAGCGGCTCTCCGGTATTTGTTTCACCGCGGCAACGGGTGAAAGGTGAACCGCGCCGGGCGGTTCGCCGCCGGGTCAATTTGCATGGTGTAATAACCGCCATCATTCAAGAGTTCGGTGCCGGACAAGGCCGGGCAGAGCCGCACCCGGAACGGCCACCAACGATGTGCCTCGTGCAGCGCCGAGCTGAAGCGGCTGACGGAATGGCCCAGGAACCGGATGGTCGGTATTCCCGACAGCACCCGGCTTTTCCACAGAATCAGCCGCGTGTGCAGATGCCCGATGATGGTCTGTTCCACCTGCGGCAGGCGGCGGCGCACTGGTTCTTCGCGCCACAAAAACGGCAGCGCCGTGGGATCGTGACAGAACAACAACACGCGTTGCTCCGGTTGGAGCGCATCAAACGCGGCGCGGATTTCAGCGAGGTGCGCTTCGCGCAATGGCTGCCACTCCAGCCACTCCTCCGGCGGCACGTCCGCCTTGTTTGCGGGCAGGGCGATGAGGGGCGAGGCCACACCCATGAGCAGGTACCGGCCGAGGGACAGTTTCCAGAACGGTTGCAGACCAAGCTGCTGCGTGGCGCGATGCCAGCTGGCCAGTCGCATACCGCCTTTCCCGCCAAACAGGGTCAACTTGCCCAGGTCATGGTCGCCAAAGGTGAACCGCGCGCGATCGCCGAATTTCATGCGGAGTTTGCCGAGACACTCCTCGGCGCTTTGAAACGATGCCGGGTCGCTCACACCCACAAACGCGGTGTCGCACGGGTAATCCCCGATGGCCACGAGATAATCCACCGGCCCGATTTCGTCCAGAAAACGATCGAGTTGCCGGCCCTGGTCGAGCGCATGACGCATCCAGATCCGATGCCGGAAGGCGCGCGTGACCGCGCGGAGCAGGGGATTGGCGATGGAGCGGAACACGTAATCTTCGCCGCGGGCGCGCTCGGCGGGGCCGGCGTGATGGATGTCGCTCAGAATGGCGATCGTGACATCTCCCTGCGCGCGGGTTTCCATGCGGCGTCAATGATCCACAGCCGCCGCACCACGGCTGTTGTTTTGGTCGAGGCAATCGCGGATGGTTTTGGCCAGTTCGGCGTGGGTATAGGGTTTGGCGAGGAAGCTCGCGCGGGTCTGGGCCAGCATTTTCTGGTTCACTTCATTGGCGGTATAGCCGCTGGTAAAGACAACTTTCAGGCCGGGCTGGCTGGCCTGCAATTTTTCCACGAGGTCCGCGCCGGAAATGCCATCGGGCATCACCATGTCGGTCAGGAGCAAATCAATTTCGTTCGCGCGCTGATTCCACACGTCAAGCGCTTCCTTGCCGGATGATGCTTCCAGAATCCGATAGCCGCACTCTTCGAGGATGTCGCGGGCCATGCTCCGCAGGACCGGTTCGTCTTCAACGATGAGAATGGTTTCCGAGCCGCCAGCGACAGGGCCAGCGGAGACCGCTGCTTCTTCTGCGAAGGCGGGCACCTGGTCGCTGGCGGGAAGAAACACGTCAAACGTGCTGCCTTGGCCGGGTTCGCTGTTCACTTCCACCCAGCCTTCATGCTGTTTGACGATGCCATAAACGGTCGCGAGGCCAAGGCCGGTGCCCTTGCCGATGTCTTTGGTGGTAAAAAACGGTTCGAAGATGCGGCCCAGCGTGGCGGAATCCATGCCGATACCGTTGTCCGCGACGCGCAAACGAACAAAACGTCCCGCGTGCGCCTGAGGACGGGTTTCGACGAAAACGCCGTCAATGTCCACGGTTTCAATGCCGATGGTCAGCCGGCCGCCACGCGGCATGGCATCGCGGGCGTTGATGGAAAGGTTCATCACGACCTGTTCGATCATGCCGCAGTCGCCCAGAACCAATGAATTCTCCGCCGCCGGCTGAAATTCCAGCGCGATGGTTTCCCCGAGGAGACGCTCCAACATCTTGCTCATGTTGCCGACAACTTTCTGCAAATCGAGCAGCTCGGGCTGCATGACATTCTTGCGGCTAAACATGAGCAATTGGCGCGTGAGACCCGCGGCACGTTCGGCGGCAAAATAGACGGCTTGAACCGAGTCAACCACCTCCGGCGGCAAGGTCGGCTTGGAGAGCAGCGAACTGGAATGCCCCTGAATGATGGTGAGCATGTTATTGAAGTCATGCGCAACGCCGGCGGCGAGCTGGCCGATGGATTCCATCTTTTGCGCCTGACGCAACTGTGCTTCCAAACTCAGCCGTTCGGTGATGTCTTCGACATAGCAATGCACCACGTTGCCCGGCAGGACGGGATGAACCGACCACGAAAACGTGCGCTCGTCCACTTTGATTTCCAGACGCACCTTGCTTTGTCCGCTGGCAAGGCATTCGCGGATGATGCGGTCAATGTCCGGTGGCAATATTTCATTGGGATGATTCCGGGATACGGAAGCGGCCAGTTGTTGCGCGGCCTCGTTGAAATAGGTGATGGTCCCGTTTTCGTTCAATTCCATCGCCGCGTCCGGATTCAACTGGACGAACGCGGCGAGTTTTTGCAATTCGGCATCGGCCCGTTTGCGCTCGACGGCCAGTCCGACGGCGGTGGCGGCGGCCATGAGAAATTGGATTTCATCGGAATTGAATTTCCGCTGGTGCGTGCTGTAAATGCCCAGCATGCCATAGGGCCGGTCGTGAGTGGGAATGGCGACGGTAATACCGCTGACCACACCGTGTTCGGCCAGGAACGGCGACGCGGAGATTCGCGATTCGGCCTTCAGATCGGCGGTGACAACCGGGTCGCCGGATTTCAAAGCCGCGATAATCGGGGAATTCTCATTGCCGGGCAGGGCGGTCTGCCGGTCATACTCCGATTTCCAGCCGACGCCGGCCTGCAGCCGCAGCGGACCGGCCGACAACGGCTCGAACACGGCGGAATATTCCACGCCCAGTGTTTGCGCCACGAGCATGACGGTTTGATTCAGCAGCGCGTCCAGGTCGCTGTTGGTCAGCGCAAATTGTCCGAGCGCAGCGACAACGGTTTGCTGGAACGTGCGATTCAGGAGGTTATTTTCCGCGCTTTCGAGATTCTTGACATGCTGCTCCAGCGATTCGGCCATCAGGTCAAAACCCTTTGTAAGCTGACCGAGTTCGTTTTCCGAGGGTTTCAGTCCGGTGCGGGCGCTCAAATCACCTTCGGCAATCCGCTGAGCCACGCTGGACAAGGCGCGCACCTCGCGCAAAATGAAGTGTTCCCCGCCGAACCACGAGGCTCCCAGCGCCAGTATCCCCACCACAAACCCGCTCATGGGCAGGTCAAAAATATACATCAGCAGCCAAGCCGGAGTGATGAGCAAAAACACGCTGCCGACCAACTGCATTCGCAATGTGGAGAATTTGAAAATCTTTTTAATCATTTCGACCCATTCCGCAGTTTGCAATAATCATGCCATTAAGACGTTGTTTCGGAAAGCCCTATGTTCCGGCTGGCACTGCCAAAAGGCCGGGCGCATGAACAGATGCGGCGAATTTTGCTGGCAGAACTCAATATTTTTGGATGAACTGAAGCCAGCTTGATAAAACAACCGGTAAATGCCCTTTGGTTATGACACTTAATCCACTCATCCAACAATTGATCGCCCAAGGCCCGGTGCTCACGGACGGCGCCTGGGGCACGCAACTCCAGGCGCATGGACTCGCCCCGGGCGAAGCGCCTGACCTTTGGAACCTGACCCGTCCGGAAAAGGTCGCCGCCGTCGCGCGCGCCTATGTCGAAGCCGGTTCGCAAATAATTTTGACGAATACGTTCGGCGCCAACCGCCTGCGCCTGGGCGAGGGCGGCGGCGCGGAACGCGTCAAGGAAATTAACGAAGCGGGCGCCCGCATCTCGCGCGAAGCGGCGAACAAACGCGCGCTGGTTTTTGCCTCGATTGGGCCCAGCGGCAAAATGCTCATGAACGGCGACGTGACCGAAGAAGAATTGCGCGCGGCGTTTGCCGAACAGGCACAGGCATTGGCGCGCGGCGGGGCCGACGGGCTGGTCGTGGAAACCATGCAGGATTTGGAGGAAGCCAGGATCGCCGTGGCGGCGGCGAAAGCCACCGGTTTGCCGATGGTCGCCTGCATGGTGTTCGATTCCGGCAAGGACAAGGACCGCACGATGATGGGTGCCACGCCGGAACAGGCGGCGGCCGGCCTGCTGGAAGCCGGAGCCGATGTCGTCGGCGCGAATTGCGGCCAGGGCATCGCCGGGTTCGTAAAAATCTGCGCGCGGCTGAAGGCGGCGGCGGGCGGACACCCGGTCTGGATCAAGGCCAACGCCGGGCTGCCGCAAATCAGGGACGGCAAATCGGTTTATGCAACGACGGCGGCGGAATTTGCCGGTCACGTGCCGGCGGTTCTCGAAGCCGGCGCGAGTTTCATCGGTGGTTGCTGTGGAACGTCGCCGGAATTCATCCGCGAACTTCACCAACTGCTCCGCGGAAAACATAATCCATGAATCGCCTGCGGTTGCATGTCATCGCCTGTCCGGTCTTCCAACGGGAACTGGAGATGCTTGCCGCCGGGGTGAAAACCGAGGTCACTTTCCGGCACCTGGAAATGGGACTCCACGAAGGTCCCACTGAAAATCTCCGCTCCGCGATTCAAGGCGCGATTGATGGAGTGGCCACCAGTCAATGCGATGCCATTGCCATTGGTTACGGGCTTTGCAATCGCGGCATCGTGGGGCTGGAGGCGCGGGCGCTGCCCGTGGTCATCCCGCGCGCGCATGATTGCATCGGCATGCTCCTCGGCAGCAGCCAGTGTTATCTCGCGCAACTGGAAGCGCAGCCGGGCACTTATTTTCAAAGCGCGGGCTGGCTGGAAAATATGCCGGCCGGCGGAGAGATCCGTCAGCAGAATTTTACCTTCGGGCCAAATTCCAATGTCACCCGCGAGCAACTGGTTGAAAAATACGGCGAGGAAAACGCCGACTACCTGCTCGAACAGTTCAACAACTTCACCCGTCATTATGAACGGCTCGCCTACATTGCCACACCGGTGCCCCGGTCGGCAGAATGGGAGAAAGCCGCGGAGAAAGTCGCACACCAACGCGGCTGGAAATTTGAGCGGCTGCCAGGCGACCTCGGCTGGCTGCGACGATTGTTGAACGCGGATTGGAATGACCGCGAGTTTCTCAAGGTGAAACCGGGCGAGCGCGTTGGCCTGCGTCACAATGCACAACTCATCGGGGCGGAACCGGCATGACCCAATCATCGCATACCCTCGAACTTTCGCCCGCCGATCTCAAACTGGAGGTCATTTCCGGGACAAAGTTGCACGATGTTCTTTTCGCGCAGGGAGTCGAGTTTCCCTGTGGTGGACGTGGGCGTTGCAAAGGCTGCCGCGTCAAGGTTTTGAAAGGCATTCTGCCGGTTAGCGAGGAGGAAAAACGAATGCTGACGCGCGCGGAGCTGGCCGGGGGCTGGCGTCTGGCGTGTCGGCATTCCATCGCGGGCGATCTCAAACTCGAGCTGGCGCAATGGGAGATGCCCATCCTGGGCGATCAGTCCACGTTCAAGTTTGCGCCGCGCGAGGGCCTCGGGGTGGCCATTGACCTGGGAACCACCACGATTGCCGCGCAACTTCTTGATTTGCGAAATGGAAATGTTCTGGCCGTCGCCACGGCGCTGAACCTGCAAGCCCGGCACGGCGGCGACATCATGAGCCGGGTTGACTTCGCCTTGCGCGGTGGACAGGCGGAATTGGAGCGCCTCGTGCGCGAACAACTGGGCGAAATGGCAAGCCGGTTGATGGCCAGCAATACAAAACTTTGTCGCATATGCGACAAAGTTTTGTATGCCGGTAATGATTTGAATAAGATAATCATCGTCGGCAACACGGTCATGCACCATTTGTTTTGCGGCGTAAACATCGCGCCGCTGGCCGGCCATCCGTTCGCGCCGCAACAGCCGGGGCGGTTCCGGTTTTCACCGGTCCAGTTGGGTTGGGACCTGCCGGAGAAGACGGTGGTGGAATTTCTGCCTTGTATCGGCGGATTTGTCGGGTCCGACATTCTCGCCGGCATCGTAGCCGCCGGTTTGCACGAAAGTCCCGAATTGATGGCCTTGATGGATCTCGGCACCAATGGCGAAGTGGTGGTAGGCAACCGCGAACGGCTGCTTTGCACCTCCACGGCGGCGGGGCCGGCGTTCGAAGGCGCGCGCATTTCCATGGGCATGCGCGCAGCCACCGGCGCCATCAGCGAAGTGCGCGTGCAGAATGGCGCGGTCGCCTGCCGCGTCATCGGCGGTGGCGCGCCCCGCGGATTGTGCGGCAGCGGACTGGTGGACGCGGTGGCGGCGGGATTGAAATTGAAATGGATTCAATCCAACGGACAGATGGCGCTTGAAGGTTCAATGCCCCTGGCCGGTTCCGTGACTCTTTCGGCGGCGGATGTGCGTGAATTACAGCTGGCCAAGGGAGCGATTGCCACCGGTCTGAGGATGCTGGCCGCCCGGTTTGGCGCAACGCTCGATGACATCCGACAGCTTCATCTGGCCGGCGCGTTTGGCAATTACATCAACCGCACCAGCGCACGCCGGATTGGTCTGCTGCGTCTGCCCCTCAACCGGATTGTTCCCGCCGGCAACACAGCGCTGCTCGGCGCCAAGCGGGCTTTGTTCGAGGAGGCCGCCGCCTGGGACAGCATCGCAAGCCGCGTCGAACATATCGCACTTAACGAGAATGCGGAATTCCAGGACATCTACGCCGGGGAAATGCGTTTTCCAGAAACTGCGAAAACGAATCCGGGTTGACAGGAAAGAGCGGCGGTAAACCGCACGCAGTCCGGACGCTTCGCGAGGTCCGGAGACATCCGGTAATCACAAAACATTTGGAATGCGATGGCTTCAGCTCCGCTGTCTGAACCATGTTCTTGATGCTCTGTCGGTTGCTACGAAACAGGTTTCACCGCTGCGAAAAAAGCGTCGAGACTGGCTAGCGGAGCATTCGACGGCACGTCGCAGCCGGAGGAGAGCACGTAATTTCGATTGGCGGCGGTGGCAAACAGAAGTCCCGTCACCGGGCGGTAATTTCAGCGGGTGGGAGCTGGACGAATACTCCCGTCGGATCGAGATTGCCGCACAACACCACGTCAGCCGGAACTTTGCCCAGAGCGGCGACAATATCCATCGGCGCGCCAAAGTGAAAACTTTTCAGTCCGGTTTCCAGCACCGCTGGCAAATGCAGCAGGCGGGCCGCGCAATTGTGCAGGATGAGCGAGAAGTGGCCGTCCGCCACCGCCGCGCCGATTTGTTTGATATAAGCCGATGAAAACTGCGACATGCTGCCAGGTGACAGCAAACCCGCCGCCGGTTCGGCCATGATGATTCCGTCAGCGCCAGCCTGCCGGAACGCGCAAACATACGCCGTGAGGAATGCTGTGCATTTTTCCAATAACATGCCCATCAAATCCGGTTCGGTCACGGTCATCTCCATTGCTTCGCTTACGCCAACCAGTCGCGCCGCCAGGGAAAACGGGCCGATGCAGCCGCCGAAGACCAGCGGCTGGTCCGGCAACCGGCGGAGCCGCCGCACCGTTTCGAGATAGACTGCCGTGCGTTTGTCGCCGGGTTGCGGCACGGAAAGTTTTTGCGCCTGCTCCAAACTGGTCACCAGCCTTCCCGTTACGGAAGGAATTTCAGTTTCGGAAGCATGAACGGCGCAGCCAAAAGCTTCAGCTTCGACGCTGAGATCCATTGCCGACAGGACGAACGGGGTGCGATACCGTTCATGCAGGGCGATCTGGGCGTCGAATTGCGCCTGCGGGTTTGTGACGACGTCGCACACCTTCGCGCCGGTCAAAGCAAGGCCGGGGTAAACCGCGATCGGCATTGCCAGGCGCTGCGAGGAGCCGAGAACAAGCTGGTTAAAACAATTGGTTGTCATTCAGAACTGATGGGTTCAATGTTCGATGGAAATGTTGCCTGCGACCTTCTGGCAGTTACTTAAAAAAAGCGGCGGTCAGAGCCCATAATCCGCGGCAACAAATTTTGTGGTGTCCACTTGTCCCATCATTTCGCCGATGAATTCGGCTTCGCTGGATGGGATGGTTTCCACGCTCTTCTGGAGGCGGTCGAGCCACGGCACTTCGCGCGGATGAATTTTCAGGCGGCCATCGCCATGCGCCTCGCGCAACAGACGGATGGCGGTGAGCGCGGCGGCTTTGCCCGCGGCCACCGGCGTGGGTGCGCTCACCATCGCCCGGGCGATGGTGACCGCACTCTCCGGCGTCAGCACATAGGCCTGCGGGTCGAGCGGGGCGTCGGAGTTGACCATCCATTTGCGAAAGAGCAACGCGGCGTCGCGGCCTTCGGCCAGCGCCTGGTTCATCAGGCGGCAGTCATAGATAAGTTGTTCGACGTAGCAGGTCGGCGCCATGCCGCCGAGCAGTTTGATGTTTTGCACGGATTCATTGCTCCAGGTGTCGCAAGTCGCGGCGGCAATGTTACCCAGCGGACTAAGATGTGCGCACGCGGCGGTCTTGCCTTCCATCACCATGGGGAAACCCGTGATGGCCTTCAAAATTGGATTTTCATAGCCGCAATCCTTGCCGGGACCGACGGCTCCGCATTCATAGCCAACGAGCGTGCGCACGGCGGAAATGGCGCGCACGACGGCGGCAAACACCCGCGGAATCATTTTCTGCTCGGCCAGCACCATCGCGGTGTTGCCAAATCCGCAAGCGGTGTCACCGGCACAATGCACCCCGCGCTGGCGGGCGATCTTGTCCAGTTCGGTCCACAGAAACCGCATGTCGCGCACGCCCATCACGCAGAGGGCGAAAATCACGCTGCGGATGTCGCACATCATCAGCGCCTCGTCGTGGACTTCCTTGCCGCCGACCGACTCGATGCTCAACAACTCCGCACCGGCTGCCGCACAGCCGTCGAACGTCTGGATCATCGCTTCGTAAAGCTTGCCACTCCTCATGCGCGGCGGACGCTCCATCTCGCGCGTGTCGTTGGGCGTGATGCGCAGGACGCTCTTAAGACCGTGCTTCGAGTGCGTGGCCTCCATCGCGTCAAGGAGGATGCGCGTCAACTCCACGCCCCAGGCTGGATTTTCAGTCATGGGCGGAAGCGTTTCAAACTCGACCACCAGTCCCGGCGCTTCCAATTCCGCCGCGCGTTGCAACGCGCCGGTGATGATCTGCTGATACTGGCCGCGCACTTCGGGCAGGGTGTTTTTATCCACAAACATCGGCGGCAAAGTGAAATTCAGTTCGGGATACACGATGCCGCCGCCAATCGTGAGGCCGCGACGCGTGACCAGGGGTTTGGGCGAAACTCCGAACCGCAGATCGGCGGGATTATTGATGGCCAGACTGGTGAAACGGCTCACGGGATTAAGCGAAAAGGCTCCGTTGAAATTCGTGTGTTGCTCGTTGCGAAACTTCAGCCCAGGACCTTTTTGGCGGCGTTGACCACACCGGCGGCGCTTTCGCTGTAACCGTCAGCGCCGATTTCATCCGCATATTTTTGCGTGATCGGCGCGCCGCCGATCAACACCTTCACCTGTTGGCGCACGCCGGCCTGTTGCAGCGCATCAACCGTTGTCTTCATCGCCGGCATGGTTGTGGTCAGCAGCGCGGACATGGCCACGATGTTGGCGCCTTTGTCCTTTACCGCAGCGATGAATTGTTCGGGTGACACGTTCACCCCCAGATCAATGACCTCGAAGCCGCCGCCTTCGAGCATCGCCATCACCAGATTTTTGCCGATATCGTGCAAATCGCCTTTTACGGTGCCGAGGGCAACGCGCGCGGTGGGCTTGGCGCCGCT
>CAVYLE010000002.1:0-281401 GCA_963769285.1 uncultured Verrucomicrobiae bacterium
TTCCTGACGACGACATTCTTCCGCGCGCTGAGTTTTCTCGATGCTGAAGCGGAAGGCAAAGCGGTTGACAAGAAAAGAGACGGCACCAAAACCGGCACCGACGAGGAAATCCTCAAGCTCTTCTACGAAATCGAGGAACTCACGGTCAAGGAGGCCGAGAAACTCGAAGACTTGACGAATTGCGTTTTGATTCAGGACGCGGTGGACCAGGAAAAGGGTCTCGTGGTGGCCCGCGCTTTTGAGCCGCTTTCCAAGTCCGTGGTCAAACAAATCGCCGAGCTGGGGGTAAACAAGATCAAGGTCGTGAACACCACGCGCCGACGATGGCATCATGATTAAATGCCTGAAGAAAGACCCGGCCAAAAATGAGGAAGAGGCGCTCAAAGACATTTACCGCCGCCTGCGTCCGGGCGACCCGCCGACCGCCGCCAATGCACGGGCGTTGCTCAAGCGGTTGTTCTTCGACTCGAAACGTTACGATTTGGGCCGCGTGGGCCGCTACAAGATCAATCAAAAACTCGGCCTCAAGGACAAGGAAGAATCGCGCATTCTCACGAAGAACGATCTGGTGGCCGCGACGAAATATCTGCTCCGCCTCAAGAAGGGCGAAGGCAGCGTGGATGACATTGACCACCTGGGCAGCCGCCGCATCCGCACGGTCGGCGAGTTGCTCGCCAACCAGTGCCGGGTCGGGCTTTCGCGCACCGAACGCCTCGTCAAGGAACGCATGACGTTGTTCGATCAAAGCGTCGAGCAAATGGCGCCGCAAAAACTCATCAATCCCAAGGCGCTCTCGGCGGTCATTCGCGATTTCTTTGGCCGCTCGCAGCTCAGCCAGTTCATGGATCAAATCAACCCGCTGGCCGAGTTGACGCACAAGCGCCGTCTGTCCGCTCTGGGGCCCGGTGGCTTGAGCCGCGACCGCGCCGGATTTGAAGTGCGCGATGTTCATCCGTCGCACTATGGACGCATTTGCCCGATTGAAACGCCGGAAGGCCCGAACATCGGTCTGATTGCGTCACTGGCGACGTTCGCGCGCATCAATGATTTCGGCTTCCTCGAAACGCCTTATCGCAAGGTCGAAAACGGGCGCGTCACCAATCACATTGATTACCTGACCGCCGACCGCGAGGAGCAATTCATCATCGCGCAGGCGAATTCGCCGGTGGACGACAAGGGCAAATTCACGACCGACCGGGTCGTTTGCCGCGCCCGGACCGACTTCATTGATGTCGAACCCGCGCGGGTGGATTACATGGATGTTTCGCCCAAGCAACTGGTGTCCATCGCCGCGTCGCTGATTCCGTTCCTGGAACACGATGACGCCAACCGCGCGTTGATGGGTTCCAACATGCAACGCCAGGCGGTGCCGTTGCTGGTGACCGAAGCGCCGCTGGTGGCCACCGGTCTGGAAGACCGCGTCGCCCGCGACTCGCGCGCCGTGGTGGTCGCGGACGAAAGCGGCAAAGTCGCTTCCGTCAGCGGCGATCAAGTCATCATCACCGAGGACGGCAAGCTGCCGGAGACGAAAAAGAAGATCAAACACGACCCGGAAAAGGGCGTGTGGGTTTATCCGATCCGCAAATTCATGCGGTCGAATGCCGCCACATGCATCAATCAAAAAACACTCGTGCACAAGGGTGACCACGTGAGGAAGGGGCAGGTCATTGCCGACGGTCCGTGCACGCAGAACGCCGAACTCGCCCTCGGCCGCAACGTGCTGGTCGCGTTCATGCCGTGGAACGGCTACAACTTCGAGGACGCGATTCTCATCAGCGAAAAAATCGTGAAGGAAGACATTTTCACGAGCATTCACATTGATGAATTTGAAGTGGCCGCGCGCGACACCAAGCTCGGGCCGGAGGAAATCACGCGCGACATTCCGAATCTCGGCGATGAGGCGCTCAAAAACCTCGGGCCGGACGGCGTCATCCGCATCGGGGCGGAAGTGAAGCCCGGCGACATTCTGGTTGGCAAAATCACGCCGAAATCGGAAACCGAGCTTGCGCCGGAAGAGCGTTTGCTCCGCGCCATTTTCGGGGAAAAAGCCGCCGACGTGAAGGACACGTCGCTCAAGATTCCTTCCGGCACTTACGGCATCGTCATGGACGTGAAGGTGTCTTCGAAGAAGGAAGCCGATCATGAGAGCAAACCATCGGTCGGCGAGGAAAAGCGCCACGCGAAGCAGATCGAGGAGGATCACAAAAAAAAGACCGATGAATTGCGCGATCAATTGACCGAGGCGTTGAGCAACATTTTGCTCGGTGAAAAAATTCCGCTCGACGTGGTCAATTCCGAAACCGGTGAAATCATCATCCCGGCGAATCGCAAAATCACGAAGACGCTCCTGCGCAAACTCGCGACGGTTTATGACCGCATCGAGATTGATCCGTCGCCGATCCGCAACAAGATCAACGAAATCATCGGCAGCTTCAAAAAGAAGTTCGATGATTTGCAGATGCAATATGACGAGGAAATGGAACGCGCCGAGGCGGGCGAAGGCGTGGAAGCCGGCATCGTCAAGTCGGTGAAGGTTTATATTGCCTCCAAACGCAAGCTGTCCGTCGGTGACAAAATGGCCGGACGCCATGGCAACAAGGGTGTCGTCGCGCGCATTGTGAAGGAGGAAGACATGCCGTTCCTCGCGGACGGAACGCCGATGGACATCGTGTTGAATCCGCTGGGCGTGCCCTCGCGCATGAACGTCGGCCAGGTGCTGGAAACACATCTCGGCTGGGCGGCCCAGATCCTGGGATTGAAATTCGCCACGCCGGTTTTCGACGGCATCAAGGAAATGGACATTCGCAATTACCTCAAGGAAGCGAAACTGCCGGAGAACGCCAAGACGATGCTTTACGACGGTTGCACCGGGCAACAGTTCGACCAGGAAGTTGTCGTCGGTTACATTTACATGATGAAGCTCGGCCACCTGGTCGCGGACAAGATTCACGCCCGCGCGGTGGGGCCTTACTCGCTGGTCACGCAGCAGCCGCTCGGGGGCAAGGCGCAATACGGCGGCCAGCGCTTCGGCGAAATGGAAGTGTGGGCGATGGAAGCCTACGGCGCCGCCTACACGCTGCAGGAATTGCTCACGGTCAAGTCCGACGACGTGCAAGGACGCACGCGCATTTACGAGGCCATTGTCAAGGGTGACAACGCATTGGAGGCGGGTATTCCCGAATCCTTCAACGTGCTCGTCAAGGAAATGCAGTCGCTCGGCCTGGATGTGAAGGTCGGTTACGCGAATCCGGCGGAACACCCGGAAGCAACCGCGGCGCACTGGCGTCGCATTAACCCGGAAACCATTTAACCAACGCGGAAACAAATTTTTGTATGATCGGCAACAAGGAAAACGCGCGCGAGCTGCTCGGACTGGACAAGGTCAATCAGGTGGATTACGTCGGGATTACCGTCGCCTCACCTGATGCCATCCGGTCGTGGAGCAAAGGCGAAGTCAAAAATCCCGAAACCATCAACTACCGCACGTTCAAGCCGGAAAAGGGCGGCCTCTTTTGTGAACGCATTTTCGGCCCCGTCAAGGACTGGGAATGTTCCTGCGGCAAGTACAAGCGCATCAAGCACCGGGGCGTCGTTTGCGACCGTTGCGGCGTGGAGGTAACACTGGCCCGCGTCCGCCGCGAGCGCATGGGCCATATCGAACTGGCCGTGCCGACGTGCCACATCTGGTTTTTCAAGTGCATGCCATCGCGCATCGGCCTGGTTCTGGACGTGACCGCGCGCAACCTTGAGCGCGTGATTTATTACGAGGATTACCTCGTCATTGACCCGGGCAACACGCCGCTGAAACAGAACCAATTGCTCAACGAACACGAATACCGCGAAGCCCGCGAAACCTACGGGGCGGACGCGTTTGTGGCCAAGATGGGCGCGGAAGCCGTGCGCGAAGCGCTGGCGCGGGTGGACCTGGCCAAGGGCATCGAGCAATTGGAACAGGCGATGACCGAAACCAAGAGCAAGCAAATCCGCAAAAAACTGGCAAAGCGGATCAAATTGCTCCAGGGTCTGCAGATTTCCAAGAGCCGTCCGGAATGGATGATTCTTACGGTGCTGCCGGTGATTCCGCCGGACTTGCGCCCGCTCGTGCCGCTCGAAGGCGGTCGGTTTGCCACTTCGGATTTGAATGATTTGTATCGCCGCGTCATCAACCGGAACAACCGTCTCAAGACCTTGCTCCAGCTCAAGACGCCCGAAGTCATCATCCGCAACGAAAAGCGCATGTTGCAGGAGGCCGTGGACGCCCTGTTCGACAACGGCCGTCATGGCCGCCCGGTCACCGGCGCGGGCAATCGGCCGTTGAAATCCTTGAGCGACATGCTCAAGGGCAAGGGCGGCCGTTTCCGTCAGAATTTGCTCGGCAAGCGCGTGGATTATTCAGGCCGTTCCGTCATCGTCATCGGCCCGGAGTTGAAATTGCATCAATGCGGTTTGCCGAAGAAAATCGCGCTGGTTTTGTTCGAACCGTTCATCATCCGCCGGCTCAAGGAATTGGGCTACGTCCACACCGTTCGCAGCGCGAAGAAAATGATCGAGCGCCAGACGAAGGAAGTCTGGGACGTTTTGGAGGAAGTGACCAAGGGCCATCCGGTGCTGCTCAATCGCGCGCCGACGCTGCACCGTCTGTCCGTCCAGGCGTTCGAGCCGCAGTTGATCGAGGGCGAAGCGATTCGCATTCATCCGCTGGTTTGCACCGCTTACAACGCGGATTTCGACGGCGACCAGATGGCCGTGCACGTGCCGCTGTCCGTTGAGGCGCAGATGGAAGCGCGCCTGTTGATGATGGCGACGAACAACATTTTCAGCCCGTCATCCGGCCGGCCGATCATCACGCCGACGCAGGACATCACGCTCGGCTGTTATTATCTCACCGCCGAACCGCGCACACCGATGCCCGCCGATACGCGGAAACTGCCGCTGTTCGGCTCGAAGGACGAGGTGATTTTCGCCTACGACGATGGTGCGTTGAAGACCCACGATTGGATTCGTCTGGCGAATCCCGATTTCGGCCGGCAGACCGTCTATGGCGACCCGGCCAAAAAAATCATCGAAACGACGGTTGGCCGCGTCACTTTCAGCGAGATTTGGCCGTCGGTACTCGGCTATTACAACAAGGCTGCCGGCAAGAGCCAGCTCGGTGATTTGATCTGGAAGTGTTACAAGTTCGCCGGCCATGACAAAACCGTCGCGATGCTCGACAAGCTCAAGGAACTGGGCTTCCGCGAGGCCACGAAGTCCGGCGCATCCATCGGCATTGACGACATGATCGTGCCCAAGGAACGCGACCAGGAAATTGACACCGCGCAAAAGCAGATCAAAGAGGTTGAGAAACAGTATCGCAAGGGCGTCATCACCCCGGGCGAACGCTATAACAAAATCGTGGACATCTGGACGCATTGCACCGACCAGATTGCCAGCGTCATGTTTCGCACGCTGGAGAAGAACCAGGACAAGAAGGAGTTCAATCCGGTTTATCTCATGGTGGATTCCGGCGCGCGCGGCAACAAACAACAGGTCCGCCAGCTATGCGGTTTGCGCGGCCTCATGGCCAAGCCCAGCGGTGACATCATCGAAAAACCGATTCTCGCGAACTTCCGCGAAGGTCTGTCAGTGTTGGAATACTTCATCTCGACCCACGGCGCGCGCAAAGGTCTGGCCGATACCGCCCTCAAAACCGCCGACTCCGGTTACATGACCCGCAAGCTCGTGGACGTGTCGCAGGATGTCATCATTCAGGAGGACGATTGCGGCACGACCAACGGCATCTGGGTTTCCGCGGTTTATGAAGGTGAAGACGAAGTCGTCAAATTGGCCGACCGGCTCGTGGGCCGGTTCGCCTGCGATGACATCGTGAACCCGACCAACCCGAAGGAATATCTCATCCGCCCGAACGAGGAAATTGACGAGGAAAAGGCCAAACGCATTGAGGCTTCGGGCATTGACCGCGTTCGCATCCGCTCGGTGCTCACCTGTGAAAGCAAGCACGGCATCTGCCTGCATTGCTACGGCCGCAACCTCGCCACCGGCAGCCTGGTCAAGCTCGGCGAAGCGGTCGGCATCATCGCCGCCCAGTCCATCGGCGAGCCGGGAACGCAGTTGACGATGCGGACGTTCCACATCGGCGGCACGGCGGCCCAGGTGTTCAAGATTCCGCAGATCAAGGCCAAGCACGACGGGGTGATCCATTACAACGAACTCCGCCTGGTCGAACTGGCGGATGGCAACAACATCGTGCTCAACAAAAATGGCTCCGTTTCCATCCTTGGCGACGACGGACGCGAACTGGAAAGCCACATCGTGGTCATCGGCGCGGTCATTTCGGCCAGGGACGGCGCCCGGGTGAAGAAGGGTGAAACCTTCGTGCAATGGGATCCGTATAATGTGCCGATTCTCTCCGAAAAAGCCGGCAAGGTGAAATTCCACGACATCATCGAAGGTGTGACGATGAAGCAGGAAATGGACGAGACCACCGGCCAGGAAGCCATGGTGCTGGTGGAGCACAAGGAGGATTTGCACCCGCAAATCATCATCAGCGACGACTCCGGCGAAGTGGTGGCGAATTATCCGATTCCCTCCGGCGCGCACGTCGTCGTAACCGAAGGCAGCAAAATTGTCGCCGGCACCTTGATGGCCAAGACGCCGCGCAAAACTTCCAAGACCAAGGATATTACCGGCGGTCTGCCCCGCGTGGCGGAGTTGTTCGAAGCCCGGCGTCCAAAGGATGCGTCGGAAATTTCCAAGATTGACGGCATCGTGGACTTTGGCGCGAGCGTGCGCGGCAAACGTTGCATTGTCATCAAAGACCCGCAGACCCAGGCGGAAGAGGAACATCTCATTCCCATTGGCAAGCACGTCATCGTCTTCAAGGGCGACATGGTAAAGAAAGGCCAGCAGTTGACCGAAGGACCGATGGACCCGCACGAAATTCTCGAAGTCTGCGGGCCGCAGGAACTGCAGGAGCACCTCGTCAGCGAAGTGCAGGAAGTTTATCGTCTGCAGGGCGTCACCATCAACGACAAGCACATTGAAATTATCGTCCGCCAGATGCTCCGCAAAGTGCGCATCACCGAACCCGGCGACACCGAGTTCCTTTGGGGCGAGCAGATTGACAAGCTGGCCTTCGAGGAAGAGAACGAGCGGGTTGACAAAATGGGCGGCAAGCCCGCCGAGGCCACCCCCGTGTTGCTGGGCATCACCAAGGCGTCGCTCGAAACTGACAGTTTCCTCAGCGCCGCGTCGTTCCAGGACACGACCCGCGTGCTGACCGAGGCGGCCACCCGTTCCAAGGTGGACTACCTGCGCGGTTTCAAGGAAAACGTCATCATGGGCCACATCATCCCGGCCGGCACCGGTTTTGATATGCACCGCAAGGTGCAACTCAAGCATCTGGTCGAAGCAGAGGATGAACCGGAGCCGGCGGAACCGCCCGCCGCGGAAAATCCGTTGCTGGCCTGACGAAGGATAAATATTTCACGAAGGGCGTCTGACGAACTCAGACGCCCTTTTTCTTTTTATCATCCATGCACCACAGAGTAGCCACGATTCTTGAAGTGAATTGCCGGTGGATTTGGGCGGGAGTGAAATCGAATATGCGGCGGGTTGGCTGCGCGGCGGTCGGATGGGGAAAAACTTGCCGATAAACTTGAGTCGAGCCGCGCAGCCAACCCGCCGCAAGTTTGGGTTTTGCCTTCCCCCCGGAAGTGCATCGGGTAAAATACGGCGGACATCCTCGACAAGACTTCGATGGTTTTGCCTTCCCCCCGGAAGTGCATCGGGTAAAATAAACTTCCACAGTACCCGATGCCCGTTGTTGTTTTGCCTTCCCCCCGGAAGTGCATCGGGTAAAATTTGGTGCGAGGATAATTCGATTCAATACAAAGTTTTGCCTTCCCCCCGGAAGTGCATCGGGTAAAATTGGAAAATCTGGATGCGGGGCCATCGCCATGTTTTGCCTTCCCCCCGGAAGTGCATCGGGTAAAATCGCGTAGGGGCTGCCCGGCGCGCGGGGTTTGTTTTGCCTTCCCCCCGGAAGTGCATCGGGTAAAATAGGCTTGTCAGAAGCGGTTGATTTTGGTTAAGTTAGTCGCAGTTGATGCACTTTCGGGGGGAAGGCTTAACTGAATATGGAGCGTTCGGACCACTGCTTTGTCACGTCCGAACGCTCTTGTTTTATTCCCAGAAGTCGACTTGATCTGGGACTTTGGCTTTGTTCGCACGCTTGCCTTGATCGTAGTTGGGGCCGATGACCGTCACGCTTTTTTCCCATTGTTCATCCGTGATGTAGAGCAGCCGCACATTGCCCGCCTCCGGTACCATTTTTTGGATGACGCCCAGATGCTTGCTCAATTGCTCGAAGTTCACACACGGGCGCGCATAAACGGAAAATTGAATCATCAAAAAACCGTGATCAAGGAGGTCGTTGCGAAAGCGCGAGGCCATCTTCCGCTCCTTGTCGGTCATCACCGGCAGATCAAACATGGCCATCAACCAGCCCATACTAAAAGGCGAATTGTTCATCCGATCCATCTGTAGCAGCGGATGTCAATCCGCTCATAATTCAGTCAGAGCCGACTCATGTCGGCTGCTACCTAATTTGACGCCGCCAGCAGCGGCAGTTCCGGCACCCAGAACGGCTGTGCCGACATTTCCTCATACGCCCGCGCCAGCGAATTGGCCGAGGCGTCAATCGCATCCATCAATTTCAGCGTGTAAGCCTGATGCTGCACCCGCCGCTCGCGCAGTTCCGTGCCGACTTTTTTGGCCCACGCCTTCATGGAAACATCCGGCTCCAGCATGAACTCCGCCAGCATCAGTTCCACCGCCGGACGAAACGCCTCCATCAAATCATACACCAGCGGTTCGGAACGGAAGCGCGGCTTGTGAAACACGCCCAGTTGCGGCAGCAGCCCGTGAACCAGCAGTCCGCGATGGCACAACGCCGACAGCACCGCGTAACCGTAATTGAGCATCTGGTTTGGCGCGGTGTCCTCCTTGCGGTCGCGCCGGCTGGCTGACCAGCCGATGGCGGGAAAATACAACTGCCAGTAACGCCGCGCGCAATTGCCCTCGTCAAACACCTCCTGCTTGAGCGCCAGTTCCAGATGCGGCGAGCGGAGTTGCTTGTGCTGCAACACGCGCGACTGGTTGAGCGTCTTGCCGCGCAACATTTCGTGCCAGAGCTTTTCATTCAGGCGTTTGGGCTTGGCCGTCTGATTTTGAAACGTCTTCAAATCCACCGTCCGCGCCAGCGGCGCCGTCCAGCCGCAGGGCTGATACCGCTCGTCGCAATGCAGCACAATGGCATCCGTCTCCAGCAGGCCGGAAAGAAAATTGGACGAAATCGTCACCCCGCGCGCCGCGATGATGACCGCCCGGACATCATCCAACGGCAACCGCCGTTCCGCCTGCCCGTCCGCCTTGCAGGTGATGAAACCGCGTTCGCGCCCCAAAATCGCGCCGTGCTGGAAAACGTGAAGAATGTGGTGGCTCATAATTCGTCGTCTGACACACGTTCCAATTCTGCCGCAATAAAATGTTGGACCGAGCCAATAATCAAAGTCCCATTTTGCGCAGTCAATTTCATCTGGCCGAGTTTGTTAAGGGTATTCAGCCGAAATTTTCCAACATTGATCTTGGTTGCATCTGGTGGCGCAACTCCAGGATCCAAAAGCCGCCAATGTAGAACCTTGCCTTCTTTGTCCTTTTTAGCAGTTGCAGGCAAGGTTTTTTTTAGCCGCACCAAGCAACCGGTTTGGAAAAATCCAACTTCGCGAAATTTTGAACCAGCAATGCTTTCTTCACGCTTTTGGATTTCGGCAAAGCGCTTTTTACCATCAAAAATGCTTTGATGAGCATACACCGGCAGCCGCTGCCAATTCCCGATTCTGTCCAAGTAAAGGTAATAACCTTTGTGGGCTTTGCCTTTTAGAAATGCTCCCGGAGATTTCGTGCTTTCCACAAATTCGTCCTGGCTCACCGATATTTGTTCTCCGTTTGCAACTTCTGGCGAACCTTCAGCGGCATCTGTATCTTCATCCGCATCACCGGCGAGCAGAGTGACTTTGATCACGCGCGGGCCGGAGGCACCACTTTTGCATGGCTTGCGAAAATTATGACAGAATGATTCCCATTCTTCGCGGCTAAAACTTCGACACTCGGCTTTTCCACCCACACCCTTTTTTATGAACTCGGAAGCGAGCGCGGAGCGTATGAGCGGATCGCAGATTTTTACATAGGTTTTCAGGAGCCGTTCCGGTTTGAAAACGAGTTGTAATGGCCGACAGCCAAGATTCATAGGTTCGACCGAACGGCCTCTGCGTTTGGAATCAGGCTCTTCGGTTTCATCGGCCTCCGGTGTCAGCACAATTTTCTTCTTGGGTAGGTTTGCACAACGAGGTTTGAGCCATTCAAGAAAATCTTTTTGTGCCGGATCGGAATGTCCGGCCAGATAAGTAGCGATGGCCTCTTTGATTTCCCGCATTGCAGGCGTTGCGATGTCAATTTGATCAACATCTTCACGCAACCACTCCGGTTTGAAGATTTTTTCTGTCTTAGTCGGATTGTTTTCGTAAGCCAGCAGGCGGAGTTCTTTGCGAATCGTGTATTGGAGCACGGGTTTAGAATCGAGAACTTTGACCTTGCCTCCGCGAAACAGAGATTTGTTCTGCTTTTTGAAAACATCCCACGCTTCCAAGGAAGGGGAGTGTGCAAGAAATTCCACAAGAGCTTTCTTTTGTTTTTCGTCCAAACAACGCTTTGCCCATCGCTGGAGTTTTTCCATATCAAGCTGACGGCGCGCGGGATCTTCAATAAAGTCACAGGCAATTTCATCTAGCGATTTGGAGGCTGCCACTTCGATTTGTTGAATCGTCCTGTCATAATGAGTTTCTTCGAGAGCGGGATGCTGAAATGCGACGGAGTGCGCATCTGTCTCCGCCAGCATTTTTGCGAACAATTGGCGCACGGAATTCTTATTCAGAAATGTTTTGTTGTCCCGTTTTTCGGCGTAAAAGTCAAAAAGCGGCGTAGGGCGTTCCAAAATTTCCCGCTGCCGTTTTTCGTCGAGATATTGGCCACGCCATTTGGCCCATTTTTTGGCTTCGTAGTGCCGCCATTCAGGGATGAGCGTCAGCACCATTGCATCAAGCGCGTGATGCCGCGGATCCACGCGATTCTTGGTCATTTCTTTCATCAAGTCATCTTGGATCTTCGCGGCGATGTTCTGCTCTTCCTTTTTTGAAATATCAGCCACAGTAACGGACACTTTTGCATTTTCTCCCAGCAATGAATTCAAACGGAATTCAATGCGGAATTGTGCCGTTTGTCCGCCCGTCAGCGTCAACACCCGCTCCTGCCCCTTTTGATGATCGAGAGGCCAGCTGAAATGAAGCCGAACAATAGTTTGCGCGAGACGCGCTATCCACGCGGTCTGTGCGAGCGCGGTATATCGCTCGACGAGTTCGGCGGCATCTGGCCGGGTGAGCAATGCGACTTTCTTTTTGCCCAGCGATTCTTTTTTCGATTGAACGAACCGAATGTAACCGGCGAGCATTTTGTGACGGTCTTGGTCGAACCAGACATAAGGTATGCGGTCTTTCTTTTCTTGGTTGGCTACTTCACCAAACGTCAGCACATAATTCACATAGGCGTTAGGACCGCCCATGTCGCGCGGGACAATGTGATCAATTTCCAATTTCTTTTCGAAATCATCAGTGCCAGGCTGGGGAAGCGCGCGCTGCGTATAGACGCAATGCGCATCCTTTGTCACTTCTTTGCCATAAACACACTCGCCGCCTTGATCCTGCCAAAGCTTGATTTTTAACTGCTCCCTTTCGTTCACCGCCAGTTTTCCGGCCTCGATATTTTTATCCCGTTTTTGCCTGTTGAAATCCTGCCAGCGTTTTTTGGCCTTCTTTCCGAGAAAGTCCTCGCGGGCAAATTCGAGCACAATGCGCGCTGGCTCGCCAAGCTTGTTTTCCAATGTTTGAAGACGCTTCCAAAAGAAATGCAAACGATGCCGGACAATCGGATCATTTTGCGAACCGATCAGTTTTTGGATCGCCTCGTCGCGCTTTTGCCGCTGATTGGCCGCATCTGATTCAGCTTGGATTCGCAAAACAAGACCATCCAATTTTTCGTTGGGAATAAAAATGTCATCCCATGAATCATTCTCGGCACCAGCCTTCCGCATTTTTTTCAGAAATTCCAAATCCGAATTCAACAAACCTTTGGTGCGATTCTTGGCATTGATGTTCTTATCCGTGGAATCTTCAAAGATTGGCAATGGCCGAATCACAGAACGACCATTTTCTTTGACTTTAGTGGGCATTTTTGAAAGCAGCTCCGGTTCGCGATTCATCAGCCGCGCATGGAAAACGGAAGGAGCTTGCCCACTCAAAATGAGCTCGCGCATGATTTTCAACGCCGGGCGCGAGAAGCGGGAACGCCCGCCGCATTTCGGCGCTTCAATTTCTTCGTGATTGGCGTATGACCTGAAATTGAACTCAGATTCAGTTCCAACTCCAGCCCATTTCTTTTTTCCAAACGCAAACACTTCGGCCACTCGCTCGCTGTATTTTCCATCCTCGTTGTTTTGCGCAAGACGTGAAAGTTCGGCGCGTTTGCGTTCGAGTAGCGTTTTAATTTGCGCTGCCGTCAATGGCTCAACTTTTCCATCACGCAGCACTCGCACATTTTTCAACTTCATCAAAAACGCGACTTCTGTGTGAAGCAAACTGTCTGGGTCTGGCCCGCCGTCTTTGGCCAGTGAGCACGCCCCGGCCTGACAAACATTCAGCCGTGGAATCAGCGCGCATTTTTCGATGATGCGGTTGTCAAATCGGGGAATTTTTTGGCCGAGCACACCTTGCCAGTCATTTTCGCCACCTTCGCGCAGTTTGAATTTTTCGCGTAGCTCTGGATTGTAAGAGGCATACGGTTCTCCCGCCGGGCCATAGAGTAAATAATCTGCCTTGCCTGCGAGCGCGGGATAAAATTTGGCTGCGCGCTTTGCCAGCAAACCGATTTCGCCTTCAACATCGTGCCGGTCAAAACGCACGTTGCGGGTGCTTTGTGCATGGCAAGTGGTTTTGAGACTGCCATGCGGCGGGAGTGACACGTCGCCATTTGAATTCCAAATTCCCAGATGCTCCGGGTGTTCCAGCGACCACAGCCCCATTTTTGCTGAGTCGTAAAAACAGGGTGGAACAAAATAATAATCGGCTGGCAAATTTCGCTTGGCACGCTCTTCTTTGGATGGCTGGAGTTTTTCAAAGAATTCCAATTTCTGTTTCTGAATGGCCTGTTTGAAATATTTCCACGCATCCAGCGCCGCCTGATAAGCCGGGTCTTTCTTTGCCTGTTCCTTTTCGATTTGTTCTTCAGTCTTGCCCGCCCGTCGTTGTTCGCGCGCAGCCCACGGCACTTTGCCATAACCGCGTTTTTGGATCGCCGAATGAAACGCCTTGAACACTTGCCATGAATGTTCCGGTTTCTCGCCGCGCAATAATTTTATCCGCAGCAGGCTGGAAGTGTAACAGGTTGGATCGCCTTGCTTGGCAAATTCGCGTTCAAGCAATTCACGTTTTGCTTTTTCCTCTGGCGTTTCTGGTGCGGGATGCCAGCTTCCTTTTTTCTTTTTCCACTCGTCTTGGGGAATAATTTTCCCCTCTGCATCCACTTTCTCAACCTGCCGGCCTTTGAGAACTTCAATGCCGGCGTCGCGCATGACTTTTTCCAGCCATTGCTCGCGCGCCTTGTGTGCCAGCCGCGTGCGCCACATCCGGCGGCGACCGGCGGCGGTTTTGGTTTCGGCAAATTCCGCCGGGATGAGCAGCGATGCCTTGTGCAGAAATTCGTTGCCGCGCCGCACCGCCTCGCCGATGGAGCCTTTGCCGAGGTCGAATGCCCAAACCATATCATTGGAAGGAGGTTCCGGTTTTTCGTTCAAAACGTAATCTTTCATGTCCGCATTTCCCGTTTGAAGTTGTAGGGTGATGCTACGCCCGTGTCCCGGCAGCGGCAAGTGGTAGTTGATCCGCCTTCGCTGCGCTACGGCGCGACAACAGGCCCGCCATGAATCTGATTGCCAGGCGACATGCAACCTTTTGTTCCATATGCAACAAAAGGTTGTCATGAATTTGGTTGCGGCTTTTGTGCCTTTTTGCGGCTGAAATGAATTTGCAACCCGGCTCGCGGGTACACTCGCCCCACCTTTTGCGCTTTTTGTTCTTTTTTCCGCCTTCGTTTGCTTCAGTGCGGCGAGCGCGGCAAACGGAATCCGTGTTCATCTGTGTCCATCCGTTGTTAAAAAAGTTTTCGTGTGTTCCGCGTCTTTTGCGGTTTTCATCCAAAAATCGGGCGAAATAGTTGTTGCAAGCCGGATTTGGTTTGCTATATTCCCCGTTCCATTTTTGAGACAAAATGCCGACAATTAACCAATTGGTACGCAAGGGCCGACGCAAAGTTAAATACAAGTCCAAGTCGCCAGCCTTGGAAGGCTCGCCGTTTCGACGCGGCGTGTGCATTCAGGTCATGACGCGCACGCCCAAGAAGCCGAACTCGGCCATGCGCAAGGTGGCCAAGGTGCGCCTGACCAACGGGTATGAGATCATTGCTTACATCCCGGACGAAGGCCACAATTTGCAGGAGCACTCCATCGTGATGGTGCGCGGTGGCCGCGTGAAGGATTTGCCGGGTGTGCGTTATCACATCGTTCGTGGCCGGCTGGATGCCGCTGGTGTCGAAAAACGCCGCGTCAGCCGCTCGAAATACGGCGTGAAACGCCCGAAGCCGGGTTCCAAACCCGCCGCCCCCGCGGCCGCAGCCGCTGAAGCCCCGGCCGCCGCCCCCGTGGCGTAAATTGATCACGTTTCACGTTTTAAATATTTAATCCAATATGTCTCGCAGACGACAAGCTACAAGACGGACGATTGCCAAAGACGGAAAGTTTCAAAGTGCTTTGGTTGGACGGCTGGTGAACACCATCATGATGTGCGGCAAAAAAAGCACGGCGCAACGGATTGTTTACGGCGCGTTCAACAGCATTTCCGAAAAGAATCCGGCCAGCAATCCGGTGGAAATTTTGCAGCGCGCGGTGGACAACGCCAAACCGCGCATCGAAACCAAGGCGCGCCGCGTCGGCGGCGCCACCTATCAGGTTCCGCTGGAAGTGCCGTCGGACCGGCAGGCCGCCCTGGCGCTGCGCTGGATCGTGGATTTCGCGGATGCCCGCAAGGGCACGCCCATGCGCGAAGCGCTCGCGGCGGAAATCATGGAGGCGTATCAAGGGCAGGGGAATGCCATTCGTAAACGCGACGAAGTCCACAAGATGGCGCAGGCGAACAAGGCATTCGCTCATTTCCGCTGGTAATAAGATTTTCGACGCGCCCCGAAGGTGTTTTCAACATCGGGGCGTTTTTTATTCTCTAAATCAAGATGCAAAAAACATCAAAATCGGACGGTTCATCCAATCGCGAATATCCGCTGGAGCGCATACGCAACATCGGCATCGCGGCGCACATTGACGCGGGCAAGACGACGACGACCGAGCGCATTCTATTTTACACCGGCCTAATTCACAAGATTGGCGACGTGGACGATGGCAACACGGTCACCGACTGGATGGAGCAGGAACGCGAACGCGGCATCACCATCACGTCCGCCGCGGTGACGTGCTTTTGGACGCAGAAAAAAGAGGAGGGGCTGGTCAAGTCCTTTGCCGGTGTGCCGCATCGCGTCAACATCATTGACACGCCCGGCCATGTGGATTTCACCGCCGAGGTCGAGCGCTCCATGCGCGTTTTGGACGGCGCGGTTGCCGTGTTCTGCGGCGTTGCGGGCGTTCAGCCGCAATCCGAAACGGTCTGGCGGCAGGCGACCAAATACAATGTTCCGCGCATCGCGTTCGTCAACAAGATGGACCGCACCGGCGCAAATTTTGAAAACGCGCTGAAAGACATGCGGAAAAAACTCGGCGCGTATGCGTATCCGATTTTTCTGCCGATTGGCGCCGAGGACAAATTCGAAGGCGTCATTGACGTGGTCAACCAGAAGGCCATCACCTGGGGCGTTGGCGAAGTCGTCAACGAAGGCTTGAAATACGAGGTGAAGGAAATTCCCGAGCGCCTGAAGAAAAAAGCCAAGGCCGCGCTCGCGGAACTGATTGACGCCGTTTCCAACAAGGACGACGCGATTGCCGAACTGGTGATCGGGGAAAAGCCGGTTGAGCCGCTGGTGCTCAAGGCGGCCATCCGCCGGTTGACGTGCAAAATCGAATTGGTCCCCGTCCTGTGCGGGTCGGCTTTCAAAAAGAAGGGCGTGCAGCCGTTGATTGACGCCATCGTGGATTATCTGCCGGGACCGCTGGATGTTCCTCCCGCGGAAGGCATCGAACCGGGCACTGACAACAAGGTCGTCGTCCAAACCAGCGACAGCAACAAGTTTTGTTCGCTGGCGTTCAAGCTCTGGACTGACGTTTACGCGGGCAAACTGGTTTTTTTCCGCGTCTATTCCGGTCACCTCAAGAAAGGCGACACGATTTACAATCCGCGTTCACGCAAGCGCGATCGCGTCAGCCGTCTGATGATCATTCAAGGCGACGATCGCAAGGACGTGGAACAGGTTTTTGCCGGTGACATTGCGGCGCTGGTTGGACTGAGGAATATATGGACCGGTGACACGTTGTGCGACGAGGACTATGACGTGACACTCGAACCGCCGACGTTCCCCGAGCCTGTCATCAGCATGGCCGTCGAGCCGAAGACGCGGGCTGACCGCGACAAAATGTCCGAAGGCCTGCAGCGGCTCGCCGAGGAAGACCCGACGTTCCGCTGTTTCCACAACGAGGAAACCGGCCAGCTTATCATCGCAGGCATGGGCGAGTTGCATTTGGAAATCATCTGTGACCGGCTCAAGCGCGAATTCAAGGTGGACGCCAACACCGGCGCGCCGCAAATCGCCTACCGCGAAACCATCACCAAGCCCGCCGAAGGCGAAGGCAAATTCATCCGCCAGTCCGGCGGTCGCGGCCAATACGGCCACGCTTGTGTCCAGATTCAGCCGAACGAGAAAGGCAAGGGCGTCGAGGTCGAAAACAAAATTGTCGGAGGCGCGATTCCCAAGGAATACATCCCGGCGGTCATTGATGGCATCGAGGAAGCCATCAAGGGCGGCGTCTATGCCGGCTACCAGGTCATTGACATCAAGGTGCAGGTCACGGACGGCACGTTCCACGAGGTGGACTCGAACGAATTGGCGTTCAAGATGGCCGGCATTTTCGCGCTCAAGGATGCCTTCAAAAAGGCGCATCCGATTTTGCTCGAACCGATCATGAAGGTCGAAGTCACCACGCCCGACGAATACCAGGGCGATCTCCTCGGCGACATCAGCCGCCGTCGCGGGCACATCGTCAATATTGAGGCCAAGAGCGGCCAGACGATTCTCAACGCGCAGGTGCCGCTGGCGGAAATGTTCGGTTACGCCACGGCCATCCGGTCGCTTTCGAAAGGCCGCGCTTCGTATTCCATGGAACCGCTGACGTTCGAACAGGTGCCGAAAGGCGTTTTAAGCACGATTTTGGACCAGGCGGCCAAGAAACCGGCGGCAAGAACTTAAAATTGCAGCTTCAATCTTTTATCAACCAGCGGCCTTTGGAAACAAAGGCCGCTTTTTTGTGCCCAGGCGGATTTGTCTTTTGCTACTCCGTGGCTGGCTTCAGGGCTTGCCGTTGACAGCCATGACGTGCTAGATTCCTGACATGAGCAGCATCGCTGAAATTGAAAACGCCATTGAAAAGCTGCCCGCCCCGCAGATGGAAGAGCTGGCTGGCTGGCTGGAAACGCTTCGCGTGAAGCGGGCCACGCCTCCGCCGGTTGAAAGCTGGCTGCAACGCGCACGCGGCGCCGCTCTTCCCGGCGAGACGACGGCGAAAGTGATGGCCCTTACCCGGGGCGAAGAATGAGCGGATTTCTGTTCGATACCAACGTGTTGCTGAACATCGCAACCGCTGATCCCATTTGGCTCGCGTGGTCAGAAAACCAATTTCGCACGGCCGCAGCGCAGGGATCAATTCTCATCAACCCGATCATCTACGCCGAACTGGCACCGGTTTTTGCGAGTGCTGCCGACTTGGACCGGTGGCTCGATCCGGCGGTCTTTCAACGGTTGCCACTGCCTTACCCGGCCGGTTGGCTGGCGGCCCAAGCGTTTGTGAAATACCGTCGCGTCGGCGGTGTAAAAGCCTCGCCGCTGCCCGATTTCTACATCGGAGCGCATGCCGAAATTGAGCAGCGGACGCTCATCACGCGGGACGCCGCCCGCTATCGCACTTATTTTCCAAACGTGCTGCTCATCGCCCCGACTTAAAATCGCAGCCTCGATCTTTTACCAACCAGCGGCCTCCGGCAACAGAGGCAGTTTTTTGCCTTGTCATGCCACCGACTTGATGATGGAACTTACCCCGGCAATGAGATCTTCTACCTGCTCCTTCGTGGGGTTGCCGTTCCTTTGGTGCGAGCATAGATTGCCCAGATCACCGAGCCGCTGAATCTTTCGCCAGGTGGCAAAGTCATAAGCCTTGCCCAGTTTCAATGGATCGTTCAGTTCGCGAATGGTTGTTTCCTGCTTCGGAACCGTCACTGAGTGATTCGCAGCCACTCTCTGCAAATGACGTTCGAGAACCACGCCGGCCAGAGCCCCGGCCGCCCGCAGACTGATCTTCTTCAATGCGTTCGCCGCTTCCAGTTCCTTGTCCTGCAATTCCGCGAACAAATGGTTTTCGACATCAGCCAGGACCGATTCAACCCGGTATGACAATTCGTCCAGGACTTGAAGCTGATTGAGAAATCGAATTCTGGCCAGCTCGTGTGGATCAAAAGGCAATTCGTCGGTGTAAGCGCCTTTCGCCTCCCCCATTCCGCGGGCGTAATCCTGAATGCTGGCGTCCAGCAACTTCCGGTTCGGATTGGTTGAAAAATAATTGACGAACTCGTCAAATTTTCCCGGAGCCAAAGTCTGCACGATCTTCAAAGATTGGGTGTCCCAGCGTTGATAAACGGTTCGAAACTCGATGATGTCCTTGATGTCTTCGAGCGATTTGAGAATCTGCTTTTGCTGCTCAAGGAGCCGGGAAAGATCCTGTTCGGTTTGGGACTTGGCATCGATCATATGCGCTTAACGGTTCTGAATGAACCAAGCTGAACCCCGCCGGGCCGGCGATGCAAGAACAAATATGCGAACAAATATGCGACCATTTCGCGTTTGACCGACGAACTTTCTTGGGCGGCAGCTTCGTGCTGTCCGCCTACTCAATCATCAATTTGGATTCCTTCATGACTATTCCGTTGGGTGAAACGAAGATAACATTCACCTGGCCGAGTTGGGCGAACAGGGGACGCAAAGGCTCCTCATGCTGAATGATCGAGGGAAGATAATTCATAAGCGCCTCGTGGTTCTCGTTTGAGCCGAAAAAACGGACTGTGAACTCCCGGCAAGCGTCGCCGTACTTCTTGTACCACTGATAGAGGGTGTCAACCATCAATCCGAACTGCGACTCGACATCGTCGCCGGGTTGGATGGAAACCAAAATGGTAACAAGTTGGAGGTCGCGTCCGTCCTTCTGCATTTTTTTCTGTTCGGTTTTTACCATGGTTTTGTGCGGCTGGTTTCTTTTTACGATTTCGACCTTATTCCCATCGGTCCACTTTGTCCAGATGGGTTTGAAAGAACCGGAATAACCGGGTGCATCTATACACCTGCACCATGTTAAAAAGATCACGCGGTTGGAAGCCGCGCTCACTGGCAGGCAGGATGCACGCCTCCACTGTGGCGGCGCGCTTCCAGCGTGCCAGTGAAGGCGGCTTCCAGCCGCCAGTTTGGTCAGGTGCAAGATGCGCCCGGAATGACCTTTGAATCGGTGTGAATCCGTGCCCTCCGTGTTCCGGTTTGGATTGAATCAAAAAACCATAAAAAAGATATTGCAATGGCAGGAATGTTTGGTAGATTGCACGCCCGCTTTCAAACCGAGGGCGGAGAAATTTAGTTAAACGGTAAACAGACAATTGTTCTTTGTATGGCTGCCCAACGCATTCGCATTCGACTTAAGGCTTATGACCAGCGCGTCATAGACCAATCGGCGCGTGAAATCGCCGACACCGTCAAACGCACCGGCGCGCGCGTCGCCGGACCCATCCCGCTCCCGACCCGGATCGAGCGCTTCACCGTCCAACGCTCGCCGCATTGCGACAAGAAATCGCAGGAAACTTTCGAACAACGCACGCACAAGCGGCTGATTGACATTCTGGACCCGACCGCCAAGACGGTGGATGAATTGAAAAAGCTCAATCTCCCGGCCGGCGTGGACATTACCATCAAGATTTAAGGAGAACGACCATGCCACTCGGACTTTTAGGAAAAAAACTCGGTAGCACGCGCGTTTACGATTCGCACGGCGTGGTCACGCCGGTCACGGTCGTGCTCGCCGGCCCCAACCGCGTGCTTCAGGTCAAAACCCAGGCCGGCAAGGACGGCTACAATGCCGTTCAACTCGGGTTCGACGATCAAAAGGAACAGCGTCTCACCAAGGCGTTGCGCGGCCACATCAAAAAGCAAAACGGCGCAGCGGTGAAACGCATCCGGGAATTTCGGAATTTCTCCAGGGAAGTCAAACCCGGCGACATCGTTGGACCGGCGCTGTTCGCCGTTGGCGATTTTGTGGACGCGATTGGCATCACGAAAGGCCGCGGCTTTGAGGGCGTCGTGAAGCGTCACCGTTTCGCGGGTGGCGATTCAACCCACGGGGCCAAAGGCTGGCATCGCCGCAGCGGCGCCATCGGCCAGCGCCTGTTCCCCGGCACGGTCATGCGGGGCATGAAGATGCCCGGTCACATGGGGCAGGTTCAACGCACGACCCAGAATCTTGAAGTGATCCAGGTGCGCGAGGCGGACAATCTCTTGCTCATCAAAGGCGCGATTCCCGGCGCGGAAGGCGATTACGTCATCATCCGCGAATCCAAGAAACGGCCCAAGGGCTGGAAACCGCCGGTCAGCGTCGCGCCAATGAAGAAGAAGGGCGCCGCCGCAAAGGCCGAACCCAAACCTGCGGCTGCGGCCGAGGCCAAAAAGTAATTTAAACGGCCATGAAGATTGCCATTAAAAATATCGAAGGGAAGCAACAGGGCGAACTCGAAGTGAAGTTCCCGCTGATTGAAGACGGAAAAGGCACGCAAGCAGTGCATGACGTGGTCGTCGCCTATCAGGCGGCGCAGCGCATGGGCACGGCCTGCACCAAAAACGTCGGCGAAGTTTCCGGCAGCAACAAGAAACCGTGGCGGCAAAAGGGCACGGGCCGTGCGCGCGCCGGTTCCCATCAATCGCCGTTGTGGGTCGGTGGTGGCGTGGTCTTCGGACCCAAGCCCCGTGATTTTAGCAAAAAAGTTTCCAGGAAAACCCGCTCCCTCTCGTTGCGCAAGGCGTTGAGTGAACGGCTCAAGGCTGGCGACGTGGTGTTGGTGGACGATTTGAAACTCGCCTCGCCGAAGACGAAGGATTTCGTCGGCGTGATGTCCACGCTGGATTTGACCGGCACAACCCTCATCGTCGCGGCGGCAGACAAAAATCTCACGCTGGCATCGCGCAACGTGCCGAACGTGGCGCTGGCCACGAGCGATTCGCTGAATACCTATGACATTTTGCGGCCCGACAAGCTGCTCTTCACCCGGAGCGCGTTTGAAAAAGTTGAAGCCCGTCTGACCAAGGAATAACATGAACGCTTTTGAAGTCATCAAGACCGTCCGCCTGACGGAAAAAGGGACACGGCAAGGCAGCCAGATGGTGCGTTCCTTCGAACGCGACAAGGCCGGCAAACCGGTCCTGGACGACAAGGGCAAACCTAAAATCAAGGAACGTCCGCTTAACCAATACACCGTGGTGGCTGATCGCCGCGCGAACAAGACGGAAATCCGCCAGGCCGTGCAGGAACTGTTCAAGGTCAAGGTTGCCAAGGTCAACACGCTGAACGTTCGCGGCAAGTCCCGCCGCCAGCGCACCTCGCAAGCCGGCAAGGCGCCCGATTGGAAGAAGGCCATTGTGACGCTGAAGGCCGGTGACAAGATTGTTTTGACGTAAAATTGAATTTGAAATGACAGACGGCGCGGCATTTTGCCGCGCCGTTTTTTGTTTTTTGAAAATATTCCGCCTGACGGCTCGCACTCGTCAGGCGAATCCAGTTTTTCTGGTACTACGCGCACCAAGCCGCACCAGAGGCAAAGACTCTGGACTCCAACCATACACCAGCGTTACTTTGGAGACTTCACGTCATACGATCAAATCCTTCTCTCGTATGAAGATACTGCAAAAGCTTAAGCGCGATACAGATTCAAATGAATCTTGGGTTAATGCGCTTTCATCCGTGAATGGTGTGTATCTGATTAAATACAAAAAAGATGGTCGCTTGTACGTTGGTTCGGCGTATGGAAAAGGGGGGATTCTCAATCGATGGTTTGAATACGGAAGGACTGGCGATGCGGGAAACAAAAAGCTCGTGGGCCTAGACCCGGTTGATTTTGAGTTTTCCGTATTGGAAATATGTCCTGCCACGATGTCAGCGCAGGATGTGATTGAAAGAGAAAATCGCTGGAAAGAGTGTCTCGGCACAAGGGGGTTTGGTCTTAATGACAATTAATCCGGAAGCCTTGGACAGCATTTGTCCCTGCCGATATGCGAGGATTTGACACGGCCTGAATTTGGGTTCAAATAAGATTTGCCCGTGAACACGAAAACACCCAACCGCATCCTGCACGTGGATGGCGACAGCTTTTTCGCCAGTTGCGAAATTGCCTTGAATCCCAAATTGCAGGATCGCCCGGTCTGGGTGGGCGGCGGGCGGCGCGGCGACGGCATCGTCATTGCCGCGAATCGCATGGCCAAGAAATTCGGCATCAAAACCGGCATGGCGTGCTTCGAGGCGAAGAAACTTTGTCCGCGCGGCGTGCTTTGCCGGCCGCACTACGACGAATACCGCCGGCTGTCGGCGGAAATGTTTCACATCCTCGAAGAATACTCGCCCCTGCTCGTGCCCATCTCGATTGACGAGGGCTTCCTCGATTTCACCACGATGGACCGCCATGTCTGGCGCAACACCACGCCGGAAAAATACGTGAAGGAAATCTGCCAGCGGATTCTGCGCGAAGTGCGGTTGCCCGTGTCCGCCGGCTTGGCCAATTCATCGCGGCTGGCCAAGCTGGCCACGGACGCGGCCAAACCCGGTTTCATCGAAATCCCGGTTGGACAGGAAAAGGAATTTTTGCAGGAACGTTCCGTGCGCGAACTTTCCGGCATCGGCAAGAACCGGCAACGCTCGCTCGCCGCTCTCGGCGCGACGACCTTCGGTCATGTCTCAAAATTGCCTTCAACTTTGCTCCGGCAGAAATTCGGCATCTGGGGCCAGCAACTCTGGCTGTTCGCCAACGGCCTGTGGAACGAGCCGCTGCTGCTCGAGATCAAGGACCGCACCACCATTTCCAGCAACACCACGCTGCCGTACGACGAACCGGATTACGAGGCGGCGTTGACGTTCACGTTGAGCGAGGCGACGCGGCTGGTCGGCCAGTTGCGGCGCGAACAAATGCAGGCGCGCGAACTCGGGCTGACCATCCGGTTCAACGATTTCACCGAGGTCAGTGGCGGACATCGTTTTCACGAGCCGCAGTTTCAGAATTCCGTCGTCAACGCGGTATTGAAGACGATTTTCCGGCATATCATGGACGACCAGGCCAAACCGGTGCGGCAGATCCGAATCGGGTTCTGGAATCTCGCGCGGCTGGACACGCAACCGACGCTTTGGGGTCGCACCGACGCGGAACGCTGGGGCGCGCTTGACGACGCGGCCCATGTGCTCAACCAGCGGTTCGGCCCGACGGCGGTGATGACCGGGGCCCAACTGGCGCTGCGCGAGCTGGAGGACGCGTTCAAAAATCCGAAGGCGAAATGCCCGTTTGCGCCACAACGCGAGATGGTGAAAAAACTCTGGGGCACGGATGCTGATCCTTTGGCGAACAAAGGTGAGTTGGAGAAACGCCTGGCCAAAGTGAGCAAGCAATCACAGTTCGGGCGTTGAATGCAGTGGTTTTTTTCTTGGCTCCTTTCATGAATCCCGCTGGATGATACAATTCGTGTAATAGCTATTTCACTTATTATATCATTTATCCCCGAGTGCATCCTGCTTGGTTGCGTCTGGCCAAGATCAGCAAATAGCCGCAGTTCCGGCATTGAGACACGAATTGCGCGGGTGAGCACGAATTCGCACGCGGAAAAGAGCAGGGGAACATTCCGACGCTAATTTGGCGGTTAGCAGCTGGTTAAAGAAGTAGCAGCCGAGGTAACGAGGCTCAAATTTATCCGGGAACAATTATTCGTTCAGAGCCTCCTTACGTCGGTTGCTACGTAAGATCAAGCAACCCACTATGATTCGGCATAAGGTGTGCTATGTTAAACCAAAGGAATCCCGTCTGAGGACCTACAGGACGCAACCGGGTCCGCCTTTGAAAGATAATGGGATGTCGCCGCCGATCGTCGGAAATGCAGGGTCAGGTGCCCGCCGCAAAACAGCACTGATTGTGGAAGGCGGAGCGATGCGCGGAGCGTGGGCGGCGGGGGTGCTGGCTTATCTTCAGGAGCGCGGTCTGCGGCAATACGATTTTGTTTATGCGGCCTCTTCCGGCGCCTGCTCGGCGGTCTATTTCGTCGCCGACATGTGGGAACCGGGTCTGGCCATCTGGCGCGAACTGGCCTGCAACGTGGTCCGCAAAAGCAATTTCCTCCGCCGCAAACCGATCATTGACCTGGCTTACCTGGTGGATCATATCATCCGAAAACGCGTTCCGCTTTCCGTTGAAGCACTGCAAAAGGCGCCCACCCTTTTTTATATTGTGCTGACCGACTGTCACACGGGTGAACCGGTTTACTTCCACGTCTGCGACGACCGCGTCTTTGCGGCCCTCCGCGCCACGTCGTCCATGGCCCTGGCGACGCGCGGATTTGATTACGTGGACGGCAAGCCCTACGCCGACGGCGGGGTGGCGGACCCCATTCCCATCGGACGGGCGATACAGGATGGCGCGACGGACATCACCGTGGTGCTCACGCACAATCCCGCTTTCCGCCTCAAGCCAACCCCGCGCTGGATGGGAAAACTGGCCTACCCGGAATGGCCCATGGTGGCCCGGGTCTGGACCGCGCGGCAAAATGTGAATTACAACGCCGCCCTCGACCTGATGAAACAGCCGCCGGCGGGAGTCCGATTCCGGGTTTTCCGGCCGCTCAAGCCACTGCCAGTGGGTTCCTTCACCATTGAGCCGAAGAAAATCGCCGCTGCTCTAGCCCTGGGACACGACGAAGCGTTGGAACAAATGGCGGCCCCAGACGCGGAACCACTCAGCGGTTCCGGTTCTAATTAATTTCATGGCTCGCGAGGATTGTCAGACGCGAATTGCGCGAATTATCACCAATGAATTGGCGTCAATTGATGGAATTCGTGTCAGGATGTCAGGTTTTCCCGGGAAATAATCCTTGGCAATTTTAGCCGTCACAGATTGACGCCATTGCCATTCCGGCGCACACTCGCTCCCACCATGCCAGCCGGGTTTGATACTGCTTTTGCACGGGTTAAAGCGCTTGTGGCGGATTTTCGGGCCAACGAGAAATTCTACCTGTCCCCGGCCTATCAGGAACAGGAGGCGCGCCACGACTTCATTGACAAATTCTGGCTCGCCGTCGGCTGGGACGTGAACCACGAAACCCAGAAAAATCCCTTCGAGCAGGAGGTCAAGGTCGAGCGCAAGGAACACGGCTTCTCCCAGCGCCGGGCCGACTACGCCTTTTACCTCGCGCCCAATTTCCGCGACGTGAAATTCTACGTCGAGGCCAAAAAACCTCACGGCGACATCGCCACGGCGGACAATTATTTCCAGACCGCCCGCTACGGATGGAGCAGTTCCATGCCCGTAGCCGTCCTGCACGATTTTGAACAGTTCGAGGTTCTGGACTGCCGTTACCGTCCGCAAATCGAAACCGCGCTCGGCCAAAACCTCCGCAAATACCATTTCAGCCACTACGAAGACCCGAAGAAATTCGCGGAAATCTACTGGCTCTTCTCCCGCGAAGCTGTCGCCGCCGGCTCGCTGGAAAAATTCGCCGCCACGCTCCCAAAAAAACGCGGCCGGGGCGTCCAGCGCGGACTCATTGGCACCGCCGACCAGACCATTGACGACGCGTTTCTCGAAGAATTGGACCAGTTCCGCGACGAACTCGCCCGCGCTTTCAAAAATAACAATCCCAAGCTCGACGGCGACACCCTGACCGAACTCACCCAGCGCACGCTGGATCGCCTCGTTTTCCTGCGCTTCCTCGAAGATAAACACATCGAACCGCAGAACCGCATCGCCTATTTCGGCGACAAGGGCAGCGCCTGGCAGGATTTCATCGCCGAATCCCGCCGCCTCGACGGCATCTACAACGGCATCGTCTATAAAAAACACGAAATCCTCGACGCCCCCGGCTTCAAGCTGGACGACGAGGCCTTCTCCGGCGTCTGCGAACGCCTGTCCCATCTCAATTCGCCCTACGATTTCAATGCCATACCCATTCACATCCTCGGCAGCATCTACGAACGCTTTCTCGGCAAGGTCATCGTCACCACCGACAAACGCGCCCGGCTGGAGGAAAAGCCCGAAGTCCGCAAGGCCGGCGGCGTTTATTACACGCCCGAATACATCGTCCGCTACATCGTGGAAAACACCGTCGGCAAGCTCATTGCCGGCAAGTCGCCCGGGCAAATTAACGCTAATGAAAAAAACTCGTTTCTGAATTAAGAAAATGGCAAAAATTTGGTATCGCAATAGCAGACGAAACGCGCCAATCAAATGACACAAGAGAAAAAAGTTCAAAAAAAACGCACAATTTCTTCTTTGGCACGGAAGAAAAAGGAGAAAGCTGGTTTTCAAAACACGAATGGCGGGGACATAAAAGGAGGAAACGATTTTCTTCATGAAGATGCGACTGCCTACCACACGCAGTCTGGCGAACTGGCCACCACAGTGAGAACCCTTGACCGTCAAAGGCTGGACGTTGTCAAGAAGACGCGGAGCAACATCTTCGGTTGGCGCGGCCAGTTCACGCCTGAATTCGTCGAGTATTTGTTGGACGAGGCGAACGAAGGGACGGGGTTGGTAATTGATCCGTTTTGCGGCAGCGGCACGGTGCTTCAGGAGTGCGCGGCCAGAAATCGCGCGGCTCACGGCTTTGAAATCAATCCGGCGGCTTACGCGATGTCACGATTCTTCACGCTTTCCAGGTTGTCGCACGATGAGCGGATGGCTTTAGCAAACCGCGTCGAGCATCTTTTCCGGGCCACGACCTTGGAGTTTGTGGATTTGCCGCTGTTCAATCCGGTGGAGGATTATCGCGGACGGGCCTCCAATCTCTTGGACTTGGGCCGTGAGGTTTTCTCACGGACAGAGAGCAAGTCAGAGACATTGCTGGCGTTGCTGACCTTGTTTGAGGTGGAGGGTTGCCGTCTGCCGAATCTTAATCAGGCTATTTTCACCGCGCTTGGGCGAGTGAAGCGGCATCTGCTCGCCCTGACAGATTCCACGGCGACATTGGAGGCTTCGCTCTGTGATGCCCGGCTTGTTCATCGCTACGTGCGCGCCGAAGCAGAACTCATCGTCACGAGTCCACCCTACATCAACGTCTTCAACTATCATCAGAACCACCGGGCGATTTTGGAATTGCTCGGCTTCGACCTGCTACACGTTGCCGCCAGTGAGATTGGCTCGAATCGCAAGAATCGTGGCAACCGATTTCGGACGGTGATTCAATATGCGCTCGATATGGAGGCGGCGTTGGAGAGTTTTGCCCTGAGCTTGAAGGCGCGCGGCCAGCTTGTTTTGGTTGTTGGCCGGGAATCCAACGTGCGAGGAGTGGCCATTCCGAATTCACGGCTGGTCGCTGACATCGTGACGAGTCTCGGTGGTTTCCATCAAGAAGGTAATTTCGAGCGTTGTTTCACGAACCGATTCGGCACATCCATCTACGAAGATGTGATGCTGTTCCGCCGGGTCAACGGTCAACCCACGCCCGGAGCGGCACGGGGAATTGCCCGCGCTCTGCTTGAAGAGTTGGAAGACGACGCGAGTGGGGTAGTTCAGGACGACATTCGCGACGCCATCGCCAACGCAGATGGAATTGAATCTTCTCCCGTGTTTTGCCGAAACCCGCAAATCTGAATATGCCCAACACACCGCACCTCGACAAACTTGAAGCCGCCATTCGCAATCCAAAGTGCGAGCACGAAGATGTGCTCTTGCTGGAGGAAGCGAGAGAGCGTTATCGAACATGGAAGTCCGCCGTCACCACTGCCGCTGGGACGGGCAAGCCGCGCGTCATCGCCATGACGCAACTATTGAATGAATACAAAGACTTCATTGAAGTCGAGCTGATTGCCGCCCGCGGCTCGGCCTTCATTAAGCGCCAGAAGGGACAACTCAAGCTGGACAACTCAGTGCTGGAGGAATTTCTGATTGACCTTACTCAGCCTGCCATTCTGAATGGTTTGCCCGACTTTCCGCTCACCGTCGGGCCGAACACTGCTTTTATGTCGTTGTCATTTGCGCCTCCGGCGCTGCGCGCGCTCAACGAAGCCCCAGTCGTCGCATTGAAGGTGAAAGACCAGGACTTCATCATCGGCAAAGAGATTCATTATCGCTTCTCGCCAGACCCGGCTTTCGCGGCAGACAAGACGACCACTGGCTCGTTGTCGCTGGCTGTGTTGGCGGCGGAGGCCAAAGTGAATCTGGACAAGACGATGTTTCAAGAAGCGGCTGGCACGGCTTCGCGGCTTAAACAAGGCTGTCCGTATTCACAATACTACATCCTTAACGAGTATCTTGACATGGAAGCAGAGGATTGTCGGTTAACGGCAATTGATAACGTGTTCCTGCTTCGCCATGCAAAGCGATTGCCTTTCGAGAGACGCTCAGTTCTTGCCGAGGTTCGTCGGCAGCACGAGAATTGCCCCATTGATGCCGAGGTGATTTGGAAGTTTGTGGAGAAGATTCAGGCTTTCATCAATGCAGCTTGGTATGATCCGGCAGCCGCGTTACAGAGGGGATCTTTTGTCTGATCTGCATGTGAATTGTAAATCCGTCATAGACTTTGCACTGGTGGAGCAAATGCTGGCGGCGCGGAAGCAACTGGCCGGGGCGCAGAGCGACAAGGACAAGGATTTTTACACCCACCGCTGCGACGGCCTGGACCGCCAGATTGACGCCCTGGTCTATGACCTTTACGCCCTCACCCCCGCCGAAATCAGAATCGTGGAATCCGCCTCCGCTGAAGCTCCGACGCGACAAGGGAGTGCAGATTTTTAAAAATTGTTTGAAAACCAAAGCCTGAAAGGAAAATTATGAAAACCAAACGAAACCTGATTCAAATCTGGCTGCTGTGTGCAGTGCTTTTGCCAGCAGTCACCAGCGAAGCGCAACCCGTGACCAAGATTGCCGCAGGAGCTTACCACAGCCTGTTTCTCAAGAACGACGGCAGTCTGTGGGTCATGGGCAACAACGGCAATGGCGCGTTGGGCGACGGCACTTATAACAACGCCAACCGCCCCGAGCAAATTGTGGCCACCAATGTTACGGCAATTGCCGCAGGAGACGAGCACAGCCTGTTCCTCAAGAGCGATGGCAGTCTGTGGGCTATGGGTAACAACGATTATGGCCAGTTGGGCGATGGCGGCATATGCAACACCACCAACCAGCCCGAGCAGATTGTGGCCAGCAACGTCACGGCGATTGCCGCCGGAGGCGACGTCAGCCTGTTTCTTAAGAACGACGGCAGTCTCTGGGCCATGGGCCACAACGATTATGGCCAGTTGGGCGACGGCACTTACAACACCACCAACCGACCCGAGCAGATTGTGGCCGGCGGCGTCACAGCAATTGCCACTGGAGGTTTTCACAGCCTGTTTATCAAGAGCGATGGCAGCTTGTGGGCCATGGGTAGGAACGATTATGGCGAGTTGGGCGACGGCGGCATATGCAACACCACCAACCAGCCGGAGCAGATTGTGGCCAGCGGCGTCACGGCGATTGCCGAAGGAGACGGAAGCGTGCACAGCCTGTTCCTCAAGAGCGACGGCAGTCTCTGGGCCATGGGCGGGAACGGCAGTGGCCAGTTGGGCGACGGCATTTACAGCACTACCAACCGCCCCGAGCAGATTGTGGCCAGCAACGTTACGGCCATTGCCGCAGGAAACAGCCACAGCCTCTTTCTCAAGAGCGACGGCAGCCTGTGGGCCATGGGCGACAACTGGTATGGCGAGTTGGGCGACGGCAATTACTACTACTCAAGCACCAATCGCCCCGAGCAGATCGTGGCCCGTCCACTACTCGTGCTTGGCATCAGCACTTACAGCAATCAGCCGGTGGTATTTTCCCCAGCAAACGGCTGGAGTTATGGGGTGCAAATGACCACAAATTTGGCGTCCGGCAATTGGGTGACAGTCACCAACGGCATTCCCTTTAATGGCCTTCAAATCACCAACGCCCCCGGCACCGCCTTCTTCCGGCTGCAATAACATCAGAAAGGATAAATATGATAACAAACCGCACAATCTCTGGATGGCAGAGTGAAGGCGTGTTGGCGCGTGAAAACCCCGTCCTGTTCCGCGCCCTGCCGGAAAGTTTCAAAATCGGCCACCCGTTGCCGCAGAAGGCAGAATCCAGGAGCCAGAATTCAGAATCCAGAAACATGCAAGCCAGCCACGGCTCGCGCGGACGCTCGCCCCACCACCCGATCCGCCGTTTCGTCCGCGGCTGCGAGTTGCTTCCGGTTTAGTCCACATCAAACCGGCGAGAGTGTTTGGAAGGTCGAAAACTCTTGTAACATTTTAGAAAATTCCCTCTTGACACGATTTTTTCCGGATTTTGGTCGTTTTTTCATTAAACCACCTTTAATACCCCTTTAACGACCCTTTAAATAAATTCTGGCTTAAACGAAAAATGGCCTGAGTTTTCATATCTCATTGGCAATGAAGGATTAATAAAAAACGGCCTTCCCCGTCTAAAAAGTCAAAAATCGTTCTGATAAAGTTGTGAGTGATGAAAAGAGATTTCATCCGCACTACCGGCAATGATTTGGGCTTTGTGCCCATGTTGCGCGGTGGCGCGAACAATTAACCAAAATAGAAAATGATAATTGATAGCAATTCCTTCGCAATTCGTGAGCATCGTGCTTCTTTGAAACGGGAAGAGTGGGATTTTTCAAGTTTGCCAGCTACCGAGTTAATTCCCGCTCTGATTTGGGAAACTCATCGCGAATTTGAAAAAACCGATGAAGTCGCCGCCGGGGCGCAGGCATGGCTCGACGGCAACTTGTCAGATAAGCGACCACCCATGCAAAGGAATAAACGAACAGGCAAACGGCCTCGATATAACAGCAATTCCAGTGAGGCTGAGATTGCACGACTTCGCGCAAGCGCCGTTTTCGGTGATTTTATTCCTCACGGCGAATTTGTTTTTCTCAGTCAGTGGAGTGCAAGCCGACGCCATAGGGAATATGACCGCTGGCATGCCAAATATATCCGCCCGCTTATTGAGACTTATAAAACACCGTGGCTTTGCCTTCCTGTGAACGATCGTCAGCGACTGTGCAGAATTTATAAAGACAAAAGAAATGCTGACGTGGTTAGGATTTTGAGCTGGTGGGATGCCGTATCGTACTTTAGAACGCACAAGCCCGACCCGAGATTGCCGCTAAAATTTGATTTTCGGGGCAGACATTGGGACGACACGACGGTCCTTTTCCATATCAATTGGAAGCGCGGTAAAAAGCGCATTTTGGCGGCCATAAAAGAAATCTTGATACAGCTTGAGCCAAGGGATGTACAGCAAGAGAATCGGCGCGGCAAAAAAAACCGGGATTTGCTCGTAATGCTGGAGCGGCTGGCGGTGATGCGATTATTACACCACTACACCCTTTCTGAAATTTCGCGACTTCTTCCAGAAGCATGGTCCCTTTATCGCAATCGAAAATGGTATGACGACCGGCGTCAGGCCCTGAAAGATTTTCGTTCGTTAATCGGTTACCGGGAACCGGAAAAGTTTATTCCGCAAAGTTGGGAAACAAAAGCGCAGCGCTTACGGACAACCACACAACTGCCGGGAAAACAGGTCCTCATTTCGCAGGCACCACGAAAATAGGCAACTGTTTCATGAGGTCTATAAACTTTGTCCCGTTTGTGTTCTTTTCCGTTCATGTACACGACAATGATACCTGTTGATTCATCCGCCATCCGTGCCGTTGGCTATGATGGCTACACACTGACCGTCGAATTCCATTCCGGCCGCGTTTACGATCATCCCGGCGTGCCGGAATCCGTGTTTCACGGTTTGATGAACGCCACGTCAATGGGCGCCTATTATAACCACCACATCCGGGGTCGCTACCGGTGAGCCTATGCGCAAAACCATGTCGCTAATACAAATTGCCGCCAACCGGCGCAACGCCCAAAAATCCGCCGGGCCGCAAACACCGGCGGGCCGAGCCGTCTCCAAGATGAACGCGCTCAAGCATGGCATTCTTTCCAAAGAAGTGGTGGTGCGCGGCATGTATATCAAGGAAAACGGCCGCGAGTTTGCCGCCCTGCACCAGCGGTTTTGGGAGGCGCTCATGCCGGTCGGGCCGATGGAGGAAATGCTGGTGGACCAGATTGTCACCACGCACTGGCGGTTGCGGCGGGCTTTAAAGGCCGAGTCGGGCGAAATCGCCCTGAGCGTGGACAACGGACATTGGGAGCGAAAACATCAGCATCCCGCCTTGACGTGTGTGTTGTGGGAGTCTTTTGGCGACCCGGTTTCTTCAATGAGAAATTCAGCTTTCGGGAATCGCTTTATGGAAAACCAGTTGAATAAGGTTCGCGCCTCGGTGGAGAAGGAAGGTGAATTGACCGAAGCCGCCATTCAGTCTGTTAAGTATAACGGCAAACCGTATAGCCTGACGAACGATTTGAAAGAATTGCGTTCTCAACTGAAGCAGAACCCCGAAGGCTTGGAGCCATCGGCACTGCGCGCAAAGCAGAAGGAGCAAGCCCTGGCTTACCTCAATAAGGAACTGGCCATCATTTCATGGGGCAAATCTGAGTGCGGAGAACGCGAAGAAAAGGCGGAGGAAGCGCATCAGGCGGCGGCGGTGTTGCCGTCGCCGGAGGTTCTGGAAAAGATTATGCGCTACGAGACAAAGCTGGAGCGGCAGATGTATCGCGCCATGGCGCAACTGGAACGGTTGCAGCGCATGCGGCAGGGCGAGACCATACCGCCGCCATTGACAATGGAAGTGTCGGAAAGGTCCTGAATAACATGTTTTTGCCAAACGAACCCATCTTCAAAAACCGGAGAGAAGCGAATAACGGCGGGGTTAAAGGTGAGTTTTTGGCATTGCGTCAGCTGCGTCCGAAAGGCCGGATCGAACCCAATCAAGCCTCTATTTACACGACCGACAGGTGCTCGTTAAAAACACCCAAAAATTCTTTAAAAAACCGCTTGCATCAGGACGTGCATTTGATATTTTCTCCGCTCCGTTTCGTCCCAAAGATTAAACGGACAGCATGATTGCGGACCGATAACTGATCCCCTACGGGGACGGGAATGATGGCTCGCCGACTACCAAGAGTTGCTGACTTGGATTTTTGTTTTTATGCCAGTCAAGATCATTTAGACCGCTAACGCCGTCCCTGCGATACATTACGTATCGCGGACTTCAGCGATATTACGAAGACGAAGCCGGAAAAACGGCTGGTCATCACCCGGAAAAAAACCGGTGGCCGCAACCATTACGGTCGCGTGACCACGCGCGGTCTCGGCGGCGGTCACAAGCAGAAAATCCGCCTCGTGGATTTCAAGCGCAACAAGCACGGCATGGAGGCGACGGTCACGGCGATTGAATATGATCCGATGCGTTCGGCGCGTCTGGCGTTGCTGCGAATACAAGGACGGCGAGAAGCGTTACATCATCGCGCCGGTGGGCATCAAGGTGGGGCTGACCATTTCCAGCGGTCCGACGGCTCCGCCGGAAATCGGCAACGCGCTTCCGCTCAAATCAATTCCCGTTGGCATCGCCATTCATAACATCGAACTGACGCCGGGCCGTGGCGGCCAGATGGTCCGTTCGGCGGGCGGCGCGGCGACGTTGATGTCGCGCGACGAAGGTTACGCGCAGATTGCGTCTGCCTTCGGGCGAAATCCGCAAGATGAACGGGGATTGCTACGCGACCATCGGCCAGGTCGGCAATACGGAGCACGAAAATGTGATTCTCGGCAAGGCGGGCCGTTCGCGGCATCGCGGCATTCGCGGCATCAGCCGCGGCGTGGCGCGCAATCCGGTTGACCATCCCGAACGGCGGCGGCGCCGGCAAGTCGAAGTCCGGCGGCGGCTGGCAGCAATTGATGTCGCCGTGGGGCAAGATTGCCAAGGGCGGCAAGACGCGGCCCAAATACAAACATTCAAACCGTTTCATCGTCATCCGCCGCAACGGTTTGCCGATGAAGATCAAATAATTTATGGGACGTTCGATTAAAAAAGGTCCGTTTATGGATTTTCACCTGCTGGACAAAATCCAGATGGCGAAGAGCACAAGTCAAAAAACGCCAATCAAGACGTGGTCGCGGCGTTCGATGATCACGCCGGATTTCGTCGGACTGACGTTCAGCGTTCACAACGGAAAGATTTTCAACCCGGTGTTTGTGACGGAAAACATGGTCGGCCACCGGCTCGGCGAATTTTCGCCCACGCGCATATTCAAGAAACACGGCGCGCACACGGCCAAGGTGGAGGCGAAGGCGAAAGGCTAAGCAATATGGAAGTTTACGCGATAGCCAAAAACGTGCCGATGTCCCCGCAAAAAATGCGCGAGGTCGTGCGGCAGATTCAGGGGCTGCCGGCGCTGCAGGCGCTGGCGGTGCTGGCGGTGGTGCCGCGCAAAGGCGCGCGGTTCGTGGCCAAGACGCTCAAGTCGGCCATCGCCAACGCCGAAAACAACAAGAGCCTCAAGCCGGAAACGTTGCGCGTGAAGGAAGCCGTGACCGGCTCGGCGATGATCATCAAACGGTTCATGCCCAAGGCGCGCGGCTCCGCCGGGCCAATTCTCAAACGCCGCTGCCACATCAAAATCACCTTGTCGGACGAATAAGTATGGGTCAAAAAACAAATCCAATCGGTCTGCGCGTCGGCGTCAACAAGGACTGGCGCTCGAAGTGGTATGCCGACAAGAAGGAATTCGGCAAGCTGTTGAGCGAAGACCGCGAAATCCGCAAGTTGCTGAAGAAAAAGCTCGAATCGGCCTCCGTGCCGAGGATTTTGATCGAACGCGCGGCGAACCGCTGCCGCATCACCATTCTCACCGCGCGTCCGGGCGTGGTCATTGGCCGCAAAGGCGCGGAAATTGACAAGCTCAAGGAAGAGATGAGCAAGATGACCGGCAAGGAAGTCTATGTGGACATCATCGAGGTCAAGACAGCCGGAGATCGAGGCGCAACTGGTCGCGGAAAACATCGCGTTGCAGCTCGAACGCCGGGTGTCGTTCCGGCGCGCGATGAAAAAAGCGCTGCAGACGGCGAAGGATTTCGGCGCGGAAGGGATCAAGATTCGTTGCGCGGGCCGCCTGGGCGGCGCGGAACTGGCGCGGGTGGAGACGTATCACTGGGGCCGCGTGCCGTTGCACACGTTGCGCGCGAACATTGATTACGGTTTTGCCGAGGCGGCAACCCTTTACGGCAAGCTCGGCATCAAGTGCTGGATTTGCAAGGGCGAAAACAAGCCGTCGAAGGAAAAAGTGGCGCCGCCGCCGGCGCTGCCGATTGGGCCGGCTCGACAACGCGCCGGTCCTGCCGGCCGAACCCGCGACGAACTGATTTTTTGAAAGGATTTTTGTTATGCCGTTGATGCCCGAAAGAGTGAAGTACCGCAAGATGCACCGCGGCAACCGCGCGGGGCTGGCGTATGCCGGCAGCACGGTGGCGTTTGGCGAGTACGGATTGATGTCGCTGGAGCGTTGCTGGCTCGACACCAAGCAAATCGAGGCGGCGCGCGTGGCGATTGCCCGCAACATGAAGCGGCACGGAAAAATGTGGATTCGCATTTTCCCGCAAAAGTCGTTCACGAAGAAGCCGCTGGAAACGCGCATGGGCAAGGGCAAAGGCCCGCTGGAATCGTGGGTGGCGGTCATCCGCCCGGCGAACGTGCTGTTTGAAGTGGACGGCGTGACGGAAGTGATGGCGCGCGAGTCGTTGCGCCTGGCGGCGACGAAGCTGCCGATCCGGACCAAATTTATTTCGCGGCATCGGGGTTCGCGCTAGACGGAATCGAGTTTATGAAATTTACGGAAATGAAAGACATGACGCTGGTGGAGTTGTCGGCCAAGAGCCGGGACCTGCGCCATGAAATGTTCAACCTGCGTCTGCAGCAGGCGAGCGCCCAGTTGGAGAAGCCGGCGCGCCTGCGGACGCTGCGCCGGGACATCGCGCGGCTGGAAACGCGCATCTCCCAACTCCGCTCGCGCGGAGCGGAGTTGCCCAACAAAGCGGCTTGATATGGCTGATATTGTGAATTCAACGGAAGCGGCGCGCGGACATCGCAAACAGCGCGTCGGCGAGGTCATCTCCAACAAGATGGCCAAGACCATCGTCGTGCGCGTCGAGCGCCGGTTCCCGCACGCGAAGCTGCGGAAGGTCGTGACCGCCTACGCGAAATTTTACGCCCACGACGAAAAGAGCGAGGCGAAGGTGGGCGACCGGGTGCGGATTGAAGAAACCCGGCCGCTTTCCAAAATCAAACGCTGGCGGCTGATGGAAGTCGTCGAGCGCAGCCGGGGCGTGGAGCCGGTGGCGGCGGAATAGCGAGGAAATATGTTGCAAATTCGTTCCCATTTGGACGTTGCGGACAACACGGGCGCAAAAATCGCCTGGGCGATCGGCGTGCTGGGCCGCAACCAGCGTTACGCGGGGATTGGCGACATCATCAAGGTGCATATCAAGGTCGCCGCGCCCGACGGCCAGGTGAAAAAGGGCGAGGTGCACAACGCGGTGATTGTCCGCACGCGCCAGGCCATCCGCCGCAACGACGGCTCGTATCTGCGCTTTGACAGCAACGCGGTGGTCATCATTGACGCGGAATTGAACCCGAAGGGCACGCGCATTTTTGGGCCGGTGGCGCGCGAGTTGCGTGACAAAAAGTTCATGAAAATAATTTCGCTCGCGCCGGAGGTGATTTGAGGTTATGCCAAAATTTCATGTAAAAAAAGGCGAGGAAGTGGTCGTGCTGGCCGGCAAGGAAAAGGGCAAGCGCGGCAAGATCATCGCCGTTCTGCCGAAGAAGCAGCGCGTCATTGTGGAAGGCGTGCAGATGATCAAGCGCCACATGCGCAAGAGCCAGGACCATCCGCAGGGCGCGATTGTCGAACGCGAAGGCACCATCCACCTCTCGAACGTGATGCGGGCGGATCAATTTGACGCCCGCGCGGCCAAGCGGGGCGGAACGGCCGCGCCGGCCCAGACCTGAAAGATTACGATTAAGATTACGAACCATAGTTACGGCAAAATCCGTGACCCAGAGTGATGAAAGCCAGACTTTACAACAAATACGTGAGCGACGTGGTGCCCGCCCTCAAGGCCAAGCACAAATACGGGAACGTGCACCAGATTCCACGCCTGGTGAAAATCGTGGTGAACATGGGCATCAGCGCGTCGCTGGAAAAGAACGCGATTGAGGATGCGGCGAAGGACCTCGCGCTGATCACCGGCCGCAAGGCGGTGATCAGCAAGTCGCGCCACAGCATCGCGAATTTCAAGCTGCGCGAAGGCCAGCCCATCGGCTGCCGCGTCACGCTGCGCCGCGACGCGATGTATGAATTTTTCGACCGGCTGATTGCCACCGCGCTGCCGCGCATTCGTGACTTTCGCGGGTTGTCGCCGCGCAAGTTTGACGGGCGCGGCAATTACACGTTCGGCATTGCGGAACAGACCATTTTCCCGGAGATCGAACTGGACAAAATCAAGCGGACGCAGGGAATGGACGTCACGATTGTGACCAGCGCGCCCAACGACGCGGAGGCGCTGGATTTGCTGAAACTGATGGGATTTCCGCTGGCGGAAGTGAAAGAGGCGCCAAAAGAAGTGGTCAAAGACGCGGCCATGGAAGCGGCCAAAGCAGCGGCGAAAGAAGCGGCCAAAGAAATAGCCAGACAAGCGGCCAAAGAAGAAGCGGCCAAAGAAGCGGCCAAAGAAGCAGCCAAAGAAGCAGCAAAACAATAAACGAATTTATGGCCAAGAAAGCATGGATTGAGCGCAACAAGCGCAAAGCTGAAACGGTGAAAAAATACGCCGCGATCCGCGCGGAATTGAAGGCCAAGCGCGACTACGCCGGGCTTTCGAAGCTGCCGCGCGACGCCAGCCCATCGCGGCTGGTGAACCGCTGCTCGGCCAGCGGCCGCCGGCACGGTTATCTGCGCAAGTTCGCGGCGTCGCGCCTCACGTTCCGGGAGGCCGCGTTGAACGGTTTGATTCCCGGCGTAGTGAAAGCCAGTTGGTAATTTTATGACCGATCCGATTTCTGACATGTTGACCCGCATCCGCAACGCCGGCCGCGCGTTGCTGCCGACGGTGGAAATGCCGCATTCGCGGATGAAGGAAAGTCTGGCGAACATCCTCAAACAGGAAGGCTACGTCGCGGACGTGACCGTTGAGGCCGGCATGCCCAAAACGATCAAGCTCAAGCTCAAATACAACGGCAAAAAGAGCGTGATCGAAGGATTGCGCCGCATCAGCAAGCCGGGTCTGCGCCATTATGTCGGCGCGACGGAAATCCCGCGCGTGCTCAACGGCATGGGGGTGTCGGTGATTTCCACGCCGGAAGGCGTGATGACCGGCACGCAGGCGAAGAAGAAAAATCTGGGCGGCGAATTGCTTTGTTACGTCTGGTAAAAATTTGATTTATGTCGCGAATTGGAAAACAACCGATTGCCATTCCTCCCAAGGTGAAGGTGGAGGTGAAGGGGCAGAAAGTTTTGGTCGAAGGCCCGAAGGGCAAGCTCGACTGGGAATTGCCGAAGACGCACCAGCCTCAAGGTGGCTGGACGGCAAAATCGTCGTCAGCCGCGAAGGCGACGACGCGCAGGCCAAGGCGTTGCACGGCCTGAGCCGCGCCCTCGTCAACAACATGGTCAAGGGCGTGACCGATGGCTTCGTCAAAAAGCTCGAAATTCAGGGCGTCGGCTTCAAAGCCGCCGTTCAAGGCAAGGTGGTGAACCTGGCGCTCGGTTTTTCGCATCCCATTAATTACGCGATTCCCGACCAGATCAAGGTGACCGTCGAGGAAAACACCAAGCTGACCATCGAAGGCCCGGACAAAAAAGTCGTCGGGCAGGTCGCCGCCGAGATTCGCGGCTTCTATCCGCCGGAGCCTTACAAGGGCAAGGGCGTGCGCTATGCGGGCGAACACGTCCAGCGCAAGGAAGGCAAGACCGTCCAGTAACAATTGATTTTAGTTCACGGCCAAATCCGTGACGCATTGAAATGAGAACGGAAAAGAAACATCAATTGAAGCAGCTCCGCAAATGGCGGATACGCAACAAACTCAGCGGCACGAAGGATCGTCCGCGCATGAGCGTCTGTTTCACCAACGAAAACATCCACGTCCAGTTCATTGACGACAACGCGGGTGTGACGCTCGCGGCGGCTTCGACGACGGAGCAAGGCGGTCCCCGACCGTGACAAGCTCGCGGCCAATGTGGCCAGCGCCAAAATCATCGGCAAGCTGGCGGCGGAAGCCGCGCTCGCCAAGGGCATCAAATCCGTCGTTTTTGATCGCGGCGGCGCGCGTTATCACCGGAGCACGGGCAAGGGCAAGGACGGCAAGCCGGTGACGGTGCTGGGCAAACTGGCGACCCTGGCCGAGGCCGCGCGGGCGGCAGGTTTGAAATTTTAAATAACGGAGACCGAAAACTGTGGCAGACATCACCAAAACCAAACCCGAAGAACGAGTGCCGCGCGGCGGGCGCGGGCGTCGCAACAAACCCATCGGCGAAGCGCCGGAACTCGGCATCGGACGGACAGGAATCCCAGGAATTGACCGAGAAGGTCGTGTTCATCAACCGCTCCGCCAAGGTCGTCAAAGGCGGACGCCGTTTCAATTTCAGCGCGCTGGTGGTCGTCGGCGACAAGCGGGGGCGCGTCGGCGTCGGGCTGGGCAAGGCCGGCGAAGTGGCGGATGCGATTCGTCGCGGCGGCGAACTCGCCCGCAATCAAATGGTTTCCGTGTCGCTCAAGGACGTGACGATTCCGCACGAAGTTTTCTGCGCGTATGGCGGCGCGAAAATCCTGTTGCGTCCCGCCTCGCCCGGAACCGGCATCATTGCGGGCCGGACGGTTCGCGCGGTTTTGGAAGCCGCCGGGTTGAAGGACGTTTTGAGCAAATCGCTCGGCTCGAACAACGCGGCGAACGTCGTCAAGGCGACGCTCAAGGGTTTGTTGAGCCTGCGGCTGCGCGAAGACATTTACAAGAGCCGCGGTTTGGAAATTAAAAAAGTGGAGACGCCCAGGACGCCTGAAGCGGCTCCGGCAACGGCTTGATTTTTATGCGACTGCACAATCTAAAACCTCGTCCGGGTGCGAAACATCGCACCAAGCGCCTTGGCCAGGGTGAATCCAGCGGCCACGGCAAAACCAGCGGTCGCGGCGGCAAAGGCCAGACGGCGCGTTCGGGCAGCTCGATCCGCATCGGCTTTGAAGGCGGCCAGATGCCGCTCATCCGCCGCATTCCCAAGCGCGGTTTCAACAACGCGCGGTTTGCGACGCGCTATCTCGGCGTGAACGTCGGCGATTTGAACCAGTTTGACAACGGCGCGCGCGTGGATGAAACGGCGTTGCGCGCGGCGGGTCTGGCCAATGGGCGCGGGGACGGCGTCAAAATTCTGGGCGACGGCGAGTTGACCAAAAAACTCACGGTGAGCGCGCACGCGTTCAGCGCGTCGGCCCGCACCAAAATCGAGGCCAAGGGCGGCGCGTGCGAAGTCGTGGGTTCCAAGCCCGTTGCACCGGCAAAGCCTGCGGCGCCGGCCAAGGCCTGAACGCACATTTAACGCATGTTCCGCTCCATCGCCAACACGTTCACCAACTGCTTCAAAATTCCGGAGTTGAAGTCCCGGATTTTGTTCACGCTGGGCGTGCTGGCGATCTGCCGTTTGATGGCTTGGATTCGCATTCCGGATCTGAATGGCGCGGCGCTGACCAATTTTTTCAAACACACCGCTCAAAGCGGCGGCGGGTTGCTCGGCATGTATAACACCTTTGCGGGCGGCGCGATGGAACATTGCGCCATCGGGTCGCTCGGCATCATGCCTTACATCAGCGCGACGATCATCCTTCAATTGCTCACGGCGGTCTGGCCCAAATTGAGCAAACTGGCGCGCGAGGAAAACGGCCGGACGAAAATCATCCAATACGGCCGCTATTTGACGGTGCTGTTGTGTTTGGGGCAGGGATTGTTTTTCGCCATCGGTTATGAACATCCCCAAAATATCTTTCACGGGTTTCAAGGGAATCTGGTGCTCGATATCAACCACATCTGGTGGTATCGCATTCAGACCGTGCTCATCATGACCACGGGCACCATGTTGCTGATGTGGCTGGGCGAGCAAATCTCCGACCGCGGCATCGGCAACGGCGTGTCGCTGGTCATCACCATCGGCATTGTGGCCCGGCTGCCGCGGGCTCTGGTGGCGGTGAAGGACATGTTTTGGCCCGCCGGCGGGATTCAATCGCAGTATCATCTGGCGGGCACGGGTGTGATGCTGCTGATATTGCTGGTACTGGTCATTGGCGGCGTGATTGCGATCACCCAGGCCCAGCGGAAAGTCCCGGTGCAATACGCGCAGCGCGCGGTCGGGACGCAAGATGTACTCCGGCGGCACGTCGTTCATGCCGTTGCGCGTGAATTACTCCGGCGTCATGCCGATTATTTTTGCGCAGTCCATCCTGATGTTTCCCGCAGCACGATTTTTCTGTACGCCGGGAATACTGTTTTTAGCAGCGTTCCCTTCCTCAAAAATCTGTGCATCGGCATTGCGCAAAACCTCAATTCCGGCTCGGTGCTTTATCTGGTGATTTATTCGCTGATGATTTTGTTCTTCGCGTATTTTTGGGTGGCCACGCAGTTCAATGAATTGCAAATCGCCGACGATTTGAAAAAGAACGGCGGTTACATTCCGGGCGTGCGTCCGGGGCAGGGCACGAGCGACTATCTGCACAAGTCCATGAGCCGCATCACGCTGGCGGGCGCGATTTTCCTCATGGTGATCGCGACCATCCCCATCATCTTGTCGCGCCAGATGAGCATTCCGTATGACGTGTCGCAATTTTTCGGCGGCACGAGCATTTTGATCACCGTCGGCGTTTTGCTGGACACCATGCGCCAGGTCGAATCGCATTTGATGATGCGGCATTACGACGGCTTTTTGAAGAAGGGCCGGTTGCGCGGGCGGTTTTAGCCGCGTGTTCGCAGAGGCAAAATGATCATTTTAAAAAGCGAACGCGATCTGGAACTGATGCGTCCGGCGTGTGCGGTGGCGGGCAAGGTGTTGGATGAAATCGCCGCGTTCATCAAGCCGGGCCTGACGACGCGGCAGGTGGATGAGTTCGCCGCGGCAGCGCATCAAGTCGCACGGCGGGAAAAGCGCGTTTTTGGGCTATCGCAAATATCCGTGCCACACGTGCATCTCGGTGAACGAAGAGGTCGTTCACGGACTGGCCGGCAACCGCGAATTGCGTTTCGGCGACATTGTGAGCGTGGACGTGGGCGTGATTTACAAGGGTTTTGTGGGGGACACGGCGCGGACAGTGGCCGTGGGCGGTTGCGGCGTGCTGGCGCAACGGTTGATGGACGTGACGGAGCGCGCGCTGCACGAAGGCATCGCGGCGGCCGTGCCGGGAAACCGCGTGACGGACATTTCGCGCGCGGTCCAAAATTACGTCGAGGGCAACGGTTTCAGCGTCGTGCGGGAATTTGTCGGGCATGGGGTTGGCCGTTCGATGCACGAAGACCCGCAGGTGCCGAATTTTGTTGATCCGAAGAGCAACCAGAAGCTCCGGCCGGGCATGACGCTGGCGATTGAGCCGATGGTCAATGCGGGCCAGCCGGGCGTAAAAATTTTGAAAGACGGCTGGACAGTCGTCACGCAAGATGGTTCACTATCCGCTCATTTTGAGCACACGGTGCTGATCACCGAAAGTGAACCGGAGATTTTGACATGGCCGGAAAAGATGCCTTCATCGTTGAAGGTGTCGTGATTGAAGCCAGGCCGAACCGCACGTTTTGTGTGGAACTGGCCAACGGACACCGGCTGCTGGCGTTTGTGGCGGGCAGGGCGAAACAGCGCTTTGCCGGCCTGGCGCCGGGCGACAAAGTGAAATTGCAATTGACGCCTTACGATTTGTCCGTGGGGCGGATTTTGGTTGAAACAAAAATGATTGGAACATGAAAGTTCGCGCGTCAGTTAAAAAATTGTGTGAGCACTGCAAGATTGTGCGCCGCCGCGGCGTCATTCGCGTGATTTGCACGAACAAACGGCACAAACAGCGGCAAGGTTGATTTAATTTATGGCACGCATCATTGGTGTGGAAGTTCCGCCGAACAAGCGCATTGAAATTGCGTTGCGCTACATCTACGGCATCGGCCCGTCCAACTCGAAGGAGATTCTGGAGCGCGCGAACATTGATTCAGACATCCGCGCAAAGGATTTGACCGAGCAGCAGCTTTCCCAGATCGTCCATGCGATTCAGGAGGGCAAATACGTCATCGAAGGCGATTTGCGCCGCGAAATCGGCATGAACCTCAAGCGGCTGCAAGGCATCAAGTGCTATCGCGGCATCCGGCACATGCGCGGATTGCCGGTGCGCGGCCAGCGCACGCAGACCAACGCCCGCACGCGCAAAGGTCCGCGCAAGACCGTCGGCGTGCAACGCAACCCGAATGCCAAGACCGGCATCCACTAAGATTTTGTATGGCTGAAGAAAAAAAGAAACCCGCTCCCAAAAAAAAGGAAGCCAAGCCCGAAGCCGCTGCCGCTGCTCCGGCCGAAAAGGCTGCGCCCAAACCGGCCGAAAAAGCCGCGTCCAAGCCGGCTGAAGAAAGCTGCGGCCAAACCGGCTGAAGAAAAATCTGCTGAAAAAAGCCGCGCCCGGCGCGGAAGCTCCCGCCGCCGAGGCGCCCAAACCGGCGGAAGCGGCGGTTATTCCGGCGGCGCCAACGGCGGCTGAACTGTTGGGTGAGGACGCCAGCGCCAAAAAGATCATCAAAGCCAAGCATGCCAAAAACATCAGTTCCGGCATTGCCAATATTTTGGCCACGTTCAACAACACACAGGTCAGCATCACGGACATGCACGGAAATCTGATCGGCTGGTCCACCGCCGGTCGGGTTGGGTTCAAAGGTTCGCGCAAGAGCACCGCTTACGCCGCTCAACAGGTCGCCCAGGATGCCGCGCGCCAGGCGATGGCGCATGGCATGAAGGAAGTCGAAGTGCGCGTCAAAGGTCCCGGTTCCGGCCGTGAATCCGCCATCCGCGCCTTGCAGGCCATCGGACTGGAAATCAGCGCCATCAAGGACGTGACGCCTGTGCCGCACAACGGTTGCCGTCCGCGCAAGAAACGCCGCGTCTAATAAATCTCAAATTTGAAATCATAAAGTATGGCTCGTTATACAGGTCCTCGTGTTCGCATCAGCCGCCGGTTCGGAGTGCCGATTTTCGGCCCGTCGAAATATCTTGAGCGCCGCAATTATGGCCCCGGCGTGCATGGTCCCAAGTCGCGCCGCAAGCACACCGATTACGGCCTCGGCCTGATCGAAAAGCAGAAACTCCGTTATTACTACGGACTGATGGAACGCCAATTTCGCGGTGTCTATGAAAAGGCGCGCAAACGCCGCGGCGTCACCGGTGAACAGATGTTGCAGATTTTGGAGACGCGCCTCGACAATATTGTTTATCACCTCGGTTTTGCGAATACCCGCGCCGCCGCGCGTCAGATGGTTTCGCACGGCCATGTGACGGTGAATGGGCGCAAGGTGAATGTGCCCTCGTTTGGCCTGAAAGTGAATGACGCCGTCGCCGTGAAGAAATCAAACGTCTCGCGCCAGTTGGCCACGAAAAATCTGGAAATCGCCATGAGCCGCGCGGTGCCGGACTGGTTGTCGTTGAGCAAGGACGAATTCAAAGGCACGGTCCTGCGCATTCCGACGCGCGACGAGATCCAGCCGATTGCCAACGAGCAGGCGGTGGTCGAATTTTATTCCCGTTAAGAAAAACCAAAACCAAAACAATTATACGGGCTTGACCGGCGCGCGGGAATAAATCGCCGGGAAAGCCAGATTAAAATTGTTGAAAGGAAAATATGCCAGTACGTCTAGGACGTTTCGAAATGCCCAAGCGTTTGCAAAAGGATGACGCAAGCGCCACCGCCACCTACGCAAAATTTATCGCCGATCCGTTTGAAACCGGTTACGGCCACACCGTCGGCAATTCGCTGCGCCGCGTGTTGTTGTCCTCACTCGAGGGCGCGGCCATCACCTCGTTGAAGGTGGATGGCGCGATGCACGAGTTCGCCACGATTGACGGCGTGGTCGAGGACGTGACCGACATCGTTTTGAATTTGAAGAAGGTCAAATTCAAGGCTCACACGCGCGATCCGCAGACACTGTTGCTCTCCGTAAACAAGGAGGGCGCCGTGACCGCCGCCGACATCCAGCTCAACCAGAACATCGAGCTGGTCAACCCCGACCAGATCATCTGCACGCTCGACAAAAAGAAAAAGTTCGAGATGGAGCTGGAGGTCAAAATCGGCCGCGGCTTTTGCCCGGGTGATGAAAACAAAAAGCCCGGACAAGCCATCGGCGTCGTTGCCATTGACTCGCTGTTTTCACCGGTCACCCGCGTGCGTTACGCCATCGAGGCCGCCCGCGTCGGCAACCGTACGGATTACGACCGCCTGATTTTGGAAATCTGGACGGACGGACGCCTGTCACCCGACGACGCGCTCACGCAGGCCTCGGCAATTTTGCAGCATCACCTCGATGTGTTCGTAGGTTACGACAAGAACGCGGTGGAATTCGAGGAAGCCGCCGACAAGCAGGACGAGGAGAAGTCGAAGATGAAGAAGCTCCTCAACATGAGCGTCAACGAAATCGAGTTGAGCGTCCGCGCGGCGAACTGCCTGAACAATGCGAACATCACCAGCGTCGGCCAGCTGGCGATGAAGACCGAGCAGGAAATGCTCAAGTATCGCAACTTCGGCAAGAAATCGTTGAACGAGATCAAAGACAAATTGACGGCTTTGGGCTTGTCCCTCGGCATGAACTTCGAGCCGGGATTGCTCGAAGCGCCGAAGGAAGAACCGAAGGCGGAATAAGGACGAGCTATGCGACATTTGAAGCGAACGGCAAAACTGGGGCGCACCTCCACGCATCGCAACGCGATGCTGGCCAACCTGGTTTGCAGCCTCATCAAACACAAGCGCGTGACCACGACCCTCGCGAAGGCGAAGGCCGCGCGTTCCGTTGCGGAAAAAATCGTCACCCTCGGCAAGCACGGCACGATGCAATCGCGCCGGCTGGTGGCCGCGCGTTTGCACACCCATGGGCCTACGGTGCAATTGACCAAGGACGAACGCCAGAAATGGCGGAAAAACGACGACGTCCTGCGGATTCTTTTTGAAGACATCGCGCCCGCGTTCAAGGAACGCAACGGCGGTTACACGCGCATTATGAGGCTGGAGCAACGCCCTGGCGATTCCGCCCAGAAGGCGATTCTGGAGTGGGTGGATTTCACACCTCCGGCGCCGGCGGCGGCGGAAACCACACCCGGTGCCGAGGCCAAAACACCGGAACCGGCCAAGGAAGCCGCCGACAAGAAGGCCGAAGCCAAGGCTTGATGCTGGCAGGTCCTGATAACATTTCAAAGCCCGCTCACCCGAGCGGGTTTTTTGTTTTGGAGTGCGGCGGGAAGCGAAGCGCCACGCCGCTTTTTCAGTAGGAGACGACGTAAGGAGTCTCTGATTTCTCCGACAGAATGAGTCTCGTCACCTCAACTCCTACAAATCGCAAAGCGGTGTCGCCGCTATACACTCCAGTCTTCGCTGCGCTTCGCCTCGGCAGGCTGCCACCGCAATCCAAACGGTGGTGCGATCGTCGGGCGTCCCCGAAATACGCGAAGCGTTTGGACTGCGCGCGGTTTACCGCCGCTATTGTTCAGGGCGATGAGCAAATCGCAACACTTCGACGTTCGGCGTTCGATGTTGAATGTTCGATGTTCTCGCTCACCTTAACCAGAAGAACAGCATCCCAGCCACAACCAGCAGCGCCACCACCCACCAGAACCAGCCTATGCCGCGCGGCTTGACCGGCTCCGGCCCGAATTCACGCTTCACAAATTCCTCGTGGTCAAAGTTTTCATCCGGCAGGTTGAGATGGCTGGCATAGGCGGTTTCCGACCAGCCGGTTTGCTCATCCGAGCCGCATTCGGGGCAGACCTTGGCGTCGCGCGGTACTTCTGCGCCGCAGTTTGGACAGATATCAGGAGGCATGGCGATTGGCGATTTCTGATATACGATTTCCGATAGCCAAATGCAAATTAGTAGCAGCCGGCGTGAGGAGGCTCAATAAACCTAACTGACACGCTGCCCTCAATCCGGTCGTCGCGATTCGCCGGCGACGCCGTTGGCGTGGTTCCGCAACCGTTCGTCTATGCGCGCCGGATCGAGACTCCAGCGCGCCGCCAGCAACGGAACTTTTGCGACATTGGTCGTGGTCCATTCCGCCGCCGCCCAGGAAGCGGCACCCGGATGTTCTCCGTAGCCGAAGCATTTCATGCTTAATTCCGTCTCGGCGGCGGTTTTGCGGCCCTGATTCCACACGGTTTCACCCGCCCACGCATACGCGCGCATCACCACGCCGTTTGCCACGCGTATCCAGGCGTGATGATGCAGAACCCGTTCCGCCTGGAAGAATTGCACGTGCCCGAGTTTGCGGCTGAGTTCAGTCAGAAAATAAAAACACTCATCCACATCGCCGCCCGGATTCGGCAGGCCGGAACCGGTGACGATGATCCAGCCATTCACCGGCGGGCCGATGAAAAACCCGTGCCCGCCCGTCATTCCTTCCGCCCAGGGGCAGGGGGCAAAATGATCCAGGCCCAGCGCGGTTTGAACGGCTTTGGGATTAAGCGAACGGACCGCCAGCCAGCAAGTGGGACGCGATCCAAACGCCGATTGGAACAGTGGAAATTTTTCCATCTGTCGAATTTTGAATTCCGCCAGGCGCGCCCGGCGGTGCAACGCAATCATCCAAAAAAGCATCATTATGCCCAAGCCAGATACGAACCCAAGCATTGCCAGCAGCAACGGCGGAATTGCGCTCATCTGATTCACCCTTCGAATTTACGCCCGTCCAGCGCGGATTTTCAAACAAAATCTGGCCCGTGAAGTAAACCCAAACTCTGAAGTTACGAAAAACAGGCTCCAGTATGAATGGTACAATTCATGAAATAGCTATTTCATGAATTGTACAAATAGCATGACAGGTTGTTCAAAACACTGGCAGGGACGAAACCAGGCCGGAGTGCGCCCGTCCTCGGGCGCAGCAACTGGCTTCATTCAAGCCACAGAAAATTTCGCAACCCCTAACCCGCCCCACCAAGCTGCGACCGGGACGGCCGCACTCCGCCAACGCAGAAATTCGACTTCGGAGTTCGGGTTAAAAGTAGCACAGGCCTCCGGCCTGTATCTTTGTTGGACCTTGCAGGCGGGAAGCCTGCGATACGTGTTAGCAGGCCGCCAGCCAATCCAGATACTTTTTATTCCCTGCGCTCAACGGCAGGACGATAAACTCCGGCGTGTCGTAGGGGTGCCGCGCGAGAACCAGTTTCTCCAGCGCGGCGAGTTTTGACTTCTGCGTTTTTAAAACCAGCAAAACCTCCGCATCGGAAACAATCTTTCCCCGCCACCAGTAATGCGATTCGATATTGTGGATGAGGTTCGCGCACGCAATCAGGCGCGCCTGCAATGCTGCCTGCGCCAGCGCCCGGGCAATTTTCAAATTGGGCGCGGTGACCAGAACGACGGCATATTTAGTGGTGGATTTCATTTTGCCGAAATTGTTAAGCGCCGGCGGCGCGACATCTTTGTAGCTCCAAATCCGGTTGCGACACAAGCTCCGTCAGGAGCGGCATCTTCTGGATATGTCGCTCCTGACGGAGCTTGGGAATTCAATGGTATGCGATTCTACAAAGATTTCACGCCTACGGCGCTGCGTTTTCCGAATCCAGCGCAGTGACCAATACGACAGCGAATTTTGCGGCGGATTTCATTGTTTAATGGTTCTTCGCTGTTTTCAATGCGTAACAGGGTATGAAACAGATGAAATCAGTGATGACGTCCGCCCGTACCCCGGCCCTCTCCCCCAAAAGAGAGGGAATCGTTCGCCGCCTTTTGAGCAATGTGATATGACGGGTTATCATGCGTCATATTTGTAAATGACACAGAATCGGTGACGGCAACAAGGATCGAGAAATTATCCAGCGACGTGACAATGCTCACCCTCTCCCGGGGGGAGAGGGCCGGGGTGAGGGCGAGCGTAAACTCCTATTCCACTGATAACGTCGAGAAACCAGAAATTACCGGGAGTGCAGCTTCAATAGAAACTGTGAATTGATGGCGGTCGCCAAAACAATTTTCTTTTCGCCGGTTTTTCTGATTAAGTCAAGGCATGGACGCTGCATTGCCGCCACTGATGCCAGGTACGCTTTACCTGGTCGCTACGCCCATTGGCAACCTCGAGGACATCACGCTGCGCGCGCTGCGCGTGTTGCGCGAGTGCGACGTCGTCGCCGCCGAGGACACGCGCTACTCCGGACGGCTGTTGAAGCATTTCGGAATCTCCAAACCGCTGCTCAGCTATTTCCAGTTTAACGAAGCCAAGCGCAGCGAGGAAATCATCGAGTGCCTACAGCGCGGCGAAAAAGTCGCGCTGGTCACGGATGCCGGCAGTCCCGGCATCAGCGATCCTGGTGAACGCGTGGTCAAAGCGGCCATCGCCGCCGGCTACCGCGTCGAATCGGTGCCGGGACCGAGCGCATTGGTGGCGGCGCTCACCGCCAGCGCCCTGCCGACGGACGAATTTCATTTCATCGGTTTCCTGCCGCACAAATCCGGTCAGCGACGGAACAAGCTGGAATCGCTCAAGAGTTTCGATGGCACGCTGGTGCTTTATGAATCGCCGTATCGGATCGAAAAGCTGCTCGTGGAACTCGGCGAAGTATTTCCTGAAAGGCAGGTGGTGCTGGCGCGCGAGTTGACCAAGAAGTTCGAGGAATATCTGCGCGGCAAACCGGCGGATTTACTGGCGATTGCGAAGAAACGGAGTTTGAAGGGGGAGTTTGTGGTGTTGGTGGGGCCGCAAGGCACAAACATCGAACATTGAACGTCCAACATCGAACATCAAATCAAAAGTCGAATGGATAGACACTTCGATGTTCAGCGTTCGATGTTGGTTGTTCGATGTTTCCTGACTTTTCACCGGGTCAGACCAGCCTTCGCTCGGAAGCTGCGGCGCGGCAGGGACCGGCGCTTCAATGGAAATGGGTTTGAATTCGATTCTTTGACAAACCACAATGCGCCGTAATGAAAACGGCGTTATTCCTGAACTGCGCATTCTTTCAAATGATTGCCCCGGTCGCGAACCCTTCCCAATGATGCGTCCAGGACACGGCAGGAACCAGTTTCAGGAGAAACCCTCCGTTGGAGCGCGCTTTTCCGGGCGTTGGTCGCTGATTCATGATTTGAGCTTCGCTTTGGCCGTGGTGCTGATTGCCGGCGGCGCGCTCGCGGTTTACGCGACCGGCAATCTGACTTCACCACAGGCCGGCTGGCGCTTTCTCGGCCCGGCCCTGGCGGGAATGATTGCTGCCGGTATTCTGAAATTCATTTTGACCGGAAGCGCTTTGACGCCCGGTGAAGCGGTCCGGGATTTTTTATTTTCCGGCCTGCTCGCTGCTTCGGCCCGCCACCTGTTGCTCTGGCAGTCGCCGCAAACCCTTTCCGGACTGATCCGTCTCAGCCCCGTCAGCGCGGCGGTTTTTTACCTGCTCTATCACGCTGCCAACACCTACCGTCTGGCATACTCAAGGAAACATCTGGACGCCATCACGGGCATGGCGATCACGATTATTCCTTTCGCGTTGGGACTGCCGCTCGCGCTGCCATCGGATCAACTGGCGGTTTCGCTGGGCAGCACCGTCACTGCCGGTTTGCTGTCAGGTTCTCCGGCCTGGTGCATGGGAATCGGCCGGGCGCTGTTACTGTTTTCGTTCAACGTGATCCTGACCCAGGCATTCGCATTGAGCGCGTCCCGCCGCCCGCTGGCCAGCGTGACCGCGCATCTCTACCTGCTGCTGGCCGCCGCTGCGTCAATCGTTGCTCCGGGCGTGGCGGATTTGGGTTCGGGAAATTTCGCCGCCGGATTGCCCGGCGCGTTGAAACCGGTTGTCGCCGTTCTGGCCACGGTGCTTTCGCAAGGCGCGCTCTGGGCGGAGGTTTTTATGGTGACGGGAATGATCATGGACGGCATGCGCGGAATAGCGCCGATACGCGCCACGATGAAAGCGCACGCCGCCAGCGGAATGAAAAAGGGCATGGTATTCAGCGGCGTCCTGATGACGCTCCTGCAACTGCTCCACGCCATTGCCGGTGCGCCGGTCGTGCAAAATCTTTACCGGACCTTCCCGGCGCTGCTGTTTGCCGCCGCCGGCGCGATGGCGTTTCCGTTGTTCAAGGCGATCATCGAAACCTTTGACGGCAGCCGGTCGTTTTTTAATCGCGCACTGAGAACCTACCGCGAACCGGTGCTGATGGCGCGCGGCGCGGCCGTTGGCATTGCCGCCGCCGTCGCGTTGGGCGTGAATCTTTCGGCGCGTTCAACTTCGGAGCGCGTCTATTTCGGTTTGGCGGCGGGTGCGCTGGCTTATGCCGGCGTCAGTGCGCTGCGCGATCTGGTTTACGGCATGAGGAACCGCGGCGGGCTGAAATCGTGGCGACTGTATCTGGTGGAAGGCGGGCTGGGCGCGTTTGTCGGCGCCGCGTTCACATTCTATTTAGACAGCACGCAAATTCCCGTCGTGTTGGACAAGCTCAATCTTTACAACACTTTTGGGCTGATACCGGCGCCGGATGATTTTTATCCGTTGCTCAGCAAGTGGGGGCATATCCACCTCGGCACTTACGCCGGCGGCGCGAAACTGCTCTTCAATGAAGCGCTGAAAGGTGTGATTGGCTGGGGTGTGGCGGCATGGCTGTTCGCTGTCAATCGCTCGTTCCTCACCGCGTTGTTCCAGCGCGACACCGCGCCAATCCGGCGGATGTTTTCCCGCCAGGGTGCCGCCGAACTGACCGAAAACACGATTCAGGTTCTGCGCTGGGGATTGTGGATGGCGCCGGTCATTTTCACCTTCCTCAAACAAATGTCCGTGCCCACCTGGTATAATCAGGACGGCGCGATTCACACCATTTTCTGCATTTTCAAGGATGCCACGTCGGACACGGCAAGCTTTCAGTCGTGGAGTCTGAAGGTGTTCATGTGGGTGCTCGCCTACGATTTCTTCCGCATCCTCATTTGGATCGATCACATGGGTCTGCGGGTGGCCACGCTCGTCAACCTGAGCTTCATTGGCATGGACCGGCTCGAACGAACGCCTCGCGCGCTTCATCGGTCCAGCCGCGGCCACGTCGCGCTGCATTCCCGAAGGCGTCAAACGCTTCACCACCTGGGCGCCACTGCTGATTCCGTTTTTTATTCCGAGGGGAAATGGTTGGAACTGGGCGTGGTCGCAATCCGAAGCCATCCAGAAGGCATCCGGCAGCGGCTTGGCGGAAACGCTGGGACATTTTTCGACGCTGCAAATGGTGCTGACGGGAATCGCGGCGGTGCTGGCCGTCGGGTTTGTTTCCTTTGGTGTCCGCACCTGGCGCTCACGCTCCGTGAAAGGGAGGCAAACCAGTTTTCGGCTGGGCAATCACGTGTATGCCGTCGAATGGAAATCCAGCGGCGAAATCATCGGCACACTGACGGAACACGGATGCGACATTGCCCGCCGTGCGTACGACCATTTGGAGCCGGTCGGTCGGGCGTTGTTTGTGGCCGAGGCAGTACCGGGCGGATCGCCGAAGTCGTGGCCGGTCATCGGCAATTTCCCGGCAGAAATCGCCCCGCGCGCCACGGTCGAACAAAATGAGTCCGTTCTTGTTCTGGCGCAGACGTTGAACGAAATCCAGACGGTGGTGCGCATCACGCTGCCGTCCGATTTCGACGCCATGGAGCTTTTGGAAATCACCGTGACAAATCTGGGTTCTCAGGCGCGCGACCTCAAAGTCGTGCCGTATCTGGAATGGGTGTTGAATTCGCCGCAGACGGACCGCAACCACACACAATACAACCGCCTGTTCCACGAAGTAAATTACGACGCCAACCTGAATGCGTTGATCGTGGCGCATCACAGCACCAAACAAATCGGCTTGCTGGCGGCGGAAACGCCGCCGGAAGGATTTTTGCAGGCGCGCGTGGATTTCATCGGCCGCGCGGGCAGCGTCTGGAAACCGCGCGCCCTGGAAACGCTCGCGTTTCAGGAACCAGGCACCACCGCCCCGTGTCCGAGCTTTGATGCCATCGGCAGCATGCTGCTGAACGTTTCGCTGGCACCGGGTGCAACCGGTAAATTGCGGCTGTTGATGGGTTGTGCGGAAAATCGTCCGCAGGCGGCGGAATGGATTTCGCGCCATTTGAAAATTCAGACTGATCCCCGTGCGCTGGCCGAAAAATCGGCAGTGGAACATTTTGCGACTTTCGGTGGGGCGAGCGTACCCGCGAGCCGGCTCGTCAGTAGCCTCGCCCCACCATACTGTGCATGCATCGGCCACGGCGAAATTCCGCCCGGCACGCCGCAGCCGTATTTTGAATTCGCCGATGGCGGCAACACGCTCCGTATCCACACGCCGTTCACGCCGCGTCCGTTCGATCACACAATGGCGAACGCTCTGGGTCATGTCCTTTGCGTGACGAACCGCGGGCTGCACACCTCGGCCAGCGTGAACGCCCAGCAAAACCGGCTCACGACGGACTGGGCCGACACGGTGACGAGCGAGCTGCCATCGGAAATATTTTACCTCTACGATGTCGGCGACCGACGCTGGCTTTCGCCGACCTGGCAGCCGTTGCGCGATGCCGAAGCCGGATACGAAATGGAATTTGGCGTGGATGGCACGGCGACGTTCCGCATGAAACACGGCAAACTTTCCACCGAATTGACTGCGTTTGTGCCGCCCGATGAGCCGGCGGGCTTTTACCTGCTCACCATTCGCAATGATGGCGAGGCACCGAAGCAAATCCGGTTTGCGCCGTATTTTCGCATGGCGCTGGCCGACCATCCGGAAAACTCCGGGCCGCTGCAAATTGAAACCGACGCGGCGAATGCCGCAGTTTATTTCACCAATCCGCGCAACGAATTCCGTTCCGGACCGGCATTCGCGGCGATTTCCGAAATACCGGAAATAATAGAGACACGGCGTGGCCGGTTTCTCGGCGAGGGTCATTCGGTGGCGCACCCCGTGATGGTCGAGCAGGGCAAGGCAGGCTCCGAAGAAACCGAAGACATGGCGGCCATCGCCAGTTTTCTCGTCACGCTGGAAATTCCCGCCGGGGCGGCGCGCACGATCTCGGTCATGCTCGGCCAGAGCGACACGCGCGAACAGGCGGCGGCGGTTGTGCGGCGCTGCCGGACAGTGGAAGCCGCGCAAAAGAAGCTGGCTGTCACCCGTGCCTGGTGGCTTGGCCTGATGCGGACCTTGCAGGTTGAAACCACCGACCCGGCATTTGACCGCCACCTGAACTGGCTGAAATACCAGGCGCTCGCGGAACGCCTCTGGGCGCGCAAAGGTTTTTACCAGTTCGAGCGGTGCATTTGGTTTTCGCGACCAACTGCAGGACGCGGTCAATTTGATCTGGGCGGACCCGGCCCTGGCGCGGCGGCAAATTTTATTGCACGCCCGCCAGCAATTCGTCGAGGGCGACGTGTTGCATTGGTTCTTTCTCCAACAGAATGGGTGCACGGGTCTGGGCGCGCGCACGCACGCTTCCGACAACCTGCTCTGGCTGGCATGGGCGACCGCCGAATACGTGCGCATGACCGGAAACGAATCCATCCTCGACGAGAAGCTGCCGTATCTCGTGGCGGAAACGCCGCTGCCGCCGTTGCCCGAAGGCCGGTACGGGATGGGGTTGTTTGCGCACGTCTCACCGCGCGAGGAGAAGCTCTGCGATCACGTGCTGCGCGCCGTTGATCTGGTTCTGGAAAAACGTTTCGGCGCGCACGGCCTGCCGCTCATCGGCACGGGCGATTGGAACGACGGGCTGGACGCCATCGGCAGCGAAGGCCGCGGCGAAAGCGTCTGGCTCGGTTTCTTCCTCCATTACAATTTGGAACATCTCCTGGACGCGGTTGAAAAGCGCAAAGGCACCGCACGCCGGCAATTTTATTGCGAACGGCTGAACAAGCTGAAAGCCGCCATCGAAAATGTATGGCGCGGCGACCGCTATTTGCGCGCGATTCACGACGACGGCACGGAAATCGGCGTGAAAGACAGCGGCATATGGGAAATTGACGCGTTGACCGCCGCGTGGGCGGTGATGTCCGGCATCAATCACGAGCGCGGTCGCGTCATGTTCGACACCGCGCTGCGCGCGCTCGAACGCGACAACTTCATCCTGCTGGGCTGGCCGGCGCTGCACGAGGATTCCAAGCCGTATCTGGGCCGGAGTTGTCATTATCCGGAAGGAGTGCGGGAGAACGGCATGTATTGCCACGGCGTCCAGTGGTTGATCGGCGCCGCGCGACTGCTCGCCGGCCAGTTCACGGCGGACGGCGATCTTGCGACGGCGCAACTTTACCGCGACGCCACGATCCGGCTGTGGCGAAAAATCGCGCCAGTTTCACACGTCACGCCCGATCAAATTGAAATTTACGGCGGCCAGCCGAACAAGCAGGCGGCGGACCTGCTCACACACTTTGAGCAAGGGCGCATGATTTGGAACGGCTACACCGGCGCCGCCGGCTGGATGCTGCGGCAAAGTTGCGAAGGCGTGATTGGCGCGGCACTGGTCAACAACCGCGTGGTGATGCCGGACGACCTGGCGCTGCCACGCGGCGACTTGAAAGTTGTGCGCTTGCAGCGCGAAGTATCTTGAGCCTCTTTCACCATTTGGATTTGTAGTTTTGGTAGGGCGCGCAGTCCTCTGCGCGCCGCGGCTCGCACGGAGTGCAAGCCCTACCGCAATGCAATCAAACTCCGCTTTGCAACCACCGCCCGCTCCGCTACTCTCGTCCGCGTCAGTATAAAAAAACTCCATGCTGACGCTGAACTGAGTTGGGAAAGAAGTGATGGTGAAACCGATGATTGAAGCCCAGGAACTCGCGCGCCGTTGCAACGAAGACGAGGCGGTGTGGCGCAGCTACGAGCACAAGCGCGCGTTGCGGCGGTTGCTAGGCTCCCGCTCGCCATTGCCGGAAGACATTTTGGATTATCTCGACTGGCAGGCGGCGGAGCGGGAATGCCGTGGGATGCGCGCGGTCGGTTTTTTCCACCCATGAAGCCAAGGAAACAATCCCGAAGCCACGGCGGTGAGCGGGAGCATTGGCGCGGGGTGAAACTGACCATGAACAATTTTTTCCGAAAGATTAATTCCATCGCCGCTGTGCTGCCGCCGGCGCTTTTGCGGGCGCATCTTAACTCTGATCTTGGTCGGGACGTCTGGCCCGGAAGCGTCGGGCGACTGGAAAGTCGCCCGAACCCGCGGACAAGAATGTCCGCGCTACGTAGCGCAGGCTTTCCAGCCTGCGGGTTTTGGGGACTTTCCAGTCCCCTGTTAAGAACAGCGTCAAGTTGCGCTGCTCTATTGTTGGTCGTGCTTGTGGCGGGCTGCCGGACGATGCCGCACGGGCCAAGTACAGCTTTCAATTTCCCAAAAGTGGATCCGGCGCACACGCACACGCGGCTGCTGCTGGAGAACGCGATGCTTTATGCCGGCGCCACCAATATTATAACTGATCCGGTATCCGGCTATCCGTTTGAAGGCTGGAATCAAAATCTGAAGAAAGGCCTTTACCTGCGCCAATTCACGCAGTTGACCGCCATCGGCGAATGGCTGGAGTTGATGGCCAACATCACCGCCGGTTACGCCGACAATCCCTGCATTTCACGGGACGAGGCGAAGGCGCGGCTCATCCGCATTGTCGGGAGCCTGCGCCACGACCAGCAGGACCCGCGGGTCAGCGCCGAAGGGCTGTTGGTGAATTTCATTGGCTTTAAGAACTCGCAGCACATACCGCCGCTTTCGGAAATCATCGAGAAACAGAAATTTATTGACGCGTTTGGACCGGAAACCGCGGAAGCCCTCTGGAAGGGAATGCGCGAAAAAGGCTGGATTGTTCCGCATCACGACGGCCGGGAAGCGGACATCAGACGGAGCGGCCAATACGGAACGAATTTTTTCAACGGGCCGCTGGCACCCTACGCCGATGATGCGACAACGGCGCGGGTCATGGCGCTGATGGACCGGCGGGTGGTGCAGATCGTTTTCGGCGACAACGCCAACCTCTCGGCGTCCGTGGCCAAGGCAATCGGCGCGTTGCTCCGCCCGGAAGTGCGGGATGACCCAGCCATCATCGCATTGAGAACTGAGATGGAACTTTTCCTGGAGAACCAGAAAGCGGGCTACGCGCATCTGTTTGACACGAACACCGGCACGTTTGTTTTTGGCTGGGACGCTACGCGCAACCGGTTGTTCGGCTGGGAGGACACCGCCGGCAAATACACCGTCGGGCACATGAATTATTTGGTGAACGAATTTCGCGGCCCGTTGATGTTCGTCGCGCTGCGGTATGGTTTCCCGGCAGCGGCAGTCGCCAACGCGGGATTCTCGATCAAGCCGTTCCGCACCCGAACCGGTGATAACATTTACACGCTGGCCACGTGGGAAGGTTCAGCGTTCCAATCGTCCGGCCTGACTCTTTTCATGCAGGAACTGGAGAATGCCGGGTGGCGCAAAATCCTGGAGAACACGTTGGACATCGAACTGGATTACGCCGCCCGCAACCAGTTGCCCGGGTTTCTGTCGGAAGCCTATAGCGGCCAGGGTGTTGAATACACGGGCCGGATTGGCATACCGGACATCGCCATTGCCGAAGAAACGCGCATCACCAACGCCCCGTCGCTTTACGCTTTGGGCGCCGCCAGCCAGATCGCGCCGGACCGGATTGAAAGTTTTCTGGGGACGAACTGGCCGGCGGTTTCACGTCTCTTTACGAAACACGGGCCGTGGGAAGGTTTCGACACCCGTCGCCGCGCTGCCATCAAATACCAGACCACCGCGCACACGCTCGCACTCATCCTGGGCGGCATAGGGTCCGCGCCGGACAACATGCGGCGCTATCTCGAATTCAAGGGATTGTACGGCAACCTGCTCGCGTGGTACGCGCCCGGCAACGCCGTGGATTTCCTGTCGCCGGAAACGCAAATCATTCCCTGGACCAGCGACGGCAGCCCGATTCATTTTTCCCGTGACGAAAAATCGGTTCACGTCGAAGGCCGTCCGCTGCGAAATGGCCGTGTCACGTTGACGGTGCCGCAAGCCGAAGGCGTCAATCTCAACGATGGGGAGTTGCTCATCCGTTACCGCGCCTCGACACCAATCGAACACGCGGTCATCACGCTGACCAGGGTTAAAGGTGGCCCTTATGTCGAACCGCAGTTCCCCACCCGGATATTCGTGCGGTTCAACGTGACGGAAAGCGGGGCAGGGGAAATCCATGTTCCGCTCCCGGCCACGCCGGGATTGGCGGGAACCAAAGAACTGGTGATTGCCTTCGGCAGGGACAACAAACCGACAACGGTTGACTTGACGATTACGGCGCTGGAATTTGTCCCGTAACATCCAGGCACGCGGGACCAAATGACGTGAACCGCGAAGCGGAACTGGACTGGCCTCCATAGCCTCGGCGACGGAGGAAGACGCCTTCCCGCGTTTACTGCGATTTGTTAGCAGTCCGTTTAAAAATCTATTTCTTTGTAGGAGACGAGGTGACGGGTCTCAAATTCTCTTGGTTTCTGAAGGCCAAGTTAGAGACTCCTTACGTCGTCTCCTACTTCTTTAACAGGCTGTTAGCACTCCAACCCCGCTTGGCGGGGGCAATGACTCAAGAAACAAGACAGGATGGTTTTGTTGATTATCAACGACTTGCGCTCTTGTTTCTCAGGAGGCGCAAATATCATTGGCCATTGTCATTTTGTTGTCTGCTTTTCTCCATCTCCTTCAGCTTTTCCAAACCCTGCGTGTTATCCAGATTTGTGGAGACGATAATCCATGTCGGCATGAGGGAAGTGCCCGCGGAACCTCCAAACACTGGCTTCTCCAACGTCACAGGGCCTCGATAACCGTAGAGTGTTCCACTGCCATTTTTCCACCACTTAAGATTCTTCGCTACTAAGTTAGTACCCTGCTGCTCAATAGTCCCAGTCAACTGGAAGGAATCGTCGTTTGTTACTGTAATAGATTTGCCAATGTGAATCGGGGCACAGAGCAACGGCTCAGCGTTGGTTCCGTAGCCAAAACCTACATGAACATAAAGAGTCGGCGGAGTGTTTGTTTGTCCGAGCAATGTAATCGCCAGTATCACCAAAGATATGAAAAGGACAAAGTATTTCATTGCGCCTGACAATTTATTTAGAAGGAAAGATTTCCTTGCTTTCGGATAATAGCCGCCTAACCGGGAAAATCCATTTGTGGCTTTCCATGACTGAATTGTATGAGGGATGCATGTGTTCGGGTCAACCGAAAAGCTACTGCACGAGAAGTACAACTTGAAGCACACGTAGCGCGTGCGCCACCCTAAACAAACTTGCCGGGGTTCAGAATGCCCTTTGGGTCGAGGGCATGTTTCACGGTGCGATGAAGTTCGCGCACTTCTTTTGACACCGCCTGCGGCCACCAGCGCTTCTTCGCCAGGCCGATGCCGTGTTCGCCGCTGATAGCCCCGCCCCAGGCAATGACTTGCGCAAATAATTCGTCCAGCGCGGCCTCAGCCCGCACTTTTGCGCCGGGTTGGGTGTAATCCACCATCACGTTGGTGTGGATGTTGCCATCGCCAGCGTGGCCGAAACACGCAACGGGCAGCCCGTGCTTCTTCTGTAGCCGGGCGGCGAACCCGAACAGGTCTTCCAGCCGGCTGCGCGGCACGACGACATCTTCGTTAAGCTTGGTCAGGCCGGTGTCGCGGAGGGCATAGGAAAATTCGCGCCGGATGTTCCAGATTTCTTCGCATTGGGCGGCGCCGAGGCCGCGTTCGACCGACAACGGTTTCTGCCGGCGGATGATCCGCTCCAAGTCCTTGATTTCAGCGCGGACGGAATTTTTCTGTCCATCGAGTTCGACGATGAGATGGGCGCGGCAACCGCGCAGGCGTTCGCTTTTGGTGCGTTTATAGGCTGCGGCAAGCGTGAATTCATCGGCCAGCTCCAGCGCGCAGGGCAGGAAACCGGCGCGGAAAATCGCATGGAGCGTGCGCACGGCGGCGGGCATGGAATCGAAACCGACGGCGAGGTTGGCGCGGAACGGCGGCAGCGGGATCAACTTCAGCGTGGCTTCAGTGACGACGCCCAGCAGACCTTCGGAGCCGACAAACAGGCGGTGAAGTTCGAAGCCGGTCTTGTTTTTGTGGGTGCGCCCGCTTAGGCGTTGAATGGTGCCGTCGGCGAGGACAACTTCCAGACCGAGAACGTAATCGCGGGTGACGCCGTATTTAAGGCAGTGCGGGCCGCCGGCGTTGGTGGCAATGTTGCCGCCGATGAAGTTGTCCGCGCGGCTGGCGGGGTCGGGCGGATAAAACAGGCCGCGCTTCTCGACCATTTCCTGGAAATGTTTCGTGTTCACGCCCGGCTGGACAACGGCGGCGAAATCGCCGGCGTTGATGTCCTTGATGCGATTCATCCGTTCGAGCGAAAGGACGATGCCGCCGCGCACGGGCACGCACCCGCCGACATAGCCATGGCCCGCGCCGCGCGGGGTCACGGGAATGCGATGGCGATTGGCAAAGCGGAGCAGGGTGGAGACGGATTGGGTGGAGCGGGGCAGGGCGACGGCGTCCGGTTGGTGCGAAGCAAACCATTTGTCGCCGGCGTACCTGGCCAGGGTTTGCGGATCAAAAAATATTTCGCCGGCCGAAAGAATATTTTTGAGCCGGCGGAGGATTTTTAGTTTTGGGGAAGTCATTTGAAAGTCAGAGTCTTGTTGCCTCGACTCCTACAATCATTCATTGGGTGCGCCGGGTGGCGCGTTGAGAAATTCCTTCGCGTCGGCGGCTTCGGCTTCGGGCACCTGGACGTGGATGCCGCCGGCGGCGAGCGAGTAACCGTCCATGCTCAAGGCGGACAGTTCGCCCGCCACAAACGGATGAAAGCCCGCCGCTTCGAGCCGGGAGCGGACGAGTTGCGCGTCGGCGGGGCTCAAGGCGGTAAAGACGGTGGCGAAGTCCATGGTGGAATTTAATTGGCGTGGAATGATATTCAGATGGTCGGCACTGCAATTTCCGCAAAAACGATGACGCCGGCGCCGGTTTGGAGGAGGGTCTGGACCTGGACTTCGACCTGCTGGCCGATGTGCGGCTGGCCGTTGCTGACGACCACCATGGTGCCATCGGGCAGATAGCCGATACCCTGTCCCTTGTCCTTGCCTTCGCGCACGATTTTTAGTTGCAGTTTTTCGCCGGGGAGCAAAATCACCTTGAGGCATTTGGCGACCTCATGGAGATTCACGTAGCTGATTTTTTGCAACTCGGCGATCCGGGCCAGGTTGTAATCGTTGGTGTAAAGCCGGGCATTGAGGTTGTGTGCGAGGTGGATAAGTTTGGTGTCCACTTCGGATTCTTCGGGGAAATCGCCATCGTGAATGCGGACTTCCGTGTGCGTGTTGCGCTGAAGGCGGTTGAGCATTTCCAGTCCGCGCCGGCCGCGGGAGCGTTTGATGGGGTCGGAGGAATCGGCAATCTGCTGGATTTCCTGCAATACAAAACGCGGCACAACAATCAGGCCCTCCAGAAAGCCGGTTTCAATCAAATCGGCGATGCGCCCGTCAATGATGACGCTGGTGTCGAGCAGCAACAAATTGTCCGGTTTGTTTTGCGGCGCAAAGCGGACATAGGGAATGATCAGTGAAAAATCCTCCTTGTTGCTGCGCATGGCGAGGATGATGCCGATGTAGCCGAAGCCCAGGAACAGGGAAAGCCGGATGAGCCATTGGACATTGTCCGGGGCGTTTACAAAAAGGCCGGAGCGATCCACCAGCAACGCGACGACGGAGCCGAGCAACAAACCGAACGTCGTGGCCGAAAACGCGCGGAGCGAAAAACCCTTGAGCATTTCGTCCACGGCAACCATCAGCCCGCCAAAACCGAAGCCCGTCATCATGCCGATCAAGCCGCTATGACTTAGCGCGGTAAATTCCGGGCGCACCTGGCTGACGGCGTAACCGCCCGCCGTGCAGAGACCGAGAAACAAAATTCGGATGGCCCAGAGTGGAGTCATGGTTCAGTGATGGCGGGAAGTTGCCGGTACGTTAGTGTGCAGCGGTTCGTGGTGCCAGAGCAAACCCCATAAACCGAGCCGGTTCAAATTGCTCGATGCAATGGCGAGGTTGTTCGCAATGGCTTGCACGTTGGTGGCCAGTTGTTCGTTCTGGAGCATGGTTCCGGCAAGACCTTTACCAGATTGGACGTCGCTTAACAAACTTTTCAATACTTCGGTCGAAGATTCAATGTTTTTCACCGCGGCGGTGATTTCCGCGCTGTTGGTTGACAGCACGCCTTCGCCGGCATTGGCCAGATGTATCAACTCCTGTGAAAAGAAAACGACGTTGCTGACGGCAAGGCTGGCCTGCGGACCATTGGTGGCGATGATCGCGTTGATGTCGTTCACCGTGCCCATTGCCTGTTCAGAGAACGTGCGCATATTGTTCACAGCCGCGGAAAAATTGGTGAGCGTTGTTTCGTTCAGCACGAAGTGTCGCAAATCTATGACCGAGTCGTCGAGTTTTTTGACGGTTTCATCCATGCGCTTGATAAACCCGGAGGCCGAGCGCGCTACCTCCTGCAAATTAAACGGTTCCTGACAATCAACATCCGCGCCGTCCTGGAGCACGGGCGGCGAATTCGTTGTGGGGATGATGGAGACGTATTGGTCGCCAAGAAAGCCGGACATTTCGATGACAAAACGCGCGTCGTGGTAAATTTTGTTTTCTTTGTAAATGTTCAGGAGAATCGTCACGCTTTTGCCGTCATTGGCGAGTTGGATGTCGGAGACGCTTCCGACCTGAACGCCGGCGAGCAAAACGCCCGCGCGTTGCTTCAGGCCGCCAACGTTGGCCGCGTGCAGGCGCAATTCGTAGGTGCCACTGAACAGGCTCGTGCCCTTGCTGAACATGATCAGCAACGCCGCCAGCAACGCCAGCCCGATGAATACAAACAGGCCGACTTTGGTTTCCAATCGCGATTTATCCATGACTCAAGGCAAATCTTCCTTCGAATCGGCAACGCCGTCAACGAATTGCCGCACTACCGGATCCAACGAGTCAAAAATCTGGTCCGGCGTGCCGTTCGCGTAAATCGTTTTGTTGTGCAACATCAGCACCCGCTGGCCAACACGCCGCGCCGTCCGCATGTCGTGCGTGACCACCACCGTCGTCACTTTCAGCCGGTCGCGCACTCGCAGGATCAACTGGTCAATGCTATCGGACACAATCGGATCCAAGCCGGTCGTCGGTTCATCATAAAGCAAGATCTGCGGTTCGTAAATGATTGCGCGCGCCAGTCCCACACGCTTGCGCATGCCGCCGGACAATTCGGCCGGCTTTTTATCTTCTGTGCCGGGCAAATCAACCATTTCGAGCGTTCCGGCCACCCGCCGGCCGATTTCCGCCTCGGTCAAATGTTCATGCCGGCGCAATCCGAACGCCACATTTTCCGCGACCGTCATGGAATCAAACAATGCCGCGCTTTGGAACAACATGCCGAATTTCCGGCGCACGCGCAGCAACTGGCGTTCGTTCATTGGCCCGATGTTTTCGCCGTCAATCAGCACCTCGCCCGCGTCCGGCTGCAGGAGGCCGATGAGGTGTTTGAGCAGGACGCTTTTGCCGCTGCCGCTGCGACCGATGATGGCGACGGACTCGCCATTTTCAATCTTAAAGCCGATGCGGTCGAGGACCAGTTGCGCACCGAAACTTTTCTGCAAATCCCGGACTTCAATCATAACGAACCCAGCAGTTTGCTCAGAACCAGCGTGAGGAAAAAGTTCGCGATCAGGATGGTGATAGAGGCGTAAACAACCGCCTCTGTGGTGGCCTGTCCGACGCCTTCCGCGCCCAGCCGGCACGTCATGCCCTTGTAACAGCCGATGAGCGCGATGACGCCGCCATAAATGAATGCCTTGATCAAGCCGATGACCAGGTCCGCCTGGTGCGTGTATTTGAGCATGTTCGCCCAGAGATAGGTCGGCTCGATGTCGAGCAGGTTCACGCACACGAAATAGCCTCCCAGGATGCCGATGGCGATGGATTCCGCCGTGAGCAAGGGCAATGCGATGTGCGCCGCGACCAGCCGGGGCACGACCAGATAATCCACCGGATGCGTGGCCAGCGCCCGGAGCGCGTCAATTTGTTCCGTCACACGCATCGTGCCGATTTCGGCGGCCATCGCCGCGCCGACGCGGCCGGCGACCATCAACGCCGTCAACACCGGGCCGAGTTCACTGCACATCGAAACGCCCACGACCGCGAGCGTGGCTGTGTCCATTTTGACCTTGTGAAACTGAATATAAGTCTGCGCGGCCAGCACCATGCCGGTGAACGCGCCGGTAATGAGCACCACCGACTGCGATTTCACGCCGATGAAATAAATCTGGTAGAGCCAATCGCGCCACGAGGATCTTCCTTTGAACAGCGACGCAGCCGCCTCCCTGGCCAGCAAAGTGATCTGGCCCAGTTCGGCGAACGCTGCGGTCGCGCGTTTGCTGGCAGAAAGACCGAACATCACGACCACAGTATCAAATCGGCGTATTTTGGCCAGTGCCTGATTTTAACCGCAAGTTGCGCGGTTTTTTTCGCAAAGACACAAAAATGCAAAGACCGGGATGCTGTGCTTTACGGCTGGAGTCATTGGCACATCAACCGTTGGGTGTCTGTTCGGTGTCCACCCTTCAGGGTGTGAAACTTTGTTTGCCCAGCTGAATCCAAGCAAATCGAACGAGCACGCTGAAGCGTGTACACCAAACGCGTCATTCTCGATTGGTTCAATCCCGGTTTTGTACTTCTTGACCGCGCACACTTCAACCATGTCACTTGCCACCTCCACATGGCACTTCACATGGCAGTCCTTCGTGTTGACACTTGCGATTCAACTCCCACCTCGGCTACCGTCTGGCCGTTCATGAATACACATGCTTTTTCCCGGATTCTTCTGATCATCCTGTTTGCGGCAGTTCCCGTCGCCTTGTCCGCACCGCCGGATTCCCAGCCGCAAACGCGCTGGGAACGCAGCGCCCGGCAAAAAAACGAACAGACCAAGGGCATTACCTGGCTGACGCATGAACCTTTGGATTTCCTGTACCGCCGCGGCGAACATTACGATGACGAGGCCGCGCGCTACCAGCGGATGTGCGAGCCGGAGAACCTCAAGCGCATGGCCGCGGCCGGGGTGCGGTTCGGGCGGATTTATTTCTACAAGGGATTCGGCCCGGAATATGAGCGCGCCAACATGGAACAGGACAAGCACACCGCCGAAATCATGCATCAGCTCGGCATGAAGGTGGGTTTGTACATGGGCGGAACCATGTTCGCCGAAACGCTCTACCACGAACTGCCCGAGGCCCGGAACTGGGAGCAGCGCGACCAGAACGATCACTGGGTGCCCTACGGGATGCAGACGTTCCGCCATTACGCCTGCCCCAACGAACCCGCCTACCGCGATTACCTGAAAAAAATCCTGAAGTTCGCCGTCCAGGAAGTGCATGCCGATCAAATTTCGTTCGACAACATCATGCTCCAGCCGGAACCCCAGTCGTGCCGCTGTCCGCGGTGCATCAAGGCCTTCCATGATTTCCTCCGGCAGCGATATCCCACGCCGGAGGCCGTCCGGCGCCGGTTCGGTCTCCCGGACGTGGACTGGATCCAGGTCAACGAATGGGCCCCGCCGACCCAACCGGATGATCTCACCGTCCTCAACGACCCGGTGTTGCAGGAATGGGTGCGGTTCCGCTGCGAGTCGCTCGCGCGCTATGCCGATGACCTTTACGATTACGTCAAAAGCCTGGATACAAATGTCTGTGTGATTTTCAACATCAAGGGTGTTTACAGTTTCAACCGTTATTGGGTGAACGCCGTCTATCATCCGCTGTATGCCAACCATGTGGACGTGCTTTCCTTCGACACCGGCGGTTACGACGCGCGCATCAATGCCCGCACCGGCGCGCTGGTCTCCCAAATCCGCTCCTACAAGGTTGCGCGCCGGCTGAAATCAAGCTGCGAGGAACCGCTGCAGGACGACCTTCGCTGCGCGCTCCAGATGGCTTTCGATTACGAGAACGCCGGTCGCCGGGTATCCGGGCGCCCCCGATATGACCCGCAGCTTCACCCCGTTTCTTGAGTTCTACCGCGAATATTACGATCGGTATTATACCGGCACCGAAATGGTGGCGGACGTTGCCGTGCTACACAACTGGCCGTCCATGGCGTACAGCATCAACGACACCTATGTTCCGGTCACGCTGATGGAACAGGTGCTCATCCAACACAAGGTGCCGTTCGACATTTTGTTCGATGAGGATATCAATCAAATTGACCGTTACGGCGAGGTGATCCTTGCGGGACAGGAATGTGTCGGGAACGCGCAGGCCGAAAAGCTCCTGCAATACGTGCGCAACGGCGGCACGCTGGTGCTCACCGGCAACACCGCCGATTACAACGAATGGCGCGAACGACGGCGCACCAACCCGCTGCTCCCGGCCCGTCAGGAGGGCAAGGGCCGCATCGTTTACATCCCGGAAATCATCCGCGCCGACACCCCGGGCAAGTCACAGGGTACCGATGAAAATCCCGAACCCGGAGCAACGGCGCAAAAAGTCGTTCGCATGACGCCGGCGCAATGGTTACTGCCGAAGAACCACGAGGCCATCCGCCAGACTGTTGTGGACGGCCTGCCCAAGGGGCTTTCGATTGAAACCGGGTTGCCGCTCACGACGGTGATGGAGTTGCTCACCCGGCCGGCTACGCGGGAAACGCTCGCCCACTTCGTCAATTTTGACCGTCAGAAACCACTGGAACCATTCCAAGTGACGGTGCGCAAACAATTCACCGGACCGGTCAAATCCGTTTCCTGCCTCTCGCCGGAACGGGACGAAACGCTGTCATTGACCTTTCAGGAAGCCGGCGACCGCGTGACCTTCACCGTCCCGGCCACCAAGCTCTACGCGATGGTGGTCATGGCGCAGTAGAAACAGGTTGGCGCGGCGAAAAGTTGAAGGTTTCGGACGGCTCGGCGATCCGTCCCTGCCAAACTCAATTCGTGTCCAGAACTCTGCGTTCCTGCAAGGGGTAAAAGCCCGGAGCCATCCCAGCGCGAACAGGCTGGCCGCCCCGTCAATCTTTGTCAGGTTGTTGATGCAGACTTTGGCCTGCGCTTCGGCACGGGCCCGCGTGAAGTTGGGAATGGCAATCGCCGCCAGCAGGCCGATGATGGCTACGACGATCATGATTTCCAACAGCGTGAAACCCGTTTTGCGACGGTATCTGGTCGTTTTCATTGTTGTGTTTTCTCCGTTCATGCGGCGTGAACAAGTGACCGGCGGGTTATGATGATGACAATTTGTTCACGGGATTGCCGGTCGCAACCGCATCAAGAGGTACTAACAATCCGAATCCGGCCTGGTTGCGAAAAAACAACTTTGTCCGCGCGAAGACGCCGATGTGGCAAGAACACGAGGACAAAGCTGTCCGGCCCCTTTGATTGCGGCTCTGCCGCGCGTTGGTCAAAAAACGGCCATCGGTTGATAAAAAATCAGTGACAGTTTCGGCGCCACTTGCAAAACTGCCGCCATCGAACTATGAAAAATCCATTTCCTCTCATCGGTTCCCTGCCCAAAATCGGCATCCGGCCCGCCATTGACGGCCGGCGCCGAGGCATCCGCGAATCGCTCGAAAAGCAAGTCATGGGCATGGCCAGAAACGCCGCGAAATATTTGTCCGCCAACCTGCGTTATCCGAATGGCAAACCCGTCCAGTGTGTCATTGCCGATTCCTGCATCGGCGGCGTGGCCGAAGCCGCCGCCTGCGCGGAAAAATTCCAGCGCGAAGGGGTGGGTTTGTCGCTCACCGTCTCACCTTGCTGGTGCTATGGCAGTGAAACCATGGACATGGACCCGCTGATCCCGAAGGCGGTGTGGGGTTTCAACGGCACGGAACGGCCCGGTGCGGTCTATCTGGCTGCCGTGCTGGCCGGTCACAACCAGAAAGGGCTGCCGGCGTTCAGCATTTACGGTCGCGACGTGCAGGACACTGGCGACACCAGCATTCCGAACGACGTTCAGGAAAAGCTGCTGCGCTTTGCCCGCGCCGGGCTGGCCGCCGCCATCATGCGCGGCAAAAGTTATTTGTCGCTGGGCGGCGTTTCGATGGGCATTGCCGGGTCCATCGTGGACCAGCCGTTCTTTGAAAGTTACCTGGGCATGCGCGTTGAGTGTGTGGATATGTCGGAATTCGTCCGGCGAATCGAGGAGAAGATTTACGATGAAAAGGAATTCAAGCGCGCCTATGCCTGGACGCGGGCGAATTGTCCGGAAGGCAAGGATTGGAATTCGCCGAAATTGCAGCGCGACACTGCGCGCAAGGATTGGGAATGGGAGACGGTGGTGAAGATGACGATGATTGCGCGCGACCTGATGGTGGGCAACCCGCGCCTGGCGGAACTGGGGTTTGGCGAGGAAGCGCTCGGCCACAACGCCATCGCCGGCGGTTTCCAGGGGCAACGGCAATGGACGGACCATTTCCCGAACGGCGATTTCATGGAGGCCATGCTCACGTCGTCATTCGACTGGAACGGCATTCGGCCGCCGATGGTATTCGCCACGGAAAACGACGCGCTCAACGGCGCGTGCATGTTATTCGGTTATTTACTGACGAACACCGCGCAAATCTTTGCCGACGTGCGGACGTATTGGAGCCCTGATGCGGTCAAGCGCGTCACCGGCCACACATTGACGGGCAAAAGCGAAAACGGTTTGCTGCACCTCATCAACTCCGGCGCGGCCACGCTCAACGGCACCGGCCGGCAATCGCGCGAAGGCAAGCCGGCGATGAAGCCCTTCTGGGAAATCAGCCGGGAGGAAGCCGCAGCCTGTTTGAAGGCGACCTCGTGGCCGTCGGCGGTTTACGAATATTTCCGCGGCGGCGGTTTTTCGTCGTGTTATTTGTCGCGCGGCGGAATGCCCATGACGATGTGCCGCATCAGCCCGGTGAAGGGGCTCGGCCCGGCGCTGCAGATCGCCGAAGGCTGGTCGGTGGACCTGCCGGCGAAAGTGCATCAAACACTCGACGAACGCACCAATCCGTCCTGGCCGACGACCTGGTTCGCGCCGAACGTGATGGGGCAGGGGCCGTTCCGTGACGTTTATACGGTCATGAACAACTGGAGCGCCAACCACGGCTCCATCAGCTACGGCCACATCGGCGCGGATTTGATTTCGCTGGCCTCAATGCTGCGCATTCCGGTGGCGATGCACAACGTGTCCGGGGAGAAAATCTTCCGTCCGAGTTCGTGGAGCCTGTTTGGAGCGCTGGAGCCGCAGGCGGCGGATTATCTGGCCTGCCGGAATTTCGGCCCGCTGTACGGGTGAGTGTGACGGGTCTTGGACGGGCGCGGTGCGGAGAACGAGGATTTTGGATTGCGGTGGCAGAGCGTAGCGGCGACACCGCTTTTCGACTGTGGGCCGAGCTTCCAAAGCGGCGTGGCGCTTCGCTTCCCGCCGCAGTCCAAAAGGATTTGGCTGCGGTTGCTGTGTTGCGCCTTGGCTTCATGGTTGTTCAATTTGTGCGGTAAAAACCGACGCTGGCCGAAGCCTGCCGTTTGGTGTAATTCTTTCCGCGCGTGAGAAAACTGATCAAACGAACCGCGCTGGTTACTTTCCTTTTACTGCTGTTGCTGGCCGTGGCCGCGATTATTTTTCCGCAACCATTTTTGTGCGTGGACAGCGGGCCGGTGACGGCCGATGTGATTGTGGTATTGGGCGGTGGTTCGCACGAACGGCCGGAACGCGCGGCGGAACTTTTCAAGGAACACGCCGCGCCGCGCATCATCATCAGCGGACTGGGCGATTGTGAAATAAACCGGCGGCTGTTGATGGCGGCGGGCGTGCCGGCGAAAGCGATTGAACTGGAAACCCAATCCCGCACAACCAGGGAAAATGCACAGTTTACCATTAAATTGCTCCGCGAACAGAAACAGAGGCGCGTCATCCTCGTCACGTCGTGGTATCATTCGCGCCGCGCGGTGGCGTGTTTCCGGCATTATGCGCCGGAGATAAGATTTTATTCACGCCCGTCCTATTTTGCTTCGGCCCACGCCGACTGGTCGCACAACCGCATCGGCAGCCGCGTCCGGCTGGAATACACAAAGCTGATCGGCTACTGGATTCGCTATGGAATTCATCCAATGTAAACCTGATGGACGCTGGTTCCGGGCGTAAAAAACCCCGCTTGTGGCGGGGATTGAAATTGGTTGCGGGGGCTGGATTTGAACCAGCGACCTTCAGGTTATGAGCCTGACGAGCTACCGGGCTGCTCCACCCCGCGATTACGACTTGCCAATATGGTCAACGCCTGCCGCTACCGCAAGAAGTTTCGGCCCAAATACAGAATTATGGCGATGTATCCCGTTAGCCGTCAGGCTCATAATCCCGCACTGCGGAATCCAAATTCCGAGGAGAATGGGCGGACTGTTTCCCTGCCCGCCAAACTACATGCCTAAAAATCAATTTAGACTTGTCTAAAAGTAATACATCCAAAGACGAAAGCCTTTAGCATTTGAAGTGACAGTCGATGGCATTAAAACTGCGCACATTTTGACAAAGAGTCGGGGGAATAAATTGAATTTTATGAAAACCATCAACTCAGCAGCGCTCGTGGCCCTGGTTATCACATTAACCTCCTGTGCGACCCCGCCGCCGCCGCAGGCGTTTCACAATACTGACAATACTGCGTTGGTGATCGCGTCTTTGGATGACAAGACTTGCCAGATGATCCAACCAACAATCTCCGGCGGGGAGAAGAACGATGCGGTTCTGGCAAAGGCCATGGCGCTGTCCGAACATCAGGCAGCAGTGGTGATCCTTGAGAATTACACCGAGTCGAAGATCGGTGAGCAGTTCCGCGACCGCGGCACAGCCTTGTTCGTCGGATTACGAAACCTCGGATATCAGCACATTGTCTTTCTTCAAGGCAATGGGGGTATCAACCCCGAGGGACTGGTGACGCTTGTCGAGTATAATTAGAGTTAACAGGGTTGCAAATCCCGCCCGCAGGACAAGTCTCACATCCTGCGGGCGGGTCGCATATTCAGATCCCGCCAGGACAACCAATTTCAAGTCCGCCGATTGCCCCGTTTCATTTTTCCAGGCCGTTCTGGTTGATGCCGGCGGCGGAATGTCGTTTCAGCCAGACCGCAAGTTTGGGAACGTTTGATTCAATTTCCCCGACGGCAAGGTCGCACATCCGGCTCGCACCGTAAGCGTTGAAATGCGTGTCGTCAGACAATCCCTTCGGATAGCGCTCAAATTCACCCGGGTCAATCCAATCGAAAAGTTTTCTGGAAAGTTCCGGGCCCATGCCGGCGAGTAATTCCGCGCTGCGGGTGTTCATTTCGAGCAGGGCGGCCTGCTGTTCCTGCGCAACCTCCCGCACGGCTTTTACGTAATCGCCGTGCGTGTCAACCAGCCCGCCGTTGTCATCGAATTTTCTACGGGCTACCGGCGTGGCCAGGATCGGCGTGGCCCTGTGCGCGCGGGCATCGCGGATGAACATGGCCAGGTTTGTCTTGAAACCGCCGAACGGTTCGGTGTAGCGCTTGGGGTCTTTATTCTTTTCGTCGTTGTGGCCAAACTGGATGATGACGTAATCGCCGGGTCGGAGCCGGTTCGTGACCGTTTCCCACCGGCCTTGGTCAATGAAACTTTTCGTGCTCCGGCCGTCCATCGCGTGATTTTCAATCCGCACGCCATCCTGGAAATACATCGGCAGCATCTGTCCCCAACCCCGTTCGGGATTGGGCGGAATCACCGGCTTGTCCGCCATGGTGGAATCGCCAATCATGAAAATGGTGAAACCGGTTTGGTTTGCCTCCGCGCGGGTTGCCACCGCCGGTTTGGTGGCGCACCCGCAAAACGCTGCGGCAGCCAAAAGCAGGATGGCCATTCGAGGCTTGAAACGTCCGAGCCAAACATGAATAGCGGAAATCATGGGCCAAGATTATGACGAATCAGGCCCCGGCGGAATAAAAAAGGCGATCAGAGGTTAAAATTAGTGGGGTGAGCGCCTGTCGCGCCGTAGCCTGGCGAAGGCTGATCCTCGCGAGCCGGGGCTGATGGGATTTATTGCCAAAATCGGCTCGCGGGTATCCGTCTTCGCGAAACGCTTCACCGGGACAGGCGCTCGCCCCACCGGAACACAAACTGCAGCACGCCAAAAAAACCGGCAAAACTTTGACACCGCGCCTTCAATCTTTATTCTTGGGCCGTGCGCATTGTTTCCGTAAAACTGGGTAATCGCAGTTATGCGATCAAAATTGCGCCGGGCTTGATTGATCAGCTCGGCCGCGAATGTGCGCGCCTGAAGCTCGGCGCCCGTTGCGCCATTATCACCGACACCAATGTCGGCAGACGCTATGCCAAAGCAGCTTTCAATTCCCTCGCCACGGCAGGTTTCTCGCCTTCACTGATTGTGGTTCTGGCGGGCGAAACGGCCAAAAGCCTGAAAACCGTTCAAACCTGCTACGATCTGCTCGCAGCGCACCGGCTCGAACGCAAATCCTTCATCGTCGCGCTCGGCGGCGGCGTGGTGGGCGATCTGGCCGGGTTCGTCGCGGCGACGTATTTGCGCGGCATCGCGTTTGTGCAGGTGCCAACGACGCTGCTGGCGCAGGTGGACAGCTCGGTCGGCGGCAAGGTGGGCGTCAATTTGAAAGCTGGAAAAAATCTCGTGGGCGCGTTTTATCAGCCGCGTTTGGTGCTGTGCGATCTCGATACCATGCGCACCTTGCCCGAACGCGAGTATCGCGCCGGTCTCGCCGAAGTCATCAAGTATGGCATTATTTACGATGCCAGACTGTTCGCGCAACTGGAACGCGATTTACCGAAGCTGTTGCGGCGCGCCTCCCAAACCCTCGCTGACGTCGTGGCGCGCTGTTGCGAGATCAAGGCGGAGGTCGTCGGCCAGGACGAAACTGAAAACGGCCTGCGCGCCATTCTGAATTTCGGCCACACCATCGGCCACGCCATCGAAAACATTTCCGGCTACGGAAAATATTTGCACGGCGAGGCGATATCCATCGGCCAGGTTGCCACTGCAAAACTGTCCTCTGAACTGACGGGTTTGGCGGCAGACGATGCCGGGCGGATCCGGAATTTGTTAAAGCGCGCCGGCCTGCCGACGCAAATCAGGTTGAAGCCGGCGAAACGCCAGAAACTTTTTGCGGCGATGCGGTTCGACAAAAAAGTCAGTGGCGGCGAAATCAAATTTGTGCTCGCAAAAAGAATCGGACGCGTCGTTTGGGGGCAGCGGGTGGCCGAAGATTTGATTGGCGGCGCGCTGGATGAAATCGGCGGGTGTAAATCGTATATTTTGTGAGTTCCGTCAGTGAAACCATAGTTCGTGAGTACTTCGAGTTGCACGAGTTTCTCGTGCGCCAGCATCGCAAATACATCGCGCCCACCAAAAGCGAGGACGATGACATTGATTTCTTCGTGCTGAATCCCCATCCGCAAAAGTGCGAGACCGGATTGCCGTTTGTCTTGTCGTCGGCGGACCTGAAATTCATCGGGCGCGCCGTCGTGGTGGTAAAAGGCTGGCACACCGAGACGTTCAGCCTGGCGGTGTTGGCCCATGCGCCGGAGATTTTCCGGTTTGTCGAACCGAAGGTGTTTCAGCAGGCGGTCCGCACGTTTGGCGCGGAAGGCGCGCCGATGAAAATTCTGGTTGTGCCCGCGTTGCCGCAAGGCGAGGATGCGCGCCGGCAAAGCGTGGAGTTATTGCGGTCGAAGGGCATTGACGCCGTGATTCCGTTTCATGTGATGCTCGCCGACCTGATCGGGCATATCGAAGTGAACCGCAATTACCAGAAATCCGACCTGCTCCAGATGATCCGAATCCTGAAGAACTACGACTTCTTCAAGGAGCCGCAGCTGGAGTTGTTCAAATCAAAACGGCGAAAACGGCAGCAGCCGACGTAAGGAGGCTCTGACTTTGATTGAATTGAACTCTGTGCCAAATGGGCGTAGCGGCTTTCGGCAGAAAGCCGGACAATTCTGTTTGTTGAACCATTGCGGCGGTCTGCCGACCAGCCGCTACGATGTCTGGAAGTTTTTCAGAAAACTCGAATTGTAAATTGAATTTGAGCCTCCTCACTTCGGCTGCTACCCGATTCGGCTTGCCGCCTCTCCGTTCAACTCCTTGATTTCCTCCGCGAGCTTTTCCGCCCGCTTCTCCAGTTCGGCGCTTTCCTGATCCAACAGCCTGGCGCGTTCCGATGCCAGTTCATCCAGCACGCCGGATTTCTGACCGCTCAACTGGCAAAGCTAGTAATCCGGGCTTTCGCGCAACTGATTCAATGATTCGATCACGCTGATGATCTCCAGTTGCAACGTCTCGAACATGCACATCGGAATACGAGAACCCGCCACGTTCAAACCGAAGAATATTCCTTGCTGCTCACTGCTGGTAAAAAATGTTCTGACGATGCCAGCGAATTGCGTTGCGATGGGGATGAATATCAATTCTGTGTGGCAAACATATTCTCACGCTTTTATCGGCAAGCGCTCGGAAGAATTCATAGCCGACAATTTTTCCAAAGTCTTGTGGCAAGTTGTCAATCTGCGACGAAAGGCGAGACGCGGGAACGCATTTCGATTCGTGTCAATTCGTGAAATTCGCGTCAAAAAACTCCGCGCCTTTGCCAATGCCGCCGCCGCAAGGATTCCTTCAGGATTTGAATTTATCCGGCGTCCGCGCCGGCTTGGCCGCCCTTGTCCGGCGGGGTTTTGGGGGTGTCCGGTTCCGGCAGGAAAAGCCACTGCGCTTCCGCGCCGATCCCGCCGGAGCCGCTCCAGTCCGTCCGGCCCGGGAAAATCGAGCGGATGAACAGGGAGTAACTCACGTTGCCCGACCGCGTGTTGCCGCAACTCGAACGATTCAGTTGATTGGTGCAAGTTTGACGGCGACGAGGTTATCGCCGCCACTGCCCGTAAACCACCGCAGCGACCCTGCAAACATTTGTTGCATATGCAACAAAGTTTCGTCATCTGCTTATGGGACAGGAGTTTGTAAAAACGCATTTTCTGCGTCAGCAGGAACAATCGTTGAAGAATAAGCCTCGTTACCTCGGCTGCTACGAAAAGAACGTTTTTAACAGATCGTTAAACCGCCCGGACCTGGATCAGCTGGGCAAATCGCTCGAAGCTGCGGTCATAGGTCCGTTCCACGGCATCCGGGAAGCAACAGGCCGGAAGCTGGCGCATGTCGAGATGGTAGCGCAGGCACTCGCAGCAGATGCCCTGGCGCGGACACCCGCCATAGCTGCAATTGCACCGTTTCAGATTGGTTGATTTTTTACATTCCATAATTGATTCTCGTTTTGTCAACCCAGCGGTCATTGACCTGACAGCGTTTCGTGTGAAATCAGGGTCATTTCCATCCCCCCTACGAGCAATGTGATGAGGCCGAAATACATCGCCGCCATGGTCCATCGTTGCCAGGGCTCGACTTCGAAATAGCGGCGTTCCGCCTCCGATTTCTGCCGGAAAAGGGAAATGAGCCGGGGTATGGAGACAACCAGAATCAGGATCAACAGGAAATTCGGATGCGCGACGGTCGTCAGGACGAGGATGGCGAAGCCGACGATCCAGAGCCACGGCGAAAGGGCGGTAACGATCCGTCCCCCGTCGAGAAATCCGACCGGCATCAGGTTGAACAGATTCAGAAAAAAGCCGGTATAAGCCAGCGCGCGAAACATCGGTTTGCCGGACAGGAGATAAATCAGCTCGCAAACGGCCGCGCCCACCGCGCCCAGCAGCGGCCCGCCGATGCCGACCTGGGATTCAATCCAGGCGTTGCGCGGCGCCTCCTTGAGCGCGATGAGCGCGCCCATGAACGGAATGAACACCGGGGCACCGACCTTCAGGCCGAGCCGTTTGGCGGCGATGAGGTGGCCGCATTCATGGATAAAAATCAGCAGCACGAAACCGACGGCGAACCAGACACCCCAGGCCAGAGCATAGGCGCCGATGGAGAGCAGCATCGTGCCGCCGGTCTTCAGGATGACGGGAAGGAATTTCAGCGCCGGCAGGATAATAAACTTGAGCTTGGCAAAGAACTTGACCACCAGCACTGCGACGAACCCCAAAGGCGCCAGGAATTTCTTGAGCTTTTGCCCCATGGTCGGTTCCGGCGGCGGTCCATAGTACGGTTCCGGCTGAAATTCGTTTTGGTCCATCCGCAAAGATTCCATTGCCACCCGTCCGGCGTCAAATCGAAACGGCCGATGGTCGTGTCTCAATTTGAATTTCGAATTGTGAGTCGGACTGCGGATTGTACCAACTTGCAGTTATTTCAGAAACTACGCTTCGCGCGTTGAACCCTGAATCGTAGCAGCCGACGTGAGTCGGCTCTGACTTCCTCGAATTTAGATGGAGCCGACTCACGTCGGCTGCTACGCGGTTCAGGGGGAGGGCAATCCGCACCTGCCTAAGGACACCGTCCATGTGTTTCCGGATTTGCAAAGTCCGGTAGGTGAGGTAGCTTGTCCGCCCATGGTTCTGGTCATAGACAATTACGATTCGTTCACCTACAACCTCGTCCAGTATCTCGGCGAGTTGAACGTGGCATTGCAGGTGTGGCGGAATGACGACATCACGCTCGATCAGATTCGCGAGTTGAAGCCGGAACGCATTCTCGTGTCGCCGGGACCGTGCTCGCCGCGCGAATCCGGATTGTCGAACGAAGTCATTCGCACGTTCGGCCGGGAAATGCCCGTGTTTGGCGTTTGCCTCGGACACCAGTGCATCGGGCATGTGTTCGGCGCGGAGGTGGTGGTGAATTACCGCATGATGCACGGCAAAACCTCGCCGATCAAACACAACGGGAAGGACCTGTTTGTGGGGATGGCCAATCCCTTTGTCGCCACGCGCTATCATTCGCTCGTCATCAAGCGCGACACGCTGCCGGCCTGTCTGGAGATCACCGCCGAGAGCGACGAGGGCGAAATCATGGGCGTGCGGCACAAGCAGCTGCCGATTTGGGGCGTGCAATTTCATCCGGAAAGCATTCTGACTGAGAATGGGCGTCAGATTATAAAAAATTTTCTCAAGTTGAAGTAACGGGGCAGTACGCTATACTCAATGTCTCATGCAGATTGTTTTGCTGAAATCGAAGATTCACCGCGCCACCGTCACGGGCGGCAACGTGAAATATGAGGGCAGCCTTACCATTGCCATCAACCTGATGGAAAAGGTCGGCCTGCACCCGTACGAAAAAATCCTGTGCGGCAATATGGCCAACGGCGAACGGTTTGAGACTTACGCCATTCCCGGCCCGCGCGGTTCAGGCCAAATCATCATGAACGGCGCGGTGGCGCATCTGGGCAAAAAGGGCGATTTGCTGACCATCATGAATTTTGCGACCTTTGGCAAAGCGAAGGCGGAGAAATGGAACCCCCGCATCATTGTGCTCGGCAAGGGGAACAAGATTGTGGACGAACGCGGCATTTGATTCGAAAAGGCAGGGCGGGCACTGCCGCGCCGCCCCAACAACAAATAGCGGAGCAGCAGTTCCGCTCTACCAAAATACTTGCGATTCAGAGGTTCTTTGCGACTTCGTTCCAGTTGATCACGTTCCAAATCGCCTTGAGATAATCGGCGCGCTTATTCTGGTATTTCAGGTAGTAGGCGTGTTCCCACACGTCCACGCCGAGAATCGGTTTGCCTTCGCACCCGGCGATGGCTTTGCCCATGAGCGGATTATCCTGGTTGGCGGTGGAGACGATTTCGAGTTTGCCGCCGTGGGAGACGAGCCAGGCCCAGCCGCTGCCGAACCGTCCGATGCCCGCCGCTTCAAACTTCGCCTGAAAATCGGCGAATGAGCCGAACGCAGCCTTGATGGCGTCGGCGAGATTGCCGGTAGGCGCGCCACCGGCCCGGGGGGCGAGAATTTTCCAGAAGAAGGAGTGGTTCCAATGGCCGCCGCCGTTGTTGCGCACCGGGCCGCGAATGTTGTCCGGCACGGACGCGAGGTCCTTGATCAGCGCGTCGAGCGATTTGGCCTCCAGCGCGGCGTTGCCGGCGATGGCCTTGTTGAGATTGTCCACGTAAGCCTTGTGATGGCGGTCGTGATGGATTTCCATCGTCAGCGCGTCAATGTGCGGTTCCAAGGCTTCCTTGGGATAGCGCAGGGGCGGTAGTTCGTGTGTCATATTCGTTAATCCTTTCGTTTCGTTTTGTTAATACTTAAAACTAAATTGCGCCAATGTCTTGGAAAAAGCAAGTGCGGATGAAATGAATTGTGCGGATGAAATGAATGCGGATGAAATGAAAATCAACTCTGGCAGAGAATTAAATCGTTGCCGGTCGGATCGGACCCGGCGAGAGCAGGGCAGCGTTTGCCGGATTGCAGGTTGGTTTATGGAAAAGGCGGGACAACAACTTCGCCGGCCAAATGCTTGCTCATAAGGCAGCGGCCCTGCCGTTTGCAGGCCAAAATCATTTTTCAATATAGGGTGTGCCCCATCGCAAATCCTTGTGCAGCGCGCCTTTCTCCGCAATCGCGCGCATGATGTCGAAGACCTCGTTCCAATCCAGTTGAACCGTGGTCTTATCCGGCCAGTCTCTTTCTTGCGTCCAAAACTCCAGTTGCAACTCCAACCGGCCGTTCTTTTCCGCCGGGGTCACCATGCTGAACTGGTCCAAAGTCTTCTCGAAATCCTTTCCCGTTGCCTGCGACCAGCGCCACAACACGACATCGGTAATGTCCAGCGGCAGGGCGGGTGACCGCACCGCAAACAGTCGCGGCTTGGTGCCCCGGGGATCGTCCGGGTCCGACGATACATAGGCCTTGTCACCCACAAATATTACCACGTCACCTTTGATGACCTCGCTGACCCCGGCTAAAGCAGGCCAGATCGGAGTGATTTTGCCGTCCGGTGTCCGATACTGAAGGCCAGTTCGCGCGGGGCGGACCACCTCTTCATAACCGTTGCTCAATGGCGCAACCGTGCCTTTAGACGCGCATCCGCCCAGAACGATGCAGAGCACGGCTACAGGAAGTTGAAAAACTAAATTTTTAATCAGTTTCATGGACAGACGGGTCAACGCTGCACCAGTTCAACAAAATTCTTCAGCAGTTGCAAACCAACTTTCTGGCTTTTTTCCGGGTGAAATTGCGTGGCGAAAACATTGTCGCGCCAGACCGATGACGCGAATTTGTCGCCGTAATCCGTGCGCGTGGCGATGATGCCAGTATCCACCGGCTGCGGATAAAAGCTGTGGACAAAATAGACGTAGCTGCCATTGGCCACGCCGCGGAACAGCGGGCAGTCCGGTTTCACGATTTCAAGCTGGTTCCAGCCAATCTGCGGAATTTTCAGTCCATGCTTTTCGGAGAAACGGACGACCTGGCCTTTGAAAATTCCGAGGCCGGCAGCGCAACTGTTGAATTCCGCACTCTTCTCAAACAGCGCCTGGTAGCCAACGCAGATGCCGAGAAAGGGTTTGCCGGATTTGATGAAAACGCGTGCGGCTTCGAGCAGCTCCTGTTTGCGCAGGGCGTTGATGCAATCGTCGAACGCGCCGACGCCGGGCAGCACCATGGCCCGCGCATCGCCGATTTTGTCCGGCGATTGCACGAGGCGCACGTCGGCGCCGACCTTGAGCAGCGCCTTGTGGACGCTGCGCAGGTTGCCGGAGCCGTAATCAAGCAAAGCAATCACATGGGAAATATATGTGAATTGTTGAATCGTTAAAACGTTAAATCGTAGTCGCGGTGTCGCGGTGTTGGAGTTCAACCTTCAGGTTGCATCCGGTAAAACTCGAGTTCGCACCAGCAAGCTAAAGCTTGGACTCCAACTCGCGCTCCGTTTTCAACCGCAACTGGCCGCAGGCGGCGTCAATGTCGTGGCCTTTCTCGCGGCGCAAGGTGGCGATAACCTTTTGCTTTTCCAGCGCGGCGAGAAAATTTTCCTGGGTTTCCTCGTCCGGGCGTTCCCACGGCAGGCCCTCGACCTTGTTGTAAGGAATCAGGTTTACCTTGGCAAAAAGTCTGCGCGCGAGCGCGGCGAGCGGTTTGACTTGTTCTATCGAATCGTTCAACCCGGCAATCAAAATATATTCGAACGTAAGCATCCGGCCTTTTTGTCCCTGGTAATGCTCACACGCCGCGACGAGTTCCTTGAGCGGATACTTGCGATTTACCGGCATGATTTTGTTGCGCACTTCGTCGGTGGCGCCATGCAGCGAAATCGCGAGGCAATATTGCAACGGTTCATCCGCCAGCCTGCGAATCTGCGGCGCGAGGCCGCTGGTGGAAATCGTAATTTTCCGCGCGCCAATGCCGCCGCCCCATGGCGCATTCAAAATGCGCAACGCCTTTAACAGGTTGTCGTAATTCGCCAGCGGCTCGCCCATGCCCATGATAACCAGATTGTCCACAGTCCGTAGTACACGGTTCCCAGTCCGTGGCTGTGCTGCCGACGACTGACTGTGGACTGTGGACTGCGGACTTAGTCTTTCGACTGACATGACTTGTTCCACAATTTCGTCCGGCGTCAGGTTGCGTTTCCAGCCGTCGAGGCCGCTCGCGCAGAATTTGCAGCCGTAAGCGCAGCCGACCTGGGTGGAAACGCAAAGCGTGCGGCGGTCGCTCGCGTCACCATAAAGCGCGGGGTTGGCGGGAATCAGAACGCTTTCGATGAGCAAATGGTCGTGGAGCCGCCAGAGAAATTTCCGCGTGGTGTCGCGTGCGCCCTGCTTGCGGACGAGTTCCAAGGTCTTAAGTGAAAAGTCCCGGCAGAGCTTTTCGCGCAGGTGCTTGGGCAGGTTGGTCATCGCATCCCAGGTAGCGACGCGATGGACATAAAGCCATTCGAGCAGTTGCCCGACGCGATAAACCGGCTGTTCCCAGGCTTTGAACCGGGCTTCCAGTTCATCGCGGGTCAGTGATTTGACGTCGGTTGGCACGATTCAGATTAATCCGTGGGGATTAAGAAACCAAGGGATTATCTACAATTGTCGGGATGACACTGATCCCGGCAGTTCAGGAATTGAACGTTCGCAGTTGCGCCGCAGCGGGAGTTTGGCAGTTTGATGAAAACTGAATGACTGCTTCGCCGTCAGCATCAAATGGAAGTTTAGGGTGGCTGCGTGATTTGTGGGAGCGAGGCTGGCTGAAGGGCTTGTTGCTCATTGCCGCCGTCCTCTTTGCCTACCAGCCGGCTTGGCACGGCGGATTCATCTGGGACGATGACGCTCACATTACCCGCCCGGAACTCCGTTCGCTGGATGGGCTGGTGCGGATATGGACACAACTTGACGCCACGCAGCAATACTATCCGTTGATGCACAGCCTCTTTTGGGTGGAACACCGGTTGTGGGGTGATTCGACCCTGGGTTATCATCTGGTGAACATTCTGCTGCACGCTTTTTCGGCGCTGTTGCTGATCCATGTGCTGAAGCAATTGAAAATTCCGGGGGCTTGGCTGGGGGGAGCCATTTTCGCGTTGCATCCAGTACAGGTGGAATCGGTGGCGTGGATTTCGGAACTGAAGAACACGTTGTCTGCGGTTTTTTATTTTGGCGCGGCACTGGCCTATCTGAAATTCGATCGGGGCCGGCACGGGGGACATTATGTTTTGGCGTTGGGATTGTTCATGCTGGGCCTGATGTCAAAAACCGTCATCGCCACCTTGCCGGCGGCGTTGCTCGTCGTTTTCTGGTGGCAGCAGGGAAAATTGTCCTGGCGGCGGGACGTGTTGCCGTTGATTCCCTTCTTTGTAACGGGGGTTGTCGCCGGACTGTTTACCGCTTGGGTGGAGCGGAAATACGGCAGGGCGGTGGGTTCGGAATATGATTTTCCCATCGTTGAGCGGTTTCTTATTGCGGGGCGGGCAATTTGGTTTTATCTGGGCAAGCTTTTCTGGCCGGTGAATTTGATTTTCATCTATCCTCGCTGGCACGTCAATCAAGCGGCAGGGTGGCAATACCTCTTTCCGGCATTGGCAGCGCTGTTGTTGGGTGCGTTGGCGTGGTTGCGGCGATGGCGGCGCGGGCCTTTGGCTGCGCTGCTTTTCTTTGTCATAACGCTCTTTCCGGCAATGGGCTTTGTCAACGTGTACCCGTTCCGTTTTTCGTTCGCGGCTGACCATTTCCAATATCTAGCCAGCATCGGTCCGATCGTGCTGGTGGCGGGGGGCATCAGCATGGGTTTCAACGGGTTTGAAAAACAAAGATTGTTTTGGGGCCCGGCACTGGGCGGAATCCTGCTGGCAGCGCTCGGTCTTTTGACCTGGCAGCAGTGCGGCATGTATTCCAATCTCGAAATGCTTTGGCGGACGACCATTGTCCGGAACCCCAATTGTTGGATGGCGCACAACAACCTGGGGCTGACGCTTGCCGCTCATGGTAAGGGGGATGAAGCCATTGAGCATTGGGAACGGGCAATCCAACTCAAACCCGATTATACCGATGCCCTCAATAATTTGGGCGTCATGCTGGTCACCCAAGGAAAGTTGGATGAAGCGGCGGCTTTTTTTTATAAGTCCTTGCAAGGCCACCCGGACGATTCGGCAATCCGCAATAACCTTGGCATGGCCCTTGCCAGGGCTCATGGCGATTATGCCAATATACTCGTCACGATGGGGCGGAACGACGAGGCCATGATTGAATTTAAAAAGGCCCTGGAGTTTTTTCCCGATTTTACCGAGGCCCGCCGCAGTCTGGCTGTCATCTTTCTCCAAAAAGACCAGGTGGATGAGGCCATTGCCCAATTTCGGGAAATCTGGAAACAACACCCTGACGCAGCGATGGCTTCTTTTGACCTTGGTAACGCTTATTTTCAAAAGGGGCAGATGGACGATGCGGTGGCGTTTTACCAAAGAGCTTTGAAAATCAAGGCTGACGATGTGTCCGCCCTCAACAACCTGGGGATGGCCTTTCTCGCAAAGGGAATGCTGGACATGGCCGAGGTTCAATTTCGAAAGGCTTTGACCCTCCAGCCCGACTTTGCATTGGCCCGCACTAATTTAAATCAAGTCCTTCTTAAAAAGGAACATCTCTAATCTTTTTCGTTGTTGAAGGCAAAAAACCGAGGCTATGGCTTTAATACGTCAACAATTCCAGTTCGCGAATGCCACTGTCGGTCAATTGCCAGCGACTGCCGCGCCAGACCACGAGGTGGCGGCAGGGATTGGCCTTTTCTTCTTTCTCATTGACGGAAAGCAGTTGGAACCGGGCCTGGCCGGGGATTTCCGAGGCGGCGCGCGGCATCAGGGCGAACGCCACGCCGTTGTAATTCAGGCTGATTTCATAACCGGCCACGCCTGCTTTTTCAGCCTTGGGATTTGGCAGCACCAGCGCCGCGTAGCGCTTCAGATACGGAAAGTTGGTCGAGCGGACGAACACACGGCAAAGCTCGGTCTGGCCGCGGATGAAATTCAGCAGGCTGAATTTTATGACGGGGTTGTGTTCGGCGAGCAGGATTTCACGCGGATCGAGGCCGTTGAGGTTGTACCCGTTCCAGATGCCGTGATCGTTGCGCTGGCTGGGAAAGTTTTTTTTGTACCAGCCGGAAAAGCCCTCGTTGACGAACAGGTTCAATTCAAAATGCACGTGCGCCCGGTCCTTGGTGATGGTTTCGCCGGTGTTGGACGTCCGGCCCATGGTGGCGATGACTTCGCCGGCCTTGACCGGCTGGCCGGTCTTCAGGCCGGGCCGGATTTCGCTCAGGTGCGCGTAGAGTGAATAGATTTCGATGCCCTCGATGATATGGCGGACGACGACGTATTTGCCGTAATTCGACAGCGACGGTTTCGGGTTGAAATAAACGACCGTGCCATCGGCGGTGGCCATGACGGGATCGGTCGGCTCGCCGTGCCGGTCGCGCTGGAGACAGCGGATGTTGATTCCCTCGTGCATTTGCCTGCCATCCGTGCGCACGCAGCCGAAACTGCCAGTCGTCCACGGTTTGTCCGGCGCGGTCGGGGCAAAGAATTTCAACTCGTCTCCCATTTCATACAAGGTGTGATTGGCGGTGGGAAATTGGAATGGCGATTGCGCGAAAAGGCTGGCGCCCAATCCCAAAGACAGCGCGACGGCGGAAAAAATGGCGCGGGCAACAGCGGAAAAAATCATTTTAGCCAGGATTTGTGGGCTTCCTTCGCGGCATCGTTGAGGCCCAGCACCAATTGATCGGCCTCCTCGCGCTCACAGTCGGGGGTGAACGCCAGGGTGCCGTTGCTGATGCGGTGGGTGATGACGGGATTGGCAAGCCAGCGGCCATCGCTGACCTTTTCGCTCCATTGGCCGAAGATGACGAAATGGCCGCCGGGATTGGCGGCGGAATATTGTTCGAGCAGCCAGGTGGCGTTTTCGTCAAATTTGATCTCGAGGGCAAAACCGCCGCGCGCCTCAATGACTTTGGCCGAGATGATATTGGCTTCCGACAAAATCGGTTCGCGCCTGATGGTGACGAGCACGGGGTTGGAGCGTAGCACAGAAATGTTCTGGCTCGTGCCGGCGGGATCGGGACTTTCCTCGATATGCACGCGCAAGATGGCGGTTTGGGTTTTCTTGCCGGTCTGGCAGCCGCAAGCCAGTCCCAACAGGAATACCAGCGCCAAATAGATGTTGAATCGCCGCGCCAAAAGTTTCATAGTGGGCCTCACAAAACCGCAACCAGCGAACAAAGTAAAGACACTTATGGGCAGACAATCCAACAAAGTTGAAAATCGAAAACGCCGGAAGAGCTACATCAAACGCAAAAAGACGGCGGCGAAAGTGAAAAAAGCCGCGAAGTCCAAACCTGCGGCTTGAAAGTAAATTCTTCGAGAAATCAAAAGGCCATCCACACGGGTGGCCTTTTTGCTTTTGCGCGTATTTTTAAATTTTTCAAAACACAAACTTCTTCACCGCGCGGAATTTCCGGCGAAAAATCGGTGAATAATTCTTCGTTCGAATTGAGCGAACCGTTCGATTCCATTGGCGGATTCGAGTTGTTCGCACGTTGTTCACGGGCCGTTTTCGGTGAACAAACTGTGCATATCAATTCGTTGTCAGTTTGGGGATTTGGGTTATGATGTTCACAGTTCATTGAAAGAACGAAGCGGGCGGTAAAGATCGAAAGGTTGAGTTGCCCGTTTCAGGATAATCCCAGGTGACTGGGGAAAGGTCGGGTCAGGCTGGTTGGCCCGGCTCCTCTGAAGTTGGATCGCAAGGTTTGATGAGGAGGCAGAATTCACCAGTTCCTCTGGCGGTGTTCGCACACCGTCAAATGCGAATGAGGGACTTGGCGGTAAGGGGCGATGAGAAGCCGCTCCGAGCCGGATCAAGTAGTTCAGGCTGGTTTCGAGCCTGGGCGAATCGCAGTTACCCAGAGGGTATCCGGTTGCTACTGCGCATCAGCACGGACGGGCGACTCTGGCGGTCACGCAAAAAACGGGATCAGCCAAAAGAAAGACGCCGAAAGGCGGGACAAAATGAGCGTTCGCACCGGGAAGGACACGACGGCTCGGCAGGCTGCGTGAAAACCTTCCAAGCGTCGGCGATGTTAAAAACGACACCGCTGGGCTGTGAGCAAAAGGCAACCTGAGAGTGAAGAGGCGAGACCCGTGGCTTCGGGCGAACGCACCGTCAAAAGCGGCGGCTGACCCGGGGCTAAGTGGTGGAGACGCGAAGATCAAATCACAGATGTGTCTTCATCTGGTTTGCAAGCTGGTGGCGCAACCATCGGTTCAAGCAGGCTGAAAAGCCTCACTCGAAATCCAGTGTCCGCAAGGCGCTGGACGGCCCTGCCACGAGGCCGAAGACTCCGCTTGCCGTGGAGAATGGCGTCGGGAAGCTGACAGCCCCCGAAAGGGGCGCGCCTAATGTTGGCATGGGAAAGAGAGCTTGGCGCCCTCCCATCCCCCATTTGTCCCTGCTCGACCGAAAGGTCGGGCAGGGACTTATTGTTTTTGTGACCGAGAAACACCGAACATTCAACAGCCAACGCTCAACATCCAATTTGCCTAAACACCGCCGAAGCCCATCCATTGAGCGTTCGATGTTGAATGTTGGGCGTTGAATGTTTTCCCGGTTCAACAAAAAAATTCCTCTTGCTCTCGCCCCGGACTCGTCACAATCTTGATTCACAAAATCCATTGAACGGGTTTGGAAAGGATTTTTATGGGACGCATTTATAACAACATCGTCGAAACCGTCGGGCACACCCCGCTGGTCAAATTAAACAAGGTCACCGCCGGCCTGCACGCGACCATTCTCCTCAAGTGCGAGTCTTTCAACCCGCTCAGCAGCGTCAAGGACCGCATCGGCGTGGCGATGATCGAGGACGCCGAGAAACGCGGCATCCTCAAAAAAGACACCGTCATCATCGAGCCGACGAGCGGCAACACCGGCATCGCGCTCGCCTTCGTCGCGGCGGCCAAGGGTTACAAAATCATTTTGACCATGCCCGAAACGATGTCGGTGGAACGCCGCACGCTTTTGGCGATGCTCGGCGCGAAACTGGTTTTGACGCCCGGCGCGGAAGGCATGAAAGGCGCGATTGCCCGCGCGGAACAGCTCGCCAAGGAAACGCCGAACGCCTGGATTCCACAGCAGTTTGAAAATCCGGCCAACGTGGAAATTCATCGCAAGACCACGGCGGAGGAAATTTGGGCCGACACGGACGGCAAGGTGGACATTATAGTGGCCGGTGTCGGAACGGGCGGCACCATCACCGGTTGTACGGAGGTGATCAAGGCGCGCAAACCGTCGTTTGAGGCCATTGCGGTGGATCCCAAGGATTCGCCGGTTATTGCGCAAACGCTTGCCGGCCAGCCATTGAAACCCGGCCCTCATAAAATCCAGGGATTGGGCGCCGGGTTTATCCCCAAGAACCTGCATTTGAAGGATGAAAAGGGCAATCCGCTGATCAAGGAATCCATTCCCGTCGCCAACGACGACGCGTTTGCCATGGCGCGGCGGCTGGCCAAGGAAGAGGGAATTTTGTGCGGCATTTCATCCGGCGCAAACGTCTGGGCGGCGATTCAAGTGGCCAAGCGGCCGGAGAACAAAGGCAAGCTGATCGTCACCTTCGCCCCGTCCACCGGCGAACGGTATCTCAGCACGCCCTTGGCGGCTGAAGCGAAAGCCGAAGTGAATGGATAAGGGAAAAGGAATATGGGAGTGATGGCGTAATGGAGAATTGAAATCCGCCTGCCCATGGTTTCAATAATTCATCATTATAATTTCTTTAAAATAATTGTTGCATTCGGCGGGTTTTGCCCGTAATCATTGGGGGTCGAAGGTTTTAAGGACCTCGTTTTTGCGGGGTTGCTTCCCAAGATTCAACAATTCAAGACTGGTTTAGGAATTAATTCCTGCCTTCGAGCACACAAAATATGAGTGGTTCAGAAAATAACAACGACGATAAAACGTCGAATTACGGTTCGGGCTTTCTGGAGATTTCCGAGAAAGGCTTCGGTTTCCTGCGCACGGCAGCCAACCATTTTCATCCGAAGCCGACCGACATCTTTGTCACGCCCGACACCATTCGCCGCAGCTTTTTGCGCGAGGGCAGCCATGTCGCCGGGGTAACCCAGCCGCCCCATCGCGGCACGAGCCCGCAGCTCAAGGCCGTCGAAAAAGTCAACGACATGCCGTTCGAGGAATACACCAAGGCCGTCCGCTTTGAAAACCTCACCACCATTGACCCGATTGAAAAGTTCAACCTCGAAACCAGTCCCGACCTGATTGAAACGCGCATCATTGACCTCGTCACGCCGATTGGCAAAGGCACGCGCGGGTTGATCGTCTCCCCGCCGCGCAGCGGCAAGACCACCATCCTCAAGCAAATCTGCAACGCCATCACCACGAACCATCCCGAAGTCCATACGATGGTGCTGCTCATTGACGAACGCCCGGAGGAAGTCACGGATTTCCAGCGTTCGGTCAAAGCCGAGGTGGTTGCGTCGTCGAACGACATGGATTTGGAAACGCATGTGCGGCTTTCGCGTTTTATGGTCGAGCGTTGCCGTCGCATGGTCGAATCCGGCAAGGACGTTTTTGTATTGATGGATTCGCTCACGCGCATTGCCCGCGCCTACAACAGTGTTCACGGCGGCAGCGGCCGGACGATGACCGGCGGCGTGGACGCGCGCGCGCTGGAAATCCCGCGCAAGATGTTCGCCTCGGCGCGCAAAATTGAGGAAGGCGGTTCGCTGACGATTCTGGCCACCGCGCTGATTGACACCGGGTCGCGCATGGACGAACTCATTTTCCAGGAGTTCAAAGGCACGGGCAACATGGAGTTGATTCTCAACCGCAAACTGTCCGACCGGCGGTTGTTCCCGGCCATTGACATTCCCAAGAGCGGCACGCGCAAGGAGGAAAAACTTTTCCCGGCCAAATATCTTGAAGCCATCCGCAAATTGCGCCGCACGATGGTGGACTTGAACCCCATCGAAGCGATGGAAACGCTCACCGCCGCGCTCAAGAAACACAAAACCAACGACGAGTTGCTCGCGAGGCTCGAGAAGGGCAGTTGAGCCGGAACGCGGGCGGCGGGCGGTACTGGCATGTTCGGATTTCTTAAAAAACGCCGCCGTGACAGCATTCGGAGCCGGCCGTTCCCTTCAGAATGGCGCGACATTCTTTTGCGCCGTTATACCATGTATTCCCGCCTCCCGCCGGCGGATCGCCGGGAATTGGAGGGGCATATTCACGTTTTCCTGGCGGAGAAACAGTTCGAGGGCTGTGGCGGGCAGGAAATCACCGATGAAGTGAAGGTGTTGATCGCGGCGCAGGCGTGCCTGTTGCTGCTGCACCGGGACACGGACTGCTACCCGCTCCTGCGCAGCATCCTGGTTTATCCTTCCAGTTATATCGCCAAAGCGTGGCATTGGGAAAAGGACGGGACGATTACCGAGGGAGAGCAGGCGCGGGGAGGTGAATCCTGGCCGCATGGATCGGTGGTTCTGGCGTGGGATGGCGCGATTGCCGGCGCGGTGGAACTGAACAAGAACCGGAATCTGGTCCTTCACGAGTTTGCGCACCAGCTTGATCATGAGGATGGCATCACCGACGGCGCTCCGCTCCTTGACGCGTCAACCTTGTCGCAAATGCGCCACCGTTACCAGACGTGGGCCAAGGTTCTGAGCGCGGAATTCCAACAACTTCGCCGCGCGGCTGAAGATGGTCAGGAGACGGTCCTGGACACGTATGGCGCCCAAAATCCAGCGGAGTTTTTCGCCGTGGCCACGGAATGTTTTTTCGAGAGACCCGGCCGGTTGCAGGAACGGCATCCGGCCCTGTATGCCCAATTGAAGGAGTTCTACCGGCAGAATCCGTTGCTCTATGCACCGGCGTGCCCTGAAAGAAATGAATTTTAAACGTGAAAACAAATCCCGGCCGGCGATGACGGCAACAGAGTCGCTGCGGTCCCGCCCGCCTTTGGAGCGGATGTTGCGCATCCATCAGGCGCTTCAGTCTGGCAAATTCCCCAACGCCTCCACGCTCGCCCGCGAAATCGAAGTCGCCACCAAGACAATTCATCGCGACATCGAGTTCATGCGCGACCGGCTCGGCCTGCCGGTAGAATACGACAGTGCGCGCATCGGCTATCATTACACCGAGGAAGTCAGCGCGTTCCCGAACATCCAGATCACCGAGGGCGAACTCTTCGCGCTCATCGTCGCCGAAAAGGCGCTCCAGCAGTATCGCGGCACGAGCTTCGAGAAACCGATTCTCAGCGCCATCCGGAAAATGGAGCAGTCGCTGCCCGAAACCATTTCGCTCAATCTCGCCGACATCGAGCAGACGATTTCCTTCCGCACCCGCGCCGAGCCGATTTTGAATCTTGAAATATTCGACACGCTGGCCCGGGCGGCCGCGCACCGGCAACAAATTGAACTGGCCTATCGCAAACCCGGGCAGCCGCAGCCGGAGAAGCGCCTGGTTGACCCGTATCATCTGGCGAACATCAACGGCGAATGGTATCTGTTCGCCTACGACCACGCGCGCAAGGACATCCGCACCTTCGTGCCCGCGCGCGTGCAATCCGTGAAGCTGACTGGCAAAACGTTCGAGCGTCCGCAGAAATTTTCCTTGGAGAAGAGATTGCGCGACAGCTTCGGCGTCCATTCCGGCGAAGGCGAATACGAAGTCGTCATCCGTTTCAACGCGCACGCCGCCGATTACGTCCGCGAAAAGAAATGGCACGAATCGCAGCAACTGCGCGACTTGAAGGGCGGGGGAGTCGAATTGAGAATGAAACTTTCCAGCCTGATGGAAATCGAACGCTGGGTTCTGAGCTGGGGAGGCGACGCAAAAGTTTTGAAGCCGTGCGAACTGGCCGAAGCCGTCAGGAAATCGGCAGCGGCAATTTTGAATCAGCGCGTATGATTTCGCGCCTGCCACTTGACTCTCACCTGTGGCAGCCGCATGAAATTCATGAGCGGTTCGCAGCAAAGTAGCGCAGGCGTCCCGCCTGCACAGTCCACAAAAACAAGTGAAGATGCAGCCGGGACGGCTGCGCTACCTTTCCTCGTTCGCATCATCGGCAAACCCACCACGTCAAATTAAGCCGCCATGCTCGCCGTGGAAAACAAATCCCAGTTCCAATGGTGGGCGCACGGTCACCCCCCGAGTTCAAAGCGCAAATAAGCGGAAGATCAGTCATTGCCGGGAATGTGAAAAGGTCTCTAATTTGTCTTGTATCTTTTGGCAGTTTTGTTAATAATTATGCTCCAGCCAGTTCTCTTTAAAGTCAGATAAGGACTGGCAGGAAAACTTTAACCTACTGATTCCGTGCAAAAGTACCTCGTCACGCCGGTGATGGGTTTGGACTTCGGGGCGGATATTTGTAACCCCGAACTGCCCAGAGGAGATTCTTACACTCACACCTGAAGGATTATCATGAAACCAACCAAATCAAATCACATCGTTCTCGTGCTTGCATTGCTGACTTGTCTCTCAACCTTCAACCTCCAACTCTCAACCGTCCACGCCCAAGGCACGGCCTTCACCTATCAAGGCAAATTGAATGACAATGGCAACCCAGCCAGCGGCATTTACGATTTACGATTTACGGTTTACGACGCGGTGACCAATGGCAACCTGGTCGCCGGGCCGCTGACCAATTCCGCCACCGGCGTCACCAACGGGTTGTTAGCGGCGACGCTGGATTTCGGCAGTGGTGTTTTCACCGGGCCGGCTCGCTGGCTGGAACTGGACGTGCGGACGAATGGCGGCGGCGCATTCACCACGCTGCTGCCGCTCCAGCAAATCCTGCCCATGCCGTATGCGATCATGGCCAACACGGCCAGCAACCTGCTCGGCACGCTGCCCGCCGCGCAATTGAGCGGGACATTGCCCGCCACACAATTGAGCGGGACTATTCCCCTGGCGCAACTGTCCGCTTCAGTCCTGACGAATAACGCCAGCGGAGTGAACTTGAATGGCACGTTTAGCGGCAATGGTGCGGGACTGGCGGGTGTTCCCGGCACTTTCACTTGGCAGAACGTGACCGGCACCAACCAGCAGGCGCAGCCCAACACTGGCTACCTTGCTACCAACGCTGCGCAAGTGACCATCACCCTGCCAGCTTCGCCGAATGTGGGCGACATTGTGGGCGTGTCGGGCGTCGGTGCCGGTGGATGGTTAATCGCCCCGAATATCGGGCAATCCGTTCTGGGTGCTGCCGCAATTACGAACTGGAACAGCCTCACTAACTGGTCGCATACCAGCGCGCCCGTTGGTTATTGGCGTTCTGTTGCCTCTTCGGCGGATGGAAACAAACTGGTGGCCGCAGAGGATGAGCAGGGCTGGATTTTCACCTCGACTAACGCTGGTGCCACATGGACCCAGACTAGCGCATCTAACTCATTTTGGTATTCTGTTGCTTCATCAGGGGACGGAACCAAACTCGTTGCGGTCGATGGCCCCCGAGGAATTGTCATTACCTCGACCAATTCGGGCGCCACATGGGCGCAAACCAGCGCGCCGAACGCATATTGGTATTCCGCGGCCTCGTCGAAAGATGGAACCAAACTGGTGGTCGTGCCAGACCCCGGTGAAATTTATACGTCAACCAATTCAGGTGCCACATGGACACAGACCAGCACGCCGAATTATAATTGGTTTTCGGTCGCTTCGTCAGCAGACGGAACCAAACTGGTGGCCGGGGGGCCATATGTTTATACTTCGATCAACTCGGGTGCTACATGGATGCCGACCTTCGGCCCCATAAATGGTCCAGCTTGGAGTTCCATCGGTTCATCAGCGGACGGAAGCAAGCTGGTGGCTACGGCCCAAAGCAGTGGAATTTATACTTCGACAAATGCGGGTGTCTCATGGACGCAAACCAGCACAGGCGCTTCGATGTATTCCGTTGCTTCATCAGCGGATGGAACCAAGTTGGTAGCTGGAGGGTATAATGGCGGGATTTACACCTCGACCAATTCGGGTGCCACATGGACGCAAACCAGCGCGCCGAACGCATATTGGTATTCCGCGGCCTCGTCGGACGATGGCACAAGAGTGGTTGCCGTGGTGTATTGGGGCGGGATTTGGACCGCACAAGCTACAATTCAAACAAATCTTATCGGCGGTCAGAGCAGCTCTACTACATTGCAGTACCTCGGCAACGGTCTGTGGCAGCCGCTGAACCAGTCACAGATCGCGGCGGGTGCCGTCGGCAGCGCGCAATTGGCCACCAACCTGACCGTCAGCGGCACGCTGGCCGCCGCCGCATTCATTGGCAACGGCTCGGGCCTGACCGGCTTGAGCGCCTCACAACTAACCACCGGCACGGTTCCATTGGCGCAATTAAGCGGCATCACGAGCAATCAACTGGACGCGGCGACGTGGCAACTGGCAACGAACTTGAACGGCGGCAACGCGGCCTTGGCGAGCAACGTCGTTTCAGGCATCGCCATCACCAACGCCTTCATCACCAACTCCGTTTTCGCGGGCAACGGCGGCGGATTGACCAACCTGAACGCCTCACAATTGACGACCGGCACGGTTCCGTTGGCACAATTGCCAACGGTGGTGGTGACAAACCTACCGACAGCCGCGAATTACCTTCTTTCCTATTCCACCACCACGCAGGCCGTGGCCACGGCGAGCACTTTTCAGGACATCACCAATCAAGTTGATGCCCAGATCAGCGGTTGGCTGCATACCGCCGGCTTGACCTCCTTCACCAACGCCCAAACGGGATTGTATCTGGTCGAATACACCGCCATAGCCACCGTCACTTCCAGCACCGCCACGACAATTTCATTGAGGGCGGTTTTGAATGGCACGGAAATTGCCGACAGCCAATCCACCGCCGTTGCCAACACGGCCAGTCAGACCGTGCCCATTTCCAAGAGTTTCATCGCCAGCTTCAATTCCGGTGATGTTCTGAAATTTCAATTTTCCGGCAGCGGCACCATCGGCCGAATCGTTTCAAACACGGGCCTCGGAACGACACGACCAAGCTTTTCTTGCACAATTATTCGAATTCAATGATTTATGCGCGCTATAAAAACTTTAACGCTCTTTGTTGGGTTGTTGCTTGCGGCAATTAGCTTTGCACAACAATACTCGATTGACTGGTATAAAATCGCCGGTGGCGGCGGCACGAGCACCGGCGGCGTTTATGCCGTCAGCGGCACCATCGGCCAGCACGACGCTGGCGGACCAATGACCGGTGGCAGTTATTCGCTCACCGGCGGGTTCTGGGCGCTGATTTCCGTCGTGCAAACGGCCGGCGCCCCGACGCTCTGCATCAGCCATTCCGGCAACACGGTGACGGTGTATTGGCAGGCTGTGTCGGGCTGGAGTTTGCAACAGAACAACAATCTGGCCACGCCAGCCGGCTGGTCGGCCAGCAGCGGCTGGACGACCTCCAACGGCACCAATTATCTGGCCATCACGCCGCCGACCGGGAATTTGTTCTTCCGGCTCAAGCAGTGAATTGGCGGAAGCCGTCAGGAAATCGGCGACGGCGATACTAACAATTGTTCTGGTAGGGCGGTGCTGCTGCACCGCAGCCCTACCAAGTCTTTTGGTTTTGCGAACGATCGTTCGCAAATTCAGTCGCTGGTTTTTTCAGAGAGAGGCGGACGTTTCTCCCCCTCCACCAACAGTGTTGGGGGAGAGAGCCGGGGTGAGGTGGCGCGTGACCGTCTGCAAAGACCTTGTCCGCCGGGGGAAAACGACTCCTCTCGCATCGGGCGATGAAAGCTGAATTATTGCAGAGCGCATCCATCGCAAATCATCTTGACAAGTCAGGCTAATCTGATACAAATAAAAAAGTAACAACCCTTAAGTTTTGGAACAAACAGAACTGTTTTTAAAAAAGCCTTATGAAGACACGCAATCATCATCTACTCACTCGCTTCGGTGGAGCCTCGTGCGCAGCTTGGGCCACGCTGGCCTTGCTCTCAACCTTCAACCTTCAACTCTCCACCGCGTTCGCCCAAGGCGCGGCTTTCACCTACCAGGGCCGGCTGAATGCCGGCGGCAGCCCGGCCAACGGCACTTACAACCTGACCTTCTTGCTGTTCGACCCGCTCGGCGAGGCCATCGCCGGGCCGGTGACCAACAATGCGGTGGTGGTCACCAACGGATTGTTCACGGTGCTGGTTGACTTTGGTCCCGGCGTGTTCACCGGCCAGACCTGCTGGTTGGAGATTGGCGTTGAGACCAACGGGGCCGACAATTTTAGCACATTGGGTCCGCGCCAGCAAATCACGCCCACGCCCTATGCCATCCTTGCCAGTGGTGTGAGCGGCACATTGTCGTCCGCGCAATTGACCAGCATCGGCAACACCAACGGTGGTTACCTCTACAACTTCTTTGTCGGTCCGTCGGGCAATGCAACGACGGCCGGCTCCGACAACACGGCCAACGGCGCTTACGCGCTTGCGGCCAACACGAGCGGCTCCGACAACACGGCCAACGGCGCGTTTGCACTTCGCGCTAACATGGGCGGATCCGAAAACACGGCCAATGGCAGTCTTGCGCTGGAGTTTAACACGAATGGCTCCTTCAACACCGCCTATGGCTCGGGGGCGCTTGTCGCCAACAAGAGCGGCTCCGGCAACACGGCCAATGGATTTGACGCGCTTTTCTTCAACACGAGCGGCTCTTACAACATCGCGTTGGGTTATCTGGCTGGCTATAACATCACCACCGGCAGTTCCAACATTGACATCGGCAATTCAGGTTTTTCCACTGACACCAACCTCATCCGCATCGGCAGCGGCCAGAGCCAGACGTTCATCGCGGGCGTGATCAATGGCAACGGCGGTGGGCTGATCAATCTCAATGCAGCGCAATTGACCAGCATCGGTAATACCAATGGCGGTTACAACTACAACTTCTTCGTCGGACCGTCGGGCAATTCGACGACGAGCGGGGGTGGCAACACGGCCAGTGGTGTTGACGCACTTAACGCTAACACGAGCGGTGGCGGCAACACGGCCAATGGCACTGAGGCGCTTTCGTCGAACACGACCGGCACCGGCAACACAGCCAATGGATTATATGCGCTTCTCTTCAACACGAACGGCTCCTACAACACGGCCAATGGCGCTGAGGCGCTAGGGTTGAACACGAGCGGCTCCGACAACATCGCGCTGGGATATTGGGCTGGCTATAACATCACCACCGGCAGTTCCAACATTGACATCGGCAACCAGGGTTTTGCCACCGACACCAACATCATCCGCATCGGCAGCGGCCAGAGCCAGACCTTCATCGCCGGCGTGATCAATGGCAACGGGGCGGGCTTGACCAATCTCAACAATGTCAGCGCGGGCGTGCTCAGTCTTACCGGTGGCGGCGGCGTGACGGTCAGCGCGGCATCCGGCGATGTCACTCTCAATACCGTTGCCGGCGGCGACGTGAGCGGCTCAGTGAATGTAGCGACGGTGGTGGGGCTCAAGGGGACACCCCTCGGCAATCTGGGCGGGGCGTCTCCCGGGCAGATGCTCGCGTGGAGCGGGACAAACTGGGTGCCAACCACGCCGACCAATGTTGCCGCCGAAACCACTCGCGCAGAAGCCGCGGAAAGCACCCTCTCCGGGAACCTCAACGCCGAAACCACTCGCGCCCAAGCGGCGGAAGCCACTCTCACGATGAGTCTCAACAATGAAACCACTCGCGCCCAAGCGGCGGAAGCCACTCTTAACGGGAACCTCATCGGTGAAATCTCTCGCGCAGAGGCGGCGGAAACCACCCTCATGACGAGTCTCAACAATGAAACCACTCGCGCTGAAGCTGCGGAAAGCACCCTCTCCGGGAATCTTAGCGCCGAAACCACTCGCGCAGAGGCGGCGGAAGTCACGCTTCAGTCGAATCTCAACGGCGCGGCTTTGCGGGCCGGAGGGAATACTTTTACGGGCACAAACACCTTTACCCAGCCGTTGACGGTAAGCAACGATCTGGCAGCCACGGGCCTCACCCATTTTGGAATGGGCACCGGCACGGCTGAGTCGCCTACGGCTGGATTGATCGTCCGCCGCATCAACAGCACGGTTACTACTTCAAACTCGGTCATCGCCAGAAGCGATGCGCTCACGCTGATACGGGACGGTTCCAACGGGGGCCTGATGATCAGTTATCCGGCCTCACCTGGCACCCAAACAATCGCAGCAGTGGGAATCACCAGCGCCGGCGTTCAAGTCAACTTTTACACCACCTTGGCCAACCCTGGAACGGCTGGCACAGTACAAATCTATTCCAACGCCCAGGCGGTTCACTCTTGCCAGATCACTTTTGGCAACACCTATCTTGAAGGCCATGTGACCCAAGTGAACATCTCCAGAGCCTTGAATGATAATTTTTGGGTGGGCACGGTCAACTCAACCTACAACCAATAACGAGACGTGAGGCAACTTATGAAAACCAATCTTTGTTCACGCGGAAACTCAAGTCTGTTGTTGGTCTTTGGCGCCTTGGCTTTGCTGGCGTTTTCCATCCCGGTTCAGGCGCAGCAATATTCCATTGACTGGTATAAAATCTCCGGCGGCGGCGGCACCAGCACCGGCGCGACGTATCAAGTCACCGGCACGATTGGCCAGCCGGATGCCAGCGGTGCAATGACTGGCGGCAATTATTCGCTCACGGGTGGCTTCTGGGCGCTGATTTCCGTGGTGCAAACGGCGGGGCTGCCAAACCTGACCATCGTGCATTCGGGCAACAGCGTCATTGTCTCCTGACCCAATACGGGCAGCTACACCTTGAAGCAGAACGCGAACCTCGCGCTGGCTAATGGCTGGACGACCAGCGGTTACACCATCACCACCGCCAACGGCACCAACAGCATCACCATCACCCCGCCGACGGGGAATTTGTTTTTCCGGCTGCGCAATCAGTAAACCGGAGCCGGCGACAGGGTCATTATTTTCGATTTGCGATTTACGCGGCAGGTGTGGATTGCGAAAGGGTTTGAAAACAACTCGTCAAAGAAGTAGCAGCCGACGTGAGGAGGCTCTGACTGTCTGGTTGAGAGTTGATGGTTGAGGGGAAGATGTTTGAGCCTCGTTACCTCGGCTGCTACGAGCGGGAATATTTTTAAACCGAAGGTCAATGTGGTTTTGAAAATTTTCGCCGGAGGGAAACAAACGCCAGGCTGCCGATGACCAGCGCGGTCACCAAAACGGAAAATGGTGCGAGCATACGGTCCAACGGCAGGGAGCCGGGTTTATGAAACTCCAGAGTACCGGAAAGCGTCGCGATTTGTCCGGGAAATGGCGCCCTAGCCTGAACATTACCATCGCGGTCCACCAATTGTGAAATGCCGGAACTCGCCACGCGAAAAATCGGGAGTCCATATTCCACCGCGCGCACCGGCGCGATGCGGGCGTGCAATTGATGTTCCCGCTGGCCCCATTCGGTCACGTCCATCGTCGGCACAATGATGGCTTGCGCGCCCTGCCGGACCAGTTCGTCAGTCACGCGGGTGTAGCTCAAATCGTAGCAGACGCAGATGCCAATCCTTCCCCAGGGCGAGTCCCACAGCTTTTGCTCCCGCGCGGGGAGACCGTCCTTGAAGAACTGGATGGGAACGCTTTTGCCCTGTTTGAAAACGATCTTTCCATTGGTGCTGATTACAAACGCGGTATCGTAATAATTTCCATTGGTTGCCGGATCTTCACCCCCCACGACGAGGTAGCGTTGATGCTCGCGGCACCAGGCCCGGATCCGTTCCGGGATGGGTTCGGTGAAGGTATATTCGCTCAGAACAAACAGTTCCGCTTGAGGAAACTGTTTGTTGAGCTTGTTCAAAACAAGGATGACCTGGTTTTCCGAGGGGAATTCAATTTGAACCCCGGCGACCTGGACCCGGGATTTCGGTTGGGTTGGATCCGCCGGGGGGGAGGGCAGCCGGGACAGAATGCCCAGCGCCAAAACGACGATGGCAGCGGCATAAAGCTTCCGCCGGGCGGTCATGAGAATCGCCGCCCCGGCGGCGAGCAGGTATCCCTCGCCATAGACGCCAAAGAGATGGTACGGGAGCAACCGCCAGTCGGAAAATGCGTAACCGACGTTCAGCCAGGAAAATCGCAGGTAATACAGCTCGCTGCGGAAATATTCCAGGCCGGTCCAGAGGAACGGGACGAGCATGGCCGCCACAGCCGGTTTGAAGCTGGCGAAACTGAACCGTGCCAGCAAAACGAACAGCGCGAGCCAGAACGCCAGTATCAACCAGAGCAAAATCGCCGCCGCCTTGAAAATGACGTAGAAGCACCAAAGGTGGACAGAGTAAATCAGCATTCCCACCGTCAGCCCCAGATAAAACGTGGTGCGCTCTGTTCCAAACCTTGCCAGTGCCACCAGACCGCAGAGAAAACCGAACATCAGGAAACCGCTCCAGGAAAGGAAATAGGCCAGCGTGAACGCAACCGCGGACCCGAGCGCAAGCCCAACCGATTTCAATAATCCCCAGGGTTTGGTTCCAATCTCGTCGGCCATTGCACAGAAACTTAAGGAAAAGACCGCCGGGCCTCAACATGTTTTCCTGGAATGCCTTCATCGCCCGACGAACGGTGTCCAGGTATAGGATCAGTATTTTGACGAACAGCCATTTCTCATCAGAGCGTCAGGAGAGCGATGTACAGAACGCCGAACGGATCATCCAAGCTGGACTTGCCAAAACCGGCTGGCAGGAAGAGGATTTGGCCCGGTGGCGCAAGAGCGATTTACTGAAACTGCACTGGGCGGCGCAGTTTCGCCGGGAGACGTCCATGACGCTAAAGTGGATTACGGCGCGGTTGAAAATGGGAACATGGAAACACCTGAACCGGCGGCTGCATGAAGACGCCAAACCAAGTGAAAGGTAAAAGTGACAAAGTTAGGAACCGACCCCTTTATGGCCTTTGTCTTATATTTTTAATCGTGTGCATCCTTTCATCTTGCGCAACAGGTCCTCCCACCGAAGACGACCTTATTCGCGAAAAAATACCAATTGAGATTCAAGGCAGCAATCCCGTCAGGTTTGTTATACACGCTCGGAGTCCTGGTGGGGTTGCTATGGTGGGAATTCGCTGCTCGCCGGAAGTATGGAACTCGCTGACTGGCGGCACGAATGACATTGAAATTGAACTTGTCTCCTCACGATGGAATGACGTGAAGATCAGAAGGGAGGCACTGGTACGGCATGGCTCCCGAGATACTGACATATCGTATTATGACCTCTTCTCTCTTCTCGGTAATTATCAAGCGTTTACGAAGGTTGCGGTGCAAATAACGTTTCCGAAAGCGCCACCTGGGGTTACTCATGCCGGAATACTTGTTTTTAGAATGCCTACAGATAGCCTCTGAAACCGCGTGCATGCCCTTGTCGCACAGCACGAATATGGCCCCTTCGGTGAAAGGGTCGGTCCTATAAATTTGCATAAAGGTGTTGACGGCGGGGATGAGACGGGTAAGCCAAGCGATCGGTGTGGTGAAGCGCAATCGGGACCGTAAGCTGGAACGCTCAGGCGCAAGCTGATCCGATTGGAATCCAAATAGCAATGAATGCTAAGATTATAGGACCAACCCTTTCACTTTCACTTTCAATTTACGGTGAGCGAACTGTGCGGGATTCCGCAAGCTGATGAACCAAAGAGGGCCGCGATCGCGGAATCGGGCGCCAACCTGTGATTCGGCGTTCCTATTTTAACTTCGGGAAAAATTCCGCCGCCGTTTTGCATGTCGCCGCGCTCAATTCTTCGAGCGAACAACCCTTCACCTGGGCGGCGGTTTCGGAAATTTCCTTCACATAAGCCGGTTCGCAGCGTTTGCCGCGATACGGCACGGGCGCGAGATACGGACAATCGGTTTCCAACATGAATTTGTCCAGCGGCGTGGCGGCGACGGTGTCGCGGACGTTTTGTCCATTCTTGAACGTGACAATGCCGGTGAAGCTGACGAGCGATCCGGTTTCCACGATGCGGCGCATCCGGTCGGCGCTCTCACCAAAGCAATGAAACACGCCACGCACCTTGCCGGCAAACGGCTTGAGTTGGGCAAAAGTGTCGTCAAAGGAGTCGCGCTGGTGAATCACGCAGTTCAGTCCGGCTTCGCTGGCCACTTCGAGTTGCTGTTGGAAAATCTGCGTCTGCCTTTGCTTGTAGCGCGCGTCGTCGTCAGCAGTGCCGCCGGTCTTTCCGCCCGGCAAACGGTGATAGTCCAGACCTATTTCACCGATGGCGACGACTTTCGGATGCTTCACCAGTTTGCGCAGCGGTTCGCGAATATCGTCGGGTGCTTCATGGACGTTTGACGGATGCCAGCCAACGGCGGCAAAAACGCACGCGAAACGTTCAGCCAGTTTGATGGCGCGCGCGCTGCTTCCAAGGTCGGTGCCGATGGAAATGATCCGGGTGATGCCGGCGGCCTGGGCGCGGGCAATGACTTCCGTAAAATCCTTCGCGAAGTCCGGGTAATCAAGATGCGCGTGGGTGTCGTAAAAGACGGCCATGGGAATAATTAACCACGAAATACACGAAATACACGAAAGAAGTTTAAGAACCTGTCTGAAAATGTGGAGGCAGGCTTCCCAGCCTGCCAGTGAAAGCGGCTTCCAGCCGCGTAACTGGCCGGAAACTGGCGGCAGGATGCCGCCTTCACTGGCAGCCAAGATGGCTGCCGCTACATTTTCAGACGCGCTCTAACAGCCTGTTAAAGAAGTAGCAGCCGACGTGAGGAGGCTCTAAACGAATGCTCACCAAGGAAATTTGAGCCTCCTCACGCCGGCTGCTACCGATTGAAAGAGTTTCATTCAATTGGCCGGTTTGGGATTGGCCGGAGCGTTGGTGTCAACGGGCTTGGGTTCGAGCGCGGCCAGTTTTGACTCGACGGATGTTTCGCCGGGGTAATCGGGTGATTCCTTGAGCAGTTGTTTGTAATTTTCTATGGCGTCAGCTTTGCGATTCTGCGCCAGGAGTTTTTCGCCCAGCGTGAGCCGGATGCGAATGCGCTGTTCCGGTGACGGGTTGAGTTTAAGCGCGCGCTGATACGTTTCAATGGCCGTGGACGGTTTGCCCTGCATTTCATAGCAGTCGGCGAGTTTTTCGGTAAGGACGGCGCTGGTGGAGGTGTTGGAAATGTTTTCGAGGAGGGTGGTGTATTGACGAATGGGCGCACCTTGATTCAGGCCCAAATTCACAACCCGCAGATAAGACCATTCGATAAGCGGGTTGTGGGTGCGCGCGAATTCCGCATGCAGCGCCGATGGTTCCTTGCCAAAGGGCCGGTAAAGCGGGTCGCCGACGACGGTGATCTGCCAGGATAAAACGGGTTGCGCGACCCAGGCGGCTTCGCCGAATGTGAATCCGCCAACAATCAGCCGGGCGAGAAAGGCGGCGACATTCGGTGTGGCCGAGAGATACGGCTCATAGACGCAGCCCATGGTGCAGGTGGCGCCTTTGGCGAGCAGCGGCCCGGCCCAGAATTGGTTGGTGGTGCGCAGGCTGGCCGCGCTGGACGAGTGCAAGTGGTAAGCGAACGCCCCGGGCATGAATTCAACCTTCGGCAGCGTGAACGGGCCGGATACATTGGCGTCGTACCAGCCGCAATAAATCGCAATCTGGCTCATCGGAAAATCGGCGGGGAACGTGCCTGGATTTTTGTCCACCGTCGTTTCAAAACCCAGTTGGCGGCAGATTTCCCCGGCGTTCAGGATCCATTCGTCGCCTGTATAATAGTTGTTCGTTTTGTCCAATCCGCGCGCGTCAAAATAAGTGCGGCCCCACAAACCGTCGCGTTCCGCCTGCAGCGCCTTGTCCACGAGGCCAAGGGCCACGTCCGCGCTGGGTCCGTCCAACCGGGCGACCAGCAAAATGCCATTGGTCGGATGGAGCAACGCCGGGTTGGTGACCCCATAAACCCAGTTGGGCAGCGGCCCGGAAAGCGGGATGTTCATTTTCAACAGCGGCAGCCAGGCCAGCTCGGAATCCACCGCCGCTTCATTGCGCAACAGTTCCGGACGGGCGTTTTCCCGGCCCGGTTCGTGCAAATTCGGGTCGGGGGCGATTTTCAGCGGAACGCCCCAGCACAGGACAGCGTAGCGGATTTTGGATTCAACGACCGCCTGGTTCACGCGTTGCGGCTGGCCGTTGGTCGCGGCGTTGGTCACGGAGCCAAACCGCCAGAGCTTGTCCACCACCAGCCGGCTGGCCAGCGGGAATTGCAGCGCGTCGGAAAACTCGGCACGGCTTATTTCCTCGGTGATGGGCAGATCCAACCCGTATATTTGCGTCTCCGGCACCTGCCGCATCCGGGCATAATGCTCCGCCACCATTTTCGATCCCGCCAGGCGCGTGTTGTAAATCACGACCACCTCGTCGCCGCCGGCGCGAACGAACAGTGGCGCGGTGGCCAGCAATAAAAGTATCAGCCGCGTTCCATAAATATTCATAGTTGGGGATTTGACCTCGCGCCAGGTGGCCGGTTCAATTTGATTCGCCAAAGAGTGCTTCGTGCATTCCGGGCATGGGTTTGCCGGTTTTTTTATCCCAATAACGAAAGTTTGCGCTCCAGTCCCAGACCGCCCAACCCAGCCGTTGCTGCTCCGCCGCCCGCCGGAACGTCGAGTAAAAACGGGCGCGTGACGCCGGGTCAGCCTTGATGTAGCAGCCAAATTCGCCGATGTGAACCGGGTATCCGTAATAATCCGACCACGCGCGGAGGAATTTTAATTTGCCCTCGAATGCCAGCGGGCTGCTCGGATTCTTGTCCGTCGGCAGGGTGTTGTAGGCCTGAATCCAGTCTAAAACGTAAGGTTTCAAATCCAGCTTCGGGTCGGCCTTGAGCGGCTGTGCGGGCGGGCCGGGAAACTGGATGCCGGTTTGTTGCGTGTCCGGTCCGGGCCAACTCGCGCCTTGATGCGTGAAGTAAAACGGGTCGTAGCAATGGACGGAAACAATCACGTTGTCATCGGGCGGCAGCACCAGATTTTTCAACTCGTCAATGCCGCCCCAGTTTCCCGGCTCAACAAAAATCGTCCGGTGGGGATTGCTCTGGCGAATCTCCGCAATGGCGCGGGCATAAATCGTATTCATCAGGACGGTACTCGCATTTTCATGCGGTTCATTATCGAGTTCGAACGCGAGCCGGTTGGTGAAATTTTTGTAATGCGCCGCGATTTGACGCCATAACGCAAGAAATTTTTCCGTCTGCCCCGCCGGGTCCTTGTCCAATTCGTTAAAATGGTGGATGTTAATCATCACGGCCAGTCCATTGTTCAGCGCGTTGGTGACGACAAAATCGGCGCGGGTGAAAATCTCCGGCGCCAGCGTGAAATCCGGAGCGGCCCCGGCGTAATGATGCCAGCCAACCGGCACGCGCACATGATCAAAACCCTCGTGCTGCATCCGGGCAAATTCGTCCGCTGAAATCTTCACCCCCCACCTTTGGTTCGGCGGCACTTCAAGACAGTCACCCAGATTGACGCCGTGCTTGAACCACTGGGCCGCGCGGTGTGCCGGGGAATCGTGTCCGGTTAGCGGCTTCATTTCCGGTGGATTCGAAGGCGTGAAAGTGTTGTTGCCCGCCGCCCGCGCCGCGTCAAGCCCGCCGCACTGAAACAATGTTGCAACGAAAATGGTCCAAATAATTTTCATGCCCGGTAAGTTCCTTTCAACGTTTCATTGCCTGTTATCTTTAGCCCGTCCCACGCGAATATTACTCCGGATGGCAATTCCGCCTGCGCCCGGTCGTGGTCGAAGTCGTGCGTGAGGTGGGTGAAATAAGTCCGTTCTGCGGCGATACGCCGCGCAGCGGTGAGCGCTTCGTCCAGACACATATGCGTCGGGTGCGGCGTGTAACGCAGAGCGTCGAGCACGGCGACTTCGACGCCTCGGACCTTGCCGAGCGCGGCGGCGGGAATTTCCTTGCAGTCGCTCAAATACGCGAGTTTTTTTTTGCCATTTTGCACGAAGAGATAACCGTTCGTCATTATCGAGCCGTGCGGCAGGGGCAGGGGAATGATTTCCAGATCGCCGATTTGAAACGGCCCGTCCACGATGTGCGGTTCGGGACGGAAATAGCCTTTCGGAATCGCCCGCCCATCAAATGCATAGTTGAAAATACGCCGAAGCGCCGCCATCGTTTCCTCGTTTGCGTAGATCGGCAATGCGCCGTTGCGCAAATCGCAAAACCGGCGGCAATCGTCCAGGCCCATGATGTGATCGGCGTGGGAATGGGTGAAAACAACCGCATCGAGCCAGCGGATGTTTTCGCGCAGGCACTGGATGCGAAATTCCGGCGTCGTGTCCACGACGAATTTGACCTTGTCTGTGGCGACATAAATGGACGGCCGGGTGCGGTGGTTTTTGGGATTGGCCAGGAATTCCGGCGGATATTCCTGGCCGATGATGGGCACGCCCTGCGACGTGCCGCTGCCGAGAAAAATGAATGAAAACGACATGATTAAAATTTTCTTTCGTTGCCGGCTTCCAGCCTGTTCAATTCAACCACGGATGCACACGGATAACCACGGATGCGAAGAAGAGCGCTGCGCGAATAATCGCGAATTGAATGAATTTCCATTCCGGACGCGTCAATTCCCCATGTCAGCGTACCGCTGTTTTTTTCCGTGTCCATCCGTGTCCATCTGTGGTTTTAAACTTTACCGGGGTGAAATCTACCGATGTTAACGACACTGCGCATCAAAAACCTCGCGCTCGTGCCGGACCTGACGCTCGAGCTCCAGCCCGGCTGCAACGTCATCACCGGCGAGACCGGCGCGGGCAAGTCCATCATCATCGGCGCGCTCAATCTCGTCCTGGGTGAACGCGCCGACCGCACGCTCATCCGCAACGGCGCGGAAAGCTGTTCGGTCGAGGCCGTTTTCGATGTGGCGAAACTTCGATGTAGCGTTCGGCCTGCGGCCGAATCGGATCGAGCCACAGGCTCGACGCTACAATTATTTCTCGAAGACAACGGCCTGGAGCCTTGCGAGGAAAATCAACTCGTCCTCAAACGCACCTTCACGGCCAACGGAACGAACCGCCAGTTTGTCAACGGTTCGGCCACCACGCTGAATGTTCTGGCGGCGATTGGCGAATGGCTCGTGGATATGCACGGCCCGCACGACCACCAATCGCTTTTGCATCCGTCGAAGCAGCTCGCCATTCTCGACGCTTTCGGTGGTCTGGAAAAGGAACAGGCGACGTTCGGCGGACTGGTCCGGCGCCGCGCCGCGCTCGAAAGCGACAAAATCGCGCTCATCGTGGATGAGAAAACCTACGCGCAGCAACTGGATCTGCTGCGTTTTCAGGTGAACGAAATATCCGGCGCCCGGCTTCAGCCCGGCGAAGACGGGAAGGTGGAGGAAAAATTTCAGCGCGCGAGCAACGCGGCAAAGCTGCTGCAATTAAGCCAGTCGGCGCTGGATGTGCTGCACGGAAACGACAATTCAATGCTCACCCAGGCCGGCGCGGTGGGCCGCACCTTGCAGGAATTGCAGCGCGTGGACGCGGGCACGGGCGCTCTGGTTGAATTGCACGGACAGGCGGCGTCCGCGTTGCGCGAATTGCAGTCGGAACTTTCGCGTTACGCGGAAAAGGTGGACGTTGACCCCGCGCAACTTCAGGTGCTCGAAGAACGGCTGGATCTCCTCCACTCGCTCAAGCGCAAATACGGCGCGACGCTCGCCGAGGTCATCGGGTTCGGCGACGACGCGAAGCGCAAACTCGAAAGGCTGGAACAGCGCGACGGCGAACTGATGCGTCTGAATGCTGAACTGGAAAAGCTCGACGCGGCGCTGTTGCGCCAGGGCAGGGACCTTTCCGCCAGACGGCGCAAGGTGATTCCGCAACTCGCGAAAGCCGTGGGCAAACAGCTTGACGATCTGGGTTTCAAGCAATGCCGGTTCGACGTGGCCATTACAACTGATTTTGCAGGAGACGAGGCCGGCCGGGTCGTAGCTTCGGCGCGAAGACCGGTGACGAGTCTCAAATCAAAAGGAAGTCAAAGCCTCCTTACGTCGGCTCCTACGCTGCGGCAAACAGGCTTTGACGAAATCGAATTCCAATTCGCCCCCAACCTCGGCGAACCTGCCAAGCCGCTCCGCGCTATCGCATCGTCCGGCGAGATGGCGCGCGTGATGCTGGCGCTCAAAACCGTGCTCGCGGCGGAAGATGAAATCCCGGTGCTGATTTTCGACGAGGTGGACGCCAATATTGGCGGCGAGACGGCCAACGCCGTGGGCGAAAAGATGAAGCAGATTGCCGCCCGGCGGCAGGTGCTGTGCATTACGCATCTCCCGCAAGTCGCCGCGCCCGCCGATGCGCATTACGTCGTGACCAAGCAGATAAAAGATGGCCGCACGATTTCAGAAATTACGTTGCTCGACAAAAAATCCCGGGTTACGGAACTGGCCCGAATGCTTGGCGGTCAAAGCGAGGCTGCCAGAAAACACGCCGAGGCGTTGCTGAAGCAGGTGAGCTGTTGGCCGAAAAAAAGCGGGACTTGTCCCCAGAACTGGTGACTGGCAGGGGACGGGGCATGAGGTATGATTCCATTGTTGTTGTCGTACTTAGTTCTCAATTCTGTTTGAAGAGGCCGGATCTGTTGTCCGGCCTTTCCTTTTTTACCAGCCGGTTCATTCTCCTGATTGCCAATCATCCTGTGTCAACCTTGGCACTGAGTTGTTCCACCTGCTTCTCCAGTTCGCGCAGGCGGTGGATCATGTCCGGCAACTGCTGCACCGCGATCATCTGCCGCTTGGCTTGTTTGTCCGGCGAGGCCGGATAGCCGAGCACCCTCCCCCCGTCGGGAATGTCGTGTATCACACCGGACTTCGCGCCGACCATGGCCTGGTTGCCGAGCTTCAAATGTCCCGCAATCCCCGACTGCGAAGCGATCACGCAGTAATCTCCCAGGCGCGTGCTGCCGGCAAAACCCGACTGGCCCATGACCAGACAGTGCCGGCCAATGACGACGTTGTGCGCGACATGCACAAGATTGTCAATCTTGGTGCCCTGGCCGATGACGGTGGAACCAAGCGCGCCCCGGTCAACGGCCGAGTTGGCGCCGATCTCCACGTCGTCGTGGATGATCACATTGCCAACCTGCAGCACTTTGCAGTGGCGGCCCTCGTCGAACACGTAGCCGTAGCCGTCCGAGCCGATGACCGTGCCGGCGTGGATGCTGACCCGATGACCGATCTGCGTCCGCGCATAAACAACGACGTTGGGAAACAGGCACACGTCGTCGCCAATCTGGCAGTCCCGGCCGATATGGTTGCCGCCCATGAGCACGGAACGAGCGCCTACCCGCACCCGCGCCCCCAACGCGCAATCCGGCCCGATGCACGCCGTGGGATCAATTTGCGCCGAAGCATCAATAATCGCGCTGGGATGGATGCCGGACGGTTGTTGGTCCGGCTGGAAAAAGAGCGGCAGCACCCTGGCCATGGCCACGCGCGCATCCCGCACGCGGATGAGGACTTTCTTCGACGGCGCGAACGCTTGCGATACGAGGATGGCGGCGGCCTGGCTTTGTTCGGCCGCGGCGAAGTGGGTTTCCTTCTCGGCAAAAGTCAGGTCACCGGCCCGGGCACAGTCGGCGGGCGCGAAGCCGGTAAGTTGGACTGAACCGTCGCCGAGGACTTCGCCCCGGAGTTGTTCGGCAATTTGAGCAGCGGTGAATGGCATAGAATGCTGGGTTAATGGTTAAAAGACTCCGTTCGGAAAGAAGCTTATTCCGCCGCGAGACGGTGGCAAGCCGCAAAGGGCGCGGAAGTTCAAGGCTGCTGTCTGTGACGTTGCCCTGAAATTATTACGATAAACAAAATGCCCGTGAAGCCGACGCATAACCACCCAAACCAATCGCCGTGCTGATTGTAAAAAGTCGGCGCGCGCTTTTCGCCGGGTTGCGACAACGGGAGTTCAATCGTCATGGCGCCGACGCCGTAAACACTGCCGGTCTTGTCCCTGAAAATTTTACGCAGCCGGCCGTTGGCATCCACCCAGCACGTCAGGCCGTTGTTGGTGGAGCGCACCAGCGGCACGCCGTTTTCCACGGCGCGGAAAACGGCGGCGGCGGTTTGTTGCCATTGCGCCGCGCCCTCGCCAAACCAGCCGTCGTTGGTCAGATTCACCAGAAAATCCGTATCGTCCTGAACGTACTCCCACGCGAGTTGCGGGAATATGTCCTCATAACAGATGAGCGTGGCGGTTTTGACCGTTTGGCGGGGCGAGCCGCCCGGGGGAATGTTGTTGGTCAGGCCAAACGGCTCGCGAGGATCGGTCTTCGTCTGACTTCGACCCGACGGGCGCTCGCCCCGCCAATCCAGTTCAAACGGCACCGCCTTGGTGCCGGACGCGAAGCTGCCGGTGATGGGCGTAAACCATTTGATGAACGGCAGCCAGCGCACGAGCGGGATGTATTCGCCAAAGATGACCAGCTTTTGTTTGTGATAAACCGCCGCGCAACGGCCGTCCGGATTGAACAGGAACGCGGCGTTGAAAGCATCGTAGTCATTGTTAGTCCCGGTGCCGGAACGCCAGACATAATCTTCGGCGTTGAAAATCAGCCAGACCTGATGTGCTCGGATCAGGTTGGTGATGGCAATGAAGCTGGATTGGTCGAATTCCGGCACGGCGGATTCCGGCCAGATGAGCAGGTCGGTTTTATCCGTGAGTGCTTTCTCCGAAAGCTCAAGCAGTTGCCGGAAACGATTGGTGTTTGCGTTCGGGTCCCAAATCAACGCCTGGGGAATGCCGGGCTGGACGAGCGTGATGCGCAGTGTCGCGCCGGGCGAATTTTGCACATTCATTCGCGCGAAACCGAATGCGAACAGCGCCGCGACCACGACCAGGGGCATGAGTATTTCTGACTGCCATGCGAACTGCAAGGCCGGCCGCTGAAAAATCATGCGCGCGGCGGAGAACAGTGACAACGAAACCCACACAACCAAAAATGAAACGCCATAGACACCCGTGACCGAGGCGATTTGAATGAGCGGAATCAGTTGATATTGCGAAGCGCCGAGTGGATTCCATGGAAAACCGCCGAGGAACCGGACGCGGACCATTTCCAGCGCCACCCAGACGGCCGCGCCCGCAAGCGACCACAATGTGCGGCCACTCCAGGATTCTGAGTTTGAAATTTGAAATTTGAAATTTGAAATCAGCCAGACCCAGACTGCCGGATATAGAGCGATAAATGCGCTTAATGAAATCCAGCCGAGAATCGGGAAGCCCGTCACTGGAATCAGCAGCAGCCAGTAAAGCGACGAAAGAAAATGCGCCAGCCCGGCCACGTAACCGACGCGGAAAGCATCGCCACCGCGCTTGCCATGGGCGGCGGCCATCATCAGCGCCGGCGCAATCCAAGCGCAACCGGCGATGCCGATTTTCGGGAATGCGGCGGTCAGTAAGAGCCCGGCGCCGATGGCCAGGAGATAACCGCTGCGCACCAGGAGTTCGTTGAGAAAACTTTTCAACGTGGCGAACGGCGAATAATCCTGAGTGAACGCAGGGCCAGGCCGGGCGCATTCGGCGGCCCGTTTCAAAACGGCAGTGCTGGCATTGACGACGATGGCTTCGCGCGCGCCGCGCCAGACGGCGAGGTCAGGTTCCGAATTGCCGGCGTAATCAAAACCGTGTTCGCCGAATTTTTTGACGAGGACCTTCAGTTTGTTGGCGCCGCGCAGGTTGGTTTTGCCGTCGCTGCCCAGCACCTCATCAAACAGCCCCACATGATTGGCGACGGGCAGGGCCATGTCGCGGTCGGAGGCGGTGACGAGAACCAATTTCCGGCCGGCGGCCTTTTGTTCCCGCAGATAGGCGAGAAACGGTCCATGATAGGGCAGGGTGGCGGGATCAACTGTAACGCGCCGGACGAGTTGCCGTTTCAAAAAAGCCCGGCCATGCATCCACCAAAATAAAACGGACAAGAGTTGGAACGGATTTCGCCGCAGCAATCGGGCCAGCGATTCCCAGAGCAAATCCGTCTTGATGAGCGTGCCGTCCAGATCCACGCAAAGCGGGGCCGGTTTGGCGGGCGTATCGGGCGGTGGCGGCATGCGGTGTTATCCAGAATCCGGCGCGAAATTAGAGGAAGGCGATGAGCGTGACAAGCCTGTCCGGCTGGGAACGCTGCGACAGGCAGCCTGTACTATAGGGGCAATGCCGGAAGATCGCCCGGCGATTGCAGCAGGGGATGCACCACCGTGGACTGTTTGTGCGCGAAAACCATTTGACCCTGCAACGCGCATGGGAGTAGTTTCGCATCGAAACTCAGGAAACGGGAACGCGTTACTCAAGGCATGGCGTCGGGAAGTGCCGTACGACGTCACGCAGATGGCCTTGCGATTCCTGAAAGCGGCTATGAATTCAAATTGCCAGTCCACACTGGCGGGAAGCCAGTCATGAGCGCGACCAAAGTGTATTCCCTTGCCAAGGCCGACGCGCCGGCCACACATCAGTTGCGACGCCCTTTGGGTGCGGCAATGTTTTCCAAACAGGCGTGGGATGAAATTGGCCGCAGCCTCAAGCTTTCCGGACGGGAGCTGCAAATTATCAAAGACGTTTTTGATGACCGCACCGAATTTGCCATTGCCGCCCATTATGGCGTTTCGCCGCACACGGTTCACACCTATTGCGAACGTTTGTATCGAAAGCTGGCGGTTACCGACCGGGTGAAACTGGTCTTGCGGGTCATGGAAGAATTTCTGGTGCTGACGGTCGCGCCTGAAACGGTTCTGCCTCCCATCTGTGCCAGACGGTTTGCCGGTCGTTGTCCCTTGCGCCGCAATTAAGCCCGGGGCTGAGAGGTCACCTCTTTAGCTGACGGCTGAACAGCCGACTTTCACAAAATGGCCCCAATCATAGAATGAATTCTGTTACAAACGCAGAATCAGGAGAAAATCATATGAAAAAACAAATGTTGAGCAATTTATTACAGGTTTGCACGCAAGTCAGACGCTGTTTGGTTTTTGGGGGTATTGTCATGGTGGGCCTTACTTCACTGGCGCAACCCACCAATTACAACGTGGTATCTGAGCGGACCTTGGTATGGGAACATCAGTCAGAACACTCCCGGGATTATCAATGGTGGTGATGCCTGTGTTCCGACAGCGACGGTTAACTCGTTCTTTTTTCTACAGAACTATTTTGGGGTCAACGGCCTTGGACCGAACAACGGGCTTTTGACGTCGGACAACGCCAGCAATGCGGTCAATGAACTTGGCGTGGATATGGGGCTAAAACAAGGTGTGGGAGTGAGTGACGCTGGTTTCATAGCGGGCAAACTGAAATATTTGTCCGATCACGGACTGACCAATACGGTCTCGCTCGAATACGAAGCGGTTGATGTGGGGGCGGACATCACGCCGACCTGGTCATGGATCTATCATCAACTGGTGGCCACACAGGATGTTGAAGTGGGTTTTGGCTGGTGGGGCGGCAGTGATGGACATTGCGTCACGGTAAGCAGCCTCAGTTTTCTTGATGCAAACGGCGATGGTATAATCGACAATGGAGAAAATGCACAACTTGATTTCACCGACCCTTGGGACGGTAACCACTATGTTGGCACACTCACCATGAGCGGTGGCTCCTTGAAACTCTCCTACGTGGGCGGGGCAGCCGGACCCGATGGCGCATGGGGAATCATTAATATCGCTGTCGCCGAAAGCATACCCGAACCGTCCGCGCCTGGTTTGCTGGCATTGGGTGGATTGGCGCTGCTGTGGCGGCGGAAGCGAAGCTGAGTTTCATCACGCGATTATTTAATAAAGCCAAATCAGCTTTCTGGTTTGGCTTTTTAATTTTAACCGTCAGACGATCTGTGGAAACACTTTTTCCGGGTTTACGCCCAGTTCGTTGATGGCTTTTTCAACAAGTTGCCGGTCAACCTGCCCTTTTTCCGCCAGCGCGTAAAGCGTGGCGATGACGGTGGATTCGGCGTCCACTTCGAAGAAGCGGCGCAGGCGGGCGCGCGTGTCGCTGCGGCCAAAGCCGTCCGTGCCCAGCGTCATCAAGCCGCCCGGAACCCACGGCGCTATCTGGTCAGGCACCAGCCGCATGTAATCCGATACCGCCACAAACACCCCGTGCTCTTCCGCCAGCAACATCTCAACGTAGGATTTCTTTGGCGGTTCCATCGGGTGCAACATGTTCCAGCGTTTGCAGCGGAGCGCGTCGGTGCGGAGCAGCTTGTAGCTCGTCGCGCTCCACACGTCGGCTGAAACGCCGTAGCGTTCCGCCAGAATTTCCTGCGCCTTGAGCGCCGAGTTGATGATTGTCCCGCTGCCGAAGATGTGGGCTTTCAGACCCTGAACCGTAGCCGCCGACGCGAGTCGGCTCTGACTTTCGTGATGAGAAGATGGAGCAAACTTACGTCCGCTGCTACGAGTGGAGATTTCCGGCCCGGGCTTGAATTTATACAACCCTTTCAAAATGCCGTCTTCGACGCCCGCCGGCATCGGCGGCATGGGATAATTTTCGTTGTAAAGCGAGAGGTAATAAAAAATATCCTCGCCCTCGGCATACATCCGCCGCAGGCCGTCGGCCACAATGACGGCGATTTCGTACGCAAATGCCGGGTCGTAGGCCAACAGTGTGGGCACGGTGCTCGCGTGCAGCAGGCTGTGGCCGTCCTGATGTTGCAGTCCTTCGCCATTGAGCGTGGTGCGGCCGGATGTTGCGCCCAGCAGGAAACCCCTGGCCCGTATGTCGCCCGCCAGCCAGAACAGGTCGCCCACGCGCTGCGGTCCGAACATCGAGTAGTAGATGTAAAACGGCGCCATCGGCACACCGTGTGTCGCGTAAGACGTGCCTGCCGCAATGAACGACGCCATCGAACCGGCCTCAGTGATGCCTTCTTCGAGGATACTGACCGTCCTTCTTTTCGTTGTAGTAAAGCAACGAACTGCTGTCCACCGGCTCGTAAACCTGCCCTTTGGACGAGTAAATGCCGATGTCTTTGAACAGCGCATCGAGGCCAAACGTGCGCGCCTCGTCGGGAATGATGGGCACGATGTTTCTACTCAAACCCTTGTGCCGCAGCAGAACGCTGATCAGCCGCACGAAAGCCATCGTCGTCGAGACCTCCGTGTTCGAGCCTTTGAAAAATTCGGCTAAGTAATCAGACTTGGGGACGTTGAGTTTCGCGGCGGCGGGATTGACCTTGCGCGCAGGCAAAAAGCCGCCGAGCGTTTTTCGTCGTTCGAACAGATATTTCGTCTCCGGGCTGTCCGCCGGTGGACGGTAAAACGGCGTCTCCGCAATGACGTCGTCGCTGATCGGAATGTTGAACCGCGCGCGGAATTCGCGCAGCTCCTTTTCGTTCATCTTTTTCTGCTGATGCGAAATGTTGCGGCCTTCACCCGCTTCGCCAAGACCGTAGCCTTTCACTGTTTTGGCCAAAATCACCGTCGGCCGGCCCTTGTGCTCCATCGCGGCCTGGTAGGCGGCATAAACCTTGAGCGTGTCGTGGCCGCCGCGCAGCAGCTTGCGAATCTGGTCGTCGGTGAGGTGGTTCACCAGTTCGAGCAATTCGGGATATTTGCCGAAGAAATGCCGGCGCGTGTAGCTGCCCGGCTCGACGGAATACTTCTGGTAATCACCATCCACTGCCTCTTCCATGCGCTTGACGAGCAGACCGGACTTGTCGCGCGCGAGCAAATCGTCCCAATCACTGCCCCAAATGAGCTTGATAACATTCCAGCCGGCGCCCAGAAATGCGGCTTCGAGTTCCTGAATGATTTTACCGTTGCCACGCACCGGACCGTTCGAGGCGTTGCAAATTGCAATTAACGACCCAGATGAGGTTGTTGAGGTTCTCGCGCGACGCGAGCGTGAGCGACCCGAGCGTTTCCGGCTCGTCCGATTCGCCGTCGCCGACGAAGCACCAAACTTTTGGTTCCTCCGTCCATTTGGCCAGACCGCGGGCCTGGAGGTAGCGATTAAATCGCGCCTGGTAAATGGACAGGAGCGGGCCAAGTCCCATGGAGACCGTCGGGAACTGCCAGAACTCCGGCATCAGGTACGGATGCGGATACGACGACAACCCGCCGCCTTCCGCCAGTTCCTGACGGAAATTCTGCAAATGCCGTTCGTCCAAACGGCCTTCGAGAAACGCACGCGCATAAATGCCCGGCGTGGCGTGACCCTGGAAATAAACCATGTCGCCGGGAAAATTCTCCGTGCGTCCGCGGAAAAAGTGATTGAACCCAACCTCGTAAAGCGTCGCCGCCGAGGCGTAGGTGGAGATGTGGCCGCCGACGTTGGTGGTGGAGTTGGCTTTGACGACCATCGCCATGGCATTCCAGCGGATGTAGCTCTTGATCCGGCGCTCCATCTGCCCGTCACCGGGGAACGGCGGCTGTTGCTCCGGTGGAATCGTGTTGACGTAGGGCGTGTTGAAGCCGCGCGGCAACCCGTCCTGCGAAGCGCGCAGACGGTCGGTGAGTTTATTCAACAATTGCGCCGCGCGTTCCGGCCCCTGGTTTTCCAGGGCCAGATCGAAGACCGACTGCAGCGACTCCGCCCATTTGTCGGCCGAACCGTGAATTTCTTTTTTCTCCATGTTTCCTTTGTCCTCCGTTATTCTCCCAATCTCACAAAAAGCTCGGTAGAATTAAAACGAAACCCTACACTCAACGCCAGCGAAATCAGCGCAACTGCAAGATGAAATTACTCGATCTGACGCTTCCCTGGCCGGCCGAAAACCTGGCCTGCGACGAGGCGCTGCTCGACGCCGCGGAAGCCGGCACCGGCGACGAGGTGCTGCGTTTCTGGGAATCGCGCGGATCTTTTGTCGTCGTCGGCTATGCGAACAAGGTGGCGGCGGAAGTGAACGTCACGGCGTGTGAAGCGCGCGGGATCCCGGTTCTGCGACGCTGTTCCGGCGGGGGCACCGTGGTGCAAGGACCCGGCTGCCTCAACTACACGCTGGTTCTGCGCATCACCGCCGACGGCCCGCTCAACAACATCGGCATCGCCAACCAGTTCATCATGCGCCATAACCGCGCCGCGATTGAATCGGTAGGGCGCGGCACTCCGTGCGCGCCACACGACGGCGGGCAGAGGACTGCCCGCCCTACCATCGCCATCCGCGGCCACACTGATCTCGCCATCGGCGATCGCAAATTCTCCGGCAACTCCCAGCGCCGCCGCAAACATTTCCTGCTGTTTCATGGAACGTTTCTGTTGAACTTCGACCTCGCGCTCGTCAGCGAACTGCTGCGGATGCCGTCCAAGCAGCCCGATTACCGCGAGAGCCGCCCCCATGACAGATTCCTGACCAACCTGAACGTATCCGCAGACAAAGTGAAGGTAGCGTTGCAACAGGCATGGAAGGCGGAAAAACCATTGAAAAATCCGCCGCTGGAAAAGATTACGGCTCTGGCGCGGGATAAATACGCCACGCGGGAATGGAACTTTAAATTTTAATAAGGAATCCATGAAACCATGAAGGGATTGTCCTCCTGCCCTCCTGGTTTCTTTATATAAAGTCTTTTTGCCAGTTCCGCCTGGCTCTTCGCAAATACTTCCTTGTGCAGCGAGTTGCCATGCGCGTCCATCGTGACGACGGCGGGAAAATCCCGCATCTCAAATTCCCAAATCGCCTCCGGGGCGCCGAATTTGTCCATCAGATAAACATTCCGCACCTTTTTTATGCAGTCGGCCAGCACCTGTGCCGCGCCACCGACCGCGTGCAAATACACACATCCGTATTTTTTGCATGCCGCCAGTGTTTTATCGCCCATGCCGCCCTTGCCGATGACGCCGCGCAACCTGAAGTCGCGAATGATTTGCGCCTGATACGGCTCTTCGCGGATGGAAGTCGTCGGGCCGGCGGCGGTGGCCTTCCAAGTGCCGTCGTCCTGCTTCATCACGACCGGGCCGCAGTGATACAGGATGCCGTCGCGTAAATTCACGCCCGGCGGAAGCTTGCCGCCTTCGTGCAAATACTTGTGCACCGCGTCGCGTCCGGTGAACACGACGCCGGAAATCAGCACCTCGTCGCCGACCTTCAGCGACCGGATTTTTTCTTCGGTGAATGGAAAAGTTAATTTTTTCATGGGTTGTCCGGTTAAAAGTCTTTTCGTTGGTTCAAACCTCGTTCCTTGTTCCGGGGTTGGGATGGGGAAAACAAAACGACCACCTTTACGTCAAAGGCCCGGAACAGGTCGCGAAACCGGGTCTCCATCATCCGTTTGGCATCGCCCACCGCCAGGGTTGATTCGGCGCTGTTGCGGGCCTTCTCCTTGAGTAAAATCAAAATCTGCTGGTGATCGGCGGTGGTCAGCCAGTTGAGATAACCGTCTTCCTCCAGATAGTAATTTGCCTCCGGGTTGACGGTTTCCAGCGACAGGATTTTGGGTTCGGGCAGGACGATGGTCACCACCTGGTTGGATGGGTCATAGGCGGCGGAAAATCGGGCGGCCAGATCGAACCCGATTTTGGCCACAAACGTTTGCTCCGCAATGATGCGTTTGGTGCTGTGCAGGTCGGTTTTTTTATAATCGATGATTTCGCTAATGTTTCTTTGCAGCACCGCCAGTTCCGCGATGGGGGTCGCATCGCAGACGGTGGTCGAAGAAACCACATTGACCTGCGACTGGAAAATCGCCTTGAAGGCATCAATGCCGTGTTTGCCAAAATCAAACACCTGCTCAACGATTTTGCCGGGAGCTTCCACCGCCTTTTCCGCCACCCTGGCAACCGGCCGGACCACCGCCAGATGAATGGCCAACGCAGCCGCCACAATCAACAAGGCGATACCGATAAAAATCGAAAGGGTCTTATTCATGGTCTTCGTCGCCCATAACGCCGGAAATCAGCACCTCGTCGCCGACTTTCAGTGCCTGGATTTTTTCTTCGGTGAAGGGAAAATTTAATTTGATCATGGTTTGTTAAATGGTTGAATCAAACTTTGCCAATGCCAACGGCGACATTTCAGACGAAAGAAGCCGAAATGTCCATGCAAACCGGTTGACCCTGCCCTGTCATTCCCACCTTGGCGACGGGTTGTCACCAAGCCGTAAGGTGTCGGGTCCGCTTCACCGCGAACCAGATCGGCTCAATGTCTCCGGCCAGCGCTCAGGGTTTTATCGAAGGGGCTGGCTGTTTCGCCGCAGCGTTCTTCAGGCCGAGCGCGGTGGTCAGATTGGCCCTGGCTTCGGCAAAGTCAGGTTTCAGCCTTAGCGCTTCCTGATACTGGCGGATCGCGTAGTCCAATTGTTTTTTCCGTATAAAACCATTGCCGAGATTATAGTGCGCGATTGGATCGTTGGGCTGGAGTTCAACCACCCTTTGAAAATGAATGATGGCTTGGTCCAGTTGCTTCCTCTGCAAGAGAGCATTGCCGAGGTTGTAATGGGCATCTGCCAGGTCGGGCTGGAGTTCAACTGCCCTTTGGAGATGAGCGATGGCCCGATCCGGCTGCTTGTTCTGCAAAAGAGTAAAGCCGAGATTGTAATGGGCTTGAGCCAGGTCGGGCTGAAGTTCGACCGCCTTTTGGTAATTGACAATGGCCTCATTCAGCCGTCCCATTTTAAACAATGCGTAGCCAAGGTCATTGCAGGCCCGATAATAATTCTGATCACAGGCAATGGCGCTTTGCCACAGTGTCACGACGCCGCCACACCGCCACCGCCAGCCCAAGGCTCCAATTGCCAGCACCAGGATGACACACAGCGCCGGGTCCGGAATTGGTTTCCGCTTGCGAACAAAACCGGCCAAGGTGGCGAGCCCCGCCGTTGCCAAGGCCGCCGGACCCAGCCAAGCCAGATATTGAAAACGATCGAACTGGACCCTTTTGACGCCGATGGCTTCGACGATATAATCCAACCCGAAATAGTATCGCGACTCCTGACTGCCTTGGGTGACCACCTTGCGAAACCAAGGGATGCTTGCCTCATAACTTTGCTCCGTGCATTCGCCCTGCAGATAACCTGACCCCAACGCCAGTTGCGCGCCAATGTGCCCCTTTTCAGCCGCCGCCCTAAGCCAGAATTCAGCCTCCGCGCAATTCCTGGCGTTGCTATAGTAATTGCCGAGCCAGTACTGCGCCGATATCTCCCCTTGCTCCGCCCTGTTTTTTAACTCCACCATCGCCGACGCCTCGTGCTTGGGATTCCAGCTCCTCAGCAGAGCCGCATAGGCCCAAACCACTGCAACGCTGGAGAACAGCATCATTACCACCGCCATCAGAACCAGCCCTCGGTCACTCTTTCGACACGCCCAAGCACTGTGCTCCCGCACAGGTTTGCCCTTCCCCAAAACCGATTTCGCCGCCTCGGCCGAATGCCGGATCTGGCCCCGCGCGCATTCGCTCAGCACCAGGCAACTCAACGGCAGCACCTGCATAAAGATGCGAACTTCGCCAAGTCCGCCCCAAGAGAATTCCAAGACCCCCCGCCATATCCCGGAGGCGCCCCACCACAAATAGTGTCCCGCCACAAATGCCACGATTAACCAAATATAAGGCCGAAACCGCCGTTCCCAGCCCACTACCAACACCGCCAACAGCGTCCCCGCATTCGCAAAAAGCATCTGAGGGGTTAAGCTCAATAAAAACAATTTGAGATTCCGCATCAAAATATACGGGGACAGCAACTGTGTTAAACTGGTGGCGTTTATCATTTTCCCTCCCCAGGCCAGTACGGCGGTATTTGTTTGCAGGGAATTGAGCAGGTAGCGCTTGCCCAAAATGTAAAAAGCCGCCAGCCCCACAAAACTCAGGATTCGCCAGCGCCATTTCCACTCGCGGCAAAACAGGCACAGGATCGCACCCACCAACACAGTCTCCTTGAAAAAACAGCCCGTGGCGATGGCCGCCAGCATCAGCACCCGATGCCCCCGCTCATGGAGCAAAACCGCCAGCGTCAGAAACACGGTCGCCGGCAGGTCCCACGGATAAAAATAAAAACCCGCCGCCGGAGTAAAATTATAAATCAGCCCGGCAAAAATGCCCAGGTTGACCAGCAAGGATTCCCGCACGGCGACCAGGACCGTCAGCATCAACACCAGCAGCCAAAAAGCCTGGTACCAGCCGAAAATCATCGCGTATTGCCCGGCCTGATAGCTGTCTTCCCCGATTATCAAATCGAACAACGACCCCGTCAGCAACATGCCCGACAGCCGGCCTTTCCAAACATCATGCACTCCGTCCAAATGATAGTTTGTCGTTCCACAGGCCGTAAACACCCAGAAATTCGTATCATTGTTTTCGACACCCAGAGCGAAGTTGCGGACCAGAAAATAATAGCAAAGACAGAGGCAAAGGATGACGAACAATTCCAAAACGAGCCGGGATCTCGTCACTCCCTGCTCCGATGACTGGCTTGAGCGGAAAGCCGGCGGCCAAAGGCATCCCACCCATCGTGGCCAGCGGTGGGCCGCCTTGGGAGCGCCGGGGTCGGGGGGCTGCTGGGCGCAAATCTGCGTCGCCGCGCCGGCTGAGGAATTCATGGTTTGCGAACGCGATAACGGCCTTCCGCAATATCATTTTCCCCGGCTTCAATCTCCGCCTTGAATTCCTCTTTTAATTCCAGCCGGTCTTCGAGGAGGTTCTCCTGCCAGTCACGCAAGGCTTCCTGTTCCGCCCTCGTCAGCCGTTGAACCTCTTTCCGAATTTCCGCAGCGCTCATGGACGGAATTTACCGCTGCTGGAAGACACTGGCAAGTCCTGTGGCGCGCCCGGTAAACCCGACGCCGGAAATCAAAACCTCGTCGCCAACTTTCAGCGCCCGGATTTTTTCTTCGGTGAAGGGAAATGAAAGTTTAATCATGGCAAAAGTCATCAATGCTTCTTGCGCGACGGCTTGTCATTGAGCGCCATCGCGGATTCCCCGGCGCGCTCGCGTTCCTTTTGGGCTACCAGTTGACGCAATTCTTCCGCGTTGCGGACGACCGGGCCAGTGTGCGGATGCTCGGCCTCCCACTTCCGTAGATTCTCAAAGAAACGGTCAATATCATAGCCCGCCTCCGCCGCCAATTGATCTTTGATCCGCCAGACCTCTTCGAGTATTGGATTGGCTTTCACAACAATTCTAGCTCTTCGGTGGTTTAGGCTGGTCGCGGAGCACCATCTCATTTACCTGACTTTCCGCCCATTCGCTTGCGTCCCTGACAAGTGGATGCGCCGGGTCCGCCGCGCGCTCGCGCATTCGCAGGTCGGCGAAAATGGCATGGATGTCGTAGTTAAACTGGCTCGCCAGTTTATCCCGGACGCGTCGCACTTCTTCCACAATCGGATCGTCATTCATACCTTGAAACTCCCATTAATTCCTCTGGAGTGCAAACTCTCGGCAGTTTGAAACCGGCGGCGGCGGCAATCGGCTCAAGCCGGTCCAAAAGCTGCGCGTTGGCCAGATGATTGCAATTCCATGTCAGCAAATACCTGACCCTGCCAACCGTGGCAATGGCCAGATGGGCGGCATCGCGTGCGGCCTTTTTCGGCAGAACATCCTGTAAAAAAGCCGCCGCCAGCCGTTCAGCTTCGGGTGTCGCCGCCAGTCTCGGAAAGTCTGCCAAGGCCTGCAAGCGCAATACCGCCTGCGCCGCGTCTCCGCCCCGCGCCTCATCCAGCACGACGTCGGATATGAAACACGCGAACTTTGCTGGCGATTCTCCCACCACTCCCGCATCACCTGCTGATGCCCTGCAACCACCAAGTCCCGGCTCGGATTCGCCACCAGATAACTCACAATCGTCGTTTCAATGTAAATCGTTTCCATAGTTCAGCGGCCTTCATCGCGTCCGGTGAACGCGACGCCGGAAATCAGCACCTCGCCGCCGACCTTCAGCGCCCGGATTTTTTCTTCGGTGAAGGAATCTAATTTTATCATGGCTTGTTAACCTATTGATTGAATTAAAATCTTTTTATGAGGAGGCAAAAGCTTCTAGGTTGTTCATCCACTCGTTAAAGTGAGGACATTCAGCTCGAATTTGAGCCAAACCGATACGTGCAGCGGTTGTTGGGCCGTGCAATGTTTTCTTGTAGGCTGGGAATAGCGTTTCAATTTGCTTGGATGGGGCGAATTGCGGGCGTTCGTTGATTTCCTCCGGCGTAGCTACGCTTGCACGAATGGCTTCGAACTGCATTTGCTTTCGTGGTTCGGTCATGACGCGAGGAAGTTCCGCAGGCGAAGAAAATAGCCAAGCTTCGAATTCATGAAGCGCTAGAAAAGGCAGAAAGCCCGGCGAATCAAAATGTTCAGCGATGGCCGATTCCACATGAGTGACACGTTGCAATGGAGTTCCGTTCTGTGGGCGAGTGTCCATTCCTGGAAAGTCCGATGGCAAACGGTAGTAATCAAGCATTGTCGTCACCAACGCACCACCGGCACTGTTTAATAACCGCTGCGTATCGTTTCGAAATTTGGCAAAGTTGCTCACCCCACCCTTGAAGTTCGGACCGTCCTTCACTCGTTTAGTTACCAGGATCGTCGGGTGAAAAAACAGTTCCCTAGCCCAAAAAGCCGGACCAAGAACATCCTTCACAAACCGCTCTTCGGTTTGGCCCTCAACCAAAATCAGCACTCGCTTGCTCATGGACGTGCGCCGAGAACATTTTTTTCCCACAACTCGCCCAATCCGTAGTCATCCAGCCATGCGGTCATGTCCTGTTGACTGAGATGGCGGAAAACACTCTGATCGTCCTCGCGATCAACGGTCCAAACCGATTTCGGCTCAAATTGATTTACTAATGTGACAGACTGCGTGGCGACCATAACCTGCGTCCGCGTCGCGGCCGAAGACAACAAATCCGCCAGCAATGTCACCGCTGCTGGATGCAACCCAAGTTCAGGCTCATCGAGTAAAACCACCGCTGGCAATTGCGGTTGCAGGAGCAGCGTGGTCAGACAGAGGAAACGCAAAGTTCCGTCTGAAAGCGAAGAAGCATTGAAATAAGCATCACTGCCTTTCTCTTTCCACTCCAGCCGTATTTTACTTTCGTTCAATTTCGACGGCGAGAGGCGAAACTCCTCAAAGAATGGTGCAATCTGTCGTACAGTATCTTGAATGTTCGCAAAGTGATCCGGCTTTTTCTGCTGCATCCAATAAAGAAATGCCGCTAAATTTTCAGCTTGAGGACGCAGTACTCGATTGTCTTCCAGGTCACCCGTGCCTTTGACTGCCGCTGTATCGCTCGTGTCGTGGAAGTGATAAACACGATAGCTTTCTAAATCGCTCGTTGCTTCACGGGCACAGATATGATCAACCGTTTTTAACTTCGACTCCTTGGAGAAGGATGAGATGCCTTTCACATATGGCCCAGGATACTTCTTTCGCTCATGATAGAACGCCGTCTCTTCCGCGATCAAAAAACTGTCATCTTCCGTGCCTGTCAACTTGACGAAATATGCATTTCCAGTGTCGCCTTCGCCGAACTCTAAGCGCAAGGACATTTCAGGAGATTTCTTTCTTCCAAAATAAAGCAAGGTGTCTGCACCACCCTTAATTCCAACGTAGCCGGCCAGATTCTGGTTCACAATTTCGCGCAGGAATCGGAACACTTCGATTAGGTTGGACTTGCCCACACCATTTCCTCCGATAAACACATTAAGCAAACCCAATTCGAGTGTTTGCTCCCGTATGGACTTGAAGTTCTTGATTGTCAGTTTTTCTAGTTTGCGCATTTTGCTTTGGGATAATGAACGGTTTCAGAACTTTTGGCGATAATTCATTCGCATGATAAGCTCATCGTTAAGCATTTAAGCGTTAATACAGCCACTTCCCGATTTTCCCCTGCGCATCCAGCGTCACGCCCTGGCGCCGGTAGGCCCAGCACATGTAGCTGATGCTGACGAAATAAGACGCGGGCAGGCGGTTTGCTGCGCAAATCTTCACGCCCAGCAGCGTCGTCTTGCCGCCGAAACCCATCGGGCCGATGCCAAGTTCGTTCGCGGTCTTCAAAATATCCTGTTCCAGCTTGTCCAACTCCGGATTCGGATTGCGGTCGGGAATCCGCCGCAGGAATTGCGTCTTGCTCATTTCGTAGCTGGTCGCGCGGTCGCCGCCGATGCACACGCCCAGGATGCCCGGTCCACAACCCTTGCCTTGTGCCTGCAACACCGCGTCGAGAATCGCCTTGCGGCAGCCGTCGAGGTCGCGGTTCGCGTTGAGCTTTTCGTTCGGCAGGGAGTATTGCGCGCCGACGTTTTCGCAGCCGCCGCCTTTGAGCACCAGCCGCACGCTTACTTCCGGCGAGCGATGCTGATGAAAATGAAACGTGGGTGCACCGGGTCCGACGTTGGTGCCGTCATTCACGCCGGTGAGCGAGTCCACCGAATTCTGGCGGAGAAACCCTTTCTTGGTCGCCAGCTTCACGGCTTCCTTCGCCGTTTCCTCAAACGCGATCTGGTCGAAACCGACCGGGCAATCCACGTAAAACAGGGTGCTGCCGGTGTCCTGGCAGATGGGCTGCGACTTGCGTTTGGCGAGCTGGATGTTCTGGTCAATGATCTTCAGCGCGCTCTTGGCAATGGTGCCCTTTTTTTCCTGTTCCAGCGACGTGAGGATGGCCTGGTTGACGTCGTCGGGAATTTCCGCCGAAGTGCGCCGGATCAATTCGAGCAGGGAATTGTGCAATTCGCTCATAAAGCTGCGGTTAGCGTAAGACCTGGTGCCGCCAGCGTCAATCAATGGCGACGGCAGGCAGTGGGCCGAATGGAGAGTAAAATGACTAAATCCTAAATCCGAATGACTAAAGAATCCCCCAATGACCAAATACCTAATGCGTCAGCCTGGCGGTGGTGCAGTTGGACACTGTATCCGCCTTGGGAACACGCGGCTGGAAGCCGCATTGACTGGCAGCCAGGATGGTTGCCTCCACGGTGTGGCGACACGCTTCCCAGCGTGCCAGTCAGGGCGGCATCCTGCCGCCAACAGATACAGCGTTCCTTTACACCCGCCTGGCTGCTCATTCGGGCTTCGTCATTCCTCAGCGGCATTGCATTTCGCGCCGTCGCTGGTTTAATCGTGTCGGGATGCAACAGTCCGTCAGCAAAACCGGGAACCCGATCGCCCCATGGTTCACACCCTGGCGGTTTGCGCTGCTGCTGGCGCTGCTGATTTTAGCCATGTTCCCGCAGGTTCTGCTCGGCCTGGAAACCTTCGTTATCCGCGATTACGGATTTTTCGCGTATCCCCTCGCCAATTTTCAGCGCGAATGTTTCTGGCATGGGGAACTGCCATTCTGGAATCCGTATAACAATTGCGGCGTGCCGTTTCTCGCGCAATGGAACACCATGCCGCTCTACCCGCCGTCGCTGATTTATCTCCTGCTGCCGCTGCCGTGGTCGTTGAGTTTTTTCTGCCTGCTGCATTTGTGGTTCGCCGGATTGGGAATGTATTTCCTCGCGCGCTGCTGGACGAGCAACTCCTTCGCGGCGGCGTTTGCGGGCGTGGCGTTTGCCTTCAACGGCCTGACGCTCAACCTGCTCATGTGGCCGAGCCATATCGCCACACTCAGTTGGATGCCGTGGGTCGTGTTGGCGGTCGAACTGGCATGGCGCGAAGGCGGGCAAAAAATCATTCTGGCCGCGTTTGCCGGCGCTCTGCAAATGCTCGCGGGCGGCCCGGAAATCATCTTTCTCACGTGGATTTTATTGCTGGCACTGTGGATTCAACAGTTGATCGCAGGTGGCGGCGACGCCTCGTCGCCGGCATTTTCTGTGACGGGGGCGTCGCCGCCACGCATTGCAATGTTCCGGCGGTTTCCGCTGGTTGTAATGCTGGTGATTGCGCTGGCAGCGGCGCAACTGCTGCCATTCCTGGATCTCGCCGCCCATTCGCAGCGGAGCACCGGATACGCGGATACGCGCTGGTCCATGCCCGGCTGGGGCTGGGCGAATTTTCTCGTGCCGATGGCTTTCGGCAGCACCCGGACCGAAGGAGTGTTCTTCCAGAACGGCCAATACTGGACGTCGTCTTACTATCTGGGCATCGGAACGCTGTGGCTGGCATTGCTGGCGCTTTGGCCAGTACCGGTGGGGCGAGACTCTGTCGAGCCCAAATCTTTCAATGGCTCGAGAGACTCTCGCCCCACCAAAGTATGGTTGCTTGGCGCGATGGCACTCGTCGCGCTGATTTTTGCGTTCGGCGAAAACACGTTTATTTACCCCGCCTTGCGCAAAATCATCCCGCAACTCAGCTTGATGACGTACCCGATCAAATTCGTGATCTTTGTGGCGCTGCTCACCCCGCTGCTTGCGGCTTTCGGGCTGGCAAGCCTGCAAAGTTTGAAGTGCGGTGACATGTCACCGCTTTCCCAAGCGCCGACATGTCGGCGCACTCCAAAATATTGCAACTGCGTCTTCTTCATCGGGGCGATTCTATTGGCATTGCTGGCGGTAATCCTGTTCTGGGCGTGGCGGTTTCCGTTTCCGACCGACGACGTTAACGCGACTTTGCTCAACGGTTTGTCACGCGCGGCCTGCCTGATTTTGACCGGCGTGTTGTTGTTCGTTTTCACGCGTGAAAATGCGCCGGGCCTGCGCCGCATCGCGCCGCTCATCCTGATTTTCGTCGCGTGGCTCGACGTGTTCACGCACGAGCCAACGCAAAATCCGACGGTGCCTCCGAGCGTGTATGAATTGAATCTCGCGCGCGCCGGGTTGGCCATGCAACCGCAGCCGGCGCTGGGCGAATCGCGCGCGATGGTCACGCCGGCGGCGGCGATGGACTTTATCCGCTTTGCGCTGAGCAATCCGAAAAATAATTACCTGGCCAAGCGGATGGGCTATTGCGCGAACTGCAACACACTGGACGCCGTGCCGAAGGTGGACGGCTTTTTCTCGCTCGCGCCGCGCGAAAGCGACGCCCTGATTTCCCTGCTTTACGGCGCGACCAACGCAAATTTCCCAAAGCTCAATGATTTCCTGGGCGTCTCGCAAATCACCGCGCCGGACGCATTTTTCCACTGGCAACCGCGCCGGACATTTCTGCCGCTCGTGACCACCGGGCAAAAGCCCGTATTTCTTGACGACCCCGGCACGTTGCGCGCCCTGACGCAGCCGGATTTTGAAGGCGGCAAAATGGTTTTTCTGCCGCCCGAAGCGAAATTGTTGATGACCATGACAAACCAAACGGGTGCCCGCGTGCTCAGTTCCCAATTCAAAGCGCAGCGGGTGGACATTGATGTCGAGGCCGCCGAGCCATCGCTCGTCGTCGTGGCCCAAACGTACTATCACAATTGGCGCGCTTACGTGGACGGTCGGCCGGCGCCCTTGTTGCGGGCGAATCACGCGTTCCAGGCCATTCAAGTTCCATCCGGGCGGCATCACGTGCGGCTGGCTTATGAAGACCGGGCGTTTCAATTCGGCGCGGCAGTCACGATTTGCATGGCGGTGAATTGTTTCATCTTCCTGCGCCTGCTGAAAAAGCGGTCTGCTGCGGTGTCGTCAACAAAGTAGCGCAGGCGTCCCGCCTGCCCAACGCTCCTCAATACCGGTCGGGGGGATAATCCTCAAATGGGGCAGGCGGGACGCCTGCGCTACTTTGTACTGAAAGTTGTTCTCAACAAACAACTGCTTTTTTCGGATTCAACTGTGGCGGAGACAATGACCAAAACCAAACGCATTGGCATTTTGACGGCAGGCGGCGACAGCCCCGGCCTGAACGCTGCCATTCGCGGCGTCGGCAAAACCGCTCTCGGCTTTTACGGCATGGAGATCATCGGCTTTCGCGACGGCTTTCGCGGCCTGGTCACCGGCCGGCAGTTGCGTCTCGATCGAAGCGTGCTGGCCGGAATCCTCACTGTCGGTGGCACCATCCTCGGCACCAGCCGCGACAAACCGCATCGCATGAAGATTGACGGCCGGACGCGCGACATGACCGGGGTGATCGTCAACAATTACAAGAAATACGGACTCACCGCGCTCGTGTGCCTGGGCGGTGGCGGCACGCAAAAAAATGCGCTACGTCTCTCGGAAGCCGGGCTTAACGTCATCTCGATCCCCAAAACCATTGACAACGATGTGGCGATGACGGACTCGTCCATCGGTTTCGCCACCGCGCTGGATATTGCCACCGAAACCATTGACCGTCTGCATAGCACAGCGCACAGCCATCATCGCATCGTGGTCGCGGAAGTCATGGGGCATCGCGCGGGCTGGCTGGCGCTGGGCGCGGGCATTGCCGGCGGCGCGGACGTGATTTTGATTCCCGAAATTCCCTACCACGTGGATAAAATTGTCGAAGCCATCCGCCGTCGCAGCCGGCACGGAACCAATTTCAGCATCGTCGCGGTGGCCGAAGGCGCGATGAGCGTGGAAGATGCGCGCACTTTCACCACGGCCGAATACCACAAGGAGAAGGCGCGCAACCCGCACGAACGAAACAACGCCAAAATGGAGCTGGCGGCAATTGAAGCCCGGCACGCCGGCAATACGCTCCGGCTTGCCAAACAGCTTGAGGAACTCACGCACCTCGAATCGCGCGTCACCATTCTCGGTTACGTGCAACGCGGCGGCACGCCGTCGCCGGCGGACCGGCTGCTGGCCACGCGGTTCGGCAGCGCGTGCGCGGATTTAATTTACGAAAATGTATTCGGGGTGATGGTGGCCGCGCGGGGCAATGGCACGGAACCCGTGCCGCTGGCAAAGGTTGCCGGCAAGCGCAAAACCGTTCCGCCCAATCATTCGTGGGTGGAAACCGCCCGGCGGGTGGGGACGTGTCTGGGGGATTAAGCCGGCACGGACAGGCTTGCGCAACTGGACATGCGAACCGATGAGCTGCTTGGGCCATTGCTTTTGATAACCGTCGCGCCAGCTGCCGGCCGCGAAACAAAAATGGTCGCTTCGATGCCGGTCTTTTTCTTGTAATCCGCCGCGATTTTCTTCGAGATGGCATCCACCGCGCTGGTCTTCACCAAAGCGACAGCACAGCCGCCGAAACCGCCGCCGGTCATGCGACAGCCGATCATTCCGCCTTTAGGGCCGATGGATTTGGCGATATCCACGACCGTGTCCAGTTCCTTGCAACTTACCTCGTAATCGTTGCGGAGTGAGCGGTGACTGGCATACATGAGCTGGCCGACGGCCGGCCAGTTCGAGGCGTGAATGCCTTCGGCAGCGTGCGTGGTGCGCTCGATTTCACCGATGACGTGACGCGCCCGGCGATAAACGACCTTGTCCATTTTGCCCTTCGCGCGTTCGAGGAGGCCGGCCGTGGCGTCGCGAAGCGAAGGCACGCCAAGGATTTTCGCGGCCGTTTCGCACTGTTTGCGGCGCGCGGGATATTCGCTGCCGGTCAACTCATGTTTCACGTTGGTATTGATTATAAGCACGGTAACGGACGGGTCGCTCATCGGCACCAACTCGGGTGTCCGCGAACGGCAGTCGAGCAACAGGACCTGGTTCTCCCGGCCCATGATGGAAATGAACTGGTCCATGATGCCGCACGGCATTCCGGCATATTCGTGCTCGGCCTTCTGGCAAAGCAGCGCCTTTTCAACCGGATCGAGTTTTTTGCCGGTGATGACTTCGAGCAGCGTGGCGGTGGCCACTTCAAGGGCTGCGCTGCTGGACAAACCGCCGCCGAACGGCACGGTCGAGTGAATCATCGCGTCGAAGCCGCCGGGATTCAGTCCACGGGCGAGGAACCCGGCAATGACGCCAACGGGATAATTGGCCCACGCGCCTTTCGGGAAAGGCTTCAACGGTTTCGTAAGGTCCACGGTGGCGGGTTTATCGCCGAGGGTGGAGTGAAGCTGGATTCGGTTCGTCTCCCGGGACGGACGATCGGCGGCGATGACGGTGTAGAGCTCAATCGCCATCGGGAGCACAAAACCGTCGTTGTAGTCGGTGTGCTCGCCGATGATGTTCACGCGACCGGGCGCGGCGACAATCCAGCGCGGCTGACGGCCGTATATTTTGACGAATTGCTGGATGGTGTGGTCGGTGAGTTCTTTCAGCGTCATAGTTGGTGCAACATTGTCGGGCAATACAAGGAGTTTAAGGTATAAAAGCGTTGCTGGCAAAAGAAATTTTGGCTTGTCAGGCCGGCGGCGGTGTTTTCCGCCTCCGCGTCGCGCCGAGCAGCATTAATGCGCCGAAAACGAGCAAAACCACGCCCCACCAGAGGTTGATATTAATGTTGAGCGAACGCGCGTCCGCGCCGTTGACCAAGCCAGTGATCACCAGCAGCGCGCCGATCAGCGAGAACATGAGGCCGATTGGCCAGCGAATGTCGAGTCCCATAAATTTATTCCTTTCGGTTTACCAGAATATGATGTTGAGGATGACGCAAGCGATGATCAGGACGGTGCCAACGATGGCCGTGCGTTGATACCACGGCTGGTTGTCATCCTTGATTTTCGGCGTCAGCGAATAAACGAGGCCTTTCAATTCCTCGTCCGACTTCGTGCGTTGGGTCGCCAGCGAAATCACCAGGGTCAGAATGAAACAGACGGCGAAGGCGAAGCTGGCGAGCCAGAAGTTCTGGGCCATTTCACTGGGAAACTCCTGTAAAACATGGATGTAACCGCCTTTCATACCCGGCGCATTGCCTTCCGCAATGGTCAGCGCGTGGAAAACCGCCGACCCGGCGATGCCGCCGAACAAACCATAAAATGCACCCGTGGCGGTGGTTCGTTTCCAGAACATCCCGAAGAGGAAGGTGGCGAACAACGGTGCGTTCACGAAGGCGAACACCAGTTGGATGATGTCCATGGCGTTGTTGTATTGTTTGGCAAAATACGCGCAAAAGATGCTTAAAATGATCCCCACCACGGTGATGAATTTACCCATCCAGAGGAAGTGAACGTCGGGCGGCTCATCCGGCTTCAAAATGACATTCTCGCCTTTCCCGTCCTGGTGATTCAGCGTACAGGAACGCGGCGTGTCCACAAAATACCGACGGCCACTTTGATAGAGATTATAGGTCCAGACGGTATTGAAGGCGGTGACATTGCCGGCCATGCCGGACATGAACGATGCCAACAAAGCCGTGAGCGCCAGGCCAAGCAACCCGGGAGGACAATAGCGCTTGACCAATGAGAAGATGACATTGTCGTAATCGTTGACCATGACCGCATCACGCAAGGACTCGTTCAAGTCCGCTGAAGTCGTCTTGAATTTCCGATCCGCCACGTCCTGGGCATTCTTCGCCTTTGCCACCTTATTTTCTGCGTCGGTGATGTCATTGCCTGACGCGGTGCCTCCGCGTTTCAACTGCCTTAATGCGGATTTGCTGGTCTGAGCTGTGGCTTGCGCCTCTTGCTCGCTGGCGATGGTCGAAGCCAGCGCAGCAACGGCATCCGATTGAACGAGCGTCATGATTTTCTCTTTGCTCATTTTCATCCCGATGGCGTTGGTAATTCCGCCATAGGCGACGCTGAAATCCTGGGACGGCGCTTTGGCTAAAACTTCAACCGCAGCGGCAAACCTGGCCGAATCGATTGGCGGTGGGGGGAGACGATAGTTTTTCCCCGGCATCACGGCCAAAGCGATAGCCAGCATGCCGGGCAGAATGACGAGAACCGGAAACAACATCTTGGGCACGGCGGCGACGAGCGGGGTATTGCGGGCGGCGGTCATGTTCTTTGCGGCCATGGCGCGCTGGACGACGAGGAAGTTGCAGCACCAGTAGCCGAAGGAGAGCACGAAACCGAGGCCGAAGACCATGGCAAACCAATCCACCCCCATCGGGTTGCTTTCCGGCCCGGCCAGCAAAGGTTTCCAGGCACCCGTCCAGGCATTTGAGGCATATATTTCTCCGACCGGTTTCAATTGCAAGGCCGCGGGATCCGCCGCCACGGTTTGCAACGACTGCTTTATGGCCTGCCAGCCACCGACATCTTTCAAGCCAAGATAAACCACCGGCGTGAAGCCGAGCACGATCATGAAAAATTGCAGCACTTCCGTGTAAATGGCCGAGGTCAAGCCGCCCTTCAATACATAGACCAGAACGACTGCCGAGCAGATCAGCAGGGCGAAATTATAATCCCAGCCCAGCAACTGGTTCAACAGCTTGGCAAGGCAGTTCATGGAGATGCCAGAGGCAAAGACGGTCATGACCGCAAAGGAAATGGCATTCAGTGCCATGACTCGTCCGTCGAAGCGCATTTGCAGATATTCCGGCACGGAACGCGCCTTGGAACCGTAATAAAACGGCATCATGAACACAGCGAGAAACACCATCGCCGGAATGGCCCCGACCCAGTAAAAGTGGGCGGTGGCGATGCCATATTTGGCGCCGCTGGCGGCCATGCCCACCAATTCGAGCGCGCCGAGGTTGGCCGAGATGAACGCCAGCCCCGTCACCCAGGTGGGAATGGAGCGCGCGGACGTAAGGAAGTCCGACGACGTTTTCATGTAACGTGCCAGCGCCCAGCCGATGCCTACAACGAAGGCGACGTAGGCGAACAGAATGGTGTAATCAACCCAGGCTAGATGAATTGGCTGCATAAGAATTGGCGCAGTTTTTAGCGATTCGTGCCGGCAGTGTCAATTCAATTGCTTTTTATCGGAACTTGTGGTTTATTGTGCCCCAAATTATATGCCCACAAAAATTGAAGCCAAGACCAGGGAACTGTGCCAAACCATCATTGACCAGCCGGAAATGATTTCCATCCGCAAGCGCATTGACACCTTTTTGTCCGACCCCGGCACGCGCGGCCAATATGAAACGGTGATGAGCAAAGGGCAGGCGCTTCAGGAAAAACAGGCGCGGTCGCAACCGCTCGAAAGCGCTGAAATCGCCGACTTCGAAAAACATCGCGAAGCCCTGATGCAGAATTCCGTTGCGCGTGGATTTCTCGAGGCGCAGGAAGAGTTGCATGAGATGCAGCATCTCATTCATAAATCCATTTCCAAAACGCTCGAACTGGGCCGGGTACCGACGGAAGGGGATTTCGACAATGATTCGTGCGGCCACGGTTGCAGCTGCCATCATTAAAACCGCTCCGTTCCGGGGTTGATCCGTCGAAAAAGCGGATTGTCCCGCCGCGCGGCTGGTTTTTTACGGGCAAGGGCCTCGGCGCCGCGGTTTGATAAAAGTGCACTTTTTTGCAGAAATTCTTGAAAAACTGCGCCCACGGTTTATCTTTGGGAGGAATCCATGCCAAAAAAACAAAAGCGCGTGCTGCTCGCGTTGGGGTGGTACGACTACCGTCTGCATCAGGGCATTGAAAAATACGCCCAGGAACACGGCTGGCATTTGTACGCCGATCTGGCCAGGGAAAAAGTCATACCCTGGGGCTGGGAAGGCGACGGCGTGCTCGCCTGGCTGGGGGCTGGCGACGACCTCGCCGAATTTGTCCAATCCACCCGGAGACCCACCGTGGACTTCAGCCTGCGCCGGCCGCAGTTGAAATTTCCCCGCGTGTTGGAAGACCACGCTCATGCGGCGCAACTGGTCGCCGACCATTTTATTGCCCGCGGGTTTGGTAATTTCATGTTTTATAGCGATGCCGACAACTGGTCGTATGAAGAACGCGGCGCGGGATTCGTCAACGCGTTGAAAAAGGCCGGTTACGAATGCGCCTGGTCGCGCTGGCATCGATCCCCGGACTTTGTCGCCGATCGCGAAGGTTGGAAGCGAAAACGCAAGTGGCTGGCGGCTGAAATGAAACGCGCGCCAAATCCGCTGGCGGTTTTTGCCGCCAACGACCAGCAGGCGCTCGACGTTCTGGAATCATGCGAGAGCATTGGCATCGCCATTCCAGAGCAGGTCGCGATTGTGGGCGCGGAGAATTATCTTCTGGCGCCGGACGCCATGCAAATTCCCGTGTCGAGCGTGGACACCAATCTGGAAGCTCTGGGTTATCGCGGGGCCGAATTGCTGGATCAACTGATGGGCGGAAAACCGCCGCCGAAAGAACCCATCCGAATTCCCGCCAAAGGCGTGGTGGTCCGCCGGAGCAGTGACTTTCTTGCGATCAAGCACCCCGGCGTGGCCAAAAGCCTGCGCTATATATGGGAACACAGCCACGAACCCATCTGTGTCAAAGATTTGGTTGCCGTCGCCGCCATGTCACGGCGCGGAATGCACAAGGCGTTCTTGGAGCACATTGGCCGCACCCCCGGACAGGAGCTTCAACGCGTCCGAATCGAACGCGCCAAGAAGTTGCTCGCGGAATCCAGCAACAAAGTTGAAACCCTCGCCCAAATGTGCGGTTATCAAAGCATCAACAGCTTTTGCATCGCCTTCAAGCGCACAACTGGAATGTCGGCCAAACGCTATCGGGAAACCGTTCGACATTAAGGCCGGCGGCAAATCCGCTTTGCAACGAAACCCGCTTCGGGAATAATTCCACCGTGTCTGCCCCCTTTCGACCAAACGATCCACAACGATTCGAATCCGCACTGCGCCGCTTCGACGGGGAAAATTCACGCGATCCAAACACCAGGGTCATTAACGGCGTCTCCCAACCGCGCGAATGGTTTTATGCCCAACAGCTCACGAAATGGATTTTGCGGCTCTGCCCCGACGCTTCCGAGGAGCTTCGCCTGGCCGCGCGCTGCCAGCACCTCTGCCGTTGGGAAATCCCGCGCCAGTCTTATCCGATGACCCGCGCCGGATATTTGCAATGGCGCGCGGCACTCAAAAAGTTCCATGCCCAAAAGGCGGGCGACATTTTGTGCGAAGCCGGGTATCCGGAAGACGTGATTCGCCGCGTGCAGGATTTGAACCTCAAGAAACATTTCCCCGACGACCCTAACGCCCGTGTGCTCGAAGACGCGCTTTGCCTGGTTTTTCTTGAATTCCAGTTTGCCGATCTCGCGGCGAAAACCACCGCGGACAAGACCATCAACGCCCTGCAAAAATCCTGGCTGAAAATGACCGGGGCCGCCCGCGCCGAAGCCCTGAAATTAAATTACGGCGAACGTGAAAAAGCCTTGCTCCAGCGCGCGCTCAACGGTTGATCAAAGCCCATGCCGCAACACCAGATTTGGTTTGGTTATCCAATGTCAATACTCAGGACCCGCTTATCTTTACAAAGAAATGGATCAATGGTTTTAGCGCCTCCTGCCTGCCGGCTTCGGTCGGATGGATGGCCCTGTTTCATCGTTTGGAATCGTATTGCTCGAGCAAGTATTTGGCGACGTTGTTTCGCGGATCGAGCTTCAAGGCTTCATCCAGGAGCTGGTGAATCCTGGCATGATTGGCCGGCTCAGTCATTTCCACCAGCCGCGCGTCCAGGACCAGCGATGAGGAGGCGTAGGATTGTTGAATGCTTTCGAGCGAGGGGTCGGCAGCGTCTTGGAGGTAGGGGCGAACATTTTCCCGGCAACGGATGAATTCGGAATAAATGGGGGGTGCCAATCCCTCCCGGCTGCTTCCGAAAGCGGAGCGAGGCGCGATGTACTCGAGGTAGGGGAAATCGTCGGTGTTCAGGGTCTGGCCACTGCCCAAAAAATCGTTCAGCCGCCCGTCGCCCACCAGAATGCAACTCAGCAGGTCCTCCACCCGTTCCACCTTGATAACTTCCAAATCCTGGGCCACGGCCGGGACCGCCATCTTCCGGCGAACCGACTCCACATCGATTTTCAGTGGAGCCAGCGTGCCAATAATAATGGTCCACTCGGTCCGTCCCATGGGCGAATGGAACAAATAGACGTGCGGGAAAACCGCCTTCAAAGACCGCGTGGCCACGCGGAAATCCTCCAGCGACAAGCCATAATAAGGCAGCCACGCCGAAAAGATGCCGTCCGGGTTGAGATGCTGCCGGCAGAGCCGGAAATAATCCGTGCAGTACAGGCCGCCGTTGCCGGCCAGCCGCGGGTGGATGGAGTCCGACAAGATCGCATCATACTTGTCGTCCGCCTTTACCAGGTAACTACGCACATCGTCAATGCACACATGCACGCGCGGGTCTTTCAACACGCCGTGGTTGCACTCCGGGAATTGATCGTTCGCCTTGATGATGGCCTTGGTGATTTCAACGCAGTTGATTTGTTTCACCGGATGCCGCGTAATCGCCCACGCCGTGCCGCCGGAACCGAAGCCGATCTGCAGCACCATTTCCGGGTGAGGATGCAGCAGCAACGCCAGATGGGCCTGGAGTTTTTGCGTGGTTTGGAACTTCAAATCCGTCCCCGCCACGTTCACGCCGTTGATGGAAATAGTCCGGTGGTCGCCGTAATCCTCGATGGTCACCGTTCCACCAATGTCCTCGTTGATATACGCCAGCCGCGCGTTCGGCGGGACGAAAACTCCCGAAAAGGTGTTGGGCGAAATGCTCCTCCCGGCCGCAATTTCCACGACGGCCAAACCCACGCCCAACACGGCGAAATGGACGGCGGAGAACCTCGTTTTCGACGCGCTGCGGCCAACGCACGAAAAGGCCACCACGCCGATGGCCAGATTCGCCAGCGCGACCAACATCAGACTGTGGAGCGTGCCGAGGCTTGGAATGAGAAAAAAACCCGCCGCCAGCGAGCCGCCGATGGCACCAATGGTGTCGGCAAAATAACTGATGCCCACGCCCGAGCCGGTGCGGCCTCGTGACACGGTGTAGATTTTGGCCGCCACCGGAAAGGTCATTCCCATCAGAAGCGCTCCGGGAAAAATGAAACACAGCGACAATGTCGCCAGGAGCACAATAAAGCTGGCCAGATCACTGTATTGCATAACGCCCTGCCGGAATAGAAAGGCATTTAACAATTTCAAAATTGCCGGCGTTGCTGCCAGCGAAGCCAGCACAATGAGACCGATGAGTGTTTGCAGCGCGCCCAAAACCTCCATCAACCGCCGGGTCCGGTCCACAAACCATGCCGTCAAGACGCCCCCGAGCGCCAGCCCGCACAAATAGGTGGTTAACATGATCGTAAAGGCGTACGTGGTGGTGCCGGTTAAAAATGTCAGCACCCGCGTCCAAAGAACTTCGTAGGCCATGCCCGTCAATCCCGCCACGACCAGAAGGATCAGCAGGAGCCTTAAAAACCATGCCGGATAAGGGCCGCCGGGCAGGGTGGCTTCGTCCGGGGCGGATGTGGATGTTTCCAGCGCGGTGGAATGGCGGCTCAAGGCAATCGCGGCCAGGCCAACGAACAAGGTGATCGCCACCGCCACCCAGGTCGTGGCGCGGACGCCCAGGCTCGCGACCAGCACAAAGCCCGCAGCGGCGCAACCGAGCACGGCACCCCAGGTGTTGAGACCATAGAGCAAACCCAGGTTTTGACCGAGCAAAGCCGTCTGCCGGGTGAGATGCCGGGTCAACAACGGCAGGGTTCCGCCCATCAAGGTGGTTGGAATGAGCAAGAGAAACACCAGCAAGACTGCCTGGGCGAAACTTAGACTGTGGTAGGTGGCGCCAGACACACGGGCATACCAGAGATACACCGGCGTCAGTGCTTTGAGCAGGAAAGGAAACAGCAACGCAATGCCGCCCACCAGCAGTTCCAGGATGCCGTAGAGCCGCAACGGAGTTGCCGCCTTGTCCGCCACTTTCCCAAAAATATAACTGCCGATGGCCAATCCGCCCATGAATCCGGCCAGCACGGTCGCCGAAGCGTAAACTGAATTCCCAAAAACCTGGGAAAGAAGCCGCATCCAAACCACTTCATACACCAAACCGCTAAAACCCGATCCAAAAAAAAGCAGCAGAACCAGGGTCCTTTGCGTTTTTGACATCGCTGTGGACTATCAAAGCGAGGCTGAAATCGCAAGGCCCTTTTTGGCGGCAACACGCGCTTAGCCGTATCAATGCAGTGGAAAAATCTTTTAACCACGGATGGACACTGATGAACCCAACGCAGCTTGCGCCGCAACCGCAGATTTTGGACTGCGGCGGGAAGCGAAGCGCCACGTCGCTTTTGGAAGCAACCGGCTGCACGGAAAGCGGTGTCGCCGCTGTGCTCTGCCACCGCAGTCCAAATCTTTGTCGTCCGTGCGCGAAGTTGCAGGATTCTATTACGGATAGCAAAAGGATTTCAGCAACGCAAACCAGTTTACCAATCAATGGGACCTCCCAGGTTCACTGAACCACGGGCTTCTTCCAGCGCATTCAAGCGACACATGCCGGACCACGTCCTTTACACAAAATTATCAATTACCGGGCCCGACCCCGTTGCGCAAAATGGCTAATTATATGCGCATTTTGGGGGGGGCACGAAAACGGCGGTTGTGTTATCATTAGTGATTGTTTCAAATAATCATTTTGTCCGGTTCCAGTGTGTGATTGGGTCCAGAAAAATTGATGGCGAAATGAAGTAACATCGTATAATTATTACATTTATGACAACTCTCGGCATTATTGTTGGTAATCGCGGTTTCTTTCCGGCCCACCTTTGCGACACCGGGCGCAAGGAAATCCTGGCCACACTCGAAAAACTCGGCATCGGCGTGGTCGCGCTGCCGACGAACGCCACCAAATTTGGCGCGGTCGAATCCCTGGAGGACGCGCAGAAGTGCGCCGACCTGTTCAAGCAAAATGCCGGCAAAATTGACGGCATCCTCGTCACGCTGCCGAACTTCGGCGACGAACGCGCCGTGGCCAACGCCATCCGCTGGTCCGGCCTGCGCGTGCCCGTGCTGGTCCACGCGTTTAATGACGATCCCCAAAATCATGACCATCAAGGACCGGCGCGACAGTTTCTGCGGCAAGATGTCGGCCTGCAACAATCTCCGGCAATACAGGATCCCGTTCACGCCTCACCCGCCTGCACACCTGCGCCCCGGACAGCAAAAGTTTCGCGCAGGATTTGCAGGACTTCGTCGTGACCTGCCGCGTCGTCAAGGCGCTGAAAAACCTCCGCATCGGCGCGCTCGGCGCCCGGCCCACGAATTTCAACACCGTCCGTTTCAGCGAGAAACTGCTCGAACAGTCCGGCATCAGCATCGAAACCCTCGACCTTTACGAATTGTTCGGCTGGGTCGGCAAGTTGAAGGACGGCGATGCCGCGGTGGAGGCCAAGCTGAAGGAAATCCAGAACTATGTCGCCGCCAAATCCATCCCGCCGGTGGCCCTGTTGAAAATGGCCAAGTTCGGCGTGGCGGTGGACAGGTGGATGAAGCAAACCCGCCTCAACGCCACCGCCGTCCAATGCTGGACGGCCATGGAGGAATTCTTCGGCGTCGTGCCCTGCACGCTCATGAGCATGATGAGCAACATGCTGATGAGCAGCGCGTGCGAAGTGGACATCATGGGCACGGTCGCGATGTATGCCATGGCCCAGGCCAGCGGCCGGCCCAGCGCGCTCGTGGACTGGAACAACAATTACGGCGAAGACCCGGACAAGGGCGTCGTCTTCCATTGCAGCAACCTGCCGAAGGACGTGTTCGTCGAGAAGGGCGAGGGCAAACCGGTGATGGATTACCAGGAAATCATCGCCGGCACGGTCGGCAGGGAAAACACCTACGGCACCGTGGTGGGCCGCGTGAAGGCGTCGCCGTTCACCTACCTGCGCGTCAGCACCGATGATGCGGCGGGCAAAATCCGCGCCTACATCGGCGAAGGCGAGTTGACCAACGACCCGCTGAAAACGTTCGGCGGTTATGGCGTGGTCCGGATCCCGAATTTACAGAAGCTCCTCCGCTACATTTGTGAAAACAGCTTCGAACATCACGTCGCCATCAACCCGACGTGCATCGCCGCCGGAGTGAAGGAAGCCCTGGGCAAATATCTCGGCTGGGACGTTTACCTGCACTCCTAGACGCCTGGTGCGTTTGATGGACGCAAAATAGCGTTGCGTTGGGTTTTGTAATTGGATTCATTCAGCACTGCGCCTGACAACCAAGACATGAGCACACGATACACGATCGGACTTGATTACGGCACGAACTCCGTTCGCGCCCTGATCGTCAACGTCGCCAACGGAGCGGAAGTCGCCACCGCCGTCTGGACTTACGCCCACGGCACGCAGGGCGTGATTTTGTCGCGCGACCCGAACCTCGCCCGGCAGCATCCCGCCGACTACGTCAAAGGCGCGGAAATCACCATTAAAAAAGTTCTCGCCGAAGCCAGGAAAAATGTGCGCGGGTTCCATCCCGGCCAGATTGTTGGCATCGGGTGTGGACACCACCGGCAGCACGCCCTTGCCGGTGGATGCCAACGGCCAGCCGCTGGCGTTCGACAAAAAATTTGCGAACCACCCGGCCGCGATGGCGTGGCTGTGGAAAGACCACACCGGTGTGGCGGAAGCGGTGGAGATTACCGGGCTGGCCGGAAAGATTCGGCCGCGCTATCTCGCAAAATGCGGCGGAACCTATTCCAGCGAATGGTTCTGGAGCAAAATTCTCCATTGTCTGCGGACCAGTCCGAACGTTTTCAATGCCGCGCATTCCTGGGTTGAACTTGCGGATTATGTTCCCGCCGCGCTCACCGGCACCGAAGCGCCGGCCAGATTTACGGCGGGGGTATGTGCCGCCGGTCACAAGGCGATGTACAACGAAAATTGGGGCGGGTATCCGGACAAGGAATTTCTTTCGCAACTCCACCCCAAACTTGGCGCTCTGCGTGACCGGCTCTGTTCACGCGTCCGGGCCATTGACTCCGCCGTTGGCGGTTTGACGGCGGGATGGTCAGGGAAAACCGGCTTGCCGGCAGGAATCCCGGTGGCAGTCGGCGCGTTTGACGCGCACCTTGGCGCGGTGGGCAGCGGCGTGGCGCCGGGTGTGCTCGTGAAAATCATCGGCACCAGCACCTGCGACATCACTGTCTGGCCGAATACGAAAAATCTGGCTGACGTTCCCGGCCTATGCGGCATCGTCAATGGCAGCGTGCTGCCGGGGTATTTTGGACTGGAAGCCGGCCAGTCCGCCGTGGGCGACATTTTCAACTGGTTTGTCAATTACATCCAGCCCGGTGGCAAGGCCGGCACGCATGAAAAGCTGACACAAGGCGCGGCGAAACTGCAACCGGGCGAATCCGGTTTGCTCGCGCTCGACTGGAACAACGGCAACCGCACGATTCTGGTGGACCAGCGGCTGACCGGCCTGCTCGTCGGCCAGACGCTTTACACGACGCCGGCGGAAATTTACCGCGCGTTGATTGAAGCCACGGCCTTCGGCGCGCTCACCATCATTAATCGCTTCGAGGAATACGGTGTGCAGATCGGGCAGGTCGTGAATTGCGGCGGCATTGCGGAAAAAAATCCGCTGGTGATGCAAATCTACGCGGACGTAACCGGCCGGCCGATGAAGATTTCGCGTTCGGCACAGACGTGCGCGCTCGGCGCGGCCATTGCCGGTGCGGTGGTGGCCGGCGTGTACCGGGATTTCGCCTCGGCCCAAAAGGCGATGACGGGCTTGAAACCCCGGGTGTTCAAGCCGAATCCCAAGGCCCATGCGGTTTATCGCGAATTGTACCCGCTTTATCGAAAATGCCATGATGCCTTCGGGACAAAGGATTGGAATGGCAACCTTTACGACGTGATGAAGCGGCTCATCGAAATTCGCAGCAGGGTGAGAAAATGATTTTTAACCACGAAATACACTAAAGACACGAAAAGGGATTCGCTATGGCGAACATCATTTACCGGCTCGAAAGCTATGAAATCATGGGCGCATGTTTTTTCGGAAACCGCGAAATACGTGAAATGATTGCCGTAACAGAAGCGTTAGCAGTTTGAAATTGTTTTCGTGTGGTTCGTGTATTTCGTGGTTAAAAAAGTTTTTATGTTGGAAAAGCTTAAAACCGAAGTCTGCCGGGCCAACCTCGATTTGGTGACGGCGGGTCTGGTGATTCAGACTTGGGGCAACGCCAGTGGCATTGACCGCGGGCACGATCTGGTTGTCATCAAGCCGTCCGGCGTGCCTTACGCCGGCATGAAACCGGACCACATGGTCGTGGTTTCGCTGGAAACCGGCAAAGTCGTTGACGGCCATCTTAAACCCAGCTCCGACACGCCGACGCATCTGGTGCTTTATCAGGCTTTCAAAAACATCGGCGGGATTGTGCATACGCACAGCCTTTACGCCACGGCCTGGGCGCAGGCGGGCAAAAAAATCCCTGCTTACGGCACAACCCAGGCTGATTATTGGTACGGTGACGTGCCTTGCACGCGCCCGTTGACGGCGAAAGAGATCAAGGGTGCTTACGAAGCGAACACCGGCCGGGTCATTGTGGAAACTTTTTCGAAGCTGGATCCTATGCAGCATCCCGCCGTGCTGGTGCCGAGCCATGGGCCGTTCACGTGGGGCAGGGATGTGAATGAAGCGGTGCATAATGCGTCGGTGCTTGAGTTTATTGCGCGGCTGGCGGGCGAAACGCTCCGCATCAATCCGAAAACGAGGCCGATGCAATCCGTGCTGCTCGACAAACATTTCCTGCGCAAACACGGCCCGAAAGCATATTACGGACAGAAATAAACCAACCAGAAATTCCCAATGAAAAAAATCACGCAATTCGTCACGTTAACATCGGCTGGACTGGGCATCGCTTGTCTTATAGGCTGCACCTCCATGTCAACACCAACTCCAAACGGAACCGTCAGCCAGGCGCCCTTCGGCAAAATGTCGAATGGCGTGCCGGTCGAAATATACACCCTGCGCAACACCAAGGGAGCGGAAGCGCGCATCATGACCTATGGCGGCATCGTCCAGTCGCTCAAAGTGCCGGACAAGGACGGCAAGTTTGACGATGTCGTGCTCGGTTATGACAACCTTGAGGGCTACCTGATCAACAAGGGCAACCCCTATTTCGGCGCGTTGATCGGCCGTTACGGCAACCGCATCGGCGGCGCCAAATTCACGCTCGAAGGCAAAACCAACACGCTGGCGGTGAACAACGGCCCCAACTCGCTCCACGGCGGCATCAAGGGCTTTGACAAGGTGGTCTGGAAAGCAACCGGACTCGCGACCGCCGACGGTCCCGCAGTGCAACTCACCTACTTCAGCAAGGATGGCGAGGAAGGCTTCCCCGGCAATCTCAAGGTGACGGCGACTTATACCCTCACGGCCAACAACGAACTGCATCTGTACTTCACCGCCACGACGGACAAACCCACGGTCTGCAACCTCACGCATCATTCCTACTTCAACCTGTGCGGGCAGGGGAACGGCGACATTCTCGGCCACGATGTTTATATCAACTCGGACAAAACCACGCCCGTGGACAAGGAATTGATCACGACCGGCGAATTTGCGCCCGTGGATGGCACGCCGTTCGACTTCCGCAAGCCCACCGCCATCGGTGCGCGGATCAATGACCCCGACCAGCAGCTTCAATATGGTCCCGGTTACGACCACAACTGGGTCATCAACAAACCGATGGGCAAACTCGGCCTCCAGGCGCGCGTTTATGAGCCGACCACCGGTCGCGTCATGGAAGTGTGGAGCACCGAGCCGGGCCTGCAGTTCTATGCCGGCAATTTCCTCGATGGCAGCATCAAGGGCAAGAACGGCAAGGTTTATCCGCGCCGCTCCGGCTTCTGCATGGAACCGCAGCACTATCCGGATTCACCGAACAAACCGATGTTCCCCACCACGGAGTTGAAGCCCGGTGAGACCTATCAGAACACCATCATTTACCGGTTCGCCACCCGATAACCCCCGGCTGCCAAACCCAAACCCGACCACAAACCATGAAACCTCTGACTCCTATCTTCGCCGCCGTTGGCGGTACCACCCTGACCGGGCTCGACTGGCTGGCGATTGCGGCTTACTTCGGCATCCTGTTTTGTGTGGCGTCGTGGGTCATCAGGCGGCGCAAGGACACCGCTGCGGATTACTTCCTCGCCGGACGCAACCTCAGTTGGTGGATCATCGGCGCGTCCATCTTCGCGTCCAACATCGGCTCGGAACACATTGTCGGCCTGGCCGGCTCGGGCGCGTCCCAGGGCGTGACCATGGCCCACTACGAACTCCATGCCTGGTGCCTGCTGGTGTTGGCGTGGGTGTTCGTGCCGTTTTACGCCCGCTCGCTCGTGTTCACCATGCCGGAATTCCTGGAGCGCCGGTTCTCCACCAGCTCGCGTTACGTCCTCTCCATCGTCTCCCTCGTCACCTTCATCGTGTCGAAAATCGCCGTGGGCATTTTTGCCGGCGGTGTGGTGTTCGCGACGTTGTTGCCGGAGATGCAGATCGTTTTGAGCCGGACCGCATGGATCCGTCCGCAATCCGGACGATGTTGGAAACCATGCATTTCTACGATCCGGACACCCACGAGCTTCTCATCAACAGTTTCTGGATTGGATCGGTGATGGTGATCGCCCTGACCGGTTTGTACACCGCCTTGGGCGGCATGCGCGCGGTGGCTTACAACGACGCCGTTCAGGTCCTCGTCCTGATCGTTGGGTCGGCATTGCTGACGTTTTATGGACTGATCAAACTGGGTGGGTGGCACGAACTCAGGGTGCTTTGTGGTTCGGACATGTTCAACCTCTGGAAGCCGATCATCGCTCCCGGGACGAAGGAACCTGGGCGCCGGTTTTGGAAAAAACTGCTGCCGCAGGTCATGATTTCCCAAGGCAGGCCTGGTATTTCAATCAAAACTTTCCGTGGCCGGGCATGCTCATTTGCGCGCCGGTGATTGGCCTGTGGTACTGGTGCACCGACCAATACATCGTCCAGCGCGCCCTCGGCGCTCCCAATGAACAGGTCGCCCGGCGCGGCAGCATCTTCGCGGCGTTTCTCAAGCTGGCTCCGCCTTACCTGTTCATCATCCCCGGCATGATCTGCTTCGCTCTTGCCAAACAGGGCCATGTTCCCGGACTGGAACAGGTTTACGATCCTATCACCGGAAAAGCCACCGATGCGTCCCAGGGCGCATTCCCTCTGATGGTCAAATATATGCTGCCGGCGGGGTTGCGCGGCATCGTCGTGGCCGGGTTGCTCTCCGCGCTGATGGGCTCGCTCGCCGGTGTGTTCAACGCCTGCTCCACGCTCTTTACCGTGGACCTTTATCAAAAATGGAGGCCCGCCGCATCGCAGCACCAAATCGTGCGCACGGGCCGTATCGCCACCACAGTCATGGTGGTCATCGCCATGGCATGGATTCCCGTCATCCAGGGCGCCCATGGTCTTGTATGGCTACCTGCAGTCGGTGCAAGGTTATCTGGCGCCACCCATTTTCGTGGTGTTCTTCTTCGGCGTCTTTTGGAAGCGTCTCAACGCCAAAGGTTGTCTTTGGTCCATGATCGTGGGCTTCGTCCTGGGACTTGCCCGCATGTTGCTGGACACGCCGGTCACGATGAAGTTGCACGGCTTTGAGAATGGCTACACGGAGGGCTCATTCCTTTGGATTATCAATAGCATCCCCTTTCAGTATTTCAGCGTGCTCATCACCATCATCTCCGCCATCGTGATGATCGTGGTCAGCTATATGACGCGGGAACCGGACTACAACCGGATCAAGAGCCTGACCTTCGGCACGACCACAACGGAAGACAAGGCCAAGACGTACGCCAGCTGGAGCTGGCCCGAAGTGGCCGCGTCCTGCCTCATCCTGGTTTGCATCCTCGGAGCTTATATCTACTTCCGGGGATAGCCCTGATGGCGGGCCTTTCTGGCGCCGGATGAATCAACATCCGGCGCCAGTCAAAATAAAATTGTGAAGTCCGCGGGAATATTTCTCCTGTTCCTGACGGCGAATTTCCTGAACGCCCGGTTCCTTTCGGCGAACACTGATTTTACCGCGCGCAAAAAGTAAATCATAGCCGTCGCAAGTTGAGGTTGGCGGGAAGTGGCCGCATCCGTTTTCGTCCTGGCCGTCCTCCTTGCGGCCTGCTTCTATTTCAGGTGTTAACATTTCTTACAGGCAGGGAAAGTGTGCAATGTATGGGGCTCTGACCTGTTTTTACCGCGCCAAAACAAACAAGCACGGCTTTATAAAGCGTTTGTGAAATTATAGTGGATTCGAACCCGTCCTTTGCCGAAGCTTGTGCCTGACCGCAAGATGCAGTTGGATTTTGCACGAACTCAAACGCGAAGGTGCTTTATGATTAAACTTGTGGATGTGAGCCATCATTACGGACTGAACCCGGTCTTGAGTCACATCAATCTGCACGTGCCGGTGGGAGAATTGGTCGCCGTGATGGGGCCAAACGGGGTGGGAAAGAGCACGCTGCTCAGCATCATTGCCGGCTTCATGGCGCCCGCCAAAGGCCACGTCGAGATCAACGGGCTCCGCCGTCGCGCGACCGAGGAAACGGAATTGCAGATTAGGAGGCAAATGGTGTTTCTGCCGGATCACCCGTGGTTGCCGGAGTTCATGACCGGCCGCGAATGGCTGCTGGCTGTCGGACAGTTGTATGACGTTGACGCGGATCGTTTGATGGATCACATCCATCGCCTGCTGGAGTTGTTTCAACTGGCGGACAAGGGCGATTCCCCCATCCGCACCTTTTCCAACGGCCAGAAAAAGAAGATTGCCATCTGCGGCGCGCTGGTGCCCGAAACGCCCATCCTGATCCTGGACGAACCTTTCACCGGCGGCCTGGACCCATCGGCAATCCTGGCGTTGCGCCGGGTGCTGAAACACATGGCGGATCGCACGGATGTCACCGTGGTGATGGCCTCGCAGATCCCGGAAGTGGTCGAGCAGGTGGCCGAACGAATCCTGGTTCTCAAAGGCACGCACATTATTGCGTATGACACCCTGGATGGACTGCGCGCACAATCAGGTTGCTCCGGTTCCTTGCCGGAGGTTTTTGAGAAACTCGTCAACCCGCAGACGCTTGAACAGATCGAAAGCTACTTCAACCGTCCAAAGGCATGAAACGCGCCCTCCAATTTCACTCGAACGCTGTCTGGCCGCCATTATGGGTGGTGGTGACTTTCGCCGTCATTTACGGCCTCTTCAGCGTAGCCGTCTGGTTGATCGCGGCTGCTACGAGGATAACCTATGTAAATATCTCCGAAATGCAGGAAATAGTGGCTTGGCGGAGTGGCTTCATCGCAACAGCGGCCGGTTGTTACGCGTTGTATCGCCTCGTCCGTTTCCATCCGGTCTGCAACCGTGGATATCGAGCGTGGCTGGCATTATCGCCATGGACTGCAGGCAAGCCGTTGCCGTTGGGCCCGGTCCACTTGGTGTGGCAGGACGCCATTGTCATCGGCGTACTCTGCGCCCTTGCCAAGTGGCACGCACATGTGGATCCCTTGTTGCCAGCAGGCGTGTTCGGACTTGTCTATTTCATCGGAATGACCTTGCTCCTCAACTTTACCAACTGTCCGGTGTTCTGCCTGATGTTGGGTTTCCTCTGGCCGGCGCTGGTTCTCCCATGCATGAGCGGCTGGCCGATGATCTGGCTCATAGCGGCGCTGCTGGTTGTTATCTGGCAGGGATACCTGAAAAGCCGCAAGGCATTCACGCGGGCACCCCGGAGCGAAAAATCCATCTGGCGCACTGAACTGTCCATTGGCGGCATGTCCAACGTGGGCTGGCCTTACGCACGGCTTTCCCCGAAATTCTCAAGTCCCCCGGTCTCGATCTCGGCGAGCTTCTTTATCAGCATATTGATAGGATGGTGGTATTACTGCACCATCCTCCGCTTCCAGTTTCCTCCGATGCGCGAGGTGATAGTTGTATTCGCCGCTCTGGCGGCACTGTTCCGACTGCTGGGTTATTGTGTGAGCGTTGCGCCATCATTCAATTTGTGGGGCAGATTGGTTACGGGACGGTTCATCGTACCGGGGTTCGACAAGGTTTTTCTGACGCCGTTGGCGGTTGTATTGCTGGCCATCGTTGGGGATGTCGTCATCAATCGTTCCGGAACGTGGTATCCGGAGGCGGAATCGTGCGTGTTTGCCCTGCTTTGGTTCGTGTTGCTGGGCGGAGGACCAACCTATCGAAAGTGGATCCTGACTGGCCAACACCGGTACCGCATTCCCCCAAGATCCAACGCAAACAAGCAGCTCTTGAGATCGTTTTGATACGGCGACACGAAAAGGTGTGACGACACAATGGAGCAGACGATCCAGGCCGCCCGCTCCGGCAAAATGAATCTTTTGGAAGGCAGCAAGGCCGCGCTCACCTCCAAGGAAACCGAGATCAAGCTCACCAATGTGGGCCGGGCCAGCCTGGAGGAATTGCTCGACGACTAACTGCCGCTGACGGGAAAAACTATGACACTCAGCACTACAATCTCGACGTCATCATTGCCGTCGGTTACCGGTGAAATCGTACGGGGGCACGCAGTTCCGCCAGTAGGCCACCCAGCGGTTGCGCGAACGCGCCCCAATCAAAACCGATGCTGGAATTCACTTTACTCGACGCGCGTCTGGGCTATCCTGCCGGTTCGTAATCAGGACAAATTTATGGCGAAATTGACGGTCAAAGATTTGGATGTCCGCGGCAAACGCGTTTTCATGCGCGTGGATTACAACGTGCCGCTGGAAGAAAAAGACGGCCAGATGGTCATCACCGATGCCACGCGCATCGTTGAAACCTTGCCCACGCTGCGGTTGCTCATCGAAAAGGGTGGCAAGCTCATTTTGACCGCGCACCTCGGCCGGCCCAAAGGCAAACGCGACGTGACGATGTCGCTAAAACCGGTTGCGGCAAAGTTGTCTGAATTGCTCGGCAAACCGGTCGCATTCGTGGACGATTGCATCGGCGAAAAGGTCGAGCAGGCCGTCGCCGGCATGAAAGACGGCGACGTGGTGCTGCTCGAAAACGTGCGTTATTACAATGAGGAGGAGGCTAACGACCCGGCGTTTGCCGAAAAGCTGGCGAAAGTCGCCGATGTTTATGTGAACGACGCGTTCGGCTCGGCGCATCGCGCGCACGCCTCGACGGAAGGCGTCGCCCGCGTGGTCGCCAAACGCGGAGGCAAGTGCGCCGCCGGTTTGCTGATGGAGCGCGAATTGAAGTTCCTCGGCGACGAATTGGAAAAACCGGCGCGTCCGTTTGTCGTCATTCTGGGCGGCGCAAAGGTTTCCGACAAAATCAAGGTGATTGACCGGCTGCTGGAAAAGGCCGACACGATTTTGATTGGCGGTGCGATGGCTTACACGTTCCGGCTGGCGCAGGGATACCAGACTGGTAAATCGCTGGTTGAGCCGGATGCGATTGATATCGCCAAGTCGGCCCTTGAAAAAGCCAAGGCCAGGAAAGTTCAATTCCTTTTGCCGGTGGACGACGTGGTGGCCGTGCCGGTGAAGACCGACAAGCTCGATAAGAAGGGCAAGCCGATCATCGAATGGCAGAATCCGCGCCCGAGTTCGGACATGAATTGTCCGGCAGATGCGGCAGGGCTGGACATCGGTCCGGCAACGGTCAAGGCGTATGCCGACGTGATTGCCAAGGCGAAGACGATTTTATGGAACGGACCGATGGGCTTGTTTGAAAACAAGCAATTTGCCGCCGGGACGAACGCCGTCGCCCAGGCCGTGGCCAACGCAACGCAGAAGGGCGGGGCGAAGAGCATCATCGGCGGCGGCGACAGTGTAAAGGCGCTCAACAAGGCCAAACTGGGCGACAAGGTGACGTTCATGAGCACCGGCGGCGGCGCGAGTTTGGAATTTTTGGAAGGCGCGGTCCTGCCCGGCGTCGCGGCGTTGAGCGACCAGGGTGGTTGCTGCTGCTGTTCACACTGAGCGGAGGTTCGTGAACGAGGACGAGGACGATTTTTAAGACATGAACAAAGAACGTAAATTGATTATTGCCGGCAACTGGAAGATGAACAAAACGGTTGCCGAGGCGCTGACGTTGGCCGGCAACCTCAAGCTGGCATTGGCCAATGTCAAGGAGGTGGACATCGTCATCTGCCCGCCATTCACGGCGCTGGAATCGGTGTCGAAGGTCATTCTTGACTCGAACCTCCGGCTCGGCGCGCAAAACATGAGCGAGCAGAATTTCGGCGCGTTCACCGGCGAGATTTGCGCCGGGATGCTCAAGGACTTTTCCGTGCGCTACGTCATTCTCGGCCATTCCGAGCGGCGCCAGTATCAAAAGGAATCCAACGCGCTCATTGCCAGAAAAGCGGCGGCGGTCCATGGCGCCTCGCTCAAACCCATCGTCTGTGTTGGGGAAACGCTCGCCGAGCGCGAGGAGGAACAGACGGAAAAAGTTTTGGAGACGCAAGTGCGCGGCAGCCTCGCCGGTTTGACGAAAGAACAAATGGTTGAGACCATCATTGCTTACGAACCGGTTTGGGCCATCGGCACGGGCAAAACGGCGACCACGCAGCAGGCGCAAGAGGCGCACGCCTACATTCGTTTGCTGCTGGTGAAGATTTTTGACGAAGCCGTCGCCAAAAAAGTCCGCATTCAATACGGCGGCAGCGTGAAGCCGGCCAACGCGAAGGAGTTGATGAGCCAGCCGGACGTGGACGGCGCGCTGGTCGGTGGCGCGTCGCTCGAAGCGCGAAGTTTTGCTGACATTATTAAGAATTCAATATAGAAATTGATTATGAGTTTTATCGTTGGAATTTTGACATTTTTTCTGGTTATCAATTGCGCCTTGTTGATTCTGCTGATTTTGATTCAACTGCCAAAGAAAGACGCCGGGGCCGGCATGGCCTTTGGCGGCGGCACCGCGGACGCGCTGTTTGGCGCGGGTTCGGGCAACGTGCTGACCAAGGTCACGAAATACTCGACCATGATTTTCTTCGGCCTGGCCCTGGTGCTCGGTTTTTTGCAAGACCGGGTGAATAAACAAAACAGCGCCTCCGAATTCGAAAAACAAGTTCAACAAAAGCAACAAATGCCGATTTCCACGCCCCAGCCGGTGTCGCCGCCCGTTTCCCAACCGGCGGCTGCGCCCACAAACAATTTGCTGTCATTGCCCCTGTCTGCGCCAACCAACACCCCGGAGGCGCCGACGCAATCGAAATAGCGCGATGGCCATTTCCCAACGCGCCCGGCGGATTTTTTCGCGGGCGCGTTTTTGTTTTGGGGCGGGCGGTGTAATTTTGCTTGGGGTTGTCGTTTGTGGTTTGTTCCCGGGCTGTGTCCGCCATGAGCCGCCGGCCGATGTCACCATCATCAACGGCGGCGAACCCGGATCGCTCGACCCGGCCCTCGTCACCGGGCAGGTCGAAATGCGCGCCGTTCAAGGTTTGTTTGAGGGATTGACACGGCTGGACCCGCAAACCGCCCGGCCCATTCCCGGTCTGGCTGGGGGTTGGGAAATATCAACCGATGGCCGCATTTATACCTTCCACCTGCGCACCAATCTGGCCTGGTCCACCGGCGAACCCATCACAGCGGACAACGTGGTTTATTCGTGGATTCGCGCGCTCAACCCGGCAACCGCGTCCGGCTACGCCGGGCAGTTATTCTGTTTGAAGAACGCGAAGGATTTCAACGCGGGCAAAATCAAGGATGCCTCGCTGGTGGGCGTTCATGCGTCCGACCCCTTGACCGTGCGTTTTGATTTGGATCATCCCACGGTTTTTTTTCCTGATGTCTGCGCCATGCCGATGGCCAGCGTGGTGCCGCGCCAGACCATTGAAAAGCACGGCGACCGCTGGCTGACAGCCAAACCATTGCCGGTCAGCGGACCCTTCACCTTGGTTTATTGGCGGCTGAACGACAAAATCCGGCTCCAAAAAAACCCGCGCTATTGGGATGCGACGAACACCCAATCGGAAATCATTGATCTGCTGCCGGTCGGTTCGCCCAACACGGCGCTGAATCTTTACGAATGCGGCCAGGTGGACATTGTCTGGGACAAACAAGATGTGCCTGAACAATTGTTGGACGTGCTCATCCGGCGTCCGGATTTTCATGCCTTCAGTTATCTCGGTGATTATTTCATCCGTTTCAACGTGACCCGGAAACCATTCGACGACCCGCGCGTCCGCCAGGCACTGGCGCTGGCGATTGACAAGGAGCGCATCATCAAAAAAATCACCCGGGCGGGTGAGCGGCCCGCGTCGCACCTCGTGCCGGATGGCACGGCTCATTACACTTCGCCTGAAGGGTTGGGACATGATCCGAGGCGGGCAAAAAAATTATTGGCGGAGGCCGGTTATCCTGATGGCCGGGGGTTTCCCCGCTTTGAATTTGTGTTCAGCGCTTCGGCCAGCGGGGGAGACAAGCTTCATGAAAACATTGCCATTGAACTGCAGCAAATGTGGCAGGACGAACTCGGCATTCAAATGGTTTTGCATCAACTGGAGGCGAAAGTCTTTTATGCCGCGCAGGCCCGTCTGGACTTTGACCTCTCGCGTTCCAGTTGGACCGGCGATTATGATGACGCGAACACGTTTTTGGGAATATTCACCAGCGATGACGGCAACAACCGCACCGGCTGGAAAAATGCCCGCTATGACGCGCTCATCCGCGAAGCCAACGGGCAGACCGACTTGCCGGCGCGTGAAAAACTTTTTCAACAGGCCGAGACATTGCTCGTGCGGGATGAAGTGCCCGTCATTCCGCTCTATTTTTATGTGGGCCTGAATTATTTTGACCCGAACAAAATTCAGGGCGTTTATGAGAACATCCTCGACAAACACCCGTTGCAGGCCATCCGCAGGGTGAAATAATGACGAATAATGAGGCTCTTTAAAAATCCCGTAGCAGCCGAGGTAACGAGGCTCAAACTTCAAAAATATGGAGCCTCCTTACGTCGGCTGCTACCGTTTTGAAAACGACATGTACTTTTTAAAACGATTGCTCTTCGCCATTCCGCTGCTGCTGGTCATCAGCGCGCTGGCGTTTGGGCTTGTGCGTCTCGCCCCGGGCGGCCCTTTTGATGGCGAGCGCGCGCCGGCGTCGCCCGAAATCGAGCGCGCCCTGGAAGCAAAATATCATCTTGATGAACCGGTCTGGAAACAGTACTTCCGCTACCTGGGCGATCTGGCGCATGGCGATTTCGGGGTTTCGCTCAAATACCGCAATCATACGGTCAATGATATCATTGCGCAGGGATTGCCGGTCTCCATGCTGCTCGGCGCGCTGGCGTTCGCCTTTGCGATGGGGGTCGGGCTGCCTGTCGGTTTTTTCACCGCGGCAAAGCGCGGGCGCTGGCCGGATTATGCCGGCAGTTTTCTGGCCACACTGGCCGTGTGCGTGCCGGGATTCGTCGTTGCGCCGTTGTTGATCCTGCTTTTTTCCATCAAATGGAAGCTGCTGCCCGTCGGCCTCTGGGAAACGCCGTGGCACATGATTTTGCCGCCCATCGCTCTCGGCCTGTTCTTCGCCGGCAAAGTCGCCCGGTTGATGCGTGAAGGGATGTTGAACGCCATGCAATCAGAATTTGTCACCGCCGCGCGGGCCAAGGGACTGGGCGAAACCCGGTTGCTGTTCCGGCACGCCTTCCGCATCGCCGTGCTGCCGGTCGTGTCCTATTCCGGCCCGATGCTGGCCGACCTCCTGACCGGCTCGTTTGTCATCGAGAACATTTTCCAGATTCCCGGCATCGGCGTCTTTCTCGTTAACAGCTCGTTGAATCGCGATTACACCGTCGTCGTCGGTCTTTCGTTGCTCTATGCCGCACTGCTCATCGGGCTGAATCTGATTGTGGATTTCGCCTACACCCTGCTCGAACCCGCGCGTGAAATATGAGTGAACGTGATAAAATTGGTAGGGCGGGCAGTCCTCTGCCCGCCGCGAATGCAAACGACGGCGCGCACGGAGTGTCGCGCCCTACCCGTGTTTCGCCGGCACAAGGCGCATGGCAGCGCTTCCGGCGGAATCGCGCCGCCGTTATCAGCGCGTGGTACCTGGTTTTCCTGCTGCTCGCCATGGTTGCCTGGCCGCTCATCCTTAAAATATCCGGCGGGACCTTTGCCCAAGTCCATAATCCCAACCGGCTCTCCGATGCACAATTTGCGCCACCGGGTGCGCAATACTGGTTTGGCACGGACGTCCATGGGCGCGATGTTTTTTCCCGCATTTTGTTCGGCGCGCAAATTTCGCTGCTCGTCGGCATCATCGGCGCCATGGTGAGCCTCGTCATCGGCGTGTTGTGGGGTGCCATTGCCGGTTACGTGGGCGGGCGCGTGGATAACGCGCTGATGCGCATCGTGGATATTCTCTATTCGCTGCCGACGGTCATTTTCGTGATTGTGCTCATCACCACGTTCGGTGAAATGCTCAAGCAATCGCATTTTGTCGGCAATTCGCCGGTGTTGGCCGGCGCCCTGCGTGTGATGTTGCTATTTGTCGGCCTGGGTGCGGTGTCGTGGTTGACCATGGCGCGCATCGTGCGCGGGCAGGTATTGTCGTTGCGGACGCGGGCGTTTGTGGAGGCGAGCCGCGTGCTGGGCGGCGGGCCGGTGCGGATCCTGGCGCGGCACATCATCCCGAATGTTTTTGGCGTCGTGATCACCTATCTGGCGCTCACCGTGCCGGCGATCGTGCTTTATGAATCCTTCCTGAGTTACCTTGGCCTGGGCGTACAACCGCCGATGGCAAGCTGGGGTACACTTATCGCGGAAGGCGTCGGACAAATTAATCCCATCCGGATTTACTGGTGGCTTATCGCCTTTCCCGGTGGCGTGCTAGTGACGACGCTGCTGGCGCTGAACTTTCTCGGCGACGGCCTCCGCGACGCCTGGGATGTAAAGGGAAAATGATGGATTGAACGAATTGCCGAAATCCATAATTTTGCAATTTATAGCGCCAGAGACGCGGCATCTTTGTAGGTTTTTACCGCAATATTCATAAGAGCCTGTCTGAAAATGTGGAGGCAGGCTTCCCAGCCTGCCAGTGAAAGCGGCTTCCAGCCGCGTAACTGGCCGAAACTGGCGGCAGGATGCCGCCTTCACTGGCAGCCAAGATGGCTGCCGCTACATTTTCAGACGCGCTCTAAGCTCCGTAGGAGCGAAATATTGAATATGCCGCTCCTGACTGATCTTGGTTGGATTCGTTTTGACCAGTTACAAAGATTTCGCGCCTACGGCGCTGGCCAAACCTTTTTAAAAACCCGGCGGCTTTCTGTGAATTCAGAACAGCGCGCAATAATCCCGTATCCGCCATCTCAGGAATGCCGAGCAATGTTGCGGCGTGGCCTTGTTGCGTGCCGGCCAATAGGCGTTGAAGTCTTTCTCCAGTTTTTGCAATTCGCGGATGCCTGCCCGGGCGAGGCGTTTTGCCTCGGAATTTTCCCCCGCCGCCTGCGCCTGCTGCCACAGCATGAAATGGCATGACTGGGCAGCCATGCGGGCGGCCAAATCCAATTCATGCAATAAAACATTTCCAGCTTTGCTTGAAGGTTTCGCCCGACGAAGCACAGCGCACTGCTTTTCGATTTCCTTCAACGCGGCACGGATGTTTTTGCCGGAAACCCACTCGTGATGTTTCCGTCCGTACCGGCAAAATAATTCGTGCTGTTCCGGCGGCGGGACGGCAATGACGGTTCCCAGCGGAGTTTCGTTGTGGACGTTAAATTTCAGCTTTTGATGCGCCAGGCCGAGTGCCACAGCCGCTTCGGCGACGTTACCGGTCGGATCTTTGAAAACATCGCGGCTCAAAACTGGAATCAATTTCGCCTCGTCAAAGGTTTCGGCACACCAGCTCAACGATGCGCCGGCCAGCCAGGGAAGATAACTCACGGCGAGCGGCTGCGGATGGCCGCCGTCGCCCCAATCAGTAATGAGATAACCAAGGGCGCCGTGCTTTTGCCCGGCCTGGGCGGCGGCACGCAGGTTGGCCAGTGCGTTGTCATGCCGGCCAATCAGCGTCTGCCACGTTGAAGTGCCGGGGCATACGTAAAACGGAATTTTAGCCTTGGCGAACAGCGCGGCCTCGCGGTCGAACGGATGGTCCGCTTCATAACCCCAGTTCAGCGCAATGACATCGCGCGGCAGTTCCTTGATGAGTTTTGGATATTTTAAAATGATATCGCCCCAGAACATCATCCGTTTATTGCGCACGGCAGCCTCCTGATGAATTTGCTTGAGAAAATCCAGATAAACGCGGCCCTGGCCTTTTATCGCGCAAAGTTTTTTACTCCGGCCATGGCCCAGGTCCCAGGTTTCGTCGCAACCGACATTTAAAAACCGGCTCGAAAAGTTCGGCAACAATTCATCATACAGCCCGCGCAGGAAGGGCAGGGTGCCGGGATGATCCGGCGCGAGCGTCGAAGGCCGGCGGACAAATTCGCCGCTGTAGTCGGGGTACGGTCCGGCGACCTCGGCCAGTTTTTTTAGCCGGGGATGCTCCAAAAAATACCGCAAGTGGCCGAAGGAATTTTGGTTGGGCACGAGGTCAATGCCCAGCTGCTGGCAGCGCGCGTCGAGCCTGCGAATTTCCTCGCCGGTCAGCGCACCCCAGCTTTGCCAGACGGATGGGTATTTTCGATAGGCGAACGTGTGCTCGGTATAGAGTTGAAATTCGTTGATTTTGAAATCGGCGAGGTGCTCGACCAGTTCGAGCAGGGTTTCGAGCTTGGGCACGCGACCGCGCGAGATGTCCAGCATCACGCCACGCCGCGCAAAATCCGGCCAGTCGCGGATTTTCAGGCACGGCAAACGCCGGTCGTATTGGCGCAGCAATTGTCGCATCGTCGCCATGGCAACTCCCAGACCGCTGGCTTCGTGGAATTCAATCCTAACGCCTTTGCGATCAATCGTGATCGCGTAGCCTTCGGGATGGTTGGGCGCGGAGTCGCTCTGGAGGACGGTAAACGATGGGAACGCAGACTGCCGGGCCAGCGCGAGCGTGCCCGGAAGCAGCTTCATAAAGCGGGGGCAGGGGAGCAGATTCAATGTTTTCACAGTTTTTTTGACTCGCCCTCACCCTGACCCTCTCCCCCAGGGAGAGGGAACAGCTCTCGATAATCTCTTAATTTTCTGTGTCGCAGGTGTCAACTCCGACTGACGATAATTCTCCCTCTCCTTGGGGAGAGGGCCGGGGTGAGGGAGAATTAATCGTTTACTTCTCGATCATTCCCGTTTTGCGCGCGTAATTGAACAAGCCGCCGGCGTCCACCACCGGGCGCACGTCGCCGAGGGGCTTGAATTTAAAAACCTTGCCGGTCGCCTTGACGGTGACCGTGGCTGCATCGAGGTCAACGGTGACCACATCGCCATTTTTCAGCGTATCGCAAAGGCGTTTGGTGATTTCACAAGGATAAAGCTCGCCGGTCGCGACGGAGTTGCGGAAGAAAATTCGCGCGAAACTTTCGGCCAAAACGATTTTACAGCCTGCCGAACCCAGGGCAATCGGCGCGTGCTCGCGCGAACTGCCGCAGCCGAAATTTTTCCCGGCCACGACAATCGGATATTCGCTGTCGAGCTGGCCGCTTTTGATGAACCGCTCCGGATAAAGCGACTCGGGCAGGCCGCAAAGTGCAAGGCTGCCAAGTTTTTCATACTCGTTGGGAATCGTAGGCACCAGCGTCAAGTACTGAGCGGGGATGATCTGGTCGGTGTCAATATTGTCGCGCACCACATAAACCGGTCCGGTAAAAACGGATTGCATGACAGGAATGTGCGCTATAAGAGCGTGATTTTCAATCAGATTTCAACGGCCGGCTTGGGCGCAATATGACCCCACGCCATAGCCAACAAATCACGCGGCTGGAAGCCGCGCTAACTGGCAGGCAAGATGCCTGCCTCCACAACGTGGCGGCACGCTTCCCAGCGTGCCAGTGATGGCGGCTTCCATCTTGCCGCTGGCCACCGACGTTCTATAATCCCAGCGTGCTCGATATTAAATTGATTCGCGACCAGCCGGATTTTGCGCGCGCGCGCCTTGCCACGCGCGGGGCAGGGGATGAAGCTTGCATTGACGAATTGCTCAAGCTCGACGAGCAACGGCGCAAGTTGCTCGCGGAGGTCGAAACGCTCAAAGCCGGGCGAAATCGGGCGTCGAAGGAAATCGGCGCGTTGATGGGGCAGAAGAAAACCGCCGAGGCCGAGGCGAAGAAGGCGGAGATGCGCGAATTGGGTGACCGTATTGCCGCGCTGGACAAACAGGCGTTGGAAGCCGGGGCGGCGCGGGATCAATTGATGGCGCGTCTGCCGAATCTGCCGCATGAATCGGTGAAGATCGGCAAAACAGCGGAGGACAATCCGGTGGTGCGGGTTCAGGGTGAGAAGGCGGCTTTCGCTTTCAAACCGAAATCGCATGTCGAATTGTGCGAATCGCTCAAGCTGGTGGATTTTGCGCGGGCGACAAAACTTTCCGGCAGCGGCTTTCTGCTCTACACGAACTGGGGCGCGCGGCTGGAGCGGGCGCTGATTCAAATGCTGCTCGATTTGCACACCCGCGAACACGGTTACACGGAAGTTTCACCGCCGTTCGTGGTCGGACCGCAATGTCTCATGGGCGTCGGCCAGTTTCCCAAGTTCAAGGACCAGTATTACGGCGTGGCCGAGGGCGACCAGGCGGAGGCATTGGGGAAATTGTATCTGGTGCCGACCGCCGAGACGCCGGTGGCGAACATTCATCGCGAGGAAATTCTCAAGGAAAGCCAGTTGCCGGTTTATTATTGCGCGTACACGCCGTGTTTTCGCGGCGAGGCGGGCGCGGCGGGCGTCGGCACGCGTGGCATGATTCGCGTGCATCAGTTTGACAAGGTTGAATTGATCAAGATCGTGAAACCGGAGCACGGCTACGATGAGTTGGAGAAAATGGTGGCGAACGCGGAGCGCGTGCTCCAGTTGCTGGATCTGCATTACCGCGTGGTGTTGTTATGCACGGGCGACATGGGCTTTGCGAGCGCGAAAACCTACGACCTCGAGGTATGGGCGCCGGGGCAGGGGAGTTATCTCGAAGTGTCGAGTTGCTCGAACTGCGAGGATTTCCAGGCGCGCCGGATGAATCTGCGGTTTAAAACGGAAGCGGGCGAAAATAAATTCCCGCACATCCTCAACGGCAGCGGCACGGCGCTGGCGCGATTGTTTGTCGCGCTAATTGAAACGCACCAACAGGCGGACGGCAGCGTGTCAATTCCGTCCGCACTGCAGCCATACTTCAAAGCCGACCGGATTCGCGCGTGATGATCCTTTTTTTAAATTACGATTTACGATTTACGATTGACGCGATGTTCGGCGCGCGACGCGTAAACCGTAAATCGTGAATCGTAAATGAATGAAAATTCTCCTGGCCAGCAGCGAAGTTCATCCGTATTCCAAAACCGGCGGGCTGGCGGACATGGTGGGCGCGCTGGGCAAGGCGCTGGCGCGCGCGGGCCATGAAGCGTGCATCGTCACGCCGCTGTACCAGGGCATCCACGAGCGATTCCCGGCCATGCGCCCTGTGGACTGGCAATTCAATTTGCCGTTGGGTGCGCAGTACGTGCAGGCGGAATTGTGGTCGTTGAAGGTGGAAAAAGGACTGACGATTTATTTCGTTGACCAGCCGGAATTCTATCAACGCGCCGGCATTTACCTGGAGAACCACGTCAGTTACCCGGACAATGCCGAACGTTTCATTTTCTTTTCAAAGTGCGTCGTGAACCTGGCGCGTTACCTGCCGTGGCGGCCGGACGTCGTTCACGTCAACGACTGGCAGGCCGGGCTGGTGCCGGCATTGATGTTGCACCAGCGGCGCGGGGAAGGGTGGGGGAATCCGCCGCCGGTTTGCCTGACGATTCACAATCTTGCTTATCAGGGAGTTTTTCCGGCTGCCGCATTCGCGCTGACCAATCTGCCGCAAGAAATTTTCACCATCGAAGGCGCGGAGTTTTACCAACAATTGAACTGCCTCAAGGCCGGAATCGCGTTTGCCGATGTGATTACGACGGTGAGTCCGCGTTACGCGCGCGAAATCACGACGGAGGAGTTCGGGTGCGGCCTGGACGGATTATTGCGCCGGCGGCAGGACCGGCTTTTCGGAATTCTCAACGGCGTGGATCACGAGGAATGGAACACCCTGCACGATCCGTTTCTCAAACATCCCTATTCCGCGACGCGGCTGGCGGGCAAGCGGAAGAACAAGATCGAATTGCAAAAGGAGATGGGTTTGCCGGTGGCGGCGAACGCGCCGCTGTTCGGCACCATCACACGGCTCGCGGAACAAAAAGGCGTGGACATCCAATTGGGTGCGCTCGAGGAAATGTTGAGCGCAGACATCCAGTTCGTTTTGCTCGGCAGCGGTTCGGCGGCTTTTGAGCGCGGCTATCATATACTGTCCCGCCGTTTTCCGTCCCAGGTGGCTGTTTTCATCGGCTACGACGAAGGCTTGTCGCACCGGATCGAAGCCGGGTGCGATTTTTACATCATGCCGTCGCTTTTTGAGCCGAGTGGCCTGAACCAGATGTATGGCCTTCGTTATGGCACCATTCCCATCGTCCGCGCCGTTGGCGGCCTGGATGACAGCGTGATTGATTTGTCGCAGGATGCGGCGCGCGCCAACGGAATCAAATTCCGCGAATACTCCGCCCGTGCCCTGGCCAAGGCGGTACGGAAAGCCCTGGCGCTTTACCAGCAACCCGGGTTGTTGCGGCGTTATCGCCAAAATGCCATGAAGGCGGATTTTTCCTGGAATCAAACCGTTGGCAAGTACCTGACGATTTACAAGCAGGCTGAAAAAATCAACTCTGGACAAGATTTACGAACCGCTGGGCGCGTTCCTTGACGACGGCGCTCGGATGATCCACCACCCACGGCGCGTTCCAAAGGACGTAAAATTCAAAGTCCGTTGGCTGGCGCTTGTGGAGGCGTTGAAATCTATCCAGCCGTGGAATCATGGTTTTTTGGGCGGCGGTCAGCGCCTGCTGTGGATTGTGCGGATTTCCGCCCGGCCAAAGCTCGGGGCGGATTTGGAAGCGGGAAATTTCCCCAACCGACCCGATGGCGTGATCGTTGTTGCCACTTTCGATCATGGAAAGCGCTTCCCAGCGATCCATTGCAAAGACAGGCATCGCCAGCCCGAGGCCAGCCAGAACAAACATGATGACTAGACGAATTTGCATTGTTGGCTAATTAAGCGGATGACGGGCGCGTCGTCAATAGGATTGTAAATGATTTAAATATAACAAACATTGTGAGACTATATATAAAAAGCAAGACAGAGTAAACAAAATAGTTTAAGCCGTTGATATTGAGAATAATAAAGTTCCGTTTGCGTTCCTTGTATCCATTAATAGTTTAACTTAAAGGTGTGTTGGATTGCTGATAACCAACCGAAATCCCAACCAATAATACCACGGCATCGAGACTTCCAAAATCCATTAGGGAAATATTTTGGCGGCCAAATCTTAGCAACCGATCTATTTGCTCCGGTCAAACTCCAGATTCCGTGACCTGACGGGATGTGAATAACTCTTCCTCGACAAGGAAGAACGGAGGGATAAAATCGAAAAAATCAGAAGAGCGGCGTTATCGCATCTAACCGGTCATGCAGGTAAAGTTGTGGCCTGGCTTTGGATTGTCAGGCTCATCAAGCAGGCGTGAGACGGAATAATTCGAATCAGAGTGGATACCCGCCGCACAACCATACAACCCTGTACGACTATGAAACCGGTCAAAAAATCCATTGCCCTTGGAATTCTCTGTGTCTTGTGGAACTGTTCGGCAGCAAATGGCCAGTCCACCGTTACCCTGCTGAACGATTCCGCCAACGGTGTCAGTGCTTTTATCGGGGTCAGCCAGGACATCTACTGGGCGCAGAGATTCACCATGCCTGCCAAAGGCATTAATTACCAGATAACCGGATTGACCCTGTGCAATATAATCACCAACTTCAATTACGGGACAATCATCGCGAATGTCAGCCTTTGGTCGGCGAGCAACGGTGTGCCGGGCAGCGAGATCGGATTGATTGGTACTCCGGAAATCTACCGGAACGGGGATTTTACGTTTAGTCCATCCGCGAGCCTGCAACTTTCCAGCGGTCAGTCGTATTTCATTGAGTTTACCGCACCGAATGGTTTCTGGGAATTGACTGGGACGACCACGAACGGCGCCACCGGTCTAGGAACATTCGGCCAGATATTTGAATATATCAACGGCGGTTGGACATCATACGACGACATGCCTGCCAGCATGATATTGACTGCTGCGCCGGTTCCGGAGCCTTCTTTTTTTGGCTTCGGGATCCTGGGCGCTGTCGGTGTGCTGACATTGCAGCGGCGCAACGTACGTTGATGGACCTGACGCCATTCCTTCGCACACTCCAAGATCGCCTTCAGCCAATCTGGCGCATCCCGGGTTTCTTCCGAAATGACCGATCAACAAGAGTGCGTGTAGTCTGCACGCAGTGTAGCGCACGAAGCGCTTCACCAGTTGCCGCCCAATGTTGCGGAGCGGCGATTCGTTCGACCGATATCGGCCGCTTGGGTATTATCCCTGATGGAACCGTCTCCATGTCGCTCCCAAAATCAACGCTGCGAGTCCAAAAGTAACAACAGTCGGTTCTGGCACTTGCGTGACGTTGAGTGTGAAACTGCCTGCCGTGTCCAGGGTTCCATCAGGGCCGGTTGCGTAATTGCCGACGAGGTCCGGCCGAGGCAGCGTGGTCTGAAAACTCGTTAACGTGACGACATAGCCACCCGTTGAGAATGAGATTTCGCCTGAGCTTGGCTGGCTTGTGTTCGGATTGCCGAAGGTATTAACGCCTGCCGCGACTACGGAGAAACTGGATAGTCCATTGTTGGTAACAACGGCGGTGATGCGGTTCTGGACCAAATCGTTGTTGAAATAGAGGTTCACGGCATAGTATCCGCCCGTTACGCTTGTGTTGCCGGCGAACTGGATAGTATTGAACCCGGCTGACAGGGTCAAGTTTGGGTTGAGCGAGGCATCCGTGTTGCCACTGGTAAGAAATGTCGGCGAACTGATTGTGTTCGTGAAGAGATACACGTTGAATGCATCCGTACCGCCCCCTTTTTGAGAGTTCCAGGCGTATATTCCATCCCACTTGCCGTTCGCGTCGCTACGGTAAAGGGTGAGGCCCGAGAGCGTGGGTTGTGCGGGTGCAACCCACGGCAAAAGCGTGGTCACCCCCAAAATGATGAGCAGTTTCGTTGATATTAGTTTCATGGTGTTTGGTTTCTGACTGAGCCTATGAAATCACACCTGTGAAATGTGACATTTCATAGAGTTTAATTTCTGATTCAGCTTATGAAGTTTCACATCTGCGAAATTGTCAAGCAAATACGATTCCGATCCGTGTTTTCAGCGCAGACAATCCTTCTTTAAAACGGGTTTTCCCAACATCCGAAAACACGGATCCTCAGGATTGACCCCCCGCATTGGCCGGGAGTTCCTTGCACGCCCTTTCAAGGGCGAATATTGATCGGCAACAGGGGCATGGCCGGTTCCTGGAATGATCTCGCACCAATCTTCATGGCCAAGCAATGCGGAAGTGAGCGTATTTTGCGTTGGAGAGCAAACACTGTGATGCAAAAAGTAATTCCCTGACCGATTAGTCCGATTTTAAACCTGTTCCTTTGTGCGGTTGAATAAGCCGGCCATTTTACACACGCACCAACGGGGCATGATTCGAACCAGAAAAACGAGGAAACGGTATTGCCAGCCGGGAATGGCCAGCAATCTTCTCTTGCGAAAAGCACGATGGCCGTAACGCGCAACGGCTGCTGCCGGCATTTTGGGCGTATTAAGCTGTCGCATTCTATGATCGTGCGAGATATTGCCGAAATTGGTTGCGGTTGGGCCGGGACAAAGCGCCGTCACCGTCAATCCGGTGCCGGCGAGTTCTTCCGCCAGCGCCTCGGTGAATGAAAGCACGTAGGCTTTGGACGCAAAATAGATCGCCATGCCGGGGCCGGGCTGGAATCCGGCCAGCGACCCGACGTTGAGCACGCCGCCGTGCCGGCGTTCGATCATGCCCGGAAGAAACAGCCCCGTCAGGTTCGTGAGGGCGGTGATGTTGACCTGGATCATTTCGAGCTGCCGCTGGAGCGGCAACCCGGCAAACGTGCCGTTCGCGCCAAATCCGGCGTTGTTGACCAAAACGTCCACCCTGACTCCCCTGCCCTGCAATTCCTTGAAGGTGTGCGCCGGAGTTTCGGGCAGGGAAAGATCGGCGGTTAAAACGAGGGCTTCAATTTTGTGCGCCTGACGCAATTCTTTGGCCAGCGCTTCCAGCGCTACGGTGTTGCGGGCTAGCAAAAGCAGACGGCATCCATCCGCCGCAAAGCACCGCGCCAGTTCCAGCCCGATTCCCGACGACGCGCCGGTGATTAAAACCGTTTCGCTTTGCATGTTTTTTTATTTTGGTGGGGCGAGGCTGCTGCCGGCGAGCCGCTTCCGCAAAGCTCCGGCGCGCCGGGTTCGGCTCGCGGGGATCGGTCTTCGTTTGACTTCGACCCGACGGGCGCTTGCCCCACCGAAAGAAAGTTACGACCAACCGTTTCGCTGTTCGCGGCGTTCATTTTGCCTTGCACGGGTTACTGATTTCCCCAACCGAACCGTTGGGTGATGGGCCAGTAAACGAAGAAGGATTTGCCGATGATATTGTCCGCCGGAAACGGCCCCCAGGCACGTGAGTCGAAGCTGTTGCAGGTGTTGTCGCCCATGACCATGCAGGAGGCAATTTTTCTTTCAACGCCATTCGCCCCGATTTCCACCAGTTCGTTCGTATAAACTGTTTCTGCGTTTGGAAACAACGGCGCGAGTCCAAGTCCCGGAGGAATATTGTATCGCACCGCGATGGTTCCGTTCACATGGCCGGAAAACTCGCTCTCTTGCGGCGGCTGCCCGGGATTGAAGGAATACACATTTTCAAAGTGTGGCGTCGAGGCGTCCAGCCGCTGTCCGTTGATGACCAGATGCCGGTCGTCGCCGATCTGCACGTGGTCACCGGGCAGCGCGACCAGCCGTTTGATGTAAAACTGGTCCTGCGGCATCATCGGATGCTGGATGCCCTTGGTCTGAAAGACGACAATCTCGCCCCGCCCGGGCTTGTGGAAATTGCAGGTGATCCGGTCCACGAACAAATGGTCGCCCGCACTCATGCGGAGTTTCACCAGGTCCTTGCCCCTTTGACATGGCTGGCCTTCCCCGAATTCCGCGTGCGTCCGCAATCGGGCGCGCATTTGCAAACTTTGCTCGCCGTAGTCCGGCGGAAACCAGATCGTCTGCGACTGGCCGCCAATCCAGATCGTTTGCTTGATGTTGAAAATCAAAAACCGGACCGGCGGTTCGACCGCCTGCAATTCACCGTCAGTGTCCGCGACGACGTGAACATACGAAATACCTTCAAACCATTCCTTAATTCGCTCCCAGCCGGTCGGGATTTTGAAATCGGCTTCGCTGCGGGGGCCGTAGTGCGACAAATAATCTTTTGAGGTGACGCCGAACAACGTCGGCTGCATCGAGCCGGTGGGGATTTTGAACGGTTGCAGAAAAAACGTGCGAATGGCCATCGCCACCGCCACCGCCACAAGAATGACTTCAACATTTTCGCGCCACATGGCATTTGGATACGGCTTGAGCCACTTGTTCGCGGCGAAGTCCAGCTCGTCCATCTTGATCCGGATCTTGCCGATGTCTGCTCCTGCGGCGATGGTGTCCCGCAACTGGTTCATCGCCAGGGTCACTCCGCCGATTGCCGGTGGCGTGAGAACATCGCGTTGCGCGCTCAACAAATGTTGCACGTGCTTGCGCATGGCGCACGCGTCGCGGACCGTTTTGGAATAAAACCAGCGGATTATCATCATGGTTGATAGTTGAGGGTTGAGGGTTGAGGGTTGAGGACCAAAAACAGGCAAATCGGGCCGCAGGCCATTCCCCTGCCCTCGTCCTTCGACCTTCGGCCCTCGACTTTTGTTCATGCTTTAAGCACCTCGATGAATGCTTCCTGCGGAATGTTGACCGTGCCGAACGCTTTCATGCGTTTTTTGCCTTCCTTTTGCTTTTCCAGCAACTTGCGTTTGCGCGTGATGTCGCCGCCGTAACATTTCGCCGTCACATCCTTGCGGAAGGCGCTGACCGTTTCGCGCGCGATAATTTTCCCGCCAATGGCCGCCTGGATGGCGACCTGATATTGTTGGTGGGGGATGACTTCCTTGAGCTTGGCCGCGAGCACGCGTCCCCTGCCCTCCGCCTTGTCGCGATGCACGATGCACGAAAACGCGTCCACCGACTCGTTGTTCACGAGCAGGTCGAGCTTCACCATGTCGGACTCCCGATAATCGGCGTGCTCGTAATCCATCGAACCGTAACCGCGCGTCAGGCTTTTGATGCGGTCGTGGAAATCGATCAAAATCTCATTCAACGGCAACAATCCCGTCAGCATGACCCGCCGGGCGTCCAGCGTTTCCGTCTGGTCCACCGCGCCGCGCTTCTCGGAAATCAAGGCCATCATGTCGCCGATGCTTTCGTTCGGGCAAATCACAAAGGCCTTGACCATCGGTTCCTCGATTTTCAGGATGTAATTCGGTTCCGGCAAAAACGCCGGGTTGTCAATTTGCTTCACGACGCCGTCGTTCATCGTCACGCGATACACCACGCTCGGATACGTCGCGATGATGTCCATGCCGTATTCGCGGCGCAACCGTTCCTGCACAATTTCCAGGTGCAACAGACCGAGAAACCCGCAACGAAAACCAAAGCCGAGCGCGATCGACGTTTCCGACTGGTAAACGAACGCCGAGTCGTTGAGCTGCAACTTGCCCATGTTCGCCTTGAGATGCTCGTAATCGCCGGTGTTGATGGGATAAATCCCGCTGAATACCATCGGATGAATTTCCTTGAACCCCGCCAGCACCGGTGAAGGATTCCGCGCGTCGGTCACCGTGTCGCCCATCTTCACTTCCTTGGGGCTTTTGATGTTCGCGGTGAAATAACCCGTCTCGCCCACTTCCAATTTCTCGCGCACGTAAGGTTTGGGATTGAAACTGCCGACTTCCTTGATCTCCACGTTTTTGCCGGAGTGGAGCAGTTTCACGTGCATTCCCGCCCTCAACTCGCCGTTGAACACGCGCACATGCGTGATGACACCCTTGTAAGTGTCGAAAAGGGAATCGAAGCCCAGCGCCTGCAAAGACGGCGCGCCCGTCGGCTTCGGCGGCGGAATGCGCTCAACGATTGCTTCCAAAATTTCATCAATCCCAATCCCTTCCTTGGCGCTGGCCAGAATCGCCGTGTCGCCCGGAATGGCCAGGATGTCCTCAAGCTGTTTCCGGGTTTCCGGGACATTCGCGTGCGGCAGGTCAATCTTGTTGATGACGGGGATGATGGTGAGGTTCTGCTTCATCGCCAGGTGGACGTTGGCGACCGTTTGCGCCTCGACGCCCTGCGCTGCGTCCACGATGAGTAGCGCCCCTTCGCACGCGCTCAAGCTGCGCGACACCTCGTAGGAAAAATCCACATGCCCCGGCGTATCAATCAGGTTCAGCTCGTAAGTCTCGCCGTTTTTGGCCGTGTAACGCATCGTGACCGGATGCGCCTTGATGGTGATACCGCGCTCCTTTTCGAGGTCCATCGAATCGAGCAACTGCGCCTCCATGTCGCGGGTGGCGATGGTGCCGGTGCGATGCAGCAGGCGGTCGGAAAGCGTCGTCTTCCCATGGTCAATATGGGCAATGATGCTGAAATTGCGAATATGCGCTGCGTCCATTGTCTTAAATCAGAGCGCAGCAGGATAACCGGAAAGCGGTTGAAGAAAAGAAAATTCCCCTGTCACACAGAACGATTTGGCACGAATTCTTTTCAACCACAAACAACGCAAAGAGCGCAAAATCTGACCGCGAAATAAACAAAATACACGAAACAAAGTCCCGAGACGCAAAAGATAATAGCCCACGGCTTCAGCCGTGGGCTTTAAATGTCAAATGGACAAAAGCCCTGGAGGGGCGGCGGAAACATGCCGTCAAATTTATTGCATCCAACTCAAACTTTGTCTTCCTCTGCCATGATCTCAATCGCCTTTGCCTCATCTTCGTCATGGACAAATATTTCAATCATTGGAGCCATCCCGGAATAGCCGCCCGTCATTGCCGTGAACGGCATCATTTGCCGGATGGCGGAGTCATCCTGGCTGATTTTGTATCGGATTTTTGCCTTCTCAAACCGCTTTAAAAATGACTCCACGTCCGCTACCGGGAATTTCCCCATGCTGCGAAAGGTGGAAGCTCCTTCTACTTCCGCGTCCGGGGATGAATCCGTCTGGGGCAACAATGTTTTGTCATAGAACGGCTCATGTGGGCCGCCGGTTGGAATGGCCTTCATGTCGGCAGTAACGAATTCCGCGCACCAGATCCCGGTTGCCTGCGGCATGGGTATGTGCCCGCCACCCGGGACCGGAATGGAGATGGGCCGGATGATCCATGTGCCTTGTACGCGGTTGGCATCCAGAAACTTCCCTTCGTAAAAAATTGGCGGATGCGGCGGGTCAAATTCACAGGCGTGCCCATCCGTGAGCAATTTTTCGCGTAAGGTAATCATGCGGCCATCAGGTTCGGCGACGTAACAAATCGGCATCTGTTTTTTTGAATTCAATCGTTGGGAAATCGAAGTATCCGTCAATCATGCCGTTCCCCGGCATCCCGGTGGGTGGGTCTTCGTTGACCGTGCCGGTGAAATGTCCCATCCAGCCCTGTTTCAACTTGAGTGTGAAAGGAACCACTTTGTTCCCGGCAGGATGTTCGGGAGTTTCAAAACCGTAGGCGCCGCGCCAGACGCCAGTGAGCTTGGTCCGGGCTTCCGCTTGGCCTGTTAGCGACTGCCCATCAACCGCACACACTTCCGCATCGTCAGGATTCTCCTTCCCGCAATAAGGACATTTTTTCATGCCAGGCGTTTCAACGATTCAATGCCATCACCGAGCGCAGGAAAGTAAACTGAAAACGGTTGAAGAAAAGAATATTTGCGGGGGAGAATCATTGCCAACGATTCGCCATAAGGCTTATACTCAGCCAATTTCAGGAATGACCATATGATTTCAAACGAACGACCATCGCCTTTCAAGGGCCTGCCTCATATGCAGCCCCGCCCGCCGGTTCAGGAGGACACCCTCAAAACCGGCCAGGTGCAAATTGAGCGCAAGACGATTGCATTCATACTCAAGGAAAATCCGCGCGGCCGGTTTCTCCGCATCTCTGAAGATTCCAAAGGGCGTCGGAATGCCATCATCATTCCCTCCACCGGCCTGGCCGAATTCCAAAAGGTGCTGGATGAAATAATCAAGGCGTCGAACGAACTGCCGCCGGAAAACCTGCCGGAGACGTAACCCTCAACCGCCAGCCACTGTCGCGCCGCTTGGCCTTCAACCTCGTAAAGGGGCGTGGCTGCGTGACGGCCCTGTCCATCGAAGCCTCGACGAAATTGGAGGTTTTACCCGGCTTTACGCCCTCATCCGATCACTTTGACAAAATCTGCCAGTTTCTTGCCGGTATAGAAATTTATCCACTTGCCGGACTTGTCGGTAAAAGCCAGGCAACGGTAACCTTTGCACTGGACCCACACCAAACTATCGTAAGTTTTGGGGTGCTTGGTGGCATCCTCTCTGTCCGCGTCAGATTGAGCGCCGGTTGTCATGGGAGCAGGCAGTTTGCCAGCCCGGCGATATGGCGTCAACAACGCACCAAAACACAACGTACCAAAACCGGTCGGGGCGGAAGGGAATACGTTGGTGGAAATTTAAACTCGTGCTTTACACTCATTCATCCGCTTTTCGATACAACGTGAAGCTGATGATGCAAACCCCAAGGACAAATCCACTCACTCCCCACAGGAAATTGGTAGCCCGGCGAAACTTGACCGGCGAAGCATCCCGCGTCACCGGTTCGCTTCTTGCACCTCGTCCCCCAAAAATGACCTTATTCCCCGCTTTCACCCTTGTCCACCAGAATCTGGCCGGCGCGTGATGATTCAATCCCTCATTCCCGCGTCCATGTAGCGCAGACTTTCCAGTCTGCGGGTTCAGGCAACATGCTTGTCGCCAGGAAACGGAACTTGAAAGTTCCGCGAACCAGCAGATAGAAATGTCTGCTCTACAAAACACTTCATCAAACTTCATTCCCGAGCCGTTCGGTGAGGCGGTACACCGGCCCACAACGTCGGAACCAACCGTCTCTCAAAGCGCCAGAGGGCTGGCGCACTCCAGGACGCTTCGCGTGTTTCGTCTGGATATTTACCCTTGTCCGGCCATCTGCCAGGCTTGATCGCTTCCACCGGGTGGTTCAGCATGATAACGTTGAAAGTGAGATTTTGTTTTCCCCCGGCACCGTGATACAATGGTTTCCGATGAATAGAAACACCGCCAGCCCGCCCCATCTGTTCCAACCGCTCACCATCAAATCGGTCACGTTGCGCAATCGCATCGGCGTGTCGCCCATGTGCCAGTATTCGTCGGATGACGGTGCGGCCACCGACTGGCATCTGGTGCATCTGGGCGCGCGCGCGGTCGGCGGCGCGGGACTGGTCATCGCCGAGGCCACGGCGGTTGCGCCCGAAGGCCGCATCACGCCGGGCGACGCGGGCATCTGGGCGGACAAACACGTCGAACCGATCGCGCGCGTCAATCGTTTCGTCAAAGCGCACGGAGCGGTGCCGGGAATCCAGATCGCCCATGCGGGTCGCAAGGCATCGGCGGCGCGTCCATGGGAAGGTGGCGCGCATCTGTCCGACAACGCGGGCGGCTGGCCAATGCTGGCGCCTAGTCCCCTGCCCTTCGGCGACAATTTGAACAAGGTTCCGCGCGCCCTGAGCGAGGCGGACATCATCCGCGTGCAGGGTGATTTTGTCGCGGCGGCCAAACGTTCGCTGGCGACCGGCTGCGAATGGCTGGAACTGCATTCCGCGCACGGTTATTTGAGCCATGAATTTCTTTCGCCGCTCACCAACCAGCGCACGGACAAATACGGCGGCAGTTTCGACAACCGCATCCGGTTTCTGCTGGAGTTGACGCGCGCCATCCGGGCGGTGTGGCCGGATAAATTGCCGCTTACGGTGCGGATTTCCTGCACCGACTGGGTGGCGGGCGGCTGGGACATCGAACAAAGCATCGAGTTGGCGCGGCGATTGAAGGCGGAGGGCGTGGATTTGATTGATTGCAGTTCCGGCGGAACGGTGCCGGACGCGAAAATTCCCGTGGGCGCGGGTTATCAAGTGCCGTTTGCCGAACGCATCCGGCGGGAAGCGGGCATTGCGACGGCGGCGGTTGGCAGCATCACCGAGCCGACTCATGCCGACGAGATCATCCGCAATGGCCGGGCGGACGTGGTGCTGCTGGCGCGGGAATTTTTGCGGGAACCGTATTGGCCGCTCAAGGCAGCGCGCGCCTTGGGGCGGAAAGATTCACTGACCACGCCGGTTCAGTACGGCCGGGCGTGGTAATTTTCCGGCCGGTGAATCAGGCTGAAACCAGGATCGCCTTGTTTTTTTTCAGATATTTCTCAACGGTTGCTATACCACTGCAGGAGTTGGAGCTTCTGACGGCGTCGGGTTTGGCCAGTTTGTAATGCACCAGCAATTTGCCAACCATTCCCACGCGGAGATTCAATTCTGCCATTCGCCAGATTTGACCGGTTTCCAGTGGTTGCAGGCGAAGGCGGCGCGTCGGCTTAATTTTCCTCATGTCCCATTCTGCAACGGGACTTTCAATTAAACCAGTTAAATCGCAATGTAATTAAGCAAGGGGAATTTGCCGGCGAAAACGGCAAGCCGGCTTTGCAGTTTATTCCTGAATCAAAACCGCCTTGTTCTTCTTTAAATATTTCTCCACAACCCGCTTGCCGCTGACGGAAGTTTGAGTCCGGACGGCATCGGGCTTGGCCAGTTTGTAATGCACCAGCAATTTGCCAACGAGTCCCACCTTGAGATTTAACTCCGCCATCCGCCAGATTTGACCGGTTTCCAGCGGTTTAAGGCTGATCCGGCGTGTTGGCTTGTTATTCTTCATAAAGGCGTAGTTTGTACCGGAACGTTAAATTTAACCAGATAAAAATTTTAACGCGCGCAAGGCAATTCGCCGGATAAAGGCAACGATTCCTGCCCTTTCGGCATGAACCATTCACCGACTTTTCTCCCGCCGCACGTTGCTGCAGCCGGGGACGGCTGCACTCCGTTTCGGTTGCGGCTTCGCCGCGTTAGGGGGAAGAATCCCGGTAAGCCAGTTTGACAATCCAGTCGGCAAGGAAGAAACAAACGGTCCCCAGCACCAGGGCTGGGACGCCAAACGCGAAATAAGAAAGAGACGAAGGCAGGTCGCCATTGCCGCTTTCATTCATGGGCAGGATGTTTTCAAAGATGTTTTCAAAGCCCGCCCACACATTCCACAGGCCGTAGAGAATGACCAGAAAACCGATCACCCGAACGATTACGCCAAAAAGCTCGGAGGGTTTCATGTTGTTAAAATGTCGAATAATTCATGGTTGTCCGCCAGCGCCGGGATTTATTTCAGCTTTCCGGTTTATCCGGTTTGAATGGCGCTGATTTTCGCCAACGATCATCACCCCAGCGGTCCAACGGCAATAACACGACCAGCATGACGACCAAACCACCAACGATTGCAATCGCCAGGGAATGGGTTATGCGGGCGATCAGCAACGTTGCCAGCCCGGCGATGATCAACGTAACCAGCACAGTGATGGCAAAATACGGCCATGAGAATGCCAGTTTGAACCGGCGTTTGCAGGCAACACAGTTATGGTGCCCCCGGATTTCGCAAAAATACTCCTTCCAGGTCAAAGCGAACGTATGATTACAATATGGACATTTCATCGTTTGTCGTGACTCCTGACAGCCACAGGTTCAACCACCGCCATCGAAAGTCAAGCTCCGCTGAATTATCAGGCGGTGGCACAGTGAGTTTTGTTTTGGCAAGTGTGCCATTCACGGTTTAACTAAGCGCCATGCAAGTCGTGCTCGATTACTTGAAACACAACCAGGCCCGCTTCGTGGCTGAACTGTGCGATTATCTCCGCTTTCCCAGTGTCTCCGCCCAGCCACAGCATAAAAAAGACATGCGCGCCTGCGCCGGATGGCTCGTGAACCACGCCCGGCAAATCGGCCTCAACGCCCGCCTGTGCCCCACCGCCGGCCATCCCATCGTCGTTGCCAAAACGCCCCTTGCCGCGCCGAAGCGAAGCGAAGGCGGGAAACCCCATTTCATGATTTACGGCCATTACGACGTCCAGCCGCCGGAGCCGCTGGATTTGTGGAAGTCGCCGCCGTTCGCGCCGCGCATCCAGGGCCGCTCGATTTACGCCCGCGGCAGCATGGACAACAAAGGCCAGAACTTCGCGCATTTGAAAGCCGTCGAGGCCTATCTCAAAACCGGCACCCCCCTGCCCTGCGACCTCACGTTCGTCATCGAGGGCGAGGAGGAAGTCGGCAGCGCGAACCTCGCAAAATTTCTTAAAACGCACCGCGCGGAGTTGCGCTGCGATGCCGTGGTCGTCTCCGACACCGACATACCCAGCCCCAAACATCCCGCGCTGACTTATTCGCTGCGCGGCATCATCGCGTTTGAAATCACGGTGCGCGGCCCGTCGCACGATTTGCACTCCGGTATTTTCGGCGGTGCGGTGGAAAATCCGGCGATGGCCCTCGCCCGCCTCCTGGCCCGGGTCCGCGATGCCACCGGCCGCGTGACGATTCCAGGTTTTTACGACGATGTCGCGCCGCTTTCAGCATACGAACGGGAACAATTCGCCCGGCTGCCCATCAAGGACCGCGACCTCCAGAAATTGCTCGGCGTAAAAAAATTATTCGGCGAACGCGGCTTCACGCCCACCGAACAGTACAGTGCGCGTCCGACGTTTGAGATTAACGGCCTGACCAGCGGCTACCAGGGTGAAGGCAGCAAGACGATTGTTCCGGCGTGGGCGCGGGCGAAAATTACCTGCCGCCTCGTGCCCAACCAGCGCCCGGCCCGCATCCGCAAAATCGTGTGCGATTATCTCCGAAAAATCTGTCCGCCTGCCGCGCGCCTCGAAATCGATGCCGGTCACGGGGCGGAAGCCTATTTGGTTTCGCCGCGCAGCCGTGAAGCGCAGGCCGCGTTGCGTGCGTTGAAAGCGGCGTTCGGCTGCCCGCCGATCTTGATGCGCGAGGGCGGCTCGATTCCCATCGTCAACGATTTCAAAAAAATCCTCGGAGCGGATTCATTGCTGCTGGGTCTGGGCTTGCCGGACGGCAACGCGCATTCACCGAACGAAAAGTTCAACCTCGATTGTTTTGCGAAAGGCCAGGCAATGAGCGCGCATCTGTGGCAGGAATTGGCGAAATAATCCGGCGAATACAATACTGGGAGCTTTGGCGTCCCGCCGGCATGGTGCTCAAGGACTGGCCGGCGAGACGCCGGCGCTCCCAGGTCCAGATCCCGCACATTTAATCCATGGGAAATCCCCCGGCACAGCCGGGGAATTTCCCATGGATTAACACCAACTTCCTCACGTGCTGGCGGGAACGGAACTGCCCGGTTTCAGACTCCTCTGTCAAATTCGGGTCTGGTCTTTTCCGGCCCGGGCTTTTTCTTCGAATGCAGCGCGCACGGAGTGACGCGCCCTACCTTTCGTGTCTTTGGTGTGTTTCGTGGTTAAATAAAATTGGGGGCTCGTGTAACTCGCCCCTCCGCCGAAAATTTGTCTTTCCTTGCGTTGAATCCGTTCCGTTGCCCGGCGGGCGTGTTCGGCGATCCTTGGGCCATTATTTGATGAACAGGATGCGTTCGTTGAACTTGGCTTCGTTCTTTGTATAGTACGGTTCCCACCAGCGCGGGCCGGTATCGGCCGGGGATTGCAATTTCAACGGCTTGGCCTTGCCGGACGGTTTGGCCCCGGTTTTGGGTGCGGGCCCGGCCTGCTGCAGCGCGGCGCGGAATCCATAGTGGTCAATGAGCCGGATGGCTTCCACCCCGAACAGAATGGCGATGGAACGGTCGTAGATGCCGATGAGGTTGTCACCGTTGGATTCCTCGCCGCCGTCGGCCAGGTTGGATGAGCCGGTGAACACGGCAGGATTGGGGCCGTTGAAATCCACCACCACAAACTTGTTGTGGATGACCTGTCCGGGGCCGCCATCCACCTCGGCGTTGAACGGCGAGGGGACATTGTCGTGAAGATACGCAAAGGGCACGAGCACGCGCTTGCCGTCGGGTTTGTTGATGACGACGCCGGTGGTGCGCTCGGCGGCGGGGTCGCCGGCGGCTTTTTTCCCGCTCTGCTTGCCGGTGTCCGAGGCAACGGACTGTGTCACGCCGTACCAGAACAGGTCGGGGTTCTTCGCCTGTTCCTGCTTGAGCCGTTCCATCACCGAGCCGGTCCCGCTGAGTTCCATGACGGCGAACAGGACGGAACTATCGGCGCTGTCAATGGAATCGGCGACCTTTTTCAACGAGCAAAGGTCGCCGGTCCCGCCTTTGGGCTTGGGATGGGGCGAGAAACATAATTGAAACGGCGGCAGGCCGTCGGCATTCACGAGCGGGGTCCAGTCCTTGACCAGATCGGTTTTGGCGAACTCGGCTGCGGACGTGGCGGCATTTTTTTCATTCCAGACTTCATCGAACACCCGGGCATACCAGCCGGCCGTGTCAGGGTCGTCGAAGACCAAGATGTTGTTGGCCTGGACGTAAAGGCCGCGGACGGAGAAATTGGCGGAGCCGGTGAGCACCTTGATGGCCTGGCCGGTTTGGGCGTTGCGCAGGATCATGACCTTGTTATGGGCGAAACGGCTGAAATGGCCGCGCTTGACGTTGGCCTGGCCGGCGGAGGCCAGCAGCCGTTGGTAAACCGTTTCCTCCAGGATGTCGTCACGCCATTGCTGGAGGGTTTTAGGATTCTTTGGACGTTTTTGTTGGTCCGGATTTTGGAGGGCTTTCTGTTCAGCATCGTAACTGGCCTGCGCATTGTGCAACGGGGCGTTGTCCAGCCAGATGCGCAGGCGGGAACCCAAATCTTTCAGCGCCTTGAGCACATCCACTTCGTCAAAGTCATACGCAAAAACGTCAAGCCGGACGTCAGGCTGGTTGCATTCAGCCAGAAAATCGAACAGCAGCTTCCGCGCGGTGTAGCCAAGAAAGTCATATTGCTCCTTGAACTTGTCAGTTGCGTAGTCGAGCGTCTTGGGCAGTTGCCGGAGGTCCGCGTTGCCGAACCGTTCAAAATAAGCCTGCGAGGAGACGTAACTGCGGGTGAAGCCAATCCTCAGCTTCGGGTAATCCGACGGGATCATCTCAATGGACACCGGGACGGAGACGGGTCCGGGCTTGAGTGCGGCGGATTGTTTGGAAACGAAATACATGGGGCTGACGGTGTAGGTGTAAGTTCCCGGCTGCGGTTGGGCGGGGAAATGCTGCCACCGGTATTTCTGGAACGGGGCGGTGTTGGAATAGGTCCAGTTTTTCTGGCGTTCCTCGGCGGTGGACCCGGAATGCAAACCGGTGTCGAAATTAAGGCGGTTCATGAGCCATTCCTTCGCCCCGTCGGGCGCGGTGGCCTGGACGGCGAAGCCGGCAAAAAGGTCGGTGACCAGATACTGGTCGAGGTCGAATGCGAGCAGGGCGGAGCCGTCGCCACGGTAAGCGGTGATGGACACGCCGTTTTGGGAAGCGGACTGGTGGAATTCACTGGCCATATGATTGTCCCGTGGTGGATTTTTTACCCTTTTTAACTGGAAGCCGCTCACGTGGAGTCCCACCACGCGCGCCACAAGAGGCGGCAGACCAATTGCCAAAACTTTAGCGAGCGCAAACTATTCCCTTCGAGGAAACTGTCAATCCCTAGTTATGCACCGGTCGAACCGATTCAACCCGGAAAACGATTTTGAACCGCCAATCAGCGCTAATCGTCGCTGATGGCAAAGGCTTGCCATAACAACGTCCAAACAGAAAACTCCCCGGCTTTCTTCCGCCCAAAGCTCATGGGATTAGCGGTGATGAGCGAAGATTAGCGGTTTCAGCTTCGGAATTCGGGTTCAAACCTGTCCTCACCGGCCTTGAATCCGTTCCAATGCCCAGCGGGCGTGTTCGGCAATCAATGGCTCGGCATCGCCAGTGGCTTTTTCCAGGACGGGCAGGGCGGATTCGCCGCCGATGTTGCCCAAGGCCACGCAGACGTTCCGCAGCAACCCCCGGCGTTTCGTCCGTAGAATCGGCGTGCCGGCAAAGCGCGACTTGAAACCGGCCTCGTCCAGTAGCAGCAATTCCATCAGGTCCGGCGCGGCCAGGTTCGGTCGCGCCTGCGCCTTCATCATTTTTCCTTCGCGCGCGAACCGGTTCCACGGACACACCGCCAGGCAATCGTCACAGCCGAAAATCCGGCTCCCGATGGCCGGACGCAGCTCGACCGGGATGGGTCCCTTCAACTCGATGGTGAGGTAGGAAATGCAGAGCCTCGCATCAAGTTGAAATGGCGCGGTAATGGCGCGCGTCGGGCACGCCTCGATGCAACGCGCGCAGTTGCCGCAACGATTTTTCTCCGACACATCCGGATCCAGTTCGAGCGTGGTGATGATTTCGCCGAGCAGAATCCAGTTGCCAAGATGCCGGCTGATGACGTTGGTGTGTTTGCCGATGAAACCGAGTCCGGCGCGGTGGGCGAAGTCACGTTCCAGCAACGGCCCGGTATCCACGTACCACAGCGACTGCGTGTTTGCGCCGCCGAGTTGATTCACGAATTCGGTCAGCCGTTTGAGCTGCTTGCCAAGGACGTCATGGTAATCGGCGAATTGGGCGTAGCGGGAGATGGTGGCGTGACAGGTGACAGGTGACACGTGACAAGATGTTGCCGGCGTCCGATTCATGTCACTTGTCACCTGCCACTTGTCACCTCGGGCATAGCTTGCCGCCAGACAAATCACACTCCTTGCGCCGGGTAGGACTTGCTGTGGATCCATCCGCTTTGCGGCAGTGCGTTCGAGCCAGGCCATTTCGCCGTGTCGCTTTTCGGCCAGCCAGTTTTGATATTGTCCCGCACTGGCGGGAGCGGCGGCGGTCGTGAACCGGCAATCGTCAAACCCCAGTTCCCGCGCCCGCTGTTGGATGGCTGCTTTCATGCGCCGGCTTCAATTGCGGTGAGGCGAGGCTGCTGACGAGCCGCTGTCGTTCCACTTTGGCACGCTGAAGCCGGCTTGCGCCTTCGCGGCAACAAAACCGCTTCGGCGGCACAGGCGCAGGTACGCTCGCCCCACGAAGCTTCAAAGCATGCCGCTGTTTCTTTCATCTCCGGCCGGAAGATTCGAGGCGGAACTGGTGCACGACCTGTTGCGCCACTTCGCGGACGGACCGCAACTCGGTGTTCAACAACACGTCGGCCTGTTTGTAAAACGGTTCGCGGGCGGCCAGCAGATCGCGGATTTTTTTCTGCGGGTCGGCGTCGTGGAGCAGGGGGCGATGCGTCTGATTTTTCACGCGTTCCCAGATTTTTTCCGGTGACGCCCACAGGCAGACGACCAGCGCGTGAGTCTTGAGGCTGGCAAGATTTTTTGGGTTTATCGGCAAACCACCGCCGGTGGCGATGACGGTTTTTGTGCGCCGGGCGAGTTCTTCCACGAGTTCCGATTCCAGTTTGCGAAAGGCCGGTTCACCGTCGGTCGCAAAAATCTCCGTGATGGTCCGGCCGGTGCGCGACTGGATAATGTCGTCGGTGTCGAGGTGATCGAAATGCAACTGGTCGGCGACGAGCCGGCCGACGGAGGTCTTGCCCGCGCCCATGAACCCGATGAGCGCGAGGTTGACGATATGGCGGTCGCTTTGCATGGACATAAAGTGGCACAGACCGGCGGTCAGTTAAATCCAAATCAAATAACAGCCGGAGGCCCGGGCCGCTTTTCCATGTTCCTCGTGGCAGGGCGCGCAGTCCCTTGCGCGCCGCGACCGTATAGGGACACAAGGATTCCAAAACGGCGCGCACGGAGTGCCGCGCCCTACCTGGTTATGGTTACGTCTCACTGTCGAAGTGTGGCTTCGACGATAGCCACAGGCTCGACGCTACATCCGCGCGGCCTGGAGGAAGGCCTGGAGATTGGCGGTGGTCACGCCGGGCGGCACACCGCCGCCGCACGAGAGAATCAGCCGCGACGGGTCCTTCGCCTCCGCCATCAGTTTCTTAACGGCGGCACGCACGTCGTCGGGCGTGCCCTGTGCCAGCACGTCGCGCGGGGGGATGTTGCCGAGGATGGTGAGCCGGTTGCCGGAGAGCCGCCGCATTTCGGTGAGTGAGGTCTGGATGCCGGGGTTGTAAAGGTTGATGCCGAGGTCGGGATAATATTTGATGGATTTGGCGCACGGCGCGTCGTTGTGGAAAAATTTCACCGCGACCTTTACGTCGTACAATTCATTAAGGTAAGGCAGGCCGAACTCGACGAAATCCGGTTCGCCCATAAAACCCACGATGTCGTCGAGCATCAGCATGCCGTCAATCGTGGGGAACGCCTCGCGCTGGAGCGCATGCCATTGCTTCAGGAAATCCGTGACGACCCGCAACAGCCGGTGCACCGGTTCCGGGTCGGTCTTGAGCGCCATCAGGAATTCGGTCGTGCCCATGAGGAACGTCGCCACGTTCAGCGGGCCGCGAGAGACGGAGAACCGGATTTTGTGGCCGAGGTCTTCGATGCGCGGGCGCGCCCAGCGCAGGCGATTGAGCATGAACGGCAGCAAACCGTCCGTGGCGGGATTGGGCGCCTTGAGATCGGCGATCTGCCCGGCGTCGGTGATGATTTTGTCGGCGAAGGGGAATTCATTGCGCGGAAAAACGCAGCGGCTGCCAAACGCGGACGGTTCGGTGCACATGCCGAACTCGGACCAGAACCCCGGCAGGAACCAGACATCGGGAAACGTCTCGATGGCCTTGCGATTCGTCTCGAACCAGAGCGTCTCGCTCGACAGGTAATCGGCAATGTCCAGCCCCTGCCAGCCGGGCAGCCACGGGCAGTCAATGATGAAGCCCACGGGCGGCGGTTGCCGGAGTTCGCCGCGCAACACGGCGAGCAGATCGTTCCATTGTTGGTCGGTCATGGCTGGTTTTTTTGTTGGAAGAACGGATTAACGTAATTTCCGCCTCAACGCACGCTTCAAATTGCTTTGGACCATTCTTTGGTGGCAACGTGACACGATTTACCGCACTGGCAGAAGCAAGCGGCTGGAAGCCGCATTCACTGGCAGCCAGGATGGCCGCCTACACCGGTGGCGGCACGCTTCCAGCGTGCCAGTGATGGCGGCATCCTGCCGCCAGTCAGGGTGGCCGTGTCAAGCTGCGCCAGTTCGAACTCCAACGTGTTCCGCCGCTCGACACTGGAGCCGGCATTGCGTAAATTTGGCGCGTGAATCTGCCGCCGCTTATCCTCGCCTCGGCCTCGCCGCGACGCGCGGAATTGTTGCGGCACTTGAAACTGAAGTTTCAGGTTGTTCCCGGCAACGCGGTCGAAATTCTGGACGACCAACTGTCGCCGCTCGAACTCTGCCAGATCAACGCCCATCGCAAGGCGCGCACGATCGCCAAGAAAAAACCCGATTCGCTCGTGCTGGGGGCGGACACGCTGGTTTTTATTGCCGGCGAAATCATGGGCAAGCCCACCAGCCATGCCGAGGCGGAACGGATGCTGACGCGGCTGCAAGGCCGGACGCATCAGGTTGTCACCGGCATCAGTCTGATCCATTTGCGCGCGCACCGCGAAAAGATTTTTGCGGTGAGCACGGACGTGATGTTTCATCCGCTCGATGCCGGACAAATCCGCTATTACCTGGCGAAGGTGAATCCGCTGGACAAGGCGGGCGCCTATGCCATCCAGGAGCACGGCGACCTGATTATTTCGGAAATCGCCGGCTCTTACAGCAACGTCGTCGGCCTGCCGCTGGAGCGGCTGCGGGAGGAAATCCAGTCATGGGCGACGAGTTGACCGGGGCGCAAAAAATCTACGAGCGGCTTTGGCACGAAGCAGCTTTGGCTTTCGAGGCCGGTCGCACCCGGATTGATCCTCAACTTCCCGATAAGATCGGCGATCCGCGGCGGGGAGTAACCCTTCTGCTGCGGCCAAATCAGGCGGTTCAACATTCCATCAATGCCTTTCTGGGCAAATTGGCTGAAGCGGCGCCCGGCCAGTATTTTTACCGGCCCGAGGAATTTCATGTGACGGTGCTGGCCATTATTCCGGGGTCGGAACACTGGCAGGAGAAAATTCAACATTTGGATGTCTGCCGGTCCGTCATCGGCAAAGTCTTGAAGGAGCATCGGGAATTTTCGATTGCTTTTCGGGGAACGACAGCGACGGCTGAGGCGGCAATGATACAGGGTTTTCCCGGCGACGACACGCTTCTGCGGATTCGGAATCATCTGCGGAAGGAATTACGGACCAGCTCGCTGAGCCATGAACTGGACCGGCGGTACCGAATCCATGCGGCGCACCTGACCGTCATGCGATTTTGCCGGCCGGACACGGACTGGAAGCGGCTGAAGACTCTGTTGGAAGCCAACCGGGCAACACCTTTTGGCGAAACCCGGGTGGAAAGCTTGCAATTGGTTTTGACCGATTGGTATTCCTCCGTCAACCGGGTGAGGGTGCTGGAAGAATACCGGCTGGGGGCTTAACAACTTATGCCCGTTTCCGCCACTGAAGTATGACCGGTTTCGTTTGGCAAGCTGGTGAGTATCTTGCGCGTATTTTCTGAGTCTTCCCGAGCTTCGTTCTCGGATACATACGGAACCGGCAGGATCTGCCTCGGCCACTGTTGCCGGTAATCCCTGATCCGTTTTAATGATGCAATGCAAGCTTCTTTCTGAGGCTCACCCCAGTTGTCAATTGCGGGCAGTAGTCAGCGACCTCCGGCAGAGCCCATTGGTGTCAACCCAGGTTGACGCCAATGGGCTCTGCCGGAGGCTTGAGATATGGCAGGAAGAAATTGTCCCAGGATCGGTGGAGCCAAAAACGGTTACGCCCTCAGCTCGTGTAACTGTGAATAACTTTCTCTGGACAGGAAAGGAGGTCGGCGTAGAATCGTAGTTAATCAGACAGCTACCAAGTAAGTGTTCGGGAATGTGCCGGCGTTACCTTGGTGGTTTGAGTTCGGGAAAACAGTTTATCACTCAAATGCAAGTAACCCATGAAAACTCTCATTCTCGTTGTACTTTTATGCGCTAAATTGGCCTCAGCCAGAGCCGACAATTATCTGCCCCCGCTGACCGATAAGGTGCTCCCACTGGCAGCTTATGCGAACTTGCGGCACGACGTATTTGGGAATAATTACACTAATATTTACGGTACTGCCGATCTCTACGCCAACCTCAACTCGGTCAACGACGATCGGGCGGTTCTGGAATTCCCGATTTACCAGATTCCCGCCGGCAGCACGATCAGTTCAGCCACTCTGACTATTGACGTTTGGTGTGGCGGCGGCAACACCGGGAATGTGGGGACTTTTCGATTGTATGGGTATAGCGGCGATGGCATTGCTTCGCTGGCTGATTATTATGATCAAGAGGTTTTACTCAAAACTTCACGGAAGGTGTTCCGCCAACTTATGGATATACGAGCTTCGATGTTACCTCGTTTATCCAGAGCCAAAACAACGGCGGATCGCTCTACAGCGGTTTTCTTTTTCAAGCGCTTTCTCAAAATGTTCTAATGGGATTTGGCTGCCCAGGTCCTAATTCCTTTCCGTGGCCGACCTTGGACGTGAAATATACGGCCGTTCCCGAACCTGCGGCGCCAGTGCTGTTTATGGTGGCCGCTGCGTTGGTCTTTCGAGTCCAAAGGCGACCCGGGTGTGCGGTCTAACGCGCATAGTGAAATTACACTGGGACACTAAACTCACTTAAACTCAATCAGTGAAACAACTGTCTGTGCTTAAGCTAAACCAACCCATGAAAACACTACAACTCCTGTTCTTCCTTTGTATCTCGGTCCTTCGATTTGGAGCAACTCAAGGCGCGACAGCAGCAACGCTACTGACGTTCGATAACCTGTCACCCGGTTCCAGCTATGGCGTTATTCCGAACGGCTATGGCGGCTTGCAGTGGCAGGGCTTTGGTGTGATCGCCGGGACACAATTCCCCACAACTGCCTATTATACGGGAATGGTCTCGCCAACCAATGTGGCCTTCGATTTCGATCAATACGACCGCAGGGCCTATATCAGCAGCAGCACTCCATTCAACTTAGACTCGGCCTATTTGACCTCAGGGATTTACGCTCCAATGCAGATCGAAGTTCAAGGGTTTGCGGGAGGTCAGATGATTTTCGATAACACCTATCCTGTGCAGGCGAGTGTTCCTACACTTATCAATTTCGATTATGTTGGAGTCAACAGCCTTGAGTTCCTCCCTCAGGTCGAGGGTTCTACATATGTTATATATCCGCGCATAAGTAATTCGACATCATAGTCAAAAGAATGGGCGCATTAAATTGGCAATGTCTTCCGGGTGGCGTTGAACATGGCGGAAGGTGCGAAAGAGCGCCTGGCAAAGGTGTTGGGGTTGTTCAAAGAAACGGTTGTGGGTCGCGTGCTTTCGCGTGTAATTCCAAATCCGTTCGGTGGCGTTGAGTTCCGGCCAGTAGGGAGGCAATGGGAACACCTCGACGTAACGGCGGTGTTGGGCGAACCACTGGTAGGTTTCCTGCTTTTTATGATACGAGGCGTTGTCTTGGATTAAGAACACACGATGGCCCCGCCGATAAAACGCCGGCACTAAAACCTGATCCAGAAACGCCACATAGGTTTCCCATTGGAAATAGTCTTGTTGGTGGAGGTAGATAAACTGTGCGGTGTCCAAACGCACGGCCCCAAAGATCTTCTGCGTGTTCCGCTCGCCCCGGGTCGGAATGTGCGGCTGGCTGGCCACGCGAGCCCAAGTGGCGTGCAGGGTGGGCGTCTGGCGGAACGACGCCTCGTCCTCAAAGACAATTATCGCCCCTTCGCTGCGGGCTTTTTTTTAAGGCGCGGATAGGTATAACGAACCCATCGGTTCTTCCGATCCGGGTCGGCCTGCACCAGTCGGGTGGTCGGACGCTGCACCGAATAGCCCAATTGCTTGAGCAGCTTGCGGACGTGTCCAGGATGGTAATGCCGATTGAACTCATCGCCGATGACGCGGCTAATGACCGGTGAAGTCCAAATGCCGGTTTCCAAACCATACGCTACCGGGCCGCTGTCCAGAATATCCTGTAGTTGTTCCCGCTGCACATCGTTAAGTCCCTCCGGACGGCCCGCACGATGACCCTCCAGCAATCCCTGCTCCCGATGCCGATTCCAGTGTTCAATCCACAGGGGAATGGAGGAGCGATGAACTTTCAAGGACTGGGCGATTTGGCTGGTCGTCTGGCCTTCAATGCTTAACGCCACGGCGTGAAAACGCTGGGCCACGCGCGGCTCTTGGTCTTTGATGGCTTCCTTGCGCAGTTGCAGCAGCAACTGCACGCTTCGTTCATTGCCTTTGGCAAACACAGGGCGCATATTGCCCACAAACCATAATGCGCCCCCGTACACATGTCGAATTATTTATGCGCGGATATATAGTGTAAATAACTCCCAGACCCGCAAAAACTTCGCTCACATTTTCGATATGGCGAAATTTGACTAAACGAGTTGATGGGATGGCTGAAAATGAGTTTTCACACAGCCTCTCGCTGCAGGCAACGCGGGATGGCCGCTTCCACCGTCGCTGTGCTTATGGCGAGACAAGCCGATCCCCTATCGCGGATCACGTCATCGGCCCGGCGTGTGTGAGTTCCGGCGTTAGTTGCGTCATGGTGCAACTTTTTTGTGCGTCGGCTGTTTAATCAAGGACATGAAATATCGCACAGCACTATTTGTGCTCGCATTGGTTGCATCGGTGTTTACCGGCTGTTCCAAGCATTCACGGACAGCGACGAGTCCGAAGATTGCGGATTTCGGCATTATCGAGGTTGCAGATGGTATTCCGAGCCGTCATGTTTTAGCCGATGGTCGAGCCTGTGTAATGACGCCGACTGTCTTGCCAGGCGGCCACCAAATAGAACTGGCTACGAGTATCAACAATACAGACACCGCCGGAACCAGGCATGTTTATTCTCTCACCACTTACTTTACACCCGATCAAGCCACAACATTTGCGTTTGACTCAAACAACTTAATCAGTTTGACCCTTCACATAAAATGACGCCTGACAATTGGCGAGGCTGTGTGAAAAGCGCTGACATGAAATTCGGTAACGATCAATTTTTTGGCGCAAGGCATTTTAAAGAAACGCGCCGATGGATGTGGGATGCCCGAAAAATGAGTTTTCACACCGGCTCTGTTGTCCGCAAGCAAATCAACGCCAGCTATGCAGATGGATTTTTCAGTTCTGCGGCTCACCGTGGGGCGGAGGATCGCGGCGCCCCGTCCACCACATCACCAGACCGGCAGCGGCGCAAACCAATGCCCCCGCCGAGATAGTCCACGGCACACCTACCGCCTGCGCCAACACACCCGATTCAAGCCCGCCCAGAGGCATCAGGCCGCCGAACACCAGCGCCCAGATGCCCATCACGCGCCCGCGCATCGCATCCGACACGCTGGTCTGAACCAGGGTGTTCGCCGTCGAGAAGAAGAGCAACATCCCCCAGCCGCCCACCGCCAGGCATGCCAGCACCAGCGGAAATGACCGCACGACGGCCAGCAACACCAGCATGGCCGAGAACACCCATACCCCGCCGAGAATCATCCGCCGGGGCCGGACGCGGCTGCCATAGGTCGCCACGGTGAGAGCGCCCAGGAGCGCGCCGGCGCCATTGGCGCTGAGCAGTGCGCCATAGCCGCTTTCTCCCACATGCAAAATATCCGCCGCATACGCGGGCAACAGGACGGAATACGACCAGCCGAAGATGCCCCCCACGCCTAAAAACAGGAGCAGGCGGCGGACCCGCCGGTGTCCCGCCACATAGGCGAAGCCTTCCAGCATATGCCGCCCGGTTGAGGTGGGTTCCGCCGGGGGAACAAACCTGGGCAGGCGCATCATCAGCAATCCCGCGATGACCGCGATGAAACTGAAGCCGTTCAGGAGAAAGCACCAGGCCATGCCCACATGCGCCATGAGGAAACCCGCCACGGCCGGGCCGACGATGCGGGCGCCGTTGAAGAGGGAACTGTTCAGTGAAATCGCATTCATCAGGTGCTCGCGGCTGGTCATCTCCACCGTGAACGCCTGCCGGGCGGGCATGTCGAAGGCCATCGCCACGCCACCCAGTGCTGCCAGCACGAGGATGTGCCACGGCTGGATGAGCCCGCTCCCGACCAAAGCCGCATACGCAAAGGCCAGCGACATCATCCCGATTTGAGTGAATAAAACCACGGTGCGCTTGGGGTGCCGGTCGGCCAGGGAGCCGCCCCAGACGGAAAACAGCAGCAAGGGCAGCGACCCGACGGCCGCCACCGTGCCGAGCATGACCTTCGAGCCGGTCAACTGATACACCAGCCATCCTTGCGCCGTGTTCTGCATCCATGAACCGATGAGCGACACAAATTGGCCGGTGAAGAACAGCCGGAAATTGCGATGTTTCAGCGCGGCGAAGGTGTCGCGCCAGGTGACGCCGCCCACGACCACGCGGCGGGGCTGCCCCGTGACCTCTTGCGGGACATTGGCGACTTGAGCGGTTGGTTCAGTGTGTTCAGCAGGCATCGCCGTCGGTGGTGGAATACTACGAAGTCATGGCATCCGAATCGAGTCTCAGTATGCGGCCAATGTGCTGCTGGCAGGCAACCGCTCCGGTTTAATGCGCTGCAACATCAGGGTAACGCAGGCCGAACGCTACAACGCCGGGAACGCTGCACAAAGCCGGTTGCCAAAGCCGAAAAGTGGACAAATGAGTGGACATAAAAGTGGCATCAAATAAGTGCCTGTCTTCGAAAATGAATTGTTTTGAGACAAAATATTACAGCAATGATTCATTTTTATCAGGAAAGATTCGAAGGTCACCGGGCACACCAGTTGCTAAAATTGGGCTGTTTGAAATGCAAGGGGTTGATCTTCCAGGCCCAATGCTACGCTGATCATCAGGGGATTGACAGGACGTTTGATTCGTACTTTTTACAAAACACAGTGGAGTTTTGCACAGTGAAAACAAATTTTGCATATAAGGTCGTGATCGGAATCTGCCTGACTACCGCAACCGTCTTCGCAGACCAAACCAACATCGTGCCGGGACAGTTTGCCCTGGCCGAAGCGGGTTCATCGGACAACGCGCCGCTCGGCGCGTCTGAGCAACATTTCCAGCAGGTGTTCAGCTCCGCCCTTTTAACCAACATCGGTGCCGGAAACTGGATCGACGGGATTGCTTTTCGCGTGGAGGGAAACGAAGCCGCGTTGCCGGCGCAGACCATCCCGATTTACGACATCAGCTTGAGTCAATCACCCAATGCCCCGGGCAGTCTGAGTACAACGTTTGCAGACAATCGCGGCGCTGATTTTCTGACGGTCCGCAGCGGAGCGCTGACAGTGAACGCGGGCGATTTCCCGGGTGGCAGTTCGCCAAACACCTTTGGCTGGATTCCGTTTTCGACCCCCTATCAATATCAGGGCGGCGATTTGCTGATCGAAGTGGCCTATCAGGGTTTTTCAGCGGGGCGCGACACCGACGCGGCTTATCCCATCGCGGCGGATCTTGCGCAAACGGCATTTGGCAACGGCTATAATTCCACAACCGCTGATGCCGGTCTTTACGCGGAAGCTCTGGTGATCGGCTTTTCCACAACTTCGGTTCTGGTGCCCATACCCGAGCCGCGCGTTACTTTTATCATCGTTGCCGGTTTTTTAGTGCTCTTGTACCGGGCGTTGCCGGAAAATCCCTTGTAATACCGCGTGAAGTCCTGAATTTTCGTCAAGCCACTTCAATCAACTTCGCCTCGCGAGCAGGCGGAGAACCGGGAATGGGGAAACATCGAACCCTGAACCTTGAAAAAAGACAGGCGGGACACCCGTGCTACCTCTGCTTGCTCCTGTAAATTTCGTCCACCCGTCTTCATCCTGTTACGACGTGGCAAGCAGACTGAACGCTGCAATGCGCCTCCCCTTTCTGAAATCTTTATGGCTGACCTGCTGTTTAGCGGAATATTTTCTGAACTATCCCCACAAACCAGATACCGGGTCTTCTTCAGATAGAAAAAGCATGCCAATAAATGCCGAGATGATCATTTGCCAGATGAGTGATCCCATTCCTGGATCAATGTATGCGAGCATAATTATTAATAGTAGTTGCTGAAAATATGTTACAAAGACAAAAACACAGCAGTTTATATGCCTCGAAAATTGTCAAACCGTGCCCAAAAATCTGGAATTCTTCTTCAAATAAACCCAGTCGGCCCAACTGTTTGATTCTTTCGTCACGTCATGGCGTACAAAGGCGGGGCTGGTCAAGGCCCCGCAATTCGTCATACTGTTGGCGGACTTCGGCGGAGGCTGTTGATTTAACCGCAGAGAACGCAAAGATGAAGAAAGCCAGTTCCGTTGCCCTTTGTGCTCGTTGTGGTTAAATGGAAAGCCATGCCGGAATCGCAAATCATGAAAGACCAGATCATCCGTCTGTTGGACCAAAAAAATTACGTCCCGGCCAATGTGCCGGAGCTGCTCCGGCTGCTCCGGCTGCCGCCCCACCGTCAGCAGGTATTGCAGGGCGCGCTCCGCGAACTGGAGCAGACCGGCCGGGTCGTGCGCATCAAAGGCAACCGTTATATCCAGCCGCGCGAGGCGGATTTGATTCCGGGCCGGATCCGGATGAATCGCCAGGGCAAGGGTTTTCTCCAGCCGGATGATCCCGGCCTCAAGGAAATCACCATCCCGGAGGGCGCCACCGGCACGGCCTTGCACGAAGATCGCGTGCTGGTGCGGCGCGATGTCCGGCCCAAAGGCTTGCGCTCCGGTGCCATCGAGGCGGATATGGGCACGGTGGTTCGCATCCTGGAACGACGGCGCACGCAGATGGTCGGCACGTTGCAACGGGGACGAAAATTTCTCTACGTCATTCCCGACGATCCGCGCATCCCGCACGACATTTATGTGCCGGAGCCGCGCGACCTGGGCCGGCCCGTGCGCATCGGCGACAAGGTGTTGGTCGAGTTGCGCGAATGGGAATCGCGCCACATGAATCCGGAAGGCGAGATCGTAGAAGTTCTCGGCGCGCCGGGTGAGGAAGGCGTGGACATGCTCTCGGTGCTGCGCCAGTACGATTTGCCGCTGCATTTTCCCAAAGCCGTCCTGCACGAGGCGCACGCCATCGGCACGACGGTCCACGCGCGCGACGGGGCGGGCCGCGTGGATTGCCGCCGTCACCGGGTCGTCACGATTGATCCCGACGACGCGAAAGATTTCGATGATGCCATCTGTCTGGAACGCGTTTCGGCGGAGCAATGGCGGCTGTGGGTCCACATCGCGGACGTGTCGCATTACGTGAAGCCCGGCACGGCACTGGATGTGGAAGCGCGCAAACGCGGCAACTCGACCTATCTGGTGGACCGCGTCATCCCGATGCTGCCGGAGGCGTTGAGCAACGAATTGTGCTCGCTCAAGCCGGACGTGGATCGCCTGACCAAATGCGTTGAATTTCTCGTGTCGCATGACGGCCGGGTGTTGAACGCGAAGTTTTATTCCGCCGTGATTCATTCGCAACGGCGCTTCACTTACGGCGAGGTGCTGGAGATTCTTCAGCGCAAACCCACGTCCGACCCGATTGAGCAGATGCTGCATCAGACGCATGAACTCGCCCAGCGCATCCGGCGGTTGCGTTTCAAGGCCGGTTCGCTCGACCTTGATTTTCCCGAAACCAAAATCCGGCTGGACGAACGCGGTAACATTTTACGCATCGAGAAGACCGTGAACGACGTGTCGCACCAGTTGATCGAGGAATGCATGTTGCTGGCGAATGAGGCGGTGGCGGGGCGGTTGATGAGCCAGCACACACCGGCGGTTTATCGCGTACACGAAGAGCCGGACGAGCGGCGTTTGCAGGAATATCGCCAGGACGTGTTGAGTCAGAACGTGCCGTGCGGCAACCTGCGCCAGACCACCGAGGTCCAGAAATTGTTGAATCGGCTCGGCACCCTGCCCATCGGCCCGGCGCTCAAGATCGGATTTCTCAAATCGCTCATGCGCGCGCGTTACGCGGTCGAACCGCTCGGCCACTACGGCCTGGCCAAGACGAAATACACGCACTTCACCTCCCCCATCCGGCGCTATGCCGATCTGGTCGTGCATCGGGCTTTGTTTGATAAAAACTCGCCTTCCACATCTGCACTCAAGGAAACCGCCGAGCACATTTCCGTGACCGAACGCAATTCCGCCGATGCCGAGCGCGACAGCAAAGACGTGAAGCTGTTCGCCTTCCTGAGGGCGCAGCTCACCTCCGGCCGGCCGGAGCGTTATCCCGCGCTGGTGACCGATGTGCGCAACTTCGGCTTCTTCGTGGATGTGCCCGGGCTGGCTATGAGCGGGTTGGTGCCGTTGTCCACCGTTGAGGATGACTTCTTCGTATTTGACGCTGCGCGCAACAATCTCGTCGGACGCCGCACCCGCCGCGTCATCCGTCTCGGCGACCAGGTGACGGTACAAGTGGCCAAGGTGGACAGTTTCAAGAAGCAGGTGGATTTCCGTCTTGCGGAAGACCGCAAGCTGGTTGCGCGGCCAGCCGCGGGACGCGGCTTTATGCGGCCACCAACCGGACGCTGGAATCCATCTGCGCGCGGAGCGCAGGTGCGACCGTCCCGGCGACATCGGCGTGGAAGAAGGGGCTGAAAGATTGTGACACGTGACAGGGAACACGTCCGCCCTCGCCCCGGCCCTCTCCCCCAGGAGAGGGAGAACCATTCGCCAACTCCTTGAAATTTGCGCGACTGAATTTGCAGGACGCTCATCCGCAAAACCAGAAACGTGCAATTGCTATTCCTTCTCCTGGGGGAGAAGGTCAGGTTGAGGGCGGGCGTAACCTACAAATTTCATCCGTGCCGCGCTCAGAGTTGGAGTTCACGCTTCAGCGTGTTCCCGCCGCCACCAACAAGCTAAAGCCTGAACTCAAACGCATGCCCGGATTTACCCTTGCAGCGCAAGAGCGACCTGACGAAACTGCACGTGAAATTCATGAAAATACATGCCCTTCTCAAACGAAATTCCCTGATTGGGATTCTCATTCTGCCACTGGCATCCGCTGCTTTTGCCGATGAGACCAACCTGTTTCGCGGCGTGTATCTCGAACTCGGCAAGACGGCAACCGACTACCGCAACGTCGCCTTGAATCCGCTGGACACCACCAATCGCGAACCGGTTTCGTTTCCCCACGCCACCAGCAACAGTGAGTATAACCAGCGCGAGTTCGCCGCCCGGTGCGCCATTGACGGCAACCGGCGCAACGGCGATGTGCATGGCTGCGGCTCCTGGGGACCGCAAAAGCAGCCGGACATCTGGTGGCGGCTCGATTTCGGACAACCGGTGGAACTGGACAAGCTGGTGCTGTTTCTCCGCGCCGCCTGGACGCCTGCGGACGCGCCGCATGATTCCTACTGGCAGGAGGCCACCGTCGAGTTTTCCAACGGCTCCACCGAAAAGCTCGCGTTGAAGCAGGTCGCCACCGGCCAGGAATTTCCGCTGGCCAAACGCACGGTCTCCTGGCTCGCGCTCAAAAACCTCAAACCCGCCGCCGATAAATGGTGCGCCCTGTGCGAATTCGAGGCCTGGGGACGGGATGCCGCTGAATTTGCCTACGTGCCCGATGCCGCCTTTGCCGCGCAATTCCGCCAGGACCCGCTGGTGGCGAAGGCGATGGCCGCCATGATGGGATTTCAACGCGCCTCGTGGGAGCAAGGCGTCGTCGGGCAGGCGCTGCTCGAGGCCGGAGAACGTGATACCGCCATCGCCCTGGCCCGCTCTTCGCTCATTTATGTCAATTCAAACGGTGTGGTTGCCGCGTGGGGCGGCTCCACTACCGACCCGCTCATGCTGGGTGATTGTCTATGGTGGTCGGCCCGCCAGACGGGCGATCCCGAACTCGTGAAAGCTGCGGACAACATGCGGCAATTCGCACTCCAGGGCGCGCCCCGCGCCGGGGACGGCACGCCGTTTCATCAGGCCAGATCGCAGGAAATGTGGTCCGACGGCAGCTTCACCACGCCGCCCTTTCTCGCGGCCGCAGGACAATTCGACGAAGCAATGGACCAGTTGCAAGGCGTTCATCGCCGTCTGTGGGACGCGGACAAAAAACTGATGCACCACCGCTGGTCCGAGGCGAAGCAAACCCTGGTGGGGCCGGCATTCTGGGGCGGCGGCAACGGCTGGACCGCCGCTGCTTTTGCCCGGGTGCTCCGTTCATTGCCCGCCAATCGCACGGCCGATCGCGAACAACTGGCCGCCCAGCTCAAGGGATTGCTCGATGGCTGCCTGGCGCACCAGCGGCCGGACGGATTGTTTTACAACGACGTGGACAATCCTTCGTCGTTCGTTGAAACCAACCTGGCGGCCATGCTGGCTTATGCCATTTACGAAAGCGTGCGCGGCGGGTGGCTGCCGGAGAATTATCTGGCCCGCGCCGACCAGATGCGTATGGCGGTGCGCGCCAAGGTGGATCAGTTCGGATTTGTCCAGGGCGTGGCGGGCGCGCCGCACTTCGACCGGCCGGGCATCTCGGCGGAAGGCCAGGCATTTTTCATTTTGATGGAAGCCGCCGCGCGCAAAGCCGGCCGGCCCGCGTCCGCGCATTGACTTGTCCCCATCCACCGTAGCAGCCGACGCCTGCCGGGTCGTAGCACTTGGAGCAAAGACTGGTGAGTCGGCTCCAACTTTCGCCGGATGAGAATAAGTGGACTCATCTTGCCATACGCTCAGAGTTGGAAAAGCCGGTGCCAAGAGACTACGGGCGCATCCGAGAAATGTCCGTGCTGGGGAAATCACCCCCAGAGGATGGCAGCGTCTGCGGCTTAAAATTGCGCGCCAGCTTTTCTCCCTCCGCAATTTGGTCCCGCGACATCTTATTTCCCAGTCTCGGTAGGAATTTCTTAGAATCCTCATCGCCTTGCGCCGCCGCCAGCCACCACCATTTGTAACCCTCTACGTAATCCTTTGCCACGCCCTGGCCGTTGGCGTAGCAGAAGCCGAGACTGTATTGAGCTAGGGCGTCATTTTGCTCGGCGGCTTTACGATACCACTTCACTGCTTGCACATCATCCTTTGCCACGCCTTGGCCAGTGCCGTAGCAGAGGCCAAGATTGTACTGGGCCAAGGCGTGATTCTGCCCGGCGGCGTTGCGATACCACTTCACCGCTTGCACATCATCCTTTGCCACGCCTTGGCCGTTGGCGTAATAGACGGCCAGATTAAATTGGGCCTCGGCATCATTCTGGTCGGCGGCTTTGCGATACCACTTCACCGCTTCCGCTTCATCTTTCGGAACGCCTTGGCCACTGGCGTAGCAGATGCCTAAGTTGAATTGACCCTTGGCGTCATTCTGCTCTGCGGCTTTACGGAGCCAGTTGACCGCTTCCACCGCGTCCTTCGCCACGCCTCGGCCAGTGTCGTAGCAAATGCCCAGATTGGATTGAGCCTCGGCAAGATTCTGCTCGGCGGCTTTGCGATACCACGTTACCGCTTCCACCTCATCCTTCGCTACGCCAAGATCGCCAAAGAAGTATGCCGCACCCAATTCCAACTCGGATTGGGCATCGCCTTTTTCGGCCTTTGCGCGGAATTCAGCCAGCAGCTTGCGATCCGCTTCATTCTGCTGGGCAGGCAGTTGAAAGACGACTACATTCAGCAGCAACAGAAGTGTGACCACCGACTGATTCGCTTTCATGTCGTCAGGCTAATTTTTTCTAAACGGCTGGCAAGCATTGTTGAATAGCATTGCCGAACAGCTTGCGGTTTTCCGTCGTTCGACACTCCAATAAACAGAACCGCGTGCTGTCCTTCTGAAAGCGAATTTGCAAAGCCGACAAGCGTGTTGCGGATTTCAGCACCATTTGCGCCGGGCGGCTTCCGCTCGATCCAGTGAGATTCAGAGCTTATCAATAATCGAGTTAGTTCTGATTCGGGCAACATAGCTTCGGCTGAAATTCAAACGCCAATTGCCCCACTCGTCCATCCCAAACTGAATACCGGAAAAGAGTTCCCGTCCGCCTTCGCTTCGCTTCGACGCGACAAGTCCGCCTGCATCCGTTTCATGTGATTTCAGCGCGACCAGTCTGATTTCCGTCCTCGCCCAGCATCGTGCGCCGAGCCACGCGACCTGTCGCCCCTGCGGCATTCGGAATGCGGGATCAGCGCGCAACCATCTCGCGCGCGTGAGCGATTGCGCCGGGTTGAACCGGACGAACCTGATGGGGCATCAGCGTGACCACGGCAATCGTCCCGCCGTCCAGAGAGGTAAATTCGACTTCATAACCCGCCGCTTTGCGATGCACCAGCACCACCGTGCCAACGTCGCCCGCGTTCAAACCGTGTTCGGGCAGGTCGCACGCCAGAATCACGTCATCCAATTCTTTGATCATACGGCTTCTTTCTTTTTCAGCGGATAAGCGGTCACAAACCGCGGCGTCCGCTCGCCCGGCTCAATAAACCACACTGAACGGATTTTGGCAACTGTGCCGTTGGGCATGGCCATCGCGCCCTCCACGACCAGGCGAATTCCCAGCGGCGTGGTTTCTTCTCTGGCGATTTCATTTTCGGCGGCATGTTGCCGCAACGCGGCAGCCATTGCCTGCCAGTTGTCCGCGCTGAATCCCCGGCTCGCAAAGAAACGCGCTTTGCCTTTGCCTCGCCGATGCTCCGGGTTCAACAAATAAAGTGAGATCTTTGCCCGTGGAACTTCGGCTTTGTCGGCAAACGGCAGCTTCATGATTTCACCTTCATGCAGTGGAGACATTCAAACGCCAATTGCCCAAATCGTCCATCCCAAACTGAATACAGGAAACTAGTTCCCGTCCGCCTGCATCTGATTGGCACCATGGAAAATGTCCGCTGGGCTTGAATCAGAATCGTCCGGGCCTGGGGAATTCCTCCGCCAGCTTTCCGCCGGGTCGCATACGCCAGCGATATCCATGCGCCCGGTTCTTTCGGTTCCAGCCGGGTCAGCGTCCCGGCAATTTCCGCCGCTGCATCCCATTTCCCGGCGGCGGCGTGAATGTCGAATCGGACGGCGAGCACGTCCGGATGGGACTGGAATTGCGGCGCGATCTTTTCCAGTTCCACACTGGCCTCCGCGACGTTGCCCAATCCCAGCCAGCCGATGGCGGCTGACAGACAATGGCTGTCCGGTGGTTCCAGCGGTTTCATGCGTGAGGGAAGAATACAGAATTCCAGAGCCAGAAGCCATGATTCAGGAGATGCAGATGGGAGTTCGGAATCGGAAGGCAGAAAGAGAAAATCCGTTCAGAGAATTTACAGAAGCAAACTGCCTCGGCGCGTGGTCCCGCCCGTGCGGGGCCGCTTCAGTGTCCGAGTGGGCATAAACAAAACGATTGGCCTGTGGATTTATGAACGATGAAGCGGCGTAAACGCCGCGCTCCGGCTCGTATGCGATCGGGGTCAGTGTCAAGATGCGTCCCACGACAACCGCAAGGAGCGCAAAGCCGGACCACCCTGGCCCGCCAACTTAACACCGGGTGCGTTTATGGTTTATGGCCAGCAGCAAAACCCCGCCCGCAATCGAGAACAAAAACACATTGGGTTCGGGCGCAGGAAGGGTGGAACCGGGAACAATAAACAGGTCCTCCGATGAAAAGTTGAAATTATTCGGAAAGTTGCTGGTCAATAATTCGTAACCGATGTTCACCGTCGAACCATCCAGATTGGTCCCCCCGGGCCGGATGGTGTTCAGGTCAATGCCCAGCAGGTTCTGCATGAGGGACTCCGCCGCGCCCAACTGAATGCCCACGCCGTACATCTGCGCACCGGCATTTTCCAGGCACAAGCCCGGAAAGTTGGTCACCGTTCCCATCAACGTGGCCGCCCCGGTGACCGTGCTGATCTGAAACAAATGCGTGCTGGTGGCATTCACTCCGCCGTCCGTGTCGTATAGGTTGCCGTCGTAACCGAAGCGGATGTTTTGTCCCGAATTGCCGATGACACTGTTGTTGAACGAACCCACCAGGGTGGCAATGCCGGTGACGGGATCAATCGTATAAAGGGCGCCTTGGGTGGCCCCGTAAAGGGTGCCGTCGGGGCCGATGGCGAGGGACTCAATACCGCTCACGTTGAAAGCGACACTGCTCATGACCGCGCCGTTGTTGGTGTTCAGGGTCACGAATGAAGCCGAATTGATGATGCCGTACAGCGCGCCATTGGTCGCGACGGCAATGTCATTGAAAAGAGTTCCCCCTTCGCTGCCCAATTGCGTGAAGCCGCCAGTCAACAGGTCGATGGTGCCAAACCGGTTGTCGGACTGGTTGAACTCCAGGGCGAATACGTGCTGGCCAAAGGCCGGGGCGGAGGTGAACAACATCAACCCTGCCAGCGCGGCCAATGCAACTTTGAACCACCGCCGGATGCTGTGTGGCGGGGATTGGATGTCATTTACCTGCCGCTGGCAGACATAAACTGCCAGATTGTCATTTTTCATAGGAACAGCATTCCAAGTTGCTGTATCGCCGGGTCGTTATCGAAGTAACCGCGCTTGTGCCGCATCCACAAACACAAGCGCAGTCCAAGTCAATATAGTCCCTCCGATCCGATTACCCCCGATTTATATTTAGCAACCCAAATGCCAATGAGCTTCCGGTAATTGTAAACGCCTGCAAAAGAATGCTCTATGCAACGGCATCCTGCGGGAGGACTCTGCCGGCCGGAAATGGTTGGATAAAAAATGGCTTCTTCCCGGCGGACGCTGTCTAAAAAATTGATTTCCGGTGGACACTGATACACGAAGTCCAAGATGGCTCCATTTCCCGAATCCCGGATCGCGCAGATGGTTGTCTCAAAAACCGGCTTCCCGTTCAGGACTGATACACAAAGTCAAGGATGGCTCCGGTTTTCCCCAACCCGGACTGTGCAACCGCTGGACACCCATCGCCCCGCGCAGAGGTTTGAACCACGAAAAACACGAACTACACGAAATCCTTGCCGCACTTGTCGCGCCGAAATTGGATGAAGGCGGAAAGAGGCACAAAAGGCGCAAAAACTTTTGACGCGAATTTCGCGAATTCACACACATTTTCAAATCCTGCCAGGGCGAAACAACAAAGCAAAGACCGCCTTGGACCGGTGGGGCGAGCGTACTCGCGAGCCGAAGATGTAACACCAAACCCCGCCTTCGACCTCGAACAATTCATCATCTACCGCTGTGTCGTCGGCTCGCGTGCGTATGGGCTGGACAACGACGAATCCGACACCGACCGGCGCGACATCGTGAGCCATGACGTGAAGAAATTCTTCGGCCTGCTGCTCAAGAAGAACGGTTACGTGCTGGAACAGCTTTTCTCACCGCTCATTGTCCACACCACGCCAGAGCACGCGGAGTTGATGGAAATCTGCCGAGCACGTCTCCATGATCGTAGCAGCCGAGGTAACGAGGCTCATTCTTCTTCCGGAAAAAGTCAGAGCCTCCTCACGTCGGCTGCTACTGGAGTGATTACTAAGCATCACTCGCATCTGGCTTTGCACATGGCGTAACAGTGAACCGCTTTGCCCTCGTCCTTTAGTGGGCATCACTAATGCATTAATCCTCCTTCCCAGCGCGTCCCCACAAATGTGGGGTGCGGATGTGCCACCACCCAGCGCACATATTCTCTCAAAATCCACCGAAACTGGTCTGGTTTGGAATCACCTGAATTGGGCTTCTGGCGGACAAAAAGGGTGGATTGATGAGATTTTGAAGTCGGGAGAAGATTTGGACATCTATGGAGATTATGGTTTCGATTCAAAAACGATCGCCAATCGAATCTGGAAGAATCCGTTCATGGCCCAGGTCCGGCCAAGCTGAGGCATTACCACTTGACTCACTGGTGGGGGGACGACTTCAAACAGAACACGACTGCATGACGCCATCGTCAAGAGTGGGCCGTTATCTGGTTTTGTCTATTCTCCTCTTGGTCTCCGCCACGGCGCACCCCGATGCGGCAGCACAGGTCATCTCCGACCCGAAGCCGGCAACAGCCAAAGAGCGCATCACGCTAATCGGTAAAACACCTTTGCCGGACCAGGTTCCATACTTAAACAAGAGTGAGTTCTTCTTTATGGGCAGTGGTGTGGCAGGCGCCGGTGGAACTGCAGATGGCAAGTGGGACTTCCTGGTCGGGCCGGACTACACTTGTCCGAATTATCTGAGCGACGAGGAGATCAGTCTGCTGATTGATGGCGCGCAACAACCGCTGACCATAAACATGCACCGCGCCAGGAATACGGGTATATTCTACGGGCTGGCCACCGTCGGGGATCTGGAGGTTTGCCTGCTTGACCACGCCAGTCGTGGCGAACCCTGGACAGCAAGGCTGGTGATAGTCAGAAACAAGTCCGCCACGGCCGCGCACAAGGCCAGCATTCAGGCCCGCGTAAACCCGCGGAAGGGTAACGGAAGAAGCGCTTCCATTGTCGGGGATTCAAACAGTCGCGCCGCCGGCGTCAGCCTGAAACTGGATACCTCGCTCAATTGCATGGCGGAGAGGGTATGCCAAAACTGGTCCAATCGGTTTGCGTTGATCGCCTTCAATGAACCGACCGCTTCCGCAAGCAATGACGGCGACGCCTTCATCCTCGATTCCGGGACCACGAACCTCGCTCCCGGCGGTACTTACAGCGTCGCGCTTTACCACTATATGCATTATGAAGATGAAACCGACAGCGGCTGTCTCAACCTGGTCCGGGCAAGGAATCCGGTCAGCGACGCCGAACTTTGCATCAAGCAGTGGCAAAGCTGGTTTGCGGGCGTTGACGCCAAGTATTCTCTGGAGCGCATCAAAGATCAGCGGGCGCGGGACATCGTCGAGGGAGGCTTGGCGATCATCAAAATGAATCAAGCTCGTGACGGAGGGATCGTCTGCACTGAAAGAGCTTACGATATATCCTATGTGCGTGACGCCTACTGTGGTTTGCGGGGATTGAGCGAGAACGGTCATTTCGAGGAGTTGAAGAGTTTCATTCAATGGCTGGACCACAAGTATTCTGTGCATGGCTGCATTCCTAACGCGGCTCCCGTCGGAAGTGACAGTTACGTGCATCGAAGCGGTGCCGGCAGCGGGCCGTATCCTGAAGCCAACACGGGAGTCGAGGTAACCGCGCTGTATCTGCTGGCGGCCAGGGACTACTACTACGCCACCCACGATCTCCAGACACTGACCAACGCCGACGATTCGCTGCGGTATGCGATGGACATTCAATTGAAGTTAGCCCTCGCCAACGGCGGCAAATTGGAATTCAACGGCGACGAAACCGAGCTTGCCGCCGGAGACGTCGGGCCAACCGGGTTTGATGGCCATTTGTCGCACTACTGGTCCATGCCTTCTCTCGCCCTGTGCTCGGCTTCGCTGGATTTCTATATTCAATACCTGACTGCAAAAGGGGCCAATCCTGCGGCGTATCTGAACTCGCAGGACCAGCGGATTCTCAACCTCAATGAGGAACTCGACAGGCTGAAGGAGGCCTTGGAGAGGGATTATTGGCGCACGGATATGCCCGAGTTTCCAGGCGGGTTTCACGACTGGGTTCGGGTCAAGAGCGACGGCAGTTGGCTGAGATATCCCGTCGTCAATTTTACCCTTTTCCCGCTCTACTATGGCACACCGCTGCAACATCCCGAACGCGCGCGTAACGACGTTTTCTTCGTCCGGCACTACTTCGATGAACCAGCCCATCTGCTCCCGTTGCTCGGCATCCCGGGCGGGAGATCGCTAGGACATGATCTCGGGTACCTGCTCTGGTGTCAGGTCGCGGTCGGCGATCCTCAAAAAGCGGCTGTTTACGACGCGCTGATCAATGGCCCCACTGCCGGACGCTGGGGCACTTACAACGAATGCTACGACGGGGCGGGAGAGCCGAACGCCGGCAACGGTCTGCGCAGTTTTGAGACCGGCGTGAATATTGGCGCCATTGCCAAGTATTGGGGACTGGGCGGCGGTCCCATCCCGGTGGCCACGGCGACCGCAACATCCATCCCGGCGGGTACCTGGGTGCCGGTTGACGACACTTGCAAAGACATCAAGTATTCCGGGAAGTGGAGCTACAACGCCACAAGCCCGGGGTATTACCGGGCTACCTGCCACTATTCCAACGCAAAAGGCAGCTACGCCGAGTATTCATTCACCGGGACCGCCATCAGATGGGTCGGAAGCAGGAACGACAATAAAGGCGATGCCGAGGTCTATATTGACGGCGTGCTGCGAAAAAGCGTGGACGCCCGTGGCTCCTCCTGGGTTCCGGGGCAGGTGCTTTACGAGGAGTCAGGTTTGCCGAACGCCAGACATACCATCAAAATCGTAGTTAAGGACGGAAGGTTTCAAGACATTGATGCCTTCGTGTATTGCACCGGCGAACCCCTGCCATGATGTGATACAAAGACGATTCCTGTCACCGGAAGTCTGCCTGCCGCCACCAATCGACCCAAATTCCCATCAGGTTAGCCGTGGCCGCTCAGACGGATACTAATGTCCGGCAAGTCCTTCGGACTGCGGCGGCGCGCAGCGGAGTGCGCGCCCTACCTTTTGTGCTCTTTGTGCCTCTTTGCGGCAAAATGGTTTCGTGTATTTTGTGTATTTCGTGGTAAAAACTCCCCTGCCCTGCGCCCTTCCATTCTCCATCCTCCATCCTCCATCCTCGCGGCCCCCTGCCCTATTTCTTTTCGGGGGGAGCGAAGGGCAGGCGGTCTTTCTTGCGGTAGGCCAGGCCTTGGAATTGGGCGACGAGTTCGCCCTGGTCGTCTTTGATCTCGATGGCATACGAGCCGACTTTGAAGTTCTTCGACACTTCCCGGGCGTCGGCCCAGAGCGTGCCGGTGGTGGCGGCTTTCATGAATGTGATGCTCACGTTGAGGGCCACGGACACCGTCCCGTGGGAATTGCAGGCGGCGGCAAAGGCAAAATCGGCCAGCGTGAAAATCGCCCCGCCATGGACCGTTCCCAGGCCGTTCAAATGGTGCGGATGCAGCGTCATCTTCGCCCTGGCATTGCCGTTCCCGGCCTCGAGCAGTTCGATGTTGTTGTACGCGGCGAACTGGTCGCCCTTGAAAAATTCCTTGATGGCTTTCATGATATAAAATGTGACACGTGGCATGTGACATGTGACATGATTTTGCCACCTTGGCACCCGTCACGATTCACGTTTTTCGTGTCACCTGCCACCTGTCACTTGTCACCTTTAAGCCGTTTAGAGAGCTCTTCGCTCCCGACCGTGCTGATGTTACGGTCTTTGAGCACCTGCAACGCCGTGTTCGAGTCGCTGAACCGGAACAGCAGCAGCGCATGGCCGCTCTTGGTCCGCCCGGTGAGCGAGTAGGCATATTCAATGTTGATGCCGGTGCCTTCGAGGGCGTCGAGGATTGCCGCCAGACCGCCCGGCTTGTCGTCCACCTCCAGCGCGATGACGTCGGTGACCTTCACCGCAAAGCCGTTCCGCTGCAACAGCCGCTTGGCTTTGTCGGTATCTTCCACCACCAGGCGGAGGATGCCGAACTCGCGGGTGTCCGCGAGCGAGCAGGTCTGGATGTTGATGTCGGCCTTGGCCAGCAGCCGGCACGGGGTGCTCAGCGCGCCCGGTTTGTTTTCCAGAAAAACGGAAAGTTGTTTGATTTTCATAGCTTCACTTTCTCGGGGTTACATGATGCGTTTGTCTATGACGCGTTTCGCCTTGCCTTCGCTGCGTTGCAGGGTGCGCGGGGCCACCAGTTTCACGGCGGGGCGCAGGCCGGTGATGATTTCAATGGAATGCGCGATGCGTTTCTGCATCTGTTCCATGGAACTTACGGTGTCGCTAAATGCCTCGGGCGTCACTTCCACCTGCACTTCCAGCGTGTCGAGGTCTTTTTGCCGGTCCACGAGGATTTGATAATGCGGCAGCGTGCCTTCCACTTTCAGTAGCGCGGCTTCGATCTGGGACGGGAACAGGTTCACGCCGCGGATGATGAGCATGTCGTCGCTGCGCCGGCCAATGCGTTTGATGCGGCGGAGCGTGCGGCCGCAGGCGCAACGGGTGGGTTCGAGCGCGGTAATGTCTCGCGTCCGGTAGCGGATCATCGGCATGGCGCGTTTGCAGAGCGTCGTGAGCACCAGCTCACCTTCCATGCCGTCCGGCAACGGCTCGAGCGTCTTCGGATCAATGACTTCCGGGAAGAACAGGTCCTCGAAGATGTGCGGGCCGGCCTGGTGGGTGCATTCATTGGCCACGCCCGGCCCGACGATTTCAGACAGGCCGTAAATGTCGAACGCCCGGATGTCGCTGCCGGCCTCGATGCGCTCCCGCATGTCTTCGGTCCACGGTTCGGCCCCGAACACGCCGATGCGCAGCGGGAGTTCCTTCAGGTTCACCCCCATCTCGGTGGCGCGGTCAATCAGGTGCAGAAAATAGCTGGGCGTGCAGCAAACGACGGTGACACCGAAATCCTTCATGAGCATGATCTGGCGGTCGGTGTTGCCGCCGGAAATGGGAATGACGCTGGCACCGAGGGCTTCCGCTCCGTAATGCAAACCGAGGCCGCCGGTGAACAGGCCGTAGCCGTAGGCGACCTGGACGATGTCGCCGTTGTGCACGCCGCACGCCGCGAGGCTGCGCAACACGGCGCGGGTCCAGTCGTTGAGGTCTTCCTGCGTGTAGGCCACGACGATGGGTTTGCCGGTGGTCCCGCTCGACGCGTGAAAACGCACGATCTCCTTCATCGGGCTGGCACAAAGGCCGAACGGATACGTGTCGCGCAAATCCGTTTTGACGGTGAACGGCAGCTTGACGATGTCGTCGAGCGTCCGGAGGTCGGACGGCTTGAGTTTCTGTTCGTCCATGCGTTTGCGGAACAACGCCACGTGGTCGAACGCGCGCTGGACCATGTCTTTCAGGCGGGTGAATTGCACGTCGCGCAACTGGGCCGGCGGCAGAAAATCCATCGCGCTGGCCGGGTGCATGGGAGGGATGTCGCGGTTTTTGCTCATAACAATTTGGGAGAATTGTCTGAATTAACTGAATAACTGCTGAATTCACAAGCACGAGGCAGACGAACATTCAACGTCCAACATTCAACATTCAACATCCAATCCACTGGCGTTGAATTTGTTCGGCGTTGGGAGTTCGGTGCCTGCTCGCGATTCATCGGAGTTGAATGTTGAATGTTCATTTCTTCTTGGTTTGGCTGGCGCGGCCGGCGAGAAAGGCCTGGCGGTTGTGCTCGAAATACTCCGGACGGAAAGCCTCGCGCAACGCCTCCAGCCACCCGGATTCCGGCAGCGGCAGATGCACGCTCAACGCGCCGAGCAGCGCCACGTTCAGGGTTTTCTTGTTCGGCAGTTTGCCGGCATCAACCGCGTCCGGCGTGATCAACATGCCGTCGGGTTTGAGATAATGTTTGTGCGGGTCCACCTGCGTCGGTTCGAGCACGAGCAAATAATCCGCCTCGCCCGGGGTCACCATCGGGCTGAGCACGGTCTGACCGAAACGCACGTCGCTGGTGACCGAACCGCCGCGCTGGCTCATGCCTTTGATCTCGCTTTTCTTCACGTCAAAGCCGGCGCGCAACGCCACGTCGGCGAGAATGTCCGAGGCCTTGAGCACGCCCTGGCCGCCCAGCCCGGCCACCACCACGTTGATCATTCGGCCGCGCATGGTGCCTCCTTCTTTTCGCATTCGCAGGTTTCCTGATCGCGTTGTTCCAGTTCGCGCAGCCGTTTGACGATGAGAATGCACGGCCGCCGGGCGATGATGACGCACAATTCCTTGCTCGCGAAACATTCGTCCAGGATGCGCTCAAACTCGTTTGAACCGACGCGCGGCTCGACCACATGCACCCGCTTCACGCCGAACGAGCGGGCCAGGTCTTCCAGCACGAGTTTATTGGTCCGCTGGTGGTTGAGCTTCCGGCCGGTCCCGGGATGTTCCTGGTGGCCGGTCATGGCGGTGGTGCCGTTGTCCAGAATGATGAGCACGTGTCCGTCCGGCGGCGGATTATAGACCATCTCCACCAGACCGCTGATGCCGCTGTGCACGAACGTGCTGTCGCCAATGACGCTGACCACGCGCCGCGCTTGTTCCGGCGGCAATACGTGACGCAACCCCAGGCCCACGCCGAGGCTCGCGCCCATGCAAACGCACGAATCCATGGCCTCAAAGGGTTTCAGCACGCCCAGCGTGTAGCAGCCGATGTCGCCGGCCACAATGCAATCGCGCTGGTGCAGCGCCTCGAACACCAGGCGATACTGGCACGCGTCGCACAATTGGGGCGGTTTGCCCGGCGGCTGCGCCAGTTCGGGGGTGATGTCGTTGTTGAGAATCCGCCGCACGCGCGGCACGCTGAGTTCGCCGAAACGGTACATCTCCGCCTTGCCTTCAACCTTGATGCCCGCCGCGCGGATGGCTTCCACAAGGTACGGGTCGCCTTCCTCAATGACGATGCACCGTTTGACGCTTTTGACAAACGCGGCGATTTTTTTCATCGGCAGCGGATAAGTGAAACCCAGTTTAAGCACGCTTGCTTCCGGCACGGCTTCGCGGGCGTGCATGAAGGAAATGCCCGAGGTGATGATCCCCAGTTTTTTGTCGCCCTTTACGACCTGGTTCATCGAACAGGTCTCGTTCCATTCCACAATTTCGGCCAGCTTTTGCCGCAGCCGCTTGTGCGCGGGGCGGGCGTTGGCCGGAATCATCACGCGGCCGCGAATGTCGCGCTCGAATTTCGGCGTCTTGGGCATTCCGCCGGGACCGCGCGGCTGCACGACGGTGTAACTGTGGCAGACGCGGGTCGTGGCGCGGAGAATCACCGGCAGCTTCCAACGTTCGGATATTTCAAACGCGGCCAGCAGAAAATCGTAGGCTTCCTGCGAATCGGACGGTTCGAGCATCGGCACGCCGGCGGCGACGGCATAATGGCGGTTGTCCTGCTCGTTCTGGCTCGAGGCCATTCCGGGATCGTCCGCGGAAATGACGACCAATCCCCCGCTCACCCCGGTATAGGCCGCGGTGAACAGCGGGTCGGCGGCGACGTTGAGGCCGACGTGTTTCATGGTCACCATGGCGCGCGCGCCGGCAAAAGCCACGCCGATGGCGACTTCGAGGGCGACCTTTTCGTTGGGTGACCACTGGCCGTGTCCGCCCAGTTCGGAGAACCGTTCCAGGATTTCGGTGGAAGGCGTGCCGGGGTAACCGGCGCCGAGGGCCACGCCGGCATCACGCGCGGCCAGCGCAATGGCTTCGTCGCCGCTCAAAAGTTGTCGTTTGGTTGGAGGCATGTATTTCGCAGTGGCTCAAGGTTTGGCTGAGTGCAACAAAAAGCGCCGGGGATGACAAGCGCGGTTTTTACGGTGTCGGGGCCGGGCCGAAGGCTGGTGCTCAAAACGCGGTTTTTCCATAATTTTGACAACACTTTTTCGTGGAATGATAAACGGAAATATTTTTCATTAAATCGCCTGCTTTCTGTAAAAATGGGTTTATGCAGGCTGGACACACCGGGAATTGTTTTTAATTCTAACTCTGCGAACTGGATGTCTGCAATTGCACCCGGCGCGTCGCCGGGATCCCAGAACAGTCGCGGAGGCGGAAAGTCACAATAAAGTCTCCGATCCTGAATCAGGCCTGAAAGCCGAATCTTATGTTGACCACCAAATTGAAACTGACGTTGGGTCTTGCCGTGCTGGCCGCGGCGACCGCCCTAGCTCAAACTCAAACCGCCTCGACCGTCCCGGCAACTCCGGCCGCATCCACGGCGCCGGTGCCGACCGCTTTTGACAATTGGACGAAAGAGTTGAAGAACCCCACGGATTGGCTGACTTGGAACGCCGAGGCGACGTTCAAGGAGACCTTCGACAACAACGTTTACATCCAGGACAAGAACCCCACTGCGGCCAACGTGGCTGCCGCCAATGCGGTTGGGTTGCACCCGGTAACGGCCCTGAAGTCGTCGTTTATCACCACTGTCGTGCCGCGGCTCGGGCTGGATTACAAACCCTGTTCCGGGTTCAACCTGTCGCTGGGTTACGCACCGGAGATTGCCATGTACACCTCGGCCGAAGACGAGGATTACGTGACCCATCGCACCACGGTCAATTTCAGCGGCAAGGTCCAGGACGCCACCTGGGAACTGCTCAACGCCCCGACGTTCATCGAAGGAGGCACACAGGGACCGACCTTTGGCCGGCCCGGCGACGTGCCCGCCATCGGCGGCATTCCGTTGCGCGACCGGCGTGAGGCGTTCGTCCTCCGTGACACCTTTCGCGTGACGCTGCCTTTTGACAACTGGTTCATCCGGCCCGTGGCGACGTATTATTATCACGATTTCCTGACTGACCAACGGCTGAACACCTCCAGTCAATACACCTACGAAAACTATCTCGACCGACAGGACGTGAACGGCGGGCTGGACATCGGCTACGAGGCCGTCAAGTCCACGTTCCTCGTGGTGGGTTACCGCTACGGGCAGCAGGACCAGTTTACCGGTCCGAATGCCGCCAACACCGCCTTCACCGACAGCCCTTATGACTGTTATTACCAGCGTGTTTTGTTTGGCGTGGAAGGGTCGCCAGCAAAGTGGCTCAAGTTGAATTTTCTGATCGGGCCGGAGTTTCGCCACTATTACTCCGGGACGCCGGCCGACTTCAATCGGGACGAGACACTGTACTACGTGGATGCCTCCGTCACCGTGCTTCCGACGAAGGCGGATACGGTGAACTTCCGGTGGACGCGTTTTGAACAACCGGCGTTTTCCAGCCAGAGCGTTTATCAGGACATCAAGTATGACCTCACCTGGCGGCACCAGTTCACCGGCCATTTCACTGCCGGGGCGGGTTTCACGCTTTACATCGGCGACTGGCAGGTGCCCGTAAACCGCGACGACTGGATTTATACCCCCAGCGTGATGGCCGGCTACAGCTTCGACAAACACTGGAGTGCCGAGTTCAACTATTCCTGCGATTTGGTGGACAACAAAACGTCCACCAGCGCGCCGGGGGCCGCTTATTCCGACGGTCGCGAGTTCAGCCGCCAGCTCGTCTCGCTGGCGGTGAAGTACGCGTTCTGAGTTGATGCATCGGTGGCCGGTCAAAATGAGGTTCCCCACTTGGAGGACCTCATACACTTTGAACTGACCATCTTCCTGCTTAAGTGAATTCGCTTTAACTTTGCGAGTCCACTTAAAATCTCCAGGTCAAGTCCAGTTGCAACACATTGTAATTCTTTATCGGGTTGAGTCCCGGCATATCCAAATTGTTGCCACCAGTGCCGAGATTATTTTTGATGGGATCGGCGTAACCGTACCGAACCGTGCCAATAATGGCATCCGTGATGCTGTAGGCAAATGCCGTGTAAAAACCCTGAAGGTTGGCCCGACCTTCAAAAAAGTCGGAGTCCAGCAAGTTTACATCCAAGGCATATTGTTCGACGTGCTGCCAGTAAAAACGGGCCTCCCAGGTGTTTTTCTTTGAGGTCGAGCCATAAACCAAACCCTGGGTTGGACCATAGACCGGGCCGGCGCTGCCGATGCCAAAACCCACCTGATACGCTTTATCCTGCCCGCTCACCGGTCCACTCAAGCCGGGAAATGCCTCGGGATTGGTATTGTAAGCGGCGCGTGCACGATCTTCGCCTTTAAGGTTGTAGGCAAAATCACCGAAGATCCGCGCCTGCAATGGTCCCAAAATCGTTTGCCCAATTTTGAAATCAAACTCGGCCGGTATTTCCAAAATGAGCAGGTCATTAATACCCTCTTCGTTGTAGCCGGGCACATCGCTTCCTCCTGGCACACCGACATTCAAACCGTCAGAGCCCTGCCCAACAAAGGACGAGTTCAGCCCGCCGCTGGTGCCTGTGGCGGTGTAGGTGTAAAGCATGGGTGCGATTTTGAACGACATGTCCTTGCCGAATCTCACATTGGCTCCCGCCTGCCAGGCCAACAAGAACGTATCACCGCTGGGCACCTCCGTGGCTGAACCGGGATCTTGATAATCGAATTGCCCAAAACCGACGAACAAGTCCACGTTATCAATCGTATATTTGAATTTTTCAAACGCGCCTTCCGGATTGATATCCGAATCCCAGACCATGGGCGTGGTGTAAAGCGGCATGGCCATCCGGCCCACGGTCATTTCATACCAGTCGGCCGGGTGCCAGTTCAAAAATGCCTGGCCGAGATAGATGCTGCTTGAATTCTTGTCGGATGGCGTCACTGACCCACCGGTGGTGTTGTTCCCAAACGTGGACCAGGGTGAACGCGGATTGCTGGAAGTTTCCAGCCGGATTCCATAACTGAAATCGTCATAAAGGTCGCCGCGGACGCCAAGGCGCAGGGCGTAACGAAACCGCTCGCGATAATAGGTGTCCGGCGTTGCGCCCGGTGTATTGTCCGCGCCGCGATATTCATATCGCAACCGCAAATCGCCAAAAAACTGCATGTTCTTGATGGAATCAGCCATCTTGAATTTTGAAACAGGGAGATCGTTTATCATGTTCGTCCGTCGTGCCGCCGCCTCGGCTTCAATCCTTTTGGCCTCATCGGCGGTTAAGATGCCTTTTTCGATCAGCGTCTCAACCAGCGGATCTCGCGACGACTCCGGCGGCGACGCCGGTGTCGTCTGCGCTTGAATGTTAAGATTGAATACGGCCAACATTCCGGTTGCAATGGTTGCCGCTTTCCTGAGTTTTATTTTTTTCATAAATGTTTGTTCCAAACAAACGTGGCGACATTTATAGGCATCCATGTTACAAATACAATTCGGAAAGGTTACGTTTAGGTAACAACTCCCGGCGGCAGGACGGAGAGAAAAGAACACAAACCGGTCTCTCACAATACGCGGTCGGCGCAATACACTCAACTTGCGTTGCTTGTATCGTTTGCCTGCAACGCTCAAAAGCCAACTATCCGCGGGTTCAGGTTGTAATCACAAGGTCTTCTTGAATTAAGCCCCTTTCATAAAATCAGGAGCCTGCCATTGAGGGCATTTGTTTGTGAAAATGCAGGCGAACATCTTTTGCCAAACGTTAACAAGGGGTCAGCCTGGCGCGCGATGAACTGAAATCGGCGAATTCGCTCAGTTGGCGGATGGTCCTCGCCAACCCACTGGATTTCCGCTGGGCAAATAAACGAATTCATTGGTGGGTATGTTGGGGGGAACCTTCCAGTTGGCATCCAGATGCAGATTCGTCGTCCGATCTGCCTGAATGACCACCGGCACCGTCACCGGATAGGCCACCGCGCCCCAGACATAAAAATTCGCATCGGCTTTGATGACATATTTGCCCGCGGGAATCACAACCCAAGCCGCTGTTTCATCCACGTTGGCAACGTGATTGGGAATATATTCCCATAATTTCCAGGATGTGGTGTAAATGCTGTAGCCGGTATGTGGATAATAGTAAGTGTTTTCGCCCATTTGACAAGTATCCACAGCGGTAAAAACCCGCAAATAACCCTGTCCGGAGTATGAAGCATCCCCGCTGGGAGCGGGGCCGACGGAGTCGAGCACGATTGGCGCCGATGAGCATCCCGTCAGCAGCGGAATGATGATCGCACCCGTGAGAAGAACAACCTTTTTATTCATAATGATGACAAGATACCTCCTCATCATTAAGGTCAATTGAATGGCTGATTAAAATTCGTTAAGAGAATGCTTGTGAAACGAATTCAACCGCCAGACGCTGGTGAGACGGTATGACCCGTCAGGGGCACCCATTCAACCTTCGGCCGACACTTCGTGGCATCATAACATCAATGCAGCATGCCCGTCTGATAATCCAAATTCGCCTGCTGGATGAGAACGTCGTAGCGGGCATTGGTGTTCGCAATTTGCGCCGAAGTCAGGCTCAATTGTGCCTGACTTAATTCGACGATGGAACTGATGCCCGTTTTATAACGCGCCTCGGCCAAATCGTAAGCCTCGGCGGCATGCTTGACCAATTGTTCGGTGGTCCGAAGCTGTTCCAGCGCGTTGTTCACGTTCAGCCAGGCGATGCGCACGTCCCGGATCACGTTGTCCTCCGCCGTGCGCAACATTTCCGCGTCGGCCTGTGCCTTCAGTTCGGCTTCATGCTGACGCGCCGTGTAGAGGCCGCCCGCGAATAATGGCAGACTGAGTTGAACCCCGGCAGCGGCGTAATTGTCAGCCAATCGGTCGTCATGTATCGGCGAATTACCGGCCACCCCGATGGCCGAAACCGTCGGCAGCCGCGCGTCCCTTTGTGATTTTGCGAATCGCAGTGCAGCATCACGCTCATCACGTAAACTCAACAGTTCCGGACGTTCGGACAACGCCATTTGTATCAATGGAGAAACGTCGTTCGTGACAGCATCCAGAGGCAGCGATTGTTCCACCAGTTGGAACTGGTGGTATTCGTGGTAGCCCAGCGCCGTTGAGAGCGACGCCATCGCAGCGTTCATATTGTTTTGAGCTTTTTGCAGCAGCAACCGGCCTTCTTCCAACGCAACTTGGGCGAAACTCACGTCCAGTTCGGACCGCAATTTGTTCGTGGCCAAGGCGGCGACCTGGTCGAGCAACAATTGCCGCGTATCGAATGTCTGTTGAGCCACGCGCCAGACCGCCTGCGCCTGCAACGCGCCAAAATAGCTGGTGTCCACCTGTAACATAACCTCCTCCCGGGTGGCGGTGGCATTCTGGCTTTCGGCCTGTGCCTGAAATTTGGAGCTGGCCGTTAGATTTGCGGTGTGGCCGAAATCGGTGATGAGCTGGTTGACGGCCAAGCCTCCGGCGGCACGGTCATAGACGCTCGGGTTGTTCAAACCGCCGGCCATGATGCGCGTGTTATCCGAACCCGCGCCGGCGGCGGTGGCATAGGCATTGGCCGTCGGAAAATACCCGGCACGGGTTTCCTTAACGACCTCTTGAGCCGCGCGCGCCCGGTAATTTGCGGCGGCAATCTGTGGATGATTGTGTAACGCCAGTTTCTGCGCGTCGGCCAAAGTCAAAACGAGCGGCACGTTGGTGATCTCGTCCGCAACAATTTTGCCGGCAAAAAGGACGCAAACGGTCACAGCTAAAATGATTCGTTTCACTTTGTGGTTTTCAATGCGAAATGGTTTCCGGGGCATTCGGGGAATCTTTTACCGCCGCTTCTTTCCGGCGGTAAAGAATAAAATATGCCGCCGGCACGATGAACACCGTCAGCACAACGGACACCGCCAAGCCGCCGATGATGGCGCGGGCCAGCGGCGCGTAGGCTTCGCTGCCCGTGCCGAGTTTCAGGGCCATCGGAATCAGGCCCATCAACGTGGCGAGCGATGTCATCAGCACCGGACGCAAACGCACACGGCAGGCAAGGGAAACGGCTTCGCGTAATGGCCGGCCTTCCTCACGCAGCCGCCGTGTGAATTCGACAATGAGAATGCTGTTGGAAACGACGATGCCGACCATCATCACCACGCCCATCAGCGACATCACGTTGAGCGTCGTGCCGGTGGCAAAAAGGATTATCAACACGCCGGTCAATCCGGTCGGCACGGCGAGCAAAATCAGCAGCGGGTCGAGGAACGATTGAAATTGCGCGACGAGTATCAAATAAACCAGCACGGTTGCCAGAATCAGGCCGAGGCCAAAACTGCGGAACGAGACTTGCATGGCGTGTGCCGAACCGCGCGCCACGATGCGGACATTGGACGGCAGGTTCAGGCCGCCGACAATTTTTTGAACACCCTGCAAAACCTTGCCGAGGTCTTCGCCCGTGGGCGAGACATAGACATCCATTTCGCGGCGCAGTTGATAATGGTCCACCTCGGTCGGCGAACTCCGGTGACTGATGACGCTGACGTTGCCCAGCCGGGTTGGCAGCGGCGAATTGGCGCCGCGCAAAGGGATGGATGACAGGTCGGCAAAGTTTTTTACGAACCCTTCGGGATACTGGACCGTCAGGAAATAGTCGTTGCCGCTTTTCGGGTCCACCCAATAGCTCGGCGCAATCATCTGGTCGGAAGTCAGCGCGGTGATGACATCGCCAACGACTTCTTTCTCATTCAGGCCAAGTTCGGAAGTGCGCAGCCGGTCAATGTCCAGTTGCAGCGCCGGATAATCCACATCCTGTGGCACCAGCACGTCGCTGACGCCCGGCAGCGCCCGGGCTTTTTGGGCGATGTCCGCCGCGATTTTGTGGGTGCTCTCCATGTCATTGCCGGTGACTTGAATGTCCAGCGGCGCCGGCATTCCCAGATTCAATATCGCGTCCACGAGTCCGCCGGTCTGGAAATAGGCGGCGATCTGCGGCAGGTCCTGCTTCAGCCGGGCGCGTACCCGGTCCATGTATTGAAAGCTGGTCAAATGATGGCCGGCGTTGAGTCCCACCTGCACAAACGCCGTGTGCGGGCCGGAATTGGGCGTGTAAATCGAGGAGAACCCGGGCGTGACGCCAATGTTCGAGACGATGATTTTCAAGTCTTTCGGCGGGACAACGTCGCGGACAATTTGTTCCACTTGCTGCACCAGTTGGTCGGTGAGTTCGATGCGCGTGCCGGTTGAAGCTTTAAGATTGATGACAAACTGGCCGGGATCGGTGCGTGGAAAATAGGCTTCGCCGATGAGCGGATAAAGCCCGAGGCTCAAAATGAAAACGCCCGTGATGCCCACAACGGTCGCCAGCGGACGCAGCAACGCGAGGCTCAACCAGCCTTCGTAACGGTCAAGCATGAGGTTGAATTTGTGATTGAACCAGAGATTGAATCGCTGAAGCCAGCCAAGCGGTTTCGGCCGGCCAATCTCCGAATGTCCGACTTCCTTTTGTTCCTGATGGCCGCGAATCAGTTTGGCGCAGAACAACGGCACGACCGTCATCGCGACCAGATACGAAGCGAACAACGAAAGAATCACCGCCAGCGCGAGCGCCGTGAAAAGAAATTTGCTGACGCCGTAAAGAAATATCACCGGAAAAAACACCACGACCGTTGCCAGCGTCGCCGCGAGCACCGGCAGCGCGACTTCGCGTCCGCCGCGTTCGGCGGCGACCTCGGGCGATTCGCCCATTTCCAGGTGCCGGAAGATGTTTTCCAGCACGACGACGGAATTGTCAATGAGCCGGGAAAAAGCCAGGGCCAGCCCTCCCAGAATCATCGCATTGACCGTGCTGTTGCCCAGTGACAGGGCAATAAACGTTGCCAGCGCCGAGAGCGGAATCGAAAGAAACACCGCGACGGTGGCCCGCATGCTGCCGAGGAAAACCAAAATCATCACGCCGGTCAGCACAAGGCCGATCAGCCCCTCGTGGATCAGGTTCTCAATGGCGTTGCGCACAAAGACGGACTGGTCAAACACGACTTTCGTCACGAGTTGTTTGGGCACATCAAACAGGTGAGCGACCGCCTCCTTGATGCCGTCCACGACGGCGATGGTGTTCGCGTCGCCACCCTGCTTGAGCACCGGCAGATAAACCGATGGCTGGCCGTCCACACGCACTACGTTGTATTGAATTTCCGAACCGTCTTCCGCGTGGCCGACATCGCCGACCAGCACGGAGGCGTTGCCGATCGTTTTCAACGGCACCTGGTTGATGTCCTTCACGTCGTTGATCTGGCTGTTGACGTAAAGGTTGTAATCGTAGGGGCCGATTTTCACGTCGCCGGCGGGCAGGATCAAATTCGCCTCGTTCACCGTGCGGACAACGTCCATGACACTCAACTGATGCGATTCCAGTTTGAGCGGGTCCACGTAAATCATGATTTGCCGGTAACGTCCGCCGAACGGCTGCGGCACGGAAGCACCCGGCACATTGGCAACCTGGTTCCGGACGTCATACTGGCCGAGGTCGCGAAGTTTCGCCTCGTTCAAGCCCTCGCCTTTCAACGTGATCAAACACACCGGCAGGCTGGAGGCGTCGAATTGCAAAACGACCGGTGGCAGGGTGCCGGGCGGCAGCTTCCTTAAATCGGCCAACGCCAGGTTGGCAATGCTCGTGACGGCCGAGTCGGCGTTGAAACCCGGTTGAAAATAGATTTTAATCAGGCTCACACCCGGCAGCGAGCGTGATTCGATATGATCCACGCCGCTGGCGAGCGTGAAGAAACGTTCGAACCGTCCGGTGATATCGGTCTCGATCTGTTCCGGCGGCATGCCGTTGAAGAAGGTAGCGACGACAACCACGGGAATCTTGATTGGTGGAAACAAATCCACCGGCATCCGCACCAGGCTGGTCACACCCACCACGCAGGTGATGAGGCAGATGACAATGATGAGATAGGGAAGCCGGATGGCAAAACGAGACATGATGATAAGGCTGAAGGTTTAAGACCGGTCTTTGGTGACGGCCGCCCGCAATTTCTCGATGGAAAAATCCTTCGACTGGCATAGCGCTATCAATTCCTGTTCTTTGGCCGTGATTCGTTCCGCCACCGGGGAAATCTGGCCGGCAATATCGAGGGGAATGGATTGGACGCCGTGCAAATCGCCGTGAAGCAAATCGCCGGACTGGATTTTCAGTCCGGCGATTTCAACCTCGCCCCCCACCTCCACGATTTGAACATAGGCGTGTGAAACCGAGGCGCTGCCGGCAAAGAGATGAAACCCCAGGCTCTCGGCTGCCGGAATGTCACGCACGGAACCGTTGGTCACCGCACCCACACAACCCAGCGCGCGAAGAATGTTGACATGCACCGTACCCAGCAATGAACCAAGACCGATCTTCGTGGCCACATCTTGCACAGCCACCACGCGCGGTTCTGGCAATGAAAGAATGTAATCCCACCAATCGGTTCGATCAGGATAACGGCTATCAGCTGTTGGGGGCGCGGAACCACGGACCTTAATGGTGGCCGCGTAACCAAGCATCGGCTTTAAATGGGGAAACAAACAATGCACCGAGTTGTCGGCAAAACCTTCATTGCGCAGCCGTTCGTGAAAAGTTTCAATGGCGTTGGCCAACGTGCAGGCGTCCAGCCGCCGCAGGGATTCCAGTTGTTCGGGAGTTAAAACTGTTTTCATGTATTCAAAAATTTCCCGCCGCCAGGTGCGTTGTCATTTTAGGACCAGCCTCCCGATTGCATGACCACGAAGAGATGCGACGTAATTGCCCGGCATCGGGGTTCGTTCTTTTTATAGGCAAATAAATGATTTGCGGCATAAAACAGGTCTGATCAACGAACAGTTTGATTTTGATCTTCATTTATCCGAAAATGTTTGTATCACTTTCGGTTCTACCTTCTGGCCGGATCGAATTTGCGCCTGGTTGCCAATCACCACCAAATCGCCTTCATTCAGGCCGGAAACCACCTCGTATTTGTCCGGCGTCTCCAAGCCCAAGGTCACGATCCGTTCTTCAATTTCATGATTTTGGGTGACGACATAAACGGTGTCTTTTTTGTCACCCGTGACGGCTTCGGTCGGAATGGCCAGCACCTGGGGACGCTTTTCCACCTTCAAGACCACTGTGGCATACATGCCAGGGTCCAATTCGAGGTTCAGATTAGGCACCTCGATTTCAGTGGTCATTGTTCGCGTATCCATGTCCACATCATGCGTAAAACGTGAAATAGTGCCGGTGAATGGCTTGTTATTAAGAGATTCAACTCTCACTTCCACCGGGTCACCGAGTTTAATGTATTTCACGTAGTCAACGGAAACGGGGAAATCCAGCCGCAATTGGTAGTTGTCCGAGACCCGTACCAACGACTTGGCCTGGGTATCGGACGCGGTGCCGGCCTGAATGAGCGCGCCCGGATCGGCATAACGTCGGGTGACCACACCATCAAATGGCGCCGTGATGCGGGTGTAATCCACCATCGTCTGAAACTTTTTCACATCCGCCTTCGCGGCGGCGACGGAAGCAGCGGCGGCAAGGTCCTTGGCTTCGGCACTGTCCAAATCCTGTTCCGCGACCAGATTGGGATGTTCCTTGTTAACGGCGACCAACCGGGTGTAATCAAGATGCGCATTTTTGTAATCGGCTTCGGCATGTTGTTCGGCGGCAATCGCACTGTTAAGTTCATCCTGCAATTCTGGAACTTCGAGCGTGGCCAAAAGTTGTCCCGCCTTCACCTGGTCGCCGAAATCCACGTTCATTTCCTTTACATAACCGGAAACCTTGGCGTGCAACTCGACTTGTTGGTACGGGCGGAACTCCGCCGCAATCGTCACTTGCTTGTAAAGGTTTTCCCGCGTCACTTTCGCCACGCCCGCCGTTGGCGCAGCGTTCAAGTCAGTGCTCACTGGTGCTTGTGCGTGCGCGTGATGTATGGCCCACAACCCGCCCAGGCCGATAACTAATGCCGCCAGGATTTTGAGGAGACTTCCGAATTGGATTTTTACCACTTTGAATTTCATGGATGGAAGATTTTTCAGCTTTTGGACAAAGGCAGTTTGACGCGAAAACAACTGCCGCTGCCAACGGCGCTTTGCGCTTCCACTTCCGCGCCGTGCGCGGCGCAAATGGATTTGACGATGGAAAGCCCAAGACCCGCGCTTTCGGAATCGGCCGAACGAGCCTGATCCACACGATAAAACCGTTCGAAGACATGCGGCAACGCCTCGGGCGGAATGCCGATGCCATTGTCTTCCACTTCCAGCACCGCGTAGCCGTTGACGGCGCGAACACGCAACTGAATCGCGCCTTTTCCCGGCGTGTATTTGATGGCGTTATCGAGCAGATTCACGACGACTTGTTTGAGCCGCACGTGGTTGCCTTTCACCGGCATCGGCTGGCTGACGTCGCAGGAAATGGAAATGCCTTTGTCCTCGGCCAGCAGGCTCATTTGTTCGGCGGTCGTTTTGGCCAGTTCGCTCAAATCGAAGCGTGTCCATTCGGTTTGTGCTTCGCCGGCGTCGAGCCGCGAGAGCGTGAACAATTGCTCCACGATTTTGCCCAAATGCACGACTTCCTCCAACATGCTGCCTACGCGGTCGCGCGAGTCCAAATCAAGGCGGCCGTCTTCCGCGAAATGTTCCAGTTCGCCGCGCAGAATCGTGAGCGGCGTACGCAAGTCATGCGAGGCGTCGGCGACAAACCGTTTGGAATTTTGAAAAGCGTCGTCCAGCCGGGTAATCATACGGTTGAGTGAAACGGACAACCGCTCCAATTCATCGCCGGTGTTTGCGACCGGCAAACGTTCGCTTAAATTGTACTGCGTGATCCGCTCGGCGGCGCGCGTGATTTGTTCGACCGGAGTCAAGGCCCGCCGCACCAGCAGATAACCGCCAACGGTAATGATGATGACCGCCAGCGGCAACCCCAGGGCGAGTTGTAAAAACAGGTGGTTGAGCATGGATTCCACCGGATCAAGCAGTGCGCCAAATTCCACAAGGTAGGCGGGATTGCCGGACGATTTAAAATTCAACGCGGCGACGAGCAAGGTGCTGCCTCCTGACAATTTCAACTTGTGGTAGAATTCCGTTTTCGACAACGGCAGAAAAATAGGAACTTCCGCCGGATCGAAACTTCCGTCCTTGGGCGCTCCGGAAACGTAAACCAGAGTGCCATCGGCTCGGGTAATCCGGATGAAACGGTCGTTGATTTCCGGCTCATACCAATCCTTCGTCTGGCTGGCGACGTAAGCTTCGCCGGTTTGCCCGACATGAACGAGCAGGGTTTGGGCAATCTGGCGCGCGCGGCGCGCCTGGGATTCGCGCAGGTCATTTTCCAGGAAATGCCTCAGGTTGAGATACAACAGCGCGCACAACAGCAGGAAAATGCCGGTGAGCAGGCCGGCATACCACGTAACCAGACGAAACCCGATAGAGCGTGTATTCATGTCTGCGTCTCGTCGTTCAAGTTGTAGCCAACGCCGCGCACGGTGTGCAGCAGTTTGACCGGAAACGCATCGTCCACTTTTTCCCGCAAATGCCGCACATAAACGTCCACAATGTTGGTCAACCCCTCGAAACTTTGATCCCAGACATGCTCGATGATCATGGTGCGCGAGAAGACTCGGCCCGGATGCGTCGCCAGATATTCCAGCAGCGAGTATTCCTTGGCGGTAAGTTCGATTTTTTTGCCCGCGCGTTTCACATTTTGCGAAAGGCGGTCAATTTCCAAATCGCCCACGCGCAGCACGCTGGAACGATTGACCGGCCCGCGCCGCAACAAGGCCTTGACGCGCACCTGTAGTTCGGCAAACGCAAACGGTTTGGTGAGGTAGTCGTCCGCGCCCGTTTCAAAATTTTTAATTTTGTCGCCCATGCCGTCGCGCGCAGTCAGAATCAGAATCGGCACCAGCGAATTTTTGCGCCGGACTCTTTCGAGAATCTCCGTACCGGTCAGTCCGGGCAACATCAGGTCCAGAATGATGAGGTCATAATTGTAGGCATCGGCCATTTCCCAGCCGCTTTGGCCGTCGTGGCAGACATCCACGGCATAGCGCTCCGCCTTGAGGCCGCGCACGATGATATCGGCCACTTTCTTTTCGTCTTCCACCAGCAGGATTCGCATAAGTTGTAACTCTTTGACAAAGGAATAGACCATACGTTGATTAAAAGAACGTAAACAATTAATTAAAATTCATTCAGAAAAGCCATGACGTTGCCCGCCTTATTTCCTGCGGTTTGGTAGAAGCAGCGGTGCTATCGGCCTGCGAAGCGGGAATTATCGGTCACGGATAGGACATGGTGCTCGATTGGTTGCAGGGGCAGAGAGTCGGGTATTAAAAGCATATTCCAAGTACGGCGGGAAACCATGTAGCAGGCGCAGCATGATTCGTTGCTCATAGCAATTTCACGGAGCAACTTCATACGCCTGCCATCCACTTTACAGACGACCAGCCTTACACCCGCCTGGGCGCCTTGGGGAAACAGACTGCCGACAACAATCCAAGATTCAACCAATTACTTCAATGAAATCCGTTAATTTCTTATGGGTATAAAAGTTTATCCATTTACCTTCTGAATCCCGGTAGGCCATGCATCGGTAACCTTTGCATTGAACCCAGACCAAATCCAAATTCTGCATCTGATTTTTTGCCCGGTCGTTCCAGGAGGTTGGTGGTAACGGGAAACTGCGTTTCATCAACCAAAGGTATTAATATGATTTGGTTTACCCTGGCAATCATTTACCCGCGCGCACCACGACTTTTAATGTTTGCTTCATTCGCCCTTAATGTTCCAACCGGTCTAATATAATAAACAGAGAGGCGTCAACAAGCCTTGGTTCCGTCAGGTCACGCCAACAGTTCAAACGCCTTGGCCAAAATCCTGCGGTCCAAACGACGGTTTCCCTCCGAGAGCGCGAACAGGTTCGCGCCTCCCGTCCGGGACGTCTCCCAATGGAAAGGAATAACGTTATGAAAAACATCAATCTGATCTTGAGCGCAGCGGTGTTTACACTGATGATGGGATGCGCCTCAGCCCCGGTCACCCTCGCTCCGGTGGGTCCCAACCCCATTGGTCGTTCCGGCACGGATTCAAAAGGACAGTTGCTGGTCTATTCCGCCTGGCAAGGACATGGCGAAGGCAACAATCCGTGCTACTATCAGCACAGCGACTATTACATCTACCAGCCGTCCGGAAAACTGGTCCGGCACGTGGAGAACATCGTCGGGCACTACGCCCAATCCCCCCGCCCGGAATTTTTGCCAGCCGGAAAATACGTCGTGCAAGCCCGGGCGAAAGGTTATGGCAACGTCTGGATCAAGGTGCCAGTAGTGATTCAGGACGGGCTAACCACCCGGGTCCACCTGGACAACGGGTGGATGGTTCCAACGGGCATTTCGATAACGGAACTGGTCAGCGTACCCATCGGTTATCCCGTGGGTTGGCGGGCTGATTGACATTGTAACAAGCCAAGTCCGGATTGGCCGCGCCAAAAGAGAAAAAATTAATCTTATGAAAATTAAACAGTTAATTTTCCTCGTTGTAGTCCTTACGTGTGCAGCAGCCTTTGCTTCTCCCGGTCAAAAAGCCGCAGAGACAGGCAACTCGCCGCAACACGTTTCGCTTTATGACCGGGTGATGAAGTCAGGCAAGATTCGAGCTGCCTATACTGTTTATCCGCCGGGTTGCTTCAAGGGCGAAAACGGAAAGCTCAAAGGAGTTTTTGTGGAGACATTGGAGGAAGCGGCCAAAAATCTGGGACTTACGGTCGAATGGACCGAAGAAGTTGGCAGGGCAGCGCAGATTGAGGGTCTCGAAAACGATCGCTATGACATGATTGGAAGCGCGGTCTGGGCCAATCCCGAGCGTGCGAAACTCGCAACATTAAGCAACCCGCTTTATTACAGCCCGTTTTACATCTACGCGCGAAAAGATGATCCAAAATTCAACGAGAATATTCGTGTGGCTGCGCTTAATTCCCCGGATGTTCGTATCGCAATGGTGGCTGGAAGCACAGCCGAGGCGATCGCAAAAGCCCAATTCCCCAACGCAACACGAGTTGCCCTTCCCCGAATAACCGACCATAGGGGCTCTTTCTTGGACGCAACCAATAACAAGGCTGACATAATCATCATGGAAAAGTCCCAAGCGATGGAGCTTTTAGAAGCAAATCCAGGAATAATCGTTAACATCAAGCCCAACGCGCCATTACGCGTCATTGGCAACTGCTATATGTTCAAACGAAACGAACTCGAATTTCAGAATATGCTTAATGCGGAGATCAACGATCTGCTGACGAGTGGATTTGTGGAACGACAGTTGGAGAAATATGAGAAATATCCCAACTCGCAACTGCGAATCGCTCCGCCATACTGGCAGGACTAGCTAATTATAACTTTGCGGATGAATCAACATGAACGTCTGGCAAATTCTTTCGCGTTATGAAACGATTGGTGGTTAATTGGCTGATAATGGCAATGTGCCTGGCTTTATGTGCTGGCTGTTCAAGCTTGGAGCCATCGCAGAAACAACGCGCTGTTCTGTCCAGTAGTCCGTGGACGGAGAAATGTTCGCCGCCTTCAGATCAAAATCCATCCGAGGCGGGGATTGACACGTGGCCCGAATCAGTTTTTAACCAATAGCAATCCAGCATACATAACTGGAAAATTACGCCTGCGCGGACCATAACGTCTCAACGCAAATCCAGCCGCCGGAACAGCCACACCTTGGGCCAGTCCAATCCCGTGAAATAAACCAGCCCGACACCCGCCACGCCGAGCAGCACCGGCGCGCCAATCGCCGGCATCAGCAGGCCGCCGCAGGACAGAATCGAGGTGACACCCACACCCAGCACCGAACTCCACACCAGAAAACGGCTGGGCGGCGATTGCCAGAAATGCCGCCGCTCGCGCAATAGATACACGCCGGCCTGCGTGCTGAGAATCGTGGTGAAGAACGTCAACGACTGCAAATGTCTCATGTCCAGACCGAGTTGGTAATGGCCCCACAGGAAAATGCCCAGCGAAAACACCAGCCGCCCTGCGGCCAGCACCACGCCGGCCAGCAGAATACTGCGAGTGTTCCAGTGATTGGGCTGCGGCGAAACTTCCATCCGGTCGGTGGAAATGGCCATCGTGAGAAAATCGTTCAGGAAAATAATCAGCACCAGCAGCATCGGCGTGAGCGGTTTGTGGCCCGTCAGCAGGAACCCGATCACCAGCAGCGCCATGAGTTCCATTTTCTTGGTCAGCATGTTCAGCGTGTAGGTGATGATGCGCTGGAAAACGCGGCGGCTCGTGGCGATGGCCGCGACCACGCCGCCCAGACCCGGTTGCGTCAGGACCATCGCCGCGGCGGCCTTGGCCACGTCGGTGGCGTTGGCCACCGCCACGCCCGCCTCGGCCTGGCGCAGCGCCGGCGCGTCGTTCACGCCGTCGCCGCTCATCCCCACCACCGCCCCTTGGCGCTGAAAGGCCCGCACCAGTTTGAATTTGTCCTCGGGAAACACCCCGGCGAACACGCTGCTATCCATCGCGTCGCCACACAAATCGCCGTGCAGTTTTTCCGGCGGGCAGACGACCAGCGGGATTCCGACCTGTTCCGCCACGCTGCGCGCTGTCAACGCGTTGTCGCCGGTAATCATCACAACGCGCACGCCGGCCTCGCGGATGGCGCTGACCACGGCCTTGGAATCTTCACGCACCGCGTCCTCCAGGCCCAGCAACCCGGCCAGTTTGAATCCTTCGCCGTTTCCTTGGGCGACCGCCAGTACGCGCTGGCCGCGCGCCACAATGGCCTCAGCCTGTGACTGCCAGAGCGTTTCCGGCGCGCCCGAAAGTTTGGCGACCACGGCGGGCGCGCCCTTCAGGAAATGAATTTTGTTTGCGCCGTCCGGATCGCGATAAACGGCCACGGCGAGCTTCGTACCCGGATCAAACGGCTTGAATTCAAGGCGCGTCAATTCACCGTCGTGCCAGCCACGCGCATTGGCCGCTTTGATAATCGCACCGTCCACCGGATCTTGTCCGGCGGGATCACTGGCCAGTGCCGCCGCGCGCAGCAGGTCATTTTCAGAAAAGCCCGGTGCCGCCCAAAACGCGTTCACCGTGGCTTCGTTGCGCGTGAGGGTGCCGGTTTTGTCGCTGCACAACACGGTCATCGAGGCGATGTCGTGCAAGGCGCTCAGGCGCGTGATGAGCACGCCTCGGCGGGACAATTCCACCGAACCCAGCGCCGCGGCGAGCGTGAAGGTGGCGGGCAGCGCAACCGGAATGGACGCCAGCAAAATGGACAGCAACAACGGCAGGACGTAACCGAGGCTCAGGTCGTGAAGGTGTGCGTAACCCAGCACGATGATCACGGTGGCGGCATTTACGACGAAGAGGTTTCGCACCACGGCAACGATTTCATGTTCCTGCCGGTTGGCGGCACCGGCGGTGCGGACGAGTTCGGCGGTTTTGCCGAAGAAAGTGCGCGCGCCGGTCGCGGTGATTTCGCCAGTCGCCTCGCCGCCACGCACCATCCCGCCGGCGTAGGCGATTCTGCCCGCTTCGACCGACCCGGCGGCCGATTCGCCGGTCAACGCGGACTGGTCCACGAGCAGCGTGCCGTCTGTGATCTTCACGTCCGCTGGCACAATGCTGCCCTGGCGCAGATGAATGACATCGCCGGGGACAAGTTCTTCTGCTGGAAGCGTGACCCACTGGCCGTCACGCCGCACTCGCGCTTGAACCCGCAGTTGCTGGCGGAGCAAAGCGAGCGCCTTTTGCGCGCGGCCCTCCTGCAAGAAGCTCAACACGCCATTCACGACGAGCAACGCGCCGATGACGACTGCCTCGACGGTTTCACCAATGCACAGTTGAATGACGATGGACGCCTCGAGCAGCCAAGGGATGGGTGCCCAAAAACGTTTGAGGAACGCCTTCAACGGGTGTGGTTTTTCCTCCGCAACCGCATTGGGGCCAAATTGATTCAGGCGCACGCGGGCCTCAGCGGAGGTCAGCCCCCGCCCGTTGTCGGGTGCGATGGTCAAAGTCATGGTCTGATGAGCAATGGTTCCACTTATCCCAAGTGGAGTCATACTATCACCGACCTGGCTGAAGTTCAAAGCCGCCGGCCGAAAATTTCCACGGCGGCATGCGGATCAAGCCGCCCGCACATCGAAATACGTTTTACGTTCAGATACAGCAGCATACACAACACCAGGCATAGGGGCCAAGCCTGAGGTCGCAGCCACTTCCTGCTTCGCTGCGCAGGCTGAACGGCGCTGAAGTTTCCTTCCGGTTTTTCTCCATTTTAATTTGCTCTTCATCGGCCATTAATCTTCAGCGTGTCTATTAATTACGATGGATGAAAGGCGTCAGGAACGGGAAGAACCGCCCTGGCAAACGGCACATGAAGAGCCGGGGAACAAACGAGCCTGATTCCACAATATATATAGAAAGGACTTATATGATTAAAACAGTTGGAAATGGGAGGGAACGAACCAACCGTTCATCCGCCCATCCGGCACACCGGGAAGTGGCTTTCGTGTTGAGCAGCCCCGAAGCGGAGGAAGTTTATCTGTGCGGTGACTTCAATGAATGGTCTCCGGGCAGTCTGCCCATGATCCGGCACGGCGAAGATCACTGGTGGGAAAAGCGGCTGGTGCTGGCTCCGGGCCGCTACGAATACAAGTTCATAGTGAATGGAGTTTGGATTCACAACCCCGACGCCCTGGAAAATGTGCCGAATATTCATGGCTCCCTCAATTCGGTCGTGGAGGTTCGGCAATGAAGGCGCAATTCAACCCCGCCCAATGGAGGACGTGCAGGAAGTCTCCGTTCCAAGCACGACTTAACGGCCAGTCCAAAGCGGAGCAGCATCCACACGAAAATACCGTTCAGTTGATTTATGCGCATCTTCCCCCTGCCGTTATCCTGGCTGCGGAACAACATCTTCGGGCACAAACGAACATCGAACGACGGGCGCACCAGCTCTGGTTTGCCCAAGGTTGCAGGGCAGGTGTTGCCTTGAATGACTGGGTACGGGCTGAATGTGAGGTGGTACAAGAGTTTTGCCAGTCTCTCCTGAGCCGGAATACCCGGGAACCGGAGCCGGACCCCGTTTCCCAATGATGTTATGAATCATCCAACTCAAAGCCTGCAAATCCGCATATATGGCATTGATGGCACCGTTGCAACGCTTACCCAAACTGATCCTGATGTGATAAATCGCACTCTGGGTGAATTCAACCCGGCTCGAATTCTCACTCAAACCAAAATCACCATTGCCGGCAACCATTCGGTAACCACGTTTATTCCTCCCCTAATTACGCGGATTGATCTGATCACCGACCGGCTTTCAGTTTGGGATTTCCCGTTCGTAATCGGAGCCTTGGTGGAGTTAACGGAGACAGAGTTCCACAAGTTTCTTCACGACTTGCAACGGCGGGTGCAAAACCGCGCGTCCGATGACTTTTCGGTGTTTCTCGATATACAAATGGTTAATGGCCAACGCTTGTTTCTTTGGATGGAGATCGTTGCCGGGTTGCCGGCGGACCGGTTACTGAGAATCTATTCCCTTCTGAAAGAGCGAAGCTTGGTCTTCGGACTCCGCGCTGGCGGAGTCGGGATCCTGAACCCGGCCAACCTGGTGCGCTTCTCGGTCCATCCAGATCCGCTGCCTGTGCTGGCAAAGGCCTGGCCTGCACATCAAACCAATGGCTCACAACCTGATCACTTCTCCGGAAATCTGCACGGATCGGCTGACGGCAAACAGCCGTTTTCCCGCTTCCTAAAGAACGGCCAGACAAATTTCACTCACTCCAAGAAGAATCAAAATGAAGATGAATCAAAAATGGAAGAAAAACATCAATGAAAAATCTTTTTTATGAACACCATGCAAGACATCTCCAGCAACGGGATTTATTCCGCAAATAATTCCATCAAGGCGGTCAATTTTTACTGCTCTGCGCACGGGGCAAAAATGGTTCAATTGGCGGGCGATTTCAATCACTGGCACCCCATCCTGATGAACCAGCGAGAGGACGACTGGTGGTTTATTCAGATGTGGCTGCCTCATGGCCATCACCAATACCGGTTTCTGGTGGATGGCGAGCCTACGCTTGACTTGCATGCCACTGGCACCGCCCGCGATGAACATGATGAACCGGTGTCGCTCATCGCTGTGAGTTGATCCGTAATTTCGTCAAGATTGCCCGGCCCATCAGAAGTGGAAGTCAAAAAATAAAGAATCCACGCCCAAAGGGCGTGGATTCTTTATTCGAGCCACAGGCTCGAACGCTACAGCAAATCAGGACGCCCCCGCCGTGCGGGAAAATTTGACGCGGTTTTCATTTTTTTTGGGGGGAATGGCTTCGTTGCCACTCAGGAGTTGTCGTTTGGTTGCAGGCATGTAATTCGCAGTGGCTCAAGATTTAGCCAACTGCAACAAAAAGCACCGGCGATGAAAAGCCTGCTTTTACGGTGTCAGGGCCGGACAAAGCCGGGCGCTCGAAACCTGATTTTCCCGCAAATTTGACGAACCTTTACATTGAATTAAGAACAGAAATATTGTGCATCAACTCGCCTGTTTTCTGTAAAAAAGGCCTTTTGCGGGCTGGACACGCCGGGAATTGTTTTTAATTCTGATTCCGCGAACTGGATGTCCGCAATTGTATCCGGCGCGTCGCCGGGACCCAGAAACAGTCGTGGAAACAGAAAATCACAAACATCACAATCAAGTCTTCAACCGATAATCTGACCGGAGATCTGAATTTATGTTGAACACCAAATTGAAACTGACGTTGGCTCTTGCCGTGCTGGCCGCGGCGACCGCCCTGGCTCAAACTCCAACCACCGCGCCCGCCGGTGCAACTTCTGCCCCCCCAGCCGAGGCTTCGGCTGCCACACCGGTCGCGGTTACTCCAGCGCCGCCACCGACCGCCTTCGACCAGTGGGCGAAGGAGGTCAAGAACCCGGTAGACTGGTTCAGTTGGGGGGGCGATATGCGGGTGCGCAATGAGTACTTCAACAATGCATTGAGCCTGGGTTCCGGTCCGGGCAGCGGGCCATTTGGCCCCGTGCATGAACAGGACTATTTCCGTTTTCGCGGCCGGATTGGGGCCAGCATTTTCCCGGCAGTATTTACGAGCATTACCAACAACCTGAGCTTGAATGTCCGTCTGGCCGCTGAACCGCGGGAGTTCATGAAAAACTCGACCATGGACACCTACTTCGATAAATCGGGCATGCAGTGGCGCTACGGAATCATTGACACCCTTAACGTGCAATGGAAGAACGCATTGAACCTGCCTGCCACGGTGACGGTTGGCCGCCAGGATATTAACCTGGGTGACAACTGGCTGTTTGGAGACGGCACGCCCGAGGACGGGTCCTTCACATCTTTCCTCGATTCCGCCCGCGTCACCGTCGATCTGAAAGATCAGCACACCACCATTGATGCCATCGGCATTGTCCAGTACGGGCGGCCCGACGCCTGGCTGCCCACCATCGGCCCCTCCACTACACAGGGTGAAAACCCGAACGCGTATCTCCTGACCGACCAAAACGAAAAGGGCGCGGTTCTGTATATCGCCAACAAGAGCCTGCCGGAAGCCAATTTGGACGGCTTCTTTATCTACAAACACGACTCGGCCCTCAACAACTATCCGGCTTCGATATTCTCTGACAACGCAGACATCTTCACGTTTGGCGCCCGCGTTTCGGGTTTGGTGGAGGAGCACTGGAACTATTCGGTGGAGGGGGCGTATCAGTGCGGCAGGAAACAATATCAGTATAATCCTCCTGTGCCGGCACCGTTGGACGAAAACTACCACAATCTCAACGCTTTTGGAGTGAACAGCAAGATCAGCTACCTCTTCAAGGACAAATTGAACGATCAGTTGAGCATGGTCTTTGAGTTTCTTTCCGGGGATAATCCGAAAACGGGGAACGATGAAATGTTCGACGTGCTGTGGGGCCGGTATCCGCAGTGGAGCGAGATGTACAACATTTACAGCTACGTTAACGAGACGCGCGTAGGGCAAACGGCCAATCTCATACGTGTTGGTCCGATTTGGAGTGTGGACCCGATCAAGGACATGAATTTCAGCCTTGCCTACAACGCGTTGTTTGCGGATCAGGATGTGCCCACTCAAGCGACTTTGCCTGTTGGGCCTAAGGGGGCGTTCACGGGGACGGGGGACTTCCGCGGCCATTACCTTCAAGCCGTCCTCAAATACAAGTTCACCAAGCACCTGAGCGGCCACCTTTGGGGCGAATGCCTCTTCCCAGGCGATTTTTACGTCAGCAACCAGATGATGAGTTTCTTGCGGGCCGAAGTCATGTACACGTTCTAGTCCAACAATCCCCTCAATCGAGCGAAGGCAGCCTATGAAAAATCTGCTGATTATAGCAGGCGCCTGCTGGCTGGCCGCCCAGTTGTCCGTCCCCTGCTGTTCCGCTGCGGAGGAATCCAAACCCATCAAGATTGGCGCCATCTTCTCCGTCACCGGCCCGGCGTCCTTCCTCGGTGCGCCGGAGGCGAAGACGGCAAAAATGTTTGTGGATAAAATCAACGCCTCGGGCGGCGTGCTCGGCCAGAAGCTGGAATTGATCATCAAGGACAGCAGCGGCAACCCCGAAAAAGCCGTTTCGTTTGCCAAGCAGTTGATTGAAGAAGACAAGGTGCTGGCCATCATCGGCCCGTCCACCAGCGGCGAGACGATGCAGATCAAAAAGCTCTGCGAAGAAAACCAGATGATCCTCGTCTCCTGCGCCGCAGCGGATGCCATCGTCAATCCCCTGGCTAAATACGTGTTCAAGACTCCGCAAAAGGACAGCCAGGCCGCGACCTGGATTTACCGCACGATGAAGGAACAAGGCATCAGCAAGATCGCCATTCTCACCGGCAACGACGGTTTCGGCGCCTCCGGCAAGAAACAGCTCGAGGAACTGGCCAAAACCGAAGGCATTGAGATCCTGGCGAACGAGGTCTTTGACAAGCAGGCAACCGATCTGACCGACGTTCTCACCAAAATCAAAGCCACACCGGGCGTGCAAGCCGTGGTGACCTGGACCGTCGTTCCTGCCCAGTCCATCGTGGCGAAGAACATGAAGCAGCTGGACATGAAGATCCCGCTGTTCCAGAGCCACGGCTTCGGCAACCCCAAGTATGCTGAACAAGCCGGCGTGGCGGCGGAAGGCATCCTGTTCCCGGCGGGCCGGCTGCTGGTGGTGGAGGAACTGCCTGACAGCCATCCGCAGAAAAAGCTGCTGGCCGCCTACAAGAAGGATTATGAGGCCGCTTACAAGGAGAACGTGAGCACCTTTGGCGGACACGCTTATGACGCGCTTCTGATTGTGACCGAGGCCCTCAAGCAGGCCGGCACGACCGACCGCGCCAAGGTTCGTGACGCCATCGAGAACCTTCATGGATTGGTCGGCACGGCGGGCATTTTCAATTTTTCCGCCACCGACCACACGGGCCTTGACCTGACGGCGTTTGAAATGCTGACGGTCAAGGACGGCAAATTCACGATTTACAAGAAATAGTGCGATTCGTTCGGTAAAAAATGGTTCCTCCAGGCCCCGGCGGGAAACCGACCGGGGCCTTTTGTTCGGAAGGACTGACGATGGAAAACGGAAGTCTGGCATTACAGTATTTGTTGTCCGGTGTCACCAAGGGCAGCATCTATGCCGTGGTGGCCATCGGATTCAACTTGATTTACAGCGCCACGGGCGTCCTCAATTTTGCCCAGGGCGAATTCGTGATGCTGGGCGGGATGGTGGCCGTTACGCTGGCGCATTTCGTGCCGCTGCCCGTGGCGATTGCCGGCGCGGTGTTGATCGTGGCGCTCATCGGCTGCCTGCTGGAAATCACCTTCTTCCGGAAACTCCGCCGGCATTCCGTGCTCCATCTCATCATCATCACCATGGGACTGTCCATCGTCATGCAGGAGGCCGCCCTTCATATCTGGGACGAAAAGGTGCGCTCTCTCCCCTACTTCACCGGCAATGAAGTGTCCTCCCTCAAGTTCCTGGGCGCGGCGATTTCACCGCAGGTGTTGTGGGTGCTCGGAACCGTCGCGATCACGGTAATCCTGTTGCACATCTTTCTCAAATATACCCTGCGCGGCCGCGCCATGCGGGCCTGCTCGTCAAATCCCGATGCCGCCATGTTGGCGGGCATCAACATCCCGAACATGCGCACATTATCGTTTGGCCTGAGCGCCGCGCTGGGTGCGCTGGCGGGTTGTGTCATCTCGCCCATCACCATGACGCACTATGAAATGGGCGCGCCGCTGGCCATTAAAGGATTCGCCGCGGCCATCCTCGGCGGCATGGGCAATCCGATGGGCGCGGTGGCCGGCGGATTGCTGGTCGGCATTCTGGAGGCGTTCGCCGTCAGCCGGCTGCCTGCGGCCTACAACGACGTCGCCGCGTTCGCCGTGTTGCTGCTGGTTTTGTTCGTCCGTCCGCACGGCCTGTTTGGCCAGCCCGGCGGAGAAAGCGTGAGGGAACACTAGACGAAAATCCGAAACCCGAATGTCGAATTCTAAAAATAATCCAAGGTTCAAAAACCGGGAATCTGGTCAAAAAGAACACAGGTCGGAGACCTGTGCCACGGTTTTGCCATCAGATGTGGCACAGACCTCTGGACTGTGTTTGTGGCAAAGAGAGCAGTGGTTCAAACTGGCAGGCCAACGTTGGACCCGGCGAAATGGCAATTTATCCTCGTCGCCTTATTGATGAACAAGCATCTCAAAACTTTCCTGCCCTTCGCGCTCTTCGCCCTCGCGCTGGTCGCCGTGCAATTCACCTTGCGCGTGATGGGTAAGGAATACTGCCTGACGCAGCTCACCATGTCGCTTTACTACGCCATCGTCGTCATCGGCTTGTGCCTGGTGATGGGTTACGCCGGCCAGGTGTCTTTGGGACATGGCGCGTTTTTTGCCATCGGCGGCTACACGTCGGCCGTGCTGACGACTCATGACTTCTCCCGTTTCAACGCCGCCGCCTGGGCCGGCGCGCTCCGGCAGGCGCACCTGTTGGTGGCCAAGGATGATCTTTACGGCAACCAGGTCGTCACCGCCTCCCCGTGGGCCGCCTTCCTGGCGGCCATGCTCGTGACGTTGGTTATTGCGAACCTGATTGGTTATCCCGCCCTCCGGCTTAAAGGTCATTACCTCGCCATGGCCACGCTCGGCTTCGGGCTGATTGTTTACAAAATTGTTCTCGGCACCGCCCTTTTTGGCGCGGCGGACGGCATCAACGGCGTGCCGGAATGGAAACTGGGCTTTGGGTTAACCGTGACTAGCCGGAAAGATCCGAACGATTTTAATGGTGTGTTGCGCATCGAAAACTACTACATCGCCGGAATTTTGGTGCTGGTGCTGCTCGTTTTGTTGCGCAACCTGATCCACTCCCGCGTCGGCCGCGCGTTGCAGGCCATTCACGACCGCGAAACCGCCGCTGGCGCGATGGGCATCAACACCGCCGCCTATAAACTGCGCGCCTTCGTGTTGAGCGCGCTGCTCGCGGCGATGGCCGGCGTGTTCTTCACGCATTACACCGGCGGCATCGGCCCGTCGGAAGCCAGTGCGTTCAAATCGGTGCGTTACGTCGCGCTGGCCGCGTCCGGCGGCATGGCCAGCCTCTGGGGCGTCACCGGCATGAGCACCCTGTTGAACTACCTGTCGCTCCGCGGCCTGTTCGGCAGTTACGACAACGCCGTGTTCGGCGCAATTCTCATCACCATTGTTTCGCTCGCGCCGGAAGGACCGCTCAAGCCGCTGGGGCTGTGGATGCAAAAGCTGGCCGGGAAGGCGTTCACCAAAGGACAGGTGGAAACCGTGAGGGAAAACAAATGAACCTTCGTCCTCCAGAAGCTTGTTTGACGGCTGTAGCGGCGGGCATCCTGCCTGCCGTAGAGCCGTGGCGTCCCGCCCGGCGGATCATGTTCCCGGCCGCGACACCGGCATTGAAAATTATTGCGACAGCGCCAGGCTCGAACGCTCGATCCGGGCGGCAGGATGCCGCCCTCTACGGCAGACGAGACGTCCGCCGCTACGCAGAAAGGAGACCGGCGCATGGCGTTGCTTGAAGTCAAAGATGTCCGGCGCAGTTTCGGCGGCCTCGTGGCGGTAAACCAGGTTTCGTTCCAGGTCAACCCGGGCCGAATCAAGGCGGTCATCGGCCCCAATGGCGCAGGCAAGACGACCCTGTTCAACATCATCTGCGGCCTGCTCAAACCCGAAGCCGGACTGGTCGCTTTCAAGGACCGCTCCATCACCGGCTTCAAGTCGTATCAAATCGCCCGCGCGGGGATTTCGCGCACGTTCCAGAATCCCAGCCTGTTCTTCCAAATGAGTGTTCTGGAAAATGTGATGGTGGGGCGGCACCGCCGTTCGGGCCGGGAATTCGCCGCGTGCTGCCTGCGCCTTCCCGGCCAGCCGAAGGAGGAACGCTCCATCCACGAAGCCGCGCTGGCGCAACTGGATTACGTCGGCCTCGCCCATCTCGCCGGGTTCCCGGCCGGCGGTCTTTCTTTCGGGCAGCGCCGCATGGTGGAACTGGCCCGGGCGCTGGCCGCTGATCCCGAACTGCTGCTGCTCGACGAGCCCGCCAGCGGACTGAACACCCGGGAAAAGGAAAATCTCGGCGCGCTCATCCGCCGCATCCGCGACCGCGGCGTCACCGTGCTCCTGGTCGAGCACGATATGACTCTGGTGATGGATTTATCGGACGACATCCTCGTGCTGCACAACGGCACGGTCATCGCCGAAGGTTCGCCGGCAACGATTCAAAGCGATCCGAACGTCATCAGCATTTACCTGGGTGAAGCACTTCAGGAAACCTCGTCGGCCGGAGAACTAAGCGTGAAGTGGACACAAAACCAATGAACGAAAAACAGGTTATAATCGCGCGAATGCGTCTTGGAGTGCGCCAGCCCTCTGGCGCTTTCCTTCCAGGCGTGATTGCGAGTTGGCGTTTAATCCAATGCCTAAGACAAAGCGGCGGAGGGCCGCCGCACTCCAGGACGCTGGCGCGTATAATATCACCCCACCATAACTCCCTGGTCTCTGGCCATTCCTGATATGTTGCTCCAGGTCAAAAATTTGAGATGCAGCTACGGCAGCCTGGAGGTTGTCCACGGCATCAGTCTGCACGTGTGCGCCGGCGAGATCGTCGGCCTGCTCGGCGCCAACGGCGCGGGCAAATCCTCCCTGCTCAAGTCCATTATCGGTCTGTTGCCGCCGCGGCAGGGCGACATCTTCATTGATGGCCGGCCCACGCGCGGCCAGCCCGCCTGGCGCAGCATCAGCAATTCCACCGTGCTGGTGCCGGAAGGCAAAATGATCTTTGCCGACATGACCGTGCGCGAAAACCTGCTCATCGGCGGTTATCACAATCCCGACCGCAACCTGCAGCTCGACATCGTGCTCGACCGTTTCCCCCGGTTGCGCGAGCGGATCAGCCAGCTCGGCGGCACGCTGTCCGGCGGCGAACAGCAGATGCTGGCCCTGGGCCGCGCGCTGATGTCCCGCCCGAAACTGTTGTTGCTCGACGAACCTTCGCTGGGCCTCGCGCCGCTCATGGTCAAGGAAGTGTTCAACGAAATCCTCAAGATGAAGGACCTGGGTATGACCGTGCTGCTCGTGGAACAAAATGTCACCGGCACCCTGCAGATTGCCGACCGCGCCTACGTGATGGAAACCGGCGAAATCATCCTGGAAGGGGAAGCCGCCGATCTCCTGCACAACCCGGAAGTCAAACGCGCCTACCTCGGCAAGGGCGCCAAGGAGGTCTGGTTATGAGCAGAGGAAAACATCCAACATTCAACATTCAACGCCCAACATCCAATGACTGGGATTTGGACCTCTCAAATAAATTGGGCGTTGAATGTTCGATGTTGAATGTTTCTCCTTTGACCTCCTGTTTCGTGTCTTTAGTGTATTTCGTGGTTTCAAATCCTCATTGCTCTCATGAATGTCTTTGACCGCCGCTACGAAATGATGCCGCGCGCCGAACTGGAACAGCTCCAGCTCGAACGCCTGCAGGCCCTGCTCGTCCGACTCAAACGCAACGTCCGCCGCGCCCGTGAGAAAATCGGCGACACCCGCGTCGAATCGCTGGCCGACCTGGCGCGTCTGCCCTTCACCACGCCGGAGGACATGGTGGAAAGTTTTCCGTACGGCATGTTCGCGCTGCCCATGCGCGAAATCATCCGGCTTCACACCGCCATTGGCCCGCAGGGCAAGCCCGTCGTCATCGGTCACACCCGCAACGACCTGGCCCAGTGGAGCCGGCTCGTCGCCCGCCAGCTCGCGGCCATCGGCGTGACCGCCAATGACGTGGTTCAGATGTGTTTCGGCGGCGGCGTTTATGGCGCGGCCGGTTATCTCTTCGGCGCGCAGGTCATCGAAGCGTCCGTCATCGCCGAAGATTCCGCCCACGTGGAGTACCAGATCGCCACGCTGCAAAACTTCCAGCCCACCGTCCTCATCACCACCCCGGGCAACGCCCTTGACCTGGTGCAGATGATGGAACAGCGCCGCCTGGACCCGCAGTCGCTCCACATCCGCACCGTCCTGCTCTCGCGCCCGGTGGACCGCGAAACTCGCGAACGGCTGGCCGCCGGGTTGTTTGCCAAAGTGCAATGCAACTTCGGCCTCGGTGAAATCCTCAATCCCGGCCTGTGCATGGAATGCGAAGCCGGACACTTCCACGTGCATGAAGACCATTTCCTGCCCGAAATCCAGGATGGCGAACTGGTGTTGACCACACTCTGCCGCGAGGCCCTGCCCCTGCTCCGTTACCGCACCCGCGTCCGCTGCGAACTCACCCGCGACAAATGTTCCTGCGGCCGCACCGGCGTCAGAATCGTGCCCGGTGAGCGGCTCGATGGCCGTCTGCGCGTCAACGAAACCCCGCTCTACGAAGGCCAGATCGCCGAAGTCCTCGCCCGGACGAAGGCTGCCGGGCAGCCTTTCACTGTCACCGTATCCGAGCGGCGCATTGTGGTTGCCGTGGAAATATCCGACGACCTGTTCGCCGACGCCGTCGGGCTGATCGAGGAACTCACGCGCGAAATCGAGTCCGAGTTCCTGGCGCGGCTCGGCATCGTAGCGGACGTGCGCTTCGTCTCGCCCTGGTCCCATCTCCATTCCGGACCCGAGCCAGAGACGGGCAGCAGAACAGAGAAATGAATTCTCTCATTTCGGGAAAACTTGACGCGCCCGGTTTTTTTGGGTGGAGTAGCGGTGAAAATTAACAAACCAGACGCTTAGCCATGTTTTGGGACCAGAAAATCGAAACCCTCGATCGCCCCGCGCTGGAGCGGCTGCAGCTTCAACGCCTGCAGAAAACCATCCGCCGCCTGGCCGCGCACGTGCCGTTCTACCGCGATAAGTTTGCCGAACTGGGCTTTAAACCAAAGGACATGCGCTCGCTCGCCGACCTGCGCCGCCTTCCCTTCACCACCAACGCCGACCTGCGCGCCAATTATCCCACCGGTCTGCTGGCGGTTCCCCTGGACGACACCCTTCGTTTGCACACGTTGAGCGGCACCACCGGCAAGCCCAAGGCGCTCTTTTTCTCGCGCCGGGACGTGGACAATGCCGCTGAGTTGTGCGCGCGCTCGTTCGTCATGACCGGAGTCACGAAGAAGGACATATTTCAGAACATGATGACCTACGGCATGTTCACCGGCGCACTGGTCACCCATTACGGCGCGGAAAAGGTCGGCTGCCTCGTCATCCCCGCCGGACCCGGCAATTCCGAGCGGCAGTTGATGCTGATGCAGGATTTTCGGACGACGTTCATCCACCTCACGCCCAGCTACGCGCTCTACCTGGCCACCTTCCTCGAAAAACATGGCGTCAACCCGCGACGCGATCTCGCGTTGCGCAAGGCATTTGTCGGCGCCGAAGCTTACACCGAGGAATCCCGCCAGAAGATCGAGGAAGGCCTCGGCGTGGATGTTTACAACTCCTACGGCCTTTCGGAAATGAACGGCCCGGGCATCGCTTTCGAGTGCGGGCAAAAGCACGGCATGCACCTGTGGGAGGACCATTTCCTCATCGAGATCATTGACCCGCAAACCGGCGAACCGCTGCCCGACGGCGAGGCCGGAGAACTGGTGATGACGACGCTCTGCCGCGAAGCCATGCCCCTGCTCCGTTACCGCACCCGCGACATCACGTCCTTCATCACCAAGCCCTGCCCCTGCGGGCGCACGCATCGCCGCATGAACCGCATCACCGGCCGTTCGGACAACATGCTCATCGTGCGCGGCGTGAACATCTACCCGCAGCAGATCGAGCGCGTCCTGATGGCGCAATCGGGGGTGGGCAGGAATTATCTGATCTCGCTGGAGGGCCTCGACGAGATGACGATCAAGGTGGAACTGGCGGAAGCCGGTTTCGAGGGACAGGTGGAGCAGCTCATGAAATTGCAGAACCATCTGGCCGAGCAATTGCGCGCGGAAATCCTCATCAAACCACAGGTCCAGCTCCTGCCGCCCGGCTCGCTGCCGGTGAGTGAAGGCAAGGCCAAACGCGTGATTGACAACCGCAAAATGTAAGGTCGCCGGATGAAAAGGAACCACGATCCCAAAATCGCACACGACCGTTCCGAGTCCTGTTGGGCGGTGCATAGCGCGATAGCGTCTTGCAGTGCGGCAGCCCTCTGCCGCTTTGGGAACAATCGTAAACCGGGCGAAAGCGCCAGAGGGCTGGCGCAGTCCAAAACCTGGCGGCTGTTTTTATGGTTCACGGAAACTACCCGGGCGAACCTTCCAGCTTAAATCCCAAGAAAGGACCAAATGAACGAAGTCAAACTGGTGGCTGCTTTTGCCGAGAACAAACCCGGGCAGGTCGCCCACTTCACCAAAATCCTCGCCCAGGCCAACATCAACATCCGCTGGCTCGCCGTGGCCAGCACCGGCCCGTTCGGCGTGATGAAGTTCCTGGTCAGCGATCCGGAGATGGCCTACCAGTCCCTCAAACACGAAGGCTTCGTTGCCAAACTGGTGGACGCGCTCGCCATTGAAGTCCCGGACAAGCCCGGCGGATTGCATGCCGTGGCCGATTGCCTTGCCAAACACAACATCAACCTCAACAACGCCTCCGGTTTCATCGCCAACAACCGCGCCATCATGGTCCTCGAAGTCCCCGACGTGGCCAAAGCCCGCGACGTCCTGCAAAAACAGGGCTTTCGCGTGTTGGCGCAAAAGGAACTGCCGATCTTCAAACAGGACTGAAAAAGTTGGGGGAATGGAGTGCTGGGGTGGTGGAGTATTGGGTTTTGAAACGCGTGCAACCCGTCCATCACAGCCTCGGCGAAGTTGGACTTGTCCACCATAGTTCCGCTTTGCGGGACGACGGTGGAAGCTTTACGCGTACTTCAGCCTTCAGCATTTAGCCTTTAGCATTTCCAAAAACCATGCCGGTGGCCGGATCGGTTTGCCCCGGGTATCGGTGAACGCGTGGACCGTGTAGCCGCGAACCACCGGGCTGCCGGTCCCGCTGTGCGCAATCTCGACGTCGAAACGCAACCGCGCCCGCCCTTGCAATTCCGCGGTTGAATTGATGCGCAGCAGGTCGTCATACCGCGCGCCGCCCTGGAATTCGAGATGCGCCTCCACCAGCGGCAGGAAAACGCCCTTTTCTTCGAGCACCGCGTAAGACATCCGCAACCGGTTCCGCATCAATTCCGTCCGCCCGCATTCAAACCATTCCAGCGCGCGCGAGTTGTAGAACGTCCCCATCTGGTCCGTTTCACTGTAACGAACGCGCAACTGAAGCACATCTTTGAGTTTGTTCATTTGCCTTACCAATATTCCTCCACGTGAATCGTGCCCGGTTTCCCGGGCTCGTCGGCCTTGAATCCCCTGCCCTCAAGCATCGCCTTGACGGCCTTCACCATGTCCGGATTGCCGCAGAGAAAGACATCCGCCTGTGCCGAATCCAGCGCGACGCCGGATTCCTTTTCCACCACCCCCTGCTCCACCAGCGCTTGAATACGTCCCGTGCGCCCGTGAAAATGCGGGTCTTGATCGGGCCGCGTGATGCTGGGGATGTAGGTAAAGTTCGGCCGCAGCCGGGCCAGGCTCTCGAGTTCGCCGCGATATCCCAGGTCCCAGCCAAAGCGCGCGCCGTGCAGGACCACGAACCGGCGTTGGGTCTCATTCACCAGCATCGTCCGCAACATTGAAACGTAAGGCGCCAGACCCGTGCCGGTGGCGATGAGCACGATGGTCCTGCCGGTCGGAACGCGGTCCAGTGTGAACACGCCGCTGGCTTTGGGTCCCAGAAAAACCCGGCTGCCGGGCCGCAACGCGAACAATCGCGGCGTGAGTTGGCCGCTGTTAACGAGTGCGAGATAAAACTCCAGATAACGCCGCTCGACGCTCAACGACGCGATGCTGTATGCGCGCCGGATCATTTTGTCCGGCGGGGAGACGGGATCCTCTGCGGCGGCCTCGGGCACGCGCGGTTCGCCGCCCAGCAATCCCAGCACGGCAAACTGGCCGGGCTTGAAATCAAACAGCGCGGCATTGGACTGGACGCGAAGGACCACTAGTTGCGGGTTGACTTCCTCCCGTCCGATGACGGTGGCGTTGTAAGAGCTTTTGTTGTCTGTGTTCATATCTTGGCCGGAAGAATCTGATGGCAACATCGCCGCCCGTCAAGCGCCACATCCGCCAGAAAACGCATTTTGGGTGGGCCGAGCGTACCCGCGAGCCGGTTTTAAAAACAATTCCATCGGCTCCGGCTCGCGGGTACGCTCGCCCCACCGGATTCTGTCTCCCGCCAGTTTCACCCCAATTGGATGTTGAATGTCAGCTCGCGATTCATCGGAGTTGAATGTTCCCTCCGTCGCGCTGCGCTATGGAGGGCAGGCGATTTTTCCCACCGCGTGAGGCAAAGGCTTTTATGCGGCTTTTTTTGTTCATACTTAAGCCTTTCTAATCCGCATATCCTGCCTGTCTGATGCTCGGGAAATAATCTCCACCAATTCATCTTGATTCAACCTTGCGGAATCCGGCGTAATGCCGCCGACCCTATGAACTCCGTCTACGTCGCGCTGGTAGTTTTGTACGTCCTGGTAATGCTCGCAGTGGGTTACTGGTGCATGAAACGCACCCGCGACGTAGGCGATTTCTTTCTGGGCGGGCGCAAGCTCGGGCCGTGGATGAGCGCGTTCGCCTACGGCACCACGTATTTCTCCGCCGTGCTCTTCATCGGCTACGCCGGCAAACTCGGTTGGGGATTTGGCATCTACACCATGTGGATTGTGCTGGGCAACACGTTCATCGGCACGTTGCTCGCCTGGATGGTGCTCGCCGGCCGGACGCGGGACATGACGTCGCGCCTCAACGCCATCACCATGCCGGAATTCCTCAGCGCCCGCTATGGCAGCAAACCTTTGCAGGTCATCGCCGCGTTGGTGGTGTTTGTCTTCCTGGTTCCCTACTCCGCCTCGGTGTTGATGGGCTTGAGTTATCTCTTTGAAATGACGCTGCACATCCCCTACGAAAACGCGCTTTATTTCCTGACCGCCTTGACCGCCGTGTATCTGGTCATGGGCGGCTACTTTGCCGTGGCCGTCAGCGATTTCATCCGCGGCATCGTCGAATTCGCCGGCGTGCTGGTGATGGTATATCTCCTGGCCCACCGGCCGGAGACGGGCGGCTTTGTGAACGCGACCAACCAGTTGCTGTCCGATCCATCCGCCGCGCCCGGTTTGGCGGCAGTCAAACAACTCGGAGCCGGAAGCTGGCTGGCCGTGAGCGCGCCGGGCTGGCTGACGCTGCTGGCGCTGGTGTTGATCACCAGTTTCGGCCCGTGGGCGTTACCGCAAATGGTGCAAAAGTTTTATTCCATCCGCAGCAAGGCCGACGTGAAGCGCGCCATGACCATCGCCACCGTGTTCGCGCTGTTCCTGTCGTTTGGCGCGTACTACAGCGGCGCATTGACCCACCTGTTTTACGGCCCGAAGCTGCCGCCGGAGTTGATGGGACCCAAAGGCCCGATCTGGGACAAGATCATGCCGCATTTCATCACGACCTCCGGTCTGCCGGTTTCGCTGGTGCTAATCATCGTGCTGATGGTTTTTTCCGCCTCGATGTCGAGCCTGTCATCCCTGGTGCTGGTCTCCAGCTCGGCCATCGCGATTGATATTTACGGCGCGTTTGTGAACCGGCACGCCAACCAAAAACAAACGATGGCGCTGTTGCGCGTCCTCTGCGCGGTGTTTGTGGGGTGCTCACTGTTCATCGCCCTCAAGAAGCCCACCTTCATCGTCAACCTGATGATCATGTCCTGGGGAACGTTGCTGGGCGTGTTCCTGGCGCCGTATCTGTTCGGGCTTTTCTGGAAGCGGACCACGCTGGCCGGGGTTTATGCCGGCATCGGTGTTGGACTGGGCAGCGCCTGCCTCCTGTTTCCTACCTGGGGCCCGGACGGCGTCCCACTGGCCGGCGCCATCACCATGCTCCTGCCATTGCTGGTTGTGCCTGTGGTGAGTTTAATGACCAAGCCGCCTAAAACCGAGATTGTTGCAACCGCATTTGGAGATAAGCCGCAAGGTGTTTAACCACGGATAAACACGGATGGACACGGATTGAAAGCCTGTAAGGCTGACAGATATTAGCCCAGGGTAAGTGAGTCTTTGAACGCCACCCTGGGTTAATCGTCCCCCAAATTTTCCCAAGCCCTGCAGGGGCGAAACAACAAAGTTGGAGCGGAGGATTTAAGCTGTTATACTGCCACCTGCATCGGGTCAAAGTTCGGCGTTTCGGCGGAAGTGATTGCCGAACGGTTGCGCGTGGAAAAACTTTGGCTGCCAAATATAATATCTCAGCCATGAAAATACTGCGATTAAGCATCGAAGGCTTTAGAGGGATTCAGAAGGGACAAATCGACTTCGACGACCACACTATCTTGATTGGCCCAAACGGCTGCGGCAAGAGCACGGTCATCAACGCGCTCGCGCTAATCTTCGGACGTGAAAGAATTGTCAGGACGTTGACCGAACACGATTTTTCAGGGAGCGACCCGAAACCCGCGCAACGGATCCGGTTAACCGCAACTGTCGCAGATTTCCCAGGGAACGACGCGGACCTGAATGACAATTGGTTTCGAGAGGGGCGAGCGGTAGATAAGTGGTGGTGCATAAAAGATCGTTCCATCCGTGGTCAAAAAGCTGAAGCCACCGATTTATTGTGTGCCCAAATCGGATTTGCTGCACGATTTGACCAAGAGACGCTTTCCGTCGAGGCAATTCGATATTTCCACGACGACGACAGCGTCTCCGACCCGTTTGATGAAGGTGTGGTTACTTTGGTGCCGGGACGGTTACTCTCAGAAATCGGCTTCTTCGTTGTACCGTCAACACGAACTTGGGATCGTGTGGGTTCCTTTGATTCAGAGATTTTTCGGCGTATCATCAAAGAACTTGAAGGATTGCCCTCCGAGGAGATTCTGAAGGAACGGGACCGGCTCCGCTCACCAGGAGAGCCATTGGAATCAATCGGCGAATTGAAAGCGATCGTGACACGAATCAATGAAGAGTTCGAGCGAATTGTCCCTGGTCAGCCCAAGTTTCAGTTCAGAGTGACAAGCACAGATAGCGACTCGTTACTCCACGCGTTGGTGCCGCATTACAGGTATGAAGGCAATGTATCGCTGCCGGCAATTCGACATGGCACAGGATTGCTCTCGCTTCAAACGCTGATCCTGTTGCTCGAATTTGGACGGGCAAGAAAGGCAAAGGGAAAGAATTTCATTCTGGCCATTGAGGAGCCCGAACTTCATTTGCCACCGCCGCTACAGCGGCGCGCAATTTACCGGGCGCAAACTGCGGCTGACCAGACAATCTGCACAAGCCATGCACCGAATATCGCCTCTTACTACCCCGCTACGCAGATACGGGTCTTAGAGAACAAGGGAAGCCAACTTAAATCGGTGCCCTTGCTTGCGGAAAGTCTCACGGCGGATTCCACAGCGTCTGTGCGGAAACTTTACCTTGATAATCGCTTTCACTTGGTTGAGGCATTGATGCATTCGAATCTTCTCGTACCGGAAGGTCGGATAGATTTTGAGTGGCTGCGGCTTTTGTCTGGCTGCGCTGAAACGGCCGAGGCGCTTGCTGCCGGTTCTCCTGAAGACCTCGCGTTCGGAACTACTGCAGGCGTCATACCAACACACAACGCTTCTGTGGTGGAAACATTTCGAAGACTGTCTGCTTTGCGAACGGACATTACCGTCCTAGTCAATGGAGATAAGGCAGGGGTGGATTACGCCAAAGAGCTTTTGAAAGACGCGACTAAACCCCGTTGCATCATTTATTGGCCAGCAGATTGGGAGATTGAAGATGTGATCGGTTGGATCCTTAACGCTGATGAAGTGATGGTTCTTCCGAAAATCAATCAGTATGTCCAACCAGTAGCGGCAAACCTCGCCGATCTGCTTCAACGCATGAAAACGGACACGAAGTCCGGCGGTCTGAAGACAGATTACTTGGCGTATCAGGAAATTGCTGGTGCAATCCGCGATTCTGAAACGTGTATGCAGCGGGTCCGTTTGGTGTTGGGCGCTCTTCGTGACGCGGCGCAAAACCGCATCGCGGCCAATGCCAACCTTGAAAAAGACGCCACGAGTAACAACGATTGCACCATTGTCAGATGGAAGCCATAAACTTCACGTTTTTCGAAGGTCCAGCAGGGACGGGCAAAACCCACGAGTTGATCGGCGAACTTATTTCCCTTCTAAAACGCCAACCGCTGAAGGAAGGGCAGCGGGTACTCGGGTTAACTTACATGCATGGTGCACGTCGGCGACTGGACGAACGCCTGCAAAAGGCCGAGGGACTTTCCGGCAGATTCGTCTGTACCACAGTTGACAGCTTTGCGTGGCATCTGCTCCATCGCAGGCACACACTCGCCCGTGAGTTGAACAGCGATGTAGACAAATTGGTTGTAACTGATTTTAAAGTCGTGTGTCAGCACGCCGCATCGCTGCTTTCGAATGAAAGCGTTTGCCGATGGATCGGGCGCGCTTACCCAATACTCCTGGTGGACGAACTGCAAGATATCAAGCAAGGTCATCTTGATATCCTTAAAAAGCTTTCAGGAGTAATTTCCTTCATCGGCGCTGCTGACGAATTCCAGGACCTTTTCGATACAGGACCTAATGCGGCCGTCGCTTGGGCAAAATCACTCTGCAAACCTGTTCCTTTGAACCACTGCCATCGCACTAGACAGCAGAGCCTTCTTGAAGCAGCGAAGCTTCTGCGCTCCGGTCAGTCCGTGCCACAAAAGATCAATTCCAGATTTCAAATCCTCGTGCCGAAGAACGCAAATGTTGGTGCGTCGTTCGTTGCCGCGAACCTGCACTGGCACGGCGTCGCTAATACGGTAATCCTGTCACCAACTGGACAACAAAGATCCGCCTTCGTTCACGACGTGGTCAAAAGGCTGAAGGAGGCACCGATCACACCCAAGTCCATTGGAAAAGAAATTGGACCTTACAGCGTAACATGGGAAATCGACCAAGCCGGTGAAGAGGCTGTACTTGTCAAGGCATTGGGATTGGATGGCGACGCAGGAACTGCCATTACTCTTTCCCAACTAAACTTCACGAATTCTGTTCGAGGAATTCATGCGCTCAGGGAATCATTGGAGCGTCGCCGTCAGCTAATTGGACAGTCCAAGTTCACGATTGAAGAAGTGAAGGCGGAAGTCTCAAGAGTCTTACAACACTTGCGTGCATTCACCTCGCACCAATCAAGAGGAATCACCGCGATGACAATCCACCAAGCGAAAAATCGCGAATTTGAGAACGTCATCATTCTCTGGCCGCACGAGGTACGTGGAACACCGGAATCTTTGAGGCGGCTGCTTTACAATGGCGTAACAAGGGCCAAATCCCGCGTATTGGTTATTGTGCATTCTCCCCCGGACAAGAAAGGACAGGTAAAGGACCGACTCGCTTCCCCACCCTTTTCGGTATAGGGAACTCACTCTTAGTTTCTGTAGTATCGTCTGACGACGATTCGAGAACGGTCGAATGTTTGGAGTTGAGAGATCCGCTTTCATTTCGGCACGGCATGGCGCGCTTGCCAAGCGGCGGCCCATTGGCGCAGCACACCCACGAACTTTTCGTCCAGACGGCGATTGAACACCCCCACAAATGACCAGCCCCGTTGCACGGAAATCCAGAGCGACCAGACAAACAGCACCACGGACAGGATCTCATTGAACCACGAGTCCAGCCGCCATTGTCCCTTCCAAATCCACATCACGTTTTTGTTGAACGGCCCGAAGTAATAGATTGGCCACAGGTCGTCGGGGTCCGGTCCGCGTGAACCCGCGATGTCGCACAGCAGGTGCAGATGGAACACCAGCAGCGCCAGCAATAGCACCCGCCAGCGGTGACGGGCAAAACAGGCCATCAGCACTGCAATCGCCATTCCACCGTAAATGCCGTGCAACAAAAAGTGATGGTAATGCTCGTAGTACAGAGTTCCCCGATAGCCCAACGCCCGGGTGGCGACATCCGGAATCAATCCGAGGCCGTCCAGGTCCGGCAGGATGCCGGCCAGGGTGACGAGGCGGCAATCACGCGGGTTGTCGGTCGTTTTGGCCGCAATCACCCAGCTCATGAAGAAATGCGTCGCCGGAGACATTCGCGTAATTTACAGGAATCAGAATTCAAAATCCAGAATTCAGGAGATGGGAATCAGGAAACATCCAACAATCAACACCCAACATCCAATGTTTTATCGCGCGCGTGACCGCCGGGTTGTATGTTGCAGCGCAGCATGAAAGAGGACGATTCAATCCAACCCGGCCAGGAGCCGGCCGGCGTCCGGCAGCGCCTGACGGAACTGCGCGAGGCGATGCTGCCGCTGCACAAGATATTGCTGGAATCCGAACGGGTCACCTATGAAGCAACGTTTGGCAAAATCCAGTCGCCGTTTCAATTCTTGAAACTGGTCATGGACGACCCATGGTTTGCGTGGTTGACTCCGGTGACCCAGCTCATCACCGCGATGGATGAAATGCTGGATGCGAAGAAGGAACCTTTGACGGCGGCCGGCGTGGATGCCGTGGCGGAGAGGATCAAAACGTTGCTGGTTGCGACCGAGGGCGGGGAAGGATTTTCGCGGCATTACGACGAAGCGTTGCAACGCAATCCGGACGTGGTCCTGGCCCACGCCGCCGTCGCCAAATTGATCCGCGCCAAACGAAGGCTAAAGGCTGAATGCTAAAGTAAGCAGGGAAAATTGGGGCCTCGCAGAGCTCCGCCCTCAGAAAATCCGTGTTCATCCGTGGTTAAAATCAATCCGCCGGTTATCGCCGCCTTCTCCACCTGCGGAAATTGATGGTTGAGGGTTTGGAGTTGAGAGATAGTTGAACCATGAAAGCCGCATTACTCACCGGAATCAGACAATTTGAAATCCGACAGGTGCCGGAACCCAAAATTGCCAAGGACACGGATGTGCTCATCCGGATAAAAACCGTGGGGGTCTGCGGTTCGGATATTCACTATTACACCACCGGCAGAATCGGCTCCCAGATCATTCAATTTCCCTTTGTCGTCGGGCATGAGGCGGCTGGCATCGTTGAGCAGACGGGGGAAATGGTTGCCCGGATAAAACCCGGTCAGAGAATCGCCATTGACCCGGCGGTGTATTGCAGGCACTGCGATCAATGCCGGGCCGGAAGGGAAAACACCTGCCGCGAGCTTCTCTTTCTGGGCTGCCCGAAACAATTGGCAGGCGCCTTGTGTGAGCGCATTGTGCTTCCCGAAAATTGTTGTTTCCCCATAAAAGACAGCACGACGTTTGAGCAGGCGACCTTGTCCGAACCGCTGGCCATAGCGGTCTATGCAGTCGAACGTTCCCATCTCCCGGCCAAGGCCAAGGTCGCCATCCTTGGCGCCGGCCCCATCGGCATGTCCGTCTTCCATGCCTTGCGCGCGAAAAATGCCGGCGATGTTTATGTCACGGACAAAATCCCGGACCGCCTGGCCTTTGCGCAACAACTGCATCCCAAATGGTGTGGCAATCCGGAGCGCACGGACGTGGTGAAGGAAATCTCGAACCTCGAGCCGCTATTGGTGGATGTCGTTTATGAATGCAGCGGGGACAAGGCGGCTTACGACCACGCAATACAATTATTGAAACCGGGCGGGTCCCTGGTGATTGTCGGAATTCCCGAAATTGACGAAATCCCCTTCCCCATCCATGAATTGAGGCGAAAAGAAATCACCGTCCTCAACATCCGCCGACAGGCCCATTGCACGCAAAAGGCGATTGATTTGCTGGAGCAGCGCGAAATCAACATGGATGCGATGGTCACCCATCATTTCCCGCTGGAAGAAACCCGGCAAGCCTTCGATCTGGTGGCCCATTACCGGGACGGGGTCATGAAGGCGATGATATCGGTGGATTAGAACTCATTTCTTAAATCCTGGATGGTTGGGGCCGTGGAAAAAATCGGCCCCGCAGATCCCCGTCCTCCGAAATTTCGTGTCAAAGCCCTTCGTACCTTCGCTTCTCTGTTGTTCAAAATCCGTGTGCATCCGTGTCCATCCGTGGTAAAAAACTTCCGCGGTCTGGCGGTTTAACTCCGGAAATAACGGGCGGCCAGGAGATTGGCCACGGTGCCAAACGCAATCAGCACAGCCAGCGGCAGCAACACCGCGCCGAAGCCGCTGCCAAAGCTGATGAGTTGATGCAATGCCTGCAACGCCCAGCCCGACGGCAGGCAGAGGGCGATGGTTTTCAACATCGGCGGCCCAATCTCCAGCGGCCACCAGCAGCCGCCCAGCGCCGCCATGAGCAGGCTCGCCAGCACGCAAATCCCGGCCACACGATCATGCGCGGCCACCAGCGATCCCACCAGCACTCCCAGCGACCCGGCCACCCACGCGAAAACGAGCAGCGTCAGCGTCACCCCCGGCAGGTTCGCGCCGAGGTTGACGTGAAACAGAAATTTGCCCACTGCAAGGAAGAAAACGATCTGCACGACGCCCAGCAGCATGAGGCCGTAGATTTTTCCCATGACCAGTTCCAGGCGTGTCACCGGATGGACCATCAATCGCTTGATCACGCCGTTGCGCCGCTCCGCCGCCACGGTCGCGCCGCCGAAAATCAGCAGGTTCATCATCAGATACATCACCAGGTTTCCGGGCAGTGAAAAGTTGAAGCCGGACGGCACCGGTTTTCGGCCCGCAAACTTTGCTTTCAAACTCACCGGATTCGGCCTGGCCATGACGGCGCGAAGTTTCGCTTCGGTCAGTGCTCCGGGCAGATTCGTCGCCGTGGCGGCTTCGAGCAGGTGGCCGTTCATGGCAATCAATGCCCGCACGAGCCTCACTTCGATGAGCGCCGCGTCCGCTTCATCCGAGGCATCATGCCGGAGAAACTGCACCTTGCTCTGCTGCTGCTGCAAAACCCGGCTCGTGAAATCGGCGGGGATGCGAATGACGCGCGCGGCGGTCTCGCGGTTGGTCGGGTCCAGAAGCCACATGTTCTGCGAACTCAGTTCGTTCGAGAAAAATTCGTCCGAGAAAATTCGTGTCCGCATTTTCGACCAGCACGGGCGGCGTGCGATTGTAGGGTTTGTCAGGACCGCGACTGGCAAAGCCCATGAAATAAACGAACGCCAGCGGCACCACAAACAACCATACGTACGCGCTCTTGTGCTTGAGAAAAAGCCGCAAGTCCGTGTGACCGATGTCGAGGATTCGTATCAACGCCGCTCCTTTCTCGTAGCAGCCGACGTGAGGAGGCTCACTCTGCTTCGACCGGGAGAAGTCAGAGCCTCCTCACGTCGGCTGCCACGGTTTGCGAAGAACTTTAATCCAGTTCGCATGTTTGGTTGCGTCTCAGGTTCGCAATCCCATTTTGAATTTTCGCCGAAACAAAAATGCTGCCAGCGCGAGCAGTACCACGCTCAACAACACGAATTTCAATGCCACCAGGCCCCAAGCGGCGTTCGCGCCGCCGTACTGAAGGTTGCGCGCCGTTTCCACGAACCAGTTGCTGGGCATCCACGGCGTGATGTGCTCGCGCAGGAACGCTGGCAATTGGCGCGCTGGAAACGCGCAGCCGCCCACCAGGCCCAGGGCCATTCCCGCCAGGTTGTTCAGCACCGCCGCGCGGCGTTCATCCGGCATAAGCGCCACCAGCACGGCGAACAAAGCCGCGGCGAAACAAGTGTAGCCGGCGGTGAGCGTCATCAGCGCCATGGGCTGCTGCCAGTGAATGCGAAAAATCAGGCCGCCGCCGCCGAGCATTATCCCGCTGCACAGCAGCAACGTCACCACCGTGAACACGGCCTTGCTGGCGATGAATGGCACCAGCGAATCCCGCATCGTCTGGTATCGCTCGAAAGTGCGCTGCCGCAATTCACGGTAGAGATCGCTCATGGCATTGCCGGCCAGGAAAAGGAGAAACATCGCGGACATCCCCACCAGCAGATAGGCGAACACACTGTTGGTGGAATCGCTCTTTGCACCGCCGCCTTTGGCCGATGCGCTTTTCGACGTGCCACCTGTGGACGAGACGCTGTTCGTCGTCCCGCTTTTGGATTCAGCATTGTTTGACTCATCCGCACGCTCTTCCTTTTCATAACTCACCAGCGGCGGGTTGATGTATTTTTTTGCCGTCTTGAGTTTGTCGCCCGCGCGGTCAATCAATTGGGAGACCTTGTGATAATCCTCCTTGCCTTCGAACCCCGCCTGCCACTCCGGAAACTCAGACTGGAAGTTGCGCGAAATTGCGTTTAATCCCGTTACGACCGCGCCGAGCAGCTCCTCCAGCACGGCGGGATGAATGGACTCCGCCGGGTTCTTGATCAGGTCCAAACTCACCGGTTCGCGGGCGGTGAGATAATTGCGCATGAAGTTCGTCGGGATGATGAGCACCGCGCTGATTTTGTTGGCGTTGATCTCGCGCAAGGCGTCCTCGCGTTCCATGAAAACCGGTTCGAGATACTTGCCGCCCTGGTTTTGATTCGCCGATCCGCGTAGAAAATCCGACAGCACCGATTTATCCTCGTCCACCACGGCGAACCGGATGCGGCCCAGCGCGCCGTTGTCGGAATGTCCGCCAAACACCAGGCCGATGAGCGCGGTCATCGCCAGCGGCACGATGAGATTGATGAGCCATGGCAGCGGGTTGCGCCAGGCGCGGCGCAGGTCTTTGGCAAGAAGGACGCGGAGCATTTTATTCCCTCAACTCCCGTCCTGTTAGCTGGAGAAAAACGTCATTCAAACTCGGCCGCTTGAGCGTGACGTTCTCCACGTGCACGGGCAGGCTGAGCAATTCCTTGAGGCAATCAGCCGGATCACGAGTGCCGATGGCGGCGACGACGAGTTGCCGCTCCGTTTTCTGGAGAATGCGGAAGCGTTGGAGGAACCCGCCCCAGGCATCCGGCGCGGCGTCCTTGAAATCGGCCTCGAGCAGGAACACGCGGTCGCCGCCCAGCCGCTCCTGCAATTCGCCCAGGGTGCCTTCGGCCAGCAACCGGCCGTGGTCAATGATGCCGATGCGCTGGCAAAGGATCTCAGCTTCTTCGAGGTAATGCGTGGTGTAGAGAATACCCGTGCCGGACGCGCGGAGGTTGCGGATGAATTCGAGGATGTTCAGCCGCGCCTGCGGATCAATGCCCACCGTCGGCTCGTCCAGCAGCAGCAATTGCGGGCGATGCAGCAACGCGCAACCGAGATTGATGCGCCGCTTCATGCCGCCGGAATAAGTCTTCACCGCGTCCTTCGCGCGATCCGTTAGCGTGAGCGCTTCGAGCAATTCCACCGCGCGCGACCGGGCTTCGCCCGAACTCAGGCCCGCCATGCGGCCCCAAAATTCCAGGTTCTCGCGTCCGGTCAGTTCCTCGTAAATCGCCAGTTCCTGCGGCACAACGCCCATGATGCGTTTGGCCTGCTCGGGATTGGACCAGAAAGGTTTGCCGCCCACGAAAACCTCGCCGCCGTCGGGTTTGAGCAGGCCGGAAATCATCGAGATAGTGGTGGTTTTGCCAGCGCCGTTGGGACCGAGCAGACCGTAAATTTCGCCGGGACGAACCTCGAAGCTGACGGAATCCACGGCTCGAATCGTGCCGAATGTTTTGGACAGCCGCTCAACCTTCAACAAGCTCATGCTGCGATGGTAAGTCAATGCCGCCGCGTGACAAGTTGCGATTGGGAAAAAATGCCAAAGGATTGACCACCTTAACGCAGAGGCGGAGCGCCACGCCGCTTTGGAAGCTCTGCACGCAGCCGAAAAGCGGTGTCGCCGCTGCGCTCCAGTCTTCACTGCGCTTCGCCTCGGCAGGCTGCCACCGCAGTCCAAAATCCTCCCGGTTAAACCTACTCTGCGATTCTCTGCGCTCTCCGCGCCTCTGCGTTCCTCGGTGAATTCCCCAAAAAAGAATTGCGCTGGCCACCGGCCGGCGGATTTGAGACTCGTCACCTCGTCTCCTACAAACGCAGATAATTCCACTGCCGGGTGGGACAATGTCGTTGACAAACAATAGCAGTGCTCCGGCTTGGTCATGCGGTTGGCGGACGAGAGCGGCGGTCAACCGCCGCAGTCCAAACGCTGGCGCGATTGCCGGACAACTTTCCGATCACGCGTAGCGTCTGGACTGCGGTGGCGTTAGCACCGCTTTGGTGTCTGACGGGAACACTTTTTGTCAAAAAAATGTGTTGCTGGACAGAAAGTTATGGACAAAACCCGGAAACGGGATTCTAATCACACGCGTCCCTGAAAAGACGCGGTTCCTCTTCCAGTCTGACGCCGCTCGTGTGAGCGGTGCCCAGTAATATTTGCTGTGGCGTGCCCTTTAGTCCCGTTGTTCCGATTTTTTGGCTGCGCCATGGCATCACTGAAAACCCTGCCCGCGGACAACGCGGAGCACGAAAACGATTTTGCGGATATGATCGAGCTGTTGGCTTTCAATTTTGCCCTTGTCTTCGCGTCTCTTTGCGCCGCTCGCGGGCCTTCTCAAAGTACCCGCCATGAAAATAATATTGTCCAAATTGCTGGGCCGCGCGAGCGACCTGGCTGATGTCGAACCCCTCATCGCGCTGTTCCTCGGCGCCGCCTTGCTGGCCGTCTTCCTGTCGGCCCTGTTCCAATCCGCCAAACCCGCGTCCAGGGCCGGTGACAGTCCCGGCCTGCTCTGGACGTTGTATCGCCAGGCCACCCGCCTGACGTGGGCGGTTCTGCTGGTGCTGTTTCTGACTGGCACAATATCCGTGCTGCGCATTTATCTGCGCCAGACCGGGGAAAATTTCCGGCGCACGCACGGCCGCATCACGCAGGCCAATTACAACGCCGTCCAGACCATCTGGGGATCGGAGCAGCAACAGGGCGAATTGCGGCTGGAAATTTACACCAACGAGCTCGTGACCGAACGCATCGAGTCCGAGGACCCCACCAAGCCGGCGTTGTTGCGGGAAAAAACCGTGCGCCACCCCGCCACCGGCAACCCGTTCGTGGCGGAACACCACGACGTGACGTTGCGGCAAAATCCGCGCAAGAAAGGGTCCGCTTTTTACGACGGCTACGAAACCGGCTGCAGCTTCACCTGGAAGCTGAGGAATCCGAGCGACACCAGGCAAAGTTGCAACCTGACCTTTCCCCTGCCTGCCGCGGGCGCGATGTATGATGATCTGACCGCCACACTCAACGGCCAGGATGTCCTGCCGCGGATGCAAATCCGGGACGGCAGCCTGGTCCTCGCCCGCGAGTTGCAGCCGAATGAAGCGATGGATTTCCGGATTACTTTCAAGAGCCGCGGGCTTTCGTACTGGTATTTTCACGTGGGCGAACCCCGCGAAATCCGCGACTTCACCCTCACGCTGGCGCTCTTGGATCTGCCCAGGGCGCGGCTCAACTATCCCGACGGCTGCATGACGCCCACCGACATCAAACCGTCGGCGGATGGCCAGGGCAGCGTGCTGACGTATCGCCTCAATCATGCGCTCACCGACAAGGGCATGGGCATCGCGCTGCCGCAACTGCCTCAACCGGGCGAAACCACCCGGGCCGTGCTGGGTGAAACCGAACGCGCCTGGCTGCTGCTTTTCGCGATGTTTGTCCTGTCCCTGACACTTGCCCCGGTGCGCCATGCCGTTCCGCTGGCCATTCTGTTTGGCACGGCGACAGCGTTTGGCTACGGATTGCTGGCCGACTTCAGTGATTTGCTGTTCGGTTTTTGGGGGAGTGCCGCGGTGATTTTGCTGCCGTTGTTTCTGCTGCTGGCCTGGCGGTTGAAACGCGTGGTGAACGGCATCGGCAAATGGCTGGCGGCGCAATTGCTGCTCTTTGGCATCATTTATCCGTCCGTGGCGGGCCTGGATGGAGCCCGGCAAAATCTTTATCTCAACCTTTGCGGCTTTGTGTTTCTGGCCTCCATCACGTGGCTGCTGGTAAAGCGTCTGGAACAACCCGGGCCGGATCAGCCACCGGTTGCGTTCGGCAAGGCGGCCAGCAGTTGAATGGTTGGTTGCGATATAAAAGCCGCCCCGATTATTCGGAGCGGCTTTGACGTCATCTGGCAGGGACGCCGCTGTACGGCGTCCTCGGACAGCCCGGTGGGGCCGTCCCTACCTTAAATTGATTCCGGCTTCGCCGTTTTGGCGACGGCGGCTTCCGGCATGACCGGGGCAGCGGGCGACTGGGCGACCGGAACCCGGAAGGGATTGGATAAAACGAACGTCAAGCCGAGTTTGCGGCGGATTTTTACCAGGCCGGTATGGCCGTCGTGTCCGCCGTTGACGGGCGGCTCGATTTCCGGGCGTATGACTTGGTTGTTGCAGTTCATTTTCGAGCAAAGGTATGCAAAAAGCGTGCCGATTTCTTCCCGCGGAAATTTGCCGCCCCAGGCAGTTTTCAATAAAGACTGCGTCCAACAACAGCGCCGACACCTGACAAACTGGCTGTTTGTTGGACAGGTCCAACTTCGTCCCGCCTGCGGGACTTCGGCGCGACAAGTCGATGGACAGAATCGCCACGCGGTTAAACATCCAACTCCACTGTCACGTGAACTGGCGTCCCAAGCACAAATATGTCGTGAGTTATCGGCTGCAATACCAAGTCCCACCTGGGACAAAGTTTTGTAAGTATATGGGTTTGCCAGCAGTCACGCCCAGCCAAAGGCAAAGCAAAAAAACCGCTCCTCCCGTCATGTGGGTCGGAGCGGCTTTAACAGTCACAGCCTGAAAGGTCAGAGCAAAACGAGCGACATTACTTCACCGAATCCAGTTTTATCGTGATGACCTGGTTCATGATATTCGTCATGGTTTGGTTGATTGCTTTGCCACGCTGATTCATGGGTATGGTCATGGTCATTTTGATGTCCTGGTTGACGGTTGTTTCAGTGACGATGCCCAGTTCCGGGTCGAACCAGGACACGCCCGACGAATTGCCGTCCTGAATGTTCATGGTCATCCCGGCTGGCTTTGCGTTTTGGTCCTGCTTGTTTTTGAAGGTTCCCTGAAACTCCAGGCGGGCGCAGGTGCGTTTGCCGTGCTGCTCCCAGCTTTGAAAGGTGATATTATAATTCATTTCCATGGTGCCGAGGTCGCCCATCAACATATCCATCTGCACCGGCCAGGTGTCGCCCGGCTGCACCGGTTTGGACGGCATATACCGGCTGTCGCCGACCATCTGCTTGAGGTAGCTCTCGTTGAACATGTTTTTGAGGCCGGCGGCGGGATTCCCCTGTCCGCCGGTCGTCAGCCGGCTCACGAGCGCATCAACGCCTTCGATCCTCTCCACGTGGTTGCTGGCGTCCAGAAAATATTGAATTTTGGAGCCAATCAAATTTTGAAACGTTTTCTGGAACATGGTGGTCATCGCATCCTTGCGATCATTCGACGGTTTTTTGGTCGAATCATAATCAATCATGGCTTTGCCTCCCATCCCCATCGTCATCCGGGCGCTGAGGAATTCCAGCTCCACCTCGCGTCCGCCGTTGGCGGTTTCCTTCAACACCGAGAGCGAATAATTCTGCCCCATGGTTATGTCTTGTTTGACGGGAGCGGGCTGGTTTGGCATGGAAATTTCCATGTTCATCTTCAAGTCGAAGTTTTGCACCACGCGTTCGCCCACCGGCCATTTCAGCTTTAACTCCACCGGCCCGGTCGGCGCTTTAAATTTGGAGGTGGTGTCCAGTTTGCCGGACTTGTTGCAGCCCACCCAGGACAGACCCAGCGCCAGGGTGACGGTAATCAGCAGGACATGTTTTTTCATGGATAATTTCTTTCGGTTAATATTTGCTGGCGAGTCTAGCCGGTTTGACGATGCATGCGAACTACAAAATCACGCCAAAAAAATAACCGCCCCTCCCGCCATGCGATCGAATAAAGCGCCGTTTGTCAAGCCGTGGATAAATGAAAAAAACACCCCGATTTCTCAGGACGGCTTTGAATTCCTACCGTAGCGGCGTCTCGGAAGAGCGCCGCTGAATAATGTGCCTTCAACGTGCGGCGCACTGCTGAGTCGCCGCTACGAGGTCTGGCTCAGTCTTTTACTTGTCGTCCGCGAGGAGCTTCTCGACATGGCGGTCGAGGTCCAGGAGACTGCCGGCACAAGTGGCGGCTTGAACGCGGTCCACCAGTTCGGCGGCCCAGGCTTCCTCTTCCACCTGTTCATTGATGAACCAGTGCATCAACACCTGGGCCGGATAATCCTTTGCCGCCACCGCCGCCTCGAAGACGGCATTGATCCCACAGGTATTGGACTGTTCCATCGCCTGCGCCTGTTCCACCACTTCCAGCAGTGACTTGAAGTTCTGTTTCGGCGCCGCGATGGCAGCCAGCTCGGGCGCCACGCTGCGATCCAGGACGTGCTGCATGAGCTTCTCCGCGTGTTCACGCTCCTCGCCCGCCTGCTTGGAGAAGAAGCCGGCGAAGCCTTTGAGACTTCGGCTGGCGCACCAGACGGACAGGGCGAGATAGGCTTGGGCGGCGGTCAGTTCGTAATTGATCTGGCGGTTGAGTTCCGTCAGCGTTTTGGAAGGAATTTTGGTTTTGGCCATAATATTGGTTTGTTGGGCTCTTTATGCCGCAGATTAACGCATCGGGCAAGTGCTCACTTGCTTTTGATGGAGGGTGCTGCTTCGTCAGTGCCCAAACCTTTTGATCAGGGCATTGACTTTGCAATTCTTTGGTAGGGACGCCGCGCTGCGGCGTCCGGTCGGCGTAGCGCGCCGTCCCTACCTGCTTAAAAACGTTGTTGCCTGCGGGCGTGCAGGCGTAAAGTGCCGAAAATGAGCACGCCTCCAGAACCTGAGCCGCAACCGCGCGAATCCCTTAATTTACCGATAGCGGCAACGTCGCCGGAAATCACGGCCATGAACGAGTCTTCTCCAGGCAAAGATGTTTCAGGCGCTTTCCGGCCGCGTCTGAGCAAATGGCGATTGGCCGTGGCATTTGCAGTTGCAGCTTTGTCCGACGTCCTGGCTGTCCTGGCCACGCTGGCTCCACCGGTCGAGTGGACGTTGGATTTCGTGACCGCCCTCGTGCTTTTTGTGTTGCTGGGGCGGCGTTGGCAGCTGTTGCCGGCCCTGATCATGGAGGCCATCCCGGGGCTGTGGGCGTTTCCTTTCTGGGTGCTGGTCGTGGGCGCCATCGCGGTCACCGGCCAGATCAAGCCAAGAACAAACCCGAACTCCGAAGCTGCCGCTCGCAAGGAGCGGTGACGCCTCGTCACCAAAGGGTGGCCGCGACGCCCTCGTCGCATTCTTTCACCCCTTCGGGAAAGCCGCTGAACCAACGGGCGACGAGGGCGTCGCCCGCATCTCTCTGCGACGAGGCGTCGCAGCTACCCACAAACCGACTTCGGAATTCGGGATAAAATGACCCCGCAAGGATGAGGAAAACCGCCCCGATTTCTCAGGGCGGCTTTTGAATTCTTATGGTAGGGCTGGCTCTCCGAGCCGGCCGCGGCGCGCAACGGAGTGCGCGCCCTACCTGATTATTTCTTCTTCGCCGGTTTCTTGGCGGCTTCGTCTTCGAGCGCGGCTTGCGCGGCTGCGAGACGGGCCACTGGAACACGGAATGGCGAACAACTGACGTAGGTCAATCCGGCGCGATGACAAAACTTCACGCTCTCGGGGTCGCCACCGTGTTCGCCGCAGATGCCCAGCTTGATGCCAGGCCGGGTCTTGTTGCCCCGTTCGGCGGCAATCTTGATGAGCTGGCCCACGCCGTTCTGGTCAATCGTGGCGAACGGATTTTTCTTGATGATTTCCTGTTCCTGATACGGCCCGAGGAACGAGCCGGAATCGTCGCGGCTCATGCCCAGGCACGTTTGCGTCAGGTCGTTGGTGCCGAAGCTGAAGAACTGCGCGGTCTGCGCAATTTCATCGGCCGTCAGCGCGCCGCGCGGCACTTCAATCATCGTGCCGACGAGGTAGTCGAGCTTCACCTTCTTCTCGGCCATGACTTCCTTCGCCACGCGATGGACGACTTCCACCTGCAGATCGAGCTCCTTCTTGAACCCGACGAGCGGGATCATGACTTCGGGCTTCACCTTGATGCCGGCCTTCTGGACATCGGCGGCGGCTTCGAACACCGCGCGGGATTGCATCTCGGAAATTTCCGGATAAACAATACCCAGCCGGCAGCCGCGGAATCCGAGCATGGGATTGAACTCGTGGAGTTCCTTGACGCGCTGTTTGATCTTCGCGACGGGCACGCCCATTTTGGCAGCGAGATCGTTCTGCGCGGCGTCTTCGTTTGGCAGGAATTCGTGCAGCGGCGGATCCAGGAAACGGATCGTGGCTGGCAGTCCCTTTAATTCCTTGAACATGCCGGTGAAATCTTCCCGCTGGTAGGGCAGGATTTTGGCCAGCGCGGCCTTCCGGTCTTCCTTGGTGTCGGCCAAGATCATTTCGCGCATGGCGTCAATGCGGTTGCCCGCGAAGAACATGTGCTCGGTGCGGCACAGGCCGATGCCCGAGGCGCCGAACGCGACGGCGTTGGCGGTCTGTTCCGGCGTGTCGGCATTGGTGCGGACCTGGAGTTTGGTGGCCTTCGCGCACCAGTCCATGAGCTTCTGGAAGTTCTGATAAGTCTGGCTGTCTTTCGCAGCGAGAGTCTTCTCGACGAGCACCTGGACGATCTCCGAGGCGGCGGTCGGGAGCTGGCCGGCATAGACGTCACCGGCGGTGCCGTTGATAGACAGGAAGTCGCCTTCCTTGTACGTCACGCCGTCCACGGTCATGGTCCGGGCGGTGTAATCAATCTGCAACGCAGCCGCACCGCAGACGCAAACCTTGCCCATCTGACGGGCCACGAGCGCCGCGTGCGAACTGACGCCGCCCTTGGCAGTGAGAATGCCTTCGGAGGCAATCATGCCGCGCAAATCTTCGGGGGAAGTCTCGTTGCGGACGAGCAGGACCTTTTCGCCCTTGGCCGCGGCCGCATCGGCGCGATCGGCATTGAGATACATCTTGCCACAGGCGGCGCCGGGCCCGGCGGGCAAACCTTTGGCAATGCACTTGGCGGCCTTCATGGCTTTGCGCTCGAACACGGGCGCGAGCACCTGATCCAACTGGTCGGCCGGCACGCGTTTGATGGCCGTCTTCCAGTCAATGAGCTTTTCCTTCTCCATCTCGATGGCGAAACGGACCGCCGCGAGGCCGGTACGCTTGCCATTGCGGGTCTGGAGCATGAACAGCTTGCCGTCCTGAATCGTGAACTCGAAGTCCTGCACGTCTTTGAAGTGCGATTCGAGAGTCTTGCGGACCAACTCCAGCTCGGCGAAGGTCTTCGGGAGGACGGTCTTCAGCTTGGCGACGGGATCGGGCGTGCGCACGCCGGCGACAACGTCTTCACCCTGGGCGTTGATGAGGAATTCACCGTAGAAAACTTTCTCGCCAGTGGCGGGGTCGCGGGTAAAGGCGACGCCGGAGCCGGACTGGTCGCCGGTGTTGCCATAGACCATCGCCTGCACATTGACGGCGGTGCCCCACTCGGCAGGGATGCCGTATTTGCGGCGATAGACAATGGCGCGGTCGTTCATCCAGGAACCGAACACGGCGCCGGTCGCGCCCCAGAGCTGCTTCCAGGGATCCTGCGGAAATTCACTGCCGGTGCGCTCCTTGATCAAGGCCTTGAACCGGTTCACCAGTTCCTTGAGGTCTTTGACCGTCATCTTCGTGTCTTCGATGTCGGCGTGATAACGATCGTGCTTGAGCTTATGGATGGCTACTTCAAACGGTTCGTGGTCCTCGTCCTTCGTCTTCTGGACGCCCATGACGACGTCGCCATACATCTGGATGAAGCGGCGGTAACAGTCCCACGCGAAACGCTCGTTCTTCGTCGCCTTGACGAGGGCGAGGACGGTTTCGTCGTTGAGGCCGAGGTTGAGAATGGTGTCCATCATGCCAGGCATGGAATCGCGGGCGCCGGAGCGAACGGAGACGAGCAGCGGCATGGCCGACTGGTCACCGAACTTCGTACCCATGATTTTCTCGATGAAAGCGATGCCTTCGCGGGCCTGCGCGTCGAGGACCTTGGGATAGGTCTTCTTGTTGTCGTAATACCAGGTGCAGACCTCGGTTGTGATGGTGAAGCCGGGGGGCACCGGGAGACCGATGCGGGACATTTCGGCGAGGTTGGCGCCCTTGCCGCCAAGCAGGGGTTTCATGGAGCCGTTGCCATCGGCCTTCTTGTTTCCAAACAGATAAACGTATTTCGATGTTTTAGCCATAAATGTTCAATTCAAAATATTTGCGCTTTCAATTTCGCACGGGGAATTCCACCGAAATGAAGCGCGGGGAATTTAACAGACGAACGGGCGGTGTCAACGAACGAAACCGGAAAAGCCAAAATCTGCTGCATCAATAACAATAATTGATGTTCGGGCACAGGCTTTGACGCGAATTAACGCGGATTTCAACCACAACTCGTCGCGCGCAGTAAACGAAGGCGGAAGAACGCAGAGAACGCAAAGTTTTTAACCACGAAAAACACGAATCACACGAAATTCAAACACAACGGGCTTTGACACGACTTGAGCCGCTTTTGGGAGGCGGCGAAAGGAATTTGCGAAGCCAAAGGCCCGCCGCGGGACGAGCGAGCGGGCGCGAGTGAGTCACTGGGCCGGGGTGAGGTGTCGCAACCGCGAAACACACCCAAGACACGGAATTCTTGCTGCGCTCGTCGTGCCAGAATGGAATGACGGCGGGAAAAGGCGCAAATACTTTTGACCGGGTTCCATCCGTCCTCCATAGTACCGCGATGCGGGACGATGGTGGATTAACGCTCAACGAGTCCTCCAATCTGAAACATGAACTCTCTGACCGCCAGGGCCCTTGCTGATTTCGTAAAGAGACTCGTTATTGTCAGTCTGCTCCTGTTCCTTCCAACATGGTCGTTGGATTTTTGGGAAGCCCGGGTGTTCTTGATCATGTTTTCTATGCCGCAGTTGGTGATAGTCATCTACTTTCTGAGAAGAGACCCGGACCTCGTCGAACGCCGGCTGAAAGGCCGTCTATTCGCTGAAAACAGAACCAATCAGAAGGTGATCATGTCGTTGGTATGGCTCTTTTATGTTTTGCTGGTGCTCGTTCCCGGAGTTGATCACCGCTTTCACTGGTCGCACGTTCCTGCCTTCCTTGTAATCGCCGCCGATGTCGCCCTCCTGCTCGGATTTTTGATTCAGTTCCACGTCTTCAAAGCAAACACTTTCGCATCGGCAGTCGTTGAAATTGCCGCCAAACAGAAGGTGATTTCCACGGGACCGTATGCGGTGGTCCGGCATCCGATGTATTCAGGCGCGCTGCTGGTGGATTTCTTCATCCCCATCGCCTTGGGTTCGTGGTGGGGATTGCCTTTTGCTCTGGCGATGCTGGCCGTGGTCATCCTGAGACTCCTGGATGAGGAAAAGCTCCTCCGTCAGGGCCTTCCCGGGTACGAAGAATATTGCCGGAAAGTTCAGTATCGGCTCATCCCGCACCTCTGGTGAGGGCAGGACTTTGACACGAATGAACGCGGGTTGGGACAGAAATGTCACACTTGACCCTTTCAATCAGATAGAACCAGTTGATTGGGGGTACATTTATACATCCGAACCATGTTAAAAGGATCACGCGGGCTGGAAGCCGCGCTCACTGGCAGGCTAGATGCCTGCCTCCACCGTGGCGGCACGCTTCCAGCGTGCCAGTGAAGGCGGCTTCCAGCCGCCAGTTTGGTGCAGGTTTAAGACGCACCAGTTGATTTGGGTGTGAATATCTTGTTCTGGACAGAATTGGGGGTCGGCGTAGGATTGGTATTAATCAGATAGAGGCCTTAAAAGATTACGCCCCAATCAATCAGAATAACCAAGAACCTATGCAGGAAATCTATGAAAACCCTTAAAACGGTCATTATCAGCATTCTTCTAATCGGATCCTCGATTGCCTTCGCACAACCGGTGGCACAAGGAACATTTGACAACAACACTTATATAGCGGTTCTGGCGACCAATGGCATTACCTGGACAGCCGCCGAAGCCTTGGCCGTTGCCATGGGTGGTCACCTCGCGAGTGTTACATCGCAAGCCGAGAACCAGTTCATTTATTCTCTGACAACTTCCGATTCATCGCTGTGGATGCCGGCTGGCACCCAAAGCGGAATTGGCCCCTGGTTGGGCGGTTACAAACAGAACAACTCCTGGTGTTGGAGTGATGGAACAGCATTCAGCTACTCAAATTGGTCATGGGGAGAACCGAATAATTACGGAGGGATTGAGGCTTACATTGAATTGTACTCAGGCGACACGCCGATGGCGGACTTTTGGAATGACGCCCCAAACGATACCACGGGCAGCCCATACCATGTTGGCACGCCCAATCCGCATGGCTTCGTTGTCGAGGTGGTTCCCGAGGCCAGCGCGATGAACCTGTTTCTGCTCGGATTGGCGTTCTCCGTCTTTTACCGCTTCCAGAGAGGAGCAACCCGCGCCGCCGGCCTGGGTTCAAAATAATGGTCCCGGTATAAAACTGAACTTGAACAGAAGCAAACTCCGACTCGTCGCGAGCAGGCGGAGTTAACGGAGAGAAGGCTTGGGTTGGAAAAGACAAGGATGCTTTTGACAGAGGAGTTTCAGACAGAGCAGAAAAATTCCTTTGTCTCCATTCCCCTGTCCCACCCTAAGATCGAGACGCAAGACCCGAATTAAACCGCAAAGAATGCAAAGGTGGGGCGAGCGTACCCGCGAGCCGTTTTAACTCTCAACCCTCAACCCTCAACCAGCTTAATAATTCTTTTTAAACTCCAGCAACTTTCCGTCCGGGCCGAACGTCAGCCGCAGCACCCGGTCGGGATATCTGGTGGTGCTCGTGCCCACGCCAGTGCCGACGCCGGTGTGCCCGCCATAATAACCCGTGCCCACGCCTAAACTCACGCCGCCGCCGTGGCTGTATTTGATCCAATCGGCCACGGTTTTGCCGTCGCTCAACTTCGCCGTTTTATCCGGCGGCCCGAGTTCCGCCACCGCCAGGTCGTAAGTGTAATTTCCGATGCGGCTGTTCCAATCCACCTTGGGAGTGCTCTTGCAGCCCGTGAAGATGAAGCTCAACATCACGAGCAAAACGCTGAAACAAACGGCCTGTTTGAAGGAGATTTTGGCTTCCATGGACAGAACCTATCAGAACCATCCCCCGGATGCAAAACGGGACCGGGGTTAGCCAAGTGGCGACCTTTCCACTAACTTGCTCACCAGAATACTATAATACTAGGAACCGACCCGTTCAAAAACGGGATGTTTTAATGAAGCACGATCTGGGTGCGCCGACGGAAACATTTGCGCGGCCGGAGAAAATGTTTGGCGGGACAAATTGAATTCCCAAAGGTCAGCCGTCAGCCTTAAGCATTCTTATCAATTGTCGTGAAGATGGCTGCGTATATGGGGCGATGTGTCACTACGATCCCGGACGGTGTGACCTGTACCGGTCCCAGTAACCGTGCCGGCGCCGGTGGCACCAAGGTTCGCGGGTGGTCCAAGGCGTTCAGCTTTTGCAGCAAAGCCGCGCGGGCGGCGGCCTGGGCCGGGTTGTCGGCCGCACGGGCGGAGATGAAACCCGCACCCAGAAGGATACACAAACCCAAAACAACCCTGGTTTTCATGAAATGATTCAACGGATGCGTCCGCCGACTCGCCTGCTGCCTATGTGTGCTGCCTTTCATAATTCGCTCACTTTTACACTGTCCGCCTCCTGGAAGATATTAACCGACAGTGTCCATAATTTCAGAAATTAGGGGCAAATTGGAGGTTTTGAGGGGTGAATTGGGTCCGGGAAGGGGTGAAATGACGAAGAAAAACATCCACCTCCAACGCCCAAAGTGGGGAAACTGGCTAAAGGCTGAAGGCTAAATGCTAAAGGAAAAGCAGTTCAAACCACGAAAAACACGAACCACACGAATGGGATTCCAGAAAAATCCTTTCGTGTATTTGGCGTATTTCGTGGTTAAAAATCCGTGCCTTGTCTTTGTGCTTTTTGCGTTCTTTGCGGTTAAAAATCCTGCTGTTGGCTACCATTCGCACAGACTTTCAACGTGGGCTGCGGAACCATCGCGCAACCAGCCGTCGAGTTGCGATTGATCCTTGAGCTGCTGGCCGCGCCGGCGCGGTACGACGATGAACCGGCAGTTCATTTCCGGCAGCACGGTCATGTCGCTCCACAATTTCTCGAATTGCGCCACGGGAAAAACGTCCTCCTGCCCGTGGCCCCAGCGTTTCTTCACATCCTTAAGCGTGATGTAGGTCGGCATCCGGGCCGCGAGCGAGCGCACGGCGTCGGCCACCTTGCCGGCGTCGGCCAGGTCGGCGCGCGTAAGCTGGAACACGGCGAGCAGCTTTTCCAGATTGATCCAGCTCGTCATCGAGTTGTAATAGGACAGCGCAAATTCCTCTTCTTCGCGCGGCATCGCCAGGCCTTCCACGATGCGCGGCTGGCCGTTCACGCGCGCCAGCCCGCCGCCGCGGTCCTCGATGCGCCGGGTGATGACTTCAAATGAAAGCCCGCCGCCCAGCATGATGTGCAGGCCGAGCATCGCCGGGTCCACGTCCGCGCCCACGGTGTCAATGTTGTGCAGCATCAGGTGCTTCAAGTTGGGCCGCTGCTCCAGCAGGCGCGCCAGCGTGCCGTTGCGGAGCAGGTTGGGAACCTCGAACCAGTGGCCGACGGGATGCAGGCACTGGAGCGGCACGTTGTCGGTGTAATCGCCCGCCTCGCCGGCCTGCTGCGCCCAGCCGATGAGCGCATGGCGAAGACTATCGCGCACTTTCTGCTGCTGCTCGTTGAGCATCTGCTGCGGCATTTCCTCCCAGGTAAACCGCAAATCGCGCTCCATCGGAATCAGCCGTAAGCCGACCGTGCGGCCCTCGGACAAAACCAGCGGCCCGGAATAGCCGTAGAATTTTTCGCGCGCGAGGAACGCCTCGGTGGGCTGGTGCGAAATATAGCTGGTGGTGATGACGTGCGGCAACGGCATGCCGCCGAGCCGGCTGATGCGGCGGCTTTTGGCCAGATGCACTTCCAGGAAGGTGCGATGGCGTCCGCCGAATTTGCAGAAGGGATGCAGCGCCTTGACCGTGCCCGCACCCTGCGTCCACCGGCTGCCCGCGCCGGCGGCCAGCGTGACCACGGCGGCTTCACCCGCCGCCAGCGCGGCCAGGCCCGCTTCACGATATTTCTTCGGCAGCTCGCGCGTGGCGTCGAACACGTCGCCTTCGGTCACGTCCTGAATTTGCGTGCTGACCGGCAGACGGTTTTGCGCCACGCCAATTCGTCCGGACTTCAAATCCGCGCGGACCTGCTCGTGTTGCGCGCGGTCGAAGCCGTAGCGTTCGAGCAGCGCGGGCAATGACTCGTCGCTGGTGTCGTCGGCCTTCAAGCGCGGCAGGAGCCGGTCGAAAAGCGTCTGCACCATGCCGCGCAGTTCCGGCTTGGAACGGCAGGCGGCGGCGAATTTGTCCATTTCCGCGCGGTGCGACGGCGGCAGGGCGCGGGCATCCTGCCGCAACAACGGCGGCATGATGAGCGCGTAATATCCCTGCGGCAACAGGGCGGACCGGCCGTGCAACAGGTCGGCCCAGGTGCCTTTTTCGTTGATGGCAAAGTCATAGACCACCGGCTCCATCGCGAACGGCAGGGAATATTCAAACTCGCGCTTGGTTTGCGTCATCAATTCCTGCAGCCGCTTTTGCCCCGCGGCTTTCTTCGCGACGTCAAAGATGAATCCCATGCCGCCGCCCGACATGCCGCCCAGCATCCAGAACCCGAGAAAATCTTTTCCGAATTCGGCCCGCACCCGGCTGATGATGGTTTCCGTGAACAGGTTTGTGGCCCACGGGATGATGGTCTGGATGGGACCAAAAAAATTTCGCGTGGTCGCCGCGCCCAGGGCGGCGACGTCCTCGCGCCGGAGTCCGGCGAGGATTTCATCCAAAATGGCCAGCATGCTGAGCCGCGCCTGCCACTCGGCCTCGGAGCGCAACAGATATTTTTCGCTGACCATTTCAAGGATGGGGCCGACGTTTTGCGCCATGCCGCCATGCACGAGCACCAGGCTTTCCTGCAACTTCTGCCGCAGGGCGGGCGAGGCGTCTTCATGGGTGAGGATGCGATGCTGTGGCATGAGCCGGCCGCGGCTGACGCCAAATTCGGGATCGCCCTCGGCGGCGAGCACGCCTTCGATCAATTTCATGCCCGGCCAGACGCCGCCGGAGTCCTGCCAGCCACCGCCGGAACCGCCGAGCCATTCGCCAAGGATGGCGCGCGCCAGCACGAGCCGGCGTTCATCCTCATGGAGCGAACCATGAAGCGAACTGGCCTGGCCGGTCGCCCTCATGCACAACGCAATCATGGAGGCCAGCAGGTTCGTGGAGACGGCCAGCCGCGAGCCTTTGGGAATGCCGTTGACGGAACTGACGAGTTCGAGTCCCCTGCCCGGCCCGACGACCCGCGCCAGCAAATCGGCGAGGCTCTGGCCGGAGCCTTCCACGCCGGGCGGAACGATGCCACCGGCGATGACCGCCGCCTTGAGCAGACCGAGGTAATCTTTGGCAAAGTCGAACACGTCGGCCAGGCTCGTGATGTCGGCGGTGGCGCCGAGGTCCACGCTGGTCAGGCGCAGCACCGGTTCATCCAGGACGCGCAGATAGGTTTCGATGGGCGGCCGCGTAGCGGAGTCGCGCCCGTGCACGCCAAGGTCAATCGAGACATTCAGCACCTTCGCGCCCTCGGGATAATCCATGCCGAGAAAGAAAATATCGCTCCAGCCGCAATGGGTCAGGTCCATGCGCACCGGGGTGCGTTCGCGCAGGATCGGATAGGTGCCGTCCTCGTCGCTGCGCCGCAGCAACTCGGGCCGGATGCGCAGCGGATGATCGGCCGGATGGCCCATGCGGAACATCCATTGGTTGCCGCGCACCGAGCGCACGCTGCGGCGGACCTGGTCGGCCAGCGTTTGCAGGGCCAGCCGCTGATAGGCCACGGCCAGCGCGCTGGAAATGGGGTCGGACGGCCCCTCCGCCGCCTGCGCCTTGAGAAACGTGGCGATGGCCTCCTCAAATCTGCGTTGCAGCAGTTGCGTGTAGCCGGAAAACGAAATCAAAGTCCGGGCGTGGACGTCCGGCTTCAACGGCAGATGAAACCGGTGAATGGCATAGAGGAACAGCAGGGCGCGGACGCGTTCGTAAAGGTTTTCGCTGCCATGACGGAACGCCCCGAGTTCAGCGCATTCGGCCAGCAGTTCCGGCAACGACGCGGCGCGGCAGATGGCGTCGAGCGACTGGTTGCGCACCGCCGGATCGGGCGAAGTGATAAGATGGACGAGTTTGCTGGCCATGCCTCAAATGCGGCGACAAGGGTTGATTTTCAAAGCGGCTGGCGCGAGGTCGGGCACAATTCCTGGGAGCGCTGGCGTCTCGCCGGCGAGTTCCAGCTTTCGGCTCCCGACTGGCCGGCGAGACGCCGGCGCTCCCAGGAGGTCCAAGGGAGAGGGAGAAAAAACAGTGCGGGTGTCAAGCTGCACCTCGCGAGGTTTGCGCCAGCAGTTCGACGAGCTGTGTCAGGACTTCGTCGCGGTCCTGACCGTTGAGCGCCAGCGCCAGTTGTGCGGTGAGCAGGCCGTATTTGACGCCGATATCGTAGCGGCGGCCCTTGAGTTCACAGGCAAGATAGCGTTCGCTTTCCGCTGTTTTCATCAGCGCGTCGGAAAGGTGTGCGCCTCCGGCACCATGGCTACGGCCCACCAGCTCCTTCAGGATATCCATCACCCCCGGGGTCAAGGCGTGCATGCCGAAGAAGCAAAGGTAGTACCCGGCGCGGAGACCAGGCACGATGAGTTTTTGTTCGGCCACGGTCGGTGTCGGTTTTTCGAGCACGCGATCCACCTGATAAAGACCGGCCTGGCCGACCAGCCGCCGGGCTCCGACCGCGCCGTAATGCGGAAGCTGGCTTTCATGCGTTGCCTGCACCGCCGACACCGCGCAGGACTCCGCCGAGGCAATATCCATCAACTGCCGGGCGCACGATTTCTGGCCATTGGCAACATAGAGATGATCGCCGACCAACAGCAGGAACGGCTCGCTGCCGGTGAAGGGATGGGCGCAGAGCACCGCGTGGCCATAACCCAGCGGCGACGGCTGCTCGATGAATTGAATGCGATTGACGTGTGGTCCGGCGGCGGCCACAAACGCGCTTTGATCGCCCGGTGCAATTACCAGGCCGATTTCTTCAATGCCGGCGTGCAGGACTTCTTCGAGCAGGATGGTGAGCGCCGATTTGGTCTGGCCGTCGCGGTCCACGAGTGATTGGAGTGGCAGGCGGCGCTGGTCCCGGCCGGCGGCGGTAATGACAGCTTTGCGGATTTTCACGGGTTTCAAGGCCAAGCATAGGGAACCGATGGCAACCAGGCAAGCAACAGTATAAACCCGAAATCCGAATGCCGAATGCCGAAAGAAAGCCGAAAACCGAGGCCCGAAAATACCCTTTATCGCCCTTTCATCTTGGAATTCAGGCGGGCACGCTGAAGCGTGTACACCGAACGTCGGGGCGCGCCAACAGCCGGTCGTATCGCTCTGATTTCTTTCGGAATTCAAGCTTCGGACTTCTTTCGGTATTCGGATTTCGGGCTTCCATCCTTCGCAGTAGCGCTACGGAGGACGGGTCTGATTTTTATTATCATATCATCATATCAAGATGCGTTGATTTTTTATTTGCATTACCGAAGGCTTTTGGTTAATTTTGGGCTGGTTAATTTATTTGAGCCAATGCCGGACAAAATCGAACATCTCCAGCGCCTGTTGCGCGAGCGGATCGTCATCCTCGACGGTCCGCGCGGGACGATGATCCAGGCGCTCAAGCTTTCCGAGGCGGATTTCCGCGGCGACCGTTTCAAAAACCATCCCCGCGACCTCAAGGGCAACAACGACATTCTCAACCTGACCCGGCCGGAGATCGTTTGCGACATTTTCCGTCAGTTTCTGGAGGCGGGTTCGGACATCATTGGCACGAACACTTTCAACGCCAACCGCATTTCCCAGGCGGATTATGGCCTGGAGTCGCTGGCGTATGAAATCAACGTCGCCGCCGCTCAATGCGCCCGGCGGACGGTGGACAAGGTCATGGCGGCACAGCCGGGACGGGTTCGCTTCGTCGCCGGCGCCATCGGCCCGACGACAAAAACATCGTCCATTTCCACCGATGTGAACAATCCCGCCGTCCGCGGCGCGACGTTCGATGCGCTGGTGAAAGTCTATGGCGAACAGGTGAACGGTTTGCTCGACGGCGGCGTGGACCTGCTGCTGGTCGAAACCATTTTTGACACGCTGAACGCGAAGGCCGCCTTCTTTGCCATTCAACAAATATTTGAGGAGCGCGGGATTCAAGCTGTTGAAGGTAGGGCGGGCAGTCCCCTGCCCGCCGAGCGGCGCGCACGGAGTGTCGCGCCCTACCAAAAGCGTGTCCCCATGCTCGCTTCCGTCACTTTCATCCAGGCGGGCAGCAACCGCGGGGTGACGGGCCAGACGGTCGAGGCGTTTTGGAATTCGGTTTCCCACGTTCCCCTGCTCTCCGTTGGCATGAATTGCGCGCTGGGCCCGAAGGAAATGCGACCGCTCATCGAGGAACTTTCCGGCCTTGCGCCAGTTTACGTCAGCGCTTATCCGAATGCCGGCCTGCCGAATCCGCTGTTGCCAACCGGCTTTCCCGAAACACCGGAGACGCTCGCGCCGCAACTCAAGGAATGGGCGCAAAACGGCTGGCTCAACATCGTCGGTGGCTGCTGCGGCACGACGCCGGCGCATATCAAAGCCATTGCCGAAGCGGTCAAAGATTTGCCGCCACGCAAAGTTCCGACGGTCGAACCGGCCCTGCGCCTCAGCGGATTGGATGCGCTGACGATTCGCGGAAATACAATTCACGATACGACCGTCCTCACCCCGGCCCTCTCCCCCGAGGAGAGGGAGAACCGTTGTCAGTCAGTCGGCAAATCGGGTAACGTTGGAACTTCCGAGAGACGAGCTTTGCTGTCCCCTCTCCCCGGGGGAGAGGGTCAGGGTGAGGGCGATTTAACAGCCGCCTCCATCAATTTCATCAACATTGGCGAGCGCACCAATGTGGCCGGTTCGCCCAAATTTGCCCAATTCATCAAGGCCGGCAATTTCGAGGCCGCGCTCACCATCGCCCGCCAACAGGTCGAGAACGGCGCGCAGGCAATTGATGTCTGCATGGACGAAGGAATGATTGACGGCGTCGCCACAATGACGCGCTTCCTCAATCTCGTCGCCAGTGAACCGGACATTTGCAAGGTGCCCGTCATGGTGGACTCGTCGAAATGGGAGGTCATCGAGGCCGGACTGAAATGCCTGCAAGGCAAGGGCATCGTCAACTCGATCAGCCTCAAGGAAGGCGAAGAGAAGTTTCTTCACCAGGCCAAACTGGTCCGCCGCTACGGCGCCGCCGTCGTCGTCATGGCTTTTGACGAGCGCGGCCAGGCCGACACCTTTGAGCGCCGCATCGCGGTCTGCCAACGCGCCTACGATTTGCTCACCCGGACTGTCGGCTTCCCCCCGCAAGACATCATCTTTGATCCGAACGTGCTCACCGTCGGCACGGGCATGGAGGAGCATGCGAACTACGCCGTGGACTTCATCCGCGCAACGAAATGGATCAAGGAAAACCTCCCGTTGGCGAAGGTCAGCGGCGGCATCAGCAATGTTTCCTTTTCCTTCCGTGGCAACAACGCCGTGCGCGAGGCGATGCACAGCGCATTCCTTTATCACGCCATCCGGGCCGGCCTCGACATGGGCATCGTCAATCCGGGAATGCTGGCCGTTTACGAGGAGGTTCCCAAAGACCTGCTCGAACTTGTCGAAGACGTGCTGCTCAACCGCCGGCCCGACGCCACCGAGCGCCTCATCAAGTTTGCCGAGTCGGTAAAGCAGCGAGGAGCGGTCGAAGCCGTCGTCGACGAATGGCGCAAAGGCACGGTCGAGGAGCGCCTCAGCCACGCGCTGGTGAAAGGCATCGTTGATTTCATTGACCTGGATATTGAAGAAGCGCGCCAGAAATATGGCAGGCCCCTCCTGGTCATCGAAGGCCCGCTCATGGCGGGGATGAACATCGTCGGCGATTTGTTCGGGTCGGGCAAAATGTTTTTGCCGCAGGTGGTGAAATCCGCCCGGGTGATGAAAAAAGCCGTGGCTTATCTGTTGCCGTTCATGGAGGCGGAGAAAAAAGCCGCCGGCGGCGTACATAGAAACGCCGGAAAAGTTTTGATGGCCACCGTCAAGGGCGACGTGCATGACATCGGCAAAAACATTGTCGGCGTCGTGCTCAGCTGCAACAACTACGAAGTCATTGACCTCGGCGTGATGGTGCCGTGCGAGAAAATTTTGCAGACCGCGCGCGAGCAAAACGTGGACATCATCGGCCTGAGCGGGCTGATCACGCCGTCCCTCGACGAGATGGCGCACGTCGCGCGCGAGATGGAACGTGAAGGCTTGAAACTGCCGCTGCTCATTGGCGGCGCCACGACCAGCAAGGCCCACACAGCGGTGAAGATTGCGCCCGGCTACGGCCAGCCGGTGGTCCACGTCCTGGACGCCTCGCGCGCCGTGCCCGCGGTAAGCAATTTGATCAGCGCGAAGCGCCGGCCGAAATTCGCCGCGCACATCCGGGAGGAATACGACCGCCTCCGCGCCCAGCACGCCGGACAACAGATAAAATTGCTTTCCCTCGAACAGGCCCGCGCCAACGCGCCGAAGCTGACGTTCGACGATCTGCCAAAGCCGGAGTTTGACGGTGTGCGGGTGTTGTCATCAGAAGGCAGGGCGGGCAGTCCTCTGCCCGCCACGGAACGGCGCGCACGGAGTGACGCGCCCTACCCGGTTTCGCTCGACGCCCTCGTTCCGTTCATTGACTGGTCGCCATTCTTTCACACCTGGGAACTGCGCGGCGTTTATCCGAAGATTCTGCAGCACGAAAAGCACGGCGAGGAAGCGCGCAAACTTTTCGCCGACGCGCAAAAGCTGCTGGAGAAAATGGTTGCCGGCAAACTGATTGCTCCCCGCGGCGTTTATGGCTTCTTCCCGGCCAACCGCGCCGGCGACGACGTGGAGCTATACACTGACGAATCGCGCAAGAAGGTCCTGACCACGTTCCATTTTCTACGCCAGCAAATCGTGAAGGACAACGGCACGCCGAACTGGTGTCTGGCGGATTTTATTGCGCCGAAACATCCAACATCCAACATCCAACATCCAACATCCAATGATCACATTGGAGCGTTTGCCGTCACCAGCGGGCACGGGTTGGACGAGCTGGTCAAAAAGTTCAAGGCGGACCACGACGATTACAACGCCATCATGGCGGAAGCGCTGTCCGACCGGCTGGCGGAGGCGTTCGCGGAATTTCTTCACAAACGCGTTCGCGAAGAATGGGGTTATGGCAAAACCGAGAAGCTGACGATGGAAGACCTCATCGGGGAAAAATATCGCGGCATCCGGCCGGCGGCGGGTTATCCCGCCTGTCCCGACCACACGGAAAAGGGAATTCTCTGGAAACTGCTCGAACGCGGAGAAGAACGCCGGCATCAAGCTGACGGAAAGTTTCGCCATGTGGCCGGGCAGCAGCGTGAGCGGGCTTTTCTTCGCGCACCCGGAATCGAAATATTTTGCCGTTGGCAAGCTTGGCCGAGACCAATTACTGGATTATCACGTCCGCAAAGGCATGACCTTGCAGGAAACCGAACGATGGCTGGGGCCGTATTTGAATTACGAGCCGTTGCAAACCTTGCCTTTGGAATCAGTTTCCTGTGCGTGCGGAAGAATTCACTAAGGCGAGCGGGCGGCGGCGTTCTTCATTGCCAGAACGCGAGCGAGATTGTTGCGGGCCTCGGCATAATCGGGTTTGAGGCGGATCGCCTCCTGAAATTGTAGTATCGCCTCGTCGATTTGACCTTGCTTGCCGAGGGCGGTGCCGAGGTTGTTGTGGGCCTCGGCGTAATCGGGTTTAAGGCGAATAGTTTCCTGAAACTGACTGATCGCTTCTCCGGTCTGGCCTTTTATGCCAAAGGCGACGCCGAGGTCGAAGTGGGCTTCGACATCATCGGGTTTAAGACGGATGACCTCCTGAAACTGACGGATCGCTTCGCCTATCTCGCCATGCTTGCGGAAGGCGAGGGCAAGATTGAAATGGGCTTCCACGTAATCGGGTTTGATTTGTATAGCCTTTTGGTAATGGGCAATTGCTTCGTCCAGGCCGCCCTTTCGAAGCGCCGCGTTGCCGAGGTTGTTGCAAGCTTCCGCGTTGTCGGGTTTGATTGCCAGCGCCTTTTGGTAATGGACCATCGCTTCGTCAATGTCCCCCTTTTGGAACAGCGCATTGCCGAGATTGATGTGGGCTTCGGCAAAGTCCGGGCTGATTTGCAGCGCCTTTTGGCATTGGGTGATCGCTTCATCCACATCCCCTTTTTGGAGCAGCGCATTGCCGAGATTGTTATGGGCATCAGCAAAGTCCGGGCTGATTTGCACCGCGCTTTGGTAGCAGGCGATTGCTTCGTCCGTCTTTCCCTTTTGGTAAAATGCATTGCCAAGGTTATAAAAGCCAATGGCGTAGGAAGGGTTGATTTGCAGGGCCGTTTGGTATTGGCCAATCGCTTTGTCCACATCCCCCTTTTGAATCAACGCATGACCGAGGTTGTTGTGGCCGATGAAATTGTTGGTTGTGCAGGCAAGCGTGTGCGTCCAAAGCGATTCACCATTTCGCCAATAGGCAGTCTGGGTCCGCGCGCAGAAAATCAAAGCCATGAGGATGACCGTGGAACCGGTACCCAGCACCACACGGCGGTAACGCCAACCGGCGCACAGATCAGCCGCCGCCCATGTCAACAGCAAGTACAATCCAATCTGCGGCAGATAGGTGTAGCGATCCGCATGAGCGTAGGAAGATATCTGCACGATTCCGATAACCGGGACCATCATCCCCAGATACCAAAGCCAGCCGACAACAAAATAAGGATGCGTTCGTCGAAAAACCCATGCGGCCAGGGAGATGACCAGCAACAACCCCAGTGCCGCAGCCACCTGCCAAAGCGGGAAATAACTTGTGGGATTGGGATATAGACACGCCAGCCCGGTTGGATGAATCATCTGCCAAAGGTAGATGACGCAGGCAATCACCGCGTTTTCCAGCCGCAGCCCGACAGGCAACTGGCCAGCAGTCAATTTCTCCGGAACCATAGCCGTCACGACGCATGACCCAGCCGTCAGCACCAACAGCGGGATTTTCTCGGCCACCAGCCGCAAAATGATTGAGGCTTGAGGGCCTGCTCGCGATATATTGGAGTTGAGCGTTGAGAATTCAAGGCGCCGGAGCGGCCAGTAATCCAACAGCAGGAGGACAAAGGGCGCCGTCACCAGCATGTTCTTTGACAGCAATCCCAGCGTGAAAGACAACAACATCAATCCATACCAAACCTTGACCTTTGGATTTTGGACTTTGGACTTTTCAACGTATTGGACGTAAGCGCCCAGCGTCAGCATGAAAAAGAACGCGCTCAAAACGTCCTTGCGTTCGGCGACCCACGCCACGGATTCCACCCGCAACGGATGGATTGCAAACACTGCGGCCACAAACGCGCTGCGCCACAGGAACCCCGTCATTCGTCGCAGAACAAGAAAAAGCAGGATCGTCGCCGCTCCATGCAGCAAAAGGTTGGTAAGGTGATGACCACCCGCCTGCAACCCGTATAACTGGCAGTCCAGCATGTGTGAAAGCCAGGTCAGCGGGTGCCAGTGGCCGATTCCGCCAAAAGTCAGTGCCCAGCGAAATCCCTCCCAAGTCAGACCCTTTTGGACAACAAGATTCTTATAGACATAATCGTCGTCGTCGAAGTTGACAAACTCGTGACCCAGCGTCTGTCCGAAGACCAGCCAGATAATCGCGGCCAAAAAAAGGCAGACGCCTGCGACCAGCCAGCGGTCATCCAGGCCCGGGGGACGGCCTTCGGTTGCACCTGATGGGAGGCTTATCGTATCTGGCATTTTACCACAGTCCATCTTGGGTTATTTAGTATTTGTCAGATTTGGCCGAGACAATATTTGCGTCAACAGTCTGCCGGAGCATTCTTCATTGTCGGAGCGGGAGCAAGATTGTAGTGCGCCTCGGCTTAATCTGATTTCAGGCGGATTGCTTCCGGAAATTCGCGAATTGCCTCATCGGTCAGGCAAACGGCCAAAACCCACACTCTAAATTGTCCCCCGAGAGCGGAACAACACAACTGTCGCCATCCTGGCAGGAATGGCTTTTTTCCCGGCTCATGCATTCGTGATTCCATAAATCACTCGCAGTCTGGGAATGTTGGCACGCCCATTTTTTAACTTGGATGAGAAAATCAAAGAGCGGAATGGGGGTGCTTGATTTTTAATAAACGCCCGAGGTTGTTGTGTGCTTCCGCGTAGTCAGGTTGGATGCGAATGGCCTCTTTGTACTGGCGGATGGCGTCCTCGATTCGGTCCTTCTTGCCGAGTGCCGTGCCCAAGTTGTTATAGGCTTCGGCAAAATCCGGCTGGAGACGGATGGCTTCCTGAAATTGGTGGATCGCCTGATCGGTTTGGCCTTTCATGCCAAAATTAATGCCAAGGTTGAAACAGGCCTGGGCTTCCGCTGACCGGTGGCGGTTGGCGTTCCGGTTCGGATCGTTTGCCGGGCTGCGCTTGCCCAGCTCGGTGGCAAGATTGAAGTGGACTTCGGGATTGTCAGGTTCCAGGCGGACCGCCTCATGAAACTCCCGGATCGCCGCTTCAACCTGGCCGTTCTTGGAAAGAGCCGCGCCGAGATTGCTGTGGAAAGCGGCGAGCTTGGCGTAACCGGGTTTAAGGCGAAGGACAGCCTGAAATTGGCGGATGGCCTCATCGTACTGGCCTTTGATGCTGAATGCAGTGGCAAGGTTGAAAATTGCTTCGGTGTAATCCGGTTTAAGGCGAATGGCCTCTTTAAACTGCGCGATCGCCTCGTCCGCTCGCCTCATTCGGGAAAAGGAAAACCCAAGGTTGTTGTGGCCCTCGGGAAAATCGGGTTTGAGCCGGATTGCCTCCTGAAACGCCTTGATGCCCTCCTCAGTAAGGTTGGCCTCGCTAAAAGCTGTCCCGAGGTTGTTGTACGCAAGGTAATTGTTTTCCGTAACCTTTATCGTTTGCCGGAACAGGGTCTCGCCGTCCTGCCAGCACTCCAGTTGTTGACGGGTCAAACCGATGCAGAGGACGATTGCCATCACAATGGTCGCCGTAATTATCACCAGTTGACGCGTCTGGACGCGGGCCAATTCATTTGCACCCCAGATAACAATGATGAACACCCCGATGGATGGAATGTAAGTGTACCGATCCGCCATTGCCTGAAAACCCACTTGCACCAATCCGAGGACCGGTACCAGCGTCCCGAGAAACCAGAGCCAGCCCATCAGCAAAAACGGATAACGTGCCCGCACCACAAATAAGCAGACCGATACCCCGGCTAAAAAGCCCAAGGCCAGCACCACCTCGCTTACCGGCCAATACCCCGGATGCGGATACAATACCGCGAGGTCCGTCGGCCAGAACAACTTCCCCAGATAACGGCAGTACGAAATCAGGGCATTTTCAACGTGATCGCTGAAGGGTATCCGCTCTCCCGCCTCCATGGCGCCGGTTTGCTTTTGTACCACAAAGGTCACCACGCTCGACGCCAACGCGAGAGCGAAGAACGGGATTTTCTCCCTCACCAATCGCCAAATTGTTGACTGTTGAGAGCCTGCTCGCGATATATCGGAGTTGACTGTTGACTGTTTAAAGCGACAGAGCGGCCAGTAGTCGATCAGCACCATGACAAATGGCCACGTCACCAGCATCGGCTTGCTCATCAACCCCAGAGCGAAAAAGAAAACCGCCAACCAATAAGACCATTGGGCGTTGGACGTTGGATGTTGGATGCCCGCTCGCGATTTATCGGAGCTGGATGTTTTCCCTCCCGGCTCCTTATTCCTTGTTCCTTGCTCCCGCGCATACTGCGCGTAGCGCGAGTAAGCCAGCAGTGTCAGCAGCCCAAAGCAGGTGCTCAACACATCCTTCCGCTCCGCCACCCACGCCACCGACTCCACATGCAACGGGTGCACCCCAAACAACGCAGCCACCGCCACACTCCGCCAGGTCGCCCCCGTCAGGCGATGCAGCAACAGAAAAAGAAGGGCCGTATTGACGGCATGCAACAGCACACTGGTCAGGTGATGTCCCCACGGGTCCAACCCAAACATCTGGCAGTCCAGCATGTGGGACAACACCGTGAACGGATGCCAATTATTCGCCACCGGGTTGCAGAAAGCCCATCTCACTCCCGCCCAGTTCAGACCAGCCTGGACCTGGGGATTATAGGTTACGTATAGTTCATCGTCGTAGTTGACAAAGTCATGACCCGTCGCCGGCCAGTAAACGGCTAACGTCACCAGCGCCAGCAAAACGGCCAGCAGCCACAGCGAAAAACGCGGCCGCCCCATGACCGAAGCAGGACCTCTCGTCAGGGCGGGATTGGATTTCATGTCTAGCGTGCGCATAGGACTTCCAAAAATTACACGCAGGTCGGGAACATTGGCACGTCCATTTTGTAGCTGGGACAGCGGTGCTTTGACAAGTCTGGTCGTGCGCCAATGGTATGCCGGCTTTCACGGTGAAGCGACGCATGAAGTTTTTTGAAGAGGTTCATTAATCCTGAACTCCGAAATAGAAAAAGGAGCGCGCCCGCCCCGGGTGCAGTTTTCCGCGCCCTCGCGGAAAACACCGGCGCAGGGAATTGTGCTGACACGTCGCGACACGCAATCGCGCACCAAATGCTGGACGCGAGGGCGCGTCCAGCCACACCCGGGGCGGGCGTGCTCCCCAACTTCGGAAATTAGTCCCCCTTGCCGGAAAAATCCTGCGCCAAAGGCGGGGTGGTGCCAGCGCGGGTACGTTCACTTTCTGCGCAACGCCCCGGATTATTTGCCGCGCTGCTGCGCCGCCGGGGATGATGGCCGCGCAACAGCACGGCCCCGCCATCTGAAACAGGTGGCGATTATATTCGGGAAATGGCATAAGACAACAAGGCATGGTAAAAACGTCTGTTATCCCAACGTTTCTGCCGCCTTATCAGGTCTCCGAACGGCTTTACCGCCTGTACCCGATGGCAGAAAACGCATTGTTTCTATCATAAATGGTAAAAAAAAACACTGGCATTTGGCCGGACATGATGCATAATCCTATTAACAGCAGACAGAAAACAAACAAAACTCAGAACACATTATGCAAAAGTATATTCGCACTTTGGCACTGACTTCAGTGATTTCCTTGGGCGCTTCTTTAACGGCACAGGCTCAACTCATCGCCTCTGAAAGTTTTAACTATACTGCCGGTTCTTCCATTATTGGCCAGGCCTCGGGCAGCCCCGGCTGGATGACAATGAACACCTCCGCGGGGGGTAATGGAATAAATGGCGGCAATTGGACAAGCAAAAGCGATGTGGGCGCCGGCTTTACTGGTAATGGCGCTAATCCGGGCACTGCTATTGTATCGGGAAGCTTGCATTACACTGATGGGAGCGGAAATGTCTTGAATACGTCCGGTGGCAGTTTAACTGCCGAATCAATCGCCAACAGCACCACGGCTCAACCCGAACTTGGAACTACTGCCACCTTCGGTGCTCTGGGAGCGGCTAATACTGCTGCCTCCGGCACGCTTTGGGTGAGCTACCTTTGGCAGGGGCTTAATACCACGGGTAGCGGCAGTGGACTCTACCGCCAGGCTACGGTTATGTTCGTCAATGGTGCAGCTTCAGGAACAGCAAGCGGAGGCTCGGAGCGTCTTGATATTGGCATGCCAAATATTTACGCTGCAAATCAAGGAACCGTCAATCCGAATATTTCTCTTTGGGATTCAGGTGGGCTTGGACAACACTATACGAGTACTGCACCACTGCAATCAGGCGTGGCTGCAAACACAATTGGTAGTTCAGCAGACTTTATCCTGATGGAATTCGTTCTTGATAATAGCAGCACGACGGCAGATACGGTCAATGTATGGATCAACCCGACCCTCGGAGGTGTCCTTGGTACTCGCAAATCTCACATTAGCTTCCCAAGATATGTCGGCACTCAACGGCATCCGTATATCCGCACAAGGCTTAAACACAACCTACGGGTCGGTTGGTGGTGAGGAACAAGTGGATGAAATAAGAATTGGGGACACTGCTGCTGATGTGGAACCAGTCCCTGAACCTGCATCATTGGCTTTGGCTGGTTTGGGTGGTCTGGCGCTGCTGGCCTTGAAGCGGAAACAGCAGTAAGCGTTTATCTTCATAATGGACAGGGGCGGAGTTTTCTCCGCCCCTTTTTATTTTTCCACGGCTACCACTCCTCGGTTCACATGGCAAAGCGCCAGAGGGCTGGCGCAGTCCAGGACGCTTCGCGTATTTCAGAAATCATCGTGCCGCGCGCAGCGTCCTGGAGATGACATGAGTAGTTGGCTGGCGGGCGCCGAGGCGCTACACCAACCAACTGTATGCTCAAACAAAAACTAAATACCTCCGAAGTTCGCGCGGATCAAGTCGCGAGCAATAAACCTCAAACCCTCAAATTGGGATTGGACGTTCACGCCGACACGATTGTGGTCGTGCGCATTCTGGATAATAGCGCGCCCCAGCCGGCTCAAAAGTTCACCCCGGCCAAGTTCTCGGACTGGATCAAGACCCAGCTGCCGCTGGCCGGGCAGGTGCATAGCTGCTATGAAGCCGGCCCTTTCGGCTACGGCCTGCACCGCACCTTGATCGCGCTGGGCGTCCACAACCTGGTGGTGCAACCCGTCTGCTTGGACGAACAGCACAAGGGTGTCAACCACGACAAGAGCGACGCCAAACAACTGGCGCTGCGGCTGGATCGCTACGTGGCCGGCAATCCGCACGCCCTGGCCACCGTCCGTGTGCCCACGCCACAGGAGGAACAAAAACGCATCGAAAGCCGCCAGCGGGAACAACTCAAACGCGAAGTCAAACGCGTGGCGGCGCAAGGCCGCAGCCTCCTGCTCACCCAGGGCCAGCGCCAAAAGAAAGGCTGGTGGGAGGACCGGCGCTGGTCGAAGCTCAAACTCAAACTTCCGGCCTGGCTGGTGTTACGGCTGGAGTGTTTCCGCCGCGTGCTGACCACCCTGACCGCCGAGTTGGACGCCGCCACTACAGCCTTGGAACAGGCTGCGCCCGCCCTGCGCCCCAAAGGCTTGGGCGGACTCAGTTACGAAGTGGTCGAACGCGAGATCGGGGACTGGCATCGTTTCCGCAACCGGCGCCAAGTCGGCAGCTACACCGGCCTGTGTGGCGGAGTCAGTGCCAGCGGCAACAGCCAGCATTTGTTGCCGATCACCAAACACGGCAACGTGCGGCTGCGCACCGCGCTGGTGGAACTGGCTTGGCGGTTGGTCGTCTGGCAACGCGACTGTGCGTTGGTGAAAAAATGGCGACATGTCTTTGGCAACCCGAAGGCGACGAAGGCCGCCAAGAAGAAAGCCATCGTGGCCATGGCGCGGCAAATGGCGGTTGATCTGTGGCGCTGGCGCACCGGACGTGTTCCTGCCCAAACCTTCGGCTGGACGATGGTCGGCACGGAGAACTGAGGTTTGCCAACCGTAAAGACTCAAAACTAATGAAGGCCGACCGAGATGATTTGAAACGGCGCGCGCCCGGAGCCGCACTGGGGTTGGCAACGACCCGATTTGGAGATTGGGCGCGCTCGTTTCTTGGCTGTGACCGCACGCGTCAACTGGTGCCGTCCCTTCGGGGCCGCGCACGGATAGCAGGAAGAGCAACGGCCAAGTCCGGTGACCGCGCCAAGGAAACGTTTTGAAAAACGAAAAGCCGGAAAGGAAAAACAAAGACCGCTTTTAAGAAAAAACAGCCGAAGCGCCACACAAGCCTTGACATTACTCATAGCAGTGCGGCGGCCCGCCGCCGCTTTTTTCAGAAGTCATGATAAACTGTGCCAATGTTGACTGGAACTGCCATCGTTGTCGCAAACCCCATTAATCTGATTCTGTTTTGAAACCGGAGTTTTATTTGATTATGCTGCGATCAATTTAAAGCACCAACCAACAAATAATGGCACCATCTGAGCCGACAACTTCCCTGGACCGATCGTTCATCACCCGGGTTAAATCCCGGGTTGCTGAATTCATGGCCGACCCGGCGTTCCTCTGCCTGTTGCTTGCATTGGTCACCTTGGCGTTGTATTGGCCTGCCACCAGATTTCAGTTCGTCAGCTACGACGACATGGATTATTTCGTAAAAAATTCACACGTGCAGGGCGGACTCGGCTGGAACGGAGTTTTGTGGGCGCTTGGGTCGGTGGACATGAGCAACTGGCATCCCTTGACCTGGCTTTCCTTCATGCTCGATGTCACGTTGTTTGGCGGCGGCGAACCAGCCGGTCCGCATTTCACGAACATCCTGTTTCACGCCGTGAACAGCGTCCTGCTGTTCTGGCTGCTGCGACGGCTTACAGGAGCACATTGGCGGAGTGCCCTGGTGGCTGGATTGTTTGCCGTTCATCCGCTGAACGTTGAATCGGTAGCCTGGGTTTCAGAGCGCAAGAATGTTTTGAGCACATTCTTCTGGTTGCTGACGCTTGTATTTTACACCCGCTACGTTAAAAAACGGTCGAGGGTCGAGGGCCGAGAGTCGAGGGCAGATACGGCGGTTCCAGTTCTCGACTCTCAACCCTCGACTCTCGACTACGTCCTGGCTTTGTTCTTCTTTACCTTCGGTTTGATGAGCAAGCCGATGCTGGTGACGCTGCCATTCGTCCTGCTCCTGCTGGATTACTGGCCGTTGGATCGGTGGCGGATGGATTCGTTTCAGGATTGGCGAGGGCGGCTGTCGCGCCTGTTATTGGAAAAAGCGCCCTTCTTTCTGCTCAGCGCGCTGTCGTGTGTCGTGACATTCCTGGTGCAGAAACGAGGCAAAGCGGTGCAAACGGCCGACCTTTTTCTGTTCGGCGGACGCGTGGGAAACGCGTTCGTGGCTTACAGCCGGTATTTGGGCAAAACATTCTGGCCGGAAAATTTAGCGGTATTTTATCCGCATCCCGGGCACTGGCCGCTGACGACGGTTGTGTCCGCGGCAGCGATTGTTTTGGCGGCATCAGTGGCGGCATTGTGCGTGGGACGGCGTTTCCCATTTCTCATCACCGGCTGGTTTTGGTTTTTGGGGACGCTGATTCCCGTCATCGGGCTGGTCCAGGTTGGACGGCAAGCCATGGCCGATCGCTATACTTACGTGCCGTTGATTGGAATATTCATCATTTTTTCGTGGGCCACGGCCGAAGTGGCAACACGTTTGAAATTGCCAAGAAGCATATTTGTGATCGTAGCAGGACTTGTTCTCATCGCCGGTGTTTTTCGGACGAGAGATCAACTGGTTTGCTGGCAAAACGACGGCACGCTCTTCCGACACGCCCTGGCCGTGACGCGGAACAATTATGTTGCCCATTATAATCTGGGGCTTTATTTGGCGAATCGAGGACTGGCAAAGGAAGCGATGGAGCATTACCGCGCGGCGATTCGGATTGATTCCAGCCGCATGGAGACGCACTCGAACCTGGGCATAGTACTGGAACAACTCGGCGAAATCAGCGAGGCTGCGAATGAATACCGCGAAGCGGTGCGGCTTGAACCCAACAGCCCTGCGGCCCATTTCAACCTGGGTTGCGCATTGGTTAATCTGGGGCAACGCAACGAGGCTATTGAACAATTCAGGGAAACCTTGCGGCTGAAACCTGGCTTCAAAGTGGCCGAACTGCGATTGCAAGAACTGGGAATCTCGCCAAATCCATAAACCACTGCCCATTCAACCCGTAATCTCAATCCCATGATTGAAACATCGAATTCAATCGTTTCCCGAGAACAGCCATTCCAAGCCCGGTTCAAATCCCGGCTTGCCGCATTCGTGTCGGGTCCGTTGATCGTCAGTCTGCTGCTGGGCATGGTCACGCTGACGCTGTATTGGCCTGCTACCCGGTTTGAATTCATCAACAACGACGACCCGGGTAATTTTGTAAGAAATTCACATGTGCAGGGCGGACTCAGTTGGGAAGGGCTTTTATGGGCGCTGGGGTCGGGGGAACTGAGCAACTGGTATCCGTTGACCTGGTTTTCATTCATGTTCGACGTCACGCTGTTTGGCAACAGCGCGGCTGGTCCACATTTCACAAACATCCTTTTTCACTCCGCGAACAGTGTGTTGTTGCTCTGGCTGCTGCGGCAGCTCACGGGAGCACATTGGCGGAGCGCATTCGTAGCCGGATTGTTTGCCCTGCATCCGTTGAACGTCGAATCGGTTGCCTGGGTCTCGGAGCGCAAGAATGTTTTGAGCACGTTCTTCTGGCTGCTGACGCTGCTGGCGTACACGCGCTACGCGCAGTGTGTGACTGGTGACCAGCCTTCGCCAAGGCTTTGGCCGGCCGGCAGGTGTCAAGCAACACGAACGAACTCCATCTGGTCACCCGTTACCTGCCACCCGTCACGCTTCTACTGGCTGGCGCTGTTATTTTTCGCTCTGGGTTTGATGAGCAAGCCGATGCTGGTCACGCTGCCATTCGTCCTGTTGCTGCTGGATTACTGGCCGTTGGGGCGGTGGCGGATGGATTCGTTTCAGGATTGGCGGGGGCGATTGCCGCGCTTGGCATGGGAAAAAGCCCCCTTCTTTCTGCTCAGCGCCGTGGCTTGTGTCGTGACATTGCTAGCA
>CAVYLE010000003.1:0-10203 GCA_963769285.1 uncultured Verrucomicrobiae bacterium
CAGTTCAATGGGGTGCATCTTGGCACTGTCCTTAATTTCGGCCCGAGATGGGTGGCAATGGTCGCGCTGCGACCATTCCGCCGAGCGGAGTCGAGGCGGAATCGCGGGGCAAGACGCGCGTTTTGGCACGCGGTTCCGCCGGCCCTGCGCTTCGCTGGCCGGCGGACGCCTCGCAGCGCGAGGCGTTCCACCAACCAGAGAACCGGTGGCAATGGTCGCGCTGCGACCATTCCGCCGAGCGGAGTCGAGGCGGAATCGCGGGGCAAGACGCGCGTTTTGGCACGCGGTTCCGCCGGCCCTGCGCTTCGCTGGCCGGCGGACGCCTCGCAGCGCGAGGCGTTCCACCAACCAGAGAACCGGTGGCAATGGTCGCGCTGCGACCATTCCGCCGAGCGGAGTCGAGGCGGAATCGCGGGGCAAGACGCGCGTTTTGGCACGCGGTTCCGCCGGCCCTGCGCTTCGCTGGCCGGCGGACGCCTCGCAGCGCGAGGCGTTCCACCAACCAGAGAACCGGTGGCAATGGTCGCGCTGCGACCATTCCGCCGAGCGGAGTCGAGGCGGAATCGCGGGGCAAGACGCGCGTTTTGGCACGCGGTTCCGCCGGCCCTGCGCTTCGCTGGCCGGCGGACGCCTCGCAGCGCGAGGCGTTCCACCAAGGACGGTGTCAAGATGCGCCCAGTTCAATGCACGCCAATCGTCCCGGTTGAACGGCAGAACCATCCTGACGCGTTTCCGCCTCCAGAATTCCCAAACATTGAAAGGGTCTTCGGATTTTCATCTGTGTCCATCCGTGATTAAGCTGTCGGCCATAATCGCTTATGGACTTGTCGCGACCGGCCAGCCGGTTGACCAGTCAATTTTCCCTATCGCCAGCCGCGAACGCCCTTCCGTGTCGGCATCGTAGTAATGATAACTGAACCAGGTTGGGCCGGTCGTTTGGCCATTATCCACGATACCTATGTGGCCGGGGCCGATGAATCGTCCGCTCGTTGCCAGGAACGGCGAGCCGCCACCGGTGACCAGGTCTTTGCCGTCGCGGCTGCAGATCAGCAGGCCGGTGGTGTTCGCGGCCCGGCAGATGCGGACTTCATACGTGCTGTTGGTGCCTTTGCAGCATTGGCCCCAGTTGACAAAGAGGTAGTAAAAATCCTCATGCCGCATGAGACAGGAGGCTTCGATGGACTGATTCCACGCCAGGTGGTACAGCGGCGAATTCGTCGCAAGGCGCAGGCCGGTTTGCGGATTCAGTTCGGTGAGGAAGAATTCCTTCCCAATAGGAGCCAAAGGCCAGCCACAGTCGGCCGTCCCGGTCGCGAAACGCACTGGGATCAATCGTGTTGAAGCCGCAACCATTGGTTGAGGTAATGACCGGCCCGCAGTCGGTCGGAACAAAAATTAGTCGCGCTGGCATCGAGCGTCACGTTCGTAGCCAGGCCAATCGCGGACACCTGCTTGCCCCAGCTCGAGATTGCGTAGTAGAGCAGGAATTTGCCATTCATGCGAATCACGTCCGGGGCCCAGATTGCATAGCGGAATTCTGGAACGGCGTGGGTGGCCCAGGCTGGCGGAGTGGGGAACACGACGGGTTCGGTCTGCCAGTGAATTAAATCCGGCGAGGATTGGGAACGGATGCCCGGGCCGGTGCCGTAGATGAAATATTTCTGGCCGTCCTTGTTGATGGTGGACGGATCGTGGATGAAGGTCTGGCCTTCGAGCGCCAGCGGGGTGAAGTTCGTCTCCGCGCTGAACGCGGTAGCGCCGGCGAAGGCAATCAGAGCGCAAAGGAAAGTGGCGATGCGAGTCATGAGAATGTTGCCATAGTTAAGCGCGAAAACCACGGCCTGCAAATTCTTTTCGAGGGGCTTTTGTTCAGGGCCGCCGCAGCCATGTTGCCAGCCAGCCGGCTTACCGATTGGGCGGGGGGCGTCGAATGATGAGTGTTGCTGCGGCTGACCGTTGACACAGCCGCGCTCCTGCATCGGGCGCTATCGCTGAACAACTGACGCCCGGCGCGTGTTGCCCGGCCGTGATAACACAAGTTCCTTTCCGAAAAAACTTCGCGTGGGGGCGATGTGTTTGCTAGTTTTCCTTCATCTCAATTATGAAAATGCCTGTTGTTGTTCTGCTGTTGGCCTGGTTGTGCGCCGGCTGCGCGACCGAGAACCCTGCGCCGGCCAAGGCTGCGGCGCCAAAGCAGTTTTCCGGCGCCACGCCGCTGGAATGGTCGCAGCGGCTGGCCGATTCGGAAATCGCGCGGCGGGGTGATGGGCTGGCATGGAAGCCCGACGGCAAGGTCAAATGGGATTACGCGGCCGGCTTGTTCACGCTCTCCCTGCTGAAGTTGAATGAACAGGTTCCAACGGCGCGCTACGTGGATTTCGCCGGGCAGGCAATCGGTTCTTTTATATCGCCCAACGGGATCATCCAGACCTATCATCGCGACGAGTTCCAACTCGACGCGCTCAATTCGGGTAAAACCGCCTTGGCGCTTTGGCGGTTGACGCATGACCCCAGGTACAAGGACGCGGCGCAGGTCTTGTTTTTCCAATTCGTTTCCCAGCCGCGGACGGCGGACGGCGGTTTCTGGCACAAGCAGCGATACACCAATCAAATGTGGCTGGACGGCCTTTACATGGCCGCGCCATTTTATATCGAGGCGGGAAATCTGTTCAATGAAAGCTGGGTGCCAGGGGACGTGGCGAAACAAATCAAATTGGTTGATGAACACACATACGATGCGCAGTCGGGATTGAACTATCACGGTTGGGACGCGGCAAAAGTCCAGTCGTGGGCGAACCCGGCGACCGGCTGTTCCTCGAATTTCTGGGGTCGCGCGGAGGGATGGTACGCGATGGCGCTGGTGGATGTGTTGGATTATTTGCCAGAAAAGCATCCGGCGCGGGCACAAATCATCGCCACGCTGCAAAAAACCGCCCGGGGAATTTTGAAATGGCAGGACCCGCAAAGCGGTCTCTGGTTGCAGGTCATGAACCAGGGCGGCCGCAAAGGCAATTATCTCGAAGCGACGGCCTCGACCATGTTCGTCTATGCGCTGGCCAAGGGGGTGAATCATGGCTACCTGCCTCGCGATGAAGTTCCGGCAATTGAAAAGGCGTACGCGGGCATACTCCAAAATTTTATCAAGCCCGACGACGCTGGGCAGTGGTTGCTTACCCAATGTTGCTCGGTGGCGGGACTCGGTTTCAAAAACGCCGCGGGCCGCGCGCGTGACGGCAGCTTTGATTATTATGTGAGCGAACCGGTGGTTTCCAATGATTTGAAGGGCGTGGGGCCGTTCATTCTTGCAGGAATCGAAATGGAGCATTTGGGCGGCGCGAATCTGTCCGCCGGGCAATAGAAAAGGGTCGCGCTTTGAACTTATGAAGATCTGGCAACTCACCGCCCCTAGCGGCCCCAGCGCACTCAAACAAACCGAGCAGCCCATACCCACGCCCGCCCCCGGCCAAGTCGTCGTGCGGGTGTACGCCGCTTCGCTCAATTATCGCGACCTGATGGTTGCCACTGGCCGCTATGGCGCCGGCCTGCCCCTGCCACTGGTTCCGCTCTCCGATGGCGCGGGCGAAATCACTGCCGTTGGCGACGGCGTGTCACGCTGGAAGACCGGCGACCGCGTGGCGGGCACTTTTTTCCAAAACTGGCAGAGCGGCCCGATCCGGCGCGAAGCCTTTGAAACCGCGTTGGGTGGCTCCGTCAACGGCATGCTCGCCGAATACGTCGCGCTCTCGGCCGACGGCGTCATCGCGCTGCCGCCGCAGCTGAGTTTCGCGGAAGGCGCGACGTTGCCATGCGCCGCGCTCACGGCCTGGCACGCGCTGGTCACAGACGGCCATGTCGCCGCCGGCCAAACCGTCGTCGTCCTCGGCACCGGTGGCGTCTCCATCTTCGGCCTCCAGTTCGCCAAAATGCACGGCGCACGCGTCATCATTACCTCCAGCAGCGACGCCAAACTGGCCCGCGCCAAAACGCTCGGCGCGGACGAAACTATCAACTACCGGACCACCCCCGACTGGGAAAAGGAGGTGTTCCGCCTCACCGACAAAGCCGGCGCGGATCACATCGTCGAGGTCGGCGGCACCGATACCTTTCCCCGGTCATTGCGCGCCGTGGCCATGGGAGGCACCATCAGCGTCATCGGCGGCGTCAGTGGATTCACGAGCGACGTGGCCTTGCGCGACATCCTGGGCAAAGGCGCGCTCATTCGTGGAATTTTTGTTGGCAGCCGCGACATGTTCGCCGCCATGAACCGCGCGATTTCACTACATCGCCTCCAGCCGGTCATTGACCGCGTCTTCCCGTTCGCTGAGGTGCCGGCAGCCTACCGCCACCAGGAAAGCGGCGCCCATTTCGGCAAAGTAGTCATCACCATGGAACCTTGAGGCGGACATCCGCTACGCGAAACCGTTGGACGCTGGATGTTCCATGGGGCGTGGCGACCTCCAACATTGGATGCACTTTGGGACCGTGAACTGGGGCGCGGCGTTCACGCCTTGTCATTACCCACATCTTTCCGGTGGTTGTATCAGTATTCTTCATGTGGCTCCAAAACCACTGGAAACATGGGCTTCTTGGGCTCGGCTTTTCGCAAGCCGCCGGCTTCGGCACCAATCGCCTCGGGTGGTCCCGACGCGTAACGCAATGCGAACCTTTGGTGGATATTGTAAGCGACTGGTTATTAACGCTATAGAGCATCAGTTTTCCTCAATTATCGCGACAAAAGATGTGGGTAATGACAAGGCGTTCACGCCGCTTCAGCGTGGTAAGTGCCGGTGCCGTAGCAAGTCGAAGCGGCATGAATGCCGCGCCCCCATCGCCGGTTCATGGAAAGCCGCGACCTCCAAATTCGGATGCACTTTGACACCATGAACCGCCATTGGAGCGCCGAGCACCCGCTCGGCTCGCCGGCAGCCAGGTTCATCGAGCCGAGCTGGTGCTCGGCGCTCCGGTTCATGGAAAGGTGCCTCGTTGATCCATATGAAAATAAGGACAGTGTTTCAGCACCCAGTGCCCACCCCGCTCTTGACCTTTCGGCTGTCAGCAGCATATTAGCTTATGAGATGGGGAGGATTATATCGCAACCGACTATCAGCCGGTCGCCGCGCCGCGATATGAAACGTCCAAGATTCAGTCTTGAACTGGTCATCGCCATCGCCGCGAGCTTCACCGTAACCTACACGTTGAGCATTATCTGCGGATTGCATCTGGCGGTAATTTTGGCGCTGTATCTGTCCGCCACTGGGGCTACGCTGTGGATGGCTTTCCGCATCCTCACCGATCCGTATTCAACCGACAAAACGTTCGACGATTACTTCTACGAGGATCGCGAAGACCTGCGGCGAAATGGAAAGGAGTAGTTATTTATCCGTGTTTGATCGTATGGTTTGCCTGAACCAAGGTAGGGCGCGCAGTCCTCTGCGCGCCGCCGCCTGCCAACCCGCGCTTTCTGCTTCACTACGACGGCGCGCACGGAGTGACGCGCCCTACCATGCCCCTTTTTATCCGTGTTAATCCGTGTCCATCTGTGGCGGGTTTAATTAAACCCTTTGTTTATTAGGGTTTGCTCGCACGATGGACGGCCACTGTCAGCAAAAGTGTCAGTCACGGGGCGGATGGTAAAACAATTCGCCAAAACTGGCTAGAACTTGCTGAAACTTTGCCACAACGCGCGTTCAAAACCGCCGTTGAAACGGGACTGGTATCTCGATTCAGAGAAATCCAGTTATGAAAACGAAATACACCATGTTCCGGCGCGGCGAAATGTTCTACATGCAGGACAGCGCGACCGGCAAACAGACCAGCCTACGCACCAAAGACGAAACCGAGGCCAAGAGCCTGCTAAACGCCCGCAACGCGGCGCAGCGGCAGCCAACGCTAAACTTGCACCTTGCCCGCGCCTACCTGACGGCCAGCGACCCCGCGTTTGTGGAACGCACATGGCAGACCGTCATGGAGCAGTTGCAGAGCCGAGGCAAGGACAGCAGCCGCGAGCGTTACGCCAGCGTGTTCAAGTCAGCCAGCTTTGACGCCTTGCGGAACAAGAAATTGATGGAAACCACCGCCGACGATTTCTTTGCCGTGTTCAAAGACGACAAAGTGTCCATCAATGTAGTTTTTGAAACGGCTTGCACAACTTCGCCGCTGCATGCTTGGCTGGATTGCGATTCCGATTGTCGCGCCCTACCTGTGGCCGAAATATGAAGCCAAAGACCGGCGCGGCATCACGCAGGACGAACACCAAAGCGTTTTGCAGCAGGAGAAAAACGCCGAGTGGAAACTTGTATCTCGAATTGCTTTGGGAAACCGGCGCGGCGCAGAGCGACGCCGTGAATTTCAAGGCCGAGGACGTTGACTGGCAGAGCCGGACAATTTCCTATTTCCGAATGAAAACCGGCTCGCTGGCACAGTTCACCATCAGCAAGGCACTGGAAACGGTTTTAAGCCATTTGCCGACCACCGGCGCATTGTTCCCGAAGCTGTCCACGTTTACCGCCAACGACCGCGCCAGCCGTTTCCGCCGCCGTTGCCACAAGGCGGGCGTGTCCGGCGTAACGTTGCATTGCTACCGCTACGCATGGGCGGAACGGGCAAAGGTTGTCGGGATGCCGGAACGGTTTGCCCAGGCTGCGCTTGGGCATAACAGCAAGGCGATTCACCGCGCCTATGCGAAGAAGGCAATCATCATCGCGCCATCCCTTGAGGAATACGAAGCGAAGGCGGCAGCGCACGCGCAAAAGTTAGTTGCGGCTTGAAGCCGCCAAAATAAACGAAGCGGTTGAGTCCCGGCGACTCAACCGCTTTTGGTGTTTTGGGGATTTGCGCCATCCCCAAGCCCCGCGCCAGAGGGCGTTGCCCTCTGGACATCCGTCACCCGCTCGCGCTGGCCTGATCGCTGACGCGCAGCTTTCCGCACGGCGGAAAGAATAATGTTTGACGAAGCGGCGGACGTTTCTTAGCGTGGCGTCAGGTAGCGGATTCACGCATCCGAAAACTGGTCATTGCTCTCATTTGTTCGAGTGCCTCCACAGCGGCTCGGCGCGATTCAGATCGCCCAAGCCCTTTTGTTCTAAAATGCTTGGCAAGCTGCGCTTTGAACGTGGCTTCCCAAATATCCTTATAGCCGGTGTCGCCAATTTCCACAAAAATTTTTGGCCTGTGAGGGTCGTGCTTCAGACGGTCGCCTTCTCGTCCGGGCTGTATGTAGATGCCCTTGCCAATTAATGCTTGGTCAACCAAAATTCCTTGCCCAACCACGCGAAATTCAATCGCTAAAGAAACCTCTGCTGGCCTGATGAATTTTAACCACAGGATTACCGTTTCCTCTCGATTTTCGATTTGGCCCCATTGAACCACCGAGTCACCGGGCACGGAAGATGTATTGTGTATGCGAACCAACTCCTCTACATCCGGTCGTCCAGAAGTTTCGACGATAACCAGCGGAATAAGCCGACCGCCAAAAAGCCCACGGCTGGTTATTGCCCCGTCAGCGACTATGCGTAGCGGCAAGCCGGTTTTTGTGTCGAGCGGCTTGTATTCAATCTTTGGAGGTTTCATTAATCCACTCTCTCAACGCTATTGGTTCAGTTTCCGTCACTGTCCCGTGGCTATCCGTAAGGCAGATGGTATGAGAGTCAATCGAGCCGCTGCCGAGAACCGCATTCTCAATGGCAAAAAACAGCCAGCCGGATACCGTTTGGTGTGCATCCACTCGCGCAGGGATGGAAAAGATGTTGGCTGAATTGGAAGGCGAACCGCTATCGCGGTTTGCAAAGCCCGGATTGTGAGGAAGCCTGCACACTGCCTTATCGCTCTCGCCCATTAAATACTCGACCCTTAATTCTGCAATTGCGATTGAGTTGTTTATGTCAGACGGGTTCATCACGGAAATCATAAATCCAAAGACTTTTTTATTTGGAAGTTGCGTCCGGTATCCATCCGCGAGGTAAATTTCCAGCCGGGGCTGGCGCCGATCCTCTTGTTTTTCGCTTATTGAAAGTGCGCGAGCGGAGAGATGTCGGAACCGCCAAGAGTTGTAAGCCGACCATCCGGCCAGACAAACGGAGACGACAGAAATCCAAAAAGCTGGTTCTGTATAAAAATGCGTCTCTGCCGGTGAGCTCATGCGCGAAGCATGGCACTTTCTACATAAAGGTCAACCGAGTCATTCTTATCGGGCGGAATCGGCCAGTAAAGCAGGCCCGTTCTGTGGCAAGTCCGAAGAACGGCCATTTTTGCGGGCGTTCTGCTTTTGCCAGTGCTGGCAAATGGTGTTGCTGACTTTGACCAGCCAACCACGGTCTTTCGTCATTTCCACCACGTCCGTCGTGGCGAAATACTTGGTGGAATTTGGGGAGGGATTGCCGAGCGGCTTGAGCAACCGGGCGTTGACTAGCGCGGGAATATCGTGCGGCTGGCAGTTCAGCACCCAGCCCGCTTGCTCCGCCGTCAGACGGGCGGGCAGTTGCCCCAAGAGCGACAGGAACCGCTGCTGTTCTTCTTTCATACCAGGCCAGTCGCTGGAAAGGCTTGAAACCGAACTTGAAAAACACACTTTCCCTTTCAATTCATTGAATTCCTGCTACATAAAGCCTTGGCAAAGCAGTTTTATTGGCCAATACTTGGAAACCGCCGTGTTTTGGGTCATCGGAGAAAAACCAAAGTGGTCCGATATTGAAACAATCGATTTGTCTTCCCGTGGGGTGACACTGCCAAGTGATCGCGTTGGGATGGTTGTTCTTCAACCGTATCTGGAATTGTCCGCTGCGGAGCCATTTCAATGCACCAATGCAGCAAGAAATCGACAGACGGCGGCGATTATCCAAACCTTAGACGTAGCACGTTCCGCGCATCACGGGGCAACAAAAACTCATTTCACCATTTTCCCCGAATATAGCATCTGTGGGTTGGGGGCTGTTCAGATAATCCAAGATGCAATGACCACAGACACTTGGCCGAATGCGACAGTCATACTCGGCGGGACGGATGCTCTTTCAAAGGCTGACTTCACGACGCTTGCGGCACAACCAAACACGTTTGTCGCGAACCAAAATGACCCGGCAACCATCCCTAATGGGCGTTGGGTAAATTGTCTGATTGTCTGGGTTAAAAGCGCCAACGGGCTGGTGGAAAAATGGCTCCAACCAAAGGTTTCGCCCGCGTGGCCCGAGCAAAATGTTCCCTGCGAGGATATGTTTTGCGGCAAATCAGTTTACACGTTTCGAGGGGTTTTTGACAACAATCGGCCTTACCGCTTTTCATCTTTGATCTGTTATGATTGGGTTGCGTCGGTTGGTACCAAAAAGGTTTGGCAGTGGGTGCTTGAGGAATTGGAGCGACAGGCGAATGCCGCTGGAGGGGATTTTGCATTGTCTTGGTTTTTTGTTATTCAAAACAACGATAAACCCTCCCACGACACATTCTTAACCGAAGTTGGGCGCTTCTTTGACCAGAACTTTCTTCCTAGTGTTCGCCGAGAGAACACCTGTTTAGTTTTTGCTAATTCTGCCGGTCGCGCCGATCCAGGTCGCTCATCCGATCATGGGCAAACCAGTTTGATTTTTTCGCCACAAACTTTATTTCCGCTCGCCGCTAACTTTCAAGACGGCATATGTAAGCCCACTTTTTGCGTTGGCGGTTTCCGTTACCGCGCCAGCAATTTACTCGCGAATTTTCACGATATGCTTTTCCGGGAGCGAGGTGCTTGCATTCATTCTTTTCTCCAAGTAAATCCGGCATCACTCAATATTGGTGCAGCAGGGCGACAACTTGCTCTCCAAAATGCATCCGTCTTCCCACTTCCTGGAACGACGGACGTTCGTGCCCCTTCCGGGCCAGTGCCGGCAAGTGTAAAATGGTTAAATGACCAACTCGATGCATCACCCAGTTTAACTAGAGACTATGGAACTGCGCCATTGGCTGCTTCTGCAAATATTTCGCATGGTCAAACCGTGGGGGTGCTTCGACAGATTAATGGTCAAAAGGCAATAGATTCGGTTAAATTGGCAACGCAACAATCAACAGCTAAAAACGCTGACGCGTGGAGCGATGCCGAAGCGGACGCATTGGAGCATTTAATTCACACATTGGATATTTTGTCTTTGGGAAGCCCTGCTCTCACCATAAGCCAGGAAAAGGCACACGCTAAAGTCAATTTGAATGGGCGAGGAATCGACGTTGTTGCTGTCCGAG
>CAVYLE010000004.1:0-633469 GCA_963769285.1 uncultured Verrucomicrobiae bacterium
GCTCGCGGCCTTGCGGAGTTTTACAACATTGAAAGCGCCCGTTGCTGCTCGGGGTTTCGCGCAAGTCGTTCATCGGAAAATTGCTCGGCGTGGACTTGGCGGGGCGTCTGCCGGCGTCGCTCGCGTGTGCGTGCCTGGCGGTTGAATCGGGCGTGCAAATCATCCGGACACACGACGTGGCGGAAACCGTTCAGGCCGTGCGGATGACGGAAGCGATTGGCGCGGCGCCCGGTGAGCGCCGGTAACATTTCGGCGGCGGTCACAGACCGCCGCTATAAAATATAATGTGGCTTCAGCTCCAAGGCAGTTGGCGGCCCGCGCTGGAAATCTTGATCCTCGCGGTGGCGATTTATTATCTCTTCCGTTTTTTGCGCGGCACGCGCGGCTGGCCGGTGGTCATCGGTTTTGTTGTGTTGTTGCTGGCACTGGCGTTGGTCACGACGATTCTCGATTTGAAGGTGTTGCGCTGGCTGCTCGGCACGTTCTCGGCATTTTTCGCCGTGGCCGTCATGATCATTTTTCAACCGGAACTGCGCCGGATGCTGGCGGAACTCGGTAATTTGCCGCTCTTTGTCAGTGTGAGTGAACAGCGCGAAAGCATCGAGGTCATCATCCAGACGGTTGAACGTTTGGCCGACGTGAAGATCGGCGCGCTCATCGCCATCGAACAATCCATCCAGCTTCAGGAAGCCGTCGAGTCCGGCATCCGCGTGGATTGCGACGCCACGTCGGAAATGCTCGAAACGATTTTCTTCCCGAACAACGCGATTCACGATGGCGGCGTCATCATCAAGGGCGATCGCATTGCCTATGCCGCGTGTATTTTTCCGCTGACCCAGCGGCAGGATTTGAACAAATCGCTCGGCACCCGGCATCGCGCGGCGATTGGGTTGAGCGAGGAAACCGACGCGGTCATCGTGGTCGTGTCCGAGGAAACCGGGATGATTTCGCACGCCTACAAAGGCCAGCTGGTGCGCGGCGTGTCGCTGGAGGAGTTGCGCGCTTTCCTGACTTCCGTGCTCGTGCAACCGGTCAAGACACGCCACGGCGTTGAATGGCTGCGGGCGCGTCTCAGTGAGCGGCACAAGCCCGGTGCGACCATCATCGCCAAAGACGGGCCGCGCCCGGCCTTCAAACAAACAGGCAACTGAATTTTTATGGCAATGCGCGATTGGGTCACAAAAGATTTAAGCTGGAAATTGTTTTCGCTGTTTTTGGCATTGGCCATCTGGCTGACCGTTCATAAAATTTACGAAGAGCCAAAAACCGCCTCCGGGTCGGCCGCCGGGAACACGGTGACCTTTGGCAATTTGCCGGTGCTCGTGGTTTCCGCCGCGTCGGATGTCCGCGATTTCCGGGTGGCGCCCTTGACCGTAAAAGTCACCGTCAGCGGTTCGGCGGAAGACATGGCCAGGCTCCATGCCGACCAGGTTCACGCGGTCGTTAATCTGACGGACATCGGACCGGAACGGGATTTGCGTGTGCCGGTGGATGTTTCCGCCCCTCCCGGGGTAACGGTTGTGAGTGTTGACCCGGCCAAAGTGGGCGTGATCGTTCCGCCGCCGCCGGAGAAAAAACCATGAGTTCTCCGGCAGGGGAGGCTTTTGGAATTCTCTGAAAAAACTATTTGCCTGGTCTTAATCTGTCTCGCATTGCGCGATCCGTGTCCATTCGTGGTTTCATTGAATCGCTGCGGCTGAAGTGCGAACTCCAGCATCTCAGGGCAGCATCAAAATCTCCGGGCGCAACTGGCCGATGAATTGATTGGGCAGTCGTTTGTCAAACGAACCAGCCACGGGATTTTCCATCGCCACATGCCCGTCGGCAAAAGTGACGTTGGCCTTTTGCGAATGACGGAAATGGCCGTTGGGTTGGTTGTTGAAATTGGGATAATTCGTTTCCATATCCAGATAATAAAATTCCTCAAACTTTGGGTTTGTCGGTGAGGCAGCTCCTTGGAATATGTTGACTTGCGCGGCGTCGGCAAAGAGCGTGGTGTCCACCGGGTGTGGGATTTTATTCGCGTTCACGGGTTTCTGGCTTGGCCCGGCGCAAACATACGCATTGCAACCATAGCTGAAGATGACGCTTGTGCCTTTGAGCTGGAATTGTGGCGAGTCCCACACGGGTGACGGGCAGAGCCGGGCGTCGCTGCCGTGCAGATACGGAAACAACACGCCGGTGGAAAGGTCAAACGCGCGCTGGCCTTCGGGAACAGTTGTCCCTTGCAGCCAACCGAACCACCATTGCTGTCCGGCGCTGTCCGGCGTATCACATCTTTTGAAAAGAAACCCGGCGTTGTCGCCGAGGTACATTTCCGTGGCGACGCCGAGCTGGCGCTGATTACTCTCACAGGCGACGCGTTGGGCAGATAATCTGCCTTTGGCCAGAACCGGTAACAGCATCGCCGAAAGAATTGCGATGATGGCGATCACGACGAGCAATTCCACGAGCGTGAACGCTCGTCGCCGAGTATCGGGTGTCGAGGGTCGAGGGCCGGAAAGCGGCGGTTTGCCGCCCGGTTCACCTGCGACCCTCGATCCCCGTCTTTCGACTGTCTTGTTCATGGTCGTTGGGCACTGATGCGGTAAAACGCCTTGCCCGTCGGCGGGTTGGTGTCCGACAAAAATAAATTGGTTCCGTTGCCGGCGGTTGCGGCAGAAACATTCGTCCACGATTTAAAATCCGCCGTGCGCTGGAGTGTGTGCAGCCAGTTGGTGTGGTCGGCAAATCGCACCTGCCAGACCCCGTTGCTGAACGAGCCCGTAATATTTTGAACCGGGGGCGGCGGAAGCGTGACGACAAAATTGTCCATCGTGCCTTGCGCGAAAATGGAGTCGCCGAAGCCATCGTCGGTGTAACTGCTAACGGAAAGTGTGTCGAGGCGGAAGTCGCCGGACGAGCCGTTGTAAATGTTGGTCAGTGACGTGTAGGGCTGGCCGTCGGCAAGAACATTGCCATTGATGGTCGGTGAACCGGCGGGGTGTGTGAGCGTGATGTGATAAGTCACACCGGGATTCAGCGGCAAATTGTCATAGGCGAAATAAAAACCGGCGTAACCGGGTTGCGTGTCTTTCAGTGTGGCGTCAATCGAAAATTGGTCGCCAAAATCGTCCGGCGGATAAAAATCGAACTCAAATAAATTCGGCGAATTGCCGCCGCTGCGCGAGAAATCCGCGTTCGTCGCGTCGGAAAAATGCAGCAGTCCGATGGCAAGTTCAAAGCCGTAGCCGTAAGCCGTGGCATTGCTCAACTGCAAATCAAACGACAGGCTGAAATCGTCGTCAATCGCAAGAACCGTGCCGAGCGGATGATAAAAATAGCTGTTCGGCTGTGATGAATCCCAGGTGACATCGAGGTTTTGGTTGGTCGGATCCCACTGGAACAGATTGGTGTTGCCGGAAATTTGCCAGCCATTTTGCATGGGATTGGCGGAAAAGTTTTCGGTAATGGCAGTGGCGCCGGCGTGCAGAGTGAACAGGCCGGACAAGCCGGCCAGCGCCAGCGAAATAAACAAGGTTTTTTTCATGTGCTGATCTTTCAACTTGGTTTCGCGAAAAAATCGCGGAACGGATTCACGATTGAGAGACCAGCGCGGGGAAGAAGACCGTTTGGTGGCGCAGACATTCTTGTCTGCGGGTTCACGGAACATTCTTGTCCCATGTCTCAAGAACTGGCGACTGGAAAGTCGCCTGAACCCGCAGGCCGGAAAGCCTGCGCTACAACAAAAAAACGCCTTCCTTCCCGCAAAACGGAGAATGAAGGCATCCAACGAATCCTGCCGGAAACGGTCCGACAAGCTGGCCTCATCCTTCTCTTTGACGGAGAAGTGGATCCCGCACTTGCGGGACCTGACGAGCACAGCCAAACCGGTATCCTGACTTCGGCCTCAAACCGCCTTCCCGCCTTCCCGATTCGCTTCGGTGGCACTTTGGGGAATTTGTAGCCGTTACAGTGGCGCAACCGTCCCGGATTTTCACCGGGTTCCCAGACATTTGACTGCAATGACGGATGAACAACGTTCATCCTTTTCAAAGAACACTCCGTTTCTACGCCGAATAAATTTTTTGCCAAGAAATTATTTGAAAAATTTTCGCGCGGGAACCGGACGAATTTGCGGACTTTACGCCCTGGCCGGCTGGCTGATACGTTGAGCGCGCGGAAACAATAATCGGCAACCCGCTCCAACGCATGATTCAGGTCGAAGGCCTCACCAAACTTTACGGCGAATTCGTCGCCGTGAACGAGCTTTCGTTTTCCATCCAGCCCGGCGAAGTGATGGGTTTGGTTGGCCCGAACGGCGCGGGCAAGACCACCACGTTGCGGTGTCTCGCCGGCATCATTCCCCCCACCCGAGGCATCGTGCGCGTCTTCGGCCATGACATCGTCCGCGACCCGATTGAAGCCAAAAAACAACTCGCGTTTTTCACCGATGAACCGCGCCTGTTTGATTACCTCACGGTCTGGCAGCACCTGAATTTCGTGGCGCGGATTTATCAGGTGGCCGATTACGAACGCACCGGGCGCGAACTGCTGGAGGAGCTCGAAATCGCGAACAAGCGGAACGCGCTGCCCGGCGAACTGTCCCGCGGCATGAAGCAAAAACTCGCCATTGCCTGCGGCCTGCTGCATTCGCCCCGGGTGATTTACTTCGACGAACCGCTGACCGGGCTTGACCCCCTGGGCATCCGCCGGATGAAGGATTCCATTTTGAAGCGGGCGCGCGATGGCGCCGCCATCATCATCAGCTCGCACCTGCTGCATCTGGTCGGGGAAATTTGCTCGCGCCTGCTGATTTTGAAGAACGGGCTGAAGGTCATTGACGGCACGCTCGAGGAAGTGACGCGGAAATTTTCCGAGCAGCCCGGCGATGCCAATCTTGAGGAAATTTTCTTCCGCGCCACCAGTGAAACCGGCACGCCGGCGCCCGCGGTCCCGCCGCTGCTGCCACGCTGAAACGAGCAATGATTTCCGCGCTGCTCTACCTGCAATACCACACGTTCCGCAACCGGCTGGTTTCCCGGTTTAAGCGGCTCAAGCAGCCCAAATACCTCGTCGGCGCCATCGTGGGCGGACTCTATTTCTATTTTTACTTCTTTCGCTACCTTTTTCGTGGCTTCGGCGGGCGGCCGGCAGTGAACCTGGCCGTTTCACCGGACCACTTGCAGCTTTTTGAGCTGCTGGGCGCGCTGGCACTCTTCGTCATCGTGCTGCTGGCGTGGATTATTCCTCACGAACGCGCCGCGCTCACGTTCACCGAGGCCGAAGTGGCGTTTCTGTTTCCTGCGCCCGTCACCCGGCGCACTCTGATTCACTTCAAACTCCTGCGTTCGCAGTTCGGAATTTTTTTCACCACGCTTTTATTCACACTGTTTTCCCGGCGCTTCGGCGGCAGCGCTTGGATTCATGCGCTCGGCTGGTGGCTGATTCTCTCAACATTGACCCTTCACTTCCTCGGCTCCTCGTTTGCCCGGACGATGCTGCTGGATCATGGCATTTCCAACTGGCTCCGGCGGCTGCTGGTCTTCGGATTGGCAGTGGCGATGGCTGGTACCGTTTGGGTTTGGGCAAAGCGAACGCTGCCGGAACCGGGTGCCGCCGACACCGTCAATCTCAATGCGATTCTGGATTACGCGCAGCGGGTTTTGACCGCCGGCCCGGCGCTGTATCTGCTTTATCCGTTCCGGCTGGTGGTGCGGCCATTTCTGGCACAGGGCGCCTCGGCATTCTTCGTCGCGCTGGTCCCGGGGCTGTTGCTCCTTTTGCTCCATTACCTTTGGGTCATTTATTCCGACGTGGCCTTCGAGGAAGCCTCGGTGGAAGCTTCGCAAAAACTGGCCGTGCGCATTGCGGCCGTGCGCGCCGGCAACTGGCAGGGCGCGAAGAAAAAGCAAAAGGCCAGTCGCCCGTGGTTCAAGCTGGCCGCCACCGGGCCTTCCGCCTTGGCGTTGTTCTGGAAAAATCTCCTCGGCGTCGGTCAGGTCCTTTCCGTTCGCCTCTGGATTTCCATCATCTTAATCTTGGTCATTGTTGGCGTCGCGTTTGCCGGTAACGCGCAAAGTCAGGGATTATCCGTCATCGTGGCAGCCTTCGTTGCCATGGCCCTGGGTTACTCGCTGCTGCTGGGGCCGCAAATTCTGCGGCTGGATTTTCGGAACGACCTGCCGCTGGCGGACATTCTGAAAACGTATCCGATGCGCGGCTGGCAGATTGCCCTGGGCGAAATCCTCGCGCCGGCGGTTGTGCTGGCGGTGTGCCAATGGCTGTTGCTGCTGGTTGGCACCGGGCTCCTTTTTTACCTGCCGATCAAACAGGAAGCCCTGTTCCTGGCCATCGCCCTCGGCGCAGCGGTCCTGCTGCCGGTGCTCGATTTGCTCCTGTTGCTGATTCCAAACGCCGCCGTGCTGCTCTTCCCGTCGTGGATCCAAACCGGCAAGGACAGCCCGCGTGGCATTGAAGCCACGGGCCAGCGGCTGATTTTTGCGTTGGGACAACTGCTCGTTCTGCTGCTGGCGCTCCTGCCGGCCGCCGCTGCGTTCGTTGGGGTTTTTTTCCTGTTGTATTTTGCGTTTGGTCCGGCCGCCGCCGTGCCGCTGGCGTCGCTCGCGGCGACAATTATTCTGGCGGTGGAAGCCGGCTTCGGGGTGATGTTGCTCGGCAAACTTTTCGACCGGTTTGATGTGACAGAAGAACACACGAATTGAATGGGGGCATCCGCGATGTGACAGAAGAACACACGAATTGAATGGGGGCATCCGCGCACTGCGCCGGAGCGCGGCTGTGTCCCGTGAAGCGGGATCAGCCGCAGCAGTTTCGCAAACCCAGTCTGCTGGAAAATGCCTGATGCTACGACTCTTTCATCGTGCTGCGGCTGGTGCTTTTGCACACAGCCGCGCTCCATTCTTATTGTGATACAGATGCTCCGCGCTTGCGCGGAGTTAATGGCGGCATATAATCGCGCCCCATTTTAATTATGAGCCAGACACCCCTTCGTGTTGCTGTTACCGGCGCCGCCGGCCAGATCGGTTATGCCCTCCTCTTCCGCATCGCCTCCGGCGCGTTGTTCGGCCCGGACCAGCCCGTCATCCTGCATTTGATCGAAATCGAACCCGCCTTGCCCGCGCTGGGCGGCGTGGTGATGGAACTCGACGATTGCGCGTTCCCGTTGCTCAAGGGCGTCGTGCCCACGGCGAATCTTGACGAAGGATTTCGCGGCGTAAACTGGGCATTGCTCGTCGGCAGCGTGCCGCGCAAGGCCGGCATGGAGCGCAAGGATTTGCTCGGCATCAACGGCAAGATCTTCATCGGCCAGGGCCGGGCCATCCAGAAAAATGCCGCGCGCGATGTGCGCATCCACGTCGTCGGCAATCCCTGCAACACCAATTGCCTCATCGCCATGAACAACGCGCCGGACGTGCCGCGCGACCGCTTCTTTGCCATGACGCGCCTGGATGAAAACCGCGCCAAAGCGCAGCTCGCGAAAAAGGCTGGCGTGGACGTGACCGCCGTCAGCAACCTGGCCATCTGGGGCAATCATTCCGCCACGCAATACCCCGATTTCTACAACGCCAAAATCAACGGCAAACCCGCCACGGCCGCGATCCGGGATGAAGCGTGGCTCAAGGGTGAATTCATCTCCACCGTCCAGCAGCGCGGCGCGGCCATTATCAAGGCGCGCGGTTCGTCCAGCGCCGCCAGCGCGGCGAACGCCGTCGTGGACAGCGTCCGGTCCATCATCAAACCAACGTCGTCCGGCAACTGGCACAGCGTCTGTCTTTGTTCCGACGGCAGCTACGGCATTGAGAAGGGTTTGATTTGCTCGTTCCCCGTGCGCAGCGATGGTGAGGGCCTGCAAATCGTTCAAGGCGTTTCAATCAACGAATTCAGCCGCGCGAAAATCGAGGCGACCGTCAACGAATTGAAGGAAGAGCGCGCGATGGTCGCCGACTTGCTGCCGAAATGAAAAACCGTCCGCGCATTGGACTGACCGGCGAACTCGTTTTCAAAGTCGAGCCGCAACACGCCATTGATTTTGCCACCGGCGGCATGCCCGCCGTGCTATCCACACCCAACCTGGTCGGCTTCCTCGAACGCACCGCGCGGGAAGCCATGGCCGGCTGCCTCGATGACGACGAACGCTCCGTTGGCACCGAAATCGAACTCCGGCACCTGGCGCCCACGCCCGTCGGCCACACCGTGCATTGCACCGCGCGGGTAATTCACGCCGAGGACCGCGAAGCAACGTTTCAAATCGAGGCGCGCGACGAGCGCGAACTCATCGCCCGCGGCCTGCACAAACGCGCCGTCATCCGCGTGGACCGCTTCGCCCAACGGGTAAAGGAAAAGTCGGACTGATTCCCAACCGCTAATCCTCGCTCATAGACGCTAATTCGGAATTCATATTTTATCAGCGACAATAGCACAGATTAGCGGTTTTCTCTCTGTGGTGACTTTGTTAGGCTCGGGCGTATGGCTTTTGAATCCTTTCGCGATTTCGTCAGCGCCCTCGACAAGGCCGGCGAACTCAAACGCATCGCGCAGCCCGTCGCCACCGAACTCGAAATCACCGAAATCGCCGACCGCGAGATGAAATCACCCGGCGGCGGCAAGGCGTTGCTGTTCGAGCAGCCGACCGTCAACGGCGTGGTTTCTCCGTTTCCCTTGGCCATCAACACGATGGGTTCGCACAAGCGCATGGCCATGAGTCTGGGCGCGAATTCCGTGGACGAAGCCGCCGCCGAACTCGGTTCGTTGATGAAAGCCAAACCGCCCACGAGTTTTCGCGAAGCCATCAAACTGCTTGGCCAGGCACTCGATTTGCGCCACGCGAAACCAAAGTTGGTGAAAGACGGCCCGTGCAAGGAAGTGATTCATAAATTTGATGCACCGCCCACCCGCACCGAGCCGTGGCCCGTGGCACAGACCTCCGGTCTGTGTAATTCTTCCGTGGCACAGGCTTCCAGCCTGTGTGGACAGAAGGGAGTTGGGCCAATTCACAGGCCAGAGGCCTGTGCCACTTTGCTGAATCTGCCCATCCAAAAATGCTGGCCGCTCAACGGCGGACGTTTCATAACGCTTCCCTGCGTGGTGACCAAAGATCCCGACACGGGCGAGCGCAACGTAGGCATGTATCGCATCCAGATCTACGACGACCGCACCGCCGGCATGCACTGGCAGCTCCAGAAAGTCGGCGCGCGGCACGGACGCCGCTATTACGAAACCGGCACGCGCATGCCCGTCGCCATTTTTCTCGGCGGCGATCCCGTATTTACCTTCGCCGCCACCGCGCCGCTGCCGGACGGCCTCGACGAATTTCTGTTGGCCGGTTATCTCCGCAAAAAATCCGTCGAACTCGTCAAGTGCGAAACCAACGACCTCGAAGTTCCCGCCCATGCCGACTTCGTCATCGAAGGCTATGTGGACCCGAAGGAACCGCTGCGCGAGGAAGGCCCATTCGGTGACCACACTGGCTATTACACGTTGCCCGAACCGTATCCGGTGTTTCACATCACCGCCATTACGCATCGCAAGGACGCGATTTATCCGGCGACGATTGTTGGCATGCCGCCAATGGAGGATTTTTACATCGGCGGCGCGAGCGTGAAATTGTTCCTGCCGATCTTCAAGATGAATTTCCCGGAAATCGTGGACATCGCGTTGCCGGCGGAAGGCGTGTTCCACAACCTGGTTTTTGTGAGCATCAAAAAAAGCTACCCGATGCAGGCCTACAAAATCATGCATGGCCTCTGGGGCATGGGCCAGATGATGTTCACCAAATACATCGTGGTGGTGGACGACGACGTGGACGTGCATAACACGAGAGAAGTCCTCTTCCGCCTCTGCGCCAACACCGACCCGCAACGAGACAGCATCTTCACCAAGGGTCCCGCCGACGTACTCGACCACGCCACCAGCGAAATGGCGATGGGTAGCAAACTCGGCATTGACGCGACGAAGAAACTCCCGGGCGAAGGTTTCAAACGCCCCTGGCCGCCGCTCATCAAGATGGATGCCGCGGTGAAGGCGAAGGTGGAAAAGCTTTTCAGCGGAAGTTAAATTCAAAACAATTTTATGTGCAACGCATGGAATCATCCACCGGATTGTTGCTGTGGTTGGGGTGGTGATGGCCACGTTGGCGGCTTTGGCGGTTATGGTTATGGCGGTGGAAGAGGAGGTTCGTCATTTCGCACCACATTTGAAGGAGAAGTTTTTGAATTTCCGTTTGTCACATATGCAACAAAGTTTTGCACAGGGCTATTCGGGTTTGAACGTACGCAGTTGCCGGCTGGCGTCCCGGAGCACTTCCACCCGCCGCCGCCACGCCTGTTGCCCCAGGTAATCGGACGGCAGAATCCGGCCCGGCAGCAGCGGATCGTTCGTTACCGCGTCCAGCCAGGTTTCGCGCTCTGCCGCCGCCCAGCGCAGCAACGCCTTCGCCGCCGCGTCGTTCCGCAGCGCGCCGCCCGGCCGCTCGTCGAGGATTTTCAGATGCCGGGCATAGCGGCGGTTGATGCGCTCGAAGTCCCACGCGCCAGCGACGATTTCCGCGTCCGATTCTCCCGCGCACGGCCGCGCCTCCAGCAGGAGAAGCGATTCCACATTGATCTTCCCGCCACCGAGAATCTGCCGTTCCTCTTCCAGTGGATCGGGCGTGATCCACACGCTGTTTTGCAAGTAGCCGAAGCCTTTGTCGCGCAGGTAGCGTCGCAGTCGTTCGCGCTGGGCATTTTGTCCCGTAGGCACATCGAAGAGCACCAGCCGCCATTGTCCGTCCCAGGGTCGTGCCCAGCGTTCCTCCGGATCGCGCCCGCCCAGCACGTGCAATCGCCCCTGCGCCGACAATCGATAGAGCCGGTCCTCCGGGGAGCTGGCGTCGCTCTCCAGGAATTGTTGTTGCTCCAGGGTGGCGACCTGACGCATGAGGCCGTTGCGATAGGCCCAGCTTTCGTAGGAATCGGTGAGATTGCGAAACGTCGGGCGCGTGAGGAGGTCGGCGGACCAAAGCAGGAAGTTCAGGAATTCCTCGGTCTTGGGTTTCATGCTAAAAACCTGACCGGATGACGGAAATAGTTCAATGCAAAACTTTGTTGCATATGCAACAAAGTTTTGTCGTGGCGGATTACAATGGACGCAGCGGCCGGCTCCGTGCACGAAGTGTCGGTGATGAAGGCGAAGGAAAATACTTTTTGGAACCCGCGCAGCCGGTTAATGTCAGCCGAATCATTTCCAATGAAAACGACCGTCAAATACACAGGCATTTGTGCGATTGCTTCGCTTGTATTGCTGCTGCTCGTCGGTTCGGGTTGCCGCAGCACGACATCCCCGGCCGCGGCAACGGAACCGGAGCTGCTCAAACTCTCCGGCGATCTGGGCGTGCATGATCCGGCCATCATCAGGGAAAAAGACACCTACTATGTCTTCTGCACGGGCGGTGGACGGCGCGGAGGAATTATTCCCATCCGTTGTTCCACCAACCTGCTCAACTGGACGCGATGCGGCAGTGTCTTCGAAAGCCTGCCGGAATGGGCCACGAACGAAATCCCCCGCGCCCGCGGGGCCTGGGCACCGGATATCTCCCGTTTGAACGGAAAATATTATCTTTATTATGCCCTCTCCAGCTTTGGCGTGAATGAATCCGCCATTGGCCTCGCGTTCAACGAAACGCTGGATCCGGCCAGCCCGCGCTACAAGTGGATGAACCAGGGTTTGGTCGTCCGTTCGCGTCCAGGCTGGGACGACTTCAATGCCATTGACCCGGCCCTCGTCATCGAAAACAATCGCAATGTCTGGCTTTGCTGGGGCAGCTTCTGGGGCGGGATCAAAATGCGGCGGGTGGATCCGCAAACCGGCAAACTCTCGGCCACCGACACCACACTTTACTCCCTTGCCAGTCGCCCGCGCCTGGATTCGTCTCAAACGCCACCAGTGGAAGGCGCCATCGAGGCTCCTACCATCGTGCGGCGGGGTGATTACTGGTATTTATTCGCGTCCTACGACTTCTGCTGTCGCGGCACCAACAGCACCTACAACGTCAAGGTGGGCCGCTCCCGCAAGGTCACCGGACCCTACGTGGATCGCTCCGGCAAACCTTTAACCGAGGACGGAGGCACGCCGGTCGTCGAAGCCGCGACGCCGAACTGGCGCGGTACCGGAGGTCAAACGGTGTTCTCTGACTCCGGCCACGATTATCTGGTGTTCCATGCCTACGACGGCCGCACGGGCCGGTCCCAATTGCAGATTTCCACAATGGTTTGGGAGAACGGCTGGCCGCGTGTAGCCAGCCTGCCGTAACCCACATTCTGCATGCAGATCAAAATATCGTCAAAAAAACCATGGCTTTTTGCTTGCCGATGCGCCGAGGCTCACAGCATCCTTTTTCCGACTCGACCAAAGCGAGAACCGCAAAGTCCAAAGGAAATTTATGCAAGATGCAAAACGTTTGATGCGCTGCTTGTCCGGCTGTTTCGTCGCGGCGCTGGCCATCGGCTTTTTCACCGGTTGCCATTCAGCACCGGCTTCCAATCCAAAGGCAACCACTGTCGCTTCTCCGCTTCCGGAAGCCCCCATGCCGAAGGCTGCCCCAGTGCCGACCGTGGCGTCCGCGCCATCAGTGTCCCCGCCGCCACCTGTGGCGTTGGTGCCAGCCACCACACCCCCGCCGCCAGCCGTGGCGTCTGCGAATGCCTCACCCGCACCGGCATCGCCGCCGGTTCGCATCAAAGCCGGGCTCTTTACTTCATTCACGGATTCCGAGGGTAATGTCTGGCTTCCGGATCAGGGTTTTTCCGACGGAGAAACCACGGATCGTGCCGACGACCTGCAAATCGCCAATACGAAAGACCCGGCGTTCTATCGAACCGAACGATACAGCATGACGTCGTTTTCGTACCCGGTTTCCAACGGTAAATATGTGGTGAAGCTTCATTTTTGCGAAACCTTTGACGGAATCACCGGGCCGGGCGGACGGGTGTTTTCGTTCAATGTCGAAGGCCATGAGTTCAAGAATTTTGATATCTGGGTCAAGGCCGGCGGTGCGCAACGCGCCTACATCGAAACCGTCAACGTGGAAGTCACCGACGGCAAGCTGGATATTTCCTTCACCGCCCAGGAGGAAAATCCCGAGATCAACGGGATCGAAATCCTGCCGGCACCCTGAGCGGCTGATCTGGCGCCGTCCGTTATGCACGCGGCCCCGTTCACGGGTTGTTGCGCGCGTTCCGTGTGCCGGTGCCGGAATGAATTTGACACAGATCAACCAACCGTCCGGCAAGGACAGTTGCCGCTCTGACCGTCGTTCCACGTGAAAGCGACGCCATTGGGGGGAAGTATGACGCGAAGTTCATCTGTGCTGTTGCATCCCTGAAGAAGCATCGCGTAAGTTGTCCAGCCTGTGACCAAAGTAAATAAGCGCCAACGCCCCTTGCAGGTCGGCCTGATTTCGCTCGGCTGCGCCAAAAATCTGGTGGACGCCGAAATCATGCTCGGCGTGCTGCTCAAGGACGGTGTGGAAATCACCAATGACCCGGCGTCGGCTGACGCCGTCATCGTCAACACCTGCTCGTTTATTGATGCCGCGCAGGAGGAGAGCGTGGACGCCATTCTCGAATCCGCCGAGGTACGCGCCGCTAAAAACCGCGGCCAGAGCCTGATTGTCTCCGGCTGCCTGCCGCAACGCTTCCGCGAGGAACTGCCGAAACTGTTGCCCGAGGTGGACGCCTTCATGGGGATCGACCAGGTCGCGCAGGTTGCGGACATCGTCCGTCAGGCGGTGGCGCGGCGAACTGAACGAATTGGGAAACATTCAACATTCAACATTCAACGCTCAACACCGAAGGAAAAAATCACTGGACGGTTGGGTGAATTGGAGAAAAACCGTGCGTCATCCGATCACGAAAAGAAAGATTCCAATCGTGGCACGGACAAGTTTCGAAAAACAAAAGCCGTTGTAGCGGCGGCTCGGCAGAGCGCCGCCATTCTGCCAGTAAAGGAAACATCGGCGGTGCTCTGCCGAGACGCCGCTACGCAAAACGAACCGTTGCTCGACGTGACCGCGCGCCCCACGTTCATCCCCGATTTCGGCACGCCGCGGTTCCGGCTCACACCGCGCCACTTCGCTTACGTCAAAATTGCCGAGGGCTGCAATCATCCATGCAGCTTCTGCATCATTCCCCGCATGCGCGGTTCGCATCGCAGCCGCCAGCAGGCGGACATCGTGGCCGAAGCCAAGGCGCTGATTGCCGACGGGGTGAAGGAGTTGAACCTGATTTCGCAGGATTCGACGTACTACGGCCTCGATTTGCGGACGAATCACAGCCGCGCGATTTCGTCGCCGGAAAAATTTTCTGCCGCCGCCAGATCGCTTTCCGCCGATGCCACGACCATTTGCACGCTGCTGCGCGAATTGAATTCGCTCAAAGGCGATTTCTGGATCCGCCTGCTTTACACCCATCCGGCGCATTGGACGGACGAACTTATTCGAACCATTGCCGGCTGTTCGAAGGTCGCGCGTTACGTGGACATTCCCCTCCAGCACATCCACGAAAACATGCTCGAACGGATGCGGCGCGAAACCTCGCGGCAATACATCGTGGACCTGCTCCGAAAAATCCGCGCCGGGGTGCCGGGCATCGCGCTGCGGACGACGTTCATCGTCGGTTTTCCCGGCGAGACCGAGGCCAGCTTTAAGACGCTGCTCGATTTCATCCGTGAAACGAAATTCGAGCGGCTCGGCGTGTTCGCATATTCCCAGGAAGACGGCACGCGTGCCGGGGCGATGACCGGCCAGATTCCCGACAAGGTGAAGCAGCAGCGCCGCAAGCTGGCGATGGCCGAACAACACAGGATTGCCCGAGAGGTTTCCGAATCCTTCGCCGGCCGCGAAATCAAGGTGCTGGTCGAAGGCCGTGCGAATGAAGAACAACTCCGTCAGGCTAACGTGAGTTCATGGGAACACGGCCTGGTTCGGGAAGCTGAAATCCGCAATCCGCAATCTGCAATCCGCAATTACCTCGTCGGACGAGGAGAGGCCGATGCTCCGGACATTGACGGTCGGGTTTACGTCCACGGCAAATTGCCAATCGGTGAATTTGCGGAGGTCAAGATCATCGGCCACACGGACTACGATTTGATTGCCGAACCGGCTTGAACACAGCTTGGCCGCTTGTTTTTGGGACTGAAATGATATTGCTATTTCAGGCGGGTTGTTTTACTTGGCGTGGCTTGAGTCATGTGGACCTGCCCGAAATGCGGCGAACAGATTGAAGACCAGTTTACGTCGTGCTGGAAATGCGCGGCGCCGCCGAAAGAATCCGCGCCAAAGCCCTTATTCTCGGGATCGGCAAGGCGGTTCTTCCTTTTGGGCATGCTGTTCGAACTGGTTTTAATCGCGCTTTGTTTTCTGCTGCCCGAGTGCTGGCTGCAAGTTGAAGTTCGCAACTTTACTCTGATCACCCATTTCCCTTTGATGCTTTTGATGGAAGGCTTCGGTGAGATTGCCATCCTGGCGATTTTGGGGTTACTCATTGGTTTAGCCATGATGGCGTCGGTTTGGGGGTTCCTGATTTACCTGGTCACGCGCTTGATCAAAGGGGTGCTGGATCGCTGGGTTGTTTCCCGACTTCAGAAGTTGGTGCTGAGATGCGGGATCGGTTTCTTTGGCGCGGCGGTTTTGTTGTGGGCCATCGTTGCCAACCTCCCTGCAATCCCAATTCCATTTACGGTCACGCCCGAGGTAAAATCAACCGTGGACGGCAACACCGCTTTTGCCATCGACCTTTATCAAAAACTCAAAGCCCGGCCGGGCAACCTGTTTTTCTCGCCGTATAGCATTTCCACTTCGCTGGCGATGGCCTATGCCGGCGCGAAGGGGCAGACGGAAACCGAAATGGCCAGGGTGCTTCATTTCAATCTGACGCAGACCAACCTCCCCGAGACATTCAGTGCCTTGGGTGCAAGGATGAATCGAATCCAGCGTTGGAATCGCATCACGCTGATGACAGCCAACTCGCTTTGGTGCCAGAAGGATTATCGGTTTACCGACGCATTTCTGAATCTGGTTCATAAATTCTATCACGCAGAGGCCCGCTTGGTTGATTTCAAAAACTCGGCCCCGGTAGCCGCCAAAGAGATCAACGACTGGGTCGAACGCCAGACGAACCGGAAAATCACGGAAGCGGTCAAGCCGGGCCAATTTACCGACCTGACAAAGCTGGTCCTGTGCAATGCGATTTATTTCAAGGGCAAATGGCAGCACCAATTCAAGGTGAGCGACACCAAGCCTGCCCCGTTCCATGTCACCACCAATGAAACGGTGACCGTGCCAATGATGCATCAGAAAGCTCATTACAAAATAGCTTACAGTGATGATCATTCCGTTGAGTTGCTCGAGATGCCCTACTCGGGTACGGACCTCTCCATGATCATCCTGCTACCGGAAGTGGATTATCCTTCGCCCGAGGTGGAACAACCCGGCCTGCCGGACCTGGAACAGAAATTGACCGCCGACAACCTGCGCACCTGGCTGGCGGGACTGGATCAAGCCCACCCGCATGAAACCTGGGTGGCCCTGCCTCGATTCACCACCGCCCAAAGTTTTGATTTAGTAAAAGAATTGGAGTCATTAGGCATGACGTCGGCCTTCGATGACCGGGCCTCAAATTTTTCCGGGATGGATGGGACGACCAACCTGGTAATCTCCGATGTAATTCACAAGGCGTTCGTCGAGTTGAATGAATCCGGCACCGAAGCCGCCGCCGTAACTGTAAACATGGTCAGGACTGCAGGCATGGCTGACCGCTTTATCGTGGACCATCCGTTTATCCTCCTGATTCGCGAGAATGGCAGCGGCAGCATTTTATTCGTCGGCCGCATCGTTGATCCGACAAAGTAAGTTTTATTCCGCCCGCCGCTTTTCCAGTTCGGGGTTGAACTTGTCTATCTGCACGGGGATGACGAAGGGATTGGAGAGGGTTTTCACCCGGTTGAACCCGACGTCCTGCGTGTGCAGGATGGAGCTTTCAAAGTCGCGGAAGTCGTAGAACTTCGCGAGTTCCCTGAATTCATTCTCGTTGTTGATGTGCGACACAAACATGTTCTCCGTGTTGGAGAGAATGTTCGGATGAATCGAGGAAACCTCCTGCGTGGCATAGACGGTCGCAATCCGGGCTTTGGCACCTTCCTTCACTATGCGGGGCCAGGTCTCCGTCAGCGGCTCGTTGCATCCGATCAGATTGTGGGCCTCCTCGACGTAGATGACGATGTGCGGCGGATGTTTGCCCAGGCTGAAGATTCCCATCGAGCTTTGGAAGATGTGCTGGGCGATGCGCCTGCTGAGGCGGTCCCGCTGGGCCGTGTCGCCGACGGAGAGGTCAAGGATGACAATTTTGCCGTTCACCAGGTGCTCGTAGATTTCGACGCAGACATCCGTGGTGCGATAGGGAGAGTGATAATCCTTGAAGGGCTGCAACAAGCGGTAGCCGGGAATGTAGGCCCCGTGATCGTTTTTTTGCAGCAGCATGTTGGCCAGGGCTTTGGTGTCCGGGTCAAACCAGGGATCATTGCCGCTGGCGTAGAGCTGTTCATGGATCTGGCGCGCCAGGTCAAACCACGTGATGGCCTGCGCGGCGGTCAGGCCATCGTTGGGATCAACCGAGGGATTCACCAATTTGCGCACCATGGAGCTGACCTCGAACTGGATTTTGAATCCCTTGGGCAATTCAAAACCGGCGCGGACCAGGACGGCGTGATAGGCCGCAATCTTCCGCTGGTAACGGGCATACTGTTTGTGCCATTCGTCTTCGTCGTCGAAGTCTTCCTTGCGAGGCTCATCAAATACGATGCTCTGGAAGGCTTCCAGATCCGCCGAGCGGGGCAGGCGGTTCGCCTCGATGAGCGCCCGCAACGTGGCATGGCCTTCCTGGATCTGGGTGTAAAAATTATTCAGAATCGGTTGAAAGCCCGCCACGGGAATGATCCGGTAAAGGACGGTGTCCTGGGGATAAACCTCGGCGATGGAGCCTTTGTCCTGCTGGTTGGCATTGGCGTATTCCCCGTTAAGGTCGTAGATGATCTGGCCGATTTTGAGTCCGCTTTGCACGCTGGTGCGCTTGACCACGGACACGAGCTGCTTCACCGTGTTGGATTTGCCGGTGCGGGTCATGCCGAACACCCCCGTGCGCCGGGAGAGAAAATCAACCGCGTTCAAATTAAAAACCACGCGGTCGGCCGCGTCTCCCCGATGGAGCCGGTCCGTGGAAGTAAAACGGACGGTGCCGATGGGAAAGCGGGGTAGAGTGCTCTTGAATCCCATCCGCCGCGCCTCCTCCGCCGTCGCCCGGGCGCGCTCGGGACTGACATAATTGGCAATGGCCTCCAACGCAGCGGCCTTGGGACAATACACCCGGAGTTCAACGGCGTTGAGATAAGATTCGACGTCCGCGCCCAGGTGAAGCCTGCCGTTTTGATTGTAAAACGTGCCGAGCATGCGACAGGCAATGCCGCCAAAATGAATCTCACTCCTGGTGGGACCATCCATTTCCTGGCCGACGGTCTTGACGGCGCGGTTTTTAAGGTCCGCAATCTTTTGTCCCATCAACTTGTCCTCCACCGGCAGCGGCGCGGAACCCATCACGCGGAGCAGAATTGCTTCCGCAACCGGTTCCCCGGGGACGATCGCGGCGGCGAGCAGAAAACAGTTCCGCGGAATTCCATTGACCTGGGTTTTCCAGACGTCGTTGGTAAGGACGGCGGCGTTCTCGTAATCAATCTGGAAAACCCAGCCGACGAATTGGTCTTCTTGAATGAGCTGGGCCAGCGGGTCCTTTTGCGTGTTATCGTTCATTCAATGGCGATTTGACAGCAACTCCCTTGCCGGATTACTCGTAAAACCGGCGAAGACAGCAAGTTTTATTCGGGCGCTTTTTGCGCTGGATTAGCCGGAGTTGCACAAAAAAGCCGGCATACGATGAGGGGTTTGATGACTGAACCAAATGGTGTTACGACCGCCCTCAACCTGACCTTCTCCCCCAGGAGAAGGAACAGCACAGTCCGGTTCTGATTTTGCGGATGATCCTGCGGCAAATTCAATCGCGGGTATTTTAGTGGGCCGGCGACCGATTCTCCTTCTCCTTGGGGAGACTTGAGCCGATTGGGAATCGGTGAAAGGAATTCGGCGAAGCCGAAGGCCCGCAGGGCCGAGCGAGCGGGCGCGAGTGAGTCAACGCCGGGATGAGGGAGGACGTGAAACATTTTTGGGAGGGAGATAGGGTCATCAAAATCATCGGCGAACGGAGTATGATTTTATTGCCGAGTGGCTCCAACTCTTCTAAAACGAAGCCGTCAACATGGCTACCATCGTTTTCGACATCGAGACTTCGGCGTTGCCGCCGGAAATTTTTGACGAGGCGCAGCAGGAATACCTGTTCCGCGAGGCTGAAAAAATCGCCGACGAGCCGGCCCGCGAAACCAAACGCGCCGAAATCCGGCAGCAGTTCAATCTCTGGCCGTTCACCGCCCAGGTCGTCTGCATCGCCATGCTCAATGCGGACACGCAACGCGGGCAGGTGCAGTTTCTCGCCGAAGATTTTCAGGAGGCCGAGGCCGAGGCGGGGCCGGTTGAGTTTATGCCCTGCGCGGATGAATTTGAATTGCTCACGGCGTTCTGGGACGTGGCAAAACATTACGATTCGGTCGTGACCTTCAACGGCCGGGGCTTCGACGTGCCTTTCATTTATCTGCGTTCGGCGCTGCTCAACGTGCCCATCTCGAAAAAGAACTGGCTGGGCTATCGGTACGCCGTCGAACCGCATTGCGACCTGGCGGAGCAATTCACATTTTACGGCGTGAGCGGGCGCGAAGGCGCGGCGCGGCGGTTCAACCTGGATTTTTACTGCAAAGCCTTCGGCATCGAATCGCCGAAAAGCCACGGCGTCACCGGCATGGATGTGAACACGCTGATGGCCGAGGGCAAGTTCCGGGACATTGCTGAATACTGCCTGCGCGACGTCCGCGCCACGGTCGAGCTTTACCGCATCTGGAGGGAAAGGCTGGCGGGGATAAAGTGAAACCCTCACCAGTTCATGGTTTCCATAATGAAAAATGGACTAAACAAATTTTCCCTCGTCACAGTCTGCATTTTATCGCTGATTTCACCTGCGATTCTATCAGCCGGACCAGTTAGTTTGATGCCTAATGAGATATTGCAAATGCGCGCACTTATCGGCACGAATGCAGCAGCACAGCAACAATTTGCCGGGATTCACAAAGCAGCGGATCGCGCGCTTGATGATAAACCCGATCCCATCGAGAAAGTAATCAGCGAAGGACATCTTCAAAAGGATCCCCTCAAAATTCGCAGCAAAGCTGCAATGAACGACAGAAACAAGATCAACTCTCTCGCCTGGGCTTGGGCGGCAACCGGTGATGAACGTTATGCGGCAAAGGCTCGCGAGTTCATTTTGGCCTGGGCAAAGGTTAACCAAGCGGATGGAGACGCAATCAATGAGACCGAATTCGAGCCAGTGATTGAAGCCTACGACCTGTTGCGCGGCAGCTTTTCGGAAGCCGACCGGCAGACGGTGGATATATGGTTGCAAAACAAGGCGGATGTTTTGTGGAATGAATATAAAAACGGAGGCAAAGGGCATTGGAAAGGTAATTTTGTCAGTCATGGATTGAAGATTATTGGCCTGGTTGGCTTGACGCTGGGCAATGAATCTCTGACTAAAGACGCCATGGACGGCTTTCGCACACATATCAAAGCAGATTTGGAACCTGATGGTTCAACCACTGATTTCCATGTCAGGGATGCCCTGCACTACCACATTTACAGTATCGAACCGTTGCTCACGCTGGCTCGGGCCGGCGAACGGCATGGCGAACATCTTTTTGACTATAAAGGGCCCAAGGGAGCATCACTTCACAGCGCAGTGGATTTCATCGTTCCTTTTGCTGAACGCAAAAAATCGCATCTTGAATTTGCGAACAGCAAGAACGGCTTCGACCGAAAGCGTGCGAGCAGTGGTGAAAAAGAATATCAGCCCCATTCGTGGAGCTCGAAATCTTCTATCGTGGTGTTTAGCAAGGCAGCCTGGTTTAATCCCGAATATGGAAAGCTTGCAGCGAAGATTGACGGCAAGCCAAATGAAACGTTTATAAACTGGCATATGGTCATTAACGCAATATCTCAACCGGCTCAATGGAAACCATGAAGCCCGGCAAAGGATTCACCCTGATTGAATTGCTGGTGGTCATTGCGATCATCGCCATTTTGGCCGCTTTGCTGCTGCCGGTCTTGTCTGGTGCGAAAGCCCGGGCCAAGCGAACGGCGTGCTTGAACAATCTGAAACAAATCAACCTGGGCGTTCACATGTATGCCGGGGAAAATGATGATACGTTGCCCAACACGGGCACCGCCACATATATCCTCTACAAAGAGGTCGTGAAAGGCCACATCGGCCTGTACGGGCCTTCGTCGCCGCAAGACAAGATTTTCACCTGCCCGGCAGACACGTATTATTACGTTGAGTCTTCCGGTGCCTATGTGCCGCACGGTTTGCACGAGGAGCGGAATTTTGATTTTTCAAGTTATGTATTTAACGGTGCGAATCTGCTCACCACCAACTATCCCAATTTCGCTTACAACGGAGTTTTGCCCGGCATCGGCGGCCAAAAACTCAGTGCGGTTAAAAATCCCACCAGAACAATTTTGGTCGTAGAAGCGCCGGCCCTCGAACCCTATTCATGGCATCAGCCGAAACCGCCGGTGTCTGGTGGCTGGCCGATGTTTAATGATGCCAGAAATATGGTTAGTTTTGTGGACGGCCACGTCAGCTACATCAAGATTTATTGGAACAGCCTGCTTAGCTATCCCAATGGGGGCATCTCAGTTGCAGCTTATTACGATCCGCCCGTGGGTTACGATTACCAATGGAGTGGAAATTAGGAGACAATGTTTGCTTTAAAACTTTGATGTCATGCACTTACTCGTCTGCTTCGCACTTAAGGAAGAAGCCGTGTTGTTTCGGAAAATCGCGGCGGACAAACCGGATGTCGCCATTATCGTCACCGGCGTCGGGCGGAAGAACGCCGAAAAATCCCTGCGCGAGTTTCTGGCTGCTCATTCTGGTGGGGCGAGCGTCCCCGCGAGCCGTTTTCAAGATACTCCAGCCAGCCAAGCCCGGCTCGCGAGTACGCTCGCCCCACCGGATTATGTTCTGAGCTGCGGTTTCGCCGGCGGATTGAATCCGGATTTGAAACCGGGTGACGTGATTTTTGAAACGTCAATTCCACGTAGCAGCCGACGTGAGTCGGCTCAAATTGAAAACGGAGAAAAGTCAGAGCCGACTCACGTCGGCTGCTACGAACAATTGCTCGCCGCTGGCGCGAAACCGGCGAAGTTTTTCTGTGCCGACCGCATCGCCACGACGGTCGCCGAAAAGAAGAAATTGCGCGGTGAAACCGGCGCCGACGCGGTGGAAATGGAATCCTGGGCGATTTACACCGTCTGCCGCGAGCGGGGTATTCCCTACGCGACCGTGCGCGTGATTTCGGACACGGCCAACGAGGATTTGCCGCTGGATTTCAACCAGCTGGCCAAATCGGACATGAACCTGCATTACGGCAAGCTGGCCCTGGCGATTCTCAAGTCGCCGGGGAAAATCGGCGCGTTGTTGAAGTTTCAGAAACAGACCCGGTTCGCGGCGGAACGGCTGGCGGAGGTGTTGTCAAAAATTCAGTAGCAGCCGAGGTCACGGGGCTCCAACAGAATTGACGATATGCGATTTACGAGTCCTGCCACAATACATGTGCGGCGCATAAATCGTATATCGTAAATCGAAAATAATCAGAGCCTCCTCACGTCGGCTGCTACCAAACTATTGGCGGGAAACCGGCTCTTGGACGGTGGCTGCCGGCACCGGCGGTTTTGATTTCGCCTTTTCGCTGTACCTGACGAGTGAAGCGCCGATGACAATCAACAAAATGCCCGCCCAACGCACCGCCGACACTTCTTCCTTCAAAATCAACTTGGCCGCGAGCGCGGTGATGACGAGGCCGAGCGCGGTCAGCGGCCAGATCAAACTCACGTCGCGTTGGGAAAGCAGGTAAAGCAGCGCGCCAAAAAACGCCGCTTCCAGCGCCACGCCCAGCAGCACGCTGGGATTGGTCGCGCCCTTGACGATGATGCGTCCGATTTCGCGCACGCTGATGCTTTGCACTTCCCCGATTTGCTTCAGCCCTTTGCTCAAAAACACCACGCCGACGGCTTCCACACACAGCGCAAAAATCAAAACAACGAGAATTTTTGTCATGCTATAAATCCTGGTAGCGAATCAGTTCGATGCCGAGTTTGTTTATCTGTTCCTTCACGCGCGGACTTACGAGCGCGTCGAACTCGTGCTTAAATTCATCCAGCGACGGATGCGAGTAAAGCTCCGAATCACCCGGCGGCAGTTCCGGCAGCAGCTTCAAAACGTATGCCTCGTCCACATGGGAATCCTGCAACAGGCCGAACGTGATTTGCACATGCTTGATGCCGCGCTGGCGCAGCGGCTTGCGGGCGCGGCGGGAAAGCCATTGGTGAATCGCCGCATGGAAGACGCGATAAAACCAGCGGCCATGCGTCATGCGCCGGCTGCGCGCAAAAGAATCGCGGGTGAAGCGCATCCGCTGGATGCCCAATTTTTCCGCGTCCTCCATCAAAATGCGGAAAATCACCGGGTGCAGGTGCAAATGCAGGTGGCCGTTAACATGGTCGAGCGGCAGGCCGGTGGCATGGAACCGTGCAAATTGCGCATGGATTTCCGCCCGCAATTGTTCGCGCAGGCGGCGATTGAAAAAATAACGAAAACCGACGCTGACGGGGTTGTTGGAAAATTCGCCACGCGGGTTGACGAGGCCGGGGATTTTTTCCGGCGGCAGCGCGGAATGCCCCACCAGCAAAGTCAGATGCAACCCGACGCCCAGTTTTGGGTTTTCCCGGGCGAGCGTCACAGCTTCATCAAGGCCCGGTTCGTTCACCATCAGGCTGGTGCTGGTCAAAATTCCCTCCTGATGCGCGCGGATGACGGCCTGATTGATGGAGTGGGAGCGGCCAAAATCGTCCGCATTAACGATGAGGCGCCGGGCGGAATCAGGGTGTGCCATAATCCGATTTGGCGGCTCCCATGGCCGAGCGGAACCATGAACGCAGAATCAAAGCCAGTTTTTGGCCCGCATGAAGCCGGACGGGGCGGGGGCCAAAGACGTTGAACCGCTGTTGTTCCAGTTTTTGCAGCAACCGCCAGTAAACCGAGCCCATCAATTCGGCGGCGACCATCGAACGCCGGTCTTCGGCGGGCAATGTTTCCCGGGCGAGGCGATAAAAATTTTTGGCGCGTCCGGCAACGCCGGCGGCGAGCTGCGCGAAGCGTTCGGAGTATTCGTGCCGCAAAATTTCGTCGGGCGACACGTTGAATTTTTTCAACTCGGACAGCGGCAGATAAATCCGGCCGCGTCCGGCGTCGGTGCAAACGTCGCGCAGGATGTTCGTGAGTTGCAGCGCCTTGCCGAGATACACGGCGTAGTCGCGGCACGCGGGATTCTGGTAGCCGAAGATCTCAATGCTCAACAGGCCGACGACCGATGCGACGCGATAACAATATAGTTCGAGCGGCTCAAAATTCTCATAGCGCTGGATGTCCAGATCCATCTCGCAGCCTTTGATCAACTCATCGAAGAGCGCAAATGGCAGATGATATGTGCGGATGATGGGTTGGAATTCCTGGTTGATGACGAATTCCGGCGTCTGGTTTTCGCAAGCCCGCCGGACATCGGTCCGCCAGTCAGCGAGTTGCTCCCGGCGTTTTTCAACCGGAGCAGATTCTTCGTCAACCGCGTCATCCACTGCGCGGCAAAAGGCGTAGAGCGCGGACATGGCGTCACGTTTGGCCCGCGGCAACACCACAAAGGCCGGCGCCAGATTTGAGGCGCTTTTGCGGGTAATCGCGCGGCTGTGATACATTTACGGTTGAGATGTTGGTGGCGGCGGGCGGAAAGGTTTTTCTTCAGGGCGAACCGGCGGCAGCCCGCCGTTTTGGGCGGGGGTGGGCTTTGACGAACGACGTTCATGGCGATGGTGGTGTTTGCGCCGTCGTCGTCCCGGCTTGCGAAAGAAAAAGACCCAGATCAGCGCGCCGATCGCCACCAGGGCAAAGGCCCCGGCCATGATAAAAAAGTCCACCCATGCAGGTGTCATCCGGCCCATAGCTGGTAATGATGCTTCATCCATAATGTTTAAATAAATCAGGTCCCAAAAATTGCCGGTTGAAAGTTACAGGCTTTCATCCGGGGTGCTCTCGCCAAAGTTCATGTTCAGCCGTTGCATCCGGTAACGGAGCGAATGCCGGCTGAGCTTAAGCCGTTCGGCAGTGCGCGTCGGGTTAAAATCGTTTTGTTCCAGCACATTGGTGATTAATTCACGCTCCAGACGCGCCAGCGCGTCGTCCAGCGATTCATTGGGTGCGGCTTGGATGGAGGACGTGGTGGTGTTTTTTTGCAAACGCGTTTCGACCTGGAAATCCGGCAGGCTGGATGCCTGGATTTCGGGTGTCGTTTCCAGAATCAGCGCGCGTTCGATGACGTTGCGCAATTCGCGGACATTGCCGGGCCACGTATGCGAAAGCAATTTTTGGCGCGCGGCGGGCGTGATGGTGTTTACATTTTTATTCATCGTCACGCGGAACATTTTCAAAAAATGCCCGGCCAGCAGCAAAATGTCCTCGCCCCGGTCGCGCAGCAACGGAAGACGGAATTGCACCACGTTCAAGCGGTGAAACAAATCCTCGCGGAACTGGCTTTCGGCGATGGCTTGCACGATGTCGCGGTTGGTTGCAGCGATGAGGCGGACGTTGACGCGAAGTTCGTGCGTGCCGCCGACGCGCGTGAACGTGCCGTCCTCCAGAAACCGCAGCAGCTTGGCCTGCAACGGCTTGCTCATGTCCGCGATTTCATCGAGAAAAATCGTGCCGCCCTCGGCTTCCTCAACGCGGCCGGGTTTTTGTTTCAGCGCGCCGGTGAACGCGCCCTTTTCGTGGCCGAACAATTCGCTTTCGAGCAGAGTGTCGGGGATGGCGGCGCAGTTGATGCGGATGTAATTCGCCTCGCGCCGCTGGCTCAATCCGTACAAGGCGCCGGCGACCAGTTCCTTGCCCGTGCCGCTGTCGCCCAGGATGAGCACGCGCGCGTCCGTGGGCGCGACCGTTTGGATCAATTTCCGCAGCTCGCGGATATTTTGCGATTCGCCAACGATCTGGTCCAGGCTGAAAGTTTCATTGGCGCGCGAACGCAGCGCGGCGTTTTCCCGCAACAACTGGTAACGCTCGGCGCAGCGGGCGACGGCATGAAGCAATTCCTCCGGCGCGAATGGTTTGGACAAGTAGTCCATCGCCCCGGCTTTGATGGCTTCCACGGCCAGCTTGGGGGTGGCGTAGGCGGTGAGCATGAGCACCGGCAGGTCGGGCCATTGATTGTGGATTTTGGGCAGGAATTCATAGCCGCTCATGCCGCCGAGCCGGGCATCGGTGATGACCATGAAAAATTCCTCGTGCGCCAGCAGAGTCATTGCTTCCTCGGCGGATTCGACTGCACAGGCGGCATAGTCTTCGCCCTTCAGCACCGTCTGCAAGGACAGGCGCATGTTCTTCTCGTCGTCCACGACGAGCACGGGTGGCAACGGTACGTTCATTTGGCCGGGTTCATCAATGCTTTCGCCGGAAAGATTAACGTGAATTTCGCACCCTTTCCAAGCTCAGATTCAACGCGCACATGGCCGCCGTAAAGTTCGGCGTTGTGTTTCACGATCGCGAGTCCCAGACCCGTGCCGCGTTCTTTGGTGGTGTAGTAAGCCTCGAAAATGCGTTCGATTTTATCGGGCGCGATGCCGGGGCCGTCGTCGCGCACGGAAATTTCAATCGAATGATCGCGGTGGCAATCAGCCGCAACAAACACGCTGCCTTTTCCGACCAGCGCTTCGCGTGAATTTTTCAAAAGATTCACCAGAATCTCGGATAAATGGCCGCGCTGCATCAGTAATGGCGGAAAACCATGACCGCATTTGCGGTGGACTTGAATGCCCGTCGGCACTACGGATGGGAACACCTGCGCGATGGCGCGGTTGAGTTCCTCGACCACGTTGAGTTTTTCGACATGACCTTCGCTCAATTGCGCGTAGCCCATGATTTGGGTGATGACCTGGTCGGCGCGCGCGACTTCCTCCTGAATGATTCCGATTTGCTGCGTGACTTCAGTCCTGGCGTCCCGCAGGGCGCGCTGCAATGAAAATGCGGTGCTGTTGATGACGGCGAGCGGATTTTTAATTTGATGCGCAAACTCTGCGGCCAGCCGGCCGGCGGAACGCAGTTGTCCCTCGCGCGCGGCGAACTCTTCCGCTTCCTCGACTGCCAGCCGCTGACGTTCCAACAGCGCCTGGGTGCCGTAGCAGCAAACGGTGGTGAGCAAAAGCACCATCAACCGCAGCACAAACGGCTCGCCCCAATCCTCGTGCGATGCCATGTCCAGCGTGCGTCGTGTGAATTCATCCAGATTATGGGAAACTGAAATGTCCAGCGTGGCAACCAGCACGAAACAGAGGCTGATCGCGCAATTCAAAAACAGCTGCGAAAACCCCAGCGGAATACTCACCGCATTGCGAATAATCAAGACGACAAACAGCCAGAATAAAATGCTGTCCATGCCCCCGGTGATCAGCATCAATCCTGTGATAAAAAGTCCGTCCACCAAACTGCTCGTGACCACCGTCCATTGCACGACCGACAGCGGCAGCCGCTCCATGTTCAGCAGCAATGCGGCCAGAGCGGCGCTGGCGAGCACGTAAAACCAGAAAATGTACTGAACGGTTTCAACCGTCACATCCAGCATGCTCAACGTCAACCCAAACCACGGCGTCGAAACAAATGAATAAAAAATGATCGCCACGGCGACCGCCTTCACCGGCAGCGTGATGTTCCGCTCCATGACTTCAATGCGGCGGAGCAGGCGTGCCGGATCCGGCGCCGGGATTTCCAGCAGCGTGAACAACCGCTTCAACCATTGCCAGGGGCTTGGTTTCATAAGCTCGCGGCCGGCGGGAAGATTTCAGCGCACCAGTTTCAGCGCGCGTTCCGCTATCGCTTCCACCGGCCACATCCGGCCAATGCCTTCGTAACCGCAAGAAAGCATTCCTTCATCCGGACCGATAAATTCCGCGCCGCGCGCTTTCAGCGTTTTCACATTCTGCTGCGTGGCCGGGTGCAGCCACATTTTGCCGTTCATCGCCGGCGCGATTAAAATCCTGGCCTTCGGGTTCAACGCCAGCGCCAGGCACGTCAGCGCGTCGTTCGCCAGACCGTGTGCCAGTTTCGCGATGACATTCGCCGTCGCCGGGGCAATGAGCAAAAGGCCGGCCTCATCTGCCATTTCAATGTGCGCCGGCTTCCAGCCTTCCTCCTCGTCGAAAAGACCGGTCACCACCGGATGGCGCGAGAGCACCTTGAACGGCAATGAGGTAATGAACCGTTGCGCGTCGGCGGTCATCACCACCCGCACGCTGCATTTCTGCCGGGTCAGCAGGCTCGCCAAATCCACCGCCCTGTGCGCGGCAATCGAGCCGGTCACGCCGAGAATGATGTTTTTTGAAACGCTCATGTCCAAGTTTAGCCTGAAATGGGAATTTTATACAAACCGCTAATCTGCCCTAATTGACGCTAATTTTTGTTGCTCCGGAATGAATTCGGATAAAATAAACCGCTTCCATTCAAGCGTATCCTTGTGGCCAAAATTGATGAGATACCCAACCGGTTGTTTGGTGATCCGCATATAGTTGATGAGTTGCGCTTCGTGTTCGGGCAATAGTTGGGAAACAGACTTCAATTCGACCACTAGACATTCAAACACAAACAGGTCAGGAACATAACGTTTCTTCAATTCATACCCTTTATAGAAACATTTCAACTCCTGCTTGGAGCGGAAAGGAATTCCACGCGATTCCAGTTCAATTTCCAAGCTTTCCTGGTAAATCTCCTCGGCCAAGCCGCAGCCCTGCTCATTGTACACCTCAAAAGCCGAGCCCATGAGTTTGTAACCTTCATCTTTGTAGATCTCCGCTTTCATAAATTAGCGATGATAAGCGCTGATTAGCGGTTAAAATTCCGGGGCTTGCGCTCTGGCCGCACGCATTTTCTCCGCCTCAACAATCGCCAGCATCCGCCGTAAATCCTCCGGGATGGTCGAGCTGATCAAAAGGTAATCAAAATTTTTCCATTGCGCGATTTCCTTCCGGGCAATGCCGAGCCGCTTTTGGATTTCCTCCGGCGCATCCGCCGCGCGCTTTTTCAGCCGTTCGGCCAGCACGCCAAGCGATGGCGGCGTCAAAAACACCGTCACCAACGCCCCTTTCAATTCCGGCTCCTTCTGTGCCTGCGCCCGAATGGTCGCCGCGCCCTGCACATCCACGTTCAGCAGCACATCCCGGCCGCGCCGCAGTTTGTCCAGCAGTTCGATGCGCAGGATGCCGTAACTGTGGCCAAAAACCGTTGCATGTTCGATGAATTCCCCGGCCTGCACGCGCCGTTGAAAATCCGCCGGGTCAAAAAAATAATAATCCACGTCGTTCTTCTCGCCCGGTCGCGGCGCGCGAGTGGTGCAGGTGATGGCGCGCGTCATGGCCGGACGGGCGGCGAGCAATTGCTGGCACAACGTCGTCTTCCCGCCGCCGGACGGGGCGGAAATCAGAATCAGCAAGGGACTGGCAGCGTTCATCACGGAAATAATGACGAATGACTAAATCCTAAAGACGAAAGAATGACGAAACCCGAATATCAAAACCGCCGTACGCTTGGTTGTTTCGGATTTCGTCATTGGGGATTCTCATTATGGTTTGGAAATTCGTCATTTCTTTATCATTCCACATTCTGCGCCTGCTCGCGGAACTTTTCCAGTTCCGCCTTCAGCGTCACGACGTCGCGCGAAATCAGCGCGTCATTGGCCTTCGAGCCGATGGTGTTGATTTCGCGGTTCATTTCCTGCGCGAGAAAATCCAGCGTGCGGCCCACCGGCTCCTTCGATTTCCGGCAGTCCTCGAACTGCTGGAAATGGCTTTGCAGCCGCGTCAATTCCTCCGAAATGTCCGAACGGTCGGCGAACAAAACGACTTCTTTCAACAACCGTTCGTCGTCCGGCGCGGGTGATGCCAGCCCCGCGCTTTTGATGCGCTCGATGAGTTGCTGGCGGTAACGCTCCGCCGTTTGCGGCGCGTTTTTTTGGATTTGTCCGGCGCATTTTCGCAGAACGCCGACGCGCGCGGCCAGGTCCTGCGCGAGATGCGCGCCCTCGCGTTCGCGCATTTTCACCAGCGCCGCCAGCGCCTGCTGCAAGGCCTTTTCCACAATCGGCCAGATGGTTTCGGCCTCGACCAGTTCCTCGTCGGTCTGAAAAACCCCCGGCGCGCGGACGATTTGATCCAGCGTCACGGCGCCGGACAGTTTTAATTGCTTCGCCAGGCGGGCCAGTTCCGTCGCGTAAGCTTTGGCAAGCGGCAGATTGATGTGCATGCGCGCCGACAATTTGCCTTCGGCGGCGTGGACGGTGATACGCGCCGTGACGCGTCCGCGCGCGACGTGGCGATTGATCGCGTCGCGCACCGGCGCTTCGAGCATTTCCAGTTCGCGCGGCAGATTCACGGAAATTTCCATCTGCCGGCGGTTCACCGCGCTGAGTTCCACGGTGATTTTGAAGCCGTCCCGCGCGCACTCGCCCCGCCCGTAACCCGTCATGGATTTCATCGGGGTGGAATATGCAAAAAAACCGCGCGGCAGGCGAACAAATTCTGATTTCGTCTTAATCCTGATCTTAATCCCAGTCTTAATCCGAAAGGCCGATTACGATTAAGAGAATGATTAAGATTACGAACGAAAAATCAAACTGGACGCGGTGAAAATGGAGGTTTAGCGTGCGAACATAAAACAAAACAGGATGAACAACGAGCCGTCCGTTGTCTGATAAGCGGCTTCGAGCACATATGAAAAAATGCGCCTATTGTGGAAAAGAATATCCTGACGAAGCATTGGTTTGCGCCATTGACCAAGAGCCACTTCAATCTGATATTTCGACGCCAAATTCGGATTCTAAAGTTAATAAGGCGAATTCAACAGAGTGGAATACCTTTCGTGGCATACAATCAGTTCGCATCGGAGTGTGGGCGGTTCTTCAGTTGATGCTGTTGTTTTTGATTTTTCCAGAGCTTGGAGTATATCGGAACGAAGAGCAGCAGATTTGGACATGCTTTGGGGCATCTAGTATCGCACTCGTCTCCATAGTAATCGTTGCCCCGATGTTTTCAAAGGTCTCGCCTGTCGCCCGCTTCGTGCTTGCGCTAATGTTGGTATTCCCGGCGTGGATTTTATATTCAGTGTTAAGAATTCGTTGGATTCTTTAGCACGAACATACTTTGTATGATGCTGCTAACATCACGCCACAGCCACCACCCACTTCAGTTTAGCCTTAAATTTTCAGCGCAAAAATTTCAGCGCGTCCCCCAATTGCCGCCTCAAACAAACTCAAAATCCACGTCGGGAAAGGTTTTTGTCCGACGCCGGTCATTCGTCAGGTGGGGAAGATTCAACACCGCCGCCTGGGCGCAGATGAAAAAATCCGGCAGCACCGGATCATCGGAATCCTTGCGGCGGTATTGGCGGAACGCCATGCCCGCGCGCCAGGTGGCATCCGTATCCAGCGGGATTTTTTCAAAATCACGCAAATCTTCTTCCACCGCCTCGCGCGTGCGTCCGCCCGCCGCGAGTTCGCCATACGTCACCGAACTGACCGCGAGCTGTTCGCGTTGCGCCCAATGTTCAATGGTCTTCACACAGGCGCGATGCTGCGGATGATTTTTGTCCAGCCAGGCAACAATCACCGATGTATCCACCAGAATCACGGACGGGTCCTCCGCAATAATTCTTCACCGGAAATGTCTCCGTCCCAGGTTCCGGCGCGGGCGCGGATGTGTTCCACCATGGCGTTGCGGGCCGCCGGGTCATGGCGGACATAATTGGCCGCCGCCTCGCGCAAAACCTCGGTGGGATTGGTTTTGGCGGCGCGGGTCTTGGCGCGGAAATCCCGCGCCAGCGATTTGGGCAAACGAATGGTCAGCGTCTCTGTCATACACAGACTGTAACACGGCAAGGCAAGGGGTCAAGCCCGCAGAAATTTCAGCGCTTCGCGGAAATTTTCCCTCACCCTGACCATCTCCCCAAGGAGAGGGAACAGCCGGTGACAGTTCCGGTTTTGCGAATGTCCATCCGGCCGATTCCGACACACTACATTACACGAGACGGCGGACAATTCTCCTTCTCCTGGGGGAGAAGGCTGGGATGAGGGCGGGCGTTCTTATGCGTAAGCGCCATTTAACTGTCCGCGCGCAGATATTTCAGCGCTTCGCGAAAATCCTCCGGCAGCGGCGCTTCAAAAGTCATTTCCTCTTCTGTGCGTGGATGGACGAACGATAGCTCGCGGGCGTGTAACAAAACTCGTGGCGACCGGTAGCCGGTCAATTCGGTGAGTTTTTTATTCTGCCGCGCGCCGTAAGTTTCATCACCGGCGAGCGGGTGGCCGAGAAATTGGAAATGCACCCGGACCTGATGCGTGCGCCCGGTATGGATTTGCGCCGCGACGAACGTGGCGGCGTTCAATCGTTCCAACACACGGTAACTCGTGTGCGCGGTGCGGCCGGAATCGTCGTCGCGCGCCGTCATGCGTTTGCGGTGCGATGGATGCCGGGCGATGGCGGCGCGGATTTCGCCGGATTCGCGCGCGAGTTCGCCGCACACGATCGCATTGTAAATTTTTTCAACCCGCCGTTTGGCGAATTGCGCCGAGAGCGCGAGATGCGTTTCGTCGTTTTTGGCGACGACGAGACAACCACTGGTTTCCTTGTCGAGCCGGTGGACGATGCCGGGTCGCGCGACGCCGCCGATGCCGCTGAGCGAGCCCCGGCAGTGGTGGAGCAGCGCGTTGACGAGCGTGTGTTCCTCGTGTCCGGCGCCGGGATGCACAACCAGTCCGGCGGGTTTGTTCAGTACGAGCAGCGATTGATCCTCAAAAAGAATGGTGAGCGGGATTTCCTCCGGCTGGGCCTCGGCGGGCATTGCCTCCGGCCAATGGACTTCAATTTGTTCGCCGGCGCGCGGGCTGTGCGTGGGTTTGACCGTGTGGCCATTGACGCGGATATGGCCCTGTTCAATCAGCCGTTGCAGCGCGCCGCGCGAGGCCGCGGGAAATTTTCCGCGCAAGTAGGTGTCCATCCGCCCGGATGGGAGCGATTTTTCAACGGTGAATTTTTCCGTGCGCAAAGACATTTATTCAATGTGACAGGTGACAGGTGACAAGTGACAAGATGCGCGAAGCAAACGGTGACCACGATTTTTCATGTCACTTGTCACGTGTCACTTGTCACGTTCTTGGGCGCGTGCTCGGTTTTCCAGGTGATGAGAAAAATCAGCCCGACGCCGGTGCAAATGGCGGTGTCGGCGACGTTGAAGGCTGGAAAATCAACGACGCGGCCGCCGCGTTGTTGCAGGTAAAAATAAAGAAAATCCACGACCGCGTGGCGGCCGGGCAGCAGGCGGTCGGCGAGATTGCCGGCGATGCCGCCGAAAATCAGGCCGAAGGCAATTTGACCGCCGAGCGTGTGCGAACTGAAGTGGTGGCGCGTGAGAAACAGCGCGACCAGCGCGAACAGGGCGACCAGGGCGAGCGCGGCGTTGTTGCCGCTGAAGAGACTCCACGCCGCACCCGTGTTGCCCCAGTGAACCAATTTGAAAAAACCATCAATGACGATCTTTTCGTCACCCAAAGCGAGCGAGTGCAGCACCAGCCATTTGGTGAACTGGTCGAGCGCGAAAACAACCAGTGCCAGCACGACGATGCCGCGATTGGATTTTTGAAAAATGGCCATTAAATCCACAGTCCACAGTCCACCGTTTAAAGTCAAGCAAACCGCGACTTTGGACTTTGGACTGTGGATGGCTTTGACTATGCTCCGCCCATGGCGCTCGTGCGGATTTTGGTGGACGGCTACAGCCTGCTGCACAACTGGCCGGAACTGGCTCGCGGCCGGCCGCGGCATTCGGCGCGCGCGCGCGAGGAATTGGTTCATGTGCTTACGCGTTATCACGACGCAACGGGCACGCCGGTCACGATTTTCTTTGACGGTTCCGGCGCCCCGGCGGGAACGCCGCCGCGGGAATCGAATCCGGCGGTTGAGGTTTTGTTTTCGTGCGCCGGGCAGACCGCCGATGACATGATTGAGCGCGCGGCGCACCGGTTCAGCGCCTACGGTGAAGTACTGGCCGTCACGGACGATGTTGCCGAGCGCGACACGGTCACGGGCCTGGGCGGCCTGGCGTCGAGTTGTGGAAATTTCATTCGCCTGGTTGAAAATGCGCTGACGGAATTGCAGGATGAATTGCAAAATTACAATCGTGCGGAACGGAACCGTTTTAACCGAAGTCACAAGCGCGATTTGAAATGAAGACTCCAATGCACCAAAATCAAATTGTCCACCGCCCGTTCATTTTCGCGGTGCTGCTCGCTGGAATTTTTCTGGCACCGGCGCTGCGGGCGCAACCGGCGGCGCCGAATGTGGACAGCCGTTTTCTGCTCGTTTTTGACACTTCGTCAGCCATGAAACGGCGCGTGCCGGCGGTGCAAAAGGCGCTCCATGAGATCCTGGCAGCCGTCACGAACGGGCCGTTACATTCGGGCGATACCATTGGCGTATGGACGTTCGACCAGGAGCTGCACAAGGGACAGTTTCCGCTGCAACGCTGGGAACCTGACAACGCGGGAATGATTGCGTCGAACATCACCGTGTTCGTCGGCAAACAGCGTTACACAAAAACCACGAGATTTGACGCATTGCTGCCGTTGCTGAATCAAGTCGTGAAGGGTTCCGAACGGTTGACGGTGCTGATTTTCTGCGATGGCCAGGGGGAAATTCACGACACACCTTATGACCCCGGGATCAATCAAATTTTTCAGCAACGTCAGAGTGAACGGCAGAAGGAGCGGTTGCCAGTCGTCATTGGGTTGCGCTCGCAACTCGGCCGGTACATCGGTTGCATGGTGAGTTTCCCGCCCCAGCCGGTGAGCCTTCCCCAGTTCCCGCCGTTGCCGCCGCCGCCCGCGCCCCCGGCGCCGACGCCACCCGAGAGGCCCGTTGCAGTTCCGTCGCTTATTATTGTTGGCACAACCATCACCAATAGTGTGCCGCCGCCCGCGCTGAAACCGGCGCTGACCAATCCGCCGCCGACGCCGCCGATGGTCATAACCTCAACACCCCCACCCGTGGTTACCAACGAGGTGAAACCACCGGACGAGGCGCCGTTGATGCAAACCAGCGCCGTTCCCGCTCAACCCGAAATCGCCGCTGTGCCACTGACAACAACGAATGTCATCGCCCCGCCGCCGGAAAGTTCCAAGACCGGCCATAAAGGTGCTTTGGCCGTTGGCGCGGCATTTCTGGTGGCGGCGGGTGGTCTGGCGGTTTTCATGTTCCGCCGTGCCCGCAAGACCGGCGGCAATGGCCCCATTGATAGTTCGATGAAAAAGGATTGATTCCGCCCGTGACTTTTGACCGTGCGTCTGGGAAATTTCCACCCATGAAAGCATGGATTTACATTTCCGCCGTGGTCTTTGCCGCCGGAATGCTGCTGACGGCTTTGGCTGACGAAACCAACACCAACCCACAAACCGGCGCAACCAGAAGCGCCCCTGCCGTCACCAACGCAGTTGCCGTCCAGCCGCCGATAGTCATAACTTCAACGCCCGCACCCGCGGCGGTTAACAACGTGAAACCACCGGCCGGCGCACCCGCGATGCAAACCAGCACCGTTCCCGCTCAACCCAACCTCCCCACTGCGCCCCTGACCACGACAAGTGTCATGCCCCCGCCGGCGATGGTCATAACCTCAACGCCCGCACCCGTGGTTACCAACGAGGTGAAGCCGCCGGACGAGGTGTCATTGATGCAAACCAGCGCCGTTCCCACTCAACCCGAAATCACTACTGAGCCATTGACAACAACGAATGCCGTGGCCCCGCCGCCGGAAAGTCCCAAGACCGGCCATAAAGGTATTTTGGCCTTCAGCGTGGTAGTTCTGGCGGTGGTGGGCGGGCTGACGGCTTTCATGCTGCGCAGCTCGCGCAAACCCGACCATGCCAGCCTCATCACGCGCGCGATGAACGAGAACAAAGACGAGGACAAAGACACAAACAAACCCGCGGAAAAGCACGAGGACAAGCCCGAGGCAAAAAAACCGGAAAAGAAAGAGGAGAAGGAATCCCCGCCGCCGGCGGCTTGAAATGTCCAATTCCGGGCGTGACTTTTGGCCGCGGGTCTGGAAAATTTTGCGTTAATGAAAACATTTAACCTGATATGCGCCATCGTCTTTGCCGCTGGAATGGTGACGGCTTTGGCTGACGAAACCAAAACGAACACCCCAACCACCGCAACCATGAGCACTCCCGCAAATACCAACGAAGTCGCCGTCATCACCACCACCGAAGGCGAAATGGTCATCGAGTTTTGGACCGACGCCGCGCCCAAGACCATTGAGAATTTCAAGACCCTCGCCAAAAAAGGCTTTTATGACGGCACCTGTTTTCACCGCGTCATCAAAGGTTTCATGATTCAGGGCGGTGATCCGCTGACCAAGGACCCGAGCAAGGAAGATCTGTGGGGCACCGGCGATCCCGGATATAAAATTAAAGCCGAGTTTAACGATCATTCACACGTGCGCGGCGTCATTTCCATGGCGCGCTCGAACAATCCCGATTCCGCCGGCAGCCAGTTTTTCATCTGTCATGGCAACGCGACGTTCCTCGACCATCAATACACCACGTTCGGCAAATTGATCAAAGGCGACGACGTGCTTGAGAAAATCGGCACCACGCCCACGCATCCGCAAGACCGCCCCGACAAGCGCATGGGCATCATCAGCATCAAAATCGTCCCGCGCGACGCGGTGAAGTAAGTGATGGATGGCCGGTCGTGCTGCAGCGCGCATTCCTGCCTGGTGGCGCAGCAGCGCCGCCCTGCCCTTTGCGCTGATTGTTTCCTGGTATCAACATGGTGGTTGCACACCAGACCAGCCACCACAAACCGGATTCGACATCCGCAGCCGTCAGTTTTAGCTTGTGCCTCCGTCCGAAACCGCCTAAAGGCCGGGACGAAAACATAAATTCATGACGAACCAGCAACTCCAAACCATCGCCCGCAAACACGGCACGCCGGTGGTGGTGATTGACCATGACATCATCCGGAAGAATTACGCCGGGTTCAAAAAGCATCTGCCCAAGGTGCAGTGCTACTTCGCCGTGAAGGCGAATCCCGCGCCGGAAATCGTGCGGACGCTTTACAAAACCGGCGCGAGCTTCGACGTGGCGTCGCTGCCGGAGTTCATGCTCGTCTATGACAACATCAAGCGTCTGCCGCCGAAGCAGCAGCAGGATTTCATCTGGGACAAAATCATTTACGCGAACCCGACCAAGCCGAAGGAAACCCTGCTGGCGCTCGACCGCTACAAGCCGCTGGTCACCTACGACAATCTGAACGAGCTGAAGAAAATCAGGCAATTCGCGCCGCACGCCGGCGTGGTGCTGCGCCTGCGCGTGGACAACACCGGCTCGCAATGCGAACTCTCCTCCAAGTTCGGCTGCGCCGCCGGCGAAGCGGTGGATTTGATCAAGGCGGCGTTTGCGATGGGATTGGTTGTGGAAGGGCTGAGTTTTCATGTCGGCAGCCAGTGCACCAATTTTCAAAACTTTGTCCAGGCGCTCAACGCCGCCGCCGCCGTGATGCGCGAATCCAGGTCGCGCGGCCATGAAATCAAGATTCTCGACATCGGCGGCGGCTTTCCCGCTCCGTACAACAAACACGTCCGGCCGTTCCGCGACCTGGCGCGCGTCATCAACGCCGAGATTGACCGGCTGTTTGCCCCCAACATTCAAATTCTCGCCGAACCCGGGCGATTCCTCGTAGCCACGGCGGCGACGTCCGTGGCGCGCATCATCGGCAAGGCCGTGCGTGACGGCAAACCGTGTTACTACATTGACGACAGTGTTTATCACACGTTCAGCGGCATCATCTTCGACCATTGCCAGTATCACCTGAAAGCGTTCAAGAAGGGCAAAACGGAAATCTGCGCCGTGTTCGGCCAGACCTGCGACGGGCTGGACACCATTTCCCAATCCGAGGAATTGCCGGACCTGGAAATCGAAGACCTGGTTTACGCGGAAGACATCGGCGCCTACAGCAACGCCTCCGCGACGTGGTTCAACGGCTTCCCGCCCGCGAAAGTGGTGCACATCAACCAGTGAATTGAAAAGTGGGACAGGCATCCTGCCTGTCTGGGCGGAAGGGGAAATACGGTGGGGCGAGCGCCTGTCGCGCCGAAGCCCCGCGAAGGCTGATCCCCGCGAGCCGGATTCCAAATTCATTTTTAACCGCAAAGAACGCAGAGAGCGCAAAGGCTAAACCTCGTCAGCCGTTGCCACCCAGGCATATTCTTCGTCTTTGAACCCAATTGCCTTGAAGTGCGCCTTGCCGCAATGGATTTTCCGTCGCTGAACTTCAGGAATTTTTAACCACACAGTTGTACCTTTGGTTTCTCGAACCAAATAGACTTTATTGTGTCCGCCCTCATCTTCTTTCACAATCGCCCAGTCGGGATTGTAGGTGCCGAGCGGTGTTTCAATTTTAAACCAGTCCGGCAGCTTGAAAAAAAGTTTGATGTCATTTCGACCGTTCAGCTTTTTGGCGAACTCCTCCTCCACTTTGGATTCAAATTCCACCACGTCGTAAATGCTGTTTTTGACTTCCAGCAGCCGCGAAACATAGCTTTCCAATTCTTCGCTTTCGAGCCGATGCATTTCCCATTCCGCACCGGCAATGCGCTCGTATTCGATGCCTTGCACCATCAAGTCATGCAGGGATTTTTGGACGGCGGCGAGCGCGTATTCCAGAAATTGCTGCGGATTGCGCGTCACTTCCGAAAGCCGGTTCGATTTCTCCAAAATTTCCGCCAAGGTTGGCCGCGTCAGTTCCGTCTCGTGCTGAAGGTAGCCAAGCAAATCGGGAATCGGCGCGCGATATTCCGGCGTGCGGATGGTCTGCGCGGCACGCTCTTCAATAGTCACGCCCTTCTTTTCCAATTGCAGCTCGCCTTTTTCAACCCGAATGAAGGGTGGTTTGATTTCCGGCAACCCCTGCAACTCCCCGGCAGCGCGTGAAACCAATTCCGCTGTGGAATACTTCACCGCGTAACGGGTCTTGTGCTTGATTTTGTCCCAAAGAATTTGAAAATCCGGGTCGAGCAGCCGTTGTTTGTTCAAAATCCCTTTGCGCCGCTCACGTTTGTTCAAAATGCGTCCCTCAAAATTCACGCCGCATTCCTTCTCCATTTCATTCTGTAATTTTTTCGCAAATTCTTTGAAGCTTTCGCTGGCCACAACCGTCAGCCGGTTTATCAGCGGGTCGAAACACCGCTCTCCATTTTCGCGCACGGGCAAGCGCAACCCGCGCCCGATGGTCTGCCGCCGTTCGCGTTCGGTACTGATTTCCCGCAACGTGCAGATTTGGAAAACATTCGGATTGTCCCAACCCTCACGCAAAGCGGAATGGCTGAAAATAAAGCGGAGCGGTTCGCCCATCGAAAGCAATTGCTCCTTTTTCTGCATGATGAGCGCATACGCTTCGTCATCCGCTTTGGTCGAACGTCCTTCGCTGCTGTCCTTCGCCTTGCCTTTGTCTTCGGCGAAATAACCGTTATGAACTTTTTCAACGGCCAGCGGGTTCAACGCGGCGTAACGCGGCGATTTGGAAATTTCCGCATACAATTCCACAAACCACTTGCGAAATTTTCCGTCCGGCTCGGCATAATGCGCGACGCGATCCACAAAAAAGAGCGACAACACCTTCATCCGCTGACATTCGGGCAACTGTGAAATCCGCAATTCCTTCTCGAAATGCTCGCGAATCGTTTCCCGCATCTGGATTTTCAAAACCTCGTCATTGCGCCCGCCATGAGTGACGCCCGCCGCCAGGCTCACGCCGTTTTTGAATTGTAGATATTGGTTGCCCGCGTCTATCAAATCCACTTCGTAGCCGCGATAATTTTCGCGCTGGCCGGAAAGTTCATACAAATCACTCTCTTGCGTTGCAGTCACCACTTTGCGTTTGCACTCACTCGCGCCCTCCACGTCAATTTCCAGTTTGGCGGCGATGCGGGTCTTGGTCGCCGTGATGGATTTAACCGCGATGTAAGGCTGGTTAAAGTCCCCGCCGTCCACGACTGAATCCACCTCGATGCGCTTAACCAGCCGCAAATCGTAGGCTTTCACCGGGTCGAGCCGGTAAACCAGATTGAAATAATCCTTGTGCGTCGCGGAGTAGCGCAACGTGCAAAGCGGGTTCAAGCTTTCAACCGCCTTTGTCCGCAATTCCGTCGCCAGATTTTGCGGCTCATCCAGCACCACCACCGGCCGGGCGTGCTGGATGAATTCAATCGGCTTGCGGCTGCTCATCTGGTCTCGTTTGCTTTGCATGATGGTGCTGCTTTTGTCGAACGCCTGGATGTTCATCACCATCAACTGCATCTGATTGCTGGCGGAAAACTGCCGCAGTTTTGAGACCTGCGCCGAGTCATAGACCCAGTAATCCAACGGCACGCCGCCGTAGAGCGACCGAAAATGCTCCCTCGTCAGTTCAATCGCGTTCAGCACGCCTTCACGAATGGCGACGCTGGGGACAACGATGATGAATTTTTTCCAGCCGTAACGCGCGTTCAACTCGAACAGCGTCCGCAAATAGACGTAAGTTTTCCCGGTGCCGGTCTCCATTTCGACCGAGAAATTCAAGCCCTGCAACTCGTTCACCGGCGTCAGTTCGTTTTCAGCCTGGATTTTTTGGACGTTCTTGAAAATTGCCTCATCACTCAACGCCAGCGAATTGCCCACGCCCATTTCCGTCAGCAGTTCGCCGCCAAAAACATCCGATTGCCATGCCAGCGCCGCGTGCGTGAGCGGTTGTCCGGTAAAAACGTTTACAACCGACCGGATCGCGTCCAACTGAAAATCCTGATTGCCGTCGAATTTGATTTTCATCGCACGTTCGTTTTACACGTAGCAGCCGACGTGAGGAGGCTCTGATCTTTCGGGCGTCGCCGGCAGGGGGACAGGATGTTTGAGCCTCGTTACCTCGGCTGCTACGGGGATGGTTTTCACGCGGTGTGAAATTCGATGCCGTGCGATTTCATTTCCAGCACGATGTTCGTTTTCAACTGGTCGTTTCCCGCGAACGCGATGTCGAGGCAGATTACGCTCCGGGGTTTCCGCGCGATGATGCCGCGCAAGGTTTCCAGTGTCAGCTTGCGCTCCAGACAAATTGCGAGCGCGCCGTCCGCCACGTCGTAAAATGTCTGCCCGCCGATTTTGCCGCTCTGGATTTTGCCCGTCAGCGGCAGATTGCTTTTCAAGAGCAATTCGTAGAGCAGGGCTTCATCACCGCGATTCTCCACGACATTTTGCGACATCAGTTTCAACTGCTCCGCCAGTCCGGCGGCGTCTTTGGGTGCGGACGCGGCATCCCACACCTTGAAATTGCTGCTGCTCAGCTTGAAAACCTTGAAGCCCAAGTCCGGCTTGGATTGGTAGGGCGCGTCAGTCCCCTGCGCGCCGTCTCCTGATGTTCCAGCAGCGGCGCGCACGGAGTGACGCGCCCCACCTTCCAATTCCCCGAGCGGCAACTGACCTTCCGATTTCTTTGTGATCTCTGCGTTCTTTGCGGTTGATTCTGTTTCCAATTTTTTGATGACGCGGCGGACACGCTCTTTGGTGATGTCCGCAATGGTTGGAAAATCCTTGCGCTCCGTCGGTTCGGGCAACTGGACAAGGATAAATTTGCGATTGCCGTCGTCCTGCGCGTTCAATTCCAAAACCGCCTGCGCCGTCGTGCCTGAACCGGCAAAAAAGTCGAGAATGATGTCGGTTTTTGAATCCCCGGCAACATATTTGAAAAACCTCATCAAAACTTCGTGATCTTTTGGATTTTCAAAAATTTTCTTTCCGAACAGTTTCAACATCAAATTTGAGGCTTGTAACGCACTTCGATAGAAATAGCTTCCAGCAACTTGGATTCCCGTATCTGCATCATCTTCATCTTCTGTTTCCTCATTTTCACGGACAAGGTAAGTTTTGCGGATTGGTGGTTCTGTGTGGTCATCTCTAAACACAACACGACCTTTCTCAATCATTTCCCGCATCTTTTCAGGCGTTGAATAACGCCAACCACCTTCAGGAACAGCACAAGCCTTTTTTGTAATCGGATGTATTACATCATAGGTTGGGCCTCCACCACCGGGCCAAGACATATTGTCATCACGCCAAACCCCGTTCTCATCCACGTTTGAATATCGGGAATGTTTTTTTGCAGGGTGATTTTTCGGCAGCCTTACATAAAACGCCCGCAACTCTTTTTGAATGGCATCTATATTTGAGCCGATTTTATCCTTGAGACGAAGATATTCGGTTTGGATTTCCGCAGCACCGGGTTTTGCCTCGCGCCACCGGATTTCGTTTTGGCTTAACCACCCTTTTGATTTTGCAAAAACAACAATGTATTCATGGCCGACAGAGAAGAGTTTTGCATCATTTTTGCGTCCTTTCTCCCACACGAGTTGAGCGACAAAATTCTCCTCCCCGAAAATCTCATTCATCACGGCTCGCAAGTTGTGGACTTCGTGATCGTCAATGCTCACAAAAATCACGCCGTCCTCGCGCAACAGATTCCGCGCCAGAAACAGCCGGGGATACATCATCGTCAGCCATTTGCTGTGGTAACGCCCGTCCGTTTCAGGATTCGTCGTCAGCCTGATTCCTTCGCTGCTGACCTGCCCGGAAAATTTCAAGTAATCGGCCAATCCCTCTTTGTAATTGTCGGGATAAATGAAATCGCCGCCGGTGTTGTAGGGCGGATCAATGTAAATCATCTTCACGCGCCCGTGATAGCCGCCCTGCAGGAGTTTCAGCACTTCCAGATTGTCGCCCTCGATGATCAGGTTTTCCGTAGCGTCAAAATTCACGGACTCGTCGCGGGCGGGCAGGAGCGTGCCGGTCGTAAGAGTCTGAATGTTTTTGATGGCTTCGGATTTGCCCGTCCAGGAAAGACCGTAACGCTCGGCTGCTTCAGTCACATCCTCGCTCAAAACCTGCTGGAACTTTTCAAAATCAATTTTCCCATCGGTAAAAGCTTCCGGGACAATTTCACGCAAGCGGTCAAGCCGGGCTGAATTCACATCCGGTGAAGTCAGCGGCAATTTTGTATCAGCATCCGTGGCCATTGGCGGTTATTTACATAACTGCAACCACGGAACAAATGGGCGCGAACTCAACGCACCCTCGGTAGAGGCACCGCTAAGCGCCCATGCAAAGAAGTGACATCAAGCCGCGCCCGGTTGGGCGCGTGCTCGACGCGGTCTCTTTGCATCTGAAAATTAGCGGTTTTCTACCGAGACCCGCAGCCGAAGCTACGCGAAATGATTTTGGTTAAATTTTGGTTCTGGTCGTTTTGTTTTTCTGTACGCAGCGAGATTACGCCGAAGGCCAGTTTCCGGCAATGGGTTTTGCACGCGGCTCGCGAGTACGCTCGCCCCACCGAATCTTTTGCGATCTCTGTGTTCTCTGCGGTTAAATCCGTGTTAATCCGCGTCCATCCGTGGTTAAAAACGTGTTCGCGGGTTTAACTTTGCCCCACACCATTGGCTTGAATTCCAGACCGGTCCGCGTCATGCTGTCCATAACTTATGAAGTCGAATGATTTTTCCGATGCGCGGGTGCTTGTCACCGGCGGCGCGGGCTTTATCGGCAGCGCGCTCGTCTGGGCGCTGAACCGCCGCGGCTGCGACCGCATCGTCGTTTGCGACCGCCTCGGCACGGATGAAAAATGGCGCAATCTCACGCCACTGCGCTTCGCCGATTACGTCGAGGCCGACGATCTGCTCCCACGGCTGCAAAACGGCGCGCTGGGCAAATTTGATCTCGTGCTGCACATGGGGGCCTGCTCGTCCACCACTGAAACCGACGCGGGTTTTCTCATCCGCAACAATTACGAATTCACCAAAAACCTCGCCACCTGGGCGCTCGGGCAAAAAACACGGTTTGTTTATGCGTCGTCCGCCGCAACTTATGGTGACGGTTCGGCGGGCATGGACGACGATGATGGCAAGCTGGACAGGTTGCGTCCGTTGAACATGTATGGTTACTCGAAGCATCTCTTTGATTTACACGCCCAGCGCGCCGGATTTTTGAACCGCATGGTCGGTTTGAAATACTTCAACGTTTTCGGCCCCAACGAGGATCACAAAGGCGACATGCGGTCGCTCGTCCACAAATCCACGGCGGAGGTGCAGGCCGAGGGCGTCATCCGGCTGTTCAAGAGTTACCGCTCCGATTTTCGCGACGGTGAACAAAAGCGCGATTTTCTTTACGTGAAAGACGCCGTGGCGATGACGTTGCATCTGGCCGCCAGCAAAAGGGCCGGCGGCCTTTTCAACATCGGCTGCGGCAAGGCGCGGACGTGGCTGGACCTGGCGCGTGCCGTTTTTGCCGCGTTGAAACGCAAGCCGAAGATTGAATTCATCGAGATGCCGGAAACCATCCGCGACAAATACCAGTATTTCACGGAAGCGAAACTGTCCCGGCTGCGCGCCACCGGTTACACCGCGCCCGTCACGTCTCTGGAAGACGCCGTGAGCGACTATGTCCGCAATTATCTCGTGCCGGGCAAGCGGCTCGATCCGGCGGTGGCCTAAACAAAAGCGGTGGAGGGCCACCGCACTCCAGGACGCTGCGCGTGACACGATGGTTCCTTGAAATACGCGAAGCGTCTTGGACTGCGCCAGTCCCCTGGCGCTTTGCCTGAGAACAAAGCATCCGCCAGATTTCCGCACGAACTTTTACGCGCCAATGACAATATGAACCGATAGCTTGCCCCCCCATGCAGGCTGAAGCCTGAACTCCAACATTTTCACGCCATGTTACTTGCCAGTCCCGGAGTATTGTTGCCATCTTGGGCGGGAGTGAAATTGAAAGTTTCCATTTGCTGTTGGCTGGCCGTCTTCGTTTTCGTCACTGCGAAAGCCGGGGACCGGCCGGATGATTTTGGCGCAACGACCGAAACGGTTGGCCGCAACGCCAATGGTTTCGAGACACCGGTCAACCAACTGGTCACCCCTGCCGGCACTCTCATTGAACTTTCCGGCCTCAGACCGCTGGCGCTGGCGCTCAGTCCCGACGGCAATCTGCTCGTGACGGCCGGATTGACACGCGAACTGGTTGTCCTGGATCCGGCAACCGGTAAAATTGCCCGACGGGTCACCTTTCCAACCGACAACATCCAGAATCAGCCCTCCGCCGTGCCGGAAGTGCTGGACCCCGGCGAGAAGGCGCAAATCAGTTTTACCGGCCTTGTCTTTTCACCCGATGGTTCGCGCATCTATCTCGCAAACGTCAACGGCGACATCAAGGTCTTCAGCGTGGATAAAGACCGCAAGGTGGCCCCGCTGTTTTCCATTCCACTGCCGCCGGCCAACCGGCCGGGTCATACCAATGAAATTCCCGCCGGCATCGCCGTCTCACCGGACGGCAAACGTCTGTATGTGGCGCTCAATCTTTCCAACGGCCTGGCCGAACTCGACACTGCGACCGGCCGCTTGCTGCGGACCTGGAACGTCGGGGTTGCGCCGTTTGATGTCGTGCTCGCCGGCAAAAAAATTTACGTGAGCAACTGGGGCGGCCGGCGGCCCGGGCCGGACAGTGTCACCGGCCCGGCCGGGCGCGGCAGCCGGGTGCGCGTTGACCCCGTTCGTTACATCGCCAGTGAAGGCTCGGTGTCGGTGATTGATTTGGTGGCAGCGACGCCTCGTCGCAACGATGTGGATGCGACGCCCTCGTCGCGCAAAACGGATGGCGACGGGGCGTCGCCGCCACAACCCGAAATTGTGACCGGCTTGCATGCCGGCGCCCTGGCGCTGTCGCCGAACGGACGCTGGCTGGTTGTCGCCAACACGGGTGACGACACGTTGAGCGTCATTGACACACACACAGACCAGATCGTCGAAACGATTTGCGCCCGGCAGAATCCCGGTGATTTGTTCGGCGCCCAGCCCAATGCGCTCGCGTTCGACCAGTCGGGCAAAACCCTTTTTGTTTGCAACGGCACGCAAAACGCCGTCGCCGTTTTCCAGTTCAAATCGGGCGAATCGAAATTGCTCGGCCTGATTCCCGCCGGCTGGTTTCCCGGGGCGATTGCCTTCGATGCCCTGCGGAAGGAAATTTACGTGGCGAACATCAAAGGCCCGGGCCCGGGCCAGCCGGCCAAATCCGGACAAACCAAATTCAACACGAGACAATATGCCGGTTCGCTTTCACTTGTGCCCGTGCCGTCGGCCAAAGAGCTGGCCGCTTTCACACAAACGGCATTGGCGAATTTGCGTTATCCGCTGCTGGCGCAGGTGAAATTGCCGGCCCGCACAAATCAACCCGCGCGGCCCGTGCCGGAACGCGTCGGCGAACCCAGCGTGTTCCAGCACGTGGTTTACGTCATCAAGGAAAACCGGTGTTACGATCAGGTGCTGGGCGACGTATGGACAGGCAATGGCAACGCCGATTTATGCATCTTTGGCGGGCGCATCACTCCGAACCAACACAAGCTGGTGCGCGATTTCGTGCTGCTGGACAACACCTATTGCTGCGGAATCTTAAGCGCCGATGGCCATCAATGGGCAGACACGGCGTTCGCAACGGATTACGTGGAGCGCGAGTTCGCCGGCTGGCCGCGCAGTTATCCTTGTGGCGGCTTCGGCGAGGGCGGGCGGGACGCGCTGGCCTATTCGCCGGCGGGCTTCATCTGGAACAACGCGCTCGCGCAGGGCAAAACGGTGCGCGATTACGGCGAATTCGCCACCGCCGTCACGCGCTGGAAAAATTCCGTGCGCAAGGACAGATCGTATTTTCTCGATTATTACCATCAATTCCTCAACGGCACGGATGACCTGGTCATCGGGTGTGAACCGGACATCGAATCGTTGCGGCCTTATCTCGCGACGAACACGGTGGGCTGGGACCTGGATGTGCCGGACGTTTTTCGCGCCGCGCAATTCATCAAGGAGTTGAAACAATTTGAAGCCGACGGCAACCTCCCGAACTTCGTCATCCTCTGGCTGCCGAACGACCACACCAGCGGCACGAAATTGGGTTCACCCACACCCGCCGCGCAGGTGGCCGACAATGACCTGGCGTTCGGCCGGATTGTCGAGGCCATCAGCCACAGCCGGTTCTGGACGAACACGTGCATTTTTGCAATCGAAGATGACCCGCAAGATGGCTGGGACCACGTGAGCGGCTACCGCACCACGGCCTATGTTATCAGCCCGTACACAAAGCGCAGACAGGTTGTGAGCACGCAATACAACCAGACCAGCCTGTTGCGCACAATTGAACTCATGCTCGGGCTGCCGCCGATGAACCAGATGGACGCGACGGCCACACCGATGTTTGATTGCTTCACCAGCACACCGGATTTCACGCCGTTTGATGCCGTGACCAACCAGGTGCCGCTCGACGAGATGAATCCTTTGCCCAAACTCATCTCCGACCCGCTCCTGCGCAAAGACGCCCAGGCTTCGGCGCGATTGCCGCTCGAAAAGGCGGACCAATGCCCGGAGGATTTGCTCAACCGCATCCTCTGGCACGCGGCGAAAGGTTCGCAAACGCCGTATCCAGCCTGGGCGGTGAAAGCGGCGGCAGACAACGATTGACTGCGGGCTTGATCCAGCAGCCATGATTTATGGATTGCTCCCCACGAACCTCGTAGCCGCCGACGTCAGTCGGCGCACTTGGTCATCGTAGAAAGTCAGCGCGGACTCACGTCCGCGGCTACAGTTCAAGGGGACTCAGCGCGACCCATCCACCCGGGGAAATCTGTTTCGCAACACTGTCCCGTTAAAAAATCCCGACATTTCTTGTAACTTTGGCTGGTTTTTGCCTAAGTAGTGGACAAGATCTGATTAAAACCGTGGAACCCATGCCGCCAATACCAGGGCCGCCGTCCGCCACGCCGCCAATGCCCGCAACCTCGCTGGCCGGACGGCTGTTGAATGTTTTTGCCGCACCGGGCGACGTTTTTGCCGGAATCAAGGCAACCCCGTCATCCGTCGCCAACTGGCTCGTTCCCGTGCTGATCTTTGCCGTGATCGGAACAATTTCCGTTTGCATCATGTTCGCCCAGCCCGCCATCCAACAAACCGTTCGCGACCAACAGGTCAAGGCATTGGACAAACAGGTGCAACAGGGCAAAATGACCCAGGCTCAGGAGGATCAGGCGTTGCAGGTGATGGAAAAATTTGCCGGACCGACTTTAATGGCAATTTTCGGCAGCGTGGGCATCGTCATCTATGGGTTCGCCTCGATATTCGGCTGGGCCTTGGTGTTGTGGCTCGCGGGGCGATGGTGGTTCAAAACCCGATTTGACTATTTGAAGACCCTGGAGGTTGCCGGATTGTCCTCTCTCATTACCGCCCTCGGCATGGTGATCAGCACCCTGCTGGCAGTAATCCTGGGCCGGCTTTACGCCGGGCCAAGCCTGGCATTGTTGGTGGGTGATTTTGATCCCACAAAACGCGGCCATCTCCTGCTGGGTGCCGTTAATGGAATCAATCTCTGGCACGCGGGCGTGCTGGCGGTCGGGCTGGCGAAGCTGTCAGGCACACCGACGGTAAAAACGGCAACGGCTGTTTTCGGTTTTTGGGTGCTGATTGAACTGTTGCTCATTGGCATCGGATTGGGACAATGGGCGCTTTAGATATGTTCTCCTGTTGGATTTAATTTTCCGAAACGAATTCATGTCCAAGCTGTCTTAATACAAAAACATGGCAAACTCCAAGAAACGCAGGAAAATCATCGTCTTTTCAGTCATCGGGCTGGTGCTTATTACCCTGATCGCGGTGGCCGTATTCAAGAAAAAACAGCCGGTAATCACGGTCCAGACGGAAAAAGCCGCGCGCCACAGCCTCACCAACATTGTCGTGGCCAATGGCAAGATCCAGCCCGTCGTCCAGGTCACCATCAGCCCGGAGGTCAGCGGCGAAATCATCGAATTGCCGGTCAAGGAAGGCCAGCAGGTCAAGAAGGACGATTTGCTGGTGAAGATCAACCCGGATATTTACATCGCCGCCGTCAACCAGGCCAAGGCCAATTACGAATCCTCGCTGGCCGCCAAAGCCTCGGCGGTGGCAAACCTGGAAAAGGCCCAGGCGGACTACGACCGCAATGTGGAATTGTTCCACCAGAAGCTGCTTTCGGAATCGGATTTCATCGGTTTCAAATCCACCCGGAACGTGGCCCGGGCGCAACTCGACAGCGCCGACGACATGGTGAACGTGGCCAAGGCCAACGTGGACAGCGCGGAGGAACAGCTCTCCCGGACCACCATCGTTTCGCCGCTCGACGGCACTATCAGCAAACTGAACTCGCAGCTCGGCGAGCGCGTGCTGGGCACCGTGCAAAATGCCGGGACCATCATCATGATCATTTCGGACCTGAACCAGATGGAGGCCCGTGTGGACGTCGGCGAAATGGACGTGGTGGGCATCAAGCCCGGCCAGAAGGCCCGGCTGGAGGTGGACGCGTTCAAGGACCGCAAATTTTCCGGCACGGTGACGGATGTTGCCAGTTCATCGAAGGACAGCAACCAGACCGGCAACAATTCCAGCAGCAGCAGCCAGTCGCAGGAAGCCACCAAGTTCCAGGTGCGCATCCGGCTCAACGACAAGGAAGACTTCCGCCCCGGCATGTCCGTCAGCGCCGACATTGAAACCGAGTATCGCACCAACGTGCTCACCGTCCCGCTGGCCAGCGTCACCACCCGCCCGCCCAAGCCGCCCAAAAAAACCGATCCGCCGAAAACCGGCGGCACGAACATGACCCCCGCGAGGCCGGGCACCAATGCGGTGATTTCCAGCAACACCGTGGCTGCCAGCGACGTTGTCACCAACAGTGGGCCGCCGGGCAAAAAATCCTCCAAGATGCTGGATGTCGTGTTTGCGGTGGCTGGCGACCATGTGGATGCCGTGCCGGTGAAGATCGGCATTTGCGACGACAATTACTGGGAGATCACCGACGGCCTCACCAATGGCCAGGAAATCGTCTCCGGCGGGTACCGCGCCATCAGCCGCGACCTCGACGATGGCAAGAAGATCAAACGGGGCACGCCGGACAAGGGCGAGGCCAAGGAAACGAAATGATGCAAATCCGAAGCCCGAATTCCGAAATCCGAAAGAAATCTGAAAACCGAAGCCCGAATTTCCAGAAAATCATCCGGACCTGTGCCCGGCTGTTTCGGATTCCGGACTCAGGGCTTCTTTCGTCATTCGTCATTCGTCATTCGGATTTCCCGACATGAGCTTGATTCGCCTTCAGAATGTTTCGCGGCGTTACCAGATGGGCACGGAAACCGTCCACGCGCTGCGCGACGTGTCGCTTGAAATCCAGCGCGGCGAATACGTCGCCATCATGGGGCCGTCCGGCTCCGGCAAATCCACGATGATGAACCTTATTGGCTGTCTCGATACCGCCACCTCCGGCCGCTACGAATTGAACGGCATCGGCGTCAGCGACATGGACGACAACCAGTTGGCCGAAATTCGCAACCGCGAAATCGGATTCGTCTTCCAGACTTTCAACCTGCTGGCGCGCTCCAATGCGCTGCACAACGTCGAACTGCCGCTTATTTACGCCGGCATCCCCGCCGACGAACGGCGGAAGATTGCACTGGAAGCCATCTCGCAGGTCGGCCTGGCCGATCGCATGCACCATAAACCCAATGAGCTTTCGGGCGGCCAGCGCCAGCGCGTTGCCGTTGCCCGCGCCCTCGTCAACAAACCATCCATCCTGCTGGCCGACGAACCGACCGGCAATCTGGATTCCAAGACTGGCGCGGAGATCATGGCGTTGTTCGAGGAATTGTCCCGGAAGGGCAACACCATCATCGTGGTGACGCACGAGGAAGACATCGCCCGGCTGGCCCGCCGGGTCATTCGTCTCCGCGACGGCTTGATCGCCAGCGACGAAACGATGACGAAATGAACATTCAACATTTAACATTCAACACCGAACGCCCAACCCATCTGCAACGGCGGGCCGTTCATTGGATGTTGGGAGTTGAATGTTGGATGTTGAATGTTTCTCCCCAATGAGATTTCTTGCCGAAATCCGCGAAGGGCTCGGCATTTCCTGGGGCGCCATCCGCGCGAATAAAATGCGGTCGGCGCTCGCCACCATCGGCATCGTCATCGGCATCGTCACCGTCACGCTGATGGGCGCGGCCATCAACGGACTGAACCAGTCGTTCATCAACAGCATTTCCTCGCTCGGCGCGGACGTGTTCCACGTGGCGCGCTATAACTGGATGTTCGAGTTTTCTTATGACGACTGGTTGAAGATGCAGCGGCGTCGCCAGCCGATCCGGCTTAAGGACGCCGAGACGCTGGCCAAACAATTGACGCTCGCTGCCGCCGTCGCACCCAAGATGCGCGGTTGGGAACCGGTGAAATACAAGACCCGAAGCGCCAATCTTGTTCAGATCATCGGCACCACGGATGCTTATTTGCAGACCAGCGGCGTGGGCGTGGCCCAAGGCCGGTTTTTGACCGCTGCGGATGCCGAAGGCGGGCAGCCGGTCTGCGTGATCGGCAACGATGTGGCCACCAATCTGTTTCGCGGAGAATCCCCCATTGGAAAACGCATCAAAATTGGGAACCAGTCCTGTCAAGTCGCCGGGGTTTTGGAAAAGCAGGGAAGCAGCATGTTCATATCGAGTGAAGACAATCACATCATCATTCCCATCCGTGAGTTTCTGGCGATCATTTGGAACGGGCCGCTGTTTGACTGGGATGGCATCGAGGTAAAGGCCAGCGGGCTGGTGCAATTGGATGAGGCGCGGGAGGAATTGCGCCAGGTCATGCGCCGCATTCGTCATTTGCGGCCGGATGAACCCGACGATTTTGGCATCAATCAGCAGGACCAGTTTGTAAAATGGTTCCATAAGCAGACGAGCACGATTGCCGTCATCGGCCTGTTCGTCACCAGCCTGTCGTTGTTCGTCGGCGGCATCGGCATCATGAACATCATGTTCGTCTCGGTCGCCGAGCGGACCCGCGAGATCGGCGTGCGCAAGGCCATCGGCGCCAAGCGCCGCAACATTTTGCTGCAATTTCTGGTCGAGGCCGCCTGCATCTGCCTGATGGGCGGGCTGATCGGGCTGGGCATCGCCTGGTTCACCACGCTGGCAGTTTCCCACTTCTTTTTCACGGCTACTTTGTCCTGGCCCATCGTCGCCGTCGCCCTGCTCGTGTCGCTGCTGACCGGGGTGGTTTCCGGTTTCCTGCCGGCCTGGCGCGCGGCGCGGATGGACCCGGTGGATGCATTGAGAAGCGAATGAGGCGGAAACCGTGAAACGTGAGGCGGAAAACGTGAAGAACGAGAAAGAGGTCGGTTATGAATTATGATGAATGGCTAAAGTCGGTGCCGGTGGAAATAACGGGCGATACGCTTTGGAAAGTCGAGGTCTATCGGCTGGCACTGTTCGCTGCGGACTTGGGCTGGCATGACGTGAGCAAATTGATGAAAGACAAACGCACACTCGGACTTTCGGACCAGCTTTATCGGGCTGTCGGCTCCATCGGAGTGAACGTGGCTGAGGGTTATTCACGAGGCACAGGCAAAGACCGCGCCCGGTTTTACGAGTATGGTTTGGGTTCCGCACGCGAGAGCCGTGGTTGGTATTACGATGGCCGCCATGTGCTCGGCGAGAAAGTCGCAGAACATCGGATTCGCCTTTCGACCCAGATCATCCGCCTGTTGCTCACGATGGTTCCGGATCAGCGTGGCTCGCTCCTCCTGGAAGACAGCCCTCCCTACCGAACCCCTTTAACGCCACCAGACACCGAATCGCCTTTCGATCCCGATGAACTGACGCAATTGCTCCAAAACATTCCTCTGCCTTAACCATGCATTCACGCATCACGTTTTACGTTTTACGCAACCCGTCGTGCCAACATTACTGATCAATTGAAACTGCACCAGCCAACATTGCTGATCGCTGAAGTTAGGGAAAGTTTCGCCATGGCCATGAACGCGCTGCGGGCGCACAAGCTGCGCTCGGCGCTCACCCTGCTCGGCGTGTTGATCGGCGTGTTTTCCATCATCGTCGTGATGACCGCCATGCGCGTGTTGAAGCACACCATCGAAACGGGACTCAGCGAACTGGGCAGCCAGACGTTTGCCATTCAGCGCTGGCCCGAGAACCAGTTCGGCGACAATTCCGACTGGCAGAAATACTGGCGGCGCAAATACGTCACCCTGGAACAGGGACGGCAGGTGGAGGAAAAAGCCACGCTGGCCGCCGTCGTGGGCATCCATGGCGATTTTTGGCGTGGACAAATTTCGACCCGCTACGCCAAAACGCCCCCCACCTCCGCGTTGTATGGTGAAACCCCCGGCAGTTTCCCGGCGCGCAACTGGGACATTGAGGAGGGCCGCGCCCTTTCCGAAGACGACGTGGACAACGCCCGGGAAGTGTGTGTGCTCGGCAGCACCCTGGCCAAAACAGCTTTCCCGTTTGGCTCGGCGATGGGCGAAGAGATCAAAATCAACGGCTACAAATACGCGGTCGTGGGCGTGCTCGCCTCAAAGGGCGGGGCGATGGAAAGTGATCAGGACAATATTGCCATCATCCCCATCACCACGGCGCTCAACCGTTACGGACGCCGGTGGGACGACCTGACCATCCTGGTGCAGGCCCGTGACACTGCCAGCTATGATGATTGCATGGAACAAGTCCGCGGCATCCTGCGCAACGTGCGCAAGATCCCGCCCGGCGCGCCAGATGATTTCGAGTTGTTTTCCAATAACTCACTCATCGAGCAATTCAATTCGTTCACCCGGGCTGTGCGCATCGGCGTCACCATTGTCAGCTCCATCGCGCTCATCGCGGCGGGCATTGGCATCATGAACATCATGCTCGTCTCGGTCACCGAACGGACGCGCGAAATCGGCGTCCGCCGCGCCATCGGCGCGAAGAAACGCAACATCATGACGCAATTCATCATGGAAGCCATCGTGCTCTGCGAAATCGGCGGCGCCATCGGCGTCGTGCTGGGCATCCTCGGCGGCAACTGCCTCGCGTGGTATATGAAAGTGCCCCCCGCCATCCCGGTGGACTGGATTGTGCTCGGGTTGTTGATTTGCTCAGCGGTCGGAATTGTTTTCGGGACCTACCCGGCCTACAAGGCGGCGAACCTCGACCCCATCGAATCCCTGCGATACGAGTAGCCCTCATTCGCGAAAGGGTGATTCTTTTACGCAAAGTGGTGTTGTCGTTGAGCGCATCAGAAGCGTAAAATTCACTTCTGAAATTCTCTCGTCTTTCCTGAAAAGACCGTTATGGAAAAAATTAGTGGCAACAGCAAACGGCTACCGGCCAGCAAAGCCATGTAAACCACCAACTGACCAACCCCTTCCATCCGATCTTCAACCCCCATGCCGCCTGATGCCACCACAGCTTGAAACAAAAAATTTCCTCCCGGATAACCAAATCAATGAACGGGGGAGGATAAACCGACAACCAAGCAACCAAACAACATAAAACCAACAGCCAAAACAAAATGAAAAAACAAACAGCTGGAACACGCCTCACCTTGGCCTGCCTCGGCTCGATGCTGCCGCTGGCCGCCATCGTTGGTCTCCTGGCTCAAACGGCAAACGCTTCCGTTTGGACCCTGAGTGGAGACTTGAATTCACACGACCCTTGCATCTACAAGGAGGGCGGCACCTGGTGGATCGGCCGCACCTGGTCGGCTGGCATCGGGATGGCCTGGTCGTCCGACGGGCACGCGTGGAACACGGGCACGCCGATCTTTTCGGGCGGCCTTTCCTGGTGGCACGCCTACAACGGGAATTCAGCCTGGACCTGGGCGCCTTCGATCGTTGACTACAACGGCAAGGCGCTTTGCTACTACTCCGTTTCGACATCCGGATCGCAACACTCGGCGATCGGCCTGTGCACCGCCTCCTCCATCGCCACCGGCAATTGGACTGATCAGGGCGCGATCCTTACTTCCAGCTCGGGTGGCAGCTACAACGCCATAGACCCCTGCTTTGCGCTCGACTCGTCGGGGGCTCCCTGGCTGTCCTTCGGCTCATGGTGGAACGGAATCTACCTGACGAAGCTGAGCACTTCCACCTGTAAGCCCACTGGCAGTTTGTATCACCTTGCTTACAACAGCGCCGGGATTGAGGCCTCACAAATCGTCTATCGCAGTGGTTATTACTACCTCTTCTGCTCCGTGGGCACCTGCTGTAGCGGCGCGTCAAGCACCTACCATATCGTCTATGGCCGATCAACGAGCATCACCGGTCCCTATTACGATAAGAGCGGGGTCAACATGTTGAGCGGTGGAGGCACGACGCTGGATGCCGGTGGCAGCCGCTTTATTGCTCCGGGTGGCGAGAGCATCTTCAATAACGGCGGAAGTTGGGTGTGCGCTCGTCACGAGTTGGACAATCAAAACAACTACGCGACCGTTCTGTTTATCAACGACCTTTACTGGACAAGCGGTTGGCCGACCTATTGAGAGCGGATGTCTGAACCCGTTTTACACCCCGCTGGAATTGCTCCAGCGGGGTTTTTGCTTTGGGTGGCCTGTACGTTGCCGAACATCCAGTCGCCGGTGTCTCAACTGTCAGACCTCAAATCATCAGTTGTGGCTGGAGTCCGGTTGCCTTATCTGAAAAAACTTGTCGGATTGTGACAGCGAGCCGTGACTAATGAATAAAGCAACCAACATGGATGATGCCAAACTGCTGCAGGAATATGTGGAATGCCGGTCCGAAACGGCCTTTGCCGAACTGGTGGCGCGCCACATCAACCTGGTTTATTCCACCGCTCTGCGGGTGGTCGGGGAAGCTGCCCTGGCCAAGGATGTCGCCCAACTGGTCTTCATTCAACTCGCCCGCAAGGCGCCGTTTATCCGGTCGGGCCACACTCTGCCGGGCTGGCTTTACCGTGTCACCCGTTGCCAGGCGGCCAATGCCTTGCGTGACGACCGCACCCGCCGCCGGCGTGAAACCGAAGCAATGAATATGACCCGGACCGATGCTGAATCGTCCCTGGCGTGGGAGTCCATCGCCCCCCATCTCGAAGCCGCCATGAACACGTTGAGTTCGGCGGACCAAAATGCCGTGGTGCTGCGCTTTTTCCAGGGCCGAAGCTGGCGGGAAGTCGGCGGAGTGCTGGCGTTGCGCGAAGACGCGGCGCAAAAGCGTGTCAGCCGGGCGGTGGAAAAACTCCGGTCCTATTTCGTCCGCCGGGGGATTGGCATCTCCGCCACTTTGATCGTGTCGGTCATCGCCGCCAACGCCGTCCAGGCCGCGCCGGCGGGCCTGGCTGCGACCGTCGCCACTGCTTCGCTGGCCGGCGCGGGCTCCTTTAGTCTGCTGTCAACCATCATTAAAACCATTCTTATGAAAAAAACTGCATTTGCCGTGTTGGGCGTGGCGCTGGCCGCCACCATTGCCATTCCAATCATCATTGCCAAGGGCAGTCCGTCGGGCAGACCGGTCACCGAGGCAAGCCTCCACGAAGGGCTGGTGCTGGACATGACCTTCGACCAGGATGAAACCGGCAGCGGCATAATCACCGACAACAGCGGCAAGGGAAACCATGGCGTGGCTGCGGGCGTTCGCTGGACAGCCGATGGCAAGCGGGGCGGGGCATATGAATTCACCGCCGACGGCGACGAAATTGTCGTGACCAACAACAAATCGCTGAATCCGAAGCAACTGACCCTGGCGGCCTGGATCAAGACCTCCAACCCGGATGCGATCTGGCGCCGCATTTTCGATAAATCCTACAGCCAAGGCTTTGCGCTCAGCATCGCCGGCGACTGGCAGAAAAACAAGTGGCGCGGCCTGGTCAGCCTGGAGATGGGACCGGGAAACCACTCCGGTTTGACCAAAACAATGGTGGCGGACGGGCAATGGCACCAGGTGGTGGCCACCTTTGATGGCACCGAGCAGTTGCTTTTCGTGGACGGCAAGCCCGAGGGCTGGCCGGTTCGCTGGAAAAAAGGGGAGAAACTGGGAACCACCGATTTCAACCTGGTGATCGGGTGCAATCGCTCCAATCTCAATAACGAGTATGGCGACCTGGGCACGTCCTTCCGTGGTTTTATTGACGAGCCGATGATGTGGAATCGCGCGCTTTCAGAAAAGGAAATCGCCTTCCTCTTCCAATCGCAGAACGAATCGCCCGCCGGCCAGACGGCTGCACATACATCGGCAAACTAATCCCCAGGAAGCCACAAATAATTCAATGAAAACCAAATCCCATCGCCGGACATTTCTCAAACAGGGCGCCCTGCTGGGCGGAAGCTTCTTGCTGCTGGGCCCGAAAGCTCAGCCTTCCCGCGCGGCCGGGAACGAAACGAAACCGACCGGCGGAGCATCCCCTGCCACGAACGAAACGCTCAAGACCATCCGGAACTTGAGAACCATTCATGGGAATTTCATCGACAAACCGCTGCCGGAATCGGCGCTGGAGACGATCCTCCAGGCCAGCATCCGGGCCGCAAATTCCTCGAATACGCAGAGCTATTCAATCGTGGTGGTAAAAGACCGGCAGAAGATGAAAGAGGTCTGCACCTATCAGGGAAGCTGCCTGCTTCTCTATTGCGTGGACTTCAACCGCCTCAAAGCTTGCGCCGAACACCTTGGCCATCCTTATTTCCCCGACAACATAACGAACTTTGTCACCGCCAGCATCAACACCGTGCTGGCGGTCCAGACCGCGGCGATTGCCGCCCGGTCGCTGGGCATTGATTACCTGATCACAAACGGCATTCATCGCGGCGACATGGAGCGCGTTTGGAAAATTCTGGAATTGCCGGCAACCCATTGCTTTCCGCTCATCGCACTCGTTCTGGGATACCCGACGGAGGAACCACCTTGTCAAAAAGGCCGGTTGGATGGAGCGGGGATCATTCATCACGAGAAGTATCATCCGCTGACGAAGGACGAGATCGCAGAGATCATCCGCAAGACCGATGATGACCGGCTGCATCTGGCCTTGGATTGGGCGGCGAACCGGAAGGCTGAAGGCTTCGACCACTACCTGGACTGGTTCTTCCAGGCTTGGGCGGCGGAAAGCGCCAAACCCACGGAGCAGGAGACGCAAATGCTCCGGCTCTTGAAGCGAAGCGGTTTCGTTGAACTGCAAAAAGCATGACCATCTCCCCTTTACTCATCCGCACAGCGCTGGGCAAATGCGGAGCGCAAAAGACTCCGGTTATCAGCCGTCGATCATCCACGCCATGAAATTCAAAATAAACATATTGCTGCTCGTCACCGTCCTGGGGGCCTTCTCGTCTCCGGGTTCAACTTTTTACTTCAATCAAAGCGATCCAGGCTCTGACGTCAAAATCTTCGCAACGAACATCATATCCGTGCCGGGCCGTTTCCAGCAGAGCATGACTTTGTCGGAGGATGGCAAAGAATACTACTACGGGATATCTATTGGACGGAGATAAAACAATTCATGTCTTTCAAATAGCGAAACCCGGTCACCTCATGAGAACCCCACTCTATTTTCTGAACCCAACCGGCGCCGCGTTGTTTGCCGCCCTGACGGCGTTCGCCGCACCAACAGCCACCTTGACGGTGCAAGCGGACAAGCCTGGAGCGAAGATCAGTCCTGCGATGTGGGGCATCTTTCTCGAAGATGTCAACTTCGCCGCCGACGGCGGCTTGTATGCCGAGCTGGTGAAGAACCGCTCGTTCGAGTTTCCCGAGCCGATGATGGGCTGGAGCAAACTCGCACCCGGCGCAACCGCAAGCTCGATTGAGATTCGCGACCAGGACCCGTTCAACGCCGCGAATCCCCATTACCTGCGCATCAAAGCCGATGTCGCGAGCAAGAATTTCGGCGTCTCCAACGAAGGTTTTCGCGGCATGGGCGTGCGCGACGGCGAGGATTACACGTTTTCGGCGCAGCTTCGCGCTGTCGAAGGCCGTCCGGTGTTGCGCGTCGAACTGGCCGACGACGATGGACGGAAACTGGCTGAAGCAAAACTCGATGGATTCAATCAGCAGTGGAAGAAATACACCGTTACCTTGCGCGCCACGGCGACCGAGACCAAGGCGCGCCTGAACATTTACGTCGAAGGCGCCGGCACCGTGGACCTTGACATGGTTTCGCTCTTCCCGGAGAAGACCTGGAAGAACCGCCCCGGCGGGCTGCGCGCCGATCTGGTCCAGATGCTGGCCGATTTGAATCCCGGCTTCATCAAATTCCCCGGCGGTTTTCCGACCGAAGGCCGTTCGCTGGCCACTCGTTACCAATGGAAGCAGACCGTCGGCGACCTCGCGGAAAGGAAGCTCAAGAAGAGTGTCTGGAACTCCGGCACTGCGTCCGATTACTTCCAGTCGTTCGGCCTGGGCTTCTTCGAGTATTTCCAGTTGTGCGAAGACCTCGGCGCCGAACCTCAGCCGGTGCTGAATTGCGGAATGGCGGCGACGTTCTCCGGCGAAGCGGCGCCGCTTGATCAACTTGACCCATATATCCAGGATGCGCTCGACCTGATCGAATTCGCCAACGGCCCCGTCACGAGTCCGTGGGGAAGCAAGCGCGCCGCAATGGGCCACCCGCAGCCGTTCAATCTGAAAATGCTTCGGATCGGCAACGAAAGCGTCGGGCCGAAATACCTTGAACGCTTCGAACGAATCGCCGGTGCGATCAAGGCGAAGCATCCGGAGATCATGCTTATTGCCGGCACTGGACCCGATCCCGCCGGCGACAGTTTTGACTTCGCCTGGGACAAACTCGGCAACGGGCAGGCGGACATCCTGGATGAGCATTCGCACAATCAACCGCTTTGGTTTTTCAGCAGCGCCAGCCGCTACGATCATTACGACCGCCACCGGTCGAAGGTGATGGTCGGCGAATACTGCGCCCATTCGGAGCCGGGCCTCTTCAGTCCAAACAACCGCAGCACCCTGGAGACGGCGTTGTCCGAAGCCGCCTTCAAGACCGGCTTGGAACGCAATGCCGATGTTGTGACCATGTCGAGCATCTGTGCGTCTCTGGCCCACGCCGATGCCTGGCAATGGAAACCGGACCTGATCTGGTTCGACAATCTCCGCGCCTACGGCACGCCGTCCTATTACGTGCAGCAACTGTTCAGCCGCAATCGCGGCGACGTCGTTCTGCCCGTGGAATTGCAGTTGCCGGAAGCGAGCCGCGATCCGCAGGGCAGCGCCATCGGCGTCGGCACCTGGAACACGCAGGCGGAATTCAAGGACATCAAAGTAACACGCGACGGTCGGACGCTTTACTCCAGCGACTTTTCCAACGGCACCAACGGCTGGAAGCTGCTGGGCGGCGGCGATTGGAAAACGGAAGACGGCGTGCTGCGCCAGGGCAGCCTCACCGGCAACCCGCGCGCTTTGCTGGCCGGCAAGTTTTGGACAGACTGCACCCTCTCGTTGAAGGCCCGCAAGCTGGGCGGTGCGGAAGGCTTCCTGATTGCGTTCAACCTTTACGACGAAAACGGCAAGTACTGGTGGAACCTTGGCGGCTGGGGCAACACGAAATACACCATCGAGATGAACGGCATTGTTTCCCAGGTGCCGGGCACCATCGAAACCGGCCGGTGGTATGACATCCGGGTCGAACTCAAAGGCGCGCAGGCGGACTGTTATCTCAACGGCCAGCTCGTCCAAAGCGCCCGACTGCTGTTGCCGGACATCGAACCCCTCTACGCCAGCGCCACGCGCGACGAGGCGACCGGCGAAGTGATCCTCAAAATCGTGAACCCCCGACCGGAGCCGCTGGAAACGGAAGTCCGGTTGGACGGCATTGTCCGCATTGCCGGTCCGGCGACGACAACCGTCCTGACCTCGGCAAATCCGGCGGATGAGAACTCCTTCGACAACCCGGTCAAGGTGGCGCCAAAAGCGTCTTCGCTCTCGCTGAACGGCCCCCGGTTCCAATACACATTTGCTGCCAATTCCCTCACCGTGCTGCGGATCAAGGCCGAGGTGAGAACCCGGCAGGAAGTGCATGTCAATGGCGCCGCTCATGACCCGGATCCGTCGTCGTGAGGCTGCGGGCGAAGCCTTCCTCGCCCAGCACGTCGGCAATCGCCTGCGCCTCCACAGCCGGGTTCCACCACGGATCGTAAAGCGCAACATGACTTGCGCTGGTCAGATTCAATTCCCGGGAGCCAGGAAACGCGCAAAATCACAAGAATACAAGCCCTGGCGACAAACCGGCAAAAAAGTTGAAACCTTTGGCCGGTTCATGGGTATTGACTGTAGGGGCGTGTTGTCTCGTTGCGCCTGACGCTGGTTGCACCCAAAAAATCATTAACATCATGAAACTGACCTTGTTCCTGCTGGCCCTGACCTCTTGCGCGGCGCTCGCCGCAACTGAGGAACAAACAAACAAAACCTTCCAGGTCTCACCCGGCGGCACGCTCGTCGTGGATGTTGACTTCGGCTCCATTGACGTCAGCACCAACGCCACTGATGCCGTCGCCGTCAACGTGTGGCGGAAAGTCACCCGGGGCAGCGCGGAAAAGGAGCAAAAATTCCTCTCCGAAAACCCCGTCGTCTTTGTTCAGGAGGGAAATACTGTCACCATCCGGTGCCGCCCGAAGGTCACGGAAACGTTCCATTGGTTCAGTAGCTTCAGGAACCGTAACGAGGCGAAATACATCATCCAGGTCCCCGCCCGGTTCAACGCCCGGCTCAACACCTCGGGCGGCGGCATCGCGGCCGGCGACCTGGCCGGCGAGGTCAAGGCGGATACCAGCGGCGGCGGACTCCGGTTCGCGCGGCTGCGTGGGCCGGTGAATGGCAATACTTCCGGCGGCGGCATCCACGTCACCGATTGCGAAGGGCCAGTCAAAATTCACACCAGCGGCGGGGGAATCGAAGTAACCGGCGGGACCGGGTCGCTGGACGGCGACACCTCCGGCGGCGCCATCACCGTCAAGACCTTCAAGGGCCCGGTGTCCATGCACACCAGCGGCGGCGGCATTACCATCGAAAACATCGCTGGCACGATTAAAGGCGACACGTCGGGCGGCCCGATCTACGCCGTGCTGCTTTCGCCGTTGCCGGGTGACGTGAGCCTTTTCACATCCGGCGGCGGGGTGACGGTGGAAGTTCCCGCGGATGCCGCTTTCAATCTGGAAGCGGAAACCTCGGGCGGCGGCGTCAGTTGCGATCTGCCGGTGACCGTGCAGGGAAAGCTGGAGAACAACCGGATCAAAGGCCCGGTGAACGGCGGCGGTCCGGTCCTCCGGCTGGGGACCAGCGGCGGCGGCATTCACGTGCAGAAACTATAACCGGTGCTGCGGCCGGTTTCCTTGGAGTTCGCGGACATGTCCGCGCTTTGGGACAACGTCTCTCAGTGCGGGATCGCGTCAGGAAAAGCGGCTACTTGTCGCCGCACTCTCCAAATCAATAAACCAGCACCAGCTCCGCTGCGGATATTTCTCCCTCTCCCCGCCAAACGGGGAGAGGGATGGGGTGAGGGGATTTTAGCTGAACTAAGCACCACCTCACCCCAACCCTCTCCCCCAACTTCGTTGGCGGAGAGGGAGACAGTCAGTAAACCAAAACGAGTACCGCTGCATTCTGCGCCGACTTGACCACCTCCTCAAACTTCCGGTCAACCGCGACCGGCGCTTTGAGTTTGGCCGAGACTGCCGGCACGGATTCCAGGAAGCTCAACAGCAGACTGCTCTTGACCGCGTAATTCACATTCTCCGGCAACGCTCCGCTTGCCGCCAGCGCCGCCGATGCATCCAGCTTGGCCGACACGATGCCGATGACGTTGCCCCGGTCATCCACCAGCGCACCGCCCGCCTGCGTGGACGAAGCCGATATATCCTATCTCAAGTCAGTCGAAACAGAACGTATGGAAAACCGTCACGATGGGAAAACACTGCGGCGCGGCGAAGGCCCGAATTACCCGGCTGCACCGGCACGCTGATTTGAAAATAGCGCGGGTCATCCGCCGCGCCCGGCCTGCGTGGCCGAAGCTTTTGACATAGCGATGAAAACTGATTGCACCGGGTTTGTGTGGAATTCGGGGAAATCAAAACACTACGGCGCGGCGAAGGCCCGACAGCGACGCGATTTCCCCCTTGGCCAGCTTCGGCGCGAAGCCCTGCAAACCGATGTTGGGAAACCCGACGGTCGCCACCGTGCCGCCCAGATTCACCGTGCGACTGGCGGCAATGGGCAGCGGCGCAAACCGCCCGTCCGCCTTCAACAAAGCCAGATCATTGGCCGCGTCCACCTGAACCACCTTGGCGTCAATCAAACCCGCGCTCGTGACCAAACGAACCTTCGTCGCATCCTTGACCACATGATGATTTGAAATCAAATAACCATCATCCGTGATGAAAAAGCCCGTGCCGGAGGCAGTAGGGGTTTCCGGTGAAGTGGAATTGTCTGAACTGGATTGTTTTCGCGGTTTAAACTCACTAGACAATTCTTGCGCTTCGGCAATTTGTTCGCCTGTCATTAAACTGGCAATTTGATTACGATTTTCAGCGGCGGCAGTGTTTCCATGTGCGGCGGCGAGGTTATACCACTTGTAAGCTTGGACATAATCCTGTGGGACACCTTGACCACTGGCACACATCACCCCGAGGGCGTATTCTGCCCCATTGACTCTTTGTTTGGCGGCTTTCAAATACCATTTTACTGCTTCCGGCGCGTTCGTCTCTACGCCTTCGCCATACGCGTAACAGACGCCCAAACAAAATTGAGCTTCTGCAAGACCTTGTTCAGCAGCTTTGCGATACCATTCCACCGCCGCCACTTCATCCTTCGCCACACCTTTGCCGTCGGCGTAGCAGCCGGCCAAACTCAATTGCGCCCAAGAACTATTCTGCTCGGCGGATTTGCGATACCACTTTACCGCCTCTATTTCATCTTTTGCCACGCCTTCGCCAGAGGCATAGCTGCGGGCCAGATAGTATTGAGCGTCAGCATCACCTTGTTCAGCAGCCTTGCGATACCACTTCACCGCTTCCTTTTCATCCTTTGCAAAACCGCCGATGCCAAGTTCGTAGAAGGCGCCCAAACTCAATTGAGCTTCAGCATCTCCTTTTTCTGCCTTCACCTTTAATGTTTCAACGGAATCATCCGGCACAAAATTCACATTCGTTGCGGACACCTTGTTCGTAGCCGACACGGTTGTGCCGCTTGGAAAGACCGACTGTTGAGCGAGAACTTGAAGGGCGACTGCCAGCAGCACCAGTAGCGCACACGCCAACGGATTTGGCTTCATGCCGTGAGTTTATCGGGATTCAACTGGCTGACAAGCATCCTTGCAGCCAGGCGAAGCGTCAATATTAACCCGAGCGTAATCCACATAGACCGTTGCAGGAGTTAAGAAATACCGTGTTTCCAAAGCCTTTTTCAAGTCCACCGCATATTTAAATGGAATCCGAATTCGTTTAGGCGGCACATCATCGGTAGTGCCCAAATTAAACCCGCTCCCGACTTGGAGATTTTGAACAAGCCAACTATGGTCATCGTTTTTCAGTTCTTTCAGATATTCGTAAGGATACACAAACATTCCCTTCTGAAATTTGAGACGGGCGTTTTGGTAGTCTGGACGGTCCCAGCCAAATTTCTGTTTAGTTTCTCCCACACATTTCCCTTCGAAGCCCGGCAGACCAATTTGCTTTCCGACAGCATGATTCATGTCGGCCACGCCATATTTGTTGAATGAGATCGGACTTTTGTTGTTATTCGGGTCTGTCGGATACTTCAGATCCATACACGGAAAACAGTAAATAACGAGGTCTTTGTCTGGTCTTTTTTGTTTGCGCTCATCATATAAATGTTGAATGGCAAAAAAAAGAGCGATGCGGATGTCTTTTGTGAAATCAATCAATCGAGTCGGATGTCCATAATGTTGCATCACTGATAACCACCAAAATACATCGGATGTCGGCTGCGATAATTTATGGCCCTGATGTTCATCAATGATCGCAGCCACACGACTGCCATCCCCGTTGATAAAATTTATGAACAGTTCTTTCTCCTTTTCTCGTATTTGTTTGTCAGAGATTTTTGACCCATTGGCAATCGAGCGTTCAAGTGTTGATAATAGTGGTCGTTCATAATCTGCTTCGCCTCGAAAGATGTAACCGGGATTGCAACCGCAGTCTCCACCGTAGGCAAGATTCCGGATGCCGTATCTACTCAAACTATTCAAAATTTCAGGCACATCGCCGGAGATTTGCACATCTGAATCAAAAAGTTTCAAAATAGATTCGGATTTGCTCATTTGATGAATTCAAACGCCAATTGCCCCAATCGTCCAACCCAAAATGAATTCAGGAAAAGAGTTCCTGTCCGCCTTCGCAGGGCTACGGCGCGACAAGTCCGCCTTCATCCGCTTTCATGTGATTTCAGCGCGACCAGTCTGATTTCCGTCTTGGCCATGCCAGAGCGGTGCTAAAGTCACCGCACTCCAAACGCTGGTGCGATGACGGTGAGGCCTGAAATTTCGCGAAGCGTCTGGACTGCGGCGCGTTCACCGCCGCTTTCCCAATCCTCCATCCCAAACTGAATTCAGGAAAAGAGTCCGTTGCCAATTCAGACAGGATGCACAGGATTTACAGGATTCAGGCCGGGGGAGAATCATCCTGACCATCCTGCAATCCTGTTTCACCCCCTATTTCACAAGGCGCAGGCTTTGAGCAGCGCGGCTTTGACTTTTTTCAAATCATTTTCCGGTACGACGCCAAGCCGTTTTTCAAACCGCACGGACGGCAGCGAACCGATGGCCTGCACGTTGGCAACGGATTCGGGGTCGAGAAACGGCAGATGGCCAAGCGGCACTTCGAGTTCGCTTCCGCGATTCTGCCGCGTGATGGGAATGTGGATGATAAGCGAGCGCGGGGCGTTGAGTTGGTCGGCGATAAGAACGACGGCGGGGCGGGTTTTGGCGGTCATGCCCATGTCCACCAGCCAGACTTCGCCGTGGCGCGGGTTCATTTGCCCTCAAGGAGGTCCAGCTTTTCCTGCTCGACTTCGCGCGAGGGCAGCACGTCTGCCCAATCTTCCTGCGCGCGTTGGCGTTCGAGGAATTTCAAATAATGCAGGACTTCGCGCACCACCGGTTCGGGCTGGTGCTTGATTTCTTCAATCAAAATATCCTGCGCGCTCATGCTCTTAATTATCCGGCAAAATTTGCTTTTGGCAAGCCGTATTGCCCCAATCGTCCATCCCAAACTGAATACCGGAAAAGAGTTTCCGTCCGCCTTCGCAGGGCTGCGGCGCGACAGGTCCGCCATCATCCGCTTTCATGTGATTTCAGCGCGACCAGTCTGATTTCCGTCTTGGCCATGCCAGAGCGGTGCTAAAGTCACCGCACTCCAAACGCTGGTGCGATGACGGTGAGGCCTGAAATTTCGCGAAGCGTCTGGACTGCGGCGCGTTCACCGCCGCTTTCCCAATCCTCCATGCCAAATTGAATTCAGGAAAAGAATCCGTTGCCAATTCAGACAGGATGCACAGGATTTACAGGATTCAGGCCGGGGGAAAATCATCCTGACCATCCTGTCATCCTGTCTCAAGTCCCGCTTCTCCTGCTTTCAGCGCGTTCCAAAGCGCCAGAGGACTGGCGCACTCCAAGACGCTCCGCGCACGCCGAGCCGCTCCGGAGTTCCGCCAGCGTCCTGGTCTGCGGTGGCCCTCCACCGCTTTCAAATCCGTGTCCATTCGCGTCTGTCCGCGGTCAAAAATCTTTGTTTCAATCCTCCGCGAACAGATATTCCAAATCCGTCGTCGTGAGGCTTCGAGCAAAACCTTCCTCGCCCAGCACGTCGGCAATCGTCTGCGCCTTGCTCTGCTGCAGTTCCCAGATTTTTTCCTCAACCGTGCCGGGCGCGATGAGCCGGTAGGCGTTCACCGTCTGGGTCTGGCCGATGCGGTGCGAGCGGTCAATCGCCTGCGCCTCCACCGCCGGGTTCCACCACGGATCGTAAAGCACCACGTAGCTGGCGTTGGTGAGATTCAAACCGGTTCCCGCCGCGCGCAGACTCAGCAAAAACACGCCGGGGCTTGCATCACCCTGGAACGCGCTGACGACCTGCTGCCGGTCTTTCGTCTGGCCGGTGAGGATGTGCGTGTTGATTTGCCGTTCGCGACATTCCTTTTCGAGCAACAGCAACATCTGCACGAACTGGCTGAAGACCAAAACTTTTTGCCCCTCGGCTACCAGCGGATCGAGCAATTCAAACAGCGTCTCGGTCTTGCCGGACGCGGTGTCGCTGCCGACGAGGCGCGGATGGCAGCAAATCTGGCGCAACCGCGTGAGCGCGGCCAGCACGTGCATCTTGCTCTTGTTGAGGCCCTGTTCCGCGACGGCATGCATGATCTGGTCGCGGCTGCGGCGCAGTTCGGCCAGGTAAAGTTTCCGCTGCTCGTCGCCGAGCGGACAATCGCGCCGTTGTTCGATGCGGTCGGGCAAATCCTTCGCCACGTGCTTTTTCAAACGGCGCAACAGCAGCGGACGCAGCCGGGCCGAAAGCCGTTTGCGGGCGATGCGCTGGACGGATTCGGTTTTCTCGCCGCGCGGCTGTTCCGCCGGAGCGGTTTCGTCGCCGACGCTGGCACGCGGTTCGTAAGTTTCGACAAATTGTTCCTGATTGCCGAGGTAGCCGGGCTGGATGAAATCCACGATGCTCCACAAATCCAGCAGCCGGTTTTCGAGCGGTGTGCCGGTGAGTGCCAGGCGATACTCGGATTTCAACTGTTTGACCGATTGCGTGACCTGCGCGCCCGGATTTTTGATGAACTGCGCCTCGTCCAGAATCGCCGCGCGAAACGCGAATTTTTGCAATTCCTCCAAATCGCGCCGTAGCAGCGCGTAATTCGTCACAATCAAATCGTGCTGCGGAATCTGTTTCCGCAGATTGTGCCGCGCCGCGCCGCTTTCGAGCACGAGCACCTTCAAACCCGGCGTGAACCGCTCCGCTTCGCGCCGCCAGTTGTGCAGCACGGACGCCGGACAAATGACGAGCGACGGTTTGGGATTTTTCGTGTTGCGCTCCTTGAGCCGCGCCAGCCACGCGAGCGCTTGCAGCGTTTTGCCCAGACCCATGTCGTCGGCCAGAATGCCGCCAAGTTTGATTTGCGTGAGGTGGCAGAGAAAATCGAAGCCGTCCTTTTGATAGGGACGCAACTCGGCCTGCAATCCGGCAGGCAACGCAATGGAGGGCACGCCTTTGAAATCCCGCACGCGCGCGCGCAGCGCCTTTGCTTCCGGCGAATCGGCAAAGCGGGTGAACTCGCTCTCGTCCAGATGCGCCACGTGTTCCATGCCGACTTTTTGCGGCACGGCGATGAGGCCGTCCACGCCCATCTCGGCCATCGCCTCGTGCGCGCCTTGCACGGCGTTGATATCGAGTTCCACCCAGCCGGAATTCGGCAGCTTGACGAAACGGCTGGTGGCGGCGGCGAGCCGTTCGAGGTCCGCCTTGCTGAGTTTGAGACCTTCAGCCTCCCATTCGGCGGAAACCGCCAGCCAGTCAATGCCGCTGCCCTTGACGATGAGCCGCGGCTTGAGCTGGCGCGGTTGCAGGAACAGGCGGTGAAACGCCGGGTTGCCGAGAAATTCCGCTTCGCTCGGACGTTCCGCCCACACGGCCGCGAGCGTGCCGAGAAAATTTTCGTTCGCGTCGCCAATCCACAAACCAGGTTCGGGCGTGAACCAATCCAATTTGCGCAGCCAACGGATCGCGGGTTCCAGGCGCGGGTCGTCGAGGATTTCCGGTTTGTCGCCCGGACGCTTCTTCGTTTCGTTCGCGACCCATTCGTAGCCGTTCCAAAACCAGACGCTTTGGTCGCGGAGACTCTTGGCCAGCAACCGCAGCCGCACCGTGTCGTCGAGCAGTTCGAAAACAAACTGGGGCTTGGCTGGATGCGCCACGCAAAGCTGCTCCCAATCCACACCGTGATTCGACTGCGTCTTGCGCAGGTGCAGCAGCAGGCGATGGCTCAGCTTGCGCACCGGCACGGACGGTTTGTGCGTAAGATATTTCAGCACCGGCGGCGGCGGCGCGTTGCGCAGCAGATAAAACGTGCCGTTGACCAGCGCAAGCGGCGGCTGGCGGTTGAAAAATTTCGCTTCGGCAATGGAATGGGTTTCACCACCGGGCAATTCGAGCCGGTGCGTGAACGACAGTTCCTTGTCGCCGTTGTCGAGATGCGGCGTGAGCGCGGCAATCTGGCCGTGAAAATGGAGCGGCTGGCCGTCACATTCCAGGCGGGACGAGTGTCCCCAGCGCGCGAGCCATTGGAGCAGTTCGGCGTCGGACAAAACCAGCGTGTCCGCGTCCCGCAAGGCGGGATTGCGGTTCGTGTCGGCGAGCCACTGGATGAACTCCCAATCGGCGGGTGGAAATAATTCCTGCTCGTGCGTGGCACGAACGACGAGGTCAATCAGCTCCCGCAGCGTGCGCGCCTTTTCGCCGGTGCGCGGGCGCAACAAAAGAAATTGCACGGCCAGGCGGTAACGTCCCGCCTCGGCGGGATCGTCCGGTTGCACGCGGCAGACGACGCGCAGTGTGGCGCGCGGCGTGTCGAGCAGCGGCAGGGCCGGCGGCGAGAGCCAGTTTTCGAGCTCCTTGACGAGATTTTGCTCCTTTTCCGCTTCCTCGGCCCGGGCAAAACGGTCGAGGCTGGCGTGCGTCTGCAATTCGGGCGGCACGGAACGTTTGGCGCGGAGAAACAGGAACGCGAGTTCCTCCAGGCGCGCCCGGCCCTGCGCGTTCAACAAACGCGGCCACCAGTGGGTGTCGGGGAAGTCGCGGCGCGAGAGGGACAGTTTTTCAAAATAATCCTCGAGCAACAGCCACGAACGCTGCGAATCCGGGCAGGCCGCGAAACTCTTCAAAATGTCCTCGCGCCCGTTGACGGTCGCCTTCGAGTCCGAGAGTTCCCGGCGCAAATCAGCGAACGCGCCGTAGGTTTGCGACAGCACCTTGTGATGCGCGTCGTACTTCGTCGTGCCCGTTCCGTTTCTGATTGCAATTTTCGACATCTGAAAAAACTTAGACTAGTATTTCGTCACAAGCGCCAACCCCGGTCAACTGGAAAGCAAAAGAAAATGTGTTGTGCCGGCGCTGACGTGATTGACGTAAGCCGGGTATTTGCTATAATTCGCCCTTTTATGAACCGGAATCCACATGTGGCTGTCGTCGGCGCGACCGGCGCCGTCGGCATCGAAATGATTAAAACGCTGGAAAAGAGAAATTTTCCGGTGGGCAAACTGACCTTGCTCGCTTCAGCGCGTTCCGCCGGCAAGAAACTCAAGTTTCGCGGCCAGGACATCGCCGTCCAGGAACTCACCAAAGATTCCTTCAAGGGCATTGACATCGCGCTGTTCAGCGCCGGCGGGAGCATCTCGAAGGAGTTTGCGCCCATCGCGGTCAAGGCCGGCTGCGTGGTTGTGGACAACTCCAGCGCGTTTCGCATGGACGATTCCGTGCCGCTGGTGGTTCCCGAAATCAACGCCGCCGATGTGAAGCAACACAAAGGCATCATCGCCAATCCGAATTGCACCACAGCCATCACGCTCGTGGCGCTGTATCCGTTGCACCGGGCGTTTGGCGTGAAACGCATTTTTGCGTCTAGCTACCAGGCCGTCTCCGGCACCGGCGCCAAGGCGATTGAAGAACTGAAGCGGCAGGTGGGCGAAATCGTCGCCGGCAAACCGGTGACGAAGGAGGTCTATCCGCACCAGATTGCCTTCAACGTCCTGCCGCAGGTGGATGTGTTTTTGCCGGGCGGTTACACCAAGGAAGAAATGAAGATGGAAAACGAAGGCCGCAAAATCATGCATCACCCGGCGTTCAAGGCGAGCGTCACGTGCGTGCGCGTGCCGGTCTATCGTTCGCATTCCATTGCCGTGAGCGCCGAGTTTGAAAAGCCGGTGAGCGTGGAAGCCGCGCGCAAGGTTCTGGCCAAAGCGCCCGGGCTTGATCTCGTGGACGAGCCGGCGAACCAGAAATATCCGATGCCGCTGTTCACCTCGGAAAAATACAACTGCGAAGTCGGCCGCATCCGCAAGGACTGCGCGCTGGACAACGGGTTGTGCTTCTGGGTGAGCGGCGACCAACTGCTCAAAGGCGCCGCGCTCAACGCCGTGCAGATCGCGGAAGAGTTGATGAAGTAAAATTTCAACGCAGAGGCGCAAAGGCAGAGCGCGGCGAAGCCGCAACCAAACCTTTTTGGACTGCGGCGGGAAGCGAAGCGCCACGCCGCTTTGGAAGTCGTGTCCGCAGTCGAAAAGCGGTGTCGCCGCTGCGCTCCGGTCTTCGCCACGCTTCGCCCCGGCAGGCTGCCACCGCAGTCCAAAATCCTCGCCCGAATGAACGATGTTGCGAGATAGCGCAGAGATCCGGTTGTACGACCGATGCGAAGAAATTTGTGGTAGCACCCGCGTCCCGCGGGTTGTTTCGGGCGTCACGCCCGAAACCGCTTGCCGATACAGGTCGCCGTCCTTTCTTTGAGCCACCGTAATTGCACGTCCGCCACACAATTCGGCGGGACGCCGAATTGCACCCGCGAGACGCGGGTGCTACAACATTTTTTTCACTGCGTTTTGAGCCGGTAGAAGGTGTTGCCGCCTGGTGGGGACAGAACCACTTCGTCCTGCAAATTCGTGAGATTGAGCACGGGCGGGTTCGACATGTCCATCCAACTGCTCAAATCCGAACTTTGCTGCATCACGAAATTTGTTGAAGGCACAATCCAGAAAAGGGCGAGGTTGTTGCTCGCAGGTTTGATGTTCAACTGTAGCTCTGGAGTGGATTGTGAAGTCCAAATTCCGCCGCCGGTGACTACCGCCACCAGTTTGTTTCCGTCCGCAGACGAGGCGACAGACGTCCAATATTGTGCGGGCACGCTGTTGGAAACCCAAGTTGCCCCTGAATTCGTCGAAGTATAAATCGGGCCAGTGTAAATCGGATTTTGGAGGTTATGGCTTCCTCCGGCCACGGCCACCAGCCGGGAACCATCGGCTGAGGAAGCCAAGGCAATCCAGTTTGTGGCGGGTGCGCTGGTCTGCGTCCACGTCGTTCCTGCATTGGTGGAAATAAAAATCAGCTGCCCGCCGATGGCGATTAATTTGTTCCGGTCCGCTGGCAAAGCAACGGTTGTAACTGATAGATAAGTCGGTGAAGATATTGTTGTCCAACTGCCACCCGAATTGGTTGAAACGAGAATTTCATCGCCCACCGCCACCAATCGTCCGCCATCCACCGACGAGGCAACGCAATAAAAATTCGACAATCCATTGGTTGACACCCAGGTATTCCCCGAGTTAGTGGAGACATAAATCGCATTTTTAGGCGGTTCGTCCAAAACTATCAACGTGTTGCCATCCGCCGATGAGGCAACAGATACCCATGCTGCGACCGATACGCTGTTTAACGTCCAAGTGGCTCCCGAATTGGTTGAAGTATAGATGCCGCCGTGGTCGATCGCTGCCACCAATTTGGTCCCATCGGCCGATGAGGTAACAAAGCAAAGCGCCGGACGCATACGCGCCTGAGGCATACTGGTCGGTGTCCAACTGGTGCCTGAATTCGTCGAGATGTATATCCCGCCACCCGCTACCGCAGCCACCAATTTGGTTCCGTCTGCTGAAGCGGCGATGGCAGTCCAATTTGTGCTTGGCGCGCTGGTCTGCGTCCAGGTTTGGGCAAACGCGGAATTGGCTGTCAGGAAAGCAGTCGAAGCCAGTAGTAGAATTCTGACGGTTTTCATCGGTCGTTTGGGCAGCTCAACTTATTATACACTGTAAAGAAGTTCCAACAAACTGATTTTGAATGAAAACCAATTGTGCCGGCGCGGCAATGCGCTTTTCGGATTTCGCGCTTCGGCCTTCTTTCGGTTTTCGGAATTCGGTTTTCGGATTTATCAGGGCTTGGCGGCTTCCCTGGTGTAGGCGACGAGGGACTTGATTTTGGCCTCGGCGGCGGCGTCGCGGATTTTCACGATTTTCCCCCACGGCGCTTTTTCGTCGGCGTTGATGGCCAGCACGAGTTGCGGGTTTTTCGCGGCCTGCGAAAGTAATTCACCCTTCATTTGCTCGAACGTCACCGGTAATTTCCCGCTTTCCAGGTAATAGAGCCCGTCTTCCTTAATGGTCACAACCAACGGCGGATTTTCGTTCGCACCGGTTTTTTGGGCTTGCGACGATTCGGGCAGTTTGAGCTTCAACGCCGACTGCTGCTTGAACGTGGTCGTCACCATCAGAAAAATCAGCAGCACGATGAGTACGTCCACCAACGCGACGATGATGATCGCCGGCGCACTCCGCCTTTTGTGGACGAGGAAACGCATGTCAAATGGGGTTTGGCATCTCGGGTTTGGCGTCCGGGACAGACTGCACTCCGCGATCCGGGGCACGAGATCCCGGTCCCGGGGTGTCGGGGCCTGATTCGCGGTATTGCCGGCGGATGAAATCGTCGCAGAGCGCCTCCATCTCCACGGCGAGCACCTCAACTTTTTTGCTGAAATAACTCCAGGCGATGAGCGACGGGATGGCAATGAGCAGGCCCATCAACGTCGCGTTCAAAATCAGCGCGATGCCCTTGGCCAGCCGCGCCGCGTCGTTCAAGCCGGTCAGGCCGATGTCGCCGAACAGCGTCATCATGCCCGCGATGGTGCCGACCAGCCCGAGCAACGGCGCGATGCCGACGATGATTTCGAGCACCACCAGGCCGCGTTCGAGCCGGACGATTTCATGGCGCGCGGCGGTTTGCAGCGCGTCCACGTTGTCCGCCTTCGGCCAGGAGAGATGAGCGACGGCGAGGAGCAGCAGGCGCCCGAGCGGCGACGGCTTTTGTTTGCATATGCGGCACAGCATGCCTGCATCCTCGCGCGTCTCGCACGCTGCGAGCGCCGCGGTGATTTTTGGCGGCACGACTTTGCGCCAGCGCAACGCCAGTCCGCGCTCCACGATGAACGCCAATCCGACAACCGAAGTCAGTCCCAGCATGATATAAACCGGTAATTCCATAAATATTTTCCTTCACTCACCGCCGCCCGCATCAGTAATAATAAAACGTGAACGTGATTTCGCGATAATTCTCTCCGATTATCCGCCGCATTTCGCTCGGCCACGGCGCGAACGGTGCCGGATCCGTCACCGCTTTCTGGCAAACATAGCCCAGCACGTCACCGACGGTATTGGCCAGAACCTTCATATCGGCAATGCTTCCGTCGTAATTCAAGTGAAATCGCAACATCACCTTGCCGCTGCGATCCATTGCGAATTGCCGGCTGTCCAGCAAATCATACCAGCGTTGCGTCACCGCCTCAATGAACGCCGCGTCATACGCGCCAAACGGCGTCGTCTTCACGTCCAGCGACGACACCAGCGCCGCACGCGGTGTCCCGCCCTCCTGCTTCATCTGCTGGCCGGGCAGGCGTTGCGATTGCTGTGCGAGCGCCTTGCTGACGGTGCGCGGACGCGGCTGCTCCTGCGGCTGGGAATCCTTCGGCTTGCCCAACGTCAAATCGCCCGGCTGGGCCGCCGGCGGCGATTGCGGCTGCGACGCGGGAGGCGACGGTTGCAGTTTGCTGACATTCGGGCGCGGCACGCTCTCGGTTTTGACGACCTCGGTTTGTTTGCCGTTCAATTGCGGAACGTTCTTGTCCCCCTTCGTCGGGCCGGCGGCGACGGAATTTTGGCTGGAATAATACTTTGTGTTTGGGGGCGCTTCGGCCGTCGGTTGTGTCACCTCCACGAAGGTCAGTTGTGCTTCGTTGTTTTGAAGCGGGGGCACCGGCACGACTTTCATGATGGCCAAGCGGGGCAGCCACGCCGGCCAATGCCATCGCTGCCACCAGCCGAATTCCTTGCCCGCCGCATAGCCGCCCCACGCGAACAAATGCACCGCCAGCGACAACGCCAGCGCCAGGCCCAGCCGCCGCATTTCGAGGCTGCTGAACCGCAAAGAATCAGATCGTGCGCCGACTCGGGTCATGTTTGAAAGATTGCCTCAGGAATGCGAGGCCGGCAACTGTCTTTACCACGTGGCGTCAGCCTGGCGCCGTTGCACAGCGCCCGGCCATGGTTTCACGGACGGTCGCGGGAGCGCATGGAGGAATGCAGACTGAGGGATCCTGGTCATTTTTCTTCTGCCGTTCGGCGCGGCTGCCCGTAAATTTATTTGGCGGAACCTGACGGCCCCGCCGCGGGTGCATTGCTGGAAACAGTTGCCGCGGCGGGTGTGTTCGTCGAAACCGTCATCGGGGGCACATTGGTTATTCCCAGTTGCGAGCAGATGATGGCGCGCGCGGCGAAGGGCATGCCCGCTTGTGGATCGAGCAATTGTCCGAGCACGGCGCGATTTATGTCGGTGAAGGGCGGCAGGCTTATGCGTTGCAGGTTGCTTTTCCGGTTGGAAATCGCCGCCTGGTAATGCTCGTAAACTTTTGCCGCGAGCATCCGAAAGCCGGCATAACGATCGTCCTCCCCGAGCGCCAGGGCGCGATAAGCCTGCGCGAGCAGGCCGGCCACCGCCGCCGTCGTGTTCGGCTGCGACGTGTCGCCGATGTCCCCCTGCACCCGCGCGACGGCGTATTGGTCGAGGGTGACGTTCTTCGGGAAGGAATCGGGCTCGCCGTCAATGATGGGTTTCCCGGGATATTTCTCGCCCAGATAACGAAACCATTTCGCCGCCTCGGCCACGCGGTTGTCCTCATACAAAAAATAAACCGCATTGCGCAGGAAATTCCGGTGCGCGGTGGCGATGTTATTGGAGTTTTTAAGGTCCTCCCGCATCATCGTCTCATAGGTGTCATTGACCTTGGGAACCAGGGCGAGGTTCGGGCCCAGGGCATACGACCCGGTGAAGGGATTGGCGATGTAACGCCCGTGATAAAATGCCTGGAGCATGGATTGATAAATGTTGCGGCGCACCGTTATCAAATCGTCCGCCTTTACCTTGTCAGGATGTTCCTTCGCCTTTTCCAAGGCGAAGGCGCCCCAATAAATCGCGTGCGCTTCGGGCAGCCGCCAGTCGAGCGGGCCGTATTGCGCGTTCAATTTTTCCGCGAAGGCGGGGTCAATTTTGTATTTTTCCCGGAGCAACACGGCATTGGTATTTTGCGGCTGGAGCAATTCGGAGAAATTCGTCCCTTTGGCACCGAAGAACGGCGTCATTTCCCGCGCCCACTCCTGTTTGTAATACCAATTTGCATCATCGAGGTTCTGAGCCATTTTATGCTGAAAGAACCAGGCCAGTTCGCGGTACATCAGGACATCATCGGGATTGTAACGCAAACCATTGTCACGCAGCAGTTCGATGCCCCGCTCCACCCAGCGCCAGCGGTCAGGAAAATCCTTGAACTTGACGGAAATGTTGTAGGCCATGTTCCACGCCTGAAACAGCCAGACCTGGGTGAAGTGCGGTTCCAGGGCCGTGATCCAGTCCGCCAGTTGCGCCGCTTCGAAAAACTTGTCATCTATCTGCAAATCATTGGCGCGAATCCAGAGACAATTGGAAATCAACCCGCGGAAACCGCCCAGCGCCACCGTTGTGAACGCCAGCAACGGGGGCGCCCCCGTCAACGCCGACGCGCGCGTCAATCCCAGCCGCTCGCGGTCGCGGTTCAACGACTGCTGCACGCGGCCGGAACCGAAGAGCAATGCCGCCGCCAGCAACAGCAAAAGAAATTTTTTCAGCCGGGCGGTCATGACCAAACCTCCAAATCCGAAGCCCGAAAAACACAACCCACCGGCCGCTTTGGCCCTTGGATTCCGGCCCCGGATTTTCCTTCGATATTCGGATTTTGGATTTCGGGTTTCATCACTGGTTTCCTTGCGCCGTGGCCAGTTCACGCCGGTTGAACAACAAGATGCCGATGCCGCCGATGATGCCGCCGAGCAGCAAAACGATCCGCCCGAAGGCCGTGCCCAGTGCCATCCACGAAATGCTGCGCCCGCTGCTCAACGCATCCACCGGCGAAGAAACCTTCACAAGATTGATGACCGCCAAAAAAACCTTGAACAGCGGAATCAATACCATATCCACCGGCGAATGCCCCATCTCGCCGGTCTCGCCGTTGCCGCCCACGACCGTGCCCGCATCCACCGCCTCGGCCAGCGTGCCGCTGGAAAGCACCAGCGCCACCACCGCCAGGGAAAAAAACGCCGCGACGGGAAACGTCAGAAAGCTCGCGGCCATTAATCCCAACGCCGCCAGCAGCGCCATCCAGCAGAAAATAATTCCCAGACCGCGCGCAAAATTCAGGGTAAAGCCTCCTTCGGGATACAGCACTTCTATCCCATCATCGAGCGGGAACAACAGCGACGTGTCGTTTGGATTCACGAAATCAACCGTCAACACGCCCTGGTCGTCAAAAAGGTTCGCCGGAATTTGAAACTCGTGGAACGTGTCCGGCGCCAGGCTCATTGGCTCCAACCGCTGGAACAATGTTTTCCCCGGCACCCCGACCTGCCACAAGGCGATGAACGTGCCGGACGTGCTTTTTTGCGCGGAGTTGAATTTCACGCGCAGTTGCAATGGTTTGTCGTGCAGAAAATTTTTGGCGTATCCCAGATTAATCCGCCATTCGCGCGAATATCCCGGCGGCACGAGCTGGAAATCCGCCCGGACCAGTTCGCGGATTTGCTTGCGCACTTCCGGCACATCCACCTTGTCCACCGGATTGCTTTTCAAGCGCGCCTCCAAAATCTGTTCCGTTTCCGCTTCAATGGCTGCTTCACGGCTGGGTTCCTTCGCCGAACCGCGCGCCACCAGCACCTGCTCGCGCAAAACGGTTTGTTCCGCCGCCGGTAATTTCGCCGCGCGCCATTGCAGCAATCCGTAAACGCCGGCGCCCGACAATGCCAGCAGCGCGGCGTTCAGCGACATGATGCCCAGCCATTTGCCCAGCCAGATTTGCCAGCGCGCAATGGGCTTCGTCGCCACCATCTGGATCTGGCACTCCTCGATGTCGCGCGCCAGCGTGCCGCAGGACAGCCAGAGGGTGGAAAGGCCGAGCAAGGTGGTGATGACAGTCAACGTGTACGTCAGCAGAATCTGGGTGAACCCGCGCGCCGTGCCATCGTCCTTGATCAAAATCGGCAGGCCCACCACCGCCGCCAGCAACAACACCGCAATCACCAGGAACAACCGGAACCGAAAGGCGGCTTTCCAGGTCAACCACGTGATGGCGAAGAGGCGTTGCACAAAAATCAAAGCATTCAATGGCCGCACGAACAAAGACCCGAAACCCGAAACCCGAAACCCGAATAAGACGGTTCAATTCCACCACCGACCGGCCAATTCCAGCCGCTTTCGGATTTCGGATTTCGGACTTCTTTCGACATTCGGATTTCGGATTTCGGATTTGAAATCATTATTTCTGTTTGCCCAGTAATGATGAGAGTTTCTCATCAGCCTTTGACAAATCCACCGGCTTTTCTTCCGCCGCGGGCTTCGGTTTGCCAGCCGATGGCGTTGGTTCGGCGGCTTTCGTCAGCGCTTCCAGTTTTTTGTCGTCCACCTTCGGCGCGGTGGCAGCCGGCGCCGCCGGTTTTGGCCGGGCCTCCGGCGGGGCGGCCGGCGGCAAAGCCAGCCGTTCCAGAATTCTCTCGGCGGGCGGCCTCTCCTCCGCGCCGCCGCGCAGATAAGCCGCCACCCGCGCGCCGGAAGTGGCGCCGGAAGTTTCCGCCGCGGCCCGGCGCGCCTTTTGCACCACGTCGAGAAAATAGCTCTCCAGGTTCTGCGTGGGCGTGTCAATCCTGACCTTGTCCGCCGCCACGTCTTTGCGGATGATTTCCAGCACGCGCTCCATGGTTTCCCGCGGCAGCGCGGGCGTGGTGATGCGGATCGCGTCGGGCGTGGCGAGCAAATCCTTGAGCGCGCCCATCGCCTGGATTTTGCCGCCGTAATAAATCACCACCCGGTCGCAAACGTCCTCCACGTCCGACAGCAAATGGCTGCTCAAAATCACCGTCTTGCCGCGCCGCGCCAGCGCCAGGATGAGGTCCTTGACTTCGCGGCAGCCGATCGGGTCAAGCCCCGAGGTCGGTTCGTCGAGAATGACGAGGTCGGGATCGTTGATGAGCGCCTGCGCCAGGCCGATGCGGCGTTGCATGCCCTTGGAAAATTCGCCCACGGAGCGCATGTAAACCTGGCTCAAACCGACCATTTCGAGCAGTTGTTCGATCCGGCCGGCGCGCTCGTCCTTGCCGAGTTGAAACAGATTCCCAAAAAAATCGAGTGTCTCGCGTGAATTGAGGTAGCGGTAAAGATAGGATTCCTCCGGCAGATAGCCGATGCGCGACTTGGTCTGCACGTGCCGCGGCGAATGGCCGAACACCTCGATGCGGCCCTTCGTCGGGTTGAGCAAACCGAGCAACAGCTTGACCGTGGTGGATTTGCCGGAGCCGTTGGGGCCGAGCAGGCCGAACACCTCGCCGCGCCGCACGTCGAAATCCACGTTGTCCACCGCGCGCGCCTTGGGCCGGTTCCAGAAATCCTTGAAAACCTTCGTCAGCCCGCGCACGGAGACGACGACCTCTTCGGATTTTCGATTGGCGACACCGACTCCGGTCGCGTGCTCGCGATTCATCGGAGTTTCCGATTGCGGATTTGGTTCGAGAGCGGTCATGTTTTTAAATTTTAATCATTGGCGCGTTTGCGAAACAGTTCCGCCAAATCAGCTTTATTTTTCTTCTTTTCAGCCACGTCAATCATGACTGAATAAAGCTCCCAAGTCGCGGGCTGGACGTAAACGCCATTCCGTGCGAGGAAAACCAGCGCGGCGACAATCGCTGTCCGTTTGTTTCCGTCAATAAATGCCTGTGATTCCGCCAGATGAAAAGCATAGCTGGCGGCGACATCAAACAAGTCTCCGTTCGCATAATGAAAAGTATTCTTTGCCGAGGCCAGCGCCGATTCAACCAGTCCCGGATCGCGCGTGCCATCGCTGCCGCCATGCTCGGCCAGGCTGCGAGCATGGATGCGAAAAACTTCATCGAGCGTCAGGAAAATCGGCTCGTTCACTTGGCCAGTGCGCTCAAGAGTTCGCGGTTCTCGCGGAAGACAACATCACAGGCTTCCTCAAACGAAAGTTTCTTTCCGAGCCACGGTTTGGCATTCGCGCCCTGACCACCGACCACTTTCCTGGTCAGCAAAACAAAAAGCTCCTGCTGCTCCTTCACGGGCAGTTCTTCGATTCGTTGCATGATTTCAGTGGCACTCATGGCAATAAATTAACCTCAATTCGCCGCGCCAGCAAGCCCGCGGACGGAGGCGACGACCCCGGCGGATTCTCAACTATAGCAGTTCATTTTGTCATTGGCGCACAAAAGTTCATGCGGAAATCTCGCAGCCATTTCGTCTGCTTGCAAAGCGCCAGAGGACTGGCGCACTCCAAGACGCTTCGCGTATTTCAGAAATCATCGTGTCGCGCGCAGCGTCTTGGACTGCGGCGGCCCTCCGCCGCTTTTCCCAGAGGCAGATCCAACTGTGCCCATGTTAACTGGAACGGCTATAAACCCGCAGGCCGAAGTATTCATAAAGCTTCGGCATACGGAAAAGTTCACGCCAGCTTCGGCGTCAGTTGGCCGGAAATCTGGCGCGCCGGTGCTTCCGGTTCGGGATGGAAATGTTCCAGTTCCTCGCCTTTGCGCACGAGGCGGGCGCTGTTGAAAACCACGATCAGCGAACCGACAACGTGCAGAATGGAAGCGGCTATCGGGCCGATGTATCCCGATCCGGTCGCCAGCCAGCCGGCGATGATGAAGACGACCCCAAACAAGAAATTCTGGTTGATGACCGCGCGGGTGCTGCGGGAGAGCTTCACCAAAAATGGCAGCCGGCGAAGATCATTGTTCATCAGCGCAATCGTCGCGCTGTGGATGGCCACTTCGCTGCCCGCCGCGCCCATCGCAATGCCGATGTCGCCCGCCGCCAGCGCCGGCGCGTCGTTCACGCCGTCGCCGACCACCGCGACACGATAGCCCTTCGCCTTCACGCCACGCACGAACTCAACCTTGTTCTGCGGCAGACATTCACCCCTGGCCTCTTCGCAGCCGATCTCAGCGGCCACGCGGGTCGCGACCGCCTGCCGGTCGCCGGAAACCATCGCCACGCGGCGCACTCCGGCTTCCTTCAACTCGGCGAGTGCTTCCTTCGCCTCGGCGCGGGTCTGGTCCTGCAAACCGACCCAACCGATGCACTTGCCGTCGCGCGCGACAAAAATCAAACTCCAGCCCTCGGCTTCGTTGAGGTCAACGGATTTCACAAAATCCTCGGTCACGCCGTTGTCCTTGAGCCACTGCGCCCGGCCCACGAGGATTTTTGCCCCGCCCACCTCGGCCTTTACGCCGCGTCCGGCGGTCTCCGCAAAATTCTGCGGCTCGGCCAGCGGCACGCCGGCTTCACCCGCAATTTGCGCGAGCGCCTTGGCGGTCGGATGGTTGCTGTATTTTTCCGCCGACGCCGCACATCGCAACAATTCCGCCGGTTTGGTTTCGCCAATGGGCACGAGCCGGCTGACGGCAAGCTGGCCGGTGGTCAGCGTGCCGGTTTTGTCGAAGACGAAGGCGTTGATTCTGGCCGCGGCTTCGATGTCGGCGACGTTTTTGATCAAAATTCCCAGACGCGCGGCGGCGGAAAGCGCGGCGACCATCGCGGTGGGCGTCGCCAAAATGAACGCACAAGGGCACGACACGACGAACACGGCAATGACCCGAGTAAGGTCATGCGTGAACGCCCAGACCAGCGCGCCGATGACCAGCACCAGCGGCGTGTAAAAACCCATGTATTGATCCACGATCTTCATGATCGGGAGCTTGGTTTTCTCGGCAGCCAGAATGAGTTCGCGCACGCGGCCCAGCGTCGTGTCTTCGCCAGCGCGGCTGACTTTGATTTCCAGAACGCCCGTGAGATTTTGTGTGCCGGCAAACACCTCGTCGCCGGACTTCTTGTCCACCGGCAACGATTCGCCGGTGATGGTGGCCTGGTTGAACGAGCCCTGGCCGCTGACGATGACGCCGTCCGCCGCGACGTTGTCGCCGGGACGGATGCGAATCACGTCGCCGATGGCAAGTTCGCTGGCGGCGACCTCCTCCTCGGATTTGTCGGTCTTGAGGCGGCGCGCCTTGGTGGGCGTGAGTTTGATGAGCGATTCGATGGACGCGCGCGCGCCCTCGGCGGTGCGGGTTTCGATGATTTCACCCATGAGCATGAAAAACGCGACCACGCCGGCGACCTTGTAATCGCCGGAAGCGAACGCCGCGAGCACGGCGATGGCGACGAGTTCGTTGATGCTGAGGTGCCCAACGCGCAAATCCTTGATGGCCGTAACGACGATGGGATAAATGAGAATGGCGGAACCAATCATGGCGCTGGCGCTGGCAACTTTATCGCCCTGTGCAAACAGCCAGTCCACGACGAAGGCGTTGAAGACGAAGACGACCCCCAGCACGGCCTGCCACAGGTGCACCACGGAGTGTTCATGGTCGTGACCGCAGCCGCATTCCGGCCCGTGCTCGTGATGACTTAAAAGCGATGTGACTTGCATGGTTAAAAAGTGATGCGTGATGCGTGATACGTGAAAAGGAAATGACGCGCGGTGCCGCGACTGGCCGGAGTGCGTCCGTCCCCGGACGCAGCGATGTCCGAACTTCGGGCAGCATGCAAATTTGCGGGGCAGCCGGGCATGGCCACGTTGCTGCGCCCGAGGACGGGCGCACTCCGCAAAAGCAAAAGCGACGTGACTTGCATAAAATTACGGATTTGCCGCCGTTTTCTGCTGCGGCGGCTCGCGGTTCAACTGGAGCCGAAGTTCGCGCGGTTTGCCATCGGCGCGCTGGGGCAGAAAGATTTTGTCCTGCACGTTCGTCAACACCTGCGACATGGCCTTGGAAAGTTCCAGTTGCGCGAAGAGGTTGGGGTTGCTCTCGTAGCGCGGCAGCAGCTTGGTGAACGCCCCGGCGTCCGACTCGACGGCGGTGACGAAGCGGGTGCGCGCGGATTCGGCGGCGTTGGTGATGGACGCGGCCTGCGCGCCGGCCTGGCTCAAGATGCGGTTTTCCTCGCTCAAGGCGTCGTTGATAAGCTTGTCGCGGTTCTGGCGCGCGGTGGTGACCATCGCAAACACATCCTTCAACTGGCGCGGCGCGACGCTTTGCACCTGACACTGGTCAATGGCCACGCCGAGATGCTCGCTTTCGGCGAGTTCGCTGACGCGCCGGTTGACGGCGTCCTGAAAACCGGCGATGTCGCGGGTGAGGATGTCGTCCACATTGAAGTGCGCGGCGGTGAGGATGAGGGCGTTGTTCACCGCGTTCTGCACGGCGTTGGAAACGCCGGCGAGGTTGAAATTATGATTGGTGCCGCTAGTGAAATTGAAGATGGCCGTGCGCGGGTCGTCAATATGATAGGAAACGGTGGCACGGGTGTGGATGATGTTGCGGTCGGCGGTGACGACATAGCCGTCAATCTGCGGATTGAGCGACGGGCCGGCGGGCGGTTCGGTGCCGGCGAGTTCCATTTCCGGCGTGGTGAGAAACCAGCCGATGGTGGAGGTGACCTTCTGGATTTCGGTGATGGGAATGCGAACGACTTCGTCAATCGGATACGGAAACGACCAGTATAATTTTCCTGAACTCAACAGCATTTTCTGGCCTTCGCCTTGCGGCTTGCCGAAGCGGAGAATGACGGCTTTTTCCTGCGGCCCGACGGTGAAAAATCCCGCGCCCAGGATGACGAAAACGAGCGCTACCATCGCGAACTTGACGATGACGAAGCTGCTGCGCAACGCCTCGGCCAGCGCCTGGGAACCGGCGTCCTGCGTTTCCGGCGGCGGAAGTGGATGGTCGTGATCGCTCATGGCTCAATTACTTCATTTGCGACATTTGCGAATTTGCCGGCAAATTGCGGAATAAATCAAACGGCGGCGTGCGCTCGTCGAAAATCAACGTGGACCTTTGGCTCAACGACGATTTCAACGCTTCGAGCTGCAACTGGAAAATCGCCAGTTCCGGGTTCCGCTGGAACACGCTCAAAGTTTTCGCGGCCTCGGCCACGCCTTCGCCCTCGATGCGCGTGGCGGCGGCCTGCGCGTTGGCGATGACATCGGCGGCCTGGCGCTCGGCGGCGGACTTGATCTTCGTCGCTTCGGCCTCGCCCTTGAACTGCGCTTCGTTGATGAGTTTCTGCCGCTCGGATTTCATGCGGTCGAACACCGTCTGCGTCACGTTTTCCGGCAGGCCGAGTTTTTTGATGCCCAGAAACTCTATGCTGATGCCGTAATTTTGCGCGGCCAGTTCATTTTGCACGGCCGCCTTGATCTCGTTTTCAATTGCCTCGAACTTGAGTTGCGACGGATTGGAATTTACGAAGTCGGAGAAATTGTGTTTGCCGATGACCGCCGACTTGGCACTGCGCAGCATGCTTTCAAGCTGGCGTTGCGCGGCCGCCACGGAACCGCCGGCGAACTTCGGGAAAAATTCCTTCGCGTCGGAAATCCGCCAGCCGACGTAAACGCCCGCGAGCAGCATCGTGTTGTCCCCGGTGAGATTTTCGCTGGGCTTGTCCTCGAAATTCTGCACGCGCTGGTCAAAGCGATAGACCTGCTGGATGGGCCACGGCCATTTGAAATAAAGGCTCGGCTGGTCAATGTTGTTCGCGGCGGGCTTGCCGAAGGTCGTCAGCACGGCGACTTCCGACTGGCGCACCTGGAAGGTGAACAGCAGCAGCGCAAAAATCACCACCAGCACGGCGGCGACGATGACGGTAATCAGATTTTTTTTCATGGCGAATTGGTGACTGAAAGGTTCAAAAGATCATCGCGGATTTTGTCTTCAAGATTGAAAATCACCACGTCCTGCGTGTTGGTGACGAGCAAAACATATTTCCGCGCGTTCCGGGTGGCCGCGGCGAAACTCTGCAAATAAAGCCGCTGGCGATAAACCGACGGCGCAGCTTTGAAGGCGGGAATCTGGTTCGTGAACAGCGCCGCCTCGGCAAACTTCGAGGACACCAACTGAATCCGTTTTGCGTCGGCGACATTGGTGACCGTGAACGCCTCCGCGTCGGAAACCGCGCTCAAACGGATGGCGGCGGCTTCGGCATCGAGGATTTTTGCGAGCCGGGTCTGCTGCGCGCCGACGACTTTTTCGTAGGTGGCGGCGACTTCACCGGCCGTCGGCGGATGAATGTCCTGCAGACCGACAAAAATGATTTTCGCGCCGAGCGAACGGGCATTGGCCGAGTTTTGGATCTTCTCGCGCAACACCGCCGCTGCCCGCAAACGGCCTTGCGACAGCACTTCGTTCAAGTCCACCCCGGCGAGATAATGAACGACTTCGCGCGTCGCCAAATCTTTCAACAACGTCTCCGGCTCGCTGTTGGTATAAACCCAGTCGGTGACGTTTGTGATTTGAAACTGGACCGGAATGCTGACGGAGAGGAGGCCGACCGCCTGCGTTTTGGCCGCGTCATTCGTGCCGGCGCCGGTGGTTGCCGGCGTGACGATGGCGCGGTTGCCCACGAGGAAATTTTCTTCCTTCGCATGACTCACCGTCCAGAGAATCGTGTTCGCCGATTCGCTCTGTGCGTCGGGCGTATAGCCGACGGCGAAAGACTGAATCTGCTCGGTGCGGAAACGGTAAATCTGGTCGGCCGGCCACGGCAGTTTGAAATGCGCTCCGGGGCCGAGCGTCGCCACCGGCTTGCCGAAATGTTCCAGCACCGCCTGTTCGCCCGCGTCAATGAACACAACGGTCGTGGACAAGATCAGAGCGGCGAACTGCGCGAGCAGCAGCACCGCGAGATTTTTTTGGAGCGCCTGAAAAAACCACGTTTCCGAAACCTTGAAGCCGAACTGGTAATCCAGCGTCTGCGCCGCCGTGGTGAACAGGCTTTCCGGCTGCGCCAGAATGCCGGCCACGCGGCTTTCGTAGAGCGGCCGGGTGATTTTTCCCTTCACGCGCGGACGATAAATTTCCAGCAGCAGCGTCAGAAGATTTTCCACGGCCATCAAACCGAGCAACCCGCACAGGCCGCGCGCCACCCAGAAATCCGCCTTCGGAAATTTCGCCTCGACGCCCGCGATGCCGAGCGCGGTGAGCGCGCAAAGGTAAGCGCCCGCCAGCAGGAAACTCGCGCCGGGCCGGAGCAGGCGGTGATTTTCCAGCCGCGCGATGGTCACGGAAAATCGTCCCAGCAAAAACAGCAGCAGCGCAAAAATCCCGTACAGCGACAACGATGCCATCGCCCGCTCGGGCACCACGCCGCCGGTGGTTTTGGAAATCCAGCGCCAGAGCAACCACGCGCCACCCGCTTCGAGCAAAAACAGCAGCACGCCGAAGCCCGGCACAAAAAATTTCTCAAACTGCTCGCGCGCGCGTTGCGCCGGAAAAATCTCCGCGTCCTTCGCGGCAAACATTGTCGTTTCGCCCCGGGCGCGGGCCAGTTCCTCGAACTCCAGTTTTTCCAGCCGTTCGTTTTCCTCGAGCCGCATTTGGAACCAGCCGGCGAACGCCACGAGCGCGCCGAGGCCGAGGAAAATCGCGCACGCCTGGCCCGCCAGCGAGTTTACGTAACTGGTCACGACAAATGCGGCGATGAAGATCATCACCGCCGTGACCAGGTTCACCAGACCGTTTTTTTGAACGTTGCGATCCATGTTTAACTCAATTCCCGTTCCTCAAACAACGCCGTGCCCACGGCCAGTGCCGCGCCGGCATAAGCGACCACGTAGGCAAAGGCCTTGCCAACATAGCCCCAGTGGAACGTGCTTTTGCCCATGTCCAGGGCGTCCGCAAGCCAGAAAAGTTGCCAGTTTGGAACGATGGTGTAAAGCGTCGAAGCCCACCATTTGCCCGCCTCCGCGCGGGTGCCAAAAAAATAATCCGACATCAGACCGGCCAAAAAGAACGCCGAGCAGACCGCCAGCGTGGGAATCGTGTCCAGCCGCGTCGAGCACGCCAGCGCCAGCGCCGCCAGGATCCATAGCGCGAACAAAATCAGGATCCCCGCCGGCACCAGCCGCCAGTCCACGTGCGCCACGGCGCCCAAGGATTGCATTTGCCGGACGAATCGAAAAACCAAAAACGCCGCCAGCGTCGCCGTCACCACCAGCGCCAGGACCGCGTCGCTGACAAACGGCCGCCGCAGGAAAAAATTGCTGAAGCCCGCGAGCGCGTAAGCCACCACCACTCCGGCCCCAAAAATGCCGAGCGCGGGCAGATTGGTCTTGCCATAGGCATCGAACGACATCCAGTTGGCGAGCAGCACGCCGATGAGGTTGACGTAGGACAACAGCGTCAATGCGGCGGCGAGGCCGGTGTATTTGGCGAGGAAAAATTGCGCGCGGCCGACCGGTTTCGACAGCACCGCCAGCGCCGTGCCCGTGCGGATTTCGTGCGCCAGCGATGCCGACGCGCTCAACACCGCGCCGAGCAGTCCCGACAGCAGCATCACTGCCAGCGCGCTGGTGGAAACCAGCTTCATTTCGTCGCCAAACGCAAAGTAATACGGCACGGCCAGAAAAATCTCGAACAGCACCGACGCCGTCATCAACAACAGAAAAACCGGCTGCCGGATCAATTCCATGAAGGCATTGGTGGCGATGGTTAAAAATTGTCGCATGACTGTAAAACGCTGAAGGATACCCGGGCCGCGTTTAAAATCAATCGGTTTAATCCACTTGAATGGCACATCAGAGCATTGGAAACGAAAGCCGACGCAGTGTTCAAAGGAAGGCCTGTGCGTCCGACCGCACAGCACGCCCGGGCATCGGAGCGGCCAGGCAAGGCTGAAATTGACGGTACGTCCGAATTGTGCCACAAACAATCCAACCCATGGCAGGACAATTGCCGGATACGCCGGATTACTCGATTCTTTCGAGTTTCGAGAGGGGGATCTCCCCTCCGAAAACATCCTTTTTTTATCATTGCGGCCTCGTGTTGGTGGCTTTGACGATGGTGTTGCTGGTGCTGCTGTATGTCACCATCGTGGCGGCGGCGGCTGGCGCGGTTTACCATCATGCGGTGTACAATTGGAAGCCGATCATGGATTTTGGCGACATCGGTGGCGGACGAGTCATGATCTTCAAATTCTTCGTTTACGTCACACCCCTGCTGGCCGGAATCGTGGTGGTGTTCTTCATGTTCAAACCGATTTTCGCCCGGCGACCCGAACAAGCCCGGCCGCTGGCGTTAAATCCCGCCCACGAACCGCTGCTCTACGCCTTCATTGAAAAAATCTGCGATATCGTCGGTGCGCCTTCCCCGAAACGGATTGATTTGGATTGCCAGCTCAATGCCGCGGCCGGGTTCCGCCGTGGCTTCCTCAGTTTTCTGGGCCAAGATCTGGTGCTGGTCATCGGCTTGCCGCTGGCGGCCAATCTCAGTGCCCGCGAACTGGCCGGTGTGATTGCCCACGAATTCGGGCATTTTACCCAGGGCGTCGGCATGCGGCTGAGTTACCTCATCCGGACCATCAATCTCTGGTTCGCCCGCGTGGCGTACGAGCGTGATGCCTGGGATGTGGCCTTGGAACGCTGGTCGATGGAGGCAGAGGACATTCGCGTGACCCTCGTAATCTGGACCGTGCAGGTGTCCGTCTGGTTTTCCCGCCTGATTTTGAAACTCCTGATGTTCATCGGGCACATCGTCGGCGGATTCATGCTGCGGCAGATGGAATACGATGCCGACGCGTATCATATCAAAGTGGGAGGGAGCGAATCCTTCGAAGAGACCCACCGCAAACTGGCGGCGCTGGCGGCGGCCTGGAACGAAACTCACAAACAATTGCGGGCCTCGTGGAAAAAGAACCGGACGCTGCCGGACAATTTACCCGAACTGCTTCGACAATCCCGGGAACGCCTTTCCCCGAAGTTGATTCAACAAATTGACGACACCTTGGGATTGGAACGCGCGGGTCTGTTCGACTCCCATCCTTCCCCGGCGGATCGTATTCGTCAATCCCGCCGGGCCAACGATCCCGGCATATTCCATGATGACCGCCCGGCGGCGGCCCTGTTCGCAAGCTTCGAGCACCCGTCCCGCTTCGTCACTTTGCTGCATTACACCGATAACCTCGAGATTCCCATCTCGGACGAGATGCTGACCCACATACAACCCGAGCACACCGGCGCCCCGGCCAAACCGGTTGTTGCCTCAGCCGTCAGTGAAAGCTGTGATGCCTATTTCTTCGGACTCCTGCCTTTGCTGGAACCGGTCCGCCTGAATCCGCCCGCCGCCTCGGTCAAATTGGAATCGGATTTTGCGGAGTTGAACCAGTTGTTGTCCGGTTTGCAGCAGATTGCGAAGCAACTGGCGGACTTTTCACAGGAGCACGCGGCGCTCTCGGACCAACTGGCGTCCGCCCGGGCGGTGCAATGTTTGCTAAAGCACGGGGTTGTTCCCCCGCCCGACATCTTCGGACTCCAAGCCACGACCGTGGAGCAAACCACCGCTTCAGAAGCCGAGAAAATCGCGTCCCAGGAAGCACTCCGCCATTCTCTGAGAGAAATCATTCCAGCTTTGCAGCGACGCCTCGAACTGGGGCTTTCCCTGGCACTGGCGAATGTTGGAGATTCCGGGCGGCAGGGAGCTTCGGGGGAACGGACGGCAGAACTGGTTTGTGCCCTGAATCAGGCTGCGGAAAACCACGCGCGACGACGGGAACTGGCTGAAGCACTGGCGATTCTCGACAAAATCAACCTTCTCAAAGCCGAACAGGGCGAATATCCGCTGTTACGAAAGGCGCTGGATGCACAGGAGGCGGTAATACGTTCGCTGGCAGCCTCATTCGACAGCCGCCCCGAACCGGTGCAATCGATGCCCGGCTCGCGGATTCGGGTCATTCTGCCCGGCGCTGCAACCGGCCCGGATATAAACACCATTCGCGAACACAACCGCCAATGGCTGGCTGATTACGGTCGAAAAATTGACGAACTGGTGCAGATGGCCGCGTCGGTTGAAACCTTTGTCCAGACGTAATCCGGCAGAATCGGTTTTCTGAATTATTTCATTGCGCGGGCGATGGAATTCCACCAGGCGTCGTGCAGTTCGGCCAGGGACGCGCTGAATTCACCGGCGGCGGTTTTAATCGTCAACTGGTCGCCGCCCACCCTGCCAATCTGCGCCGCGGGCACCCCCATCAACTTCGCGCGCTCGACCACCTTCACCGCATCCAGCGGCGCGCAGGTAATGACCACGCGGCTTTGCGTCTCGCCAAAAAGCAGGGCGTCCAACCGGTGGGGCGAGGCTCCTGACGAGCCGTCGTCCGCCTGCCCATCGGCTCGCGAGGACGCTCGCCCCACCAATGAAAGATCCATCTGCGCCCCGATCAGCCGCGGCGTTTCTCGCGCCACCAGCTGGCTGATGCAACTTTCGGCCAGACAAACCGCCAGACCGCCTTCGCTGCAATCGTGGGCGCTCTTTATCAGGTCGCTTTGAATCAATCCGAGCAGGGTCGTGTGCAACGTCCGGGCGGCTTCCAAATCGCAGCGCGGCGGCGCGCCGTCTTTTTTACCGTGAACGACCTGCAAATACGCCGAGCCACCGAGTCCGAGTAATGGATCGTCCTGATCCACCGCGTTGCCCAGCAAGATGATCGCGTCGCCTTCATCCTTGAACCACTGCGTCGTGACGTGCTCCGGTTTTTCGATGATGCCGACGACGGCCACAGTTGGCGTGGGATCAATCGGACCGGCCGGGCTTTGGTTGTAGAGCGAGCAATTGCCGCCGGTGACGGGTGCGTTGAACGCCTTGCACGCGTCGGCCAGGCCGCGCACGGATTCCTTCATCTGCCAGAACAGCTCCGGATTGAGCGGGCTGGGCATGTTCAAATTGTCGGTCGTGCCCAGCGGCACGGCGCCGGAACAGGCCAGATTGCGGCACGCCTCGGCCATCGCTGCCTTCGCCCCTTCGTAGGGATCCAGATAAACATAAACGCCGTTACAATCCACGGTCAAGGCGATGAGTTTTTCCGGCGTTGGCTTTCCATTCGAAAGTTCCGGCAACGAATCCGCCTTGATGCGCAGCACCGCCGCGTCACTGCCGGGACAAACAACCGAGCCATCGCGCACCATGTGATCATATTGGCTATAAACCCAATTTTTTGAGGCAATCGTCGGCCACGCCAGAAGTTTCAGGAGATTGGTTTTGGCGTCCTGCGTGTCCGGAATTCCATCCAGCCGGAAGGCACGAACCGCCTTCAAATACTCCGGCACTTGCGCCTCGCGCTGATAAACCGGTGATTCATCGGCAATTTTCTTGGCGGGAATGTCCGCCACAACTTTACCGCGCTGTTTCACCACCATACGGCCGGTGTCGGTGACGAAACCGATTTCCGACCACGGCAAATCCCATTTGTCGAAAATGCGTTTTACTTCCTCCTCTCGGCCTTTGTGAACGATGATGAGCATGCGCTCCTGCGATTCCGAGAGCATGAGGTCGTAGCTGGTCATGTTCGGCGCGCGTTGCGGGACCTTGTCCAATTCAATCTCGATGCCGGTGCCCGCGCGGGCTGCAGTCTCGCACGTCGAGCAGGTCAGACCCGCCGCGCCCATGTCCTGGATGCCCGCGACCGCGCCGGTGGCGAGCAATTCCAAACAGGCTTCGCAGACGAGTTTTTCCATGAATGGATCGCCCACTTGCACCGCACCGCGTTGTTGCTCGGCGGATTCCTCGGTCAAATCCTGCGACGCGAACGCCGCGCCCGCGAGCCCGTCGCGTCCCGTCGCCGGGCCGACGTAAAACACCGGGTTGCCAATGCCCTTGGCCGCGCCGCGCGCAATTTGCTCATGCCGCAGGACGCCGAGGCAAAACGCGTTCACGAGCGGATTGCCCTCGTAACTCTTGTCGAAATAGACCTCGCCCGCGATGGTCGGGATGCCAAAGCAATTGCCGTAATGCGCGATGCCGGCCACGACGCCCGCGAAGAGGCGGCGGTTGTTCTTCAATGCGGCGTCTGCTTCTTCGTTCGTAGCGGCCGACGTGAGTCGGCTCTGATCTTTTCCCGAATTTGAAGTGCGCCGACTGATGTCGGCGGCTAAGTCATTGACGATTGGCCCGAAGCGCAAGGAATTGACCGAGCAGATTGGCCGTGCGCCCATCGTGAAGATGTCGCGCACGATGCCGCCCACGCCCGTGGCCGCGCCCTGGAACGGCTCGACGGCGCTCGGATGATTGTGCGATTCGATCTTGAACGCAATGGCCAGGCCGTCGCCAATGTCAATGATGCCGGCGTTTTCCTCGCCCGCGCCGACGAGGATTTTTTTTGACTTGGTCGGAAAGGTTTTGAGCAACGGGCGGGTGTTTTTGTAGGAGCAATGCTCGCTCCACATCACCGAGAAGATGCCCAGCTCGGTGTAGCTCGGCTCGCGTCCGAGGATTTGTTTGACGTGGACGTATTCGTCCGGCGTCAGGTTGTGTTTGGCAACCAGTTCAGGCGTGATGGCGGGTTCGGTCATGAAATTAAAATGCTTCGTCTAAATTTTTTGCCTTCATCAAGCGTTCAAATGAAGTGTAGCGTGGCGCTTGCGGGGCTTTAACTTTTCCGTTCGGCTTTGGAAGCAATTTAATCGGACCAATTGCCTTCGCTGGTTCGGAAAAATTCAAAACGTATTTTGCCGTATCTTTCCACCGCTCAATATTTTTAACAGCCGCGACGTGCGTAATTGCCGATTCAGGAGCAACTCGATATGCCGCGATGTATTTAATCTTTGGAATCATGCTCGAATGAATCCGAATCTGATACCAACGATTCTCTCCGATAAAAGTCTCCTCAAAACCCTCGTCTTGGGCTGGAACAACAACCGTATCCAGATTTGACGGGTCAATTGTTGAAACCAAAGTTGCTCCCTGTCCTTGAGCCGAATCAATCTGGCCACCAATGTCGTTGAGGAACGGCTCGAAGTGATACATCCGCTCTCCGGTCGAAGTCGAGTGGCGTTGGATTGTCAAAATCTCGACCGGAAACTTGAAACGACTCCACAAAACTTTTTTTAGTTCTTCGGATGCTTCATCAATAATAACCAGCGCATTAAAAGCATCTGGCTTGTGGATAATCTTTTCGAGAAGCAGGTCAACATTCTCATAGCCATTGTTGACAGCGTATTTCGCGCATTTATCAAAAGCCGTCTTATCTTTAGCAAGACAATCGCGCACGATGCTCTTTACCTGTTGAGGCGACTTTTCAAACGAAAGAGAGAACTTCAGAATTTGAAGCGCGATGTGTTCCAGCGGGTCATGCGTTTCCAGTTCGTTCTCGACGACGTAAAGCTTCGGCTCAACTCTGGATGAAAGGTCGAGCAAGTAACCGTCAGGAATATTTTGAATTTTTCCCTTTCCGCCGATTTTCTTTTTTACATCCAGATAGAAACGCGCATCACCAAACAGCGGGCGGGCAAGTTCGATAACTGCCTTTTCCAACTCATCTTCCTTCTCAAACGGCTCGTCGAGGAATTGTTTTGATGATGACCAGAGCATGGTTGTCACGCCAGTTGCGCCACGTGCTCATCCTCGTATTTTTCAATGAGCACGCCGATTACTTCCATCATGGAAGCGAGCGGGTGGTTTTCATCTTCGCCCACTTCGTCCACGAGGCGGTCGAGCTGTTTCACGAGCTGGCGGTATTCGCGGTCGTTGTGCGGCACGCGCAACGCCGGCTCGACCTGCGGCCAGACGGCAAATGCCTTGTTTAGTTGTGCGGTTGACATGTTATTTTCTCTCTTTCCATCTGCCCGCGTCGTATTCGGCGTGGGTCAGCACGGCGCGAATATACACCTTCCGGCGATTATAGTGAAGCGCGGCGACGAGGCGAGCCTTGTTGCCGCCAATGTTGAACACCGTCAATCCGCCAACCTGATCGGCGTGCGGAAAAATGCGGCGCAGTTCCACAAAATTCGCCGGCTGGTTCCTTTTCAGTGATTGATACCAATGTGTCAGCCCGCTCGTCGCCGTCGGATGCGCTTCGGCAAATTCATTTAATCGTTTGCGCGTGATGATGTGCATGACGCATTACGCCGCCTGCGCCGCCGTTTTCTTTTCCAGCGCCGCGAAGATGCTTTCAAAAATCCATTTCCCGTCGTCGCTGGCCAACAACTGTTCGCAGGCGCGTTCGGGATGCGGCATCAGGCCGGTCACGTTGCGGCGTTCGTTGCACACGCCGGCAATGTTCATTAGTGAACCATTGGGATTCGCGGTGTCGGTCAGGTTTCCAGTCGCATCACAATACTGCCACAAAATCTGGTTGTTGGCCTTGAGCTTCGCCAAAGTTTCCTCGTCGGCAAAGTAGCAGCCTTCGCCGTGGGCGATGGGGATGCGGAGGATTTTGCCCGGCGGAATTTTGTTTGTAAACGGCGAATCGGCCGTGGCGGTCTTGAGAAAAATGTGCTCGCAGTGGAATTGCAGGTCGCGATTGCGAACGAGCGCTCCCGGCAGTAATCCGGCCTCGGTGAGCACCTGAAAACCGTTGCACACGCCCAGCACCAGCCCGCCGTTGTCGGCGAATTGTTTTACCGCCTGCATCACCGGGCTGAACCGCGCTATCGCGCCGCACCGGAGGTAATCGCCGTAGCTGAAGCCGCCCGGCACGATGACGGCGTCGGCGTCGCCCAGGGAACTTTCCTTGTGCCAGACGTAACGCGCGGAATGGCCGAGCAGCCGGATGGCGTGGATGGCGTCCTGGTCGCAGTTGCTGGCGGGAAACTGTAAAACGGCAAAATTCATTGTTCGTGATGCGTGATTCGTGAAACGTGAAACGTGATGCGTGAGTTGGTTCAAGCTTCACGTTTTACGTTTCACGCGTCACGTCTTCATTCAATTTCCAGCTTGTAGTCCTCAATGATGGGGTTGCTCAAAAATTTATGCGCCGCATCGTTCAACGCCTGTTGCGCGGCGGCTCTGTCCGCGCCGGGCGCGAGGTCAATTTCGATGTATTTGCCGACGTGGACGCCGGTGACGCCCTTGTAGCCCATATGTTCGAGCGCGTTCTGGACGGTTTTGCCTTGGGGATCAACCACGGCCTTCTTTGGTGTAACGATGATTTTTGCTTTCATCTTCCCGCCCCGGGAGTCCCGGGGCAGGCGGGGAATTTTGCGGGAAGAAGGAGTCGCAGGCGAGAATTTTTTTGCCCGGCGGTGAACTTGGAAATGCATCGAATACCCCTGCGCCATGTTAAAAGGATCACGCGGCTGAAAGCCGCGCTCACTGGCAGGCAGGATGCCTGCCTCCACCGTGGCGGCACGCTTCCAGCCGGCAGTTTGGTGCGGGTGTCAAGTGTCACCCGCGAACTTGCCAACGTGCCGTCACGCGGACACAATGCGAAACCGTGAACGCGCAACGCATCATTGTCATCGGCGGTGGCATCGTGGGATTGGCGTCCGCCTTCAAGCTCGGCAAAAAATTCCCATCGGCGCGCGTCACGGTTTTGGAGAAGGAAGCGCAGGTTGGCCGGCGCCAGACCGGCAACAACAGCGGCGTGTTGCATTGCGGGCTTTACTACCGGCCCGGTTCGGTCAAGGCGCGCATGGCGGAGCCGGGGATTCAGGAAACGGTGGCATTCTGCCGGAACCACGGCGTGCCGCATGCAATTTGCGGCAAACTCGTCGTGGCGGTGGACGAGGAAAAGGTTTTGTAGCATCGCCGACGGCAGCGGAAGCCCTGTTTTGCTCGATTTGGGAAATTCACACAATTGTCAAAATGGCAACATGAAGCGTTGAATTTAGCCGCCGGTTGAGTCATGGTTGGCCCGTGAATAATCCGATTTCATTGAACGATTCGACGGCTGGCAACATGGGTTCTGAACGTAAAGCAATCGAACCCTGCTCCATCATCATCTTCGGCGCCAGCGGCGATTTGACCGCGCGCAAACTCATCCCGGCGTTTTACCATCTCTGCAAGGAAAAACAGATGCCGTCCGCGTTCCGCATCATTGGATTCGCGCGGCGGGAAAAAACAGATGAATCGTGGCGCGCGGAATTGCGCGCGGCGCTCGACCAATTCTCGCGCACCAAGCCGGTGGATGAAAAGGTCTGGAAACAATTTTCCGCAAACCTGTTTTATTGCCAGGGCGATCTCAGCGACGCGGCGGCTTACAAAAAACTGGAGGAACGGCTGACCTCGTTCGGCAGCGGACCGTTGCGGGAAAACCTGCTGTTTTACCTGGCCACTTTGCCCAGCCAGTTCGGTGCGGTCGTGGAGCAAATCCACCGCGCCGGGTTGTTGAACAAGGAAGGTTCCGCCTGGCAACGCATCGTCGTCGAGAAACCGTTTGGCCACGACCTCGCCTCCGCCCAGGCGCTGAACCGGGAACTGACCCGCTTCGCGCACGAGCAGCAGGTCTGCCGCATTGATCATTACCTCGGCAAGGAAACGGTGCAGAACATTTTGATGTTCCGCTTTTCCAACTCCATTTTCGAGCGGCTCTGGAACCGCAACCTGATTGACCATGTGGAAATCACCGTCAGCGAAAAACTGGGCGTGGGCCAGCGTGGCGGTTATTACGAGGAAGCCGGCGCGCTACGGGACATGGTGCAAAACCACATGCTCCAGGTCCTTGCGCTCATCGCGATGGAACCGCCCGTGTCGCTCGAATCTGAGGCCATTCGCGACGAAAAGGTGAAACTGCTCAAATCCATCCGCGCGCTGGGTCCCGGCGACGTCGCGCGACAAGTGGTGCGCGGACAATACTTTGCCGGCACGGTGAACGGGCAGCCGGCGCCGGGTTACCGGCAGGAACCGAAAGTGCAGCCCGATTCCAACGTTGAAACCTATGTCGCTTTGAAACTGTTCATTGACAACTGGCGCTGGTCCGGTGTGCCGTTTTATTTGCGCACCGGCAAATACCTGCCGCAAAGCGCGAGCGAGGTGCGGGTTCAATTTCGACCCACGCCGCATGTGCTTTTTGCCGCGCAAAGCGGCCAGAAGCTCGATCCCAACGCCATCGCGCTGCGCCTGCAACCGAACGAGGGAATTTACCTCCGCTTCAACGGCAAGGTGCCCGGCATGAGCCTCGGCGTGCGGCCGGTGCGAATGAACTTCAGCTACGACGCCGAGTTCGGCGCCTACACGCCCGAAGCCTACGAACGGCTGCTGCTCGAAGCCATCGCCGGCGACACGACGCTGTTCATCCGGCGCGACGAAGTGGAAACCGCGTGGAAAATTGTGGATTCCATCCGCGCCGGTTGGGATGGCAAGCAGCTGACGAACCGCGAATTTTATGCTCCCGGCACGTGGGGACCGGCCGCTGCCGAGGATTTGCTCGCGCAAAGCGGCCACGCCTGGCACGAGCCGCAGATGGTAAAATGAAAAAGTTCGAACTGATTTCCTTCGCCAGCGCCGACGAACTGGCGCGCGCTGTCGCCAGCGCGTGGCTGGATGAAATCGCCGCCGCGAACTGCACGGGCGAGAGGCATTGTGTGGCGTTGTCCGGCGGACGCATCGCCCGGAAATTTTTCGGTTCGGTCGTGGAACAAGCAAAGGCGCGAAAATTTGGGGGCGGTGACGCGCCGGCCCTCCCAAACAACGTGCATTTTTTCTGGGCGGACGAGCGTTGCGTGCCGCCAGGTGATGCGGAAAGCAATTTTGCCATCGCCCGAAAATTACTGTTCGCTCCGTTGAAAATTGCCGACGCGCAAATTCACCGCATTCGCGGCGAAGATTCACCGGAAGCCGCAGCGAAAGCCGCTGCAACAGAAATTTCCAAAATCGTGCCAGTAAATAAGACCGGCCAGCCGGTTTTAGATTTAATTTTTCTCGGCATGGGCGAGGATGGCCACGTGGCGTCGCTTTTTCCGGGCGAACCGGGTGTCTTAATTTCAGACAACGCAATTTATCGTGCGGTGAATAATTCGCCCAAGCCGCCGCCAAATCGCATTACGCTCGGTTACGCAGTAATTGCAGTGGCAAAGCAGGTTTGGGTGCTGGTGTCGGGCGCTGACAAGGAAGCAATATTGCGCGAGTCGCTCTTCTCCAAAGGCCGCACCCCCTTGGCGCGAGTGACTCAATTCAGGACAAAAACTAAAATTTTCAGCGATTTTCCGCTGACATAAAACGCGCAAAAAAATTTGACAAATTATTGAACCATTTGCATATTTACTCAGTCTATGAAACAGTGGCAATGAAGGATTTCGCTGTTCGTTTAGGGTTGGCATAGAGGTTTTGCTCGTGGCGCGGCTCGAACAGCGACCCCAAGTTGGTCGCGCCACCCTTCTGAGCGCCTCGGTGAAGGCGTTTAAACCTCGTCACCGTGGGGGCCGGACGAAAGTCCGGCCTTTTTTTTGCCTTGATGGAATTCGCATTGATTGCAGGACGAAAAACGTTTAATTTTCCCGACGCATGAAACACCAGCTCGATTTCGAGAAGCCGATCATCGAACTGCAAGACAAGCTGGACGAACTCCGCAAACATCCGGAAACGCATGCAATGGACATCAGCTTTGAGGAAGAAATCCAGCTCATCGAAAAAAAACTGGAGGAAACCCGCCGGCAGATTTTTTTGAACCTCAACGCGTGGCAGCGCGTCCAACTGGCGCGGCATCCCAAACGTCCCTACACCCTGAATTACCTGGAAAAGACGTTCACCGACTTTCATGAACTGCACGGCGACCGGCTGTTTGCCGAAGACCGCGCGATGGTGGGCGGCTTTGCGAAACTGGGCGAATACCGCGTCGTCGTCATCGGCACGCAAAAAGGCCGGGACACGAAGGAAAACATTTTGCGCAATTTCGGCTGTGCTCATCCGGAAGGCTACCGCAAGGCGTTGCGCTTGATGCGGCTCGCCAACAAATTCGGCCTGCCCATCATCACGCTCATTGACACCGCCGGTGCGTATCCCGGCATCGGCGCGGAGGAACGCCATATCGCCGAGGCCATCGCCGTCAATCTCCGCGAGATGATGCTGTTGGAAGTGCCCGTCATCGCCGTGGTCATCGGCGAAGGCGGTTCGGGCGGCGCGCTCGGCATCGGCGTGGCCGACCGCGTGTTGATTTTGGAAAATGCCTATTACTCGGTCATCAGCCCCGAAGGCTGCGCGGCCATTCTTTGGGAAGACCGCGCCGCCGCGCCGAAAGCCGCCGAGGCCCTCAAAATCACCGCCAAGGACCTGCTCGAACTCGGCCTCGTGGATGAAATCGTTCCCGAACCGCTGGGCGGCGCGCATAACGACATCGCTGAAGCCGCCGCAAATTTGAAGACCCATCTGCTCAAACACCTGGGCGAACTCGCCGCGATGCCACCGGCCGAACGGCTGAAAAAACGCTACGCGAAATTCCGCGCGCACGGGCATTTCATCGAAAACACCGACCCGGTCGTGAATGGTGTTGTTCCCACCGCCTCACCCGCGTAATTCCCAGTGCTTTATCCGCTCACCTTCCATCCGATTTTCAAAGACCGCATTTGGGGCGGACGTGAAATGGAACGGCTCTACCAAAAGAAACTGCCGACGGGCCGGCCGATTGGCGAATCGTGGGAAATCAGCGACCGGCCGGGCGACGTCAGCGTCATCGCCAATGGCCCGCTGGCCGGGAAAAATCTGCGCTGGTTGATGGAAAATCATCGGGCCGAATTGCTCGGCGATGCGAAACCAGCGGCGAAAAATCGTTTTCCTTTGCTCTGCAAAATTCTCGATGCGCGGGAAAAACTTTCACTGCAAGTCCATCCGCCCGCAAGCAAGGCCGCTGAACCTGGCGGCGAACCAAAGACCGAAATGTGGTTTATCGCCGGCGCCGCCCCGGGGGCGGAACTGTTCGTCGGACTGAATCGCGGGGTCACGCGTGAAACGTTTGAAAAGAAAATCAAGAACGGCACGGTTGCAGAATGTTTTCACCGAATTCCCGTGCGCGCGGGCGACGCGATGTTTCTGCCCAGCGGCCGCGTCCACGCGATCGGCGCCGGCCTGGTAATTTTTGAAATCCAGCAGAACTCGGACACAACGTACCGCGTTTTTGACTGGAACCGCGTCGGGCTGGGCGGCAAACCGCGCGAGTTGCACGTCGCCCAATCACTCGCCAGCATTGATTTCAATGACTTCGAACCGGCGCTCATTCAAAGCAAATTCAGCGGCGATACTTTAATCCAACGCTGTTCGCTCGTGGACGACCCGCTTTTCAAGGTCGAGACCTGGCGAATGAATGCAAGCGCAGGTGTTTCATTAAAACCAGGCACTCTGCAAATCATCGCGGGGTTAAGCGGCCGGCTTGAAATTCAAAGCGATCCGACTTCGGTAAAATTGTCGGCCGGCCAATTTTGTCTCGTGCCGGCATGCTTGGAACGGACGGAAGTTCTGGCGAAATCAGACGCGGCCTTATTGCGCGTCGAAGCGAATTGATGACTTTCAATTGACAGGAAATTCCACATCGGCCGAACATAAAATTCACATAACTGGGATGGTCGCCGCCATGACCGAAAGCGAGCCGAGTGTTGCGAGTGAAAAACCTCCCACAACATTCTTGGTTGACTGGGATCAGCCTTCGCAGAACTGCTACGGCGCGACAAGCAGCGCCACGAGGCGGGCAAGGCGTTTGGCGGTTCAGTTTGATGTAGGTGAGCTTGGCTTCGCTTTGAGAAGCGTTCGTAACCGAGAAGCTGTTCCAGCGTTCAATTTTCATTGGCATCACGCGTGCTTTGGTTGGCGTGTAAGTGCGAAACCTTCCTGTATCTGGCAAAACTCCAGACACTCGTAACCGTGGCACAAAATGCGTTGATTGCGCTTATTTTGGGGGTGGCTCGATAGGCTCGGTAATCAAGTTTATTTGGTTTTCCATTTTACTATTCATATGACTGGTCGCTGAATTCCCCTGCACCAGCATGTCAATGGAGATGTCGGACGTTTCGATTGTGTTGGCATCCAGCAAAACTCCACGTTTCTGGTCGAAGTGATACGTTGCGAACAGATTGTGGTCATATTGTGAAATGTTTAACCTGGATTTCTGCCCGTTTTGCTCGCTGTTGCCACTGATATTTTTCAAGTGACCCACGCTCGTCATGTCAAAGGTCGCTATTGGGTTTCCGTCGGTCGTCAGATTCGGTCCCCGCGTAAACGTATTCGTGAACGTTAGCGGGTTGTCCAGGGCTAGGCCTCCGCCGGGTATCATAGGAATATTTTCTGTCCATGCTTCCTGGATGCCGACTGGATGGTCTGGAAAGCATATCCAGAAAAATCCGATCCGCCCTTTGAACATATCGGTCCAATAATCAATGAATGGAAGGTCTCCTTCAAATTTCAAGGTTCTGCCCTTTGGATCGAAGTTAAAATAGCCACTCAACAAGTTAGGATAAACACTGATTTTGCTCGTATTTACCTGTCCCATGCCCACATTATTTTCTGTATCAATGATGACGATACCGTTTTGCTGGCTTTTGATTTTCAAACCTCGGATTTGGGTAACAACATGGCTCAAACCAACATTGTCCATGTCCTCCGCGAAGTCGTACGGCTTGAAATACACCAACGTGGTGCCATCCGGATTTTTTTTATAACCAGTCAGTTGCACTTTATAACGGATTTCTCGGGTGTTGCTTACCAGCGAGTTTTTGCCACCGATATTGTTGTCTGTGACCGTTCTAAATTTTAACGAGACGGCGTAGACCAGCGGTTGATTGGTTTGAAACTTGAAAGCGAATAACTGGCTGTCATCCGCTGTCGCTTGTGTACATGTTCCAATCGTTAAAAGGCAAAATAGAGCAACGGGAGCCAGCGAACCTTTTAAGACATTCATCGTGTAAGAATTGCATTGCATGACCCAAATGCAATCAAATTGTAGATTTTACATTTAATGCTGCCTCTCGTTCATATTCCTCCAACGATGGAATTTTCATCAGGGCGCGTTTGGCGTAGGCACGATGCACCGCCTTGCTGTTGTGCCCCAAAGCCTTCCTGTGCGAACCGTTCCGGGTAGCCCACCGTCTTTGGCCCGTTCCGCCCACGCGTAGAGGTAGCTGTGCAATGTAACGCCCTGAATGCCAAGCTGCCGACAACGTGATCTAAACTCCGTCGTGCGGTCGTTTGCCCGCACCCGCGACAGATACGGAAACAACAACCCTTGGCGGGCAGGTCTTTAAATAGGTTCTTGGCTCCGTTTTGAGAAACGTTCGTAACCGAGAAGCCGTTCCAGCGTTTGATTTTCATTGGCACCACGGGTGCTATTGGTTGGCGCGTAGGGTTCACTTGTACGATCGGCAAGCAAATTATCTTGGTCGCGTGCGATGCTAAACCTGCGATTTTATTTGAAACGGCGAATCCAGAGGCGCTCTTTGCAGCAGAGTCAGCCAAACGAGCCAGAGCAGCCACAACTCCAGCCATTTAGTCCTGCCGTTGGTCATACCATTGGTTGCCACAGAGTAGTTGGCTCGCAAGTTCAATTCTTGCATTGGATAGCATGTCGAGTTTGATTTCAACTTCGCATAAGCCGGGGGCCACGCCCATTCCGAGAATACCAGTCTATGTCGGGGGAAAAATCCTGATTCCTATAAAAATACACTGCTGCACTTTCCGCGATCTGCTTAGGCACAAATTGCTCTGCTCTATAAACACCATCTTGCCCACCAATGAAACAAGTGACCTGTATCGGTTCAGCGTTGGCATTTTTTGGGCTAAAAAAATCTTTGTTATTTAATGTACCGTTGACGAGATATCCACCACGATACGGGCCGGCAATCAACAGGAAACACTGCTCGTTACATGTCAGTGATATCATTGTTCGATTTACACCATCTAGTGCGTTAAGCGCTTCCATGATAACTGATAACTTTGGATCATCGATTACGCTCTCCACATTTTTTCCTTGAGACCAAAAATCTAGTATTAGTTTCATATCCAAATGCGCTAATACACAGGAATTGTCACCCTTCCGCTTGGAGTGACAATTGTTAACTGTTTAATTCCAAGCTGACTAGCCATCGAATTTACGCCACCATTTTGGCCGCACGCACCGCAAAGCTCACGATCCACGTAAAGCGTCGCACTGTCACCGGTCATTCCGGCATTTGCGGCCTGTTGGAATGCATCGGCTTCTGCATGAGTTTCGGTAATTGCATTAACGTTTAATGTAATTTCAGTGCCATGGGCGTTGATCCCATAATATGAATTTCCGCCGATATCCAGTCTCGCCAAAGTCCCGCCGTTTGGTTGTCCGCCCCCAGGTATCGGCCCCAATTCCTGCCTGAATTGTGCAAGGTCGGCAAGTCCCGTATCTTCGGCCATTAATTTCATTTCTTCAGGAAGAAGCTGTTCTTGTCCAGAAACCATCGTAAGGGCCATAATGCCAATCTGTGAAGCTTGGTAGGCTGTGTATGCAGCCGCTGTAAATACCTCCATGTATTGTTCTTGCTGCGGAAATGTGGTCATATAAGTCGTCCCCCTGCCAGGATCCCAAATAGGCAAGGTTACGACCGATGGAGACCCTGCCGCTTGAATAAATGAAGTGTTCAGAGGAACTTCCGAATTACCATTTTCCGGATCAACGACGATTTCTGCATTCGGCATGATATTATAGTTTATATTCGGAACCGAATTCACGCCTAAAGTAAGTTGGCTGGATGACGCGCTGGCCGATAATCTTCCATCCGGGTCCGCCCGATTGATCGGGTCGCCGCCGCAGTAGGACATGCCGCTGGCATCAATTTCGTTCCAAACCGAATCGTAAGTAAGCCAACGACCTGAAACCGGGTCGTAAGGCCGCAACCCGATCTGATAATAACCTGTGATGTCCGCCCAACGTCCCCGCCAGGCGGAGGCCAGCGAAAGGCTGGCTCCGTTTGCCAAAGGCAATGGCTGGTAGCCCGGCACGGCTCCGTAACCGGTGGGTCGGGCAGAATTCCAGGACATCACACCGTTAATGAGCACGCCAAGAACGTTGCCACGCTCATCGCTGATGGTTGGGTCAAACAAATTCAGAACCGGGGAAACCGCATCCAATCCGCCGATGCCGTTCAATCCGCCATACTTGCCGTTCAAGTCTGGCCCGTAAAGTTTCCATTCAGTCGTGCTACCGTAGTTGACACCGAGTTCCAAGAACTCGACTTGCGGGTCGTAGTATTGGTTGATAGTTGAAGGTTGATAGTTGAAAGTAACGCCGTTAGTGACAAGAACGGCTGTCGTTTGCAACCTGCGATTAAGCGGGTCATAAACCGCGCTCCAATTGTAGCCGGAATTGTTCACGTCCCTTTCAATGACGGAATGCAATCGTCCGCGCGCGTCCCAGGAAAGGATTTGGGTGCGGTCCACCCCGCCGCTGGGGTTGCGCCAGACACGATTGGTGATGTTTCCGGCGGCGTCATAGGTGTCCGTCGCGGCCTGATAGGACACGGTGTTGGTGAAGGTATTTGTGACCGAGGTTGTGTAGAGGCCGTTCAACACTTGGGCGGCCACGGTTAACTGGTGGGTTCCCGGCACAAGTTGCAGGGGCGCGCGCCACTGCATCGAATTGGTGCTGGTGCCGATTGTCGTCACCGGCACCGATTGATTGTCGAGCCACGCGTTCAAAGTCACCAGGCCAATGGTATGGCCGTAAGCCGCATAAGAAATCATCGTATTGGTCGAGGTGCTGACACGCGAGAACGCTCCGGCAAAGCCACTCCACTGCGGGGTCGAGGCCCCGCTTTGTCCGGCAGAAGTCAAAACTCCGGGGCCACTGGCAACGCCGTTATCGTATCCGAACGTGTTTGTCCAAGTGATTGAGGCATTGACGTTGAGTTGTTCTTGAGTCAATCGGCGGCTGGCATTGGCGTAAGCGTAAGCGCGGTTATCCATGCCGAAATCCCCCCGCCACACGGAATGTGATAAGAGCAAACCGTCACCCGACCAGACATTCGTTTCGTTTAATTGCGGCTGGGTGTTGACGGTGGTGCTGATGGACAAGGGTTGTCCTTCGCCATCGCGTGAAGTGATGGTGGTGGAACGGTTGCCGACGTTGCGACAATTCAGCAATCCAGCCGTGTTATAGCTGTAAGCACCGTTGCCGGTTGAATCACTGGCTGCAATCAGATTGCCGTCCGCCTGCCAGCCAAAGCCGTAGTTGCCAGTTGATGGTTGAGAGTTGATAGCCAGTTGGGTGCGCCGTCCGGCGGCATCCCATGCCTGATTGTCGCTGTAAGCGAACGCGCCGTTGACGGACTCGGAAGCCAACTGGCCATAGACATCGAATGTGCGTTGCACTGAAACCGCCGGGGCGGTATTGGTGCCGGTAAACTGTTCGGTGATGTTGGTGACAAACCCGCGCGGTTCATATTGCAAAGTCGTCGTCAAATCCTGTTCCGGCAACGGGCCGCTGTAAGCAAAGTTGGTGGCGCGCAACCACGAATCGTAGGAATAGACGCAAGACACCCCGCGTCCATCCGTCCTGGTTTGCAACAGACCGGCAAAGGGACTGCCGCTGGCAAACCAGGAGTAATTGTTGCTGCGCGCAAAATTGCCGCCGCTCACATTCCATTCGTTCCGCATCTGACCCGCGGGATTATAGCTCGCCGCATAGACCAGATTGCTGCCTGGCATGACGCGATTGGTCAGGTCGTTTAATGGATCGTAAGCGTAGGTCGTGACGGCATTGTCGCGGTCAACCTTTTGGATGACCCGGTTCAAGCCGTCATAGGCCAGGCTGGTGGTTGTCCAATTGGCAACGGAACCCCCGGCAGAGGAGTTGTGCTGGGACGAAACAAGGTTCCCGGCAACGTCATAGCGGTTTAGGGTGAATTCATTCAATCCACTGGACGGATACGCGATGGACAACACCGTATGGCCGTCGTCATCCGTCCATGTTGTGCGGCTCACGGCGTTGGCTCCCGACCCATCCGTCACCGTGACGCTGTTGTGGTCGCCGGAGTAAGAAAAATGCTTTTCACGCACCAGCGCGTTGGATGAACCATAAACCAGAGCGCTGGTGGTGCGGCCGAGCACATCCATTGTCGTGACAGAGGTTTCGCCCAGGGCGTTCACGTTAGTGGCCGCCAACCCGGCGGCATCAAAGGAACAGGTCACCGAATGTTGCAGCACATTGGTCACGTAAGTAATCACGAAAGTGATCGGATTTTCATGGCTCGCCACGGTGACAATGGCCGGCCCGGCCGTCATCTTCAGCCGGTTCAAGCCGTCGTAGACATTGGTAAATGCGTTGCCCGCCGCGTCCACTTTGAGGATGACGTTGCCCCGGCGGTCGAAACCGGAAACATTAGTCGCCAAGGCGGCGCCGCCACTGGAATAGAAGGTGCGCGTGGCGAGCAGGTTGACATCATCATAAATCGTCTGCCAATAGCTGCCGTTGTTCAAATACTGGCGCTTCACCCGGCCATCCAGATAATACGTCGTGCCGTTGGTGGCTCCATCCGGGGTGGAAACGAAACAAGGGCTGCCGGTTTGGGTATAAAGCGTTTGCGTGACGCCGCTCAAGGCATTGGTGGCCAGAGTCACTTGACCCCCATTTTCATAGGCAAACTGTTCCGTTTTCAAAACCATGCCATTAGTTTCCCAAACCTGCCGCAAAACGACGCGGCCCAAGGGGTCAAACTGATTGGTGATGACAACGCCGCGCGAGTCGGTGACGGACGTTTGATCTCCGAAACCATCAAACGTCTGGAACGTGGTGGCATAGGCGGCAGTGCCGGCAGGCGCTTCCACGCCGGTGCCATCACTTTTGGCCTGGGAGCGGGACTTGATCTGCTGGATGTTCCGGCCTGCCCCATCGTAAATGTAATAGACGTAATCCTGGGGATTGGAGCGCATGCCATCGTACCATTCCAGTTCGCCGTTGCGATTGTAATAATTGAATTCCGACGAGACGTTGTTGCTGTTCTGGTCGAAAACCTGCCGGGAAATCACCCGGCCCATTGGGTCGTAATCCAACTGGACGGTGCCGCCCCCGGCGGTTTGTTCCTGATACATCTGCCCGCGCAGGTTGTAGCTCAAATAATGGATGATGGGCGGGTCGGTGTCGGCGGGGTTATCGGGCGTGGCCGGGTAGCTGGTGCTTTGAGTCAAGAAGCCGTTGCCATTAAAACCAAAGATATTCGTTGCGCCGCCCACGACCTTTTGCCAGCACATGCCGAAGGCGAAATTGGTGACGCCAAGGCTGGAGACCTGAGCAATGTTCGTGTAAAAATAATAGTTGGTGGCCACCGGGGTTGCGCCATTGACGCGCACAGTTTGTATTGGCCGGAACGGATCGGCGCTGTCATAGGTGAATTGAAGGCCATTGCCCGACGGGTCTTTGACGACATTCGGCAGATTGTTTGTGGTGTAGGTGGCCGTGTTGGTGGCCGTCTGGTTGGAAAATCCCTCGCCGGTGAGGTTGCCGATCATCACTTTTTGGGTGACGTTTCCGAAAGAATCGTAAAAGAATTGATTGGTGAGGCCGCGTTTATCAACGGAGTATTGCAGGCTGCGCGGATAAAATCCGGGCACGTTCGTGGCGGCATCGGGAAACCACACCTGCTGAATGGCATGGCCCAGCGGATCCACCGTGTTGGTGATGAGATTGTTGGTGTAATAGTAAACGGTGGAATGATGGAAGAAGTCGTCCACCCGCGTCGCGCCGCTGGCAAGCTGGTTGGAGAGACTGGTGATGTTGTTAGTGTAATAGAAATAGGCGTTGGTATATAACGTCAGGTTAGTCCCGACGGTCGCAGCCTGGGTGATGACGCGCCGCAAGTTGTCATAGCTGTTGGCTACAATACGCCCGCTTGGTTTAATATCCTGGCTGATCAGATGCGTCGAATCGGTGTAGGTGGTGCTGTTGGTGGTGAAGGTGTAATGCTGGTACTGATACTGACACTGCGAAGAATCCGGCAGGGTGACGTTGATCAGGTCGCCATAGCTGTCATACTGATAATAGACAAACCGCCCGTCTCCGGTCATGGCCTGGATGATTCTGCCGTAAAAATCGTACTTGAAGACCAAGGTGTTGCCGTTGGCCATGTTGATCCAGTTCAATTGGCCCCAATCATCCGCCGTGGCGTTAGTGCCGTAATAAAAGAGCGCATAATTGCCGGCGGCGTCCTGCCATCGGGTCAGGTAGGGGCGGGTGCGGGAGAGCGTGTTCGTACCGCTCATCACGGGGAAAGACATCACCTGATAGGTGCGCTGGTTGCCGTCCGGCGCGGAGATGACGTAATTGGTGCCGCTGTTGGTGGTCAGCACGGAATTGAAAAGATTGGCGGTTGACCCCACGCCGTGAGTGCTGTTGTTGTTCAGGGTGGGATTGTCCTTGGGCAGAACTTTCCAGACACCATTCGTCAGGCGATACGCCAATGTTGTCCCGTCCAATTCGGCGGCGTAAATGATATTCGAGGCAATTACGAGATACGGATTGAAGTTCATCTTCCAGCCGTACCCGAATTCGTTCGCTTGCAGATTCAGGCTGGTGTAATTCCGGCGCAACTGCAACGGCAGCGGCCCCGGCAGGGACAAATCCACGGTGTCCTCGTAAAACTCACCCGAAGTGATATTGACTGGTTCGGCGATAGTTTGGCCGCTGCGCAACCCTGCGTCGGTCAGACCGATTGAGCCGGTGTTGCCATCACTGACCATCGCGGACTGCGTGGTGCCACCGGATTGACCAGTCAGCAAAGTAAACTGTTGGGCCTGCTGTGTCTGTTCGGGCGTCAGACTAATGGTGTTATTGCCTAATCCGGCAGTATCCTGTGCCGACAATACCGGGGTGTAGGTGTCCCCGGCGGTCGGATTATTGTAAATAAAGGTGGGACTGCCGAAAGAATCCACGTCCAGATTCCAAGACAGAGTTGGCTCTGTTGGAGGCGTCGTATCAAAGCTTGGTTCTTCGCTGCCCCAGCCGCCATTGAGCGTCGCGCTGTTGGCTGAAATCAGGGCTGCCTCCTCCTGCTCACCGAGGATCAATGCACCCATGCCAATGTAGGTTTTGGGCGCATTGGTCATTTTCGCTGGTGTAATGAGCACGCGCGCATAAGCGCCGCCCGGCTGGTTAAAGATATTGCTGACGGAAGTCCACATGTTGGTATCCTGGTTCTTCAGCAGCTTAGAGCCGTAGCCAGCGTTAGTCTTGTTCCCCGCAGCCGCGTAATTGTTGGCGTAAAGTTCGAGAATCGGCGAATTGCCGTTGGTAGCCCGCTGTTGGGCCATTTGCAGCAGTCGCACGGTCGAAACGGCATTCTGGTCGGGGAACATGCTCTGGATCACGTCATGCTCCTGCGCCGAACCCGCCGTGATGGCCAATATGTAATAGTTCTGCAAGGCGGTGAAATCGGGCAAGCCGCTGCTTGGTTGCAGGCTCCCGTTTCCAATGGACAACTCACCGTTGTTGTACATATCCACCTTGGCCTGCATATTCGTGGCATTGCCCGTCGCCCCAATGACTCCCAAGCCGGAGGAAAATTTGATTAAATCGCGCACTTTATGCCATTGCTGGTTGTTCACGTCAAAGGCATCGTTCTTTTGGAAATACCCCATGCCCAACAAATACGCGGCCGTTCCCTGATAATCCCAAACATTGAGGACCAGGCTCGAATTGGTGGCGCGTTGCCGCTGCAAACCCCAATAGGTTTCCTCGTGCTGTTGCAACATGAGCGGAGTAACCTGTCCATAATCCAGTGCGATGGCCGCGACATCGCCCAAATTGCAGTGGCCAAGGTTGGTCGCGCCGATGGATTCGTTCAGCGGAAAGAAGGCATAGGGCGAAGTCAAACTGGCCGTTTGCCGGTGGTGGATGCTTTGAATGGCCAGATAGCCGAGTGAACCGACGGGCACGGAATTGGATTGCAGGGCGAGGGAACTTGGGCCGGCAAAGGCTTGGACGGTGGTCACGCCCGGCCGGTAGGGAGCCAGCCACAACGACAACCGCCCGGCATTGGTGAACAACAGAAATTTCCGGTCGCCCAAATCGCACGAATCCCAAGTGCCGCTGTCCAGCACCGGGTTGCCGCTCACACTGTTGCTGTAAACCTGCACGCGCACGGTGTTAAAGACGTTGGTCAGGAATGGGAAACTGTTGCTGTCACCCAGATTGTCCACGACCGTCAGGGCGCTCAAATTGGTCACGGTATCGGGTTGTGGCAGGTATGACCAGGATGGGAACTGGTGTTGCCGGTTGAATGCCCGGACACCGAGATTGTCCATCGAGAAAGACGGTCCCAAGGGACTTAAATATTGCTGTACGAATTCCGGGAACAGTTTGGAAACCACGTTCTCGCTGTCCAGATTCAGAATGTTGGTGTTCCCGCGCACATATTGTTCCACCCATTGCAGCGCGGTGTTATAGTTGGCGGGCATGTAGTCATACAGATTGACGCCTTCGACGATCTCATGGTCTTTGAGCCACGGGAAAATATGCACGGTGTTCGTGCCGATGTTGGCCACCACCCAGGGATAGTTCAGTGACAGGAGGCTGTTTGTAATGATGGGAATGCCGTTGGGATACAAGATGCCATTGACCTGCATTTCCATGAGCTGGCTGACATGGTTTGCCGACATGAACAGATTGTTGTTATTGGGGAAGACGTAAGCCGCCGAATAGCCCGCTTGCCGCAGCAGATATACCAGCAGGGCGCATTGTTCAATGGGCGAGCCGCGTCCTTCTAGAAAAGTTCCCAAGGCGCTCCGGTCAATGCCACCGCATGTGACCTGCGGCATCACGGAACCACCCGCTTGGGCGGAGGCATACGGGTCGGCCAGTTCAATCTGGTTGATGACATAGCTGGCGAGCGCCAGCGGGTTCTTGTTCATGTCCAATACAAACTGGTCCAGCACCGGGTGCCGCCGAAGTTCCGGGCTGTTGTCCAAGTTCGTGTAGGCGGTATTGCTGGTCAGCGCATATTGGTTCGTAACCGCAAGGCTCACGCCCGCCATGCCAACCGGGGTCGCATCCGCGTAAGTCGGCGGCGTGGGCGTTCCCTGAAAGAACAGTTGATTCATGTAACTGGATTGCAGCGGCGACGGCTGGTTGAAATCCAGCGTGTAGAGCGGCGTGTACGCCCAAACGCCGGCGGAATTGGTGGCAAAGAGATTCAGGCTGGTGTTTCCGACTTGGACTTTGCCCAGCACTTCCACCTTGTAAAAATAATTGGTTGAACTGGCGATGTGCGTCAATTCGTATCCCGTCAAAATATAGTTGGTAATGACCTGGCCGTTCAGCCAACTGAGGCCAAAGACTTCGTCATTGGTCAGGCCATTATCGAGAAATTGCACGGTCGTAGTCAGGCCATTGGTGGCAAACGTGGTGGCTGCTCCATTGCTCATAAACGCCGTCCAAAGGTTGGAATCAGCACTGACGGTTCGGCGTGGCAGCGAAATGGTAAAGACGTTGATCGGGGCGACATTGGTTGCGCCGGTGACGAAATTGGTCGCGTTATAAACGGAAATGCGGATGGCATTCGTGGCTGCGGGAGTGCTTTCGTCAAAGCCGCCCGCATAGACGCCAAAGCGGTAGGGTTGGTTGGGAAATAACGGCGAACCGCTGCCCTGGCTGCCAAAGGCCGTCACGGGATTATTGACCGCAATCATCGGGCTGGACAGGGACGTGGAAAGATAAACCGGCTGGTTGGCAATGGTCAGGAACCACGGCGGCGAATTGGAATAGCAGTAGGAGTCGCTGCCGGTGGCGTTCAAGGCCACGCCCTGTTCCATGTCAATCGGCACCACAATCGAGCAAAAATCCAGATCGTGGTTGGTGTTGTTGCCAAAGTCGAAAGTGTCGCCCCGGAGAAATTCGCCCCACCGGGCGGGTGGCGTCGGCGCGAAGCTCTCTGTGGGCATGAGTTCCAAATTGCCGCTAAATGGCGATAGTGTGTTGCCGTTTCCGAACTGGCCATACTCATTGTCGCCCCAAGCCCAGACCGCGCCGTTGGCCGCCATGCCCAAGGAAAAATTTTTATTGCTGGCGCTCGTTCCCAACGCGTATTTGACGAACGGTGACGCTGGAGCCAGTTGGGTCGGCAATAAAAGACTTCCATTTTGAAATCCCCAGGTCAAATTCTGGCCGTTGGTCAGGGTGGCGGCTGAGGTGAAGAATCCTGCACCGATAGCCTGCGCTCCGCTAATACTGCTTACGAGGGTCGGCACATTCGTTGCATTAGTATTACCCAGCCCCAATTGTCCATTACCATTGTAGCCCCATGCCCAAACTGTGCCATCGTTCTTTAACACCACGCTATGTTTGGCTCCCGCAGCAATGTCCACTATATTGCTTAAGACGGCAACCGGTGTGGGCGTGAAGTTATTGTGACCGTTACCAATTTCGCCATCGTAACCATAACCCCAGCACCAAACCACCCCGGATGCGTCCAAGGCCACGGAATGATACCCTCCGGCCACCACTTTGACCGCATTGGTCAAATTCGACACAAAAATCGGTTGGTTGGTGGAATTGTAGGTTCCATTTCCGAGCTGACCTTGGGCGTTGGTGCCCCATGCCATCACCTGGCCATTGGCAAGCAGCGCCAGTGAATGCGCAGATCCGCCCGATACGGCGACTGCGTTGGTAATGCCGGTAACTGGCACCGGCACGATATTGTTGTTGTTCCCATTGCCAAGCTGTCCGCCATTGTTGGCCCCCCAAGCCCAAACGGTTCCATTGCTTTCAACAGCCAGCGAATGTTGCCAGCCTGCCGCAATGCCGGTGACGTTGCTCACGCCGGAAATGCGCAAGGGAAAGTAGCTGCCGGTCAAGTTGCTGATGCCCATTTCGCCAACCTGATTGGTGCCCCAAGTCCAGACGCTGCCGTCGGAACGCAAGGCCAGAGCCTGGCTTTGCCCCGCCGCGATTCCCAATGTTGTCATTTGCCACGAGTCGGCGTGCAGGATCACCGTGCCGATTAGAAACAAACAAAAAATACGGACTGTTTGGCTGAGTTTCATAATATTCCTGAGTGTTAATGGGTGGGGGTTGTCCGTTATTGAACGGTGGCTCCGTTGGCCGGACTGTCAATAAACACGGCGATGCCTTGCCCTGGATTGTTTGTCGCCATGAATACCCGGAAAAATTCGTCCGCGAACGGCCCGATATTTACGGTAAAATTCGACTGTCCGGCAACACCGTTGGCAATGATCGCAAAGGGATAATTCGTGTTCGCCAGCACGGGCGTCATTTGCAGATAGTAAGTTGCCGGGTTGGTGTTGATAACGGTGATCAAAAGCTGGTTCGTCCCGGTCGGGGCAATGGTTAAATATGGGAATCCACTTTGCGTCTGGTCGTCTGGAGAAAATCCGCCCCCCATCGGCTTGACGTTGGCGCTCGTGGTCGTAGCCGAGGCGGTCGCTTCCGCGTCCATCGCCGCGTAGTCAATCTGGAGATCGTCAACCAGATACCAGCCGTCTCCCAGATCCCAAACTGGCACGCCGTAAATATTTGCGGGCAGCGGCGGCCAGTTGGGGAATTGGGCCGAATAAAAATTGCAGGCACCGCGCGGCACCGCGTCTGCCGCAATGGTCGGCAGTTGCTCCACCGCCGCCAGTTGCGCCGCCAATTCCGGGTTGATGGCCGGCGTGTGGATGAGCCTGTTTGTCACCGGGCCGGTCTCCTGGGCGTGGGCCGGCATTAAACCGGCAATGCACGCCGCGCTCAACATGGCGGCAATAACCAGGGATTTTTGGGGGAGAGCTTTCATATAAATACATTCCTTCCGGCTAATGGTTTTGACTCGCTTTGGTGGGACAGCCTTTCCTGTCGGTGGGGAAAACAGGGATTATTAGTCGGAATAACTGGTAGTTCAATTTAATGTGATTAACAGTTTTCACAGATTGCCTTTTTGGAAGTGGGCTTCCCTTTTGCCCCCGCAGCGCGGCTGGATTCGCCAGATTCATCTCGCAATAAAATCTTGCGGCAGAGTCCCCATTCCGTCCAGATGTTTCTCTGTGACGTTTGGGAAACAAACTTGCGTTCAGATTGAGCCGTTGTCTGCCTTTGTCAACCCTTTTTCGCCATGAGTTCATTTCGTTGCTTTGGCAGCCTTTACGGGTGGCAAAGAAAAATCTCCGATACAACATCCGCATGTCCGATGAGCAGCGGGCGGAACTGGAAGAAATGTGCCGTCGGCGCGGACGGCCATTGAGCTTCCAAGTGGAACATTTGGTTGCCCTGGCCAAACTGGTCATTGAATTTTGCGATGGCAATGACGATCTGGAAATTGTGCGCGAACGTCTGGCCGCAGCCAAAAAGCGCTTGGCAAAGAAGGGCGGTTAAAGCGCGTCGAGGCGAATTGAATTCACCACAAAGTTCCCGGCGACGGTTTGTGGCCCTCGTTTTTTCCCCGTCGCAGATATTCCTTCACCATCCGCTCTCGAATTTGAAACTTCTGCTGCGGATTGGCATTCGTAAGCTCGGCAGCGTATTTCTTTTCAACGGATTCCGACATTGCGGCCTTTTTCCCCCCGCATAAACCGGTGAAAAACATCGGCCACAAATTTGTTTTTCATGCGCAGGCAATCAATTCTGCGACAAATCGTCGGGCATTTGGGAGAGGAGTTTGTTTTTCCAGCCGCCCTTGTTTTTTAAAATTTTGTGCCAGAGCTCTTCGGGCGGCGTTTCAAAGACGAGTTCGAGCGACGCGGGGAACGTGAGCCATGCCTTGCGTTTTATTTCGGTTTCCAACTGGCCGGGTGACCAGCCGGCGTAGCCCGCGAACATCTTGACTTTTTTCTCCGGTGAAAACGATTCGCCGATTTCCAACAGATCATCCAGCGAATGGCCGAGGTTCAAATTCGGAATTACATTCGCGTCGGGGATGAAACTGTCCGCATGCAAAAAGCTCAACGCGGTCGGCTGCACCGGCCCGCCGAGAAAAAGCGGCGATTCCCGAAGCCGGTCGGGCAGGTTGGCCACGAGCACTTCCCCCACCTTGTTGCCGGCGGCGCGGTTGAGCACGAGGCCAAAAGCCCCCTCGGCGTTGTGCTCGCAAACCAGCACCACCGTGTGATGGAAAAAGGAGCCGGCCAAAACACCGCCGTCCAGCAGCAATTTGCCTTTGAGGAATTTTCCCGTTTCGCTCATAACCAATTACCACTGCCAATATGCCCCGGAAACATGCATCTGGCAATGGTCGGAAATTCCTTGAACCGGAGGCGGAAAACCCGCGTCCCGACACGGGGAAACGTCAATTAACCGGCAGGGAGAGTTCCTGTTCCTTTCCCGAATCAACGTTCTGGATGCGAACGGATGTTTTCTGAATCCCCAGGCAACGGATATTCACATTGGTTCCCCCGACTTTCACGGGGTTCTGGTCATTGGCCAGAAAGGAACGGCCGTTGATGATGGCCACCGGCCGGCTTCCCCACATTATCCCGTCGAGCTTGATGGCCCGGACCGGGGCCGGCGTATTGGTCCGACTGTAAATGGCAGGACTGCTGGACACGGTTTTTGCCGAAGGCATCTTGACGTCCCTGAGTTGATCCACATGTCCCGCCTCCAATTGTCCGGTCACGCCATATTTCATCCAATCCAGGACCTGGTCGAAGCCATAACGTTTTTCCGCCTCGATGAACAAATCAACCTGACCACGAGTGTAACGGTTTTGCAGAATGAATTTTTTCTGCGCTTCTTCCCGTTGCGAATCCATCAGCAAATAGGCAACCAGTTCACAAAAGCCCTCCTCCGCATCACGCCCCAATCTCGCTTTTCGCTCTTTGGGTACATTCTCGCCCACCCAGGCGTGCGAATATTCGTGGGCGCAGGTCGCTTTCAGTTCGACCAGCGGCAGTCCGGTCATCAGACGCATTTTATACCGGGTTATCTGGTTCGCTGTGTCGGGGTGAATGCAGCCCAGCAGATTGGGACTCTCAAAATCGTTGCCCGCCGGATTATACATGGCGTCCACATCGATCCGATCAATGACAGCCACATCCACATTATCCGGGAATACCGTGAAACGGGAAAACAGCCGGTCCAGATCATCCTTGACCTGGGCACAAATCCGCTCGGCGTCGTCCGCCTTCACCACCGCTGTCCTGGCATCGCGGGCACAAAGGGAACGCCCGTCTGGCAATTGGATGCCATCCTTGACCGGCAGACCGCAGATGTAACAACTGGGGAGTTTTACGCAGTCGGAACAGACCTCTTTTTTTTCACCGGTTACCTTGTCGGTAACGAGGTAAATCGTGTTCCCTGCAATCGGCCGGCCGCAAATCGCACAAATGTCACCCCGCGCCGACAGCGACAGACAAAAACAAGCCGTCAGAAGAAGGGCCCAAAGACATCTTCCTTGGTGTTGCATGGTTTGATTAATTGCAAAAACTCCCCGCAACGGAGCACTCGCTTCGTTGCCGGTTGCTTCAACCAACAGCACCTGCCACGCCAATTCAGTCCAGAGATTTGACCTTTTTGGCAATGGCCGCGGCGTCAATACCGAAGTGCGCCAGCAATTCAGCGGCCTTGCCGGAACGCGGCAGCGCATTCACGGCCAGCTTGTGGACTTTTATTCCGTCCACGCTAAGTTCGCCTGCGACCGCGTCGCCCAGACCGCCTTCAAGGTAATGTTCTTCAACCGTGATGACGGTGTTGCCGGTTTTTTGCGCGGCGGCTTTGATCACGTCCCGGCCCAACGGCTTGATGCTGTAGGCGTCAATGACCGTGATGCCGATGCCTTCAGCCTTGAGTGCGTCGGCAGCCTTGAGCGCTTCGTGCAGGGTCACGCCCGCGGCGACAACGGTGACCTTGTCGCCCGCGTTCTGGCGCACCACTTTTGCGCCGCCGACGGGGAATTTTTCGTCGTTGCCGTAAATCACCGGCGTCTTGGGCCGCGAGGTGCGCAGAAAATGAATGCCCCGGGCCAGGGCCATTTGTTCGAGCAATTTCTCCGTGCTCACCGCATCGCTCGGATACAGCACCACGCTGCCGGCCACCGCGCGCATCATGGCGATGTCTTCCAGCGCCATCTGCGACGGGCCGTCCTCGCCGATGCTCACGCCGACATGCGAGCCGACAAGCTTGAGGTTCGCCTGCGAAATGCCCGCGACGCGAATCTGGTCAAAGGCCCGGGTGAAAAACGTGGCGAACGTGGATGCGAACGGCACCTTGCCGCGCGCGCCGAAACCGGTGGCCACGCCGACCATGTTCTGCTCGGCAATGAAACATTCCGTGAAACGGTCGGGAAATTTTTTGAAAAACTTTTCGGAAAACGTGGAGTTTTTGGTGTCGCCATCCACCGCCACGATGCGCGGATCCACTTCGCCGATGCGGGCGAGCGCGACCCCGTAGGCTTCACGCGTTGCGACCTGGTCACCCAGTTTATAAGCGATGGGCGGGTAACCGGCCGGCGCGGCGTTGTTGGGCGCGGGCAATTGTGCCGGCGCGGGAATCGGAACACCGATGCCGGATTTCGAGCTGGGCTGAAGTTCGGCAATGGCCTTGGCGGCTTCCTCCTTGTTCAGCGGCTTGCCGTGCCAGCCGTCCTTGTCCTGTAAAAATGAAACGCCCGCGCCCTTGTAGGTTTTGGCGATGATGCAGAGCGGCTGGTCGTTCAGGCCGACTCCGCTGAGCACTTCCAGGATTTCCTCGATGTCGTGGCCGTCAATGTCCTCGACGCGCCAGCCAAAAGCTTCAAAACGTTTGCGGTAAACGCCAATTTCATGGCCAAATGCCGTCGCCTGGCTCTGGCCCAGGCGGTTGGCGTCCACAATGGCGATTAAATTGTTGAGTTTGTAAACGCCCGCGAACGACGCCGCTTCCCAGACCGCGCCTTCGGCGATTTCGCCGTCACCGAGCAGCACGTAAGTGCGGTAATCGAGATGGTCGAGCCGCGCGGCCAGCGCCATGCCGGCGCCAACGCTCAAGCCCTGGCCCAGCGAGCCGGTCGCCACGTCCACGAACGGCAGCCGCGGGGTCGGGTGACCTTCGAGGTCGCAGCCGAACTGGCGGAGTTTCAACAATTCGCTCGCCGGGAACAAGCCGGTTTCCGCCCACGCGGCATAAAGCAGCGGCGCGGCGTGGCCTTTGGAAAGGATGAAACGATCGTTGTTGTAATAGTGCGGATTCTTCGGGTCGTAACGCATGTGGCCGAAGAACAGCGTGGCCATCACGTCGGCCGCCGAGCAGCACGAAGTCGGGTGTCCGCTGCCCGCCGCAGTCGTTGAGGTGATCGAGTGTATCCGCAACTGGTTTGCGATGCTCTTTAATAATTCAATGTCCGTGTCAATCATGGAACGGGAAGATTAGACGATTAAAGGCAAAAGCCAAGAATGAAAATTGCAAAAATGCGAATCACTGCGGCAGGACATGGCCGGGAATCGAACACGCTGGCGGCACGCCCACGGCGTTGATCGTGTAAGTACCGCCGGAAGGACATATGGGAAATATGCTATCTTTGAGATAAGGCAAAAGTTCAAGGGCGGTCGGAATGGCGTCGGCCGTTTTGTCGTTTTCCAGCGCCCATTCCTGCTTGGCTGCGTCCAATTGCCGGAGATGGTTGATGCAGGTATTGAGCTGGGCAACCATTGCCGCGGATGACTCCACCGACGGTTCGGGCGGGGGATTGGCCGGTTGAACCTGTTGATTGTCCGTCTGCATTTGTTGCACCTGTTGCTGCTGTTGCACGTCACTATGTGCGGTTTCCAACTGCTGGGTCAGTTTCTTGTTCTGTTCACGCAAGCGGTTGTTTTCCGCCTGTAGTTGGGGAAATTTCTGGGTGAACCCCTGGTTTTCGGCGCGCAAGCGGGCGTTTTCCGTGCTTAATGTGGCGACGCTCGAATTTTTGAGCTGATCCAATTGGGCGCGCAACTGCCCGGCCTCCTGTTGGGCCTCGTGCAATTGGACAAGCGCCGCGTCCTTTTGGCTTTTGGCCAGAAAGAGAAAAAACTCGGAGGCCAAAAGCACCGCCACACACAGCCAGACAACCCAGATTTTTAGTTTCATGGACAGGCTTGTTTTCGCCCTTCCAAGCCCCGCCGTCAAACACGAAATGATGGCTTGCCAAGCCGGCGCCTCGCAGCGGGGTTGCCAATCGTGCATGACGGCCCGCCTTTACTACGCTTTAAACCCGAAAATCGAAGTTGCCAGGCCGGAGTGCGCCCGTCCTCGGGCGCAGCAACTGGCTTCGTTCAAGCCACGAGTTTGGGAAACAACTTCTCCCAATTCCTTTGTCTCCATTGCTTTGCACGGATGGGGAGGTGGCGGGTCATTGCGGGATGAAGACGAGGCCATTCGTGGCGGCGTTCACACCGATGCGGAACACTGCCCCATTGCCATTGGTGAAGGTCAGCCCGGAGCCGTTGCCGGTGAAATTGGCAGCCGTTACGGAATCAACAGACAATCCCCCCAGGATATTCACTTTGGAAGAATATGACGCATATGGAGTTCCTTGAAAATAATTGTTGTCCGTTCCGTAATAAGATTTTCCGTTGAGCTGAATGTTGGCAAATGAGATTGAGCCTGTGTTTGCATACCAATCAAACACCGCTGGATACATGGCGGAGTTCGTTGAAAACAGGGAGCAATCGGATGCGACGATGTTCGTAAGCAGGATGCTGGTGGGATACGCGCACAGGTCAATTATCCTATTGTATTTCGGAGCGTATCCAGCAATTTTTTTAAGGCGTATGTTGTTGATATATTGATTGGTTGAATCGCCGTCAAGTTCAACCAGGCAGTAACCGCTGGGAGACATAGAATGAATTGTCACATCTGATATTTCAATATCTTCGGCATGAGAGGTATAACCACACCCTATACGAATTGTACTTCCTTGGTTGTTAGTTCCAGAGTCAATGATGATGTTCTTCATTATAACCTTGTCAATCGAGCCATTACCATTCGCCGCAGCATCGGTTGGTTCCAGGAATATGGAATTTAAGTCTTCCCCCCCGAAATTTTTTAGATATATGTTACAAAAGACGGAATTGCTGACACCTTTCAGAATCATGCCGTGCCCCAGGCGGTTGTCATAGGCGGAAAAGTTCTCGAACCGAAGATTCGCACCAGTTATGTAAAGCGGTTCAGCATCGTACGCGTCCACTGTTTTTCCCATTGATACATTGTGAACTAATTGATTGACAATGTTTGTGTTCCTAAAAGCTCCCCAATGCAGCGCCTTCGCTAATCCGCTGCCAGCTTGCACACTCAAGTTTTCCAAGACTGAATTTGAATATCCCGGCTGAAAGTTAATCGCGCCTTCAATTACTGTTCCGCCATAAAAACGCCTTGTTTCTGAATCCCAGAAACTGATTCCAGAGCCGATGATATTAAGACCCCCTTGCTTAGTGTGACATCACCATTATAATTCCCAACTCCGAGGCGAATCGTGTCGCCATTCATGGACGCAGCAACGGCATCAGAAAAAGCTGTTGCAGCAGTTCCAAAATAATTTGTGGTTCCATTGCCGCGAATGAGAATCACCCCGAGGGTTTCAGAATTGGTGGCGTAACTTGCCGTTCCCGCCATGGTGGCGGAGGCGACGGTGCCGGTGGCGGCGAGACCGGCCCATTGCGCGGCGAAATTAGTTTGCGAGAGGGTGCGGGCGTTTCCGGTGGTGTTGTTGGTGAGCGTGCCGACGACGCTGTTGGCTTGCAGGCCGGCCAGGCCCGAGCCGTTGCCGGTGAAACCGGCTGCCGAAACTGTTCCATCTTTAATCTGAAGGAGATGACTGAAGGCCGCCGTTCCAGTAACATTATTGTCATTATCGTTCATGTCCACCCACAAACCATTCATGGAGCTGAGTGCCGTGCCGCCATTAAAAGCCGGCCAATACGCCAAGGGAGTATCATACGAACCAATCATGTTGGTTGGCATCAACATGATCGAGCCAAAGGTTGGGTCTAAAATTACAATGCCATTGGTCGAGCCATTGGCGTTGGTCAAGACGCAGTAGCCTGAATCGGAATTTGTGTAGGCGAATGTGTAGGTTCCGTTCACGCTCGAATAGATGGAACCTGATAGTGTGATGTTGTAGTAATCAAAAATCGGCGGCGACGTGAGGTTGGATATTGTCAAGTTATCATCAACCGTCAGGTTTGGAGTCTCAACCTGCATGTTGCCGGTGGAACTTCGGCACAAGGTCATCAGATTTTTCCCTCCTACCGCAAAATATACCGATGAACTTTCACCTATTGGCCCCTCTTGGGAAATGGAAACTACGTTGGGTGGAGATTGGTCAATAATTGACCAGGAAGACCCGTTAAACCGCAAAATACGGTCGGCGTCTGATATGTTGCGACGGCCTTTGTGAAAAAGGAAGACAAAAGAAGATCCGTTCGTGCAAACTGAAAGCGAGCGGATATCGTAAGACTCTCCCCAATCCCCGCCGATAACGAGTGTTTGGCTGCCACAACTGGAATTTCCAATGAGCGGATAAAGGGTGTCATAGCTATGCAGCCCTTCGATGACATTGTCGTTGATGCCATAATTCAGAAACACTCCGCCGCCAACAGAGTAAATGCTCGTGCCCCATGTGGTGGATGGCACCCCGCCGCCGCAGTTTTCGATGCCAAGATAGCCATGAATCCGAAGATGGTCTGCGCCAATGGCGGCACCCACCCATAAACCGGCCAAAGACACATCTTCGAGAATTGTTTGCTGGCCATCAATGGATGAGATGTTGAGACCGATGGTGTTTGTAGAGCGGCCGTAATCGCCGCCGGCTTCACCGTTGGCGTTGGTGGCAAACGACCAGGGACAAATCACCAGACGCGCCAGATGGTCACGGGCGGTGTTGGTAATGGATAGAATGGAGTTGGTCTTGTCCGTCGTGGCGCACAAATACAAGTCGTGGATGTAGGTTGACAACGAGTTTCTTCCGTCAGTTGTATAAATTGAAACCAGCGACAGGCAGGGCGTTCTACCATCCCAATTGGTGAAAACGATGGCGGTCTGACCATAGGCCGAGCCGGCGATTTCCAGCATGAATGGCGTGCTGACCGAAAACCCGTTCGTGGTGGTAAAATAAGCCCCCGGCGAAAGCTGGATTTTACCCCCGCCGAATCCGGCAGCCTTGTTGGGCACTTTTGGAAGGGAGCGAATCAAGGCGCCCAAGTCCAGGTTTTGCGGACTGGCGGTGTTGGTAAAGACAGCGACCCGATTGGTGAACAGCAAATCACCCGCCGACGTGATTTGGGCCGGGGTCAGGATTGCACTCGAGGCCAGGTTTGAGGCGGTGCTGGCCCAGCCGGAAATGTTGATGTTGGCCGTGCCGGGACCGATGCCCGACGCCGGCACGCCAGCCGCCGTCGTCGCGCTCGTAGCGTTCGCAGCCTGAATCGCATACGGCGGTCGGCGTCAGCGCCTGACGCGGACTGAGGGCGGTGAATCCCGGCGAGCCGGTACCATTGGTGCGCACGCCGACGTCCAGCCAGAACGCGCTGCCGTCGAACACGCCGGAACCAAAGTCCAGCGTGACGGTGAACAGGCCGTTGCTGACGGCGGTGGCGGCATTGGTCACCGGCCCGCCGGCCATGCTTCCCGCCTGAGGGGCGTTGTAAACCGCAAATCGCAAGTCGTAGTTTCCGTTAGCCGGGTTGCTGCCGTCGTTAAGCCGGCCCTGGTAGGTGAAGGCAGTGCCTTGGGCAAAACATGTTGAGAGTTGAAGGTTGAGGTTTGAGAGCAACGCCAGTGCGAGCAGTATGTGTTGGATTTGTGGTTTCATGGGATTTTTGGTAAGGGCACTAACGGGATTCTCGAAATTTCAAGCTGTGGATGAAAACGGGCGGTATAGATTGGCGATGGCCGGACTGCGAACAGTGTCGCCGGTTCGAGGGTATAGGTTGTCTGTGCCGAAGACGGATCGCTCAGTCCCGTCCGGCATGTCAATGTCGTTGTTGCGAATGACATTGTCACCAGACAGCCTTTTGACTTGCGGCGTAGCCCTGGTTCTTGTGGTTCTGACTCTGCAAGAACGATCGATGTTTAAAGCCAGCAAGGCGATTGGCAAGGGTTTCGTCCACGAAATTACAAGTATATGCGGCGCTGAATTCAGGCATTAGCGCGCCTCGTTTCTGGAAAAGATCTCCGGGCGGAAAAATAATTGTGGCAGCAGCTCGCGCGCGAATCAAAGTTCTATCCGCGACCCTGAACTGGCGCGCGGACAGCTTGCCCGCGAGTTGGAGTTCAAGCTTCAGCTTGTTTTGCAGCACAGGCTGAAGCCCGAACTCCAACAATATCGCGTCGTCGCTATGCGGTTTACTGCTTCAATCTGAAAAACAGATTTCCCACTGGTGGCGTGATGTTCAGATAGTTGGTGCCATTGGAGGGCGCCCAACCGCCGCTCGCCGACCAGCCGCCGGATGAAGTTAGATTGCTATTCTGTTGCAGGCTCCAGCCGGAAACATCCTGCCAATACACCGTCACCGTGTTGCCCGATCTGGTGATGTAAAGCGTCGGTGCGCCGGACATCTGCACGGCGGCGATAAGACTCCAGAACCCGCCGGTGAGCGAATAATTGCCGCCGGTCATTGGCCCGCCGGCATCCGGCTGGCCGATGGTGCCGCTCACGGCAAACGTGCCACCGGTGCTGGTGCCCCCGCCGCCGTCAATCGTGTACCAGTCAATGGCGTAATTGGTCTGCGCCAATGCCTGAAAGCTAAAAGCCGAAAATAGAAGGCAGAAGGCCAGCGCAATCCGACAGGTTTTGGACTGCGCCAGCCCTCTGGCGCTTTCGGCTGGGCGCACCAAATCGGTCGAGGGGGAAAGCGGCAGAGGGCTGCCGCACTCCAGGACGCTTCGCGTGTGACATCCTCCATCTTCCATCTTCCATTCTCGTGTTTTCATGTCTGTGCCTTTCAATTAGGTTTTTGAGTCAAATGCGTCAAGGTTTCTTTCAGTTCCGCCACACTTTGTTTGAGCGCCTGAATTTCGGCGTCCTTCTCGTTTAATTTCTGGTTCAAGCCCTGAATCGCCGCCAGCGCAACGCCTTCCTCGTCCACCGTGGCGATGTGCTTGTCGTCCGGGCCGTTCAGGCCAAAGGCCGCGTGAAAATCCTGGGCCACGGGGCCAAGGTGCCGGGTGCCATCGGTTTCCGCCTTGTATTTCCATTCCGTGATCGGCAGCGCCGAAACCTTCTCCAACACCGTGCGCGGATTGATGGCGGCGAAAGCCTCCTTGGAATCACGATCCGAACCGTTCACCCAGGTCGTGCCATTGCAATAGGCGGGACTTCCGGCACTGCCCACCACCAGCAAATATCCCGGATTGGTGTTGCCAACGCCGACATTGCCATTGCTGAGAATGCGCATCCGCTCGCCGCTGGAGGTTGTGAAAGACATGGCGCCGCTGCTGAGATAGCTGATTTGCCCGGCGCCATCGTTGAAATTGACCGCGCCGTGATAGGTCAGACCCGCGGTGGTGTTGTCCAGCACCAGGACGGAGCCGTAAATATTGTTGGTGGCGATGAAGCGCGCGACCGCCTGCGGCGCGGTCACGTCGAGCTGAAACGCGGGTGCGCTGTTGCCGATGCCCAGCCGGCCGCCCACAAAGGTTGTGGCGGTGACCGTGCCATTGACATCCAGCGCCGTGGCCGGATTGTTTTTGTTGATGCCCACGCCATTTGCGGCGCGGATGAGGAACTGGTTGGTGGCGGTGGTGGAAAAACCGGCGTTTTGAAAATCGGCCCATACAAAAGCGCCCGCGTGAAGCGCCTGGGCGTAGTGACCGGCGGCAAAGCTGTGCGCGGCAGCCTGATTGTAATCGCCGCCGGGGACAACACCTAAAGTTCCTGAAACGACGTTGCCGTTGCCGCCGCCGAGGACGGAGTTGGTGGCATTCGCCTGGATGGTATTTTGTTGGCCGCCGCCGAGGAGAGAGAAGGCGGCATTCGCCTGGATGTTATTTCCGGAACCGCCGCCGAGGACGGAGAAGGCGGCATTCGCCTGGATGGTATTTCCGGAACCACCACCGATGAAGGAGAGGTTGGCAATCGTCTGGATGATATTTTGTTGGCCGCAGCCGATGAAGGAGAAATCGGCATTCGTCTGGATGGAATTGTCTGCGCCGCCGCCGATGAAGGAGTGGTCGGAAGTCGGCTGGATGAAATTGCTTTCGCCGCCGCCGATGAAGGAATGGTCGGCACTCGCCTCGATGATATTGTCATAGCCGCCGCCGATGAAGGAGCGGTCGGCATACGGCTGGATGGAATTGTAGTCGCCGCTGCCGATGAAGGAGTGGTCGGCATTCACCTGGATGGAGTTGTCGTAGCCGCCGCCGAGGAAGGAATGGTCGGCATTTGCCTGGATGGAATTGTCGTAGCCGCCGCCGATCACACTCAAGGAGGCCTGGTTGGTGTTCCCCACGCCGCCGCCGATGGAGGCCCCGTTCGCCCCACTGGCAATGTTGTTGAAACTGCCGCCGCCAATACTGGAGTCGGGGGCACTGGTTCCGATCGTATTGTCCAATCCGCCACCAATGACGTCGTCCATGGATGACATAGTGTTCCCGCCGCCCCCCGCAATGGTGGCGTATTGCGAGCCGAAATTGACCAGATTATAGACTCCGCCGCCGATCACGGAGACATAATCCGCGTTGGTATTGCGGCTGCCGCCGCCGATAACGGAACGATCGCCGCCGGCGTTGTTGAACTCGCCACCTCCAACCGTGGCATACCATCCCTGCCCGCTACCCGCCACGTTCTGGACCCCGCCGCCCACGGTGCTGTAATTGGCAACGACCTGATTGCTGATGCCGCCGCCAATGGTCGCGGCAGCAACGCTAAAACTGACCGAATTGTCGGATGATCCGCCAATGACATTCGGTCCGCCAGCATTGGGCTCCAGCCGCAACGCGCGCAGGCCGTTGACGCGCAGTTCCAGCGGCTGGTTGTCCGTGGTGCCGAGATAATTCACGCCCGCGGTGGTGCCGGTGTTTCCATTCAGCAACCACACCTGATTTGTCCGCGCCACGTTGCCCGCCAGCCGCGCGTCCGGCACCGTGCCCGCGGCCAGATTCGTTGCGTTGAGGCTCGTCACTCCCGCGCCGTTGCCGGCAAACGTGTTGGCTGTGTTGGTGAACTGGTTGACACCGCTGAATGTCTGGCTGGCGTTGAGCAACGCGACGTTGGTGGACAGCCGCGCGTCGGCAAGCGTGCCGGCGGTCAGATTCGTCGCGTTGAGGTTCGTCAGCCCCGCGCCGTTGCCGGCGAAGGTGTTGGCCGTGTTGGTCAGATTCAACGCCGCGCCAACGCTGCCGCTGGTCAGGCTTGCTGCGCTGAGGCTGGTCAAGCCGGCGCCGCTTCCGACGAAATTCGTGGCCACGATGGCGCCGTTCACATTCAGGGCCACGCCACCGGGATTGTTCGTGTTGATGCCCACGCCGTTTGCGGCCCGGATCAGGAACTGATTGTTACCCGTGGCGGCGAAATCCGCATCCGTGGAATCGGCCCAGACAAAATCGCCCTGGTAACCCGCCTTGGCGCGGTGGCCGGCGGCAAAGGCGTTTGCAGAAGCCAGATTCTGGTCGCCGCCGGGGATGGTCGCAAAAGCGGCGGTGTTGGTGTTCGAATCACCGCCGCCGATGGCCGAGCCGGATGCGTATGCTTGAATGACATTGAAACGGCCGCCGCCAATGAAGGATTCATACGCACTGGATTGAATGGTATTGGTGTAGCCCCCGGCGATAACGGTGTAGTAATCGTTGGTTTGAATGGTGTTGTTCCCGCCGCCGACAATGGCCGAATACGCGGAGTTGGTTTGAATGTTGTTGTAGAAGCCGCCGCCGATGAACGAACCGCCGGTGGCGATGGAGTTGTTGCCGCCGCCAATCATGTTCGGACCAAAAGGGTTTGGTTCCAGACGCAAGGCGCGAGCGTAGTTGACGCGAAATTCCAGCGGCTGATTGTCCGTGGTGCCGATGAAATTGATGTCTGCCGTCGTGCCGCTGTTGCCGACCGTTTGCCAGAAATATACCGCGCCCAGTCCGCCCAGCGTCGCGGCGTTCACATTGGTCAATCCCGTGCCGTTGCCGGCGAAGCTGTTGCCGGTGTTGTTGAAGGTCAACGCGCTCGAATAGACGCCGGCCAGTTGCGCTGTTGGAAGCACGCCGAGCAGATTCGAGGCAGCGCCGGCCGTGGCGGCGTTGCTGGAGTTGAGGGCATAAAAGGCATAAGGCGCGGGCGTGAGCGGCTGGCGCGGACTGACCGTGGTGAAATCGCCCGCGCTGCCATTGGTGCGCACGCCGATTTCCAGCCAAACCGCGTTGAAGTTGAGGGGCGGCAGGCCGAAATCAACCGGCGTCGTGAACAGGCCGTTGGTAACCGCCACGCTGGCGTTGGTCACCACGGCCTTCAGGGTGCCGTTGGTGAGGGCGTCATAGATTGTGAACCGCAGGTCGTAGCCGCCGCTGGCGGGATTGGCCCCGTCGGTCAAACGGCCCTGGTAGGTGAAGGCCGTGCCCAGGGGCGCGGCTGAGAGTTGAGGGTTGAGGGTTGAGAGACAAGTCAGCAACGCAACGGTGGTGATGATCTGTTTGTTTTTCACGGATTTCTCTTTGTTTGAGGGTTGACCCGCCGCCATTTCACTTTGGCGCGGCATGGGGTTGAGAGCTGAGAGCAGCAACGCGGATAGGTGGCACAGTTTTTTCATAGGCTGGTCGTTGATAGTTTTAACAGTTGGAACAGTCGAGTGCGGCTTTGATCAAAAGGCGGAAAAGGGTCCAGACCGGGAAGGGTCCGGGCCGCGTCCCGAAACCGGCCAGGCGGAGGAACGGCCGTACGCCTGCAGCGGGAAGCAATCACACCTAATTAAAAGTATTAGTAATTCTTTCATTCTGATTATTGTATTATCTCTTATAGAGGAAGCCCGCGTCAGGTTCAAGCTGTTTGTTAAGGAAGATTCCGGTTTTTCGGAGCGGCGAGGCGAACCGGCACGGCAGTCCCGAAAGCTTTCGGGGCTGGTACGCGAGGCGGGGGTCGAACCCACAACCTTCGGCTCCGGAGGCCGACGCTCTATCCAATTGAGCTACTCGCGCAGGACAAACCTACCATACGCATCCGCGCGCCTTTGCTCAATGCTAATTACAGGAATTTCGCGCGCCGGCGTTTAGCCGGTCGGTGTTATCCCGCCAGACGGCGCGCGAACAGCCCGATGCCGCCCAACCCCAACCCCGTGAGGGCCAGGATCAGCAGGCGCGCGGTCCATGACACAGCATTGGCGGCGCGGGTTTGCAGACGGATGCCGAGGTCCGCCCAGGTATCCACTGCCACGGCGCGTTTGAAGGTGAGCAGGCGGCCTTGTTCCGGAATGTTCGCGCGGATGGCGGCGGCGTTCGCCACCGCCGCGTCCTGCTGCTGGATGAGCCGCTCGGCCAGCTTCATGAAGGCCGCGTTTTCATCCGCACTGTTATGGTCAATGATCCGCTGCGCGTCCTGCTGCGTATAATTCGCCTCCTTGCTGTTCCGCAGTTCGTTCAGCTTGCCGCCGGCAGTGCCGCCGGCGCCGGAAACAGCGGCCTGCCGCATATTCAAGCCGACCAGCGCCTGCTGTAATTTCAGATTGTTGAGCTGGACGCGCGCATCCTCGTTGAATGCCTCGTCGTGCGTGGACAATCCGTAAGCCGACTCAAAGGCGCGCCGCGCCTGCTGCGGGTCTCCCTGCTGCAAGGCCGTGTTGCCGAGCGCCAGCATCTGCTCGGCTTCCTTGGTTTTTTGTGATTGCCGGCTGGATTCGTTTTGCAAATAACTTTGCAGGTCAATCCCGCCGCCCGCCGTGATTTCCTGCTGCTGCAATTGCAAGGCGCCACTCCATTTTTTTACCTCCCACCGGTCGTTGAGAAACACACGCCAGGTCAGGTTCTCCAATGGCAAATCAAATTTCGGCGCGAGCAGGGATAAATCCAGCCTGCCCCGGCCCGGCTTGCCGGCCTCGCCGCTGAAATAGATTTCCACCGACACCGGCTGGTCGCCGCGCGACTGCTGTTCCAGCGGAATCAAAATCTCGTCCGCCTCGCGCCACGGCCACACGCCGCTCCGGTTCACAAAAGCGAACCAAAAATTCGCACCCGGCGGCAGCTTGAGATGCAGCAGCCGTTTGTCACCGGGCAAAATATCCAGCCGCGCCTGCGTGAGCATGACCCCCGCGTCGGAAATCACCGACGTGAACGTAATGTTGTTCACGCGCGCCGGCAACAGCTTCGCGGCCTCATGCCGTTCCAATTTCAGCGGCAGTTGAAAGTCCGGCTCAACGATGCGATACGCGAAGCTGGCCGCCATCGCGGGCAAATCCTTTTGCAGCGCGCGCGGAATGCCCTGCCACTCGGTCGGCTGCAGCGACGCCGGCAAATCGGCCACGCGCACCTGCAGGCGTCCGGCGGATTGCACGGTCACGAAGCCGCGTTGCAGGTTCACGTCCGGCACCAGCACACCGCGTAAAATTGTTTCCGCCGATTGCCCGGCCACGGGCGTCTGGTAATTCACCTGCAGCAGATACTGGCCGATGACGCGCCGGCGCAATTTGATTTCCCAGGCCTGCAAGCGGTTCGTAACCGCGCCTTCCACCGCGAGGAAATCGGCGACCTGATCGCCTTGAAACGTCACCCCTTCCGCATTGGTCGGAATCAGAACCTGGAACGATTTGAGGCCGGTGTTCTCGATTTGATACTGCAAATTCGCGGCGACCTTCACCTGCGCCTCGTTGACCGTAGCGTGTTGCAGGGTGGTTACCTGAATCCATGGATCCACCTGCTCGATGTCCAGCGCCAGCTTCCACGGCGTCTCCAGAATGCGGAAGGCCAGCACGCCTTTCTGCCGGACACCGGCCTTTTGCGGGTCCAGTTGCGTCACGCCGTCGCGCGCGGAGGCCTCCAGACGCATTCCCTGTTCCGGCACGACGAGCAATGTCCCCCGTTGCTTGTTCGCTTCGCGGAAGAGGATTTGCGGCACGGTCCACGCGCTGGCGGTTTTCACGCCCGGCCCGGACAGGTTGATGATGAACTGCTGCTGGCCGTCCGTTTTGCCATTGAGATTCAGCGTGATGACGCGGCCCGCGGCGGTTTTCAACTCCGTCCAATGGCTCAACACCGCGCCGCTGATGGATTCCACGTCGAAGCCCGGCGGCATGACAAAGCTCAATTTGAAGATGCCCGCGCGCGTGATGGCCGCGTCCGCCGTCGTCGCCAGCACCGTGCGGTCTTCGCCCAGCGACAGCGTGTCCCGCGTTTCGACCCGCACGTCCGGTTCGACCGGTGACGCCTTGAGCAGCGCCGACGCCGACATGTCGGAATAACGAAATGCGCGCCGGACGGTCAGGCCCGGAAATTGTGCCGCGAGCGGTTGAACCAGGTTGCCCGAAAAATCTTCGAGATTGATGGCCGAACATTTTTCGGCGCCGACCTCGTCAAGCTGGACTTCATTGCCGGTGGCCACGCCGAGCAGACCGATTTGTCCCGCCGCGTTCTCGACGGAAATCAAACCGACGCGCTGCTCGAATGGCAGGGTTCCGGTCGCGACCTGCGAACGGATGACCAGCGCAAACGGCTTGGATTGTGCCGGATTCAGCGTCACGCGCAATTTCCGCAGGTCGGGATCAAAGCGCCAGAGCGACACCAGGCTCGTAGCAGCCGAGGTTACGAGGCTCTGACTTGAATTTTGATTTGAAGTTTGAGCCTCCTCACGTCGGCTGCTACTAACGTCGGTGATGGTTACGCCGGCCGGCACGTCGAAGATTAATTCTTCAAGTTCGCCCTGCGCCGGCCGGATGGAAACCTGATGGACGCCTTCGACGACGCCCGCCGAGGGAATGTAAAGTTGCGCAAGTTCCGCGTAAAAAACCGGCTTTTCGGTCCTCACGTCGCGGCTGCGCGGTTTCCAACCGACCCATGCGCCACCAGGCGACAACACCAGCGTCGCGACGGTGTTGCTGCCGGTTGTGGCACGTTGAACGGAGACGGCCTGCGGCGAAAACACGTCCACGTCGAGATTCACGAGCGAGAGCGTGATGCGATTGATGAGTCCGCTTTGCACCGGCAGGACAAAACTGCTGTCATTATCGCGCCTGGTGATTTGGAGTTGATATTGCACTTCGATGTCGAACGCACCGCTGGATTGGGCGACGAGTTGCTGCGCGCTGCTTGAACCGGCAGGCGAGGCTTCCAGCTTCAGTGACTTCGGATAATTGACACGCGTGAGTACCGCCGGCTCAAACAGCAGCGGCAACGCCTGCCCCCGCTCCGCCTGCCACTTGATTTTTGCCGTAGCCGTCGCGAATCTGTCCTCGACGCGGATTTGTTGCGTGACGGATTCAGGCAGCACATTGGAAGCGTGGCTGTTCATCACTCCGCCGAGCAGACAGAAACCCAGCAGCATTGCCGTAACCGGCGGCGGCACAGTGGTTGAGGGTGGCAGGAAATCGGTTTTTGGTTTTGCCGGCACGCGCCAGAGTTGCTTCAGCGACGGAATCACGACCTTGAAAAGCAGGAACGCGGCGGCGACGGCAAGAAATGCGGGCGCTCCATTCGGCCAGCGCAGCGCCGCCCACGCCAGCAGCGTCCAGCCGAGAATCCGCGACCAAAGTTTTTCTTCGCGCACCCAGCCGAAAATCCAGACCGCTGCCGCCAGCAGCAGAAGGATCAGCGATTTGACAAAGGCGAACGTCCAGGCGTTGGCCGGCACGTTGACAACTTCCGCCGTCAGCGCGCTGCCGGCCTGCTGCACTGGCGCCAGAAAGATCACACCGCCGGATGCATCCCTGGCGATGGGTTCAAACACGTCCGCCAGATGCGCCAGCGAAACGCCAGCGCAGCAAATTGCCGCGAGCGTGACGACCCCGCCGAGCAGATGACGCGGACTGAACTTTTGCACGCCTTCGCCCGTGGCCCAGCGGCAGACGGCAATCGCCAGAACGAGAAATGCCAGCGCCAGGACGAGCGGAACCAATGCTTCAGTGGTGCGCCGGTCGCGCAGCACCTGCGCGATTTGGGCGAAGCCGGACGCGTCCGCCGGTCGCCCGGCGGGGAGGAGCGTGCCGTTGCGAAAATCAAGCCGTTGTCCTTCATCCGGTTCGAGTTTCCATTCGGCGAGCATCACCGGCGCGGCCACAATCGGCGCGGCCACCCTCACCCGTTTTGCATTTGGCGAGCGCGCGGCCAGTTTTAAATCGAGCGTCAGCACGGCGTCGGGATCGGCGTGCTGCGGCAGTGGGATGAGGTTGGATTTTCCATCCGTCACCGGCACCGTAGCCGCGCCGTTGACCGCCACCGACCAGAGTTGCGTTCCCTCCGGCAGCGTCAGGCGGAAGTTCGGGTTGCCCCGGCTTTTCACGAAGTAACGCGCGTCGGTGAGCGCCTGGCCTTCCTTGGAAATCCGCGTGGTGAGCGACGCGCGATCCACCACCTGCGCCAGTGAATCGCCCTGGGCCAGCGGGCTTAACGCCAGCTTCAAATTGAACGGGCGCGCTGAGTAGCGATACGCCGCGAGCACGGGCTGGTCGAAGAACAGGCGGTATTCCGGCGTCACTTCGCCGGGTTCGAGCGCGAGCAGGCCGGGCGAAACATCCGCCGGCTTCACTTGAAATTGATACGCGCTGATGACGATGGTGTGGCCGGACTCGGATTGCGCGTCGAGCGGGCGCGCGCCGGTGAACGCCAGCGTCTCGCCCTGCGGCTTGAATGGCCGTTCGTAGGTCGCCAGCAATGTGTAGGCGCCGGACACCGGCGTGTGCAGTTGCACCAGGTAGCCGTTTGTCGTTTTTTCCCAGTTGCGGATGTCTTTGCCGGTGAACTCGACGTTATAATATTCGTCCGACAATTCGACGCGAAAGGCCGACACCGGCGCGCCGCTCACGATGTAATTCATGACGCTGCTGCCGTAGGCGATGCCTTCACCGATGGAAAACAGGTGAAACACATCCGCCTGCACGGTCTGCGGCAGCCGCTCGACCCGCATCGTCGCCTGCCAGTCCGGCTCGCTCAAACGGAACGCCGACTGGATGCCGGCGAGCTGGCCGGGGAAAAATGCCGTGGCGATTTCCGTCAACGCCTGCGTGCGTTCCGCCGTGAGCCGGAAGCCGCTATCCGCCGACACGCCGACGAAGCCGCGCACGGACTTGGCCTTGACCACTTCGATGCGCGGCAGCGTCCAGTTCGTCTCGCCGAGCGACTGGTTGCGTTCGAGGCGGAACTGGATGACCTGCCGGTCGGAAACGGGCTGGCCATAGACGAGCCGCAGTTCCGTGCCGTTGCGGTCGGGCGTTTCGCCGGTGAAATAATCGCTCAGACCCGAGGCGTTGAGCCTGGCGATGGCGTACCCTTTCGGAATATTCAACCGCAATTCGCGCAACGGCGCTTCGCGGATATCGAGTTCGATTTCCGCGTCCACCGACAATTCGTTTTCGCCGAGATTGTAAGCGAGGACCTGTGACACGCCGACCTCCGGCAAAATCTGGTCCGCCTGGATGCGCAAGGCAAAATCCGCACTGGAAAAATGGTAGGCGAAACGCTGGCTGCCCGTCGGGCGGAACAGGTTCGCTTCGGGAAATTGCTCCGGGGAAATCTGCGACAAACCGCCCGCCTGGGTGACTTCCAGCCGCACCGCGCCGTTGTTCACGATGCGGAAGCTGCCCGCGAACCGTGTGGCGCCGTCGGGCCGCAACTGAATGGCGTCCGCCGATTGCGGGAAGGCGCCGAGCGGCGTCTGCATCTGCACCAGAACCGCGAACGCGTCCTTTTGCGGCTGGTTGAATTGCACGACCAGCTCGCGGTCGTTGGAATTCGTGACCGGCCCGACGTTCCAGGCCAGCACCGCGTCGCCCTGCACGCGGGTGACCTCGCCCGCGCCGTGAAGCCGCAGCGCCAGCCGGTTCATTTCGCCCTGCATGATTTTGCCGTTGAGCAGCGCCGCCTGCCGCATCAGGCCGGGGCTGACGCTGATTTGCGAAATCATCTCCGCCGCGTAGAACAATTTTCCTTCCGCCTCCGAACGCGCCTGCCGCCATGCGAAACTCACTGAACCGTCCACCGGCAGGTAGCTGACGAAATTGGAGCCGGAACGTTCGGGCCGCGCCGCACTGGCGAATTGTAACTTTGTATCCGCCGCCAGCCCTTGCAGCACCAGCGGCTGCACGACCCCCGGCGCGACGTGGAAATCCACCGTGCGCCAGTCGTTGCTGGCGCGGACGGCCGCGTTGAAATGCAATTCGATGGGAAACGTCCCGCTGTGATCGAACGCCGCGAGAAAACGGTTTTGGTCAACCCCGAGTTTCCACTTCTGGGGTGCGCCCAGGCCGGTGAGCGCCACCGGGCCGGAAAGCAATTCCAGCGAACCGCCGCGCGATGCTTCGACCTTCGCATTGGCGGTGAGCGTGAACGCCGCCACCTCGCCGCCGAGGTCGCCGGTCAGCTTGAAGTTTTCCAGCATGATTCCACCCGCCGCCGTGCGCGAGGCGGCCAGTGACAGCAGGGCGCAAAAAAAGAAGGCCGTAATTTTTGTTTTCATAAATTGATTCGTTTGTAGCAGCCGACGTAAGGAGGCTCTTACCAGTTTGAGCCTCCTTGCGTCGGCTGCTACGGTTTATTTTCCCGACACGCGTTTCGCCTGGCGGACCATCCATTCCAGTTGCTTGGGACGCGGGTCGGCGCCGTAAACTTCCGGCACGCCGCTCAAATAACCGAGCAGTTGGTCGGGCGTGACTTCCTGCGCGAACGGACTCGTTGCGAGCCATTCGGAGAACGCGCTCGCCGTCGCGGCCAGACGCATGGCGGCGCTGGAACGTTCGAGCGCCAGCGCGTTGCCGTTGTAAGGCGCGTCCCAACTGCGCTCGCGATAATCCTGTGTGCCCGGCAGCCGATAGCGCACGCGAACGGTTGCAATCGGGCCGGCGCCGTCCGGCTTCGTCTCAATCGTGTAAAGCGCGTTGCCCGCTTCCTGAGCGGCGATCTCGCCGGCGGCCACCGAGTTGTCGCGGAACTGCTCCTTGGTCAGCTGATGTTTCGCGTAGCCGATCTGGCGATACGAAACCACCCGCTGCGGATTGAATTCCACCTGCACCTTCACGTCCTGCGCCGCCACCTGCAACGCGCCCGCAAGCTTGGCGGCGAACTCGCCCGCCGCCGCTTCCGGCGAGTTGATGAACGCGTAACGGCCGTCGCCGTTGCTGGAAAGCTGTTCGAGCAAATCGTCGTTGTAACCTTCCCAGCCGATGCCGAAGCAGTCGAGGGCGATGCCCTGTTTGCGGTTCGTCTCGACGTATTGCTTCAAGGTATTGGGGTCCACATTGCCGAGGTTCGCCGCGCCGTCGGTGAGCATCACCACGCGGTTCAGGCCGTTGGCGAGGTAATGACGCCGCGCTGTTTCATAGGCCAGCCGCATGGCTTCTTCAAGATTCGTGCCGCCTTCCGGCGTGATGCCGCCGACTTTTTCCAGCGTTTCACCGGCCTTGTCGCCGGGCACGCCGTCCGCCCAAAGCCGCGCCGTGCGCGCAAACGTGACGACGCTTACCGTGTCCTGCGCCTGCAACTGCTTCGCCAGCACGCGCAACGCCTCGCGGATGATGGCCACGCGGTCGGCGCGCTCCATCGAACCGGAAGTGTCGAGCAGCAGGACGAGGTTCAATGGCCGGTCGGCCTGCCTTCCCGCCGCTGCCGTCTTGATGGAGAAACGCAGCAGCTCGCGGTTGTGCGCAAACGGATAACGCGCGCGTTCCGAGGCAAACGCGAGCGGCTGGCCCGCCGCCGCCTCCGGGTCGCGATAATCAAACGCGTTGATGAATTCCTCGCTGCGGATGGACGCCGCGTCCGGCATCTGGCCTTTTTCCAGACTCACCGCCGCGAGCTTGAACGACACGTCGCTGACGTTGAGCGAAAACGTGGAGAACACATTGTCGCGCGTCCGGATTTCCGGCTGGGGAACCGGTGCGTTGGCCGGCGGCTTGGGCAACGGTTGATCGGCTTGCCCGACGTGTGATTCTTTCCCCAACCGATCAACTTCCGCTTGAGCGAGACGAATCTGTTCCTTTTCTTGATTAAACTGGTCTTCCAGCACCTTGACTCCGTTTAGCGTCAATTGCCGGCGAGACTCCAAAGCATAGGTCCGGAAAGCTTCGGCCACGGCGTTGGCGATTTTTGCGGCTTCTTCCGGCTTATCGCTCTGGGCTCCGATCTCCACGAGCTTTGTGTTTGGGACCGGTTTCAAATCGAGCCGCTTCTTTAGCAATCGGATGGCCTCCTCTTTTTCGAGTTTTTCGCCATTATTCTTTGCCCAGGTTTCATCCAGCTTCAACGCATCAACCACCTTGCCCAACACCGCATCTGATTGGATTTCTTCGAGTGTCGTCTGGATAAAATATGGTTCGTAGGCGGCAGTTGAACTTCCGGCAATCCCCTTGATATCAGCAATCGTGTCAGGCTCAACTCGAATCCGCGCTTTGCTCTCCACCTCGCCAGCAAGCTTTTGCCAGGCGTTCTGACTTTGCCCGGGCTCCGCCGGACTAGTGATTTCCACCACGCTGCTCCTCGGAATTTGCAGGTCGAGCTTTTCCGATTCGATCTTGGCGGCAAGCAGTTTATTGAATTCAATCATGTTTTCCAGTTTGCGCTTCGCCTCCCAATACGGCTGGCCCCGGCTGGCTTCGGCTTGGTCTTTGTAAAGGCGCAACTGTTCCTGGGTAAGCGTCAATGTGCCCGGCACATTTCCTGATTCAGGTGTCTTCGGGGATTGTTGCGGTTCGGAATCGGCAAGTGAAACGGCGTTGGTTCGAAAAAAAAGACGCACGCTGTTCACATCGCGACTTCCATTCTTTGCCACTTCGGGCTTTGGCTCAATTGCATCGTAAACCCCGCTGGCCAAGGTGTTGTTTCCGCTCAACGCCGGCGCTGCGCTGTCGGACAAGGCCAATTCACCGCGAGCCCCGCCGGCCGGAGCCGGTGAAAGCAGACCCGCTTGAGCTGGCGTTCCGGCTGAATTGGCAGCGCCACGGTTCTCAACTTTCGCCAGCCGCTCCTGAAATGAGGTGCCCGGCGTCAAATGGCCCGTGAATGGCGTGGCCCCCAAAACCGGCACGGTTTCGGCGCCAGATTCCGCAAATCTATTCGCTGACTCCGACTGCAACGCCAATCCGCCGGCAAGCACTCCATGGTCGGATGCTTCGGGCGATAATTTCCCATCCCCCGACCTTTCGCCGGCAACACCCTCAGTTGCGCCCCCGGTAAAATTATAAAATGGAAGTCCGGTCCTCGGAGTTATCATCTGACGGGTCGCGCCGGAAACATCAACAGTGAGAGTTGTGTCATTGGCCGTTGTGGTGTCTCCGGCTCCGCCTCCACCGCCACTGCCGCCGGCAAATCCGTTGATGACTCCGACCTTTGCACTGGACCACGATTCCGACGGCGTTGTTAGTAGTGCGCTGGAATTGGGCGGTTCTGGTACGGGCAAAACAATCCCTCCCGGCGGCATTGCTGCCACCGGCGGCGCGCCCACCGGCGCCGGCGAAGCGGGCGCTGGCATCACGGATAGCGGTGTGACCTTCACGCGCTTGTGTTGTGTCAAGACCTGCGCACGATCCCGTTTTTCAGAAAGCGATTCCTTTGCCTCCCATCCACTCAAACTGTTCACTCCCGCAAAACTTTGCGCCTTGCGTTTGGCTGAGGCCAGCGATGGCAACAGCAAAGCGGCGAGCACCGCGACGATGGCCACCGCCGCAAGCGTGGCAACCAGCGGGTGAATTTTAAATTGTTTCAGGAGAAACGGCGATTGGGGCCGCGGCGTTTTGAAATGGGCGAGCAGTTTCCGGCGGCGCTCCTCCGAAAGCCGGAGCGGGGCGGTTTTCCCAGCGGAAGCTTCCTCCGGCTGAGCCAGGGTTTCGCGCACCAGGCCGATGGTCAGCTTGAGCCGGTCGTGCAGTTTTTGCAGGTCGGCGTCCTGCGCAATCGTCCAGCGCAACAGCTCGGCCTCCTCGGCCGGCAGTTCGCCGAGCAGCAGCGCGGTCAGCCGCGCCTCGATCTGTTCGCGTGAAGGTTGATCCGGGTTCATGGCACAACTCCCGTTTTCGCCAGTTCGGCGGCGATGGTTTTCAGCGCGTGATGCAAAATGAAGCCGACGTTGCCGGTCGTCAGCCCCGTGCGCGCGGCGATGTCCTTGTAGGAAAGTTCGTCGTTAAATTTCAGCCGGACCAGTTCGCGGCTGCGTTCGTCGAGCGCCTCCAGGCTGAGGCGGACCAGGCCAATGCCTTCGAGCCGGATGATTTGCTCGTCCGGCAGCAGCGCCGGGTCGGCGGGTTCCGCGGCGGATGAATTTTCATTTTCAGCGGCGGGTTCGAGCGGAACGGTCTTTTGCGCTTCACGCCGCCGGTTCAGCGCCAGGTTGCGGACCGTGCGGTAAAGCCACGGGCGCGGCTTCTCAACCGATTCAAACTGGGCGTGAAGTTTCATGAACGCTTCCTGCACCACGTCTTCCGTCGGCCCCGGCTCGCCGGCGTAACGCCAGGCATAACCCAGAAGCGGCGACTCCAGAGCCGCGAACAGCTCTTCGATCGTCTCACCCCCGGGTGATTCCGCGCTGACTTCGTCTGGTTGCATCACAGCCATTTTGAGCCGGGCCTCGCACGCAAGCCGGGATCATCCCTGCGCCTGGGTTTCCCCATCTCGAAAGACATCGTGTTCATTCATTACGACACGCGACCAAGTGGTTTATTAGAAGAAAACTGTGTGATTTTTCCGCTGTGGTCAAACAATGCGTATTTATCGTCAGCCTTTCATGGCAACTCTATTTAACCCAATGTTTGCGACGGTCTTGACGGAAGTGAGGGGACAATGGCTCCCGGGTGAGGGTCCTGGACGATTTCTGACCTGTTTGGTTCCGGAAATCGAAGCTCCATCCAATTGAGCTAATTGCGCAGGACAAACCTGCCATCCGCATCCGCGCGCCTTTGCTCGATGCAAATTGCAGGGATTTTGCACCACGCCCCACCGCTTACTGATGCCGCTTGAGGGCCTCCAGCAGCGGATGGTTTTCCTGCTTCCACTTTTCAAACCGCGCCAGTTGTTCCGGTGTCAGCAGGGCGGTGATCTGGTCGTTCGCATTGCTGAGGACCAGAATCACCTGCGGGCGATATTCCTGCCGCAAGTCTTTCAGCTGTTCGTGCGTGCCCGACATGATTTCATGCAGCTTCGCCCGCTGGCCGCTGTCGAGCCGGAGCCGGAACGCCAGTTTGCGCTCGATGCGGAGCGGGACGATTTCGGGATGGGCAATGACCTCGCCCATGACCTGCCGCACCACGATCCGCGTGCCGACCACGCCGGCCACCACGCCGGCCAGAAATACCAGTGCCACCAGCAACAATGATTTGAAGGTTTTCATAATCAGAATCCGTTGGAAGTCAAAAGCCATTGCGCCGAAATCTGAAATGCGCCATCGCCCAAACCCGGCACGCCTGCCGCCGTCAGTCCCCAATCCGCCACAACGCTCAACGCGATGATGGCCGCCGCCGCCCAGGCCAGCCGCGGGAACAGTAAATTCAACTGGTCGAAAATTGAAAGCCTCTCCGGCGTCTCCGTGCGCCGTTCGCCGCGAATGGCGCGCAACACGCCCGCTTCAAAATCCGGCGGCGGCGCGGGCGCCGCTTCCTTTCGCGCCGCGGCCAACAGTTGTTTCCATTTTCGTTCGTTCATAATCTCACCAGTTTTTCCAGGGCCCGCCTCAGTTTCGCCCGCGCCCGCAAGGCCCGCACGCGCACGGCCACGCCCGACGCGCCGGTGACCGCGCAAATTTCCTTCACGCTGCGGCCCTCGATTTCCTGCATGGTGATGACCACGCGGTCGGCGGGCGAAAGTTCGCGCAGGGCCAGATCCAGGATTTCCGCGGCGGCCCGGCCGTCCAATTCGCTCTTTTCATCGTCGCGGCGCAGCCAGTCCAGTGCATCCCCGCCCAGTTCGGGGAGGCCGATGTCATTCCGCCGCTTTTTTTCCCGGCGCAAATGATCCAGCGCCACGCGCACGGCAATCCGGGACAGCCAGTGCTCAAACGGCGCGCGGCCGTCGAACTGCTCCAGCGCACGCCAGGCCTTGACGAAGGTTTCCTGCGCCAGGTCTTCGATTTTGTGCGCGTCGCGTACATAACGGTGCAAGATGGCAAAGACCCGCGACTGATGGCGCCGGACGACTTCGGCGAAATCGTCCGGCGCGCCGTTGCGGATTCGTTCCAGCAATTCGGCATCGTCATTCACGGTTCAGTTGTCCGGCCGTTCATCCAGGCGCGCGATGGCCCCGCCCATCACGTTGTCGAGGCGCTGCTCGAAATCGGCGATTTTCCGGCGCTGCTGATCGGTCAGGATGGGCGCGATTTTGCCGTAAAGTCTCATGCGTTCAACCGCCAAATCGGCTTGCACGCCGGCGACTTTGGCCGACGCGGCACGCACGGCGGTTTCATTTGCGTCGCTGGCGTGAATGGCCGCACGCAGATTTTTTCGCGCGTCGTGCAACTGGCCGAACAATGATTTCAGCGTGTCTTTTTCCCCGCCCAAAACGGCTTTGATCTGTGATTTTTGGTCGTCGGTCAGGTTCAGTTTTTTGGCAATGCGCTGAAGGATTTGGCCGTGCCCCGGCCTGGTCCCGGCGGCGGAATTTGTGTCTTGCGCCGGCGCGCTGGTCAACCCGCACGCGATAATCGCGGCGGCCGTTGCGATGGTCAGTAGTTTGATGATTTTCATACTGACATTGATTACGCAAGCGACCGGCAAAATGTTACATGCGATTCCGCGCGCAAAAACAAAAAGGGACGGCGCGAGGCCGTCCCGATGCCAATGTATGTCAGTGTGCAGATTATTGTTGCGGCGCGGCCGCGGGAGGCGGAGTGCCGGCGGGCGGCGTAGTACCAGCTGGCGGCGGGTTGCCACCCGGAGGCGGGCCGTTGGGACGGATTCTGCGTTGTCCCATGGGAGACGTTTTTTGCCACTTTTCAAATTGTTCCGGTGTGAGGACGGCTTTCATTTGCGCGCTCATGTCTTCCACGATGGCCCTGCGTTTGGTTGACTTGTCTTGCGGCGACAGGCTGGTGTCCTGGTTTATTTCGATCATTTTCTGCCTTTGCGTGTCCATGATGGATTGCACTTTGGGTTTCTGGTCAGCGGTCAGGTTGAGCTGTTCCGCCATGCGCTCAAAACCGCTGCCAGGTGGCCGGCCGGCCGGGGGAGCGCCTGCGGGCGGAGTGGAAGGGGGCGTGTTGGTGTCCGCTGCACGCAAGGCCGGACTGCACATCAGCAAACTGCCCGCGGCCAATGCCGTGATTAACATCGTTTTATTTGCTTTCATAATTCTTTGTCGTGTCGTGTTGTCGTGGTTTGTTTTTCAATTTCACCGCGCCATTATGACGCGGTTCGCTACCTGTCAGACGCCCATCATAACAAGAGGTTACAATCTGCGCAACACTTTCGCCGCTGCTTGCATGGTCTTTTCAATGTCCGCCCGGCTGTGCGCCGTGGAAATAAAACCCGCCTCGAATTGCGATGGCGCGAGGTAAATGCCTTCGGCCAGCATCCCGTGAAAATATTTTGCGAACCGGGCGCGGTCGCTCTTCATCGCGTCGGCAAGGCTACAGACCGGCCCGCCCGTGAAATAACCGCAGAACATTGAGCCGCAACGATTGAACGTCACGGGCGCCTTCGCCGATTTCGCGGCGTCTTTTATCCCGGCTTCAAGTTGTGCTCCAAGTTGTTCAAGCCGCTCGTAAACGTTCGATTTCTTCGTAGCAGCTGATGTCAATCCGCTCTGATCAATTTTGGATTTCGCATCCTGTTTTTTGATTTTTTTAGAATGAGCCGACTCACGTCGGCTGCTACTTAACTCCTCCAGCGCCGCAATGCCCGCCGCCATCGCCAGCGGATTGCCGCTCAACGTGCCGGCCTGGTAAACCGGCCCCAGCGGCGCGAGCAAATCCATGATGTCCGCCCGCCCGCCGAACGCGCCCACCGGCAAACCGCCGCCGATGATTTTGCCGAGCGTGGTCAAATCCGGCGTGATGCCGAACCGTTCCTGCGCGCCGCCGGGCGCGAGCCGGAAGCCGGTCATTACTTCGTCGAAAATCAGCAACGCACCGTTCGCCCTCGTAACTTCGCTTAAAAATTCCAGGTAGCCCGGCTTGGGCAGATACAATCCGGCATTGCCCGGCACCGGCTCGACGATGATGCCGGCGATTTCATTTTTGTTCGCGGCGAACGCGGCTTTGACGGCGTCCGCGTCGTTGAACGGCAGCACGATGGTATGCCGGGTGAACGCGGCGGGCACCCCGGCGCTGTCGGGATGACCGAACGTGAGCGCGCCGGAACCGGCCTTGACGAGCAGCGAATCCGCGTGGCCATGATAGCACCCGTCGAACTTGATGATTGTGTCGCGCTTCGTGAACCCGCGCGCCAGACGAATTGCACTCATGCACGCTTCCGTGCCCGAATTGCACATCCGCACCTTTTGCACGCCGGGCACCAATTTGCAGATGAGTTTCGCCATCGTGACTTCAAATGGATTCGGGATGCCGAAGCTGGTGCCGTGATTGGCGGCGGCCTTGACGGCGGCAATGATTTTGGGATGCGCATGGCCGAGGATGGCCGGCCCCCAGGTGCAGACGTAATCAATCAACTCGTTGCCGTCCACGTCCCAGACATGCGCGCCCTTGGCGCGGTTGACAAAGAACGGCTGGCCGCCGACGGCGCGGAACGCCCGCACGGGCGAATTGACGCCGCCGGGAATGTATTTCAAAGCCTCGGCAAAAAGCGCCTGAGATCTGGCCCGTAAACTCATGGGTTCAAGTTAACCATCTTACCCCGGAGACACAAAGCAGAAGAATTCCATTGGGAATTTGTTGGACAAACGTGGAGGTGTCCCTGTTTTTCAGAGGGGATTCCCGGCGCCCCAAAATTGGGGGCTGCATCAGGGAGCCGGGGTTGCCTCAACCGCCCTGCCCGCAGCGTACCGGCTGGTCAATTTGTCAAATCTCGCGGCTTCGTCCGGCTGGTTCGAAAGTATGGCAAGGATATGCGCGGTTTGAGAGATTTGGGCCGCTTTCGAAAACTGACCGGCTGCAGCATAGGCGGCGGCCAGGGTTTCGATGAAGCGGGGCAATCGGCGGTCGGTCAAGGCAACGGCCCGGGTGGCAAGCCGCACGGCTTCCTCGCCATTGCGCAATTCCGATTTACTGGCAGTCGCCAGAATCCAGGCCAGATTGTTCAAAACCACCGGGTTGTTGGAATCCACATTCAGCACTTCACGGTAATGTTGAATGGCTTCTTCAACCTTGCCATCCGCCTCCAGTTGGCCGGCCAGTTGACCCTGCCTGGCGGCCTCCTGGTTCCATCGGAGCATGGTTTTATCTTCCTCGGAGAAAGAGATATCGGGAAAACTTGGCACATTGCCGGCCTGCACCTCCCGCGGGTTGGCAGGTTGGGCGTGGAATTGCACCCGGGAAAAAACCTTTACGACGAAATAATCCTGAGGGGGAAGTTTTCCGGTGGCGAAAGGAACCGGCCCGAAATTTGCGCCATAGAAGCCCGCCGCTCCGGTTTCCGAGGAGCCCATCAGATTGATCCACGAAAACGGACTGAAGGCCAAACCTTCAATCCATCCCACGCTCCCGGCCGGAAACGGCATACGGCCGCCGATCCAGGGCACAACCACAACATCTCCCGGTTGAAGCAATGACCGCTCGACATCGATCGGTTGGCCGCCGAGTTTTTCCATGTAGTATTGGAACGCGGCATGCCCTTCAAACCACAGTTGGTGGCTGGCGGATTTATATTTTAAAGTGACTTGTTCCGCGGCGGTTCGGTGCGAGTTGGCCAATTGGCAGTCAGCCATTACAATGCTCACAGCGATGGCCGCTGCCGGAATGAGCGGCCACAGCAACCAGCCGCCCGCCACAGGGTTTCCTCGTGTCGCCTCCAATCGTCGCACGAGGAGAATCGCCGCCGCCGGAACGATCGGCAGAAAACTGCGGGCGCTCACCGTCCAGTTCAGCACAATCGCAAAATAGAGTACGCCGATGATCCAGAGGGCCAATGTTATGGTAACTGCGTCCCGTCGCCGCCAGGTTTCTGCCACCACCAGCAACAACAAGTGCAAGCCGCCCGCCGTCAATAACATGACCTGAAACACGAAGTCCCGGTGGTTCATGAGTTCGGGATTTACCCACGGGTAAGTCAGCCCAAGATTGGCGCCCCGATAAAATATTCCCAGCAATATTCCGAAAATCACCGCCCCGCCCGCCAGCAACACCCGTGGTCGCCACAGCCACGGTGCAAAAAAAAGCAATGGCAGCAAGCTGCCTCCGGCAAAAGCCAGACCGATGATTCCACTTGCTTTCCATCCGCCGGGGAACCCGACATAGGCTGTTTGCGCATAATGCACCGCGGCAAAGAACAGCCCTCCCCCGTACATTCTGGCGGTAATCAGTTCATAACCAGCCAGCATAAACACTGGCACGGCAAGTCCCGGCAACCACCACCCAAACTTGCGGGTTTGGAGAATGCTCAAGATCGATAACAGGGGCAGTAATGTGATGGCGCTGTATTTGGTCAACACTGCCAGCCCCGCCAGCAACCCTGCGCCGATGAATATCCAACAACCTCGCTCGTTGGCCAGGGCTCGTTCCCAAAACACCAACGCCCAAACCCAGATGGTCAACATGAGCACATCGCACATCAGCGTCGTGCTGGAAACCAGGAACGCCGGCGTGAATATTGCAATCACGGTGGCCAGCAACGGCCGTTCACACCACATCCGGGCGAGAGAATAAATTCCCATGGCGGCCAGGAAAGCGACTGCCAGACAGCCGAGGTGCAGAATAACTTCGTTCCAGCCAAATAATGAACCCACGCCAGCCAAAAAGTAGGACATGAACGGCGGGTTGCAGTTTGCCACCCACATCGGGGTCGCCGAAAACCACCAATTGACGTTGAAACCAAAAAAGTCCCCCGGATGCTTCTGGATCCATTGGGCCGTCCAAACGAAGAGCGGGTCATCCACATGAACTGCCTTGTCAATAAACGGGCCAAGACAGACAACCAAAATAAACCCAATCGCGACGCGCGGATGCGTTGCAATCCAGGATTCCTTCAAAGGCGCAGGTTGTGATTCGGTGTCCATCAAACACCAGAAACGTTATTGGTCTGACAGATGACAAGCAATCTTTGAAAGGTTGGGAGGTAAAACCAACATGAATCCAGCGCAGCCCTTTTATCCGCGCTGTCTCTTATGCGCGCATGGGCGAATTGATGCCGCCGGGAATGTATGGCCGTTCATATTGTCATTGGCGCACAAAGATTCAGGCAGAAGTCTGGCGGACGTTCCATCTTCATGCAAAGCGCCAGAGGACTGGCGCACTCCAGGACGCTTTGCGTATTTCAGGAATCATCGTGTCGCGCGCAGCGTTTTGGACTGCGGCGGCCCTCCGCCGCTTTTCCCAGAGGCATATCAACCGAAGTATTTTCGGGTCATCCCGCAATAGTTCCGCTGGCGAGAATTACTGGCGGTTTGAGAAAAACGTTTCCGGCAACGAACCCTTTTCGGTGCGGATGACGGCGCCGGGGACGATGTTGTGCCGCGCAAACCAACCGTCCTTGACCTCCAAAACATATTGGATGTTGTCCGCCGCGGCCACGACGGAGTTGGTGTCCTGCTTTTCGAGGTGATGAATTTCTTCGACGACGCCGTCGGGGCCGATGTAGGCGGCGGAGATGGATTCGGGACAATTTTTCATCCAAAACGACGCGCGAAACGGTTGGGGAAAAACAAACAGCATCGCGTCGGTTTCGGCTATGTTCGTGCGGAACATCATGCCGGTGCGCTCCTGCTCTGCGGTGAGCGCCAGCTCGGCATCCAATGTTTCCGCGCCCAGATAGATTTTCATCGTCGGCAACTTCGGCTGGGCCTGTTTGGGCAGCAAATCGTCAAGGGACGGCGCCGGCGCCACGTCGGCGGACTTTTGGCAACCCGCCCAGAACGTTGCGGCCAGCAGCAGCGCGATGAATCTTCTTGGGTTCACGCCGTTAGCTTGCGAAAAGCGGCCGCCCTTTTCAATCAAACGTTGCAGCCGGCAAATGCCTTTCTGGACATCAAGGATTTCCGGTCCGAGAGCCAAAACATGAGTTTTAATTTTGACGGCATCGGTTCTCCGGGAATAATTTGTTCTGGAAATATGCACTGGCTTCAACGCGTGTTCCCTTCCCGGTCATGGCCGTTCATCATCTTCGGGTTCGTCCTTGCCGTGATCCTGGTGGGCGGTGATTTTTACCAGGGCATCCTCAAACGCCGGGGCCTGACGCGCGCGACCGCCGCCATCCGGCGCACATTCGCAGACAAAACCAAACTGCCGGACATAAAGATGGAACGCAGCACGCTGGAGTTCCAATTGGTCAGCCTGCCCCGGAAGTTTCCCATCCTCACCAACACCGCGCTGGCGCGCGACTGGTCGGCGAGCGCCAACCTGGCCCGGTTCGATCCCGATGTTGGCGCAACTTGGAACAACTATTGGAAGCAAGTCTCACCCTTGGTGGGTCAGGCTGACCACCGGCTGGAATTTTTTCTTACTCTCCAGTCGGCATACGACCTGGACGTGAACCAGCTCACCGGGGACTGGAGCATCACCAACAAGCCCGACGCTTTGTTGAACCTCCAAACCAACAAGTTCGGTTCCCTGTTTACCAATCCGGTTTATCTCGAGGACCGCGCCCGGTTCGAGGCCGCTACGGCAAAAATCACCGACGACAAAACCCTGGCCTTGCGCGAAGCCTATTGGACGGCATTGGTATCGGCGACGACGAACATGAACCCGAAGCTTTGCGACTACGGCCGGGCCACACTCGCACTGGAAACCAGGTCAACGGAAATCAAACGGCAATTGGGCACGTTGACCGGACAGCTTCGCGACCTGGGCGAATTTCCGGAGCCAGCCACCGGCGAAAGCGTCGAAAGACCGGCGGTGGTCCACATACCCGAACTTTTGACCAGCAGGAAATTCTTCAAGACGTACGCGCCCCAATCCAGGGACTTTGTGGCCATTGAAACTGCCACGATCATCATTGGGTTTTTAATCACCCTGCCGTTGGAACTTCGTCCCCGCCGCTGGCTCAGAATCGGGGCTTCGATGGTGCTGGTCTATTTGGGGCTGCTGACGCTGCGAGTGCCGGTAAGTGTCGCGCTGGCCCAACGCCATGAGAGCATCTTTGCCTTCCTGGGTTATTTGTTGCCGGCGACTTTCCTCGCGGCGATATGGACAAGTCCCGTTTGCCTGATTCTTGCCCGTTTGAGTCTGCATCTGATTGACTCTCACGACACGGCTGGATTGCCGGCTCCCGACCCCGGGTCGGCCATCCGGGCGGCACGCCGGGGCAACTACCATGATGCCCTGCAACTCACGAGAGCCAGGCTCGCCGAGGACCATAGTCATTACGAAACCCTCGTGCTGAAGGCCAAACTCCACCAACAAATGAATCACAAATGGCGCGCGAAATGGACCCTGAAAAAGGCCCTGCGCGGCGCGGACCTGACCGAAGGCCAGCGGCAACGTATCAATCAGATGCTGGCCAGGCTGGGGGATCGGACAAACGCCTGCTGGAAGCTTTGACGGCGGACCATCGCCGGTTTGAAATCCCGCATCACCCGGGCAAACCGCACGCAAACGGCGGGTTATCGGTTTTCAGCTTCATGATACGGCTGGTGTTTGAGGTACAAAGCCAGCAGTTTCCGGTTTCGCTCAAGCAAATCCCGTTCGCCGGCCGCCCCCGCCTGCGCACAAGCTCTCTGGGCCGTCGCAATCGCTTCGTCATATCGCCCCGCCTCGGCGTAAGCGGCCGCCAGGGTGCCAATGAAGACGGTCAGGCCATAGTGCGTCAGTTCGCAGGCACGCAAGGCGTATTGTACGGCCTGGTTGCCATCCCGGACGTGCCCATCCGGACTGGTCGCTAACAGCCACGCCAGATTGTTCAACACATCCACGGCCCGGGGTTTAATTTGCAATGCCTTCTGGTAATGGGCGATCGCTTCGTCCCCCCGGCCCTTTTGCCGTAGCGCGTTGCCGAGGTTGACGTGGGCTTCCGCGAAGTCGGGCTTGATTTGCAGCGCCCTTTGACAATGGACGATCGCTTCGTCCACCTGTCCCTTTTGGAGCAGCGCGTTGCCGAGGTTGTTGTGAGCCTCCCAATAGTCGGGTTTGATTTCCAGCGCATTCTGGTATTGAGCGATCGCTTCGTCCATCCGGCCTTTTTGGAGCAGCGCGTTGCCGAGGTCGTAACCGGCGCTCGCGTCGGCGGGTTCAATTTGCAGCGCCTTCTGATATTGGGCGATCGCTTCGTCCACCCGGCCCTTTTGCAGCAGCGCGCTGCCGAGGTTGATGTAGGCTTTCGCGAAGTCGGGCATGATTTGCAGCGCCTTTTGACAATGGACGATCGCTTCGTCCACCTGCCCTTTTTGAAGCAGCACATTGCCGAGGTTGTTATCGGCAATGAAGTTGTCGGACGTACAGGCGAGCGCGTGAGTCCACAGCGTTTCACTGTTCCGCCAATAAGCGGTCTGCGTCCGCGCACAAAACATCAAAGCGACCAGCACGACCAGGGCGCCGCCACCCAGGGCCACGCGGCAGCGGCGCCGGCCGGCGCATAGCTCCGCCGCCGCCCAGGTCAGCAAAAGATATAGACCGATCTGCGGCAGGTACGTGCAGCGATCGCCATGGGCCCAGGCCCCCGATTGAACCAGCCCGATGGCTGGAATGAGCATCCCCAGATACCACAACCAACCGAACAAAAACCAAGGCCGGCTTCGCCGGATGGCCACGGTGCCGGTGGTAATGACCAGCAACAGGAGAAAGGCCGTGATGATTTTCCAGAGCGGCAAGCCACGTACCGGATAAGGATAATAAACAGCCAATCCAGCCGGATAAATCATCTGTTTCAAATAGACGACGTAAGAAAGCAGGGCATTACCGATGCGCGTTGGGAGTGGTAATGTCGTGATCGCTTTCTGCTGCGCAAAAAGCGTAACCACGCATACAGCGAGGGAAAGCGCCAGGAACGGAATTTTTTCGACGATCGGACGCCAGGAAACCAAAGGGCGGCCCGGCTGAGCGAATCGCATCAGCGGCCAGTAGTCCAACAAAAGCAGTACAAACGGGAGCGTGACCACCATCGGTTTGGACATCAATGCCAACGCCAGCATCAACCCCACTATCAAGTAGCGGCCGAAACTCCACGGGTGGCGGACATAGCCGGCATAAACTCCCAGCGTCAGCATGAAAAACAATCCGCCAAGCATGTCGCGCCGTTCCGAAATCCATGCCACCGATTCCACGTGCAGCGGGTGAATGGCAAACACCGCCGCCACGAACGCACTGCGCCAAAGGGCGCCGGTCATACTTTTCAAAACCAGAAACAACAAGATGGCCGAGGCCGTATGCAGCAGGATACTGGTCAAATGATGCCACCCGGCGTTGGTCCCGTATAGCCGGCAGTCCAGCATGTGCGAAATCACCGGCAGCGGGGTCCAATTGTCGTTGACGTAGTGGGTAAAAGCCCAACCGATTCCCGAAAGGTTCAGGCCGCCGCGGATTACCGGATTATCGGTAACGTAAAGAAAGTCGTCGTAGTTCACAAACTCGTATCTCAACGTCTGACCGAAGACCAACCACACCATCGCCGCCAGGACCAGGCAGACCACGACAACCGCCCGGCGGTCATTCCGACCCGCTGCCGGGCTTTCGGGCGTCAACGGACGGGAGACTTCCCCTTCCGGCAGATTGCCGGCGGGTGAAGGGGACAGGTTTGAACGCGCGTCAGCGCCTTCGGCCTGCGATTTCTCGCTCATAAAAAAACAAAGCCGTTGCCCCGGTTGATCGTTGTTCCAGTAGAAATGGAATCATGCAAAGGAACGTCTGCCGAGGACCACAACCGGTATTCAACATTTCTGCGGCGATTTTACCGGCATAAAACAGCATGCAAAGCCCAAATCGGCGGCGGGTTGCACACCCCGTTCGCGTTCACGTGTTTGTCATGCGGCTTGCTGATTTGAAGGCCAAGCCGGATGCCAACCACGAGAACGCTCACGCCCATCAATGACTGGTCGTGTCAAATTTGCAACCAGCACCGCGCCATGTCCACCGCTCGCGGATCTGGTTTCAAATCCGACACCACCAGGGCAAATCTCGCGCGAACGGGCGTCACTGCTTTGCGTTCGACCGGTCCGCGAGACAGGCCATTTTTTCGCTCGTTCCGATCAATTTTGTGCCAACGCACGAGACATTGACAACACAGACACCCACCGCGTTTCAGATGCTTTGAAGACGGGATATCACAGCAGCTTTCACTGAGGTATGAATCTTTTCGGGAAAGCCTGAGGGAAGCTCTTTTTCAACCATCTTCATCGCACTTTCGGCAGCCTTGGCCACTTCTTCCAATGCACCCATCGCCAGCAACCCAGGCAAACCGGCGCGCTCGGCGGTCTGTATAAAATGCCGTCCCTTGATTTCATCAATTCGGTAGTGCCGACTTTCCCCAACCGACATGGCCAGTTTCATTTGCTTGCGCCCGATCTGACGGTGGTCGAGACTCGGCTGCGCCGTCAGAACGTCATAAAATGGCGTCAGGTGAAAACGTCCACCCGGACCCAGGAAAATGCTGACATTCTTGGCATGACCATCGGTCGCGCCAATCAGCCAGAACAAAATCTGCGATTTTAGAAATGTCTTCTGGTCAGCTGCGGGCGTGTCGCCCGCGTTCAGAAGTTTAAGGATATCGATCATGCCCGGCCCCCCTTCGTTTTGATACTTCCGGCTGGGAGGAAATGAGAGAGCCTGACAGCAATCTTCCTGCGGGACGCGAAGCAACCGGCCATCCTCAGTCCATCGCCGGTCAAACCGCTCGATAACGAGCGTTTTGGTTTTCCTGAAAACCTTGATTTCAGCGGCATTCACCGGAAGACCAAATGCCGCCATCAGCTTCAGGCAATAATATTCGTTTTCCACACTGTTTGAGAGATCAATGCCGTTCGGCAAAGTTCCGATTTGGGGTTTTAAAATGTGGGTTGTCGGTGTCGTCCCGCGGGGTTTCATCCATTTCCCTTTATACCGCAGCAGGGCCGTTTTCTCCTGCGCTCCGGCAACCGAGATGCGAAAGTCTTGTTCCCGATCAAGGCCCAGCGGGGCTCGGGCAAGGTTGTTCAGCAATTTTTCAATATCCTCATCGCCGATGATCTTTCCCGTAATGCTTGACGTATTATGAACGGTATCATCGTCATCAGGAATAAATTGCAATGCTCCGACGCAATCCCGTCCAATCTGGGACAAAAGGCTGTAAGTGTCTGTCCCCTTCGCCCCGACTTTTTCCGCAATCCGCCGTCGGAGCATTTCAGAATCCGGCAACAGGTTTTCAAAGACCGTGGCAACGCGTTCGCCTTTGTAGGCATCATCCCGCAAGGGAAGCGAAAGCGAGACGGGAGTGGCATTGTCCCTCGACAGCCAGCTTTCATCATAACGAAAATATATCGCGCCGCCAGGCTCCTTCTGGAAATGCCCGACCAGGCGGTTGTTCAGAAGAACCCGCAGCGGGATATGTTGGCGGCGACGTGCCATTACAAATAACCTCGTGTTCCCCGTCCCGATTTGGTCCGGGATGCAATCTGAAATTCCAGATCCAGAGCCGCAAGAACGGCCAGAAGGGTTTCAATCCTGGCGGAGGGATTGCCATTCTCAATCAAGGAGATCGTTTCCTGGCGCAGCCCCGCCTTGTCGCCCAATGCCTTTTGGCTTAACGCCCGTTTCTTACGGGCGCGGCGAATGAGATTGCCGATTTGTTTTGGGTCGCGCGCAAGGTCGTTCATGGCTTCACTATGCGCCAAATCCGATAAATCGTCAATATCGGATTTAGTGCATAACTGGACTTTATGCGCCAAAACTCATACAAGTGAATTATCGGCTTGATGACCAGCCGCTTGTCTCGTTCTTCCCAGCGCAGCACTTTGAGCGTTACCTGCTGGAATTCCGGCAGCTTGTGAAACTCGACGACGTTGTCGCCGTCCAGTTTCACCTTGCCGTCTTTCAGCTCAGGGTATTCCTCGAATACCGCCAGCCCGGGTAGCCAGGCCAGTTCATGCCAGACAACCGCGCTTGCGCGGACGCCGGCCAGCTACTAATGTCCCTTTGGCTGCGCCCGTAGCTCAGATGGATAGAGCATCTGCCTTCTAAATCCAAAACAGTGTTCTCAGAAATCCTCACCCCTCCTCCACCATTGATTTCATTGGATTATTTCATCACGCATCCTCTGCCAAAATCCAGTTTTTGCATAAAAAACGGCAAGTAGTATACAAAAGCAGTATCCAAAACAGAGCACCTGCCTCACATGCAGATGCCTACGGTACCCACCCTTAAAAAATTCCCGTTCGCGTTCACGTGGTTGTCATCTGTCTTGCTGAAATAAAGGCCAAGCCGGATGCCAACCGCGCGAACGCTCACGCCCATCAATGACTGGTCGTGTCAAATTTGCAACCAGCACCGCGCCACGTCCCCCGCTCGCGAATCTGGTTTCAAACCCGACACCACCAGGACAATCAGATAAATCCCCACCGGCGCACAGACTTTCGGGCTGACTGTCGCCGACTCGGTCACACCAAAAGACTGTGCGCCGCCCGGTATGCCTGACTCCGGCGAGTTCCGGCCTGTTTCACTTCGCTCCTCCGCAAAGGGGTGCCGGGTCCATACACCTACGAGCCCTGCGACGACGTGGACCCGATGCCCGACAACGAAAACGTGCTGACCGACTGACCGCTGCCGCCGTTTCACGACGGCTTACGGTGGACTCCGCTTGACTCCGAGGCTGGTCAGGGCCGATGTGCCCCCGGCGGTCCGCTTCGCTTCCCACCCCGACCGGCAACCCATCTCACAACCGGCAAAAAACTGCAAATCTGCCCTTGACACCCGCGACCAAATCTTGGTAGAATTGCCTTATAATCAGTAAGGCCAAACCCTGAATATACTAATGAAATGAAACATCCTAGTTCTCGAATCCTTTACGGACTTCTCGCAACAATCGCGTTGTCCGTCGCTGCGCCGCTCGCGCACGGGCAGTATTACAATGTCGTTGACCTTGGCACCCTAGGGGGAAGTAGTTCCTACGCTACAAGCATCGACGACATAACCGGGCAGATCGTTGGTTACAGTTATGTTAGCGGAAGTTCTACGGCCCACGCCTTCTTGTATAATGGGACCACTATGCAAGATCTCGGAACGTTAGGAACCGGATCCACCTACGCCACCGGCGTGAACAGCAGCGGGCAGGTTGTAGGGTATAGCATTGATTCGTCCGGCAATTACCAAGGGTTCCTGTATTCAGGCGGCGCTATGCAAAACCTCGGAAGCGGAAGAGCCAACGGAATAAGCGACTACGGTCAAATAGCCTTCACCACAATCAACGCGAACGGTACAGCCAGCGCTTACGAAATCTCCGGCCTATCCAGGTATAATCTTGGCACCCTCGGCGGCACTTGGACCGACGCACAGGTAATGAATCCAAATGGACTCATAGCCGGATCGAGCTTGCTAGCTGGAAACACCGCTCGAATGGCCTTCATGTTCACCATGCCCGGCCAATCCCTGCAAAACCTGAGTCTAAACCTCGGCGCGTACGGCTACGTCGCCGGTATTAGCCGCAGTGGGAATCTGGCGGGTTGCACGAGTGCTAACGGTCCACAACAAGCTTTTGTGACCGGGGCTTTCGGTGAGGATCCTCTTAACATTGATCCAAATGGTTCCGAAAGCGTTGCCTACGGTATCAACCAAAAGGGCCAAGCCGTTGGGTTTAAGCTATTCGGCGATGCTGCACACGCCTTTATCTGGCAGGGCGGCCTAATGACGGACCTGAATACCCTACTAACTCCCGCCTCCTCGGGATGGGTGCTCACTTCCGCAACTGACATTGACGACGCTGGACAGATCATCGGATACGGCACCAACCCCTCCGGCCAGACCGACGCTTTCCTCCTCACCCCAACCACAGTTCCAGAGCCCGCCACCCTCGCCTTGCTCCCCATCGTCGCCGCCGCCCTCATCCTCCGCCGCAAGCAAAACCGCTAAACCACACACGCCGTAGCCCCGACTTGTCGCCCGACACCCATTGTGAAGGCGGACCACTCTAGTCCGCCCCTCTGCCATTGCCCTCCGCAGCCGTAATTCACCAGAGACAGGCGCGGACACTACGCCGGCACGCGCGCATCAAAATTCCTCTGGCAATTGCTGGCACCACGCGGTAGAACATCCACACCCCAAGTAGTTTCAAAGGGCAAAATTTATGAACCGAATCTATCAAGGCCGAGTCAGCAATGTTGAAATTCCGAAACCTGGTGACAAGGAAAACCCGTGGCAACCGCTCCCAAACTGGCAAGACCTCCTCTGGCAGCACCACGAATTGTTTCAGGACGCGGTAAATTACTACACATTTGCAATTGCCGCTTTGGGCGAGGAACTGCCAGCCAACCATCCGCTCACGGCTTTGCGGAAAAGAACCTCCGATGCCTGGGAGCATTTTCCTAGGAAAACCACTTCACCGGCAAAAAGTCTTCGCGATTCCGTCTGCCCCTGGCTTGGATTGCCACGCGGTGCAAGCTTTGACGACGCGCTCAAACATTTTGCGTCGCCGTCATTAAAACAGAAAAAAGTGCGCTCGCTTGCGGTAGCACTGCTCGCTGAAAAGGCGGAAACTTTGAAACCTCAAAAATGTGCGAATAGTTACTGGGGGCGATTTTGTGATCGGCTGAAAAAAGAGCCAAACTGGGATTATTCAAACGAAGAACAGACCCGCAAATCCGCAGCGGGAGATTGGATTGCCTCTTTGTGGCTCGAAAACGCTGGGCAACACATTCAAGACCTTGCCGAATCGCTGAAAATATCAAGCTTGGTAAAATGCGATCCGGCGGCAGGTAAAATTGCCGAGACGGAAGCACGCAGCCTTTTGTCTGATGCGTTCAACCATTTGAAAGGCATTGTCAACGGCACTCTGAATGACACGAAGCCGGCAAAAAAGACAAATGGCTGGTTGAGGCAGAATAAAAAGCTCGCGCAGCAATTTTTCGAGGAAAATGAAACTTGTGTTTCCACGATTGAGGCCAGCTACCTGATTTCGGAAAAAGCTCGCGGTGGAGGCATTGACATCAACAAAACGCACGCAGCAGCACTTCTCAAAGCATTCCCATGCAGTTTCACTTTTGAATATGTCCGCGCAGCCGTGCCCAAACCCAAAGTGAAAAAGCAGACCAAATCCAAAGAGCAGCCAAGACTCTGGGAAATTATTGAGGCCGACATTAGGAAAATTGGCGACGACCCCGTTAGGCTCGCGAGGGATGGTAATAAGCCGATTTTCAAAGCGTTCACCGCGCTCAACGGGTGGCAGACGGTTGATGGCGGTCCTTGTTGGCCGGACTTTGACAAATGCGCGTTTGAAGAAGCTCTAAAGACGATAAATCAGTTCAACCAAAAAACGGAAGAACGGGAGAAACGCCGTTTGGAAACGGAAGCTGAATTGAAATACATGATGGGCGAGAATCCTGATTGGAAACCAAAAAAAGAAAGCGAGGAGGCCGAAGATCGTGAAGTTTCCATTCTCGGAGGCGACCCCCGGTATGAAAAACTTTTGACGCTACTCCAAGATTTAGACGAGGAATCAGCAGAACGGACGACCAAAAAGATTTACGGTCCAAGTCATGCAAGCCTGCGAGGATTCGGAAAATTGCGAGATGCATGGTTGGATTTATTTGCGTCCGCAAAAGGGCAACCGAACGAAATCCAACTGCGGGAAGCAGTAGCGAACCTACAGCGCGAGCATAAACTCGACATGGGATATACAACTTTCTTCCTCAAACTATGTGAAGCCGATTATTGGGATTTATGGCGTGACGACACAGAGTCCGAAGTAAAGGAACGCCGCGTGAAAAAATGGGCAAAGAGTGTGATTTATGCCGCCGCAGACGCTCGCGAACTTGCAGAAGAATTTGAGCGCCTAAAAGAACCCATCCGTTACACGCCCGCCGAGCCGGAGCATTCACGACGGTTATTCATGTTTTCAGATATTGGAGGGACACACGCCGCAAAATATCGGAAGCCCGGCGAAGTCGAGGTTTCTGCGGCTGTGAAGAATGCTGACAGTAATTATTCCCCATCGCGTTTGCTCCTCCATTTTTCCGCCCCTCGCCTGATTCGAGATCATTTGAGTGACGGCAGCCATGCGAAATGGTTGCAACCAATGATGACTGCTTTGGGCCTACCCGATGATACTTTGGCGGGATTTACGAAAGACAGGAATGGGGAGCCGAAGGATTCTGCCGTGGCTTTGATGTCTGATTTTGTTGGGCGCAAACGTGAGTTGCGTATGCTTCTCAATTTCCCGGTGGATTTGGACACTGGCAGATTGATCCAGCAAATTGGCAAAACCAGCCTTTGGGATAAGCAGATAAATCAGTCTTTTGAGAATGGGAAGATCAAGCAGCGGTTTCACCTGTTCTGGCCTGGAATGGATAACGAGCCGGAAAAAGGTTGGTGGAACAATCCAGAAGTGCGGGCCAAAGGTATCTCATGTCTTTCGATTGACCTCAGCCAGCGTCGGGCTGCCGATTTTGCGCTGATTCGCTCTGGAATAAACCGCACGCAAAAAATGTTTGTCGAACTAGGCGAGGCCGGAGGCAAATTGTGGTTTGCTTCACTAACTGCCGCAGGCAGTCTTCGTTTGCCAGGTGAAGATGCAGAAGTTTTTCGCGACGGAATCAAGCAAGTTGAGCTTTCTGGCAAACGAGGTAGGAATGCGACGGAGACAGAATATCAAGCGGCTTTCAATCTAGCTAAAAAACTGCTTCATGACGAAGACGCCGCACAACTTGAAACCAAAGCCCGAAATTGGCTTGGCGTTGACAATGCCAAATATTCTTTTCCAGAGCAGAACGACAAACTGCTGAATCTTTATCACGGTGCGCTATCGCGATATAGGACGTGGCATCGGTGGTCTTGGAAATTAAGCGCAGGAAATAAAACGGAATGGGGCAAAACGATTAAGGAAATCCAAAATGTGCCATATTTTGCCGCGTGGTCAGAGCTTGCCAGCAACGACCCAAGCGCTAGCTCAATCGGCCATCTTCAGCAACTTGTTGTGGCGGCGACCGAAAATTTTCGGACTTTTTTAGAACAAGCCGCGCTTACGCTGGCACACCGCGTTTTGCCCCTGCGCGAAAACACTTGGCGCTGGATTGAGCACGGCAAAGATGACAAAGTGAAATCGCTACACCTTTTAATTTCCGACGGTTCAGCACCGCATGAAAAACCATGGCTACGTGGGCAGCGTGGATTGTCACTCGCGCGGATTGAGCAACTGGAACATTTTCGCCGGGCAATCCTGTCTCTAAACCGATTATTGCGACATGATGTTGGTGTAAAACCAGAATTTGGCAGTCAAACACGCGGAGAAAGCCTGCCTGATCCATGCCCGGAGCTCACAGAGAAGATTAACCGAATGAAAGAGGATCGCGTTAATCAAACGTCACACCTCATCATCGCTCAAGCCCTTGGTGTTCGACTCAAGTATGACCCATTACAAAACGATGACCGAGAGGACGCGGATGTTCACGGTGAATATGAAGCCATTCCCGGACGCGCGCCTGTGGATTTGATTGTCTTGGAAGATTTGTCTCGTTATACAACGGACAAAAGCCGCTCGCGGTCTGAAAACTCGCGACTAATGAAATGGTGTCATCGCGCCATAAACGAAAAGGTGAAATTGTTGATTGAACCGTTCGGGATTCCGGTGCTGGAAGTTTTTGCCAGCTATTCATCCAAATTCGACAGCAGAACAGGAGCGCCAGGTTTCCGAGCCGCAGAAGTTACAGCCACCGACCGTTTGTTCTGGCAAAAAACAATTGAGAAACAGCCAGTCGCCCGCTCGGTTTTTGATTGCTTGGATTTACTTGCCGCAAAGGGTTGCAACAATGTGCGCTTGATTCTGCCACAAAACGGAGGTCCGCTTTTTGTGCCGGCCGTAAAGAGCGGCCAGCCATTACTGCCGGTGCGACAGGCTGACATAAATGCGGCAGTCAACATCGGCTTGAGGGCAATTGCCGGACCAAACTGCTATCACGCGCATCCACGAGTTCGGCTTGCCAAAGCAAAATCTGGTGCAAACAAAGGTAAATGGTTAACACGGTTGGATAACAAACGCGAAAAAGCACAATTCAACAAATCGCCGGCTGAAATTGAATTCGGAAATTTGAAAGCTGATTCAGATGTGTTGAAAGGCGAGAACACGAATCTCTTTCACGACCCATTGAAAATATCTGCGTTTGGCTTTGCAAAAATTAACGGATTAAAACATCCACCATTGGCTCATGCATCTGCTTTGTTAAGCAGACAAAAGAATTCTGCGGGCAAACCAAACGGAGCAGTTGCTCGTTTGGAATGGGAAGTTTGTCGCCGTGTTAATGTTGAGCGAATCAAGAAGCTGGGTTGCGACGTTTCACTTTTGACCATTGAACCGAATGCCGAAACTTCCATTGCGGACGAGGAGGATGACATTCCCATGTGAGCCATGAGCGACGCCCCGGTTCAAACCCAAGGCGGACTGGAATCGCAACCGCCGTTGCCGGTGCGCCGGCTTCACAATTTCATCTATTGCCCGCGCCTGTTTTATTTCCAGTGGGTTGAAAACATTTTTCAGGAGAACGCGGACACGGTGGCCGGCAGCCATGTCCATCGCAATGTGGACGCGCCTTCCAGGCTGGACGATCCCAAGGAACTCGGTTTGCCGGAGGGCGCCAAGCTCCGCAGCCTGCGGCTGGAAAGCGAATCGCTCGGACTCATCGGCGTGGTGGACATCGTCGAGGGCGGGCCGGATGGCGCGGAGATCATTGACTACAAACGCGGCTCGGCTCGGCGCGACGGCGAAGGCGAGCGCGTGGCCAAGGAACCTGACGCCCTGCAAGTGGCCGCGCACGCACTGTTGTTGCGCGAGCATGGCGTGAACGCGGTTCGCGGCGCGATTTATTACGCGGCGGACAAACGGCGCGTGCCGGTGGAATTCACCGAGGAACTTTTCGAAAAGGTCAAGAAGGCCATTTCCGATGCGAAGCATATTGCCCACACCGGAAGGTGTCCGCCGCCGTTGAAAAATGACGCGCGTTGCCTGTATTGCTCCGCGTATCCGATTTGTCTGCCGAGTGAATCGCTTTGGTGGGCAAAACGGCGCAAGTCAACCGAACCGGAGGGACAGCTTCAATTCGGTTTTGCCGGCCAATCGGAAGACGTCGTGCGCGACCGCATCCTGGAGGCGCTGGATTTTGCCGCCGAGTCCGGGGACAAAGAACCGACGTTGCAGCCGCCGCGACCAGAAGGCGATGACGGCGAGGTGCTGGTGGTGCAAACGGCGGGCGCGCAGATCGGCCAGCGCGGCGATGAATTGCTCGTCAGCGTCAAGGGCGAGGACGCGCGCAAAATTCCCGGCCAGCAGGTGCGGGCAATTTATTGCTACGGCGCGGTGCAGATCACGGCTCAGGCAGCGGAGACGTGTTTGGAACTTGGCATTGATGTTTCCTATTTCTCACCGGCAGGACGGTTCATTGGCTTGTTGCGCGGGCTGCCCGCCAGCGGCGTGGACGCGCGGCGCGGCCAATACCGGCTGTTTGAACTGCCCGGCGTGCGGCTGCAACTGGCGCGTGAAGTCATCCGCGCCAAAATTCACAATCAGCGCGTGATGCTCATGCGCAACGGCGAAGCGCCGGATCGCGTGTTAAGTTTGATGTCCGGCTTTCGTGACGCGACCGAATCCGCGCGCGATTTGACGGCGTTGCTTGGAATTGAAGGCAGCGCGGCGGCGCTTTATTTCGAGCAGTTCGAGTCCATGCTGAAACAGCGCGACGACTGGAAATTCGACTGGCGCGGGCGCAATCGCCGTCCGCCGCGCGACCCGGTGAACGCGCTGCTTTCACTCGGCTATTCGATGCTGGCGAAGGAACTCACGGGCGTTTGCCATTCGGTCGGACTTGATCCGTTTCTCGGTTTCATGCACCAACCGCGTTATGGCCGTCCGGCGCTGGCACTGGATTTGATGGAGGAATTTCGCCCGCTGGTGGCCGACAGCGTAGCGATCAGCCTCATCAATCGCGGCGAACTTGGCCCGGAAGATTTCATTCGCAGCGCGAACGGGACTTTTCTGAACGACCGGGGACGCCGGCCATTTTGGGAAGCGTGGTTTCGCCGGCTGGACGCGGAAGTAAGCCACCCGGAATTCAGCTACAAAATGGCGTATCGCCGGATGCTGGAGGTGCAGGCGCGGCAATTGTGGCGGTTCGTGCGCGGCGAAGCGTTGACTTATCACGGATTCACCACGCGATGATTGGCTATTGCCTATTGGCGATTGACTATTTTCAAACACAACAATCCAAGAAAGGAATAAATCGAATGGCAAAATATCAGAAGTTCGAGGACCTGCCGGTGTGGCAGGAAGCCGCGCGGCTTTACAACCGGGTGCTTGATTTGCTGGAAGAGCCGAACGTGCCGCTCACGCCGGGCTACCGGAACCAACTGGATCGTGCCGCGCTTTCCGTGTCGAACAACATCGCGGAGGGTTTCGAGCGCGTCACCACGAACGAACTGAACGCGTTCCTCGCCATCGCGCGCGGGTCGGCGGGAGAAGTGCGCTCGATGATGGCAGTGGTGAAAGACCGGCCGCGGCTGATGCCGTTCGTGCGGCGGCTCCAGGAAATCCGTTCGATGGCCGAGTCATGCGCCAAACAACTGACGGCCTGGACGGCGTCCATAGACAGTTCGCCCGTACAGGGCAAACGGCATTTGACCGGCGAGGTGAAGGAAAGACGGGAAGCGGCGGAGAAGTCGCGGACCATGCGGCTCAACTTCCTGCGCGGCCTGAAACCGACACATCCGCTTTTCAATTCGCCCGAAGCCCGCGCCGCGCGCGGTGAACCGGAGGAATAGCCGGTCACTTCGTGAATAGCCGATAGCCAATGAAGCCAATCGCCAATCGCCAAATTTCTCCGGTCGAGCCTCGGGCTATCGGCTATTGTCTATTGTCTATCCGCTTTTGGCTATGCGAACAACGTGAGCCATGAGCCGCCTCCGCTACCTCGTCAGCTACGACATCAGCGACCCGAAACGGTTGCGGAAAGTGGCGCGCTCGCTGGAGGGTTTTGGCGTGCGCCTGCAATACTCGGTTTTTGAATGTCCGCTGGACGATTTGCGGCTGGCAAAATTGAAGGCCGAACTTCAGGACTTGTTGGACCACGAGGAAGACCAGGTTTTATTTGTCTCCCTTGGCCCCAGCGCGAACGACGCGAGTTTGATCATTGAAGCAATGGGATTGCCCTACGAAGTGCGGTCGCGGGTGACAATCATTTGATTTTCAGGCTTGCAACTTTTTCCGAAAGGCGTTGAATAAATCCCGGCTACGGCCACCGACCACCTTTCTTCCGCCATTGGAAAGGCATGATTTTTGAAATCGCGAACGACTGCGCCTGATTTGCGGCTGCGCGGCGCGAGCGCCGAAGTGCTGGCGCTCGCCTGCAAGGACGCTCGCATTAAGTAAACGATTGAAAGCGAAGCTCTAACGCATGAAGACCCTGCCGACAAATTCATTTGGAACGCTGTTAAGCCTTATCGCTCGCCAACAGCAGCGAATCGCAGCGGAAAATGAGCCTGACGGTAGGGGTGAGCTTCAGTCGGCGCGAATTCAGGAATCGTGAGGCGGCGTAAAAGGTGAGCGGCAGCCCGCCGCTAACCCAAAGGCTTCAGTCGGCGCGAATTCAGGAATCGTGAGGCGGATCCGCTTGTCTCAACTGAATATCGCAGTCTCGAATGCTTCAGTCGGCGCGAATTCAGGAATCGTGAGGCGGATAAGACTGCAGGGCGGACAATTTGAAGATCGTCAAGCTTCAGTCGGCGCGAATTCAGGAATCGTGAGGCGGCAGTAAGTGTTGCATTTTTCGTTGGGGCAGACGTAGCTTCAGTCGGCGCGAATTCAGGAATCGTGAGGCGGGTCGGAGGCGTTGAAGGCGATGACGACGGGATCGCGCTTCAGTCGGCGCGAATTCAGGAATCGTGAGGCGGAATGGCCTTGGTAATGACGGAGCATTTCGAGGTGCAGCTTCAGTCGGCGCGAATTCAGGAATCGTGAGGCGGAACTAAAGCCTGCGGCCAAAGTTGTTGCAGGTTGTTGTTACTTTCGCCGTCCATTAAAAATGGATCTCATGCTTATTCGGCAACAACTTTGGCCGCAGGCTTTAATTTCTCCCGATGCCAAGAGCGATTAAATAAATCAGGCTTTTATTCTTCGCAGAAATTCCGCCGGCCGGACCATTTCAATCCCGAACGGCTGGTCCAATCATAGACGGCACGGATCATCGGCTCGCCTTGCGGTGCAATTTCTGGCGAGCCACGATGCGGCCAATGGTTTTGCCGTCAGGTTCTCCCGCACGGCCACCGACAAAGACCTGTTCAAAGTTCCGCACCTCTTTGGCCTGTTCCCGCTCTTCCAAGGAACGAAGCCCCGCCCGAATTACTTCGGAGCGGTTGTTGTAACGTCCAGACTTGATCATCTGGTTGATGAAGTCCTGCCAGTAATTGGTTAATGCTGCGCTCATGCTCTAATAGTTACCAACTATTGCGATTTTGTCAAATGCCCATTGCGGCCTGCTTTGGTCTGGTCCGCGGCGAGGAGCCAGGCAGACCTGCCAGACAACCGCGCTTGCGCGGACGCCGGCCAGCTACTAATGTCTTTCTGGCTGCGCCCGTAGCTCAGATGGATAGAGCATCTGCCTTCTAAGCAGAGGGTCCCGCGTTCGAATCGCGGCGGGCGTGCCACTCTTCCATTTACGATTTGCGATTGCGGATTGCAGATTAGCGATTTCATCCGCGAACCTGACGGGCAGAGGAACAATTCATTTTTCTGAAATTCGAAATCCGAAGTTCGAAAACCGAAAGAAGACCGAATTCCGAAGGCTGAATCCGCTGGTCGCAGCAGACGGAAATAATCCTGAAAAAAGCAGTTGAAACCACGAAACACACCAAAGACACGAAATGACAAGGCATTACCAAGCACCGCTAATTCACCTGGCAGGTGAAATCTGTTGCCGCATAAAATGATCGGTTCCAACTCTCTTTTCGTGCGCTTCGTGTATTTCGTGGTTCTTCTCATTGCCGTTTTGAGGATAATGCGAGGCAAAAACTTTCACCCCTTTGCGTTTCGGGTTTCGGGTTTCGGATCTCTTTCGGATTCCGGATTTCGGCCTTCGGATTTTGGCGTTATTTCGGTTCCGGCGGCTTTCCGAATTGGGCCGGAAGATGGGCTTCTCCCTTGTGCATTTTGGTTTCCAGGCTTTCGATGTGTTCGCGTATCAATCTTAATTCTTTTGCCAGTTCCGTCTCCGCTGTGCCTCTGGTTTTGCCCGGGTTCAGAAACACGGAGGCAATGTAGGCGGTGAGCGTCCCGAAAAAGCCCACGCCGGCGGTCATCAGGATGACGCCGATGATTCTGCCCCCGGTGGTCACCGGAAATTTATCCCCGTTGCCGCCGGTGGTGATGGTCGCCATGGCCCACCAGAGCGCGTCGCTGGCCGTTTTGATGTTCGCCCCGGGCACCGTCTCGACGTTGAGAATGGCAATGGAGGCAAAGATCAGGAGTGTGGCCGTAACCAGGGCCACCGTGCCAAAAAATCCCCGGGCCTCGTTTTTAAAAAGAACATGCAGGATGAACTTCACCGAGCGGGCGCCCCGCAGAATCCGGATGACGCGAATCATCGACACCACCCGTCCCCACCGGAACACGGTCAGCAGGGGAATGCTCGAAATGAAATCCACCCAGCCCCATTTCAAAAACGCCAGCCGGTTTTCCGCCCGGTAAAGGTGATAGAAAAAATCCCCCAGGAAAACGAAGCAGATGACGGTGTCCAACGTTCGCAACAAGGCCGAGATTTGAACCGGCAAATGGAAAGCCGTGTCGGCAAACAACGCGGCCAGCACATAAACGGACAGCACCAGCATCAGCACCGGCAGGCCGGTCACCTTATTCTGTGAATCGTCGGGCTTCATGGTCATAGGATTTGTCGGATTTGGATGGTGATACAGTTCTGGCGGGGCGAGCGTACTCGCGAGCCGTCGTCGCTGCGCTTTGACGCGCCAAAGCCGGTTCGCGGGGACGCTCGCCCCACCCGAAATCCAAATTGCACCAACCGCGATCCGCTTCTTAAAGCCGAACCCGGCGCCCGCGTCAATGGATTTCGTTTTCCGGGCGCGTGTTGACACCCGGAGTGCCGGCAATTCAGAACCCACCGGACGGGTTCAATGCTTCGACTCGAACCGTCCGGCTTAACGGGGTTTTTCAGAATGATTGGTCGCGGAACCGCTTAATTTCCCGCGCCACTTTTCAATCGCCGGCCCGGAAGTCGCGGCATTATTCCACGGATCCACATCGAACCCATCGCCGAGCCGGTCGCGCAGCAGGTTGGCGATTTGGATGCGCACGGCCAGGCGCGGGTCCTTTAAGCCGTCCAGCAGCAGCACCGGTTCGCGCACGGCTATGACTTGCAACCTCAAAAGGGCGGCCTGGGAAACGGCGCGGTTGCGTTCCGCGCAAAGCCCGAACAATTCAGCCGCCGCCCGGCTTGCCGATCCGACGTTGGTTTCGGATAGCAGTTGATCGGCGGCGGCCAATTGTTTCTCACAGCGGATTTGCCGGGCCGCCGTCTCCTTTGCCTCCGAGATGCTGTTGGTCAGCCATTCAAGAAATTCGGCGGGCGGCTGATAGCCGGTGGTGCGAATCACCTCGTCCCCGCCGGCCGAGAGCAGGGCGAAAGTCGGCACCGCCTCGACGTTGTGTCGCGCCGCAAGATCCCGATGTTCATCTATGTCCAGCACGACGTGGCTGATGGTGGAAAGAACCCGCACCACCGCTTCGTTCGTGAGCGTGGTCCGGGCCATCAACCGGCAGGGACCGCACCAGCTGGCAGTGAACCAAACCAGCAGCGGTTGTTGCTTCGACCCGGCATCGGCGAGCGCAGCGGTGAGATTGGTGCTCCAGCCGGCGGGCAGTTCCGCGCGCGCCACGCCGGCGTTCAGAACCAGTAAAATCAAAATCCAGCGCAGGTGTTTCATGGTGATGCGGTGCGGGCCGGTTGTGGTTCCAGGCCGTGTTTGATGGCCGGCCAGAATTCGTCCCAATCAAACGGGCGGCTGAACTCGCCATAATGACATTGTTTGCAATCGCCCGCCGCCAGCGGACGGAAGGTAAAGTTGATGGAAGTGTCGCCTGCTTGCTGGCGGACGTGGAGGCTGCCCGGTCCATGACAGCTCTCGCAGCCCGCCTGCACCAGCCGGGTGGAACCGAACTCCCGGCGATAGCCGGAAGCGCTGCCGAACCCGACGGTATGGCAGCCGACGCATTTCGGGTCGGCGTCAGCCTGCCGTTCGAGGAGTGGCGCAAACGCGTGAGCGTGGGCGGATTTCTTCCAAACCACCGCCGCGGCGGGGTGGCAGCTCGCGCAGGTTTCCGTCCCGACATAACTGGCTGCCGTGCGCACCCCGGGAACCATGTCTTCGCCCAAATTTCCGGGATCATCAACCGCCAGCCGCGTATGGCGCACCACGTCACGATAATCCCGGGCCAGTTCACGGAAGGATGGGTCCTGAGGATCCGGTCGTGGAGCAGGCGGATTTCGTTGTTGAGCGCCTGGGGCGGCGCGCCCTTCGCGAGCTTCAGCCGGAGAATGCCGAGCGCCCGCGATTCATTCGTGACAAAGTAAATCAGACTGCGGTTTTGCCTCCGGAGTTCCTGCGCGGGCTGGCTGACTTTGCCGCCCAGAATCACCTGGCATTCGTAAAATTGATCGGCCAGCCGCGACAACGTCTCCTCATCCGTGAAGGCCAGCAGCACGATCAAATCCGCCTTCGAGCGCACTTCGGCCAGACATCGGGCCAGCGCCGATTCCATGTCCTCCACCTCCAGACCTTTGCCCAGGTCGTCGCCCAGACCGCGCGGATCGAGCACCCCGATGACGGCCACGCGAAAACCGCCGCGTTGGAGGATGCGGTAGGAATCAAAAATCGGTTTGCCGTCGGCCTTGTCCCGCAGATTGGCGCTGAGCATCGGGACGGGCGAGGTGCGATTTAATTCCTTCAGTTGCGCGGCGGAAAGTTTCGCCTCCCGTTGGCCCATGTTGAGCGCATCGTAGTGCATCGTCGCAAACGCGCGCAGCATGTACCGGTACTGGATGAGGTCGTAATCCTCCCTGCCGCCGATGGCATCGCCGACGTCCAGCCGGAGCGCGTCGGTGGGAGCTTCGGCATCCAGGACGGTCTTGAGCCGGGTCAACCCGCCGAATTGCCCGACAAAACAACCGCAGGGTTCAAGCCGGCCCCGGGTGTCACAGGTAAAATAGATGGGCAAGTCCAGGGCAGGGTTTTGCCGGGGCTTGCCGCACCCGCCGGCAAACATGACCGCCAAAAGCAAAAGGAGAATTCCTCGAACGAATTCGCGCTTTGAATCCTTGAACCGGGGCACAGTTCCTGGGAGCGCTGGCGTCTCGCCGGCTAGTTCCGGTTTTCGACTCCCAACTGGCCGGCGGGACGCCGGCGCTCCCGGGAGATTAAAATGGGAAGATTGCCGGTTCATGTTTCAGTGCGGGTTCAATACAACACCGCGTAGGTAAAGATGTTCACGTTGACTTTTCCCGGGTTTTGAATTTCGTTGCCACCGCAACAGCAACAGCCCTTGGCATACTCCACGTCGTTCAGCCCTTCCTTCGAATACACCAGCACCAGCCGTCCGTTGATTTCCAGGCCTTCCAGCATCACGGGTTTGCCGTGTTTTTCGGTCAACCGCGAAATCTGGTTCACCGTTGAAAAAACCGGATGGGTCATGGGAATTTTCTCGAGCGGATATTCGGGGAAGCAGACCTTGATTTCCTGCCGGAAGGATTTGTCCCACTTTTCGTCCGAGCAGCCGGGGCTGGCCAGCAGAAAACCGCCCTGGGTCAGGAATTTCCGGAGTTGCCGGCGCTCCTTTTCGTTGAGGGAAAAATTCTCGTTGCCGGACATCACACAGAACGGGTAGTCGAACAACGCTTCCGCGTCGAGCCGCACCGGGCAGAACTTTTGGTTTACGCGCAAACTGGTCTGTTGGGCCGCGTCCGTCAGGAAGCGGTCGGCGAAACACACGGAGCTTTTGTTGCCGTTGTAAATCAAATTGCCGCATTGGAGCAACGTCAGGTCCGGCCGGACGCCGGCGCCCGGGAGGGCGGGGACCGCCGTCAGTTGATTGCTGGCCGAGGTAAGGGCGAAACCCGACGCCGGGGCCGGCGGTTCCGCCGCGGTCCGGGAAACGCTCCCGGTCAAAAGCAACAGGGCGCCCAGAAAGGCGCAGGAGTTCATGAACGATTTTTTCATTTTGATGGCTGTTGTTTCCCGGTCGTGATCGCCTTGAAATAGTTTTCAACCACGTTGTTGTATTCCTCAATGGCGGACTCGGAAGTCACGGCGCCGGACGGGCGGTTGACCGGATTGAGGCCTTTCATCACGTCGGATTTGTCCACGTCGGTGCTGCCGGCGCCGCCGGCCAGCCCGCCGGCGCCTTTGCCGAAACGGCTGGACTGCCGTGACGCCGCACCGCTGCGGTTGGCCGATGATTCATTGCCCATCACTTTCATCCGCCCGCCATCCATGACCGCATAACCGGAAGTGCCCATCGCACCCTCGCCCTGCCCCTGGCCCTGAGCGGAACCCTTGCCCGAAGCGCTGCCAAATTTCCGGCTGCGCGACATCTGGGCGAAATTGTTGCCCGGACTCATGCGGTGCAATCGCAGATACGAATCGAGTTCGCCGGGTGACGGGCAATCGCCGCCCTGGCATTCGCCGAACAACTTCTCCATTTCGCTGCGCAACCGGTCGGCCAGGTTGAAGGATTGATCACCGTTCCCGGCCAGCATCTGGCCGGTGGCCTGTTCGGCCAGCGGGCGCAGGCGAAGCTCCTCCATCTGGTCCGCCAGGTCCCGTCCGCTTCGCGCCGCCTTCGGGAAAAGCTTTTGGGCAGCCGCGGCATCATTGCGCAACCGGTCGCCGAGTTGCTGGAGCAGGTCGGCCACTTGTTTTTCGGTCGCGGCCAGGTCCTCCAGGGCCAGTTGGTCTTCGCGGCTCAACTGGCCGGCGCGGTTGTAAGCCTGGGTTTGCGCGGCCAATTCCTGCTGCACCCGGTACAGCGATTCAAACTGGTTGAAATCCTTCACCAATTCCTGCATCGGAGCCATGTCGTCAAGGATCTGGACAACCTGCTTTTCCGACTCGTCATGCACTCCACTCAGGCGGGCAACCTGCGCATCCGATTCCTTCTTGTAATCCTCCAACAGGTCCGGTGAAAGACTGCGACCGCCGGCCGGCGGGGCGCTGCGCTGCGCGATGTCGCGGGCAGCGGCGTCATTGGCGCCGGTGCTTTGCCGGATGTTTTCCGCCTGCTGCCGCAGCCATCCCTGCAAATCCTGCTCCACGTCGTACAGCGGATGTTCGCGGACGAAATGTTCCATGCGTTCAGCCTGTCGGTTGAGTTTCTGGTTCAGTTCGTTTTGTTTGGCCAGCAGTCCGTCCAGCTCCGGCGCGAGGGCAGCGCGCTGTTTGGGACCGGTTTTGGCCAGTTGCCCGGCCAGTTTTTGCGCGGCGTCACCGAGTTTTTGCTGGTCCTCAATCAGTTGCTGCAGATCGTCATTGAGTGCCGCGTATTTGGCCGCGGCATCCTCGATGTCGGTCTGCTCGCGCAGCAGGTCGTTGTATTCCCCGACACTGATGACCTGCAGCCGAACCGTCTGGCTGCGCGCGAGATGCGGCTGGGGCGCGGTGTCCACGGCTTCGGCAAACAGGGAGATGATGTCGCCTGGTTCAACGCCGAGTCCGCCAAAATCAAAATCCACGGTTTCATCGCTGTCGCGGACCACCGTGTCGTAAGTCACGATTCTCGGCGCGGAATAAACGCCATTCAGCCCGCGATGCGCCCGCACCAACCGCAATCCGTAATCATCACTCGCGGCAATGTGCGCCTGCAGTTTGAAATCCATGGCCACAAAAGCATCCTGTTCCGGTTCGGTAATGCGAACCTCCGGCGGCAAATCGTAGGTGACGGTCAGCGCCCCCTGGCAATCGCCTTGCGACGGAAGCCCGTCCACATCCACCACCGTGAAACGCAAACGCCCGGAGACGGCGGCGACCAGCGAAGCCGAGACTTCGTTCTCCGCTGTTTTTTTCATCGTCACCGGCTGCGGCGGCTGGTCGCCGGTGGTGATTTCGATCCGTCCTTCGCGCAATGGACGGTTGGATTGCAGCCGGAACCGAACTTCGCTGCCTTCGAGCGCCTGCACGCCGTTGAAGGCATACGGTTTCTCCGCGGCTTTCAACCCGGTGTATGCCGGCGGCGTTACCAGGACGAACGCCTTCTCCACCTGCGGCGTGAGAATGACACCGATGGGCACCTGCTTTGACAGGCTGACGCGGTTTTTGGTATGGGCAAACACGACCAGATTGGTGCGCACGTTGTCGAGCAACTGGTCATAGCCGACGGCGCCCTTGTCGAACATCGGGAGCGTGATCGCCTGTTCGGGGTGGCCGGGTGGTTGCGCCGTCAGAAACACCTCCTTGGGCCGGTGTCCTGACGCTTTCACCTTCACGACGAGGCCTTTGCCGTAAAGCACATTGGTTCCCGCCGGGCCGGGCGACACGATGGACAGTTGTGTGAAGGAATACGGCGGATGATCGCCGAAAGGATCGGCAAAGCGCGCGAATTCGACGGGCGTAATCCGGAAACCGGCGGCCAGCACCGCGGCAAATCCCAACAACGCCCACGCAGCCCGTTTGAGCTGGCGGCGCCATTCGCCGGTGCGCGCCAGATTTTCCAGCGGCCAGGCACCCAGCTCGCCGGCGTAATTTTCCACGGCCTGCCGCACAAGTTCACGGGTCAGCGGCGCGAGCGAGGCATCGTCCACTTGGCCGCGCAATTGGAGCAGATTGATCAGCCGCGAGCCGAGTGCCGGGTCGCGGCTTTCAAGAAAGCGGGCAATGTGCTCCAGCCGGTTCCGCCGGACGAAGGCCAGATGCCAGCTCAGAATGAAAAGCACGATGACTCCGGCGATCAATGTCAGCAACAGCCCGAGCCGCCAGCCCGCGCCCAGGTGAAACCCCACGTCGAGAATGAAAGCCGCCAGCATGAAAAAGCAGACCTGCCGGACGTTGCCCAGCAGGAGGCGGGCTCCGGATTCCTTCTGATGCTCGCGATCCGCAGCCGCGAGACGGTTCAGAACATTTTGGGTCTGGTTCAACATAATCCCCAGCGCCGGCGCAGGAACCAATCCAATCCAAACAATAGTCCGGCCAGATAAAAAACCCAAGCCCGGTTCCAGGCCGGGGTCAGCCGGGTTTTGGGTGTCGTGTCTATTTTCTCGCGGTTGAGTTCCTGGAGCAGCTTCGGCAATTCCTCCGCGGTGATGATGCGGCCGCCGCTGCTTTCGCAGAGCCGGCGCAGATACAGCGCGTCCGTGGCCACTTCCGTTTCCTCCAGGTTTTCGGTGAAAACGATGAAGCGTGATTCCTGGGTGGTGCCGTCGGGAAATTTCGCCACCGCCCGGTAACGGCCGATATGTTCCGGCAAAAACTCCGCCGTCAACCGGCCAGGGTCCACGGCCAGGGGAACCATGTTCACCCGTCCGACTTCGGTGTCGCCCAGGTAAATGGAGAGGGGGACGGATTTCACGCGCAGGTCGGGCTGGCGCATGGTGAGGTGAAAATAAATTTTTTCGCCGATCATGATGTTCGCGGAATTCGGGCGGAACGAAAACTGGCGGCTCGGAATAAAATCCCGTCCGGCCAGCAACCAGAGAATGGTCTGGTCCCAAAAGCGGTCAAACGACGAGTTGACGGCCTCGGCTTTCGCATTCAACCCCCAGCGCCAAAGCCCCTCGACGCCCAGGCTGACCACCTGGCCACGGCCGTAGGGGCGGTGGACCATGGCTGGCTCAGGCACACCATTGTCCCAGCCTGCCGCTTGCGCGAGTGTGGCGGCCAACGGCTTTACGACCGTGGGGGACCGCCCATCCAGCAAATCAGGCAGATCGTCCAAGCCGTTCACGCCACCGCCCAGCGTGCGGAACGCGGAAAGACTGCGGCCTTCCGCCGTCACCTCCAGATGAACATGGTCGCGGCCCTTGTCGCCCCAGATCACCGGCTCCAGTTCGCCGGCCGAGGCCGGATTATCAAAGGCCGGGCCGCGGCTGAAAATGACCGTTCCGGCGCGGTCCTTGACATAGTCATCGAGCAGCGACGCTTGAGCGGGGCCAAGAATGCGGTCCACCGACCGGCCGAGAACAATCACGTCGTAGGCGGCGAATTGATCCAGGGTTTTGGGCGCGTGCAATTCGCCCGCGCCGGGAGTCTTGCGGATGGCCCGAACCCGGTCCGGTCCGTAACGGACCAGCGCATCCACATCAAATTTGTCGTTCCGCATCAAGGAACGCTGCAAGAAGGTCGTGTCCCAATACGGATCGCCTTCCAGCACCAGCACGCGGATCTGCTGGTCAATGACATTGAGATAGGTGATGGCGCTGTTGTTGGCCGTGTCCACTTCGTTTTCCAAAGGCAACACCCGGACTTCATATTCGTATTGTCCGACTTCCGGTTCCGTGACCTCGAATTCAACGGGCAGTTCCTGCAATTCCCCGGCATTGACGTGTTTGGTCTGGATCACCTGGCCCTGGCGCAGCAGTTGGATGGTCAGGTCCTCCAACTCGCAGCCAATCAGACGCAACGAGGCGTTCAGGCGCGCCTTCTGTTTCACGTAGCAATAAGGCTGATAGCCGGTGATGCGCACGGCGACGTCACGCACCTTGCCTTGACTGCCAATGACCACCGCGTAAATCGGCGCCTGGCGCATCCGCGCCTCCGCCCCGGTTTTGGCCGGATTGATCATTTCAAAATCATGGCCGTCCGTGAGTAAAATCAACGCGTTGACGGCCTCGCCGGCGGCGGCCCCGGCCAGCATCGTCGTGACCGACTTGTGAAAGGACGTTGTTTTCCCGGCGGGCGCCAGTTCGAGGATGGATTTTTCCACCGGGCGCGCGTCGTCGCTGAATTGAAAGAGACGCAGGCGCGGGTTCTGCACCCGGCCGTTGCGGGCGGCGGCGCCGGAGTCGAGCAGAAGATTTTTGGCGGCATCGAAGCGGCTTTGATTGCCGGCATCCGGCTGTTTCATGCTGAGCGAAGTGTCCAGGCCGATCATCGTGACGCGCTCGGTGGTGGGCGGCGGCAGGAACTCCCGGCGCGACGGCTGCAGCAGCAGCCACACCACCAGCGCCAGGCCGGACAGCCGGAACAGGAGCAGAAGGAAATTGCGCCACCGGTTGATGGGCGACCCGACGTGGAGATAAAGCCGGACGGTGAACAGCAACAGGATGACACCAATGAGAGCAACCAGCGGGACTGGCAGAACCGGGTCCAGAATCAGATCGTTGCCAGGCGGGGGACCAGTCATGCCGCTTTCCTCCGGATGAGAAATTGAAAACCGGTTTCCAGCAGCAGGAACCCGAGCGCCGCCAGAATGAACCAATGGAAAATCGGCCGCCCTTTCGCGATCTGATCGTAATCCTCGCTGCCGGCAATAAAGTGCGCCTCATGGCCGGCGGCGAATTCCCTGGGCAACACGTCCTTGTCAATCGGGCGCAGGTCGGCTTCGTCGGGGCTGGTGTTGACGCCGAACGCATAAAGCAGCCGGGGCGATCCCATCGTGTAGAAGCCCAACTGGTCTGGCGTGAAGGTGACGTGACAGCGTTCACCGGCCAGCTCGCGCCGTACCATCATCGGTTCGCCGGCAGGATTGATGAAATCGTTGCGGGCTTCGCTCCGCCAGATTTCCGCGTGCAGCGTTTCACCGACGACATGGGCGGCGGGCGGCGGCTCGGACGCGGAAACCGCCTTGACCAGGTCCTGCATCCACGCGGGGAAAAGCCGCTGGCGCGCCAGGTTGCTGGAAAGTTCGGCGGCGGAAAAATTCAGCAGCAACATCGTGCCCAGCCCGTAGTGCAGCGAAGCCATGGCCGGTGAATTGTCGCCGTAAGCCAGCAACACCCCGCCCGCGCCGGTGGCGCCCGCCTGGTAATAATCATAAAATTCCAGCAGCGACAGGTTCTGGCGCGCCGTGCCCGCAAAGAGTTTCAAATACGGCGATTTGAAATCGCCCCGTACGATTTGCTGCGCCCCGGCAACCGCATTGGTCGCCACCCTCCGCTGGGACAGGCGCAGCGGCATCAGGTTCGGGCCGACGACCTTTTCGAGCGCCGCCAGATTTTCCGGGTCGGCCGGTCCGTCGAGGAAATATATCAGCCCGCCGCCTTGAAACAAAAATTGTCCGACGGCGGAGCACGCCTCGGGCGTCAGCCGGTTGAGGCCGGCAAAAAACATTTTATGCACCCCGGCGAGGCGGCCGGGGGTGAGTTCGCCCGAGGAAATGACCTGGGGCAGCAGCGAGCCGGCGGCGTTCGCGAACGGGTTGAGCGCGGTCTTCAGAAAATAAGCGGCGCTCTTCCGGTCATCCGGCACGTCGGTGACGATCAGCACCTCCTCCTTTTCCTGCGCGGCAATGGTAAGATGGTAATGGTTGTCGTATTCGAGCGCGTCCGGCGGCAGGCTGGCCTCGCAGAGATGCACGCCCGGCCCGCCCACCGGCACCGGCACCAGCACCTTGCCTTCCGACCACGGCGCGATGGAAACTTTCTGGTCAACGCTGTTGCGCTTGTCCAGCATCACGGTGACCCGTTCGTTGAACGGTTCGCTGCTGAAATTACCCACCGTGACTTCCAGCATGGCCGTGTCGCCGGCCAGGACCTCGGCCTGCGTCAGGTGCGCATCGAGGATCGCGCGGTTGTCGCGGCGGGCGGGGCCGATATCCACAAAAAACAATTTTGCGGCCGACGGCAGCGCGGTGAAATCCGCGTTGGCCCAGTTTTTCCGCTGGAAATCCGACAGATAATAAATCTCGGGACGCGCCGCAGTTTTGGCGATCAGCCGCGCCGCCACGGCATTGGCCAGGTTCACGTCGGCCCGGCCCAGCCCGGGTTTGAGCCGGGTGAGAAACCGTTTGGCCTCGGCGTGGTCCCGGGAAAAATCCACAAAACAGGTGGCGGGATTCGGGGCCAGGAGCAGCACGTTGACGGTGTCGTCCGGATCGAGCGAATCAATCAATTTTGACGCCTCATGCAGGGCGCGTTCACGCGAGGTCGGGCCGTCGCCCCGGCATTCCATGCTGACCGAATGGTCGAAGATGATGAGCACCTGGCGCCGGTTCTGGTCGGCGGGATTCGAACCAAAGCGCGGCAGCATGGGCTGAAGGAATGCGAACAACAACAGCAGCAAAAACGCCGTGCGCAGCAGCAACAGAATCCAATGCCGCCAACGATGCACCCGGGAACGCCGCGCCAGGGTCGCCTTGATCAGTTCAATCGAGGGAAACTGGAAACGCCGCGGAAAGCCCTTGTTCAACAGATGAATCAACACCGGCAGCGCCGCCAGCGGGATCAAGACGCCGAACAGGGCTGGGCTGAGAAAGGACATGATCGCTCCGGTCGTTACCGCGTTGACAGAACGTTTCTGCCCCGGAAACCCAGATACGCCTCGATGGCGTCAAGGTAGGGGCGTTCCGTGCCGACCAGGGCGTGGCTGATGTGCCGGTTGTCCGCCTCGCGCGCCAGCCGGTCAATGTGCCGGCGCGCCGCTTCGCGGTAGGCCGCGCGGATTTCTTCAGGCTCCACTTCGACTTGTTCGCGCGTTTCCATGTCCTCGAACCGCGCGGCGTGGACGCCGGGCAGGTTCAATTCGTCCGGGTGGACGATGTGCAGCAGCAGAATTTCAAATTTCCGGTGCCGGAACCGGCTCAACGCTTCCAGGGTTTTCGCCTCGTCATCCCAAAAATCGGAAAGGATCACCAGCCGCCCGCGCTTTTTGAAAAGCGAATGGCATTCCTCGAGCGCGCGGGCGATGCCGGTGGTTGAACTGGGCTCGACCGCCTCCAGTTCGGCCACCAGGTTGTACAGGTGCCGCCGGGTGCCGCCCACCGGGGTGAAATGTCGCAGCGACTCCGCAAACAATCCCAGCGCGGCCTTGTCGCCCTGGTGAATCATCAGGTAGGCGAGCGCCGCGGCGATCTTGGCGGCGAGGACATATTTGGACTGGCGTTCCCCGTCGGCATGATAATTCATCGAGGCGCTGATATCCACCAGCAGGTAAACCACCATGTCCGTCTCCGCCTCGTATTGCCGCACGTACAAACGCCGGGAGCGGCCATAGACACGCCAGTCCACCCGGTTCACCTCGTCGCCGGGCACGTATTCCTTGTAATCCGTGAACTCGACCGAGGAACCGCGATACGGTGATTTATGTTTGCCGATAAAGTAGCCCTCAACCGTCGAACGCGCGAACACCAGCAGGTTCTTGAACCGTTCCAATTCCGCCGGGGTGAGCAGCGAACGCCGTCGCGCCACTGGTTGCGGAGATTTGAGCCATTGGGGCAACGGCGGTGAAACGCGGCCGGCGGGTGACAATACCGGCGGGATGGCGCGGCCCGGCTGCGGGATCGGCGGAGGGACACTGCCGATTACCGGCGGTTTGCGCAGTTCGTCGCTCATGGTCTTGCGAGGCGGAACAGGGCGGTCAGTAAGTTTGCTCCGGCACCTCCGTCAAAAGGCCCTGGACGATGTCGCGCGATTTTTTGCCGGCGCCAGTCGCGCGGTAGTTGGTAATGACGCGATGTTGCAGAACGTGCATGGCCACTTCGCGCACTTCGGCAGTTTCGGGGCTGATTTTACCCTTGAGCAGCGCCAGCGCCTTGGCCCCGAGAATCAGATATTGCGAGGCGCGCGGGCCGGCGCCCCATTCGACAAAATCGCGCGACATTTTCGATGCCTTCGGATTGGCGGGCCGGGTGGCGGAGGCCAGCGAAACCGCATAATCAATCACGTGATCCGAAACCGGCGCGGCCAGCACAAGCCGCTGAACGCGCAACAAATCCTCCACCGCGACCGTCGGTGTCAGGACGGGCAATTCGCGCAGGGTGGTCCGCTTGACGATTTCGATTTCCTCGGCTTTGGCGGGATAATCCAGATAAAGCGAAAACATGAAGCGGTCAAGCTGGGCTTCGGGCAGCGGGTAGGTGCCTTCCTGCTCGATCGGATTTTGTGTCGCCACGACCAGAAACGGATCGGGCAGCACGCGGGATTGTCCGCCCACGGTGACCTTGTGTTCCTGCATGGCTTCGAGCAGGGCGGCCTGGGTTTTCGGCGGAGTGCGGTTGATTTCGTCCGCCAGAATGAGGTTCGTAAAAACCGGGCCCGGCTTGTATTCGTATTCCAGCCGCCGCTCGCGTTCCTGCAAAACTTCCGAGCCGATGATGTCGGCCGGCATCAGGTCGGGCGTGAATTGGATGCGCCGGAAGCTCAGGTGCAAAATATCGGCCAGCGTGCGGACGATGAGCGTCTTGGCCAGGCCGGGCACGCCGACCAACAGGCAATGGCCCCGCGCGAAAAGACTCACCAGCAACAATCGCACAATCTGTTCCTGGCCGACAATGACCCTGCCAAGCTCCCGGGTGATGCGCTCATAAAGCGCACTGACTTCCTTGGGCGAGATTTCATTCATAGCAAGTATTTTCCCGATTTCCGGTTTGTTTTTTAACACCGTCCGCTCTGAATCGTTCCGATAATCCATGCTCACTTCGCGCCGGTCAATCCCGGTCTCGAAGACGTCAGGTCTAACGGGTGCCATAATCGCAGGAACGATGCCAAAACCGCCCTCTTTTCCCGCTTTTGTGATTGGGGAATTCAGATAACCTTGTTGCCATGTCGAAGCCGGGGCAACCGGTCGGATTGCTGGGGAAAAATCGCGTCACTCCGCATCTGCGATTTGCGACTCCGCTCGCACGGAGCGGTGTTGGTGATTTACAAATGCCGAACGCGGACCCCGACTATCGCCGCGTACTCAAGATTTATCGGAGTTACGGATTGGGGATTTGTGATTTTCTTCGCGCGGCGAAAAGGAACGCGCCGCCAAGTCCAAGCAGGACCAACGTGTCAGGCTCCGGCACGGTGACGATTTCAAGGCTCCAACTCACCAGCGTGCTTTGTTCTTCCGTGGCCGCGTCCTCAACAAAGAGCGTCCAGGTTCCGTTCGGATCCAGATTGTTAAATGAACTGAGCATCGCCGTCCGCGGATCGGAACTGACCACCAGAAACGGGTCCGTCTCCCGTCCGTCCGGCTGCCAGGTTCCGGTCAACAAATCGCCGCCGTTGCCGCCATACAGGTGGATGTCCGTGGCGGCGAAATCGCTGAAGGTGACATTGAAACCGGCGTCGCCGTAGCCATAGGGATCGGAGTTGCTTTTGCCGACGCGGTTCAGCAGCACGGCGAAACCATCGCCGAACGACAGGAAGGCATATAAATCGCCGTTGTAGCCGCCGGTGATGTCCAGGGAAACCTCCACGCTTTGGATTCCGCCAAGCAGTCCGCTGACGATATTGGTGGAAAAAAAGCCATTGGGATTGGCGTCAGGGATGAGCATGTTTTCGGTCCGCTGAAACACGTTGGTGGCCGTCTGCGCCTGCACCCCGGCCGCCAAGCTCATTGCCGCAAAGATGATGGTAAGTTTCATTTATGATTTCGGTTGCGGTTGTCCGTTCAATGTTGCCGCAGGCGGTAAAATGCCGAGGGCTGCGGCGGGTTGCTATCTGTGTAAATCCACAGTCCGTGCGGCGGCGCGTTCGTGGTCAGCACCACCGTCCAGGAACCACCGAGGTTCGTCGTCCGCTCCACGTCATAAGTGTAACCGGGCACGCCGGCAAAATGGAGGGTGATGGCCCCGCCGCTGCTGGCGACGGACACCACCGAGCCAATCGCGTTGGTCACGGAAATCGTGATCCAGTTGGTGGCCGTGCGCACCGTGTCGCCGGGCCGGTAACTGCGCGCGTCACAGACCGTGAAGGTGAAACTCTCCGAGAGGTTGTTGGTCGGCGTGAAAAAGATGTAACTGGCGTTGGTGGTGATGGGCGTTCCGTTGGTGCTGGCGCCCAGGCCCAACAACGCGGTCGGGTCGCCATCCGGGTCACTGGTGTAATTCGTCAGCACCGTGGCGATGGGAATCCGCATCACCGTGCCCCAGGCGCGGCTGAGGAATATCGGGAACGCAACCGGCGCATGGTTCGGCAGGAACACCAGTTCGACCGCGTCGCCGTTGGTTGTGACGCTGAAAGTGCCGCCCGCGAGGTCGTTGGTGAACGCGCCGGTATCCACGATGAATTTGGCCGGATCAAACTCCAGCACTCCGCGCGTGGTGGTGGCGATGGTCCAGGTGTAATTGGAGTTGTTGTTGAAATCCGCCGCGGGTCCGGGCGAGCCGCCACTCAGGGAACCAAGTTGAATTGTAAACGGATTGGTGGTGGTCGCCTGCACGTCCAAATAGCCGGTGTAATTGGTTTGCGAATAACCCGTGCCGGCCGGGCCGGTGGCATCGCTGACGTTCACCGTGTATGTGCCGCCGGAGTTCCAGATGTTGGTCAACGCCTGCACCGTAATCGTGAAGTTGTTGGTGACGGAATCCACGCCGCCATTGGCCGTGCCGCCGTTGTCCTGCACAACCACCGTGATCGTCGCCGTGCCCAGCGCATTCGTTACGGACGTAAACGTCAGCGTGCCGGTTGCAGCCGGGTTGGTGTAATTCACCGTCGGATCAGGAATCAACGATGGGTTGCCCGATGTGGCCGTGATGGTCAACGTCTGGCCGCTTTCATTCGCCGGACCGGGCGTGATGCCGCTCAAGTTCACCGTCTGCAAACCGGCGGCTTCGCTGATGGTCAGGTCGCTGATGGCATTCAGCGTCGGCGGCTGGTTCACCGCCGTCACGATGATGGTGAACGTGTTTGTGGCGCTGGTGTCGTGGCCGCCGTTGGCCGTGCCGCCGTTGTCCTGCAAATAAACTGTCACCGTCGCGCTGCCGTTGGCATTGGTTGCCGGCGTGTAGGTGAGCGTGCCGGTCGAAGAAATCGCCGGCTGGGCCGAGAACAGACTGCTGTTATTGTTGGCAACGTGGAACGTCACCGTCTGGCTGGATTCATTGGCCGGCCCGGCGCTGATGTTGGTCGCCCAGTTCGCCACCGTTTGCGCGCCGGCATTCTCCAACACCGTCTGATTCCCACCCGTCGTGAAACTCGGCGGCTGGTTCACCGCGTTAATCGTAACCGTGAAGGTGTTCGTGACAGAATCAACCCCGCCGTTGGCCGTGCCGCCGTTGTCTTGCACGATCACTGTGATCGTCGCCGTGCCGAACGCGTTCACCACCGGCGTGAACGTCAGCGTGCCGGTCGCGTTCGGGTTGGTGTAATTCACCGTCGGATTGGGCACCACCGAAGGATTACCCGACGTGGCAGTGATGGTCACAGTCTGGCTGCTTTCGTTGGCCGGCCCGGCGGTGATGCCGCTCAAATTCACCGTCTGCAAACCGCTGTTTTCATTGGTCGTCAAATCGCTGATGGCATTCAGTGTCGGCGGCTGGTTCACCGGAGTGACGGTGATGGTAAAGGTTTGTGCCGCGCTGGTGTCCACGCCGCCGTTGGCGGTTCCGCCGTTGTCCTGCGCATACACGGTCACCGTTGCCGTCCCGTTCGCATTGGCCGCCGGAGTAAACGTCAGCGTGCCGCTGGCGCTGATCGCCGGCTGCACCGAGAAGAGGCTGTTATTGTTGTTGCCCACCAGGAAGGCGACGGTCTGGCTCGATTCATTGGCCGGTCCGGCGCTGATATTCGCCGCCAGTGGAAGGCTCTGCGACCCGCCATTCTCCAGCACCGCCACATTGTTGGTCAACAAGCTGAAACTGGGCGGCTGGTTCACCGGGGTCACGGTGATGGTGAACGTGTTCGTGGCACTGGTGTCGTGGCCGCCGTTGGCCGTGCCGCCGTTGTCCTGCAAATAAACCGACACCGTCGCGGTGCCGTTGGCATTGGTCGCTGGGGTGTAGGTCAGCGTGCCGGTCGAAGAAATCGCCGGCGGCGGCGAGAACAGACCGCTGTTGTTGTTGGCAACATGGAACGTCACTGTCTGGCCCGATTCATTCGGCGGCCCGGCGCTGATTGCGGTCGCCCAGTTCGCCACGCTCTGCGCACTGGCGTTTTCCAGCACCGTCTGATTTCCGCCCGCTGTGAAGCTCGGCGGCTGGTTTACGAAATTGACCGTCACCGTGAACGTGTTCGTGACGGAATCCACGCCGCCGTTGGCCGTGCCGCCGTTGTCATGGACAATCACCGTGACCGTCGCCGTGCCGAACGCATTCGCCGCCGGCGTGAACGTCAGCGTGCCGGTTGCGTTCGGGCTGGTGTAATTCGCCGTCGGGTTCGGGACCAGCCCGGGATTGCTTGATGTCGCAGTCACAGTCAGCGTCTGGGAGGCGCCGCCACCGGCAGTGATCCCGGTCAGATTCACCGTCTGCTGGCCCGCGTTTTCATTGATCGTCGGGTTGCTGATGGCATCTAGCGTTGGGGCTACGTTGAGCGGCGCAACCACGGTAACAACGAACCCGCCGGCGGCCGTTCCGTTATTGTTGGTGGCCACCGGATCATACGTCGCCGCCACACTGGCCGCGATATTGGTGAACGTGCCGCCCGTCGTCGGCGGAGTCAGGGTCAAGGTGAAGCTGTTCCAACCGCCGCCCGCCAGGCTGCCGATGTTCCAGGTCACGATGTTTCCGTTGATCGTTCCGCCCGACGCATCCACGATGGTCAAGCCAGATGGAACAATGTTGGTCAGAATCACTCCCGCTGCCGTGCTTGGGCCCAGGTTGGTGACGAGGATTGTGTAAATGAAATTGGTGCCCGCTGTGGTGTTCGCCGGCCCGGTGACCGTCGTCTGCACGTCCGCCGATTGAACCTGGGTAACCGCCGTGGCGCCGGCCGAACTGCCATCGTTGTTGCCGGTCTGGGGATCGTAGGTGTCCGAAGTGCTGGAAACATTATCGCTCAACGAGCCCACGGTGCCCGGGGCGGTCACGGTCACGGTCAGATTGCTGGAAACGCCATTGGTGAGGGTTGTAATCGTCCACGTCACCTGACCGCTGCTTATTGTTCCACCGGGAGCGGTAACTCCGGTTACGCCAACCGGCAGGATGTCGGTGACCACCACATTCGCGGCGTTGGATGGGCCGGTGTTCATCAGGGTGATCTGGTAGGTGAACTGCGCGTTAATCGCGACCGCCGATGGCCCGGTCACCGTGGTTGCCACATCCGCAACGGGCAGGCCCGTTGTCGCCGCCGATTCGGTAAAGAGATGGTCATCCAGAGTGCCGAGCACCGCGTCCATCGTGTTGTTGCCGGTTCCAGTCGAGCTTCCCAAAGTGTAGGTGGTGTAAGCCAGTCCGTTAGAGTCGCTGTTCATACTGGGGGAGGAAACGCTTCCGCCACCGGTCTGCACCGTGAAAGTCACATTGCTTCCCGCCACCGGGTTCTCGAAAGCATCCACCACCCGGACCGTTGGGTTAACCGGCAACGGCTTATTGATCGTTCCCGTTTGTCCGTCGCCCGTGACCAGATCCAGGTGATCCGCCGCCGCGGCGGTTATCGCAATCACAGTCGAGGTCACTGGAGCCAGGGCGCCGCTGTTGAAATCAATGGTGATGTTCGTCGCCACGGTGTCATAAAGATCCGTGTACGTAGCCACTCCGTTGACAATCGTCTCGGTCAAGGTTCCCTGCAACGTCCCGCTGCCCGCATCGAGCACTGTGGTCACTGTTCCCGCAGCAGTGGTGACGAGGTTGCCGTAGGCGTCCTCGACCCAGACGACCGGCTGTTGAGCAAACGCCACTCCGGCGGTGGCATTGGTCGAGGGCTCGGTGACAATCGCTAGTTTCGACGCCGCTCCGACCAGCGCCGATTCGGTGAATGTAATGCTGCCGGGAGCGCCCGCGACCGTGGCCGAGGCCAGCATGGTGTTGTTGCTCGTTCCCGCGACCGTTCCCATTGCGTAGGTCGTCGCCGCCAGGCCGTTCGCATCCGAAGCCACTGTTGCCGCGCCGACGTGTCCGCCGCCGGTTTGCACCGGAAAACCGACGCTGACGCCCGACACCGGGTTGCCAAGCGCATCCACCACCTCGACGGTGGGATTGGCGCTCACCGCGGTCGCCACTGTGGCGGACTGATTGTTGCCCTGGACCAGGACCAGGTGATCAGCTCCGGCTGCCTGGACCGCCACCACGGTTGAGGTGACCGTGGCAAAACTGCCGCTGGCGAAGTTGATCGTGATGTTGCCGGCGACATTCTGGTGCAGACTGGTGAAGGTCGCGACGCCGTTGACAATGGTGACGACGGTCGTTCCTTGCAACGTGCCGCTGCCCGCGTTCCGTGAAGCCGTCACGATTCCAGTGGCGTTGGTCACCAGGTTGCCATAGGCATCCTCGACCCAGATCACCGGTTGCTGGGCAAAATTGACTCCTGCGGTTGCCGTCGCCGAAGGCTCGGTCTGAATGGCCAGTTGCGCTGCCGCTCCCGCCACCGCCGAGGCGGTAAATGTGATGTTGTTGGGATTGCCCGCGACGGAGGCGGACGCCGTCATCGTATTGTTGCCAGTTCCGGCCACGGTTCCCAGCGTGTAAGTCGTGGCGGCCAGACCATTCACGTCGCTGGCCACAATCGTGGTTCCCACACTGCCACCGCCGGTCTGGACGGCGAACGTCACATTGGCGCCCGACACCGCGTTCCCGAACGCGTCCACGACCCTGACCGTCGGATTGACCGGCAGGGCGGTAGCGACGGTGTTGGTCTGGTTGTTGCCTTGAACCATCACCAGATGATCCGCGCCCGCGGCGGAAATGGCGACGACCGTCGAGGTCACCGGCGTCAAACTTCCGCTACTGAAAGTAATCGTGATGTTTGTGACTACGTTGTGGTAAAGGCCCGCAAAGGTCGCCACACCGTTGACCGTGCCCGCCAGCAAGCCACCCTGCAAGGTGCCACTGCCGGCATCGCGGGTCGCCGTCACCGTCAGCCCGCTGGCGTTTGCCACCACGTTGCCATACTGGTCTTCCACCAGCACCACCGGTTGCTGCGCAAAGGCCGTGCCTGCGGTGGCAGTGGCCGAAGGTTCGGTCTGAATGGCCAGTTTCGATGCCGTGCCGGCAGTTGCCGATTCGGTGAAGGTCAGACTGGCGGGCGTTCCGGGCAGGCCGCTCACGGCCGCCTGCATCGTATTGTTACCTGTGCTGGCCGCAGTTCCCAAAGTGTAAGTCGTGGCGGCCAGACCGTTCACATCGCTGGCCTCCGTCGCGGTTCCCACGCTGCCGCCGCCGGTCTGGACGGTGAACGTCACAGTAGCGCCGGCCACGGGATTGCTGAAAGTGTCAACGACCATGACGGTCGGATTGACCGGCAAAACGGCGGACACGGCCCCGGTCTGGTTATTGCCTTGAACCATCACCAGATGGTCCGCCGACGCGGACTGAATCGAAACCACTGTCGAGGTTACCGGAGTCAAACTTCCGCTGCTGAAACCGATCGTGATGTTCGTCGCCACGTTGTGGTAAAGATTTGCGAACGTCGCCACGCCGTTGACCACCATCGCGGTCAAAGTTCCCTGCAACGTCCCGCTGCCCGCACTGCGCGCTGCGGTCACCGTGCCGGAAGCGTTGGTGACGAGATTGCCGTAGGCGTCCTCGACCCGAATGACCGGCTGTTGAGCAAAAGCCGCTCCGGCGGTCGCCGTGGCGGAAGGCTCGGTGCCAATTGCCAGTTGCGCCGGAGATCCCGGAACTTCAGCCAGGCTTCCCCAACTGGTGACCCCGGGTTCCACCTGTTGGATGACCGCCGTTCCGCCGCTGGTAATGACCAGCTGGCCGCTGGGCAGATTGCCATTGGTCGGCCGGACACGGAGGTTTTGGAAGGCCAAGGTGTCGCTCACCAAATTCGAGGACGCACTGGTCACAGTGAACACAATTTGCGTGGAAGTAACCGAGGTGACCGCGAGTGCCTGGCCGTTGGTCGCGCCGTTGATGTCCAGCGCATCCGGCCCCGTGCCGCTGTTTCGCTCGATGAGAACCGTGGGAGCCACTCCGCCGGTGTCGAACTCGAATCCCGCCGGAATTTGCAGAATGATTGTTCCCGCGCCGATCGCGCCGCTGTTGCCCTCAATGTAAGTGGGGCCGGAAAGCGTCGTCCACGCCCCGCCCACCGTGTCGGCGGAGATGGCTTCGCCGCCGGTCGCGCGAATCAACTCGGAAGCGCCAATCGAAATGATGAATGTTTGCGGGGCGCTGGTGTCAATGCCGCCGTTGGCCGTGCCGCCGTTGTCATGCGCCACCACCGTGACCGTCGCCGGTCCGTTCCCGTTCGTTGCCGGGGTGAAGGTCAGCGTGCCGTCGCTCGAAAGCTGGGGCTGAACCGTAAACAAATTGGTGGCGTTGTTGGTCACCACAAAGCTGACCGTCTGCCCGGCCTCGTTGGGCGGGCCGGGTTGAATAGCCGTCGCCCAATTGGTAAAACTCTGCGGGCCGGCCAGTTGATAAACGGACAAGTCAAATCCCTTGATAAAGCTGGGCGGCTGGTTCACCGGCGTCACTGTGACGGTGAACGAGTTGGTCACGCTGTCCGAACCGCCGTTGGCGGTTCCGCCATTGTCCTGCACCACCACGGTAATGGTCACCACACCGTTGGAAGTGGTTGTGGGCGCGTAAACCAAAGTGCCGGTCGTGTTTCCGTTGGTGTAGCCAATGGTGGGATTAGGGATCAGGGCCGGATTGCTCGACGTGGCGGTGATGGTCAGCGTCTGGCTGCTTTCATTCGGCGGGCCGGCGCTGATTCCGCTCAAGCCCACCGTTTGCGCCCCCGCATTCTCCAGAATGGTCTGATTGCCAATCGCGGCCAGGGTTGGCGGATGGTTCACCGGCGTCACGGTGATCGTGAAGGTGTTGGTCGCGCTGGTGTTGTTGCCGCCATTAGCGATTCCGCCGTTGTCCTGCGCATACACCGTTACCGTTGCCACGCCGTTGGAAGTTGCCGCTGCCGCAAACGTCAGCGTCCCGTTGGTCGAAATCGCCGGCTGCACGCTGAACAGATTGCTGCTGTCGTTGCTCACAAAGAACGCCAGCGTCTGCGCGCTTTCGTTCGTCGGACCCACACTGATGTTGGTCAGGAAGTTCGCGTTGGTCTGCCCGCCCGCATCCTCCAGCACCGCCACATTGTTGGTGGACAGGCTGAAGCTGGGCGGCTGGTTCACCGCCGTCACGGTGATGGTGAAGGTGTTCGTAGCGCTGGTGTCAACACCGCCGTTGGCCGTGCCGCCATTGTCCTGCAAATAGACCGTTACCGTGGCACTGCCGTTGGCATTGGTCGCCGGAGTGTAGGTCAACGTGCCGCTCGAAGAAATCGCCGGCGGTGCCAAGAACAGGCTGGCGTTGTTGTTGGCCACGTGGAACGTCACTGTCTGTCCAGATTCATTCGGCGGGCCGGCGGTGATGCCCGTTGCCCAGTTCACCACGCTTTGCGCCCCGGCGTTTTCCAACACCGTCTGATTCGCGCCGGCGGTGAAACTGGGCGGCTGGTTCACGGCATTGATCGTTATCGTCACGGCCGCGATGCCGCTGTTGGTGGTTCCATCACTGACCTTGTAGGTAAAGGTGTCCGTGCCAAAGAAATTCGCATTGGCCGTGTAGGTGAAAGACCCCTTGTTCGTGTTGAGCGTCAAGGTGCCGCTGGTCGTGGTTGCAACCAGAATGGCGGTCAGATTCGATGTTCCCGAGGTGCAAAAGTCATTGGCGAAAATCCCATTCGTGGAAGAGGCAGACAGCGTTTTGTTCTCGAATACCGAATAGGAATCGGGCGCCGCCACCGGCGGGTAATAGCCATTCCCGCCTCCGGCCGAATAATCCATGAACCAGACGTTGGTCACGCTCGCCCCGGAGCCCAAGGTCACCGCCACCTGGTTGTCATTGGCTCCCTGGCTGTCGCCCGTGCTGGCCCAGCCAAAAAAGTCGGTTTCGCGGACCACGTAATTTCCCGGCACAACATTCTGGAAGGTGAACAGGCCGGTGTTGTCTGTGTAGGCGGAGGCGACGACCGGTTCGCCGAGGTCCGCCAGGCCGTTGGTATTCACATCCTGAACCAGTTCGACGAAGGCGTTGGTCACGCCGGGTTCGCCGGCGTCATGGACGCCATTTTGATTGGAATCAAACCAGACATGCCCGCTGACCATCGCGTAACTGGCCACGGCGACCACGTAGTCGAAGAAGTAATTGTTCGAGAACGTGGTCAGCGAATTCACATTGACCGCAATGCGATTATTCGCCGGTGAACTGCTCGTGTAACCCGGAAGGTCGGTCTCGACGATCACGTAGGTATTGGTGGGCAGATTGAGGAATTCGTAATACCCGCTGGATTCGGTCGTGGTGGTCTGGACCAGGACACCGTCGGACGGGTCGCCGTCGCCATTCGGGTCGGTATAAAGCTGGACGGTGACGCCAGCCAGGCCGACGTCGCCCGCGGTCAGGGTGCCGCTTTGATCCTTGTCATTATAAACCGAGCCGGAAATCAGCGCCGCGGCATTGGTGACACTGGCCGTGCTGGAAGCCACCGGCACGGCGTTGCCATTGACATCGGTCGCGAAATCGGCGTGGGCGGTGTTGTCGGCCGGATAGCCCTGGCCGACCACCTGCATGGTAACCAGATTGGTGATCGAAGCGCCGACCGCCAGCGAATTGGTCGCAATGTTATTCCACATCAGAATGCCGCCGCCGGCGCCGTCGGGCGGAATCGTCGCCGAAACATATTGGAAAGCCGCCGCGCTGTAGTCGTCCTCGAGCGGAATGGTTGGAACCGTCGTGTTGCCTGTGTTCTGGATCACGATTTGGAACACGACGTTGTTGCTGATGCCGACCACGCTGTTGGTCGGACTGAGCTTGGTCTTGGTGATGGCGATCGCCGGGTGGGTGATGGTTACATTGACGCTGGCCGACCCGGTCACTCCGGTGCCGCCATTGGCGCCGGCCGCGTCCGTCGCCGGAGAGGCGCTGCCGCTGGCGGTAAAGGTGAGAATGATGTTCGTGCTTTGCGCGGGTGCCAGCGGGCCGATGTTGTTCCAAATCAAATTGGTTCCGGCGACCGCGCTGGGCGTACCGCTGGCCGACACAAAGGTCAGGGCGCTGGTCGGATAACTGTTCGTCAAAGTGACCGTTGGCAGGTTCGTGCTCCCCGTGTTAACCACCTGAAGATTGATCTGCACCGTGTTGCCCACCAGCGTCTGGCTGGGTGTCTGGAGCGTAGCCGTCACGTGGACGGCGCCAGTGCCTGCCGGCATCGGGATGGCGGCGGTATCCGAAGTCGTGTCTGATGGGTCGGTAATATCCGTGTAGGTCACTTGGATGAGCGAGCCGACCGGCGCCGTCAACACGCCGTTGTTGCTGGCGGTCGCGGCGTTGGTCAGAGCGATGCTGCCGGTGAACACGCCGGTATTGGTCCCGGTTTCGGTGAGCAAGACCTGTTCGGAATCACCGCTGGTGCCGGTCACCGTGACCGCGACGGTTTCATAGGTGGTGGCGTTGGTGTTCCGGTTGATGTCGGTCACCCGAATCCATGCCGTGCCGTTGGCCGCAAAGCTGTTGGTGTGGATGCCGTTGTTTCCGCTGGTGAACTGCGTTGTGCTCGGCGTTCCCTGATCCAGGAAATTCAAAGTCACCGCGGTGGAGATCGAACTGGTTATGCCTTCGGTGCCTTCGTTGGCCGTCGCGGTAATAGTATAGCCGCCCACGGTCGCGCCGGTCTGCCAGACATATTCGTAAGTCCGCGTGCAGCCGGTGTCGTTGACCACATTGACGTTGGTCAGCGTCGTGCTGATGTCATTCGCTGTGCCCGGCCCGTCAATGACCAGCCCCACGCTGGTGATATCCGAACTGCCAAACGGATCGCTCACCACCACGCGCGCATAAAGCGTCTGCCCGTTGTACGGCGCTGTTTGCAAGTTGCCGCCGGGATAGGGGGCATCGTAAATCCCGATGTCCTGGGCCGAGATGACCGTTGTGGTTGGGAGCAAAATCTTCGATGGACTGGTCAGGCTGTCGTAATTCACCTTGAAGTTGACGCCGGACTGCCCGTTGGAAATCACATAACTGATGGCATTCCCCGCGGCCACCGTGACATTGCTGCTCAGGATGCCGGTCCAGACCAGGGTGTTGCTGCTGCTGTTGTAGGTGGGGCTGCTCAAAATGAGGAAGGCGCTCGCGCCGTTCAGCAGGGTGGCGGTCACGGCCGGGCTGGCGGGCATTGTACCGCTGGTGATGGCAATCCAGTTGGTAATGATTACCGCGCCGCCGGACGGCATCACAAAATTCTGGCAAAAAGCCGGGGTCTGGGTAAACGTCGCGGCTGCGATGTTGGCAGCAATGGCAGGGCTGATTGAAACGGCTGTCGCCGCATAATACTGGCGGCTGCTGTTGGTCCATGTAATGGTTACAGTGTTAGTCCCGGGCTTGGTGCTGCCAACGGCCCGAATATTGGTGGTATTGGTATTCCATCGCTCCGTCTGGCCGGATGCTTCTGTAATGGTGTTCGCTCCCGTACTCGTAGTCAGCACGGCGAGCACAAGCGAATTGGTGTTCGAGGTGATGGTATTGGTGGAAATATAGGGGGAATTGCGGCTTGAGCGTCCGATATTATGGGTGCTATTGCCGATCGGAGTCGTCTGATTCACGTTTGAAAACGTTATGATGCCAACATTCAGATTGGTTGGCGACGCGCCGGTTAGTTGGACAAGGAGATTGGCGGTTCCGGAAGGCGGGTTGACGAGCATCCAGATTTCAGAGCGAGGCCGGTTGGTCGAGGTGTAATTGGTAAAAACAACCTGGGACAACGCCAGGCCGCCGTAAGTGATATTGGTCGCCACAATCGAAGTTTTGGCGCTGAAGTTCGTGGCGCTGTAGGAAAGCCCCACCAACATGAGCCGGTTTGTCCCGGCGCCAACGGTGTGAGCCAGCGAATAGTTGTTGGTGATGCTGCTGCCCGACGTTGTGTGATCCACGCCGATGGTCTGATAAGCCGTCCCGCCAGCCAAAACAACGGTTTGAGCGGTGTTGGGATCCGCAGCCGCCACCGGGTTGATGCGATTGAGGCTTTGGGGCCCGTTGGTGTCGCTAAGATAGAGCACCTTGGTCTGGGCGGCGGCGGCGATGGCGGCCGTGGCGGTGGAACTGACTCCGTAAGTCGGGTCGGTATAATTGATGAGCAGCGAATCGCCGGCGGCGACGTTCAAAGTGCCGTCATTGGGATTGAGTCCGCTGGTGGTGGAAGTGGGCAGCCCGCCCACGATGGTGAACACGCCGGTGTTGGTGCCGGTTTCGGTGAGCGTAATGGTTTCATAATCTCCGCTGGTCGTGTCGTGTACCACCACCAAGGCGGTTTGCACCGTGTTGCTGTTGATGTTGGCGGCGGCGTTGGTCAGCGTAACATAGATGTTTCCGCCAACGATGTAGCCGCTGGTGATGTTTCCGCCCGAGTCGGTGAAGTTAACAAAACATTGCGGGTTGGGATTATTGGTGGTGGGGGTGGCCACCGAGGCGGTGGCGACAATGTTATACGAAGCGGCGCCGGCCGTGTTGGTAATGATCCCGGGCGCGACAATCGTGCACAGGTATTGGAAGGTGCTCGTGCCGCCGCTCAAAATCACCGGAATGGTGTAGCCGGTGCTGTCCAGCGGAAAGGGTGTTCCATTCGTGCTGTCGGGAATCGGAACGCCGTTCAGTGTCGTGCTGCCCGGAAAATAGGTGAGATTCGTCGGCGGCGCGTCAATGACCACCAGATTCCCCAGCGGCACCAGACCCTTGTTATCCACCTCGACCGTGTATTGCACGATGTCACCCACGGTAAAACCGGGATTGCCGTTATCCGAGTATTCAGCCACCGACTTGGAAATCTTGGGAGTCGGAAACGGCAGCACGGTCGTGCCCGCGTCAATATAAGGATCGCCCGGCTTGGCCACGTCCGGGTCTTCCCCCCAGGCCGCCGTCAGCAGTGTTCCATCCACGGTGTAAACCCGCATGCCCGTCTGGTTCTTGCTGGGATCGTAAATTTTTTGCGATTGCAGCGCGGTCACGGTGAAATTGGTGTCATACTGGCTGCTGTTCGGGTCCGTCAGCGGGCCGCTGTGATCCCCCTTGTAATCCACATAGAGTTTGGTGTTCGCCAGCGCGGTGACCCAGACGGGACTGCCGTCCACCGTGCCATCGGCGCTGCCCGGTCCCCAGCCCACCGTTGCCGCGGTGGTCAATGCGCCTTGAGGCACCAGCGTAAATCCCCAGTTGTAGGAGGTATCCGACGAATTGTTCGCGGCGACGGTGCAGACGGCAAAAAAGTTTTGCCCGTTCGTGCAGATGAAACTGGCTCCGGAACTCACCGGCATTTGAAACTGGTAAACCCCGTTCGTGCCTGGCACGGAAAAACTGCCGGAGCTGACCTTCGTTGTGTAATTGATGGTGATGGCGGCGGGGTTGGGATTATAGAGATAAACATAAGCCGGCTGCGAAACCGTCGCCGCCGAGCCCACCGGCGTAAAATAGGAACTGCTCCACGCCTCAACCGGATACAGCGTGAACCAGTCGCTGGCATAGCTCGCGCCAACGTGACCGATGATGACGTCGGCCTGAACCGGCTTGGTGGCCGTGACCCGGCCGCCCTTCAAAATCCCGCCGTTCACCAGATAGGATTCACCCTGGTTCAACACAATATTGGTCGTGCCCACGCCCGTGCCCTTCGGATCAATCGTCACCACGGTGTTGTTCTGCGCCGCCATGATGAACATGCCGACGTACTTGAAGAGGTTGTTGGCCAGGTCCTGGCCGACCGGACTGATGTAATTCGTCCCATAATCCATGGTGGACAACACGCCCGCCGCCCCGGCAAACACCGGTCCCGGGCTCACCGGCCAGGCCGCGCGGGTAATGACCAGCGCCTTGTTGGCCGCAATGCGATCGCGGGCGTCCCACAAAAGCGTCGAGGGATTGCGCGGCAACGTCACCACATTCGTCAGCGTGATGACCGTGCCGGCGGGCAATCCAGACGGATTGTGCGCGAACCCCGGCGGAATGCCATGCGCGTCGTTGCCGTCGCCCCATATTTGGGTTGTCGGCTGCGTCGGGTTGCTCAAGTCGGTTTCGTAACCGTCTTCCCACTGGTCGTAGTAAATCACCGTGCCATCGCCGGTAACCACAATCGAAAAAGTTGAAAGGATCGTCGAGCCGGTGCCGCTGATGATCGAATTATTCGCCTGATAAATCTGCGCCTCGGGCATCGGCAGATAAAACTCCTGCACCAGATTCACCGCCCGGGCCGTCAAGACCGCCATGGCAAAAAAAACGACCGCCGAAGCAATGTGCAGCCAACCGCCACCGGTAAAATAATTGCGGGTCTTCATTTAAAATGGATTGGGGGATTGTATTGGAAATAACCACCACAGGGCGCATCCCACGCCGGCACACTTCTTTGAAGTGCCAGATGCGCGCAAAATATTTTTGCCAAGTCGTTTCAATTCAAGCATATAACCCGGGCGATTGATTTAGCATATTCACGCTGCTACAAGCATGTTTTAGTCCACTTTGAGCCTGTAATTGCACTATTTTCACGGTTGCAGTGGCGTTTGCTAACAGCCAGCTGGAGCATGCCTTCCCGGCTGTCTCAGCTTGCGACGGACCGATAGCCAGTCGGGTTTGACGTGAGGTCATGGTTGAGAAGCGGGGTTGTGTCCCGGCTGGCTTGGCAAATGGGGAAACGGTTTGTAGTATTCATACCATTACAATGAGGCAGAAAAACCGGGCCGGCGCTATGGAGTGTTCACCCCATTCGGGATTTCTGACGGCCGGTTTCCGCCTGGCCGCCCACCGCGATATCGCCTTCGGCCTCCAATAACGTCCGCAGTCACCCAACGGCCCGGATGTCATTCCATTTGCGATTTGCAATTTCTGATTTACGATTCTCCCGCCATGCTGAAGCTGGAACATCTTGTGGAACTGCTGGAGAAAAACCGGGCCGCCGCGTCCGCGCGGGTGAAGGAATTTTCCATCGGCGACCAACCGTTCGCCTTCAATTCGCAGCCCGCCATCATGGGCGTCGTCAACCTATCGCCCGATTCCTGGTATCGCGAAAGCGTCTGCCTGACGGCGGAGGCGGCAATTCAACGGGGCAGGGTTTTGCGCGAACAAGGCGCGGATATCGTGGACCTCGGCGCGGAATCCACTCTCGCCCATGCCGCGCGCGCGGATGGCGCGGCGCAAAACAGCAAACTGATTCCTGTCATCAAAGAGTTGCGCCGGGCGGACGTTTTGGTTTCAGTCGAAACGTATCAACCCGCCGTCACGCGCGCGTGCCTGGAGGCGGGCGCGAACGTTTTGAATCTCACCGGCACCAACCACGGCGACGACTTGTTCCGCCGGGTCGCGGATCACAACGCCGCGGTGATTATTTGTTACGTGCAGGGCAAAAACGTCCGCGAAGTGGGCGATTTCGACTTCAGTGCCGACCCGGTTGAAATGATGCGCGAATATTTTTCCCGGCAGATTGAAATCGCGCAGCGTAACGGCGTGGAGAAAATCATCCTCGATCCCGGCCTCGGCTTTTATTACCGCAACCTGCAGGACAGCGCGGTGCGCGTGCGGCATCAGATGAACATTTTCCTGAACACGTTCCGGCTGCGGACGCTGGGCTTCCCGATTTGTCACGCCTTGCCGCATGCCTTCGAGTTTTTCCGCGACGAGGTCCGTTGTGCCGAGCCGTTCTTTGCCGTGCTGGCCGCACTGGGCAAAACCGATGTGTTTCGCACGCACGAAGTCCCGCGCCTCAAGGCCGTCCTGGACACGCTGAAGACGTTTTAATGGTAGGGCGTGCAGTCTTCTGCGCGCCGTTCATCTGAATGCCGGCCAACCACGGCGCGCAGGGGACTGCGCGCCCTACCGTTCATCTCTTACAGCAGAGGAACACCCCTTCCTCCTCCGACCGGGTTATCCACTGCCCGCAAACTTCCAAACCGTAGCGGGCCAGTTCCCGGCGGACGCGTTCCGGCGTGTAGCGATAGGAAAAGAAAAGCCGGATGATTTCGCCGGCGCGAAAGTCAAATGTCTCGTTGTCCACTTCAATCCGCCGCGCCCGCGTGAAATGGAAGCCGGCCACGATGCGTTTTAATTCAACCTCCGCCTTCGTAGGAGACGACGTAAGGAGTCTCTGTTTTTCCTTCGTGGAAATCGATCGTGAAGTTAGAGTCTCCTCACGTCGGCTGCTACAAGTTTCAATTTTGAAAAGCAATTTGCCGTCGTTGCGTTCCACGCCGAGGTCGAGCAGGAAGGTCATCAGCCAGTCGCGCGTGAGTGGATTGTCGTATTGCGGCAAAACTTTTTTCACTCCGGCGGCGTAATTGTTTCCGGGCGCGAGATTGGCGCTGAACAGCAGAAAATCCTTCGGCCGGACGAGCGACGCGAGCTTGGGCAGGATGATTTGCGGCTCGAAATTCGGAATCATGCCGAAAAAGGTGATGAGACGTGAAACGTGAAACGTGAAACGCGAGGCGAGAACGCCAGTCAAATCGTCCGACGTGGCCAGGTCGCATACGAACGGATAACAATTTTTCTCCGCTACAACCGCCAGCGCGGTTCGCCGGGCGGTCAGGACCATCGCCGGACTCACATCGCAAGGCGTGTAAAAAATCTCTTTGCCGCAGGCTTTCAGCCACTTCAACAACCGCGTGTCCTTCTGTCCGCCGCCACAGCCTAGGCCGATGACGTGGACTTTTTTCGATTTGATTTTTTCGGCGGCGGCCTTGAAAGCCCGGTCGTAAACGGCCCGGCAATCCGCGTCATTGCATGTGGGCGAATACGCCTGATGCAGCGCCAGCCACTTTTGCGTCTGCCGGACGCTGTCGTAATGGAATTTGTGGTTCACCCGCCGGGTGCGGAGCGATTCCAGGAGATCGCGCCGGACCTTTTCCGGAAATTGGCTGGCGTGAATGACGACATTGACCGCAGGCCGGTCGGGAAGGGTCATTTCTCGTGTTCAAGTTGGCGTACGGTGGCGATGAGACGCGGCTGAACATTCGTCCAATTCACGCCGTCGCCCTGGGTTTCATAAATTCCGCGCAGCCGCGCGTGCTGGTCCACCACCACATAAATTGTGCTGCAATTGAACAGGTCGGTGTCGTTCTTGCGGTCCTCCGGTTTCACCGGCACGGCGCTTAATTTCAAGCTGTCACACGCCAGCCCGGCGATTTCAGCCTTGGCGCCGGTCAGAAACATCCAGCGATTGAAGTCCGCGCCAAAACGCTCGCCGTATGTTTTCATCACCGGCGGCGTGTCAAAATCGGGGTCGGTTGTCAGCGTCACCAGCCTGGCTTGGCTCGTTTGCGGCAGGGCATCCTGGAGCGATTTCATTTGTTGCGACATGATGGGGCTTGGCCCGGCGCCGCGCGTGAAAATGATGTCGGCGATCCAGACATGGTTGCTCAAGTCGGCGAGCGTCGTGGCCCGGCCGTCCTGATTCATGAGCGTGAAGCCGGCGACCGGGCCGAGCACGGGCAACGCGCGTTGATGAACGCGATGCAGTTCCATCAGCGAAAGCGCATACGCCAGGCAAAGCACGAGGAGGAGCAGGAGGATGCCAATCCAGAGCGTTCGCGGCAATTGTTGAGGAGTTTCAGCCATGCCTGGTAAAATTATACGCTCAAAAAAAACCATCGCAAGTCAAGGCCGCGGGCGACAGCCTAGGCCGCGGGCGCCCGGAAATATTTGGGGATGAACGACAAAACTCAACCTCCTGTGCAATTCCACGTATTTCGCGGACAATAAGCCTGCGGTTGACCGCGATATAATCCAGTTCGACCTCATCAAACTGCTGAGCGGCCGTGGCCGCGAAGCCGGCTGGTTCACCTACCTGCTGGCAGTTTGGCGCTCGTGCTGTATTTCATCTTCGTCCGCAGCCGAATGGGGTGACGGAAACGTTTTGCGAGGGTTTCGACTTGGATCATGGTTCCGGCATGCATGATAAGCGGCCAGCGTGAGAGAAATCAATTGGCCTTAAGGAGCGCTTGGATTTCCTTTTGAAGTTTCTCGGCTTGACTGCGTTCGTCTGCCAACAAACTGGCCAAGACTTTGTCTCTCTGATTTCGAAATTTCTCTTCTTGTTGTGTCCCTTTCACTCGTGGTGAATCGGCAGCGGTGGCGATCCAAGCGCAAGCAAGCGCCGCGTTCTTTTCGACGCCTTCACCGGACAGCAGTTTCAGCCCATACTTCACTTGTGCGAAAGGCTCTCCTGCTTCTGCGGCTTGCTTGAAGAGTCTGGCGCTTTCTTTTTGATTCAATTCAACTCCTCGACCTTCTTCGTAAAGGAATGCGAGATTGACGGTAGCTTTGATGTTTCCGTGCTCAGCGGCTCTTTTCCACCAATTCGCGGCTTTCTGCGAATCGCGAGGCACACCTTTTCCTTCGTCATAAAGCAAACCCAATCCCCATTGGGCATCTGTGCTCCCCGCTTCGGCGGCGCGTGACCACCATTTGAATGCTTGGTCGTAATCCACAGGCACTCCCCAACCCGCGTTGTAAACCTGACCTAACAAAGCCTGCGATTCTGCCTCCCCTTTCTCTGCGGCTGGCAAGAGGAGTTCTCGTGCCTCTGCAAATTTGTGTTGGCGAACCAAAACCATTGCTTTGTCAACGATATTGGTTTCCATAACGACGGTTTGCTTTGGCAAGTTGGTTATTTGGGTTTGTGCATAAGCGGTTGCGAGTATTAGCCAAATGATCAAGCAGACAACACCAGATGTTTGTTTTGCGAGTTGGCATTTTAAAGATCGCATATTGTTTGGATTACCTCACTCGTTTCACTTTTTTCGCCGACTGCGACAGCGCCAGGTAGTTTTCTCTGGTTACGACTTTGCGTCCGCTTTTCTTTTCCAGTTCACGCCGGGCGTTGCCGGCTACGCCGCCGCCCTCGTGGGCGGCCTGCCGGTTTTGCGGCAGGCCTTGGGCGTCGCGGTTGCGGGCGATTTCAGTCGTAGAGGCTTCGCCGAGCATCGAGAAAATGAGTTCCAAGTCGGTCATGTGGTCGCGGAGATTTTCGCGCTTGAGCCGCTTGAACTCGGCATATTCGGTCGGTGTCAGGCCGAACGCTGCCTTTGAGATTTCAGCGGTAAGAATGGCGTATTCGCGCTGCTCCCTCACGCCGCGTTTCTTCCATTCGCCGGTGAGTTCGTCGCGGATGGTGATGGAGCGCATCCGTTTCTCGATCCAGTCGTCGGAGTAGCCTTTGGCCTGATAAATGGCGCGGGTACGTTTGGTGGCAAGTTCCGGGTCTTCCATCTCCTGGATGCGCTCGTAACCAACGCGTGCCAGCCAGCGCTTGAATGGTTCGGCTTTGGGACTGGGAATAGATTGGATCAGACGGAAAATGCCCTCGGTATTCCAGCATTGCAGCGTCTGCCGTCCGCCGGGTGTGTCGAACGCCAGCCCAAGGGGGGGGGCAATTTGCCCCCCCCCTTTGAGGGCTTCGGCCAACTGCGGGTCGCGCTTGCGCATGTCCTTGAAATAACCCTGTGGATTTGCCGAATCAGTCAGCGCGGCAACCACATCGGTTATAACGAACCACCATTCGTTGTTGTGAATGGTGCGGCGGATTTCCTTCCGTTGGAACAATGCGATTCGCCTTTCGGGATTCTGTTCTGTGTCGCTCATGGCTGAGTTATGCCTGATGATAAAACCGGGAACCGGTTCGGCAAGCGGAATACGGAGGGCGGAACCAAAGAGGGCGCGTTCAGATACCATCCGAACGTTTGGAGTTCCGCCTTCAGGCGGTTAGCCGGTGCTGGTTATCCGGACCGCGTAAACGCGGAACTCCAAACGGGGACAGTGTCAGGCGCTCGTGGTTCGGAAATTAAACTCCATGGGGAGCGGTCAGGTTGAACTTTTCTCCGGCCCAGCGGCATCCTCCTGACATTCCTCTTCCAGGATGGCGTACCAGACGGAGTTGGACCAGCCGCCTTCGGCTACCGGTTCGTTTTTCACAAACTCCCCCTCGCGCCTCATGCCGACGCTCTCGAACAACCGGCAGGCGGCCGTGTTCCGGCTGTCGCAACTGGCCGATACGCGGTGCAGCTTGATTCCCAAAAAACAGAAGCCGAGCAGCGTCTTCACCGCTTCCAATCCGAACCCCTTCCGCTGATAATCCCGGTGCAAATTGATGTTCAGCATCGCCTGGGATGGTTTGGGAAACCACAAACCGAGGTGGCCGATGAGCTGGTTGCCATCCTGGAGTTCAATGGCCAGACGGAACATCTGGTTTGGCGTCGTCAGTTTGACCCCGCTGTCACTTTCGAGCCAGCGCAGCACGTGCTCCTCTTCGTTCACCGCCAGGGCATCCGTGTATTGAAGAAAATCCTCATCGGCCAGCAATTTCATCAGTGCCTCCCAATCGTTCATGGCGAACCGCCGTAAAACCAGCCGGGGGGTGGTGATGGGGATGGGAGGCTTTCCGCCTGTTTCGCTGCCGGCCTCCGGCACAATGAGGCTTTCCATGCAGTTGGGACACTCCTGGGCGGAGCCAATCGCGTTTTCGGGAAAAGAAACCGGTTCGCCGCAATAGGGGCACTTGAAATCGAGAAAGTTTTCTTCGGTGATCATGAAAGTTTAACTCACGGTCATGCCGAGCAGGAATTCGATGTTGGTCTTGGTCTTTTTCAATTTGCCCAAAAGCAGTTCCATCGCCTCCACGGGCGGCACGCCGGTGAGCGCGCGGCGCAGCAGGACAATCCGGCTCAGTTCGTCCGGATGGTAGAGCAGTTCCTCCTTGCGCGTGCCGGAATGTTCGATGTTGATGGACGGGAAAATGCGGCGGTCCACCAGCGCGCGGTCCAGATTCACCTCCATGTTGCCGGTGCCTTTGAACTCTTCAAAAATCACTTCGTCCATGCGGCTGCCGGTGTCCACCAGCGCGGTCGCCATGATGGTGAGCGAGCCGCCCTCCTCGATGTTGCGCGCCGCGCCGAAAAAGCGCTTCGGCTTGTGCAAGGCGTTCGCGTCCACGCCCCCGGACAGGATTTTGCCGGAGTGCGGCTGAATGGTGTTGTAGGCGCGGGCCAGGCGGGTGATGGAATCGAGCAAAATCACCACGTCGCGCTTGTGTTCAATCATGCGGCGCGCTTTCTCGATGACCATTTCGGCCACCTGCACGTGGCGTTCCGGCGGCTCGTCAAACGTCGAGCTGATGACTTCCGCGCCTTTGCAGGAGCGTTCCATGTCCGTGACTTCCTCCGGACGCTCGTCAATGAGCAGGATGAACAGATAAGTCTCCGGATTATTCTTGAGGATGGCGTTGGCGATTTTTTGCATGAGCACGGTTTTGCCCGTGCGCGGCGGCGCGACGATCAAACCGCGCGTGCCTTTGCCGATGGGACAGACGAGATCCAGCACGCGCGTGCTCAACTCGTCGGCGGCGGTTTCGAGGATGAACCGCTTGTTCGGGAACAGCGGCGTGAGATTGTCAAAATGGGTTTTTTCCTTTGCCTTGTCCGGGTCTTCACCGTCCACGCCTTCCACCTTGAGCAGCGCGAAAAATTTCTCCTTTTCCTTCGGCGGACGGATCTGGCCGGCGATCAAATTGCCGGTCTGCAAATCGAACCGGCGGATTTGCGAGGGCGAAACATAAATGTCCTCCGGGCAGGGCAGATAATTAAAACTCTGTGAACGCAAAAAACCGAAGCCTTCCGGCAGGACTTCGAGCACCCCCTCGGAGAACAGCACGCCCGCGCGTTCGGCGTTTTTCTGGAGGATGTGGAAAATGACCTCGTGCTTGCGCATCGTGCCGAAATTTTCCACGCCGAGTTCCTTGGCCATGTGGTTCAACTCGCTCATCTGCATCGCCTGCAACTTGGCGATGTTCAGCGAGGCGACGATTTTGTCGCGTTGCGGGCCGCGGCGCTCTTCCACCCTGGGTTCCTCCACTTTGGGCTCTTCGGCCAGCTCGACCGGCGTGGAGGGCGGCTGCAAGGCGGCGGAACCGGACGGCTCAACCGCGGCGGGTATTTCCGTGACCGGGCTGCCATTGGTCAATTCCGGCGATTCCACGGCGGGAGTTTCCGCCGGGGCTTTTGCCGCCGGTTTCACTTTGGGTTTTCTCGTTGAAACTCTTGGCATAGATAAAATTTAAATTGGCTGGATCAACTGGATTTCAATCGCCGGATGTGACAGTCCGTCACGCATTGGACGCCCTGCGACCGGAATAGTTCAAACTGGGATGACCACCAACCGGAGCGTATTGAAACTGTTGTATCCTCAATACGGCAAGGGAAATTTCGCAGTCAACTCACGCACACGTTGGCGCACCTTGACCGCCTTGTCAAGCCGCCAAACCGGATTTTTCTTGTGCGATTTCCATCCGGGCGGGTGCTATAAGGTGAACATGACGCCCGATTCCGAACTGCTCCGCCGCTATGCCGGGACCAAATCCGAAGAGGCTTTTGCCGAACTGGTGCACCGTCACGTCAACCTTGTCTATTCCGCAGCGCTACGGCAGGTCAACGGCGACGCGCACCTGGCGCAGGACGTGGCCCAAGCGGTCTTCACCGACCTCGCCCGCAAGGCCGCATTGCTCTCGCGCCGCGCCACGCTGACCGGCTGGCTTTACACCAGCGCACATTTTGCCGCTGCAAAAATCGTGCGGACGGAGAGCCGCCGCCGCGACCGGGAGGAAAAATTTATGCGCGAACCCATTTCCGAAACCGCGCCCGACACCGATTGGAACAAACTTCGCCCGGTGCTCGACGAAGTCATGCACGAACTCAAGGAAGCCGACCGCGAAGCCATCCTGCTGCGCTATTTTGAAAACCGCGCGTTCGCAGAAATCGGCGCAAAAATTGGCCTCAACGAAAACGCCGCGCGGATGCGGGTGGAACGCGCGCTGGAAAAATTGCGGGCGGTTTTTCTGCGACGAGGCATCGCGGCCACGACCGCGCTGGCGTCCGTGATTTCGGCCAACGCGGTCCAAATCGCGCCCGCCGGGCTGGCGGCGACGCTCACGAGCACCTCGCTTGCGGCGGCGGGAACCGGAACGCTCACCTTTTTGAAACTTATGACCATGACCAAACTCAAACTCGGCCTCAGTGCGCTGGTGGTTGCCGGCGCGACAACTGCTCTGGTGGTTCAACACCGAACGCAGGCGAATCTGCACGGGGAGAATCAATCCTTGCGGCAGCAATTAAACCAACTGCAATCCGACAACGATAATCTGTCAAAGCAGGTTGCCGCAGCGGGCCATTCCCAATCGCTGTCGGATGAGCAGTTGAATGAATTGCTCCGGCTTCGGGCTGAAGTGAGTGCGCGTCGCCGACAGAATGAAAATCACGGCAAGGCCCAATCGGACGCGCATCTGGCCAGATTGCCTCAAACGGAGGCCAATTTCCCGGCGGTACTGGATGCGCCGACAGTTCCGCTTTCGCCGGCCGCAGATTGGGCGAACATCGGCAACGCGTCGCCGGCGGCGGCGATGCAAACGTTGAATTGGGCCATGGCGAAGCATGATGCGAATGTTATTCCCTCGCTTATTGCATGGGATGCTGATGCCAAAGCCAAAGTGGAAGCACTTTTTGCTGCGGCACCGGAATCCGTCAGGCAACAGTTCGGTTCTATTGACGGGGTGCTTTATGCGATGTTGTCCGGCCTTCCGCCCATTGCCGGTTTCGCCGTCGTCTCACAAAACATTCAAGGCAATGAGGACACTTTGATCGAACAGCATCAGTATCAAGACGGACGGGTTCGTCAAAATCAAGTGACGTTGCATCAATTTGACGACGGCTGGCGGATTGTTTTTGGTGACGAGAAAACGTTGCGTGGTTTTGATGCCACCTTGAAATTCGCTGCTGCCAACGCGGGGCAACAACCTTAATACGGCAGCGGGAATTTTGCCGTCAGTTCCCGCACGCGCTTGTTGCGTAGCGGCAGGCATCCTGCCTGCCGTAGAGCTGGGCGTCCCGCTCGGCGGATATAACGCCACGAACACACAAATTGCGTTGAAAACCCCCGAACCACTCAAACTTTCCACCATTCTTTCCGGGCGGCGGGACGCCGATCCTCTCCGGCAGACGAGGCGTCTGCCACTACATCCGCACTTGTCCGTTTCACCGGTTACTGACACTTCTTGTCATGCCCGACGCTGACAACCAGCCGGCGGATTCCACTCCGCCAAGCCCATTGGTTTCCGGTTTGCATTTCCGCGGGCAGTTGCCACATCTGAAAAAGGAAAACGCGGTTTATTTCATCACTTTCCGGCTTGACGATTCCCTGCCCGCTCACGCAATCGCCCGGCTCAAACACGAACGCAGCGTTATCGTCGAACAAGCCCACGCCACCAAACGTCCGCTCACCTGGCACGAAGAACAGAGCCTGGTCGCCTGGTATTGTGACAAGGTCGAAACGCTGCTCGATGCGGGCAAAGGCGCGTGCTGGTTGAGCCAGGCGGACGTGGCAGATCTCGTTGCCGGGGCGTTAAAATTCTTCGTTGGCCGGCGCTACGAACTGCGCGCGTGGGTCGTCATGCCCAACCACGTTCACGCCATCGTCTGGCCGATGGCCGGGCATACCTTGAGCGAAATCCTGCACAGCTGGAAATCCTATACGAGCAAGGAGGCGAACAAACTTCTATATCGCGTTGGCGAGACGTTCTGGCAAAAGGAATCGTTTGATCACTGGGTGCGCGACGATGCTGAACACGCGCGGTTGGCGGCTTATGTGGAAAATAATCCGGTGAAGGCGGGACTCTGCGAACGCCCGGAGGACTGGAAATGGAGCAGCGCTTACGAACGGGCACGGATGTTGTAGCGGCAGGCATCTTGCCTGCCGTGGAGCCGTGGCGTCCCGCCCGGTGGAAAAAACGTGGGAATGGACGGAAGCCGTCGGAGATTTGAGCGCCGTTGAAAAGTTCGGACGGTTTTTTCGGGCGGCTGGACGCCGACCCTCTACGGCAGGCGGGACGCCCGCCACTACCACCACTCAATACGGCAGCGGATACTTGGCCGTCAACTCGCGCACGCGGTTGCGTACCTTGTGCGCCGCCTCGACATTTTTGATGTCCAGCAACACCTCGGAAATCATGTCCGCGATGGCCGCCATTTCTGTTTCCTTCATGCCGCGCGTCGTCACGGCGGGCGTGCCGAGGCGGACGCCGCTGGCCTGGAAGGGCGAGCGGGTCTCGAACGGAATGGTGTTTTTGTTCACCGTGATGCCGGCTTCATCGAGTGCAATCTGGCAGTCCTTGCCGGTCACGTTCTTCGCGCCCACATCCACCAGCATCAGATGGTTGTCCGTGCCGCCGCTGACGAGCCGGTAGCCGTTGCGTTTCATGCCGTCGGCCAGCGCCGTGGCATTCGTTATGATTTGCTGCTGATAATTTTTGAACGACGGCTGCAAGGCTTCATGGAAGCAGACGGCCTTGGCCGCGATGACGTGTTCCAGCGGCCCCCCCTGGATGCCGGGGAAAACCTGCGAGTCAATCTCCTTGGCGTGTTTCTCGCGGCACATAATCAATCCGCCGCGCGGCCCGCGCAGGGTCTTGTGCGTGGTGCTGGTCACGAAATCCGCGTGCTCAATCGGGCTGGGATGAAGTCCCGCCGCGACGAGGCCGGCGATGTGCGCGATGTCCGCCAGCAGGTAGGCGCCAACTTCGCGGGCGATTTCGCCCATGCGCTTGAAATCAATGGTGCGCGGATAGGCGCTGGCGCCCACGGTGATCATCTTCGGTTTGTGTGCGCACGCCATTTGGGCGAGCTGGTCGTAATCTATCCGCTCGTCGTCCTTGCGCACGCCGTAGTGGATGATCTCAAAAAATCTGCCGGAGAAATTCGCCTTGTTGCCGTGCGTCAAATGTCCGCCGTGGCTCAGGTCCATCGTGAGCATCTTGTCGCCGGGTTTGAGCATGGCGAAATAAACGGCCATATTCGCCTGGCTGCCGGAGTGCGGCTGGACATTGGCATGTTCCGCGCCGAACAGCTTTTTCACCCGGTCAATGGCCAGTTGCTCGACCGTGTCCATGTTTTCGCAGCCGCCATACCAGCGTTTTTTGGGATAGCCCTCGGCGTATTTGTTCGTGAGCACGGAGCCTTGCGCTTCCAGCACTGCCGGGCTGACAAAATTTTCGCTGGCGATCAATTCGATGTTCTCCTGCTGGCGCAGGCGCTCATGCTCGATGGATTCGGCCACGGCGGAATCCACGTTGCGCAGGCGCAGTTGGGGCGCGGCGAAGCGGACATCCATTTTGTTGACCCGGCGTTCATGGCGTCCGCCCTCGAATTTAGCGCCGATGAACGCGTCAAGGATTTTCCGGCCCAGTTCCGGCGAAATATTTTTGCCGCTGAGGCAGAGGATGTTCGCGTCGTTGTGCTGCCGCACCAGGGCCGCGGTCTGTTCATCGGCCACGAGCGCGGCGCGCGCGCCCGGCACCTTGTTGGCGGTCATGCTCACGCCGATGCCGCTGGTGCAGATGAGCAGGCCGAGTTCCACCTGGCCCGCGGCAACCGCCTGGGCCACCGGCCCGGCAAAATCGGGGTAATCGTCACCCGGATCCTTTGCCTTGGCGCCAAAGTCGGTGACGCTCAACCCGCGCTGTCGCAGGTATTGCTTCAACGCTTCCTTCAGTTCAAAGCCGCCATGGTCCGCGCCGAGCGCGAAGTCGGTGACCGCCACAGGCCCGCCCGCAGGCGAAGCTGACAAGATTTCGTGTTGTTCCATAAATTTCACAAGTGACGCGATGCCCTGTTCGATCTGGTCGCGGCAATTCTCATACACCTCGTAGGTGCCGCCGATCGGGTCGCTGATGTCTTTTTCAAATTCTTCGAGCGTGTCGTCAAATTCGCGCAGCAAAAAAGTTTTTTCCGCCGCCGGCGGATACAGGAGCGCAATCGCGTCCACATGGCTGTGCGTCATGCCGAAAATGTAATCCGCCTGCCGCACCAAATCCGTCGTGAGCATCCGGCTGCGCTGCCCGGAAATGTCCATGCCCAGCTCGCGCATCGCTGCCACCGAATGCGCCGTCGGCGGCTGTCCGTCCACCGCGCCGAGTCCCGCCGAAAACACACGGAATTCCCCGCGTCCGGCCGCCGCCTGCCGAAACAGCGCTTCGGCCATCGGGCTGCGACAGACATTGCCGGTGCAAATGAACAGAATGGTTTTCATCCCGCGCGAAGGCTCACGATGAATTGCAAAAAGCGCATCGTCAATCCGAAATCAGGGACGCGATTCGCGCACAACCGCCAGGCCTTTGACCAGATCCACCGCCCGCGTCAGGACCGGATCGCGCAGCACCGGCTTCTGTGGTTCCGCCGCCCGCGCCGTCGCGGGATTTTCACCCAGGTTGCCGCCGTCGCCCGGCCGGCGGATGGTTCCCGGACCGGGTAAATCCATGTCCCGCGCATGGGACTCATACGTTCCAATGGTTTTCCCGTCATGCTGCTTCTGCAGCACCAAATCCGCCTCACTGATATGATCCACGAACGGCAGTAAATTGTTGGTGGCAGCCCCGGGGGCCTTGTTGTTCTGCGCCAGCGACGCGTAGGGATTTTCCCAAAACGCGCGTTCGTTGTCCGCGCTCACGGTCACGGCAATGTCGGGCTGCAAACCGCCGGATGGAACCACCGGGCCATTGCCTGATCTGACCGGCGTTGTCACGATGCGCAGCCGTTCGCCGTTGCGCAGGGGGAATTCCTCGAAAGTTGCCGCCTCACCCGCCGTCGGGTTGCCGAGGATCAGACCCGCGCCCGCGTGGCGCAATGCCGCCGCCAGCGTTTCCGCCGCGCCGCGCGTTTCGCCATTCACCAGCACAACGAGCGATCTGACGACGATCTTTTTTGACGCGAACAAATTCGCCGCGGCCCGCGCCGACGCGGAATCGTCGCCGGCGACGAACCGCAAATCCAAAATGACGCCGGCAACTTTATTGGTGGTTGTCAACGCGCGATATGCCGCGCTCAATTCGTTTGCGAGATTTCCCGCAACCTGGCCGACGCGCAAATACACAACGTCATTTTCCATGATCGCCGATTTGCTCAATGCCGTCCCGCCTGGCGGGATCGCCGACCCGTCCGCCGTGCCGCCGACCAACGAAACTTTGCCGGGGAACCGGGACAGCAAGCCTTCGATCGCCGCGCGGTTCAAATTATCATCCGTTGCGCCCGTGAGGTTCGTGCGCAGCAAATCATAGACTTCCTTGAAATCCGGCGCCTGGTTCGTCGTGTCCGCGCGCAACAGACCTCGTGTCACCAGCAGCCCTGCTAAAACAAAAATGATCGGGAAACGTCGTGTCATGCTGCGCCTAAAATGAGTCATGAATGGCGGGAAGTAAAGTTCAACCATGGCGGATGATGCGGGTAAAAAGCAAATCGCGCAAAACGAGGGCGCTTTGCGCGGTAAAATTTGACTGCGATCAAACCCGGGTTAACGGGTGAACCGGCGGCACCAGACCAAGGCCAGACCGCCGAAACCAAGGAACAGGACGCTCGAAGGCTCGGGAATTACCGTATAGTCGTAGGTCACGATCAACTCTGCGCCGGCAGAAGCTTGCGAAAAGGAATTCACCCCTGAATCCGCACTGAATGTTACATAGGAAGCGGCATCCATCGTGAGACCCACAACCGCACCAGTTCCGATAAAGTCGTTAAACGAACCCCAACTTGAATCATAGGAGGCTGTTTGAGTATCATCACCCGAGACCCCTGTCCAAGTACTGCCCGTGGAACCAGGAAGTGTAAGCGTCGGATGTCCGCTGACGGCAACGGCTGTTGGGTATGAGATCACCAGAGGATTACCCGCCAAGTATGCAGTGATCTCGCCATCCATGGTATAGAGTCTGATTGTCCGGTTGGCTGAAGCAGTGTTGGTAGCCTGCATATTAGCCACCATTGTTCCGTAGAGGGTGAAGTCAATGTTAGTTAGAGCGAAAGATCCACCACTCGTATCAAACTGCTGGATACTGATTGAATCGGGGCCCCAAGGGGACAACGTTGAATGCGATACTGTTGGTTAAAGAGATAGAATCCGCCTGTGCCAGAGTGCCCGTTGCCAGCAACAAAGCGACTGTCAGGGAATTTTTCCTTGTGATCTTGTTCATAAGATTATTATGATATATACCACATAGCCTGTCACGAAGAAAATTCTATTTATCAACACTCTCTTTCTTCAAGTTAACTGTCAACGAAAAATGATTCAAATAACTTTTACAATATATTCATATTCAACTATTTATGATATTTTTTTGCAAAAACGAAAACCGTCTTGTTTGATGACATAAGGCCCGAAATATCCTGTAATCGTTCTATGTCAGCCGGTCTTTTCAAAAGCCAGGACTGCCAATTTCCGCAGCCAGCGTAAGTTGGAAAACCTTCGCCGTCCCGCATTGCGGGATTCCGGCGGAAGTGCGCGCCAGCTGTTTCCACAGCGCCAGAGAATTGTTGCATCTCCAGAATGTTTCGCGAGTAACGGTGGGCGTCGAAACATCCGGCAGGTCTTGGAGCGCGGCCTTCCGCCGCTTTTCTGTAGCGGCAGGAGGATGTTTGCCGTAGAGCCGGGCGTCCCTCCCGGCGGATAAAACGTTTGAACACACAAACAGCCCTGGAAAATTTCAGAACCGCACAAACCTGCCATCGTTCTTTCCGGGCGGCGGGACGCCAGCCCTCCATGGCGGATGATGCGGGTAAAAAGCAAACCGCGCAAAGCTCATCGCTTTGCGCGGTAAAACTTGACCGCGGTCAAACCGGTTTAACGGGTCAACCGGCGGCGCCAGACCAAGGCCAGACCACCAAGACCTAACCCGAGCAACATGACGCTGGAAGGCTCGGGCACCTGGGAGAAAGTCTGGGTAAAATGGCTCAGGAAGGCTTGGGATAGCGGATCATCCCCAGTGGTCAAGGCGAAATCCTTGGTAATGTTAATCACGGCATACGGGCCGCCGGTAAAAACTTCATTATCCAACAACAGAGTAGAACTCGAATTGATGTAAACATAACTGTTCGCCAGCGTGTCAAGACTGGTATCCGTGATGCCTTCAGCGACTTGCACCTCGCCATCGCTATTAATACCGCCGGTTATACCGAGGGTGTCATTCTCAATCAAGGCCTGGCCATCAGTTGTCGTTACCTGAAAGTTAAAGGCCAAGTCGTAGTGCAGGCTGGCACCGGTGAGCGACCATGACGACGACTGGAATTCGAGTCCGATATCTCCATTGACATCAGTGTAAGGCACCACATAGATCAAATTCAGGGGTACGTTCAGATTACCGACCTGCGAGATGTTTTGGAAATTATAAAACACCTTGTCCCCATTGGTCATGGATGCACCAGCCCCCAAATCTGCCAAAGTGATCTGGCTCACGGCATTGGAAGCCGTGAACAACAAGGCCCCGCCCACCAAGGCACCCGTCACAAATAATCGAGATGTGATTGCGGATAGAATTTTTCTCATAATAGCTAATCAGTTAGTTAGTCGGTTAGTCGGTTAGTAATTTTGTCCGTTCACTCCATTTTCAACTTCAATTTTGGTTGTTAATTATCCGTTCAGCGCATGGCGGTCAACATAAAATTGAAGATTTTTTTGCAAGTATTTTAATTATATCTAATTTTAAACACAAGTTTATTACATGACAGATTTGGGCCATTTCCGGCAAGGAACCGGCTCCGCGAAATCGCCTGTTCCGGTTCGATCCCGGTTTCCTGTTTCACGCCGAAAGTGGTTGCGGTTAAACCGCCTTCGCCGTCCCGCTTTGTGGGATCCCGGCGAAACTCCGCGCCGTCGAAATCAAATTTCATAAACTTCTTTGTCGGATTTCCCGCGGCCCGGTTATTTAATGAGTGAGATGCAGCCCAAGTCCGATGCCCAGCTCCTGCGCGAATATGCCGAATCCGGCAGTGAATCCGCGTTCACCGAACTCGTCACCCGGCACACGGACCTCGTCTATTCCGCGGCGTTGCGCCAGGTGCCGTCTTCCGATCTGGCGTGCGACGTCGCCCAAAACGTCTTTGCCAGCCTCGCGCGCGGCGCACGGACCCTGGCCGGGAAATTGAATCCGGACGCTTCGCTGGCCGGCTGGTTGTGCCGATGCACACGCAATCTCGCGCTCAATCTCCGGCGTGACGACTTCCGCCGGCATTCGCGCGAAAGGCAAGCCATGGAAACTCTTCACCCGTCTCCTGAAACTGCGCCGGATTGGGGCCGCCTGTGTCCCATTCTGGACGAAGCCATCTCCGGATTGAATGAGGCAGAACACGATGCGCTCGTGTTGCGATTTTTCAAGAACCAGGACCTGCGTTCCGTGGGCCTCGCGTTGGGCGTGAGTGATGACACGGCGCAAAAGCGGGTTGCCCGCGCCCTGGATAAATTGCGTGAATATCTGGCACATCACGGCATCACCACGACCGGGGCCGCGCTGGCAATGGTCATCTCCACCAACGCCATCCAGGCCGCGCCCGCCGGTTTGGCCACGACCATTTCCACCACCGCTGTTCTGGCCGGAACTGCCGTCCACACGTCAACCGTAATTGCCGCCACCAAAGCCATTGCCATGACCACCCTCCAAAAAACCTTGATCACCGCCACCATTGTCGTTGCCGGCCTGGCAACGTCCCTGGTGTTTCAACATCAAACCCAAGTCAGATTGCTTGAGGAAAATCAGTCGTTACGGCAGCAAAACGCACAGCTTCAAACCGACAACGAAGGTCTTACCAACCGGGTTGCTCTGGCCATCCGTTCCCCTTCCTTGAAAGCAGCGAACGGTTGAGAGAGTTGCTGCGGCTGCGGGGTGAAGTCGGGGTGCTGCGACGGCAACAGCGCGAGCTGGAACAGGCCGTGGCTGCAGCGCAGTCGCAGACCGCCGGCCCGGCCAGCCCGCCTGCATGGGGTGTGACCCCGCGACCGAACCAGCCGGTCCCCTTCCAGGTGCAACTTGTCCTCGACGAACCCGGTGAAGATACGGAGCCCATGACCAACAACGCCGGTGGAGAGACTCTGCACGTGCAGAAAACGCCACTGATGGACTACACGGCCATCCGTTCAGCCACGGTCACGAGAAACGAGTCAACTGGCGCACCGGAAATCAACGTCGAGTTCAGTGAGGTGGGCAAGGAATTATTTGCCGCGATTACAAAGGAGAACCTCAACAAACGCTTGGCCATTGTATTGAATGGCCATCTTTATTCGGCGCCGGTGATCCGTTCTGAAATCTCGGAAGGCAAAGCCCAGATTACCGGCGCGTTCACCGACGAGGAGGCCCAGGAGCTTGCAGCCAAAATCAACGACGCAATTGGCAGTCAATGATTTCAGTCCATAACTGGTCCCGCTTGGGAACGCTCAGGTGGCGCTGCTGCCACCCTCGATCATTTTTTGACTGTGTGCCGGCCTCGCAGTTCCACGCGCCGGGTCTTGCCGCTGATGGTTTGGGGCAGCTCCTTCACGAATTCGATTTCGCGCGGATATTTGTAGGGCGCGGCGGTCTGCTTGCAGTGCTGCTGAAGCACGCGTTTCAAGTCTTCGCCGGCAATGGCTTCCGGATGCGGGATAACAAACGCCTTCACAATCTGCCCGCGCACCTCGTCCGGCTTGCCCACCACCGCTGCGTCCAGGACGGCCGGATGTTCCAACAGCACGCTCTCGACTTCGAACGGGCCGATGCGGTAGCCGGAACTCTTGATCACATCGTCCCTGCGGCCGACAAAATAAAAGTAGCCGTCGGCATCCCGCACGGCGCGGTCGCCGGTCAGATACCAGTCGCCGCGGAACTGTTTCTTCATCTCGCCCGGATTCAGCCAGTATTCGCGGAACAAACCCACGGGTCGTTGCGGTTTCACCCGCACGGCAATTTCCCCCTCCAGTCCGACGGGCACTTCATTCAAATCATCGTCCAGCAACGCCACGGTGAATCCGGGCGTGGGTTTGCCCATCGAACCGGGCCTCACTTCGTGGCCGAGGGAACGGAAGTTGCCGATCAACACCACGGTTTCGGTCTGGCCGTAACCTTCGTGGAGCATCAAGCCGGTGGCGTCCTGCCAGAGTTTGAACACCTCGGGATTCAGCGGCTCACCCGCGGTGACGCAGTGGCGCAGTTTGGGAAATTTCCAGCGCGCAATATTCTGCCGCACGATCAATCGCAACGCCGTCGGCGGCGCGCACCAGGTGTTGACGGGAAAATGCGCCAGGGTGTCCAAGGTCTGAGCGGCATCAAATTTGCCCCGGACATCCAGCGCAAACACGCAGGCGCCCATCTGCCACGGGCCGTAGAAGCTCGACCACGCGGCTTTGCCCCAGCCGAGATCGGAGATGTTCCAGTGCAACTCGCCGGGTTTGCAATCGAGCCACAACCCCCCGGTGAGCCGGTGGCCGAATCCGTAACTGGCTTGCGTATGCAACACCATCTTGGGTTCACCCGCCGTGGCGCTGGTGAAATAAATGATGCCCGGGTCGTCGCTGCGGGTGGGCCCGGTTTGAAACTCCGTGTCTGCGGCACGCAATTGGGCGTCAAAATCAATCCAGCCTGACGGCGTCTCACCGACGGCCAGACGCACCCCGTCGAAACCGTCCAGCTTGGCAATACCGTCCGCATTGGCAATCACCGCAGTGATCTTCGCAGCTTGAATCCGGTAAGCCACATCGCGCGGCGTGAGCAGCAACGTGCCGGGCACCGGCACCGCGCCCAGCCGGATGAGGCCCAGCATGGCGATCCACCATTGCGGCACCCGCGGCAGCATGATGAGCACCCGGTCGCCGCGGCGCACGCCGGCCGAGCGGAAAACGTTGGCGGCTTGGGCGCTCAGCCCGGAGAGCTGTTGAAACGTGAACTTTTGTTCCGCGCCGGAGCCGGCATCCACACACCACAATCCCGGGAAATCCGGCTGTATTTTCACCCAGCAGTCAATGACATCGGTGGCAAAATTAAAGTATTCCGGAATATTCAATTCCCAGGAAGGGTCCGAAGCGGTTTGGGTGCGTACAGCCACGATATTGATGGTCAGTTTAAAGCTTTTGCCGCAATGTCGCGACGGAAATGTGCGCCATCAAAATGGATTTTCTCCACCGCAGCGTAGGCGGCGGCTTGCGCGCTCTTCAAATCCTTGCCCAACGCGGTCACGCCGAGGACGCGCCCGCCGTTGGTCACGATCTGACCGTCCTTCAATGCCGTGCCGGCGTGGAAGACTTTGGTACCGAGCAACGCATTCGCGGCATCGAGACCGGAGATGACCTTGCCTTTTGGATAACTGCCGGGATAACCGCCACTGGCCATCACCACGCAAACAGCAGCGAGCGGACTCCATTTCAATTCCGTCTTGCTCAGTGTTCCACTCACGCTGGCGGCGAGTAATTCGACCAAATCGTTTTCCAATCGCGTAAGATAGACCTGCGTCTCCGGGTCGCCGAATCGCGCGTTGAACTCCAAAACTTTCGGGCCGGACTTCGTGAGCATGAGGCCGGGATATAAAATGCCGTGATAATCAATGCCCTCCGCCGCACAACCGCGTAGGAAGGGGTCGAGAATCTGCCCGCCGACCTTTTTCAATTCGGCGTCGCTCAAAAACGGCGTCGGTGAATACGTCCCCATGCCGCCGGTGTTCAAACCTTTGTCGCCGTCCAGAGCGCGCTTGTGGTCCTGTGAGGCAGGAAAAAGCCTGGCGGTCTTGCCGTCGCAGAGCGCGTGCAGCGAAATTTCCATGCCCTCCAGAAATTCCTGGATGACGACACGCGCCCCCGCCGCGCCGAAGGCCTTGCCGACCATGATTTCGTCCACGGCCTTTTCCGCTTCCGCCCGGCTCGTGCAAATTAAAACGCCTTTCCCGAGCGCAAGGCCGTCGGCTTTGACCACGCATTTGCCGAGAGACGCGGCGAAATGTTTCGCCCGGGTGACATCGTCAAAAGTTCCGGCGGCTGCGGTCGGGATGCCGTATTTCTCCATGAACTTCTGCGAGAAAACCTTGGACGACTCGAACTGTGCGGCTTTTTGATTCACGCCCCAAATCTTCAAACCGTTTTTCTGGAACAAATCCACGATGCCGAGCGCCAGCGGGTTGTCCGGCCCGACAACGGTGAGGTCGGCTTTCTTTTCCTGTGCAAACGCCAGCAGCTTCGGCAAATCTTCCGCGCCGATGTTGACGCATTCGACCGGCGATTGATTATTCTCCAGCCGTTCCTGTGCGATGCCGGCGTTGCCCGGCGCACACCACATTTGGGTGATGTGCGGCGATTGCGCGAGTTTCCACACCAGTGCGTGTTCGCGCCCGCCCGAACCGATGACGAGGAGTTTCATGAAAATGTTGCCCGCAGATTACGCGGCTTGCCGCGTCGAAGCAATGCGAAGACGTGTTGGTGCAGATTGGAAAATCAATTTTCGTTCCTCAACGTTTTCAACAAGTGACAGGGAGCGTAACAGGACACATCGGGTGCAACCACGAAGTCAAAAATGACTTCCGCCCTCACCCCGGCCCTCTCTCCCAGGAGAGGGAGAATCATTCGCGACGTGTTGAGCCATGTAATATGCCGGGTTATCTCATGTCTCATTGCCAATGACCCGGAATCGGCGGCGGCAACGCAAATCAAAAGATTGTTCAGCGCCCTGACAGTTGCTCTCCCTCTCCCCGGGGGAGAGGGCCGGGGTGAGGGCGAGCGTAAACGCTCATTCCGATGGAAAACATCGAAAGTATTTTTGATCCCATCTTTTGCCCCCTTGACCGTTTGACGCCATATCTGCAACCTCAATGCGTATGGATGTCCTGACATTAGCCCGCATCCAATTTGGAGCGACCATTGCGTTCCACTATATTTACCCGCCACTGAGCATCGGCCTTGGCGTTCTGCTCGTGGTCATGGAAGGGTTGTGGCTCAAGACCAAAAATCCGGTTTATCACCAGATGGCGCGGTTCTGGACCAAGGTGTTCGCCCTCACGTTCGCCATCGGCGTGGCCACGGGCATCGTGATGGAATTCGAGTTTGGCACGAACTGGGCGACGTATTCGCGTTATGTCGGCGACGTGTTCGGCAGCGCGCTGGCGGCGGAAGGCATCTTCGCGTTTTTCCTCGAATCCGGCTTTCTCGCGGTGCTATTGTTCGGCTGGGACAAGGTGGGCCGTAAACTGCATTTCTTCTCCACGTGCATGGTCTGCCTCGGCGCGCATTTCAGCGCCATCTGGATCGTCGTCGCCAATTCCTGGATGCAGACACCAGCCGGCTATCACCTCGTGGTTCGGAACGGCGTGGAACGCGCGGAAATCACCGACTTCTGGCAACTGGTCTTCAATCCGTCCTCGATGGACCGGCTGTTCCACACGCTCTGCGGCGCATGGCAGGCAGGCGCGTTTCTGGTGGTGAGCGTCAGCGCGTGGTATCTGTTGAAGAAACGGCATTTGGATTTTGCGCGTGCGTCGCTGCGGGTGGGTTTGACCGTCGCATTGATTGCCTCGCTGCTGCAACTGGTCAGCGGCCACATCAGCGCGCAGGGCGTGGCGAAAAACCAGCCCGAGAAGCTCGCCGCGTTCGAAGGGCGATATGCGACGCGCACCAACGCCCCGCTGTCCTTGCTGGGATGGGTGGATGAGAAAAATGAACGCTTTTTGTTCAACGTCGAAATCCCCGGGCATGCTGAGTTTCCTCGCCTTCAACAATACGCACGCCACCGTGACGGGATTGGATGCCTACGCGCCCGCAGACCGTCCGCCCGTCCAGGCGTCCTTCCAGTTCTTTCACGGCATGGTGGCAATTGGCTTTGCGATGATTGCCATCGCTGCCTTGGGATTTCTTTATTTCCGCCACGGCTCGCTGCCCGAACGGCGCTGGTTGCTGCGGATCCTCGTGTTCTCCGTGCTCGGCCCGCAAATCGCCAACCAGCTCGGCTGGTTCGCCGCCGAAGTCGGACGCCAGCCGTGGATTGTCTATCATCTGATGCGCACGCCGGCGGGGTTGTCGGCGGTAGTGAAAGCCAATGTGGTGCTGACGTCGTTGATTCTGTTCACGTTCATTTATTTTCTGCTGTTCGCCGTGTTCATCTACCTGCTCAACGACAAAATTCAACATGGGCCGGATGACGCCGACCTCGTGCCGTCGGGCAAACTGGCGCTGCCAACGCGGGAGAAAACATGAACTCAAAAACCGAAATCCGAATGCCGAAATCCGAAAGAAGCCCGAAGCTCGAAGCCCGAAATGCCAGTGATGGTACGCCGCGCCTTTTCGGATTTCGGCATTCGGATTTCTTTCGGTCTTCGGCATTCGGCATTCGGATTTCCTCTCTCCCATGACCTTCGACCTCAACACCATCTGGTTCATCCTCGTCGGCGTGCTGTTCACCGGCTACGCAATGCTCGACGGCTTCGACCTCGGCATCGGCGCGCTGCATTTGTTCACCAAAGACGACGCGGAGCGCCGCACGCTGCTCAACGCCATCGGCCCGGTCTGGGACGGCAATGAAGTCTGGCTGGTCACCGGCGGCGGCGCGCTGTTTGCCGCGTTTCCCAACGTGTATGCGACGGTGTTCTCAGGTTTTTATCTCGCGCTGATGCTCTTGCTCGCGTCGCTGATATTCCGCGCGGTGGCCATCGAATTCCGCAGCAAACAGCCGATGCGCTGGTGGCGGCAGATGTGGGACATCGGGTTTTCCGCCGGCAGCCTGCTATCCGGCCTGCTTCTGGGCGTGGCGCTGGGCAACATCGCCTGGGGCGTTCCGATTGACGACCGGGGCGAGTTCGCCGGGACCTTTCTCGGACTGCTGAAACCGTACCCGGTGCTGGTCGGCATCACCACCGTGGCGCTGTTCATGATGCACGGGGCCATTTACGGCGCGATGAAAACCGAGGGCGCGCTTCACAACAAACTGCGCGTCTGGGCCATGCGCAGCATCATTTTCTTCGTAATCTGCGCCGTGACGCTGACGATGGCCACGCTGCTTTACGTGCCGCACCTGTCAGCGCGCGTGAGGGAAATGCCGTGGCTGTTCAGCATCGCGCTGGTGAACATGCTGGCCATCGCCAACATCCCGCGCGAGTTTCATCACGGCCGCGACGGGCGCGCGTTCCTGTCGTCGTGCGCGGCCATCATCACGCTGATGGCGCTGTTCGCCGTGGACATTTATCCGAATCTGGTTTACAGCCTGCCCTATCCGGACAACAGCCTGACAATTTACACCGCCGCCTCGTCGCCGAAGACGCTGGGCATCATGCTGGTCATCGCGGCCATCGGCGTGCCGGTGGTGGTGGCCTACACGGTCTGCATCTACTGGATTTTCCGCGGCAAGGTGAAGCTGGACCGGATGAGCTATTGAGGATTTGTGATTTACGATTGACGATTGATGATTTGGAGCAAGTTAAGAATTTGTGTCGCCCCACATTGAGGTAGGGCGGGCACTCCGCTGCCCGCCGCGGCGCGCACGGAGTGCGCGCCCTACCAGCGTTGTCGCTTCGCCTGTAGCCACAATTTTTATGAAAATGCTTTAATCCAAAAACCGAAGATGAGATGGGGGAGCGCACGCGCCTCGCGTGCGGTTTTCCGCGCCCTCGCGGAAAACATCGGGCGCGTCGGAATTTCAGAAACTTCTGTGTTCGTCACACACGCAAGAGGCTGGACGCGAGGCGCGTCCAGCCACACCCGGGGCGGGTGTGCTCCCTCAACTCCGGTTTTCAGGTTTAACGAATGGTGTGCGCGCGGGTTTGCCGCCGGGCCAGCGCCAGGACCAACGCGCGGCCGAACTCGCAGGCGAGGAACATACCCAGCAACATGCCGACGGTCATGCCGGCGAAGGAAATCAGGAAACGCTCGTCAACGACTGTCCCCAGCCATTTCATGAAGACATAGCCGCCGAAGCTCATCCCCCAGACCATGCCGATGGCGGAAAGGAAGCCCAACGAGAGCCGGCCCAAGCCGAGTCGCGGATTGGCCGGCCCGGTCAGCATGGCCGGCAGGCCGAGGAACAACATGCCCAGATTCATCCAGGGCATGCCGGCGAAGCCCCACAGGTGGAATACCGGCGCGGAGCAATGCGGGCAGCCCATTTGGACCGGGGCGAAACCGGCGTCCGCCCACCAGCCGAGGATCATCCCCCAGTTGCCCGGTCCGAGCATGGCAAAGATCATGTGTGCCGCACCCGCCCGCCCGGCATCGCGGGGCCGGAAGCAAACGATGAATATTCCCAGACCGAGCATCACCACCCAGGTCAAGGCGGCCGCCGTGGTTCCGAGCTGGCCGAGGTAAACCAAAAATGGAGCCTGGCCAATGACCAATATTCCACAAGCGACTTGAAACCACCGTCGGGCGGCATGGTGGCCATCCCGAGAGGTTGTCTGTTTGAGCGATGTGGTGGGAACCGCGGCGCAACAGTCGTCGGCGCATTCCGCGCTGCGCAAGGCGCGCCAGGAAACCGTAAAACTGGAGACGACCATCAACAATGCCGACACCACCGGATGCAAAAAGCCGGTTGCCGCCAGCGCCATGCCGATGGCGTTGTAGGCGGCGGCAAAAATCAAGTTTGAGCGGATGGAGCCGCGAACCTGCCGGGCCAGCGCCACCGCCCAGGGGATTATCCGCAGGTCGCCTCCATACAACACGGCATCAGCCCCGGCGGTGGTAACTCCCGCGCCGTGGGCCAGCGCGATGCCCGGGAAAGCCGCCTGCATGGCGGGCGCGTCGTTGATGCCATCGCCCACGAAACCGGTTTGATGGCCGGCCTGGCACAGGTTTTTGATCTGGTCCGCCTTGTTTTGCGGAGTCAGGCCGCCCTGAACCTTGTCCGGTCCCAGCAATCGGGCGGCCCGCTCCGGGCGGTCGCCGGTCATGACGATACATTCAATGCCCTGCGCTTTCAGCCATCGCATCGCTTCGCCGGCCGAATCACGCAGGCGCTCGCGCACCGCGGCGATGGCCCGCAGCCGGCCGTCCACTTCCACATAAACCAAATCATCGCCCGGCGCGCGCCGCAGCAACGACAACAACTCCGTCTCATTCGTCAAGTCCAGCAACAACTCGCGCTGGCCGATCCGCAAATGGTGCTCCGCGCCCTGATCCGACTCGATCCACGCCTCCACGCCACAAGCCGGAACGGTCTTGAGCGATCGCATCCGGAAAACGGATGGTGCCGGCGCGGTGTTCAGCGAGTGAAACGCCCGCGCCACCGGATGCGAAGTGGCATTTTGGACCGTACGCAACTGGTCGGTGATGATCTGCCGTTCTTTGACCGATCCTGTCAGGGCCAGGTCAATCAGCGAACATTGATCTTCGCTGAGCGTGCCGGTCTTGTCGAAGACCATCCGGTCCAGGCCGGCCAGGCCTTCGATGGCATCGCCACTGCGCACCACCAGGCCGCGGGCCGCCAGCGACGCGAGCGCGCTCCACAGCGCAATCGGCGTGGCGAGACCCATGGCGCAGGGACAAGCCACGAGCAAAACGGCCAGCGAATTGAACAGGCCGACCGACCAATCCGCCCGCCAGGTCCAGAAGACGAAAGCCGCCGCGCTGACCGAGAGCACCAAAGGCAGGAACCAGCGGACGATTTTGTCAGCCTGTGCTTGAATACGGCATGGACGTTCGCGGGCGGATTCCAGCGCCGAGAGCAATCCATCCAAACGTCGCGCGGTGCCGGGAACCGCCGCGGCAATCCGCAGCTCGCCATCCTCGGAATACGAACCGGCGAATACCGCGTCGCCGGGGCGACGCACCACCGGGAACGGCTCGCCGGTGAGCGGGGTCTCGCAAACGAAGGCCTGACCCTGGACGATGCGTCCGTCAATGGGGATCGGTTCGCCAGCCAGCACACGGATTTGATCGCCCGCCTGAATCTCCGCCACGCGAGCCGTGACGATGGAGCCGTCGCCGGCAATTTTCCGGCAGGTCTCGAATGTGCGCTGGAGGTGGCGCGTCTCCGCCAACGCGCGGGCGCGGGACTGGGCGCCGAGGGTCCGGCCGACGGAATAAACCGTGAGCAGCACCGCCACCACCTCGTAGTAGATGGCGCCGACTCCGGAAATGGTGCTGTGGAGAGAAGCGCCCAGCGCGCCGCCGATGCCCGCCAGGAAAAGCAGTTCGATGGAGACGCGCCGCTGCCGGATATCCTCGATGGCGGATTGCAGCAGCGGGCGGCCCAGAATGGCCAGCGCGGCAACGCTGGAAACCATCAGTGCCGCATGGAGCAACCAGCGCGCGCCACCGGCCGGAGGCGTGATATTGACCGCCAGACCGAGCAACATCGCCTGGCCGGCCAATACGGCACCCACCGCGATTTTGAACCAGGGCGAACCTTTGGCCGGGGGAAGCGCAACCGGCCGGTGCGTGGCCTCGCCTAAAATCCGGCAGCCATAGCAACAGTATCTTGGCCCCACACTGTCTTGACGGCTCAGTGATGGGCGTGGCTGCGACGCCCTCGTCGCAGAAGGTGACGACGACGCCTCGTCGCCGGATTTAAAGGGTGAACCTGGAAATACGCTGGTTGTTTCGCGCAACGATGGCGTCGCGCCCACAATTTGCGACGGGGCGTCGCAACTACCGTCATCCGGCAATGGCGCGTCGCAATACGCACAGTGCGCCCGCGCTTTCGCGGCGGACTCCGGTTCACGGCTTCGGTTCATGGTCCGGAATGGCCAGCAGCTCGAACGGGAGTCCATGAGCCGATCAACGGACGGCCTTTGGTCTTGTTGCGAATGTCGGCGACCTCTTCGGGCGTCACCGGCGAAGCGCCATGTCCCCAGTCTTTTTGGGTTCGGACATAGGTTATGGCAGCGGCAATCTGTTGGTCGGTCAGTGTGTCGCGCAACGGTGCCATGGTGTTGTTAAAATTCAAACCCTTGACGGTGATCGGCCCCTGAAGTCCATCCAGCGCGATGCGGATCATGCGGGCCGGTCCGGGGGCCAGCGCCCATTCCGAGCCGACGAGCGGCGGGTATTGACCGGGCAAACCCAGGCCGTCCGGCTGATGACACTTGGCGCAAATGTTCGCGAAAATGCGTTTGCCCATCACGTAGGGGTCAACCGGCGCCGGAATGGTTGCCTTTGGCTGTCCCCCCGAAGTGTTCTCATCGTAAACCATCGCTGCGTAGCCGCCGCTGTAACGTTGCAAGTAAATCCCGCCCAAAAACAACAGCGCACCGACGAACGTGACCAGCCACAACGGCATCGGCGGATGTTGCTCTCCGGGATCGATTTCTTCGTACTCATCAGCACAGGCGAGGTCGGCAACCCCGGTTCGTGGCGGAAAGTCAACCGGCGCGGGTTGGCGGTTCGCCGGCGTCTCGGGCGGCAGGCTGGAATCGGTTTTCATTTGGCCTCGGGCAATGGCGCGTCGGCCTTGAGGCTGAGCAAGTACTGAACCAGGGCGGTTGCCTCGGGTTTGGGAACGATTTCATAACCCGGCTCCGGCGCAAATTCGCCGGTGAGCTTGAGCGCGTCGGGTGACGGTCGCAATCCGATTTTCCGTTTTTCAAACAGGAACCGAAATGGCGGCATGATGGACCCTTTGGAGGTGATTTGCGGATTGTAAAGATGGCGCAAATGCCACTCCGCGCTGGGCTGGCGCAGGCCGATGTTGGCCAGGTCCGGCCCCGTGCGCATGGTGCCGAGCATGACGGGCTTGTCGTAGAGGTAGTCGCGCGCCACGGTCCGGCGCGGTCCCCAGTTGCGCAGGATGTCCGCCCCAAAACCTTCCGGCCTCACCTGCTGACTGTGGCAGTAGATGCAACCGTTGGCCCGGTAAATTTCGAATCCCTGTTGCGCCAAACCCGACCGTGGAGCCGGGTAGAATTCGCCGGTTTCCTCAATTTTGACGGCCTGCTGCCGGCCAAGCTGGATTTGCGGCATCAGAACCAGACCGCACCACGAACTGGCCAGGGTAAGAAAAATTCCGACGAAAATGAGCGGGCCGTATTTCATACGCTTGAAACTGGAGTTGTCGTTTGCGGCTTGCGAACACTCTTTATCCAGCGAATCAAAATCCAGACAAAACTCACGGCAAACGCCAGATGCCCGATGGTTATTAATACGCCGGAATGCGACCGGATTTTTAGATAAGGCAGAGTGAGGGTCACGACACTGGGTTTGACGGGGTCGAGGAACGGCACATCGGGATTGTTCATCGCCAATCCTTGCAACACGCCGCCAAAACCCAGCCCGAACACGTAGATTGTAATTCCAATCGCACAGGCCCAGAAATGCAGCCGGATCAGACGTGCCGAGGGCCATTCGACCTGAAGCAAACGCGGGACGATGTAGTAAATGGAGCCGAACATGACCATGGCAAAAAACGCATACATGCCCTGGTGTGCGTGAGCGATTGTCGAATGGGTGAAATGCGTGACTTCGCTGACCGACCGCAGGGCGAGCAAGACCCCATGCAGACTGGTGAATGTGTAACTCATTCCGCCGAACACCATGAAACGCAGCACCGGACTGTCCTTGAGCCGGTGAAAATTCCCCCACATGGTGAGATGATGATTGATCCCCACCGTGACAACCGGAATGGTCATCATGGCGCTGGCGACGATGCTGACGGTAATCAACCAGGCTGGCAACGGTCCGCCGACCAGATGATGCATGCCGTTCCAGTTGTAAAACAGCGCCAGCGACCAGAAACCCAGCATCGAGAGGTAATAGCTGTGGACGGGCCGGCCCAGGACTTTGGGAATGAAATAGTAGATCGACGCCAGACCGATCGGAGTAATCCACAATCCCAGCACGTTGTGGGCAAACCACCAATTGACCGTCGCCTGCACCACGCCGCGCACCGGATCCATCACCAGGAGGATCTGAGCGGCCGTGTAAAGCCACGGAAACCAGAACAACGCGGCCAGCAGATAGAATTGCGAGATATATAGATGGGATTCCCGGCGATACCGGAAGGTGATGATTCCCCAAAATGCAAACAAAGCGAAACCCACAAATAACATCGGCGTCGCGTATGACGGAAATTCAAGCCATTCGAGACCCGTGCTGTCCCCGGCAAGGATGCCAACAATGCCTATCGCCACGCCCAGGTTCCAGAAAACGACGATGAGGTTGATGACCCAACCGAGAATCAGCGGTGTGCGGCAAAGCCGGCACATCAGCCAAAGGGCGACTCCGATTCCAGCTTGAGAAGCAAACCCATATACCATCGAATTCAAATGGGCCGGCCGCACACGCCCGAAGGTGAGCCATGCAGTGCTCCCCAGAAAATCCGGCGCATGCATCTTGAACGAGGTGATAAGGGCAAATGCGGTGCCGATCAACAACCACACCAGACTGAAACCGAAAAGGAGCATTACTGGTGTCCGGCAGGAAACATCAATCTCCGATAGCAACGTGCGCCGCTGCGCTTCGTCTTCCGTATCGGCGGGAAACAACATCTTCAATACGGATTGTGAAGGCTCACTCATGATCGGGAATTTTTATTACCGTTTGCGGCCTCGTCCCCTGTCCGATCCGGAAAATAATCCGTCATCCGCCCGACGGGTTCTTCCTCATCAAAGATGGAGAGTGCCGTTTTTTGGAAATCTTCAAATGCGCCGTGGCGGGCCGACCAACGCAACGCCAGCAGCGCCGTGCCCGGCAGGAGTACCACGCTGCAAACGAACAAAATCCAGATTATGATCATTACTTTTTCGCGTCTTTTGACGTGCTGTTTGTCTGTGACAATGGTGCCAGTTTTGTCTGTGACAATTGTGCCGTGTTTGTCTGCGATAATTGTACCGGCGATGTCGGTACCATTTCCAGCCGCCAGAGCAGGTTTGAACGGCCTGCGGCTGGATTCTGCCACTCGTTCACGGTCAATTCCATCGCCCGCGCCACGGGCAATCGTACAAGGCCCTTCGTTTTGTCAATCCAGGCGTAATTTTCAAGCGCATCTTTCGCCTGTGCATTCAATTCCGCAAGAGCCTTGCGGCGCTCCGCGATTCGCGTCTGGTCCACCGGTTCGGGCCTGGTGAAATGGTACATGAACCAGATCAACACAAACATGATGGACAACAGGCCGGCCATCGCGATGGCGTTGATTGCAACAGCGGGATTAAAACGCAATGGTTGTTTCATGTCTCCCCCTCGCGTCCGTGCACAGCCTCGGCGATGGCCGGCGGCGGCACTTCGTGAATACTTAAAGCCTCCTTGAGCCGCGGATCCTTTATCGGATACACCGGATGGCCAGCCAGATTTTTCAGGAACATGAAACTCAGCACGCCGCCGATGAACGCGAAGCACGCCGCATCCGTCCAGCGCCACGGAAATTCCTCCAGATGCAGCGGCGGCAGAACGTTGTAGGAAATGTCCACGAAGTGCATCAAACATGCCCAGAGGCACAACGGCACCATCAGCTTCATCTTCAGTTTCACGTCAATGCGGAGCAACATCAGAAACGGCAGCAGAAAATGGCCGAACACCAGCACCAGACCGCTGCCCCACCAATATCCCTTCTCGCGCAGGGCATACCAGAAAGTTTCCTCGGGCAAATTCGCGTTCCAGATGATCAGGTATTGTGAGAAATGGATGTACGCGTAAAAAACCGTGAACGCAAACAGCAACTCGCCCATGTCATGCAACCGCCGCGGTTGAACCAATTCCTGAAGCGGTCCGGCGCGCTTCAACCAAATCGCCAATAAATAGATTACGGCCACCGTCACCCACGCGCTGCTGGCAAAATAATAGACGCCGTACATCGTCGAAAACCAGTGAGGCTGCAGCGATTTCATCCAGTCAATCGCCGCCAGCGTCAGCGTGATGGCAAACAAGTAGATTCCTCCGGCGGAAAGTTTTCGCATCCGGTACGTGCAATCGGCCGCGCCGGTTTCGTCCTGTCTCAACGACCAATACCGCAACCGCCACGACAGGAAAATCCACACTGCGAAATAAACCGCGGCTCTCGCGTAAAAAAACGGCGCGTTCAGGTAGGAAGCTTTGGATCCCAACGCTTGAACGTCTCCGTGCAAGGACAGCCACGGATAAATGCGCGGAGCCAGCAACGCCAGCGGAACGAACAAAATCGCCAGTGCCACCGCCGAAAACGCCATGTGTTCCGCAATGCGCCGGATGGATACCGACCAATTGGCATCAAATAAATGGTGCAACATCACGAGAAACAGTCCACCCAGGCTCAGGCTGAGAAAGAACATGAACGCCAGCAAATAGGAAAACCCGAGCTGCCTTGGATCCATCACGAACCCGGCGGCCACGCCAAGGCCGCCAAACACTGCCAGCGCCAGCGGAATTTTAATCCAGCGTGCGACCAGGTCCGTCACGTTTGATTGTTCGGTTTTCACGGCTTGAGTGTTGGTCGGATTTCTTCGGGCACGTCGTCCAGTGTGCCCAAACGGCTTCGTTGCAATGCGCGGACGTAGGCAATGACTGCCCAACGGTCCGTCACCATCACCTGCGAGGCGTACGACGGCATCTGGTTTTTGCCTGCGGTGACCGTGTTGAAAATTTCGCCGTCGGCCATCCGGATGATTCGAGGGTCATGAAAATTCCCGGCGCGAAGCATGCCGAATTTGGTGGTGATGCCGTTGCCATCCCCCACTTCGCCGTGACAACGGCTGCAATAAATGATGAAACGTTCGTGCCCGCGCGCCAACAACTCCGCCGTGACCGGCAATGGATTGGTTTCCACCCAGTTTGTCGTGCCCGGGACGCGGCCGGTGTTGACCGGTATGTCCTCGAACGGCGATCCGCGCGCGATGGTGCCCGGCACCGGCAGGCGCGAGCTTCGCTGGTCGGCAAAAAACGGGTTCGGCTTCTGGGGCCGCAACCGGGGCTGGCGTTTCATGTCCGGAAAAATTTCCAGGGGTGGCCGGCGCGAAACGCAGCCGCGGAACCCGGCCACACTCACCACGCTGACCACCACCAGCAATAATATGACGAAGAAGTAGCGCATTTTCGGTTCATTCTTCGACCAGCTCAATATGCTTCGCGCCCGCCGCCATTAACAACTCGCGCGTCCGGTCATCGGAAAACTTCGGGTCCCGACATTCAATCAGGACAAAAAACCGGTCGTGCGTGGCGCGCGCAAACCGTTCGTAAGAAAAAAGCGGATTGTGCCAGCGGGGCAGCCGGTTCGTTATGAGCATGCCGATGAGCGAGCCGAACGAACCGAACAAAATCGTCAGTTCATAACTCACCGGAAAGGCGTAAACCGGGCTGAAAAGCGGCTTGCCGCCTACCACCAGCTGATAGTCATAACCGTTCATGAACCAAATCATCAGCATCCCGGTGCAAAATCCTATTGCACCGCCGATGAACGCGAACCAACCTATGCGGGAACCGCGCAATCCCATGGCTTCTTCCAGTCCGTGAATTGGAAACGGCGTGAACACATCCCAGTGTTCATACCCTGCTTCCCGCACACACTTGGCCGGCATGCTTGATCTCCGCGGCGGTTTCAAACTCGGCCAACATGCCCAAAGGCGCTTTCGCGGATGCATTCACGACGTTGTCCGGTTGCGTGTTCATTCGTGTGTCCCTCCTTTCGAGCCGCCCATGGGATGGTCAGGATCACCTTGCGGGATGACGCTCTTGACTTCGGCAATGGCCACCAACGGCACAAACCGCAGGAACAACAGGAACAGCGTCAGAAACAGACCGAACGTGCCGGCAAATGTCAGGATGTCCACGATGGTCGGCTTGTAATAACCCCAATTGGCCGGCAGATAATCGCGGTGCAATGAGATGACGATAATGACAAACCGCTCGAACCACATGCCGATGTTCACGCAAATTGATAGGATGAACACTATAATCATGTTGGTCCGGATTTTTTTGAACCAGAAAAACTGCGGTAAAATCACATTACAGGTGATCATCGTCCAATAAGCCCACCAATAGGGGCCGAAGGCGCGGTTCTTGAAGGCGAACAGTTCGTACGGATTGCCTCCATACCAGGCAATGAAGAACTCCATCGCGTAGGAATATCCCACCATCGATCCGGTGGCCAGGATCACCTTCCCCATCAGTTCGATGTGCCGCACGGTGATGACTTCTTCCAGATGACACAGCTTGCGCACCGGAATCAGCAGCGTCAGCACCATGCCGAACCCGGAGAAGATCGCGCCGGCCACGAAGTAAGGCGGAAAAATCGTCGTGTGCCAGCCGGGCAATTGCGACACCGCAAAGTCAAAGGACACGATACTATGCACCGACAGCACCAGCGGCGTGGACAATCCAGCCAGGAGCAGGTAGGCCTTCTCGTAATTGTTCCAGTTTCGCACAGAACCGGTCCAGCCCAGCGCGAACAGGCCATAGATGAACTTCCGCACTTTCGTCTTCGCCCGGTCGCGCATCGTCGCCATGTCCGGAATCAAACCCATGTACCAGAACATCAGCGAGACAGTAAAGTAGGTGGATACCGCGAACACGTCCCACATCAGCGGCGACCGGAACTGCGGCCAGATATTGTTCGCATTGGGAATCGGGAACAGCCACCACGCAAACCAGGCCCGGCCCACGTGGATGGCCGGGAAGATCCCGGCGCACATCACCGCAAAAATCGTCATCGCCTCAGCGGCGCGGTTGACACCGGTGCGCCAGCGCTGGCGCAGCAGGAACAGGATGGCCGAAATCAGCGTACCCGCGTGGCCGATGCCGATCCAGAACACGAAGTTGATAATGGCATATCCCCACGCGACCGGCACGCTGACGCCCCACACGCCCACGCCGGTGGAAATCTGATAGGCAATCATCACGAAGCAGAGGGTCATCAACGCCACACTCGGGAGGAAGGCCCACCACCACCAGCCCGGCGTCTTGCCCTCGGCGACGCCCGCGATCTTGTCAGAAATCCACGCGAATCCGTGCAGGTTTTGCACGAACGGCTGGCGCTCCAGTTCCGGCGGCGGTTCCGGCGCTCGCGCCAGCAGGCTGTTGTTGTGCGTGTTCGGGGCCGTCATTTCGCTTCCTTTCCGGTTTCCACCACGCTCAACGGCTGGTGAAAATAATCCGGCATGCTCGGATTTGGATTGCGGACGCGAGCCAGATAAGTCGTGTGCGGTTTGGTGTTAAGCGATCCCAAAACTCCATAGTCACGCTTCTGCTCCTTCAGACGCGACACGCGGCTGTTCGGATCCGAGATGTCGCCAAAGACCAGTGCCTGCGCCGGGCACACCTGCGCGCATGCCGGCGTGATCGTGCCATCGGGCACACGAACGTTGTCCGAATCGCGCGCCTTGATCTTCTGCGCGATTTTGGCCTGCTCGATGCGCTGGACGCAGTAAGTGCATTTTTCCATGACGCCGCGCATCCGCACGGTCACGTCCGGATTTTTCACCATCTGAATCAGGTCCGGCATGCCCTTGGGCGCAAGCGGCCCCTCGTAAAGCCGGTCGAGCGGACGCTGGTTGTAGTCGAAAAAGTTGAATCGCCGGACTTTGTACGGGCAGTTGTTCGAGCAATAACGCGTCCCGACACAGCGGTTATAGACCATCACGTTCAAACCCTCATCGTCGTGGACCGTCGCGTTCACCGGGCAAACGTATTCGCACGGCGCATTCTCACAATGCTGGCAGAACATGGGTTGAACGGCGACCTGCGGCCCCCCCAGGTCCGGATCGTCCGGCCTGACGCTGTAGTAACGTGTCAGCCGCATCCAGTGCATCTCGCGGCCGCGGGCCACCTGGCCCTTGCCCACGATGGGTATGTTGTTCTCGCTTTGACACGCAATCACACAGGCGTTGCAACCCACACACGCATTTAAATCCACACTCATGCCCCATTGGTACATGCCTTTGGTCTGCGGATTCTTTATGTAAGGATGCTGGTAAAGCGGTCCGCCCTCGGGCAGATCCCCTTCCATTTCCATGTGTTGGGCAAAATCCGGATGCTCTTTGAATTGCTCAAGGTTTGCCTCGCGCACGATAGGCCGGCCTTCCATGGACCAATGACTCTGGGTCGTGGCGAGCTGTTGCATTCGGCCCGTCAGGGTCAGGGACGCACCGGCTGCGAGACAGGGGGCGGCAGCCGTTTGCAACCGGTAAGCGTCGTAACCGGATTTTTCACCCACCCTGCCCGTCCGCAACCGGCCATAACCTAACGCCAGACCAATCGTGTAATCCGCCTGTCCCGGCTGCACCCAAACCGGTGCTTCGATGCTCCGTCCTCCAATTTCAATTCGCGCAATTGGAACCAGCAGCTTGTCCTGCACCGGGCTTTCCAGCGGAATGCCAAATTCACGCGCCGTCCTGGGACTCAGTATGACCACGTTTTCCCACGTCAACTTCGTAATCGGATCCGGCAATTCCTGAAGCCAGCCGTTGTTGTTGTAACGCCCGTCATCCACGCGGTAGTCCCGGTGGAAAATAACGTCCAGCCGGTCCCTGGTCGGCGCGTTCGGTGGCGTCAACTCGTCCAAAATCCGGTCAACAGCCGCCGCATTCAAATTCGCTTCAACCGTGGCAGGAGCGCTGTCGCCCAAAAAACCGTCGTTCAAAAAATGTTTCCAACGCTCTTCAAATCCGTCGGCGGGCACGAAGGCACTGAAAGTTTCGCGGACGATTTCGTACGGATCGGTTTTCTCAAGGCCGCCGATGCGCGCAAGCAATTCCAACTCCGTCATGCCGCCGAACAGCGGTTCGATGAGGGGCTGGATGGAAACGAGCGTGCCGTCGGCGCTCCGCGCGTCGCCCCACGATTCAAGGTAATGCGCCGCCGGCAGATGCCAGTCGCAAATCTTCACGTCCGCCGTCTCGTCTTCGTAGTAGCCAAGCCGCACGACCATCCCGGCCTTGCGCTGCGCGACGGCCCAATTCAAATCCACCGGCGCGTTGTAAACCGGGTTTCCGCCGGGAATTACAAGCGTTTTCACGCTGCCGGAGTTCAGGTCTTCAACAAGATCGCCAAGCGTTCCTTCGCCGCCCGCCGGCGCGTCGCGCAACAACACCGTCTTGCCCGCATTTTCCAGGGCTTTGTTGATTGCATGCGCCAGCACATGAACAGCCAATGGCTGGCGATGACCGGCGACGACCAGCGACTCGCCTTTGTGCGCCAGCAAATCCTTCGCGCATTCGGAAATCCATTTCGGATTCACACCTTGCGGCAGGCTAATTCCGCTTCCGCGGGACTCGGATTGAATTTCAGAAATCAGTGCCGCGGCGATTTGTGCAACGGCGCCAGGCGGCACGCGCAGACGGTGGTCGGCATTTGCGCCCGTGAGCGTCATCAGCGATTCGACGACGTAAAGCCGGTTCAGGGAATCTTCCGGCTTTTGAATCCTCCGGCCCTTTGAAAAGTCACGGATGAACCGGGCCGCGTTTTCCTCCGACCCGATGAAATCACAGTCGAGCGAGAGGATGACCTTCGCCCTGTCGAGTTGGAATTGCGGCGCGACGGGTCTGCCGAATGCCAGCGTCGCTGCCTCGCGATGAATGTCAAAATCCACCGGCTCGTGGATGAACCAGCGCGCCTTGGGCAATCGTTCAGAAATCAGCTTTTGCAGCCGGGCGCGCGACGGCGAATTGCTGCGTTCCATCAAAAAGCAAAGCCCTTCGCCGTCGTTGGCTTGCGCCGTCTTTGACAACTCACGGAGAAAATCCAGCGCCTCCTCGCGTTGGACTTCATTGCCGTTCCGGACAAATCGGGCCGCGCGATCAGGGTCGTAAAGGTTCAGAATTGACGCCTGCGCAAAATGATCCGTGCCGCCGCCGTCCGGGTGTTGGGGGTTGCCTTCGATCTTGATGGGCCGGCCGTCGGTGGATTTGACCAGCAAAGGCTGGGCGCTGCCGCGCACCGGCATGGCCGTGGCATAAAATTCCGGCACGCCGTGCGTGTAGTTCGCCGGCATTTTTGAGAAGGGATAAATCTTTTCCTCGGGCCGCCGGCATCCTGTCAGGCCAAGCCCGGCCAGCAGAAATGACGCCGACATGATTTTCACGAAATGGCGCCGCGATACCGGATCGGACCACTCCGAGGCGCCTTGCGGAAATTCCCGTTCCATCCACGTCCTGAAAGCCGGCGTATCCGCCAGCTCGTCAAGGCTTCGCCAATAGCGAATGCCGGTGCCGGGTGAGGTTGTTGCAGGTGTTTTGTTCATCGGTGGCACGTGGAACAATATTGCGAGGAATGGACCTTCCATTCAGACACCAACCGCCTGCCCAGATCGGCCTGCCGGGCGGGGGCGTTGGTCCAATCCAAATTATAAACCTGGTTGAGCGGCCGGAGATTGGGAGCCGGGTTGCGATGACAATCCAGACAGAAAGACATGGACAACGGCTTGGCATGTTGCACTTCATCCATGTGGTTGACCTGGCCGTGACACGAGATGCAGCTCACCCCGCGGTTCACATGCACCGCGTGATTGAAAAACACAAAGTCGGGTGTCCGGTGAATTTGCACCCATGGCAGCGGCTGGCCCGACTTGAAACTGTCGCGCACCGGCGCCAGGCGCGGGTCGTTGGGCAGCACCTGACCGTGACAGTTCATGCAAACCGAAGGCGACGGGATGTTCGCATACCACGAAGTTTCGACGCCGGTGTGACAATAACGGCAATCCAGTCCCAGTTGGTCCACATGCACCGCATGGGAATACGGCACGGGCTGTATCGGCTGATAACCGACACGCGAATATTTCGGCGTGAGGTAATACCACGCTCCGGCGGTGACCAACGACCCTGTTGCCAGCAGTCCAATCGCAATTTGCAGCGGCAACCGATTGAACCACTCTGGAAACAGGTTGGCCATGATATCGTTTCTCTGATTGCCATTCATCAATCAACAAAACTCCTTGTCTTTCCCGTTCCGCCGTCATGATAGATTTTGCCGGCTGCCAGACAAGCACGATTTTGAATCGGCATTTCTCGACAGACAAAACCGGACCGGATGAGCCGCTGAGAACGTGCCGCCGGCATCTTGCCGGCGGATCTGATTTGATTTGAACTGCCCGCAGGACGCCAGCAGCACGTTATTCCACCCTCGCTTCGCCCTTACCCTTCACCACTTCACCAATCCACCACGCCTTGTGCTTCTGGGCGCGGATGAATTTCAGGATCGCATCCGTTTTTTCCGGCGACACGATGGCGACCATGCCGATGCCCATGTTGAACACCTGGTAAAGCTCGGCGTCCGGCACGTCGCTTTTGGCTTCAATCATCTTAAAAATCGGCAGCATGTCCCACGAACCTTTGCGGATGACCACGTCCAGGTTCTTCGGCAGCACGCGCGGGATATTGTCCACAAACCCGCCGCCCGTGATGTGGGCGAAGGCTTTGATTGTAGCGCAGGCGTCCCGCCTGCTTTTGCTGTGCAGACGAGACGTCTGCGCTACGTTGTTGAACTTCTTCAACAGCCTTTGCACCAGCGGTCCGTAACTGATGTGCTCTTTCAGCAGTTCAGCGCCGATGGTGTTTTTCAGTCCCGGCACGCGACTTTTGGGTTTGAGATTCAGTTGTTCGAAGAAAATCTTGCGGCCCAGCGAGTAGCCGTTCGTGTGCAGACCGCTCGACGCGATGCCTATGACCGCGTCCCCTGCTCTGACGGTTTTCTGGCCGTTGAGCATTTTGGATTTTTCGACCACGCCGACAATCGTGCCGCTCACATCATATTCACCCTTCTGGTAAAAGCCGGGCATTTGGGCCGTCTCGCCGCCGATGAGCGCGCAATTATTTTCCGCGCAGGCGCGCGCGAAGCCCTTGATGATGTCGGTGAAAACGTGCGGCTCCAGCTTGCCGGTGCCGAGGTAATCGAGGAAAAACAGCGGCTCGGCGCCGAGCACGGCGATGTCGTTGACGCAATGATTCACGAGGTCGGCGCCGATGGTGTCGTGCCGGTCCATGGCGAAGGCGATCTTGAGCTTGGTGCCCACGCCGTCCACGGACGATACGAGCACCGGTTCGCGGTATTTTTTCAGGTCGAGGGCGAACAGACCGCCGAAACCGCCGACCTTGCCTAGCACCTCGCGGCGGTGCGTGCTGGCGAGCAATTGCGGCAGCGTTGCTTTGACTTTGTTGCCAAGATCAATGTCAACGCCGGCAGCGGCATAGGCTTTTTGTTTCATGCGCCCGGAGATTAAACCGGCAAGCAGGCGGGCGGGCGAGAAAATTTCTCGAGAGGCGACGCGGCTTGAAAAGGTTATGAAATTCATTCTTGTTGGCAAAAGCCATCAGATTAACATCCGTTAAATGAATCGTATCAAACGGAATTTCGCAAATTTCCTGTTTTGGTTTGTCGTTTTAATGATTTATTTTGAATCATTGGCTGACGCTACACCAATTCGCCTGACTGTTCAGCCAAAAGGGTCGAATCAGGTTGAACTGGCATTCGGCCCTATCACGCCTGACGTGATGTATAACGTTTTAGTCCGAAGCAATGGTCTCGATGAGCATTGGATGCGTTTTCAAAATCTTTTTCTTTTGGGCAATACTAACGCGACCATGGCGGTGACTTGTGTTTTGGACAATGCCAAAGGCCCAACGATACAAACCCTCAAGAACTGGATATTTATTGCCGGTAGTTGGGAGGATTCGGATCAAGATGGACTGCCCGATCTTTACGAGGAATTGGTTTCACGCACAGACCCTTATAGTGGTAATGATGGTTACCAAAAACCTGCCAATGATGGACGGACTCTTTTGCAAAAAATGCAGAGTGACGTTAATCCATTTACTTGGGAAAACCCATTCCCACCAGACGACATAACCATTCGTTTCATCACAAATCGAACCGCCACGATTCGGTGGCGGCAATGGCCGGAGCCAAATCCGGAATATTTCATTATCGAAAAGGCGGAGCGAATCCCCGATACGAATCGAATGCGATTTCCTTTTGCCCGGCCAAATCAGCCAAACGCCATGATAACTGGTCCTTATAAATTTTTCGCAACGGTCGAAGCCGGGCCGGTGCGAGAAAACACAATATGGGGGACATATTATCATTTCACGGACACGAATGCAGATGCTTTCTTTCAACCGCTCTACCGCATTCAAGCGCATTGCACACCTCCAATTCATGTTGTCCCCACAAAAAGAGATGTTGCCAGCATTCGGGGAACTGTTCGTCCTGTAGTTTGTCATCCAACGACGAATGGTTACGATTTGATAGTCTCAAAGCCCGTGGCTCACGCTTGGTATTTGCTTTTGATGCGTGACAAAAACGATCTACAATGGCGTGCCAGCGGGTATTTTACTCCCGAAAAGAATACGCCATTTCTGGTGCATGTGGATTCATTTGGCATGATGGCGGTCGGTGATCAAAAGCCGATAGCTTTGCCAGAAGTTCATCATTTGCCACTCGTGGTTAATCCTGAATTCATAGCCGGGTGTGGAGAAGACAGCGATGGAGATGGACTACCGGACATTTATGAGGTTCTCGTCACTGGCACTGAACCTGATAACGCAGACACTGGCCACACTGGAATTCTTGATGGGTTTAAGGAGGTTGCATCGGATGGATGGAGCAATTTGGAAAAGTTTCGCCGGAGGGTTAATCCGCTGCATTCCTATAATCCGCCAGCACCAGTAGAATTGAAGCGCCCTACTTTGATTGATGTTTTTGGAGCTGTTCAATTGAACAGCGATTTGCGTTATGAACCTCAAATATTAATCAGAACAAATGGCGCATCCATTTATAGAGCCCCACAAATATCTCTGGAAATGCTTTACCGAATGGCAAATTCCCGTGATCCAAGCCGAATCAAAGCCGATTTTGATGTGCAGATTTCTTGGAAAGTTCCCGGTCTTCATGGGCATGATTTTTACAACGGCCAACCCATATCGCATGGGCCGTAAAAGCGTTTCCATGGCGGCGGCTACTGTAACTCCGCCCGCCCTGGCAACGAGCCCGTTTTTTGCCAGCGCCAGCGGCGCGACATCTTTGTAGTTTGTTGCCCAAATCCGTTCAAGCTCCGTCAGGAGCGACATATTCCGCGCCGATTTCCCGATGATGCCGCTCCTGACGGAGCTTTATCCCGATTGGAATCGCTTAACTACAAAGATGTCAGCCCTGACGGGCTTTCAATAATTATTTCACCAATTCAGCGGCAAGCATGGTGGTCATTTGCTGCCAGGCTTGCACAACGGCGCGGCCATCGTCGGGATGCAGGCGTCTGATTTTGTGATGGACGAGGCGATGGTCAATCGTGACGAGTTTCGTCAGGCGGATGGTGGAGGCGCGCGGCAAACCGGCTTCAGTCCAGTGTTTCAGCGCCACGTCGGAAGGTTCGCGCGGCGGATGCGTGGTGAGGCGCGCCACGAGCAAATCGGTTTCACCACCGACCAACACCAGGCCGGGACGCCGTTTGAAGTTTTGAAAATCGGAAAATGGAAATTCGACTGATACAACGTCGCCAGCCTTAAAGGTTGTCATAAACGCTGTCTTCCGGCGAATCGTCGTGGAAAAAATTCTCCAGCCCCAGCCGTTGCCAGTCGAGGTCTTCGGCGCTGCGGCCGATCAATTGCGGCATGTCCTTGTAAAGCTGAAGCCGCTCCGGCAAGGGCAGTTTTTCGATGGCCGCTTCGATTTCTCGAACTGTGCTCATGGCGATAAAATAACTCAAACCGGACGATTTGGAAAGCGGTTGTTTCACAAACGACAACTTCCCGACTTTCGAGCGTTGGTTGCTCCGAAAGCGCCAGAGGGCTGGCGCACTCCAAGACGCTCCGCGCAATTCGTGAGTCCCAAGCCAACGCCTCGCGTCCTGGACTTCCGCCTTCGTCAGACTACGGCGTGACAAGACGGCGGCCCTCCGCCGCTTTTCCCAGGAGCGCAGCTGTGGTTGAAAACCCAGCCGCAGCACGTCCGCAAACACGAGCCACCCAAAAATTTCTCACCGCCATTCGCCATCCTCGCTGCTGCGACTGGTCCGGCGGACACAGTCGCGCTCCCATCCAAAACGGAATCGAATTGCGCTTCGGCGGGTTTGTTGCAAAATGAGCGGATGAATTTAGACGCGCTTTATTCCGAACTGACACTTAAACCCAATGCCAAGCTCGCGCTGGTCGTCCTCGACGGTCTGGGCGACATCGCCACCAAGGAACAAAATTATCTCACGCCGCTCGAGGCGGCCACGACGCCGAACCTGGACCAGCTTGCCAAGGACTCGGCGCAGGGCCGCATGATTCCCGCCGCGCCCGGCATCACGCCCGGCAGCGGGCCAGGTCATCTCGGCTTGTTCGGCTATGACCCGCTGGAATTCCAAGTCGGCCGCGGCGTCATTGAATCGCTCGGCCTGGGCATGGAACTCAAGCATGGCGACGTCTGTGCCCGCGCCAATTTCGCCACGCTCGACCCCAAAGGCATCGTGACCGACCGCCGCGCCGGACGCATCCCGACAGAAACGTGCGAGAAACTGTGCGCGATGCTCGCCGCCAAGGTCAAAAAAATCGGCGACACGGAAATCATCATCAAGGCGGGCAAGGAACATCGCTTCGTCGTTGTGTTCCGCGGCAAGGGGCTGGAAGGCCCGCTGACGGACGCCGACCCGAACCGCGAAGGTTTTGCCATTCCCACCGTCAAGCCGCGGGATGAAAACAATGCCGGCCAGAAAAAGATGGCCGGGTTGATCGCCGAATTTTACAAGGCGGCGCTGCCGATCATTGCGAAGGAAAAACCGGCCAATGGTTTCCTCATGCGCGGCATTGCGCATAAGCCGCATATTCCGCTGTTTGAGGAGCGTTACAAATTGAAACCCGCGTGCCTGGCGGTTTATCCCATGTACAAGGGCCTCGCACAGCTCGTCGGCATGAAAAAAATCGAAGGACCGGCGACCATCGCGGAGCAATTCGAGCGATACCTGAAGGAATACAACAACTTCGATTTCTTTTTCATCCATTACAAATACACAGACAAATACGGTGAGGACGGCAATTTTGCCGCGAAGAAAAAGGCGATCGAGGATTTCGATGCCGCGCTGCCGATTTTGCTGAAGAAAAAGCCGGATGTGCTGGCCATCACCGGCGACCATTCGACGCCGTGCGCGGTCAAGGGCCATTCGTGGCATCCGCAACCGGTGTTGCTGACCTCGGCGATAAGCGGTTCGGACAAACTCGAACGTTTCACGGAAACCGGCGCGAACAGCGGCTCGCTCGGCGTGTTTAAGGCGAAATATCTCATCCGTCTGATGCAGGCGAACGCGCGGATGTTCGACAAGTTCGGCGCATGAAAGGGGGATAAATGGATTGATGGATAAATGGATGAATGGAAACCTCAACAATCCAATATTCCAGCAATCCAATAATCCAGCAATCTGATGAACCTGCCGAACAAGCTGACGGTGTCGCGGTTTGCGCTGACGGGGCTTTTCCTGTGGGCGCTGTTCTCGCCGCTTCGGTTCAATGACACGCTGGCCCTGATTTTTTTCAGCGTGGCGAGCTTCACCGATTATCTGGACGGGAGCATCTCGCGCCGACGCGGATTGATCACCAACTTCGGCATTTTGATGGACCCGCTGGCGGACAAAATACTGGTCTGCTCGGCGTTCATTGCGTTCGTGGAAAGCACGCACCTGAATCCCGGCGCGCCGGTCAAGGTCGCGGCGTGGATGGTCATCATCATTGTCGCGCGTGAACTGGCCATCACCGGGATGCGGTTGCTGGCGGCTTCAAAAAAAATCGTTCTGGCCGCGGACAACCTTGGCAAACTCAAGACCATTTTCCAGATTGTCAGCATCATCGCGCTGCTCATCACCGATGCCAACAACGAGTGGAGTCCGTGGCTGCAAAACCTTTTTCAGCCCTGGGTGGCCGGGTTTGCGAAGATCGCGCTGTGGGTGGCGGTGGTGCTGACGGCGGTGTCGGGCCTGGTTTACCTGTGGCGGAACCGCGGGATTTACTTGAGCGACGCCTGATGCCCGAAGTTGAGGGTTGAGGGCCTGCTCGCGATTCATCGGAGTTGAAGGTTGAGAAACCTGAAGACGCGTCTCGTTACCCCGCCCCCTACCGGATCAATGATGTGCCGTCAGCGGCAGGGTCTGGCCGGAATTCGCCGATTGATAAACCGCCGGTTGCAAACCCGCCAGCGGGTCACTGCGTTTATGGTGCCGCCAGGCGAAACTGGCGAAGAAAATCACCAGGACAACTCCCAAAACGACGGCTCCGACCACCCCGAATTTCCAATTCAGCTTCGAGAGCAGAAACATCAGGCGGTTGAGCGGCGTGTGCGACGCTTCCGTCAACGGCGGCGGCTCGCTGAATTTTTCCGTGCGGCCCAACTCGACATTCAACGCGGCCATGATTTGCGGCACGTCGAGTTTGAGCAAGGTGGCGTAATTTTTCACCGAGCCGCGGATGTAAATCGTCGCCGAAAACAAATCGAAATTCCCCTCCTCCAGCGCGCGGATGAGATCGGTGCGGATTTTCGTGGCGTCCGCCACCTGCTGGATCGTCAGCTTTTGGGCTTCGCGCCCGGCACGAAGTTGTTCAGCAACCGTTGACATGGGTTGATTTATCAATGGTTTTAAGTGGTTTGGCAACCCAAATAGCGCGAAAAAGGCCAGCATGAGTGCATCTATACAACCAGCACCATGTTAAAAGGATCACGCGGCTGGAAGCCGCGCTCACTGGCAGGCAGGATGCCCGCCTCCACTGTGGCGGCACGCTTCCAGCGTGCCAGTGAAGGCGGCTTCCAGCCGCCAGTTTGGTGCAGGTGTCAAAATGCGCCCTGCCAGCATTACAAATCCGAAGCCTGAATGACGAAATCCGAAAGAAATTCAAAAACCGAATGTCGAATCCAAAATCGGATACAAGCCGGTCTGGCAACTCGTTAAAAAACTCGTTCTCTTGTAGCTGACTGGGGAAAAGGCGATTGGGTCTGGAAGAATTGAATTCGGGAACATTCAACATTCAACACTCAACATCGAACATTCAATGTTCGTGTCATTCCAGCGTCACCCTGGGTGTTGGGTGTTGAATGTTGAGTGTTGAATGTTTTCCCCATAAACCCTTCCCGACCACGGCTCCAATGACCGAGCCAATGATCGCTCCGGCCGCGAAATCTGAGAACCAATGGATGGTCATGGATACACCCACGCCGACATAAAAAGCGTAGAGGATTGCCACCCAACCCAGCCACCATTGTTTCGGACAGAGCGTGAACACCGTCACGGCCATGGCAAAGGCGATGGTGGTATGCGACGACGGCCAACCCCAGAAAACTCCACCGCGCAGAAAGCCGAAATGGAAGACCTGACTGATGTCGTCGCCGACGTGGCGCGTCGGATGAGCGCGACCCGTAAATGCCTTGCAGGCGGCAGCAACAAACGCGCCGATGAGTTCCGCCTGACCGATAGCCCAACCCGACAAAACAATCCTGGCGTTTTGGGCAATGTGCCCGACTGCAAGCAGCGTCAGCGGCAGGAAGATGGGCAGCAACCCGCCAATGATAACGGCGGGAAACATCCACGGTCGAAGCGACGAATCGCGGGTGGCGAGAAAATAGCGCCAGTCGAAGCCGGATCGGACGAGGACGACCGTCAGCAGGATGGCGACTACATGCCAGGCAATCCTCCAGCCCGTGAAGCAGCCGACGAGGTTGCGAAGCAGCGTCACCAGAAATTGTTTCATGCGGAGATGTTTTTCACAGAAGGAAACGAAGGGAACGAAGAAAAGAATTCTATTTCCTTCGTGACCTTCTGTTTAAATCAGTCTTGGTTTGATTCACAGGTTCGCGCCGGGAAGGATCATGCGGACAATTCCATCGGCGAGTTTCACTTCGTGGAAATTGATGATGAGTCCCACGGGAACGTCGAGCAGTTTCATGTAACTGAACAATTGCGCCTTGTGAACGGGCAAAATTTCCTGCGCGGATTTCAATTCCAGCAGCAGACAATTTTCAACCAAAACATCGAAGCGAAGCGGCTCCTCAAACACCAGACCCTTGTATTCGATTTGGACAAGGCGTTGATTGACAGCGGCAAGACCGCGCAGACTCAACTCCCGCATCATGCACTTTTCGTAAATGCTTTCCAACAAACCGGAGCCTTTGAGCCGATGAACTTCAATGGCAGCGCCAATTGCGGTGTGGCTGAATTGGTCCGCTTTCTGGAATAATGGATGCATGATTTTTTGAGCAGAAGATAACGAAGAAAATAAAGAAACAAAACTCTTTGTCTTCGTTTCCTTCGTTTCCTTCTGTTAATTTTTTGCCCAGTTCCGATCACACTGCTTCCTGCCCGCCGCCATCGGCGCCGCCGCCGTCCAGATCTATCAAAATATCCCGCGGCTCGGCGCCTTTGCTGGGACCAACGATGCCGCGGCTTTCCAGCTCGTCCATGATGCGCGCGGCGCGGGTGTAGCCGAGGCGCAGGCGCCGTTGCATCAACGAGACGCTCGCCTTTTGCTCGCTGCGGATGACTTCGATGCACTGCTGGATGAGATCCTCGTCCTCGTCAATGCCGGTTTCGTTCCCGAAACTGGCGGCGGGCTGGGAGAGTTGCCGGTGAATTTCCAGGTCGTAGTTCGGTTTGCCCTGCTTGGCGATGAATTCGACGATGCTGTTGATTTCCTGGTCGGTGATCAATGCGCCCTGCGCGCGAATCAATTTCGCCGAGCCAGGCGGCAAATAAAGCATGTCGCCCTTGCCGAGTAATTTGTCCGCGCCCATCGCGTCGAGAATCGTGCGCGAGTCCACCCGCGACGCGCATTGGAACGCGATGCGCGCGGTGATGTTCGCCTTGATGACGCCGGTGATGACGTCCACGCTCGGCCGCTGCGTGGCGACAATGCAATGGATGCCCGCCGCGCGCGCCATTTGCGTGATGCGCGCGATGGCCATTTCCACGTCGGCCGGCGCCACGAGCATCAGATCCGCCAGCTCGTCAATGATGACGACGATGTAGCTCAGCCGTTCGGGGATGACGATGTCATCGTCGCGCGGCACGACAATTTCCTCGTCCACTTCGACGGCGAAGCCTTCCGCGCCCGGCTCGACCTTTTCCCGCTTGGCGGTGAGCGGCAATTCGGGTTCGGTTTCCGGCAGCGGCTTGTTTTTCGGACGAGCATTGAACGAGTTGATGTTGCGCACCCCGACGCGCGCGAAAATCTGGTAGCGCTTTTCCATTTCATTCACCACCCAGCGCAAGGCGAGGATGACTTTCTTGGGGTCGGTCACGACCGGCACGACGAGGTGCGGCAGGGCGTTGTATTGCTGCAATTCGACGACCTTGGGATCAATCATCACGAAGCGAAGCTGGTCGGGCGAGAAGCGGTAAAGCAGCGACGTGATGATGGCGTTGATGCAAACCGATTTGCCGGAGCCGGTGCTGCCGGCGATGAGGATGTGCGGCATCTCCGAAAGGTCCGCCACGATGGGATGGCCGTAAACGTCCTTGCCCAGCGCAATGGGAATCTTCGCCTTGCTGTTGCGCCACTCTTCGGACTCGAACAAATCGCGGACGATGACCTTGGTTTTGACCGGGTTGGGCACCTCAACGCCCACGGAGCTTTTGCCGGGGACGGGGGCGAGGATGTGAATGCGTTCGGCTTTGAGTGCGGCGGCGATGTTGTTGGAGAGCGCGGTGATTTTTTCGAGCTTCACGCCCGGCGCCGGATGCAATTCGTAACGGGTGATCGTCGGGCCTTTGGTGATGTCGCCGAGCGAAACCTCGATGTCGAACTGCGCCAGCGTCTGTTGCATCAGCCGCGCGTTGGCCATCAATTCCTCCTTGGATTCCGTGGGCTTCACGGTCATGTCCGGGTGCTGGAGAAAATCCAGCGGCGGCAACTGGTAATTGCCGATGATGGGCGTGGCGGCCACCGTAATCGGTTTTGGTTTCCTGGGCGCCCGGGGTTTGGGCGAAGCGGACGACACCGAGTTGTCGGCGATGTGAACGACCGGCTCCGCTTTTTCACCATCGGGCTTCCCGGCCTCAGTTTTTTCCGCAGCCGCCTTTTCCTTTTTGGCTGCAGCCGGTTTTTCATCGGCTTCAGGCTTTTTGCCCAGCACTTCTTCGGTCGTGGCGGCGGCAACCGCTTCGCGCGGTGGCGGTGGTTCTTCTGGTTTGGCGGGAGCTGCGGCTTCAGCTTCTTTGGCTGATTCGGGCAGGGTGGTTTTGCGGATGCGGGCGGACGCCGGTTTGGCCTGCGGCACGCTCAAATCGCGGACGGTCGGCTCCGGCACCGGCTGCATATCCGCGCCCAGACCGGAACGCTGGACTTCCTCCTGCAATTTTCTGGCCTGCTTCTCGAGGTCACGCGCGCGGCGTTCGAGCGCGGTTTCATCGGCGGACTCGGGTTCGGCGGCGGCGGGTTCCTTTTGAAGGAAACGGCGAATCCATTCGCCGAGTTGAAAATCGGTCAGGAACAGCAGACTGATGAAGCAAAGCGCCAGATACACAATGGTCGCCCCCACCGAACCGAGCACCCAGAACCCCCAGTCAAAACCAAACAGCTTGAACTGGAACAGGGTTTGTCCGACCCAGCCGCCCGCGCTCTGGGCGCCCACGTTTTCGCGCAACGGCTTGAACAGCCCGTCCATCATGTTCAGGAGGCCGGTCAGCGAGAGCATGAGGGCCAGGCCCCAGATGCCGGATCTCAGCGGCCGTTCGCGCAGGTGAGGCCAAAAATTAAACAGATAGCCCAGCCCGAACACCGCGGCCAAAAGCGGGAAAGCATACGCCCCGATTCCGAAAATAAAAAACGACGCATAGGCGACATGCGCGCCGACCGTCCCGATCCAATTATGCACCGGATTGTTCACCGGTATGTGGATGAATGAGAGATCATAGCGGTCGAAGGAAAGTTGAGCGACCAACAGCGGCAGCGCCACCAACAGCAGCAGTGCGACCCCGATGACGTCGGCAAAACCTCTGTTCGAATCCGGTGGCGACTTGCGTGACATGGCCGCAGCGTAACAATTTGAGGCGGCGATTTCAAAGCGGGAAATTGCCTTTCGCCCGAACCAGGCGCGCCCAAACGGAAAACCGAAGGAAGCGGTTTATAATCCCGCTGCCGCCAGGGTAACGAGACGCAAACCACAGGAAATACAGAGCCTCCTCACGTCAGCGGCTGCAGTGATAAAACCGGACCCCGGATATTTCATAAAAAAGTTGTTGACAGGTTCGTGTTGGTGTACTAATTGTATTAGTACAGTACGGCAACGATGATCCATTTCAACATCAATACCGGTTCGAACACGCCGATCGGCAAGCAGATCACGGAAACCGGATTCACCCTGGTTGAGTTGCTGGTCGTCATGGCTATTATTGCCATTCTCGCGGCACTGTTGTTGGCAGCGGTCAGCAGCGCCAAAGACAAAGCGAGACGAATCACCTGCCTGAACGACCTGCGGCAAATCAATCTTGGGGTGCAGATATACTCGGATGATTCCAATGACAAGTCACCCAGACCTGCGATTGGAGTATCGAACCCGTATAGTGCTTACAAGGAGCTTATGAAAAACTATGTGGGTTTGAGAGGCAAGTCTTCGGAGCGGGACAAATTGTTCGCGTGCCCGGCCGATACCTTTTATTACGACTATTTGTTTGGGCATTATCCTCATTCCACGAATTTAGTGGGATATGTGCCGGAGCGCATTTGCGCCCGGCCAGATTTTGATTATTCGAGTTATGTATTCAACGCAGGAAATTTGTTTGGTACCAAAGAACACCCGGCAAACAGACCAGGTATCGGTGGATTGCTCCTCAGTTCCATAAAGCATCCGGCCAGAACTGTTCTGGTGGCCGAAATGCCGGCGTTGATTCCGTTTTCCTGGCACCACCCCAAGCGGCCGCTTTATTTTATTTCAACCAGTTACTGTCCGAACCTCATCTTTAACAATGCCATGAATATGGTCAGCTTCGTGGATGGCCATGTCAGCTACATCAAAATGTATTACCAAGGAGGTTTCGGGCCCATGGCGGTTTCATGTAATTACGATCCGCCTGATGGATACGATTATCAGTGGAGTCCAAATTGATATAGTACGCAAACGACGATGATCAATTTCAACATCAATACTGGTTCGAACACGCCGATCTACAAGCAGATCACGGATCAAGTGTGGCTGGCCGTGGTCACCGGCAAACTGGCCGTGGGGGACCAGCTCCCCAGCGTTCGCGCCCTGGCCGAGAATCTGGTGGTGAATCCGAACACCGTCGCCCGCGCCTACGCCGATTTGACGCGGGACGGGTTGATTGAATCCCGGGCCGGCCGCGGGGTTTTTATCGCCCGCAAACGCAAGGTGTTCACGCGCGAGGAAGGCTGGCGGCGGGTGGAGCCGCTGATGGATGCGGCCATCGGTGCGGCCATGGCGATGGATTTTACCCATCAGGAATTGCGAGAAGCGTTCGAGAAAAAGCTTGGCCAGTGGAAACATGTGAAAGGAGGCAACCGTAGCAATGAATGAACAACCTGTCATTCGCACCCGGGGTCTGACGCGGTATTTCGGCGGCAAGCCGGTCGTTTACGACCTGAACCTGGAAGTGCCGCACGGGTGTGTGTTTGCGTATCTGGGCCGCAACGGCGCCGGCAAGACCACCACCATCCGGATGCTGCTGGGGCTGCTGCAGCCGACTCGCGGCGAGGGCAGCATCCTGGGTTATGACATCCATACCCTGCCGCCGGAGGCCCGGGCGCGCATCGGTTACCTGACCGAGGAGCACCAGCTTTACGGCTGGATGAGTGTCCGGCAGTGCGGCGAATTTCAATCGCAGTTTTATCCGCGTTGGAATGAAAAAATTTTCCGCGGCGTCATCGGGCATTTCAGTCTCAAGCCGGCGGCGCGGGTGAAAGACCTGTCGCGCGGCGAACGGGCGGGACTTTGCCTGGGACTGACGCTGGCGCCCGAGCCGGAGCTGCTGGTGCTGGACGATCCGGCGATGGGACTGGACCCGGTGGCGCACCGGTCGCTGATTGAATCCATGATTTATCTCACCCGACGGTCGGAACGGACGATCTTCTTTTCATCGCACCAACTGGCCGATGTTGAGCGCGTGGCCGATTACATTGCCGTCCTCGACCAAAGCGTCTTGCGCGCGTGTTGTTCGCTGGAGACGTTTCGGGACAGTGTGCAGCAGGTGCGACTTCGTTTTCCCGGCGCGCCGCCGCCGGTGCCAAAAATCTCCGGCCTGCTGCAAGCCTTTCGCGCCGAAGGCGAACTCCGGCTCACCTGCGTGCATTATGACGGGGCAACCGAACAGGCGCTGCGGGCGCTGGCTCCGACCCAGATGGAGCGCGTGCCCATCAATCTGGAGGACGCGTTCATCAGTTACCTGGGCGAGCGGGGCGAGAAATCATTCATTCTGGCGGAAACGGAGGCGCAACCATGAAAGCACTGATTCAAAAAGAGCTGCGAGAGAATTTAAAACTGGCCGTGCTCGGCCTGGTGGTCTTTACGGTGCTGGTGGCGGGGCACTATCGGTATTACGCCGGGATGATGGAGGATGTGGCGCTGGGATTCAGGAGCGCGGGAACATTTCTGCTGCAGCCGTTGACCTCACAGTTTTTCCTGGGGCAAGCCGGTTTGTTGTGCGCCCTCTTCGGCGCGGTCCTCGGTTGGATGCAGATCTACAACGAGAAACACCGCGATCTCTGGGCGTTTCTGGTTCATCGGCCGGTGACCCGCACCGAAATTTTCTACAGCAAAATCATCGCCGGGCTGATCCTCTATCTGGCGACGGCGGGTTTGCCTCTGGCTGGCTTCGCCGCCTGGACAATGGTGCCGGGAAATGTCGCTGCGCCTTTTGAGTGGCGCCTGTTGTTGCCGCTCGCCACTTATTTCTTCGGCGGTGTTTTTTACTATTTCGCTGGATTGCTCACCGGCCTGCGGCAGGCTCGCTGGTATGCCAGCCGCGGCCTGGGTCTCGCTCTCGCTGTCCTGGTTTCCGGCACAATGGTGAATTGGCCGTCCGATCACCTGCGCTACATCATTTTCACCAGCATCTTCGTTCTGGCCAGCCTCTTCATTCTGGTCGCGGCGGTTTGGGGCGGCTTTCAGAGCAACGGTCATTACCGGAACCAGCCGGCGTTGGGGAAATCGGGGTTGACGGCGGTCCTCACCCTCGGAGCCGGTGTGGTTGCCTTTTTCGTCGTGGCGGCGCTGCTCCTCTCGATTCCAAATCGAATTGCCTCCTCCGGACCTCGACGGTCGTTTTATACGATGACCAAAGATGGCACGATTTGCAAAGGGAGCAACGGAGGCGGCCAGCCATTCGAGTACGTGGACCTGAACGGGGAACCGGTCAAGGACCCGAAGACCGGCAACAAGGTCACCCAGGACGAATTCTCCCAACTGGTTGCCAATAACCTTTCCGTCAACGTGAAATTTGGGGAACAGCGATCCATCAATTGGGACCCGCAAAACCTGTTCACCTTCTGGCAGGAAACCCCGCACACGCTTTGGTTCTACTGGAAACATTACGGACGTTTTGTCGGCTATGATACGAGGACCCGGCGATGCATTGGCAGCGTGGGTCCGGACGGTTTCAGCACCGACCTTGCCGGGGGCGGCGATCGCTTACGCTCCCCGATGAATGATTATAATTATTGGGATTTAGGCCCCAGGCACATCATCCGGACAGCCACGACCGTTTACCAGTCAGACCTGCAAAACCGTGCGCTCAAGCCGCTCTTCACCGCCGCGAATGGGGATACGATCGGCGGCGTGAAGGAAATAGCTTTAAAAGGCGACTGGAATTATACGGTTGTCGTCACGAAACAGTTTGTTCATCTGGTGACGCCGGACGGAAAAGTGATCTGGAAAGCGCCTTACAAACCGGATTCGGACTACAAAAATGTTTCGGTCTATATCCTTGAAACGGCGGACCAGCTCGCGCTCTGGCTCTCGCCTACTTACCTGGCGAATGAGAAAGCCGGGTGGAAATTTCCCACACACGTGACGTGGTTCGCGCGTGACCAGGGCGCGCTGAAGAGCACCGATCTTCCCGCTTTGCCGCCCGAACCCGGGTATCTATTCATTGAAAAATTCGCCTCCGCACTGGCGCCGCCGGGACTTTGGATGTTTCCCTTGTTAGTCGAACAGAACTGGCCGCCGGAAATGACGAAATTGCTGCTGATCAGTTTGACAGCCGCAGTGGTGATCTGGGTCCCGGCTGGCTGGTGGCTGGGGAGGCGGTACCATTTTACCGTCGGGGCGCAATTGGGCTGGGCGGCGTTCCATTTGGTATGCGGCCTCCCAGGGTTCCTGGCTTTTCTAAGTGTGCAGGAATGGCCGGCGCGGGAGTCCTGTCCCAACTGCAAAAAGCTCCGGGCGGTGGACCGGGAACATTGCGAACACTGCGGCGCCGGCTTCGCCCCGCCCGAATGGAACGGAACCGAAGTTTTCGAACCCTTGGCCGCGGTTAAATAATCATTCCCCCTTGCATTTCCGACAATTCGCGCTTGCCAATGCGCGGCGCGAACTTATTAATTCCCGTCCATGATACAAATCGAGACCTTTGAAAAACCCCGGTCTATCGTAGCGGCGTGTCGGCAGACCGCCGCTTTTCTTTGGGAAACTGGACGATCCGGCTTTCTGCCGAAAGCCGCCACGCCCGCCATGATGCGCATCGGGCTGTGCGCCCTGATTTTTTCCACTCTGAATGTGGGCTGCCGGTCGGTCGCGTCAAGCCAGCCAGCGGTCAAACCCATCAACCTCGTCGTTGCCGCCGACGGCAGCGGCCAGTTCACCAACGTGCAGGCCGCCATCATGTCCGTGCCTTCGGGCAACCGCACCAATCCAGTGGTCATTCACGTCAAACCGGGCACTTACAAGGAACTGATTTACGTGCAGCGCGAGAAGCGTTTCTTCAGCCTGATTGGCGATAATCCGGCAACCACGGTGATCACCTATGATTTATATGCCAACCTCACCAATTTCGACGGCAAACCCATCGGCACTTTTCACACGCCCTCGACGACAATTGACGCGGACGATTTCAGGGCGGAGAACATCACGTTCGAAAATTCCGCGGGCGCGGTCGGGCAGGCGCTGGCCATCCGCGTGGACGGCGACCGCGCAGGGTTCCGCAACTGCCGCTTCCTCGGGTGGCAGGACACGATTCTGCTGAACCGCGGCCGGCAGTATTTTGAGAATTGTTACGTTGCCGGCCACGTGGATTTTATTTTCGGCGCGGCGACGGCGTGGTTCGAAAAATGCCACATTCAATGTCTGGGCGATGGCTACATCACCGCCGCTTCCACGCCGGTGGACCAGCCGTTTGGGTTCGTTTTCTCAAATTGCAAAATCACCGGCGACAAACCTGAAGCGCGCACCTTTCTCGGCCGGCCCTGGCGGATTCATGCCAGCACGATCTACCTGAACACCGAAATGTCCGAAGTCGTCCGTCCGGAAGGCTGGAACGACTGGAAGAAGCCTGAGACGCACCAGACGGCGCGTTACGCCGAATTCAACAGCGCCGGTTCCGGCGGCAGCCCAAAGCAGCGCGTGGACTGGGCGAAACAGTTGACGAAGGCCGAAGCCGCAGCCATTACGCCGGGAAAGGTCCTCGGTGGCGCGGACGGTTGGAACCCCAACGGCCGGTAGAGACGATCGAAGCCGCGTAGCGCGGCCTTACTCATTACTCCGGGCCTTACTCATTACTCCGATTGTCTCTGGGATTGGTAGCGCGGCAAGCGTTGGTTCCTGCCGATTGGCGGTCGCAAAATCGAATAACCACGGTTCTGGTCTAAGGCGAGTCCAAGGGAGATTCTTGGTTCCGGAACACGGATAAACGGTGTTTCACCAGGACGGGATATCGCTCCACGACCACTGTCGGCCTGGGATAAATGAAGCGCAAGCCACGGTAATCGGTTTCCGACGCCGGGTTGGTGGCCAGATTCAGCAAACTCTTGCGGCCAATGGTTTGTATCTGGGACAGGGCCTTTGCGCCATCAGTCGCGCAAACTGAACCAAGAACCAGCATGGTAATGGCAGACAAGAGCAACCACCCGGAAACCTGTCGGCAACCCAGCGGGGCAGAACTTTCGTAACGGTTCTTGGGGGCGGAATCGGCATTCATGGTGCGGTCGCCGCCTGTCCGAAGAAGGATAAGGAAAACAACCAAAGATACCCATAAAGGAACCTCCGTGGTACAGTAGCGCGAGTACATCGCCTGATTGCTTCCAAAACCAACCCTTCCTACCCCGGTCATCAGCGCGCTGCCAAAGGAATAAAGGCTTATTCCAAAATAAGGAAGCAGGGTCTTGAAATCCGCGATTTTCTTCCGAACCAGCATCCAGCTGGTCCAACTCATGGCCAGGATTGCTGCCAGACCGAAAACCAGCGCGAAACCACTGTCAGTGGAAGTGCTGCCACCGACACACTGGGCGCAAATACCGCCGATATACTTGAGCACAAAACTGGCATACTCAAACGGCATTTTAAAAATGAGATTGAGAGATGGATGCTCTTCCGGCTTCTGATAATGATACAAGTAGGACCACAACGTCAGAACACTGACAGCCAGCCAGGTGATCATGGCCGGCGGCTTTTGTCGTTTACCGGCCGTTACAACGAACAGTATCACCAGTCCGATTGGCCAGAAAAGGGTGCCATTGGCAAAGGAATAGGTTGCCACCATCCCCAGAAACGCCGCAGCGGCAAACCTCCTCCAACTGAAGGTTTCAACGGCCAGCAGTAAAATTCCACCAACCGCCGTGAGCATATTCAGAAGCATCTGGAGCTGCCAGCCCCAGAGCCAGTTTTGATACTGGCTGATTGAGAACACGATCAGCGAGATGGCGGGGATGGCCCAATGCAATCCAGCCATCCCCGGTTTCCGTCCCGTTATTTTCACCTGATAAATGAGGATGGTGAAAATGCCGACGGCCAGGATCAGGGTTACCGCCAGTTCATAGTGGATGTTCCAATGGGTCAGGCGCGCCAGCAGCAGCATGATGATCTGGGGAAAGAAGATGCGATGTTCGTTGTGCTGCGCCCACAGGTCGTGCAGGGTCAATTCGCCATGATACGTCTTCTCCAGGAGCGGCACCAGTTCCCATTGGTCCAGGAAGGGCACGGCCACGGCATATTGGGCGACCACCCAAATCAGAAAAGCCAACGGAATCAGCGCCAGGATTTCGGCGCCGTGGCGGGAAAGGAACTCGGCGAACGGCAGTTTCTTCGATTTCTCCGGCCCGCGATCAACGCCAGCACGCATGGCTTTGGGGATGTCGAACACGCAAAACTTTTGACACGAATGGCACGAATTATCACGAACTTAATTTCATATTCGCGGCAATTGGCGGAATCCGCGTCGCGCAAATCGGCGAACCACGGCCTAGGGCGCAGGAAAATTCCATGGGCTGGCGGCGCCATTTTGAGCCTGGGGACCGCCTGACTCATCAACCGTTCTGCCGGAGGCGTAAAGCCTGCGCCATTTGGCATTCTGTCTGGCCACCTCGGTTTGACCCGTCACCTTGGCAAGATAATACGCCGCGCCGGCCATTTTGACCGCTTCCGGGAATTGGCCGGCTTGGGCATAGGCGGCGGCCAATGTCCCGATGTAGAGGGGCCGCCGGCTGCCGGTCAGTTCAACGGCCTTGGCGGCAAGCCGCACGGCTTCTTCACCATTGCGCAATTCGGGTTTGGCGGCGGTCGTCAAAATCCAGGCCAGTTGGTTCAACACTACCGGGTTATTGGAATCCATATCCAACGCGTTGCGGTAATGTTTAATTGCTTCCTGGATATCTCCGTCCATTTGACCCCGGTCAGCCAGTTGCATCTCCCCGGCCACCCCGGGTTTTGCCGGGTAAACAAATTCGGGATCCATCGAGTAGGAGAGCTGGGCAGCGGTTGGTAAAGCGCCGATCAGCGTTTCACGAGGGTTGGCGATTTGCGTGTTGAATTGCACTTTGGGAAAAACCTTTACGATGCAATAGACATGAGAAGCCACTTTCCCGACAGCAAAAGGGACTGGCGCTATCACGGAACTATAAAATCCACCCGATTCGTTTGCCGAGGCAACGGACAGATTGATCCACGAATCCGGCGAATACCGCAAATCGTTGACCCATCCCACGCTGCCGGGCGGAAGCGGCAGGAGGTTCACATTGTCCCAAGGGATGACGACAACATCTCCCGGTTGAAGCAAGGATTGGGTTACATCCAGCGGCTGGCCGCCGGGTTTTTCCATGTAGTATTGGAATCCCCAATGCCCCACGAACCACAGTTGGTGGTTGGGAGGTGTGTATTGGGCGGTGATTTGTTTCGCGGCGGTCCGGGCTGAATCAGCCACCCGATAGTCAGCCGTAACCAGGCTCAGAGCGATGATTGCTGATGGTATTAACGGCCACATTACCCACCCGCCCGCCATGAAGTTTTTCCGAATCGCATCCAATCGTCGCACCAGAAGAATCGCCAGCGCAGGAACGATGGGAAGAAAACTCCGGGCGCTCACCGTCCAGTTTAACGCCGAGGCAAAGAGGAATCCGCTCAAAATCCAGAGCACGAGAGTCGTGGAAATTGTATCCCGCCGTTGCCAGATGTCTGCCGCAGCGAGCAGCAACAAGTGCAAGCCGGCCGCCGTCAGCAATGTCAGTTGGAGCACAAAGCCCCATTGGTTCATCAGTTCGGGATCAACCCATGACCGGACCAGCCACCGGTTGTCACTCAGGCAAAACGTTCCCAGCACCAGTCCAAAAACGACCACGCCGCCGGCCAGCAACGCCTGCCGTCGCCACAGGAATGGCGCGAAGAACAGCAACGGCAGCAGGCTGCCACCGGCAAAGGCCAGACTTATGATTCCTCTCGCCTGCCAATCGCCGAGAACGTTGGGGCGGTGCGCTTGGGCATAACCGGCGGCGACAGACAGCAGGCCATTCCCATACATTCCGGCCGTTATCGTCTCGTAAGCGGCCACCATGATCAGCGGGACCGCGGTACCCGCCAGCCACCAACCCGATTTGCGCGTCCGGAGCAGGCTCAGGAAAGGCAGGAGCGGCAACAGGGTCACCGCACTGTATTTGGTCAGCACGGCCAGACCCGCCAGCACTCCCGCCCCGACGAATGGCCGCCAGTTTCGGTCGTTTTCCAAAGCGCGTTCCCAAAACACCAGCGCCCAAATCCACAAAGCGAGCATGAGCACATCGCACATCAGCGTTGAACTCGAAACCAGGAATACCGGTGTGAAAATGGCGGCCACGGTGGCCAGCAGCGGCCGGTCGCACCACATTTTGGCCAGAGCATAAATACCCGCGCCGGCCATGAAAGCAACGGCCAGCCCGGCCAGATGCAGGACGATTTCGTTCCAGCCAAACACCGAAGCCACCGCCGCCAGGAAGTAGGACATCAGCGGCGGATTGCAATTAGCCAGCCACATGGGTCTCGCACACCCAAACCAGTTCACCTCAAACCCAAAGAAGTTGGCCGGATGCTTTTGAATCCACTGCCCCGTCCAAACGAAGAGCGGGTCATCCACATGGACTGCCTTGTTGACAAACGGGCCAAGACACACCAGCAAGATGCTCCCGATTACGATTAGGGGATGCCTTGAAATCCAGGATTTTCTCAAATTTTCAGGTTGCGTTTCCATTCCCATTGAAGCATCCGAAACCTTACTGGATACACCCTTCACGGACAATCTTTTAGTCCCGTTCGCTGACGGAGCGAGTTAAAACCGGCCATCAACATTCAATTATCTGCAATTTCGGGCACTTCCAGTGCATAAATTTCAAATTCGTTTGCACAAAAAAGGTGATGACAAACCCGGGAAATGGTTTAAAGTTGAGTAAGCAGTCAGTGAAGAAACAATAAATTTGAAACAAACAACTCAGAACCCCTAACAGAAAGTTGTAATAACATGAAAAGAATATCCTTAATTTGCTTGGCCTTTGCAATGCCGTTGGCCGTTCTGGCCGACCAGGTTGTATTAACTGACGATTTTACCATGGATAGCTCCCTTGGATCTCAGTGGTTGACCATGTACAGCACCCCGGCTTACACTGCACAACTCAACCCCTCACCCGGCCAGGGTCTGGCGCTAGGCGTCACTGCCGGAACTGGCAAAATTGTACAAGAGTTTGCGCAATTCTCAGCCTCACCGCTTACACTCGTCAATGTGGGAGACTATGTCAGTCTTACCGTTACTTTTAACTCTTCCACGATGACCGCGAATAACGGCTACCTGCTGACGGGCCTCTACAATACGATGGGAACCGTGGCAACTGCAAATCTGGCCAATACGGTCGTCGGTGGCCCCAATGCGGATGACACAGGTTATGCGGGGCTGCTGGATTTCAATACTTATGCCAACGGGTCAACGAAGTGGTATGAAAAGAATGGTGGCGCTACTGCTAATAACGAGATGGCTTACTACTCGGCCATGGCGGCGGGAACTTATACCCAAGTTTTGCCGGGCTCCTATTCACCCTCGACAGCAGGTGTTTTGCTCGGTGGCGTGAATTACACTATGACTTATACCATTACAAAAGCTGCCGGTGGCAACACCATCTCCACTGTCATCAAAAACACTGATACCAGTGCTGTAATGGATAATTGGTCCCTTACAGACAGCTCCGGCCTTTACAACAGTTTCGATGAGCTTGATTTTGGCTTTTACGGAAAAAACGGCACGCTTCCCAACCCTGGCGTCAACATACTTGATATTACAGTCATGACAAATATTCCCGAACCTGCCACCTTTGCGCTGGCTGGGTTGGGTCTGCTTGGTTTGTTGATCGTGCGCCGGGCGCGCCGTTAATATCTTTTTGTTATCTTCGCGGCCGGCGCTGGAGTAAATTCCAGCGCCGGTTTGGTTTTTAACCCGTCAATACGACTGCCAGTCGGCCTCAGAAATGTTCAATAATCCTGCCAACGGCTTTTTCGCGCAAGGCATCTGACGGCGGCAGCGCAACACTTTCATGTCTTGCGGTTCAGGCCGGATGACGCGGATGTGAAGGAACGGTTGCGCGCTGAGTTTCCCTCCGGCAAGCTTGTCTGACATGGCCAACGTCGAAACTGCCACCAAGACCTCCTCGTTCGAAACGACCAGCGGAATTGGGAGGTTCCTGCAAACTTCGGGGAGATGGATTTGTCTCCCCGGCCTGCTTCTGGTGGCTGCCACCTTCCTGGTTTACCTGCCGGCCTGGAATGGAAAACCGATCTGGGACGATGACTTTTATGTCACCAACAATCCACTGCTCACTGCGCCGGACGGTTTGAGACGGATTTGGTTTTCGACGGATTCGCCCTCGCAATACTTTCCGCTGACTTACACGGTCTTGCGCATGGAACATTCACTCTGGGGCTTGAATCCGGCCGGTTATCATGGGGTCAATATTTTGCTCCACGCAATCAATGCGCTGTGGGTGTGGCTGTTGCTGAAACGATTGAGCGTGCCGGGCGCCTGGCTGGCGGCGGCGCTTTTCGCCCTGCATCCGGTGCAGGTGGAATCGGTCGCCTGGATCACGGAATTGAAAAGTGTGTTGTCGCTCTTTTTCATCTTGTTGACACTGTTCTGCTGGATTGAATTGATCGGGGAACGCGCCAAGCGATTTTGGTATTGGCTGGCGCTGGTGTTTTACGCGCTGGCGCTCTTCAGCAAAACGACGGCCTGCACCTTGCCGGCGGCGCTGCTGTTGATTCTGTGGCTGAAACTAAAACCGATTGACTGGCGGCGGCTGGCACAAATGGTTCCGTTTGTGGCCATGGGTTTGGGAATGGGACTCCTGACGATATGGTGGGAACGATTTCATCAGGGCACGCAGGGGAAACAGTTTTCCCTGGGCTGGCCGGAACGCATTCTGGTGGCGAGCCATGCATTTTGGTTTTACGCGGGTAAATTGTTCTGGCCGGTGAATCTGACCTTCCTGTATCCGCGCTGGACGATCGAACCCAACCGGCTATCAGCTTATGGCTGGCTGGTCATGGGAATCGGATTATGCGCGGCGATATATTTCACCCGACGATTCTTCGGGCGCAGCGTTGAGGTCGCGACATTATTTTACGTGGCCACATTGAGTCCGTTGCTCGGTTTCGTCATGGTTTACACGTTTCGTTACACGTTCGTCGCGGACCATTACCAATATGTCGCGAGCATCAGCTTGTTTGCGCTTGCCGCGGCGGGAATCACCATTGCATTCAAAACCAGACCCTTTCTCAAGCTGGCAGGTTGTGGAGCATTGCTGCTGACGCTTGGCATGTTGACCTGGCGGCAGGCCGGGATGTATTCCGACCTCGAAACGCTTTGGCAGACCACCATCGCGAAGAATCCAAACGCTTTCCTGGCCTACAACAATCTCGGAATCATCCTGTCCGGACGGGGACAGATGGACGCGGCGATTGCCGAATTCCAAAAGGCCCTGGAGATCAATCCCGGCTTTTTCGAAGCCCAAAGCAATCTCGGTAATGCGCTTCTGCAAAAAGGGCAGGTGGCTGAGGCCAGGGACCATTTCGAGAAAGCCGTGGAGATTGACCCCGACTCCCCCATTTCACATTACAACCTTGGCAATGCCCTGCTGCGAATGGGACAACTGGACGGGGCGACGGCTCAATTCCGAAAGGCTTTGGAAATCCAGCCCGATTACGCGGAGGCCCATAATAACCTCGGCGTCGCTCTTCTCCGAAATGGGCGACCGGACCAAGAAGTGATGATCCAATTCCAAGAGGCCCTTAAGATAAATCCCGACTACGCGGAGGCGCATTACAATCTGGGCGCGGTGTTTGGGGTGCGAGGACGGCTGGATGAAGCCGTCGCACAGTACCGCAAAGCCATTCAACTCAAACCCGACTATGCCGATGCCTGCGGTAATCTGGCCAATGTGCTGGCCACGCAAGGCAAGTTCGATGAAGCCGTCAAGACGTACCAGCAAACGTTGGAACTGGTGCCCAAATCCGCCCAAGCCCACTTCCGATTCGGCCAGGCGCTGCAAGGGCAACGAAATTTTGAAGCGGCGATGAAGGAGTATCAAAAGGCACTGGACCTCGCCCCCCAGCACCTGCCAGTTCACCTTGGTCTGGCCTGGCTGTTGGCGACGTGTCCGGAGGCAACGTTGCGCAATGGTCAAAAGGCGCTGGAACTGGCGCAACAGGCGGAGCGGTCGGGCGGGGGCGAATCGCCACAAATTCTGGACACCCTGGCGGCGGCTTACGCGGAGGCGGGACAATTTGGTGAAGCGGTAAAAACGGCCGGGCAGGCATTGAGCCTTCCCGCCACCCAAAACAACCCGCCTTTGGCTGAGGCCATTCAAAACCGGTTAAAACTCTACGAGGCCGGTTCACCTTACCACGAAAAGCCGTAGTCAGCTTGCCAACGGCTTGGCCAGGAGACATTCGACATCTTTTTGATTGCGAGACTTGTCTCATCGAAATCTTTCTGATTACAATACGAAGTCGTCATGTCAGAATATTTTGAGCGACTCACAATGAATAAGCGGGCGCAATTGGCGATCCAGGGCGGCTTGATCATTCTCCTTGTTTTTCTGGCCTATCTCCCCGCCTTGCGCGGCGGTTTCATTTGGGATGATGACGAGTGGACGACGAACCTGTCAGCGTTATTTCAGAACACCTCCGGTCTGCGCTTGATCTGGTTCCAGCCCACGGTCTTGCAACAGTATTATCCGCTCTCGGGCACGTCGTTTTGGCTGGATTATCAACTCTGGAAGTTCTGGACGACTCCCTATCATGTGGAGAACGTCCTGCTGCACGCCCTGGCCGCCCTGCTCTTCTGGCGGTTGTTGCTCCGGCTCCAACTGCCCGGCGCCTGGCTGGCCGCCGTCCTCTTCGCGCTGCATCCGGTCACGGTTGAATCGGTTGCTTGGATCACCGAACGCAAGAATGTGCTCTCGTTGGTCCTTTACCTCGGCGCATTGCTGGCCTACCTGCGCTACGCGCAAGGTGTGGCGGGTGGCGAGTGGCGGGTGGCGAGTGGCCCGCCTTCGTCAGACTCTGGCGCGGCAAGCGGGCTTTCCGCTTCACGTTTCACCGGTCACTCGACATTCTTTTACTGGCTGGCTTTCTTTCTGTTTCTTTGTGCGTTGCTGGCCAAGACAACAACCTTTTCGCTGCCAGCAGCCATTCTGCTGATTGGCTGGTGGCAGCGCGGGCAAATCCGGTGGCGGGCGGACGTGTTGCCGACCCTGCCCTTCTTCGCCCTGGCCCTTGGTCTTTGCGCCGTAACCGCTTGGCTGGAAAAATACCATCTTGGCGCGCAAGGATCGGATTTTGACCTGACTTTCCCGCAACGCTGCCTGATTGCCGGCCGGGCGTTCTGGTTTTACCTCGGCAACCTGTTCTGGCCGGCGAACCTCTGCTTCATTTACCCGCGCTGGCAACCCGACCCCGGTTCGGTGTGGCAATGGCTTCATCCGGTGACCGCCATCGGCGCCTTATTCACACTCTGGCTGGCCCGGGAGCGCATGGGACGTGGGCCGGCAACCGCACTGTTCTACTTTGTGGGGACACTGTTTCCAGTGCTGGGGTTCATGAACGCGTATGGCATGCGTTATTCATTTGTGTGGGATCACTGGGTTTATCTGTCTGCTCTCGGGATCATCGCTCTGGTGGCGGCACTGGTGGTGCGGCTGGCTGAATTTCTGCGCACGCCGGCGGTGGTTTATGGGTTCGCCGCGATCGTGCTGCCGGTGCTCGCCCTCCTGACCTGGCGGCAGGCCGGGATGTACACGGACATGGAAACCCTCTGGCAAACCACCATCGCCAAAAACCCTGGCGCTTTTCTGGCCCATAACAATCTGGGTTTGTTGTACAGAAATCAGGGGCGCATTGAAGAGGCAATGGAACACTTCCATAAGGCCATCCAGATCAATCCGAATTTCTCCGAAGCGCAGGGCAGCATTGGTTCCGTCCTCGCCGAAAATGGCCGGTTCGATGAAGCGATTGAGTGCTTTCGCAAGGTCATCCAGATCAATCCGAACGACTTCAAGGCGTGGAACAACCTGGGTTTCGTGCTCGCCGCCAAGGGCCGGCCTGATGAAGCGATTGAAAACTATTACAAGGCCATCCAGATCGAACCAAATTATTATTTTGCGTTGAACAATCTGGGCAACGCCCTCGCTGCCAAGGGCCGGTTTGATGAAGCGATCGAGTACTATCGCCAGGCCATCCAGAACAATCCGAATTCCTTTAACGCGCTGAACAATCTGGGCCACGCCCTCGCCGCCAAGGGCCGATTTGATGAAGCGATCGAGTACTATCGCCAGGCCATCCGGATTAAACCGAATTTCTCCAGCGCGCTGGACAATCTGGGCTTCGCTCTCACCGCCCGGGGGCAGTTCGATGAAGCGATCGAGAATTATCGCCAGGCGATCCAGGTCAATTCAACCCGCCCTGAAACATTTTTTCTTTTGGGCATGACTCTTGGCCAAACGGGCCGCACCCGGGAAGCGGTGGCCCAATATCGGGAGGCACTGAGATTAAATCCCAACCTGGCCGGGGCGCTGAACAGACTGGCGTGGGCGCTGGCCACCAGTCTCGATGACGAGCTTCGCAATGGGACCGAGGCGGTCCGTCTGGCCGAACGCGCGTGTGAGCTGGCTCATTATGACGATCCCGTGTTCATCGGGACGCTGGCCGCCGCTTATGCCGAAGCCGGCCGTTTCCCGGAAGCGGTGGCCACGGCGGAAAAGGCGGAGCAACTTGCCTCCAGTGCCGGGCTGAAGGATTTGGCCGAAAAAAACCGCCAATTGCTCGAACTATACCGGGCCGGCAAGCCTTGTCGAGAATCCCGGTCGGCAAGCCCGACAGACTCAACCACGAACTCTGTCACGTCTGCGACGGCATTATCGTCATTCCCCAAAATACCTTCATCCCGCGCGGAACAGTGATTTAAAAAGACATTCGTATTGAGACCCGGAAAAAGATGGAATCGGCGAGTTCCCCCAGACAGAATTGCCCGGAAACATGGTTGCTCCCCAATCACCAGAACGCCCGACCCGCTGGAACGACAATGGCACCATTGTCGGCGTGTGCGCCCTGCTGGTGGCGGCCGTGTGGCTGGTCTTCGGCCAGATCGTGCGAAACCAGATTATCAATTACGATGACAGCCTTTATTTCTCCGCCAATCCCCAGGTACAGGCCGGATTGACCTGGCACGGTGTGAGGTGGGCTTTTCGAACCGGATACGCCAGCAACTGGCATCCGTTGACGTGGTTGTCTCTCATGTTCGACGTGCAACTGTTCGGCACCGGTCCCATGGGGCCGCATTTGATAAACGTGTTTTTGCACACGGCGAACGCGGTGCTGTTGTTTCTGTTGTTGAGACGGCTGATGGGGTTTCGCTCCAATAAAAGCATTGGAGCTACGACCCCACAGGCGGGCCTTGGCTGCGATAAAAGCGTCAGAGCTGCGGCCACAGAGGCAGATACGCTGTGGCCCAGCGCTTTCGTTGCGGCGGTGTTTGCCATCCATCCGTTACGGGCGGAATCGGTGGCGTGGGTGGCGGAACGCAAGGACGTGTTGAGCGGACTGTTCTTCATGCTGACGCTGCTGATGTATGTGCGGTACGTGGAGCAGTCCAAGGTCCGGAGTCCAAAGTCCAATGACTTCTACGGTTTGGCATTGTTATTTTTCGCGCTGGGGCTGATGAGCAAGCCGATGCTGGTGACGGTGCCATTTGTGCTGTTGTTGCTGGATTACTGGCCTCTGGAACGATATACGATTTACGACACCGATTCTTGTCGCGCGCTCGCGATTCATCGGAGTTTACGATTTACGATTCGGCGTTCAATTTGGGAGAAGATTCCCTTTTTTGGACTGAGCGCCGCCTCGTGCGTGGCGACCATTCTGGTCCAGCGCGAAGCCATCAAGTCAACGATTGCGTGGCCGCTCACCACCCGGCTCGCCAATGCTCTGATTTCCTGTGTCACCTACATCGTCCAGACGGTCTGGCCGGACAATCTGGCCGTATTTTATCCCTATCGTTTCGATGTGCCGGTCTGGCAAATCGCGGGTGCCGGTGGGCTGTTGTTGTCGGTGACCGTTCTGGTGATGGTGGCGGCGAAGCGATTTCCGTATCTGCCGGTGGGCTGGTTGTGGTATTTGGGAATGCTGGCGCCGGTGATCGGCCTGATCCAAGCGGGTGATCAGTCACATGCAGACCGCTACACGTATTTGCCGCAGATCGGGCTATCTCTTCTCATTGTCTGGGCCATCAGGGATTGGACTGCTTCCTGGCATTGGCGTCGTCAGGTGCTGGGCGTTACGGCAGGGATAGTGATTGCCGTCTTGATGGCCGGTGCCTGGAAACAGACTGCATACTGGCGCAACAGCGAGTCGTTGTGGACGCACACACTCGCCTGTACCCCTGAAAATTACATCGCCCATAACGACTTGGGCGAAGATCTTCTTCAAAAGGGGCAGGTGAGCGAGGCGATGGAACATTTCAAGAAGGTTGTGAAAATTGCCCCCACCTACGCCGATGGGTATTATAACCTCGGCAATGCTTTGATGCAAAGCGGGCACTCGGGCGAGGCGATGGAACTTTTTCGAAAGGCGTTGGAAATCCAGCCCAGCCACATCAAGGCAAATAACAACCTTGGTGTTGCACTGATGCGAAGCGGGCGACCGGATGAAGCCATTGCGTATTGCCAGAAAGCTATTGATCTCAACCCGGACTACGCGGAGGCGCATTACAATCTGGGCGCGGTGTTTGGGGTGCGAGGACGGCTGGATGAAGCCGTCGCACAGTACCGCAAAGCCATTCAACTCAAACCCGACTATGCCGATGCCTGCGGTAATCTGGCCAATGTGCTGGCCACGCAAGGCAAGTTCGATGAAGCCGTCAAGACGTACCAGCAAACGTTGGAACTGGTGCCCAAATCCGCCCAAGCCCACTTCCGATTCGGCCAGGCGCTGCAAGGGCAACGAAACTTTGAAGCGGCGATGAAGGAGTATCAAAAGGCACTGGACCTCGCCCCCCAGCACCTGCCAGCTCACCTTGGTCTGGCCTGGCTGTTGGCGACGTGTCCGGAGGCAACGTTGCGCAATGGTCAAAAGGCGCTGGAACTGGCGCAACAGGCGGAGCGGTCGGGCGGGGGCGAATCGCCACAAATTCTGGACACCCTGGCGGCGGCTTACGCGGAGGCGGGACAATTTGGTGAAGCGGTAAAAACGGCCGGGCAGGCATTGAGCCTTCCCGCCACCCAAAACAACCCGCCTTTGGCTGAGGCCATTCAAAACCGGTTAAAACTCTACGAGGCCGGTTCACCTTATCACGAAAAACCGTGAAGTTCTGTGCCCTGCTCATCTGGCATGACTGCGGGTGTGGCGGGACAAATGCTTCCGCCAGGAGGCATCGGTTTTGAGAACTGAAAAAGATGGAATCGGCAAGTCCACCCAGACAGAATCATCCAGAAAGCATGGATGCTCCCGAATTACAACAACGCCCGGCAGGCAAGAACGGCAATGGCGCAGTTTTTGGCGTGTGCGTCCTGCTGACAGTGGCCGTTCTGTTGGTCTTCGGACAAACATTGCGGCACGAGTTCATCAATTGCGACGACGACTTGTATGTGTATAATAACCCGCAGGTCACCAAAGGCCTGACGCTGACCGGGATTGTTTGGGCGTTAACCCACAATCATGCCGGCTTCTGGCATCCGCTAACCTCCATCTCGCACATGCTGGACTGCCAGCTTTACGGATTGAACGCCGGCGGACATCACCTGACCAATGTCCTGCTGCACGCTGTAACAGCGATTCTTCTATTTTTGGTGCTGCGGCGGATGATGGGGCTTCGCTCCAATAACAGCATCGGAGCTGCGGCCACACAGGCGGGCACACTGTGGTCCAGCGCCTTCGTGGCGGCGGTGTTTGCCATTCATCCGTTGCGGGTGGAATCGGTGGCGTGGGTGGCGGAGCGCAAGGACGTGTTGAGCGGATTATTCTTCATGCTGACGCTTTTGGCATACGTGCGATATGTTGAAAAGTCCAAAGTTCAAAGTCCAAAGTCCAAGGTCTGGTATGGATTGATGTTGTTGTTTTTCGCGCTGGGACTGATGAGCAAGCAGATGCTGGTGACGCTGCCGTTCGTGCTGCTGCTCCTGGATTACTGGCCGCTGGAACGATTTACGATTTACGATTTACGATTTACGATTCCACGTTTGCTTTTGGAAAAACTACCACTGTTTCTGCTGGCTATCGCTGCGAGTTTCACCGCTTTCCTCACTCAAAACAGTTATGGCGCCATGGTAACACCTGAAGGTCTTCCCCTTGGTTTGCGGCTGGCAAACGGCCTGGTGAGCTATCTGACGTATATCCTCAAGATGTTCTGGCCTGACAATCTGGCCGTTTTTTATCCGTACCCAGCCAGGGTGCCAACGTGGGAGATCGCCGTTGCTGGAGCATTGTTGTTGTTCATAACAATGCAGGCGGTGATGTTCGCCCAGCGACGTCCCTATCTGTTGGTTGGGTGGCTGTGGTATCTTGGAATGTTGGTGCCGGTGATCGGGCTGGTGCAGGTGGGTGCCCAGTCGCACGCGGATCGCTTTACATATTTGCCGCAGATCGGGCTGTATCTGGTTGTTGTCTGGGCCATCAGGGATCTGGCGGCTTCCTGGCGTTGGCGTCGTCAGGTGCTGGGCGTGGCGGCATTCAGTGTGATGGCAGTCTTGATGGCCTGCGCCTGGAAGCAAACCTCATATTGGCGCAACAGCGAAACACTCTGGACTCACACGCTTGCCTGTACCTCCGGAAATTATCTCGCCCACAGTAACCTTGGAGATGTCGTTATGGGCCAGGGCCGATTTACAGAGGCGATCGAGCATTTCCAGAAGGCCATTGAGATCAAGCCCGGCTATGCGGCAGCTTATAATAATCTCGGCACAGCATTTCTTAACCAAGGACGGCTGGATGAAGCGGCTGAGTATTATCACCGGGCTCTCGAGATTTATCCCGGCTTTGCGGAGTCCCACAATAACCTGGGCCTCCTGCTTGCCAGGCAAGGCCGAACCGCTGAGGCCATGGAACATTACCAGAGGGCCATCGAACTCAACCCCAACCGCGCAGAATTTTACATTAACCTGGGCAACCTGTTCGCCACCCAGGGACGATCAGCCGAGGCCATCGCACAATTACACCGGGCCATTGATCTCAACCCGGACTACCCGGAGGCGCATTACAATCTGGGCATGGCGTTTGGGACGCTTGGTCATCTGGACGAAGCGGTCAGGCAGTATCGAAAAGCCATCAAGATCAAGCCCGATTACGCCAACGCTCACGGGAACCTGGCCAATGTGCTGGTCGCGCAAGGCAAGCTGGATGAAGCCATCGCCGAGTACCGGCAAACATTGGAACTGGAGCCCAAATCCGCTCAAGCTCATTTCCGATTCGGCCAGGCACTGCAAACCCAACACAAATTTGAGGCGGCGATGAAGGAATATCAAAAGGCACTGGAATCTCGCCCCCCAGCACCTGCCGGCTCACCTTGGTCTGGCCTGGCTGTTGGCGACCTGTCCGGACAGATCGTTGCGCAATGGGGAAAGGGCGGTGGAACTGGCCGAACATGCCGGGTTGAGTTCCGGCGCGGAATCTTCGCAACAACTGGACACCCTGGCGGCGGCTTATGCGGAGGCGGGCCGATATTCTGAGGCGGTCAAAACCGTCACGCGGGCCTTGAACCTGGCGACCAGCAATAATGACAAACCTCTGGTTGAGGTGCTAACAACCCGGCTCAAACTCTACGAAGCCAATTCTCCATATCATGAACCGCCGCAGTAGTTGACTGGGTCGCTCATCGCTGCCTGCATGGGATGGCACGACCGGGATTTTAACCAGGAGATTTCCGCGGTAAGAACCGGAAAAAGATGGAATCGGCAAGTTCACCCAGACAGAATCACCCGGAAAACATGGCTGCTCTCAAATCATCGGAACGCCCGACAGATCTGAACAGCCATGGTGCGATAGTCGGCATGTGCGTCATGCTGGTGGTGGCGGTGTTCCTGGTCTTCGGTCAGACGCTCCGGCACGGGTTCGTCAATTACGATGACGACAAGTATTTTTCCTCCAATCATCAGGTCAAGGCCGGGTTGACTTGGAACGGTGTGGGGTGGGCTTTTCGAACCGGACACGCCAGCAACTGGCATCCGCTGACATGGTTGTCCCTCATGCTCGATGTGGAATTGTTTGGGACCGATCCGGCGGGGCCGCATTTGACCAATGTAATCCTGCATGCGGTCAACGCCGTGCTGTTGTTTCTTCTTCTAAGACAGTTGACTGGTGCCTGTTGCCCCAGCGCGTTCGTGGCGGCGGTGTTTGCCGTCCATCCGCTGCGGGTGGAATCGGTGGCGTGGGTGTCGGAGCGCAAGGACGTCTTGAGTGGGCTGTTCTTCATGCTGACGCTCCTTTGCTACGCAAAGGCGGTGACAAGTGACAGGTGGCATGTGACAAGAACAGACGAGCAAGTGGCACAAACAAAAGCCACGCCAACGTCAATGAGGTCTCGTGTCACATGTTACATGTCATGTTACTATTGGTTGGCGCTGTTATTTTTTGCTTTGGGACTGATGAGCAAGCCGATGCTGGTGACGGTGCCGTTTGTGCTGTTGTTGCTGGATTACTGGCCGCTAAAACGATTTGCGATTTACGACACCGACTCTTGTCGCGTGCTCGCGATTCATCGGAGTTTACGATTTACGATTCGACGTTTGATTTGGGAGAAGATTCCCTTTTTTGGACTGAGCGCCGCCTCGTGCGTGGCAACCGTTCTAGCCCAACAGGAAGCCATCAAGTCCATGATCGTATTGCCGCTCACCCTCCGGTTCGGTAACGCCCTGGTCACCTATGTCACCTACATCGGCCAGATGATTTGGCCGGACAATCTGGTTGTTTTTTATCCCTATCGTTTCGATGTGCCGGCCTGGCAGATTGCGGGTGCCGGCACATTGCTGCTCTTCATAACCCTGCTGGCATTCCGGACAGCGCGGCGGTTCCCCTGGTTCGCGACCGGCTGGTTGTGGTATTTGGGAATGCTGGTGCCAGTGATCGGCCTGATGCAGGCGGGTGATCAGTCACATGCTGACCGTTACACGTATTTGCCGCAGATCGGCCTGTCTCTTGTCATGGCCTGGGCCATCGGGAATGGGACAGCTTCCTGGCGTTGGCGTCATCAGGCGCTGGGCGTGGCGGCATGCAGTGTGATTGTGGCTTTGATGGCCTGCTCATGGAGACAAACCTCGTATTGGCGCAGCAGCGAAACACTCTGGACTCACACGCTCGCCCGCACGTCGGGAAATTATGTCGCCCATAACGATCTCGGTGTCATGCTCGGCTCACAAGGCCAACTGGACGAGGCGATAGAACATTTCCAAAAGGCGCTGGAAATCCGCCCCGACTATCCAGAGGGCCACAACAATCTTGGCATTGCACTTCGCCGAAAGGGCCGGTTGGATGAGGCGATAGAACATTTCAAGAAAGCTGTGAAAATTGCCCCCACCTACGCCGATGCGTATTATAACCTCGGCAACGCTTTGATGCAAAGCGGGCGCTTGGGCGAGGCGATAAGGGAGTATCAAAAGGCACTGGACCTGGCCCCTCGGCACCTGCCCGCCCACCTCAGTCTGGCTTGGCTGTTGGCGACGTGTACGGAGGCATCGTTACGCAATGGTCAAAAGGCGGTGGAACTGGCGCAACAGGCGGAACAACTTTCCGGGGGCATCTCTCCAGAAATTCTGGACACGCTGGCGGCGGCTTACGCGGAGGCGGGACGATATCCGGAAGCGGTCGAAACGGTCAGGCAGGCATTGAGCCTGCCCGCCACCCAAAACAACCAGCCTTTGGCCGACGCCATCCAAGCCCGGCTCAAGCTCTACGAAGCCGGTTCTCCTTACCACGAAAAGCCGTAGTCAGCCTGCCAACAGCTTGGCCAGGAGACATTCGAGCGGCGAATCGGAAAAAGATGGAATCGGCAAGTCCACCCAGACAGAATCACTCGGAAAGCATGGCTGCTCCCAAATTACAGGAACGCCTGGCAAACCCGGATGGTAAATGGACGGTATTGGGCGTCTGTGTCCTTCTGGTGGTGGCGGTGTTCGCGGTCTTCAGCCGGACGCTCCGGCACGAGTTCGTCAGTTACGATGACTATGATTATTTTTCCTCCAATTATCAGGTCAAGGCCGGGTTGACTTGGAAAGGGGTGGGGTGGGCTTTTCGAACGGGACACGCCAGCAACTGGCATCCGGTGACGTGGCTGTCCTTGATGCTCGACGCGCAGTTGTTTGGCACCGGCCCCATGGGACCGCATTTAACCAATGTGTTGTTGCACGCGGCGACTGCGGTGCTGTTGTTTCTGTTGTTGAAACAACTGACGGGGCTTCGCTCCAATAAAAGCATTGGAGCTACGACTACAGAGGCAGATACGCTGTGGCCCGGCGCTTTCGTTGCGGCGGTGTTTGCCATCCATCCGCTGCGGGTGGAATCGGTGGCGTGGGTGGCGGAGCGCAAGGACGTCTTGAGTGGGCTGTTCTTCATGCTCACGCTGCTGATGTATGCGCGGTACGTTCAAAAAGTAGAGAACGGAAAGCAGAAAGCAGAAAGCATTGAGCAGGGAGGGGAAACATCCAACATCCAACATCCAACATCCAGCGCCCAAGGATGCTATTGGTCGGCAGTTTTCATTTTCGCATTGGGACTGATGAGCAAGCCGATGCTGGTGACGGTGCCGTTTGTGCTGTTGTTGCTGGATTACTGGCCGCTAAAACGATTTGCGATTTACGACACCGACTCTTGTCGCGTGCTCGCGATTCATCGGAGTTTACGATTTACGATTCGACGTTTGATTTGGGAGAAGATTCCCTTTTTTGGACTGAGCGCCGCCTCGTGCGTGGCAACCGTTCTAGCCCAACAGGAAGCCATCAAGTCCATGATCGTATTGCCGCTCACCCTTCGGTTTTGCAATGCCTTGATGGCATACGTCGCCTATCTTGTGCAGACGGTCTGGCCGTGCAATCTGGCCGTATTTTATCCCTATTATTTTTTCAATGTGCCGGTCTGGCAAATCGCGGGCGCCGGTGGGCTGTTGTTGTCGGTGACCGCCCTGGTGCTGGTGGCGGCGAAGCGATTTCCGTATCTGCCGGTGGGCTGGTTGTGGTATTTGGGAATGCTGGTGCCGGCGATCGGGCTGGTGCAGGTGGGGGATCAGTCGCATGCCGACCGTTACACTTATTTGCCACAGATCGGGCTGTATCTGGCCATGGTCTGGGCGGTGAGGGATTTCACGGCGACCTGGCGTTATCGTTGCCAGGTGCTTGGGGCGGCGGCAGGCATCGTGATTGCGGCCTTGATGGCCTGCACATGGAGACAAGTCTTGTATTGGCGCAACAGTGAAACACTCTGGACTCACACGCTCGCCTGCACGTCGGATAATGCCTTCGCTCATAATAATCTGGGTGTCACATTCACCGCACAAGGCCGGCTGGACGAGGCGATTGTACATTTCCAAAAAGCGCTGGAAAGCCGCCCCGACTCTCCAGAGTGGCAAAACAATCTCGGCGTTGCACTTCGCCGGAAGGGTCGGTTGGACGAGGCGATTGTACATTTCAAAAAGGCCTTGGAAATCCGCCCCGACTATGCAGAGATTCACAACGCGCTCGGTATCACGCTTGTCCAAAAGGGGCAGTTGGACGAGGCGATGGCGCAATACCAGGAGGCCATTCAGCTCAAGCCTGATTCCGCGGCGGCGCACTATAACCTGGCCATTGTGCTGGCCCAAAAAGATCAGCTTGCCGAAGCCATCGCGCATTATCAGAAAACCATTCAGATCAACCCTGATTACGCGGAGGCGCATTACAATCTGGGCGCGGCGTTTGGATTGCGCGGGCGGCTGGACGAGGCGGTTGAGCAATATCGGAAAGCCATCGAGATCAAACCTGACTATGCTGACGCCCATGGCAATCTGGCCAATGTGCTGGCCACACAAGGCAAGCTCGATGCAGCCGTCAAGGAATACCGGCGGTTGCTGGAGTTGGTGCCGGATTCAGCTCAGTCCCACTTTCGGTTGGGCCAGGCCTTGCAGGCGCAACGGGACTTTAAGACGGCGATCACTGAATATCAGCGGGCCATGGAATTGAACCCGAAACATCTACCCGTCTGTCTCAGTCTGGGGTGGTTGCTGGCGGCCTGTCCGGAGGCGTCGTTGCGGGACGGAAACAAGGCAGTGGAGTTGGGGCAACAGGCTGAACAGCTTGCCAGGGGCGAATCACCGCAAATTCTGGATACACTGGCGGCGGCTTATGCGGAGGCCGGACGATTTGACGAAGCGGTCGAGACGGCCAAACGAGCGCTGAATCTTCCCGCCACCCAAAACAATCAACCTTTGGCCGAGGTCATCCAAGCCCGGCTCAAACTTTATGAAGCCAATTCGCCCTATCATGAAAAACCCTAACCCGGTACGCAAGGCGCGTCCGGATTCGGCTGTTGTTCGGGCGAAAAGATCCACGGTGCTGCAAATTAAACCTGTTTCGAGGAGCCGGAACTGGCTTCTCGGCCTGGGCCTGGTTGCCGCGACGTTTATGGTGTACTTCCCTGCTCTGCACTGCGGGTTCATCTGGGATGATTACAGTCTGGTGATCAACAATCCCCTCATCAAAAGTCCTGACGGCCTGTACCGGTTCTGGTGCACGATGGAAGCTCCTGATTACTGGCCGATGACCTCAAGCACGTGGTGGTTGGAGTGGCGTCTGTGGGGAGACAACCCCGCGGGTTACCACGTGGTCAATGTGCTCTTGCACGCGCTGAATGCGGTGCTGTGGTGGCGAATATTGGCAAGGCTCGGGGTTCCGGCGGCCTGGTTCGCCGCCGCCCTGTTCGCCGTGCATCCCGTCAATGTCGAATCGGTGGCCTGGATTGCCGAGCAGAAGAATACGCTCGCGATGTTTTTCTGCGCCTGGGCGCTGTTAGGGTATGTCAGATTCGACGATACAGGAAATCGGCGCTGGTATTGGCTTGCACTGAGCGCGTTTGTCCTCGCGTTGTTAAGCAAGACCGCAGTGGTGATGTTTCCCTTCCTGCTGTTGGGAATCGGATGGTGGCGCCGGGGAAGAATTGACCGCAGGGATGTATTGCGCAGTCTCCCGTTTTTTGCAGTGGCGGGACTGCTGGGCTGTGTCACGCTTTGGTTTGCGCCCCTCCGGGCCGTAGGGGTGGATGTGGTGCGACATGACAGTTTCTGGTCACGGCTGGCCGGGTCGGGCTGGGCCGTGTGGTTCTATCTTTACAAGGCGGTGCTGCCGCTGGATCTGTGTTTTGTTTACCCGCGATGGCAGATTACCGCGCAGAATCCCCTGTCGTATGTCCCGGGACTGCTCCTGCTCGCGGGGTTGCTGGCCGGTTGGACCCGCCGGCAACGGTGGGGCAAGCCCTGGCTGTTCGGCTTTGGCTATTATTTGATCATGCTTTTCCCCGCCCTGGGGTTCGTAAACATCTACTTCATGCGGTACTCGTTGGTGGCCGATCACTACCAGTATTTTTCCCTCATCGGCCTCATTGCCTTGGCGGTCAGCGGGGGCATTGCGATGGGACGACGAATTGGAGAAAGGGGACGATTAATCGGTCAACTGACCGGCACGGCCGTGTTTCTGGCGCTGGGTGTGTGCACATGGAAACAAGTGCATATTTATCGCGACGAGGTAACGATCTGGCGGGATACCTTGACCAAGAATCCGGACGCCTGGCTGGCCCATAACAATCTGGGGCTCCTCCTGAGGCAGGCGGGCCGGACGGAGGAGGCGTTGGAGCACTACGAACAGGCGCTGAAGATCCAGCCCGATTCTCCCGAGGCATGCAATAATGTGGGGGCCATTCTCCTCGATCTGGGCAAGACAACCGAGGCGATGGGGTACTACGAACAGGCGTTGCGTCTCAACCCTCGCCGGGCCGAGGCCTATTATAATCTGGGAACCGCCCTGGCCCGACTGGACAAGAACGAAGAAGCCGTCAGATACTACGAACAGGCGCTGCAGATCAAATCCGATTATTTTGAAGCCCACAACAATTTCGCGAACATTCTGTTCCGGTTGGGGAGGATATCGGAAGCCATCGGGCATTGGGAGCAAGCCCTGCAGCTCAAGCCGGATTATGCCGAGGCACACTACAATTTGGGAGTGGCGCTGGTGTCGGCCGGCCGGTTGGAGGAAGCCGTCCGGCATTATCAGCGGGCTCTGGCGTTGATGCCGGATTCCGCCCAAGCCCACTACAAACTTGGCTTTGCTCTGCAATCGCAACACAACTTCAAGGCGGCCATCAGCGAGTGTCAAAAGTCTTTGGAACTTGACCCCCGCCATTTGCCGGCACACCTCGGTCTGGCCTGGCTGCTGGCAACCAGTCCGGACGACTCGTTGCGCAACGGTGAAAAGGCGGTGGAACTGGCAGAACAGGCCAAGGCGCTTGCGGGCATCGAGTCGCCGCAACTCCTGGACACGCTGGCGGCGGCGTATGCGGAAGCGGGGCGATATAATGACGCGGTCGAGACGGTCAAACAGGCGCTGAATCTCCCCGCCACTCAAAACGACAAATCTCTGGCCGAGGCCATCCAAACCCGGCTCAAACTTTATGAAGCACGTTCCCCCTACCGCGAGAAGCCGTAACGCTCTCCTCATTTTTTTTTGTTGGCAGCCAGGGTAGAATGACGAGGCTGCATCAGACAGCGATCCGTGTCAAAAAAAAGCGGACGTTGGCAGCGGCTTATGATTTAATCGCGCTGTGAATCATAGCCCGAAGTCCGGGCCGGCCTGGTGGAAGCAGGGCTGGCTTTTCGGCGGACTGCTGATGGCCGCCACATTGCTGGCCTATTGGCCAGCCCTGCACGGTGGTTTTATCTGGGATGATGATGCACATATTTCAGCTAACCCGACGCTGCGCTCCTTGCGGGGACTCCGGGAAATCTGGTTCGAACCGGGCGCGACCTGCCAGTATTACCCGCTGAGTTTCACCTTGTTTTGGGCGGGCTACCAACTGTGGGGACTGAATCCACTCGGCTATCACCTGCTCAATGTAGCGCTGCATGTGCTGGTGGCGGTTCTGCTGTGGCAGGTTTTGGAAAAGTTGCAGACGCGCGGCGCCCGGCTGGCGGGAGCGATTTTCGCCTTGCATCCGGTGTGCGTGATGAGCGTGGCCTGGATGACGGAACTGAAAAACACGCTGTCCGCGGCACTGGCCCTGGCGGCGGGTTGGGCTTTTGTGCGATTTGCGGGCTTGGGAGTTTATGGCGTATCGGCAGCCGGTGGTGACAAACCGAGACGCCAGGCGTCAGGGCTTGACTGGCGTTTTGGATTTTTGTCGCTGGTCCTTTTTCTAATGGCGATGTTCGCCAAGACCGCCGTGAGTTTTCTGCCGGCGACACTGCTGCTCGTTGTCTGGTGGCAACGGGGCCGGCTACCCTGGCGGGAAATCGTGCCGTTACTACTGATGCTGATGCTGGTCGTGACGATGGGAGCCATGACATTTTACATCGAGCGCCTCCACGGAGCCGTCGGCACCGGATTCCAACTGGGGGGGATGGCGCGGGTGGTGGTTTCAGGACGATCATTCTGGTTCTATCTGGGCAAGCTTTTCTTTCCGACCGGGCTGACGTTTGTTTATGAACGGTGGGCGGTGAATGCCGCCGGCGGCTGGCAACTTTTGTATCCGGCGGCGATGGCCGGATTGTTGGCGATTTTGTGGTGGAAGCGAAAATTCATCGGCCGGGGACCGTTTGTCGCCATGATGCATTTCTTTATCAGCACGTCGCTGCTGATATTGATCATCGTGTTGTACATGACGCGGTACACGTTCGTTTCCGACCATTGGCAGTACTTTGGCTGCATGAGCGTGCTCGCGCTGGTCGCGGGGGGGATTACCGCGGGACTTGACCGGCCGGGAAAACGAAACCGGTTCCTGAAGCCCGCCGTGGTCGGAGGATTGTTAGTGACGCTGGGGCTGTCCACCTGGCGCCAATGCGGGATGTACACCGACATCGAAACCCTCTGGCGGACCACCCTTGCCAGAAATCCCAACGCCTTTCTGGCTTACAACAACCTGGGCTCCGTCCTGTCCGGAAAAGGCCGGGTGGAGGAAGCCATTGCTTATTTCAAAAAAACCCTGGAGTTCAACCCTGATTTCTTCGAGGCCCATAATAATCTTGGCAACGCCCTTTTGCGAGTCGGGCGGTTGGATGAAGCGTTGGATCATTTCAACCAGGCCGTGGCGATCGCCCCCGCTTCCGCCACTTCACATTACAACTTCGGCAACGCCTTGATGAAAGCCGGACGATTGGACGAAGCGATCGTTCAACTCCGCAAGGCCCTGGACCTCCAGGCCAACTATCCGGAGGCTCACAACAATCTCGGCGCCGCCCTGATGCGCCTCGGGCGGCTGGACGAAGCAATGATTCACCACCAAAAGGCCCTTGCACTTAATCCCAACTATGCGGAGGCGCATTACAATCTGGGCTGTATTTTCGACCAGCAAGGCAAACGGGAAGCGGCCATCAATCAATACCAGGAGGCTATTCAATGCCAGCCCGGCTACGCCGAAGCTCACTACAGTCTGGGTCAGGCATTCATCCAAGAAGGCCGGCCGGACGAAGCCATCACGCATTACCGGAGAGCCATTGAAATCAAACCTGACTACACCGATGCCCACGGCAACCTGGCTAATGTATTGACCGTCCAAGGCAAGCTCGATGAAGCCATCCAGGAATACCAACGGACCCTGGCGCTGATTCCAAATTCCGCCCAAGCCCACTTCCGATATGGTCAGGCGTTGCAAGCCCAACGCCATTTCCAGGCGGCCATCGTAGAATATGTGAAAACCCTCACTCTGGATTCACACCATTTGCCGGTCCGCCTCAGCCTGGCCTGGCTGCTGGCGACTTGTCCGGAGAATTCGTTTCGTGATGGCAGCAAGGCGGTGGCTCTGGCCGAACAGACCAAGGCGCTGGCGGGAATTGAGTCGCCGCAATTGCTGGACACACTGGCGGCGGCATATGCGGAGGCCGGGCGATATCATGACGCGGTCGAAACGGCCAAACGTGCGTTGAACTTGACCGCCACTCAAAACAACCAACCTCTGGCCGAGGCCATCCAAACCCGGCTCAATCTCTATGAAGCCAATTCCCCATTCCATGAAAAACCATAGTCATCATTTGCATGGCTCACCGGGGGGCGCTGGTAGAATGGCGTCGTGCCAAGTCTGGCTGAGAATGTGAAGCGGGTCGGCACCAGACAGTTTTTATTTACGAACAAGTTCTAACTGTTTGACCTGGCGGGAGTTTAATTTAGGATTGGAGGGACAAATGAATCCGCCGTCTGTCTCAGCACAGCGTTACAGCTAAAACCAGATTTGCCCAACAGCACATGAGCGATCCGACTTCTCAACCCCGCCCGCTCTCGCTGCTGTCGGTGGTCATTCCGGCGCGCAATGAGGAAGGCTGCATCTGTTCCACGGTGGAGCACCTTCATTTGGAACTGCGGCTGCATAACGTGCCACATGAGATTATCGTCGTTGACGATGGCAGCACCGACCGGACCGAGGAACTGCTTGCCCAGATCAAAGCCAGACTTCCCGAGCTGGTTCCGGTAAAGAATGAAGACCTGCACGGCTTCGGTCGCGCGGTCGTCCGTGGTCTCGACCACATGAAAGGCGACGCCGTGGTCATCATGATGGCGGATGAATCCGATGATTGCCGCGACGTGGTGCGCTACTGGGAAGAACTGAACAAGGGCTGGGACTGTGTATTCGGCAGCCGTTTTGTCAAGGGCGGCGGCACGGTTGACTATCCCAAAATCAAGCTGTTCATCAATCGCATCGCCAACCTCTTTCTCAAAACCCTCTTTGCCATCCGTCTGAACGACACGACGAACGCTTTCAAAGCCTACCGGCGCGAAGTGATTGACGGGTGCCGGCCGTTGATCTCGCCCCATTTCAACCTCACCGTTGAACTGCCCCTCAAGGCCATCGTGCGCGGATTTTCATGGGCCGTCATTCCCGTCACCTGGCGCAACCGTCGCACCGGCGAGGCGAAGCTGATGATGCGCGAGATGGGGAGCCGTTATCTTTTCATCTGTCTCTATGTCTGGCTGGAAAAGTATTTCAGCCGCGGCGACTACCGGAAAAGAAGCCCGAAATGACTTTACCCTTGATTACGGATACACCAGCCGGAGAAAGACGGAGCCGTTGGTTGGATTTACCGCAACGTTAGTTTGGCAAACGTTGGTGGAATTGGGTACGGCGACCCAGTTTGTGCCAAGCCCTTGGCTGAGGTCGTTGGTTTGGATTTGTAGTCGCCAGCCCAGATGGTCCTGCGGCCAGGACAATTGCAATTGGCCACCGCCGATCTGCCAGAAAATATTGGTTGCCACCGATGAAGGCAGTGGTGCGGCACTGGCCTGCAAGGAGTTGGTGCTCTCGCCCCCGGACACGGACATCGCCGTGACCACGTAATAATAAGTCGCGGCATTGGTCACCGCCGCGTCGGAATAATTTGTCACGGCCAACCCGCTGCAAACCGTCGGATATGGCCCGCCGCTGGCCGCCCCGCGTTTGAGATTGTAACTGGTCGCACCCGACACGGCGTTCCATTTCAATTTGATCAGCAGGTTCGTTCCCGCCGCCGTGAAATTTGTCGGGGCTGAAGGCGCGGGCAAAGTCACAACCAGTTTCACCTGACCGGCGGTGTTGGTGTCGAAAACGCAGTTGTAACCTGCGGGCGTTGAGCCGAGAGTCGGGAGATTGCCGCTTAACGTGCCGTTGTAGGTCAGCAGAATATTCGTGCCCGTCCCAAAGCCGGTGCCGTTCGTCACATTGATGGTTCCCCCCAAGGTGAGGTTGCTTGCCACCATCACCCGGTTGGTATTGGGATCCAAGATGTAGTTCAGTACGGTGGCGGGGAAAAGCATGAAATTGTTGCTGATGGTGAGGGTGCTGTCACCGAGGGTGAGCGGGCCGTCGTCAAAAGCATTGGTGTTTTTGAGCGACGCCTGGACGTTGTAAAAAGCCAGGCTGTTGCCATAACCATTGGTGGTCAACCCGTCGAGCGTGACAAGGTTGGTTGCGAACACGCTGTTGGTGACGATGATCTGCGCGTTGAACAGCGCAAACGTGTTGCTGGTGGCGGACACGGTGATTTTTGAATCAATGAACTGCGCGCCATTGACGTTGTAGAGGCAGAAATTTCGATTGCCGGTCACATTGATTTTGTTGAAGACAATGTTGGTTGCCGGCATTTCCGTACGCGCCCAGATGATGCCCACGGGATAGCCGCTGACGGAAGTCGCGTTGATGTTGCTGAAAGTGATGTTGCGATAAACCGGTGTTTCGCTGGTCACGACGGCAACGGCCTGCGTGGAGGCGTAATAGGGCGAGATGCTGCTGGGCGTGCCGGCCAGCAGATAATAGGCGTAAATCTGTATCGGAAAATGCACGTTCGTCATGCCGATGTTGTAATAGGCAATGTTCTGGACGAGTCCGCCACGCCCATCATCCGATTTGATACGAATGCCGTTGTCCGCCCCGTTTATCGTGCAGTTGATGACGGTGATGTTGGACACGCCACCTTTGTCGGTATAACTGCCGATGGAAATACCGTGGCCGTTGCCATAAGTATTGTTGGTGAGAAGAACACCCGAGGTGCCACCGCCGCAGGTGAAATCATCGTCACCTACGCTGATGTCGCAGTTTTGAACCAGGATGTTCGTCCCGCTGACATCGCACGCATCCGTGTTGTGCGACGGCGGATTGGCAGAGGACGAAGGCGCCCGAATGGTGACGCCTTGAACGGTCGTGTTGCCGGCCTTGCCGCCGACGGCAATGTGAAACATCGGGGAATTGGAAAGCGTCACGTTCTCGATCAACGTCTCGGTTACAGCCTGACAGGGAGATCATGACCGGCCGGATGGCATTGATTGGTGTTAGCCCACGGCCACCAGGGCAAACCCTGCCCGTCAATCGCGCCGGAACCGCTGATTTCAATGTTTGTCAGGCTGGTGCCGGAAATAAAATTGTTCGCCGTGAAATAAATGTTGGTGCCGCCGTTGGTGAACCAGGTGACGGGATACTGTCCAAACGGCAGCATCCGGAGAATCGCCCCGCTGTCGAGTTGCAGGTTGACGTTGTTGGCCAGTGTGAGCGGACCGCTCAAATACGTGCCAGCGGGGATTTCCGCCGTGCCGCCGCTCAACCCATTCGTCGTACCGCCAGCAGTTGCAGCATTGATGGCGTTTTGAATGGCGGTGGTATTGGTCAGCGTTGTGCTGCTGACCGCCCCAAAACTAGTGATGTTGACAATGTTATTGGTGTTGATGTTGGGCAGCGCCGGCGCCGCCGGCATCGTTGTGGTAAATCCCCAACACCCCCCCAACGCCAGCAAAAAGAAAATGCGGGGAGCAAGATAACTACGTGACAACATGGTTTTACGAACTTCTATTGACTCAATTGGCTTCGATAATACCGCTGGAGAAAGTTCGTTGCTTGTGTGTCCGTAAACTGCCACAGGCCATTGGTGCCGGCGGCGTTCGTGCTGAGCGGCGTCCAGTTCCGGTGGTGTCAGATTCGTCGCTGCCATCACCCAATAAGTGCTGCCGGGGATGCCCATAAAATCAAGGGTCACGCTGCCATTGCTGACCGTTACGTCGGAAACGGTCTGCTGCGCCAGCAGTACACTAACAACTCCGTTGTTGGTTCCGCCTTGGCCGTCGCTGATGGTATAGCCAAAGCGGTCGGTCACGTTATTGCTGTCGCTGTAATAAATCTTGGTGCTGTCGTAAGTCACCGTCGCGCCATTGGTGCTGGGACTGCTGACTCCGGCCAATGTCATCGTGTCGCCGTCAAGATCATTCCAGTTGGTCGCCAGATTGGTAATGACAATCGTCAACGGATATCCCACCAGACGATAATACAACGCCGTGTTGGCCGTCGGTGGATTATTGGTCACGACTTCGTTCAAGGTATTGGTGCTGGGTGAATAATTGGCATTGCCCGAATACTGCGCAGTTATCGTGTTGGTGCCCCGCGGCAAAACTGCTGTACTCGTACTGGTTGCGGCGCCACCGGACAATGTTTGGCTGTTAAACACCACACCGTTGGTCAGGAACAATACCGTCCCGCTCAAGGTTGACGGTGTCATATTGGCTGTGAATGTCACGGGAGATAGATGAGCGACCGGATTGGCCGATGCACCCGGTAGAATGGAGGAACCGGCCGGCGTGATGTTTCCTGTCAGTCCCGCCGGTTGGGTCAGCGTATAATTGCTTGCCTGCGCCCCGCCCAGCGAGAGGTTGGTAACCGTGACACTGATGCCATTCGCAACATTGGCATTGGCAAAGGTGGCGGTGTAACCATTGGTCACCAGCGTGACCACGTCACCGCTAACCACCGTGTTAAGAACATAACCGTTGGTGTTCAGTGTCGCAGCCGTTGTCCCGTCATACACCTTGCTGTTGACCGTCAATCCCGAAACAGTCAGCGTCCGCGCATTGACCGTTTGCGTCAATGCGCTGGAAGTGCTCCGCCAAAAGCGCCATCGCCGGCATAAACCGCCGTGATGGAATGGGACGCGGCAGCAAGCTGGGTGGCGGTGGTGGTGTACGTTGCCTGGCCGCTGCTGAGGGTGCCGGCACCCAAGGTGGTTGAACCGTCCATGAAGGTGACGCTTTCCCCGTTGGTCGGAGCGGGACTGACCGTCGCGGTAAACAGTCACTGTATTCCCATAGGTCGAAGGATTGGCCGACGACTGGACGGAAGTGGTGGTGGAAGTTGACGGGTTTGTCGGCTTCGTCACGAGATTCACCTGCCCGGCGATGCTGGTATCCAGGAAATTGGTATAGGGGCCACTTGGTGTCGAGCCGAGCGTGGGCAGGCTGCCGCTTAAAGTGCCGGTATAGGTCAACAGCGTATTCGTGCCCGCCACAAACCCGGGGCTGTTCGTCGCATTGATGGTCCCGCCCAGCGCCAGATTGCCTACCACTGCCACCCGGTTGGTGTTCAAATCCAGCGTATAATTCAGGACGGTCGTTGGAAACATTGTGAAATTGTTGCTGATGGTGAGGATGCTGTCGCCAAGCGTGAGCGGGCCGGCACCAAGAGTATTCGTAGCGCTCAAAGTGGCCCGGCTGTTGTAGAAGGCCAGACTGTTGGCGTAGGAATTTGTTGTAACCCCGTACAGTGAAATAGGGCTGGTGGAAGCACTGCTATTGGTAAAAGTAACATCTGCATTAAAAAGCCAGAAGTTGGTGTTGGCGCTTGCGCTCAGGTGGAATTGTGAATCCACGATCTGGATTTGTTTCGCATTGTAAATTTCGAAATTTTGGTAACTGCCGGTAGCGGTGATATCGAGATTTCTCAATGTGATGTTGGTGGCGGGCATTTCGGTCCGCGCCCAAATCATACCGGGCTGACCCGCCGACGCCCACAAATTGCTGATGACTATGTTCCGCCAGACGGGCGTGTAGCTGGTGATGGTGGCGGCATTGGTGGCAGCGGCCTTCGCCGGTGTAATTCCGGCGATGGTGGGGTTTCCGTATGATCCGTTATTGTAATAGCTCCAAATTATTATCGGCGCATACTTGATGTTGACCATCCTATTGGAGCAGTAGTAAAGATTTTGGGCAATCCCTCCCTCGCCGCCGCCGCCGCTGGTTGCGTTATCTGACTTCATGCGAATGCCGTTGTCCGTGCCGACGAAAGAGCAGTTGATCACGGTCAGGTTTGACACCCCGCCCTGGGTGTTGCTGCCGATGGATAGGCCATGGCCGGTACCGAAATTGCAGTTGGTGACGAGAATGTCGGCCGAAGGAACGCCGGAGCTGCTGGTCCCGAGTGCGATGTTATCGTCACCGGCATTGATTGTGCAGTCCTGAACCAGACAGTTTGTTCCAGTCAAATCTATGCCATCCGTGTTCGGCGATGTGCCGGATGTGTTGATGTGAACCCTCAGAAACGTGATGTTGCCGCCACCACTCTTAAACGCGAAGTGCATCTTCGGCGGATTGATTACTGTTATGTCTTGAAAGAGCATCTGCTGGGACCCGGTCACATAAATCAGGTAGGGCCGGGACGAGGTGGCAAGACCATTCCACCAATCGGCAGTTGTGGCCGATCCATCAATTGTACCGAAACCGGTGATTTCAAAGTTCGATATACCGCCGCAGTTGATGAAAGTCGTGGTGCCGGGCCAATTGGCATAAGGCAGCATTTTCAGCGTCGCGTTGGTGTCAATTTGCAGGTTGACATTATTAGCCATGTTGATGGGGCCGCACAAATACGGATACGTGCCGCCCGGAATTTCCACCGTGGCGCCGGCACCGCCATTCGTTGTCGATGCGGCATTGATGGCATTTTGAATGGCGGTGGTGTTGGTCAGCGTGGTACTGCTCACCGCCCCCCAAGGTTGATTGGTGATGTTAATAATAGTGTTGATACCGATGATGTGCGGCGGTGTCGGCGGGTGCGGCGGTGTCGGCTGCGCTTGCGTCGTTATGACCAATAAGAAAAGCCCCACTGCCGACAGCAACAGCGGGGCACGAGATGGAAGAGATTTGTGCGACTTCATGTTTTTTACAACTTTTACAAATTTCGACAAGTGTTTTGGCTGCAAGTAATATACCACAGATTACATTATTTTGCCGGTTCCAGTGAGCAGTTTTCCAGCTTTACATCGCCGTCCTTGACCACGTCCGGCTTTTCGATTTGTTTGAAGGTCGAGTTGTAAATCCGGACGTTGCTGATTTCCGCACCCGGGAATCCCCGGACATTCAAAACGCGGGGGGTGTGGGCGACGGTGACGTTCTCCATCGCCACATTATGCGCGACCGGCTTGTATATTCCATTGGTTCCTTCCTCGTAAAGGAAATCAATCTGCAGGACGGAATCCGACACCTGTCCGACATTGACGTTCCGCATGAAAATATTCTGCAAGACGCCGCCCCGGATTGCATTGGACTTGAGCCGCAAGGCGCAGTTGAGGTGCGGGCTGCTCATCTCGCAATTCTCCACAAAGACATTGCTGCAACCGCCGGAAATTTCGCTGCCGATGGTCACGCCCCCATGTCCGTCGCGCATGGTGCAGCCGCGGATGATGAGATTTACCGACGGCACGCCGACGCGGCGGCCATCGGCATTGCGGCCGGATTTGATGGCGATACAGTCGTCGCCGGTGTCGAACAGGCAGTTTTCAATCAGCACATCGCGGCAGCTTTCCGGGTCGCAGCCGTCGTTGTTCGCGCCGTGCGAAACGATGTCCACGCCGCGCACGATGACATTGGTGCAGAGGACAGGATGAATCTCCCACATCGGCGAGCGGCGGATGCGGACGCCTTCCACCATCACGTTGCGGCAGCGGTTGAACTGGATGAAGTTCGGGCGCAAATAATCGCCCTCGCCGAACCGGCGCTGTTCCACGGGCACTCCGTCCCCGGCCATTTTTTTGAGCCGTTCATTGGCGACTTTTTGAGTGTTGGTACTGGCGTCCTTTCTTCCCTTCCAGCGCAGCCAGTTTCCCTCGGTGGTTTGGCCGTCCAGAGTTCCTTCGCCTGTCACCGCGACGTTCTTCTGGCCATACGCATAAATCAGGGGCGAATAATTGTAACATTCGATGCCCTCAAAACGGGTGGGCACCGCCGGCAAATAGGCGCTGAAATTGGTGCTGAATTTCAGCGTCGCATGGGAGTCCAGATGCAGGTTCACGCCGCTTTTCAGATGAACCGGGCCGGTCAAAAATTCGCCGGCGGGAACCACCACACGTCCGCCGTGCTTCGCGCAGGCGGCAATTGCCCTGCCAATGGCCTCGGCGCAATCGGTCTGGCCGTCGGCCACCGCGCCGTAATTCGTGATTACAAAATCGCGATGCGGGAACCACGGGGCCTTGATGCGCGCCAGAATTTCGGGCACTTGCGACCATTCGGCCGGCTCCGCGCAAAGCAGCGGGGCGGCGAGTAAAATGACTAGAAAAAGAGGAAATATTTTTTTCATGGTTCGATTTTGTTCGTGTATTCTAATTTATTTTTTGATTTTTCAACCCTTCAACTTCTGCGTTTTCAACGCTGAACAGCGAACCGGCTTTGACCGAAATGGTTGAGTTCTTGAATTGGATGCCTTTGGCATTGCGGATCACCATGCCGGTTTCGGCGGTGATGTGGACATTATCCAGCACAACGTTCGACACCATGCTTTCCGGCAAACCGACAATGAGGCCGGCGTCCTGGGTGCAGGTGGCAGTCACGTTGGATATAGAGACATTACGAATACGGGGTGTGGTTTCAGAAATCAGCTGGGCGGGGTCGTCCTTCGGATATTTGTCATTCGTGCTGGACTGGTAATAACCGACTATCGAAATGGCCGGATGCACGCTCTTCATCGTGATGTCAGAATAGTTGATATCCTCGACCGTGCCGCCACGGCCGCGACCGGATTTGATGCGCAAGCCGTTTTCGGTGTTTTCGAAGCGGCAGTTTTTCACGACTACGCGATGCACACCACCGACGGTTGCGCTGCCAATGGACATGCCGTGGCCGTGCAGAAAATCGCAGTCGGTGATCGTGATGTTCTCGCAACCGAATTCCCGGCCCTCAATTTTTTTTCCGGACTTGATGGCGATGTTGTCGTCACCGGTGTCAATGGTGCAGCGAGTAATGGTAACATTGCGGCAATTGACGGGGTCGATGCCATCGGTATTGGCCGCACCCGCCGGCGACCTGATGGTCACCTCTTCAATGACCACTTCTTCACAGTTGTTGAGCACAAGATGAGATCTTGGCGAGTTGATCAGCTTCACTCCAGCCATGCTAACATTCTTGCAGTTGTTGAGCTCGACGAGGTCGGGACGCGGCAGGACGTAGCCAGGTTTCCGGGTGCGGGCTTCTTCCGCCGGCCCCCACCAGTTTGCGCCATTGCCATCAATTGTTCCCTGGCCAGTGATCGCCACGTCCGTTAAATCCTTGCCGCCGATGAGCGGGATAAAATCGCCACCGCTTTTGGCCTTGAGCCAGTCGCCGCCGCCCTTGAGAAAATTCGTTTGCGCCGGCGAAGCCAGCAGTGTAGCACCTTTTTCAAGCAACATCGCAGTTTTGGTCCGGAGGGTGAGGGGCTGGCTTAGATAGATTCCCGGCGAAAATGTCACAGTGCCGCCGCCGGCCTTGCCGCAGGCGTCCAATGCAGCTTGAATCGCCGTGGTGTCAAAAGTCTTGCCATCGCCACGGGCACCGAACTGGCGCACATCAAAAATTCCCGATCCGGGGGCGGCGGGGCAAAGTGAAATGCCAAGTGAAAGAACGAACAGCATGACTGACGTTTTCACAAAATGCCGGCTCGAGGCCACAGTTGTCTGGATAAATTCTGCCAATCAATTTTTACGGCCCGAGTTGAATCCGATAAAATCGCTGGCTGAAGTTGCTCGCGGCGGAATCATTCCAGATAAACGGCAACACCGGCGAAGGATTGGTGAAAACTCCGGCCCAATCCGTCAGATTCGTGGATGCCAGCACGATGTAGTCCGGTCCAGCGTCACCAGTGATGGTCAGGCCGAACTGGCCGTTGTTGTAGGCAAAGCTCGGCGTTTGCGGCTGGGCGGGCTCGCTCACGATTACATTGAATGACTGGGTTGCGCTCAGGTTCGGCGTGCCATTATCAGTCACTTTCACCGTAATCAGATTGGTTGTGCCGGCCTGCGAGATGAGCGGGCGCCACGAGAAAACACCGCTGGCGGCATCCAAGGAGGCGTTCCCCGGCGTGCTCAATAAACTAAACGTCAGGGGAAGATCCGGATCAGTCGCCACGTTGGTGATATTAAGAGTAACCCCGGCGATGATGTTGGAGTCGGGAACCGGGGAGAACGTGGGTGCGGTATTCGCTGCCGTTACGACGAGCGTCGCGCTGGCGCTGGTGGCTGAACCAGCCGTGTTGCTCACGGCCACAGAATAAGAGCCTGCGTTGGTGGCTTGAATACTGGTCAGAGTCAGAGAGGCGTTCGTGGCTCCGACAAGCGGCGTGGTGGTGTTGAAATACCATTGGTAACTCAAGGGCGAGCTGCCCCCGGCTGCAACGGTGAAGGTGACACTTTGGCCGGCTGTATTGGTCTGGCCCTGTGGATCAGCACTGATGATTGGTGCCGTGGCTGCGTAGGCGGTCATCAGCCAGTTGGTCTTGTTCCAGGTGAGTACGCCGGCACCGGCTCCCGCAGTGGCGCTCGTGACGATGTTTGAAAGCTGGCTTGGATCGTCCATCGTATAGGCGTAAGGCAGGTGATTGCCGGTTAAATTCCACGAGAAGGGAATGATTTTTGCCTGGACCGGGCCGAGCGGATTCCAATAGTTGGTGTCGGAGCTGTTGGCAACGTTGGTGATCGTGCTATCCATCTGATAAATCGTGTTGAGCGCCATGACCTTGCCAGTGTAGTTCGAATTGTTCACATCCGTCTGGTTGTTGCGCAGCGGCCAGAGGCAATCAATATAAACCGAATTTTCAACCAAAATGGCTCCATTTTCGGTGGAGATGGTGCCATTGACGGGGGGATTGAAATCGTAGGTGTTTTTCATCGCGTTGGAACTGGACTTGTTCAAGTTGACAACCGTGGCAACAATAAAATCGCGCAGGCGCTTGGCGGCCAGCACCGATGTATCATCCACATAGAGGTTGTAATCATGCACGTTGCCGGCGCGCAGGCGCGGCACGCAACGGTCCCACACGCCCAACCACAGGTGGTGGAAGGTCATTGTGATCGTCGCGTTGTTCGGGTCGAGATCATTTTGACCCGCCAGGTGGGTCTTGTCATGCGCCTGCATGATGGTGACGATATTGGTGGTGCTGAATCCATTACTACGAAGGAAATTATACATCGCGTAACTCGTCCTGTTTGATTCGAGCGAGTTGATCTGCTGCCAGACCCAGCTGTTGGGGTTGGTGGCGCCGTCGTCGCCCATGTATTTGCACCACGAAATGGTGATGGCCGAGCAACTGTCTTTGGTATCAAGAAGACCATCGTAGGATTTCGTGAACGTGCAGTGATCCACCCAGAGGTTGCTCACCGCGCCGCCATTGCCGACCGTGATGAAATCCCAATCGTTCCGGTCGTATTGTCCCTTGGTGCTTTCGTCCCATTCCCAGTTCTCGTCGAACTTCAAATTGCGAACGATGATGTTGTGGCAACTCTTGATGTTGAAGTTGCAATGTTTGATGGTCGCGCCGTTGGCGGAGAAAATGGTCAGCCCGCTCTTGGGCTTGATGTCGATCAAACTCTCGCCCACGGTCAGGAGCACCGGGTGGAGCAACGGCGTGGTGTTCGCGCGGAACGGGCCGACGGCCTGCACGTTTGTGCCGACCTCATTCCAACCCAGGCTCAAATCATTCATGATCTCGATGACCTTGACCGAGCTGGCGGTCTTGTAGGCAGACTGGAGGGCATTGGCGAAATCGAGCGGCGTATAGACCTGCACGTAGGCGGGATCGTTAGTGGCAATCACGCCGCCACCGGTTGTGCTTTGGGCAAAGCCGGTCAGGTTATACGCGGAGTTGACCAGCGGCGTCGAGGTCGTCACGGTTAGCTGGGCGGGATTGCTGGTTACACTTCCGACGCTGTTGGAGGCGGTTAGTGTGTAGCTGCCGTCATCAGTGGTTTGCACATTCGACAGGCTCAGGGCGGATGACGTCGCGCCCGAAATCGGCGTTCCGTTTTTATTCCACTGATAACTGATGGGCGCCGTGCCGCCTGCGACGGCGGTAAAACTGGCCGTACTGCCCGCCACCACCACCAGCGAAGCGGGTTGAGAATTGAAGACCGGCGCCACGGGACTGGTGTTGACGGTAAGGAAAGCATAGGAGCTGGTGATGGATCCGCCCGGATTATTGATGACCACGGAATAGCTCCCGGCATTGGCCGGCTGGACATTGTTAATGGTCAAAATGGAAGCGGTGGCATTGGTCAACAGTGTATTGGTATTGTAATACCACTGGTAGTTGAGCGGATCGGTGCCACTGGCCTGAACGCTGAAGGTGGCGGTGGCTCCGGGCAGAATATTGGCCTGGTCCTGCGGTTGCGTGATGATGGAGGGGGCGACCGGAAGATTTATCGTCAGTTGGGCCACAGCGCTGGTCGCCGAGCCATAGGAGTTGGTTACCACCACTGAATAACCGCCCGCATCCGTAAGCTGGACATTCGTCAGCGTCAATATGGAACTGGTGGCGTTGGTCAATACCGTGTTGGTGTTGTAATACCATTGGTAGCTCAAAGGCGCGGTGCCGCTGGCCTGAACACTGAACGGTGTATCCTGTCCCACCAAAGCGGACTGGTCTTGCGGGTCGAAGTCAATCGAGGGAGATGTGGCGGCGGAAACCAGGTCCACGCGGACTTCGGTGAACGTGATGTTGGTGGCGGCTTGCGAAGCTTTCGAAGGGCGGAAACCGATGCCGTCGAAGTTAAAATTGGCGGCCCCGGTGTCCATCGCGGAGGTGCTGAGCGTCGCCCCACTGACCTGGTTCGACCAGGTGGCGGTGATGGCGAGAGTCGTGGAGTTGGTGCGGTACAGCGACAATTGCAGCGAATAGGCGGTGGCATTGGTGAAGCCGGGGAAATTGTTGGTATTGCCCGGACCCGTCGCGAGCGAAGTATAATCACCGTTTGAACCCAGCAGCGAGCTGTCCGATACCGTCGTGCGTTTGCCCAGCTCCATCGGCGAGGCATTGTTGAAATTCACGCCGAAGACCTGAAGCAGCGCATAACCCTGGACACCCGAGCCCTGACCGTCATTGCTGCTCAGATCGGCGGTGGCCCAAGGTGGGGAGAGCGTGGACGCGGCAAAATTGAAGACGCCGAGCTTGAAGCCTTGTGACGTGTTGAGCGGAGCCACTCCGTTGAAATTGAACCGGACGGTGACCGTAAGCGTGTCGCCCACCTGCAGCCGCACCGGGCTGGACGAATTGGTGCCAAAGTAAGTGATGCCGAGAATGGCGCCGTTGCCCATCGCCACCGTCATGGCGTTGGCGGTTGTGGTCCAGGACGAAGGGGTGGAAACAAACCACGCCGAGTCTGTCGGCAAATTTTGATTGTTACGCGTACCATCGGCAAAAGTGTCGTCGAGCAACACCGTGGCATGACCGGGCACGGCAACTCCAAACATAAGCGCGAGAACAAGAACAATTTGACGAAGGTGCTTCATACAAATTTACGGGCCAGTTTGTTATCGGGCGGGATTGGCGAAGCAATCCGCTTCAGATTTAAACATATAGGGTCTAACCCCATTCTAACTAAAAACCCCAATGATTCAACCTTTACGGGCTGCAAATGGCTTTGAAAATAATGCACCGCCGGCAAATCGGGACAACTCAACCTGCACGACAGTTGTATTTCCTTCATTGCTTTGTGTTGGCAGGTTCCAAACCTTCAATTTGTGCATTTTCGGTTGCAAACGGCGGGCCCGCTTTCACCGACACGGTCACATTCTTAAGTTGGATGCCTTTGGCGTTGCGAATTTCGAAGCTTTTTACGGCGGTGATTTGGACGTTTTCAAAAACCACGTTCGATATCATGCTTTCCGGCAGGCCGTTGATGACGCCCGCCGCCTGGGTGCAGGTTGCCTTCAGATTACTGATGTGGATGTTGCGATAAACCGGCGTGTTGCTGGCAATGACCGGCACGGAATTACTCACAGCCCCGGCGGGTCGCGTTGCGTCTCCGGCGGAATTGTTCATGTAATAACAGGTCAACGTGATGGCTGGATTCACGTTCTTCATAGTAATGTCGCTGTAATTGATGTTCTCCACTATGCCGCCCTTGCCGCGCTGGGATTTGATGCGCAGACCATTCTCAGTATTTTCAAAAGTGCAGTTGCGCACGGTCAGATTACGCACCCCGCCGGCGGTTTCGCTGCCGATGGACATGCCGTGACCGTGTAAAAACGTGCAGTCCGTAACCGTGACGTCCTCGCAGGCAAACTCGCGTTCCGCCAGTTTTTTGCCGGCCTTGATGGCGACATTGTCGTCGCCCACATCAATGTGGCACCTGGTGATCAAAACGTTCTTGCAACTTGCCGGATCAATCGCGTCGGTGTTGGCCGCGCGTTCCGGCGCAAGGATGGTCACGTTGGATATCACCACGCCTTCGCATTCCGTGGGCACGAAATGGAATTTGGGCGAGTTTTGCACGGTGAGGTTTTCCAGGCGGACGTTTTTGCAGCGGGTCAGCATAATCAAATTTGGGCGGGGCAGGGTGAAGCCGGAAACCTTCTGGCGCGCTTTTTCCGCCTCCTCCCACCAGACCGCGCCGTTGCCGTCAATCACGCCCTTGCCGGCGAGCGTCACGTCCGTCAAATCCTTGCCGCCGATGAACGGGATGAAATCCCCGCCGCTTTTCGCCTGGAGCCAGTCGCCGGGCACCTTCATGAAATCGCTCTGGTTGGTGCTGGCCAGCAGGGTCGCCCCCGCGTCGAGCAGCACCGTGGTTTTGGCCTGGAGGGTGAGCGGTTTGCTGAGATAAGTGCCGGCCGTGAAATGCACGATGCCGCCGCCCGCCTGGCCACATTCATCCAGGGCTTTTTGAATGGCCTCGGTGTCGAGTGTCTTGCCATCGCCTTTTGCGCCAAACTGGCGGACATCAAATACTTTGGACCCGTCAGCGGCTTGGAGCGAAATGGCAAAAAAAAGAAAAACCAACGTTGAGGTAATGGTTAAGCGCATAGAGCAGTAAATTGCATTAACTTGTCCCGGTTGAACAGACCAATTTGAGCAAATCAGTTTTAATAAATTGCACTTCTCCGCCCACGAATTGTCCAACTCACCATCCGGGTTTTGCACAGATCGAAACTTGTGATTGATCCTTCCGGCCAAAAAAAATCCGCCGATGAAAGTCTCGCTTCACCGGCGGATTCGATTTGTTACATTCGCATTCGTCGCGCCAAGCGCCAGCCAAATGGGTCACTGCAACTTGACCCGTATGAACAATTGCGGCGTATTGGTGATGCTCGTGATGAACGGCTTGATTGTCCCGTCGCCACTAATGGTCGCCGCCGTCTGCCAGTTGCCGCTGGCGAGATCTGCATTGGTCTGGACGAGATAGGTCGGCCCGATTTCCGTTGGAATCTGCAGCGTCAACGTCGTACCGCTGACCCCGCTGTTCGCAATTATCGGCGAAACGGCGAGCGTGAGTTGGGCGTTGTTGCTGTTGGTTGAAAGATTACCATCGTTGATCACCGCGCGATAATAGCCCACGTTGCCGGACTGGAAGTTGGTGATGATCAAGGCGCTGTTGGTGGTTGCTCCACTGATGTTGCTGGCGGTGATGGTGTTGGAGTTCATCTGCCACTGGTAATTCGTCACGCCCGTAACGGTGGACACCACGACAGAAAGGGTCGCAGATGATCCCTTGGCCACAGCCCGGCCGGCCGGCTGGGTGATAATCGTGGGCGGCGCCGAAGGCAAAACGGTGATGCTGCCATCCTTGGCCAGGCCGTTGCTCCATATTACGCCCGAGGAGCCACCGTTGGTCACGATCAACACAGCACCATTGGTCAGCGGCTTGTTAAACAGCTGGAACCTGTCCCCGGCCACCAGGGCTGGGCCGATATTCGACACGGTCACCGTACTGGCGTAAGTATTGGTCAGTGCGCCGATGACCGTCACGAAGTCATTGGACTGTGATACCAACTTTTTGACTTTGAAAAACAGGTTGCCCTTCGAGGTGAAACCGCCGTTGAGGGCAATCGTGCCGATGGCGTTGCTGGCACCCGGGGCGAGCGTGCCGCCGGCATTGACGAGGGTCGCGCCGTTGACGGTGACGGTGCCGGCGAGCGTGCCGCCGGAACTGACGGTGACCGTGCCGTTGATGATGCCGGTGCCGGCGAGAGTCGCGGCCGATGCTACGCTGACAGCGCTCAACGCGTTGAGCGAGCCATTGACCAGGAGCGTGCCCTCGGAGACAGTGGTTGGGCCGGTGTAAGTCTCGGTGTTGTTCAAGGCCAGGGTGCCGTTGGTGCCGGTTTTGGTGAAACCATAGGCCGCGCTAACACTGTTGGTGAGGTCGCTGATCACACCGGCGATGGTGACCAGGGCGGGATTGGTCACTTGAATGGTCCGGGCAGTAATGCTGTTCGTGTATATGTTGTCGTAGCCACTGAGGGAGAACGCTCCCATGAAGGTCAGGCTGTTCGTACCGCCAACAATCAAGGTCAAATTATTGGTTCCGCTGGGGTACACAAGCGGGTTGGCGATGATGCGGGCGCCGCCCCAGGCGCTGACCTGGCCGTTGCCGGTCGTTCCCGGGGCTTCAGGAGCCAAATACAAAGGCCCCTGCCCAATCGGCCCCGAAGCAATCGAGCCGTTCAAATTGGTCACCGTATCAATTCCAAAGGCAACGGTTCCGGAACCGGGCGTAGTACCGCCGGTGTAGGTGTTGGCGCCTTTCAGAATGGTGGTGCCGTTGTCCCGCTGAATAATCCCACCATTGCCCGAGATGACGCCATTATAGGTTTCGCTGCCGCTCGAGTTATAGGGTGCCAGACAGATTCCGTAATAGTTTGCCTGGGGGGTGGCGGTGCCATTGAGAGCCAGGTTGGCGTTCATCACGGTATTGGTTCCGAGAATGCGGACCCGGCCGTTGGTGGAAGTGTTCGACATGTTTATGGTCAGGGTCTGGCCGGTGGTGCCGGCAAAATTACCATTGAAGACTCCGCAGTAATTCCCACTGCCATCCAACTGAATGGTAAAGTCGTTCACAACGTTGATATCGCCGTTGATGCCGGTGGTTGAACTGGCAGCCGGAACTATTTCCAACCCTACGACATCGCCGCTGACCAGGTTTACCGGGCCGTTGCCAAGACCATTGAAATTTTCAAGATAAATGCTGGAAGGATTATCAGGATCACTATTAGTGATGGTCGTACCGCCGGTGTAAGTATTGGCGGTACCGATCTTCAACATGCCCTTATTGACCGTCACGCTGCCCGGTCCGGCAATACTGCCGGAGCCGGACAATTCATAAGGCACACCCGACTCGTTTACCGTAATGGAGGCGGGGCTAAGATATGAGCCAACCAGGGTTATAATCCGGGTGGAGGCGGTATTATCCAAAGTGACGGGGTCTCCAAAGCTGAATACCGTCTGAGTGCCGTTGGTATCCTGCCAGCTGGCGGTCGTGCTTATATCCCAAGTGGCTCCGGAGCCTGCCGTCCACACGAGGTTGGTGGCTGGTATTAAGGCCAACGCGTTCGTCATGGAATTTGTGCTGCCGGCAGTGTTGTAAACATTGACGTAGTAACCATTCGCGCCCGAGAACACGTCCGCCGTTCCAGCCGGGGAAATGACGAGCGTGGGACTGGTGGCGCCCGAAATGTTGCCGCCATTAACCACATTGGCGCCGTTTCGTTTCCATTGATACTTCAAGGCCACCCCGTTGGCCGTAACAAAGAAAGCGCCGGAGCCGTTCGTGGCGATGATGGCATTCGTCGGCTGCGAAGTAATGACTGGCGCCGGTATGGGACTGGCCTGGCCAGAAATGTTGATGGAAGCAATATCTATCCCGCTAAGCTGGCCGGAACTGGCAGAGGCTGCTTGGCGCCAACCGATGGCCAATCCATCAAACGCGCCGGTCAGGGGAGTTGCGCCTGCCGACCAGTTTGTCCTGCAGAATATCAATGGGCCGCCCGTGCCCGACCCGGCGTAAAGAGCATTGGTGAACACGAGATCAACAGTATTGCTTGCAATAACAGTATTGGTTTGGGTGATCGAAAAAACATACGTGTAAATTGCACTGTTCGTAAGGGTGATGGCCTCCGTCCCGGTCCCCCCCGAGACGGCTGTGCCGGTGGGATTGTTGAAAGCCTGGCTGCTGCTGGCATTCGAGAAGAGCAAATCCTGGTTCTGCGATGTGGTCGCCGGGTTGGCACCCTGTGCGGCACGGCTCAACATCCCCGCGCCGCTGTTGTAGAAGATTCGGCCAATGTAACCTATCCAACCCTGTGTTCCACCGCTGGTGGCGTTCGTGTTGGAGGACGACACAATATTGCCCTGATTCGGTGCCACTCCGCCGGAATAGAACAAACCGATGTTAAAGCTGGCATTACCCGAACCCGATGAATCGGTACCGCCAAGGATATTGGTGCTCGTAAAGACCACGGTGAGGTTGATATGATCACCGTTCGTCGTCAACGCGACCGGAGTATTGGTGAACAAGGCATAGATTTCCGCCAAAACCGAGGCGTTGCTGAGGCTGAGGCTAAGGTCGTGCGGGGTAATGGACGCCGTCTGTCCGCTGAGACCGACCAGCGTTTGATAGCTGGCGCCATAGAGCGGGGGAGTGGTTGGCGTTTGGTTGATAGTGCTGCTGCCGGTGAAATTATCGGTGAAAAAAGTAGTGTCGGCCAGGGACACCAGCGGTGCAATGGCCAGCACAAACGCAACGATAATAATTCGGAAACCAAGGATTTTTTTCATAGGGGTCTGAGGGTTGGGGTTGCTGTGGTTGAATGTGGTTGAATTGTCAATTTTGAAAATCAGAGAATCGTGTTACTGCCATCAGAACGGAATCGTTGCCGGCTTCAAGGAGCCCAACAGCTTTGAACAAACATAAAATCCGGGTTGCTTGAGCTATTGTTCTTATCAATGGAAATCCACAAATTCGGGTCAAAAGGAGTGGGGTTCTGTTTGACGCCCTGCCATACAACATGACCGTCGCCAAAGACCGCATTAAAGCCCACCCCCGTGCCACCGGATTTATGCGAGATTTCGTTAAGGGTGCCGTAAACGACATCCACCGCCATGCTTTTCGACTGGTCAACCGCCGTTTGTTTGAAAAGCGGATAACAAATCCATGCTTTTAATAGATCAGACTGGTTGTTATCGCTATAAGAAGTGCCCCAGGTCGGAAGGATTTCGTTACCATACGACGTCATGATTTTCTTCGTTCGCTTTGATTGCGGATAATAACTGTATCCCGAGCGCACATAACCAGCGTTGGAAACCGTTGGATCAACGCCCCAAGGCCAAATCCCTTTCACGTTGTAAAAATCGTAAGACAAGAAAGTCATACTACCACTGTCGCCCTTGTTGCTTGGGCAATAGTAAACTTTCCCATCAACCATGGCCTTTGTGGACCAAAGGGTTCCCAGATTGTAAGGGCCGCCGTCTCCCGTAAAACTGGAAGCTACTCCATCCACCGGCACACCCGGCGCCGTGTAGCGGAACATTTCGTAAGGATATTGGACGTTGCCGCCGGACTCGCCGCGCCATTTAAGCGGCGGCAGATAATCGTCGTTGTCCCCGGCATACAACGCGCAGGCGAGGCCAATTTGTTTCAAGTTATTTGCGCAGGCAGATCGCTGTGCCTTCTCTTTGGCCGCGGCCATGGCGGGCAACAACAACGCCGCCAGAATGGCGATGATGGCAATGACAACCAAGAGTTCGATCAACGTGAAGGCGCGATTGAATCCGCCATTCCCTCCAGACTTTTCAGTGCCGGACTTGTCATGACGAATCAAAGGATTTTTTTTCATAGTAATTAATATGTAACAGCTTACTGACCTGCAAGTCGTCCTCCCGCATTGCATGTCATGGTATTCACTTTGATCATGATGCGGAAGCAACCAATGCCACTGCCATCCGTCACCAGTCCGGACAACGGCACAAAAGCATTAATACAACCCATCATAACTTTCGGGTTCAAATTATAGTGTGAATTCCTGAATCAAGTTAGCACGTTGTTGTGCAAAAGAAAGCTATTATTCTTTGTTAGTTTTGCAAAAACATTTGAAAAAAATGCACTTTGGGGTTTGGAGCCGGGTTTGCGGAGGCAACTTGTTGTGGCAACACGCCTTTTTGCAGCCAGCCCAGCCGGCACTTTTGACGCCGGTGACAGCCTCAATTCACTCCGCTATCGCCGCAACATCCGGCAACATCAACGCCCTTTCGCCGGCCCGCCGGGTGCAGGCAAGGCCTGGCACCTTCAACCGCCCGGGCCGGGTTACGGGCTATTTCGCCCGGGCCGCAGATCGCTTGCGTCCGGCAGCCGCGGCCCTCATCGGAAAAGCCATATACTGTTCGGCGTTGGCGTAACAGATGTTGCGAATCATTGGCCCGACCAGTTTTTCATCGTTGGGCATCAGGCCGTTTTCCATGTCGCGACCGATCAAATTACAGAGCGTGCGCCGGAAGTATTCATGGCGTGGATACGACATGAACGAGCGCGAATCGGTGATCATGCCGATGAAGCGCGAGAGCAGGCCGAGATTCGACAATGCATTCATCTGCCACTCCATAGCTTCCTTCTGGTCCAAAAACCACCAGCCGGAGCCGAACTGAAGCTTGCCGGGAATCGTGCCGTCCTGGAAATTTCCGATCATCGTGGCGAAGGCGTAATTGTCCGCCGGGTTCAGATTGTAAATGATGGTTTTGGGGAGCGCATTTTCCTGGTCGAGCCGGTCAAGATAGGCGGCCAGGGCCTGGCATTGCGTGAAATCGCCTATGGAATCGAGGCCGGTGTCCGGGCCGAGCTGTTTGAGCAGACGCGCGTTGGCGTTGCGCAACGCGCCCAGATGAAGCTGTTTGGTCCAGCCCCGGGCGGCGTCGAGTTTGCCGAAAAACAGCATCATGAACGAAGCAAATTGCCCGTGTTCCGGCGGTGAAATCACTTCGCCGAGCCGCGCCCGGGCGAAAATGTCCGCGGCGGTTTTCTCGGTGCAAAAATCCGCGAAGCAATGGTTCATGCCGTGGTCGGACAACCGGCAGCCTTGCGAATGGAAAAAGTCGTGACGTTTCTTGAGCGCGGTGATGAAGGCGGAAAAGCTGTTGATGTCCACATTGCTGGCGGCGGCGAGCTGTTCCACCCACTGGTTGAAACTGGCGGGCTGATTGACCGTCAGCGCCTTGTCCGGCCGAAACGCAGGCAACATGGTGGTCGGATGGTGCTGGGCCGCAAACGCGCGGTGATGTTCCAGATTGTCCGCCGGGTCGTCCGTGGTGCAAACGACCTTGACCTTCATTTTCTTCAGGATGCCCTGTGTGGTCAGTTCCGGCGTGGCCAGTTTTTCATTGGCCCGCTTCCAGATTTTATCGGCGGTCTTTTCGTCGAGCAAATCGGTGATGCCGAAATAACGCTTCAGTTCCAGATGCGTCCAGTGATAGAGCGGATTGCGGAGCGTGTGCGGCACGGTTGCCGCCCAGGCCTTGAACTTGTCAAACGGACTGGCGCTGCCCGTGCAAAACCGTTCCGAGACGCCGTTGGTCCGCATGGCCCGCCATTTGTAATGGTCGCCTTCGAGCCAGATTTCAAACAGATTCTTGAACTGGCGGTTCGCCGCGATGTCGCGCGGCGAAATGTGGCAATGGTAATCGAAAATCGGCTCAGCCTCGGCGTATCGGTGGTAAAGTTTGCGGGCCGCTTTGGTGCTCAACAAAAAATCTTCGTGGATGAAGGGCATGGTGGTGTCCGGTTATGGGTTGGGGGCTGGAAGTGGGGACGGACGCCGTCCCGGCGTCCGTCTCCGTCAAATTTATTTGACCAACAGCAGAGGTTTCATATGCCGCTCGAACAGGTTTTCGGTGACATTTTTGGCGATGACGGCCTCATGTTTTTTGAGCGCGTTGAGATAGCGGTCGCCTTTCTTGGCGGCGATTTTGTAACCGACGTGGATCAATTGCCGGAAGCTTGAATTGAAGGCCTTGTTCTTCTGATCGTGCCGGAGCGCGGAAACGTATTGTTCCGACGTCCAGCCGTTGACGGCTTCCCGCGTCGGCAGTTTTTTCCGGTCAATGTCTATGACCGTGGCATACGGCGCGCACAGTTCGTCCACGTGCTCCAGCGCATCGGAGTAAATTTCCTTCGCCAGCGCCAGGCCGTCACCGCCGGCCTCGGCGAGACCGATGACTTCTTCGAGCCAGGTGGTGCCCGCCGTCTTGAGGTGCAGGCCGGCGTTGAATTTTTTCAACGCGCAGCGGATCGGCGCGTAAATGGAAAACTTGTCGCTGCCGGAATGGACGCTAAGTTTGAGCGTCGGGGGCAGGCCGTACTTCTTGATGGCAAACGCGATGACAGCGAGGTCCTCGTTGAATTCCTGCTCGAACTGTTTCAGATCGCCAACGTAATCCACGCCTTTGTTGAAACGGCCGGTGAATTTGGGCGCGATGGTTTGGATCGGAATTTTTTCGTCGGCGAGCGCCGCAAGAATGATGAGCAGTTCCGGCGGTGTTTGCGGACTGTCGGTTTCATCCATCGAAACTTCCGTGACGAAACCGGCCGCGCCCTTGACCTGGGCGATGTGGCGGTAAATTTTCCCGGCGTCCTGCACGGCGAGCAAAAACTTGTCGGCCACGCGTTCAACTTCCGCGCGTGTCGTTTCGAGCGGGCGGTTAATATGCGGGATGACAATCTTGCCCAGCAGTTCGGGGTGACGATTAACAAACGCCTTCACGCTTTTGGAATCGGCGGGTTTGCCGATCGAGTCGGCCACGTCAATCGTGAAAAAGTCCGAGGGCGCGACGAAACGGTCAACGGTTTCGAGCCGGATGTGGTCGGCGTCCACGTGATACGGTTTTTTCCAACCGAGCGCCTTCACCGCCGCATCCGCCTCGGCGCGCAAACTGGACGGTTCAGTGCCGATGAGCATATGTTCGCGGTTCGATTTATTCCAGACGGGGATGATGTCCGCGCCGAGTTTGGTGGCCAGGACACACGCGCGAAGCTGCGCTTTGCCTTGATGGGTAAAACGGTCGCCCATGCCAAATGAAAATTTCCCCAGTGGTAAATATTTATTCATAATTTTCGTTTAACGGCTGGCAAGGTAACAGATTCGCCCGCCGAAATGCCACACATCTTTTGCAGAATTGTTTGAGAATTCTGCACTGAAAATGAAAGGCTGCACAGCCAATTCACGCTTGCCAAGACGCGGCGGGACTGCCAGTTTTAATTTAGCGCGCGGTTAGCTCAGTTGGCAGAGCACTACCTCGACACGGTAGGGGTCATTGGTTCAAGTCCAATACCGCGCACCAGCCTTCGCTCTTCGCTCCGCTCCGGGCTACGGATGGCCGGCCGGCTTTTTCAGGGCGGAGAGCTAAGACTGTCGCCAAGTGACATTCCTGCGGTCATCCCTTAAACTGAAGCTGCTATGATTCGTTGCCTGCTATTGACCGTGCTTGTGGAGTCGGGGATTTGCATCGCCTCCGCCCAATCGAATGACGTTCCGCTCGTGCAAAGACACTGGTTCGAAACGCGCACCGCGCATTTCAACATCTACAGTTGCGGCGCGCCCCAGGACGTTTACAAACTCTCCGCGCGCCTGGAGCAGTTTCGGCAGGCTTACGCCCTCCTGGTTTCAAACGCACAGGCGGTGGCCTCTCCGCCGATCGTGGTGATGGCTTTTCCCGACCACGAAACGATGAAACCGTTCCTGCCGCTGTACCAGGGGCAGCCCGCCAATCTGGCGGCCTTCTTCCAGCGCGGCAGCGACGAAAACCTGATTGTGCTCTCCCTGCCCGGCACCAATTCGGTTTACGCGGACATGGAAGTCATCTTTCACGAATACACCCATCTGCTGTTCCGGCGTAACGATCGCATCTGGCCGCTTTGGCTCAAGGAGGGAATGGCCGAAGTCTATTCCACCTTCGAAACAACCGGCTACAACGCCCGCATCGGCAAACCGATTGATCATCACCTGCGCCTGCTGGCACAACAACCCCTCATGCCGCTGGCCGAGCTGTTTGCCGTCGGTCACGATTCGCCCCAATACAACGAGCGCAACCGCCAGGGCATCTTCTACGCCGAATCGTGGCTGCTCACGCAATTTCTGATGGCGGGCGACAACCCCGTTTACCAGGCCCGTTTTGGACAGTTCAACCCGCTTCTGAGCCAGGGCCAGCTTCCTGAACAGGCCTTTACCAACGCGATGCAAACCACCCTGCCGGCGATGGAAACCGAACTTCGCCGCTACCTGAAAAACGGGCGGTTGATGCCGCTGGAACTGTCCCTGCGGGCAAACGTCTCCTCACCCGTCACCCTGACCACGCGGCCCATCAACCCCGTGGAAAATTATTTTCGCCTCGGCGATGAACTCCTCCGGATTCATCGTCCGGACGCCGCCGAAGCGTATTTCCAGCAGGGACAGAAACTCGCGCCCGCCAGTCCGCTGCCCTGCGAAGGTTTGGGTCTGCTCGCCGCCGAACGCGGGCAGCATGAGGCAACGTTGCAGAACTTGAAGGAGGCGCTCCAGCACGGTTCAACCAGTTTTCTGGTTTTTTATATTTATGCCCGGGAACAGTACCGGCTCACGGCGGATTCCCAGGACCGGCATGCCCCGCTCAAAAACGAGGCGGCGGCGGAAATTCGCGGCGAACTCCAGAAATCGCTCGCGCTGATGCCGGACTTTGGCCCGGCGCATGAATTGCTGGGGTTTTTTGAGATGGTCCAGGGCGATGATCTCGCATTGGCGGAACAACACCTGCAACGCGCCATCCAACTGGAACCCGAAAACCCGTCGTATCTGTTTTCGCTGGCCCAGGTGCAAGTGAGAAACCATGACCCCGATGCCGCGCGCCGCACATTGCAACCGCTGCTCCTGCCCAATGCGGACGCGAAACTCCGCGCGCAAGCCGAGGAGATGATTCAGGGAATCACCCGAACCCCCCCGGTCTATTGACCCTAACGGCGCAAAAAGTGAAATGACAATAAGAAAATACTAAAAACTATATATCCGCGCATAAGTAATTCGACATCATAGTCAAAAGAATGGGCGCATTAAATTGGCAATGTCTTCCGGGTGGCGTTGAACATGGCGGAAGGTGCGAAAGAGCGCCTGGCAAAGGTGTTGGGGTTGTTCAAAGAAACGGTTGTGGGTCGCGTGCTTTCGCGTGTAATTCCAAATCCGTTCGGTGGCGTTGATGTCAGCGGACGGTCAAAACCAGCCAGGGAGGGTCGAATGAAAACCAGCCACTTTGAGGGACGCATTGCGTTGAGTGCCGAGAGAACGGCACAAAGACGCGATGAACATACTCAACGTGAGCCTGCAACATTCGATTTTGAGCTTGGCAGCGCATGGCTGGTCGCACCGGCGGATTGCGCGCGAACTGGACCTCAACCGGGAGACGGTAGGCCGGTATCTGCGACTGGCCCGGTCAAAACCGGCCATTTCGACCCCCGGCTCGGAGGATGATTCTGATCCAAAACCAGCCATTTCGACCGCCGGGTGTGGCCGCCAAAGTTGCTGCCTGCCTTGGCAGCCGCAGATTGAGTCGGCGGTGTCGGTGGGGTTGAGCGCCCAGCGGATTTATCAGGATCTGGTCGGGGACCACGGATTCGCTGGCAGTTATCAGGCGGTCAAACGGTTTGTACGGCAGTTGCGGCAGACCCAACCGATCCCGTTCGTACGGATGGAAGTGGAGCCGGGAGCCGAAGCGCAGGTGGATTTTGGCCAGGGTGCATGGGTGATGGTGGAGGGTAAGCGCAAGCGACCACACCTGTTCCGGGTGGTCTTGAGCCATTCGCGCAAAGGCTACAGCGAGGTGGTGTGGCGACAGACGACCGAGAGCTTCATCCGCTGTCTGGAAAACGCGTTTCGGTATTTCGGGGGTGTGCCCCGGACGCTGGTGATTGACAACCTGCGCGCGGCCGTGACGCGGGCCGACTGGTTTGACCCCGAACTCAACCCGAAGGTAGAGGAGTTTTGCCGGCATTACGGCACCGTGATGCTGCCGACGCGCCCGGCGATGCCCCGGCACAAGGGTAAGATCGAGTCAGGCATCAAGTACGGTCAGGAAAATGCGCTCAAGGGCCGCAGCTTCGAGAGTCTAGCGGCGCAAAACCTGTTTCTCTCAGATTGGGAAGGCAGCGTGGCCGACACGCGCATTCACGGCACCACCCGGCAGCAAGTAGGCAAGGTGTTCAACGCCGTGGAACGCCCGCAACTGCTGCCACTGCCGGAGAGTTTGTTTCCGGCGTTTGAAGAAGCCCCGCGCACGGTGCATCGGGATGGCTACATCGAGTTGCAGCGGTCGTATTACTCGGTGCCCCCGGAGTATGTCGGCCGCCAGGTCTGGGCACGCTGGGAGTCCCGGCTGGTGCGGGTGTTCAACCAGCGCCGGGAAGTCATCGCCGTCCATGCGCTGGCCGAGCCGGGAAAGTTCACCACCGACCCGAACCATCTGCACTCCCCGCATCGGCACGTCATCCAGCACGGTCTGGATTATCTGCTGGATCGCGCCCGGTTGATCGGCGCGCACACTGGCAGTTGGGCCGAGGCGATGGCGCAACAGCGCGGTCCCATCGGCATACGGGTCTTGCACGGCCTGTTGTCGCTGGCCGGCAAACATCCCGCCTCCGCCCTGGAACGCGCCGCCCAAATCGCGTTGCATCATGGCACCTGGCGTTTGCGTGACCTGCGCGCCTTGCTGGAAGTGGCCGGGCCAGCACCACAGCTGGACTTTCTGGAAACGCATCCCCTCATCCGCAGTTTGGACGCCTACCAGCACTGCGTCCCCGATTGCTTTGCTCCCTCAACCCTCAACCCAGAACCAGCTAACTCACCATGAACACCACCAACCTCGAAACCACCCTGAAACAACTCCGTCTCTCCGGCCTGGGCCAGACCTTGAGCGTCCGGCTCCAGGAAGCCGCCGCCAACCGGTTGAGCCACGCCGAGTTTTTGGAACTCATCCTGCAGGACGAACTGAATGTCCGGCAACAACGCCAGTTGGAGCGCCGCACCCAGGCGGCTGACTTCCACAGCCTCAAACCGCTGGACGATTTTGACTGGAGCTTCAACCCTTCCGTTCACAAAAAGGAGATTTTTGATCTGGCCAGCGGCAAGTTCATCCGCGAAGCCAAAGACGTGCTCTTCCTCGGACCACCCGGCGTCGGCAAAACCCATCTGGCCCAAGCCATCGGCTACGAGGCCATCAAGATGAACTTCCTGGTGCTCTACCGGTCCATCTTCGATCTGGTCCGGGACTTCCTGAAGGACGAAGCCTTCAACCAGCAGGATAAAACCCTCCGCAAATACTTGAAGCCCGATCTGGTCATCATTGACGACATGGGCCTCAAACAGTTGCCCAAACATTCCGGCGAATACCTGCTGGAAGTCATCATGCGCCGTTACGAAAACCGTTCCACCATCATGACCAGCAACCGGCCGCTGGAGGAATGGGGCAAGTTGCTCTGCGATGTGCCCACCGCCGGCGCCATCCTGGATCGGTTCCTGCACCACGCCCAGGTCATTGCCATCACCGGCAAAAGCTATCGCGTCAAGGAAGCGCCGGGTATCAGCCCGGAACACAAGAAAAGCCGGAAATCAAACGAACCGCCGACCGCCGGGGCCGCGAGCTAAGGCTCGCAGCTCGGCCCCGGCTCGTTTATCCGGCTGCCGGAGCCGACACGACGTTCAAATACAAGAAACCTTGCATCCAAACATGAACCTGTTATGAAATCCACGCCTCAGAGTGGCCGGTTTTGATTCGACCCCGACTGGCTGGTTTTGAAGTGACCGGTGACAGCGTTGAGTTCCGGCCAGTAGGGAGGCAATGGGAACACCTCAACGTAACGGCGGTGTTGGGCGAACCACTGGTAGGTTTCCTGCTTTTTATGATACGAGGCGTTGTCTTGGATTAAGAACACACGATGGCCCCGCCGATAAAACGCCGGCACTAAAACCTGATCCAGAAACGCCACATAGGTTTCCCATTGGAAATAGTCTTGTTGGTGGAGGTAGATAAACTGTGCGGTGTCCAAACGCACGGCCCCAAAGATCTTCTGCGTGTTCCGCTCGCCCCGGGTCGGAATGTGCGGCTGGCTGGCCACGCGAGCCCAAGTGGCGTGCAGGGTGGGCGTCTGGCGGAACGACGCCTCGTCCTCAAAGACAATTATCGCCCCTTCGCTGCGGGCTTTTTTTTAAGGCGCGGATAGGTATAACGAACCCATCGGTTCTTCCGATCCGGGTCGGCCTGCACCAGTCGGGTGGTCGGACGCTGCACCGAATAGCCCAATTGCTTGAGCAGCTTGCGGACGTGTCCAGGATGGTAATGCCGATTGAACTCATCGCCGATGACGCGGCTAATGACCGGTGAAGTCCAAATGCCGGTTTCCAAACCATACGCTACCGGGCCGCTGTCCAGAATATCCTGTAGTTGTTCCCGCTGCACATCGTTAAGTCCCTCCGGACGGCCCGCACGATGACCCTCCAGCAATCCCTGCTCCCGATGCCGATTCCAGTGTTCAATCCACAGGGGAATGGAGGAGCGATGAACTTTCAAGGACTGGGCGATTTGGCTGGTCGTCTGGCCTTCAATGCTTAACGCCACGGCGTGAAAACGCTGGGCCACGCGCGGCTCTTGGTCTTTGATGGCTTCCTTGCGCAGTTGCAGCAGCAACTGCACGCTTCGTTCATTGCCTTTGGCAAACACAGGGCGCATATTGCCCACAAACCATAATGCGCCCCCGTACACATGTCGAATTATTTATGCGCGGATATATAGGACCCGTTTCCGTTTCTGTCGCTGCTATTCCGCAGCAGAATGGTGGCTACGATCGGTTCACCAAGGGAATAAATGTCTTTTGGGAAACGGATAGAGGCTTGAGCGTCACTGACAACACCCCCCAATGGCCTACCATATCGTTCGTAGTAGGTCCAGTTTGACGCGCCAATTCTGTACTGAAATCTTTGTCCACAGCATTTGGATTGCCCCATGACCAACAATTGGCGGTTGGGAAATTTGCTGGCAAAATGAGTTCAGCGCGTAACGACAAGCTAAAACAGCAATCGCTGGCGACCAACACTGATTGAACTAGTTTTCCCGTGTCCGCGAAAATCACTTGCTCCTTTTCGGTTCTGTAACCGTTACTTTCAATGGCCCGGCGGTCCATTTGGGAGACTTCCAAGAGACAGTTATGGAATATCTACCAGCATTTGTCATTGAAAACATTTTATTCAGATACCATGGTGTTGTGTAGCTTTCGTTCGCCTTGATTTGGAGTCCTCGCCCTCCTCCAAAGACTGATTCTAATTCATTCCGCCCAATTTCTGTTTTGGGCACTTCTTTTTCATCCGGCCCAACGACAGTAATAAAGTAAAGCGGTATTCGCGCCGCCGTCATTATATCGTTAGTTGTAGTGTTTTGAAGAGAGACAGTCAGGACAATTGATTGTCCAGAAGCAAAAACGTCGTTGGTTGTTCCAATTACCAATTTCAATCCATCAACCACTGCACTATTCGTATAATGATAATCAGCCGGGAAAACCAATTCTGCTCGCAGTTGCAAATTGGCCAATGCAGCGACGATTATCAGTGTGGATCGAATGATTTTGAGTCGTAATTTGTTCATAGATTTTTTGATTGTTTAGTCATCCGGCACTACTGGCAAGGAAAGTACATCTCCAGACCAAATTGGCAGAGCATCGGTATCTACGCTTGCAGGATTAACCGGCGGCGACGGCCAACCTGAATCCAACGTCCAGACACCATTTGTTCCTTTTGTTGCTCCACCCGACCAATTCCATTCCATTTTTCGCAAAGTGAATTCACCGCCGGAACAGGTGATTGGATTACTGCCGGTTGGCAGGTTCATTTGCTGCTTTCGGTTCGTTAATCACTATTTTTAATGGGCCAGCCAGCCATTCGTTACCTTGAGACTTTCGCAAAACTGTCACCGAGTATTCACCGGCATTTGTCATCGAAAATAACGCGCTTAAACCCCATTGACTGGTGTAGCTTTCGCCTGCTTTTATTGGTGCGCCAAAATTACTGCCCCTTGTCGGTTCAAGTTGCATCTTTCCAATCTCCGTTTCAGAAACTGGCTTTCCATCCGGCCCGATGATAGTGAATAAAAACGGTCGTAGCCCAATAGATACTATTGCGTCGTTGGTGGAAGCATTCTCAAAATATACGGTCAAAAGGATAGGTTGCCGAACCGTAAAAAATTCATTTGTTGTGGCAATCGTCAATCTAAACCCAGCGACCACTGGACTGTTTGTGTGATGGTAATCCGCTGGCAAAATGAGCTCGGCGCGTAGCGACAAGCTAAATAGCAATGCGCTGGCGACCAACGCTGATTGAATAATTTTGAATTGTAATTTGTTCATAGATTTTTTGATTTTTTAGTCATCCGGCACCACTGGCAAGGAAAGTCCATCTCCAGACCAAATTGGCAGAGCATCGGTATCTACGCTTGCAGGATTAACCGGCGGCGATGGCCAACCTGAATCCAACGCCCAGACACCATTTGTTCCTTTTGTTGCTCCGCCCGACCAATTCCATTCCATTTTTCGCAAAGCGACCCAAATGGTTTTATTCGTATCCCCAGCGGGACGATAAACCAAATAACTTGAAAAATGGTCATCAGCGCTCGCCCATTTGCTGGAAAAATTTCCTGCTTTGAGATATTGAACAGGATAATCATAATAAAAAAGAGATTTGGTTTCACCACCATTGACGCTCGCTTGTGGATAAGCAATTGGGCCACCTGGGATGCTATCCAAACGGTTTGTGCCGTAACTTTTTTGAGCCGTGCTGTTCGTATCGTCCAAAATCCATCGGCGCGTTGTCTGGTCAACCACTTGGAGAAAACCGAATGACCCTGTTCCATTCGTCGGCGTGGTCACGGAGAATGAGAAATAAATTCCAGCTAAATTTTCATTTGTTTGCGATGAACCATATTGCAGCGCAATTCCTCCAAACTCGTCGGTGATGATATTCACTGGCGGAACATTGGTCGTCGTAATCGCTGAAAACACGCTAGCAGCCTGTTGAACAATGGTCATAATTAAGGCGGGCGGGTGAGGCGCGAAAAATCGCTGCGGCCATAACTTCCACCCGCGCCACCAATCGCCGCCCGTATCTTTGCAGTCCCGTTCCAATATTTCCGGCAAACCGGAACCCTCCCTCCAGCAAAAGCCTCCAGACCACGTAAAAAAGGGCCTTCCCCCAGGCCACCCATTGTTTGGGTGTTCCCACGCCCAGCAGTTTCCTCATCAGTTGCGACAGGTTGTAAATGGCCGCCGAAAACTTGAAGCGCTTGTTGAGGTTGTCCCGTCCCCGGAGCGTCGTCCGCCGCGCTCCTCCGGCATCCAGTATGTGCGCGAACGGTCTCTCAAGGTGCATCCCCCGGCTCTTCAACAGTTCCTTGCCCGACTTGCTTTTGGCGCTCCGTCTGGCACTGCGCACCACCTTGGACTCTTCGTCGGTGAGTTTCTCCATGTTCCGGTTGATCACCGGATCGGAAATCACCGTGCGAATCCCCTCCTGCTGCAAGCCGCCCATTTCCGGCACCGCGTGATAGCCCTTGTCCGCCGTGGCGCTTTCAATCGTCAGGGTTCCCGCAGGAAGCTCTTTAACCTCGTTGATGTTCTCCTGCGCCTCCAGCACATGCAGCGCGAGATCCTTGTGATCGGGTTCATCGCCCGGACGCACCTCCGCGTTCAAGATCGCGCCCGTGTCCAAATCCACCGTGTTCTCCGGCTTGTAGATCATGTCGGTGGCCCCGGCCTTGGTCGGCCCGATCTTGGCGTCAGGGTCATTGGGGTTTTCCCAGTCCTGGTTGCTCATCTTCTTGGGCCGCTTGCGGTCAAACCGCCGGACGGCGTCGGCATCCTTGGGATCAATCCCGTTCTCCGCGGCCAGACGGCGGACATATTCCCAATAGACTTCCTCGGTCTGGCGGTTGACCAGCCCTTTGAGCGAGGCGTTGGCCTCGATCACGGAGGCGTCTATGCCCACGTTGCGGCCCTTGACCAGCCCGTGCTCCTGCAAGGCCGCCAAGATCAGAAGGAATACCTGGTGGTAAACCTCCACGCCCAGACGGGAGCGGATGACCGACAGGGTGGAATGATCCGGGGTGTTCCCGGTCAGGTCATAGCCCAGGAAGGCACGGATGGAAATGGAATCCTGGCAGCGCTCGGCAATGCCCCGCTCGCTGGGGATGTTCTCAAAGAAACCGACCATCAGCATCTTGAAATACACCACCGGGTCAACGCCCGGACGACCACGGCCATTGCCGGAATAGCAGGCCGCGCAAAGCTGCCGCACTTCGGAAGCAAAGGAAAAAGACTGGAGCGTCTGGTCGAGCTTGATGTAAAAAGAGGAGGAGACAGGCTGCACCAGTTGACGGGATGGAACGAAAAGTTCCGGCGGCGGCAATGTTTGCGGTTTGAACATGAAAAATTGTAACTTATACTAACTATAAGACAACACAATTATATTTTATTTTCACAATTACTTCAACAGGCTGCTAGCAGGGCGCAACACATTGAAAAAGGCTTTGCTTGTCACGCTTTTGCCATCTATTGTTGCTTCGCAATCCACTTCAAGATTTGTTCCGCTATTAATCCAGTAAAAAGAAGCTAAGTTGGATGAAAGATCGGAAGTTTGCAGGTCTGCATTTGTCGCGTAAGTGGTAGCTATACCTTCGGTGTAAAATAAAACTTGGTCATACTTTTTGACCGTCCTGCCCGGCACGGTCCACTGTAAGTTGGTGGCGGTAAAGTTGGTAATGGTCAACTGACATTGCAGGTTCATTTGCTGCCCCACAATCATCGTGTTTAGTTGCCTCGTCAAATCCTGTCCGCTGTTCGCATCCACGATTTTAATCACGTTCGTCAGTTGCACATTCAAACTGGCGGCATTGTTGTCGTAATACTGCGTGTTGGTGAGCGTGATAATGGGAGTCGTGCCTGCCAGAGCCGACACCAGCGTTGCGCCCCACACCGCGCCGTTAGTGTTGGTGATTCCAGTGTTGACCAAAGCTTCACCTTTGTACCGCCACCATTCCGGCGGCTGGGGCAAATCTCCGGGAGTAGATCCGAAGCCTTGAATGGGGTTGGAATATTCCGATGCGCTTACTATATATCCGCGCATAAATAATTCGACATGTGTACGGGGGCGCATTATGGTTTGTGGGCAATATGCGCCCTGTGTTTGCCAAAGGCAATGAACGAAGCGTGCAGTTGCTGCTGCAACTGCGCAAGGAAGCCATCAAAGACCAAGAGCCGCGCGTGGCCCAGCGTTTTCACGCCGTGGCGTTAAGCATTGAAGGCCAGACGACCAGCCAAATCGCCCAGTCCTTGAAAGTTCATCGCTCCTCCATTCCCCTGTGGATTGAACACTGGAATCGGCATCGGGAGCAGGGATTGCTGGAGGGTCATCGTGCGGGCCGTCCGGAGGGACTTAACGATGTGCAGCGGGAACAACTACAGGATATTCTGGACAGCGGCCCGGTAGCGTATGGTTTGGAAACCGGCATTTGGACTTCACCGGTCATTAGCCGCGTCATCGGCGATGAGTTCAATCGGCATTACCATCCTGGACACGTCCGCAAGCTGCTCAAGCAATTGGGCTATTCGGTGCAGCGTCCGACCACCCGACTGGTGCAGGCCGACCCGGATCGGAAGAACCGATGGGTTCGTTATACCTATCCGCGCCTTAAAAAAAAGCCCGCAGCGAAGGGGCGATAATTGTCTTTGAGGACGAGGCGTCGTTCCGCCAGACGCCCACCCTGCACGCCACTTGGGCTCGCGTGGCCAGCCAGCCGCACATTCCGACCCGGGGCGAGCGGAACACGCAGAAGATCTTTGGGGCCGTGCGTTTGGACACCGCACAGTTTATCTACCTCCACCAACAAGACTATTTCCAATGGGAAACCTATGTGGCGTTTCTGGATCAGGTTTTAGTGCCGGCGTTTTATCGGCGGGGCCATCGTGTGTTCTTAATCCAAGACAACGCCTCGTATCATAAAAAGCAGGAAACCTACCAGTGGTTCGCCCAACACCGCCGTTACGTCGAGGTGTTCCCATTGCCTCCCTACTGGCCGGAACTCAACGCCACCGAACGGATTTGGAATTACACGCGAAAGCACGCGACCCACAACCGTTTCTTTGAACAACCCCAACACCTTTGCCAGGCGCTCTTTCGCACCTTCCGCCATGTTCAACGCCACCCGGAAGACATTGCCAATTTAATGCGCCCATTCTTTTGACTATGATGTCGAATTACTTATGCGCGGATATATAGCACCAGATAAACATTGGTTGTCCCCGCCGGCTGCTGACCCGAGGGCGCAATCATCGGTTGCGCTTTGGACGAACGCTGAAAGTTGCCACCGTCTCCATCCGGGATGTTCACCGAAAAATAATCCCATACCAATCCGAGTTCCGGGGTCGCAAAGCCGGGGCCATCGGCGGGAAGGCCGTCCGTGGAGTTGAAGTAACCTTCCGCTGTCCCTGCATCGGTGGGAGTATATCCGGTGTCGGTTTCGTTCCCGCCGGAATCATGCGCCCAGTTGATGGTGGAAACGTTAAGAACGGGCCAGAGAATGTTGGCAAAGAAAAAACCATGGGTATTGATAAAACCCGAGTAGCCCGCCAGCACCACCATCGCCGGCTGTGGCTTATCGGCCTTTTGCGAAGCGATAAGAACGGGATCGCCAACATAAACTTGTACATACAAACTGGCCGTTCCGGTGGGGTTTACCGGCACACCATCTGCCTCCCAAAAGCCATCATCATAAACCGTTGCCTGCACGCCATTGACAAACACACAGTCGTCAATTGGATCGCCGATGAAGCCGGTCACATCAACGGATGATTGATTCAACTGGTCGCTGGTCAACGGATTGATCACCAGGCCCACATCATTTTCAATCACATTAAAATTGGTGACACTCACGCTGCCAATGGCATTGCTGGCCGTCAGAATCACGGCATTGGTTCCGGCGTTCAACGGCAGATTTTGCACCCAAACCGAGCCATTCTGCTCAACCAATCCTTACACCGTGTTGCCGTTAATCGAAGCCGTGACAGTTGCCTTCGGGTCGCTGACTTGCGCCTCCAAGGTGAACTGGCTGCCGCTGACAGGTGCGCCATCCTGCGGCCAGACAAGATTCAACACCGGCGGATTGGTGTCGGCGGAATAATCCAGCGTAAAACTGACACTGGCCGTATTTCCCGCCCAGTCGGTGGCGTGCAGCCCGATGACGTTCGTCCCATCGTTCAAGACGATGTCGGAACATTCAAAGTAATTGGTGGTATAGGCCAGCAGGCTGGTGTCGTAGAATTGTCCCGTCAGAAAGCCGGGTTGATTGGTGAAAACGCCCGCCGCGTTGCTGACATCAAAAGTCAGACTTTCCAACGGTTGACTGGCGTAACCCTGCAACTGGATTGGAGATTGGGAGACCATGCCGGTTGCGGGGCTGGTAATGGTCAGCAGCGGCGCAACGAAATACAAAGTCACCGATGCCCATCGCCAGGTTTGGGTTGCATCGGGCGGCAAACCACGCAAACCCACGAAAATACCGTACGCGCCATTCGTTGACCCAAGCGTCACGACAATATTGGACGAGGTGTAGGGCTGCCAGACGGCATCGTCTTGGTTCATGTCATTGATCAGCACCGCCATGTAAGACGGCACGCCGCCAGAGATGTTCAATTGGACGGGCACGTTAAGGGTGTTGACGTAATAATTCGTGAACGGCAATGAGAATTGGATGACATTCGGGTCAACGACGTTTTGGTAGTCATCAAGGAGCGTGTTGCCCTGACTGTCCAAATTGGTGGCGTTTTCCGAAAGGTCGCCGAAATACTTCCAAATCCACCAATCCGGGATGCCATCGCCATCGCTGTCCACTCCCGTCCAGTCCTCCGCCCGCACAAACAGATTCTGCCGCTCCAGCGTCGGCACCGTGAAGGGCATCACCTCTGAATTCGTCGGCCATACTTCCGCTGCCACACTCCACCCCGCCAGCAGATCCGTTGTGCTCCAGATGGCATAGACCTGATTGGTGGAGTTGTGCAGATTGAACCAAGCCGCGCCGCTGTTGATACCCGTGATCTCCAAAAATAAACCGTTGGTGTCAATCGTGTAGCTGCTGCCGGCAATATCTTGGTTGTCCATCTCCAAACCCATTGCCCTGGACAGCATGTGCATCGCCGTATTTTGCTGTTCCAGCGCCGCGTAGTCGAAATCCTGGTCCGCCAGAAGCCAGTTGCCACCCCCTAAATTCCACGCCGGCAGATTATTGATGTTCGATGGCAGCGGGGGATAATTGATATTTTTAGCGGACCAGAATGTGGCGCCCCGTGGAAATGATTCCGCCGGCAACGGCGTCGTTTCCTCTATCGCCTGCAACATCACGCTCAAATCGTCGGCTGAAGCTGAATGCAAAGATTGAATGGATATGGTCGTTGTTTGGGCGTGTAAACTGAAAGTAATTGCGAGAACAAATGCAATCCCCACTGAAACCATCCGTGTCTTTTTCATAAGTTTTTAACCCGGTTTCTCCCGAATTCAGGAGCGACTCTAAATCACCAGCCGGGACAGTCAAGCGGAAAATAAATACTATTGTATTCAATACAACTGTCTGTGTTCGCCTCCCCGGTTTCGCCGCATTCTGTCAAAATGCGGCGTTTGGAAATGTCGGATGCCTTCGCCCTTGTGCTCAGACGGCACAGGGAAAGAAAGGCGTTATCCCAAGAGACGCTGGCTGAAAAAGCCGATTTGCATCCGACCTACATTGGAATGTTGGAACGATCTTTGCGAAATCCCAGCCTGAATGTCACCAAGGCGCTGGCCAGGGCGCTGGATGTGCCACTTTCAAAACTCATCGCTGAAGCCGAGGCTATCCAACAAAAGGCGAATCCCAAGAAGTGAGTTTGCCTTTTATTAAGCTTGAAACCGCGCTGTTGGTGTCCTGAAGTAAAAAAATTTGGCTTTCTCAAAACTGGGTTTTATGTTTTGGGTGTCGGCAAATCTTCCATGCCACTTCGAGATTCAAACGACCAGCACATTTCTCAAATACTGCCCGGTAAAACTTTCGGCGCAGCGGGCCACGGCTTCCGGCGGCCCTTGCGCGACGATGCGGCCGCCAGCATCGCCGCCCTCCGGGCCGAGGTCAATAATCCAATCCGCCGTTTTGATGACATCGAGGTTGTGCTCGATGACGACGAGGGTGTTGCCCGTGTCGCGTAACTTGAACAGCACTTCCAGCAGCTTGGCCACGTCGTGGAAATGCAGGCCGGTGGTCGGCTCGTCCAGGATGTAAAACGTGCGCCCGGTCGCCTTGCGGCTCAATTCCGCCGCCAGCTTCACGCGCTGCGCCTCGCCGCCGCTCAACGTCGTCGCCGCCTGCCCCAGCCCGATGTAACCGAGGCCGACCTCGGCGAGCGTCAGCAGCGGATCGTAAATCTGCGGCACCACGCGGAAAAAAGTCACCGCCTCGTCCACCGTCATCGCCAGCACGTCGGCGATGTTTTTGCCCTTGTAGGTGATTTCGAGCGTCTCGCGGTTGTAGCGTTTGCCGCCGCACACCTCGCACGTCACATAGACCGGCGGCAGAAAATTCATTTCAATCTTGAGCAGGCCGTCACCCTCGCATTTTTCGCAGCGCCCGCCCTTGACGTTGAAGCTGAACCGGCCCGGCGCGTAGCCCCGGATTTTTGCCGCCGGCAGTTTGGCGAACAAATCGCGGATGTGGTTGAACATGCCGGTGTAGGTGGCCGGGTTCGAGCGGGGCGTGCGGCCAATCGGCGACTGGTCAATGACGATGACCTTGTCAATCATCTCAAAACCCATCAATGCGCGGTGGGCGCCGGGGGTTTCCCTGGAGCCGTAAAATTTGCGGAATAGCGCCCGGCGCAGGATGTCGTCCACGAGCGTGCTTTTGCCCGAGCCGCTCACGCCGGTAACGCACGTGAATGTGCCGAGCGGGATCCGCGCGTCAATGTTGCGCAGGTTGTTTTCCCTGGCGCCGAGCACTTCGAGCCAGTTGTGGTCTTTGGCCGGCACCAAGCGTTTTTTCGGGATGGGAATCGAAAGTTCGCCGCGCAGATACTGCGCCGTGAGCGAATTTTTATTCGCCAGAATTTCCGTCAACGTGCCCGCCGCCACCAGTTCGCCGCCGTGGACGCCCGCGCCCGGGCCGAGGTCAACGATGTAATCCGCGTTGCGGATCGTTTCGGCATCGTGCTCAACGACGAGCACGGTGTTGCCGAGGTCGCGCAGGCCCTTGAGCGTGGCCAGCAGGCGGTCGTTGTCGCGCTGGTGCAGGCCGATGCTGGGTTCGTCCAGAATGTAGAGCACGCCGACGAGTCCGGCGCCGATCTGCGTGGCGAGCCGGATACGTTGCGCCTCGCCGCCGCTGAGCGTGCTGCTCTCACGGTCGAGCGTAAGATAGCCGAGGCCGACATTTTTCAAAAAACCGAGCCGGGCGCGGATTTCCTTGATGACCTCATGCGCGATTTTTTCCTCGAACTCCGTGAGCTTGAGGCCGGCAAAGAATTCATCGGCCTTTTCGACTGAAAGCGCGCAGACGTCCATGATGGACAGACCGGGAATTCGGGATGGCACAGGCCTCCGTGTGCTCCGTTTCCCCTCACCCCGGCCCTCTCCCTCGGGGAGAGGGAGAATTGCACTCGGTCCCCCGGCATTTCGAGACATGCCCGATTCGCGGACGCTTTGACGACCATTCTCCCTCTCCGCCTCCGAGGGGGAGAGGGCCGGGGTGAGGTGGCTGTTTGCATTTCCCAGCGTCACGGCCAAAATTTCCGGCTTTAACCGGCGGCCCTTGCACACGTCGCAAAATTGCGGGCTCATGTAGGGCTTGATGCGGTTGCGGACGAATTCGCTTTCGCTTTCGGTGAACAGCCGTTCCAGGTTCGGCAGCACGCCCTCGAACGGACGGCTGATGGTGTGCTGGCTGCCCCCGCGCCAGAAGTTAAAATCAACCTCGGCCTCGCCCGAACCGTGCAGCAGGACTTTTTTGAAATCATCCGGCAGGTTTTTCCAGGGCGTTTCCAGGCTGACGCCGAAGTGCGCCGCGATCGAGCGCAGCATGGCCTTGTAATAAATGTTCATCCGCTTGCCCGCCCGCCGCCAGGGCTGCACCGCGCCGTCCTCGAGCGATTTTTCCGGGTCGGGCACGACCAGGCTTTCATCAAAAATCATCTTCTGGCCGAGGCCGTGGCAGACCGGGCACGCGCCGGCCGGGGCGTTGAAGGAAAAATGTTTCGGCGTGGGCGGATCGTAGCTCTTGCCCGTGGCCGGGCTGCACATCTTGTTCGAGTGCAGGGTCTCGATCCAATTTTCGTAGCCGCCGACGTCAGTTGGCGCATTTTGATTTTTGCGCGGACTAACGTCCGCGGCTACAGCCGGCATTTGGTGCAGCGTGAACATCACGCCCTCGCCCCAGCGCAGCGCGGTCTCGACCGAATCACCCAACCGCACGCGAATCTTGCTGTCAATCACCAGCCGGTCCACGACGACCTCGATGTTGTGAAATTTCTTTTTGTCGAGCTTGACGCGCGTGTCGGCGGCGAGTTCGACGAATCCGCCGTCCACCCTGGCACGGACGAAGCCTTCGCGCGCGAGGCGTTCGATCACATCGCGGAACTCGCCTTTTTGCCGGCGGACGACCGGGGCCAGCAGCATCACTTTAGTTTTCGGCGGCAGTGCGAGGATTTTGTCCACGATGTCGCTGGTGGTCTGGGAGACGATGGGCACGCCGGTGTCCGGGCAATGGGGTTTGCCGATGTGCGCGTACAGCAGGCGGAGGTAATCGTAAATCTCGGTGGTGGTGGCGATGATGGAGCGCGGGCTACTGCCAGAACTGCGCTGCTCGATGGCAATGGCCGGCGACAAGCCCTCGATAAAATCCACCTCCGGCTTTTGCATCTGATCCAAAAACTGGCGGGCGTAGGCGGAGAGGCTTTCGACGTATTTGCGCTGGCCCTCGGCGTAGATAGTGTCAAACGCGAGCGACGATTTGCCGCTCCCGCTCAGGCCGGTGATGACCACCAGCCGGTCGCGCGGGATGTTCAGCGTGAGGTTTTTGAGATTATGCTCACGCGCGCCGCCAATCCTGATAAATTCCTTGCTCACGATTCCGAAATCCTCGAATCAAACAATCGATAAATTTACCGGAAGTTTTGGCGGATGCAAAGGAGAACCGTGCAAACCGAGCTGCGACGCATTCGGAACGTCGGACCCGGGCACCGCAAGTGTTGAGTTTTCCCAGAAACGCGACGGATCGGAGATCGGCGCTCCATGATTAATTCACCAGCCGCAGGTGGAAAAAGCGTTGCAGTGAAACACCAAAGTTATTGGTAAGCGTCAGCGTTCCGCCGGTTCCGGTGATCGGATTGCCCAACGGCGTCCAAGCCGGGTCGGAGAGATTATTTTTGTATTCGAGCTGATAGGTCTGACCCACAGCGCCCGACCAGTTCAGGAAGATGTTTGTGCCCGAAATCTGGATATTCACCGGCACAGGGAGCGGAATACTGGCGGAGAAACTCAAATTATCAATGCCCAAGCCCTGGGCTTTGCCGGTGCTATCTGTCATTTGCCACACCAGCCACAAGGCGGCGCCCGGCGGCCAGTTGGTGATGGTCTGGTTCAACACGCTCAGGTTGGTTTGATTGAGCGGCGAGGTACCGTCCACCGGAACACCGCCCGAATCGGCAGAAACCGTCGGGAAACTTACATTCAAGCCTGGCAAATATGCCGTCGCGGTGCTTGGGAAAGTATTGGTGCCAGTGGGATCCATGAAATAACAGAATTGCAGGGTCTTGGGCACATTGGATTGACGCCAGACTTCGCCGGTGAATTGAAGATTCATGCGTGTCAAAGTGATAGCCGTTCCGTTAATGAACCGGACGCCAAAAGCGGTGCCCTTTGTGGAACTGGTGGCGAGCAAGCCGAGCGCCCGGCTTGAACTGTTGGGCAAACCGAAACTGATTTGACCGCCCGTGGTCTGGTCGCCGTCGGTCGCACCGAATTGGGAAGCGGAAACGCTGAAGCCATACCAGCCCACGAGGGCGGAGATGCCCAACCCGCCGCTGCCGCCACTGGCGGTGACCGGGAAGGCAAAATCGTAAGGGTTGGCCAGGGAATAAGTGACGCCATTGATCGCCACCGGATTGTTGGCGTTCACCGAAGCCGCCCCGGGGTTGGGCAGTGAATCAAAATTTTGAGAATAGACTGAACCCGGCACCGAGTAATCAATGAACGAAGGCGGTGGTATGGCGGTTCCGTTGTTGGGTGCGCCCGGCGTCGCCTGGAAAAATTCCTGCCGGTTGAAACTTTGACCATCGGGCAACGAGCCATAGGAATCGTTGGGGCTGATATCCTGGTAGTCAACATAATCCAGCACCTGCGACTGGCCGTTGGCATCCATTCGCGTCAATGCCAAAGAACCCGTGCCGCCGGGCAAAATAAAACTCGTGTGCAACTCATTGGTGGTCGAAAGGCCGGTCAGCGCGTCGGCGAAAATCACTTTGAACTGGCCGGCGTTGATGACCGCGTTGCTCAGAAAAGCCCATTGCAGGAGATTGGTGTAGTTATTGGCCAGATACAGTCCGTTCAGCGGGATGACGTTGGTGCCGGGATTGTAAAGTTCCAGCCAGCCCGTGTGTTGGCCCGCGCGGTTGGTGATGCCGGTCAGGTTGTCGGCCTGCAATTCGTTGATCCAGAGAGACGGGAAGGGCGTTACTGCAGCGGCAACGCTGTTCGGAGCCCCAGGGGTGGCAGAAGCAAAGGACGCCGTCGGCGGAGCCGGATTGACCGTTGCCACGGTGCCGGAACCGGACAAGCGCAAGGTCAACGGACCGCCGTTGGTGCTTTGCAAATACCAAAAGCTCAAAGTGTAGGTTGCATTCGTTGTCAGTGCAGACGAGATCGTTTGCCAGATGGCGCTGCTTTGGGTGGTGCCCGTAGCGGTGGAAATCAAATGCAGACTGGCATTGCCGGTATGCTTGATCACGGTGGCTAAGACGGAATTGGTCAAATTCGTCGAAACCGTCCAGGGCCCGCGCAAACCCGATTCGAAATCGCCGTCGGCCAGGGTGTTCACTCCCGCTTCCGGCACGCTGCCGGCGACCAGTTTGACATCGTCCACATAGACGTCACCCGCCGACTGCAAATAGATATAAAACAGGGAAGAGGACGCCGTGCCGGTGGCGGTGACATACGTCCACTGCGGCGTCACGGGCGTGTTGGGAAGCACCGCCGCCCAGTTGCCGGCGCGCCAGTTGTCCTGACGGGGGTCAATCAGCTGCAAGGACGCACCGGTCCCGTTGGCATTCGTCGGCCAGGGCGGCTGGTTTTCATATTTTACTTCGGCCACCGTCACATGACTGGAAGTATTCAGCGCGAGGTTTCCGCTTGACGGCAAAGTGCCGCCGAACGTGTCAAAAACCGGATGGGTCGCCCCGTAAGCTCCCGCGAAGGCCACGCCATTCGCCGCCAGAACCAAAACGTTGGTCGGACCGATGATCGAACCGTTCGGAAAGGTGTAGGCGGATCCTTGAAGCTGCCAGCCCGACAAATCAAAGGTGGTGTTGGTGGAGTTGTTATACAGTTCGACAAACTGTGCGCCGGCCAGAACCGGGTCATACATGATTTCGTTGATGACCAACTGACCGACCGGCGAGGCATTGGCTCCGTTAAAGACGGCGCTGACCGTGTTGCTATCGCCCGTGATCGGCTGTCCATGCCTGTCCACCCCCACCACACTCAGGTTATTGGTTCCGTTGACCAACGGTAAAGCCACGGTCCAGTTGGTCAGGGTAGTCCAGGTCAGCGGGTACGCCACGCCATTGATCCAGACGGTGTCCACATTGACGGGGGCCGTGCCGGTCACATACGCCACATTATTGCTGGTCGTTACGGCGCTGTTGACCACAAAGTTGGTGGCGTTCACAGCGGCCAGTTGCGAAGCAATGCGGCTTTGGGCCAGGGAAAGCCACGGTTTGATATACGTGCCAGGGTTTTCGACACCCAGGCCGTTGTCGGTAAAGGCGTTGTATTTGGCATCGAGCAGCGGCCCGCTGTTGGCGACATTGAGCGGTCCATTGACCAGCTCCTGCAAGGCGCGCCAATACATGCGCAGGAAAGTGGGGTTGTTATAGATGGCGGCCATGTTGGAGTCTTGATAATTCAGGGTGAACAGATTTTGTCCCGGTCCCCAGGAGCCGCTGTTGCCGATGACGATGTTGAAATCCCACATCAACAATGAATACTTCGTGCCCAGCGTGCCAATGTAGCCGTAAAGATTTTGGGCGTTTTGCGCACCAAAGGAATCCCAATTGCCCGCCGCATGATTGGCGGCAAACACGCGCATCCAGTTTTCCATGTCCGCCATGTTCTCCAGGTTCGCCACGTAGTCGGGCGAGCTGGAGGAATTGGCCGCATCGATCAGCGAAAACACATTGGTGAAGTCATTATCGGAACCGGGTGTGCGGCGAATCTCAAAATTGTAGCGGTAACGCGCCGGCTTTTTCACGCCGCCGGTGGTCGTGTAAGACATCAGGTTGCACCAGGCATAATTATTAAAGGCCATCGTGGCGCCCGAAGCAAAGGGAGCCATCTCAAACCAGGGCTGCATTTTGTAGAGGAACCCATCGGGGTCATTGGGGAAGTGTTCCTTGACGACATCGCTGCCGGGCACCTGGGTGTCTTCCATCAAGGTGCCGCGGCGGTTGCCGTTGACAAAGACGGCCACATAGCGTTTGCAGAGCCATGGCACTCCCAGCGTGCGCAGGAAGGAGTTGGCCAGCTCCTCCCGTTGCAGGCTGGGGTCATCGCCCGGACCATTGCCCGGCTGATGAATCTTGTTGAAATCCGTCGCCCCGAGAAATTTATCATCATCGTTGAATTCCCATTTGTAGTGGCACAGGTTGCCGACGGGAGTGTCAAACTCCTGATGATACGGGCTGCCGGAAAACCGGCCCTGCAGATTGTAGATCACGCGGGTGTTGTTGACGAAAGTGCAATCATTTCCTTCATTGCTCAAGTCGGACAAATTGGCCCACCGGGTCGCGTTGGTCTGCGTGAGCCATAAATGATACACGCCAAAACTCCCGCCGGGATTGCCGTCGCCGAACATCACCACGCACTCGCGCACCGGCTCATTATCCTGCGGACGCAAGGCCGGAAAGCGCGTCACCGCTCCCCGACGGTCCGTGGCGGAAATGTAAAACGCAGCGATTTGATTCGCCGCCTGTCCGGGAATGGTCGCGCTGAAAATACCGTCGCCCGCGATGGCATCGCCGCCCGTGCCGTCATCCTTCATCGCCACGGCGGTATAAGTCGTCGCGGGATCCAGGCGATAATTTAGCGTCAGGCTTTGTATTCCATCCGGATCATGCACCTGGGCCGTCACCACGGCCGGTTGGTTCGCGGCCGGCAGGCTTGGCATGTGGGTTACGCTGTAAATGGCCGGTCCCGCATTCGTCACCGATTGGCTGTTGGGTCCGCCCGGTGAGCCGAGGTTGGTGGGAACGGGCAGCGGCCCTGTGGCTTCCAACCAGTTGCCATTCAACCGCAGGAGCGCTTCCGGCCAGCCGTGCAGCCAGCGCGCCTTGAACCGCAGGGTCGCCGTCTGGCCGGCCGCCAGGGAGTTGGCATTCAAGGCAACCTGGCAGGAATTATCCCCGGTCCAAACGCGGTCGCTGCAGCGGATGTGCAACGAATGGCTGCTGACATAACCCGTGCTTTCCAAACTTGAACGCGTCATGCAGCCCTGGAACGACCAGCCGTTTGTGCCGTTTTCAAACGTGCCATTGGAAACGTAGTTGCTTGCGTTGTAATCCACTTCGATGTTGTCCACCAGGCATTCGCCCGCATCCAGCAAGCCGATTTGCGCGTGGGCAATGCCGGCTTCGTAATTGGTGCCGTTATCCAGCACGCCGGTGTTTTCGATGTCCACCCAGGAAGATTTCCGGGTTTCATCGCTGTCCGCCCAGTTCGCCGCTAGGCGATGGTTGGAACGGGGATCGATCAGCTCCAGACTGCTGCCCCCGCCGGAGGACCACTCGCCCCAGCGTCCGCCCGTGCCGTAGGTCACCTGATCTTCGGCCACCAGAATCGTCGTGTTGGTATAAAACGTCTGCGGCATGGACAACATCAACAACTCGCCGTTGTGCGACAATTTGCCGCTGTAATTCCCCACCGTGTTCCCGCTGTTCAGGTTGGGATATCGGGTGAACAAATTCGTCAGGTTGCGCGCGACGACCAGATAGCCATTCGGCGCAATCGTGACATTCGGAAAAGTGAACGTGACGCCGGCGGTGAACTGCCAGCCGGCCAGGTTCACCGTGTTGGTTCCCTTGTTGTAAAGCTCGATATATTGGTCGTCGTCGTTGCCGCTGATCGGGTCATACATCAATTCGTTGATGACGATGTCGCCAATTAAAATCGCGCTGTTGTTTGTGCCCGGCGTGCTGGTGGTGAAGGCATAAAAATCATTCGCGCCGTCGGGCCAGCGGCCATAGGAAACGCCGTTGGCCTGCGCCCCGAATTGCACGGCGTCCAGAATGCGGCTGCCGTCCGGCTTGATGAAGTAAAGCGTTTCGCCCGCGCCGTGAAAGGCGAAGCTGAATTGCGATTGCGGGAAGGAAACAAAACCCGCCGGACCGATCACGGTGCCCCCCGGAATGACAAATTTATTGGTCGCCGGATCATCGGTCAAAATACAGCCCGAAATGTCCACGCGGTTCGGGCTGTGGTTGTAAAGTTCGATGAACTGCGGCACGGCGGGACTTTCCGAGTGCGGCAGGATTTCGTTGATGACCACGTTGCGCAACGGGCTGGGATGAAAGGCGTCCATCTGTCCCGGTGAGCCTCCGACCACGTCGCTGATGTCCCAGGCACGCGGGTCGCCTTCGCCGTAGGTTGGATGGGCCAAAACGAGGGAATGTCCGGTGCCATCGGTTGCGACCGGCCACGGATAGACCCCCGAGTAAGGCACGGTCAACAACACGGCGGCCTGTTCATCCAGCAGTTCGAGCGTTTCGGTTTTCTTCAAGCTGCCGGTGTAAGGCCCCGTCACATTGGTGATGCCGTAAACGCTTTCGATGTCCGCCGGCGCGGCGGCCACGACGAGATAACCGCCGCCGGGGATCGTGGTTCCCGCCGGAAACGTGTAGTTCATGTCCGCACAGGTGATTTGATAGCCGCTGATGTCCTGAAACCAGGGGTTGGAGTTGTAGAGTTCGAGATACTCCAGGTTCTTCCCATCCGTGCGCGGCGCGGGTTTCCACATGATTTCCGAAAACACCACCGGTGATTTGCGGCTGCTTGGCCCGATGACATCGTGCGGGTCGGGCTGCGTGTTGATGACGGCGTTCGTCACATTGGCCAGGTCGCGAAATTGTGCCGTGGTGACCTGGTTCGGGCTGTGGCTGCTGACCGAGAAGCCGAGATAAACCCGGTTCGACATGGACAGGGTGTCGCTGCCCAGCATCGTCCACGTTTGCCCGTCGTAACCCGCATAGGCGGTAAACGTGTTGCCGACGCGCTGCAGCCGCAGCCAGGTGTTTGGATAATTCGCAGGGAAATTGCCGGCCGAACTGGCGGCGCTGCCCACGGGATCGCGCCATTCGAAAAACGTGCCGTTCATCGCCGGCGTCGCCAGCGCCGCGGCAAAACGGCCGTTGACGGTCAAATCCTCGCGCGCCATCAAACCGGCTTTGGCGAATATGTCTGAAAACCCCAAAGCCGCCACCCGGACGCACACGTCAAAATTTCCGGAATACAGCTGCCAGGAAAAAGCCCCTTGATCCGAAAAGCCGCCGAAGTCGGTGCCAACAGCCGTCACGTTGATGCCATTGCCCGCCTGCGTCACGACTGAATTGACAGGTGGATTTCCGATATCCTGCGGTACGTAAGGCAGCGCCTGAAAATCAACCGTCGTGTTGGGCGCAATCGGATTGGGGATGCTGGCCCGGTCGCTCACCCCATTGATGACGAGGGAATAATTGCTGCCATAAACCAGCGGACCGGTCGTCAAAATCACCGTCCCGCCGTCCGGGTTCAATGCCGCGCCCGTCACGGCCAGACCGTCGGTGAAGGCGTAATTGGCAATATTGGTCGCGCCCGCCGCAGCCACCGGTTGGGAATAGACAATTTGCAGGTTCGTCGTGCCAAGGTTAACGGTTTGGACCACGGTGGGCGGATTGGTGTCCCGGGCAACCGTCAAAATCGCCGGCGCACTCGTTACCGAACCGGACGCGTTGGAAACGACGCAACTGAGAATCTGTCCGCTCAAACCGAGACTCAGGTTGGTCAAGGTGAGAACCGGTGTGATGGCTCCGGGCAGATTGGTGGCGTTTAAAAGCCATTGGTAGCTGACGTTCGATTGATTGGTCACCAGCAGGGAAAAGGTGACATTGCCATTTTCAACTGCCGTCGTATTGGTTGGCGGCAAATAAATTCCAGGCAGGTTCGTCAGGCCGGTGAAGGGTATCAACAGCGTGCCCGCCGCGCTGGATGTTGTCAGCGGCAGCTCAATGGTTCCGTTGGGCAAGGCCCATTGCACCGTCAAATTGTCGCCGCCGTAGCCCTGCGCCATGAGCGCTTCCAGATAATAACGTCGGCCACCCTGCAAATAGACCGGCGCGGATTGCTGGTTGGTTTCCGCGGTGAAATTGCGCCAGTTCGTCCAGGAGGCGACCGAAGCAATCGGGGTTTCATTCGCCGGATTTTCATTGCTGCTCAACAACAAAAGCGAGTTGTCGTCGCTGGCAATCCAAAAGGTGTAATAGCCGTTCATGGGCGGAACGACGAACGTCCGCAATCGCTGGCCGTAATTATTCATCCCGGTATTGACTCCCGTCTCGAAGTTGGTGAAGACCTGCGTATAGGCGGCGGCCGGGTTGTTGGGCCAATTGGGGTTGTTGGCGGTGTTGGTCAGCGAGGCCAGGGAGCCGCCGAGGTTTGAGTTCAGATTGATCCAAAGCTGGCGATAAACGCCAAAGAACTGCGGGGGGAGGCTGTAATTGGTATTGGCAATCAGCGAAATGTCATCCACATAAAACGTCGGTTGCGCCGCGCCCGTCGAATCTTGAATCACGAAACCGGTAAAGTTGGCCTCATCGGCAACGCCCAGGACAGTGAGCGGAATCGTAAATTGCTGCCAGGTATTGGCCGCCAACGGTCCCAGCTGGTAACTGGCGCTTTGCCACTGGTTTTGTGACCCCCCGGCATCCAGGAAGCCGTAGACCTGCAATTGCTGGCCGCCGCTGGAGCCGCCGTTTAACCAGAAGCTGATGGCGGCATAAGGCGTGGAGTCCATGTCCGGGTGAAAGATTTGCATTCCCTGCCACGCGCTGGAGAACGTGGCACTGATGGAGTCACTGCCGGAATGAACCGGTGATGTATTGGCGTAGTTCAGCGTGGCCCAACCCCAATTCTGCCAGTTGTTTTCCAGGACATCATCGTAAACGACCTGATCGGCCGGCGCCGCGGGTAAAAATGCCGCCAAACACACGAGCCAAAGGAATCCCCGCAGTTCAAAAATGGCTTTGGTCATGGGTAATTTGGTGAATCAGGCAGGGAAACAGACCGGCAACAGTTTTCGTGTCTGAGTAAAGCGTTTTGGCACTCCCGATGATTATCCCACAATTCGCGCGGTTTCGCCATCGTCTATTTGCAATCAGGAAATATATTCAAAACCCCGGCGAAAGCAAAGCCTTTGGCGGCAGCGGGCGAAATTACGCGAGGACTTTCCCCCGCGGGTTTTCCCGCAGGGCGGCGTAGATGAAACCCGCCTGGCAGCGGTTCACCGAGCCGAGCTTGCGATGGATGGCGCGCCAGTGTCCCTCCAGCGTGCGGGGAGAAACTCCCAACTGGTCGGCAATCATCTTGTCCGGCACCCCTTCACAAGCGGCCTGCAGGATTTCCTCCTGCCGCTTTGACAGCGCCGTCAAAACCGGAATGGTCAGCATATTCATCGGTCGTCAAACTTCAGATAGTGGGTCAGTATGCAATTTCGGTGGGGCGAGCGTCCTCGCGAGCCGGCTCGTCAGTAGCCTCGCCCCACCCAAACTGACCCACTGCCAAACTTCACAACCCACGCGCCTTCTGTCGGCCCGTCCACTTTGGCTCCAAACCGCGTGAACGCGGAACTCCAAACCTGCCCCGCGTCACTAATAATCGAAAATCCGGAAAAACTTCGCGCTGGCCGGCGGGCCGGTCTGGCCGCCGTCTATAAAGGTGTAAACGCCATTGGTCTGCGTGAGCACCGGGCTGGCAATGACGAACCAACTGCTGTAGGGCAGCGTGAGATTGGTCGTCCATCGAATCCCATACTGATAATTCGTCGGCGCGCTCCACTGGAGCACCAGGTCATTGGTCCCGCCGATGTTGGTGACGGTGACGCTGGAAAAGGACAGCGTCTGCGGTATCGGCGTCATAAACGGCCAGGCGATGAGCCGGTAAAATTTCATGGGGCCGAACCCGCCCGTCAATGAACCGTCATCGAAGAAGGCGAAGATTCCGGTGGTGGAGGTCAGGACGATGTTCGAGATCGTATGCCACGACGCCGGCGCGAGATTGGTTGTCCACTGCACCTGGTACTGATAATTCGTCTGGCCGCTCCACTTGAGCCAGATGCCGCCGTTGGTCACGATGACGCTGAAATTGGACACCGCGTTGGTCGGGGCGAACCCGAACGCCACCTGAAAGACAAACGTGACGTTGCTGGCGCCCGGGTTTTGGAAGCCGAGGTAATAGTTCGCGCCCGGCACGAGCGGCGGCACGGAATTGCTGGCGAGCAGGAAGCTGCCGGAGGTGGCGGCGGACAGCATCAGGAAGTCGCCCGCGTTGGTGCTGCCGGCGGGCGGATGGGCCTGGTTGAACCACACATTCAAAGGGCCGGTGGCGGAAATCAGGAGGTTGTTCGCCGAGATGGCATTGGCCGGCACGGTCACCACCGCCTGTGACATGGCCCCGGCGAGGACGGTGTTGGTGACGGGACCCGAACCGATGACCGGTCCCAGATTCAGGCTGCCCAGGACCCGGTAGAATTTCAGGGGGCCAAGCCCGCCGGTCAGCGTGCCGTTGTCAAAGAAACTGTAATGTCCATTGGTTGAGGTCAGGACGGCGTTGATGACCGGGTTCAGGACCGTGTACCAGAGAACCGGGGCGAGATTGGTCGTCCACTGGATCTCATACTGGAAATTCGTCGGCCCCTGCCACTGGAGCAGGAAGCCGTTCGTCCCGCCGATATTGGTGTAAGTAATGGAGGTGATGGTAATGACCGGCGGGGGCGGCGGCGGCGGATAAAAATCAACTTCAATCGCAAAATTGACCGGCACGCCGTTGGTGTTTTGCACCCCGAGATAATAAGTCCCGCCGGGAACAATGTTCGTCGGCGCGCTGGTGGTGCTCAAAAGGGAAATGCCGTTGGTCTGTCCGGTCATCAGGAAATAGTCGCCCGTGTTGGTCCCGGTCGGCAGGCCGGCCAGGCTGAACAGCAGGTTCACCGGCGCGCTGGCGGAAATGAGAATGTTCGTGGCGAGTTGCGCGTAGGCGGGCACCGTGACCAGATAATAGGCGATGCTGTTGGCCGGCACGGTATTCGTCTGCGGCACGCCGTTGGTGACCGGGAGCCAGGTCATGACGATGTTGGTGGCGCTGACCATGACGCTGACCGTCACGGGGCCGAAACTGTTGGTGGTATCCAGGTTCGTGACGTTGAAATAGAAGGAGGCGAAGCCGAAATAATTATTCGCCGGCGTGAACGTGGCGACGGCGTTGGTCAGGGTCACGGTGCCGTTCGTGCCGTTGGCCACGCTGAAGCCCAGGTTGCCGCTCAGGCCGGCGATGGCATAAAGGTCCACGGCCACCGGCGTGTTGGTGACGGTCAAGGCATGCGGCGCCGCCAGCCAGTTGAGGTAATGTTCCAGGTCCGTGTACCCGTCCGGATTGCCGTGATTGTTGTTGGGCGCATTCAGGGCTCCATGCCGCCAGGGTGATTTCCCAGTAATCGGGCATGCCATCTCCGTCGGTGTCCAGCGGCAACGGAGCAGGATTGAGCGCCGGCCAGCCGCCCACCTGGGTTTCCGAGTCAATGATGAATCCGTTCTTGTAACGGACGCCGGTGACGATGTTCGTGTCCACGCGGTCGCGGGCCAGGGAGGCGCCCGAGGACGAGGCGCCGGCCACCGAGGCGCCGGCAAAGGCCAGCACCTGTTCATAAGCCTGCGGGGCGTTGGTGATGGTGACCGGGATTTCCGGCATGGGCCAACTGGCTCGCCAGCGTCGTATAAAGGCCGTTGAACATGCCCGCGCCCGTGTCGCTGCCGTTGAGCGGACCGAACGGATTGTTATCAATGAAATTTCCAGACTGGTAAATCTGCGTGAATGTGGGGTCGGGCACGCCGGACCGGAAGGCAATGTTGGGATTGGCCGTGGTGTTGGTGCCGGCGATGAAATAATTGCCGATGTAGTTGAGCGAATTGGTGTAACCGCCCGGATTGTCCGCTGCGTCGTCCTCGTTATAACCGGCAAAAATGCCCCAGTTGAACACCACGTTGTTGATGAAATCCAGTTGGAGGTTGTCGCCCGGCCGCGGGTTGCGGCTGTAATTGTCCGCGTAAAGATTGTGATGATAGCTGATGGCGCCATAGCCGTACCGGATGAGCGAGCCGTAACCGTGCGTGCCTTTCACGTGGCAGGAATTGTTGAGCGGCTCGGCAATCATGGACCATTGCACCGTGATGTTCGTCGAGTCGGTGGTGGACAACGCCTCGTCAATGCTCCACGACGCGGAAATGTGGTCGGCAATCGAGTTCGTCACATAATCAAAATGGAAGGAATCATCCTGGAACGCGGGACAATTGACGTCGCCCGGCCGGCAGCGCAGGAAACGCACCTGCACGTCATGGGTATTTTGCACGGACGTCAGCCAACCCTTGAGGGCGATGCCGTCGCCCGGCGCCGTCTGGCCGGCGATGGTGAGATAGGGTTTGTTGATCTTGAGACTCGAAGCCAGGTTGATGGTGCCGGCAACGTCGAAGACAATGGTGCGGCTGCCGGCTTTGGTCTGGATGCCGTAACGCAAACTGCCCGGCCCGGAATCGTTGAGGTTGACGACGTGATAGACATCGCCGCCGCGGCCGCCGATGGCAAAGCCGCCCGCGCCTTCCGCGCCCGGGAACGCCGGCAAACCGTTGGTGGCGACCACCACCACCAGGAAGCTGTTGGTCGCGCTAAGGGCCGTGAAGGTGTCGGTGACGAACGTGGTGATGATGGCATTGGTGGGGGCATCGGTGATGAGTGGCGCCAGGGTGATGATGCCGTTGCCATCAATGGCGGCCCAGGCCGGCGGATTGACCAGTGTATAAACCAGCACCGCGAACGTATTGGTGTCCGTGGCGGTATTGGTCACAGTAACCGGGGGGGCTCCGCCGATGATGATCAGGTCGGTAAGGGACGGCAATATCGGCGGCGTGGGCGCAGTATTCGTAATCTCGGTGACCAGCATGGTGTAAGTCGCGAGACCGCCTGACGCGTTGGAAACCGCCAGATACCACCAGCCACTGGCCAAGGGCACCGGTATGGAATTGGTCCAGACGAGGATCAGAGCGTTGGTGCCGAAACCGGCATTGGTGATGTAATTGAAGTGTCCCAGCGACGGCAACGGCGGGCCATAATGCGCCAGCAGCACGACGTTGGTGCTGGCATTCAGCACCTCAAATCTCACTCCGGAGGCGTTGGTCGAGACATAGTAGCGGTAGTAATCCACGCCGTCCGCGCCGGTGGCCTGGGGAGCCGTGTACGGAATCAGGTTGGTCAGGGTGACGATGCTGCTGTAAACCACCGGCACTTTACTGACCATGACGCTCACGGTCACGGGGCCGAACCAGGCGACGGTGTCGGTATTGGTGACATAGACATCAAACGACGCATAGCCGCTGTAATTGGTCGTGTACGGCAGGTTGTTGGTCGGCGTGAAGACGGCGATGCTGTTGCTGAGGGGGCCGGTGTTGGTCACCGAACCCAGGACATTGGTGAGATACACGAAGCCGTGGACGCCATTGGTCACGGCGAAGCTCAAGTTGCCGGTCTTGCCGAAAAGCTGCATCAAATCCACGCTCACGGGCGTGTTGGTGACGGTGAGCGCGTGCGGCGCGGCCAGCCAGTTGATGTATTCTTCGAGGTCGCTGTAGCCGTCGCCGTCGCGGTCGTTGTTGTTGCTCGCCACAAACGGATCGGTGCCCAGGGTGATTTCCCAGTAATCCGGGATGCCGTCCTGGTCGGAATCCAGCGGCGGCGGCTGGGGCGGATAATTCTCTGCTCTTTCCAGGTTGTAGATGAACTGGATTTCAGCGGCCGACAAGGGGCGGTTGAAGATCTTCGGCTCATCCAGCAGTCCTTGGAAATAATTGGGGAAGCTGCCCACCGGCCGGGTGCCCAGGTACAGATTAATGCCGGTCCGCGGCGTAAAATTGGTGCCCAGATTATTGGTTGCCACCACCACGCCGTTCCGATAGAGCACCGCCATGCCCGTCGTTTTGTCGTAAGTCGCCGCCACTTGCTGCCAGGTATTTCCCGTTATGACTCCTGCCGCCGAATAGACATGATGCCCGGTGAGGGTGGTATCCTGTACATTGAGGTGGAGATCGGCATCCCAACTTCCCGAAATCTCCAGATGGACCCCGATGGGGCCGGCACCACTGCCGGAATCCTGGTTCCACTGAAAGAGCGATTGGATCTGATTGATGGTGGCGCTGGCCGGGTTGACCCAGGTTTCCAGGGTAAAACCGGTGTTGTTGGTTCCCACATCAAGGCTGGCACTGGCCGGGATCTTTACGTAGGAATTGGAACCATTGAAGACAAATGCCTGCCCCACTACACCGTTCGTGTAAGTGATGTTTTGTGGAGTACCATTATTGGTGCCGGCAATGTCGTTGGCATTGCCCTCGCCCGGCCACCAGCTCACCAGTCCCAACGCCGGCTTGGAGATGATTCTTCCGGTCTGGGTGCGGACGCCGGTAACAATATCCGCATCCGCCCAGTCGCGGGCGAACAGCGACACGCCGGCGAAATCCAGGACCTTTTCATACGCAATAAATGCCTCGTCGGTGGGCACCGGCGGCAGCGGGAACGGCCAGCCAACGCGGGTATAAAGATTGGTGAACATGCCCCACTCCGTATCGGCCCCGTTCAGAACGCGGTTGGTGTCGCTGTCAATGACGTTGTTGGTCTGGTAAATCCAGGTGTTGGTGCTGCCGCCCCAGAAGGCGGTGTTGGTCATCACCAGATTCGTGCCCGTGATGGCGAAGTTGGTCACCACGGAATCCGGGCCCGCGATGAGATAATTGCAGGCGTAATTGAGCCGGTTGGTAAAGCCCAGTGGATTGTCCGTGAGGTCGTTGGTGGAATAGCCCGGGAAGAGGCCCCAGTTGTAGACGACGTTGTTGACGAAATCGAGGCTGAGGTTGTCGCCCAGACGCGGATTGGCGGTGTAATTGTCGGCGTAAAGATTGTGGTTAAAGCTCAACGCACCGGACCCGTAACGCAGCCGCGAGCCGACGCCGCGCGGGTTGTTCGTCTTGAAAAGGCTGTCGGCCATGATGGACCACTGCACGGTGACGTTGGTCGAATCCAGCACCGACACCAGGTCATTCGTGCTCCAGGCGGTGGAGATATGATCGGCAATGACATTCAGCACGTTGGTGAACTGTAGTGCATCCCCCTCATTGGCTGCCGCAATCGGGGTCAGGCTGACCGCATCCAGCAGCATGCCCGGTTCCAGCCCGGTGATTTGGAGCGGGGTATTGGCCTGCGTGGCCTTGAAGGTGATGTTGGTGGTCTGCCAGTTGGTGTTGTTGCCGTAGAAAAGGAGCGTTGTGCCGTCCATGGTCACCTGGGCCTCGGCCAGACCTTGGGCGATGGTCGGCGCCGCCGGATCGAATTTGCCCGCGCTGCCGTGATTGTAAATGGCCTTGATTTCGGAGGCGGAAAGAGTGCGGTTGTAAATACTAACTTCATCCAGCAGACCGGCAAACCGATAGCCTTTATAAGTATCTGAGCTATTTATGTCCCGATAACCTATGTTCACGGGAGCGAAATTTGCCGTAGTGACGGGCCCAGCCATTTGGCCACTTGCCACCTGAACGCCGTTATAAAACAGAAGCGCAACGCCGTTCCTGGCGTCGAGGGTAAATGCCACGTGGCTCCAAGTATTCTGAGGAACCACTCCGCCGGAGGTGTAAGCCATCAAACCCGAAGGACGCGTATAGCCGTAGAGGCAACCCGGGGTGGGACTCAACTGTTGCCCGTTATTCCAAAAAGCAAAGGTGGACAGTTGTCCGGCGCCGCCGTACTCGACAATAGGTTCATACTGGCTGTTGGTCGGGTAAATCCAGGCGTCAATGGTCGCGTTGGTCACGTTCAGAGCGGCGCTCGCCGCCATGGTGATCAGACTGCTGCTGCCATCAAAGTTAAACGCCCCGCCCACTTCACCGCCCGTATAGGTGATATTGTTAATGGCAATGGGAGCGTTCCCGCTAATGCTGTCGTTGGCGTTGTTTTCTCCGCGCCACAGACCCACGGCACCCGGCCCGCGATACGCAAAGCTCAGCGTGTAAGTCTGGCCGGCCACGGTGGGCAGGGTGTTCGAGATCACACCATCGGCCAGCGCCAGCAGGTTGGTGCCGGAACAGGCCAGCGTCGCATTGCTGATCACCGTGACCTGATTGGACACCACCGTCCAGCCGTCAAATGAGTTGCTCCGGACATAATCCGCCGCCGCCGCGCCTTCAAAGCCATTTGCCCAGAAAATCCCCGGGTGTATCTCCATAGCGACCGGACGGAAACGCAGGTCGCGGATGATCACGTCATGGGCGTATTGCACCGATGGCATCCGGCCCGCAACCGTGATGCCGCGGCCCGGCGCGGTCTGGCCGGCGAGGGTCAGGTACGAATTCGTGATGACCAGCGGCGACAGCAGCTCGATGGTGCCGCGACACGTCAAAGACCACGGTGCGGTTGGTGGTGCTCACGGCGTCGCGCAAACTGCCCGGCCCGGAATCGTTGAGGTTGATAAACGTGATAAACCGTGCCGTTGGTCCCGTTCCCCAGGCGCCCGCCGCCGACGGCGCCGCCACCGGCGCCGGCCGCGCCCGGAAACGACGGCAGGTAAGCCGTTGGTGTCCAGCACCGCCACAATGGTGTAGGTAATCAGGTTGGTTTCGCAGTTGGGCACGCCCAGATACCATGTCGCATTGAGGTTGGTCAGCGCGCTGTTGGTGAGGCTGCTCAGCGCGCTGTTGGTGGCAATGAAAATCAACTCGGGGCTTTGGCCCGGCTGCCGGCTGGTCTGGAAGAAAGGCGGCCCGAACGGCGGCGCGTTGGTCTGCACCGTCAAATCGCCATTGCCGCTCAAATTGTAAAGCTCGAACCGGATGGCCGGCGGGAAATTGGTGACGGTAAAGCGGAAGAAATTCGTCAGCGCCGCGCCCGGGCCGGCGGTGAATTCGAACGGCACATTGTTGGTCAGAGGAATGATGGTCACCGCCGGGGGCCTGTTGGTAGCCAGTTGCTTGGCCAGGATGGTGTATTGGATCGGCCGGGGATCGCGCGGGAACACACCCAGATACCAGCGTCCCGCCGACAACGGCACCGGGGATGAATTCGTGAACACGTAGATGTTCTCATCCGCATTGCCCGTGTTGAAACTGCCGTAATCGGAACTGAGCAGCGTCGGCAGCGGCGCTCCTTTGCTGACGACCAGGTCCGCGTTGCCGCTGAGTTGCAGGAGCTGGAAGGTGGCTTCGTAGGCGTTGTTGGTCACGTCAAAGGCATAATACCGGTCCACATCGGTGGCGTTGGTCGTCAGCACATCGGTCCAGGGAAGACCGCTGGTCAGGACGGGCATGGCAAAATCCACTTCCACGACCGCCTGGACCGCGTGGGCGCCGTTGTTTCTCACTCCCAGATAATAGGTCTGGCCGGGCAGCAACTGGGGCGGCGGCGGCGGAAGCGGGGCGGTGGACATGACGTAACCGCCGCTCGTCAGGTTGGTCAGGAAGGTGTAATCATACAGACCGGAACCCGTCGGCGGGTTGGTCTGATTGAAGAGCAGGTCCACCGGCCGTTGGCGGAAACGAGAATGTTGGTGGCAAAGGTCGCCCAAGTTGGCGCAGCCACGGTGAGATAGACGATCTGGCCCGGCGGCACCGTGATCGCGGCTGGCGGTATTGGGATCCAATGCGACGGTGGGCAGCGCGTTGGTTTGCAGGACGATTTGAAGCTGCCAGCTGACCAGTTGATCGCTGTTGGTGATAAAAGCCCCCACGCGATTGTCCCAGATTTCCAGTGTCCACGTGCCGTGGGCGCTGGTGCCGATCAGGGACGTCCAATGATTGCTCCGGGAAATAATACAAATTGCCCAGGGGCGCCTCGGCCACATGAATGAATCGAGCAACATGCCCGGCTGAAGTCCCGGTGATTTGCAACGGCAGCGAGTTGGTGGTGGCGATGAACGTCAAACTCTGCATCTGCCAGTTGTTGTTCATCGCCCAGGATGATCGTGGTCCGATCCGCCAAACGACACCTGGGCCTCGGCCAGGCTCAACGCCGGCGTGATGGAGGGATCAAACTTGCCGGTGTTGCGATTGGTGGTAGGGCCGAAACGTTATAGATGGCGGCGATTTCGGAGGCGGACAGGCATCGGCTGTAAATGCTTATTTCATCCATCTTTCCCCCGTAAAAATTGTTGGTCAGCCGGCTCATGTCCCTGCCCAGCAAAACATCGCCGGTGGTCTTGGGCACAAAGACGCCCAGGTTGGTCGAGGCCACATTGGTGCCGTTGTAATAGAGCGCCGCCAACGCCGTGTTGGTATTATAGGTGAGCGCCACGTGCTGATAGACATTGCTTTGGATCAATCCGGGCGCCGAATAGATTTCATGCCAGCCGTTGGTGATGTCAATCAGGTTGGCGTAAAGGCAGCCGTTGCTGCTGACGAGCAGGTTCGTCATGCCGGGTGAATTGGTGATCGAAATCCAGAGCTGGACGCCGTTCGTTTGAATTTCCTCCACTTCCACCACGCCGTAAATGTGGTTGGACGGCGACTCGCCGCAAGTCATGCCATCGTTGGCGTCGCCGTCGTTGTTTTCCAAAACCCACAGTCCGGGATAACGCGTTGGTCTGCCCCAGAATGGCGGTGTAAATATCGTTGCCGCTGCAATTGGTGGGCCCGCTGGCCGTCCAGTTGGTATAGACCACGTTGGTCAGCCCGCTGATCCAGCCGTAGTTGGTGGGATTGTACGGATTGTTGGTGAGTCCAATCCACAAATTCCGGTTGGTGGCGCCATAATTGGCGAACGTGTCATAGATCCAGTTCTCCTCATTCGCCGTTTCAATGGTGGCCAGGTGCCCGCCCAACTGGGTCGCCCACAATTCCGACGTCGTCCAATTGGTGCTGCCCAGCAAATAGTAGTAGTGGCCGGTGGCGCGGTACAAAAACGGACCCGCCGCGATGACCAGGTTGGTGTCCGACCCGTTGGTCGGCACCCGGGCCAGCCACTCGACCAGCGGTTGCGGCAGGGCGGCATTGGTCGGATTGATCCAGCCTTCCACCGTAAACCCGCTGCCGGAGCCGACATCCAGGGGGGTGGACTGCACCAGGGACAAATTGGTGTCGCCGGTTCCGTTGGTGTTGGCATACATGAGGAAGGGCCGCTGCCGGATTTGCACATAGGTGTTGGTGCCCGCAAATTGAAATTCCGACCCGGCATCCTCGAATTCGAAGGCCTGCCCGACCTCTCCCGCCGGGAAGTTGAATCGCCCGATCAATTCTCCGTTGTTGCCGGCGTTTTCCGGGTCCGCGCTGTCGTTGGCGTTCCCCTCGCCGCGCCACCAGCCGGCAATGCCCGGCCCGCGGTACATGAAGGTGAGATTGAACAGCCGGCCCGGCTTCATGGGAATCACGCGTGAAATCGAGTTGTTGACCAGCGCCAGGAAATTGCTGCCGCCCTGCGCATTGGCCGGATCGGTGATCACATTCACTCCGTTGGTCAGGATCACCCGGTTGGTGCCCACCATCACGACCTGGTTGGAAGCCAGGTTCCAGCCGCCCCGGGCATCGTAAATGTTCGTGGGCGCGAGATAATACCCGTTGGTCGCCAGCTCAAAGTCGCTGAGGATGTAATTGGTGCCAAAATCAGCGAGGTCGTAAGGCGGCAGGGCATACTTGATCGGGTCCGTGGCCAGGGTCGCGTCCTCCGTGAACGCGAGATAATTGTAATTCGTCTCCACGCCCCCGGCGGTGTAAGTCCAGGCGGTGCCCGGCTCGGGGTTGCCGTACTGGTTCATGATGACGGTCACATACGTCGAGTTTCCCGGACCGAAGGTGATGGGGATGGTTGCGTTGTAGCTGACAAAGCCGGAATCAAAAAGCGCATTGGCCGGGACAAAATCGCTGCTGTTGGTTCCATAATACACGGTCATTTCATCGGGAATGCCGTACATGTCGTAATTGATTGTGAGCTGGCCGGAAGTTCGTCCGACATTGAGGTAATTCGTATCCGGCGCCGCACCACCACTGGCCGTGACGGGCGCGAAATAGTTCGTGGTATAGAAGAAGCTGCCCGCGCCGTTGGTGGTCGTGCCCCCGCGGTTTTCCATGAGCAGAACGCGCTGGCCGGTCGGGCTGACCAGCGTGAAGGTCAGGTCCGATATGCGCGAATGATCCACGACAAAGCCGATATTCACCGACGCGATCAACTGCGTGGCGGAAACAAAAATGGTGGAATTGGTCACGGCGTCATCCAGCAACATCGTCGGGTTGTTGGTCGCGTAATCTCCCGGCTGGATGACCGACGCGAAACCGCCAAGCGCGGCCAGCAGATAGACATCGTGCGGTACGGTGTCGGGATTATAGAGGCCCACGAAATACCGTCCCTCACCCAGCGGTGGTCCGACGGAAATGGAATTGCCGGGGGACTGTCCCGTCGGATAGGTGCCGCTGAAGCAATTGGTCAAGTCGGCCTCCTGATCGTAATTCGTCAGTGTCGGTTCGCCGCCGAATTGTTCATACATCTGGATGGCATAGGGCGGCTGGGCCGTGGGCGGGAGATTGGTCGCGTAAAAGGTCAGGTTCGTGTAGCCCGGCAGCACGTCCATGTAATCAATGAACCAGGCTTTCGGCGGAATGGTAACGGTGACGCCGCTCCCCGTGAGTTCGCGGTGCGGCTGGATCAACAGGCTGTAAACGCTCACCAGACCCGTCATCGTGAGCGAGCTGTCCATCTCGTTCAAAATCCACGGACCGATCGCGGACCCGCCGCGGAAATTCGACAGGTTGCCCGGCCCGTCGGTGTGCCTCGAGCCGGCCACGGGATCGTGGCTGTCGTCATAAACGATCGGGGCGGCGCCAAACGTGTTGCCGAAACCGTCATGGTTGTGCAACACGGCGTATTTGCCGCCGAACGTCACCGCGCCGAACAGGTCGCCGAAATTCTGGTGTTCGTTCAGGTCGGTCACGGTGACCTTGGCCACGATCATGTTCGGAATCAGCGGAATGGCGAGGGCAAAAATATTCGTCACGCCCGGATGCGCGTTGTTGCCGTCGGGAATGTCCACCGGCAGATACATGGCGGGGACGACCAGGTTGCCGTTCTGGTCCAACTGGCTGAACGGCGTCGCGGTGAACACCGACAGGAACGAGTATTCGGACGCCATCCGGTCCTCGGATTTCACGCCGACATAATAAATCTTCCCCGGCGCGGAATTGGTGTAATAGACAAATTCCGTTCCGAGCGCGCCGAGCGAGGCGCGGCTGTCAGCCACGCCGGCCAGACAGTTGGATATCGCCACGGGATTCAGGTTGGTCAGCGACGGGTCCGTGGTCACATAAAGGTCAATGTCCGCCTCCGGCCGCGTGGCGTTGGCCACGGTATCCTGATAAACGCCCATGCGCGGAATCGAGAGCGTGTAAGGATCGAAGGTGATGAACGCGGCGTTGGTGAAATCCGCCGCGCCGGAGTTGCTGACCACGTAAAAATGCCACTGGTTGGTCAGGCCGACGGTGACGACGCCATTGCTGCCCCACATCGTGTTGGTGCCGAGCGGCAGCGTGTTGGTGCCGAGCAACGGCGGGCTGGCCCCGACAAATTGATCCACCAACGACGTGTGCGTGTTCGTGTTCATGATAAACGTGATCTGCTGGTCGGACGTGGGATTGGAGACTATGCCGTTGTCCGTCACCGAACTCAAGGCGTTCGGCACCTCGCCCTCGCCGCAGGAAATGACCAGCGTGTAATCCTGCACCACATTGTTGGTCTGCGCGGTGACGGCATTGACGTTCACCGCGCGGCCGACGACGGTGACGGAGTAACTGCCCCCCAGCTGCGGCCACAGGATGATGTTCTGGACGTTGTTGATCGTGTCCAGGTTCGGCGGCGCATTGGTGTCCCACGGCAGGTTGTAGCCGAGGTCCGGCGATATATCGTTGCCAAAATAGACGCTGCCATAATTGGCATCGCTCGTGTCCAGGTTGGTGATGACCAGATCGAGATTGTTTACCAGCTTGATGGCGGCGTTGGGATCACCGGGCGGATCCGTCCACACCAGCGTCGCGCGCAAGGGCAAATATTGTGCGTAGTCTGTTGTATCAATCGTGAACGTGTAAGTATGACTATCGCCGGTTGCCAGTGCGTTGGTTGGGCTTTGATCCACGAAAAACAGCGCCGAATTCAGCGCCGGGTTCGGGCCGATAGGAGTCGGGATATTGTTCGTCAGCGGCAGTGTATTGGGCAGGCTGGGCAGGCCCCAGCCTTGGAAATTGACGCCGTTGGTGACAGCCAGCGTATAGCTGCTGCTAACCGACCGCGAGCCGTTGATAAGCATCGCCTTGAGCAACGCTGGACTGGGCGTCACATTCAGCGTGTTGATGAAATAATCCTCTATTAACGCTAGGACGCCTGACACGTCCGCCGCCAACATGCTCGTGCCGGACTCGTAACGATAATAACCGCCTAGGCTGTCATTCATGCCCTCCAGCACCTGGTAATAATCTCCCCAGTTGTTCGTTACGGCAATGGCCACCGACAAATTGTAGTTCACCAGCACATTGGTGCTGTTGCCCACGGCAAAGGAAAATCCGCTGTTCTGGATGCTGGTGATGTCAAGAATCGCCCCGCCGCTGTCCGGCGGGATGGAAACCCCGTTGTAGGCGGTAGTGAAATCAATGCTGTTCGTAGCGTTGACCGGGTCGGGATAACTCGATTTCTGCACGTAAATCGGCAGGTTCGTCGGGAACAGGGTGGAAAATTTGTTCGTCGTGATGTGAATGACCACGCCGACCGCGTTGGGCGGCACGGACACGGAGTAATAAACCAGCGTGTTGGTTTCAACCGTCTGAAACGTGTAATCGGTCCAGGAAACGTTCGTCGGGTTGTAATACGCGTTGGTGTCCCACTGGCCGGAACGCGTGGAAACCACAAAGGTGCCCGGCGCCACCGCGTCCGGCTTGAACCGCCCGTACGTGCCTTCCGTTCCCACACCCACATTGCCGCGCCCGGAATACCACGCCACCTGCGAACTGGAATCCGTCCGCGGCTTCCACCACTCGGTCTGGTTGGTCACGCCATTGTCCACCGTGGTCACGATGTTCGTGATGTAACGCAACTGTTCCAGCGCGCCGACGGTAATCACGTTCTTGGCCGTGCCCGGTGAATAGATGGTGTCCGAGCTGCCATTCTCGCCGCTGTCATCGCCGCCGCCGGAATTGCCCGCCGAAAATACAAACAGCACCGGCTGCGAACCCATCATGCCCGGCAGCGCGTCGCGCGTCGCCGCATCGTAGCTCGCCGCCGCCAGGTCATAGTCAAAATCCCCGCCGTAATCCCAACTGTTGTTCGAGATCAACGCCTGAATGCGCGCCGCATTGGTCTGCAACACGTAGTCCGAATGGTTCCTGTTGATCGAAAACAACGTGGCCAGCGGCGCCTTGCCGCGAAAATCCGCATTGGAAACCGAGCCTTCCGCCACCGAACCCACATTCACACCTGATCCATCTATACTCAAACTTTCATCGCCGTTGCCGGCGATGATGCCCGCGACGTGCGTGCCGTGGCCTTCCGTGTCCACCAAATCAAGCGCTGTCAAACCAGTGACGCGGATGGGCGATCCACCTGTTCCAGTTGCCGGACTGCCGCCGAGGGTGAAATCCGGATGCGTTGCATCAATGCCCGAATCATTCACTGCCACCAGCACGTTCGAGCCGTAAAGATTCAGATAATTCGTGCTCGTCAGCGTGTCCGCCGCCACGCCCAGCGTCACGCGCGCCAGATCATTCGCCGTCACCCGCCGGCGCGCCGGTTCCAGACGTTGCACGCCGGTCACCTGCGCCAGCGCCGTCCAGTCCGCCGGCGCCAGCACGCGCAGCACCGGGCCGAAGGCGGAACGATCGGTGGCAATAATTTTGCCGCCGAGCTTTTCAATCTGCTGCTCCGCCGCGCCGGCCTCCGCCGCGAACAAACCCAGGTTCAACGCCATGCCGGGCGGCAGCGCCTGTTGCTCCACCGCCAGCCCGAGCAGCGACGATTGCAGTTTGTAATACGGCTCGTAAGGAATCACCGCCTGCGCCAGCGGATTGCCCGCCAGCCCGTTGGCCGCGCCCGCCGGGACGCGCACCAGATAGGCGTCGTTCGGAATGTAGGACACAATCTCCGCGCCCGCCGCCGCCAGCATCGCGCGGAAGGCGCTGTCAATCGGCCCGCGCGCCTGGACGATGTAAGCGCCCGGATCGCCCGAAGACTTCAAGTTTTTTGGAATGGCCAGATTCAGCGGGCGGGCGGTGTCAATCAGCGCGTTCTCGAGCAAAATCGCGTGGCGGTCGCCCACCAGCTCGCCGATGGTCTTGGTCGTGTTGCTGAGGCGATAAGCGAACTGATTTGTTTTAACCGCAGTTGCGGCGTTGGTGGCCGCGGCGGCCAAAATGTTCGTCGCGCTGGGCGCAGGTGGATTGCACCGCCTTGTCGTGCCGAAGCGGAGCGAAGGCGGACGGCGCGGCAACGGTTGGGGGCGTGGACAGCTTCGTCCGCTGGCTGGCGGTTTTTTGCCACAGGAGCCACGCGCCCGCCACCACCAGCAGGCACAACAACAAAATCAACGAACGCGTACGCATAACTTTGAGTCAGTTAATGATTATCTCACAAATTCGTCACGATGCGAGGATTGGGGAGCGCGCCCGCCCCGGGCGCTGTTCGGCGCGCCCTCGCGCCGAACTCTGAAACATGCGGGCAACCCAGCCAGGAATGCCAACGGCGGCTGTGCTCCCCATCTGCCATGTTTCGTCATTCTTCATTCTTCATCTTCGCTTTCATTTCCATCTTTGCTTTCAGCCTTTGGCCTTTAGCCTTCAGCCTTCGCTTCTAGTCCGGCGGCAAAAGGTTGAATTGTTCAACGACGGCATTGTTGTTCGTCACCACGGGAACGCTGAACCAGATTGGATTTCCAAAGGTATCGGGAGTAAATGTAACAACATCGGTCAGCGTACCATTGAAGCGCACGACGGCGCGGGTGGCGATTTCCGACACCACCTGATAATTCGTGACCAAGCCGAAAAACTGCCCGCTGCCCGTGTAAATGCCATTCGGCGCGGGTTTGAGCGCCTGGCCGTAGCAATAAATCACATAGCGCGGCGAACTGGCTCACGCGCAACAAAGACATCATCTGCTGCGGCAGCCATTCATAGAGTTCATCGCTGATGCCTATTATGGTTTGCAACCCAGGGTCGTAGGTTAAAAAACGGCGACTGCTCCGTCAGCGCCGGCAACGGAAAGTATATCGCCAATGTGCTGAAACGCACCGGCCACACCATTCGCGCCGATGAAACCTGCGCGAGTCTTGTTGATATTTGTCACCAAATTGCCCAGAGGCGGAACTCAGTCCGTTCACACCTGCCGGATGGATGATCAACCAATTGTTGGTCAGGGGGAGCATTTTGATATGTATAAACGATGATTCGGCGACTTATTGGTCAATGCCACCATGCCGCTGAATAAAGCTGACCAAGCCGCCAGACCCGCCGCCGGGTCGGAACTGCCAGCGATTGGTTGACCGAAAGCGTTCCGCGCGTGGCGTTGTCGTTGAACGCGGTGGTAAACAGATCAAACAACAGCCGATCCTGTACCGGTGCACTGTTGGCCGCATCAAACTGCATAGTAATCTCCCGTCCAAACCGCCCAAGTGTTGGATCCGGCTCCTTTATTCTGAGGAGTGGCTATATGCAGAACGTTGGTCGCCTTGAGATAAGCCGTTTGCCACGGCGTGCCGCGATGCACCCGGCCCAGCCAACCCACCGTCGGATATTTGTTCGTCAGGAAATCCCAATAATCCGCCGACCAGACCAGCGGGTCTTTGTAATGAATCCAGTTGGTAGCGTTAACAAAATTGTAGTCTGCAGTTTGGAATACGTTTGGCGCAGTCTTGCTCCACGGCTGGTAACGGCCTTTAACAATATCGGTTGTCGGCGGGGTTGGGATTGGCGTGGTTGATTGGTCGTCACTATAAGACCAAACACCGTTTGCTGTGGAGGTGTTTTGCCAAACCGCCCCGGCTCCGGCATCCAGATCGCTGGCCAGGTAATGCACGAGCGGATCATTGACCTGATAAAGGTACGGCACAAAAATGGTCCGGGTGGCAGTGTAAGGCGCCTGCACCGCCAATTCAGTATTGGTATAATAATCGGTATTTCCATTGTCTTCCCTCTTGTACTGCCAGACGGAATTGGGCTGCAAAATTGACATGAAGAAAACGCGTGAAGCGGCTTTGGTATCCGATATTCCGGGAATCTTTACCCCCGGATTTCCATTGTGCGGACGGCGGCGGATTAACGGGCTGACTTGAAATATCAATTTGATTAATAATTCCCCAGCTTGGCATTATTCCATTGTTGCCCCAAACATTTGTGGCCCACATAATAATATGGCGCGCGCCGGGATCCGGGTCTTTGAGGACACTGTTTAGCTTAGCATTGTCAATGGGGCCGCGCAACTGGACGTAATCAATCACATGACCATCGTCCACGATAACCGCCTGCAGCCAGTTCGTCGTCATCAATCCAAACTGCGGCAACGGACCCAAGCTGGTATTGGTTCTTGTCCCAAGAACTATCTAGATTATCCAGCCCGTTAGTAATGATTTCAAGCGACTTTGACGAAAAATAATAAACCGCTGGCGGGACAACATTGTTCGTCCAAAGGTAAACAAAGAAGAATTGGCGGCTGGCTCGCCACTCCCAAACGCCCCCCACTGCGAACCTGCCAATGATTGGTGGAAAAAATGAAATTGGTCGAGAAGGGTGACATTCGTGGTAGTAACCAATCCGAATCGACATGGCCAGGGAATCAAGTGAGACACAAAACGGAAGTTGGGAGAACCGATAAGCGGACGGCCGAATAATCATTGAATACGAATTCCAGAACGAAACGCCCAAGTTATTGTTGACACTCATCACAAACATCTGGTTCGTCGGATTGGCATCCGCCACAAATTTCGCTCCGGGTCCTGCAACAGGCGCGCAAACTGGGCGGCAATTAACCATGGAAAATTGGTTGAATCTCGGCAGGCATTTCTTCGCTCCGATGATCCACGGCACTCCATAGAATGTTATCCCATTGAATAATTGCCCGCACCCTGGATTAACAAGGGTAACATCCTCCGTCTGACTTAGCGGAAGTTGAGTTGATGGATACGGAAGCTCGCCGGAACTGGGCAGACTGTGATTGCCCACAATTTGGTGATAACCGGAAATGAATACATTTCGTTCCTTCGAAATGGTAAATACAGGCCGGAAGACAGACGGATAAAATGAATTCGTGGTCGTGGCGTCATACATGTTGGCGGCGAGTTGCAGCAGGCGGTTGACAGCGGAGGAATAGACGAACCGGTTGCTCACCATCACTGGAATGTTCTGGATGCCAAAGGGGAGATAATTGGTCGTCCATTGGGACGCGTTGGTAATGGAATTAAAGTTGGTCCACCGCGTAGAATGTTTTGGCAAAGTTGGTGGGATTACTATTGCGCCACTCGGTGGTGTAGGCGCGCAGCAGCCGGTCGGCGGCGACGTTAAAAAAGTCCAACGGCCGCCACGGCAAAAAATTGGTCTCCGCTCCGGGAATGATGGCGATGTTCGTTGCCACGCCATAGGCATCATATAAAACAAGGGCGTTGGAATAATTGAGGCTCATCTTGCCCGAGTCCGGCGCGGAATCGGTGCCGAGCTGCGAAAGCAGCCGGTAAAACGTGTAGCGGTCGTAGGTGGAGACGTTCGTGCTGGCCTGCTGCAAATGGTCGGTGAAGCCTAGAGCCGGCCATATCACGCCCTTTTGAGTTTTAGCCGGGTCAAACAATTCCTGATGAGTGAAGAAACGATTCGTGTTGTCCGCGCCCGCCCACGGCAACGTTCGATTATCAGCCACAGGATAATCCGCATTCGTATTTAATGTGCACTGCAACGACCCATCGCTGTAACCGTCAATTCTGTCATCCCTGAATGCCGTGTCTCCCGCAGTACCAAGGCCGCCAAACAAATTGTTCACCGAAGCGAGACTGGTGTAATCCCCGCCATAACGATAGTTTAGTAACGCAAGCGCATCATCAAATGCCCTATATTGGGCAAGCGGGCCCGTGATATACGTGGGTTCGTAATCATAGTAAGAACTGGAAGTAAACGGGTTTATGAACCACTGATTTATATTTAAATCGGCCAGAAACGCAGCCAGATTGATCTCCCATGAACCAACGCCTTGGTTACGAAAGAACCCGTCATCTGCTACAATCTGATCTGATCTCCTGGCATTGTTGTGAATGGCGTTTATATCGAGCGCGTTGCCAACCGGCACCGCGATGAACGCATAGCGCGCAATGAATTTGTTGTTCGGTCCGTGCGGTGTATCCGGCCGCTCTAAAACCCCTATCCATTCCGGGTCCCCAACAAAAAAGTTGCTCAGAACGTTGGGGGGATTGAAATTCGCCGTCTCATTCCCATTGGTGTCATAATACGGCTTGGCCAGGTTGGGGCTGATGACCGGCCACAACCCATTGGCATCGAAATGCGCGTTGCGGTTGAGGTCGAGATAAAAGCGGAAATCTCTCGCGCCGGCGGCATTGGTGGAAACGAAAACCGGCGGACGCGGAGTGTAATATAAATTGGCCAGGTTTTGCAGAAAGTCGGCGGGGCTTAACGATGCACTGCTGTTGTATAGATGGTCGTAATTGACGTTAGTGGGACTGGGAACACCGTTCTGAAAACCGAGTGGGTTGATGTAATTGGTCGAGACGAGCAGGGTGAAGTTATAGGGATTGGTGGTGGCCAGGACGTTGGCGACGACCTGGGCCTCGGCATTGGCCAGCGCGGCGTCGGCGGCGTATCGCGCCACTGCCGTGTCGGTGACGGTGGCAACGGCGCTGCGTTCACGGCGGCTGAGGGCCAGAAACGTGATGGCCATGAACGTCACCACGCCGAGCAGGATCAGCGTGATGATGAGAGCAACGCCGCGTTGCGAACGTTGGGAACATTCAACATTCAACATTGAACATCGAACGCCGAACGAATTGTCAGCGGTTTGGATTCCACATTCGAGGTTGGAAGTTGAATGTTGAATGTTGGATGTTCGTTTTATGTTCATTTCATTGATAGGCCGCGGGGTCAACGTTGCGGATCGGAAAGCGCTGCCGGAAAAGATGCACCTGCCCGACGTGGTTGGATAAATAATTCAGTTGGGCCGCGCCGCTCAAAGATTCGGCGCGCTGGATGGTCCGGTCTTCCAGAATGCCCAGTTCAATTTGAACCGACGCCGGCAGCGTGTTGCTGTACATGTAAAACCCAACCTCGCCCAGCAACGGCGGCGAAAACCAGACGTTCCCATACCGGTTGGTGATGGGTGGGACACCGTAAATTTCGGGGGTGTTCGTCATCCAATAGCCGTTGGGATCGTAGGCGCGCGCGGTCAAATGCATCACGCCGTCCAGCAAGTGGCTCATGCTGGGGTTCGCCGGCGAAATCGGAAGGCCGGTGTAGGCGGGCAGATTGGTGAAAAAAATGTTGAAAAGCACCGCCGGATTGGCAGCCATCACGTTTGTGCTCATGGAAAAACGGTACAGCGGATTGAAGTAATTCGATGAGGTCGTATCCACCACGTAACCGGTGCCCGTCCACTCCATGTTCTGGCGCGTGAGGATGAAGAAATATTCCAGCACGTTGGTGCGCTGCTGGCTGCTGCCGGAAAACGATTGCACCAGCGACACGGCGTTGGATGATGAATACTGCCAATAGTTGGTAACGACGCAAAAATTCACCGCGCCATAGTTGGTGCCAAACGACGGCGTCATGGACTCCAAATCATTTTTAATCATCCCCATTGCGCTGCGGCCGCCTTCGAGCACGTCGGTCTGCGTAATGCTCGCGCGAAAGGCGGACTGCGTGCTGCTGAACACCGCCATCAACGCCAGCACGATGAGCGACATCAACACCACCACCACGAGAACTTCAATCAGGGTGAAGGCGTGGCGGGTGGCGGGTGACGGGTGACGGGTGACGAGTGAATCGGTAGGGCGCGTCACTCCGTGCGCGCCGACTCCAGCTTGCGAACGAGCGGCGGTCAGGGGACTGACCGCCCTACCCGACGCATAGGAAATTGGGAATTTCAGGTTCATGGCGCGTTGGTGGCGTTGATGAACGATTGCGACTGGTAAAAATACAAATTGGTTTTGCTGGAATATTGGGCCAGATTTCCGGCGACCAACGTGCGAAAGGTCTGGCGGCCCGGCCCCAGTTTGCCGTTGGGCTGTTGCGGCCAGAGAAACGTCAGCCGCAACTCGTGCAGATTGGCGGCGAGTTCTTTGTTGTAAGGAATCCTCACCCATGGAGACGGCCGGGGGCATCCCGCCAGGGTGTTTGCGGTTGCCTGCCAGTAAGTTCCGAGAAACTGTCCCACGTTGTATGACTGGCTGCCAGATGGGAGGCGTATCCATCGCCACCGGCGCGTTGACGCACAGGACGCGGTAGCCGAAAGAATCGCCGACGACGATGTCGTTGTTTTGCGGCGGTTTTTCAATGGCCGGCCCGCTGATGGAACGGACGTAGGCAACGATATGGTTGCTATTGTAAACGTTGAACAGAGCAGGATTTTCGATGGGAGCGTTGCTGTTGTTGGGATCAGTAAATTCCGGCGTGCTCAAAAGCCCGACGATGTTCATGCCGTTGGTGAGAAAACCGGGATAATTGGTACAACCGGGGGCGGGAGACGAATAGAGCGTTGGCACACCATTCTTGTATTGCCCCCCATAATTCGTGATGGCATAGACGTAATTGGTCAGATCGTCCAGGCCGCGCGCGCCGCTGCGGATGGCTTCCATCAAAACGGTGGCGTCCTGGTTGATGAGGGTTTCCTCGCGGTTGTCCCGCTGCGTGTTCATGCCAATGGGCAGCACGCCGATGATGGCGACGAGCGCGATGCCGATGACCGCCAGGCAAATGGCAATCTCGACCATGGTGAAGCCGGACGAGTGACGGGTAGGGCGCGCAGTCCCCTGCGCGCCGACAACGGCGGTCAGAGGACTGACCGCCCTACCAGATAATTGAATCTGTGAAGCGCAAATCTTCATCGCATCTTTTGAAATTCCAAAACGGCGCGGCCCGTCAGCCGTTCAATGTGAACGATGTTGTACGCGTTGGTGCTGTTGCCGGGCGGATTCTCCAGAATATCGGGCGAGCCGTTATCAGGCGGTATGGGCAGTAACAAAGCCTTGGTCGCCGTGTCCCTGGCGACCATCACGCTGCCATGCGCCAGCGGGATGTATTCGTCCCGGTCGGCCACCGTCTGCCCATCCACCGTCAGTTGGCCGAGATAATTGAAGGCGACATAGGGAAAGTTCAACAACGCGTTGGTGGCGGTGGGAAAGGGTATGGCATTGGTGGCAAACCCGCGGATGTCGTAGTATTTGCCGGGATTGATCGAATCGGTGATGCGGTAAGGTTGAGTAGTCATCAGCGAATTGGTGAATTTCAGCCAGGCGATGAAGGTGCCGTCCGGCAACGTTTGCCACGGCGCCAGATAGTTCAGCCGGCCCTGCCCCGGCTGGTCGCCCACCGAACGAAAACTGACAAAGGTGTAACCGGTCAATTGCTTGTTCGCCAGATTGGTGACGGCGATTTGCTGGGCAAAAGCCAGGGAGTTCCACCATGTGGGGTAGTTGTTGTACCAGAAATTCGTCGGCATAAAAATCATATAGACGGTGGTGCGCTGGCTCACGGCCAACTGGCGCGCGCGGGCCACGCCGTCGAGCAACTGGCGCGAGGCGCCGAGGGTGGCGTCCGACTTGGCGAAATTGTTGATCACCGGCACGGTCAACCCCGCCATGATGCCGAGAATGGCAATCACCACCAACAGCTCGATGAGCGTGAAGGCGGAAGATTTTGTAGCAGCCGAGGTAACGAGGCTCTGATCTATTTTCGCTTTTGAATTCAGAACCTGCGAATGATTTAAGATCGAGGCAACCTGAAAGCGCCAGGGGGCTGGCGCACTCCAAGACGCTGACGCGCCAATATGAGACGGAGGAGTATCCGACCGGTTTTGGACTGCGGCGGCCCTCCGCCGCTTTCCAACGCGAACCTGTGGACACTGGGTCCCAAAAACACGCCCTGTCAATCTGGATGAACAACTGGAAATTCTCACAACTTTATTGCCAGCTCAGGATGTTGTCCTTGTTATAGCCCTGATCCGCCTCTGCGGGTGGCCAGTCAATCTTCCGGTCCGGCCCGGCGGACCAGACCATCACCTTGCCGTGATACAGGAAATTGTCCGTAGTGCCATTCGCGTCAGGATTGAACAAGCCGTTGTAGCCCGCCTGGCTGCTGCTGTTGGGCGGATTCTGGGACACCGCCCGCAGGCAATAATTACTGTCCCGGCATTGCTCGTCGTAATTCAAATCCATGCTGATGATGTAGGGATTGCCCCACGGATCGCGATAAACACCGTCCAGGCCGACGCCCGGCGAATTGGTGTCGGCGACTATCTTCGGACCCAGGTAAATGGTCCGTTGCGGGTTTTTGAAGTGATTCATATTGGGGGTGGGCCCGCCGCCGGGGTAATTGGTCGCGTCCATCAAAATGGCGATGACCTCGGCGTTGTTCGTGATGCCCATGGTCCATAACTGGTTGACGCCGGCAGCATCGTAACCGGCCCCGCCGCAGGTGAAATCATCGGTCCCGGCCATCGCTTGATCGCTGCCGGAAACCGGAAAGCGGCCATAGTCGGAATCGTACTTCGTGATGGCCGTGACGAGATTGCTGATTTCCACCTTGGCCTTGGTTTTCTCGGCGGCGATCCGGGCCTTGGCCAGCACCGGCAGCAGCAGCGCCGCCAAAATGCCGATGATGGCGATGACGACGAGCAACTCGACGATGGTGAAAGCGGACGCGAAGCGGGTGATACGTGACACGTGACATGTGACAGGGGTTTCGTTCCGTGCGGAACGACGGTTCTTGTCACTTGCCACCTGCCACTTGCCACATTTGATGGGGATGGTTTTCATAGGTTTAAAAAATTAATCCGGTTGCGGCGGGTGACCGTTTTGTCGCCGGTGTCCGGAATACGAGTGCGGTTGGACACCGTATCGCCTTGGGAACACGCGGCTGGAAGCCGCATTAACCGGCAGCCAGGATGGCTGCCTCCACGAGGTGTGGCGGCACGCTTCCCAGCGTGCCAGTCAGGGCGGCATCCTGCCGCCAACAGATACAGTGTTCCATTACACCCCCGGAACGCTGCATGGTTTGCAGTTTTGGTGGGGCGAGCGTACTCGCGAGCCGGCTTGGGCGTGCCAAATCCCGCCCGGCAGGGAGACGGCGGCTCGTCAGGAGCCTCGCCCCACCGATTTCGCACCACGACGGGCGGAGACCACGCGCAATCGCGCCAGTCAACGGCGACGGAATATTCGCGGCCGGGTCCGGTATTTCGGGCAACGCGCATAAAAAGTTCAGGGCAACGGGCTGTTAACCTGCACCGATTTGGTCCAGTTGCAGATGAGATTGGTTTGTCCCGGCGCAAATACCAGTTGGATCCACAACTCATACGCACCGGAATTGTTGGTCGGGTTGTATGAATTGTAGCGCCAGGGATTTACATCCTGCTGGAGCACCGGCATGTATCCGGCGTACGGCCCGCCAACGGAACTTTTAATCAGGGTCACGCCAAAATTGTTGCTGTAGTTCGTACACCACCGCGCAATCTGGTTCGGCGTCAAATCCGGGAGAAAATTCCTGGCCGCAGAGGCGTCCTCGCCCGCACCGGCTTTGGTGCAATTCATGAATCCGCCGCAGCCCGGAAAGGCTTTCGGCACATCGGCCGCCTTGATGATGTCGCTGCCGTCCAGGTTGGTGTAACTGGTTCCGTCGCCAGTGGTCCCCTCCAATTCATAAAAGAGCTGGTTGTAAAGCGTGGATTCGTTGCCCGCGCCCGCCGCCGGCGGAGTGGTCGGACTGGGCGGATAAAAGCCATAGGTGGCCTTGTAGCGTTCGATGGCCGTTTCCAACCTCGCCATCTCCGCCTGGGCGTGGGCAAGGTACTGGCGTTTTTTTACCCCGCCCGCCACCGGGAAAATCAGCGCGGCCAGAATGCCCATGATGGCGATGATGACGAGCAGCTCGATCAAAGTGAAAGCTGAAGGGTGACACGTGACACGTGACACGTGACATGAACGTGCCTCCCGCCCGGGTTTCGACATGTTGTCACTTGTCACCTGCCACTTGTCACGTTTGGTAGTTTTCATTTTTCTCTCAATTCGTCTTCCATTCGTTCGCTGAGCCATTGCTTGATCATGCTCTGATAATTCAAATACCGCGACCGGGCGAGCCGCTTGATCCGCGCCAGCATCCGCGGGTCAATCCGCAGCGTGATGGTCACGGACTCGGCGGCTTCCGCGTTGGCGGACATGGCCGATTCCATCAGGCGCAGGTCCGGACGGTTCTCCACCCAGAATTCCGCCTCAGCCTCTTCGTTGTCGAAGATCGGCACCTCTTCCCATCTGGAAAAAGTTCTCATGTCAAATTTGGGTCTGGGATCTGGCGTCTCGGTTCTGGGACCGACCAAATTTCAGCACCCAGACCCCAGATGCCAGACGCCAGACGCCAACCCCATCACTTCTCACCGGCACTCAGCGTCTGGTCCAGTTTCCGCTGATAAAAGAACCGCTCTTCCGGTTCAAAAACGCGGGCGCGCAACACCCGCGCCACCCGTCCGTTGGTCCGATACACGCTGAAAATGCCAATCCCGCCCGCCGACATTCCCAGGTTGAAAAATCGCGCCTGCACGCCAAATCGCGGCGAGTCCGGCAACAGCCGAATGGCAAACGGATCCTCAAAGGACTCTTCAATTTCCCGCTGAGTCAAAGAACCATCCAACTCAAAGGGCGGATTGTTCCAATCGAACTCCATATCGAGCTAATTGTAAGTAAAACGCCCATGCACATGCAATGTCTTTACATTGTATTTACGCACAGGCGACACTCTTTGTCAATTATTAATTGCGTTTGTTTCAGAAACAACGGTTTTCTGAAATGGCCATCGGTCAATCGCCACCACCACCACCTTCTCCAGACCGCTCAGGTTGGTGATCATTGCAATCAGGGGCAGAAACATCGCAATGACGATGCTGCCGACCATCACCGCCAGGAAGACGATCATGATGGGTTCCAAAAGCGAGGTCATGGAAGCCACGGCATTGTCCACTTCCTCGTCGTAATTGTCGGAAATTTTCAGACAACATTTCCGGCAGGGCGCCGGTTTGTTCCCCGACGTCCACCATGCTGACCACCATGGGCGGGAAAACCCCGGACGACTCCAGCGGCGCGGTGATGGTTTCGCCTTCCTTCACGCTTTCATGGACGCTGGCGATGGCGTTGCTGACGATGACGTTGCCGGCGGTTTCCTTGACAATGGTCAGCGCCTGCAAAATGGGAACACCGCTGCTGACGAGGGTGCCCAGGGTGCGGGTGAAGCGGGCGATGGACACGCGGGTGACGACCGGTCCCATGACCGGCACCTTGAGCTTGATCTTGTCCCAGACATAACGGCCGATTTTGGTTTTGACGACCAGCATGAACACCACCACCACCACCACCGTCCCTCCCAGCGTTGGCAAAATGTGGAGTTTGATGGCGTCGCTGACCGCCAGCACAAACACGGTGAAGCCCGGCAGCTTGACCCCCATGCCGGCGAAAACCTCCTTGAACTTGGGAACCACCATGATCATCAACAAGATCAGGATGCCCACCGCCACGATGAGCACGGCCACCGGATAAAACAGCGCGGCCTTGACCTTGCCTCTGATCTTCGCCGCTTTTTCGGAAAATTCCGCCAGGCGTTTCAACACCACTTCCAACACCCCGCCCAATTCGCCCGCCTTGACCATGTTCACGAACAGCCGGTTGAAAACCTTGGGATGCTGCGCCAGCGCCTCGGAAAACGTGCTGCCGCCTTCAATCGACAGCGCCAGGTCGCCGAGAATTTTTTTGAGCACGCTGCTGCGCTCCTGTTTTTCGAGCACGCGCAGTCCGCGCAAGAGCGGCAGACCCGCGTCCACCAGCGTCGCCAATTGCCGCGTGAACGTGGTCAGAACCTTCGGTTTGACCTTTCCGCCCAGCCCCGGAATGGAGATTTGGATGTTGAGGGCGCTCCTTTTTTTGCCGCCGGCCCTGGGGGCGGACTTGGTTTTCTTGGAAGCTGTTTTTTTCTCCGGAGTTTTTTCGATTTCCACGATTTTGGTCGGGAACAAGCCCATTTCCTTGACCCGGCCAATGGCCTCGTTCTGGCTGGCAACTTCAACCGTGCCTTTCGTTTCCTTGCCACGGTTGTCCAAAGCGACGTAATCGTATTTCGGCATAGCGGATGGTTTCAGTCCCGAACGCGTTCGGGGTCACGTATATTTGACGACTTCCTCAATAGTGGTATCACCTTCAAAGATGCTGCGCAAGCCGTCCTCGCGCAGCGGTATCATGCCCAGCTCGATCGCCTTTCTGCCGCAACACGATCGTCGGCGCGCGCTCGTTGATCAACACCCGGACCGCCTCGCTGATGATGAGCAATTCAAAAATGCCCTTCCGCCCCTTGTACCCGGTGTCGTTGCACGTCGAGCAGCCGCGGCCGTAATGAAAGGCCTTGTCCCCCAAATCGTGCGCCGAAAGATTCAACAGCGTCAGTTGCTCCTCCGTCGGCTCGAACGGCGTCCGGCAATTCTTGCAGATGGTCCGCACCAGCCGCTGCGCCAGCACGGCCATCAGCGTCGAGGAAATCAAAAACGGCTCCACCCCCATGTCAATCAGGCGCGTCACCGCGCCCGTCGCGTCATTGGTGTGCAGCGTGCTCAGGACCAGGTGGCCGGTCAGCGACGCCTGAATGGAAATTTGCGCGGTTTCCAGATCGCGCATTTCCCCCACCATGATGATGTCCGGGTCCTGGCGCAAAAACGACCGCAGCGCCTTGCCAAAGGTCATCCCCACCGCCTCGTTGATGGCGACCTGCATGATGCCCTCGATGTCGTATTCGACCGGGTCCTCGGCGGTGAGCAATTTGGAATCAATCGTATTGACCCGCCGCATGGCGGAATAAAGCGTCGTCGTTTTGCCCGAGCCGGTGGGCCCCGTCACGATCAGAATGCCATTGGGCCGCAGAATCGCCTCGGCCACGTAATCATGCAGGTATTTGGGAAATCCCAGCGTGTCGAGGTCGAGATTGACCGAGGCGCGGTCGAGCACGCGCAACACGACGGATTCGCCGAACTGCGTCGGCAGCGTGGACACGCGGAGGTCCACCTGGCGGCCGGCCACGGTATAGCTGATGCGGCCGTCCTGCGGCAGCCGCCGCTCGGAAATGTTCAGGTTCGACATGACTTTCAGGCGCGAAATCACCGGCAAGGCCAGGTGCTTCGGCGGCGGCGACATTTCGTAAAGCGCGCCGTCCACGCGGTACCGGATGCGAAATTCGGTTTCAAACGGTTCGAAATGGATGTCGCTCGCGCGGTCCTGGATGGCCTGAAACAAGACCAGGTTCACGAACTTCACGATGGGCGCTTCGTTGGCCAGACTCTCGACCAGTTTCGCATCATCCGACGCACCCGCTTCGCTGGACTTCGCGCTCGATTTCCTTGTCGGAACCGAGTTCCTTGAGGATATTGCGAAAAATCCTCGGTTTCCTCCTGGCCGTAATAACGGTCAATCGCCTTTTCAATTTCGGCCGGGTCGGCCACCACCACCTGCACGTCGCGCTTGCTCGCGAAACCGACTTCATCCGCGTGCGCCGGATCGAGCGGGTCGGCCAGCGCCACCTGCAACGTGCCATTCGTTCAACGCCACCGGCATGCAGTGATACATCCGCGCGACATTGGCCGGGATCAGTTTCAAAAGGTCGGGCGAAAATTCACGGTCGCGCAGCGAAACGACCTCCGTGCCCAGATTGGTGGCCATCACATGCAGGATGTCGTCCACCTTCATGATCCCGAAATCCTGCAGGAGCTGGAACACCTTCGTGCCGCTGCGCTTGAGTTCGGCGGCGACTTCCTCGTATTGCAGGTCGTCGATCAGCCCCTGATCTTTGACGAGGGACAGCAACGGGTTTGAAATCTCTTCGGCCATGTTACAAAATCATCCTTTGGGCCCGGCCTGGGCCAGTTCCAATTCCTGCAATTTCTGCAGCACCGTCGTCGGGTCCTGCGACTTGGTGATCACTTCTTCGCGCGCAATCATGCCCTGCTGGTATTTGTCGAGCAGAAAACTGTCGAGGGTCACCATGCCGAATTTCGCGCCGGTTTGAATGTCCGAATTGAGGCGGAACGTTTTGTTGTCCCGAATCAACGCGGCAATGGACGGGGTGTTGACCATGATTTCAAAGACCGCCACGCGGCCCGGCTTGTCAATGCGCGGAATCAGCAGTTGCGAAATCACGGCTTGCAGCACGGTGGAAAGCTGGATGCGAATTTGCTCCTGCTGCTTGTTCGGAAAGGCGTTGACAATCCGGTCCACCGTCTTGGCCGCGCCCGTCGTGTGCAGCGTGCCGAAGACCAGGTGGCCCGTTTCCGCCGCCGTGATCGCCGCGTCAATCGTTTCCAGGTCGCGCATTTCACCCACCAGCACCACGTCCGGGTCCATGCGCAGCGCGCGGCGCAGGCCTTCGGCAAAATTCGGCACATCCACGCCGATTTCGCGCTGCGTGATCAGCGCCTTCTTGTGTTTGTGGTAATACTCAATCGGGTCTTCGATGGTGATGATGTGCGCCTCTTCGCGTTCCTCGTTGATGATGTTGATCATCGAAGCGAGCGTGGTCGTCTTGCCGCAACCGGTGGGCCCGGTTACCAGCACCAGACCGCGCGGTTTATAGAGCAGTTCCTTGGCGCTCGGCGGAATGCCGATTTGCTCCATCGTCAGCATTTTGCTCGGAATCTGCCGGAGCACGATGCCGAAGTTGCCCTTCTCCTTGAAGACGGCGACGCGGAACCGCGCCACATCGCCAAACGCAAAACCGAAGTCCGCCCCGCCGCGTTCGCGCACGCTTTGAATGTGTTCCTCCGACGTGATGCTGCGCATCAACTCCTCGGTGTCCTCCGGCTTGAGCACGGGCCTTCCACGCGGTGCAAAATGCCATGCACGCGAATGGTCGGCGACACGCCCACGCGAATATGCAGGTCGGACGCCCCTTCGGCCACGACCAACTGCAACAAATCAGACATCGAGTATGACATAAAAAATTTCCTCGTGCGGCCTTACGATTCGTCGCCGAGCGTCGTGCGGATGACCTCCTCCGCCGTCGTGAGCCCGGCCAGCACCTTGCGGATGCCGTCCTCGCGCAGGGTGCGCATGCCCATCTCGCGGGCGCGCGCGCGCAAAACCGAGGAGGTCGCCTTGTCGTAAATCAACTTCCGCGTTTCATCGTCAATGAGGAAAATTTCAAAAATGCCGAAGCGGCCGCGGTGACCCGTGTTCGAGCAATCGTTGCAGCCGCGTCCCTTCTGAAGCGTGCCGCCTTGCACCTGTTCCGGGGTCAGGCTCAAGGCGCGCATCTCCGCGTCCGTGGGCTGGTACGGCTGCCGCGCATTTTTTGCAGACTTTGCGCACGAGCCGCTGCGCCATGAGACAACGCGTGGAAGAGGCGACCAGAAAGGGCTTCACGCCAATGTCCATGAGGCGCGTGACGGCGCTCGGCGCGTCGTTCGTGTGCAGCGTGGAGAAAACCAGGTGGCCGGTGAGCGACGCGTTGATGGCGATGGTCGCGGTTTCCAGGTCGCGAATTTCCCCGATCATCACCACGTTCGGCGCCTGGCGCAGAATGGAACGCAGGGCCATGGCGAACGTCAGTCCCACCGCCTCGTTCACCTGCACCTGGTTGATGCCGGCCAGGATGTATTCCACCGGGTCTTCGACGGTGATGATTTTCCGGTCGGGCCGGTTGATGAAGTGCAGGCAGGAATACAGCGTCGTGGTCTTGCCGGAACCGGTGGGCCCGGTCACCAGCAGAATCCCGTCCGGCAAACCGATGACCCGCTCAAACGTCTGCTGGTCGTCCGTGAAAAACCCGAGCTCCGGCAATCCCAGCTTCAACCCTTCCTTGTCCAGAATACGCATCACGATGCTTTCGCCGTGATACGTCGGCAGGCAGGACACGCGCAGGTCAATCAACTTGTTGCCCACCTTCGACTGGATGCGTCCGTCCTGCGGAATGCGATGTTCGGAGATGGACATGTTCGACTGGATTTTCAGCCGCGCGATGATGGCCGCCTGCAGCCGTTTCGGCGGCGCCTTCATCTCCTGCATGACGCCGTCAATCGCGGTACCGCAAACGAAACCGCTTGGACAGCGGCTCCAGGTGGATGTCCGACGCCCGCATCTTGAAGGCGTCCACGATGATCTGGTTCACCAGCCGGATCAGCGGCGCGTCCGCGTCCACCGCCCCGCCGTCATCCGCGCCGGGCAGTGTGGCTTCAACGTGTATCCTCCGTCAGTTCCTGGATGACGTCCTTGAAGCGGCTGTCCTCGGCAATGCCCTTTTTTTCCGTGCCGCCGTAATATTTGTTGAGCGCGGCCTCGATGTCCGGCTCCGACTGCCACGCGCAGTTCGATTTCCGCGTTGAGCAAATGCGTCAGCGTGTCAATGGTGTTCAGGTCGGACGGGTCGGCAATGGCGACGGCGACCTTGCCCTCGGCTTTGAAGACGGGAACGACGCGGTATTTTTTGGCGATGTGGCGCGGAATGATGGCGATGACGTCGTCGGGAATTTGCATTCCGGACAGTTGCACCACTTCCGCGCCGAATTGCGCGGCCTTGGCCTGCGATCACGTCCGCCGGCCGGATGAGCTTGTTGGCCAGCATCAAATCCACCACGCCCACGCCCGAAGCCTGGGCTTCAACGCGCGACACGGCGACCTGCTCGGCGGTTACAATGCCGAGGTCCACCAACAAATCCACCAGATAATCGTCTTGTTCTGCCACGATGCTTTTGCATTACACGATATCACAATATCCCGTGTAATGCGCATAGAAGTTATTCGGCATGGACGTGCCCTGTCAATGCCGACTCCTTATTCTTTATTGAATTTTTGACACCATTTCTTGACATTTACAATTTATCAATGCTTTACCGTTGTCATGCTTGCCGCCGGCCAAACAATCGTATCGTCATGAACCTCGCGTTTGTCCGCCATGGTTTTCTCATCGGGGCGCATCTTGACACCTGCACCAAACTGGCGGCTGGAAGCCGCCTTCACTGGCACGCTGGAAGCGTGCCGCCACAGTGGAGGCGGGCATCCTGCCTGCCAGTGAGCGCGGCTTCCAGCCGCGTGATCCTTTTAACATGGTGCAGGTGTATAGATGCACCCCTTCAGTTTACCCGTGCTGGCAACCGGCCCCACGCCGCCACCATCCCCTGCGCCTTTGGACAGGGCCAGGCCTCCGGGCGCATGGAAAATTTTGAGCGCGCCGCCGCCAACCCGGAGACGCGAACCATTCGTTGTGGCCGCCACGACGGTGGCACGTCACGGCAGAATTTGCGTTTGGATGAATACGAATTATATTTTTTATTATGACGGCTGATGTTTACCAGACGAACAAAAAAGGCATTTATTTGTTCTTGCGGGCGGGCGAGCCATTTTCTTCTGTGCCGCAACCGTTGCGTGATACAGTTGAATTGCTGCAATTTTTAAATACCGTGGAATTCGCGCCGGAAAAGTCGGGCGCGAAGCGCTCCGAAATTCAAGCGGATCTCGAGAAACAGGGATATTCATTTCACCGGGCTAAATTCAAAATCGCGGAGCACGACTAAAATTTGCGATTCCAGTCCCGGACCGCCACAGTTCACTTGAACTTTCCCGGCCAGGTCTTACACTGGGCGCGTATCTTCAACTGGATACCGCTGAAGGCTTCGGCCTTTGGTTGCGACGCCGTTGGCGCACGCCAGCGGCGTCTTTATTTATCTTCCTGGCTAAAGGTTAACCAAAAGTATGAAAACGAAAATGGGCAGGCTGGTGTTGTCGAAAGGTGAAGCCAAACCTGCCAGCGCAAACCGATCCGGGTGCCCGCTACGCCCGCGGGGACGGAGTGGCCACCAATCTGATTGAAGCGGCAAAGTGGTATCACAAAGGAGGGAATTGTCTTTCAGGCGCTTGGGGGTATTGCAACTTCCGCTTGGACGGTGCAAGATTTGGCCGGAATGGCAGACGCATGGAGCCGCGATTGTTGCCGATAAAAAAACGAACAATTAAACATTTTTATGGGAAACAGGCCATTGTCATCTCTCCCTCCAGAAGGGCGTTTTTGGGCTAATGTGGCAATCATGGCAATAATAACTACGATTCTGATATTTGCGGGAATAGTGTGGATTTTAATTCAACAGAAAGTTCAGATTTCACATACCATTTCAAATCAACAGACTGAAACCAATGCCGTGCCATCGAACACCGGGAATATCGCTGATCTCCTGGTAAAATTAGACGCGACAAATAATGCCTCAACCAATATGCTGGCACCCTTGATGCCGCCGGTTGTTTCCGTTACCAGTTCAAATTAACCGGTTCTCTCCCCTCCAGGAACATGATCGCGCAAAGTTTTAAACTGTGATTCCAATTTTGCCGCCATGAGATTTCAAACCAGGCCGGTGGCGGGATTTTTTTGGATGTTATTTGCAGTTGCTTTTATTCACGCCAAAGCGATGGCGGATAATCCGGTGGCGCTGGCAGGCACAAATTCATTGGTGGCGCCGGATTCACACTATGGACTTTTTAACCGGCTTGACCATCGGAGCGCCTACTACCGGGAATTTTTCCCCCAACCGCTGCTGGTGGATGATACGGGTTTGGAACCGGACGGCGAGGCCGAGTTTGGTTCCTGGCACACGCAAGCAAACAATCGGCGCAGCGACATCGTCATGGCCGGAGTCCAAAAAAGTTTCGGCCTGCTGACTTTGGAATTGGAAGTCCCTTGGGAACGCACTTCCGATGCGGACAACGTTTCCCGAGGCATCGGCAACATTGATTTGAGTGCGCGTTATCCGCTTTATCAGTTCGTCTCGGCCAATGGATTTTTCGACACCACTTTGGGTGGGGCAATGGAAGCCGGTATTCCGGCCAACCCGGCGGCAAGTAAAAATACGGAATTGGCGCCCAAAATGTTCAATGACCTGAAGCTGGGTGAACATTTCACGCTCCAGTCGGTCTTCGGCTATGCCACACTTTTGGGCGGCGGGGACAACGGCGGTTTGCACACGTTTGAATATGGTTTTGATTTCGCCTGGACGATTCCGCACCGCGAACTGCCATTGCCCGGCGTACAACAATTTATTCCCATGTTTGAACTGGCCGGGGAAACGGAATTAAACAAGGCTGACTCCGGCCAAAATAGTCTTCTGGGCAGCATCGGATTTCGCCTCGTTCTCAAACCGATTCGTGAAGTGCAATCCAGTCTTGGACTTGGCTTTGTATTTCCAATTGACAGCGATGCACGCTCGGAAACCCATTGGGGTGTCGTCACAAGCCTGACCTTGGAATTTTGAAACTGTGCCGCGACGGAAATCCCCAAAAATTGTCGGTTGGATTTCATCATTGCGACACGGCCAAAACAACACGCCGGGTGCAAAGGAACACTGTGTCTGTTGGCGGCAGGATGCCGCCCTGACTGGCACACCGTGGAGGCAGCCATCCTGGCTGCCAGTGAATGCTGCTTCCAGCCGCGTGTTCCCAAGGCAGATATATCGCTTGTGCGGCTTGCGTTTAAGGGGGCGAAAGCGCATTTTCCCTGACGGAAAACGAAGAACTGCCAATGAAAAAATACAACTGGATTTTGCTCCTGGCCTTCGCCGCCGGCCTGTCGGCCGCCGAGGCGCCCAAAACCAATTCGTCCGCCGGCTCGCCGCGCCAAAGCGAAGTGACAGCGGGCACCAATGAGCCGCCGGCCGCAAAAGCCGGGGCCGCGGCAATTCCCGACGCCACGCACAAGCCGGTCTTCACGACGAACACCGTAACCATCGCCGGCCAGCGCGTGACTTACATTGCGGAAACCGGAATGTTGCCCCTTCTCAAAACCGACGGCACTTCCCGCGCGTCGGTTTTTTACGTGGCTTACACGCGCGTTGAAAAATCCGAAACCCGAAATCCCGTCCTTCGCTCGGAAGCTACGGAGGGCAGGCCGAAATCCGAAATGGAACAGCGGCCGGTCACGTTTTGTTTCAATGGCGGGCCCGGCTCGTCGTCCGTGTGGCTGCATCTGGGCGCGCTCGGCCCGCGCCGCGTGAAAATGAACGAGGACGGCACTCTGCCGCCGCCGCCCTTCGGCCTGGTGGACAACGAGTATTCCATTTTGGACGGCAGCGATCTGGTGTTCATTGATCCGGTCGCCACCGGGTTCAGCCGCCCGGGGAAGGACGAAAAGGCCGATCAATTTTTCGGCGATTCCGCCGATCTCGATTCCGTCGGCGAATTCATCCGGCTCTGGACGACGCGGCACGAGCGCTGGCTCTCGCCGAAGTATCTCTGCGGCGAAAGCTACGGCGTCTTTCGCGCGGCGGGGCTGGCCGACCATTTGCGCTCACGTTACGGAATGTATTTTAACGGCCTGGTGCTGGTCTCCGGCGTTTTGGATTTTGCCACCATCTGGAACAATACGGGTAATGACGTGCCCTATCCGCTCTTTTTGCCGGCCTACACGGCGGCGGCGCAATTCCACAAAAAATTGCCGGCCGAGTTGCAATCCGATCTGCCCAAAGCGCTCGCCGAAGCGCGCGAATTTGCCAAAGGCGAATACGTTTCCGCCCTGCAACAAGGCAAATCGCTGCCCGCCGACGAACGCAAAAAAGTCGTGGCCGAACTCGCGCGGCTCACCGGCTTGAAGCCGCAAGTCATCGAAGACAACCATCTGCGGGTGGACAGCGGCGTGTTCCGCAGGCAATTGCTGCGCGACCAGGGCTTGATCCTCGGCGCTTACGACGCCCGCATCACCGGACGCGACGACGACCCCGCGTCGCCGCAACCCGGCTTCGACCCGGCTTTTGCGGCGACGCTCGGGCCGTTTTCCGCGGCGATGAACAGCTATGCGCGCGGGGAATTAAAATTCGAGGACGATTTGCCTTATGAAATTCTGGCCGGCGTGCAGCCGTGGAATTACGGCGTGCGCAACAGCTACGCCGGCGCGGGCGACCGGCTGGCGTCCACGATGAATCAAAATCCACACATGCGCATCCTCGTGCTGGGCGGGCGGTGCGACCTGGTCTGCCCGATTGACACGATGCGCTACGCGCTCGAACACATGCCGCTTGACGCCGCCTACCGCAAGAACATCACCTATGCCGAGTTTGACTCCGGCCACATGATGTATGTCAACCTGCCCGACCTGCAGAAATTGCAGCGGGACCTGGAGGATTTTTTGAAATAATCCGGGAGGGCGTGCGTACAAAATGCTGAGTGTGGCCGTCCCCGGCCACAGCAAAGAACTTGCAGCCGACGATTCCCGTTCCGGTTCGGGGGTTTCGCGGTTTGGCCGCCGCTGCGCCCGGGGACGGGCGCACTCCGGCAAGACGCCGTCCCTCCCCATTCACTCATGGACGCGGACCAGCGTTTTGACGGCGTGATTGCCCGCGGCCATGGATTTGAACAGCTCCGGCAACTGCGTCAGCGGACATTCGCCATCCACAAAATCCGCCGCGCGAATCGCGCCCGTTTCAATGAATTCCAGCGCCCGCCGGATCGTGCGCGGCGTGTGATGGAAACTCGCGAGCAGGGTGAGGCTGGAATAATGGATGAGCGTCGTGTCGAGCGTGATGGTGGCGCCGGACGGGCAGCCGCCAAAAAAATTCACCGTGCCGCCCTTGCGCACCAGATGCGCGGCGGCTTCCCAAACCGCCGGGTGGCCGACGGCCTCAATCACCGCGTCAAAATGCGTCTTCGTTGCTTCGCGAACCCTGGTGACCAACCCGCTGCCGTCGCCGATGTCCACGACCTGATTTGCGCCAAGCCGTTGCGCGGCCTCCAGCCGGGGTGCGCGCCGGCCGGCGACGGTGACGTGGCAGCCGAGATTTTTGGCCAGCACGGCGAACATCAAACCGATCGGCCCGGCGCCGATGACCAGCACGTTTTGTCCGGCGCGCAGGCGCGTGTCCTCGACGCCTTGCACGACGCAGGCCAGCGGCTCGGCGAGCGCGGCGTCGCGGAAATGGGTTTCCGGCTTGAGGCGCAGGAGATTTTTTTGGACGAGCCGCGCGGGAACGGCGATGGATTCGGCGTAAGCGCCATTGAGAAACAGCAGGTCTTCGCAAAGATTTTCCTGGCCGGCGCGGCAATAATAACAGCCGCCGCACGGCGCGGAATTGGCCACGACCACCCGGTCGCCGATCTTCCATCCCATCGCCGAACTGCCAGCTCCCAACTCCGAGATCATGCCGGCGAGTTCATGGCCGAAGACGGCGGGGGGCACAATCATTTTGGCGTGATAACCGCGTTTGAAAACCTTGAGGTCCGTGCCGCAGGTAAGCGCGGCTTCGATGCGGATGCGGACTTCGCCCGGTTTGAGCGGAGGCGGCGCGACGTCCTCGATCTGAATGTGTTCTTTGCCGTGCAGGATGGCAGCTTTCACGCGCACAGCTTAGGCGCATGAAACGACAAAGCGAAGCAGAGTTTTTAATCAGACAGTGCTGGCAGCCCGTTCAAAAGTGTCTTCTCTCGTAGCAGCCGAGGTAACGAGGCTCAAATCTCCGTGGAAAGGAACACTCCGTTGGAGCCTCCTCACGTCGGCTGCTGCTTCTTTCCCAGGCTGCTAGTAATCAGTCCAGGCTTTACGGATGACGCCCTTGGCTTGCGGTGTGAGCGGCGGGAGTCCGCCTTGCGCGCTAAAATTCGTGTCGAAAGCCCAGTGGCGGGTGGGTGCGTCGTAATAGTTGCCGGTTTGTACCCAGTAATTTGTCGCATACTGGCTGGGGAACATGACCACAATGGAGCCGTTATACCACAAATCACCCGCACTGCCCCAACTCTCCAGTGTACGGAGAAAATTCTCGACCCCGCCGCTATACGATGAGTTGGTTGATCGAACAATGCCTGCGACCAGCGCGGCGTTAACGGTGGTGTCGGAAGCGGTTGGCTTTTTACTGGTAGTGCCGTCATTCCAAGCGCCGGACAGGATGGTAATGGAATCGCCCAATAGCCCGGCAGGGTAGGTGTAGGTGGTGCTATTTTGGCCGGCCGATGAGCCGGCGTCGGTTGCCGAGTTGTAGTTGCCCAACACATATATTGGCATCGCCGTGGCGACGGTGAAGCCTTTGCCTAATGTTTGCGACGGCAACTTCGCTCCGTTGACGACGCGCACGGCCGGGAGGGTCGTGCCGGTCAAAGGAACGGCGTTATAAATATAAATGGAGTCAACCGGATGGGATTTGTGATTCTGGCATTTAGTGTTGTAGGAGACGCCGTTATTGCTGGCAGCCGAGTTGGTGAGCCAAATGTTATATTTTGCGATGTCAATATTGACGGATTGAACGGTTTTTCCCTTACTCCCGGTTCCAGTCCCGCCATTCCAGCCTTCGCGCCAATCCCAGAAGATATCATTCGTCAAAAACGAATAGCCGGCGTATTGGACGTTCGAATAACAATTAAAATGGTTGGTGTTTGGCACGCCATAAAAATTATTAGTGACGACATAGTTGGTCCAATAGGGGGCGCCGCTGAAATTAGTCTTCAACAGGTAAAAATCATACGGGATCTGTTGCTGGTAGGGGGAGGAGGTCCCATCCTGATAATACAGAATCATGCAGGCATTACTCTGAAAAAACAGAGTGTTGGTGCAATTGGGCCTGAGCGAGCCCCAATTAGTGCCGTAGGGACAGTTGGTGAGATAGAGATCAGCGGCGTTGGCGAGGTAAAGCAGCCCGTTGGTCGTGAAGGCGGCCGCCGAGTTCAGGGGATAAGCAGCCGGCGGCAGGTTGATGATCGCTTCAACGGCGGTAGGATCATTGTTGGTGCCGATCGGCATGGTTATGCGATCGTTGCCGGAGGTTGGCTGGCCGACCATGGAGTAAGTGGATTTGCCGCTGCCGGTATAACCAGTGCAAAACGGATCGTTGGCGGTATTTGTGGCTATGCCGACGGCGGAAACTGTATTCGCGAAGGAGACGGTGGTTGACCCCGACCAAAGGCCGCCATTGGAGTACACTGGACCAACGATGTTCAAAGTCTGGGCAGCGGCTATTTCCAAATCCATATTATAGAATATGGCGAATTGAAAGAGGGGGATGGAGGCGAATTGAATTGACTCCTGGATGGAGGACGGCACGGTGAAATGCTGGCCAATCGGCGTGGCGGTGGCGGTGATGACGCATTCCTGCACCAGGCCATACAACCCTGTGTATTGCGAATGCAGAGGAATCGTGTTGGTGGTCCATAAACCGAGGTTGACGCTGATCTGGTTATACACGCCGTTGGTGTCGCTATAAAGATATTGAATGGGCCAGGTCTGCTGATCGTTGATGGGCCAGTTCGCCTGCTGATTTACGTTCGTAGTGGGAATCATTTTGCTGTAATAGGCCCCGCTGTTCGAGAGACTTTGGGCGACAAAGTCGTAATTCATCTGGGCAAGGACTTTTTCGCTGGCGGCTTCCGCGGCGGCTGCGCTCATGTTGAACTGGTTGTTCTGCGCGGTCACGTAGGCATTGCTGGTGGTCCAATTCATTATGTAGGCAAAGACGAGCATACAAGCCGCCAAAGAAAACATGATGATGATCAATGCGAACCCCCCGCTGTTCCGCCGCATGGGTCTGGATAAAATATGCATAAACCTCCTTTGTGTTTTCAGTTCCACGCGCGCCGGAAGACCCGCGTGCGCAACTGGTAATAATCATAAGCGTTGTAACCGATCCCGCCGACCGAGGCGATGGGGTATTCCCATTGCGAAAATTGCATCGTCACCTCTATGAGCAGACGATTATCCAGACACGTTTCGTTCGACACGATATTGTTCCTCCAGTCCCGGGCATCGAAAACGATTTGGTTGGTAACATACTTGGCCAGCGTTTTGGTGTAGGAGGTGGCGGTGTTGTTGGTTATGTTAAATTGGATCAAGCGATTGGTGGTGGTGCTGGTGTCCAGATAGTAAACCGAGTAGGTGTCCGTGTTCGTGGAGGGATAAACTATCAGCGCGTTGCCCATTTGCGGCGTGTTGTTGGTGATGAACTGAAAGGAAGAGCTGCTTATGCTGGAACAGTTCCCGACATAAACCATCTTCCCCCTCCGGATATCGTCCCGGATTTGATTCAGCGCCTGGCGGCCGCCGGCGGTGGCCGTCAGCTTGGTCGCCGCCAGCGTGTAAATGCGCAACCCGAAAATTTGAGCGGCGACCAGCGCGCCGGTGAAGACAACACAGAAGATCCCAACCGCGGTCACCATTTCCACCAGCGTGAACCCGCGAACGGTTCTCCGACGCGGCCGGTTTTGAATGTTGTTGAAATGTTTCATTGGAGTTGGTCGGGGGCGCGCAGGGTGACCATGGTGTTGGTGAACAATTGACCGGTCAGCCGGAAAGTCCACACCACTTGCGAGGTAAGCCGCCGCAGCGGCGGGTTGGTTGAAATCTGTGAAATGGTTATGTAATTCGTGACGTTAATTGGGACGCCCGTTGTCGGAATGTCCAGTGTGTCAACCTGACTGTTTGTATAAAAAGGCCCCAGCACGTCAATGGTTCCCACCCCGTTGGCGGTGACGAACTCCTCGGCGCACCATTGCGCCGCTCGCAACTGTTCCATTCCCTGCGACGCATACGACATGGCCGCAATGGACTGCGAACTCCATTCCGCTATCCGGTTGGCCTCCACGTACCCGAAAATCATCCCTGACATGACCAGTCCGAAAACGACGAATCCAATCATGACTTCTATCAATGAGAACGCGTTGGCCCGAATCCTTTCACCGGCTTGTTTAAAATGAACCATCATAATGGATTAATTTGAGTTTTCGGCAGTGGCGTTTCGTGCGCACCAAACAATGGTTTTAAGCATGGCACGTGCCATCATGAGGGGGAAATTCTTATTCGCGCCCTTGCCCGTTGTGTCGCGTATCCCTGCTCGCCGGGGCGCGAAAGGCAGCAAATTCCCACCCCAAGTTAAGGAACACTATCCGCCGGACGTGTGCCCTTCGTTACACCAACCCTTCCTGTCCTGAAATTAGACAATGGTGGCAGCGCGCCAAGTGCTTCAAGCAACTCAACAGCCTCCAGGATCAAGTCGTAATGCTTCGGCTGGGCGGCGCTTTTACAAAATTCGTTTCCCGCAAATAAATCGGCTCCAGCTTGTCGCTCGCCACAAAATCGCTCCGGTTCAAGGCGAGTTGTCCCAGCATCGCCGCGCGGGGGAAAACCATCCGGCCATTGGGAAACCATCGCGTCGCCTCCGGCCCGATCAATATTTCGTCCGTGCCGGCCCGCGATTCCACCTCCGCCCGCGTCAAAATCCGCAGCGGTTCGATTTCCCGCCGGTCGTCCGCCGAAATTTCATACGCCGCCAGATAAAATTCATTCCGTTGCGCGTCAATCAGCACGTTCACGCGGCCGGAAATTTTTTCCACCTGCGCCTGCGCCGCCACACATTCCGCGCTGCTGATGCCGAGCAATTTAATGCCGCCCGGGCGGGACGCCAGTTGCCAGCCCTGGGCCAGTGCCAGCGCGACGCGGATGCCGGTGTAGGAGCCGGGGCCAAGACCAATGGCCAGCACTTCAATCTGCTCGCGCTCGAGGCCGGCCTCGCGCAGCACACCTTCAATCATGCCCAAAGCCCGCGTGCCGTCGGCGCCGGTTTCAACCACCTCGCCGGCGACGAACGCAGCATCGCCCGCGCGTCGGCGCACGACCGCGACACTTCTTTGCGGTGATGAAAATTCAAGCGCCAAAATCGTCATAAATAATTTTCCGTTCCGTTTCGCCGACAATTTCAATTTTCACCTGCCGTATATTTTCCAAATTGGATGTTCGAGGTTCGAGGTTCGAGGTTCGATGTTTTCCAAACCATCTTTCCGCCCACTCGATCACCGTCACGCCGTCCGGTTGCAGGTATTCCTCCAGCCCGGCGGACACCATCTGCCCGCGCGTTTCGAGCCGGTACAAATCCAGATGAAACAGCCGTAGCCGCCCGCCGCCGTACTCGTTCACCAGCGTGAACGTCGGCGAATGCACCAGCGCGGTGATGCCGAGTCCGCGCGCGATACCCTTCACGAGTTGTGTTTTGCCCGCGCCCAGCTCGCCGGACAAGCCGATGACCAGTCCGCGTTGCGCCGCGCCACCCCAGCGCTCGCCCAGCAACCCGGTCTCCGCCGGACTATGAGAAATGAACGTAGCCATGGGCTGTAAGCGGCTGGACGCCGGTCTGGTCGCGAATCGTGACGCCTTCCCCCGCCGTGATTTTGCCGACGCAACTCAATTTCAGTTTCGGGAATTGCCTTTTCCACGCGTCGAGCAATTTCACCGCGTCGGCGCCCGCCACCGTGAACAACAGTTCAAAATCCTCGCCATCCGTCAGCGCCGCGACTAACGGCGGTCTGGCGGAGGGACTTTTCTTTGCCCGCAACTTCGCCGCGCGGCTGATGGGGATGGCCGGTTTGAGCAATTCCGCGCCGACGCGGCTCGCTTTCAAAATGTGCCGCAAATCGCCCGCCAGTCCGTCGCTCAAATCAATCATGGCGTGAAGGGAAAAGTTTTCCGCGAGCCAGCGCGCCTCGGCCAGACGCGGCTCGAATTCCAGGTGTTTGCCTGCCAGCGAGCCCCCGAGTTCACCCGTTGCAAAAATCGCATCGCCGGTTTTTGCGCCGGAACGCAGCACGGCTTTTTTGCGCGGCACCAAGCCGAGCAGCGCAATGGAAATCAAAATGCCCCCCGGATTGGCCGTCGTCTCGCCGCCCACGATGGCCACGCCGTGTATTTGGGCCAGCCTGCTCAGGCCGTCGTAAATGGCCTCGATAAAATTCACATCAAATTTTTCCGGCAGCGCGATGGTCACCAGCGCGGCGGTGGGCGTGCCGGCCATCGCGGCGATGTCACTGAGGCAGCGGGCCAATGCCTTGTAGCCGATTTTCCCTGGCGGCGTGTCTTTGGTAAAATGAACACCTTCGACAATCGCATCCGTTTTGAAAAGCAGCCATTTGTCCGGCAGCCCGAAATCGAGCACGGCGCAATCGTCGCCCGAGCCGATCACGACGTTTGGGTTCGTCGGCAGCGATTGGGTCAGGCGCGCGATGAGTTCGAATTCGTTCATTTCAGCAACTGCGCGGGCAGATATTTTTGCAGGAATTGGTTTAGTTGCGGCAGAAAAAGCAATGCCACGAGATTGGTGGCGTTGAACAGCGAGTGCGCGGTGATGGGCGCGAGCAGGTTGCCGGTCTTTTCGTAAAGCCACGTCAGCGCGAGCGCGAGCGCGAACAGCGGCACGAACGTGCCTGCGTCAAAATGAATCGCCGCGAAGACGGCGCTGACACCGAAAAAGGCGGCCCGCGGCGAGCCGAGTTGTTTCACAAATGGATAAAGCATCCCGCGAAAAATGAATTCCTCGGCCACCGGAACGATGACAATAATGATAAATCCAAAACCGGCGCGAAGCCAGAAAGATTTTATGCCAATAAAAATCCCCACGGCGCGCTGATTTTCAACCGGCCAGCCGATTTTTTCCAGCGCGGCGCAGGAAAAAGTTTGCAGCAACCAGACGGCGGGCAGCATGATCGCCAGCGCGCCAACGGCGAGCAGCAGGGATTTTTTCAAATTCGGGCCGTGCCATCCGAAGGCATCGCGCCAGCCAACCTGATGTTGCCGCAAAAAAAATAAAATGAGCAGCCAGGCCGCCCCCTGAAAACCCAAAACCCCCAGCAGGACCGTGCCCATGCCATCTGGCGGCTGGAACGCGGCCAGTCCGGCCTTTTGGAGCAAACCGGCAATCATTACGGCGAGACAAAAGCAAATCAGTTGCGCTCCGATAAACTGGAGCACGGCTTCGCCTCGCCAGGGTTTGGCGGATAACATGCGGAAAGCTTATCGCGGCGCTGTGGCAGAAACGATGCAAAACTGGCTTGGTTTTTTCCTGGGAGCGCCGGCGTCCCGCCAGCCAACATGTTCTTGGTATGGCAATACGCCGGCGGGACGCCAGCGCTCCCAGGGTGGTGGCTATGCCATGTTTGCCTTTCAGTCGGCCTTGGATTTGCCTATGGTCTCCACCGCAAAATGAAACCGGTTGCACCCAAGCACACCCACCGCCTGGCGCGCGAAAAATCGCCTTACCTGCTCCAGCACGCGCACAATCCCGTGGATTGGTTTGCCTGGAGTGATGAGGCGTTTGACAAGGCGCGGGTTGAAAACCGGCCCATCTTTCTCAGCATCGGCTATTCGACCTGCCACTGGTGCCACGTCATGGAACGCGAATCGTTCGAGGACGAAAAGGTCGCGGCGTTTTTGAACCAGCACTTCGTCAGCATCAAGGTGGACCGCGAGGAGCGGCCCGACGTGGACAAGATTTACATGACCTTCGTCCAGGCCGCGACCGGCTCCGGCGGCTGGCCGCTGAATGTCTTTCTCACACCGGAACGGAAGCCGTTTTTTGGCGGCACCTATTTCCCGCCGGACAACCGACACGACCGTCCGGGGTTTTTGCAATTACTCCGGCAAATCCACGAAGTCTGGCAAACCCGCCAGGGAGAAATTGCAACTTCAGCGGACGAAATCCATGCGCGCCTGGAAGCCGCCGCCACAAATGCGAACGCGGGGGATTTGCTTCCGACCCCGGAAGCGCTCAAAAAAGCGGGTGAATTTTTCAAGCGGATGTTCGACCCGCGCCACGGCGGCTTCGGCGGCGCGCCGAAATTTCCGCAGCCCAGCGTGCCGTCGCTGTTGTTGCGTTGCGCCAAACGTTTTCATGATGAGGAGGCGATGCGGATGGTTCTGCACACCTGCGACCGCATGGCCGCCGGCGGCATTCACGACCAGCTGGGCGGCGGGTTCGCGCGTTACTCGGTGGATGCCGGATGGCTCGTGCCGCACTTCGAGAAAATGCTCTACGACCAGGCGCAACTCGCGCAGCTCTATCTTGATGCCCACCTGGTTTCAAAATCCGAAATCCGAAATCCGAAATCCGAAATGTCTGCGGACACTGCCCGCGACATCCTCGATTACGTCCTGCGCGACATGACGCATCCCGATGGCGGTTTTTATTCCGCTGAAGATGCCGACAGCGAAGGTCACGAGGGAAAGTTTTACTGCTGGACACACGATGAACTGTCGAAACTGCTTTCGCCGGAAGAATTCAACGTCGTGGCGCACTGTTTCGGAATCACAAAGGAAGGAAACTTTATTGACCACAGCCATCCGAGTCCGCTGAAAGGACAAAACGTTTTGAGCGTCGTGAATCCGATTCGTGGCAGTCCCGCCCTGCGGGATGAGTCCGCTCAAACTCAAGAAAATGAGCCGGCTCACGCCGGCTGCTACGATGAAACATTGCTCGCCTCCGCCAAAAGGAAAATGCTCGCGGCGCGCAACCAGCGCATCCGTCCGCATCTCGACGACAAAATCCTCGCTTCGTGGAACGGCCTGATGCTGGGCGCGATGGCCCGTGCTTATGCCGTCCTCGGCGATGAAAAATATCGCGCGGCAGCGGAGAAAAATCTGGCGTTCATCCAGGCGAACCTTTGGGAAGCGTCTCAAGGTAGGGCGGGCAGTCCCCTGCCCGCCGACGGTGGGGCGAGCGTCCCCGCGAGCCGGCTCGTCAGTAGCCTCGCCCTACCAAAAGGCGACGGCGCGCACGGAGTGACGCGCCCTACCGGTACGCTCTACCACCGCTGGCGCGATGGCGAACGCGACAACGTCCAATTACTCGAGGCCTATGCGTTCCTGCTCTCCGGCGTCATTGAGCTTTACGAAGCGACTCTTGAACCGAAGCATCTCGACTTTGCCATCGCGCTCGCGGAGGCGATGGTCGCGAAGTTTTACGACGCGGAGAACGGCGGTTTCTGGCAAAGCGCCGGCGGCGCAAAAGATTTGATTTTGCGCGTGAAAGACGACTACGACGGCGCGGAGCCGTCCGGCAATTCCGCCGCCACGCTGGCGCTGTTGAAGCTGGCCGCGATCACCGGGCGCGAAGATTTCAAGAAGCCTGCCGAGGCCACGCTGCGGTTGTACGCGCATCGCCTGCGGAATTTTCCGCAGGCCATGCCGTTCATGCTGCACGCGCTGAATTTCTGGCTGGAAGAAACCCGCCGCGTCGTCATCGCCGGCAGTCCGCATGACGCAAAAGCGCGCGAACTGTTGCGCGCCGCACATTCGGTTTATCAGCCGAACAGGGTCGTGCTTGGCAATGTTGGCCCGGTCGAATCATTTGCCGGAACCCTGCCAGCGAAAAACGGCCCCGTGGTTTATCTTTGCACCGGAAATTCCTGCCAACTGCCGACGCAAGATGCGGCGAAGGTGAGAGAGATGTTGCAATAAACCGGGCCAGGCAGACTACACCGCGCTGTCGCCGCGTTCCTCGGTGCGGATGCGGTAGGTGTCGTCAATGGTCGAAACAAACACTTTGCCGTCGCCGATCTTGCCGGTCTTGGCCGCCTTGATGATGGCTTGAACGGCCTGTTGTACCAGCGCGTCCGGGAGCACGGTTTCGATTTTGATCTTGGGCAGGAAGTCCACGGTGTATTCGCTGCCGCGATAAATTTCCGTGTGGCCTTTCTGGCGCCCGAAGCCCTTCACTTCGGAGACGGTCATGCCCTGGATGCCGATTTCGTTCAGGGCGGTTTTGACTTCGTTCAACTTGAACGGCTTGATGATGGCTTCGATCTTCTTCATAAGTTCTCCGTTGGTTAGTCGGTATAAGCGCGTTCGCCGTGTTGCGTGAGGTCCAGGCCGGCATCTTCGTCTTCAACATCCACGCGCAAGCCCACCAGCGTGTTGACGATTTTCAGCAGGATGAACGTGGCCACGCCCGCAAAAACCACCGTGAAAATCACGGCGGCCGCCTGGTTGAAAAACTGGCTGGTGCCGCCCGCCAGCGACACCGCCACGCCATTGGCATGGAAGGTGGAGGCAATCGCCGGATTCACCGTCGCGCTGGCCAGAAAACCGAGCATTAACATGCCAATCGTGCTGCCGACACCATGTACGCCGAACACGTCCAGCGAATCGTCGTAATTGAACTTCGCCTTCAACTTCGTCACCGCCAGGTAGCAAACCACTCCGGCCGTCAGCCCGATGCAAAACGCAGCGGGCACCGTGACGAAGCCCGAAGCCGGCGTGATGGTGGCCAGTCCGGCCACCATGCCCGAAGCCGCGCCCAGCACGCTCGGCCGGCCTTTGTGAAACCACTCTGCCGCCGCCCAGCTCAAAGCCGCCGCCGCCGCCGAAAAATGCGTTGCCGCAAACGTGCTGGTGGCGAGCGTGCCGGCGTTAAGCGCGCTGCCGGCGTTGAAACCGAACCAGCCGACCCAAAGCAATCCCGCCCCGATGAGACTCAGCACCACGTTGTGGGGCAGCATGGGCTCCATCGGATAGCCGGTGCGTTTGCCCAGCACGAGCGCGCACACGAGCGCTGACACGCCGGAACTGATATGCACCACTGTGCCGCCGGCGAAGTCCAACACCGGCACCCGGCCGTCCAGCGCCCAGTTGAAATAGCCGCCCTTGCCCCAAACCATGTGGCACAGCGGAAAATACACGACCGTGATCCAGAGCAGCACGAACAGCACATAAGCCTTGAACTTGATTCGCTCCGCCACCGCGCCGCTGATGAGCGCGGGCGTGATGATGGCAAACATCATTTGAAACAGCATGAAAGATTGCTGCGGCACCGTGCCCGCGTAATCCGCATTCGGCGCGCCACCCACGTCACGCAGCATGAAATACGTGAGCGGATTTCCGACAAATCCGTTGCCCGGCGCAAACGCCATGCTGTAGCCGAACACCATCCAGAGCGCCGACACCAGCGCCATGAGAATCAGGCTGTGCATCATGGTGGCCAGGACGTTCTTGCTGCGCACCAGCCCGCCGTAAAACAAAATCAATCCCGGCGCCGTCATCATCAGCACCAGTGCGGAACTGACCAGCACCCACGCATTGTCGCCGGTGTTGACGGGTGATGACGCAGGCTGTTGGAGCGCTTCGATCCGGGTCACGCGCTGTTCCAACTGCGAAAGGCCGGTATCAGCGGCATTCAATGGCGTCACACTGAATCCGGTTAAAATGCAGACGACCGGGAGGATGAGAAACAATTTGGCGGAATGACGGATAAAATTCATGACAGCGGGAAATTATCTTTGCCCACGCAATGGAATCAAGCTTAACCGTTCATATTTGAAGCCGGCGGTCCGGACGGAACCGTGTCGGGGTGTGCCCGTCCCCGGGCGCAGCAATTGGCTTCATTCAAGCCGCGGAAAATATTCCCACCACCCGATCTCCTCACGTTGCTGTGGCCGGGACTCCGATTACCCGCGAGCACGCGGCCCCACTCCGCTCTGTGCTCCCCACTTCAAACGTCGTGTTCGCGCCGCTCACCCCGGCCGCCGCGCGGCTGCTGTAATTGCCGCAGGGCGCGGCGCAGCGATTCAATTTCGCGTTCGTCGCCGAGTTTTTGCCGCTCGGCGTGTTCGACCAGTTCCAAAACATCCTCCATTTGATTGAGCGCCTGTTTCAAGGATTCGACAATTTGCATCACTTCGTTCACGGCCCGGCTGATGGCTGAATCATCCGGCCTGGCGGCGCGCGCCGCGGGAACCGCGGGTTGAAGTTTTTGCCTCGGCGGGGCGGGTTGTGCCGGGAATTCGGGCGCGCTGACGGATGGCGTCACTTGCGGCGTCAGTGATTCCGCCTGCGCCGGTTGCTCCGCAACTGGAACGGATGGCGCGGGACGACGCCGTCCGCGTCCGCCGCGATGTCCGCGACGGCGTCCGTGGCTCGGTTCCCTGGGTTGCGCGGGGCGATTCGTTCCGGATGATGGTTCCTCTGGGGACATTTCGTTTGCAGCATGACGTGCCGCCGCGCAAAAGCAATGGCGAATTATTCCCAACTGCAATGTGCGGGGCGGGCTACGGTTGTTTTTTCACGAACAGCGCGAGCGACGCGGTGTAGCCGTGGAGAAAGTTCTTTTCGCCGACGGGACCAATTTCGCCGTTGCAGAAAAATCCCGACAGTCCGAGCGGGCCGAGCCGGCCTTGCACGAGTTCGACATCGTGGTTCGCGCGGCCAAACAAGTGCTTCCCGCGGCCGTTGCAACAGCAGAGGCAGCCGCCGTATATCGGCGCGCCCCCAATTTGTTTTTTCGCGCGCGCGAGCAGTTCGTTCATGTCCTCGGTCGCCGCGACGGCGTCGCGCCGCTGAAACTGCATGGTTTGCCCCGCGCGCGGCAGCGTGCCGACGGCCAGCACGCCGGACTGCGGGTCGCCACCGATGAGGTTGCGCACCAGAAAGTCGCCGCGATGGAAATCTTCGAGGTATTCGTTGACGACCAGGCCGATGAACAGGTTGCCCTGCGTCTTGCGCTGTTCCTCGGGCGGAAGCTTTTGAAAGGTTTCGGCGAGCACCGCATAGGCGGGCCGGTTGCCAATGTGATGAATCAAATTTTTTTCCACGCGCGTGAGCGTCCACGTTTCGCCGATGGGGGTGCAACCCTGTGAAATGACGCCGTTCAGTTGCACGTTGCCGCCGACGGAAATCGCCACGCCGCCGTCCTCGAACACGTCGCCATTCAAATAGACCTGTGTTGTTTGCTGGTTGAAAATGCCGCCGGCCAGGCCGCCGAGCGCGGGCAGCGGCGCATAGGCCTCGTTCCACGAACGGATCCAGCTTTCCGCGTCGAGATGGAACGGGTCAATGAAAACGAGCCAGCCATTGGTGTGCGCGGGTTCGACGCCGGTTTCCAGGTGCCAGTAGCCGGGGCCGTTGGCCTCCTCGACCTGATTCTGCGTGAAACGAAAACCCTTCAACTCCGCGCCGGGCAGCGAGTAGAGCGCGAGCACAAACCCGGTTGCGTCTTCAATTTCCTGCGCGCCGGCAATCAGCCCGGTGCTCGAACAGCCCGCGAGCAACGGAATCCGGCCGTGAACGCGCAAAATTTCCAGCGTCTGCCTGGCGAACGGGAAAAATTTCGGCGACATGAAAACCAGGCCGAGTGAAACCTGCGGCGCGAGGAGTTGCGCGCGCAAATTCTCCGCCCACTGCCGCAGGCCGGTTTCATCAAACCCGCCCGCCCAGTGCGCCGCGATGGAGAATTCGTTGTTCACAATTCTACCTTAACCATGCCACAACTTCTTCGCCGGACCAAATTTCTTTCACCGGCTGGCGTTGGCGCGCGATGGCGGCGCGTTTGCCGTTCACCAAAATCTCGGCGGCGAGCGGGCGCGTGTTGTAATTGGACGCCATCACAAACCCGTAGGCGCCCGCGCTCAAGAGCGCGAGGAAATCGCCCTCGCCGGCTTTTGGCAGCGGGCGGTCTTTGCAAAAAAAGTCACTGGATTCGCAAACCGGCCCGACCACATCGGACTTGAGCGTTGCGCGACCCTGGCGCCGGAGCGGCACGATTTCGTGGCAGGCGTTGTAAAATGCCGGACGAATCAAATCGTTCATGGCGGCATCCACGATGACAAAATTCTTTTTGCCCGTGCGTTTCACATATTCGACGCGTGTGACCAGAATACCCGCGTTGCCGGCGATAAAGCGTCCCGGCTCGATGAGAATTTTCAAGCGGAGCGGTTGGAGCAGCGGGACCAGCCGCCCGGCGTATTTTTGCGGCGTCAAAATATTTTTCGCCGCGGAAGTTTTCCACCAGGCAGCCGCGCCGCTGGCGAGCGCGGGCTGATAGACGATGCCGAGACCGCCGCCGACGCTGAAAAATTCCAACGGGTATTTTTCCCGCAACCGTTTCAAAAGCGGCAGGACTTTGCGCACCGCCTGTTCAAACGGGGTCGCTTCCGTGATTTGCGAGCCGATGTGCATTTGCAGGCCGCGCAGCCGCAGATTTTTCAGTTTGCCCGCCCGGGCATAAACGCCTTCGACCTGCTCCAATTGAATGCCAAATTTGTTTTCATAAGTGCCGGTGGTGATTTTCGCGTGCGTGCAGGCGTCCACGCCCGGGTTCACGCGCACGGCGACGGGCGCGATTTTCTTCCGCCGCGCCGCCACGCGGTTGATGCGCTGCAATTCCGGTTCGCTCTCGGCATTGAAGGAATAAATGCCCCGCCGCAGGGCAAATTCAATTTCGTCTTCCGTTTTGCCGACGCCGGCGAAGACGCATCGGCGCGGGTCGCCGCCCGCTGCGATGACCCGCTGCATTTCGCCGCCGCTGACGACATCGAAGCCGCTGCCGAGGTTCGCCAGCGCGCGCAGGGCGGACTGGTTGGAATTGGATTTGACGGAGAAACAAACCAGATGATCCAACGGCGCCAGCGCCCGGTCCAGTTGTTGGAAATGACCGGTCAACGTGCGCTGCGAATAAACGTAAAGGGGCGTGCCGAACCTGCGCGCGAGCGACTCGACGGCGACGCCTTCGCAAAACAGCCGGTTGCCGACATAACGAAAATCATGCATAACGCCTGAGTTTAGGGTTCAGAGTTCAAAATTCAACTCCGAAGGTCTCCGGGGCCGGGATTGGCAATAAAAAACCCGCCGGATGCGCGCATCCAGCGGGTGGATGAAATCGCAGTTTTATGGCTGGGCCAGGATTGCCGCGCGCTGTCTGTGGTATTCCTCCGGACTGATCTGATTGGCCTTGTATTTTATGAGCAAGGCTTGAAGTTGCGCTTGTTGCGCTGCGGAAATCGGCAGTGGCGGCGATTCCATTGGCTTCAGCCCCAGTTCTTTTCCGGTATAAATTGCATTGATCTGGTTGGTGGCACTCATCACTCCGGGTGAGACTTTTATCACAGCAGGCATCTCGGGACTTTGAGTAACCGTACTTGTCGTGGACGCGGGCGCGGAAACAGCCGGTGGCGTCGCGACTGGAACGGCTGCCGCTGGTGTGGGCTGCGGCTCAACTTGCGGGGTCGGTGTCACCGGTGGATTTTCCGCCGGTGGCGGAGTGGCGGGTGTGGTTTCTGACGGCGGATTTTCTGCTGGCGTTGGCGCAGTCGTTGTGGGGGCTGTGCTGGATTCAGTTGTGGTTGATGGCGGCTCAGTTGGCGGCGCGGGAGCAGCTGCGGGAGCCGCGTTTGTCTCGGACATTGTTGGTGTGGCCGCCGGTTGGGTTTCGGTTGGCATCGGTGTCGCAGGCGGATTGTCCGCCGGCGGTGGAGTGGCGGGTGTCGTCTCTGTTGGCACCGTTGCGTCCGGTGGACGTTGCGGTTCAGGCGCAACGGGTGTCGGGGCAACGGCATTCGATTCCGAAGCGGCAATGGTAGCGGCTGCCGGAACCGCAACGGCAGGAGCGGCGCCTGGCTCGGGCGTTGTTGCCGTGGCCGCCAGGGTTGGGGGTGGTGCAGGAACGGTTTTGGTTATGGGCTGGCTTGGTTGCACCGCCACGGCCCCGGGGGAAGCGACCGCAACCGGTGGCGCCTGGGTTTGTTGCTTGTCCAATTCGCTCATCTTTTGTTCCAAAGCCGCGCGCGCGGCGGCTTGGACTGGAGTTTCGTTCGCGCGGACAGAAATAAAACTCGCAAAAAAGGCAACCACACAAACCGTGGGCAATAACTTCATGATTTGCATATCGCTTTTTTTACGCCAATTTGCCCCCGGATGCAACAGCTTTCCCAGTCGTGAAAAACAATTTTCGCCACATCCGCGGCAGGGGGTAAAACAATGTGGAACGCAGCAAAATCCCCCGCCTCTCGGCATGGGAAATTTTGACATGCTGCTGCAGGTCGAGGACGTTGCCGGCGCGCAATCGTTCAATCGTTTTCAGGCCAATCAAAATCGGCCACGCGCAGGCCAGCCGCACGCGCGCGCAACGCCACGGCAGCGAATTGGTGTAAACCCAGCCCGCCGCCAGATGCGCCTCGGCCACATCAAGATAACGATGGTAAAGCGGACGGAATTTGGTTTCGTTGGCGGGCAACAACACAGCCGCCGGCCGCAATCCGGCTTCGTCCAGTTTTTCCGCCGGCAAATAACAGCGGCCTTTGCGCAAGTCCGCCGGCAAATCGCGCAGGATGTTCACCAGTTGCAGCCCTTTGCCGAAGCGGATGCCGTCCGCCAGCAGTTGTGCGTCGTCCAATCTCGCTTTCGGAAAGAGGTGCGCCCGGCACATTTTCGTCCAGAATTCTCCCACGCAACCGGCGACGCGCCAGGTGTAGTCGTCCAGCTCGGCATTGGTTTGCAGCGCGATGATTGGTTGGAGTTCAAGCTTTAGCTTGTCCCCGGCACGTTGAAGCGTGGACTCCAACGGCGCGAACCGGCGCAGGTCCAGTTCCTGTCCGCCGGTGATGGTGTTGAGCACAGCGCGGACGAGTTGCTGGTCGGCGGGCGAAAGGGTTTGGACCAGCGAGAGACTCTCCTCGACTTTTTCCAGCAAGGCGGCTTCGGCGGACGAACCCTGATGGTTCGCCAGTTCGCCGAAATTCAACGGCGCGGTGGATGAGCCCAAAATCCGTTCGCGCAACCTTTTGAGCGCGTTCGAGCCGTTGTTCCAGTGGGACGAGGTCGGTGTCGGCGATGGTGTCGGTCGTGCGCGCGAGCAGGTAGGCAAGCCCGATTTGCGGGCGCACGGCGGCGGGCAGCACGCGCAACGTCAGATAAAACGAGCGCGATGTGTCGCGAAGCAAATTAGGCAACTGCCAGCTCGCGGACATGGTTGATGTCACGTTGACCAACCGGACGCAAATGGGAAGCTTCCACTGTGGCAACGGCGATGGTTTTGCCCGTGAGCGTGACAAATTCCACTTCGTAAGCCACACCGCCCTTGTGAATGTGGACAACCGCGCCCACGTCGCCCGCCTTCAAATCTTCATCTGGCAGGTCACGCGTCAATACCACGCAATCATGTTCTTTGATCTTCATCTCGCCTCCAAAGGATAGGCTGTTATCAGCCGGGGCGCAACCGCGCCTTTGTCCTGTTGCCAGACCGAACGAACCAGCGGCTCCCGGCCAACGGGCGTTTTCAATGTGCCTTCGACTTCATACCGCGGGCCAAAATGTGTTTCATGCACCCGCTTCACGTCGTACGTTTGTCCATGAACAAGCAATGCCTTTGCCAGTTGTTCCCATTTCTCCGCGCTGAAACCAAAGCTGGTGAAAAACCGCGCCTTGCCCGCGCCGATCCGATGTTCCGGGTTCAGCAAATAGACCAGGATTTTGTCGCGCTCGACGATGGCTTTTGCGGCACTGGGCAATTTCATTTTGTTTTCACGAGGCCAATTTGCGGGCGCACGGCAGCCGGCAGCACGCGCAACGTCAGATAAAACGAGCGCGAGGTCGCCTTGAGCAAATCATTTGCGGTCCCGGCCATTGGTCCGCCAAGGATAAATCTTTTTGCCCGTTTCGCCAGTTAAAGTCGTGAGGTATGGAATTGTGCGATGCAAAAGCGGCAGAGGGCTGCCGCAGTCCAAAACGCGAAGCGTTTGCCTGCGACTTGCGAATTGCGCGAAGCGTCCTGGACTGCGGCAGCCCTCTGCCGCTTTCCTGCGCGTACCGTGAAAAATTTAACTTCACTTCCAGCCTCACGCGCACCATCGTCGGATCATGCCCGAACCCAAGACGCCCTGGCCGCACGCGCCCACGCACCAGCTTTCCGGACAGGGGACTTATTTTGTCACGGCTTCGACTTATCAAAAGGCGCATCATTTTCGCGGCGCAAAACGGCTTCGGGTTTTGCATCGCGGCCTGCTGACCGTGGCCTCTAAGTTTGGCTGGCAACTGGAAGCGTGGGCGGTGTTTTCAAATCATTACCATTTCGTCGCCCACTCGCCCGCCACCGCCGGCGACGCTTCCAGCTTGAGTGACCTGTTGAGCATTTTGCATGTCAAGACGGCGGAGTGGGTGAACAAGCTGGATTCCGCGCCGGGCCGGCAGGTCTGGTTCAACTTCCGTGAAACCAGGCTCACGCATCAGCGGTCGTATCTGGCGCGGCTGAATTACGTCCATCAGAACGCGGTGAAACACGGGCTGGTGCCGGTGGCCCGTCAGTATCCGTGGTGTTCGGCGGCATGGTTTGAACGCACGGCATCCGCAGCGATGGTGAAGGCGATTTACCGGTTCAAGACGGACCGGCTTTCGGTGGCGGATGAATTTGAGGTGAGCGCGGATTGGCAGGCGGTGAAAAAGCGCCAGAGGGCTGGCGCAGTCCAAGACGCTGGCGCGAGTTTGTGTGGCTTTCGTGGGCGCGCAGCGTCCTGGAGTGCGGCGGCCCTCCGCCGCTTTTACGGGCACACACACAACATCAAAAAAAACGAACGTGACATTACCTTGAGCAAATCATTTAACGCCGTTGGCATTTTTAGACGGAATGAACCGAATTTTCAGAATTCAATTTGCTCCGCTGGTTTGAGTTTCAAATTTTGAGTAAACGCATATTTCTACCAGTCGCTAGGAAGATTTAAGTGGCTAGGATTACCACCGCCGTCTTCATCGAGGATGAAGTTATTGTTTTTCCAATTAACCAATAGCTTTCGCTTTTTATCAATGCCGCAAAGAACAACAATACTGCCACATAAGACCGCTAGGTCACCTCTTGAAAGCACTTGATTTCCATTAAAAAAACTACATGTTTTTTCCTCGGACACGCTCTTTAATGCAACGAGGTAGCGTGGTGTATCTCCGGGAATGGGCTTTGCGGAAACCAAAATTGCAAGCTCGTATGGCGCAGGCAAGCAACTCTTTGAGCATTCTTCTTTAAGACTATGCAATTTGTAGTCCCAAAGACCCGGCAGAAAACCACAATTATGAATTTTCCAAGGCCACGAAATCTGCTCAAATTGCAAAGCGTAATCAAATTGCTCCATCTCATTGCGGGCGGGTATTCGATAAACCATTTGCTTTTTCTGGCAGAACATGCACTCGACTTGTTCCCTGCAATCCTGCATGGCTGGCAAAAATACAGGCGGAAGTCTTGGTTTTCTAGGACAACTATGAGGCGCATCTGGATTCTTGGCAAGAAATGCGACAGTTTGTCCTGCCCCCATTGTTTTAAAAATGAGCGGTTGGCCGCAACCCCAGCAATCTTTAGGCTCATTTAGCATTTCCCAATCTCGCATCAAGGGCGTGAAACAGTTTTAGCGCCTTTGATTAAATCTTTTTGCGTTCCAGACACTAATTTTAGGGGGCTTTATCAACCGATTCATTGAATATTTGGCAACCTATGAGAATTACGAAAAGAATAATGGCAATGGTTAAACTATTTACTAAACCTTTCCGTCCTCTGGTAAATGCGGCTGACGGTGCACCAAATACGAAAGGCCAGAAAGCAAAACCAACTAATTCGCCCGCATACGTAAGAATATGTACTCGCGGAGGACGAACCAGCATGGGGTGTATCAAATCCGCGATGAGAGAAACACATATGCAAGCTATCGCTAGAATCAGTAACTTACTCCACCACGATATTCCCCTGCCTTGAGTTTCAGCGGAAGTGATTTTCTTTGTATCCGGCACAGAAGCCTTTTTTTGTGCCGGATCTCCTAACCATTCACCACAGTAGCGGCATTTGACCGCTTCTTCGCGAATTTGTTCTTTGCAGAACGGACAAACTTTGAAATTGCTGGTGCTTCCCGTTTGCATTTTTTACGAAAGCTGTTCCCGCCACCTTGCCAGTTGCTTCGCGACTTCCTTGGTTCCCGGGGCGCCGGTCAGATTTCGTTTGGCCATCGCGCGTTTCAAATCGAACACGCCCAGCGCGTCGCGGCCGAACTTTTTGTCCACGGATTGTAATTCCGCGAGCGTGAGCCGGTTCAGCGGCTTGTCCAATATTTCCGCCAGCGCCACGACCGCGCCCACCGCGTGATGCGCCTGCCGGAAGGGCATTCCTTTGCGCACGAGATAATCTGCGAGGTCGGTCGCCAGCAATGCGGAGTCGGCAGCGGCACAGGCGCACACAGGTTTGTTCACCCTGGTGTTGTGCAGCATTGCGGCCATGAGCCGGGTGGTGGCGCGCACGGTGTCGGCGGTGTCGAACACCCGTTCCTTGTCTTCCTGCAAATCGCGGTTGTACGTCATCGGCAGGCCCTTGAGCAGCGTCAGCAGCGCGACGAGGTTGCCGATGACGCGGCCGGATTTGCCGCGCGCCAGCTCCGCGATGTCGGGATTTTTCTTTTGCGGCATCAATGACGAGCCGGTCGTGTAGGCATCGGCGATCTTGATGAAATTAAATTCCGCGCTGGCCCAGAGAATCAAATCCTCGGCCAGCCGCGAAAGATGCACGGCGAGCAACGCGCCGGCGGCGCAAAATTCTACGGCAAAATCGCGGTCGCTCACGGCGTCCATGGAATTCTGCGTGAGCTTCGGTTTGCCGCTGGCATCCACGAAGCCGAGCAGTTTGGCGACGAGCGTACGGTCGAGCGGCAGCGTAGAGCCGGCAATCGCGCCGCTGCCGAGCGGGCAGACGTTCACGCGCGAGTGGCAGTCCCAAAGCCGTTCGCAGTCGCGTTCAAGCATTTCGACGTAGGCCAGCAGGTGATGCGCGAGATAAACCGGCTGCGCGCGTTGCAGGTGGGTGTAACCCGGAATCAACACGCCGGAATTTTTTTCGCCGAGGCCGACCAGCGCGCGCTGCAAACCGGCGATCTCACCAAGCAGCAAAACAATTTCGTCGCGCAGCCAGAGGCGCAGGTCGAGGGCGACCTGGTCGTTGCGCGACCGGGCGGTGTGCAGTTTTGCGCCTGCCGGAACGCGCCGCGTCAGTTCCGCCTCGATGTTCATGTGGACGTCTTCGAGTTCGGGCTGCCACTTGAATTTGCCCGCGACGATTTCGCGTCCGACCCGGTCGAGTCCGCGAATGATGGCGACGCATTCCTTTTTGGCCAGCACGCCGATTTTGTGGAGCATGTGCGTGTGGGCCATCGAGCCGAGGAGGTCGTGCCGCCAGAGCCGCCAGTCAAAAGAAACGGATTCGGTGAATTGCGCCACGTCCGCGCCGGGGCCGCGCGCGAAGCGTCCGCTACGGGAAACGGGAGAGATTTTTTTCATGCGCTTCAACGGTCTCGAATGTGCGCCTGACGGCGCCAAAAGTCACTCTCAAATGCCGGGTTGCAGTCCAGTTTTAAAAATGAGATGTTTAAACCAGGCAAACACCAATCGCCTTGCGCCATGAGCGAATTCAAATATGCGTGTCCGGTGTGCGGCCAGCACATGAAGTGCGACTCGTCACAGAGCGGCACGGTGATGGAATGCCCGACCTGCTTCCAGAAAATCACCGCCCCGCAAGCACCCGCCACCGACGATCCCAAATTCATCCTCACGGGCAGAAAAGTGGGTGAACGTCCCGTCCCGGCGGCGGTGGCAAATGCGGAAGCGGCGCCCGCTTCCGCGCCCCCAAAAAGTTCTCCCCTGCCAACGATTATTTTTTTCGTCCTGCTCGGCGCCGTGGCGGTGGCGCTATTTGCGTTCCAAGGAAAAATTTTCAAGTCCCACCGCGGGCCGGGCGTCCCAGGAATCCCCCCGCCTCAAATGCCGGTCAAGGCACCGCCACCGCCCCAACCCGCCCTCGTTGCGCCGCCGGCTGATGACGCGCGTTGGATGTTAAACCTGGATGCGGCGGCCATTCCCGATTCCCCGGCGGCGGGGCGCATTCACGGGCAGGGTTTCATCGTCGAGCGCGCCAGTTTCCAGAATGGCACGCTGACGTTGCGCGAGGGCACTCACGGGCCGGTGGATTTTGGCATCACGATCAGTTTCCGGGGCGCGCTGATCGACGCGCTGGTCGCCCAGACCGTCAATGTCACCACCAACACCGACGAAGCGGCGCGCGTGACGTTGCGCTGGAACAATGATGCGAATTCCGGCCGGGTCAGTTTTGACAGCGGCTACGCGATGCGGCTGGAGTTTGGCATCCTGGAGAACAATCATCTGCCGGGTAAAATTTATCTTTGCACGCCGGACGCTGAAAAAAGTTACCTGCTTGGAACTTTCGACACCGAGGTTCGGAAGTCCAAGCCGTCCAAGCAAAAGTGAAGCGCGGGTGTCAGGCGTCCCGTCGCACCCGGCGGGACGGGACACCAAACGCAAAACTTGCCACGAACCCTCCCAGCGCGGAAACTTTCCCGGTGAACATCGAACTGCTCAACACCGGCAGCGAATTGATGCTGGGTCGCGTGCTGAACACGCACCAGCAATGGCTCTGCCGCCGCCTGGCGGATCTCGGTTATGTCGTGACGCGCCAGGTGGCCGTACCGGACACGGCGCCCGACATCCAATCCGCCGTTCGGGAAGCGCTGGGCCGGGCGGATTTGATCATCACCACCGGCGGGCTTGGCCCGACTTCCGATGATTTGACGCGTGATTTGATCGCGCAGCTGCTCGGCAAAAAATTGCGGCTGGATGAGGCGGTGCTCGACCACATCAAGCGACGTTTTGCGGCGCGCAACCTGCCGATGCCGAAAAACAACAAAGTCCAGGCGCTCGTGCCCGAAGGCGCGCTGGTGCTGGCCAATCCGAACGGCACCGCGCCGGGGTTGGCCATGAAAATCGGGTCTGGCGTCCGGGGTCTGGCGTCTGGGACGCCGCCAACCAGCGCGCGGCTTTCCCCAAACCCAAGACCCCAGACCCAAGACCCCAAATGGCTGGTGATGCTGCCTGGCCCGCCGCGTGAGTTGCGCCCGATGTTCGACAATTTTGTCGTCCCCTTGCTCCGGCGCGAATTCCCGCCGGCAGCGCCGTTTGTCTGCCGCACGTTGCGGACAAGCGGCGTCGCCGAATCCCTGGTGCAGGAAAAAATCGCGGCACCGTTGGGTGCACTCGTGGCTGCCGGGCTTGAAATCGGCTATTGCGCACGGACGGGGCAGGTGGACGTGCGATTGTCGGCGCGCGGCGGGAACGGTAAAAAAATTGTCCAAGCGGCGGAAACGATCGTCCAAAAAAATCTTGGCGCGCAGATTTACGGTTTTGACGATGAGGAAATGGAAACGGTTGTCGTCCGGCTTTTGACCGGACGGAAGAAAACCCTGGCGCTGGCCGAGTCCTGCACCGGGGGTTGCCTCGCGCATCGCGTGACGAATGTGCCGGGCGCGTCGGCGGTTTTTCTGGGCGGTTTTGTAACTTACAGCAACGAATCGAAGCAAAAATTTCTCGGCGTTCGCGCCGAAACACTGGCGGCTCACGGCGCGGTGAGCGAAGCGGTGGCGCGCGAAATGGCTGAAGGCGCGCGGATGCAACTCGGCGCGGATTTTGCCCTTGCCGTCACGGGCATCGCCGGGCCAGGCGGCGGAACAAGAGAAAAACCGGTGGGGACGGTTTTCATTGGGTTGGCCGGGGGGTTGGGAACGGTGGTGGATCGCAAATTGAATCCTTTTGACCGCAAAACATTCAAGGACGTCACGGCGTGGCAGGCATTGGAAATGCTGCGTGAGCGTTTGGTTTGTTCTTGAGGGCAAAAAAAAATGAAGTAGAGTGTCGTTATTCGACGACTTTGCTTGAATTGAAAAGAAAGGTTGATTTCCAGACATGGCTTTAACCACTGAACCTTTGATTGCCAGGAGCAATCCCGTTGAGGGCGACAGCACGACGTTGCACAAACGGCGCGGCACGTTGCTGGTAGTGGACGATGAGGACGGGCCGCGGCAGTCGCTGCGGGTCATTTTCAAGGACGAATATGACATGCTGATGGCCGAGGACGGGCCAACGGCGATTGATCTGGCGCAGAAGCATTCCATTGACGTGGCGGTGCTGGACATTCGCATGGCCGGCATGTCGGGCATCGAAGTTTTGGAACGCCTCAAATACGTGAACCCGAACATCGAGGTGATCATGATGACGGCGTTTGAAACGACGGATACAATTCGTCAGGCGTTGCGGCTGCGCGCGTGCGATTACATCAACAAGCCGTTCGATCTGGCCACCATCCGGTCCGCGGTCAGCCAGGCGATGCAACGGCGCACGCTGGCCAGTGAAATTCACAGCAGCGCCGAAAAAGTGCAGGAGTTGCTTTCTGAACTGCAAAACCAGAAGGTTGAGGAGCAAATCGCCAAAACACGCGGCGACATTTACGCCAGCATAATCCACGACATCAACGGCCCGTTGACGGTCATTTCCGGATTCGTGCAGGTGCTCAACCAGCGCCTCAATCGCAATACGCGGCTGGAGATGGAGGACCTGGAATTTATCAAGGACCGCCTGCGCATCATCGCGCGGCAGGTGGGGAATTGCGTGGAAATTTCCCGGCGCTACCTCGGTTTTCTACGCCGCCAGTCGGAGGAAGCCCCGCGCGTGAGCGTGAATCAATTGTTCAAAGATCTCGAACAACTCATCCGCGTTCATCCCGGCCGGAGCGACAACGAATTCGGCGTTCAGCCGATGGCCGAAGACCTGGGCGTCAAAATGAACGGCACCGACGTCATCCAGATTTTGCTGAACCTCACGGTCAACGCCTTTCAATGCGCGCCGATGAGTCATCGCGTCGATGTCGGCGGTGAAATTTTGCGCGAGCCGCTCGATTTGACCAAATTCAAGGACGGGCCCAACGACCGGCTGCTGAACGTCGAGAGCATGGACAACACCGCCCCGCTGGTGAAGTTGTGGGTGCGCGACACCGGGCCCGGCATCGCGCCGGAAGTGCTGCCAAAAATTTTCCAGCCTTACTTCACCACCAAGGGGCCGCGCCAGGGGACCGGCCTCGGACTCAACATCGTGCAGCGGCTCATCAAGGAAGGGAAAGGCGCATTGCATGTTCACACGCGGCCGGGTGAAGGGACGACATTCACGATTTATCTGGTGGGCGCTAATCTGGCGAAGTAACCGTGAAATATGTGCGCCAAAGCTTTTATCGCGCTCGGGTTGATCGTTGCGGTTTGGGTCGCGCGGGCGGGTGAAAAGCTGCCGGTACTCAACGTCGGCAGCGAAGTTTACAGCAACGTGACGGTCACCAAGGTCACAGCCACGGACATCTACTTCACCCACGCCAAGGGCATGGCCAATGTGAAACTGAGCAAGCTCGATCCCGCGCTGCAAAAGCATTTCAGTTACGATCCGACGAAGGCAGGCGAGGTGGAACAAAAGCAAGCTGCGGCCAACACCCAATACCGCATTCAAGCCATTAACCAGCCGTCACCGCGGCCGCCTGCTGATGAAGACATAGCGCAGCCGTCGTCTGCGGGACCGGCTTCAGAATTATCATGGGGCACCGACCTGCCCGCGGCCTTGAATCAGGCGCGGTCGGAAAACAAAATGGTGCTGCTCGATTTCACGGGTTCAGATTGGTGTGGCTGGTGCATTAAATTCGACAAAGATGTGCTGTCCACAGATAAATTCGCCGGCTACGCCAAAAGCAGGCTCGTGCTGGTACAGCTGGATTTTCCCAACCACAAAAAGCAGGACGCCGCGCTTAAACAGGCCAATGGGCAACTGGCGAAGCAATTCGGCGTGAACGGTTATCCCACCTTTGTGCTGTTGAACTCCGCCGGCAAGGAACTTGGCCGACAGGTGGGTTATGCGCAGGGCGGCCCGTATGCCTTCATCGCCGAATTGGACCGGTTTGGTGGAAAATGACGCCTTGCAGATTCACGCTTTATCTGCCTGACGCGAATCTGTCGAAATAGTAAAAATGTTCCGCCGCACCGCCAGCCGGGCGAAGGCGAAAGGAATCTCTGGATTCAAGAAGCAATGAGCCTTGCCACTCCGGCTCCCGCAAAAATTACTCTTTTGGCAAAAACGCAAACGTCAGGAAAATATTCAAGGCGGTCGGCAGCACGATGGCAATCAGCGGGCTTCCAGAAGGAAGCCGCCGGACTCTATCTCGTAGCAGCCGACGTAAGGAGGCTCATTCTTCATTTGGAAAAAGTCAGAGCCTCCTCACGCCGGCTGCTACAGCCGCACCGGAATGTTTTTCCTCGCCAAAAACCTTTTCACATCGCCGACGGTGTAGGTGCCGAAATGGAAAATGCTCGCGGCAAGAACGGCGTCGGCCTTGCCTTCGAGCAGCACCTCGGCCATGTGCTCCAGACTGCCCGCGCCGCCGCTGGCCACCACCGGCACGCCCACCGATTCACTGATGCGCCGCGTGATGACCAAATCAAAGCCGGCTTTCGTGCCGTCGGCATCAATGCTGTTCAAAACAATCTCGCCCGCGCCGAGCGACACGGCGCGCTTGGCCCATTCCACGGCATCCAGACCGGTCGGTTTGCGGGCGCCGTGCGAAAAAACCCCCCATTGGTCCGGCGCCACCTTCCGGCAATCAATGCTCACCACGATGCACTGGCTGCCGAATTTTTCCGCGCCGGCGCGGATCAAGTCGGGATTCGCCAGCGCCGAAGAGTTGATGCTGATTTTGTCCGCGCCTGCGCGCAGCATCGTGAACATGTCGTCCACACTCCGGAGGCCGCCGCCAACGGTGAGCGGCATGAAGCACTGGTCGGCGGCGCGTTGGATGACGTCCACCATCGTCGCCCGGCCATGCGCGCTGGCGGTGATATCGAAGAACACCATTTCATCCGCGCCCTGCTCGTTGTAACGCAATGCGAGTTCGACCGGGTCACCGACGTTGCGCAGTTCGCCCGCCTCGGCCTTGCCGAACTGGACGCCGCGCGTGACCTGGCCGTCATGCACGTCCAGGCAGGGAATGACTCGTTTGGCCATCATGGGTTTAATTGAAACGCGGCAGGCGGCGCAAGGCAACTTATTCCGTCACGGGTAGTGACTCATTTTGGTGGGGCGAGGCTACTGACGAGCCGTTTCCATTTCATTTCGCCGCGCTGGGGCCGGCTCGCGAGGACGCTCGCCCCACCAAAATGGCAAATTGCGTCACCACCCTGTCATGGGTCCGCAGCTGAAATTTCTTGACGCGCCGCCCCGGCGAACTAGGTTTCCTGCTGTCCGGGCCAAGTCGTTTCAAAAAATTATAAAGGTTATGAAGACTCATTGCCGCATCCTCGTCGGATTCGTCTCGTTGTCCTCTGCTCTGCTGCTTACCGGCTGTGCCAGCAGCCACACCAGTCCGTATCATCCCGGCCCGGTCGCGGGACAGGCCGTCGGCACGGGCGTCGGTGTGGCAGCGGGCAACGTCACGGGTTTCGGCGTCGGCGTAGTGGAAGGCACGGCGCATGGCGTCGCCGCGCCGTTCGATCCCAGCTACCGCATGGTGCGCCACTGGCGGCCGGAAACCACGTCGGATGGCCGGACAATCCAGGTGCCGTATGATGTTTTGGTGGATCAATATGGCCGCCCCGTGCCCATGCCGGCGCCGACGGGAAATCCCGCCCCGCCCCCGGTTGCACCACCGCCGCCGCCACCCGCATTAAACGCCGTGCCCCAATAAAGTCAGGAACCGAAAACCAATCAAGCCATGAAAAGACTAAAACATTTGTTTTTGACGGCACTGCTGGCCAGTTCCCTGCCCAGTCTCACCCGTGCTCAAACCAATCCCATTGAAACGGAAGCGAATCTCAAGGACAGCACCACCCATGTCGTCGTGGAGCGCAAAGTCTATGAAACCACCAAGACCTATCAGCAGGACACGCCGCGCGATGTGCAGCGCAAAATCGCCATCATCGTGCAAAATCGCGGCTCCGCCGCGCTCAACGACAAAGTTCCGGTGCTGGAAGACCTGGTGAGCAGCCGCGTGGCAGGGAAAGGTTTTTCCGTCATCTCGCGGGATGATGTCACGCGATCGCTGAAGAATTATTCCACCGGCAAAGATCCCAACGGCGAGCTGGGCGCATTGGATCGTTCGTTGGAAGACAACAGTTCCGCGCTGCGACTCGCGCAGAATTTGGGCGCGGATTACATTCTGGTTCCTTCCATTGTCAGTCTCGGCACGGAAAAGAAAAACTATTCCGGCAACGGCATCAATACGCTGAACATCACGCACAAGCTTCGGGTGACCTACAAAATTGTGGAGGCGGGCCAGGGCGGCGCGGTGCGCGGCGGCGCGTTCACCTCTGAAAAAAACATCCGGCAGACACCGGATGTGCAAACGGAGAGCAGCGACGTGATCAACGATCTGCTCGATGACGCGGCGGAACAACTGGCCGACGCTATCGTGAAAAACGCCGCGTCGTTGCCCGCGGAAGTGGCGAAGGCCGCGATGGTCAATTTCAATGTAGCCTGCTCGATGACCGATCCGCGCCAGCAGCCGATTTTGATCTCCGCGCTCGGCATCACCGCCGACAACCATGTCGTGTTGACCAATCAGCCGATGGCCGTCCAGGCGATGGACGTGACGGTGGAACTGGACGGGGTAGCGCTCGGTTCCGCGCCCGGGTCATTCCAGGGGCGTCCGGGTTTGCACAAAATCCGGCTGTCGCGCGAAGGTTTTGATCCCTGGGAACGCACGGTCAACATTTACGAAGGCCAGAATTTGCGCGTGGCTTTGCAGATGAGCAACGCCGGCTATGCGCGTTGGGCGGACACGACGGCCTTTCTGGCCACACTGGATGCGAACCGCAAATTGACCGATGCCGAGGTGAAACGCATCGAGGGCATCGCCGAATTCTTCAAGAACAGCCATTACCGCGTGGACACCAAGGAAAATATCAAAATTTACAAGAGCCTTTACTAAAACCTTAACAAAAAACTGAATCTATGAACCTTCAATCACTGCGCTATATCGGTTTGGGTGTTTTGAGCCTGGCACTGGTTCCCGCAATCGTTTCCGCCCAGGAGGGCAAGGCCACGCTGGCGGTGTCCTCCATCAAACCCACGCCGTCGCTCGCCGCCTCGGTCAAGCCGGACAAAAAATTGCAACTGGGCCGCATCATCGAATCGCTCGACAGCCAACTCATTGACCGCATCAACGCGACGCGCAAGTTTGACGTCGTCGGGCGCAGCGATTTGAACGATGTCATTAAAGAGCAGGACCTCGGCGCGTCCGGCAACGTGGATGCCAAGACCGCCGCCAAGGCCGGCAAGCTCGCCGGCGCGAAATATCTGCTGGTGACGACGGTGGATGATTTTCAGGATTACGTTGAGAAGGCCACGTTCGAAGGCACGGGCCGCAGCGCCACCAAGCGCGTCTTCCGGTTTTCGGCGGTGGGCAAAATCTATGATTCGAGCACCGGCAAACTGCTCGAATCGGCCAACTTCCAGACCGGCAACGACGCCTTCAAGCAAATCCAGGAGGAACGCAATTATTCGGTCAAGGACGGCGAGTTGAGCGATGAGATGATGGTAGCCGTCGCGCGCAACCTGGCCGAGAAAATCGCCAACCGCGTCGCTGACGTGATCTTTCCAGCGAAGGTCCTCATCAAGCGCGACAAGGAAATCACGATCAACCGCGGCGAAGGCGGCGGCGTGGCCGTGGGCGACACGTTCAATGTGTTTGCGCTGGGGGAGGAATTGATTGATCCCGACACCAAGGAATCGCTGGGCCGGGAAGAGGCCAAGGTGGGCAAAGTGAAGATCACCCAGGTCAACCCAAAGACTTCGCTGGGGGAAATTTTGGAAGACACCGGCATTGACAAGGGCGCCATCCTGCGGAAACTGCAGTAAATCTCATCTGTAGGAATCAAAGTGACACCGCCCATGCGAGTTGCGCGCAAACGGAGCATCCAACCGCTCCTTTTCGCTGCGGTCATCGGCCTGCTGGCAACGGGTTGCCAGACTTACGAACAAAAAAATCGCGTCATCCACTACTGGCAGCAGGGCAGCCTGCCCAACGCGGCGGCCGAAGCCACCCGGATGGCCGACCAAAATGCCAACAACAAGGACGCCCTCGTCTGGCGGCTGGAACAGGGCGCGGTGCTGCGCGGCAATGGCCAGTTCGAGGCCAGCAACAAGGCGTTTGACACAGCGCAGGGAAAAATTGACCAGTACGCACAGGAGGCCAAAGTCAAGCTTGGCAACGAAGCTGGCGCGCTCCTGTCCAATCTGGCCAATTTGCCCTACACCGGTCGCGCCTACGACGGCATCATGCTCAACACTTACCGGGCGCTGAATTATCTTCAACTGGGCGAACCCGACAAGGCGCGCGTGGAACTTATCCGCGCCTACCAGCGCCAGCAGGACGCCGTTACGGACAATCAACGGCGCATCGAAAAAGTCCAGGGAGAAGCCGCCCGGAGCAAGGACAAGGCGACGATGGACAAGGCGCAGGCGGATCCAAAATTCAAATCCCAAATGCAGGACGCTTACACCGATCTCGATAATCTCAAAGCCTATGCCGATTACGTGAACCCGTTCACCGTTTATCTCGACGGCCTGTTCTTCATGGCCGATGCCGTGGACGCTTCGGATTTGGAACGCGCCCACAAATCGCTGGAGCGCGTGGCCGGATTCGCCGGTGACAACAATTACGTCAAACAGGACCTGGCCGCAGTGGACGATTTAATGAACGGCAAACCGCTGCCCCCGACGACCTATGTGATTTTTGAAACCGGCTGCGCCCCCGTTCGCGGGCAAATTCGCATAGACATCCCCATCATTGTCTCCAAGGTATCCTATGTCGGCGCGGCGTTTCCCACGCTCAAACCCCAGGGCAATTACCTGCCGAGCCTGACCGTGACGGCCAACGGCACGAGCCAGGCCACCAGCCTGGTGGCCAGCATGGACAGCGTCATCGGCCTCGATTTCAAAAACGAAATGCCGGTGGTCATCATCAAGACCATCGCCGCCACCGTCACCAAGGCCGTGGCCGCCTACGCCGCCAACGAAGCCGCCAACAAGGAGGGGGATTGGGCCGGGCTGCTCATGCAAATCGGCACCGCCGGTTATCAAATGGCCGTCAACATTGCCGACACCCGCACCTGGACGACCCTGCCGAAACAATTCCAGGTCTGCCGCATTCCCACGCCACCTGATCGCAAAATTGAACTGGAGCCAGCCGGCGGCGGTCAAAAAATCCCGGTGACAATTGCCGATGGCACGATTAACATCGTTTACGTCAAGTCCATCAATCCCGTCACTCCGTTGCTGGTGACACAAATAAAATTGAAATGAAAACGCGAATTTTCCTCCCGCTGGTGGGTGCCGGCCTGCTCGTCTTGACCGGCTGCACCACCGTCAACTCTGTCGAAAACGCCGATAAACAAGGCCAGCGCCAGATGGTCACCGACCAGCGCGCCATCACCGACGCCGGCCTTGACCGGAAAGTTTCCATCGTCGGCGTCAACCAGTCCATGACGCCCGGCGGGTTGCTGAAGGTCCAGGTGGAACTGCAAAACCGCACGCGTTCCCTGCAACGCTTCAACTATCGGTTCGAGTGGTTCGACGCCGACGGCATGCAGGTCGCCGGCGTCGCCTCGGCGCTCCTCCCGGACCAGATCGAAGGCAAGGAAAGCAAATTCATCTTTGGCGTAGCGCCCAACCCGAACTGCAAGGATTTCCGCGTCAAATTCATCGAAGCCCAATAACCGTCAACCACAAACCAATAATGAAATCAAAAATCACCTTTTTACTGCTCGCTGCCCTTCCATTTGTCGTCGGGGGTTGCGCCAGCGCGCATTACGTCGAGACCGGCGGACGCGAAAACGTTGTCAACGTCGGCCAGATCAACATCCAGGATTACATCCAGGCGGCCAACGCCGCGACGGGTGAATTGCTGGCGTCCGGCGCGCTGGACCGCGTTCCGAACCCGCCGGCAGTGCTGGCCATCAGCCGCATTGTCAACAACACCGGCCAGCAGATTGACACCGACCTGCTCACCAAGAAAATCCGCGTGGCCCTGTTGAACAGCGGCAAGGCCCAGACCACCACCACCATGGGGTTGGGCGGCACCGCCGAGGACCCGATGGCAAAGGGCCTCCAGCAGGAAAATGAATTCATGAATGACCAGAAGGTCACGCGCAAACCGGACTTTACCCTGTCCGGCAAGATCATTGAAACCAAGGCGAAGTCCGGCAACACCAGCCAGTCCACTTACAGTTTCCAACTCTCGCTGACCGACACCAGGACCGGTCTGGCCACTTGGGAAGGCGAAAAGGAAATCACCAAGCAGGGCACGCGCTCGTCCGTCGGCTTCTGATGGCGATTTGAGATTGTTTCAGCGCCGGTTGGGAACTCCCCAACCGGCGTTTTAATTTTGCCGGGCGCTGAAATTTATTTGTCCCGCCCATCGTCTCAGGAAATCGAAGCGGCAGTGGAAACGGTGTTTACGACAGGCCACGGCAGGTTGATTCTTGAATATGGGAATGCCGTTTGTTGGCTGACAAAATTGATTCGGATTTTGAAACTGCAGGTTTTGACTTTGGCGTTGGCGGTTTCGGCGCTCGCAAGGTGGATGCGGTTTCAAAAAAACCTGCCGACAAAAACGACTTGGACCCGCTTATCGGCATCGTACTTGCTGGAGATGATGACCGGATTCGGGCGGTGGCCACCTTACTACGGCTCCCCATAAAAAAACGGGCCGTTTCTCCGATGCCACTGCCTGAATCCTTTTTTTGCCGCGCTTTCATCCGTCTTCGTTATTCTACGCCGTGACAAGTCGGAGAATTTTGGACCGCGAAGTCATGAGGACACCAGGACACCAGAAAAGCCGGTCCTGGCGGTTCAATGCCGCCAGGGGTATCGGCGCCGACGCCCCGGATTGAGAAGGTCCGGGGTGGCCGTTAGGGTTGAAAACGAGCCAGATTGAAAAATTACTCCCCGATGATTTTTACCAGCACGCGCTTGCGGCGGCGGCCGTCGAATTCACCATAGAAAATCTGCTCCCACGGGCCGAGGTCTAATTTGCCCTTGGTGATGGCCACGACCACTTCGCGGCCCATGACCTGGCGTTTCATGTGCGCATCCGCGTTGTCCTCGCCGGTGCGGTTGTGCTGGTATTGCGACGTTGGCTCGTGCGGCGCGAGCTTTTCCAGCCACACATCGTAGTCGTGAATCAATCCATCCTCGGCGTCGTTGATATAAACGCTGGCGGTGATGTGCATGGCGTTGACGAGGCAAAGCCCTTCCTGCACGCCGCTCTGGCGGACCAACTGTTCGACCGTGCCGGTGATATTGACGTAATCGCGGCGATGCGGCGTCTCAAACCAGAGATGTTCGGTCAGACTTTTCATCCGCCGCTCCGGTTTCAAATCGCCGCCGCCACCAGGTCGCCGACTTCGCGCGTGCCATAACCCATTTTGCCGGCTGCCAGCGATTTGATCTTGGTGTTGATGACATTCACGACGGCTTTCTCGATGGCCGCGCCCGCTTTTGATTCGCCGATGAAATCCAGCATCATGCCGGCCGCGTTGATGGCGGCGATGGGATTGATGACGTTCTTGCCGGTGTATTTCGGCGCGCTGCCGCCCATGCACTCGAACATGCTGGTGCCCTCGGGATTGATGTTGCCGCCGGCGGCCACGCCCAGCCCGCCCTGGATCATCGCGGCCAGGTCGGTGATGATGTCGCCGAACAGGTTGTCGGTGACAATGACATCGAACCACTCCGGATTTTTCACGAACCACATGCAGGTGGCGTCCACGTGGGCGTAATCGCGCTTCACGGTCGGGTACTTCTTCGCGCCCATTTCGTGAAACGCGCGTTCCCACAAATCAAACGCGTACGTAAGCACGTTGGTTTTACCGACGAGCGTCAGCTGCGCGGTTTTGCCGTCCTTGACGTCCTCGGTTTTGAGTCCTTTCCACGGCTTGCCGCCGCGCCGTTTTTTGGCCAGTTCAAAGGCGTATTTCAGACAACGGTCCACCCCGCGGCGCGTGTTGACCGATTCCTGCACGGCGATCTCGTGCGGCGTGTTCTTGAACACAAAACCACCCGTGCCGATGTAAAGACCCTCGTTGTTTTCGCGCACGACCACAAAATCAATGTCCTCCGGCCCCTTGTCTTTCAGCGGACAATCCTGCACCCGGTAAAGTTTCACCGGACGGAGGTTGATGTATTGTTCCAGCTCGAAACGGAGGCGGAGCAAAATGCCTTTTTCCAAAATGCCCGGCTTGACCTGCGGATGGCCGATGGCGCCGAGATACATCGCCTTGTACTTGCGCAATTCATCAACGGCGCTGTCCGGGAGGACTTCACCGGTTTTGAGATAGCGCTCGCCGCCGAAATCGTAGTGATGCCAGTTGAGTTTGAACCCAAACTTTTTGGCGGCGGCTTCCGCCACCTTGAGGGCTTCGCGGGTGACTTCCGGCCCCGTGCCGTCGCCGCCAATGACTGCAATATCATAACTTTTCATGGATTTTTATCTTTTCCCCGAAAACTTTCGGGGCGGAAATTATAATCCTAAAGTATTTAAGCCGCGTCGCAATGGAAATTTACACAGCGGTTTAATCCGCTTGCTTCAGATACGATTAGGTTTTTCAATCAAGGAACAATGTCCGTGAAATCAAAACGTCTGATTGCGATTCTGGCTGCCGGCATTGTTCTGTTTGGGGCCGTACTTTTTTATTTATTTGTTCGTTTTGTCCACCCGGTCGGGCACGGTTCGGCAGGGCCCACCGTTCCGCTCAACCAGTTTTCCAGACCGTGGACGGACCGGCCGGTTCTCCTGGTCGGCCTCGGAGACAGTGTGACCGCCGGATTTGGCGCGCGGAAGGGATATGGCTATTTTGACCGTCTCGTCAAAAATCCACCCGATGAATTTACCGACTTGAACGGAATTTGTCTCAGTGCGGTGATGCCAAAACTGCAATTCACAAATCTCGCCATTTCAGGAAGCACTTCGTTGGAGCACATGGAAAGGGAATTGCCTCATCTGGCAACAGCCGACTCCAATGTTGTTGGAATCGTCGTCCTGACAACCGGCGGAAACGACCTCATCCACAATTATGGACGAACTCCGCCACGCGACCAGGCCATGTATGGGGCAGATTGGGAACAAGCCAGGCCCTGGATTGATAATTTTCAGCAGCGTTTGGATTTGATGATCAGCCAGATTGAGGCGCGCTTTCCGGGTGGCTGCCAAATTTTCCTCGCCAACATCTATGATCCGACTGATGGCGCAGGAGATATTGAGCGCACCGGTTTGCCAGCTTGGAATGACGGAATGAAAATTCTGAATGCTTACAATGACATTATTCGCCGCTGTGCGGACAAACATCCGAATGTTCATTTGGTGGACTTTCACTCGGCTTTTCTCGGGCACGGCATTCATTGCGCGCAATTTTGGACGAAACATTTCGATTGGAAGGACCCGCATTACTGGTATTTCGTGAATCTCGAGGACCCCAATGAACGTGGTTACGACGCCATTCGCAGGATGTTTCTGATTGAAATTGCAAAATCCACCAGCCAGCTAAAATAATTTACTTATGTTTTTGCCCTACAAAGTCGCCACGCTGCTCTATTGCTTCAGCGAACGCGACGAAGTGCTGCTGCTCGAGCGCGCGCAGGAGCCAAACCGCGGCTTGTGGAGCCCGTGCGGCGGCAAATTGAAAATGGACACCGGCGAATCGCCCTACGTCTGCGCCTGCCGTGAGGCGCATGAGGAAACCGGACTGTCGTTGCGGCCGGAAGATCTGCACCTGACCGGCCTCGTCAGCGAACACGGTTTCCAGGGCCGCACGCACTGGCTGATGTTTTTGTTCGAAGTCAAGCCGCGTCTGAAATCACTGCCGCCCGACCACGCCGAAGGCCGCTTTCAATTCTTCGCCCGCGCCGCGCTCGAGGGTTTGAACCTGCCGCAGACCGACCGGGAGCAAATCTGGCCCTGGTTCTGGCGGCATCGCGGCGGATTTTTCGCGGCGCACTGCCACTGCCATCCCGACGGACGCAATGACTGGACGCTTGAAGAGTCCACAGTTTCCGGTCTTCAGTCCACAGTTCAACGGTGCCGGACCAGGGACACTGGACTCAGGACTGAGGACTGATTTTTATGGACGAACCGATCATAGACCTGCACAGCGATGATTATTTCATGCGCGAGGCCTTGCGGCAGGCGACCCGCGCCGATGAAGCCGGCGAAGTGCCGGTCGGCGCGGTCATCGTGCGCGAGGGACGGATCATCGCGCGGGCATTCAACCAGGTGGAACAGCTCAAGGACGCCACGGCGCACGCCGAGATGCTCGCGCTCACCCAGGCCGAGGAAACCGCCGGCGACTGGCGGCTGACGGATTGCACGCTTTACGTGACCAAGGAGCCCTGCCCGATGTGCGCGGGCGCGATGGTGCATACCCGGCTGGCGCGTGTGGTGTTCGGCGCCAGCGACCCGAAGGGCGGGGCGGCCGGCGGGGCGATGAACCTGCTGCAATTCCCCACGCTGAACCACCGCTGCGAAATCACGGGCGGCATTCGGGAGGCGGATTGCCGGGGGTTGTTACAAAAATTTTTCGCCCGGCAGCGGCTTTCGGAAAAGCCAGAAAAGAAAAACGGCAACGATGATTCCGGCCGCTCCGGCCGCAATTTTTGATTTGATTTGTTCAGGAGGAACTCACTGGTTAAAACAAAACAAGGCATCCTTGCGGATGCCTTGCTGTTGTGTGAAACAGTAAAATTCAGATCGCGTCTGGCTATTGTCCGCCGCCTGAACCTCCTTGCGGGAAATTATACCACGGAGACGTGGCCGGCGAGCCGTTGGTGGCGGTGCCCAAGGCCGTTTGCAGCCCGGCAACGGTCACTTGTTGAGCGCTGCCATCAGCCATTCCAATATTGCCAACTCTCAAGTGCATATCAACGGCACTCCACGCCCAGGCATGGCCAGGATCCCCAGACCATTGTATGCCGAGCAGGTTGGTATTGGTTGCGGGGATATTTACGGTGGTAGCTGTTCCAACATTCCGGTCGCCATCCAAAATCATCTGCGGATAGGTTTCGATCGCATCGCCACAGATAAAGTAGCTTATATTCATATCATTGTAGTGCAAAGCGACAAAGTTGGTGGTGGCAGCCCGAATGTTGTCAGACGGACAAAACAAAACCTTGGGCGTGCTCAATTCATTCGACATGACAACAAAAACGTTGGTGATGCCAAACGTGGTAGCAGTCAGTGCGGTTGAATTGCCGGCGCTGTTAACTTTCTCCTTGGCGCCGTTATACAGTGTGCTGACAGCCATGGGATAACGGTCACTGTTGTCACCTTCCCAGAGGCGGAAGGCTATCCCGACTTGTTTGAGGTTGCTGATACAATTGATGCGTTGCGCCTTGCGCTTGGCCGCGGCGAGCGCCGGCAACAAGAGCGCCGCAAGGATGGCGATGATGGCGATCACGACGAGCAACTCGATCAGCGTGAAAGCCTTTTTATTTCTAAGAATTTTTTTCATATGTTCAATGAGGTTTTTCGGTTTTTGTTCGTTGGCGGACGGTTCGTCGAAGTCCATAAATCAATCGCACGCACCGTCAACTTTTCAGTCTGCAAAAACGTTTAGCAATGCCGATGCCAACCGGTTTTCCCCTCAAAATGCCAATAAAACCGCGGGTAAACTTTTTGGCGAGGGCGTTATGCGTGAAATTTTCACGCATCGCGCGTGAAATTCACGCGTTCCTGGCAAATAGCCATCGCAAAAGTCAAAGAGGCGCCCCGGACCCGCGGCTCCGCTCGCGACGGGTTTCGACTGGCGAAAACCGCATCGGCAACTGGCACGAAAAACAAAAGTGCGGCTGGTTCCGGCCGTGCAAAAAGGGATTTTTTTGTTCGCCGCCGCCCGGCACCGCCATATCACCCGTCGCCTGAAATGCCTTGCGCTCGGGGTAAGGGGTCTGAAATCCTCTTTATGCAGAACCGTCTGCTGGCATGCAACCGACAAGCTCGCATCAAGGGAAAATTATCCTGATTTGCCTGGGATTGCTGCTGCTCGTGGTTTTTACATTTCTTCCCGTCAGTAACAACGGTTTTATTTTCTACGATGACCCGGCTTATGTCACAGGGAACCCTCATGTGCAGGCGGGGTGGACATGGGAAAATATCAAATGGGCGATGAACAGCACTGTCGGCGGCAATTGGCATCCTTTGACCTGGCTGTCCCACATGTTGGATTGCCAATGGTTCGGTTTGAACCCCCGGGGACACCACCTTATGAGCCTGCTGTTCCATGCAATCAACACGGTCCTGGTCTTCCTGGTTCTGGAAGGAATGACGGGGGCCATGGGGCGAAGTTTTTTTGTGGCCGCGATGTTCGGATTGCATCCCCTGCACGTGGAATCCGTGGCCTGGGTGTCCGAACGCAAGGATGTATTGAGCACGCTGTTTTGGTTGTTGACGCTCTGGGCGTATGCGCGCTACGCGCAAGGACGGTCGAGAGTCGAGCCTTCTTCGCTCCGCTTCGCCGCATCGGGAAGTCGGGAGTCGCGTGACGGAAGCGGCTGGTTGGCCTTCGTCCCCCGTCCCTCGTCCTTCGACTATTGCCTGGCATTGTTGTTTTTCGCCCTGGGACTGATGAGCAAGCCCATGTTGGTGACACTTCCGTTCGTCTTGCTGCTGCTCGATTTCTGGCCGCTGAATCGTTTCCAAATCAACAGCTTCATGAAATTGGTCGCGGAGAAAGCGCCCTTCTTTCTCTTTTCGGTCGCAGTTTGCATCGTCACCATCCCGGCCCAAAAGGCGGTGGGAGGAGTGCGCACCATGGCCAGATTCCCCTTGACGGTTCGCATCGAAAACGTTCCGGTTTCATACTGCCGTTATCTGGGAAAATTATTCTGGCCGGCCAACCTCCCGTTTTTTTATACGCATCCGGGCCATTGGCCGCCGACGGCGGTGTTGGGGGCCGCCCTGCTGTTGCTGGGCATATTCATTGGTGCCTGGATGACGCGGCGTGACCATCCTTACTTCCTGGTGGGTTGGTGCTGGTTCGTCGGGACCCTGGTGCCGGTGATTGGCCTGTTACAGGTGGGCTTTCAGTCGATGGCCAATCGCTATACGTATGTGCCGCTTATCGGGATATTCCTCTCCCTTTCCTGGGGGGCGCAGGCATTGACCAAGCACTGGCGCCACCAGTTTTTTATCTTATTCACCCTGGCGACAGCGGCCATCCTGATTTGCATTCCGCTCACCCGCATCCAGATCGGCTATTGGAAAGACAGCGAAATTCTTTTTCAATATGCCAGTGTCGTCATTAAAAAAAATTGGGAGGCCCACGCCCGGCTGGGACTTGTCCTCAGCAAGGAGAACCGGCCGGACGAAGCCATCGCTCAATACCGGGAAGCGTTGAGGCTGAAGCCCGATGACGCGGACGCGCATTATGATCTGGCCAACGCTCTTTACCGGAAAGGATTGTGGGACGAAGCCATCAGCCAGTATCGGGAGGATTTGAAGTTGAGTCCGGACGACCCCGAGGGGCACAACAATCTCGGTGCGGTTCTTTTTCAAAAAGGCAATCTGAATGAAGCGATAACCCAATTTCAGGAAGCGCTCAGACTGAAGCCGGACTACGCCAGCGCGCAAAAAAATCTGGCTACCGCGATGGCAGCCCAACAGACCGCCCCGCCATCAGCAAACCTCCGATAAACACAATCCCCGGCGCGGCCCGGGAGTTGAGTGCAAAAAACCGGGGTTTCGCCCCAGGACCGTTCGGGTGCGGCATGAAATTGATAACTTGGATGCGTGGATTTCCAGATTCAATAAGGAATACACGAAATTGGTTTACAACTGTCCTCACCCCGGCCCGCTCCTCCAGGAGAGGGAGAATTGTTCGCAGTCCCTTTTGAAACGAACGACGGGATTGGCCGGACAATCAACCGTAAACCCAAAATCGTCCGCGGGCATGTCCTCTCCTGGGGAGAGGAAAAGGTGAGGGCGAGCGTCAAAACCATTTATTTCTTTGGCTGGAATCCGTATTGATCTGTGGCTGGATTTTCAGCGCCAAATCCTTCCGCCATCGCCACGGCCTTGAGCATGGCCTTGGATTTATTGACAGTCTCCTGAAATTCGCCCTCGGGCGTCGAATCGCTGACCCAGCCGCCTCCGGCCTGCACGTAAGCTTTGCCGCCCTTGAGCACCGCGGTGCGGATGGTGATACAGGTGTCGAGATTGCCGTTGAACGAAAAATAGCCGACGCAGCCGGCGTACGGGCCGCGCGTGGTCTGTTCGAGCTCGGAAATAATCTGCATCGCGCGGATTTTCGGGGCGCCGCTGACCGTGCCCGCCGGAAACGTCGCGCGCATCAGATCGTAAAGCGTCTTGTCGGCGGACAATTTTCCTTCCACCTCCGATACGATGTGCATCACATGGCTGTAACGCTCGATTATCATCAGGTCCTTCACCTGCACGCTGCCGAAATCGCACACGCGTCCGATGTCGTTGCGCGCCAGGTCCACGAGCATCACGTGCTCGGCGCGTTCCTTGGGGTCGGCCAGCAATTCCTTTTCGAGCGCGGCGTCTTCAGCGTCCGTTTTTCCCCGCCGCCGCGTGCCGGCGATGGGACGGATTTCCACCCGGCCATCCTCGCAACGCACGTGAATTTCCGGCGAGGCACCCACAATCGAAAAGCCGTCCAATTCCAGCAAAAACATGTAAGGCGACGGATTTACCGAACGCACGGCGCGATAAACATCAATCGGCGACGCCTTCACCGGCGTGGAAAACCGCTGCGAGCCGACCACCTGGATGATATCGCCCGCCGTGATGTATTCCATGGCCTTGAGCACGTTCGCAAAAAACTTTTCCCGGGTGACATTCGACTCAAATGGCACCGGCGGCACTTCGTCCGGCAGGCTGACCGGATGGTGTTCGCTTGGCTGTTCGAGCAACGACACCAGCCGCTCAATTTCGCCGACGGCATCTTCGTAAACCTCGGCCGGCCCCGCCGTGCCGTCGAGGAAGGCGTTGACCAGGACGGTGATGGTCTGTGCCACCCGGTCGAAAATCAGCAATTGGTCGGCGATGAGAAAAACCATGGTGGGCGTCTGCAATTCATCCCGGGGCGGGCGCGGCACGACGGGCTCAACGTCGTGAATGAATTCATAACCGATGAAACCGATGGCGCCGCCGGTGAAACGCGGCAACCCCGGCAGCAGGACCGCGCGATATTTTTTCATCACGCGCTCAACGACCGACAGACCATCCGCAACCGGGTAGGGCGCGCAGTCCCCCGCACGCCGAGGTTCGTCAACCTGCGAAACGGCGGGCAGAGGACTGCCCGCCCTACCTTTGATTTCAAAAGTTTCAACAACCTTCCCATTTTCGATGACTTCCACGCGATGGCCGGTTTGCTTGATGACCGCGCGCGGATTGCAGCCGACGAACGAGTAGCGCCCGAGATGCTCGCCGCCTTCGACCGATTCGAGCATAAACGATTCGCCCGCGCCGCGGATTTTTCGGTAGGCCGAAAGCGGCGTTTCAATGTCGGCCAGCAGGCGGCGCGTGACGGGAATCACGTTGCCCTGTGCGGCCAGTTTCAAAAATTCATCCAGTGTCGGTGAATGCATTGGCTAAATGATTTTGTCAGCCGGGCGATTTTCGACGCGAACCCAGGCATCAACCGCCAAACTTTTGCCATTCGGGCAGGAATTTTGCCGCGCTTCAAGTTTTTTGGCCGCGCGCCGCATCCGCCAGATCGCCAGCAGCGTGTAAAACGCCACGGCGATGGCATAAGCCACCATGCCCATGCCGATGGCGAACGGCTCCAGCCGCTGGTTGCTGAAATAAATCAGCGCCGCGCCGACTCCGGCGGTCAACAGCGTGTTGCCGGCCAGACACAACAGATAGACCGTGATGCGCGTTTCCTGTACGCGCTCGACGTGCCACCGGCGGTAAATTTCCTCGCCGAGCGAATGCATGAGCCACGCGGATTGGAAATTGCGCGCGGCCACCAGCACGCTGGCGGTGGCGACGACGATGGCCGACAACGGCCACAGGGCGAGCACGCCGACGAGGATGATGTTGAACAGCAAACCCCATTTCCAGCCAAGTTTTTTGGCGAGGGGATTGCCTTCGAGCACCAGATTCGGCGTCGCGATCCACGTGCTGAGAAAATCCATTCCCCGCGCAAAAACCAGCAGCAACAGCAACAGGCAGTATTCGCGGCTGGCAAATGGAAAAGTGACATCCATCATTTCTTTCCGTAAATCTGTTCCGGCGTTTCGAGTTGCGGCTCGGTGATTTTGAACGATTGACCGTCTTTTTCCACCGAGCGAAAAAAGCACGACTGGTAGCCTTCGTGACAGGCCGCGCCGATCTGGTCCACCCGGATCAACAGCGTATCACCGTCGCAATCGAACGCGATGTCCCTGACCGTTTGCGTGTGGCCGCTTTCCTCGCCTTTCATCCAGAATTTCTGGCGCGACCGGCTCCAGAAATGCGTCTTGCCGGTCGCAATGGTTTTTTCGAGCGAGGCGCGGTTCATCCACGCCATCATGACGACGCGCCCGGTTTTCTGTTCCTGAACAATGGCCGGAATCAGGCCGTTCGCATCAAATTTCAGTTTGTCGTAAAAACTCATGATTGGTGCAAATTGTGCCCGGCAAGGTAACAGAAATTACGCGACAAACCATTAAAAAGTGTAAACCCGCTGGAAAAGTCACCCAAAGATCACGGTGTCCGGCGGGACGTGTTGGCCGGGCTCGGGATGGCATTGGTTGGAACAGCTGGTGGTTTGGTCGGAGCCGCCGCGGCATTGGTGGAAATGTTGGCGATGGAGTTGGTCGCGGTGTTTTCGCGTTCGGTAAGATTGCGTTCGAGCCGGTGCTTGATGTCGGCGAACGCCGCATTGGTCGCGTCGTTGAGATGCGCCCGGGCCTCGGCGAAACGGCCGGCGGCCATTTTGATTCGCGCCAGATGGATGTAAACGCCTTCGCGCTCATTGTCGTCGTTGGCAATTTTGAGCGCGTTTGTCCAGGCGCCGAGGGCGTCATTGGTGCGAAGCGGGCGGATGCCGTAATAACTTTCCGCGTAACCGGCCGCGAGCAGGAAATTTTGCGGATCCAATTGCATGGCCTTGCGATACAGCGCGAGCGCCTTGTCGAAAACCTGCTCCTCGCTGATGCCGTAAAATGCCCGCGCGTCCTTTCGGAAAAGATAAACCGTGGTCGCGAGATTTTGATAATAAACCGGCTCCGCTGGATTCAGTTCGATGGCTTTGGCGTAATCAACGAAGGCGTTGGTGAGCAAGCCATGTTCGCCGCAGTAATTGGCGAGCTGGTTCCACGCCGCCGGATTTTTCGGGTCGAGCTGCGCAGCCTTCTCGTATTGCGCCCCCGCCGCCGCTTCGTCGCCGATGTCGTTCAGAAAGCTGCCATAGGCCAGATGCCCGCGGGCGAAATCCGGATAACGCCGCAGTAAATCCTCATAGTCTTTGCGCACCGGCTCGAAGCGCGCGAGGATGCGCCGGTTCAGTGCCTCCCGCGCCTCGCCCGCCCCCTGCGCGGCAAAGGCGTTGTTATCGCTAATCCATTTGTCCACCTCGTCGAGGGCGGCCTGGTCTTCGACCATCAACTTTTGCAACGCCTGCTCCGCCGGGTCGTTGGGATTCACAACCGCGACCGAGATGCCGGCGTTCTGCTGAATCAAATTACTGATGGCCAGCGGCTGGTTGGTGGCCATCAACGCGCCAACCAGACCGACGAGAAGTTCATTCACGGGAACATTGTATCAACCTGGAAGAATGAGTCGAGGTGCAAGCAATTGCCGCCTGGCTTGAACTGTAGCATGGCTGTTTCAGGTGGAAATGCGCCGATGGCAGCGCACGCCAATTAAACCCCACCTTTGCACGCCAATGAATCATCCAATAGCGCGCTGTTAAAATCCGGTTCCCAATCTTATGTCAGACGGATGCGCTGGCGCCTATGCCACTTGCCGCATCATGTTTTGGCTGCCATATGGATTCTGCGTGCGAAGAACACAATCGGGGTCGTCGCGCCATTCACCGTCCACGAGGAAACGGTAATGGTGTGTGCCCGGTTCCAGGTCCACCGCTGTGTGCCACAGGCCGTCCGCGCCTTTCTGCATATTGATGGGACGCTCCTGCCAACGCGTAAAATCACCCACCAACTGCACGCTCACCGCGCCGGGTGCGGAGAACGCGAAGACTTGTTTTTGACCACGGCCGCCGTTCCTTGAGTTCGTTTTCTTTGCCATAACTTTTTCCTTTCCAAGGGCCGTAAAACTCCAAGCCCTGTTGCAATTTTAGTCCGAAGCCGCGACAACGCAAACGTCAAACAAATTTTATTCGTTTTTATTCATTGATGCCTCACTAACATGGCGGGCGCGACGATTCTGCGAGCAATTCAAGCGCTGGCACAACAGGTTGGGGTGGCTGTTTCTGCTGCCACAACCTATTGACAAAATCCATCGAATCCCCGTCATCCCGCAAAATGCGGCTGCCCAGAAAATGCAGACCGTGGCTTTTCGCAAACTCTTTCAGTTCGCGCCAAAGCGGGGTTGACGCGGCGTTTTCCTCCGGACATAGCACCATCACGGCGGCATCCACGGTTTGCCGTTTCATTGCCCAACTCTCCAGCCAGCCCATCAATTCATCCGGCAGCGAAGGAGTTTTGCGCAAGGCAACCACGATCAAGTCGGCGTCGGCGGTTTCGTTGAGGGCGGCGTCGGCCGGGGATGGCTCTTTCAGCACGTTCGAGCCTCCACGGCTTGACATCCCACTTCATGGCTTCGTCCGCGCGAACCGCCACGCGTTCCAACAGCGCGGCGGCTCGCGCGGCAAAATCGAAGTCATCGTAAATGACCGCTGCTTTCAGCGTCATTTCTTCCGAACGTTTTTCATGCATTACGATGGCACGCATACGACTTTGCCTTTCTCCTTTCGATTACACAGACACGAAGAACGCGGAATCGGTTCAAAAAAGCAAAAAACTTTTTTGGGGAAAATAATTTGGCCTGGAGGGAAGCGCCAACGCAGGACATCCGGCCCAAAACAGAACGGATTTCAAACTTCCTTCACCACACCCCAATAGACGTTGAGCCGCTTGCCGAGGTAAAGTTTGACGGCTTTGACGAGCACGCCGGCTTCGAGTTGCTGGCCGCGCGCGACGATTTCCTTGAGCGCCATGCCGGGGCGAATTTGAAATGAGCCCTGCGCGATGATCGGTCCTTCGTCCAGCCGCATCGAAACGAAGTGCGCGGTGACGCCGGCAATCTTCACGCCGTTTTCATACGCCTGGCGATACGCCTGCGGGCCGGGAAAACTTGGCAGCAACGACGGATGAATGTTGATGATCTTGTTTTTGTAACGCCACACGAAGTTCGGCGAGAGAATTTTCATGAAGCGCGCGAGCACGACGAAATCAATCTGGTGTTCTTCGAGCAGTCGCAACGCCTGGCTCTCGGCCTGCGCGCGGTCGTGCCACGGAATATGCACAAACGGCAGTTGGTTTTTTCGCGCGAGCGGCGCGAGGTCGGGGCGGTTGGAAATCACGAGCCGGGGATCGGCTTTGAACTGGCGGCGGCGGTGCGCGGCCAGGAGCGCGTCGAAGCAATGCGTTTCCTTCGTCACCATGATGGCGAAGCGCTGGCGGCGGTTGGGTTCGGTGAAGCGCACCTTGATTTCCATGCCGAGCCGGCGGGCGAGGGTGTCCAGTCCGGCGCGCAGACTCGCGGCGTCGCAATCCGCCGGACGCCAGGAGGCCTGAAGGGTCATGCTGAACTGGCCGCGGGTGACCTGTTCCTCCAGCGCCTCGATGTTGGCGTGTTGCTCGAAAAGGAAGGCGGTGACGCGCGCAATGACGCCGGTTTTGTCCCGGCCGATGACGGTGACGGTGGCGAATTGTTTCATATTGAGGCACGAGAATGGCGAATTTTCGGCCAAATTGCACGAATTAAGGCGAGGCCGCCGCGGGGTGTTGTTTGCTTGTTTTTTTTGAGTAAAACCGCAACTTTCCCGGTTTTTCGCTGTTAAACTGAAGGCAACCAAACAAAAGGTGACAAATGGGTTTTAGCTCGGTAAAAAATCTGGTCGCATCGGTCGCCGATGCGACTCCCGTCCAGTTTGACGACTGGCGCAAATCGTGGCGCGCCGCCGTTGCCAGCGGCTCGGCGGAGCCGCTGCTGGGATTTATCGCCCGCGAGCGCGGCGTGCCCGAGGACGCTTTTCTCCAGAAGATGGCGCAAACGCTCGGCTGGCCGTATCTGGATTTGCCCAAGCACACGACTCCGTCGGAGGCGCGGAACAAAATTTCCACGAAGATCGCGTTTCAGTATTCCGTGCTGCCCGCGGACGTGAACGAAGGCACGCTCCAGGTTGTCGTCAGCGATCCATTCGATGCCGCGATGATGAATGCCGTGCGGTTTGACGCGCGGATGCCGGTGCAGTTCGCGCTCGCGCCGAAAGCCGAGATTGAAAAGGCGCTGAAGAAATACTACGGCGTCGGCGCCGAAACCCTCGATGAAATGGGCGATGACGAGCCGATGGAATTGGAAATCGCCAACGACAAGGAGATCACCGAGGACGATCAGGAGGCCAGCGTCATCAAATTCGTCAACCAGGTCATCTGGGAGGCGTTCAAGGACCGCGCGACGGACATTCACTTTGAGCCGGCGGAGGACGAATTGCGCATTCGCTACCGCATTGACGGCATTTTGCATCAGACACCGATGCCGCCGCAGTTGAAACGCTATCAGGCCGCGCTCATTTCGCGCATCAAAGTGATGAGCGGCATGAACATCTCCGAAAAACGCCTGCCGCAGGACGGCCGCATCAATGTCCGCATCAAGGGCGAGGAGATTGATATCCGCGTTTCGACCGTGCCGACGGTTTATGGCGAAAGCGTCTCGTTGCGTTTGCTGACGCGCGGGAAAATTTTCCTGAGCCTCGACAAACTGGGATTCTCGCCGTTGGAAGAGGCGGCCATCCGCGAAATCATCATCAAACCGCACGGCATTTTCCTGGTCACCGGGCCGACCGGCTCGGGCAAATCCACGTCGCTTTACGCTTTTTTGAGCGCGATCAATTCGGTTCACAAACGCATCATCACCATCGAGGAACCGGTGGAATACGAACTCAAGGGCATCAACCAGATCGCCGTGCGTCCGGAAATCGGCCTGACGTTTGCGATGGGCTTGCGCCACATTTTGCGCCAGGACCCGAACGTGGTGATGGTGGGCGAAATCCGCGACCAGGAAACGGCCGACATCGCCATCCGCGCCTCGCTGACGGGGCACCTGGTGTTCAGCACGCTGCACACGAACGACGCGCCCAGCGCGTTCACGCGGTTGATTGACATGGGCATCGAGCCGTTCCTCATCGCCTCGTCGGTCGAGGCCGTCATGGCGCAACGCCTCATCCGCACCATTTGTCCGCATTGCAAGACGGAGCAGAAGGTGGATGCGGACTATCTGCGAAAAATCGGATTTCCCGAGGAGGAAATCGGCACGGCGAAATTCTGGCGCGGCGCCGGTTGCGAAGCCTGCCGCCAGCAGGGCTATCAGGGACGCAAAGGCATTTATGAACTGCTGCTCGTCAGCGAAGCCATCCGTCCGCTCATTATGAACCGCGCGAATGCCACGGAAATCGCCCAGCGCGCGATGGCGGCGGGCATGCGCACGCTTCGCACCGACGGCTGGAACAAGGTCAGAAACGGCGAGACGACCATTGAGGAAGTTTTGCGCGTCACCCAAATCGAGGAGCACATGGACACGCTCGTCGGCGACTCCAAAACCGAAATGTGAGTCAGGATGTGAATTAACCCCGACATTTCAAACAATTTTCTGACATGGCCCGCTGGCATTCCTGCAACATCCTGCAAATCGCGTCCGACGCGAATCGCCTCTGGCACTTTGACGCCAAGGGCGGTGGCTTTGCGCTGAACCGCGAGCATCGCGTCGCGCTGGACGAATCGTTGCCGTCCCGATCCATCGTAAAATCATGGAATTCATTGTGGCAACCGCAGTTGAACGTCGCGTGGCTGCCGCCGGAAAATGTCTTTCTGCGCGTCATCGAATTGCCCAAAAGCAGTTTCGAGGAAACATTCGCGATGGTGGAGTTGCAATTGGAGAAACTCTCCCCGATGCCGGTGGCGCAAATCGTCTGGACCATTCATGTGTTGTCGCACCACGGCGACCCGCCGCGTCGAAGCAAGGCGGAGACGGAGGCGAAGGAGGAGGCCGCGACTTCCGCTGAAACGAAGGCGGAGGATTTGCAAACCGTGGTCGTGGTCATCGCCGAGCGCCGCGTGGTTGAGGAATTTCTCGGCCAGCTCGAAGGCCGGGGTTATCTCGCCGACCGGCTGGAAGCGCCGATGCTGGACCAGTTGGAAGCCACGCCCGCGGCGAAAGACGGCTGGTCGCGCCCGGGCGAAGCGGCGGCGGACGTCTGGATTTATCCGGTGGCGCTGGCCGGCCAGAGCGCCGCGCTGGTGGCGTGGTGGTGCGGCGGCGCGTTGCGAAATTTGAGTTTTGTCGTCGTGCCCCCCGGGGACGGCCGCGCGAAAAATTTAAAGGCCCAGCTCGCGCAACTGGCCTGGGCCGGCGAGCTGGAGGGCTGGCTGCCCGCGCCGCCTGGCCACTGGCACCTGGTCGCGGATCCCGTCAATGCCGTGGAATGGGAAACCGTGTTGCGCGAAGGTTTGGGCGAACCGGTGCAGGTCACGCCGCCGTTGCCGCCGGCGGAACTGGCCGCCCACACGGCGCGGCGCGCGGCGTTGTCAGGTTCGCGCGCGGCGTTGCTGCCGGCGGAATTTCCCGCGCGTTACCATCAACAATTTGTTGACCATCTTTGGCTGCGCGGCCTGGTGACGACCGGGGTGTTGTATGCCATCGGCGTGGTGATCTATTTTTGCGCAACGGGTTTTCTGGCCATTCAAACGCGCAAGGCCGAGCAGGCGGTCGCGAACCAGAGCGGCAGTTACACGAATGCCTTGCAACTCAAGGCGCAATACGACGTGCTCAAGGATCGGCAGGAGTTGAAATACGCGGCGCTGGATTGCTGGAAAATTGTCGCGGAACAATTGCCACCCAACATTACCTTGCAGCGATTCAGCTTTGCGGACGGCAAGAAACTTTCCTTGAGCGGCACGGCGGCGCCCGATCAAGTCAACACGCTTTTTAATTTCAACACCGCCATGCAAAAAGTCACGACGACCAACGGACGTCCCGTGTTCGATGCCCAGGGCGGCGACCCGGTCAGTCCCCACCCGTTTGGAAACAGCGTGAGCTGGAGTTTCAGTTTGCAACTGCAAAACGCGAAGGAGACGCCATGAAAAAATACTTCGCACATCTGCGTCCGCTGGAGCGCCGCCTGGCGGTCGGCGTTCTGGTCATTGTGATCATCGTGCTGAATGGGGTGTTTATCTGGCCGCACTTTTCCGACTGGGGGCAATTAAAAACCCGGCTGAATAATGCCCGCGCCACATTGGCGAGCCGTCAGGCGACCATCGCCCAATCGACCAATTACCAGGAGCAGGTGAAAAGCATGGAAGGCCAGGGTGAATTCGTCGCGCTCGAAGACCAGGCCATCAATTTCATGAAGACGATTCAGGCGCAAATCGAAGCCAGCGGAGTCGGCCGACCCAATTACTCGCGCTCGACCATGCGTACGAACGACGCGTTTTTCGTCGAACAAATGCAGAACATCAATGTGGTCGCCACCGACCAGCAGCTCGTGGATTTCCTTTACAAGCTCGGCTCGGGAGCCTCGATGATCCGCGTGCGCGATCTGGAACTCCAGCCGGATGGCCCGCGCCAGCACCTCAACGCGAACATCCGGCTCGTCACCAGCTACAAAAAAAATCCAGCCGCGCCCGCGCGCGCCGCCGCTCCAACCAATTCCAAACCTGCAACCAAAATCGCAAGATGAAAACAACCACGCTTATCCTGATTTTGTTCTTAACCGCCCTTGAAGTGTGGGCACAATCGTCGCCCGGCCCGCACCGTCTGCCGCAGCATGTCAACCTTGCGACCAACGCCACGGTTACGCCAGCCGTGCCGCCAGTTCCCATTACACCAGCCGTGCCGCCACCAATGCCGGGTTTGATCCCGTCAGCACCCCTTGCGCCGGCGTCCAATGCATTGCCTGCTCAGGTGGCGGGGACGCCGAATGCCGCTGCGACCAATAATGCGCCGCCGGAAGAAATGATTCCCGCCGGCAACATCAACTTTCAGGGGGTGGACGTGAGCCAGGTGCTTGATGTTTACGCGCAACTGGTTGGGCGCACGATGTTGCGCGCCGGGTTGCCGGCAGCACAGATTATTTTGCGCACGGAAACGCCCTTGACCAAAACCGAGGCGATTCAGGCGTTGCAGGCGGTGCTCGCCCTCAACGGCATCGCCCTGGTGAATGTGGGCGAAAAATTTGTAAAAGTGCTGCCGATTGAACAGGCGAATTCGGCCGGCGCAAAGATTGACCATGGGGATGCGAGCCAGTTGCCGGAGATGGGTTCCTATGTGACGCACATCCACCAGTTGAAATACATCAAGCCCAGTGTCATGGTGCCGCTCATCCTGCCGTTTGCGAAATTGCCCAATGCCATTTTCCCGATTGACGACAATGGGATCCTCGTGCTCCGCGACAACGCCGAAAACGTCAAGCGAATGCTGGAAATGATAGATCAGATAGACGTGTCGGTGCCGGCGGAATACATCTCCGAAGTCATTCCCATCAAATACGCGATGGCCGAAGACATTGCCAACGCGCTGAACAGCCTCGGTGGCAGCGGCGGAAGCACGGTCAGCTTCGGCGGTTCGGCGGCCACGCCAACGGTCAGCGGCGTGGCACGCACCGGCGGTGCGGCGGGGTCCACTGGAATCGGCGGCACGCAATCCGGCTATAACACGGGAGGTCAGCAACGGCCGCTTGGCTCACAAGGGACGACCGGCGCGCCCGCCGGCGGCACGACTTTTCAGCAACGGTTGCAGTCCATCATTCAACGCGCTTCGGCGCCGGGAGGACAGCAGGAGGCCATCCAGGTTTTTGGCCAGACGAAAATCATTGCCGACCAGCGGAGCAATTCATTGCTCATCTTCGCGACAGCGGCAGACATGGCGCGGATCAAGGAGGTGGTGGCGAAATTGGATGTGCTGCTTGCGCAGGTGCTCATCGAATCGGTTATTATGGACGTTGGACTTAACACTTCCTGGAGCCTGGGTGTGTCGGCCGCGCAATCACCCCAAAACATCTCACCGAGCGTGCCCGTCATCGTCGGCGGCGGCATGAATAACGGCGGGTTCATGCATTTTATTCAGACCTTGACGACGAATTATTCTACTATCGGCACAAACACTCTGATTTCCAGCATCACCAGAGGGGCGATAACTTCTTCCGGGGCCACCAATGGGGTTTTCGGCAACAATCTGTCAGGTGGCCTCAGTTACTTCGGCAGCATCGGCCCCAATTGGGACGTTGCGATGCAGGCGGTGGCGGCGGACAGCACAACCACGGTGATTCAGCGTCCGCGCATCCAGACCTCACAGGCGAAGGCCGCCTCATTTTTTGTCGGCCAGACCGTGCCCTATGTCACCGGCAGCACTTACGGCAGCACTTACGGCAACAGTTCTTCGTATTCACAGTTATCGGTCGGTGTCGAATTGGATGTCACACCCTTCATCAATCCGGATGGTCTGGTGGTGATGGACATCCAGCAGGAAATTGACGACCTCAACGGCACGACGCACATTGACAACGTCGGCGACGTGCCCAACACCACCAAACGCACTCTTAATTCTGAAATTGCCGTCCGGGATCGCGACACCATTCTCCTCGGCGGATTTATCCGCAGCGATAAGAGCAAAAGCAGGAGCGGGGTTCCCTTGTTGATGGACATTCCCCTGCTCGGCAATCTGTTCACCTCTCGCAGCGACTCAAAGGATCGCAGTGAAATGATTGTGATGATACGTCCGACCGTCTTGAAGACCCCTGAAATCGCCGCCGCCCAGGCCATCAAGGAAGGGCAGCGCTTGCCTGGCGTCGCCCATGCCGCCGCAGCGGAAGAAGCCGACCTGCGCAGACAAGCTGAAGCCGAACGCCGGGAGGAATTAAAACGCGCAAAGGCCCAGGGTCACAAAAGCAGCCTTATTGATCCCGTGTTGCCCAACGCGCCAGTTGATACCAACACGGTCGCGCCGCTCAAGCTGTAATAATCTGACAGGTCATGGGATAAAAAATGAACCGGTTGAGAAACATATTTGTTTGTTTGTGCCCGGCCCTATGGCTGACTTTCGGTCAGGGGCACGCCGCAACCGTCATCTGGTCGGATGGTTTTGAAACCAATGCCGCCAGCCGTTGGACTGCCACCGCGCCCTGGTACATTGGGTCGCCGACCAAAGGGACCAGCAGCCCCCATTCCGGGGCCAACTGCGCCTTGACTCAAAATTATCTCATTAACCAGGATGGCCGAATCGCCTGCATAAAATACTTAAACGGCAGCAATTCGCTGGTCATTCCCGATGCCAGCGCATCTCCCACTTTGACTTTCTGGCACTGGCTTAATATGGGGAACGCACTGGGTTATGTGGAGCTACAGTCTGGAACCAACGGCTGGCAGCAGATCTCATCCACTTACAACAGTGTCTCCAGTGGCGGCGCCTGGTTGCAGGAGTCCATTGATTTAAGCGCCTTTGCCGGACAGAGCGTGCAGTTTGCTTTCCATTTTACCTCCGGCGGCTGCTGCAGCAACGCCAAAGGCTGGTACGTGGATGATGTTGCACTGACGGTGGTTCCTGTGCTCGAGGTGTCCGTTCCGCCAACGCAGACGATTTATGCCGGCCAGACATTGGACGTCACCATTTCCGCAACCAACAGTGTCTTTCCCGCCCACGCGATGACTTTTGCGCTGGTTTCCCCTCCGCAGACTTTCACGAATTTGAATCTGGATCCAGTGACTGGAGAGTTGACGTGGACGAGCTCCACCGCGCAGTTGCCCGGCACGAACACGATTAACGTGAAGGTGACGGACCCCAACAATGTGCCTCCCATCAGCACCACCACTAATTTCATTGTCCAGGTATTGAGGCCGTATCCGGTTTTAACTGTTCCCCCGACGCAAACGATGTTTGCCGGCCAGAACGCTCGTCGTTACCAATTATGCGACCAACAGCGTTTATCCGGACTGCACGTTTACGTTCACGCTGCTGTCCACTAATCCGCCGGGAGTTTATCTGGACGCAGACACCGGCATTTTTACCTGGGCCACCAAGACCAACCAACCGGCGGGAACCTATACGAATATCGTCACAGTTTCCGACGATGAGTCGCTGCTCAGCGCCACCAATCGGTTTCTGGTTGTGGTGTCGAATCCGCCGCCGCCCACGCTGACTGTTCCGCCCAAGCAGACCATGTATGCCGGCCAGACCCTGACGGTTACCAACTTTGCCACCAGCGTTTATCCGGACAGCAGTTTTACCTTTGCGCTGCTCTCCGGCCCGACAAACATGGATGTTTCGGATTTGCCATTGGATGGCGTGCTGCAATGGGTTACCACGACCAGCCAACGAGCGGGAACTTATACGAATATCGTCACGGTGGCGGACAGTGTGTCGCTGCTCAAAGCCACCAACCGTTTTGTGATTGTGGTGTCGAATCCACCACTGCCAACGCTCACCGTTCCGCCCAAGCAGTTCATGTATGCCGGCCAGACGAAAATCGTTACCAACACCGCCACCAGCGTTTACCCAAACAGCACCTTGACCTTTGCACTGGTGGTTCCCCCCAGTCCGGCGGGAGTGAACCTGGACCCCAACACTGGCGTTTTAACCTGGGCCACCGTCACCACGCAACCGGCGGGGAATTATACGAATGTCGTCTCGGTGCTGGACAGCGTGTCGCTGCTTAGCACCAACAGGAGTTTTGTGATTGTGGTGTCAAATCCACCACCGCCCACGCTTACCGTTCCGCCCAAGCAGACCCTCTTTGCCGGCCAGCCGTTGACGGTCACCAACACCGCCACCAGCGTTTATCCCAACAGCATCTTCACCTTTGCGCTGCTCTCCGGCCTGACCAATGCCGAGGCAAACCTGGATGTTTCGAACCTGACCAACAACGGCGTCTTGCATTGGGCAACCCTGACCATACTCCCGGCGGGAAACTATACGAATGTCGTCTCGGTGCTGGACAGCGTATCACTGCTTGGCACCAACAAGAGTTTTGTGATTGTGGTGTCGAATCCACCGCCGCCCACGCTCACCGTTCCACCCAGGCAGACCATATTTGCCGGCCAGACTTTGACGGTCACCAACACTGCCACCAGTGTTTACACCAACAGCACCTTCACCTTTGCGCTGCTCTCCAGCCCGGCGGGAGTGAGCCTGAATCCCACCACCGGCGTTTTAACCTGGGCCACCACCACCGCGCAACCGGCGGGAAACTATACGAATACCGTCACCGTGCTGGACAGCGTGTCGCTGCTCAGCGCCACCAATAGTTTCGTGATTATCGTGTCAACGAATCCGCCGGCCCCCACGCTGATCGTTCCGTCCAAGCAGACCATTTATGCCGGCCAGACGTTGATGGTCACCAACTACGCCAACTACACCAACAATGTTTTACCAAGCAGCGCCTTCACCTTTGTCCTGGTGGTTCCCCCCAGCCCGGCGGGAGTCAGCCTGAACCCGAACACCGGCGTTTTAACCTGGCCCACCACCATCGCGCAACCGGTGGGAACCTATACGAATGTCATTACCGTGCTGGACGGTTTATCGCACCTCAGCGCCACCAGTAATTTCCTCGTTCAGGTTTTGCCGCCGCAGCCGCCAACTTTAATTGTTCCGCCGACGCAGTTGATTTATGCCGGCCAGTTGCTTGTGCTGACCAATTATGCCACCAATGTTTACCCCGGCAGCACGTTTACCTTCGCCGCCTTCGGCCCGACCAACATGGACATTTCGAACCTGCCAATGAAAGGGGTGCTGAAGTGGACGCCCCTCGCGGCACAGGCCCCGAGCGCAAACACAATTTACGTCAAGGTGACGGACAACAACTCGTTGAGTACCATCAGCAATTTTCTGGTCCTGGTGTTAACTACGCCGCCGCCGGGCTTAACGGTTCCGCCAACGCAGACACTGCCGGTCAATGGTTTTCATTTCACGCTCAACACCATGCCGGACACCACCTGGCGGATTGACGCTTCCACCAATTTGTCGCGGTGGCTGCCATTATTGACCAACACGGCGGATTCCAGCGGCACGCTCCAGGTCACCGATTTGCTGGCCACCAATTACCTCCGCCGCTATTACCGGGCGGTTTTGCCGTAACCCCGGCAACCAAGCTGCCCCGATTATCGCCGGCAATCAGTGTCCATTCTCCGGCGGCGTGTTTGTTTCAGGACGGAACACCACGACCGTGTTTTGTAACAAAACGACTCTTGACTTTTTTACCGGATTTGTGGAAAGTAATCATTGAGTAGCCAATCAGCTTTTATAGACAGCGTTATGAAAGCCATGCATTTACAACCAAGTGCGAAACGTTGCGGAGTGGTGGTTGCGCTTTTTTGTCTGGTGTTTTCGCCGCTCGCTTCCGCCCAGCCATTCTTTTCAACCCTTGGCCCGGCCGTGAGAATCACCAGTCCGGTAAATCACGCGACTTTTTATGCCCCGGTTGACATTCCCATTTTTGCCTATGCCCGCGAGGTGAATGTCACTTTCACGAACGTGGAATTCTTTGCCAACGGCATTGATTTGGGCAGTGGCATCAATTTGGGTTCGCCCACGGCCGGGAAATTTATCTACGGAAATTTTGTCATCGGCAAACCCGTGGCCCGCCTCGGCGCGGTGTATTGCCTGGTTTGGACGAATGCGCCGGCGGGTTCCTATGCCCTGACCGCAGTGGCGCGCGGGCGTGAATTTTTGTCGCCAGTGATCAGAACTTCCGCCCCGGTGAACATCACCATTATTGCTTCCACCACCAATGCAAATCCAGCGGATGTCGTAAGCATCGTGGCCAGCGATCCCGTGGCGATTGCCGGCACGAATGCGTATTGGTTCTGGCCGGGCATTACGAATGCGATTCCGGCATGGACAAACTGGCCGCCGGCGAATTGGGGTTACATCACCAATTGGGGGCCGAAGAACGCGCTCTTCACCGTGCGCCGTTTCGGCGACGCGAGCGCCGACCTCACCGTGAATTACAGCATCGGCGGCACTGCCAGCAACGGAGTGGATTATGCGACGCTCACGAATTTCGTGACCATTCCCGCCGGTGAAGCCTGCGCGCTGATTCCGGTGGTGCCGATTGACAACGGCCCGACCAATCTTTCCAAGACCGTCGTTCTCACGCTGACGCCCGACACCAACACGCCGCCGGATTATAAAGTGGGAATTCCGTCGCGCGCCGCCGTGTTGATACTCGACTACTGGCCTCGTCCGTTGCCGTTCCTGCTCTCTGACGGCAGCTTCCATATGAATGTCAAGGGGCCCGACGGCGCCTGGTTTTCCGTCCAAAATTCCAGCGACCTGCAAAACTGGTCGTCGGCTTCCACCAATCAAGTATTCCAAGGCTCCATTGATTTTGTGGATCCGGATGCGCCGGCCAATCCAATCCGCTTTTATCGCGTCCTGCCGGTGACAAACACGCCGGCCAATTAAATTTACGCGCGGCAATTTCTGTCATCGCCACGCACCGTCTTTTTTGCGAGGAATACCGCCGTCATGACCGGGGAGAACTGTGGTCGTGGCTATCGGCGGCGCGCGGGCTGGTGACGAAGGCGGTGCGCGGATCCCGGCAATTTTTTTAAGTTTTTATTTTTGCGCCGGCGAAAAAGGTGCTTACATTCCTCCAAACACGAGTTGCGTGCCGGGCCGGCGTCGAACGGGTTGCGGTTTTGTGAATTGTGTGAAAATGTTAACAAGTTTTGCGGGAAGTTCTTGCCAGCGACAGCAATTCGTGAGAAAACACATTAGTCGTCAACCCTGACCGGTTAGTGCGTAAAAAAAGATCGTCCTGATCTTGCCGGCAGTTTGAGCAAGTTTATGTTTGAAAGCAGCAAAACGGTTCGCCAAAGCATCTTCGCGGATTTTTCATTTCCGGCAAGGGCGGCAAAACGTGGCTCAATTGTTTCCAAAATGTCACACAGGCCCGGCGCGTCGAGTGTAAGATTCAACCGCAAATGTAATTATGCCTGAAACTCAAATATAATCAGCCAGCGAGAAAACATTCATACAAAAACAACCTATGAAAAAAATAACAACCTTAATAACAACTTTTGTCATCCTTTCTTTTTTTGCCGCCATGTCCGTGCGTGCTACGGTGCTTTTCCACGATGCTTTGAATTACCCGGACGGATGTATTGAGAACGACGGTTTATGGTATGCCTACACGCCGGCAGTGCCGAAACTGGACGCCATGGTGACGAATCATCTTTTGATTCTCAATCAGAACAACTCCGACGCCGTCGCGGCGCCATCCAACAATTTCACCATCACCAACACCCCGCCGGGAAACACGCTTGTGTACGGGAGCTTTACCATCAATGTCAGCTCGCTGCCGTCGTACAATGGTGGTTACTTCGCCGATTTCAAGGACAACACCAATGACTACGTTGGTCACATTTTTATTGTCACCAAAGGGACGGTAGTGCCCGGGACCTATCGGTTGGGCATTGATAATGCCGCCACATCTTCGTCTGCGTCTGGGGTGCAATATTTCCCGTTGGATTTGGCCACGGACATCACCTATCAGGTGGTTTTCAGCTACGATAAGAATGATAGTGATCCATTGGCTGGTGCAACCCTCTGGGTCAATCCGGCTTCGGATTCGGATGCCAATGTTTATGGGACAGATGCCATAACCAACAGCTATCAACAGAACATAGTGATTTCGCAGATTGCTTTCAGCCAATACGCCAGTCAAGGAGTGGCGGCGATTGGCAACGTCATGGTTGGCACAACCTTCAGCGATGTGCTCACCCAGGCTCCTCAAGTTCCTGTGATTGGCATCGGACCGCAAAGCACCAATATTTATGCAGGCAACAATCTGGTGTTTTATACCGCGGCTTCCGGCCTTGGCCAGTTGAGCTATCAATGGCTTTCCAACAACGTGCCGCTGACCGAAAGCGGGACGGTGGTTGGGTCGCAGTCCAATGTGGTCGCCTTGCTCAATCTGCAAAACACCGCCAATTACAGCGTTGCCGTTGCCAACTCGGCGGGCAGCAGCACCAGCGCGGTGGCGGTGGTTACGGTGAACACCACGTCCACGCCGGCGTTTTTCACCAGCCAGCCGTATGGCGCCACCAACACCTATGGTTCCACCATCACGTTGAGTGCGCTGGCCGATGGCACCGGGCCAATGAGTTATCAATGGTATTTTGAACCCAATGGGGGCAGCAGTTTCACCGCTCTGGGCAGCCCGAACAACAGCGGAACTTTGAGCCTGACCAGTGTTAATTTTAGCGAGTCCGGCTCCTATTATGTCGCTGCCACCGGCGGCGCTGGCGGCCCGACCAACAGCGTAACGGTCAGTGTGCTGGTGGTGCCGCCGTCCCTGGTAACGATTGGTTTCTTGCACAGTTTTCTGACTAATAATCCCCCCAGTGGTAATTATTATCCCGTCGGCTCAACGTTATTTAATGTTCAGGGTGTGGTTACGTCTTTTGGTGAAGTGGGATCCTTGACTTACTCTGATTTCTTTATTCAAGACGGGACGGGCGGTGCGATGGTGTATCTTGGAGCTCCCAACACGAATCAGGCGCCCGTTGGCGCCTTGGTGAGTGTGACGGGAGAAGTGGAGGAGTATTATGGACAATTGGAATTGGTGGCCAACCCCACCAACGTCAATGTTATCAGTTACAACAATCCGCTGCCGGCGCCGGTCCTGCTGAACCTGCCGCTGATGGCCACCAATCCATTGGGCGCTTATGGGATTGGTATCCAATGTTCGCTGGTCACATTAACCAATGTGTATCTTTACTCCTCGGCATCGGGCGCAGCGGTCAGTGGCACTTACGCGGTTAACTCCCACACGGCGTTGTATGCTTTTCAACAACCCTATTCCGCCGGCCAAAAGTATATGGAGCTTTACGTTTATACTTATACCAATGCTGTGAACCAGTTAAACACCAATTTCTTCGGCAAAACGATACCCAACTATGCTTATCAAGTGACCGGGGAGATGGGGATGTACAGCACCACCGCACCCGAGATTTATCCGACGCGATTTGCGGATATTGTAACCGATGCGCCCGCGCCCTTTGCGGTCGGCTTGACCGTAAGCAATGGGGTTACCCAACTGACATGGCCGCCGGGGGTAGCCGGCTCAACTTACAGCGTCTATAGCGCCACGAATCTTCTCGGCCCGTGGACGCAGACCTTTGGAGCGGGTTATTATCCCGCCGGTATTTATACGGTAACCAATACTGCCGCTGCCTGGTTCTATAGAGTCAGCACACCATGATTGCCGGGCCGGAATTACGTTATGCGTAAAAAAACCAATGAATCGGGCGTGAATGCCGCCGTCAAAGGGCGCGCATTCACGCTCATTGAGTTGCTCGTCGTCATCGCCATCATCGCCATTCTGGCGGCGATCCTCCTGCCGGCCCTGGCCAGGGCCAAGGAAAAGGCAAGGCGGATTGCCTGCCTCTCCAACTTGAAGCAATGGGGATTGTCCATCCAAATGTATTCCCCGGATAACAACGACGGTATTCCACGCGATGGCTATGGAGCTAGTAGTGCTTATTGGGATTCTACACCTTATAATGGGCAGCCAACAGGCCAACCAACAGACCCGTTTGCGTGGTTTAATGAGTTGCCATTATTTGTGGCTGAACGGCCTTTATCTGCTTATTATTCCGATTTAACAGCAGCGCGAGGCACAAGTGCGAGTAAAGCAACTGAGTATATGCCATTCCCCGGCGGCAAAGGGCCAATTTGGGAATGTCCCTCCGCCAATATACAATCGAGCACAATTAATAATTTCTCGAGTAAAACGGCCCCCTATTTAAGTCCAGCTGATGCTCCTTGTCCACAGACACCCGGTTATGGCGGTTTCTTTAGTTATGCCATGAACATTGACTTAAAAAGGTCGCCTGATGGCGGCCCGGTTTTCACCAAAGCTTTGACATACCCGAACATGCCAAAGGGGACCTCTTTTAGAAATCCGACCGACGTGGTCTTCATGTTTGACATGGTTTTTGATCCAGCCACTGAAATTGTCAATGGTTCGCCTCAATACAATTCCGTCAATCCGGCTGGCCGGCAAAACAGCTTCGCCTCACGTCATGACCTGGGCGGCAATATTTGTTTCTTTGACGGCCACGCCTACTATTTCAAAACCAGCTACATCCAAAGCAACCCTTCCAGCGGCGGGGAAAACGAACCCTTGCTGGGGGATGTTATTTGGGACGTGCCGTATCGCGCGTCAACTCCTTGATTCAATTGCCGCCGCAATCGCGTGGCCCATCTGGCCGGCAGGTGAATTTCAAGCGCATGGATTGTAACTCAAGCCGGGGAGAAAAATGCGTTACCATGCATGCAGCTGCAAAAAATGCAAAAAATGTGCCTTCGTAATCGAAATCTGTTTGACTAGCCATTCGCCCGAAAATCGTAACGATACCGTAACGCAAGCAAGTAAAAAAAACATTGACTTCGTCCGGAGCTTTATCATAATATACGCACAGAAGACGTACAGAAGAGAAAACCAGTGCAAACATCAATCCTAATTCTTATGAAAAAAAACTATTGGTTAACAAGTCTCATCGCATCCACAGCTGTTTTGTTCGCCTCGAACGCTTTGGCCGACAGCGCCTCCACAATCTTTGGTGATACCAGCGGCACTTTAGTGACGTATAATAATGCTTCAGGCGCATATCCTGTCATCTCTGCGGTTTTGTCGCAGCCGGGAACTGTTGATGGATATACTTACAGCACATATTCATTCCTCGCCGCAGATGCGACCGGTTCGCTTGATATTTATAGCGCCTTGACCGGTTTGGGTTACACGCCACAGGCAGGTGATGCCATCAGTGTTTCGGGAACGTATTCACCCTACCACCAGATTCCAGAGATTGGCACTGTTACTTCAATCAGTTTGGTTTCTTCCGGAAACACGGTTTCTTCACCTGGTATTTATACCATTCCGCAACTGATAGCGTCAGGTACCGGAGCCATTCCTCAAAGTATGGCAGGCCAGCTTGTGACATTGGACAACGTTTCGCTTTACACAGATTCAGCCGCAACCATTCCTGTGTCCGGCAATTTCGCCACCCACGCCAACGTGGCTTTGTATGCCAAAGATGCCGGTGGCAATATCATGGAAATATATGATTGGGCATCATCTTACTCCACTTGTGGAGCGCTGGGAGGCACCCCGGAGCCGACCGGCCTGGTTGATATTACCGGCTTTTTGTCGCAATCTGGAACTTACCCACCCGAAATGACTCCATTTTCAATCATCTCCGTTCCCGAGCCAACGACATTAAGTTTGTGCGGCGGGGGCGCCTTGATGGCGTTGATCTTCCGTTTGCGCAGAAAAGCCTGAGGTTTTTCTAAAAAATTTCAATCGGCGCACCTTCGGGTGCGCCCTTTTTTTGAACCCGAACTTGGAAGGTACGGAAAACGGGTTCCGGCATGATGGTACAATTAGATCGCCGTCGTTCCAGATTTGATCCGAAGCATCGGCTGGAGCCGCCAACGGGTTTCCTGTCATGGTCTTCATCCCTCCCTCCCGGTTTGCCAGCCGGTAGATGTCCCTGGGGAACGCAAGCGGTGTGTCGGGCGGGTTGCCGACAGGTTACGGTTTTATGAATTGTGTGAAAATGTTAACAAGTTTTGCGGGAAGTTCTTGCCAGCGACAGCAATTCGTGAGAAAACACATTCGTCGTCAACCCTGATCGGTTCGCGCGCAAGACGTGAGATTGTCGCGATCTTGCCGGCAGCATGAGCAAGTTTATGTTTGAAAGCAGCAAAACGGTTCGCCAAAGCAACTTCGCGGATTTTTCTTTCCCGCAAACCCGGCGGGCTTTCACGTTGATCGAACTGCTGGTCGTCATCGCCGTCATCGCCATTCTGGCCGCGCTGCTCCTGCCGGTGCTGGCCAAGGCCAAGGACAAGGCCAAACAGGTTGCCTGCGCCGCCAATATGCGGCAGTGGGGAATGGCTCTGCGAATGTATGTTGATGACAACAGCGATGGGATTCCGCACGATGGCACGGGCTCGGCCACCCTCGGCAGTTACTCACCCGGCGATTCGTTCCAAGCCAACGCGTGGTTCAATCTGCTGCCGCCGTATGTTGCCGAGCAGCCGCTTTACACCTACACCACCAATGTCCTCGGCGTCAAAGATGCCGAGAAGAATTCCGACAATGTGCCTTTTCCGGGAAACAAGGGCAAAATTTACGAGTGCGCCGGAGCGCAAATGGTCGGCGCGGATTTTGGCATCCTGGACGGCACCCCGCCCGGACCACCATCAGCCCCTCACGGCCAGGACGGCTTTTTCAGCTATGCCATGAACATAGATTTAAAGCATAATAAGCCGGCATATTCTCCCATTTCCTCCACCTGCTATCCATATCCGGAAATGCCCAAGGTCACCCAAATAAAAAGGCCCACGGATACGGTTTTCATGTTCGATATCTTATTTAGTCCCACCCTGGAGAATGACGTGACCGGTTCGCCGCAATACAATTCCGTCAATCCGGCGGGTCGCTGGCGCAGTTTTGCCTCCCGGCATAACAAAGGTGGCAACGTCGTTTTTATCGAAGGCCATGTTGAATATTTCAAGGCCGCTTTGATTATGGCCGGCGGAAACCCGGGAACTGCATCCAGCCCGCTGGAATACACGTGGTCACCGGTGATCTGGAATCCGGTTTACCGCGATGCGCATTAAAAACCATTTGAAATCTATTTAACTGTTAACGCACCCCAAACCCGAAAATCCCATGAAAAAATACAACTCCCGTGTCAAAACAATCCTCGGCCTCACAATCTCCATCGCCGGCCTGGCGCTGTTGAGCGGCCAGTCATTCGCAACCACCATCGCCAACTGGACGTTTGAAACTCTTCCTTCCACATTTGCTTATACGCCGGGAAATGGTGTTTCAACCACCAACTTTCCTGCCGATGCTGGCGCCCAGGCAGGCATTGCGGCCCTTACCGGCAAACACACTGCAAACCCGACATGGGGAACTGGCGCTTACTCTTCCCCCGCAGGATGTCTTTCTTCACGTTCGTTAAGCATGGCTGGCTGGACCAATGTTCCTGGCGACTATTTTCAGGTTGTCGTCAGCACAGTGGGTTATACCAATATCAGTCTTTCTTTCAATCAATACAGCAGTGGCACCGGCCCCAGAGACTTCCAAGTCCTGTATAGCACTGATGGATCCATTTTCACCCCATTTGCCACCTACACGTCAGGAAACGCTGTCTGGACTACGAATGTCTTTGATTTCAGTTCCATCACCGCGTTGGCCAATGCCAGTGCCGTCTATATTCGCCTTGTGGATAACAGCATCACCTCTGCGAGCGGTGGCACTGTGGGAAGCAGCGGCACCAGCCGCATTGATAATGTTATCGTAGCCGGGACCGTTCCCGGAGCGCCTTCGATTATCACTCAACCGCAGAACGTAACCAATTATTTTGGCGATACAGCCAGTTTCACCGTTGTCGTTGGCGGCGATCCTACGCTTTCGTATCAATGGTACACCAACAGCACGCCGCTGACGGTCTTGACGGACGGCAGCAGCGGATATGGCGCTGGAACCATTGCCGGCTCAACCAGCAATACGCTGGTTTTGGCCTATGTGAACACCAATCAGGCTGGGAATTATCTGGTGGTCGTTACCAACCTCCTCGGCTCCGTCACCAGTGCGCCGGTGCATTTGCAAATCAACGTTCGCACGCCGATTGTCACCAATATCGCTTATCTGCGGAACCGGCAGGACCACATCAACTGGCTGCCGATCAACACGACGAACCTTTACAGCGTCACCGGGATAGTAACAACGCCGTTCAACATATCTGGTTCGGGCAATAGTTCGGAATTTTTCATGCAAGACGGCGCGGCGGGCATTTGTGTTTTCGTGGGCGGCGGAACTTACCTGCCCAACCCCGGGGATCTGGTGCGAGTGATCGGACCGGTCGCCAATTTCGACGGATTGTTGGAATTTAATCTCAGCGCCAGCAACCCTTCCCACTCTGTTTCCACCCCCATCAGCACCGGAAACTCGTTGCCGGCGCCCAAGGTGTTCAATATCAACGATTATTCAAATATTCCGTACATGGAAACCAACGTTGAAGGGTCGCTGGTCGTTGTGTCCAACGTATTTCTGAATCAATCATCACTTCAATTCGCCTCCGGCGCCATGAATATAACCAACGTATATCGCAAGTACATCTCGCTTTACGTCGGCGTCAATGCCAACGATGTCATCGGGCAAACCGTTCCGGCCATCGCCGCCTCCATCGCCGGCGTGATGAGCCAGTACACCACCACTACCCCGGCCACGAATGGTTATGAGCTGGATATTCTCCAGTATTCCGACCTCGTGCCCACCACCATTGTGCCTTCCATGCCGCTGTATATTTCAAGATCGCCCACCAACGTTGTGGTGTCCTGGTGGGCCGTTGCCCCGTTCACGCTCCAGGCCGCGCCCAAGGTAACCGGGACTTACACCAACATTGATGGGGCAACCACTCCGTTCACCAACAGCCTTGACAGCGCGCCTATGTTCTATCGTCTCAAGCAAAATTAGGCGGTTGCCATCGGTCTTGAATACTCAAGGGCGGCCTGCGGGCCGCCCCTTTTTTAAACCCGAACTTGGAAGGTGCGGAAAACAGGCCCCGGCATGAATGGTCCAATTAGCTTTTGGAGTGCGGTGGCAAGCGAAGCGCGACACCGCTTTGGATGGGCTCAGGACCATCAGATGCACCACGCTATCCGAAAGCGCCGTCGCCGCTGCGCTCTGCCGGCGCAGTCCAAAAAGACATGAACTGCCGGTGGTAGCCAGCGTATCTAGCCGGGCTATTTCTCCGTGAGGGATACCGGCAGTTTCAATTCCGCCAGCCGCATCGTCGCGCCAGCCTCGGTAGCAATAATTGCCCCGCCGTTCAAATCCACCGAAGCCACTTGGGTCGCCCCACCTTTGGGAAGTTTGAAAAACACCGTATCGGTGCCGCTGCCGGAGGAATAATCGGCGAAAACACTTCCGCTTAATTTCAACCGTGGCTTGCCTTTTACCGTGACGCTTTCGTTGAAAGCGAGTGTCACCCGTCCTTCCGTCGCTCTGACTTTTTGAATCACCGGGCCGGACGTGCTTTCCGGATCCCACGTGCCGGCAAACGTCCATGCGGCATTGATATGCTCCGGCTTGGGCGCGCCGGGCGCAGTGGAGAGATTGTTGGTGAGCCAGCCATAGTCGCCCCCGTCGCGATGGCAGTTGTAAAAATACGAGCGCTCGCCCCAGAGGTTTGAATTGTCCAGCTCCTTGTTTCGCTGGATGTCGTTCGTGCCGGGGGCTCCGCCATCGAGCGGGTAAATGACGCGAAACGGCGGCCGGTCAATCATCGTCTTTGAAAACGTGCAATCGAGAAAATAGAATTGCGCGTCGTGGTGGTGACGTGCGAGGTTCCATCCCTCGGCGCCGTCAAACCGGCAGCCGCGCAGGACGAATTTCATGTCCTTGTCTTTGGAACCGTCGTGCCAGACCGCCGCGGTGTCCTTCCACTCGTAAAACGAGCAATTGGTCACGTAACACCAGCCGCGCGGGCAGACGAAATCCACCGAACCCTCCAGACGACAGTTCGCCTGGTAACACCGGCCGCGGTCGCCCCGCCAGAATGAAACCGTGTCCGCCCCGTGGCTCAGCACATCGCAATTCACGACCACCGCGCGGTCGCCGGAGCCGAGAATGGTGAAAGCGTGCGGCCCGATGACCCCGGCGGTGTTTTCCGCGGTGAGATTCTCCAGAACAAAATCATTGGCCTGGTTCAGGTTGATGACCGCGCGGCCGATGGCGTCGGGGGTTTTGTTGAAATCCTCGTCCAGTTGCGGAAATTCGATGCGGGCGCCTTTGCGGCCCTGGCCGCGCAATGTCACAAACGATGCATCCACCCGGATTTTTTCCTTGTAGGTGCCGTCCTTGATGAACACCACCCTGCGTTCGGTGTTGGTTTTTGGGATGGAGGCGACGGCGGCCTGAATCGTCTTGAAATCACCGCTGCCATCGGCGGCGACGATGAGGTCGGGTTTCGGCAAGGCGCCGGCAAAAACCATTGAACAACCGGATACCAGCAGTGCCGCCAGGGTGGATATGCGACTCATATTCGGAAGCTTATCTGCCCAAAGATCGGGAACTCAAGAAAAGAAAGCCTTGTCCAGCCTGACGACCAAGGGTCCGTTGGACATGGTATCTGCCTTGGGAACACGCGGCTGGAAGCCGCATTGACTGGCAGCCAGGATGGCTGCCTCCACGAGGTGGCGGCACGCTTCCAGCGTGCCAGTCAGGGCGGCATCCTGCCGCCAACAGATGCAGTGTTCCATTACACCCGGCTACCACGTGGGCGTTTCGTACGCGCCCAGGTCGGGGGCGGAGCCGTAGAACGGCATCCCGATGTTCATGCCCTTGTCCACCAGTCGTCCGCCCGGCACCGGGCGCAGAAACGGGTTTTCCGGCAGCCCGCCGTCATCGCGGCGCGAGGCCATGGCCCAAGTGTATGGGGAATCGGTGTTCAGGAAGTCGTTGGTGTTCACGCTGGGCAACACCTGCCACGTGTTGGACCTCTGGATGGAGGGATAGGTTGCGGTGCTGCCGATGGAGACGGTGCCGATGGCGACGTTGTTGCGTACAATATGGCTGCTTTGGAGAACCCCGTATTGGGAACCCAGATGGTTCAGGTTGATGGCGCCGCCGTAGTTGTTCCAGACGGTGCTTTGATCCACGATCTGCCCGTCTGCGTTGTTATTTTGGTCAATGCCATACGCCATGTTGCCGAAAGACAGACAACACACGACATGATGCACGGCCCCCGTGCCCGCGCCGCCCAGCTTGAAGCCGTTGCCGTTGCCCTCCCAGGCGGTGTCGCCAAAAACATTGGTGCCCTGTCGGAACGCCCAGCAGTTGGTGATGAGCACCGGTTGTGAGCCCTCCCACAGGTCCCAGCCATCGTCGGCGTTTTCCCAGGAACGGCAGCCGCTGAACACATTGCCGGGGCCGAGGCTCCATTTCGCGCTGAATCCGTCGGCGTTTTGGCCGTGGGTGGCCGCATCATAGTTGCGGATGGAATCGCAGTTCAGGAAGAGGTTGCTGCTGGGAGTGCCGGTGCCACCATTGCCGCCGGTGATATGGATCCCGGAGTTGCGGGCGCCCAGGCTGACACAACGCTCGACGATGTTGTTGCTGCCGGAGATGACGATGGAGTTGTGGCCGGCATTGGTTAGCGTCAACCCGTAAAGCCAATAATAGTTGCCGCTGATCGAGATGCCGTCGGTTCCGGTGCTTTCGCCGGAAAAATCCAGCACCGGACTTTCGCCGGGATAAGCCCGGATCCGGATGGGCTGTCCCGCCACGGCGATTTTCGACAATGAAATCTTCGCCGACGTGGAATAGACCCCGCCGCGCACGTAAACGAGATTGCCGTTGGTGGCGAGGCCCGCAGCTTTGCCCAGCGTGGCAAACGGTGCGTTCGTGCTCGTACCGGAATTGTTGTCGCTGCCGTTGGTGGCCACGTAATACTTCGCCGTCTCCGCGCCGCCTTCAAATAATTTCACCTTGGGGCGGACAAACCAAACATTCGTCCCCGGCAACCGGGTGGTGAATAATTCCCGGATCGAATTCGTTGGATCGCCCGGCAAGGAGTTGGTCGTCGTCCGCAACCACCAGGGGCGAAACCAATTCGTCAACTGGGCGGACAGATAAAGATCGATCTGCACGCCCGGTTGATGGCCTTCCCGTTCCAGAATTTCCACCTGAAAGACGGCGTTGGTCCCGCTAACTCCACCATTAAGCGGCTGCACCGCACCCGTAATGCCGCCCGGCGCGAGCGGGTCGGTGCCGAAGGCAAACTCGACCACATTCGGTTCGCCGTCCCCATCGGGATCGGCCAGCGGATCCCCCAGTGCCGGGTTGCTGCTGAAGTGCGCCGCGGCCCAGTTGGTATAGTATTGGGCGCCGCTCAAGGGGAATGGCATCAGCGTCAGTGCTGCAATCGCAAAACCAAACCCGGCGAAGCGGGTTCGAAATTCAAAGGATTTTTTTGGGGTCCCAAGGAAGGCACGACTTATTTTCATGTGGCACCATAATTTCGCATGTCTGCCGCTTCAGTTCAAGGATTTTGACGGCACATCACAACCAATCACGTTCCCCGCTCCAGCGTCACCGCCATCAAACCGATGACCACCTCGTTGGCCAGCGCACGGACGGTCAGTGACTTGAGTTCCTTGCCCGGGGCCAACGGCAGGTCCAAAACCGTCGCCGCGCCGCCGGGCACCGCTCCGCCCTGTCCCTTGAATTCGTTTGGGTCAAGCAGGCGCACTTTTCCGGTCTTCAAATCCACCCGCGGCGGAATCGGCCCCGGCCAGTGGAACGCATAGTCGTCCATGAAGTAATCCTGGTCAATCGGCCACCAGTTCACCGGATTGTTCAACGGCAGCCGGTTGGTCGTGCCGTCGGTGTAAGTCACTACCACTTCGCCGTTGTCGAACTGGCTTTGCATCGGGCCGGTCGAACCGGCCATCAGCAGCCAGACATGCGAGGATTTGCCGGTCAACGGCACGGAAATGTCGCGCGGGTAATTATCCCATTGCGACGTGAACGCGATGTTTTTCCCATCCGTGTTGGTCGGTGTCTGGAACGGCACGCCATTCGGCAGGACCAGTTTGCCGCCGGACTGCGAAGCCGCTGCGCGCAAGCCGGAATCGTCCACGTCACAATCCGCCTTGTTGTCCGCCCAGCCGCCGAGGCCCTGTTTGGGCAGCGCCAGCGAACAGAACGGCGAACGGGGTGCGCGATATTCGTTGCGAAAAATCTGCGTGACCCGGTCGTTGAAGACGGCAGTCAGATCCACGGTTTCCAGTTTCACGCTGGCCGGAAGTTTCGCGTTCCAATCTATTGGGTTTTGGTAGGGCGCGTCAGTCCTCTGCGCGCCGTTTTCCACAACCGCTGCTTCGTCGCGCACGGAGTGGCGCGCCCTGACTTCAACCATCGCGCCTTTCCACTCGACAACAACCTTCCACACGTTCGTCGCGTCGCTCAAAATTTCCATGCGTGGCACACCAACCGCACCTTCCATCCAGTTCCACTTCGCCGGCCGGCCATTGACTGTTACGCTCGTAATGCCATCGCGCAACGCCGGAAGTTGCAGTCGCATCGTCATCGGTTTCGGGAACTTCGGTTCAATCGTGAAGGTTTCATTCGAACCGGCGCGGTAAAAAGAGAAATTAAAATCCGGGTGCCGGATGTCCGCATGGTCCCATTCTGCCGGAAAACCGGGAACAATTTTCAGTTCGCCGGCCAGCGCATCCGGCCGCACGCCGAAAAGTCCCTCCATCAGCGCGCGCGCGGTGATGCCGATGGCATCGCCAAAGTCACGCTGCGCCTCGCCGCGCGCCATGTCGAAGTGCGACATCGCCCCCACGTTGCCGGGGCAGAGGCCGAGATACATGCTGTCGAGCAGACAGCCTTTGAACAACGAAAACGCCGCGTCCGGCCGGCTGGCCTGCCAGTCAGCCAGCGATGTGTGCGCGACCTCGGCCATGACGACGTTGTTCAACGACCACATATACGGCATCCAGCTCGTCTCCGGCAGGGTGAAATATTCGTTCGTAGCAGCCGACGTAAGGAGGCTCTGATCATTTCGGATTTCAGATGGAGCCTCCTCCCGTCGGCTGCTACGGGAAATCTGAACCGGAATATGCGCGATATGCGTGTCCACCCAGCGCGACATCTGCCAGGCCTCAGCCGGCGTCGGTACTTCGCAATCCACCGTGTGATAAAACGTCCACAGACCGGCATTGGGATGCACAAGTTGCAATCCGAGATAATCCTTGAATTCGGCAAAACTGCCTGCGTCCGGAAGCCAGAGATATTTCTGCATCGCTGTTTGAATCAAATCCGCCTCGCGTTCGTAAGGCGCCGGATCTTTGCCAATCAACTTCGCGACGCGGGCAGCCATTTTGTTGTGCCAGTAATTGTAGGCTGACGCGTGGGCGGTGCCGCCGCCGTTGTAGTTCAGGTTGTCGCTCGCCCAAATCGCGGCGTAAGCCTCGTACAGCGGCAATTTGTCCGGGCCAGATTCGCGGCGGAACAATCGCCGTTCCCATGCCAGATGCCGCTCGATCACCGGCCACATTTCCCGCGCGTAATCCAAATCCCCCGTCCACAGCAAATGCCGGAAAAAGGCGTCCACCCCCACGAGGTTCATGTCGTAATGCGATTTCGTCAGGTCGCCGTTGGAGTGCAGCGCGGTTTCGTTGCGCGCGAGATTTGAGTCGGCGTCGGCGAGCGGGATTTTTTCCGGGACGGGATTTGTGTTCTGCTGTTTTGCGTAACCGGCAAAGTGTGCCGCCGTCCGTTCATGCCAGCCGAGTTCATCGCCGGCATAAGGTCCGCGCCAGCCCAGCAGCCGCACCCGCCACGCCACCGCTCCGTGCATGAACGCTTGCTGCTTGCCATCCCAAATCGCGTCAGCGGCGATGTTCAAAGCAGCCGCGGCGGCGTTGATGAACGGGTCGGGTGTGTCCACGACCACCCGGTCCGCAATGGCCCGGCGATGTTCCTCGGCGGCGGCGAAAAGTTTGGGCAGGTCATCCGCGGCGATGGCCGGCGAATCGTCGCCAGCCGGTTGCAACGCCAGATAAACCGGCTGATTGGTTGGCAACGCCATCTGACCGACAAGTACGGGGAACGGAGCGCCGAGCACCGGCTCGGCATGTTCCAAGGCGGATGAAGCATCATCGGGCCGAGCCGGTGCTCGGCGCTCCGATGCGGCCGCCAGCAAGTCATTCAGACGATTCCATTTCGTTGCGTCGCCCACGGCAAGTTTTGTCCCGGCCGACGCAACGCCCAAAATCGTCGCCGGCTTGCTCCGCAGGACGAACGTGTTCGATGCGATGGTGAACTCGTTGCTCCGGCATTGTTCCGGTTTGAGTTGAAAAAATTGGTTGACCGGCTCGCTTTCGCACCCGATGTCGCCGCCGCGCCTGCCTCTCATGCCATTGGCGCCGCCAAACGCCCAAATCAATTCCGGCGGCGTCCTCACGCCGTCAACTTCCGCACGCACAATGACTCCTTTGGTTGTGCTCAATGGAATCATGGCCAGGTGCAATTCCCGGTTGCCGAGCAGCGGGTCGCGGATGTCGTAAAGCAACGAGCCGGGACGGTAGCGCGTGATGATTTGTTCCCCGTCGTTCAGCCATTTCACACCGGCGGCGGTCTTGATGCCGAAGCGCAGGTTGCCGCCGCGGCCGGGCAGATAGAGCGAGAACTCCGGCTTGTCCCCGCCGTCAATGCGGAACGCGGAGTTCAGGCAATAGAGTGGCCGGTTGAAAAATTCCGCGCCGTTGGTGATGACGAAATCCGTTCCATCCGGGTAATAGCGCAACGGCCGGTCGGTCTGGCCTTCATAATTGCCTTTGGGCCGGTAAATCCATTCCGGCGGGTTGGTATCGGCGGCGCGCAACGGTGACGCGCCCAAAAGCGCCAGCAGCAGGATGGAAGCGGCTTTCATATCCGACCGCGCTATTTTGCGGGATGGTGGCCGGCGCGCCCCTGATACCGCTTCCGTCGCGCCTCGAACGCTTCATCTCCACCTTCAAGCAGGTCAACAACGGTATTAACGATGTCCTCGTTGTTGATTGACCCATGAAGCGCGACCTTCCCACGGCGAGGATAGTCCCCGCAAGCCTCCACATCTGCGACGTTAATGAATTCGCCTTCCGTCGTGTAAACCTTCGCGCCGTAATCAGATTTCCCGTCAAAGGTTGCCTCAATCACGCGCTCCTCCCCTGCGGCCGTTCGATAGACCACGCGGATCAGGCAGCCGGTCAAATTGGCCCTTTGCATGTCGCGAATGGTCGTCTCCAGCTTCTCCAACTCTCCCAATGTGCGGTTGTATCCGAATAGATAACGCAGCGCCTCAACAATAGTGGACTTCCCAGAACCACGCGCGCCAATCAGGCAATTCAAGTTTTCCGTGAGAGCGACTGTCACATCCTTAAAAAACGATTCGTCCCCGCCAACGATCTGAATGCCCAAGAGTGTTGGACTGGGAAGCGTCGGTAGATTTCCCGGAAACCGGATGCGAGTGTCTGGAAACTCAAAGGCACTTTTGAGCCCCGCAAGACCAAGCCGCGTCATCTTCACGTAAGTAATCCGGTCTCTCTTGCCGAACTCCTCAACGCTGTGCGCGTCAAAAGTCAGGGTTGTTGGAATCCAGCGAGTCTTACCATCAACCTGACAAATCCAGCGGTAATGAGTACCGTCCGAAGCCTTCACAATTTCCACGGCGTCGAGGTCGGACTCGAACAGGTAATTCTTCAGGACATCGCCCACCTCGTTTTGCTGCTCGAGTTCTTTTGGGTCAGCATCCGAAAATAACGCCAGAGTTTCACGAGACGTTTGCCTGAATAATCGCCGCACTCCTTGCGTGTTGTCCACGTGTGCGGCGATGCAAATGCCGCCTTCTTTATGCACGCGCCCCACCCAATCCTTTAAAGAAATGCCGGTTACCTCGTGGCTGCCTGTGCGTGTCGCGTCATTTGCCGGTATGCCTCGAAGTCCGGCAAATAATCGTTCGAAAGACTCTTTGGGCGAGCTTTCAGGGAAAATTACGAGCACGTGGATGCGCGCGAAGCCCAAGGCGGCCTCCGGACGGAAGTTCACTTCCATGCCCGGCAGAACAACGAATTCGTCATTGCTGCCAGCGCTCGTGCTCACGCGAGTGGCGAAGTCGCACCGCATGTGGTCGGTGATCGCCGCCAAATCCAAGTGCTGCCGCAACTCATTGGCGAAGTCGTTCGCACCCGTCGCCGAGGCAAACCGAGTACGGTCATTTCTGATGGGGTCTGAGCCTTGCCGAGGCCAATCTTGGCTGTCCGGCGAATGCAGGTGAAGGGCGACCCGGCGAAACCGCGCTGTCCGGGCTTTCAACTCACCGAGTTTCTTAAAGAGGTCGGTATGCATTGTTCGACTCGCGGTTCGCTGAGAGAATTTTTAATTTCCAAGTTTGCTGAGGCAGCCATGTGAATTGTTTGGCATCGTAGTCCCCGAATGGCGTTTTGCAACGGAAAACCGCACCCGGTAAAGCCACCGTAAAAAATCTACAGCCCACAGAGTAAATCACCCGGTTTCGCTGCTTTGTTTACTTCGTTGCCTTCTGTTCAAAATTTAAGGTTTTGCCCGGCAATGAATTGGCACCGGTGGCATAGCCAAAAATGGGGATTGCCTTCGGCGGCGCGTTTTTGAGATAGTCCCCCGACCAAATAAAAATTCACTTTAACCCCCAACTATCATGAGCTCGCAGAATTCAATCGAAAAATCATTCTCCCTGGCTAAAGAACGTTACGCCGAACTGGGCGTGGACGTGGATCCCGTGTTGAAAAACCTCGAAAAAGTCCCCGTGTCCCTCCATTGCTGGCAGGGCGACGACGTCGGCGGCTTTGAAAACTTCGGCGGCACGCTCACCGGCGGCATCATGGCCACGGGCAATTACCCCGGCAAGGCCCGAACACCCGATGAACTCCGCGCGGATGCGGCCAAGGCATTGTCGCTCATTCCCGGCAAGCATCGGTTCAACCTGCACGCCTTCTACGGCGAGTTCGGCGGCAAAAAAGTTGACCGCAACGAAATCAAGCCGGAGCATTTCAAGAACTGGATTGATTGGGCCAGGTCGCTCGGCATCGGCCTGGATTTCAATCCCACCTGCTTCTCGCATCCCAAGTCCGCCGACGGCTTCACGCTGTCGCATCCCGACAAGGCCATCCGCAAATTCTGGATCGAGCATTGCCAGCTCAGCCGCGAGATTGGCGCCGCCATGGGCAAGGCGCTCGGCAAGGCCGCTGTCACCAATGTCTGGATTCCCGACGGCATGAAGGACACGCCCGCCGACCGGCGCGGTCCGCGTGAACGCCTTTCCACGGCCCTCGACGAGGTGTTCAAGAAATCGCTGGATCCCAAGCACAACCTCAACGCCATCGAAGGCAAGCTGTTCGGCATCGGCTGCGAAAGTTACACCGTGGGCATGCACGAGTTCTATCTCGGGTACGCGGTCAAAAACCAGAAGCTCGTCTGCCTCAACGCCGGCCATTTCCATCCGACGGAAAACATGTCGGACAAGATTTCGTCCGTGCTCTGTTTCGTGCCGGAAATCCTGCTGCACGTCAGCCGCGGCGTCCGCTGGGACAGCGATCATGTGGTCATCCTGGACAACCCCCTGATGGCCATCGCGCAGGAACTGGTGCGCGGCGATTATCTCGGCCGCACGCACATCGGGCTGGATTATTTTGACGCCAGCATCAACCGCGTGGCCGCGTGGACCATCGGCGGGCGCAACATGCTCCGCGCCCTGTGCATCGCCATGCTCGACCCGATCAACAAGCTCAAGAAGCTCGAACTCGCGGGCGATTATACGTCGCGCCTGGCGCTGATGGAAGAGGCCAAGACGATGCCGTATGCGGCGGTGTGGGATTATCATTGCCTCAAGCAGGGCGCGCCGATCGGCGAACAATGGCTGGCCGACGTCAAGAAATACGAGAAGGACGTGCTCTCGAAACGGAAGTAAAACTAATAAGTTGTAGGGTCGGCGCTGGCGCCGATTTCGAGCCACAAGCTCGACGCTACAGCAAATCAGGATACGGCTCGGCGGCGTCCCGCAGAGTCGTATCAACTGGGTCAGCAGGCGCTACCAGGTCATGTTTGAAAGGAAAAACCTATGAATGAAGCTGCTCAAGCAACGACGAATCCGGCGCTGGGCGTGTTGATTTTCGCGCTGGGCGGACTGGCGGGCGCGGTGTTTTACCTGCCGTTCAAGAAGGTCAAAAACTGGGCGTGGGAGAGCTACTGGTTCGTCTATGCCGTGTTCGCGCTGCTCATCGTGCCTTGGGCGCTGGCTTTCATCATGTCGCCGAATGTGATTACCGTGCTCAAGAACGCGCCGGGCAATGAACTGAAATACTGTTTTCTGTGCGGTGCGATGTGGGGCGTGGGCGGGCTGACGTGGGGATTGATGATTCGTTTCCTTGGCGTCGGCTTGGGATTGGCCTTGGGCTGCGGCATCTGCTCGGCTGCCGGGACGTTGGTCCCCAAAATCCTGCGGGGTGAATTCGGACAGCTCTTCGACTCAACATCGGGCATCGTGTCCTTCATCGGCGTCCTGATTTCGCTCGCCGGCATCGTCATGGTCGGCATGGCGGGCATGTCCAAGGAAAAAGAGCTGCCGGAGGAGGAAAAGAAAAAAACCGTGGCGGAGTACAACTTCGGGAAAGGCATTCTGGCGGCGGCCTTCTCGGGTCTGATGAGTTCGGGCATGGGCTGGGGGCTGGTGGGCGGCCCCAACATCCAGAAACTGGCCGAGACCACGGCCCCGGTCACGACTCCCACCTGGAGCGGCATGCCGGTGCTGGTGGTTGTGTTGCTGGGTGGATTTGTGGTCAACGCCGTCTGGTGCCTGTTCCTCAACGCGAAGAACAAAACCACGGGCGATTATGTCAAATCGGCCGCGCCGCTCATCGGCAACTTCATTTTCGCCGGCATCGCGGGCGCCATCTGGTGTTCGCAATTCATCTGCTTCAAGACCGGCGAGCCGGCGATGGGCAAGACCGCCTACGTGGGTTGGGCGTTGTTGATGGCCTGCCAGATTTTGTTCAGTTCCCTGATCGGCGTGTTCTTTATTCGTGAATGGAAAGGCACCAGCGGCCGGACCGAGTCGCTGCTGGCCATCGGCCTGTCGCTGTTGATTTTGACGACCGTGGTGAGCGGCTACGGCGGGTATTTGGGCCAGCAGGCGGCCCAAAAGTCGGCCCCGGCCCCGGCTCAACCCGCCACGCCGCCGGCCCCGGCCCAATAATCGCTTCTATCTCGAACAAATCAGGCCGTCTCCAGTCGGAGGCGGCCTTGTTTTTTTTCGTCCGATCCGGCCGTGGGTAGGGCGCGTCACTCCGTGCGCGCCGTGGTTCGGACTGAGAGGGGCGGCGGGCAGAGGACTGCCCGCCCTACCTGAGTTTCTTCCGGTTGATATAGAATGTGGCGTTTTTACTTTTCGCTCACTTGCTCCATCCACTTCGCGCGATAGGCTTGAAGCGCCGGGTTCAGATTCCCCGTCAAAGGTTCAATCTGACGGTACTTCACTCCCAAGGAAGCGGTGTCCACTTTGTACGGATGGACGCCCAAACATGCCGCCTTGCCGGCAATGGCGGCGCCGAGGGTGGTCGTCTCGGTGACGGCCTGGCCGTTCCGGTCGAACATGGCGTACACCGGATGGCCGGTCAATGTTGCCAGCAATGATCCAAACACCTGGTCTTTTGAGCCACCGGCGGTCAGCACGATGGGCACACTGGCAGTGGACGAAATGGCCGCGACCTGATGGGCCGTGGTCATGGCCGTCAGCAGGTTGCTCACGAAACAGGCAGTAATTCCGTCACCAAAAAACGCCGGCTCGTTGATGATCCGGCCTTTGACCTGCGGAAACGGGCCGGTGCCGTGGTTGGACGGATTGATGTTTGGCAACACGAAGCAGTCGGCGGCCTGCAACACCTTGCCCCATTGCCCGGCATTTCCCGAACTGTCGAACCCGCGCCCCTTGGATTGGGCAAGTTTTTTCAAATGCGAGAAATCCGCGCCGCCGCCGTATCGGGCGGTGACGACCGGCTGGCCGTCCACGGTCCCCTGAATAATGATGTCGCGAGTGTAGCCATCGCTCGGCACTTCGGCCGCGGCACCCATCAGGGCAATCATTGTCCAGGTGCCGGCTTCCACCTGCAGCACCGGTTTGCCGGCGGCGTCGGGATAGGCCTGATAAAACGTCGAGAGAATGGGGAGATGCGAAAGGCAGGTGTCATGTCCGCCCGGAATTACCAGCGGCTGGGTGGAAAGCTTCAACTGCGCGGCCTGCGCGGCGGGCATGGTGCCGATGGACAGGTAGCAAACGGCACGTTGCGCGGGCACGAGATGTTGAAAAGCTTTGATCTGCCGGCTGGCCTTGCTGGGCGTGCCGGCTTTGTCGCGGATGTCCCGCGCGCCGGTGTGACACATCCAGTAACTGTGTTCATTGCCCGCCTGTTTGACGGCGGCAAGGTAATTATCCCCTAGAAAATGCCCGCCCATAAGCGCACCGTACTGTCCGAAGCCCTCTGCCCGGGCCACCAACTCCGGACGGACCATCTCCTCGTACAACAATCGCTTCAACAACGTCAATGAACCCGGGAAATCCCGGATCGAACCGGTTTCATGGAAGAACGCCTCCCGCGTGCCGGCCACTTTGGCGAAGGCTTCGTTGACCGCCTCCGGATACGCCTGCGTGTAGGCCAGCGTCAGCCGCTGGCCGGGCACTTCCATCAGCGTGTTGTCGGCGCCCACCAGGCCGCCCGAAGCGCCGCGCGCGACCGGCGCCACCACGGCTGCGGCGCGGTATGGGTCCGGCAATGACTGGATGATCGAATCAAACCAGTCGAATTCCTTGCCGGTGGCATTATAGGCCAGGCCGCCGGATTGCGCGACCGGAGTTTCGGTGGTGGCGGAATGCACGGTGGCCAGGGTCTCGAAATCCAGGGTTTCCAGCTTGATGTTCGAGGCTCCATCCACAGGAACCAGAATTGTTTTAGCGCTCATGTTGTCTCCATATTGATGCCCACAATCACCGCCTTGCTTCGGCGGAGTTGCGGGTTCTGAAATATTTTCGGTTTCAGCCACAGTCTTATCCTGCCCGGCACGGGAGCACAATTAGGAAATAGTTTGGAAAATGCGCCAGGCCCTGCTCCCGCCGTCCTTACGGCGCGGAAGCTTCGGCGGCCGGGAGCGCCGTCAGCAAATCCGCCGCCGCCTCGGTTTGCAGCGGGCCCCTGGCCAAACCTTCAATCCACGCCAGGGCCGCAGCCCGGTCGCGATTCCCCCAAATGCCCATGACGTTTCCCAGTGCCATTTGCCGCGCCTGTCCCTCTGGGAATTGCGCCACCCAGGCCATCGCCGCCGCCGGTTCCCGCATGGCCCACACCCAGGCAATCTCCGCCACCGACCGGTTCAACACTTCTCCCGGTGGGAATGATTGCACCACGGATGACGCCGCCTGGACCGGGTCAATGTCGGCGTAGCCGACCGCCAGCGAGCCGGCCAGTTGCTCCCGCAAAACCGGGTCGTTCACCTGGCTCACCCACTCCACCGCCGCGTCCGGATCGCGCTTCACCCAATCCGTTGCGGCCATTTCCAACAGCCCGGTTTGACGCCCGCCCGGATTCATTTGCACCGCCCAAGTGACGGCTTCGGCGGGGTTGCGGGATAACGCCTCGGCGCTCGCGGCGGCCATGACCTTTTGTTTCCAATCACCGTCGGGCAGGCTGGCCAGATGCTGCCGCATTTCATCCCGGTTTGTTTGCCCCCAGTCACAGAGCAGGGTCAACAGGTGGGTTTCGGAAATGTTCGTATGGGAACTCATCCAATCGAGGGCTGCTTTCGGGTCCGCCATCAACTTTTGGCGGAGCAAAGGAAGGGCGAACGCATAACCCGTCAGATCCGGCGGCAGTTCCTGAACGATTTCCAGCATGTTCGTTCCGTCAAGCAACATCTCCAATTCCCGCAGCCGTTGGGGGCGCAACTTCGAATCGTCCTGGTCCTCCCATTCGCGCAATCGTGCCACCACCAGCGCTGTCAGGGCTTCCCTGGACAAATTGTCTTGTGACACGGCGCAGATGGCCGGCACCGATGGCGGAAGCTGTTCGCGCCCTGCCGGTTCAATCCCGCTGCCAGCCGTTGGAGAGCCGGGTGCCGGTGGCGATAACAACGAATCTTCGGCGGGCCGGCTGAATGACCACATCATCAATGCCACCGCGACCATCGCCAATCCCAGCAACAATGCAATTCCGCGTTGCACGATCTTCTCCGTTAACCAGACAAGGGGATGAAACGCGATGCGCGCGTTTCACCCCCGCTTTATTTTTGTTTCACCTGGATGCGTTCATTTGCATCCGTGGGAAAAAGTCAGGTCGGAGCTTCAGGGTCCTTTTCTTCCTGATTTGCCGTATGACTTCAAGTAGCCCAGCAGGGTCGAATCAAACGAATCAATGGGCTGGCAGCCCCACGAGCCGCTGGCAGCCTGGCTGACGGCGCTGGCGGCGGTGTCGGTCGGAATCGCCGGGCTCGAATACTGTCGTGAACCCAGGATAGTGACGCCAAAGGCGGTGAACGCCGAATTCGGAATCGCCGTTCCGTTCAGGGTGCCGCCGGCATCCAGATCGTAGTAATTGCCCGACACGTACCAGCAATCGTTGCTGGTGCAGTTGTTAATCCAGTTGTTGTTGGCGGAGAGCGGTCCCTTGATGAAGTAATTGTTGATGAAATCACTTTTCCAAGGGGCGGAGGAGTGGCCGCCTTGCAGGCCGCCGGCGTCAATCCAATCGTACACCACGTTGTTGATAAACTGGCTGTTGGCCTTCAGCTTGGGATTGCGATTGTTGTTGTCAATCCAGAGGTTGTGGTGAATTGACATGCGATTTTCCCCGTCAAACAAACCACCGAAGTACTGGGGATCAACGCCCTGGCCGATGATGCAGTATTCAACGGTGACATTGCTCGAGCTGCCCGTGCATTCGAAACAATCCCACCGTCCCATTTCGATGGAGCAGTGGTCCACCATGATGCTGTAGCAGTCCGATCCCTGAAGGGAGCACTTGCCCGAACTGCCCGCCAATCCCTCGCGGAAGCGGATGTTCTTGATGATGATGTTATGAGAACCGCTGAACGAGCAGGTGTTGCTGACAATGGTGATGTTGGCCGTCGTGCCGTCAATGGTGACGTTGTCGGCGATGCCGACTTCGGACTTGAGGATGATGGTGCCGGAAACGGCGAACGTCACGTTGTTGCCGCTGGTGGTGACGCCGGTGCGGAAGGAGCCGGAGCCGGAATCATTGAGGTTGGTGACCTTGTAGGCGGTGGTGCCACCGGTGGCCACGGCGCCGTAGCCGTAGCCGAAGCCGTAAACGTTCGAGGTGGCGACGAGGCTGAGGACAACAACCCCGGTGCCTATGACGATACTCAACAGTCTGGATTTCATTTCGTTTTGCCTTTCTTTGGTTGCGTCAGTTGGTTTTGGTTGGTTGCAGCTTGGGGTGTGACAGCGCGAAACGTCCGAATGTTCGCGTCGCCGCCATCTTTGCTCCCCGTCAACCGGAGTCAATCTTTTGTGCGGAAATCCGCATCGGATGTTTGTCTGAGGAAGCATTAACCCTGCAATCAGCACGTTGGGAAAATTGAATACAAAGGCTTTGTGTTCGAAGAACCGTCGCGGTTTGATGCATTGAATGAGGAATGTTTGATACTTCCCGGCCGGATTGCGGCGGGCAAAGCGCGACCGGAAGATCCCAAACCAGACATGCAACAGGTTTCGTCAATCTTCCGGACGTTCGCCGCTGGGGGCCATTTTTACCAGCTTGGGATCGAACTGGCCCAGCACCGTCACCAGATCGCTCTGTGCGGCCATGACTTCGCGGATGTTTTTATAGGCCATCGGCACTTCGTCGAGGCCGGCGGATATCAACGTCACACCGCGCTCGCGGAGGAACCGGTTCACTTCCTTCCAGTTGAACTTCTCGTTCGCGGCCTTGCGGCTCATCGCGCGCCCTGCGCCGTGCGACGCTGAATTCAACGATTCCGCATTGCCCTTGCCACTCACGACGAAGCCTGGCGTCGCCATCGAACCGGGAATGATCCCCAGCACGCCCAAGCCCGCCGGCGTAGCGCCTTTGCGATGGACGATCACCTCGCGCTCGCCGCCGCCGATGACGTGCCGCTCCTTCCACGCGAAATTGTGGTGGTTCTCCAGGTCGAGCAACACCTGCGCGCCGAGATGTTCCGCAATGTGCTGGTGAATGCATGCGTGGTTTGCCGCGGCGTATTGGCCCATCAATTCCATTGCCGCCCAGTATTCCTGGCCTTCGGCGGAATCCAGCGACAACCACGCAAGCCGTTTCAATTCGCTGGGCAGGTCCGGAAACTGGCTGACCGCAATCTTGCTGTAATAATCGCACACCGCCGCCCCTATGCCGCGGCTGCCGCTGTGCGACAGCAACGCCACGTAAGTTCCGGGTGGTAATTCGTGTATCTGTTCATTGGTAGGGCGGGCAGTCCCTTGCCCGCCGATCTCGTTTTCTGCGGCGCGCAACGGAGTGCGCGCCCTACCTTCGCCAATCCACGGGATCGACGAATGCACCGTCAGAATTCCGAATTCCACGAAATGGTTTCCGCTCCCGCTCGTGCCGAGTTGCGACCACGCACGATCCTTGTTCTGCCTCGTGATCGGGCTGACCGACCAATCCGCGTCCAGCACGTCATGCACGCGGCGCTCCTTGAAATTAGCGCCAATACCAAAGCGCGTCTCCGCCTCGATGGCGCGCGTGAGCCGGTCCTGCTTTTGTTCCAGGTCTCGCACCGGGATGTCCAGCACCGTCATTTTCATGCGGCACGCGATATCCACGCCGACGGCGTAAGGAATCACCGCGTTGTCCGTGGCCAGCACGCCGCCGATGGGCAGGCCGTAGCCAACGTGGGCGTCAGGCATGAGGGCGCCCGCGACCGACACCGGCAACAGACAGGCCTTCTCCATCTGCATCACCGCGTCGTGTTCCAGATGTTCGCCCCACTGCCGATATTTCACCGGCTCGGTGCGTGGCGGTGGTGGCGCTTTGAGCAGCGCCTTTGCAAACTCTCCGCGCAGTGGGTTATCCGCGAACGCCGGCGGATTGGCGACGATGGCTGCGACTTCCTCGTACAACTGGGACTTATCACCGCCGCCGAGGATGAAATTGGCCACAAAATCCGTTGCGCGCCGTGTGCCTTCACCCAGCGGCACGCCGAGACGAATGAAATCTTTGGTGTTCATCAGATCGAGCATGCCCCTTCGGGTGGATTATTTGCCCGAGACAAAACCGAGTGCTAATAAGTCGCGCGCCAGGGCCTTTTCCAATGCCGCCGGGTCCACCACCTGTCCCGAATGTTCCAGTTTCGCGCAAATGACCACGCTCAACCCACGACAAAGAGCTCAAGAATCTGCGGATAAGAAGCAACGCTTCCTTGTCGGTCATCGGCGGATCGAAAGCAAATGCGACACTTGGAGCTAACTGATCAGTCTCAGGGCGGAGAAGAAATTCATTTCCATGGAACGAGACTTTCACTTCCATGGTTGGCCAATGAATTCCGCTTTCAAGGCCAACTGTTAGCCAGCGATGGATTTTCATGTGCGTAAATTCGCAGATATGTTTACTAAATAATTGTTGGGAGAGCGAGCTTTGACGCTCGCCCTCCCTTTGTTTCATTCGTTCAGGAACAGTTTCCATTCTGCGACGCCGTGGGCGTTGCGGATGAGCGCCGATACCGGCAGTTCCTTCGGTGCGCGCGGCGCCTTGAGCAGCTTCAGGCCGGCTTCGTGCGGCAGGCGATTGCCCTTGCGGGTGTTCACCTGCTTGCTCGACCACACGAGGTTTTCCCACGTGTCCGGGCCGCCGCGCGAGCGGGGCACGACGTGGTCCAGGCTGCCTTCGTCCGGACGCAGCAACGCGCCGGTGTATTGGCAGCGGTTGCCGTCGCGCTCGCGGATCGTGCGGGCGCACAGCTTCGGACGCTTCTTCGGCACGCGGGCGTAGTTCACGGCCACGATGACCGTCGGCACGCGGATCGCCCCACGCACCGTGCGCACGGCGTTGTCACCGTCGCGGACGGGCAGCGTAATCCATTCGTCCCAGGTCACCGGGCGGAGTGCTTCCGCACGGGCACCATCACCAAGCTCGATTTCGAGAGCGGTGGCTACGTTGGTGGCCATCATGCAAAACGCCTCCTGGGGCGTGCGAATGTTGATCGCCTGCCAGTTGCGGTTGAGCACCAGCACAATCGACTTGTTCAATATGTCTGTCATAAAGCTGTTTGGTGTTTGTTCTTTGTTGATTTGGAGTGCGCCGGCAGAGCGCAGCAGCGACGGCGCTTTTCGTTGGATGTGCGGCTGTCAAAGCGGTGTCGTGCTGCGCTTGCCACCGCAGTCCAAAATTGGCTGCCGCTGCCGGTAACGCTCCGGCCCTTTCTGTGTCAGAGACAGACGTGCTGGCTTTCACACCCAGCGGCTGGAAATGGTAGCCCGTGCTGGTAATTCTCCAGCGTCTTCAGTTTGTAGGACTGCCGCTCTGATTTTGAGCTAACGGGCCTGTCTTCAGGATTTACGATTTACGAATGACGATTTACGCGTGGCGATGCCAATGCGGGCTGCGACTCGTAAATCGTAAATCTGAAATCGTAAATGAGAATGGCTGCCGGGGCTGGAATCGCACCAGCATTCGCGCCTTCAAAGGGCGCTGTCCTACGATTAGACGACCCGGCAATAAATGGTGGCCCGCCAGGGTAACGCGCCCTGTTCTGCGGATTAAAAGTCCGCTGCATCACTTTAATGCTTGCAGGCCGAAAACTGGTGCTCGTGGCAGGATTCGCACCCGCACTGGCGACGCTCTCAACGTCGTGCCTCTTCTGGTTGGGCTACACGAGCGGAATTTGGAGCCCCCACCCGGAATTGCACCGGGCTTTCTCCCATACCAAAGGAGTGCATCGCTCAAAATGCTTTGGGGGCGTGAAGAATGGTGTCCCTGACCGGCTTCGCTCCGGTGATCTCCTGCATGAGAGGCAGGCGTGTTGGCTGAACTACACTACAGAGACGTAATTGGTGTCCCCAGCCGGATTCTCACCGGCAACCTGACGCTTAGGACGCGCCGGCTCTATGGTTTGAGCTATGGGGACAAAGCATCACACCTCCGGTCGGTCTCTTTCACCGACTCATGTCCTGCATGCGGATCGCTTGAGCTTCTTCGCGCTCGGAGGTGTAAAAATGGTCGGCGTGCCGGGTAACGCTCCCGGATCCGGCACTGATCTAGTGCGATTCCGTTTATAAGACGGACGGTTCTCTTTGAACTACACGCCGGTGCTTGCGCACGGCCACCAAAAACTGGCGGAATGCCGTGGACTTGTTGTTTCGTTGATTTATCCTAAAATCTATCCGGTTGAGTTTGGAACGCTTAGCGTGACTTGTTGCAGAAACCATTTTATGCACCAATACCAATTACCCTCGAGTTTTCATGCCGCAAACTGAACCTCTCGCACCGCCAAGCACGCCACGCCGGCCGGAGCCAACTCCGCAGCCTCCGGCCGCGCCGCCGGTCCAGCCAAAACCCAAACCCGATCCCTTTAAGCCCGATTGGCCCAAAACACGGCCAACGCCACCACCCAAGGCATAGATAGGACCATGAATGACGAGCAGCTTGAGATTCAAAAACGGCACACGCTGAATTGGCTCATTCAAGGCGCGGCCCAGCACGCCGGCATGACCTTCCATCATCTGGTGCGGGACGAACTGAATGCCCTCGATCCGCGATTGCTCCGGTATTATGACCAGTATGCGCTGATCAACTTACTTCAATACTGGCAAGTCGATGGCACCCTTCTGATTGGCTGGCCGCCACGTTTTTGGCGGCGGGCGGCATCGAAACGACGTCATCCATTCTTCGGTCATCCGCTGCTATCCAAACACGGCGGCATGCTCGCCGAAGCGGGCAGACAGCGCGCATTGGAACGCTGCAAAGAAAAAGGGCTCACCCGCCTACCCTTTGCGTTCTCGTTTCAGGTCTTGCATGTCATCGGGCGCCTGCGCGCATTGGAGGCGCCTCATCGGCCTCAACTGGTTCAGCTTGCCAAGAGCACAGCTTCAACGGTTTGGGGGATTCCACGTGAGCGGCTCGACGGGGAATTGAGTGGTGGCATGACGCTGGGAACAGGCAGGCCTCCCGCGCGAGGATTTCGAGGCGCGGTAATGCGCGCCGGCATCGTGGGCCTTGGGGGCGTTGTGCAGCGAGGCGATGACCTGGTGGTGGTTGGCCGGGGCACAAACTGGCAATTGCTGGCGAAAGAGCTGGTCAAAGGGACGGCCGAGTTGATCTGTCTGCACGGTCTTAACCAGCTTGGCGATGACATGTATCAACGCGTTCTGGCCGTCACCGACCATCTCGATTTGGAGCCGTGGATGCTGCAATCAGGCGGCGAACTGTGGCGACGAATACTGCTGGCTTTTCCCGCCGGTCAGCCGTTGTCAAAAACCTTAATGCATCTGGCTCAAATGCCTCCAGGCATACTGGAAACGATGGTTGCTGAAATGATCGATCATCCCGAAAGTGCCAGGTCTCGGCTGGCTGAGCTTTTCTGATGACGATGGAAAACTGGCGGAATGCCGTGGACTCGCACCACTTGCCCGAAGGCACGCACTCGTTAGCACCGAGGCCCGGCTCGCTTGACCGGTTGACATTCCAAATTGGTCCGCGTGGCAGGACTCGCACCTGCAACCTTTCCGTCTTGAGCGGAACGCCTCTTCATTGGGCTACACGCGGCTGGTGCCCACGGTCAGATTTGCACCGACACTGGACGCGTTTTAAGTGCGCTGCCTCTGCATTGGGCTACGTGGGCGTCGGAATTTGCGATTGCCGATTGCCGATTGCCGATTTGAAAAAGTGGTCGGCGTGAGAGGAATTGCACCTCCAAGGCTCACGGTTTCTGAAACCGGCCTCTCTGCTGTTCGAGGCGAACCACACGCCGATAAATCAAAAATCTTCAATCTCAAATCGTAAATGAAAGTGGTGCATCCGGCAGGACTCCCACCTGCAAACTCTCCGTTCGAAGCGGAGGATGATAATAGTTTCACCACGGATGCGGAAATGGGGCCGATGGAGAGACTCGCACTCTCGTGGGGCAATGCCCGGCAGTTTACGAAACTGCTGCTGTCGCTGCTGAGCCACATCGGCGTATTTTATAAATGGCCTGCCGGGCCGAAGCTCACGCAAACGGACGGGTAAGCCCGCCTACGTATACGAGGCTTCGGCGCGGCAACCTCGCTCTCGCTGTGCTGCGAGCGAAGGCTGGTGGGTTGCCACGGATTCGCACCGAGTTCTCGCCGGTTAAGAGCCGGGACTTCACTGTCAAAGTTTGCAACCCTGGTGGCCATCCGCAAGGATCGCAACGCGAAGGCGGAGTTGAACCACCGCAGTAAGGCCTGTGAAGTCCTGACCGGCACCGGTGTTCGCGTTGCGAAATTGGTCGAGCATCAGGGTAGCGCGCCCTGTATTCCGGTTTGGAAGACCGGCGTGTATCTCTCAACACCTATGCTCGAAAAGTTGGCCTGCCGAGCCGTAGCCGCAGAGCCGCTGTGAAAATCCGCCTACGCACTTTGTGCTTCGGCGCGACAGCCTTTGCCCGCGACGCTGCTTGTGTCTCGGGCGAAGGCTGGAATCCCGTGCTGGAGTTGCACCAGCCTCTGCGGCTTTGCAGACCGCCGCCTGAGCTGATCGGCCAACGGGATTTGAAATTAAAGTGCGGGCGGAAGCTCTCGCCTCCGCCCGCGTTGTTGCCACCTCCGTGGCATCCTTGAACCGTCCGCTAGTTGCGGACAAAGTCCGCGATCACGGCCGGCACGGTCGTGTCGAAGCCAACGACGTCCAACATGCCGCGATCCTTCGGGTCGGCGAGGGTGAAGCCGTTGGAGGTCATGCCCACAACGACCGCCTTCGCGTCCCCGACGAACTCGCTGCGATACTGACGCAGCGCCTGGGCCGGGTGGATGTTGCCCGCCCACGTTTCGCTGTCCGTGTAGGTGATGAAACCCGCCACGTTCAGCTTGTTGCGGGCTGCCCACAGCATCGGCAGGGCGCAGTCCGTGCCGCCCATCGGGATGGCTGCTATGACCTTGATGACGTCGGCCAGACGCATGCGCGGCGAGAGGTTCACGCGGGTGATGCCCGGTTCGCCACCGCCATGCATGCCGCCGTAACCGCCGCGTGCCGGAGCCGAGAATGCGATGATTTCACATTCCGGATCGGTTGCGGCAGTGATCAGTGCCATCGCCGCGCTCGCCTCACGGGCCGAGATGCACGAGCCCGCGATCTGGCTTGCCGCCATCGAACCGCTCACGTCGAGCGCGAGCAGGACCGGCTTGCCGCACGGTTCAACGTTCTGGAACGTCGCGTAGAACGCTTCGTCCAGCGCGTCCACCACGGCCGACACCGGCGACCACTTGAGCGCACCCTTGTCACCGTGGCCCTGAGCGTAGATCTTCTGCGCCACGAGGACCGCCAGCGGGTGAATGCGCGCTCGCTTGAGCGCCGTTTCGTCACGCAGCTTGCGGACAATGAGACGCTTTGCGTCGCTGAACGGAGCGAGCAGGCCGAGGCTCGTCATCTTGCCGAGGTTGCGGATCATCGCCGTCATCGGCATGCGTTCGAGCAGCGCTTCCCACACAACAGCTTCATTGAGCCACTGCGTCGGAATTGCTTCGCGCGGCAAGTCGAATTCCGTGATGAGCTTCACGATCTGACCTGCGGTTGTTGCGCGCTTTGCCTGCTCGAAGGCTTCAATCAGCTTCGGCAGTCCGCCAACCGCGCCATACTTTGCGACACGGTCTTCACCGCGAACCTTGCGCTTCACCTCGCGCTCACCCAGCGAGTCGGCACCCGACAGCATCCAGCGGAACACCGCATCGTGTTGGGCCGACGGAGCCTTCGGGTGAGCGAGACGGAGCAGGTCGCCGTGCGACCAGCCATCACGCTGCTGGTACTTGACCGCCTGGTGTGCGAGGTCATCGGCACCCCGGTCCACGTACCAGCGGCCGACGGCATTGCGGAGACCGCGGCCCCAGCCGCGCATCGCGTTCACGTATTCGGCGAAGTGGAACATGTGCGTGCCGATGCGGCAGACCTTGTCCAGGTTTGCGAACGCGTGAGTCTTTGCCTGCACGTCACCGTGAGCGACCACGAGTGCGAGGGCGAAGATGGCCGGGTCGTTCTTCGGCGCGCGACCCGCATCGCTGATTTCGACGATGCGGTTCACGGCGCGAATACCGTCGGCCTTGATGCAACGCACGATCGCGTCGTGGTTCTGCTTTACCAAATCGCGTTCGGCGATGTAATACGTGCCACCTTCGGCGCCGAGGATCAGGAAGCGGTCGAACTGCACCCAGTCACCCACCTGCCACGAATAGCCGCCACCCGAGTTGCGGACCTGGTTCGATCCCGGAATCGGCTGCGACTGCGGGGTTACGCGGCGGTTAAAGAGCTTTGCATAGTTGATAGCCATAATGGTTTCCTTTCGATGTATTGCGCCGCCAACTCCCGGCATGTTTTGTTTAATTGTGCTGCGGACAAGTTGGTGAACGTGGGGTTGGTCATTTACAGTGATAACCCATATTCGTCGGCCCGCAGTAATTGATATCCCGCTTATTCGCGGAAAAAAGTGATGTCTGGCAACGCCGTCATAACGGCCTGAGCGGAGGCAACAGTTCTTAAAAGCTGCGTCCTGAACCGCACGGGCAGAGGTCGTTCCGGCCCAGCTTTTCGCTGAGTTCCTTATCCTCGTGAACGATTCGCATTCCTTTCTTGACGCGTGTTTCGGACGGGAACCCTTTGCGACGTTTGCTGGTGATTTCGAATGTGCGATCTTCCCAATCATGTGTGTTGTGTGCCATACGACCTCCTGGTTGAGGGTTGCGGTTGAATCCTCGCAGCCTGAGCTGCGAGAAAAGGTGGACGGGCAAGGGACGACGCGGGAATTGCTCTACCACTGAGCTACCAGGGCACATGGAGCCCCGGATTGGAGTCGAACCAATGACAGATAACCCGATGTCTTCGGCCCATCAATTGAGCGCGGGCAAGAAATTGACCATGGAGTTGCCAAGTGTGCTGCTGTTACACCGCCGCCGCTCAATCCGTTGGCGTGAATTGGTCGCGACCGGCGGGGAAACGACGGAGCGGAGTTGAACCGCTGCTGCTTGGTTATGATAACCCACAATCTACGGCCCGCTAAAGACCGACGGATAAGAGACGAACTGGGAATTTACGTGCTCTACCACTGAGCTACCCCGGCGTCTGGAGCCGGAGACCGGACTCGAACCGGCGACCACGCGTTTATGAACGATAACCCAATCCTGCGACCCGTCGAAAGTGAAGGTAATCGAGCAAGAGATTGCGTCGGAACGCAGGAGTCGAACCTGCAATTTCCGGCTTAATAGGCCGGATCTCTTCCATTGAGTTAGATAACCGAACGAAATTCGGCCCGATGAAGCGGAGCGACGGACAAAGAGCGAGTTGGAAATTCATCAGTTGTCTGATGGCGCGGGATTTGCACCCGCTCGCGGTTTCCCGCTTACGATAATCCAAACTCAACGGCCCGTCGAAATTGGCGCTCCCGATGGGAATCGAACCCACATTTCCCGAACGTATCCGGGTATTCTAACGCAGCTGAACTACGGGTTAATCCGCAACCCGAGTAAAATCATTTACTCGGATCGCGGACGCGGTCTTGCGCCGATGGCACCAGCGGTCGCGCTTCGGCAAAAGCAGATGGACAAGTGACGTGATCGAACGGAGGCACTCCGTGCTGGGAATCGAACCCAGAGCGCTTGAGTTTTCACCCAAGACACTACGCCCTCCTATTTGGTGGAGGATAAACGATCAACTTCGGCCCATCTAAATTGGGGTGACCAACCGGATTTGCACCGGCACGAACGCCTTCACGGGGCGTGATGCTGCTGTTACATCATGATCACCATGATATGGATCCCCTGGTCGGACTCGCACCGACGAATAGCGGTTTACAAAACCACTCCTGTAGCTGCTGAGGCACAGGGGCAATGAATTGGTGCTCTCACGTGGACTCGCACCACGAACCTCCGCCTTCGCAGAGCGGCGTGCAGAACTAATTACACCTTGAGAGCAAATTGGCAGCCGCGACTGCGCCTTTGCGGTGAATCCACACATTCTCATCGCCACCTTCGTGACGGGTGATGAAGTTGTGGCAACCGTCCCAGACGCATTCGACCTCCGCGCCGAGCTTGGAGGCAAACCGCATGGCAATGAGCGTACGATTCGCTTTCGCCCAACGTACGGCGTAGTTGTGGCCATTGAGATATTCCTCGCCAGCAAACGACTCTCCGGTCACGCCGGAAGCTCGACACTCATTCACATGAGCGCGCAGGATGGATTCACCCAAACCACGCGAACCGCTGTGAACGAGCACGCCGAGCTGTTCCTTTCCAATGCCCGTGCGCTTAAACGCCACGGCATCGTGAACTTTTTCGACGGCCTGAACTTCGGCGAAGTGGTTTCCACCGCCGATCGTGCCGAGGTCGGCATCGAACTCCGTGGACAGCAAATCCGATGCGGCGAGATAATCACCGACATCTTCATCCCACGGGTGTTCGAGGTGGAAATACTTTTCTGCCCAGCGGTCGAGCTTGGCGTCGCTGCGGTCAAGATTCGTTTTGAACAGCGCCATGCCACAACCGATATTGCCGCCGATGAGGTGCGGATAAATGACATCCTTGGTTACGAACGCGGCACCCACGGGCGTGCCTTTGCCCGGATGCAAATCCGGGAAGCCGACCGCGAGTCGGACGCCGGCCAGCTTCGCGGCGGCGTAGAGCTGGCGCACCGCTTCACCTTCGATCCAGCTTTGGGCCGAGGCGAAAAGGCGCACCTGAGTATCTGTCAGTGTATTCATGTTTCCTTTTTTGCCCGCCAAAGCGGGATTGGTTTTTAGTGGCCCCCGAGGTTGGTATCGCGCCAACGTCTCCTCGTCTTCAGCGAGGTGCTATTCTGCCTCAGCTACTCGGGGTGCTGGCGCACGACCACCGTTTCGTGGTTCAACCGTGTGCTAGATTTTGTGCGTAAATTGGCTCGCTAGCCAAAGCTTGAAGAGCGAAGGATTTTCAATACTTCATGATTGTCGCTCCGCGAAAAAACTCGCTTGTCCTGACAGAGAGAGTCAGGTAGGAATGGTTCTATTCTTATGAACTTTCTCGCTCAAAAGGCGGCCCTCGGCTTCTGCGTTCTGCTCTGCACTATTACCGCCCTGGTGCATGGACAGACCAATTCTCATCCGGGCTGGTTCTGGGTAGCTGATGCCCAAGAGCGAGGCCGGGGTCTGCCGCCCGGCGTGCCACGCACCGTGAATACCAACGGTGACGTGGAACATATTGACCACAACTACACCACCGAGGCTTATAAAGACGAGGCATTTCGGTTGATGATCTTGGAAGCCAACCAAACGGCGCAAGCGTTGCATTTGCAGGAAGACCTGCCCATCACCCGGTCTAGAATTGACGGAGCGAGAGTCAGCCCATTCGGTTTCTTTTACGGCCAGGGATTAATGGGTTACGTTGCCACCACCAACTACACCTATCGGGTTTTAAAGGCCGGCAAACTTGACCATATTGAAATCAACCACAGCTACGAAGTCTGGCGCGGCCTTCAAGACTCACTGCTTCCCGAGAACCAGGTGGACAATCAAGCCGCGTATCAACTCGCCACGCAATGGCTCACATCACTTTCCGTGGATGTCAAAGCCCTAAACCGTGACTGCCAGTTGACCGTCGCTTCCAGCCCCGTCCTCAATTACGTGGGCAACGGCAAAGAACCAATCCGGCGAATGTTTGCCCCAACCTACGACGTGTGGTGGAAATCATCAAACGGTTGGCCCGCCGCAGGTGTGCAACTGTATTTGCCTGACAAGTTATTAATCCAGTTGAATATCAACGACCCCAAATACAACCTCCGGCCACCGCTTGTATTCACCAATCTGGTAGCCCTGTTTCCCGGTCAGGCAGTAATCACGACGAATTATCCGGTCACACCGATCTTCATCGGAGCCGGCCCTCCCGTCGCCACGGAAGTCACCTTCATCACCGACTCCAACCAGCCCGAACCGGTTTTCCACGACCTTTCCTTAAGTCGCTGGATACAGACCCAGACCCGGTTGAACACCAACCATCTATCTCTCTCCCAATTGATGACCTTGAAGCCAGTCTCCGGTCCGGATGAATGGGGTGTGGTCACATTTGACGTGCCAGTTCGTTTTGACGCCTTTCACTCCGATCGGCCCTTCCCCGGCGGCGGCATGGATCTCGGCAGCTTTGACGCAGACGGAAATTTCATCGAATGTACTTTGCACGATTGCGAACAAGCTCCGAATGGAAATAGCAGGCTCTCTTGGAACATCAACTGGGACTCGCCCGGCCGGCACGAACTCCGCGCCCGAATGATGTACGCCCACGGCATGGATGGCGATCAATTCAACCTGATCGGCCCGGCTTTGTCTTACTATTCCAGCAACACCTGCCGGTTCTACGAATCCTCCACCCTGTTCACCTCGGACGGCGCCAATCTCTATGCCAAACTCCGGGAACCTGCCGCCAAATTCCGCGTCCAGGTAACGAGTCTCAAGGGCCGCCTTGTCAACGATATCTCCGGCAGCACCACCAACGGCGTGATCAATCTCGCTTGGGACCTGACTGGGCTCGATGGCAGAAAGTACACGAACAATTCCTTCATCAGTTCCTTCTACGTCACTTATCTCGGCGACACTTGCACCAATCCCCCCGTCAAAGCCCAATTTAACAAAATCGGGACATCCGGTGATTAGGGGTTTGCTGAGACCAACAACGGTCAGGTTGGGTGGAAGGCTACGGCTGTCTTGTCGAACTTCTCCTACGTGAAGTGGACTTCTATATCGTGAACAATTCCTTTAATTGAGCGATTTCGCAGACCAATTGGTTCTTCAATTCGAGTGCTTTGGTTATTTCTTTTTTGGTTTTCAAATTGGTCGTCCTGCGCGGTAACGCTCCGCGGTCTCTCGCTTATCAGGCGAGCGCTCTGCTTTTGAGCTACGGGACGATGGTCAATTGCGGTTTCGAGCCAAACCGGTTCACGGGGCGGAACACGAGGTTAAGCCGCGGCGTTGGCCGGATTCGCATGATTCGATTTGGTTTGTAGCTCCTGCGAAAGAGCAACTGGCTTTGGTAACGCATAATGGGTTTCATGGAATCTCCTTTCTTTAGGGGTTCAAATTGGCGGAAGGCGTCGGTAACGCTCCGACCTCGGCGATGCCGATCCTGTTTTCGAGACAGGTGCAGCCAGCTTATATCTGCCTGCCTTCCGTTAAATGGTCAGGGTGGCAGGAGTTGCACCTGCGACCTCCTCGTTCCGAACAAGGCCGTCTGCTGCTGACATTACACCCTGAAATTGGCTGCCAGACTTGGACTCGCACCAAGACAAGCGGCTTAACAGGCCGCCGTGCTACTTTGACACTACCTGGCAATGGCGCTGCCGGCAGGATTTCCACCTGCATCGTTCCGCTTAGAAGGCGGATGCCTCATGTATTCGACCACGGCAACAATCTGAAATCGGTCAGCGCGGCAGGAGTGGGCTTCCCAAGCCTTACGAAATGGGTGCCCCAAGTTACGCTGTTCGCTGTCGCGAACTGTAATGCACCTGCGGTCCCTCCGTCCCAAACCGAGTGCGTTGGCTGCTACGCTACGCGCTGGCTCGCCCCGATGGATTTTAGAGATCGGGGGCGGGAGAAACGCGACGCCGAAACCCTGGGAATCGGCCTCGCGGCAAGATTTGAAATTGGCGGACCCGAAGGGACTTGCACCCTCAACCCTCCCGCAGACAACGGGGCGCTCTGCTGATTGAGCTACGAGTCCGAAATGGCCTGCCGGGCCGTAGCCCGGTTGAAGATAAAGCCCGCCTCCGCACTTCGTGCTTCGGCGCGGCAGCCTTCGCTCTTGCTTCGCTGCGGGCGAAGGCTGGTGGGAAGCGCTGGTAACGCTCCAGCTCGTCACTTCCAGCTTCGTTTAACGACACCCGATTTACAGTCGGGCAGCCGGATCACTTCCCTTGGTGGCCCTGCGCAAGCAGTGGTAGCGGGAGTGGGAGTTACACCCACCTGAAGAAGTTTATGAGGCTTCTCTCTGTGCATTGGTCGAGTTTCCCGCAGTGAAAATTGGCCTGCCGAGCCGTAGCCCGCTTTTTGAATAAATAAAATCCGTCTTCGCGCTTTGCGCTCCGACGCGACAGCCTTCGCCCGCCACGCAACGGCGGGCGAAGGCTGGTGGAGTCGGTGGGTAACGCTCCCACATCAGCTTGCTTGCAGGGCAAGTGCATTGCTTGTCTGCCACGACCCCACGAAGAATTTACGATTTGCGATTGACGATTTACGATTTGGCAGGCCGCCGTGGTGCCGCCCCACGCCCGTTAAGTTTTGGAGACTCGACTGCGCAAGCTGGCGCGCGGCCTGTTCAAGAACTGAATTGGCTTGCCGGGCCGTAGCCCACTCGCCAGACGTATGCCCGCCTATGCTCTTCGAGCTTCGGCGCGGCAGCCTTCACTCTGCGACAATCCGTGAGCGAAGGCTGGAAATTAAAAGGGCCGGAAGCGTCATTGCGCTCCCGGCCCATGCCATTTCAACAAAGAACAAACACCGCTTGGTGATCTATTCGATCCCAACCCGCGGTTTCACGGCGGCTGTTTCGGTGTTTGGGGGCACACCTCCTCCGAAGCCCTTTATATGTAAAATTCGTTTCGCTCTTCCCGGCGATGCGATCTCACGTTCGTGGGCACACCACGTCGGTGACGATTCAAAGCTCGTCCTCGCCAAATTCAACTTGTCGCCGGAAGACATCATCTAGACGTCGTGCTTTTCCTGTTCACAGATTGTTCATCTTTCGTTGACTGCCATTCACACCGTCAGTTTTACAGGGAAAATAAAAAACCCTGCCTACGTTTCAGTAAGCAGGGTGAGAGAAAGTCTATTTCGATTCTTTACCTGCCTACACCAAGTTTATCCAAATTACCTTCGGGGCTTCTCCCGATAGGAGCGATGGATAATCCAAGGCTAAACGCACAGCCCTGGTTATACCGGCTGTGACGTGTCCCGATAGTTATCGGGACCGGCTTCGTCGGCCAACTCGTGGCTGATATGTTCATGCAAGTTTTCATCGAACGTGAAAGACGTATATCACAAAAAAAGGTTACATTCAACTTATATTTTTGGGGGTATACTTATCTTAAAGAATAATATTCGGATACGATGATTTGAGATTAACAAGACACTGACAAACAGAGTGGCGCACCCAATAGGAGTTGAACCTATAACCTGCTGATCCGTAGTCAGCCGCTCTATCCAATTGAGCTATGGGTGCATCCAAAAGGAGTTGTAAGTTACGTATCGAAGGCCGTCGGTGCAAGGAATTTCACCCGGAATTTCACCCGGTCCAACAATCCAACTTAAAAAAGTTGAGATCACGAAACACACCAAAGACACGAAATGACAAGGCATGGCCAAGCACCGCTGGTTCACCCGGCAGGTGAAGTCTGCCGCCGAATAAATGGTCGGTTCCAGCCCTCTTTTCGTGTGCTTCGTGTATTTCGTGATTCACCTCATCTGCCGTTTTGAGGTTCAGTCCTTGAAAAGGTTCCGCAATGCCAGCACCAGCATCGTCAGCACCAGCATCAAACCGCTCGGCATGAATTTTTTCGTCCTGGCCAGCCGGATGGTGAACACCACCAGCAACGCGGCCATGAGGACGTTCGATAATTCGAGGGCGAATTTGCGCTCAAACACCCCCGGCACCGCCGTCAGCACCAGCAACGCGGCAAATATCGACGATGAGATGAGCGATACGTTGCTCTTCGCCTTGAAAAATCCAATCAACCCGCCCACGAGCAGCAGGACGATGTAAACCCAAAGGACCGAGTTCGCAAAATGGTGCATCGTGCGCAGGCTGCCTCAATTCCCCCCCACGTCCAAGCTCAGAATTTCGCCCGGCTCGCATTCGGCGAACACCTCGAACGGATGGCAGCACACCTCACAGTCCGTTGTGAACTGCTGGCTCGACACGCTCGTGTCCACCACGATGTCGAACGCCTGCCCGCAGAACGGGCATTGGATTTTTCCGTAAACTTCCATGCCCCAACCTAGTCCCGTCACCGGAAATCGCAAAAAGTTTCGGTGGTGGCGCAATTTCAGTTTTTGGCGGGGCGAGCGTCCCCGCGAGCCGATTTTGGCAATAAATCCCATCCGTCCCGGCTCGCGAGGATCAGCCTTCGCCAAGCTACGGCGCGACAGGCACCCGCCCCACCAAATTGACACACTGCCACCCGCCATCGCCCTTGGATAAAAAAGGGCCGGCAACCTGCCGGCCCTCCCGCAATCGGGAAATGGTTTCCGCGCCCGGCTAGAACCGCTTCGTGAGGGTCAGGGTGATGGCGTTGCCCTGCGCCCGGTCCTCAGCCATGAATTCGTAATTGTAGCGGAGCGAAACAAAGAACATCTGCTTCGGAAAGGCCATGCTGACTTCCGGGCCGACGGCCGCCACGCGGCTGCGGCTGCTCCACGATGCGCCTTCGGTGGGGTTCACCTGTTGCTGGTAATAACCCACCGCGCCCAGGTCGATGACTTTCGCCACCGTCTTGCTGACGCCCCATTCCAGCGTGTAAGTCTGTCCCGGAATGCGATCCGTGTCGCGTTGCTCGGTGCTGAACTCGTAACGGTTCAACGCCGACACCGCCCAGGTTTTTTCCTCATCAATATACCAGGTGGCCCCGGCGGTTTGCATGAACGTCCAAAAGCCCGCGCCCGCGCGCGTGGTGGGCGGTTTGCCCGAATCGCCCGTGGGCGCCCAAACGCCACTGCCAACGGCAAAGTCAAACTGTTTGACATGCCATGAGAGCGTGCCCTCGGCGAAGAAATCTCCGATGCCAAAGGTGCTGCCACTGTACGGACCGCCCGGCGTGTTGAGGCTTGTTTGCTGATAGACCAGCGGCAGGAGTGCATCCACACCGACAAAACCCCCGAGAAACTTCGTGTCCGTGATCCAAATCACACGGGGTATGTTTGCGTAAGTGAAGGTGTCAAGGTCGGCCGGACCAATTTTATTGCCGGCGGGGCCGTTTAACTGGTCGGCCCAGTAGAAGAAATTGTAGTCGCGGAAATAAACCCCTGGCGGCGGCAGGGATGCGCCTTTGATGCCTTCGGAGCCCGGCACATATTCGGATGAGGGTTGGGCCTGCAAAAGACCCGGCAACGCCGCCAATGACGCCGCCAGCAGGAGGAATTGTATTCGAGTTTTCATGGTTATGGATTGTGTGTTTTTCCAGGTTGTCGGTTAAACATCCTGCATCTTGCCGGAGTGGTAGGTTTCGTACGCGCTCAGGTCGAGCAGGCCGTGGCCGGACAGATTGAACAGAATCACGCGCTTTTTGCCGGTCTCGCGGGCCTGTTTCGCCTCTTCCACCACTGCGGCAATCGCGTGCGCGGATTCCGGCGCCGGCACAATACCCTCGGTCTGCGCGAAAAGTGTCCCGGCCTCGAACACCTTCGTCTGATGATACGCCTCGGCTTCGATGAGGCCGAGCTTGAGCGCATGGCTGACCATGGGCGACATGCCATGATAACGCAGCCCGCCCGCATGAATTGACGGCGGCATGAATTTATGGCCGAGCGTGTACATCATCAGCAATGGCGTCATCTCCGCCGTGTCGCCGAAGTCATAGCGCAGTTCGCCTTTGGTCAGCGACGGACAGGCCGACGGTTCCACGCCCACGATGCGATACTTCTTTTTCTCCGTGATTTTTTTGTGAATGAACGGAAATGCCAGCCCGGCAAAATTACTGCCGCCGCCGCAGCACGCGATGATCGAGTCCGGCTCCTCGCCCGCCATTTCCATCTGTTTGATGGCTTCCTGACCAATGACGGTCTGGTGCATGCAAACGTGGTTCAACACGCTGCCGAGCGAATACTTGGTGTGTGGGTGCTTGACGGTGTCCTCGATGGCCTCGCTGATGGCGATGCCGAGGCTGCCGGCGCAATGCGGATCTTCGGCCAGCATTTTGCGCCCGAATTCGGTCTGATTGCTCGGGCTCGGATGCACCGTCGCGCCCCAGGTATGCATGAGCATCCGGCGGTACGGTTTATGGTCGTAGCTCACCTTGACCATGTAAATATTGCACTCCAGCCCGAAAAGTTTGCAGGCGAAGGCGAGTGACGCGCCCCACTGGCCCGCGCCGGTTTCGGTGGCGAGCCGCCGGGTGCCGGCAACCTTGTTGTAATAAGCCTGGGCGACGGCGGTGTTGGGCTTGTGACTGCCGGCGGGACTGGCGCCCTCGTATTTGTAGTAAATGTGCGCCGGCGTTTGCAGCGCCTTCTCCAACCGCACCGCGCGCAGCAGTTGCGTGGGCCGCCACAGGGTGTAGATGTCGCGAACCTCTTCAGGAATCGGCACCCACCGGTCGGGACACATTTCCTGCTTCACCAGATTTTCCGGGAAGATGGCGAGCAACGCCTCCGGCGGGATCGGCTGTTTGGTGCCCGGATGCAGCGGCGGTGGCAGCGGTTCCGGAAAATCCGCCAGAAGATTGTACCATTGGGTGGGAATGTCCTGCTCGCGCAGCGTGAAGTTGATTTGCTTGCTCATATTGCAAAAAAAATATCGGCAAGTAAATTAACGCCGCCGAACCATTTGTCACGCAATTATTAATGATAGCTTGAATGTTAATAATCAAAACCAGATGGCATTATTTAAGAACTCCGGATCGGTTGTGGGTGGGTTTGCATTGTGGGTGGGGCGAGCGTACTCGCGAGCCGGACTTGACGCGGCAAAACGGAGCAGAGACGGCTCGTCCGCAGCCTCGCCCCACCGAAACGGGGCCACGACCACCTTCCGCATTGATTTCGCGTCGCCGATCGCCACAATGTGTTGATTCACCGGATGATTCGGTGATTCCAGATTAATGAATCTTGCGGACAAAGTCAGACAGGCCGGCGTGGTCGGCGCGGGCGGCGGAGGGTTTCCCGCCCACGTCAAGCTCGCCGCCAAGGCCGATACCCTCATCGCCAACGGCGCGGAGTGCGAACCCCTGCTCCACAAGGACGCGGTGCTCATGGAAGAGGAAGCCGCCGCGCTGGTGAAAGGAATGCAACTCGCCGCCGAGGCCGTCGGCGCCAAGGACGTCGTCATCGGCATCAAAGTGAAAAAGAAACATGCCATCGAAGCCGCCACCGAGGCCTGCAAAGGTACCAACGTTCGCATCCATTTGCTTGGCGATTATTATCCGGCCGGCGACGAATACGATCTCGTCTATGAAGTCACCGGCCGCCTGATTCCGCCCGCAGGCATTCCCATCAATGTTGGCGTGGTGGTCAACAACATCGAAACCTTCATCAACATCGCGCGCGCCGCCGAAGGCAAACCCGTAACCCACAAAATGCTCACCATCGCCGGCGCGGTGAATTCGCCCGTCACCCTCCGCGTGCCCATCGGCACCCCCTACCGTGACGTGCTCGACGCCGCGGGCGGGCTCACAACAAACGATCCGATTCTATGCATTGGCGGATTGATGATGGGCCAGACGACGGACAATCTCGATTTGCCGATCACCAAGACGGCCACGGGCGTGGTCATCCTGCCGCGCAACCATCACGTGATGGAACGCAAGCTCAAGCCGAACCAGGTCCAGGCCAAAATCGGCAAGTCCGCGTGCGACCAGTGCCGTTATTGCACCGAGTATTGTCCGCGTTTCCTGCTTGGCTATCAGGTCGAGCCGCATGCCGTCATGCGCAGCCTCGCCTTCACTTCCACCGGCGCGGATTACTGGAACCAGTTCGCCGCGCTGTGCTGCTCGTGCGGGCTTTGCACGCTCTACGCCTGCCCGGAGGAATTGTATCCGAAGGAAGCCTGCGATGATTCCAAGGCCGAGATGCGCCGGCAGCAGATCAAATGGACCGGCCCGACGAATATCAAGCCGCACGGCATGCGCGACGGCCGGCACGTGCCTGTCAAGACCCTCACCCGCAAATTGCACGTGGAGCAATACGACCTGCCCGCGCCGCTGTATTCCGGAAAAATCGAACCGGCCCGGCTCGTATTGCCGCTCAAACAAAGCGCCGGCACCGCGTGCCTGGCCAAGGTGAAGGCCGGCGACCGCGTGTCCGCAGGGCAGATCATCGGCGAACCCGCGCCGAATGCGATGGGCGCCATCCTGCACGCGCCGCTCGCCGGGAAAGTGACGAGTGTTACCGAACAGAATATTGTCTTGGAAAGATGAACAATGCACAGATGAGAGGCTGTTGCGAAATCAGTATGTCAAATCTGTTGCCGGTAAGGCATACGTTTCAAACACGCTCGCCCTCACCCCGGCCCTCTCCCCCGGGGAGAGGGAGAATCATTCGCCGATTTTGGGAGAGTCGAAAGTCGGAGTTTGCCGAAAGTTCGTTGACAAAGTTGGAGATGACCCATTGCTGTTCCCTCTCCTTGGGGGAGAGGGTCAGGGTGAGGGCGAACCGACCGCAGATTCATACGTTGCAGCAGACGTTTTGCACACGTTGGAACTAATTTAATTTTGATTTATGGCTGAGAAATCCATTGGGTTGATTGAACTGTCCAGCGTCGCGGCCGGGTTCCTGGTGGCCGACACGATGCTCAAGGCCGGCAACGTGCGGCTGATTTTGTCCCGCTCGATTTGCTCCGGCAAATACATGGTGCTCATTGGCGGCGAAACCGCCGGCGTTGAAGCCGCCGTGGCCGCCGGCGCCGAAGCCGCCAACGGCTGCCTCATTGACAAATTTGTCGTCGGCAGCGTGCATCCGGATGTCATCGCTGCGCTGGGCCGCACCACGCCGATGGAACCGACCGGAGCGCTGGGCATCCTCGAATCCTTCAACGTGGCTGCGCTGTTGCAGGCCGCCGATGCCTGCGCCAAGGCCGCCAATGTGACGCTGATGGAAATCCGCCTGGCGATGGCGCTGGGCGGCAAGGCGTTTGTGACGCTGACCGGCGATGTCGGTTCCGTGCAGGCCGCCGTAGCAGCGGGCCGGCAAGTCATCGCCGACGCCGGCGTGCTGGTGAACGCCATCGTCATCTCCCGCCCGCATCCGGACGTTTATCGCGAGGTGATTTAGTCCTGTGATGAAAATTATATCCGGCATTTTGGTTGCCCTTCTGGCGGCTGCCGTGGTGGGCCTGGTGATGCAACAACAGGTCCAGGTCAAACTGCGGCAGGAGAACGAATCGCTGCGGCAACAGTTGGACCAAATGGCCCGGTTGCAGGCGGACAACGAACAACTTTCCAACCATCTCGCCCGAGTGACTGCGGCGGCGGATGCCCCGACCACGGAGTTATTGAAGCTTCGCAACGAAGTGGGGATGTCGCGCAAGCAGACCAGTGAAATTGCCGACCTGCAAAAGAAAAACCAGCAACTGAATGCCGCACTGGCCAGCAGCCGCAATGCGCAGCTGGTCAACCCATCGCCAGAAACAGCTCCCAAAATCAATACTCCCGCCAATGCAGCGGAGGCGGACGCCGCCATACCGGACTTGGGGGCGGTCCAGTTGGTCAACCAAATTCCCAGCCGGTTTGACCTGGGTGCAGGCAAGACCTGTATGCTCGTTCCGCTAATCGATGCGGACGGCAATTACGACATCAAAGTAGTTTTTGAGTCGCAGAATGCTGACGGGCAGCCGGCGCCACCCGCAAGCGGAAGGGTTATCACCGCTCCCGGCCACGCCGTGCGCCTGAAGGTCGGCGACAACAGCATTGGTTTTACGCCGACGGTGAATCCGGCTCCGTAAGCAGCCGAGCGTTGGAGTTCACGCTTCAGCGTGTCCGCCACCCCCCAAGCTAAAGCTTGAACTCCAACTTTTTGAAGATGTCGCGCCCACGATACTGACAGACCGTTAAATAACGCCTTCTTTCGTAGCAGCCGAGGTAACGAGGCTCAAATTTCCTTGGAAACAATCCTTCGTTTAGAGCCTTCTCACGTCGGCTGCCACTTCTTTTACGGGCTGCTGACTGGCGGTTAATGTCTTGGCGAATGAGTTCCCCGTTTTGGGATTTGCCAGTCACGTCAAATTCAGAGATAGTCTCCCTCCATTTTTACGGCCATTTATGAAACCCCAGGTCGAAATCTATGACACGACCCTGCGCGACGGTTCGCAGGGCGAAGGCATCAATTTCTCGGTGGCGGACAAACTCCGCATTGCCGAGAAGCTCGACGCATTCGGGGTGCATTACATTGAAGGCGGCTGGCCCGGCTCGAACCCCAAGGACATGGAGTTTTTTGCCCAGGCGAGCCGGCGCAAGTGGAAGAACGCCCAAATCGCCGCGTTCAGCATGACCCGTCGCAAAGGCGTCGCCGTCGAGAAGGACGAGTTGATGCGGCAGATCCTCGACGCGAAAACGCCGGTCGTCACCATCGTCGGCAAGACGTGGCTGTTGCACGTCATCGAGGTGTTGCGCGCCAAGCCGGACGAAAACCTGGCGATGATCGGCGACACCATCCGCTTTTTGAAGGACCACGGCAAAACGGTCATCTACGACGCCGAACACAGCTTCGACGGTTTCAAGGACGAGCCGGAATATGCGCTGGCCACGTGGCAGGCCGCGGAGATGGCGGGCGCGGAGTGCATCGTGCTGTGCGACACGAACGGCGGCTGTCTGCCGGAGGAAATCGCGCGCATTACGGCGCTGGCGAAAGGGAAACTTACGACGCGCCTCGGCATCCACACGCACAACGATTGCGGCGTGGGCGTGGCCAATGCCCTGGCCGGCATCGAAGCCGGCGCCACCCAGGTGCAGGGCACCATCAACGGTTACGGCGAACGCACGGGCAACTGCAATCTGACCAGCGTCATCCCGCTGTTGCATTTCAAGTTGAAAAAAACCTGCGTGCCCGCAAGTTCGCTGGGCAAGCTGAGGGAGCTTTCCGAGTTCGTGGACGAAATCGCCAATGTCCGGCACGACCCGCGCCAGCCGTGGGTGGGGCAGACGGCGTTTGCGCACAAGGGCGGCATGCACGCGCATGCGATTGACCGCGTCGCGCGCAGCTACGAACACATCCAGCCGGAAGCCGTCGGGAATTACCGCCGCGTGCTCATCAGCGACATGTCCGGCCGGTCGAACATTTTGATGAAGGCGGCGGAACTCGGTTTCAAGCTCAAGCCGGAAATGCCGGAAGTGAAAACCATCACGCAACGCGTCAAGGAACTGGAAAACCAGGGTCTCGAGTTCGAGGCCGCCGAAGGTTCGCTCGCGCTGCTGATCGGCAAGACGCTCAAGCATCGCGACCCGCTGTTTCACGTGGACGCCTATCACGTTTCCATGCGCCGCGACGCCAGCGAATCCGTCTGTGAAGCGACGGTCAAGGTCCGCGTCGGCAAAAAACAGGCGCAAACGGTGGCCGAAGGCGACGGCCCGGTAAACGCGCTGGACGGCGCGTTGCGCTCGGCGCTGGTGAAGTTTTATCCGCAGCTGAAAAAGGTGTCGCTCACGGATTACAAGGTCCGCATCCTCGACAGCGACACCGGCACGGCCGCCAAAACCCGCGTGCTCATCGAATCCACCGACGGCCGGCGCGAATGGGGCACCGTGGGCGTGAGCGAAAACATCATCGAAGCCAGCTTGCAGGCGCTGGTCGATTCGATGGAGTTTGCGCTCCTGAAGAAGTGAAAAACATTCAACATTCAACATTCAACGCCCAACATCGAATTTCGGTCGTTGGACGTTCGATGTTGAATGTTGAGCGTTGAATGTTTCCCCTGTGATTTATGCCCGAGATTCCCAAGGTCTACGAACCGCAGTCCGTTGAGGACAAGTGGTATGACTTCTGGCTGAAGCAGAACTGCTTCACCGCCGACCCGGCGCGCGTGTCGCCCAAGCGCCCGGCGTATTCCATCGTCATCCCGCCGCCCAACGTCACTGGCGTGCTCACCATGGGGCACGTCCTCAACAACACCATCCAGGACATCCTCGCCCGCAAGGCGCGCATGGACGGCAAGGAAGTCCTCTGGCTGCCCGGCACCGACCACGCCGGCATCGCCACCCAGACCATCGTCGAGAAAACGCTGAAGAAATCCGGCGAAATCCGGCATCGCGACGATCTTGGCCGCGAAAAATTCCTCGAGCGCGTCTGGGCCTGGAAGGAAAAACACGGCGGCATCATCATCCAGCAGCTCAAAAAGCTCGGCGCGTCGTGCGATTGGACGCGCGAGCGGTTTACCATGGACCCGGAATATTCGCGCTGCGTGCAGAAGGTGTTCGTCGAGCTTTACAAAAAGGGCCTCATCTACCGCGGCAAACGCATGGTGAACTGGGACCCCGCCGCCCGCACCGCACTGTCCGACGAAGAAGTCGATATGATCGAGGAAAAAGGGCATCTCTGGCACATCAAATATCCGTTCCTCGACGACCAAGGCAAACCCAAGGCCGACGAATTCGTGGTCGTGGCCACCACGCGGCCCGAGACGATGCTCGGCGACGAAGCGGTGGCGGTGAATCCCAAGGACCCGCGCTACACGAACCTTGTCGGACGGAAGGTTCTGCTGCCAATCCAGAACAAATCCATCCCCGTCATTGCCGACGAACTGGTGGACCCGAAGTTCGGCACCGGTTGCGTGAAAGTGACGCCGTCGCATGACCCGGCCGACTACGAAATGGCTGTGCGGCATAAACTTCCGCTGACGGTCGTCATCGGTCCCAACGGCCATATGACGAAGGAAGCCGGCAAGGACTTCGATGGCCTGGACCGCATGAAAGCGCGCCAGCTCGTGGTCGAAAAACTGACCGAACAGGGCCTACTGCTGAAGACCGAGGATTACGTTCACAACGTCGGTTACAGCCAGCGCAGCCACGTGCCCATCGAGCCGTATCTGAGCGAGCAATGGTTTTTGAAATATCCGAGCGTGGAAAAATCCCGCGCGTGCGTGGAGCAGGCTGAGGTAGGGCTCGCTGTCCCCAGCGAGCCGCGGCGCGCAAGGGACTGCGCGCCCTACCAAAAAATGCGCTTCCATCCGCAGCGCTGGGCGAAGGTCTATGACCACTGGGTGGGCAACATCAAGGACTGGTGCATCAGCCGCCAGCTCTGGTGGGGACACCGGATTCCGGTGTGGAAGAAGACTTTCGATTGTTTCTGTTTAGGCTCGGTTCACACCGATGTTTCAGATCTGCTTTCAATTAGCGTAAAGACGCAAGAATTCATTGGAAAAGATTCGCCGAATGTAGCCGTTGTGATTGACGGTAAATCGGTCACAGCAGATGCAAAAAAACTTTTGGTAACAGGAGTTGAGTTGCAAAAGACTGACAAAGAAATTCGGGAGATCGAAGCGCAAGTTTGCACAATTGATCCGAAAATAATTTCAGCGATGGAACGAGAGGGTTGGGAGCAAGACCCCGACGTGCTCGACACGTGGTTCAGTTCATGGCTCTGGCCGTTTGCGACGATGGGCTGGCCGGAACAGACGCCCACGTTGAAGGCCTTTTACCCAACCACCGATCTCGTCACCGGGCCGGACATCATTTTCTTCTGGGTGGCGCGCATGATCATGGCGGGCTACGAGTTCATGGATGATCTGCCGTTCCGGAATGTCTATTTCACCGGCATCATCCGCGACAAGCAGGGACGCAAGATGTCCAAGAGCCTCGGCAATTCGCCCGATCCGCTCGATCTCATCGGCAAATACGGCGCTGACGCGCTCCGGTTCGGCACCATGCGCAGCGCGCCGCTCGGCCAGGACATTTTGTTCGACGAACAGAACGTCGAGCTGGGCCGCAATTTCTGCAACAAGCTCTGGAACGCCTGCCGTTTCCGGCAATTAGTGACACAGGCTTCCAGCCTGTGTGTTCCCAGTTCAAATGACACCTCTCCCCAACACACAGGCAAGATGCCTGTGCCACTACCGCCCGCCGAAATTCAAGGTGAAATTAATCCGCAAATGCTGACGTCCGACGACAAGTGGATTCTGCTGAAGCTCGACGCGGCCATCCGGGAAATCACCGATGCCTTTGCCGAATATAAATTCAGCGATGCCACGGCGACGCTCTACCGCTTTTTCTGGAGCGAGTATTGCGACTGGTACGTTGAAGCGAGCAAAACGGTGCTTACCAGTAGCAGCCGACGTGAGTCGGCTCAAACTTCGCCCAGCATCCCGCGTCCGGCGTCCAACGACGAAAAAAGTCAGAGCGGACTGACGTCCGCTGCTACGAATGATGAGATGCGCAAAGCGAATACGTTGGCGGTGATTGACTTCGTTCTCTCGCACACGCTGCGGTTGTTTCATCCGTTCCTGCCGTTCATCACGGAGGAACTCTGGCATGGGATGGGTTATGCCGAGGACATGCCGGAAAACCAGGGTGGCCAGACCATCATGTTCGCCCCATGGCCCAAGCCGCTGGACGACGATTTCAAATCGCATTACGGCCTGACTGAACGCGATGAAAAGCATATCGAAGCCCGGAACGAACTGGTCGCGGCCGGCCGCAACCTGCGCCGCACAGCGAACATTGCCGCGAACAAGAAAATCAAGTTCATCCTCAAGCCGGCGTGCGAACTGGCGGCGCACGACATTGAAGTGCTCCGGCTGCTGCTCAACGCCGAGGCGTTCGAGGTGAACGCGAATTATCAGCCCGGCAAAAACACGATGACGGTGCGCGCCGGGCTGGGCGATTTGTTCCTGCCGCTGGAAGGGTTGATTGACAAGGAAGCCGAGACGGCACGGCTGAAGAAGGAGCTGGCGAAAATCGAGGCTGAGATCGCCAAGATCGAGCAGAAGCTGGCCAACCCGAACTTCACCCAAAAAGTTCCGCCGAACGTTTTAGCGGAACACAAGCAACGGCTCGCCGACTGGCAAAGCAAGCGCGACCACGTGAAGGCCGCGCTCGACGCGTTGCAAGGCTGATTTCAGCAACCACGAAATACACGAACCACACGAAAACGAACACGGATATTCGGTAAATTCTTTAGTGTATTTTGTGTATTTCGTGGTTAATTTTTTTTGCGTATGGAGCAAGGACTCGTAAACGACATTGCCATCAGCATCATCGCCGCCTGGATTCTGGCGGTGCTGTCGCAGGTGCTGCGCCAGCCGGTGCTGCTCGCCTACCTCGTCGCCGGGTTCATCATCGGCCCGCACGGCTTCAAGTGGATCACCAACATCCAGAACATTGAAACCATTTCCGGGATCGGCCTGTCGCTGCTGTTGTTCATGATCGGGCTGGAGATTGACCTGAAAAAAATGTTGAGCGCCGGCCGGGTCATCATGCTCACGGCGGCGGTGCAAATACTCGGCTGTGTCCTGCTTGGCTGGATTGTTTTCGGCCTGATCGGTCCGGCGGCGAACCGGCTGGAAGCGCTCTATCTGGGCGTCGCGGCGGCGATGAGCAGCACGGTCATCATCGTCAAAATCCTTTACGACAAGCGCGAACTCGAAACGCTCGCCGGCCGCGTCACGCTCGGGGTGCTCGTGCTGCAGGACATCGCGACGATTCTGTTCCTGGCCATCCAGCCGAACCTGAAAAACCCCGCCGTGGGCGTGCTGACGCTGGCGATGGGCAAGGTGATTCTGCTCGTGTCGGTGGCGTTTTTGGCCGGCCGGTTTGTGTTGCCGCCGGTTTTTAAATTGGTTGCGCGGCTGCCGGAACTCGTGCTCGTCGGCGCGGTGGCGTGGTGTTTTACGATGGCCGGGTTCGCCGGCTGGCTCGGTTTGTCCACCGCCATGGGCGCGCTCATCGCCGGCGTCATGGTGTCCACGTTCCCCTACACGCTCGACGTCGTCGCCAAGGTCACCAGCATCCGTGATTTTTTTGTGACGCTGTTTTTTGTCGGGCTGGGCATGGAAATCCCAATGCCGACGTGGGGTTACGCGCTTTGGACGATTTTCTTTTGCCTGTTTCTCATCGGCAGCCGGCTCTTCACGGTTTTTCCCGCGCTCTACTCCATGCGACAGGGGTATCGCATCAGCCTGTTGCCGGCCATCAATCTTTGCCAGATGAGCGAGCTTTCCCTCGTGCTGCTCGCGCTCGGCAAAGCCAGCGGCGACGTCTCGGACAATATCATCGGCATCGCCGCGTTTTCCTTCGCGCTCCTCGCGGTGGATTCAACCTACGCCATCTTCAAAAACGATTTCATCCTCCAAAAAACCATCCCCTGGCTGAATAAAATCGGCTTCCGCGACCTCGACCAGGCCGCGCCCGCGGAGGGCATTGGCGAAAAACCCAAACGCATCTGCCTGCTGGGTTTCTCGTGGACGGCCAGCTCGTTGATTGAGGAAATCAGCCGCGAACAATCCGCGCTGTTGCCGGACGTGGTTGTGGTGGATTTCAACCCGCAGGTTTACGAACAACTTCGCAAACGCGGCGTGCAGGTCGTTTACGGCGACATCACGCAACGCGACGTGCTGCACCATGCCGGCGTGGGCGAATGCGAAATCATCATCTGCTCGCTGCCCAACATGGTGCTCAAAGGCGCGGACAACCTGAAAATACTCCGCCAGCTCCGCGAATTGAACCCGGAGGCGAAAATCATCGTTCACGCCGAATTGCTCGCCGACATCCCGGTCCTTTACGCCGCCGGCGCGAGTTTCGTCATCGCGCCGCGCCTGCTGGAAGCCGCCGATTTGCTCCACACCATCGAAGCCGCCGAAAAAAATCTGCTCGACCAGAAACGCGGCGAACAATTGAAGCAATTGGCAGGGCGCAACGAGGTGATTCCGTAACCGCAGCGCCGGACTCTTCCTTTCCTGAAATTTGCGGCGCTCTGCCGAGACGCCGCTACGATGATACGCGGGTTTTCAGAGGTCCAAAAAATCTCGACCCGAAGTCCTTCTACTGGCACAACTACTCTGTGAATTTAATTGCCGCACAAAAAACCGCCATCAAAGCCGCCCAAGCCGCCGGGCGCGTCATGCTGGCCAACTGGCATGCGCCCAAGCGCGTCAACCTTGCCGACGCCCACGATATCAAGCTCGAACTTGATGTGCGCTGCCAGAAACTCATCGAGCGGACCCTGCGCGCCGCGTTCCCCAGGATTCCCATGCTCGGCGAGGAAGGCGATTCCGGCAATGTGAACGCCGAATATCGCTGGGTGGTGGACCCGATTGACGGCACGGTAAATTACGCCTTCGGCATCCCGCATGCCGCGGTGTCCATCGCCTTGCAGGCGAGGAGTGACCAGTGGCGGGTGACGGGTGACGGGCAGGGCAACCGAAGTCGCACACGGCCTCCCGTCACTCGCCACCTGTCACACGTCACCCTGCTTGGTGTCATTTACGGCCCGTTCACGGACGAACTGTGGACGGCGGTTCGCGGCGGACCGACGCGGCTCAACGGCCGCGTCGTCCGGGTCAGCAAACACGCAAACGTGGGCGATTCCATCATCGCCATGGGATTTTCCAAGAGCAAAATCAACCTGGAAAAAAGCCTGCCATTTCTGAACCGCCTTTCCCGTCGGGCGTTGAAAGTCCGGCTCATGGGTTCGGCGGCGCTCGAACTCGCCTACGTCGCCTCCGGCCGGCTCGACGCCTACGTCGAACGCACCATCAATCTGTGGGACATCGCGGCGGGAGCGTTGATGGTGGAATGTTCCGGCGGCGAATTTTACACCCGCCCCGCGCCCCGGGGGAAATTCCGCATGTGCGCCGACAACGGTTTGCTGCGGCGGAAACTCAAGCTCGGGAACATGCTGAAGTGATTTTGAACAACAAAGACGCGAAGACGCAAAGTTTTTGGAATCGAAGCGCGCCTCTCACCGTGAATCTTGTAGCCGTTCCGCATGGCGGGATTAGTCCGCGCACTTTGAGTTCAATGAAAGTCAGCGCCGACTCACCAGTCTTCGCACCAAATGCTACGACCCGGCAGGCAACGGCTACAGTGCAGGGGTTGCAGCGTTCGAGCATCCGGCTCGATTCGGCCACAGGCCGAACGCTACATTGTTACTTCGCTGTAAAAAACGCCTTTAGCTTCTCCAACGCCTGGGCGCGGTGGCTCAACCGGTTTTTTACGTCCTCGCCCAGTTCGGCAAACGTTTGCTCAAAACCCACCGGCAGAAACAGCGGGTCGTAGCCAAAGCCATTCTTTCCCCGTGGAGCGAAACCGATGCGACCTTCACAGGCACCATCAAATAACTGCACATTGCGGATTGCAGACTGCGAATCGACCGCCACCAACGCGATGACACAGTGAAATCGCGCCCGGCGCTTTTTCAGTGGAACATCTTTGAGCAGGCGCAGCAGCTTGGTGTTGTTGTCGGCATCGGGCGAATTCACGGGCAGGCTGTCCTCGCTCCGGTCCATTGCCGCAAAGCGCGCCGAATGCACACCCGGTGCGCCGTCCAGCGCGTCCACCTCCAGCCCCGAATCGTCGGCCAGCACGTAAAGCGGCGACGAGCGACGGGTGGGAGGGAAAGTAACGGCAAGCCAGCGCGCCAGTTCAACGGCTTTCTTCGTCGCGTTGCCGGCAAAGGTGTCGGCGTCCTCCATGACTTCGGGCGGGCCGGGGAAATCATTGAGCGGAAGGATTTGGGCCGCGCCGCCAAGAATGGCGCGGATTTCGCCCACCTTGTGGGCGTTGCGAGTGGCAATCACAATGGTCGTCACGCGAAAACAATAACAGTCGGACGTTTGCACGCAACCCATCAGCTTCGCATGTAAATCTCGCGGCGGAACTGGCCGGGTTTGCCCCTCAATCCAGCAACTCGGCCAGTTTGCTGTGTTTGCGTTTGAATCCATCAATCAGCCGGTCATAGTGATGAATCCGCCGGAACGCACGCGCAATCAGGTAAACCCCCAGCGCGATGAGGCCGAGGTTCAGCAGCAGCAATGGCACCAGCCATTGCATCACATCCTGCAGATGATACATGCGCGACGTGGCGATCAAAATGCTCAACACCGACAGCGGGAACGCAAAGACGGCGATGCCAGTGCGCATGGTGGAAAGCGCCGTCCGCTTTTCCGACAGGAGCACCTGAACTTCATTGAGGATCATGGCATCCAGTTCGGAGTCGGTCTTGGGCAGCAGGGGATTGCTCATAATTCAAGCCAGTGATTTCTGGATCAACCTTACCACAACCGGCCTGAAGAGAAACACTTTTTGCCAACACCCAGCGTGACCGACAAGTTCCTGCCGTCCGGCGCGCAGATGCGCGGCGAATATCACGTCCCCGCGTGCGCCGTTTCAGTGGCTGATTGTTTCTGCTCCCATTCGGCGTGCGCCTTCGCCAGGCACTCTGGACAAATGCCATGGGTAAAATCAGCGCCCGTATGTTTATGGAAGTAAGTTTCAATCTGATCCCAGTACCCCTTGTCATCACGGATTCGTTTGCACCAGGCGCAGATGGGCAACAATCCCTGCAACGTTTTGACTTGATCGAGCGCCTCCGCCAGCCGCGCCGAAACCCGCCTTAATTCCAGCAGCGTCATGACCTGCCGCGACAGAGCATGCATCGTCTTCACCTGTTCGGCGGAAAGCTGGCGCGGTTGACGGTCAACGACACAGAGTGTTCCCAGTGCCAATCCTTCCGCGTTAATCAGTGGGAAGCCCGCGTAAAACCGGATATGAGGTTCGCCTGTGACCAGCGCACTGTCGGCAAACCGCCGGTCCTTCGTTGCGTCTCTGACGAGGAGAGGCTCGGTCTGGAGAATCGCATGCGCGCAGAACGCGACGTCGCGGGACGTTTGTTGCTCCTCCAAGCCCACTCTCGATTTGAACCATTGCCGGGCTTCGTCCACCAGGGAAATCATGGCGATGGGAACCTCGCAAATATGCGCGGCCAGGGTGGTGATATCGTCGTAGGACTGTTCGGCCCCGGTATCGAGAATGTGATATTCCTTCAGGGCTGCCAGCCGTTCGGCTTCATTGGTTGGTAACGGGGCTTTCATTTTTCAATGGTTTTCAATGCGGAATAAACCGCGACCGGCGCCGTCAGGGTTACAACGGCATCCCTGTTCGGGATCATGGCTGGCCGGTCGCGATGAAGTCATAAGTTAAGCAAAATTATTTTTATCTTCATAGCAACTTATCACAGATTGCCCGAAATCAAATTATTTGTTGTCGCCGGTAGTTTCGCAGGTTGTGTATTTGTGCCGCAAGTGCATTTGCATCATGAGTTTAGGTGGGTAACGCGTCGTGATAGGAGGAAGAAAAAATGGACGAATTTGCCGTTCACCTTCAAAGTAGCGCAGACATTCCTGCCTGCGGGTTCACGGGACTTTCCTGTCCCATGTTGAACTGGCGACTGGCCGCCGTCGCGCCGGAGCGGCGCTTTGGCGCGCCGCGAAGGCGAAAAAGTCGCCAGAAACAGCAGGCAGGAATGCCTGCTCTACCCGGCCAAGCTGCCTCTTTTGGCCGCTCAATGGCCGGTTCAGCCAAGGACAACGTAATTGACCCTGATGGAAAAAACCGGTTTCCTGTGCCCGGTCAGTTTTATGGATCCACAGAAACCCGCGTTGGATGATTTGCGCATCAAGCGCAGCGACAAACCCGAATCGAATTTACGAATCCGGCCGGTCGCCATTGGCATTTTCGTGCTGGTTCTGGCGGCGGGAGTGATTTGGTGGCTGACGCGACCCAAGGCGGTCGAGGTGCATACTGTGGTCGCGCACGAAATGGGCGGCGCCGGCGGAGACCACACGGTGCTGAACGCCTCCGGCTACGTCACCGCGCGGCGGGCGGCGACGGTTTCCTCCAAGGTCACCGGCAAGGTTGTCGAGGTGCTCATCGAGGAGGGCATGAAGGTGAAGGAAGGCCAGGTGGTGGCGCGGCTCGACGATACGAACGTCAAGGCCGGTCTGGCCGTGGCCCAGGCACAGTTGGAGTCAGCCCGGGCGGCACTGGACGAAACTCGCGCTCAACTCAAACAGGCGAACCAGGAATTTCAACGCATCACCGAACTGGCCAAACAACACATCGCGTCCCAATCCGACCTGGACCTGGCCGAGTCGAATGCCAAATCGTTGCAGGCGCACCTGGCGCAGCAGGAAGTGGATGTCACCGTCGCGGATCGTAACGTAGCCATGTGGCAGCAACAGATGGATGACATGGTTATTCGCGCGCCATTCCCCGGCGTTGTCACCACCAAGGACGCCCAGCCGGGCGAGATGATTTCACCGGTATCGGCCGGTGGCGGTTTCACCCGCACGGGCATCGGCACCGTCGTGGACATGGACTCGCTGGAAATTGAAATTGACGTCAACGAGAGCTACATCAACCGCGTTCAATCCGGCCAGCCGGTCGTGGCCACGCTGGATGCGTATCCTGATTGGAAAATTCCCTGCAAAGTCATTGCGATCATCCCAACCGCAGACCGGCAAAAATCCACGGTCAAGGTGCGCGTCGGTTTCGACCAACTCGACCCTCGCATCCTGCCGGAGATGTCGGTGAAGGTGGCGTTTCATGAAACCGGCGGCGGACCGGCCACGGCGAATCGCACGGTGCTGGTCCCGAAAAGCGCGGTGCAAAGCCGGGACGGGCGGGATGTCGTGTTTGTTGTCCAGCACGGCCGCACCGAACGCCGCGCCGTCACGGTGAGCGACACGCAGGGTGACGACTCCGTGTTGAGCGCGGGTGTGTCCGCCGGCGAAAGCGTGATCGTGGATCCACCCGCCGTTCTCACCGATGGAACAGCCGTCCGGGAAAGAAAGTTATGAGCGAAAACCAATCAAACAATGGCGCGCTGGTGCGCGTCGAGGGTGTGGAAAAAATCTTTCACCGTGGTTCGGAGGACATACACGTGCTGACGGACCTGCATCTGCAAGTCCCCACCGGCGAGTTCCTGGCGTTGATGGGCCCATCGGGTTCGGGCAAGACCACCCTGCTGAATTTGATCGGCGGCCTTGACCGGCCGACCAGGGGTCTCGTTGCCGTCGCGGGCGAGCGTCTCGACCAGCTGTCCGACCACGGGCTGGCCGCATGGCGCGCGCGGCACGTCGGGTTTGTCTTCCAGCTCTACAATCTGATGCCGGTGCTCACGGCGGAACGCAACGTGGAACTGCCGCTGCTGCTGACACACCTGTCCCGGGCGGAACGCCAGAAACACGTGGACGCGGCGCTGGCGATGGTCGGGCTGTCGCATCGCGCGAAGCATTATCCGCGCACACTTTCCGGCGGCGAACAACAGCGCGTAGGCATTGCCCGCGGCATTGTCACCGACCCGACGCTGCTACTCTGCGACGAACCGACCGGCGACCTTGACCGCAAGGCCGGCAACGAAATCCTGGATTTGCTCCAGGCGCTGAACCGGGAGCACGGCAAGACCATCGTCATGGTCACGCACGACCCGCACGCCTCGGCGCGCGCGACGCGGACGGTGTATCTGGACAAGGGCCAACTCAGCAACGAACCGGTCAAATGAAGAAGATACAGATTAATGGATTGCTGGATGAAGGGATTTTTGGGTGGGCACAAGACCACCCATTCAGCAATCCGTTTATCCACCAATCCAACAATCCACCCATCCAATGAAGTTCGCCCACCTCATCTGGTGCAATTTGAAGCGGAAGAAGCTGCGCACGTCGCTGACGCTGCTCTCGATCCTGGTGGCGTTCATTCTGTTCGGGCTGTTGTCGGCGATTAGACAGGCTTTGGCTGGCGGGATCAGCCTCGCGGGCCAGGACCGGCTGGTCGTCCGGCACAAGGTGTCCATCATCCAGTTGCTGCCGGAAAGTTACAAGGCGCGGATGGAGCGGATTCCGGGTGTCGCGCTGGCGACGCACCAGACCTGGTTCGGCGGCGTTTATCAGGACCCGAAGAACTTTTTCATGCAAAATCCCGTGGTGCCAGAGGAGTTTTTGGCCATGCATCCCGAGCTTGTCCTGCCGCCGGAACAAAAGGAGGCATGGTTGAAAACAAGGACGGGGGCGATTGTCGGCCAAAAAACTGCGGAACGGTTTCATTGGAAGATCGGGGACAAGGTCCCCATCCGTTCGACCATCTGGGCGAAGGCCAACAGTGACCGGAATTGGGGATTCGACATTGTTGGAATTTATACTGGGAAGGACAAGCGGACGGACACCACGTGGATGTTGTTCCGTTATGATTATTTTGATGAGGCGCGCCGCACCTCATGGGGCAAAGGCCAGGTCGGCTGGTATACCATCCGGGTGAAGGACCCCGCACAGGCGGCGGAAGTGGCCAGTCGGGTGGACCAGGAATTTGAGAATTCGTCCGCGGAAACCAAGACGGAACCGGAAGGGGCGTTTGCCCAGGCCTGGGCCAGCCAGATTGGGAATATCGTGCTGATTGTCGCGCTGATCATGACGGCGGTGTTTTTTACCATCCTCTTGGTGGCGGGGAATACCATGACTCAGTCGGTGCGCGAGCGCACCGGGGAACTCGGCGTGCTCAAGGCCATCGGCTTCACCAACGGACAAATTGTCGGATTGGTGCTCGCCGAATCGTGCCTGCTGACGGTCTTGGGCGGAACACTGGGCCTGGCCCTGGCGTGGATGTTCGTCGCCCGCGGCGACCCGACGCCCGGAATGCTGCCGATGTTCTTTTTCCCGACGCGCGACCTGTTCATTGGTCTGGGCCTCAGTGTCGCGTTGGGCCTGGTCACCGGAATTTTCCCCGCGCTGCAAGCCATGCGCCTGCGCGTCGCCGACGCCTTGAGGAGAATGTAGAATGCCAGCGACGAAACTATTCATTGGTAGGGCGCGTCACTCCGTGCGCGCCGAAGCCAGGCTATTCCAAAACGGCGCGCAAGAGACTGCGCGCCCTACCCTGTCTTGATTATGTCCGGCCCCATCTGGCTTTCCCAAATCATCTCCATCACGAAGTTCGGGCTGCTGAGCATCCCGCAACGGCGCGGCGCGGTCGCTGCCACGGTCATCGGCATCGCCGGGGTCGTGGCCGTACTCGTCGGCGTGCTCTCCATCGCGGCGGGGTTCCGTCAGGCGATGGCCGTTTCCGCCTCGCCCGACGGGGCCGTCGTTCTGCGCAGCGGCGCGGACAGCGAAATGGTGAGCGGCCTGGGCCGCGACCAGACGCGCGTGATCGCCGATGCGCCGGGCGTGGCGCGCAATGCTCAGGGTCCGCTCGCGTCCGCGGAATTATTCGTCATCATCAATATCCCAAAACGCTCGACAAGCCTGGACGCCAACGTGCCGTTGCGCGGCGTGGAAAATGCCGCGTTGCAGGTGCGCGACAAACTCAAGATCGTCCAGGGACGAATGTTCGACTGGGGCAAGAACGAAGTCATCGTCGGCCGGGGCGCCGCCCGCGAGTTCAGCGGGCTGGAAGCGGGTTCCACAATCAAGGTCGGCCGCGAGAACTGGCCGGTGGTGGGCATTTTCTCCTGTAACGGTGGCGTGGCCGAATCGGAAATCTGGACGGATGCCAAGGTGCTGCAGGACGCGTATCATCGTGGTGACTCGTTCCAGTCGGTTTACGCCAGACTGAATTCACCTGGTGCGTTTCAGGAGTTCAAGGATTCGCTGACGTCAAATCCGCAACTCAATGTGCAGGTGTTCCAGCAATCGGACTATTATGCGGGACAATCCGTGCGGGTCAACCAACTGATCACATACCTGGGCTACCCGATCGCCTTCCTGATGGCACTTGGCGCGGTGTTCGGCGCCTGGAACACGATGCACAGCGCGGTCGTGGCGCGGACGCGGGAAATCGCCACGCTGCGCGCGCTCGGTTTCGGCGGCAGCGCCGTGGTGGTTTCGTTGATGCTGGAATCGCTGCTGCTGGCGCTGGTCGGCGGCGTCATCGGCGGCGGGCTGGCCTGGCTGGCCTTCAACAATTTTCACACCTCGACGATGAACTGGCAGAGCTTCAGCCAGATCACCTTCGCCTTCCGCGTCACGCCGGAACTGCTGGTGCGCGGCGTTGTGTGGTCGGCGCTGATCGGTTTGATCGGCGGCCTGTTCCCCGCTATCCGCGCCGCGCGCCAATCCATCGCCACCGGCTTGCGGGAACTGTGACACCGCCCGCTCGACTCGCATCCCTCAACAATCAGCCGTGCGCTCTTCATTTTGGGATGGACGACATGTGCAAGAAAGAGCTTGAAATCTCACAATCAAAGTTGAGTTTCACGTTGCGTCCATAATACCTCTTCCTCTTTACTCCAAAGACGAAGAGAACCTCCTTTAGTCCAGTAAGCGTTCGATATGGAATATCCCGGTACGCCGTAACTGGTGGTTCTTGGCGTCCGCCCACGGCCGCAAGCAGAAACAAAAGCTTGTCCGAGGCTAGAGCATTTCCATAATTCATATAGCGTAGCGGGCGTGTAAAAAGAAGCCGAGGCAGTCGGCGGGGGAGATGGCGTTGAAAGCGAGTTTGGTCGCTTCCAGCAATTCAGTCTGGGTGTGCGGGGCCAGGCTGCGGAGGATTTGCTTGATCTTGCTCCACATGTTTTCGATGGGGTTGAAATCAGGCGAATAGGGCGGTAGATACAAAAGCCGGGCACCCACCGATTCGATGGCCTCGCGGACGCCCTGCACCTTGTGCGTCGCCAGATTGTCCATGATAACCAAGTCGTCCTTTTGCAGTGTGGGCACCAGACCTTCCCTGACCCATGCCAAAAACATCTCCCCATTCATGGCTCCCTCAAAGAGCCAAGGGGCGCGGGGACCGGTCAGGCGAACCCCCGAGATAAGGCTGCTGGTCTGATAGTGGCCCTGCGGAATGTGGGCGACCAACCGCTGGCCGCCAGGAGACCGTCCCCGCCAACGGGTCATCTTGGTGTTGGCTCCGCTTTCATCCACAAACACCAGCCGTCCCGGATCTATTTCCGCCAATTGCTCATGCCAATGCGCCCTTTTTTCGGCCACGTCGGGGCGGTTCTGTTCGGCGGCGTGCAGCGTTTTTTTTATACGTCAACCCCAGTCGGCGCAGCCATAAGTCCATCGTCGAAGTCCGAAAAGGGCGATCCATGCGCGTCCCCAACTCGGCCAGGGTGGCGTCGGGTTGCTCGGCCACCAGCTTTTGCAGGTGAACTTTGCGTTTGACGGTTAACAGCGTCTTGCGTCCGCACCGGTCAGTTTGGGGTTGGAGTGTGCCCCGCTCCTTGAACTGTTGCCGGACTCGGCGCACCGCCGCCACACAGAAACCGAAGAACGCGGAAATGTCGCGGGTGCTTTTGCCCTGTTCGTAGAGGTGGATGATGCGTTGACGGGTCGGTAGAGGAATCGCTTGCATGCCCCAGACTTTATCCGGTTGCCACTCCTTTGTAAAGCTACATTATTTATGGAAATGCTCTAGTCGCACACAAAATGTTACTGCTTGTGACTTGAATCCGGACTTCTTGCCCATTCGCCACCCCAAGTCGAGCCGTTGGATGCGCCACGAGATGCAGCCGGAGAAGGTTTTCGATTGCTACATCAAATTGTGGAACATCTTTTTGTAGGAAACTTTTCAAATCACTTAAAACATATCCGCGTTCGGCCCACTGTTCAGGAGGTATTTTGTCGCGCTCGATTTGTTCGTAAAATTTTGAGCAGCAGTCCCGCAGGATGCGATGAATCCGTTCATTATTTCCGCCTTGAAGTTGGAGCCTCCTCACGTCGGCTGTTACATTTTAAGAGATTAAATCCCGATCAAGGCGGCACCGATGACGCCGGCGGAATCGCCAAGCTGATGCTTGACGATAGGCGTTTCCAGCGAATCGCTGAAAACTTGTTTCGCCACTTCGGCCACGCCTTCGGTATAGAGCGCATCAAAATTTGAAACGCCGCCGCCGAGGACGACCACGTCCGGATCCAGCACGTCAATGAGGTTGGCCAGCGAGCGGCCAAAATTGCGGAAGAAAATTTTCATGAACTCCACCGCTTTCGCATCGCCGGCGTGATATTCCTGCACGATTTCCTTGAACGACTTTTTCCTTCCGAACTGTTCGGCGTAGCGCGCTTCCAATCCGCCACCGCTGATGAACGTCTCTACGCAACCGCGCTGGCCGCAGTAGCACAGCGGGCCATCCGGGGCGATGGACATGTGGCCCCATTCGCCGGCGATGGCCTGTGGACCGGTGATGACTTCGCCCCGGTGGACGATGCCCCCGCCACAGCCCGTGCCCATGATGACGCCGAAAACCAGTTTCTTTCCCCTGCCCGCTCCGTGCAGCGCCTCGGCCATTGCAAAACAGTTGGCGTCGTTTTGAATCTCAATTTTCCGGCCGAGCAGCCGTTCGAGGTCCGCCTTCAACGGCTGGCCGTTCATGCAAACCGTGTTGGAATTTTTCAACAAGCCGGTGCGCGGCGAAATGGCCCCGGGCGTGCCGATGCCGAATGTGTGCGCTGCGCCCCGGATGCCGGCGGCCAGTTCGTCATGCAGTCCCTTGATGCGATTCAGGATGTGGGTGTAACCCTTTTCCTGCTGCGTATCCACACGCTTGCGGAAAAGGCTTGTCGCGTCGAAGTCCCGCATTTCAGGACGAAGACGGATCGCCTCTTCATCCAGCACAATGCCTTCAATCTTCGTGCCGCCGAGGTTGATGCCGATGCGAAACATGGTTTCAAATCTTCCGCAATGGCGGTGAACTGTTCAAGCTCGCAACGACAGGCCTGACATCGTGGCGCAGACATTCTTGTCTGCGGGTTCAAGGGACATTCCTGTCCCGTGTTGAACTGGCGACTGGAAAGTCGCCAGAACCAGCAGGCTGGAAAGCTTGCTCTACTTGGCTGAACGATATGCGCTGCTCCATTTCCAATCTTCGGGATTCTGGCACAGCCCCGCGTTCACCGGATTCATCGTGGTGTATCGGCAACAACGATGCAGGTCATCATCATTGCGAACAAAGTGATCAAATGTTTCCACCTGCCAAAAGGTTGTCCCGGACTGTTTCAATATCCGGTTGGCTTCGCGGGCGGTAAAACCTTTCCAGCTTTTCAGGATCCGGCTCAAGTTCCAATCCGGCTTTGGGCGAAGCACGGCATGCACGTGATTCGGCATGATGACCCATGCCAAAAGATCAAAACGCTCACCGGCATGAAATTTCATTGCTCCCGCAACCAAATCGGCGATTTCGGGACGTGCCAGCCAGCAATCGCCGCTGCCCGCATCAAGGTAATTGTCCACTCGCTCAGAATACCAGCGAAATAACTCTTCCTGCTCATGCCATGTCAACGGACGTCTGGCGGTCAGGGTCTGGGCGATGATGGTTTCGCGTTCGCCTTTAAGGCGTAGCAAGACATTTTTGGGCAGTGTTCCGGACAACCGGAAAGTGACAAAGTAGGAGGCACCAGCGCGTTTGAGATGAGGGAGAACGCCCCGGGAGTGAAAACCTGATACGAGGCGATTTGGATCCGGTTTCTTCCGGGCAAAGGTCACGAACCGAAAATGTCGTTTCCATCGTTTATGTACAAGCATGCATTGATAATCGTAGCGCAGACATTCCTGTCTGCGGGTCCACGGGACTTTCCAGTCCCGTGGAGCGGGCGACAGGAATGTCGCCCCACCAGCAGGCAGGAATGCCTGCTCTACTGGACCCGTTTCCACGGCAGGGAGAAATGATACGTTCCGGCAACGAGCGGGAGCCGGGTGATGCGATCATCCGATGCCGGTAGCGGCTGGCCCGATTCCCGGACGTCCTGCGGCGGGACGGACAACGTGAGGGTTGCGGTTGTGTTCGGGGGAATGGTGACGTCGTATAGCACCTGGTCGTTCTCGATCTTCCAATGGGAAACAATCAGACCGTAGGGCGAATCGAGCGTCGCTTTGACCTCGGAGAGCCGCGTGGTGAACTGGGGCTGCAGGAAAAAGTGTTTGTAACCCGGATTTGACTCGTCGGGCCTTCGCCGCGCCGAAGTGTCTCCGATCAGCGGTTGCGAATCTGTCTTGCTTGATTGTTTTTGCTGGCTGGCGGAATTGGCTTCGGCCACGCAGGCGGGTTGAATGCCGGCGGCACCGGAGTAAAACCAGGCGCCGACGGAACCCAGCGAGTAATGATTGAAGGAGTTCATGGCGGCATCCTGAAAACCATGCTCCGGGGTCCAGCCGTCCCAACGTTCCCAGATGGTGGTGGCGCCGTTTTTCACGGAAAACAGCCACGAAGGCCAGGTATTGGTCAGAACCAGTTGCCAGGCGAGGTCGGAGCGGCCGATTTGCGTGAGCGTGGGACAGATGAGACCAACGCCGACGAACCCGGTGGTCAGGTGGCCGTTCTGTTCAACGTCTTCGGCCAGACGCCGCGCGGCGGCGGCCCGGAGGTTTTCGGACAGGAGCTCGAATTGGAGCGCGAGGATATAAGCCGTCTGGGTGTCGCCCTTGATGGTGCCGTTGGTGGAAACGAAGGACTGGTTGAAGGCATCAACAATGTCGTGAAAAAGTTTGTCGTATTTGGCAGCGTCGTCCGTCTTGCCGAGCAATGCCGCCGTCCGGGCCACCAGGCGTGCGGAGTTGGCGAAGTAGGCGGTGTCCACCATGTCCGTGGGCGTGCGTTGCGGCGCCAGGTGATCGCCCACGCCGCCGCTCAGGATCAGGTTGGTGGAACGGCCAAGGCTGAATTCAATCCATCGCACCATGAAGGGATAATTGTCCGCCAGGAACGCCCGGTCACCGTAGGCGGTGTACATGACCCAGGGAATGATGACTCCGGCGTCGCCCCACACCGGCATCGCCGGCCGGGGACGGTCAATGCGCGGGCAGACGTCCGAGTAGTCGCCGTTGGTGCCCTGGCTGTCATCAACATCCACCAGCCATTTGGCAAAGAAGGCGGCCACGTCGGCATTGCGCGCGGCGGTGGGCGCGAACACCTGCGCGTCACCCATCCAACCCATGCGTTCGTCGCGCTGCGGGCAGTCGGTGGGCACGCTCAAAAAGTTGCCGCGCTGGCCCCAGACAATGTTTTGGTAGAGGCGGTTGAGGTCGGGGTTGGAGCATTCGAATGTCCCCGTTGACGGCGTGTCGGAACCGACGACGATGCCGCGAAGATCATCTGCGGTGAGGGTGCCGGGGTAACCGGTGACTTCGACGTAACGAAAACCGTGGAAGGTGAAGTGCGGCTCAAAAATTTCCCGATCCGGTGCGCCCCGGAGGATGAAAGTATCGGTGGCCAGGGCGGGCCGGAGATTTTCGGTGTAGAGGGAGCCATCGGCGTTGAGCATTTCGCCGTGCCGAAGCGTGATCGCGGCACCGGCGGGACCGTGAGCCGCGAGGCGGACGTAACCCACCAGGTTTTGCCCGAAATCAACCATCCAGGCATCGCCCCAGCGGGTGATTTTTTGAGGCGCAAGTTCAAGCAGCTTGCGCACCGGCGGGCCGAGCTGCGGCACGAGGGCGATGTCATGTTGTTCGACGACGGCATTCGTCCACGATGAATCTTTGAAGGAAGGCTGGTTCCAATCAGGAACAGTCTTGCGGGCGTCAATGACTTCGCCCCATTGCGCGTCCGAGCCGATAATTTCGCCAGAGCCAACTTTCCAGGAATTGTCCGTGGTGATAATGTCACGGGTGTCGTCAGCGTAAGTAATTTCGAGTTGGGCATTGAAAACTGGACGCGTGCCGTATTGCGCGAGGCCCATCCAGCCCAGCCGGCCGGCATACCAACCATCACCGAGCACGGCCCCGATGGTATTTTTTCCGGCAGCGAGCAGTGACGTGACGTCATAGGTCTGGACCATTACGCGCTTATGGTAATCGGTCCAACCGGGAGCCAGCAGATCGTCGCCGACGCGCCGGCCGTTGATGGATGCTTCGTAAACTCCCAATGCCGTGGCATAAAGGCGCGCTTTGGCAACGGGACTTTTGGCGACAAAGATTTTCCGCAGGTAACGGCCCGGCCCGATGGTGTTGTCGGAATATTTTGAAGTCGCCGCTGCATACGGCGCGAGGATGGTTGCTGCCGGCCAGGTGAAATCGTCGAATTTCGCCGTGAACCAATTGGTGTCGGGAGTTACCGCTGCTTTCCAGGAGCCATCGGTGTTGAACTCGATTCGCCGGCCGTTTTCCAGTTCGATGACGCCGTGGGCGGCAATGGCGTTTCTTCCGGACTCGCCGCGGTCACGGCGGATGGCGTCCCGCACCGCGGCCGAGCCGATGGCGATGAGGTTTTTGTCGGGTGCCAGTTGCGTGCGGACTTCCGCGTGCAGCGGCGCGGTGCGGCTGCTGGCACCCTGCCGGGTGGGCTGGCCGTTGACATAAACGGTGATGAGGCCGTCAGCCACGGCATCTATGGTTGCACTGCGAATGCCTGTGTCCGCCGGAAGATTGAGGACAAAGCGGACGGCAGCAGCCTGATTGGCGGCGGAACCGGCATTGATCCAGGACGACTTCGCGAGGGCGGACTGCTCGATGTCATACCGCGGCAGGTCGGCGGTGATCCATTGGCCTTTCCATTCGGTGGCGGGCGCAAGCAGTCCCAATTCAAACGAAGCGACATCGCTCCAGGCGGTAGGCCGGCCGTCCTTGTCCCAGGTGCGGACCTGCCAGAAAACCTGGGAGCGCGAGGCCAGCGGTTTGCCCGCCCACGGAACGAGGACAGACTGGTCGGAGACGATTTTTCCAGAGTCCCAAAGGTCAGGTTTTGCTTCAAGGCCGGCGATGGAGGAAGCGGCGCGAATTTGCCAGGCGGTTTGGACCTCACCGCTGCGGTCGGAACGGAGCTTCCAGGAAAGGCGCGGCAGTTGGCTGCCGATGCCGATGGGATTTGGAAGGTGCTCACAAGTAAGGGCGTAAAGGCGAACCGGGGAAAGATTCTCCGCGTGTGCCGATCCCGCCAGGAGGCAAGCCGCCAGCATGGAAAACAAGCGGGGAATCAACAGGGTGCGTTGGGATTTAATCTTCGTGGCGCCGAGGTCAATGCCGATGCGAAACATGGTTTCCAATCTTCCGCGAAGGCGGCAAATTGTTCAAGTGTGCAGCGCAGTCAAACTGTGTTTCGACATCGTAGCGCAGACATTCTTGTCTGCGGGTTTACGGGACTTCCCTGTCCCATGCTGAACTGGCGGCTGGAAAACCTGCGCTATACCGCCGGACGTGTGTGAGCGCGTTTTTTCACGGACGTATTTTTGTCGAATTCAGGTCCGCGAGGGCTTAACTTGCGGCCATGTTTCTGGCCATGACGAACAAAGCGAAACGGTTGCTCTACCTGGGTTACATCCAACAGGTGCGGACCAAGGACCTCCAGCGCGGACTGGAAGAGCTGCCGGCGCTGATGGCCGATTTGCCGCCCGGCTTCCACTTGCTGGTGGACCTGGCCCGGCTGGAATCCATGGACCCCGTTTGCATGACCCAAGTCGGCAAGGTGATGGAATTGTGTGACCAGCACGGCGTGGGACTGGTGATCCGCGTCATTCCCGATCCGACGAAAGACATCGGGCTGAACATCCTTTCCATGTTTCATTACCCGCACCGGCCGCAGGCAGTCACCTGTAAGACCATGAGTGAGGCGGCCAAGCTCCTTTCAATTTGACCATTGGAGGGCAGCGCTTCATCGCTGCCCAAATTTTTGGTCGGGCGCGGTGTCTCACCGCGCCGCAGCCGGCTCGGAGAGCCAGCCCTACCCTTCATTGTGGCGGCGCTCTGTGAGCGCCGGAAATTTGCGACGGCCATAGACCACCGCTACAGTTCAACACTGGTAGTATTCCAGCGGTTTAGATCAGTCCCCGCTTCCGGGCGATATCGGCGGCTTCGGTGCGGTTCTGGGCCTGCAATTTGCCGAGGATGTTGGAAACATGATTTTTGACGGTGCCTTCGGCCAGATGCAGCTTGTCGGCGATTTCCTTGTTGGGAATTCCCTGGGCCAGCATCACCAGCACTTCGCGCTCGCGTTCGGACAACGGCTCGATCAGGTCGCCGGGCGAATGCAACGCGGCGCGCAGGGTGCGCGAGGCAATCTCAGGCTGGATGAATATTTCGCCGTCATGCACGCGCCGGATGGTTTCAATCAGTTTCGGCGACGGCAAATCCTTGAGCAAATAACCCACCGCCCCGGCGCGCACTCCCTGAAACACGTAGTCGTCACGGTCGAACGTCGTCAGAATAATGACCCGGGCTTGGGGCCACGAACGGCAGATGGCGGCGGTGGCTTCCACGCCGTTCATCTGCGGCATCTGCACGTCCATGAGGATGATGTCCGGACGCAATTGCAGCGCGAGTTTCACGGCGGCCTTGCCGTCTTCGGCTTCGCCGGCCACTTCGAAACCACTCTCCAGTTCGAGAATGGTTTTCAATCCCTGACGCATGAGCGTCTGGTCTTCGGCCAGCAAAATCCGGATGAGTTTCATTTTGGAACAAACACAGAATAACCACGAAACACACGAACTACACGAAAGACAAGCCTGTTTACCACAAAACCCGGATCATCCAGCAGGCGAAAATGCTTTTATCAGTATTCCCATTTCGTGTGTTTAGTGTATTTCGTGGTTTGATCTGCCGTATCAGGCAATCACCGGCACGCGCGCTTCAACAACCGTTCCCTTGCCCGCGTGCGCCGTCAGAGTGAAGGCGCCGCCGAGGCCTTCCACGCGCTCGCGCAAGCCGCGCAAGCCGTAGTGGCCCGGCTTGTCTTCGGACCCGCGAGGGAGGCCTACGCCGTCATCGCTCACGCACAAAACGACTTCTTTTGGTTGCAGGGCAAGTTTTACTTCGACGCGATGAGCATGGGCGTGTCTTTCGATGTTCGTCAATCCTTCCTGCGCGACGCGCCATAAAACTTCCGCGACCGTCGGCGGCAAGGCATCGGCGCCGTCGGCAACCTGGCAATCCACTGTCGCGCCGAGATGTTTGCCGGCTTCCGCGCACAAGGTTCGCAACGATTCGGTGAGCGGCCGGTCACCGAGACCCGAAGTGCGCAAATTGGCCAGTGACCGGCGCAGGTCCTCCATGCTGGAGCGGGTGAGCTTCTGCAATTCCACCAGCAGCGCCGCCGCCCGCGACGGGTCGGTGGCCTGCAACCGCTGCACGGCCTCCAGTTGCACGGTCAGGGTGACGAGCGCATGGCCGAGTGTATCGTGCAGGTCGCGCGCGAGGCGCTCGCGTTCGCGGAGCGCGGCCAGTTCGATTTCGCGGTCGCGGGCCGATTCCAGTTCGCGTTTGGCCGCCTGTAATTCCAGAATCAGCCGCCCGCGCTGGGCGCTGGTGACGACCGTCCGGGCGATGAAGAACGCGAGAAAAAGCCAGGCAACCCCCATGAACAACTTGGAAAACCAATCCTCCGCATCCCACTTGGTCAGCTGCCTCCAGCCGATCATGTTCAGGAGAAAGGCGGCCAGGACCACAAGGATCGTGGGCATCGAGATCCGATATGGCCGCGCAAAGATGTGGCAGAGATAAGGAAACAGAAACCACTGAAAGGCGCGGTCAATGCGGGACTCCGCAAGCACTATCGCCACGCTCGCCACGACGTACATCCACCACCATCGCCGGGATAGTCTGGTGTCAACGAGGCTTCCCCGAAGATCTTGAAACCACGGCCAGGCCGGCCAGCGGATGAGAGTGGGAAAGATGAAGAAAAACAAGAGCAGCAGAACCTGGATCGCCACCAGGCCGATGAGTACGGCATCGGCCCAGCCATGCATTGCGGATTCATGACCCCAGTGCACGTACAGTGTCAGCCCCAATGCCACGAGGAGTAGCACGTGCATGAGCAGGTAGAATCCCCGATACAGACCGCCCGGGAGAGGTTCCCGAAAATCAGCAGACGAAGATGAAGGTATTGAGTTCATGTCATTTTCAGTGATGACGGCGTCAGTATGATTAAACCGGGCTTGGGCACCAATGGTTTTTCATTCACCGGCCAACCTTTTCCGGAGCGTCTTATCGCCGGGAAACAATTGGGCGCCGGCCTGCCAGGTTGCCAGGGCATAATCATTTTGACCGAGCTTCTGGTATTGGTCGCCCAGCAACACGTAGGTCTTCGCGAATTGGGACTGCGACGGCTGCGCTTCCTGTTGATTAATCAATTGCGTGAACTGGTCAATGACTTCCTGACCTTTATTCAATCCCGCCGGATAATGTGAGAGGATGGCGGTCCGGGTAAAACGCGCTTCCCAGTTCGCGGGATCGTCGCTCAATGCCGCGTCGAAGCTTTTCATGGCCTGCATGACCAGGATGAACTTGTCAGGGTTGTCATCCTGCATGGCGACGGCCTTTTCGAGGTTCGCCTGGCCCAGCGCGGTTTGTAGTTCCGCGTTGTTCGGATTATTGGCTGCCTGCTGTTGGAGTTCGCTGATGGCTTCGTCTATTTTGCCGGACTCGACCAGTTTTTTCAGCATGTCCCGCCGTTGTTCGTGAGTCAATTGTCCGGAGAGCAGGCTGTCAATGGTCTGTTTCACGGCAGAATCAACCGTTCGGGCGCTGGCTCCGGTCGAAGACGCCATCGCTGGTACTGCAGGTTTGGAATCGCCGGTGTCCACCGCAACCGGTTGGGCCGATACGCGTATTGCAACTGCCGGTGGCGCGGGCAGGTTGTTTTCCGTTGCCGGATTGGGAGACGATTCAGTCCGGGCTTGGACCGGAGGAACCACCGGGTTTTTCTGCCGGCTGGCAGATAAAGCGATTCCACCGCCGATGACGGCGACGCCAAGAATTGCGTAGATTAATTTTTTCATAACTGTTCTTTCATTCATTGCCGCCGAAGCGGCGCATTGGCTTTCTTTTTCGTGTTGGGTTGCAACCACCCGGTTGCCCCAATTCATGCCGCCATTCTGCGCCTTTAAGCCGATCCGCGAACAGCCCCTGAAGTCACGATTTGAATAGGTCGAAGGTCATGGTGGCAAAGGGCCGTCTGGCAGGGTTTTTAAGCATGCGGGCGGGCTGGTTCGCGCCGAAGTGAGCATGGCGGATGGCATCAGGTTTGCTCGAAAATGACCTTGGATGCCCCTGAATCAACAGTCCGCTCGATGTGTTCACACCCGCCTGGCCGGTATCTGGTGCATCGCGTTTTTTACGATCTGGTCCGGCAATCAGGTTTTTGCGGATGACGGAACACTTGTCATATTCCGAAGCCCCTCCAATTCCGAACCCCGGATTACCTCTGTTTGGGGAGGTGCCGGGTCCACGCAAATCATCTTGAAATCCGACGGGACGGTTTGGGACTGGGGATACGACAATCAGGGTCAACTCGGCAACGGCAATAATACCATTGTCACCAATCCGCTCCCGATTCAGGTCCTCGGCCCCGGCGGGGTGGGGCATCTGACCAATGTCGTCGCCATCATGGGCGGTGAGATTCATAATTTTGCGCTGAAGGCCGACGGCTCGGTCTGGGCCTGGGGCTGGAATTATTTTGGGCAATTGGGCGACGGCTCAACCAACTGGGGAACCATGACGAATTTCAGCACCACACCCATTCCCGTTTTCGGGATGACCTCGGTCAAGTCACTGGGTGGCCGGGGTTATCACAGTCTGGCCTTGAAAACAGACGGCACGGTTTGGGCCTGGGGCTGCAACCGAGACGGCCAACTGGGAAATGGGGCGGTTTACAACAACGGCAACAACGGCATCAATCAAGGAACCAACACTCCGGTTCAGGTGATTGGTTTGACGAACCCGGCTTGCATTTCCGGCGGCGGTTTTTTCAGCCTGGCCCTCATGTCCAACGGCACGGTCCGGGCCTGGGGCGAAGGCGACCACGGCGAATGCGGCAATGGAACGAATTTCAACTGCACCACGCCGGTCCCGGTTGTGGGCTTGAGCAATATCATCGCCATTTCCGGCGGCTGGTTTCATGCCCTGGCGCTAAGGTCGGACGGCACCGTCTGGGCCTGGGGCAACAACTACAATGGTGAAATCGGGGACAACACCACCTCGAACCGATTCGCGCCCGTTCAGGCCATCGGTTTGAGCAACATGGTTTCCGTTTCGACCGGCGACGGAAATTCCATGGCCCTTGGCGCCGACGGCACGGTTTGGAAATGGGGCGTGAACCAATACGGCGAGCTGGGCAGCGGCACTTCCGACGACGGGACAATTACCCATCCGCTTCCCATCCCGGTTCCCGGTTTGAGCAATGTGGTTGTCGCGGTCAATCGCGATTACCATAACATCTGCATCCGGCGCGACGGCACGGTCTGGGTGTGGGGCGACAACCGTTGGGGCGGCTGCGGTGATTCCACCGGCGCTAACGTCACGCGCCCGCGCCTGATGCCGGGGTTGTCGTCAAACAACATAATTCCCTACGCCGAATCGTTCGAGTCTTACGCCGGCGGTTTCAATCTGGCGGGCACGAGTTTCTGGTCGGCGGACACCGCCGGCTCGGCCCTGGTGACGGCAACCAATTACAGTTACAACAGCCTGTTGCCGATACCCGGCCCGCACCTGAAAGCGCTCAGCATCAATGGGACCGTTACCAACCGTTTCTATCCCTCGTATTACACCAATTTGTGGGCGGACATGATCCTGCAGGCCGTGCCGTGGACAAATTCCGTCCCGCCGACGCCAACCGACGTGGCCAACGCTTCGTTTGCGCTGTACGTCACCACCAACCGGCACCTGGCGGTATGGAATTGTTTGAATCCACCGACGCCGGGGAATGGCTGGACCGAACTGCTGGACACCGATCTGGCGCCAAACCAGTTTTACCGGGTGACCGTCAAGGCGGACTACACGCCGGACGCGAACGGAACGATTTACTACAGCCTGTGGGTCAATGGCGTTGCGTCGTCGAATCCGCAGGCGCGGTATGCGGCGGCCGACAGCAGTCAGCCGTGGTTCGGCGACATCATCGCCCGGGGGCATTTTTATCTGGATGACCTGGTGGTGGGGACCAACAAATCGTTTTACGCGCTCATAGCTTCCAGCACGGCTTATGGCGGCGCCATCGCACCGTCCGGCGCCGTGGTCGTCAACCCGGGTTCAACCAACACCTTCACGCTGACGGTGAGCAACTGGTATCACCTGGCTTCGCTGACGGTGGACGGCGTCAATTCCGGGACGCCGGCTTCCTACACGTTTACGAATGTCCAGGCCGACCACAGCCTTGCGGCCAACTACGCGGCGGACCTTGCCGCCAACAACACGCCCAAGTGGTGGCTGTATCAGGCGAATCCGGACTGGAGCACGAATTTTGACGCTGCGGCGCTGGCCGACCAGGATGGCGACGGGAAATTCACCTGGGAAGAATACGTCGCCGGCACAGACCCGGCGAATCCCGCGAGCGTGTTTGCACTGACAATTGCGTCTGACCACGGCCGGGCACTCGTGTCCCTCCCCACCATCATGCCATCCGCCCAATACGGATTGCAGCGATACTACGCGCTCGAGACCCGCCCGGACCTGTCGGCTTCCCAATCATGGACGGCTATCAGCGGATGGACGAATATTCCCACTTCGGGCCAGGTGTTGGTTTACACAAATGCCGTCGGCGGCCCGGCCTCATTCTTCCGTGGCAAGGTCTGGCTGGGGCCGTGAGTCGCCCGTATGAGCGTTTATCAGCGGTTCAAATCTTTGCAGCCTGGCATTTTTTGCGTTAAAACAAAAAGGTGGACGGTTTCCCATTCGCCTCCGTTTGAATTCTTCGATAGGGCGCGGTGTCTCACCGCGCCGCAGCCGCAGCCGGCTCGAAGTCAAGCCTGTTTCATACAAGCGCCGCAGCGGTTGATTGTGCCGGGTCAGTTTTGAGGCTTTTGGGGCTTTTGCTTTGCACTGGCGTATGCAATTTCACTATCGAGTGTAAAACTTCTCAATCTGGCCTCGTGAAACAATAATCCGCCTGATGCTTCGTCTGTCAGGCAAAGGAACAATATCTTGAGAATCCTGCTTTGCGGGGGCGAGATCTGGAAACAGGAAAACGTCTTGATTGGGCTCAGCACGAGTGCCCTTGAGTTCGGCATAGCAGCCATAGTCAATTGTAAAGACGTGATACGGTTCCCCGGGACGATCTGGATGAGCCCATGTGGTTCTCATTCTATGTAGGAGACGCAGGTTCAACAGCCGAACGAGCAGTGGATGTCTGGCATCTTGATAACCAACCATGAAAGATTCTGGATTTCTTGTTCTTAATTACGTCTTGAATCAGCGCATTCAGAAATTCTTCGTCACGCGTATTCGGTGAAAGATTGCTCAATTTCGCATTTCTGTACCACGCCTTGGCGGCTGTGATCACATGGTCAATGCCGATTTTTTCTCCAGTTCCGCGACGGAACTCAGAGTACGCTAATCTCAAAATGTTCAGGAGATCACGGCAGTTTCCTTCCGACGCCCGGACCAACTCTTGGAGACATTTCTCTTGAGTAAAGAAGAACGAAATCACATGCGACCGTTTTTCAGCCGGAGAACACATCAAATTCCACCCCAGTAGCTCGCCAAGGTGATTGTAAAGTACCTGGGAAAAAAACGCCATTACCGCGTCCCGATTTTCGTCCCACAGGAAATAGCTATCCAAGTCTATATCACTAAAAACGTCCGCGCCGATTTCCATACCGACTTGTTGTCCATTAACCTCCGCATACAAATTGGTCTGAAACGTTACGGCAGCGATCTTAAAGACAACGCGTTTGTCCGATGCGAAAATTTGCTTGAGTATATGGGCAAAGATCGGCTGTGCCGCTTGCGGCACAGAAACGAACTCGTCGAGGCCAATGTAGATTCGCTCAATTTCTGCGTGAGAGCAGAATGTGCGAAATGTTGATGAAAGATTGCGGCAATCGAAAGAGCCATCCTTGCTGTAAATGTGGTCAACGAACGCGAGCATTGCTTCCTGCGCATGCGCCTGTTTCGTATCGCCAAGTTTTAGTGTTTCGACGTAGCCAAAAAGTCTTGTTCCGAGTTCGTTTAGAAACTCAAACGCATAATTCCGCCCAACAACGTTAGCGTCCGGCGATATAGTTGCTGTGCCACTTCCGAGGAGTTGGCAATCGAAAATGAAATATGGGACACGATGCTGTTTCAAAGAACACGTGTGACGGTGAAAATGAAGCAGGTGCGTCTTGCCGACTCCGCGTCTTCCGTAGACTACCTGGCTTTCCGTTTCTGAAAGTTCCGCTAAGACACCGCAATCCACATAGGTATTGTACAGCGTAAGATCATTGTCCTGCCGCTCGGCGCGTCGTTCCAACGCGTTGATCGCAACTGCCACTTTTTCATCTCTCAGGTCCATGTCACGATAAGCCCTTTCCTCTTCCGGAGTCAGATAACCGTGTCCCAGCCTTGGTCTTTGAGACGTTGCCAAGCCAGTTTCAGATGTTCCGGTTTTAACAGGCGCCGCTTGCGGTCATTCCAGTTTCTCACCCCGCCCACGGCTTTATCCACATTCTCTCGCGCCCCGGCATCGTGCTGCATCACCCAATGCACAGAACTGAGCAACTCCATTCCATAGGGATCTTCATAGCCCTCGATCAAGGCGGCCACCTTCTCGATTCGGCTTTTGGTTTCCGGCAGGCTGGTAAGAAAAGCTTCGGCTGCCTCAACGGCACTGGGCAGCAATTCCACGGGAGTCGTCGGCTTGTCGCTCCCTTCCCCAAAGCCGCGTGTCAGGTGTTTCTCCATCCGGATGAGACCGTGCCGGAGGTCGGGAGAATACGGCCCGTAAAGGCTCTTTTCAAAGGTGAGCTTCGGCAGGTTTTCACCTGCTGCCTTCAGAAAATACATCAGTTTGTGAATTTCCAGCAGGCTCACAACTGGATCAAGCAATCCCTTCAAATACCGGTCCATGAGTCCGACCAGCGCGGCTTGTCCGAGCGTCAGTTTGGGGCGTGTGGTTCTGTTTGGCATGACCGCCGATTTCGGCGCACCCGCCGGCTCATACAGAAACACATGGACATCGGGCAGCGCCGCAAAAGCCTGTTCGATACGCGGACGCACCTCGTTCCAGTCCAATCCGCCGTTGCCACAACCGAGCGGCGGAACCGCAATGGACCGGATGCCAAGCTTGCGAACCCTAGCCACCAGATCGGCGAGGCCGCTTTCCACATCAGCCAAGCGGCTACGCGCCCGCCAATGTCCCTTTGTGGGAAAATTGATGATCCAGTGAGGGCCGCCGACAAGCCCGCCGAGGTCAAAGATTTGCACGCGTCCCAATTGCATGTCTCCATCTTTGCATGCCTTTTCGTAGGCACGATACATCTCCGGAAAAGCCTGTCGAAATTGCAGCGCGATTCCCTTGCCCATCACGCCCACCGTGTTCACGGTGTTCACCAGAGCTTCGGCTGGCGCTTTGATCAGATTGCCTCGGGTTGTTTCGATCATCGCTTTAATAATACCAGTTCGTTTTGATTGCGACAACGGGCCGGTGCGCCGCGTCCGCCAGAACCAAACGCACTTTATCAGCCGTAGTTGAGTTTTGACAGCCAATTTCTTTGATGGCCGTCCAAGGAAAAGAATCCGCCACCAGAAGCTCGGCGGATTTCTGATGTTGCATTCCCTGCCATTGCGTGGCCCGGATGGCGGCCCAGTCAAGCACATCGAGCGCATCCAGTTTTGCTGAGAAAGTCGTGTGGTACGCGCCCGCGTTGCCGCTGCTGACAGCCCAAGCCTTTCCTGTCGCGATACCCGCCGCCATCGTACTCACCAGATGCACGATGGACTTCTGGCAGCCTGCCGGGCGGCCTGTATTGCCTTTGTTTATGGTGAAAAGCATGGGCGAACGCGGGCAGAAATAAAATGGCACGAACTCGCCCACACGACGCCACTCACAACAAGGGACAGGAATCTCCCTTAGGCGCCTCTTCTTGATGTGGTCGTAGCCGATGATCTCCGGGTCTCGTTTCACCATCACTGCGTCGGATTGCAACCCATTCTCGGTAACAATGCCCGGTAGATTCGCCACGTCTGTGATGTGGTAAATCAATATCTTTTCCAGGTCGTGCGGCATAGCATCGTTGGAACCGAATCGTAGTCTGCAAACGGGTGAAGGCCAATGTAAAATAGAAAGGCGAACGATTGCCCGTTCGCCTTTCGTGTTTTGAGATTGGAGTTCGCTCAGTAGCGATAATGCTCCGGCTTGTAGGGGCCTTCGACGGGCACGCCGAGGTAGTCGGCTTGTTTCTTCGTCAGCTTGGTCAGCTTGACGCCGATTTTTTCCAGGTGCAGCCGGGCGACTTCCTCGTCCAGTTTCTTGGGCAGACGATAGACGCCGATCTTGGCGGTGTCCTTGTTCTTCCACAAATCCAGTTGCGCAAGGCATTGGTTGGTGAAGCTGTTGGACATGACAAAGCTCGGATGACCGGTGGCGCAGCCGAGGTTCACCAGCCGGCCTTCGGCGAGCATGTAAATGCTGTTGCCGCCGGCAAACGTGTATTTGTCCACCTGCGGCTTGATGTTCAGCTTGGTGACGCCCTTGGCGTTGTTCAGGCGGTCCACCTGGATCTCGTTGTCGAAGTGGCCGATGTTGCAGACGATGGCCTGGTCTTTCATCTTCGCCATGTGTTCGAACGTGATGATGTCGCAGTTGCCGGTGGTGGTGACGTAGATGTCCGCCTCGCCAAGCGTGTCTTCGACGGTCTTGACTTCAAACCCTTCCATCGCCGCCTGCAAGGCGTTGATGGGATCGATCTCGGTGACGATGACGCGCGCACCGAACCCGCGCAGCGAGTGAGAGCAGCCTTTGCCGACGTCGCCGTAACCGCAGACGCAGGCGACCTTGCCGGCGACCATCACATCGGTCGCGCGCTTGATGCCGTCGGCGAGAGATTCGCGGCAGCCGTAGAGGTTGTCGAACTTGGACTTGGTGACGGAGTCGTTGACGTTGATGGCGGGCACGAGCAGCTTGCCCTGTTCGAGCATCTGGTACAGGCGATGCACGCCGGTGGTGGTTTCCTCGGAAACACCCTTCCAGTCCTTCGCAACCGCATGCCAGAAACCGGGACGTTCCTTCGCCACGCGCTTCAGCAGGGCCTTGATGACGGCGACTTCGTGGTTGTCGCTGGGCGTGTTAACCCAGTTGTCGCCATTTTCAAGTTCGTAACCTTTGTGGATGAGCAAGGTGGCGTCGCCGCCGTCGTCCACGATGAGCTGCGGACCTTTGTTGCCCGGATGCGTGAGCGCGGCGAGCGTAAAATCCCAATATTCCTCAAGGGTTTCGCCCTTGTGCGCGAAAACCGGAATGCCGGCCTTCGCAACAGCGGCGGCGGCGTGGTCCTGGGTCGAGAAAATGTTGCAGCTCGCCCAGCGCACGGATGCGCCGAGTTCGACCAGCGTCTCGATGAGGATGGCCGTCTCGATGGTCATGTGCAACGAGCCGGTGATGCGCACGCCCTTGAGCGGCTTGAGCGGGCCGTATTTGGCGCGGATGGCCATCAGGCCGGGCATTTCGTGCTCGGAAACCTGGATGGTCTTGCGTCCCCACTCGGCGAGCGAGAGGTCGCGGACTTTAAAATCGGGCGCCGTCTTGCCGTTGGTCTTGGCGACCTTGGCGCGGGACGGAGGTAATTTGATGGTGGACATAAACGTGATGCGTGATGCGTGAAACGTGATGAGTTACAGCGCCTTCTTCAGGGCGGCGACTTGATCAATCTTTTCCCACGTCAAAGCCGGGTCGCTCTTGCCGAAGTGGCCGTAGTTGGTGGTCTTCAAATAAATCGGACGGCGCAGGTTGAGTTGGTCGATGATGTCCGAGGGCAGGAAGCTGAACACGCGGTTGACGGCGCGGATGATTTTGCTCTCGGGAACGGTTGCCGTGCCGAACGTGTCCACACTGACGCTGACGGGGTCGGGATAACCGATGGCATAGGCGAACTGGATTTCGCATTTGGCGGCGAGCTTCGCGGCCACGATGTTCTTGGCGACCCAGCGGCCCATGTAAGCGGCGCTGCGGTCCACCTTCGTCGGGTCCTTGCCGGAAAACGCGCCGCCGCCGTGACGGCCCATGCCGCCGTAGCTGTCCACGATGATCTTGCGTCCGGTCAAACCGGTGTCGCCCTGCGGCCCGCCGACAACGAAACGTCCGGTAGGGTTGATGAGAAACTCGGTCTTCTTCGTGAGCAACCGTTTGGGCAAAACCTTTTTGACAATGTGCTCGATGCAGAACTTTTCAATCTCGCGATGCTCGACATACGCCGCATGCTGTGTGGAGATGACAACATTTGTGATGGCAACGGGTTTGTCGTCGCGATATTCCACTGAGACCTGCGATTTGGCGTCGGGCCGGAGCCAGGCCGGGCCTTTGCCACTCTTTCGGATTTTAGTCAACTCGCGGCCGAGGCGATGGGCGAACATGATGGGCGCGGGCATGAGCTCGGGTGTTTCGTTGCAGGCATAACCGAACATCAGCCCCTGGTCGCCGGCGCCCTGCTTGGCGGTTTTCTTGCCCTTGGCTTTGCGGGCGTCCACGCCCTGCGCGATGTCGGGCGATTGCTGGGTGATGATGGTGTTTACAAACACCTTGTCGGCGTGGAACACGTCGTCGTCGTTCACGTAGCCGATTTCGCGGATGGTGTCGCGGGCGATTCTGGTGAAGTCGAGCTTGGCGCGCGTGGTGATTTCGCCGCCGACGATGACGATGTTGGATTTGGCGTAGCATTCGCAGGCGACGCGGCTGAACCTGTCCTGCGCGAGGCAGGCATCCAGGACGGCGTCGGAAATGGTGTCGCAAACCTTGTCCGGATGGCCTTCGCCGACGGACTCCGATGAAAAGATGTAATTTTTGCTCATGAATCAATGGTTTAAAATGTCATATTGACGTATCAAGATAAGATGATATAAGGAATTTGAGACGCGTCAAATGCTTTTTTGGGAAATTCTGCGGCCGAATCGCGAGGGTCGCAAATATCATCGTAAACCAATCATTTCCCCGGTCCGCCCCGGCGGGAGGCGCCCGTTTGTCGGGGGATTCCCTCCAACGGGGATTCTGGTGATGCTCAGGCCCCGGCTTCAGGGGCACGAATCAATCGGGGCCGGTTTTTGGAACAGGCTGCGGATTCTGAGCGGCAGGGGCGCTTTTGTGCGCGGGAGGCGCGCTTCCCGATCGAAAATCAGAATCGAACCGCCAATCATGTGGTTGGGGACGAAGCGATAAAAATCTTTGTACGTGTCTTTATCATCAAAAGCGCTGGCTTGATATTCGGAAGCGCTGATGGCGATGAAACGTGGCGTCGATGAGCTGCCCCCCAAGGGCGGTGTATGCGGCAGGCTGCTGCTGGCCGAGGGAAGGTACAGGTAATCTATGCCATAATGGGCGGGATCGGCCGTTCCGAAATAACTCAAGGCGACGCGTTTGATGTCATGATCCACCATGAATTTTCCCAGGCCCTTTAAATCCTGTCCCCAATCCAGGTTTGAATCTCCCAGCCAGTGGTATCCCTGGCGGGGTCCGCCGATGAGTTCATTGAAATACGCCAGATAATCCGGCCAGATCCAAACCGAGTCCGCCACCACCCAGAGGGCCAGCACGCCTACCGCGATGCGCACTGCGGTTCGGTGAAGAACTTCTCCATACTTGCCGACCAACACGAACAACAGCGGATACACCGGCAGCAGATACCGGAAGCCGAGTTGGATGTTGTTGAAACACGAGAAGTAGATGAACACCAGCAGAAATGGGACGGCCAGATACAGTTCGTCCAAACGAAAACAAAAGCCCCATCTTCGCCGGACCAGCCCAAGCCCCGCAGTCAGGACTAAAATCCCCACAGGAATTTTAATCAGGCAGACCACGAGGTAATAAAACCACCAGCCGCTCGTGGAATACATGCCCATCAAAAAACATGGCACTGGATACCGGGATTGCTGGTACTGATAAATCACCCCTTGGAAGAAAGGCGCCGCCGGCATCGGAACCCTGTTCCCCGACGGCAGGACCAATTCGCCAACCTGGAATCCATAACAAAGCCATACGAGCAAAAATCCCATCCCGAGAACCGCCGGCCAGTGGCGTAATCCCCGCCAAAGACCCCGGCAAGAGCGCCAGTCAATCTGGCGGGCGGCGATGCGATAGACCAGGTCGGTGACGAAAAGAGCCGCCACGAGCAGAAAAGCCGTGTATTTGCTCAGCAGCATAAGCCCCAGCGCCAAACCGCACCAAAGAAGATTTCGCCGGCCGGGCGCCTGGGCCAGGCGCCATAACCGGTGAGCACTCAATACCGTAAAACAACCGAACATCATGTCCGGTGTGATGAGAGCCGCATGGGCCAGAATATTGGGACAAAAACAAAAGAGCGTCAGTGACAACAGTCCGCCAAAATCTCCGTAGAGTTGGCGCGACCACACGGCAACCAGAATTCCCAGCAGGAGCGCAAACGGGAGCAATACGATCCGGCAGGCATTCAGCAGGTTGTCATCCGGCCGGAGCGCGATGATTTTCTGCCCGCGCCATATACCATCCGGTTCTTTCCATACCTCTTCGGGAATGGTCGTTGCCAGCAGGGGAAGATCGTGCCAAACCGTCCACAAAATCGGGTGCAACCGGTTTTCATCGGTGTCGAGACTGAGCGTTTTCAGCGCATAAATTCCAGCACCCAGATAATGCGTCTCATCCCAGGTCGAGGATTTTTGGACAACACTTGAGACGCAGAGAACCAGAAAGCCTGACAGGATTGCCACGACTGATCCTCGAAACCATTTGAACCGGACCGGATGTGACGCCGGGCCAGGTATCAATCCATCAGATCCTGCGGAACCTTCAGCGCCGCGGTCACCGGTCATTGTGTGTTTTTCGTTGGTTGCATCCATTTTCACCCACAACTTTTGATGCGCTTTCCCGATCGGTTGGAGGCTAAACGAGCGTGTAATTTGGAATCGGAACAAATCTAGCCATGCGTTTCAGGCAAAGCAACGTTCTTGCGGGGCGATGCACTGTATTCCGAGCGCATCCTGCAACTGGGAACTTGTGAAACGGCGGGGGTTCTGACAATTTTCCGGCTTGGGTGCCTTGGTGGCGGCAAGCACCATTCATCACCCGCCATCGTTGCCGGGTGATGCCAAACGCCGCCGGAATGGAAAAAGGTTGAGAGCATGTCAGCCACCCTGAAATCATTGCGGGCACTGTCCGACCCGACGCGGCTGCGCATCGTGGCGCTGCTGGAGCGCGACGAGTTGTCCGTGAACGAGCTGCAGGAAATCACCCGGCTCGGCCAGTCGCGCATTTCGACGCATCTGGGCCTGCTCTCGGACTGCGCGCTGGTGCAGGCGCGGCGCGAGGGCAAGCGGACGTTTTACAAACTGAATGCGCAGGCCAACGGCGACACGGGCGAATTCATCCAGCTGGCCATCCGCGGCGCGAAGGAACTGCCGGAACACGGCGGCGACCAGATCAATCTCAAGCGCATCCTCGCCCGCCGGCGCGAGCAGGCGCAGGTTTATTTCAACCAGGTCGCCGGGCGGTTCGACCGCGTCTATGGACCGGGCCGGTCGTGGCAGGCGTTCGGACATTTGTTGTTGCGCATCCTGCCGCCGCTGGTCGTGGCTGACCTCGGCGCGGGTGAGGGTCTGTTGAGCGAACTGCTCGCGCGGCGCTGCAAAAAAGTCATTGCGGTGGACAATTCGGAAAAGATTGTGGCGTTCGGCGCGGCCAAGGCGAAGAAGAATGGGCTGAAGAACCTGGAATTCCGGCTGGGCGACCTGCAAAACCCGCCGATTGAAGAGGTCAGCGTTGACCTGGTGATTTTGAGCCAGGCGCTGCATCACGCGGAGGTTCCGGCGGAGGCGATTGTCGCCGCCCACAATATTCTCCGACCGCGCGGGCAAATCCTGATCCTCGATTTGCTCAAGCACAATTTCGGGAAGGCGCGCGAGCTTTACGGGGACCGCTGGCCGGGTTTTGCGGAGAGCGATTTGCATCGCTGGCTGGAAGCGGCGGGCTTCAAGAAGATTGAAATCAGCGTGGTTGCGCGCGAGGAACAGCCGCCCCATTTCCAGACGATTCTGGCCGGCGCGGAGAAAAATTAGCTGCGTAGCCGTGGACATAAGTCCGCGCCAATTTTGTTTCCGGGCCGGGTCTTGATAGATTCAGCGCCAACTGACGTCGGCGGCTACAAGGGGTTCTGCGAGGACAAATTCATGCCGGCTGAGTCTTCCTCGAACATGACCACGGCCTGGCAGATCTGGATTTTTTCGCCCGGAACAACATAGGGGCTGCCGTAGGGCTGATAGCCATCCTTCACAAAAGAATCCACCTGCTTGTCCAGGCCTTTGACGTCCGTGTCAACGGCGGTGAAGCATTCGAGGATTTTTCTGCTCATAATGCGGTTCCAAGCGTGAGATTAATCAGCCGACGATGAGATTTACCACTTTTTTCGGCGCAACGATGATGATTCTTGATCGTTTACCGGCGCCAATGCTTCACTGTTGCGCCATTGCCCGGTAAAACCGCTTGGGCTGGCTGGCCGCATCGGGGTCGGTGAAATAAAGCGTGTTGCCGCCATTGGTGAGGGTGAACAACGGGGTCCAATCCAAAAAATTCGAAGACCAGTCAATTCTCACCACCGTAACGTTGGTCACATTGACGGAAATCAACGGCATGCCCGAATCCAACATTTCCACGCTGGCAAGGTACATTGAAGACGAATCGTTTGCGCCGCCGGGGGGCAGCGCCGTCGGGTCCAAACTCAGATTGGCAGCGGCGCTGACAGTGGCACCCCATTGGTTGGTGGCCACTACGGCGTAACTTCCAAAATTTGTGGACTGGACATTGTTGATGATCAGAAGAGTGTTGGTTGCTCCGACGACGGGCGTGCCGTTGAAGAGCCACTGGTAGCCTATGGGGTTCGGCCCATCCGCCCGGGCGTAAAGGACGACCCCGTTTCCCTGATGCACGCTTTGGCTCGCCGGTTGTTCAATGATCGTGGGTTTTGGGGGCGGAGGTGAAACCACAAGGCTGACCGGGGGGGAAATCCCAACCAGGCCCGCGTTATCAAGTATCTGGGCGGTCAGGGTGTAGCTCCCCGCCGGCGGATTGGTCCATTGAAAGAGATAAGGCGCATTGGTCAATGTGGCCAGGACGGAGGTTCCACAGAACAAATCCACCCGTTGGACGTAACCATCGGGATCGGAAATATCCATTGCGACGGGAACGGGGTCGGGTTGGGTGAACGCAGCGCCATTGGTAGGACTCTGGATTGTGATGCGGGGCCAACGGTGCGGGGGGGTGACTGTCAAATTATTAAAAAACACGCCCTGGCTGCCCCAGGAATAGAGTGCGACCGTGCCCGCCTTCAAATCGCTGTCCGTAATCGTGCCGCCGAACAGGACTGTGCCATTGAGCAACACGGCGATTTCGCTGTTGGTCACTTCAACCCGCAAGACATAGTTGCTTCCGATTACATACCCACCAGACTCGGTGGCCAGTGTGGTTTCAACCCCGTTGGCCATCTTGAACAGCTTGTGAAAATTCCTTTGGGAATCCAAATCCACCTTGTAGTAGTTCGACGGATTCTGATAGCGGAACAGCACGCCCACCCCGTCGTCATCCTGGGTGTTAAACGTCACGGAGAGCGTGTAGGTGCTCCAACTCAGCGCCTGTGGATCATTCCAGTAAAGGTAAGTTCCTTTGCGATGGTCGGTTGCGTTCCCATTCGGACCGTAAATGTTGCTGAGTTGCATCAAACGTCCGTAATGTTCCAGCCACTTGGACGGGGCATTGATGGTTCCTTCGTCCACAATCGTCCAACCCTGGAGAGCGTCGTTCGTGAAGGCATCGGAAAGCAAAATGGGCGAATACATGAAGTCGTTTGTAACCGGCGTGACCATGGCATTGGCTGCGCGCGAGCAGTCCTTCACGTGGTTGACGGTCAGCGTGTAAAGTGTGTTGGGAGTAAAATCCGAGTCCGTGGCGAGCGCCACCGTTTTGCCGTCAGACAATAGAGTGGCGCTGGTCAGGTGAACGGCGTTGTCAATGGAATAGTCGGTGACGGTTTGCGCCGACACCGTTTCCACCGGTTCATTGAAGGTCACTTTGATGGTGGGCGGCACGCCCATGTAACTGAGGCCGCAGACACCCGGAGGAGTCAAATCCACGTCATCGTTCGTGATGATCAGGCTGGCGCTGGTGTATTGGGTGTCCACCAGATAACCGGGGCTGGCATTGGCGAAAACGCCCAGGTTGGTGTACGCAAACTGATTGTTCGTGTCCGTGAGCCAACTGTCCAGATACGGCGAGTAAGTGCTGACCGACATTTTGTCCTGGTCCGGGAAGAACTGGGCGATGCGGAGATAGCCCGCGCCGCCCAACACCAATCCCTGATAGTTGGCCAGCATCTGAAACACTTGGTTGCCATAATCGCCCACGCCCACCAGCCGTCCGGTGCCGGTGCCCAGGACATGCCCGTTGAACGTAAAAGCCATGTTGGCATGGTGGCGGATGAATTTTTCCCAAACATCCGTGCCGTTGTTCGCACGTCCATAACTCGTCGGCATCCATAATTGATTGCTGGAGCTGCCATGCAGGGTGTTGTCATAATACACATGGGTGTGGGTGAGTACGATGACGCGGCGATTCGGATAGTTGGTCACCACCTGGTTGGCCCACGCCAGCACCTCGTTGCGTGGCCCGAATTCCAGCGAAAGCACCAGCCAATCCACTCCGCTGGCGCTGAACAAGTGGTAGCAATTATCCATGCGATTGGATTCAAACACCCCGCCGAACGTCGGCAGATTCTGGAACCGGCTCACGGGAAAGAATTGGTTAAAAAGGGCCGTCTGGCTTTGGCTCGTCTCGAGTCCGTCATGATTGCCCACCGCCAGCGCGTAAGGGACCACGCCGTCCAGCAGGCCGATGCTGGTCAAGGCGTTCGTCCATTCCGGTGCGTTGTTATCATCGGTGATGTCGCCTTCGTGCAAAACAAAAACAATGTTCGAGTCGCCCTTGTGATCAACAATCCATTGGGTTTGCGCTGTGAACATGCCGCGCGTGGCACCGTAAATTTCATGGGTGTAATACTGGGTGTCCGGCAGCGCCACGATGGTGAACGGCTGGTTTTGCTGAACCAGTGTTACGGTGACATTCTTGTCTGCTCCTTCCAGAAGATTGTTGATGGGGGCCACCTGGATTTGGATGGAGGACTGGCCGGCGGGGATGGTCACTGTGCCGGACAATCGCTGGTAATCCACCCCGTTGGTGGTGGTGCCGCTGAGGCGATAGTTCACCACCAGCGCCTGTCCTGTGTCTCCCGTTCGTTGGATCGTAAAGGCCCCTGATGGCGAACCGGACTCCGTGGTGTTGCTGAGGGTTTGCACACTGACGACGGGCTGGGTGCCATTTGTGCCGTCGGCCTGTGACACGCCGGGCAAAATCAGACAGAGCGCCGCAAGCCAGAGCGGGAGTAATCCCCGCAGGCGACAGCTTTGGAGGTTTCCTATAACGGGCATGGCACTCTGATTTATCTGACTTATTGCGAACGATTTGTTGTTTTAGTACAGCTTCAGGAAGATATACACCAAGTCAAGCCATCTCGTCCAATAAATATTCACAGAATTCTTCAGCAGGAAGAAGATTCCCCCGCGTGATTGCCCGTGAAGAACAGCCGCCGCATTTCCAGACCATCCTGGCGAGCGGGGAAAAAAATTTGTAGCAGCGGACGTGAGTCCGCTCCAATTAATCTGAGCCGGCTCACGCCGGCTGCTACATATGCTACAACGGATTCTGCGCTGACCGCCCCAATCCTTAGCCAGTTGAACGATGGATGCACTGGAGGGTGAAGTTTTCCGGAGGGGATTTTGAACAAAAGTTGTGGCGGCAGGTCGGTAACACATGCCGGCCTTGACCAAACGTTCTTCCAAGCTCCGCCTGGAGTTTGTCGCTAATACTTCGCACAGCGTGCATGGCGGTTTGCCCGCCGTCGAAGCGCTCTGCCAGCAGTTCGGACTCTGGGAGAAGCTGCGCCTGATTCCAGGGTTGGACCCCCGCAAACGCAAGACGCACGGTTACAGTCCTGAGTTGATGGTCGCGCAGTTGCTTTACAGTTTGTGTTCGGGTGGCGCTTCGCTGGCCGACGCCGAACGGCTCAACGAAGAGCCGCTGGCCAAGTTGCTGGCACGGGTGCCGGCGTTTGCCGATCAGACGACTGTGGGTGAATGGTTGCGCGCCCAAAGTCCCCAGACGGTGGCCGCGTTCTGGGAACTGATCCGGCAGTTCGTGAACTGGGTGTTGGCCCGGGCCGACCCCCGGCGCTGGACCTACTGCGGCCGGGCCGAAGTGTTCTTCGACGACACGCAACTGGAGGTCAGCGGGCCGAGCTTTCAAGGGGCCAGGGTCAACTACAACGGCGATCTGGCGCTCTCGTGGCAGACCTTTTGGTTTGGGCCCTTTCTGACGGACAGCCATCTGGACAGTCCGGGCGAGGTGAGCGCAGCGCTGCCGGCGATGCTGGAACGCAATCGTGATCTGTGGCGGGAGCGAGCCGCCGAGTTGCTGGCCGACAGCGGCTCCAGCGCCGGAGTGTATCTGAAGGCCATCGGCGCGGCAGGCTTTGCACGGTGGAGCGTGAGCTACAACAAGTGGACCGGGCCGCTGGAACGCACGGCGGCGGCACAGCCCGAAACGGTGTGGGGCACGCCCCAGGCAGCCGTATGGCGCGATGGTTTGCCCATCACCGAACAACACTGTTTGATCCGGCATCAGCCTGAAGGCGCGGAGCAGCCGCAGACCTTTGCGGTGGTGCGGTTCAAACGCGACGACGAGATGTTTTGGAACTACCGCTTCGTCGTGTGCGAAGGTGCGCGCTCCGACGCGGCGGCGGTGTTTGCGCGGCACAAACTCAAAGGCGAGAAGGAGCAGTTGTTCAAGGAAGTCTTGAACGGATTGGATTTGCACCATCCGCCCTGCGCCGAATTGAATGCCAACCGGATGTTTTATGCCGTGGCGGCGCTGGCCTATAACCTGATGGCGGCGCTCAAGCTCTTGCACTTGCCGGACGCCTGCCAAGGCTGGCAATTCAGAACCCTGCTGCGCCAATTGATGCTCTTGCCGGCGCAGTTGGTGAATCACGCGCGGGTGTTGGTGGTGCGCGTGCAGGTGCCCGAGGCGTGGCTGGTCTGGTGGCGGCAACTGATGGCGCGACTATGGCCCTTGCCGCAGGCCGGACGGCCCGCCGGGTAGCGGGTTTGTCCCGGATTGATCCCCGACGCTGCGCCGCCAGATGGCGAAGGGGGGACTGTGCCCGCTCAGGACAAAAACACCATCGCCGCCGTCTCTTTCCAGCCCAAACACTCACGACGCTCAACGACAAGGCCAACGCAGTGCTTCCAAAAAATGAATCCGCTTCCGTCAACCGCCAAAACCCAATTCATAAAGCGTGCCCAATTCCTTGCTAAGGATTCGGGTTATCCACTTTTCAAACAAACGGAGATTGACCAGTCGAAAAGCATGGCGGTGGATGTCGTTTACGGCGCCCTTAACCAAAGCTCGCACAAATCCGGGGGCACGGTGGTAGGCATTAATGCGGTCTTTGGCGACGGTCATGTTATGTGGCAAGGCGTCAAACAAAACCCCACTCCTTTTGACCCGAATTTGTGGATTTCCATCGGTAAGAACTATTCCGACAGCAACCCGGATTTTATGTATGTTCAAAGCTGCTGGCAGCCGTGAGTCGGCCAGTTGAATGGGCCAATGCTAATCCTGGAATTGGAAATGAACCGTGTCAGCGTAAAAATGTCGAGCAGCCGGCCGCAGAAAAGAGCCCGGCGGGCCTGCTCCACCATCATAATCGGCGGCCTCCTGATGACGGCTTCGATCTTGTGCGCCAGTCCGCCACAGTTGGTTTCGGCGCGGAACCCCGCGATGCCCCTGTCGGTGAGCGGGGACGGCGATTCGGTCATTCCCTGGCTCAGCCCGGACGGACGGTTCGTGGTGTTCAGCAGTTCGGCCAACGACCTGGTGACGAATGACAATGGCCAATTCGGACTGGATGTGTTTCTGCACGATTGCGTCTCCAACCTGACGGTGCTGGTGAGCGCCAATATGAACGGCACCGGCGGCGGCAATGGCAATTCGCGATGCGGACAGATTTCCACCAACGGCCGGTACGTGGTCTTTCAAAGCGATGCGAGCGATTTGTTGCCCGGCGACACCAACGGGGCCAACGACATCTTTATGCGGGACCTGGAGGCGGGCACGAACATTCTCGTGAGCGTGGCGGCGAATGGCGGCTGGGCCAACGGCGACTCCACCAGTCCGGTCATGACACCGGACGGCAGGTGGGTCGCGTTCATAAGCTCGGCAACAAACCTGGCAGCCGGCGATACAAACGGAATCCCGGATATTTTCGTACGTGATCTGGTCAACAGAACGACCACTTGGGTGACCGTGGGTGCCAGCGGGCCAAATTCGGTTGTGTCTTCGCCGGTCATCACGCCGGACGGAAGGTTCGTGGCGTTTTTCAGTTCGGCAACAAATCTGGCGGCAGGTGTGCCAAGCCTGTTGACGGGGGAAATATACGTGCGCGACCGGCTGGCCGGAACGACGATCTGGGCCAGCGTGAATGCAGCGTTGATTTGCTCCAACATACTGCAAACGTCCCCGTCTGTGTTCTCGTTGCTAATGCCGTCCTCGCATCCGGTAATCAGCGACGATGGCCGGTACGTTGCCTTCAAGACCGGCTGGACAAACGGAACGGTCACTCCCCCGGCTGGCACGCCGGCGGTGATTTTCTTTCAGTACGACTCGGTGAATCAGACGACCACGATTGTGAGCACCAATGGCTACGCGCCCTGGGTCGGGTGTGATGATGTCTATGGCCCGGAAATGACGCCGGACGGACGGTTCATCGCCTTTGTGCAGCGCGAGATAGCGGGGGGCAAAACCAACGCCAGTGTTCGTCTTTGGGACCGGCAGACCGGCGCCAATGTGCTGGTGAGCGCGGGCGCAAATGGCTTGTGGCCGACCAACAGCACGTCCTACGCGCCGGCGTTAAGCGCGGATGGCCGCTACGTGACGTTTCTCAGCGACGCCACGAACATCATGGGCACGGCGGTCACGAACGGTATGCACTTGTATCGGTGTGATCTGCAAACCACCAACATGGTGTTGGTGGACACCGACACGAACGGCATGGCGACGGGGGACATGTCAAATGACGAACCGAGTCTCAGCGCCGATGGCAGTTGCATCGCGTTTGCCACGCCGGACGGCGGGCTGGTGCCGGGGGATGTCAACCATACGCCCGACGTATTCCTGTGGAACTCGGCCACCGGCACGAATCAATTGATTTCTTCGCATAATCCGCTGGCGCTTTTCGCATCCGGCAACCGCTTCAGCGCCCTGGGCGCGTGCTCGATCAGCGGCGATGGCGGGCGGGTGGCTTTCGCCAGTCTGGCGAGCGACCTGGTGCCGAACGATTTTAACCAGGATTATGACGTGTTCGTCTGCGATCTGACCGCCAACAGCAATATCCTGGCAAGTGTGGGACTCGACGGCAACTCCGCTCTGGGCGGCCCGTCTTACAATCCCGTCATCAGCACCGATGGCCGGTACGTCATTTTCATCAGTGGCGCCACCAATCTGGTGGCCAACGTTACCAATAAAGCGAGCAATATATACCGCAGGGATTTACAGAGCGGCGCCACGGTATTGGTGAGCGTGGACTCCAACGGGGCCGGGTTCGGCACAAACAGCTTGCTCCCGGCTTGCAGCCAGGACGGCCGATACGTGGCATTTTTGTGCCGCACCAACCTGAGCAGCGCGCTGACCAACGTGTTCTGGCGGGACCTGTCCGCCGGCGCAACGTATCTCGTGTCCAGCAATGCCAATCCCACCATAGCCATCTCCCTGAGCGCTGGCGGGCAACGCCTGGCATACTTTGACACTTCGCCCAACCTTTATGTTTGGGACGCAAATTTGTCGTCTAATATCTACACCAACACAACGCCCGGCTTGATCGGTGCGGCTATTTCGCCCGGAGGCAACCGGCTGCTCTGCCAAACCACCAACCAATTGTTCGTTGGTGATGTGGCCAGCGGCTTGAATTTATTCGTTTTTCCGAGCACAGTCCCGCTCCTGGGATCTTCGCCCTGGAGCGGGGACGAACGCTATGTTGCTTTTGTGACCGCGACCAGTCTCGCGGCGGGCGACAACAACGGAACCAATGACGTCTATCTCTGCGATTTGCAGACCGGCACGCTGACTCTGGTGAGCGTGAATCAAACCGGCACCGCCAGTGCCGCGGGGGCCTCCGATTCGCCGGCAGTCAGCGCCGACGGACGTTTCGTGGTGTTCCGGACCTTCGCCCCCGATGTGTCGCCGGGGATACTATCGCCGCCCTCGCTGGTGGCGTTTGACCGGCTGACCGGCTCGAACACCGTGGTGGTCACGGGAGTGAATGACACCGACTGGACGACCTGGCTGAGCCAGCCGGTCTTCAGCACGAACAGCACAAGCATCGCCTTTCAAAGCTGGGATTCGGGGCTGGTCGGTGGCGATTTAAACCGGGCCGACGATGTTTTTGCGGCAGGGTTGAATGTTTTTGCCGTCACGAATTCCACCAGCCCGAACATCGTTCTGACCTTTCAACTTGTTACCGGGACTTCCGGCTCCAGTGGCGGCGGCTCGCTGAATTGGAACGCCGTTCCGGGCAGCAGCTATTACGTGCTGTCCACCACCAATCTGAACGATCCCATCTGGCAGGTGTTTCCCGGCAACGCCACCGTCGTTGGCAGTCACGGTTATTTCAATGTCCAGGCCGGGGATGCGCAGCGTTTCTTCCTTATCCAGTGCGGCGATTGAAGCAGCTATGGTGCCAGGAATCATGACCCGGATGGTCCCGTCCTTGTTGGTGGAGGTCCCGCTCCAGGTGACGCCATAGGCAGTGCCGAGGAAGGGCACATTATTGTTGGCGGCGAAGAGCTTGCCCCGACGCTTTATAATTGACCGGCCCGTTTGCATCAGATACAAATTAGGATCATCAATTGGAAGATTTTCGGGAACGTATCAATCCATCCGAGACGGATGGGAGAAAGGTTGCCCTTATGAAAAGGTTGATTGGCTCACTTCTGACAAAAGCAAAGCGGCATTTCTTTGCGATCACCGCTGGAGGCATCCTGGTTGCGGTTCCCTCCTTGTGCGCCAGCCCGGTGCAACTCCTTTCCGCGCGGAACCCGGCCGTCGCCCTGCCCGCCGGCGGGAACGGCGACTCGGTTGCGCCCTGGATCGGTGACGATGGCCGTTACGTGGTCTTTTCCAGCCTGGCCAACGATTTGACACCCGGCGGCAACAGTCAGCTGGTCTTGAACGTCTATTTGCGTGATCGCGACCTTAATACCACCGAACTCGTGAGCGCCAATGCCGGCGGCACCGGCGGCGGCAACGGCCATTCCACGGCCGGACAGGCATCCGCCGATGGCCGCTACGTCGTGTTCCAAAGCGATGCCAGCGACCTCGTGCCCGGGGATACAAACGGAGTCACTGACATTTTCCTGCGCGATACCTTCACGGGCATAACCGTGCTCATCAGCATGGCGGCAAACGGTGGTTGTGCCAACGGGGCTTCCACAGACCCGGTCATGACGCTGGACGGCACGTGCGTGGCGTTCATCAGCGCGGCGACGAACCTGGTGGCCGGAGACACCAACGGAATTCCGGATGTCTTCGTGCGGGATTTGATCACGCAAACCACCTGGCTGATGAGCGTGAAAGCGGTTGGAAATGGCTCGCCACCGGCAGCCACCTTGGCCACGCCGGCGATCACGCCGGACGGAAGGTTTGTGGCGTTTTTTAGCATGGCTACGAATCTGGCTCCGGGAGTTCCCGCCACCACCCAGGGCGAGATTTATGTCCGTGACCGTCTGGCGGCCACAACCACCTGGGCCAGTACGAATGCGGCGATGACTGTCTCCAACCTGCTGCATTTGATCTCGATGCCGTCCTCTCACCCGGTGTTGAGCGATGATGGCCGGTACGTTGCATTCAAGACCGGCTGGACGAACGGAACGGTCTCCCCCGGCGGCTCAGGCGTGGCGGCGGTGATTTATTTTCTCTACGACACGCTGAATCGGACGACCACGATGGTGAGCACCAATGGCTACGCGCCCTGGGCATACTGCGACGACGTTTATGGTCCGGAAATGACATCGGACGGGAGGTTTGTCGCCTTTGTGCAGCGCGAGCCAGCCGGGAGCACGAATGGCTCCAGTGTTCGTCTGTGGGACCGGCAGGCCGGCACCAATGTGCTGGTGAGCGCAGGCCCGGATGGTTTATGGCCGACGAACAGCACGTCGCACACCCCGGCCGTGAGCCAGGATGGGCGCTACGTGACGTTTCTCAGCGACGCCACCAACTTGGTGAGCAACACCGTTTCCAACGGCCTGCATATCTATCGCCGGGACCTGCAAATCGCCTCAACCGTGCTGCTGGACGCGAATACGAACGGTGTGGGTTCGATGGATGAACTGGGAGCGATTCCGGCCCTGAGCGCCGACGGCCAATGCGCGGTATATGCGGCACTCGACGGCGGGTTGATTGCCTCCGACAACAATAACGCGTCGGACGTTTTCCTGTGGGACGCGACGGCGGGAACAAATGTGCTGATTTCTGCGCGCGATCCTTCGGCGCTTTCTCAAGCCGGGGATCGGGCGAGTTCGCTGGGACAGCTTTCCATCAGCGGCAACGGCAGGCTGGCGGCGTTTGCCAGTTTCGCGAGCGATCTGGTGACAAACGATTTCAACGGCGTCGCCGACGTCTTCGTTCGCAATTTGCTGGCCAACAGCAACATTCTCGTGAGTGTGGGACTGGATGGAAACTCCGGCGGGGGCGGGCCTTCTTTCAATCCGATCATCAGCGCCGACGGCCGGTATGTCGTCTTTCTCAGTGCCGCGACCAACCTGGTGGCGGGTGACAACAATGGTGCGGTCGATGTTTTCCGCCGTGATTTGCAGACCGGCACCACCGTATTGGTGAGCGACAACTCCGGTGGTGTCAGCCTGGGCGGTTCCGTTTTTTTGCCCGCCAGCAGTCAGGACTGTCGTTACATCGCATACTTCTGCACCAACCTTTACACCTCGCTGTACGGCTTGTTCTGGCGGGACATGAATTCCGCGGTGACCAATCTGGTATTCAGCAACGTTCATCCCAGCCGGCATATTTCGATGAGTGCGAATGGACAGCGCCTGGCCTGGTTTGACAGCTCATCACGGCTCTCGGTTTGGGACGCGAATTTGCAGGCCAACATCTACTCCAACACAGTCGCCAGCCCGACTTCTGCCGCCATCTCTCCGGCGGGAAACCGGCTGCTCTACGTGGCTACGAACCTGTTGTTCGTTTACGACCTGGTTGGCCAGTCGAATTTGTTTCTTTGTCCGAACGCGGCCCAAATCAAAGGTTCCTCGCCGTGGAGCGGGGATGGACGCTATGTCGCCTTTGTCACCGCCACCAATCTCGTGGCCGGCGACAACAATGGTGTCAATGACGTTTATCTCAAGGATTGCCAGACGGGCACCATCACCCTGGTCAGCACGGATCAAAGCGGCAACACCAGCGCCGCCGGGGTTTCGGATTCACCGGCGGTCAGCACGGACGGACGGTTCGTGGTGTTCCGCAGTTTCGCCACCAACATATTGCCCGGGATCGTGAGACCTCCCTCCCTGGTGGTGTTTGACCGCCTTTCGGGATTGAACAGTCTGCTCGTCACGGGAACGACGGAAACCGGGTGGACTTCATGGGTGTCCCAGCCGGCCCTCAGCACGAATGAATTGCAGCTCGCCTTTCAAAGCTGGGATGCCGGCCTGGTGAGCGGCGATTTGAACAGTGCCGGCGACGCCTTTGCGCTGGCCAATTGGCCTGCGGTGGACAGCGATGGAGACGGCATCCCGGATTGGTGGATGATCCAATACTTCGGGCACCCCACCGGACAGGCGGGCGATCTGTCCCGGGCGCAGGATGATGCGGATGGCGACGGCATGAACAATCTCCAGGAGTTTCTCTCCGGCACAATTCCCACCAATCCGGCTTCCGTTCTGGCTCTTCACATTGCACCTTACATCTCAGGCGCCAGTGTGTTGAATTGGGCGGTTGCCCCCGGCAAAAACTTTCACTATCAGGTTCTGTCCACCACCAATTTGAGCAATCCGGTCTGGACGGTGTTTCCCGGCAATATCGGGACGATTGGCAGCCAGCTGTTTATAAACGTCCCGGCCACGAATTCGCAGCGTTACTTCCGCGTCCAGTGCGGCAATTGATTTTGCCAATGAACAAATCATCCATGAAAAAATTGACCGCGACCCGCCGGCGGCAAAGCGGTTCCACCCGGGCGTTCACCTTGACTGAATTGCTCGTCGTCATGGGCGTTGGGGCCATGTTGGCGGCGGTGTTGCTGTCGGCATCGTTCACCACCCGGGAGCGCGTTCTGCGGGCTGAATGCGTGAGCAACCTGCGCCAGATCGGGGTGGGAATGAACCTCTATTGTGCGGAAGCGAATGGCTACGTGCCCATCTGCGGTTGGGCGCAAAACCAAAATTCCTGGCAAACGTACGAAGCCTGCCGCTTCGATTCCGCAGGCAGCACCAACTTGACTCGTGGTTTTGAGAGTCTGGGGCTTTTGTTCAGAACCAAAGCCGTCGTGGACCCAAAAACATTTTATTGCCCCGGCACCGCGCGGATCAACAGCGACTTTTCTTACGACCTCTACGCCACCGCCCCCAGTGGCTGGCCTTCCATCCCCGTTGGTTATACCGGCAACCCTTATCTTCGCATGGGCTATAACTACTACCCACAATTGCGCGCCACCGAACGGATAAATAGTCCCACCTACGGCTCCTTCACCCTCCCAAAATTAACTTACTCGTTGGTGCAACTGGAGTTTGGCACCCCTCTAAGTTTGCCGTCTCCGTCGAAGTTGACTGAGGTCAATCCGCAGAAAAGCATTACGACCGACCTGGTCAACAATACCAACCTATTGTCGCACCGGGCATCGGGTTCGGTTGCCGGACTCAATGCACTCTTCCCGGACGGCCGGGTGGTCTTCCAGAATGCCCGCACGGATTCGAGAACCGGCATCAATTCTCCCTGGTATTATTGGTTTTGGGCGTCCGAATACGGTCCTGGCAACGATCCATCTGCTTTTCGGATCATAATGAACTATTGGAAGCCGTGATTGTGCCAATCGTAACCCTGCCGCCGTGTTGGACAGGCGTCGCGCCCGCCTTCATTCCCTCTTGAAATTTAAGACAGGCGCGACGCCTGTGCTACATTTCACGCCACCACGATGTTCACCAGTTTCTTCGGCACGACGATGACCTTCCGGATCGTTTTGCCGGCCATGAATTGCTGTACCTTCTCCGAAGCTTTGGCGGCGGCTTCCACCGTGGCGTTATCGGCGTTGGCCGGGACCCGGATAACGTCGCGCAACTTGCCGTTGACCTGTACCGGAATCCCCAGCGTGTCCTCAACAAGCAGCGCCGGATCAAACTTCGGCCAGACCGCGTATGCCAAGGAGTCCCGTGTCCCGAGTCCAATGTCTCCAGTCGGGACCGAAGACTGCGGACTATGGACTGCCGACTGCGGACTGCCGACTGCGGACTGCCGACTGTGGACTGTGGACAGTTTTTCCCAGAGTTCTTCCGCCAGATGCGGCGCGAAGGGGGCGAGCAGAATCAAAAACTCGCGCAGCACCGAAACCGGTTTTGTCTCCCACGTTATCGCGTCGTTCACAAAAACCATCATCGCCGAGATGGCCGTGTTGAAACGCATCCCATCAAGGTCTTCGGTGACTTTTTTGATGCAGGCATGCAGCGTCTTGAGTTGTGCCGGGGTCGGTTGGACATCCTTGATCGCGGGGCTGAACTTGATCAGGTTCAGAAGCTCTTTGCGTTTCTCTGCGTTCTCTGCGGTCGTTTCCGCCTGCTCGAACTCCGTTTCGCTTGCTTCATCCACGAACAATCGCCAGACGCGTCCCAGAAATTTGTAAACGCCGGCCACACCTTGCGTGCTCCACGGCTTCACCATTTCAAGCGGTCCCATGAACATTTCGTAAAGACGGAAGGCGTCGGCGCCGAACTCTTTGAGAATATCGTCCGGGTTCACCACGTTGCCGCGCGACTTCGACATTTTTTGTCCGTCTTCGCCGAGAATCAGACCTTGATTGACGAGTTTGAAGAACGGCTCGGGCGTCGAGACGTGGCCGAGGTCGAACAAAACCTTGTGCCAGAACCGGGCGTAGAGCAGATGCAACACGGCGTGCTCCGTGCCGCCGACATACAAATCAACTCCTTGAGCTCTGTAGCCGCCAACGTCAGTCGGCGCATTCTTGTCTGCGGAAGAAGATGGCGCGGACTGACGTCCGCGGCTACCCATCCAATACGATTCCGCTTCCTTGCCGACGAAGGCGGCGTTGTTCCTGGCATCAAGATAGCGGAGATAATACCAGCAACTGCCGGCCCATTGGGGCATGGTGTTCGTCTCGCGCGTGGCACCATCGGGCAGATTCACCCAACCCTTGGCGCGGGCGAGCGGCGGCTGGCCGTCGGGCATGGGTTTGTAATCTTCGAGCTTCGGCGGCAACACGGGCAATGCGCTTTCCGGCAAGGCTTCGTGATAAAGGTTCCCGGCGGTATCCTTCTTCCAGACAATCGGGAACGGCTCGCCCCAGTACCGCTGCCGGCTGAACAGCCAGTCGCGCAACTTGAAGTTGACCGTCTTTTTGCCGAGGCCCTTGGATTCAAGCCAATCGGTGATTTTCTTTTTTGCCTCGGGCGTGGGCAGCCCGGTGATGGAAATTTCCGGCCCGCTGGAATTCACCGACGTGCCGTCGTCCACAAATCCATGCCAATCGGTTTTCGGGTCAGGTGGTTGGACAACCTGGATAATCGGCAGATTAAACTTGGTGGCGAACTCGAAATCTCGAGTGTCATGCGCCGGCACCGCCATAATGGCACCCGTGCCATAACTGGCGAGGACGTAATCGGCAATCCAGATGGGAATCTTCTGGCCGTTGACCGGATTGATGGCGTAAGCGCCGGTGAACACGCCGGTCTTTTCCTTCGCGAGTTCCGTGCGTTCCAGGTCGCTTTTCCCAGCCGCATAATGCCGATAGTATTGGACGGCTTCCACTGGGCTCAACCAACCTAGCGTTCGAAAAGTGATTCCAATGGCCGTTTCGAGTTCCGATGCATTTGCCAACTTGATATCAATTCGACGTCCGACCAGAGACGCTATGGCATCAATGGCTGGCAGATCACCGGGGTCTGCGAAGGCAATTGTGACACATTCGGAATCTGCTGCCAGTGGTAACGCTGAATAATGCGCGATTTGCCGCTGTAAATCCTTGGGCAAATTGGAAAGTGGCTTCCAATCTTTGACAGAAACCACTTCGGCACCAAATTGCTGGGCTTTCTCCAGCAACTCTTGCGTACTGTATTTGTTTTTCGGATCGGCGACTTGCTCCCAATCTGAGGCAGATGAATGATTTTCCTCTGGTGTGACTGTTCCAAGGAACCGAATCGGGGGGCCCTTCCAGTAGGGTGGGGTGCCTTTAGGCCACTCATCAGGCACAATTTTGTCCACCAGTTTGTGTTCCGGCGAAAGCACCATGTAAGTCGCACCAAACAAAGTGTCGGGACGCGTCGTAAACACGCGAATGTGCTTCTCCGAATCCGCAATCCGCAATCCGCAATCCGCAATGGCAAAGTCCACCTCGGCTCCTATGCTGCGGCCAATCCAGTTCCGCTGCATTTCCTTTAGCGAATCACTCCAGTCAATCGTGTTGAGATCGGTAAGAAGTTTCTCGGCGTAGGCGGTGATGCGGAGCATCCATTGGCGCATCGGTTTGCGAACAACGGGAAATCCGCCCACTTCACTTTTACCGTCCACGACTTCTTCATTAGCGAGCACTGTGCCGAGCTGTTCGCACCACCAGACTGGTTGCTCGCTCACATAAGCAAGACGCTTGGAGTCGCGCCAGGCGCGGCGTTTGGATTCGAGTTCCGCCGGGTAGGGCGGGCAGTCCTCTGCCCGCCGCTCTTGTGCGGACGACGGCGCGCACGGAGTGACGCGCCCTACCTCGAGGTTTTGCGGAAACTTTAGCGTCTCAATCGGCTCGGCCTTGTTCGTTTCGGGGTTGAACCACGAATTGTACAGCTTGAGGAAAATCCATTGCGTCCACTTGAAATAATCCGGGTCGGTGGTGGCGAGTTCGCGCGACCAGTCGTAGCTGAAGCCGAGCGATTGAATCTGCCGCTTGAACGTGGCGACGTTCGCCTCGGTGGTCTGGCGCGGGTGCTGGCCGGTCTTGATGGCGTATTGCTCGGCCGGCAGGCCGAAGGCGTCCCAGCCCATCGGATGCAACACGTGCAAGCCTTGGGCGCGTTTGTACCGGGCCAGGATGTCCGTGGCGGTATAACCCTCCGGATGCCCGACGTGCAGTCCCGCGCCGGACGGATACGGAAACATGTCGAGAATGTAAAATTTGGGTGGGGCCTTGCGGCCGGCCGCCATGGAATCGGCGCCATGCCGTCTGGCAAAGGGATGGGTTTCCGGAATTTTTTCACCGGGATTCCAGGCGCGAAAGGTCTGCTGTTCGTCCCAGAATTGCTGCCATTTCGGTTCGATCAAATGAAACGGATATTGTTTGCGTCTGGCTCCATGTTCGTAACCAAGATTGCTAATATCCTTTGCAATATGTTTTTCACTGCTCGCCATAGAAATTGAATTTTGCTGAAAGCGGCGCGGCGGGGCAATGGCAGAATTTCCGGCGACAAGCAAAAAATAATTTGAGCCACGTCTTCCCTCATCCCGGCCTTCTCCCCAAGGAGAAGGAGAATTATTCGCCGTCTCTCTGAAAAATCCGCGACTGGATTTGCCGAACGCTCATCCGCAAAACCAAAATCGGACTGCGGCTATTTCCTCTCCTCGGGGAGAGGATAGAAGGTGAGGGCGGACGTAAAAACCATTTCATTTCCGTCAAGCTGAGAGCGGTTCAATAAATCCTGGCTTTGCCTCGATTAGGTGGACAAGCATTGTGTGATTGTAAATTCCTACCGGGGGCGTTCCAGGGAACGCGACGCCTCCCACGTCAATCGCAGTCCTTCCAGCGTCAGATTCGGTGCCACGGCTGAAATCTCCGGCAATTTTACCGCCATCAACCGCGCGTAACCGCCGGTGGCGACGACCGGCAGATTTTTTGTTTTCAACTCGCGCTTCAATTCGGCAATCAATTCCCGGACCAGCCCGCGATAGCCATGCACCGCGCCAACCACCATTGCCTCCTCGGTGCTTTTGCCGATGCTCGTTTTGATTTCGTGGATTTTGATGCGCGGCAGCAAGGCGGTTTTTTCGTGCAGATAATCCGTCATCGCCGCCAGCCCCGGCGCGATAATGCCGCCGACGTAGTTGCCCGCGCGATTGACCACATCCAGCGTGACCGCCGTGCCGAAATCCAGCACCACCACCGGCGCGCCAAACCGGTGCCGCGCGGCCACCGCATTGGCCAGGCGATCCGGCCCGATGGTGTCCGGTTTCGGATAATCAATGCCCACGCCCCGCAAGGTTTTTGGCGTGAGTTCGAACACGGGAACGCCGGGCACCGCCCCGGCCTGTTGACGCATCTTCTTTCGGGCCGAGCCGGTGCTCGGCGCTCCAAGTTGGGCAATGAACTTCCGGACCTCCGGCGTCGCACGCGGCACGACGCTGCAAAGCGCCACGCCGTCGGGCCGGGTGTCGCCGGCGAATTCTCGCACCAGCTTCGCCGCCGTGCCGTTAAACCAGCCTGCCGTGGGAATGATGGTCTGTTTCACGACCCGCTGGTCATTAGCCAGACCGGTGTGCGTGTTCGTGTTGCCGATGTCGAAAAGCAGGAGCATGGTTAAAAGATCGAAAACCGAATGCCGAAATCCGAAAGAAGCCCGAATGCCGAAACCTGAAACCGACATCCAGTAGCGGACGATTGTCCGGCCATTCGGAATTCGGTTTTCGGTTTTCGGTTTTCGGTTTTCATTTCATTCTCATTTCTCCAGCGTCACATCGCCGCCGGTGACGCGTTCCAGATGCCCGTGCTCGGTGCGCAGCAGCAGGGCCCCGTCGTCATCCAGCGACTCCGCGCGGCCGCGAATTTTGCGCTCGCCGGTTTGAATTGTCACGTTGCGGCCAATCGTCTGGCAATGCGCCTCCCATTCGTCCGCCACCTCCGCGAAGAGGCCGCCGCAAATCCGCGCGTAATCGCCATCGAGTTCGCGCAAAATCACCACCGCCAGTTCGGAGCGCGAAATCGTTTTGCCCGCTTCAATTTTGAGCGAAGTCGCCAACCGGCGCAATTCCGGCGGAAACTCTCCCGCGCCCAGGTTCACATCCACGCCGATGCCGAGGATGACGTATTGCACCCGGTCCAGTTCCGCATGCAACTCGGTCAAAATGCCCGCGACTTTTTTTCCGCCCACCAAAATGTCGTTCGGCCATTTGATTTCGGGATGCAAACCGGTTGCGGATTGAATCGCGCGCCGCAGGGCCGTGGCGGAAGCCACCGTCAACTGCGTCGCCTCCTGCGGGCGCAAATCCGGCCGCAGCAAAACGGAAAACCAAAGTCCCTTTCGTTCGGGCGAAATCCATTTGCGGCCGAGCCGCCCCCGGCCCTTCGTTTGTGACTCGGCAAAAACGACCGCGCCCTCCTTGACTCCGTCGCGGGCGAGTTTTTCGATCACGTCGTTTGTCGAGGTGGTTTGCTCGAACACGCGGATGTCGCGGCCGATGATGTGTTGTCGTGGTGGGATGAGCGTACCCGCGAGCCGTTTGCCCGCCGGTGATTGCGGCTCGCGGGGACGCTCGCCCCACCTGGAGCAATTTTTGCCGGAAGCGAAATTGTTCAGCCGCGCGAGCAAATCGTCGGCGTGCAACACATCCGGCGCGCTGACGAGCCGGTAGCCAAAATGCGGACCGGCCTCGATTTCGTAGCCGAGCTGGCGCAACTGCTCGATGCGCCCCCAGATCGCCGCGCGTGTGACCCCCAGTTGCCCGGCCAGGTCGGCGCCCGAAACGCCGGCGGGATTCTCGCGCAGTGCCGAAAGAATTTTTGCGTCCGTCGTCATGGGTTTTTAACCACGGATGAACACGAATAAACACGGATAAAAACATGGGATGGCAGGGCGGGCAGTCCCCTGCCCGCCGCTCGCAGTAACGCCAACCACGGCGCGCACGGAGTGGCGCGCCCTACCTTTAAAAGCCTTGTTGCATCCGTGTCCATCTGTGTTCATCCGTGGTTAGTTTTCAAAATCCAATCCCACATCCACCGCGCGCGCCGAATGCGTCAGCGCGCCGATGGAAATGTAATCCACCCCGGTTTTCGCAATCGTTTGGACGCCGGCCAGGTTCACGCCGCCGCTGGCTTCGGTCTTCGCGCGGCCCCGGATCAATTTTACCGCGCGCCGCAACTGCGCAGGGTTCATGTTGTCGAGCAGAATTATGTCCGCGCCCGCGTCGGCGGCCTGCTCCGCCTGCTCCAGCGTGTCGGCCTCGACCTCGATTTTCAGTTGCGGAAATTTTTCGCGCGAGCGCCGGACGGCGGCGGCGATGGCGTTCGGCTGCGCGCCACGCAACGCGGCGAGGTGGTTGTCCTTGATGAGCACCATGTCGAACAAGCCCAGGCGATGGTTATGTCCGCCGCCGCAGGTGACGGCGTATTTCTCGAACCGCCGCCAGCCGGGCGTCGTCTTGCGCGTGTCGAGAATTTGCGCCGGCGTGCCTTTGACGGCATCAACGAATTGCGCGGTCAATGTGGCAATGCCGGAAAGCCGCTGGACAAAATTCAACGCCACGCGCTCGGCGCTCAGAATCGCTCGCGCCGGGCCGGAAATCTTGAGCAGCGCCGCGCCGGCCTTGACGCGTTGGCCGTCATGAACCAGTCGCTTGATTCTGACTGCGGCGGAAAGTTCGCGGAACGCGACCGTGGCAAAATTGAGCCCGGCCACGACGATCGGTTCGCGCGCGCGCATGACGGCCCTGGCCGTCGCGGCGCGGGGCACAGTGGCCAGCGTCGTGACATCGCCGCTGCCGATGTCCTCGGCGAGGGCGGCCCGGACGGCTTGGCGGATTTCTGCGGCGGACAATTCCACGCCGGCAGGATGGAGGCAAATCAGAAAAATGGAAAAGGAAAAAGGTGAAGCCTGGCGGACGGGGTGCAAAGGCCGCAAAGTAGCACTGTAGCTAACGGCGGCAAAGATGCCGCCTTGACTGGCACGCCGGGAAGCGCGCCGCCACCTCGTGGAGGCAGCCATCTTGGCTGCCAGTGAATGCGGCTTCCAGCCGCGTGTTCCCAAGGCAGATATAGTGTCCAACTACATCCAGGTGCAAATCGAGACTGGAATTGTAATGGCCAGGCGCGGCGCGCTCGGCTAAAAAATATCAACCTTATGAACGGCGGCTTTGTCTTCATCTTCGTTTTATTTGTGGTTGTCGCCATCGCCGCGGCGATTTACATCACCCTGGCTGCCAGCAAACGGCGCGAGGATACTGGCCAACCTGGAAGCACGGTTGGGATTGAATTTCTTGTTTGCGCAACATCCATGATAGCGGCAATACATAGTAACAGCGAAACGGTCTTCACCGTTCTGATTGTTGGCGCGTTTGTGGTGGCGGGGATTGTGGGGAGCATCAACCAGATGCGCGCCCGCCGGAACCGGTCGTTCGAATTGCAGTTGTTGACCACGCAACTGGGATTTGATGATTTCAATCCGGCTCGCGACGAGGAATTTGCCATGGGCTGGGGATTCTTAAACCGGCTCGCCCGGGGTGAGGATCGGTATGCATTCAACCTGCTGCGAGGCATATATCATGAACAACGGCTGTTTGTCTTCGATTACCATTATCAAACCGGCTCCGGCAAAAACCGAAAGGATCATTATTCGACGATCTTCATGCTCGTCTGCAAGGAGGCGTTTCCACAAGTGACGATCAAGCCGGAAAACCTGCTTTCCAGACTGGCGGCGGCGTTTGACGGCGAAGATATCAAGTTTGAGTCCGCCGAATTTTCCAAAACCTTCCGCGTCCGGTCGGCGGATAAAAAATTCGCCTACGACGTGTGCAATCCGCAAATGATGGAATACCTGCTCGCCAACCGCGATCTGGAAGTCGAAATCCAAGGGCCGGCGATTCTGCTGGCATTCGAACCGCAATTGCCCGTCGGACAAATCGAATTCAACCTGCAACGACTGATTGAAATCCGGTCGCGTTTGCCGGAATACTTGTTCACACAAAATACATGAACCCGATCATCTTCATCATCTGCGCCGCCGTCGTTTTGTTGCCGGCCGTTTATGTGCTCGTGCAATACAACGCGCTCGTCGCCCTGCGCAATTACATCCGCGAATCGTGGAGCGATGTGGACGTGGAATTGAAACGGCGCTACGACCTCATCCCGAATCTGGTGGCCGTGGTCAAGGGCTATGCCGCGTACGAACGCGGAGTGTTCGAGCGCGTGGCCGAACTGCGCAACCGTTGCGCCGCCAACAACGGCCCCGTGGCCGACCAGTCCCGCGACGAAATCCAGCTTGTGGACGCGCTCAAACAATTGCTCGCGGTGGTGGAAAATTATCCGCAACTCAAGGCCGATCAACAGTTCCTGAAATTACAGACTGAACTCGTCAACACCGAGAACCGCATCCAGGCCGCGCGCCGATTTTATAACGGCAACGTCCGCGATTACCGCAACAAATGCGAAACCTTCCCCAGCAACCTCGTGGCCAATGGCTTCGGCTTTAAATCAGAAGGGGATTTCTTCAGCGTGCCCCCATCGGTTCGGGACGTGCCAAACGTGGATTTTGCAGCGTCGTAACAAGGGGAATCCCAACGGGATTCCGTCTCAAAGCCCAGGGTTGCGAGGTACGAAGCTACCCTGGGTCACTGTCAACAATGCCATCAACCCCAATGGGGTTGCGACCCATCCGTTTCGATTCGTCTCGCGCAACCATCGGCCACAACCCCGTTGGGGTTATTTCCGATTTGCCATGTTCTGGTTAACATTGGCACACCGTAAAGCGGCGGAGGGCCGCCGCACTCCAGGACGCGATGCGTGACACGATGACGTTGGAAATACGCGAAGCGTCTTGGAGTGCGCCAGTCCTCTGGCGCTTTCTTTTCAGGCGGGTTGTCTCTGCGGTTGATCATTTTCCCCCAGCGCCGGAGGCGCGACATATTTGTAGAAATTTTCCCGCCAAATAATTTCAAGCTCCGTCAGGAGCGGCATCATCGGAATATGCCGCTCCTACGGAGCTTGGCCACAATTGGAAACGCAATCTACAGAGATGCCGCGCCTCCGGCGCTGAGTACGCGATGTTCGTTACCACGGCGAAAATGATCGACCGGGCTTAGAGCATTTCCATAATTCATATAGCGTAGCGGGCGTGTAAAAAGAAGCCGAGGCAGTCGGCGGGGGAGATGGCGTTGAAAGCGAGTTTGGTCGCTTCCAGCAATTCAGTCTGGGTGCGCGGGGCCAGGCTGCGGAGGATTTGCTTGATCTTGCTCCACATGTTTTCGATGGGGTTGAAATCAGGCGAATAGGGCGGTAGATACAAAAGCCGGGCACCCACCGATTCGATGGCCTCGCGGACGCCCTGCACCTTGTGCGTCGCCAGATTGTCCATGATAACCAAGTCGTCCTTTTGCAGTGTGGGCACCAGACCTTCCCTGACCCATGCCAAAAACATCTCCCCATTCATGGCTCCCTCAAAGAGCCAAGGGGCGCGGGGACCGGTCAGGCGAACCCCCGAGATAAGGCTGCTGGTCTGATAGTGGCCCTGCGGAATGTGGGCGACCAACCGCTGGCCGCCAGGAGACCGTCCCCGCCAACGGGTCATCTTGGTGTTGGCTCCGCTTTCATCCACAAACACCAGCCGTCCCGGATCTATTTCCGCCAATTGCTCATGCCAATGCGCCCTTTTTTCGGCCACGTCGGGGCGGTTCTGTTCGGCGGCGTGCAGCGTTTTTTTTATACGTCAACCCCAGTCGGCGCAGCCATAAGTCCATCGTCGAAGTCCGAAAAGGGCGATCCATGCGCGTCCCCAACTCGGCCAGGGTGGCGTCGGGTTGCTCGGCCACCAGCTTTTGCAGGTGAACTTTGCGTTTGACGGTTAACAGCGTCTTGCGTCCGCACCGGTCAGTTTGGGGTTGGAGTGTGCCCCGCTCCTTGAACTGTTGCCGGACTCGGCGCACCGCCGCCACACAGAAACCGAAGAACGCGGAAATGTCGCGGGTGCTTTTGCCCTGTTCGTAGAGGTGGATGATGCGTTGACGGGTCGGTAGAGGAATCGCTTGCATGCCCCAGACTTTATCCGGTTGCCACTCCTTTGTAAAGCTACATTATTTATGGAAATGCTCTAATAGGTGCTAGGCCTATCATTTGTAATGAATCACTCTCAAAATCTTCCCGTCGTCCTTCGCAATTTGAGCGACAGCGACACCTCCAGAAACGCTCTCTGGCAATGAACCAGCTACTGTCCACACGTTGTTGGTGAGGTATGCATGATACGGCTTCTCTGTTGCAATCTGCTTCTCTCCGTAAATCGGCTCCCAAACCGCCACCGCGATCTTAATAGCGGTCTTAGCATCAGGAACGTAACCGTCCTTCGGTTTGAAGTTGTCGTTGTTGGTTTCTGCAGCCAAAGTGCCCGCATAAACGGGTGCCATATCAATTGAGGTTGAGTTCGTCGTGTCTGCGGCATACAGAGAACCGCAGAACAAAGTCAAAATGATGAATACTTTCATGGTGTGCGTAGTGACCTAACATTTTAAATCGGTTTCATATTGGACGCCTTTTAAGGCACCATGGGATTCCCTGGCCATTTCAGCTCAGCAACTTTTCAAACCGCGCGGCGGCGGCATCCCATTGCGCGGCATCCCGCGGCGTGACCGTTTTCAACTCGAATGAATTTCGCACGACTTCGCGTGCGGCGGCATGCGACCGCAGATGGCCGAGCGCGATGGCCTGGATCAAAATATTCCCGGTGGCGGTGCATTCGGTCGGGCCGACCAGGACGGGTATTTTCACCGCGTTGGCGGTGCATTGATTAAGCATCGCGGCCTGGCTGCCGCCGCCGACAATATGCAACCGCTCGATTTTTTTGCCGGTCAACCGCTCGATCCGCCGCAGCACGACGCGATAAAACAACGCGAGGCTTTCGTAGATGCAAAGCATGAACGCGGCGTGGTTGGCGGGCGCCGGCTGGCCGGTTTCCCGGCAAAATTCGGCGATCTTTTTTGGCATGTTGTCCGGGCTGAGAAAGCGCGGGTCGTCGGGGTTGATGAGCGAGACGAACGGCGGCGCGGTGGTGGCAAGCTGTTCCAGCGCGGCAAAATCGTATTTTTTGCCTTCCTTCGCCCATTGGCGGCGGCACTCCTGCACCAGCCAGAGGCCGACGATGTTTTTGAGCAGGCGCACGGTGTTGCCGAAACCGATTTCGTTGGTGAAGCCAAGCCCGCGGCCCTGTTCGTTGATGATGGGCTGCGGCCATTCAACGCCCATGAGCGACCACGTGCCGGAACTGAGGTAGGCCCAGTTTGCCCCGCTCGCCGGAACGGCGGCGACCGCCGCGCCGGTATCGTGCGAACAGGCCGCGACGACTTCGATCTGCGGCAGGCCGACCTCGGTGGCGAGATTTTTTTTCAGCGGGCCCAGCCGCGTGCCGGACGGGCAGATGGGCGCGAAAAGTTCTTCGCGCAAACCGAGCGCGGCAAATAGTTTTTTTGACCATGTTTTGGTCTGCGGATTGTAAAGCTGCGTGGTGCTGGCCAGCGAAACCTCGTTTCTAGCCACGCCGGAGCAGAAATAATTGAATGCATTGCCGATGAGCAGAAGCTGTTTCGCGGCGGCCAGGCGGGCGGGCGGTTCGGCGGCGAGCTGGTAAATCGTGTTCAACGCCATGAATTGGATGCCGGTCTCGGCGTAAATCGTCGGCCAGTCCACACGCGATTTGGTGTTCTCAACGCCGCCGACGGTGCGCGGGTCGCGGTAGCACCACACCGGCGGCATGATCAGGCCGCGCTCGTCGTAAAGCACGTAATCCACGCCCCACGAATCGGTGCTGATGCTGGCGATGGGCAGCCGGCGCGCGGCGGCTTTTTTCAGGCCGGCCTTCAACTCGTCGAACAGGCCGTCAATATTCCAGTGCAACGCGCCGGAGGTCTTGACCGGGCCGTTGGGAAAACGATGCAGTTCCTCCAGGGAGATTTTCCCGTTGTCGAGCGTGCCGAGCATCAGACGTCCGCTGTCCGCGCCGAGATCGCAAGCGAGATAATGTGTGGGCATGGCAAAAATATTGCCGCGCATTTTACGCCGCGCCAACGCGGTGTCAAAGGGATTGGAAATCAGGGGTGCAGTCTGGTGGGGCGAGGCTACTGACGAGCCGCTGCCGCTTGGCCTTGTTATGCCAAAGCCGGCTCGCGAGTATCAGCCTTCGCCCGGCTACGGCGCGACAGGCGCTCGCCCCACCGGAAGCTGAAAAATGGATTCCCCATCACCTGTGGTTTAATCCCTCGACTCCGGCATCCGATTTGTTAAATTGATGTCATGGATGGAGATGAGCGCGATATTTTTCAATTCCTCAAAACCCGGGGAACCGAGTTTGTGGCCGCCATGGAAATTGCCCGGCGTGCCGGCAACAAAAAGAGATTTTACCAAGACCCCAACTGGGCCAAGGCGGTCCTGATGCGGATGGTGGATCGCGGCATTTTGGAAACGACGCCTCGGGGCGCTACCGCATCAAACCGGTTTCCCGAAAGGATAAAAACAAGCGCTGGGTTGCGCCGGACGTCGCCAAAATCCTCAATGAAAACGGCGAGGAAGTTGGATCCGCTGATGGTCATCGCCCCGGACGAGCATTACGAGCAACTTTAAACGTTCATCCGAACGGCGCGATCGCCAAACCGGATTTGCCGCGCCAAAAATTTTCCGCTTGCATCCGACATGTTCGCCGCGCTGCTGACCACGCTGTTGTTTTCCATTTCCGCCATTTGCGGCCATCGCACCGCCACGCGCCTCGGCGGGGTCGAGGCGAATTTCTGGCGCATTGTCGGCGCGGCGGTATTCCTGGCGATCTGGGCAAACACCTTTGGCACCGGCACCGCCGGCAAGGCGTTCTCCCTTTTTATTTTGAGCGGTCTGGCGGGCATCGGACTGGGCGACACGGCCTATTTCCAGGCGTTGCCGCTGCCTCGGCAGCCGGCGGACCGTCCTGCTCACCCAGTGCCTCATCGCTCCGTCCGCCGCGCTGATCGAATGGCTCTGGCTTGGCACGCGATTGAGCCTCGGCGCAGATAATTTGCGTGGTGGTGATCCTGGCCGGCGTGGTCATTGCGCTGGCCCCGGGCGACCATTTGAGGATTGCCCCGCGCCGGTTTTGGACAGGTGTTCTGGCCAGCGCCATCGCCGCGCTCGGCGGCGCGGTCGCGCGCCGTGTTGACCCGCAAAGCCTATTTCGTCGCCCACGCGGCGGGCGAACATCCCGACCCCGGCACAACCGGTTATCAGCGCGTCATCGGCGGGGCCGTCGCGCTCGGCCTGATTTTTCTGATCGTGAAATGGCGGCACGCCCGCCGGCGCGGCGACGACGAGCAGATGAAGGATTCCTTTTCGGCGCGCGAAAAATGGCAGCTCTGGCCGTGGATTCTGGTCAACAGCCTGGCCGGACAGACGATCGGCGTAAGTTGCATGCAATGGGCGCTCGAAACCACGCCCACCGGCATCGTCACCGCCATCATCGCCACCACCCCTATCGTCATGCTGCCGCTGGCGCGCGTTTTTGAGGGTGAAAAAATCACCGCGCGGTCGCTCGCCGGCGGCTTCATCGCCGTCGCGGGCGTTTTGGGCCTGACATTTTGGCATTGAATCATCACGAAAAACCAATTCCCATGCGTCCTCGTCCTCCTTCTCGTTCTCGTAATCGAATGATCGAGGATGAGGACGAAGAACGAGGACGAATTTTATGAAAACAGAGTTGCAGGCCGCCGTTGAATCGCTCGGCATCGAAAAATTCCGGCGCCACATTTTTCTTTGTGCCGACCCGGCCGAGCCAAAGTGCTGCACCCGGGAACAGGGGCTGGCCGCATGGGAATTTTTGAAACGGCGGCTCAAGGAACTGAATCTCGCCGGCCCGAAGCCGCTGGTTTATCGCACCCGGGCCAACTGCCTGCGCGTTTGCGTGTGCGGACCAATCGCGGTCGTTTATCCCGAAGGCGTCTGGTACCACTCCTGCGCGCCGGAAGCGCTGGAACGCATCATCCAGGAACATTTAATCGGCGGAAAAATCGTCCAGGAATTTGCCTTTGCGCATAATCCGCTGCCGTGAATCCAACTTTTTAATCGTGAGGGTGCCGTCTGGTGGGGCGAGGCTACTGACGAGCCGGCTTCGCTTCGCCGCACCGGGGCCGGCTCGCGAGTACGCTCGCCCCACCGAAAGTTGCCCAAGGTGCCACCCCATTTTCCGCTCGACTTTTGTTCTCCAGAGGTGCAAAATCTGGCCAGTCTCGGACAGAGGAAATATGGCCAGACTGCTCATCAAGACCAGGGGTTTGGAAAACCAGACGCTTGAACTGCGTTTCGGCATCAATCGCGTCGGCCGTGACCCTGATGGTGATTTCTCCATTGATCATCCCACCGTGTCCTCCAACCACTGCGAGCTGGTGTTGTCGGGCGAAGGCGTGTTGATCCGCGATTGCGACTCGACCAACGGCACGTTCGTCAACGGCGATCCGGTCAAGGAAGCGTGGCTGCTTCCCGGCCAGACGGTGAATTTGGGCGACGTGGAATTATTCGTCGAATCCATCGAGGTCAACGTTGCGATCCCCAAGTATGAGCGCGAGCGTCCCAAACCGCCGGTGGTGCTGGCCGACGGCGTGATCCTCTGCACGCGCCATCCGCAGGTGCCGGTCAGCTACAAATGCACCCACTGCAACGAGGTGATGTGCAATCGTTGCGTGCATGTGTTACAGCGCAAAGGCGGCCTGCCACTGTTCCTCTGCACGCTTTGCAGTCACAAGTGCGAACGCATTGAAGCCGTGAAACCGGTGAAGAAAAAAACGTTCATCGGCTTTTTGCGGGATACCGTCAAAATCCGGTTCGGGAGCCCCCGTTAAACGCGGGAAGTCATAAAGACAAAGGAACGACTTCAGAACGGTGGCTGTTTCTCCAAAAACCGCCGGACCATTTTCTCCAGCGCCGCAATCCAGAGCGGTTGTTCGTTCAGACACGGAATTTGCGCGAACTCACTTCCGCCGGCCTCCAAAAACGTTCTCCGCCCCCGGATGCTGATTTCTTCCAGTGTCTCCAGACAATCGGAAACAAATGCCGGGCAGATGACCAGAAGTCTTTTGACCCCGCGCCGGGGCAGTTCCACCAGTTCAAAATCCGTGTAAGGCTTCAGCCACGGCTCGCGGCCCAGCCGGGACTGGAACGAAATGGAAAATTTTCCGGCGGGCACGCCGGCCTGTTTTACGAATGCGGCAACGGTTTTGAAACATTGCGCGCGATAACACGTCGCGCGCGCCGGGCTGGCAACCTCACAACAGTCGGGCCGGGCCAGACAATGGCCGCCGGTCGGGTCGGACTTGCGCAGATGCCGCTCCGGAATACCGTGAAAACTGAACAGCAAATGGTCGCAGCCCGCCTCCAGATGATTGGCCGCGCTCGCCGCCAGGGCGGCGATGTAATCCGGCGCGTCGCCGTAGGGTGGCTGCACGACGACCTTCATGTTCGGCGCGATCTTCCGCGCCACCTTCCGCACGCGCACCACGGCGCTTTCGTAACTCGACATGGCGTAATGCGGAAACAGCGGGATCAAAAAAGTTTCATCGGTCTTCTGTTCCGCGAGTTTGCGGATGGCCCCTTCGATGGATGGATGCTGATACCGCATGGCCAGTTCGACCGGCACGGTGACCAGCTCCTGCAACTTCGCCTGAACCTTGCGGCTCGTAATGATGAGCGGCGAACCTTCGGGCAGCCAGATTTTTCTGTAAGCCTCGGCGGCCTGTTTCGGGCGGTTGATGAGAATCATCCCCACGATGAACCGGCGCAGCAGCCAGGGCGTGTCAATCACCCGCCCGTCCATCAGAAATTCATTCAAATAACGCCGCACGGCGCCGACGGACGTCGAGTCCGGCGAACCCAGATTGACCAGCAAAACGCCCTTGTTCATGCGCGGGAATTGAAAAAATTTGCCACCCGTTCCACTACATTCGCGCCCGACACAATCGTGTCGCCCAGCGAAACGCCATCGCGATAGTGGCCGGCAAAAAAAAGGCCCGCAGCCTGGTTTTCGATTTCATTCATCAATTCGCGGTAGCGGCCGTAGCCGACGTTGTATTGCGGAATCGCCTTCGGATAAAGCACGCAGTGCTGGAAGGCCGGTTTGCCGGTCACGCCCAGCAGCACACGCAGGTCTTCACACACCAGCGCGACCAGTTTCTCCACCGGCAGCAGGGCCAGTTCCGGATAACGTTCGCCACCGATATAACTTGTCAGCGTCAAATGGCCGGCGGGCGCGCGATTGGGAAACAGCGACGACGAAAAAATCGTGCCGAGAATCTTGAATCCCTCGATCTTGGGAATCAACATGCCGAAGCCTTCGCAGGGATGCGCCACGTCTTCACGGCGAAATCCCAGCACCACGCTGGCCACCGGCGGATAACGAATTTCAGAAAATGGGGAGAGATCCATTTCGCTGGTAGGGCGCGTCACTCCGTGTGCGCCGTCATTGGTGTTTGGACGAACGGCGGGCAGAGGACTGCCAGCCCTACCAACACCTGTAGATAATTTCACCTTTAATTCCGCCAGCTTGAACGCCGTGCCGCAATAAATCACCGCGCTGTGTTCCGACTCACCATTGGAAGTTGCCACGCGCCAACCCTCTGTCGTTTGCGTCAGCTTTGTAACCGTGGTGTTCAGTTTCACCGTGTCGCCAAGTTGCACCGCCAGCGCATCCGGCAAAACCTGCAACCCTTCATCAAAGGAAAACTTCGGCGCGCGGTCCTTGGCCACCTCGCCGGATTTTTTGCGGTCGCGGGCGCCAAAAATCTGACCTTTGATGAGCGAACCGTAATTGTCCTCCAGCGCCTTGAGCTTGGGGAAAGCGTGCGTCAATGAAAGCTGGTGCGGATCGCCCGCGTATATGCCAGCCACGAGCGCATCTATCGCCTGATCGAGGAATTCCTGGTTCAGCCGGCGCACGACGAATTGCGCGATGCTTTCCTCGACGCCATCCCGCCGCGGCGCAACGAACGGTTCGCGCAACACGGCCAGCTTGGCCTTGGCGGTGAACAGTTTCGTCGTGAAAAATCCCATCGGCGAACCGGGCATGGCGATGGGACGCTGGTAACGGACGACATAACGCGCCTCGGCTTTCGGATCCGGGTCGAGCCGGCGCGATTGCAGTCCGGCGTCGCGGACCAGTTGGCCAATTTTCGGTGATGTTTCGAGCAGCGTGTTCGGCCCGAATTCGGCGAGCCAGCCGTCCTGGCGCAGCGACTGAATCACGCCGCCGACGCGCCCGCTGGCTTCATAAACCGTGATCGGGATGCCCTTGCGTTTCAGGTAAAACGCCGCGGTCAACCCCGCGATGCCGGCCCCGATGATGGCAACAGGTTTCATTCAGTTTGGGGAAAATTAAACCACGCTTCCGCATTGTCGAGAACACTTGCGCTTCCGTGCCTTTGGGACGACGCAAAAATGGCAATTGAAACTGTGATGTCGAGCAGCGGCGCGGAACTGTGCGGGATACTGTTTTAGGGAATCAGAACGGACTTGAAGGCGCGACTCATCGCAAGGTCATGCTGCTCTTTGTCGCGGGTGACAAACAAATCCGGATTGACCTGCTCCAAAATGGCGACGTGCAAAACGTCCGCGCTCCGCATCCGCAGCTTTGTGGCTTGTGCGGCGCTCATTTGCTGGCACTCGGAAACGGCCTCGTTCAAATCGGTTTCCTCCAAACGGAACGCCCCTTTTTCATGCCAATGTTTGAACAGCCGGCGGAGGCCTTCGGCCACCGCCGGCTGCGGGCCGTTGTGCTTTTTGCACAGTTGCCGCAGTCCGTTGATGGTTTCAAATTGCGACCATTCAGACGTGATCCATTCCTCGTTCTGGTTTGAGCTGAAAAAGGCGCGGGCCGCCCGATGCTGCGGATCTCCGGGATAAATCAGGGACACCAAAAAAGACGAATCACTGTAAATTTTCATTCGCCCTCATCAAGAAATGCCTTGGTGTCAATGACGGGACACTGCGGGGCGAGCTTGTCCAGCCCGGCAAACATTTCCACGGCGGAAATTCGTTTGGTTCTTTGGCGCGTCATCACCAGTCCGCCCTTCCGGTCGGGAACGCGGACGGACTCGCCGGGTTTGATGGCGGAAATCAGCGACGGCTTGCGGGACAGTTGGCGGCTGGTGATCGTTTTCATGCTGACAATATTGTCTGACAACGCGAGCGCGTCAAGCGGTATTCAGTCCGACCTCTTTGGACGGGCACAACTTGACACCGTCGCCGGAGCGCCGAACACCGATTCGGCCTGATGGTGACTTTTGCCGGTTCGAGCCGATCTGGTGATCGGCGTTCCATTACGCCGCGGTCAACCCCGCAATGGCGGCCCCGATGATGGCGACGGATTTCATTCAATTTTGGAAAACTTAAACCACGCTTCCGCAATGTCGAGAACACTTGCGCTTCCGTACTTTTGCCGTTAATTTAACTTGCGTGAGCACAGTCGCTGAAATCGAATCCGCCATCAGCAGCCTGCCGGTCAAGGATGCCTGGAGCGTCGCGGGCTGGTTGCGCGATTATCTCGACGCGAAGTGGGACAAGGAAATGGACGAGGACATCGCCGCCGGGCGGCTGGATCCGCTTTGGGAAAAGGCGAAAGCCGACATCGCCGCCGGTCGCGTGAAACCGCTCGATGAAGTCATCAACCACGGGTGATTTCTGGCAATGTTACCGCGCCCTGTCGCCGGCGGTGCAGACGGCGGCGCGCAAAGCCTACAAACTCTGGCTGCAAAATCCCCGGCACGGCTCGCTTCAATTTCAGAAAAAAGGCTCCTACTGGTGTGCGCGCGTCGGGCCGGGCCATCGCGCGTTGGGGCGCGAACACGAAGGAACTTTGTATTGGTTCTGGATCGGGCCGCACGACGAATACGAACGGCTACTGGGCAAACGATGAAAACGACCATGAAGCGAAAGGTAAAAACCGAGGCTGAATTGCTGGATCACGCCACGAACAACCTGTTGCGCGCGGTCAAACAGAAAATTATCAAAAAAGAAGGCCGTGTGGACTACGACAAACTTCGCAAGGAAGGCTACAACGACCGTTTACTCGCTCGGCTGGCAGCGGCAGCTTAACCGAATCAATCAAAACCTAATGCAATTCGAATTTCAGATCGGTGATCAGGCCATACATGTGCCAGCTTGTCATAGAATTCCGGTCTATTCTTAACAAGCTCGCGAAATTCGTCGGCATGCAAACCAAGATAACGGGTGCATTTATCATTAACCGACGTACTTCCTTTGTGCCCTCTTTTTGCTGCAACCTCTTTGCAAGCACTTGTATAGTCGCCATTATTTGTTTTCATTTTTTGGAATACTTCCAGTATTTGCAATAGTCCATCCGGAATACCCTTGCCAGCCTGCCTAGCCGCAGGGCTATTGGATTGCTTCGGTTGCGGCTGTCTGCTTTCTATTTCTGGCGACGGCGGAGATCGCTGGCCGGATTTTTGGATAAATCGAGTTGCCTTTTCTAGTGTTACTGTCAAACCAATATCCGCAACCAATTTAACAATTGCTTCCGGGAGACTCGGATATGGAGGTTCAAGTACTGCTTTTTTTGCTTGAGGCATCGCAACTTCCATTGCCTTTTCTACCTGGCTTAATTGCAGGTAACTTTCTGCATTTCGTCTGGCCGAGCCGCTGGCAACCTCGTTCTTTGAAAGAAATATGCGGAACGCATTTTCCAACTCGTCAAACTCGTCAGCCAATAAATCCGAAGTCTTAAAGCATTTCTTGGAAAATTCACCGCCGGTCTGCGAATAATAAAATCGCCATCTTTGGCCATCGGTGATTATCGTGAACAATGCAGTGTTGTTACGATTGTAATCACGTAATTGACTTTCAAACTGTCGAATGTCTCCCTGGAGTTTGTCTGCGGCCTTGACTTCGATAAAAACCGATGGGGAAAAAACATTTAAAAAAAGCGCAACATCAACTCGTGTAGAATCTTCGTCCGGCGCTGGTAGAAATTCGGTGTAAACCTCGGCTGGATTCCAAACGTCCCAACCCAGTTCAATTAGCAGGCGAGCGACGAGCGATAAACGAACATGCTCTTCATTTTTATAGGCCCGATCCCTAAGTTTTTGTCGGATGTCTTCCAGAACCTGTTTCATACCTACCCCAATTCAATAGCAATCTGATTTTGATTTCAAGTCATTGAGAAAAAAAGAGACGTAGCATGTAATTCAAATCGTCCGCGAATGTTTCCGCTCGCCCACGGGCGCGAGGGTGTTGTCGAAGCACATCGCAATGTTGCGGATGAACAGGCGGCCGGTGTCGGTCACTTCCAGGCCGGCCGGCGTGCGGCGCACCAGGCCATCGGCTTCCAGCGGCGCGAGCGACGCGAGTTCCGGCGCGAAGTGTTCCGCAAAGTTGATGCCGAGCTTTTGCGACATGGCGGCATAGTCGAGCGAGAGGTCGCACATCACGCGCATGATGGTTTCGCGGCGGATTTTGTCCTCGTCGGTCAGGAAATATGCGCGCTGCAGCGGCACTTTGCCGCCGTCCACGGCTTCCTGCCATTTCGGCAGCTCCTTTTCGTTCTGCCAATAGGCTTCGGGAATCTGCGAGATGCTCGACATGCCGAACGCGTAGATGTCCGACCCGGCGCGCGTGCTGTAGCCCTGGAAATTGCGCTGGAGCTGCTTGTTGCGCTGCGCCACGGCCAGTTCATCGCTGGGCCGCGCAAAATGGTCCATGCCGATATAGACGTATCGGTTGTTGGCGGTGAGTTTCTCGATGACGAGTTTGAGCAGTTGCAGCTTGGTTTCGGCAGCCGGAAGATGCTGTTGCTGCTCCAGGATTTTCTGGGCGGGCTTGACCCACGGCACGTGCGCGTAGCTGAAAACGGCGAGCCGGTCCGGCTTCATTTCCAGCACGATGTCGAGCGTCTCGTTGAACGATTCCGGCGTCTGATGCGGCAGGCCGTAGATGAGGTCGAGATTGATCGAGCCGTAACCCAGCTCGCGCATCCAATCCATGGCCTGCTGCGTCATTTCGCGTGGCTGGATGCGGTGGACGGCCTCCTGGACTTTCGGGTTGAAATCCTGCACGCCCATCGAAGCGCGGTTGAAACCGATCTCGCGCAGCGCGGCCATGTGCTCGCGCGTGAGCCGGCGCGGGTCCACCTCCACGCTGGCTTCGATGTCCGGCGAAAATGTAAAATGTTTATGAATGATTTCGCCGAGCCGGCGGATTTCGTCGGGCTGCAAAAACGTCGGTGAGCCGCCGCCAAAGTGAAGTTGGACGGCTTTGCGTTGCGGATTCAGCAGCGGCCTCATCTTCGCCACCTCGCGGCCCAGCGCCTCGACATAAGCCATGCCTTGCGCGTGATTGAGGGTGATGACGGTGGTGCAGCCGCAAAACCAGCAAAGCGTCTCGCAAAAAGGGATGTGGAAATAAATGGAAAGGTCGCGGGTCGTCTGGTTGTTTGCCGTGATTTTCTCCGCCAAATCCGGCCACGCGATGGTGTCGGTGAATTTCGTGGCGGGCGGATAGCTGGTGTAACGCGGTCCGGCCACGTTGTATTTTTCCACCAACCCGAGATCAACTTTGAGCGTGCTCATGTCAATTGAATGTAGCCGCCGACGTCAGTCGGCGCTTATCCGCCCCGAAAATGAGAATGCGCGGACTGACGTCCACGGCTACAAAACGTTCAACCATGCCGTTCATTTGAAATTTTTCACCGTTTCAACCAACGCGGCGATGTTTTCCAGTTTCGCATTGGGCGGCACGCCGTGGCCGAGGTTGAAAATGTGGCCGGGTCGGCCCCGCATGGCCTCAAGAATAGCCCGCGTTTCCCGGGCGACAACTTCCGGCGTGGCGTCGTTGAGCAGCGCGGGCGCCAGATTGCCTTGCAGCGCGATGTCCGCGGGCAACAGCCGGCGCGCGCGGGCCAGCGGAAATTGCCAGTCTATGCCCAGCACACTTGCCCCGGTCGCCAGCAGGTCATCCCAATTCCCATGCGTGCCGAGGGAGAAAACAATGACGGGCACGTTGGTAGGGCGCGTCACTCCGTGCGCGCCGTCGGCGGCGGGCAGAGGACTGCCCGCCCTGCCTTTTCCAAGCGCCGTTACAATTTCCTTCATCCAGCGTCCGGAAGCCTCCTGAAATTCCGTCGGCGCAAGCTGGCCGCCGTGGCTGTCGAAAATCTGGAGCGCGTCCACGCCGGCGCTGATTTGCATTTGCAGATAAGCGGTGATGGCGGCGGTGAGTTTTTCAACCAGCGCATAAAATGTTTCCCGGTCATCCCGAAAGAGGCCCAAGGCGCGGGTGTATTTCCCGGCGCTGCCGCCTTCCATCATAAATGTGGCCAGCGTCCACGGCGAACCCGAGAAGCCGATGAGCGCGGTCTGGTCGCCGAGTTCCTTCCGAAGCAGACGCAACGCCTGGTCCACGTAGCTGAGATGTTCAACCACGCGCTCGATGGAAAGGCGCTCGATATCGGCCCTGGTGCGCACGGCAAAGTCCATGACCAGGCCGCCGGTATCACGGAAACGGTAGGACTGGCCCATCGCCTCGGGAATCACGAGGATATCGCTGAACAGGATCGCCGCATCGAATCCGAATCGCCGGATCGGCTGGAGCGTGACTTCGGCGGCCAGCCCGGGCGTTTGAATCAATTCCAAAAAAGAATGTTTCTCCTTCAGTTCGCGATACTCCGGCAAGGCGCGCCCGGCCTGGCGCATCAGCCAGACGGGCGGGCGATCCGTGGCGCGGCAGTGGCAGGCATCGAGAAACCGCCGGCGGTTCGTCAGGTTGCCCGGGGTGGCGGGCGCATGGGCGTTGGCGTTGGATGCAATGGCGGCCATGGGTTTTGAGCGCATTACGGCTGCATGGTTATTAGCACACCCGATCGGGTTTGAACAGCGAGTTGCACTTTCATTTTTTTGGGTAGTGGCTCAGTCTAAGCCAAATTGGTGGGGCGAGACTACTGGCGAGCCGATTTTGAGAGCAAATTCCATCACTCCCGGCTCGCGAGGACGCTCGCCCCACCAAAGCAGCCCACTGCCATTTTTTTGAGCAACTTTGTCCAAACCCCGGTTTTTAATCAAAAGCGAGACCATGAAAGACAACGAACTCCATTCCAAACTTCGCGAATCAAGCTGGCGGCGGAAGCTCACTGAAACCGAACAAGCCGAATTGCGCGCTTATCTCGCCGCCCATCCCGACGCCCGCGCCGATTGGGAAATGGAATCAGCCCTGAACGCCGCGCTCGCCCGGTTGCCGGACGCGAGTGTGCCGTCGAATTTCACCGCGCGTGTGCTCCAGGCGGTCGAACGCGAAGAGGCCCAATCGCTGCACGGCTGGAACTGGCGTTGGAACTGGCACTCACTGGTGCCGCGCGTCGCATTCGCGGCGGTGGTGATTACATTCGCCGGCCTGACCTTTCATCAACATGAACTTTACAGCCAGCGCGCCGCGCTGGCCAGGAGCGTTGCGTTCGTGACCAGAGGACAACCGGCGCCCAGCACGGAAGCGCTGGAAAACTTTGAGCCCATCCGCCGCATGAGCCAGCCACAGCATGCGGACGATGAATTGCTGGCATTAATGCAATGATTCGTTCGTGGCAGGTGCGTTGCTGGCTCGCCGCCGTTTTTGCAGTCGGCCAGTTTGCCGCTTTCCCGCTCATCGCCGAAACGGCCACGAATGTCCGGGCTCCGCAAAAATTATTTTCCACGACGACAAATCTTTTGCTGCCGCCGATCCCGCGCTCAAAGTCACCCGTCAATTTTTTCCGTGAACTGCTGGCGATGACTCCCGCCGAGCGGGAAAATTCCCTGACGAATCGTCCGCTGGAAGTCCGCAACCGCATTCTCGCCAAGGTGCGCGAATACGAGGCGCTGGATCCGAACGAACGCGAATTGCGTCTGCGCGCCACCGAACTCCGCTGGTATTTGCCCCCCCTCATGCACGAATCCCCGACGAACCGAGCCGCGCGGCTGGCAACCATTCCGGATGATCTGCGGGCCCTGGTTAAAACGCGCCTCACGCTATGGGATATTTTGCCGCCGCCATTGCATGAGGAATTTTTTGAAAACGAGCGTGCCCTGCGCTATTTCACGCATGTGGATTCGTCAAACAGCCCGCCGATGCCGCCCCTGCCGCCGGACCACAGACGGCATCAGGCCCCGCAGGATTCCGATTTGGCGCGCTGGAACACGCTTTCGGAGGATCAGCGTCAAAAAATCGCCGCCCAATGCAACCAGTTTTTCGAACTGACGCCGGTGGAAAAAAGGAAAACGCTCAACACCCTGTCGGACGCCGAGCAGCAGCAAATGGAAAAAACACTGGAGACGTTCGGGAAATTGCCCACGGTGCAACGCCTGAAATGCATCCGCGCGTTCACGGAATTTGCCGGCATGAGCGCGCAGGAAAAACAGGATTTTTTGAAGAACGCCCAGCGCTGGTCGCAAATGTCGCCGAAGGAACGCCAGACCTGGCGCGATCTCGTCACGCACGTCCCCGAATGGCCGGCGTTGCCACCCCCATTGATGCCGCCAATGCCGCCCCAGTTGACGCCGCGCCTGCATCCGGTGGCCGCCACCAATCCCAACTGACCGCCGGCGAATTTCAATTCCCATTTCCGCCGCCACACCTTAATTTCCCGCCGTGCATCCGATTGCCTTACAACTCGGCTCCTTCACGATCCATTGGTATGGCGTGATGATCGCGCTGGCGTTCCTGGCCGGGCTTTGGACGGCCACCCGCCGCGCCCGGCGCGAAAACATCTCCGGCGAAAACATCGCCGACATCGTGTTCTGGCTGATGTTCGGCGCGATTCTCGGCGCACGCGCCGTTTACGTGATAACTTATTGGAAAGACGAATTCGCCAGCCGGCCGTTCCCGGAAATTTTCATGATTCAACATGGCGGGCTGGTGTATTACGGCGGCCTCATCGGCGCGACGATTGCCGGCATGATTTACATTCGGTGGAAAAAACTTCCGCTGTGGAAAACCGCCGACGTGCTCGCGCCGAGCATCGCGCTTGGAAACGTCTTTGGCCGCATCGGCTGCCTGCTGAATGGCTGTTGCTACGGCCGCGCCTGCAGCCTGCCGTGGGCCATCCGGTTTCCATCCGACCATGCGACCGGCGGCGCACCCGTGCATCCGACGCAGATTTACGATGCCTTGTTGAACTTCGCCCTTTATCTCGGCCTCGCGTGGCTGTTCCGGCACAAAAAATTCAACGGCCAGGTGTTCGCCACCTATCTCATCGGCTACGCCATCTTCCGTTTCATCGTTGAATTTTTTCGCGGCGATTATCCGGCGGACCACATCCATAACGGCCTCACGTCGGGACAACTCGTCAGCGTTCCGATTCTTGTGATCGGCCTCGCGCTGGCGGCCGTGCTCTCGCGCCGTGAGCCGAAACGAGGATAGAGAATGGAGGATTGAAGATGGCAAATACCCCCGACAGCCATTCTCTCCATGAATCTCCTGGGAGCGCCGGCGTCCCGCCGGCCAGTCGGGAGCCGAAAACCGGAACTTGCCGGCGAGACGCCGGCGCTCCCAGGGACTGTGCCCCGGTGCAGGGGTTCAAAGTGCAATTTCGTCCGGGGATTTCTCGCCCTCTCCTCATCTCCGGTCCAACGGCCGTCGGCAAGTCCGCAATCGCCCTGCGCCTCGCCGAACAGCTTGGCGGTGAAATCATTTCCGCCGATTCCATGCAGGTTTATCGCGGACTCAACATCGGCACGGCCAAGCCATCGCCCGCCGACCGCGCCCGCGTGCCGCATCACCTCATTGACATCTGCGACTTGACCGAATCGTTCGACGCCGCGCAATTCGCCCGGCTTGCGCACCAAGCCGTGGCCGAAATACAGTCACGCGGTCGCGTGCCGGTTTTTTGCGGCGGCACCGGACTTTACTTCCGGGCCTTCCTCGAAGGGCTGGGCGAAATGCCGCCGGGCGACGCGAAATTGCGCGCCGAACTCGAAGCCGCGCCGCAGGAAAAGCTGCTGGAAGAGTTGCGTGAACGCGATCCGGCCACGTTTGAAAAAATAGATAAAAAAAACCCGCGCCGAGTCATTCGCGCCGTGGAGGTGATCCGGCTCACCGGAAAACCGTTCTCGGAACAGCAATCACGGTGGGGCGAGATTTTCCCCGGGTCTCGTAGCGCGGACATTCCTGTCCGCGGGTTCACGGGACATTCTTGTCCCGTGTCCACGGAAGCGGATGCAGTTTCACCCTCGCATGGACTGGCGACTGGAAAGTCGCCAGAACCGGCAGACAAGAATGTCTGCCCTACATCCATGATCGTTTTCACCCGTTCGACCGCCGATTTGCACACCCGCATCAACTCCCGCGTGGACGCCATGTTCGCGCGCGGGTTGGTGGACGAGACGCGCGAATTGCTCAAGCCCGGTCTGGAACAAAACAAAACGGCGATGCAAGCCATCGGCTACCGGCAGGTGGTGGAGCATTTGCGTGGTGAGCGTTCGCTGCTTGAAACCATTGAGCTGGTGAAAATCCGCACCCGGCAATTTGCCAAGCGGCAATTGACCTGGTTCCGCGCCCAGAAAAATCTGGAATGGATTGAACTGAAGCCGGATGAAGCGCCCGAAAATTGCGCGGAAAATTTGTGGAGCGATTCAAAAATAGATTTGTAGGAGACGACTTGAGAAGTCTCTGACTTCAAACCACCCACCCGCGATGTGTTTATGAAGCTTTCCTGAAAATTTTGAGCGAACAGAAAATGCGAACGGATTAGATTGTAACAAATGAACAGACATATTCTCTCACTTTGCCGACAAACACTTCTCCGTTAAATTTTTTACCAGGGTATAGAGTCTTGTTTGCAAAAAAACAGGATCGTTTTCGCGCAACGAATAATAACACAGCCAGACCCTTCGTTCCTGAACGCCGATGGTGACGCAGGCCCTGTTGGTTCGGGATTCTCGAGTTATGCCGTTTCCTTTCTCGGATGAGTCCGAATACAAAACATTGTCATTCAGACAGGCTTCAGGATGCGTTTTCGGAAGTGCCAGGAGTTCCTCGAAGATTTTCCCTGCGTCGGAAATATCCAAGTGATCTTCAAAATGTTCATCCTTTGCATATCTCCACGTTAACCCCGGTCGGGGAATGGTTAAACCTATTCCACATTTGCCATCTTCCTCCAAACTAACTTGAATGCGCGCTTGATTACGCTTCGCCTCGCCGGGCCAGAAAAAATAGAGATTTTTTCCGTAGGGGAAATCGTCCGGCTTAAATTCACGAGGCTTTCTTACTTCCAACAGTTCAACATCGAACCGAAGTACTGCGTTCGGAGGAATTTTATCCGGCAGACCTTCGGCTCCATAACCCAAATGCGGGCTGACAACAATTTGTCGGCGCCCGCCTGCCCGCATACCAACAATTCCATAGCGCAAACCCGCCACGCATTCACGCTCGCTCAATTCTATGTGCATCGGGCTTTTATCCAGAAATGTATCCATAAACACTTCACCTCGATTCAGGGTTCCACGCACATGAACAACCACCTTTGCACTTTTCTTAGCAACCTTTCCCGCACCAACCTCAACTTCAGTAATTTTCAATCCAGCAGTCACAGTTAACTTTCCCTCGGCCGTTTGACGACGACGTCAACTCCCGCCTTGTTTTTCGCGATCATGTTCGCGGGCAGGATGCCGCGCCAGAAGACGTTCGGGTAAACTACTGCGCCGCGCCCGAGAATGCTGCCGGGGTTCAGCACGGCGTTGCAGCCCACCTCCGCGCCGTCGCCGAGCAGCGCGCCGAACTTGCGCAGGCCGGTGTCGAACGGCACGCCGTCCACCTCCACCTCGATGTTGCCGGGGAACAGCTTGTAGTTGGATATTTTAACACCCGCGCCGAGGTGCGCCTTGTGGCCGAGGATGGAGTCGCCGACGTAATTGAAGTGCGGGACCTGCGCGTTGTTGAACAGCAGCGAGTTTTTCAGTTCGGACGAATTGCCGACGACGCAGCCGTTGCCGATGATGACGTTTTCGCGGATGTAGGCGTTGTGGCGGATCTGGCAACCCTGGCCGATGATGGCCGGGCCTTTGATCATGGCGCCGTCCTCGACGACGGTGCCTTCGCCAATGAAAACCTTCTCGCCGATGAACGCCCTGCCCTCACGGCGGTTATGCAGGGCCGGTTTCAAATTGGCGGCGATGTAGCCCTCAATTTTTTTGAGCGCGTCCCAGGGGTATTTGCAGCCGTCGAAGATGGCGGCGTGTCCGGTCTGGCTGAGGTCAAACAAGTCGGCTGGTGTGAACATGGCGGCAAGTTAGGCGAAACGGCGGCGGCGGAAAAGCGAAATGGCGCGGGAGCAGCGGTCCCGTTTGGTGGGGCGAGGCTCCTGACGAGCCGGCTTGGGCGTGTTAAAGCATAGCGACGACGGCTCGCGAGGATCAGCCTTCGCCAGGCTACGGCGCGACAGGCGCTCGCCCCACCTGCGGCTTGCCATTCGCGGCGGCGGGGGTATTTTCACCGGCGATAGTGCGCCCCCATAGCTCAAATGGATAGAGCAGCGGTTTCCTAAACCGTTGATTCCCGTTCAATTCGGGATGGGGGTACCATTTGTGCCCAGCCAGCGCGACGGGAACATTTTCCGCAACTTATGCATCGTAACCATGTTATACCCTCTGGCGTCTTAAATTGACAACAGCCTGATTATGAAAACTGAATTCTACAAAAGGTGTGTTTGGGGGACGGCGACTGCGGTTCTATGTTTGACGGGCGTCCGTTCACCGTTTAATTCCCCGGCACAAGCGCAATCCATTTCACCCTCGTCGGGCAGTGCAACGGAATCAAGCGCGTTGCCACCAAACATTTTCCCGACCAGCCCGCTGGCACAGGTCGTCCGGCTCGCGCAGGCCGGCGTGGATGAAAGTGTCATCACGACTTTCATCATGAATTCCAGCAGCACATTCAATCTCGATTCGGACAAAATCATTTATTTAAAGGACATTGGCCTGCCGAACGAAGTCGTCACCACCATGATGCAGCGCGACCAGCAGTTGCAGCAGCAAATGGCCGCAACGACATATCAACCGTCGGCTCAACCCGCTCCCGCCCCGCCCTCCCAGCCGGAAATCTCGCCGCAACCAGTGGAGCAACCGGCGGAAGTCACGGTGAACTATTTTTATGACACCCTCACGCCATATGGCACCTGGTTGGACGTGGCCGGCTATGGCCGGTGCTGGCGGCCAAGCGTGGTGGTTTACAACCCCGGCTGGCAGCCGTATTGCGATCACGGACATTGGGTTTATACCGACTGCGGCTGGTATTGGCTTTCGGATTATTCGTGGGGCTGGGCGCCGTTCCACTACGGGCGCTGGTTTCAGCACGCGCGCTGGGGCTGGTGCTGGACGCCGGACATCGTTTGGGGTCCGTCTTGGGTGACCTGGCGGTATTCGGACGATTACTGCGGCTGGGCTCCGCTGCCGCCATTTGCAGTGTATCGGGAAGGCGCCGGATTCTTTTATAACGGGCTCGCCGTCAGCATCGGTTTCGATTTCGGCCTGAGTTGGAATTGTTTCGCGTTTGTGCCGATCGGGCATTTTTGCGACCCGCACCCGCGCCGCTTTTGCGCCCCGCCAACGCAGGCAACGCAGATTTACAGCCACACCACGGTCATCAACAACTTCGGTGTTCGCAATCACAACTTCGTCAACCATGGGATTGATCCGGAACACATCACCGCGGTCACCCGAACGCCCATCCATCCCATTTCAATCCGGGATACAACCTCACCGGTCGCGCGCGGCGCGCACAGTGATCAACTCAGTTACGATGGCAGCACGCTGGTCGTGAATCGCCCGCACTTTGTGGACCATCCGGTTCCCGGTGAAAACATCAACAAACGCCCGATGCCATCCGCGTCTTCGGCACAAAATCATTCCCTGCAACCGAACGTCAATCAGCCGGTGCCGGCAACCCGGCAAATCAAACCGGCGCCGGTTCCCATTCAAACTCAACGCCCGGCGTCATCGTTCAATTACAATTCATCATCGCCACCGGCAACGCCCGCACCAAACAATAACAATTCGACTTACTCTCCCCGGGGATGGGAACAGGTGCCTCCACCGAAACCGCCGCAGCCCAACACATACAATTCAAGAACACCTGCCGTCATACCGGCTCCCTACCAGGGGCAATCCGGCGCATCCGAAGGCAGCCACCACAGTGCGCCCGCCGCGGCGCAGGCCCAATCACAACCGCAACACAACGAGTCGTCATCGTCATCCAGATCGTCGGGACAAAACGAGAACCAAAACAGTTCTGGCAACAACTTCAACAACGGCCCTGGCAATGGTTCGGGTCGCGGTCCGGGACATTGAACCTTTGTGGGTTGGTCCGACAAACGCCGCGGCGCAGGGTTTCGCCGCGGCGTTTTTGCTTTTGCATCCCTTTCACCGCTGGCAAAATCCGTTCGTGGGCATCACGCGCCGGCAATTCGAACAAATGCAGGAACGCCTCGGCGGCGCTTCCCCGCGCGCGGTTTCGCCGGTATTCACATCGGCATTGCGCGCTGCTCCCGGCGCTCATCGTATCATTCTCGGCGTGGATCCGTCCCTGCGCGGCACCGGCTACGGCGTCATCAAACTGGCGAAGCCGTTTCCCGAAACTTTGACGCACGGCACGATTGCCTGTCCGGCCGGTTGGGAACGCTCGCGCTGCCTCGTAAAAATTTCCCAGACCCTGCGCGAAGCCATTCAAAAACATCGCCCGACGGTTTGCGTCATCGAAGGACTTTTTTACGCGCAAAATCTGCAAACCGCGCTCATCATGGGCGAGGCGCGCGGCGCGGCGCTCGCGGCCATTGCCGAAGCCGGCCTGGAAATTTTTGAAATCGCTCCGCGCAAGGTGAAACAGGCCGTGGTCGGCTACGGCGCGGCGCAAAAATCCGCCGTCGCCAAAATGGTCCAGCGCCTGTTGAACCTGCCCAAGCCGCCCGCGCCGGACGCGGCGGACGCGCTGGCGCTGGCGCTCGCGCACGCGCAGGAAAACAGCCGATACAACCTGACGCCGCTGAAGAAAGTTTGAGCCGAAAATGATCACTTTTCTCCAAGGCAAACTCGTCGAGGCGCTGCCCACGCAGGTCGTTGTGGAAGTCAACGGCGTCGGCTATGAGGCGCTCATTCCCCTGTCATCGTTCGACAAGCTGCCGCAGCCGGGCGAGACGGTGAAACTGCTCACGCAACTGGTCATCCGCGAGGATGCGCACACGCTTTACGGTTTCATGACGGCGGCGGAACGCGATTTGTTCCGGCTGCTCGTCAACACCGTTTCCGGCATCGGGCCGAAGATCGCGCTGAACATCTTGAGCGGCATCAGCGTGACCGCCTTTCGCGGCGCGGTGGCCGGCGGCGATGTGAAGGCGCTTTCGCAAATTTCCGGTGTCGGCAAAAAGACCGCCGAGCGCATCATCGTCGAGTTGCGCGACAAAATCGGCGCGGCGGGCGCCTGGGAGGCTGCGAGCGCGCAACGGGCGCTTTCGCCGGACGACCAAAAAATCAATGACGCCGTGCTGGCGCTGATGGCGCTTGGATTCAAACAGGTTGACGCGCACGACGCTGTCCGCCACGCGCAAAGCATGCTCGGCGCGAAGGCGACGGTCGAAGACCTTGTGCGCGCATGCCTGAAAAAGGGAGCGTGATGGCCATGGAAAAGTCGAAAGGCGAGAGCCGAGAGCCGAGAGCCAAGGCCCGAAAATCGGGCGTAATCGTGCCGCATCCGCCAAAATGGCATCAACGGCTCGGCGCGTGGCTGGTCTTCACATTTATTCGCACAGTGTCAGCCACGCTGCGCTATCAGTGGAACGATCGTTCCGATTACATTGACGTGCCGACGCCCGGTCCGGCCATTTATTGCGTGTGGCATAATCGGCTGGCGCTGTGCATGCCGGCATATTACGGCTATGTCAAAAAACGCAATCACACACCCGGCATGGCGGCGATGGTCAGCGCCAGCCGGGACGGCGGATTTCTCACAGCCATCCTCGAATGTTTCAAAGTGCAACCGGTGCGCGGCTCATCAAGCCGGCGCGGGTCGCAGGCATTGCTCGAACTGACGACCTGGGCGGAGCGCGGTTACGACCTCGCCATCACGCCGGACGGCCCGCGCGGGCCGTGTTACGTTGTTCAAGAAGGCGTGATGTCGCTGGCACAACTTACTGGATTGCCGATTATGCCCGTTTCGTATGGTTTGAATTGGAAAATTCGGGTGAAAAGCTGGGATCGATTTCAAATTCCACTGCCATTCTCGCGCTGCGAAATAATTTATTCGAAGCCGATTCGAGTCCCGCGCGAGGCAACGGACGCCGAACGCGAATCGCTGCGCCAACAGCTCGAAACCGAACTACGCGCCATCTCGCGGGACTGAGGAAACCACGAAATACACGAAATACACAAAAATTTTTGGCGCCCGGTGTGCAGAAATTGTAAATAATTTCGTGTGTTTTGTGTATTTCGTGGTTTGAATCCCAAAAGCACATGATTGCCCGCGTCAGCCTCGAAATCGCGCTCCGCAAGGAGTTCGATTATTTGATTCCGCCCGGACTGGCCGCACAAATCGAGGTCGGCAGCCGCGTGCAGGTGCCATTCGGCCCGCGCAAGATTCTGGGTTGCGTCACCGCCCTCGCCGAAGAATCCGCGCGCGCCAATCTCAAACCCATTCTCAAAGTCATCGGCGCCCAAACGCTCGTCACACCGAAGGTCCTGAAACTCGCACGCTGGATTGCCGAGTACTACTGCTGCGCGCCGGAAACCGCGCTGAAATCCGTCCTGCCCGAAGCCGTGCGCAAGGAGGCATCCGGCTGGCGCGAGCGATTGTTCGTCCGCGCGCTGACGGTCAGCGGCGAATTTCCCAAATTGCCCAGGCGCCAGCAGGAAGTTTGGAACATCATTGAAGAACGGCGCGAGCTGCCGTTGTCGGATCTTGTCGAACTGGCCGAAACCACCGCCGTCACCGTCCGCAAACTTGAAGATCGCGGCCTGGTCGAAATTGCCTCGCAGATTTCCGAGCGCGATCCGTATGCCCGCGAGCACATCCTGCCGTCGCAGCCATTGGCATTGAACGACGCACAGGCAAAAGCGTTGGAGAAAATCATCGCGGCGATGAATAGCTGTGGTAGCACCCGCGTCCCGCGGGTGGGGGCGGGCGTCGCGCCCGCCGCTCGTTCGACGGCCAAACCCGGTCCGATTTCAGAAACCGCCGTCCGCAAACGCAGCCTGCCGCATTTTGAAATTCCGGGTTTTACCTATCACGTCTCCTGGCGGACGCACGACCAGCTCATTCTTTCTCCTGAGGCACGCACCAAAACGCTGGAAGCCTGTCATCACTGGCACGGTAACAAAATCAAATGTCATGCCGCGTGCGTCATGCCTGACCATGTTCATTTGCTGATTCAACCTTTGCCAACTCAGGAAGCCGGAAAAGAAGGGGCCCACTCGCTCGCCGAAATTCTCCACAGCATCAAATCGTTTTCCGCACACGAGGTGAACAAGGTAATGAAACGCTCAGGCCCGGTTTGGATGGATGAATCGTTTGACCGCCTGATTCGATCCGAAGCGGATTTGCACAAAACCTGGGATTACATTTGGAACAACCCGCGAACGATTGGGCTGGTCGGGCCGATGGAGGATTATCCGTACATCTGGACGCCGGGCGCGTCGGACATGGTGAAAAATGTTCGGCGGGACGCCGAACATGACCCGCGGGACGCGGGTGCTACACGACAGCCGCCGGATGACGTTAAACCATCCGCCACGTTCCTGCTGCACGGCGTCACCGGTTCCGGCAAAACCGAGGTTTATCTCCAAGCCCTCGCCCACGCGCTCGAACAGGGCCAGGGCGCGATTGTGCTCGTGCCGGAAATTTCACTCACGCCGCAAACGGTCGAGCGATTCAAGGCGCGGTTCAGCTCCGGCAAACTGCAAACGCTCGTGGCGGTTTTGCACAGCCACTTGTCCGCCGGCGAACGTCACGATGAATGGCACAAAATCCGCCAGGGCCGCGCGCGCATCGTCATTGGAGCGCGTTCGGCGATTTTTGCGCCCGTTGAACCGCTCGGCCTCATCATCGTGGATGAGGAACACGAGCATTCTTACAAGCAGGAGGAGGCCCCGCGCTACCACGCGCGCGACGTGGCCATCATGCGCGGCCGGATGGAAAACGCCGTCGTCGTGCTCGGCTCGGCCACGCCTTCGCTGGAAAGTTATTACAACTGCAAACACGGCAAATACACGCTGCTCGAACTGCCGGAGCGCGTGGATGATCAGAAAATGCCGCACGTCCGCGTCGTGGACATGCGCCAGGCCGCATCCCACCAGCGCGGGAAGGAAGGCATCCCGATTTTTTCGCCGCAACTCAAGGAAGCCATTACCCAACGGCTCGAAAAGCACGAGCAGACGATCCTGTTTCTGAACCGGCGCGGCTACTCAACTTCGCTGCAATGCCCGAAATGCGGCTACGTCGCGCAGTGCCCGAATTGCAGCCTCGCGCTCACGTTTCACCGGCAGGAACAAAAACTTTGCTGCCACATCTGTGGTCACGTCGCGCCCGTGCCGTCCGTTTGCCCGAATGAAAAATGCAAAAATCCCGCGATTCGCTTTGCCGGCACGGGCACGCAGCGGGTCGAGGAAACACTCGCCAAACTTTTTCCGCACGCGCGCATCAAGCGCATGGACGCCGACACGATGAAGCGCAAGGACGATTACCGGAAGGTGCTCGGCGATTTTCGCACGGGCAAGACCGACATTCTTGTCGGCACGCAGATGATTGCGAAGGGGCTGCATTTTCCGAACGTCACGCTCGTCGGCATCATTTACGCCGACCTCGCGCTGCATCAGCCGGACTTTCGCGCGGGCGAGCGCACCTTTCAACTCCTCACGCAAGTCGCCGGACGCGCCGGCCGCGGCGACGTTGAGGGCGAGGTGTTTGTGCAGGCATTCGCGCCGTTTCATCCGGCGATTCAATACGCGCGCCGCCACGATTTCACTGGCTTTTACGAACAGGAAATCGAGTTCCGGGAACAACTGAAATATCCGCCCGTCAGCCGTGTGGCGCTGCTCACGCTCAAGGGCCGCAATGAAGACAAGGTGAAATTCAGCGCCGAACATTTGAAACGAGAGCTGGAAAAAGAACTTCTGCCGTCTTCAGCCGGTGGGGCGAGCGTCCCCGCGAGCCGCCCGGACGACCACGAAGACGGCTCGCGAGTACGCTCGCCCCACCCCACACCAACAACCGCCAGAGAGTTCAAGGATTTAATCATCGCCGGGCCGGCGCCGGCGCCGTTGCTGCGCGCGGAAACTTTTTACCGCTACCAGATCATGCTGCGGACGCGCGCGATGAGCAAACTGAGCCAGGCCCTGGCAAAAATCATCGAAACGCTCGCCTTACCCGAAGACGTGACCCTCATGGTGGATATTGACCCGGTGAGTTTGTCTTAAACGCAAGCAGGAATTTAACCACGGATGGACACGGATGGACCTGAAAAAACCTGTTGGCGCTATTTCTTTCTTATCCGTGTTTATCTGTGTTTATCCGTGTTTATTTCTTCAATCCACGCTGCCACAAATCGAAATGATAGAGCGCGACGACGACGAGGGAGTGGCCGATTTTTTCGTCGGCCACGAGCTTTGGCATTTCCGCCACCGGCACAAGGTGCGTCACCAAATCCTCGCCGCCGTCAAATTTCACCTCGTGTTTCAACCGGCAGTTTTCAATCAACACGGTGTAGGCTCGATTGCTCAGGATGGCCGGATTTGACCAGATGCGGCCGAGCACCCGCGCGTTTTCGCCTTCGTAACCGGTCTCCTCGCGCAATTCGCGCACGGCGGTCGCCACCGGGTCGGTTTCGCCCGGGTCCATTATGCCGCCGGGGATTTCGAGTTCCACCGTGTTCGAGCCGTGGCGGTATTGCTCCACCATCACGAGCTGCTGGCCGGGGGTGACAGCGACGACATTGACCCAACCGACGCTGTCGAGGACGTAGAAGTCGTGTTCCTTGCCGGTGCGCGGCGAAATTTTCACGTCCGAGCGCAGCTTGAAAATGCGGAAATCGCCGATGGGCGTCGAACGGACTTTTTTCCAAGGCCTGATCATTTACGATTTGCGATTTTGGATTTACGAGCTGGTTTTGACTGCCGGCAATTGATTCATGGCGTCAATCGTAAATCGTAAATCGTAAATTCAAAGCCCTTTTCCCTGTGTCAACCAGCCTTGCTTCATCAAATTGAGCAGGTGCGTTGCCGCCCGGCTATGGCGATTCGATCGCCTCGCGCACCTTTCCGGTCAAATCCAGGGGATTAAAAGGTTTTTGCAAAAAGAACGTTCCGGGTCGCGACATGGCGTCCCGGACGGCGTTGTTGTTGATGTAACCTGAAATGAAAAGAACCCGGACCGCGGGATTTACCTGCCCCAGCCATTCGGCGAGCATTTTGCCGCTCAGTCCGGGCATGATCACGTCGGTGAGCAAAAGCTGGATTTTAGCGCCGTTCTTCTGCGCCAAAGCGAGGGCTTCATGACCATCGGCCGCTTCCAACACGGTGTAGCCTTGGGTCCGCAACACCCGGGCCATGAGTTGCCGCAGCGACGGTTCATCCTCGGCGAGCAGGATCGTTTCTGTGCCTTGCGGCAAACTGACCGGGACCTCGTGACTTAAAATGGAATCCTCCACCTCCCGGACACGGGGCAGGTAAATCTTAAACTGCGTTCCTTTGTCCACCTGGCTCTCGCCGTGAATATGACCGTTGCTTTGCTGGATGATGCCAAAACAGGTGGCCAGTCCCAAACCAGTGCCTTTGCCCTGTTCTTTGGTGGTAAAAAAAGGTTCAAAGATGTGTTGTTTGACTTCGTCAGTCATGCCCATACCGGTGTCGCTGACGCTGACCATGACATAGTCGCCGGGAGTGATGAGGTACCGGCGCGCATAGTCTTCGTCAAGGGTCACATTGTACGTGCGGATGGTCAGGGTGCCGCCATCGGGCATCGCGTCGCGGGCGTTGACAACCAGGTTCAGCAGCACCTGTTCGATCTGGCCGGGGTCGGCTTTGATCTGGCCCAGGTCGGCCGCGGTTTGCGTCACCAGCTTGATGTCCTCACCAATCAAGCGATGCAGCATCTTGTTCAGATTGACGATCAGTTCGTTCAGGTTGATCCGGCGGGGCTCAATGACCTGCCGGCGGGCGAAAGCCAGCAGTTGACGGGTGAGGTTCGCCGCGCGCTCGGCGCTCTCCTGGATGCACTCGAGATTGGAACGCAAAGGGGCGTCGGGTGACAATTGCGCGAGCGCCAGATCCGTGTGGCCGCAAATGACCGCGAGAATGTTGTTGAAGTCATGGGCCACGCCGCCAGCCAGCCGGCCGATGCTGTCAATCTTCTGGGTCTGGCGGTATTGAACTTCCAGGTCCAGTTCATGAGAGATGTCACGCTTGATGGCAATGTAGTTCGTAATGGCACCTTTCCCGTCGCGAACCGGAGCAATGACAGCGTCTTCGCTGAAAAGCGTGCCATCCTTCTTTTTGTTGATGAAACGCCCGCGCCACACCTCGCCGGCTCTGATTTTGGCCCACAGTTCCCGATAAAAGGCGCTTTCCTGCCGGTTGCTCTTGAGCAACCGCGGGTTTTGGCCGATGACTTCGGCCCGGCTGTAACCGGTGACCCGTTCAAAGACCGGATTGACGTAAAGGATGCGCCCCTCGGTGTCGGTGATAACGACACTTTCCGGGGTTTGTTCAATGGCGGTCATCAGGCGGTTGAGCTCGGCTTCCGCCTGCTTGCGTTCGGTGATGTCGAACAAGATCCCCTGCGTACCCACAATTGTCCCGTCGGGACCGGATATCGGTGATTTCACGACGTATAAATGCTGCTCCTTGCCATGGTCACCGACCCCATGCTCTTCCACTTCGATCTGCCGGCCGGTTTGCATGATCTGTTGATGATGGTCCGTGCCTTGGGCCGCCAACAGTTTGATTTGGGAGGGGTTTATGCCTCCCGCAGCCAATTCAATCGTGGCCACTTCCTCCGGTTTTTTGCCCAGGAACAGTTCGGCTTTCACACCTTTGAGCCGGCAAAACCAGGGATTAACGAAAACGTAGCGGCCTTCTTTGTCCTTGCGGAAGACACCGGCGGGCAGTTGCTCAACCAAGGAATGATAGAGTGCCTGCGATTCCTGCAGCGCCACCTCCGTCTGTTTGCGCTCGGTAATGTCGCGGACGATTCCAAGTTTTCCCGCCACTTTGCCATCCTTGATATACGGGGTGGAGGTGAACTCTCCCACCAGGTATTTGCCTGACTTGGAGCGAATGCGCAATTCATAGGGAGGCGGACTGTCGCCACGCATCACCTTTTGAAACATTTCGCCGGCGAGAGGCATGTCTTCCGAATGCACCAGCGGCGCAAATGATTTGCCCAGCCATTCGGCGCATGCCCAACCAGTGATCGTCTCAAACGCCGGATTCAAGGAAGTAAATACACCTTTGTCGGAAATGATATAGACAACATCAGGCGCGGTTTCAATCAGGGCGCGATAACGCTCTTCACTCTGTCGCACTGCCTCCTCCGCTCGTTTGCGCTCGGTGATGTCACGCGAAATGCCGAGCAGCGCCTTCTGGCCGCGCCATTGGCCATGCATGATCTTCGTCTCCACCAAAATGCGGGTCCCGTCTCGGGCCTGCAACGGGATGGGGCAAATCGTAATTTTGCCGGCAATCAAGTCGGCTAAAAGTTTTGCGGCTTCCGGCCGTTGTGCAGGCGGGTGGAGATCCAGGGCGGTCATCCCGGCCAGTTCTGCCGGGGTGTATCCCAACTGATTTTGCGCCGCGGGATTCGCGAAGAGGATGCGCCCTTCAGATTCAAAAACGAACACCATATCGTCCAGCGCATCGAAAAAGGTTTGCAGGCTCTCTCCGTTTTCCTGCGAAGTTGCAGGAGTAACGGAAGATTGTGCCTCTGCACGTCGGTCCGTCTCGTTTTCACAATCCGAGCTTGTTCGACCAGTTGTTTCGTCCTTCATAAAGCCCTGATACTCAGTGCCTGACGCCAATCACTTTTGCATACAGGAGAGACTGTGTAAGCAAAAAGCCTGCCGATTTGCGCCGAAAGGGGTGGTAAAATCACCTTCGTTCGTGCAAAAAACAAAGCCGGACGAATGTCCGGCTCGTTTGACACTTCAGGTTGTGAAGACCCTTAATCCAGCACCGGCTCGGTGCCGTCAATCATCTTCACTTTGTTGTGGGCGAAGTATTCCTTCCTCAATGCCTTCACCATCTTCGGGCGCAGGTCGTAGAGGCGTTTCAACCGGCGCGGCTTGTGCCGGGCCAGCGCGTAGTGCGTCAGCAGCGGCATCGCAATGGTCGTGTCGGTGTAGCACACCACGGCGTCGGGCAGACGATCCGGATCCACTTTGCCCCAGCTCACGGCTTCGCTCGGCGTGGCGCCGGAGAGCCCGCCGGTGTCGGGCCGGGCGTCGGTCACCTGGAGGAAATAATCCTGGCCATATTCCTTGATGCGGAGCACTTCCTGGATTTGCGGCTCGGTCTGGAGCATGAAGTTTTTCGGACTGCCGCCGCCCCACAGCACCACGGCGCTTTTGCCGCCGGCGCGTTTGGCCGCGAGGACGATGGCGGTGGTTTCGTTTACGTCAATCGAGGGATTGACGCGCAGTTTGTTGCCGCGCAATTCCACGCCGGCGAAGTTCATGCCAATGGTGGAGTCGCCGGGCGACGAGGTGTAACACGGCACGCCCGCGCGATAGGCCGCGGCAAGCACGGACACGTCTTTCAGGCCGGCCTTGCGTTCCCATTCGGCGCAGTATTTGCCAATGAGGCAATGCAGCTCGGCCGTGCCCATCTCCTTCTGAAACTCGGGCTGGATGAGGATGGCGCGCAGGATTTCGTCCGTGGCCATCAGGCAATCGCTGTAGCCGAGCAACACGTCGTAGATGCGGACGATGTCGTTGTTGCGCAGCTCGGTGTCGTCGAACTTGAAGCTGCCGACCTTGACCGGGTAGTTCAGCGCGAAATGCATGTCGTGATACAGATTCGCGCCGGTGGCGACGAGCCAGTCCACGAACCCGGCCTTGATGAGCGGCACAATGCTGGAACAGCCCATGCCGGCGGGCGTAAGCGCGCCGGCGAAGCTCATGCCGATGGTGACATCGGCGCCGAGCATTTTTTCGGTGAACAGCTGGCAGCCTTCCTTGAGGCGCGCGCCGTTGTAAGCGAGAAACGTCTCGTCAATCAGGTCGGCCAGCTTCTCCTTGCCCGTGATGTTTTTGGGCAGGATGCGTTTGCCGGACATGAATTTGTCCCGGTGGGGGCATTTTTTCTTCTTCAACCATTCCGGCGTTTCCGAAAGGTCTTCGCGATAACGTGAGGTTCTTTGTGGTTTGGCCATAATATAAAATTTTGTCCGCTTACAATACGGATGTTGCGCCGCTTGCCAACATTAAATTCAAAATTTGCCACTGCCGGGTAAAACTTTTAACTTCCGTCGTCTTTTATGCCGCAACCAAAAATCGCCGATGCCGCCGCGCCCGCCGAATCCGGCTATGCCATGCCGGCGGAGTGGGACCCGCATGAAGCCACCTGGCTGGGCTGGCCGCACAACGAAACCGACTGGCCGGACAAACTCGATACCATCCGCTGGGTTTATGGCGAAATAGTGCGGAAAATTTCGCCGGGCGAACTCGTGCGGATTCTCGTCCGGCACCAGGCCGAACAGAAACTGGCCGCCAGTTATTTGAAACGCGCCGGCTGCGATTTGAAACAGGTCGAATTTGTCGCGCATCCCACCAATCGCGGCTGGACGCGCGACAGCGGACCGATTTTTGTCCGACGGAAAGGTAGGGCGGGCAGTCCTCTGCCCGCCGACGGACGGCGCGCACGGAGTGACGCGCCCTACCAAAAATCCGAGATTGCCATTGTCCATTTTCACTTCAATGCGTGGGCAAAATACGACGACTGGCAAAAGGACACCAAGGTCCCCGAAACCGCCGCGAAACTTTTAAAGAAGCCGCTGTTCAACGCGCAATTCAACGGAAGAAACTTTGTCATCGAAGGCGGCGGCATCGAAGTCAACGGCCGCGGCACGCTTCTCACCACCGAGGAATGTTATCTCCACCCAAAAGTCCAGGTGCGGAATCCGGGCATGACGAAGGTGCAATACGATGAGACGTTCAGGAAATATCTCGGCGCAAAAAACATTCTGTGGCTGCTTAACGGCCCGGTCGGCGACGACACACATGGGCACATTGATGACATCTGCCGCTTCGTGAATCCGAAAACGCTGGTGCTTATCCGGGAAACCAACAAGCGCGACATCAATTACAAACCGCTGGCCGAGAACTGGGAGCGCGTGCAGGAGTTTCGGCTCGAAGACGGTTCAAAACCCGAAGTGGTGCCGCTGCCCATGCCCGCGCCGATTTTCTATGACGGCTACCGCCTGCCCGCGAGTTACGCGAATTTCTACATCTGCAATGCCTGCGTCATCGTCCCGACGTTCAACAATCCAAACGACCGCGTGGCGCTCGGGACACTCGGGGAATTATTCAAAGACCGTCCCGTGGTCGGCATCCACGCCGTGGACCTCGTGCTGGGCTTTGGTTCGCTGCATTGCCTGACCCAGCAGCAACCGGCGTGAGGTTCAATCCGGATAATGCTCGACACCAGTTTGAATACAGGCTATATTCAGCCTATGAAAATTGCCAGCCGTCCCCGTTTCCAAAAACCGAAGGTTAATTTACAGTCGCAACTGTTCACGTTGAGCAATGCCAAAACGTATTTGGGGCGCCTGATGGAAAAAGCCGGCCGGGGTGAAACGGTTTATATCGTCAAGGGACGGCAGCGGTTCGTTTTGCAGGAAGTTCCTGAAATCGAGCCGATCCCCATCCGTCCGCCGAACTATTTCGCCAACGCTTACAGCCCGGCTGAAATTCAAGCGGACAATCGTTTGGCCAAAGCCTCGGTGGTTCGCGCACCCAAAGACCTGGAATAAAAAAGGAACGCCGTGAGACAATGGGACATCCTCATGTTTCCGTTCAGCAAGGAAAGGCGGCATCCCGCCGTCATCATCTCCAACGATGAAACCTGCCAGAATCCAGACATTGAAGAAGTCAACGCCCTGCTTTGCACCTCAGCCAAAGTGAACCGGGGCGCGAAATCCACCGAGGAAATATTGGACGAGGCCGACGGGCTGGATTGGAAAACCATGGTCCGTTGCGACAAAATTCATCTGTTGCCCAAAGCGCGCTTCGACGACCAGAAAGGCCGGGTCACCGAAGAACGCCGGCACCTGATAGCCCGGAAAATAGTGGAAGTGTTGCGGCTGCCCCTGCACCGCCGGTAGCCAGGTTGGAGTTCAAAGTTGGAGTTCAATCCCGCGCGGCGGGATTGTTCGGGCACGATTAAGCAGAATGGAAATGGTGTTTTGCCCGCCCTCAACTTGACGTTGACTCGCTCGCACCCGCACGCTCGGCCCTGCGGGCCTTCGGCTTCGCCGAATTCCTTTCGCCGATTCCCAATCGGCTCAAGTCTCCCCCGGGGAGAAGGAACAGCAATCGCACGTTTTTGGTTTTGCGGATGGCTGTCCGGCAAATCCAGTCGCGCGAATTTTCAGAAGGGCAGCGTACGATTCTCCTTCTTGTCCCTCGCCCATCGGATGGGAGCGGGTGGCCATGACGTTGGGAAAAGCGGTGGAGGGCCACCGCAGTCCAGGACGCTGCGCGCGACACAATGATTTCTGAAATGCGCGAAGCGTCATGGAGTGCGCCAGCCCTCTGGCGCTTTGTTTGGGACGACTTTCCGCGTGAACTCCAACAAAGACGGAATATGCCGCTCCTGAACGGGGCTGATTTATTTTCGGCCCGCTACATTGCCTGACGCAGCAACAACCGGCGTGAAATTCAGGTTGGAGTTCAAGCTTTAGCTTGTTCGGGCCACGCTGAAGCGTGAACTCCAACGCGCTGGCTCGCTCCATTACCTGACGCAGCAGCAACCCGCGTGAAGTTTGAAATGGGGAGCGCAGCCCCGAAAGCTTTCGGGGTTCGACGCGCCCTCGCGTCGAACATGAAGACCATGCCAACGACGAGGCGTCGTTGACTGCACGCGAGGCGCGTGCGCTCCCCCAATTGCTGCCTGCTGCCGCCGGTGTGATTTTTTCTGGACAAAATTTTCGCCGGGCGCAAAGTCAACACACCATGAATGACGCAGAAATGGAAGAACAATATAAGCGTGAAGGATGGAAACTTTACAAAAATGGCAGCACGTCATCCGAACGAGCGCGAGGTCTTTTTGAGGTAATCGAGTCTCATTTTTACAGAAATTCTGAAGCACCAAGCCGTGCCATTTACGCATCGCATTGGTTGTGGGCGAATCAGGGGCACTTCGACCGTAAGGTCATGGATTTGCTGGTCGCACGCTATCCGTTGCCAAATCGGCCACGGATTCAGCGTGGATATAGCGATTGGGGCAGTATTGGAAAGCCTAATTACAAAATCGAAAAAGCCCCTGAAACCTCTTGCGATTTTGTGCTCAAGGAAAAAATCACACCCTGCAAAACAAAATAATGGATCTTCACCTCTGCTGCGAAAAATGCGGCCAGATGCTGGTCGTGGACAGTTCCGGCTCCGGGCAGTTTGCCCCTTGTCCCACCTGCAACAATCCAGTTTTTATTCCCAAACCAAAACTCCGTGCTTGGATGGCGCGTCGCTCAAAAAACTTTTGGCTCATTTTTTCCGCCTTGGCCTGCGCCGTTGCGTTTTGGTTGACAGGGAAAATCTTCTTTGCCCTCCCATCCCACTACGAGCTTCAGCTTTGGGATAAATATGATTTAGCCAGGACCAACTACGAGGCTTCCGTAAAATCACGCGACCCATTTCGCAAAATCGCCAATACAGTTTTGAAAGATTCCCCGGCGTTCAGCGAGGAGGCAAGGGAGACGATGAAGTTGTCGGATATGGTTTTTCGCCAAGACACGGCTGATTACGATTCAGTTCAGGAAGCGTTCACCCAGGCTGAACTCGCCGTCAAACCACGCGAAAAAATTCTTTCCGATTTTTATCTCGCTGCTTTCTTCCTTGCTGGCGTCGGAGCCGGACTCTACGCATGGTTTTACTTCTGCCGCAATCCGCGCCTCGCGACCGGAATTTTGGCGGCTGGCGTTTTGCTTATTGTATTCACAGCTTTGTGCTCCAACAGAATTGGATACCATGGTTACGACATTATCGGATTCCTTTCTGGAACCATCTATTTCACTCCAACCCTCGTCGGATGCAGAAAACGCAACCACGCCGCGATCTTCGCCATGAACACTCTGCTCGGATGGACATTCATCGGATGGGCGGCCTCTCTCATCTGGGCTATCACCAAAGACAACGGTGAAAAATAATTTCACACCTTCATGGATTCCTAACAGCCTGTTGAAGTAATTGTGAAAATAAAATATAATTGTGTTGTCTTATAGTTAGTATAAGTTACAATTTTTCATGTTCAAACCGCAAACATTGCCGCCGCCGGAACTTTTCGTTCCATCCCGTCAACTGGTGCAGCCTGTCTCCTCCTCTTTTTACATCAAGCTCGACCAGACGCTCCAGTCTTTTTCCTTTGCTTCCGAAGTGCGGCAGCTTTGCGCGGCCTGCTATTCCGGCAATGGCCGTGGTCGTCCGGGCGTTGACCCGGTGGTGTATTTCAAGATGCTGATGGTCGGTTTCTTTGAGAACATCCCCAGCGAGCGGGGCATTGCCGAGCGCTGCCAGGATTCCATTTCCATCCGTGCCTTCCTGGGCTATGACCTGACCGGGAACACCCCGGATCATTCCACCCTGTCGGTCATCCGCTCCCGTCTGGGCGTGGAGGTTTACCACCAGGTATTCCTTCTGATCTTGGCGGCCTTGCAGGAGCACGGGCTGGTCAAGGGCCGCAACGTGGGCATAGACGCCTCCGTGATCGAGGCCAACGCCTCGCTCAAAGGGCTGGTCAACCGCCAGACCGAGGAAGTCTATTGGGAATATGTCCGCCGTCTGGCCGCGGAGAACGGGATTGATCCCAAGGATGCCGACGCCGTCCGGCGGTTTGACCGCAAGCGGCCCAAGAAGATGAGCAACCAGGACTGGGAAAACCCCAATGACCCTGACGCCAAGATCGGGCCGACCAAGGCCGGGGCCACCGACATGATCTACAAGCCGGAGAACACGGTGGATTTGGACACGGGCGCGATCTTGAACGCGGAGGTGCGTCCGGGCGATGAACCCGATCACAAGGATCTCGCGCTGCATGTGCTGGAGGCGCAGGAGAACATCAACGAGGTTAAAGAGCTTCCTGCGGGAACCCTGACGATTGAAAGCGCCACGGCGGACAAGGGCTATCACGCGGTGCCGGAAATGGGCGGCTTGCAGCAGGAGGGGATTCGCACGGTGATTTCCGATCCGGTGATCAACCGGAACATGGAGAAACTCACCGACGAAGAGTCCAAGGTGGTGCGCAGTGCCAGACGGAGCGCCAAAAGCAAGTCGGGCAAGGAACTGTTGAAGAGCCGGGGGATGCACCTTGAGAGACCGTTCGCGCACATACTGGATGCCGGAGGAGCGCGGCGGACGACGCTCCGGGGACGGGACAACCTCAACAAGCGCTTCAAGTTTTCGGCGGCCATTTACAACCTGTCGCAACTGATGAGGAAACTGCTGGGCGTGGGAACACCCAAACAATGGGTGGCCTGGGGGAAGGCCCTTTTTTACGTGGTCTGGAGGCTTTTGCTGGAGGGAGGGTTCCGGTTTGCCGGAAATATTGGAACGGGACTGCAAAGATACGGGCGGCGATTGGTGGCGCGGGTGGAAGTTATGGCCGCAGCGATTTTTCGCGCCTCACCCGCCCGCCTTAATTATGACCATTGTTCAACAGGCTGTTAGGCGTTAATACTTATGTTTACGGTGATGCACATGGACGCAAATGGAGACGATGATCCGCCTGTCGAGACGTTGCCAGAGCTTTATGACGAGCTATGGTCCTCCGGCATATTAGATGGCAGCGTGGCAGTCATTCACGAAGATACGGGCTGGTGTATGTCGGCACACCGAGACCGCAGCTTGATATTTGAGCATTTGGGTGACGGCGGAGAGCGGCACATGATTCCAGTTAAGAAGAATCGGGTTATTGAATTGTGGAAGCGGCTTATTGCCGGAGATATTTCCGGCTTGCTCGCAGAGCCTTGGATTATGGGTTATGGAGAAGCACGCAACGCCTAACAAGTCGCCGGAGCCAACCGCCGTTGGCGCTGTCAGTTCCGCTATCGCGGTTCCCGTCGCGAGTCGGCGGTGGCTCAGCTTTTTTCGTTAGGCCACATGAGCACGCACCATTCATTTAGGCTTACACGCTCAGACGCAAAGGATGAGGCGAGAGGTTTCGGACTAGCATTTCCGTTGGTGCAGCAGTTGGTGGTTTTGGGCATGGCCAGCCTCATCTTGGACGGCGGCATGGTATTACAGGTCTTTAGTTATGCTGCGCTGGCATATTGGGTATGTGTCGCGATCATCTTGATTCGGCGACGCAGACAGTTGACGCCGATTGACAGGATTGTGATTCGCATCGGGTTCATTGTTGCGTGTGGGATTTCAGTAGCCCTGACAGGATTTATATGGCACTTACGAGGTGTGTAAACCTGTGGCCTAACAAGTCGCCGGAGCCAACCGCCGTTGGCGCTGTCAGTTCCGCTGTCGCGGTTCACGTCGCGAGTCGGCGGTGGCTCAGCTTTTTTCGTTAGGCCACTCATGCGCATTCTTGTTTCAATGATTTTTGTCGCGGTCGTCATTGGCTGCTCCAAGAAAGCAAGTGACCGCCTTGAGCCCACATTGCCGTCCGCCAATCAGGTGGCATTGACTGCAACGAATCAAGTTGTTGTTCTTGACGAAGCCAAGGCGATTGAGATTGCTCGGCAGACAGTCATTGCATCTAATGAACTTTGGGCTTCAAATATTGGCCATTTTCTTGCAACTCGGACCGACACAGGCTGGAGAGTGATTGTCGTGGGTGGCAGAATAGGCCAGCATTGCTCCATTACGATAGACAAAGAAGGCAAGGTGACAGACTATTCACCTGGAATGTGATTGGCCTAACAAGGGCGCTGCAGGCAACAGCCACCGCACCTGCCAGTTGACCGGTTTATGAAATTTGGACATCATCATTGCAGCCAAGCTCAGTCTCCGGTGGCTGTGCCTGAGCTTGGTCGTTAGGCGGATTCCGTAAGCCACATGAGAATCGCATTTTTCATAGGTCTGGTTGCGTTTGTCCTTTCGGGTTGTTCACACAGCGACCCGATTGACCGGTTAATGACTCAGGTGCCATTTGAGGATTGTCCTAGCTATTTGTTTATGCCGGTTGACTTGCCAGCGACAGCCGCTCCTACCGAGGTGATTGACGCCTTGTCGAAGCGCGGCACATTTCGAGATGACCAGATTACCAGCTTTAAGACTCTGGAGGTGCGGAGAGTTCATAGCCTGCAGAAGGGAGCTGAGTCGGTTTATTATTCTGCCGTCCTGATGGACAGCAATCTCGGCCGTAAGGTTGTGCTGTTGCAGCCTGAGAGTCATGGATGGTATTACAAGATTTATGATGCTAAATAATCCGCCTAACAAAGGCGCTGCAGCCAACCGCCGCTACGTCGGTCAGTTGGACGATTTTATGAAATTTGATTGTCAGGATTGCATTTTGGCGTCACGCTCAGCGGCGGTGGCTGAGCTTGGACGTTAGGCTGCATTGAGCGTTATGCGAATTCGCACGCCACTCTTCATTCTGATGGCCGCATTTATTTGCGGCTGTTCTTACACTTATATTGGCCATCGGAGCATAGCGTCGCCAGACGCTAGATTCTGGGTTTCGACCGAATGTGACGGCGCAAACGGTCATGCCTACGTTGACAAGACCAAGAAGAAGTTATGGGTTTGGATTCAGAGCACCAATGGCACAAACTACACCCTGGTATTTCAGCATCGTTACGTCATCACCGGTTCGGCTGTCGAGTGGCAGGCGCATTGGTTGTCTGATGAGGCAGTTTCCGTTGAGATTTATGATTGGGGTGATGGGATGCTTAGTGGCGACAAGAGCGCAGCCTCAAATCACATCGCGTCGTTTTCGCTTGCTTTGGATAAGAGCACGGGCAAGTTTATAGAGCAGAGATGAAGATGCAGCCTAACAAGTCGCCGGAGCCAACCGCCGTTGGCGCTGGCAGTTCCGCTATCGCGGTTCACGTCGCGAGTCGGCGGTGGCTCAGCTTTTTTCGTTAGCAGCCTGTTGAACAATGGTCATAATTAAGGCGGGCGGGTGAGGCGCGAAAAATCGCTGCGGCCATAACTTCCACCCGCGCCACCAATCGCCGCCCGTATCTTTGCAGTCCCGTTCCAATATTTCCGGCAAACCGGAACCCTCCCTCCAGCAAAAGCCTCCAGACCACGTAAAAAAGGGCCTTCCCCCAGGCCACCCATTGTTTGGGTGTTCCCACGCCCAGCAGTTTCCTCATCAGTTGCGACAGGTTGTAAATGGCCGCCGAAAACTTGAAGCGCTTGTTGAGGTTGTCCCGTCCCCGGAGCGTCGTCCGCCGCGCTCCTCCGGCATCCAGTATGTGCGCGAACGGTCTCTCAAGGTGCATCCCCCGGCTCTTCAACAGTTCCTTGCCCGACTTGCTTTTGGCGCTCCGTCTGGCACTGCGCACCACCTTGGACTCTTCGTCGGTGAGTTTCTCCATGTTCCGGTTGATCACCGGATCGGAAATCACCGTGCGAATCCCCTCCTGCTGCAAGCCGCCCATTTCCGGCACCGCGTGATAGCCCTTGTCCGCCGTGGCGCTTTCAATCGTCAGGGTTCCCGCAGGAAGCTCTTTAACCTCGTTGATGTTCTCCTGCGCCTCCAGCACATGCAGCGCGAGATCCTTGTGATCGGGTTCATCGCCCGGACGCACCTCCGCGTTCAAGATCGCGCCCGTGTCCAAATCCACCGTGTTCTCCGGCTTGTAGATCATGTCGGTGGCCCCGGCCTTGGTCGGCCCGATCTTGGCGTCAGGGTCATTGGGGTTTTCCCAGTCCTGGTTGCTCATCTTCTTGGGCCGCTTGCGGTCAAACCGCCGGACGGCGTCGGCATCCTTGGGATCAATCCCGTTCTCCGCGGCCAGACGGCGGACATATTCCCAATAGACTTCCTCGGTCTGGCGGTTGACCAGCCCTTTGAGCGAGGCGTTGGCCTCGATCACGGAGGCGTCTATGCCCACGTTGCGGCCCTTGACCAGCCCGTGCTCCTGCAAGGCCGCCAAGATCAGAAGGAATACCTGGTGGTAAACCTCCACGCCCAGACGGGAGCGGATGACCGACAGGGTGGAATGATCCGGGGTGTTCCCGGTCAGGTCATAGCCCAGGAAGGCACGGATGGAAATGGAATCCTGGCAGCGCTCGGCAATGCCCCGCTCGCTGGGGATGTTCTCAAAGAAACCGACCATCAGCATCTTGAAATACACCACCGGGTCAACGCCCGGACGACCACGGCCATTGCCGGAATAGCAGGCCGCGCAAAGCTGCCGCACTTCGGAAGCAAAGGAAAAAGACTGGAGCGTCTGGTCGAGCTTGATGTAAAAAGAGGAGGAGACAGGCTGCACCAGTTGACGGGATGGAACGAAAAGTTCCGGCGGCGGCAATGTTTGCGGTTTGAACATGAAAAATTGTAACTTATACTAACTATAAGACAACACAATTATATTTTATTTTCACAATTACTTCAACAGGCTGTTAGGCTGCTACGTGTTTATCAATATGAATGAAATGCAACTACTCCAACACAACTACGATTTATTAAAACAAGACTTTGATAAATTAAAATCAGATTACGACCGATTATTTCGGTCTTATTTTGAGCAAGAAGCAAACATTGCGGCGTTAAAAGATGCAATGACAGACATTGCTGGCAAGATTGGACTCAATCAGTTAGAGTTTCGACGGGAGTTGACGAAGACCGAGAAGATAAAATTTCATTCTCTTCTTCAGGCGTTAGGGGAAATCCATCCGCAGCGTGCCGCAGAGATTCGAGAACCGAAAGTTGAGTTTCAGGACGGAGAGACCTAAATAGTTTTACCGTATTTGTATATTGTTTGCGTTCTTCGTATGTTGTTTTCATATTTTGATTTTATTACACTTAAAATTCAACCGCAGCCTAACAAGTCGCCGGAGCCAACCGCCGTTGGCGCTTGCCGTTCCGCTGTCGCGGTTCACGTCGCCAGTCGGCGGTGGCTCAGCTTTTTTCGTTAGGCATTCTATGAACGTCCGTGTAGCAAGTTTGCTGTGTTGCCTTTTATTTGCCGGTTGTGGTGGTCAGCAGGTGCAATTTGTGGATGCCGCTGACCCTGCGGTGGCCTCGAAACTCGGTATCACTGAGCAGGATTGGCGTGACATTCGGCAGCTTGCGTCTCAGCAGAAGGATTTGGTTATCAAAGATGCCGGGAAGGTTTCTCCAGATGTGGTTGAGGTCGAGTTGAAGAAGTCCGACGACATTCAGGGAGAGCAAGGCGGGCCACTTGAGCGATTTGAGAAAAAGGACGGGCAGTGGAAGGTTCAGGCCGGTTTCTCTGGTGATTGGTATTTTGCCAAGCAGAAATGAATGCCTAACACCGCGCTGGAGCCAACGCCGACTGCCCCTTGAGTTTATGGATGGTTTGAGTTATACAACGGTTATCGAGTTTGCGGAGCCGCTCGCCCGTCGGCGTGGCTCAGCTTTGGATCGTTAGGCAGCATCGAGCGCCATGCAACTTTCCGACACAGACAAGAAGTTAGTTGAGCGATTGAAGAAGCGTCAGCAGCAGTTTCTTCGCTGGAGATGGGTTGGTTTGCTTGCTGCCATTTTGTGCATCGGCGTCGGAATCTATGCTTATGTGGTTTTGGATCGCTTTCTTCAGGAGCCAGGCATTCCGACCGTCATGGCTGTCGCAGTTCTTTCGCCGTTGGTTTATTTGTTGCAGGTCGGCGGATTTAGTTTGTTAATTTACCATGTCGCTTTTTGGAATGGCAAGCCAGAGACCCGTTTGATGTTGAGAATTATTGAGGAGTTAGACGATGATGCTGCCTAACAAGTCGCCGGAGCCAACCGCCGTTGGCGCTTGCAGTTCCGCTGTCGCGGTTCGCGTCACGAGTCGGCGGTGGCTCAGCTTTTTTCGTTAGGCGACTATGGACATCAAGCCACCAACTTGGTCGTTGAAGGCAGAGCGATGCAGCTACTGCGAAGCTGGTGAGCTGGTTTTTTCGCAGTGCCCATCTTGCAGAGTTATTGTTTTCATCTGCGCCGAGTGCAGCACAGTTTTTGAGATTCAGGATCGCTACAGAGGTCGAGAGGTTGGAGACATGAGCGGAGCCACTCGCTGTCACGCTTGCGGCATTTCATTTCACCACGATTTTCTGTCGGCACCGTCGGCTGAGATTCAGAGTCTTGGATTTACGGCAGGAGATTACAGATGAGCACGAAGTCGCCTAACAAGTCGCCGGAGCCAACCGCCGTTGGCGCGGTCCGTTCCGCTCTCGCGGTTCACGTCGCGAGTCGGCGGTGGCTCAGCTTTTTTCGTTAGGCAGCAAGCGCATCACCAAAGAATAAGCGTGTGAAAACAATCAAAACGCTAAAGATTTTATCATGCTTGGCGCTTCTCCTGCCCGCTTTCGCATCGGCAGCACAAACGAACAGTCCATTGGTTCAATTCGGCGAACAACGCTCGCTCCATTCGGAAATACTCAACGAAGATCGGGCTTACTGGGTTTGTCTGCCTTCATCCTATCATTCCAACTCTGATCATCGTCCTCAAAAATACCCGGTGTTGTATTTGCTGGATGGAGAATGGAATTTTGAGTGGGTATGCGAAGTGGTGCGATTTATGAGCGAGAGCTTGGAAATTCCAGAGCTAATCATCGTCGGGATTCCAAACACGAATCGAGAACGCGATTTAACACCGCCGCACGATACGAATGATGTTTCGAGCGGCGGCGGAAAATTATTTGAAAGATTCCTGAAAGAAGAACTCGAACCAGAGATAAATGCCAAATATCGAACCGTCCCTTACCGAATTCTCGTAGGTCATTCGATGGGAGGCGCACTGGCCGCAGACGTTTTCCTGCGCCAAACCAACGGATTTCAAGCCTGCCTCACGATTGACCCGTCTCTTTGGTGGGACAATGAAGTTCTGGTTCAACGCGCGAAGGAATTTGTGCCGCAGAGAAATTCTCGCAACTCCATATTCATCGCCACGGCCAACTGGCCTCGAAGCTTGGACCCCACGAACATAATGACTGGTCCGAGCGAACTTTTTGTTTCAATTCTCAAGACAAATTCATCGCCCGGCATTCGCATTGGATACCAGCATTTTGATTCAGAAGACCATAGTTCGAGCCGCTTGATGGGGTTATATGACGGTCTGCGTTTCATCTTTGACGGTTACAAACCAATGGATGTTCTAGCTTTGGACGAACCTTCTTTGATTAAAAGCCATTTTTGAAAAACTATCCGACCATTTGGGCTTTCAAGTTCTGCCGCCGGAAGGATTCGTCAACAAGATCGGCTACGGATTGCTGGATGCACATGAATCCGATAAGGCCGTTGAGTGTTTTAAGTTGAACGTCAGCAACTACCCGGCTTCGGCCTATGTTTACAGTCACCTCGCAGACGCCTATTTGGCCAAAGGCGAAAAAGAATTGGCGATTCACAATTACAAAAAAGCTCTGGAACTGAATCCGAATATTGACAGTGCCAAAAGAGCATTGGAGAAATTGAGATTGTGAAAATTCTGCTGCCTAACAAGTCGCCGGAGCCAACCGCCGTTGGCGCTGTCAGTTCCGCTATCGCGGTTCACGTCGCGAGTCGGCGGTGGCTCAGCTTTTTTCGTTAGGCGACATTCGCGCGCTTATGAGTTCAAACACATGGCATGATATTCCGGGAGTTGAGATTTCGATTCCTGGTCGTGGCGAGGGCATCGTTTATCGCGAGGTTGGCCGCGAGTATCATTTTGATATTTCATGCTCCGGTCATCCTTTGCTACTTTTTGTTGAGAGTTATTGGGATGGCGTGCTTCCAGCCACCAAGAAGTATTTGACAGCAGAGGAGCGTTCACGACTTATTCCACGACTCGTTGCATATTTGGGCTGCAAGGGAGAGCCAGTTGAGGTTCGTGAGCAAGCTCCACAGACTGCGCCACCGGCATTGAGCGGGCGTGATGTTTGGGAGTATCGCCGCAAGCATGGTATTATCACATGATGTCGCCTAACAAGTCGCCGGAGCCAACCGCCGTTGGCGCTTGCAGTTCCGCTATCGCGGTTCACGTCACGAGTCGGCGGTGGCTCAGCTTTCTACGTTAGGCCACACTCGCGTTTATCAGATTTATGCACTGTTATTATCATCAAGACAAAGAAGCAGTCGGTCGTTGTAAGTCGTGCGGCAAAGGTTTGTGCCCGGATTGTGCGGCAGACGTTGGCGAGGGACTAGCCTGTCGCGGACATTGCGAGGATGATGTTCGTGCGGTCGTTGCGCTCATTGATCGCAATATCAAGCTTTCACCAAAGACAGCACAGATACTTGAGTTGAGCCGTAAGATTAGGTCGGGCGCTGCGATTTTTAATTTGGTAGTCGGCGTGGTGTTTGTTGGTTGGGGACTTTCAAACATGGAGAGGTTCAGCTTCATTATCATTCTCGGAGCTTGTTTTCTGGTTTATGGAGTTTTTGGATTATTCCAGGCACGCAAAGCTGCGAAGGAGAGACAGCAGACATGACCGTGTGGCCTAACAAGCCGCCGGAGCCAACCGCCGTTGGCGCTGGCCGTTCCGCTATCGCGGTTCACGTCGCGAGTCGGCGGTGGCTCAGCTTTTTTCGTTAGGCATCGTTCGCACCACACAACAAACAACACAAAACCATGAAGATATTATCACGAGTCGCAGCAGTTCTTGCGTTTCTATTCTGTTTCAGCGCGGGAGTTTGGTTTCTTTGCCACGCCACAGGCAATGATAACGTCTTATCAGTTGGCCTCGGCTTGTATTTTACTGGCAAGGCATTCTTTGTTGGTCCGATGCTTTGGTTAGCTGCGGAGAAGTGTTGCTCCAAGCCAGATAGTAAATGACCACGATGCCTAACACCTATTAAGCCCGGAAGGTCAACAGAAAAAAAGCATCCCTGACGGAAAGATATTTCTTTCCGTTTTTGCGACTTCAGAACCGAGCATCCGACTTAATTTCAGTTGGCAGCACGGAGGGTGGTCCTCCGGCTAAACACCTATTCGGACTCAGTCGGGCCGGCAGCAGCCATACGAGCCGCCACCGGTCTTCCAGCCCCGTGATCAAACGCCACGGCGCGGTCCAGAAACTCTAAGCAGTACACCCCTGGGCTATCCATTCAAGTTGACGGACGGCTGCCCCGATCAAGTCGGGGCTCCAGTTTTTTGCGGACGTGCCCTGGGGGCGGAGACTCCACATTGTCTTTCGTTCCGAAGTTATGTTGTGACTCTGCCGCCGGCCAGCTAAACGAGCCGGGGCCGGCGGCCGAGCCATCCAGCGCGCGGCCCCGGCGGTCGCGAACGGGTGATGGCCGCTGGCCGGAGTTCCCAATCAAATCCACGGAGTCCTCCTGTGCCCAACGCAGACCGGGGGTGCTCGGGCACCATTGAGTTGGGTCTGTGACTCGTGCGGGCATCGGGGTTAAGCGGCTCCAGTTAGACGTGCGGGTTGACTCCGGCCAGGGCCAAGTTCATTTATGCGTCAGCGCCGCCACCAGGCGTTCGGGATCGAACACGGTGTGGTCGCGGAGCATGAAATAGACGGCGCGGGCCAGTTTGATGGCCAGGACGGTGTTGGCTTTGAACTTGTTGCCGCCCATTTTGGCTTCCAGGCGTTGGGCCAGCGGGCCGATGACCACCGGGTCGCGTTTGGCAATGACGGCGGCTTCGCCGAAAGTCCAGCGCAGATAGGCGTTGCCCAGCTTGGCGCCGCGCAGGCCCTTGATCTTGCCGGCGCTGGCGACCGTGCCTTTGACCAGGCGGCAGTAACTCAGGAAGTCCTTGACGGTGGGGAAGCGGTTAATGTCGCCGATTTCGTAGAGCAGGATCAAACCCAGGTGTTCGCCGATGCCCGGCACCGTTTGCAACAAGGTGTAGTCGCGCGGCGCGGCGGTTTTGGTGAGCCTTTGGAGTTGCGCTTCCAGCGTGGCGATCTGGGTGTCGTAATGGCCGATGAGCGCCAGATCGTTTTGGAGGGCCAACTGGCGGATGGGGTTGTCCTCCTGCGCCAGCAGTTGGGTTTCCCAGGGCTCGCGGTTGGGACGGGTCTGGCGCAGCGTCGGGCGGTTATGGGCCAGTTGATGGGATTGGATGCGGGTCAACAGTTCGGCGCGACGCCAGACATAGAGGATGCGCTGGCGCAGCAGAGCGCGCAGGGGTCGTTTGTCCGCCGGATAGACGTAGGCGGGCGGGATGAGGTTGGTGCGCAGGAGGTGGGCAATCTTTTCGGAATCAATGCGGTCGTTCTTGTTTTTGCCGCCGTGGATGGCTTTGAGGTAGAGCGCGTGGGCCAGGACGAAGTGCAGGCCAGCGGCCTGGCAGGCGTCGGCCAGCCAGTACCAGCCGAACATGCATTCGGCGCAGACCGTCAGGTCGTGGCGATAGGGCGCCACCAGCTTGAGGAAGAAGTTGAAGTCATTGTTGCGGATGTTGGTATGGACGAGCTTCTTCCCGTCGCGGTCCATGAGGCAGACGTACATCTGGTGGGCGTGGAGATCAATTCCGCAGTTGAATTGTGTGGTCGAAGTGTAATATTTCATAACGTTAGACGAAAGGTGCCGCGAGGCACCGGTTAAACTAACAAGTCATGCGGGGAGTGTTGGTAGCACTCCCCGCCCTTTGCCCATGATACACAAAAACCAAAAGGGCTTAACTGGGAGTATCAAGTCGCCGGAGCCAACCGCCGTTGGCGCTGTCAGTTCCGCTATCGCGGTTCACGTCGCGAGTCGGCGGTGGCTCAGCTTTTTTCGTTCGGCGTCACCGCACATCACCAACAACAATCGAGCATGACCCAAGACGAATTGATCAAGATTGCTTGGAGACTTGCAGCCGGTTTCGCGCAAGACGACAAAGAGCGCGCAGTGGTAGCTACCCTTACGGATGTTCAGGTCAAGACCGCCGCTCTCATCAGCTTTCGAGCGCCCGGCTCCAAGGCGGCAGTAGATATTTACCTGGACAAAGAGACCGGAGAGTTTGTCACCGGCAGCTTTTCATTGGGACGATGATTTACAGAGCCCACAACCAGACGCCGAACAAATCGCTGCAGGCAACGCGGGATGGCCGTTCCAGTTCCGCTTCGCGGTTCACGTCCTTTGGTCCCGCGCGCCTGAGCTCTGGACGTTAATCGGATCACGATGGTTAGAAGGTTTGAAAATTCATTTTACTGGGGGAGATTAGAGGATTACAATTAGGCCATCGCCTTTAGGGCTTGTGGGTCAACTGTGTTGGACCGACAAGCCCTAAAGGCGATGGCAAAGAAACCCCACCCTGCGGGGTTCGTCGCTGGTGTTTGGGCGAAAGAGGGACTGATGGACAAAAGCGGCAGCAGGATGGAATTGAAAGCTTGGTCAGGGGCAAATGGGAAGAGCCGTAATCGGACGTCCTTCGCTCGTGACCGACTAACAAGTCGTTGGAGCCATACGCATGGTAGCTACTGAGGAAAACTTGAAAGCTTGTCACGACGCTGAACCGTGCACACCGCTCGGCTCAACTTTTCGTTAGGCAGCAAACGCTATGACCACGAATTTTATCATCTCGTTTCTGGTGGTGCTACCGATTGCCATCCTTGGCAATTTTGCGCGGTCTAGTCGTTTGCCGAAGCCACAGAGACATATCGGAGCAGATTTATTAGAGTCGGCGGGCTTGGCCTTGGGTATATCTTTGGGCGAGCAAGGCAGTGTGCTGATTCCACAGTGGCACTCGATTGTTTCATTCATTTTGCTTTTCATCGCCGGTTATTTTCCGATTTGCTTTTTGGCAGATTGGTTTAGAAGGAGATCACGACATGCTGCCTAACAAGTCGCCGGAGCCAACCGCCGTTGGCGCTGTCAGTTCCGCTATCGCGGTTCACGTCGCGAGTCGGCGGTGGCTCAGCTTTTTTCGTTAGCCCACACTGACGCGCATGAGTGATTCCACGTCAAACAAAGAAGCGTCAAGCCCGATGCCACCAAAATGGTTAGTGACATCGCTATTATCAGCACTAGCGTTGCTAGGCACAGGACTTCTTCAGGCGTATGGAGATTCAGCGTATGACAGCCTATATATCCGCGCATAAGTAATTCGACATCATAGTCAAAAGAATGGGCGCATTAAATTGGCAATGTCTTCCGGGTGGCGTTGAACATGGCGGAAGGTGCGAAAGAGCGCCTGGCAAAGGTGTTGGGGTTGTTCAAAGAAACGGTTGTGGGTCGCGTGCTTTCGCGTGTAATTCCAAATCCGTTCGGTGGCGTTGAGTTCCGGCCAGTAGGGAGGCAATGGGAACACCTCGACGTAACGGCGGTGTTGGGCGAACCACTGGTAGGTTTCCTGCTTTTTATGATACGAGGCGTTGTCTTGGATTAAGAACACACGATGGCCCCGCCGATAAAACGCCGGCACTAAAACCTGATCCAGAAACGCCACATAGGTTTCCCATTGGAAATAGTCTTGTTGGTGGAGGTAGATAAACTGTGCGGTGTCCAAACGCACGGCCCCAAGATCTTCTGCGTGTTCCGCTCGCCCCGGGTCGGAATGTGCGGCTGGCTGGCCACGCGAGCCCAAGTGGCGTGCAGGGTGGGCGTCTGGCGGAACGACGCCTCGTCCTCAAAGACAATTATCGCCCCTTCGCTGCGGGCTTTTTTTTAAGGCGCGGATAGGTATAACGAACCCATCGGTTCTTCCGATCCGGGTCGGCCTGCACCAGTCGGGTGGTCGGACGCTGCACCGAATAGCCCAATTGCTTGAGCAGCTTGCGGACGTGTCCAGGATGGTAATGCCGATTGAACTCATCGCCGATGACGCGGCTAATGACCGGTGAAGTCCAAATGCCGGTTTCCAAACCATACGCTACCGGGCCGCTGTCCAGAATATCCTGTAGTTGTTCCCGCTGCACATCGTTAAGTCCCTCCGGACGGCCCGCACGATGACCCTCCAGCAATCCCTGCTCCCGATGCCGATTCCAGTGTTCAATCCACAGGGGAATGGAGGAGCGATGAACTTTCAAGGACTGGGCGATTTGGCTGGTCGTCTGGCCTTCAATGCTTAACGCCACGGCGTGAAAACGCTGGGCCACGCGCGGCTCTTGGTCTTTGATGGCTTCCTTGCGCAGTTGCAGCAGCAACTGCACGCTTCGTTCATTGCCTTTGGCAAACACAGGGCGCATATTGCCCACAAACCATAATGCGCCCCCGTACACATGTCGAATTATTTATGCGCGGATATATAGTTGCGATTGATTTTATGAAGTTTGTTTGTCATTTTGCTTTTCAACGTCCTGCTCGGCGGCTGTGCCTGAGCTTGGGTCGTTAGACCACATCGAGCGTATGTCACAATTTCCTGACACTTTTTCGAGCGGGTCGGGCGAGCTGCCAGAAGATGTTCGTCAGGCATTCCTGGAGATTCTTTACCATACGCTTCTTCATGTCCGGTCAGGGGCCAATAAGCAGGCAGTGTGTTTTGCCCTTTCCGACCACGCACACAACATTCCCCATCTTGTTGGCAAGCCGAAGCCAGAGTTGTTGCAGTTTTATTGGGAGGTTGAGCGCCCGTTGTTTCTGCGGAAGATGCGAGAGTTGACGGAGACGGTTGGCGTTTTCGAGCCGAGCTGGAAAATCATCGAGCAGGAGTATGAAACACTTAAAACACGAGCTGTGGTCTAACAAAGGCACTGCAGGCAACAGCCACCGCGCCTGCCAGTTGACCGGTTTATGAAATTCGAACATCATCATTGCAGCCAAGCTCAGTCTCCGGTGGCTGTGCCTGAGCTTGATCGTTAGGCCACATGAGCACGCACCATTCATTTAGGCTTACACGCTCAGACGCAAAGGATGAGGCGAGAGGTTTCGGACTAGCATTTCCGCTGGTGCAGCAGTTGGTGGTTTTGGGCATGGCTAGCCTCATCTTGGACGGCGGCATGGTATTACAGGTCTTTAGTTATGCTGCGCTGGCATATTGGGTTTGTGTCGCGATCATCTTGATTCGGCGACGCAGACAGTTGACGCCGATTGACAGGATTGTGATTCGCATCGGGTTCATAGTTGCATGTGCGATTTCAGTAGCCCTGACAGGATTTATATGGCACTTACGAGGTGTATAAACCTGTGGCCTAACAAGTCGCCGGAGCCAACCGCCGTTGGCGCTTGCAGTTCCGCTATCGCGGGCCACGTCGCGAGTCGGCGGTGGCTCAGCTTTTTTCGTTAGCCTCTATGAGCGAGCCTCAAAAGGATTTCTGGCCCTACGAGAAGTTGCCCGCACCGCATCCTGCGATTGAGAGAGGCGAGTTGCAGGCTGCTCTTGCAGCGTTTGCCACTCGCGAGATGCTGGATTATCGCTTGCATGGCCCTTCTCATAGTGATGGTTGGATATGTGGCTTCGGTGTCACGTTGTGGTTGATGGGCGATACAGATGGCGCTGGCAGAGTCTGGTCGAGAGCATGTGACGAGGCGTTTAGAGGCAAGTTCAAGTATTCGAGCACCGGCACGTTTCAGTCGGGTCTTTTGCTTTGGTTTGCATCGGTCTGGCTGAAAGACGAAGACTGGCATCAAGAGGCGGAGGCGCTCTTCGACAAGCTGCTCCGTAAAAAGCGGCCCGCCATGGGAGCAGACTTTTCGATTCAGCTTGCCAGGTTACTTCGACGTGAGATTGATTTGCCACAAGTGCGAGCCGCCTACAGTGATAAGCCGCCGCACACTCATGACGGCTATGAGTGGGAGGCATTGTTTTATGCCGGCGTGCGTGCTTACGAGGACGGAGACGTTGAGGAGACGCGCCGACTTTGGGGGCAGGCGAAAGAGCGGACTATGTCGTGGGTTGTGCTGGAGTATTATCTTTTGGAGCATGAGAAAAGGAAGCTCAACAGAAGAGGCTAACCATGCGCTGCAGCGAACGGCCTTTGCGCCGTCCGTTAGAGCGTCGCGGGAGTTCGCGAGCGCACCGTGCGCTCCACCCGCGCCGCCGCGGCCGTCGCTGAGCTTGGGTCGTTAGGCGGCACTACACGCATTAAAAATATGAGCAACCAAGATTCACAATTCGCAGTTTACACGATTCGACGTGCGAGCGACCTTCGCGACATTTCCACCAGCGGAGGCAGCGGACGATTTACAGAGCACAAGAAATGGGTAGCTGCATTAGGTTTGTTCGAGCAGGCAAAGAAGACAGGCAGCAGATTGCCGATTATCTTTGCCGACGCTGGAGACACTTTTGACGGTTTGCTTTATTATGCTTTCATCAGCGACTTGACTGCGGACGAGAGCACTACGACTTATAGCTTTGATGGGTTACGCAGCATTGACTCCAAACCGCCGAAGAGTTCGTTGAGATTGAAAAGCACGGGCGCACCACTTTCAGATGCTTACATTAAGCCGTATGCCATTGTTCACATACCAGATTTTATCCGTGCCGCCTAACAAAGTCGCCGGAGCCAACCGCCGTTGGCGCTGTCAGTTCCGCTTGCGCGGTTCACGTCGCAGGTCGGCGGTGGCTCAGCTTTTTTCGTTCGGCATCATTTCACAACCCTCCATTTGAGACTGTTGATGCGGTCGCACCGAGCATCGTCGGCTTTTATTTTTTCCACGGCATTAGTTGCGTCGGTGTCACCGGTCACTTCAAAACCAGCCAGTCGGGGTCGAATCAAAACCGGCCACTCTGAGGCGTGGATTTCATAACAGGTTCATGTTTGGATGCAAGGTTTCTTGTATTTGAACGTCGTGTCGGCTCCGGCAGCCGGATAAACGAGCCGGGGCCGAGCTGCGAGCCTTAGCTCGCGGCCCCGGCGGTCGGCGGTTCGTTTGATTTCCGGCTTTTCTTGTGTTCCGGGCTGATACCCGGCGCTTCCTTGACGCGATAGCTTTTGCCGGTGATGGCAATGACCTGGGCGTGGTGCAGGAACCGATCCAGGATGGCGCCGGCGGTGGGCACATCGCAGAGCAACTTGCCCCATTCCTCCAGCGGCCGGTTGCTGGTCATGATGGTGGAACGGTTTTCGTAACGGCGCATGATGACTTCCAGCAGGTATTCGCCGGAATGTTTGGGCAACTGTTTGAGGCCCATGTCGTCAATGATGACCAGATCGGGCTTCAAGTATTTGCGGAGGGTTTTATCCTGCTGGTTGAAGGCTTCGTCCTTCAGGAAGTCCCGGACCAGATCGAAGATGGACCGGTAGAGCACCAGGAAGTTCATCTTGATGGCCTCGTAGCCGATGGCTTGGGCCAGATGGGTTTTGCCGACGCCGGGTGGTCCGAGGAAGAGCACGTCTTTGGCTTCGCGGATGAACTTGCCGCTGGCCAGATCAAAAATCTCCTTTTTGTGAACGGAAGGGTTGAAGCTCCAGTCAAAATCGTCCAGCGGTTTGAGGCTGTGGAAGTCAGCCGCCTGGGTGCGGCGCTCCAACTGGCGTTGTTGCCGGACATTCAGTTCGTCCTGCAGGATGAGTTCCAAAAACTCGGCGTGGCTCAACCGGTTGGCGGCGGCTTCCTGGAGCCGGACGCTCAAGGTCTGGCCCAGGCCGGAGAGACGGAGTTGTTTCAGGGTGGTTTCGAGGTTGGTGGTGTTCATGGTGAGTTAGCTGGTTCTGGGTTGAGGGTTGAGGGAGCAAAGCAATCGGGGACGCAGTGCTGGTAGGCGTCCAAACTGCGGATGAGGGGATGCGTTTCCAGAAAGTCCAGCTGTGGTGCTGGCCCGGCCACTTCCAGCAAGGCGCGCAGGTCACGCAAACGCCAGGTGCCATGATGCAACGCGATTTGGGCGGCGCGTTCCAGGGCGGAGGCGGGATGTTTGCCGGCCAGCGACAACAGGCCGTGCAAGACCCGTATGCCGATGGGACCGCGCTGTTGCGCCATCGCCTCGGCCCAACTGCCAGTGTGCGCGCCGATCAACCGGGCGCGATCCAGCAGATAATCCAGACCGTGCTGGATGACGTGCCGATGCGGGGAGTGCAGATGGTTCGGGTCGGTGGTGAACTTTCCCGGCTCGGCCAGCGCATGGACGGCGATGACTTCCCGGCGCTGGTTGAACACCCGCACCAGCCGGGACTCCCAGCGTGCCCAGACCTGGCGGCCGACATACTCCGGGGGCACCGAGTAATACGACCGCTGCAACTCGATGTAGCCATCCCGATGCACCGTGCGCGGGGCTTCTTCAAACGCCGGAAACAAACTCTCCGGCAGTGGCAGCAGTTGCGGGCGTTCCACGGCGTTGAACACCTTGCCTACTTGCTGCCGGGTGGTGCCGTGAATGCGCGTGTCGGCCACGCTGCCTTCCCAATCTGAGAGAAACAGGTTTTGCGCCGCTAGACTCTCGAAGCTGCGGCCCTTGAGCGCATTTTCCTGACCGTACTTGATGCCTGACTCGATCTTACCCTTGTGCCGGGGCATCGCCGGGCGCGTCGGCAGCATCACGGTGCCGTAATGCCGGCAAAACTCCTCTACCTTCGGGTTGAGTTCGGGGTCAAACCAGTCGGCCCGCGTCACGGCCGCGCGCAGGTTGTCAATCACCAGCGTCCGGGGCACACCCCCGAAATACCGAAACGCGTTTTCCAGACAGCGGATGAAGCTCTCGGTCGTCTGTCGCCACACCACCTCGCTGTAGCCTTTGCGCGAATGGCTCAAGACCACCCGGAACAGGTGTGGTCGCTTGCGCTTACCCTCCACCATCACCCATGCACCCTGGCCAAAATCCACCTGCGCTTCGGCTCCCGGCTCCACTTCCATCCGTACGAACGGGATCGGTTGGGTCTGCCGCAACTGCCGTACAAACCGTTTGACCGCCTGATAACTGCCAGCGAATCCGTGGTCCCCGACCAGATCCTGATAAATCCGCTGGGCGCTCAACCCCACCGACACCGCCGACTCAATCTGCGGCTGCCAAGGCAGGCAGCAACTTTGGCGGCCACACCCGGCGGTCGAAATGGCTGGTTTTGGATCAGAATCATCCTCCGAGCCGGGGGTCGAAATGGCCGGTTTTGACCGGGCCAGTCGCAGATACCGGCCTACCGTCTCCCGGTTGAGGTCCAGTTCGCGCGCAATCCGCCGGTGCGACCAGCCATGCGCTGCCAAGCTCAAAATCGAATGTTGCAGGCTCACGTTGAGTATGTTCATCGCGTCTTTGTGCCGTTCTCTCGGCACTCAACGCAATGCGTCCCTCAAAGTGGCTGGTTTTCATTCGACCCTCCCTGGCTGGTTTTGACCGTCCGCTGACAGCGTCGGCCAGCGAGAAGTATGTTTCGTTCCAATAAGTGTCGTATATGTGCGGCAGCATCGGGAATCGCCGTTGCACCACGTATCGCCGGCAGTCTCCCTCGTCGCGCATGAGGATTCGGAAGTCGGGACCGGGGTTTTGGTATTCGTAGATGATGGCGAACAAAGCGCTGCAAGAAACAGCCACTACGATTACGGTTTTTCGGAAGCGTTTTTTCATTTGGTTATTTTTGGTTTTGCCCAAGTCCAGCCGCGTTTTGCCGTGGCTGTTCCTAAGCTTGGTCGTTAGCCGTATGCTATTCGCCGACATGATTTTTCCAGCGCCCGGGTTTCTCTACGTCATGGGCATCGTGGCGTTTCCTGTCGTGCTCTTTGCTATTTCATGTGAGGTTTTCGCAATTTGGCTGTTTGCTCGAAAGCACGGTTCGGCCGGTCGCATCGTGCTACAAGTCTTGATTGCAAACATCGTTTCGGCAGTTGCCGGACTTTTTGTTGTTCTGCCGCTTTTTCCTACCGGCCTCACCGCTAGAGATGGAGCGGAAGTCGCCACGCAGTCGTGGAGCCAGATCGCAGCGTGGTCATTCCTGGCATATTTTGCCGCGAGCATTCTGATTGAGGGCGCTTATTATCGGTATGTTTCTCGCCCGGTAAGAATTCCACGCCCATATATTGCTTCGCTCATCGGCAATACCGTATCGTATGGAATATTGGCCATCGCGTGGTTTCCAAAGTATGGAAGTTGATCCTGAGACAACGGCTAACAAAATCACTGCACACAACGCCGGATGGCGCTCTCAGTTCCGCATTCGCGGTTCACGTCATCGGCCCGGCGTGTGTGAGTTCCATCGTTAGGCTGCTTGCACACGCTATGATTTCAAAACGCCAAAAGTGGACTTTGTGGGTTAGTTTTGTGCTGCTGATTCTCCTTTCGGCATTTGGAGTTATTTTCGCTTTTTGTATGCGCTCCATTGTTCCGATGGCACTCAATGATTCGTCACCAAATTTCAGCCAGATTGCTGACGTTGACCGATGGTATGTTTATCACGAGGCGCAGAGCTTGATTTTGCCAGTTGCTTTGGGGATGCTTGGCTTGACGATTCTGTGGGCGGCATTGGCAGGTTTCACGATTTGGAAGTTGAGCAAGAAGGCAGAGCATGAGATACACGACGCAGCCTAACAAGTCGCCGGAGCCAACCGCCGTTGGCGCTTGCCGTTCCGCTGTCGCGGTTCACGCCGTGAGTCGGCGGTGGCTCAGCTTTTTTCGTTAGGCATCATTGCGTTATGGAGAGCAAAAAACCAAAAATGCCAGACGAGGGACTTGCCAAATTCTGCATCATCGCGGGATGGGCTATGGTGATTCTCCCTTTATTTTTACCTCACGATACTGGACTGAAAATACGCGCAGCAGCCGCTGGCTGTATGGGCTTGTCGTGGGGATATAGTCAAGTAGCCGCAGCAAAAAAGTGGAGACAAAAATATGGAGAGCCAAGCACCGAAGAACTGATCGAGGTAAAAAAGAGCCATTCAGTATCATGGCCTATTTGGGCTCTCGTTGCGCTAGTCGTTCTTGGTATTGTTCTTGCAGCATTAACCGGAAAGAAGTGAGTCCATATGATGCCTAACACCGCGCTGGAGCCAACGGCCACTGCCCTTGCAGTTTTCGACGATGATATGAAATTTGATTGTCACGATTGCATTTCGGAGTCACTTTCCAGTGGCCGTGGTTCAGCTTTGGATCGTTAGGCATCTATGACACGCATCGCATTATTCATGGCTCTTGTCCTCGCAACCACAGGCTGCGGTCATAAAAGTTCGGAAGGTGCGGCGAGTTTGCATGACCACTCCGCTTTCGACGGGATTCTGGCGAGGCAGAGTGTGAGCGAGCGTGTGAAGCAGATTGAGCAGGATTTGCCCGGTGACGTTTACAAGTCAATCGGAGAGGGCACTGTCAGACCGCAACGCTGGAATGATTCTCGTCAGACCCGTGAGCAAGAGTTTGCCCGTGAGCTGTTGCACGAGTTTCAGCCATCGTTGAAGCAGATGAGTGTATCCGATCTCATTTCAGCGATGAAGATGTATCCACGGATTTCCGGCGGCTGTCCAAACGGTGTCGCCTATTGGCTTTGCGCGAGGGGAACCAGATGATTATTGATGAGATTAAGTCGCGCCCTGTCGAGCAGTTGGATCCCCTGAAGTCGTTGACCAGAGATAAGAAGTTTGAGGTGTTCTTGAATGAGAGCTATTCCGCCGATTTGGGGATTTTGTGTCAGGAGATTTTGAAGAAGAAAGGAGTCGTGGTGCCGGATGCCTAACAAGATCACTGCACACAACGCCGGATGGCGCACTCAGTTCCGCTGTCGCGGTTCACGTCATCAGCCCGGCGTGTGTGAGTTCTGGCGTTAGCAGCCTGTTGAAGTAATTGTGAAAATAAAATATAATTGTGTTGTCTTATAGTTAGTATAAGTTACAATTTTTCATGTTCAAACCGCAAACATTGCCGCCGCCGGAACTTTTCGTTCCATCCCGTCAACTGGTGCAGCCTGTCTCCTCCTCTTTTTACATCAAGCTCGAACCAGACGCTCCAGTCTTTTTCCTTTGCTTCCGAAGTGCGGCAGCTTTGCGCGGCCTGCTATTCCGGCAATGGCCGTGGTCGTCCGGGCGTTGACCCGGTGGTGTATTTCAAGATGCTGATGGTCGGTTTCTTTGAGAACATCCCCAGCGAGCGGGGCATTGCCGAGCGCTGCCAGGATTCCATTTCCATCCGTGCCTTCCTGGGCTATGACCTGACCGGGAACACCCCGGATCATTCCACCCTGTCGGTCATCCGCTCCCGTCTGGGCGTGGAGGTTTACCACCAGGTATTCCTTCTGATCTTGGCGGCCTTGCAGGAGCACGGGCTGGTCAAGGGCCGCAACGTGGGCATAGACGCCTCCGTGATCGAGGCCAACGCCTCGCTCAAAGGGCTGGTCAACCGCCAGACCGAGGAAGTCTATTGGGAATATGTCCGCCGTCTGGCCGCGGAGAACGGGATTGATCCCAAGGATGCCGACGCCGTCCGGCGGTTTGACCGCAAGCGGCCCAAGAAGATGAGCAACCAGGACTGGGAAAACCCCAATGACCCTGACGCCAAGATCGGGCCGACCAAGGCCGGGGCCACCGACATGATCTACAAGCCGGAGAACACGGTGGATTTGGACACGGGCGCGATCTTGAACGCGGAGGTGCGTCCGGGCGATGAACCCGATCACAAGGATCTCGCGCTGCATGTGCTGGAGGCGCAGGAGAACATCAACGAGGTTAAAGAGCTTCCTGCGGGAACCCTGACGATTGAAAGCGCCACGGCGGACAAGGGCTATCACGCGGTGCCGGAAATGGGCGGCTTGCAGCAGGAGGGGATTCGCACGGTGATTTCCGATCCGGTGATCAACCGGAACATGGAGAAACTCACCGACGAAGAGTCCAAGGTGGTGCGCAGTGCCAGACGGAGCGCCAAAAGCAAGTCGGGCAAGGAACTGTTGAAGAGCCGGGGGATGCACCTTGAGAGACCGTTCGCGCACATACTGGATGCCGGAGGAGCGCGGCGGACGACGCTCCGGGGACGGGACAACCTCAACAAGCGCTTCAAGTTTTCGGCGGCCATTTACAACCTGTCGCAACTGATGAGGAAACTGCTGGGCGTGGGAACACCCAAACAATGGGTGGCCTGGGGGAAGGCCCTTTTTTACGTGGTCTGGAGGCTTTTGCTGGAGGGAGGGTTCCGGTTTGCCGGAAATATTGGAACGGGACTGCAAAGATACGGGCGGCGATTGGTGGCGCGGGTGGAAGTTATGGCCGCAGCGATTTTTCGCGCCTCACCCGCCCGCCTTAATTATGACCATTGTTCAACAGGCTGTTAGGCGGCTCGCGTAAGCATTATGAAATGGCTTTGGCCAAAAATATGGGCCGATGAGCGAGGTGGTTGGTGGCGATTCGCGTTGACCATCGCGTTATACGCTGGCTGTATCGTGCTGGGCATAGTTATTTCCACAGCGGTTATGCTTGGCGGATTGAAGGCTGCTGTCAAAAACGAGCCGGCTTATATTCAGGATGTGGTGCAGCTAATCGGGACTGTGCTGATAGCGGGATTGGGGATCGCCGGTTTATTGTTGGGTGTGCGTTTTGTGCATCACAAGCCTATCCGTAGTATTTTTACGGACGGTCGTCCATTTCGATTCGGACTTTTAGTTCAGTCGGCGGCTGTGTGGGCTTTACTTTGGTTTGCAGGCTCGATTTTCCTCTTAAACGGTTGGGAGGGGCTTGTCCGAAGGGCTGGAGAGATTTCTTTGTTTTGGTGGGCAGTCCTATCTCTGGCGATGCTGTGCGCAATGGCTGTGGGGCGGACAGCCGAAGAGATTGTGTTTCGAGGGTATTTACAGACACGAGTGGCAGCGTGGGTCAGGCGGCCTTGGCTTGCTGTCTGCATCTCGGCTCTTGTCTTCACCTTGGTTCACCGTGGGAATGCGGCTGCATATACTGCCATCGCCCTCTTCGGCATCGCATTTGGTGCCGCCTGTATCCGTGCTGGCACTTTGGCACCGATGATTGGCTTACACACGACACACGACACGTTGGAATGTCTATGGCATCCTCACGAAACAAATGCGGGCGCGACTTGGATGGACGTAGTTTTCATCACTGTTGCACTTTCCATTTGGTTCGGTTGGCTTCTCTGGGCTACCCGGACGCCGCCTAACAAGTCGCCGGAGCCAACCGCCGTTGGCGCGGTCAGTTCCGCTATCGCGGTTCACGTCGCGAGTCGGCGGTGGCTCAGCTTTTTTCGTTAGGTGTCATCGTGCGTCTGTCCAAAACAACGATCAAAAAGTTTGCGGTAGTCGCAGGTATTGTATGTGTCGGATTATTTGTTTATGTTTTGAGCAGCGGCCCGGCGATTTATTTGGTAAGACACAAGATTATTTCGGAGAAGGTTGCCAATTGCGTTTATAGACCTTTAGATTCATTGACCGGCTGGCATCCATATATCGCTTATGTTCAGTGGTGGTATTACACGAAGACCGAACGCGACAAGATGTATAGTAAATGAGAATTCCACCTAACCAGATCACTGCACACAACGCCGGATGGCGCTCTCAGTTCCGCTTTCGCGGTTCACGTCATCAGCCCGGCGTGTGTGAGTTTTGTCGTTAGGCGTCATTTGAACGTTATGGATATTCCTGAGCTTTACGTCCCCGACACAGTTGGCCGGATTTTGCCGGAGATCATCGAGATTGGTCCGAGCATCCATTCCGGCGCGGCTACCTTCACCGCTCTCAAAGATGCGGTCGAGGAGCTTACACGCACTGCCCCGAAAGACTGCGACATACTTATTCGGGCTTACGACCTCACCGTCCGGGAAATCCGATTCGTCGAACCGCACGCCTTTATTTTTAGCGGCGTCACGGATGACGGCCATGACGCCAGGGAAGTCATCCATTTCAGTCAGCTTCATGCCCGTGTTATCTATCGTCCGAAAGACGGTCCCAACCGAGTCATTATCGGTTTCGCGCAGACGCCCAACAAGGCGCTGCAGGCAACAGCCGCTGCCCCTGCCAGTGGCGGATGATTTATGATTATCGTTTGTCATTTTTCCTTTCATGGTTTCGCTCGGCGGCTGTGCCTGAGCTTGATTCGTTAGACGGACTGGCACCACAAGTAACTAAAAGAGCCATGAGACGTTTGATGCCATTAAATCAGAAGCTCGTGTTGGTTGGATTGTTCTCAATTTTGCTTGTGATTTTGGGGAGCGGATGTGCTATGAACGAGCAGGCAGAGTCAGATTATAGGTGGCAGCAGATGAATCCGAACTACAAGCCGACGGCACCACCAGACGGGCGGCCACAGTGGGGTGTATTTAGTTCGCCGGAGCCTTGAGCACAGTCGCATGAAAAGTCCGTCTAACACCTATTAAGCCCGGAAGGTCAACAGAAAAAAAGCATCCCTGACGGAAAGATATTTCTTTCCGTTTTTGCGACTTCAGAACCGAGCATCCGACTTAATTTCAGTTGGCAGCACGGAGGGTGGTCCTCCGGCTAAACACCTATTCGGACTCAGTCGGGCCGGCAGCAGCCATACGAGCCGCCACCGGTCTTCCAGCCCCGTGATCAAACGCCACGGCGCGGTCCAGAAACTCTAAGCAGTACACCCCTGGGCTATCCATTCAAGTTGACGGACGGCTGCCCCGATCAAGTCGGGGCTCCAGTTTTTTGCGGACGTGCCCTGGGGGCGGAGACTCCACATTGTCTTTCGTTCCGAAGTTATGTTGTGACTCTGCCGCCGGCCAGCTAAACGAGCCGGGGCCGGCGGCCGAGCCATCCAGCGCGCGGCCCCGGCGGTCGCGAACGGGTGATGGCCGCTGGCCGGAGTTCCCAATCAAATCCACGGAGTCCTCCTGTGCCCAACGCAGACCGGGGGTGCTCGGGCACCATTGAGTTGGGTCTGTGACTCGTGCGGGCATCGGGGTTAAGCGGCTCCAGTTAGACGTGCGGGTTGACTCCGGCCAGGGCCAAGTTCATTTATGCGTCAGCGCCGCCACCAGGCGTTCGGGATCGAACACGGTGTGGTCGCGGAGCATGAAATAGACGGCGCGGGCCAGTTTGATGGCCAGGACGGTGTTGGCTTTGAACTTGTTGCCGCCCATTTTGGCTTCCAGGCGTTGGGCCAGCGGGCCGATGACCACCGGGTCGCGTTTGGCAATGACGGCGGCTTCGCCGAAAGCCCAGCGCAGATAGGCGTTGCCCAGCTTGGCGCCGCGCAGGCCCTTGATCTTGCCGGCGCTGGCGACCGTGCCTTTGACCAGGCGGCAGTAACTCAGGAAGTCCTTGACGGTGGGGAAGCGGTTAATGTCGCCGATTTCGTAGAGCAGGATCAAACCCAGGTGTTCGCCGATGCCCGGCACCGTTTGCAACAAGGTGTAGTCGCGCGGCGCGGCGGTTTTGGTGAGCCTTTGGAGTTGCGCTTCCAGCGTGGCGATCTGGGTGTCGTAATGGCCGATGAGCGCCAGATCGTTTTGGAGGGCCAACTGGCGGATGGGGTTGTCCTCCTGCGCCAGCAGCCGTTATGGACGAGCTTGTGGCCGTCGCGGTCCATGAGGCAGACGTACATCTGGTGGGCGTGGAGATCAATTCCGCAGTTGAATTGTGTGGTCGAAGTGTAGTATTTCATGGCTTGTAGTACTTCATGGTTGCTGTGCGTCCAGTGGACGCCGGTTAACGTGATGTTTCGCGGGGAAGTGTTGGTCGCACTTCCCCGCCCTGCTGCCCATGTTACAAAAAAACCAAAAGGGCTTAACTGGGAGTATCAAGTCGCCGGAGCCAACCGCCGTTGGCGCGGTCAGTTCCGCTGTCGCGGTTCACGCCGCGAGTCGGCGGTGGCTCAGCTTTTTTCGTTAGGCAGCATTGAGCAGCACAACATTTCACACAAAACTAAAATAGGAGATCACTATGAAACAAAAACTTGGCAACTGGCTAGTGGGTGTGTTTGTGTTTTGCGTCGGCGCTCGGTTGCCGGCACAAGAAGCAATCTCTGATTACTACGGGACATCGGGCGGTGCGGGTTACGCGAATGGAGGCTCCGGCTTTGGGTTTAAGCCCTTGGCGAATATCTCGGTGATATCACTGGGCTATTCGCAAATCGGACTTGCCAGCTACTACGGACCCGACCCCGTTCAGGTGAGTCTTTGGGACAGCACCGGCGATCTCCTCACTACGGCGCTAATCTTCACGGACACAGACTCCACTTTTAACCAGAGCTATTATCAGACAGTTTATCCCGTGACGCTTGATGCGGGTGTTACTTACTTCATTGGCTCTGGGGATCCGGAACAAAACGGAGTTTGGGCGGGCGGTTTGACTGTCGGCAGCACCTTTTCGATCTCTCCTGACATCACATATTTGGGGGTGGCCGTTGGTGCGAACATCTGGGATGGACTCCAACCAGACAGCACAACCTATCTAACAGTGGGGCCGGATTTCCAGTATATCGAAATTCCGGAGCCATCGGCTTTGGCGCTGGGCGGGTTGATTAGTTGCTGTTTTGCTTTTTGGAGCCGGTTTTTATCAAGGATGAAAGAAGCAGGTGATGACGATGATGCCTAAAATCGCTGCAGGCAACGCGGGATGGCCGGTCCAGTTCCGCTATCGCGGTTCACGGTTTTTCGTCCGGCGTGGCTCAGCTTTTTTCGTTAGGTGTCATCACACGTCATGCGCTATCGGTGCGATAATTGTGGCACGGTAGAGTGGAGAGGCTTCTTTCCAGAGCGCACATTTCATCCCCGTTATGTCATCTTCCACGGCGTCGCACTCGGAGTCTCATCTTGCATCATGCGAGAGATTTTGGATTACAAGACTGACGGTTTTCAAGGTGGCGTCACGATGCTCGGAGGTTGTCTCGTCATCATGCTTGTGATTTACGGACTCGCAGTCATGCTGGAGTCGTTCATCGTCGCAGCCCGTGGCTGCACGAGTTGCAGGTCACACAAGTTGGTTATCGTCAAATGACACCTAACAATTCACTGCAGCCAATGCCGGTTGGGCGTCTCAGTTCCGCATTCGCGGTTCACGTCATTTGGTCCCGCGTGCCTGAGCTCTAGACGTTGATCGTGCATCCCGACTGATCAATATGAGCGAGGTTATTCAATGGCAAGGCAGCAGAGTTGATGTTCGGGCTCGGCTTATTTCGCGCTTTTTTTGGACCACAGCCTCCATTGACGTGTTTTTGGACGGAAAGTGCATCCTTCGCACAGGTGGGCAGAAGAAATGCACGGGCTCATGTTCTGCATCGTTCACTCATTCTGGTACCACACATACGGCAGGGTTGTCTTGGGGATATGGCATCTTGCGTTCATTTCCATATAAGCTCCAGATTGACGGTGTTCCCATTTCCGAGGCACGAGTTCACGTCCAGAATTGGCCGTTTGGATTGATTTGGCCAGCTTTAGTTGTAATAGTGTTAATAGTGTTGTTGACGGTTTACCATTTTTGGACGGTTTACCATTTTGGGCGTGGTGATGTATTACCAGAGGCGGAGTAAGCAAGATGAGAAACCAGTGGCCTGACAAAATCGTGAGCCAGTGTAAAAACTCCCAGACTCGAAAAAACTTCGCTCACACTTTCGATATGGCGAGTATTGATGAAATGAGCCAATGGATGGGGGGGGGCGAAAAATGAGTTTTCACACAGGCTCTCGCTGCAGGCAACAGCCGCCGCGCCGGGCAGTTGACCGATTTATGAAACTCGAACATCATCATTGCAGTTCGCATCCCGCTCCGGCGGCTGTGCCTGGGCGTTAGGTTACAGATGAACAGCATCAATTTCATCGTTCCGTACCGGCACGAAGGCATGTGGGTATTCGACGATCCGCGGGTTGGGCTGGACAAAGAGCCGTTCGTGTCGGGTGCGGACACCATGATTGATGTTTTGGCGGCTGACATTCCAGACGCCGACAAGGGATTTCGCCTGTTATTCGCGGCTTCGCCGTTTCCCGGACATACAAACAAGTTGGAGTGGCGTCGAGAGGAGTACGGCGGCAATTGGTATTTTTCTCCCGACTTTAAGATGGAGGGTTGGTTGTGCCCGGCACTTTTCAAATACTTCGACAAAGCTCCGCGAGAGGTTTATGTCAAGGCCGAGCCGAAAGCTTAACCAGTGCGCGGCAGCGAACCGCCGCGGTGCTTTTGCTTGGGACACTGCCGAAAGATCGCGTTGCTTGACTTTTCTTTTCAAATATCTTCAAATGATCACATGTTAAATCTAAGTTCAAAACAGTTACGCAGGGCTGCTGATCTCAAGGACAAAATCGAGTCGCTCCAGAAGGAGCTGGGTCGGATTGTGGGATCGCCAACACAAACTCAAACCGGTGCCACTCCAAAAAGAAAGATGAGCGCCGCAGGAAGGCGAAAGATTGCCGCAGCGGCAAGAGCGCGGTGGGCGAAAGTTAAGGGACTGAAGCCAGCCGCGAAGCCGGTCAAGAAGGCCAGACGCAAAATGAGCGCAGCCGCGAGAGCGAAAATTGCCGCGGCAGCCAGGGCGCGGTGGAAGAAGGCCAAAGCTCAAGGCAAAAACAGCCTGTAAGCCAACGTCTCAAAATCGAAGCGACGAGGAAGTGATAGTGGAGAGCCGAAAGCCGACCGGCCGAATGCGCGGGAAACGCATGAGTCCAGTGGTCCAATTATGAAAAGCGCGAAGCGCACAAGCAGCGCGAAATGAAAGTTAAAACATTTGAAGTCGTTCTCCATCTGCTGCCCACCGGCAAGTCGCCGGTGACGGCCCTCGAAGAACAGATCAATCAATTCCTCGCGGAACACCCGAACCTGAGGTTGGTGGCCACGCACATGAACAGCCTGGTCATGCCCGCCGAACCGAATGCCATGCCCAGAACGGATGAACCATCCATTATCGCTTTCTGCGCCCTGTTCTATAACGACTAGTGAATGGGAGTGAGATAAATGCCAGTGACAATCCAACGGGCATCACCCTTGGACCGGTTCGTTTTCCAGTTGGGAAAGACCATTGTATTTATTGGAATTCTCGTCCATCGCGAGTTCGGACGGAACAAGCATGAGGTTTGTGCAATGCAGGGCCTCAATGTGCTTCCATCGCCCTGGCTGGCTCGTGTTTGATTCGTTTGAACAGGAAAATCAGCGGGATGCCGGCCAGCGCCAGCAGGCCGAACAGCCGGAAATTATCCACAAACGCCCACAGGTGCGCCTGACGGTCAAGCGTGTTGTAAACCAGGCTGTAGGCCTGGTTCGTGGCGCGCACGGGATCGCCATGCCGCACGAGCAGGGCGTGCGCGGCGGCGAGCCGTTGACTGAACACCGGGTCGGTCGGCGTCAGATGCCCGACCATGAGCGCCTGATGCGCCTGTGCGCCGCGCGCCAGCATGGTAGTGACAAACGCGATGCCGATGCTGCCGCCGAGATTGCGCACCAGATTGAACAAGCCGGTGGCATTGCCGATTTGCTGCTGGCGCAACTGGCTCATGGTCGTTGTGGTCAGTGGCACGAAAATGAAGCTGATGGCGATGCCGTTGACCACGCTGGGCAGGATGACGCGCATCTGGCTCACCTGCAGGGTGATGTCGCTCAACATGAAGGATGACACGGCCAGCATGATGAAACCGAAACAGAGCAGCCAGCGGCTCCGGACGCGCCCCACCAGACGTCCGACGATGAAAGTGGTGACAAATGCGGCGCAACCGCGCGGGCTCATTGCGTAACCGCTTTGCAACGCCGGATAACCCATCAAGGTCTGCAAAAACAGCGGCAATTCCGCCGTCGTGCCGTAGAGTATCGCGGCCAGTGACAGCATCAGGAGGACGCCGACGGCGAAGTTGCGGTTTTTGAACACGCGCAAATCCACCAGTGGATGCTCGGCCGAAAATTCCCGCATGATGAATCCGATCAGCGCCAGGACCGAGATGGCCACGAACCAGCAAATCCAGTTGGATTGAAACCAGTCCTCCTCCTGTCCCTTGTCCAGGGTGATTTGCAGCGTCGCCAGCCAGATGGCCAGCAGGCCGAACCCGATGAAGTCAATGTCCGCCTTCTCGTTGCGCTTGATGTAGTGCGGGTCCTCGACCAGCCATTCCTGCAAAAACACCGCCGCGATGCCGAACGGCACGTTGATGTAAAAAATCCAGCGCCAGGAATAGTTGTCGGTGATCCAACCACCCAGCGTCGGGCCGAGGATGGGCGCGACAATCACACCCATGGAAAACGCCGCCATGGCCGCGCCGCGCTTGTTCATCGGAAAACTCTCCAGCAACACCGCCTGGGCAATGGGCACCATGGCGCCGCCGCCGATGCCTTGAAAAATGCGCGCCAGAATCAGCGTCGGCAGATTCCACGCCAGTCCGCACAACACCGAAGCGAACGTGAAGATTGCCACACAGGAAAGCAGCACGCGCTTCCGGCCAAAATAATTCCCCAGCCAGCCGGTCATCGGCAGGATGATGGCGTTGGAAACGAGATAGCTCGTCAGCACCCAGGTGGCCTCGTCGGTGGTCGCCGAAAGGCTGCCGGCGATGTGCGGGAGCGCGATGTTGGCGATGGACGTGTCGAGCACCTCCATGAACACCGCCATCATCACCGCCACCGCGATGAACCAGGGATTATGGCGCGGATGCCAGTCCTCGTGATGGGCGCCGTCGGGCATGGGAGTTTAATTCGTGGCACAGGCCTCCAGCCTGTGTTTTGGTTGAAATTCACAGGCTGGAAGCCTGTGCCACTGTTTAGGAGGACTCATCGGACTTTTATTGTTGTGCGCCGTTCAGTTTCCGGCGCAGAACGGCCCGGGACCCCATCGCCGACGCGCCCGCCAGAATAATTGCGGCCAGCGCCAGCGCCCAATCCGGCAGGCTGAAGGAACTGACTTGAACGTCCGGCACGACGGACAGCCCTGGGCCGATGGTGTGGCCGGCGGGCAGCGGCTCGTCGAAAACAATTTTCACCGGCACCCGTTGGACCACCTTCACGTAATTGCCGGTGGCATTTTCCGGCGGCAACAGGCTGAACCGCGCGCCGGTGCCGGCTTGAACGCTGTCCACGTGCGCGGCAAACGACCGGTCGAGCGCGTCAATGGTGATCGCCGCATGCTGGCCGGGTTTCATGTGTTTGAGCTGCGATTCCTTGAAATTGGCGACGACCCAGACTTCGGCGGGTACAATGGACATCAGCATCTGGCCGGTTTGCACGTAATCGCCGGCCTCGACGGATTTGCGGGTCACGCGTCCGTCACAAGGCGCAAAGATTTTCGTGTAGGAAAAATCGAGCTGCGCCGCTGCCTGGTTGGTTTGCGCTTCCTGCCACTGTGACAGCGCCATGCCGACGGCGGCTTCCGTGGCTCTCAATTGTGCCGCGGCCTCGTCCACTTTCGACTCCTGTTCCACCGCATTTTCCTCGGCGGACTTTAAATCCGCCTGCGCCGAAATGCTCGCTGCCCTGGTGGCGTCAAATTCCTGCCGCGAAATGATATTGTTCGTTTGCAATTCCTGGCTGCGCTCGAAGTCCGCCTCCGCGCGTCTGGCAGTGGCGGCGCTGGCCTCGGCGTCGGCCTTCGCTTTGCGGGCGCTGGACTCGGCCGTGGCGACCTTCTTGCGCATCAGTTCATAGGCGGCCAGCACGACATTATAATTGGCGCTTTGCGATTCTGCCGCCGTCTGCTTCTGTCCGAGTTTGACCGCGTAATCGGCGGGATCGATTTCCATGAGCAAATCGTTCGAGCGGACCACCTGGTTGTCGAGTACATGAACTGCGGAGACCTGGCCGGCAACCCTGGGCGCGACGGACACAACGTGGGCTTCGATGAAGGCGTCGTCAGTGGATTCGTGTGTTAAAAAGCTGTTGAGATAAAACAGCGCAAAATACAACAGCACGGCGGTTCCCGCCGTCGCCGGCCAGAGGAACAGCGGCGCATTCAATCGGGCCAGTTTTGCACCATTGCCTTTGGGCGGGGCGGGCGACGGATCGGTGATTGGCGGATTTTCATTCATGGGAAACTAATTCTCGGCGGGATTTGGCACATTGGTAGGGCGCGACACTCCGTGCGCGCCGCAGCCGTTGTGTGAATGATCGGCGGGCAGCTGCCGTCGCGCCGTAGCGGCGCTTTGGCGCGCCGCGAAGGCGGAAGGACTGCCCGCCCTACCTGACTTTGTTTCGGTTGTCATTGGGGCATGGTTTGTTTTTCCGCGGCGTGCTGCCGGGCGATCAAAACGTAGAGGGACGGAATCACCAGCAGGGTGAACAGCGTGCCGATGCTCATGCCTGCCACAATCATGATGCCGATGGAGTTGCGCGCCGCCGCGCCCGCGCCGCTGACGAGCGTGAGCGGGATATTGCCGGCCACGGTGGCCACGCTGGTCATCAGCACGGGGCGCAGCCGCAGCAAGGCGGCTTCGCGCACCGCCGCAATCTTGGTCCGCCCCTCCCGCTGGAGTTCGTTGGCGAACTGCACAATGAGAATGCCGTTTTTCGAAACCAATCCGACGAGGGTCACCAGCCCGACCTGCGCATAAATGTTCAATGTGGTGGTCCAGCCGTTGGTCCAGAAGGGCATGTTCTGCCCCGGCATTTTGAGAAAGCAGAACATCAGCGCGCCAAACATGGCCAGCGGCACCGAGCCGAGCAGGATAATGAGCGGGTCGCGGAAACTGTTGAACTGCGCCGCCAGCACCAGAAAAATCAGCACCACCGAAAGCGAAAACGCGAATAAGAACTTGTTGCCTTCGGTCCGCAATTGGCGGGACTCGCCGGTGTAATCCAGTTTGTAGCCTTTCGGCAGAATTTTGGCCGAGGCGGCCTCCAGGGATTTCAACGCCTCATCCAGCGGGCGGATGGCCACGCCGCTGAGGGTGACGGAGTTGAGCTGTTGAAAGCGATTGAGCGAGCGCGGCGTGGTTTTCTTTTGCAGCGTTCCAAAGGTGCTGACCGGAATTAGTTTTCCGTTCGGCCCCTGCACATAATTGTTCTCCAACTGGTTCGGGTTCAGGCGTTCGATGCGCTTGAGCTGCGGAATGACCTTGTAACTGCGCCCGGCAAAATCAAAGCGGTTGACATAATTGCCGCCCACCAGCGTCGCGAGGTCCGCCCCCACCGTCGCCATGTCCAGCCCCAGCGCGGCCACCTTGTCGCGGTCCAGGATCAGTTCCGCCTCCGGCTGGTCAATCTTGAGGTCAATGATCGGCGGAAACGCGAACATGCCATTGGTGGCGGCAATTTGCTGCAACTGCTGCGCGAACGACAAAATCTGTTCCGGCTCGGCGGTGGCGGACAGGATGAATTCCACCGGGAAATTTCCGCCCCCTTGCAGCGCGGGTGGCGGGACCATCGTGGAACGAATCCCGGGGATATGATTGGCCAGGGCCTGCACCTCCGGCATGATCTGGAAAACCGTGCGCTTCCGCTCACCCCACGGCTTGAGCACCAGACCCATGAAGCCGTTGTCCGGGAAGGTGATTTGAAATATCTGCTCCTTTTCGGGCACCCGGTCAAACTCGCGGGCGAGCGCATCGGTGTAGAACGTGGTTTGATCCACCGTGGCATCCGCCGGCGCCTCAATGATGCCCATGACAAAACCCTGGTCCTCCGTCGGCGCGAGGTCCTTGCTTTGCCAGGCCATGTAGAACATGATGACGCCGACGAAGCTCAGTCCAATCCAGATGACATAGATGGCCGGACGCGCCGCCAGTGTGGCGTCCAGCACCCGGCCGTACAATTTGCGCAGGCGGTCGAAATCATGGTTGATGCGCCCGGCCAGGCCGTGCTCCTCGCGCTCGGCGTTGAGCAGCAGGGACGACATCACCGGCGACAGGGTCAGTGCCACGATGCCGGAGATGAACACCGCACCGGCCAGCGTGAGGGCGAATTCGCGGAACAGCGACCCCGTCAGCCCGCCCTGAAATGCGATGGGCGCATAAACCGCCGCCAGCGTGATGGTCATGGCAATCACCGGCCCGATGAGTTCACGCGCGCCCAGCAACGCCGCTTGCGTGGGCGTCTTGCCTTCGCGGACGTGGCGCTCCACATTCTCAACAATCACAATCGCATCGTCCACCACCAGACCGACGGCCAGCACAATGGCGAGCAGCGTCAACAGGTTGAGCGTGAACCCGAATAACTGCATCAGAAACACCGCGCCGATCAGCGAGACGGGAATCGCCACCAGCGGAATCAGCACCGACCGCAGCGAACCAAGGAACAGGAAAATGACGATGGCGACGATGATGAGCGTGACCACCAGCGTGTGGACCACCTCGTGAATGGCGTCATTGATATATTTCGTGGCGTCATACGCAATGCCGCCGGCAAGTCCGGCGGGCAGCTCTTTTTTGATGGCATCCATTTCGGCGGTCACCCGCTTGATAACGTCCAGCGAGTTGGCGTTGGGCAAAACCCAGATGCCCATGAAGACCGCCTTCTGGCCGGAAAAGCGCACCTCCGAGTCGTAATCCTCCGCGCCCAGCTCCACGTCGGCCACGTCGCGCAGCCGCACGAGCCGGTCGCCGGCCTGGCGGATGACGAGATTGCGGAATTCCTCGACGGAGCGGAGGTCGGTGTTGGCGGTCAGGTTCACCTGGATCAGCGAACCCTTGGTACGGCCGACGGCGGAAAGGAAATTATTGTTGGCGAGCGCCAGGCGAATCTGGTTCGGGCTGATGTTGAATGCCGCCAGGCGGTCGGGCTTGAGCCAGATGCGCATGGCAAAGGTGCGGCCGCCCAGGATGTCCGCGCGTTGCACGCCTTCCAGCGCGGTGAGCCGGGGCTGGATCACCCGGACCAGATAATCGGTGATCTGATTGGGCTCCAGAATATCCGAGTTGAATCGCAAATAGCAGGAGGCGATCTGCGAGTCGGCGGATTCGATGTTGATGACGGGCACCTGGGCTTCCGGCGGCAGGTCGTTGCGGACCTGGTTCACCTTGGAACTGATTTCGGAAAGGGCCTTGTTGGCGTCGTAATCCAACTTGAGCCGGGCGGTGATGGTGGACAGGCCCAGCGCGCTGCTCGATTGCAGGTATTCAATGCCGTCGGCGGCGGCGATGGCGCGTTCCAGCGGCGTGGTGACGAAACCGCGCACCAGTTCGGCACTGGCGCCGACATAGACGGTGGTGACGGTGACGGTGGCGTTTTCACTGCGCGGATACTGGCGGACATTGAGCGAGCGGATGGCCTGGAACCCGGCGATCAAAATCACCAGGTTCACCACCAGCGCGAGCACCGGCCGCCGGATAAACAGGTCAGTAAAGGACTTCATGCGTCTGGGAAATTCGGCACATTGGTAGGGCGCGTCACTCCGTGCGCGCCGCAATCGTTGTGCGGACGAACGGCGGGCAGAGGACTGCCCGCCCTACCTGAGTTTGTTCCGGTCGTCATTGGGAATTTGTATTAACTGTCCGACGGTTTGGGCGAGTTTGACGGCCTGGGCGTCGTCTCATTGTTTTCCTGCACCTTCATGCCGTTGCGCAGCTTGAAAATGCCGGCGCTGACCACGCGGTCGCTAGCCTTCAAACCCGTTTCCACGCTGATGAAATCGCCCCGGGACCGGCCGGTGCGGACAAACTGCTGGCGGGCCACCAGCGTTGAATTCGTCTTGTTGGATTCAATCACGTAAACCGAATCGCCATACGGCGCGCTCAAAATCGCCGTGGCGGGAATCACCAGCATAGTTTGCTCCTCCGGGAATACCACCTCGACGCGCACGAACATACCCGGTCGCAACCGTTGGTCGCTGTTTTTCAACGTCGCCTGCAACCGTACGCTGCGCGTGGTCTGGTCGAGATCGGGATTGAGGGCGGTCAGCGCACCTTCAAACCGCTGGTCGGGGTAGGTGTCGGAGGAAACCCGCACCGGCAACCCGGTCCTGAGCCGCGCCAATTCCTGCTGGGGCAATGAAAAATCGGCGTAAACCGGCGACAATGATTGCAGTGAAACAATCGGTTTGCCCACGTCCAACAGTTCGCCGAGATTGACCAATCGAATGCCCAGTTGTCCGGTGAACGGCGCCCGGATGTTTTTCTTCTCGATGGTCGCGCGGATCGCATCGGCATTGGCTTGATTCTGTTTGAGCACCGCCTCGGCCGCGTCCAGTTCGGATTGCGACAGCGTGTTGTTCGCGCGCAACTGGCGGTCGCGTTCGGCGTTGAGCCGCGCCAGTTCCACCTGCGCTTCAACGGCCCGCAGTTGCGCCTCCTCCGACGACGTATCTAGCCGCACCAGCAGGTCACCCCTGGCCACGACCACGCCGGATTCAAAGGTGATTTCGCTCACCTTGCCGGCAATTTCCGGCGACACCGTGACCCCCTGTTCGGCGCTGATGGAGCCGATGGCGGTGAGTGTGTCCGGCCATTTCTCCTCATGCACCACAGCGGTGGAAACGGTTTCCGGGGGTGGAACGAATGCCTGACCGGCGGCGATGAGGGAGTGGATCTGCCACGCCTTCACTCCGGCCAGTCCCACAATGACCGCCAGCACGGCCATGACGGCAATGATGATGTTTCGTTTCATTATTATGTTCTCCTTGCAATTGACGCCCGCCGCTTCTTTTTGGCGCCCGCGCCGGCCAGAAACAAATCCACGATGCGCTCCGCCGATCGGCGGTTCAGGCGGTAATCCGGCATCAATAAATGCGACGCGATAAAAAAGTGCGCCAGGCCGTAATATCCGTACGCCAGATCCCAGCAGTCAAACCGGTCGCCCAGTTCGCCGGCCGTCTGCGCCTGCTTGATGAGCGAACGGATGAATTCGAGGTTGCGCTGGCAGCGGTCGAGATAACGCAGGTCCGGCGGCACTTCGCCCGGCGCAGCAAACGCCGTGGCGAACGCGATGCGCGTCAGGTCCCGGTTTTTATGAAAATAATCGAACAGCGCGGCGAGGATTTCCACCAGTTGTCCGCGAAAATTGCATCCGCGCGCGGCGGCCTGTTGCACCACCTGCAGCCGCTCGTCGTGCGCCTCGCTGACCAGCGCCTGAAACAGGCCGGCCTTGTCGCGGAAATAATAATACAGCGCCGGCTTGGACACTTTCGCGTCGCCGACGATTTGTTGGACGGACGTGGCCGCGTAGCCGCCGTTGGCGAAGCGCTTGAGCGCCGCCCGGAGAATCTGCCGCCTGGTTTCGGGGCCATGTTTTGCCATAAAAAACTTACCGAACGGTAGGTATAAAAGTGAAGGTTGTCAAATAATATTTTACGAAGGGGGTATGTGGCAGGCGGGCGGATATCCCCATGAGTCTTGAACTCAAATCCGAAATCCGAATTTGCGAAATCCGAAAGAAGCCCGAATTCCGAAGACCGAAATCCAAACATCGAATGATTCCTGTGGTCAACGCTGGCCTTCGGGTTTCGGGTTTCTTTCGGAACTCGGATTTCGAGCTTCGGCTTTCAACTCGGGGTTGCCGGCGCCTGCAGTTTTGAATGGCGGCGGCTGTAGGTGAAATAGATGACAAAGCCGATGGCCATCCAGACGATGAGCCGCGCCCAGGTGTCGGGCGGCAGTTTATACATCAGATAGCCGCAAGTCAGGACGCCCAGCGGCGCCACCAGCCAGAAGGCCGGCGTGCGGAATGGCCGGTGGATTTCCGGATCGGTGAAGCGCAGGACGAACACGCCGGCGCAAACAATGGCGAACGCGAGCAGCGTACCGATGGACACGAGTTCACCCAAGAGGCCGATGGGAAACAAACCCGCAATCAGCATGGCAATCGCGCCGGTGAGAATCTGGGCGATCCAAGGCGTGCGGAATTTCGGGTGTACTGTGCTGAACACCGGCGGCAGCAATCCGTCTTTCGACATCGTGTAAAAAATCCGCGGCTGGCCGAGTAACATGACGAGGATGACGGAAGACAATCCGGCAATCGCGCCGATTTTGATCAACACTCGCAACCACGCGAGTTTCGGACCCAGCGCATTGATGGCAACGGCGATGGGTGCGGGATCGTTGAGTTGCGTGTAATTTACCACGCCGGTCAGCACGAGCGAGACGACGATGTAGAGCACGGTACAGATGCACAGCGAGACAAGCATGCCAATGGGCATGTCGCGTTGCGGATTTTTGGCTTCCTGCGCGGCGGTGGACACGGCGTCAAAACCGATATAGGCAAAAAATATCACGCCCGCTCCCCGTACCACGCCGTCCCAGCCAAACTTGCCGGGGCCGAGCGACGGCGGTATGAACGGATGCCAGTTGTTCCGGTTGATGTAGGCAACGCCGACGGCAATGAATGTGAGTAACACCGTTAGTTTGACTGCCACGATGACGTTGTTAAAATTCGCGGATTCCTTGATGCCGAGGACGAGGAGAAATGTGATGAACCCGACGATCAACATGGCCGGCACGTTCAGCACGGCACCGGTGCTGACCCAGCCTTCCGTGAACAGCCGCCATATGTTCCAGCCGGCATCCGCTGACACATGGTGGTCGTACGGCGCGGATGTAAAGGCGGATGGAATTACGATTCCCAGCTCCTTGAGAAAGGAAACCACATACCCCGACCAACTGACTGCAACCGCTGAGGCGGCGAACAAATATTCGAGAATCAAATCCCAGCCGATGATCCAGGCAACGAATTCGCCCAAGGTCGCATAACCGTAAGTGTATGCCGATCCGGAGATGGGGATCATGGCCGCAAATTCTGCGTAACACAGTCCGGCGAACGCACAAGCCAGCCCCGCCAATACGAAGGAAAGTACAATGGCCGGCCCCGCACATTGCGCGGCAGCGTGACCAGTGAGGGTGAAAATGCCAGCCCCGATGATGGCGCCGATTCCCAGTGCGGTCAGATTCACCGGTCCCAGCGCCCGCTTGAGGCTTTTATCCTTCAACACCTCGGCTTGCAGGTCGGCTACGCTTCGGCGGCGAAACAAATTCATGCGGGAAGTATCTGCTTGTTTTGGGCCTGTTTAATGAAGTGCCGGCCGGCGTAAGTCAAGCAAACGTCACCAGCAAACGTCACCAGCAAACATCGCCAACACTTCGATTTGCCGCCTCTTCCCTATTAACAGGAACCGCTGTTAATCCTTCAATCTTTAACTTTCAAGTATTTGCATTTGCGAAACTTTCCCTGCGGCTTACGATGTTCACTGTGTGAGGCCGAAAGCCTCTTCAAATGGACAGTCGAAGAACTGCTGAAATGGAAATGCCTATGCGAAACGTGCGCTACGTTGAAATTGAGAACTTCAAAACCTTCGGTGAGCAAATCCGTGTGGACTTGGGGCACCCTGCCGTGTTGATTGGGCCAAACAATGCTGGCAAGACCAGCGTGATTCAGGCGCTCGCATTGTGGAGCCGCGGCGTGCAGGCATGGTATGAGCGAAAAGGAAAGCCCAGGCAAAAAGACCCGCGCGAGCGTCTGGCCGCAGGCATCAACCGGCTCAACATCCTCGAAGTCCCAGTTTCGGAAACCCGGTTCCTTTGGAATCGGATGCGCGTGCGAAAGGGCAATAACCCCATCCGGCTAACCATTAATGTTGGGGTTGAACACAACGGCGAAGTCAAAAACTGCCGTATGGAATTTACGCAGCGCGACAACGAAGTCATCTATTGCCGTCCATGCGCAAAGACATTGAAAGATGATGTCATGATCGCTCATGCAGCAAAAATCCCTTTCCACCTTCTTTATCCTATGTCAGGGATAGAAACCGTGGAAACACTGGTTCCTGAAGGCCGGGTGAATGTCTTGCTCGGACAGGGGCAAACAGCACAGGTTCTCCGCAATCTCTGCTACAAGGTGATAGAAGGCGACAGGGAAAGAAAAGGCAAAGATTGGGATCAAATCAGTCATCTCATCGGGAAACTGTTCAATGTCAGCCTTGGCGCACCGCATTTGGACGAAAAGCGGGGCGAACTGGTAGTGCGCTATCGGCAACCAGACACCGAAGCAGACATGGACGTTTCGCTGGCTGGGCGAGGGTTTCAGCAAATGCTTTTGATACTCGCCTACCTTTACACCCACAAAGGCAGTGTCTTGTTAATCGACGAGCCTGATGCACATCTGGAGGTTTTGCGGCAAAAACAGGTCTATGAAATGCTCAAGGACGTGGCGGCGGAAAACAACAGCCAAGTCGTCGTGGCCACTCATTCCGAGGTTATTTTATGTGGCCGAAGTCTTCGATGCCGAAGGTGGTCTGTTCACCGAAGCGAACACCAAAGTTATGCAAGAAGTGTTGGATGATCGCCTGTTGGACGGAGTCTTCAACGGCGACAAGCAGCAACTGGGGGAATACAAGAAAGCCAGCGTGAGTTTGCAGAAGACGCTGTTGAAGAACCTCAAGATGAGCGAGTTTGCCGAGATGGTGTTTAAGGAATTCGCCCGACGCCAAAGACAGCCTGTCATGCTTCGAAAAGGCGAGTATCACCTGATGATTCAACACTTGGCCCATAGCGATATCCCGACGGAAGTGACTGACAAACTGGAGCGATTGGCAACAGTCTTCAAGGATATTTCCAACGTCCTGTCACAGATGTAAAAATGGATATGATTTTGAACTTCGCCGTCGGCGGTGATTTGGGCAGCAGCCGGGAGATGATGACCAGTAGTACGACGACGACCAGCGCGAGAATGCCCCAGAAAATCACGCCGCCCTGGCCGGGGATTTCATGCTCGCGCCAGGATGCTTTCAGGAGCTGCTGCTCGTCGCCGAGCGATGCCACGGTAACAACTGCCCGGCTACCAGGCTGAGATCGTAGCGCGGCGCGGTCATTTTGTCGGACAACTCAAACGCGTTGCGCCAGAATCGGCAGACCCAAAGTGCCTATCTGGGCGACTAAACGGTTCACAGCCATTGCCGGATTTTTTCCTGGTATTTGTTGTAGATGAAGCCGATGACGAGCAACGCCACGCCGAGCGCCATGAACGTCAGCACGCGGTAAATCGTCTCCTGTTTCCACACGTCCACCAGCACGACGCGCCCGACCGCCGCCGCCAGCACGCCGAGGCCGAGCCAGCGGTGGAAGCGCTCGCGCAAAATAATTCCCGCCACAAACACCAACACGGCAAAACCTGCCCAGATCATCGTGATGAAAAATCCACCGGTGAACATTGCGGCCCAACACGATAGAAACCGCCACAGGCTGACGCCGGCGGTGAAAACAATCGCTCCGTGGATTTTGTCGTCGAGCGCGAAATCCGCCGGAACGCGCCGGAGAATTTGTTGCAGCCCGAACAAGGCCAGCAGCGCGAACAGGTTTGGCCAGTAAATGTCCATCGCCAAATCGTCGCGAGTCCAGAGCGTGGCGAGCGAAGCGACAGCGTAAACCGCTGTGGCCGCAAGCGCTTCGCGGTTGCGCCGCCACACGGCCAGCGCGAAGACCGCCACGGCCGCCAGCATGATTGTCCAGACGCACTCACGCTCGGGCACGTATTGCCAGATCCAAAGCAGCGACATCGCCAGCGCAATCCAGCGGTAGGCCAGGGCGGTTTGCAGCAGCGGTTCGCGCACTTCGGCTTTGCTTTCCGGCTGGCGCGCAAACCAGCCGACAGTGGCGAACGATAAGATTGCCAGCGCGGTCACCGGGGCCAACGGAAAATACCATTCCGGTTTTGCCGCCATGAGCTGGTGGAAAAACTCCCACGCGCCAGCGACGAGGAAAATTTGTCCGCAAATCGCCAGCGGCCAGGCGCGGGTGGCGACGCCATAAACCGTCACTGCCACGCCCAACAGGCTGGTCAGCGCAAGCCACGTCGGCGCGGAGACCAGAGGATGCAACCAGATGATGGCGACGGCGACGGCTGCCAACGCGAACAAAGCTGAATAGAAAGTGAATATTCCCCGGCTGATCGCAAGGGTTTTCTGGTGTTGCCACCAATGGCTTAATCCGACGGTGACGGCGATGATGACCAGCGGATTCCACCACGGCGGCGTGATGGCCAGGAAATGGAACAGCCACGCGACCTGCGCGAACACGAGGAAAAATTGTCCGAGCAACGTGACTTCGCGGACGCGCAGCAGGTAAATCGAGAACGTCAGCGCGATGGCCTCGGCGGCGAGCACCAGCGGCAGGTGCTCTTCCGTGGTGTTGAACCACGTCGTGGCCAGCCAGCTGGCGAAGGCGAGCAGCGTGAACGCCGTCGGCTCGGCGCGAAGCGGCTGCTCACTCTTGCCGGCGTCCTGACGGTGCGCCATGAACGCGTTGAAAACCATCAGTCCGCCCAAAACCGCGCCCGTCCACAGACCGGAAGGATCAAACGATTTCAGGTTTGCTGCGCACCAGCCGACCGCGAAAAACGCGGCAAGGTATGCAAAGACTTTCGGAACGGGACTTTGCCGTCGCGCGACCAGATTGAACAGCACGATGCTTTCCACGCCAAGCACGAGCGCGACCAGCAGGTGTGGTTCTTGCGTGTTGAACCACGTCGCCGCCGTCCAACTGGCGAAGGCAAGCAGTGTGAATGCCGTGGTTTCAAGCCGTTTCGACGGCGGATCCTTTTCGACTTCCAGCCGATGGGCGCGGAAAGCGTTGACGGCCATGAACCCGCCCAAAGCGATGCCGGTCCAGAGGCCGCGGGTGACAAGCGGATGCAGGCTCGCGATGCACCAGCCGGTGGCCAGCAATGCGGCAGCGTAGGCGAAGAGTTTCAGAATGACGCTTCGGCGCTGCGTGCCAAGCATGAACAGCACGACGCTTTCCGTGCCGAGGACGAGCGATAGTTGCAGTCCGGAAAATTTGGAGATCAAGCCGAGCGTCACGAACAGCAGGCCCTGCGTGAGATAGGAATTTTTGGCGAACGGTTCGGCGGACAGGAATTTTTGCGCGAGCATCGCCAGCGCCAGCAACACCGTGCCGTAGCCGAGCGAGAACTTCCAGAAGCCGCCGGTGTGGACCTGCAGCATCGTCAGCAAAAACAGGGTGAAAAACGCGCCGTTGTTCAGCGTGAGAAACGCGGCCCGGCCCGATCCGGAAAGTTTTTCACTCTTGGACAAAAAAGTCGCCGCCGTGAAGACGAGCCAGTAGCTGGCGAGAAAACCCGCGCCGAGCCAGAGATTTTCGTCCGGCGTGGCCCAGCGCCAGCCGTCATCGTGCAGAAACCGCCAGAAGGCGTAGCCCGCGTAACTCGTGACCAGGCTGGCGAACGAGAGGCCGGCCCAGCGGTTGCGTACGAGGAACACGACCGCTGCGACGGTGAGAATCAGGTTGGAGTAAAGCGTGAATTCGCCGACGCGCGTGATGACCGAGCTGTAAAACGCCAGGCCGACGGCGAACAGCGCCATGACCTCGGATTTGCGGCGGTCGGCAATCCACATGATGACGCCGGCCCACGCGAGCAACAGCGTGCCGTCGAGCAGTGCGCTCTCGATGACGCGCAGCGGCGGAATGTGGTGTGCCGCATAAGTCGTGAAATAAACCGCCGCGAGTCCGCCGGCGAACAGCACCTGCGCGTAATTCTTCAGCGATTCCTTGACGGTCCGCCGCTGCCACCACGCACCGGCGCCGAGCAGCAATCCGCTGGCGAGATAGAGCAGGAAGATTTTTCCGGCGGGGCCGAGTTTGCCGATAATGTGGTGATAAGCATAATTGGCAAAGAAGGCGAGGCTGGTCAGCAACATCACAATGCCGATGCGCACGAGCCAGAATGTGCCGAGCCGCATTTCGAACGAGACTTTTTCCGGGAGCGGCGGCGGAGTCGCCGGTTTACTTGACGCCGAAACCCGGGCTGCTTCGGCTGCCGGCTTTGGAGCAGCGAACGGCGGCGGGGAAATCACGGGCGGCAGCGCGGCTGCCAGCGGTGCTTGCGATTCAAGAATTTCGCGGGTTATTTCCGGCGGGACAATCGGTTCCGACGGAATAACCGGCTCCGGCGGGAAGACCGCCGGCGGTTCCGATGCCGGCGCGGTCGCTGGCTTGGGCTCCGGTTTGGACGGGGCAACCGGTGTCGCTGTCGGCATCCCCCAGACACCCGGGGCGATTTCTTCCAGGGGTGATCCGGCAACAATCTCCGATTGGATGATTGGCACGGATGGCGGTTGGGATGGAACAACGGGCTTGGGTGCGGCGACCGGTTTGGGCAACGGCGGAATCGGCGGCACTTCGGCCACTTTTATCGTCGCGGCAACCGGTGCGGGCATCGGTTTGGGGGCTGGTTCGGCCGGTTTTGTGGATTTCCCTTCCCGTTTTAGCAGGATAACTTCCGCCTCCAGTTCGCTGAGACGAAAGGAAAATTCCTCGATGCGCCCCCTGGCTTGGACGGCGCGCACAATCAGCCAGATAGCCAGAACGATGGGAACACCGAGAACCACCAAGACGACAACAGGTATCATTTCCATAAAGTTTCCTTTCTGCGGGCGGAACGACTTGGTTGAACGCAGTTTGCGCCCCGGTGCGAGTTCTTGGCAAGCAGGAATGACCGAGCTTGCCTGACGGTGCAGCGAACGGGAGCCAGCCGATTCGCTCAGAGACAAATCGAACGTCATCGGCGACTGGCTCCCGTCGCTGAACTCGTTGATATGGCTTGAAAGCCGTGTGACGATTCTAGAGATGTTTTGTCAGATATAGCATGAATCCAGTCGAAAAGTCTGCCAGACGTTGGCGTTGTTTTGTGCAAACAGGTTTAATCTTGGTGCTGTGCGCAATAGCCACCACAGGTATTCTCGCATTGCATGTTTTGCAGGCGGAATCGGCAAAGCCACCAGTGCTGATGCTGGCTGGAGGTCTTCTGTGGATTGCCATACTGTTGTGGGGTATTTTGTTTTTACAGATGATGGCATTTCTAAATACGAAATGCAGAGCAGCCTGAATCGCTGCAGGCAACGCGGGATGGCGCGGCCAGTTCCGCTATCGCGGTTCACGCTGGTTGGTCCCGCGTGCCCTGAGACGTTGGCGGCATCGAGCGTGACGATTTGATTGCAGGACTGTCTGACGAATTGTGTTAAAGTTCAACGTTAACCTAAAAGACTATGAAACTACATCGAAGCATCTGTTTAACAAGCGCACTATTATTCCTGGTTGTTACCAGCCCAGTTGCCAATGCCGAGGAGACCGCCGCCAAAGTCACCGGGACTTGGAAGTGGGTCGCTCCTGCCAACCCGGATGGTCGGACACCGAACATTACTTTCACTCTCAACCTCAAAGGTGAGACTTTGACAGGCACGGTCATCAAGACCTCCAGCACGGAAGCCATCACTAACGGCGTAGTTAAAGGCGACGAGGTTTCATTCCAGAACGGTCGTCCAAAAGAAAGCCGGGAAGACAACAACCACATACAGCGGCAAAATCAGTGGCAACAAAATCAAGGGCACAGTAGAGACAGACGCGGCTGACAAAAAATTTGGGCCCAAAGATTGGGAAGCCGACCGTGTCAAGGAATAGGCCGCAAATGCCGCCTAACACCTATTAAGCCCGGACGGTCAATAGAAACAATCCCCTACGGAAAGTTTTGGATAGTTGAGGTGCATCCAGGTCACCATCCACAGCCGCTCGGCTATCCATTTCAACGTCATAATGCTTTCCCACCTCAACCGCAATGCCATCTTCACCTTCTCCTGGAATTTTTGGTGGGGTGAGGCTACTGACGAGCCGGCCCTGGCCTGCGAAGAGTGGAAACGACGGCTCGCGGGTACGCTCGCCCCACCAATCCGGATTTAGGCAAACGCCTGTCAGATGTACACCGGTTCAATTTGGGTTTCTAAGCGGAATATCCGGGTTCAATCGCGATTTCAGGTAACGGTTCATGGCGTCCAGAATGTCCGGCACCAGCGTGACTTTGTGGCCGCGCGGTTCCGGGTCCATCATGAAGACGGCGTCGTTGCCTGGTTCGGCAAGGCGTTTGCGCAGGACGGTCATCTGGTGCAATGCATCTGGCGATTCGGTACAGTTGATCGTGAGGAATAGCGGCATCGTGGCGTGGTTCAGGTAATCGAGCGCGCCGGCCCGTCGCCAGGCCTCGAGGTTGTTGGTGCGGGCGCCCCAGGCGGCAGCATAACGCGGCAGCATATGGTCGTCGGGAAGCAGATCGAGGTAGGTGAACCGGCCGGACATGACCACGGCGCCCTGAACGGCGCTGCTGGCCTCCGGATGTTCGCCGTGCCCTTCAAATTCCGGCAGACCTTCGGTGGTTACCAGCATCAGGGCCATGCCGCTGCCGCGGGAAAAGCCGATGGGGACGATTTTGCCGTTCAGTCCGAGTTTTGCGCCCTCGGCCCGCAGGGTCCGGACAGCGGCCTTGATTTTCCACGCGCAGTCGGGCATCGCGTCCAATCCTTTGTAAGCCGGTGCCACGGGATGATCCGCCATCGCGACGGCGAAACCTTCGGTGGCTTCGGAATCCAGAATCGTGTCGCTGCAAATCGAAAGCGACGTGTTCCCCATGCGGTTCTGATTGTCACAGGAAAATTCAATGAGCGCGCCGACCGGCTGCGCCGGTTTCGAGGGATAAATGATGTCCAGCGCGAGCGGTCGTTTGTCGTCCGGGTAGAACAACACGTCGCGTTTGAGCCGGCAGCCTTCCGGCACGATGAAAATGTGCGCGTCGTCGAGTTTATATTGGTTCAGGAACTTTTTGGCGCGCAAATCGTCGCGGAGCTTTCCGAGGTCGCGATTGATGAACGGGACACGAGCCTTGGGCTGGCGGGCGAAATCGAGTGTGACCACGAGATAACCGTTGGTGTGAAAATCGCGGAGGATGGCGTCATCGTTCTCGGTGCCCGTGCGCGGTGCGGCAAGGTTTTTCAAATAAATGATCACCGGCAGCGGCTGATGGTTTGTGGCGCCAGCCGGTTCCAGTACGGTGAAGTCGAGCGGTTGTCCGGTCACGACGCTTTGCCATTTGGCAGGCTGTGGTGTGGACGGTTCCGCCTGTGCGTAAAGCGCCGCGCAGCTTAGCGCCATCAAAATACGGAGTGTGGCCGTCCTCGGCCACAGCCATGTCCGCCCACTACAAGTTCTCCGTAATTCCATGTGCTCTTGGCCAACGGAAGTTGCTGCGCCCGAGGACGGGCGCACTCCGGCTGCGAGCGTTTGCCGGTTTTGAAAATTCTCCATAAGCATTGGCAAATGGTTTAATGGTGCTGTTCGGTTTGTAATTCGCCATCCAACACGTATTGTCTGCCCGATTCCGTTTTCAACTCGATTTTGCGGTCGCCGCAGCGGACCAGGCAGGGATTGCCGAGCTTTGAGCGTATGACAACCCGCGTCAACGTGCCGTCCTTCCAGGCAAGATCCACTTCAAATCCGCCTCGGGCGCACAAGCCGGTGACGGAGCCGGTCGGCCACGCCTTTGGCAGTGCCGGCAGCAAATGAATTTCAAATTTGAGATTTGAAATTTGAGATTCCGGGCCATCGGCCCGGATGTGGCTTTGCAGGAGCAGTTCGGCGATGCCGGCGGTGGCGCCGAAATTGCCGTCAATCTGAAACGGCCCGCACAGGTCGAACAGATTGGGCAACGTTCTTTTTTGGAGCAAACCGTCAAGCTGGCGAAACGCGAAATCGCCGTCGCCCCCGCGCGCCCACAGCGGGATGCGCCAGGCATAACTCCAGCCGGTGCTGCCGTCGCCGCGCCATTTCAGCAGCAATTTGGCGGCGGCAAACATGTTGGGATCGGCGGGCGTGATGTCTGCGCCAGGATACAGCGCCCACAGCGGCGACAGGTGGCGATGGTTGTTGTCCGGTTTGTCCACGTCGTCCGAGCCATTCCTGAAGCTGGCCGTGTTTCCCGATTTGATTGGGCGGCAGCTGGTCGCGCACCGCGGCCAGTTCCGCCGCAAATTTTTTGTCGGTGTCCAAAATCCCGGCGGCCTCGATGGTGCTGTTCATCAGGGCGCGGATGAGCTGGTTGTCCATGGTGGGGCCGTAACACAGGGTGCCTTGTTCGGGCGAGAACGAAGGCGAGGTGACCAGCCAGTTGGTTTTGGGGGCCTTGACCAGATAATCCATGAAGAAGAGCGACGCTGATTTCATGTCCGGGTAGGCGCGGGCGAGGAATTTTTTGTCGCCGGTGAACAGGTAATGTTCCCACAGATGATAACAGAGCCACGCGCCGCCGGTGGGCCAGACGCCGTCAATGTTGTTGATGGGGGCGGAGCCGCGCCAGAGGTCGGTGTTATGATGGACGACCCAGCCGCGGGCGCCGTATTGTTCCCTGGCCGTGCGTCCGCCGCTGACGACCAGGTCGTCAATCATGTCGAACAAGCGGCCCGGTGCATTCGGCGAGGTTGGCGACTTCGGCCGGCCAGTAGTTCATTTCGCAGTTGATGTTGAGCGTCCACTTGCTTTCCCAGGGCGGATTGAGTTCCTGGTTCCAGAGCCCTTGCAGATTGGCCGGCTGGCCGCCCGGACGGCTGCTGGCGATGAGCAAGTAACGGCCGTACTGAAAATACAGGGCGGCCAGGGCCGGGTCGCCATCCAGCCCGGCAGTTTTCACCCGCTGCAATCGTTCGTCCGTGGGCAGGCCGGCCCGGTCGGTGCGGCCCAGGTCAAGGGTCACCCGCCGGAAAAGGTTGCGATGGTCCGCGAGATGATCGGCCAGCATGGCGTCGAATTTTCGCCGGCTGACTTTGGCCAGGTCCGCGGCGCAACGCTGGCCGGGATCGGCGCTGATGTCCTGGAAATTTTTGAAACTGGTTGCCGCGGTCAAAAGCAGCGTGGCCGAATCGGCGTTTCTGACCGTGATGACATTGCCATTCGTCGTGGTCTGGCCGCCGGCGGCGGCCACGCGCACCTGCGACTCGAACCGCAGGCCGTCGTCTTCGACTTTGCCGGTGAGGGCGAGCGTTCCCTCGGTTTGTAGCCGCCGACGTGAGTTGGCGCTGACTGAATCTGGGTCTGAAGTCGCGGACTGAGTCCGCGGCTACGTGGGAATTGGTGTGCGGGCTGTCCAGCTTTAGCGTGAAGCTGATGTGGCCGGGTTGGTCGGCGGTGAAACGCAGAACGATGGCCTTGTCCGGGCTGGCTGGCGAACGCCTCGCGTTGGTATGTCACGCCATCCGCGCTGAAGGTCACGCGGGCGATGGCGGAATCGAGGTCCAGTTCACGCTGGTAGTTGGTGGCGTTGTCCAGGCCGATGAAGTGCAGGCGCAGGTCGCCGAAGGGCTGGTAGGCTTTCTGGCGCACGGGGTCGCTGAGAAAGTTTGTCCGGGTGACGCCCTCGGCCTCCTTGATTTTTCCATCGAACAGGAGCTGCCGGATTTCGGCCAGATGTATGTCCGCGCCGGCGCGGACATAATCGTGCGGCCGGCCTTTCCAGAGCGTGTCCTCATTGAACTGGATGCGTTCGTCGGGGATGCCGCCGAAGATCATTGCCCCCAGCCGGCCGTTGCCGATGGGCAGGGCATCCGTCCATTTTTCCGCCGGTTGCGCATACCACAAAGTTGTCGCCGGCATGGCAGCGGCCTTTGCCTGGATCGCCGCGCCCAGGATGAGTAAGGCTGCGGCAAGAACCGCCGGAAGGCATGGTCGTGTGTTCATCAGGAAATTATTGTCCGGCCCTGGTTTGGTGACAAGGCTTACTGCGTCCCGGGCGTGAAGATGTAAGTTTTTTTGCACGAAAAGATTTATTCAAATAATCCTTGCCATTGCCCGGATAGATGCGATTGTGTGCATGTCTGTGTTAGATGGCTTAGGATTGCATGGCATGGTAAATCTTCAGGTGAACTTCAGTTCAGTGATGATTTGAAATCCGATTAACGGGAACAGTCTGGTCAAAAGCAAGGTTAGTCTCACAGTTAAACATCACATGAGCAGTAAATTGTTTGTTGGGAATCTTTCCTTCGACACTACTGAAAACGATCTGCAGGACGCCTTCGCGGCGCACGGCACGGTCGTGGAAACCAACCTGATGATGGACCGCGCTAGCGGCCGTCCCCGTGGTTTTGGTTTCATCACCATGAACTCGCCCGAAGAGGCGCAGAAGGCCATTGCGGCGCTCAACGGCTCGCAACTGGGCGGTCGCGCCCTCACGGTCAACATCGCCCAGCCCGCGCGAAGAGCGTCCGGCCGGCGGCGGTGGCGGTCGTCGTGAATGCGGCGGCGGCGGTGGCGGTCGCGATCGCTACTAATAGCGCTTGAGATTTCACGGCGGGGCTTGGGTAAAACCAGGCCCCGCCTTTTTTTGCGAATTATTCCAGCCCCGTAACCTCGGCCTCGAAGGTCGTCACCGGTTTTCCGCTCTCAGCGTTAATCTTCGACCCCTCAAACCTGATTTTCCTGGCGTAGTAAATCTTCATTCCGGCCATGGCCGAAATGTTCACATTCGAAAACGTCACGTTGGTGATGCACGCTTCCGGCAAACCCCGGATCGTGCCGGCGGTCGGACAATTGGTCGCGGTCACATTGCGGATGATGATGTTCTGGTTGAAGGGCGTCCGGTCGGTGATGGGTTCGGGCTGCTCGGTTGACGGGTCCTTGGGCGCATTCCGTTCCGGATAATAATCAGTGATGTAAATCGGGTTCTTCACGGCCGTCATCTTGAGGTTTTCATACGTGCAATTCTGCAGCAAACCGCCATTCCCGCGCAGCGTCTTGATGCGGATGCCGGCGTCGGTCTGGTCGAAAGTGCAATCACTCACCTTCAAATCCTCAATCCCGCCGGCGGTGCCTGAGCCGATCGAGCATCCGTGCCCATGCACGAACGTGCAATTTTTGACCGTGAAATTCTTGTTCGCCGGAGTGCGGCTGCCGCCCGGCTTGATGGCAATGTTGTCATCCCCGACGTCAATCATGCAATCGGCGATGAGGTAGTTCCATCCGGAAGGGTCAATGCCGTCGGTGTTGGGGGCATCGCCCGGCGACTTGATGGTGATGCCCTGGATCGTCACATCCAGGCAATTCTGGGGAACGAGATGGAACATCGGCGAATTGCTCAGGGTGACGCCGTGGACGCGCACCCGGGTGCAGTTCGACAGCTTGATCATGTATGGCCGGTGCTTCATGGACCTGTTCGCCCGAAAGGCCGTCCACCAGGCATTGCCCTGGCCGTCAATCGTTCCCTCGCCGCTGATTTCGAGGTCATGGGCTCCGCTGGCGGCGATGCTGTCCTGGTATCTCCCATTGGCAACCGGGTAATTCGTCAGATCGTCGCTGATGAAAACAAATGCGTCCCTGGCGAGATGCAGATTGATGCTGCTGGCGAGCGTGAGCGGCCTGGTCAGAAATTTCCCTGCTGGAACCAGCACCGTGCCCCCTCCGGCGGCGGAAGCCGCATCAATCGTTTTCTGAATGGCGGCAGTGTTCATTGTCCTGCCATCGCCGATTGCGCCGTAGTTGGTGACGTTGAAGGTCGCGTTGGGAATCACCGGCAACGGGATGCCTTGCGCCGGGACATTAAAGGCGCACGCGAGGACGAAGCCGGCAATCATTGGAGCGACACAAGTTTTGGAAAGACTCCTGAAAGAATTCATTTCGCAAGGGTAACGACGCTCTGGAAAGCGTCAAGGTTTCAGCGCGTGTGGCAGTGGACTGCTATGGTGGGGCGAGCGTACTCGCGAGTCGGGACTGATGAAATTTGCGGTCAAAATCGGCTCGCGGGTACGCTCGCCCCACCAGTTCAGCTCGGACTGATCCACTACCGCGCGGTTCACTATTGCACGCTATGGCCGCGATACAAACGGATTGCCTTTGATGTAAAACCGCAAATGCCGCTTCGCCCAATGCCGGGCGTAATCCACACCCACGCGCGGGCGCTTTACAATTACCACGGATCCGGCTTTCGCTGGCGCGGCGATGTAAAAATCGTCACTGTGCAGGTCGTGCGCGTTCAGGCGTCGGTCAATGTGCAGCGCGCGGCAGAGCAGGCCGGGGCCGCAGGTCCTGCCCCCGACATTGCGCACCGGCTCGATGGCGCGCAACAACACGGCGGACGCATGACCTTCACGCTCCGTCACCACGTTCATGCAGTGATACATCCCGTAGATGAAATAAACGTAGGCGTGGCCCGGCGGACCGAACATGACCTTCGTCCGCTCGGTCAGCCCCCGGGCCGAATGCGCCGCGAGATCGTGCGGGCCGAGATACGCCTCCACCTCCACAATCCGGCCGACGCGCTCCCCGTGGACCAGATATTTGCCCAGCAATTCCCTCGCGACCATAATCGTGTCCCGGTCGTAAAATGAGCGCGGCAACTTTCGCATGGCGGCACTATACCAGAAACCAGGCAAAGGGAAATCTGTAGCAGGTCAGTTTGGTGGGGTGAGCGTACCCGCGAGCCGAAATAAAGACATTTTTTGGTTTACGGCTCGCGAGTACGCTCGCCCCACCAGTCGCTGTGAAATGGAAGTTTATGTGACGGCTTGGAGGCGGTTTGCGATGGCGGGCGGATTGTTCTTGGTGAGAGACTTTGTCCGGGCGCCCGGTTAAATTCAAGCGCATGAGTTCGCGACGGGCCATCGTGGTCGGCGGCGGCGCGGCGGGTTTTTTTGCCGCCATCACCTGCGCCGAGACCGCGCCGGATGCGGAGGTGACGGTGCTCGAGCGCGGATCGCAGTTCCTCGCCAAAGTCCGCATCTCCGGCGGCGGACGCTGCAACGTCACCCATGCCTGCTTCGATGCGCGTGAATTGGGCGCCCGCTATCCGCGCGGCGGGCGGGCGTTGCTGGCGCCCTTCAAAAACTTTCAAGCGCGCGACACGGTGGCGTGGTTTGAATCGCGCGGCGTAAAGCTGAAAACCGAGGCCGACGGCCGCATGTTCCCCGTCAGCGATTCCTCAGAGACCATCATGGATTGCCTGTTGAATGCCGCGAAAACAGCGGGGGTGAAGTTGCGGCTGAATGCGGGCGTCGAACGCGTGGTGAAACGTGCGGGCGGATTTGAAGTGACGCTGGGTAGGGCGGGCAGTCCTCTGCCCGCCGCGACAACGCGTGCCAACGACGGCGCGCAAGGGATTGCGCGCCCTACCGAAAAACCCGGCGAAATTATTCCCTGCGACCGGTTGCTGCTGGCCACGGGTGGATGCCGCGCGGCGGCGGCGGGGCAACTGGCGGTGTCGCTCGGCCATACGCTGGAACCGCCCGTGCCATCGCTGTTCACGTTTCACATCGAATCGCCGTGGTTGCGGTCGCTGGCGGGCATTTCCATCGAATCGGCCGAGGTGTCCGTGCCGTCGGCAAAACTGCGCGAGCGCGGTGCGTTGCTGGTGACGCATGAGGGCCTGAGCGGGCCAGTGATTCTGCGGCTGTCGGCGTGGGGCGCGCGGACGTTGCACGGATTCAATTACCGGTTCCCGCTGCAGGTCAACTGGCTGCCGCAGCTTCACGCGGAGGCGATTGCCGCCGAACTTAAATCGCGCCAGGCAGCGCAGCCCGCGCGTCTCGTCGTCAACGTGCCGGTGACGCCGCTGCCGTCGCGCTTGTGGGAACAACTCGTCCTGGCCGCCGGCATTACGCGCGACACGCGTTGGGCCGCGCTCTCGCGGGCCGCGCAACACCGGCTCGTCCAGCAATTGATCCGCACGGAATTCCCGGTCACGGGCAAGAGCCTGAACCGGGACGAATTCGTGACGTGCGGTGGCGTGCGATTGGGCGAGGTAAATTTCAAGACCATGGAAAGCCGGATTTGCCCCGGCCTGCACTTTGCCGGTGAACTGCTGGACATTGACGGCGTGACCGGCGGCTTCAATTTCCAGGCCGCGTGGACGACCGGCTGGCTGGCCGGCAAGGCGATGGCTGCGAAATGAACCGATGATTCCACCGGCTGCGATCGCGGCCTGAACGTTTGATGTTTCGGTCGTTCGGTAAAATGTCAGAGGCCGGAGCCTGCAGATGCTGGAAACCGGTGCTCCTTTTTCCACGTCCACATTCCGGCTGACGCGCTCCACTCTGTGTAACCGGTGGACGAATTATTTCCCGAGCAACTCCTTCGCATCGTGATCGTGTCCCGGTCCCAGGATAAGCGCGGCGGCTTTCGCAGGGCGGTACCATACCAGAAACAAGGCAAAAAAAGTCTCGCGCTGGTGGTTTGGGCCGTCACCACGGATTGCAGGCGATGTTGAATCAGCGAAATGTCTCTCCGGATGTATCCGGTGGCATGACCAATGCGTCTGCACCTTTGGTGAATCGTTTCACTTTTCATAAAACCTCCGCCGTTCAACTCATGATCAGGTCTGGGTGGCTCTTCGCCGGTCTTTGTTTGCTTAACCTCCGGCCGGCGAACGCAAATGTTCCCGGCGGCGGCGACCAGGGACCGGAGGTCACGGTCGCGGATTCAGGCGGAAACATCATTCTCGCCAATGGCATCCTGACCGCGAACATTATCAAAACCCGCGCCGAGATCACCTCCTTGAAGTTCAGGGGTTACGAAATGCTCGATGCGGGGTATTACAGCATGGACGGCGGTTCGAGATACCGGCTGCCATCCCGCTGCCGATTCTGGATTAAAACCCGGACGCCGGACCTCGTTGACATCGGCTTTCTGAGCGTCTGGCATGGCGAGGCCCAGGCTTTTGACATGGATGTTCACTACGTGTTGCGGCGAGGCGCTTCGGGCCTGTATTCGTACGCGATTTTGAGTCATCCGACGAACTACCCGGCGACCGGCGTGGGCGAATGGCGGATGGTCTGGAAGTTGTCCAACGATTTGCTGGAGAACATCTATGTGGACGAACTGCGACACTGGCAGATGCCCAATACCTACGATTACCGGCACGCCGAAAAAACGCCCATCCAGGAAATCGTCAAGCTCACCACCGGCGTCAGGGCGGGCCGGTATGATTGCAAATACGATTACAGCGCCGAGTATTGGAGCCTGGGTTGCTGGGGTCACGCCAGCGACACAAACAAGATTGGCGGTTGGATCGTCCTCGGCAGCCACGAATTTTTCAACGATGGCCCGACCAAGCAGGATTTAAACGCCGCTTCGGGAATCAATCACATCCACTTCGGCCTGGATCATTACAACGGTCCGGGCGTCCGGGTTGCCGCCGGCGAGTCGTGGCAAAAGCTTTACGGGCCGTTCCTGCTTTACTGCAATTACCACCCCGCCGGCGGTGATGCCTGCTGGGCCGATGCCCGGGCGCAGGCCGTGGCGGAGCAGGCGGCCTGGCCGTATTCGTGGTTGAGCCATCCGCTGTATCCCCTGGCCGGCCAGCGCGGCACCATCAGCGGACATCTTGTGGTGAACGATGCGCTCAAGCCCACGCTCAATGGCACCCAGGCATGGATTGGTGTGGCGCAGCCGCCGCCGGATGGCAACTGGCAGTTTGAATCCAAACATTACCAGTATTGGGTCAGGACGGACACGCAGGGGGATTTCACGATTCCCAAGGTGCGGCCGGGCACCTACACGCTTTACGCCTTCACCGATGGCGCCATCGGGGAATTTTCCAAGACCAACGTCACGGTCGCTGCCGCGCAGAACAACCCGCAGGGCGATCTGGTCTGGGACGTGCCACACCGGGGGACGAAGATTGCCTGGGAAATCGGCGTGCCGGACCGCACGGCAAGGGAATTCCGGCACGGGAGCGATTATTTTCACAGCTACGTCTGGGAAAACTTCGCCAAAGAATTTTCCAACCCGTTGGAATACACCATTGGCCGGAGCCATTGGGCCGCCGATTGGAATTATGCCCAGACCGTTTATCGCGCCGGAAGCGCCGCCGCGCCGCGCCCGTGGCCATGGCGGATCCACTTTGATTTGACCAACGTTCCGCCGGGCACCGCGACCCTGACGCTGGCCATTGCCAGTGCGCAGCGGGCGGGCATTGATGTTTACGTCAACGACGAGCACAAGCCGTTTGCCCTGGTCACACCCTCCATCCAGGGCGGCAACGCGCTGTTGCGCGAGGGAATTCACGCCAAATATTGCGTGGAATATGTTTCCCTCCCAACCACGAACCTCAAGGCCGGGGCCAACGTCATCACGCTCGTTTTACGGGGTGACGGAACCGGTGGCTCGCATGTCATGTACGATTACTTGAACCTGGAACTGCCCTGATTCATGCCGGAAGCGGAACCAGGAAAAGTCTCGCGCTTTGGAAAGCCGGATTTGCCCCGGCCTGCACTTTGCCGGTGAGTTGCTCGACATTGACGGCATCACCGGCGGGTTCAATTTCCAGGCCGCGTGGACAACGGGCTGGCTGACCGGGACGGCGATGGCTGCGAAGTGAACCGATGATTCCATCGGTTGCATCGCGTCCGGAAAAAGATCAGACGCGGGATTCCGCGGGTATGTCAGTTGGCTTTTTCCATGCCCGCCTCAAAAGCAAAACCGCACACGCTGTCAGAATGAAGCCGCACGACAGCGACAGCCAGCGGCCTGGTCCGCGATATCCGAAATCCCGCCCTTGAACATAGGTTTTATAGGAAATCTTGTTCTGCGTCAGCAGGGCGAGCGTGGATTCATCCGCCGGCGTGATGAAGCCGGGATGATGCCAGCCGCTATTTGGCAGAGTAATCCACAGCTCTTTCGATCCGTTGGCGTATTGATAGACTTCGAACCAGGCGTTTTTGTGCTCTGAGATGATTCTTCCCGCCTCCGCCCCGGAAATGGTCCGGGCGGCATGAGCGATGGTGAAAAGGACGAGCAGAAGGCTCATCGCGATCATCGCCAGCGCAGCACACACGGCAACTATTTTCTTCTCTCTTCGCTCGGCTCGCGGCGTGGCGGTTTCCTGTTGATAAAACTTTTGCGTTCCCGGCCGGCGCAGGAGTAGGACGATGCCGGCCACCACGATGAAGGTGGACAACAGCACCAGCCATCCGCGCACGCCGCCGTTGTGGAAGTCCAGGTCTTCAATCAGTGTCTGATAAGTAACCCCCTTGTCGGTCAGTGCTGCAACCAGGGAGTCATTCAAAGGTGTAAAGAGGTTGATCCGGTGATTCTCCGGCAGGGTGATTTCCAAAGACTTCGATCCGTCCCGGTATTGATAAACCGTAAATCGGGCGTCCTTGCGTTCAGAGATGATGCTCCGCGCCTCCGCCTCGGGAATATACTTGGAGGACAATGTCCAGTTCGAGAAGAAGAGGGCAAACAGGAACGACCCGACTATGAATGCCGGCCCGATCATTCCCAGCGTAACCCAAACATTGTATGACTTGCTTGTCGTCCGGGTTGTTTCCGGCACTTCCGCTTCGTCCCGGCGAGCGTCCCGCCGCCGCTGCCATACCCAGATGGCCAGGGCCGCTGCCACCACCCAGTAAAATGCCGTCAACGACCACGTCTGCACGCGGAAAAGCCAGGGATGAGGATGAATCAGCGAGTCGGGAACAAGCATTGGGGGCAGAACGAACACGAAGAAGCCGATGGCGAGTGTGCGCCAGAACTGGATGATGCGTTTGCGTCCCAAGGCGGATTGTTGGCTGGCGCGCCCCATCTTGCGGCCGACCCAGCGGCCAGAGAACCCGAAAACACCGAACATGGAGAAAAGTATCAACCCGCCACCTGTCAGGAACGTGCTCAACATTCCCGCTCCGGTTGCGGTCTTGGCGGCCGAGCCGCCCTTGGTCGCGGTGACAGTCGCCGTCGCCGCCTTGGCGGTCGTGGCCAGCAACGGCAATGCCGCCATCACGCCCAGCGTAAAAGTTTTGTCCGGAGCGGTTTGTTTCAGCGCGCCGGCGACAAAAGCGAGGAATTGCTCCTGCAACAGCTTCCGCCCCCGGGACAGCCGTTGCTTGACCGCGTCCTCACTCAACTCCAAATCCTGCGCCACGGCCTCGATGGATTGTTGCTCGCGATAAAACAAGACCAACGGTTCACGATAGATTTCCGGGATGCGTTCGAGCGAACGCCAGAGAATCGCCTTTTCCTCCGCGCTGATGACCTGGTCCGACGGCAGCGGTTCCGGTGAAACCCATTCATCCACCGCCTCCAACGATTCGGCGGCATGAGCCGGTTCGCGTCCCTGGCGCCGGAATTCCTTGCTGATGAGAAAACGGGTGATGCCGCACAACCAGGGCCGCAACTTGGCCGGTTCACGCAGGTCCGCCAGTTTTTTCCAGGCGGTCACAAAGGTTTCCTGGGCGAGGTCTTCGCTCTGGCTCACGTCGCCGGTGGCGCAATACCCCAGCGAGGAAATCAGGGTTTGATACCGTTCAACAATCCGGCGGAAGGCCTCCCGGTTTCCGTCCAGGCTTTCGGCCACCAACTCGGCATCGTTGAATTCCGCCGTGTGCATCGCTTCGGTTGTCATCATATCACCCGGTAAGCACCCGAAAAGGGCCAATAGGTGACAAAGAAATGCAACAAAAGTGATGTCGAAGGGATTTTAACCACGGATGGACACGGATTCACACGGATGGGGCTGGAGAAAAGGAATATTTCACATGGTTCTTAAAGCCTGATTTTTCGTGAGTTGCCTTTCTTTTTGAGAAAAACATTTTTATCCGTGTCCATCCGTGTTCATCCCTGGTTTCAACTGTTGGCAACGCGGTGGTTGGGTCAAAAAGATAGTTGCCGATAGTTATGGCTATTGCGGCCGAACCCGGCCATGCTGTACCAGTCTGTTAGATAGCTTGTCTCTTTCAAGGCATGGTGAATCTTCAAGTGAACTCGGTTCAATGATGATTTTAAACCCGGCGTTCGGGAACAGTCTGTTGAAAGTAGCGGTTTGTCAGACAATTAACTATCACATGAGCAATAAATTATTTGTCGGGAATCTTTCCTTTGATATCACTGAAAAAGACCTGCAGGACGCGTTCGCCGCGCACGGCACGGTCACGGAAACCAACCTGATGATGGACCGGACCACCGGCCGTCCCCGTGGTTTTGGTTTTATCACCATGAGCACGCCCGAGGAGGCGCAGAAGGCCATTGCGGCGCTCAACGGCTCGCAACTTGGCGGTCGCGCCCTCACGGTCAACGTGGCCAAGCCGCGCGAAGAACGTCCGGCCGGCGGCGGCGGTCGTCGTGAATACGGCGGCGGCGGCGGCGGCGGCGGTCGTGGCCGCTACTGATCCCGCAGGATTTTTGTGGCGGGGTTCGGGTGAACCGGACCCCGTCTTTTTTTTGATTCCGTTCCCATTGCCGATTTGTCAGCCATGAAAGAAGAACACATTGAAGTGGAAGGTTGCGTTACCACCGTGCTGCCCGGCACGATGTTCCGGGTTGAACTGGCCAACAAACACCTCGTGCTCGCCACGATTTGCGGCAAGATGCGCAAACGCTGGGTGCGCCTGACCGTCGGCGACCGCGTGAAGATGGAGATGTCGCCCTACGATTTGGACAAGGCGCGCATCACCTGGCGGCTGCGATAGAAACTTTTTTGCGCAACCTTCGTCTGCAACCGCCCGCATCCGGGCGTGTCCAAATCTGTCCCAATCCCACACTTTTAATACCATGCCCTTTCGCAACCTTAACCTTGACGCCAAAATTTTACGCGCCGTGCAGGACGCCGGCTACACCGAACCGACCCCGATCCAGACCGCCGCCATTCCGCCGATCCTCGCGGGGCACGACCTCATCGGCATCGCGCAGACCGGCACCGGAAAAACGGCGGCGTTCGCCCTGCCCATTCTCACCCGGCTCATGGCGCCATCCGTTCCGATGCGGCGCCGCGGCACACGGGTGCTGGTGATCGCGCCGACGCGCGAACTCGTCCTGCAGATTGATGAAAACATGCGGGCTTATGCGAAACAACTTCCGCTGGCTGTCGCCACGGTTTTCGGCGGCGTGGGCGAACAGCCGCAAATCCGCGCCCTGCGGGCCGCCACGGACATCGTCATCGCCTGCCCGGGACGGCTGCTGGACCTGATGGGCCGGCGCTGCGCCGATTTTTCGGGATTGCAATTCCTGGTGCTCGACGAAGCCGACCGGATGCTCGACATGGGTTTCCTGCCGGACATCCGGCGCATCGTGCAGCAGTTGCCGAAGCAGCGGCAGACGCTGATGTTCTCCGCCACCCTCTCCCGCGAGATTGAAACCCTCACGCACGAATTTCAGCGCTCGCCGAAAATGATCCAGATTGGCCGCCGCTCAAACCCCGCCGAGACGGTCACGCAACTTATCTATGAAGTGCCCAAGCATTTGAAGCCGGCCCTGCTGCTGCATCTGCTCCGCAATGCGGAGATGGACATGGTGCTCGTCTTTTCCCGCATGAAGCACAGCGCCGATCGCATCGCCCGCAACCTCGAAAGCAAGGGCATCAAGACGGCAGCGTTGCATTCCAACCGCTCGCAGAACCAGCGGCTTAAGGCCTTGAAGGATTTCAAATCCGGCGCGGTGCGCGTGCTGGTGGCGACGGACATCGCCGCGCGCGGCATTGACGTGGACGGCATTTCGCACGTGGTGAACTATGATTTCCCGATGCACGCGGAGGATTATGTCCATCGCATCGGACGCACCGGCCGGGCGCACGCGGTGGGCGACGCCATCAGCTTTGTGACGCCGGAGGACCGGGACGAACTGCGCACGGTGGAGCGATTCATCGGTCGCGGCATCGTCCGCAAGCGGGCGGAAGGTTTCAACTACTCGGCCGCGGCGCCGCCGGGACCGCCTGAAGCCGAACGCCGTTTCCCACAGGGACAGAACCAAAGCCGGTCGCATCCACCCGCCCATCCATCTTCACAGCACCGCCCGGGGCAGTCGGGACATCACCAGCGGTCAGGCCCGCCCCGCCACTGGCGGCGGTAGGCTTTTTCGCGTCGGCACATTGGTTGCCTCCGGCATGACTGCTCAACACGCCGAAGTCACCGTGCCGTCGCTGGATGATTGGGAAAGGGAATGGGGAAACGTTCATAACGCAACGTGCAACCAAAGTTGCTGCCGGTGGATTTCTGGCCAATGCTCACGAACGTCTCACAGGCAAATTGAGAAGGAAAACTAAGACAACTGGCGTCAGAACGCGCATATTGTTATTCTTCCGCCGGAATGTCTGATCTATCCCAAACAGCACAACAACCGTTCGTCGAATTGAATCGGCGTTTCCGAACGCTTGACCAAAAGGCAAAAGCAGAAGAAACGGCGTTAGACAGTTACACAGCTGGTTTGCTTTGGCCCGACAAAAACTTGAGTTGGGATGATTTGCTAAATGAGAGTCGTGTCATTGTTCTTGGAGAGGCGGGCAGTGGAAAGACCTGGGAACTACGCGAGCGCGTTAGGCTTCTCACCGTCCGGGGCGAATTTGCTTTCTTCATTCGACTCGACCAATTGGTTGGACGGGAATTGAAAACGGTACTGAACGCGGAGGAGCAGGGGCGTTACGCGCAATGGAAGCAGAGCACCTCACCAGCCCATTTCTTTCTCGACTCGGTTGACGAAGCTAAGTTTCACAAGGTGTCAGATTTCTACGCCACTCTCCAACGTTTCGCAAATGAGATTGGGACTGACTCTTTGGGTCGCGCAAAATTATTCCTGAGTTCGCGGATAAGCGAATGGAAGCCTGCCAGCGACGCATTTGAATTCCGGCGATTATTCCCGCTGCCACCAACGATGATACGCACCGGCAACGACGGCGGGTCGAAGTCGGTCAATGATGAGAAACCCTTTCCGCTTGTTGTCCACATTCAACCGTTGGATAAAGCTCAAGTCGAATGCCTTGCTCGTGCGCAGGGGGTGTTGAATGTTTCATTGTTCATTGACGCACTCGACTGTGCCTTTGCATGGGAGTTTGCCCGTAGGCCGCTGGACGTATCAGACCTGATTGGTTTTTGGAAAGACAGGGGACGAATTGGTTCGCTTACGGAACTTGTTGAATTCGATATATCTTCAAAACTTCGCCCGCGGGCGGGAAGAGACGAACTTCAGTTGTCTGAAGCAGAAGGACGCGAAGGCGCGGAATGGCTGGCAGCGGCAAGCTTGTTTAGCAGGAAATTTTCGTTTTTCGTGCCTGATGACAACCCGACGGAATCCGAAGCACTGAATCCGCTTGATTGCCTGCCATCCAGTTGGCGTGATGATCAAGCCCGCGCTCTCTTGAGTCGCGCGATTTTTGACAGTGCCGTGTATGGGCGCTTTCGTTTTCATCATCGCCGCGTTGGAGAATTCTTGGCAGCCAAGTGGATTGCGGCGCGCATGGATAACGGCTGTCCGCAATATGAGCTGGAGCACATCCTTGTCGAAAATGTTAGAGGTCGAAAAGTGCTCCGGCCAGCGCTACGCCCTGTTGCGGCTTGGCTCTGTTATGGCAACAAAAGATGGAATCAATTGGTACGTAGTTTAATTGTCGAGCTAGACCCGGAGATTCATCTAAATTTTGGTGACCCAGCAAGTCTTACAGTAGATTATCGGCGGCAGGTGCTAGCGGCCCTGGCTGGTCTGTCACGACAGAGGAGGCGCACTTGGCTGGAGACTTCACATGACTGTCTGGCAAGATTTGCCGACCAATCTCTTTCACCTGACATTAAAGCATTCATTTTGGATCGAACACTGGCGGTTGATTTTCGAATTGAAATGCTCGAAATCGTCCGGCATGGACGCCTTGCTGAATGCGTTGATGCGGCAATTAGCGTGATCGCGTCACCCGATGAACCGGACGATATAAAATTGTATGCAGCAATGGTCATCGGGGCGATAGGCAGCAAGGCAGCGCGCACGCAACTGCATCAAATCGGTTCTCAATTGCCTCGTATTCCCAACCGCCTTTGCCCAAGCATAGTTGAAGCTCTTTATCCGAAAGAGATTTCTTCAACTGAGGTAGTGAAGTTGTTGGCAAAGACTGAACCGGTTCGCGAATTTGGTTTAGATTTGCCGTTTTACCTGAAATCTCATTTTGAATCGGTGCTGTTGCCCGAGGATGCGGGCGTGCTGTTGAAAGAGTTACTCGTTCTGGCCCAAAGCCAGCCGCACATTTTACACGGAGAAAAGACGATCCCAGTTTCCGGGCAATTTTATTGGATCGGGCGAGTCATCCCGACAATCCTCGCAAAGCTTTTCAAAAAAAATAGTCTTTCGCCCGATGACATTCACGCGGTGGCGGTAGCGCTTCAACTGCTCGGGCATATCCGCGAATGTCACCATGACTTCACTCATGATGAAATGGGTACGCTCAACGAGCTGTCGCTGGAACAGCCGAGCGTCCGGCAGAATTATTTGTGGCGAGTTGTTGCTGCTTTCCGAGAGGAGCATAAGGCAGAACCGACCATGTCGCTGCAAGTTTTCGATCATTGGGAAGTGCTGCGGCTGTCGTCGAAAGATTTTCCGTGGCTGCTAGAAGACACGCGCCAACAAAAAGATGCCAACGACCGGATACTGGCATTGCGACTTGCAATCGAAGCATGGGACGGTTCCGGGCGAACTTTTACTGGACGATGGCAATTATACGTTGCGACAAGACGCGAACACGCGCTCCGCGCTGCTTACAAACAATCGGTTGTGACCGGCCCGTTCTTTCCGGTGAAGCGGTTCTGGTATCAGAAAGTGCGATACCGGTATGGAAAGTGGTGGTGGATGCGAAAAATTGACTCGGGTCGTGCCCGCTGGTGGTGGATGCGTGAGCAGTATGCTTTATTGCGCAAGTTGAAGTTCATCGAATCCGGCAAGCCTGTTGAATGGCTTGCAAGACTATCGCAAGAAGCTGACGAGAAAAATAACGACCATTGGACCGCGAGTTCTTGGGTAAGTCTCGAAAAGAAGCGCGGAAAAAGAATCACGCGGGCTGCGAAGCGTGGATGCGTGGCGGTCTGGCGCAGCCACATTCCACAATTGCCACATGAAAAACCCGATCCGAACAAAACTAGCGTTGTGTTAATCGTTGGTTTAACCGGCCTTCAAATTGAATTTGATGAAAACCCGAAGGCTATCACGAGACTGACAGAGGCAGAAGCCGCACTCGCTGCACGTTATGCGATGGATGAGTTGAATGGCTTTCCTGCATGGATTGAAAATTTGGCTGCTGCACATTCGACGGCAGTCAAGCAAGTGCTTTGTGAGTGCGTTGAAGCTGAATGGAAATGCCCGGCTGACCATAAAGACACGCACGAGGTGCTTGCCAATTTAGCATGGCGTGGCGGAACGCTTATCTACTTGATACGAGATAAAGTTCTTTCGCTACTGACTGCCGGAGACCCACAGAACTACGCAATTCTCCGCTATGCCTTGTCCCTGCTCATGCGCCAGCCAAATCCACCGTTAGTAAATTTAGGAGAACTTGCAGCGCAACGCACACCGGCGGCGGACAACCCCGCAGTGAAGGTTCTCTGGTTAAGTTTATGGATGCAAATAGATGGTGAATCAGCGGTAAAATATCTGCAGTCGTTTTTGAAAAATTCGCCCAAACCAGACGACATTGTTGTGTGCTTATGTTCCGCCCTATCTGGTGAAGATGCCGAGCGCGGGCCTTTCATCACATCCCCGAGCTATCTCCAACCGGCGTGCCTGCTCCGATTCATCCCACTGGTTTATGCTCATGTGAGAATTAGTGAAGACTTAAACCGTAGTGGAGGAGCATACTCGCCGACAGCCCGCGACCACGCGGAACGGTTTCGGAGTGCGTTACTGGAACAGTTTGCCAAGAGTGAATCACTTGAAGCAACTGATCGCCTTCGTGAACTCGCGGACGAACCAGCAATGTCACAAGGACGTGACTGGATTCTCAATTTGCTTGATCAGCGATTGCGCAGGGAAGCTGATTTTTTACCGTGGACGCCAACTGATTTGCGAAACTTTGCCCAGCACCATGAAGTTGATCCCAAGTCCGACAACGAGCTATTTGCAATAGCTCAAAAACGAATCCGCGAATTGAAGCGCGATGTTGAAGAATCAGACAACAGTTTGCGAGATGAGCTTCCCCGTGACGGCAAAGAGATTCATTTGCGCCGATGGCTTGCCAGAAAATTGAATGAGCGAGCGAATAATCGCTACAACGTACCGCAAGAGCCTGAGATTGATTTGCAGCAGAGACCGGATTTGCGGTTTTTGCGACCGGGACTTCCACCCGTGTCAGTCGAGGTAAAGCTGGCTGATTTTGGTTGGAGCATTGCTGACCTGATTGAGCGTTTGGAAAACCAACTTGTCGGCCAATATCTACGAGACCACCAGTCACGCTACGGGATTTATGTTATCGGGACGATAGGCCGGCAACAGCATTGGAAACATCCCAAAACAGGGCAATTGATGGCCTTTGCTGAAGTAATTGGTCTGCTTACCGAACGGGCATTGGAACTGGTGCAACAAAATCCTCGGATTGGCAATCTCGCGGTCGTTGGAATTGATTTTTGCGAACCGAAACGCAGTTGAGCAAGCGAATCCTGTGTGACTAAATTTGGCTGCCGGAATGGAGCGGCAATTGCCAAGATTTATTCCTTCACGCCAGCAGTCAGTGATACCAGGACTTCTGGATTTCCTCGAGCGTCATCAGGTGGGCGGTTTTCAGCAGACGGCAAAAATCTTTCTTGCTGACGTGATGGAAGGTGCCTTCGCGGGTGGTGAGGCTCTTGACGGACTTGTATTCCACTTCCAATCGCTCCAGGTGCAGGATGCGAAGATATTCCTCGCCGCGTTTCCAGACCTGATCTTGTTGCAGCTTCATCGTCATTACTATACGAACCGCGCGCGGGCGCTGGCCACACGATTATTCTGGAAGGAATGATTTTGAAAAAAGGAGTTGAGACCACGAAACACACCAAAGACACGAAATGACAAGGCATTACCAAGCACCGCTGGTTCACCAGGCAGGTGAAGTCTGCCGCCGTAAAAATGGTCGGTTCCAGCCCTCTTTTCGTGTGCTTCGTGTATTTCGTGGTTTATCTCATTTGCCGTTTTGAGGATGACCGGAGTTTGCTCCGGTTCAAGATCAATTCGGTTTTTCCGGCCTTCGCGCGATTCAAAAAAGACTGTCGGATTTCTCCTGCCGCGTACATTACTTGATGAATGCGCTTGCTGGATGATGCCGAATTGCTCTCCGCCTACGCGACGCAACGTTCGGAGGAAGCTTTTGCGACGCTGGTGGAACGCCATGTGTCGCTGGTCTATTCGTCCGCCTTGCGGCAGGTGCGCGACCCGCATCTGGCCGAGGAAATCGTTCAAGCCGTGTTCATCATCCTTGCGCGCAAGGCCGGGAGCCTGGGCAAGGAAACCGTTCTGGCCGGCTGGCTGTGCCGCACCGCGCACTTTGTTGCTTGCAATGCGCTCAAGGCCGAGCATCGCCGCCAACACCGCGAACAGGAGGCGCATATGAATTCAATCTTGAATGAACCCGAACCCGACGTATGGCCGCAAGTCGCGCCGTTTCTGGATGAAGCCGTGGCGCAACTGGGCGAGGCCGACCGCAACGCGGTGGTGCTGCGCTTTTACGAACAGCAACCGCTGGAGGAAGTGGGCCGGATTCTCGGCTTGAACGCGGACGCGGCCCAGAAGCGCGTGAGCCGCGCGCTGGAAAAGCTGCGGAAATTTTTCATGAAACGCGGCGTGACTTCGACGACGGTCATCATTGCCGGGGCGATTTCCGCCAATTCCGTTCAAGCCGCGCCGGCGGCCCTGGCAAAATCTGTGATAACCGTGGTGATGGCCAAGGGCGCGGTGGCGGGCGGTTCAGCCTTGACCCTCGCAAAAGTTACCCTCATCGCCATGAAAACCAAAACCATCGTTGCAACAATTGCCACCGCCGCCGTCATTCTTGGGACCGGCACTTATCTCGTTTATCAATCAAAAGTCGCCCATGGTTCTTCGACCCCCCGCGACAAGGTTCCCATTAAATTCGCCAATGACGTTTTCAACCAGGATGGCGACCGGGATGGCCGATTCCTTGTTGAAGTTGATCCCAACACCAGACGCACCACCAATTCCGCGCCCGCCATACATATCAAAGGCCCCGTCGCGCCATCTTCGCCCATCGCCCTATATCTCGCCGCCGCCAAGGCCGCCAAACCGAACACCGATAATTCCAGTTCCATCTTCTATGCCGTCACCAATGGCTCGCCGCTTTTGGGACAACACATTCGTGTCACCGGTTGGCTCAAAACCACCAATGCCGAGAACTGGGCGGGCGCATTTGTGATTATCCTGGGTAAAAATAATCTCCATCTCGCCTACGACGATATGAGCGACCGGCCCATTCGCGGCACAACGGATTGGCAACAAATCGAACTGGTCACCGACCTTCCCAACGAACCCTGCGTTGTTTATTTCGGGCCCGATCTTTACGGCCCCGGCGAACTTTGGGGCGACGATTTTCAAATTGCCATTGCTCCGCGCGACGCGCCCATCACTGACAGCCGGACGTGGCGCTGCATTGGTGAAACCTATGCCATGGACTATGCCGAGACGACCGATTACCAGAATATGCATGACGGGCACCCGGCTGTTTGCCTCACCTACGCTGCGAACGGCGCCGCGCCGCGCGGCTCATGGACGATGTGGTCACAAACGATTTACGTTCCAGACATTGACAAGTATAGGGGCCGCACCGTGCGCATGAGCGGCTGGGTCAAAACCGAAAATGTTTCCGACCGTCTCGAACCAAGCCTCCAGCCCTACATGGACTGGTATAAACTCCTTGCCCGGCACAGCATGGTCAATGACCACAGCCTGAAAGGCACCCGCGATTGGACCCCATTCTCCATCACCTGCGTCATCCCAAAACAAACCCAATACCTTCGAACCGGTTTCGCCTTCCATGGCAGCGGCAAAGTCTGGATTGACATGGACTCGCTCAAATTCGAAATCGTCAAGTAGGGTGAGGTTGGACTCGCTCTTGTGAAATCATGATCGCGCCTTTGGCCAAATTGATTGACTGGTCGGCCATTCTTGAACGCGGTGGGATGAACCTGGACGATCCCCTGGCAAAATATTGGCCCGGGCCGGCCAGGATGCCGGCCCGCAGTTCAACCTCTGCCGCGGCGGTTCAGTTGCGTGATGGTTTCAGCCCGGTCTGGTCAAATATTTTTGAAATGAAGCAAAACGTAGCGAGGTTAATCTGAGATTGCTCCCGCCAATCCTGTTGAGCCTTTCCCTGATGGCCTGCTTCCCGGCCCAGGCCAAACCGAAGTTCATCGCCAGTGACGTCGCCGGCCCCGGCCAACAGTTGATGATCTGCGATCTGGACGGCGACGGGCTCAAGGACCTGGTGCTGATGGACGACACCAATCTGTTCATTTTCTACCAGGATCCCGAGCAAGGCTTCACCCGCGAACCGCAACAAACCTATCGTCTCGAACCCCGGCCGTGTTTGGTCTGGACAGCGACGCTGGGCGGGCCGGCCGGGAGTTTGCTCGTCATGACCAGCGACGGCGTAACCGAGCTTTGTTTCACCAATCGAACCAGCCCCCCCACTCGCCGGCAAATCATCCGGCAACCCACGATCGTTCCGGAGACGATGGATGCAACGGACGGCACGAACGCGGTGTATCTTCCGTTGTCGGTCGCGACGGGCCTTCGCCGCGCCGCAGCAGCCGTGGGAGGCGATCGGGATCTGGCTACGGCCACACCACCCGGTCGCGACTGGCCGCTGCTGCTGGTGCCGGCGGCGGACGGACTTCAGGTCTGGTCCACACTCCGTCCTGATTTCATCGGGACTACGGCGGACGGGCCACGTCGCGACGAGTGGCGTCAGACGCAAGTCATCGGCCAGGCCATCGAGGCCCGCTTGCGGCCGTCAGCGGCCAATCCCGGATATGCCACGTCGCTGGGATTCGACCTGAGCGTGGGCGACGTCAATGGCGACGGACGCGATGATCTGATCGTAAGACGCAGTAGTGGCTGGACCAACACCTACAGCCTTTACCTGCAACAAACCAATGGCCGGTTCACCCCGGAACCGGCGTTGACATACGCGGACAGGATTCAATCAGGCTCATGGCTTTGCTGGGCCGATCTGAACCGCGACGGCAAAGTGGATCTGATCAAAAGCGTCTGGCTGCACGAGCCTTCATTTGCGCCAGGGATTTCTTCCGGCAAAGTGCTGGTGAGCACTTATATCGCCGACGCGCACGGCCGGATTCCGGCCGACCCGCAACAGGTTTTTCGCAAGAACGACTGGACCCCCGCGCTGCCGGTGGTGGACGTGGACGGCGACGGTTTTCCGGACCTGGCCTTGGGCTACAGCAAGGTGGACAACGCGGAGGATCTGCGCAAGCAGGTCACCGCAAAAAAGCTCGATTACAATCTCAGGTTTTACTTCCACCGGCCTGGAGTTGGCTTTCCCAAAGAGGCGGACTGTCAGCGGTCCGTGGTCATCCATCTGGATCGAGCCGAGTTGCTCCTGGGTTCGAGCCCGCACCGTTACTTCGAGCGCTTCGTCAGGCTCGACGGCGATTTTAACGGCGACGGCAAAACGGATTTGCTGGTGCGGGACCACGGCGACGGCATCTCGGTTTACTTTTTTGTTTCGCGAGAGAAAGGGTTCAGCCCGGAGCCGGACCTGCAATTCAACTGCCCGGAACTCATTGATGAGTGGGAGGCTGCGGACCTGAACCACGATGGGGTCAGTGATTTGATCGTGAAACTGGCGAATCAAAAGGGCTACCGAATATTCATCAGCCAGAAATAATGTCAGCCATGAAAAAAATGATCCCTGCCGTCCGCATCATTTGTTTCACGATACTGTTGTCGGCGTTTCCCTTTCGCGCCGCAGCGGAGGAGTTCACCAATGCCATCCGCGCGTATCTACAACAGTGCCTTAAGGCTGAAAAAGCAAACGTCGGCATCGCGGTCGGCATTGTGGACGAACAGAGCAGCAGCGTCGTCAGTTGCGGAAAATTGGATAACGGAACCGATCAGGAAGTCAATGGCGACACCGTGTTCGAGATTCGTTCCATGACAGTTGCGTTTACGGGACTATTGTTGCAAGACATGATCGAGCGCGGGGAAATGAAACTGGATGATCCCGTGGCAATGTATTTGCCCAAATCGGTTAAAATGCCGACCTACCACGGCAAAGAAATCACGTTACGTCATTTGGTGGCAGAAACCTCCGGGCTTCTCAGGCCGGACGATGGCTATCTCGACCCCAACCCCAAGCGTGCGGATAATCCCCTTGCTGATTTTACCATTGAGAAGATGTATGCCTACCTGTCCGGCTACAAATTGACCCAGACTCCCGGAGCGAAGCATGTACACGGCGGTGTGCAAATGGGATTGCTGGGTCACGTCATCGCCCTGAAAGCTGGAACGAACTATGAATCGCTGGTGGTGGATCGGATTTGCCGGCCATTGAAAATGGACAGCACTCGGTTCACGCTGACGCCCGAATTGAAATCCCGGCTCGCCATTGGACACAGTAAACTGGGCTATGCGATGCCGACGATGAATTGGGGAGCTGAGATGCCCTTGGGCGGGTTGAACTCGACGGCCAATGATCTGCTGAAATTTGTGTCGGCCAACCTCGGCCTGACGCCGTCGAGTCTGACACCACTCATGGAAAAAAGCATGATTAATCTGGGCTTTGCTTCGCCGGGAGGGGGAATCGTGTGGTTTAATGGAGGAGGCGATTACAGATCATACGCCGGTTTCGACAAAACGCGGCGGCGCGGCGTGGTGGTCTTGTCTAATTCGGATGCTTTCATTGACGCCATCAGCCTGGGCAACTTTCTGCTGGAAACCGAATGGCAGTCGGATCGCCGTCCAATGGAGACCAAAATCAACAACCCGATTTATGGTTCATATGTGGGTCAATACCGGTCCACATCGGATACCGCGCCACGCAAGTTCAGGCTCTGGCCATTTTCCCATCACAGAGACAGCACCGCTTCTCAGTCCGGCACTGGCATTCGTTGTGAAGGCGATCGGCTTTTCGCCCAGGCCACCGGCTCAAATTCATGGCCGGTTGATGCATTTCTACCGCCGATCGCTGGTGAATTGTTGCCAGAATCGGAAACCCATTTTTTTGAAAGGCTGAACGGCACGCCCATAACTTTTTCCCGGGATGCCCAGGGCAAGGTGACCGGTTTAACCGCATCTTACCGAGGCAAGGCATTTTCCTATGAGAAAATCTCCGACCAGCCGCCAAAGGTCCCCGAAACAATCAAACCACGTGTCGCCATCAAGCTGAACACAAAACTTCTTGATGCCTGTGTCGGCCACTACGAATTTGCGCCGAACGCCGTGTGTATCCCCGATGGAATGAAGGTAACGATCCAGCGAGAAGGAGATCAGTTGATCTGGCAAGCCTGGGGCAAAGGCGCGACCCGGGGAGCAATTGATATTTACCCCGAATCCGAGACGAATTTCTTCCTCAAGATCAACCCTTATGATACACAATTGACCTTCATTAAGAATGACCAAGGAGAAGTGACGGCTGTAATTCACCATGAAGCGGGGCTGCCGGATGTGGTGGGAAAGAAACTCAAAGAATGAACACTGTCATCCGCATCATTTGTTTCACGCTGCTCTTGTCGGCGTTTCCCTTCCGCGCGGCGGCGGAGGATTTAACCAATGCCATCCACGCGTTCCTGCAACATCGCGGTGATCTCGAAAAGACGGAGGGCGCCATCGTCGTCGGCATTCTGGACGAGCACGGCAGCAGCGTCATCGGCTACGGGAAATTGGACAACGGCACCGACGCGGAAGTGAACGGGGACACGATGTTCAGCCTCTATTCCTCCACGTGCATGTTTACGGCGTTGTTGACGCAGGACATGGTTGAGCGTGGGGAAATGAATCTGGACGACCCCGCGGCGAAGTGTCTTCCGGATTCGGTCAAGATGCCGACGCACAACGGCAAACAAATCACCTTGCGCCACCTGGTGACGGAATATTCGGGTTTTCCCTACCTGTCGGAAACGATGGATAACGTGGATTTCAAGCGGGCGGACAATGCGTTCGCCGATTACACCGCCAAAGACATGTTCGCCTTCGTATCCGGGTACCAATTGACCCGCGATCCGGGTTCGGTTCACCAGCATGGCAGCGTGGACATGGGATTGCTGGGGCAGGCCATGGCGTGGAAAACCGGGACGAATTATGAAGCGCTGCTCGTCAGCCGGATTTGCGGACCGCTCAAGATGGACAGCACCCGCGGCACGTTGACGCCTGACATGAAAGCGCGGTTCGCCTTCTGGCATGGGAACCGGCTGGGATATGCCACGCCTCCCGAGGACATGGGGCTGCTGATGCCGCTTTGCGGGCTGAGTTCCACTGCCAACGACCTGCTGAAATACGAGTCGGCCAACCTCGGCTTCACGCGGTCGGCCCTGCCGGCGCTCATGGAAAAGGTCCTGCCCAATTATCCGTCAAAGCTCAAGCTGGACCGGGAAAAGGGGATTGTCGAGACGGCCGGCGGAAACCCGTACGTGAGCTCTTACACTGCTTTCGACAAGCGGCGGAAACGCGGCGTGGTGGTCCTTTGCTCTTCGGGCAACGGCCTCTACCGGGCCAGCGCCATCGGCCGGTTTTTACTCGACGGCGAATGGCAATCGGATCGGCGGCCAAACGCGACCAATCTCAACCACCAGGTTTATGGTTCGAATGTCGGATTATACCAACGTGCGCCGGATTATGCGCTCGGTTTGTTTTCCATCCGGCAATTCTACCGCACCGCGCCCAAAGCGGCGGTTTTTATCCCGGTCGGATTCGGTCTCGTGGTGCTGCTGGTCCTCTTCCGGTGTGCGCGCGATGCCCGCCGGCGCTGGATCCTCCTGTGTGTCGTGCTCGTGGCCGGAGGCGCTTTGACGGCGCTGACTCCGCTGGTGTGGAGTCGCAACTTTTGCACGCGCTACCAGCCGCGCATCGGGATTCGTTCCGAGGGCGACCGGCTCTTTGTTCATGCCACCGCCATCAACCTGTGGCCGGTTGGCGATTGGCTCCACGCCGCGCCGGGCGCACATCCGATTGACGAGATGCTGCCGCCATTACCCCTGGAACTGCTGCCTCAATCGGAGACCCGGTTTTTCGAACGGTTGAGCGGCATGCCGGTGACTTTTCCGCGCGATGCCCAAGGCAAAGTGACTGGTTTGGTTGTTCACGAGCAAGGCAACGAATTCCGGTACAAAAAAATCTCCGATCAGCCGCCGGAATTTCCCAAACCGCGGCCACGACCGGTCATCGTCAAGCTGGACACCCAATTGTTGGACGCGTGTGTTGGCCGCTACGAACAGGCACCCGGCGGCGCGTTTCCTGCGGGGGTGAAGGTGACGGTCTGGCGGGGAGGAGATCAGTTGTTCTGGCGCAGCACGGGCCGGAATGCGTTTAAGGGCACCATTGAAATTTATCCTGAATCGGAAACGAATTTCTTCAACAAGCTGGGCGGCGCGATGGCTTTCATTAAGAATGACAAGGGAGAAGTGACGACCGTAACCTTCCATGACGACAATTGGCCGGATATCAAGGCAAAGAAACTTAAAAACGAATGATCGCGCCTTTGGCAAAATTCATTGACTGGTCGGTCTTCCAGATCTGCTTTGCGATGCTGCCGCAATCCGTGTGGCGGGAGGCCGCAAGTGAACGGGATTTAAAAATGCAGCAAGCGGTCCAATTTCTGAACGGACCGGACTTCATGCCCGCCGAAAGCCAGCCAGCGCAACTCGATTTTGGTCCCGATGCCCCGGGCGAGCGCTTCCGCTTTCCCACGCCGCGACCGAGCGACTTCGCGGAGAACAATGTCGTTCATGGCCGGCTATACCGTTGCGCGGACGCCTGGCAGGAAAGGCCGGTGATCGTCTTGCTGCACGGTGGCAGTGACTTTCCCGGTAATCAGTTAATATTTCACGTGTTCGCCCGCCGTTGCCAGCGGGCGGGATTCAATGCAGCGACCTTGGAATTGCCTTACCACTTTCAACGCCGTCCACGCCAGTATGGTCCGGTGAGCCTCCTTTGCCAGTATCATCCGTTGATCAGCCGGGATTATTTGCAGATGGCAAAGACCTGGGCGCAAGCGGTTGCCGAAATCCGCAGTCTGAGCGGGTGGTTGCTGGCGGAAGGTTGCCCGGCCGTGACGCTGGTGGGAGCTTCGCTCGGCGCTTACCTGGCAGGATTGACGGTATGCCGCGATGCGCGTCTGGCCTCAATCGTTCTGGGCATGCCACCCGCGCGCATGGGTCTTTTGCCGAAGTCATATCAGGATCTGGGCTGCGGACGGCGCTTTCGAGAGGTGATACACCGGCGACGGGCGGCATGTGAGGAACTGGACAGAACCCCGTTAAACTTGACCTCAGCCCGGCCGGCGATCTCCAAGGAAAATGTATTATTGATCGAAGGAATTCATGAGAGGGTCGGCATGATCGAACTCTGGCAGTCGTGGGGGCAGCCCGAAATCTGGCGATTGCCCCATGGCCATATCAGCGCAGCCTTCATGCCGGGCTTGTCGGGGCGCATTCTTCGCTGGCTGACGCCACGAATGAATAAATAATTTTCAGCGTGCCCTTTACCTGACATTTCCGGAACGAAGTTCGCAATTGATTTCCCTTATGGCATTCGAAACAGAACAATCACATAAGTGTTCGCTCATGGCGGCGTTGGTGTCCGGTCTCATATGGATTGTCTTTTTGCCGGTTTCGCTGGTTGTCATAATCCTTTACCAGGCCCACGTTATCTTATCGAGTCGCAAGCTGGGGGTCTCGGCGACGGCATTGTCCCCAATGTCTATCCGGTGGCTGCAACATCAACTCGGGCTAAGGCGGGATGAGGCCTGCGCAAAGTTGATCAAGGTCCTGCCAAACCATTGCTACGCCGGGTTGTGTGCTGCAGTGTTTCCTGTCTTGCTGGGCCATCGGTTAACCGGGTTCGTTCCGAAGATGCTCCGCTATCCCTATGAAGGAATTCCACCAGTCGGGCATATGAACGGCGTCCGGGCGACTTTTGTTGACGCTGCGATTGAACGTTACCTGCCGGGCGTCGAACAATTTGTCGAACTCGGGGCGGGTTATGATACGAGAACTGTGCAACTACAACATAACCGGCGGATTCGTTGTTTCGAGGTTGACTTGCCGAAGACCCAGCAAATGAAGCGCGAGCTATTGCATCAATGCGGAGTGGATGCCAGCGGGGTCAAATTCGTCCCCGCGAATTTTTTGACCGACAATTGGCTGGATAATCTGGCCAAAGCCGGTTTTGATCCGGGCAAGCCCACTTTCTTTCTTTGGGAGGGTGTGACGTATTACCTGAGTCGCGAGGCGATGGAGAAAACCTTTCGCACCATTGCCACGATTGCGCCTGGCAGCGTGGTGGTGTTCGATTATGGCACCGATGCGAACATCAAAGCGTATCGTAAACCCCTCGGCGTCCTTCAAAAAGCCTTCCTGAAAGCCGTCCGTGAACCCCAGACCTTTTGGATTTCAAGCGAGCCGCCCGTGAAGCATAACGTGGCCGCACTGATGGATGCATACGGATTATCCTTGCGCGAACAACTGGACTACGGCCGCGAAACGAAACGCAAACGTTCGCGTGGCGGCCTTGCTGCTGCGGTCCTTAATCCACCATATCGCGGGGTTGCCAGATAGCGAAGGGAAGAAACTTAAAAACGAATGATCGCTGCGCTCAGTCTGAGGCAATCATCGGCGTCGGAGGGAAACGAATGGGAAGCAAAATAAAGATGAGTGAACTCATTTATATCTTGACAAGTATGGCGGCGGGGCGCATTGTGTGGTAAATGAGTTTACTCATATTTTTATATGAAACCTGACACCAGCCGCAAACCTGCGGAAAAAGGGCGCGGGAAGCGCGTCGAGAACAAAGAAAACACGAAGCGAGCCATTTTGAGGGAGGCTCTGAAACTATTCGCCGAGAAAGGGTTTTATCGCACGACGACGAAGGCCATTTCCAAAAGGGCCGGAATCGCCGAAGGCACACTGTTCAACTATTTCCAGACCAAGGAAGACCTGGCACTCTACTTCTTCGAACAGGAACTGGATGCGGTCATCGAGTGGTATAAGCACGATCCTCGCATTCAGCAGGCCGCGCTGCCCGAGAAACTTTTTGCGATCATACAACAATCCCTCGATCGGCTGGCTCCGTACGAGGAATTCCTCGGCGCTGTTTATCTGCGCTCCTTGATGCCAGCCTCGAAGCTCAGCCCGTGGAATCTTCAGAACCAGGAGCGTCATTTACGCTACTTGCGGTTCATTCGCGACATCCTCGCGGACGCCGAAGCGGCGGAGGAAATCCCGCCGTTTGGCGACTTTGGAGCGTATGCCTTCGGGCTTTTGCACCTGGCGATGATCACGTACTGGCTGCAGGATGGCTCGCGCGGAAAAGAGCAAACGCTGGCGCTGCTCGATCGCTGCCTGAAGATGGGCACGCACTTCCTGAAACAGGGAGGCTGGGAGTGTTGAACTCCAAAACCAACAGTGGCGCATTGACGCGTGGTTTTCTGCTCGGGAAGCTGGGATTTAAACTGGCGGGGAGCTATCTCGGCTATCAGGCGCAGAATCTTTTTCTGGGCGAAGGAGAACGGCCACAGAGACAGGTTCGCTTTCAGCGACAGGCTTTCCGCCGCGTGCGCGAAGAGCTCGGCAACTTGAAGGGGCCGGCCATGAAACTGGGGCAGTTGGCAAGCATGGGCAGCGGAGTTCTTCGTCCGGAGGCGCTCGAGGAACTGGCTAATCTTCAAATGCGCGCCCCGGGAATGCACGCGAGCCTGGCGCGCGCGCAATTCAAGTCTGCGCTGGGCAAATATCCCGAGGAGTTGTTTCGCGAGTTCGACCCTGAGCCATTCGCCGCCGCGTCGCTGGGGCAGGTGCACCGCGGTATCACTCAAAGCGGGGAAAAGGTGGCCATAAAAATCCAATACCCGGCGATTCGCTCCGCGATCGAAAACGACTTCAAACTATTCAGGTCCCTGACGCTGCCCGGCCGGGTTACCGGTCACCTTCCCGCCGCTTTGCTGGCTGAGTTCGAGCGTGGATTTCTTGAAGAAACCGATTACCTTCATGAAGCCCAAAACCTGGAATTCTTCCGCAAAGAATTGGCAGGGCTTGCCTATCTTTCCGTCCCTCAGGTGTACCACGAATTGAGCGGCGATCGCGTCCTGACCATGTCGTTCATTGAAGGCGTATCATTGCGCGATTTCCTGATGGGAAAGCCTTCGTCAGCGATTCGCGACCTCATCGGCGATCGGCTGGCTGAGATGTATTACACGCAATTGCACCGGCTGAAGGTGCTCCATGCGGACCATCACCCGGGTAATTACCTGTTCCAATCCGACGGCCGCATCGGGCTGGTTGATTTCGGCTGCGTGAAACGGCTCCGCATTGAAATCACGGAAATTATGAATTCCATGATCAACCGTTCATGGCGTCAGAGCGACGCCGCGGCCCGGCGATTCCTGGGACTGGTCGAGGGGGCGAAAATGCCCTATCGCCGTGCGCGAAAACTCCTGCCCGTTGTGGAGGCAAGCGCTGAATTTCTCTTTCCCCAAGGTTCATCGGCAAATCCGGTGGTGAATTTTTGTGATCCGAAGTTGTTTGAACTAGCCAGGAGCAATGGCAAGCGGGCATTGCGCGACAGGTTAATGCCAGCCGAGTTTGCATTTGTCTCGCGGGCAGAACTGGGGTTGGTCCATCTTCTGCACGAACTCGGCGCGAAGGTAAACCTGGGTGCGGTCTGGCGCCGCGTGTCCACTGCGCCCGCAGTCGGCCACAACCACGCATGATCGCGCCTTTGGCAAAATTCATTGATTGGTCGGCCCTCCAGATCTGTTTTGCGATGCTGCCACAGTCTACGTGGCGGGAGTCCGTCAACGAACGGGATTTAAAACTGGAGCAAGCAGTCCAATTTCTGAACGGGCCGGACTTCATCCCCGCCGAAAGCCAGCCGGCGCAACTCGATTTTATTCCTGACGCCTCGGGCGGGCGGTTCCGCTTTCCCACGCCGCGACCTTGCGAGTTCGCGGAGAACAACGTCGTTCACGGCCGGCTATACCGTTGCGCGGGCGCCTGGCAGGAAAGGCCGGTGATCGTCTTGCTGCATGGTGGCGGTGACGTTCCCGGTCATCAGTTCGTATTTCACTTGTTCGCCCGCCGTTGCCACTGGGCGGGATTCAACGTCGTCGCCTTGGGATTGCCTTACCACTTTCAACGCCGTCCACGCCAGTATGGTCCATTGAGTATCCTTTGCCAGTATAGTCCGTTGTTCAGCCGGGATTACTTGCACATGGCGAAGACCTATGCGCAGGCGGTTGCCGAAATCCGCAGTCTGAGCGGGTGGTTGCTGGCGGAAGGGTGCCCCGCCGTGGCGCTGGCGGGAGTTTCGCTCGGCGCTTACCTGGCAGGATTGACGGCGTGCCGCGATGCGCGTCTGGCCTCGATCGTTCTGGCCATACCATGCACGCGCATCCTCTTGTTGTCGCATGCTGCGCAGGTCCGCCGACGGCGCGTTCAAGAGGTGATACGGCGACGGCGAAAGGCGTGTGAGGAACTGGACAGGACTCCGTTAAACCTGACCTTAGCCCGGCCGGCGATCTCGAAGGAAAATGTATTATTGATCGAAGGGATACATGATCTCATGGTGTCGAGCGCCCCGAACGAACTCTGGCAATCGTGGGGGCAGCCCGAGATCTGGCGATTGCCTCACGGTCATATCAGCACAGCCGTAACCGCCTTAGTGCCGGGCTTGCCGGGCCGCGTCCTGCGCTGGCTGGCACCGCGATTGAATAACGCGACCACTCGAACACAAAACAAATGATAGCACCTTTGGCAAAATTCATTGACTGGTCGGTTATCCGGATCTGCTTTGCAACGCTGCCAAAGTCCATTTTGCGGGAGGCCGCAAATGAGCGGGATTTAAAAATGGAGCAAGCGGTCCAATTTCTGAACGGACCGGACTTCATGTCCGCCGAGAGTCAGCCGGCGCAACTCGATTTTGGTCCCGACGCCCCGGGCGGGCGCTTCCGCTTTCCCACGCCGCGACCGTGCGAGTTCGCGGAGAACAATGTCGTTCATGGCCGGCTATACCGTTGCGCGGACGCCTGGCAGGAAAGGCCGGTGATCGTCTTGCTGCACGGCGGCGGTGACTTTCCCGGTCATCAGTTCGTATTTCACTTGTTCGCCCGCCGTTGCCAGCGGGCGGGATTCGATGCAGCGACCTTGGAATTGCCTTACCACTTTCAACGCCGGCCACGCCAGTATGGTCCGGTGAGCACCCTTTGCCAGTATATCCCGTTGATCAGCCGGGATTACTTGCAGATGGCAAAGACCTGGGCGCAGGCGGTTGCCGAAATCCGCAGCCTGAGCGGGTGGTTGCTGGCGGAAGGTTGCCCGGCTGTGGCGCTGGTGGGAGCTTCGCTCGGCGCTTACCTGGCAGGATTGACGGCGTGCCGCGATGCGCGTCTGGCCTCGATCGTTCTGGCCATGCCAGGCGCGCGCATGGGTCTTTTGCCGAAGTCATATCAGGATCTGGGCTGCGGACGGCGCTTTCGAGAGGTGATACACCGGCGACGGGCGGCATGTGAGGAACTGGACAGAACCCCGTTAAACTTGACCTCAGCCCGGCCGGCGATCTCCAAGGAAAATGTATTATTGATCGAAGGGATTCATGAGGGGTTCGAGCCACCAGATCGAACTCTGGCAGTCGTGGGGGCAGCCGGAAATCTGGCGATTGCCTCACGGTCACGTTAGTGCACAGTTAAGGCTGGGCTTGATGGGGCGCGTGCTTCGCTGGCTGGCACCGAGGTTGGAAACATCTACACTATCGGCTCCTGGTTAATTATATGCGATCATTCATTCGTAATCTTCCAGCACCCGTAGAGTTTTGTATCGTGGTATCCCTATGGCTTGATCCGCTCCTTCTCAATGGCTGTTTTTTGCTTCCGAAGTTCCTTCAATCAGGATTCTGGGAGTTTAGCAACGCCTCCCTAATTAGGGGTGCGATTTTTCACATCATGGCTTTGGCTGCGTTGGCATGGATTGGTAATATACGCGGTTGGTCTCTCAGTAAATTTGGCACTGAAATTTCATGGAGAGGCACGGGGGGTGGCATCCTCTTGGCCGGCTTGTCTTACGCTGCCTCGTATAGTGTATGGACGATATATGAACTGATTATCCCTCCAGGGCATCCCACCACTATTGACACCAGTTTTGCGATTCCCGTGATTATTTCGACCATGATTATCAACTCAGTCTTTGAGGAAGTGGTGGAGGCCGGTTATTTTATCAACACGTTGAGCCGATTCGGGATGTGGCCCGCCATATTGGCGGGCGCTTTGCTGCGGATGCTTTACCATCTGCCTTTGATGAGAATAGAGTCGCTATTGGGCATTTTTGCGGCAGCACTGATGTTTGAATATGCCTATTGGCGTTGGAGACAGTTGTGGCCACTTGTCCTCGCTCATACGCTCCGTAATCTATATTATTTTTTGTATGCTGTTCATCATGCCGCCTAACA
>CAVYLE010000005.1:0-858867 GCA_963769285.1 uncultured Verrucomicrobiae bacterium
AAAAATTGTAACTTATACTAACTATAAGACAACACAATTATATTTTATTTTCACAATTACTTCAACAGGCTGCTAACGAATGATCGCGCCTTTGGCAAAATTGATGGACTGGTCGGCCCTTCAAGCCGCCGCGATGCTCCCGTCTATCCAAAAATGTGCCAGGGGCGATTCAAAGCTGACGGAAGCCATTGAGTTTCTAAATGGGCCGAATTTCATTCCCGCAGAAAGCAACCCCGCCGAACTGGAATTCACATCGAACATCCATTTCACATTCCCATCGCCGCGATCGTGCGAATTTACAGAAAACAACGTCGTTCACGGACGCCTTTATCGTCGCGCAAAAGATTGGCAGAAATTCCCGACCATCATTTTGTTGCATGGCGGCGGCGATTTTTTGAATCATCGGTATCGTTTTCCACAAATGGTTCCTGCGATTCATCGCGCGGGATTTAACGCCGCGACGTTGGTCGCGCCTTACCATTTTCAACGCCGCGTCCGCCGTATTGAAGCATTCGACCATCTGCGGGTAGCTGAAGCATTTGCGCAAGCTGTTGCTGAAATTCGCGCCTTGACTGGCTGGCTGCTGAAACAGGGTTGTCCTTCCATTGCATTATTTGGCATTTCACTTGGCGGATGGCTCGCCGGGTTGGCAGCAACGCGCGATTCACGACCGAAAGCGATTGTTCTCGCGGTGCCGGGCGTGCGCCGGGATTATCGCGCGACACGCGGTGAGCGCGTTCTTTGGACGCCGATGCGCAAAGCATTGGAAAAACAAAAAGCAGCGCGCGAAGCGCTGGACAAGACGCCGATGAATTTGACGTTGAGCCAGCCGGTTATTCCCAAAGAAAATATTTTGTTGATTCAGGGACGCTGCGATTTGCTCGTGGAGGCAGAACAAACTGAGGAACTCTGGCAAAAATGGAAACAGCCGGAAATCTGGCGGCTGCCGCACGGCCACCTCAGTTGGATGTTCATGCCAGGCGTGACACGTCGCGTTCTTTGCTGGCTATCGCCGCGACCGGACGCCGGACAGGAATTGCTCCGCCTTCGCGCGTGATGAAACCGGGACTTGACTGTCAAAACAGATGTATTGCTGACCGAGCGCCCATGAATCGTGACTTTATTTAATCGGAACAAATGGACACCCCGAAACCGTTCAATGATATGATGATTTCAGACGTCTCCAACCGGCATGAAGTGAAACGCACAAAGCCGGAGAATCCAATTCCCCTCGTGCTGGGGTTGGATGAAGTGGGCAGGAATCATCGTGCATCAGTGGGAGGCAAAACAGCAAACCTGGCTGTCCTGTTCCAAGCCGGCATACCAGTGCCGCGCGGTTTTTGCATCTCAACAACTGCTTTCGATCTCTTCCTGGCTTCGTGTCCTGGCCGAACTGAATTGTCGAATCTGCTGGCGAAGTGTTCCGGCGGTGAAATTGGGCGGTTCGCAGAACTGAGCCGGGCGGTCCGTTCATGCCTGGCGGAGGTTCGCGTGCCAGAGGTGGTGAAGGCTGCGGTGCTGTCCGCGTGGCGGGAACTGGATGGAGAACAGAGCTTTGCCGTGCGTTCCAGCGCCACCGTCGAGGATGCCGCTGGGATGTCTTTTGCCGGCCAGTTTGAATCCATTTTGAATGTGCGAGGGGCGGACGCATTAATGGACGCAATCAAATCCTGCTGGCTGTCGCTTTTCTCCGAGCGCGCCTTGGTTTATCTGGCGAAACAGCTTATGCCCGTGGACAAGGTCAAGATGGCGGTTTTGGTGCAGGAAATGGTGGCAGCAGAACACGCCGGGGTTGTATTCACTGCCGATCCAATTACGGGAGCGACTGACCGGTTTGTCGTGGAGTGTGTGAGCGGTTTGGGTGAGGGGCTTGTGCAAGGAACAGTTCAGCCCGAGCGGGTGGTGGTTGAAAAGCGAACTGGGCGTGTACTGGTTTCGCCTGCCAATGAACTGCTTTTGCCGGTGATTCTCGAAAACCTGTGCGATCTGGCCCGCCAAACTGAACGTCTTTTCGGAGCACCCCAGGATATCGAGTGGGCGCAGCGGGACGGCGGTTTGTTCCTGTTGCAATCGCGTCCGATCACAACCAAAGTTCCAGCCCGGACGTGGGAGGACCGGCAGGTCTGGACCAATCTCAACACCGGCGAAGTGATACCGGACGTGATGACGCCGATGACATGGTCCATGCTGCAATCCTTGCTGGAGGTGATCGGTTCCCTCTTTCGCCTGGTGGGCGCTGATATCCGGCGCGCTTCGCTGGTCGGGGGTCCTGTCGCCGGCCGGCTCTATTTCAACGCCAACACGGTTTTGGCCGCGGTCAAACCATTTTCTTTCCTGCTCAATGGAACTTCCGATTTTTTCCAGACGCTGGGAGGCGTGTCGGTGGAGGCCTACCGCCAGGGCCCGCTGGCCATTCCACCGGAAGACCTCCCCGACCTGGGGTTCCGCTGGCCGAAATACATCCTCTCCTGGCCCCGCATCTTTTACGATCTCATCACCCATTGGTCCCGCCGCCGCGGCTGTGCCTGGTTGGCCCGCTTTAAGCAGCAAACGGACGAACTCGACCGCCTGGACCTCGGAGCCATGTCCACCCCGGAGCTGACCCGGCTTTGCGGCCAATACATTCGCGAAATTTTCAAAGACGCGGATGTTCTCTATCTGGCGACGCAGGGAGCGGTGCTGCCGGTGTTTCTGAAGGCCTGCCGCGATTGGCTGGGCGAACCCGGCCTGGCGCTCCGGTTGTTCGCCGCGTTGGGCGGCCTGCCGGTCGCGGAAGCCGGTCTGGCTCTCTGGCGCCTGGCCGTGCTGGCCCACGCTGACCGCGACACGGAAGCCGCGGTGTCTTCAGAAAAAAGCTGGCCGGAGGTCCGCAGCAGACTTCGTCTCACCGAACACGGCCGGAAATTCCTGGCGGCCTGGGACGCCTTCATGACCGAGCACGGGCACCATTGCCGCGGCGAATTCGAGCTGTCCAACGCCCGCTGGGGCGAGACGCCCGATTACATCCTGGGGCTGGTGCGCGGCTATCTTCGCTCGCTGGGCCAGTCCGATCCGCTGGAAAATCAGCGGCGGCTGGCGGAAGAGCGGGAACGCTTGACCGTCCAATGCCGCGCGCGGCTGAAGCATCCAATCAAACGCTGGATATTTTCGCACTCGCTGCGCGGCGCGCAGGAACTGACCGTCTTCCGGGAGCAATTGAAGAACCTCGGCATCCGACGGTTCGCCTTCGTGCGCCGCGTTCTCCTGGTCCTCGGCCGGCGGCTCCACGAGCAGGGCAGCTTGTCCTGCCGCGACGACATTTTTTTCCTGGAAGTTTCCGAGATTGAACCGGTCACGACGGGCAGCGCTTCGTTCGATTGGCGCGAGCGCATCGAATTGCGCCGGCGGGAATATGAAAAGAACCTGAAGCTCAACCCGCCGCGGGTCGTGAACGGAAGATTCGATCCCAACGCGGGCGGCGGACCGGTGGCGAACGCCGACACGAAATTTTTGGAAGGCATTGCTGGTTTCTCCCGGCATCGTTACAGGACCCGCCCGCGTGATTTTGCGCGCGGATGACCACGAGCAGGTTCTCCCCGGCGAAATTCTCATCGCCCCCTTTACCGATCCGGCGTGGTCGCCGTATTTCCTCACCGCCGCCGGCTTGGTCGTGGAACAAGGCGGGATTCTCTCGCACGGCAGCATCGTCGCGCGCGAATACGGTCTGCCGGCGGTGACCAACGTTGCCTCGGCCACGCGGGTCATTCGCACGGGCGACCTGGTGCAGGTGGATGGAAACCGCGGCTGCGTGAGCGTCCTCAAGCGCCGGGCCGAAGACCCCACTGAGGAAATCCCTCAAATAACCAAAGTATGATCGCGCCTTTGGCTAAATTGATTGACGCGCCAGCCATTCAGGCGCTGCCCCTGTGGCCACGCATAACCATTCTGCTGCTGTTCCTCGCGGTGAATGTGGGCCGGGCCGGGCCGGTTGCGCTGTCGCCCCAGTTGATCACCCTGCCACCCACCGCCGACGAGCTGATTTTTGCCGATGTTGTCGGGGAGGGACGCTCGGACCTGCTCGTGCTCGATCCCGTGGAGAAAAAGTTGTTGAACTATTGCCAGCGCCCGGACGGTTTCACCAATTCACCCGACCAGGTCATTCCCCTGCCGCCACAAACCGCCTGGGTCGCCCTGTGCGACGTGGATGCGCATCAGGGTCTTGAACTGCTGTTTTCCACCGCCGCCGGGCTGGTTTATTCCCGTCAGGATGCCGGCCGGTTCGAAACGGAACGACGTACGCTCATGGTAACGAACCAGGCGTTCACCAACTTCGATTTTCCAACCCTGACTTTGCTGACCACGAATCCCGCGCAGCGGGACGGAACGAACGTTTATATCCCGGTGATTACTGCCGGACAGGCCGTGTTGTACCATCGGAACAGCGCCTATGAATGGAGTCCCGGGCCGCCCATGACCCCGGACGCGAAACAAACGCATTGGGGCGTCCACCGCAACCTGTGGCGCCGGCCATGGGCGTTGGGACCCAATCCCGCCCACAGCCTGATCGTTCGACAATCTTTTTGTGCCGCCCCCGATCCGCAGCGGGACGAGGAGCCGGAGAATGAAGCCATCCGGAAGATTATGGATGACATGAAAAAAAACCCCGGAGAATGGCGGCCAGGAATAACCCGCGTAGATGTTGATGGCGATGGCCGGGAAGATCTGGTTCTGTGGCAGAGCAGCCTCAAGCTGGGTTGCAAAACCGACATTTATATCTTCCTGCGCGGCGCGGACCAAAAGTTGCCGGAGCGGCCGACGCAGGTTCTGCATTGTGGGGGATTCCCGATTCCCGACTCTTCCACGGCCGCCGAGGCCTCGCCCCTGCACCATCTGCAAGGCGATGGCGGTTATGAACTGGTCCTGCTCGAACCCACGACCGTCTTCTCTTCTTCGGGTGCGCTGATGGAAATGATGCTCTCGCGCGGAATATATGGTTCGCTGACGATCCGATCGTTCCATCGGGGCGCCTTCTCGCGCAGCCCGGACGCGTCGGTGCCGGTAACGTTCCTCCTGACGATGGAACAATTGACCGCGTGGCCGTTCTGTATTCAAGGCGACTTCAACGGCGATGGCCGTCCCGAACTTTTGATCCAACGCTCGGAGACGCTATGGAATATTTATTTCAGCACGACGGACAAACACTGGTTCGCACCGGAGCCTGCGATGACGTTCAACGCGCCGGCGCGCGGCTATTTTGAAATCAAGGACCTGAACGGCGACGGGCTGGCGGACATCATCTGTTACGAGGTGGACAACTCCAACCTTTCCATTTTCATGTCGCCACCACGCCCGGCAAAAGGTAAAAACCCATGATGGAACCTTCACCAGCACTGGCTTTGGAAGAAGTCTCCAAACGTTTTGGGCGCGTTCAGGCGGTGGACCGGCTTTCCCTTCAGGTCGAACCCGGACACCTGGCCGGGTTTCTCGGGCCGAACGGAGCAGGCAAGAGCACTGCGCTTTACATGATCCCCCGGCTGGTGCGGCCCACCAACGGGCGCATCAGCCTCTTCGGCGTGGATATCTGGCAGGATTACAAAAAGGCCATCCGCTCCGTGGGCATCACCGTGGAGACACCGGCTTTTTATGAGTACCTGTCGGGCCGGAAGAACCTCGAACTCGCCGCCCGTTTGCTGGACAACGTTTCTCCGCGTGAGATTGACGAAATTCTGGAACGGATCGGCCTGGCGGAGCGGCAGCATGATCGCGTGCGGGTTTATTCGACCGGCATGAAACAGCGCCTGGGCATTGGCCGGGCGATGTTGGGCCGGCCGCGCCTCCTGATCCTGGATGAGCCGACCAACGGGATGGATCCCGAGGGCACGAACGAGGTTCTCTCCTTCCTGCGCGAGAAAGTCCGGAACGACGGGCTCACCATCTTTATCTCCAGCCATCTGATGTCCGAGGTCGAGGAGTTTTGCGACACGGTCTTTGTCATCAACCGCGGGCACCTGGTTGCTTCCGGCAGCGTGAAGGAACTGTTGCAACCTCACGAACGGATCGTGCGGGTCACCTTCCAGGACAAGGTTCCCGATCGCGATTTCCTTTCGCGCCACGAACAGATCCGGAAGGTGGAACCCGTGACTGCGGATAGCTTGGAAATCACGCTGGCCCGGGACGATTCCGCGTGGCTGAACCAATGTCTGCAACAGGCGGGGTTCAGGGTTTCGGCCCTTGCGCCCAAACAGAAGACCTTGAAGGAATTTTTCCTGTCCATCACGGGTGAGAAGAATAATCAAACCACGGATGAACACCGATAGAAACGAATGAAAAAGCGATACCGAAATTCACAAAACGAAGTGTCATGCACAACATGGCAGGTGCCTGCAAATCCGTGTTCATCTATGGACATCCGTGGTTAAACTGTCGTTTTTGGGATCATGCGTAATAATTTTCTACCGTTACTGCGAAACGAAATCACGAAGGCCGCGCGTCGCAAGGTGCCTTACTTCGGCATTCTCGTTGTGGGACTGTTGTGTGTGATCATTCATTTCATCGGCGAAAGGATCAGCAACACCGCCACGGCAAACGCCTGGGGCTGTGTCGCCTTTTCGATGCAACTGGTGTTCACGGACATCGGCCCGATTTTTGTCATCGTGTTCACCGCCATGCTGGTGGCCGAAGAAACCGGCACCGGCACCATCGGCGCCGCGCTCGCCGCGCCGGTGCATCGTTGGGAGCTTTACCTGGCCAAGGCGGTTACCGGACTGCTTTACATGATGGCCCTCTCCGCCGCCGCCCTCCTGTTCTCCGCCGTGCTGGCCGCCATCCAATACCACTTTGGCGACGTGGCCGATTCCGCCGGGATTGTCTATAGCCGGAACCGGGCGATGCATGAGTTTCTGGTGGGTTACGCGCTCAGTTGGATTCCGTTGAGCGCCCTCGTGATGTACGGCCTCCTGATCTCCACCATGATTCGCAATTCGGGAGCGGCCGTGGCGGTCGGCATCAGCACCCTGTTCCTCATCGAGTTCACCAAGCACCTGGTGGGGCTCGATCCTTATATCTTCACCCGCTACATCAATTACTCCTGGTTGAACATCGGGCTGATCGCCCAAGGCATGGATTTTCAATGGCGTCCGGAAGTGTGGAAGATGATCGAGTTGTCTGGCGTGTCCGCCCTCGTCGCCTTCGGCGCCGGCCTGGTCATTTTTGTGAGACAAGACCTCAACCATTAGCCCGGCGAAATGAGCCACCCGACTTTCAACAATCAACCGACAACCAGCGTGAAGCCCTTCGGCAAGCAGGGGGAATGGGTTGCTTTGGTGGGGCGAGGCTACTGACGAGCCGCCTTCGCAATACTTCAGCGCGACGAGCCCGGCTAGAGCATTTCCATAATTCATATAGCGTAGCGGGCGTGTAAAAAGAAGCCGAGGCAGTCGGCGGGGGAGATGGCGTTGAAAGCGAGTTTGGTCGCTTCCAGCAATTCAGTCTGGGTGCGCGGGGCCAGGCTGCGGAGGATTTGCTTGATCTTGCTCCACATGTTTTCGATGGGGTTGAAATCAGGCGAATAGGGCGGTAGATACAAAAGCCGGGCACCCACCGATTCGATGGCCTCGCGGACGCCCTGCACCTTGTGCGTCGCCAGATTGTCCATGATAACCAAGTCGTCCTTTTGCAGTGTGGGCACCAGACCTTCCCTGACCCATGCCAAAAACATCTCCCCATTCATGGCTCCCTCAAAGAGCCAAGGGGCGCGGGGACCGGTCAGGCGAACCCCCGAGATAAGGCTGCTGGTCTGATAGTGGCCCTGCGGAATGTGGGCGACCAACCGCTGGCCGCCAGGAGACCGTCCCCGCCAACGGGTCATCTTGGTGTTGGCTCCGCTTTCATCCACAAACACCAGCCGTCCCGGATCTATTTCCGCCAATTGCTCATGCCAATGCGCCCTTTTTTCGGCCACGTCGGGGCGGTTCTGTTCGGCGGCGTGCAGCGTTTTTTTTATACGTCAACCCCAGTCGGCGCAGCCATAAGTCCATCGTCGAAGTCCGAAAAGGGCGATCCATGCGCGTCCCCAACTCGGCCAGGGTGGCGTCGGGTTGCTCGGCCACCAGCTTTTGCAGGTGAACTTTGCGTTTGACGGTTAACAGCGTCTTGCGTCCGCACCGGTCAGTTTGGGGTTGGAGTGTGCCCCGCTCCTTGAACTGTTGCCGGACTCGGCGCACCGCCGCCACACAGAAACCGAAGAACGCGGAAATGTCGCGGGTGCTTTTGCCCTGTTCGTAGAGGTGGATGATGCGTTGACGGGTCGGTAGAGGAATCGCTTGCATGCCCCAGACTTTATCCGGTTGCCACTCCTTTGTAAAGCTACATTATTTATGGAAATGCTCTAGCGGGGAAGCTCGCACCACCCAAAAAATAAAGCAGCCCATCACTGCCACCGGGCCATGAGGGTTTTGGCGTTGGCGGCGGTTTGCTCCGGCGCGTCGTTGTGCCGGTGCGTGGCGCCAAACTATTGTGGGCCGGACCTGCCATTCGTCTTGAATTCAGCGCGCGGCACACGATACTCGCCGCATGAACCGCCGAAAATTCATCCAGTTGGGTGTCGTTGGCGCGGGCGCAACGCTCGCGGGAATCAAACCGCTCCAGGGTGGGGTTGTGCCAGCCGGCACCTCGCCAAAATCATCCACCACCATCGCCCTGCCCATCGGCGTCGCTTCGCTCGCCCAACGCGAGCTGGATCCGCTCTTCGACGACATGCGGACGCGCGCCGGTGTGAACGTGTTGTTCACCTTCATTTACACTCACGAACCGCATCGCGCCGGGGTTGTGCTGGAAGGCGCCCGCCCGGACAATTTTCACGGCGGCAATTACGCGCGGCCGCACATGCAGTTTTACAAGGACACGACGCTGACGCTGGCGGACATGACGGCGCTGGAATTCGGCGGGGTGGACGTGCTGGAGCGCGTCATTCCCGTGGCGAAGAAGCACGGCATCCGCGTGTTTCCCTTCATTCTCGAAGACAACCAGCTTCCGGCCGCCGTGAAAGCTGATTGGGAGAAACTTTACGAGGTGGACCATCATGGCCGGCGCACCACCGGTCATCCGGGCGGACCGTGCTTCAACAATCCCGGTTACCGGAATTTCACGCTGGGCCTCGTGGAAGATTACGCGCGCTCGTACGACATCGGCGGCATGATGTGGGGTTCGGAGCGCCAGAGCGGATTGCTCAACACGCTGGGCATCTCCCAGAGCAAAGGGCAGGACCCGGGCCAGACGACCTGTTTCTGCGAGTTCTGCCTGAAGAAAGGACGCGACCGCGGCATTGACGTAGAACGCGCGCGGCAGGGCTACGATGCGGTGGAAACGTTCGTGCGCGAGGGCCGCAACGGACAGCGCCCGCGCGACGGTTATTTCACCGCGTTCTGGCGGTTGCTGCTGCAATATCCGGAAGTGCTCGCCTGGGAAAATCTGTGGGTGACCAGCCGCCACGAATTGCAGGCGGCGATTTATGCCAAAGTCAAATCCGTCAATCCCAGGCTCCCGGTCGGCTGGCACGTCTGGCAGAACGTGACGTTCAGTCCATTCCAGCGCGCCGAGGAAAATTATGCGGACCTGGTGGGCTACTCCGATTTCCTCCGGCCCTCGGTTTACAACAACGTCGCCGGCGGCCGGTTCGTGACTTATGTCAACGACTCGCGCCAATCCGTGTTCGGCGACCTGCCGCCCGAAATGACGCTCGACGTGCTGTACCGGCAACTCCATTACGACGAAGCGCCGTTCGACAAACTGGCGGCGACCGGATTCTCGGCGGCCTACGTGGAACGCGAAACCCGCCGCGCGGTCGAGGCCGTGGCCGGTCATCCCGTGCAAATCTGGCCGGGAGTGGACATTGACGTGCCGGCGGGCGCGAACGAATCGCATTGCACGCCCGAGGGTGTGGCGCGCGCGGTGAAGGCCGCCTTCAAAGGTGGCGCGCAAGGCATCATCCTGTCGCGCAACTACACCGAAATGAAACCGGAGAATTTATCCGGCGCCGGCGCCGCGCTACGCGAACTCGGGGTGATTTGACCTCGGCGGTTGGGCGTAATTGGTTGCTCCAACCCTGAGCTGATGGATGGGATCACCGCACGTCCGGTTTGCCGCAGGCAACAGCAGCTTGAACTCCTTGGGGGCTTGAATTAATGCGCTCAATGGTCCGCCCAATTTCACGCATTCGCGTAAAGTTCCGCGCCTTTTTCCACAAATCAACTTTTGGGCGGCCATTTCACGCCGGCGAGTTCCTTGGGCAATTGTGTTGGGTCAACCGGGTAGATGAGCGAGAGGTCCATCTGGGATTTTGAGCCTTGGAGAAATTCCAGTTCCTCCGGCGCGCCGATGATGAGCCAGAGCACCTCGGCGTCGGTGTCGTTGAACACCTGGCGCAACTGGTCCGGCCCGACCAGCACGCCGCCGTAGCGCGGCACGGTCAACGTCTTGTCGCCCACGCGCAGGCGGCCCGTGCCCTCCAGCACGAAATAAAACTCCTCCGCGCGAATGTGCTTGTGGAGTGTGTTCGCACTCTTGGGCGGCAACCGCCAGAGCCGCGCGCCCATGTTCTCGCTCCCGGTCCGCTCCAGATAATCTGCGTTCGGGATTTTCATGAGGTTCGATGGCCGCCAGAAGAGATCTTCCGGCTTGATGAGAAAGTAACCTTGGATCGCTTTCATAGAATTGCTGGCGAACCATACGCCACCACCAAAGAAAAGCAACTTGTGCGATGCTTCACAAGCTGGGGCGAGTGAATCGGCGGAGCGCGGCTGTGTCGAAGACCAGCCGCAGCACTTCAAAAACGCAATACGCCAAACTCATCCCGAAATCTCGCGCTGCTCCAAGGCCATGTTTTCGGGTCGAGAACCAAACCGGCCTTTGCTGGATTGCTCTCGATATAATTGCGTGTCTCCAGTTCATGCTCGCTGTCGCGCATGAATGTATCCCAGTAATCCGCTTGCCAGAATTCCCCACGTCGCCGCAATAGCCGGTTTGCCTTTTGTGCCGTGTGCTTCTTCCAACTCTCCAGAATTTCCGCCATCGGCGTGGAATCCACCTTGAACAACGCGTGAACGTGATTCGGCATCACCACCCATGTCCGCAGGTCGTAGCGCTGGCCGTGAAAGAATCGCACTGCCTCCTCGACGAGTTGAGCAATCTCCGGCTGACGTAAATGACACTCGCCCCGGCCCCGGTCGAGATACGCTTCCAATTCGGCGCGACGCCGCTGGTCGTCTTCGATTTTCCAGAGCTGTTCCCATTCGGAGCGAAGCGATTCGGGAAACGAATCGGCCAGGCGAAACGTGACGAATTGTGTCAGCCCCGGTTCATCACGGTGCGGGAGATAACCGCGCTCATGCCAGCCGCGAAAACCTTGCTTGAGGTTTTCCACCTTCGGCGGCGAGGACCACCGGCGCTTGTCTTCGACCAGATCGCGCACACCGGGATTGTGTGGCGGCCCGGAATGGCGTGGTTTGGGTGGCTGGTTCACAAGAACATTGAGCCGAAAATCAAATGACGCCGCAAGTCTTGGCACGCCCCCGGAGCGCGGCTGTATCGCGGAGACCAGCCGCAGCAGGATGAGTGGAAACAGACTTAAAAGACTCCTAGAGCATTTCCATAATTCATATAGCGTAGCGGGCGTGTAAAAAGAAGCCGAGGCAGTCGGCGGGGGAGATGGCGTTGAAAGCGAGTTTGGTCGCTTCCAGCAATTCAGTCTGGGTGCGCGGGGCCAGGCTGCGGAGGATTTGCTTGATCTTGCTCCACATGTTTTCGATGGGGTTGAAATCAGGCGAATAGGGCGGTAGATACAAAAGCCGGGCACCCACCGATTCGATGGCCTCGCGGACGCCCTGCACCTTGTGCGTCGCCAGATTGTCCATGATAACCAAGTCGTCCTTTTGCAGTGTGGGCACCAGACCTTCCCTGACCCATGCCAAAAACATCTCCCCATTCATGGCTCCCTCAAAGAGCCAAGGGGCGCGGGGACCGGTCAGGCGAACCCCCGAGATAAGGCTGCTGGTCTGATAGTGGCCCTGCGGAATGTGGGCGACCAACCGCTGGCCGCCAGGAGACCGTCCCCGCCAACGGGTCATCTTGGTGTTGGCTCCGCTTTCATCCACAAACACCAGCCGTCCCGGATCTATTTCCGCCAATTGCTCATGCCAATGCGCCCTTTTTCGGCCACGTCGGGGCGGTTCTGTTCGGCGGCGTGCAGCGTTTTTTTTATACGTCAACCCCAGTCGGCGCAGCCATAAGTCCATCGTCGAAGTCCGAAAAGGGCGATCCATGCGCGTCCCCAACTCGGCCAGGGTGGCGTCGGGTTGCTCGGCCACCAGCTTTTGCAGGTGAACTTTGCGTTTGACGGTTAACAGCGTCTTGCGTCCGCACCGGTCAGTTTGGGGTTGGAGTGTGCCCCGCTCCTTGAACTGTTGCCGGACTCGGCGCACCGCCGCCACACAGAAACCGAAGAACGCGGAAATGTCGCGGGTGCTTTTGCCCTGTTCGTAGAGGTGGATGATGCGTTGACGGGTCGGTAGAGGAATCGCTTGCATGCCCCAGACTTTATCCGGTTGCCACTCCTTTGTAAAGCTACATTATTTATGGAAATGCTCTAGCCAGGCAACCCCCATAATCAATATCATCAAATCACGTATGGAAACCACGCTGAATGACATTCGATCTCTTTTTGAGCGAGGCGTTTTCAAGAACGAGGAGCACATTCGGGTTTGTGTCGTGTGCCGCATTCTTCTGGAACTTGGCTGGAACATTTGGAATCCGGACGAAGTGAATCTAGAGTTCGCGGTCGCCCCCGACGAAGACCAAACGAAGGTCAACGTGGCGTTGCGCTCAACACCATTGCAACCGGATGCATTCATCGAAGTGAAGGCGTTTGGACAACTTCGCGGCAAGTTGAGCGATATCGAGCGGCAACTGCGCGATTACAACAGAAACAACACCGCGATGTTTTCAATCATCACCGATGGTGCGGAGTGGCGATTTTACTATTCACAGACCGGCGGTGAGTTCGCCCAAAAGTGTTTTAAAGTACTGAACCTGCGCCGTGAGTCAGTCCAAGACGTCGAGTTGGCGTTCAAATCCCTGCTCAGAAAAGCCGAGATTCAGAATGGGAACGCCGAGCGGCAAGCTGTGGCTTACCTACGCCTCACGCAGAAGCAACGGCTCATGGAGGAGTTTCTGCCGGAAGCTCGCAGGAAAGCATTAGAACTTCCCTTCCCAAGCTTGCCCAAGGCGCTTGCAGATCTCGTGGCTGAACAGAACGTCAAGGTTTCACCTGAAGAGGCCAGCACTTTCATCAGTGAATTTCAAGAACGCAGGCCAGCCGTGCCTGTCACACCGCCGTCTCAAGAACCAAGGACCGAACAGCGAAGGTCAAGCACTCCGCCTTTGCCTGCTGGAACGAATCTATGCCAGCTTGATCCTAAAAATCCCGGCGACCTGCGGTTCACACGAATAATCGAAGGCCGTATTGGCCTTGAACAGGAAACAGGCTGGTCAGATTTGGTGAAGGCGGGTCTTCGTATCGCGCAAGCAAAGGGCTTCGCGTTCCAAGAACTGGAGCGAAAGCTTTCAATCAAGATGAAGACCACGCCGTCCAGTCAGGATGGTTACAGATGGCATCCTGAATTGAAGCTCTCGATACAGGGATTCGATGCTAAGAAAGCTGCGGATAATCTCTTTCGGTTGGCAAAGCTGACGAACGAAGAACTTTACGTTCGGCTTTACTGGCGCGATGACGAAGGAGCGGCGCATCCGGGCGAAGAAGCTGTAATTCATTGGCAGCCGTAACAAGATCTAGTTCCTCGCACTCGCCAGTGCTGCGGCTGGTCTTCGACACAGCCGCGCTCCAACAAAGTCACGCCTTCGCGTAAATCTCTGCACCCTTTTCCATGAACTCAGCCGCGCTTTGCGCGAGTTTCAAGTGTTCAGTTTTCAGTTTCAAGTTTGGTCACGCTTCCGCTAGATTCCTGCACCCTTTTCGACAAATTCGCGAGCTTTTTGTTCCATCCCTTTTTTCAGCATTTACTCCCACTCCAGCACCAGCAATGACACCGCCTGCCGGGGCAGGGAAAATTTCAGCGCCGCCGCGCCATCCTTTACCGCCACGCTGGCGGGAGCCGTTTCCAGGGTCGCGAGTTCACTGGCCGACACCAGTTGGTTGTATTGATCCCGGCCCGGCGCCAGCGGCGCTCCCATGCGCTTCCACTCCGCGTAGGCGTTGCTGTGGCGGTCATCAATGCGGTAGTGCGTCAGCCGCGCCGGACCGTCCTTCCAGGGCAATCCCGTCAGCGCAACTTCCACCGCGGCGTCCGGTCCGGGCACGTCGTCATCGTGATAATGCCAGACCAGCACCGTGAGCCGGCGGGGTTCGAGTCCGGCGAGCGCCGCGACATCCGGCGCGCCGCGCACGCCTTCCTTCATGATGGCTGCCAACGGGACCTCGCCTGAGCTATCCACAGCCACCCGGTCACCGCCCATTTTCCCGAACAGGCGAAACACATTCAGCACGGGCAGGTTGATGCCGCACGAAGCCAGCGCGCGGAACCCGGCGAAGTAGGGCTGGTCCTCAAATTCAAACGCCCAGGTCAGCGCGCCTTCGAGGTTCACGCCATGTTGGGCGGCGAGATCATGTTCGCGCGCGAACACCGCGGCGGTGTAGCTCGAATACATCGTGCCGTTGCGATAGGCCAGTTGCGGTCCCTGGCACGCCGCGCAGCCTTCGGGATCGGATTCGCCGATGACGATGGGCGTGTGTTTCAATTCCGGGTAGGACGCGATCAGCGCGAACCCACGGTCAATTTCCTGCAGTTGCCGCGCGATGCCCATCCGCACGTGGCCGTCCACGGTGGTCGGCGCGCCCTTGGCGTGGAACGAAACAAAATCCAGCGGCGTTCCGATCCGGCCGGTGGCGTAATTGGTGCCGCGCAGGCAGTGTTCAAGAAAGTCACGCATCCAGCGCCCGCCGTAACCCGCCGAGTCCGGCCCGCCCACGCGCGCCGTCGGCAACGCGCGCCGCACGGCGTCCGCCGCGTAATCGTGAAGCTTGCGGAATTCCTCCGGTGTGCCCTGCCAATAACCGATGTTGGCCTCGTTCCACGTTTCCCAATACCAGCGCCCGACCTCCTCGCGCCCGTATTTCTCCACGCAATGTTTCGTCCATTGATAAACCAGTTCCGCCCACTTCGCGTAATCCTTCGGCGGGTACGCCCAGCCGGTGTATATCTCGTCGTAAGGCAACCCCGGCCGCCACGTGTGTTGATAAGGCTCCGGTTTCAGCGACAGCGCCTTGGGCATGAATCCCATTTCCACGTAAGGCCGGATGCCGTTTTCGAGATAGGTGTCGAAAATCCGGTCTCCGACGGTCCAGTTGTAAACCGGCCGGCCTGCGGCGTCCTCGTCGTAAATGCCGGTGCTGCCCCATTTCAACGCGGGCGTGCCATCACCGCTGGTCAGCAGATTGTGCGTGCGGAAGTACACCTGCGGCGTTCCGATCCGGCCGAGTTCACCCAGCAGTTTTCGTCCATCCTTCATCGTGGCGTAGTTCGGCTCGTCCGCGCCAAAAAACCTCCAGACCGGCTTCAGCGGTCCCAGCGTGCGGCTGGCATCCACCCGGATGGTAACGTCGAACGAGGGCACTCCGTTGGTGGCCTCCGCCGGACGCAATTCCGGCGGCGACAGCACCGCGAGCGACAGGCAGGAGCAGAACAGTGCGGAGAACGGTTTCATGGAGCGAAATTATCTGGTTTTCATGGACTTGCTGGTGAACAACTCACCACTGCCATAGTAAAGCAAGTCACGCGATGCCTCGCGTGCCGAGGCAATTATCACCGGTCGGGATCAAGCCCCGTGATCCTTGCTTGGAGTTGCGTGATGCTGTGCGTTGCCAACTCCTGCATCCCAATTCCGGTTTCGCCGGTGAGGCAGGCAACGTACCAGAGGACATCGGCCAGACGGTCTTTAACTTCTTTGCTTTGCTTTTGCGTCAGGTGGAATTTGCCAGAGGCAAACGCCCTCGTAAGCAGCGATCCAATTTTACCCGCTTCTTCCTGTAATCCCAAGACAGGAAATTGTATCCGATCTCGATCATTGCGCAGAGAAAGGGGTACTTTAGCAGCAGCTCTTTGGTATTCCTCGAACGTGTTCATGATCAGGCGATGACCTGTTCGGGAGCTTTTACACCCGAAGCGGCGGCCTTGGAAAGAAGCGCGTCCAGATGCTCAAGGCAAAAACGGGACCATGATTCGTAAGCGGTCGGATTTTTCACAGCTTCAATCATTGGAACAAACTCAGGGCCGACAATGCCACTGCGACGGCCAGCGACAGTTTCATCGGCCACATGCACAACATGCACCACTCCCAAATGCACACACCCGACTTCCGTGCTGTCATCATTGATGACCGCAACGGCCGCTTCTTTCACAACGTCAATGGCCACCTCCTCCATCAATTCGCGCCGCATAGCCTCCTGGTATCCGAAACCATTTGAAAAGAGTCCGTGATCTTCTTCCGATATGTGGCCTCCGACGCCAACGGAATACAATCCATGCAAGCGGGTCTCCTGGCCACCGCGGCCCCGACGATATCGCAGTATCTTGTCGTTGGAGATAATCAGAACGTAGGGGATTAGCTGCTTGTAACGTTTGTTCTGTTCGGCTTCACTCCGGTTCCGGTATAGAACATTTGAATGGGCAGTCATGACGGGCAGATATTTTTCAACTTCCAGACTGATGCCCTGAAACACGCCCAGTTCTTCAAGCAGTTTCCGTTCAAAACAAAGTACTCGTTCTTCTGTTGCCATGCGTTTATTTACCTTTCTATTTGCCTCTCAATTTTTACTGCGTTCCAAAGCTCTACGAGAAAAATGTATTATTTGTTGTTGGCAGATTATTCGACGTTTATTCACATCAGCGATACACCTCACGGCGGTGGCGAACCCGGTTGACACGCACCACCCGGATGGCGTCGGCAATTTCGTAAATCACCCGATAGTCGCCCACGCGAATGCGCCAGTCGTTTTTGCTGCCAACCAATTTGCGGCAACCGGGCGGACGCGGGTTGGCCGCCAGCGATTGAATCGCCACAATGACGCGGTTGTGAACCTCGGCGGAAAGCGCGGCCAAGGTCGCGCTCCGCCGACCGTTCAAGGAGAACCCGATACATGGTCAGCGGCGACGGCGTGCGGCCAGATAATCTTCGAGCGGACGGTATTGCTGCGGCTTTTTGCGGGCAGCCTTCAGCCAGGCAACATCCGCGACATCTTCGGCCCGTTCCAACAATTCCTCGTAATCGGCAATCGGCAGAATGACAGAAACGGGCTTGCCATTGCGCGTGACAATTTCAGGTTCAGGCAGCGTCGTCTTCACGGCGTTAATCTAGCAGGCTTACGCCTTCGCGTAAAGCTCCACGCCTTTTTCCACACACTCTTTCGATTTGGCTTCCATTCCCTTCTTCAACGCCTCTTCTTCGGCGATGCCCTGCTCCGCGGCGTATTTGCGGACGTCTTCGGTAATTTTCATCGAGCATCCGCCTTCGCCAAAAGGCTTCGGCGCGACAAGAAAATGCGGTGGGTTCATGCCTTGGCGTATATTTCTGAACCCTTTTCCACAAATTCGCGAGCCTTTTGTTCCATCCCTTTTTTCAGGGCTTCGTCCTCGGAAACCTTTTGTTCCTCCGCATATTTACGAACGTCTTCTGTTATTTTCATGCTGCAGAAGTGCGGGCCGCACATGGAACAGAAGTGCGCGGTCTTGGCGCCGTCCTGCGGCAAGGTTTCGTCGTGGAACTCGCGCGCGGTCACAGGGTCGAGGCTCAGGTTAAACTGGTCTTCCCAGCGGAACTCGAACCGCGCCTTGCTCAGCGCGTTGTCGCGGTATTGCGCGCCGGGATGGCCCTTGGCCAGGTCGGCGGCGTGCGCGGCAATCTTGTAGGCGATGACGCCGTCTTTCACGTCTTTCTTGTCCGGCAGGCCGAGGTGTTCCTTGGGTGTGACGTAACAAAGCATCGCGCAGCCGTACCAACCGATCATCGCCGCGCCGATGCCGCTGGTGATGTGGTCGTAGCCGGGCGCGATGTCGGTGGTGAGCGGGCCGAGCGTGTAGAACGGCGCTTCGTGACACCACTCGAGCTGTTTGTGCATGTTCTCCTCGATCATATGCATCGGGATGTGGCCCGGGCCTTCGTTCATCACCTGCACGCCTTTGGCCCAGGCGCGTTCGGTCAGTTCGCCTTGCACTTTGAGCTCGGCGAATTGCGCCTCGTCGTTGGCGTCGGCAATCGAGCCGGGACGCAGACCATCGCCGATGCTGAAGGCCGCGTCGTAGGCGGCCATGATGTCGCAGATGTCGTCCCAGTGGGTGTAGGTGAAATTTTCCTGATGATGCGCGAGGCACCATTTGGCGAGGATGGACCCGCCGCGCGAGACGATGCCGGTCATGCGCTGGGCGGTGAGCGGGATGAAGCGCAACAGGACGCCGGCGTGGATGGTGAAGTAATCCACCCCCTGCTCCGCCTGTTCGATGAGGGTGTCACGGAAAATTTCCCAGGTAAGGTCCTCGGCCTTGCCGCCGACCTTTTCCAGCGCCTGATAGATCGGCACGGTGCCAATGGGCACGGGCGAGTTGCGCAAAATCCATTCGCGCGTGGCGTGGATGTTCTTGCCGGTGGAAAGGTCCATGACGGTGTCGGCGCCCCACTTGGTGGCCCAGCGCATTTTCTCGACCTCCTCTTCGATGCTCGACGCGACGGCGGAGTTGCCGATGTTGGCGTTGATTTTCACGAGGAAATTGCGGCCGATGATCATCGGCTCGGATTCGGGATGGTTGATGTTGGCCGGGATGATGGCGCGGCCGGCGGCAACCTCGGCGCGGACGAATTCGGGCGTGATTTCGGCTGGGATGCGTTGGGGGAAGCGGGAAAAGACTGATGGGACGAATGGGGACGATGGGACAGATTGGGCGCTGCCAGCGTGCTGTTTGTTCAGGTCGTTGCGTGCGTTGTCCTTCGATAATTCCGCAATCCGCAATCCGCAATCCGCAATCCCGTGGTTTTCGCGGATGGCGATGAATTCCATTTCGGGCGTGATGATGCCGGCACGGGCGTAGGCAAGCTGGGTTACGACTTTACCGGGTTTGGCGCGGAGAATCTTCCGCTTCGGCAAAACCGTCTTGTCGAGATGGAATGACGTTTCATCCTGATGTTTGGCTTGGGCGAGGCCGCGATGTTGTTCGGAAAGATAACCGTCGTCAATGGGTTGTGCCGGGCGGCCGTCGTGTTTCCCGACGTCACCTCGGGCGCGAATCCATTGGGCGCGCAATGCCGGCAACCCTTCCTCCACCGCGCCCTTGAACTCCGGATCGCCCCAGGGCCCGGAGCAATCATAGACGCGCACCGGTTCGTTGACCTCAAGTAGATGCGATGCCCCCGTCGCATTCGGCGACGAGGGCGTCGCCGCCACGAGCCTGGTGGGCGTGAGTTCGATTTCGCGCATGGGCACGCGGACGTCCGAGTGGATTTGACCCGCGACGTAAACGCGTTTGCTCTTCGGCAGTTGTTCGCTGCTGTGAGATTCGAGAGACTCTTTGGTCGCGATCATATATTTGTGACACGTGTCGGGTGGCAGGTGGCGTGACCGGGTTAGACGGCGGAGGGTTTTGAAGTTTTCCTACGCCAGCATTACCTGGATCAGGTTCCTGGGTCGGCGGCGCTCCCGCGTCGCCCTCTCAGCCTTTGTCCCACACCTGCGGGACCGGTTGGCTCCCCGAATGAATGAAAAGCTAGGCTCGTTTGCACACAGCGTCAAGTCCGGGAAAGGCGGTGGCCACCTTTCCGTCTTTCACCCTTGACGGACCACCGGACTGCTGCATATTACAGCCGGGTCAATGGATGGTTATGGCGAGAGGCTCCCATAAGCAACAGACCGAAAAGTTCGATTTGCTCAATCGCGCGGCGCAGAAGTTTTCACGTTTGCAGGCCACCAAACCGCTGCCGAAAAAGCCGTCCAATATTCAAGCTCTCCCCCACGAACTGCAAGCCCGCCAGGTCGAGTTGGAAAAGCAAAACGCGCAACTGCGGCTCGACGCGTCCGAAGCGCAGGCGGCCCGGCGCAAGTATGCCAATCTGTACAACCTCGCTCCCGTGGGCTACTTCACGCTCGACGAGCACGGTAACATCGAGGAGGTCAACCTCACCGGGGCCGCGCTACTGGGAATGCGAAAAGGCCTTGTGCAACGGCAACGGTTCGCCCTCCACGTCGCTGGGGCGGACCGCGCCGCTTTCAGTGATTTCTTCCAAAAGACCCTTACGGAATCCGCGGAACAATCCTGCGCGCTAAGACTTACAAAAAGCGATGGCACATCATTCCCGGCCGAAATCCAGGGCATCGGTGTGGCTGTGGACGCAACCCGGCGGCGGCAAATCTATCTGGCCATCATGGATGTCACCATGCATGCGCGGCTCGAAGAACAGTTGCGCCAGGCGCAAAAGCTGGAGGTCATCGGCCGTCTGGCCGGGGGTGTCGCGCATGAGTTCAACAACATCCTGACCACCATTCGAATCCATGCCCAGCTCATATTCGGCCGGGAACTATCCGAAGAGGAGGTGGGATCTTCGGCGGGTCAAATTGCCGAAGCCACCGTGCGGGCCGCCGATCTCACCCGCCAATTGCTCACTTTCAGCCGGCAACAGATCAAACGGACCAGGGATCTCGATTTGAATGAAGCGATTAGCAGCATGTTCAAAATGCTCCAACGCATCGTGGGTGAAAATATCACGCTGGAAAGCCGCTTCGCGCCCGATCTGCCATTCGTCCACGCCGATCCGGGCATGATGCAACAGGTGCTCTTGAACCTGGCGATCAACTCGCGGGACGCGATGCCCGACGGGGGACGGCTGACGATTTCCACCGCACCCGTTGCCATCGACGAATCTTATGTCCAGCGAGTGCCCGAAGCCTCGGCGGGTGAGTTCGTCTGCCTGACCATCGAGGACACCGGCTCCGGCATTTCCCCGCCCGACCTCGCTCACCTTTTCGAGCCGTTCTTCACCACCAAGGATGTCGGCCGGGGCACCGGTCTGGGTTTGGCCACGGTTTATGGCATCGTCAGACAACACAACGGCTGGATAGAGGTTGCCAGCACGGTCGGCCAGGGCACCGTCTTCCGCGTTTACCTGCCCGGCATCGCACGTCCAACCGCCACCGTTGCCCCAAGCGCGACTGACGACTCCCCGATATGCGGCGGCAACGAAACGATTCTGGTCGTGGAAGACGAAATGTCGGTGAGCGCGCTGGTCCGTATCTATCTTCAACGTCTCGGCTACACTGTCCTGGAGGCTGATTCGGGTCCCGCCGCATACGAGATCTGGCAGCGCCAGCAAGCTTCGATTAATCTGCTGCTCACGGACATCATGCTACCGGGTGGCATGACCGGCCTTGAAGTGGCTGACAAGCTCCGGGCCGAAAATCCGAAACTCCGGGTCATTTATACCAGCGGCTACAGCCAGGCCTTCGCCGGGCAGAACTTTTCCACGGAAGAAGGCAGGAACTTCCTCCGGAAGCCCTTCGATCCTCGCAAACTGGCCCGGATGGTGCGTCAATGTCTGGATAACGATGCCGCAAAGCCTTGAAGCCAGGGGGTTGGTTCCGCGGCCCGTCGTGGCCACCGCGCCATTGTCCGCTGACTATTGGGAAAGCAGGTGTTGTTCACTCCGCCAACAAAATTGTTTCCATGGGAATTTCAGCTAATGACAATATGAACTGCTACAGACCGTGAAAAATTTTCCGCAGCCAAGGCTGGCCAAACCAATTTGGCTTGCAGTATTTTGCCGGGGTTCCGTAAAGACGATGACGGATTTGGTTTATGCCGGGCCCGATTTCGACCAATCAAAAAACGTCCGACCTTGTCCACGAGGCCGCGATGGAAGAGACGGCCGCCGTGTTGCAACGGCTGGGCACGTCCCTGTCGGGCTTGAGTGAAGAGGAAGCGTCGGCGCGGCAGGAAAAATACGGTCTCAACGAGGTGGCACACGAAAAGCAGCAAAGCTGGTTATACCGGCTCTATATCGCCGCCCGCAACCCGCTGGTGATTTTGCTGACGATTCTCGCGGTCACCTCGTTCGTTAGTTATTACCATGACAAGCCGGTTGAACGAGACATCTCCCAATTTTATACCGGCATCATCATGTTGGTGATGGTGGCATTGGGGGTGTCGCTGCGGTTCATCCAGGAGACGCGCGCCGACAATGCGGCGGCCAAACTTAAGGCGATGATTAAAGTCACCGCCACGGCCATCCGGGACAGCCAGCCGAAGGAAATCCCGCTCAAACAACTGGTGCCCGGCGACGTGGTGAAATTGTCGGCTGGCGACATGATTCCCGGCGATGTCCGCCTCCTTTCCGCCAAGGATTTGTTCATCATCCAGGCCACGTTGACCGGCGAGTCCCTGCCGGTGGAAAAAACCGACGTTGCTGATCCACGCCCGAACGTTTCCTCCATCGAACACACGAACATTTGCTTTCTCGGCACGAGTGTGGAAAGCGGGTCAGCCACCGGCGTCATCGTCGCCACCGGAGCCCAGACCTACTTCGGGAAGATGGCCCACAGTCTCGCCGGCCAGCAGGTTGAAACGGCGTTTGATCGGGGCATAAAGAAGTTCACCTGGCTGATGATCGGGTTCATGGCGGTGATGGTGCCATTGGTCTTCGTCATCAACGGAGTGACCAAACATAATTGGGGTGAAGCCTTTTTCATTTCGCTGGCGGTGGCGGTCGGTCTCACGCCGGAAATGCTGCCCATGATCGTCTCGGTGTGCCTGTCCAAGGGCGCGCTGGCGATGTCGAAGAAGAAGGTCATCGTCAAACGCCTGAATTCGATTCAGAACTTCGGCGCCATGGACGTGCTATGCACCGACAAAACGGGCACGCTGACGATTGATCACGTCATCCTCGAAATCCATTGCGACGTGTTCAAAAACGAAAGCGAGGCGGTGCTGCGTGACGCCTACCTCATCAGCCATTTCCAGACGGGCCTGAAAAACGTCCTCGACCGGGCCGTGCTGCGCTACAAGGAACTGCACAAGGAACTTGGGATCGACAAATACAAAATGGTGGACGAAATCCCGTTTGATTTCTCACGGCGCATGATGTCGGTGGCCGTGGAAGGACCGGACGGCGAACGGCAACTGCTGACCAAGGGCGCGCCGGAAGCGGTGTTCGCCAAATGCACGCATTTCGAGAGCGAGGGCGAGATTTTTCCGATGGAGCCGATTCTGGCCGGCGACCTGGTCCAGCAGGTGGATGAATTGAGCGAGGACGGTTTTCGCGTGCTGGCGGTCGCCACGAAGAAACTCGGCAACCAAACCACCTTTTCCAAGGCGGACGAGTGTGATCTGGTTCTGACCGGGTACCTCGCGTTCCTCGATCCCCCCAAGGACACCGCCGGCAAAGCCATCGAGGTTTTGCGGCAGCATGGAATAACGGTCAAGGTGTTGACCGGCGACAACGACCTCGTCACACGCAAGGTTTGCAGCGAAGTGGGCATTCACGCGGAAAAAATCCTGATCGGCAACCAGATCGAGACGATGACCGATCCCCAACTGACCGAAGCCGTGGAAACGATGGACGTGTTCGCGCGTCTTTCCCCGGCGCACAAAAAGCGCATCGTGCAGGCGCTGCAAAAGAAAGGGCACGTCGTCGGTTTCATGGGTGACGGCATCAACGACGCGCCGGCATTGCGCGCCGCCGACGTGGGTATTTCCGTGGACAACGCGGTGGACATCGCCAAGGAATCCGCCGATGTGATCCTGCTGGAAAAAAATCTGATGGTGCTGGAGGAAGGCGTGCTCGAAGGCCGCAAGGTGTTCGTGAACATCCTGAAATACATCCGCATGGGCGCCAGTTCGAATTTCGGCAACATGTTCAGCTTCGTTGGTGGCAGTTTGCTGTTCCCTTACCTGCCGATGCTGCCCTTGCAGGTCCTTACCAACAACCTGCTTTACGATTTCTCACAAGTCCCGATTCCCACCGACAATGTTGGCCCGCAGCAAATTACCAAGCCGCGCCCGTGGCAAATGGGGGAGATTTCGAAATTCATGCTGTTCATCGGGCCGATCAGTTCCATTTTCGACTACACCACCTTTGCCGTCATGTGGTTCATTTTCAAATGCAGTAATGTGATGGTGACACCGGAACTGGCCATGCATTTTGGCAACGAAGCCGTAAATCACACTTACGCTGCCGCGCTGTTTCAAACCGGCTGGTTTGTCGAATCAATAATGACCCAGACGCTTATCATCCACGTCATCCGCACGAACCTGATTCCATTCATCCAGTCGCGCTCCAGCTGGCAGCTTTCGATGACGACGATTCTCATCATGGCCATCGGCGCGTATCTGCCGTACTCGCCGCTGGCCGGGCCGCTGGGATTTGTGCCCCTGCCACCGCTGTACTGGCTGATCTTGCTGGCGACGTTGCTTTGCTACGTCAGCCTCACCCAACTCATCAAAACCTGGCTCATTCGCAAGTCGTGGGTGTGACAGCTGACTTTGCCGGTTGAAATAAAAAGCCGTTCCGCATCTCACGGAACGGCGCTCTTAGGCCTGTGCGGGTTGATCGTGTCCGCTCAAGCCTCAAAGGATTTTCTGCCACCAGGCAGTGTTTGGATCAGGGACTTCCGCCACCGCCTTCTCATCCTGAACTAAACTCGCCCGGCGTGTGTTAAACGGCAAGTTAATTTTTCACCGGCGGCAAATGTCCCTGGGCCGCAGCCTTTTTCTTTTCGTACCAATCCTTCAACTGCGGCAGCCGTTCCTCCATCCGGTCATAAAATGTGTTCAGGTCGGAAACGCCGAGCACCTCGACCAGGGGCGCGGCCTGTAAACCGGCTTTTTTCGTCCAAAACTCATCCGGTTGCTCACCGTCCCGAAGATTGTTTTTGTAAAGCACGTCGAGATAATTATCCAACGCCGCTTGAAGCAGGGCGGTTTGGTCGCCGCCCGCCGCCAGAGCCGCCTTTTTTTCCAGCGCGAGGCCCAGACCGATTTGCGCCCGGCTGCGCGCGGAAATGTTCGCGAACGGCGGGTTGAATACCTGTGCGTAGGCGTTCGTGGCGGCGTCATAATTGGTCAGTTGCATGGCGCAGTCGCCGATTTCGCACCACGCCAGCGCGCCGGGTTCGTTCGTCGGATACAACCGGCAGATCTGGCTGAACACGTTCATGGCCAGTTGAAAATTCGCCAGCGGTTTGTTGGTATCCGGCGAATCCTGCAGCATCAACGCGCTGCCGTAGGCGAACAAGGCCTGCACGTTCAGGTTCGGCGGACAATTCGTGTTGCTCGTCAGCGTCTTGAAATGGTCAATGGCGTCATTGTAGCTGGGCAGGCCCATCGCCGCGTGCCCGGCCATCAGGCGCGCCTGATAAGCCAGGTTGGTGTAAACCAGGGGCCATCCCTGCCAGTTGGTGTTTTGATAAAGCATTTTATAATTTCTTTCCGCGTCCACGTAATTCGTCCCGCCCAGGCGGAAGTAATGGTCCGCCACCCAATATTGGGCCAGGGGCGCCAGTTTATCGGTCGGAAACTGCGCGACAAAATTCGTGAACCGCACAAAGGCGTTGCTCTCGTTCCCGGCCCGGAAATCCGCCAGCGCCAGTTCGTAATCCGCCTGCGGCCACAGCCTGTTGGTCGGAAAATCATTCAACCAGCCGCTGTATTTGCCGATGGCCGCCGGCCAGTTCTGGTCCTGCTCGTAAGTGCGCGCGATGGCCAGTTCCACCTCCGGTCGCAACCGGGAATTTGAAAACTGCTCCTGGAATTTTTCAAACAGCGCCCGGGCCGCTGCCGACTGGCTCACATCCGTCAAATCTTCGCCCACCAGCAACAGGCTGCGATCAGCCAGATCGCTTGCCGGAGAAAGCTTCAAAATCCGCGCCATCACGTTGCTGGCGCCGGCCACATCTTTCAACTCCAGATTCGCACGCAAACTTTGGTAAAGCGCCCGCCCCCCGAGCGACCGGACCACCGCTGGAAAATTCGTAAAACCATCAATCACCGCGCGGTAATTGTCCAAAGCGCCCGCAAAATCCTCTTGCTTGAACAGCGTGTCACCCATCTTGAACTGCGCCACCGCCAGGTCTTCCGACGGCGGTAATTTCTGCGCGGCGGCCTTGAAAGCCTCGAAGCTTTCGGGATATTTTTCCGCGAGCCACAAGCACCAGCCCCGATCCAAATTCGCCTTGCCCGCCAGCGGACTGTTGGTGAGTAACCGGTCGAACGCCGAGAGCGCCGCCGACAAATGGTTCGTGGCCGCCGGCTGCGCGGCGTAATCCTTCAAGTGCAATTCGCCCGCTGTCAGGAGTGCGATGTCCGCTGAAATGGTTTCCGGAAACTGCGCCAGAAAATTTGTGAGCGCCTCCCCGGCATTGGTCAACTGCCCCTGCACAATCTCCAGTTCCGCGATTTTCAAAATCGCCTCCCGTTTCTGCGTCACCGGCGCGTTGACCAGATTTTCCTGATAGGCGGCGATGGCTTCATCCGTCCGGCCCGACTGTTCCAGCACAGCGCCGCGTGACGCCCAGGCCGTGGCCAGCCAGCTTTGATTGGTCGGCGAACTTGCAATCTGCACGAGGTTGGTCGTGGCCGCCAGTGCCGCGGCAAAATCACCCAGCTCCACTTTCGTCAGATAAAACAGATAGGTGCCCTGATACTGCTGACCCTGATTGAGTGTCTGCCATTGGTTGGTCAATAATTCATAAACCGTGACCACGCCCGGAAAATCGCGCTGCTGATACTTTGAATTTTCCAGCGACAACTGCCCGATCACAACCAGTTCGTTTCCTGGATCCAGCCGGGCCACCCGTTGGAAGACGCCGTTCGTGTTTTCAAGCAGCGCGTCGTGCCGCAACCAGTTGGTGAGCCGCGTGCAGGTCGCCGCCGCTGCGACGATGCCGCGCAGCCGCAAAGACGATTCCGGGAAATCGCGCGCCAGCGAAACAAACGTTTCCGCCGCCGCGGAAAAACCCCCGTTTTGAAACTGCGCTTCGCCAATCCAATAAACGTATTGGTCGGCGAGATGCCCGGCTCCGGCTTTGCGCGCCTGGAGCAGCGCGATGGCCTGGGGATATCTTCCCAGTTTAAATTCCGCCTCCGCCTGCAACAACACCGCCTCGGCCACGCGGTCGGATTTTGGATATTTCCGGGTGAACTGCGCGAACTCCGTTTCCGCGCGGTTCCACATCCCGTCCTGAAATGCGCTCACGGCGGCGGCATAGGCGCGATCTTCCCGCGCGCTGGCGGCAAAACTCCGTTCACCGCCCGTTGACAGCGCGAGCAAAATCAAAAGCCATTGCCAACGAAACACCATGCGCCCGAATCTAAACGACGTTGGGCGGCGACAAAAGCGTGAAATGAAAACCCACGCGGTGAAATTTAATTCGTCTGGGGTGCGGGTGGGTTTTCCGCTTTAGCCTTTTTCAATTCCGCGTTGGTCTCCTCCGATATTTTTTGAAGCTTCTGCTTCAGGGGCTCCATGTGTTGCTGCATAATGGTCATGGTGCGCTTCGTCAAGTCCGGCTGCTTGCTCACAAACGACCGGCCGACCGGCGTTCTGGAAAAAGGCAATCAGTCCGTCAATCTCCTCCTGGGAAAACGTTTCGCGATAGACCTGGACATACTGGTCCTTCATTTTCTCCCAGCTTAATTCCTCCTTCATGATGCCGGCCATTTTGGCCTGCTGCCGGTCCAGGATCGCCCGTTCCTCCGCGTTTAACGTCTTCCCTTTCGCCGCCCGCTGGATGCCGGCCCTCATCGCGTCCTCCATCTGGGTGAAAACGAAATCCGCCTGCTGGTCAACTTTTGTCAGTTGCAGCAACTGGTTGATGGATTTATCCGACGGCGGTGCCGCCGGGGCGGAAAGGGAAAAAGTTAAAACGGCCAGCAGCAACAGGGTTGATGGAATTTTCATGGGTGCGATTCTGAATGCATGAAACAGCGCGTCAAGGCATTTTGACCGGGACTTCAAATCCGTCCGCGGGGAGACAACTTTTCCGGAGGCTCGTGTGAATGGCGCCCGCCGTCCGGAGCGGCGGGTTAGAGAACCGACGGCGTTTTTTGGCCTTCCTTCTTTTGGTTTTCCTCCGGCGAATTTTTGGGGTGATCCGCAGGTATCGTCATGATGAAAGTGGAACCCTCCCCCGGCTTGCTCTTCGCGGTGACGTCCCCGCCGTGATACAACGCAATCTTCTTCACGATGGCCAGACCCATCCCCGTCCCTTCGTATTCATTCCGGGTGTGCAGCCGCTGGAAAACGTTGAAGATGCGATCCACATATTTCTCGTCAAAACCAATGCAATTGTCGCTCACCGTCAGCCGGCATAGCTTCTTTTCGGGCGTGTTGGGGTCGGGAATGATCTCCGCCGCGACCTTCACCACGGGCGGCTCTTCGGGACGGCGGAACTTGAGTGCGTTGCCGATCAGGTTTTGCAGCAACTGGCGCATTTGCACCGGCTCCGCGTCAATGACCGGCAGCGTTCCCACTTCGACGCGCCCCTTGACCTGCTCGATCCGGCCCTCCAGGTCGTCCACCACGGCCGCCGCCACTTCCGCCAGATTGACCGGCGCGAACGGCTGGGCCTTGGTGGTGACACGCGAAAAAGTCAGCAAACTGTTGATCAGGGTCTGCATCCGCCCCCCCGCGCTTTGCATCCGGGCCAGATAATCGAGCGATTCGGGATCAAACTTGTCGGCGTTCTTTTCCTTGAGCCGCTCGCCAAAGACCACGATTTTGCGCAGGGGCTCCTGCAGGTCGTGTGAGGCCACGTAGGCGAAATCCTGCAACTCGCGATTGCTGCGTTCAAGCTGGTGGGCGAATTGCTGCAACTTTTCGTCGCTTTCGCGCAGGGCATCCTCCGCCTCTTTTTGCACGGTAATATCTCGCCCGATGCCGATCAGTCCGACAATTTTCCCATCCTGATTGTGCAGCGGCAATTTGCTGGTCAACAGCCAGCGTTTCCGGCCGGCTTCGTCAAAAAAATATTCCTCCCGGTTGATGACCGGCTGGCCCGCAATCACCTTCAGGTCGTCGGCCCAGAATTTTTCCGCGAGGTCCTTCGGAAAGAAATCGAAATCGTTCTTGCCGATGGCTTCGGCTTCGGTCTGGCAGCGGAGATTTTTCAGGTCAGCCGGGTTGACCAGGGTCTTGCGGCCGGCAGTGTCCTTGGCATAGATGGCGTCCGGCAGGTTGTCAATCAACGTGCGCAGAAGCTGGCGCTCCCGGGCCAGTGCCTCTTCCGCCTGTTTCAACTGCGTGATGTCCCGGTTGACGCCCACCAACCCGATGACGTTTCCCTGCGGGTCCCGCATCGGCATTTTGGTGGTGGACGTCCAGGCGGTTTCGCCGCTGGGCATGATCTGCTTCTCGGTTTTGTTGATCAAAGCCTCGCCGGTCTGCATAATCCGCTGCTCATCCGCATAGAACTCCCTGGCCCGGTCCGGGAGTTGAAAATCAAAGTCGGTTTTGCCGATGACCTCTTTGGGGTCGGCCACTCCCAGTCGCTTGGCGAGCGCCCGGCTGACATTCAGGAACCGGGATTCGGTGTCTTTGAAATAAATCCGGTCCGGGACGTTGTCCAGCATCGCTTGCAACAGTCTGTGGGTGACGGCCAGCGCCTCGTTGGACCGCTGCAGTTTTTCCTCCGCCACCTTGCGCTCGGTAATGTCGAACAGGAGTGCCTGGGTGCCAATAACCTTTCGGTCAAGGTCAAATATCGGCAACTTGATGGCGTGCAGATGACCGGTTTTTCCATCCGGGGTAATGTATTGCTCCTCTTCCTCGATTGACTGACCGGTTTCCATTATCAATTTATGATCTCGCTCGCCCAGGGCGATCATTTGGGCCCGGTTCGGGTATTTTATGCCTCCTCCGGAGGTGATGGCGATAAGTTCATGGGGTAATTTGCCAAGCACGTCCCCCAGCTTGACTGATCTGAGCCGGCAAAATGTGACATTGGCAAAGACGTAACGCCCTTCCGCGTCCTTGCGGTAAACGCCGGCAGGGATTTGGTCAACCAGCGAAGAATAAAGCGCCTGCGATTCCCGCAACGCCGCCGCCGTCCGCTTGTGCTTGGCGATTTCCACCTGCAACAGCCTGTCGGCGTTGGCCAATGCTTTGTTGCCCCCGAGCAGTTCGGCGTTTTTCGCCGCCAGCCCGGCGACCTGTTGTTCCAATTCGGCAACTCGTCGTTCCAGTCCGTTGTGTGATTGGTGCCGGCCCGCTCCGGTTTGTTTCCCGTTCGAGCCATTCGGGTCAATCTCCATCAGACCGACAACCTTCCGACCGTGATGAATGGTTGTTTTCATGGGTAAATTATCAACCTTGCTTTGGAGCAGTTTAAATGCCATATCCGAATGCCATATCCGACCGGCTGGGTGCGGAATTACTTGCGGCATGCTGCTTGTAGGGGCAACGAGTCATACGAATTCCCGAGACAATCGGTGCCATGGGCAGGGCACCGCGCTGGAGGGGCGGATTCCGCCGGACTACCCGGTTTGTGAGCGAGCCATTAATGGCGTTTGGCCTTCCTTCTTTTGGTTTTCCTCCGGCGAATTTTTGGGGTGATCCGCAGGTATCGTCATGATGAAAGTGGAACCCTCCCCCGGTTTGCTCTTCGCGGTGATGTCCCCGCCGTGATACAACGCAATCTTCTTCACGATGGCCAGACCCATGCCCATCCCTTCGTATTCATTCCGGGTGTGCAGCCGCTGGAAAACGTTGAAGATGCGATCCACATATTTCTCGTCAAAGCCCATGCAGTTGTCGCTTACCGTCAACCGGCAAAGTTTCTTTTCGGGCGTGTCGGGGTCGGGAATGATCTCCGCGCCGACCTTCACCACGGGCGGTTCTTCGGGACGGCGGAACTTGAGTGCGTTGCCGATCAGGTTTTGCAGCACCTGGCGCATTTGCAGCGGTTCCGCCTCAATGACCGGCAGCGATCCCACTTCGACGCGCCCCTTGACCAGTTCGATCCGGTCTTTCAAATCGTCCACCACTGCCGCGGCCGCTTCCGCCAGATTAACCGGCGTGAACGGCTGGGCCTTGGTAATAACACGCGAAAAAGCCAGCAGGTCGTTGATCAGGGTCTGCATCCGCCCCGCCGCCTCCTGCATCCGGTCCAGATAATCCAGCGATTCGGGTTCAAACTTCCCGGCGTTCTTTTCCTTGAGCCGCTCGCCAAAGACCACGATTTTGCGCAGGGGTTCCTGCAGATAGTGCGAGGTCACATAGGCAAAATCCTGCAACTCGCGATTGCTGCGTTCGAGCTGGGTGGCAAATTGCCGCAACTTTTCGTTGCTCTTGCGTAGCACCTCATCCGCCCCTGTTTGTTGCGTGATGTCCCGGTTGGCGCCCTTTCGACTGTTATGATTGGTTGTTTTCATAGTTAAACCACCAACCTGATTAAGAGCAGCTTAAGTGCCATATTCGAACCGGCTGGCGCGGAATTGATCGAGGCATGCTGCCTGCCGACGCAACAAGCCATACCAATTTCCAGAGACAACCGGCACATAATCCAGACGGTAGGGCCGTGCTGCTGCGCGGCCATCATACTTGGCGGCGCAGCAGTGCCGCCCTACCCATTGCACCAATTATCGCCGGGAAATGGTGTTATTTGAGACCGCTGCATAACTCGCACGATTGGCAATTGGAACGCCGAGCACCGTCTCGGCAACATGGAAAATAAATCACGTCCCGCCGAGGCGGTGCTCGGCGCTCCAGTTTTGCAGAGGTCTCTATTTGTTGAACCGGAAGTTGGTCAGGTCGTAGTCCTGCATCACGTATTGTTTCGTCTCCAGCCGCATTTTGTTGGCGCGCTTGGCCTGCGTTTCGCCGCCCGCCGCGATGAAATCCGCATAGCTGATGATTTCGGCCCGGATGAAACCCTTCTGGATGTCCGTGTGAATGGTGCCGCCGGCGTCCCACGCCGTGGTGCCCTTCCGAATCGGCCAGGCACGGTTCTCCTTGCCGCCCACGGTCAGGAAACAGATGTATCCGCCCTCGGCAAACGCGCGCAGCAGCAGGGCATCGGGATTTTCCAAATCCGGCGGTTCGGCCACCACGATCGGCTTGGCGGTGAAAAAGTTGTGCGCGGCGACGGCTTGCAGGTCTTCCGGCGCCAGACCGGAATTGAAGACAAATTTCTCCTGTTCCAGGAGCGCCTGGATTTTCTTCAAAGCCTGGCGCTCGGCCTCCTGCGGCTCGCGGCCCAGGCGCGTTTCCACAAATTCCAGATCCTTCAAGATCATGTCCGCCCGGCCCTCCACCGACACCAGGATGGCGTCGGCGTCAATCAACTGATCCTCGCCCACCACGTCCACCTGCGCGTAGGTTTTCTTGTCCGCCTCGACCAGTTTGTCGGCCTCGTCGAAACGCGGGTCCTTGAGGTTATGTTTGCCGGTTTTAATCCCGGCCAGACCGAATAAAGCGATCTTCATGGCAAATGTTGCGGGACAGCTTAAAGGAAGTTGTCAGGTTCGGAAACAGCTTTCGCACACAGCTTTCGCACATGTAAGAACGCGCCCGCAATTGGCAAGGCCGCAAACTTTGCCTATCCTGAAGCTTTTCGAGGCTGGATCATTCTTTATGAGATACTACATTGGTGGCTGATTGGCCGTTTGCAAATTCCGTGTCACTTATCGAACTGCGTTTCTCCAAGCGTCTTCAATGCCATTTGAAGCCTAGCCTGCTTCTGTGAATCTTTTTGTGCGTTTAAAGCCTTTTGCAAACGCAAACGCGAAATATCCTTGTCACCGTCAATACGGGTGAGGACTTGCAAGGACACCCGCCGTTGCAAAGGATTGCCCGCCACCAGCTTGCTTTCGCTGCCAGTGTCCAAAATTCTCATTGAACGTTCACCAACGATTTTAATGCCGCTTGAAGCCGAGCCTGTTTCTGTGAATCTGTTTCCGCCTTCAAAGCTTTTTGCAGACGCAATTGCACGATGTCTTTGTCCCCGTCAATCTGTTGAAGCACATATAGCGAGAATTCTCTTACCCTCGCATCATCGCTTGCGGCTAGGTTGCGGATTACCGCAGGAATGGACGGGATGCCAATTCTAATCAGGGCTGTCTTTGCTGGTTCATCTTCATTAAATAGAGAATGATGTCCCAAAGGTGCCATAAGTGTGATTTGGGCAGCTAAACTGTCTGCCGCTTCCGAAGCACGCAATTCTCCCAGATAATGCGCCACACAACATTTAGGGAAAACATAAGATTTCGGGTCGTTAAAAATTGCGAGCAATGTTTGAATAGTTTTCTGACGATGAGTAGATGCGTCCTGGAAAAGCTTCACCATGTCTCCATGAGGTTTGTTGGAATTTATCGTTTCAATCTGTGTGATAACTTCACTCTCAATACACGAATTTGTGCTTACATTATCCGCCGGTTCAGCGACAACCTTTGTACCCACAAACACAATGAGAAAAGTGAAAGCGCCGTTCAAAATTCGACGCACACCGTTTTTTGTAAGAGTTTCTATTTTCATAGGTTAAGAGTTGATAGTTGTAATTTTAGTCATTCATTGAGTCCATTGATTCGTTGTCGGGAGAGAAATTAAACCATTGCCTAAGTTTGTACGATTAATCACTTGGGGCGGACCAGCGAACCATGCAGCTTCAAAGTGCCAATAATTGGTATCGGAACAACGTGTTCCATTAAATGTTTCGTAATCAAAATAATTCTGGTGAACTTCATACATATTTACGCCGCTACTAATTTTCCCGATCCCTGGACCGTCAATTGCATAAACTTTGTCATAACTGTCCGGAGCATGAGTATTCCGATAGGCAGGAAATGGGCCATCTAAAACCCAATCCGTAGAATAATCATCATTCGCCTGATTCGGATTCCCATCTATAAATTCGTGGCACCAACGATACTGAATAATATTGAATCCGTTCGTAACCACCTCATTAATACCTACAGGTTGAATTTGAATAATTGAGCATTCTTTTGCGTAAGCATTAGTTCCGGCCACAAAGAAGTTTTCAGGAGGTGGACCGGTCATGTCTGGATATACCTGAACCCCCAAGGTAAAGCCAGGCATATACCACATAAGGTGAGATTGAAGTGTTGAACTCGTATTTGTCCACAACACCTGCGCATTTGCCGGAGTCGTGCCTGAAAATTGATAATTTATCGTCGCCCAAATCACCCAAACATTGAGATTAGTGGTGCTTGAGCCGAGCGAAGCCGTCACTGTCGTTTCGACAGAATTAGTCTTTGACACCCGCCGTTGCAGCAGGTTGCCCGGCACAGGCTCGCCACCGCTCCACTGAATCGCCGCTCCGGCTTCGGCCTGAAGCGTGGCATTGGTCAGAAACCAATCGTTCGTGTAGTTGAAAGTCGCCTGCACAATCACATAATCATTCGTCGGCGTCTTTACCACCGCCCAATTCGTCGCGTCAATCTGCGTCGCACTGTTCGACACCACGGTGAGAGATTGAATAGTTACATTGGTAACCTGCATATTCAAACTGGCGGCGTTGTTGGAGTAACACTGCGTGTTGGTGAGCGTGATAATGGGAGTCTTGCCTGCCAGAGCCGACACCAGCGTTGCGCCCCACACCGCGCCGTTAGTGTTGGTGATTCCCGTGTTGACCAAAGCTTCACCTTTGTACCGCCACCATTCCGGCGGCTGGGGCATATCTCCGGGAGTCGATCCGAAGCCTTGAATGGGGTTGGAATATTCCGATGCGCTCACCAGCACCAGATAAACATTGGTCGTCCCCGCCGGCTGCTGACCCGAGGGCGCAATCATCGGTTGCGCTTTGGACAAGCGCTGAAAACTCCCACCATTGTCGCCATACGGGACGTTCACCGAAAAATAATCCCATACCAATCCGAGTTCCGGGGTCGCAAAGCCGGGACCATCGGCGGGAAGGCCGTCCGTGAAGTTGAAGTAACCTTCCGCAATACATGCATCGGTGGGAACATATCCGGTGTCGGTTTCGTTCCCGCCGGAATCATGCGCCCAGTTGATGGTTCTTACGTCCAGACAGGGCCAGCCCTGGAAGGAATCATGTGTATTTATAGAACCCGAGTAGCCCGCCAGCACCACCATCGCCGGTTGTGGCTTATCGGCCTTTTGCGAAGCGATAAGAACGGGGTCGCCTACATAAACTTGCACATACAAACTGGCCGTGCCGGTGGGGTTTACCGGCACACCATCCGCCTCCCAAAAGCCATCATCATAAACCGCTGCCTTCACGCCATTGACCACCACACAGTCGTCAACCGGATCGCCGATGAAGCCGGTTACAATAACGGAAGGTTGGTTCATTTGGTCGCTGGTCAAAGGATTGATCACCAGACCCACATCGTTCCCAATTACATTGAAATTGGTGACACTCACGCCGCCAACGGCATTGCTGGCCGTCAGGGTCACGGCATTGGTTCCGGCGTTCAACGACAGGTTTTGCACCCAAACCGTACCATTCTGCTCAACCAATCCTTGCACCGTGTTGCCGTTAATCGAAGCCGTGACAGTTGCCTTCGGGTCGCTGACTTGCGCCTGCAAGGTGAACTGGCTGCCGCTGATAGGTGTGCCATCCTGCGGCCAAACAAGATTCAACACCGGCGGATTGGTGTCGGCGGAATAATCCAGTGTGAAACTCACACTCATCGTATTCCCCGCCCAGTCGGTGGCGTGCAGCGTGATAACGTTCGTCCCATCGTTCAAGACGATGTCGGAACATTCAAAGTAATTGGTGGTGTAGGCCAGCAGGCTGGTGTCGTAGAATTGTCCCGTCAGAAAGCCGGGTTGATTGGTGACAACGCCCGCCGCGTTGCTGACATCAAAAGCCAGGCTCTCCAACGGTTGACTGGCGTAACCCTGCAACTGGATTAGAGATTGGGAGACCATGCCGGTTGCAGGGCTGGTGATGGTCAGTAGCGGCGCAACGAAATACAAAGTCGCCGACGCCCATCGCCAGGTTTGGGTTGCGTCGGGCGGCAAACCACGCAAACCCACGAAAATACCGTACGCGCCATTCGTTGACCCAAGCGTCACGACAATATTGGACGAAGTGTAGGGCTGCCAGACGGCATCGTCTTGGTTCATGTCATTGATCAACACCGCCATGTAAGACGGCACGCCGCCAGAGATGTTCAATTGGACGGGCACGTTAAGGGTGTTGACGTAATAATTCGTGAACGGCAATGAGAATTGGATGACATTCGGGTCAACGACGTTTTGGTAGTCATCAAGGAGCGTGTTGCCCTGACTGTCCAGATTAGTGGCGTTTTCCGAAAGATCGCCGAAATACTTCCAAATCCACCAATCCGGGATGCCATCGCCATCGCTGTCCACTCCCGTCCAGTCCTCCGCCCGCACAAACAGATTCTGCCGCTCCAGCGTCGGCACCGTGAAGGGCATCACCTCTGAATTCGTCGGCCATACTTCCGCTGCCACATTCCACCCCACCAGCAGATCCGTTGTGCTCCAGATGGCATAGACCTGATTGGTGGAGTTGTGCAGATTGAACCAAGCCGCGCCGTTGCTGACGCCAGCGATCTCCAGCCACAGCCCGTTGGTGTCTATCGTGTAGCTGTTGTCGTCAACTTCTTGGCTGTCCATCTCCAAACCCATTGCCTTGGACAGCATGTGCATCGCCGCATTTTGCTGCTCCAAGGCAGCGTAGTCGAAATCCTGGTCCGCCAGAAGCCAGTTGCCACCGCCTAAATTCCACGCCGGCAGATTATTGATGTTCGATGGCAGCGGGGGATAATTGATATATTGGGCAGACCAGAACATGGCGCCCCGTGGAACGGATTCCGCCGTCAACGGCGTCGTTTCCTCTATCGCCTGCAACATCACGCTCAAACCGTCGGCTGAAGCTGAATGCAAAGATTGAATGGATATGGTCGTTGTTTGGGCGTGTGAACTGAAAGTAATTGCGAGAACAAACGCAATCCCCACTGAAACCATCCGTGTCTTTTTCATAAGTTTTTAACCCGGTTTCTCCCGAATTCAGGAGCGATTCTAAATCTTCAGCCGGGGTAGTCAAGCGGAAAATAAACCCATGTTGGGTGTTTTAAGTTCCAAGCTGCCTTGCTTTCCTAAGCAGTTGTGGCGCGCCCGCGACCAAATCTTAAAACTCTTGGAGACTCCATTCGGAGATATCGCGACCAAATTGGCATGAGTCAGGAAAAATTGGCGGAAAAGGCCGACCTGCATCCGGTTTATGTAGGCAAAATTGAGCGGGGAGAGCAATGGATCAGCCTTCACGCGCTTTTGCGCGTTGCCAAAGCCCTTGGTGTGAGAGTGCGCGACCTGGTTAATGACCTCTGATTGTTGTTCGTCGCACGCTTTCACCAGCTCCGCGCGCCGCACACTGCAACGGCTACTTCTGCATATCGCCTGTATCGCGACAAATTGCCGGATCATCCGTTGACATTGGGAAATTGGGTGTTGGCCAAAAAAGACCTGGTGACAACAATGGAAGCCGGGCGGGAAGGCTTCGCCGTCTAACCCACTCCACCGTCAGTGTTTTTTGAGTTCACCCTTGACCACGGCCACAGCGTAGTCGCGGTTCATTTTGGCGATAAAATCGAGGCTGATTGCCTTCGGGCAAACGGCTTCGCACGAGCCGGTAACGGTGCAATTGCCAAACCCTTCCCGGTCCATTTGCATCACCATGTTCTTGACCCGGCGATCCTTTTCAGCCTGGCCCTGCGGGAGATAATTGAGGTGGGAAACCTTTGCCGCGACGAACAGCATGGCGCTGGCGTTTTTGCAGACGGCCACGCACGCGCCGCAGCCGATGCACGCCGCCGCATCCATCGCGAGGTCGGCGATTTCCTTCGACACCGGAAGCGCATTGGCTTCCGGCGCATTGCCGATGTTCACCGAAATAAAACCGCCGGCCAGCATGATGCGATCGAACGCGGAGCGGTCCACGATCAGGTCCTTGACCACGGGGAACGCCCGCGCCCGCCAGGGTTCGATGGTGATGGTCTGGCCATCCCGGAAATGGCGCAGGTAAAGCTGGCAGACGGTGGTGCCTTTCCGGCCGCCATGGGGAACGCCATTGATGACCAGCGAGCACGTGCCGCAGATGCCTTCACGGCAATCACTGTCGAATACAAATGGTTCCCGGCCTCCAGCGATGAGGCGTTCGTTGACCAGGTCGAGCATTTCGAGAAACGACATGTCCGGGCTGACGTCGCGGGCCTCGTGCGTCTCGAAGCGTCCGGGTGACGCCGCGTTCTTCTGCCGCCAGATTTTGAGGGTGAGATTCATTTGTAACTGCGCGTGGCCATTTTCACTTCCTCGAAAACCAGCGGCTCCTTGTGCAGTTCCGGCTGCCGGTCCAAACCCTTGAATTCCCAGGCGGCCACGTAAGCGAAGTTGGTGTCGTCGCGTCTGGCCTCGCCGTCCTCGGTTTGATGTTCCACGCGGAAATGGCCGCCGCAGGATTCCTCGCGGTGCAGCGCGTCCACACACAATAGTTCGGCAAATTCAAGGAAGTCCGCCACGCGGCCGGCGTGCTCGAGGTTCTGATTCAACTCTTCGCCCGAACCCGTCACCCTGACGTTTTTCCAGAATTCTTCGCGCAGTTCCGGGATGCGCTTGAGGTTGGTCTCCAGGCTTTGACGGTTGCGCGCCATGCCGCAGTTTTCCCACATCAGCCGGCCGAGTTCCTTGTGAAAGCTCGTCGCGCTGCGTTGGCCGTTGATGGACAGAAGCCGCCGCGTGAACTGGCGCACACCTTCCTCCGCCTTTTTGAATTCAGCATGGCTCGCCGGGATTTTTTCCAGCTTCGTCGAGGCAAAATAATGTCCGATGGTGTAAGGCAAAATGAAATAGCCATCGCCCAATCCCTGCATCAGCCCGCTGGCCCCGAGCCGGTTGGCGCCGTGGTCGGAGAAATTCGCCTCGCCGATGATGAACAAGCCCGGCAGCGTGCTCATCAAACCGTAATCCACCCAGATGCCGCCCATAGTATAATGGACGGCCGGATAAATCCGCATCGGCTGCCGACGGGCGTTTTCACCGGTGATCCGTTCGTACATGTCAAACAGGTTGCCGTAACGGTCGCAAATGGCGACTTCCCCCAGCCGTTGGATGGCCTTCGAGAAATCAAGATAAACCCCCCGCCCGCCAGGACCGACTCCGCGGCCTTCGTCGCAAACCTCCTTCGCCGCGCGTGAGGCGATGTCCCGCGGCGCAAGGTTGCCATAGCTCGGATACTTCCGCTCCAGATAATAGTCGCGGTCCGCCTCGTGGATTGCCTCCGGCTTCAGGCCGCAATCCTCCTTGCGCTTCGGCACCCAGATCCGGCCGTCGTTACGCAGCGACTCGGACATGAGCGTGAGCTTGGCCTGATGGTCGCCGCTGACGGGGATGCACGTGGGATGAATCTGCGTGTAGCAGGGATTGGCAAAGAACGCGCCCTGCTTGTAGGCGCGATACGTCGCGGTGACATTGCAGCCGATGGAATTGGTGGAAAGGAAAAATACGTTGGCGTAACCACCGGTCGCCAGCACCACCGCGTCCGCCGCGTGCGAGAAAATTCCGCCGGTGACCAGGTCGCGGACTATAATGCCCCTGGCCGCGCCGTCCACGACCACCAGGTCGAGCATTTCCGTGCGGGGAAACATGCGGATGTTGCCCAGGCTGATCTGCCGGCACATGGCCTGGTAGGCGCCGAGCAGGAGTTGCTGGCCGGTCTGGCCGCGCGCGTAAAACGTGCGCGACACCTGCGCGCCGCCGAACGAGCGGTTCGCCAGCGTGCCGCCGTATTCGCGGGCGAACGGCACCCCCTGCGCCGCGCACTGGTCAATGATGTTGGCGCTCACCTGGGCGAGCCGGAAGACGTTCGCCTCGCGCGCGCGAAAGTCGCCACCCTTGATGGTGTCGTAAAACAGGCGAAAGACGGAGTCGCCGTCATTCTGATAATTCTTGGCTGCGTTGATGCCGCCCTGGGCGGCGATGGAATGCGCCCGGCGCGGGGTGTCCTGGAAGCAAAATGCCTTCACCTGGTAGCCGAGCTCGGCCAGCGTGGCGGCGGCGGCGGCGCCTGACAGCCCCGTGCCAACGACAATCACGTCAAACTTCCGCTTGTTGGCGGGGTTGACCAGCTTCATGTCGGACTTGTAGCGGTCCCATTTTTGCGCGAGCGGGCCGGAAGGAATTTTGGCGTCAAGACTCATGTCACCGCGCAGCCACCTTTCCGGAAACCGCATTCGTCTTGAGACGCTGGAGCGCCTGCTCCTTGTAAGCCTTGCCGTAGCCGCACATCACGGCAATCGGGATTGACACGTAAAGGATGAAAAGGATCAGGGCAAACCAACGGGCAATCCTGTCAGGGAGTTGTGATACTCCTCCAAACGTCCATTTCCAACCGACCGACTGGAACATGGCACGCATGCCATGGCTGAGGTGCAGGCAAAGCAGTCCGATGGCAATGATGTAAAAAACTGAAATGGGCCAACGACTGAACCCGAGCAGCAGCAGCAGGTAGAGGTCTGGCCGGCCCTGGGGGTCTTGCAGCGTGCTGAAGTTGATGCCGGTCAGGTTGACCGCCCGCACGCCCAGCGCGTAGTGGAGCAGATGGAAAATGACAAAAGCGGCAATCATGATGCCGCTCATCATGATCGTGCGGGAGGCATAGCTGGCGGCAAACGGGGCCGGGTTGCCGGCGTAACCCACGGGCCGGGCGGCCCGGTTCTCGGCCTGCAGTTTGGACGCCGACCAGATGTGCAACACGACCATCGTGAGCAGGACGATGCGCGCTGGCCAGAGGATTTCATGGCGTTCGTGCAGAAACAGGCCGTAGGTGTTGAGCCAGCAGGGGCCGACAAATATCTGCAGGTTGCCCATCAGATGAGTAACGATGAAGAACACCAGCACGAAGCCGCTGATGCCCATGATGTACTTCTTCCCGAGGGAAGAGCACCAGATTTTCATCAAAAAATTCATGAAGCCCGTATCAGGGAACCGCGATGCCGAATCTATCGTCCGAGGGCCGATGCGTCAAACCGGCCCTGCATTAGCCTGCAAGTATAAGCAGCGCAGAACTCCGGCGCTTTTATTATTAACCCGCTCTTTTTTAGGAATTATTAATACTGATAAACACCAATGAAGCGGTTGAAGACCGATCTCCGAAATCACAAAGGCCGCCGCGTTAAGATGGGGCGCGGCAGGTTCGAGCTTCGGATTTCGGCCTTTCGGGGCCATTGGATTTAACCCCCCAACACGTCCGGCAAAGCCTGAAGCAGTCTAGAAGGGCCTTACGATGCGGTTGTGAACAACGGTTCCGAATGCATGCTCCATTCATTCAACGCGCGCTCGCCGCTGGTTGCCGGTGAAAGCCCGAAGGATTCCAGCGCCTCACCCACCAGGTAAAGCGAGCCGGTGACAACAACGAAATCGTCGCTGGGAATTTTTCCCAGCGCTTCGCGCAAGGAATCACCGGCGACAATCTCAGCCGTTGAATTTGCTGCGCGGCAGGCGGCCGCCAGTTTGTGCGCGTCGGCGGTGCGTTCGCTGGAAACCGGGACGGTAAAAATTCGCACCGCCAGCGGCGCGAGCGTTTCGCAAATCTGCCGCCAATCCTTGTCCTGCAGCACCCCCAGAACCAATATTCGTCTCGTCGCGCCAAAATATTTCTCCAACGCCTGGCGCAGAGCCTTGGCTCCGGCCACATTGTGCGCGCCGTCGAGCAGGATTTTTTGGCCGCCAGGCTTTTGGATCAACTGCATGCGCCCCGGCCAATTGACGTTTTGCAAACCATTGCGTATGGCTGCGTCGCTCACTGGAATTTTATCCTGCAATCCCTCGACCACGGCCAATGCCAGCGCAGCGTTCAACCTTTGATGGTCGCCGGGCAAAGGTAGCGCAGCCGTCCCGGCTGCTGCGTGCAGGCGAGACGCCTGCGCTACTTTAATCAGTGGCGCATGTTTCTCCCCCGCCGTTTTTTCAATGACCGCCCGCGCTTCCGGCTCATCCGCCGCCGTGATGACCGGCACGCCCGGCTTGATGATGCCCGCTTTTTCGGCGGCAATCTTTCCCAGCGAATCGCCGAGCCATTGCTGGTGGTCGAAGGCGACGTTCGTGATGACGCCGGCGAGCGGTGTGACAATGTTCGTGGCGTCCAGCCGCCCGCCCAAACCGGTCTCCCAAATCACCAGATCACATTTCTGCCCGGCAAAATATTTCAACGCCATGACTGTTACGACCTCGAAAAACGTCGGGTGATGATCGGAGGAGAACTGTTTCAGCAACGGCTGCAATTCCTCAACCAGCCGGACAACTTCGTGTTCCGAAATCAACCGGCGATTCACCTGGATCCGTTCACGAAACGAAACCAGATGCGGCGAGGTGAACAGCCCGACGCGCAAGCCGGCTGCCCGGTATATGCTTTCCAGCATAGCGCACGTCGAACCCTTGCCGTTGGTGCCGGCGACATGGATGAATCGCAGTTGTTTTTGCGGATTGCCCGCCAGCACGGCAAGCTTGAACGTGTTTTCCAGCCCGAACTTCGCGCCAAAAAGGCGGAGGTCGTAGAGAAATTGAATGGCTTCGGAATAAGTCACGACAAGAATTTATGCGCTTATTACCGTTCGACGGTAAAGGTAATATCGTAAGCGGTTTTGTCGCTGTATTTCCAGTCGGCGGGCTTTTCCCGCCCGCCGTCGTCATGGCCGTCCTGGCCAACGCTGTAAATCACGTAACCTTTGGCGAGGCGATGATAACGCAGCGGCTGTCCATCGAACGGATCAGCCAGCACGGTGGGAAGGAACTGCGGAACCAGTTCATTCAGATTTTCCGGCAAACCGGCGGCGCGGATCGCCTGCAACTTCGCGTCAACGTCATGCGCCAGATTCACCCGCCAAACGACGAAACTAATGACGAGCAACGCAAACAGGACAAGCGCCGTGAGGCAAATCCTGAAAAAGAACCGTTTCATGCGCGGTGCCGGTCAAAGCACAAACTCCGCATAACAACGACGTTCCGCTTCCAACTTTGGTAAAAGTTTCTTGGGCGGAAACATGGCAAGCATTTCATCATTCCATCGCACGGCTTCCTCAAAAGACATACGCGAGCGATGCGGCAACATTCCGCTCCAGTCGGGGAATTCCAAACCGGGCGAATCGCGCAGGACGCCATCATCCGTCCACGCAGGCGTGTCGTAATTTTTCATAGGTTTCCGCGCTTCCATGTTTGAGTATTGTCGCTCGAAGTTCAGGCTCGTTCAAGTCCAGGCGGTTGACCAAAATGAGTTGAATCAAATCGTCCATATCCTTCAAGCGGCGCAAAGCCTTGCTGTTTTGCAGCGAATGACATTTCAAGGCAATCAGATGAGGCAACGAAACCACTTTCACTTTAACGCCTTCAACGGCCGCTTCGACGGCGGATTGATTCAGTTGCTCAAAAACCTTTTCGGAAACAAACATCAAATCCACCTCCATGCCAGCTTCATCTTTGGGGTCAAATTGCAAAAATGTCGCCGCGTCGTTTTTAACGACCATTCCAAAGCTATCCAGCAATTGGCTCCATCGCGCGCGTTGTCCGCCGGGGACAATCAAATCAAGATCGTCGGTCGTTCGCACGTATCCATGCGCGTGAACGGCAAAGCCTCCGATGACAAGAAACGGGATGCCGGCTTCGCCGGCTTTTCGAGAAATCTTTTGAATCGGACACTTGCGCATATTTCACAGCGGTTTCCGGTGGATTTTCGCGTGCGCCGCAGCAATAAAGCCTTTGAACAGCGGATGCGGCTGGTGTGGTTTGCTCAAAAACTCCGGGTGAAACTGGCTCGCGATGAAAAACGGATGGTTCTTGAGTTCAATGACTTCAACCAGCTTGCCGTCGGGCGACAGGCCGCTGAAAACAAAACCGGCCTTTTCAAATTTCTCGCGGTAGGCGTTGTTGAATTCGTAGCGGTGGCGGTGGCGTTCGTTGACCACGAATGAGCCGTAGAGTTCGGCCACTTTTGTGCCGAGCGCCAACTGGCACGGCTGCGCGCCCAGCCGCATCGTCCCGCCCTTTTGGGTCACGCGCCTTTGTTCGTCGAGCATGGCAATCACCGGGTGCGGCGTGGCCGGGTCAAACTCGGTCGAGTGCGCCTTTTCCAATTTCAAAACATTCCGCGCAAATTCGATGGTGGCGATTTGCATTCCGAGGCAGAGGCCGAGATAGGGAATTTTGTTTTCCCGCGCGTATTGCACGGCCTTGATTTTGCCTTCGATGCCGCGCTCGCCAAAACCGCCGGGGACCAGGATGCCGCCCAATCCCTTGAGGATTTTGGCCGCGCCTTCTTTTTCAATCTCCTCCGAATCCACGCGCACAATTTCCACGCCGCAATCGTTGCCGATGCCGCCGTGGCTGATCGCCTCATACACGGACTTGTAGGCGTCCTGCAGGCCGATGTATTTGCCGACAACGCCGATGCGGGCGCGGTGGTGCGGCGCGATGATTTTGCGGATGATTTCCTGCCAGTGCGCCATGTTGGCGGGCGGCACATCGAGGCGCAGCAGCCCGCAGATCAGGTCGTCAGCACGCTCGCGCTGGAGCATGAGCGGCACTTCGTAAATCGAGTGTTCCACGTCCTGCTCTTCAATCACCGCCTCCACGGGCACATTGCAGAACAACGAAATCTTCTGGCGCAGCTCCTTTTCCAGCGGCTTCTCACAGCGGCAGACGATGAGGTGGGGGGTGATGCCGATTTCCCGCAGCTTGGCGACTGATTGCTGTGTGGGTTTCGTTTTCAATTCGCCCGCCGCCTTGATGAATGGCACATAGGTGACGTGAACAAAAATCACGTTGCTTTGGCCGGCCTCCAGCGCGAACTCGCGGATCGCCTCCAAAAACGGCAGCCCTTCGATGTCGCCGGTCGTGCCGCCGATTTCGGTGATGATGACGTCGGCTTTGGATTTTTCGGCGAGGAGGTGAATACGGTTTTTGATTTCGTCGGTGACGTGCGGAATCACCTGGACAGTCTTGCCGAGATATTTCCCCTCGCGTTCGTTGTTGAGCACGGTCTGATAAACCTGACCGCTGGTAAGGTTGTTCAGGCGGGTCAGCTTGACGTTGGTGAACCGCTCGTAATGGCCGAGGTCGAGGTCCGTTTCCGCGCCGTCGTCCAGCACATAAACCTCGCCATGCTGAAACGGGCTCATCGTGCCGGGGTCCACGTTGAGGTAGGGGTCGAACTTCTGGAGCACCACCTTGAGTCCGCGGTTTTCCAGCAGGGTGCCCAGCGACGCCGCCGTCAGGCCCTTGCCCAGTGAACTCACCACCCCGCCGGTGACAAAAATGTATTTCATTTCAAATTTCTTTCAACCACGGATGGACACGGATTAACACGGATGTGGAACAATTTTCATCGTTTTCTCCCGAACGGCAATGGGATGGAGAAAATAACGCGAGGCACTTTCCGACCGTCTTCAAAAGTTCCTACCTGCTCAAGTTTCTGCAAACAGTAATTTTCAATATCTTTGATATCCTTGACGCAACCCGGTATTCGGATTCTCTCACTTCTTCCGAAAAACAAGGTGAGGGACACTATTCCATATATTCCATATTGTGGCTCGCATCTGGTTACGTCTTCCCACTTTAAAAGAATGTCCCCTGTCTTGGTTGGTTTGTGAACGCCATCTTCTTGTATTTCAAGTTTGGTTATTTTGATGTGACCGATGAAATCTTTGGTCATACCAACCAAACCTGCCAACGGAATTAACCAGAGTACTATACCTGCCCACAAGTGGGGCGAATATGGCGGTTCAAAGAACAAGAATGGCCAAACAATGGATACTGCCCCAGCGAAGAGCAACGCTATCCAGTCCATTACCCACATGAATAAGGGCATTTTTATTTTACCCAAAAATGGCAAATCATTCATAGATTTATGCTTTGAGTATTTTTACAAATTGATCCGTGTTCATCTGTGTCCATCCGTGGTTAAAATCTTTTCGACCCGCGCGATGTCTTTCGGCACATCCACGCCCACGCTGTCGTAATCCACTTTCACGACCGCGATTTGGATGCCATTTTCCAGCGCGCGCAATTGTTCCAGTTTCTCCGCGTTTTCGAGCGGCGACACCGAAAATTTCACCAGCCGCAGCAGCGTTTCGCGCCGGTAGCCGTAAATGCCGAGGTGCTTTAAAAAAGCAAACGCCGCCAACCGTTCGCTCGCTGAACAACTGGCGGCCTCGCGCAGATGCGGAATCGTGCGCCGGGAAAAATATAACGCGCGACCGGCGGCATTGACAACGACTTTTACGACATTCGGATTGTTGAGTTCTTCGGGACTTTTGATGCGCGTGGCGGCAGTGGACATTTCGTCGCGCGCCAGTGCGCCGGCAACGGCGTCAATCACCGCCGGGTCAATCAACGGTTCGTCGCCCTGGATGTTCACCACCGCGTCGCAGGGGCAACGCCCGGCGACTTCGGCGATGCGATCGGAACCGCTCGGATGATCCGGTCGCGTCATTTCCGCGCGACAGAAATTCTGTGCCACTTCCCAGATCCGGGTGTCGTCCGTCGCCACGATGATTTCGCTCAACGACCTGGCTTTCTGGCATTGTTCGACGACGTGCTGAATCAGCGGCTTGCCGGCGATGAGCGCGAGCGGTTTGCCGGGAAAACGCGTCGAAGCGTAACGGGCGGGAACGATGCCAATCGTGTTCACGCGCCGTATTAAGCCACAGCCCCCGCCGGCTCGTCACGCCGAAATGCAATGAAGGCGGAAGCAAGAATCGAAGGCAGGGATTGAACTAAAACGGTGCAAGTGATTTCCCTGTACCATGTCCAAAAATCCTACAGGGCGTTTTAAGTTGAGACATCGCAACAAAACGCGCATGGCGATTTTCACAGCGATCTCACGGGAAAACTACACAATTCCTGGCCGTTGAATCCATATTTCGTTTTATTCCATGCACTGGTTGGGCGGCGGACGCCAATGGCAAACGCAACTTTACTTTGGACTTGGCACTGTGATTGCTAATGACATGTCGTAAATTGTGGTTGCAACAGACAATCTTGTGAGCAAAAACGTACTTATTGTAACCCGCCTGTTGTATTGTTCACGCCACAACAAACGGAAAGAAAAATAACAATGAAAAATACCAAAAACCTCCGCAAGTCAGGTTTCACATTGGTGGAAATTATGATTGTCGTGGCCATTATCGGCCTGTTGGCGGCAATCGCCATTCCCAACTTCGTGAGAGCCCGCGCCACCTCGCAAGCCAATGCTTGCATCAATAACATGCGTCAGATTGACGCCGCAGTCAATGAATGGGCGCTGGAAAACGGGAAAAAGACCGGGGACGGTCCTGCCACCCTGGCTACGGATCTGACACCCTACATCAAGTTGAACGGTAACAGCAGCATTCCTTCGTGTCCGGCACAGGGCTCTTATACAGTGGGCAAAGTGGGTGATAGTCCGCAAGTCACCTGCAATTTGACCACGGTTACTCCACCCCACGTTCTGCCGTAATTAATAATAGTGGGTTTGATTCAAAGGCTCGAAGCGAAAGGCTTCGGGCCTTTTTTATTATTTAAAACAAATGACCATTTTTGAGGTAATGGTCAGTCTGGTAAATGGGCAGTCTGATTTACCTGGATTTTGGCACCGTATGTGCTAACCTATCCAATAAGCTGCGGTTGCAGCAGGCAATCAGTGAACAAAGTGTAATCATTGTAACCCGCCTGTTGTATTGTTCACGCCGCAACAAACGGAAAGAAAAAGCAAAATGAAAAACACCAAGACCCTCCGCAAGTCAGGTTTCACATTGGTGGAAATTATGATTGTCGTGGCCATTATCGGCCTGTTGGCGGCAATCGCCATTCCCAACTTCGTGAGAGCCCGCGCCACCTCGCAAGCCAATGCTTGCATCAATAACATGCGTCAGATTGATGCCGCTGTTAATGAATGGGCGCTGGAAAACGGGAAAAAGACCGGGGACGGTCCTGCCACCCTGGCCGCGGATCTGACCCCCTACATCAAGTTGAACGCTAATAAAAGCATCCCTCCGTGTCCGGCGCAGGGCTCCTATACTGTGGGCAAAGTGGGTGACACGCCGCAAGTTACCTGCAATTTGACCACGGTTACTCCACCCCACGTTATGCCGTAATTAATAGTGGGTTTGATTCAAAGGCTCGAAGCGAAAGGCTTCGGGCCTTTTTGCTTTTTTGACCCAAGCAGGCTGATTTTCAAAAAAACCTCCTGTTTTTCACCCGGATATTGGCATTGGTAGTGCTTGTTAAATATCAAATTGTGGTCGCAACGGGCAATTAGTGAACGCAACCGTAATTATTACATTATAACTCGCCCGTTGTGTGGTTCACGCCGCATAAACGAAAGAACATGTAGTATGAAAACCTCCAAAGCTTCGCTCTTGGCGGGTTTCACGTTGGTGGAAATCATGATTGTCGTGGCCATCATAGGCGTCCTGGCGGCAATTGGCATTCCCAGCTTCGTGCATGCCCGCACCAGATCGCAAGCCACCGCCTGCATCAACAATCTGCGACAGATTGAAACCGCTGTCCAACAGGTTGCAATCGAAAAAGGATTACACGTCGGGGACGCAGTCACCTGGCCTGATGATATCACGCCCTACATCAAATTGAATAGCGAGGGGTCAATCCCCCCCTGCCCCGCCAAGGGCGACTACAGCCTGCAGAAAGTGGGTGATATTCCGCAGGCTGTTTGTTCACTCGGCACAACGGTTACCCCTCCTCATGTCCTGCAGTAACAACTGCCCGGCTTGCTCAAGGCACAAGGAATCTCTTGTGCCTTTTGTTTTTAATGCGGCAGCGTTGACTTCGAGAACCGTTTAGATTAGGAAAAAGACCGGAATTTGCCGGTCGTTCAAGTCGGGCATGAGCATCATTCTAAAAACAGAAAAATTGCGCGTCGAGTTCACCAGCGGTGAATTCCGCCCGACAACCAAAGTCGCGCTGGTCAGTCTCGATTTAGAGGTGAATGTCGGCGAAGTTTTCGGCTTTCTCGGACCGAACGGCGCGGGCAAAACCACGGCCATCAACGTCCTGCTCGGCTTTGTGCCGCCGACCCGTGGCGCGGCGTATCTTTTCGGCATTGACGTGCGCCAGCCCATTGCGCGCCAGCGCATCGGCTATTTGCCGGAGATGACGTATTACTACAAGTTTCTCACTGCCGAGGAGTTGCTCCGGTTTTATGCGCGCATTTTCGGCCTGCCGCGGGCCGAAGCGGACAAGCGCATTGACCAACTGCTCAAGCTCGTCGAACTGGAATCGGCGCGCAAACGTCCCATCAAATCTTATTCCAAAGGAATGCAGCAGCGCGTCGGCCTTGCCCAGGCGCTCATCAACAAACCCGATTTATTGATTCTCGATGAACCGACCAGCGGTCTCGACCCGTTGGGCCGCATGAAAGTCCGTGAAATCATCCAACGCCTGAAAAACGAGGGCCGGACAGTGTTCTTTTCGTCACACGAGTTGGGCGAAGTGGAAACCGTTTGCGACCGCGTGACCATCATCAATCAGGGCGAACTCAAGGCCACGGGGCGCGTCAGCGATCTTGTGGCGCAACACCAGGCCAATTTGGAAAAAGCCTTTCTGGACATTATCGGCTATCAAACACAATCCGCGTCATGAACACGATTTGGGCATTGGCCGGCATCGTCATCAAAGAGCTTTATCGCCGCAAGGACTTTTACGTCCTGTTTGTCCTCACGGCGCTCATCACCATCGCCGCCGGCATGGTCAATTTCTTTAACGACCCGAAAATCGTGCGTTACGTCAAAGACATTTGCATGTTGCTTATTTGGATTTCGGCGCTGCTCATTGCCCTCATCACGACGGCGCGGCAGATTCCCGCCGAACGCGAAAGCCGCACCATTTTTCCGCTGCTGGCCAAGCCGGTCACACGCGCACAATTCATCCTCGGAAAATTTCTCGGTTGCTGGCTGGCCACCGGCCTGGCACTGATCGTTTTCTACATTTTCTTTGCCATCATCACGGGTTCGCGCGAACAGCACTGGCCGTGGCTGACTTATCTACAGGCCCTCTGGCTGCAATGGGCCATGCTCGCTATCGTCATCGCCCTGTCGCTGTGCTTCTCGATTGTTTCCGCCGCGCCGTCGTCCACCACGACGATATGTTTCATCGCCGTTGCCGGCATTTTGCTGGTGGGGGGCCATTTGAACACGGTGGCGCTCCACCAATCACAGCCTCTGCAAACCATTTTTTACACGATTTATTTTTTGATTCCGCACCTGGAATGGTTTGATATCCGCGACCTTGTGGTTTACGACTGGCGTTTGATCCCATGGGGCTATCTCTTCCTGGCGACGCTTTACGCGGCGGCTTACACCGGACTGTTTTTGCTGCTCACTTGGCTCGGTTTCCGGCGCAAAAGTTTGAACACGTGATGAAGGCTTCCCCGTATCTGGTCTTGGCCCTGATGCTGACGGTTTGCTTCACGCTGGCAACCGGCATTGAACCCCGCGCCGCCACTTGGAGCAGCCGTAACAAGTCAGACAACGTCTTCGGTATGCTGTTCGGCGATGGACGCCGGCTGTTCGCCAACCAATTCTTCACCATGGCGGATGTCTATTTTCACAGCGGCTATTACCCGTCTGTTTTCGACCTGCGCGGGGAAGGCCAAAAGGAAATCGTCGCCGAAAGCCACGGGCATACCGACAGCGCGGAGGATGAAAAAAATGAGGACTTTCTAGGCAAACCGAAGGATTGGGTTGAGCGGTTTGGCCGCCATTTCCGCATCACCGAACACACCCATCTGGAACACACCAACGAACGTGAAATTTTGCCCTGGCTGCGGCTGGCAGCGGACATGGACCCGCAAAAAATTGAAACCTTCACCGTTGGTTCATTCTTTATGCGCACGCGCCTCAACCGGCCGCGGGAAGCCGAAGCGTTTCTGCGCGAAGGTCTGCGCAACAATCCAAATAGCTATGAAATTCTGTTCGAGTTGGGCCAACTTTACGACGAAAATGACCATGACACCGGTCGTGCCCGGGACGTCTGGCAGTTGGCTTATAATAAATGGTTTGAACGATTCAAGGATGATCCTGAAGGCGCGAAGGAAAACAAGATCGCCTTTGAGGAAATCACCGTTCACCTCGCCCGGCTCGAACGGGAAGCCGGCAACTGGCAGCAGGCCATCGGTTGGTTTCAAACCGCCCAAAAAGTTTCGCCGGACCCGGACGCGCTGCAACAGCGGATTGATGAAATCAAACAGAAAATGGCGGCGCAACCATCCCCCACAAACAGCCAACCGCATTAAGGGCGCGTCCAAAATTTGTAGGAGCCGACGTCAGAAGGCTGTTATTTCGATTTACGATATACGATTTACGCAGTGTTCGGGGATTGTTGAAGGGCTCGTAAATCGTATATCGTATATCGTAAATTCAGTCATGGCCTTGTGCCCCCGGCTTCTACAGTTGAGATTGCGCTTTGTCTTTCGTCGAAGGCTTTGTTTTAATGGCCGCCATGAAAGTCCGGCAGGCAAGAATCTCGCGCAACACCAAAGAAACCCGCATCGCCGTCAGCCTCAACCTCGACGGCCGGGGAAAATCCTCGATTAAAACCGGCATTCCATTTTTCGACCACATGCTGGCGCTGTTTGCGAAGCACGCGACGGTGGATTTACATTTGCGCTGCCGCGGCGATTTGGAGGTGGACGCGCATCACACGGTTGAGGATTGCGGCATCGCGCTAGGCCAAGTGTTCGCTCGCGCGCTGGGCGACAAACGCGGTATCCGGCGTTACGGTGCGGGGTTTCATCCCAAAAACCCGTTTACCGGCGAAGCCTATGTGCCCATGGACGAGTGTTTGGCGCGTTGCGTCGTTGATTTTGGCGGGCGACCGCATCTGGTCTGGCGCGGACTGAACGAATTTGCCCAAAAGCGCGTTGCCAAATCCGAAAAATTCCAGGACTCGTTCGAGCGCGTTCCGCTTCGGCCTGGCGCGCGAATTTTTCCAGGGCTTTGCCAACGAAGCCCGCTGCAACCTGCACCTGGAACTGCTCTACGGCGACGAGCCGCACCACATCGTCGAGGCGCTGTTCAAGGCGTTTGCGCGCGCCACGGACGCCGCCTGCCAGCGCGACCCGCGCATCACCGGCCAGTTGCCGAGTACCAAGGGGAAACTTTGACTTAATGAAACCACTGCAATTCTCTGAATGGTTTGCTTGGAATGAGCGGGCAGACATTCCAGGAAAAAAGTTTCCGGGTATTTATGCGATTGTGATTTCGAAAAAGAACATTTCCGGGCTAAAATTTACTTGGCGAAAAGATATTTCATATATTGGAATGACCAATTCAAAGGGCGGCTTGAAATCAAGATTAAACCAGTTCGATGCAGTGCTAAAAGAACGAAGCGGTCATGGAGGTGCGGAACGTTTCAGATATGATTATGAAGATGGAAAGAAGCTGGCTTCACTTCTTTATGTTTCCGTGATTTCGTTTGAATGCGACGTTTTGTCCAGAAAGCCAGCCAACTTATTGATTATGGGAAATGTGGCGAAGGCTGAATATGAAGCATGGGCAGCGTATTCTCGCCGCTATCATATTCTTCCTAAATATAACGAAAAGGCAAAATCCCCAAAAAGAAAGACGGTGACGAAATGAGTGCCGCGAATAATCTTGTCGGAACAGCAGGTGAGTATTATGTCTGCGCTGAATTATGCCGCCAAGGTTACTTGGCTCTCCTCACGCCCAAGAACAATCCGCTTTTTGATGTTGTCGTTACAAGCCCAGACGGGACACGAAGCGTGTCTGTGCAGGTAAAGACTCGATCCGAACATAACAAACAAGGCTGGAAATTTGGCACTGACATAACGAGCGACAACGGTGCGCCCGGCATGTTTGTCGTGCTTGTAAAGCTCGTCTCCGGTGATGCTCCGCAGTTTTATATTTACGAATATTCCGTGTTGTCCCAGCGCGTATCTGCGGAATACAAAGCATACATGGCGAAACCAAAGCGTGACGGCTCGACCAGAAAAGAAGTGGGTTTCAGGTGGTTTAACGATGTATCGCACATAGAAGATGATGAGCGGAGAAAAAATAATTGGTCTCCAATTATTCGGGCGCTTAACAATTGTTAACAAGGCGTAAAGCCAAAAAAACGCCCCGCAGTTTCACGCGAGGCGTATTTTTGTTTAACGGAATTTCAAGCACCGACGCTCGCCAGTTCCTCGTTGTTTTCCACGTTCACAATCTTGAACTGTTCGGCGTGCATGCCGGTGTCGGCGCGGAATGACAGCTTGCCGAAGTAGCGCTTTTCCATCTCGATGAGATGCTTTTCGTCCTCGGTGCGCAACCGTTCCAGCACGGTCGGGTTCACCACGATGCGCAGTTGAAAATCCGACTCGTCGCGCTCGCGTGTTTTCAAAATCTCCTGCAGCTTGCGCTGGATTTCCACGCTCATCGTCAACGTGCTTTTCACCTTGCCGCGACCCTTGCAATACGGGCAATCGTCATACACCGCCGAACGCACACTTTCGGTGTGGCGCTGGCGCGTCATCTCCATCAAGCCGAGCTGCGAAATGGGCAGGATGTGGGTCTTGGCCTTGTCGCGGCGCAGACCTTCCTTGACGCGCTGATACACGGACTGCTGGTCGCGGCGCGACTTCATGTCAATGAAGTCAAGCACGATCAACCCGCCCATGTTGCGCAAACGAAGCTGGCGGCAAATTTCCTCGGCGGATTCAAGGTTCACCTTCAGGATCGTGGCTTCCTGGTCGCGGCTGCCCTTGTGCCGGCCCGTGTTCACGTCAATCGCCACCAGCGCCTCCGTTTCGTCAATGACGATGTAGCCGCCGCTCTTCAAATGCACCTGGCGCGAAAACGCGTTCTCCAGTTGCTTGCTGATGTTGAACCGGTCAAAAATCGGCTGGGCGTCGGTGTAGAGCTTCACTTTGTCGGCCGAGCGCCGTGAAATCCTGGTGACCATCTCGCGCATCCGGTCATGGGCCTTTTGATTGTCCACGACAATGCGCTCGACGTCTTCAGTCAAAAAGTCGCGCACGGTGCGCTCAATCAAATCCGGCTCCTGGAACACGCACGTTGCCGGCTGCTGTTTTTTCATGCGCTCCTGCACGCCGTTCCATTCTTCGAGCAGCAACGCGAGGTCGCGCACAAAATACCGTTTCTGCTGGCCTTCGCCGGCGGTGCGCATGATGACGCCCATGCTGTCGGGAATCGCCAGTTCGCGCAGGATTTTTTTAAGACGTTTGCGTTCCTCCTGGTTTTCAATTTTGCGCGAAATGCCGCTCTGATCCGAATTGGGCAACAGCACGAGATAACGTCCGGGCAACACGAGGTTGGTCGTGATGCGCGGGCCTTTGGTGCCAATCGGACCTTTCGTAACCTGCACGATAATTTCACTGCCGGGCGGGTAAAGCCGCGGGATGTCTTTTTGGGTGATCTTTGGCCGGTCGCGTTTGCGGCCTTCGCGTTCGACGATTTCCACACCGCTGTCGAACTGGTTCGGCACGATGTCCCAATAGTGCAGGAACGCATTTTTTTCGAAGCCGATGTCCACGAACGCGGCCTTGAGGCCGTCTTCGAGGTTGCGCACCTTGCCCTTGAAAATGCTGCCGACGAGGCGTTCCTCCGTGGTGCGTTCGATGTTGAATTCCTCCAGCCGGCCGTCTTCGAGCACGGCGACGCGCGTTTCGAGCGTTTCGGCGTTGATGACGACTTCCTTGTGAACTTTCTTCTCCGGCCGGATGAGCCGCTGAACCTTCTTCACGAGATTGGTCGCGGCGAATTTGATGGTGTCCAAAATACCTTTGGGCTGTTCCGCCACGGGCACCGGCACAAAGGGTTTTTCCGCCTCCACGCGGGCCGGAGTTTCGAGCTTGGGCTCGCGGGATTCTTTTCTGTTCGCGCCGGAATCCGGCGTTTTATTCTCCGGCGCTCCCTGCGGCGGCAGGCCGGCGGCGATGTTTTCGGCGCGCTCAATTTCGTTCGTATGCCGTTTTTCGAACACGTGCTCCGCGCCGCCCTGCTCCGTCACCACGTCGGCGCGAGCCTGGACGGCTTCGCGGTCGGGTTTTTGCTGGGTCTGGCCGAAGCCGCCTTTGGGGCGGAAACGCATCCCGCGGCGCCGCCGTGAAAAATTGTTGTTACTCATAGTCAGTATCCTTTTCGATGGATGTATATGTTTTGCATCAAGCCCAGTGCGATCAACGAGCATAACACTGAAGACCCGCCGTAGGAAAGCAGCGGCAGTGGGACGCCCGTCACGGGCATGAGGCGAATGTTCATGCCGATATTGATGAAGACGTGGCTGAAAATGAGCGTCACGACGCCCACCGCCACGAGTTTGCCCAGGCGGTCGCGCGCCTGGCCGGCGATTCTTAATCCCGTGAAGAGAACCACCGCATACAGCGCGATCACAATCACGCTGCCAACGAATCCTTCCTCCTCGGCAATCACGGAGAAAATGAAGTCGTTATGAGCCACGGCCCGCGGCAAATATCCGAGGGCATTCTGGGTGCCCTGCCGCCAGCCTTTGCCCGCCAGCCCGCCCGAGCCGACGGAAATCAACGCCTGCCGGACATTATATTCATCGTCCAGTTGTTGTTGTCGCAGGCGTTGCAACTCCGCCGGTGTGGCGTTCGGCGGAGCGAAATGGGTGTAATCCCGTCCAAAATAAACCAGCAGCCGGTCGCGCTGATACGGCTGCATCGAAATCTGCCACCAGCCCGGCGGCAGGAACAGCATGTCCACCAAAAATAGCGCGGCCAGCAAACCCACCGCGCCGACGAGCTTCAGCAAATAGTTTCTCGGCGTGCCGGCAACGAACATCATTACCAGACCCGTTGGCAATAATACGAGCGCCGAACCCAAATCCGGTTCCTTGAAAATCAGCGCGAACGGCAGCAACAAAAGCCCGATGCCTTTCCAGAAAATTGACGGATGCCGCAATTCATCCGCCGGCCGGCTCAAGAAATGCGCCATCGCCAGAATGAACGCGAGCTTGGCGAATTCACTCGGTTGAAATTGGAAAAATCCCAGATCAATCCACCGCCGCGCACCAAAGCGCATCGAGCCGATGTGCGGAATCATCACGGCGACCAGACAAAAGATCGTCGCCCAATACGCCACGAACGACCAGCGCGCCAGCGTATGATAGTCCACCAGACATAAAGCCGCGCCCGCGCCGATGCCGAGCGCATACCAGACGATCTGCCGCACCCAGCTTTGGTCATACCACGGCGGCGTCGCCGCCGTTGCATTCGCCATCGTGGCGCTGTAAACGAACGCCGTGCCAATCAGCATCAGCCCGGCCAGCACGACCAGTTGCAACCGGTCGATCTTGGCATGCGGTTCGTTGATGGGAAGGTTGAGCATTTAATTTGCCTGCCCGCCGTGCCCCAGCGCGGCCAGGGCGGGTCCGTTGGACTTTTCGCTTTTCAAAATTGCTTCGTAAACATCATGCGCGATTGGCGCGCAGGTCGGGCCGCCATAAGTGCCGCTTTCGACCATGACCACGACGGCGTAACGCGGATTTTCATACGGCGCAAACGAGGCAAACCAGGTGATGCGGTCAATCTCCTGGTTCCGCGAGTTCATGACCTGTGCCGTGCCGGTCTTCCCGCAAATCTGCAGACCGGGCACTTGTGCGGCCTGCCCGGTGCCTTCTACGGTTTCCGCCAGCATCGCGTCGTGCAAAATTTTCAAATTGCGGGCGCTGACGCCGAGATGATCTCGCACGAGGCCGGCCGGGAAAATGGTCGTGGCTTCGCCGGAAGCCGGGTCCTGCGGCTCGATGCGCTCGACCAGCCGCGGCCAGAGAACCGTACCGCCGTTGGCGATGGCCGCATAGGCGACGGCCATTTGCATCGGCGTCACGGCCATTTCACCCTGCCCGATACAAATGTTTGCCGAGTCGCCATCACGCCAGTCAGGGCTTTGCACCAGCTTCAACGTCGGGAAAATACCCTTCGTCTCTTGCCGCGTCGGCAGGCCGGTGCGTTCGCCAAAATGAAATTTATCGGCCATGCGAACTACATTCTCAATTCCCGCGCGCAGGCCGACGGTGATGAAATAGGTATTGCAGGAGTAAATGATGGCGTGCCGGAGATTGTATTGGCCCGGCGGCGCCAAATCCGTGATGTGCCGCCGCCCGACATAGACATAACCCGGATTGTCAACCATCGCGTCCGGATCCAGGCCGGCTTCGAGCGCGGCCAGACCGACGATGGGTTTGAAAATCGAGCCGGGCGCGTAATTTTCATAAGTCGCGCGATTGGATTGCGGACGCAATTTCGGATCGTTCATCCGCGCCGGTTCGTTGGAGGAATAATCCGGGTTGATGGCCGGCGACGAAACCATCGCCAGCACGTCCCCCGAACGCACATCCAGCACGACGATCGCCGCGCGCGTGTCCGCGCCCTGATGCGCCGCCAGCGAGCGTTCCGCCGCCTGCTGGATGTCGAGGTCAAGTGTCAGCACGACGTTGTGGCCCGGTTCCGGCTGGCTCCACACGTTTTCGGTCTGGCGGTAGCCGAGATTGTTGACGAGCACGGCCTCCGCGCCCGCCCGCCCGCGCAACTGCGCGTCGAACCCGGCTTCGACACCAACCGAGCCGCGATAATCCGGCAGCCGATACGAGAAAAAGGCGTCCTCGCCCTCTGCCGAACTGTCATCGCGCTGCACATAACCGAGCAAATGCGCCGCCGTCGTGCCCAACGGATAAGAGCGAACGGGCTGCAGGTCCAAATCCACGCCCAGGCCGCCGGGGTATTGCTCCTCAAAACGCGCGACTTGCGTCTCGCTGAGATTGGGCAGCAACGGATACGGCAGCGCGAGCCGCGTATCGTAGTGGCGTTTGAACGTCGCCGGATCGAGCACCAGCGGCTGGCCGAGCCGCTGGCCGACCTGTTCCACCACGCTGTCCGCCACGCGGAAACGCGATTGTTCGCGAAGCTGTTTCGATTGATCGGTCGCGAGCGAGAATTGTTTTCGTTCGGCCTTGGTCAGCGACCGGCCAAGTTTCTTCTCCTGCGCGGCAATGCGCTGTTTCTGGCCGATACGCGCCTGCGCGATGGCCGCACTGTAAGCGGCATCGAATTGCCGGCGCAAATCATCAAGGTAAAGGCTGAGGCTGTAGCGCGGACGATTTTCAGCCAGCACCCGGCCGTGGCGGTCGAGAATTTTTCCGCGCACGGCAGGGATGCGGACGGTGCGATACGACTGCGTCTCCAAATGGCTTTCATATTTGCTCGCGGAAACGACCTGCACCCACCACAGGCCGGCCAGTAAAACAAACAGACCGCCCGCCAGCGCCACCGCCAGGAGGCGGAGCTGCGGATCATTCTTTTTCAGTTCGTCAAAAATCAGCATGGCACGCAGTCCGTAGTCCGCAATCCATAGTCCACCGTCAAAACACCGCAGCGATGGCAACGGTAAGACTGAGGACTGTGGACTGGAAACTGTGGACTCATATTCTTCCCCGGCGAATTTCCCGGTCGGGACGGAAACCGGGTTCCCCCCTGGGCTTATAGCCGAGGGAGCGGTTGCACCAATTGAACAGCGCGAAAACAAACGGCGTCGCCGCCGCGCCGCCCGCGGTCATCACCAGCCATTGCCAGAGCGAACCCCAGCCCAGCAGCGGTTGTTTCCCGACGGTCAACAAAAGCAAAATGGACAGCACCGGCACGATGCCACTGGCCAGGGTGCCGAGGACGAGTTGTGCGAACGACAGCTCGCGCAAAATCAAGTCGCGCCGCAGATAAATCACGAATCCGACGGCAAAGAGTGGCAGGATGCTGATCCCGAGCGGATTGGCCGACAGCGCGTCGAACCACAAACCGCCCAGCACGGCCAGCAACGAGACGGTTGCAATGTCCGCGTTCAACGCTGCATACACCATCAATACCGGCAGCAAATCCACCTGCGCACCGAGCCAGCAGGGCAGGACGGGAAGCGCTGCTTCGCCAAACACAGCCAGAAATGCGGCGGCCAGAATCAGAATGGTTCGGAAAAGATTCATTGGGACGGAAACATCCAACATTCAACATTCAACAACCAACACCCAATGACAATCTCGCGTGATGCACCAGCATTATTGGATGTTGGAAGTTCGATGTTGAATGTTGAATGTTTTTTCATCTTCATGGGAACAGCACCCAGACTTGCTCGAGCGCGCCGAGATTCGCCGAAAGTTTCACGCGCGCCTCGGTGTAAAGGCCGAATTCAACCGGGCGCGAATCCACCACCTGGCCGACGGGGATGCCTTTGGGAAAAACGCCGCCGAGGCCGCTGGTGATGACGTTCTGGCCGGGTTTTAAACTAGCGCTGCCGGAAAGATAGGTCAAATCCACGAGCGAAACATCCAGCGGGCCGCTCGCGCTGACGATGCCCGTGTCGTGCGCCGGGTTCTCAACGAGCGCGGAGACGCGGCAATTCGGGTCGCCCATCAAGACAACTTGCGAGCGCGTGAGGCCGACGGATGAGACGCGGCCGACCAGCCCTTCGGCGGTGAGCACGGGCAAATTTTCCCGGAGCCCGTTGCGGCTGCCGAGATCAATCTGCACGGCGCGCCACCAATTGGCCGGGTCGCGCATGACGACATTGGCGAGTTTGAGTTTCCAAGGCGCCTGCTGCTGCCAGCCGAATAGCGAACGGAGCTGGTCGTTTTCGCGCGCGATGGCGGCCGCCTGCAACACCTGCGCCTGCAACATATCGTTAGTGCGGCGAAGCCGGTCAATTTGTTGGAACAATTCGCGCCGGGGCAGAACGCTGTCGGCCAAATCGGCAGGGAGTTGTTGGGTGGTGTTGGCCAGTCCAAACAGCGGTAAAAACCAGCTGCCGATGGCGAGCTTGAGATGGGCGGTCACGCGCGGCGGCAGGCTGAGAATCAGCAGTGCCAGCAGCGTTACCGCGCCAAGCGCGAGATAATTTTTTTTCCTGAACATCCTGCAACTCCCGACAAACGTGTCGGGGCACGCAGGCGAACACGCGGGTCTTCGCCCCGCCGGGCGGGGTTTCGGCCGCGCAAAGGCGGGAAATCAATATTTGGCGTTGGTCGCGACGCGCTTGAGGAATTCGATTTCCTGCAAGACGCGGCCGGTGCCTTCGGCAACGGCGCTCATGGGGTCATCCGCCAGATGGACCGGCAAGCCGGTTTCCTCGGCCACCAGCCGGTCAATGCCGCGCAACAGCGAGCCGCCGCCGGCCATGACCAGGCCGCGATCCACAAGGTCGGCGGCGAGTTCGGGCGGACAGCGTTCCAGCGTGAGGCGGACGGACTCCAAAATGCTCGACAGCGGTTCTTGCAACGCTTCGCGAATTTCCTCGGAACGGATGGTTAAGGTTTTGGGCAGGCCGGAACTCAGGTCGCGGCCTTTGACATCCATGGTCAATTCCTGTTCCAACGGAAACGCGGAGCCGATGCGTATCTTGATTTCTTCCGCGGTGCGTTCACCTATCAACATATTATAGGCGCGTTTCATGTGCGCAGTGATCGTTTCGTCAAATTCGTCCCCGCCCACCCGCAGGCTGCGGCAGAAAACGATACCGGCGAGGGAGATGATTGCGATTTCGCAAGTCCCGCCGCCGATGTCCACGATCATGTTGCCCGCCGGTTCATGCACCGGCAAACCGACGCCGATGGCGGAGGCCATCGGTTGCTCAATCAAATACACCTCCCGCGCGCCGGCGTGGGTGGCGGAATCTTTGACGGCCCGTTTTTCCACTTCCGTGATGCCCGAAGGCACTGCGACCACGACTCGTGGCGCAATCAATTTACGATGGTGAACCTTTTGGATGAAGTGGCGGAGCATGGCCTCGGTGATTTCGAAGTCGGCGATCACGCCGTCCTTCATGGGCCGGATGGCCACGATGTTGCCGGGCGTGCGGCCCAGCATCCGTTTGGCTTCCGCACCGACGGCCAGCACGTTGGTCGTGCCCGCCTGGATGGCTACAACCGAAGGTTCGCGCAGGACGATTCCGCGGTCCCGCACATAGACGAGGGAGTTGGCCGTGCCCAGGTCTATTCCAATATCATTGGAAAACAGGCTTTTGAATTGCGCAAACATGAATTTGCCTAACGCCGCACAGTTAATCCATTATGCCCAAAAAGGTCAAGCAGCTATTATTGAATGGTGCCAGCGACTGGAATCGAACCAGTGACCTCGGGCTTATGAGTCCCACGCTCTAACCAACTGAGCTACGCTGGCAACCAAGATTGGCATTACATTTTGGGCACAAACCGCGCGCTGTCAAATCTGAACCACGCCCCCCGAAAACCGGCTTGGATAAAAAGAAACAGGGCCGAACCGAAGTCCAGCCCCGTCTTTGCCAATCATAAACCTTCCCAGATTCGCCGCCACTGCTGCTGTTTCAATCCGCGCCCGCCCCAACACCCCAAAAATAAATTCCTGTTTCAATCCGCGCCCCGGTCACGTGACCGGGGCGACAGTATATGGCCATCAACTACGCGCCACAGATAAAGTTTCAATCCGCGCCCCGGTCACGTGACCGGGGCGACTTCGCATTACGGCGAGGTACAGCGAATTTATCGGGTTTCAATCCGCGCCCCGGTCACGTGACCGGGGCGACTTGAAAACTGGGTGAATGACGCCGTTGCCATTCAGGTTTCAATCCGCGCCCCGGTCACGTGACCGGGGCGACTCGTCGGAGGCGTTGCCGCCAAGAATGTCCGCAGTTGTTTCAATCCGCGCCCCGGTCACGTGACCGGGGCGACGCCTTTGCCGCGCCGGAATGTTTCGGTTAACAGAGTTTCAATCCGCGCCCCGGTCACGCGACCGGAGCGACAGTTCACATGAATATGCAAGTCCTGCATGTTATTGTTTCAATCCGCGCCCCGGTCACGTGACCGGGGCGACCTTTTCATTTACAAATAGTTCGACCGGTCAACTTGTTTCAATCCGCGCCCCGGTCACGTGACCGGGGCGACGTGATTTTGTTGAGTTGTCTATCGGGACGAAACAGTTTCAATCCGCGCCCCGGTCACGTGACCGGGGCGACACTTTTTGATTCGGATTATTCCGCCGCAGGTTCCGGTTTCAATCCGCGCCCCGGTCACGTGACCGGGGCGACACATAATTAGTAACATACGAACCATCCGGTTGCTTGTTTCAATCCGCGCCCCGGTCACGTGACCGGGGCGACCAAGTCGCTGGCCGCATTAAGCGCGAACTTGAAGGTTTCAATCCGCGCCCCGGTCACGTGACCGGGGCGACATTCGGGTGCCGCACGGTTTTATGAGCCAACATCTGTTTCAATCCGCGCCCCGGTCACGTGACCGGGGCGACCACAGATACTGAGGCTTTGGTGCTGCTGGAAAAGTTTCAATCCGCGCCCCGGTCACGTGACCGGGGCGACTTCCTAAGACTTAAGCAGACTACTTAAGTTTCGTCGTTTCAATCCGCGCCCCGGTCACGTGACCGGGGCGACACACACCTTTTTCACTATTCCATCCTTGTTGTTGAGTTTCAATCCGCGCCCCGGTCACGTGACCGGGGCGACCCGCAATCGTAATGGTAATAGGCGCAATAGTACCAGTTTCAATCCGCGCCCCGGTCACGTGACCGGGGCGACATGGTTTTGTCGGTCACGTCCGAGCCAGTGTATTTGTTTCAATCCGCGCCCCGGTCACGTGACCGGGGCGACTGCGACCTGCCCAACTGGCCAAGCCGCAAAGCTTTAATATCCCATTCCCGCGAACAGGACGAGTTTTTACGCGCTTGCGCTGTTTTGATTTTCAAAGAACGATTGAAAGTATCAGTCAGCCGCGAGGTTTCTGCCAGCCGCGAACGCGGCGGGGTTAAGCCGGCACTTGGGGTTCGCGGAAGCCGGTTCATAGGATGAGCGGTTCGGTCAGATCAACAGGTTTCTCTGCGCCGTGGTGTTCCGTGCGTTGGACGGCATTTTCATCAAGAAAGTAAAAGCGAAGCGAGTCTTCGGCCGTTTTGATTTCACGCAACAACCGATCGCGCAAAGACGCCCATTCTTTTTGTCCAACCTGACATTCAAATACGGATTTCTGGACGCGCGTGCCGTAGTCTTCACACGCTCGGGCAACCCGTCGCAGCCGGCGCAGCCCGGCTTTTTCGATGGTGGAAACATCGTATGTGACCAGGATCAGCATCGGTTGGCCGTTGAGGGTTGAGGGTTGATGGACGGTTTCATTTTGGCACCAGCGGCAGATACTCCGACAAATCGGCGCGCAGGTATCGGGCTAAAATGCGCGCCTGCACGAATGGCAATTGGGCAATGCGCAAGTTCTGGTCGAGCAAAGGATGATTCAAGCTCTCCTGCTTGCGTTCCTGGTAAGCTTTGATGACGAGTTTGCGCCCGGTATCGGTGAATTCCACGGCCCCGCCTTCACGCAATACGAAATGGTCGGGCTGGATTTGCTGCCGGTTGATCAGCGTGATAGTGAGCCGGTCGGCCAGCCACGGACGAAATTCCTCCATCAGGTCGAGGGCGAGCGACGGGCGATTGGGGCGGTCGGCATGGAGAAAGCCAACGAAAGGGTCGAGACCAATGCTGGTCAGCGCGGCGATGCAATCGTGCCGCACCAGCGCGTAGAGAAATGAAACCATGCAGTTGATGCGGTCACGCGGCGGACGGCGGCTGCGGGTGGTGAAAGCGAAGTCATCGCGTTGTTGTTTGAGCAGCAGCCCGAACACGGAGAAATACGTCTGCGCGGCCATGCCCTCGACCCCGCGCAACTGGTCAAGCGGCGGATTGGTTTTCGCCAGATCGGAAAGCTGTCGCGCCAGAGCGTCGGCTGCGTCCGTAAGTTGACTTTGTTCAGCAGTGTCATTCGTTTCGCGCCCGCCACGCAAAAGACTATTCCGGGAATTTTGGATTTTGCCCGCGACAATCTGACGGGCAATGGCGGCGGCGCGAACCGGGTCGTCCGCAACGCGGAATTGGGCGCGGCGCAAGGTGACGCTGGTGTCGGCCACGCCGGTGACGCGGGCTTGTAGGTAGCCGTTTTCAGACAGGAAATTGATGGCGACACCGTGCTCCCAGCAAAGGTCCATCGCGGGCGGACTGATGCTGGAAGCGCCGAAGACGCAGACCGACTCCAAATGGTGGATCGGGATGGATAATTTCCGGGTGTCCGTTGCCGATTGCCGGTTGCGCTCTTCCGGCGGCAGGCCGGGCGGGTAAACGGGGACTTCGACCTGAAGCGTCAGATGATCACGGGCCACGTAACTGCCGGGCGTCGTGAGATAGAGTGTATTTTGTTGGAGGTCCAAGCCGGTTGAGGGTTGAGAGTTGAGCGTTGAGGGTTAAGTTTCAAAAAGCTGTGCCGCGGCACGGCGGAGTGACGCCGGCTGGCTGGTAACGCGCGGCAGGCAAATCTTGAAGAGCGAGCACTCCTCGCAAGCCGGTTTGAATTCTGCGGGCGGCACCTGCTCCAAAGCGAGCAAGCGATGAAGCTGCTGGATCGCCTCCTCGGTCAATGTTCGCAATTCGGGCGTGAACTCAACTTCGCGACGGCGTTTGCTCTCGGCGTGAAACACCGCGCCACGTTCAACGGGAAGCTTGAACATTTCTTCCAGACAAAGCGCCTGCGCGCAAAGCTGCGCGTCGTCGTTCTCGAACTGGCGGCGCTTGCCTTTTTTGTATTCGACCGGAACCAATGTCGCGTAGCCGCCGACGTCAGTCGGCGCTGACTTGCTGGCGGTTGGTGGTTGAGCAGTCTTCGCTAAGCTTCGCCTCGCCAAGGAGTTGAGGGTTGAAGGTTGAGGGACAGGAGATTTGAGCCTCGTCACCTCGGCTGCTACGGGATGCGCCTCCACAATGTCACATTTGCCCGAGAGTCCAAGCCGCTCAGAAAAGACCGGCAGCGCGCGAAGCAGCTTTATACCTTTGGCAACTTCGTAACCAGGCAAATCGGCGTGCTCGTGGACGATGTCGCCCCGCAAGGTGTGGTGATTGTCCTCAAAGATGCCCTCGACGTGGATTAGCGCGGCACGCCGCGGGCAAAACAGAAAATGGTTGAGGGCGGAGAGCGGGATCATCTCGCGCGCTCCGCCCGCGTCCGGCGGCGTTGGAACTGACGAATTCACGTCAGCCTTGTTTCGGGCCGATGGAACGGCCTTCGTGTCGAAAGTTCAGTTTGATTCCTTTGGGCAGGTTCGATTCCGCCCACTCGCACTTCACGTCGTAATCGGCGAAAGATTCAGGAAAGGTCTTGCCGTCTTTTAGGCTGACCTTAATGCCTTCGATGAGTTTGTGGGCGTGGGCGCAGCCGAGGCGGGCTTCGCGTTTGTTCTGCTCGGCGTTTTTCGGGTGCTGGGTGCCGCAGTGCTCGAAGTCGTAGAGGCCGCGCACGATCATTTCGCCACGGGCGGCGGAGCGGTCGTGCTCGAACATCTGGAGCAATGCTTGAAAAAGCAAATCGAGATCGGCGTCAGTGAAGCTGGTTTTTTCCGCAAAGGCGGGCGAGACGTAGCCTTTGGCGGCGTAGAGGGCGTAGGGGACGATGTGTTTGTTTCCCATCGTGCGGTTCTGGCCGCTGCCACCTTGTTGCGCGTTCTGTTCTTCCGCCTCTGCCTTCTCCTGCGCGTTAGTAGCGGCGCATCGCGTGATGGAGATTTCCAGCGGGGTAATCGAATGAAAGGACTGTCCGAATGTGAACTGGACGGGACCGCGCACCTGGCCATAGGCCGATCCCTTGAACACTTTGTTTCGAGTGGCAAGAACCGCTCCAAAGGCGCGAAGATCGTAATAACGATTGCAGAGCCAAGAGAGAGCTTCGCGCTCCCATGCGTCCCGATTCTCATCTGGGTTCTGACGTTCAGTTGCGCGAGGTGCTGCCTCGTCAATCAGGTCATTGAGGACGGCCCCCTGCTGGATGAAGATGCGGTAGTCGCGTCCGTTTTCAGCCGTTGGCGCAAAATGGGTAAAGTAGTTGCGCACTTTACGTTTCAGGCAAACGTCGGAAACGAGGCCGCGATTCGTGTTTGGGTCGAGCCGGGGCATATTGCCCATATCGGGATCGCCGTTGGGATTTCCGTTGGTGACTTCAAACAAGAGGAGGAAGTCATGTCGGTTCGTAATGATGTTGTTGCTCATAAATGTAGTGCTTTTCGTGATTCGGTTTAGTTGTTGATTTCAGTTAAATTTCTTCTTCCTGGATTTCTGCATCGGCCACTTTGCCTGCTGCCTTCTGGCGCTCTCTCCAAAGCCGGATAGCCTCCGCTCTCTCGGCTTCCTGATGGTAGAAGCCCAAGGCAAAGCGGCCTTGATCCACAAGCATGAAGACACGCGGCATCTCAGGACATGCGCATTCCTGCTTGGCTCTTAGCTTGGAGCAAATCCCGGCGATTGTTTCCTTGATGCGATGGGCCGCCCGCTGTCCGGTGGCACCCTTCTGCCGCAACTTTTTCAGGTGGTGCTGATGCAATCGCCAGAGAATGGAAAACGCGGCGTTTGGGTTTGTTGAGGCCGATGCAAAATACCGCTCGGCAATTGTCGTGTTGAGTTGGGTTCCACTATGTGCGGAGCGCTGGAGGTTGTTGAAGACGGACAGCAGCCGGCCACAGTTGTAGGCCGGGTCATTCGTGCTGGCGGTAATCTTGGGTGCTTGGGAGGGGATTTCCATGTTGTGTTCCTTTCGGGTTCTGTGGTGACGGTTGATGATGAGTCGTAACAGGGCAAAGCGAGATTGATCGTTGAGCGCCCGGGTGCCTGTCTTCGCCATGTTTGCCGCGAGGCGATCAAGAATGGGTTTGAGCAGGGCGATGGACGGTGCCGCACCGGTGAGCGCCGCCCGATACAGTGAAGCAGGCAACTCGGGCTTTAGCTTGTCGAAGTCGAAACGATTGCTGGAATCGGGACGCAAGGTGGTGCAGGCGAGCCAGCGAATGGCCAACGGGGTTCGGTCCTCGTCAGAGTTTTGGTCTGACCACCGTATCGGCTGAATTTCCAAATCGAGGAACCACGTCTGCAAATTCTTCGCGGCATCCTGCAGAGTAGTTTCCAGCCAATCCTTCACGACGATTCGAGACTTTGTCGCTGTCAGTGTAACGGCGTGAAACTTCTCTCTATCCGGGTCCAGAGGCGGCTTCTCGATTCCGGACCACGGCGAGGCTATGAACTTCCTCACGCTGTCCGGGTGCGGCGCTTTCAGGAGTTGAGCAAACAACCCTGAGACGGGTTCGGTTCGCTGCGGCCAAAAACAGAGCCACGCCGGGCCTGTCCACAGCCAATGATCTTGGTGTCCTGCCAAATGCTGCAACGCCTTCAGATAGCCCTTGGTTGCGAGCAGTGAAGTGGGTGCGTTGTAAGCTTGCTCCAAACCGTAGGACTGGAACGCATCTTTGTCGCCACTCACCAGATAGGCGGTTGAACTTGCAGGTTTCCGCAACCCGGTAATCGGTGGAATGTGAGTTCGCGATATGGGAACGTCACGAGCCCCGGTGACAAGGCAGAACCCTCTGCGATTCGCCTTGGATTCCCGGCGAAGCTCCCACTCCCACACGCGCCGCCAAAACGCCTGAACATCCGGGTCATTCAACAGGATCGGAGTGGGCGCTCCTTGAACAGCAAACGTCCACCGGTCTGCGCCAAGTCGCACCTCTTGGCCAGAAGCAGTGCGGATGCGCCAATGGAGACGACCTTCAGTGGACAGCGTCAGGAACTGCGGGGAGCCTGCGGCGAGTGACTTGATAAACTTTCGGATAGCGGAGAATTCAGGGCGTCTTGTGACTAACTCAGCCCGGCGGAGATGTCGGAGAAAGTCTTTATGCTTGGCGTGGAGGTTGGCAGCGGCCCGTTGGTTCAGTTCTACATGCGGTTTTGTGTTCAGTCCAAAAATCGCGCCGATGTCATCCACGAGGAAATCCGAGACTTGTCCGCTTCCGGTTGGGCGGTTTGTCTGAGGGCAGTCCATTTCGAGTGCGCGATCCTCGCCGCCGTCTGTCGCTTGCGGTCCATCCCCGCAAACATTTCCTGCCATATCGAGATGCACAATCCACCGCACCTCGGCTTTGCTGAAGGGCAGTTGATCCAGCAGCCCTCTTGTTTCTGCAAACTCGTATAGATGTTGAAGCAACATGTTCAGTTTCCTCCGGCTGGTTGTGGTAAGACCCGGCTGGGGTGGCAATCCATTCGAGAGTCTTTAACCTTTGCGTTGAAGAACAATGGTTGCGGAGTAATCGGGGCACGGGTCGAACGCAAACGCGATGCAGTAAACTCCCTGCGACGCTTGCTTTGCTCGCCCCTCCTTAACCCGGCCAGCGATTGATCGAAATCGCGTGCTTGCTGTTCTTCTTCGTCGGGACGCAGCCAACGAAAGCCTTCCCCGCGCTCACGGCAATCGAACAAATCGTAAAGCATCAGCCCGAGATCCTCATTGAACTGGCCGGCCTGACCGAGTTCGGTCTGTCGGCGCTTGAGGGCGTCATCGGCGTCATCCTCCCACCAGAAGTCGGCGGCGAATTCCCTCATGCCGAGGCCCGGACGGTGGAAACATTTCCCGGCCTTGGCGCGGTCTCGGCACTCACGGAGGTATTTCTCCAGTTTGTCTTCAGGGCGATTGGCGAGCGGAGTAACGCGGACTTCGGCGGTAATGAGATATTCGACGTCTTGCAAGGCAAGCATGTTGCGCTGTGCCCGCACTGCCTCCCTACGTGGTGAACCGCTCAATCCGTCACTTCCGGGGTCATCGGCAATGATAGGTTTGGCGAGATTGGGATTCTCCATCCATCTGCGAACCGTGGTCAGATTGATGATGTCGTTCACTTCGTTGCGCCGGAAGGAAACCCATCGTCCGCGTTTCACAACGCGGATGGAGTCAATGAGGTAGAACATTTGCGGTTCCCAGAAGACGGCTTCGAGAATACCGCGCGCGGCGGACGGCGTCATGACCGGGTAGCTTACGCGTTCAACTTTCATTTCGGGGCGAGTGAAGCAGGCGAAGTCGCCCCAGACACGGAGGGTGATAAGGTTTGGTTTCATGTCAAAAATGTATCGAGTGGAAGGTTGTCAATCACGAGGCCGAGGTCGGGATGATAAAACCCGTCGTCGAGAACGTAGAGTTCGAGGTTGGGCAACAAAGGCCGGATGTGTTTCATGGATTCGAGTTGTTGGAACTTATGTGAATGGACGTTGACCATGAACCGCTGGAGGCGGCGGAGATCATCGCGGTTGAAACGCGATTCGCCGGGGGCGAGTTGGCGAGTGCGGATTTCTTCGATCAACGGTGCGGCGAACTCCCTGCCGTGGGTGTCGCGGGCGATGATGACCGGCTGGCCGGAGTCATCAATGACCTTTGCTTTGCGGGAGACTTCGCGGAAACGGAGTTGCTCGCGATCCTGCTGGATGGAAGTTTCTCCTGGCTTGGCGTGATCCGTGTTCACAACTTGATAAAGCAATTGGAAGTAATCGCGGAACACTTGCGGGTCGGTGGCAAGGCGGTTTGAAGCCGATTCCTCGTTGCCCAACGTCGCCAGAGTAATCATGGCCTGATCGGCGGCGGCGCGATAGACACCCGGCGGCAGTTTGTGATCCACCGGCCGGAAGACGTGAACCTCGCCAGCGGCAAGCCGGCCTTCCCGATTACAACGTCCGGCCACTTGGACAATCGAATCCAGCGGCCCAAGCGCACGCCAGACAACGGGGAAATCCACGTCCACTCCGGCTTCGATGAGTTGGGTGGAGACGACGCGGCATGGTTGTTGGTTCTGTAGCTTTTCCCGGATGCTCTGGATGAGCGCGAGCCGATGTTGAGGACACATGGCCGATGACAAATGGATTGGAATCTCCGTCTCTGGCAGGATCCGCTTTAGCTGTTCCCAAAGCTCCTTGGCATGGCGAGTGAGATTGACGACGCATAGAGCTTGGGGAGTCGCGGCCATTTTTTCGGCCAGTGCGGGCCAATCGAGAGCTTCGCCTGTTTTCGGCAGGTGATAATTCACCCGGCGCAGCTTGCGAAACAAGTCGTCCGGCTCAGGTGCGATCTCGCGCAGTTCGTGCAGGTCGAAGCCGTCGGGCAGCGCCGAGGATTTGCGAAAGGCGGGCTGCGTGGCGGAACTGAACACAAAACTGGTGCCGTAGTTTGCGGCTAGTTCACGAAAAACATTGAAGGTTGGCTTCAGTAGATGCGCGGGCAGCGTTTGCACTTCGTCAAAGATGACAACCGAGCGCGGGATGCGATGCAGCTTGCGGCACTTTGACGGGCTGCTCGCGAACAACGATTCAAGAAACTGGACCGAAGTGGTGACGATGACCGGAGCGTCCCAATTTTCCGAAACCAGTTCCAGCCGGGACTTTTCCTCTTCACCCAAGTCGTCCTTGGGACGGACGCCGGAATGGTTTTCGAGCACGACTTCTTCGCCGAAGATGTGGCGATATTCAGCCGCGTTCTGTTCGATGATTGAGAGATACGGAATAACGACAATAACGCGGCGAAGCCCGTGGGCTTTGGCGTGGGCCAAGGCGAACGCCATCGAAGCAAGCGTCTTCCCGCCTCCCGTCGGCACGGTGAGGGAGAAGAATCCCGGCGGCAGCGCGGCCCGCTCAATGGCAGTGTCGAAAATGCGGTTGCGTAGAACAGCCAGAGGGCTGCCGGGGTTTGCTTTGGTTTTGCTGCGGCGCTCCGCGTGGACTTTTTCCAGCAATTGCCCTGTCTGCAAAACTCGGTCGGGAGGCGGAGTCTCTGGCTGGCAAGCAGTATCGAGGCGGTCAGCATCCACGAGACATGAGAATAGGAGGCGGGTATAGAATTCGGCTGAAAGATCATCTTTCATCCAAGGGGGAAGCGGCGGTGGCGGCGGCAGAGGTCCAAGCTCAGTTTCCAAGCGGGCGATCAGTTCCGGCACGGTCTGCGTAATTCGCAGCGCCGGCTTGGCAAACATTCCCGGCAAGTCGCCGCAATCATGCAACCCGGCGTGATGTCCGGCAACCGGCTGCGTTGAGGCAAGACTCCGTTCCATCGCCCACGCCGCGCCGAAAATTGCGTGCTGAGTCTCGACACTGCTGCCGCGTTCCCCTCGTAGATACGCCTGAAATTCGTCGCGATACTTTCCCAAATCATGCAACAGCCCGGCCAGTTCGGCTTCGGCGGGGAGGCCGAGCGGGGAAGCAAATTGTTTCGCCAGGTTGGCAACGTTGCGAAGATGTGTTGCGAGCGGCTGCCATTTGCCAGAGGATTCCGGCAGGGCTTCCCCATTCTCGCCTTCCGCAGTATGCGCGTAATATTTCATCCGAACGCCCGGAGTGCCTGATTCGGAATTGTTCGTAACGCTCTTTTCTCCGTGTGACAAGCCATAGTTGTTCACATTTTTCGTTGGATTGTGACAGAGTGGGTTGGACAAATGCAGTCCAACCTCTGAAGCTTTTTCTGCGCCCTTTTGCCACACCTGACCTGTATGCAACCTTTTGTTGCATATGCAACAAAAGGTTGTCATCAGTTTGGTTGCAGCTTTACCGCACTGTGGCTTTGCGCCTTGGCGTTAAAATAATCCATGTTCATCCGTGGCCATCATCAACGCCAAGCCGGAATCGGCAAGGAATCCAAGCTTGGCCAAACGACTGAACGTCTCTAATCTCCGCCGGTCAGTATTTCAAATTCATGAACCAAAATCCGGCATCGCGTTTTCAGAAAAAACCGCGCTCGCGTTATGGCTTCCTCGGGTTCTGTTTTGTGTCGCTGCTGGCCGTCTTCACCGTTTTGCGCCTCGTGCTGGTGCTTAAATTCGCCGCGCCTGGCACCGCGCCCTGGAACGTTCTGCTTGCCCTTGCCGCCGGCTTTTGTCGCGACGTCATCGCCGCGCTGTGGTTCATGCTGCCGTTGCTGTTTTGGTGTTTTATCGCCGGCAACCGCCCGTTCGCATCGCTCACCCACCGCCTCGGGTTCCGGTTTTTCATGATGCTGCTTTGGGCCGTGCAGGTGTTTTTGCTGGCGGCGGAATTTTATTTTTTCGCGGAATTCAAATCGCGCTTCAACCCCGTAGCCGTGGACTATCTGGTTTATCCGCGCGAGGTGTTCATCAACATCTGGGACGCCTATCCCGTCCCGGCGGTCGTCGCCGGCTGCCTGTTCATCGGCGCGGTCTGGATGTGGATGGCCGGGCGATTGTTCAAAACGATGTGGACCAAACCGGTCTGGATTGGGACGCGGTTCCTCTGGTTCGCCGGCGCGCTGATTTTGTTTTTTGGCCTGACCCGGACAATCCAGTTGAACCCGCCGCACGTCAGCGAGGACCGCACGCTCAACGAAATCGCCAACAATGGTGCGCTCTCCTTTTTCGCCGCCGCGTGGACGCGCAGTCTCGACTATCCCGCATTTTACAAAACCCTGCCGCGGGATGAAGCCTACGCCCGCGTGCATCGCCTGCTGGCCTCGACCAACGCGACCTTCGTCGGCGATCAGTTCAGCATCGAACGAAAAATTTCCGGCGATTCCCATCGTCCGCGCCTGAACGTCGTGATTTTGCTCGAAGAAAGCCTCGGCTCGGAATTCTGGGGCTGCCTGGGCCGCACGAACACGCTGACACCGGAAATGGACCGGCTCGCCACGCAGGAAGGCTTGCTGTTCGACAACATTTACGCCTCCGGCAACCGCACCGTGCGCGGCATGGAAGGCGCGCTGTCGTCGTTCCCGCCGCTGCCCGGCGACGCGATTGTCCACCGCGACCGGTCCGAAAACGTCGAAACCCTGGCGCGTGTGCTCAAGCGCGACGGCTACAACACGATGTTCCTCTACGGCGGACACGCTGTGTTCGACAACATGAAATCTTTTCTGGCCGCCAACGGTTACGACCAGATCGTGGACGAGAAAGATTTCCCCAATCCGTCGTTCGCGAACGTCTGGGGCGTGGCGGACGAGGATTTATACGCGGGCGCCATCCGGCAATTCCGCGCTTTGAGCCAGACCAACAAACCGTTCTTCGCCACCATCCTGTCCGTGTCGAATCACAAGCCTTACACCTATCCCAAGGGCCGTATTCCGGAAAACCCGAATGGCACGCGTGCCAACGTGGTCAAATACACCGACTGGTGTCTCGGCCAGTTTTTCAAGGCCGCGAAACAGGAGGCCTTTTGGACGAACACCATTTTTGTCGTCGTGGCCGACCATGGCGCGCGGGTTTATGGCAGCCAGGACATCCCGATTTTTTCCTACGAAATCCCGCTCGTGATCCTTGGCCCGGCAATTGCGCCCCAACCGCAACGCCTCCACGCGACCGGCGGCTCGCTGGACCTGCCGCCGACGATTCTCGGCCTGATTGGCCGCCCCTATGAAAGCCTGTTTCTGGGACGTGACCTTTTGCGCGACCCGCCGGACACCTTCCATGCCTTGCTGAATCACAACCGTGACATCGGGATGTTCGCCCATGACCGGATGGTTGTGCTGGGTCTGCAAAAAAAGGTCGAGTTTTATGCCGGGAATCCGCACGCCGTGAATTTGGAACTGACGCCGCAGCCCACGCCGGAAGATTTGGAACTGGAGAAAAACGCCGCGGCCATTTTTCAGGTGGCGGATGAACTCTACATGAACCGCCGCTACCACCTTGATCCGTGAACTAATAGCCCGGCTGGCCGGGCACGTCGGGGCCGCGGAACTTATGCGCAGAGGCCAAGCTCCGAAAAGGAATCAGGCCGGTCGCGAAAACCGGCCTGAACAGTAAACAGCGATATGAATATCCGACTTGATCAACTTTTATGCCGTGCGGTTCGTCTTGCGCAAAATCCGCAGCGTGCTCGCGCCAAATGGCAAAAGCAGCAATGCGCCGGCGATTATCGTCGTGGGCTCAGGAACCGGGGTCGCAACCGGGGTCACGCTCACGTCATCCAGATACAGTGGGTTAGGACCGCCGCCACGATTCCACTTGAAGCTGAGTGTACCCGAAGCTGTTGGTGTTACCGTGAAAGAATATTCATGGTATGTAGTGCCAACAGTTGGAGTAAAATATGCAACCAGCACGCCATCCAAGGTCACGGTCAAATGTCCTGTATGGACACCAGTGTTCTCTGCCCAGAAGTCAACCACATAAGGTGCCGCTGACAAAGTCAGGACCTGTGAAATCAAAGCATCCGATGTTGATTGCCCCAACTCTAGTGCATAAGTGCCGCTGTGGGCATTGCCCGCAACTACAGTCGGGCTGTCCTGTGAAGCTTGCCAAGGGGCCATGCTTCCCGTCTCAAACCCACCATTGATGACCAAGTTCGCTTGGGCAGGCAATGCTGCGAGCAAACAGACCGAAACCGCTGCTAATACTGATGTTATTTTCATATTTACCTTTCTATTTTGCCCACCGCTGAAAGCGATTGTTTTATTATTCGCTCGCACGACAGACCTATAAATTCTCACTGTCTCGCTTTTATACACTTTGACATCGATGGCGTCAATGCCAAAGTTGGACATTTTTGTACACATTTAGGACATGCCGTGCATTTGCGACAGTCGAATGGCCGTCACTGCTGTTTAAATTAACAAATTAGCAGAATTGCGAGGTTTTAAAGTAACATTTTACAGGGAAAACAGGGGGTGTTTGTAATTTCCCAGGATAAGTTGGTTATCTTGACGGCCAGATACTGTCCAAATACTGTCCAAATGAAAAACGGCAGTCACAGGACGTAAACAACGCCTGTGACTGCGGCAAGAACGTTAATTTGGACAGCGGTGATGGGCCGTTAATCGCGCTAGGCTTGGCGCCGAAATCTCAGAAGCAACAGCAATCCACCGCCCAAGCTGCAGAGCAGCATAGTGCCCGGCTCTGGAATTTGATGGAAGGACTGCACAACTTGATCGATAGTAATAGAGCCTACATCTGTAGAAATCACAGCAAAGCCAATGTCTTTGGTTACATACAAGACAGATTGGGAAGGATTAATGATGAGATTGTCACCTTGCACCGTCTCTGCGGGTGGATCGCTCATGTCCCCGACCTGCAGATGGCTGTAACCGACAACTGTCCCGCCGAAAGCTCCAGTGGCCGCGGTTTCGTCTACTGCAAGCAAACCGTTTCGGGCACTGCCGGTATAAGATTGATCAATCCAATCAATCGGCGTACCACCCGGTGTCACGGTCACGATGTAATTGAGTAAAAGATCCGCAGTACTAAAACCACTAGAGCTAAAGGACATGGGTCCTGACCAGGTAAGATAATCAACCCCGTCACTTTCAGTCGCAGTGACAAAAATTTGGCTGGGATCAAAGGAAGTCAAACCATTGTCTTGATAACTGAAACCGCTGAAGATTTTGTTGTCAATGCTGAGAGTTCCGCCGTTAGCAAGACTTGCCAACGTAACCCCAGAGGGAGCGGTTTGAGCGAACAGTGGAGTGACCACTATCGCCGACGTGAAACCAAACGCCAACATTGTTTTCACCAACTGTCTCGTGGAATTTTTAAGTAATTTCATATTTACCTCTAATTTTGATTTTCCATTAACCGTTCTCTTTCATTAACCATTCAAATGCTTCTGATTGATTATTTAATGTTCCTGATTGATTATTTAATTATTGCGGGGGCCGATTTGATTACATTTCGTTCGAGCTTTATTTTTCTGATTAGTTCGTTCTGTGGGGGCCTGCTTGAATCCTGCTCACACGCCACGATTCCTGCGCCAAGAAATTGATTTGGGTTCAAATTATTCATACTATAGAGCCAGTAAAATCCTGAGACGGTTGAAGAATCCGAAGGACATTCCCTGCCGATCTTCTTCCCACATCCTCGCCGGCTTCGGTTGCTTGGATCCCGCCTTTTTGCCGATGGGTTCTCCCAGGTTGGTCGTTACTTGCACGCAACGATCGTCCCACAATTCGATCATGTGCAGGTCTTTTACGTTGGTCACTTCCAAATCCGGCAACCCACAATTGGCAAGCCATTCTTTGATCGCCATCACCTGCCTGGGTGAGGAGGCGCGGGCGGTGAAAATTTTTACGGTGCGTCCTTCGGCAATCCATTTCTGCACGCGAACCAGCATCGGCTCAATCGGACTGCCAATATCGTCGCCTCGCTTGCTGCCAAGGTCGCGGGCCAGTGTCCCGTCAAGATCCACACCAATCCACGGAGAACCGCCATACCGCACCTGCGTGTTGTCCGTGAACTGCTGGCCGCACTTTCGGCACACCGAGCCGGAACGCCCGTCCTCCAGCCAGAAAGGCCTCAAGGCCTCACCACAACAAGTCTCCTCACTATTGGCTGCTGGAAAACCGTTGCCGTGCCCGTTTTGATTGACCCAGCCAAATCGGGGTGCCTGCAGGAAGCCATTTCTTGCCCCACCGACAACGGCTGTCTCTTCCTCTTTATTTTGTAATACCGTATTCATCAGCGAAATTCACTAAACACCACTCTGTAGGGTTGTCTTCATCTCTGTATGGTTGCCTTCATGTTGTTTAATGCTGCTTTGATTCGGCTTTTCACTTCCACGCGTCTCATATATTTCAAGGCACACTGGCTCTAATTTTCACAACTACTGTTGTCGTCGGAAGCCGGAATACTTACAACCATTTCATATTCACAATTGGCCAAAAATTACTGACATCGGGTTCGGATTTGTTCACGGAAAAGCAGGTTATTCACTAATCTCCCAAAATCAGGCCGGACAAATTCACCATCAGGAAAGTTATTCACAATTCAGGAAAGTTATTCACAAAGTGTAATGTTTTATTGACAAAAGTGTCTTGAATATCTACACTGCACGCATCCGCCACGGGCAAAAAGTTTGGAGAAGGTTTTGCTCTTGGAAAAATTCAGAACGTCATGCTTCCAGAATATCTGGTCGCTGAGAAATGAAACATTGGCAGCACTATTGTAACACGATCGGTTTGGAAGTTGTTTCAGATTGAGTGCAGTGATTACTGTAGCGCGGTGGAGTTAGAGTCGCAGTTTCCATGAAGTTTATGGTAGACAATACCGCCATCCGACAGGCAAATCCGTTGCCCCGAAAAACTATTAACGGTGGCTTGGCCGATTCTTTACGTGGAAGTCTGTCAAATCTGGCCTGCAAGTGTTCGCTGGAAGATAATATGGATTTCCTGATCAAGGAGGACCGGATCGTTTGCGCCTTTTGTGATCGGGAGATTTTGTGCCTGCCTCCCATACTTAGAGTTTACAAAGCCACGTGCAGTTGCTGTAACTCGCCGTCGGTCAAAACCACTTTCGTTCTGGATTCGCGGGGACTCTATATCTGCACCTGGTGCGGTCGAACAAAGTAAACCGGTCCTGGTTTGCAAATATCCTTGTAGCCCACGACAATGCCCATTGATCGCTCTCCGGAAAAAGGAATCTTTAACGTCCTGATCCAAAACGGACTAGTGCCTGTCCCCTGACGCGCTAAAGCGTGAACTCCAACTGGAAGCACACGGCCATCACTTTGCCTGGCGGCGGATGAGTTCAAAATTACAGAGCCGCACCTCGGGTTTGCCCGTGGTGTCGAGCACCAGTTGTTGCTCCGAATCGAAGGAAATCAGCAGGTGATCGGGTTTGAGGTTGAGGTCTTCAAAGTCGCAATGAGCCTGCCGGCGCGTGACCATCTGCATCAGTTCCGTCAAAGTTTGTTTGGAAATCAGTTTGTTGGTGAAGGCGTGTTTGACGTTGACGGCCTGGTAGAATTTTCCATCCTGCGCCGCGAGCAGTTCGTCCGGGCCGTTCCAAAAGCCCCAGATGGTGATGTAGTCGTATTCCTTGCGAATGACCGGGGCGCCGTCGGGCGTGTGGAAATCAGCCAGTGCGGTGTAACGCCGTTCGTCGGACACCTGGCGGGCGGAGCCGCGCGGGCGACCGGTCATGTAAATGGCGCGCGGATAAACCGTCCTGACGCCGTTGCGGCCCATTTCGAGCGCAAAGGCAAATTCCTCAAAGGGACTGTTGAAACCGTAGATCCGCACCGCCTCTTTGTGGACATCGGGATGCTTCAACCACGGCGAGTCGCCCATGCGCGAAACCTTCCACACCAGATTGATGTTGTCCTTGGTGCGCGTGTAATAAGTCTGGTTGCGGGCGGACAGTTTTTTCTTGGGCGTGCGACGCCAGCGTTCCGGCAGAAAATAATTGAACAGGTCCGGGTCTTTGCCCACCACCCAGAGCAAACCGCCCGTGCTTTCGGCGCGGCCAAAAATGTAATCCACCCCCAGGACGTTCGTGGCGCGGAGATGCGCCGGCAGCGGCTTGGCGGCATCCGTGTCGAACCGGCGGGCCATGTGTTTGAGGTAAAGCTGCCGGTTGACGCTCCGCACGGCCTGTTCGTGTTCGGGGGTCCGTTCGAGCAATTCGTAGTCCACCAGCGCATAGGCAAACTGGTCGTTATGATCGCGCAACAACAATCGGTCCGGTTGCGGGCGCAGAATGATGTGCGCCGGTTTCATGTCCACCACCCGGTAGCCTTTCTGCCACAGTTCATGCGTGACCAGGCTGGTAACGCGGGCGAGAAATTCCGCCTGCACATCGCCTTCAAACCCGAATTTTTCCGCCGTCTCCACCGCGTCCAGACCCCTGATCCAGCCGAAAAGAACGACGTATTGCCTGAGAATGTCAATCTCCACGCCGGGATGACGGGTTACCTTCGCGCGGATTTTGTCCTCGGAACGGCCCGTCTGCCAGAGCTGCAAGCGCTCGCTCGGCACATAGATCGCCAGCGGACGTTGTGTGCGGATGCGGATGGCCGCCGGCCCGGCCTCGCCCCGGCGCAATTCCATGAGCAGTGAAAACTCTTCAAACGGACTGTTGAATTCCGCTTCAATGAACTTGTTGACCGTGAGGGTGTCGAACGGGACCATTTCGCCCACGCGCGACCATTTGACGACCAGATGCAACACCCGGTTGCCGTCCACCGGACGCGTTGGCACTTTGTAAACCATGCTCGTGCCCTCCAGCCGCGTGCGCTTGGCCTCAAACCACTCGCGCGCATACCAGTTCTCCGGCAGCAGGCTTTTCCAGAACGGCAAACCGAAACGCGTGAGATACAGGTCGCCGCCGTCCGCCGTCTTCAAGTGAATGTAATCCACGCCCAGCAGCGAGATGGCGCTGCGCGACGCCGGCAAGTCCGCCGGCAAAACCAAAACCGGCGGCGGATTTGCGGCAGGACCGGGCGCCGGGTTGAACGTCAAAAGTTTGGCATCATCACCCACACGGTTAATCTAGGCATTCCCACCGCCGTCGCAAGCAACGATTGTTTTATCGGGGGGCGAGTCGGACGAAGCCAGATTGGAATGCGCCCGTCCTCGGGCGCAGCAATTTGCTTCATTCAAACTACGGAACATTTTCCAACCGCCTGCCCGCCGCACCTGGCTGCGGCCGGGACTAGCACTCCGCCAATGTAGAAATTTACTTCCGTTAAACTTCCCGGAATGTCCTTCCTGCCGCGATGGAAAAAACCGAATGAGCGCGCCTTGCTGCCCACTTAAACCAGCCGCTGATTTTTAAAAACAGTGCTTCCTATTCACCGGCAAATGGGCTATAATACTTCCAGCGTCGGTTTCCGACGGACTCTCGCAGGGTGTTTCAAGGGACACCCTTTCAGCGAATCCGAACTTTTCTGTCGTGAGCTTTTCTCCTTGGGGAGTGAAGCGCTGGTCGTGCGGTTTATATTTATGTCACAGCCGAAGATTATTCAGGGCGGAATGGGCGTTGCCGTGTCCGGCTGGACTTTGGCGCGCACCGTTTCCAAATTGGGACAACTGGGGGTTGTTTCCGGAACGGGACTTGCCATCATCCTTGCCCGCAGCCTTCAACTGGGCGATCTCGACGGCCACCTGCGCCACGCTCTGAGCCGGTTCCCCATTCCCGCAGTCGCCGCACGCGTCCTGGAAAAATACTTTGTGCCCGGCGGAAAATCCCCGGCGACGCCGTTCAAACTCGCTGCCATGCCCACGCTCCGCCCCGGCCCGGCACTCGTGGAATTGACGGTGGTGGCCAACTTCGTGGAAGTGTTTCTGGCCAAAGATGGCCACGATGGATTGGTCGGAATTAATTTTCTCGAAAAAATCCAGTTGCCCACCCTGCCCTCGCTTTACGGCGCAATGCTCGCCAACGTGAATTACGTGCTCATGGGCGCCGGCATACCGCGCGCCATTCCCGGTGCGCTGGATCGTCTGGCGCAAGGCGAACCGGCCCAAATGAAGATTGATGTCATCGGCGCGTTGCCCGGGGAGGAATTCCTTTCCACATTCGACCCGCGTGCCTTTTTCAACGGTCAGCCGCCCGTTTTGAAGCGTCCGCAGTTCCTCGGCATTGTCGCCTCGGTGACCCTCGCCATGACTTTGGCCAGAAAGGCCAGCGGATACGTGGACGGCTTTGTCATTGAAGGCGACACCGCCGGTGGACACAACGCCCCGCCGCGCGGTCCGCTGCAACTCAACGCCATTGGCGAACCGATCTATGGTGAGCGCGATATCGTTGACCTCGAAAAAATTCGCGCGCTGGGCCGTCCCTTCTGGCTGGCCGGGTCGTATGGACGGCCAGGCCGGCTGGCCGAGGCCTTGCGACTGGGCGCATCCGGCGTTCAGGTGGGAACTGCGTTCGCATTCTGCAATGAATCCGGGCTGCGCCCCGAACTCAAGCAGCAGGCTTTGCAAATGAGCCGTGACGGCAACGCGCGCGTTTTCACCGACCCGGTCGCCTCGCCCACCGGTTTTCCGTTCAAGGTGGTTCTGATGCCCGGCACGCTTTCAGAAGCCGATCCGTATGCCGCCCGGACACGCATCTGCGACCTGGGTTATCTCCGGCATCTTTATCGCAAACCGGACGGGACACTGGGCTATCGTTGCCCGGCCGAGCCGGTGGATGATTTTGTAAAAAAAGGCGGGACGCTTGCGGACGCGCAAGGCCGCAAATGCCTTTGCAATGGACTGGTTGCCAACATCGGCCTCAACCAGGTGCGTTCCAATTCGGAACAGGAATTGGCGTTGATGACCGCTGGCGACGACGTTGCGCAAGTGGCACGATTTCTCAAGCCGGGTTGCGACACCTACACCGCCGCGGACGTTGTGCGCTGCCTGTTGGACGAGCCGGTTCCCCTCAACGGGGTTGCTCATTCAGCAGCGCATCCAAGTCCAGTGTCCGTGTAAACATCGCCGGCCCGCTGTCGGGCGTGAGCGGCCATCGCCCCGGCTGAACTCCAAAAACTTCTGGACAACCAGCCGCCTTCGCCCGCGCGGAAAAAACTCGCAAACATTGCCAGTCACCGGCAATCCTTGACTGGACAATGAACTGACATCGAGGCCCATGAAAAAACAAAAACAGGCCATCCCTGAGACGCGCCGCCAGATGCGGCAGCGCGAAGCCTTGTTTCGGCGCTTCGGCTACAATTCAACCGCCAGCCTCAGATTCATCCTGGCGAAAGCCCTGCCGCTGCCCGGTCGCGTGCTCGAAATCGGCACCGGCAAAGGCCGCTTCCTCGCCGCAATGGCGAAGCACGCGGACCATATCACGTCGCTGGACGTGGACGCGCAACAACAACGCGCGGCGAAACTCCGTGTCCGCCATACGCGGGCCGGCCACCGGATTCGATTTATCATCCACGATGCCGGGCATCTCCTCTGGGCCGACGCCAGTTTTGACACTGTGGCCAGTGTGAACACCTCTCACCATCTGGAGCGCCCAATGCAGGTGTTCAAGGAAATGCTGCGGATGTTGAAGCCGGGCGGGAAACTCGTCCTGTGCGATTTCTCGCCGCGCGGCTTTCAGATTTTCGACCGGATTCACCGGTTTGAAGGCGGAACCCATCCCCGCCTGAAGACTGGTTTGGCCGGGTTTAGCCGCTTGGTGCGCCGTCCCGGCTGGAAAACCAGACGATTCAAAGGGTGCAACCAGGAAATTCTGGTGGCGACCGCGCCATCCACACCAACAAACCAAACAAGAAAGGGTTAAATACATGATGGGCCGGGAAGCATCCTCGTTGGACAAGGCCCTGGCCAGGGTCTGCGTGAACTGTTTGGCCTGCCGACGCGCACGAAGGCGGCAACGCGGACTCGCCTTCTGGCTGGTGAAGCACGTCGAAGCCAGTCTGTGCCCGTTTTGCCGCGCCTACGAACGGGTGTACGGACGCAAAGCGCATCAAATATGAAACTCAATCCAATCACCGCATTCATCCTCTCAACTTTGCTGGCCGGCTTGGCCGCGGCAGCCGCCGATCCACAAACCCCACTCGCCCCGCAGTCTCCCGCAACCGGACTGACCTGGCTCACCGACCTGCCATCGGCACAGACCCGGGCCAAGGCTGAAAAAAAATCCGTTCTGCTCTTTTTTCACGGTTCTGACTGGTGTCCCGCGTGCGTGGAGATGCAGCGCCAGGTGTTTGACTCGCCCGCATTTGCCCAGTACGCCCGCCAGGCGCTCGTGCTCGTGGACGTGGACTTCCCCGACAAACACAAACAGGACGAGGCGTTGAAGCGGGCGAACGCCGCGCTGAAGGCCAGGTTCAATCTCAGTCCGGCGCCGGACGAAGGATTTCCCACCATCGTTCTGCTCAATGACACCGGCGAAACGGTCTTTCAGGAAACCGGCTATGCCGGCGGCGGCCCGGCGGAAGTCCTGCCCAAGCTGCAACGCCACGCCGGGACCGGCACGCCCGCCGCCGCTTCCGCCGCCTACAAAAATCTGAGCGTGGATGAATTCGCGCGCATGGCGGCGGACAAACAAAATGTGATTCTGGACGTGCGCACCCCGGAGGAGTTTTCCGCCGGCCACATTCCCGGGGCCGTGAACCTCGACTATAACGCGCCGGACTTTCAGGCCAAAGCCGCCGCGCTCGACAAGAGCAAGACGTATCTGGTGCATTGCGCCGTCGGCGGGCGAAGTGTCCGGGCATGTGAGAAACTGAACCGCCTTGATTTTCCCAATCTCTACAATCTGCCCGGAGGCTTCAAAGCCTGGGCCAAGGCCGGCCAGCCGGTCGAGAAGTGACTTCGTTGCTCCTGCTCGTTTTCGCGCCGGTGCTGGCGCGACTGGCTCATTTCGCCGGTGGCGGTTTTATATTTGCGAAAACTCCGCCACGGCTTACGATGCCTGCCAATCTGCATGGGTAAAACAACGAGTAAGGATTAATTTATGCCAATCATTCGCAGCAACGGAAAAAAACCAGCCGTCCTCAAGTCGCATCCGTTCGCCAATGAGGATCAACTCCAGAAAGTAGTGGCGGAAAACCCGTCGCTGTTGTGTTTTGACGGCGACGCCCCGCTCGCACTCGTTACCTGCGAGTTCTCCCTGCCGGAGGCAGGTTATCTCGATATCCTCATGGTCAGCTCCGATGGCTTGCCCGTGCCGGTCGAATGTAAGCTCGCTCGCAACGCCCAGGCCCGCCGCGAAGTCATTGGCCAGATCGTGGATTACGTCTCAATCCTGACCTCAATGACCGTGGACGAACTGGATAATGCGGTGGAGGGTAAGCTTGAAGAGGCTTTACATTCATTCGATTCAGAAAACGCCGACCCAAAAGAATTTGACCGCCGCTGGCAACAAGTCGGTACCAGACTCCGCGCTGGTGAGGCCCGCTATGTGATTGTTGTGGACGAAGTGCCACAAGACTTGGAACGCATCATTCGCTTTCTGGTCCAGCGGTCCGAACTCGACATCCGCTTGGTTAAAATCTCGCGTTATCCCGACCCAGACGGCCACGACCTCTACGTGCCCGCAAACATTGTGGATATTGCACCCTCCGAGCGTCCCAGTGGTGCAGCGCGGGTGATTACGCCGCCAGCGGCTGAATTTCAAGCCATGCTTGATGCTTACAGCGCCATCGCTCCTCCCGAACTCCAGACTCGGGGGCGTGCTACTGAATATCGGACGATTTGTCCGGTGGGCTGGCCCCGATCCTTGCATTATGAATTTGATCATTACGATACTCAATTGGGGGTGGAATTTCATATCGAATCGGAGCCACACCGTTGGCTGGGCGAAGTGATTCGGAAAATGACGACAGATAAAACTCTGGGATATCCGCACCCACTCCAATGGGAACCAAAATGGTTCAGGTCCAAAGGCCGTATCCGAACCCTGTTTCCGCTTTCCACTCCACCGCAGGAAGTTGCCGAGGCCATGTGCCAACTCATCGCTGCCACCCGCGATCGTATTGCCGCCGCCCTGGCCAAACCACCATCATCGAACAAAGCTGGTAATTAGGATATGCCACGCGAAGCCGCATTATTTGACTCCACTGACGGAAACCTGCTCCATGCCTACCTAGTGGGTTGCGAGTGCACCAGTTCGCAGAGCTTCATCACCAGCCCGTCTTTCATGCCGTAATAAACACACTGTCCTTCCTTTTTGCGGGTCAGGACGCCCCCGGCGGCCAGCAGCGCAAGATGCTTGGACACGTTGGCCTGCGTGGAGCCGGCGGCGGCCACGATGTCGTTCACGCTGCGCGGCTTCCGGCAAACCGCCTGCAAAATCTTCAGCCGCATCGGCTCGCCCAGCAGCTTGAACCGGGCGGCCATCCGGTCAAGTTCCCGCCCGTCCGCCACCCGCATGAATTTTTTATTTGACATATAACTATATGGTTATACAATTATACCATGATTGAATTGGTTGTCCATCAAAAAACATCGCAACCCGAAAGGCGCGCGCCATGATCCTGCGCCTCCTCATCGGCGCCGCAGCCGGGGCGGTTCTGGGCTTCGGCTGGCACAAACTGGTTGGCTGTTCAACCGGCGCTTGCCCATTGACCGCCAACCCTTTTGTCGCCACGCTTTACGGCATGACCGTGGGTGCATTGATCGCCGGCAGTTTTCATTAAACCTCAACCCAATGAATCCAATTATGAATATGGAACTCATCATCCGCCGGTTCGCCGGCATCTTCATTCTGGCCAGCCTGTTGCTGGCGCATTATCACAGCCTGTACTGGCTTTGGCTTGCCGCCTTTGTCGGCTTCAACCTGTTGCAATCGTCGTTCACAAAATTCTGCCCGCTGGAAATCATCCTGAAAAAGCTCGGCGTCAGCGGTTCCTGCTGCGGCGGGGAGAAGACCAGCGGGGAGAAAACCGGTGATTCGTGCTGCTGCGGTGACGCCAGCCATAAGACCTGATATGAAAATTCAAAAAAGAGATGCCCGCCTGGCCATTTTGCTGGCGGCATCATTGTTTGCCGGCTGCCGCGAGAAGGTTGAACCGTCGGTTTCGGAAAACCTGCCGACCGCCGCTGTCCGCGTGCAAACTGTCGAGCGCAAATCGCGCGCGGCCACGGAGGATGTCGTTGGCACGGTGCGCCCGAAGTTGAGCGCGGCCATCGAGGCGAAAGTCAGCGGGCGCATCGAGCAAATGCTTGTCGTGCCCGGACAGTTGGTGAAGGCCGGTGACCGGCTCGTCCTGTTGGACGCGCATGAAATTCAGTCGCGCTTGGATCAGGCAGCCGCCGCGCGGCAGCAGGCCGAGAGCGACTTGAAACGCGCTACGGATTTGATTCAGCAGAAAATCCTTTCGCAGTCGGAGTTTGACAATGCGCAGTCCAAGTATCGCATTGCTGCCGCCACCGAAGCTGAAGCGAAAACCATGCTCGGCTACACCTTGATCGTTGCGCCGTTTGACGGCGTCATCACGCGCAAGCTGGCCGACGTGGGTGATCTTGCCGCGCCGGGCAAGCCGCTGCTGCAAATGGAAAACCCTGACACGCTGCGTCTTGAAGCCGACGTGCCGGAGGCGCTTATCGGCAATGTAAAACTCGGCGACAAACTCGCCGTCCGTATCGCCGCCGTCGCCAGCGAAATTGAAGGTACCGTTGCTGAAATGTCGCCTGCCGCCGATCCGAACAGCCGCACCTATCTGGTAAAACTGGATTTGCCCGGCGCGACGGGTTTGCGTTCCGGGCAGTTCGGCCGCGTGGCCGTTCCCGTTGGCGCGGCGAGCGCGATTCGCGTTCCCGCTTCCGCCGTGATTCAGCGTGGGCAGATGGAATTGGTTTTTGTCGTCGCCAATGGCCACGCGCAATTACGTCTCGTCAGAACCGGAAGTCGCATCGGTGACGAAATTGAACTGGTTTCCGGTTTGAATTCCGGCGAGCAAGTCGTGACCGAAGGCGTTTCGGCTTTGACAGACGGGCAACCTGTAATCGTCAAACCGTGAACGCCAGTCACGACAATTCATCGGGGGCGCATCCTGGCATCGCCGGGCGCATTGCGCAGTCATTCATTGATTCCAAGCTGACCCTGCTCATCGTCATCGCCTCCCTCCTGCTGGGCGTGTTTGCCGTGGTGATGTTGCCGCGTGAGGAAGAGCCGCAAATCAAAGTGCCGATGGTGGACGTGCTGGTGTCCATGCCGGGATTTCACGCGAAGGAAGTCGAGGAACGCGCCACGCGCCCGATGGAAAAGCTGCTCTGGGAAATTCCCGGCGTGGAATACATCTACTCCACTTCCAGCGAAGGTCAGTCGTTGGCGATCGTGCGGTTCAAGGTGGGGGAAGACATGGAAACCAGCCTGGTGAAGCTCAACCAGAAAATGCAGCAGAATTTCGACAAAATCCCGCACGGCGTTTCCACACCGCTCATCAAGGCGCGGACAATTGACGATGTGCCCATCCTGGCGCTGACATTTCACAGTCCGCGTTATGATCACCTCACGTTGCGCCGGCTCGTCGCGCAGGTGGATGATGCGGTAAAGCAGGTGCCGCTGGTCGCCGAAACGACGATCATCGGCGGCGCGCAACGGCAGGTGCGCGTGTTGCTCGACCCGGTGCGGCTGGCGGCGCGCAATCTTTCGCCCGCCGGCCTGGTGCCGATGTTGCAACAGGCAAACAAGCAGTATTCCGCCGGCAATCTAACCAGCGACAACCATGAAATCATCGTGGAAACCGGCGCGTTTCTACAAACCGCAGAGGACGTGGGCAACGTAGTGGTTGGCGCGTATTCCGGCAAGCCGGTTTATCTGCGCGACGTGGCGGACATTGCGGATGGCGCGGAAGAACCAAGCCAATATGTGTTCTTCGGTTCCGGTGCGGCGAATAAAATTTCCGCCGATGAGCCTGCCGTGACATTGAGCATTGCCAAGCGGCCCGGCGCAAATGCCATTTCCGTTGCCCGTCAGGTTTTGAAAAAAGTGGATACGCTGAAGGGCTACATCATTCCAGCCGATGTTCAGGTCACCGTTACGCGCAACTATGGTTTGACGGCGCAGGAGAAATCCAACGAACTGCTCTGGCACATGCTGCTCGCGGTAGTGAGCGTGTCGTTTTTGATCCTGCTCGTGCTGGGTTGGCGCGAATCCATCATCGTGATGCTGGCGATTCCCGCAACACTCGCGCTGACGTTGCTCATTTTTTATCTCTACGGCTTCACGCTGAATCGCATCACGCTCTTCGCGCTGATTTTTTCCATCGGCATCCTCGTGGACGACGCGATTGTCGTGGTGGAAAACATCGTGCGCCATTTTCATCTGCCGCAAAACAAAGACCGCAGCCGGACAACCGTGGCCATCGAAGCTGTGGGTGAAGTCGGCAACCCGACCATCCTGGCGACATTTGCGGTGATCGCCGCAGTTCTACCGATGGCGTTCGTAGGCGGGCTGATGGGGCCTTACATGCGGCCGATTCCGATTGGCGCCAGCGCGGCGATGTTATTCTCGCTGGCAATTTCATTCATCGTCACGCCGTGGGCAGCCATCCGCATTTTGCAATGGCGGAAAAAAATCCATTCACCCGACAGCCAGGCGCCGGATCATGAAGCGGCCAGTGAAAATTTCTTTGGCCGGATGTATCGCGGGCTGATGACACCGCTGATTGCCAGCGCGAAACGACGTTATCAATTTCTCGCAGCTCTCGTCGTGCTGCTGCTCGTTTCAATGGCGCTCGTCGGCATTGGCTGGGTGAAGGTGAAAATGCTGCCGTTCGACAACAAAAGCGAATTCCAGATCATCTTGAACATGCCGGAAGGCAGTTCGCTCGAAAGCACCGCACAGGCAGCGCGTGAAATCGCCGCCGCCGTCCGCACCGAACCGGAAGTGACGGATTACGAGATTTATGCGGGCGTCGCGTCGCCATTCAATTTCAACGGCCTGGTGCGTCACTACTTCATGCGGCGTGGCGCGAACGTGGCGGATTTGCAAATCAACCTTGTGCCAAAAGGCGAACGCAAAGCGCAGAGCCACGATATTGCCAGGCGCGTCCGGCCGCGTGTGGCGGAGATCGCCGCGAAATTCGGCGCGCGCGCCGCCGTGGCTGAAGTGCCACCCGGCCCGCCGGTGTTGCAAACCCTGGTCGCCGAAATTTACGGACCCACCGAAGAAAACCGTCTGAAGATGGCGCAAAAGGTGATTGATATTTTCCACAGCACGCCCGGCGTCGTGGACACGGATTGGTATATCGAGGCCGACCAGCCCAAAGTCGAATTTGTGATTGATAAGGAAAAGGCTGCGTTGCACGGCATCAGCGCAGAGACGATTTCGCAAACGCTCAAAATCGCCGTGGGCGGCGAGTCGGTGGATTTGCTGCACGTCCCGCGCGAAAAGGAGGATGTGAACATTGTCCTGCAACTGCCGCTCGCCAGCCGCAGCGACCCGGAAGAATTGCTCGCCTTGCGCGTGCGTTCCGGCGACGCCAATGCCCTGCCCGAACCGGCGACCGCCGGCAGCGCTGCGCCGCTCGTGCCGTTGCGTGAACTGGTGAAAGTGAAGCAGACCATCACCGACAAGAGCATTTATCACAAAAACCTCATGCCGGTTACTTACGTCATCGGCGATGTCGCGGGTGTGGTAGAAAGTCCGGTATATGCCATCTTGAAAATGAACGACGCGCTGGCAAAACTCGATACGCGTGAATTCGGCGGCGATGGCACGCCGTTGAAAATTTACAACGCGGTTCTGCCGTTCACTGACCAGCAGCCCTCGCTGAAATGGGATGGCGAATGGCACATCACCATTGAAGTGTTCCGCGACCTCGGCCTGGCGTTCGCCGCCGTGCTGGTGCTGATTTACATTTTGATGGTCGGCTGGTTCCGGTCGTTCCTCACGCCGCTGATTGTGATGGTAGTGATTCCGTTTTCGCTCATCGGCGTGCTGCCGGCGCACGGTTTGTTGCACGCATTTTTTACCGCCACTTCCATGATTGGTTTCATGGCCGGCGCCGGTATTGTGGTTCGCAACTCCATCATTCTCGTGGACTTCATTGAAATGCGGCTGGCGGAAGGCCATCCGCTGGCGGAGGCGGTGGTCGAAGCGGGCATGATCCGGTTCCGTCCCATCATGCTCACGGCGCTGGCGGTGGTGGCGGGCGCGACAGTGATTCTGGCCGACCCGATTTTTCAAGGGCTGGCGATTGCACTGATGGCGGGCAGCTTGATATCAATGTTCACCGCGCCGGTGCTGGTGCCGCTGCTTTATTTCATGGCCAAAAACCGGAAGGCCGGCGGTGACGGTTCCCCAAAAATAAAACCATGAATTTGACAACCACTTTGGTCATCGCGGTGGTCGCCGCAGCCATATTGATGCTGAAAAAAACCGGTCAGATTTCCCCCAAAGACGCGCGGGCGCATTTAAAGAACGGCGCGCTGGTGATTGACGTGCGCAGCCCCGGGGAATTCAACTCCGGCCATCTGGCCCAGGCCATCAACATTCCGCTGGACGAAATCGAAACCGCCCTGCCCGGGCGGGTGAAGGACAAAAACCAGGTCTTGCTCCTGCATTGCGCGAGCGGAATGCGCAGCGGCATGGCGCAGAAGAAACTGCATGGCATGGGTTACACAAACGCCTTCAATCTCGGCTCGTATGGCCGGGCGGAAAGCATTTTGAAGCAGCAACCATGATTCGGAACGCCGCCTTTGCTGCCCTTGCCGTGGCCCTGATGATTTTGGGAACCCCGCCGCTGGCCTTGCTTGCCGGAATGATATTTACCCTCGCGTTCGGGGTGCCTTTCGAACAAGTCGGATCGCATTTCGCCAAACGGCTGCTACAAATCTGCGTCGTGCTTTTGGGTTTCGGCATGAATCTGCCGGTGGTGCTGCGCCTGGGCCTCAACGGTTCGCTGTTCGCCGCCACGACCATCTGCGCCACGCTGCTGCTCGGCTGGTGGGTGGGACGCCGGTTGGCGCTGGACAAAAAAACCACCACGCTGATTTCGGTCGGCACCGCCATCTGCGGAGGTTCGGCCATTGCCGCCGTGAGTTTGGTCATCGCGGCTTCGGAAGCGGAAATTGCCGTGTCCATCGGGACGATTTTTCTGCTGAATGCCGTCGCGCTTTACGTTTTTCCACTGGCCGGCCACCTGCTGCATTTGAGCCAGGCGCAGTTCGGCCTGTGGGCGGGCGTGGCCATCCACGACATTTCGTCGGTGGTCGGCGCGGGTTTGAGCTACGGGCCGGACGCCTTGCAGACCGCCACGGCGGTGAAACTATCGCGCACACTGTGGATTGTGCCGCTGACGCTGGCAATTGCCTTCGGTCTTGGCCGGCGGAAACCGGCGGGAACGGGCGCAGAAGGTTCACACCGGGTCAAAAAATTCAAAATCGCCGTGCCGTGGTTCATCGGTTTTTTTCTGCTGGCTTCGCTGCTGCGCAGTTACGTTCCAGCCGTTTCGGAATGGTCGCCGGAACTTTCGGGAATCGCGCGCCGGGGCATGATTCTGGTGCTGTTTCTGATCGGCACCTCGCTGTCCCTCCGCGCGTTGCGCGTGGTGGGTTGGCGAACGGTGGTGACCGGACTGGTGCTGTGGCTGTTCATCAGCGTCGCTTCGCTGCTGGCCATTTGCGGCTTGCACCTGGCATCATGAAATCGGTTCAGCGCTCGAACGCAAACCGGCGGCCCACGCCGGGCGCGGCGCAGCGTCCGGGAAAACTTTCCCACAACCGCGCGACGGCAGCCGCACCAGTGCAGTGCGCTGGTACGAGCAGCGGAATCTTCAGTTGCCGCAGCGCCTCAACGGTCGCGGCCAGCCGTTCCGGCGAAGCGTTGAGCAGGTGCAGGCCGCCCAGCACGGCGCGAAATGGCCGGCCGGGATTAAGCTCTTGGATATAATCGAGCGTGTTGACCACGCCGGCATGGGCGCAACCCAGCACTACCACCAGCCCTTCGCGCGTGTCGAAAAACACCGCCTGATCGTCCCGCAACAAATCGGGCTGCGTGGCGCGTTCATCCAGAAAAAAACGTCCACCCGGATTCTCGTAAGACGTGTGGCGGGGAATTTCTCCGGTGACGAACAGGCCTTTGACCACTTCCGTACAGGTTCGAGTTTCAATGATCCGCGTTTGCGGGTGCGCGAGGACGGCGCGGCTCGCTTCAGGCAGGCCGATGGAACGCGGCGTGCCATCGGGCGACAGGCTGAACTTTGGTTCCCGCGCCGCCGGGTGCAGGAAAACCGGCGGATATGGTGATGCTGCGACAACCGCCACCAAGCCGCCGGTATGGTCGTAGTGGCCGTGGCTCAAGACGATGGCATTTAACCGGTCCAGGGAAATGCCGAGCTGGCGCGCGTTTTGGATAAGCAAATCCGTCTGCCCGGTGTCGAACAGGACCTGATGCGATCCGAATTGAATGTGCCAGGCCAGCCCGTGTTCGGCCTTGAGTCCGCGCTCGTGGACCGAGTTTTCCACCAGAACGGTGATGCTGATTTTTTGGCTCATGTGGGTTTCATGAATTTACCGGTGGCGCTCGCCTTGACTGTGCCGCCTTGCCTGAGTTCGGCGCGCAGTTGAAAAAGCCCGGAAACGTCGTCTTCCAGCCAAGCCTGCAACGACAACTGTTCGGCGGATGCGATTCCAGCATGGTAACGAACTTTTAACTCCACCGTCAGAGCGCGGTGATTGTGCGCAAACAAGCAGTTGGTCATCGCGCCATCGAGCATCGCCGCGATCACGCCGCCATGCAGCAGACCCGGATAGCCCTCCAGCGCGCTGTTCCCGAGAAAACTCGCGCTTACGCTGCCATCCGACTGCGGCGCATAGCGCAGCGCCAGCCCCATCGGGTTGGAGCCGCTGCACACGAAACAAAACGGATGCGCGTCCGCCTGGGTGCTGCGGAAATGGGTTTGAATGCCGTCGGGCGCGGATGAGTTCGTCATGGATTGAGCAAAGCAGCGGCAGTGCCATTCGGGCAAAACCGTTGCTGTTGGTTGAAAACCGGCCATTTTGCATAACCGGCGGCAGAAGTGAACGGGCAAGACTCCACGATTCCCCAAGCCGACCGTGGCAAAATGCCATTGCGAACATGCTATCAAAAGCAGATGATGGAATGGCGGATTCGCACTCCGCGCTCAAATGCAAGAAACGCTTCACAACCAGTTGCTCGATTCGGTGCCCGATGGTGTGTTCACCGTGGACGCCGACTGGCGCATAACCTTTTTCAATCGCGCCGCCGAGCAGATCACCGGCATCCGCCGGCAGGAGGCGCTGGGCCGCCGCTGTTGCGATGTATTCCGCGCTTCCATCTGCGAAACCGCCTGCGCGTTGAAGCAAACCCTGGCCACCCATCGGCCCGTGGCCAACAAGGTCGTTTATATCGTGAACGCGCGGGGTGAACGCATCCCGATCAGCATCTCCACCGCCGCGCTGAAGGATGCGCGGGGCAAAACCATCGGCGGAGTGGAAAGCTTCCGCGATCTGCGCCTGGTGAACGAGTTGCGCCACGAAGCCGAGCAACAGGATTCATTTTCCGACATCATTGGGCGCAGCGCGGCGATGCGGCAATTGTTCGATCTGCTGCCGCCGGTGGCCGAGAGCGACAGCACGGTGCTCGTGGAAGGCCCCAGCGGCACGGGCAAGGAACTGTTTGCCCGGGCCATCCACCAGCTTTCGCGCCGGCACGCGAAGAAGTTCATCGCCCTCAACTGCGGCGCGCTGCCGGACACGCTGCTGGAAAGCGAATTGTTCGGCTACAAAGCCGGCGCGTTCACCGACGCGCGCAAGGACAAACCCGGCCGCTTCGCGCTGGCCGAGGGCGGGACCATCTTTCTGGACGAAATCGGCGACATCTCGCCGGCCATGCAATCACGGTTGTTGCGTGTGTTGCAGGAGCGCGTTTATGAACCGCTCGGCGGCGTGGAAACCCTGCGCTGCGACGTGCGGGTGATTGCCGCATCGAACAAGCCGCTCCGGGGACTGGTGAAGGAGGGAAAATTCCGTGAAGACCTGTTTTATCGCGTGCACGTGGTCCGGCTGGAACTGCCGCCGCTGCGCGAACGACGCGAAGATATTCCCCTCCTGGTTGACCACTTCGTAGCGCGATATAACCGGCTCAAAGGGCGGGACGTTGCCGGTGTGTCCGACGCCGCGCTCACGCGGCTTATGGAACATGATTTTCCCGGCAACATTCGCGAACTGGAGAACATCATCGAACACGCCTTCGTGCTTTGTCGCAGCGGACTGATTGAGTTGCCGCACCTGCCGCCGCATCTGCGCGGCGCGGAAGACGAAGCCCGCTCCGGGCTGCCGTCCGGTCTGACGCTGGCAACGATGGAAAAGTTGCTCATCCGCGACGCGCTGCGCCGGCACAAAGGCAACCGCGCCGCCGCCGCCCGCGAACTGGGCATTGATGTCAGCACGCTGTTTCGGAAAATCAAGGCGCTGAAATTAAAGGGCTGACTTGTCGCGCCGAAGAATGCGAAGGCGGAAAGCCCGAAAGATGGTAACATGGAACCATGCTAAACGAGCACGACCAAGATCTCCTTCTGCGTTGCTGCCGCCTCGGCCACGAGGTGACTTTCGGTTATTGCCGGCAAGAAACGGGCGGAAAGCCCTGCCGCCTGATTCTGAACTGCTGGTGGGAACAATTCGACGTGCGCTCCTTCCTGCAGGCGCATCTGCCGGAGGCGGACATGGCCCAAGTCGAGCGCGCCAGCGCCTCTCCCCCTCCCGCCAAAGTGCTGAGCCTGGTGGAGATGATCCAGCAGGCAAAGGATCGGCTGAAGCGCAAGCCATGACACCCATTGGCTGTGACGCAGATTGCGATGGACCGCTCCCGTTGACCGTTGCATTTTGCAACACAGCACACTCACTGCCGGACCAAGAATTGCGGTTCCCCCCTGATTTCAAAGGAGATTTCGATTTGTTTGCCAGCCAATTTGGAGATGGCATGAATCCCGCACTACGGCAAGTGTGCTGATTGCCATTCCCGTTTTGCAGAAACGCGTCTCGCCGGTTCTCGATGTGGCGGCGCGGCTGCTTTTGATTACCCGCCGGCGCGGGAAGGAAGTGGCGCGGCGTGAATTCGTCCTTGGCCCATTGCCACTGGAAGGTCTGGCGCGGAGCGTGGCGGAATTACGCGTGGACGTGCTGCTCTGCGCCGCCCTATCTGAACCGTTGCTGCGGGCGCTGGAACGGCGCGGCATACGGGTCAGGCCGCACCTGTGCGGCGAGGTGGAATCGGTCTTGCGCGCCTTCGACTGCGGCCAGCTCCGGCGGGATGAATTCCGCATGCCAGGTTGTTGGGGACAACATTCGCTCGGCGGATGTTGCCGCCGTCGGCGCGTTGCGCGGCATGGCAAGTCCAGCGGGAAAGAAACCCAAGCCAACACACCGGCATGAAAGCATCACCCTCAAAACCATTGCTAGCGGGAACGCGCGTGGGCCGCAGCGGCAAACGCCACTGGCTCCAAATCACCTGGTTGCCGGGATGGAAACGTGCGCAACTGGGCATGCCCGCGTTCGGCAATGCCGATTGTTCTCCGCCACCGGAATCGCCGGGCACCGATCCGAAGACACCTTCAGGACACAACAACCAGAAAGACAAACCATGAGCCAGTCACAAACCGAAGCGATCCGGAACCGCCAAACCATGTCGGAACGCCAAGCGTTGTTTCGCCGCTTCGGCTACGACTCCGAAGCGAGCTTCAAGTTCATCCTCGCGAAAGCTCTACCATTGCCCGGTCGCGTGCTCGAAATCGGTACTGGCAAAGGCGGTTTCCTCGTCCAACTGGGGAAACATGCGGATCATATCACGACACTCGATATTGACGCGGACCAACAACGGCTGGCGAAACGCCACGTTCGCCAAGCCGGACAGCGTTGTCCCATTCGATACGTCATTCATGATGCGGAGCGGTTGCCTTGGGCCGATGCCAGTTTCGATTCGGTAGTTAGCGTAAACACCTTTCACCATCTGGAGCGCCCAATGCGGGTGTTCCAGGAAATGCTGCGGGTGTTGAAGCCGGGTGGAAAAATCGTCCTTTGCGATTTCTCGACGCGCGGTTTTCAGATTTTCGACCGGATTTTCCGGTTTGAAGGCGGAACGCATCCCCGCCTGAAGAATGGTTTGGCCGGGTTTAGGCGCTTGGTGCGCCGTCCCGGCTGGAAAACCAGACGATTCAAAGGATGCAATCAGGAAATTCTGGTGGCGACCGCGCCATCCGTTCCAACGAAAGAAATACAACACACATGATTACCATCGCAATTCCCACGGCCGGAGGCCGGCTTCATGGACACTTTGGCGGCTGCCGAGAGTTCACGCTCGTGCAAGTGGACCCCGAGAAACGGAAAATTATCAGCATCCGGCCGGTGACACCGCCGCCGCATGCGCCGGGACTTTTTCCGTGCTGGCTGCGCGAGCAAGGCGCGGATGTCATCATTGTGGGCGGCATTGGTCAGCGTGCGCTGGACATCTTCGCCAAGGAAGGCATCGAGGTCCGGGCGGGTGAACCGGACGCCACGGTGGAGGCGCTTGTTGCCGCGTATCTCGACGGCCGGTTGGTGAACGAACCCCAGGGCTGCGCCCATCACCATGATGACGGGAGCGGGCACCATCATCACCACGGCGAAGACCATCATTGTCACAAATAATTTCCCAAGCACACTCTCTCCAACCAATCAACCAAGAAAGGACCAAACTCATGTCAAGCACAACACTCGCATTCCTGGAAAAGTTCAAGGGAGACTTCGAGAAAATGAAAACATCCGCACCCGACATGGTGAAAGGCTTTGGCGGCCTGTTTCAATCCATCATGAAGGACGGCGCGCTCAAGAAGAAGGAGAAGGAACTGGTCGCGGTCGGCATTGCCGTCGCGCAACGCTGCGAACCGTGCATCAACCTGCACGTCCAGAAAAGCCTCGAAGCCGGCAATTCACCGGCAGAAATTCTCGAAGCCGCCTGCGTGGCGGTGATGATGCAGGGCGGCCCGGCATACACGCACATTCCAGTCGTTATTGACGCGCTGGAATCGCTGGCACCGAAAACCTGAGCGGAAACCATGCAATGAAACTCGAACTAACGCCCATCGGCCTGATTCACTCGCCACATCGTCAGGCGGAAGGCACACCGATCCAACCGCGCTGGGCGGCAGGCATCGAAGGCACTGTGGAATTGTTCCCTGAGTTCGCGCCGGGCTTGCGCGACTTGGAGGAATTCGACCGTGTCTGGTTGCTCTACTGGTTTGATCGGGCGCGAGCGGCGCAACTCGAAGTCGTTCCTTACCTCGACACGCAGAAGCGTGGAGTCTTTGCCACACGCGCCCCGAGCCGGCCCAATCCCATCGGCCTTTCCTGTGTGCGGCTCCTGGCCGTCGAAGGGTCGCTGCTCCGCGTGGCTGACCTGGACATGCTGGACGGCACGCCCTTGTTGGACATCAAGCCCTACGTGCCCGATTGCGATGTGTTTCCGGTCGAACGCATCGGGTGGTTTGCCCGTGCTCGCGGAACGAGGATCGCCGACGGACGTTTCGCAAAAGGTGCAAAGAACCAATCAACATGAGCGACCTGCAAGCATCCTCATTCGACAAGGCACTGGCCAGGGTCTGCGTGAACTGTTTGGTCTGCCGACACGCACGAAAGCGGCAACGCGGACTCGCCTTCTGGCTGGTGAAGCACGTCGAAGCCAAGCTGTGCCCATTCTGCCGGGCTTATGAGCGGCTCTATGGACGCCCGGCGCACGAGGCGTCAGCGAGCCATCAATCGTCTCCGCAGGCCGGAACTCCAACACCATGATCGAAATTACGGATCATTTATTTACCGAACGCGGCGTTCGATTCAAAGTACCGGTGTTGTTGTCGAAGCTGCCTTGGAACCAAAAGTCAGGCTGCGCCTCCGGTTCCGGTTGTGAAGTGAAGCATTGAAGTCTTCTCCTCGTCACAGTCACATCAATGGTGGGAAACCAAAGGGGTGTTTTGCCGTTGGAAAAATTATTGCTGACAATATCCGGGCCGGTGCTACAACTTTGGCGGGATTCGCATCCGGGTGATTCAGGCCGTTCGCAACCAACAAACGTGAACCAATAAAATTCATTCTTACGAAGGAGATGCCATGAATATAATGAGCAGGTTTCAACGGAGCTGGCTGTTGTTCAAGAGTTCCCTCTTCGTCATCGCCAGAAACAAACGGTTGCTGGTCTTCCCCATCATCATTTTTTTCCTGACCATGATGATCCTCCTGTTCTTCCTCGCGCCCATGGTGCTGCGGCCCACGGGTTATTCCTATGCCTCGGCCCAGCACTGGCAGGCGATCAGCCATTCGCTGTTTACACAATCCCCGGATGCCGCCGCCGGAAAGAACTCCCGGATTGGCCTCACACCGGTTGCCATGGTTTGTCTGGCGTTTCTCTATTTTGTTTCGATATTTTTCGCCACGTTCTTCAACGTCGCTTTTTACCACGAAATCCTGGCCGCCCTGGGCGGCCAGCCGGTGTCCATCGCCCGCGGGTTGAAGTTTGCCGTCACGAAGTGGAAGGCGGTTTTGATGTGGGCTTTGTTTGCCGGGCTGGTGGGTCTGATCATCCGGCAACTCGAGGAGCGGCTGAGTTTCGTGGGCCGGATCATCGCGCGCTTTATCGGCATCGCGTGGAGCATCGCGGCGGTCTTTGTAATCCCCATCATCGTGTGCGAGGAGCAAAATGCCAATCCGGTGGCCATGCTCAAGAAATCCGCCGGCATCCTGAAACGCACCTGGGGCGAGGCGCTGATTGGTTACGTCGGGCTGGGCATGGTCAGCGGGCTGATGATGATCGCCTCAATATTTTTTCTGGTTGGCGCGGTGATTGTCTCCGTCATGCTGAAAAATTTCTGGCTCCTGGCCGTTGCCGGCGCGCTCTGGCTGGTGGCCATGTTTGTTCTCTCCTATTTGACGAGTTTGGCCGGCCAGATCTACAAAGGCGCACTTTATCTTTACGCGTCCTCGGGCGTGGTCTCCGAACCCTACAATCAGGAAATGCTCGATTCGGCTTGGAAATTCAAAAAAAGTTGAAGCGGTGCTGGATTATTCGTTTAGAACGAACCGCCATTGGCAGAAGGTTTCTTTGGGGTGCGGGTCCGGCGGGGCGAAGACACAGGACACGCGAATCCGGTCGTCAATGGCCCGGGCAAAACTTTCGAATTCCGCGCGATGCATTTCCTTGCACGCATATTCCCCCAATCCGCGCTTCAACCGCGCCTCCTGGCTGGGACAGGACGGAACCGTCAGCACCACTTCGTGCTCCGATTCCTGGATTTGGTATCCGATCAAAATCGTCCAGGGATACAGCCTGAGCGCGCGCACGAATCCTTTCAGGCCTTTCTCCTGAATCTGGAATCGCGCCACCAGTTCTTTGGCCGCCATGCCGCCCACGCGACCCCAGACCTGTTCATTCAAATTCTCGGCGACGCCCTGGCCGAAGCGTTCGGTGGCATAGATGAACCAGAAGGCGTCCGCCACTTTGTAATGCCACAGCAGGAACTCGAGGTAACGCCGGAGTTCGCCGGCTTCCATGTTCTCGAACGTGTTTTGAAAACTGGTGTTCATGATCAAAGGTTGCGCTGGCAGGGACATCGGCTGATCGCGATGACAATCAACACTTCAATGAGCGTAAAAGCGGGCCGCGTCCGTGGTAAATCGGGGTGGTTTGAGCCGGGTGTGGTGGAAAACAGGCGGGTTGCCTTCGTTGTCATGGCATTCCAATACGCCGGTTGACGGGAGCTGACAAACTTTTTTACTCCGGACGGACCGGTGAAATCCCGCCAGCAACTCCAGATCATTAACCCAATCGCCACAGCCGTGGTTCTGGAAACGGGAACGGTCGGCGCCAATTGGCCGAGGGAGTGGCCGCGTAAAGCTTCGCCACGCGGCAGGCCACGCCCATCCGGAGGCGTGCGTTTGAAATAAAGAAGGCCGGATTGCTCCGGCCCTCTTCGTTTTTTTGGGCTACGCTTACAACTCAACCTCTGATTGGTTCGACTCTACACTGGTTCTTACGCCCGTCGAGAAAAAGTTATCCACAATCCGCGTAAAAGGCATTCGGCCTCACGCGGCAGGCCAAAGGCGGAAGGGGAAAGCGGGGTGTTCATTCCGTGACGTTGGTGGATTGGCCCTGTCAGAACAACGACGACAGTGGCGTTGCCGTGGCCCGACTTCCCTTCGCCAGCAAGTCCCGGGGAACCGGAACCGCACCCGCCATCTAAAAAATTATGGCTCAGACCAAACTCAAAACCGGCCTCGTTAGCCTGATGATTGCCGGCGTAGCGACAATTCTGGTGGTTCAACACCAGGCTCAAATCAAACTGCGCGCGGAGAACCAATCCCTGCGGCAGCAAATGGCGAAATTGCAAACCGAAAACGAGCGGCTTGCAAAGCACCCGCGCACCCCACGCCTGCCCGCGCCGCCCATGTGGATCACCGCTCCGACAAACACCCCGGCAGCGGATTTACAACCCACAAATCTGTATGACCGGTTCAAAGACAAAGAACCGAAGTTGACCGCCGAACAAGTCGAGGCTTACCTCAAGGCCAATGGGCGTAAAGCCTCAAGTCTCCTCGCCGCCTATCGCACCAGCGGCGACCCGGCGCTGTTAAAGGAAGCGATGGAAAAATATCCCAATGATCCGCAAGTGGCATTCGAGGCGGTTTTCGACAAGGATTTGTCTCCCGAAGAACAGCGTCAATGGTTGAACACGTTCAAACAGTCCGCTCCCGACAATGCGCTGGGGAATTATCTTTCGGCGCTCAATTACTTCAATTCCGGCCAGATCGATCAGGGAGTTCAGGAGCTCACCGCCGCGTCCGGCAAAGGGTTCGACGATTACACACTGGAGCGCGGCCAGGATGACGAAGAAGCCTACCTCTCGGCAGGTTATTCGGCAGCGGAAGCTGATAGAATTTCCTTGCCGTCGCTGACGCTGCCTCAGTTCGTGCCGCTGAAACGATTGGGTCAGGACCTGGTTGCGCTCGCAAATGCTTATGGTCAATCAGGTGATCAGACCTCTGCACAGGCTGTCTTGCAAATGGCAATGAATCTGGGGCAGCGCTACGGGGATGCGTCAGCAAGCGTGACTCTAATCGGCCCACTTGTCGGGATGGCTATTGAACGTATGGCTCTCACCGCGATGGATCCCAACAGTCCTTACGGCGGCAACGGACAAACCGTTCAGGGCCAGCTCAACCAAATCGCTCAACAAGAGGCGGCATTAAGACAACTGGGGCAGCAGGTCGGGCCGTTGCTGCCGACACTGTCGGATCAGGATTGGATCAATTATGAGAATCGCAAGATGATCTTTGGCGAAGCAGCTGCGATCCAGTGGCTGGCAAGCAAGTACGGGCGGCAATGACACGTTGGGGCGACTGGTGACAAGTGACGTGGGACAGGAAAAACGGGGGAACATCCAACATCCAACATCCAACGCCGAACATCGAATTGCAGGAAAAGAGGTTTTTCGCGGTTAAACCCGGGTCTTGCGTTTCGCGTTCCGGGTCATGGAGAGTCCGTGGCAATTTGTGTAATTCGCGAAAAAAAACCGGCGCGAAGCGGATTGTGGCCAGGCGGGCTTGGCGTTAAATTAATGCGCGATACAACGCGCGCACTTTATGCCGTTCCGATTGCTTGACCTTGACGGGGTCGCCAATTATTTGCACCTCACGCCCGCGGACATTGAGCGGCGGGTGAAGAACCGCGAAATTCCTTTTGAAAAACGCGGCGACCGGATCGTCTTTCGCATGCGCGATATTGATGCCTGGGCTTCGCAACGCATCCTCGGTTTGTCCGGCCAGCGGCTGGCCGATTATCACGAGGAAACCACCCGCTTCACGCGGAAAATCCTGCCACACGCAACCATGCTGCCGGAAATGCTTCAGTCGGGAACCATCGCCCCGGCCATGACGTCCAAAACCAGGGCGTCCGTCCTGCGCGACCTGGTGGCGCTCGCGGAAAAAACCGGGAACCTCGGCGATCCCAAAAACCTGCTGGCCAGCCTGGAGGCGCGCGAGGAATTGTGTTCCACGGCGGTGCCGGGCGGATTTGCGCTGCCGCACCCGCGGTCCCATGAACCTTACCTGTTTGAGACTTCGTTCATCGTGGTGGGACGGCCGGTCCAGGAAATCCATTTCGGCGCGCCCGACGGCCAGCCGACCCGTCTGTTCTTCCTGGTTTGCTGCCAGAATGACCGGCTACATTTGCACACGCTGGCCCGCCTGTGCCTCCTTGCGCTGAAAACCGGATTGCTCGACCAACTCCGCGAGGCGCCCGACGCCGAAACCATGCGCAGTTCCATCATCGCGGCCGAACAGGAAGTTCTGGCCGACCGGAAATAGGTTGAAGGCTGAAGGCTAACGGCTGAAGGGGAAGACGAACATCCCACATCCAATACCGAACATCGAATTTCAGAAAAAAATCCGGTAAGCCGTTTTTTCCTGACAAGAGCAATGATTTTACGGCAACTCGTGGCCGGAAACGGAGCAGGCCGGCGTTTCACCAACGTTCCCGATGGTGTAGGTGCCGCCCGCCGGACACTTGGGAAGATTCCCTTTGGTATCCAGTTTAATGTAAGGCTTGATGTCGGCTTCTGTGACCACAGCTCCGGTTTTTTTATGTTTTTCCAATGCCCATTCCTGTTTGGCGGCGTCAATCTGCCGGAGATTGTTGATGCAGGCGTTGCGTTGCCTGGCTTCGGTGGGTGTTGACGACCCGGAGGTGGCCGCAGAATCAAAGGGCGATGGGGTTAATTTAACATCTCGGGGCACGGGATAATTAAAATCGTCGGCGGTCAAAGCCGGATTCAGCCGGACGTCATCGTACGTTTCAGTGACGGTGCCGCGAATTTTCGTGATCATGGCCGCCTGTTGTCTGGCCATGGTTTTTTCCTGATCCAATTGTGCCTGGGTCTTTTGGGTGTTTGGGTCAAACGCGCTGATGGCCGTTTCGAGGTCGGCGTCGCTGACCGGCCCGCCGAGCGTGATCTGCGACTGCAAAATCATGCAGCTCGTTTTGCTCACGTTCGGGTGCGGCATTGACATGCCTGCGCGCATCGCAAATACTGTTTGATTCTATGGCCGAGCCGAAAGAAAACGCATTGATGGAAAAAATCGTGTCGCTGTGCAAGCGGCGGGGTTTCATTTTCCAATCCTCCGAAATTTATGGCGGCATCAACGGATTTTGGGACTACGGCCCGCTCGGCGCCGAACTCAAGCGCAACGTGAAGGAACTCTGGTGGAACACCATGACCCGCCAGCGCGACGACGTCGCCGGCCTCGAAGCCACCATCATCATGTCGCCGCAAATCTGGAAGGCCAGCGGCCACGTGGACACGTTTGCGGATTTGATGCGCGAATGTCCGCTGACAAAAAAACGAGTTCGCGCGGATCAAGTCGAACCGCAAAGTGGAATTGTGATTCGCTATTCAGGTGCTTATAGTCGCAAACAAGGTGAAGGCAGCACCGAAGATGAAAAAAAATATTCCCGATTGTTTGACGAATTCGCACCTGCACTTAAAAGCGAAGAATCAATCCAAAAGCTTTTTGAAGACAATGTTTCGGAGGCGGAGGTAAAAAACATAGTTGGTGTTATTTCAGATGGTAAGCTCGACTTTTTACGAAAAGCGACTGCAGGTGCTTTTGCTAAAAAAGTCTTCCAGCCTTTTTCCATATTGCTTCAGCAAGGAAAGCCAATGGAAAGTGCGCGAAAAATCGCAACTCAATATTACACTGAAAATGGCTGTTCCGATCCCATTTTATTGGGAGAGCGTGCTGAAAAAGTCGAAAACTCAGTTGATTTCCATCCTGAAAGTGGAGTTGAACTTTCTGCTGCTCGTCCGTTCAACCTGATGTTTAAGACCTACGTCGGCCCGGTGGAGAGCGAAGACAACGTTGCCTACCTCCGGCCCGAAACCGCGCAGGCCATCTTCGCGCAGTTCAAGAACGTGCTCGAAACATCGCGCCAAAGAGTCCCGTTCGGCATCGCGCAAACCGGCAAGGCATTCCGCAATGAGGTCACGCCGCGCAATTACACCTTCCGCTCCCGCGAGTTCGAGCAGATGGAACTGGAATTTTTCATTAAGCCCGATGAAGTCGTCGAAGCCATTTGCGGCAGGGTGGCGACGGCGGTGGAAGCCTTTGCAGGAAACATCGAACATCCAACATCGAACGCCGAACATCGAACCGGCAACCCTCAACCTTCAACTCCGATAAATCGCGAGCAGGCCCTCAACCCTCAACCGAACTGGGGCTGGGAAGCGTGGCACAAATACTGGGTCGAGGAGCGGATCAAGTTTTACGAAGGCATCGGACTGCCGCGCACGACGCTGGAAGAATACTGGCAGAAGCCGGAGGAACTCGCGCATTACGCCCGCGCCTGCGTGGACATTCTGTTCAAGTTTCCGTTCGGCACGCAGGAACTCGAAGGCATCGCCGCCCGCAGCGATTTCGATTTGAGCCAGCACGAGCGTTTCTCCGGCAAACCGATGGGCGTATTCGACGAGGAACTTCGCACGGCGTGGGTGAAATTGCCGAAGGAAAAATCGGACAACCTCTGGCGGCGTTATTACGAAAACCGGAAAAAATATCTCGTCAAAATGGGCGTGGCGGAAGAACCGGCTTCCAAGGACGCCACCGAAGACGCGAACGGCCTCGCCAAGGGCCAATACATCCCGCACGTGATTGAACCGTCGGCGGGTGTGGATCGTCTAATCCTTGCATTGATCACGAACGCCTACAGCGAAGTCACCGAGCCCGACGGCAAAGGAAAAACCGATACGCGCGTGATTATGAAGTTCCATCCGCGGGTGGCGCCGATCAAGGCCGGCGTGATGCCGCTGCTCAAGAACAAGCCGGAACTGGTGAAGAAGGCGATTGAAGTCCGCGATCGGCTGCGTCCGTGGATGAATGTATTTTACGACGACGCGGGTTCGATTGGCCGCCGTTACGCGCGGCAGGACGAGGCCGGCACGCCGTTTTGCGTGACGATTGATTTCGACACGTTGGGTGAAAAGCCGGAATTGAAAGACACGGTGACGGTGCGTTTTCGGGACGATGGCAAACAGGAGCGCATTGCCATCAATGAACTGCCGGACTGGCTGCTTGTCAAAATCCGTTGATGACCGAGAACGCAAACCCGCCCGTCGCGCTGGAGAAAAAGCGCGCGCCGATGCTGTATTTCATCGTGGCGATCAAGTTAATCAAAGGCGTCGCGCTCCTGCTGCTGGCGCTGGGCGTCCTTTCGCTGGCGCACAAGGACTTATCGGACGTGTTTGACCAGTTTCTGCGGTGGGTGCATCTCGACCCGGAACGGAGTTTTTTTCAAGGCATTGGCGACTGGCTGGATACCATCACGCCCGCCAATGTGCGCGAAGTGGCTTCGGGCACGTTTCTCTGCGGATTGTTTCTGATCGTCCTGGGCCTGGGACTGGCGTTCCGGGCGAAGTGGGCGATCTGGCTGGCGATTGGCGAATCGGCGTTTTTCATCCCGATTGAGATTTTTGAATTGGTGCGCCATCGCCGGCTGGATGCGGCCGGCCTGCCCCGGCCGGAATTGTTTCCTCATCCCAAAATTGGACTGGCCATTTTGCTCGCATTGAACGTGATCATCGTCTGGTATTTGTTCAAAAACCGGATCCGGCTGTTCCGGCATCATCACCATTAAATTTTTCCCGCGTGACCACACGAACGGCTTGCGGCATCATCGGCAGCGATAATCAATGAACAACGAACTCCCGTTTGAAGTTTTGGAATTTGAGCAGCTTCTGAACAAGCCCAACAGCGACCCCACCGGCTTTGCCGGATTTTTCAACGCCGGCGAAGTCTGGGTGGCGCGCGTGCCGGCGCGGCTGGACGTGATGGGCGGCATTGCCGATTACTCGGGCGCCAACGTGTGCGAAGCGGTGCTGGGCGGGGGCATGTTGATGGCGCTGCAAGCCCGCACGGACCGCACGTTGCGCATCCGCACGATGCAAGCCGGCCGGCGCACACTGCCGGTGGAAACGCGCATCCCGCTGGATTATTTGACTTCCGGCGACACCGTGGGTGATTACGCTCAAGTGCGCGAGCTATGTCACGCGCACCCGCTGGCTGCGTGGGCCGCCTACATCGGCGGCAGCATTTTTGCCCTGCTGAAAGAGGAATCCGTCAACCTTCCCTACGGCTTCAGTTTTCTGCTGCTCAGCGCCGTGCCGATGAATGTGGGCATTGGCAGTTCCGCCGCGGTGGAAATCGGCACCCTCTCGTGCCTCAACGCCTACCTCGGCCTGCAGTTGGACGGCGCGCGCATCGCCCGGCTGGGGCAGATGGCGGAAAACCATGTCGTCGGCGCGCCTTGCGGCATCATGGACCAAATCGCCGTCACCAGCGGACGGCGCGGCAAACTCGCGCACATTCTCTGCCGGCCCGGAAACATCGCCGGCGAAGTGGAAATTCCGCCCGGCACCGGTTTCGTGGGCATCAACTCGAAGGTCCGTCACTCGGTGGCCGGCAACGCCTACGGCAATGTCCGCATCGGCGCATTCATGGGCAAAAAAATCATCAATGAAATCCGCGCCCGCACCGGCCGGGCGGCGCTCAATTATTTGACCGAGGTTTCCGGCGAAGAATTGAAATCGGAATACCTGTCACAGCTTCCCGAAAAGATTCTCGGCTCGGATTTTCTCGCCAAATACAAAACGCATGACGACCCGGTTACGACCATCCAGCCGGACGCCACCTATCGCGTCGCGGGACCGACGAAGCACCCCGTCGAGGAAAACGAGCGCGTGCTGCGGTTCATCGCGTCGCTCCAGACGGCGGCGGGTGGCAATGAGCGCGCCTGCGTTGACGCCGGCGAGGCGATGTATGCCGCGCATGAAAGCTACCGCCATAATTGCCGTCTTTCGGCTCCGGAAGTGGATTTTCTGGTCGAAGCCGTGCGCAAACGCGGCCCGGAGCATGGCCTCTACGGCGCAAAAATCACGGGCGGCGGCACCGGCGGCACGGTGGCCGTCTTTGGGAAAACCGGGGCGTTGAAGGAACATATACCGCAAATCGCCGTGGAATATTCCCGCCGCGTCGGCATGATGCCGGACATTTTTGAAGGCACGTCGCCGGGCGCCATCGAGTATGGCGCGCGGCGGTACATCTTCGGCGCCCACGGCTGGCGGCTGTCCCCGGCATGAACCCCAGCGCAAGCCAGAAAAAATCCGTCGTCCGCAAAGCCGTCATCCCCATCGCCGGCCTCGGCACGCGGCATTTCCCGGCTTCGCACGCGGTGAAAAAGGAATTGTATCCGGTGGTCGGGCCTGATGGCATCGCCCGCGCGCTGTTCCATTATCACCTGATCGAGCTCGAACGCGGCGGGCATCGATGAAATCTGCATCATCATCCAGCCCGGCGAGGACGAAATGGTGCGCGCCTACCTGCGCGGACCGGACCGCAACTACCTGAAGCGCCTGGAAAAACATCCCGCGCTGTTGCGCGAGGCGGAGCAGATGCGCAAGTTTGCCGGGCGCGTGACCTTTGCCGTGCAGCGGCAACAGGAAGGTTATGGCCATGCGGTTTACCAGACCAAAAATTTCGCCGGTGGCGAATTTGTGCTGCTCGGCCTCGGTGACCATCTCTTTCGCGGCCGGCCGGTTTCACCCTATCAGGAACTGGCGCAAATGGCGGCGGTTTCCAACGGTCGCAGCGTTTCGGCGGTAAACCGGATTTCAGCCGGCGAATTGAAAGGCTATGGCACGATTGCCGGTCGGCGCCGCGCCGAAAATCCACGTCTGATTGACGTCTCGCTCATCATCGAAAAACCGGACGCGGCAATCGCGCGGAAAAAATTGCGGGTGGACGGCCTGCCCGATGGAACCTGGCTCGGCTGGTTTGGCCTGCACCTGTTGTCGCCTTCAATTTACGAAATTCTGGAGGAAATGATCCGTGACAACGTCCGCGACAACGGCGAGTTCCAATTGACCCGGGCGCAGGAGATTCAACGCCAGCGCGAAGGCTATCTGGCGCTGGAAATGATCGCGGCGGAGCGTTTTGACTTCGGCGTGCCGGACGATTTTGTGCGCAGCGTGCAGGCGTTCCGGCAAGGCTGAATTTAACCACGAAATACATAGTAGTTCGTATTGTCATTGCGCACAAAAATCCAGCAGAAATCTCGCGAACCTTTCAGCTCCTTGCAAAGCGCCAGAGGACTGGCGCAGTCCAAGACGCTTCGCGTATTTCATGAATCATCGCGTCGCGCGCAGCGTCCTGGAGTGCGGCGGCCCTCCGCCGCCTTTCTCGCGCTTATCCAACTGTGCCCGGTTAACTGGAGTTGCTATACGATAAATTTGCTGTGACCGTCTGACCAAAGTGCATATTATTTAATCGTGACCATTAACGAAGCCATCCGATTGCTGGAAAAGTTCCGCGCCGGCGGAGTGGGCCGCGACAAGGTGTTGCGCGCGTTCCAAGCTGCGCCCGTCGCCGACCTCGGCTTCGCGCAGGTGGACACGCACCGCGCGCTCCGCAAAGGGTTTCCCGAAGTCATATTCGGCGGCGGCAAAACGCCGGAACAAGTCGTCAAAATAGCCGCGAAAATTCTGGCGTCCGATTCGCGCGTCCTCATCACGCGCATCACCGACGCCCATGCCCGCGCGTTGCGCAGAAAATTCAAGCTTGCCGCTCACCACCATCTCGCCCGTTGCGTGACCATCGAGAAAAAACCCCTGCCGAAACGGCCCGGAACCATCGGGATCATTTGCGCCGGCACGAGTGATTTGCCCGTAGCGGAGGAGGCGGCGGTAACGGCGGAAATCATGGGCAACCGCGTCGAACGGATTTACGATGTCGGCGTTGCCGGTTTGCACCGCTTGCTGGCGAAATCGGAAAACCTCCAGCGCGCGAACGTGCTCGTCGTCGTCGCCGGCATGGAAGGCGCGTTACCGAGCGTCGTCGCCGGTCTGGTTTCCAAACCGGTCATTGCCGTGCCGACCAGCATCGGGTACGGCGCAAGCTTCGGCGGCATCGCGGCATTGCTCGGCATGTTGAACAGTTGCGGCAGCGGCGTGACGGTGGTGAACATTGACAACGGTTTTGGCGCCGGCTACGCCGCCAGCCAGATCAACATGCTCTGTAGCGGCGGTCTGTGACCGCCGCCAATTTTATGGAACGCCTGCATCGTTTGGAGCGGTTGCATGTTGATAATCCAGTCTATTTCATCACTTTTTGCACACATGAACGGATGGCCATCCTCGCCAACCAGCAAATCCATTCTGTATGCATGGAATTTTTTGCGGAAGCGCTTAAAAGGGATATTTTTGTCGGCCGGTATATTTTAATGCCCGATCACATACATTTGTTCGTCAAACTTCCTCCGCCAGCGGAAAATCTTTCTGCTTGGGTCAAAAGCTTGAAGAATTGTTTATCCAAGGAATTTAGGAAGCGTGGCGTGTCATCACCGCACTGGCAAAAAGGCTTTTTTGATCACATCCTTCGCTCCAGTGAATCCTACTCCGAAAAATGGCTCTATGTAGTTGAAAATTGTGTTCGCGCCGGTTTGGTAAAAGACTGGACGGATTGGCCATTTCAGGGAGAAATTCATGCCTTGAGATTTGACGAAGAAATGCGGCGGTCACAGACCGCCGCTACAGGATGAAACATATGAAAACGCTTTACCTCGACATTTTCAGCGGCATCAGCGGCGACATGTTCCTCGGCGCGTTGATTGACCTCGGTGCGGATGCGCACCGGCTGGAGCGCGAATTGAAGAAGTTGAAACTCGGCGGTTACCATCTCCATATCACGCGCCAGCAAAAATCCGGCATCGCCGGTGTAAAGATTGATGTCCATCTGGCCGACGCCCACGATCATCATCATGATCACGGACATCCCCACGATCACGCTCATATGCATCATCACGATGAGAACCGGACGTTTGAGAAAATCAAAAAACTCATTGGGCGCAGCAAGTTGTCACCGTGGGTGAAGAAAAAATCCGTCGCCGTTTTCCAACGCATCGCGGAGGCCGAGGGGAAAATCCACGGCCTGCCGCCGATGAAAGTTCATTTTCACGAGGTCGGTGCAGTGGATTCGATCGTGGACATCGTGGGCGCGTGCATCGTGCTGGAGATGCTCGGCAAGCCGCGGGTGCTGGCCGCGCCGGTCATTGAAGGCGTCGGCTGGGTGGATTGCGCGCATGGACGCTTTCCCGTTCCCACCCCGGCCACGCTGGCCATTCTCGGCGCGCGCGGGGTCGGCGTGACGCAATGCGACGAACCGCACGAACTGGTCACGCCCACCGGTGCCGCCCTGCTGGCGGAATTCGTCGAATATTTTGGCCCGATGCAAAGTCTGGTTGCGGAAAAAATCGGCTTCGGACTCGGCACGCGCGACAATCAAACGCGGCCCAATGTTCTCCGAGCAGTGTTGGGAAAGGCGTCTGGGGTCTCGCGTCTGGCGTCCGGGGCAAATGACTGGGAAACCGACCGCGTAGCGGTGCTGGAAACGAACCTTGACGACATCAATCCGGAACTTCTCGGGCATTTCGTTGAAACGGCACTGGCCGCGGGTGCGCTGGACGTTTTTCACACCCCCATCCAGATGAAGAAAAACCGTCCCGGAGTGTTGCTCACGGTTTTGTGTGCCGAAACGGATGCGGACAGGTTCAGCGAGTTGATTTTGCGCGAAACGAGTACGTTCGGCATCCGGCGGACGGTGGCGGAACGGCGCAAACTGCGGCGCGAGTTTATCCGAGTCAAAACGCCGTTTGGCGAGGTAACTGTTAAAATTGGCCGGCTCAACGGAAAGCCGGTTCACGCCGCGCCGGAATTTGAATCCTGCAAAAAAGCGGCGGTGCGGGCAAAAGTGCCGTTAAAGCGGATTTACGAAACCGTGTTTAAAGCCATCAAATCAGGCCCTGGTTTTTGAGCTGGTCACCGATTATTTGCTTGCACATTTCACCAGAAAGGCTTATTGATAGTTCAGATATTGAACTGGCCGGGCCAGTTTGCTTGATGCGAAAATTTATCGTTATGCTACAACCGACGAGGGTGTCTTGAGCCGCCCTTTTTCTCCACGTAATTTTTCTCCTGCTTCGTTTGTCCGGGTCAACGGCAAAATCCGCGCTCGCGAAGTCCGGGTCATTGGAGTGGACGGCAAACAACTCGGCGTCATCTCGTTGAACGACGCGATCAATCTCGCGCGGCAAAACGGGGTTGACCTGGTCGAGATCGCCGCCACCGCCACGCCGCCGGTCTGCCGGCTCGTGGATTTCGGCAAATACCGTTACGAACAGGCCAAGAAGGAAAAGGATTCCAAGAAGCACCAGCACGCCTCGATGGTGAAGGAAGTGCAATTAAGCCCGCGCATTGACCCGCACGACCTCGGCATCAAGGTCACGCACGCGGTGGATTTTCTCTGCGAAGACATGAAGGTAAAGGTCGCGCTCAAATTCCGCGGCCGCGAAATGGCGCACACGGAAGTCGGCTTCCAGGTCATCAACAAATTTCTGGCCGAGATCGCGCCCTACGGCAATCCTGATTTTCCGCCGAAACTGATCGGACGCGGCATCAATGTGATGGTCAGCCCGCTGCCGCGCAACAAGCGCGCCAAAAATCCGCACATGGACGTCAAAGGAAATCATCCCGCAGAGGGAAATGGTGAAAGTGATTCATCTGCTTCCGCTTCGAAGCCGGTGCCAAAACCCCCAACGAAACCCACGGATGGGTTTAACAACAATCCCTTCAACGGGATAGACCTGAAGTAGTCGTCTGCGCGTTCCAACCACGCACCAGTTCCGGGAACCGGCAATTATCGCAGACGGCATTCGAGTGTTCGCAAAAGTCACGCGTGATTTGAATCAACCCCTGCTGCGCGGAAGCGCTCCGCAACGCGCGGCTTCGCCCAACCCCCAGCAACCGTTGCCGCGCCAGTTTCAAGATGGAATTGTCTTCCGCCTGCGGCCAGGCGGCATAGCGGTGCTCAATGATGCGCTGGAGCTTTTCATTTTTGCCTTCGGCGGCGCGCGTCCAAAGCCACGGCAGAATCACATTCACCGCCAAATCCGTCACCCGCGCGTCGCCCAGCAACGGTTGCGGCTTTTTCAGCCGCGCCGAGCGGAATGTCCAGTGCCACGACCAAAATTCGTCGCGTTCCACCTCAAGAATTTCGCGCAGCGAATCAACCAATCGGGTAGGGCTGACCTGCCGGTCAGCCTGGCCGCGCGGCAGCGCGGCCCTACCATCCGAAACATCCGCCACGCTCCAGTTTTCAATTTTTGAAATTAACTTTTTGTCCGCCAGCCAGTGCGCCGCCAGCGCCAGCCGGCGCTGGGGATGATTGGCCGGACGCAATCCGTGAAATTTCCAGACGGCGCGCGGCAGAATGCAATCGCTGAACGCATCACGCTCGCGCCACCAGCAATCCCAGACGCGACGCAGATAACCATCGCTGCCCGCCTGCGCCCGGGTCAATTCCGCCGGCAGCAGACCGCTGATGCCGAGCAGCCGGGCTTGAAGCGCAAAGGCCGGGTCAGCGCCGGGCGTCCAGCGCAAACGTGATTCGGCGAGATTTTGCATCGGCCAGAGGTTGTGTTTATAGCCGAGCGCGCGGAACAGGCCTTCCCACAGTGCCTGCTCCCAGCCGACGTACCGGGCGCGAGCGCGAAATTGTCCGGCTTTGGCTTGAAAACGAACGCGGGCGGCAGAGTCCAAAATTTTGCCTTGTCGCGTTTCATCCAGGTCGCGCAACACCACGCAACATTGGCCGCGCAAATTTTCGGGCAGGACGCGCGGCGAATCATTTTCCAGCCATAATCCAAGTTCGGCCAATGGCGCATCCAGCGAATGGCTCAACGGCAAAACCGGAGGCGCATTGGGCAATGGCTGCGCGTCATCCCAAACGACGTGCAGCAGGACATTTTTAAAATTCGGGTTGCGGTCGTGACCGTGGGCGCGCCAGCCGCCGACGCGCAGGTCAATTTCCACGTCGCCGGAACACGGCGCGGCGTCACCGATTTGAATGACCGCGCCGCGAAAATCCGGCCCGCCTTCGACACTCGCAAAACCGGGATGCAAAACACGAACGGTTTTTCCATCGGCAGTCTGGAGCCGGTCGCGCTGCAACCGCTGGTGGTGCCAGATGGCCTGAAGCAAACGTTCCGGCGGCGGATCATTTTCGTCGCGCAGCACATGCCCCGTCCCAAAGCGCGAGCGCCAGTCGGCGTAAAAATTTTCAAACGGCGGAGACACTGCGGGTTGCTTTTGCGCCAGCGGTTGAGCAAAGTCAAGCCGGCACGCATAATTTCGAACGCATCCAATGGCGGATTTGCCTGTTTATAGAAACAGGCCATGTGCTTCGCCGCAGAATTTATTGGCCGGAAGCGGTTTTTTTTACTAAACTCCGCGGTGAGCTTCGATGAACGACAAAGCCATGATTGAAGTGACGAATTTGACGAAACGCTACGCCGGACACACGGCGGTGGCGGACATTTCGTTCACGGTTGCGCGCGGCGAAATTGTCGGTTTGCTCGGACCGAATGGCGCGGGCAAAAGCACGACGATGCGGATTCTTTCGTGTTTCATGCCGGCGACGAGCGGCACGGTGCGCGTCGCGGGCTTCGATGTGTTTTACCAGTCGGCTGAGGTGCGCCGCCGCATCGGTTACATGCCGGAAAACAATCCGCTGTATCCCGAAATGCGCGTGCGGGAATACCTGAAATTCCGCGCGCGGCTCAAGGGCCTCAACTGGCGGCGTTCACGCGAGCGCGTGACCACGGTGATGGAACAATGCGGGTTGACGGAGGTGGGCCGCCGCATCATCGGCCAGCTTTCCAAGGGTTACAAGCAGCGGGTCGGACTGGCGGACGCGCTGGTGCATGAACCGGAATTGATCATTCTGGACGAACCGACCATTGGCCTGGACCCGCATCAGATTCGCGCGGTGCGACAATTGATCAAAAGCCTCGCGCAGAAGCATACCGTGCTGATTTCGACGCATATTTTGCCGGAGGTGGAAATGATGTGCGGCCGGGTGCTCATCATGCTGGACGGCAAAATCGCGGCCGCCGACACGCCGGACAATTTGCAACGCTTCGTGGCCGGCGGCAGCCAGATCATCGCCGAAATCGCCGCGCCCGCGGACGAACTGCGCGAAGCCTTGTCGCAAATGCCTGGGATTGAACAATTTGACGTGTCGCCATGCGAAGGTGAATTCCAACGGTGCGCGCTGACGCCGCGTGATGGATACGACTTGCGGCCGGCAATCTTCTCATTGGCGCAGGAGCGTGGCTGGATAATACGCGAATTGACGCGCAGCCGCCATTCGCTCGAAGACATTTACGTGCAGGTGACCAAACCGCCCGAGGAGGAGGAGGGCGAATGAAAATTTTCTGGACGCTCGCCCGCCGGGAATTGGCGTCGTTTTTCTGTTCCATCACGGGCTACGTGATCATCGCAGCCGCGACGTTTTTGATCGGGTTGAGTTTCGTGGTGCTGATGACAAATCTCGGCAGCGACCCGTCGCCGATGCCGGTGACGGAAATGTTTTATCGGACCACTATTTTCTGGCTGATTGTGCTGCTGGCGACGCCGGCGCTCACGATGCGGTTGTTCGCGCTGGAAAAATTCTCGGGCACTTTTGAAACGCTGATGACCACCCCGGTGAGCGATTTGCAGGTGGTCGCGGCAAAATTCGCCTCGGCGCTCGTATTCTACATTGTGATGTGGCTGCCGATGCTCGCGTGCCTCTTCGTGGTGCGACATTTTACGAATCAGCCGGGCACGCTGGACGCGGGCACGATTGGTGGAATGTACCTGGGCGTGTTTCTGGTCGGCTGCCTGTTTTTGTCGCTGGGCTGTTTTGCGTCGTCGTTGACGCGCAGCCAGATGGCGGCGGCGATGATCAGTTTTGTCCTCGGCGTGAGTTTGTTTTTGGTGGGATTTTTAGCCGAGGCCATACCGGTGGCCGCGCAATGGGAGTCACAGGTGCTGTCCTATTTCGGCCTGTTCGAGCAGATGCACAACTTTGCCCGCGGCATGGTGGACACCCGCGCGGTGACTTTTTACGTCAGCCTGACGTTTTTCTTTTTGTTCCTGACCTTGCGCGTGGTGGAAAGCCGGCGCTGGAAATAAAATGCCGACCGATTCCAAATCCCAACCCAGCTTTTCGCCCGGCCGCCGGTGGAAAATCGGCCTGGACGTCGTGGTGCGCACGGCGCTGGTGCTGGCCGTGGTGGTGATGGTGAATTACCTCGGCGCGCAATTCTTTGGGCGGTTTTATCTGAGTTCGCAGACGCGAATCCAATTGGCCCCGCAAACCATGAACGACCTGCGGTTGTTGACCAATCACATAAACGTGACGCTTTATTACGACACCAAGGACGAGAATAATTTTTATCCGGACATCGTCGCGCTGCTGAACGAGTATCATTTGGTTAACCCGCGCATTTCCGTTCGGACAGTGGATTATGTGCGTGACGCGGGCGAGGCTGAAAAGGTGAAGGAACAATACAAGCTGAATTTGCGGACCGACAAGAACCTCGTCATTTTTGACTGCGACGGACGCATCAAAATCGCCCCCGGCGACGCGCTCGCGCAATACACGCTGGAGCAGATACCGAACGAAAAGGAGCGCGAATTCCGGCGCAAACCCATCGCGTTTCACGGCGAGATGACGTTCACTTCGATGCTGCTCGCGCTGGAAAATCCCAAGCCGCTCACGGCGTATTTTTTGCAGGGCCACGGCGAACCCGCGCTCGATGACAGCGGCAATTTGGGCTACCTGAAATTCGGTTCCCTCCTGGCCCAAAATTATATCGCGGTGCAAAACCTTGAATTGACCGGCGACAATCCGGTGCCCATTGATTGCAACCTGCTCATCATCGCCGCGCCCACCGTGCCGTTGTCCGATCCGGAATTGCAAAAAATAAAAAAGTATATTGCCGACGGCGGACGGCTTTTTGTGCTCTTCAATTATGCCTCCGTCAACCGTCCGACCGGACTGGAACCCATTCTGCAAGATTGGGGGGTCAATGTGTTCTCCGATTTTGTCAAAGACCGCAACAACTCCACCGATGACATTGTTGTCCGAAAATTCAGTTCGCATCCCGTCGTCAATCCGCTCACGCAACTGGCCTTGCAGGTGATCCGGCCCCGTTGCGTTGCCAGGATGGACTGGCAGAACCCACCGGCCAACGCGCCGCAAGTGGACGAACTCGCATTCTCCAGCGATAACTCGGTGCTCGTCAGTGATCCCGCCGCGATGCCGCGCAGTTATCCCCTGATGGTTGCGGTCGAGCAAAAGCCTGTCGCCGGGGTTGCCAATCCGCGCGGCAACACGCGCATGATTGTTGTGGGCGATTCCATTTTCCTGGGCAATTACTGTATTGAAGCCGGCGGCAACCGTGATTTTGTCAGCTATGCCGCCAACTGGCTGCTCGACCGCACGACCTTGCTCAATGGCATCGGGCCGCGACCCGTCACGGAATTCCGGCTGTTGATGACCCGGACGCAACAACGCGAAGTCCGCTGGCTGTTACTGGGGGCGCTGCCCGGCGCGGTGCTGCTGTTCGGCTGCCTGGTCTGGCTGGTCCGGAGAAAATAATGAATTCAAAAACCACTGGAATCTGGTTCACGATTGCCGCGGCGCTGTTCGCGCTGATTTTTGTTTTTGAGCGTTTCCTGCAGCCAGCCGCCCCGGAATCGTCCCGCCTTCTGCTGGAATTGCGCCCGCCCGCCGTCACCAGCGTTCAAGTGATCCCGTCCGGCGCGCTGGAGATTCGGGCCGACCGCACGAACGGCGCGTGGCTGCTGACCAAACCCATTGCCTATCCCGCGCAGCCAGCCGCCATCGAAGCCCTGCTCGACGCGCTCCAAAAACTCACGCCCGCCACCCGCATCGACGCCGCCGAACTCCGCAACCACCGCAATACGGACGTTGAATTCGGTTTTGAAACGCCGCGCATTTCGCTGGTCATCGAAACCGGCGGCCAGCGCCGGCAGCTTTTGGTCGGCAACAAAACCCCGCCCGGCGATCAGGTTTATCTGCGCGTCGTTGGTGTGGACGGGGCCTTTGTCGCCGATGCCGACTGGCTCAAATTCATTCCGCGCTCGGCCAACGACTGGCGCGATACCGCATTGGTGGATGCGAACAACAGCGGCCTGGATTGGATTGTGCTGACCAACGGCGCGAAGGCCATCGAACTTCGTCGCGACGCGACGAATCATTTCTGGCGCATGATTCGTCCCTTTCCGGCGCGCGCCGACGCCGAGCGCATCACCGACGCGTTGCAGCACCTGCAAACCGCGCGCGTCACCCAATTCATCACCGACGACCCGAAGGACTTGACCGGATTTGGTTTGCAGCCTGCCGATCTCGACCTGTGGCTCGGTCACGGCACCAATTTCATTTCCGCCATTCACGTCGGCAAGAGTCCGACGAATGATCCAACGCAAGTCTTTGCCAGACGCGAACGATGGAACGTCATGGTTACGACCGCCAAAGAGCCGTTGTCGCCGTGGCGCGGCTCGGTGAATTATTTCCGCGATTCGTATCTGCTGGAATTGACCGCGCCCGTCGCGGAAATTGAAGTGCATGGGCAGAAAAATTTCACGTTGCAACGGCAAGGCTCGAATGACTGGCAAATCGTCGGCGAAAAATTCCCCGTGGACGCCGAAAATGCGCAGTTATTCATCAAAACTCTCGCCGGTTTGCGCGTTCCTGAGTCGGGATTTGTGAAGGACGTTGTGACCAAGCCCGATCTGCCCACTTACGGGCTGGCGACGCCGACGCGCCAAATCACTTTGCGTTCGGCAGCGGGCGATACGAACGGGGTCATGGTCCAATTGTCCTTCGGCACGAACCAAAACAACGAGGTTTTTGTCCGGCGCGCGGACGAGGATTTTGTGTATGCCATTACGGTGGAAGCGTTCAATGGTCTGCCCGAAGCAGGCTGGGAATTTCGCGAGCGCCACATCTGGGATTTCAGCGAAACCAACGTGGCACAGATCACACTTCACCAGAACGGCAAGACGCGGCAGCTCGTCCGGACCGGATCGAACAAATGGTCGCTCGCCGCCGGTTCGCAAGGCATCATTAACGGTCACGAGCTGGAACAGGCCGCGCACTGGCTCGGTCAACTGGCCGCCGTCGGCTGGGTCGGCCACAACCCAACCGAACCGGAAAAACTGGAAAAATACGGACTGAACACGAACAATTTGCAGATTACTTTCGAACTAAAGAATGGTGAAAAACATTCCGTGGACTTCGGCACGGAACTTCCCTCCCTGCAAACCGCGCTCGCCGCCGCGACGCTGGACGGCGAGCAGTGGATATTCGTCTTTCCGCAGGGGCCGTACCAGTTCGTCTTGAGTTATCTCACCATTCCGGTCCCGCAAGGCGGGATTCCCTGACATGCCTGCGCAACCCGGCTTCTGGCGAAAATGCCGAACCGGCTTTCGCTGGTTTCGCATCACCGTGCTTTTCGCGGTGCTCGCGCTGGTTTGCGCCCTCGTCTGGTTCAATCGCATCGGCCTGCCGGATTTTTTGAAAAGGCGTCTGGTGGAAACACTGCAAACGCGCGGAATCGAATTGGAATTCACCCGGATGCGACTGCATTTCGTCCACGGGCTGGTCATCGAAAACGTCCGCATCGGCCACGCGGAACCGCCCGACAACCCGGTGCTTTCACTGGACGAAATTCAACTGCAATTGAACTACCGCGCACTGTTGCGCCGGCAATGGCAGGTGGATGGACTCATCTTGCGCCAGGGCAAATTCGTCTGGCCGCTCACGCCGACCAATGGGCTCACGCTCGACAACATTCAGACCGAATTGCGCTTTCAAACAAACGACACCTGGTCACTCGACCATTTTCAAGCTGATTTCGCCGGCGCAAAACTCGCGTTGTCAGGCGACATCATACACGCGCCGGAGATTCGCAATTGGGAAATTTTCCATGGCAAAAAATCCGCCAGCCGCGCCATTTGGCAGGCGCGATTGCGGAAATTTTCCGACACGCTCGACCGGATACATTTCACGGGCACGCCGCAATTGAGCCTGGTCGTGGATGGTGACGCGCGGGACATTCACTCGTTCGCCATCCGGCTGAATCTGAACGCGACCTCGATTCAAACGCCCTGGGGCGGCGTGGGTGACATCCGGCTCACCGGCAACCTCACCGCGCCCGCCGGAACGCCAACCCATTTCGTCTCGTCGTGGGGGTGGTGGACAAACGCGCAGCCGTATCGGTTGACCTGGACGGCAAGGTTCAGGGAATTGAAATCCGAAAAGCTGAACGCGGACTTCGTGGAATGCAACGGCCACTGGCAGGCGCCCGAATTGGCCGTTACCAAATTGTCCGCCGGGCTGGACGGCGGCCCGCTCGACGCCGCCGCACGGCTGAATGTGGCCACGCGCGAGTTCACCTTCACCAATTCCTCGTGTTTCAACCTCCCTGCGATTGCCGCATTGCTGACGGAAAAAACGCGCGAACGGCTGGCGGATTTTTCGTGGACCCAACCGCCCTCACTCCAGGGCAGCGGCTCGCTCATTCTGCCCGCGTGGACGAATCGCCAGCCGGATTGGCGCGATGAAGTGCAACCGACCATCCAATTGAATGGTGAACTGGCCATCACCAATGTCAGGTACAGCGGCGTGGCGATTGACCTGGCGCGCACGCATTTTTCCTACTCAAATCTCCTGTGGCAACTGCCCGATCTGGCGGTCGTGAAATCAAAGACCCGGCTCAAATTAAGCGGCGGCGAGGATGACGCGACAAAGGATTATCACTGGCGCATTCGCGGCGTGTTGGATCCGGAAGTTGTCCGGCCATTTTTGACAACGAGCAACGCGATTCGCGGCTTGGAGATCATGAAATTCACCGGGCTGCCGGTGTTGGACGTGGACGTGTCGGGGCGTTTATACGACTACGACAGCATCGCCGCCAGCGGGCGCGTGGCGGTGACGAATTTTTCGGTGCGCGGCGAGGCGTTTGGCGATGTGGCGTCGGCGGTGAATTACACGAACCGGGTGCTGGAATTTGTCAATCCGCTGATGCACACCGGGGCGCAGATGATGACGGCGGACAAGGTGACTTTGGATTTCAACACGCAGCTGATTTGTTTCACGAATGGTTTCAGCACCGCCGACCCGGGACCCGTCACGCGCGCCATCGGGCCGAAGACGGGGCGGGCGGTGGCGCCGTATCATTTTCTGCAACCGCCGACGGTGCGGGTGAATGGCCAGTTGCCGTTGCACGACATGAACGGCAGGCGTGATACGGCGGACGTGGATATGCGGTTTGATATCATCAAAGGCGCGCCGTTTGAATGGATGAAGTTCAAGACGACAAACATTGTTGGCACCATTCACTGGCAGGGACAGACGCTGATTTTGACCAATGTGGCGGCGGCGTTTTATGGCGGTGATGGAAATGGTTTTGCGAATTTTGATTTTCGCGTGCCGCATGCAGGCGCGGATTATCAATTTGCCGTGAGCGTGACGAATGTGAATCTGCATTTGCTGGCGGCGGACTTGTCATCGCCGACAAACCATCTCGAAGGCACATTGGCCGGACGACTCGTTGTGACGGACGCGGATTCGAGGGATTGGCGGACGTGGGATGGTTTCGGCCACGCGAACCTGCACGACGGGTTGCTCTGGGACATTCCGATTTTCGGCATTTTGTCGCCGGTGTTGAACACGTTTTCGCCGGGTTTGGGCAACCTCCGCGCCACGGACGCGGCGACGAAATTTACCATCACCAATGGCGTGATTTTCACCGACTCATTGGAAATGCGCTCGACCATGATGCGGCTGGACTACACGGGCACGGTGGATTTGAAGCAAAACGTCCATGCGCGCGTCACCGCGCAGTTGCTGCGCAACACCTGGGTGGTCGGCCCGGTGGTCAGCACGGTGCTTTGGCCGGTGAGCAAATTGTTTGAATACAAAATCACCGGCACGCTGAAAAATCCGAAGAGTGAACCGGTTTATTATGTCCCGAGACTCCTGCTGATGCCGCTCCATCCGTTCCGCAGCCTGGAGGAAATATTCCCCGGCGGCAAAACTGAACCTAAATTCCGCAATTGAGAGAGCGGATAATTGCAAAGAAAACCGGTGGTTTCATTTTCATGCGCCCTTTGCGCCTTATTGCGGCAGCCCTGTCCACCCGTATTCATCCGGGTTCATCCGTGGCGCCGGCGCGCGGCCTTCAGGCGGCTCATGACCGCACCAAGGCACGCCATTCATTTTGACGACAAACTTTGGCGTTGCCTTTGCGGGCTCAATTCTTAACTTGCATGGCCATGAATTCTGCCGCTTTTTTTCGCCGCTTTTTTACCGTCATCTTGTTTGCCAGTCTGACGACCGGCCTTCCGGCCGCCGATACTAACAGCCCGCGCGAACGGTTGCTGCTGGATTTCGGCTGGAAATTTCATCTCGGTAACGAGTGGGGCCTCGCCCAAAACCTGGCCAAGGCCGGCACCGGCAGCGGCCCGGCCAGTGTATGGTTTGGTGACGCCAACTGGCGCACGGTCAACCTGCCCCACGATTGGGCGGTGGAACTGCCGTTTAACCAGGGCGCCGATGGCAGCCACGGATTCAAGGCCCTGGGCTCCGGTTTCCCGTCCAACAGCGTCGCCTGGTATCGCCGCACGTTTGAATTGCCGAAGGAGGATGCGGGTAAACGCCTCTGGCTGGAATTCGACGGTGTGTTCCGCGACGCCCAGGTGTTCGTCAACGGCTGGTTCGTCGGCCACCACGAAGGCGGTTACAACAACTTCCGGTACGATATCACCGACCTCGCCGATGTCGGCGGCAAAAATGTCGTCGCCGTCAAAGTGGACGCTTCGCAATTCGAAGGCTGGTTCTATGAAGGCGCTGGCATCTACCGCCACACCTGGCTCGTGAAGACCGCACCCGTCGCCATCGCCCCGGATGGGATTTTTGTGCGGAGCGAATTGAGAACTAACGAAAACGCTTCTGGGCCGAACAAATTACAAGCGCCGGTTTATATTGAAACACGCGTCATGAATTCGCAAAAAGAATCTGTGCAAGTCAAAGTCAATTGTGCCGTTTTCGATGACCAAGGCAAAGAAGCTGAAAACGATGTATCCACAAATCTTCCTGCGTGGTCTGAAAGTGCAATTCAACTTGAGACTTGGATTGTTTGGAGCCCAAAACTTTGGACCCCCGAAACGCCAAATCTTTACAAGCTTATCACGACGGTTGAAGTGGACGGCAAAGTCGTTGACCGCCAGGAAACCAGCTTCGGCATCCGCACCGTCGCGTTTGACAAGGACAAGGGCTTTTTACTCAACGGCAAGCCCTATGTGCTCAAAGGCACGTGCAACCATCAGGACCACGCCGGCGTCGGCGCGGCGTTGCCGGATGCACTCCAGTATTTCCGCGTCGCGAAATTGAAGGAGATGGGCGTCAATGCCTATCGCACCTCCCACAACCCGCCCACGCCCGAATTGCTCGACGCCTGCGACCGCCTCGGCCTGCTGGTCATGGACGAAAGCCGCCTGCTCGGCAGCGACCAGGAAAATCTGCGCCGCTGGGAAGGCCAGATCCGGCGTGACCGGAACCATCCGAGCGTCGCCATCTGGTCCCTGGCCAACGAGGAATTCCGCGTGGAGGGCACGCCCGCCGGCGGCCGGGTCGCCCTGACGATGCAGAATTTTGTCAAGCAACTCGACCCCACGCGGCCCGTGACGTACAACGCACCTGTCGGCAACGAGTTCCCGGGCATCAATGAAATCATCGAGGTGCGCGGTTGGAGTTACCACATTGGCACAAACAACATGGACGCCTATCACGCGGCCCACCCGGCCCAGCCGAACGTCGGCAGCGAACAGGGCAGCACCGTCAGCACGCGCGGCATTTATACGAATGACGCGGCGCGCGGCTACGTGAGCGCCTACGACATCGGCGCGACGAAATGGTCGAACACCGCCGAAGATTGGTGGAGTTTCTTCGCCACGCGACCGTGGCTGTCCGGCGGTTTCGTCTGGACCGGTTTCGATTATCGCGGCGAGCCCACGCCTTACGGCTGGCCGTGTGTCAACTCGCATTTCGGCATCCTCAACACCTGCGGTTTTCCGAAGGACAACTTTTATTACTACCAGGCGTGCTGGACGGACAAACCTGTCTTGCATTTGTTGCCGCATTGGAACTGGCCGGGCAAGGAAGGCCAGGATATTGACGTTTGGTGCTACAGCAACTGCCAGGAAGTCGAGTTGTTCCTCAACGGCCAAAGCCTCGGCCGGAAAACGGTGGATAGAAATTCACACCTGGCCTGGATGGTGAAATACGCGCCCGGCACGTTGAGCGCAAAAGGATACAACGGCGGCAAGACCATTGCCGAAACCAAGGTCGAAACCACCGGCGCACCCGCCGCCGTCCGGCTCGCGCCCGACCGCGCCACCCTCAACGCCGATGGCGAGGACGTGAGCGTGTTCACCGCGGCCGTGACCGACGCCCAAGGCCGCATCGTGCCGTTGGCAGCCAATTTGATTCACTTTGAACTGAGCGGCCCCGGAAAAATCATCGGCGTCGGCAACGGCGACCCGAGCTGCCACGAGCCGGATGTTTTTCTCCCACAACTTTCAATGCGATCGGTCCCATTAAACGACGGCTGGCGCTGGAAAAAAGTTGTGAACGTCTATGGCGCAAGCCTCGCTGAATTTAAAACGAATTTTGACGATTCGACCTGGGAGGCGGCGAATCCGCAATCCGACGGCGGCCCGCTGGGAGAGCGTGACCAGGCGATTTACCGCGTAAAAATCCAGGTGACTGAATCGGATCTTGCCTCCCGGGCGGTGGAATTGCGTTGCGGCATGATTGACGAGGACGGTTGGGTTTATGTGAACGGCAGGCAGATCGGCGAATCGCACGACTGGCAGGTCCCCGCCGTCTTTGATTTGAAGCCGTTCCTTCATCCGGGCGAAAACACCCTTGCGGTGGCGGTGGCGAACTACAGCGGACAGGGTGGACTTAACAAGGGTGTGACGCTGGAATTCCCGGAAAAACTCGTCGCGCCTGAATGGCAACGCAGCGTGTTCAACGGCCTCGCGCAAATCATCATCCAATCCACCAAAGAACCCGGCGAAATCAAGCTGACCGCCAGTGCGGACGGCCTGTCACCGGCGACCATTTCCATTCAATCGCAACCCTGCCCGCCACGCCCGTTTATTCCCTGAAACCAACACCATGAAACCACACGCTAACTTTTTGCATGGGGTTTGATGCGACAAAATCATGTTGTCGCACCACGTTTGTGCCGTGTAATTTCAAGATTATGCAATGGACGATCTTTGGCGTGCTGGCAGGGTTAACCGTCTGCCTTTCAACCAGCATCGCCTTCGGCGACGAGGAAACCTGCGTGGCCTGCGACCGCCAGGTCCTCGTCAGCGGCCAGTTCGAACACGGACGGGGACATGAAAGCCTGGCGATCACCGGCGCGCCGAAGCGCGGCGAGGAAGCGTTCCGCGAGGAAATTTACGGAACCAATTTTACCGTGTCCGTCCCCAATCTTCCCGCAGGCAAATACACCGTCCTGATCGGGCTCGCGGAAATTGTTTTCACCAACGCCGGCCAGCGCACGTTCGACATCACCTGCGGCGACCAGACGCTCGCGCGCGATCTTGACGTTTTCACCGCCGCCGCCGGCGCGGGCCGGGTCCTTCTGCTCACCAACGAGATTGATTTTTCCGGTGACGCGGCGCACGGGCCATTCATCCTCGCGTTCACCGGGCGCACCAACACGGCCAAGCTGAACACGTTCGAACTCAAGGACGCTTCCAGACAGTCCCTCATTTCCTTTCAAGCGGCGGATTTGATCAACGCCGAGGACACCAACGCGTTGCAGGCGCCCGTCGTCGCCGGACCGGAAATCTGGAAGGACGCCGCGCAGCCCGTTGCCGCACGGGTGGACAACCTCGTGCACCGCTTGTCGCTCGCGGAAAAAGTCCAGCAGATGCGGAACGCCGCCCCGGCCATTCCGCGGCTGGGCATTCCCGCCTACGATTATTGGAGTGAATGTCTTCACGGTGTCGCGCGCGCCGGCACGGCCACGGTTTTTCCCCAAGCCATCGGCATGGCCGCCGCCTGGGACGTGCCGCTCCTGCACCAGGCCGCCGATGTCATCGCCACCGAGGCCCGCGCCAAACACAACGACTACGCCGTCAAGCACAACGGCGACAGCGCGCGCTATTTCGGCCTCACGTTCTGGACGCCGAACATCAACCTCTTCCGCGATCCGCGCTGGGGCCGCGGCCAGGAAACCTACGGCGAAGACCCGTTCCTCACCGCCCGGCTCGGCGTGGCGTTCATTCGCGGTTTGCAGGGGGACGACCCGAAATACGTGAAGGCCATGGCGTGCGCGAAACATTATGCCGTCCACAGCGGACCGGAATTGGAGCGGCACCGTTTTGACGTTGCACCGTCCGAACGCGATTTTTACGAAACGTATCTGTCCCAATTCGAGGCCGCCGTCCGCGAAGGCCATGTTGGCGCGGTGATGGGCGCCTACAATTCCGTTTATGGCCGGCCGGCCTGCGCCAGCCCGCTCCTGCTTACGGACCTTTTGCGGAGGCAGTGGGGTTTTGGCGGTCACGTGGTTTCCGATTGCGGCGCGATTTACGACATTTATGCGAATCACAAATTCACGGCCACGCCGGCGGAGGCCGCGGCCGCGGCGGTGAAGGCCGGCGACGATCTCTGTTGCGGCACGGATTACAACTCACTGGTGCGCGCGGTCAAAAACGGTTTGATTTCGGAAGCGGAAATCAACACCGCGGTTGGCCGCGTGCTCGAAGCACGGTTCCGGCTGGGGCTGTTTGATCCGCCGGGGAAGGTGCCGTACGCAGAAATTTCCATTTCGCAAAACGACACGTCCGAACACAAGGCGCTGGCGTTGAAAATGGCGCGCGAATCCATCGTGCTGTTGAAAAACGACGGCCTGTTGCCGCTCGACCGCGCCAAAATCAAACGCATCGCCGTCATCGGCACCAACGCGAATTCCGTGGCGGTGCTGCTCGGCAATTACTACGGAACGCCCGCCCGGCCGGTGACCATTCTGGACGGCATCAGGAACGCCGCCGGCACGAATATCGAGGTGGTTTATGAACCGGCCTGCCCGCTGGCGTTGGGCCGGGACGAGTCGGGACGGGTTGATGCGCAGGCGTGGACCCGGGCCATTTCGTCGGCGTGGATGTCGGACGTGATCATTTATGTCGGCGGCATCAGCCCGCGGCTCGAAGGCGAGGAAATGAAGGTGGACTTCGATGGCTTCAGTGGCGGCGACCGCACGGCGATTGAACTGCCGGCGGTGCAAAACGAATTGCTGGAAGCCTTGCAGGGATCGGGCAAGCCCGTTGTGTTCGTCAACTGCAGCGGCAGCGCCATTGCCATGCCGTGGGAAGCCACCAACCTGCCGGCGATTTTGCAAGCGTGGTATCCGGGCGAACAAGGCGGACGCGCCGTGGCTGACATTCTATTCGGCGAGGTAAACCCCTCCGGACGGCTGCCGGTTACTTTTTACCATGCCACCGCCGACCTGCCGGCGTTTGATGATTATTCGATGTCCAACCGCACTTACCGTTACTTCAACGGCCGGCCGGACTTCGCCTTCGGCCACGGTTTGAGCTACACCAGGTTTGATTACAACAACCCGAAGCTCAACGGGACAAACTTCGAGGCGGGCGACACGATCAAGCTGACATTTTCGCTGCACAACACCGGCGCGCGGGATGGCGATGAGGTGGCGCAGGTATATTTCCGGCATGTGAACTCCACCCAGCTCCAGCCCTGGCTCGCGCTGTGCGGCTTTGCGCGGATTCATTTGCAGGTCGGCCAAGTGGCCCGGTTGACCATGGACATCCCGGCGGAACGGTTCCGCAGTTGGGACCCGGACAAAAAGCAATACGTTGTGGAGCCCGACGATTATGAATTGCTCGTGGGCGCGGCATCCGACGACATCTGCCTGAGCCTGCCTTTGACCATCACCGCCAAATAACGGAGACCATTCTGTTTTCAGTGGAACAGGAGTTTACACTCGCCCTCCCCTGTCACCCATTGAAAATAGCGTAGAACCGTAAAAATTCTCGCCACCGGCCATAAAATTGAGAGGATGTTTCACATGAACCGCCCATCCACAAAATTCGCGATCATTTTCGGCGCACTGACCTTTTTCGGAATGAATGCCGCAACCTTCGCCGGCAATCTTGTCCTGTGGTACTCGCAGCCGGTGGGAAGCGCCAAAGGCGCCGCGCCGTTCATCAACGAAGCGCTGCCCATCGGCAACGGGCGCATCGGCGGGTTGATTGCCGGCGGGACGGCGCGCGAACGGATTGCACTCAACGAGGACAGCCTGTGGGCCGGCGATGAAAATCCCTCGGGCAATGATCATACGATGGGCACCTATCAATGTCTGGGCAATCTGTTCATCAATCTGCCGGGACACGAAAACTTCGCGGATTACCGGCGCGACCTCGACATCGGGAACGCACTGGCGCACGTCAGCTACCAGTCGGGCAGCGTGAATTACCGGCGCGAGTATTTTTGCAGCCAACCCGGCGGCGTCCTCGTGGCGCGGCTCACCGCCGACCGGCCCGGCAGTTACACCGGCAGCATTGAACTGGGCGACACCCGCGACGCGCAAACCAGCGCGGGAAAAAATCGCCTGGCGTTTGCCGGCGCGCTCGCCAACGGCCTGAAATACGAGGCGCAATTGATCGTGGTTCCCGCAGGCGGCTCGCTGGTCACCAATGGCACGACGCTCGAATTCAAAAACTGCAACAGCCTCACGCTCATCGTCGCCGCAGGCACGGATTACGCGCTGGATCCTGCCACGAAATATCGGGGCGAAGATCCGCGCGCGCGCGTGACCAAACAGGTCGAAATGGCCGCCGCCAAAAAATACGACGAACTCAAGGCCGCTCACGAAGAGGATTTTCATGCGTTATTCGACCGTGTCGCGCTCGACCTGGGCCAATCCTCCGCCGGGCAAACCGGGTTGCCCACCGACATGCGCAAGGCACTGGCCGGCGGCACAGAGGACCCCGGACTTGAGGAACTGCTGTTCCAATACGGCCGATACCTGCTGATTTCGTGTTCACGGCCCGGCGGGCTGCCCGCGAATTTGCAGGGTCTGTGGAACGACAGCAACAATCCGCCGTGGCATTCCGACTATCACGCGAACATCAATGCGGAGATGAATTACTGGCCAGCCGAGGTGGCGAACCTGCCGGTGTGCCATCTGCCATTCTTTGATTTGGTGTTGAGCCAGCTCCCGGCCTGGCGCAAGGCCACCGCCGCCTCGCCCGACTTCAAGACGCCCGCCGGCGCGATGACCACGCGCGGCTGGGCCATCCGCACCTCGCACAACATTTACGGCGGCATGGGCTGGAAATGGGACAAGACGGCCAACGCCTGGTATTGCCTCGGCTTCTGGGAATATTACGCCTTCACCGGCGACAAAAAATACTTGAAGCAAACGGCCTGGCCGGTGATGCAGGAAACCTGCGAATTCTGGATGGACCATTTGATGGAATTGCCCGATGGCCGGCTGGTCGTGCCCAAGGGCTGGTCGCCCGAACACGGCCCGGTCCTGGACGGCGTGAGTTACAACCAGGAAATCGTCTGGGACCTGTTCAACAACACCGTCGCCGCGGCGGATGCGCTCGGGGAGGACAAGGCGTTTCGTGATAAAATCGCCGCGATGCGCGACAAGCTGGTCACGCCGGGAATCGGCAGTTGGGGCCAGTTGCTCGAATGGATGACGGAGCAGCACGATCCGAAATATCCGGAACTCGACACAACCAACGATCATCACCGCCACACGTCGCATCTGTTTGCGGTTTATCCCGGCCGGCAGATCAGCGTCGTCAAAACGCCCCAACTGGCGGCGGCGGCGAAGGTGTCGCTCGACGCGCGCGGCATTGCCCCGGACAGCGACGTGCGCGAATGGTCGTTTGCGTGGCGGACCGCCCTCTTTGCCCGCCTGCACGATGGCGAAGGCGCGCATCAGATGCTTCAGCAGTTGTTTTCCGCGCGTAATACCTGTCCGAACCTCTTCGGGCTGCATCCGCCCATGCAGATGGACGGCAACTTCGGCATCACCGCCGGCATTTGCGAAATGCTGCTGCAATCCCACGAGGACGAAATCAACCTGCTGCCCGCGCTGCCGAAAGCATGGCCCGATGGCAGCGTGAAAGGTCTGCGCGCGCGCGGCGGCTTCGAGGTGGACATCACCTGGAAGAACGGCAAACTGGTTTCCGCCACCATGCACTCAATGCTCGGCAACCCCTGCCGCCTGCGCTACGGCGACTTAACCCGCGACGTAAAAATCAAGCAGGGCAAGTCGTTCCAGTGGGATGGAAACAATTGATCCCGCACATCCGGCCTGACAGAGCGTGTGTGTTTTTTGAATGAAGCCGGATTTCGCCGAACGGAAGCGAAACGCTTCAGTAGCTGTGTCGCAGAGTTTCGAGTTCCTTGAGCAAGGGACGCCAATGGCGTTTGTCAGCCCGGCGCTCGTGAAGCTCTTCGGCCAGCAGGGCGCTCTCCAATTGCGTTATCCGGCCTGACCGGGCATGTGCCAGCAAAGGGCGCCGGGACATGAGGCGGCGGCAGAGACCGGGATTTGTGCGCGCCAATTCAACGAGCAGTTCCGGCGTGCGAAGTTCCAGCAGCCAGAATTTTTGCCGCGCGGCGCCGGCTTTTTCACGATTCTGAAAGTAGTGCGCCTCCACCAGCCGCCGGAGCATCGGCCAGTCTTTGTCGCGCTGGGTTTTCTTGGCTTGCACCAAGTCGGGCAGGGAAAGCAGGTCGCAAACGGTTCCATCCGGCAGTTCAATGACCGTGCGGCGTTTCCAGAGCTTGGCGAAGGCATCCACCCCGCGCATTTTGGACATCACATCCACACGCATCCGGGAGGCGTCGGGATGCAGGCATCGGAAGTGGAGGGCATGGCCGCGCCGGAGAAATTTTATTTCAAACGGCGGGACGGCTATGGGTTCGGCCCGCAAATCGGCAAGCGCCCGGCGCAACCGCGCAAGGTTGTCCGCGGCGGCGAGAAGGATGAAGTCCGCGTCGCGGCTAAATTCGGCCGCACCGTAGAACACGCACGCCTGGCCGCCCATGAGCAGGGCGCGGACACGGTGTGCGCGCATCGTGGAAAGGACTTTGCGTATCGGGTTCGGAATCAAGTGAGCCTCCCAGCGCGAGGTAGGTCTGCCAGAGTTTCTCGCTTTCCAGCCAGCGTTGCACGGGTGTGAGCCGATACCATTCGGCCCACTCGTCTGCCACCACCTGTTCCGGCTGAATCATGAAAAACAAATAGCACATCCGCCGCGCCGCGTAAACCTCAGTGTCCGCCCCCCGACGACATGTTTACCTTGCCGAAATTTTCAGCGCGCGGCCTTGGTAAACCACTTCGACATCGGCCTTCTCCGTCACCGCGTCGCCAACGCCGTGGCCGGGCGACACAAACACGATGCGAAAGGTCCGTTGTTTCAGCATTCCGGGAAATTTTCCCGACCGCTTGCCAAGGGTGAGCATCTTCGCTTTCTCATTCCACGAAATCGGGATGGCGGCGTGGACGCCGCGCTCGTAGTTGTAGTTGTCGCCTTCGTCCTCGTAGAGGGTGAACGCGCCGTCCGCGCCGCGATAGACGCGCAGCTCCAGCGGATCGGCGGGTTTCTCGCCGGCGAACTGCACCGGCGGGCCCAACGGCACGATTGAACCGGCGCGAACAAACAGGGGCATTTGTGCCAGCGGCGCGGCGGCGTTGACGGTTTGTCCACCGTCAAATTTTTCCCCGCTCCAGAAATTCACCCAGCCGGTTCCGGCGGGCAGATAAACCGCTTTGTTCGTCGCCTGCGGTCCGGTCACGGGCGCGACGAGGAACGCCGGCCCCAGCATATATTCATCGGACACGGCGAGCGCGGTTTTGTCCGCGCGAAAATCGAGCGGCAGGGCGCGCATCATCGTGTAGCCACTGCTCGTCACGCGCCACGCGACGGAATAATTGTAGGGCAGCAGCCGGTGGCGAAGATTGTCGTAGTCGAGCAGGATTTTCTGCGTTTCGGGCAGCCATTTCCACATTTCGGTTTCCGTAGCGCCGCCGTGGATGCGGAGGATGGGGCAGAACGCGCTCCACTCGAACCAGCGCGCCAGCAGCTCGTTGTAATCGGGCGAGGCGTATTGGTCGGCGGGATGCCAGAAGCCGCCGCAGTCGGTGGTCCAGTACGGAATGCCCGCGAGGCAGAAATTCAAGCCCGCCGGAATCTGGCGTTTGAAAGTTTCCCAATTGCCCGAAATATCCCCCGACCAGATGGCGGAGGCATAACGCTGCAAACCGGGAAACGCCGAGCGCGTGAGGATGCAAACCCGCTTGTTCGGGTCCGCCGCGCGCTGGCCTTCGTAAATGGACTGGCTGGCGAACAGCGGGTAGGCGTTGCGATAAAAATCACCCGCGCCCAAGAAACGTCGGCTTGCCCGCCAGGCCGTTGCCATCATCGCCCGGCTCGGTGGCGTCGCCCCACCACGCGTCCGTGCCGATTTTGAAGAACGCCTCGTTGAGGTGCCGCCAGCGAATTTCCCGGCCGGCGGGGTTGAACACGTCAATCCAGTTGCCAATCAGCGTGTGGTTCGTTTCAAGCTCCGCCCGCGTGGTTGCCGTGCGGATTGCACCAGACGGAAATCATGAACTTCACATTATTCGCGTGAAGCTGCCGGATCATTTCCGCAGGGTCGGGATAATTCTTCAAGTCCCACTCGTAGCTGCCCCAGCCGTGCGGCCCCCAGTATTTCCAGTCCTGCACGATAAGATCGAGCGGCAGGCCGCGTTGGCGGAATTCGGCGGCGGCGTCCAGCAACTGCTGCTGGCTGGAATACCGCTCGCGGCATTGCCAGAAACCGTAAGCCCACTCCGGCCACATCGGTGCGTCGCCGGTCGCGAGCCGGTAGCCGCGAATCACGTCGTCCAGGTCCGGCCCGTAAAAAAACGTGTAGTCAATGGCCCGGGCGAATTGCGAGCGGAACGTCGTCGTGTCCCCGCGCGAACCGACGAACAGCTTCACGTTCTTGTCGCCGCGGACCGTCACGGCGCAAGCCTGGTTGGCCGGCAGCCGGATCGTTCCGCACAGGCTGAGCGGGCGTCCAGTAATTCGTCACCCCGGCGATTTCCCGGCCGTCAACCGAGATGGAAAATTCCTCGCGGTTGTTGTCGGCCTTCGCGAAAAACACGTACTCGCCCGCCGCGCCGCTGGTGAACGTTCCGCGCCAGGTGGCAATTTTCGGCGCCTTGCCGGAGTTGCTGTTGGTATTGGTATCTTCCACCAGTGTGAGCGGAACTTCATTGTCCAGCGGATTGAAATCCGTCAGCGACGCGTTGTCCCACAGCAGGCCGTAGCCTTTGCTGGACACCAGCACGGGCAGAACGCTGGTCGTGTTGTGCTGGCGCAGCTCGCGCGTCAGGCCGCGCCAGTTCCAAAGCCCCTCCTGGTACTGGCCGAGGCCGTAAAGAAATTCGTCCGGCGGCGACGCGAACGAATCCTCGGCGGTGAAAAATTCCCCATGCGGCGTGAACCGGCGCGCGCCGGGATTTTCCGCGAGCAGAACGTTCCCGGCCCGGTCGAGAAAGGTGACCGCGCCGGAATCGCGACTGACGTTCACCCGCAGGTTGCGCGTCACGATGACCACGGCACCGGTGCCGGCCTCCACCTTGAACGGTACGGATCGCCAGTCGCGCGTGACTACAAAACTTTTGTTGGTGGGAATTCTGTCTGTGGGCGAACCGATGATGCGCACGATGCGGTCGGTGCAGACCTGGATTTTAACCGCACCGGACGATGTGGCGAACGTGACGCCGTCGGGATCTTTGTGGAACGAGGTCACGGTCGGCGGCGCGGCGAACAAGGCCGGTGCGAGCAGCAAAAACAAAGCGGCGGGGAATTTCATGCGCCTCAAGCTAACAAATCGTGCCGCGGCTGCAAAATTCAATTACGCGCGTGGCCATTTCCAGAATGTCAAATCCGTCCACGTTGTTTTTACTCCTGTCGCCCCTGCTTGAAAGCGGTGCTAAAGCCACCGCAGTCCAGACGCCTCGCGAAATTCTTGGACGATTAACCAATCGTCATCTTCTTTCGCTCAATCGGTACAGCGCCTCGCGTTCGCAGCGGGCGTATTTTTCAATCAGCCGGTCGTAAACCTTTGCGGCTTTGGGAATCGGCCGGATTTCGCTGTTGGGAATCGGGTCGGTGAAACCGGCCACGACTTTTTCCCACTTCGGTTTTTTCCCGGCTTTGGCCAGCCAGCCGTGCGCGGCCCGCAATGCGGCGCCCAACGCGGCGCTCTTGGAAACCTCGATGCGCTCGACGCGGCAGTTCATCACGTCGGCCATCACCTGCAAAATGGATGAATCCTGGGAAGCGCCGCCAGTGGCGAAAATACGATCGGGCGCAACCTTCATCCATTGCGAGTGCAGCCGCATGGACATCATCTGCGCTTCGACAATGGCGCGGCAGTTCGCCGCGGCGTCCTTTTCGTCGAGGTCGAACCGGTGGATGCCCGGCCGGTTCACACGCGGAACAATCTCGGCCTCAAACCACGGCAACAGGATGCCGCCGTTGTTGCCCGGCGGCGTAGTTTTTAGCGCTTCGCCGAATTTTTTCCAGTTCTTGATGCCATACGCGTCGCGGATTTTTTCCCGGGCGAGCGACCCGTTCTTGAAACAGATCAGCGTCATGTAATCGCCCGTCGGCGAACCGAACACATGACCCTCGCCGTGCGCGTCGGTCCGGCATTTCTTCATCGAACCGAAATACGTGTCGCTGGTGCCGAGGCTGATGGCGACCATGCCTTCGCGAATTAAACCGAGGCCGACGACGCTGCACGGGTTGTCGCCGGACCAGACCAGCGTCTGCGCCTCCGGATTCAGGCCGAATTTTTTGACGAAATACGGGCTGACCGTGCCGATGGCCTTCCAGGAATCGGCGAGCGGCGGCAGTTTCTTTTTCAAATCCGGCGCGGTGGCTGCCAGCGCTTCCGGATGCCAGACCTTTTTGCGAATGTCCATCAGGTTCATGCCTGCGCCGTCGCCGTGGTCAATTGGCGCGATTTTTCCCGCCAGCAGCGAAGCCATGAAGGAGCTGACCAGCGCAATGCTGGCGGTCTGGGCGTAGGCTTCGGGTTCGGTCTGGTAAAACTTGCGGATTTGCGGGCCGGTAAAGCGCTCGAACGTATCCGAGCCGGTGGTCTCAGCCGCAGCCTTGATACCGCCGAGCTTTTTCCGGATTTCGGCGCATTGGGCGGCGGTCGAGGAATCCATCCAGATGGGCGAAGTCGGGCGCGCGAAAACACCGTCCGCCTTCGTTCCACTTCGGCGCGACAAGGCCAGATTTTTCACCAGCGATTTTTTCGGATCCAGATTTGCCAGCGCATCGGCGGCGCGGTCGTTGAGATAGACCGAGCCGTGTTGCTGGCCGCTGCCGCTGACGGCGAGAATTTTGCCGAGTGCCCCGCCGTCCTTTTTCATTTCGGCGAACAGCAAATCCAGTGCCTCGGCCCACATCAGCGGCGAGCTGTGTTTGACCAGTGGATCGGCGTTGGGCAGGACGCCGTTTTGCGTGCCGTACTGCGGCAGCGACTGGTCGAAGTTCAGCGATTTTTCATAAACCACCTTGCGGCGGTCGAGGTCAATGACCACCGCGCTGAGGCTTTGAGTGCTGGAATCGAGTCCGAGAAATAATTTGGCCATAAGATGTTCGAGCAGCATTGTTTAGCAGCAAATCCGGGCGTTGTCACCATTTCTGTTGATGGCAGATCACTGCTCGATGGTGTAAATTGATCAACAAGCTGTAAGAAAGTTGTATAAAGATGACCAAAAGCCTTTTTGCCGGGTCCGGGAAGAATGCCCGGCGCACTGTCGTAAATAATCACATCAAATTCAAACCCTGCCTTTTCCCAAGCGGCACTGCCACCCGGCTTGTCCTGTTGCTCGGAGCCATGATTTTGGCGGTTTCAGAGGCCGAGGCCCAACGCCAGATGGAAACACTGGGCCGGGGTGTCGTAGCCGTGCGCACCGGCACCTCCTCCGCCTACATCGGTTGGCGGCTGCTGGCGACCGATGCCGAAAGTATCGGCTTTAATGTTTTGCGCAGCACTAATGGCAGCGCGCCGGCGCAGATCAACAGCACGCTGATCACCAACACGACGGACTATACCGACACCACCGCCAATTTCGCCTACTCGAACGCCTGGTTCATCCAGCCGGTGGTCGGCTCCGTGACGCAGGCGTTGAGTGCGCCCTGGGGCCAGCCGGCCAACGCCGTCATCGGCCAGTATGTTTCCATCCCGTTGCACAACCCGGGCGGCGCGGCCCCCCCGTACGACGTAAAATACTGCTGGGTGGGCGATCTGGACGGTGATGGCGAATACGATTTTGTCGTGGACCGCATGTCCACCACGGTCGCCACCAATGAATTTCTTCAGGCCTACAAGCGCGACGGAACATTTCTCTGGCAGATGGACATGGGTTACAACAGCACCAACCAGTACAACATCGAGCCGGGCGCGTCGGCCATCAGCATCGGTGACAAGGATGACGTCACCGTTTATGACCTGGACGGCGACGGGCGGGCGGAAGTTTGCGTGCGCACAGCTCGCGGCGTCATTCTGCCCGATGGCTCAACCATCACCGGCGCGGATGACACCAACCAATTTCTTTCAATCCTTGACGGGTTGACCGGCAAAGAGCTCGCGCGCACTGCGATCACGAATCTGTGGCCGGCGGACGGCCCGCTGAGTTTCCGGTTCGCCATCATGTATTGCGACGGCGTGCGGCCGAGCCTGTTGATGGAAGGCGAGAACCGCCACGGCTCGGGGGCATTTCAGCGCGAGAGCATGACTTATGATTACCGGGGCGGCCAACTGACGCGGCGCTGGTTCTTCGCCTATCCGGCGGATGCCAACCTGGCCTGGTCGCATCAGCTCCGGATTGCGGACGTGAACCACGACGGCATTGACGAAGTCGTCGAAATCGGTTCGGTCCGGAACGGGACGGACGGCACGACGCTTTTTGACACGGAACTGCTTCACGGCGACCGGTTTCACACCACCGACATGGATCCGAACCGGCCGGGCCTCGAAACCTATTCCATCCAGCAGCTCAACCCCACGTTGCTGGCCGCGATGCTTTATGAAGGTGGCACGGGGAAAATCATTAAAAAATGGTATGCGCCGAATGTCGTGGACGTGGGCCGCGGGGACGCGCTCGATATGGACCCGCGCTACAAGGGCGTTGAAGTTTTTTCGACCCAGCCGGGCATTTACGACTGCAAGGGCAATTTCATTTCCAACTCGGTCGCGCCATTCCCGACGCTCGGCATCTGGTGGGACGCGGATTTGCAGCGCGAGATGTTCAGCGCCGCCGACGGCAACGGCTACAACCCGGTCATCAACAAATGGAATTACGCTAACAACTCGGCTGATCGCATGTATTCCATTTACAAGGAGGGTGTGCACACGGCCTACGGCGGGCGGCCGGCGTTCTTCGGCGACATCCTCGGCGACTGGCGCGAAGAGTTCATCGTCATCTCCAACGATTATTCCTCGATGCGCATTTACACGACGACGATCCCGGCGACGAACCGGCTTTATTGCCTGATGCAGAATCCCGAATACCGCGACCAGTGCACCGCCAAAGGCTATTACCAGGAGAGCTATCCCGATTATTATCTCGGCGAGCAAATGCTCCCGCCGCCCCTCCCGCCGGTTTCGAACGCGAAACTGGTCTGGCGCGGAGGCGCCTCCAGCACCTGGGACACCTCTACGGCAAACTGGTACACTAACAATCTCTGGATTTCCAACGACACCGCCGTCGCTTTCAGCGCCGGCGATACTGTGCTTTTCGACATCAGCGGTTCGAACAGTGCGGCCATCAATCTGACCGGCACGTTCTCGCCGGGCGCGGTCACGATCAACAGTCCGAAGGATTACGTCTTCGGCGGCGGCGGCGCGCTCATCAGCACCATGACACTGACCAAAGCCGGCGCGGGCAGACTGATTTTCAACAACACGAACACCTACTCCGGGCGCACGTTGATCTGTGAAAGCCCGTTTCTGGTCAATGGCGCGTTGTCCAACAGCCCTGTCACCATCCGCGGCGGCGTGTGGCTGGACGGGCGGTTGGGCGGCAGCGGCGTGGTGGCGGCGGCGGTTACCTGCGAGCCCAATGGCGGCATTTCGCCCGGCTCCGGCACCAATGCTCCCGGCACGCTGACCATCGCCGGTTCGCTCACGTTGAGCAATTCGCTCAACGATTTCGACCTGTCCGACGACGCAACCGGCACGACGAAAACAAATGATTTGCTCGCCGTCACGGGCAATGTAACCCTGTTCAGCACCAATACCCTGACCATACACCCGCTCAATGCCACGTTGCCGCCGGGAATTTATCCGCTCATCAATTATTCCGGCGCCTTGAGCGGCGGCCTGTCCAACTTCACTGTCGCCGGACTCGACGGCATTCCCCTTGCGTTGACCAATCCGGCGGGCCAGATTGCGCTCGTCGTCAAAAGCGTCCGCTCCCCGGCCAGCCTCGTCTGGGCCGGCGGCCAAAACGGGAACGTCTGGGACCTGGTCACCACGAGTAATTTCCTGAACGGCGCCGCGCGGAACTTTTTTGTGCCGCAGGACAGCGTAACATTCGACGATTCCGGCGGCGCGAATACCAACGTGAATTTGTCCGGCACCCTCGTCGTTTCCAACCTCGTGGTGAGCTCCGCGTCCAATTACGTCTTCGGCGGCAGCGGCGGCAGCGGCGGCGGGGGATTGACGAAAACCAATTCCGGCACGCTGGTCATCAACACCGACAACAGCTACACAGGTCGCACCGTCATCGGCGCCGGCGTGCTGGAGGTGAACGACCTGTCCGTGGCCGGCTCACCCGGCCCGCTCGGTTCCGCGCCGAACACAAGTCCGACGAACCTGGTGATTGGCGACGGGGCGACGTGGCGCATCAACGCCACGCAGGCTTACACTGATCGCGGCGCGACGCTGGTGTCCGGCACAAACACGGTGGATGTGCCGGCTTACAGCGCGCTCGCCAATTGCAGCGGCCTCGTCACCGGCGGCGGCACCCTGCAAAAAATCGGCCAGGGCACGCTTATCCTCGGCGCCAGCAACAGTTACAGCGGCGGCACCCTCATCAAGACTGGCGTGGTCCAGCTGGCCACGGAAGCGGCCAACACCTACGGTTTTGGCACCGGCCTGGTGACGCTGGACGGCGGTATTTTGAAGATGCTTGACGACAGCAGCACCTATAGCACGGCCAGTTACAACCTTTATGTGCCGGCCAATTCCGCCGGTGAACTTGATTGCGACAGCCGCATTGACTTTTTCGGTTCGCTCACCGGCGGCGGCACTCTGAAAATGTGCATTCCGTATGTGCGCACGACGCTTTACGGCAACTGGTCGGCATTCGCCGGCAAAATCAACGTGCTGCCCGGCAGCGCCGGTGACTCGCGCACCGGCGGCACCGGCACCAACGGCGATTTCCGCATCAGCAATGCCTACGGCTATGGCAACGCCGCAATTTACCTCACCAACTGGATGTATGCCTATCATACCTCGGGCAATACCACGGTCGCCGTCGGCGAACTTTCCGGCGCACCCAATTCGTTTCTCACCTCCGGGTCATGGCAGGTGGGCGCCAAAAACACCGACGCCATCTTCGCCGGGACGATCAAAAGCAATTCCATCACCAAAGTCGGGACGGGCACCTGGACGCTGACCGGCACCAACACTTACTCCGGCACGACGACCGTCAGCGCCGGCACCCTGCTCGTCAACGGCAACCAAATCGCCGCCACCAACACCGTCACCGTTGCTTCGGGCGCCACCCTCGGGGGCACCGGTATCCTCGGCGGCGCCATCACGGTGAACGGCAAGCTTTCGCCAGGCAGCAATGCCATCGGCACGTTGACGTTTACCAACAAAGTCACCCTCAACTCCGGCGGCACGTTATTCATCGAAATCAGCAAATCGGCCAAGACCAACGACGTGTTGCGCGTCCTTCCTGGCCGGTTGACCTATGGCGGCACCTTGAGCGTGACCAATCTCACCGGCACGCTCACCAACAGCGACAGTTTCAAGATTCTTGACGCGACCAACTACACCAGCACCTTTGCCACGTTGGCTCTGCCGGCGCTAAACCGCGGTTTGGGCTGGAACACCAACGCGCTTTACACCAACGGCACGTTGTCGGTGATGGCCGTCATGGCGCCGCATATCAACTTTGTCGGGCTGGTGGGAACCAACCTGGTCCTGAGCGGCGATGGCGGCATGGTGAGTTCAAATTATTATGTGCTGGCCTCGACCAATCTGATCCTGCCGCTGGCGCAATGGACGCCGATCGCGACCAATCAATTCCTTACGGGTGGCATTTTCAATTTCACCAACGGCGTCAGTTCCGGCCCGCCTTGGAGATTTTATCAAATCCAGGTACCGTAAACCGACTGCAACGCACATGACCTATAGCCATATTCGACCCGGACTGGCCGTCCTGACCGCGGCGGCTTGTCTGCTCGCAACCAATGTCCAGGCCCAGCGCCAGATGGAGAAACTGGGCCGGGGCGTCGTCGCCCTGCGCACCAACAGCAGCTCGGTGTATGTGGGCTGGCGGATGTTGGGGACTGATCCGGACGACATCGGGTTCAATCTCTACCGCATGACCAACGGCGGCACGGCGGTAAAGGTCAACAGCTCGCCCATTACCAACTCGTGCAACTACGTGGACACCGGTGCGACGCTGACGGTGAGCAATTACTGGTTCGTGCGTCCGGTCACCAACGGCGTCGAATGGGCCGCCAGCAGCGCGTTCCTGCTGCCGTCCAATTCGCCGGTGCAACAATATCTTTCCATTCCGCTGCAAATCCCGCCGGGCGGCACCACGCCGGACGGCGTTGTTTACACCTACAGCGCGAACGATTGCAGCGTGGGCGACCTCGACGGCGACGGCGAATACGAGATCGTGGTAAAATGGGATCCGTCGAACTCCAAGGACAATTCTCAAAGCGGCTACACCGGCGACGTGTATCTGGACGCCTACAAGTTGGATGGCACCCGGCTGTGGCGGATTGATCTCGGCAAAAACATCCGCGCCGGCGCACACTACACCCAGTTCATGGTTTATGACTTGGACGGCGACGGCAAAGCCGAGGTGGCCTGCAAGACCGCTCCGGGCACCGTGGATGGACAGACCAACAATGTGATCATGTCCGGCGACGATCCCACGGCCGACTATCGGAATTCCAGCGGTTACATCCTGTCCGGGCCGGAATATCTGACGATTTTCAACGGGCAGACCGGCGCGGCGATGGTCACCACAAATTATTGGCCGCCGCGCGGCGACGTCAGCAGTTGGGGCGACAGCTACGGCAACCGCGTGGACCGTTTCCTTGCCTGTGTGGCGTATCTCGACGGCGTCCGGCCCAGTCTCGTGATGTGCCGGGGCTACTATACCCGCACGGTGCTGGCGGCCTGGGACTGGCGCAACGGCCAGTTGACGCAACGCTGGGTTTTCGACACCACCAACGGTTACAGCAGCTACATGGGGCAGGGAAATCACAACCTGAGTGTGGGCGACGTGGACGGTGACGGAAAAGATGAAATCGTTTATGGCGCCTGCGCGATCAACCACGATGGCACCGGGCTATACACCACCGGCTGGGGGCATGGGGACGCAATGCACCTGTCCGACATGGACCCGGACCGGCCGGGGCTGGAGGTGTGGGACGTGCATGAAACCCCGAACCCCACCTGCGGTGGCGGAGAATTCCGTGACGCCCGGACCGGCCAGTTGCTGTTCGGCTACCCGGGCACCTCCGACACCGGGCGCGGTCTGGCTTCGCACATTGACCCGGCGTATCCGGGTTATCAAATGTGGTCCTCCGCCACCGATGGCACCTATAACCATACCGGTACAAAGATCTCTTCCAGCAAACCATCGGTCAATTTTGCCATCTGGTGGAATGCCAGTTTAAGCCGGGATGTGCTGGACGGCAGCAACAACGACGGCGGTTCCACCGGCTCGCCGCACATTGACCGGTGGACCGGGAGCGGCACCGTCACCGAGCTTTCCGCCACCGGCTGTTATGCCAACAACTCCACCAAGGCCACGCCCGCGCTGACGGCGGACATCCTGGGCGACTGGCGGGAGGAGGCAATCTGGCGGACGGCGGACAGCAGCGCGCTGCGCATTTACATTTCGACGGCCGTGGCGACGAACCGGTTCTACACGCTCATGCACGACCCGCAATACCGGCTCTCCATCGCGTGGCAGAACGTGGCCTATAACCAGCCGCCGCACACCGGTTTTTACATCGGCGAAACCATGTCGCCGCCGCCGCGCGCCCCCATTTCGGACGCGGACCTCGCCTGGTGCGGCGGCAGCGGTGGCAACGCTTGGGACGTCACCACCACCAGCAACTGGTTTTTCAACGGCATCTGGACGAACAATGCGCTCACGACCTTCGCCCAGGGCAGCTCGGTGCTGTTCGACCTGCGCGGAGTCACCAATGCCGCGATCAACCTTGCCGGCGCCCTCGCGCCCGCGAAGGTCACGGTGTTTACCTCGACCAATTATACTTTTGCCGGCGGCGGTTCGCTCACGGGGGCGATGAAGCTCTACAAAACCGGTTCGGGCCGCCTCATTCTCAACAACACCAACACCTACACCGGCGGCACGTTTGTCAGCGGCGGCTCGTTGTTCGTCAACGGCACGCTGGCCGGGAGCGCGGTGACGGTTGAACGGCGCGGCACCCCCGAAGGACCGTCGCAATTAGGCGGCAATGGCCGGTTGGGGCAGGGTTTGACCGTCCAAAATGGCTGTACCGTCATTGTCGGCCCCGGCACCAACGCAGCCGGAACGCTCACGGTTTCAAACAACCTCACTGAGCTTGGCAATGTGTTGAATCAATTCGACCTCTCCAGCGATCCAACCGGCACAACCAAAACCAATGATCGCGTCAGCATCGTCGGCAATCTGACCCTGACCGGCACGAACATCATTGCGATCAACCAGCCCGACGGCTCGCTCGGCACCGGCGTTTATCCGTTGTTCCAATACACCGGCACGCTCACGGGCGGGCTGACGAACCTGTCGTTGACCGGCAATTTCCTCCAGTTCGTCACGCTCACCAACCCGCCGGGCGTCATTGGCCTGCTCGCCGTGGTGCCCACCTCGCCTCCGGTCGCACCGGGCGGCCTGACGGCCACCGCCGTCAGCGCCGTCCAGATCAACCTCCGGTGGACGGACAATTCCACCAACGAGAACGCGTTCCTCGTCGAACGTTCCACCAACCTGGTCTTTGCGCAGATTGCGTCGCTGCCCGCCGGGACCACCAACTACTCCGACTTCGGCCTGACGCCCGCCACCACCTACTACTACCGGGTGCGGGGCATCAATCTGGCCGGCGCATCCGGTTATTCCAACACCAACAGCGCAACGACGCTGGCCGTATCGCCGTCGCTGACCTGGCGCGGGGATGGCACCCTGAACGTGTGGGACGTGGCCACGACCGCCAACTGGCTGAACGGCACCAACCTCGGGTTCTATGCCGACACCGCGTTCGTTACGTTCGACAACACCGGCTCAAACAGCCCCGCAATCAATCTTTCCACCAATCTGTACCCCGGGTCGTTGACGGTCGCGGGTACGAAGAACTACACCTTTAACGGCATGGGCGGGCTGGCCGGCAACATGACGCTCATAAAGTCCGGCACCAGCACGCTCATCATCAGCACGACCAACACTTTTTCGGGGGGAATCATCATCAGCAACGGCGCGGTGGCCCTGTCGGGCTCGGCGGCCGGCGGTTACACGGCGAATGCTTATGCGCCCGGTTCCGGAGCCATCACGTTCCGGGGCGGCGGGTTCGCCCTCTACGGCGCCGGCCTGGCCGACAACACGAGCAGCTACGGCACCTTCACCAATGACCTGATCATTGCCGCGGGCCAGACCGGAACCCTGGCGGCCGGACCACGCCAGACCCTCGCCAGCAAGGTCACCGGTTCCGGCACGTTGAACTTGTACGTGGATTACGTGCGCGGCGATGTGGGCGGCGACTGGTCCGGTTTCACCGGTCTCCTCAATGTCTCGCAAACCACCGGCACGCCGAATTCATCCACCACCGATGATTTCCGCGTATTGACCACGGGCGGTTTCCCCAACGCGCGGCTGAACATCGGCACCAACATCCTCATGTATTCGCGCGCCGCGGCCGGCAGCACCATCCCCATCGGCGAATTCTCCGGCGCCCCGGGCGCAATCGTCAGCGCCGGCGGCGGTTCCAGCGCGGGAACGCAATATGCCGTGACCTGGCGCGTCGGCGGGCTGGACACCGACACCACGAACGCCGCGCTCATCCAGGGCACGACTTCGCTGATCAAAGAAGGGAGCGGCGATTGGACGCTCACCGGCAACAACACTCACTCGGGCACCACAGCAGTCAACGAAGGCGCGCTGCTGGTGAATGGAAATCAGGCAACCGCCACCGGCGCCGTCACCGTGGGCGCCAACGGCACGCTGGGCGGAACCGGCATCCTCGGCGGCGCGGTGACGGTGAACAGCGGCGGCGTGCTGGCGCCCGGCGTCGGCGCCGGAACGCTGACCATCAGCAACAGCCTGACGCTGAGTTCAGGCGCGATGTTGTACTTCGAGCTGGGCGCAACCAACGCGAGCGACAAGGTCGTTGTCTCCGGCGCGCTGGCCCTGGGCGGAACGCTGAACGTGATTAATCTGGCGGGATTCGGCACGAACACCTACACGCTGTTCACGTATGGCGGCGCGTTGAGTGGCAGCCTGCCGGCCCTTGGCGTGATGCCGTCGGGTTACCTCTGCAGCATCAACACCAACACAACCGGCCAGGTGAAACTGGTGGTGCAAGCCACTCCGCCCAATCCGCCCCGCTTCAACTTCGTCGGGCTGGTGGGAACCAACCTGGTCCTGAGCGGCAACAACGGCACGGCAGGTTCAAATTATTATGTGCTGGCCTCGACGAATCTGACCCGGCCGCTGGCGCAATGGACACCCATTGCGACCAATCAATTCCTTACGGGTGGCATTTTCAATTTCACCAACGGCGTCAGTTCCGGCACTCCCCAGAGATTTTATCTGCTGCAGTTACAATAAGATTGGGCATTGACTGCCCCCGATGTCCGGAGGTCCGAACACCATCGGGCAGCAGCCAATCCGGGATTTGTCACCATTTCTGTGGATGGCCGGCCGCTTCCGGATGGTGTAGCTTGATGCATAGATTTTTATGAGTTTTACCAGATGTCATTCCGGTCACGTCTTCCCACACCTTTTGAAATCCTGCGGAACAGTTTCGCTGCTGATGGCGATGGTCCTTTTGCCGCTGGTTCCCGCTTGGGCGAACAATCCCGGCGGTTTCACCACGCTGGTCACCACTCCGGTAACCACGGGCACGGAGGCGTTTGGCAGCCGGACGGACCGGTATCTGGACAACGGCATTCTCCACGTGTTGATTGCCACCAACGGCAGCGTGGATTCCATCAAGTATCTCAAGCCCGGCTCGGCGGGCACGCCCAAGACCAACGGCACTGAGACCGTCAGCCAGTCGGGTGTGAATTTCGACAATCACACGGCGATTTATTATTACTGGTATCCCGACGGCAACGGCGACTGCGTTTATTCCAACACCGTCATCGGCAGCACGAACATTGACGTTTATTATCTGCGCCCCTTCAGCCAGGCCAACAAGGATCAGGTGATTGCCGATTTGGAGCTGCATTACCTGCTCGGCAAGGGAAATACCGGCCTTTATGCCTATCTGGTTGTCCGGCACCCGACGAATTATGTCAGCTACGCCACGAATTTAAGCCTCAGTTTCATCCAGTGTCTCTGGCCGACGGCACATGACGACACCAATTTCCTCTGCGAAAACTCCTATGTGGACGACGGCGTGAGGTATGGTCTGACCTTGAACGGCGTTTATCAGAAGCGCAACGGCTTGCAGCCGAATTTTTGGGACAATTGGCACCAGATTGCGGTCACCAACATCAATATCCCCAAGGAAGTGACGGAATACACCACCGGCGCATTTGCCGGCAGCACGAATGGAAAATACTCCTACACGTTCGATTATCCCAAGCTGGGCACCTTTGGCATGGCCAGCGACATCAATCAAATCGGACTGTGGTACGTCACCGGCGGCCATGAATACCAGAACAACGGCCCGACCGCCTGCGAATACTCCGGCGGCATTGGCGGCATCATCACGTTCGAGCCGCTCATCGCGCACTATGGCAACACGGGACTGACGGTCAGCAGCAACGCCGACTTCACCATGGTTTACGGGCCGTGGCTGTTTTACATCAACAGCCAGTCCAACGGCGCCGCGTGCTGGCTGGACTCGCAGAATCAGGCGCTGGCCGAGCAATCGGCCTGGCCTTACGCGTGGCTGACCAACAGCGTTTACCAGGCGAAAAACCAGCGCGCCACCGTCTCCGGCAAACTCGTCATCAGCGATCCGCTGCGGTCGTCGGCGAACGCCGCCGGCGCGTGGGTGGGTTTCGCCGCGCCCGATTCCGGTTTGGAAAATGATCCCAACGACTGGCAGTGGCAGTCCGACGGCTATCAATTCTGGACGCAATGCGCGGCGGACGGTTCCTTCACGCTGCCACCCGTCGCAACGATTTCGCCTTACGGCACCAATGCGACGTATGAACTGTACGCCTTTTGCGCGGGCACAAATGGTTCCGTTGGTCAATTCCAGACCGGCCCCTTCACGTTTGCATCCGGCACGGTGACAAACCTCGGCACACTGGTCTGGAACGTGCCGCATCAGGGCAACAGCGTTGCCTGGGAAATCGGTTACCCCGACCGGACGGCTGCTGAATTTCGTCATGGTGATGATTATTCCGTGCCGGGATTGTGGCTGGGTTTTTCCAGCGAATTTCCGAATCCGATGACCTACACCATCGGTGTGAGCAGTCCGACCAACGACTGGAATTATGAGCAAGGCGCCTACTTTGTGAATGGCGTTGCCTACAACATGGTCTGGAATGTCAAATTCAACCTGACCAATCTTCCGACGAGCGGTAATCTCACGCTCAACACGGCTTGGGCCGGGGCCTATCAGGCCGCCATCCAGGTCTTTGTAAACGATCCAAACCTGACGGCCCCGGTCGCCGATTTTTATCCGAACATTCCTTATCCCACCGGCGGGAATGCGAATTCGCTGATCCGGCAGGGCATCCATGACAAATATGGCATCAACCACACCAATATTTCCGTGGGCAAATTCGTCGTCGGCACCAATACCCTCACGCTCGTGCAACGCAAAGGTGCCGGCACCACTTCCGGCTATGCGTTTTATGATTATCTGGACCTCGAACTGCCCACGCCCATCGCGCCGCCCGGTTTGAGCGCCGCGCCCGGCAACGCAAAAGTCACGTTGAGCTGGCAGGCCGCGCCGGGCGTGACCGGTTATAAACTGCAACGCTCGACCACGAACGGCGGGGCCTACACGCTGGTTGCCGCCCTCGCGGCCACGAATTACACCGACACGGCGGTGTTGAACGGCACGAATTATTTTTACGTCGTGGCCGCCACCAATTCCAGCGCCGGGAGTGGCAACTCGCCGCAAGTCAGCGCACGTCCCGTGGCCACCAATTCGCCCCCGCTCAATTTCAGCCTCGGTGGCGGACAAATGTATTTTACCTGGCCATCTGACCATACCGGTTGGAGCATGCAGGTTCAGACGAACACGCTGGCGACCGGGCTCGGGACGAACTGGGTGACGCTTGCCGGTTCAAGCAACAACTGTCAAGTCGCCTTGCTGGTGACTTCCACCAACGGCTGTGTCTTCTTCCGGTTGGTCTATCCTTGAGCGGCCGGGATGCGTGGCACAGGTCTCCGACCGGTGTGATTTTGGGAAACACAGACCGGAGGTCTGTGCCACGGCGGAATTCGCGTCCTTACACCTTGTCTGACGGAAATACGTCTCGACACGAAAGAAAGAACCCATAACCATTTCCCCGTGATGGCCAATAGCACATCATTTTTGAAGGTTGCTTAACTGTTGGGCGGGACAGGCCTAGCTCCTATGGACGCTAAAGAGATAAGAGAACTGATGCGGCAGCTTGCCGAAGGTGTCGGTCAGCGAAACATTGCTCTGCGGTGCGACTGCGAGAATCTGGAGACGGTGTACTTAATGGTGGAAGAGGGCGGTACTGTTCGTGTGACCGACGATCACAGGACATTCCAATACCTAGACGGCGGAACCGATTCGACGTTTGTCCCGGTTGCGAGCCTTGATCTGAGCGCGGCGCGCCAGATTTGCCAAGAACTTTGCGTGGAGCTGAGGCCCCCTCCGCCGGATGGTTATCCGAGCATAGAGTGCATGCCAAAGTCAGGGGAGCCCATCTCGGATGTCATCGAGCGGGTGGCAACGGCGATTGACCGCATCTTCAACCTCGCTATGCGTCCGGACCTGAAATGAAGCGAGAGCCCAACAAGGCGCGAAGCTGTGTAAAAAGTCCTGGGTGGGGCAAGTGATGGGCGAAGAAAAATTGACCGGCGGTCTGTTTTTTTAGGCCGCTGATTTTGGTTGTTCAGAAATTTCGTCCATCAAGGCAGCCGCCGGAGTCCTGAGTATCTGCGGAACCGGAGCCATCTGAGGAATAATCCATTTCGGGCAATGCTGGCTTCCCGTTTTGTTTTTCGTGTGGTTCGTGTATTTCGTGGTCGGACTTTCATCTGACTTGTCTTGCGGCGGGCTTTCCTTGATTTTGCGGTCATCAATATGCCCATCCGAATCCCGGCAATGCTCCGTCTGACAGCACCAGTGCTGCTGTTAACAGTCACGGTCTGGTCAACTCCGATAGATCGCCATGCGCTCGTCACCCGGCACAATGTCGTACTGCGCCAGTTCGATGCCAACAATCCGCTGACGGTCGGCAATGGCGAATTCGCTTTCACCGTGGACGCAACCGGATTGCAGACGTTTCCCGAAGCGTTCGAGAAAACCATCCCCCTCGGCACGTTGTCAGACTGGGGCTGGCACACGGTTCCCAACACGAACGGCTGGAACATTGACCATTTTCAATTCAAGGAATTTCCCGATCTGAACGGCCGGCTCGTGCCGTACGCCGACGTGCCGCACAATCAGCAGACGCCGGAAATCAAATGGCTGCGCGCCAATCCGCACCGGCTGCACCTCGGCCAGATCGGGCTTGTCCTCACCCACACGAATGGTTTGCCGGCACAAACCAACGATTTGACGGACATCGAGCAGACGCTGGATTTGTGGAATGGCGAAATTGTAAGCCGGTTCAAATTCGACGGCCAGCCGGTCACAGTGGAAACGGTTTGCAATCCAAACCTTGACGGCGTTGCCGTGCGTATCGAGTCGCCGCTGGTGAAATCGGGCCGGCTGGCGATTCAAATTCATTTTCCCTACGGCACCGGCGAGACGAAGACGGCGGATTGGACCAAGCCGGATGCGCATGAGACGACTTTGACTCAGTCCGGTCCCGAACAGGCGCTGTTTCACCGCAAGCTCGATCACGACGAATATTTTGTGGCGGCCAAATGGACGGCGGGGGCCACGCTCACCAACACGGCGAAGCATCAATTTATCGTGAGTTTTGGGCTGGATGGTAGGGCGGGCAGTCCTCTGCCCGCCGCATTTTCGAACACCGCAGACGGCGCGCACGGCTTGTCCCGCCATAGCCAGGCGACGGCGGAAGTGACGCGCCCTACCTCAGCGGAGAATCATCCTCTGACGGCGGACACACTCGAACTGGTGTGCGCCTTTTCGCCAGGGAAATTGAAGCCGAAAAACCTGCCGACCTTCGCGCAAACCCAGAGCGCAACTTCCAACCACTGGCAACAATTCTGGACCAGCGGCGGCGCGATTGATTTGTCCGGCAGCCAGGACCCGCGCTGGTTTGAGCTCGAACGCCGCATAGTGCTGTCGCAATACCTCACCGCCATCCAGGACGCGGAACATTATCCGCCGGCGGAGACCGGCCTGACGTACAACACCTGGGAAGGCAAGTTCCACCTGGAAATGCACTGGTGGCACGAGGCGCACTTCGCGTTGTGGAACCGGCTGCCGCTGCTGGAAAAGAGCCTCGGCTATTACCAGGACATCCTGCCGCGCGCCAAAGCCACGGCAAAAAAGCAGGGCTACGCCGGCGCGCGCTGGCCCAAAATGACCAGCCCCAGCGGCGCGGAATCGCCGTCGCCGGTCGGGCCTTTCCTTGTCTGGCAGCAGCCGCACCCGATTTTCTACGCCGAACTATGCTACCGCGAACACGGCGACCGCGCCACGCTGAAGAAATTCAAGGACATCGTTTTTGCGACGGCGGATTTCATGGCCAGCTACGCGACTTGGGATGAGAAGACAAAACGTTACGTGCTCGGCCCGGTGCTGCAATGCGCGCAGGAAATTTTCCCCAAGAACAACACTTTCAACCCGACGTTCGAGCTGACTTACTGGCGTTGGGGACTGGAGACGGCGCAGCTTTGGCGCACGCGCCTCGGCCTGGCGCGTAATGAAAAGTGGGACGCCATTTTGAAGGACCTCGCCAAGCCGCCGATGGGCGACGGCAAATATCTTTTTGCCGAAAGCACACCGGATTGTTACACGAACCCGAAATGGAATGCCGACCATCCGTCGGTGACGGGTGCGCTGGGCATTTTGCCCGGACCCGGCGTGGACACGAACATCATGCGGAACACGTTGGAGTGGATCTGGAAAAACTGGAACTGGCCGGACACGTGGGGTTGGGATTATCCGATGCTGGCGATGACCGCCGCGCGGCTGGGCGAACCGGAGCGCGGCGTGGATGCGCTGCTGCTCGACACGCCGAAAAATCATTATGCGCTCAACGGCCAGGTTTATCAGCGGCCCGGCCTGACGATTTATCTGCCCGCCAACGGCGGCCTGCTTTACGCCACGGCGATGATGGCTGCCGGATGGGATTCGCCTTCGCCCGGAAGCTCCGGCGCAACGAGTTCATCACCGAAACGGAATGCGCCCGGTTTTCCAGACAACGGCCAGTGGAATGTGCAGTGGGAAAATCTGCGCCCGGCGCCGTAAGGGATTCAGATCGGGAACGCGCCCTGTTTCGTGGATCGCCTCGAATCGCCGTTAGCAGTCCGTTAAAGAAGCAGGAGACGACGTAAGGAGTCTCTAACTTGGCCTTCAAAAACCAAGAGAATTTGAGACTCGTCACCTCGTCTCCTACAAAGGAAGAGATTTTAAACGGACTGTTAGCCCGCCGTCGTTCCAGATTTGATCCGAAGCATCGGCTGGAGCCGCAAACGGGTTTCCTGTCATGGTCTTCATCCGTCCCTCCCGGTTTGCCAGCCGGTAGATGCCGCAACCAACCAGACCCGCAATGACGAGAATTGAAAAACACACCGCAATAAAGCCAAGTTCGGCGAGCGCCCTGCGAGCGGCGGGAAAAAAGATTGACGAGCATAAACGAACCTGCCAGTTGGGCGACCAACCCTGTTGCGTCAGCTTCTTGTCTTCGTCGTGTCATTCGACTGCAAATGCACACGTTCCATGCCTAAATGCGACGGGAACATGCGACGAGAAAAGGGGGGCGCGCCGCGCTGTCATACGCCGCCGCAACGCCGCGCAACGAGTGTGTGGAAACTTGTTTACTTCGCCGCCCGACAAAATATATTGTCGCACTGTTGCCGACGTGGCGGAATTGGCAGACGCGCCAGACTCAAAATCATTATAAGTCTCTTGGACTCAAGTAGAAACACTTGGACAGCAATGCCCTAGCGTGCCTGACAAAAAATTCAAAATGGACTGGTTGGGACTGTTTTGGCCTCATTTTTAAGCGCGCGGGGTACAATACGGGGTGCAATGGAGATTTGACGCATAAAGGCGAAGTCGCAACATCCAAAATCAGCCTTCCGATTGAACTACAAACCAACGATCAAAAACATATTAGCTATTGAGTTTTGATATTCTTATGTTTTCAGAAATTGGGTGAAAACCGACCCTCGCTTTCGAGAGCCAAATCGTTGTCGCTTTTGCCTTTTTCCACTTCAGCCCGCAGCAAATCATGGAGCGTGACCAAGCCGATAACCTTACCGTCTGGACGGTCGAGCACAACAACAAAATGGCTGGTGGATTCGATCAATAGATGTTGCAGGTCACGGATCGTCTGCTCGCGCTGGCAGGTCGTTGCCCGTTCCAATTTGGGCGCGCGATTTTCCATCAAAGCCAGCCCGGCTTCCTTGCGCGTTAAAATGCCGGCCAGCCGGTCATTCTGCTCCACCGGAAAACGCTGGTACGGATGCGCTTTCAGCATCGACTCAATTTCGGGGGCGGTCAGGCTGCGCAACATCACCGGCTGGAAACTGGCGATGGCCGACACGGACAATTGCTGCCAGCTTTGCAAATCGCGCGGTGGACGGACGTGTTCGATCTGATGGCCGTCCTGGGTCAGCAGGGCATCGTAGAAATTCTGGCGGTTGAGTTTGCGGCTGATGGCTTGACTCACCAGCGCGCCGATCATCAGGACCGGCACCAGCGCAAATTGGTGCGTCATTTCAAACACGATGAGGATGCCTGTGACCGGCGCGCCTACCACCGCTCCCAGGCAGGCGCTCATGCCCACCACAATCAGCGTCAGCGAGTCAACGTGCGTCATCGGCCATTCCAGTCCCACCAACCCTGCCACCAGGGCGCCCGTCATGCCGCCGAAAAACAGCGCCGGTGAAAAAATTCCGCCGCAACCGCCAAACCCGTAACAGCAAAACGTGGCGATGAACTTGGCGACCAGCAGCCCGGCTGCGAGTTGCCAGCCGATGTCGCCTGCCAGCGCGCTGGACAAATCGTCGTACCCCAGGCTGAACACGCCGAGATGGCCGGTGCGCCAAAAGATGAATACGCCGAGCGCCCAGGTGACCAGCCCGCCGAACACCGGCAACAGCCAGCCGGGAACCCGGCGGTTCCGTTTCATCCGGAAACGCAGGCCCAGAGACGCTCTTTGAAAATAGACTCCCACCAGACCGGCCAGCGCGGCAACGATCGGCGTGAGGCTGAAACCAATCCACGACGGCGTGTCCGCGCCGGTCAGGATGAAGGCGGGTTGTTTGCCGATGATGCCATGCACGGCCAAAGCGCCGAGGACCGATGCCAGCAACACACCGCCCAGCAACCGGCTATTGAGGTCGCCGATGATTTCTTCGAGCACGAATGTCGTGGCGGCCAGCGGTGTGTTAAACGCCGCCGCCAGACCTGCTGCGGCACCTGCCGCCGCCGCGGCCCGGCGATTCTGTTTCGCCTCGCCGGTCACTCCGGCGAGATTGGAAGCGATGGCGCCGGCCAGTTGCACGCTGGGGCCTTCGCGTCCCATGCTGGACCCGCCGCCGACGCTGAGGATGCCGGCGATGAATTTCACCCACGCCACGCGCACCGGCACCAGGCCAAAATCCTTCCAAAAGGCGAGCTTGAGTTGCGGGATGCCGCTACCGGCCGCTTCAACACAAAACGAATTCAACAGCCAGCCCACCAACAACGACGAGACAGTGATGACAACAAAGCTGCCGATGAGAAAGGTAGTGAGGGATTGATGGGAAAGCTGAACCAACCCCAGCCGGTAAAGCCAGTTCATGCCCAATTGGAAGACGACGGCAGTGCTGCCGGCGACCAGTCCGTAAAGGCACATCTGCACGATGGCACGGGTTTGCCGGGGCAGCTTTTGAAAGAACTCAACGGTAAACAACGTCGTCACAGCTTGCTATTTTCAACAATCCCCGCCCCATTCAAAGCAAATTTATGATACGGAACATCCAGTGTAACCGGCGTCGCCGTCCTCAACAACACGCTGCCATTTCTGTGCCGATGTTGACTGCAATCTGGCGGTTGTTCTTCAAATGGATCAATCCTTTGAATTGATTTTCATTTATCTTCATTCGCTATGTCAACCGCGTTGTGCGCGTCAACTTATTTTTTGGCTTTCGTTTCTGGAACCTTTCGCTCCGCCTCCTCCAATTCTTGAACAGCTCGAACATCCTCGCGCCCTAATTGCTCATAAAACTCATGGACTCGTTTGACGAGTTGCGGGGACACCTCGGCCGTAGGTTTCCCATTCGTTTCAGATTTGGTTTCCTCTTTGGCATCCGGCTTCGGCTCAACTTTGTCGGTTGGTTTGGCGTCGGCTTTGAGGTCTGGTTTTGGCTCTGATTTGACGGCGGACGGCGGCACGGCAGCGGCGTCCGGTTTGGTCGGGGCTTTGACTTCAGGTGCCGGCTCGGTCTTGGCTTCTGATTTAGGTTCGGAGGTTGCCTCGGATTTAACGTCAGGTTTGGTTTCAGATTTAGGCTCGACCTTCGTTGCCGGCGTCGGGTCCACTTTGGCTTCCGGTTTTGAATTGGCGTCAGGTTCAGGTTGAACTTTTGTTTCTGGCGTGGACTCGGCTTTGGCCGCCGGTTTGGTTTCGACTTTGGATTCAGCCTTGGTTTGAGTTGCGCGAATCTCCTGCTCGGCCTTGTCCCAGTTCTGCACCGATTGACCCTCCCGATGGCCTTGGCGTTCGTATAGTTCGTACGCCCGTGTGGCGATTTGCGGCGTCAAATCGGAAGTTGTCTTGGCTTTGGCTTCCGGCTTCGGTTCAGCCTTGGTTTCAGGATTGGACACTATTTTGACATCAGGCTTGGCTTTCGCTTCAGATTTCGCCTCGGCTTTGACGGGATCAAAAATCCGATAGGCCAGCAATTTGATGCGATCATTCAAGAGGAACCACAGCAGCGCATAGCCCCACACGAACCCGGCCCAACCCCAGCCGAGGGGTGTCATAAACAACCCATAAACCGCTATCAACGTCGCCACGATTTGCGTGCCGACCACTGCTACCCATAAAATCCGCGCCGGACGATGAGACCAGAACGGGCCGCGCGTGCGGGTGAGAAAAATCGTCAGATGTCCCGCCACGGACAGCTTCAAATACATCAGTGTCTGGATGTGCGCCCGGTCGAGATGAAAAACACGCTCACCGAGATAAAACAAGCCGAAGGCGGAGACGACCCCGATGACGCCCAGCACCGTGGAGATCCCCAACACCATGTGCATGTTCCAGGCCTCGGGCTGATCCTTGTAATGAACATTGTCATACGCGATGGACAGGATGGCACCGTCGTTGAGTAAGGCCAGCATCACGATCATCACCGCCGTCAATGGATAAAAGTTAAAAATCAGGATCGCCAGCGTCATGAACAACAGCACACGGATCGTCTCGGCGATGCGGTAGATCGCGTAGCTGTTCATCCGCTGAAAAATTCTCCGGCTCTCTTTGATCGCATCAATGATCACCGACAGGCCGGGGGCCATCAGCACGATGGCCGCCGCCGCGCGCGCCGCGTCGGTCGCACCCGAAACGGCGATGCCGCAGTCGGCTTTCTTCAGCGCAGGGGCGTCATTCACCCCGTCGCCCGTCATGCCGACGATGTGGCCGCGTTTTTGCAGGACATCCACAATGTGAAACTTGTGTTCGGGGAACACCTGGGCGAAACCGTCGGCCTTCTCGATGGACTCGGCCACCGGCGCGCTCTCTTGCTTCTTTGAGTCGCCCAAACTGCTGGCATCGAGAATGTCTGCGCCCATCGCCAATTTCTTGGCGGTCTCTTGGGCAATCGCGAGCGCATCGCCTGTCACCATCTTGACCTTTACGCCCATCGCCAGCGCAGTCGCGATGGTTGCCTTGGCATCTTCCCTTGGCGGATCGAACAGCGGCAGCACACCCAGAAACTGCCATTGACCGTCTCCCTCGGCCCGTGCCACACCCAATGAACGAAAGCCGCGCGCCGCGAATTCGTTCACGGCTTTCTCGACGGCGGGCTTCACCTGCCCGGCATTGGACGACAACGCCAAAATCACCTGCGGCGCGCCCTTCGTCACCTTGAACGTCTTTCCGTCCTTGGCTTTGACGGTGGCCTCGGTGCGTTTATGCACCGGATCGAACGGCTGGAAATGGACCACCTCATAAGCCTTCAATGCCTCTTTGTCTTTCAGGCCGCCCAGAACGGCCAGGTCAATCGTGTCGTTATTCTCTGCGCGCGACGCCAGCGCGCCATTGAGGATGACTTGCTCGGCGGGGACATTATTCACGCTGAATGGATCGCCCAACGTCAGTTTGTTCTGGGTGAGCGTGCCGGTCTTGTCCGCGCACAGCACGTCCACACCCGCCAGTTCCTCGATGGCCACCAACCGGCTCACAATTGCCTGTTTCCTGGAGAGTAAGCGCGCGCCAACCGCCATTGTCACCGACAGCACCGTTGGCATCGCCACGGGAATCGCGGCCACGGTCAGCACCAGGGCAAACTGCAACGTCGTGAGGATCGCGTCACCACGGTAAATTGCGAAACCAATAATCACCGCCACCAACACCACCGCGAGAATGATCAGGTAATTGCCAATTTTCAAAACCGCCTTTTGAAAATGGCTGACGGTGTGCGCCTCCTGCACCAGTTGCGCCGTCTTGCCGAAGTAAGTTTTCTCGCCCGTGGCATAGACCATTGCGCCAGCTTCACCCTGACGGATGATCGAGCCGGAAAATACGGCATCGCCGGATTTGCGCTCGGCGGGCAATGACTCGCCGGTCAGCGCGGACTGATCCACCTCCACCGGGTCGCCGTCCAGCAGTCGAGCATCCGCCGGCACAATATCGCCCAGGCGCATGCGAATGACATCGCCCGGCACCAACTCACGCGCCGGCGGGTTGATCCACTTCCCGTCGCGTTTCACCCGGGCCTTGACCGCCAGCTTGGCCTTGAGAGCCTCGATGGCGTTGCTCGCTTCACGTTCCTCCCAGAACCCGACCACGGCATTGGCCATCAGCAAAAGGAGGATGATGAAAAAATCCGGCCAGTGCCCGACCACGCCCGACAGAATCACCGCAATTTCGATCATCCATGGGATGGGTCCCCAAAAATAGGAAAGGAATTTCAGAAAGAGATTCGTCTTCTTCTCGGTAAGTTCGTTTGGCCCGTATTGGGTCAGCCGTTTCTGCGCCTCGGCTTGAGTTAGGCCTTCTGGCGACGACCCTAATTTTTTCTCCACCTCCGCCAGCGGCAGCGTTTTCAAATCGTCCTTCGCATCGGTCTTCGCATCAGGCTTCGATCCCGGCTTGGATGCGGGCGCTTTGGTCTTCAATTCTGCGGATTTGCCTAGCTTGGGGTCAGGCGTCTTGGGCTGGTCGGTGTCTGGTGTCATGGCAAAATCCTTTTGTGTCTGTGAATTTCGACTTTCACAATTTTTAATCGTTCAAATTATATCTTTTGGACGCGGAAAAATGTATGGGGTGAATACCCCATGAGATTCAAAATTGTGAAAATCCGCGGCACCGTGCTCCGCTTGCGGGAGCGGGGAAAAGTGGCCGCAGGACAGATGAGGGATGGGGTAAGAACGGCGTAATTAGTCAGGATGGAATCGTTATCCCACAGGCAGTTAATTTCGCGAGAAGAATTTCCATGCTCAATGTTTCGTTGTGTATCCAACAAATCAGCGTGATGCCATTGTCTCCGCATTTTTTAGCTTTAAGTTGGTCGCGCTGCCGGGTTCGCGCCAAACCTTCTTCCCCGCCAAAAACAGCGACGTTTTCAAAGTGTTGTTGACCTTGATATTCAAACCCAACTTTTATTGAAGGCACGTAGCAATCCAAGTGCTGCGGATTTAGCCAATCCGGCTGCGAGTGCAACTCGGCATCTGGAAATTTTTTCTGGATCAGACGGAACATTCGCATTTCCGAGACCCAACCCTCGCCGATACGTGGTAAGCCGTGACGTTCTCGAAGCAAATTCTCGGCTTCCCTGAGCACCTCTTCTACCAATTCTACAAAGGGATTTTCCACTTCTGAACTGGTGATTGTCCGATGACGAATAAGATCAATTTCGTAGAATACTTTCCCCTCAATGGTGTGCTGTCGTCCGGTGAATCGAATGCCGTTGGTTCCAAATGAAGACTTCTCAATTTCGTTCAATGAAGTAATGGCAGCGAACTCAGGCTTGCGCGGCCCGCGAAATCGCCGACGCCATGATTTCGGAAAATAACCTTCAATCATGTTTATGTGAAGGCCACAAGCGTAAACATGATCGTCGCAAAACGCAGGAGAGTAGTTTGTCCAGAGACCAGTGTATTCAGAATCCTCAATTGACTTCTCGACTCGACAATGCCGGATTTGATCTGGATAACGGTCAAAGAGTCTGCCTTCCGGGCAAGAGTCGTATTGGGCTGAAAAATTCACCGGCGTGAAGTCTCGCTTCACTTCGCCGTCGAGGAGGAATGCACCAAAATGCCAGTCGTGGCGCCGGGCTTCAATCATCTGTTCCATCGTTGGGGCGTGTTTCAATATGATGTCCAAGGGTTGCTCCTGTCCGGAATCCCGGCAGCGAGTCAATGCGATATCAATACATTCAACGTATTCAGCCAAGTTTTGCTTCAGAAATTCGTCACATGACGACTCGCTCCTGAAAAACAACAGGTCTCGCCCAGCAAGCGGAATCCGTGACAGTCGCTTCAGATAAATCAGCTCGCTCGTCAACTCACCGTAGAACTTGCTGCCAAGGCTTTCGTAATAGGCTGTAACCGCTGCTGTACCTGCACCTGCTGCAATAAGCTCGTGAATATGTTTGATGTAGGCAACCGGCTCTGTTGACAGAGGTTTTGTTGCGGGAATAGCCTTCATTGTTTCGTAGTCGAAGCCATCCAAGCAACCTTCTGCTTTGAGCTTTTGTTGCACAGCCAACATATCTCGGCTTATTCCATTAACGTATGTGTCGCGTATAAATTTCGACAACTCTGCCCCAGACTTGCCTGTGCTGTGCTCGATTTCTTGAAGGCACTGTTTGATGCGAGCGGATTGGTTGGATGCTGGCGACCAACCCTGACGCCCATCCGACTTCTTGCACGCCAAATACAAACGGATTGGCTCAACTCCATGAAGCTTTGGTCTGGGCAGTTTTCTGGCAAGAAGATAAAGTCGGTGCATCAAATCAATTTGCTCACCGGAAAATGAAACGATGTGCCAAACATCAGTCCCTTCCCCGCGAACTTCGTGACGAGCGGCAAGCGAAGCGAGTTCCAAGGCATGAGGGTAAAACTTGCTGCGCTTGGAAATGCCGAAATGGATATGGAATTCTTGGCTCGTAATTGCGGGAGTTGTTTCGGCTTCCGGCGGCGGCATAGCAGAATGCTAAACGCGCGGCGTAATTCGGGCAAGCACGGGAACTACATCCGGCTGGTCGGCGGCTGCTCCTGGTGGCAGGTGTTCCGGCAGGTCAAGGCGCGCCACGCCAATCCGGTTGTCGGCCATTCCGTAATAAACGTCAAAGCGGTCCGGCGTGCCGAGATCGTCGCGCCGGTCTATGCCGGTGGGGAACACGACGTTGGCGATAGTCCCGTGGCGTTCTTGTGGCAACCGCCAGCATCGTCGAAAGGCCGATGGCCGAGTCCATCGAGTAGCGTCCGCCAACCCAGTCCCAGAAGCCGAACATGTTCACCGTATCAATGCCGAACGCGGAAACTTTTTCGGCATTGGTCGAGACCGCCACAAAATGCTTCGCCACGGCTTTGGCTTCGCCGCCGAGTCCGGCCAGCAGCCAGTCACGGGCGCTTTGCGCGTTCGTCATGGTTTCCAGCGTCGTGAAGGTTTTGGAGGAAATAATGAACAGCGTTTCCTCCGGTTCGAGATCGCGTGTCGCTTCCATGAAATCCGTGCCATCCACGTTCGACACGAAGCGGAACGTCAGTCTGCGCTCGCTGTAAACCGAGCGGGCAATCATCAGTTCTTCGTCCGTGCGAATGACGCGAACGGTGACGCGGCTGGAATTCCTGGAAATTACCGCCGCAGTCTTCGCGTTGCGCGACTTGTCCAGTTCAATGCCGAGAAAGTTCAAACCTTCACAGATGCGGGCGCGGACGACGGGCGCGTTTTCGCCAATGCCTCCGGCGAAGACGAGAGTGTCCAATCCACCGAGTGCGGCGGCGAAGGAGCCGATCCACTTTTTTGCCTGGTAACAAAACAACGCCACGGCTTCCGCCGCGCGCACGTCCTTTTTTTCATGGTCGAGCAGGTCGCGCATATCCGAACTGGTCTCCGAAACGCCGAGCAGGCCGGACTCATGATTGACCATTTTGTAAAACTGGCTGGTGGTCATTTGCTCGGTGCGCGCCAGATACGGCGCGAGGCCGGGATCCAAATCACCCGAGCGCGTGCTCATCACCAATCCCGCCGTCGGCGTGAAGCCCATGCTGGTATCAATGCTTTTGCCATTACGCACGGCGGCCAGACTCGCGCCGTTGCCGAGATGGGCGAGGATCACACGGCCCTTCGTGGCCGCCGGATCGCCGAGGCGCGCGAGTTCCTCCATCAAATAGGCATAAGACAATCCGTGGAAACCATAGCGTTGAATTCCTTTGGCGTCGAAACGTCGCGGAATCGGAAGCAACTTGGCCACGCGCGGCATGGTTTGGTGAAACGCCGTATCGAAGCAGGCCACCTGCGGCAGTTTCGGATGACGCTGGCGGAACGTCTCAATCAGTTCAATCTCGCGCGGCAGATGATCCGGGTCGTTTGGGCTGATGCGACGCAGTTCATCCAATAGTTTTTTTGTGACAATCTCCGGCTCGGTGTGTTTCATCCCATGAACCACACGATGTCCCACGCCTTTTACCGATTTGAAATCAATTTGCTTTTCGAGCCAGTCTATCAGGGCATTCGCAGCTGATTTGTGATCGGCGGCGGCGAGTTTGCGGCGCTGCGACCGTTTCTTCGTCGGTTCATTGAACGTCAGGTTCGTCCCGCTTAGACCGATGCGGTCAACCTTTCCATAAACTCCTCGCTTCAGCGGTTCTTCGACATGGTAGAGCGCGAACTTGATGCTCGACGAGCCGGCGTTGATGGTCAGGATGCACGGCACCGGCGGTTTGTTCCGCGGGTGGGCCGCGCGTTTTCCTTTGGTCTTTGCACGTTTTGCGTTCATGGCTCTGGATTTCAAGTCATCAACGTCACCCACGCCAGCAGGCCGACAATGGCCGCCAGCGTCACCGGCACACCGAGGCGCGCGAAGGCGCGGAACGAAATGTGTACGCCCAGTTCGCGCGCCTGTTGCACCACGATGATGTTGGACACGCTGCCGATGATGAGGCTGCCGCCAAAACTGTTGGCCAGGGCGAGAATGTAGGCCGAGGCGGGATGGGTGAGGTTGATGACTTTCAGCAAGAGCATCACCGCCGCCGAGTTGTTGATCAGGTTGGACAACACCGCCGTCGTCAGCGCCAGACAGTGCGGCTGGTTGAGGTTGAACCCGCTGTGCGCGAGCGATTGCACCACCTGGTCGCCGTAGCCGGTGGATTGAAACGCGCCAGTGACGACGAATAATCCCATGAAGAGCACGAGGATGGGCCAGTCCACCAATTTCAACAAATCTTCGGTGCGAAACCTGGTGCTCGCCAGGTGAATGCCGGCGGCGGCCAGCGCGATCACTTCCTTGGGCAGGGATGAAAAAAACAAGCCGATGACCACCGCGAGAATGATCAAGCCCTTGAACGTGTGCAACCGGTTGAACGGATACGTTTGTTGGTCTGATTCGCTTTGAACGGGCAAGACGGATGCGAGTTGTTTCCGCGACATCACCCAGATGATGGCGTAGGCGGCGGCCATGGCGAAAATAACCGGAGCGCCGCACCACAACAGGTAATGGCCGAAGTTCAAATGCGCGACCTGGCCGATCATCATGTCCTGGGGATTGCCGATGATTGTCGCCGCCGCGCCGATGTTGCTCGCGATGGCCAGCGCGATCAGAAACGGAATGGGATTAAGGCGTTTGCGGAGCAGCGCGGTGCCGACAATGGGCACAAAAACGTAGCAGACGATGTCGTGATTCAGAAACGCCGAGAGGCCGCCGGTGGCCAGCATCAGGACGAGCAGAAACCGCGCGGGATTTTCCAGCCGCCCGGCAATGCCATTGGCCACCCGGTCGTAGAATCCGGACAGCCGCAGTTGCGCCGAGAGCACAAAGAACCCAAACAGCAGAAATATGGTTGGCCAGTTGATGTAGGAGATGACATCGCCGGTGCCAATGTCGGCGAAAATCATCAGGGCGATGGCGCCGAGCAGGGCGATGCCCACGCGATTGAGCTTCAGCCCCGGAACCCGCCCCATGGCGATGCCAAGGTAAGTGACGGTGAAGATTGCCAGGATGACCGGTTTCGGACTGGCTTCGACGGCCGCGATGACAGGCAGCACGTTCATGCGGCGGTTTTCAATCCGAACGAAGCCAGTTTTGCGCGGGTGGATCTGTAATCCGTGTGCAGAATGCCGTGAATCCCCAAGCCTTCTGCGATCTGGACGAACATTGGGGTGTTTTCGATATAAACCACCTGACGGGCTGGCACCTGGGAGATGTCCAGCGCCATCTGGAAGATGGCTTCATCAGGCTTGTGCAGGTGGACGAAGCAGGAGGAAACAAAGGCATCCACAAATTCGTCCAGCTTGAAGGTTCGAATCCGATGCACATTCAACTCACGCGCTTCGTTGCTGAGCACGATGATCTTCAAGTCATACTTTGCCTTGAGCTGACGGATTTCCTCGCTGAGGAACGGTGAGCCATATAGTTCGTAACCGGCGTTTAATTTTTCGTTCACTTTCCGCGCCAGCTCGTCATGGGTGGCGGCATCGGCATGAAACGGCACCGCGACAATGATGTATTCGATCAGAGTTTTCATGTTATTTGTCATCGTATCGCCTCCAGCTTAATTTCCCGTTCCGCTTGGAGCCAATCCCGGTCGGTTTGACCGTTCTGGCGGCCCCGTTGCTCGTATAATTCATAAGCCCGCTTCGCGATCCGTGGCATCGGGTCATCTTTTTGACACCGAGCAGCGGAGCTGAGTTCACCAGTCTTCAGTCGCCCACATTCTATGGTTAGGCTTCGCAGCCTTTGCGCGAGTTTCTCGGTCAGCGCGCCATCCTTCAGTCGCCAACCCCAGTTTCCTTTCGCAATTCCAGGAAAATTCATTCGCGCTTCCGACCCCAGTTCCAGGAGATCTTGCGCCGGAACGATGGCGGTGTTGGCCTGCGATGCCAGCGCTTCACGGATCATGGCCCAGACAATTTCCAGGTTGTTTGCCCCCAATTTTTTTTGCAAGGCTTTGCGTTGCGTACCTGGCAACTTCCGGTACCAGCCTGCCGTTGTGTCGTTATCATGGGTTCCGGTATAGACCACGGTTTTCAGCGGATGCGGAGCTGGCGGATCAGAATTGGTTTGGATATCTGAACCGAACTCGAATTGGAGCACCCGGGTGCCGGGAATCTGAAATTGGTCGAGTAAAGTCACCACTTCGGGGGATGTGGCCCCGAGATCATCCGCAATCAAAGGCAATGATCCAAGGGCTTCGCGGATGGCTTTGAAAAAAGACGCACCGCCTCCAGGTTGATACTGCCCGTTCACAGCCGTCCGGGCTTGCGCAGACACTTCATAGGTGCGGACAAAGCCGATAAAATGATCCAGCCGATTGACATCGAATCGGCCAAATGCCGTCCGCAGGCGTTCAATCCACCAATGATAGTTCTCCGCTTGCAGCGCCTCCCAGTTATACACTGGCAGCCCCCAAAGCTGCCCGGTTTTGGAGAAATAGTCGGGCGGGACTCCCGCAACCACCGCAGGATTTCCATCAGCGTTCAGTTTGAAAAGTTCGGGATGAGCCCAGACATCGGCGCTGTGGTGAGCCACGAACAGGGGAATATCGCCGATGAGTTGGATGCCTTTGGACGCACAGCAAGCTCTTAATTCTTTCCACTGCACTGAAAACTGCCACTGGACAAACTCATGATAACGGATGTCATCGGCAAAGTGTTTCTGCGCGCGAATGACGGCGTCTGGCAGGCGCGTTCGCAGTTCTTGGTTCCATCGGGTCCAATCCGCAGTGCCCTCTTTTTCCTGGATGGCCGAGAACAGCGAAAAATCCTCAAGCCAGAAAGACTCCGCGCGGGAAAATGCGTCGAACTCGGATTGTCTGCCACCGTGCCTCTTCTCTCCAAAATGCTCGAATGCTTTTTTTAACAAGGCCATTTTCCAGCGTGCCGCTTCGGGATAATTCACATTCCCAGCGACCCTGGAGATTGGAAGCCCGATTTCCTGGCGGCTGAGAAGCCCTTGCTCCACCAACCGATCAGGACTTGCCAGAAGCGGATTGCCGGTGCCGTCCCGGCCGAGAACCGACGCCAAGTCAAACCGGAATCCATCCACATGCATCTCGACCGTCCAATATCGGAGCGCGGCCAGGATGTGGTCCCGAACCACGGGATGGTTGGCATTGACGGCATTGCCGGTCCCTGCGTAATCTTTGTAGTAGCGCTTGTCGTCCGCCAGTGTGTAGAAGATCGCATTGTCCATCCCGCGGAAACATAGCGTCGGACCCAGTTCGTCTCCCTCCGCCGTGTGATTGAACACCACATCTAGGATCACTTCGATGCCGGCCTTGTGAAATGCCTGCACCATTTCCTTGAACTCCAGCTTCTGCTGGCCCAAACCTCCCGAACTGCAATAGGAAGCTTTGGGCGCAAAGTAGGTCACGGAATCATAGCCCCAGTAATTCTTGAGCCGTTGATTGGTTTGCGGATTCCGGCGCGTGACCGAATTTTCATTGAACTCCTGCACGGGCATCAGTTCCACAGCGGTCACTCCCAGGGTTTTGAGATAGGGAATCTTTTCCATCACACCCCGGTAGGTCCCCGGATGGTTTATGCCCGACTTCGGATGAATGGTAAAGCCGCGCACATGCGTTTCATAAATGACGGTCTTGGACCCAGGGTGCCGGGGTGGCTGGTCGCCATCCCACTCGAAGGGCTCGTTGACAAATACGCATTTCGGCATCGTCCCGGCATTGTCCAGCTTCGATGGAGTCAAATCTTTCCCCGGCGACGATGGGTCATATCCAAGTGCCAATGCAAAATCCCACAGGGGTGGCCGCGAAATCGCGGCGGCGAAGGGATCGAGGAGAAGCTTGTTGAAATTGAAACGATATCCTTTATTTGGTTCGTAAGGGCCGTCCACGCGATAGGCATAGAATTGACCGGAAGCGATTCCTTTTACCCAAATGTGCCAGACGTCGCCGGTGCGGTTGTGTGTTGAATCCAGATCAATCGTCCGCGCGGGCGCGGCATCTTCGGGATGGTTGAAGAATTCCAGTCGAACACGGCTGGCGTAGCGGCTGAAAATGGCGAAGTTCACTCCGCCGTTGCTTTCGTGGGCGCCCAATGGCATGGGAGAGCCAGCCCGAACGTCAGCGTGCTCGGAAACGCCCGACGATTTTCGTCGAATAATCCGCCACTGGGACAGTTGATGAATTGTTTGCGCAGGACGCCAAACAAAATCCCAAGACGACTACTGCGATTGCCCTTACCCAAGGCATGCAATTGGATTTCATAAGATCAACTCCTTTCATCATTCATGATGTTTTCTTTGGTGGTCTGCTTTCGAGTTCCGCCACTTTCGCCAGGCGGCGACGAAAACGCTCCGCTCCGGTGAATCGCGCGGCGAGAAATGTTTGAACCAATTCCCAAGCGAGGGCGTGACCGACCACGAGGCCGCCGAAACAAATCAGGTTCAAATCGTCGTCCTCGACACCTTGATGCGCCGAAAAGTTTTCGTGAATCAAGCAGGCCCGAACCCCCGCTACTTTGTTCGCGCAGACCGATGCGCCAACCCCGCTGCCGCAGATGCCCACGCCGCGTTCCACCTTTCTGTCGGCAACCGCCCTGGCCAGTGGCACGATAAAATCCGGGTAGTCGTCGTCCTCTTTCGGACGGCCGTCACCGAAGTCAACCACTTCATGACCGGCTGCGCGCAATGTCCCGACCAGATATTCCTTCAACTCGTAACCGCCGTGGTCGGCGGCGATGCCGATGCGTTGAAGCTTTCCTGGCAATTCTGTCAGCACGTCATCACTGGTGCGTTTATTGATGGTGCGCTCATGTCTCCGGTTTGGTTCGGTTGAGGATTTCTTTGGCATATGCGACAAGGATTGGGTCAGGATCGGGTCGGATCAACCCTTCTGCCGAGGAAGAGGATGCTTCCGGAATGGGTGTCGTGGATCATGATGCCTTCAACTTTGGTGCGCCGCGGATTTTTCCATGCCCTTGCCGGCCCACCCCGACGGTCTGTCGTTCAACATCAAGCGATTTGCCTGACGGTGTCTTGAGTGCCGTAAGGATTGGCCACGCGCAGCATGCATTCCGGATCGTCCCGCCACTCGCCGTCCACGATGAACCGGTAGTGGTGGGCGCCGGGCGGCAGGGCCACAGTGGTTTTCCAAACCCCTTCGGTGCCCTTCGTCATGGGAATGGCTTGCGCCTGCCATTGTGTGAAGTCGCCTGCCAGCAATACGCTCAACGCGTCGGGGGCGGTGAATGCGAAGGTTTGTCTCCTGTCATTGCTGCTGTTTTTTGAGTTCGTTTTTTTGCCATGTGTTTTTCCTTTCTACTTGCGTCTGTTCATTATTTTTTGCACGCGGAAATAGCTTCCGCCGGTTCGTAAACGTGCCGGACCTGGGTTCACTCGTTCAATCTCCCATGAACCCAGGAGTAGGAACTGGGAACTGCCTGTTGCCGGACGTAGACGGGTTCGGACTTTTCCACGCCGTTTCCTGCCACAGGCAGCGAGCGGCGGGGTGAAGCGACAGTCCGGCTTAAATCCTCTCCGGTGTTTGCGCGAGGCGGACACGGGTTTGGCAGCAACAGTTTTTCAACGGGCAATTCGTTGAACGATTTCAAAGTAAGGTGTGTTTTCATAGCTCTTCTTGTTGTTTGTGTTAGTAGTCGCGCTCTGGCTGCTCCGAGATGTGCTGAAACGTTGGGGTCAAAGAAACCTCGCGTTCGTGCAGGTCGCTCGCAACCACCGAGGATTTGTCCCCGGCCAGCGCGTTGTCGTCAAATATGAGGCTCAAGCCATGGCGCAGGGCAAACTGCGACAATTCAGGTGTGGCTCGCGCCAAGCGTGTGTCGGTGCTTCCACCATCCCAAACGGCCAGGGCAGCCTCCTGGACCTGCCTGCGCGTGGCCCACCGCTCCAGCCAGTCCACCAGCCAGGGCAGAAGGGACTGAATCTGGCGCACGGCGAGCATGATCAGGTGCGCTTCCGTCGCTTCCGCCAGCGCCGCTTCGGCCGCGGGCGGCAGTTTCAACACGTCCACGCGCCACAGCCTGACGCCCCAATGCGTGGTTTCGTCCGTCCGATGCGCCACACGTTCCAGCGTCGCTTTCGCCTTCGTCGCGTAATCGAATTCGTCGTAAATGATGACCGCATTCATAGTCGCCTCAAAAACATTTTCTTCTCGTATTGCCGTCGCACTCATACGTTTTATCTCCAGTTTTATCAGCGGTTCATCGCTGATGCGTTCATAAGTGTGAAAATAATCCAGGTAGCCGCACGGACGCTATGGGGTGTTACCCGGAGATTTCAAAGATGGCTGAAACCAACCAGCCGGTGCCGCCCCTCATCCCAGAGCCGGAAGGTGAGGGATTTTAAGCTGGAGAAGAGCGTGACGAGCGGCACGGTTTGAAACTGCGGTTTCGCCTTGCGTTACGGGATGTTTTCCCCATGCCAGACTAGCTGAATCCAGCCCCGACACGGCAGGTCGGAAGAGTGGAGAGCGAAACCTGACGCGACCAGGACAAGTCGGAGCGAGGCGGAGAACCCCCAAAAACTTCCATTGTTAAATAATGGTCAACTGGACATTGTGTTCAATGATGCCCATTGCGACGGCGAGGCGGGTGAGTCCGGCGATACTGTGGATGTTGAGCTTCTCCATGAGACGTTCGCGATGTGTTTCGACGGTCTTTATGCTGATGCCCAGTTCCGCCGCGATTTGTTTGTTGGCTTTGCCTTCGGCAATCAATTGGAACACTTCCATCTCGCGCGAAGTCAGGCGGCCTTTGCGCGGCGTTAACCGTCCGGCTCGATCCAACGACTTTCGCTCGCGTTCGGGAAGAAGCTTCGCAATGAACGGGCCAAAAAAGGTATGCCCCTTGTTGACTTCTCGAATCCCCTCGGACAGAACGCGCGCGGAGGCTTGTTTGAGCAAAAATCCCACGGCACCGGACTCCGTTGCGCTTTTTACATACGCGTCATCATTGTGCGCCGTGAGAATGACTATTCTGGTGCCGGGGACGGCTTTGAGAATCTGACGTGTGGCTTCCAAACCATTGAGCAGCGGCATGGCGATGTCCATCAGCACCACGGCGGGGCGAAGTCTTTTGACCATGGTGACCGCCTGACGGCCGTCTTCCGCTTCACCGACCACTTCGAAGTCGTCTTCCAACTCCAATATCTTGCGAAAACCCTCACGCACGACCGTGTGGTCTTCAGCCAGCAGAACAGTGATTCGTTTCTTAGACATTCAAGGCTTTCTGCCCACAATCATGCCATGCAAAACAAAAAACCTTCAGTGAAATCTTCAGTAACGGAGTTAAGCCGGGTTAGGGAATAACCAACGGAACGTTGGCGAGAACCGGCAGACGTGCCAGATTCCAGTCTGCTGCGACTGTCAACAAACCGTTGACTGGCATTTTCCGAACATCTCCTTTCCATGAAATATCTTGCCTTTCACTATTCTCATGGCATCATTGAAAACATTGGCGATAATCAGTATCGCCTTCATGCTTAAGCCGCTGGATTTTTGTTTTGATCAAGAGTGGTTTTAGCAAAAGTGTGTTGCTCATTCTGAAGCTCTTTTGTGCCTTGGGGTGCAATGACGGGGTGCAATGGAAGGATTGAGTAAAAGTCACTTTGTAAGTTGTTCATTGGTAAGCCGATGTGGCGGAATTGGCAGACGCGCCAGACTCAAAATCTGGTACTCGTGAGAGTGTGTGGGTTCGACCCCCTCCGTCGGCACCAGGGCTTTCCGGGCGTAACGCATGTTGATTCTGTCCGGTTTTATTTTGTAACTCTTCCAAATCATCCGGGCAGCAGGTAACGCGCCCCGTTTTTCGGAGCGCGAAAATCAATCCGCGAACCCGCCGCGCTATCGGCGCGAACCGTTCGCGGACGCCTTGCGGCGAACGGCGGCGCGTTCAATCGCCGCCGCCAAAGCTGCATCGGATGGCATCACGCCAGTTTTGACGGCGCGCTGAATGTCCTGCCATTCGGCTCTAGCCCGTCCATCCTGACTGGCCAGGTAAATCGCTTGCTTCACAGTGTGCTCAATAGCAGCAACGCCTTTCTGGGATAGGTTTGCCACATCGGCCAAGACTTCGAGGGATCGTTGATTGCCATGCGGCAGCCAGGCCCGCGCAACTTTTTCCAAATCGGCGATGCTCAGGCTTTCCGGCAGAACGATATATTTTTCAATCCGACCGACGAACTGGCTTGCTGCCCAACCACTCTTGTCAACGTAATCGGCTTGCGTGTTAAAAAATTGCGGCGTCACCAGTAAGGCCACGCTCGCGCCTTGATTGATCAAACCTGTCATCAACCACGAAATGCGCGATGGACGGGCGAGCCGATAGTTATGGCTTGGGTATAGATTTGCCGCCTCGTCCACGACCAACAGAACGTCACCGGCCTGCAACGCCGCTTCGATTCGGGGGCGCAGGTTTTTCGTTTTGGCATTACTCTCGATTGTGATTCCAAGCGCGCGGGCTATCGCGGTGAAAAATGCCAGGTTATCCGCGCTACTCGGCGTTTGAACATATCTGGCGCGGCCCGGATGTTGCTCAATCCAGTGTTGCGCGGCCCAGGTTTTACCCAAACGCGGCTTGCCGGAGATCAACACCAGACAACGTGATTGACTGCAATAATCCAAGGCTTCACATACAACGCGCCCAACTTCCGTAACTACGACGCCTTCACTTTTTTGACGCGTGTAATCGGCCATCAATTGCCGCACTTTCGGAAGCACGGATTGCAAGTCGAGATTCGTTTCCGGGTTCAGGCACAATCCGGCGAGCCATTTCTCTTGATCCGATCCGTTCAAAAATTCCGGCGCGATTTCCGCCGCTGCCCAACGCAAGCCGCCGCCATACATGCTTAAATGCTGGATGAACCAAACCGCTTCGCGCTGTTCTGCGGATTCCAGGACAGACGCGCGGGCCGCAACCAAATTAGCCTTGAGCGCCCGATCCAATACGGAAGATGAAGCCCACCTTTCTTGATGGAAAGCGCCGTTTTGATTTGTGCGGGTGCCAGGCATGATTAAACAAATATTTCAGGATGCTCCCGATCAAACTTTTCAACTTCCGCCATTTTTGCGGTGAGTTCAGCGCGGCGTACAGCGCGTCCTTCAACCTCTCGCTCGTGCGCCATTTCGTCCGCTGTTTCTTCCAAAAGCCTTTGCGTCAGACGTGACGTGCTGGCCTCTTTGCCGTCCCGCATGGTTTTCTTCCCGGTGCTGTCACATTCAATGATGCCGATTGATTCCAGTGCCTTCACTTCGCTTTTTGAATATCCACTGCGACCGCCGGGCATCACTGTGCGGACCTCGCGCCGCATAGCAACTTGCGTCTGTTGCTTGGCCTTAAGGCCATCTGTGCCGGCGTCGTCTCCCCACCCCAACATCAAGCGGATGTAACCCGTGGTTTCGTTGACCTGGTTGAGTGGAGGCAATACCTCACCGGCGCGATGGTCATTCCATGCTTGCATCAATACCGGCGTGGCCAAACATTTGGGCGCGGTTGGGTCGAAGTGCAGCCGCATCTTTGCCCCTGAAAATTCCGGCAACCAAGGCGCTGAGAAATCGAATGGCACGGACATGTCCTCGAAGATCGGCACGCGACCACCGACAATCATCCCGCGCACAGTCCATTCAATGGCGTAGGGTGCAAACATGAACATCTTGACCTCGTCCACCTTGCGCAGCGCGCGTTCCGCCGTCTCGCGTTGCCAACGGTCCTCCGGCACCCATTGGCCGGAGTTGCGCGATTTGACAAGGGTGCGGTTCTCTTCCTCGGTGATCTCCGCGAACGCGGCCAGCGCATCCGACAACGTTGGAAAATACCGGCGCGGGTCAGTGGCCCCCCGCCGGCATGATTGCATCAGCTTGTTTGCGGCTTCGGTGTCGCCCCGGTAACGCCCAATGTCGCATTGCGGAAAATGCACCGAGAGCTTGGTCCAGTCCTGGTTAAACCCGCCCTCGATAAACGGCTTGCTGTGCGGCGATACCACCGTATGCAGCCGCGAGCCGAGTAATTCGATAGCGTGCTTCACCAGGTGGCTTTTGAACACGCCGCGCTCAAATCGGTACTGCTCCCATGCGCCATGCTGAATTGTGAGGCCGTGCAGGAGGGTGAGCACGTCCGCGCCTCGAAAGCCGCCGCGCGAGCGCGCCACAAAAACCCAGCCTGGCCGATAACGGCTGGCAACGTCAATAGTACGAAGCCATTGGAAGCGCCCGACTATGACGCCGAATTTTACAGAACACGGCGTCTCCGTAATCAAGCCGCCGGTTGGCGAAGTCCACGGAATGCACACCGGGAAGTTGATGCTTCCATCGTCCGCTTCGATGATGTCCCCGGCGCGGGCAAATTCCGGTTCACAGCCAGGCCGGCGCACCATCATCATCGTGCCAGGGCATTGTAAATTATTCAGTCCGGCTTCGTGCGGGCGGCGATAATTCTGAACAACCTGCCGTGAAACTTTCCACCGGATGGCGTTGGCAATACTGGCGGGCACCAGTGGTTGCCCGGCCTTTTCCCGTGCTAAAATTGTTTCACGCAAATCATCCGGGCAGACCGGAATGGTTTTCTTCAAACCAACTTTTTTCAAGAAGCGGCGTTTGATGGTGTCTGTCCATCCGGCAGGAAGATTCGGTAACGAGACGACACGCCGGATAGCTTCCGGCGTCGAGCCGGTGTCGTGGGTCCTGTTGGTGATGAGGTAGAAAAACTCTGCCGCCGGAAGAAACCAGGGGAGCGACTTGATCTGCCCCGTCAATTCAGATTCTTTTGCTCCTTTGTTCCCGGCCCGCTTGTCGAAAGCCTCCTTGGACTGCCAGCGTTCACGCTTGCGATTGTAAGTCTTGAGCAAGCCGTCCTGTGATGTTGCCAGGCTTGGCGCACGCTCAGTAATGACGGCTCTCAACAGTCGCGCGGCACGGTTGCGCGGTTGGCCCGCATTGACCATTTGCGCCTCAATCTCAAAAGCCTTTTCAAAAATTTTATCCGCTGATGCGCCGGCATTGATCGTGGACACCAAGGCGGGAAATTGCTCATTTAATTCAGTAACTCCCCGTTTTCGGTCCGGCTTGGCGGGCAGGTAAAGAGCAAGGTTCGCCCAATCCTCCCGCCCCCCGTCCCGCTGCACCGTGCGCCGGATCAATTCACGAAAATGGCGCGTAGTGATTTTCTGGCCGAAAACTTTTTCCCAATCCTTTACCCCGTCGTGTTCAAAGTCCGCCTGGCTGGTGACAAACTGCCGCCGCAATGATGGCAGCAACGCTTGCTTGCTTTTGTTCGTTTCCGTCAAACAGACATCGGATATTTCAGACATCGGAACGGGGGAAATCCACGCCGTAACGCCGGCTTTGACCATGTCTTCAACACTGGCGAAACCTCGACGGCCCGCCAGTCGTGACAAGCGCGAGCGCAACCTGTCAGGCAATCGAGCGTGTTCCCAAGTGTCGGCGGGATTGCCGGTAACTGTGCGCTTGCCGGTAGCAGGAACAGAGCGAAGTTGTTTCCGAATGGCTTGAGGGCTGATTCCCAAATGAGCCGCGATCTCCGCCGCCGTCAGAGCAACCCATGATAAGCCCACTTCCCCGGCGGTGAATGTCTGTGGAAGTTTTGAGTTCATAGCCAAACATCAAATTAAATTGACGAGGCTGTGGTTGGCATCGCCGCCGCCGGCAAGTTGCCCGGAAATCTTATTCAGTGCCGATACTGTGCGGTCAATGCCAGTCGCCATCCGGCGGTTAAGTTCGAGGATCGGATTTGCGCCGCCCATGACAAAACCCATTTTCTCAAAAGCATTGGCCTCCGGCTTATAATGTTGGCCGGTGGCTTCAAGAGCATCGCCGGGTTTATTTTTGTCAGGAGCTTCACCAGTCTGCCCGGCCAGATTCTTGGCGCGGCCACGAAGGCCGGCAATCATGCTCATAAACTTGTCCTGCTCAGGACCGCCAGAATTTTTGAACGCATCGGCAAGGGCGCCAGCCTGCTCTTTCACACCCCCGGCGATGGACTGCGCGCCTGAATAAGTCATGTTCGCAGCAGAATATTTGCCCAGCCCTTTTTCCATCCCCGCCATATTGTTTTGGTAAAGGTCTTTCCAGCTTTTAGACGGGTGCAAAACTTTTTCAATGGTGGCAGCATTGGCCGCTATCCAGGCTTCCGAAACGGTCATCATGGTTCCCAATGCAACTAAAAATTCACCCTTCATTACATCCCATATTCCCTTCCAATATTCACCAGACCCAAAAAGACCGGTTATGAAATTTGACGCTTTTTCCGCTCCCGCTATAAAGCCTTGAGCAAGAACATCGCCGATAGCGCCTTCCTTGAAAATCTCGGCGATGGTCAAAATCGTTTCGCCGACAGTGCGCGCAACGCGGGAGAAATCAATTTTGGAAACGACATTAATAATGCTTTGGATAATTGGTAAAAGTTGCGTTGCGGCCTCAGTCCAGATCGCGTCAATTTCCATCCCGACGTATTTCAGTGACCGCTCGAATTTGTCGGCCAGCGGTGCCAGCTTTTCCCAAAGGGCGGCGTAGCGTTGCCCTTTTGCAATTGCCTCGGAAAATTCCGCGTTGGAACGTGCGAGTTGAACCACTTGGCCCGCTGCCTCGCGTCCAAAAAGCTGTCCGGCAGCACTGGCGGCGGCGGTGGTGTTCAGCTTCGCCAGCGCGCCGGCAATAGCCTGAAGCTGCGCCGGAGCATTCATCTTCTTGAGCGCGTCAATGCTCAATCCCATGCGATGGAAAACGCTCTTGGTGTCCACCCCGTATTCGTTCACGCCGCCAAGCGCCTTTTGCGTCTTGAACAAAATCGGCCCTACGGCGTCAGCTTCAAGTCCCACGGCTTGAAACCCGCGCCCCAGCTTGTATAAGTCGCCAATGGACGTGTCGGTCCTCTTATGGAGGTGCTCCAACGCCGCCCCGCGCTCGATTTGAGACATGACACCCTCGTACATGGCTCCAACGCTTACCAATCCGCCGATGAACCCTTTAAGCTTGGCACCGGCCACGCCGAGCGGACCGAGAAAGCCGCCCGCGCCAAGGCCAAGAGAAAATTGTAGGATGCCGCTATTCATAGATTAATTTTTAGGGGTTTGACCGCCTTCTAAAATCCAACTGCCGCGCCTCGCGAGGGGGTAGAAGCGATTTTCCCCTGCCAGGACGTTGGATTGTGGCAGGAAGCGCCGTGGCGGGCGTTTTGTGAAACTGGCAGCGCGACAGAGCCGCCCTGCCCAACCATCGGTTTCTTAGAAAATCACGGAGTCCGGAGCTGGGAATAAACGCGCCGCCGGAACGCAGTTTTCCGGCGAGTTGATCGCGTAACTTCCCTAGCGTCGGACGCCGGACGCGCAACAATTGGCAGGCCTCACCAGCGTGGAAATTCTTCCTGTCGCCAAGAATCAGCGCAAGCACTTCGTCCAGTCTCAGGTTGCGAGTGGTTTCAGGTGCGATCACTTCGCGTGCAAGGAAGCGAAGGCAGCGAATTTTCCCTTTCGGGTTGACGGCAAAATTCCACACCCACTGCAAGCCATCGCCGTCGGCCATTTCATAGACCACATCGGCTGAAACGCCGCGCACATCCATGACGCTGTTCGCGGTCATCAAGACTGTGCGGGGGTTCAGCGTGAGGGGCAATGTTGGGTTCGGCGAGTTCATTCAATTGTTTTCGGCGGGCGACATACATTGTTTTCCATTCGCCACCAGGGGGCTGAACTCATCCGCCATGAAACACCGAAGAGGCGGACGAACCCCCAAGCGAATTGCAACACCGGGTTGCGCAATGTAAAATATCGCCGCGCCGAAAACGAGAAAGAGCCGGCGCGCCTTTTGAATGACGCGCCGGCTTGGTGACGCGGATTGACTGCACTGCGCTTCCACCCGCAGTGTGAGTGTCAACCAACGAAAAAGTTTAAAATGTTTTTGTGGAAGTGCCACGGCTTGTTCAATTTCCTCCTCGCGCAATTCGATCCCGCAATTTCTGCATCCGAAAAATGAGCCGCCGGTGTAAACCGACAGACCGCTGGACATACTTGTCCGCCAACCAACAGGACCAGGCAATCCCCCAAGTTATGAGCCAAAGGCTCCAGAACTCGGCGTAAACAAGCGGCAGTGGCGCGCCGGAACTTTTTGTAATGGAAGTAAGCGGAGCCATCAAACAAGTCCAAGCTCGCGAAGCGTCTCGCGATTTTCTTTTTTAAATTTTTCGAAATTGGCGCGGGCCTCCTCTGCCTCCGCCCTTGCTATTTTCACGATTTCGTCCCAATGATGCTTCGTGACGAAAGCGCCGGCAAGTTGCGCCGCAACCGATCGGATGTCACTCAAACCACTCTGTCCATCCCGAGCAGAGAAATAGATCGAACGCGCAATATCCGCTTCGCGGATTGTTCCATCCTTTTCACTCAAAATCTGAACATTCAGTTGACTATCCTCGGCCCGGCTCTGAAGCAATCGGAACTGCCGGACAATTTGTTCCTTTCTGGCCTCCTGTGCCTCGAAGGCCGAAAACCCGGTGGGGTTTTTTGCAATGTAACGGTCCTTGAGGTCATTCAATTTATCGGCGATGAAATCATGGATGGTTTTGTCGGACATAAACTTTGATTGGTTGATTGGTTGATTTATTCAGTCGAAAAAAACCGCAGGTCTTTTACCTTACCATTGGGCGTCAGTGCCACGCTGTGAATCATAATCACTTCGCGGTTGTCGTCGTTGAGTGCCGGGGAGAGATCCTCGAAGTTGCGGGCGTGCTGAACACCGAGTGGCGTCCAGGCGATTTCCTCCAGCCAGATGCCATCGCCGGGGACCAGGTTGACGCGACCGTAGCCGAAAATGAGCGGCGGTTGGCCGGCGGCAATAAATTCCTTGTGCGTGTCCGTGCCGGGCACGGTGCAATGATTGAAGTCAATCGCCACCCGTTCAAAGCCAAGCAGTTTCTGGTTGGCGGACAGTTTCGCGGAAGTTTTTTCGCCGACGCGATAGACGCCATCAATGGTGTCGTTGTCGCCGCAATTTAAAATTTTGATTCTGGACGGAAGCCGATCCCCCTTCAACGCGCCACTGGAAACCCGGAAAGTTTTGAGTTGATCCAACCCCAAATTTACGGCGAAAGGCGCGACGGCCATATTTTCAAAGTTGAAAATCTTGGCGATTCTATTGAATCCGGCGGCGGATTGTTGGGCGGGTGTCATTTATTTTTCCAGTTTGTGGCGACGCGGCGCAAGGCAACGTCTCAGGCCGCGCGGGCAAGTTGCCAGGTGTGGCGACGGGCTGGGCAACGTGGCGAAGCTGCTCCGCCAGATTGTCCGACCGGCGCGGATCGGGCGTTTTAATGCGCATTTTTTTCATTTCTTATGCCAACCTCTTTTGCCTTGCTTTAAGTGCATCATAGCGAACGCGGAGCGGCGCGCTGGTGGCTTCGCCCCGTAAAACTTTGAACAGGAAATTTCGACTTACATGGAGCTTCGCACTGTCCGACACGATGCCCGGGAATTGTGTTTTCCCGCGCGGCCTGCGCCTCAGAATGTTGTCACGTTGTGGCATTTGATTAGCGATTTACACCAATTCCCAGACAATGTCAACTGGTCAATTCAACTTTTTTATGCCACTCTCCCCACACGAAAAATGCTAAAGAAAAGTCCTAGAACTGAGGCTGAAGCTGTTTGGGATCGCAAAATTGGAGCAGCACTCGCGTTTATTCGCAACCGGGATGCACAACAAACCCAGGCGGTTTTTGCCAAACGAATGGGCATTAGCCGAAGCCTCTTGGCGAACATCGAAAGAGGCCGGACCCCACTGACTGTTAGCGTTGGGGTGAATGCGTGCCGTATTTTTGACATTGACCCTCTTTGGCTCTGTCTGGGAGGAAAAGGCGGCGGCGGCGTCTTCCCTCCGATTCATGCCGACAAACTTGAAAAGATTGAAACTCACTTGCGAGCTGTCGGAAGTGCTCCGCTTCGTGCCGTGTGGCCTTCGCTGGTTTGGTTCATCCGGGAATCCGAGGGCGGGGATAAAAAAACATTTGACAGTATTACTTCTGAGAGTAATACTGAGGGGGTGAAATCTGAAATGCAAAAGTTGAGAGACGATCTTAAACGTGTGACTGCCAAGCCGGGTATGAAGGCGGCACTCGCGCGCTTTATGAAAGTTGATCCTCCCCGCGTTTCGGAATGGCTGGCCGGCCAGGAGCCGGGCGGTTCCTATGCTCTGAAGCTTCGTAAGTGGGCCGACGATCAATTGGAGCAATCGGAACAAGAGCGTAAAAAATAAAAAGCTGTGGCAGTGCTATGAACACTGCCACAGCGAAAGACCCGAATGAAGTCCTATTATGAAACCGACAAATCGAATCCAGTGGAACGGTAGCGCCAATGGCGCTGAAAAACAACCTCTAATCGGCAAATCAGTTGCAAAGACATCGGTCCGCATCACTGACGAGCGCTTGTTTGCTTCGCTGACTGCCGCCGCCAAAAGAGACCGCCGCACGGTGGCGAATTTTGTTTTGGTGCTGATTAAAAGAGCACAGCCCTTTTGGGAGAAGAAAGGCTGGGACAAAAATTATTTTAATGACTGGGCCGACGGTGTTTGCTTGCCGTTTTCGGTGTCCCCGTTTTGGCGTAGCTGAACTGACTCCCGGTCCAATCCGATCCCCCCGCCGCCCTGGTTGAATCCGGGCGGCGTTTTTCTTTCCCGCCGATCCGCCGCGCCGATCCGGCGACCAGGCCGCGAAGCATCTGCACGGGCAGGTCGAGGGGCATCTGCACGGGCTAAAACAAGGTTCCAGGTTCCACCCCCCGTCCGGTTTAGGTGTCTTTCTTCCAATTCATGCAAACCATTGCAATTCAACCCCTTTTATTTTGGAAGCCCTCAGCGCCAACCCGGACACCCTTCAAAGTCCTTCGTCGAAATCCCTTGCCAAATCAAGGCTTTTGAAGCCTGATAGCCCCTATTCGTGCCGGACAACATTAACCGCAATTCCACGGCGTTGTGCCTTCGCGCAACCACTTCCGGGCTGGCGGGTCAACGTATCCGGTCATTCAGAAATCTGGCCTTCGGCAGGCGGGCTTTGGCAACAGCTTTCCTTTCCTGCGGGCGGTTCGCAGCCGCTGCTTTTCGCAACTTGCGAGTTACCCGGGATTGGGTGTAGAATAGCAGCGCATTTGATTTTGCCAGCCGTCTTGCCTATGTCGTACGAAATCACAAGCGAGATCACCCAAGTGCTGCAAGCCATCCGGAGTGGCGACGGCCGGGCTTCGGAAGAGTTGTTGCCGCTGGTTTACAACGAACTGCGCCGGCTGGCGGCGGCGCGAATGGCCGAGGAAGCGGCGGGCCAGACTTTGCAGGCCACGGCTTTGGTGCATGAAGCATGGCTCCGCCTGGTCGGGGATGGCGATCGGACGTGGCAGAACCGCGCTCACTTTTTCGGCGCGGCCGCCGAAGCCATGCGGCGCATATTGGTCGAAAACGCGCGGCGCAAGTCCAGGCTCAAGCGCGGCGGCGGCCAGATCCGGCTGGATATTGACGAATTGGACCTCGCGACCACCACTCCGGATGAAAAGGTGCTTTTGATGGATGAAGCGCTGGAACAATTGCAGGCGGAAGACGCGGAAAAGGCGCGCATTGTCGTGTTGAAATTTTTCGGCGGATTGACCAATCAGGAAGTGGCGGAAAACCTGGGCGTGGCTGAACGCACGGTCGAACGCCAGTGGGCTTACGCGAAAGCCTGGCTGTTTCAACGCATTCGGACGCAATTTTGAAATCCGGGGTGACGCCGAAACCGGGCTAAACAAGATGATGAGGAACCAAAGGCTGTTGTCTCCTGCTGCATGACGAAAACCAAGCCACAAGAAGAGGCATTGTTCGACGCGGCGCGGAACCTGGCCAGCCCGGCGGCCCGGCGGGCGTTTCTTGACCAGGCTTGCACGGACGATCCGGGCCTGCGGGCGAAGGTGGAGGCTTTGCTGGCGGCGGAAGCCGAGGCGGAAAAGTTTTTCAACGATGCCGCACTGTCCGTGGTCCTCACGGCCGCGGGTTCACAGGAAGCAGCGGTCAAAACCGGGCCGCCCGGCGCCAAGGCGGAGGATGGTATAACCGAAGTTTCCGGCACGCGCATCGGCCGTTACAAACTGCTTCAACGCATTGGCGAAGGCGGCGGTGGCGTGGTCTATATGGCGGAGCAGGAAGAACCGGTCCGCCGCCGCGTGGCGCTCAAGATCATCAAACTGGGCATGGACACCCGGAGTGTCATTGCCCGTTTCGAGGCCGAGCGGCAGGCGCTGGCCATGATGGATCATCCCAACATCGCCCGGGTGCTGGATGCGGGCGCCACCGACACGGGGCGGCCCTATTTCGTCATGGAACTGGTCCGGGGCGTCAAAATCACCGATTACTGCGACAAGAACCAGCTCGACACCCGCCGGCGTCTGGATTTGTTCATTCAAATCTGCCAAGCCATCCAGCACGCCCACCAAAAAGGAATCATTCATCGCGACATCAAGCCGTCGAACATCCTGGTCACATTGCACGACGGTGTGCCGGTGCCCAAGGTGATTGACTTCGGTATTGCAAAGGCCACCGAGGTGCGGCTCACGGACAAAACGTTATTCACGGCCTACGAGCAGATCATCGGCACGCCCGCCTATATGAGTCCGGAGCAGGCGGAGATGAGCGGTCTGGACATTGACACGCGCAGCGACATCTACAGTTTGGGCGTGTTGCTGTACGAGCTGCTCACCGGCCGGACGCCGTTTGATCCCAAGAAACTTCTGCAGCACGGTCTGGATGAGATGCGACGCACGTTGCGGGAACAGGAGCCACAGCGACCCTCGACGATGGTCACCACCCTTCAAGGAACGGAACTGACGGCAACGGCCGAACACCGGCAGGCGGAACCTCCCAAATTGATTTCCCTGCTGCGGGGAGACCTGGATTGGATCGTAATGAAGGCGTTGGAAAAAGACCGGAGGCGCCGTTACGAAACGGCGAACGCTCTGGCGATGGACATCAATCATTACCTCAACAATGAACCGGTGATGGCCCGTCCTCCCAGCCGGCTTTATCGGTTTCAGAAGCTCGTGCGGCGGAACCAGGTTGTTTTTGCCGCGACCGGGGCCGTGGTGGTTGCGCTGATCATCGGGCTTGGCACTTCCACGTGGTTGTTCTTCAAGGAAAAAGCCGCCCGGCAGCGGGCGGTCGCTGCTGAACAGCAACAGGCACGTTTGCGTCAGGAGGCCGAACAAGCCGAGGGGCGGGAGGCTGAATTGCGCCGCCAAGCGGAAACCCGGGAAAAGATCACTCAAGCCACCGTATTGGTGGGCCAAAATAAATTTGATGAAGCTGACGCGTTGATCAGCGGGGTTTCACTCACCCGGCCAACCGTGGAGGGTGCCGCCGTGGTCCGCTCGCTCGGCGAGTGGCACGCCCTTCAAAACCAGTGGCAGCCGGCGGCCGATCGTTTCACCTTGCTCCTGCAAATCGATCAACTCGACGGATGGGATATTTCCACCCTGGATTATTTGGAATGCGGTCCCGTTCTGATCGAACTGGGCGACACCAACGGCTACGAGCGTTTCCGTGAGACAGCAGTCGCCCGCGTTGCCGATGCCGCTTATCCCTTTGCCGACCGCATCATCAAAATCAGCCTGCTTCGGCCGGCAGACGAAAAAATTCTAAAGGCGTTGGAGCCCCTGGCGGAGGCGGCGGCGAAATTGTTCGGCACCAACGTAAATGCCGATGGCGATGTTTTTCTCGCCGCCTGGCGGTCGGTTTCCCTGGCCTTGATGGAATATCGGCAGGGGGATTATACCGGGGCCGCAGCCTGGTGCCGGCGATGTTTGGACTATCCTGAGTACAATGCACCACGGGCCGCAACCGCCCGGGTCATTCTGGCCATGTCCTGCCAGCATCTTGGTCAGACCGGGGAAGCCCGGTCCGAACTGACCCGGGCCCGCAGCATGATTGAAGACAAATTCAAGAATGGTCTGGACCGTGGCACCGGCGTCCAAGGGTTCTGGTTTGATTGGCTTTTTGCCCGGGTTCTTCTGGGCGAAGCCACTACCCTCGTTGAAGGAACTCCTCAAGTCATCCCCGTCAGTAATTCCTGATTTTCAGCAACATAGACAGTGGGGTGCAAAAATCCTTGTCGGGTCTTGTCGGGTTTGGGAAGCGGATGGCGCATTAGTAATTAACAAGCCAAAAAACAAAAGCGAGATGGCAGCGGGTTAAAACTCGACGCTGTGTGTTTTGTTGTTGTGCCTGAATTACATGTTGCGAGTCCCGAAAGTCATTCTTCTGATTGAATCTTCGCGCGCCTCAGGGCGGGCGCTCTTGCGGGGAGTCGCTGATTATTCCCATCACCATGGACCGTGGTCGTTTTCCTGGGAACCCGCGGGGTTGGAGAAGGTTCAACCTTTGCTGGAAACGGGTGAAGCGGATGGAATCATCCTCCGGGATGTGGCCGGAGCGGAGGAAATCGTGGCCTACGGGCTGCCGACCATTGTGGTGGGACATCGGAAAACGGAAATTCCCGGCCTGGTCAATGTGGTGACCGATTCGGAAGCCATCGGGCGCATGGGGGCGGAACACCTGCTGGGTTGTGGCTTCAAGCATTTCGCTTTTTGCGGTTATGTAAAAACCCCTTTGGAGAACACGACCTGGTCCGAGATTCGAAGGGATTTTTTCTGTGAACGGATTCGCGAGGCAGGCTTTGCCCATCCGCAGCATTACGACCTGTCATCGCTCCCGAAGGACTGGTCCAAGGAATGGCGTTCATTGGCCCAGTGGCTGGAGGCGCTGCCCAAACCATTGGGCTTGATGGCGTGCAATGATGACTGCGCGCAACGCGTGATGGAAGTCTGCAAGCTGGCCAGGCTGACTGTGCCGGACACCATCGGCATCATCGGCACCGACAACGATGAAGTTGTTTGCGGACTGACCGATCCCCCGATGTCGAGCATCGCCATCAACTTCGAGCGTGCCGGCTACGAGGCCGCCGCCGCGCTGGACGGGTTGATGCGGGGCGCTTCGACCGTCCCGGACCGGATCACGGCGGTGGCTTCGCACGTGGTGACACGCCGCTCGACGGATTTCGTGGCGGCCGATGAACCGCATCTGGCCAAGGCATTGCGGTTCATTCGTGACCATGCCCGCGACGGCGTTTCCGTGGATGAAGTCGCCGTGTCCGCCGGATTGTCACGGCGCGCCTTGGAGAAGCGGTTCCGAAAACAACTCGGACGGTCCATCCTGGAAGAAGTCCGCCGGATACGCACCGACCATATTGCGCGGCTGTTGGTAGAGACCGACTTGCCGATCGCAAAAATTGCTGATTTGCTTAAATTTCCCGATACCCAGCATATCGCCCGCTATTTCCAAGCGGATAAACACATCAGTCCGGTTGCCTATCGCAAAGTCCATGTCCGACCGGGCACATCGCTGTGGCGTTCGCAAAATGGTGATTCTTTTTCGCGAAGTGGCGTTGCCCAAATGGCCACTTTGAGCTAGTTTAATATAAGTCTATTACACATAAAAAAACATTCAAAAAATGATTTTTAACAAACTAAACCGGCAGTTTAAGCCTTCCGTCGTTCGCAGGCGCCGAGCGGCAGCGTTTACCTTGATTGAACTTTTGGTAGTCATTGCCATCATTGCCATTTTGGCCGCCATACTTTTGCCGGCATTGGCCAAGGCCAAGGAGAGAGCCTTGCGGGTTTCATGCAAAAGCAATTTGCGTCAAATAGGCATAGCGCTGCAAATTTACAGTCAGGATAATAACAATCTCCTGCCGGATTTAAAACAGGTGCCTTATTGCTCTCAGCCGCCTTCTTGCGCGGGACTCTGGCCGTGGGACATCTCCACTAATTTAATTGATGAGGTCATAAGGAATGGAGGCAGCCGGAACGTGTTTTACTGCCCGTCCTACGCTGAGTGGAATTGTGACGATACCTGGAACTTCGGAATCGTTGGTTCAGGCAATGATGCCTATGGTGGTTTTCGGATTACCGGTTACGTCTGGCTGCTGCCGGGGGAAGGCAACAGAATGGCGGGCGTGAAATGGACGGAGGATCAATATTGGAAAACAAATATGATTGGAGTACCAGGAAAATTATCTGCTTCCGACGCCGAAGTGGTTGTTGACGTGATCGCCAAGTCTCCTATTTCTCCTTACGCTTACAATAATATTCCAATCGGCGGGCTCAAAATTATTCAACGAACCAGTCATTTGAATGGCGACCAACCGGTCGGGGGCAACATCGTGTTTGAAGACACTCACGTCAATTGGCGAAAATTTGGTGATATGTGGACACAGAAAGGCTTTGGCGACCCCGTTCCAATCCATGCGATGGGCGGCAACACGGTGCCAACTTTTATGTATTAACAGCTCTGAAATCTCAAACCCAACCGCACCCAACCAAACCCTACATCATTCAAATCTTAGATATTAACCTCAAATAATAAAGGCAATACTTATGAAACTAATAAAACTGTGTTATGCAATTTCCATCGTTCTGGCGGCGTGTTTGAGCCACAACGCTTACGCCGCGCAGTCCACCACTTGGTCTGGCGCCGGTGACGGGACGAATTGGGCCAACCCGGCCAACTGGAGTTCGGGAGTGCCGTCAAATGCCCCGGGAGGTTCCGCGTTTGATAGTTACGTAGCCGCCTATCCAGTGACAGTGATCACCAATGGATATGTGGCAGACGTTGGCACACTCAGCACAAATGTAGATGTCATCGTCACTAACGGAAGCGTAATCACCACCAATCTTGCTTCATACGGGACTCTTTACGGGCCGGAATGGGGCCAGATACTCAATATCTATGGCACTCTGAATGTTAACTGGATGATTGCCCCGGTAGGGACGGATCCGCAAACCCCAGCACGATCAACGTATATACCAACGGCCGGATTAATGTCGCAAATCTGGGCATAGGTGACAATTGGTGGTTCTATGTAGCGCCATGGGTGACGATGAATATGTATGGCGGTTCCCGGGTGACTTGCGATACGCTTTGGTGGGGCGGTCATGTGAATCTCTACGACAACTCGGTTCTGACAGAAAATCAAAGTTTTTTCGATCGTGGTGCAACCACCTTTGGTGTCATCTCTGATGCCACCAGGCAATTGATATCCTTGGCGGCACAATGATCATCGCCGGCAACGCCAACGTCGCGGCGGTTGATTACGCCACCTATATGACCAACTATGTTTCGAGAGGTATTTTGCTGGTTTACGGCAAACAGTATGACACGAATGACGTGTCTATTACACTCAGCAATACTCTCAACACAGTCTATTACTACAGCACCAACGGAGGCGTTATCACCACCAATGCCGTGTACGGCACCAATGTAATTATAAAAGCGCTCAATCCCCTTGGCGCCCTGCAAAGCATATACCTGGTCAACCCCCGCACCAATATGATGGTGAGCACCTACCAAAATCCGGTGGGCAAGGGGAATTACCAGAATTATCAAGACGTGCCCTTGACCGTGTTGGATGCGGCCCAGTTGGGCGGGAATACACTAAGTTACAGCTCAAGCGACACCAATGTGATCGTAGTGACATCCAGCGGCCATGTAACAGCAGTCAAGCCGGGCACCGCGAATGTGTCGGCTACCTTGGGCTCGTTTACCAGTTCCAACTCGGTTACGGTCACCGTGGCGCCTTACACCAACACTCTCATCCATCGGTATAGTTTTAGTGAAGAGGGAGGCAGCACCACGGCGGATTCCGTCGGCGGGGCGGACGGCCTGCTTGATTCGGGCGCCACCCTCCATGGAGGATGGGTCACACTGGACCCGGCCAACTCCGGTGCCATACTATTGCCTGACGGCATTGTCACCAACATGGACGCCATCTCGGTTGAGATGTGGGTCAGCAATGGTACTGTAGCGGCGTGGGCGCAACTCTTCGCCTTTGGCGCTCAAGATGGAGATGGCAACGGCGAGAATTACATCGCTTTCCAGCCGTTTACGGGCGTGGCAACGTATCCGACGGCGGCGGCACTCTTTGGGACCGGTGATCCTGGCAATGCCAATTCACAGAACGCGGTGGCGGCTTTGACGAAGAGCGGCGTGGTTGGTACGAACATTGTGGTTACCACCAACGTGCTGCCCACAATGGTGCATATTGTGTGCGTCTTTCATCCGTATGCCGGCATTGTGGCCTTCTATACCAACGGAGTGCTTTGCGCCAGCAACAGCAACGTGTCGAATCCTCTGGCGGCGACACTCAACGCCAATAACGATCCGCTCAATTTGATTGGCGAATCGCTCTATAGTGTCGATCCATTTTGGAGCGGCGCCATTAATGAGTTCCGCATTTACAACGGCCCGCTTTCGCCGGCTCAAATCATGGCTGATTATCTCCTGGGGCCGGACCAACTCATCGGCACGAACATGAGCGTGAAAGTGGCTTGTGCTTCGGCTCCCCTTTCGTCGAAAGGCAAACCTCAGGTGAATCTCTTATGGCCAACGAATTCTGCGCTGGTTGACTTGACGACCAGGCAGGGGCTTGTTGGGTCAAGCGCCGTTTGGCCTTCGGTGAACGTCACCAACCTGGTGATAACGAATGGCAGCTTCCGGATGACCCTTTTGGCTACGAATTCGCCCCAGTTTTACCGGTTGCAGCAATATTAACGGGGAAATTTCCGGCAGACGGCGGAGGCGCTGGGGAGCGTCTCCGCCCCGGTTAAACTGGAGCTGCGCGGTTCAAATTATAAATACGCCTTGTTGAAACACATCTACCGCGTGGGAGCATGACAATCGAATCCCACGCGGTTTTTTTTGCATGGGCGGACAAATTAAAATATAAAATTCGGACTGGTTTCGATATTAAAGTCAGAGTATTTCAATTCAAAACGTGAAAAAGCCAAAATTCCTTGCCCTCGCCCTGACAACCATCTACCCCTTCTCCCTGGCCCGCGAAGCGTCAAAAATCAAATTTCTGCCGGTGTTTGGCTGGCTCATCGCCGGCAGTCTGTTGGCCGCCGAGGCAAGACAGGTGGACGTGCACGACCCCGCCATGGCCAAAGAGGGCGGGGCCTACTACCTCTTCAGTTCCGGGCCGGGAATCACATTCTACAGCTCCAAGGACATGATAAATTGGACGTTGCGGGGGCGTGTGTTCCCCGGCGACCCGTCTTGGGCGAAAGGAGTGGCCAGCGGTTTTAACGGCCATGTCTGGGCGCCCGATATCGTTCATCATGATGGCAAGTACTATTTGTATTATTCTGTGTCCGCCGCGGGTCAAAACAGCTCGGCCATCGGTTTAACCATCAATAGAACGCTTGATCCTGACTCTCCCGATTACAAGTGGGAAGACCAGGGCATTGTGCTACGCTCAACACCCAACCGCGATCTTTGGAATGCGATTGATCCGAATATCATCGTGGATGAGAACGGCACGCCCTGGATGAGCTTTGGTTCATTTTGGTCGGGCATCAAGCTGGTCAAGCTGGACTCAAGCTGGAAAGCCGTGGCGGAACCGCAGGTATGGTACGCCCTGGCCAAAAGAGAGCGTTCGGTTTTGGTTGATGACAAAGTACCGGGCCCCGCCGAGCTCGAAGGTTCCTTTATTTTCAAAAAGGGTGATTACTATTATTTGTTTGTTTCCTGGGGCTTGTGCTGCCGCGGCAAGGACAGCACTTACAAAATGGTGGTTGGACGGTCAAAAGACGTGAGAGGCCCTTATTTGGACAAGGACGGCAAGAGCCTGGCGTTGGGCGGCGGGAGCCTGGTGCTGGCCGGCAACAAGGATTGGGCCGGGATGGGGGGCTGCAGCGCTTACACCTTTGACGGCAAAGATTATCTCGTTTTTCACGCTTATGAAACAGCGGATAACGGTTTGCAAAAATTGAAGATTGCCGGGATCAAATGGGATGAAAGACAGTGGCCGGTCATTGATGAAAAAATTCTCGACGAGTACAAGAGCGTTTTGATCGGCAAAACGTGGGATCAGTTGGAAGCCGAGGTTCCCACGGGCGCCATCACCAATGGCCAAGACATCAAACCCAGCCACTGAACAGAAGGCACAGATGAAAACTCAAAGACTCACCGTTCTCGAAAAAATCGGATTCGGCAGCGGCGACGCGGCCGTGAATGTCGTCTGGTCGGCATTGGCGATCATCATCACGTTCTTCTACACCGACGTGTACAAACTGAACGTCGCCCATATCGCGATGCTGGGGCTCATTCCCCGGCTGATTGACGCGTTCGCCGACGTCGCAATGGGCATGTACACGGACAGCCACACCACGCGCTGGGGCCGTTACCGTCCGTATTTTCTCGTCTTCGCCGTCCCGTTTGGGATCTCGATCATGATGGTGTTCACGACGCCGGATCTGTCCTACAATGGCAAACTGATCTGGGCCTACGCGACCTACATCCTGATGATGCTCGTGTTCACAGCCATAGTCATTCCTTACATCTCCCTGCCCGGCGTGTTGACTGCCGACCCGCAGGAGCGCCTTTCGGCCAACGGGTACCGGCTTTTCTTCGCCAAAGGCGCCTCGTTGATGGTCAACACGTTTGTCCCGATCTTTGCGGCCAAGTGGGGGCCGGAACATATCGCGAAGGGCTACCAGATTTCGATGGCGGTGATGGCCGGCATGGCCACGTTGCTGTTCATCTTCTGTTTTTTCACGACGACCGAACGGGTGGTGCACAAGAACGACCGGAAGCCGCTGGGGCAGCAGCTCGGCCTGCTCTTCCGCAACGATCAATGGTTGATTTTGGCCGGGGTTTGCATAATCGGCACGATCGGTTACGTGATCCGCGGATCAGTGGCGTTATACTACGCAAAATACTTCCTGGGCGGAGACGCCCGGATGCAGGCCGCCTTCGTCACCACGGGGATCGTCGGCAACATTCTCGCCATGGTCGCCTCCACGTGGATCACGAAGTTTTTCTGCAAAATCCAGCTCTTCCGCTGGTCACAGTTGGTTACCTTCGCGTTGAGCGTGATCATGTATCTGGCGGTGAAACCCAGCGACGTTGCCGCAGCTTTCGTTCTGTTCTTCCTCATCAACTTCATCGTTGACCTGCAAGGGCCCGTGTTCTGGTCCATCATTCCGGAGGCCGTGGACTACGGCCAGGTCAAGAGCGGCAAACGCGTGGCCGGCATGGCGTTCGGCGGCATTTCCTTCGCCCAGAAGATGGGCATGAGCCTGGCCGCCGGGATGGTGGGCTGGATGTTGACCTACTACAAGTATCAGCCGGACGTGGTGCAAAGCGCCTTTACGCTGAACGGCATCGCCCTGCTGCTCACGGTCATTCCCGGTTTCTTCCACCTCGCCATGGGGCTTTTGATGTATGGGTATTTCATCACGGACAAGTACTACAACGAGCAGATTCGTGAGAAGGTGACCCACGAGGTCGTGTCATGACGACCATCAAAGTTCAAGCCGACCAGCCGGGCGCGAGGATCAATCCCTCAATGTGGGGGATTTTTTTTGAGGACATCAACTTTGGCGCCGACGGCGGGCTTTACGCCGAGCTGGTCAAAAACCGCGCGTTTGAATTTCCCGAGCCCCTGATGGGCTGGATAAAAATCAGCCCCAGTCTGGCGCGGGGGGAAATATCCGTTCGCGATGACGGCCCGTTTGCCCCAGCCAATCCTCATTATGTGCGTATTGAGTCCGAAGGCACGGCGCCGTTTGGAATTTCCAACGAGGGTTTTCGTGGCTTGGGCGTTCGCCAGGGCGAAGCGTATCATTTTTCCGCGCGAATTCGCGGAGTGGCCGATTCACCCGTTTTGCGCGTGCAACTCTTTGGTTCCGACGGCACGTTGCTCGATTCCGTCAATCTCAAAAATTTCACCGGCGACTGGGAAAAATACACTGCCACGTTGCATCCCAGGGACACGGACGCAAAAGCGCGGCTGGCGCTCCTCGTGGAAGGCAAGGGCGCGATTGACCTCGCTATGGTGTCCCTCTTCCCGGAAAAAACGTGGAAGAACCGGCCTGGCGGCCTGCGCACGGACATGGTGCAGATGCTCGCCGACCTGAAGCCCGGCTTTCTGAGGTTTCCCGGCGGCTGCATCGTCGAAGGCAGCGTGTTGGAGCGGCGGTACCAGTGGAAAAACACCATTGGCCCGGTCGAAGGCCGCAAGCTGCTTATCAACCGCTGGAACTACGAGTTTCTGCACCGGCCGGCGCCGGATTATTACCAGTCGTTCGGCCTGGGCTTTTTCGAGTTCTTCCAATTATGCGAAGACATCGGCGCGGAACCGCTGCCGATCCTGAATTGCGGCATGGCCTGCCAGTTCAACTCCGGCGAACTGGTGCCGCTGGACCGGCTCGATCCTTTCATCCAGGACGCGCTGGACCTGATCGAGTTCGCCAACGGCCCGGCTGCCAGCCCCTGGGGTGCCCGCCGCGCCGCGATGGGCCACGCTGAACCGTTCCGCATGAAGATGCTCGGCATCGGCAACGAACAGTGGGGACCGCAATACATCGAACGGCTCGCGCTTTTTTCAAAGGCCCTGAAAGAAAAACATCCTGAAATTGCGCTCGTCGCCAGTGCCGGCCCATTGCCCGCCGATGAACGTTTTAATTTCCTGTGGCCAAAATTCCGCGAGTTAAAGGCGGACATCGTGGACGAGCACTGCTACGCACCCTCGCTCTGGTTTCTCGCCAATTCTCATCGCTACGACCATTACGATCGCAACGGCCCCAAGGTGTTCTTCGGGGAATACGCCGCGCAGAGCGTCGCCATGGTCAGCACCAAGAACCGAAATAATCTGGAATGCGCCTTGTCCGAAGCGGCCTACCTGACCGGCCTCGAACGCAACGCGGACGTGGTGCGCATGGCCTCCTATGCGCCGTTGTTTGCGCATGTCGAAGGCTGGCAATGGACGCCGAACTTGATTTGGACCGACAATCTCCGCGTTTATGGCACCCCTAACTACTACGTTCAACAACTCTTCAGTCTCAACCGTGGCGACGTGGTTCTGCCCGTGAGCCTGGCGGGAGTTGAACTCCCGGCCGTGCCGGGCGGATGCATCGGTTTGGGCACAAATCAGACCGCCGCGGAATTCAAGGACGTGCGGGTGACTTGTGATGGCCGGACGCTGCTGAGTTCCGACTTTGCACACGGCACACCGGGGTGGTCGGTTGAGCGCAGCCATTGGTCTGTCAAAGACGGCGCGTATCAACAGGCCGATCCGAATGCAGCAGGCCTTGTTCTGGCAGGTGATGCTTCATGGAGTGATTACACACTCTCGCTCAAAGCGCGGAAGCTTGGTGGTGCGGAAGGCTTCACCATCGTGGTGCGCTACGCCGGACCGGAAAATTACGTGGTTTGGAACATCGGCGGTTATCAAAACAAGTTTCACGGCATCCAGGCTCGTTTAGCGCAGCAGGACCATCTGGTTGCGCAAGTGCCCGGCGCAATCGAAACCGGACGCTGGTATGACGTCCAGGTTGAGCTAAGAGGTTCGAGATTGAATTGTTATCTCGACGGCAAGCTTGTGCAAAGCGCCGAAGTGCCGCCACTGCAGGTTCAACGTCTCTACGCGAGCGCGGTTTGCGACGAAAAGGCGGGTGAGATCATTCTCAAAGTGGTCAATCCCGGTGATGATCCCCTCATTACCGGTATCCAACTTTCCGGGGTTGCCGGCGTCGCGCCCAAAATCAAGGTTGTCGTGTTGACCGCCGCCAGCCTGGATGCTGAGAACTCGCTCGAACACCCGCTCGCGGTGGCTCCCGTGGAATCAACGTTAAATGTCACCGGACCCCGGTTCGACCATCGGTTTCTGCAACACTCGATGACGGTGTTGCGCATTAAAACGCAATGACCTGTCGCAAAGGTGATTTATGAGGTATATTGGCTCAATGCATCAACTCTGCCAGTTTATACCCCGGCAGTTTAGCCTCACCTTTTTGGCCCTGTGCCTCATCCCCGGATTGCTCCAAGCCGCGCCGTCCAACCCGCGCGGCAGTCTCGGGATTCATGATCCTTCAACGATCATCAAGTGCAATGGCCGCTATTACATCTTCGGCACCCATGGCGGCATCTATTCAAAATCATCGGCCGACAAACAGTATTGGGTTACCGGGCCGAGCGTCTTTGCCACCGCCCCATCGTGGACGACGAGTTATACGGGGACGTCGGGCTTGGACGGTTTCTGGGCGCCGGAAATCATTTACTTCAACGGCCTATACCACCTTTACTACGCGGTTTCGACATCCGGCAGCCAGAACTCAGCCATCGGATTGGCGACGAACCCGACGCTCGATCCGACCGACCCGAGTTATTCATGGACGGATCAAGGCGCAGTCATTCACTCCAGCTCGATCGTCAACTACAACTGTATTGACCCCAGCATCATCTTCGATGCCACAAACGGCTTGTGGATGTCATTTGGCTCGTATTGGAATGGCATTTATCTCGTCCAGCTTAATGCTTCCACCGGCCTGCTTCTCAATTCAACAAACCCCTCGCTCATTCATCTCGCTTCGAACTCCGCCTCGGGGGATCCAATCGAAGCGTCCTACCTCTACTACCACGGGGGCTATTACTACTTGTTTGTCAACTGGGGCCAGTGCTGCGCCGGCATCAACAGCACTTACAACATCCGCGTGGGCCGCAGCGCAACCATTACCGGCGCTTATCCCGGCTCTTCTTATCGCGACCGAGATTTCAATTCCATGGGTGCTGGCGGCGGCACGTTGTTTCTCAAGACCACCGGCAAATATATCGGCCCCGGCCAGATCGGGATTCTGAACGAAGGCGGCACGGAGTGCTTCAGCTATCATTACTACGACGCCAACGCGAATGGCACACCGACCCTGGACATCGAGCCGCTTTATTGGACACCGGATGGCTGGCCCGCATTTACCAACGACTGGGCCGCCGCGTATCGCTTCCAGTTCGATGGCCGCGACGACAACAACGAGTATTACGGCCTGATGCAAAACGGCGCTTACGTTCATTACGATCCCTTGCTGGGCAATGTGCTGGTCTTCAATGGCACCAATCAATATGTCAATCTGCCCAATGGCGCGGCCAACGGTCGCACCGTCTCCGCCGTGTTCAACTGGACCGGCGGCGCCAACTGGCAGCGGGTTTTCGACTTCGGCCGCGGCACCAACGGCGGCTATGCCTTCCTGACACCGCAGGCGTCAAGCGGCAACCTTCGCTTTTCCATTACTCCCTCAAACAGTATCGGCGAACAAATTCTCGAAGGCAGCGGTTCTGCGCCAGTGGGTGCGTGGACGCAAGTCGCGGTAACGACCGACGGCTCGCGCGGAATCCTTTACGTCAACGGCGCCCCCGTGGCCACCAACACTTCGATGACGCTGACACTGCCGGATATTGCGCCCACCAGCACCTGGTTCGGCCGCAGCCAATACACCAGTAATCCCTATTTCAACGGCGAGATCAGTTCCATTCGCATTTACGGCCGGGCGCTTTCGGCGAATGATATCGTCGCGCCGCTGCCATCCATTACTGCGCCGCTGGCGGGTTCGGCTTATCAACCCGGAGACACGGTTTCATTTGCTGGAAACGCAACCGATTTCACTGATACTCCGTTGTCCATAACCGGACTGACCTGGACGGTTGAGTTTCATGACACCGGGGTCACGAACATCGTGTTTGGTCCGGTGACAGGTGCCGGCGGCGGCAGCTTCACCATTCCAACCAGCGGCGAGGAAGCCACGAATGGATTCCACCGCATTGTGCTCGTGGCAATGGACCCGCTGGGACGCACGGCCACCAACAACATGGATATTTGCCCCGGCACGTCGAACTGGACGGCGTTCTATCCGTTCGACAACGGAGCCGTTGACGCAAACGGACTTTTCAGCGGTTCGCTAATGAGCGGCGCGACCACTGCCACCGATTCCATTCGCGGCTCCGTTTTGAATCTGAGTGGCGCCTCGCAATACGTCAGCCTGCCGGCTGGCGTCGGCGCCTTGCGCACCTTTGGCGCCTGGGTCAAGTGGGGCGGCGGCAGCACCTTGCAGCGCATTTTTGACTTCGGTTCGTCCAGCGCCAGTTATGCCATGCTCACCACCAAAAACAGCAGCGGCAAGGTGCGTTTTGAAATCACTCCCAATGGCTCCACTGAAACGCGGGATTTGGATTCGCCCAATCCATTGCCGACGAATGTCTGGACGCATGTGGCGGTGGCGCTCGACGGCCGCCAGGCCGTGATGTATATCAATGGGCAGGCCGTGGCGGTGAACCCCGCCGTGAATCTCCTGCCCTCCGACGTGGCCGGCGCAGCAAACTATCTGGGTCGCAGCCAGAACTTCGTGAACCCTTATTTCAACGGCCAGATGGATTCGGTGCAGATTTCTTCGCAGACTCTGCCGCTTGAGCAAATCACGGCGTCAAGCATTGGCATTTCAAGCGCGGCGTCAACTTTGACCCTCAACTGGCCGGCTTGGACCAACGGACTCGTGTTGCGGGGCGCGGCCAATCTTGGTGGAAGTGCTGTGTGGACGCCGATGGCCGGTTCGCTGCTCACGACCAATGGCATCAATTTCCTGACGCTCACGCCCACAAACAACCAGATGTCCTTCCGGTTGCAATCGCCGTGACGGTTGAATCAATACGGTTGTGAAAATCCATTTAACCCGATTGATTATTGTTCTTTTGGGTTGCCGCCGGTTGGTTTTGGCGCTGGCGGCCCTGACCAGCATCACCATTCAGGCGCAAGCCGGCGCGGTGCTGACGATTCAGGCCGACCAGCCCGGCGCGGTTGTCAGTTCCAATCTGTTCGGAATTTTTTTTGAGGAAATTAATTTTGCCGGCGAAGGCGGCCTTTACGCCGAGATGGTACGCAACCGTTCGTTTTACACCCCGACCAATGCGAACTACTGGACGCTGGTCACGCAAGGCGCGACGGGCGCGATGAGCGTGGACGCCAGCAAACCATTGAACACCAATATTCCCAATTCGCTGAAACTGACGATGCAATCCGGCACCGGCAGCGTCGGCGCGGGCAACGCTGGTTTCTGGGGGATGTCGCTTCGGGCCGGTGCCACTTACTATTTGAATTTTTATGCGGCGGGTTCAAACGGCTTTGCCGGACCGGTCGTCGTGCAACTGCAGAATGCCAGCGGCGGCACGGTTTACGCGCAGGCCTCGTTCAGCGGATTGACCGCAAGCTGGCAGCATTTCGCCGCGTCGCTGGTGTCGAGTGGCACGGATACGAACGCGCGGATTGTCCTGAGCATCACCAACACCGGCACGGTTTGGTTGGATGTCGTTTCATTGTTCCCGCACGCGACATTTTACGGTCGGACTAACGGATTACGCGTGGACTTGGCAAACATGCTGGTGGCGTTGCATCCATCGTTCCTGCGCTTTCCGGGCGGCAATTTTATCGAAGGCAACAATCTTACCAATGCGGTCCGCTGGAAAAAAACCATCGGCGACATTGCGCAACGACCGGGCCACATGAACGACGCCTGGGGCTACTGGTCCACCGACGGTTTCGGCTACCACGAGTTCCTCCAGTTTTGTGAAGATATGGGCATGGAGCCGCTTTACGGCATCAACTGCGGCCTTGCGCTCGGTTACAACGGCAGCACCAACAACACCGTTCCGCTGTCGCAACTGGGGCCGTGGGTGCAGGACGCTCTCGACGCAATCCAGTATGCGAACGGCGATACGAGCACCACTTGGGGTGCGTTGCGCGCGGCCAACGGTCATCCCGCACCGTTCAATTTGAAGTTCATGGAAATCGGCAACGAGAACGGCGGCTCCTATTACAACACCAATTACGCGATGTTTTACAACGCGATCAAGTCGAATTATCCGGCGATGCACCTCATTGCGTGCGACTGGGGCGGTATTCCGTCGAGCGCGCCGGTGGAAATTCAGGACGAGCACTATTATTCGAGCGCCGGCACGTTCGTTTCCTACGCGACGAAATATGACAGTTACAGCCGCAGCGGGCCGAAAGTTTTTGTGGGCGAATATGCCGTCACCTCCGGTTACGGCACTTACGGCAACCTCACCTCCGCGTTGGCCGAAGCGGCGTTCATGACCGGCATGGAGCGAAACTCGGACCTTGTTCTAATGGCTTCCTACGCGCCCCTGTTTGCAAACGTGAATGGCATCCAGTGGCTTCCGGACCTGATTTACTACGACAGTTCGCGGGGGATGTTCGGCACGCCATCGTATTACGTCCAGGAATTGTTCAGTCAAAATCGCGGCGATGTCGTCCTGCCCACCGTGGTTTCGGGGACAACCTCGCTTTACGCCTCAAGCAGTTTGTTGCGGTCTAACAGCCAGATCATTGTCAAGGTGGTCAATCCTGGCGCGGCGCTGGCCACGACGTTCAATGTAACCGGGGTCAATTCCGTTCCGTCAAGCGCCACGGTCATCCAATTGACTTCGGGCAGTTCGTTGGATGAAAATTCCTTGTCGTCGCCGACGTATGTTTTCCCGGTCACCAATTCGATTGCCAACGCGGGAACCAGTTTCTCGCTCACGCTCCCGGCCAATTCACTTTCCATTCTCCGGCTCACCGCCAGCGGCATCAATTCCTGTACGAACCTGCTGCTGCAATTCGCTTCGCCCATCAACCGCGGCCAAATGGTCACATCCACGATCTGGGGGCAGGAGTCCGGCAACTGGATCAATCTCACGACCAATGCCAATCACGCCATCACTTACACCTCGGCGAACACGAACATCGCGGTCGTGGACAGCAAAGGCAACATTACCGGCGTGGGTTGGGGGACGACGGGCATTATTGCCACCTACACGAGTCTGGGTCTGTCCGCCACGCAATCCGTGCAGGTCGTTGATGTCCCGACGGCGCTCGCGCATCGTTACAGTTTCAACGATGGCACGGCAAACGACTCGGTTGGCAGTGCCAACGGCACACTGGTGGGCAACGCCACCATCAGCGGCGGCCAACTGGTGCTTCCCAACACAACTTCGGTCGCGCCGGCAACTGATTACTTGCAGTTACCGGCAGGTATCCTCACCAATTCTGTAAATGGCACCAACAACGATCCGGCGGTAACCGTGGAAGCCTGGGCTACCATCAAAGCCGGTCAATACACCTGGGCCAATCTTTTCGACTTCGGCAACCGGGACAAAAGTGGGCAGTCGGAATACGACATTCATGTGTGCGTTCACGCCAGTGACAACTCGACGATTACCGGGATTTCTGATTCCGACAACGCGAATGTTGACTATCAATACATTGATCTCGGCTCGGGGAGCAGCTTGGATGGCAATACCAACGTGCATATCACCGCCGTTTTTAACCCGCCGGCCGGTTACATGGCCATTTACCTCAATGGCGTCCTGGCTGGAGCAGATTACAACGTGACCATTCCGATGTCGGGGGTGCAGGCTGTGCGTAATATCATCGGCGCGGACAACTGGCCCGACCCGGGCATGCAAGGTGCCATTGACGAATTCCGCATCTACAACGGCGCGTTGACGCCAAATGAAATCGCGGCCACGCAGGTGCTCGGTCCGAACCAATTGTTGAGCGCCGCCAGTCCGGCCATCAGCGCGTCCGCATCCGGCGGCAGCCTGACCTTGTCGTGGCCAGTGGCCTCGGCGAGCTACACGGTTTTGACAACGACGAATCTGGCGGCGGTTAACTGGATAACCGCCGTGGTGACCCCGCAAATCGTTGGCAGTCAGTGGCAGGTCATTTTGCCCATCACCGGCAACGCCCGGTTTTATCGCCTGCAAAAATAAACGAAACCCAGACAACGCCATGCAGAATTTTTGCAGATTGGCACGATGAAAACTTTTGGTTGCAATTGTCGCCTGTAGTCCTCTGATCGGAAGTGAAAATGCCTCCGGCAAAATAAACCCTCGCATCGCATTTGAAAAAAACATATGAAAACCCGAACCATGAACCCGGTCGTCATTTTGATTGTTCTTACGCTGGCAGCATCCGCCGTCCCGTTCAACGGCCGTGCCGCCCAGGCGCAAATCACCGTGGACGTGAACAACCCCGGACTGGCGGTTCCATCCACGTTGCACGGGCTGTTTTTCGAGGACATCAATTATGGGGCTGACGGCGGGCTTTACGCCGAACTGGTGCAAAACCGTTCCTTCGAGGATCGCAAACCGCTCTACGCCTGGAGCGAACGCGCCAGTGCCGGCGCGCTGGGCGGGCTGTCGGTTGAATTGGAAGCACCACTCAACGCCCGCAACACTCACTACCTGCGCATTTCCGTTACTAACAGCGGGAGCGGCTACGGCGTGGCCAATGCCGGTTTCGACGGGATCGCCCTGCGCGAAAACGAACGGTATTTTTTCTCGGTCTATGCCCGGAGGCGGACCGGCACCGAGGCCGGGCTGCACATCGTGCTAACCGGCGGCGACCAGCAGGCGCTCGCGTCCGCGGACATCACGGGTGTCGGCGACGCCTGGAAGAAATTTGAAACCATCCTCACCAGCTCCGCCACGGTCAGCAATGCCAGCCTGGCCATCCTCGTCACCGGTGCCGGCGTGATGGACGTGGACATGGTTTCATTGTTTCCCGAACACACCTTCAAAGGCCGGCGCAATGGCCTGCGGGCCGATCTCGCCCAGTTGCTGGCCGACGCGAAACCCGGGTTCTTGCGCTTCCCCGGCGGCTGCGTCGTCGAAGGCAAAGACTTTTCCAACATGTACCGGTGGAAGGACACCATCGGGGATGTATCCGAGCGCAAACAAAACTGGAACGTGTGGCGGGACGACCAATCGCCGGAATACAATCAGACCTATGGGCTCGGCTTCTTTGAATATTTTCAGCTTGGCGAGGACATCGGCGCGGAACCGATGCCGGTGGTCAACTGCGGCATGTGTTGCCAGGCGCGGCAGGGACTGCCCGTGCCGCTCGATCAAATCGGCCCCTACGTGCAGGATGCCCTCGATTTGATTGAATTCGCCAACGGCCCGACCAACAGCATCTGGGGCGCCAAACGCGCGGCCATGGGCCATCCGAAACCATTCGGCATGAAATTCCTGGCGGTGGGCAATGAGCAATGGCAGCAGGTGTACTTCGATCGCTATAATATTTTTTACCGCGCGATCAAGGCGAAGTATCCGGAAATCCAAATCGTCAGCTCCGCCGGGCCGCAACCGGATGATCCGTTGTGGAAGTTCGCCTGGGATAAATTCCGCTCAGGCACGCCGGCGGACATCGTGGACGAGCATTATTATCGCCCGCCGCAGTGGTTCCTCGAACATTATGATCGCTATGACAGCTACGACCGTAAAGGCCCGAAAATTTTTGTCGGCGAATATGCGGCGCACGACTCCAACCGCCATAACAATCTGCGTGCCGCCATTGCCGAGGCCGCCTATGTCACCAGCTTGTGGCGCAACGCGGATGTGGTGGTGATGGCTTCCTATGCGCCGTTGTTTGCCAAAGCGGGGCATTGCCAGTGGCGGCCCGACCTGATCTGGTTCGACAACGCGCACGCTTACGGTTCACCTTCGTATGGCGTCCAGGCCATGGCCACCCGAAATCGCCCGGATGTCAGCCTGCCGGTGAAACTCGATGCACCGGTCCTGGAACCGGCCCCGTTTACCGGCCGGATTGGGGTCGGCACGTGGAAATCCCAGGCTGAGTTCAAGGACATCACCGTTACGAAGGACGGCCGGACATTGTTCCAGAGCGACTTCTCGAAAGACTTTTCCGGCTGGGACATGATCGGCGGCAATTGGAGCGTGGTGGATGGAGCACTCCGCCAGACTTCCGGGCAGGAGAACGTCCGTGCGTTCGCCGGCGACCGGTCGTGGAGCGATTATACCCTCTCGCTGAAGGCGCGGAAAATCGCCGGCAGCGAAGGTTTCCTCATCAGCTTCGCATCCCAAACAGCCGATACCGTTACCTGGTGGAATATCGGCGGCTGGATGAACACTCAATTTGGATTGGAAGTCCCCGGAGCGTCGTCGCCGTTCGTGCCCGGCACGATTGAAAGCGGACACTGGTACGACATTCGCATCGAACTAAAGGGTGCAACCGTGAAATGTTATCTGGATGGACAACTCATTCAACAAGCCGCATGTAAACCTACGCCCGGCCTTTACGTGGCCGCCGGGCGTGACAAGAAATCCGGAGAAACCATTCTCGCTGTGGCGAATCCCGGCGGCGCACCCCTCGCCACGAAAATCCACCTCGCGGGAGCGGAACACGTGGCTCCGGACGCCAGGGCGATCTTGCTGACTTCAGCCAGTCCGGATGATGGAAACTCCTTTGACCAGCCGGAGAAGGTTGTGCCACGTGAGGAACCGCTCCATATCACCGGTCCGGAGTTTGAATACCTTGTCCCGGCATGGTCATTCACCCTGTTGAGGGTGGGAGCCCACTGACCTAAAATATCGTCTGCAGTTCATTTGTCGAATGCGCATTTTGGCGGTCTTTTTACGCAAAGTGGCGTTTTTAATTCGCTACAATGTTGGATGTTGGAGTGGTAATTGCTGTAGTACAAATGACACAACAGGACGCAAATGAAGATCTTTGAACATGGATTCCGGCTTGGAACATTCTGTCTGCTGGCGTTGTTTTGCGCGCAGGCGGCCAATGCCCAGATGCCCCTTTACGGTAACTACTATTTGCACGACCCGGGCACAATGATCAAGGACGGCAACAGTTATTTCATCTTTGGTGACGGTCAGGGCATCTTGGGAATTACTTCCACTGACCTGCGCAACTGGACCGCCGTCAACCCGGTGTTTCCAGGCAATCCGCCGGCATGGACAACGAATAACATCAGTGGTTTCACCGGTTATTTTTGGGCGCCGGACAACGCCTACTTCAACGGCCGGTATAATCTTTATTACGCCTGTTCACAGTGGGGAACCATCAATTCCGCCATTGGCCTCGTCACCTCGCCTTCCCTGGTTTCACCGGTTTGGACGGATCAGGGCAAAGTCATCGAATCCAATTATCCGACGACCACCAACACCGACCTCACCGCCTATAACTGCATTGACCCGAGCATCATGGTGGATGCCAATGGCACGGTGTGGATGTCGTTTGGTTCCTATTCGGACGGCATTCTCATCATGCAGCTGGATCCGTCCACCGGCAAGCGCATCGCCACCAATTCTCCGATTTACCGGGTGGCCAACAACGGCGCGACGTTTTTCAGCAACACCGAGGAAGGCTCGTGTCTTTACCAGCGCGGCGGCTATTACTATTTGTTCGTCAACTTCGGCGGCTGCTGCGCCGGCGTGAATAGCACCTACAACATACGCGTGGGCCGCAGCACTACCGTCACCGGGCCGTATTACGACAAAAACAATAATAACATGACCAATGGCGGCGGCACGATGGTGCTCGAAAGCACCGCGCGCTACATCGGCCCCGGTCATGCGGCCATCATGAATGACAACGGCACGAACTGGTTCACGTATCATTACTATGACGGCAACAACAACGGCGCGGCGACTGTGGGCTTGAACCGGATTTACTGGACCTCCGACGGCTGGCCGGCGGTGACGAATGACTGGAGCGCGTTCTACACATTCAACACCGATGCCCGCGAACATCTCGGCCTTTACAACGGTGCCCAGCAGAACGGCGCCGTCATCACCAACGAGCCTTCGCGCGGCAACGTCTTGAGCCTCAATGGCGTCACCAATTATGCGGTGCTGTCCAATTCGGTTGCCAATTGCAGCACCATTGCAACCTGGACGAAATGGAACGGCGGCGCGGATTGGCAGCGCGTCTTCGATTTCGGCGCTAACACGACCGATTATTTCTTTCTCACGCCGCGCGCCTCCAACGGCAAGATGCGTTTCGCCATCACCACCAACGGCAACGGTGCCGAACAGGTCATTAACGCGCCCAGCGCCATGCCCACCGGCTCGTGGTGCCATGTTGCGGTCACGCTCAACGGCACGAACGGTTTGCTTTACCTAAACGGCCAGCCGGTCGGCACCAATTCCAGTCTCACGATCCGTCCGTGGCAAACGCTGGCGCGCAGCAATTACGTTGGAAAGAGTCAATGGGCCGATCCCACCTTCGGCGGAAAGATTGATTCCTTCCGCATCTTCGGACGCGCGTTGAGCGGCGCGGAAATCCAGGACCTGGCTTACGCCCATCCTGCCCTTGCCCATCGTTACAGCTTTACGAGCAATGCGTGGGACTCCATCGGCATGGCGCATGGCACGCTCATGGGCAATGCCACCGTGACTAACGGCGCTCTGAGACTCACCGGCATCTCCGGCGACTATGTCAACCTGCCGGGCGGACTGGTTTCCGGCTCTTCGGCGTTGACGATTGAATTCTGGGCCACGTTCGGCGTGAACGGAAACCTGGCGCCTGTGTTTGACCTGGGAAACGTTTCCGGCGTGCTTGTTTCGCATTATCTTTTCTTCACGCCGCACACCGCAAGTGGAACGCATCGCATGGAAATTTCCTCCGGCAGCACAGTGGACTTGGATGCCTCCGGCACGCTGGACAACCGCGCGGTTTGTGTCGCTTGCATCGTGGATCCAACCAACGGCTACAGCGCCTTTTACACCAACGGAGTTTTGGAAATGGCCGTCACCAACACATTGCCGGTGTTAAGCGGTGTGAACACCAATTGGTCGTTCATTGGCCGCTCACTCTCCAGCTCTGCCCCCTGGCTGAACGCGACCATTGACGAGTTCCGCATTTACGACGGGCGGCTCACGTCACAGGAAATCGCCGCCGATTACCAGTTTGGCCCTGACGCGCTCGCATTGCCGGTCACGCTGGTCCAGTCCAACGCCGCTGCCAGCCTGGCGTTTTCCTGGCCGTCGTGGGCGGCGGGTTTCGTGCTGGAAACCACTGCCGCCCTGGGCACGCCCTGGACAACGGCGACCCCGTCCCCGACACTCGCCAGTGACCGTTGGTGGCTCACGCAGTCCAAGACCAACAGCCAGGGGTTCTACCGCTTGCGGCGATAAAAAACGGCGTTCGTGCGGGCACGCACGACCCGCTTGCTGCGCTCCGTGCCGGATCGGCGACCGTAACGATCTGCTTTATTCCGGGTGAAACCGGCTGTTTGAAGATGTTTGGGTATTCGCTTTTTGGTGATTCTTTTTCCGCAAAGTGGCGTTGCTTTTCTTCGGTAAAAGATTGGATATTGAATGTCAGGTTGGCTTTAAAAATGTCTCGCCCGGATAGAAGGATTTGACGCCATAAAATCAGAAGTAAAACAGAAAGGGCAACAAGTTATGTATGGAAAATTATATTACTTAATTCCGCTGGTTCTGGTGGCGTGTTTGGTTCAAAACGCTTCAGGACCACCAATACCACCACCGGGTTCGGTTTGGACATGGACAGGTGCTGGTCATGACACGATGTGGAACAATCCGGCCAACTGGGACTGGGGGACGGTGCTGCGGTCTGATGCCGGCGGCGTGGTCCTTGCTCCCACCACCAATGGTTCGGTGTCAACGATCGCTGCAACAGATGTCTTCAACATCAATGGCCCGATTTACGGCCCGGAATGGGGAATGACTCTCAATATTTACGGCAGTCTGAGCACCATTAGCAGTGCCATTAGCCTTTCAATGCTGGGCAACAGCGCGGCGCCATCTACCATTAACATGTTCGGCAACTCCTCTCTTGATGTCGTAGACATGTTATTTGGTGACAATTGGTGGTTCGAGATGGCACCGTATGTAGCATTGAATATGTATGGCGGTGCTCAGTTGAATTGCACCGATTTTTGGTGGGGCGGTCATGTGAGTCTCTACGACAACTCAATTATTACTGCTACTGGAGGTTGGACTGATCGTACAACAGGTTTAGTATCTGATTCCACCAAGCAAATTAATCTCCTTGGCGGCACGCTGGTTCTGCCGTCCGGTAACAGCGCTAATATAACCAACTATATTGGGAGAGGTATTTTTCTGGTTTACGGCAAAGCGTATGACACGAATGAAGTCATTATTATCAACAATGGCACCAACACAGTTGTAACAGTCCCTTCCCTCGGTGCCCTGCAAAGTATATCTCTCAGATCGTCCCGCGGCAATATGATGGTGGGGACATTCCAGGATCCGATGGCTATGGGGAATTTTGCGAATGTTCAAGACGTGCCCCTAACCGTGTTGGATGCAGCCCAGTTGGGCGGAGGGACGTTAACTTACGACTCAAGCGACCCCAATGTGGTCGGAGTGACAACCAACGGCCATGTGACTGCAATCAAGCCGGGCAACGCGACAGTGTCGGCCGCCTTGGGATCGGTTACCAGCACCGACAGTGTTTTGATCACCGTGACACCATACACCAACAGTCTCATCCATCAATACAGTTTCAGCGAGTCCGGCGGCAGCACCACGGCGGATTCCGTCGGCGGTTCGGCGTGGAACGGCACGATTGTTTCCGGTGGCACTCTCGGAGGAGGATGGGTCACACTGGACCCGAACAACTATGGTGTCATACAATTGCCTGCCGGCATCGTTACCAACATGGACGCCGTGACGGTGGAGGCTTGGGTCAGCAATGGTGTTCCAGCGGGCTGGGCGCAATTCTTCGCCTTTGGCAATCAAGATATTGATGGCAACGGCATGAATTACATCGCTTTCCAGCCGTTTACGGGCGTGGCAACGTATCCGACGGCGGCGGCACTCTTTGGGACCGGTGATCCTGGCAATGCCAATTCACAGAACGCGGTGGCGGCTTTGACGACGACCGGCTTGCAGGGCACGAACATTATAGTAATTACCAACCCGCTGCCCACCATGCTGCACCTTGTGTGCGTCTTTCATCCGTATGCCGGGATTGTGGCCTTCTATACCAACGGCGTGCTCTGTGCCAGCAACAGCAATGTGTCGAATCCTCTGGTGTTGACCCTCAACCAGGATGGCGATCCGTTCAATTTAATTGGCGAGTCGCTCTATGATACCGACCCGTTTTGGAGCGGCGCCATAAATGAGTTCCGCATTTACAACGGCCCGCTTTCGGCGGCTCAAATCATGGCGGATTATCGCCTGGGACCGGAACAACTCATCGGGACGAACAAAAGCGTGAACTTGTCTTGTGTTTTGGCTCCTCCTGCGTCGAATGGCAAATATCAGGTGGACCTCTCATGGCCAACGAATTCTGCGCTGGTTGACTTGACGACCAGTCGGGCGCTTGTTAACGGTTGGACTTCGTTGAACGTCACCAACCTGGTGATAACGAATGGCACCTACCGGATGACGCTTTTGGCTACGAATTCCCCGCAGTTTTACCGGTTGCAGCAATATTAATGGGGAAATTCCCGGCAGGCGGCGGAGACACCGAAGGCGTTTAGGCGTCCGTATTTTGGTGATTCTTTTTCCGCAAAGTGGCGTTGCTTCCATGACAACGCCAGGATAAAGTAAACAGGATCCGTTGCATCCAAGACGGAAAAATGATCTTCAAAAAATGATTTCCAGCAGACTTGGCTGCCAGTTTGAACCTTCAGTCCTGCGCCAGCGCCGTGGGGTGGCGTTCACCTTGGTTGAGCTGTTGGTGGTCGTTGCCATCCTTGCCGTTTTGGCAGCGACTTTGTTGCCGGCGCTGGCCCGGGTCACGGAGAGGACCTCGCGAGCTGCCTGCAAAGGGAATTTGCGACGAATCGGCACGATACTGCAAATGTACTGTCAGGATAATAACAATCTCCTGCCGGATTTGAGATATGCACCCTATGCGTCTCAGCCGCCTTATAGCGCGGGACTCTGGCCCTGGGACATCTCCACCAACTTAATTAACACCGCCATAAAGTATGGAGGCAGCCGGGACGTATTTTACTGCCCGTCCAACCCTGAGTTCAATTGTGACGCGACCTGGAACTTCGGAATCGCTGGCACAGGCTATGATGCCTATGGTGGTTTTCGGATTACCGGTTATGTTTGGCTGCTGCCGGGGGAAGGCAGTAGAATGACGGGCGAGAAATATCCAGAGGATCCATATTGGAAAACAAATATGCTGGGAGTCCCGGGGAAATTGGCTCCAGCCGATGCCGAAGTGGTTGTTGACGTGGTCGTCAGGGATGCTATTGCCCCTTACAGTTACACTCGGATTACGACTGGTGGGCTTCCTGGCAGCGTTGGTCAACGTACCAGTCATTTGAATGGCCCCCTGCCGTCCGGAGCCAACATCGTGTTTGAAGACACTCACGTCGGTTGGCGGCAATTTAGTGATATGCAGGTGCAGAAGGGTCCCGCAACTGTTCCCGTCCATCCGATAGGCGGCGGCACGGTGCCGACTTTTATGTATTAACAGCCATGAAGCCAACCCACTTTCCCTTGCCCGCGTAGCGTCAAAAAGCAAATGCCGATCAGTTCAGTTTCAGAGGCGGCATCAGTTCAAGGCGTTTGAGCGTTCGTATTTGGGCGATTCTTTTCCGCAAAGCGGCGTTGATTTTACGCCAGAAAATGCTTATTGATATGAGGTGAGAAAAGCCCGGCGAGTTTATCGCTGTTCGAATTAAGTGGTCTGCGCTTGCCGCGCTGACGGGCGGTTTCCTGAAACTGTTAGACATGATTCGTTTCAGAGACGCAGAAACGGAGTTCACTTTTTTTATGTCGGAAATATACAGCCATGTTCCATTTGTTATCCGGTCTCCCTTGGGGGTGAAGAACAGAAATCGCCTCTGCTCCGCTGGTTGCCGATGGCTGGTATTTCTGTCCACACTGGGATTTTTTGGTGGGATCAATCTGGCTTGGGGTGCCTTGCCGTCCGGTTGGAGCGATGCCGACATCGGCTCGCCCGCCCTGGCGGGATCGGCTTCCTATACCAATGGGATTTGGACTGTCAGCGGCGGCGGGGCTGATATTGGGAACACCAACGATCAATTCAATTTCTGCTCGAACAGCTTGAGCGGCGACGGCGCAATCATGGCGCGCGTCCTGGCCCAGAGCGGGTCTGATGCCCTGGCGCAGGCGGGGGTGATGATTCGCAGTGATGACAGCGCGGCCTCGGCTCACGCCGCGGTTCTAATCACGCCGGGCAGCGGGGTCATTTTTCGCTATCGCACAATTACTGCGGGAACGACCTCTCAAACAGTGATAACAAACGTCACCGTTCCGGTATGGGTACGGCTCAGTTGCTCCGGCGACACGTTCACCGCGTCCTACAGCATTGACGGTATCAGTTGGACGCAAATCGGTTTGCCACAAACCATTTCCATCAACAGCACGGCTTTGGCCGGGTTGGCAGTTACTGCGCACAATGACTCATTGATCAACACCGCCATGGTAAACAACGTGTTGATTGTGCCAGGTCCGCAAATCGGAGTGCCGGCCGGCCTGATCAACCCTTATACCGGGCAGGTTCCCCTGGCCGGGGAAACCACCTGGCCCCTGCCGCAGATTGACATCGCTACCAATGCCCCAACGCCGAGGATGGGCTGGAATTCATGGTTCGTTGTCGGTGATGCGACCGGCCCTTCGGAAAGTTTGATCGAGTCCACCGCCGACTCGCTGGTCACCAGCGGCCTCGCCGCTGCCGGTTACAAATACGTCGTGATTGACTGCAGCTGGATTTCTCCCAACCGCGGAAGCCGCGATGCAAACGGAAACCTGATCGTGGATCCGACACGCTGGCCGGACGGCATGAAAGGGGTGGCGGATTACGTACACTCCAAGGGGTTGCTCATGGGCGGTTACACCGACATCGGTTCCCTTGGTTACGGTAGCCCGGCACAGATCGGCGGTTTTGCGTATTACCAGCATGACGCCGATCAATTCGCCAATTGGGGCTGGGATTTCATCAAGATTGACGATCACGGACCGGGAGATTTTTATGCGGCGGCCTATGCCATGGCGCATAATTCATCCAGCCGGCCGATTGTTGTCAGCTTTTCGACTCCGCAGGTGGACCGCCTTCTGTTTGTCCCGCGCATTGCCAATTCCTGGCGCGTGGCCAATGACATCAGCTTCACGTTTGGTTCGGTGACCTGGGGCGGGATTCTCACTGAATTCAATATCGCCGAGGACAACTGGTTTGCGCAAGCACCGGGACGCTGGAACGATCCGGACATGCTGACCACGGGACTGAATGGCATCACGGACACGGAGGGACGTTCGCAATTCAACATGTGGGCGATTCTGGGGGCTCCTTTGATGATTGGCACGGATGTCCGGACAGCGGGTGGAGCTTATCCGCCGCCGTTAAGCGCCGCCACCCTGGCCACACTGACAAATGCGGAAGTAATCACCGTGGACCAGGACCCGCTGGGAGCGGTCGGCCGACTGGTCGCTCCGAATGTCTATGCCAAGCCGCTGGGCAGCTTCACCTCGGGCCAGTACGCGGTGCTGCTGCTGAATCGTTCCACGTCGCCGGCCACGATTACGGCGAATTGGAGCGACCTGGGGCTGGTTGCCAACAGTTCCGCCAGCGTTCGCGATTTGTGGGCGCATCAGGATTTGGGACTGTTCACCGGCAGTTACACGTCACCGGGTATTCCATCGCATGATTCAATGATGCTCAAAGTCACAGGCACATTCGACTGGAATCGTCCACGCACCTACGAGGCAGAATCGGGCTACAACACCCTTTCCGGAACGGCTTATTGCGTCCCGCATAACTCGTGTTTCTCAGCTGGTGCGTATGTCACTGGCGTCGGCCTTGGACCAGCAAATACGCTGCAATTCAACCGGGTGGCTGTTCCATCCAATGGTTTGTACGAAGTGAACGTTTACTACGCCTGCAGTGTGAGCCGGACGGCTCAATTAAGCATCAACGGCAGTTCGACAACGGCCGTTTCGTTTCCGGCCACGGGGAGCAACACTCAACCGGGTGTGATGACAACGTATCTGCAATTAAGCGCCGGTGAAAACACAATCAATTTCAGCAACCCCACGGACGTTGCCCCTGATTTTGATAAAATCATTGTGTCCAGCGGTGCGCCGCCGAGTCTGAGCGCGATCGGGGGCGATGGCCAGGTGCAACTGACCTGGACCACTCTCGCAGGCACTGTCAGTTATAACGTTTACCGCGGCATTGCCAGTGGCGGCGAAAGTGCCACGCCCATTGCCTCAGGCCTGACCACGCTGGCTTACACCGATACCGCCGTGACCAACGGCCAAACATATTATTATACAGTGACCGCCATTAATCCCACCTTGGGTGGTGAAAGTCCGCCTTCCACCGAGGCCAGCGCCAGACCGCGTTTTGCCACCAGCAGCACGGCCTATCAAACGGCGATACTTGCCGACAGGCCGGTAGCATATTGGCGTTTGAATGAAACGAACGGCACGACCGCATACGATCAAATGGGCAAACATCAAGGAACCTATGCCAGCGCGGTTGTGCTCGGTGGCGCCGGTCCACGGCCGGCGGATTTCCTGGGTTTTGAACTGACCAATACTGCGGCACAATTCACACAAAACCTGACCAATTCCTGGGTATCCATTAGTTCGGTGTGGTTGTTGAACGGGAACGCCGCGACGATTACCGCCTGGATTTATCCCGCCGGCAATCAGGCTGATGCCGCAGGACTGTTTGTTTACTCCCGCGGTGCCACAAACACGACGGTTGCCGGTTTGAACTACGGCAGCGTGAATTCCGGCAACGCTCAAACACTGGGTTACAATTGGAACAATGACAGCGGAACCTGGAGTTGGGATTCCGGTTTGATGCCGCCGGTGAATCAATGGTCTTTTGTCGCTTTAGTCGTGCAGCCGGCCAGTGCAACCCTTTACCTGATCAACCCCCACGGCGAGCAAAGCGCGACGCATATTTTGAGTCATAACACCCCGGCCATTGGCAACTCCAGCTACATCGGAACAGACCCATATGCCAAGACCGCCAGGGTTTTCAGCGGCTTGATAGATGAAGTGGCGGCATTCAATTATTCGTTGACCCCCGCACAAATCGAGCAACTCTACGCGAATGGGGCTGTGTTGCCGCAAGTTCAAGTGGGCATCCAATACTCCGACTCCAATCTGGATCTGAGCTGGCCACAGGGCACGCTGCTGCAAGCGGAAAACCTGATGGGACCTTGGTCGCCTGTTCCCAATGCCCTTTCGCCGCACAGTGTCAGTGTGACGCCAACAAACGCCTCGATGTTTTACCGGGTTTTGCTCCAACAATGAGCTTTTTTAGCCGCCTGGGCTGCAGGTGCAAACGCAATTTCTTGTGCGCTCCCGGGCTTGAGGTGGAGTCAGCAGTGCATGGTTGTTCATTGGCCGCTCACCATTCTGTGCGCTCCGCACCGGATTGGCGACCGCAACAATCCGCTTTATTCCGGCTAAAACTGGCTATTTTAAAGTGTTTGGGTGTTCGCATTTTGGTGATTCTTTTGCGCAAAGTGGCGTTGATTTTCTTCGCTGAAATATGGGATATTCATGTCGTCAAGTTAACTTTTAAATGATGTCTCACTCGTACAGAAGGGTTTGACGCCAGAAAACAATTATGTAATGACGAAACAGAAAGGATAACAAGTTATGTTTAAAAAACTCTATTACTTAGTTCCAGTGACTGCGGCAATATGCTTGGCCGTCAACGCTTCGGCGGGCACCATAATATACCATTGGACAGGCGGGGGTGATAACACTTCGTGGAGTGATGGGGACAATTGGGATAATGGGGTGCCGGATCCTCTTAATACATATCAAATATACATTGGATTCTCTGGGGATGTAGGTACTACGATAAATATGACTGGCAGTGATGACGGGGCGTACGTAAGTGATTCGCTTTTCGGCCCGGAGTGGGGAGAAACCCTCAATCTCAATAATTCCAGTATCTATACCGGGTTTGCCGTTTTCCCAATGGGTTCATCAGGCACTGGGGCATCTACCGTTAACCTGTATGGCAATTCCTCAATTACATGCGGTGATACTTTTAGTATAGGTACCGCGTGGTGGTTCCCGGGTGGACCATATGTGACTGTAAACGTGGACGGCAATTCTACGGCTAGTGCGAATTGGTGGCAGGTTGGTGGCGTGTTGAATATTAATGATAACGGGACGGTAACGGCTAACGATGGTTTTAATCTCGGTGTGGACGCTAGCACCCCCATATTTGCTGGCGGTGTGGATACTGACGCCACACGGCTCGTGGATATCTCAGGAAACGGCAAGTTGATTATAGCGGGCAACGTTGCCGCCACTGTGTACAACTGGATTGACAGGGGAATCATTGAAGGAAATGGAATAGTGGGGAATATCCAAGCTGACACAACCAGTGACCCGGGCTGGACAATCGTAACCGTTCCCGAACCGGCCAGCGTTGCGCTGCTGGGGCTGGGCGGTTGTGCAATGATGCTGGCTTTCCGCCGCCGCCGCTAAGATACATTTCGTTGTTTAAAAAGTACTGTTCTCTCATGGGCAGGCTTGAATGCCTGCCCTTTTATTTTTATTTGGTTGTGCCGGAATGATGAAAATCAAACAACATTGGCAAATACCGGTTTCCCGACGCGAAGCACATGTGCCCGCAAGCTGGAGGCAGACGTGCCTCGGATGGGCGGGTCCACCGGCGTGGCGCCGGAGTTTGTTCGCCCACCGCCACCCCTTTCGCTGACAATATTTCGATTCCTGGGAAAATAAAACGACGCACTTATGATTGATCTGAAACGAATGGAAGTCTGGTTTGTCACCGGCAGCCAGCATCTTTACGGGCCGGAAACCCTCAAACAGGTTGCCGCCCATTCCCGGGAAATTGCCGGGGCACTGGATGCCGCAAGCGCCATCCCGGCGAAGGTGCTTTTCAAGCCAATCGTCAAGACACCCGAAGAAGTGTTTGCCCTTTGCCAGCATGCAAATCAGGCGCCCGGATGCATCGGGCTGGTTACCTGGTGTCACACGTTTTCGCCATCCAAAATGTGGATCAACGGATTCAAGATTCTTCAGAAGCCAATCTTGCACCTCCATACCCAGTATAATCGCAGCATCCCCTGGTCATCCATTGACATGGACTTCATGAATCTCAATCAAGCCGCCCACGGGGACCGCGAACATGGCTTCATGATGGGCCGGATGCGCCTGAACCGGAAAGTCGTCGTTGGTTTCTGGCAGGATGCCGATGTCCAAAACCAGCTTGGATCCTGGTGCCGCGCGGCGGCCGCTTGGAATGACTGGCAGGGTGCCAGGTTCGCCCGCTTCGGCGACAATATGCGGGAAGTTGCCGTGACCGAAGGTGACAAGGTCGCCGCCCAGGTTCAGTTCGGCTATTCCATCAACGGCTATGGCCTGGGTGATCTGGTGAAATGCGTGGATGCCGCGACGGACGCGCAAATCAACTCGCTCCTCAGTGAATACGAAGCCGGTTACCGGCTTCCCGCCACCCTCCGCCGGAACCAACCCCTGCGGGTGGCCATCCGCGAAGCCGCCCGCATTGAGATTGGCTTGCGCAAGTTTTTGAAAGCCGGCGGTTTCAAGGGCTTTACGACGACCTTCGAGGATTTGCACGGCCTGACACAGTTGCCGGGGCTGCCGGTTCAGCGGCTCATGGCTGAAGGTTACGGCTTCGGCGCCGAGGGCGATTGGAAAACCTGTGCCCTCGTTCGCGCGATGAAAGTCATGGCCTCCGGCCTCAAAGGCGGCACGTCTTTCATGGAAGATTATACCTATCATCTGGATTCCAAGGGCATGAAAGTCCTCGGCGCGCACATGCTGGAGATTTGCCCGAGCATCGCGAAAGGGAAACCGTCGCTGGAAGTCCATCCCTTGGGCATTGGCGGCAAGGCCGACCCGGCGCGTTTGGTGTTCGATACCCCGCCGGGTCCGGGCCTCAACGTGTCCATGATGGACATGGGCAATCGTTTTCGCCTGCTCGTGAACGAAGTGGAGGTTGTCCCGCCGGAAGAGCCGTTGCCCAAACTGCCGGTGGCGCGCGCCCTCTGGGTTCCGAAACCGAACCTGCCGGTCGCCGCCACCGCTTGGATTTATGCCGGGGGGGCACACCATACCGGGTTCAGCCAGGCGGTCACCACGGAGATGATCGAAAATTTTGCGACCATGACCGGCGTGGAATTGCTGATCATTGACGCGAACACGAACATCCGGGTCTTCCGGCAGGAGTTGAAATGGAATGACACCTACTATGGCCTGTGCAACGGATTCATCTCATAAGTTCCAGCCGGAATCCGAAGCGTTCACCCGGTGGCGTGGTTGAAGGAACGTCTCCCGCCGGTCAACCGGTGCCGGAAAGTTGAAACAACGGCCCGGACGGTCAAGCCCTCCCGGCACCTATTGAGTCAGGCAAAAACAAGGCTCAAAGATTGGTTTTTCAACGCCGATTTTGTTGGCGCAACCCACCAAACCAGTCACACAATTGAAGAACATGAATTGTTCGTCCAATTTTTTAAATTGGCTGCGCCGGTGGCGCGTTTTCGCGGCTTTGTTCGCACTGTTTTTTACTTTTACCCCGGTTCTGCCGGCCGCAATCATCGGCACCAATTCACTAACACAGCCGTTGACAGCCGAACGTATTGCCACGCTGCCACACGCGCAACAACCTGTCTGGAAGAAATACAACGACACCTCGAAACGGATGCTCGAACACTATGCCGATTGGAAAAAACTCCACGCCCAATAGAATTTTGTTTGCCTACCGGCCAGGTGAACGCGCAATTTCTACGCCAACAAGCTTTGAAAGCTGAAGCGAAAAAACTGGCAAACTTCCATCTTAAACGCGCATGGCCTTCAAACATTTTTCGAAACAAATGCAAGGCGTCGAATTGCTCCAGCGTTCGCTCGCCCGCGGGCGGCTCGGCCATGCCTACCTGTTTGCCGGCGATCAACTCGAAGAGTTGGAATCGCTCGCCCGCACGCTGGCCAAAACGGTGAACTGCCGGAACCCCGTCAAAACCGGCGGCGTGACGACCGATTGCTGCGACGCCTGTTTGAGTTGCCGGGAAATTGACCGCGATACCCATGCCGACGTGCATTGGGCGCGGCCCGAGTCCAAATCGCGCATCGTCACCGTCGAGCAAACGCGCGAGTTGATGCGCGAAATCCAACTCAAACCCACCGCGGCTGAATACAAGGTGGCGATCATCGCGGGAGCGGACCGACTGAATGTTCAAGCTGCCAATGCTTTCTTGAAAACGCTGGAAGAACCGCCCGGCAAATCGGTTCTGATTTTGCTTTCGACCGAGCCGCAGCGGATTTTGGAAACAATCTTGTCGCGCTGTCTGCGCCTGAATTTTTTTGGCGAAGACGCCCGGTCGCCTGACCCGGCGCAAATGGAATGGCTCGTGCATTTTGACGCGCTGGCGGCCAATGAGCAAAAAAGTTTGCTGGGACGCTATCGGCTGCTCGACGCGCTGCTGCAAAGGCTTGGCGAAATCCGGGAGCGCGTGGAAGTGGCCCTGACCGCGCGCTCGCCGCTGCAACAGCATGATGAAATCGAAAAAGACTTGCGCGAAAAGTGGGAGGACGAACTGGCTGCGGCCATCGAAGCGGAATATCGCCGCCAGCGGGCGGAGGCGCTTTTGCTCGTGCAATGGTGGTTGCGCGACGTGTGGCTGTCCACCCTCCGTCCCGATAAAATCGGGAATGCGGAGGACGGGCGCACGCTCGCCGCTGGCGGAAGCCTGCTGAAATTCCCTGAAATTTCCGGTGCGGAAGCCGTCGCCCGGCGCATTACACCAAGGCAGGCATTGGAAAATTTGCAAATCCTGGAGCAAACCCAGCGGTTGTTGCATACCAATGTGCAGGAAGCGCTGGCGCTGGAAGTGAGCCTGCTCAAACTTTGTTTATAACGGGTTGCGAACGAAATCTCGCAATGAAGGCTGAAGAAAAAATCACCGGAACCGGGTTTTACGCGCTCGTATTCGGACTGTTTCTCGGCCTGGCGATTTTGAAGTTTGGCAATCCGGTCATCCTCGACCGGAAAATCGCGCCGCCGGTTTCGCCTTCCGAATTTTGGACGTACGCCTGGCCCACCCATTGGGGTAACTGGATTCTGTTGCCACTCGCGCTGACGGGCGTGGCACTTGGGTTCACGAGCAAACCGCGCTGGCCGGGAACGCGCTTGCTCTGGCTGCTGCCGTTGCTATGGTTCGGCTGGCAGCTTTTTTCGGCCATGCAAACCGTGGATGCCAATCTCACCGCAACGACGCTTTGTCAATTTGCCGGATGCGTCACGTGCTATTTTCTTGGCGCGCTGGTGTTGGCACGCGAACGGGCGGTTCGCTGGTTGCTCATCGGAGTGCTGGCGGCATTTGCCTTTTGTCTGATAAAGGGAATCAACCAGCGGCTGTTCGAGTTCCCGCAAAGCCGGCAAATGTTGTTGGAAGGCGTGCGCACCGGCTGGACAAACATTCCGCCGGAACTGTTTATGGAGATGAAACGCGACCGGGTCATCATCACCACCAATGCCGTGGAAGTGCCCAATCCGGACATCCTCGCCAAGTTTGCCAAAGGGCGCGTCATGGGCACGCTGGTTTATCCCAACGCCCTGGCGGGCTTGATTCTGCTGTTGTTGCCGGTGTCGCTGGTTTTGGCGTTTAACAGCACAAAACAACTGCGACCACCCATTCGCGCGACGGTAATCACACTGACCGTTTTTCTGGGTGGTGCGGCATTTTTCTGGACCGGCTCGAAGCTGGGCTGGCTGATTGCAATGGCCATCGGCGGCGCCTGCTTGTTTCGTTTGCCGTGGCCTGCCCGATTGAAATGGGCGGCACTCATCGCGATAACGGTGATTGGACTTGGGATTTTTGCCATACGATTCCACGGCTACCTCGCCGCCGGCGCAACCAGCGTTGGCGCGCGGTTTGATTACTGGCGCGCGGCGGTGGAAACCACATTCAAGCATCCGCTGCTGGGAACGGGTCCGGGCACATTTCAACGGCCTTACGCACAACTCAAATCGCCCACCGCCGAAATGGCTCGTCTGGCGCATAATGACTACCTCGAACAATTTTCGGATTCAGGCATTGTCGGCGGAATGCTCTACGCAGCCTGGATTGGGCTTTCGCTGTTGACGATCGGACGGCGCGTCCGGCGTTCTGCCGACCTGGTAAGCTTCGCCATTTTTCTGGGAATATTTGCCTGGTTTATCCAGGGGTTGGGCGAGTTTAGCCTCTATGTTCCGGCACTGGCCTGGACGGCCTTCACCTTATTGGGCTTTTTGTTCGCCACGGCTGGAAATCAAATCGACAAGCATCCTATGACCGGTTATTCTGCCTAACGCACATGAAAATCCTGTTCTTGAATGGGCCGAATCTGAATCTATTGGGACAACGCGAGCCTGAAGTCTATGGCCGCGTGACTTTGGCTGACATTGAGACAAAAGTGCGTGAACGTGCCGCACAGTTGAAGGTGGGAATTGAGTTCCGGCAATCCAATCTGGAAGGCGAGCTGGTTGACTGGATTCAGCAGGCAAAGGGGAAATTTGACGTGATTGCCATCAATGCCGCTGCTTACACCCATACCAGCATTGCGCTACGGGATGCGATTGCGGCGGTAGGAGTGCCCACCATTGAGATCCATCTGTCAAACGTTCATGCGAGAGAAAAATTCAGGCACAAATCCCTGATTGCGCCGGTTTGTTGCGGACAAATCACAGGCTTCGGCCCAAAATCTTATATTTTAGCGTTAGAAGCATCCATTGACGTTAAAGCTAATAAAAAACAGTCATAAAACTGTGTTTTTATGGAAATTTTATCGGTTTTTATTTGATTTAAATTATTCTATTTTGCGACTTGACGATAATTATTCAAATGGTTAGGATTTAATCCGGCTTAATAATAAGCTGAGTAGAGTAGGACTTTTGATGCTGTTTATGGGTTGTTTAGGATAAAAAACAAGAATATGAGTTTACTTTAACGAAAACGTACTGTGGATATAAAAGATATTAAAGCCATCGTTGACCTGATGAAGAAGAATTCTATTACGGAATTCGAGTTGGAACGTCAGGATTCAAAAATCAGGCTCAAACGTGGTTCCAACGGCGGGGGGCCTGTCGTTCAGTATGATGAACCAATTGCTGCTGGCAGCGCTCCAGTTTTACTCCCTGTCGCTGTCCCATCGGCACCAGTTGGCACACCACCGATTCCCGCCACGAACGAAATCGAGGTCAAATCGCCAATGATTGGCACTTTTTATCGCGCGCCATCCCCCGAGGCCGCGAGCTATGTTGAAATTGGCACTGAAATCAGCCCTGAATCCGTTGTATGCATCATTGAAGCGATGAAAGTGATGAATGAAATCAAAGCTGAAGTCAAAGGCGTAATCACGCAGGTTCTGGTGGAAAACGCCAAACCGGTGGAATTCGGCCAGCCGTTGTTCAAAGTACGTCCGGCCTGACTTCAGCGGCAGAAACATTCGTTTAATCCTGTTTGCTTTCACTGAAAGCCCATGTTTGAGAAAATTCTGGTCGCCAATCGCGGCGAAATCGCCGTTCGGATCATCCGCGCATGCAAAGAATTGAACATCCGCACTGTGGCCGTTTATTCGGAGGCGGATGCCAATTCCATGCACGTGCAACTGGCCGATGAAGCCATTTGCATCGGCAAAGCGCCGGCGGCGGAAAGTTATCTGCGCATTGACCGCATCATCAGCGCGGCGGAGGTCGCGGATGTGGACGCGATTCATCCCGGCTACGGTTTTCTTTCGGAGAACGCACATTTCGCCGAGGTTTGCGAGAGTTGCAACATTCGTTTTATCGGCCCCAATCCGCGCACGATGCAGGCGCTGGCTGACAAAGCGGTCAGCCGCACACTGGCCAAAAAAGCCGGCGTGCCCTTGCCGCCCGGGTCGGACGGCGTCGTTGAAAAGGAACCGGACGCCTTGGCCATCGCCAAACAAATCGGCTATCCGGTGATGATCAAAGCCATTGCCGGTGGCGGCGGACGCGGGATGCGTGTGGCGCATAATGACATTTCGCTCGTGAAAGGTTATCACACGGCGCGAAACGAGGCGGAAAAGGCGTTTGGCAATTCGGGCGTCTATATTGAGAAATACATCGAGAATCCGCATCATATCGAAATTCAGATTCTCGGCGATCACAAAGGCCGCATTATTCATCTGGGCGAACGCGATTGTTCCGTTCAACGCCGCAACCAGAAACTTATCGAAGAAGCGCCGTCGCCGTTGCTCGAGATTAAATTCCGCAAATTGCGCGACAAACTCGGCAAGGCCGCCGTGAAAATCGCCGAGGCCGCACACTATACCAACGCCGGCACCGTCGAGTTCATCGTGGATAATCACGGCAACTTTTATTTCCTCGAAGTCAACAAGCGGGTCCAGGTCGAGCACCCCGTCACTGAGGAAGTCACGGGCATTGATCTCGTGCGCTATCAAATCCTGCTGGCCATGGGCGAACCGCTGCAACATTCGCAAGGCGATATTCAAATCAAAGGTCACGCCATCGAATGTCGCATTAATGCCGAAGACCCGTTTGACGATTTCCGTCCCAGCCCGGGACGGATTGAGATGTATTTTCAACCCGGCGGACGCGGCGTGCGTGTGGACACCCATGCTTACGCGGGTTATACCATTCCATCAATGTACGACTCAATGATTGGCAAGCTTATCACCATGGGCAAAGACCGGCGTGATGCGATGGATCGCATGAACCGCGCACTGGCCGAATACATGATCACCGGCATCAAAACCACGGTTTCCTTCCAGCAAGCCATCATGCAGGACCCGAATTTCCGGCGGGGCGTTTATTCGACCGGTTTCGTCGAACAATTGCTCGGCGGCGCACGGCGTGAATTGATTGAGGAAAAGACTTGATGGCGGGTTGTATACCAACCGTCCTCCCATGTATTCCCAGAATTAAATTTGACAGCCGCCGTCTGCCGTTTATCTTGAACCACTAAATACTATGGCTGATATTCCTTCGAACATACCAGGCGCGCCCACAGGCGCTGTGCCGCCGGTAAAAAAAGAAACCGGCAAGGTACAGCCCAAAAAAGAAACCGTCCGAATCAATTTGCCGCCGAAACCATCTGCGGCGCCGACCATCAAACTGCCGACGCTGCCGCCCGGAGGTCCGACCGGCGCTCCCAGCGCAGCACCACTTGCCGCGGCAAAAACCTCGCCGGCAACTACTGCGGCCGCGCCAAGGGCCACTGGCGCTGCCGCGCCCGCAGCTCAAACGCGTCCCGCTCCGGCGGTTCAAAGAGCGGGGCCTGCCGCCGCTCCCACGTTTGGCGCGCTCGACAACCTTCTGGTCATTGCCGCGGTTGTGGCTGGATTGTTTGCCGCCGGCACTGTGGTTTGGATGTTCCTGATCCTCAAAAATGCAATCGGCTGAAACCGTTTTTGCCCGCATTGTTTCTCGTGCCAAAAAACATCCCATTTAATGTATGGCTTCTCCATTAATCGTCACGCTCACGCAGGAAAATTTTGCGCAGCAGGTTTTGCAATCGCCGGTGCCCGTGCTCGTTGATTTCTGGGCCGAGTGGTGTAATCCATGTCGTACACTCGCCCCGCTTTTGGACGAACTGGCTGACGAATATGATGGCACGATTAAAATCGGCAAGGTGAATACTGATGATCAACAACAACTGGCGGCGGATTACGGCATCCGCGCTCTTCCCACATTGTTGCTGTTCAACAAAGGCCAAGTTACAGAACAAATGGTCGGCTTGCGCAGCAGGCGCGATCTCAAAGCCAGTCTGGACCGCGTTGTGCCCTGACCCGCGGTTCTGCGAGGCGGGATTATGCCGCTCATCATCTCACCCCGGCAATTTGTCCAGCGGGCCGAGTTTTATCATCAACTCAGCCAGCTCACGTCTGCCGGAGTTCCCATCGTTCGCGCCTTGGAGCAAATCGAACGCCATCCGCCAGCTGCTGCCTATCACAAGCCGTTGCAACGCCTGCTCAATGAAATCACCAAAGGTGCAACGCTGGCCGAATCGCTGCAACCCCTCGGCTGGCTGCCCGAATTCGACCGGGCGTTGATTGGGGCCGGCGAACAGAGCGGGCGGCTGGACTCCTGTTTCCGCATGCTCGCCGATTATTACGATGACCGCGCCCGGGTTATCCGGCAGGTGATTTCCCAGCTCATTTATCCCGTCGTGCTGATTCACATGGCCGCCTTCATTTTTTTAATCGTGCTTCCGTTCGCCGCGTCGCAATTCAACGCCAGTCTGCCCCTCCTGTTCGCCAAAGCCGCCCTCATCTTCTCACCGCTTTATGTTGCAGTTGCCTTGATGGTTTACGCCACGCAAAGCAAACATGGTGAAAACTGGCGTGCGTTGGTTGAATCCCTCCTGCGCCTGGTCCCTATTCTGGGCAAGGCCCGCCATTACCTTGCCCTGTCCCGGCTCGCCGCGGCGCTGGAAGCGCTCATCAGCGCCGGAATCAACATCTTTGAAGCCTGGGACCTGGCCGCCACCGCCAGCGGCTCGCCCGCCTTGCGCCGGGCGGTCGCCGCCTGGAGACCCGGGGTGACTGCCGGTCAAATGCCCTCCGAAGCCATCAACCGCTGTCCGCTTTTCCCGGGAACCTTCGCCAACCTCTACGCCAGCGGCGAGGTCAGCGGCAAACTGGATGATTCGCTACGCCAAATCAACCGGATCTACAACGAGGACGGCACGCGCAAGCTGAACGCCTTCGCCACCTGGATGCCGCGGCTCCTTTATATGCTGGTCGCGCTGATGATCGCTTACGAAATCATCCAGTTCTGGACCGGCATCTATGGTCCACACGGTGACCTTTCCCATATTCTGAATGGATTTTAATTCCGCTTTGCGCGCCGGACTTTTGCCCGTTACTTTCGCCGCATGACCTTGACCGAACTGCTCGCAAACGAGGGACTTCGCCAACGTGAGTTTCCTGTCGCCCGCGACAAAATTTTCCTCGCACATGCCGGGGTTTCCCCGCTGCCGCATCGCGTCGCCGAGGCCGTTTCCAAATGCGCCAAACGCGGCACGCTGGGAGATCAGGAAGCCTTCGTCCTGCACCGCTTGAACGATGCGCGCAAACTCGGGGCGCAATTGTTGCATTGCCAGCCGGAGGAGGTCGCACTCGTCGGGCCGACTTCGCTCGCATTGAGTTTTGTCGCCGCCGGGCTGAATTTTCGCAAGGGTGACAACATCCTCATTTACCACGACGATTACCCGTCGAATGTTTATCCGTGGATGGCGCTGGCCGAACGCGGCATCGAAGTCCGCCTGCTCAACACGCGCGGCCTCGGCATCATCCGCCCGCAGGATGTAATGGGACAGGTGGACGAAAACACCCGGCTCGTCGCGCTCGCGTCCTGCCATTTCATCAGCGGCTATCGCATTGATTTTCAGGCCATCGGCGAATATTTGCGCGAACGCGGAATTTTGTTTTGTCTCGATGCGATTCAGACGCTCGGCGCGTTTCCGACAACGGTCGAGCGCGTGGATTTTCTCGCCGCCGACGCGCACAAATGGCTGCTCGGCCCTTGCGGCGCGGGCCTGCTTTATGTGCGGCGCGAGTTGCAGGAAAAACTGAACCCGCCGGTTTACGGCTGGCATAACGTGCGTTGCCCGAATTTTGTTGCGCAGGAACAAATTGTTTTTCGCAACGGCGCGACGAAATATGAAGCCGGCATGCACAACCTGCTCGGCCTGGTTGGTTTGATCACCGCGATGGAACTCGTGGTGGAAATCGGCGTCAAAAACATCGCTGCTGAATTATTGCGCAAACGCGCGTGGCTCGTGTCTGCCTTGCAGGCGAAAGGTTTTGCGGTTTTGAATGCGGACGCAAAACCTGAAAACGCCAGCGGCATCATTTCCTTTCGCCAATCCGGCAAGGACCTCACGGCGTTGCATAAAAACTTGACGGACATCGGCGTCGTGGCGTCTTTGCGCGCGGACCGCAGAGGGCAAAAATACATCCGTTTCTCGCCGCATTTTTACAACACGGACGCGGAGTTGCACCGCACGCTGGAATTGCTCTAGCCGCAACGAGAAGTTGCGGTTACGACTCATCCAGCCGGCTGTATTCACGAATGGAAGCCCGCCACCAGGGAGCCAGCGATTGACGCAGCCAGGCTTCATGATACAGCCAGACCATGGTGCGCTCGTCGGCCATGACTAAAAGCCGTTCGGCGGGCGTCAATTTGTCCGGCCCGGCGGCCAGCAATTTTTCGCCCAGCGCGCGCACTTTGGGACTTCCGACGCCCAACCCGGCGAGTTGCTCGGCATAAACCGGATTGAGTTGTTTCTCGCGCAGCAATGAAACGTGAATGGCGTTGACGTAAGGATCAAGCACCGCCTCCGCCAGCCCCGCGTGGGGATGGCGCGGGGAGGTGTCTTCGGTGATTTCATGGACTTTCATGTTCGCACGGAGCGCGACCAGTTCCGGCGGCGGCGCAATTTCTTCCGGCGTGAGAAACAATCCCAGCTTTCGCGCGCGCGCGCCGAAGCTACGCCGGCTGGTGAAGACGCTCAAGGGAATGGACAAAACCATTCCCGCCAGCACGGGCGTGAACCACCAGAACAGCGACGGGCCAAGCCACCGCATGAATCCGCCCCAAACCAGCCCGATCAGCGTGTGCCCCCAATGCCGCCGGATGGCATAGGTCCATGTTGTGCCCCCGGCGGCGCGTTGTTGCGGCCACCAACCGACACTGACGCCCAACAGGTTGGCGACGACAAAACGCGTGTGCCACAGCATCAACAGCGGCGCGTGCAACGTGGAAAAAATTGTTTCGTAAAAGACGCCGATGGTTGCGCGCGCCAGACCGCCGAACGCCCGCCGCCGTTCCGAATCATACGAAAGGTCAATGAGCGCAAGCGCCTTGGGCAGCATGATGAAGACCATGCAGATGACGAAAATGAGCAGGGCGTGGGCGGGGGCGCTGAGGTTGCTCAGGTATCGCGTGAACGCCCGCACGGTGATGTCCGAAAGGCCGGTGTGTTTGTGGAACCAGCAGATCCAGTTGAAAGTGAGCAAAAATGCCAGCCATAAAGGCCCGGCGAGATAGCCGCAAATGCCTAAAATCAGATGCAGCCGGCTCACCCCGCGCAGTCCTTTGGCAAAGAGCACGAGGCCATGTTGCAGATTGCCCTGACACCAGCGGCGCTCGCGCTGGGCGTTTTCGATCATGGCCTGCGGCGTTTCCTCGTAGCTGCCTTCGAGGTCGTAAGCGAACCAGACTTCCCAGTTTTCGCGCAACATCAGCGCCGCCTCGACAAAATCGTGGCTGAGAATCTGGCCCCCGAACGGCTTGCGCCCGGGCAGTTGCGGCAAATCACAGAATTGCATGAACGGCTCGGTGCGGATGATGGCGTTGTGCCCCCAATAATTTCCCAGATCGAGCGCCCAGTAATTCAATCCGGCAATAAACAGCGGCGCGTAAAGGCGGTTGGCAAATTGCTGGATGCGTCCGAATAACGATTCGGCGTTGACCGTGGCCGGCACGGTCTGAATCAGTCCGACGGTCGGATGCGTTTCCATCAATTGCACCAGGTCCACGAGCGTATTGCCGCGCATGACACTGTCGGCGTCGCACACCATGAAATAGCGGTAGCGGCGGCCCCAGGCATTGAGAAAATCGCGTACGTTCCCGCTCTTGCGGCTTTCGTTGTTCAGCCGGCGGCGATAGTAAATGCGGCCCAGCGCGTCAAGTTCATGAACCAGATCATACCAGTGCCGTTCCTCCTCAATCCATTTGTCAGGATTGGTGGAGTCGCTCAAGATGAAAAAGTCGAAGCGTTCAAGCTGGCCGGTTTTTTCCAAAGATTCATACGTTGCGCGCAAGCCTGCGCAGACGCGCACGACGTCTTCGTTGTAAACCGGAAAGACAATCGCCGTGCTGATGCCGGCAATGCTTTGGCCGTGATAATCCTTCAGCCGCGTGATGCAGCGGTCGTCACCGAACATCCGCAACACAAAACCATACAGGCCGTGCATGCAACCGATGGCAATGAACAAAAACAAAATCACAAACAAAACCAGCAACACGGTGCGCGACGCGGACCAGCCCGTCCGCCACAGTAAATCGGCAAAGAGCATTGAGACCAGACCCGTCAGCAGGAGCGCGCATGAATAAAAGATGAACAGCCGCCAGCCATGCCGCTCAATGCGCGGTGCGGACATCACCCGCAACGGTGGCGACTGGTTTGAAGCCGGGATAGATTGGGAAACACCGGGCATGGCTTAGTGCGTGAGGATGAAAATGGCCACCAGCAGCAGGGCAAACAGCGTCCAGGCCAGAACCATTTTGAGGTAGGGCAGCTTGCCCAGATTGGTCAGGGTTGTAATCGGGCCGAGATCGAAGGGGCGCGGCGTCATTTTTGAGAGCTGAAAATCCGGCCCGGCGCGCAGATAGGTTTCGCGCATGGCGCTGATGAATTCCTTCGGCCATGGGCCGGGCCTCAAAAATTGGTCCTGCCATCGGCCCGGCATGTCGGCGAGCAGCAGCGCGAGCCGCCCGCGCGTGGAAAGCATCTGGTCGGCGTTGGTCGGCGGTTCCTGCAACACCGAGGCGAACCATTCAATCACGATGCGATCCATTTCCTCGGCGGCGAGCTGGGTGGCGGAACGTTCCGGCTCGACGGGCGCGCGTTGCGCGGCGCGTTCGAGCACCCGGAGCACCAGTTGGCCGAGCAGGGCTTTGTTGCGGACTCGCAGGGCGTGGAAATAATTCTCCACCTTCTCGTACGCAGCGTTCCATTCTTCGAGCCGGCGGCCCGCCAGATGGCCATAGGAATCGGTCAGCGTGCCAATGCCGTTCATGGCGGACTCCATTGGTAAGTCCAGGTTTCGCTCAAAATATTGGTTCCCTTTTGCAACGTGCAACGCAGGTCCACCGGGTCGGTGTTGCCGGAGTTGGGCTGCATTTTCAAGATGACGCGCCAGGCGTTCAATTCGGGAACGTGAAAGACTTGATTGTCCACAATCGCCGCGTTAGTGCTGCAATTGGCGATGGCCTGCGGCGGATCGCCTTCAGAAATGGCGTCCAGCCCGGGCCCGGCAAAATCAATCACGATTTGCCGGCAATTCACACAGTTCGGGCCCAGGCCGATGCGCGTGGATACAACCTTGTTGTCGGACAGTTTCATGTCTGTTTCGCGCGTCCAGCAGAGCGTGTATCCAATGCGAAATGGTTTCAGCGGCGCGGGTTTGTTTCTTGGATCCCAAAACGCTACGATGTTGTCAAAACCCTCGTAGCTCGCGCTCAATTGCACGAGATGCAGGTCGCCGTCGCCCCAATTCCCATGCGGCTCGATCCACACGGTGGGCACCAGTTGGTAGAAGTTGAAGCTGTCCTGATAGGCCGCAAAGGTGCGCTCACGCTGGAGCAGTCCGAAGCCACGGATGTTCGGCGCGAAAAAAACCTGGTGGCGCATGACGGCGGGATTGTCGAGCGGATGCCAGAGCACTTCGCCACCATCCATGCGGGCGAGCAGTCCATCGGTGTCATGAACTTCGGGACGGTAATCATCGAATTTGCGCTCCGAATTTTTGCCGAACCAAAACATGCTCGTCAGCGGCGCCAGGCCGATGGTTTTGATGGGCCGCCGGTTCGCATCCACGGCGTGAACCATGTTCGGTTCGCGAAAAAACAGCACGGCTTCAACGTTCACCACGGTCGTTTCCCCCGGGCGGATGAGAAGTTGATACGCGCCCACGCAACTGACGCTGTCGAGAATGGCAAACAAGGTTAATTGCCCATCGTCCTTTTGCGGCTTGCCCAGCCACCAGTCGGTAAATATGGGAAATTCCTCCGGACGGTCCGATTCTCCGCAGTCCAGGGCCAATCCGCGCGCGGACTGCCCGTAACGCTGCCCCTTGCCGAGTAGCCGGAAATAACTCGCGCCGAGAAACGCGCCGATTTCATCCCACTTGCTTGAATCGTTCAATTGATTCAACAGGCGGAATCCGGCATAACCCGTATCCGTGGGGATCTCGTTTTGAATGTGCAACGCGCGGTAATTGAAAAAGTCCTGCACGAACCGGATGGGCTGCACATGTGTTGCCGTGAATTCATAGACGTGAACCGGTTCCTGGTAGAGGTAACCCGGATGAAAAAACTCCACGCGAAATGGCAGGCCATCCACCGTCCATAATGCCTTGTCATGCCGAAACTCAATCTCCCGATACTTGTCATAGTTGAGATTTTCCTGCCGCAACACCTTCGGCACATCGGCGCGCGGCGAATGGAAAGGCTGGCGCGCCCGTTCGAGAGCACGCTGCGCCACATAATCCAAATTGACCTGGGCTGATTCCGCACCGATCAAAACTTTGCCGGCCAGCACCAGTCCGCTTGTTAAAACCAGACAACTAATTCGCCACATTTAGCTTAAGGAGAACCGAAGCGGGCTGAATTTGCAAGTTTTGCTGGCAACTACTTGAATGACAATTAATTACGCCATTAAAATAACCGCTTAATTCAACGTATGTTTAGTCCAACGTTTGCCGATAACGTTTGATGCCGATGGCCAGCATCACCACCAGAAACAGCGTAATCGGCCAAAGGTCGGGCGCGATTTCGGCGAAACCGTTTCCTTTCAGCAGAATCCCGCGCACGACCCGCAGAAAATGTGTCAGCGGAAGAATTTCGCCGATGTCCTGCGCCCAGCCTGGCATTCCTCGAAACGGAAACATGTAACCGGACAAAAGCAAAGACGGCAGGAAAAAGAAAAACGCCATTTGCACCGCCTGAAGCTGGTTTTTGGCGATGGTCGAAAACGTGATGCCGACCGCGAGATTCGCCGCGATGAAGAAGAACGTCAGCACCAGCAGCAACGGCACGCTGCCCACAATCGGCACATCAAACAGAAACTTCGACGCCAGCAAGATCAGGAAGACCTGGATGTAACCAACCGTGATGTACGGCACGATTTTGCCGATCATCACCTCACCCGGACGCGCCGGCGTCGAGAGCAGGTTTTCCATCGTGCCGCGCTCGCGCTCGCGCGTGATGGCCAGCGCGGTGATGATGATCATGGTCATCGTCAGCATCACGCCCATGAGTCCGGGCACAATGTTATACTGCGTGATGTTTTCCGGATTGTAATGTTGATGCACCACCAGATTGACCGGCGGAGGAGTGCCGCGCAGTTCCGCCAACGGTCCGGTGAGGTCGCGGTTTAGAATGGTGGTCGTCAACAAGTTTATGGCGGCAACGGCGTAGCCGATGGCCGCCGGATCGGTCGCATCAGCTTCCAGCAGCAAATCCGGGCGCTCACCGCGCAGCAGTTTGCGGGAAAAATCCACCGGGATGTCCACCGTAAATTGAACTGTGCCTTGTGCGAGCAGCCTTTGAATTTCCGCTTCGTTCTTTGCCTCGCGGGTGATGTCAAAATAGCTGCTGTTGCGCAAACCCCAAACAATCGTCCGTGAAAAAACGCTGTTGTCCGCCGAGTAAACAGCGGTGGGCAGATGCTTCGGGTCGGAATTGATGGCGTAGCCGAAAAGAATGAGCTGAACCAGCGGGATGCCGATCATCATGGCGAACGTCAGCCGGTCGCGGCGCATCTGGATGAATTCCTTTGCGACAATCGCCCAGAATCAACGCCAGTTGAATTCGTGCAGTTTCACGACAGCGCCTTCTTCCATTTTGTAGCAGCCGACGTAAGGAGGCTCATTCTAACTTTTGCGAGAAAAGTCAGAGCCTCCTTACGTCGGCTGCTACGGTGATTATTGAGGCTCACGAAAAATTGTCCTTCGCGGTTTCCATCAGGCTGATAAACACGTCCTCCAGCCCGGATTCGATCTGCTGCCAGTGATATGCGCCGGTCATCCACGGACCGGCACTTTCGCGCAGCCGCGTTGCGTCACGTCCGCTCACATGCAGTGTCGCGCCAAACGCGACCACCTGTTCCACGCCGGGTTTGCCGCGGATTTTCTCCGCCAGCTCCGGCAAATCGGGTCCGGTGACCTCCCAGGTTGTCAGTCCAGCGCCTTTCACGACTTCCGCGACGCTGCCACGCGCGAGCAAATTGCCATAGGCGATGTAGGCCAAGCGATGGCAACGCTCGGCCTCGTCCATGTAATGCGTCGTGATGAGCACGGTCAGGCCGCCGGCGGCCAGCTGGTGAATTTCCTCCCAAAAATCGCGGCGTGCCTTCGGGTCAACGCCTGCCGTTGGCTCGTCGAGCAACAGCAATTGCGGCTCGTGAATCAGGCAGGCGGATAGCGCCAGCCGCTGTTTCCAACCGCCGGAGAGCGTGCCGGCAAGCTGGCTGCGTCGCGCGGTCATGCCGAGTTGTTCAAGGCTTTTTTCCACAGCCGCCTTGCGTTCCGGCACGCCGTAAATGCGTGCGATGAAATCCAAATTTTCCTCGATGGTCAGGTCTTCATAGAAGCTGAACCGCTGCGTCATGTAACCGATGTTCTTCTTGATCTCGCCGGATTCACCGCGAATGTCGAAGCCCAGACAACGTCCGCTGCCGCCATCGGGCTTGAGCAAACCGCACAACATCCGCAGAAACGTCGTTTTGCCGCTGCCGTTCGGGCCCAGAAAACCATAAATCTCCCCGCGCCGCACCTGCATGGGAATATTGTTCACGACCGTGCGGCTGCCGAACCGTTTCGTGATGCCCTGCACATCAATGACAAGGTCAGGGGAGTTCATGTCAATTTGCGTGAAACGTAAAACGTGATGCGTGAATTACTTATGGGCATCAATGGTTTTTCACGCATCACGTTTTACGTTTTATTTCAAATTCACATCCACCGGCTGGCCGGGCCGAAGGTCGGACGCATCCGCCGGAGAAAATTTCGCCTCAATCATAAAAACAAGCTTGGAGCGGTTCTCGCGGCTGTAAATCACGGGCGGGGTGAACTCGGCCTGCGTGGAAATGTAATTGACGGTGGCCGAATAGGCTTGCGGACCGCCGTCGAAGGTTACGCTGACTATCTGGCCGGTTTTGATTCGTGGCAGCATCGCCTGGGGAACGAAAAAGCGCACTTTGATATTGGCGGGTGGCAACAGCTGGACGACCGGATTGCCCGCCGCGACCCATTCGCCGGCGCGATACAAGGTGTCCTGCACCAGCGCATTCGTCGGCGCGAATTGTTGTTTTTGGTCGAACGACCAGCGCGCCTTGTCCAGCGCAGCCTTCTGCGATTCGGCGCCGGCCCCGGCAGCGCGAACGACATCCTCCCGGCCGCCGAGCCGTGCCGTTTCCAAATCTGCCATCAGTTGGCCAACCTGCGCCTGATCCGCGTCGCGCTGGGCACGGGCCTGATCCAATTCTTCCTTGGAAACCACGTCGGCGCCACCGAGTTGCTCACGGCGGACCAAATCGGCTGCGGACAGTTTTAAACTGGCCCGGGCGCGTTCCAGTTGCGCTTCGAGCGAGGCGATTTCCGTCGGGCGCCTGCCTTTGTTCAGATCGTCCAACTGGGATTGAGCCTGCTCGAGATTTTTTTCCGCCTGTTGGACGGCGGCAGCTTCGGAGCCACGCTCCAGCTCAAACAACATCTGCCCGGCTTTGACCTCGTCGCCGCGTGCAACGGCCAAATTTGTCAGCGCGCCGCCGAGCGGTGACGCCACATAAACATATTCGCCTTCGATGTAGCCTTGAAAGACGTTCGAAGAATTCAAGGAACAACCAGCGACAAAAAGCGCGGCCAGCGCAAAACTGAAGGTTAAGATAAAAATGCTTCGCCGCCTCATCGGCAAAGGAAAGCCCATGCGGCGAAAAATTGCAAGTTTGCGCTAAATTGCCCAAATGATAGATTCATGGCCTTATGAAAAAATTGTTATTCTGCGTCGGGGTGTTCATTTGTTTTGTCTGGAACATGACAGCACAAAACACCAATGCCAGTTTGCCCAGCTGGATCACGCGGCCGCTGTCACTGGCCGATTGCCTCAATATCGCCCTCCAGCAAAACGCCACGATCCTCAAGGCCAAGAACGATCTGGACGCGCAGTATGGCGTGGTGGTGCAGACGCGTGCGGTCGTGTTACCGCAGTTCCAGGCGACTGGCCAGTATAAATACACCGAATCACGGGCCATTGATAGTATTCCGGGGACTGCGGTACCCAACCAGAACTGGGCCGCCGGCCTGCAAATCGTCCAGTCCATTTATCAAGGCGGCAAACTGACGGCGGCGGTGCGCGCGGCCAAGGTCACCAAGGAGCAGGCGCTCGCGCAATATCAGTCCACGCTCGCAGACACGTTGCTGTTCGTGCGCCTGGCGTATTACGACATTTTGCTCGCGGCGCAACAAATCATCGTGAACGAGGCTTCCGTCAACCTGCTGCAAAGGGAGTTGGACGATCAGCAACGACGTTACGACGCGGGCACCGTGCCGCATTTCAACGTGCTGCGTGCCAAGGTATCCGTGGCCAATGCGCGGCCGCCCTTGATTAAGGCGCAGAATAGTTATCGCATCGCCAAAAACAACCTGTGTAATCTGCTGGGTTACAATCTGCCGCGCGATGTCTGGGACAACATTCCGCTAAACCTGACCGACACGCTCGACGCAGCGCCCTATCAAGTCAATTTGTCCGACGCACTACAGCAGGCCCTGAACAATCGTCCTGAACTGGTCGCGCTGCGCAAAACGGAGGAGTTGCAGAAGCTCAATATCACCGACGCTTCATCTGGCTACAAACCGAGCTTCTCGGTCTTCGCCGGCTATAACTGGTTCAACCAGCAGTTCAGCGGCACCGGGATGACTCCCGAGCTGAATAACTACCTCGATGGCTGGAACGCCGGTGCGCAGGTGAGCTGGGCCATTTTTGATGGAATGCTGACGCACGGCAAGGTCGTCCAAGCCAAGGCGCTTCACGAAAAATCCAAAACCGCCGTGGATGAAGAGGCGCGCAATATCGAACTGGAAGTGCGCACCACCTATTCCGATCTCCTCGGAGCGCAGGAAGTTTTGGAATCACAAAAAACCGTCCAAGCCGAGGCCGAGGAATCCCTGCGCGAAGCCAACGCCCGCGCCGACGCCGGCACCGGCACGCAGCTTGATGTGCTCGATGCCGAGAATTCACTCACCCAGGCGCGCAGCACGCAGGTGCAGGCGTTGCACGATTATGACGCCGCGCGCGCCCGGTTTGAACGGGCCATCGGCAAGGGGATCATTCAACAGCCTGCATCGGCAAACCCGTGATTTGCCGTTGACGGCACGGTCAGTCATGGGGGATTTTGGTCGGGCTATGACAAAAATTCAACGGGCGCTGATTTCAGTTTCGGACAAGACGGGCCTGGTTCCATTCGCACAAATCCTGGCCCAGGCCGGGATTGAAATTATTTCCACCGGGGGCACCGCCAAAACGCTGCGCGAGGCCGGGCTCGCGGTAAAAGATGTCAGCGAGCACACCGGCTTTCCTGAAATGCTCGATGGCCGCGTCAAAACGCTTCATCCGAAAGTCCACGGCGGCTTGCTGTTCATTCGCGGCAACCAAACCCATGAAATGGCGGTCAAGACACATGGCATCGCCCCGATTGATCTCGTCGTGGTGAACCTTTATCCCTTCGAGCAAACGGTGGCGAAGCCGGATGTCACTTTGCGCGACGCGGTTGAGAACATTGACATCGGCGGGCCTTCAATGCTGCGCAGCGCGGCAAAAAATCATGACAGTGTCACGGTGGTCGTTGATCCGTTGGACTACGCTGAAGTCGCGAAACAGATTTCGGCCAACGGCGACACGACGCTGGAATTGCGCCGCAAACTGGCGGCGAAAGTCTTCGCGCGCACTGCGGCTTACGACGGCGCCATTGCCGCGCATCTGCAAAAACAATTCACCGTGGCGGAGGCTTCCAGCCTGCCAGCTTCACTCAATGTTTTCGCGCCACTGGCGCAGCTGCTGCGTTACGGAGAAAATCCGCATCAAGCGGCGGCGCTTTACGGGGGCTTCAATGAATTTTTCCGCCAACTGCACGGCAAGGAGCTTTCCTACAACAATATTCTGGATTTGACGGCGGCGGCGTATATGATTGCGGATTTTTTGAACGACCCGCCGACGCTGGCGATTTTGAAGCACACCAATCCGTGCGGGGTCGGCCAGGGCGCCAGTTTGCGCGAGGCTTGGGACAAGGCGTTGGCCACGGACAAACAGGCGCCGTTCGGCGGCATCATCGCCGTGAACCGTCCGCTCGACGGCGCGTGCGCGGAGGCCATCGCAGAAATTTTCAGCGAGGTTATCGTGGCGCCGGATTTCACAGCGGAGGCGCTGGCGATTCTGCAAAAGAAAAAAAATCTGCGGCTGCTCAAAGCCTTGAAATCACCGCTCGCCGCCCGGTCGCTCGACGTGCGAAGTGTCGGGGCAAATTCGTTTTTGTTGCAGGAGCGCGATTTAAAAACAGCGGCGCGGTCGGATTTGAAAATCGTCACCCGCCGGCAGCCGACGGACAATGAATTATGCGCCATGCTTTTTGGCTGGCGTGTGGTCAAGCACGTGAAGTCAAACGCGATTGTTTATGCGGCGGCTGACCGGACGCTGGGCATTGGTGCGGGACAAATGAGCCGCGTGGACGCCAGCCGGATTGCGGTTTGGAAGGCGGGCGAAGCAAAACTTTTGCTCAAGGCCAGCGTGGTTTGCAGCGACGCTTTTTTCCCCTTCCCTGATGGTTTGATTGCGGCGGCGGAAGCGGGCGCAACGGCGGCGATTCAACCGGGCGGTTCAATGCGCGACGCGGAAGTGATTGCGGCGGCGGATGAACGAAACATGGCCATGGCCTTCACCGGAAGGCGGCATTTCCGCCATTAACGGATGAGCCAGTAAATCAATGCAAATTGGGCGGCCGTGACCGCAACCAGCAACACCCAAACGAATGCTTCACGCAGGCGCAGGCTGCGCTGGCGGGCGGCAGCAAGCCAGAACTGGAGTTTGGCGGAACCGAGGGTGATGATGTCGCCGTTCCGAAGAAGCGCGGCCTGGACGGGTTCGCCGTTGACGGCGGCCAGGGCGTTTGGCGCGGTGGCCAGCGTGAAGCCTTTCTGCCGGTTCAATTCCAAGGTGAGGTGCTGATCCCAAATGCCGTCATCGTCAAGCTGCAATTCATTTCCCGCCGCACGTCCGATGCGGAAAGGAAAACGGCGGGCTGCCGATTGGGCGCCCGCCTTTCTTCCCGAGAGAATGTTAAGTTGAATCATCACCAAATTCGACGCGGCACCTGGACCTGGTCGTTGGGATAAACCGGCGGATCTTTGGTCGGGTTTCGCAACGCTTCGTTGCAATTGACTTTGATGCGCTGGCCGTTGGCGCGGATGAGCCAGACTTTTTTGTGATTGGCAAAATCAGTGAAATCGCCTGCGGTCGTAATGGCCTTGGTGACGGTCATTTGGCCGGCGTAGAGCTGGCGTCCGGGTTGTTTGACTTCGCCGGTAACGTAGTAGACGCGATCTCCGGTATTCACGGTGACCGTGAGATGGCGGTAAAGTTTCGGCACATAAAGATTATATATTTCGTTCTGAAGTTCCCCCGCAGTTTTACCCGCAGCCTGAACGTGACCGATATTGGGCATGGTGATGGTGCCGTCCTCTTTGATGGGCTCGACATGTGGTTCTATAATTTCCGGCAGGCCGGTCAAGGTCACCGTGACACTGTCGCCGACATGAAACCGGGCAACCTCCGTTGCCATGTAGCCTGTGGATGGCGAACCGGTCATTCCCGGCGGAGTGGGGGTGTCGGAAAAGATGGGATCACTCGATGACGAGTGGCACCCGGTGAAAATGACACCGGTGAACAGCAGGCCACAAGCAAACAATCCCAAACTTGACGCTTTCCAAAATAATTTCATTGCCTCTAATCCTTACGAAACTGGGCGCACAATCAATACTTTTGTTTAATCCCGATCTCGTCAGTGTCGTCGGAATCTTTTTCCTTGGCGGGGGTTTCCAGAGCGTCTTCGTTGCGCGAGTAGTAATAATTGCCCTGGGAGTAGCCGGTGTAGTAGTAATAGCTTTCGTCCTGCGACATGTTGATGTTGTTGAGGAGGATGCCGATGAGGTTGCCGCCGACTTTTTCGATCAATTGCTTGGCGCGGATGCTCATGGGCTGTGGATAACGGCGGTATTGAATAACCTGAATGACCATGTCCACTTCACTGGCCAAGACCGAGGCGTCGCTCACACCCAGAATGGGCGGCGAATCAAAGAAGATGAAATCGTATCGCTGCTTCAATTCGGCGACCATTTCCTTCATCTGCGCCGAACCAAGAATGCTCATCGAAGTGCTCGGCAGTTTGCCGCTGGCCATGAAGTCAAGCATCGCCACGCTGGTGGGCTGGATGATTTCTTCGAATCTGTTTTGTTTCAGCAGATAATTGGTCAGACCGATGTTGTTGCTGACGTGCAACAGTTTATGCAGTGTGGGACGGCGCAGGTCGGAATCCACGACCAATACGCGCTGGCCGGCTTGAGCAAACACCGTGGCCAGGTTCACGACGGTGATGGATTTGCCTTCTCCCGCACCGGCGCTGACGACGACAACGGTCTTGAGCTTGTCATCCTTGCGCGAGAACAGGAGGTTGGTGCGCAGCACGCGGTAGGCCTCGGCGTGCGGGCTTTCGAGACCTTCGTCCACCAAGTAGCCGACGTTTTGCGGGATAACGCCAAGCACCGGCGATTGGAACGCGCGTTCCACCTCGTCAATCGTCTTGACGCTGGTATCCAGATATTCAATGAAGAAGGCCAAACCGACCCCCATGATCAAGCCGATGACAACACCGAGAACGATGTTCAATGTCTTGTTTGGTTTGACGGGGCTGTCTCCAGGCTCGGCCTGGCCGGTAATTTCCACTATTGAAGATTTGGGAATTTCAAGGTCGAGCTTTTCCTGTGCAATTTTGACGCCAAGCAGTTTGTGGAATTCGATCTTCTCTTCCAGCTCGCGCTTTTTCTCCCAGTAGGGCTGGCCCTTGGTGAAATCCAACTGGTCTTTTTCTTTGGCGGTCTCAACACTGGCGGTGAGTGAGTCGAGGGAGGCTTTCTCTGACTGAACCTGGTTTTCCAAACCGGCCATGATGCCGGCGACCCGGGCGTCAATCTGGTGATTCAACTCGTCAATCATGGATTGGACCCGGGTGATGTGTAGATCGGCCGACGCATAGTCGTTTGTCAAAGTGACGAATGCCTGTTCAGACTCATGGAGTTTGCTCAACAATTCGGTCAGTGCTCCATCTGGAATCAACGTGGGCAGAACATCTCTCCTTTTATCCGGGCTTAAGGCCTGAAGTTGGGTCAGTTGTTTCTCCAGCTTCATGTAATGCGTCTCGCCTTCGAGCCGCATGGAGTTGTAGTTGCGCAATTGCTCCTGCGAAAGCGTAGGTGTGGGGATCATGGAATTGGGATCACTATCATTGACACCCAATTCCTTACGCAGGCTGTCCACATTAGTTTGAAGGGCTTGGATTTGCTCTTGGTCCGACTTAAACCGATCTTCCAAAACCGCGAGGCCATTCTGGGTGAGTTGCTTGCGCAGATTGAGACGGTAGTTGCGGTAGGCTTCGGCAATGGCATTGGCGAGGTGCGCAGCTTCCTTTTTGTCTTCGCTATAAACAGTGATTCCAATGAGCTTGGTGTTGCGCACGGGCATCAGGCTAATTCGTTTCTTGAGAAACTCCATGGTCTCGGGAGTTTTGAGCGTTTCGCCGCCAAAGTATTTTTTGCCCCACTCGGCGTTCAGGTTCAGGGTTTCGATGACTTTTCCCAAAACAACACGATCCTGTATGATTTCAAATTCGGTCTGAATGAAATAGGGGTCGTAAGTCGCGTATGGCATCTGCTCGCCGCCAACACCTCGAATGTCTGAAATGGTGTCGGGTTCGATTCGGATTCGTGCCGTGCTGGCGTAAGATTCGGGCAAAAGGAACGTTACGGCTGTGGCGACAATGGCGGTAATCAAAAAGACAGTAATGATGATGGCCTTGCGAATGCGGATGATGCGCCAGTAGTCCAGAAAATGCAGCCTGGTTTCCTGTTGCGGCTGATTTTGTAATGAATCCATATGTCGGAAAAAAAATAATGGAAGCCAGACCATTGACCCGGCTCCCGTCTAAACGTTCAAAACAATTTGTTTAACACGGCTGGCTAATAGGCGGCTGAAACTCCCAAATAAATGCGGTTGCGCGTATAACTGTTTCCCGGAACTTTAGAGTTAACATCATCAAAATTATAGCCGGCATCAGCTGAAAAATGCTGGTTGAAACTATACGACAGGTTCAAACCCAAACTATAGTAATCAAACGCCTCATTGTTGTAAAAGCCCCCATTATATATCGAGTGTTGCCAGCGCCCAATGACTGTGCCCAGCAGCTTGGATGTCAATTTGTGGTTGATGGAAGCGTAAACCGTGGAACTCTCCGTACTCATAGTGATGTGGCCGTTGCTGTCAGGCGCCACTTGATCGGTTGCGTTCTGCGTTTCAGTAAAACCAATTTGGGCGTAACTGCCCGGCAAATAGGTATAAATCAACGAAAGATCCGCATAGGGATTAAGCCAGGTCGAGCCGTATGGATCATTATAGCTGTCAGTGTATTGAGCTCCAATTTTGCCGGTAAAGCTCAAATTCTCAAGCATCCGGTGTTGAACCCCAACATAGGCATAGTAAGAAAGGCTGTTACGATCGTCGCTATAATAAATTGAAGGCCCAGTGGTTCCAGTATTGAGAGCAATCGGCTCATTCCCGGTATAATTTACCAGGCCAACCTGACCGCCAAAAAAGGCCACGGTTTCCGGTGCGACATGCCATTGAAAATCCAACGAAACCAATTGCTCAATGCGATTCAACAAACCGGCAAGGCTGGCACCTTGAGTCGTTAAAGTATCAGCGGTGGTGCCGCTGTTCTGGTAATCGAAGAATGAATTCTGATAGTTGAACGCGGTGCTGAATAACCGCGTCCAAACCGTGTTCAGAATCAGGGTGCCGGTGTTGCGGAAGTTATTTCCATTAACGCGGTGCGTCACGGAGGTATTGGGATCAACCAATTCCGGCTCCTGCCCCATGATAAACACATCCTCCACTCTTGCCTGCCAACGTTCGGAGAACGCGTGATCCACCCACAAATCAAGTTGATGGGTCTGATCAATCGGGTTTTCGCCCAGATCCTCCCGCTTCTGATAGTAATACAGGCCGTAAATGTAACGCATTCCCAACTCGGTTTGTTGCAACGGCACATTGAACTCAAATTGGGGGGAAAACTCAAAACCGATGCTGCCTTGTTTGTTAGGTCCAGATGGCGCCGTTTGGTAGTTGTCATCATAAAATCCCCGCAGCGTGCCCGCAATACTCCAAATGGCAGCCGACTTGGAATTCCAGTCAGGGGCATAGGCAGCCTGAAGGCTGGCGGTCCCAACAGCAATGAGTCCGACAGAGACAAAAAACTTTTTCATATCGTTATCACCCTGGATTTTAATTTAGATTAGACCATTATACACCCTTTAACATTCAAAAAAAGGCAAACAGCCGATAACTTATTAACGCTACCAACAAAATATTCACAGTCAAAGTATTTTTTTGGTTATCTGGACAGCAAAAAGCCCTAAAAATCTTGCTTGCCTCAACCATTCAAGTGCTTGTGTTTTAATTCTTTCCGCAGCGATTTTAAAGTAAGAGTATTGACGACGTCTGTTTGTTCCAGCCACCCCTTGCGCGCGATTCCCGCGCCCAGCCTGAGAAAACCAGCGTGTTCATTCCGGTGCGCGTCCGGGTTGATGACGCATTTCACGCCCCGGCTTCTTGCGTAAGGCCACAACCGCCAGTCCAGGTCAAACCGGTGCGGATTACAGTTCAGCTCGATCCATGTTCCAGTCTCAGCACACGCATCAATCACCGCCTGCGCATTGACTGGATACGGTTCGCGCTCCAAAAGCAGCCGGCCGGTCATGTGGCCGATGATGTGGACAAATTTGTTTTCCGCCGCCCGAATCAGACGTTTTGTGTTCTCCGCTTCGCTGCTGGCTGGAACATGCAAGCTGGCCACCACCACGTCCAGTTCTGCGAGCAATTCGTCGTTGAAATCCAGCCGGTCGCGCAAAATGTCCACTTCGGTTCCGGTGAGCAGACAAAAATCGCTGCCGCGCTCGGCAAGCTGCCCGTTAATCTTTTTGATTTCCTTGATTTGTTCGCGAACGCGTTTTCCGTCGAGACCATTCGCCTGAAAGGACGACTTCGAATGGTCGGTGATCGCCCAGTAGGCCAAACCAAGTTCTTCCATGTATTCGGCAATTTCCTCAAGCTGATTATGGCCGTCACTCCACGCCGAGTGATTGTGCAGCGCGCCTTTCAAATCCGTCCATTCGATGAGCCGCGGCAAATCGTTCCTTTCACCTGCCGCAAATTCTCCGTGATCTTCGCGCAGTTCCGGCGGCACAAACGGCAAATCCAGGTTCCCAAAAATTTCCGCCTCGTCCCGGCACGGCACAAGCAGTTTCGGATCGCGCGTCTCTTCCTTCGATTTGAACAAGCCATATTCATTGAGCCGCAGGCCGCGTTGGATCGCGCGCTGGCGCATGACGATGTTGTGCTCCTTGCTGCCGGTAAAATACGCCAGCGCGAACGGAAATTCCCTGTCGCTTACCACGCGCAAATCGCATTGAATGCCACCATCCAAAATCACGCTCGCCTTCGTTTCGCCTTTGACGGTGACTTTGATGATGCCCGGTTGTACAATAAAAAACCCAATCACCTCCGCCGGCTTTTTCGACGACGCCAGCAAATCAATGTCCCCAATCACTTCCTTGAACCGCCGCAAGCTGCCTGCCGCGCTGCAACGAATCACATCAGGATGCTCACGCAAACCGTCGAGCAACAACCCGGCGGCGCTTAATGCGTCGCTAAGCAGATGTTTCGAGGCATAGGTGCGGCGACGCTCGATGCCTTCGAGAATATTCGCCTGCGTCTTTTCACCAAAACCGTCGAGATCAGCAACTGTGCCTGATTTGCAGGCGGCTTCGAGTTTTCCGACCGAATCCACGCCGAGTTTCTGGTTGAGCGCCTGAATTTTCTTTGGCCCCAGTCCGGGAATCTCCAGCATTTCAATCAAACCGGGTGGGAACGAAGCTTTCAACTCATCATAATACTTCAATTTGCCGGTTGTGACGAGTTCGGTAATTTTTTTCGTGAGCGCTACGCCGACGCCTTTGATTTCGCCGAGCCGGTTTTCGGCGACAATTTTTGTCAACGGCTCGCTCAAGCCTTCGATCGTTCTTGCCGCATTCGCGTAAGCTCGAGTCTTGAACGGGTTTTCGCCCTTCAATTCCAGCAGTGTGCCGATTTCAGCCAAAATTTCAGCGACTTGCTCTTTGTCCATAAGCTTGAGTGTAAGCGTTTAAAAACGGGTGCAAAAGGGAAAGCAGGTAAAAACACGACCCTCTTATCCCGGCCCGAAAAATGCTTCCTTAACCCGGATTATTTGAAAGATTTTGACAGAATTCGCCTTTGTGGTTAGATGCAGTTTAATTTGCCTGGAAAGAGCCATACAACAATCTGAAAGTTTGATGATTGATGCTGCCGGATTTTCAGGTTAGTTTAGATGTAACCGAAATTGGAATGATGAAATTTTTGGGACTCAATATGGATTACCCCCAGCAATACCTGCAGGCAGCGCTGATGGTGTCGCTGCTAAGTGTGTGGTTGCTGGTGGGGCTTTTCTACTACCTCAATCATTACACCAAGCGGGAGTATTTCACCGTCTGGACTGCGGCGTGGTTGTTTTACGCGCTGTGGCTGACGCTCGGCCTCACTTCCCATCTCCATGACATCTCACCCGATGGTGTTATTTTCAAACTTAAGCAGTGCTGCGTGGCCATTTCGGCAGTGTTTCTTTTGTGGGGCAGCTTGCGTTTTCTGAACATCCCGGTCCGGCAGAGATTGTTTGGTCTGTTCATGCTGTTCCTCCTGGTCTGGACTTTTGTCGGCCCGCATGTCATTTCCGAAGAGCTGGATCCCAAGGCGAAAATACTGGAGATGCAACTGCCGGTGTTCATCCTTATCGGCTTGGGCAGCGTGTTTGCCGGGGTTTGTTTCTTCCGGCTGCGAAAAAAAATGCCGTTTGTGGGTGCGGGCATGTTGTCGTTGGGCTTCCTGCTGTGGGGGCTTTACCTCGCGAGTTATCCGCTGTCCCAGCAGGATGAACGCCTTTACAGCGCCGGCTTTTTTGTGGCCGCCGTGCTGCAACTCTTCATTGCCGTCAGTATGATTGTGCTCGTCCTGGAGGAGGTTCGGTACAACGCCGAACAGGTGCGCGCTGAAATCGCAACGGTTCGTTCGGAAAAAGAGGCCTTGCAGGTCAAAGTTCTCTCCACCGAGGAACAATGCCGCGGCCTTTATGATCAAGTGCGCCTCACCGAGGGACTTCAAAAGGCTTACGAAGAGTTGCGCCGGACCCAGCATGTCGTGGTGCAGCAGGAGCGCCTCCGCGCCTTGGGACAAATGGCCAGCGGGATTGCACACGATGTCAACAACGCGCTGTCTCCCATTGTCGCCTATTCGGAACTGTTGCTAAGTACGCTGACGGATTTGCCGGAGGTCTCAAAGCATTACCTGCAAACCATCAACCAGGCGGGTGGGGACATAGCTCAAATCGTCGCCCGCATGCGGGAGTTCTATCGCCGCCGCTCTGACGAGGAGCAATTGACCCAGGTGAACATCAATAAAGTCATTGAGGAGGTGATCGAACTCACCCGCCCTCGTTGGCGTGACCTTTCACAACGCCAAGGCATCTCCATTAATGTCCAGTGTGAACTGGAACCGGAGTCCCCCTTGCTGCACAGTGATGCCGGTGAACTCCGGGAAGCGTTGATCAACCTGGTCTTCAATGCGGTGGATGCCATGCCGCAAGGCGGTACCATCACCTTTGTCACCCGTTCCGTCAGTGGTCACGTTTCGGAAGAGAGTGGAGCCTCCGAGCGGCAGCTTCAGGTCGAAGTGAAGGACAACGGCATCGGCATGGATGAAAAAACACGGCAACGTTGTCTGGAGCCGTTCTTTTCCACCAAGGCTCAGCGCGGCGGCACCGGACTCGGTCTGGCGATGGTTTACGGAATGATGCAACGCCACGACGGCACCATTGAGATTGACAGTTCTCCCGGTCGCGGCACTTGTGTCCGGCTCACTTTTCCCATTCGGGAAAAATCTTCGAATGCCGTCCGGGGCGCTTTGCCGCAAGTCAAACCGAAGCGCTCCCTTCACATCCTCTGTATTGATGACGACGCACAGGTTCGGCAACTCCTGGACGATTGCCTTACTCACTTCAATCATCGGGTGACGGTTGCCTCCGGCGGGGAGCAGGGAATGGAATTGTTCCGCACCGCCGCGCAGAAAAACCAGCCCTATGAAGTGGTCATTACGGATCTGGGCATGCCCAAGATGGATGGTCACCAAGTGGCCCGAACCATCAAAGCGGAGTCCCCTTACACACCCGTCATCATGATGACCGGCTGGGGCACGATAATGAGGGAAGAGGGAGAAACCGCTTCAGAAGTGGACGCCGTAATCGGCAAACCTCCGCGCATGCAGGAACTGAACGACCTGCTTCTCCGGGTCGCCGCGTCGGGCAAACGCCCCGCTTGAGACGGTCCGGGCAACCCGAGTCCTCACCCGCCGGCCTTTTTCCGTGCGGTTTTGTGCGAATGCCGGTAAGTTCAAACTCGTGTCACGGATCGTGAAATGGCCGGTGGCGCTTGCCATTGCCGGCTCCGACAGCGGAGGCGGCGCCGGCATTCAGGCCGATTTGAAAACCTTCACCGCGCTTGGCGTCCACGGCGCGAGTGTCATCACCTGCCTCACCGCACAAAATCCCCGGCGCGTTCTCGCTATCGAACCGTGTTCGCCTCAAATCGTGCGGCAGCAAATGAAAGCCGTGTTCGAGGAATTACGGCCGGCGGCGGTGAAAACCGGAATGTTGTATTCGGCGGAAATCATTCGCGCCGTTGCTGGTTTTTTCAAAAAACAAAAGTGCCCGCCGCTCGTGGTTGATCCGGTCATGATTTCAACCAGCGGCGCGGCCCTGCTGAAACCGGCGGCGATAAAAATTTTACGGGAGCAATTGCTGCCGCTGGCAACGCTCGTCACCCCCAACCTCGATGAAACGGCAGTTTTGACCGGATGCCCCGTTGCGTCCGCTGAAGACATGCGGGCAGCGGCGCGGAAAATTCATGCCCGCTTCGGCTGCGCGGTGCTGGTCAAAGGCGGCCATTTGCGCGGCGTGCGCGATGCGGTGGACGTTTTTTTTGACGGCCGGACGGAATTGCTGCTGAGCGCGCCGTTTATCAAAGGCGTCTCGACTCATGGCACGGGCTGCACTTATTCGGCGGCCATCGCGGCGGCGCTGGCGTTGAACCATGATTTGCCGCACGCGGTTGAAATCGGCAAACGCCACGTGACCGCAGCCATCGCGCGGAGTTATCGCATCGGGAAACATTCCGCGCTCGGACATTTTTGCCGGAATGCGCGAAACCCCTCATGGACGCCATAACCGGAAAAATTGATAGCCGTTCGTGGCGCCCCAGACTACGCAATTTTGACTGTTCGTCACGACGGAAGCCGGTTGGTTCGTAACCCAGGGAATCGGCGAAATCAAATTGGTTGTGGATTCGAGAATAAAACCCGCCGGATAAACCGGCCACGTCAGCGTGATGTTGGTGCCGCACGTGGCGATGTTCAGCGGGGGCGAAACAAATTCCCACGCCAGCGCGTAAGTTTCGGCGGTACTGACACTGAAACCTCCGGCTTTCCAGACCTGCAAGTCGTAACGGCCTTGCGCCAGGTTGGTGGCGTATAGATGTTCCACGTTGTCCACCAGGCTGGTGCTGTACGCAGCAAGGTTACTGTTGGCGCAATTGTAGAGAAACAGGTTGAGGTTGTTGATGGCCGTTTGATTTTGCTGCCGGTTCCACGCGAGCGTCGCGGTGGCAGTGAACCTTGCGCCGGACGAATTGTTCGTGACGTTGAAATAATAATGTGCCACCGCGTCGAACAGGATGCTGCTGGTGAGTTTGGTGAAACTCCACCCGCTCAATACGCCGATGGTGTTGGTCGCTCCAGTCGGAGGATGCGCCGTGCCCGTGGAAACGCTGCCCGAAACCAGGTTGGTTTGCTTCTGCCCGGCAAGCTGTTCGTAGGAATTGAAAACGTTCAATACTCCCGCGCCATAACGCGCGTCCAGCGGCGTGGCCGCGCCGTTCGTCCAGTCGGCGGGCTTGATGGCGCCGTTCAACAGCAGCGCCTTCACCGTGCGAATGTCGGCGGCGGCATTGGTGTCGCCACCGCCGTCACCACGCAATCCCGCCTCTGCCAGCACCGCTGCCGCGCCGGCAACATACGGCGTGGAATAACTCGTGGCCTCGGCTGGCGCGGTAATATCCGGTTTGCAGCGGCCGCCGGCGGGCGTGGGACCGGTGCTGGAACTGCCGCCGTAGGCACCCACGCCCAGTCCGTTGTAACACGTCGCCGGCGCATATACGGGACCGCCGTTTCCGATGCCCGAGACGAAGAGCGTGTTGTATCGCGCGGCGTACCAATCGTAATTTTGATCGTAAGTGGACTGGTTGTTGGTAGTGCTGGTCGTAAAACTTTGATTCACCACCCGCGCCGGAATTGAAGTTCCTGCATTGACAACGTAATTAATAAAATAATTCGCCTCGTAATTGTCCACGTGCGTAACGTTTGTGGCCACGCCACCGGGAATGCCATAAAAATTACCGCCCACCGCGCCCGCATGCCACGATTCGGAACTCAAGGAATTGGGGAAGACATCGGTTGAGCCGGCGCTGGAAATATAAGTGATAAAATTCGTCGGTTGGCCGACCGTGCCTGGATTGACCTCCCAATTGGTGCCCAGATCATAACCCCCTTCCGGCTGCGCCACGCGGATGCCCGCGCCATTCAAGTTCGTCGTCACCGTTTGCAACAAGGTGACGCCGATGGTGTCGAGATTCGAGCCACGGGTGGCCATTGGTCCCAGAAAAACGAAGACCAACAAATATTGTCCACCGCGCAACTTGTGCATAAAGCTCGCATTTTTTGCCGCAGGTTTTGTGCCCAATTTTAACCCCACAAACCAAGCATGAGACAATCCCGGCTTCCGGGCAGATAACCGCAAATCGTGCCGATGCCAATCACCGCCATTTCCTTTTCCCGCCGGCGCGTTACACTGCCAGTGTGTCCGACACACTGGTTGTCAACGAAATCTATTTGAGCTTGCAAGGTGAAAGCACCTTCGCCGGGCTGCCGTGCGTTTTTATCCGGCTCACCGCCTGCGATTTGCGCTGCTCGTATTGCGACACCGCCTACGCCTTTGCCGAAGGCAAAAAAATGCCGTTGAAAAACATTCTGTCTGAAGTTCGGCGGCTGGCCGCTCCATTTTCAAACTCTCAACCTTCAACTCTCAACCCTCAACTACCGCTGGTTGAATTAACCGGCGGTGAGCCCTTGCTCCAGAAAAATTCCCTGCCGCTGATGAAGCGGCTTTGCGACGATGGATTCACCGTGTTGCTTGAGACCAGCGGGGCGCATGACATCTCGCCGGTTGACCCGCGCGTCCGGCGCATCATGGATTTGAAATGCCCCGGCAGCGGCGAGGCCGGACGCAATCGTTGGGCCAATCTCAAACTCCTGAAAGCGACCGACGAAATCAAATTCGTCATCGGCACGGTTGAAGATTATGAGTGGGCCAGGCGGCAAATCGCCGAACACCGGCTGGACAGGGTATGTCCTCTGCTCTTTTCGTGGGTGTATCCGCTGGCGCCGGAGCAACAAAATAAATCATTGAAAAAGGTTCCCGCCGGCCAGACACCGGTTTCGCGGCGCGAATTGGCGGAAAGAATCATCGCCGACGCGCTGCCGGTGCGGTTACAAGTGCAACTGCACAAAATCTTCTGGCCGCCGAAACAGCGCGGCGTGTAAAAGACCGAAATCCGAATGACGAAGCCCGAAAGAAATCCGAAAAGCGAAATCCGAATTGTGCAGAGCGAGACGGGTTTTTTCGGGCTTCGAAATTCGAGTTTCTTTCGGATTTCGGCATTCGGCATTCGGATTTATTTATCATGAGCAAAACTGCCGAAATCCTGCGCCTGCTCCGCGCTTACGAGTCGCGCAACATTGTGTTCATGGAGCTTAACGGCTCCTGGCCCATCATTTGGGAACGCGCCGAGGACGTTTGCGTCTGGGACGCTGACGGGAAAAAATATCTCGATTTGACCGCGGCGTTTGGCGTCGCCGCCGCCGGTCACGCAAACTCGTGCGTCGTCAAGGCGGGTCAAAAACAAATGTCCCGGCTTTTGCACGCCATGGGCGACGTGCATCCGCACGCGCGCAAAGCGGAACTCGCTCGCGACTTGAGCCGGATTACATTTGAACGTTGGAGCAATGGCAAAAAATCGGGCAAAGTCATTTTCAGCAATTCCGGTTTTGAAGCCGTTGAGTCCGCGTTCAAAACCATGATGCTGGCCACCGGCAAACGCGGTGTGATTGCCTTCGAGGGCGCGTATCATGGCCTTGGCTACGGTGCGCTCAACGCCACCCACCGCGATTTTTTCCGCAACCCCTTTCATTTTCAACTCCGCGAGTTTGGCCACTTTGTTCCGTTTCCTTTAGCAGCCGACGTGAGAAGGCTCACTTCAAACTCGAAACCCGAAACCCGAAACCCGAAACGTTATGATAAGCCTCCTCACGTCGGCTGCTACGAAGTTGAGAGGCGCATTCGCCAGATTTTTCGCCGCGAGCGTATTGGCGCGATTCTGGTCGAACCGGTGCAAGCCCGCGGCGGCATCAATATTCCACACGGGGAATTTCTGCCGTTGCTGCGAAAACTCTGCGACGAACACGGTGCGCTGTTGATTCTCGATGAAATTTACACCGGTTTTGGCCGCACCGGAAAATGGTTTGCCTGCGAACATACCGGCGTCATGCCCGACCTCATCTGCCTGGGCAAGGCCCTCACCGGCGGTTTTCCGCTCTCGGCCTGCATCGGCCGCGCCGATCTGATGGATACCGCGTGGCCGGCATCACGCGGCGAGGCGATTCACACCAGCACCTTCCTCGGCCATCCCGTCGGCTGCGCGATGGCGCTGGCACAAATCAAGGAAATTGAAAAACTCGAATTGCCGGAACGCAGCGCGGAACTTGGCGAATTTCTGCTGGGCGAACTGCAATCGAAGATTTCAAATCCGAAATTTCAAATCGCCGTGCGCGGTTTGGGTTTGATGGCGGGAGTGGAATTGCATCTGGCCGACGGCCGGCCCGCCACTGACACGGCCATGCAGGCCATTAAAACCATGTTGCAGCGCGGCTTCATTCTGTTGCCCGAGGGGGAGCATGGTAATGTCATCAGCCTCACGCCCCCGCTTACGATTACCAAAGCGCAATTGGCCAAAGCCGTCAGCGCGCTTGCGGAAGTATTGAACCACGGATAAAACAGACGACTGGATTGATGGATAGTTGGATGATTGGATTATCGGGCGGGAACCCAATCGCACGTATTTCATTTATCCATCAATCCATTCATCCACGAATCCGTTTTTATCCGTGTCCATCCGTGTTTATCCGTGGTTTAATCTTTCCCGATGAAACTTTCGGAAATGCGGGAACTGCTGGCCACGCGCGGGATTCAACTGACGAAATCCCTCGGCCAGAATTTTCTGCACGATGGCAATCAGCTCCGGCGCATCGTTAACGCGGCGGAACTGGAAAAAGCGGATAAAGTCCTCGAAATCGGGCCGGGGCTGGGGCCGCTGACGGAATTGCTTCTGCAAAATGCGGGTGAAGTTTTGGCCATCGAAAAGGACGCCCGGCTGGTTGAATTTTTGCGCGAACGTTTCAACGTAGCGCAGGCGTTCCGCCTGCACGGTTTGGGCGAAAATTTAAAAGCAGGCGAGACGCCTGCGCTACATCTGCTCCATGCCGATGCGCTGGAGTTTTTCCGCCGCGAGTCTCACGATTGGCACGATTGGAAGCTCGTGGCGAATTTACCCTTCTCCGTCGCTTCAACCATTTTTGTGGAACTGGCGCAATCGCCCAAACGACCGGAACGGATGGTTGCCACGTTGCAACTCGAAGTTGCCCGCCGGCTCATGGCCAAAGCCGGCAACGAAGATTACGGTGTGCTGACGTTGCTGCTTCAACTCGACTACGAGCTGCGCGAGTGGTTCAAAATTCCGGCCGGCTGTTTTTTCCCCGCGCCGGACGTGGATTCGGCGTGCGTGGTTTTGATCCGTCGCACCCGTCCGCTTTTGCCCGAAAGCCAGCACGCCACTTTTGTAAAAATCGTCAAACGCGCGTTCTCGCAACGGCGGAAAATGATGTTGAAACTGCTGCGCGAAGACTGGGCGGTGGAACAACTGGCGGACGCATTTGCCACCCTGAAAATCTCACCGCAGGAACGCGCGGAGAAATTGAGTTTGGAACAGTTTGTTGCGTTGACTAAAAAAGTGTTTAACCCCAAGTGACTCACAGGATTTTTATGAAAACTAAAAAAATTATTGAAAAAATTGATAAACGCATACGACTGACTGATCAACTGACTGATGATTTACTGAAATTCCCAGACCTTCTGGATCAACATTTGAAGCCGTGTGGCGATGACCTAACTCTCCTCAAACAACTGGAGAACAACTGAAGGGCTGTATTCATAAACTTTGTGAGTTTCTTTGCAAGGCTAGGGTTCATTTCTACAAGTTGGAATGGCAATCAGAGTTGGAACAGCAATCAGACGAATAGATGGAACGGAAATTCTGGTTCGCTTTGCCAAATTGGATTCAGCTCAACTTCATCTAATCAAAAGTAACACGTTGATTTAATTTATGCCCGAGGAAATTTTTGACGTTGTCAACGAGTGCGACGAGGTGATTGACCGGAAGCCTCGCAGCGAAGTGCATCGGCTCGGATTGAAGCATCGCGCCGTGCATGTGCTGGTGTTCAATGCGCGCGGCGAGACTTTTCTTCAAAAACGCTCGATGAAAAAGGACCACGAGCCGGGCAAATGGGATTCCTCAACCTCCGGACACGTGGATTCCGGCGAGGATTACGACGCCTGCGCGGTGCGCGAATTGCGGGAGGAAATCGGATTGGACATGAATGCCGGAGCCGTGGCGACGGGGGCGTCGCCGCCACTGCAAAAGCTTTTCAAAATTGCTGCGTGCCCGGAAACGGATGCGGAATTTGTCTGGGTCTATCGCTATCAGGCCGAAGGGCCGTTCCAACTGCACCCGGACGAAATCGAGCGTGGCGGATGGTTTGCGCCGGAAAAAATCACCCGCTGGATGACCGAAAAGCCGGAGGAATTTGCCGGTGCGTTCCGATTGATTTGGGGAAAATATTTAGCTGCAGAGACGGAGGGTGAAATTAATTTGGCATAACGCACCACCTCGCCCCGGCCCTCTCCCCCAACTCCCGTTGGCGGAGAGGGAGAATCGGCCGCCGTCTCAAGCGGCACGGGTGATTTGTTTTATCCGTGTCCATCCGTGTGCATCCGTGGTTAAAAACGTTTCCCGCCTTTACTTGCGGCAAAAATGGAGTAGTTATTTAGCCATGCAAGATTTTCTGGTTCCAATTGTAGTGGAGCAAACCGGCCGCGGCGAGCGGACGTGGGACATCTACTCACGGCTGCTGGTGGACCGCATCATTTTTCTCGGCACGGCGGTGGATGACACGGTTTCGAACATCGTCATCGCGCAGCTTTTGTTCCTGCAAATGTCTGATCCGAAAAAGGACATTCATCTCTACATCAATTCGCCCGGCGGCAGCGTTACGGCCGGGCTGGCGGTTTACGACACGATCCAATATCTCACCTGCGACGTGAACACCTATTGCGTCGGGCAGGCGGCCAGCATGGCCGCGGTCCTGCTCGCGGCGGGCGCGAAGGGCAAACGTTACGCCTTGCCGAACGCGCGCATCCTCATCCATCAGCCCTGGGGCGGCGTGCAGGGCCAGGCCAGCGACATCAGCATCCAGGCCAGGGAAATTTTACGGCTCAAGGACCGGCTCAACGAAATCCTCGCCAAACATACCGGCAAATCCGTCGAGAACATTGGCAAGGACACCGACCGCGATAATTTCATGTCTTCCGAGGAGGCCCAAAAATACGGCCTCGTGGATCAAGTGGTGCAATCCCGCAAGGAAATCCCCGGCGCGGAGAAAACTTCGGTGGTTGTGTGAACAAGATGATTTCAGACGGCGCGTGAACACAAAGCGAACCCTCACCCCGGCCCTCTCCCTTTCTGAAAGGGCGAGGGAGAAGCGTTCGGATATTCACTGTAATTCAAAATGCACCGCGCCATTCGCCGTTGGCAATCGTACATCGTAAATCGCAAATCGTAAATTCCCCGTGGCCCGTCCGAACAACATCACCATGTGCAGTTTCTGCGGCAAGTCGCACGCGGAAGTGCGCAAGCTCATTGCCGGCCCCGACGTTTATATTTGCGACAACTGCATCATTCTCTGTAAAAACGTTCTCGACCGGGAATTCGCGGTCGCTGCCAAAAAACAGCAGCCGAAGTTCACCGTTCCCAAACCGGCGGCCATCAAACGACAGCTTGACCTTTATTGCGTCGGTCAGGAACACGCGAAAAAAACCCTGGCCGTGGCGGTGCATAATCATTACAAGCGGATCCAGCCGAAAACTCCGGCGGAAGGCGGGAGTTGCGCCGAGGGCGGCGCAGCCACCAAGCACGCCGACGTGGAGATCGAGAAGAGCAACATCTTGATGATCGGGCCGACCGGCTCCGGCAAAACGCTGCTGGCCCGGACGCTCGCCAAAATTCTCGACGTGCCCTTCGCCATCGCTGACGCGACGACGCTCACCGAGGCCGGTTACGTGGGCGAGGACGTGGAGAATATTATTCTGCGTTTGCTCCAAAATGCCGATTACGACGTGAAGCGCGCCCAGCGCGGCATTGTTTACATTGACGAAATTGACAAGATCGCGCGCAAGGCGGAAGGCCCGTCCATTACCCGCGACGTTTCAGGTGAAGGCGTGCAGCAGGCGCTGCTGAAAATCCTCGAAGGCACGGTCTGCAACGTCCCGCCCCAGGGCGGACGCAAACACCCGCAGCAGGAATACATCCGCGTGGATACGACGGACATTTTGTTCATTTGCGGCGGTGCGTTCATCGGGTTGGAGAAAGTCATTCACCGGCGGCTGGGCCGGCACGTGATGGGTTTTGGCGCAATCGGAGAGGCGCAAAAAAATGCCGGCGCGGCGCGTAGTGAAATTCTCCAGCACGCCGAACCGGAGGATTTGCTCAATTTCGGCTTCATTCCAGAATTTGTCGGCCGGCTGCCGGTCGTGACGACGCTGGCCGAATTGACCGAAGAGGAGTTGGTTGCCATTCTCACCGAGCCGAAAAACGCGCTGACGAAACAGTATGCCAAACTCATGGCCATGGAAGGCGCGGAACTGGAATTTACACCGGATGCGCTGCATGAACTGGCGGCCCAAGCGCTGAAAAAGGGCACCGGCGCACGGGCCTTGCGCGGGTTGATTGAAAAATTGATGCTCGATTTGATGTATGAAGCGCCGGACAACGGCAGCATCATTCACGTCAAAATCACCCGGCCGGTCGTGCTCGGCGAAAGCAAACCCATTGTGCGGCGCAAGCAGGATCAGGAAGCAGCGTAAAATTCTTCTCGTAGCAGCCGACGTGAGTCGGCTCTAAATTTACGAATGAGCAGACTGACGTCCGCTGCTACAAAATTCATACGCCAATATCTTCGTTCCAAAGTTCCGGCCTGGATTTGATGAAATCGCGCATGAGTTGGATGCACGTCGGGTCGGTCAAAATTTCCACTTTCACGCCTTGCGAGCGGACGTATTCCTCCGGGCCTTGGAACGTCACATTTTCGCCGATGACGATACGCGGAATTTTGTAGAGCAAAATCGCGCCGCTACACATCGGGCACGGCGATAGCGTCGAATAAAGAATGCAGCGTTGGTAAATCGAAGCCTTGAGTCGGCCGGCATTTTCAAGGCAGTTCATTTCCGCGTGGTGAATCACGCTGCCGCGCTGCACCCGCTGGTTGTGGCCGCGCCCGATGATTTTGCCATCCAGCACCAGCACCGAGCCGATGGGGATTCCACCTTCAGCCAGACCTTTTCTGGCTTCTTCAATCGCCGCTTGCAGGAGAACGTCCATGCGCGGATTGAAGCATGCGGTTTGTTTAATCGCAAGCGTTGCAATGGGAACGGGGAGCGCGCGCGCCTCGCGTGCATCGGCGGACGCCCTCGTCCGCCGAAATGTCTGGCGCGAGTGCGCCAGACCGCATCCGGGGAGGATGCACTCCCCATTGCAAAACTAATTCATCGGGCGAAAATCTGGCGGATCACGTCTTCGATGGGCACTTCCTGAATATCAATATCGCTCACCGCCAGATCGTCGAGCAGCGATTTGCAAACCGGAATGACGCGGTCACGTTTGACCTTGAACTGGATCGAGCCGGCGTTTTTTTCGACGACCTCACCGTAACTCGCCAGATTTTCCGCCGGATAATCGCTCGCTTTTTCGCATTGAATGGTGACGAGTTTGAAATCAGCGAAGCGATCCAGGATTTCGCTTAATTTGCCATCGAAGAAGATTTTGCCGCGGTCAATGATGATGACCCGCTCACAAAGCGCCTGGATGTCGGCCATGTAATGGCTCGTGAGCAATATCGTCGTCTTTTGCCCGGCGTTGTGACGGCGGATGAATTCGCGGACGATCTTTTGCGAAACCACGTCGAGGCCGATGGTCGGTTCGTCGAGGAACAACACCTTGGGCTGGTGCAGCAGCGAGGCGATCAATTCCATCTTCATGCGCTCGCCGAGCGACAGTTCGCGCACACTGATGTTGAGCTTGTCACGGACGTTGAGCATTTCGCTCATTTCGGCAACGGTGCGCTCAAACCGGTCGGCGGGGATGCCGTAAATTTTCGCGTTCAGTTCGAGCGATTCACGCGCGGGCAGGTCCCACCAAAGCTGGTTTTTCTGGCCGAGCACGAGCGCAAACTGGCGGCGATAGCCGTCGGCGCGCTCCCACGGGACGTAACCGAGCACGCGGGCCGAGCCGCCGGTGGGATAAAGCAGACCGGCGAGCATCTTGAGCGTGGTGGTCTTGCCCGCGCCGTTGGGGCCGAGAAAACCGACAAGTTCGCCGGGTTCAATCTTGAAGCTGACGTCGTTGACGGCGATGATTTGTTCGTATTGGCGGTGAAACAGCCCTTTGATTGCGCCGCCAAACCCCGGCTGCTTTTTGTAGGTGCGAAAGGTCTTGGTGAGACCGCTGACTTCAATTACTGGCATAAACGATTGCGAATTGCAGATTGCCAACTGCGGATTTAATTCGCAATCAGGTTTAGCGCATCAATTGCTTCTCGAGGTAATGGACGACCTGGCGGACGTTGGCGTCCACTTCCATGCGATCTTTGACCAAGCGGCAGGCGTGCAACACCGTGCCGTGATCTCGTCCGCCATAGGCTTCGCCGATGGTATTCAGCGAACTTTCAGTCATCTGGCGCGAAAGATACATGGCGATCTGGCGCGGGAAGGCGATGTTTTCCGGACGGCGCTTGCTGGTCATGTCGGCCAGGCGAATGTCAAAATGTTCCGCGACTTTCTTCTGAATGACTTCGATGTTGACGGAAAAACGGCCTTCTTCATGAAGGATTTCACGCAGCAAGCCTTCGACGACTTCGATGGTGAGTTTCTTGCCGGTGAGCGAGGCGTAGGACGCCACGCGGATGAGCGCGCCTTCCAGCCGGCGGACATTGGTGCGGATGCGATTGGCGAGAAAATTCATGATGTCGTCCGACAGCGTCACGCCCATGATCTGCGCCTTCTTTTGGAGAATGGCCAGGCGCATTTCAACGTCCGGCGGTTGCAGGTCGGTGACCAGGCCCCATTCGAACCGCGAGACGAGACGGTGTTCCAGCCCCTGAATTTCGCTGGCCGGCCGGTCGCACGTGAGCACGATTTGCTTGTGCGCCTCGTGCAGCGCGTTGAAGGTGTGGAAAAATTCCTCCTGGATGCGTTCCTTGCCGGCGAGAAACTGGATGTCGTCAATCAACAGCACGTCCGTCTGACGATATTTCTTGCGGAATTTGGCAAGCTGGTTGTTTTGGATTCCGTCAATGTATTCGTTCGTGAATTTCTCGGAGGACAGGTAGGCGACACGCGCGCCCTTTTTGTTTCCAGAAACATGCTGGCCAATGGCGTGAAGCAAATGCGTCTTGCCGAGGCCGACGCCACCGTAAAGAAAAAGCGGGTTGTAGGATTTGCCGGGCGCTTGAGCGACAGCCAAGGCGGCGGCGTAGGAGAAATTGTTGTTGTTGCCGACGACGAATGATTCAAAGGTGTTTTTAGGATTGAAATGCAATTCGGGGTTGGCCGGGCGCTCGTGAGCAGGTTCGGGAGCTTTGGTTTTGACCGGAGCCGGCGCGGAGGCGGCCGGAGCCGGCGCATTTCCCGTGGCAATTTTGAATTTGACCTGCAATTGGCGGCCGGCAGCAACGGCAAAAGCATCCTGTAACAGGCTGAGGTAATTGTCCTTGAGCCAGACTCCGCTGAATTCGTTGGCCGCCTCCAGTGTCACGTTGTTGCCGTCAATCGCGCAGGCTCGCAGCGGTGCGAACCACATGTTGTAGGTGTCGTTATTCAGCTTGGAACGGAGATGTTCCCGCGCAGAATTCCAAATTTTTTCAGCCGAAAATTGCATTTGCATTCTATCAAAAAGCCCGTTTTTCAAGCGGTTTATTCACCTGGCCCCCAACTCAGCGTTGGTTGCCGGTTTCCGCCCATGTTTGCCTTGGCAAAGAGCCATGACCCCGAGAAAGCAGACATGCATTCAACTCTAACGCCAAAAGCTTCATTGTACAATCCAAACAAACTGCTTATTATCAACACCTTACGAAAAACAAAGTCCACATCAGCCTCACATGTCTGGTAAAAATGATAAGACGCCCCAAACAACTTCAATTAACGAAAGCGTTTTATGCCATTGGAACGAAAGTATCTAGGATAACATATTAACTTTTGTTCACGAGTTATTCACAGGAGCCTGAATCAAGGTTTTCATAGCCTTCTGACACGCAACATTTGATTCAAACCGCTTGCTCGCCCGTTTCACCAGTACGAATGCGAACGATGCTCTCCACCGCACTTACAAAAATTTTACCATCACCGATCTTGCCCGTCTTGGCCGCTTTGACAATTGCGTCCACCGCGGAAGCGGCCTGTGCATCAGCCAGCACAACCTCAATTTTCACCTTGGGCAGAAAATCCACCGTGTATTCACTGCCACGATAAATTTCCGTGTGCCCCTTTTGACGGCCAAACCCCTTTACCTCCGCGACGGTCATTCCCTGAACCCCCAGAGCGGCCAGCGCAGATTTTACTTCCTCAAGTTTGAACGGCTTGATGATGGCTTCGATTTTTTTCATACATCGTCCGCGCGTATATTTTTTCTGAACGGATGTTAACAACCAAACCCGTGCTGTAAACAGGAATCTTTAACTTCCTGCATTCATTGACAGCGCTTTTTGCCACTGTTATCGTTCGCGCTCCGAAAAATGGCGACGGACTACAAAAACACGCTTAACCTGCCGCGCACCGACTTTCCCATGAAAGCCGACCTCGTCGCCCGGGAGCCGGAACGTCTCAAAAAATGGCAGAACGCCGGGCTTTACACAAAAATTCAGGCGGCGCGCGCGAACGCGGAAAAATTTGTCCTGCACGACGGCCCGCCGTTCGCCAACGGCGACGTCCACATCGGCACGGCGCTGAACAAGATTCTCAAGGACATCATCATCAAATACAAAACCCTCCGGGGTTTTAGCGCGCCGTACATGCCGGGCTGGGATTGCCACGGCCTGCCCATCGAATTCAAGGTGTCCCAGGAGATGCGCAAGCGTGGCGGCGACGCCTCGTCGCCGAATGTGACTGCGACGCCCTCGTCGCCAGCCTCAAATTTCGACGCCGCCACCATCCGTAAAGCCTGTGAAGCCGACGCCCGCAAATACATCAACATCCAGCGCACCCAATTCAAACGACTTGGCGTCCTCGGTGACTGGGAAAATCCTTATCTGACGCTCAACAAGGAATACGAAGCCGACGAACTGCGGCTGTTCGCCGACATCGTCGAAAAAGGCTTCGTGTATCGAGGCAAAAAACCGGTCTATTGGAGCATTCCCTGCCGCACCGCGCTCGCTGAAGCCGAGGTCGAATACCAGGACCATGTCAGCCAGAGCATTTTTGTGAAGTTCCCCGTCGTCGGCCAGCCGGACACGTTTGTGCTGATTTGGACGACGACGCCTTGGACGTTGCCGGCAAATCTCGCCGTCGCTTACAACGACAAATTTCAATACGCCCAGGTCGAGGTCGCGGGGGAAAAATACATTTTATTCCGCGATTTGCTGCCCGCTGTCGCGGAAAAATGCGGCTGGAGCGGTTACACGGAGCAACCGTTCCCAACCGAAAAACTTGCCGCACTGCAGTTTCAGCACCCGTTTTGCAATCGTACTGGCAAGTTCCATCCGGCCGGATTCGTCACCAGCGACACGGGCACCGGTTTCGTTCACATCGCACCGGGACACGGTCTCGAAGACTACGGCCTCGGCTCATCCGCCGGCCTGCCGATTTATTCGCCGGTGGACGACGATGGCAAGTTTGCGCATACGAACGATTTGCCCGTTGAGCAGCAGATGCCGTCAGAAATGATCGGCAAATCCATTCTCGAGAAACATGGCAAAAGCGACGCGAACGAAGCCGTTTTGCACGAACTTCGCGCTCGCAAGGCGCTGTTGCATCAGGAGAATTATCACCATAGCTACCCGCACTGCTGGCGCAGCAAGACCCCCATCATTTTCCGTGCGATGGACCAGTGGTTCATCGAGATTGACCATGTCGTGGCACAGGCCTCCGGCCTGTGTGCTGATGCCAAAAACACAGACCAGAGGTCTGTGCCACAAACCTTTCGCTCCGCCGCCCTTGCCGAGATTGACCGCGTGAAATGGGTGCCGGACTGGGGCGTCAATCGCATCAAAAGCGCCGTGCAAACCCGGCCCGACTGGTGCATCTCGCGCCAGCGCACCTGGGGCGTACCGATTCCGGCGTTTTACGACGCCAAAGGCGAGCCGATTCTCGACGCCCAAATCGTCCGCAACGCTGCCGACCTGATTGAAAAACACGGCTCGAACGTATGGTTCGAGAAATCCTCCGCCGACCTTTGGTCGCTCGTGAAACCTAAGGATTGGAAAGGCGCGGAAGCCGTCAACAAGTCCAACGACACGCTGGATGTCTGGATTGATTCCGGCTCGTCGTCGCGCTCGGTGTTGATGCGGCGGAAGGAATTACAACGTGCTGCCGGCGTCCCGCCGGCAGATCAAAATGTCAGTTCTTCCGGCAAGATGCCGGAAGCACGTTGCTGGCAATCCGACGTCTATCTCGAAGGCAGCGACCAGCATCGCGGCTGGTTTCAATCGTCGCTGCTGCTGTCGCTCGCCGGCAATGGTGCCGCGCCGTTCAAAACCGTTTTGACGCACGGTTTCATGGTGGATGCGGACCGCGAGAAAATTTCCAAGAGCAAGCAAGCCCAGGGCATTTACGAAAAACCGCAAACCGCCGAGGCTTACGTGAAAAAACACGGTGCGGACATCGTCCGCCTGTGGGTCGCGTCCCAGGATTATCGCAACGACATCGTCGTAAGCGAGGAACGCATCGCCAAGGTTGCCGAGACCTATCGCGGCATCCGCAACGCCCTGCGCTACCAGCTCTCGAACCTTTACGACTTCGATCCGGCAAAGCATGCCGTGGCCGACGACAAGCTCACCGGCCTCGACCGCTGGATACTTGGCGAATTCTCAAAGCTCGAAGCTGAGGTTATCAAAGCCTACGACGACTACGAATTCCACGTCGTCTATCAAAAAGTCAGCCAGTTCATCGCCGTGGAACTATCCTCGATTTACCACGACGTCATCAAGGACCGGCTCTACACCGACCCGGCCAATTCGCATCGCCGACGCTCGACGCAGACCACGCTGCACCGGCTGGTGACCGGCCTCTGCCAGATGCTCTCGCCGGTTTTGGTCTTCACGGCGGACGAAGCGTGGGAATTTGTGCCGGGGAAAAGGGAGAATTCGGTTCACGAAGCGAATTGGATTCCAAAGCAATTTTCTCGTTCGGATGAAGAAACAACGATTTGGAAAAAGTTTTTTGAACTTCGCCAACCTGTCTTGCAAGAACTCGAAACAAAGAGAAAAGCCGGAATCATTGGCAAATCACTTGAGGCGAAAGTCATAATCGGTGGAACTGCAAGTATTTCCTTTGCTGCGACAAATCATCAAGTCAATTTCCGTGAGTTGATAAACGTATCGCAATTGGAAGATGGTAACCATGATCAAACACCGCTCGGTGGTAGTCCGGCCATTCGTATAAACGTTCTTTCAATCAAAGTTTCCAAAGCCGATGGCCAGAAATGCGAGCGCTGCTGGCATTGGGAAATGGACATTGGCCAGAACACCGAGCATCCGACAATTTGCGGGCGTTGTATCGAGGCGGTGAAGCAGTTCAAAGCATGATATCTATGCCGATGAAAAGTTTTTTCATTAGCAGCCTGTTGAACAATGGTCATAATTAAGGCGGGCGGGTGAGGCGCGAAAAATCGCTGCGGCCATAACTTCCACCCGCGCCACCAATCGCCGCCCGTATCTTTGCAGTCCCGTTCCAATATTTCCGGCAAACCGGAACCCTCCCTCCAGCAAAAGCCTCCAGACCACGTAAAAAAGGGCCTTCCCCCAGGCCACCCATTGTTTGGGTGTTCCCACGCCCAGCAGTTTCCTCATCAGTTGCGACAGGTTGTAAATGGCCGCCGAAAACTTGAAGCGCTTGTTGAGGTTGTCCCGTCCCCGGAGCGTCGTCCGCCGCGCTCCTCCGGCATCCAGTATGTGCGCGAACGGTCTCTCAAGGTGCATCCCCCGGCTCTTCAACAGTTCCTTGCCCGACTTGCTTTTGGCGCTCCGTCTGGCACTGCGCACCACCTTGGACTCTTCGTCGGTGAGTTTCTCCATGTTCCGGTTGATCACCGGATCGGAAATCACCGTGCGAATCCCCTCCTGCTGCAAGCCGCCCATTTCCGGCACCGCGTGATAGCCCTTGTCCGCCGTGGCGCTTTCAATCGTCAGGGTTCCCGCAGGAAGCTCTTTAACCTCGTTGATGTTCTCCTGCGCCTCCAGCACATGCAGCGCGAGATCCTTGTGATCGGGTTCATCGCCCGGACGCACCTCCGCGTTCAAGATCGCGCCCGTGTCCAAATCCACCGTGTTCTCCGGCTTGTAGATCATGTCGGTGGCCCCGGCCTTGGTCGGCCCGATCTTGGCGTCAGGGTCATTGGGGTTTTCCCAGTCCTGGTTGCTCATCTTCTTGGGCCGCTTGCGGTCAAACCGCCGGACGGCGTCGGCATCCTTGGGATCAATCCCGTTCTCCGCGGCCAGACGGCGGACATATTCCCAATAGACTTCCTCGGTCTGGCGGTTGACCAGCCCTTTGAGCGAGGCGTTGGCCTCGATCACGGAGGCGTCTATGCCCACGTTGCGGCCCTTGACCAGCCCGTGCTCCTGCAAGGCCGCCAAGATCAGAAGGAATACCTGGTGGTAAACCTCCACGCCCAGACGGGAGCGGATGACCGACAGGGTGGAATGATCCGGGGTGTTCCCGGTCAGGTCATAGCCCAGGAAGGCACGGATGGAAATGGAATCCTGGCAGCGCTCGGCAATGCCCCGCTCGCTGGGGATGTTCTCAAAGAAACCGACCATCAGCATCTTGAAATACACCACCGGGTCAACGCCCGGACGACCACGGCCATTGCCGGAATAGCAGGCCGCGCAAAGCTGCCGCACTTCGGAAGCAAAGGAAAAAGACTGGAGCGTCTGGTCGAGCTTGATGTAAAAAGAGGAGGAGACAGGCTGCACCAGTTGACGGGATGGAACGAAAAGTTCCGGCGGCGGCAATGTTTGCGGTTTGAACATGAAAAATTGTAACTTATACTAACTATAAGACAACACAATTATATTTTATTTTCACAATTACTTCAACAGGCTGCTAACGTAGAAAGCTGAGCCACCGCCGACCTGCGACGTGAACCGCGATAGCGGAACTGACAGCGCCAACGGCGGTTGGCTCCGGCGACTTGTTAGGCGGCAATGGTCTCAACTTCTTTTAGCTCTCGTGAGTGAATAAATGATAGCGCCGGTAGCTGCGCCAAAACTAATACCGATGCCAACTCCCAGCGCGATACCAACTCCGATGTTGTGCATCACTACACCCAATGCGACACCGATGCCAGAACCAACACCAATGCCGACACCGATGCCTATCGCTAACGCTTGGGCTAACGACCTACTGTTTGGTTTTTGTTGTTCCATAAAATGTGGCTGTGGTTTGTTGCGTGCGCTTGCCGCCTAACGAAAAAAGCTGAGCCACCGCCGACTCGCGACGTGAACCGCGATAGCGGAACGGCAAGCGCCAACGGCGGTTGGCTCCGGCGACTTGTTAGGCCGACGGGTCATGGCTCAAAATCCTCCGTTTCAAATCCTCAATCGTCAACGCCTCGGCGCTGCGGTGAATCATCGCGTGACAATTCGGGCAAATCGGTCGCAAATCCATAATCGGGTCTATCTCATACTCCGCTCTAATCTCCGCCAATGGCTTGAGATGGTGGACGTGAATGAACCCACGACCAAGCTCACCAAAAGCCGCCTCGAAGTCAAAGCCGCAAACTGAACAGCGACAGCCATAATGCTCAATGCACCGCTGGCGTGCGTGTGGGCAACGCTCGTAAATGTTCACAGTGACCTGCCGCGTGGCTCCCTCAAAAAACTGTGCCGGTGTCGTAACCTCCTCGGCTAACACTACCGGCTCCTGACCGTGCTGACTGAGAAATGCTGTCCAAGCTGTCTCAAGCTGTGCTGCTGCCTCAGCCGGAATGTGAATGCCAGACATCTGCGTAGCCCAGTGAACTTCGGCAAGATGACCAGCCTCTAACTCCTGACGCTCCAGAATCGTGTCTGCCAAAGGATCGAGCAAAGTATCGAGCCGCACGTCAACGTAAATAGCTGTGTCACCAGCCCGCTTCTCATCGAAGTGCTCGGCCTCAAATGCACCACTGGTAGCGTAGCCAGATGCCATAATGCCTCGCGGCTCTACTCCCTGCCTGAGCATAAATATCCGGTCGCCACGCTGAATGCGCCGAGTGCGTCCGCAGCTCCATCTAATATCAACGAAACCTTTCCGGCGCAGCTCGTCTATCTGGTCGTGAAGCGCTTCCCAATGCCATCGCTTCGGATTCCAAGTTATGAGGAATGTCGTCATATTGCGTGGTGCGCTAGTCGGCCTAACGATCCAAAGCTGAGCCACGGCCACGGGCGGCCAAGCTCCGAATGCAATCTGGACTCTCAATCTTCATATCTCAACCGAAAACTCAAGGGGCAGTGGCCGTTGGCTCCAGCGCGGTGTTAGGCGACGTCATAGGCTCAAACAAACGAATGTATCGCAATCCACGGCACAATATCCGCAACCGCCACCACGCAAACAACCAATGCCACGGCTAAGAACAATGTGCCAGTGAATAGAAACGCCGAACTCGTCGTAATTTCTTTCCGAAAACTCAGAATCGCTGAATAAATAACCCACGGCACAGGACAAAACAAAATCCAACTGCAAGGGTGAAGCACTATGATCGTAATAGCTGGCAGCGTAATCTTCATCTCTGATAGCACATGCAGTGACAGTGACGTAAGCGCCCAACAACTGATGCAAATAACAGCGAACGCAAGAGTCAAAAGCCACAAATATGTTTTCATAGTGCGCAGTCGCCTAACGAAAAAAGCTGAGCCACCGCCGACTAGCGACGTGAACCGCGACAGCGGAACTGCAAGCGCCAACGGCGGTTGGCTCCGGCGACTTGATACTCCCAGTTAAGCCCTTTTGGTTTTTGTGTATCATGGGCAAAGGGCGGGGAGTGCTACCAACACTCCCCGCATGACTTGTTAGTTTAACCGGTGCCTCGCGGCACCTTTCGTCTAACGTTATGAAATATTACACTTCGACCACACAATTCAACTGCGGAATTGATCTCCACGCCCACCAGATGTACGTCTGCCTCATGGACCGCGACGGGAAGAAGCTCGTCCATACCAACATCCGCAACAATGACTTCAACTTCTTCCTCAAGCTGGTGGCGCCCTATCGCCACGACCTGACGGTCTGCGCCGAATGCATGTTCGGCTGGTACTGGCTGGCCGACGCCTGCCAGGCCGCTGGCCTGCACTTCGTCCTGGCCCACGCGCTCTACCTCAAAGCCATCCACGGCGGCAAAAACAAGAACGACCGCATTGATTCCGAAAAGATTGCCCACCTCCTGCGCACCAACCTCATCCCGCCCGCCTACGTCTATCCGGCGGACAAACGACCCCTGCGCGCTCTGCTGCGCCAGCGCATCCTCTATGTCTGGCGTCGCGCCGAACTGTTGACCCGCATCCAATCCCATCAACTGGCCCATAACCGCCCGACGCTGCGCCAGACCCGTCCCAACCGCGAGCCCTGGGAAACCCAACTGCTGGCGCAGGAGGACAACCCCATCCGCCAGTTGGCCCTCCCAAACGATCTGGCGCTCATCGGCCATTACGACACCCAGATCGCCACGCTGGAAGCGCAACTCCAAAGGCTCACCAAAACCGCCGCGCCGCGCGACTACACCTTGTTGCAAACGGTGCCGGGCATCGGCGAACACCTGGGTTTGATCCTGCTCTACGAAATCGGCGACATTAACCGCTTCCCCACCGTCAAGGACTTCCTGAGTTACTGCCGCCTGGTCAAAGGCACGGTCGCCAGCGCCGGCAAGATCAAGGGCCTGCGCGGCGCCAAGCTGGGCAACGCCTATCTGCGCTGGACTTTCGGCGAAGCCGCCGTCATTGCCAAACGCGACCCGGTGGTCATCGGCCCGCTGGCCCAACGCCTGGAAGCCAAAATGGGCGGCAACAAGTTCAAAGCCAACACCGTCCTGGCCATCAAACTGGCCCGCGCCGTCTATTTCATGCTCCGCGACCACACCGTGTTCGATCCCGAACGCCTGGTGGCGGCGCTGACGCATAAATGAACTTGGCCCTGGCCGGAGTCAACCCGCACGTCTAACTGGAGCCGCTTAACCCCGATGCCCGCACGAGTCACAGACCCAACTCAATGGTGCCCGAGCACCCCCGGTCTGCGTTGGGCACAGGAGGACTCCGTGGATTTGATTGGGAACTCCGGCCAGCGGCCATCACCCGTTCGCGACCGCCGGGGCCGCGCGCTGGATGGCTCGGCCGCCGGCCCCGGCTCGTTTAGCTGGCCGGCGGCAGAGTCACAACATAACTTCGGAACGAAAGACAATGTGGAGTCTCCGCCCCCAGGGCACGTCCGCAAAAAACTGGAGCCCCGACTTGATCGGGGCAGCCGTCCGTCAACTTGAATGGATAGCCCAGGGGTGTACTGCTTAGAGTTTCTGGACCGCGCCGTGGCGTTTGATCACGGGGCTGGAAGACCGGTGGCGGCTCGTATGGCTGCTGCCGGCCCGACTGAGTCCGAATAGGTGTTTAGCCGGAGGACCACCCTCCGTGCTGCCAACTGAAATTAAGTCGGATGCTCGGTTCTGAAGTCGCAAAAACGGAAAGAAATATCTTTCCGTCAGGGATGCTTTTTTTCTGTTGACCTTCCGGGCTTAATAGGTGTTAGGTGTCACGGTCATAATTTTTAAGTGTAAATAAATATATGAGGTTCCTCGACGTTTTTAATGGGTAGACGAGGTTTTCGGGTGATTTAAACTGGGAGGATGATTCCCGAGAAAATGTTTCATCAGATTATGGCGCTGGGTGATTCCTGGCGCGTGAGTGGTGTGGAGTATGTGGAGAAGGAAAGTAAAGTGCTCATTCGGGTGGAGGAAACGCCCGAACTGTGGAGGACAGAAGTCTGTCCTTATTGCGATGGCAAGTCGGTGAGCGGCTACGATCACGCGCCGGAGCGACGCTGGCGGCACCTCAACGTGTGCCAGTTGGAATCGGAGGTCGTTTGTTCGCTGCCCCGCGGACAATGCAAAGGCTGCCAGAAGGTTTACACGGTGAGGGCTCCTTGGGAGGGTCGCAGTCGGGGGCTCACGCAGGAGTTTGAGGCGTTTGCGCTGACCTTGATGCGGGAAATGCCGGTCAAGAAAGCGGGCGAGATCCTGGGCGAGACGGATCAGAAGTTGTGGCGGGCGCTCTTTGCGCATGTGGACGCGGCTTGGGGGGAACTGAGCTGGGAGAATGTGGTTTGGGTGGGGGCCGATGAAATGAATCGCAAGAAGGGGCACAACTACCTGACGGTGTTTGTGGATTTGGTGGCCAAGCGGGTGTTGCTGGCGGTGGAAGGCAAGGACGCCAGCGTGTGGGAGCGCTTTTCCGAGCAATTATCGCAGCACAACGGCCATCCGAAGGCGGTGACGCAAATCGCCATCAACATGAGCCCAGCCTATATGAAAGGCGTCCGGGAGAACTTTGGCAACGCGCAGGTCGTGTTCGACAAGTTTCACGTGGTCAGCCAGGTGGTGGCGGCCCTGGAGGAAGTGCGCCGCAAAGAAGCGCGGCAAAATGCCGAGGCCAGACAGCAGTTGGAACGGACCAGTTGGTTATGGCGAAAGAATCCCGAATCCTGGACTGCTGGCGATCAAGAGCGCTGGGAGCAATTGAAAGACAAGCCGCTGGTGACGGGACTGGCGTACGCGATGCGTTTGGAGCTACAAAAGGCGTATGCGTCCGGGACGATTGGCCAGGCGCGCAGCCGCTTCAAATCATGGTGTCGCTGGGTGCGGAGCGAGGCCGAAGCATTGACTTCAGGCTTGCTGGAGCCGATGCGCAAAGCCGCTGACATGGTGGAGCGGCACCTGGAGGGAATCTTGAGCCATTGGAAGCAGGGGCTGACGACGGCGTTTCTGGAAGGACTCAACAGTTTGTTTTCGGCGACCAAACGCAAGGCTCGTGGCTATCGGTCCACCGAGTATCAGATCGCAATGCTCTACTTTGTCGCAGGCAAGCTGGAGATCCCATACTATGGTTGATACCCACTACAAACGTCGAAGAAGCATATATGATAACAAAAGAAATGATGGAAAATTACCTCACACATCTTCATAAAAAATACAATCAAAACCCTGAAGAGTATGCACCTGATTTTGCGGGAATGGGACGAACAATGATATACGACCTTGACCTTGCCCAAGCTCCGAGCACTTGGACAACAAAAGCATATTCTGAGCATCCATGCCCCCAATTACAAATCCGTGGAAATTCCCTCCAATTGGTAGATAAATCCCAAGAACCTTTCCTTTCCCAAGTTCAACCTTAATCTTTTCGAGAAGTGAAATTTTTTCGGTCTGCACGTCAAATCGCCTGAATGTCCGTCCGTGGATAGTCTTGTCTTTAATGTTGTCCAATCCAACTGGACTGTTTTTGTCTCTCTCCTGCTCGTCATAATAATTGGAATCAACTGCGCCAGAAATCTTCAATATCATCTCTGCCAATGAAGGAGAGCAAGAATCTTTGTATTTTTGGTGGTGGGTTTCTACGATAGAAATGGCGTCTTGAATTGTCATAAAAGCTAGTGACACCTAACGAAAAAAGCTGAGCCACCGCCGACTCGCGACGTGAACCGCGACAGCGGAACTGACAGCGCCAACGGCGGTTGGCTCCGGCGACTTGTTAGGTGTCACGGTCATAATTTTTAAGTGTAAATAAATATATGATAACAAAAGAAATGATGGAAAATTACCTCACACATCTTCATAAAAAATACAATCAAAACCCTGAAGAGTATGCACCTGATTTTGCGGGAATGGGACGAACAATGATATACGACCTTGACCTTGCCCAAGCTCCGAGCACTTGGACAACAAAAGCATATTCTGAGCATCCATGCCCCCAATTACAAATCCGTGGAAATTCCCTCCAATTGGTAGATAAATCCCAAGAACCTTTCCTTTCCCAAGTTCAACCTTAATCTTTTCGAGAAGTGAAATTTTTTCGGTCTGCACGTCAAATCGCCTGAATGTCCGTCCGTGGATAGTCTTGTCTTTAATGTTGTCCAATCCAACTGGACTGTTTTTGTCTCTCTCCTGCTCGTCATAATAATTGGAATCAACTGCGCCAGAAATCTTCAATATCATCTCTGCCAATGAAGGAGAGCAAGAATCTTTGTATTTTTGGTGGTGGGTTTCTACGATAGAAATGGCGTCTTGAATTGTCATAAAAGCTAGTGACACCTAACGACCCAAGCTCAGGCACAGCCGCCGAGCGGGACGTGGAAAGGAAAAATGACAAACGATAATCATAAATCGTCCGCAACTGGCAAGGGCAGCGGCTGTTGCCTGCAGCGATTTGTTAGGCGGATGGTGGATGCTTTGCCCATGCCGGTGCTTCGTCGAAAAATAGAACCCGAATTGGGACGCCGAAACTTTTCATGCACTGAATCAACGTTGCAAGAAAGTATAACTCGGTATCTATCGGTATCAGCCACACATTTTCGGTTATGCGTTCTGTTTTTCCGACTGGCGGTAAATTCCGCTGTATGTTTAGCAGCAAGTTCTGCCACTCGGCTGTTGCTGCGTAATCGGTTTTATTTCTGTGTGTCTCGGCAATTACCAGAGCCATCTTTGGTTGTGTGTTCATATAATCATGGTGGTGTGAATCCGCCTAACGAACCAAGCTCACCCACAGCCGGTGGCGGCAGTGGTGGAGCGCAACCAAAAGGAACAAATGAAAAGTGATGATGAACGTGACGGGCGTACCGGCTGTTGGGTGCAGCGCATTGTTAGGCCACTCGCCCGGATTCATAAATCATGGGATTTTCAAACCAGGGTCACCAATTTCTCCGCTCCGTATTACTTCCGGTCTCGGTGGTGGATTCTTCAAGCTCGCAAGTTCGACCTTGAGCGCCGCATTTTCCTGAGCGAGTGTGACCTGCTTCGCCGCCGCTTGCTCATATCCCTCAACTTCCTCACGCATGGCGAGGAGTGCGCCTTTTATCTGGGCTGGCGTGGCTTTCCCCACAAGCCCGATTACATGTTCAAGATGTTCGATAAGTTTCATAGTCTCATGTGGCCTAACATCCCAAGCTCACCCACAGCCGGTGGCGGCAGTGGTGGAGCGCAGAAAGGACAATCAAAATGAATGAGAGCATTGAACGTGGAGTGCATACCGGCTGTTGTGGTGCAGCGCCTTGTTCGGCTCTGCTTGATGCGTTGGAGGACATGGCTCGCCAGCACTGCTTCACGCAAACGCAACCAACCAGTGAACAGCCAGGACTTACTGACAGCCAAGCCCTGACTGCCAATGCCACCGCGCTCGAAGTGCTCGCGGAAAACAAACGGTTCAGAATCATTCGAGGGTATGGGCGCATGATTTGTGGTTACTGGCCGGAGAATGAGCCGAACGACCAAGCTCAGGCACAGCCGCCGGGGAAGGTCCTGGAAAGGAAAAAGTGATAATCGAATACATAAATCATCCGCAACTGGCAGGGACAGCGGCTGTTGCCTGCAGCGCCTTGTTAGGACACGTCAGCGTTGTCGTCATAGGTAACAGGAACTCTAAACTTGATACGGCTGACAGTCGTGTGCTCAGTGGATGTCGCCCCATCCACACCAGCCTCAAAAACATGCACATGAACGCCACCCTTGCCGGAAACATCTGTCGTCTTGGAAATCGTAACGGCGACATCAAAATCAACCAAAAACGCTCTACCATTAGATGCCGGAACAACCTGCAAATTGGTGTCGCCCTGCACAACAGTCGGTGCAATCTTCTGATTACTGCTTCTGGCATCTTCGACGCCATAAACAATGTCGGTCAAAGTCACTGAAACAAACTCTCGTAATGTCATATGAAACTCCAATCATTCATAAACCAAGTAATCCGCGAAATCTGTGCTGGCGCAAAAGACGCCGGCTTCTCGGCACCCCGAAGTGTGCAAATGGACATCACCCTAACGTCACGCGGAGAGGTGTGCTCATATTCTGGTGAATCTGTGGCTCGCATTGAATTATCAACCAGCGTGCTAACGTGTCCTAACGAATCAAGCTCACCCACAGCCGGGGGCGGCAGTGGTGGAGCGCAAAATAAACATGAAAAATCCAACTGACTTTGAACGGACGGGGACACCGGCTGTTGCGGTGCAGCGCCTTGTTAGCCAGCCCCACCGCGTCAAACTCTCTCGAAAAAAAGGCTGGAAGCTTCCGCCAAACACCGTGGTCGTGGCTCGGCCAACGAAATGGGGAAACCCGTGGAAAGTCCGCAAGCATAAAAAACTCCGAGACCTTCGAGACGACTGCTCTCCGCGTGAAGCGGTCGAAGCATACGAGCGATGGCTGCAAAGCGAAGGTCACGGAATCCTGCTCGGCGCCAAAGTTGCGCTGCGGGGTAAGAACCTCGCCTGCTGGTGTCCCCTGGATGCTCCGTGTCATGCTGACGTGTTGCTCAGGCTGGCTAACGACCAAGCTCAGGCACAGCCGCCGAGCGAGGACGCTGAAAGGAAAAATGACAAACGATAATCATAAGCCGTCCGCAACTGGCAGGGGCAGCGGCTGTCGCCTGCAGCGCCTTGTTCGGCTGCTGCGTGAAACCATAACTCTACGATTTCGGAAGGTTAAGGTGGTGCTTGACATAATCTCTGATGACGGATGCATCGCCAGAAAAAGTGAGGTTACAACCTGTCTCAACAAATGCCTTATGAACATCCACGAGTTTACTGTAATCTGCATCGCCAATGGGAATCTCAATTCTCATACTCGTTCTGGGTTGCATCATCTGTGGAAGTTGGCCGATGCTGGTGTCCGTCGTACAAAACTCGATTTTGGAATACTTTTGGGAAAAACCTACCTTCTCTATGGTAACGGGGATATAGCTGAGATTTCTAACTATCATGCCAATGCAAAATTGGTTCGGTGGATGACCAGCTACCAAACCCCTCACGATTATATGAACCCGGTCGCGGTTAAGGTCGCGCCAAAAACTCATAATGCCGAGAACCATACCAGCGAATCCAAATACCAACCCGCATATCGAACAAATGATTGTGAGTGTGTCCATATACTCAAGCAGCCGAACGAATCAAGCTCACCCACAGCCGGTGGCGGCAGTGGTGGAGCGCAACCAAAAGGAACAAATGAAAAGTGACAATGAACGTGCGGGGACACCGGCTGTTGCGGTGCAGCGCCTTGTTAGCCATCCCCACCGCGTCAAACTCTCTCGAAAAAAAGGCTGGAAGCTTCCGCCAAACACCGTGGTCGTGGCTCGGCCAACGAAATGGGGAAACCCGTGGAAAGTCCGCAAGCATAAAAAACTCCGAGACCTTCGAGACGACTGCTCTCCGCGTGAAGCGGTCGAAGCATACGAGCGATGGCTGCAAAGCGAAGGTCACGGAATCCTGCTCGGCGCCAAAGTTGCGCTGCGGGGTAAGAACCTCGCCTGCTGGTGTCCCCTGGATGCTCCGTGTCATGCTGACGTGTTGCTCAGGCTGGCTAACGACCAAGCTCAGGCACAGCCGCCGGGCAAGGTCGTAGAAAGGAAAAATGACAAACAATAATCATAATGGTCCGAAACCGGAGGGACAGCGGCTGTTGCCTGCAGCGCCTTTGTTAGGTGTCTCGTAATATCCATGCAGCGATAACATTGAATAAGGCCGTGATGATACTCACAACGCAAATGCCTACGATGGCAATATCACGAACCGTGACAGGATGACTTAAATAGGACATCTGAATCAAGAAAGCGTAAGACACAAACATGACAATCCCACCAAACCACGAAGTCCAATGTCGGCGCAGATGGTTTGTAAATCGTGACTTTCTCGCCGCGATTGCTTGGTCTGTCGTCGCCGGCCTTCTCTTGGCAATCTCAATCCAAAACTTCGTTGATGCGTTCAACAACGCGGCGAGTGCGCCAATGAGCGCAGAAATGGCAAATATCATACTGGTGACGTTGCTCATAATGAATTTAGTCGCGCTATTTGATAAGACACCTAACGAATCAAGCTCACCCACAGCCGGGGGCGGCAGTGGTGGAGCGCAAAATAAACATGAAAAATCCAACTGACTTTGAACGTGCGGGGACACCGGCTGTTGCGGTGCAGCGCCTTGTTAGCCATCCCCACCGCGTCAAACTCTCTCGAAAAAAAGGCTGGAAGCTTCCGCCAAACACCGTGGTCGTGGCTCGGCCAACGAAATGGGGAAACCCGTGGAAAGTCCGCAAGCATAAAAAACTCCGAGACCTTCGAGACGACTGCTCTCCGCGTGAAGCGGTCGAAGCATACGAGCGATGGCTGCAAAGCGAAGGTCACGGAATCCTGCTCGGCGCCAAAGTTGCGCTGCGGGGTAAGAACCTCGCCTGCTGGTGTACCCTGGATGCTCCGTGTCATGCTGACGTGTTGCTCAGGCTGGCTAACAGGTATTCGGCCAAACCGCGGTTTGGCCTAAGTCGGGAAACAAGACCCTTGCTTTCGTTGCCATGTGGTTAAAATAAGCTGGTTTATGAAAAACAGGCAAGTTATTTGTTTGGCCTAATTCATGAATGCAAATTCAGGCGACTTTCCAAGACGTCCTGCCTATGCGGCGGATGCGATATCCCGGCCAAGGAGGCCGATAGGGCGACTGGTTCCGAATCCCAAGTTGAAATTTCTGGACCAGTGCCAGGAGGTCATGCGCTTCAAGCAACTGTCGCGTCGGACGGAGGAAACGTATCTTCAGTGGATTCGGCGGTTTATTTTGTTTCATAGGAAAAAAGCCCTCACCCGGCCTGCGGCCGCCCTCTCCCATCCAATGGGCGAGGGACAGAGCGGCGCGCACGGAGTGTCGTGCTCTGCCACCAGATGGATATGGCGGCATCCGAAGGAAATGGGCGAAGTGGAAGTGCGAGCCTTCCTCACGGACCTGGCTGCGAGGCGACTGGTAAGCGCGGCCACACAGAATCAGGCATTGAATGCGTTGTTATTTCTTTATCGCGAAGTGGTGGGGGTGGAGATGGGGTGGGTGGACGGATTCGAGCGGGCAAAACGGTCGCAGCGGGTGCCGGTGGTGTTGAGCCCGTGCGAAGTGCGGGGATTGTTAGAGCAATTGAGCGGCATTCAGCATTTGATTGGACAGGTATTGTATGGAACGGGGCTGCGATTGCTGGAGTGCCTGCGGTTGCGAATCAAGGACGTGGATTTTGCGCGGAATCAGATCGTGGTTCATGGTGGCAAGGGGGACAAGGATCGGATGACGATGCTGCCGGATACGCTGAAGTTTGAACTCCAACGGCATTTGGAAGTGGTGCGGCAGACGTGGCGTGAGGATGTGGCGGCGGGTCATGGCAAGGTGTGGTTGCCGGAAGCTTTGAGACGAAAATATCCGAAGGCGGAACAGGAATGGGGCTGGCAATGGGTGTTTCCGTCGGCGGAATTGAGCATGGACCCGGAGACGAAGGTGAGGCGGCGGCATCATGTGACCGATGCGGCGGTGCAGAACGCCATCAAACTGGCAGCGGCGCGTGCCGGGCTGATCAAATCGGTGACCCCGCACGCCTTGCGGCATTCGTTTGCCACGCACCTTTTAGAAAATGGTTATGACATTCGCACGGTTCAAGACTTGTTGGGGCACAAAGATGTCAGCACCACCCAAATCTACACGCACGTTATGCAAAAACCCGGGCTGGGGGTTAAAAGTCCGCTGGACCAGCTTTAGGGGGCTGGGATCTCGCGGCTGGCGTCTCGGATTGCGGCCAAAGGCAGCGTCAGGTTGATCCGTGGTTAAAAGGGAGGCGCTCCCGCACGGCGGGATCACTCCGCCGCCGAAAAATTGTTTTGAGACAGGCCGGCTGCGTAAACTCCGATGAACTCCGATAAACTCCGTTTCCGCGAGCACGCGACAAAGTCGGTGTCGCGAGCGGGCGTCCAACTTTGAATGAAGACAGGCAGGAGGCCTGTGCCACGTTGGGAACATCCGTCCCTCATTGCGACAACCGGGCCGAATTTACCGTGCTCCCGGCAACCATTTGCTAATCCACTGCCACCCGGTATAACCGTCGCTGGGCCGTGGCGCCGTTCGTGTGAGTGAAGGTGATGAGCGCATCGGCTCCCGCAACCGGCGCACCGATGTTTGCCCATGAACCACCCGGCAGATCGTCCAGATACTGAAGCTGGTAGTTGTGGCCCCGGTAACCCTGGATTTTCACCTTGAAGTCCGAGCCATTCAGCTCAACCGAGTCAACCCGGATCAGGCTGCGGTCCAGCACGGTGCCGGTGTTCACGAACCCCGCCGGCAACGAGCCGCTCCAGGTCATGAGGTCCAGCACGCCGTTGTTGGTGAAGGTTCCGCCAACGGTCAGGGCGGCGGAACCGGTCAGCCGCAGCACACCGTTGTTGACCAGGTTGTTGGTCACCACCAACTGGCCGGTGAGTATTACATTGTTGGTGCAGCCGGCGCCGATTTCGAGTCGGTCGGCAATCTTGAGCCAGCCGTTGGTGATGTTCAGCGTAGCGTTGTTGGTCAGGCGGAGGATGCCCGCGTTCTGGCCGACCGCATCCACGACCACGGTGGCGTTGCTGATGATGGCCGTGTCGTACCGGCTCGGTTGCCAATGCGATGACGTCGTCACCAAGCCCAGCCCGGTGATGTTGACGGTCACACCGTTCACCTGCCAGTTGAAAATCCCGGCGTAGCGATTGTTGTTGGTGCCGGTGAAGAGAATGTCGGCTGGCGCCGGCCACGCGGCAATGTCGTGCAGGTATTTCTCGAGGTTGCTGTAACCGCTGTTGTCGAAATCGCCGTTGTTGTCGGCAACGTACGGGTTAAGCCCATGCTCGATCTCCCAGTCATCGGGTATGCCGTCGCCGTCAGTGTCCCAGCCCGCCGGGCGATTGAACGGGGCCGCGCCGGTGACCGGGTCGGCGCGCAGCGCGAGCAGTTCCCGCCACTCGACGCCTTCGTTCGGATCGTCGTTGAACGGGTCGTCGGCCCACGCGATGATTTTGCCGGTGCCGGTGATGGTCTCGTGAATGAGCCGCTCATCAACGTAAGCAGCGATGTCGTTGGTGGTGATGGCGTTGTTGTTACCGAGCGTAAAGTTATAAGGACGGGTCCACCATCGGGAACCGACATAACGGAGGACATTCGTAAACGCGTTCGGGGCGCTCAGGGTCAGGCCGATGTTCACGTCGTAGGCGGCGGATTGCGACGTGATGGTGGTGAAGTCGCTGTCGGCGGAGGTGGTAAACTGCGGAATGCCGTCCTCGTTGATGTCCTTGAGATTGCCGGAGACATAGGCATAGGTCGCCGAGGCACTGATGCCGCTGAAGATGCCGGTGCCGCCGGCGGCGGTGGTGATGGCGTAATTGGTGCCGCCGACCGGGTTATCGCCGCCCGGGCCGGCGAGGTAGAAGTTGTTGATGAAATTGTTGTAGCTCGGCTGGCCGCTGGCACCGGTCCCGGCCGTGCTCAGCCAGTTGTAATATATGTTATTGCGGAAATCGTTGTAGGCACCGGTGCCGACTTCACTGCCAACCCGCGGGAGGCGGCCCTTTTGATGGGCATACAGGTTGTTCAGAACGCTGATTTTGGCGTTTGACCCCGCCTGCAACAGATGCGCCAGGGCGTGTCCGGTGTAGTCGAGGCTGCTCGCTTCCGCATCCGCCTGCGGATAGTTCTGTCCCTGCGAGATATTGCAGTTCTCGATCGTGAGATTGTTGGCCAGTTCATTGCAGGAGATGGCTTCGTCCGTGGCGTAGATGGCCGTAAGGTGGTCCAGCATGACGTTCGTGCCTTCGATATCCATCGCGTCAAAAGAGTAAGAATCGGGAAAGGTGCCGGGTGTCGGCGGGGTGGGCGGCTCATGAAAGCCCTGCATGCCGTAGCCCGGAGCGAACATCACATTGCGAACGATCGTGTTGAGGCCGCTGCAGTGGGCATTTCCGCCCATGAGAATGACGGGGCCGGGCGCCGTCTCGCCGGCGACGGTGAGGTTGCCGGGGAAAGTGATACGGGATGAGCTGGCGTTCCAGCCGTTGTCATAATTGCTTTCCGCCCCATATTTGCCCATCCAGAAAACACCGGCCACGTCAAAGACGATGGTGCGCGGCATCCCGGCCGGGAAATTGGCATCGGTCACACCGTAGCGAAGGGTGCCGGGCCGGCTGTCATTGTAGTTCTTATCCAGGACCGTCACGTGATAAACAATTCCTCCCCGGCCACCGGTCGCATATTTCGCCGCCCCGTCCGCGCCGGAAAAGGCGGGCAACTGTGGCGGCCCCACATAGATGGCGTCCAGCGTGGCCACCCGGCTGGTGATCGCTCCGACGCTATTGGTGATAATCACCGAGTAGCCGCCGCTGTCATTCGTTTGCGCGCTGGCAATCGTCAGCGAAGCATTGGTCTGGCTGGCCAGCGGCGAGTTCGTGTTGAAATACCATTGATAATGCAGCGGAGCGTAGCCGGCGGCGGTGACGTTGAAGGTCACGGGCTTGCCGGCAATGATGTTCACGTCCGCCGGCTGAACCGAAATGGTTGGCGGCTGCGGCGCCTGGACGGTGAGCGTGGCCACCCGGCTGGTGATGGCTCCGACGCTGTTGGTGATGATCACGGAATAACCGCCCGCGTTGGTCGTTTGTGTGTTCGGAATGTTCAGAGTGGCATTGGTCTGGTCCGTCAACAGCGTGTTCGTGTTGAAATACCATTGATAGCTGAACGGAAAGCCGCCGCTCGCGCTCACGGTGAAGGTTGCCAGATCGCCGATGTTGACGGTTTCATCCAGAGGTTGGGCAGTGATGGACGGTGGCAGCACGGCTACCGCATTCGGCGTCACATCCGCGAAGGTCGTGCCGACGCGCAACTCGTCCACCTGGAAGACGGCGTTGCTGCCGGAGCTGTTCAGGTTGCCGGCCTGGAATCGCAAGATGTTCACACTCGAAAGATCAACTTCATTATTTGTCAAACTCGCCGTGGCAATGTCCGGCTCCACCAACAAATTGGTCCAATTGAACCAGACATAGGCCGTGTCCGCCGCAGTTGTGGCGTCTGCGACCACCTTGATCAGGATGAAATAGGTCGAATCGCTGTTGATCGGATAACCGGGTGCTTGGAAGGGCAGAGCGTTGTTGTGGGTGCCGCTACCCCACACGGAAAGAACATTGGTAACCGTGGCGCTGGTGTTCGGCCCGCCGACGTCCGCGCACTCGGTGCCGCTCGCAAACAAACCCAGATTGGCCTGCCGCAGATACGGCAGCGTCCCCGGCGAAAAATTCAGCCGCTTGTAGAGAAAGCTGATCCACGTCGTGCGCCCGGAAAGCGTGCTGTTCAGGGCGCGATTCGGCGTCGCCGTTGTCGCATTCGGCCCGCTGGGATCTCCCACCACGAGACTGCCGCCCGCCGTCACCAGTGATAGACCGTTCACATCCGTGTAGCTCAAGTTCCCGGCAACATTCGTCCCCATAAAATTGCTGGCCTTTCCAGTGGCCCAGGCATTGGTCCAACCACTGCCGCCGGATTGCCCGCCCACCGACGTGCCGGCGGTGTAGTCGAACCCTTCGTATGCCAGGAGCGTGGCTTTGGCCGCATGGGTCGCGCAAAGCACCAGAGCGGTCAGGCTGACGGTGAAAATTCCGGTTTTGCGGGGAGTCATAAAATGAAAGGCTGAACGTGTATCAAGCTGATGGTTCGATGTTGTTTGTGCGCCAAAATTACCATCAGTGATTGCCTTTCTCAAGGCTGGCAGCATGAACAAACTGCCAGTTGGATTGATAAAACTGCCAATCTCAAAATAAGCCCGGGAGACGGCGCCATTTCCGGCCCGACCACGAGCCGAAGAAAAGGCGAAGCGGCAGGCACAGTTCGGACTGGAATTCGTGGGTGGGCATGGCTTACACGAGCTTTTCAAATTCGCCGATGAACCGCCGCATGTCGCGGAGCAACACGGCGTCGGGCTGGCAGCGCAGCACCATGCCATCGAGATACATGAGGCTGCGGATGATGGCGAAGATGCTTTACCGGATGTCGTTCTGGAGGACGATGCGATATCGCGCCTGGCCGGCGCGCAGGCGTTCCAGCGCGTCATTCACCTTCGACATCGGGAACGCCTCGATCACCGGGGCGATACCGTGCCGCGCGGCAAACTCCAGCATCCGGGCGGTGTTGAAGGGACTGCCCAGCGGCGAACCGGAAATGGATTTCGCACCGCCAATCAGCGAGAACGCCGCCACCGGGATCGGCTCGAGCACCGCACCTACAATGTGCAACCGCCCCCGCGGCGCGAGGCTGCCGATGATGGCATCCCACGGCAGCGACACGTTGACCGTGCTCAGGATGAAGTCGAGGCTCCCGGCGATTTTCTGCAGTTGGGCCGCGTCGCGCGAATTGACCACGTGATGCGCTCCGAATTTCATGGCTTCATCGCGCTTCGAATCGCTCAACGTGAAGGCGGTGACTTCGCAGCCCCATTTGTTCAGGAACTGCACCGCCATGTGGCCCAGCCCGCCGATGCCGATGACGCCCGCGCGCTCCGTCGGCTGCACGCTGCACTGGAGGATGGGATTGAACACCGTGATGCCACCGCAGAAGAGCGGGCCGGATTTCTTCGCGTCGAGCGCTTCGGGCAACGGTATGGCCCAGGCCCAGTGACAGCGGACGCGGTTGGCGAAGCCGCCGTGCCGTTTCACGATGGTCTGCTCGGCCGTGGGACACAGATTGTGATGGCCGGAAAGACACTGCGGGCAGGCCATGCAGCTTTCCGCAAACCAGCCCAGCCCGACGCGCTGGCCCACCTTGACACCTTTGACTTTGTTCCCCGCGGCCACGACCCGGCCGGCCACTTCATGTCCGGGCACAAATGGATAAGTCGTCTGGCCCCAGTCGTTGTCCAGCATGCTCAGGTCGCTGTGGCAGATGCCGCAATACTCAACCTCGATTTCCACCTGTTCGTCGCGCAACGGGCCGGGGTCGAACTCGAACGGCTGCAATTTCGCGCCCTTGGCGGACGCCGCGTAAGCTTTGAAAGTTGTTTTCATAATGCAGCAACTTGTAGCACAGGCCGGCCATTTGGCAAATGGATGACATCCGTTGCGCCCGCCGGGCAACCGCCGGTGGCACCAGACGGGTCAAGGGACGGAACACTGCCACTGGTCGGCCGGTTCCATGACCGAACGCGGGCCGGCGCCATTCAGCCACGCCAGCGCCCCGGCATCGCCGCGCAGATACGCGTCCCAAAACGCCGTGGACAACGCGAGCATCACGCGATGATGATTCGGGTTGCGCGGCTCGCGGTCGCTTGGCAATGGCCGGTCGGTGAATGCCGAATGTTCCGCGTTGTGCAGCACCACTTCATACTTCGGCGCGCCCTGGAGCGCCGGATACACCGCCAGGCGTGACGCCACGTCCTGGTCGCCAATGGGCGCGACGTCCCTCGTGCCGGTCATCAGCATCCAGGGAATCTTTACCGAGCCAAAAGCCTTTGCCACACTGCCTGCCTTCGGACTGCTGGGACTGAATGCAATGGCCGCCCGGATGCGCGGGTCGGTGAATTGTTGACCGCCCAACGGCAGGGATTCTCCGCTCACCGCCTCCGTCGTCACCGCACCGAACGAATGGCCGGACATCCCGACTTTTTTCAGGTCCAGCCGCCCGGCAAGAGGATTGGTCTTGTCCGCATTCCAGATTTCGAGCTGGTTCAGCACGGCGGGAACGTCCTCCACCCGCAACCGGAAATTATCCAGCGAAGCCGCCCGGTTCATCGCCTGCATCCGGTTCGCCACCGGTTGATCTTTCCAGACCGCGTCATCGCTGCCGGGATGCTGGAGAAAAACGGCCACGTAACCGCGTGCCGCCCAGTGCTCGCCGAGAAAGGCGCTGCCCGTCCGCGACCCGCCCAAGCCATGACTGAACAAAACCACCGGCTCCGGCGCGGTGTTCGTAGGCAGATAAACGCGCACCGGAATGTCGCGATTGCGCGCCGCGTCATGAACGGCCAGGTCCATCTGCGCCGGGTGGAACGCCGGGTCCACCGCCAGCGGATTGTAACCGTTCGCGCGGACTTGCCCGGCGATGGCCAGAATCAACGGCAATCCCGTTGTCATCAGGCGCGAGGTAAAGGATGAAAACCCCTTCATGCCCTATGAGACGAACCGCCAGGCGGAAATGTTACCTTGCTGGTGACGTAGAAAGAATGCGGCGCAGAAGCAATTCTCCTTGACCGGTGTCAGCCTTAAAAAGCAAGTTCCTGTCAGTTTTGAGCAAGAACCCAGATATCCCGGGACAATGTGGCTGCAGGCGATGGTGAAAGAAATGTCGGTGGTGTGCGATTTTCGGTTATAGAGAGATTACCTATGAGTCGTTTGTTTGGAACTGATGGTGTTCGGGGCGTCGCCAATGTGACGCCGATGACGGCGGAGATGGCGCTTCAAATCGGGCGGGCGACCGCCTACGTGTGCAAGCGGCACAAGCATCGCCGGCATCAAATCCTGATCGGCAAGGACACGCGCGTCAGCGGCTACATGCTTGAGAACGCGTTGACGGCGGGTATTTGCTCGATGGGCGTTGACGTGCTGCTCGTCGGCCCGATGCCGACGCCGGGCATCGCGTTTATCACCCGCAGCATGCGGGCCGATGCCGGCGTGGTCATCTCCGCCTCCCATAATCCCTACCAGGACAACGGCATCAAGATTTTCTCCCGCGACGGCTACAAGCTGCCGGACGCCGAGGAAGACCAGATCGAGAACCTGATCACGTCCGGCCACATCCGCGACATCCGGCCCACCGCGAACGAGATTGGCAAAGCCAAACGGATTGATGACGCCATGGGGCGATACATTGTTTTCTGTAAAAACACGTTTCCTGAGGATCTCAGCCTGGAGGGAATGAAGATGGTCCTCGATTGCGCGAACGGGGCGACCTACAAGGTGGCGCCCTATGTTTTCTCCGAGCTGGGCGGAGAGGTGACTTCGATTCATTGCGAACCGAACGGGGTCAATATCAACGAGCGCTGCGGTTCACAGCATACGCAAGACCTCGCCGCCCGTGTCCGCGAACTCCACGCCGACGTGGGACTGGCGTTCGATGGCGATGGCGACCGGCTGATCGCGGTGGACGAGCGCGGGCAGGAGCTCACCGGCGATCACGTTATGCTCATCTGTGCCAAGATGTACAAGGAGCGCGGCTGGCTGGCGAAGAATTTGATCATCCCGACCGTGATGAGCAATTTCGGATTTTTGGTGGCGCTGAAGGAGTTGGGCATCCAGCACGCCGCGGCCAAGGTGGGGGACCGATACGTTTTGGAGCTGATGCGGAAAAAGGGCGCCGTATTGGGTGGTGAAGCGTCGGGTCACGTAATCTTCCTGAATCATCACACCACCGGCGACGGCATTCTCACCGCGCTCCAGCTCCTGGCCGCCATGCGCATGTACGGCAAGCCGTTATCCAAGCTGGCGAAACTCATGAAGCTGGCGCCACAGAAAATCATCAACGTGGATGTGAAGCACAAACCGCCCCTGGACAAGATTCCGAAGTTGCAGGCCGCGATCAAGGCGGCCGAGCGCGAACTGGGAGACAAGGGGCGCGTTCTGGTCCGGTACTCCGGCACGCAGTCCATGTGCCGGGTCATGGTGGAAAGCCCCACGGAGAAAATGACCAGCCGGCTGGCGGAAACCCTGGCGGACACGGTCCGCAAATGCATCGGCTGACCGGCTCGCTTTTCAACAGGTGAGATTGAAACTGCCGGGCGGCCTTGGAGCGCGACCTTCAGGTCGCTCCACCGTGGATAGGCCGCTTCACTCGAAATACTCTCAGCGCCTCGCCACACTACGTTGATACGGCGCAAACGCCGCGCTCCTGCACGGCAGTTTCGGTCACACCCGCTTTTCAACCTTGCCGTGGCGTCATCGGCGTCAAGCTGGTAGGCTGTTTCCCGTGCCTGGAAGAAAACAAACGACGCTTTCGGCGGGACTGCGGTTCCCGCTCGAACAACTTGTGGAAGCCGTGCTCCACGGCCCGGCTTCAGGAATGGATTCCGCTCGTGGCGTACAGGATCTTGCCCGGAAAGCGCCCGGCCTGGACATCAGCAAAACCCGCGTCGTGATCCTCGGCGGCGGCACCGGTCTGTCCACGGTGGTGGGTGGCAACTCCCAGATGACGGATTGGCCAGATCATCCTTTCGGCGGGCTGAAGCAGATATTTCCGCGTCTCGATGTCGTCGTTTGCACCACCGACGACGGCGGGTCCACGGGATTGCTGGTCCAGCAGTTGCCGATGATCGGCATCGGCGATCTGCGGAAGTCCTGCCTGTCGTTAATCTCGGCCGGGCGGTTGCAGAAGACCTACAGGTTGTCCGAGGCGGAGATCGGCAACGTCGTGCGTGTCATCCAGCGGATTTTCAATCATCGCTTTTCCGGCGCGCCGGAGGACGCGCAGGTCCTGCGCGATCCGCTCCGTGCGGCACCGCCGTCATGGCGGGCCTTCTGTCCTCCGCGGCTGGCGGCCGCGCTCCGTGAACTGGGCGGATACGTGTCAAAACGAGGGCGGGGCCCGATGATCACCCCTGCAAGCCATTGCCTGGGCAACCTGCTGCTGACCGCCGCCGTTTTTCGGGCCGCGTACGGAAAAACGCACCGCGCTCCGGACCGGGCGGCGCTGCGCCGCGGACTCGATGCGGTGGGCGCGTTGATCGGTGTGGCCCCGGGCCGCCTCCACGCCGCCACCTCCACGCCGGGGCAGTTGAAGTTCTGCTACGCGAATGGCGTCGAGGTTTACGGAGAGAGCAAATCCGCGTCTGCGCGGCGGGGTTTCCCGGTGGAACGCGTCGAGGCTGAATTTGCCGGGCCAACCCGCGTCAGCCCGGCCATCCTGCGGGCCATCCGCGAAGCCGATCTGATCATCTTCGCCCCCGGGAGCCTGTACACGAGCATGATTCCAATCCTGCAGGTGCGGCCGATTGCCGGGGCTATCCGCGGGAACCGGCGGGCGCTCAAGATTCTCGCCGCGAACTTCTGGATCCAGGAAGGGGAAACTGACATCTCGCCCGGCAACGAGGCCCGCGGGTTTTTGGTGTCCGAACTGATCGAGGCTTACGACCGGAACGTGCCGGGCGGGGTACGCGGGCTGTTCCAGTTGATCTTCACCGCGAACCTGGAGCACATTCCCGGCGACATCCTGCGGAACTACGCGCTGGAAGGCAAACGGCCGATTTATCTCGACCGCGCCCGGGTCGAGGCCATGGGCTTCCAGCCGATCGAGGCCACGCTGTTTTCCCCGGAGCGCTTGAAAAGCTCCCTCGTGATTCACCATGATGCCGAGAAGTTCGCGTTGTCGGTGCGCGCCCTCGTGGGCGCGAAACATTTGGTGAAGGGATTTCCCGCCAGCTTGCGAAACGCCGGCACGGCGACGCGGCCACGGAGTCCGGTGCGAGCGGAGCGTCACGGCCCCTTGCTCTGCGACTATTACTCCGCCATCAAGCGAGTCCTGGCACGCAAGCAGTTCCAGCCCGCGGCCTTGAAACAGGTCATGGCGGGCCTGGCGTGGGACAACCGCGACATCGCTCCGCGGCACCTGGATTTCTTCGACGGCGTGAAGGTGCTCCGTGCAGTGTCCTGGCACCGCAGCACGGAATGGGACAACGTGCTGGGCTATTTCGATCCGGCGGACCGCTGCCTGAAGATTCACGAGCACCTGATGACCCGGCCGCAGCGGCTCCGCGAGGATTTGCTGATCGCGCTGGGCGAATCCCTGCTGGGGCGCTACATCGAATCGCGGCGCTGGATCGAAGGACCGGCTGCCGGGCTGCGCGACGCGCGGTGCTACGAGATCCGGCTCCGGACGGTTGGCGCCCGCGATTGTCTTCTGAACGATGGGCAACTGCGCGCCTATCTTCGGCTGGCCCGCCTGGTGCAGGATCGCAGTGACGCGCGGGTTTTTCGGATCACCATTAACAACAACGAGGGTTTCCTTCCGCCCGGCCTGAGGTTCGGACTCCTGTACGCGTGGTACTTGAACAACGCCTACGGCGGCGTCATGGAATACGAGATGTCGCTGCTCAAGTGGCCGCCGCACTCACTCATTCCACACCAGGCGAAAGAGCGGGTGCGCAAGCAGGCGCTCGTGGCCTTCTTCCGCAACGAGGTCTTCGGGCACGGCCAATCCGCCTCACGTTAAGGGTGACCAAGGCAGCCTTGAGATGGACGGGGCCGATAGTGAACGGAGCGCGGCTATGGGCAAAGCCCTAGCCGCAGCAACTTCGCATCACGGGGCACGCCGCAGAATTTAACACCGACTCGACATTTGGATGTGCTGCGGCTGGTCCCGCTTGCGGGACACAGCCGCGCTCCGCTCACGCCTTCGCGTAAACCTCCGCGCTTGCGCTCGCGCTCAGCGTTTCGTCAACGCGGCTTCCTTCACACATTTCAAAAATCGTTCCGCGGCGGGAGCCAGCCCGTCCGTGGTCCACGCCGCGCCAATGACCAAAGGCTCTGGCGCGGGTGAAAGGGGGATGAGTCTCAGGCGCGGCCCGGCGAGACAGGCCACCGACTCGGACACCAGCGCCACACCGCCGCCGGCTTCGACCGCGGCGATCAGGCTGGTGATGCCGTCGTGTTCCTCAACGACTTGCGGTTTGCTTTTGATGGTCGCGAAGTAATCCACCAGTAATTCATGATACTCGGGATACTCTTTGCGGCTGTAGGCGATCAGCGGTTCACGTACGAACTCCGCCAGTTTCACAGTCCGCCGCCGGGCCAGGGGATGTTTGGGCGCGACGGCGAGGCACAGGGAATCGCGCAGGAGTTCCTCGAAACGCAGCCCGCGCAACATGGCCCGGGTGGGCCGCACGAGAAAAGCCATCTGCAGCGCTCCGTCGCGCAGCCGGGCAAGCATTTCCTCGGTGGATAAATCGTGCAGGAGCACCCGCGCGTTGGGCAAAGCGGCCTGAAAGGCGCGCAGGGCCGGCGGCAGGATCCGCACGGTGAGTGACGGCGCGTAGCCGACGTGGAGTTCGCCGCGCCCGCCCGTGGCCACGGCACGCGCTTTCTTCAACGCCTCCTCCACCCGCTGGAGAACGGCGCGCGCTTCGGCCTGAAAAGTTTTCCCCGCGTCGGTCAGGCGCACGGACTTGGCGCTGCGTTCCAAAAGCAGGAAACCGAGTTCCTCTTCCAGGTCGCGAATCTGCCGGCTCAACGCCGGTTGTGATACGTGCAGCTTCAGTGCCGCGCGCGAAACGTTTTCCGCCTCAGCCACGGCCACGAAATAACGGAGATGGCGCAGTTCCATGCGTGGTTGAGCATACCCTTTGGCCTGGTGCATGGCCAGATTGGTGCTGATAAATGTTCGGCCTCTGTCCAAACATGGTCAGTCAGTCCTGCCGCCATCGCGGGCGTGTTCCCGCCAAGCGATTTATGAACACGGCAGCACCTGAATTTGGCAACCGGAATGCTGACATAGTCCCCGTGCCAATCCCCTTGGCACGGCCACTAGGCCGCCCGCTGGTTGGCGCCATGTGTTGGTAAGCCGCCGGCGGGCATTTTATTGGCTGGAGTCAGCAACAATTTGCGCCCTCACTATGCCCTTTGGTTATGCTGAGGCAAGAAACTTGGTCTTTCCCACATTCACCGGCAGCGTGGCATAGTCTTTCCATGATGAAAATTCGAAAAGCAAATGAACGCGGCCACGCCGAACACGGCTGGCTGGACACGTATCACACGTTCAGCTTCGCGGACTATTACGATCCGCAGTGGATGGGGTTCCGTAGCCTGCGCGTCATCAACGACGATCTCGTGATGCCGGGAATGGGTTTTGGAACGCATCCGCACCGCGACATGGAAATCATCACCTACATCCTCAGCGGCGCGCTGGAGCACAAGGATTCGATGGGCAACGGCCGCGTGATCCGCGCGGGCGAGGTGCAATACATGGCCGCCGGCACAGGCGTGCAGCACAGCGAATTCAACCCCGCGAACGACGAGGCGGTGCATTTGCTGCAAATCTGGATTCAGCCCGACCGCAAGGGCGTGACTCCCCGCTATGGTGAAAAATCGCTCCAGGACGCCGCCACCGGCACATGGCATCTTGTGACCAGCAAGACGGGCCGCGACGGTTCGATTGCGATCCATCAGGACGCCGACCTCTGGCTCGCGAAGCTGGAAGCGGGGCAAACCGTTTCCCATTCGCTGGCGGCCGACCGGCATGCGTGGATTCACGTTGCCGAAGGCGAAGTAAAAATGAACGGCAAAACACTGACTGGCGGTGATGCCGCTGCCGTCAGCGGAAAATCTAATCTCAAACTGGCAGCGGCCAAACCGTCGCAAGTGCTCCTGTTCGATCTGAACTGAAACTCAAGAATCCAGTGAAACTACGGATGAACACAGATGGACACGGATTCAAAAAGGCTTTGACGCGAATTTCGCCAATTATCGCGAATGAAGTAATAGTTTGCGTCAATTCGCGGAATTCGCGTCTTCCCCATCCGTGTTTATTCGTGTTCATCCGTGGTTGAAAACTTTTTTAAATCAAAACAAACAAAACAAAAACGAAACAGGCAAAACCATGATCACTGTATCCATCATCTACTTCTCCGGCACCGGTCACACCACCAAACTGGCCGAAGCCGTCACCAAGGGTGCCGGCTCCGTGGCCGAGGTGAAAACCAACCTCATCGCCATCAGCGGCGACGATATCACCAAAGGCCGGTACGCCAATGAGGGCGTCTTCGCCCAGCTCGACGCCAGCGACGCGATTATTTTCGGCAGCCCGACCTACATGGGCGGCCCGGCGGCGCAGTTCAAGGCGTTTGCCGACGCCACGGGCGACCGCTGGTATCGGGGCGCATGGCGCGACAAGCTGGTGGCGGGTTTCACCGTCTCCAGCGGCCCGAGCGGCGACAAGTTGAGCACACTGCATTACTTTTTCACGCTTGCCATGCAACACGGGATGGTCTGGGCCGGAATGCCCGAACTGCCGATGAATGACAAGGGCATCAACCGTCTGAGCAGTTACAGCGGCGTGATGGCACAAGCCGGACAGGAACCCACGGACATCGCACCGAACGCAGCGGACAAACTCACCGGCGAACTGCTCGGCCGGCGCATTGCCACACTCGCGGCGAAATTGAAGAAGTAAACCGCCGCCACAACCTGGCGAATCCATGAACTCCAGCAAAAACATCGCTCCCGGCGTCAGCATCGGCCACGTGCATCTCAAAGTGGCCGACCTGGAGCGCGCGTTGGAATTTTACTGTGGCGTACTGGGCTTTGAACTCACGCAACGCTTCGGGACGCAGGCGGCGTTTATTTCCTCCGGCGGCTATCATCATCACATCGGCCTGAATACCTGGGAAAGCCTCGGCGGTTCGCCGCCCCCGAGCAACACGACCGGCTTGTATCATCTGGCGATTCTCTATCCCACCCGTGCCCAGCTCGCCGACGCGCTGCATCGCCTGCTCGCGGCGGGCATCGAAATTGACGGCGCGGCCGATCACGGCGTGAGCGAGGCGATTTATTTGCGCGACCCGGACGGCAATGGCGTGGAGCTTTACCGTGACCGCCCGAAGGAACAATGGCCGCACACTCCAGATGGAGGTCTTGCAATGTTCACACGCCCGCTGGATTTGGAAGAATTGCTCAAGGAATCGCCGAACGGGAACGGAGCGCGGCTGTGTCCGAAAGACCAGCCGCAGCACGCCCGCAAACGGTAAAACGGTAATGTATGGAATCAACCGAAAATCGTCGCGTTTTCCACGCGTTGCGGTTGGTGCTCCGTCACAACTTCAACACGCCGAACGGGTCGCGAAATCTTGCACTACTCCACGACCATGCTTTCAGGTCGAGAACCAGACCCGCCTTCGCTGGATTGTTCTCAATATAATTACGCGCCTCCAATTCGTGCGTATTGTCGCGCATGAACGTGTCCCAATAATCCGCTTGCCAGAACTCGCCGCGCCGATGCAGCAGCCGGTTCGCTTTGTTGGCCGTGTGCTTTTTCCAACTCTCAAGAATCTCCGCCATTGGCGTGGCGTCTACCTTGAACAAAACGTGAACGTGATTCGGCATCACCACCCAGGCGCGCAGCTCGTAGCGTTCGCCGTGGAAGAACCGTATGGCATCCTCGACGAGTTTTGCGATTTCCACCCGGCGCAGGGGGCACTCGCCACGCCCTTTGTCGAGATACGATTCCAACTCAGCCCGGCGCTGTTGGTCGTTCTCAATCTTCCAGAGATGTTCCCACTCGGAGCGGAGTGATTCAGGAAAGCTGTCAGCCAATCGGAACGTGACGAACTGCGTCAGACCCGGTTCGTCGCGATGCGGTAGATAACCACGCTCATTCCAGCCACGAAAGCCTTGCTTGGCCTCCTCGGGTTTCAGAAGTGAAGACCCGCGTCGCTTGTCCTCGACCAATTCGCGCACGCCGGGATTGTGCGGTGGCCCGGGACGACGCGGTTTGGGTGGCTGGCTCACGCCAATCATTGAGCCGCAAACACGCGAACGCCGCAAGTCTTGGAACGCCCCCAGAGCGCGGCTGTGTCGCGGAGACCAGCCGCAGCGCTATGAATGGCATGAGCGTGAAAGACTCCTGGCCAGATGACCTCAAAAATCATTATTATCATGACGTGTAGCTCCTCGACTTTCGGACGTGCTGCGGCTGGCCTTCGACACAGCCGCGCTCCGGGCGTTACGCCTTCGCGTAAACCTCCGCGCCTTTTTCCACAAACTCCTTCGACTTTTCGGGCGGACATGGACGAACAGCCGAATACCATGCTGTGCTTGCCCTGCGGTTCAATGTTCTTGTAAGCGTTGTAATCGCCGTGGTAGGCTGTCGGGGCTTGAAGGCGACCGAGTCAAAATTTTAAGGGAACCAAAAAAACCACCCATGCAATCGCTCAAAGCTGAACTGCGGCAATTCGCGATTCAAATCGGGTTGGACCTTGTTGGCGTGACCACGCCCGAACCTTTTGATCGTTTTCTGTCCGAGCTCGCCTTGAGGGAGGAATTTTACCGGGATCGCTATCAGCACCGGATTGATACCTGGCGGCGCATGGCCAATCCGCGGGAGGTGCTTCCCCATGCTCGATCGGTCGTGGTCATCGGATTCCATTATTTGCCCGAAGAGCAAGCCCCGCCTCCGGACTGTGGAAAGTTAGGACGCATTGTCGCTTACGGCCACCTTGGCATTCTTAAACGCGCCCGTGAAGTATGCCAATTTCTTAAACAGCACGGGCACCAGGCCGTCATGGGCGCGCATCGCAAAGAGGCTGCCGTCCGGGCGGGGCTGGGAGTCATCGGCAAACACAACCTGATCATCAACGCCGAATTTGGAAGCTGGGTCGCCTACCAATCCATTGTAACCGATGCCATTCTGGAGCCGGATGCTCCCCTGGCGAACCCTGATGTTTGCCACAACTGCCAGTTGTGTCTGCAAGCCTGCCCCACCGGCGCCCTCTACGAGCCCAGACGCCTGGACCCCAGACGATGCGTCACCGCTGTGTTGACCTCGCGCGAAATTGCCCCAGACTCGCGGCCAAAAATCAATTCCTATATCCTCGGCTGTGACGCTTGCCAGGAAGCGTGTCCCAAGAATCACGGCGTCAAAGCCAAGCCGGATGTGGAATCCCTCCTGCCTGAGAGCTTCGGCATGTTTCCGCCTTTGCAACTGTTGCTCGAAATGGATGAAAAACATTTCCAGCGCGAAGTGATTGGCGAACTCCAGAAAAAAATCATGGGCGACGGGATGCAAGCCCGAATTCTGGCTCTGCCGATGGTTCGCGGATTGGCGACCTGGTTCATCAAGAAATTTCTGCGCGGACGCGAGGCGCTGCCGGAGACCTTCGTTCATGCCAGCAGCAATCTGAACATCTATAAACGAAACGCCATTCTGGCGGCCGGCAATTCGCGCTGCTCCTCTTTGCGCGAAGCGGTCGCGCGATGCGCTGCGGAACCGGATTTGAAACCTTATGTGGAGTGGACTTTGGAAAGAATGAAGCCATGAATACTGATGCAATGATTTTAAAGCAGGCGGCTCTGGCTATGGCCTGCTTGTTTGGTGTTGCTGGAGCGGTGACCCTGGCCGCGCGTAACACCGGCTGGGGCCGAAACATGGGCGTCGCCACCGCCAGCTGGGCCGTTATCTGCACGCTTTTTCTTCTGGTTCCATTCGCCGGCCCCATTCCATTTTCCCTGCTCATGTCCGTCATCGCCATTCTGGCGGTGCGCGAGTTTTACAAAATGTCAGGGATATGCGGCTTTATGCGCCTGGCGACGGCAGCCCTTTTCATCATCGCGATGGCTGCCGCCCTGGTGTTCAACAACGATATTCTCTTTCACCGGTTACCGCTTGTTGCCGTGATTGTAATGTTTTTACTGCATGCGTATAAATTTTCCTACGAAAACATCAAATCCACGGTGGCGCTGCAGGCGGTGGGCCTCGCCTACTGGGGGTGGTTGCTTTTGCACTGGCTGTTGCTTCAACGACTGGACGGCGGTTATGGGCTGATCGTGACCCTTTGCACCATGGTGCTCGTCAACGACAATGGCGCGTTTTTCTTTGGCAAGCTGTTCGGGAAAAACAGCCCGAAATTCGCCCCGCGAATCAGCCCCAATAAAACGTGGGTGGGCTTTGCCGGCGGCTGTTTGGGCACGGTGCTGGTGGCCTGGGGATTTGGTTTCGCTTTACCACGCCTTTCTTTGCTCCAGAGACTCCTGCTTGGCGTTGTGGTCGGTGTGGCCATCCCGGTTGGCGGCCTGATCGAATCGGCGATGAAACGTGACGCCGGTGTGAAAGACTCGAGCAATCTCATTCCCGGCCATGGCGGCGTGATGGACCGCTTTGATTCCTGGGCCTTCAGCGCTCCGATCGTGTATGTGTTGATGCTCTTTTTTGCGGAGCACCCTTTCTGAAAAAAGCTGCCATGATTATTGACGGACATTATCACATCAACGGTGCCCCTTCTCCGATTATCGCCGGCATGGATAAACTGGGAATTGACTGCACGGTTTTGGTGGGCGTGGGCGTTCGTGATCTTAATGTCGTGACCATCCGCGACAGTCTGGTATTCCGCGTTCCCTGGATGCTCAAGACTTTCGGCGTTTGGAAATCCCGAATCATCGTCAATTCACGCCGTTTCCAGGAATCGCTGCTGCCGCAGCCGGACAACGACCGTGTCGAAGCCGCCCTTCGCGAATATCCCAAACGGTTTCGCGGGTTTATCTTTGTCAATCCCGCCCTCCCGGGGACCCTCGATGAAGTCGAGCGCCGGTTATCCGCCGGCTTCTGTGGCATCAAAATGGCGCTGGTGCAATATCCGGTGGCGTTGGATGGCCCGCAAATATCCGCGCTTTGCGAAATTGCCAATGCGCGACGCATCCCGGTGTTCTTCCATCAGGGCCTGACGGTCGCCACTTCGGACCCGACGGCGATGTTCAAACGATTTCCCAAAGTCAATTTCATCATCGCCCACGCCGGCGTCCAATACTTCGAGCGGGCCATTGAATTGGCGCGCGAATATCGCAACGTGTGGCTGGATACATCGAGTTACTTTGTCACTCCGTATAAGTTGCGCCGCCTGATGCGGGAAGTGGGCGCGAGCAAACTCGTCTTCGGTTCGGACGTGCCCGTCATGGCGAGAGATGCCGGGCAAGCGCTGAACAAAATCATGGCGCTCAAAATCTCTGATCAGGAAAGAGCCGCCATTCTGGGACAAAACCTGCTGCAAATACTGGAGTCGGCAAACTTAACATGAGCACAATTCAAAAAGAAGGCGCCCGGCGCGAGGTGGCGACCCGAAGGGCCTCCTGGGCCATGGCCATCGCAAAGAACCTTGCCCGAATCGGCTTGCGGCCCAACACCATTTCCGGCGCCAGTGTTTTGTTCGCGGCCTTGGCGGGCGGGTGCCTGTTTTGTTCGGCAGACCAACGCGGTTGGGCCGCATCAGCACTCTTTGTTGGCGCTATTTTCTTCATGCAACTGCGGTTGCTCTGCAATCTTTTCGATGGAATGGTCGCGGTCGAGTGTGGACTCAAAACCAAGTCAGGCGAGGTGTTCAACGATTTTCCCGATCGAATCGCCGATCCCCTGATCTTGCTTGGCGCAGGCTATGCCGCGCGCTTCGTTCCCCATGCCGTTGAACTCGCCTGGCTTGCCGCTTTGCTCGCCGTGGCAACGGCGTACGTTCGTTTGCTCGGCAGCTCTGCGGGAGCAAAACAGTATTTTCTGGGCCCGATGGCCAAACAACATCGCATGGCCGTCATGACCGTTGCCGCACTGGCTTCAGCGATCGTTCCAAATCATGCCCCGGCAATTTTATCGGGAACGTTGGCGCTGATTGCCGCCGGCTGCGTCCTCACGATAATACGCCGGCTGGCAGCCATCGTGCGCGAGCTGGAGGCATCGTGAGCGCGCTGATTCACGACCTTGTCGGTCGTTCCCTTTGCGGCCTGGTCAACGTGTTCTGCGGCACCGCCTCCCGCTGGGTCGATTGCCAACCCTCCACCCGCCAGCGCATTTACTATGGCAACCATACCAGCCATCTCGACATCCTCATTCTCTGGTCGGGTTTGCCGCTGGAAGTGCGGCGCGTGACCCGGCCCGCGGCAGCGCGCGATTACTGGGAAACTTCGCCGCTGCGCCGCTACCTGGTGCATCGAGTCTTTAACGCCATCATGATCGACCGCGCCCGGCCGGGCGGCAGCGTCGCGGCTGCCGCCCGGTCGCTTGAAGCCGTCCTCGACGGCATGGCTGACCGGTTTTCGTTGATCATTTTTCCCGAAGGCACTCGTGGAACCGGCGAGGTGATTGCTCCGTTCAAAAGCGGCATCTACCACATGGCAAAACGAAAACCAGGCGTTGAATTCGTGCCGGTCTTCATGGAAAATCTGAACCGGATTTTGCCCAAAGGAGAAATCCTGCCCGTGCCGCTGATCGGCAGCATCAGTTTTGGCAAACCGCTCACCCTGGCACCGGATGAAAGCAAAATCATGTTCCTTGAACGCGCGCGTCAAGCGATCCTCGACCTGGCAAAGGTATGAATCCAAATTTTATCAACTGGTTTGCCAGGCTTCACCTGCAGCCGCCGACAACCCGATTGTTCACCGGATTCGTGACGGTTCTTGTCCTGTTTTCTCTGGCGGGATGGCTGGCTGCAAAACATGCCAAACCAGAGAGCCGCCTGGCAAAAGCTCTCCAGCAGTTAAACAAGCGCCTCCGAGGCATGTGGTCTATCGTCGTGGTTTTTAGCATCGCCATGCTCACCGGCGGGGTGGGCTCGATTCTTGTTTTTGCCGGCTGTTCCTTCTTGCTGCTGCGCGAATTCATCACCATCACTCCGACGCGAAAGGCCGATCAAAGGGCTTTATTTTGGGCCTTCTTCGCCATTCTCCCTCTGCAATACATTATCCTGGGCTGCAATTGGTATGGGCTGTTTGCCATCTTCATCCCTGTCTATGCCTTCCTGTTCCTCCCCATCCGGATCGCTGCCCAGGCGGATTCTGAAAAATTCCTTGAGCGCACCGCCAGGATTCAATGGGCGCTCATGATTTGTGTTTACTGCGTCAGTTATGCGCCGGCCCTGATCAAGTTGACCATTCCCGGCCAGGAAGGCGCCGGCGCGCGGCTGCTTCTGTTCTTATGCATTGTCGTCGAAGCCAACGGCGCCGCCCACGATTTTGTGGATACACTCTTCGGACGTCATTTTCTTATCCATAAAGCCGGAAGCTCCAGGACCGCCGAGGGGCTTTTTGCCGGCGTGGCGGCCAGTGCCGGACTGGGTGCTCTTATGTCAAGCGTTACGCCAATGACGGCTTTTCAAGCCGCCGTTATCGCGGTCCTTGTCGGTCTGCTCGGTTCAGCCGGCCAGCTTTGCCTGGTCATGATTCGTGCCGAGCGGGGGCGGGAAGGGGTCGTGGTCGTGCATCGCGACAACGAAATGCTCGGCCGCACCATCTCCCTGTGTTTTGCCGCCCCCATCTTTTTCCACATAATCCGGCTCACCTTCACTGGCAGCCAACTCGTGCTGTTTTAGCAACACGACTTGCCAACGAATCTATCGAACAAGTCCGGTGTCAAAGTTGTCTTAGAGCATTTCCATAAATAATGTAGCTTTACAAAGGAGTGGCAACCGGATAAAGTCTGGGGCATGCAAGCGATTCCTCTACCGACCCGTCAACGCATCATCCACCTCTACGAACAGGGCAAAAGCACCCGCGACATTTCCGCGTTCTTCGGTTTCTGTGTGGCGGCGGTGCGCCGAGTCCGGCAACAGTTCAAGGAGCGGGGCACACTCCAACCCCAAACTGACCGGTGCGGACGCAAGACGCTGTTAACCGTCAAACGCAAAGTTCACCTGCAAAAGCTGGTGGCCGAGCAACCCGACGCCACCCTGGCCGAGTTGGGGACGCGCATGGATCGCCCTTTTCGGACTTCGACGATGGACTTATGGCTGCGCCGACTGGGGTTGACGTATAAAAAAAACGCTGCACGCCGCCGAACAGAACCGCCCCGACGTGGCCGAAAAAAGGGCGCATTGGCATGAGCAATTGGCGGAAATAGATCCGGGACGGCTGGTGTTTGTGGATGAAAGCGGAGCCAACACCAAGATGACCCGTTGGCGGGGACGGTCTCCTGGCGGCCAGCGGTTGGTCGCCCACATTCCGCAGGGCCACTATCAGACCAGCAGCCTTATCTCGGGGGTTCGCCTGACCGGTCCCCGCGCCCCTTGGCTCTTTGAGGGAGCCATGAATGGGGAGATGTTTTTGGCATGGGTCAGGGAAGGTCTGGTGCCCACACTGCAAAAGGACGACTTGGTTATCATGGACAATCTGGCGACGCACAAGGTGCAGGGCGTCCGCGAGGCCATCGAATCGGTGGGTGCCCGGCTTTTGTATCTACCGCCCTATTCGCCTGATTTCAACCCCATCGAAAACATGTGGAGCAAGATCAAGCAAATCCTCCGCAGCCTGGCCCCGCGCACCCAGACTGAATTGCTGGAAGCGACCAAACTCGCTTTCAACGCCATCTCCCCCGCCGACTGCCTCGGCTTCTTTTTACACGCCCGCTACGCTATATGAATTATGGAAATGCTCTAATGATGTTGAAACCGAAATCCGGCGCGTTTACTTTGGTTGAACTGCTCCTGGTTATTGGGATTATTGCCATACTGGCGGCTTTGCTCTTGCCGACCCTGTCCGTGGCCAAGGCTCGCGCCAGCCGGATTCAATGCCTCAACAATCAACGACAACTGGGCGTGGCCTGGGAGCTTTATAGCTCCGACGCCAACGATCTCCTGGCGCTCAATCTTGGAAGCGTTTCCCCCGACGGCACCCATCGCAGCCCGCCCGGCTGCTGGATAACTGGCAACGCCGCCTGCGATGCGGATCCGGCGACCATCACCAGCGGCACGTTGTTTCCTTACGTCGGTGCTATCGAACTGTTCCATTGCCCGGCCGACGAAAGCGTGGTCACCGGCACGGCCATTCCCAGGTTGCGCAGCCTGTCGTTGAGCGGCTACATGGGGGGTGAGGACTATGAAACCAACTTCCTGGTCCAACTCGTGCTGAAATCCGCCGCGATCCGGCATCCTTCGCAAGCGATGACCTTTCTCGATGAGGATGCCCGGTCAATAGATGAGGGGCTGTTTCTGTATTCGTCGCATGTTGACGAGTGGCTGAACATCCCGGCCCGAAGGCATCAAAACGGCGTGGTGTTGCTGTTTGCCGACGAACATGGGGAATACTGGAAGTGGCGGGGGCCGGCGCCGAGCGCCCCCTATTTCAACGGCGGTCGCATCTCGGATCCGGTGGAACTGCAAGACCTCAAGCGCCTTCAGCAGACGGCGCCGGATGTTGAGTAAGGGGCCTTTTTTCAGCGCCTCGTTTTCTTAAAATCTTTGTCTATCCACCGGGGCGACGGTTGTGCAAACGCGATGAAATTGCACAGCAACTTTCGCGCAACCTCCGCGCTCGTATCCGTGGAATTCAATTGATCGGTGATGTCGAGCGTGGAAACAACGATCTTCCCCCTGCCGCACGGAATGATTCCCACTGCCGTGCCAAGATTCATGGGATAAGAATGCCACGCGCCGGCGATAAGTTCCTCGCCTTCGAGCAACAGCCCGGAGCGCGTCTTGCCATTGCGGACGACGGCCTGGTACGGCCAATCCATCGCAGTGTTCACCGGCAAATCCTTGAACAACGGATGTTCGCGAACGAAATGAAGCCCGCCCAGCCATGCCGTGCCAATGGCAAATGAGCCGCTGTATTTCGCCGACGTGTTGTTCGTGATCAGATTCATCCAGGTATCGGCGCGGTCGAGAATGAGCAGCGTTGTGCCGTCATTACGAACGCGCTCAATGAGTCTGGCCGGATCCGGCGCACCGGCTTCGGGCGGCGACCACATCAATTTGCATTGCGCGTTGCCTTTGCGATGCCAGAGCTCCAGTCGCAGCTCGGCAGGCTGGCCGGCTTCAAGCGCGATGCGTCCGCGATTGATGGTGTTGTTGCGCGTGAAGAGGTCGTCGAAAATCAATTTGCCGTTCACCCACAATCGCACGCCGTCGTTGCTCTCCGTGGCAAAGGCGTAACTGCCCGTCGTCGTCGGGAGAAGTTTTGCGTCCCAACGCACGCCGTAATTTTCCATCACGCTGACTTGCGCGTCCGGCACGGCGCCATCGGGTACGAAATAATCCACCGTCCGGTCGGTGCGCTGGTGCAGTTTGTTTTCAAATGAATCGTCGCCAAAAAAAGTCGTTTTCACGCCGGATTCGAACCGTTCGGCGGGAATTACAACCGGCTCCCCTTCCCCGGGCGGTTGCGTGACGACGACCCAATCCAGCGGGCCGGAATCGTCGCGATACACTTCGGCCTTCAAGTTTTTTTCTTTTTCGAGAAACTCCCGCACGCGCGGGTCGCTTTCCCACGTTGCGCCTTTGCCCGCGAGTTGTTCGCTTTTCCAATCCACGGCGAGAACTTCGTCATGACCCGCGGCGACTTCTTTTCCCGCATCGTTGCGCAAACTGGCTTCGATCCGAAACCGTCCGATGGCATCCGCAATCGGCACAATGACATTCCCGGCCAGCAATTCGCCGAACACATCGCCGCCCGTGAGCGAAGCGGCAATTTCCTTCGTAATCACTTCGCGACCCGCCGGGTTTTTAACGGAGATTTTTAACGTGTGCGGACCGCTCAGGTTTTTTTCGTTGATGGCATAAAAATCCACTGCGACTTCGCCCGGGATTTGCGCGAATTGACTGCGCGTTTTCACCGCCACATAAAGCGGCTGGTTGTACCAGGCCATGATCGCCGGGTCGGCCTTCGCATTGCGCCAGCAATCCACGATGCCGGAATGGTTCTCAACGCTCTCGGCTTCCCAGCCATTTACGGCATAGCCGTCCGCCGCGTCGTTGATGCGCAGCGTTTCAATTTTGCGGCCTTGATGATAGTGCGATACCGCGCCCATTGAGGTGGTGAGCGCATCAACCGTGGGAAATGCCGCGCGCAGATTTTTACGCGTGAGAAAGCCGTCGAACCGGCGATACCAGTCCATATAGATTCCGCCATCCCAGCCTTTGTTCGGCGTGGCCTCGAGCGCGGCTTTGATTTTTTCCAAACGCGGCGGCGATGAGATTGCACCTTCTTCGCCCCAATAGACAATTTCGTTCCGGTTGGTCGTGCGGTTGTAATATTTATCCGGCGACTGGTAAAGGTTTTGCCGCCAGACTTCCGGCCCGCCGGCGTGATGATTGTCGAACCAGCCCGTGAAATGAATTTCACCGTCGAAAGGCCGCAGGTGCGCCTTGATGTCTTCCGGCGCATCGGCCTTCGACGCCCAGGAAGAGGACAGGGTGATGGTGCGGCTCGGGTCCGCTTCATGCATCGCCAGCATGTCGGCTCGCTCGCGCGGCTGAAGGGGCTGCCGTTGATTGCGCTCATTGATCAAACTGTAGATGACGAGGCTGGGATGGCTGCGGTCGCGCTTGACCATGCGCAAAACCTTTGCGCGCGCCATGGCTTCGACAAATGGACTGTCAGCGGATTTGTAACCGCCCGGCTCTTCGTAATAAAGCAGGCCGAGTTCGTCCGCTTCATTGAGAACCACCGGATTGCCGATGGCGCGATGGAAATTGAGCATGTTCAACCCGAGCTCCTTCGCCGTGCGAATTTGCCGTTCGGCCAGTTCCGGTGTCGGAAAAATTCCGTTAATCGGCCAGAAACCCCAACTGATGGCCGTGCGCAACACGATGCGCCTGCCGTTGAGCCGGAACATCGCGTTCGTGCCGATGCCTTCCGGCGCGAACCAGCGGAAGCCGAAAGTTTGCCGGGCCGAATCCATCCAGGTGTGCCGATTGCCGAGGCCGACATCGCAAACGTAAAGGTTGGGATGATCCAAGTCCCACACTTTGGCCCGGGGCGCGGCGACCTTGAAGGTGATGGTATTGTCACCGGGCGCCAGCTCCACGTCTTTCTGTTCCGAAGTGAAGGTCGGCACCACGATGTATTCCACTACGCCACCCGATTCCATCAACGCATTCAGACGGTCCAAGTCCGCCTTGTCCTTGACGATCAAGATGACATTGCGCCGGATGGGTCGGGCCGTGGTGTTCTTCACCGTGACCATGACGTTGACCTTGGTGATGGCCGGCGTATTCTGGACGTAAATGTCATCCACATAAACCGGATCGCTCGCGATGAGTTTCACGCGACCCGTGATGCCGCCAAAGCCGTGGCTCATCGGCAATGAATTGGTTCCCCATCGAAACGGGGAACTGTCGCGCCAGTCGAAATTGCCACCCGGATCAGTGATCCGCACCGCCAGTTGACATTCCTGCCCCGGTTTCGCCACGCCGGTTAAATCCGCCTCGAATGGTGTGCCGCCAATGACGTCATAACCGACCAGCTTGTGATCCAGGAATATTTCCGCGCGTTGCCTTTGCGATTCAAAACGCAAGATGACATGCGCGCCGGCATTTTCGGGAATGCGGATTGTCCGCCACCACCAGCTCACCCCTTTGAGGTCGCCTTCCGGTCCGTTGCCCGGATGCAGATATTCCTCCACCGTTCCCGGCACGGAAACATCGCGACCGCCGGATTCCAGCACGCTCCAGCCCGCACTGGGCGGATTGGCCGGCAACCGGGAAAGATTGACCGGCGGCAGAAATAATTCATCGTTCGTCCAGGTTGCATTCTTGTCCTGCCAAAGCTTCCAACCCGGCCCGGATAAATCCAATTCCACGCGGGCAGCCGAAACATTGAAAGTCACCGCGACGGCGAACATGGTAACGGCGCGCAAAGTTTTTGAGCGGTTCATCGCCGGCATTTTGTTGCAGGCATTTGCAACCCGCGAGAAAAAATCGTCAACCGCATGTGACTCGTTCCGTCCGCCGCGTCAGGCGCCTGCCGGTGAAACGGGAGAAATCCCCTTGATTTGCCGGGAGAGCAGCACGCTGCGGTTGACGAGTTCCTTGACCGTCTGCGTCAGGTATTGACTCTGCTTGAACTCGGCCACGTTGTTCTCCATGTCTTCGGCGGTCCAACCCCGGCTCCAGCCCGCGAAATTGAACGGCGGAAGGGTGAAGCCGAGTTCGGTGAAAAACACGTTCAATTGCCCGGCCACCTGCTGGATGTTGTCCTGCCCGCCCGTGACAATGAACGCGGCGACCTTGTTCCGGATGAGCACGCGGTCGTGGAGGGCGATCTGGTTTTGCACGCAGTTCAGGCGCTCGGCCATTTTGTAATAGAGCGACGACGCGTTGCCCCAGCGGATCGGCGTGGCCAGCAACACCACGTCAGCCCACAAGACCAGGTCGCGATAGACCTGGCTCATCCCGTCCGCGGCATCCTGTTCCGAAATCGAACAGGGCCAGGTGCAGGCGGTGGTCGCGTGGCTGTAATACCCCTCGCAATGACGAAAGCCGATATCGCGCAATTTGATGAGCCGCGTAACCGCACCGTGCTGCGCGGCGGCGTGCGCGAGCGCCTGCTCCAACGCGGCTTCGCTCGTCGAATAACGGGCGAGTTGCGTTCCCATGTTCGTAGTGGAAATGCCGAGCACATTGAGCGACGCGGGCGTGGTCTGCCAGGCAAGATTCCGCAAGTCGGCCAGCGGATCATCACGCTTCGGAGTCAGAATCGCCGGAAGCGATGGCGTATTCGACACGAAGATAAAGCCATCCTGAATCTTTACGTCATGCACCGCCTGCCGCACCCCGAGTTCCAAGGGCATCTTACCGGTCGCAATGTCGAATTTCCAACCGTGCCACGGGCACGCGACGCGCAGCACACCGTCGGTTCCGCGCTCGACTTTTCCTTCGGCCAGCGGGCCGCCTTCATGGGGGCAGGTGCCGCAGATGGCAGTGATTTTTCCGCCGTGATGAAACAGGGCGATATCTTGCCCCGCGACCGTCACGGCCTTTTGCGTTCCTTCCGGAAGTTCGGAAACGGCGATGGTCTTCGTGTAGTTCATGATGTTGTTGTTTTCAGGCGGCGCATCACGCCTTCGCGATGATGGCCATAATTCAATTCAACTCCCGCCGTGCTCGCGCCCGTCGCGGCAGGTGGGCAAACTGTTTAAATTCAACTCGCCGAAATATTTTCTGCAAACTCGGTCAAATCGCCCCGTGCTTCCGCATGAAATCCTGCAACGGCTGGTAGGGAATGCGCTTCAACTTTCCGAAATTGGTATCCTTCTCAAAATCATCTGTCTTCAATCGCTTGCCGGCTGCGTATTTTCTCTCACTAGATTTCTTTACAACTTTGGGAACACCGTCAAACCAACGACCTCCCCGTTTTGCCAAACTTGCGTCCCGCGCACGCACGCACTCGACCATTGAGAATACGCCAATGTCAATGATGTATGGCGAGCAGCCGCCGGACTCGTCTTCTTTGAGTTGTGCTGCCGCGAGCAGAAGCGCGTCGTTTTCTGGGTGAATCACGTCCATCGTCACGTTCTCTTTGAGCCGAGCGCTCGGCTCACGAGCAGTTGGAGGGCGCTTCATCGGCAAGTCGGCATTGTCAACGAACAATCCTTTCAATTCCACGCGTTTCCCAGAAGCGTGAACGTAGTCTGGGTATCCTTCACGTTGGCCGATTATGCCCGGCGCTTTTGAAAGGCCGATGCCTCGAAGCCGCTTGGCGTTTTCCTCATCGGTCGCCAGGTGCTCAATCTGCGGGAGAATCGCGTCGAGCAATGTGTTGACGATAACGGCAATCTGACTCGGCTCAAAGCCGGGCAGCGCTTGGTTGGGAATGGAAAGCCAGTTGATTTTGAGACCGATGAGAGGTTGGAAAACCTTCCGCAACGAAGCCAATTCAAGAAGGGTGATGTCAGCCATGAATTACCTTATCGTCGAGTCCAAAAGGTCCTCGGCTACCACATAGTCCCGCCATGCGCGTTCCGCGCAACCACTCAAGCAGCGATGGATTTTTTCGCGGATCGATTTGACCGGCACTTCAACGGGCGTGCGAAGCAGAAGCTCGCGATCCAAACGCGGACGCGTGCCACCAGAACCAATTGGCAGGTTCTGAAGAAACTTTGGGGATTGGAGGAAGGCCCACCAAAAATAGACCAAGCCGTCTTTTGGAGTGACTTGGACGAACTCCGACTTCACTGGAAAGAACATCGGCGACACCCCACCGAGCCATGATGCTTTCGGGGTGACAAGTGCGTTGCCCAAGTATGCTCGCATCGTTCCAAATAACAGGCAGCCTTCGCTGACTACCGGAACACGCTCAACAGTTGTTCCCGTAGCAAGCTCAAGCGTGAAAACGGGAATCGTTCCCCGGTGGATATGCCGATACTCGATTGGCAAATACTTGAATCCACCAACGCGAGAGGAACGGCCCTGAACTTTTTGAACAGACGCGAAGTGCTCCAATGTCTCGCTCTGCATTTCCTCGCGGTATGCGTAGGGATTCCACACACCAGCCTGTAACGCATCGGGTGCCACCACCGACAAAAAGAATGTGCCGTTCTTTTTCATGGTTTAGTCATGCAGTCGCATTGATGCAATCCAAGACCGCGGGTCGCCAGCGATTAAGTCCAGGGAATTCTCGCCAAAATAGGTCGTTCGTAAATTCAAGGGAAAACCGACAGTGGGCGCGTTTGCAAAAAACGCCTTGTGAATCTGCTGGTGGCGACCAGTCTTTTTTCGCAAATGAATAATGTCGGCCCGCGTGGTTGTGTTCCCGGTCAGATAGAAAACACCTTCTGGCAACGTGACAACGCCACAAAGTTCCCAATGCCGCTCAACTGAACGCCGCAATTGGTCAAACTCGGAATTGACTATGAGAGAGTGCGGCAACAGGCAAACCAAGCTGCCGCCCGGGGCGAGTAAGTCGAGGCATACATCCAAGAACAGCGCATCGCTATTCCTATAACCAAGCCCGAAAAGTTCGCCCGGTTTCGCAACCCTTTCGAGCGGCAAAGAGAACGGGGGATTTGCCAATATCCCGTGAACCTTGCCCCGAAGATTTCGCAACTCGGCATCTGCATCGTAAAGATTGAAACACGAAAACTCCAAACCGTGATGTGCCGGGGTGGAAAGCGCCAAAACCAACTCTGTCAATCCGACGAGCATTCGATCAACGTCGTTGCCGACGAGCCGGCAAGGCGTGTCTCCCCAACGCCGGGATGCTTCACAAAGAAACGTGCCGCCGCCACAAGTCGGGTCGAGCAAAATTGCGCCCGGTTGGATCGGAAGCAGTCGGGCCATCGCGGCAGCGATGGTTCTGTGGTGTAAAAAACTTTCCCGAGCCCTCGCGAAAACGACGGCCAAAAAAAAACTGATACCATCTCGGCAAGTCGTGTCCGTGTGGGTCACCAGTCATGATGCCGTCGAGAATGGAAAGAACCTGCTTGTCATGCGCAACGGTATTCAAAGCTGCGACCCCGCGCTCAACTGGAAAGAATGAGAAATTGCGGCGTCCCGCTTTCTGCGTGTCGAGGTAGCGGGAAGCCAAAACAAGAAACGCATCTTCGCCTTCAACGCCGTATCTGCGGAGAGCGTTATGAAGCGCAACGGACGCTGCGTATGCAATGGGCTGTTCTCTTTGATTCAAAACATTCAAGCCGTTCAAACTTACCTGCACAGGGCGAGACATTGCTCCATTGGGAACGTCATCCTCCTTGAGCCGAGAGACACGATGCTTGCGAATGGTGTATCTAACTGCCGTTGGCTTGTGAGCTTGGTTTGCGCGCTTGGAGGCCATAGCAAATTTCGTTATTACGCATTGGTATACACTTCTGCCCCTTTGCTCACAAACTTTTTTGACTTCGCTTCCATGCCTTTCTTCAACGCTTCATCTTCGCTCAAGTTCTGTTCGACGGCGTATTTCCGGACATTTTCCGTAATCTTTATCGAACAGAAGTGTGGTCCGCACATGGAGCATCCGCCTTCGCAAGGCTTCGGCGGACAGAGAAATGCGCCAAATTTATGGCTTGGTATAGATTTCTGCACCCTTTTCCACAAATTCTTTCCACAAATTCGCGAGCTTTTTGTTCCATCCCGGCTTTCAATGCCTGTTCCTCAGCCACGCCCGGTTCCCGACTGCCGCATCGAGCGCGGGCTGCTGTTGCGGGAGAAAGAATGAGCACCCTTTTGTTTATTCCAGGGCTCCTTCCCCTCGGCACCGCCGTCTAATCCTTGCCACTTCCTCCTTCGGAATTCCCAGCGAAATCAGAAACTCGTTATGTCCCTCCGGCGCGCGCCGCTCGAACTCCTTATGCCACCGATTCCTGGCGTTCTGGTCCATGCCCGCTGCCTCCAGCATCTCAACCCACAACTCTCGGTCAACCGCAGGCGGAGGGTTCCCCGAAGCAATCCGGCTCAGCATCCCCGCCAAAAGCCGCTGCTGGTTTTTCAATCCCTGGATGGTCGCCGCCATTTCGCGCATCCGCTGCTCCACCAGCTTCGTCCCCGGTTTGCCGCCCGATGACAGCACGGCCCGGATCTCTTTCAACGTCAGGCCTGCCTCCCGGAAACGGCAGATCCCGCTCCAGCCGCCGATAGTCCTTGTCCGTATAGCAGCGATATCCGGAACCCGTTCGTCCCGATGGCGGCAGCAGCCCCAATCGGTCGTAGTACAGCAACGTGCTGCGTGACAGGACAAATTCACGCGCGAGTTTGGAAATCGAGTAAGTCTTCATCGCCGTCAGGAACAAGAGGATGGCGGCGCCGGGCGCCGCCAATCCCGCGTGCCGATTATTTGCATTCTGCCCGGATTTGATCAATTTCTTTAGGCGGCAGGCCGAGCCACTCCAGAAAACTCTGGTGTCCTTCCGGGTGGCGGGCCTCGAATAACTTGTGCCATTGTTCCCTCTTCGGCTGGTCCAGGCCGACCTCCTCGAACATGGCTACCCATTCTTCCACATTGACTTGTTTTTTCATAAGTTCATTCGCGTCCGTCGTTCATTGTTCAGTTTCGTCACGACCACACGGCCATGACGCAGGCGACGCTAAAGTGTGAAGCCATAGACAGGTCAACCCCCGGTTGCAGATTTTTTCGAGAGCACAATCATCCCGCCAACATCAACAAGAATGAGCGTTCAACCCGCCATTCAATTCTTCCGTGGATCGGCCAAACCCGCCGTCAACCGGAAACGCGCGACGTCCATCGCCCCGCTGGTCCCGGGAATCAGCGCCGCAACGCCCGTGTCCGCTTCCTGGAAATAGAAGAACAGTAATACCCGCCCGGCGACCGCTGCGTTACCGTGATAAAACCGGTGCTCGCGCAACAGAAACAGTTTCGCTTCATCGAACGCCACCTTCTTGCCCAGCGCCTTCGAAGCCACATACGCCAGCACGGCGAGCAAATGCGGCGCGTCATCGGGTTCGGAAGCGTCCAGAAACTTCACGTCGCCGGCGAATTCTTCCAGGAAATAATTCAGCGCCAGCTCATAATCTGTGGGATGCAGCATCCGCTCGCGCAGTTCGCCGAGATGATGCGGAAGGTCTCGGGAGGCGGTGTTCATGTGCCGACGGGATTCACTCCGGGTTCGTCGAAATTGTAAACACCCGGGATGAACCGCGGATTTGCCGCCAGCTTGCGGATGTCTTTGGATTTCATGTTGTGGCAAATGGCATTATATTGGTATGACAAGGACACGGCTTCGGCAGGGCGGCGGTTCTATTTCTTCAGATCCTTCGATGTCGCCAATGCGATGGTGCGGCGCTGATTTTTTCCACCGACCGCGCAATAAAAATGATAAACCACGCCGTCGTGTTTGATGATCCATGGCTTGTGCGCGAAGGGCGTATCGTAAGGTTCCGAGGCTTTGATCAAAACCTCGCCGTCCCATTTCGTCCAGTGAACAAGGTCGCGCGAGGCGGCGAACGTATCGAATGCGCCTGGCTTCCAGAACGCGCCAAAATAAAACATGACCCACACGTCGTCCAGGCGGACAACCTGCGGATCGCCGCTGATGACGCCGTGTTTCGCGCCCTCGGGAGGGATGTTTTCCAATGCCGGGCCGGGACCGAACCGTTTCCAGGTCTTCAAGTCGTCTGAGACGGCGGCGAAAATACGTTCGCTGCCGTGCGCCGGTTTGGCGTTGTAGAACATGACGAATGGCGCGCCGAGAGTCCGGGTTTCATCGCGGAAGATGTAGCTTTTGTAGAGGGTGTCCTTCTCCTCCGCGCGAGCGTCAGCATCGGCGGATTTCAGCACCGGCGCGGGAAGTTTTTGCCAGGGTTCGGGCTTGGACGGATCGGCCGTGGAGGCGATGCTTATGGCGAGCGGCGTTTTCTCGTAGCCGAAGAGTTCACCGCCAAGGTAAGAGAGCCAGTAGCGGCCATCGTATTTTTGGAGCGCGTTGCTGCCGTCCCATTTCGTGTCGAACAGCGCAACCCCGCCGCCGGCATTCGCGCGGTCCCAGGCATTGGTTTCGCCGCGCAGAAGAATTGTGCCGAGCGGTTTCCAGTGCAGCAAATCATCACTCTCGGCCAGTTGCGTCGTGTAACCCTGCTGTGGCTCGCCTTCCAGTTGGACGTAAACCAAATACCATTTGCCGCCATGGCGAAAAACGTTGGGACAATCCACTTTTTTGCCGGCGGGCGGTTCCAGCACCACGCCGTATTTGAAAGGGGTTTTGACCTCGTCGTAGATCGCCTGCATCCGGTCATGAGAAATAGAATTGGTGTCCGCCGCCGCAGCCCCGGCCACGAATGCCGCCATGAACCACCAGGAGAAACCTGCCCGCAGGAGCTTTGCGCGAAACATGGTTTGAGTTAATCGGATTCGGAAAAGACCGTCCAGCGGATTCACAGCTTCCCTGGCCTGCGACCGGGCTTTCCCGCCGCCGCATCGAGCGCGGCTGGTGAAACGGGAGAAGGAACAAGTCACCTTCTCCTGCGCCCAACCCAACGAATTAACCATTTATGATTGGGATTTCCGACGCAGATGTGATTTCATGGTCAAAACGGCAACACCGCCCGTCCTGGCCATCCAACTGGCCTGGGGCTCGATCGGGCGCGAAAGGTTCGCTTGCTTAAAAGAGAAGCGCCAAAATGGAAACAGCCATGAATCAGCCAAAGACCGAAGCCGGTTGTCCTCAAACGCCGGCCGCCGAACAGGACCGGAACTGGCTGGGCCAGTGGTTGCAGCCGGTCGGGTCGCGGGCCACCATCCTGGGACTGGTCATCCTGGCGCTCATTGTCACGGTATGCCTGTTGGTTTATGAAACCGGCGGAACCGGTTTTGCCTGGCTGCATCTGATGTATCTGCCGATCATTCTGGCAGCGGCGAGTTTTGGAATTTACGGGGGCGTGGTCGCGGCATTGGTGGGCGGTTTTGCGCTCGGGCCTTACATGCCGATGAATATCGCCGCCGGCTTGCCGCAGACAACCTCCAGCTGGATGTTCCGCACCGTTTTTTTTCTGCTGGTGGGCGCGTTCAGCGGTTTGATTTCGAACTTCCTCAACGGACAAATCGCCCGCCTCAAGAAGACCCATCAGGGATCTGCTGCAGGCGCATGAAAAACTCAAGAACGCCCAGATGCAGCTCATCCAGACCGCCAAATTGGAATCCATCGGCCGGCTGGCGGCCGGGTTGGCGCACGAGGTGAAAAACCCGCTGGCCGTCATTCAACTGGGCGTCAATTACCTGACCCGCACGACGAAAGATACCGCCAGTCGTGATGCCGTTGAAACGGTCCAGGAAATGGCGGAGGCCGTGCAGCGCGCGGACACGGTCATCAAGGGATTGCTGAATTTTTCCCGGTCGGAATCGCTGGCCCTCGTGCGCGCGGATTTAAATTCCGTGATCGAACAATTCGCTGGTGCTGGTCAGGCATGAATTTACCAAACACCATATCGTCCTGGAAAAGAGCCTCGCCGAAAACCTGCCCCCATTGGAACTGGATACGAACAAGATCAAGCAGGTGTTTATCAACCTCTTCATGAATGCCATCCAGGCCATGGGCGACCAGGGAACTCTGTCGGTAAAGACGTTCCGTCCGGCAGCCGGCCCCGCCGTTGCCGGTCAAGGTCCCGCCGGTGAATCTGTGGCCGTGGAAATTGAAGACACCGGCGCCGGCATCCCCGAGGACAAGCTGGACAGGCTTTTTGAACCGTTCTTCACCACCAAGCCCGTCGGCTCCGGGACGGGGTTGGGATTGTCCGTATCCCGGAATATTATTGAACTGCATCGGGGAACCATTAACATCGCCAACCGGAAGCAGGTTCGCGGCGTTGCGGTCGTTATCATGTTTCCGGTTCCAAACAGGAGTTGATTATGACAAAAAGGAAAATTCTGGTCGTGGATGACGAGGGAAGCATGACCCGCATGCTCAAACGAAACCTCGAAGCGACAAACCGGTACGACGTGCGGGCGGAAAACTCAGGCGCGGCCGCGGTCAACGCCGCCCGCGAGTTTTTGCCGGACCTGATCCTGCTGGACGTGATGATGCCGGGGATGGATGGAGGCGATGTTGCCGCCAAAATCAAGGAAGACAAACGATTGAGCCAGATTCCGATCGTGTTTCTTTCCGCCATTGTCAAAAAGGAGGAAACGCAACCCACCGGCAGCAACATCGGCGGACTCACTTTTCTGGCCAAGCCGGTCAAGCTCGACGATTTGATTGCCTGCATCGAAAATCACCTGGGGAAATAAATACTCCCGCTGTTCCCGACTTGGCGTCACCGGACAAATTTCGCCGGCCGCTTGAAACCTTGAGGCGTCGCTTCAGGCGCGTGCCAGTGAAGCGGGGATTCCTGGTTCTTTTCCTCCAGGCCTTTCTTGAGGGCCGCTTCTTCGGCAATCTTCATTGGACAGCTCAAGCTTTGATGCGGTCAAACAAACCGCCGTGCAAATAATCGCGCACGAAGGGACGATGCAGGAAATCCGTTGGAAAACCGGGCTCAATTTTGCTGACCTCGTCCAGTTGCGCGAGCTGCTTCGCGGTCAACGCCCATTTGACGCAGTTTAAATTGTCTTCCAATTGCGACAGTTTGCGCGCGCCGATGATCGGAATGGTATTGCGCCGCGCCCGCAGCCAGTTGAGCGCGACCTGCGCGGGGGATTTTCCGGCGGTGTTCGCAACTTTGACCACTGCCCGGGCGATGGCTGCGTTGCGTTTGGTGCGCCGCGCGAATTGCGGCGTTTTGTCGAGGCGTTTTTCTTCCTTCGATTTGCCCGCGTACTTTCCTGTGAGCCACCCGCTCGCGAGCGGCGACCACGGCGTGACGGTCAGCCCCAGCGCCTCGGCCATTGGCAGCAATTCGCGCTCCGGCGTGCGCTCGATGAGATTGTATTCGATTTGCAGTCCGACAAATTGCGTCCAGCCGCGCAGTTCGGCCAGCGTGTTGGCGCGCGCCACCCACCATGCCGGCGCGTCGGAAATGCCGATGTACAGCACCTTGCCCGCGCGGACAAAATCGTCGAAGGCGCGCATGACCTCCTCGACCGGCGTCAATTCATCCCACGCGTGCATCCAGTAAAGGTCAATGCGGTCCGTGCCGAGCCGCTTCAAACTGCCCTCGAGCGCCTGCGCCATGTTTTTGCGATGGTTGCCGCCCGCGTTGGGATCGCCGGGCCGTTGATTGAAGGAAAACTTGGTGGCGACGACAAACTGATCGCGGTGGCCGCGAATAAATTCGCCCACGAACTTTTCACTCGTGCCCGCGGTGTAACCGTCGGCGGTGTCCAGAAAATTGCCGCCCGCTTTTACGAATGCGTCGAAGACCGCCCTGGATTCGTTCTTGTTCGCGCCCCAGCCCCATTCTTCGCCAAAGGTCATCGTGCCCAGGCACAGTTCGGAGACGCGCAAACCGGATTTGCCGAGAAGTTGGTAGTTCATAATACCTCTTGTTGAATCAAAATGATTTTGGGCGCAAGGCCGGATTGGCACTCAGTGGCAACAGCACGCTGGCGTGTCCTGGTATTTATCATGATAACGCACTCAAAGGCCGCGACGAGAATCCAGACCGCCCGCAAGATTCCATCTGCGGCAAATGCTCTGCCAACCGTTCCAGGGTTTGTTTGCCGCCTTCGATGGCGCCGAATTCCTTGACCACGAAATCGCGGTCCGCCGGCGACGGAAACACCATGCGGATGGTCACTTTCGTCCTGCCGGCTTCCACCACGTCGAATGTCCACGTCGATACGAAATGCGCACCCGGCCCGCCTTCGCGCCCGCCCCCGTGCGAATAAACAATGCGCTCGGGCTTCACGACCTCCTTGAATACGCTCTTGTTCGGGTAATTCGCGCCGTCCGGCCCGTGCATGACGTGTTTCCAAACGCCGCCGGGCCGGACGTCCATTTCTTCAATCGTGATGGTAAACCCTCGCGGTCCCCACCAATTAGCAACATGCTCTGGATTGGTCCACGCCTCCCATGCCAGTTCGCGTGGCGCGTTGAACTCGCGCGAAATGACAATCTCGCGGTCGGCGTTTTCTACAAAGTCTCCGAGCGCTGAACCGATGATGCACGTCCAACCGCCCATGAAATTCATCCGGGCAAAGGCGGGGATGGCAGGGAACGTTTCCAGACCGGTATGCGTCAGTTTCACCCGGGTCTGGCCGCCCTCGGCGAACAGTTCGAGGGTCACCAGCGAATCGCCGGCATGGCCCTCGTAGCGCCAGGTGAAGGCCAGTTTTTTGTTCGGAACCGCCTCCATCACCTGGCAATGGTGAACATAGGTGAAACCCTCGTGTTCAACGGTAAATCCAAATTCGAACCCGGCGTTCGCCTTGAATTCCTCCAGCTCGAAAAACCACCGTTCCATCTCTTCCTTTGTCGTAATTGCTTTCCAAACCCGCTCAACCGGTGCGTCAACGATTTGTTCGACGACCAGCGGTTCACCTGTCTGCACCAGGTTCGCAAGCCGCTCCAGGCTCAGTGTCATGCCCGTCTCAAAGCCGCCGATGTATCGGTTCGCCCCGGCCGTCGTCTTGAGCACGCGCGAATTCAGCGTGAGGGTCGTTTTGCCGTTCCGCTCGGTGAAGGTCGCGGTATGCAAAAATTCAAACAGGAAATTCCCCTTGGCATCCAGGGCGCCGCACATCAGCACCAGCCGCCCGGGCGGGACGATTTCGCGGAATTCGCCGCCCATGGGATAATCCGTCCAGTTCGCCGCGCGCATGACGTCATAAATTTTTCCGCCGGGCCGCGCGTCCCACTCGCAAACCGGATTGGTAAATCCTTTCGGCCCCCACCATTGCGCCAGGTGTTTGGGATCCGTCCAGGCTTTGAAAACCAGCTCGCGCGGCGCATTAAACTCGCGCGTGATGACGAATTCGCGGCCGGAAAAATCATCGGCAGATTTGATACTCGTACGCATGACCTTTATTTCTCCACAAATTTTCCAAGTTCATCAAGGCATCGGCTCCAGCCCTGATGGTGCCGGTCACGGCTTTCGACGGACGCAAATTTCTCGTGCGTCAGGACCAATTCGGTCTGCTTCCCGCGCGCGAAAAATTCCACCGTGACGAGCATTTCGGGCGGCTCGGCTTCGCCGTATTCATCGCCGCTGCCGTCCTTTTCAAATTGCCAGGTGAAGACGAGACGTTCCGGCGGTTTCACTTCGCGATAAATCCCGACGGTCGTGAAAAATTCGCCGTCGGCGCGCCGCACCTGGATGCGATATTTGCCGCCGGTGCGCACGTCCGCCTTCGCTGATTGCAGCGATGATCCCTCGCACGCCGCCGCACCGAACCACTGCTTGAACTGGTTCGTATCCGTCCACGCCTTGAAAACCAGTTCGCGCGGCGCGTCGAAAATGCGGGTGAGTTGAAGTTTGATGTTGGTTTCTTTGATGGTTGCGGTTGTGTTCATTTTTTCTCCTTGGTTTGAAGTTGCTGCAGATACGTGTCCAAACGGTCAAAGCTCTCCTCCCAGAACCGGCGATACTCCTCGATCCACTGCTGGGCCTGTTGCATCGGCGCGGCCTCCAGCTTCAATTGATGCACCCGTCCGCGCCGCCGGCGTCGGACCAGACCGGCGCGCTCCAGCACGTGCAGATGCTTCGACACCGCCGGCAACGACATCCGGTAGGGCCGGGCCAGGTCGGTGACGCAGCGGTCGCCGCGGGCCAGGTGTTCCAGGATGCGGCGGCGGGTCGGGTCGGCCAGCGCCGCAAACGTCCGGTTCAATAACTCCGGTGAACATTTAACCATGTGGTTTAATGCTAATACACAAAATTAGTTTGGCAAGAAAAATGTGGCTAAAATTTCCGCCGCCAGCCATGAGGCGATCTGAAATCAGTTGGCGCGGATGTGATAAACCAGCCTTTGCCCATGATGGGCTGCTGTTCATTTGGCTGGTTGGTCACGCTTGGTATTGTTCGTCGCTGACCTTTTCCATCCAGTTGACGACTTTGCCGTCGAGCTGTTCCTGAATGGCGATGTGCGTCATGGCCGTGGTTGGCGCGGCACCGTGCCAATGTTTCTCGCCCGGCGGAAACCAGACCACGTCACCGGGCCGGATTTCTTCGATCGGGCCGCCCCAGCGCTGCACCCGACCGCAGCCGGCCGTCACAATCAGTGTCTGCCCCAGCGGATGCGTGTGCCATGCCGTCCGGGCGCCGGGCTCGAACGTGACAATTGCGCCGGCAACACGGGCGGGATCGTTTCCCTTAAACGGCGAGTCAATGCGCACCGTGCCGGTAAACCAGTCGGCCGGTCCTTTGCTGGAAGGCTGTGAGCCATTTCGTTTGATTTCCATATTTAATTAAAATTTGTGCCGGACCGGCTTCATCATGATTTAAAAATAAACTGTGCTCACTATTTTGCCGTTCTCCCAGGTCTCGAGTCCCAAGCCAATAATATCCGCCTCGACTTCCACGGTAAGGGAATTCTTGCGGATAATTTTGGCGGCGGCGGTACGGGCCCGGGCGAAATCATTCGACGCAACCTGAAACGAAGCCGCGCCCGAATTCGTGACCGGCGGCGAACAGCGTATTTGCGCCGCTTGAAGTTTGTTTTGCAGCCGCGACAAGTCATCCACGTGATTCGAGACACTGAAAGCGAACTTGACCCAGGTTGGTTGAACGCGATCCGCCGCGAGTTGTTTGGTGCGCTTCGCGAAACCGGCGTGGACCTGCTCCCAATAATTGCTCATCCGCGCTTTGGGGTCGTCCATTCCGTCAATGTGAAGCGACGGATAAAAGTTGGCGACCCACCAGACGCCATTGCTCCGCAATTCTGAATCGCCCCTCACGCTGAACGAATAATCGCTGCCCGGCGTAATGCCTCGCGGCAACACTTGCAGACTCAACAAAAGATAAAAGCCCTTAAAATGATAAACCCGCAACTGGCCAAGCGGAACGCTGGTGTATCCTTCATCCCATTTCACATTTCCCAGGGACAGTAATCGGGACGCATCCGGCAACGAAACGCCGAGCAATTTATTCGTGCTGCCGTCAATGACGCGCTGCATCCGGTCATGGCAGGCTTTGTCATATCGAGTCTCAGCCCCGGATAAATCCATGCAGCCGGCCAGCAAGACCATGGCAGGCAAAATACCAATCCAACGGAAACCGTTTTTTTCAGGGTTCATAAAACGTCGTTCCGTTGGTTCGATAAAAATCCTGTAGCCATTGGCGGGTGACCTCGTTTTTTTGGGGCTCCCGTTCAACATAACTGTGGACGCCGTTGTATTTGCATTTTACCGGCACCCGTTCCGCGTTTTCATATCCTTCAAAGGTCAAATCAATCGTGACGGTCCTGTTGGTTCGATCCAAAATCACATACCCGGAATCAATTTTGAGCCGGCCGTTTTGATACGCCACCAGTCGGGAGCCGTCGCATCGATAGCCATTGTCCGGCAAAAGAATGTTGATCTGGTCGTCGTAATTCCACGGGACGCCGCAAGGGCCGATTTCCAGGAAATGGTTATGACTGCCGATCACCACCATTTGCTCCCCGGGGCAGTAAGCTGTGTTCGTGCCGACGCAGCCGGAAAGAAAAACCAATGCCAGCGAGGCGGCACCCATGCCAACTGCCGGACGAAAGAGGGTTGGTTTGATTTTCATGGCCCGCAAACGAATAGGCCCGGCTCAAATTCGTGTCCAGCGTTTTAATTGTTTGATTCCATTTCCCTGCCGTTTCTTAAACACAGATGGACACAGATTATTGCAGCCGCGCCGCCTTGGCGAAGCAGCAGCTTCGCCTTGCCAATCAGATTCTGATAGGGCGGCGGTGCTCCGACGCTCAAACTTAACGGCCGGTCAGTTGCTCCAGCTTCTCCGGATACCGGGCGCCATGCACCGTGATCTTCGTGACGGCGCTTTCGATTTCACGAAGATCGTCGAGTGTGAGTTCGACTGCCGCTGCTCCGAGGTTCTCGTCCAAGCGATGCAGCTTCGTGGTGCCGGGGATGGGAACAATCCACGGCTTCCGGGCCAGCAGCCACGCCAGCGCGATTTGAGCGACGGTCGCCTGCTTCCGCTTGCCGATGTTGCCGAGCAGATCAATCAGGGCCTGATTCGCCTTGAGCGCCTCCGGCGTGAAGCGCGGGAGGGTGCTGCGGAAGTCGGTGCTGTCGAACTTCGTGCTTTCGTCAATTTTGCCCGTGAGAAAACCCTTGCCTAGCGGACTGTAAGTAACGAAGCCGATGCCGAGTTCCTCCAGCGTCGGTATCACTTCCTTCTCGGGAGTCCTCGTCCACAGCGAGTATTCGCTCTGGAGGGCAGTGAGCGGCTGGACTTTGTGCGCGCGACGGATGGTTTGCACGCCAGCTTCCGAAAGCCCGAAGTGTTTCACCTTGCCGGCCTGAATCAATTCCTTCACGGCTCCGACGACGTCTTCAATCGGCACATTCGGGTCAACCCGATGCTGGTAGAGCAAATCAATGACCTCCACCTTGAGCCGCTTGAGCGAGCCTTCAACGGCCTGCTTGATATGCTCCGGCCGGCTGTTCAGGTTCGCCGCACCGGGCCGCGTATCGCGGCCACTGAGGTCGAATCCGAACTTGGTTGCAATCACCACCTTGCCGCGGAACGGGGCCAACGCTTCGCCCACAAGTTCTTCGTTGGTGAACGGGCCGTAAACTTCAGCGGTGTCAAAGAATGTGACGCCACGTTCCACGGCGGTCCGCAGAAGGGAGGTCATCTCCTTTTTATCCTTGGGTGGACCGTAGGAAAAGCTCATTCCCATGCAGCCCAGCCCGATCGCTGAGACTTCCAATTTGCTTTGTCCAAGTTTGCGCTTTTGCATTTTGAACTCCTTTCTTTCGTTAAATGTTGAAGTGAGCTTACACCACCTGGGCGCGGCTGTCGCCCGCGGTTTTGCCAAACCTGTTGCGGGATTGCTCGAAAGTGCCAAATGAATGTCAAAGAGGGCGCGACTCAAAAATCGAGACGTTCAACGCGAGCAACCCTTCAAAGTGGAGCCGATAACCCATAAAAGGATAATGGAAAAAATCCAAATAATTCTCCAATGCTGACGGATTTTATCCATGAAGCTAGATTTGCGAATAATAGGAGAAATGGGCTCGGAAGACTTTTTACTTTCTGGTGCAAATGGTGGTTTGTGCTGAATAATCGGTGGCAGTTCGCCAAAACCGGATGGCGTGGCGGGACGTGGATAACCGGGCGCAAGGTTTAATACCCGGTTGCAGGTGTTTGCCACTTTTTCCACGAAGGTCATGTGTTCTTCGATCAACTCCGGAGTCACGGAGTCGGCCTTCGTTTGCAATGCCAGGCGCATAGTGAAATGGCCGAAGCCAACTCTATCGGTGCGGCTGATGACGGCGAAAGCGGTGCTGATGTCGGTGCGGGGCTGGTTTAAACGCAAGTGGTTGATGCCGCGATTGTCCACGTCTGCGACGTAATTGATAGCGCAGGGATATGGCAGCAAAAACGGATTGTGGCGTTCACCCTTTGGTGGCATCGGGAGGACGGTGTTGATCCAACCGCCGGGCAGATGAAAAACGCGTAGTTTGGGATTGGCATGGTTGCCCAGCTTGAATTCAATCTCAAAAACCTCGGTCAGGACAAAAACATTGGCGTCGCGGTCATCCTGACATTTGAGCATGCCGACGCGCTTGGCACTGCGATAGCGATTGACCATGGCTTGCAACCGTTGCTTGCCCCATTCTTCCAGTCCGAGTTTGTTGAATTGGCTGCGGTGCAGGTCGGCTTGATTGCCCTCGATTCGCAATGTGACAGCCATCAAGGAAGAACCGTTTTTCGTGTCGAGCAAAATATGCTCGTGCAAATCAAACAGGTTGGAAATTTCCAGTTTGGGCGATTCAACCAGACTGGTCGCCGCCGCATCCACCGGCAGACCGCAATCGTAAGCGGGAATAAAACGATTGAAAACACCGCCACCTTGCTGTTTAAAAGTGGTGTCAATCCAGCGCCGTTTGCCGTCCACCTCCAATTCCACGATGACGTGGTTGAACAATGACTGCATGGGCATGAAATTCCTGACCGATTTGCGCAAAAGTGTATTCACCAGCACGGGTCGGGCGCGGACGCCAAGTTTTCCCAACAAGTTTACCAGCAGAAAGGAAAGATCTTTGCAATCGCCATAGCGGCGGCGGGCCACTGCACCTGGCGGAGTTGGAACCTGGCCGCCGAAATCCAGATTGACACTCAAGTAACGGCATTCGTCCTGGACCAATTGGAAGGCACGCTCAATGCGGTCTGGCAGGTTGGATTTCTGGCCTTCTATTTCTTTTGCGAGTTCTGCAATGGTCGAGTCATCGGTTTCCGCGACCCACATTTTGGAAATTCCCGCTGCGACCGTCTGCCAGTCGGCAAAATCCGAGACTTGGATCCAGAGATAGCCGACATGCCACGACGGGGTATTCACTTCGAGTTTCGGCGCGATAAATTTTTCACCAGACCATTTCCAAAAAGTCATGCCGTTTTCGCGTCTTTCAACGGGTGACAATTCGACGGAGGAGGATTTCCATTTTCTCTGCCGCGCATCTGCAAATTGGACGGCAAAGTGGTATTGGCCGACCGACATGCCCTGCGGCAGGGTGAAGAAATGCCCGCCTTGATTCGGAAATAATTCAGATGAACTCTCAATGGTGTAGGCAAAATCCAAAACATCACCGGGACGCACGTCCTCCAAAATCATCAACAATGTGAACCACCCGTGCATGACGAAACGTTCCAGTCCCTCTTCGCGCTGCAAAAAATGCGCCTTGTCAAGATTGGACTGGTCAATTTCATTTTGGCCACGCCGGATTTTCAGGGAATGAAGTGTGATTAACTGCCGCTTGGGCTCGAATTGCAGACGCCATTGCGACCAATGTTGGACCGCCTCCATCGTCTCAAGTCGGATAACCTGACGGACAAACAACTCATGCCGTTCAGCATGAATCTGGTTGTCAATTAACAAATAGGTGATTTGCGCACCGTTTGAAGATTTGAAACTCTCGTCAAAAGCACAGGAAACGATCCAGTCAGGAAAAGGTCCATGGCTCACACGAATTTTTGCAGATGTAGCGGAGTTTTCCCCTGGCACGTTTTCTTGAGCAGACATCCGTACAATTTACCTATATGATTGGAATCCCAGCAAATAAATAGTTTCTCCCGACCCAATGCGGAAAAGGAAATCACCGCTGCCGACGGTAATCGCTCGGGGACAGACCCGTTTCCCGGCGGAAAAGTTGCGCGAAATGGCTGGGATTGGCGTAGCCCACGTCAAGACCGACAGTTACCACGCTCTTCTTCGTTTCGCGGAGCAGGCGTTTCGCCGCATCCATCCGCAAGTTGATGTGATAGTGCGACGGGGACACGCCCACGGCGCTCTTGAACAGGCGGTTGAAGTAAAACTTGCTCAGGCCAGCCTGGGCCGCCAGCCGGTCAAGATTGAATTCTTCGGCGATATGCTCCCTCAACCAGTCCGTGATTTGTCGCAGCTTGTAGCCGGGCAGCGACGGACTGCCGCTGCGAGGCTCTTTGATCAGGTCGGCATAGTTGCGAGCCAGATGAATGGCAATGGTTTGACCGATGCCTTGCACGAACAGCGGGCTGGCTTTTCGCCGCATCAGTTCGCCGTGCAATTGTGCCATCAACACATTCAACGTGTCGTCGGTGAACGCGGACGCATCCCGCAGCCGGGCGAAAGGTGCGTCGCCGCCAAAGACCTCCTCCAAGGCTCGCTCAAGCAACGGCAATTCCAGGAATACCGCCATGGATTCAAACGGCTCGGCGGTTACGGCTTTCCATCGGCATTCGTAGGGAGCACCGCCGGTGGTGAGAAACAACGACCCCTTCTTGACGCGATGCGCTATCCACGGCCGACTGCCTTCGCGTTCCTGAAACTCGACCTCGCCTGAAATCGTCCACGCTAGAAATGGCTCGCTCACGGAGGGGAGCGGTAGCGAGTTTACAACGCGAGGCAGGGATGTAATCCAAGCATTAACCTCGCACCAGGCCTTGCCCTCGCCGATACGCAACAATTTCCCACCCACATAGCGCTCGAAAGCTTCGGCAGATGTTGTCTCAGGAATCGGCATAAGAATTCGACGGCCGCATGCTAGTGAGTTTCACCCGACAAATTCAAGGCAATGACACCGCCAATATCCTGATTGGGAATGAGTTGATTCGCCAGCGTGGCTGTCGCCCGCAGTCTTGCTACACCTGTTGCGGGATTGCTCGAAAACGCGGACCAGGTGAGGCGTCGAATTCATATCAACCACGCATGAACACAAATGACCTGGATTCCGACGGACAACAATTCCGCCACCCGTCGGAGAGATTCGCCATTGTCAGCCAATGCTCCTTGTGATAATCCGTGCCTCATGACCACCAAGAAACTGCTTCTCATCGCCTTTGGTTCACTCATCTGGGGCATGCTGCCCGCTTCCGCCGGTGAATTTCCCGACAGTTGGACCTGGGACGAAAAAAAACCTGAGAACCGCGCCGCCCACGCCGCCCTGGAAGGCAAGCCCATGCCCCCCTTCCACGTCAGCGACTGGATCAATGGCGGCATCACCGCCGCTGACATCAAGGGCAAAGTCATCGTCGTGGACTTATACGCCACCTGGTGCGGCCCCTGCATGAGGGCCATTCCCCACAACAACGAACTCCTCAAAAAATACAAGGATAAGGGACTGGCCATCATCGGTGTCTGCACCAGCAAGAACGGACAGGAAATCTTTGCCGCCAACGCCCAGGAACATGGCATCCAATATCCGGCCGCCCGCGATCCCGAATTGAAAACCGAGAAAGCGTGGGCCGTGCATTATTATCCGACCTACGCCGTCATTGACCGCAAAGGGATCGTCCGCATTGTCGGCCTGCAACCGGAACACGTCGAAACCGTCGTCCAGAAATTGCTGGCGGAACCCGCGCCGTGAGGCGGCATATCAAGCGGATGCCTTCCTGCTCCTGAAACTCGGCTTCGCCCGAAACGCTCCAGGCCAGGAACGGCTCGCTTACGGAGGGAAGCGAAAACATATCAACGTTACGCGGCAGGGCGATAATCCAGGCTTTGATGTCCCGCCAGGCTTCCCCGCGACAAGCCACCAGACATTTCCCGCCCACAAAGCGCTCAAAGACTGGCATGGCGGCGTCAATTATTTGGTGCGCGACCCGCCGCGTCAACCCTTCGACAAGCAAGTTATCAAATTCATTTGCAGGAGGCGGGCCTTCTGTTACGTTGCCATCCAGTTGGGAAAGTTATGAGGCATTGGCATTTCATTACCATGGCCGGGCTGCTTCTGGGCACAGCGGCGGTTTCAGCCGCACAGGTGGGACTGATTAAAATCAATGGCGCCATCGGCCCGGCCACGGCCAGTTATATCGCCCGCGCCGTGGATGCCGCGGCGGTCCAGAACAACCAATGTCTCATCATCCAACTCGATACCCCCGGCGGCCTGCTTGATTCAGCCTCAGAGATTGTCCAGAAATTTTACGACGCGAAGGTGCCGACCGTGATTTTTGTGGCGCCCGCGCCGGCGCACGCCGGCAGTGCGGGCGTGTTCATGACCATGGCGGCGGACGTGGCGGCGATGGCGCCGCACACGCGCATCGGCGCGGCGCATCCGGTCGAGATTGGTGCCAGTGGCGACGTCGAGAAGACCGATGACACGATGAAAACGAAGATTGAGAACGACACCGCCATGTTGGCCAAATCCATCGCCGACAAGCGGCATCGCAACGCTGACTGGGCCATTTCCTCCGTGCGCGAAAGCGTTTCCATTACCAGCGAAGAGGCGCTCGATATCGGGGTCATTGACCTCATCGCGGATAACCTGCCGGATTTGCTCAAACAACTTGACGAACGCGCAATCGGCGATAAAACGCTCCACACTGCGGACGCCCGGGTCGTGGAAATTCCCATGAACACGTGGGAGCAATTTTCCCAGATGTTTTTGCGGCCGGAAGTCATGTTCATCCTGATGTTGATGGTGATTTACGGGATCATCGGCGAGTTGAGCAGCCCCGGCGCGATCCTGCCCGGCATTGTCGGGGCAATTGCGCTGATCCTGGTGCTTTACATGTCGTCCATCCTGCCGGTCAACGTCACCGGACTGGTGTTGATCGGGCTGGCGATCGCGTTGTTCATCGTGGACATTTATTCACCGACGCATGGGGTGTTGACCGTGGGCGGCATCGTGGCCTTTTTCCTCGGCGCGATGATGCTGTTCAGTCACGCCGCGCCGGGCTTTGGATTGCCACTGTCCTGGATCATTCCGGCGACGCTCGTCACGGCGGCGTTTTTTGTGTTCGTCGTCGGCAAAGGTATTCGCGCGCAGTTCCAGCCGGTTCGCGCCGGGAGTGAAACGATGTTCGGCCGGACGGTCAACGCGCTTTCGCGCATTGACTCGCAGGGCGGCAGGGTGTTTATCGAGGGCGAAAACTGGAATGCCGTGAGCGAAACGCCGGTGGAAGCCGGACAGCCCGTCGAAGTCACCGGCATTGAAGGATTGACGTTGAAAGTGAAACCAAAAAACTAACGGAAAAAAATTATGCAAGAACTCATTGGTCTATTGACTAAATTATTTGGCGCGCTGGCTCCGGTCGTGGTCATCGTTGTCATTCTGGCCATTTTCATATTGCCCCAGGCGCTGCGCATTTTGCGCGAATACGAGCGCGGCGTCATTTTCCGCCTCGGCAAACTGATCGATGCCAAGGGGCCGGGATTGATTTGGCTTTGGCCGTTCATTGACAAGATGGTGCGGATGGATTTGCGCGTCGTGACCATTGACGTTTCCAAGCAGGAAATCATGACCCGCGACAACGTGCCCGCCACGGTGGACGCCGTGGTTTATTTCCGCGTCGTCAATCCAATGGACGCCGTGGTGAAGGTGGAGAATTTCTGGAAAGCGACTTCGCTTATCTCGCAGACGACGCTGCGCAGCGTGCTGGGGCAGTCGCCGTTGGACAACTTGCTTTCGCAACGCGACATCATTAACCAGAAGTTGCAGGAAATCATTGACCGGCAAACCGAGCCGTGGGGCATCAAAGTCACCGCCGTCGAGGTGAAGGACGTGGCGTTGCCCGACAGCATGAAGCGCGCGATGGCCAAACAGGCCGAGGCCGAACGCGAACGTCGTGCGAAGATTGTGAACGCGGAAGGTGAATTCCAAGCCGCCGAGAAAATGGTCCAGGCCGCTTCCTTGATCAGCAAGGAACCGATCGCGCTGCAACTGCGCTATCTTCAGACCATGCGCGAAATGGCCAGCGAACACAACACGACCACATTCCTGCCACTGCCGATTGATTTGTTCAGCGCGTTTTTGAAGAAGTAGGATGAATGAAAATTAATTGGCCGAAAAAGAGTGTGGCTCAGTCGCTTGGTGAGTATCCCTATAAAGCATTTAAGCGGACGATGGAGGAATGCCGGACGTTGTTGCCTGGAATGACGCCAACCCATTGCGTTCGGCATTGTTTGTTGAATGCAAAGGGCCAAAGGAACCATTCGGACAAAACCAAGAGGATTGGCTTTGGGCGGCATTTGCAGGGGGATTAAAAAAGTCTCAAGTCGCAGTTTCCGTTAGACCTTTTTGACTTCGTCATCACAGCCGCAGTGGTGCGTTATGGCAGTTCATATTGTCATCGGCACACAAGAGTTCTTGCGAAAAGTTTGCGGATATTTTTCTTCCCGCAAAGCGCCAGGGGGCTGGCGCAGTCCAAGACGCTTCGCGTGTTTTGGGAATCATTGTGTCGCGCGCCGCGTCTGGGAGAGTGCGGTGGCCCTCCACCGCTTTCTTCGGAGGCATGTCAAACTGTGCCCATGTTAATTAAAACGGCTATAACGCATTATTTTCAATTCGACATTCGGCAATCTAAAATCGAAATTTATCTCATGCCTCTTTACGAATACGAATTGTGTGAAGACGAGCACAAAATCTGCGGCGGCAAGTTCCCCCTGCGCTGTTCGTCACGCGTTTTTTCCGGCAACTGCGTTTTTTCACCGGTTGCGTCATGATTACCCATCTTGCCGTATTGGCGTTCGCCGGCCTGGCCTTCTGGTGGCTGAGCGGGTATGACTCAAAAGTGACGGGCGGAGATAAAAGGCAGGACTTCATCCGCCGAACCGTGCGCTGCGGCATAACCTTGCTTCTGTTGGGAATATTATTGAAGTTGCCGGGGGCGCTACAGGCCATTCCCATGTTGCTCTTGATTGGAGGGATGCTGGCCCTGATCTGGTGCGGTTGTATTGCTGAATTGTTTGCGCGGTGGTTTCATCATCTGGTTGATCCTGAAGATAAACGGGAGTTTGATCCCAACCAGGGCCTTCGCGATCTGGACATGATTGCCAGCCTGATTAAAAACGGCCGGCGGGAGGAGGCCATCCAATTGAGCCAGCGGCTCAGAGAATCCGGAGATGTCAGCATCCTCGCACTGGAAACAACGCTGGAACACCTTGGCGTCAAACAAGAAAGTGTCCGGAAACCCAAGCCGTTGACCGAAGCCCATCACCTGCGCCTGCAGGGCCGGTTCCAGGAAGCGGAATCCATTTTAAAGCCCTTGCTGGCCAAAGATCCGCGCAATGTGGACGCGGCCATGATGCTGATGCGGGTTTACGCACAGGACCTGCACCGCCCGGACAAAGCCGTGGAAATCCTTGAGGCGCTTGAAAAGCAACCTCATATTTCACCTGCCCACGTCGAATTTGCCCGCCGTTCGATCGGCGAATGGAGCGACGCGAAACCCAAGCTGGAAAAGGTTGACGCCCTGCCGGAATCCATTGACGAACTCCTGGCCCAAGGGTATCTCGGCACGGTCATTGAAATTCTGGAACAAAAAATCGAGGAACAACCCGGTGATTTTGATTCAAGGATCAAACTGGCCGAAGTCCAAGCCTTGCATTGCGGCAACATCCATCTGGCCGGGAAAATTGTGCAAAAGATTGAAGCCCATCCCGGCTTCAATCCGGAACAAATCCAGCAGGCCAAAATCAAACTCGGAGAATGGCGGAAAGCCCGGCCGCTGCGCCGTTAACTCCCGCCCTGATTGGACAATTTGTTTGATTGACGAAACGGGTTTCAAATTCGACATTCGGTAATTGGACTTCGACGTTTAGCCATGCCTCTTTACGAATATGAGTTGTGCGAAGGCGACTGCAAGGTGTGCGGCGGGAAATTCACCTTGCGCCGGCCGCTCTCGGCCAAACCGCTGACACATTGTCCGGCGTGTAAAAAGCCGGTGCGCAAAATCATTTCCACCTTCAATTCGCCGCACAAGCTCAAGCCGTTGTCCATTTCCGACGCGAAAAAGGCCGGGTTCACCGTGCTTAAAAAAGTCAGCAAGGGCGAATACGAACGGCAGTGAGGCTCCGGTTGAGGGCGTAAAGCCCCGTGGGGCCACGCCCCTTTACGGGGTTGAGAGCTTGAAAACCACAGGCGGTTTTGCTGCCTAAATCCTCATTTCATTCAAAAGGATTCACGGGTTTTGAATTCATTTTTGACGCAGAGTGTCCAATTGATTAGCCTGATAGCTTGAGATGGATTGTAGCTTTGCATATTTGAAACGCGTGCTGCCTTTGGCCGCCGTGTTGGGTGCGGTATTTTCCGCCCAAGCCCAGCGCACGGCATATCGCCCGGGACAACCCATTTTGTTTTCCTCGCCGGCGGACGACACTGTTTTGTCCAACATGCCGTCGCTTTCGCCCCGGCCGCCGGAATCGCTGGATTTTGGCGACACTTTGCAGGATTCGCCACCATACAGCTTGAGTGGTCTGCCCATTAAAACCCCGTTGCCGGTGGGCGCGCCGGGGGTTTCACCCGCCGAGGCGTTGCGGATGCAAGGCCTGCTGGACCGGCGCAAGAATTGGATGCTGTTGACGCCCGCGGAAATCCTCGGCGCGACCACGCCGGAAAAGATCATGGGAATCCAGGAACATGATGCGGCCGGCCGGCCGAAAAATTTAACGGCGCTGGAACGCTACACCGAAAGGCAGAATCAAACACTGACGGCCAACACCAATGTCAATGCGTTTCCAACCTGGAATTTTTCCGATAAACAGCCCGACACGTTGAGCTCCCTCCCCGGGGGATTGAGAAGTCCAGACAACACGGCCAGCTCGTTGTTTAATCCCGCACCGGACAATCAAACATTTCCACTTCCCGGACAAAATGAAAAAAATAGCTGGTCAAAGTTGTTCAGTTCACCCTTACCGCCGCCGGATGTCCCCCTGGCGCGACAGGCGGACATGGAACGGTTCAGGCAATTGCTCAAGCCAGGCTCATTATCCACCGCCGCGGCAACAACTCTTTCATCGGGCGGCACAAAAATCTCCCTGCCGCAAACCGCGCCTGTGTTTGGCCTTGATCAGTCTTTACTGACGCCGGTCGGTGCGTCATTCACTCCCTTGACCAGCGGGATCGGCAAGCCCGCCGAGATGCCGAAGTTACCCAGTATCTGGAGTCTGAGTTTAACGTCGTCTCCATCATCTGTTGCCTGGGGGCCGCAGCCGGCGCCTTGGCTGTCGCTCACACCACAGCCCTTCGCCATTCCGCAACGAAAATTTTGACTCCGACACCCGGTAGCGGAGGTCAATGCGCCGAGGTGATCAGGAGCACTTGTTCCAGCGTCGAGACGCCCTCGCGCGCGCGGTCGAGTCCGACCATGCGGAGCGTGTGCATTCCCTGGCTGATGGCCACCTTGCCCAGCTCGCGCGTGTTGGCGCGGGCAATGATGAGTTTGCGGATTTGGTCGGTGATGGTCATGGCTTCAATGATGGCCATACGCCCGGCGTAACCGGAATTTTTGCATCGGTCGCAGCCGCGGCCGCGGTAAAGTTGCACCCCGCTGAAAAGGGCGGGGTCAATACCGAGATCTTCAAACATTTTAGACGGATAAGTCACCGGCTCCTTGCAATGCGAACAAATGCGGCGCATGAGCCTTTGCGCGCAGGAAAGAATGACGGACGAGGAAATCAAAAACGGCGCAATGCCCATGTCATCAAGTCGCGCAATGGCGCCGGGCGCGTCGTTGCAGTGCATGGTGCTCAAGACCTGGTGCCCGGTAAGCGCGGCTTCGATGGCGATTTCGGCCGTTTCGGTGTCGCGGATTTCACCAATCATGATGATGTCCGGGTCCTGGCGCAGAATGGAACGCAGCGCGTTGGCAAAAGTAAGGCCGATTTCTTTTTTAGTCGGCACCTGGTTGATGCCCGGAACCTGGAATTCCACCGGGTCTTCGACGGTGACGATGTTGTAAACGGGACTGTTCAGTTCGTTGAGCGCGGAGTAAAGGGTCGTGGTTTTGCCCGAACCTGTCGGGCCGGTGACGAGAATCAATCCGTGCGGCGCATCAATGGCGGCCTTCACTTGTTTGAAGGTGTCGGGATCCAAACCGAGCTTGTCAATGCTGGCGGTGAGGTTCGATTTATCAAGGACGCGCAACACGATTTTTTCGCCGTGGACGGTGGGCATCACGGACACGCGCAGGTCAAAATCCTTGCCGCTCACGCGCACGCGCATGCGGCCGTCCTGCGGCAGACGGCGTTCGGCAATGTCCAGGCTGCTCATGATTTTGAAGCGCGAGGTCAGCGCCAGTTGCATTTGCTTGGGCGGAGGAGTTGCGTCCATGAGCACGCCGTCCACCCGGTAACGCAGGCGCATGTTTTTTTCAAAAGGCTCCAGGTGAATATCACTGGCGCGGTCCTTGATGGCCTGAACAATGATGAGATTGGCGAGTTTGATGACCGGCGCTTCTCCGCTGGAAGAGGCGAGCTGGTCAAGGTTGACCTCTTCCATCCCTTCCTTGACCGCTTCGATGGAATTGGCTTCCGCGTCGGCTTCATCCTGCTTTTGAGCGTCCTGAATGATATCTTCCATCGAACCGCTCTTGGCGGCATCGAAGGCATTCAACTTGTCAACGATGGCTTTTTCAGACGCGATGAGTGGAGATATTTCGAGTTTGGTGATGCGTTTGACGTCGTCAATAGCCAGGACGTTCAGCGGGTCAGCCATCGCGAGGAACAACCTGTTTTCCAACCGTGAAACGGGAACCACCTTGTAATTGTGCGCCGTGTCGCGCGGCAGCAATTCGACGACTTCCAACGGAATACCCACACGCGCAAGATTGATGGGCGGTACGTTCAGCACGCGCCCCATGGAAACCGCCAGGTCCTGCTCGCTGACATATGACTTGTCAACAATGAGCTTGATGAGACGCGCCCCCTCCTTTTTTTGCTGTTCCAGCAGTTCCGTGATCTGCCCCGCCGACAACAAGCCGTCCTCGACGAGTGCGTCAGCGATGCGTTCCCCGAATGATTTGACTTTGGCCATGGCTTTAGCGGAACGCGATGCGGAGATTGGTGATCAGGTCGGCGGGCGGCGCCAAATACCACAGCAGCCGGTGCGTGGTGGCTTCCGCCAGATCTTTTACTGCCTGCTGGTTAAACGGATTGGCGGTTGCCACCAAAATGGATTTGCTCATCCGGTCGAACGGCAGCACGCACCAGCGGCGGCAAACTTCCGCCGGAAAGCCGCGCGTCAAGTCAATGTCCACATCGTACTTTTCCAGCGGCAAATACGCCGTGCGCGACCTGTCGGCCAGCAACTTGAGGGATTTTTCCACGGTAAAAATCCCTTTCTCCGCAAGGGCGTGGATGAACGGTTCGACCACATTTGATGCCACTGAGGTCAAGTCCACCGTGTGCCAGCACAAATCAAAATCACCCGCGGCGATGATTTTGCTCTCGACGAAAATTTTGCGCATCGTCTTGCGGCCATCGTCAATTTCCATTGTCGCCGGGTGCGCCTTTTTGCGAATTCTCGCCGTGTCGGACTGAGACCCCGACACCGTAACCACTGATTCCGCGCCGGCGGATTGCACTGCCACGTTGTTCGCCTTGTCCTCAATTTGCCTGAGCGCCGCCTGCACGTCAGCATCATCCGGACACCGTTGTAAAACTGTCTCGTATTCCAAAATCGCCGATGAAAGCTGCCCCGACTGCATGTAAGCTTGCGCGATGCGCTTGGATGTGTTGATGACCTCCTGTTCGCGGCCCATTTTGGTATAGGCTTCCTTGAGAATTTCCAGCGACTGGCAATCGTTGGGCTGCGATTGGGCAATGACTTCGAACATCTCAATTGTCTGTTTCAATTGAGCTTCTTCGCTGGGACTTAACGCTACTGTTTCCATGATTTAATCGTTTGCCAGCCTTAAAATCAGCAATCCTCGCGCCACTTTAGGCATTCAAATGCAACAACGTAACCCCCTCTTAAACCATAAGATGCACTTGTGGCATTGCTTTCCGCCACCATCTGCGGAATCGTAACGTCATTCCGGTAAACCACCGGAACCGGAATATGCCGCAACCCGTTCCCATCATGGAACCCGCGACCGGCGAACGCCTCGTGCGTTTCGTCGGCGACCGCATCTGTTTCACGCTCCACGACGGCAGCGGGCGCAACGGCTGGCGCGCCTTGCTTCGCACCAATCTCGGTCGCGCCGCAGCGTTCCGGCGCGAAATCATCGCCGCGCACGCCGGTGGCCCGGTTCCCGCCGGCGCGTCCTGGCGCGACGTGCCGATGCAACAAAACGGCGATGCCTGGCAAATCGAGTTGCCGCTCGCTGAAACCGGCTTCTTCAAAGCCAAGGCGTATCTGCTCGACCCGAAAGGCTGGCAATATTGGCCCGATGGCCCGGACGTCGGCCTCAGTGTTCATCCCGATTTTGCCCGCACTGCCAATACCATTTACTGCGCCTTCACCCGGCTTTTGGGTGCGACAAAAAATTTGTCATCCCCGCGCGACAAAAAACTCGAAGTTCAACTCCAGCAACTCGACGAAAAAAACTTCACCGTCATCCCACCGTCCGGCAAGCTCCGCGATCTGGCCCGCCAGTTGCCGCACATCGTCCAAACGCTTGGCTGCCGCATCATTCATTTGCTGCCGGTTCATCCCACGCCCACAACGTTCGCGCGTTTCGGCCGTTTCGGCAGCCCGTATGCCAGTCTGGATTTGACCGCCATTGATCCGGCGCTGGTTGAATTCGACAAACGCACCACCGGCGTGGATCAATTTTGCGAACTCACCCGGGCCGCCCATTGGTTCGGTGCGCGCGTGTTCATTGACATCGTCATCAACCACACCGGTTGGAACTCGGCCTTGCAGGAAAATCATCCCGAATATTTTCTGCGAAACTCCGACGGCACATTTGCCAGCCCCGGCGCGTGGGGAACAACCTGGGAAGACCTCGTCGAATTAAAACAGGACGCTGTCTCACTGTGGGACAAAATCGCCGGCGCGCTTTTAATCTGGTGCCGGCGCGGCGTGGATGGTTTTCGTTGTGACGCCGGCTACAAAATTCCCGTGCCCGCCTGGCAATACATCATCGCCCGCGTGCAGGACGAATTTCCCGAAACCATTTTCCTGCTCGAAGGACTCGGCGGTTCGTGGGAAGCCACCGAAAATTTGCTCACCGAAGGCGGAATGCAATGGGCTTATTCCGAACTTTTCCAAAATTACTCCGGCCGCCAGATCGCCGACTATCTTGACTACGCCCATCGCCAGAGTTCGCGCGTCGGCACCTACGTTCATTACAGCGAGACCCACGACAACGACCGTCTGGCCGCCCGCGGACGCGCGTGGTCGCTGTTGCGAAACCGGCTTTGCGCTCTGACCAGTGTGAGCGGCGGTTTTGGTTTCACCGGGGGTGTCGAATGGCTCGCCACAGAAAAAATCAAAGTCCACGGCTGCGCCGGCCTCGCGTGGGACAACCCGGACAACATCATTCCCGAACTCGCGCAACTTAATCGCCTGCTCGCCGCCCACCCGTGCTTTTTCGACGGCGCAAAGCTCACGCGGCCCAGCGCTCCCGACTCGCCGGTTTATGCGCTGCTGCGCGAATCCGCGGAAGGAAAAGATTCCGTCCTAATCCTCGTCAACCCCGATGTTGAAAAGCCGAATTCGCTGACCCTGGCGCCTTCCGATTTGAAATTTCAAATCTCAAATTTCAAATTCGAACTGCTGGGCCAGCCGTTTCCGAAGATCAACGCTACAAAAAACAAAATCATTTTTACGCTCGCACCCGGCGCGTGCCACTGCCTCGCCCCCGCGGCCGAGCCGCAAGGTTTAAGCGGCGACGCTTACCGTCGGGCGCGTGCGCAGGCCGCTTGGGCGCTTGAAGCGCTCGCCAAAATCATGCCCGTGGAAATGCTCGGCGGCCTCGACTGGCGCTGGCTCGCGGAGCAGGTCGAGTATTCGCCGGCCAATTTTCTTGCCGCCGCCAGTGAATTTGCCGCGCGCGGCTCAAAATCTTCCCTGGCCGAACTGTTGCGTGACGCGGAACAACAAAAAAATTTCCCGTGCGTCATCATCTGGACCTTGCTCGACCGCCGCCGCGTGACGCCGGTTCCGCCCGGCCATTGGCTGCTCATTCAGGACAGCGCTCCCTTCCGGGCCACGTTGGAAATGCGGAATGCGGAATGCGGAATGCGGAATGAGAGCGGTCACGCGGCCCATGTTCAATCCATTGCCGTGGGCGACGGCCAGATTGCCTGTTTTGAGCCGCGCGAAACTGCAACCGGCGCGGAATTGGTCCTGGAACGCTGTGCCACCGCTTCGCAAACCATTTCTGCTGCCATCCGCTTTCTTTCCGCCACTCTGCATTCCGCACCCCGCACTCCGCACTCGGGCGATCTCGTCCTGTTGACCAACGGCATCGGCGGCATGGCGCGCATGTGTGTGGATTTGGGCCGTGTGAATTCCAAATACGACTGCGTGCTCGGCGCAAACCTGAACCCCAGCGTTCCGGTGGATCGTCATGTCTTTGTCAAACGCATCCGGGTTTGGGTCAATGCCAACGGCTTCCTTTCACCGCTCAACGCTAAAAATCTCGCGTCGTTTGCCGCCGGTCCGCCCGCCATCTGGCAGTTTGTCGCCCATGCCGGCGACGGGCGGACGGTCGAAATCGAGTTGTGCGCCGAAATGCCCGAAGGGAAAAACACCACGGTGTTTCATTTTTCCCGACCGACGGCCGAACGCGCCTGCGGCAAACAATTACCCATCGAAGCCGACGTGCGGCTGACTGTCCGTTTTGACATCGAAGACCGGAATTTCCACTGGGAAACCAAACGCAACGGCGGCGCGGATTATCACTTTTCAACAAACACGCACGAAATCCGAAATCCGAAATCCGAAATCCGAAATTGCATCGGTTTCGCCTTCACACCTGCTTCCGACCGTCAGCTCCGCGTGTTTGCGAACAGCGGCGAATATCATCCGCAGCCGGAATGGTGCGAAAACATCCAGCACCCGGTCGAACAAAGTCGCGGCCAAGCCGGCAGCGGCGACGCCTACAGCCCCGGCTGGTTTGAACTGCCGCTGCCCAAAGGCGCGAATGTCACGCTCGTCGTGACGGCGGAAATGGACGCCGAAGTTGGAGTCCAAGCTTTAGCTTGTCCGGACAGCACGCCAAAGCGTGAATTCCAACACGCCGTGCCAGAGGCCGGCGTTCCGTTCGCCGCTCAACTTCTACGCGCCGCGAAGCAATTTGTTGTCCGGCGTGACCAGGGCAAAACGGTCATCGCTGGTTATCCCTGGTTCCTGAATTGGGGCCGTGACACGCTGATTTGCGCCCGCGGACTGCTGGCGGCAGGCATGGTGGATGATGTAAAACAAATTTTACTCACGTTCGCGCGATTCGAGGAAAAGGGCGCGCTGCCGAACACGATTCATGGCCACGACGTGTCGAACCGCGACACCTCCGACACGCCGTTGTGGTTCGCCGTCGCGTGCGAGGAATTTGCAATAGTGGAACAGGCTTCCAGCCTGCCCCAGTCAGGCAAAACGCCTTACTCACTCTATGCCACGCCCGTTGACGATTCTGGCCGCACCATCCGCGATGTGCTGACGAGCATCGCGGAAAACTACGTCCGCGGCACACCGAATGGCATCCGCATGGACCCCGACTCGGCGCAGATTTGGAGTCCGGGCCATTTCACGTGGATGGACACGAACCACCCCGCCGGCACGCCGCGCGAGGGGTATCCCGTGGAAATTCAAGCCTTGTGGATCCGCCTCCTGCGTCAGCTTGAAAAAATCAGCGGTGGTGGCGACCGGGAAAAATGGGGCGGGCTGGCCGAACGGGCTTTCGCTTCGCTTGAAAAATATTTCTGGCTCAAAGACAAGGGCTGGCCGGCCGATGTGCTGCTGGCCAAACCCGGGGTCGCCGCTCGCGAAGCCACCCTCGACGACGCGCTACGCGGCAATGGTTTGTTTGCCGTAAGTCTCGGGTTGGTGTCCGGCGAACGCGCAAAACAATGCGTCGAGGCCGCGCAAAAATATCTGGTGGTGCCCGGCGCGTTGCGGTCGCTGGCGCCCTTGCCGGTTTCGGTCCCGCTGCCGATCTGGCGCGATGGGCAATTGTTGAACAACCCCATCGAGCCATATTGGCCGCGTTACGAAGGCGACGAGGACACCCGCCGCAAACCGGCCTATCACAACGGCACGGCGTGGACGTGGACGTTTCCCATTTTTTGCGAGGCCTTGGCCCGGGCCTGGGATTTTTCGCCGGAAGCCGTTGCAGCGGCGAAAGCGTATCTTGGCAGCATGGAGCAATTGCTGAATGAAGGCTGTCTCGGCCAGATTCCGGAAATTCTGGATGGCGACGCGCCACACACCCAACGCGGCTGCGACGCGCAGGCCTGGGGCGTGACCGAGGCCTTGCGCGTGTGGAAATTACTGGAGAAATGAAGTTTGTGTTTTACGCTCGCCCTCACCCGTTTCCTCTCCCCCCAGGAGAGGACATGTCTGCGGACGATTCTCTAAATATTTGTGAGCAGGTCGTGCGAACACCGCTGCTGTTGAATTGAAGCGGGACAGAGAACGATTCACCTTCTCCTGGGGGAGAAGGCCGGGATGAGGGCGGATGTTTTGCCTTAAAAACCAAAATCGAAATGAGCCTCGTGACCTTGACTCCTGTGAACGCTAAATCGTTGCCAATCGGCGGCGGGCGGGCAAAATAGCGGCGTGAACTTCCGAAGCAAAATCATTGCGTGGGATAAATTGCCGGAGTGGCGGGCGACCCTGCGTACCAGTGGCAGGAAACTGGTCGTCACCAACGGCTGTTTCGACATCCTGCATCTGGGTCATGTGACCTATCTCGAATCGGCACGCAACTTTGGCGATGCGCTGCTGATCGGCGTCAACGGCGACGAAGCCACACGGCAGTTGAAAGGACCGGGCCGGCCGGTAAATTCCGAATCCGACCGCGCCGTCGTGCTGGCGGCGCTGGCGAGCGTGGATGGCGTCTGCATTTTTATGGAAAAGACCGCCACCAAATTCCTTTCGGCCGCCAGGCCCGATATTTATGTCAAAGGCGGTGATTACACCCTGGACACGTTGAACCAGGACGAGCGGCGCGCGGTGGAGTCGGCGGGCGGGAAAATTGTGATCATTCCGTTTGTGCCGGGCAAATCCACGACGGCATTGCTGGAAAAGATTTCCCGGCTTTGAAAAACCACGAAACACACGAAATGACACGAACACCCGGGATAAAAGCACGTGGCAATGAACACAAGGCTTGGGCCGGGGTTTTTTATGTTTCTTTCGTGTGCTTCGTGTATTTCGTGGTTTCATCCGCATGAAAATTCTGGTCATTTCCATGGCGGGCATCGGCGACACGCTGATTGCCACGCCGCTGATCCACGAGCTGCGCGCGAATTTTCCCGATGCCACGATTGACGCGCTGGCAAGGTGGCCCGGCGCGAAGGATTTGCTGGCGGGCAATCCGCATCTGCGCCGTGTGCATCAGTGCGATTTCTCCGAGGCCGGTACGCCGGCGTTTCTGAAATTCCTGGCCGGCCTGCGCCGGGAGCGTTATGACGTTTCCATCAACACGCATCCTCAGAGCAAGGTCGAATATCGCGTCGTCGCCCGCATCATCGGCGCGAACCGGCGCCTCAGTCATAGCTACGACAATTCCACGTTCCTCGATAAATGGCTGATTACGCACCAACTGGCGCAGGACTACGCCATCCACTCGGCGGACAACAACCTCAAGCTGTTGTCATTGCTCGGCAAAGCGCCGAAGCTGGCGCAGCACGGGTTTGAGTTGTTTCTGACGCCGGAGGAGATTGCCGCGGCAAAAAACATCGCTGACCAGAACCAGCTCGCCTCACGCCGGGTGGTGGGGGTTCACGTGGGCTCGGGCAAGACGAAGAATCTGCGGCTGAAGCGCTGGCCGGTGGACAATTACATCGCGCTGATCCGGAAGCTCACCTCGGCCCGGCCGGATGTGACGGTGCTGCTCTTCGGCGGTCCCGAGGAGAAGGAAGAGAATGCGCGCATCGCGGCGGAAGCGGCGCACCCGAGCCTGTTGATTCCGAAGACGCGCAGCATCCGTGAAGCGGCCGCGTTGATGAAGCATTGCGAGGTGTTCTTGAGCGTGGACAACGTGATGATGCACCTCGCCGCAGCCATGGAGGTGCCGAAGCAGGTGCTCATCGAGGCCATGACGTTCGGCCCGACGCTGGAACCCTACGGCCGCCCGTTTCGTCTGGTTAAGAATCCGGCGGTGCATGGCCGGAACCTCGATTACTACCGCTACGACGGCAAAGGCATTCGTGGCACGGAGGAAGAACTCCGCAAAATTATGGAAGCGGTGAAGGTGGAGGAGGTGTTTGAGGCGGTTATGGGCCTGCTTTGATGGTAGGGCGGGCAGTCCTCTGCCCGCCGCTCGGACGAGTGTCGGCCAACTACGGCGCGCAGGGGACTGCGCGCCCTGCCGACACCATTCCATTACAGCTTGAAACCCGCCGCCGTCGCGTCAACGGCGAACAATTTGACGGTGTCCAGCGACAATTGTTTCAGGTCCATTCCGGTCATCTTCATCGCCTTGGCCAGAATGTCATGCGGCACGGTCACGATTTTACAGCCACAATCGTCCGCCTGAAAAATGTTCAGCACTTCGCGGACGCTCGCCCAGAGCAATTCCGCCTGGGGCAGGCCGGCCAGGATTTTTTTGCTCTCACGCATCTGCGGCATCGGGTCCACGCCGGTGTCGGCGATGCGGCCGGCGAACACGGACACGACCGCTGGCACTTTGGCGTTCAGCGCTTGGGCGACCCCTTTCACCTGCTCCAGGGTCAGAATCGCTGTTACGTTGAGTTTTACCCCTTCGTTGGCCAGTTCGCGAACGAGGGGCAGCGAAGATTCATCGCGGGTATTGGTAATGGGAATTTTGACGTAAACATTCTTCGCCCAATCCTTGATTTTGAGGGCCTGCCGGCGCATCTCCGGAAATTCATCGGAAAACACCTCGAACGAAATTGGTTTCTCCGTGATGTGCTGCAGAATTTCGCGGGCAAACGGCTCATAATCGTGGACGCCCGCCTTGCGCATGAGCGAGGGATTGGTGGTCATGCCTTTGATGAGAGGGTTGGCGTTCAGTTGCAGCATTCCCGCCTTGTCCGCACCGTCGGCGAATAACTTTACTTTCAAATCTTTCAACGTCCTCATAATTCAAAACAGCTGGTGAATCTCAGTGAGATTTCGATTCCCGCAAGATAATGTCGGTTGCCCCGGCCAAATTGCCAGCCGAAAAATGGGGTTTTTGCCGGAGCTCCTCCGCATAGCCGCGATCAATGAAAATCGTCCGGCATCCGGCGGCATGGCCGCAATCAATGTCCCGCCAGCGGTCGCCCACCATCCAGCTTTGCGCCAGGTCAATGCCCAGGGCCTTCGCCGCCCGCAGCAACATGCCGGGTTTGGGCTTGCGGCAGTCGCAGTCGGATGCGCCCTGGCCCGGATGATAGCAAACTTCCACGCGGTCAATGGGCAGTTGTTGGCACATGCCGGCGTGGATGGCTTCGACTATTTCCCGCTTGAGTGTGTCGCGACCAACGTCGGGCTGGTTGGTCACCACCACGAGCAAAAAACCGGCCTGTTTCAACTTTGCACAGGCGGCGGGAACCTCGGGGAGAATTTCAAATTCGTCCAGGTTCCGGGGAGGATACGGTTTGCAGTCACGCTCCAATGCGCGGTTGATGACGCCATCGCGGTCAAGAAAAACAGCGCGTCGTAAGTTTGCAGGAGCCGACGTGAGGAGGCTCTGACTGGTTGGTTCTGGCCGGTTCAATGGAAAAGTTTGAGCCTCCTTACGTCGGCTGCTACAAAGTCATTTCGTAGATTCCCATTTGGTCTGGCTGACCTTGAGTTTGGGATGCGACACGAACAAATGCCAGATCACGGCCTGAAACGCCTCGCTGTGCGGCGTGACGTGAGTCGGATTGACCGTCGGCACGATGACGCACACCGTTGCTTCCTTTGCCGTATAACCCCCATCGCGCCCGACCACGCCGACGACTGACGCGCCAACTTTCTTTGCGAGTTGAATGGCGCTGACCAGGTTGGGGCTGACGTTTTTCTCCAGGTTACCGCCGCCGACGGAGAAAATGAGCAGGCCGTCCTTGGCGTTCAGCCGGCTGCCTTTGAGCCACTCGGCGAAAATCGTGGCCCAGCCTTCGTCGTTGGTGCGCGCAGTCAGTTCCGAAACGTTGTCGGTGGGCGCATAAGCCTCGAATCCGCAGATTTTGCGGAAGTCGTTGACGGCGTGGCTGGCATTGGCCGCGCTGCCGCCGACGCCGAGGATGAACAGCCGTCCGCCGCGTTCGCGCACGCGAGCCAGTTCGGCCACGGCCTTTTCGATGGCGTCGGGGTTGAGGGCAAAGACAAGTTTCTGGACTTCGTCGAGGAATTGTTTGGTAAAACTCATGGTTGTTGTTGGCTCAATAAAACACACGCAGCTTGAAAAATGAAGCCCAAATTCCTGAATCCAGCAACGAAACCAGCAAATTTGGACTGCGCTGGCAGAGCGCAGCGGCGACAGCGCTTTTGGGAGAACCTCCGACCGACGGGCCGGTTCCAAAGCGGTGTCGCGCTCCGCTTGCCGCCGCAGTCCATAACTTTCCTCAATCGGATTCAGGCATCAGTCATTTCGCCGGGGGGGGGCCTTGAGCAAAGTCTCCAATTCGGCCAATCCGGCCGGCGACCCGATTTCGTAAAACCGCTCGCCCACTTCATAGCCGGCGAGTTGTTTTTCGCGGACCAGTTTGGTCATGACTTCGGCCAGGTCGAATGGCTGGTCGCCGGAATATGAATTAAACACTGCCGCTTTGAACAGGCTCAGGCCGTAATCAATGTGGCGCATTTCCGGCGGGCGGGCTTTTTTGTCGTAAACCGCGATTTCGCCGTCGCGAAAAACGACGTTGCTGGCGTCATAACGGCCTTCGTTACGATAAACGGTCATGCAACCGAGCTTGCCGCTATGCCGGAAAAATTCCGCGATGGGACGGTATTCAACCGGCAAATATGAATCACCGTAGAGCACGAAAAATTCACCGCCGAGCAGCGGCAGCGCGCGTTTGATGGCGCCACCCGTACCGAGCAGCTTTGGGCCACCCGCCTTCGCTCCCGTCTCCGCTTCGCTTCGACGCGGCAAGTCGCTACGGCGCGGCGAGTCGAATGAATAATCCAGCTCCACGCCGTAAGCCGAGCCGTTGCCGAACTCGCGCTGAATCATTTCGCCGAGATAACCGATGCACAGGACCGCACGGCGGATGCCGCGGACGTGGAGCAACTCGAGCTGGTGCGCCAGAAACGGTTTGCCGGCGACGGGGATGAGCGATTTAGGGATTTTTTCCGTGATGGGCCGCAGCCGCGTGGCGAGTCCGCCCGCGAGAATGGCAACGGGTATGTCGAGCGTGGCGGCGACGCCCTCGTCGCCAGAAGGTGGCCGCAACGCATCGTCACTGCCGAATTCACGCGACGAGGCATCGCGTCTGCGCTGCGGCGACGAGGCGTCGCCGCCACCCTCAAGGCGGTCGGTTTTCACGAATTGACGAGTTTCGTGCCTTCGAAATCGAAACGGAAGCGGACTTCCTTGAGTCCCACCGTGCGCATCGCGTGACGCAGTTTGGACTTGTCCTCGGCGTAAAACATCAGGAACCCGCCGCCGCCAGCGCCGATGAGTTTGCCGCCGATGGCGCCGTTGGCCATCGCCAGGTCATACCACTCGTTGATCTTGGGATTGCTCATCCCGCCGCTGCGCTGTTTTTTCCGCTGCCAATGCACGTCCATGAGCCGCGCGAACTCATGCAAGTCGCCGGTTTCCAGCGCCCGCCGGCTTTGCAGACCGAGGCCTTTCACGAAGTGCAGGTTTTCAATCATCGCTGCGTCGGCCTGTTTTGATTTTTGGTCCTGCTCCTTCAAAATCGCCGACGCCGAACGCGAATACCCGGTGAAAAAGAGGAGCAAATTGTCTTCGAGATTGTCGCGCGTCTCTTCGGCAAGCTTCAGCGGCCAAGCTTCAACTTTGCCGTTGGGAAGAAATTTGAAACAGGTGATGCCGCCGTAAGCCGCGATGTATTGATCCTGTTTGCCGATGGGTTCCTTGAGGCGCACCAGTTCGATTTCGCACGCCTGCGCGGCGAGTTCGGCGGGGTGCACCAGGTCTTTTTTGTGGGCGTGCAGCGCCTTGAGCAGCGCGATGGTGAAACTGCCGGACGAACCGAGTCCCGTGCCGGCGGGAATGTCGGCCATCGAGGCCAATTCGAGCCCCCGTCCGTCCATGCCCAGCAGGGCAAAAGCTTCACGGAGGATCGGGTGTTTCAATTGCGTCGCGTCCGGCACGCGCTCCAGCTCGGAATATTTGACGATGAGGTCGGGCACGAACGTTTCATGCACCGTGATATAAACATACTTGTCAATTGCCGCGGCGATGAGAAATCCGCCGAACTGCTCGTAGTAAGACGGCAAATCCGTCCCGCCGCCGCCGAGGGTGACGCGAAGGGGTGAGCGCGCAATAATCATTGTCTCAAATTAAACCGCAAAAACGGAACGCGGGAAAGCCGAAAAATTAACCACGGATAGACACGGATGAACACGGATTTGATCGAACCACGAAATACACGAAATACACAAACGGTGGGGCGAGCGTACCCGCGAGCCGCGTGCAAAACCCATTACCGCTCTGGATTTATCTTGTTGTTGTGTCTCTCCTTTTTTGAGAGATGAAGCGGAATACGGCCGGAAGCGAAAGCCTTCTGATAAACCGGGTTGAACCAAACAACTTGTCGTCCGATTTCAACAAGAAAGTCGGCCGTATCAAAAGCATCCAAAACAGCTGCGCGATCAGCTTTGAGCTTTCCGTTTTTATCAAACGCACCGTAGAGACACTTTTCGATGTAGGCGTCGATTTGGAGTTCTCGTTCGGTCTTCATTCTGAGAGATGATGATATGCGGAACCTGACCCCGGGACAAGTGCGGGGATTTTGAGTTTATCCATGTGCTTCTTGGCTGTTTGAGACCGATGCCCGGCACACTCCTGTCACGAATCTTGGGCGGACATCGCCGTATCCTCGTGTGCTACCGCTGCGGGAATTGCTGAAGGCGCGTTTGTAGCGATCAGGAGAGGGCGAGTGATTCCTTGCCCCGTCAGGGACATCAGCGCAAATCAGCGTCCATCAGCGGTTTATTCTTTGCGTAAATTTTCTCCACCACGGCCAGCGCCGCCCTGGCTTCTTTCAATCCGGCGTCGGGCGTTCGTTTCAATTCAACGTCTTTTTCAAATTCAACCATTTCTTTCTTCCACGATTCATCCGGACCGGGAAATTCATAGAGCTTTGTGTCCGGCGGGCCCATCTCCGGCTTCATCTGGTAATGATACAGTTTCTCGACGCCGTAACTGCCGCCCAGCCCTTCGATGTGCAACTTGGTGTGGCGGCCGTATATCTCGAACGAGAAAAGGTTCTTCCACTCGGTGCAACTAACGTGCAACCAGGCGGTCTGGCCTTTGGCGGTCTGCAAATTCAAAAAAGCGTTGTCGTCCACGGGCATGTTCCAGAAATACGTCGGCGCCTGGCCAGCCACTTTCTTGAAATCGCCAAGGAACCAGCCGGCCAGGTCAATCAAATGAACGCCCTGGTCAATCAGTTCGCCGCCGCCGGACAGTTTCGGGTCGGCGCGCCATTCCTTGTCGTAGCCAATCCGTCCGCCATGGCCGTAGCGCGCCCGGATGAACATTAATTCGCCCATCACGCCGGACTCAAATATCTCCCGCGCCTTTTGAAAGGCGGAGTGGTAACGATGATTAAAACCGACGCGGACGCAAACCCCATGCTTCTCCGCGAGTGAAATCAATTCATCAATTTGCTTCACGGAAATGCCCGCCGGTTTTTCAACGATGACGTGCTTGCCCGCGCGGATGGCGGCGGCAGCAACTTCGGCCAAAACAGAATTGATGGTGGCCACAATCACGGCGTCCACCTGCGGATCGGCAACGGCTTGTTTGAAGTCGGCGACCGCCCGGCCGGTTTTGGCGAGTTTCACCAGGTCCTCGGCTCGCGCCAGGTTCGTGTCGCAAGCGATAATCAGTTTCGAACCGGTGGGCAGTCCGGCCAGCCGTTTTTTCCCGATTAATCCGCATCCAATGATGGCGTAGTTCATATTTTTTGACCACGGATAGACACGGATGAACACGGATGAAAAAACAAATGATCACAGGTCGGGCGCGTCACTTCCGCCGTCGCCCGGCTATGGCGGGACAAGCCGTGCGCGCCGTGCTTTGCCTGTTCACGGACGGCGGGCAGCCGCCGTCGCGCCGTAGCGGCGCTTTGGCGCGCCGCGAAGGCGGAAGGACTGCCCGCCCTGCCAATCCATCTGTAATACAATCCTGCAACTTCGCGCACGGACAACAAAGATTTGGACTGCGGTGGCAGAGCACAGCGGCGACACCGCTTTCCGTCCGTCCGTCTGCATCCAAAAGCGGCGTGGCGCTTCGCTTCCCGCCGCAGTCCAAAATCTGTGGTTGCGGCGCAAGCCGCGTTGGGTTTATCCGTGTTCATCCGTGGTTTCATCTATCCCCCCACGTTTTGCCGCGGTCCTTCGGCACGATGCGGCGCAGGGCGTAGATGTCGCTGTTCAAATCGGCCTTGAATTCGTGGAGTTTTTCCCACGGATCCCACTGGGCGCTGATAAGCTTGCCGGTAATCCCATCGCTTTGCGCACTGGCGAGATAGACCGCGAGGTTTGCGCCCAGTTCCAGCGGCGTGGCGCCTTTATTTTTCCATTGCTTGTTCTTCTCGTAAAACGCCGCGCCGACTTTTTCCGGACCGGCGGCCAGAACTTCGTCCACCAGCCGCGTCGCCAAAGCTCCGGGTGCAATCGCGTTCACGTCCACGCGAAACGGTTTCAATTCCTCCGCCAATGTTTCCATCAGGCGGATCACCGCGGCCTTCGATGCGGCGTAAGCGCTGATGTTCGGCAACGGATTCGTCGCGCCGCCGCCGGAAAGGATGACAATTTTGCCATGACCGCTTTTTTTGAAATGCGGAATGGCCGCGCGGCACGGAAGCAACACTCCGTAAAGATTGATGTCCATCGCGCGACGCCATTCTTCGAGCGAGACGGATTCCGTCGCTCCCATCGGGCCGTAAATGCCGGCGTTCAATACCAGTACGTGAAGCGGTCCGAGTTCGCGCAACGCGAAGGCGACGAGTTCGTTCACCTGGGTTTCGCTGGAAACGTCGCAAATCTTTGCCAGGACTTTTTGCGAAGGGAATTGTTTTGCCAGTTCGTCGCGCGTGGCGAGCAACTCCTTTTCGCCGCGCGCACAAAGGACGGCGTTCGCGCCCTCGGCCAGGAAACGCCCGGCGATGGCTTTGCCGAGCCCCTGGCTGCCGCCGGTGATGAGCGCATTGATGCCTTTAAGTTTCATATTTATTACACGCGACCAACGGAAAGATGTTCGACGGCGGGCAGGTTTTTCAATTCCTTTTCCAAAAAACGGTTGGCGTCCACAAAAATGCGATGGCGCATGGCCGGGGCAATTTTCGCCCAATCCGCCCCGCGAAATTCAGGCCACTCGGTGCAAACCACAGCGGCGTCCGCGCCCTTCACCGCATCGGCGATTTGCGCCGCCAGCCGCACCGGGGCGAGTTCGGCGGGCAACTGTTTCACCGCCGGGTCAAAGGCGCGAACGTCCGCGCCCGCCGCCAGAAGGTCCCGGCACAATTCCACCGCCGCGCTGCGGCGGAGGGTGTCCGTGTTGGTGGTGTAAGTCAGGCCGAGCACGGCGATTTTCTTTCCGCGCAAATCGCCGAGACGCGATTGCAATCGCCGCAACGCCCAGCCGCGATGCAGATCGTTGCTTTGCGTGATGGCCGGAATGACGGAAATTTTTTCATTATTCGCGGCCGCCAGTCTGGTCAGCGTAACCACGTCGCGCGCGAGCGTGCCGCCGGCAAACGGGCCGCCGGGGCCGAGGTAAGCCCTGGGCCCGATGCGCGGTTCGCTTTTCAGGCCGGCGGCAACCTCTTTGGCATCGGCGCCGACGTGTTCGCCCAATCGCGCAATCTCGTTGATGAACGTGATGGAAAGCGCGAGAAATGAATTCAGGGCGTGTTTCACCATTTCCGCCGACTCGGTGCGCATGAACAGAATTTGCGGCGTGAACGGGGCGAACAATTGTTCGAGCAACGCTTTTTTCGCGTCGTTGCGGATGCCCACGACGGCGCGGTCGGCCTTTTCGAATGCGTCAATCGCCTTGCCGAGCCGAAGATTTTCCGGTGAATACGCAAAATGAAACTGCGGAAATTCGGTTTCGAGTTTGCGGCAGGTGCCCACCGGCAGTTGGGCGGAAATCAACACCAACGCGCCTTTGGGCAGCTGCGGCAGCGCGCGGCGGAGATTGGTGAGAACGAAATCCACATCCGATTCGTCGTTTTCATTGACCGGCGTATCGTAGCAAAGCCAGAGCACGTCGGCGCGGGCGCACGCGATTTTGGGATCGGTGGTGAACGAAAGTTTCTTTGCGGCAAGGCCGGCAGTGATGAGTTCATTCAGCCCCGGCTCGAAAAGCGGAGCCTGGCCGGAATTCAGTCTGGCGATGTTCGCCTCGTCGAAGTCGAGTCCGACAACCTGGAAATGCCGCGCGCAGCACGCAGCGGTGACGCAGCCGAGATGCCAGAGGCCGAGGACGCAAATATTCATTGGCGTGATTCGTAGACCCACTGGTTCTGTTGCAGCCATTCCAATGTTCGTCCAATTCCTTTCTCGATGGTCAGCGTGGTTTTCCAGCCGGTGCCGCGAATTTTTTTGGTGTCGAGAAAGATGAACGGGTTGTCACCCACCCAGCCGCGGTTGCCGCCGGTAAATTCCAGTATAGGTTTCAGCCCCAGCGCACCGCAGATGTAACCGATGGAATTGTTGACCTGAACATATTCATCCGTGCCGAGGTTGTAGATTTCCACGCCGTGCCTCGCTTTTTTTGCCGCGCCGAGATTCATGACGTGCAGCATGGCGCTGACGCAATCTTGCACATACAAATAGGATTTCCGTTGCGAGCCGTCGCCGAGGACTTTCAAACGGCCGGGGTGGTCGAGCAGTTGCTTGTAGAAATCAAAAACGTGGCCGTGCGTGTAACGTTCGCCAAGAATGGAGACAAAACGGAAAATGTAGCCCTCGAATTTGAACCCTTCGCAGTAGGAGGAAATCATGCCTTCGCCGGAAACTTTGGAGGCGGCATAAAGCGAAGTCTGGACGGGAAACGGCGCGTCTTCCGGGGTGGGAATTTTTTCGGCCTCGCCGTACACGCTGCCGGTGGAACTGAACGCGATGCGCTTGATGCCGCTGGCGCGCATCGCTTCCAGGACGTTGAACGTGGCGACCGTGTTTTGCTGCAAGTCCTTTGACGGGTGGTCGAGGCCAAAGCGAACGTCGGCATTGGCGGCGAGGTGAAAAACGGTGTCGCAACCGGCCATCGCCTTCGTCAGCGCGGCCAGCTCAAGATTGTCGCCTTCGATGAGTTTAAATCGGGGATGGGCCAGCGCCGACTGGAGGAATTCACGCTGGCCGGTGGAGAAATTATCCCAGCCGACGACGTGTTTCCCGCCAGCCAGCAGGCGGTCAACGAGATTGCTGCCGATGAAACCGGCGGCCCCGGTGATAAAAACCTTTTCCATGATTGGGCGCGCAGTTTAATGCATGCTGGCAGGGCCAGCCAGCATTTTTGGCGCGTTCCAGCCTGCAAATGTCCCCCGCCCCCGCCCGGTTTCGATTCACTTTGCCACCGCCGGCCATTTCTGTTAGTGAAGACAAGAAATACAATTTTCAATGGCTAATTTTATCCTGAAAACACTCCAGCGTTTTGGCGACCGCCAGCGGCATCTGGGCATTGAACGTTGCAATGATTGGGGGGGGCGGGCCGTAGCGGATCTGTCCCCGCAAAGTTTGTTGGATGTGGGTTGTGGTGACGGGAACATGTTATTCAAGTATCTCAAGCAGGTTCCGACCGTATTTTACGGAGTGGAAGGCGCGCCGGCGCACAAAGCCAAAGCCGAACAGCGCGGGATCAGGGTGTTCAGTTACGATTTGAACGGACGCTGGCCCTTTGAAAACGGCAAATTCGATGTGGTGTTCAGTTCCCAGGCGATCGAGCACCTGCACAACACGCGGCTGTTCGTCGAGGAAACTTACCGCGTACTCAAACCCGGCGGCACGGCAATCATCATGTCCGAGAATCTGTCCAGCTTGTTGAACTGCTTTGCATTGTGCCTGGGTTATACGCCATTTTCGCTAATGCAGACTTGCGGGCGTTACCTCGGTAATCCACTGGGCCTGCATTACAACGAGCCGATCGTCGAACACGTGCCCATCAACCACCCCGCCTTTGCCGGCATCACCGGTCACGTGCGGGTATTAACCGTGCCCCAGGCCCGGGAGTTGTTTGCTCTTGCCGGCTTTGAAGTCGAGGCGCATTCCATCAGCATTCTGCCGCTGCCCGACGGCCTGAGCCGGGTGCTGGAGCGAATCGCCCACAAGCGCGGCCATTATTTGCTGATTCGCGCCCGCAAGCCCCGTTAACCTGAAATGGGGAGAATCCGCTTGCGCCCGAAGCCCGCTCCCAGTGAAGCTGTTTATTTAAGCGCAAAAACGGCCGGGCGGAAAAAATATTCCGCCGACGCCGCCAATTTTTTATGAACACTGTAATTGTCACTGGTGCAGCCGGCTTGATCGGGTCAGAAAGTGTCAAGCGATTTGCCCGGGAGGGCTTCAAGGTGGCCGGCATTGACAATGACCTGCGACGCTGGTTCTTCGGTGACGGCGCCTCCACGCTGGCCAACCGCCGGAAACTCATCGAATCCATCCCGAATTATCAACATCACGACTTTGACATCCGCGACCGTCAGGCGGTTGAAAATCTGCTCCGCCAACTCGGCAAGGACATCGCCCTGATCATCCACACCGCCGCCCAGCCTTCCCACGACTGGGCCGCACGCGATCCGCACGCGGACTTCAGCGTCAACGCCACCGCGACACTCAATTTGCTCGAAGCCGCGCGACAATTTTGTCCGGAAGCCGTTTTCATTTTCACCTCCACGAACAAGGTCTATGGCGACACGCCCAACCGCCTGCCGCTGGTGGAACTGGAAAAGCGCTGGGAAATCAAACCCGGCCACGCCTGCGAACCCGGCATTCCGGAAACGATGAGCATTGACCAGACCAAACACTCGTTGTTCGGCGCGTCGAAAGTCGCGGCGGACGTGCTGGTGCAGGAATACGGGCGGTATTTTGGAATGAAGACCGTGTGTTTCCGTGGCGGATGTCTGACCGGGCCGGCCCATGCCGGCACGGAATTGCACGGTTTCCTTGCTTACCTGATGCGCTGCACCTTGACCGGCACGCCCTATCGGGTGTTCGGCTACAAAGGCAAACAGGTGCGCGATAACATTCACAGCCACGATTTGGTGGAAGCCTTCTGGCAGTTTTTTCTCAAACCGCGCTCGGGCGAGGTTTACAACATCGGCGGCAGCCGCCATTCAAATTGTTCCATGCTCGAAGCGATTGACCTGTGCGAACAAATCAGCCGCCGCAAATTGAAATGGGCTTACGAGGAAAACAACCGCATCGGCGACCACATCTGGTGGATCAGCGACGTGCGGAAATTCCAAAGTCACTATCCGCCCTGGAAATTTCAATACAACCTGGGGCGGATTCTTGAAGAGATCCATCACGCCTGCCTGGCCAGTTGAATCATGCCTGCCTTTCCAGAAAGCATTTTGATCACCGGCGGCGCGGGCTTTGTCGGCGGCAATCTCGCCGTGTTTCTGAGGCGACACCACCCTTCAACACGCGTCGTCGCCATGGACAACCTGCACCGGCCCGGTTCGGAATTAAATCTTCCCCGGCTGCGGGAAGTTGGCGTGGAATTCGTCCGGGGTGACATCCGGCACGACAGCGCATTCCCCGCCGGACCATTTGCGGCCATCATTGAATGCTCGGCCGAACCTTCCGTGCTCGCGGGTTACGCCGAGGCGCCGGACTATCTCATGGAAACAAACTTTCTGGGCACCTACCGATGCCTCGAAAAAGCCCGGCAATGGCAAAGCAATTTTTTGTTTCTTTCCACCAGCCGGGTTTATCCCATGGCTCCGCTGGAAGCACATCCCTGGCGCGAAGGCGAAACGCGTTTTGAGTGGCTGGACGTCGCCGGAGCGCTGATTTCCTCGCAAGGCGTCCGCGAAGAATGCGCGGCCCAAGGGGCGCGCTCGCTTTATGGACTGACCAAGTTTGCCAGCGAGGGGCTGATTGAGGAATATCGCGCCGGGTTCGGACTGCGAGCCGCCATAAATCGCTGTGGGGTCATTGCCGGCCCGTGGCAAATGGGCAAAGTGGATCAAGGCGTCGTGTCGTTGTGGGTGCTGCGTCACTATTTCGGCAAACCGCTTTCTTACATTGGCTACGGCGGCGCCGGCAAACAGGTTCGCGACGTATTACACGTGGACGACCTCTGCGAATTGGTTGAGGAACAACTTGCAAACTTCACCGCTTGGGACGGCTGGCTGGGAAATGTCGGCGGCGGGCTGGAAGTTTCCGCTTCGCTTCAGGAACTCACCATCGCCTGTCAAAAAATTGTCGGCCGCCGGTTGCCCATCGCTGCCGAACCGGAAAACCGGCGGGCTGACCTGCGCATTTTCCTGGCCGACTGTTCCAAATTGTTTGCACGAACCAACTGGCGTCCCAAACGCCGTGTGGAGCAAATCGTCGCGGACGTTTTTGAATGGATCCGCGCGCATGAAAAGGAATTGAGGCCGCTGGTATGAAACCGGGTTCACGCGCCGGAAAGTTGCTGGAAAGCGGAATTATTTTCGCGGCGATCAACCTTATAGCCACTGGCATCCATTACCTTTTCCAAGTCGTGGTCAGCCCGCAACTGAGTGGCCAGTCCGGCGAATACGGCCTCGTACTGGCCACGCTGGCGTTCGTCAATTTTCTCAGCCTGCCGTTGACCATCGCGGTGCAGGCGGTCACACATTACATCGCTCGGTTCCATTTCGGCGGCGATGATGCGCGGTTGCACGGGTTGCTGGTCGGTTGCCGGAAATTTCTTTTTCACGTCACCATCGCTGGTTCGATCGCCACCGTCATTCTCATCAAGCCACTGGGTGATTTTTTCCACATCCCGCGCGCCAGCCTCACCGTCATCGCGCTGGTTTGCGCGTTGGGCAGCCTATGGGCGTCCTACGCGACAGCACTGTGCCAGGGACTCGGCTGGTTCAAGCGGCTCGCGCTCATCGGCCTGCTCGCCGCCGTGTTACGGGTGTTGTTCGGCGGGCTGACCACCCGGTTTTGGCCGGTTGCCGAATGCGCGGTCGCTGCCACGGCGGTGATGTTGTTGGCAAATCTGATTCTGCTGTTCTGGCGGAAGGAATTTCCCAAACGGACGGACACCTCCATTTCCCCGTGGACGCCGGAATTTAAACAATTCCTTGTGGTGAGCGCCGCGTGGGCGGTGGGTACCAATTGCCTGATGCAGGGCGATCTGCTCGTGGCAAATAAATTTTTTGCGAAAGACGCGCTGGACGCCTACGGCTCCGCGAGCCTGTTCGCCCGGGCCTTGCCCACCGTCGTCGGGCCACTGTTGACAGTGCTGTTCACCCATCGCTCCAGCCGGGACCATCATGACGAAGACGCCGTGCGCGAGCAGTTGAAATTGATGGTCCTCTACGCCGCAATGCTGATTTTGGGCGGCCTCTGCCTGTTTATGGCGCGGGGATTCTGCCTGCAATTGCTGAGTCGCAAAACACCGGAAGCTGTCGCGATGATCCGCCCGCTGACCGTGACGATGGTTTTTGTCGGGCTGCTGCAGGCGCTGGGAACGTGGTCGTTGGCCAGCCGCTGGATCAAGTTGGCCCTGTTCCACGGCGGGCTCGGCCTCGTTTATTGGCTGACCCTGTTCGTTTTCGGCAAAACCACTGCCTCCCTGCTGCAAACGATGCCGATTGCGGCGGGTCTGGCATTCGGAGCATTATTTTTCATCTGGCTCTTCACCATCTACCGCCACAAACCAGCCGCGCAAAGCTGATTTGAATTTACCGCTGTCTTCGGCCACACTCGCGCCATGCAATCCGGTCCGGAAAATCTGCCGCGCGTCAGCTTTATCATGCCCACGCTCAACGTGGAGGCGTTGCTGGACAACGTCCTCTCGTCCATCACGCGCCAGTCGTATCCACGCGACCGCTATGAAATTCTGCTGGCTGACGCACACTCAACCGACCGCACGCGCGAAATCGCAAAAAAATACAATGCAGCCGTCCTCAATGACGACGGCAAAAACATGGAGGAAGGCAAACGCCTCGCGCTACAACATGCAACCGGCGAATACATCGTGTTTGTGGACGCAGACAACGAAATCACGCATCCCGATTACATCGAACTGGCCGTGAAAGCCCTCGCGGCGAATCCGCAGGCGCTTGGTGTGGAAAGTTATTATTTGCCGTCGCCCAAAATGAGTTCGTTTTGCGCCTATCTCACCTACCGGTTGCACATCAGTGACCCGATCGCCTGGTTGATGAGCGCGAACCCAAAACTCGTGGCACGCGATGGCGAGGTGGAGCGCTGGATTCTGCCCGGCGATTCGCTTTCATATCCGCTGGGCGCGAACGGATTTGTTTTTCGCCGGGCCGATTTGGAATCGGTGAAAGCTGATGAACATTTCCAGGACACACACGCGGCATTGCACCTCATGCACGCGGGCAAACGCGAATGGCTGCGGATTCGCGGACGAGGCGTTCATCATTACTACGTTCAGACCCTTTGGGGTTTTGTGCAAAAACGCCGGCGGGCCACGGTGCATTTTCTCCGCGTCCAGGAGGAGGCAAAAACAAATTGGATGAAGGAAAAGCCGCTAGTGCCCCTCTGGCTGGCGGGTGTTTATTGCGTCACGTTCGCCGGCCCGCTGTGGCACACCCTGCTAGGTTTGGTCCGCGACGGTGACCCCCGCTGGCTGTGGCACGTGCCGGCCAGCCTCGGCAGTGTGCTCGGCGACGCCTGGGGGGTGTGGACTTACAAACGGCGCGGCAAGGACAAGGCGCTGATCGCAGTGTTAAAAGTGAAGCAAAATTTGAAATAAAATGGAATCAAAGACATCTCACGATTTCGATCTGGCGGTCTGCTACCGCATATATCCGCGGGTGTCGGCCAACCCGATTCTGGGATTCACGGACAAGCTCGCGCTCACCCAGCTTAATCTGGAAACATTCAGAGAAGCCGTGGGCGATTTAAAGATCAGGATGTGGGTGCTGTTGGATAACTGTCCTCCTGCCTACGAGCAGTTGCTGACGTCCCTATTTCCCGACACCCCGATGGATCTTATCAAACTGAACGGGGAAGGAAACTGGGCGACCTTTGTGCGACAGATTGATATCTTAAGCCAACAAACAGCTTCTGATTTGGTATATTTTGCTGAAGATGATTATTTGTATCTGCCGCATGCGTTGGAACTTGGGGTGGCATTTCTAAGAAGCCATTCAGAAACAGATAGTTTAACCCTGGCTGATCACGGGGATTACCACCGCAGGTATGTGGACCGCATCCGTTCCCGCGAACACATGGAAGGCGGCCGGCGCTGGCGCATGGTGGTGGCCACGGCGCTGACCTTCATGATGCGACAGCAAGCCCTGATCGAATCGGCGGACGTGTTTAAAACCTATTGCCGGGGCAATTCGGATTTGGGGCTGTGGATGGCCCTGACCAAATTGCGCGTGTTCAATCCCTGGTGCTGCATTCGCGGCTTTGGCGACGGCAAATTCATCCCCGGCTCCCAGATGCTGGCATGGTGGCACGCCTGGCGGTACATCCTGTTTGGCAAACGACAAACGCTCTGGGCACCCATCCCGACCCTGGCCACCCATATGGAAAAGCGAAGCGTCGCTCCGGGGGTGGATTGGGAACAGGTTTTGGGCGCGCGGGCGCGGACATTGCAGGGAGCCCGGCAGCTCAACCGACCACCCACGGTTTGAACTTGTTCCGCAACCGCCGCCAGAATTGCTCGCGCGGAGTCAGCGGACGTCCGTCCACCGGCAAGGGCGGAAGCGCGGCGCGCGGCTTGAAAGGCGGCAGTTTTTTCACTCCCGGAATGCAGGTGGCGTTGTGGTAAATCATCACGCCGTCAAGGTGTTCCACCGTGGGCCAGCCGGGACGGTTTTTCGAATACGTGCCTTTCAAGTAAGCACGATAATTATACTGGCAGGGCAGGATCCGCAGGCGGTCAAAATATTTTGTCTGAATGACTTCGTTGAGACAGAGCTGATCGTCGGCCAAGGTGCGGAAATGGGTGCGTCCCCGGGCGACAATTTCCGCACGAATATCCCGGCTGCGGGGTACGTTCCAAAGAAACACGCCGCCGTTGAGAAAACTCGACGTGTAACCCTGCCCGAGCACATAACGGCCTCCCTGGTGTTCGACGCAGGCGGCCACATCCGCATTGCCGAGCAATTGTTCAAATGGAGGCAGGGGCTGCAGACACAATACGTCAAAACTGTCCACGGTCATCGCATAATCCACCCCCAGCCCATCGAGCACCTCCAGCCGGCGGTAATAAACCTCGCGTAACGGGTGTGAAAAATCGGGCGAGGGCGCGAGCAGATGGTATTGGATGCCGGGAATCTGGCGCCGGGGCGGCTGTCCGGCAACAATGAACGCATGCAGTTCAACGTTTGGGCAACGGGCAAAGCTGGAGAACGTGTGGTCCAGATTCTCGATGGCCTTGCCCATGGCCAATGTGACCACGGCGGAGTGGGAAGATTGATTCATATGCGCGGTTGCTGGCCCCGGATGTAGTTCCGAGCCGTATTATAACTGCACTGTCAACTCAGCTTTACGGCCAACCGGCCCGAAAAATCAAGTTTGATCAACAGTGGCACAAATGTCTGCCTGGCAAAATAATCATCCACCGCCTTTCGGCAGCCCTGCCAAAAGCCGTAATCGTCGATGATGAGCACGCCGTTGGAGCAGAGCGCGGGGTAAAGATGCGTGAGTTCGTGATAAGTGGATTCATACCAATCGGTATCCAAGCGCAGAAGCGCGATTCGCTTGGGCATGGAAGCAGGCAGGGTATCCTCAACCCGGCCCTTGATGAAATGAATCTTGTCCTTGGGATAGCCGGTGGAAAAAACATTCCGTTGCACGTCATTCAAACCGGCGACACACCAATAGGAATTTCCCTCCTTGTCGGCTTTTGAAATTTCCAACAGATCCGTTGCCCGGTCGCTGTCACAGGTAACATCCTTGTCCGTTGGAGGTGTCATGCCCTCGTACGTGTCATAGAGGTAAAAATGCCGCGAAGTATCGCCGAGTTGCAAAAGAGTCAACATTGCCGCCATCATGCTGCCCCCCCGCCAGACACCACATTCCACAAAATCGCCCTCTATCTGATTGTGAGAAAGATATTTTACGGCGTTGATCAGACCACCAATGCGCTCGGTTCCCGTGGCCGTGAAAGGTTTGACTTTGGCCATGATTCCCATTTCATCCGGAGTGTACCCCCCCCCTGTTTTAACAATCTCATATCCGAAGAACCGAAAGAAACGGTGAATGGTTCCTTGCACCGGGTCGAGAATAAAACGGTATCTTGTGCTCATTTTTATATTCAGTTCAAAACTAATACATAGGTAAAACCAACGGCAATCAGCAAGTGGAATCTCGTAAAGTAAATACCCTTAGACCCTTTATTGTCCGTTGATGTTGGATCCCACGTCAGTATATCTCGGTGGGAATTACGGATTCGGATGAATAGGTGGAGTCTTTTTCCTTGGTCGCAACCACGACCACCGTGTACGCCCACGAAGGCAGGTATGTGGCCAGTGGCGCCCAAAATTCGCCAATCTTGGGCAAGTAAAATGCACTGCCTACGGCCCGCTCAAACCGGAACTCATGGGCTTTTAACACAATCTTGATCGTGCGCAGGGTGAAGTCGCGGAAATGCGCCGAACGATAGCGCGCCGCGTACATCGGCGGCAGGTCAAAAAACAGCATCATGCCCAAACCTAAAATTGTGCGGATGTTGGGAAATGTCAGCACCAATTTGCCCCCCGGCTTCAACACGCGGTTGACCTCAAACATCAACCAGTCGGTGTCCACTTGATGTTCAATGGTTTCGCCGCAGAAAACAGCGTCGAACTTGCCCGCCGGATACGGCAATGGGCCGCTCTCAAGGTTGTGGTGAACGGCATGAATCCCATTTTTAATCGCACGTTCTATTAGCCCGGGCGCTATGTCCACACCGTGGATTTCGTGAACCTTCGCCAAGGGGCCCAAGATATCGCCGCTGGCACAACCCACATCGAGGATTACCCTGCCCGCGGTCATCTCCGAAAAAATTCGCCTTGCTTTTAGAACACGCGGACAAGAAGGATCAGGATGGTACTCTTGAGATCGTGTTCCTTCATTAAGCAACAATTGTAATTCATGGCTTTTCATTACGATTTATCGTGTGGTCGGTTCTTTTTACTATGGTGCAGGGCGATGCTTTGTTGTTTTATATGTAAGTCAGTTGGAACATTTATGGAAGCTAAATCTTGTTGAAAACGAAGCTGTGAATGGCATGCCTTGACAACTTTCCATGCCGCATCAAGAATTATGCGCTTAATTTCATTTACCAGACGTGCGTATTTGCCACAGTGGTTCTCGACCCGAATGGGGACTCGGTGATATAATAACTTTTATCGTTTATGAAAAAAACCAGACCGGCCTCACAAAACAACTCGCCAGTTCTAAAGTTCTCCATTCTGTTGGTGGCGCTTCTGGCTTTGCTGTTTTGGCGAAGTTTTTTGCCTGACTTCGTCCATTTTTCAAACGACGGTCCTCTGGGGCAACAAAGCGCCATTTGGGTGCGGCTCCCCGCCGCTTTTACCTCCATGTGGGATGATTTGAATGATATCGGTAGTAGTTGTGGGGCGTTTCCGCCAGATTTAAATGCATTATCTCAATGGCTGCTCGGTCCCACCGGTTACTTGAAATTCTTTCCGCCCATCGCCTTGTTTTTGTTGGGATTCTGCGCATGGTGTTTTTTCAGGCAGTTGAATTTTTCGCCGTTGGCGGCGGCGCTGGGCGCATTGGCTGCCGCCTTGAATTCCACTTTTTTTTCCACTGCCTGTTGGGGTTTGGCCGGCCAGTTGGATGCTTTCAGCATGGACTTTCTCGCTTTGGCACTGGTGGTATCCATTTCTTCGGCAACACCACCGCTTACGCGCTGGATACGACTGGCTTTGGCGGGGTTGGCCGTAGGTGTCAATGTGATGGAGGCTTTCGACATCGGCGCCATTTTCAGTTTGTTTGTCGCAGCATTTGTCTTGTTCAAAGCCATGGTGGATGAAGGCGGTCCGGTCCTGGTGAAATTGGGGCGTGGTATCGGGCGAATCGTAATCATCGCCATGTTTGCCGGGTTCATCGCCACGCAAACCGTTGTGGGGCTCGTCGGTTCGCAAATCTCCGGCATCGCCGGCACCGGACAAGACACGGAAACCAAAATTCAGCACTGGGACTGGGCCACACAATGGAGCGTGCCAAAAGTTGAAGCGCTTGCGTTGTTTATCCCCGGCCTGTTCGGCTATCGGATGGACACGCCAAAAGACATGATGGATTTTCTCCAAGACGCCTATAAAGGGGGCAATTATTGGGGCGGTTGCGGACGCGATCCGGCGATTGACCGCTTTTTTGCAAGCGGGAAAGAAGGTTCCCCGCCGCCCGGACTGATGCGATTTGGCGGCGGCGGCAATTATGCCGGGGTGCTGGTGGCACTGGTGGCGTTGTGGGCGATTGCCCAATCGTTGCGACGACAAAATCCGGCATTCACCGAAACGCAACGGCGGTTCATTTGGTTTTGGTCGGGAATACTGATTGTGTCACTGCTGCTGGCCTTTGGCCGCTTCGCGCCCTTCTACAAATTGCTCTATATGCTGCCGTATGCCTCGACGATGCGGAATCCCTGCAAATTCATTGCGGTTCTTTCGTGGGCACTGGTCATCCTGTTTGCTTATGGCGTCCACGGTTTGACCCGGCGTTATTTGGAAATTTCGGCGCCCAATTCCACTTCGCCGCTGGCGCAACTCAAAAATTGGTGGACGAAAGTACGCGGCTTTGATCGAAACTGGACGTCGGTCTGCGTCCTGGCTGTCATCGGCAGCGTGCTCGGATGGCTGATTTATGCATCGGAAAAACCAAACTTTGTTCACTATCTGCAAAAAGTTGGGTTTGGTGACGAAAGCATGGCCAAAGAAATCGCCGCGTTCAGCATCGGGCAGGTCGGCTGGTTCATCGTGCTCTTTGCGCTGGCGGTTGGACTTTGCACGCTCATCATTGCTGGAATTTTTGCGGGGCGACGCGCAAAATCAGGCGGCATTTTGCTCGGGGCGCTGCTCGTCATGGATTTGGGCCGGGCGAATCTGCCCTATATCATTCACTGGAATTACAAACAAAAGTACGAGATTGGCTCGCTCAACCCCATTGTTGATTTCCTGCGCACCAAACCCTACGAATCCCGCGTGGTTGGTTTGCCGTTCAATGCCCCCCCGCATTCGCCCTTCTATGACAGTTGGTTCGTCGAACTGTACCGCATTGAATGGGCGCAACACCATTTCCCTTATTACAACATCCAGTCGCTCGATAAAATTCAAATGCCGCGTATGCCGGCGGATTTGGAGGCTTATGAGATGTCGCTGATGCCCCGTTCTGAAGACGCGGCTTATCTCATGGCCCGGCATTGGGAATTGACCAATACCCGCTACCTGCTTGGATACGCGGATTACCTGGATTCTCTCAACGAGCGACTCGACCCGGCGCAACATCGTTTCCGTATTGTCCAACGTTTTGACGTAATGCCAAAGCCCGGCGTTGACCAGCCGACGCAACTGGAGCAGTTGACCGCTGCCGTCAGCCAAAACGGAGGTTGTGCGCTCTTTGAGTTCACTGGCGCTTTGCCTCGCGTCAAACTCTATTCCCATTGGGAAGTCAACACCAACGACGATGCCACGCTCAAAACACTGGTGAACACAAATTTCGATCCGTGGCAAACGGTCCTGGTTTCCCAGCCTTTGCCTGTTGCCGCCACGACCGGTCAAAATGCCGGCTCGGTGGAGTTCAAAAGTTACGCGCCCAAAGACATTGTGTTCCGCGCGCAGGCTGACGCGCCGGCGGTGTTGCTGCTTAATGACCGGTACGATCCGCACTGGTGCGTGCTGGTGGATGGCCGGCCGGCGGAACTGTTGCGCTGCAATTTCATCATGCGCGGCGTGTATCTGACCCCCGGCCAGCATACGGTGGAATTTCAGTTCAGGCTGCCGCACAAACCATTGTATGTGTCGCTGGCGGCCATTGGCTTCGGTCTGTTGCTTTGCGGCGCCCTTCTGGTTTTGACCCGCCGTAACCGGCCAGACAAGGCTTGAACCTGTTCCGCTGATTTTCATGCGAGCTTCCGTCATCCTCATCACCCGCAATCATTCCGGCTACCTCGCCGACGTGCTGGCCGCGCTGGCAAAACAGGATTATCCCGACTTTGAAATCATCATCGTGGACAGCAGCGCGGGCGAGGAAAAGGAAAAGTCCGCGAAGCTCGCGGAACAGTTCCGCGCGAAATACGTTTTTGAACCGCGCCTCGGCCAGTCGCTCGCACGGAATTCCGGGCTGCCCTTTTGCACCGGCGAAATCATCGCCTTCACCGACGACGACTGTCTGCCGGAAAAAAACTGGCTCTCGCTCCTCGTGCAAAATTATTCCAGCCCGGACATCTGGGGCTGCTCCGGGCGGGTCATCCCGCACCGCAGCGAAGCCGCCGCCGATCTCTTCGAGGAAGTCGCCGGGCAGGACCTGGGCGTGAACCGCCGCGTCTTCAAGCCCGCAGAGGTTCGTTTCAGCGTCGGGTTGATTTTGCAGAACGTCGGAAAGGTTTTTGCCAAGCACATGAAAGGCAAGGGCCTTGCGCCGTGGTGCGTCGGCCACGGCAGCAGCATGTCGTTCCGCAAAACCGCCCTCGACCAGCTGGGCGGGTTCGACAACCGCCTCGGCGCGGGCGCTCCGCTCAAGAGCGGCGAGGACATTGACATCAATTACCGCGTCCTGCGATCCGGCCACAGCATTGTCTATGAACCGCGCGCGGTCGTCCGCCACAACCACCATCGCATGACCGCCGAGGACGTCTTCAAAACCCGCTACGCTTATAGTTTCGGCGGCGCCGCGCTCATGCACGAAAACTCCGGGAATCCGCTCATGTTCTGCATGAAATGCGGACGCCTCCTCCAGCTCTTCATCAAGATCGCGCAATACAAGCTGACCGGGAAAATAGACCTCGCGCGCGTTTTCAGCCAGGATTTGCGCGGCGTCCTCGACGGCATCGCCGCCCAAAGAAAAAATCCGCGCGACCCGAAGCTGAAGCCGGAACTATAATCCCGTCGGATGATCCAGAAATTCCCATGGCAGCCTGAACTTTTTGGAAAGATGCGATGCGAGGGCTTTCACGCCGAAGGTTTCCGTCGCGTAATGGCCGCCGTAGAGCACGTTGAGGCCCAGTTCCTCGGCCAGCGCACAGGTCCAATGCGGACCTTCGCCGGTGATGAACGTGTCCACGCCCTCTGCCGCGGCCAGCTTCAAATCCTCGCCCGCCCCGCCGGTCACGACACCAATGCGGCGGCAAATTCCCGGACCGCCGGGAATGATCCGCGGTTTGGCGCCGGTCGCACGAGATAGCCTCGCGGCAAGCTCCGCGCGGGAGATTTTGGTGCGCGATTGAAAACCTATGGTCTGGCCGTGCGTGACGAAAAAGGGGCGCAGATTTTTCAAGCCGAGCGCGGCACAGAGTTGCGCGTTGTTGCCGAGTCGGGGATGCGCGTCCAGCGGCAGATGCGAACTGTAAACCGCCAGATTGTTTTCCACCAGCAACCGCAGCAGTTCATATTTTTTGCCCGTCCACGGATGCGACGGCCCCCAGAACAATCCATGATGCACGATCAGCAGGTCCGCCTTCGCCGTGACCGCCAGCTTCACGGTGGCCAGGCTGGCATCCACGGCGGCGGCGATGCGCGTGACGGCCCCGGAGTTCCCGGCTTGCAGGCCGTTCACCGCGCCGTCGTAGTCTCCGATTTCTTTTGTGCGGAGGATTTTGTCGCAGTGGTCAACGATGGATTTGAGCGGAACTTTCGACATGACGAAATGAAATCAGAATTTCTACGGCGTGCAAGGCGGGAAACGGTCAGGCGGGAAACGGTCTGCCGATGTTTGACAATGGTGGCAGGAACAAAACCCGACTTGACGGTTGTCAATTCGAGGCGGCGGGTTTTGATTTCAACCATGAGCCGAGCGGAAATCATGTCTGAAATCCCGAAGCTGTCGCACGCCGAGCGACGGGAAATCATGCGGTGCATTCTCGAAACGGAGGAGGACGCCGCAACGCTCGCCGATTGCGACCGTCTGGCGCTGGAACGGTTCCAAATGCTCGACGCGATGGAGGCCGAGGATGAAAAGAACGCTGCCCGGCAATTCACTTTGGCTTCCCAAAGCGGGCAAACCGTGTTATTTTGACGCGGATATGTTGACCATCGAAGGCACTTACAAAAACGGCAAAGTGGAACTGGCCGAGAAGCCCGCGCAACTGGATCAATCGCGCGGGCTGGTGACCTTCCTGGAATCCAACGGCGTTGATCTCCGGGCGCGCGGAATTGACAAGACGCAGGCCGCCGAACTTCGTGCGCGGCTGATAACTTTCGCCGAACACTGGGAACGGCCCGAAGCCAGCATCTATGACCAAGACCCGGCGCGGTGAAGTTGTCCTGGTGCTTTTTTCACAATTCCGACCTGCGCACGGCCAAGCGCCGTCCCGCGCTGGTGATTCAGCGGAACAACCTCAACCACGACCTGCCGCAAACATTGTCGCCATGATTTCGAGCAACCTTGCCCGGCGCGGCCATCCCAGCCGCGTTTTTGTCGGCGTCAATTCCGCCCAAGGCAAGACCGCCGGCTTGCGCCTGGACTCCGTTGTTATGACTGACAATCTGGCACGGTGCTGGATTCCGAAATTGATTCCGCGCTCGGCAATTTCCCGGAAATGAAAACCGTGGATGCGGCGTTGAAACACACCTTGGAACTGGCTTGAGCCGAAAAGGCAAAAACTTTAACAGAAGAAAACGAAGCCAACCAAGAATTTTCATCAAAACTCCGTAGCAGCCGAGGTAACGAGGCTCATTCATCAGGAAAATTGGTGCCTTCTCACCAGTCTTCGCACCAAGCGCTACGACCCGGCAGGCGTCGGCTGCTACAGTTTTAAAATGGCTCCAAAGACCGGGAATTTCTTTCTTCGTTGCCTTGGTTACCTTCTGTTCAACTCCCTGCCGGCGCGGAAGCGCAGTGGCTTTTCCTGCCGGAACCAGATACCTGCAAAACCAGCCTGACCAAGGCGGCCAAACAGGCGCAGATGCCGGGCTTGTGAAAATTGTTGCATTCCGGCAACCTGGCATTGAAATTATCCGCGCTTGAGTGCAAATTGAAACCATGAGCGCCAAAGAAATTCTCCTGGAAGTGGCCGAAAAACTGCCACCCGACGCCACCATCAGTGACGCCATTTATGAATTGGAGTTTCGTCAGGCCGTCCAGCAGGGTTTGGACGAATTGGACCGTGGCGAAGGCGTGCCGATTGAGGAAGTCAAAGCCAGGATTGCCCAATGGGCTGGAAAATAATCATCGCCCCGTCGGCACAAGCCGATTTGGCTGATATTGTCCGCTATGTCGCCCAGCATAACTCCGATGCGGCTGCCCGGCTGGGTTACGAATTGATAACTCACGCCGAAAATATCGCGAATTTTCCCGAAATCGGCCGGATCGTGCCGGAATTTCAGCAACCGAATCTGCGGGAAGTGATTTGCCGTTCCTATCGCATCATCTATCGGCTGCGGCGCGGCGAGCAGCGCATTGACATCGTCCGATTCTGGCACGCCGCGCGCGGATTCCCCCGCATCCCCGGCAGGAACTGAATCTTTCGCGTTGCGGCAACACGCGGTCGGGCAACGTGAGTTACTCCCCGTTCATCCGCTCGATTTTCCCGGGCTGGACGGGCTTGAGCGGCTCCGGCGGGACCGGCGCGGAAGCGCAGTGGCTTTTCATGCCGGAACCAGACACCCGCAACCCGGTTTCAATAAGGAACCCATGAAACCATGAACCGCCTTTGCTCCTGCCTTCCTGGATTCCTCATTCCGGATAAATTCAAACCCTGAAGGAATCCTTGCGGCGGGATCCATTCGGCGCGCGAAGCGGCACTCGCTTGATTTTTAATTGAATCGCCGGCCCAGTTCTGTTCCGCTGTCGCCCATCGGATGCCATGAGTTCGCGCCATCAAAATGAAAAGAAATTTGGCCGGTGGGAGGATTTGCCCGGCGGCGGACGGCGTTATCATCTGGACACAACCGGACGATTCGGCTGGCGGGCGCGGTATCTAAAAGAAGTGGATGCCGGGGAAACCACTGTGCGTTTCTGGCAGGAGATTTACGACGACACGGGCCGGTTGGTTGAAATTCACGAAATATTCCCGGTGGATAAAGGCCATCAGAAAGTGTAGAATACAGCCATGACGATCACGAAACAAACCGTCGCCGGCAAAATCGCCGCGTATCTTCATCACGAGATCACGCCGGCGCAGTTGGTGGATTGGGCGGAACGCGCCTTGATGGACGGCGAGTTTGCCGCGTCCGACGCCGGGACGATTTCAGCCGTCATCGCCCGGCTCGGGGTGGCGGATGTTCGCGCCTTCGGTCTGGCGTGGGAGGATTGCGAACAACTTTTGCATCAGCTCGGCTTTTCTCCGCGCGTGGAAGTGGTCGCAGCCTGACCGGAAAATCTCCGGCCGATCCGAAAAGGCAAAAGCTTTTACAGAAGAGAACGAAGCAAACAAAGACTGGGAATTTCTTCGTTCCCTTCAGTTCAACTCCCTGCCGGCGCGGAAGCGCAGTGGCTTTTCCTGCCGGAACCAGACGCCCGCAACCCGGTTTCGATAAGGAACCCAGGAAACCAGGAACCGGCTTTTCTCCTGCCTTCCTGGATTCCTTATTCCGGATCAATTCAATCCCGGAAGGAATCCTTGCGGTGGCGGCGGAATTTGTAAAAATGAGTCGCAAAATGAAACTGCCGAACATCGAACGCGCCGTCGTGCCGGGCAGGAAAATCACGCATTACCTGCTTTCAACCACACACCGTGACGGTCAGCACAAGGCGGAATTCTTTTGCGGGTTCGGATTCAAACCTGAAGCGTGGGAGGATTTGGCCACGGCCTTGTTGAACCACGCGCGAAATTATGAAATTGTGGAAATCATGCCGACGCCCTTCGGACGGAATTTTGTGATTGAGGGTGCGCTGCCTGCGCCCGATGGCCGCGCACCGAAAGTGCGGGCCGTCTGGTTTATTGCCAATGGCGAGGAAACTGCTACATTAGCCACGGCCTATCCATTGGATGCCTGACATGATCAAAGAACTCGACAGCGTGGTATTGACGACCGACTTGCCGGAACACGGCTTGAGCGCGGGTGACATTGGCACCGTCGTGCTGCTGCATGAAGGTGGCAAAGGTTTCACCGTGGAATTTATGACGCTCGCCGGGAAAACCATCGCGGTCATTACCTTGCTGGCCAATCAGATTCGGCAGATTGCCAAGGACGAAATCGCCCACGCGCGACACGTCATGGCGGCGGCCTGATTGCGTTTTTAACGCAGAGACGCAAAGGCGCGGCGGTTGACACGAATTTCCAAGCCCGTCACCGTAGGAGCCGACGTGAGGAGGCTCATTCTGTTCAAGGCGTTTGATTCGGAAATTTTGAGACTCGTTACCTCGTCTCCTACGGAGTTGAACGACTCCGGCGGGATGGCGCGGAAGCGCAGTGGCTTTTCCTGCCGGAACCAGACACCCGCAACCCGGTTTCGATAAGGAACCCAGGAAACCATGAGCCGGCTTTTTTCCTGCATTCCTGGATTCCTTAATCCGGATAAATTCAAACCCTGAACGAATCCTTGCGGCGGTGGCGGAATTTGCGAACATCGCAATTGAAGAATGAGTCTGAATGGCTACGACAAGATCGTCTGCATTGATGACGCAAATCAGAGAACTGACATCTTTGATTTGCCCAACGGCTTTCTGCGCTTGGGCCGCGTTTACTGCGTTTCCGGTTGGAGCGAGTGCGGCGGACTCGTGTTGGCCGGCCTTCCGGCAATTTGCAAACGCAACGGCATTGAAGCCGGATTCCGCTGGAATCGTTTTTGTCCGCTCGAAGATTTCCGTGCCGTGGTGTCCAGATTTAATTCGATAACAGCCGCTTGCGTTGAGATTGCCCGGCTGCGCTCAATAACCGACAAACAGATGCCGGCTATTTATTGGTATTCTTTTCCTGAAGCAGCTAGGGAACGTCTGCTGAACCGGGTTTTTTGCGTCGAATGTCGCCTCTGGCGCAAAGGCATCAATTTTACGCCTTTTATTTCAAAACGCGGCGATGAGCGTGACGTGCTTTTTAGCTGTTCGTGTGCTAAATGCGGTCACGATATTTTGTGGGTCGCTCAAGTTGCTAAACTGAATCCGCAAAATAATTAAGAAGTAGGCAATATTGCTAAGGCGCGCGAACTTGATGAAGATTACTTGCGCCGACTTCGTGGCGACAAGGGCAAAAATTAGGCTTATATGCAGGGAGAAATCGCGCGTGGACGCGATGCAGGCGGTTCTTTTCCGGCGGTTGCGCTCGCCCGGTGGAATAAGTTGTTCGAGCGACGAACATTCATGGGCCTTCCAGCGCGAACCGAATTGGACGAAGCGCGACTAACCGCTGTATTCCACAGGGCGAGCATTACCAGAAGCGCGACCGGCTCCGGCTGATTGTGGATTATCGGAAGAAGTATCTGGAATCGCTGGTTCGCGGCGGTGACGAGGAAGCCCGGCAGGCGGAGGAGAATTACGCCAAAGCCCGGGCGCAAACCGAGAAGGATTATCAGGAAACGGCGGCGGCCGTGGCCGGGAAGAAGCCGTTGACGCCGGAGGAGGAGGCCGAGTTGAACCGTTTGTGGAAGAAACTGGTCAAGTTGTATCACCCCGACCGCTTCGCGCATGAGCCGGAAAAGCTGGAGACGTATCACAAGCTGACGGCGGCCATCAATCGGGCGAAGGACAGCGGCGACATCCAAACGCTGCGGGAAATTGCGGAAGACCCGCACGGCTTCATCCTGCGCCAGGGCTGGGCGGGCCTCGATTTCAGCGATGCGGCGGAAATCGGCCAGTTGCGGCGGCTGTTCGAGACGTTGCAACTGGAAATCATCAGCGTGATCGAATCACTGGAGCAGTTGCGCAAAAGCCCGGATTACGAGCTGTGCCAGTTGAGCGGGCAAAAGGCCGGTGTGCTGGATGAACTGGCGTCGGAACGAGCCAGGCTGCTGGATCAGGAAAGCGCCGAACTGGAGCAGCAGGCGGAAAAGCTCGCGGACGAAATCAAGGAGTTGAACGGGGAAGAGGCGGGGCGGATTGGGTAGCAGCCGGCGTGAGCCGGCTCAAATCTCATTTGATACCCGATGAAGTCAGAGCCGATTTGCATCGGCTGCTACGTTCCGAACAAACCGGCAAGCGCTGCATAAAATTCCGTTCCGCTGGTTGAATTCTCCGGCTGGCGTTCTATAGTGCGCTCGTTTTGAGAACGATTTTATGATCAAGACCCTGGCCCATGTGTGCCTTTTTTCAAAGGACCTGAACCGCAGCCTGGATTTCTATTGCGGGGCGCTGGGTTTGCGCCGGCATTTTGATTTCTTTAAGAACGGCGAGCTGTTTGGATTTTATCTCCAGATCAACCCGCATCATTTCATTGAAATCTTCAAGGCCGGCCCGGCAGAAGCCGCCGGCCACCAGCGGATCCATCATCTCTGCCTGGAAGTGGACGACCTGGACGCATTGCGGGACGCCTTGATCCAACGCGGCGTGGCCGTGAAACCCAAAAAGAAGGGCTGCGACCAGACCTGGCAATTCTGGTGCCAGGACCCCGACGGAACGGATGTGGAGTTCCAGCAGTACACCGCCCAAAGTTCGCAGTTTACCCGGGAACCCTGCATCGTGGACTGGTAAATTTTTTAAATGCGATTCTTTCGCCGCAAAAATTTTTTATTCCGCCTGTAGCTTTTGAACGGCTCAGTGTGTTAGCAGGGTGGCCCTGCCAAATTAAAAAAGGATACGGCCGATTATTTGCTTTCGATTCAGCCGCCCGCCTGAACGGCTTCCAGCTCAAACTCGAACAACAGATTGTCCCGGCAGATGTCGCAGCTTGCGCAGACCACCGGCAGGGCCTGCAGTCCGTGCCGCGCCTGCCAGTCCGCAAATAGCGGCGCGTCGGCGGGGTGCTTGAAAAACGCCGTGGCGAACGCAGTGTCCGCGAACGTCATGCGCCGCGATTCGAGAATGGCCGCCACCACCTGCATCGAGCGCTCGATTTGCGCCCGCGTGTCGCCGATGTGTTCCGTTTTTCCGTCGCGCGCAATGCTGGCTGTGCCGGAAACCAGCAGCCGCCGAAATCCGGCGCTCCCGATTTCCACCGCGCGGCTGAAAGCGCTCCCGTACGACGACGACGGGCACTGTTCCGGCGACGGGGCAAAATGCAGCACCCCGGCGGCCTCATCATGCGGGCGGACGGCCCATGCGGCGGCGGACAGCGCGGCGCCCATCGGATTGCGGCCGCCCACACCCGTGCTGGCGGGCAGACTGTCCGGCCGCAGTTCGTTGCGCGCGAAAACGTCGTTCCGCACGCGATTGAACTCGCCGTACCACGAAAGCAGGTCGTCGAGATAAAACCATGTCCGCACAAGGTCTTTCATGGTCATGCCCGCCGCGGCCAGGCCGATTTGAAGCTTGTCAAAAACTTCGCGGGTCTGTTCCGGCGCCGTGGCCTGCGTCCGCGCCGGCAAGATCGGATTAACCACGCAACGGGTGGCCAGCGCATCGTCCCAAATACGGGTCACAACACCATCGCCACCGAGGGTCCGGACGCGCGCGCCGGTGACGGCATGGACTTGCATTCCAGCGATGGCATGATCAGCGCAGCCGGCTCCCTCCACCCAGGTAATCGGCAATTCCGGGTCTTCCAGCGACTGGCGGAAGATTTTGAGCGTTGCTTCGTATGCCGCCGCCGAGCCAAAAACAATTTGTCGCACCACCGTGGCGTCCCAAGGATTCAACGCTTCGGCGAGGCGCCTGCCCATGGCGTTGATGGATTCGCCCTTTATCGGTGTCACGGTCAAATGCAGCTCGGAGACGGGCGCGGATTCAATTACGACGAGGTCCAGTCCGTCGCCGTGTTGGCGGCGGATGCGCGCGGGCGCGGCAAAAGACGGGTTTGAACTCCGGGAAAGCGTGGTTTCGGCAGGCATAGACATCTCCATTTACGACTGTTGCTGTTTGTTAGGACGAAGTATTCAGCATCGGAGTTACAGTGAAACAGTAGATTCTGAAATCCGAACATCGAATACCGAGATTCGAAAGAGAACCGAATTCCGAATCCCGAACCAAAACCATGCTGCCAGACAGCGTTGTTTTTTAGCGTTGTTTTTTGACTTTCGGTCCTTGGCCCTCGGTTTTTTTCGGAATTCGGAATTCGGATTTCGGGATTTAGAGCTATCATGCCTGTAACCAACCGGTTAAAAGTCCCGTCAGACACTTTAGTTGTGATTCACACTTCGGCAACGCAAGGACAGGCATTCGCGATTTCACATGCAGCCGTGAAAGCATCGGTGATTTCAGCGTTGGTCCTGATGGCCGTCCTCACGGGGACAGTTGCCGCCCGGGCGCAGACCGGCCCGTATGAAAGTCCGGCCAGGCTGGCGCCGACGGGAGAAATTGACCAGCTCGTTTTCAACCGGCTGAAACAACTGGACATCCAGCCGGCCAATCTCTGTTCCGACGCGGTGTTTGTGCGGCGCGCCTATCTGGACGTGATTGGCACCCAGCCGGCCGCGCGCGAAGCCAGCAGCTTCATCCTCAACCGCGACCCGAACAAACGCGCCAAACTCATTGACCAGCTTCTGGCGCGAGACGAATTTGCGGATTACTGGGCGATGAAGTGGAGTGACCTGCTGCGGGTGAAGGCGGAGTTCCCCATTGATTTGTGGCCCAACGCGGCGCAGGCCTACTACCACTGGATCCGGAGCGCCATCGCGGCGAACCAGCCCTGCGACCAGTTCGTGCGCGACCTGCTCACGGCCAGCGGCAGCAATTTCGAGGTCGGCCAGGCCAACTTCTATCGTGCCATGCAAAACCGCGACCCGAAAGGCATCGCGCAAGCAGTGGCGCTGACATTCATGGGCGAGCGCGCGGACAAATGGCCCAAGGAAAAGCTGGCCGGCATGGCGGCGTTCTTCTCGCAGGTCGGCATCAAAACCACGGCGGAGTGGAAAGAGGAAATCGTGTACTGGAATCCCGCCTCGACGAACGCTCAACCCTCGGCGACGTTTCCCGACGGCACGACCGTCAAGCTTTCACCCGACCGCGACCCGCGCGAAGTCTTCGCCGGCTGGCTGATTGACGCGAAGAATCCCTGGTTCGCGCGCAACCTCGTGAACCGCGCCTGGTTCTGGCTGCTGGGGCGCGGCATCATCCAGGAACCGGACGATATCCGGCCCGACAATCCGCCGGTCAATCCCGAACTACTGGCGTATTTGGAAAAGGAATTCGTCGCGTCGCATTACGATTTGAAACAGCTCTACCGGCTGATCTTGAACTCGCAGACTTACCAGTTGTCGTCCATCCCCCGGAGCACCAAACCGGAGGCCGCGGCCAATTTCGCCTTTTACCCGGTGCGCCAGCTTGATGCGGAGGTGTTGTCCGATGCTTTGTGCGAGATCACCGGCACGACGGAGAAATATTCCAGTTCCATTCCGGAGCCGTTCACATTCATCCCGGAAAAGAAGCGCTCGATTGCGCTGCCGGACGGAAGCATCACCAGCGCATTCCTGGAAATGTTCGGCCGTCCGCCGCGCGACACCGGCCTGGAATCGGAGCGCAACGACACTCCCACCGCCGGCCAGCGGCTGCACCTGCTGAATTCGAGCCACATCCAGCGCAAGATCGAGCAAAGCGAGAAGTTCAAATACCTGCTCAAGACTCTGAACAATCCGCGCGACGTGGTCACGGGATTTTACCTGGCGATTCTTTCGCGGTTCCCGACGGAGAGCGAACTTCAGGTTGCGGCCGGGCATTTTCCGGCCGATGGTACCGACAACCGGGCGGCGGCGCTGGACGTCGCGTGGGCTTTGATCAACAGCAAGGAATTTCTGTTTCGCCACTGAACCAGACCGGTTTGCTTATGAACACAAAAAATTTTGATTTTGAAAAACAAAGGCCCCGCATCAGCCGGCGCGAGGCCATCCGCCGCGCCCTGTTCGCCACCAGCGGGCTGGTGCTGGCGCAGCATCTTTCCTTCCGCGCGTTTGCCGCCTCGCCCACCGCCCGCGCCAAGGCCGTCATTCAAATCTGGATGTGGGGCGGGCCGTCGCACACGGATATTTTTGATCCCAAGCCGGAGGCGGGCTACGATTATTGCGGGCCGCTGAAAACGCCGATTGAGACCAATGTCTCCGGCCTCCGCATCTGCGAACTGCTGCCGCTGCTGGCGAAGCAGGCCGACAAGTATTCCGTCATCCGCAGCATGACGCACGGCAACAACGCCCACGAAACGGCATCCTACATCGTGCAAACCGGGCGGCAGCCGGGCGGGCGGCTGGTGTATCCATGCGTGGGCGCGGTGGTGTCGCTGACAAAAGGCTACGAGGCCGGCTATAAGGGATTGATTCCGCCTTACGTCGTGCTGACGGAACCGCAGGGGCGCTTTGACGAGGCGGGATTTTTGGGATCACGTTTCAAGCCGTTCGCGACGGGCGGCGATCCGGCCAAAACACCATTCGCGGTGGAAGGCGTCGTCGCTCCGGGCATCACCGAACAGCATCAGAAAGACCGGCGCGAACTGCTGCACCAGCTCGACACGCTGGCCCAGGCAATGCCCGCCGACCCGCAAATCACGGCGGCCACACAGGCGGAAAACCGGGCGTACGACATGATCCTCGGCGACGGGGCGAAAGTGTTTGATCTGTCGCAGGAAAAACCGGAATTGCGCGACCGTTACGGCAAAAATAAATTTGGCCAGTCGTGCCTCGTGGCACGGCGGCTTGTCGAACGCGGCATTCCTTATGTCACGATCAACTACGGCGGCTGGGACACACACAAGGACAATTTCCAAACGATGCGCCGGCAGTTGCCGGAAATGGACAAGGGATTGGCGACGTTGCTGCAGGATTTGTCCGAACGCGGCCTGCTGGACAGCACCATCGTCTGGTGGGGTGGTGAATTTGGCCGCACACCGAAAGTCCAGTGGGAAGCGCCGTGGAACGGCGGGCGCAACCATTGGGGCAAGGTTTTTTCCGCCCTGCTGGCGGGCGGCGGATTCAAGGGCGGCCAGGTTGTCGGCGCGTCGGATGCGCACGGCGAGGAGGTCAAGGATCGTCCGGTTTATCCGGTGGATCTCATCGGCAGCCTCTACGCCCAAATGGGCATCGAAGCCACGACAAAACTGCCGAATCCCGAGGGCTTGCCCACCTTCGTCATGCCCGGCACGGAGGACGGCATCAAGTCGGCCGGGCGGCTGAAGGAACTCATGCCGTCATGAACCTGAAAAAAACGGTTGAAACCACAGATGAACACGGATGGACACGGATTATTGTCGGTAGGGCGCGTCACTCCGTGCGCGCCGTCTGTGAAATTGCATGTGACGGCACACACGGGCGGCAAAGATTTGGACTGCGGTGGCAGAGCGCAGCGACGACACCGCTTTCCGTACGGCTGGTTACTTCCCAAAGCGGCGTGGCGCTTCGCTTCCCGCCGCAGTCCAAAATCTGCGGTTGCGGCGCAAGCCGCGCTGGGTTTATCCGCGTTCATCCGTGGTTGATGCTTTTTCTGTTGGTAATGTTCGTGCCAGCCATTCGCGGGCAAAACGCCCCGCACATCGGCTATGTTTATCCCGCCGGCGGGCGGCAAGGCACGACGTTTCCGGTAACGGTGGGCGGGCAATTCCCTTCCGGCTTCACCAATTTCGCCGTGGTCATGGATGAGAATTTGGCGCGGGCGAAAGTCGTCGGTTACGACCGCCCGTTGAAGCCCATGGAACAGCAGGCGCTGAAGGAGGAATTGAACAAGTTTCAGGAAAAACGAAAAAACGGCGGGCGGCTCACCGAGACTGAGCTGGCCAGACTGGAACAAATCAAGCGCTTGCTCACACAGTTCGGACGGCGGCCCGCCAACCCGGCCATCAGCGAATTCATGACGTTGCAACTCACCCTCGCCACCAACCTCGCGCCCGGCGACCATGAATTTCGAGTTCGGACTTTGGGTGGCTTGTCCAATCCGCTGAAATTCTGCGTGGGGCTGCTGCCGGAAACCAGCAAGCCGGATTGGAAAGCCGTGCCCAAGGAACGCGGCAGCATGGACTCCGCGCTGCCACCGCCCACCGAGATGACCGTGACGCTGCCCGTCACTATCAACGGCCAGATCCTGCCCGGCGGCGCGGATCGTTATCATTTTTGGGCGCGGCAGGGACAGCAACTCGTCCTGGCCGTCGAGGCGCGGCAGCTCATCCCCTATCTGGCCGACGCTGTGCCAGGCTGGTGCGAGGCCGTGCTGACGATTTACGATTCCAAGGGCAAGGAGCTGGCGAGCGAGGAGCGTTTCCGTTTCAAGCCCGACCCGGTCATCCATTTTGAAGTGCCATCCAACGGCACCTACATCGTTGAAATTCATGATTCGCTTTATCGCGGGCGCGAGGATTTTGTTTATCGCATGACCATTGGCGAATTGCCGTACGTCACCGGCATTTTTCCGCTGGGTGGCCGAGCGGGCGAAAAAAATTCTGTCACGCTAACCGGCTGGAATCTGCCGGAGAAAGCGCTTGAACGTGAAAATGCCGAAGTTGGAACCACTTCGCTGAACGGAAAATTTTTCAACAACGTCCCGTTTGCCGTGGAGACGCTGCCGGAATGTCTGGAGCAGGAGCCGAACGATTCACGGGAAACCGCCCAAGCCGTCACGCTGCCTGTCATCATCAACGGGCGCATTGACCATCCCGGCGACTGGGACGTATTCCGGTTTGAGGGCCGGACCGGCGACCCGGTGGTGGCGGATGTGGATGCGCGCCGGCTCGATTCCCCGCTGGATTCGGTGATCAAGCTGACCGATGCCGCCGGCAAACAACTGGCGTTCAATGACGATTACGAAGACAAGGGTTCGGGATTGAACACGCACCATGCCGATTCCTATTTCAGCACGGTTCTGCCGACGAATGGAACCTATTATCTCTGGCTCGGCGATACCCAGCACAAAGGCGGCCCGGAATACAGCTACCGCCTGCGCCTCAGTCCGCCGCTGCCTGATTTCGCGCTGCGGGTCGTGCCGTCCAGCCTCAATGTCCGCGCCGGTGGGAGCGTTCCACTCACCGTTTATGCCTTGCGCAAGGACGGGTTCACCAACCAGATCACCCTGGCTTTGGACGGCGCGCCGGCGGGATTTAAGTTGACCGGCGGCTCCATTCCGGCGGGTCAGAGCAAGGTGCAAGTCACATTGACCGCTCCCCCAACAGAACTGGCTGAACCCGTCAGCCTGAGCTTGCAAGGCAGCGCGCTGATTCAAGGACAAATGCAGACGCGAAAAGCCGTGCCCGCCGAGGACATGATGCAGGCGTTCGCCTATCGTCATCTGGTTCCGGCCAGAGAACTGGAAGTCGCCGTGCTGAAACGTCCGAATCCGCGGGCGACGATGACCATTCTCAGTGGGAGTCCGGTGCGGATGTCTCCCGGCGGGAATGCGCGGATTGAGGTTGGCCTGCCCGGGCCACGGATTGCGGAGCGGGCGCAATTTGAGTTGAGCAATCCGCCGGAAGGAATTTCCATCCAGAGCGCATCACCGGTTAGCAGCCTGTTGAACAATGGTCATAATTAAGGCGGGCGGGTGAGGCGCGAAAAATCGCTGCGGCCATAACTTCCACCCGCGCCACCAATCGCCGCCCGTATCTTTGCAGTCCCGTTCCAATATTTCCGGCAAACCGGAACCCTCCCTCCAGCAAAAGCCTCCAGACCACGTAAAAAAGGGCCTTCCCCCAGGCCACCCATTGTTTGGGTGTTCCCACGCCCAGCAGTTTCCTCATCAGTTGCGACAGGTTGTAAATGGCCGCCGAAAACTTGAAGCGCTTGTTGAGGTTGTCCCGTCCCCGGAGCGTCGTCCGCCGCGCTCCTCCGGCATCCAGTATGTGCGCGAACGGTCTCTCAAGGTGCATCCCCCGGCTCTTCAACAGTTCCTTGCCCGACTTGCTTTTGGCGCTCCGTCTGGCACTGCGCACCACCTTGGACTCTTCGTCGGTGAGTTTCTCCATGTTCCGGTTGATCACCGGATCGGAAATCACCGTGCGAATCCCCTCCTGCTGCAAGCCGCCCATTTCCGGCACCGCGTGATAGCCCTTGTCCGCCGTGGCGCTTTCAATCGTCAGGGTTCCCGCAGGAAGCTCTTTAACCTCGTTGATGTTCTCCTGCGCCTCCAGCACATGCAGCGCGAGATCCTTGTGATCGGGTTCATCGCCCGGACGCACCTCCGCGTTCAAGATCGCGCCCGTGTCCAAATCCACCGTGTTCTCCGGCTTGTAGATCATGTCGGTGGCCCCGGCCTTGGTCGGCCCGATCTTGGCGTCAGGGTCATTGGGGTTTTCCCAGTCCTGGTTGCTCATCTTCTTGGGCCGCTTGCGGTCAAACCGCCGGACGGCGTCGGCATCCTTGGGATCAATCCCGTTCTCCGCGGCCAGACGGCGGACATATTCCCAATAGACTTCCTCGGTCTGGCGGTTGACCAGCCCTTTGAGCGAGGCGTTGGCCTCGATCACGGAGGCGTCTATGCCCACGTTGCGGCCCTTGACCAGCCCGTGCTCCTGCAAGGCCGCCAAGATCAGAAGGAATACCTGGTGGTAAACCTCCACGCCCAGACGGGAGCGGATGACCGACAGGGTGGAATGATCCGGGGTGTTCCCGGTCAGGTCATAGCCCAGGAAGGCACGGATGGAAATGGAATCCTGGCAGCGCTCGGCAATGCCCCGCTCGCTGGGGATGTTCTCAAAGAAACCGACCATCAGCATCTTGAAATACACCACCGGGTCAACGCCCGGACGACCACGGCCATTGCCGGAATAGCAGGCCGCGCAAAGCTGCCGCACTTCGGAAGCAAAGGAAAAAGACTGGAGCGTCTGGTCGAGCTTGATGTAAAAAGAGGAGGAGACAGGCTGCACCAGTTGACGGGATGGAACGAAAAGTTCCGGCGGCGGCAATGTTTGCGGTTTGAACATGAAAAATTGTAACTTATACTAACTATAAGACAACACAATTATATTTTATTTTCACAATTACTTCAACAGGCTGTTAGCGGTGGCGTGGAGATTGTGCTGCAAACCGATGCCGCCAAAATCAAACCCGGCCTCAAGGGAAATCTGATCATCAACGGCTACGTGCCCCGCCTGGCGGAAACCAACGCAGCCAAACCGAAGGCCAACAACAACCAGCGGATGCCGCTGGGCGCCCTGCCAGCCATCCCCTTCGAAATCATCCCGCCGTAGGACAGGCATCCTGCCTGTTTCTCATTCCATATTTTGCCAACCTCCCCCTTTTCACCCCTTGGTGTTCTCTTGAAGCCGGGCGGGGAGAGATCATTCCACGCGCGGCGAGTGGGCGCCGCAGCTTTCGGCATTTGCTTCCGCCACCAGTTCGGGTCGGAGATAAAAGCCAAAGTGCTGGAGCAACTCGAGCTTGGGCAGCACGTTTTCAGCAAGATTGAAATGATAAAATCCTGGAAAGACGTCCGGGTTTGCGGTGATCAGATCGAAATAGCGCCGGTGCCGTTCCGGCAGCTCGACGTTGCTGCCGCGTACGATTTCGTGCCCCGTCAGCACGAACTCGGGCAGGAGATGGGGGCAGAACTCCAACCGCCCGTCCCGTCCCCATTGTTCGTACACTTCCGTTTGCGGCAGGAACGACAGCAAGCTTGGCAAAATCCGCGCGCCCATCATGCGGAGGGACACCATCTGGAAGAGCGACTGGTTGAAATCGTCCAAGGTTTCGAACGGAAATCCCCAGACGTAAAAGGCGTCCACCCGCGGAAAAAGGCCGACGGCTTTTGGAATCAAGTCCATGGATTCCGCCGCCGTGAACCCTTTTTTGATTTTTTTGAGCACGCGGTCTGATCCCGACTCGATGCCGAAGCGGAGTTCGAGACAGCCCGCGCCGGCCATGGCCCGCATCATCTCCTCATCGGTCAAATTGACCCGGCCGAACGCCTTCCATTCCACGTCCAGACCTGATCGCTCCAGCGCGCGGCAGAATGCGAGCACCTGTTTTTTGCCCGACACGAAGAATTCGTCCTGGAAAAGGAACAGGTCCACGCCCGCCTCGCGGTGGAGCAGCGCCATTTCTTCGACGATGTTCTCCGGACTGCGCGAGAAGCTCTCGTAATTCCACACGGGCACGACGGAACAGAAGGTGCAGGGATAAGGACATCCCCGGCTCGTCATCATGCCGTAACCCTGGTAGCGCGCGAGGTCAATTTTCTTGAAGGCGGGAAAGCCGATGCTGTCGAGGTCGCGAATCCGGGAACGGTCCGGATTGTGCGTAATTGAACCGTTCTTCCGGTAGCTGATGCCCCGGACTGCCGCGAGGTCGCCGCCGTCGAATGCCCGCATCAGTTCGGGACCGGTTTGTTCGCCTTCCCCGCGCGCAATCACATCAATCCAGGGAAACCGGGTCAGCACCTTGTCTTCGACCGACTTGGTGCCGACGCCGCCCAGAACAATTTTGCGGTCCGGATAACGGTCCTTGAGTGCCTTGGCCGCCAGCAGGGTAAATGGCAGAAGGTTGGCCATGCAAGAAAGGCCGATGACCGGCGCCGGATTGGCGACGAACGAAAGGAATGCCTCTACATCAAACGGGTCGTCCGCGTCACTCAGTTGATAATCCCGGAAGTCCACTGCGAATCCCGCGCGCTCCAGCGCCGCGGTCAAATAAAGGCATCCGAGCGGGACATGACGTTCGCGCTCAACCTGCTCTCCATAGCGCATAAAGAGCATGTTGAGATTGACCAGTGTGAGATCGGCAGGCATGGCGCGGGCGGCTCAGGGACGGTCGGGTTGGATGCCTGCTGGCGGCGGTGGCGGGATGTTTGTGGCGTCACTCTTTGGACGATCGGGCTGGATGCCTCTGGTCAAATATGGCCTGTTGGTGGACGGCGGATTGGTGGAAGGCAGATCCGGTCGCACGCCTGCCGGTGCCGGCGGTTGCAACGGCGGCGGGGCATTTGTCGGCCGATCCGGCCGGATGCCGTCTGTCCCGGGGCGTTCCGGTTGAATGCCCAGAGAGGTAACTTCTGGCTTGCACCCTGCCAGTCCGACTCCGAGCACGGCGAGCATGGCCACCGCCAGCCGGCCCAGAAACACCCGCCGTTGTTCCACGGGAACTGTGGTCTGGCTGACGATTTGGGCAAGCTGCTCGCGCGGGATGGCGTTCAACATGGCGTTCTCGGCGGGGTCCAGTTCCAGTTCAATGGTCGCCGCCGCCGCACCCCGCTGCTCGAACAACAGCTCGCGAAACTCGGGATCCACCGCGGCTTTCTTGACCAGCACCTCGATGCCGCGCGGGATCGTTCCTGTATTGCGACCGCTTCCCGGCGGCCTGCCGCCAACGATGGTCGTTCGCACCGCTTCCTTCTCATTCTCTTGCGCGCTCATAATTTTATTCCCCTGTGCTTGCAGGGCCAGAGTCGCGCCGTGTCGTCCCCAAAGCAACTTCAAAACTCCGACACTCCAAAACTCCGGCAATGGTCCAGGTTCATTCCCGGGAGCGATACCGCCACCGCGATGCTTTACTATAATTTCCGCATGACCATGTCGGTATCGCCGGTCACGCGGCCGGCATATTCATTTTTCAGATGCAACCGCTCCGAACAAAAACGGTCAGCGGCCGGTTCGACTTGAACCGACCGCGCCGCCGCGCCGCACTAGGGCGACTTCAAGGACTCCTGTGGGGATTGTTCATATTTGATGAATTGTTCCGGGGTGATCCGTTCGCTGGAGATAACTTTCACGCCGGGGACGTTGGCCAGGCCGGCCTTGAGTTCATCCGGATCACCACTGAGGAAGGCACCCACCAGTTTGTCACCTTGCTGCGTGGTTCGGAAGAAGCCGGACACCATGATCCCGGGTTTGCCGGAACGAGGCGGGAAATGCTGATTGATTCTCGCCAGAAACTCTCCTGGGCCGGTGGGAGCGAACCCTTCCACCGGTTCAAATCGGACCACCCACAGGGCCTGAACAAACTGCTTGAGCCATTTGTCCGCCTGGACCGGGTCGGGTTGAATTCCATGTTTGCCGCGGTAGTAAGCGTCCCACAGTTCATACGGCACGAACTGGTCGCCGGCCTCGGCCATTTTCAATTTTTGAGCCAGACTCCACAATGGCTCCTGAGAGGATTGTTCGTATTGGATGAATTGTTCCGGGGTGATCCGTTCGCTGGAGATAACTTTCACGCCGGGCACATTAGCCAGGCTGGCCTTAAGTTCATCCGGATAGTTGCTGAGAAAGGAACCGATCAGTTTGTCGCCTTGCTGGGTCGTTCGAAAGAAGCTGGCGGTTCCAATGTTGGTCTGACCTGATCGAGACGAAGAATGTTGGTCGAATTCTTCCCAAAAATTCCTTCGGTCCGGTCGGCGCGAAACCGTCCACCGGTTCAAATCGTACCACCCACACGTCCTGAAGAAATTTCCCAAGCCATTTATCCGCCTGTGTCAGGTCGCGTTGGACGCCGTGTTTGCCGCGATAGTACGCATCCCAGATCTCATAGACCGCCCATTGGTTGCCGGCTTCGGCCATTTCCAGCTTTTGCTGCAAATCCCACTTGGCACCGGCTTTGGCCGTCGCTGCATTGGACGGGCGCACAGCAGGTTCGGACGCCGCTGCGTTGCCGCCGGTCTGCGCATCCGTCAAGGTCACCAGCGCCAGACCGGCGAAAAGGGAAAGGGCCAGAGCGAGGCCACGGTTGGTTTTATCGAATTTTGCGATCATGGTTATTCTCTCTTTCATTTGTTGTTTGTTTTCCAGGATCCCGGCCCGACTCGGCGCCCAGCCGGATTGGCCAAATCCTTCCAAAAGTTTTACGATCGTGAGGCCGTAAAATTCATTTTCACCCGCTCGCGTGCAGGAGAGCGCCAGCGCGTCGCACGCCAGTTCCCGGTCGGCGCGCAGGCGGTGAAAGGCCAGCCAGATCAGCGGGTTGAACCAGTGAATGGCCTGCAACCCCAACGTCAGCCAGCCCACCAGAATGTCCTGGCGCTTGATATGCGCCAATTCATGCAGAAACACGTGCCGCAACTCTTCGCGAGTAAATCCGGACGCGAGCCCCACCGGCAACAGCAGGCGCGGACGCACAAAGCCAAATAGCGCCGGGCTTTTGACGGCCTCCGTCTCGATCAGCGTCACCGGCGTGCGGACACCCATCAGCGCCTTGCAATCCTCCAGCAAATTCAACGTCGGCCCGTCGATCAGCGGACGCCGCCGCGTCACTCCCCGATGGATTTTGTAATGATTGACCGCGGCACAGCCCGCCAGACCAAGAGCGCCCGCTGCCCACAACCACGCCAGCCAGTATCCGCTCCCGTTTGTCGAAGGCACGGCAACGGCAACCGGTGTGGCTTGGGGAATTGGGGCGTCCATAATCAGGGCGGGAACTGTTTCCAGCGGCCCGGGCCGCGCGGCGGCGGGAAATTTCAAAACATTGAACAGGCTGGCCGGAGACGGAATGGTCCACGGCAACGCCAGGCGCAGCAGGACCAGCAGCCAGAGCGCGCAGCGCCAGCGCGGTTGCAGGCGCCGCCCGCAAAGCCATTGCGCCGACAGCACCAGCAAAATGAGAATCGACGCCTGTCCGGACATTTTCAGCAGGCCGGGAAGATGGGAGAAGAGGGCTTGCATAGAATTCGTTTAATCAGGGTTTTTGAGCAGGCGCCGCAGCTCGCGGATTTCGTCGGCCGAAAGTTTGTCCCGTTGTACAAAGTGAGCGAGCATGGGTTTCAGCGACCCGCCGAACACCCGACCCAAAAACGACTCGCTGGCGGCGTCGATACACTCCTCCCGCCGGACCAGCGGGCGGTACACATAGGCGCGCCCTTCCTTGCTGAAACCCAGGACTTTCTTTTTGACCAGCCGGTTGAGAAAGGCCTTGGCGGTGCGGGGATGCCACGAGGCGTCGGTTTGCCTCAAGGCCTTGATGATTTCACCGGCGGGGCAAGGGGCCTGGGACCAGACCACTTTCATGACTTCCCACTCGGTTTCCGAGATGCGAGGCATTTTTCTCATAACGCGATTCCTAAGATTACTTTTGTAATCAACAAAAGATTACATCTATAATCCTTAGCGTCAATAAAATTCTTTCGTCCTTTTTTGTCGCTTGGCGCGCCAAAAAATGGCCGCTGGTCGCATAGGGGTGATAACGCAATCAAATTCGAGCTGGCCGGATATCCGGGCGGCAGGTTGCGCAATTCCTCATTGCGCTTTGGTCAAGTCTTGCTCATAACTTTCCCATGTTAGCCCGGGTCTGTTCCGCCGCGCTCAATGGCATAGAAGCGTATCCCGTAGAAGTCGAAGTCAACGCCGGTTATGGCGACACCCTCGTCGTCATCGTCGGGCTGCCGGACGCGGCGGTAAAGGAATCGCGCGACCGCGTCTCCACCGCACTCACGAATTCCGGTTTTAAATTCCCGATGGGGCGCACGACCATCAACCTCGCGCCCGCCGACGTGAAAAAGGAGGGGCCGAGCTTCGATCTGCCCATCGCCGTCGGCATGCTGGCCGCCAGCGAACAAATCGAGACCGACCAGCTCGACAATTTCATCATCGTGGGCGAACTCGCGCTGACTGGCGCGGTGCGTCCGTGCAAAGGGGTTTTGCCCGTCGCCCTGCGTGCGCGCGCCGACGGCCGGGTGGGCGTGCTCGTTCCGGCGGAAAATGCCGCCGAGGCCGCGGTCGTCGAAGGCCTGCAAGTCATCCCGGTTCAAAATCTGCGCGAAGCCGCGGGCTTTCTCGAAGGCGAAATCAAAATCGCGCCGGCGAAGGTGGATATTGCCAAAATTTTCGATCAAGCGCACGACGACGATCTGGATTTCGCCGAGGTCAAAGGCCAGGAAAACGTGAAGCGCGCCCTGGAAATTGCCGCCGCGGGCGGACACAACGCGCTGCTCATCGGCCCGCCCGGCACCGGCAAATCCATGCTGGCCAAGCGCCTGCCGACCATCCTGCCGCCCTTGACCCTGGACGAGGCGCTCGAAACCACGAAGATTCACAGCATCGTCGGTTTGCTGGGGCCGGGCCAGGCGCTGGTGACGCGGCGGCCGTTTCGCACGCCGCATCACACGGCGAGCGACGCCGGCCTGCTCGGCGGCAACATCAATCCGACGCCGGGCGAAATTTCGCTGGCACACAACGGCGTGTTGTTCCTGGACGAACTGCCGGAGTTCAAGCGTAGCGTGCTGGAGACGATGCGCCAGCCGCTGGAAGACGGACGCGTGACCATTTCGCGCGCGGCGGGCACGATGACCTTTCCCTCGCAATTCATGCTCGTCGCGGCGATGAACCCGACGCCGGACGGCAAGATGCCGCACGAATCAAGGAGTTCACCGCGTGAAATCCAGAATTATCTGGGCCGGATATCCGGGCCGTTGCTCGACCGGATTGATTTGCACGTGGAAGTGCCGGCGGTGAAGTTCCGGGAAATTGCCGGCGACCGCACGGGCGAAACCTCGGCGCAAATCCGCGAGCGCGTCGTGGCTGCGCGGAAACGCCAGCAGTCGCGTTTCGCGCACAAGCGGAAGATCACCTGCAACGCCCTCATGGGTCCGAAGGAACTCAAGGAATTCTGCGAGTTGGATGAGGGAACGAAGGAGCTGCTGAAGAACGCGATGGCCGATTTGAATTTGAGCGCCCGGGCCTACGACCGGATTTTGAAGGTGGCGCGGACGATTGCGGACCTGGCTGGCTCGGAAAAAATCCTGAGCGACCACATTTCCGAAGCCATTCAATATCGCTCGCTGGACCGCCAGTTGTGGGCGTGAGGCCGCAAGGTAATGACCTTGCCGGCGGATTTGGTTCCGCCATATTGGAATGGATTCATTCTTATGAACTATCGAATGCGTCGTCAGGGGGAGGATTTGGGAGTCTTTTCACTGGAAGAACTGCGGCGTCGCCGTGAATCCGGCGAATTGACCGGCGGTGAATATATCCAAGGCGAAGGGATGTCCGACTGGCAGCCGCTGGATCTGGTGTTGCAGCAGGGATATCGCATCGTTCCTCCGCCCTTGCCATCGTCCGTTTCAAAAGGCGGCCTGAGCCCGGGCATCATCTGGCTGATGGTTGCCGTCGGGGTGATTATTTTCATTCTCTTCGTCGCGTACTTCGCCTATGTGGCGGTCAACTTTCAACGCGGTTTTCAGGACGCCGTCAGTTCGAACCGGTCCCACGGGAGCTTGAACCAGTCGCGTCCGGAGGCGGAGGCGGCCGCGCGCAAGCCGGTGACGTGGACCACCAACACGTTGACGGCCAAGGAGGTTCAAAAAAAGGCCCGTGAATTCAGGCTCCGCCAGTGGCTGGAAGGCTATGAAAAACGCGGACGGCGCAATCCGGCCTCTGACGCCGAGGCCGAGCTGTTCATCCGCGTTTATATCGCCCGCAACCACGGCGGTCCGGAGGCGACCAACAAACTTTCGCTGGAAGCCGAGAGCGACCGGCTCGCCAATGACCCGGACTGCACCGACCCCCTGGTGTTGACCGTGGCAGCCGACAACAGCCTGAACTACTATGACAGCGTCCATCGTTTCGAGCGCGCTTTGGCGGCGTATCCCGGGACAGCGCATTGGTCATATCCGAAGTTTTACGCCACAGTCAAACTCATGGGCCATTTGAACAACAAATCCGATCAGGCGGGTGCGCTGGACACTTCGGCCTTGGAGCTGTTGCCGAAATGTTTTGCCGACGGCAGTTTCACGCCCGGGGACCAGCAGGAAATAGCGGATATTTTTGTAAACGGTTGGGGGAACGATTTTTTTGAAAACAATGCCGCGTCCGTCTGTGAAATCGTGCATCGAGCCGGACCGGCCTATCAATGGCTCGGACTGGTTTTGGATGGCGAGCGTTACATCGTCGAAGCGTGGCGGGCACGCGGAGGCGGCTACGCCGACAGTGTCACCACCGGGGGGTGGAAGGGTTTCAAGGATAATCTGGCGGAGGCGCGGGAAGCTCTGACGCAAGCCTGGAATTTGCAGCCCGGCCTGCCACTGGCGCCCTGCCGGATGATTTATGTGTCTTTGGGCGATTCCAACATCAAGGAAATGCGGGTCTGGTTTGACCGGACATTGGCCGCGCAGATTGACTGCCCCCGCGCCTGGAAGGATCTGCGCTGGGGTTTGCGCCCGCGCTGGTACGGGAGCGAAGCGGCCCTTCTGGCACTGGGCCAGACTGCTGTCAGCACCGGGCGTTTCGACACCGACGTCCCGCGCAAGTTCTTTGATTGTGTGGCGGACGTGGAATCGGAAATGGAATTGCCATCGGGCCGGCATCTTTACGACCGTGCCGACATTTGGCCGGAATTTCAGAAGTTATATCAGGGGTACATTGCCGAACCGGCACAAGCGAACTTCCGCGACGGCTGGCGCACTTCGTATGCGGTCGTCGCTTATTTCGCCGGGAAATACGACGCGGCCCGCGAGCAACTGGAGGCACTGGATTGGAAGCCGGTGCCGGAGAATGTAAGCAATTGGGGCATTGACCTCTCGCTCATGCCGCTTGAAGTCGCCGCCCGCACCGGGCCGCTCGGCGCGAAAATTTCCGCGGCGGAATCCGCCCGCGCTGCCGGGGAGGCGGCAACCGCGCTGAAGCAGTATGCCGATCTGGCCGCCGCACCCGCCGCCGATGCGCGCACGAATGGATTTCATCTGGAGTCCGTGCCCCTGACCGATGCGCGCACGAAGGAATTCATCCAGCGCCGGATGGCCCAACTCACGGTCGAAAAGCGCCTGCAGGAGGGCCAATGGGTGGACCTGCTGCCGGTGGACGATCATGATCCCGACTGGGTGTTCAGTTTTGGCAAGCCACGCCGCCTCGCGGATGGCGCGCTGGAGGTTGAGTTTGGCCCCAAGGGCCACATGTTGTTTTCAAAGGCGCACATGGGCGAGAATTTTGAGGTGCGCGGCCGGTTTGAAACCGTCCGTTCGTCCAACAGGAATTTCCAGGCGGGCCTCGTCATGGGCGTGCCGGATTTCGATGGTTACAACTGGTACGGTTTCCGCCTCAAGCGGCACGACGAGGAGGGTGACGTCGTTTCCCTCGGCCGGGGCTGGTCAAGGAAACAGATCACCCAACACGTCGTGTTGAATGATGTCACCAACTCGTTCGACTTCATCCTCCAAAATGGACGCGTGACCGCAACCGTCAACGGGGTGGAAATTTTTCATCAGGCCGCTCCGCCCGCAGACATCCAGGTGCCGGGCAATTCCTACCTGGTCGGACTCGGTGCGTTCAGCGACAGCAGCAACGCCGTCGTCCGCTATCGTGACGTGCAACTGCGGCAACTTCATTGAAACGTTCCGCTTGTGGCGTGGTTTTCCCCGCGCGTCCGGTAAAGCACATCAACCAGGTTGCGGACATATTGCTCGTCGGCGACGCCGTCGGTTGCCTCGGCTGGGAATTCGACCTTGGCCTGGAAATGGCCGGCCAGTTCGCCGAACAATTCCACCCTGGCGACCGGATCAAATTCCTCCCGCCGCAGCAACGCCTGCAGGGCGACATCCGCCTCGGCCGGCGAGATCCGCTGGCGCAGCCGGGCGGCCAGATGCGGATATTGCCGGAGCGAGTTGTATTTGCCGGCGAGCAACTGGTCGAGGTCCGGTTCGGTCACGCGCGGGTTCCGGATGACCACGGTGTTGGCCGCGAGGTCGCCCAGGCGCTGGCAGCGGGGGTTGAGCCAGCAGGTCAGACCGCCGACAAAATAAAACGCCGGCAGCGCATCTACAAATCGCAGCAGGTTGCGCACGACGATCTGGTTGAATTGCAGCCGCATCCCTTCCACGTCCACCACCCGCAGGCGGAGCAGCCGCTTGCCGACGGTCTGGCCGCGCCAGGTCCATTCCAAAAGAATTCCGTAGCCGATGCTGATGACAAAATAGCTGATCACGTAAAGCGCGATGGCAAAGTTCCAATTGATCAGCCCAAGCAAATTCAAGACGACCCCCAGGAGGGACATGGCGGCGCTGATGCAAAGCTGGTCAATAAACCACGCGAAGAACCGGGTCACCGGTCCCGCCAGCAATTGCGAGAACACGATCCCTTCGGGTGTGCGGATGTAAAGCGTGCTGGTTTTCATTCGTCCCGATTTCCGGGTTCCGGTTTCCGGCCGGTTCCCGATTTTTTCAGAAAAAGAGACAGCAAGATCAGTTCAAAGGCGCCAAAGGCAATTTTGGCTTCGTAGGGAATGATCGGTTCGTGATATTGCGACAGAAACGCCTCGACGAATCCCGCCCAGATCAGCAGCACGCCGACGCCAAAAATCAACGTGACGATGTCGCCCGAGATTTCACGCAGCCGGGTTTTGAGTGAAGCGCGACTGCCCCGGCCGATGAGGGCCAGCGCCAGCATCAGGCCGGCCTGGCCGGCAATGAGAATGGCCGGGATTTCCACCACACCATGCGGCATCAGCCAGCCGAGGAGGAATTTCGTCTGTCCGGCGCGGATGTAGTCCACCGCCACCGCGCCAAGAATCACCCCGTTGTAAAACAGCATGATGATGGTGCCGACGCCCCAGGTCATGCCGAGCGCCAGGGTAAAGATGGAAACCTTGGTGTTGTGCGTCATCAGTTCCGCTGAAAAAGTGGTCTTGAAACCCGCCAGCCGGTCCCGGGTGGCCTGTTCCTCCTCGGCGACGCGCTTGGCTGGATCCTGGAGCAGATGGGAAAACGGCATCAGCACCGGTTTGGCGTCCGGGTCAAAGGCAAGCGCCAGCCCGCCGAACGCACACCCGGCCAGGGTGATGGCCACCGACAAATAAAAGGCCCGCACATGGCGGCGGAACGTCCGTGGCAGCGTCTGAAAAAACCATTGCACCGGAAAGAACCGGCGCTGTTTCTCGCGGGTTTCATGGATTTCGCCATAGGCCCGGGCAACCAGATTTTCCAGATATCGCCGGGTCTCCGGTTCCGAGGAAAGCGTGGTGATTTTGGCGAGGTCGGCGGCCGTGCGCTCGTAAAGATGATGAAAGGACTGCAATTGCGGGAGCGGCATCCGCAAGTCCGGCTCCGATTCCAGCCGGTCGAGCATCCGCTCGAGTTCGGCCCAGAAGGGCCGCCCGGCGGTGATGAAACGTTGCAGGTCAACAATCACAATAACTGCCTTTGTTTTACGCTCAGGTATTGCGAAACCAGCTCGGCGCTCAAACGTTCGTTGTCGAGCAGTGAAAACCGGACCCCGCGCCGCTGCAGGATCTTTTGCAGCTCGCGCAGTTTCTGCCACTGCAGATGGCCGCCGAGCCGGCCATACAGGTCATCCAGACCGGCAACATCCGGGTCCGTGAAGAGCGGCTTCACTCCCGGCATTTGTAGCATGTTCACCAGCACCAGATGCTGCCGCCGGATCAAATCCACGTTCCGGACGAAACTTTCCGCCAGCGCCGGGTCATCCAGTGCGGTCAGGAACACCAGCAGCGCGCGCCGGCGCAACCGCAACCGGATGAACGTGCATAGTTCATCGAAATCCGGCGTCGCGACTTTCGGCTGCAGGGTGTAAAGCGCATCGCGGCAGGTGCTGTAATGGGCCTTGCCGTTTTTGGCGCGCACAAATTTTTCCACCTTGTCCGTAAACGTCAGCAGGCCGAACAAATCCCCCTGCTGCTCCGCCGCCAGCCCGAGCACCAGCGCGGCGGTCACGAAACGTTCCAAGATTATTGTCGAGGGCCGAGGGCCGAGGGCCGAGGGCAAAAGCTGATGATCCGGCGCTCGACCCTCGACTCTCGACTCTCGACCCGTCATGCGGGCGCTTAATCGCGACGCGTCCACGATCACGTAAACCTCCTGCGTCCGTTCGATTTGAAAAACCTTGGTGATCGGCTTGCCGCGCCGCGCCGTTGCCTTCCAATGGATTTCAGTGTAGTCGTCACCGGGAACATATTCGCGGAGCTTTTCAAAGTCGCGGCCCTTGCCAACCTGCCGTTGCGCGTGCAGGCCAAAGGCACCCCGGTTCAGAAACAGCGCGGCGAGGCTTTTCCGCTCGTTGAGCAGGTTGGGATAAACCCGGATTTCCGACTGCACCGGCAGGGTTTTGCGCACGCTCCAAAATCCGCAGGGGGAGCTGCCTTCAACATAAGCGGCGTCAAACCGGTAATTGCCCCGCTTGAGCGGGGTGCAGGGCCAGGCCAGCCGCGACCATTCGCTTTGGGCGGGCAAAAGGGCATCCATGGTTTCGGACGCGGTCCGGATTTCGCGCGGCCAGGCCAGGGCGACCCTCAGGCTGCGCTGCCGTTGCCGGTCGTTGCGGATGCGCAATTCCAGTTTCGCCTCGCGGTCCTTGGACATGCGGGTGACGGCGGGGAGTTCCATGCCGATGCCCGCCAGACTTCTGCCGGCGCCGACGGCATCGGCCAGCACCACCGCGAGCAGTCCGCCGATGCACACCAGGGAAAGGCCGGCCGCCGGCGGCGACACCGCGCCAATCAGCGCGAATGGCAGCACCACCGCCGACACCCAGAACAACAATCTGAAACGGGGCACAATCATCGGTTCGAGTTCAAGCTTTAACTTGTTCGTTCATTGTTTCATGCCGGAGTCCAAGCCGGCTGAGGCTTGAACTCCAGCTCTTCACCTCGGCACGGCAATCTGCTGGAGGATTCGCTGGATCACCTCCGCCACGGTCAGACCTTCGATTTCAAATTCCGGGCGGAGGATCAAACGATGTTCCAACACCGGCGGTGTCATCTCCTTGATGTCGTCAGGGGTGACAAAATCGCGGCCGGACAGGACGGCCCGGGCGCGCGCGGCCATGATGAGCGATTGCGTGGCGCGCGGCCCGGCGCCCACCAGGACGCTTTCGTGCTGGCGCGAGGCGCGGATGATGTCCACGAGATAGGCGACCAGTTCGTCGCGCATGACGATGGCCGCGAGGCCTTCACGCAACGCCGCCAGGTCTTCGGTTTTAATGACCGGCTGGACGGCGCCCTGCGCCAGCACCGTTTCCGGGGCGTCCTTCGTCATCGTACGCTGCGCCAACGCCAGTTCCTCGGTGCGGTCCGGCGCCCGCATTGTGATTTTGAGCATGAACCGGTCCTTCTGCGCCTCCGGCAACGGATACGTGCCTTCGTATTCAATCGGGTTTTGCGTGGCGAACACAGTGAAATTCGGCGGCAATGGATGCGTTTCGCGGTCAATCGTCACCACCCGTTCCTGCATGGCCTGCAGCAGCGCGGACTGGGTCTTGGCCGGCGCGCGGTTGATTTCGTCCGCCAGTAAAAACGAGGTGAAGATGGGGCCTTTGATGAGTGAGAATTCGTTGCGCTGCAGGTTGAAAACGTTCGTGCCGGTGATGTCGGCGGGCATCAGATCGGGGGTGAACTGGATGCGCGCAAAATCGGCGCCGAGCACACGGGCCAGCGTGCGCACGAGCAGGGTTTTGGCAACGCCGGGCACGCCTTCGATGAGGGCGTGGTTGCCGGTGAAGATGGCGATGAGCGCCTTTTCGATGACGTCGTGCTGGCCGATGATGACCTTGCTGGCTTCCAACCGCGCCTGCGTGAGGACTTCTTTTAATCGTTCAATGTTCATGATTTTGGTGGTGCGTTGTGGGTTCCCAGGATGGAGCAGATTTTTTTGTAGGTGGCGATGGAATTCCGGTCCCTGGGCGGCAGTGGCTGATCCGCCTGGAACTCGGCCTCGGCCTGCTGCCGCCGCGGGGCGGAGTATTGGCCGGCCGGCCCGGCCGATTTTTTCCATTCGGCAAAGCAGACCGGCATGAGGTCACGCGGGGCGATGTTGCGGCGGAGCAGGTTGACAAAGCCGGCCGCCGAATCCTTGCCGGCGATGCAGCCCTGCTGTTCCGGTTCGGCGAGCGGCGGCACGAGGCTGCTGGCGTTTTTCCAGATGAACAACCCGGCCAGCAGCAGCAACCCCGCTGCCAGCCCGTGCAGCCGGTATTTGCGCATCAACATCACCACCCCGGAAGTCTCCACCACGCCGAAATGGGCCTCGTCAAACACAACATTTTTATTTGCGCCGACGAGCCACGCCAGCAAATCCGCGTGCCGGTCCTTTTCCATCGCCTCGTTGCTGACGAAATAGGAATCGGTGGCCATCACGACCGAGCCCTTGCCAAAGTGCCGTTCAATGAGCACCGCCCTGGCGCCGCGCGCATAAATCACCCGCCAATCATTGTCCAGATTGGTGAAAACCGTCCCGCTGTGCCATTCCATGATGAGCGGCAGCGGCAGTTCGGTTTTGTTCTCCACCCGCACCGGTTCGTAAACGTTGTTGGTCTGCGTCAGTTTTATGAAATTCATCCCGAAACCCCAGCGTTCAGCCAGGTCCACCCCCCGGTCCTCATCGCGCATCTTCCGGATCTTTCTCTTCTTCGCGGGTTTGTCCGGCGTCGGTTTTTCGTCTGTCGCCGTGGACCGGGCCGATTTCATCGAGTTGGTTTCTGCCTCGTCAGTTTCGTAGGGCCTGTACGCCGAGGTCTGCGGAAAAAACGTGATGACCAGCCGGTTGCCGCGGGCGAGGAACGCCTCCAGTTCGTGAGACAAATCCGCCGGCACCCAATCCCAGTCGTACTCCGAGGCCGCCAGTTGCAGATAAACCGTGTACGACTCCTCCGGCAGCCGGTTCTGCGTGGTGAAATCGCGGCGCGTGGAAAGGCCGGACACCTGGCCGAGGCTCTCATAAAGCGCCATGGCGCCGAGCGGGTCCGAACGGAGCGTCGAATATTCCGGGTAAACATCGCCCACCTCGAACCGGAGCTGGAAAAGCCGGACGAGGCCGAAGGTGAGCGCCGCCGCGCAGCCCAGCAGCAGGATGAGGGGGAAATATTTTTTCATCCGGCGGTTTTCATCCTTTCCACATTGGCGGCGAACCGGTCCACCAGTTCGGGATTGGCCTTGTGCAGACCATACCAGATGCGCTCGAATGACCCGAGGTTGTCGCCAAACACCGACAACAGGTCGGGAAATGAATGCCCGCGCCGGCGCAATTCGCGTTCGTAATCACGGTTGGATTTGAACCGCGCAATGCTGATCAAATTGCGCGAGGCCAGGTGGGCAAGGCTGGCGAAATAAAAAGCCCGCAGGGCCAGGCGCAGTTCGCCGCGTTCGAGAAGTTCGCGGGCCAGTTTCGTCCAGCTGTCGCCCGGCAGCTGGTCGGCACCGACATTTTCATCGCTGATGTCCGGGACGGATGGGATGGGTTCGCTGGCGACGAAGGCCGGGGCCTGACGGTCCCGCCAGACGCGGTACAACAGAACCACCAGCGCAGCCAGCACCACGGCCACCAGCCCGTACAGCAAAATTTGCAGGAGTTCGATCCAGCTGTAACCGGAAGTCCCGGAATCAGAGCGGGAATGCGGGCGCGGGAAAAGTTTCCGCAACCATTTATCCAGCCACTCCGAAACGGCCCGGACCCACTTCCGCAACAGGGCGCCAGCCTTGTCGAAGAACCGTGCCATCACGCCCTCCCGAGTGTCCGGTTCCACGATTTTTTCCCGCGGCATGCGCCACGTGTATTTGTCTTCGTGGATGGTCCGGTTGATCGCCCGGTCCAGTTCGGCCGGCGGGACTGGCGATGAAACCGGCGCCGTGGCCGGCGGAATGGCGGGCGCGGGCGCGTCCGCTGCCCGCACCGGTGCCGCGCAAAACAGCCCCAGCAAAAGCACCACGATGGCGGCCAGCGGTTGCGAAGCCGCCGCTGAATGCAATTCCGCCCTCAAATCCTCGCCGGAATCCAGCGACTCGCCATAAAAACAGCGCAGGACATAAACCGTTTTCAAGATCGGGTCCACGCACAGGCAGGTCAGGCCCAGCATGCCGGCAAAAAAGGTCGTATTCAACATGCCGAACGTGCTCCGGGTGAAAACCGATTCGATGCCGAACAGCATTTTGACCAGATGCGGCAGCATCAAACCCGCCACCGCCCAGTTGAGAAACACATAAAAACCGAACCCGGCCAGGATGGCCAACACCAGGTGGTTTTGCCGGGGCCAGAGCAGCGCCTGATTCCAGGATTTTTTCAGCAAAGGCGAAATCCCGGCCGGCCCGCCGTCGTCCAGGGCGGTGACATTCTGGTAAAAGGCATAGACCCAGGCGGCGGGCAGAATCGGAATGAGCGAAAGCGGAACCACGAACAGACCGGACGGCTGCACGAAGGTTTGCGTCAGGAAAACGCGTCCCCAGCGGCGGACCGTCCAGTGCGGCACCGGTTCGGCGGCGACGTGCGCCCGCAGGCGCCGGGCGAAAATGACCTGCCAGAATTTCATCCAAAGAAACAACGCCGCCATGCCCAGCGCGGAATCAACCAGATGTTGCCCGGCAAACGGGCTGCGGCTCATGTCCGCCCAAAAATAAAGCAGTCCCAGCACAAAAGGAATCGCGCCCAGATAATAAACCGCCAAAGTTGCGGCCGGCGCGGTGCGCAGCCGGTGGGTGGCTTCCTCGATGAGATCGAAGCCGCCTTTGCCCTGTCGCCGTCGCGCACGTTTCATCTAAAAATTTGGGAAATAACCGACAACCAACGTCCAACCTCGAACACCCCATAAGCGTGTGAAGGTCTGGCCATGGGGATGTTGGGCGTTGAATGTTCGATGTTCGATGTTCATTCCTGATCAATCCAAGGGACCTGCCAGAGCGTTCCTTCGTGGAACGTTGCGGGCAGCTTCACCAGACTTTCACCGATGAGAAAGAAGAAAAACCAGGCGATCAAGATTCCGAAGGCGCACCGGGCGAGACGCAAAAACCGCGCGAACACGGTGCGCCGGGTGGGCGGTTGCTGCGTTAATATTTTCAGGCAGGCGGCACAGACCACGCGGTCGTCATGTTCGGTGATGCACTCGCGACAAAAACACTGTCCGCATTCCGGGCAGCGCGCCACGGCTTCGCGGGCGGCATGGTTAAAACAGCGCTGGTGGGCCAGATTTTGCATGGTTCAACACGCACCCGGTTCAAGAGATGAACGGTGGCGCATCAGGATTGTCTGCCGCCGGCGGTTGCAACGCTGCGCCCCCCGGGGCCGGGGCGGAATCGGCAAATGATCCGGCCGCCGACCGCACCCGGGAAGGAATTTCCTCCGGCGGCAGCCCGCCTTGCACGGCAATGATAAAAGGACGGACCCGGTCGAGCACCTTGCGTGCGCGCCGCACACGGCTGAGCGACGGCAGTTCCTCGATTTGCACGGCGGTGCGCAGATAACAGGCGCAGGCCGGTCCAAGAATGTTGTTGATCAACAACGGCACGGCGAAAATGGCTGCGAAAATTGCCCAGGTGATGATGGCTGCCGGTTCTCCTCTCGGCAGGGAGAACAGGTTGGTCGCTAATCCGACCAGACAAAGCACAATCGGCACCAGCAGCACCCCGTTCCAAACCGTCCGGCGATTGGTGGCAACAGTAGTGAAGGCCTGGATATCGCGAAAATAAAACCGTTTGTAGGTTTCCGTGTAACCGCTGGAGTCAATACAGAGCAGATGGTCCTTGCCCAACCACAGGCTCGAACGGGATACGGAGGCGATGGCAAACCCCGACCGGGATCGGGCTTGGGTCAAACGTTGATATTCTTTCTCAGCCATGGATCAGGGGCGGCGATGGCCGGCCAGCGTGATAAAGAGCACCGCCCACCCGGCAATTTGCATCGAGGCCAGGATGATGGCGGCGACATATCGCATTTTCGTCCGATGCACGATGCTGCGGGGCGCGTTCCAGTAACGGAAGGCCACAAACAAGGCCACCGGTGCGGTCACCGGGGTTAAATAAAAGATCAGCAGCGGATAAACCGCCAGGGACAAGGCAATGCCGTCGTAAAGCGTGCGCTGATTTTCCAGGCTCTTGATTTTGCCCTTGGCTTTTCCGATTTCCAGGCAGGCGGGGCAGAAATGCTGGCCGTTGAGTTCACAATCACACAAGCCGCAGAGAAAACGGCCGCAACCCTGGCAGGGCAAAACCGCCTTCTTTTGCGGATGATAAAAGCAGCTGGACTCCCCTTCAATCATGATGGTTTCACCGCCTTGGCCGGGATTGATGCGGCGAAACAACGCGGGAAAAACTTCAACCTGCAAGGGCACGCCACAGGCCGGACAGGGCGACAATTCGGGCTGGTTAAAGACTCCTTCCAACAGCCAGGCCTGGCATTTGGGGCATTGAATCAGCGAGTTCATCCGTCACTTATAAATGACCCGTGTGTTGCAAATATAATCGTGCAAAGCACGCTTTTGGCTGTCGAACGCGGCGATGATGTAGCCAATCAAACACGCGAAGCCACTCAGAAGTTTTCCGAAATATCTGCCCAGGGAGCGCAAGTAGGAAACCCGTCCGCCGTCCGCCGTCACCACCTTGATTTTGCACGCCATCTTCCCCAGGGTGGCGCCATATTTTCCGATGAGAATGACTTCATACGAAATCCCGATGGTCATCTGGATGGCAATCAGAACGAGTTGCAACGCCAATGTACCCTTCGGTTCCACCCCGATTGCCTGGCGCATGCTAAATCCAGCAATCAGTGAGATGCACAAATTCACCGCGAACAGAATCAGACCATCCAGAAATACCGCAGCAAACCGCGTCCAAAACCCGGCATAATTCAGTTCGTTGGTGGTGAGTCTCGCCCCTTCGGCCAGTTTTTGCATGAAGACCGGTTTGCAATTGGCGCAGATGTAAACCCCGCCATGACGAATCATGTCCTGGATCGCAAACATTTTGCCGCACTCGGCGCAGACGGCTTCCGGGCTTGCCCCGATGGCGGAGCCGGCTGCGGCAGCGGGCGGCGGTCCGGATGATGGGGACGAGATATTGGCTTCGCGATAAGTCTGCCAGGTTGCCATGCCTTCGCGCCACACCAGCGTGTCGGGCTGGATTTTCCCGCTGCGCACCAGTTCCTCGAACTGCGCGTCGCTTACCGGGCCGGCTTGTTGTCCTTGATCAACGTAATACCAGTTCATGTTTGGCTTGGGAGATGTTTTAGTTAGCGTGCTGCTGTTGCTGCTGCTGCTGCCCGACCGGGTTTAAGGGGAAAAATGCAGACTTAAGGCGGAGATGGCAAAATAAATCTGTCATGGGCAATCCCAAGCCACCTTCATGCCGGGCAATTACGGATGTGAAAATTATCAAAGGATTTGTCGTTCCGGATTGTCCTACTTGGTAAAAGAATGCCGCATGGGCGACACGGATGAAGAGAAGACCTGGGTGTTGCAAAGCCGGAATGGCGATCCTGCGGCTTTTAAGGGTTTGCCGGCAACTTCATTTATTACCGCTTTGTTTCCCCCCGCGACGTGGCAATGAAGTACGACCCGTTTTAGATGCAGTGAAATGGTTGGCATCATCTTGCAGACGTGGTGAATAAGTTTTTTGAAAAAAGCTTGCAACGATGGGTGGCTGTGTTAGAAATTAGCCAAAGAACAAATGCCCCGGGTTGCTGACGTGCCGGCTTCATGGGGCGGTTGGGAGTTTAGATCGGGTTTGGGATAATCAGATGAAAGCACGTCGGTCAATCAGAGTTGTTCGAGTTTCCGCAGGGCAAGTTTCATCCGCTTCACGGACAGGAAACGTATGTGCGTTTCCGCTTCACCTTTTCAATTCTATGAAAACAATTACAATTACTGCAATTCTTGTGGCTTTGTGGATTTCAACGTGTTGGACAAACGCCCAGACCATTTCTTCGTCACGATCCGCATCCAGCGCCAACCCGGGTAAAACCGCCCCATCGGACACGCCATATGCGGTGGTGGACCGGGGAGCCAACCATCGGGTCTGGCAACGGACCACTTACGAAACGAGACCGGATGGGACGCAAATTCCGCACATCCACACATACACCGAACTGGCCACGGGGCTGCATTACATGAAAAATGGCCAGTGGGTGGAATCAAAGGAAGAGATAGATATTCTGCCGAACGGCACAGCCGCAGCGACCCAAGGTCAGCACAAAGCCTATTTCCCCGGCGATATTTATGAGGGCATGATCGAACTGGTCACCCCGGATGGTAAACACTTGAAGAGCCGGCCGTTGGGGTTGAGCTATGACGACGGCAACAAAACCGTGCTGATTGCCGAACTCAAAAATTCGGTCGGGCAGTTGGTGGCTCCTAATCAAGTCATCTATCCCGATGCGTTCACCGATTTCAAGGCCGACCTGCGTTACACCTACACGAAAGCCGGGTTTGAGCAGGATATCGTGTTGCGGGAACAACCGCCAGTGCCGGAAGCCTATGGACTCGATTCAGCAAAGGCACGATTGCAAATGTTGACGGAATTCTTCGACGCCCCCGAACCAGTACAGACCAAAATGGCCACCAAACGCCAGAACAGTATGGACGACACGACACTGGCATTCGGAACAATGAAGATGATGCGGGGCAAAGCCTTTTCAATCGGTGGTCAAGCGCAAACCTCTGCCAGGTCCGGGGGAATTCCTGTGGCCAAGAGCTGGCAGCATTTATCCGGACGCACCTTTCTGGTGGAAGAACTGCCGGTCCAAACGATTGAATCACAGTTGGAACAACTGCCCGTACCGGCCAATGCCAGCACGGCCCTGAATTCGCCAAACTCCATGCGCCATAAAGTTTCTGCAACACGTTTGCTGCCGCCTGTTCGCCTGGTTCAAACCAGCACCAATGCGATGCAATTGGCCAAAGCCGATCTTCAACAGAAACGGTGCGTGGTGCTGGATTATGTGACGCTTAATATGATCACTGGTGATTTCACTTTCGCAGGCGATACGACTTATTATGTGAGTGATTGCATCTCAATTTCTGGGGATGTAACAATTGAAGGTGGAGCGGTGGTTAAATATGCGAGTAATGATGATGCGGATATTTTCCTTTTGGAGGATACTATTTGCTGCAAGACCGACCGCTATCGTCCTGCAATTTTCACTTCGGTAGATGATAATTCAGTTGGGGAAACCATAGGTACGGGTAATCCCTACGGATACTACGGTAAAGTAGGTTTGTACCTGGCTGGCTGTGGCGGGACGATTAACAACCTGCGATTTTCCTATCTAAACGAAGCTATGGAGAATGGTGAGGGACTCACATATTCCGCGACGAACATTCAAATTGTCAATTGCCAGTATGCCTTTGCCGGCGTCGAGGGCTCCAGAATGATAATCAACAATGGTCTTATTTCCAACGTAAAGAGCGTCGTTGGACCACTCATAAGGAGTTGGCAATTTGAGGGCAACAATTTAACGGTTCACAATTGTAGCGTATTGATTGATGACAATTATGACGTCAATGACTCTCCAACCGCGGCTGTTTATATGACCAATTGCCTTTTGGTGGCGGTCGCAAATATGGCAAACGAGGAGGATGACGTTTCATTTGTTACAAATTCATGCGCGATTTTCACCGATGATCCCGGCGTTTTTCAGACAGTTGGCGCGGGCAGTCATTATTTGGCGGACAACACTTATCGGAATTTTGGCACAACAAATATTAACCCCGCACTACTTGCCGAACTGAGACAGAAAACCACCTATCCGCCGATTGTCTATTCCAGCGTCACATTTTCTATAGCCACCAACTTTTCACCCCAAGTTCCACGGGACACAAACGCCTTGCCGGATTTGGGCTATCATTACGATCCTTTGGATTACATTTTGGGGGGTGTTGTCACCTCATCAAATCTGACTTTTACCGCCGGGACGGCTGTGGGCTGGTTTGACTACAGTGGTTATGGCATTTCCCTGCCAAACAGCATCACCGTCAATTTCAACGGCACGGTGACTGCGCCATGTGTTTTCACACACTACACGACGGTTCAAGAAGGCAACGCCGTTAATTGGCCGGCGCAAAGCTGGTTTGCCTTCGGCATGGCTGCCATCGGAGCGGTTGATGATCCCAATTATGCGCCGCTGATAAAGGCACAGTTTACTCTTTTTTCACAATTAGCCAATTGCACCCATAACTATTTTCGAGACTATACCATTGAACTTCATTTCCAGGGCAATGACTGTGAGTTTTACAATGGCACCGAGGGCGGCTATGGAATGTGGTTGTGTCCGACCAACTGTCTTTTTGACCGCGTATATTTAGGACTACAGGCGGAATGTTGTGCGCAGATGGCGATGCAAAATTGCACGATGCACGGTGGATACATGCTGATCACCCACTGGGGATACTGGCCGGTCACGATTAAAGATAGCGCTTTTGATGGAACCATATTTTACATGGACGCGGATGATGCCTATTGCGATTACAACGCCTTTCTGACGAATGCCAACCTGACGGCCGTAAGGGGTGGCCATGAAGTAACCAACCTAGTCAGCTACAACTGGCAGAGCAGTTGGCTGGGGAATTATTATCTGCCGACTGATTCCAAACTCATTGATCATGGCAACACCAACGCCAACCTGCTTGGCTTGTATCACTTCACCACGCAGACCAACCAGATGAAGGAAACCAACTCCATCGTGGACATCGGCTATCATTACGTGGCGGTGGATGGCAATGGCAACCCGATTGACACCGATGGCGATGGCATGCCGGATTACTTGGAAGATTCCAACGGCAATGGCGTTTATGATGCCGGTGATGCGGGTAATTGGTTGATCAATGCCTACAACGGCCTATCGCCTGGTAATGGGCTGCTCGTATTTACGCCACTCAAGTAAGTCGCAACCAGAATCCAAACATATTTAAAACTTATGACAATCATTTTTAATATAATCCGAACGTTTATTGTTTTTAGTGTGTTAATGGTCTTTGGGGCCGGCATGACTGATGACGCTTTTGGACAATGCAGTTGCATGATGGACTTTCAAACTGTCCAGGCGGCGCGTCACAAGGTGGGAACGCCGTGCCCCTACACCACTCCCAACATATGGTATTTGAAAACAACCAGCCATATAATCTCTGTGAACGCCGTACAAGTTGATCCAGGGGGAAGCTCTGATACTGTGATCTGGAACGACGGTGGGGACATACTCACGGTGGATCCCTATACCTTGAGCGATGGCACGCCTGATTCTTATGCCATTACTCTCGATCATTATTCGGCGAAAGCCACGCCCACATACAATAGCGGGAGCGGGACTTACTGGCAAGAAAACGAAGGTACTTGGACCTACACCAAGAATATTGCGACTGGTCTATGGGACGAGACATATCCTGGGGGCAATCAAATAACTGGTCTTTCAGCATGTAATGGTGTAATTGATCCTGCTTTTCAACTGTGGACTCACGAAAACGGTTGTGTTTTCCCTGACTTTGCGTTTGAGAGTCGTTACGACTGTGATTGGGTGACTGATCCGGATTTATGGGCGGACACCAAAGTTACCGTCACGTATGCTGATTATTCACGTTATCCTGATTATTACACTACCCAGATGTTATCTCAGGAGTATAAAATAGAAAATCCTTATTCAGATGATGACCTTCTGGCTCACGTTAAAAGCGTCATCCCGCCTTATCCCACTGACCCCTATCCTATCGGCTGGGCCGATGGCGCTGCTAGTTCAGCGTTTTACAACCTTGCGGCGGATCACAGTTTAATCTCCTGTGGCAGAATGCAGTATCACGTAAAGGTGCCAAATTCGATAAAAGACGCCACCTATACAGTGGAGTGGTATGAAAACACGTATGACAATAATGGCAAATTAATATCGTCAACGCCCCAATCAGAAAAAATTCAAGGAACCGGAGACCCGTTGAACCCGGCGGTTGGCACACTTCATCCAGTGGATGTGCCCGGCGCTCCCGGTAGCATCAGCGAAACAATTCCGTGGGTAACAGATGTGACGTATGGCGGTGGCGGGGGCGGTGGTCCCGGTGGTGGTGGTCCCGGTGGTGGTGGTCCCGGCGGTGGCGGTCCCGGCGGTGGTGGTTCCGGTGGTGGTGGTCCCGGTGGTGGTGGTCCCGGCGGCGGTGGTCCCGGCGGCGGTGGTCCCGGTGGTGGCGGTCCCGGCGGCGGTGGTCCCGGCGGTGGCGGTCCCGGTGGTGGTGGTCCCGGCGGTGGTAGCCCCGGCGGTGGTAGCCCCGGCGGTGGTAGCCCCGGCGGCGGTAGCCCCGGTGGTGGTAGCCCCGGTGGTGGTGATCCTGGCAGTCCTACAGGTGTGCCGTGGGGGGGGCCGTGGTCAGTACAATAGCATCCAACATTTTCAAATAAAATTATGAAAAAGACTTTGTTTCTTTTCTTTGTGTTGGCAGGCGTTGCCATTCGCGCTGAGGCTCAAGGTTGTTCCACCTGCGGCGGCTTCGGTCAGGGTGCTTCCCGGGGTAATAACACCGGCCCGAATTTCAATATATCCCTTGGCAATGCGCAATATGGGCAGTCAGCCGGCGATCTAACTTTCGGCAGCAGCGTGCCCAATGCCGCCCTTTACACGCCCAAGGCGCTTCGCTTCAACTTTCCCACTCGAACAGATGTGACCGTGGTTACCAATTCGGACGGCAGTATCCGTCAAGTAAAAGCGCCGCAGTCGTTGGCCGATGTGCCGATACCACCAACCACCAACGGCTACGTCATCAACTTTTACTATCCTTCACAAATTACCGGGACGAATGCCGGCGGGTTATATCTGACCAATGGCACCGCCCCGTTTATTACCTGGATCATCACCAATTCCAACCCTGCCAGCATCAATCAATTGCAGGTTTCTGAAATCGGCAATGTTCCTAATTATGGCTTGATGAAACAATGGACCTACACCTACTCAACAAATACCGGAGTCTGGTCGGCCCAATCTTTGGGTGGCATTCAGGAAAACATGTGCGTGACCAATCTTAGCGCTGATACTTACCAGGTCATCAACACCGTGCAATATGCGGGCGGGCCGGTGGTGCAGCAGGTGAAAAATACCTATCATACCCACAGGTGGAGCGCCTGCACGAATGTGGCTCTTATTCGGGTTGATGTCGGCTCGGACACCGCCCCGCAAACCACAACCTACACTTATCAGGATCCCGCCAGTTTCAACGCGGGCGCCATTCCCCTGCCGGAATACGTCACTCACCCGGATGGCTCGAAAGAATATTATGCCGACTATGACACCAATGGAAATCCAAAGACGGTATATTCGATGTTTGCCGACAATGTAAGTGGACGGGTAACCACCAATGTGTACGACCCCGTCGCGGCAGGGGTGTCAGGTTCAGGCGACGATGGCACCCTGAATAAGACTACGGCTCGCTTGGTGGTCGAAACAGTAGGCAGTGAAGTGTCGCGCCGATACACCGTGTTCCCCTCGGTCGGTGTGCGTCTGGATATTCAATGTACCACGCCCGGGGTGCTCTGGAACGACTCTCGCAATCTGGTGACCACCAATCTTTTTTATACCAGTGGGCCCAATCAATTTGCGCTTCAGGCGGTGATCCATCCGGACGGAACCGCGACTACTTACAATTACATCACCAATGGAACTTACCAGACCAACATTACTGTTACCGGCCAGCCTGACTCTCCCTTTACTCATATCGTGGACGGCGTTAGCAACCAGACAGTGCTCAACCAATGGGGCTACAGGGTTTCCAGCATTTCCAGTGATATTCAATCAGGCATTATTCTTCAACAGGATATCTACGGCAATTTTGACAGTTACGGACAACCACGGCAGGTTGTCCATCTGGACGGCACTACTAACGTGACTCAATACGCATGTTGCGGGCTGGATTACACCGTTGATCGGGATGGGGTCACCACAGCTTATTTATATGATGATGACAAACGCCAAATCGGCTCTTCAAGGTATTACCAGGGAATCGCCAATAACCCGATTACCTATCAAAATGTCCTGGACGCCGCCGGACGCGCGCTCAAATCCGTCCGCGTTGGCACCGACACCTCGCAAATTACCACAAGTCAGTCGGCTTATGATCTGGCTGGTGAACTCATCGCCCAAACCAATGCGCTAGGCGGGGTCACCACCTATCTCCGGGCCAATGACCCCACAACGGGCGGCCTGATTCGGACCATTGTTCGTCCCGATGGCGGCGCCATCACCAATTATTATTACGCAGACGGTTCGTTGGAAAAGGTTGTCGGCACGGCGGTTCATCCCGTCCGTTACGAGTATGGTGTGGAGTCAGATGATAACGGAAACCGATGCACTTTTGTAACCGAAACCCATCTCAACGCCAACGGCAACCCAAGTTCCGAATGGACCAAGACTTACACCGATATGGCCGGCCGGACAACAGAAATTCGCTACGCTGACTTTAATTATGACTGCTATTGCTATAGTCACAGCCAAATGTTTTACAATAACCGGGGACAACTTTGGAAACAGATTGACCCGGACGGCGTCGTCACGCTTTACCAATACAATGCCAAAAGTGAGTTGGCCTATACTGCCATTGACATGGATCGCAATAATACCATTGATTTCAGCGGCACTGGCACTGACCGGATCACCCAGACACAACGGAGCGTGGTGCCGGCGGCAAGCGGCAAGCCCGATTTGATCAGAACGGACACCCAAGTCTGGGAGAATGGCCAGTCCACCGGCACATTAATTTCCCGTTCCGAAGTCTCCACCGACGGGCTGAAAACATGGAAAACTCAATATCGCGATGCCAGTACGCCGGTGACTGCTTCCAGCCAAACCATCCCCGGCATTTTGCGCGTGGTGACAAACACCGCCCCGGATAATTCCTACACCATCAACACCTATTCGTATGGCCGGCTGGTTTCCAACACACGATATGATTCCACAAGGACCACGATTGGCGGCACGTCCTACACCAATGACACGCACGGACGAACGCTCACGGTGACCGACGCTCGCAACGGCGCCACCACTTACGGCTACAACAATGCCGATCAGATCAATTCCGTGACCTCTCCCGCTCCGGGCAACAGCCAGTCCGCCGAGGTCACCACCACGCTTTACAACAGCATGATGCGGCCCTACAGCGTCATCCAGCCCGACGGCACCACCGTCAACAGCGTTTATCTGCTCACGGGCGAACTGGGATTGCAATACGGCTCGCGCATCTATCCGGTGGCCTACAGCTATGATTATGCCGGGCGCCTGAAAACCATGACCAATTGGAGCAATTTCGGCAGCCTCGCGGGTGCGCGGGTAACCACGTGGGATTATGATATCTATCGCGGTTTTCTCACCGGCAAAACCTACGACAGCGCCGACAACGGCGGTGTCGCTGGTCCTTCCTACGACTACACGGCCGCCGGACGCTTGAACACACGCACCTGGGCGCGCATGGTGGGAGGCCAGTCTCTGGTCACAACTTACAGCTACGATAACGGCGGCGGCCTGTACACGGTTTCTTACTCGGACTCAACCCCCGGCGTGACTTACACCTATGATCGAACAGGGCAGGCAAAGCACCATTGTTTGTAACGGTATGACGGACACGCGCGTTTACAATCTGGCCAATGAACTGCTGGGCGAATCCTTCTCCGGCGGAACGCTGGGCGGCCTGTCCGTGACCAACGGCTACGACGCGTATTTACGCCGCACCGCAGCTGCTCTCAACTCTCAACTCTCAACCCTCAACTTGACCTCCTACGGCTACGACAACGCCTCCCGCCTATCGATCGTTTCCGACAACAACAACGATTCCGCAACGTATATCTACCTTGCCAATTCGCCCTTGGTGGGCCAGATTACGTTCAAATCCAACAATTTGACCCGGATGACGACGAGCAAAACCTACGATTATTTGGATCAACTGACGCAGATTTCATCCGTCGGAGGGGCGAGCTCCGCAAGTCCCATTTCTTTCAACTACAATTACAACCCCGCCAACCAGCGCACCAAGGACGCCTTGGCCGACGGCAGCTATTGGATTTACAGTTACGACTCGCTGGGCCAGGTCACCTCCGGCGTGAAGTATTGGCGCGACGGCACGCCGGTGGCCGGTCAGCAGTTTGGTTACACCTTCGACACCATCGGCAACCGGACGCAGACGCAAAGCGGCGGCGATCAAAGTGGTACAGGGGGCCTCCGGCCTGCGAGTTATTCCGCGAACAACCTCAATCAAATCACCAGCCGGGACGTGCCGGCTTATGCGGATATCAAGGGCGTGAGCTTTGTAACGAACACAGTGACGGTCAACGGGAACACCGCATATCGAAAATGGGAATATTTCCGACAGGAATTGAGCGTGGATAATAGCGCCGCTCCGGTGTGGCTAAGCGTAGCGGTCGCTGCAACAGGACAAACGACGGTCAACGGCAATGTGTTTGTGCCAAAGACCCAGGAGCAATTCGGCTACGATGACGATGGGAATCTGACCAGTGACGGACGGTGGACCTACATGTGGGACGCGGAAAACCGGCTGGTGCAGATGGTGGTAAACACGAGTGTCGGTTCGCCGCAGTTGATCAAGTTTGAATATGACGCATGGGGCCGGCGGATTCACAAACAGGTGTGGAACAACACGGACGGGACAGGTAATTCGGCGGTGGACCAGCGATTTATCTACGACGGCTGGAATCTCGTTGCCATCCTCAATCCTCAATCTTCAATCATCGAGTTATTTGTGTGGGGCAACGATTTGAGTGGTTCGATGCAGGGCGCAGGCGGCGTGGGCGGGTTGTTGGAAGTCAGCTATTACGGTTCTGCCACGACGAATTGTTTTACCGCTTACGATGGCAATGGAAACGTGGCGGAGTTGGTGAATGCGGCAGACGGAACAACGCTGGCCAATTACGAATATGGCCCCTTCGGTGAAGTCATCCGCGCCACCGGACTCATGGCCAAGGCCAATCCCTTCCGGTTTTCGACCAAGTACGATGATGATGAATCGGATTTGCTTTACTACGGATACCGGTACTACAAGCCGTCAACGGGGACGTGGCCAAATAGAGACCCGCTGGGAGATGAGGCATTCTTGCGGGGGCAAACTAAGGGAAAGAGTCGGCGTACTCAAAAGCATTTGGTTGAACATGGAAATCTTCCCAGCTACTTGTTCGTGAAAAACTCACCTTTAGGTAAAATTGACACTCTTGGTCTCGTTGGAGAGACCATTGACCCTGATCCTGATGACTATCCCGATTATGACAAGGACCACCCTGACAGGCCGAGTAAGAGACGGGTTTGCGTTCTCATACGAAGTTCATCACCTGGTTCATTTTTTAATCCGGGCTGCGGTATATGTTGGTCATGCACATATAAGTGTAAAGGACCAGGGATAGTTGGACCACCCTATATCACTCGTTTCCAAATTGGAGGGTGCATAAATCTAGTCGGATTTGTGCCTGGTTTCCCGGACAAGAGCGATTGTGAAATGGCAACGCAAAACGGCCCCCCTACAGGCTTCAATGATGAATATTAATATAAAACAAATTGATTTTGAGAATTTTAGAACTTTTGAAAAAGCTAAGAAATACATTGCGCTACTAGATCAGGCTTTTCAGAATGGAAGTGGCCAGGCAGGTTATACACTTGCACTTATATATTCGGAAGGGAACACTTTTGTCCCTGATGAAATCAAAACTGCAATAGGTGTGTCAGATCAAAAGGCATTAGATTATTATGTCAGGAGTTTCGAGTTGTTAAAAATAGAGGCTGCGGCGGGTAATGGAGGGTCTATGCATTTGATTGCAATGTATTTTCAGACTGGTACACCGCCTGTTAGTAAAGATATGCACTTATTTAAAATGTGGACTGACAAAGCGGCCGATGCGGGTTGTGTGGTGCTGGACAACCTTCTCGCAATCTATGGGAATTCGAAATCGGAGTTTTATGATCCAGACAAGGTTCGCGAATTGCGAAAACGTGTCGGTTCTTGATATTGGCAATTCAACTTCCCCTACGCGGTCCCGAGCCGTCACGCTGCCTGCTGAAAAGGCAAGGGCAGGCAGCGCGCCAGCCCGCGACCGCTCCGCCCCCAAAGCAAAGAGAGTCTGCCCGTGGCGTCGTTCGTCACGCTGTCCGGGCGAGACGGGACGATTTAAGTTTGGTGTCTCACCCGGTCATCGCGCCGAGCCGCCACCACCGGCAGAGAAGCAACGACCGCTGACGCTGCTAAAATTGGTTCGCTCCCGCTCAAAGTGAAATTACGAATCGCGCGCAAGTGAGGACGTGCTTCGTGGGGACGGCCAGGGTCGCGCCGTCACGTCCTGTGCGGGAATGCGCCCTACCGCTCGAAAATAAAGACAAGTTTGCTCGCTTAGATAAGAGTCACATTGTGCATCCATAAAACTGGCCGCTGGGGAAAGGCAACGGGCGGCCTGGCAGCGGGGAACCCCGCGAGACCCCGCTGCCACCGTTTTATAGATGCACAATGTGTTCTTATCTTACGGGCGCGGGAGCACAGGCCGCGCCGTCGCGCCCCCGTCCGCCCCCACTCCGCAATTTGGAAAAGATGGGCGCGCGAATGGAAGAAGTTTGCCGCTTCGCGGGGAGCACGACGCCGGCGCTGCCGCGCCGCTTGGAAATCGTGGCGGCCGTTGCGGGCAATTTGAATATCGCTTTCCGCGTGCCGGCGTTGCGGGTGGTTCAAAGCAAAGACGGCTTTTAGAATGGGCGGATTGAAACGGCGGGGACTTCACGAACCTATCAATCCGCAAAGGCAACCGGGCGTCGCGGGCCTGCTTCATAGGCACTCTGGCTGCCGTGCCGGGCAGCGGGACGCTTCGCGCGATCCGGATGCCGGCGAGCAATCCAACGTTGCGAATGGTTTGGACGCTTTCACCTGGCGGCAGTTCCGACGGGCCTGGTGCGATACGCGCGCGCGGGGGAACGGTGCGTGTCGCTAACGCTCCACGGCACCGCGCAGCCCGCGCGCGCGAGGTTCTGGTAATGGAAAGTAATTTGGGGCGCGCGGGCTGCGGGGAAACTCGTCGCTGGCGCTCCTCGAAAAAAGCAACGCCCCGAATGCCTTCGGGGCTAAAAAGAAAAGCTCACGACTGGCCGACGTGCTCGCGGATGAACGGCTGCAGGATGGAGAGAATCTTTTCCTGCTGACTGCGCGGCAGCTTGGAGGCGGACGTAAAAAGTTGCCGCATCTTCCCGGCCGGGCCGGAACCGCGCTTCTTGCTTTCGCCGTTGGCGAGCAACGCTTCGATGGGCAGGCTCAACGCCGACGCCAGGCTTTGAAGTTGGTCGGGGCGCAGGGCAACCGGGCGACGCTCCCAATGCGAGTAGGCGCGTTGCGACACGCCGAGCTTGTCAGCCAGTTGCTGCTGGCTCAGGCCAGCGGCTTCGCGCAGTTCGTGCAGCCGCTGGCCGAAAGCCGGGCGCTGTTGCTTGGATGGTCTGCCGGTCTTCATGGCCCAAGAATAATCCGGAGCCGGGAAGGTTAGAGATAATGCTTGCATACTTAGCCTTTATAGTTCTAACTCGCCGGCATGTCAAAACTTTCATCTTCCAACTTGACGACATTCCCGCGAAAGGAGGCAACCCATGCCCTGGCGCATTCCTGAAGCCGATCTGGACCAGGCCAAACGCCAGACCGATCTGGTGGCGCTGGTCCAGAGCCGGGGCATCGAGCTGAAGAAACACGGCTCGAAAGATTTTATCGGGCGTTGTCCGTTCCACGCCGACCGCGACAAACCGAACTTCATCGTCACGCCGGACAAGGGACTGTTCCACTGCATGGCGTGCGGCAAGGCGGGCAACGCCATCCAGTTCGTGCAGCACCATGACGGCGTTTCGTTCCGGCACGCTTTCGAGTTGTTGCGGCAAGGCAGCAATGCCGTGTTCACGGCGCAGCCGTTGCAGAAGCAATCCACCGTGCCGCGTTTGCCGTGTCCGTTGGATCCAGCGGCAGACGACGTGACGTTGTTCCGCCAGGTGACGGGCTACTATCACGAACGGTTGAAGTTGTCGGCGCCGGCGCGGGCGTATCTCGCCGGTCGCGGACTCGACAGCAAAGAACTCATCGCCCGCTTTCAAATCGGTTTTGCCGACCGCTCATTGGGGTTGCGGTTGCCGGAGAAGAATCGCGAGGCGGGCGAAGCGTTGCGGACCCGGCTGACGCAGCTTGGCTTGTGGCGCGACAGCGGCCACGAACATTTTAACGGCTGCATCGTCGTGCCATTGCAGGACGAAGCCGGCCACGCCGTCAGTTTTTACGGCCGGCGGGCGCAGAAGGGCGACTTGAAGCATCTTTACCCGCCCGGCCCGCATCGTGGCCTGTTCAACCGGCAATGCCTGGGCGAATCCGAAATCATTCTGTGCGAAGCGGTGTTCGACGCGTTGACGTTTTGGGTGAACGGCTTTAAGAACGTGACGTGCTTGTTCGGCACGGAAGGTTTTACCGACGAGCTTTGGGAAGCGTTGAAGAAGGTTCAGCGCGTGCGCCTGGCTTACGACGCCGACGATGCCGGCGAGCGGGCGGCGCAACGCGACGCGGAGCGGTTCCGGGCGCATGGCGTGGAAGTGTTCCGGGTGAAGTTCCCGCACGGCATGGACGCCAACGAATACGCCGGCAAAGTCACGCCCGCCAACAAATCGCTGGCGCTCTTGCTCAACTCAGCCGCCTGGCTTGGCGTTGGCGCACGGCCACCAGCGCCGCCGCCGCCGACCGTGGAAGCACTCGCGCTCGCGCCTTCTTCTTCTTTAGCTGCTTCTGTTAGCCGCTTAGAAACGGACGCGGCTAAAGAGGAAAAACCGCTGCCAGCACCGGCAACGCCAACGCTGCAACAGCGTGGCGACGCTTGGTTCCTCGATCTGGATGGCCGCGAATATCGCGTGAGCGGTTTGGAAAAAACGCTCGGGACCGACGCGCTGAAAATCGCGTTGCGCTTGCGTGCCGGCGAGAGGTTCCACCTCGACCAGGTTGATCTGTGCCGGGACATGGAACGCCGCCGCTTCATCGAACGCGCCGCCGAAGAAACCGGACTCACCAACGACTTGTTGAAGCGTGACGTTGCGCGTCTGCTGCTCGCCGTCGAGCAGGCGCAAGCCGAGCTTGCCAAACCAACGGAGAACGCCGCGGCGGTTGTCACGCTGTCACCGGAGGAACGCGAAGCGGCGTTGAAATGGTTGCGCGAGCCAAATCTCATCGGACGTTTGCGCGAGGCGTTCCACCAGGCCGGCATCATCGGCGAAGAAAGCAACACGCTCGTTGCGTATCTCGCGGGCGTGAGCCGGAAGCTGGAAAGGCCGCTGGCCATCATCATCCAGAGCGCCAGCGCCGCCGGCAAAACCACTTTGATGGACGCGGTGCTGTCATTCTTCCCGGAGGAGGAGCGCGTCAAATACTCAGCGATGACAGGCCAATCGCTCTACTACCTGGGCGAGACGAGCCTCAAACACAAAATCCTCGCCGTGGTCGAGGAAGCCGGAGCCGAACGCGCCAGCTACGCGCTCAAGCTGCTGCAGTCGGAGGGCGAGTTGACCATCGCCAGCACCGGCAAAGACCCGCAGACGGGCAAGATGGTGACGCAGGAATATCACGTTGAAGGACCGGTGATGATTTTTTTGACGACCACGGCCATTGACCTGGACGAGGAGTTGCAAAACCGTTGTCTGACGCTGGCGGTGGACGAGAGCGCCGAGCAGACCGGGCGCATTCATCGCGTGCAGCGCGAGCGCCGCACGCTGGCGGGCCTGGTTGCGCACGAGGAACGGAAAGACCTGTTGAAACAACTCCGCAACGCGCAGCGGCTTTTGCAACCGCTCCACGTCGTCAATCCGTTTGCGCCGGCATTGACCTTTGCCACGGCGCGCACGCGCAACCGGCGCGACCACGAAAAATATCTCACGCTCATTGACGCCATCGCGCTGCTTCACCAACACCAGCGGCAACGCGGCCAGCACCTCGTCAACGGCCGTTCGATTGAATTTATCGCCGTGACGCTTGATGACATCGCGCTGGCGAACGAGCTCGCGCCGGAAATGCTCGGACGCTCGCTCGATGAACTGCCGCCGCAAACACGGCGCTTGCTCGCGCACATCCGCGAGCTGATGAAAGGCAAGCGCAAGGAACGCGGCGCGAAAGCTGCCACCACTTTTAGCCGCCGGGAGTTGCGCGACTTGTCCGGGTGGAGTCTCACCCAAATCCGCGTTCACCTGGAACGCCTCGTTGAACTCGAATACCTGGCCACGCGCCACGCGCGTTTGAACAACCAGTTCGTTTACGAAACGTTGTTCGACCTCGATGCGCCGGAAGCCGTTGCCCATGTCGGCTTGATTGACGTGGAGAAGTTGCAGCACAGCTACAACGCGCACTTGGCGGGTTTGAACCGCCGGTTGGCGGGGCAAAACGGTCGGTTGACGGGGGGTGACGAAATGCCCCCGCCACCTGTTTTGGCCAATGCTGACAGGCATTTGCTGCACACCTGACGGCCTGACGGGTTCGCACATCAGGAGCGCGCCGAAAAACACCGCATCGTAACCGTAATTTTGCATCGTAACCATGCCCGCACCAAAAGGAATCAAAGCCGTCGAATGGTTGAGCCGCCGCACCAAAGCACAGCGGGGCGGCAACGACCGGCGACCGGACACGTTCGACCGCAGCGCGCCCGACGCGCTCGCCTTGTGGCGTGATGGCTACCTGGAATCGCTCGCGTCCCGCAACTACGCCGAAGGCACGCTCGAAGGCCGGCACGATGCGTTGAAAGTTTTTTTTGCCTGGGCGAGCGAGCGTGACCTCACACGCGCCGGGCAAATCACGCGCCCGATTTTGGAAAGTTACCAGCGGTGGCTCTGGCGTTGCACCAAGGCCAACGGGCAACGGCTTGGCTGGAGCACGCAGCGCAACCGGCTCAGTGTCTTGAAAGACTTCTTCCGCTGGCTCACCCGCCAGAACGTCATCCTGCACAACCCGGCCAGCGAAGTGGAACTGCCCCGGATGGAAAAGCGGCTGCCCCAGGAAGTGTTGTCCCTGGCTCAAATCGAAAAGCTGCTGGCCGTGCCCAACGTGACCGACCCGCTCGGCATCCGCGACCGGGCCATGCTGGAACTCTTTTACAGTTGCGGCATCCGGCGCACCGAGCTTTGCCGTCTGGAACTGTCCGACCTGAACACCGAACGCCAAACCATCCACGTCCGGCTGGGCAAAGGAAAAAAAGACCGCATGGTGCCGGTCGGCGAACGCGCCATCGTCTGGCTTGAACATTACCTGCAGGCCGTGCGCCCGCGTCTGTGCCTGGACACGCGCACGCAAGCGTTGTTCCTCACCGGCTACGGCGGCGCCTTCAATCCCGATGTTGTGTCCCGCATGGTGGCCGCGTGGATCAAGCAGGTGACGGGGCGGGTGGCATCGTGCCACCTGTTGCGGCACACGTGCGCAACGCACATGCTGGAAAACGGAGCCGACATCCGGTTCATCCAGCAGTTGCTTGGGCACGAAAAACTCGACACCACGGCCATTTACACCGAGGTCAGCATCAAACAACTCCAGGAGGTTCACGCCCGCTGCCACCCCTCGGCCAGGCTCGAAAAAGTTGAAAAACCGCTTCCGCCGCCGCCGCAAAAAGTGTAATCTTGCCGCGTGGTTCCAAGCTGTCAGAGCGGCTTCAATCTTTTAGCCGCCGAGCCGCCAAAAGCGGACAGGGGCCGCTTTGTCTCCGCCGCCCGACCGACCTCATCCCCAAAAAACCGCGTCGGGGGTTTTCGTCGTCACGCATCGGGTCGCCTTTCACGGCGACGCCGTTTTCAGCCAATGTTCACGCCGGGTTCGAGGGCGTGCGCCTACAAAACCGCATCGGGTCGGGGCAACTGGCCAAATAGAGACCCTTACGATGAGGATGGTTTCATGGTGTTTATGGATGAGAACGACATTCCATTGATGGAACAGACAATTAATCCTTATCTGTTCGCAGTTAACGATCCTCTCATACATTTAGACTGGCTGGGCTTAAAATCAAGTGGCGGGAGTGGGGCATCAAGCAGTGATAGGGCTTCATGTTGCGCAAAAGCAAAACAACAGGGGCTCGATCATGGCAATGTTGGTGGAGGTGTCTGTTGTGATGGTAAGATGTATGCTTGTGTTTGGATACGTGGCGGCGCAACGGGGGCTAACAGCAAGAAAGCCAAACAGATTATTGATTATTGTTCCTATCTTCATGAACTTCATCATTTACCTGATTCGGCTCCTTGCCCAGCGTGTGGAACGTCGAGAACAGTGTTTAAGAATGGAGTAGATCCAGACCAAGGAGAGTGTGACGCTTACAAGGTAGAAGTAAGCTGTCTTAATAGAGGTCTCAAGGAATGCAAAGGGGATAAGCAGTGCATTCAGCAAGTAACGGCTGAAATTAATAGTGATGAGAATTTGATGAAAAATACATATCATTGCAAATGAAGAAACCGCGACGATTATATTTGCCGTTATTGCTCCTGAAAAGTTGTGTTATTCTGACCTTCATGAGCAGTTGCTCCTCGACTAACAGTGGAATTGGAAAAGAGCAAGCGGCTATTATTGCCAAAAAAGAAGCGGTTAGCTGGGGCTGGAAAGAAGTCGAAGTTAGGGATGCGTCCTTCATTGACGGCCAGTGGCAGGTTATGGTTTGGATGTTGCCGAAGAGTCCCGGAGGCTTCGCGCTAGTTAAAATATCCTCCGATGGAAAGACTATCCGCATCGTTCGCGGAAAGTGAAGGGCTGCATAGTATTATTTTCCCTCTACGCGGTCCCGAGCCGTCACGCTGCCTGCTGAAAGGCAAGGGCAGGCAGCGCGCCGTCACGCGACCGCTCCGCCCCCAGGACAAAGTGAGTCTGCCCGTGGTGTCGTTCGTCACGCTGTCCGGGAGAGACGGGACGATTAAAGTCAGGTGTCTCACCCGGCCATCGCGTCGAGCCGCCCCCACCGGCAGAACAGGCAACGACCGCTGACGCTGTTGAAATTGGTTCGCTCCCGCTCAAAGGCAAATTACGAATCGCGCGCAAGTGAGGACGAGCTTCGTGGAGTCGGCCAGGGTCACGCCGTCACGGCCTGTGCTAAGAAGCGCCCTACCGCTCGAAAACAAAGACGTATTTGCTCGCTTAGATAAGAGTCACATTGTGCAACATAAAACTGGCCGCAAGGGAAAGGCAACGGGCGGCCTGGCAGCGGGGAACCCCGCGAGACCCCGCTGCCACCGTTTTATAGATGCACAATGTGTTCTTATCTTACGGGCGCGGGAGCACAGGCCGCGCCGTCGCGCCCCCGTCCGCCCCCACTCCGCAAATTTGGAGAAGTCAGGCGCGCGAAAAGGAAGTCTGGCCGCTTCGCGGGAGAACACGACGCCGGCGCTGGCGCGCCGCGTGGAATCGCGTCGCCCGTTGCCGTTGGTTCGTGAGTCTTTGGCCGCGTTCAACGTCGTGGATGGTTCCGGGGAAAGACGGCTTTTAGAATGGGCGGATTGAAACGGCGGGAGACGTCACGAACCAATCAATCCGCAAAGGCAACCGGGCGTCGCGGGCCTGCTTTATAGGCACTCTGGCTGCCGTGCCGGGCAGCGGGACGCTTTGCGCGATCCGGATGCCGGCGAGCAATCCAACGTTGCGAATAATTTGGACGGCGTTCCCTGGCGGCAGTTCGTGCGGGCCTTGAGCGATCCGCGCGCGCGGGGGAAACGGTGCGTGTCGCTGACGCTCCACGGCACCGCGCCGCCCGCGCGCGCGAGGTTCTGGTAATGGAAAGTTTTTCGGGGCGCGCGGGCTGCGGGGAACCTCGTCGCTGCGCTCCTCGAAAAGCAACGCCGCTGACGCGGCTAAAAAGAAAAATTCAGCCGCCGTTGCCGTTGGCGTGCTGTTTGACGAACGCGCCGACGAACTCGGCGACTTTGTTCTGCTGGTGACGCGGAAGCTGGCTGGCTTTCTCAAAGACCTGGCGCAGATTGCCAGCGGGGCCTTTGCCGCGTTGCTTCACGGAGTCGCGGCCAAAGAGATGTTCGACGGTGACGTTGAGCAGGCTGGCCAGTTGCTCGATCTGGTCCGGCCGCAGGGCGACCGGGTAACGTTCCCAAACTCCGTAAGCGGTTTGCGTGACGCCCATCTTGTCGGCGACTTGCGCCTGGCTCAGGCCCGCCACTTCGCGGGCGGCGTGCAAGCGCGCGCCGAAGGGCGTGCGTGGTTCTTTGGATGGTCTGCCGGTTTGCACGAGGCCATCATACCGGGGCGCTGAAATAGTTAAGAAAGATGCTTGCATAGTTAAGACGTATAATCTTAACTCGCCGGCATGTCAAAACTTTCATTTTCCAACTTGACGACATTCCCGCGAAAGGAGGCAACTCATGGCCTGGCGCATTCCTGAAACCGACATCGAGCGCGTGAAGCGCAGCACCGACTTGCGGGCGCTGGTCCAGAGCCGGGGCGTTGAACTCAAAAAGCACGGATCGAAAGACTGGATCGGGCGCTGCCCGTTCCACGCCGACCGCGACAAACCGAACTTCATCGTCACGCCGGACAAAGGACTGTTCCACTGCATGGCGTGCGGCAAGGCGGGCAACGCCATCCAGTTCGTGCAGCACCATGACGGCGTTTCGTTCCGGCACGCCTTCGAGTTGTTGCGGCAGGGCAGCAATGCCGTGTTCACGGCGCAGCCGATGCAAAAGCAATCCACCGTGCCGCGTTTGCCTTGTCCGTTGGATCCGGCGGCAGACGACGTGACGTTGTTCCGCCAGGTGGTGGCTTATTATCACGAGCGGTTGAAGCTGTCGGCGCCGGCACGGGCCTATCTCGCCGGTCGCGGACTCGACAGCGACGAACTCATCACGCGTTTTCAACTCGGCTTCGCCGACCGGACGCTGGGCCTGCGGTTGCCGGAGAAGAATCGCGAGGCGGGCGAACAGTTGCGGACCAGGCTGACGCAGCTTGGCTTGTGGCGTGAGAGCGGCCACGAACATTTTAACGGCTGCGTTGTCGTGCCGCTGCAGGACGAAGCCGGCCAGGTCGTGAGCTTTTACGGCCGGCGGGCGCAGAAGGGCGACTTGAAGCACCTTTACCCGCCCGGTCCGCATCGCGGCCTGTTCAACCGGGAATGTTTGAACCAGCCGGAAATTATCCTGTGTGAAGCGGTGTTCGACGCTCTGACGTTTTGGGTAAACGGCTTTCACAACGTGACGTGCTTGTTCGGCACGGAAGGTTTTACAGACGAGCTTTGGGAGGCGTTGAAAAAAATTCAGCGTGTCCGCATCGCTTACGACGCCGACGATGCCGGCGAACGGGCGGCGCAGCGGGACGCGGAGCGTTTTCAGAAACACGGCATTGAAGTTTTTCGCGTGAAGTTCCCGCACGGCATGGACGCCAACGAATACGCCTGCAAGGTCAAACCCGCCGACAAATCGCTGGCGTTGCTCCTGAACTCGGCCGCATGGCTTGGCACTGGCGCACGGCCACCAGCGCCGCCGCCGCAACCGACTGTGGAAACAAACGCGCCGGCTCCTTCTTCTTTAGTAGCTGCTTCTGTTAGCAGCGAACAACCGAACGCGGCTAAAGAGGAAAAGCCGCCACCAGCGCCGACAATGCCGGCAACGCCGGCACTTGAACAAAGAGGCGATGCTTGGTTCCTCGATGCCGAAGGCCGCGAGTATCGCGTCAGCGGTTTGGAAAAGACACTCGGGACCGACGCGCTGAAAGTCGCGTTGCGCTTGCGTGCCGGCGAAAGGTTCCACCTCGATCAGGTTGATCTCTGCCGCGACGCGGAGCGCCGCCGGTTCATCGAACGCGCCGCCGAGGAAACCGGACTTACCAACGACTTGTTGAAACGCGACGTTGGCCGGCTCTTGCTCGCCGTCGAACAGGCGCAAGCCGAGCTTGCCAAGCCAGCCGAAAACGTGGCGGCGGCCGTCACGCTGTCACCGGAGGAACGCGAAGCGGCGTTGAAATGGTTGCGCGAGCCGAACCTCATCGGGCGTTTGCGCGAAGCGTTCCACCAGGCCGGCATCATCGGCGAGGAAAGCAACACGCTCGTTGCGTATCTGGCGGGCGTGAGCCGCAAACTCGAAAGGCCGCTGGCCATCATCATTCAAAGCGCCAGCGCCGCCGGAAAAACAACTTTGATGGACGCGGTGCTGTCGTTCTTCCCGGAGGAGGAGCGCGTCAAATACTCGGCGATGACGGGCCAATCGCTCTACTACCTGGGCGAGACGAGCCTCAAACACAAAATCCTTGCCGTGGTCGAGGAAGCCGGCGCGGAGCGCGCCAGCTACGCGCTCAAGCTGCTGCAGAGCGAAGGCGAACTCACCATCGCCAGCACCGGCAAAGACCCGCAGACGGGCAAGATGGTAACGCAGGAATATCACGTTGAAGGCCCGGTGATGATTTTTTTGACGACCACGGCGATTGACCTGGACGAGGAGTTGCAAAACCGCTGCCTGACGCTGGCGGTGGACGAGAGCGCCGAGCAGACCGGGCGCATTCATCGCGTGCAGCGCGAGCGCCGCACGCTCGCCGGCCTGGTCGCGCACGAGGAACGCAAAGACCTGTTGAAACAACTCCGCAACGCGCAACGGTTGCTGCAACCGCTCCACGTCGTCAATCCGTTCGCGCCGGCGTTGACGTTCGCCACGGCGCGCACGCGTAACCGGCGCGACCACGAAAAATATCTGACGCTCATTGACGCCATCGCGTTGCTTCACCAGCACCAAAGGGAAACGCGAACGCTTCCAAGCGGACAACGCTTCATCGAAGTCACGCTCGATGACATCGCGCTGACGAACGAGCTCGCGCCGGAAATGCTCGGACGCTCGCTCGATGAGTTGCCGCCGCAGACGCGCCGCTTGCTCGCGCACATCCGCGAGCTGATGAAGAAGAAGCGGAAGGAACGCGGCGCAAAAGCTGCCACCACTTTTAGCCGCCGGGAGTTGCGCGACTTGTGCGGCTGGAGCCTGACGCAAGTGCGCGTCCACCTGGAGCGGTTGGTTGACCTCGAATATCTGGCCATCCAGCACGGACGCTTTGGCAGCCAGTTCGTTTATGAAATCCTGTTTGACCTGGACGCGCCGGAAGCTGTCGCCCATGTCGGTCTGATTGAAGTCGCCAAGTTGCGCCACGACTACAAAACCAACCTGACGGGTTTTTGCCGGGGGGTGGCGGGGCAAAACGGCCACCTGGCGGGGGGTGGCGAAACACCCCCGCCACCTGTTTTGGCCAATGCTGACAGGCATTTGCTGCACACCTGACGGCCTGACGGGTTCGCACATCTGGAACGCGCCGAAAAATACCGCATCGTAACCGTAAAACTGCATCGTAATCATGTCCGCCCCCAAAGGCATTGCCGCCGTCGAATGGTTGAGCCGCCGCACCAAAGCGCAGCGGGGAGGCAATGACCGGCGACCGGACACGTTCGACCGCAGCGCGCCCGACGCGCTCGCCTTGTGGCGCGACGGCTACCTGGAATCGCTCGCGTCCCGCAACTACGCCGAAGGCACGCTCGAAGGCCGGCACGACGCCTTGAAAGTCTTTTTTGCCTGGGCGGCGGAACGTGACCTTGCGCGCGCCGGGCAAATCACGCGGCCTATTCTCGAAAGTTATCAACGCTGGCTCTGGCGTTGCATCAAGGCCAACGGGCAACGGCTGGGCTGGAGCACGCAACGCAACCGGCTCAGTGTCCTCAAAGACTTCTTCCGCTGGCTCACCCGCCAGAACGTCATCCTGCACAACCCGGCCAGCGAACTGGAACTGCCCCGGATGGAAAAGCGGCTGCCCCAGGAAGTGTTGTCCCCGGCGCAAATCGAAAAGTTGCTGGCCGTGCCCAACGTGAGCGACCCGCTGGGCATCCGCGACCGGGCCATGCTGGAACTCTTTTACAGTTGCGGCATCCGGCGCACCGAACTTTGCCGCCTGGAACTGGCCGACCTGAACACCGAACGCAAAACCATCCACGTCCGGCTGGGCAAAGGAAAAAAAGACCGCATGGTGCCGGTCGGCGAACGTGCCATCGTCTGGCTGGAACATTACCTGCAGGCCGTGCGCCCGCGTCTGTCCCTGGACACGCGCACGCAAGCCTTGTTCCTCACCGGCTACGGCGGCGCCTTCAATCCCGATGTCGTGTCCCGCATGGTGGCCGCGTGGATCAAGCAGGTGACGGGGCGGGTGGCATCGTGTCACCTGATCCGGCACACCTGCGCCACGCACATGCTGGAGAACGGAGCCGACATCCGGTTCATCCAGCAGTTGCTTGGGCACGAAAAACTCGACACCACGGCCATTTACACCGAGGTCAGCATCAAGCAACTCCAGGAGGTTCACGCCCGCTGCCACCCCTCGGCAAAACTTGAAAAACCGCTTCCACCGCCGCCGCAAAAAGTGTAATCTTGCGGCGTGGTTGAGGGCGCTCAAAGTTGCTTCACTTTTTTAGCTGCTGACCGGGAGTCAGCCGCCCGGCAATGTGCTACTTTTGGTCCACTCTTGGACTACCGGCCACACCGAACTTTCACCGCAGTTTTGCCCCACCGCCCAAAAACTCGCGTCGGGTTTTTTTCCGGCAACCCATCGGGTCGCCTTTCACGGCGACGCCGTTTTCGCTCAATGTTCACGCCCGGTTCGAGGGCGTGCGGTTACAAAACCGCATCGGGTCTGGGTAAATGGCCAAATAGAGACCCAATCGGAGAAAAGGGTGGAAAAAATCTTTACGCGTTTGTCGGCAATGATCCTGTCAATGAGTTCGATCCGCTGGGATTGCTGCCACCTAGCAATCCACAATGCCAAGCACTCCAACGTAAAATTGAGAATATTGAAAAGGATATCGCAAGAATGGAGACAGGCCTCGCTGAAGACCAAAAAGGATTACCCGAAGAAGCTCCGGGTGACGATGTAACGCCTAGCCTTTCAAGGCGAGGTCACCGAGCGAAATTAGCCGCTGCAATAGCTAATTTGGCTTCGAAGAAGGCTCTATACCAAGCGAATTGCAGCGATCCAGAGCCGGCGAAATCGTGTCCATTCTTCAAGCCAATGTTTGCTGGTGGACCAGTAACTGCCAAGCAAGCTGCGATGGGGCTGGGCGGGGCTGCGGCACTGGTCGCAATAACGGCCGGAGGGCCGGTTACGATTGGCGTTGGGGTCGCGGTGGCCGCACCATAAAAAATGTCTGACCAAAGAATCAACGACCTAGTAGTGGCGTGGTTTACAGGCGACAGTGAAAGCGTGATGTATGACGCAGCCACTGAAGACCCAGAAACCACTTGGCTAGCGATCCTTGAGATTTTGAAGCGCGATCTGACAGATGACCAGAAAGCCTTGCTTGCCGCTGGGCCGCTTGAGGACTTATTAGTCTGGCACGGTTCGGCTTTTATCAATCGAGTGGAAGACGAGGCGAAGGTCAACGCCCGCTTCAACTATTTGCTCGGAGGCGTTTGGCGTCGGGAAATGCCACAGGAAATCTGGGAACGTGTTGAGAAAGCACGCAAAACGGTCTGGTAGTCGGATACTGCCACGCCGCAACTTCCCCCTTTGCTGGAGCGTGTCGTCATGCCGGCTGTCCCGCGACTGCGGGACCAGCCGTCCTGCCGTCACGCCCCAGCTTCGCCCCAGGACAAAGAGAGTCTGCCCGTGGCGTTCCCGCGACTGCGGGATCACGCTGTCCGGGAGAGACTCCGACGAATGAAGTTTGGTGTCTCTCCCGGTCATCGCGCCGAGCCGCCACCACCGGCAGAACAGAATTACGAACGCTGCGCTGTGCTGGAAAGTTGGTTCGCTCCGCTCAAATGGAAAGACACGAGCGCGCGCAAGTAACGAATGCTTTGTGGAGTCGGCCAGGGTCGCGCCGTCACGGCCTGTGCTAAGAAGCGCCCTACCGCTCGAAAACAAAGACGTATTTGCTCGCTTAGATAAGAGTCACATTGTGCAACATAAAACTGGCCGCAAGGGAAAGGCAACGGGCGGCCTGGCAGCGGGGAACCCCGCGAGACCCCGCTGCCACCGTTTTATAGATGCACAATGTGTTCTTATCTTACGGGCGCGGGAGCACAGGCCGCGCCGTCGCGCCCCCGTCCGCCCCCACTCCGCAAATTTGGAGAAGTCAGGCGCGCGAAAAGGAAGTCTGGCCGCTTCGCGGGAGAACACGACGCCGGCGCTGGCGCGCCGCGTGGAATCGCGTCGCCCGTTGCCGTTGGTTCGTGAGTCTTTGGCCGCGTTCAACGTCGTGGATGGTTCCGGGGAAAGACGGCTTTTAGAATGGGCGGATTGAAACGGCGGGAGACGTCACGAACCAATCAATCCGCAAAGGCAACCGGGCGTCGCGGGCCTGCTTTATAGGCACTCTGGCTGCCGTGCCGGGCAGCGGGACGCTTTGCGCGATCCGGATGCCGGCGAGCAATCCAACGTTGCGAATAATTTGGACGGCGTTCCCTGGCGGCAGTTCGTGCGGGCCTTGAGCGATCCGCGCGCGCGGGGGAAACGGTGCGTGTCGCTGACGCTCCACGGCACCGCGCCGCCCGCGCGCGCGAGGTTCTGGTAATGGAAAGTTTTTCGGGGCGCGCGGGCTGCGGGGAACCTCGTCGCTGCGCTCCTCGAAAAGCAACGCCGCTGACGCGGCTAAAAAGAAAAATTAGCCGCCGTTGCCGTTGGCGTGCTGTTTGACGAACGCGCCGACGAACTCGGCGACTTTGTTCTGCTGGTGACGCGGAAGCTGGCTGGCTTTCTCAAAGACCTGGCGCAGTTTGCCAGCGGGGCCTTTGCCGCGTTGCTTCACGGAGTCGCGGCCAAAGAGATGTTCGACGGTGACGTTGAGCAGGCTGGCCAGTTGCTCGATCTGGTCCGGCCGCAGGGCGACCGGGTAACGTTCCCAAACTCCGTAAGCGGTTTGCGTGACGCCCATCTTGTCGGCGACTTGCGCCTGGCTCAGGCCCGCCACTTCGCGGGCGGCGTGCAAGCGCGCGCCGAAGGGCGTGCGTGGTTCTTTGGATGGTCTGCCGGTTTGCACGAGGCCATCATACCGGGGCGCTGAAATAGTTAAGAAAGATGCTTGCATAGTTAAGACGTATAATCTTAACTCGCCGGCATGTCAAAACTTTCATTTTCCAACTTGACGACATTCCCGCGAAAGGAGGCAACTCATGGCCTGGCGCATTCCTGAAACCGACATCGAGCGCGTGAAGCGCAGCACCGACTTGCGGGCGCTGGTCCAGAGCCGGGGCGTTGAACTCAAAAAGCACGGATCGAAAGACTGGATCGGGCGCTGCCCGTTCCACGCCGACCGCGACAAGCCGAACTTCATCGTCACGCCGGACAAAGGACTGTTCCACTGCATGGCGTGCGGCAAGGCGGGCAACGCCATCCAGTTCGTGCAGCACCATGACGGCGTTTCGTTCCGGCACGCCTTCGAGTTGTTGCGGCAGGGCAGCAATGCCGTGTTCACGGCGCAGCCGATGCAAAAGCAATCCACCGTGCCGCGTTTGCCTTGTCCGTTGGATCCGGCGGCAGACGACGTGACGTTGTTCCGCCAGGTGGTTGCTTATTATCACGAGCGGTTGAAGCTGTCGGCGCCGGCACGGGCCTATCTCGCCGGTCGCGGACTCGACAGCGACGAACTCATCACGCGCTTTCAACTCGGCTTCGCCGACCGGACGCTGGGCCTGCGGTTGCCGGAGAAGAATCGCGAGGCGGGCGAACAGTTGCGGACCAGGCTGACGCAGCTTGGCTTGTGGCGTGAGAGCGGCCACGAACATTTTAACGGCTGCGTTGTCGTGCCGCTGCAGGACGAAGCCGGCCAGGTCGTGAGCTTTTACGGCCGGCGGGCGCAGAAGGGCGACTTGAAGCACCTTTACCCACCCGGTCCGCATCGCGGCCTGTTCAACCGGGAATGTTTGAACCAGCCGGAAATTATCCTGTGTGAAGCGGTGTTCGACGCTCTGACGTTTTGGGTAAACGGCTTTCACAACGTGACGTGCTTGTTCGGCACGGAAGGTTTTACAGACGAGCTTTGGGAGGCGTTGAAAAAAATTCAGCGTGTCCGCATCGCTTACGACGCCGACGATGCCGGCGAACGGGCGGCGCAGCGGGACGCGGAGCGTTTTCAGAAACACGGCATTGAAGTTTTTCGCGTGAAGTTCCCGCACGGCATGGACGCCAACGAATACGCCTGCAAGGTCAAACCCGCCGACAAATCGCTGGCGTTGCTCCTGAACTCGGCCGCATGGCTTGGCACTGGCGCACGGCCACCAGCGCCGCCGCCGCAACCGACTGTGGAAACAAACGCGCCGGCTCCTTCTTCTTTAGTAGCTGCTTCTGTTAGCAGCGAACAACCGAACGCGGCTAAAGAGGAAAAGCCGCCACCAGCGCCGACAATGCCGGCAACGCCGGCACTTGAACAAAGAGGCGATGCTTGGTTCCTCGATGCCGAAGGCCGCGAGTATCGCGTCAGCGGCTTGGAAAAGACACTCGGGACCGACGCGCTGAAAGTCGCGTTGCGCTTGCGTGCCGGCGAGAGGTTCCACCTCGATCAGGTTGATCTCTGCCGCGACGCGGAGCGCCGCCGGTTCATCGAACGCGCCGCCGAGGAAACCGGACTTACCAACGACTTGTTGAAACGCGACGTTGGCCGGCTCTTGCTCGCCGTCGAACAGGCGCAAGCCGAGCTTGCCAAGCCAGCCGAAAACGTGACGGCGGCCGTCACGCTGTCACCGGAGGAACGCGAAGCGGCGCTGAAATGGTTGCGCGAGCCGAACCTCATCGGGCGTTTGCGCGAAGCGTTCCACCAGGCCGGCATCATCGGCGAGGAAAGCAACACGCTCGTTGCGTATCTGGCGGGCGTGAGCCGGAAGCTCGAAAGGCCGCTGGCGATCATCATTCAAAGCGCCAGCGCCGCCGGAAAAACAACTTTGATGGACGCGGTGCTGTCGTTCTTCCCGGAAGAGGAGCGCGTCAAATACTCGGCGATGACGGGCCAATCGCTCTACTACCTGGGCGAGACGAGCCTCAAACACAAAATCCTTGCCGTGGTCGAGGAAGCCGGCGCGGAGCGCGCCAGCTACGCGCTCAAGCTGCTGCAGAGCGAAGGCGAACTCACCATCGCCTCGACCGGCAAAGACCCGCAGACGGGCAAGATGGTAACGCAGGAATATCACGTTGAAGGCCCGGTGATGATTTTTTTGACGACCACGGCGATTGACCTGGACGAGGAGTTGCAAAACCGCTGCCTGACGCTGGCGGTGGACGAGAGCGCCGAGCAGACCGGGCGCATTCATCGCGTGCAGCGCGAGCGCCGCACGCTCGCCGGCCTGGTCGCGCACGAGGAACGCAAAGACCTGTTGAAACAACTCCGCAACGCGCAACGGTTGCTGCAACCGCTCCACGTCGTCAATCCGTTCGCGCCGGCGTTGACGTTCGCCACGGCGCGCACGCGTAACCGGCGCGATCACGAAAAATATCTGACGCTCATTGACGCCATCGCGTTGCTTCACCAGCACCAAAGGGAAACGCGAACGCTTCCAAGCGGACAACGCTTCATCGAAGTCACGCTTGATGACATCGCGCTGACGAACGAGCTCGCGCCGGAAATGCTCGGACGCTCGCTCGATGAGTTGCCGCCGCAGACGCGCCGCTTGCTCGCGCACATCCGCGAGCTGATGAAGAAGAAGCGGAAGGAACGCGGCGCAAAAGCTGCCACCACTTTTAGCCGCCGGGAGTTGCGCGACTTGTGCGGCTGGAGCCTGACACAAGTGCGCGTCCACCTGGAGCGGTTGGTTGACCTCGAATATCTGGCCATCCAGCACGGACGCTTTGGCAGCCAGTTCGTTTATGAAATCCTGTTTGACCTGGACGCGCCGGAAGCTGTCGCCCATGTCGGTCTGATTGAAATCGCCAAGTTGCGCCACGACTACAAAACCAACCTGACGGGTTTTTGCCGGGGGGTGGCGGGGCAAAACGGCCACCTGGCGGGGGGTGGCGAAACACCCCCGCCACCTGTTTTGGCCAATGCTGACAGGCATTTGCTGCACACCTGACGGCCTGACGGGTTCGCACATCTGGAACGCGCCGAAAAATACCGCATCGTAACCGTAAAACTGCATCGTAATCATGTCCGCCCCCAAAGGCATTGCCGCCGTCGAATGGTTGAGCCGCCGCACCAAAGCGCAGCGGGGAGGCAATGACCGGCGACCGGACACGTTCGACCGCAGCGCGCCCGACGCGCTCGCCTTGTGGCGCGACGGCTACCTGGAATCGCTCGCGTCCCGCAACTACGCCGAAGGCACGCTCGAAGGCCGGCACGACGCCTTGAAAGTCTTTTTTGCCTGGGCGGCGGAACGTGACCTTGCGCGCGCCGGGCAAATCACCCGGCCTATCCTCGAAAGTTATCAACGCTGGCTCTGGCGTTGCATCAAAGCCAACGGGCAACGGCTGGGCTGGAGCACGCAACGCAACCGGCTCAGTGTCCTCAAAGACTTCTTCCGCTGGCTCACCCGCCAGAACGTCATCCTGCACAACCCGGCCAGCGAACTGGAACTGCCCCGGATGGAAAAGCGGCTGCCCCAGGAAGTGTTGTCCCCGGCGCAAATCGAAAAGTTGCTGGCCGTGCCCAACGTGAGCGACCCGCTGGGCATCCGCGACCGGGCCATGCTGGAACTCTTTTACAGTTGCGGCATCCGGCGCACCGAACTTTGCCGCCTGGAACTGGCCGACCTGAACACCGAACGCAAAACCATCCACGTCCGGCTGGGCAAAGGAAAAAAAGACCGCATGGTGCCGGTCGGCGAACGTGCCATCGTCTGGCTGGAACATTACCTGCAGGCCGTGCGCCCGCGTCTGTCCCTGGACACGCGCACGCAAGCCTTGTTCCTCACCGGCTACGGCGGCGCCTTCAATCCCGATGTCGTGTCCCGCATGGTGGCCGCGTGGATCAAGCAGGTGACGGGGCGGGTGGCATCGTGTCACCTGATCCGGCACACCTGCGCCACGCACATGCTGGAGAACGGAGCCGACATCCGGTTCATCCAGCAGTTGCTTGGGCACGAAAAACTCGACACCACGGCCATTTACACCGAGGTCAGCATCAAGCAACTCCAGGAGGTTCACGCCCGCTGCCACCCCTCGGCAAAACTTGAAAAACCGCTTCCACCGCCGCCGCAAAAAGTGTAATCTTGCAGCGTGGTTGAGGGCGCTCAAAGTTGCTTCACTTTTTTAGCTGCTGACCGGGAGTCAGCCGCCCGGCAATGTGCTACTTTTGGTCCACTCTTGGACTACCGGCCACACCGAACTTTCACCGCAGTTTTGCCCCACCGCCCAAAAACTCGCGTCGGGTTTTTTTCCGGCAACCCATCGGGTCGCCTTTCACGGCGACGCCGTTTTCGCTCAATGTTCACGCCCGGTTCGAGGGCGTGCGGTTACAAAACCGCATCGGGTCTGGGTAAATGGCCAAACAGAGACCCCTTCGGCGAAGCCGGTGGAATCAACCTCTACGGCTACGTCGCCAATAATCCCATCAACCAAATTGACCCGCTGGGTTTGTGCAACATCAAAATTCGGTGCGGGGCTGTAAAACGGCTTGGAATTACGGTGGGCTGGCATTGCGGCGTGATAGCACCGGATGGCGTGGAATTTTCAATAGGTGGTGCGGGTAGTTCCGGTGGCACTTCTGGAGGTCCTGTCCCTCCTGTTAATCCTGATCCCACTCAGCCATATCCAAAGCCGCAACCGCCTCTGCCAGATCAAGTGGAATATCCAGTCTCATGCGGGAAATGCACTTCTTGTGCTTCGATTCAGAAATGCATTCAAAACTATCACGACACCGTAACCCCGCCGCCGTATAATGCGTTTGGTCCAAATTCGGATACCTATGCGCATAGTATGCTCAACGCTTGCGGCTGTAGCGTGGATCCCATTCCGCAGCCCTGTTACACCGTTCAGCGCTCTCCCAGAGATGGTGGGCCATACACCGTTTGTCCCGGACCAACAACAACTCCACCAGGCACGGTCGCCTGGTAAATTGCAAACATGAAAATGGCTTGGCAACTTGCGGCGGTATCCGTGCTGGCTTGCATCTTCACATCGTGCGCGTCACAGCCGCCCGGTGAACAATTTGTGCGTCAGAAAATCCCCATCGAAATTCAGCGCGGTAAGACAGTAACCATTGAAATTCATTCCTTGAGCGGCAATGGATGGAACGATGTTGGCATTCGATGCTCGCCTGAAGTCTGGAATGTGCTGACCAACAGCACGAAAACCATTTCAGTTCGGCTCAAATCTTCTAATAAGCCGGATACCAAAGTCGGTGGGATTGATCCCAGCAGCGGTGGAACAGCGTTCCTTGGATACATTCCAAATGTGCATTATTTATTTTACATCGGCGGGAGATACCGCGCCAAAGCTTCGGTGGAAATTACTTTTCCGAACGCGCCAGCAGAAGCCACAAGTGCAGAAATAATCGTCTGCAAAACTCCAGCAGACACCGGGCCTTGAGAAATCAAGTTCGGTGTTTCGCCAAACGAAGCAAGCAACTTCCCCCTACGCTGGCGCGTGTCGTCATGTGAGCTGCTAAAAGGAGAAGGCCAGCCCACATGCCGCCACGCCCCAGCTTCGCCCCAACTGCAAAGTGAGTCTGCCCGTGGCGTCGTTCGTCACGCTGTCCGGGAGAGACGGGACGAATGAAGTTTGAATGTCTCACCCGGTCATCGCGCCGAGCCGCCACCACCGGCAGAACAGGCAACGACCGCTGACGCTGCTAAAATTGGTTCGCTATCGCTCAAATGAAAAAGCCACGAGCGCGCGCAAGTGAGGACGTGCTGCGTGGGTTCGGCCAGGGTCGCGCCGTCACGGCCTGTGCGGGAATGCGCCCTAACGCTCACGGAACGGAATCAAGATGGTTCGCTAGATAAGAGTCACATTGTGTGACATAAAATTGGCCGCTGGTAAAAGGCAACGGGCGGCCCCGGCACGGGGGACCCCGCGAGACCCCGTGCCGGTCATTTTATGATCACACAATGTGTTCTTATCTTACGGGCGCGGGAGCACAGGCCGCGCCGTCGCGCCCCCGTCCGCCCCCACTCCGCAATTTGGAAAAGATGGGCGCGCGAATGGAAGAAGTTTGCCGCTTCGCGGGGAGCACGACGCCGGCGCTGCCGCGCCGCTTGGAAATCGTGGCGGCCGTTGCGGGCAATTTGAATATCGCTTTCCGCGTGCCGGCGTTGCGGGTGGTTCAAAGCAAAGACGGCTTTTAGAATGGGCGGATTGAAACGGCGGGGACTTCACGAACCTATCAATCCGCAAAGGCAACCGGGCGTCGCGGGCCTGCTTCATAGGCACTCTGGCTGCCGTGCCGGGCAGCGGGACGCTTCGCGCGATCCGGATGCCGGCGAGCAATCCAACGTTGCGAATGGTTTGGACGCTTTCACCTGGCGGCAGTTCCGACGGGCCTGGTGCGATACGCGCGCGCGGGGGAACGGTGCGTGTCGCTAACGCTCCACGGCACCGCGCAGCCCGCGCGCGCGAGGTTCTGGTAATGGAAAGTAATTTGGGGCGCGCGGGCTGCGGGGAAACTCGTCGCTGGCGCTCCTCGAAAAAAGCAACGCCCCGAATGCCTTCGGGGCTAAAAAGAAAAGCTCACGACTGGCCGACGTGCTCGCGGATGAACGGCTGCAGGATGGAGAGAATCTTTTCCTGCTGACTGCGCGGCAGCTTGGAGGCGGACGTAAAAAGTTGCCGCATCTTCCCGGCCGGGCCGGAACCGCGCTTCTTGCTTTCGCCGTTGGCGAGCAACGCTTCGATGGGCAGGCTCAACGCCGACGCCAGGCTTTGAAGTTGGTCGGGGCGCAGGGCAACCGGGCGACGCTCCCAATGCGAGTAGGCGCGTTGCGACACGCCGAGCTTGTCAGCCAGTTGCTGCTGGCTCAGGCCAGCGGCTTCGCGCAGTTCGTGCAGCCGCTGGCCGAAAGCCGGGCGCTGTTGCTTGGATGGTCTGCCGGTCTTCATGGCCCAAGAATAATCCGGAGCCGGGAAGGTTAGAGATAATGCTTGCATACTTAGCCTTTATAGTTCTAACTCGCCGGCATGTCAAAACTTTCATCTTCCAACTTGACGACATTCCCGCGAAAGGAGGCAACCCATGCCCTGGCGCATTCCTGAAGCCGATCTGGACCAGGCCAAACGCCAGACCGATCTGGTGGCGCTGGTCCAGAGCCGGGGCATCGAGCTGAAGAAACACGGCTCGAAAGATTTTATCGGGCGTTGTCCGTTCCACGCCGACCGCGACAAACCGAACTTCATCGTCACGCCGGACAAGGGACTGTTCCACTGCATGGCGTGCGGCAAGGCGGGCAACGCCATCCAGTTCGTGCAGCACCATGACGGCGTTTCGTTCCGGCACGCTTTCGAGTTGTTGCGGCAAGGCAGCAATGCCGTGTTCACGGCGCAGCCGTTGCAGAAGCAATCCACCGTGCCGCGTTTGCCGTGTCCGTTGGATCCAGCGGCAGACGACGTGACGTTGTTCCGCCAGGTGACGGGCTACTATCACGAACGGTTGAAGTTGTCGGCGCCGGCGCGGGCGTATCTCGCCGGTCGCGGACTCGACAGCAAAGAACTCATCGCCCGCTTTCAAATCGGTTTTGCCGACCGCTCATTGGGGTTGCGGTTGCCGGAGAAGAATCGCGAGGCGGGCGAAGCGTTGCGGACCCGGCTGACGCAGCTTGGCTTGTGGCGCGACAGCGGCCACGAACATTTTAACGGCTGCATCGTCGTGCCATTGCAGGACGAAGCCGGCCACGCCGTCAGTTTTTACGGCCGGCGGGCGCAGAAGGGCGACTTGAAGCATCTTTACCCGCCCGGCCCGCATCGTGGCCTGTTCAACCGGCAATGCCTGGGCGAATCCGAAATCATTCTGTGCGAAGCGGTGTTCGACGCGTTGACGTTTTGGGTGAACGGCTTTAAGAACGTGACGTGCTTGTTCGGCACGGAAGGTTTTACCGACGAGCTTTGGGAAGCGTTGAAGAAGGTTCAGCGCGTGCGCCTGGCTTACGACGCCGACGATGCCGGCGAGCGGGCGGCGCAGCGGGACGCGGAGCGGTTCAAAGCGCACGGCATCGAAGTTTTTCGCGTGAAGTTCCCGCACGGCATGGACGCCAACGAATATGCCTGCAAGGTGAAGCCCGCCGACAAATCGCTGGCGCTCTTGCTCAACTCAGCCGCTTGGCTTGGCACTGGCGCACGGCTACCAGCGCCGCTGCCACAGCCGACCGTGGAAACACTCGCGCCCGCTCCTTCTTCTTTAGCTGCTTCTGTTAGCAGCTTAGAACCGGACGCGGCTAAAGAAGAAAAACCGCCGCCAGCGCCGGCAACGCCAACGCTGCGACAGCGTGACGATGCTTGGTTCTTGGAGTTGGACGGGCGCGAATATCGCGTCAGCGGTTTGGAAAAAACACTCGGGACCGACGCGCTGAAAATCGCGTTGCGACTTCGCCACGGCGAACGCTTTCACCTCGACCAGGTTGATCTGTGCCGGGACATGGAACGCCGCCGGTTCATCGAACGCGCCGCCGAAGAAACCGGACTGACGGCGGACTTGTTGAAGCGCGACGTTGGCCGGCTCTTGCTCGCCGTCGAGCAAGCGCAAGCCGAGCTTGCCAAGCCCACCGAAAACGTGACGGCAGCGGTGACGCTGTCACCGGAGGAACGCGACGCGGCGTTGAAGTGGTTGCGCGAGCCGAACCTCATCGGACGTTTGCGCGAAGCGTTCCACCAGGCCGGCATCATCGGCGAAGAAAGCAACACGCTCGTTGCGTATCTGGCCGGCGTGAGCCGCAAACTCGAAAGACCATTGGCCATCATCATCCAGAGCGCAAGCGCAGCGGGCAAAACGACGCTCATGGACGCCGTGCTGTCCTTCTTCCCGGAGGAGGAGCGCGTCAAATACTCGGCGATGACGGGGCAATCCCTTTACTACCTGGGCGAGACGAGTCTGAAACACAAAATCCTCGCCGTGGTCGAGGAAGCCGGCGCGGAGCGCGCCAGCTACGCGCTCAAGCTGCTGCAGTCGGAAGGCGAGTTGACCATTGCCAGCACCGGCAAAGACCCGGCGACCGGCAAGATGGTGACGCAGGAATATCACGTTGAAGGCCCGGTGATGATTTTTTTGACGACCACGGCCATTGACCTGGACGAAGAGTTGCAAAACCGCTGCCTGACGCTGGCGGTGGACGAAAGCGCCGAGCAGACCGGGCGCATTCATCGGATGCAACGCGAGCGCCGCACGCTGGCGGGCCTGGTCGCGCACGAGGAACGCAAGGACCTGCTCAAACAACTCCGCAACGCGCAACGGTTGCTGTCGCCGCTGGCGGTGGTGAACGACTACGCGCCGGATTTGACCTTTGCCCAGGAGCGGACGCGGCATCGGCGGGACAATGAGAAATACCTGACGCTCATTGAGGCCATCACGCTCTTGCACCAGCACCAGCGGCCCATCCAGACGCTTCCGAGCGGGCGGAATTACGCGGAGACCACGCTCGATGACATCGCGCTGGCGAACGAGCTCGCGCCGGAAGTTTTGGGCCGCTCGCTCGATGAGTTACCGCCGCAGACGCGGCGCTTGTATGGCCACATCCGCGACTTGACGAAAACCAAACGCAAAGAGCGCAGCGCGAAAGCTGCCACCACTTTTAGCCGCCGGGAGTTGCGCGAGGTGAGCGGGTGGAGCCTGACGCAAATCCGCGTTCACCTGGAACGGCTCGTGGAACTGGAATATCTGGCGACACGGCGCGCACCTTTGAACAACCAGTTGCTCTACGAAGTGCTGATGGACGTGGACGCGCCGGAGAACATCGCGCACATCGGCTTGATTGACGTGGCCGAGCTTCGCCGCAAGCACCACTACAACGGGCGGTTGGCGGGTTTTGACCCCCGGTTGGCGGGGTCAAACGGGCGGTTGACGGGGGTTGACGGAGCACCCCCGCCAACCGGAAACGCCAATGGCGGCAATGGGTTTTGAACCGGTTGGCGGGTTGACGGGTTCGCACATCTGGAACGCGCCAAAAAACACCACGTTGTAACTGTAACTTTGTATCGTAACCATGCCTGCTCCAAAAGGAATCAAAGCTGTTGAATGGTTGAGCCGCCGCGCCAAAGCGCAACGCGGCGGCAACGACCGGCGACCGGACACGTTCGACCGCAGCGCGCCCGACGCGCTCGCCCTGTGGCGTGACGGCTACCTGGAATCGCTCGCGTCCCGCAACTACGCCGAAGGCACGCTCGAAGGCCGGCACGATGCGTTGAAAGTTTTTTTTGCCTGGGCGGCGGAACGCGACCTCACGCGCGCTTCCCAAATCACGCGCCCGATTTTGGAAAGCTACCAACGCTGGCTCTGGCGTTGCATCAAAGCCAACGGGCAACGGCTGGGCTGGAGCACACAACGCAACCGGCTCAGTGTCTTGAAAGACTTCTTCCGCTGGCTCACCCGCCAGAACGTCATCCTGCACAACCCGGCCAGCGAAGTGGAACTGCCCCGGATGGAAAAGCGGCTGCCCCAGGAAGTGTTGTCCCTGGCTCAAATCGAAAAGCTGCTGGCCGTGCCGAACGTGACCGACCCGCTCGGCATCCGCGACCGGGCCATGCTGGAACTGTTTTACTCGACAGGCATCCGGCGCACCGAACTGTGCCGCCTGGAACTGTCCGACCTGAACACCGAACGCCAAACCATCCACGTCCGGCTTGGCAAAGGGAAAAAAGATCGCATGGTGCCGGTCGGCGAACGCGCCATCGTGTGGCTGGAACATTACTTGCAGGCCGTGCGCCCGCGTCTGTGCCTGGACACGCGCACGCAAGCCTTGTTCCTCACCGGCTACGGCGGCGCCTTCAATCCCGACGTGGTATCGCGCATGGTGGCCGGGTGGATCAAGCAGGTGACGGGGCGCGTGGCGTCGTGCCATCTGTTGCGGCACACGTGCGCGACGCACATGCTGGAAAACGGAGCCGACATCCGGTTTATCCAGCAGTTGCTTGGCCACGAAAAACTCGACACCACGGCCATTTATACCGAGGTCAGCATCAAACAACTGCAAGAGGTTCACGCCCGCTGCCACCCCTCGGCAAAACTCGAAAAACCGCTTCCACCGCCGCCGCAAAAAGTGTAATCTTGCGGCGTGGTTGAGGGCGCTCAAAGTTGCTTCACTTCTTTAGCTGCTGACCGGGAGTCAGCCGCCCGGCAATGTGCTACTTTTGGTCCACTCTTGGACTACCGGCCACACCGAACTTTCACCGCAGTTTTGCCCCACCGCCCAAAAACTCGCGTCGGGTTTTTTTTCGGCAACCCATCGGGTCGCCTTTCACGGCGACGCCGTTTTCGCTCAATGTTCACGCCCGGTTTGCGGGCCTGTGCTTACAAAACCGCATCGGGTCTGGGTAAATGGTTGAGCAGAGACCCTTTCGTGGAGAAGGCGTTTCGCGAACTGTATTTTACTGGCAAAGCAAGAATCAGAGAATCTGACTTTGGATTACGCCTTTGTTGAGAACAGCCCAGTTTCTCTGATGGACTATCTTGGCTTGGCGAGCGAGAATGCGTGTGGAAAAGACGAATGCAAGTGCCTGCAATGCATAGTATTTGCAGAAGCGAGGGGCACGTCGGATGCTTGCGAACAGGCAATCGCCAATGTTATCCTATACAGGGCAGCCACAAAGAAGACATCTACCTGTGCTATCGTGGCGGAAAAGCGTCAATTTAGTGGCTATAACAACCCAAACTATAATAACTGTTGCGGGGGCAAGTGCGAAAATATTAAGGGCGGGCCACAAGACTTAACGGAATTAAACAAGGTTAAAGCTAACGTTCCGTGCTATGGTCCAGGTGATTGGCCTGCCGTTGGACCGGACATAAACTTTTTTACCGGTAAAAGCGTTAAAACTCCAGATTATATTCAGAGGAAAATTGACGCTGGACAAGCTCGCGAGGAGACAGTACCCGGGTGTGATTCATTTCGTTTCTACCATGTTAATGAATAATTTGTGGCTTCTCGTGGTGATATGGTGTGCGGTCTGCGTACCGCAGACTAGTCTTGGCCAAAAAGGGACGAGCTCTCGGGCTCGCGTTCTTACTGAGGTGAACCATGAAGAAAGAGTTCGCTTGAACGGCGGCAAAGACTTCATAATCGAAGTGATTCAAGATACAAATCATCTTTCAGAGATATTTTCGGAAGATTGGCTTCTTTTCATAATTAAAGATACATCGGGAAAAGTGCTGAGGAAAGAGGCGTTTCATTCAACATACCAGCAATTTCGCGTGGAAGCCGTTGACCTAGATGGAGATGGAAACGATGAGTTTGTATTCACAACGGGGGAAGGACGTGGTATGAGTGTGCGGAAAGAGTTTTTAAATATTGAGAGGGTGGAAAATGGAAAGCTCCGCATAATCTTGTCCCTTCCTCTTTCGGATTATTATGAAGAGGGCAAAATGTGGTGGTATTCAGTATCTTATCAACGTGATGAAAAGAGCCATGCGACTAATATTGAATTAAAGCTTGACGCGGACGATCCGAGTGGTCTCGAATACGCGCCTCATGAACGTAGCATATTCAATTACATGGCGTAGTGGGCCGGAACGTGGCACCCCTCTACGAGAAAGAATCGAATTTATGACTCCCGAATCGTCCAAGACAAACCAATTGCGGAAATGAGAATCGCAGTGAACTGCGCTCCGCTCAAAACCACACAAGTATAACCGTAAATTATAGCCGATTCCTTCCGGTTTTCAGACAAAAAGTGCTTCCCGCAACTTTTAGCTTCCGTTCGCACTTCGTCCCGTTTTTCCGAACCTATGATGTCCGTATAGTTTGCGCATTTTGCGCGACGGGCTCCATTTGAGGGGCGGCTGGCCGGGACTCTTTAAGGTCCGGTTGTGACCGCTGGCCAGTCCAGGAGGCTGGCCCCCGTTGAGCGCCGAATGCCGCAGGCTATGCGAATCCTATGAAAACTACGGCGAAAACGGATATAGTCAATTATGTGTTGGGGCTGTTTGCCACACTGGTCTTGCTGGTGTCATGGCCACGCGGCAAAAAAGGTGGCCCGCAGAAGTGGACCCAGGTGACGGCCCAGGACATGGCGGACCCGGCGTACCTCCAAAAGTTGGCCGAGGGGAATATCGGCGTGATCATGGGGCCGGCCTCTGGCGGCATCGGCTCTCTGGACATTGATGATGATGCCGGGGCCGAGGAGTTCCTGGCCTTGAATCCCGACCTCAAGGAGACGTTGAGGACGAAAGGTGCCCGAGGGTGCAACATCTGGTTTTACCCGGATGGCGAGGTGCCAGCCAGTTGCAAGCTCAAGCGGAATGGCCAGGCATGGGGCGAATGGCGCTGGGAGGGTAACCAGACCATCGTTTGGGGGGTGCATCCCTCTGGCGGGCTGTACAGCTTTCAGAACGCCGTGAAGGCCATCCGGTATCCCTTCCAGAAAATCCAGTTCCCGCCAGGGGTCACGGCCAAGTTCATCCATCCCGCTGGAGACTCTATAGTGATACCTGAGAAACAGAGTACAGAAGAACTGATAGACAGACCACAGTTTGTGGCCCTCTGTGCTCCTCTGTGCCCCTCTGTCTTGTCTGAAGGTAATGGAGTGATGGATGAGCAGACACTGGAGACCCTGCTGGCCGGGACCATTCCCCATCAGCGCCACGGCAACCACGAGTTGCTGTTTACGCTGGCCAGGCGGGTCAAGGCGCTTGAAATGGGCCGGCCAGGGCCATTGAGCGAGGCGGAGTTGCAGGCGGTTTTTTCCGTATGGCATGACCGGGCCAATGGTTATTTGCGTTCGGACCAGACATGGGACGAGTACTTTTTTGAGTTCACGGAGGCGCTGGGGGATGTCCAGAAACCTGGAGGCAATGCCCTTGTGGATGTTGCCTGGCAGGCCATCAGCACCACCAGCGCACCATTGCCGCCGGAGGCGGAGTTGGTGAAGGATGCCCGGATTAAAAAGCTGGTGGCCCTTTGCCATCTGTTGCAAATGCTGGCGGGCGATCAACCGTTTTATTTGGCCTGCCGCACGGTGCAACGGCTTTTCGCTTTGAAAACGCACGAGCAGGCGGCGGTATGGTTGCGGGTACTGCGGGCCAAGAAAATCATCGCAGAATCCACGAAAGGCGGCCCGGCCAGCATGAGGGCAACACGGTATCGTTACGGCCATGTGGCCCAGGCTGGCGGCATAACCGGAAAGGAGAATCTATGAAAGATCATGTTGAGCTGATTGAGTGCGATGACTGTGGGGCCATTAAACCCATCGGCGACTTTCAGAATCCGGGGCACACGTCGGGCGGCCAGGTCAACGGGTTCGACATTGATAGCAACGTTTGCACCGAGTGTGGCCAGCGTGGCTATGACAAGTTGCAGGCGGACTTGTGTGAGGCGGCAGTGGCGGAGATGGCCGCTGAGGAGAACGCACCCAGGTTGAGGGTATGGATACCGGGCCTGCCCATTGCCCTGGTCAAGGGCCGGAAGGGCAATTATCTGGTCAACTACGAGTTGCGGACTTGCGGTTGCGACCACCATAAGAAGGAAAACGGGTCGGTTCCTAGTTTTGTAGTATTTTCCCCTCTTCGCTGGAGCGTGTCGTCATGCTGCCTGCTAAACGAAACGCCAGGCATCATGCCGTCACGCCCCAAAAGCAAAATCAGTCTGCCCGTGGCGTCGCCCGTCCCGTCACGCAGCCGGGACGAATTGCTTTTAATTTGAGTGTCCCGTCCGCGTGCCGTGCCGTTCGTCGTCACCGGCAGAACAGAATTACGAACGCTGCGCTGTGCTGGAAAGTTGGTTCGCTCCGCTCAAATGGAAAAACACGAGCGCGCGCAAGTGACGTTGTGCTTCGTGGGTTCGGCCAGGGTCGCGCCGTCACGTCCTGTGCGGGAAGCGCCCTACCGCTCACGGAACGGAATCAATTTGGTTCGCTTAGATAAGAGCACAGAAAACGGGTCAGTCCTGAGTAATGACACAAACCACAATGCTGCCAGCGAAAGTGAAAGGGGTTTGATCGGGAACCTTTGGTAGCGGGGCGGAACGTGGGGGCCCAGTCTCCCGGCGAATTCTTTCCTGCCGCGAGCGGTCACGCCCGGCGTGTTCTTTAAGTTATGTGTTATCGCAAAAATATGTTGCACTGTGACGGGAATTGCCAACCATGAGATTCAATGGTCGAGATCAGAAACAATCGTCAAATTGGATTAATTTTTCTCCTGCTGATGCTGATCACTGTGGGATTGTATTGGCCCGCAACCGGGTTTGATTTCATTAATTTCGTAAAGGGGGTCGGTTCCTAACCGCTGACAAATCCAGTAGCCAACGGGTGGTTTTATCGGCATACTACGCCAAACTGAGGAAGCTGTCCGAGTTTTCCATTGAAGTCAAAAAAAGAAAATCTGTAATGCAGTTCCCCTGAAATCATATGCATCCTCTGGCTTCCAGCATTTTATTCCATGCCATCGGCGCCACCTCGGCCGCCTTCTGTTACGTTCCACAGCGGAAAGTCAAACGCTGGTCGTGGCAATCCTACTGGTTGACCCAGGCCTCCTTCTGCTGGCTGTTGTTGCCCATCGTCGGGGCGTTCCTGACGGTTCCGAATTTCTGGTCGGTGGTGCAAAACGCCCCGCGGGATGCGATGCTGCACACGTTTCTGCTGGGCATGGCTTACGGCATCGGCGGTACGGCCTTTGGCATTGCCATCCGTTATGTGGGTTTCTCCATCACTTATGCCACCGCCATCGGGATTTCGACCGTGGTGGGCACCGCTTACGCCATCGTCAAGGGCGACACCGGCCTCGCTAATGCTGGCGCGAACATTCAGGCCTTCCTCGCCAAGACCGGTGTAACCTGGGTCGTCATCGGCATCGGTGTCGGCATCATCGGGATTGTTTTCTGCGGTCTGGCCGGCCGGTGGAAGGAACGCGACCTGACCCCGGCTGCCGGGCAGGATGCTGGAAGGAGCAACGCGTTCATCGGCTTGATACTGTGTGTGGTGGCCGGTGTGCTGTCGGGGGTTTACAGCATGGCGCTGACGGAAGGCGCGCCCATAGCCAAACTGGCCGAGAGCGGGGCGGTTGGACATACAATTCTGGGGGTGGACGCGACCACTTTTTGCGGCAACGCCATTTATCCCTTTTCCAACACCGGCGCGTTCCTGACCACGGCGATTTATTGCCTGTTTCTCCACTTCCGGCACAAGACGATTGGCGAAGTGGTTGCGCTCCCTGAAGGCGCGGAGAAGGCGAGCCTGCCGGTCAACTGGGCGATGGCCATTCTCACCGGCTGTCTCTGGTATGGCCAGTTCTTCTTCTACGGCTTCGGTCACTTCTTCATCATGAAGGTCCAGGGCTTCGAGCAAGTCTGCTGGGCGATTCACATGATCCTGTTGATTCTACTGGGCACGCTGATCGGGGTTGGGCTCAAGGAATGGAAGGGTTGCCGGCATCGCACCCACGCCATGCTGGCCCTGGCGGTTGGCCTGTTGATCGTCGGCAAGTTGTTGCTCGATTACGGCAACTACCTCGGCACCCTCGCCCCGAAATGAACGAAGCAACGCCGGGATTAAATATTTGAAATGAAAACCACGAGATATCGCCTGACCCCCAAATTCATCTTCGTTGCCAGCCTCGCGCTGATCCTTGGTTTCGGACCCGCCCGGGCGGCGGATGATGTCATCGCAACCAACACCATTGCGACCAATGCCCCCGCCGCCATTTCTGACGCGACTAATCCCACGCCATCCGCCGCTGCGGTAACCAATGCCGCGCCACCCACCGCCAGCATTACCAATTCCGCCCCGCCGGAAACCCAGGCCGTCGCGGCGGTTCCGTCGTCGCTGCAATTGCCGTCGGTTTTCGGCGACAACATGGTTCTCCAACAAAAGCAGCCGGTACCGGTCTGGGGCTGGAGCAAACCCGGAACGGACGTAACCGTGAAATTTGCCGGGCAGACCAGGCACGCCCGCGCGGGCAAAGACGGTCGTTGGGAAGTGCGCTTGAATTCGCTGAAAGCCTCCAGCCAGCCGGCGGATTTGGTCATTGAGGCGGCCGCAACCCGGACGCTGACCAATATTTTGGTCGGCGAAGTCTGGCTTTGCTCCGGCCAGTCGAACATGGAAAAACCCATTGGCAAAAGACCCGGCCAGAAGCCCTGTTTCAACTACGAGCAGGAACTGGCGGCGTCCGGCTTTCCGGAGATCCGGCTGTTCAAGGCCCACACGGCGCTGGCCGCCGCGCCGCGGCAGGATGTCACCGAACCCAGCGGCTGGCTGGGGTGCAATTCCAATTCGCTCGAAGCCATCAAGTTTTCCGCCGCCGGCTACTTTTTTGGACGGGAAATTCAGAAGGAATCAAAAGTTCCCATCGGGCTGATCGAGTCCGCCTGGGGCGGCACGCGCATCGAACCTTGGACGCCGCCGGCAGGATTCAAAATGGTGCGCTCGCTGGCCGGCCTGGCCGTGCCGCCGCCCGTAACCAACAAACTTGCCAGCACGATGCCGAGCGCGATATACAACGCGATGATCGCGCCGCTGGCGCATTTCGCTATGCGCGGTGTGCTGTGGTATCAAGGCGAATCCAACTGCATGGGCGACCAGCCCGACGGCGCGATTTACACCGACAAAATGGAGGCGCTCATCCGCAGTTGGCGCCAGATTTGGGACGAAGGCGACTTCCCGTTTTATTACGTCCAAATCGCGCCATTCGATTATTTCACCGGGAAAGCCCGGCGCGTTCCCCATGCCGACGCCCTGCCGGAATTTTGGGAGGCGCAGACCCATGCTCTGCACATTCCGAACACCGGGATGATCGTGACGACCGACCTGGTGGACGACCTGAAAGACATCCATCCGCGCAACAAGCAGGATGTGGGCAAACGGCTCGCGCTCGTCGCGTTGAACAAAACTTACGGACGGAAAGATATCGTCTGCACCGGCCCGATGTTCAAAAAAATGAAGATCAAAGGCAGCCAGGCGATTCTGACTTTCGACAACGATGATGGCGGACTGGTCAGCAAGGAAGGCCAGCCGCTGACGTGGTTTACCATCGCCGGTGCGGACGGAAAATTCGTCCCGGCGGAAGCCGTGATTACCAACGGGACGGTCGTGGTTTCCTCGCCGGACGTGGCAAAACCCGTCGCCGTGCGTTTTGCCTGGAGCGAAGTCGCACAGCCGAATCTATTCAACCAGGCCGGCCTGCCGGCGGTGCCCTTCCGCACGGACCGGCCGAAATAGGGGTTTCACAAAGTTGCTTCGAGCCGGCAAATGACAGAACTGTCATCTGCCGTTCAGCGGGCGTTCATCTCCACAAGGTTTCATGGCGGCGTTTCAATTTTTAAACCAAAAAATCATACCAAAGACCATGCCATGAAAAAAACCATCCTCCACTCTCTCATTGCCATCCTCGCCGCCGGGCTGCTGACCGGCTGCGTCTCGGAAAAATGTGAAAAGCAACACCAGGAAGCCAAACAGGCCAGGCTCATGGCCGAAGCCAGGGTCAGCCGGGCCGATGCCGAGAAAATTGCGCTGGCGAAGGCACCCAACGGCACGATCAAGGAAGGCGAACTGGAAAAGGAAAAAGGCAAATTGATCTGGTCGTTTGACATCACCACGCCGGACACCAAGGACATTACGGAAGTGAACGTGGACGCCATGACCGGCGACGTGGTTTCCGTGGAGAAGGAATCGGCGGAAAGCGAAGCCAAGGAAGCCGGCGGCGAAAAGGACAAAAAGTAAGCGATTGACGCCAAAGGGCTCAAGGAGCAAAAGTTGCCGTGTTAAATTCAACCAAAAGGAAGCAAGTTATGAAAAAAATTCTATTGCCGGTATTGTTCAGCCTGACCGTCGCGGTTTGCCGCGCCGCCGGGCCTGCCGCGCCGGAGCGTAGCGCAGGCGGGCCTTATCATTTCATCAAGGAAATTCCCATCGGCGGCGAAGGCGGCTGGGATTACCTGTCCGTGGATTCGGCGGGCCAGCGCCTCTACGTTTCACACGGTAGCGAAGTGGTGGTGATTGACCTCGCCAAGGACCAGGTCGTTGGGGTCATCACCAACACGCCGGGAGTGCATGGCCTGGCACCCGCGCCGGAACTCGGACGCGGCTTTGTCAGTTGCGGCCGGGAAAGCAAGGCAGCCATCGTTGACCTGAAAACGCTGCAGATCCTTTCCAAGGTGGACACCGGACAAAATCCCGACGGCATGCTGTATGAGCCGGGCCAACAGGAAGCTTACATGTTCAACGGACGCGGCCAGTCGGCGACGGTGATTGACGCGAAGGTCGGCAAGGTGGTCGCCACCATCCCGCTGGGCGGCAAACCGGAGTTCGCGCAGGCCGATTCCAAGGCCGGGCGCGTTTATAACAACCTCGAAGACAAAAACGAGGTTGCCGTGATTGACACCAAGTCACACCAGGTCGTCACCAACTGGCCCATTGCGCGAGGCGAAGAAGCCTCCGGCATGGCGATCGATTTGAAAAACCACCGGCTGTTCCTCGGTTGCGGCGGCAACAAGACGATGGTGATGATGGACAGCGCCACCGGCAAGGTCATCACCTCAGTGCCGATCGGGCAGGGCGTGGACGCCAATGCGTTTGATCCGGGAACCGGATTTGCCTTCGCCTCGTGCGGCGACGGAACGGTCACCATCGCTCACGAAGACACGCCAGACAAGCTCACCGTGGTGCAGACGCTGGAAACCCAACGCGGCTCGCGCACGATGACGATTGATCCCAAGACGCACAAAATCTACCTGGCCGCTGCCAAATTCGAAGCCCCCGCCGAAGGCCAGCGGCGCGGCAAGATGGTCCCAGACAGTTTCAAGATTCTCGTGTATGGGATGGAGAAATAAACGGATCAATCGTTCACCGAACCGTGGCTCTTGACGGTTCGGTGACACATTCTCAAAGTCGGGCATGCGCGTGCTGGTGGTTGAAGACGAAAAGAAGACGGCGTCGTTTGTCCGCAAGGCGCTGCAGGCCGAAGGTTTTGCCGTGGATGTCTGCCACAACGGCGACGATGCCTTGGCCGCGGCGCGGGCCACGCCCTTCGACGGCATCGTGCTCGACATCATGCTGCCGGGCCGCGACGGCCTGAGCGTGCTGCGCCAGTTGCGCGAGCGCAAAAACACGACGCCTGTCCTCCTCCTTTCGGCGCGCGGCGAAGTCAACGAACGCGTCGAGGGGCTAGACGCCGGCGCGGACGATTACCTGCCCAAACCCTTTGAACTGGCGGAACTGGTCGCGCGAGTACGGGCCTTGACGCGCCGGAGCGGCGAAAACAAATCCATCGTGCTGCGCGTGGCCGACCTCACGCTGGACACGGTCACGCACCGGGCCCAGCGCGGCGGCGCGGACATCGAACTGACGGCGCGCGAATATCGCCTGCTGGAATTTCTCATGCGCTCCCCGGGCCGTCTTTGCGGGCGGATGATGATCCTCGAAAAAGTCTGGGACTACGATTTCGATCCCGGCACCAATCTGGTGGACGTTTACATCCGGCGGCTGCGCGAAAAAATTGACGCCAATTTTGAACCCAAGTTGCTCTACACTGCTCGTGGCACGGGCTATGTCTTGAAGGAACAGTCATGACCATCCGCACGCGTCTCAATTTGTGGTATGCCGGCGTCCTGACCGTATCGCTGCTCATAATCGGCGCGGGGACCTACCGCGAACTCGACGAACAAATGCGTCATAATCATCGTCGCGAACCGGCGGAGCACGCCATATCCGAGGCCGGGGAAATGCTTTTACAGGTTGGTGTGCCGGCGGTGTTGCTCGGTTTCATCGGTGGCTGGTGGCTGACCCGCCGGGCGCTCGCGTCGGTGGCCGGGTTGACGGAAGCCGTGGAAAAAATCCACGAACGCAATCTCCGCAACCCGCTGCCCCGCACCCGAAACGGCGATGAACTGGACCGCCTCACCGAAGTTTTCAACGGGATGCTGGCGCGGCTCGACGATTCGTTCAACCGCACCCGCGAATTCACGTTGCACGCTTCGCACGAACTCAAAACACCGCTGACGGTTCTGTGCGGCGAAACCGAGACCACCCTGCGCGACGAATCACTTTCCGCCGCCGAACGCGAACGCGCCGCCAGCCTGCTCGATGAACTGCGCCGCCTCGCGCGCATCGTGGACGGCCTCACGTTACTGTCCAAAGCTGACGCAGGCCAGGTGGCGTTGAAACTGGAACCGGTGCGATTTGACGAACTCGTGCGCGACAATTTTGCGGATGCGCAAATTCTTGCCGAACCTCACGGCATCGGAGTGGAACTAGGCACCTGCGATGAAATCACTGTGCGCGGCGACCGTCATCGTCTGCGCCAATTGCTGCTCAACCTGGCCGACAACGCCGTCAAATACAACCAGCCGCAGGGCCGCGTAACGATGATTTTGCGCCGGGTAAACGACACGGCTGAATTCTCCATCGCCAATACCGGTGCCGGTATTCCGCCGGAAGTTTTGCCGCGGGTGTTTGACCGGTTCTTTCGCGGTGACCCGGCGCACAGCCCGGCGGTGGACGGCTGCGGCCTGGGCTTGAGCATTGCCCAATGGATCGTTTCCGCCCATGACGGCACCATAAAAATTGAATCCGTACCGTCGAAAATCACCACGGTCACCGTGCGCCTGCCGCTGGACACAAAATAAATGAAACATTCAACATTCAACATTCAACGCCCAACGCTCAATGATTATGCCAGGGCGCGTCACTCCGTGCGCGCCGTTTGGCGCGGGTTCGGACTCGGCGCGCACGGAGTGACGCGCCCTGCCGTTGGATGTTCGATGCTGAATGTTGAATGTTGGATGTTCGTTTTATTCCTCGCGTTTGCCGGCTGCGCCCGGTTTCACCCGCAGCCCATATCGCCCGACCAGACCGCCGCCGCGTTCGATAGCCGCTCGCTCACCAACACGGACTTGCAGGCTTTTCTCGAAACAAATCACATCACCGGTCCCTGGCCGCGCCGTTCCTGGGGCCTCGACGCGCTCACACTCGTCGCATTTTATTACCAGCCCGCTCTGGCGGAGGCGCGGGCGCAATGGGCATCGGTCCAAGCGGGGCGAATTACGGCGGGCCAGAGCCCCAATCCAACCGTAGGTTTCACGCCCACCTACGACACCACCACGCCGCCGCCGTGGATTTTTGGGCTGACGTGGGACATTCCAATAGAAACCGCCGGCAAGCGCGGCAAGCGCATTGCCCAGGCGGACCATCTGTCCGAGGCCGCCCGCTGGAATTTTGTTTCCGCCGCATGGCAGGCGCGCAGCCGTGTGCGCGGTGCGTTCCTCAATCTTTACGCCGCCCGCGAAACCGAGGCGCTGCTTGCCCGGCAGGAATCGGCCCAGAGCAACGTCGTCCGCCTGCTCGAAGGCCAGTTTGCCGCCGGAGTCGTGTCCAGTTATGAAGTCACGCAAGCCCGCGTCACTTTGGGCACCACGCGGCTGGCGCGACAGGACGCCACCGGCCAATATGGCCAGGCGCGCGCGCAACTGGCCAGTGCGCTCGGCCTGCCGCTGCGCGCGCTGGATGATACGCCGCTTTCGTTCGCCAGGCTGGATCAGTTTCCGCCGGACCCGACCGCGCCCGAAGTCCGGCGGCAGGCGATTCTGAACCGCGCTGATGTGCGCGGTGCGCTCGCCGAATACGCCGCCAGCCAGTCCGCGCTTCAGCTCGAAATTGCGAAGCAATATCCCGACCTCCACCTCGGCCCCGGCTACGAACTCGATCAGACGGACAACAAATGGTCGCTGGGCGTGACGCTGGAATTACCCGTCCTCAATCACAATCAAGGCCCGGTGGCCGAGGCGAAGGCGAAACGTCAGGAGGCCGCCGCACATTTTCTGACGGTGCAAACCACCGCCATCGCCGAAATTGACAGCGCGCTAGCCGGTTACAACGCGGCGTTGAAAAAATCGGCGACGGCAGCTGCGTTGCTGGACAATTTGCAGAAGCAATTGGATTCCGCCCGCGCTCAGGCACAGGCGGGCGAAACCGAGCCGCTGACGCTGGCCAATGCCGAAATCGAATACGCCGCCGGCGCGCAAAATCAGCTCGATGCCGTGGTAAAAGCGCAGACGGCGCTCGGCCAGTTGGAGGACGCCGTCCAAAATCCGTTGACCCTGCCGCCGGCCATGATCAACGCGGCGGAGAAAAATCTTTCCCAAGGTGCAAAATGAAACGAAATCAAATCATCACCGGAACCATCGTCGTGCTGTGCGCCGGACTGGGCATTTACGCGTTTCTCAAATCGCGCGGTCAGGCGTCCGCATCGGGCGAAAACGAAACGACGCCGACCATTGTGACCGTCCAGACCGGCGCGCTCAAACTTGCCACCCTGCATCGTTACGTCACCGGCTACGGCACGGTTGAACCCGCGCCCGCCACGGCGGAACAGTCCGCCGCCGGCGCGCAACTCGCCGCTCCGTCTGCCGGCGTGGTGGCCAAAGTCAATGTCCTCGAAGGCCAGCACGTTGAAAAAGGCGACGTGTTGATGGAATTGAATGCAGGTACGGCCACAGCGGAAAGCGCGGCGCAGGAAGTGGAGCGGCAGAAAAAATTATACGCGCAGGAAAACACGTCGCTGCGAAGTTTGCAGGCTGCCGAGGCGCAACTGGCCCTGTTGCGCGTCACGTCGCCGTTGGCCGGCACGGTCGCGCGCGTCAACGTCAAGCCCGGGCAGGCGGTGGATTTGACCACGGTCGTCGCGGAGGTGATGGATTTGAGCCGGCTCGCCGTGAGCGCGGACATTCCGGCGGCGGAAGCCGGTGATTTGAAGCCCGGCAATCCGGTCGAAGTGTTGACCGCACCGCCGGTGACGATGGAACTTTCATTCGTCAGTCCGAATGTGGCAAAGGACAATGGCACGGTTCTGGTGCGCGCGTTGTTGCCGGCGGACAGCGGATTGCGGCCCGGACAATTTGTTCCCCTGCGTATCGTGACGGCGGTTCATACGAACTGCCTCGCCGCGCCCGGCGAAAGCGTGGTGACGGATGAAAGCGGCAAAAGTGTCATTGCGCTGGTCAAAGGTGATGCCGCGACGCAAACGCCGGTGCAAACCGGCTTGCGCGAAATCGGCTGGGTTGAAATTGAAGCGCCGGAACTCAAGGCGGGCGACGTCGTCGTGACCGTCGGCGCTTACGGTCTGCCGGAGAAAACCAAAATTCAGGTGGTGAAACCGTGAAGCGAATTCCCATAAACTGTCCGAATTGCCGCGAGGTTTTGGACTGCGCCAGCCCTCTGGCGCTTTGGGACGAGGCACAGGCAATAGCCAAAGCGGTGGAGGGCCACCGCACTCCAAGACGCTGGCGCGTTGGCGATTGATTTAATCCAAGTAAATTCCCAATGACTTCCACAGCTTCCTCACGCTTGGGCCGGTTTGCCACGAGGCACGCGCTGTCCATCACGTTCATCGCGGTGGCGTTGTGCCTGGCGGGGGTTTTGTCGGCGCTGCGCATGCCCTCGTCGGTTTTTCCGCAGACGAATTTTCCCCGCATCGTCATCATCGTGAACAACGGCATCATGCCCGCCGACGAAATGATGGCGACCGTCACGCGCCCCATCGAAGAGGCGATGAAGGACATTCCCGGCGCAATCACGGTGCGTTCGGCCACCAAGCGCGGTTCGGCGCAGATCAACGTCTTTTTCAACTGGCACGTGGACATGACGCAGTCGGAACTGTATGTGCTGGGGCGGCTCTCGCAAATCCGCAGCGACCTGCCCGCGACCGCTTCCACGGAAATTGAGCGCGTGACGTTCTCGGCGTTTCCCATCATCGGCATCAGCCTCACCAGTTCTAATCGCGATATCATGTCGCTTTGGGAGACGGCGAATTATGAATTGAAGCCGCGCTTCCTCCAGATTCCCGGCGTTGCGCGCGTGGAAATTACCGGCGGTCGCACGCCGGAATATCATGTCGTCGTTGACCCGCTGAAATTGCAGGCCGCCGGCCTCGGTCTGACGGACGTGAGCGACGCGCTTACGAAAAACAATCTCTTCGCGCCCGCCGGCATGATGGAGGAAAATTATCATCTTTACCTGACAACGGTGGACGGGCGCGTGCATTCGGCGGCGGACATTGAAAATCTGGTGATTGCGGTCCATGGCAGCCATCCGGTGCAGGTCAAGGACGTGGCGCGCGTCGAGCGTGGGCCGGAGCCGGTTTTTCAAGCCGTGACCGCCCAGGGACGCGACGCCGTGCTGTTGAACGTCCAAAGCCAGGCGGACGGCAGCACACTCGACATCGCCAACGCGTTGAAAAAACAGTTGCAGCAGCTCCGGCACGAATTGCCGCCGGACATGCGCCTTGCGTTCTTTTACGATCAATCGCTCTTTGTGCGCGATTCGGTGGGCAGCGTCTGGGACGCCATCATTTTCGGGCTGATCCTGTCGGTGCTGATTCTTTATTTCTTCCTGAAAAACTGGGGCAGCGTGTGGACGGCCATCGTCACCATTCCCATCACGGTCCTGATCACGCTCGTCGCCATGAAACTGGCGAACATGAGCTTCAACATGATGACGCTCGGCGGCATCGCGGCGTCCATCGGGCTGGTGATTGACAACGCCATCGTCGTTGTCGAGGCGATGTGCGTAAAAATCGCCGCCGGCCGCCCACGACTGGCGGGAATCCAGGAGGCCATCAGCGAAATATTTTATCCGCTGGTCGGTTCGACGCTGACGCCGGTGGTGGTTTTCATTCCGCTGGCGTTTTTGACCGGTGTGGCCGGCGTGTTTTTCCGCGCGCTGGCATTGACGATGGTCGTCTCGCTGCTCACGTCCTTGGTTTTGGCGCTCACGCTCACGCCGTCGCTGGCGGCGTGGTTCATCCGCGAGCGGGAAAAACTGGAGCACGGCCACGCGCCCGGCGGTCTGGAGGGCGGCTGGCTGCTGACGCGCGTCATTCGCATTTACGAACGCGCCGTGCGCCAGGCGCTGGTGCATCGCTGGCTCACGTTGCTGGCCTGCAGCGCGGTGCTGGTCGCGTCAGTGTTCATTTACCGGCAGTTGGATTCCGATTTTCTGCCCGAATTCGATGAGGGCGGCTTTATCGTTGATTTCTGGGCGCCGCCGGGCACGAGCCTCACCGAAACCTCGCGCCAGCTTGACGCGGCGGAGCACATCCTGTCTGCCAACCCGGACGTGGAAGGTTATTCGCGCCGGCTCGGCGCGGAAATGGGCATGTTCATCACCGAGCCGTATCGCGGCGACTTTGCGGTCAAGCTCAAACGCGATCGCAAGCATTCCACGGAAGAGGTCATCGCCGCGTTGCGCCACACTTACAATGAGCAATTCCCCGCGTTTCGCTGGGAGTTCCCCGGCATCCTGACCGATGTGATCGGCGATTTACAACTGACGCCCGACCCGATTGAAATCAGACTATTCTCGTCCGACTTGAAATGGCTGGAGCAAACTGCGCCGCGCGTGCGGGAGGAAATCAAAAAAATCCCCGGCGTCGTGGACACCTTCGACGGCCTGACGGAAACGGGCCCATCCATCAATTTCCGCGTCCGCCCCGCCGACGCCGCGCGGTTCGGCTTCAGCGTTCAGGACATCGCGGAAGCCGTGAACACCGCGTTGCTGGGCCAGACAGCATCGTATGTTTTGGAAGGCGACCGCATCGTCAACATCCGCGTGCTGGCCAGTCCGGGGAGCGTCAACCGCATCGCATCGCTGCGCGATTTGCCGTTGCGCGCGGCCAGCGGCACGGTTGTCCGGTTGTCACAAGTCGCCGACGTGAGTGAAGAGCCCAGCGAAGTGGAACTGGTTCGTGATGATTTGAGGCAGGACATCAGCGTCTCCGCGCGGCTTGAAGGCCGCGATCTCGGCAGCGCGATGAAAGAAATTCAGGACAAGTTGAGCCAGGCCAAATGGCTGCCGCCCGGCACGGTCGAATACGGCGGCCTTTACCAACAACAACAGGAATCCTTCCGCAACCTCGTGCTGGTTTTGCTCGCCGCCATCCTGCTCGTGTTCACCGTGCTGCTGATTGAATTCCGTTCGTTCAACGAGCCGGTGGCGATTGTCTTCGGCGCGATTCTCGCCATGTTCGGAACCGTCGCCGCGCTTTGGATCACCGGTATTACGCTGAACATCGTTTCATTTCTGGGCGCGATCATCGGCGTGGGCATCGTCGCCAAAAACGGAATTCTCATGCTCGACTTTGTGCAGCAACTGGAGTCTGGCGGCACGGAATTGGTGGAGGCGCTGGTGCGTTCCGGCCACCGCCGTCTGCGGCCGGTGCTGATGACGTCTGCGGCCGCCGCGCTGGGCATGTTGCCACTCGCGGTCGGCGTCGGTTCGGGCGCGGACATGCTGCGTCCGCTGGCCATCGCGGTCATCGGCGCGCTGTGCATTTCCGTGTTGCTCTCATTGGTGGCAACGCCGGTGGTATATTATATCCTGCGCGCGGCCAAAAAATCCACGGCCAGTTCGGAAACAGCGGAGAACATTTAATCTAAAAACCGAAACGGATCTTGAACAGAAGCAAACCAAGTTAACAAAGGCTTGGGCTCAAAAATAGAATTTGACAGAGGAGTTTGGGACAGAGGAATTTGAGACAAGGCAGCTCCGTTTCCGCGAGCACGCGACGAAGTCGGTGTTAAAAAAATTCCTTTGTCCCCCATTCCTCTGTCTCGTTCCAGCCTTCAGTAAACCACCACCAGCACCGCCGCATCCTGCGCCGATTTCACCACATCCTCAAACTTCCGGTCAGCCGTGATTGGCTCTTTGAGTATGGCGGAAACTGCCGGCACGGATTCGAGGAAGCTCAACAGAAAACTGCTCTTCACCGCGTAATTGACATTTTCTGGCAATGACCCGCTCGCCGCCAGCGCGGTTGCCGCATCCAGCTTGGCCGACACCACGCCCACCACATTCCCATGCTCATCCACCAACGCGCCGCCCGAATTGCCAGGTTGCACCGGCACGCTGATCTGGAAATACCGCGCATCATCCGCCGCGCCGGACAGCGACGCGATTTCTCCCTTGGCCAGTTTGGGCGAGAACCCCTGCATGCCGATGTTGGGAAAACCGACCGTGGCCACCGTGCCGCCCAGCTTCACGCCCCGGCTCGCCGCTACCGGTAACGGCGCAAATCGTCCAGTCGCTTTGAGCAACGCAAGATCATTCGCCGCATCCAACTTCACTACCTTGGCGTCAACGAGTCCCGCACCCGTGACCAACCTCACTTTGACCGCATCCTTGACGACGTGATAATTGGAAATCAAATAACCATCGTCTGTGATCAAAAAGCCCGTGCCGGTGGCCGTGGGAATTTCGGACGAAGCGGACTTGTTAACACTTAAACCTGTGGCGTTTTTTTTGGGAACAAATTCACGTGCTAATTTCTGTGCTTCGGCAATTTGCCCTGGAGTCATTGACTGTTCGACGACGGATAGACTTTTCCTCGCAAAATCTAAGCCTTGAGCCGAAGCGAGATTAAACCACTTGTCGGCTTCCACATAATCTCTAATTACCCCATAACCCCGATAATATTGATTACCAAGGCTATATTGTGCCACCGCATCTCCTTGATCAGCGGCCTTGCGATACCATTTCAAGGCTTCGACATAGTCTTGAGGAACCCCTTTTCCATAAGATAAGAATTCGGCGAATTTTTCTTGGGCTTCGACATTTCCTTGGCCAGCGGCCTTGCAATACCACTTTGCAGCTTCGACATAATCTTGCTTCACACCAAAGCCCTGCTCATACCAAACTCCGAGGGCGTTTTGAGCCACTGCGTACCCCTGTTCAGCTGCTTTACGACACCACTTGACCATTTCGTCATAGTTTGTGGGCACGCCAATGCCTTGCTGATAGCAACAACTAAGGTTGAACTCGGCGTTGGGAAGACCCTGTTTAGCAGCTTTATACCACCATTTTACTGCTTCGCCAGCATCTCGTGTGACCCCCGCTCCAGAATTATAGCAAGCACCGAGATTAAACTGAGCTTTTGCAAGCCCTTGATCTGCGGCCTTGCGAAACCATTTCACGGACTCCACGTAATCCTGTGGGACAACTCCGCCAGCGTAGTAATACTCAGCGAGTAGGCATTGGGCGTTTGCATCCCCGCTTTCAGCTTTGGCTTTGATGCTTTCGACTGAATTCGTGTCGCTCTGTTGGGCATGCAACTGGACGCCAGCACACAAAACGAGCAGCAGAAAAACCGTCACGCACAACTTCATTTTCATGCTGCAAGCGTAATCGGTTTCGCTTGGCTGGCAAGCGCCACATACACGTCTCATTGTCGCTTGCGGCGTTAACAAAATCTGTGAATATGAAGCCGACAAATAAAATGCAACCACAAGAATTTGAAGATGCGAGGTCGCTCTGGAAAATGTTTTATGCAGGGCAGTCTTTCGAGCATGCGCGAGCGGCAGCTGAATACGTTCTCCAAAATAATATCGCAGATGACAATCCAGTATTTTATCCGTTGATGACAGCCATTTACGTCCTTTACGGGAAACCTTTCAGGAAATCTCGTGTGGTGGGCTCCCTTGGGGAGGAACTAATTCCGCCCGAATATCAGGAGTTGCATCGCGATTTATTGAAACACCGCGATAAAATCTTGGCTCACTCTGATGCCAGTGAGTTTGATTGGTTCGATGTCGGACAAGCTAATCAGGTGCGTCTAGTGCGGCGTCCGACGGACAAAAGTTTAATCTGTAGTCAACTTCAGGCGAATCCTTCACTGTTGCCACACATCATAAGCTTGTGTCTCGAACTTCAAGAAAAGACTGGAATCCTCAAAACAGAGCTTTTCAAAAAATGCGAAAGGTTTGTTCCGGCAGGAGTCGGCGAATACGTCTTGAATATTGATGACCCCAACGGGGACTTTTTTAAGCTAGCAAAACCATTCGTCGAGATAAATTTAGAAAGCGACGAGAAATAGTCAGCTACCCCGGTCATCCATCCCAAACTGATTTTGGCAGCGGCAGTTTCCTTCGCCCGGCGCGGGAGTTTTCCCCGATCTCCGGAGTGCGCCCGCCTGCTCGCGACCGGCTCGCGATTCATCGGAGTTTATCGGAGTCCCCGGGCGCAGCAACGTGGCAAAGCCGGCCGGCATCGGTTTGGCCAAAGCGCGTCGCCGTTCGTCCATTGCTGTGGCCGGGGACGGCCACACTCCGCCGTCCATTTTTAGGAGACGAGGCTTGCCGGGTCGTAGCATTCGGCGCGAAGTCCGGTGACGAGACTCATTTTCTATCGGGTTTCAGTCAAAGCCTCCTTCCGCCTTCGCCCGTCTACGGCGAGACAAGCACGTCGGCTCCTACAATCTCAGGTTTCGGCGCGGCGGGCTGTTCGCGTATTTCGTGTCGTTCGCGGTTCCATCCGAAAGCGCCAGGGGGCTGGCGCACTCCACGACGCTTCGCGTGGCTCGCATGTCACCGGCAAACGCCTCGCGTTTTGGACTGCGGTGGCCCTCCACCGCTTTGCCCTTGACGATGTCGCTTCGCTGGAGCTTTGATTGATTTGGATAGCCGGGCTACAAAAGTGCCAGCCCTGCGGGCTTTGCTTTCTTCGTTTCACGCTGCCTACAATTCGACCCGGCGCATCCCCCCCTTTTCGGCCTCAAAAGCGGCGCGGCATAAATGCAGAAAAGCGTATTACGCGCCTCAAAGTGGTATGGATATTGCGGAAAACGGATAAAGGCGTCGGCTTGACCGCATCATGAACAGCAATTTATTTCCGAGCGAACAAGAGCTTTGCACGGCAAAAATTCTCATCATTGACGATGAGATGGCGAACATCCGTATGCTCGAATGGACTTTGCAAAAGGCCCAATTTCCGAACTTCCGAAGTTTGACCGACCCGACCGAGGCGCAAAAGGAATTCGAACAGTTTCAGCCCGACCTGGTGCTGCTGGATTTGTACATGCCCAAACTGGATGGGTTTACCATTTTGAAACAATTGCGGAAGTCGGCGCCAGCCGGCGAATTCCTGCCGGTGCTGGTGATCACGGGGGTGAACACGGCGGAGACGCGGAGCCGGGCATTGGCGGCCGGGGCCAACGATTTCCTGGGCAAACCCATTGATTTTACGGAAGTCACGCTGCGGATAAGAAATTTGCTGCAAACCCGGTTTCTCCACCAGCGGGCGAAGGAAATCCAGAAGCAATTGGAAGCCCTCACCACCGCAAAGGAAACCAATCCCCAAACCAAACCGGGCCGGAAAAAGCAAGTTGATGGGCATAGCCGTGTCTGAAAGATGAAAACAATCCCGACAGAGGAACTCGACCAGTTGCTGGCGGCCTTGATTCAAAGCGCCGATGGGATTTCGGATTTGCTTTTCGTGGCCGGCAAACCTCCGCAGGTGGAAGTTCACGGCCGGCTCAAACCGTTTGCGCTTGAGCCGCCCGAAACCGTGCTCACCAGCGAACATATCGAAGGCGTGGCCGGAGCCATCATCAATCAGAATGCCCGGTTGATCCAGGACCTGGCGGAACGCGGATCGTGCGACTGCAGTTATGCCCTGAAGAATTTCTGCCGGTTTCGCGTCAACATCTTCCGCCAGAATGGAAATTACGCAATGGTGATGCGGCGGCTCCAGGCCCAGATTCCCACTTTGGACTCGCTCCATCTGCCGCCGGTGTTCCGCGAGGTCATCAGGGAAAACAACGGACTCATCTTTGTGACCGGCGCCACGGGCAGCGGCAAGACGACCACGCTGGCCGCCATGCTGAATGCAATCAATCAGACCAGTGAGGTCCATATCGTCACCCTGGAAGACCCGATTGAATTTCTACATCCGCATCTCAAGGCCACGTTCAGTCAGCGCGAGTTGGGACGCGACTTCTACTCCTTTCCCGACGGTCTGCGCGCCGCCCTGCGGCAGGCGCCCAAGGTCGTCCTCGTCGGCGAAATTCGCGACCGCGAAACCATGGAAATTGCGCTCACGGCCGGGGAAACCGGACATGCGGTTTACAGCACCCTGCACACCATCAGCGCGGGACAGACAATCCAGCGCATCCTGGGCATGTTCACGCGGGATGAGGAACAACAGGTGCGCGAGCGTCTGGTCGGGACCCTGCGTTACATCATCTGCCAGCGATTGGTCCCTCGAAAGGACGGCGGACGGCTGCTGGTCACCGAATTGATGGGCAGCAACCTGCGCACCCGCGAAGCCATTGGCGTGGGCGAGAACGAAAACCGCCGATTGTCGGACATTATCGAAGCCGGGCATACCTACGGCTGGCACAGTTTCGAACAATCCCTGATTAAAGCCTACGAAGACGATTTGATCACCGAGGAAACCGCGATTCTCTACTGCATCAACAAATCCCAAATGCGCCAGCGCGTTGACATGGTCAACAAGCGAGGGAAAACCAAGCTCGACGCCAGCACATTGAAAATGAAGGTGGTGGTTCCCCCGCCGGAACCGCCCCCACCCCCGCCACCGGCGTCGGATAATCCCGCCGCCGCCACTGCGAGCGGAACCAGCCGGTGACTGTATTCGCGCTGTATTCGCGCTCGACCAATCCGTCTGGAGCCGTTACTTTCCCGCCCGTCTCACCACGAGGTGAATTATGGATGAACTGTTAAAAATTTTGCAGGCCAACGCGACTGAGTCGCGTGAGAACATTGCGAAGATGCTGAACCTCTCCGTCGCGGAGGTGAACAAGCGCATTGCCAAATATGAAAAGAGCGGGATCATCCGCGGCTACCAGGCCATCCTGAACGAGGACCAGCTCGGGCTCGATACGGTCACCGCTGTCATCGAGGTCAAGGTGTCGCCCCAGCGCGAAGGCGGGTTCAACACCGTCGCCGCCCGCATCAGCCGATTTCCCGAAGTGCGCTCGGCGTATCTCATGAGCGGCACCTATGACGTGCTGTTGTTCATCGAGGGCCGCAACTTGCGCGAGGTGGCCGCATTCGTCAGCGAACGGCTGTCACCGCTCGAAGGCGTGCTCTCCACGTCCACCCACTTCATGCTCAAAACCTACAAGCGCCTCGGCGTGCTGATGGAATCCGGCCATGCAGAAGAAAGACTCAGTGTCGCTCCGTAACCGCGTCAACGCGACGGTGCGCGACATCCCGCGCTCGGGCATCCGCGACTTCTTCGACATCGTCAGCACGATGAAGGACGTGATCAGCCTGGGCATCGGCGAGCCGGATTTTGACACGCCCTGGCACGTGCGGGAATCCACGATGTTTGCGCTCGAACGCGGCGTGACGCATTACACGAGCAACTACGGCTACCTCGAACTCCGCCGGGCGCTCGCCCAATACGTCGGCAAAAAATTCGGCGCGGAATACAACCCGGAGGACGAAATCCTCATCACCGTTGGCGTGAGCGAGGCGCTGGACCTCGCCTTGCGCGCCCTGGTCACGCCCGGCGACGAGGTGCTTTACCATGAGCCGTGTTACGTGTCATATCGCGCCACGATTTTGTTCGCGCACGGGGTGCCGGTGGCGGTGGAGACGAAGCCGAAGAACGGATTTCGTCTCACGCGCGCGATGATCGAGGCAAAGGTGACGCCGAAGACGAAGGTGTTGATGCTGAATTTTCCGAACAATCCCACCGGCGCGGTCATGGGCCGGCAGGATTTGGAGGACATCGCCGCGTTTGCCCGCGAACGCGACCTCATCGTCGTCACGGACGAAATTTATGGCGAACTGACCTACGACTCACCGCACACGAGCATCGTGAGCCTGCCGGGCATGCGCGATCGGACGATTTTTCTGCACGGTTTCTCGAAGGCCTGGGCGATGACCGGTTACCGCCTCGGCTACGCCTGCGGCCCGGCGGAACTCATCGAGGCCATGATGAAAATCCACCAGTACACGATGCTGTGCGCCTCTTCCATGGGACAGAAAGCCGCGATTGAAGCCTTGGCCCGACCGGATTCGGATGTTGGCGAAATGGTGGATGAATATCGCCGTCGCCGGAATTTCATGGCAGCCGCCTTCGCGGACATGGGCATTGAATGTCATCGTCCGCTCGGCGCGTTTTACGCCTTTCCCAGCGTGGCGAAGTTCGGCCTGAAGTCGAAGGACTTCGCGTTGAAACTGCTGGACGAGGAAAAGGTGGCCGCCGTGCCGGGCACGGCATTCGGCGAATGCGGCGAAGGCTTCATCCGCTGCGCCTACGCGACCAGCATGGAAAGCCTCAAGGAAGCGATGGTCCGACTAAAACGGTTCATCGGGAAGCTGTGATTTGTCAAAATCCCAAGTTGTTTGTATCAAGGCTGTTAACAAAACTTTGTCGCATATGCGACAAAGTTTTGTAATACCGCAACCGCCAGGTTGTCGCTCAAAATCTTCGGTTTCTCCCGCCTCATCCCGTGCGCCTCAGCGCCAACGGAGCGGGTGAGTTTGCATCACAATGGGAACTCCCTGTCCTCGGGCACCACCACCTCGTGTTTTTCGACCGGCGGGGCAGCTGGCAGCGGTGGTGCAACCGTGGGAACCTCCGTGATTCCACTTGTTGTTTCTTTGGTTTCGTCCTCGTCCCTCGTCCCCGGCGGTTGGTCACTTTTCGAGGACGAGGACGACCCGTCTTCGCTGTGCTTCGCCGCGGCAGGCGAAGAGGACGATAAAGACTCAACCGTTGGCGGCAGGGGAATTTGGCTGTCCGGCTGCGGCGCGGCGATTTCGAGCCGGGCCTGGGCGCGGTTGACCAGCGCCAGCATCGTCACGGAAGCGGCGGCCTGGCGTTCGGCTTCCTCGATGCGCGCAAATTCGCCGTAAACCTCCGCGCGTCCCGGTTCGTTTTGCGAGGGCAGTTCCTGTCCGCCGCCGGTGCGCATGGCGTGCAGTATGTGGTGGGCGTTGATGGCCTCCAGCGGCCGCGCGGGCGCGTAGGCGGATTCGGCGCCGGCGATTTCAGTGACGAGCCGCGCGGCGAGGAGCGTCTGCAAGACCTGTTGCGCGAGCCTGGTTGGAATGCCCAGTTCGACGGAAATTTCCTGGATGGTGACCGGCGGCAGGCCGCGTTGGAAGCGTTGCCCGATACACGTCATCAGCCGCAACGCGACGAATTCGCGTCCGCGCTGGTTGACGTTCTCCGCCAGTTTGTCCTGCAGATAGGCCTTGCGGTTTTGGAAGGCGTAGGCGACCTGGGCGCCGAACAACAGGATCAGCCACGAAAAATAAAGCCCGATCATGAACACGGGCACCAGGCCGATGCTGCCGTAAATCTTGCTGTTGGAAACGACGCGGGAAACGTAAAGAAAACCAAAAAGGTTGTTCATGTGCCAAAGCGAGCCGCCGACGACCCCGCCGACGAACGCCGCGCCGAAGCGGACCCGGGTGTTGGGCCCCAGTTGATAAATCAGCGTGAATGTCAGCCACAGGACCAGGAGGGGCAGGAATTGAAAAAAGAAGCCGCCGATGTGCGGCATTTGGTTGATCAAATGCTCCGCCCATTTCAAATGTTTGCCCCCGGCAAGTCCCAGCGCCCCGGCGAGGGCCAGCGGGCCCAAGGTGATGGTTGCCCAGTAAACCACGATGCGCCAAAGCCAGTTGCGTCCGCGGGTCACGCCCCAGATGTCATTGAATGTCTCCTCGATGTTCGCCAGCATTTGAATGGCCACGACCACCAGCAGCAGCATGCCAATCGTGCCGAGCGTGCCGCTGCGGGTTTTTTGGACAAAATCGCGGATGTCCCGGACCACTTCTTTCTGCGCGGTGGCCGCGTGGATTTCGGTTCCGGCGGCCATCAGATTGGTTTCTGCCGGCGCATTGGCCGGGACCTCGGCCGTCGGGGAATTGGTGGAGTTCGGGGTGACCGACAGGCCCGGGCCGGGATTCAGCGAAACCTTCTGCTCGTTGGTGCTGAGCGTTGCGGGCGGCATGACGGTGGAAACCAATTTGTCAATCGCCTGGTAGATTTTTTCCTCGCCCTCGTTTTTGAGCAGGCCGCCGGTGACGCTGATGGCCACCGCGAGCAGGGGGATGAGCGCGAGCAGGGAGGTATAAGACAGGGCCGCGGCGCGGACGGGGCAGCGGTTGCGCACGAAACTGCGGATGACAAGCGCCCAAAGATGGGCAAAACGTTCCAGCCGGCTGAGTTCGCTTTCCGCGCCGGAGTAAACGCCGGTCAAAATTTTAATGAGACGTGAGAACGGCTTTATTGCCATGTGCAGGGCAACGCTAACAAACCCGCCTGCCAAGTCAATCGGCGCGCGATTCCGCTTTCATTGGAATTCCGTCGCGATGAATCCGCTTTATTGCCGCCACAGAACCCGCATAATGTCTCCTGATGCGTCCGTAGCTCAATTGGATAGAGCTTCTGACTTCGGATCAGAAGGTTGCAGGTTCAAGTCCTGCCGGACGCGCCAAAAACAGTGTCAGGTCAAATCATGAAAACAACCTGTATTCCGCTGCTCCTTTCGGCCCTGACCGGCATTTGCCTCCTCCCGGTGGCGGCGGCGCAGACCAATTGCCCGCCGCAGGCGATCGCGGCCGGCCCGTTCCAGCCGACCTGGGAATCGCTGGCCTCGCAGTATCATTGCCCCGGGTGGTTCCGCGACGCCAAGTTCGGCATCTGGGCGCACTGGTCGGCGCAATGTGTGCCGGAGCAGGGCGACTGGTATGCGCGCAAAATGTACATCCAGGGCGAACCGGACTACGAATATCACGTCGCGCACTACGGCCATCCGTCACAATTTGGTTTCATGGAAATTGACAACCTCTGGCATGCGGAACATTGGAGGCCGAAAAAGTTGATGGCGCTTTACAAGGCCGCCGGGGCGAAATATTTCGTCGCGCTCGCGAACCACCACGACAATTTCGACACCTACGACTCGAAATATCACGCGTGGAATTCCGTCAATGTCGGTCCGCACCAGGACATCGTTGGGACCTGGGCGAAGGTCGCGCGCAAGCAGGGACTGCGCTTCGGCGTGAGCAATCACTCGGCGCATTCGTGGCACTGGTTTCAGACGGCTTACGGTTACGATGGCGAGGGCCCGCTGGCCGGGGTGCGTTACGATGCTTTCACCCTCACGAAAGCCGATGGCCAGGGCAAATGGTGGGACGGTTTCGACCCGCAGGAACTTTACACCGGGCCAAACCTGGTGGTGCCCGAGGGCATGACCAATGCCCAGGCCGTCCGCGCCTGGCACGAAAAAAACGACCGGCGTTGGACAGAGGATCCGCCGACCAACAATCCGGCCTTCACGGAAAACTGGTTCCTCCGCTGCCAGGACCTCGTGGACAAATACCACCCCGACCTGCTTTATTTCGACAACATCGGCCAGCTCCCGCTCGGCCAGGCCGGGCTCGATATCGTCGCGCACTATTACAACGCCAGCGAACAATGGCACAGCGGCAAACTCGAGGCCGTTGTCAATGTCAAAGGCCTCGACGCTGCGCGCCGCCCGGCGGTGGTCGAGGACTACGAGCGCGGGGCCAGCGACGTGATCCAGCCCGCGCCGTGGCAGACCGACACCTGCATCGGCGACTGGCATTACAATCGCCGGCTCTTCGAGCAGCACCGATATAAAACCGTCGGCCAGGTCGTCCGCATGCTGGTGAACGTCGTCAGCAAGAACGGCAACCTGCTTTTGAGCGTTCCCGTGCGCGGGGACGGCACGATTGACAGCGACGAGGTCGCGTTCCTCAAAGGCATGGCCAAATGGATGAAGGTGAACGGTGAAGGCATCTTCGGCAGCCGCCCATGGAAAATTTACGGTGAAGGCCCGACCCGGGCGCAAGGCGGCATGTTCAATGAAAACAGGGTGAAGTTCGGCGCGCAAGACATCCGGTTCACCACGAAAAACGGCGCGCTTTACGCCTATTTTCTCGGCTGGCCGGACGACGGCAAGCTCGTCATCCAATCCCTCGGCCAAGGTACGGCGGACAAACCGGCGCTCCTCGACCAAACCATTGCTTCCGTCAAGCTGCTTGGTTCATCGAAAAAAATTATCTGGGCCCGGGAGGCTGATGGCCTGCACGTGACGTTGCCGGCAAAAAAACCCGGCGACGACGTTTTCGCCCTCAAGCTCGCATTGAAGTAAAAACGGGCCGGCATCTGGAAATCATGCCATTTCTCAATCACAACTGTAACAAACCTCGGTAGCCCGTCTTCCGCAGTTCGGAGGGAAGCCGTGCTGATTGTCAGGGGCTTAGGTAATTTAGACCCCGGTTTTCTGCACTACATTTTCGACTGCATTTTGAATGATCCGGCTCTGCTCTGGCAGAAGCAGACCCAATCGCTGCAACAGTTCAGCCACCAACCGCTCGGGGCGTGCCACCGTTCGTAGGCGCAGCTCGCTCACGCCCTCGGCAGTCTTGACGGGCAACACGATGTCCAGCGACTTGATGGTCGCAATCTCGCCCACCAACTGCCGGGCACAGGTGCCCAGTCCCTTGCCGCGCATCCACATTTCCAGTGTCCGCCACAAAGCCAGCGACAGGAAGCAGACCAATATGTGCGCCTCGACCCGCTCGGCCTTGTGATGAAAAATCGGCCGCAAACTCAGGTCGCTCTTGGCACAACGGAACGCCGCCTCGGCCTGCTGTAGTTGTAGATACCACTCCCACACTTTAGCCGGATCCTCTTCGGTACAGTTGGTGCGCAGCAAATACGCTCCATGCGCTTGGGCCGCCCATTGATTCCGGTCCACCAGGCAGGCCACGACCAACCCGCAGGCTTGTTCTCGCTCGTTCAACTGGACTTCCACTTCGAAGAGCTTGTCAGCGGCTGGATAGCGTCCCAGCCATCGGCCGACACGCCGTTCGATCTGGTCGGCGGGTGCCGGCCTTTTTTGCAGGCCTTGGTGGATTTCCAGAAGCTTCTGCCACAGGCGCTGTTCCTGCCGGGCCAGCATGGCTTTTTCTTTTTCACGCCGCGCCTGGCTGCGGCACAACACAAATTGCTCCCGGCCTTTGCCGTCCGGATGCGCCAGGAGTTTGACTTCGACGCCCTCACGCACCTGCTTCCAGTCTTTGACATCGAGCAACGCGGCTTCGAACTGGCGCAATTGGGCTTTGGGCGTGCCGATGATGTATTGCGCGTTGCGCTCACGTAAAAACTCGATGTTCTCTTCGCTGACCATGCCGCGGTCCATCACCCAGATGCGTTTGGCCTGACCGTATTTTTCTTCCATGACCCGGATGATGTCCTGGACCGTCGTCACGTCGGCACGGTTGCCGGCAAAGACTTCGTAAGCCAGCGGCAAGCCTTCCGGGCTGACGACCAAACCAATGCACACTTGCTTGCAGTCCGGACGATTGTCGCGGCTGTAACCCCGTGCCGCTTTGGTGTTGCCCAAGACCTGGCCTTCAAAAAATGTGCTGGTCACATCATAGATCAGGAACTCAAAGCCCACGCCAAACCAGCTTTGGTAACGTTCGAGGAGGTGTTGGGTCAGTTGCTCCTTGTGTTCGTGAAGGGTGTCCAATCCCCGATACAGCCGGTCGTCGTTGATTTTCTCCCACGGGATTCCAAGCAAGTCCTCCAGCGCGGTGCGTTGATACCAACGTTCGGCAATGCCCAGTTCACTGGGTTGTGCACAGAAGCGGGCCAGGGTCAGCAGACAAGCGGTTCGTTCCCAAGGAACCTCTTCACGGCCTGAGGGGATCAACTGGTTCAAGAGGCGGTGCAGACCCAGACGACGCCAGAGTGAAAGGGCCAAATAGACCTGGCCAAATTCGCGCACCCGTTCGACCCGCACACCGCGCACGTTCACCTCTCGCCATAGCGGCTCCTCCGGCGCTTGGATCTCACCCCTCAGTTCAAGCTGCCGGGCCGGAGGGCGGCCCTCCAGCAGATCCTCCATGGTCTCCCAACCAGCGTGAACCTTTTCATCCAGCCCAGGAAGCTTGCCCACAGTCGCGACGGTATGTTGACGCGGCCCGCTGGCCGTACGACGCGATTCCACCAGCGTCCAGTACTCGTAGGTGTTGTCGTCCACCGTGCGGCGATGTCGTCGCAAATACATGAATGTAATTTGCGCTCATCAGACCAGCGACGGCAATGATGAGTTCTGCACTACACCCCAATTTGGACCCTAAACCGATCGGCACTGCGGAATTTGCGAGAGAATCCGTCAGCCTGTTTCCAAAAAATCTGCTATCCTTCCCTGTACTGCGGAAGACGGGGTAGGGCGGGCAGTCCTCTGCCCGCCGCTTATCACAACGTGGTCCACGGCGCGCACGGAGTGGCGCGCCCTACCAATATACCGATTCCCAATGGGATTTGGTATCACTCGTGACCGGATGCCTGGCCCGGGTGTTTCTGGTCGAACCACGCCTTCACTTCGGCATCGAGCCGCTTCAAGTCCGGGCGCGTGTTCGCGGCGGCCACCGCGTCGCTCCATTCCTGGTTCAAATCACCCAACTCAATCTTCGAACCCATCCGCACGAAGATGGGCATTTGATGCAAGTCCGCCTTGACGGTGATGGTCTGGCCGCCGGCGTAAATTTTTTCAGGATTCCACGCGTCGCGCCATTGGCCGCCGGACGGCAGATAAACCTCCTGTGTCCGCTGATTCTTTTGCCAGATGGGCGAAACCAGAATGTCCGGGCCGTAAAGATATGTCCACCAGTTCGACCACGCGGCGGGGACCTTCGGTTCGGCCAAAAACAGCGGGCGCACGATTGGCATGCCGGTTTCATGGGCGGCTTTGGCCTGTTTAAAACTGTAATCGGTCAGCCGGGTGTGCAGGCGCGCATAAAACCGCCAGATGGCAATCAATTTCGCGTCATAAACCGGCGGATTGTGAAAATTCCAGAACGCGCGGTTTTGTGTCGGGCCGACTTCCATGATGGGCGTGAAGCAACTGAAGCCGAGCCAGCGGCCGCAAACTTCCGTGTCCAGGGATTGGTTGTTGTAGCCGCAGGTGTCCGAGCCCCAATTGGGGTAACCCATCACGGCGGCGCGTTGCACAGCGATGATTTCGGCGCGCAACCCTTCCGGTGTGCCGCCGATGTCGCCACCCCAAAAAACGCCGTAAGCCGAACTGCCGGTGTAAGCCGCCCGCGGCATGCAGACGAAATTGTCGCCGCGATATTGCCTGGCGACGTCGTAAGCCGCCTGCACATACATCGCCGGATAGTCGTTGCGATTCTCGCGGACGGAGCGTCCGTCAAAAACCTTGTAAGGTCCGCTTTCGGGGATGTTCTCCTCGCTGCGGTCCAATTTGAAACCGGTCACGCCCAGCCTGAGCAGTTTGGCCACGCCGTCCTGCCAGTATTTTTTGGCCTCAGGATTGGTGAAATCCGCCAGCGGATAGTTGCTCTTGGCCGGCTTTTGGCCGGCGCTGACGAGTGTCCAACCTTTGGCGAGTGCGTTCGTTTTCATTTGCCCCTGAAAATACGGGCCAATCCACAAGAACATCTGCACGCCCTGGCTGTTGAGCCACTTGATGGATTCGGGGAAATTCGGCAGCCGGTTGGTATCAATCTCGAAGTCATCGTAACCGTCCGGACCGGGACCCCACGGACGGTCAATCCAGCAAATGCCCAACGGAATGCCGTAAGCCTTCATCAACAACACATCCTCCATGAATTCGGAATTGAACGGACCAGTGACGGGCGTGCCGTCGTAATAATTTGTCCGCTGCGTGTTATCGTCGCGCCAGCGCCACGTGCCGTACATCCATCTGGGCGGCAGGAACGGCGGCCCGGCGTCGAGCGCGTGCGCGCGCACCAGCGCGGCGGGATTGTCGGCGGTGTAGATTTTTGCTTCAAACGACGGACCATCAAATTCAATCTTCACCCGGTTGGAAACGCTCGCGCAAAAGTCAAAACGGCCCGGCCAGTTTCCCTTCACAAAAACCGCATAGCCGCGCGACGAAATATAAAACGGCGCATAGACGGACAGCGTCGGCTTGATGATCATATCCACGGTCTCGCCGCGGAGGTTCATGGCGGCGGTGATATTTGTCGCCCACGAATTTGTCTGCGGTCCGTCCACGACGCGCTCCATCAGGCCGGTGAAGTATTCCTTCGGTGCGGCGTCCACAGCCATGCCCCACTTGACGATGTCCGCGTCCGGCGTTGCGGAAAGCCGGATGGAGAAGTCGTTCCCATCCGGTTTCACGGAGATTTTCACCACCCGCCCGTCGGGCATTTGAGTTTCCGCCTGCCGGCCCGGCCCGGCTGGTGTCCTGGTGAAAGGAATGGCCGGGAGCGGAGTCCGGCCGGTTGCGGTTTCATAAAACAACCCGCCAAACTTGAAGGGGCAAATTTTGGAAGGCGCGGGCGGGGAAACCGTGGCCGTCCGGGTGGAAGTGCAGCCGGCGAGCAGAATGGACGCAAACAGAACCGGCAACAGCGGCAGGGCGATTTTTCGTATCATGGGCACGACTTAATTACGGTGAAATCCAGAGCCGCGCAATGCCGAAGACGGGACTCCAAACAAACCGGGTCCAGTGGGACACTGTATCTGCCTTGGGAACACGCGGCTGGAAGCCACAATGACTGGCAGCCAGGATGGCTGCCTCCACGGGGTGGCGGCACGCTTCCCAGCGTGCCAGTCAGGGCGGCATCCTGCCGCCAACAGATACAGCGTTCCTTTGTGCCCAAACAAACCGGCGTGTTTTTGCGGGAAGTGACCTGTTTGGCCCCGGCTGCAATTGTGAACAATTATTTTTTGTGCTTCGCCGCGCAACCGCTACGATGACGCCATGCCCGACGCCTATGGCCAGCTCCTCGACGCAACGATCCAACATTTGGAAGACTTGAAATCGCACGGCGTCCACCACGTCGCCGTCGCGCCCGAAACCCTCCGCGCCCTGGCGCAGCCGCCCGCCGTAACATCTCAAATCTCAAATCCCAAATCTCAAATGGATAAAGCCTCCACGCCACCACAGGAACTTTCACTCGCGTTGCCCGGTGAAACTCCGGCCCTCGACTCTCGACCTTCGACTCTCGACAAAGTTGCCGCCTTCGCCGCGTTGCGCGGGCGGGCGCAGGCTTGCGTCAAATGCCCCCATCTCGCGTCGTCGCGCAAGAGCGTCGTGTTCGGCGTGGGCAGCATTGACGCGCAGCTCATGTTCGTGGGCGAGGCGCCGGGCGCGGATGAAGACGAACAGGGCGAGCCGTTCGTCGGCAAGGCCGGCCAGTTGCTCACGAAAATCATCCAGGCAACGGGCCTGAGCCGCGCGGACGTTTACATTGCGAATATTTTGAAATGCCGGCCCGACACCCCCGGCCAATCCGCCGGCAACCGCAAGCCGACCTCCGACGAGATGGCCACGTGCATTCCGTATCTGCACGAGCAGATTGATTTGATCCGGCCCAAGGTCATCGTGGCGCTGGGCGCGACGGCGGTGGAAGGGCTGCTGGGCAAGACCCTTGGCATCACCAAACTGCGCGGCACCTGGAAAACGTATCGCGGCACACCGCTCATGCCGACATATCATCCGGCGTATCTACTCCGCAACCAGGCCATGAGCGAAAAGCGCAAGGTCTGGGAAGACATGCTGGCCGTGATGGAAAAACTCGAGATGCCCATCAGTGACAAGCAGCGGAATTATTTTTTGAAGGCATGACTGCCGAGAAAGCGTCCCGCAAATTAAATTTCTCCCTCTCCTCGCCAAACGAGGAGAGGGCCGGGGCGAGGAGTCGAATACCGATGCGAACTCCGTAATTGTTTCATGTTGTTTTGCGTCGTAATCTCAATCTCATCCCGGTTGGGATTAAATGGCTAGATACAATTTCACAAGCACCTTGTCTCCGCTCGACTTCGAACTCCTCTCGAAGGATTTGCTCGAAGCCGAGCTTGGCATTCGGCTGGAAAATTTTCGGGAAGGACGGGATAAAGGGATTGATCTCCGGTATGCACCGCAAAAAGGACAAGGGTTGATTGTCCAATGCAAGCGTTATGCGACGTTTGCCAATCTGAAGTCAGAACTCCTGAACAAGGAGCTGCCTAAAATAATCAAGCTCAAGCCCGCTCGCTACATTCTCACAACATCTGTTCCGCTTTCGCCGCAACAGGCCGACGAACTTAAAACGACCTTGTCGCCATTCATCCAGTCAACCGACGATATTTTTGGGAGAGACCGCTTGAACAGCATCTTGGACAAGCACCCGGAAGTTGAACGCCGACATATCAAATTGTGGGTTGGGTCAGCGGGCGTGCTTGATTCAATTCTGAACGCTGGAACTCACATTGTCTCCCGTGAAGAAGTGGAAAGAACAATTGCTTCCGCCAAAGTTTATGTCCGAAACACAAGCTTTGATGAGGCTCTCGCGATTCTGAAAAAACATCACGTCTGCATCATCTCTGGCATGCCGGGAATCGGAAAGACGACGCTTGCGCGAATGTTGCTGCTTTATTTTTATCAACGGGAGTATGACGTGGTAAAAATTCAAAGCGACATCTCCGAAGCCAGAGACATCGGCTAGCACAAAGATTTCGACTCCTCACCCGGCCCTGCTCCTCGTTTGGCGAGGAGAGGGAGAATTTAATTCGGAAAATTCTGTCCATTCTGCCCGCTTTTCCGCCATAACCAGCGCCGAGGCTCAAAGCCATTGCCGCCATTCAAGGATTTACGGCCAGCGGCAAAGTGTGGTAAATTGCCTGCATGAAGTCGAACGACCTCATCACTGTTGATTCGGACATTCTCGGCGGCACGCCGGTGTTCAAAGGTACGCGCGTGCCGGTGAAGACGCTGTTCGAGTATCTGGAAAACAATTACTCGCTCGACGAATTTCTCGAATGTTTCCCGTCCGTGACGCGTGAACTGGCCCGTCGCGTCCTGGAAAGTTCCGAATCAACGCTGCTGACGCCCATCGCGGCATGAAAATCCTGCTGGACGAATGCGTCCAACGGGCGGTTAAGGGTTTCAAAATTTCCTGCAACGTGGCCCGCTTGCGAATCGGAGACACCTCATCCGGCCTTCGGCCACGTTGACTCGTTCGTGCCCGCTCACTCGGCCCTGCGGGCCTTTGCTTTCGCAAATTCCTTTCACCGCATCCCAAGCGGTTCAAGTCTCCCCATCTGATGCGGAGAAGGAATTTATTTTGTGGGACGATAACCCGGGGTAGTCGCGTTGCGCCAACCCCGGGCTAATTTCCATGGCGCCTTCAGCGCATAAAATGGCTGGTTATACTTTGCTCTGACACGGGTTTCCGCTATAACCAGCGCCTCATGCATCAAATTATCCAGAGTCTGAGCGATTGGTATTCGCATGCGCTGCAATCGGGCGGTTATCCGCTCGTCGCGCTCATGATGGCGGTGGAAAGCTCGCTCTTTCCGCTGCCCAGCGAAATCGTGATTCCGCCGGCGGCGCATCTGGCCGCCACGCATCAGATCGGGCTGTCGCTCTGGGGCATCGTGCTGGCGGGCACCCTCGGGTCGTGGATCGGCGCCACGTTGATGTATTGGGCGTCGCGGCTGGCCGGCCGGCCGCTCGTGCTGCACTTCGGCAAATATGTTTTCATTTCCGCCGCCAAAGTGGAGGGCGCGGAACGCTGGGCGGCGCATTACGGCCCGATGGGTATTTTCATTTCGCGACTGCTGCCGGTGGTGCGGCATCTCATCGGCATCCCGGCGGGTATCGTGCGGATGGATTACCTGAAATTTTCCCTGTTCACGCTGCTCGGCTCGGGCATCTGGTGTTCTGTGTTGTGCATTCTGGGCGTGAAGATGGGGCAGGACGAACAATTGATGAAAGGCGAGTATCATCGCGTCACCCTCTGGCTCGCGGGCGCGGTGCTGGTGCTGGGCGGACTGTATTATTTCTTCGTCCACCGGCACATGGCAAAGAGTCCGGAGTCCACAGTCCACAGTTCACAGTCAGAAGACCGAAGGTAGGGACAACGCACCACACTGTCCGGACGTCGCCGCCGACGCCTGCTTGATGAGCCGGAAGTCCCGCGGGGCGTCAATCATTCAAAGGTGGTGCCGAACCATTTCTGGTAGAGCGGCCCGACCACCGGCATGGGCTTCATCTGGCCGTTGATGGCGGCGACCAGCCCCAGAACCCAAAACACCAGCATCGCAAGCCATAGAATCGGAATGCACAGGCGGAGAACGGGAATGAACGCCAGAATGATTCCACAAATCATGACGGCAATGCTGGTCAGGATAAAACCGAGCATTTGGCGAAGATGAAACGCTCCCAGCTTTGTCTTTTTGTTCATGTGAATGACGACGGCCACAATGAAGCCAATCAAGGTGAGGTAGGAGACGATTGCGACAATTTTATCTTCCCCGGCGTTCACCGGTGGCGGAGTTTGGTTTTGGATGTCTGGCATAGGTTTCCTTTGTTGGATTTGCCGGCTTATTACTCCGATTTGATTCGGCGCGCAAGAATGAATTTTACCGTAAAATCTCTTTGCGCCTTGGCGGCTTTGCGTTGAAATTCCTCCGTGCCTGCGACCGAAGCCATCCGCAAAAAACTGGGCGAACTGCCGCACAAACCGGGCATCTACCTGATGAAGGACCGGTTCGGCACGGTCATTTACGTCGGCAAGGCGCGCGACCTGCGCAAGCGCGTGAGCCAATATTTTCATCCGTCGCGCCGCCTGGGCTGGGACCTGAAATTCAACGCGCTCGTCGAGGCCATCCATGATTTCGACATTCACGTCGTGCGGAGCGAGCCGGAGGCGTTTCTGCTCGAAGGCAAACTCATCAAGGAATTTCATCCGCGCTACAACATCAGCTTCCGCGACGATAAACGGTTCTTGATGCTCAAGGTGAATTTGAACGACCCGATCCCGAACTTCACCTTCACCCGGCTGAAAAAGGACGACGGCGCGCGGTACTTCGGGCCGTTCTCGAATTCAAGCGCGCTGCGCAACACAATCGCGCTGGTGCGGCGGCAGTTCAATCTGCGCGGCTGCCGCGTGTTCACGCCGGGCGCGGCCGACTACAAGCATTGCCTCTACGCACACCTCAAATACTGCACCGCGCCATGCATCGGCAACGTGACGCGCGAACAATACCTCGAGCAGGTGAACGCCGCGTGCGATTTCATCGAAGGCCAGTGCCATGAGATGAAGGAACAACTCGAAGTCGAAATGCGCAAGGCCGCCACCGCGCAGGATTACGAAAAGGCCGCCGGCCTGCGCGATCTCATCCGTGACTTGAAAGAAACGACGAAGAAGGAGCGAAAGTTCGAGCGCGTACCTTACACATTGCCGCTGGCGATGGATCCGCAACAGGATCTGGCCGAACTCGCAAAAGTGCTTGGTTTATCCGCGCCGCCACAACGGATTGAAGGCTTCGACATTTCGAACATCAGCGGCACGTTTGCCGTCGCGTCGCTGGTGAGTTTCAAGCATGGCCGGCCCGACCGCGCGAATTACCGCCGGTTCAAAATCAAGACGGTGGAAGGCCAGGATGATTTTGCGAGCGTGGCGGAGGTGGTGAAGCGGCGATATACGCGATTGCTCAATGAAGGTAGGGCTCGCTCTCCGCGCGGGCCGCGGCGCGCTGGGGACAGCGCGCCCTACCCAAATCTGCCCGACCTGGTACTGATTGACGGCGGCAAGGGACAGCTCAGTGCCGCGTGCGGAGAATTGAAGAAACTCGGTCTCGAAAAAATCCCGGTCATCGGGCTGGCGAAGGAATTCGAGGAAATTTACCAGCCGGGCAATAGCAAACCCCTGCGGCTGGGACTGAATCATCCGGCGGTGAAATTATTGCAGCGAATTCGCGACGAATGCCATCGCGTGGCGAACAGCTACAACGCGCAGTTGCGCATCAAGCGGATTTCGGAGAGCGTGCTCGATGAATTCCCCGGCATCGGCGAGCGGCGCAAGCAGGCGCTGCTGAAGAAATTCGGGTCGGTGCAGCGGCTGCGGACGGCGACGCTGGAACAAATTGCCGCGGTTCCGGGTTTCGGCGGCAAGGCGGCGGAGGAGTTGAAGAAATTTCTGGAAGCGCGAAGCTAGGCGACATCCGCGCGCTTTCTACCCAGTCCTTTGGCGATGCGCTCCGACAGTAAAAGAACAACGGAAACGAGTGCGAGAACACTAACAATGTCATACGCCCATGAAAGTGACCTGTATGCAACAAATTGCACGATTGTCACAATCATAATCAAAACTGCAATCAAACCAACAAATCTGCGCGCCCACTCTGCACAGTGAAAAAGGGAAAAACCCGCCACACCGCCCGCCAGATACAACAGGCAACACAAAGTGTGTAAATAAAAACGTGGCAAAAATAAAACCGTTGGATGAGTAAAAACAGCATGCAAAAGCACAAACAAAAACAAGGTGCCGAGCACGCCGCTTAGTGCCATCCAAAGTACGCCTAGAATGCGATATGTTTTCATAAATGTTCCGATGCAATCGGCTTTCTGAAATTCGGTTTTTAATAAACGGGGCTGGCCTATTGTCTTGATGGCAGAACCGAAAGCTTCTTGTTCGCTGAATCCCGATCGCATTTGCTGATCTACGTCTTCGCGCAGGTGACTCTCCAGTTCCTCCAGCGGCACCGGCGTTTTGATTCCGGCAGCGAGCATTTGTTTTCGCCAATCGGCGATGGCTGTTTCGAGGTTAAACATATCTTGTTTGACCAAGCTTCCGCTGGTTGCTCAGGCAGCAGCTGTCTGATCCTGTTTGGATGCGGCTTTTTCCAATCCATGACCGACACCGCCAAGAATGGCCATCACCGTCCATTCCAATCCAAAAATAAACGGAAACAGCAAAAGGCTTCGGGGGTACGAACCGCCCGGTGAAAAATGGAATACGCCGAATCGCATCCAAAGCAGACTTCCCCAATAGCACACAATGCCAATGGCCCTTCTAAACGGTTGATTGCGGATAACCGGCAGAAACTTGTGATTGTATTTCCAGCTTATAACAATTGTTGCAACGGTTATGGCATATAAGGCCAATGCGAGCATTTTCGTCATCAAACCTAATTCGCGGGCTTGAAGACAAGGAAGGAACAGGAACAGCGGACAAAATAATGTGAGGGCAACAAAAATGACTCCTGCCAGTCTTATGACCTCCTGCATTTCCATCGGGGCGCCTGCTTTTTTGAATTCCATTTTGAGTTCGGTAGCCTGGCCGATTTTTTTCACGGCGATTCCAAAAGCCTGCGGCGCGCTCAATCCCGATTGCATCTGCCGTGCGATGTCCTCGCGCAAATGAATTTCCAATTCCTCCAATGGCACGGGCGTTGTAATGCCGGCGGCTAGCATCTGCTGCCGCCATTCAACGATTGACTGTTCGAGGTCAAACATATCGTCCCTTTCGCAGGCCGGCCAAAACGGAATGCACCAGCGACCATTGTTCGTGGTGTTTGACCATCGCCGTTTTCCCGTCTTTTTTGATGGAATAGTATTTTCGCTTCCGCCCGGTTCCGCTTTCCCCCCAGTGCGATTTGATCAACCCCCGGTGTTCCATCCGGTGCAAAACCGGGTAAAGCATCCCGTCCGTCCATTCCAGCTTGCCGTCGGAGCGGGCCTTGACCTCTTGGATGATGGCGTAACCGTAGCTCTCGCCCCTGGCGAGCAGCGACAAAATCAGCGGTTCCGCCGATGCCGCAACCAGTTCTTTTCGAATCATAGAGACACGATACATAGAGTTTATATGTATGTCAAGCGGAAAGATTATTTGAAAAGATATTCGTGCCAATTCATAAGATTCGTGTCTTTATTTCCTCATGAACATTCAAGTGGCCATTCTCTGCGATGCCGCGACCGAGGACCACGGCAAGCTCAATCTCCTCGGCGCGTTCGACACGATATACACGCCGCAATTGCCCGCCATGCATCCGCAATGCGCCGTGGCGTTGCGCGTCACGTTCACGACCGGCGACGAGGGCCCGCACAAGCTCAAGCTGAACTTCGTCAACGCCGACGGCCACAGCATCATGCAACCCATCGAAATCCCGGTGGCAGTCGCGCTGCCGGACGACGTTCCTTTCGCCACGCGCAATTTCATCGTGAACATCCAGCAGTTGAAATTTTCCGAGGCGGGGTTGTATTCCGTGGATGTCCGGCTCGATGACAAATCGCAGGCGAGCATTCCGTTGTCGGTCAAACACCTGCCGCAGGCGGTGGCGTAAGTTGGAGTTCAAGCTTCAGCTTGCGCTCCGAAAAACAAGCTAAAGCTTGAACTCCAACCGAGACGACTTTGGGCTTTGAACTTTGGGGTTTGGACTTTAATAATTTGCGCATGGCAAATTCAAACAACGAAACGGTCCTGCAGCTCGAACTGCCCGGCGTCAAAAAGCTCAAGAGCGGCAAGGTGCGCGAAGTCTTCGACCTCGGCGACCGCCTGCTGTTCGTCGCCACCGACCGCCTCTCGGCCTTTGACGTGATCATGCCCAACGGCATCCCGCGCAAAGGCGAGGTGCTCACCCAGATTTCGTATTTCTGGTTCGCGCAAACCGAATCGTTCCAGCCGAACCATTTGCTCTCCCGCGCGAATGACCCGCTGCCCAAGAATCTTCAGCCATTTGCCAGCCAGCTCGCGCGGCGCAGCATGATTGTGAAGAAGGCCAGGCCGCTCGCCATCGAATGCGTCGTGCGCGGCTACCTCGCGGGCAGCGGCTGGAAGGAATACCAGAAATCGCAGACCGTCTGCGGCATCAAGCTGCCGCCCGGCTTGAAGGAATCGTCCGAACTGCCCGAGGCGATTTTCACGCCCGCGACCAAAGCCGAGACCGGCCACGACGAAAACATTTCATTCGCAGAAGCGGCAAAAATTGTCGGTGACGACATCGCCGGGCAGGCGCGCGCGGCGAGCCTGAGAATTTACAATTCGGCGCGCGATTACGCCCGCCAGCGCGGCATCATCATCGCCGACACGAAATTCGAATTCGGCCTGGAGCGTAGCGGCGACGCCTCGTCGCCGAACGGCGGAAAGCTGATCCTGATTGACGAAGTGCTGACGCCGGATTCCTCGCGCTTCTGGCCCGCCGACCAGTATCAACCCGGTCGCGGCCAGCCGAGTTTCGACAAACAGTTCGTTCGCGACTATCTCGAAACGCTCGACTGGAACAAAACCCCGCCCGGGCCAAAGCTGCCGCCGGAGATTGTCGCCAAAACCAGCGCGACTTATCTCGAAGCCTACGAGCGGCTGACGGGTAAAAAACTTTAATTCGTAGCGGCGGTCGGAAGACCGCTGGTGACTTGGTTGACAAGTCAGTTTGCAGCTTTCTGCCGAAAGCCGCTACGTTGGCTGGAGTTCACAGGCCAGAGGCCTGTGCCACGAACCGGGTAGTCGGACAACCAATCGCCCACCATCAGCCGCACGCACCCGGTCTGAACCAAAGATTTTTCGTAACAAATCGGCTGGAAAACTGTTTAAAGATATAAGCTTGCCATGATTCCGCGCAAGCTGGCGTGTGGACGCCATTCAAGGCATCTCGTCGTTTGGGGCTGGCTTGCGCGCAAAATGATGATTTTATGAAAATTAAAATGCGGTTTTGGATTGTGGGTGTGGTGCTGGCCGCCGGCATCGTGGCCGGGTTGGTCTGGTGGCTGCGGCGACCGCAGACGATCACGTTGAACAATGGCGCGAAGTTGAAACTGGTGGCGGTGACTTATGGCAAGCATCACAGTTTCCCCGGCTTCAAAACGCCGCCCCGCGGCCGGGGCACGACGTTTGACAGCACCAACGACACGCTGTTTGTCTGGATCGAGCAGCAGCACAAGGGCAACAACTGGCCTCAATATCAGCTTCTGGTCTGCGACCAGGCGGGCACGGCCTGCGCCGGGAGTTCGATGAGGAATTCGCGGCAGAAACGTCCGGGCGATGAAGTGGTCGGCATCCGGCTCGACGCGTTTCCCCGGCACGCCAGGAAATTTTATCTGCGCGTTCAGGAATGGAACCGGCAAAACGGCCGGCAAACGGTCCAAAACGGCTTCGTCATTTCCAATCCGGCGCGCGGCTCCTTTCCGGACTGGTCCCCGGATCCACTGCCCAACACGCAGGAGGACGACGATTTGTCGGTGACGCTGACGCGCCTGGAGTTCGGCGCCAAGGCCCCTTATATGCGCAACAACGATGCGCCGGATGACCCGATGAACAAGGGGGTGCTGGCCGCGTTTCACATCCTGCAAAACGGCAAGGCCGCCACCAACTGGGAGCCAGCGCAGGTGGAAACGTCCGACGCCACGGGCAATCACATCACCGGCTGGTGCAACAGCCATTGGGAAAACGACGAGGAGGTGACGCTTTACCAGTGGGGACTGTGGCCGGAGGAACCGGCCTGGAAATTGCGCGTGGAGTTTTCGCGCACCTCCGGGTTCACCGACGGCGAGCTGTGGACGGTTGAAAATATTCCGTTGCAAGCCGGCAAGATGCAGGATTTCTGGAGTTACGGGCGCAACCGGAAGGATGCCGCCTTTGCGGAAACGACGCTCAACGGCGTCCATTTGAAACTGTTTCCAGCCAGACAATTCACGGATCAGGAAAACATGCGTGGTTCCATCGAAGCCGGGCTGGCCATTCAGAGCGACCGGCCCACGGACGAGATGCGCATGACGCTGGTCAAGGTAACTGACGATCAGGGACATGAAATAATGCCGATGAACTGGGGCTGGGGCGGCAACGATCATCGGTTTGGTTTGCGGGAACTCGGCAACGCCAAATCGCTCAACCTCACACTGGCGCTGCACCGCAGCCGGTTCGTCGAATTCACGGTCAAGCCGGGGAAAAGCAGCGAAGCCGGACAGCCTTGATGCAAACTCTCGTCGAAGATTTTCTGCAATACCTGCGCCATGAACGCGGGCAGGCGGAGCACACGCAGAAAACCTACGCCGCGTTGTTGAACAAATTTACCACCTGGGCGGGCAAACAGGGGCTCACGGATTGGAAGTCGGTCGAGCTGAAGCATCTCATGGCGTTCCTGCAATACGAACGCGCCCGGAATTTATTGCCGACGGGGCGAGCGCCTGTCGGGTCGAAGTCAAACGAAGACCGATCCTCGCGCCTTCGCGGCGACGAAGCCGCTACGGCGACGCAGGCGCGAGCCGGACTCGATGCGACAAAGCAAAGCGGCGGCGGCTCGTCAGTAGCCTCGCCACACCAAAATTCATTGCGACGGTTGAGCAGCGAGAGTGTTTATCTCGAAATCGCCGCGCTGCGGGCGTTTTATCGCTTTGCGGAAAATGAAAAGTTGTTGCCAGCCAACGTCGCGGAAAATCTGTCGCTGCCGCGACGCTGGCAGCGATTGCCCAAGTCGCTGACGAACGATGAAATTAAGAAATTGCTCGAACCGGAAACGCCCGAAACGCCTGAAAATTTGTGCGACCAGGCCGTGCTCGAACTCGGCTACGCCTCCGGTTTGCGCCTCGCGGAATTGAAAAATTTGCGGCTGGAGCAGCTTCACCTCGATGCCGGCTTTATCAACGTCATCGGCAAAGGCAACAAGGAGCGCGTGGTGCCGGTCGGGAAAATAGCCGTGGCAGCGTTGACCCGTTACATAGAAGTTGGACAACCCAGGCTCGTCACGCCGAAATCGCCGGCGAATGTTTTTTTGACCCGGCGCGGCACGCCGTTCGCGGCGGTGACACTGTGGTTGCACATCAAGCAGCGCGTTCGCCGCGCCGGGGTTTCCCGCAACATCACGCCGCACATGCTGCGGCACAGTTTTGCCACGCATTTGCTGGAACATGGCGCGGACCTGCGGGTGATCCAGGAACTGCTGGGCCACGCGAACATCAGCACGACGGAGATTTACACGCACGTCACCGGCAACCGGCTGCGGGACATCCACCGGAAGTTCCACCCGCGGGCGTAGAGTGGGACGGGCATCTTGCCTGTCTCCATTTAAAACGGGAAGGATTCAGGGTCAGGCTGGAAGCCTGTGCCACCTTATTCAAAATCGTAAATCACCACCTTTTTGACCAACCGTTTCACGTATTTCTCGACGAACTCGACATGCTGCGGATGCACCTGATAATCGTCCTGCGCTTGCTTGTCGGGGAAAATGAGGTTCAGCGCGACCTGGTAACTCTGCTCAACCGCCGGACGATGGCTGGGCGTCATTTTGCCGGCGTGAAATTGCACCAAGCCGGGGATGGTTTTGAGCAGTTTATTCGCGCCGGCGAGGAATTCGTCCGCGGCGTCCGGGCGCACCGGGTCGGTCCAGAAAACGACGATGTGTGAAAACATGATACGCATTGTTGTCAATGTGCCCGTTGCGGCAAGCGAAATTTCCGTTTGCGTTTGCGCGCAACGGGGTAAAATCAAACCATGAGTGCGCCCATGAACGCGTTGTTTGCGACCGCATTGTTCGGCTGCGTGGTCACAGCCGGCGGCGCGGATAACTCCAATCCCCCCAAAGCTATGAATCTCCAAATCACCAGCCCCGCCTTTTCCGAAGGGCAACCGATTCCGTCGAAATATTCCTGCGAAGGCAGCGACGCTTCGCCGCCGCTCGAGTGGACGAACGTGCCGGCGAACACCAGGAGTTTTGCACTCATCGCCGATGATCCGGATGCGCCGATGGGCCCCTGGGTGCATTGGGTGCTTTACGATTTGCCGCCGGATACGACCGGGCTTCCGGAAGGCGTGGCCAAAACGCAATTCATTGCCGGCAATGCGAAGCAGGGATTGAACAGCTGGCCGCGCCTGGGCTATGGTGGGCCGTGTCCGCCACGCGGCAAACCGCACCGCTACTTCTTCAAGCTCTGCGCCCTCGACACGATGCTCGACTTGAAACCCGGCGCGACGAAGAAGGATTTGCTAAAGGCGATGGAAGGCCATGTCCTCGCTGAGGGGCAGTTGATGGGGACGTATCAAAGGAAATGAAACGTGATGCGTGAAACGTGTAACCAACTGACGCGCCGCATGTTTTCACGCATGACGTTTCCCGTTTCACAGTTCAGAAAAATCTCAGCTTTCACTGCGGCACGAATTCGTGTTTAGTTTCCACTCACATGAGCAAAACCGCATTGCTATTCGCCGGACAGGGCGCGCAGGCCGTCGGCATGGGCAAAGACCTCGCTGAAAAATTTCCATCGGCCAAAGTCTGGTTTGACCGCGCCAACGCCGCACTCGGCTATGACCTCGCTGCGATTTGTTTCAACGGCCCGGAACCCGAACTCACCAAAACCGAGAACGCCCAGCCGGGAATTTTTCTGGTGAGCTGGGTCGCATTTCAATTGCTCAAGGAACAGGCGCCATCACTCAAATTTGGCGCCACCGCCGGGTTGTCGCTCGGCGAATTCACGGCGTTGACGGCGGCGGGGGCGATGAGTTTCGAAGACGGCCTGCGGGTCGTGCGCCAGCGCGGACGGTTCATGCAGGAAGCCTGCGAAGCCACGCGCGGCGGCATGGCGGCGGTCATCGGTTTGGACGAAGCGCCCACGCGCGAAATTTGCGCCGAAGCCGGCGTGACCCTGGCCAATCTCAATTGCCCGGGCCAAATCGTCATTTCCGGCGAGTCGGACAAAATCACCCAAGCCGTTGAACTCGCCAAAGCCAAAGGCGCGAAGCGCGCAATTCCATTGCCGGTGGCCGGCGCGTACCACTCGCCGCTCATGGCCAGTGCGCAGCCAAAACTGCAGGCTGAATTGGCCGGGGTGAAATTATCGCCGCCGGTCGTGCCGGTGATTTCCAACGTTACGGGACAGGCACATGTAGTGGGACAGGCTTCCAGCCTGTCAGCCTCGAACAGGCAAGATGCCTGTGCCACTATTTCCGCGCGGCTGGTCGAGCAGGTCACGTCATCGGTGCTGTGGGAAAAATCCATGCGCCATTTGCTGGCGCAGGGTTTCACACGGTTCATCGAACTCGGTCCGGGCACCGCGTTGAGCGGTTTCATGAAGCGCATTGATAAAGGCGCGCAGATGCTCAATGTGGCGGATGTGGCCAGCCTGGAAGCGACGGTGAAGGTGTTGGCCCCTTAAAACGTGAAAACGTGATGCGTGAACCGAAAGCCGCCCGTCAGTGTTCACGTTTCACGCTTTACGCATCACATGTTTCGCATGATTTTTTCGTGTGCATTCGTGCCGATTCTTGGTTAAACAGTGGCCGCCATGACCTCTCGCGAACGTCTCCTGACGGCCTTGGACCATCGCCAGCCTGACCGCGTGCCGATGGACCTGGGCGGCAATCAGACCGGCATTCACAAATTCGCCTACGAGAAACTCCTCGCCCGCCTCGGCCTCAAGGAAGAGATCGTCATCATGGATCTCGTGCAGCAACTGGCCAAGCCGTCGGAGGCTGTGCTGCAGCGGTTGCGTGTGGATACCCGCTACGTCTGGGCCGGGGGCGCGGCCAGCTTCAAGGGCGGCGTGGTCAAACGTGAGCGTGACGGCCGCGTCTGGAACGATTTCACGGATGAATTTGGCATCACCTGGTCCATGCCGGAGGAACATCCGTATTACTTCGACATTTCGCACTCGCCGCTGGCCGGGCTGACGCTCCAGCAGATCAAGGATTATCCGTTCCCGAAAGGCGACGACCCGAGCCGCTTCGAGGGATTGCGCGACCGTGCGCTGGCCATCAAACGCGAAACGCCCTGCGCCATCGTCAGCGGCATCTCCGGCGTGGTCTATGAAATTTGCTGGTACTTGCGCGGACTGGAGAACCTCTTCGCCGACATGATCGAACAGCCGGAAGTGTTGGAGGCGATCATTGATCGCACGCTGAAGTTCTGGCTGGACTGGTTCCGGTTGTTCCTCAACGAGGCGGGCGATGTGGTGGACGTGATCATGATTGGTGACGACCTTGCCGGCCAGAATGGGCCGCTGTTTTCGCCGCGCATCTACCGGGAGATCGTCAAGCCGCGCCATAAACGCCTGGTGCAATACATCAAGTCCCGTACCCGCGCCAAAATCTGGTATCACTCGTGCGGTTCTATAATCACCTGCCTGCCCGACCTGCTGGACAACGGGATTGACATCATTAATCCGGTCCAGATTTCAGCCAGGGACATGGATCCGGCGATGCTGAAGGCCCGGTTTGGCGACAAGGTTGTTTTCTGGGGCGGGGGCGTGGATTCACAACACGTGCTGCCGCGCGGCACCCCGGAGCAGGTCCGTGAAAACGTCCGCGCCAACCTCGAAGCGTTCAAGCCCGGCGGCGGATACGTTTTCAACAACGTCCACAACATCCAGGCCGACGTGCCGCCGGCCAACGTCCTGGCGATGTACGACGCGGCGTATGAATTCGGGAAGTACTGATCCCCGACCTGTGAAGCGGTCGCAGATGTTCAATGTCGTGGATGTGGCGAGCTTGGAAGTGACGGTAAAAGTGCTGGTGTAGCACCCGCGTCGCGCGGGTGACGTTGGGCGTCCCGCCCGGCGCAAGTTTTTCCGCAGAGGTTCAGGCGGGGCGCCTGAACCGACCCGCCGGAGGCGGGTGCTACCAACCGCTTTCGTACCGTGCCAAATTTTTCGTGTGCATTTGAGCTGATTCATGGTTAAACATTCTCAGTTATGAAACAACTTGAGAATCAAATCGCCGTGGTCACCGGCGCGGGCCGGGGCATTGGCCGCGCCATCGCGTTGAAATTCGCCGCCGAAGGGGCCGACATCGTGGCCGTGGATCTGAAAACCGACTTTGTGCAGGAAACGGTCGAGGAAGTGCGCAAGCTCGGGCGCAAAGCCTGGGCGGCGGCCGCCAACGTGTCCGAAGCCGCCAGTGTCGAGGCTGCCGCTGAGCAGATTTTGAAGGAAGCCGTCCGTGTGGACATCCTCGTGAACAACGCCGGCATCACCAAGGACGGCCTGCTCATGCGCATGAGCGAGGCGGATTGGGACGCCGTGCTGGACATCAATCTCAAGGGAACCTTCCTGTTCACCAAGGCATTCAGCCGCGCCTTCGTAAAACAGCGGTCCGGCCGCATCGTCAACATCGCCTCCGTGATCGGCCTGATCGGCAATGCCGGCCAGTGCAATTACGCAGCGAGCAAGGCCGGCGTCATCGGCTTTACGAAGTCCGTTGCGCGGGAACTGGCCTCGCGCGGGGTCACTGCCAACGCCATCGCCCCCGGATTCATCGAGACCAGGATGACCGAGGCGCTCGGCCCGGAGGCGCGGACTGCCCTGCTCAAGCAGATTCCGCTGGCCAGTCTGGGCCAGCCTGGGGATGTGGCGGAGGCGGCATTGTTTTTCGCCAGCCCGGCGGCGCGTTATATCACCGGGCAGGTTCTGGCGGTGGATGGCGGGATGGTAATGTGATTGAAAAATTTTATGAATCAAGGCTTGACGATTTTGGCGTTCATGGCATAGAGACAGGTCAAAATTAACTTATGGCTGAAAAACCTATTGACCAACGGGTAAAGGACATCATTGTTGAACAACTCGGCGTGAAGCCGGACCAGGTAACGCCGGAGGCGAAGTTCATCGAAGACCTCGGCGCGGATTCGCTCAACACCGTCGAGTTGATCATGGCGCTTGAAGAGGAATTCGGCATTGAGGTGCCGGACGAACAGGCGGAAAAACTCCTGACCGTCGGCGATGTGGGCAAATACATCGAAGAACATCAAAAATAGTTGCAACTTATGTCGCTTCGGGGCAGCTTGGCTGAACTCGGCTTGAGCTGCCCCGTTTGATTTTTTATGGCAAACAATTGGATAGACCGCCGCGTAGTCGTCACCGGCCTCGGGGTGGTGACGCCGCTTGGGCATCAACTCGATGTTTTCTGGAACAATCTCGTTTCCGGCCAATGCGGCATTGACCGCATCGCCGCGTTCGATGCAACCCCGTTCGACACGCAGGTCGCCGGCGAGGTGAAAAATTTTGATCCGCTCCCCGCGTTTCCGTCGCCGAAGGAAGTCCGGCGGACGGATCGTTATTCGCAATTCGGCATTTTCGCCGGGCACCAGGCGCTGCTCGATTCCGGCCTCAACCTCGACCGGGAAAACCGCGACGAAATCGGCGTCATCATCGGCTCCGGCATCGGCGGATTGTCCACCACCACCGAGCAACTCAAAATTTTGTTCGAACGCGGTCCCGGCCGGCTGTCGCCGTTCATGATCCCGATGCTCATCGGCAACATGGCCTCCGGCACGTTCTCGATATACAAGGATTTGCGCGGACCGAATTTCGCCACCTGCTCCGCCTGTGCCACGGCCAATCACGCCATCGGCGAAGCCTGGCGTTCCATCAAAATGGGTGATGCGCAGGCGATGTTCGCCGGCGGCGCGGAAGCGACGATCGTGCCTATCGGCATCGGCGGCTTTTGCGCGATGAAGGCCATGAGCACGCGCAACGACGACCCCAAACGCGCCTCGCGCCCCTTCGACAAGGAACGCGACGGCTTCGTCATGGGCGAAGGCTCAGGCGTCATCGTGCTCGAGGAATTGGAACATGCCAAAAAGCGCGGCGCGAAGATTTATTGCGAAATCGTCGGTTACGGCAACACGGCCGACGCGCATCATGTCACCGCGCCGTCCCCCGGCGGCGAAGGCGCGGCCCGCTGCATGAAAATGGCGCTGCGCCAGGGCGGCCTGAACCCCGGGGACATTTCCTACATTAACGCCCACGGCACCTCCACGCCGCAGGGCGATGTCTGTGAAACGCAGGCCATCAAGACCGTTTTCGGCAGCCAGGCGAAAAAGGTGGCCGTCAGTTCCACCAAAGGCGCGACCGGCCACATGCTCGGAGCGGCGGGCGCGGTGGAAATGACCGTTTGTGCGCTGGCCATCAAACACGGCGTCGTCCCGCCGACCATCAATCTGCAGGTGCCCGACCCCGAGTGCGATCTGGACTACGTGCCGAACACCGCACGCGAGTTGAAGGTGGACGTCATCATCAACAATTCGTTCGGCTTCGGCGGCCACAACGCCAGCATCGCGGCGAAAAAGTTTGTGGGATGAAAAATGAATGAAGTGCCAACAACAAATTGTGGCGCTTCAGAAGTCAAAAGGCGCATTCCTTGGATTTGGATAATTTTACTTCTGGTCGCGGCAATAATTGCTGGCATCTCTCGTTTTGAGCTTTGGCTCTCGACTCCACCCGGCGATGTAGTGCAAGCAGACAAAGGATTCAAAAAAGCAAAGGAGACAATCAGTCCAGAAGCGTTGCGCGCTTGGGCGCTTGAAGAAATTTCTAAGTATCCCAATACGAATAACAATTCATTGAATTCCCCTCAAATACCTAATTCGGAAATTCCAAATTATGTGCAAACCCTTTTTGCACAACTTCCTGAAGACGCTTGGGTGAATAAAGACGGCGACCAAACCTATGTTAAAATTTTTTGGGGTGGGCCATTCTTTCATTGGACGTTCGAAATCGGCTCGACGAATTATGTGCCGCCTGTTAATGCTGTTGAGACAGCGATTAAATGGGTTCCGGGCATTTATTTTACAAGAGAGGATAAATGAATTTTCTCCACCTCATCGAAAAAAAACGCGAAGGGAAAGTTCTCGCGCCGGAGGAAATTCAAGCCTACATCCGCGATTTCACTGTCGGGAAAATTCCTGACTACCAGATGGCCGCGATGCTCATGGCCATTTATTTCCGCGGGTTGACCACCGCCGAAACCACCGCGCTCACGCTCGCCATGCGCGATTCCGGCGATGTGCTCAGGTTTCCCAAGGACAAACGCCCGCTGGTGGACAAACATTCCACCGGCGGCATTGGCGACAAGGTCTCGCTGCCGCTCGCGCCGCTGCTGGCCTGCCTCGGCTTCCGCGTGCCGATGATTTCCGGGCGCGGCCTGGGCATCACCGGCGGGACACTCAACAAACTCGATTCCATTCCCGGCTTCAAAACCCTGTTGCCCGCCGGAAAAATCGTTGAGCAGGTGCAGAAAACCGGCTGTGTCATTTGCGGCCAGACCGACCGGATGGTTCCAGCGGACAAGAAAATATACGCACTCCGCGACGCAACCGGCACCGTGCCCAGCATCCCGCTCATCACCGCCTCAATCCTTTCCAAGAAACTCGCCGAAAGCCTCAACGCGCTGGTGCTGGACGTGAAATTCGGCTGTGCCGCGTTCATGCAAACCCGGACCGATGCCCGGAAACTCGCAATAGCGATGGTGTCGCTCGGCAACGAATGCGGCGTGAACACGCGCGCGATGCTCACGGACATGAACACACCGCTGGGCCGCGCCGCCGGCAACTGGCTGGAGGTGAAGGAAAGCGTGGCGCTGCTCGAAGGTAGCGCAGCCGTCCCGGCTGCCGGGTCAAAATTTGCAGGCGAGACGCCTGCGCTACATTTGGCCGACCTCCGCTCACTCGTACTCGACTGCGCCGCCCATCTGCTCGTCCAAACGCGCAAGGCCAAATCACTCGTTGCTGCGCGCAAACAGGCTGCAGATTGCCTGAACTCCGGCGCGCCGCGAAAAAAATGGGACGAAATGCTCGTTGCTCAAGGCGGGGATTTGGGTGCGTTCAGCAAGAAGCTGGCGCTCGATTCAACGACGGCGGTGGTTGTCGAATTGAAAGCCGAAAAGCCGGGGTTCGTTGCGAAGTGCGATGCGCGGTTCATCGGGGAAGTCATCCGCGATTTGGGTGGTGGCCGGCTCACGCAGGAATCCGTCATCAACTACGACGTCGGGATCGACCGGCTCGCCAAGCCTGGCGAGGCCGTCCAGAAAAGTTCCGTTCTCGCCCGCATTCATGCTGCCGACCGTGCGCAGGCCGAAGCTGCCAGTGCCCGGCTCCAGGCCGCGTTTGAAATTTCCACTCAACGTCCGCCCGCCATCCCGCTCGTGTCGGAGATTTTGCCGTGAAATTGCTGCTCGCCTGGCTGCTCATTCTGGCCCCCGCCGGGTTCGCGGCGGAATCCACAAACCACGCCAGCCACACGGTAGTTTCCATTACCGGAGACGAATTCCAAATCAACGGCCAGCCGAGTTATGCCGGGCGCACGTGGCATGGTACACGAATTGAAGGCCTGCTGCTCAATGCCCGGCTCGTGCAAGGCATTTTTGACGACCTGAACACCAACACCGTTTCGCGCTGGGCCTACCCGGACACCGGACGTTGGGACGCGGACCGCAACACGCGCGAGTTCATTGCCGCGATGCCGAACTGGCGTCGCCACGGGCTGCTGGCCTTCACCCTCAATCTTCAGGGCGGTTCCCCCGAAGGTTATTCCCCGGCGCAACCGTGGCAAAACTCCGCTTTTGCCGCTGACGGCTCGTTGCGGGCGGATTACTGTGCGCGGCTGGAGCGTATCCTGAACCGGGCTGACGAACAGGGCATGGTGGTCATTCTCGGCTACTTCTACTTCGGGCAGGACGAACGCCTGGCCGACGAGGCGGCAGTGATTCGCGCCACGGATAGTGCGACGCGATGGGTGCTCGACCACGGCTGGCGGAACGTGCTCGTGGAAATCAACAACGAATGCAACGTGAACCACTACGACCACGCCATTCTAAGGCCCAACCGCGTCCAGGAACTGATCGAGCGCGTGCAAACCACAAAGCGCGACGGACGGCGGTTGCTGGCCGGCACCTCCTACGGCGGCGGGAAAGTCCCGGAAACGAACGTGGTGCGCGTGTCGGATTTTTTGCTCCTTCACGGCAACGGCGTTTCATCTCCGGAACGCATCCGTGAAATGGTGCGGCAGACGCGGATGGTTCCGGGTTACACACCCAAGCCAATCCTGTTCAACGAGGACGACCACTTCAATTTCGACCAACCGACAAACAATTTCATTGCCGCCGTCAGCGAACATGCGTCCTGGGGATATTTCGATTACCGGATGAAAGGCGAGGGTTTTGACGAAGGGTTTCAAAGTGTGCCAGTCAATTGGAACATCAGCAGCGCTCGCAAACGCGGCTTCTTCCGCCTCCTCGGCGAAATCGCCGGTGAACCCGCAAAGTGAAACGAGCGGCCGGTAAAACGCCAGTCTTATCTCAGCGACTCCAAAATTTTCTCCGCCGCGGCGCGCGGATTTTCGGCGGCATAAATCGGCCGGCCGATCACCAGCCAGTTCGCGCCCGCCAGCAGGGCCTCGCGCGGAGTGAGCGTGCGTTTCTGGTCGTCGGCCTTTTCCGCGCCGGTCCGGATGCCGGGGGTAACAAGTTGAACGTCAGCAGGGAGAATTTTTCGCAGGGCCACAATTTCCAGCGGCGAACAAACCAAGCCGCGCAGACCGGCTTTTACCGCGAGGCGGGCGAGGCGTCCAACCTGGGCAACGACATCCGGCTCGCAACCGGTTTCCTCCAGCGTGTCGCCGTTGGAACTCGTCAGCACCGTCACGCCCAGCACCAGTGGCGCGGCCCGTCCGCCCGCTTTCGCCGCCTGTTGCGCCGATTCCTCCGCCGCGCACATCATCTCATGTCCGCCGCTCGCGTGGACCGTAATCATCTGCACGTCGAGCCTCGCAGCGGCGGCGACGGCCTTGGCGACGGTGTTGGGGATATCGTGAAATTTCAGGTCCAGAAAAACCGCCGCCCCCGTGTCGCGAATCTGGCGCACAATGTCCGGTCCCGCGCTGGTGAACAATTCGCTGCCGATCTTGAACGCGCCGACGGCCGGGGCAATTTGGTTCGCCAGTTTCAATGCGGCTTCGGCATTGGGCACGTCCAGCGCGGCGATGATGGGATTACGCATAACCAGATTCAGCTACAGATTGGACACAGATTAAACACAGATAAACCAAAATTTTTCAATCCGGATGGCCCCGGGGCCAATTCTCGTGGTAGCAGCCGACGTGAGGAGGCTCCTTGTTTTCTGAAGTTTGAGCCTCCTTACGTCGGCTGCTACGGAATATTGAGGGAACTTCACCCGTGTCCGGTTCCACATTCTTCATTCTTCCTTCCGCCTTCGTTTTCGCCTAGCCTGTCAGCATGAAAGTCATCCGCCACAGCGACGCTAATTTCGCCGCCAAGCTCCGCGAGCTGACCGCCCCGTCCAGCCTGTTTGATCCGGTCATCGAACAGCGCACCCGCGCCATCCTCGACGCCGTCCAGGCCCGCGGTGACGACGCGCTGCTGGAATTCACCGAGAAATTCGACGGGGCCAGACTGGCTGCCGACCGGCTGCCGATCACGCAGGCGGAATTGTTCAATGCCTCGCTGGCTGCCGATGAATCGTTGCGCGCCGCTGTGGCTGAAGCGGAGAAAAACATCGCCGCGTTCGCCAAAAAATCGCTGCTCAAAGCCTGGCAGATGAAAAATTCGCACGGGGCGATCGTCGGCGAAAAGTTCGACCCGTTCCAGCGCGTGGGCGTGTACATCCCCGGCGGCCAGGCGCCGCTGGTTTCGACCGCGCTGATGACCGCATTGCTGGCCAGGGTGGCGGGCTGCCGGGAGATTGTCGCCTGCACGCCGTGCGGACGGGACGGTTCCATCAACCCGGCGCTGTTGTTCGCGACGCGAGCGGCGGGAGCGACGGAGATTTACCGCGTGGGCGGAGCGCAGGCGATTGCAGCGATGGCTTACGGCACGAAGACAATCCGTCGCGTGCAAAAGATTTTCGGCCCGGGCAACGCTTATGTCAGCACGGCCAAGCGGCTGCTGTTCGGCCAGGTCACCATTGATTTGCTGGCCGGCCCGAGTGAATTGCTGGTGCTGGCGGACGAGACGGCGAACCCAAAATTCGCCGCCGCCGATTTGCTGGCCCAGGCCGAGCATGGTTCGGGCCACGAACGCGTCTGGCTGGTGACGACCTCGGCGAAAATCTTGAAAGCCGTCCAAAACGAAATTGCAAAACAATTACCCAGGCAGGCGCGGCGCGAATACATCCAGCGCGTGCTTGCCGGCAACACGTGGCTGATTCAGGTAAAATCGCTCGCCGATGGTGTGGCGTTGGCCAACCGGCTGGCGCCGGAGCATTGCGAAGTGATGACCCGCAATCCGCGCAAGGTTTCCGAGGGCATTTTGACCGCCGGCGCGATTTTCCTGGGGCCCTGGACGCCAACGGTACTGGGCGATTACGTGGCCGGGCCAAGCCACACGCTGCCGACCGGCGGCGCGGGCGCATCATTTGCGGGTCTGACGGTGGACCAGTTCCAGCGCCGCACCAGCCTGGTGGAATACAATCGCGCCGCGCTCAAGAAGGCCCTGCGCGCCGTGAAAAAATTCGCGGAGCTGGAAGGGCTGGACGCACACGGGAAAAGTGCGGAAGTGCGGACGAAATGAGCTTAGCAAAAAAAACCGTTACTTGCCTGCCCGACCAGCAAGTCAAACATGACGCTTACGCCTCGGTCTGGCACACGATGATGGACGCGCTCGGCGGCTACGGGCGTCCGCCAAAAAAGGTAAAATGATTCATACAGGCAAAGAATATGGGAAACAAACTTACGTCCAGAGTCACTCGCGGCACTATGGGTGAGTTGCTTGCGCAGGTCTATCTCCTTGCGCACGGCGTGCAGGCGGCACCGCCGATTCGCGACAGCGGTAACGACCTGATCGCTTGTCGAACAGGGCAATTCCGGGCGCTCCAAGTGAAAACAAGGAAGAATCCCAGTTTTTCGAGACGAGGCTTCCCAAAAATCTACGACGGAGTGGTTTTGGTCGTTCTCAAAGAGGACGGAGAGAGTTTTGGCGCGACTCCGCCAATAATATACGTAATGAGGCGTGATGAGTTCGAACACGCCGGGAGCCTCGGCAAAAAAGCGCTGGAACCGTTTAAGATCGATCTTAATAGAATTGATGTTCTCTTTCAATGAAACCCCACGCCACAGTCGATGACGCACTCGACGGCTACGGACATTTTCCAAAACACATAAAGCATTTTTCAAACGCCAAAACTCAAAACCTACAACTATGAAGAAACGAACCATGCCGCTCTCCTATACAGATCCATTGACCGCTGTATTCCTACGAACATTGGCTTGGGAAAGACATGTGGGTAGAGAACCAAAAGTTTCAGAGCTCGCAGCGGTGCAAGTTCAGACTGCACGAAAAGCTCTTGGCTTGAAGCCAAATCATAAGGGTGCGCCACACGAATTCATTCAATCGTTGAGAAAAGGGACACGGCCGGTTCTTTCTCCTGCAAGACAATCCCCCCGTCCGCTGGAGGATGGCTGGAATCAGGAGGAAAAGCTTTGGCGACTACTCTGCCTACCCGACCACAGTTTTGTAAGGTTACTTTCACATGGAGTAATCGCTCAGGAAGTAGAAAGCTCCCAGAAAAATCTTTATCAGTTTTCTTTGACGCTTCGAAATCCTTCCGTGCCGAAATTGGATGTGTTACTTGGACGTGAAAAACCTAAAAAAAGCAGCCTGAAAAACAGTCGTGGTGTTTACTTTATCCGTGAACCTGATGGTTTGTATGTGGGGCAGTCAGAGGAATTTGACATTAGGTGGACTGGTCACACGAAAGGAAGAATAATTGAATGGTGGATGTTTATTGCACCTCAAGACCTTGATGGGGCATTTACCCTAGACGCGTTAAACGTAGCCGAAGCTTTGTTAATTTCCTTCTGGAACGAAATTTGTCATGTCACTAATGACCAACGTGGTAAAGACAAGAAGCCCGCGTTTGTCCATCTACAACAGGGGATACTTCTTGCAGAAGCGGCTTCGGCAGCACTCCTTTGGTTTATTCAGGAAAGAAAAGGCAAAGAATTCGGATTCAACTCTTGGTCTTTACCATTCAAGAAATGCAAGGCGAATCACTGGCCGAAATGTTACTCCGAGATTGGAACCTGATTTTCGTTTTGAAATAATATCATCAACGCGCCGTGAGTTTTTCCAGTCCGCGCTGAATAAGCACCATCCCCATCGTGTCCAGCCCACAGTATTCTTTCAAATGCCGGCGCACGCGGAGGCGTTCGGCGGCAGTCACTTGTCCGTAGGTCATGCGCAGGAATTCGCGGCTGGCCGTGCCACCTTCTTGAACCGTCAGATGTTCGTAGCCCTGGCCTGTCAGGGCGGGCAGCACGGCTTTCATTGACGCGCTGCCGTGCTGCTGCGGGTGGTAATAGCGGAAGCCACGGAACGGTAGCAGCAGGTCAACGATGCGCGGCGTCACTTTCCTGCACCACGGCTTGAAATCCGGCAGCAGTTCGCAAGCTTCCTTCAGGCGTGCGGTTTCAAAGCTGGCGTTGTAAGTCACCACCGAGCCGATTTCCGGCAGGGCGGTGCGCAATTGGCGCATAAATTCGGGGCGCGGGTCAGCCGTGCCTTCGGCGAGAAACTGGCGATGCTCCGGGTTCGAGCCTTGACGTGGCACAAGGCCGGCGGAGAATGTGCAGGGAGTATTGAAACGGAATCTGCTGGAACGGGCGCGAGCCGTCAAACAACGGAATGGCCGTGGCAAAAGTTTCAAAATCCAGAAAGCTGACGGGATATTCAAGCTGGCCGAGAAAGGCAGTGAGCGCGGGGCGGTCAACTTGTGGTTTGCCCGCGAGCAGGGCGGAACGCTGGATGGATTGATTGTCGGTGAGCGCGAAGTCGGCAGGAATCTTTTCTAGATCCTGGATGCCTTGCTTGAGCAGCGTGAAACTTCTCTTGCCGCCGCGATAAAGCGTAAAGACGCTGGCTTCGGGCAGGAACGACCAGCAGCGTTCGTGCAGCGGGCAGGTGTAGGGATCGTCGCAATGCGGGCCGATTTGGATTTCAGGATGCGCCTTCGCTCCGATGATGCATTGCAGCGCGTTGAGTTGTTTCCCAACCTCGCGGCTCAAGCCGGAGACTTGCCGGGTGACATCTTCGAGCATAAAAAACTTCTGCGGGTCAATCGCGCCGTGCCGGACGAATTCGTTGTTGATGTGGGCGAGAAAACATTTACGGATTTTTATTCCCGCCCCGGTGAGCACAAAGGCTTGAAACGAGATGTCGGGCAGATGGACTTCTTCCTTCAGCTTGGTGGTGGATTTGACCTCAATCAAATCCCACGCATTGCCGGCAACCGGCACAAGAATGTCAGTGCGCGCGTAGCCGCCGTGAAAAACAAACGCGGCTTCATACAAAGGCCGACGCGCTTGAATCGCCCTTTGGGTTTGGGCGATGACTTCGTCTGGATTGATGATTCCGGGTGCGACTACCATGCCACCGGGGAAAAGTTGTCTCGCCAGTTCGCCCACTTCCGTGCCTTGATCAAAGATGGTCTGCGTAGCCTCATCGGGAGCCGGGATTTGATCTTTGGCGTTATAGCGAAACCAAATCAGCTTCGGGCATTGCAGTCCCATCAGATAGGTGGATTTTGAAATGTATGGCTGATGTGATGATTTCATTGGCTGCGTTCCCATCAGTGTTTCCAAGGCGTGCGAAATTTCAACGTATTTCCCGACTTGAGCGGTTGGTGGGATGGGTTAGAATAATAGTATGAAAGAGTGGATTGTGGCTGATCCGGAGCATCTGGGTGGAAGCCCGCGGGTGCGCGGCACGCGCATTTCCGTGGCGCTCATTCTGGAGTCGCTCGCGGCCGGCATGTCGGTGGCCGAAATCGTGGACGCTTATCCCAGCCTGACCGAGAAATCGGTGCGCGGCGTTCTGGCGGAACTGGCGCATCAACAAGAACCGCAACACGCGTGAAGATTCTGCTCGACGAGAATCTGCCGCGAAAGCTCGTTGCCGCGTTGCGCGCGGATGGTCACGAGGCGGAATCCGTGCATACGCTGCGGATGCAGGGCTTGGACAACGGCAAACTTTACCAATTCGCGGTCGAAAATTTTGACCTTTGCTTCACTCGCGATATTGGTTTCGTCAACAACGTCCGTCAGGGAAAAATTCCCGCCCGATTCAAATTGCTCCGGGTGACGCTGCCGCAGAAACCACAGGATGAGTTCATAAAAGATTTTATTACTGCGTTTCGCGCGACGGATTTGAAGCAATTTCAACATGGCGATGATTGGCCGTAATTGATTTTCATCATGGTCTTGAAAAAAACGAAATTAATCCGCCCGCTGGTGCGCGAGCTGCACCCTTACGTCTATGGCGAGCAGCCGAAGATCAAGGGGTTGATTAAGCTCAACACCAACGAGAATCCGTATCCGCCTTCGCCCAAGGTGCTGGCGGCGGTCAAGGCGGCGGTGGATGGGCGGCTGCGGCTGTATCCGAACCCGACGGCGGAGCGGTTGCGCGAAAAGCTGGCGAAGCTGCATCGGTGCAAGCGGGAGAACATCATCGTCGGCAACGGTTCGGATGAATTGCTGGCGCTGGCGACGCGGTGCTTTGTGGAGCCGGTTTCGGAGGGCGGAGTTCCACGACGCCCCAATTTAGAGTCTCGCAGAGCTCGCTCCTCCGAAATAATTCAATACTTCACGCCGAGCTATTCGCTGTATCCGGTGCTGGCGGATATTCACGGGGCGGCCAGGAATGCGGTGCCGCTTAAATCGGATTTCAGTCTGCCAGGCATGGCGGAGTTGAAACGCGGCCGGGTCTGGAATTTCCAAGCCGCGCTGACGTTTGTGACCACGCCGAACGCGCCCAGCGGGCGCGGGTATTCGACACGCGAACTGGACGCGCTGTGCAAAGCGCAGCGTGGCGTGGTGGTGCTGGACGAAGCTTACGTGGATTTCGCCGGGGAAAATGCGCTGAAGCTGGCATTGAAATACCCGCACATCCTCGTGGCGCGGACGTTTTCCAAGGCGTATTCGCTGTGCTTCCAGCGGGTCGGTTATTTTGTCGGACATCCGGACCTCATCGCCGCGCTGCACAAGATTCGTGACAGTTACAATGTGAATGGCTTGGGCCAGATTGGCGCCGAAGCCACGCTGGACGATCTGCCGTATTCCCGGGCGAATTTCAAAAAAATCATCGCCACCCGCGAATGGTTGAGCCGCGAGTTGACGAAGCTCGGTTATCGGGTTTTGCCGAGCCGGACGAATTTCATTCTCGCCCGGCCTTCGCGATTTTCGGCGGAGGATTGGTTGCAGAAGCTGCGCGACCAAAAAGTCCTTGTGCGCTGGTTTGGCCGGCCGGAGGTGAAGGATTATTTGCGAATTACGATTGGCACAGCGACGGAAGCGAAAGCTTTGGTCAACGCCGTCCGCAAGATTATGATGCAACATTGAGGCTTAAGCCCGAACAAACCGGCGTCCGGCGCCAATATCACCCCAAAACCTTTTCTTTGACCCGGGCGCGATTTTTGCTACAAGCCAAGCGTGTATTTGGAATTCTATGGATTGACGCTGCCGCCGTTCGACATCACGCCGAACCCGCGTTTTCTTTTTCTCACGGAAAAGCATCGCGAGGCGCTTAATCATCTGCTCTATGGCATTCGCGAGCGGAAGGGCTACGTGCAGCTCACCGGCGAGGTCGGCGCGGGCAAGACCACGGTTTGCCGCGCGATGTTGCGGCAACTGGACGGCCATTTTTCCACCGCCCTGATCGTCAACCCCGTGCTGAACGCGAATGAATTGATGCGGGCCATCGCCACGGAATTCGGCTTGGACGTCAAGGACATGGACCGGCACGGGACGGTCGCGGCCATCAACAAATTTCTGGTCCAGCAGGTCGAGCAGTGCGGCGACGCGGTGCTGATCATTGACGAGGCGCAAAATCTCTCCGAGGAATTGCTCGAACAGATGCGGCTGTTGTCGAACCTTGAAATGGAGAATCGCAAACTGCTGCAAATTGTTTTGCTCGGCCAGCCGGAGTTGCGCGACCGGCTCAACAGCCCGCGCCTGAGCCAGTTGCGCCAGCGCATCACGGTGCGCTATCATCTCATGCCGCTGACGCGCAAGGAAGTTGCCGAATACATCAAGCACCGGCTCGCCGCGGCCGGCGCGAAGGGCAAACCCCAGTTCACCCGCCCGGCGCTCTGGCGCATTTTCCATTACAGCCGCGGCATTCCCCGGATGGTCAACGCCGTCTGCGACAAAGCTTTGCTGGCCGGTTTCGTCGAAAAAAGCAACCTGATCAATTTCCGCATGGTGGGCCGCGCCATCCGCGAACTCGAAGGGAAAATCCACCTGTGAGCCTGACCAGCGATGCGCTCGAACGCGTGAAGGATATTTCAACGAACCCCTTGGCGCGGGAAGGCGCGGACGATTCCCGGCCAAAGTTGTTCCCCGTGTGACCCGATGTTCCCGCGCAAACCATTTGCCGCGTCCCCGCTGGTTGTCCGCGTCGCGCCATTTGTCATTTTCCTCGCGCTGACGTGTTGTCAGGGGCAATTCGGGGAAGCCTCGCGCTACTGGTTTTACCTGGCCAAAACACTGGCCGGGGCGTGGCTGATTTGGGAAATGCGCCCGTTCATTTCCGAGCTGCGCTGGGCGGTAAGCTGGGAGGCAATCATCGTCGGTCTGGGTGTCTTTGCGATTTGGGTCGGCATTTCCGGCGAGTGGACGACGCAGAGTTCGCTCTGGGTGAAATTGGGCGTGTCGCATCCCCCGGCCACGCCGCCCGCACCCTGGAACCCCAATGAACAGTTTGGGACCGGTTCGGCCCTCGCGTGGCTGATGGTGGTAGTGCGGATTGCCGGCTCGACGTTCGTCGTGCCGCCGCTGGAGGAGGTTTTTTACCGCTCGTTTTTGTATCGCTACATCGCCAAACCGGATTTTTTATCCGTGCCGCTGAACCGGTTTTCCTGGACGCCGTTCCTGGCCACGGCCGCAGCATTCGGTTTTTCCCACAACGAATGGCTGGCGGGCATTTTGTGTGGCGCGGCCTATCAATGGCTGGTCATCCGGAAAAACCGCCTGGGCGACGCGATGACCGCGCACGCCATCACCAATTTTCTGCTCGGCACGTGGGTCATCTGGCGCGGCGCGTGGCAATTCTGGTGAAAAGCAGCGCTGACGTCCCGTTTGCCCGCCGCAAGCCACTGGAAAAAAACGGTGAAAACTCGCAGGCGAGACGCAGGGCCACTTTACTTCACTTCGAGGTTGATGTGGTCGCGTTCCAGCGTGCTGCCTTCCTGCTGGGCGAGGTTGGCGAGCGCTTCGTAGTAATTGGCCAGAGCACGGATTTCCTGGGAACGGGCGGTGGTGAGTGTGTTCTGGAGTTGCAGCACGGTGAAGGTGGTGCTTTTGCCGACAGCGTATTTTTTTTGCTCGGCGTCGAGGGCGGCCTCGGCATAGATGCGCGCCTGCCTGGTGGCGCCCACGCTTTCGTAGGTGGATTGGGCATTCTTGACGGCGTTGTCAATGCCCACCATGACGTTCTGCTCAAATTGTTTCAGTTTCAACAGAAGTTGTTGCAACGACACCTTGTCGGATTTCAGGTTGTTGCGCGCTTTGACGTTGCTGAGCGGCACGGACAACTGCCCGCCGTACGTATAGGAAGGCCGGCTGCCTTCGTTGAACTGGGAAAAAACATCGCTGTACTCCTGCCCCGAGCCGTTGAAACCATAGGAGCCGAACAAATCCAGTTCCGGGAAAAGCTGGTTGTAGTCAAATTTCAATTGAATGCCCTGTGTTTCCACGGCGATACGCTTTTGTATGAGGTCGGGTCGCTGGGCCATGCCCTTGCCCCAACTGTCTTGCAGGTCGAACAATTGCAGCGGGGCGTTGGTGATCGTCGCCGTGGGTTGAATGTCCATGTCGTGCCACCGGGAGTAGGCGTCCGTCAGCAGGTTCTTCAGCGTATTCTGGGCCGTGGCCAGCGCGTATTGCGCCGCAATCAGGTTCGCCCGGCTGGTGGCCACCTGTGACTCGTCCTGTTGCACGTCCAGTTGGGCCAGTGTCCCGATCTGGACCCGCTGGCGGTCCTGGTCGAGCTGCGTCTGGGCGAGATTGAGCGCTTCCTGCTGCACCAGCACGTTTTCCCGGGCATAAATGAGTTCGTAATAGGCGTTTTCGACGGCAGTGATGGACGTGATGATTTGTAAGCGCAACCCCTGCTCGTCGGATTTGAGCTGGTTCCTGGCAAGGCGGATATTCAACCGCGTATCGTCAATCCAGAAATTTTTCAGCAGCGGCTGCGACAGGTACAGGCCCACCGAACCGCTGGTGCTGTCAAAATTGGTGGAGAACGAGCCGAGGCTTTTCTGTCCCCACGTTTCCGCGATGTTCCCGGGTTGGTTGTTGCCGCCGCCAAGGTTGTAAGTCATGCCCCAAGGCGTCCCGCCGGAAACGTTGGCTTGAAAACTATCTTCGTCCTGAGCCGTGGGGGTGACGATCTGGCTGTTCTCAATGTAGGCCCCCTGTTTGCTGTAACTGTGCTGGCCGGAGATGTTGAATATCGGATCGTAACCGCCGTAGGACGAGCGCAAATTGTAGAGCGAAATCTGAGGGGCGGTGCGCTCGATTTGCACATCCAGATTGTGTTGCAGGGCCTCCTGAATGCAGTCCTCCAATGACATTTCGCGCGTCGTGGCGTTCCTGCCCGCTGGTGCGGCGGCGGCATTGGTGGCCGAAGGCGGGACCGGCACGGCGGCCATGTTTGTGCCCGTTTGCGCGGCGACCGCATTGGCGTCCGGTTGAAGGGCCGGCGCGCTGGTCTCGACCGGTACGACGATGGCGTTTGTATCCACCTGTGCCGCGGCCGAAAAAGCCACGAGAATGAAAACCAAAAGAACGCTGAAATTTTTCATGGTGCCGCAATTTTGCAACTTTTGCCGGAATTCATCAAACTTAAGACGCTCCAGCGTGCCCGAAGGTAACCATCTGGTTAATTCACGCCCGCGCCCGTCCAACAAACCCCGCCCCGCCGCCAAAATTGCGGCTGGACCGCCGCTCAACCGGCCTTCGCGACAGTCGCGGGGACTTCTTCGATTCTGGCGTTTTCTTCGAGGAACGCGAGCACTTTTTCGCGCGCGATCTGGTCGTAAAGCTCCGGCACGCCGTTGCGTTTCTGCAGGTCCTTGAGGAATTTCTCCAGCGGGAGTTGATACGCCAGCGCCAGCGACTGCACGCGCTTCAAAACCTCGTCCTGCGACACCTGGATGCCTTCCTTCTCGGCGATGCGCTGAATCAGGAACGACAATTTCACACGCTCCTTCGCGCTTTGCGCCGCGGCGGAATAAATTTCGTCCTTCTGTTTCTCAATTAAATCGCGCGCCACACCGCGCTGGCTGTTCTCGCGCACGATGTCATAAACCACGTTGCGCGTTTCGTGCGCGACGGCGGTTTCCGGCAGGTCAAAATTCGTGGCGGCGAGCAGTGCGCGGATGATCTGGCCGCGAACCGCCTTGGCCTGTGAATATTTCAATTCATTCTCCAGATCGCGCTGCACGCCCTCGCGGAGCTTCGCCAGGTTTTCCGCGTCGTATTTTTTGGCGAACGCGTCGTCAATCGGCGGCAGGCCTTTTTCCTTCACTTCGACGACTTCGACTTCGTAAACGCCCTTTTTGCCCGCCAGTTGCTTCGTCACGAAATCGGCGGGAAAATCCACGTTCACCGTCCGTTTGTCGCCCGCCTTGGCGCCGGCGAGCTGGCCGGCAAAACCGGGAATGAACGAGTCGGCGTCCACCCAGAAATTTTTCTGCTCGGTCAAACCCTTCGCCGCCGGGGCGATGTCGGTGATGGGTTTGCCGTCGCACGTGCCGGTGTAATTCACCACCGCCACGTCGCCCGGGCGCAACTCGCGCGCGACCGTCTCAAACTGCATGTGCTGCCTGGCGAGCAATTCGATGGCGCGATCCACGTCCGCCACCGTTACCGATTTCGCCTCGCGTTTGGCCGGCAAGCCCTTGTATTCGGGCAGTTGAAATTCCGGCGCGGTTTCGATGGTGGCGGCGAATTGTAGTATCTGGCCGCGGCCAAACTGGATTTCCTCGATGTCCGGATAGCCGATCACGGCGATTTTTTTCTCGTCCAGCGCCTTGCGGTACGAATCGCCGATGAGCTTGCGTTTGACCTCGGTCTTGATGTCCGTCTCGTATTTTTTGAGCACCATGGCGCGGGGCGCCTTGCCGGGACGGAACCCGGGCAGCGACGCCTGTTTCTGAAAGTCCTTCGTGACGGCGTCAAAAGCCTCATCCACGGCCTTCGCGTCCACTTCCACCCGCAATAATTTTTTGCACGGCGCCAGATTTTCGACGGTGATATTCACAATAATTCCCGCTGGTCAGCGAGCCGTGTAAAGTAGCTGAATCCAGCCGATTCCGTCAACGGTTTTGATGGCTTGGCCGTGGCATTTCCGCTTTGATATGGGCGAATGAGGCAAATGATTTTCATCACCGGCACAGACACCGGCGTCGGCAAAACCGCGCTGACGGCGCTGCTGGCGCGCCACTTGCGGGAACGCGGCATCAACACGGCGGCCCTCAAACCGGTTTGCTCCGGCGATCGTGCCGACGCCCGCGCGCTCCATGCCGCGTCGAACGGCACGCTTACGCTCGACGAAATCAATCCATGGCATTTTCGCGCGCCGATGGCGCCGTTGCTCGCCGCCCGCCGCGAATGCAGGCAGGTCAGGCTCGCCGACGTGCTCGCGCATGTCCGCACGATGCAAAGGCGTTTTGACGTTTTGCTGGTTGAAGGCGCCGGCGGCTTGTTGAGCCCGCTCGGCGGAAATTTTAACTCACGCGATTTGATTGCCGCCCTGCGCGCGACGCCGATGGTTGTCTGCCCAAACCGGCTCGGGGCGGTGAATCAGGTTTTGCTGACGCTTGCCGCGTTGCCGCGAAGCGCGTCCTGCCGGGCGCGCGTCGTGTTGATGTCGCCGTCAAAACCGGACGCTTCGACGAACACAAACGGCGGTCTGCTCGCGGAATTTTTCGACGCGAAAAGAATTTTTAAGTTGCCGTGGCTGGGCCGGCGGCCTGACGCGGAAAAAGTTTTGAAGGATGCGCGGGTGCGGCAAACGCTCCGCAGGCTGGTGAAATGAGTTCCAATGGAGCGCCGGCCTCCGGCCCGGCGGGTTGGAGTTCACGCTTCAGCGTGTCATCCGAAAATCTCGCGCGCCTCGCGGGATTGAACTTCAACGGACATTTTGCCGGGGTGGACCAGCCTTCGCCTTCGCTTTGCTTCGTCGAGACGAGTCGGCGCGGCAGGGACTGGCGTTTCCATCAATGTTTCGCCGGCGGGTTGGTGGCCAGGAACGATTCGCGCCACAGCTGGTGATTTTTATAAAGCTCCAATCGTTGTTGTAGCAGCTCGAGTTTTTTCATTTTGGCGGCGGTGGCGAGGTCAATCGCCCTTTGCGCCACTTCCTGCGCGTTGGCGAAATCACCGGTTTCGGCGCAGGCCATGCCCAGCACGTCGAGCACGAGCGGTTGCGCGCCGCCACTCAGGGTGTTGGCCTTGATGGCGAGCGTGAGCGCGGTTTTCCCGTCGCGGACTTCCGGATTTTCCCCGGCCGCCAGCACCTGGGCGGTGAAGGCGAGGATTTGAAAGTTGTCCGGGGCAATCCGAAGCGCCGCGCGAAATTCATCAATCGCCTCGGCATCGCGGCCTTGTTTAAGCCGCAGCTTGCCGATTTCGAAAGGCACCCACGGGTAGGCCGGATCGAGCCGTCCGGTTTCCTGGAACTGGTCCAGGGCTTCGTCGAAGCGGCCGAGTTCAACCAGCACGCTGCCGAGGGCGTTGTGCGCGGCCAGTGCTTTCGGATTGAACTGGACGGCCTTGAGCAATTCCGGCAGGGCCTCCTCCGATTGGCCTGTTTTTTCGAGCAGGTTGCCGATGTCAAGGTGCGCCATGGCATGGTTGGGACTGATGCGCACGGCTTCCCGATACTGGGCAAGCGCCTCCGCCAGGCGGCCTTTCTGCTCGAGGGCCACGCCATAACTGATGCGGGCGTTGACATTGTCACGGGTGACCGCAAGGGTGTGGGCGAAAAGCGATTCGCTGTCGTGCCAGTAACGCAATTGATTTGCGGCAAGCATCAGACACGCGGCGAGGGCCAGGGCGGCGGCGATGGCGACGGCCATTTTCGGCAACCGGAACCGGCGCGCCAGATCGCGGACGCCGAACGCAATGGCGATGAATATGCCGACGAGTGGGAAATAGGTGTAACGGTCCGCCATGGCCGCGATGCCCACCTGCACCAGGCCGATGACCGGCACGAGCGTTCCCAAAAACCAGAGCCAGCCGACCAGCAGGCAGGGATATTGCCGGTGTGTCTGCCAGGCAAGCCAGGAAACAACACCCAGCAGGGCCGCCGCCAGCATCGCCATCGTCCGCATCCACGACCAATGAATGGCCAGGGGATAGAGGACGGCCAGATGCCGCGGCCAGACGGTCTTTGACAGGTACAGCAGATAGGAAATCAAGGCGTTTTCAATCCGCAAGGGCAGTGGAAATTGTTGGAGCGTTATCATGGCCTCCCCGTGGCGTTGCGTCAGAAAAGTAACAACGCATGAAATCGCGGCGAACAAAAAGAACGGCCATTTCTCCAGCGCCAGACGCAGAACTTTCGAGACTTGCCACTGGTCCCTGGTCCCCCGGTTTAGCGGCCAATAATCCAGCAACAACATCACAAACGGCAGCGTGACCAGCATCGGTTTGGACATGAGCCCAAGCGCGAAGAAAATCAAAGCCAGCCAGTAGAAAAGTGACGCAGGACCAGTGGGAAATCCGAATGCCGAATGCCGAATGCCGAAAGAAACCCGAAGCCCGAAATCCGAATTTGAGCGCCGCTGACCCGGTGTTTCGGCATTCGGCATTCGGCTTTCTTTCGGTTTTCGGTTTTCGGTTTTCGGTTTTCCCCCCGCCTCCCCTGTCGCACGCTTAACAAATCGGGCGTAAGACAAAAGTGAGAGCAATGCAAAGCACGTGCTCAACACATCCTTTCTTTCAGAAATCCAGGCGACGGATTCCACGTGCAGCGGATGCCAGGCGAACAACGCGGCGACGAACGCCGCCGGCCCCAGCGCCCCCGTCAGCCGGAGCAGCAGGAGGAAGAGTAAAACCGTGTTCGCCGTGTGAAACAGCATGTTGACGGAATGATGCGCGCCGGCATTGAGGCCAAAGAGTTCGCAGTCCATCATGTGCGACAGCCACGTCAGCGGATGCCAGTTGCTGGCGTGGCCGGTGGTGAACGCCCATTTGATGCCGGTTACCGTCAGCCCGTTTTGGACGACGTGGTTGTCGGTGACGTAATCATTATCGTCATAAACCACAAAACCGTCACGCGCCACCGGCAAATAAGCCAGCAGCGTGATGAGCGCGAGCAACAGACCGACGAAGCGCGGACGGAACATCGGGCTTCTTTGTAAGCGATTTTTCCCGCGCGGCAAGAACGGAAATAAAGGTTTATTTTCCCCGCACTTCCTTTGGCGGCGGGTTGGTGGCCAGGAACGATTCGCGCCACGGCTGATGATTTTTGTAAAGCTCCAACCGTTGTTGCAATGGCTCGAGCTGCTTCATTTTGGCGGCGGTGGCGAGGTCAATCGCCCTTTGCGCCACTTCCTGCGCGCTGGTGAAATCGCCGGTCTCGGCGCAGGCCATGCCGAACGCGTCGAGCACGAACGGTTGCGCGTCGCCGGTCAGAACTTTGGCCTTGGCCGCGAGCACGAGCGCGGTCTGGCCGTCGCGAATTTGAGGATTTTCACTGGCGGCCAGCACATGGGCGGTGTAGGCGAGGATTTGAAAATTGTTTGGGTCAATCCGCAGCGCTGCACGAAATTCATCAATCGCCCCGGCATCGCGGCCCTGTTTGAGGCGCAGCTTGCCGATTTCGAAGTGCGCCCACGGATAGGTGGCATCGAGCCGCGCGGCTTCGTTGAATTGGCCCAAGGCTTCGTCGAAACGTCCGAGTTCGACGAGAACAATGCCGGCGCTGTTATGCAAAGAGGGCAGGCTGGGCTTCAAAAGCAAGGCCTTGCCATATTCGGCGAGCGCTTCGTCGGGGTGGCCCAAATTGTCGAGCAGATTGCCGAGATTATTGTGAATGTGATAAAGTTCCGGCGCCAGTTGTTCGGCGGCGCGGTATTCGTCGAGCGCCTCATTTAATCTGCCTTTCTGTTCGAGCGCGACGCCCAGGTTGGCATGCGCGACGTGATTGTTTTTGGTAACTGCGAGCGCATGTGCAAAGAGCGTTTCGCTGTCGCGCCAGTAACGCAGCTGGTTTTCGGTAAGCATCAAACAAGTTATGAGGATCAAGGCGGCAGCGGTTGCGATTGCCTTTTTGGGGAATTGAAATCGGTCCGCCAGATCGCAAACACCGAAGGTGACGGCGATGAACACGCCGATTGATGGAATATAAGTGTAACGATCGGCCAATGCCGCCCTGCCGACTTGCACGAACCCGATGACGGGCACGAGCGTTCCCAAAAACCACAGCCAGCCAACGGGTAAATACCCATGCGCCCGTCCTGCCCGCCAGACAAAACTTGAAATGACGGCCAGTACGACCGCCGCTGCCGCCGCTGCCACTAACATCCGGGCCAAATCCTCGGACATCGGATAAAAAACCGCGAGCCCCACGGGCCAGACCATTTTCAGCAAATAAAGCCCGTAAGATACCAATGCGTTACAAAACCGATAATGCAGCGGAACGAGTTCGAGTGAGGCGACCGCGTCGCCGCTTCGTTGAGACTGAACAAGACAGGTTACGACGCACGAAACTGCCGCGAGCAAAAAGAACGGCCATTTTTCCATGACCAAATGTCGGGCCCTCGCCACTCGCCACTCGCCACTCGCCACTCTGCCGAGCGGCCAGTAATCCAGCAACAACATTACAAACGGGAGTGTCACCAGCATCGGCTTGGACATGAGGCCAAGCGCGAAGAAAATCAAAGCCAGCCAGTAGAAACGTGACGCCGGACCGGTGGGAAATCCGAAACCCGAAATCCGAAATCCGAAATCCGAATTTGAGCGCTGCCGATCCGGTGTTTCGGCATTCGGCATTCGGATTTCTTTCGGCATTCGGCATTCGGCATTCGGTTTTTTCCCCGTCACCCGCTCCATAAAGCGGGCGTAGGACAGGAGTGAGAGCAACGCAAAGCACGTGCTCAACACGTCCTTGCGCTCGGAAATCCAGGCGACGGATTCCACGTGCAGCGGATGCCAGGCGAACAACGCGGCGACGAACGCCGCCGGCCACAACGCCCCCGTCAGCCGGAACAGCAGGAGGAAAAGCAACGCCGTGTTCGCCGTGTGCAACAGCACATTGACGAGATGGTGCGCGCCGGGGTTGAGGCCGAAGAGTTCGCAGTCCGCCATGTGCGAGAGCCAGGTCAGCGGATGCCAGTTGCTGGCGTGGCCGGTGGTGAACGCCCATTTGATTCCCGTCCCCGTCAGTCCTTTTTGCACGACGGAATTCTCCGTGACGTAATCCTGATCGTCGTAATTCACAAAACCGTTGCGCGCCGCCGGCAAATAAGCCAGCAGCGTGATGAGCGCGAGCAACAGGCCAATGAAACGCGGACGAAACATCGGGCTTCTTTGTAAGCGTTTTTTTCCGCGCGGCAAGGACGGAGATGCCGGTTAATTTTTTGGCAGGTTCCCCGGCGGGGTGTTGGTGGACAAAAAAGACTCACGCCAGGGCAGGCGGTTCTGGTAAAGCTGCAGTCGCTGCTGCAGGGACGCGACATTCTGTTTCATGCCTGCAGCGGTCGCAATTTTTACGGCTCGTTCAGTGGCCTGCTGTGCGTCGTCGAAGCGGCCGGTCTCGGCGCAGGCCATGCCCAGCGCGTCGAGCACGAATGGCATTGTGCCATCGCTCAAGGCGTTCGCCTTGACGGCATACACCAGCGCGGTTTGCCCGTCGCGAACCTCCGGTTTTTCATCGGCGGCCAGCACGCGGGCAGCATAGGCGAGGATTTGATAATTGTCCGGGTCAATGCGCAAGGCTTCGCGGAGCTTGCCGATGGCCTCGGCATCGCGGCCTTGTTGGAGCAACGCCTTGCCCATTTGAAAATACGGCCAGGGGTAGGCGGGGTCGAGCCGCGCGGCGGCGGCAAATTCGCTCATGGCCTCGTCGAAGCGGCCAAGTTCGACCAGCACGATGCCCATCCCTTCGTGCAGGGTTGGAAGATTTTGTTTGAGCCGCAAAGCCAGGCGATATTCTGCCAAAGCCTCCTCCGGCCGGCCCATGTCGTCCAGCAAGATGCCGAGGTTGCTGTGCCCGCGGAAATAAACGGGTGACAACCGTACCGCTTCACGATATTCGGCCAGCGCCTCGTTCAACCGGCCGTCATTTTGAAATACGCTGCCCAAATTCAGATGCGCAAGGTAGTTGTCCTTCGTCGCCTCCAAGGCGCGAGTGAAGAGCGATTCGCTGTCGCACCAGTAACGCAACTGGTTTTCGGTGAGGACCAAACAGCCGGCGAGAATCATAACGGCGGCGGCAATGACGGCGGGTTTCGGAAATTGAAACCGGCGCGCCAGGTCACGGATGCCGAACGCGACGACGAGGAACACCCCGACGAGCGGGAAATACGTGTAGCGGTCCGCCAGGGCCGCGCCGCCGACCTGCGCCAGACCGATGACCGGCACCAGCGTGCCCAGAAACCACAGCCAGCCGACCAGCGCATACGGACTGTGTTTGCGCGCCCGCCAGGCGGCGGCCGAAAGGGAAATCAAAATTGCCGCGGCGGCCAGGGTGGCAAACCAGGGAATTGCCCGGTGCAGCGGGTAAATGACCGCGAGATTCACCGGCCAGATGGTTTTGAGCAGATATCGCACGTAAGCCGTCAGCGAGTTTTCCAGGCGGAAGGCCGGCGGAACGATTTCCAGCGAGGCAACCGCCTCCCCGCTGCGTTGCGCCAGAACAGTGATAAGGCAGGAAACGCTGGTCAGCAAAAAGAACGGCCATTTTTCCAGCGACAGACGCAGAACTTTCGAGACTTGCCACTGGTCACCGGTCACTCGCTTTAGCGGCCAGTAATCCAGCAGCAGCAGCACAAACGGCAGCGTCACCAGCATCGGTTTGGACATGAGGCCCAGCGCGAAGAAAACCAAGGCCAGCCAGTAAAAACGTGACGCCGGACTGGTGGGAAATCCGAATGCCGAATGCCGAATGCCGAAAGAAGCCCGAAGCCCGAAATCCGAATTTGAGCGCTGCCGGCCCGGTGTTTCGACATTCGGCGTTCGGCTTTCTTTCGGGTTTCGGATTTCGGGTTTCGGTTTTCCCCCCGTTTCCCCTGTCGTACGCTCAACAAATCGGACGTAAGACAAAAGTGAGAGCAACGCAAAGCACGTGCTCAACACATCCTTTCTTTCAGAAATCCAGGCGACGGATTCCACGTGCAGCGGATGCCAGGCGAACAGCGCAGCGATGAACGCCGCCGGCCACAACGCCCCTGTCAGCCGGAACAGCAATCCGAAAAGCAGGGCCGCGTTCATTGCGTGAAAGAGGGCGTTGACGACGTGATGCGCACCGGGGTTGAGGCCGAAGAGTTCGCAGTCCGCCATGTGCGAGAGCCAGGTGAGCGGATGCCAGTTGCAGGCATGTTGCGTGGTGAAAGCCCATTGGATGGCGGTCCACGTCAACCCGTTCCGGACGGCGGGATTTTCCGTGACGTATTCATTGTCGTCATATTCCAAAAAGTCGTCATGTGCCACCGGCAGGTAAGCCAGCAGCGTGATGAGCGCGAGCAACAGGCCAATGAAACGCGGACGAAACATCGGGCTTCTTTGTAAGCGTTTTTTTCCGCGCGGCAAGGACGGAGATGCCGGTTAATTTTTTGGCAGGTTCCCCGGCGGGGTGTTGGTGGACAAAAAAGACTCACGCCAGGGCAGGCGGTTCTGGTAAAGCTGCAGTCGCTGCTGCAGGGACGCGACATTCTGTTTCATGCCTGCAGCGGTCGCAATTTTTACGGCTCGTTCAGTGGCCTGCTGTGCGTCGTCGAAGCGGCCGGTCTCGGCGCAGGCCATGCCCAGCGCGTCGAGCACGAATGGCATTGTGCCATCGCTCAAGGCGTTCGCCTTGACGGCATACACCAGCGCGGTTTGCCCGTCGCGAACCTCCGGTTTTTCATCGGCGGCCAGCACGCGGGCAGCATAGGCGAGGATTTGATAATTGTCCGGGTCAATGCGCAAGGCTTCGCGGAGCTTGCCGATGGCCTCGGCATCGCGGCCTTGTTGGAGCAACGCCTTGCCCATTTGAAAATACGGCCAGGGGTAGGCGGGGTCGAGCCGCGCGGCGGCGGCAAATTCGCTCATGGCCTCGTCGAAGCGGCCAAGTTCGACCAGCACGATGCCCATCCCTTCGTGCAGGGCTGGAAGATTTTGTTTGAGCCGCAAAGCCAGGCGATATTCTGCCAAAGCCTCCTCCGGCCGGCCCATGTCGTCCAGCAAGCTGCCGAGGTTGCTGTGCCCGAGGTAATAACCGGGTGACAACCGCGCCGCTTCACGATATTCGGCCAGCGCCTCGTTCAATCGTCCTTCATTTTGAAACACTTCGCCCAGGTTTAGATGTGCAACGTCGTTGTCTTTTGTCACCGCCAGTGTGTGGTGAAAAAGCAATTCGCTGTCGTGCCAGTAACGCAATTGATTTTCGGTGAGAACCAAACAACCGGCGAGAACCATAACAGCGGCGGCAGTGACGATGACCTGCGCCAGGCGGCGATGACGCCAGCTGGCGCACAGATCCGCCGCTGCCCAGGTCAGCAACAGATACAAGCCAATCTGCGGTAGATAAGTGTAACGATCGGCGTGGGCACGCAATCCGGACTGGACCAGTCCAATCGCCGGAACCAACATTCCCAGATACCACAGCCAACCGATCAATAAATATGGCTGTCTTTTCCGCCGGAGAAAAGCGCCCGCCGAAACCGCAGCCAGCAGCACGACCGCCAGCGTGATTTCCCTCCAAGAGTGGCTGCTTTGTGGATACGGATATAAGACCGCCAGCCCCGTCGGGCAAAACATCTGGCGCAGATAGACGACATAGGATACCACCGCATTGCCGCTTCGCAAAGCGAGGGGTGCGGGTATAATGATGTCCCTCTGGGCCATCATCGTCGCCACGCAAGCTGCGCCGGAGAGTGCCAGCAGGGGAATTTTTTCGAGGATCAGCCGCCAGGAAATGGAATGGTTTTCCAACGAATTACAATTCCCGGCGACCGCTGGGGCCGGGGCCGGCACAGCGAAGCGGTTGAGCGGCCAATAGTCCAGGAGCAGCAACACGAATGGCAGCGTGACCACCATCGGCTTGGACAACAACCCCAACGCGAACAGGAACGCCACTGCCAGGTAACGACCGAGGGAAAACGGACGGCGCACATACCGCACATACGCCCCGAGGGTCAGCATGAAAAACAGTCCGCTGAGCACATCCTTGCGCTCCGCCACCCACGCCACCGATTCCACCCGCAGCGGATGGATCGCAAACACCGCCGCCACAAACGCGCTGCGCCACAGGAATCCCGTCATCTGCCGTAGCACCAGAAACAGGAGGATCGCCGAGGCGGTGTGCAGCAGGACGTTCGTCATATGATGCCCGCCAGCATTCAACCCATACAACCGGCAGTCCAACATGTGGGACATCATCGTCAGCGGATGCCAGTTGGAGCACACGACATGGGTGAAAGCCCATTTGATACCGGCCCACGTCAGGCCGTTTTGGACAACACGATTTTCCGTGACGTAAAGCTCGTCGTCGTAATTCAAAAAGCCGTCGTGTGCCACCGGCAGATAAGCCAGCAGCGTGATGAGCGCGAGTAACAATGCAATGAGACGCGGACGGGCCTTCGCCGCGCTGAAGTGCTGGTGTTGGAAAGCCGCACCGGGGTCTTCCGGGCAGGATCCCTGGCTTTCGCGGTTCTGGCTTCGGCCACGCAGGCGGGACATGGGGTTCTTTGTATGCGATTTTGTCCGCACGGCAAGCGCGGAGACGAAGTAATTTTTCAGAAAAAAGACGTTGCAATTTCCAGCGCGGCAGGTAGAAATTGGTGAGGCAGGAAATCGCTCGACCCCCTGCCACTTGGACGCCATATCGGTTCCTCACGACCAAGTAGGTTGTTTTATGAGCGGATTATCGTTTGCTGTCGTGGGAGCCGCTTCCAATCAAGCGGAACTCATCTATATTTGGACACAGGCAACGCCGATTGCGAAAGCGATCATCGTCGGCCTCATCATCTTTTCCATCGTCGCGTGGTCGGTGATGGTTTCCAAAGCCATCCAGGTCCGGCGCGCCCGCCGGTTGAACCATTATTTCAACGAGGAATTCCGCGCCCAAAAATCCGTGCTCGAACTTTTTGACCGCAAGCTGCAAGTCGAAGGCTGTCCGCTTTACGAGGTTTATCAGGCCGGCTGCGTGCAGCTCGACGCGCGGTTGCGCGGGCCGGGCGGCGAACGGCGCAAACAAAGCGTTACGCTCAAAAACATGGAACACGTCAAGCGCGCGCTCGAAAATATCGTGGCGCAGGAATCGTTGAAACTGGAATCCGGTTTGATCCTGCTTGCGATCGCGGTCAGCGGCGCGCCGTTCATGGGATTGCTCGGCACGGTTTGGGGCGTGATGAGCACGTTTGCCGGCATCGCGCAGCAAGGCGCGGCGACGATGGCAGCGATGGCGCCCGGCGTCTCGGCGGCGCTCATCACGACGGTTGCCGGACTGCTGGTGGCGATTCCCTCGATGTTCGGTTACAATTGGCTCGTGCACAATCTGCGCGTGTTTACCGTCAACCTCGACAATTTCGCGCAGGAACTCGTTTCCCGGATGGAAACGGAATTTTTGTCGGAGGAGTAAATTTTGCCATGCGCAGGTTTTCCCAACGCAGTTACCTTGTGACGTTGAGTGAAATCAACATCACGCCGCTGCTCGACCTCGCGTTCGTGCTGCTCATCATCTTCGTCATCACCACGCCGCTGCTGGAACAGAGCATCAATTTAAAACTGCCGCGCGGCGGCCGGCCGGACAAGACGTTGAACAAGTCCGACATCCGCACCGTCGAAATCTCCAACACCGGCTATTACAAGCTTGATCGAAAAGCGATGCAACTGCCGCAGTTGATTTTGCAGCTCGCCGGCGAATTTCGGGCGAATCCGAATCTGGTCGTCTATATCCGCGCCGACAAGGACAGCCGTTACGACCTTGTCGCGCAGGTGATTGACGGCTGCCAGCGCAGCGGCATCACGCGCTATTCACTGCGCACCGAACCGACCCGATGAACCGTCTGCAAAAAAAATGCGTCATTGTGACCGCGGGCGTGCACCTGCTGTTGATCGTGATTTTATTCGTCGGCCCGGCGTTTTTTTATTCGAAGCCGAAGGTGAACGGCGAGCCGACGATTGACATGATCCCGGACAAGGTGATTGACGGGCTTCTCAGCAGCGGCGAGCCGGACGCCGCGCCGCCGCCGCCCGCGCCTGTCGCGCCGCCACAACCAACACCACCCGCACCCGTGGTCACGCCCCCCGCGCCGCCGCCCATGCCGGTGAAAGTTGAAAAAACCGAGCCGGACCAAACGCCGGACAAACTTTCGCCCGACAGTCTGAAGCCGGTTGTAAAAACATCCAAAACCGAGCCGCGCAAAATCAACACGACACTGGTGACGCGCCCCACGCCAAAAAATTCCCCGGTGTCCGACAATTCACAACAGCAACGGCAGGCGCAGGCTATCAGCGGCGCCCTTCAAAGGTTGAAGGGCAATTTGACCCCGGGCACAAAGGTGGGCATCCCCGGCACCGGCACCGCGTCCTATGCGAGTTACGGTACGGTGATCGTGAGCGTTTACCGGCACGCCTGGGTGCCGCCGGACGGCATGGCCTCCGACAACGCCATCGTGAAATTTTCCGTTACCATCGCCAATGACGGTACGGTGATTTCCTCGCGCATCACCGACCCTTCGGGCGATGCAAACATTGACTCCGCGGTTCAACGCATGTTGGACCGGGTTACGTTTATAGCGCCATTCCCCGAAGGCGCGACCGAGCAACAGCGTTCTTACCCCATTAATTTCAACGCCACACGACGAACTCTCGAATGAAAAACAACATGCTCAACCCAATCAAAGTCATCCTGCCGATCGTTTTGATCGCGCTGGCCTGCAATCTCTCCTCCGGCCAAAACCAAAAGGACCTCAACTTGAATGTGGAGGTTCCCGTCCTGGGCCAGACCAAGCCGATTCTGGTCTCGCTGGACGGCTTGAACGGCGAAGTAGCGGCCGTTCTGAAATTTGACCTTTACGTCCAGGGCTTCAACTTTGTCGCCCCGGATGCCGCGCAATACCAGATCAGCGGCAGCAACGACGGCAATGTGCAGGGCCGGGTGGTCGCCCGTTTCGCCAGGAACACGATTCTGACGCGCAGCTACACCGGCGCGTCATTGCGGCAGCAGGCGCACGCGTTCGCCGACGATATCGTACAGGCCATCACCGGCAAGAAAGGCATCGGGCAGACCAAAATCGCCCTTAAGGCCCAATCCAGCACGGGCAACGGCGAAATTTACGTGGCCGATTTTGACGGCTACAACAAGCAAGCCATCACGCACGACGATACCATCGTTGCCGCGCCGGCATGGGTGCCGCGCCAGCTGGCGATTTATTACACATCGTATAAGCGTGGCAACCCGGACATTTTTTATCACAACCTCGGCACCGGCCAGCGCCGCGTCGTGGCGGGCTATTCCGGTTTGAACACCAGCCCGGCGGTTTCGCCGGACGGCTCAAAGGTGGCGATGATTTTGAGCAAGAGCGGCAGTCCGAATGTCTGGGTCGGCAACGCTGACGGCACGGATTTGAAACGAATGACGACGAGCAGCGAGGATTCGTCGCCGTGCTGGTCACCGGATGGACAATGGATTTGTTTCGCGACGAAAATCGCCGATCGGCGCGTGCTGGCGAAAGTGCCGGCGGGCGGTGGGGCGATTCAGCGCATCCCGACTCCCGGCGCGCCGAACCCGACCGAACCCGACTGGTCGCCCGACGGCAAGTGGATCGCGTTCACGTCGCAGACGGGCGGGTTTGACATTTGCGTCGTGCCGGCGGGCGGCGGCACGCCCACGGTGCTCGTGGCGGGCGAAGACTCGTCGTGGTCGCCGAACTCGCGGACGCTGATTTGCGCACGGCGCACGGGCGGCCGCTATGTGTTATCTGTGCTTGACGTGTTCACGAAACAGGTCAAGGATATTGCCCGGATTTCAGGCAGCGATTCTCAACCGGCTTGGGCGAAATAACTCAAGCTTTTTTTAACGAACTTTTAACTGAAAGGAAAATATGAAAATGATGAAACTGACTTATTTACTGGCATTCGCGCTGGCCGTTACATTGGCTGACACCGGCTGCAAAAACCACCGCCCCACCAAGGTTACGCAGATACCTGGGCGAACCTCGACGGTCGGTGAACCAAGTGAAGGCGGCACGATGAGTGGAACTGAAAAGATAAGTGCAACCGGCGGCGGTCAAACGACGGACATAAGAGAATTTGAGGGCATGATCAAGGATCCCGCTGCGCTGGCCGCTCACACGGTGTATTTTGCCTACGACAGCGCCGTCGTGAGAAAGGGCGAAGGGTCGAAAATTCAAGCGGTTGCCTCGGCGTTGAACTCTGATTCCGGCGCGAAGCTGCTCATCGAGGGAAATTGCGACGAGCGCGGCACGGAGGAATACAACCGTTCGCTCGGCGAACGCCGCGCGCTGGCGTTGCGTGAGGCGCTGGCCAGGGCCGGGGTTGACCCCATGCGCATCCGCACCATCAGTTACGGCAAAGACAAGCCGGCCGACCCGGGCCATGACGAGTCCGCCTGGTCGAAAAACCGCCGCGGGGATTTTGTTCTGCTCCATCCCAAGAGCGGAGCCTGATTTTGGCAGGAAACATTTGAAGCTATTCAGGGGCCGCATTTGCTGCGGCCCTTTTTTGTTGCAGCGGCGGTCTATGACCGTCGCAAACGGGATTCGAAACCTGAAAAGCGCGGCGCTTCACAGAGCGCGGGCGCATTTCAGTTTCTTGCAGTGCTAAACGCGCCGTCCAAGAATCCCAAAGGGATTCCGCCTCAAAGCCCAGGGTCGCGAGGAACGAGCCACCCTGGGTTAACGTCGGCAATCACAACCCCAACGGAGGGTGTTACGAAATTCGGAGCAAACGATTGGATTGAAGTGCGTTGCTCCCAAAAAATGGTGGTTTTGATTTCTGAGCGGACGTGCTTGGATTTTTCAGGTAGACCGTTGCGATGAAGCGGCGACTTCCTACCACCGGCACTGGCGCGTTGCTCGAATTGCTTTCACCTTACATTCCTGATGATTTAATCAACGGGTTTTGGAAACCACGGGCCAGACGCGGGCGTCCGGCCCTTTTCTCTGCGGCACAGTTGTTCCGCGTCCTGTTGTTATCGCTGCTCACGCCCGCGCATTCGTTCAATCTGCTGACGGAACTGTTGCCCGAACATCGAACCTGGCGATGGTTTGCCCGCTTACGCAATCGGCGGGAACTGCCCGACGTCCGAATGCTGCATGATTTTCGCTCGCGACTGGAGCTAAACCATCTGCGGCAGATCAATGAATCGTTCCTCCGAGGGTTGCTTGATGGAACCGGTTGCTTCGCCAAAACTGTGGCGGTGATTGACTCGACAGATTTGCCGGCCGCGACCAACGCATATAAAAAAACTCCGGCGGGCAGTACAGCGCGCTCCGGGCCAACACCGGTGGTCGCAGCCGCAAAGAAGGCCAGAGCCGATATTTCATTGGATATAAAAAGCACACCCTCCGAGTCTGGCTGCGCCAGTGTGATTCGGGCATTTTGCTGGTGCCCTTAATCTCATGGATCGCCCCGGCAAATCGAGACGATTCGGTGTTTTTGGCGCCCAGCATCCATTATTGCAGCCGGCATCTGGACTGGACGCCAGACCTCGTGGTCGGCGACATGGCTTACGTCAATCTGCACACCCAGCGCAAACTTCGCGAAGGCCCGCGCGTGGCACTGGTGACAAAACTCAAGCCCAATATGGTCTTGCCTGAAGAGTTTGAGGACGCCTACACCATGACGTGCGAACAAGGTCAGGTATTGCGCTGGCTTGGGTTGCAGGAATTGGATCAATTACATTGGTTTGGCGTAACCGATCCCCAGCCTTTATGCACTTGGTGTTGGCAGCAAAGTTCCTGTCCGCAACAATTTTCATTCCCACCACACCGGCACGAGATTCTTTACGGTACGATCCCGCTCAGTTCCAGTGTGGGACAACGCTTGCTCCGGCAGGCACGATCCTGGATTGAAGCGACGCAATCCTACGAAAAGAACCAATTGGGGCTGAGCCAGTTCTTCTTAAACAGTTTGCGGCTAACCTGGGTGATCGGGTTGTTGGCCGATACGATTGCTTTGCTCAGGGCCTCGGCCATTCTGACCGAACCCAAAAACTTGCCGCTCCTGCACGAAATCACACCGCAACAAATGCAATTTGACCTTTTGGAAAAATAATCGCCGATTTCAAAAAATACGAAATTGCCCAGTTATTCGCATATTCACGTTTTGAATTTCGTAACACCCTCCAACGGGGTTGCGGCGTTGGTGAACGGCCCCAGGCTACAACCCCGTTGGGGTTGCGTTCTTGGGCATAGCGTTCCCAAGGTAGCTCGTTCCTCGCAACCTTGGGCTGAAGGATACAATCCCTTTGGGATTGAGCAACCAGGCCGCTTCTCAAAAACTGAGATGCGCCCATTCGATCAATGCCGCCTTTTTTGGCGCTTTACTATCAGCCAAGGCCGGCGTAGGTTTGCCGAGGCTCGAACAAAATTTATGAATACCTTGTTCGCATGGGCGATTGGCGGCACGGAACTGATTATCATCCTGGTGGCCGTTCTGATTTTGTTCGGCTCCAAGAAAATCCCTGAATTTGCCCGCGGCTTGGGCCAGGGCATCAAGGAATTCAAGAAAGCCTCGCGCGAAGTGACGGACGAAATCCAGAACACCACCACGGATACGCCGCCGGCGGCCAAACCCGCTGCGCCCGCACCATCGCGGGCCGACCTGCCAGTTTCGCAATCCTCCAATCCGCCCAAAGCCTGAGCGGAACATCCTGGCATGGCCGGCGACGAAGCATCGGAGCGCCCCACCGAGGCCGAAGGCGGCCCGGTCAAAACGTTTCTTGAACACCTTGAAGATCTTTCGCTGGGTGCTTATCAAGAGTCTGACGGCGCTGGGTGTGGCCGTATTGGTCTGCCTGCTCGCGGGCAATTACGTCGTTCAGATCATCAAATGGCCGTTGACGCACGCCGGCGTCAGTTGGCCCGGCACCAATCAAATCGTCGCCGTCAGCTTCGGCACGAACCGGCTCGGCGCGTTTCAACTCACCGCCGGACAACAACAATCACTGAGCCTCGGCACGAACCGCTTCGTATCCGTTCAAGTCGAGCCGTTGGTCATCGGTACGAACCAGGTGCTCGGCTGGCGCGCCAGTTCCGATCCCGCCGCCATTGCCGACGCGCAACGGTTGAAGATTGACCTGATCAATCTCGGTCCGGCCGGCGGATTTGTGGTCGCCTTTCAGGCGGCAATTTACGGCGGCACGGTGCTGGCGTCGCCGTTCATTTTTTATTTCGTCGCCACATTTGTCTTTCCCGCGCTGAAACTGCGCGAACGCAAATACATTTATCGCGGACTGGTTTTCGGCGGCGGATTGTTTCTCCTCGGCGTGGCCTTTTGCTACTTCGCCTTGATGCCGGTGGCGCTGACCGCGGCGCAGAAGTATTCGCACTGGCTCGGTTTCGGCGCCTTTCAGTGGCGGGCGGAGGACTACATCAGTTTCGTCTGCCGGTTCCTGCTGGGCATGGGGCTGGGCTTTGAGCTGCCGGTGGTGGTGCTCACGCTGGTAAAACTCGGCGTGCTCGACTATCACACGCTCTCCGGGGCGCGCCGTTATGTGATCGTCATCAATCTGGTCCTTGGCGCGGTGCTGACCACTCCGGAACCGATAACGCAAATCGTCATGTTCGTGCCGCTGCAATTGCTCTACGAAATCACCGTCTGGATTGCGTGGTATTGGGACCGGCGCGACCGGAAACGCGCCGCGCGCGAGTCGTAAAACGCGCTTTACATCCAGCCATTTCGGCGTAAGCTGAACCTGTCAACTTATAAAACGTATGCGAAACGTGATGTCTCTTCTCGCTTTGGCCGGTTTGGCTGCTTTGTTCACGTCCGGCTGCGCCGGGCCGGAACAAAAACTCGGTCGCGGCATAAGCAATACTCTTGAAGTCACCCGCTTGGGCGAAATGCGCCGCTCCATCGAGCAAACGGCCGTTTTTGAATCGCCCAGCGCCGGCTACACCGCCGGTGCTGTTAGCGGCTTGAATCGCACACTGGCGCGCACGGGCCTGGGCATTTATGAAGTTATCACCGCGCCCTTCCCGCCGTATCATCCGATTTGGACCCATTATCTGAGTCCCGGCCCCGTTTATCCTGAAAGCTACAAGCCGGGTTTGATTTCGGACGCGACGTTTGATACGGACACCTACACCGGCTTCACTGGCGGCGACGTCATGCCGTTCGTTCCCGGCAGCCGGTTCCGCATATTCGACAATTGACCGTGGCCGGATCCGTTTTCATCCACGCGCCAACTATTTTCCGTTGGCGCGTTTTGTTTTTGTGAAGGCCATGCCGCTCGAAAAAAATTCTCCGGGCAAGGTCAACCTGCTGCTGAACATCCTCGGCAAACGGCCCGATGGATTTCACGAGCTCGAAACCGTCATGCAGCCAATCGCCCTTTGCGACCGGCTGACGTTTGAACGCCGCGGCGGCGCGATCGAACTTTCGTGCAGCGCCGCCGCCCTCCCGGCGGATTCGCGCAATCTGGTTCATCGCGCGGCCACCGGATTTTTGCACGCCGCGAAAATCAGCGATGGCGTGCGCATTCATCTGGAGAAAAAGATTCCGCTCGCCGCCGGCCTGGGCGGCGGCAGCGGCAATGCCGCGACGACATTGCTCGTGTTGAACGAACTGTTCGGCCGGCCGCTGGCCGCGGCAAAACTCGGGGAACTGGCCGCGGCCCTCGGTTCCGACGTGCCGTTTTTCCTCCAGGACCGGCCGGCGCTCGCCACCGGCCGCGGCGAAAAAATCCAGCCGCTCGATTCTTTCCCGGCGCTGCGCGGCCGGGCGTTCCTGCTCATTCATCCCGGGTTCGGCATTTCGACGCCGTGGGCTTATCGGAATCTCACGCGTTTCCCGGGCGCGTTGAACGGCCGGCCGGGCCGCGCACAAAAACTGATTTCAAGGCTTCAAACCGGCGATTGGCGCGCTGCGAGCGCTGAGTTTTACAATTCGCTCGAAGCCCCGGCGCTGGAAAAGTATCCCGTGCTCGCGCTGTTCCAGGAATTTCTCCGCGCGAATGGCGCGCTGGCCGCGCTCATGTCCGGCAGCGGCTCGACCACCTTTGCCATCGCCGAAAATCAGGCCGCCGCCGAAGCGCTAGTGGAGAAATTCAAGTCGAAGTTCGGACAAAACTGCTGGACGGCCATGGTGGCAGCGTAAGGGTGGGGCGCGCACTCCGTTGCGCGCCGTGGTTGGCTGGTATTTGGACGGGCGGCGCGCAACGGAGTGCGCGCCCTACCTTTTGAATTTTGCCAGCGCAAATTCCATCATCTCCTTTGCCGCCGGAACCTTGAACGCAAGGGCGACAATGCCATAAATCAAGCCCGCCAAAATCGCCGGAACAAATACCGCGCCAATCTTCAATTCGATGGTCTTGTGGCCGAGAGCATTCTCCCACCACCACCAGCCTGACCATGCCACCAGCCCGGCCAGAATACCGGCGACAGCCAGCGGTGGGAATGTGGCGCGCAACGAATCCATCTCCAGTTTCCCCAGTTTGCGCCGGAGCGCGTAAAGCAGCAGGCCGGCGTTACAAACCGAGGTGATGGTGTTGGCAATGCCCAGTCCGCCCTGCTTCAACGGCACGACCAGCAGGGCCGACAAAACCAGATTCACCGCGAAGCACGCGATGCTGATTTTCATCGGCGTTTTGGTGTCACCCAGCGCAAAAAATGCCCGCGCCAGAATGTTGACCGTCGAAAATGCCACCAGCCCCGGCGCCAGGCACATCAGTGCCAGCGTCGCGCGGTCCGTGGAATCCGCGGTGAATTTGCCGCGTTCAAACAGCAGCCGGATGATCGGTTCGGCCAGCACGACCAGCAGGATGGCCGCAATCACATTCGCAAACAGCAGCGTGCCGATGCCCTGCCGGAGCGTGCCGCGGAATTCGGAATAATTTTTTTCCGCCGCCAGCCCCGAAAGCGTTGTCAGCAGATACGTCGCCAGCGAAATGCCGAACATGCCCTGCGGCAGTTCCATCAGGCGCACGGCGTAATCGAACGAGGCGTTGATTTGCGGGTTGACCCAAAAGGCGATGGTCTGCGTCAGCAGCACGTTGATTTGGAAGGCGGCGACGCCGATGGCGCCGGGAATCATTCGCGTCACCACGAGCCGGACGGTTTCATTTTGCCACGGCGAAACCCACTGGTAACGGAAACCGTCATGCCGGAGCGTCGGCAGTTGAAAGGCCGCCTGCGCTACGCCCGCCGCCAGCACGCCGATGGCCAGCGCGAAAATTTGTTCGCGCAACTCGTGTCCCATCCTGGGCGCGAGCCAGAGCACGGACCCGATCATCACCACGTTCAGCATCGTCGCCCCCATGGCCGGAATGAAAAAATGTCCGCGCGCGTTGAGCATGCCCATGAACGCCGCCGCCAGGCACACGAGCAGCATGTAGGGAAACATCACGCGCAAAAGCCGCAGCATGAGTTCGGTGCTTTCGCTGAATTGATGGACCGCCAGCACAATCGAGAGGCCGAGCATGACCACGCCGATGATCGCCGCCGCCGCGATGACGAGGCCGGAAATGACGGCGTTGGCCGCACGCCACATCTCGATTTCGCCGCTGGTTTTCTCTTTTTCCTTGAAAATGGGGACGAACGCCGCCGTCAACGCGCCTTCGCCCAGCAGCCGGCGGAACAAGTTCGGGATGAGAAACGCGAGTTTGAACGCGCCCGCCACCCGGGTGTCCCCCATGAAATTCGCATAAACCATCTCGCGCACCATGCCGAGCAGGCGGCTGATGAGCGTGGCGGCGGCCATCGCGCCGGACGATTTGAGCATTTGCGACATCGGCCAAAGGTTAAAGTCCGAAGCCCAAAGTCCAAAGTCCAAAGTTCGCCACGCTGGCACTTTCGTCCTCGTCGTCGTCCTCGTTCTCGTAATCGAATCCGGCTTAAAAAGCGGGGACCAGCCTCCGCACAGACGCTTCGGCGCGGCAGGCGAGGACGAGAACGAGGACGAGGAGGATGCAGGCTAATTGGCGATTGGCAATTGGCGATTGGCGATTTAGCCTTTGTATCGTGAGCATCCTGGAAGAACTCAAATGGCGCGGCCTCGTGGCCGATTGCACCGACGCGGCGGAACTGGCCAAACGCATGGCCGCACCGATCACGCTTTACTGCGGATTTGACCCGACGGCGGACAGCCTGCACGTCGGCAATCTGGTGCCGTTGCTGGCACTGCGCCGGTTTCAGTTGCTCGGCCATCATCCCATCGCCGTCGCCGGCGGCGCGACCGGTTCGATTGGCGATCCCAGCGGCAAAACCGCCGAGCGGCAATTGCTCACGAAGGAGGTTTTGGATCACAACATCGCCAGCGTGAAAACGCAGCTCGCCAAGCTGCTGGATTTTGAAACCCGCACCAATCCCGCGCGGCTGGTGGACAATGCCTCGTGGACGGCGGGCGTTTCGTATCTCGATTTCCTGCGCGACATCGGCAAGCATTTTTCCGTCAACCAGATGGTGGCCAAGGAAAGCGTCCGCGCCCGCATGGAAGACCGCGAGGTGGGCATCAGCTACACCGAGTTCAGCTACATGCTGCTACAGGCGTTTGATTTCATGGTTTTGTGCCGCGACGCCAATTGCGAACTGCAAATCGGCGGCAGCGATCAATGGGGGAACATCACCGCCGGCATCGAACTCACGCGCAAGAAACTCGGCAAAACCGTTTACGGCCTGACGCTCCCGCTCATCACCAACGCTGACGGCACGAAATTCGGCAAGACCGAGGCCGGGGCCATCTGGCTCGATGCCAAACGGACGAGCGTCTATCGTTTCTACCAGTTTTGGATCAACACGGACAACCGGGACGCCATCCGTTACCTGAAATACTTCACGTTTTTGTCAAAGGAGGAGATTGAGGCGCTGGAGAAGAAGCACGCGGAAAACCCCGGCCCGCGCGAGGCGCACCGGGCTTTGGCCAAAGCGGTGACCGATCTGATTCACGGCCCGAACGCCACGACGGAAGCCATCCGCGCCAGCGAAATTCTTTTTGGCGGCGAGTTGAAAGGCATTGCCGAGAGCACCTTCAATGAAATCGTCGGTGAAGTGCCGACGAAGGAAATTGAAAAGGCGAAACTTGAAGGCGCCGGTTTGCCGTTGGTTGAGCTTTTGGTTCACTCCGGCCTGTGTCCGTCCAAAGGCCAGGCGCGAAAAGACATTGAAGGCGGCGGCGTGAACGTGAATAACGTCCGCGAATCAAACTTTCAGCGCGCGGTGATGGCGGGCGATCTGCTTTTCGGCAAGCACCTATTGTTGCGCAAAGGCAAAAAGAATTACGTCGTCGTGACGGCGAAGTAGCAGCCAACGTGAGTCGGCTCAAACTTCCTTGCGGCAAAAAATGAGCGGACTCCTGTCCACCGCTACTGTGCGCCCCAACTTCGTGGCGTGACTTGCCACAATGGGTAGCGACGCGAACTTGCAAGTCGATTGAAAACAACTATTCTCGTGTCATGGCCATTCAATGGCTTTGAAATATGAACTTAACAGATTTTATCCCCAATTTTATTGAGCAATCAAAAAGCGAGGGATATTCGTTTCTCACCACAGCGGATCGTTTCAACGAACCACAAAGAGCATCAACTGGAAGACAGGCTCTTATTGCCGCAGCCGCCGCAACGGCGTTCGCAGCGGCGTTTGGTGGCGGAGCTATTACAGGGGCTATTGCTGGGTCTAACGTAGGATATGCGGACAATATGAAAAAGGACGAGCTAATCGCAGATTTGCAAAAAATGAAGGAATACTGCGACTTGATTGCCATAAACTTAAAATTCGGGTCGGCTCAAATCCGAATGATGATTGATGCTGACGAGATTTCAGGAGAGACGCTAGTTGGACGCTTTGCCATGATACATGTCTCCCAGAGAATCCCGAAACTCGGCTAGGCGGGGAAACGAGTTGTTGGCGAGCGGATAACCGCTCTTGAAGGAGCAACCCGCGCCAAGAATGATAAGAGTCGAGTCCACTTTGTTTATCAATGTCCGCAGCCATCACTACCATACAGCGTCAAAAGAGCAAATTACTATCAATGTGTCGCCAGTTTGTCGCGCGCTGTTGAACTTGTTCCGACCGTATATCCCAAACTGATTTTGGCAGCGGCGGTTGGCCTCGCCCGGAGCGGAGTTTTCCCCCGTTTGCCGGAGGTTCTTGCGGACGGCCACCGGGCGCAGCAAGGTGGCAGAGCCGGTCGGCAGCGGACTGGCGAAAGCACATCGCAGTTTGGACATTGCTGTGGCCGGGGACGGCCACTCTCCTGTGCAAAGGCAAAAAGAATTACGTCGTCGTGATGGCGAAGTAGCAGCCGATGTGAGACGGCTCAAACTTCTTTGCGGCAATGATGAATGAGCGGACTCACGTCCGCTGCTACTCAACAAACCAGCCCCAGCACCACCGCCCAAGTTGTAGCGTCGAGCCTGTGGCTCGAACGAATCAGCGCACAGCGCCGACACTACATCAATATCCGTTTACCAAGGGAACCCCGTTCTTTCGTCTGTTGCATCCCTGAAATGAGATGCCTAAACTCAACCCGAACCAATCATCACCATGAAAAACATACTTGCCTGTTTGATGGCCAGCCTGCTGGCCGGCTTTTCGCTCAATGCCGCCGCTGCGGATGCGCCGAACCTGAAATACGGTCTCTATATTCACTATGGCATCGCTTCCTTCGCGAATCCCGGCGAGCAGGGACAAATCCCCGCCGAACGGTTTAATCCGACCTTGCTGGATGTGAAGGAATGGGCACGGACGGCAAAGCAGGCAGGCATGACGTTTGCGGTGTTGACCGCAAAGCATGAATCGGGCTTCTGCCTGTGGGACAGCGCGGATTATGATTACGACGTGGGCAGCAGTCCGTTCAAAGGCGACATCATCGGGGATTTCATTGCCGCCTGCAACGCGGAGGGCATTTTGCCGGGCGTGCATTATTCCATCGCCGACGAACTCAACGAAGGCGCGGTGCGATATAAAGGCCCGGTGCCGCCGCCCTATTTTAATTTGATCAAAAAACACATCACCGAGTTGCACACCAAATATCCCGGCTTGCGCGTGCAGATTTTCGGTGACTCGCAGCGGCTGACCCCCGCGCAAGCGGATGCGTTGAAACAACTCGTGCATCAACTCAACCCCAAGTGCGTGATTTTAGACCATGCCCAATGGGCAACGGTCATCAAAGGCTGGATGTGGCATGTTCAAGCACCGCTTATTCCCGCCGCGGATTTATTTGATAACTATTGCCGGGCGGACGCCGCCGGCCAGCCTTTCCTGCTTAATGTCGGTCCGACCTCGCTGGGGCGCATTCCCGATGATCAATTGGCCGTCGTCATGCAGGTCAAGGAGTTGATTGCCCAATACAATTTGCCGGTCACGGCGGATTCGCTCAAGCAGGGTCTGATTTTGCACTACGATTTTGACCACGAACCTGTCGGCGCAAAAGTGCCTGATCTCAGCGGCGGCAAAAACGACGGCACGGCGGTGGGAGTGCAATGGGTGGCGAAAGGCCATCGCGGCGGCAGCCTGCAGTTCGGTCTGAAAGACTGCTATATCACCGTGCCGAATAATGATTCGCTCAATCCACCTCAATTTACCCTTTCGGCATGGATTCAAACGTCCTACACCGATTGGGTCTGGCGGCGCATTTTCGACAAATGCACCGGTCATGGTTATGACTTGACGATGGGCGGTGATGACAAAACCAACACCGCGCCACGCGGCCAGGTTTTTCTGGAGGCCGGGCCAGGCTGGGCCGGTTCCGGCATCAAGGTTGCCGATGGCCGCTGGCATCACGTTGCTGGCACGTTCGATGGTTCGGCACTGCATGTTTATGTGGATGGCAAGCTGGTGGGCAGGGTCGGGCATTGGAAAGGTGTGCCCGTGAAAACCGCCTACGATCTCACCATCGGCGCGAACCGATCGAACCCGGACGCCGCGTTGGGCGAAGTTGCCGCGTCGTTCAATGGCATGATGGACGACGTGATGATGTTCAATCGCGCGCTATCCGCCAAGGAAATCAAAGTCCTGTATGAATCGCAGAAGACTGCCGATGATGGCGTAAACATGGCGCCGACCAATTCCATTGCCAAGCCTAGTGCGACAGATCGCTTGAAACAGGTCAAAGCCCTCTACGACCAAGGATTGATTAACAAGGAAGAATACGACAAGAAGGTGAAAGAAATCATGGATTCACTCTGAGCAGGCTTCAGAGACATGAGCAGGTTAACCATCCCAAACTGATTTTGGCAGCGGCGGTTTGCCTCGTCCGCCGGAGTGCGCCCGTCTCCGGGCGCAGCAATGTGGCAGAGCAGGTCGGCGACGGACTGGCGGAAGCGTGTCACAGTTCGGACGTAGCTGTGGCCGGGGACTTCGATAAACTCCGATGAATCGCGAGCCGGTCGCGAGCAGGCGGCCACACTCCGGCGCAAAGGCAAAAAGCATTACGTCGTCGTGACGGCGAAGTAGTGGAGCAACGCTCAACTTTCGGGAGAAAAAGCGGTGGTGGGCCACCGCAGTCCAAGACGCGAAGCGTTTGCCTGTGACTTACGAACCGCGCGCAGCGTCCTGGACTGCGCCAGCCCTCTGGCGCTTTGGAACACCCGCCCCACCGGTTCAATTATATTTCTCCGCAGCAGCCAAGGGCACAAGGCCCCATCTGAAGTCGGAATCGAAGTGAGCCTCGTTGTCTCGGCTGCTACGAACGTTGAGAAACGTGGCTGTAAAAGTTGCGACAGGATTCGAATGCGCGGGAATCCTGGAATTGTGGGGATGAAGTTTGAGCCTCCTCACGCCGGCTGCTACGGGTCGCAGGCCGGATTAATACAGACTTTTTCTTGAGTAACGCACCAGAACTTCCGTGGGATTGATTGTTTCCACCACGGATTCCAGGCCGGCGGCCTGCTCCAGGATCGGCAGGGCCACCTCGTCCTGCAGCAGCGCGTCCAGTTGGAGCTGGTCCGGGCATCCCGCCGATCGGAGGGATGTTCCATTAAAACCATTCCCGTTCTGAGTCATCGTTCCGCGTCCATTGGTTTGCTCCGCCAGGCAGATCGCCTGGCCGTTGCCATTTCGGTACGCCGAACCGTTGCCGTTTTGATGCCCCGCGCCATTGGGCCAGCCAAGATTGGGTTCTGAAACCATCGGGCCGGCCAGGCCGGGGATCGACGGGTGGGAGCCATTGATTTTTCGCGACTTCAAGTCCTTCAGGCAGTCTTCCACCAGCCCATGCCCGATGTTCAGGAGCCAGGCAAAGAGCTGTGACTTGGGACACTGGAAAATATCTTCGTAAAGAAAAACCAATTCCTGGGGAAGAACCCTCAAAACGGAGGCCTTGGCCTCGTACCAATCCTTCGGGAGGGACGAATAATCCTGCACCGTCACCAGTTTTCGCAGTTCGCCGTTCAACGGCGGGTGCAGGGAATTCAGGTACTTCAATTCAATAAAATCAACCCGGCCGGCTTGGTTGAACCGATGCGAAATTTTGACCCGGCCATGTTTGGTGTTGAAATCGCCCGCATAACACGTGGAAAGAATCACATGGTCAAAAATGGATTGCACCTGCATTTGATATCCGCCGGCCTTGCCGCCGTAATTGCGTTTCATTTGCGGCTGGAAAACCTGCCGGGCCCGCCCCTGCAGGCGGTTCTCGATGTGGGCCAGCCGGTTGAAATAGTCGCTGGCGGGGGAAAAATCATTTTGACGGAGAAAATCCCGGGCCGATTGGATTTCCGTGCGGCCGACCACCGGGCCGGCGTGGATCCGTTGTTCCAGCGCTTCCACCAGTTCCCGGACCTGTCGTTTGTTTTCTTTTGTGGCCATGCAGATGCAAAAAACGTTTTGAGGCACTTTAACCCCGGCCGGGCGGCTGACAACTGTGCGTTTGGATGCACACCCCCTAAAAAGCAAGGCTGGCCGTTGCGAACCAGGTTTCGGCGGGCATTGGCGGTTGCCAAAGGCAAAAAGAATTGCGTCGGCGTGAAGGAGCAGGCTTCGTAGCAGCCGACGTAAGGAGGCTCATTATTTCCGATTTACGAGATACGATTTACGCGATGTGCATGAATTGCAGAAAGATTCGTAAATCGTAAATCGCGCATCGTAAATCCAGTCAGAGCCTCCTTACGTCGGCTGCTACGGCGAAATTTTATTCGCCAGCTTCGCGAAGATTTGATTGGCTTCCTCCAGGGTTTCCTTCGAACCGATGTCGAACCAGAGTCCGGGGACGCGCCAGGTATAGACCCCCGTGCGCGGATAGAGCCATTGCACCAGCCGGCCCGGCTGATCGGGATTGTTGCCCTCGGCGATGTATTGCTTGATGAGCGGAATCGTGCTCTTCGGATAAAAATACAGCGCGATGCCGGTAAGCGTGCTCGTGGGGTTCTTCGGCTTTTCCTCGAAGAAGGTGATACGGCCGCGGCCATCCACGGAAATGGAATTATACTTTTTGATCTGCTCCAGATCGCCCACGTCGTAAAGCGCCAGCACCGGCGCGTTTTTCTCGCGGCAGAATTTTCCGAACTCGCCCAGCTTCTCGCTGAATAGATTGTCGCCCGCGACGACGATGACGTCGTCGTCCACGTTTTGCGTTTTAAGGACGTAATGGATGTCGCCGATGGCGCCGAGCTTGTTGGTGTCGTCGGTCGAACCGTCGTTGACGACGGTGAAATTAAACTTGGATTTGGTGGCGCGGTAATGGTCCGACCATTTCTGGAAATGGCCGGCGAACTTGGCGTTGGTGACGACATAGACGCGGTCAATGCCGCTGACGGGCGCGAGGTTGTCGAGCACGTGCTCGACCATCGGCTTGCCCGCGACGGGCAGGAGCGGTTTCGGTCGGGTGAGGGTGAGCGGATACAGGCGCGTGGCGTATCCGGCGGCGAGGATGATGACTTTCACGTTTTGTTCTCGAAAAGGCTGGGCGCGGCTTCGCGCGCGAAGGTCTGGCAGCGGGCGTAAATTTCCGACGGCGATTCACACTGGAGAGCAAAGTCGGCCAGCGCGCGCGCTTCGGTCAATTTGAGCCGGCGAATCATGTATTTGACCTGCGCAACAATGGTCGGGGCGGTGCTCAATTCGTCCACGCCGAGGCCGATCAACAGCGGCGCCAGCACCGGGTCGCCGGCAATTTCGCCGCAGACGTTGGCCTTGATGCCGTGATGGTGGGCGGCGTCCACGGTCATCTTGATCAGCCGGACGATGGCCGGGTGCGTTGGCTCGTAAAGGTGCGAAACTTTTTCGTTCGTGCGGTCGGCGGCCAGCGTGTATTGGATGAGGTCGTTGCTGCCGATGCTGAAAAACTTTGCCTGCGCGGCGAGCGCATCGGCGATGAGCGCGGCGGACGGAATTTCGATCATCACCCCGATTTCGATTTTTTCGTCGAACGGCTTGTTTTCAGCGCGCAATTCGGCCTTGCATTTTTCGACGATGGCGTTGGCCTGCTTCAATTCGTCCAGGCCGGAAATCATCGGATACATCATCTTTACATTGCCCTCGGCGCTGGCGCGGAGGATGGCGCGAAGCTGGGCGCGGAACAATTCGGGCTGCGCCAGACAAAACCGGATCGCCCGCCAGCCGAGAAACGGATTGACCTCCTGCGCCAGTTGCAAGTGCGAGGCAAATTTGTCGCCGCCCAGATCGAGCGTGCGGATGATGACCGATTGCGGTTTCAACGCGGTTGCCGCCTTGCGATAAGCCTGATACTGCTCCTCTTCCGCCGGCAGATGGTCGCGGTTGATGAACAGATATTCCGTGCGGAACAGGCCGACGCCCTCCGCGCCGTGCGCCAGCACGGATTCAATGTCGGCCGCGTCTTCGATGTTCGCGGACAGGCGAATGGCTTTGCCGTCGAGCGTGATGGCGGGTTGCTGCTGGATTTCGTGAAGTTTTTCTTCGAGTGAAGCCTTGCGCTGCAGAAGCTGGCCGTATTCAAAAAGGGTTTGATCGGTGGGATTGACGACAATGGCGCCGTTGTAGCCATCGAGCAACGCGTAGTCGCCGCTGTCCAATTCCTGGCTGGCGGTTTGCAATCCGACGACGGCGGGAATGTCCAGCGACCTCGCCATAATGGCGGTGTGCGAAGTTTTGCCGCCGATGTCCGTGGCAAAGCCCAGCACGAATTTTTTGTCCAGTTGCGCGGTGGCGGAGGGGCTGAGGTCGTGGCTGACCAAAATGCACGGCTCGGCGATGTTGTGCAGGTCAAAAGCGTCCTTCACCTCCAGCAGATTGTCCAGCACCCGCGACGTCAGGTCGCGCATGTCGGTGGCGCGTTCGCGGAGATATTCGTCGTTGGCCGCGAGGAGCGCCTCGGCGTAACGTTCGGCCACGGTGTGAAAAGCGTATTCGGCGTTGACCTTATCTTCCTTGATCTGACGGATGACTTCGCCCACCAGGGCATGGTCCTCGAGCATCAGCAAATGCGCTTCAAAAATGTCCGCCTCCTTCGCGCTCAGATTTTCCACGACCTTGCGCTGCACCTCCAGAATTTGCTGGCGGGTTTGGACGAGTGCCTTTTCAAAACGACCGGTTTCCCCGGCCACTTCGCCGGCGGAAATTTCACGCCGGGTGATGATGTGGCGGGCGCGATGCAGCACGAGGATTTTCCCGCGACAAACGCCGTCGGAGACGGCAATGCCCCGAAGAATCTTCTCTCCTTTTTGGAGCCGCTCGGCCATGGGGGAGAAATAGCCGAAATCATCCGGCTTGAAAAGCAATTACGCAGGAAAAGAGCGGAGGGTTGATTTAACCGCCCCGGCGTCCCATCGCCCCATCACTCCGTTCCCGTCACGCCCGTTCCATGTATTTGCCGGTGCGGGTGTCCACTTTGATCTTCTCGCCCGTCTTGATGAACAATGGCACTTGCACGGTGATGCCCGTTTCGAGTGTCACCGGTTTTTGCACGTTGTTCGACGAATCGCCGCGAATGCCTTCCGGCGCGTCGGACACCGTCAATGCCACGCTCGACGGCAATTCAATGGACACGGCTTTTTCCTCGAACAAACGTCACGGTCACCGGGCTGTTTTCCACGAGATAATTCTTCGCATCGCCAATCAATTCCGCCGCGAGCGTGACCGTTTCGTAGGTTTCCGAGTCGGTGAAAACGAAATCCACGCCGTCCTTGTAACTAAACTCCATTCGGGTGGTGATCATCGGCACCGATTCGATTTTTTCGGTCGAGCTGAACCGCACGTCGGAGGACTTGCCGGAGCGGATGCTGCGGAGGGTTGCCTGCACAAACGCACGCAGGTTGCCCGGCGTGCGGTGCTGCATGTCCAACACCACGCAAATGTCGCCGTTATAATTGATCGCCATGCCTCGGCGCAGGTCGTTTGCTGTTGCCATAAATCAAATAATATAAATCGAGTCTTCCCCAAAAAACGGGAGCCGCATAAAATAACTGAAAATCGAGCGAATGCAAGCCCGGTTTTGCGCCAAATTCAGGCAAAAAAGTTATTAACAATCTGCATTTATTCAACAACTCCGCCTTGACACCACAAAACTTGGTATGTTAAAAAACCTGCAACCACAATTAGCAGTGGTTTTATGCGTTGCCCCAAATGCGGTTGTCAGGAAGACAAGGTCATTGATTCGCGCGCGTCGCGTGAAGGGGCCACCATTCGCCGTCGTCGCGAGTGTTCCAAATGCAGCCATCGTTTCACGACCTATGAGGAGGTCGAACGTGAAGGCTTGATGGTGCTCAAGCGCGATGGCCGGCATGAAGAATTTACACGCGAAAAACTTTTATCCGGCATCAAAAAAGCCTGTCAGAAGCGCCCCGTCAGTCCGCAAACCATGGAAGATTTGGTGGACCACATCGTCGCCGCAGTGACCGGCAAATTCGAGGGCGAAGTGCCCGCCGAGTTCATCGGCACCATGGTCGTGGATGGCTTGCGCGACATTGATGAAGTCGCCTACGTGCGTTTTGCCAGCGTCTATCGCCGGTTTCAGGAAGCCACCGACTTTGTTCACGAAGTCAAAAAACTGGAGGCCAAGCAATGATCGCGCTCCAATCCGGCTGCCTGCTTTTCCAGCTTGCCAGCGGCGAAAGCGTCCCGTGCTCGGTGGAAATGATTTCCGTGGAACTCACCGGCAACGCCGAGGGTGTGCTCGACCCGGAAGTGTTGAGCAATGCCACGGCGTCCGTCTTCCACTATTTCAAAACCGAACTGGAACGCGAAACGGTCACCGTCGGCGAATTCGCCGCCGCCCTGGAAAAAGTTCTGCGCAAGCTCGGCTATGTCTTCCGCGGCGGCGCGCTGGAAAGCCGCTCGCGGGAAATTGTCGAAACCGATCTTTGCCTGTTCGCGCGCGAATCCGCCGACAGCCTCGAACTTATCTTTTTCCCGCGCCTGCGCGACGAACTTCGCGCCCAGCTCCGCCAGTCGCCGCGCGTCTTGCGCTTTAGCGGACTGCGCGGCTGCGTCAAGCAACTCACCGGGGCGCGGCGCTGGAGTGTCCGTTGCGAAAAATTGCAGGACCAGATCGTCGAATACCTCCGCCGCTGCCTGACCGCCGAATCGGAGCAGACCGAATGCTCGCTGGTGGTGGAATAAATTTTTGAAACCACGAAACACACGAAAGATTTTGGGCTTCTCTTTTTCGTGTCATTTCGTGTATTTCGTGGTTTCTAAAAAGTTATGAGCAAAACACTGTTTGAAAAAATCATCGCCCGCGAAATTCCGGCAACCATTATTTTTGAAGACGACCTGGTGTTCGCGATTCGCGACATCAATCCCCAGGCGCCGAAGCATGTTTTGGTGATTCCCAAAAAAGTCATTCCGCGCCTGGCCGAGGCCGGGGTGGAAGACCAGCCGCTGCTCGGGCATCTCCTGCTGAAGGCCGCCGAAATTGCCGGCAAACTGGGGTTAAACGAAGGCGGCTATCGGCTGGTCATCAACAACGGCGAGGATGGCGGGGAGAGCGTGCCGCACCTGCACGTTCACATCCTCGGTGGCCGCCGCATGGCCTGGCCGCCAGGGTGAATTTTTTTGGAAGATCTTGCTGGAAATTGTCAAACCACACTTTTCTTAACGGCACTTGGATTTATGAATAAATTTGCCGCCAGCGCTAAGGTTAAAGCCAACTCCAGTTGAGCTTCTTTTTCAACAGGCCATCCGCCAACATTCACATGTCTTGGAGGATTATTATCTAATGTAGCTTTTAATGGTTTGGGAACAGAGGCAACTTTGACATCGCCTCGTGCGTACAAAGTTTTTTTCGCTGGTCCAGCTATCTCTTTTTGTCCAATTTCCCAAATCACATTTTCGTTAAGTTGATCAATGCAGAATGTAGATAGTGTTAAATCTCTTCGAGGCATGAAGGTCGAAGCCTCGACTCTGTTTTTGGAGGGCTTATATTTATTGCTCTCTACGATAAATCGAGACAACATCGAAGAGGACGAGAGGCTCGAACAAATTATTAGAGCATTTATTGTCTGAAGAGCCTTTGAATATTCTCCAAAATTTCTTCAGGAATTGCCTCATCAGTTTCATCAAAAAACTCCATTCCCCGAATGCGAGACTTCATTCCAAAAATACCAGCATAGCCCATTTCACCATTGGGTCCAATGCTAACAATAACCCCACGATCCTTTTCCTTCCGCCACTCAAATATTATTTCACCATTAGGACTCGCGCTAATTTCTGGACAAGGAGTAATTCTAGGTAGGGCAAATAAAACACGGTCGGCATAACAATATGTTTTAAAACCTACCGCTTCTGCGCCGTATCCGTCCCAATTTGGAGTTTGACGATCATTAAACAGCTCAATCAATTCTGCTCTCAATTCCTTTTTTGCTTCTCCCAATGTAATCGTGTTATTTAAATCTTGATACACTCCTTTTACAATCTTCATCAGGTGTTCAGCCTCCGGCGCGACGCCAAAAGCAAATGGCGACCATTCAGCCCCAATTGACGTTTGAAGATTTGGAAATGCAGTAATCATTCGAATAACTTTATCGCTTTTTCTGTTAAACTCGCAAAAAAAATACGATTTTTGAATTCACGTAACTGCTCAAATATAATCGGGATTTTAGGGTCGTCCACCTTAAAATCTCCGCTTGTATTGTAGTAAGCATCAACATCCAGCAATACCACAACTGGTTGTCCGCTTATCAATGGTTCTAAGACTTGGGTTATCGCTGCCGATAAACCAGAATGTGGGTCATGAATAACGACGCGGCTCAAGAAGTTGCTTATGAATTGGGGCAATTCCTTTGGAACTTTTGCAATTGCTGTAAAATAATCATCAAAATCTGCCACTGGTGCGGGGATGCTGACCTTATTAATATATCTAACAGCGATCCGAGTGATCAATTCAGGCTGTGCGATTTTCAAATATGCCTCCCAGAGTGGTTGCATTTTCCCAAACACTTGAGCCCAATTGGTATAAGGCCGAAGACGGCTGAATGAAAAACCATCTTTCCTAAAAGAGGTTACGTTAAGTTGATCCGTTGACCAAAATTGAAAACCAACGATTTGATCATTCAAATCTGCGGAAGCAGGCCCGTCCTTTTTTAATCGAATGTTGGTTTGAAATTCCACGACGTTCTTTTTAATCACGAATTCGGTGTTGAGAGCCGTCCCAATTTTTTCGAATTCAGAAACGGAAAATCCCGCTCGATTTTTCACCCTCACATCGAGTACAGCCTCAATGATTGGGGCGTTTTCCAGATGTTTAGGTTGGACCATTTTTGCTGTCCGTTATCAGGTTTAATCGCTCGCTCAGATCAGATAAAACTGCCGTCGTATTGTTCGACATGTCAATTGTGGTTATGTTCGATTTAACTATATTAAATCGGGCTTGGCGGATCAAACAAATTTCCGCAACCCCGCGCCTAGCCGCTTGATCCCTTCGCGGATGTCTTCCTCGCTGGCGTTGCCGAAGCTTATGCGCATTTCGTGGTTCGGTTTGCGCCGCGCCGTGTCGTCCGCGTAGCAGATTTCGCCCGGCACATAGAGCACGTCGTTTTTCAGCGCGGTCGAGAAAACTTTTGATTTTATGCCCGATGGCAACCCGTGCGGCAGTCGCACCCAGAAATAGAGTCCGCCCTCCGGTTCCCACCACTCGACAGCCGGCGGAAAATGTTTTTTAATCGCCAGCTTCATCACACGCGCCTTGTGCGCGTAGCGCTTTTGCAGCCGCGCAACATGCCGCCTGTAAATTCCCGACGCCAGGGCGCGGGCGACGAGGTGTTGCAGCAGGTTGGACGTGCCGAAATCATGGTTGCCCTTGATGTGCTTCACCGCCGTGAACAGCGGCTTGGGCAAAATGCCGTAACCCACGCGCACACCGGTCGCAAACGGCTTGCTGAAGGTGCCCGTGTAAATTACACGCTCGGCCGCTCCGGGCGCGGCCAACGCCGACGGCACATCTTTGCCGGCGAAACGCAATCCGCGATACGCGGCGTCTTCGAGCAGGTAAATCGGGTGTCTGGCGTCGCGCTCGAACTTTTTCAACAGCTTCAGCAGGCCGCGCTTTTTTTCGAAGCTGGTCGTGACGCCGGTCGGATTCTGGAAATAACTGACCAGGTAAAACAATTTGACGCGGGGCAATTCACCGCGGCGTTTAAGCGACTGCAAAACGCGTTCCAGGTGCGCGAGGTTGAGGCCGTCGCGTTCGAGCCGCACGGCGCGCGCACGCAGACCGCGGCTTTGCAGGATGCCCAGAAAAACAAAATACGTCGGGTCTTCCACCAACACGATGTCGCCTTCGTCACACAACGCTTCCGTCGTCAGGTAGAGCAATTGCTGCGAACCGCCGGTGACCAGCAGGCGTTCGAACGAATAAACTTTTTCATCATCGTCCTTCGTCCTCGTCCTCGATTTGGGTTCGAGGACGAGGGACGAGGACGAGAACGAGGAGGAGGCGATGGCTTGAAAATCGAGTTTCTTCAAATACGCCGCCGTTAATTGGCGCAAGGTTGCGTCGCCGGCCGTGATGCCGTATTGCAGCGCGGGCCGGCCGGTTTTGGGCGAGCGCAAAACCTGATTCAACGCGGTGCGCGCTTCGGCAACGGGCAATGAGGCGTTGTCGGTGAAGCCGGCGGCGAGGGAAATCAGTTTGGGCCGCGAAAGTGCCGCGTGCATGAGCCACGAGATGGGCGGTTCGGTGGTGCGTTGCCCCAGTGCGGACAATGCGGATTTTTTCATTTCAATCAATTAACATAGAACATCCAACATCGAACGCCGAACGTCGAACCAATTTTGCCGGGAGAGGCATTCGATGTTCGGCGTTGGATGTTCGGCGTTGGATGTTTTGCCTTACTTTGCGTCGAAAACGCTGTCGAGTATGACTTCCTTGGTTTTCCAGAGCAGCGCCATGGTCATGGCGAGCGGCAGCAGTGCAAAAAACGTCAGCGCCCAAAAGCCGAGACGATCAAGCTGGTTGGAAACGGCGCTGAATGCCGTTTGCAATCGCGGATTGTGCAGCATCACCACATACCCAACCCCAAGGAACACAAGCGCGACGAGCAGCCAGCAATTGAGCGCGGTGAACAGGCGCGTTTCGTGGCGGAGCGTCTCATCCGGCAGCATCGCGCCGAGTTGTTTGAGGACAACGTTCAAATTGAACAAAAATAGCAGCGCCGACAGCACGAGCACAAAAACCGCCGCGTTGAAAAAAGGTTGTCCCGGCACTTGATTCTGCCAGTAAAGAAACGGGCAAAGGCCGAAATTGACGAGGCCGGGGAGTTTCGCGCGGTCGAGGGCGTTGCGCCAGGGGCGTTCCTGTTTTTGGAAATCGCTCATTTGCCAGAGGCCGTAGAGGAGCAAACCGGTGCCGGCCAGCACGGGAACAATGCCCAGCGCCCGGAGCCAGTCGGCGCGCGCCGTTTCCGCGCAAATGACCAGCGACGCCGGCAATCCCCAGAACAGGGCGGAGAGGCCGCGGACGAGGCGTCCGAGCGAGCGCAGCAATTCAGCGTTGGGCACAGGATTGTCCATGAAAGGCGAAAATGGAGGATAGAAGATTCAGGATGGCATTGGCAAGCGGATGAGTTTTCATTCTCAATCCTCCGTCTTCCATCCTCTTTTTCAAAAGCTTAAATAGGTGTAAGCCTTCAAGCCGCGTTCGTAATCGTCGAGCAGGCGCATGGCTTCGGACGGTTTCATGCGGTCGGATTTGATGGCCTCGTCAATCTGCGCCTTCATCTGCCGCTTCAATTCATTTTCGTCGTATTGCACGGCGGCGAGCGATTGGATGATGGTGTTGCCTTCGATGATTTCCTCGATGTAATAACCGGTCGGCTCGTCAGGTTCGAGAAAAACGTGAACCTCGTTGACGCGGCCGAACAAGTTGTGCAGGTCGCCCATGATGTCCTGATACGCGCCCATCAGGAAAAAGCCGATGTAATATGGTTCGGGCAAACCGTTGCCGTTGGCGTTGAGTTTGTGCAGCGGCAGCGTGTCGCGCACGTCGCGCAGGTCAATGAACTTGCTCACCTGCCCGTCGGAATCGCACGTGATGTCCACGAGCGTGACTTCGCGCGTGGGGCGTTCGTTCAGGCGGGCAATTGGCATGATGGGAAACAACTGGTCGAGCGCCCAGTGATCGAGCAGCGACTGAAAAACTGAAAAATTGCAGAGATACTGGTCGCCCAGGCTGTCCTCGAGCTTGCGGATTTCCTCGGGCACATAGGCGTGACCCTTGTAGTGTTCGACAACGTCGCGGCCGATCTGCCAGTAAAGGTCCTCGATTTTCGCCTTGTCGGGCAAATCCAGCACGCCGAGCGTGAACATGTTTTGCGCGTCTTCGCGACGTTCGAGCGCGTCGTGGTAGGCTTCGAGCCGGTTCAGCTTGGAAAGATTCTTTTTGATGTCGAGCAACTCCCGGACGAGCGCATGCTCGTTGTCGCCGAATTTCAAAAATTCGCCCGGACGGATTTTTTCAATTGCCCCAAACACCTCGACGATCAAGACGCTGTGATGCGCGACGATGGCGCGTCCGCTTTCGCTGACGATGTCCGGGTGCGGCACGTTTTCGGCGTTGCAAACGTCGGCGATGTAATAGACCACGTCGTTCGTGTATTCCTGAAGCGTGTAATTCGTGGAGCTGTCGAACGCCGACCGGCTGCCGTCGTAATCCACACCCAGCCCGCCGCCGACGTCGAGATAGGAAATCGGGAAACCCATCTTGTGCAGCTTGGCGTAAAGCCGGGCGGCCTCCTGCACCGCCTTTTTCACCGTGAGAATGTCCGGCACCTGCGAGCCGATGTGAAAATGCAGCAGCTTGAGACAATGGCCAAGATTTTCGGCCTTCAACATCTCCGTCGCTTCCAGAAGTTCCGCCGTGCTCAGGCCGAACTTGGCATTTTCGCCGCCGCTGCCCGCCCAGCGCCCCGCGCCCTTGCTCAACAACCGCGCGCGGATGCCGATGAGCGGTTCGACGCCGACCGATTTGGAAATGGAAATGATTTGCCGCAACTCCTCCAATTTTTCGACGACCATGATGACCGTTTTGCCCAGCTTGATGCCGAGCATGGCCATTTTGATGAACTCCGCGTCCTTGTAACCATTGCAAATGATGAGGCTGCCCATCTGGTTTTGCAGCGCCAGACCGGCGAACAATTCCGGCTTGCTGCCGACTTCGAGGCCGAAATCAAACGGCTTGCCCGCGTCAAGAATTTCCTCCACGACCTCGCGGAGCTGGTTGACCTTGATGGGAAACACGCCGCGATAACGGCCTTTGTAATTGTATTCCGTGATCGCGCCGCGAAACGCCTGGTTCAGCGACTCGACGCGGTGGCGCAAAATGTCCTGAAACCGGATGAGCAGCGGAAACTTCAGCCCGCGCGCCCTGGCCTCCTCGGCCACATCCGTCAAATCCACCGCCACGCCCGCTTCCTGCAAGGGCCGCGCCACGACATGCCCGGTTTCGTTGATGTCGAAATACTTCGCGCCCCAGCGATGAATGTTATAAAGCGCACGCGCCGCTTCGATGTCCCACGGCTGCGCCGCGTCATTTGGATTACTCATCTCAATGAATTCAAACCGACCGAACTATAAAACGCTGCGCGCAGAAAGCAACAGGCGGAATGAAAAATTTTTGCGGCGAAAGAATCGCATTTAAAAAATTTACCAGTCCACGATGCAAAGTTCCCGGGCGAACGGCGAACTTTGGGCGGTGTACTGCTGGTTCGGCTGCGGCTTCGCCGCACCGGGCCTTCTGCGCCGCCTTGCGGCAATGGCGCCAGCTGCGGACAAGCCAAAAGGAATTGACTGGTCATGGCCGGGGCGCATCATGCCCGCGAAGTCAGGCTGGCGAGAAGGGACAAGGCGTTCGGCCTTTGGTTTTTCCCGGCAAAAGACATCCAATGACAAAGTGAGTTCATCCGAATAATGCTGTCAGGCGGGAGCACTCGCACCATGATGATTCCAGAAGCGAAACTTGCAGTCCTGGCGATTGCGGCCATGGCTGTTGTCCTTTATGCGTCCAATTGCACGCGACGGCAGCGCGCTGACCGCCGCGTTTTTTCCTGGTTCGGGTTTTTTCTCCGCCCTTCTTGTGGTCACATTTTTGGAGCGGGTATTTGCGTCGTCTTGCTGCTGGCGGGGAATGTCGCCCGCGCCGAGGACCGGGACATGGTGCTTGAAGGATTGGACGGCGACGTGACCACCAATGAATATCAGTCGTTCATTGACAAGCTCAACTACCTGCCGTCGCCGCCGACCAACAACATCGGTAACCTCATGGTGGATGAAAAAGACGGCGCGCGGCTTCACGGCATGCAGACGTTTTATGCGTTCACGCACGACCGGCGCGATTTGGATATGGCGATTGTCTGGTCGGACGCCTTTCTCCACGCCCGGAATGATCCAACCAATGGACGCATCATCTGGACCGGCAAACGCGATCTGTGCTGGCCGAACAAGGAAACCAACGATGTTCAGGCATTGCACGCCGGCGCGGAAAACGGTGACGTCATTGAGCACATTGTCAACACGGCGCGATTGATCCTGGAAAACCCGTCGGTCTGGAATGAAACCGCCCCGGCGGATAGATACGGTTTTGGCGCGACATATCTCGACCGCGCCAAAACCTATGTCCGCGAATGCCAGCGCAGCGCCGAGACAACCATCGTCCCGTGGTTCGTCCGCAGCACCAAGGACGGCTACCGGCTTTATCATCCCGATTCACCAGCTTATTTCAAATGTTGCGGCGACAGCGGACCGGTGCCGTGGAACCAGCAACAGGCACTCGTCGGCGCTTTGCTCCGGCTGGCGCAATGCCATCGTCTGCTCAACGACGGCAACACCAACATCTCCTATTACGAAAAAATCACCGCGGACGCGGCGGCCTGGTTCTTTGCCAGCGCCCTCCCGGTGAGCGCACACAACCGGGTTTGCTATCAGTGGACTTACGTGGCGCCGCGAGACCCCGCCGATTGGCCGGAGGTCACCACCGAATCAGATTATGACATTTTTATCTTCCGCGCCTTTCAGGCAAACCTCGGCCCGACGCGACTCCAAATGCAACGGCTTATCAATACGGCGCGTTTCGTGATGTATCTCGGCACCAACCGGATTGCCGGCAAGGTCAACGGCACCAGCACCACGGAGCGTCATGAAAGACAGTTTCTGGAGTTCGAATGGATTGAAATGTCCGTGCTGGACCGCGAGTTTTATCACCTGGTGGCGGACACCGTTCTCACCAGCCACGAGTACTGGAACAACCTGGCCGTGGAGGCCGCCGTGCTTTCGGCAAAACATTATTGGGCCACGACAACGAACGCACCGCCGGAAATTGTCGAGGACGCGAACGGAATTCCGCCGGTGCCGCAAATTTCACCTTCGCGGTCAAGGATAGCGAGACATGTGCCCCCGGCCGGAATCCTCTTGATGCTTTGGGGTGTTTCCGAATTATTGCTCACGCTCTTCAAGCGTTCCAAATCCAATGCCGTCTCCAAGGACCACCATTCTCTGAAATTAATCTGGCTGGTGAACACGACAGCCATTGCGCTGGGCATCCTGGCCGCTTACCGGCTGCCTGCGGGCAGAATCCATTTGGGGCAAATCGGTCTCGAAATCGGATATGGCCTGTTCGTGCCGGGTCTGGTGCTGCGCTGGTATTCGATCATTTATCTGGGACGCTTCTTCACCACGAACGTTGCCATCGCGGCCGATCATCGGCTGATTGATTCAGGCCCATATCGGTTCATCCGCCATCCCAGCTACGCCGGCAGCCTGCTGGCCCTTCTCGGTTTTACCCTGTGCATTCCCAACTGGGCGTCTTGGCTGCTCATTCTCGTGCCGTGTTACGCGGTTACTCTCTGGCGCATTCACATTGAAGAACACGCCTTGATTGGGGGATTGGGCGAACCATACCGCAGTTATATGCAACGAACCAAACGTCTCATTCCATTGATTTATTAAAATAGCCGCAGCGAAGCGCCACGCCGCCTTTACAGTTTTGGTCACCATCCCAAAACGTTGTCGTCGCTGCGCTACTGACGAGCCGCTTCTGCTTTGCCTTGGCACCCCGAGTCCGGCTCGCGAGTACGCTCGCCCCACCGAAGATTGCATAATATATCACTACTCCAAAAGGGGTTGACTGGTCATGACCGGGGCGCATCATGCCCGCGAAGTCAGGATAACGCGGGAAAGGACAAGGAATTCGGGCTTTGGCTTTTCCCGTCAAAAGACATCAAATGACAAAGTGAGTTTGTCTGAACAATATGTTTGTTTAAGCCATGCGCGCATTTCTCATCCAGCACATTGACGCCTTAATCACCACTGCACTGGGGTTGTGGATCACCGTCTATTCGTGGCGACAACGCGAGCGCTTGCGGGCGAGTCCCAAGAAACTCGCGCGCGCCTTGCCCATCCTGGCCCCGCTTGTTGTTGCCTTCGGGCTTCTACAATTTGTGCTCGTCTCACAGCCGGCGCTTGTGTGGCAGCGCGTCTATACCAACGACCATCGCGCATCAGCGGAGTTTCCATGTGCCACCACCTCCGAAACGGCCACCGATTCAGCACAGGGCGCTTCCATCAAACGTTTGACTGTGAATTGCAATGTTCCGCGGCGGGACATCAATTTACGGTTGAGCTACAACGAGATTCCGCCGGAGGGAGCCGGTTTGACTGTCGAGCAGCGCTTTGATGGGTTGACGAACTACTTTCAGCAGCAGGGATTCGTGATCATCTCCAGTGTTCCTGATGCACATGGAGACATTCCGGGCTATCGCATTGTGATTGAAAAGGACCGCGGACAGACCCGAAGCCTGATGCGTGTGGCTATAGCGCCGAAAGCCATCTACCGCATAGTCGCCACATCAACATCCGGGTTTCATGACGACCCTGTCATCGGTCGCTTTGTTGATTCATTCACTGTGCAATGAGAATAACCGGACAAACCAAAAGGAATTGACTGGTCATGGCCGGGGCGCATCATGCCCGCGAAGTCAGGCTGGCGGGAAGGGACCAGGCATTCGGACTTTGGCTTTTCCCGGGAAAAGACATCCGTTTGGATCGAACTTTTTCAGGCATACCGGACGAGGAAGGACCGCCTCATTGAGAGAATTGGTAAGGCGGTTGGAAATCAAGAGTATAGACTGTTGGTTTCCATAGTTAACTTCTTTGAACTGATTGGAACTTCTGGCGACATTTCGGGGCACTTTTGCCCCGATTCTTTTCGGGCATTGGATTTTGTCCGACAGACGAGTGCTCTACAACCTCCGATGATTCCTGAGCAAGAAGTTCGACGATTCGTAAACCAAACCAAGAGTGAGGTTAGAATCCTCGATCGTGAAAACCTCGCCATAAAAAGTATGATGGAGGCATTCGAGCAAAGGAAGAAAGGCAATACCCAATGGTTTCATGACAGAAGACAATGGTGGGATGAATGCAACGAACGCGACAGGGTTTTGAATCTCGACGCGGACCTGTATGAGTTAACAGGAGTCATTGCCTATGATTCCATGACGAACGTGATTAGGGCAAGGAATGAGGTGCTACACGGGCCTCTTGATGCCGTGAAGACAAGAAGGGAACAACTGGCTCGGAAGAAAATGGGCCATAAGGGGAAAAAGGCCATTCCGCCTGAAGGGAAAGAGATCATGGAGTTAATAAGACACAGGATAGATAAATATCTTCGTGAGAAATACGGAGCGGCTAAAGTGAACATGGTGGCGTCCAAGCTGGGGCTTGTATTCCCGGAATGGGCCAGAATCGATCGAGATATTGCACGGAGTGCCAGGCTTTCATTGTCGGACGCGAAGAAAGAAATGCCTGCAGTATACTGGCAGGCAAAAGTGGACTACTACAATCGCTACTACGGCCGACAAGGCGCAAGTGGGCAATTGGGTGACAGAAATCATGCAGTGTATATTCCTTACTGTAGCTACTTCGGAACATGTGACAACCGGCTTGTTAAGGCTCTGGAGAGCGAATTTACAGCAGTGTTCGTAGAAGATGGCTTACACCTTTTTCGGACATCGGAAGACAGTTGAAAGAATCATCGGCGCTGGGTCGCTGATCTGGAGCGTTAACCATTTTCTACATCCCTGAACATGACTTCGTCCGGTGCAAAAAGCAGGTAGTTTTACTTTCCTGCCAGCAATTCGTTCACTTTTCCCATCACGGCGAAGGCGTCGGCGACGTAGAGGACGTCGGCTTTGCCGCGCGCCCAGCCGCAGTTCGGGTCCAGGCTGATGGCACGGCGCTCGTTGATGAAACGCCAGCCGACGGTGTGCGGTTCCTCGCCGTGACAGCAGGTGCTCAATCCCTTCGCATGCCGCGGTGTCGAGCCGGTCTGGCCAATCTGGTTCATATGCGACAAAAACGACAAGACGGCCTGGCCTTCGCCACCCAGGTCCACCAGCGATTTGCTGCTGCCCAGCGACGCGCGGCTGACTTGGAGAAAACCGCGGATCAATTTTTCCGCTTCCGGCACGTGCGTCTGGCCGTCGGCCTGTTTCTTCGTCCAGCCTGCGCCAGTGACGAAAAGCAGTTCTGCGTCGGGACGGATGGTCTGGGCGTCGGCCTTCGGCTCGCGCAAGCCAACCACCGTGGTGCGCTTGCAATTGTCGGGCAGATTCACGGTCACCGTTTCAACCTTGGCCGTGCCGGCGCCGCATTCGCAGGCGGTCTGGCTGCCGGGGTCAACGAGAATGAACCAGGGCCGTTGCGCGCGGCTAAGCGTGGCTTCCATGCGCTGGCGATAATACCAGCGGTTGATGGCCGGCTTGCCGCCCGCATCGGCCACACCGGTCACGTGCGTGTCGGCGCGTCCGCCGAGGCGTTGCGCGACACCCGGCAGCACGCGCGCCCAGCGCGACGTCGCCGGCGCGACTACAATCGTGGCTTGGGCCGCTTTGCAAACGGCTTCCGCCGCTGCGGCGTCGGAGGCATAGCGCGATTGGGCAAAATCCTTGCCGGTCACGCCGAAATATTTTGTAGCGGGGCAGGCAGCAATGGAATCCGCGGCCGCCTGGACGCTTTCGCCGACGAGGCCCACGACGAGGCTGGAGCCGGCGAGTGATTTGTTCAGGGTGCGGGCCGCGTGCAACGCTTCGCGGGCGGATTTGGCGAGCGAGCCATCCGGTTCGGTGTGGGCGAGAAGTAAAATCGTTTCCATAATTTGATTTAGCCGCAAAAAGGCGCAAAAGGTGCAGAATTAAACTCCATCGGACAAAACATGTTTTTTATCTCCAATTCATGGATATTTCCAGTGGAAATGGTGTTTACGCTCGCCCTCACCCCGGCCCTCTCCCCTGAGGAGAGGGGGAGCAACGTCACGTCGCTGGATAATTCCTTCGCTCTCCGTTGCTGTCTCCGATTCTGTGTCATTGGCCGTAAGACGCACGACAATCCGGCACATAGGCATTGCTCAAAACGTGGCGAACCATTCACCCTCTCCTGGGGGAGAGGGCCGGGGTGAGGGCGGATGTCGTCACAGATTGCTTGAGCACAAAGCTGGAAGGTTTTTTTCTGAGTTTTCATGTCTTTGCGCCTTATTCGGCCATTACTTCTTTATCCACTCGACGATTTCCTTTGCGATGTCATCCGGCGATTTGTCTTTCACGATCTTCGTTTCGCGCAGTTGTTTCGGGAGCGCGACGCTCGCGAAACTCAATCCTTCACCGGCCAGCTTCACCGGTTTGGCCTTTTGCAGCGCGGGCATCACGGTGCGCATGTTCATCATGCCCACCTGCGGATTGTTCTTGGGTTCCGGCAGATTGCCGGTGGCCCAGCCGAGCAACGCGGGCGCGCCGGCACACTTCGAAATCTGGTGTTTGCCGCCCTCGATGCGCTCCAGAATTTCCAGCGAACCGTCGGCGGCAATTTTCAGTTCATCCACGCCCTGAAACTGGTCGGTGATGCCGAGCCGTTCGCCGACCATCTGCATCGTGGCGCCGGCACCGCGCGACGCGGATTCCCAGCCGCCGAACACGAGCAACCTGGATTTGTCGAGGCCGGGGATGGCCGAGATGGCCTCCGCCAACGCGGCGGCGACTTCCGCGGCCTCAGTGAATCCACTGGCCGGGCCGTCGAGCGCGACGAGTTCGAACGGCACCTTTTGCGCGACGGTCATCATGACCTGTTGCAACTTGGCCTTGGGGCCGAGGCTGACGAGCCAGACTTTGGAGCCGGGCGCGTTCTTGGCGAGGTTCGCGGCCTCGTAAAGCGCGTGGCTGGCCCACGGGTCGAGGATGGCGGGCAGCATCATTTCATTTTTCAACGCGGGGCCAGTCGGACCGGTGACCGGCTCCAGGGTCTGGAGCGGGTCCGGCACGATGCTGCCGCAAACGACAATTTGATAGGCAATACTCATGCGGGCGGAATTAAGCCGGAAACTGGCCGGACTGCCAACCGCAAAGCGAGATGAGATTTGTCAAGTCTGCGGGGTATTGGAAAATCCTGCGATGGCCCGGCCCGCGCCGCGTTTGAAATATGTGTCCGCACCTTGTTCAGTGATTGAATGAATGGGAAGGCTGGGCGGGGGCTTCATGATACGGCTGGTGCTTGCGATACAATTCGAGCAATTCCTGATTTCTTTTAAGCAAATCCTGCTTGCCCGACTCGGATGCCAATTTGCAGGCTTTTTGCGCCGTCGCAATCGCATCGTCAAATCGTCCTGCCTCGGCATAGGCCGCCGCCAAAGTGCCCAACAAGGGCGCCACGCCAAAGTGTGTCAATTCGCAGGCGCGCTCAGCATACGCGATGGCTTCGGCGCCGTCCCGGATGCGCGTTTCCGGACAGGTGGTTAGCAGCCAGGCCAGGTTGTTGAGGAACACAGGCATATCCGGTTGGCTCTGCAAAACCAGGCGATACCAGGCGATCGCTCCGGTGAAATCTTCCCGCTGGCACAAATCGTATGCGACCCGCGTTTGTGCCTCCAGGAAAACCGGAGTCATGTGTGTGGCTGACTGGTCCGTTTTGCTGCCTTCCACCTTTCGTTTCAGAATGAAACCGCCATGCTGCTTGTAGTCGAGTGGATCACCGCCGATCGCTGCGGCCAGTTCGTAATTCTCAGTTGCCCAATGCAAGATCAACTGTCCGCTGCCGGGTTTTTCTCCGTAGCGCTGCACACCAAACTCACGCAAATTCCGGCTGATGATCACGACCCAATCCGGGGGCCGCCGTTGTAATTCGTTTACAATCTTCTCCTCATGGCCATCGCCGATTTCGGGGCCGAAAAAGTAAATCGTTGATACGGGGCACGGCAACCGCGCGAGGTAATTGATCATCTCTCCTTCAGGCAAGACGAGCAAGGTTTGGGAGCGCGGCATTTTGCGGAGCGATTCACTGAGAACGCGCACGATCGCGCCGGCGGGTTCCAATTCCGGCGGATAAGTGTAGAACCGGTCCACCCCCTCTCCAACCGCAAGCGTCTTGAGTTGGAGCCAACGCTGTGATGTGTTTGCCAGAATCAACACGCCCGGGACCAGCAACGCGAGAGTGCCCGCCACAATCATGGCTCGTCCGCAACGGCCCATTCCCAGCCGCATGGGCAACTCGCCGATCAAAACTGCCGGCACCAGCAGACCGGCCAGTGCCGCCTGATAGTAACCATAATGGTAGATGCGGCCATATAAAACCATGCGCGCCATCAGTGCCGTCGCAAGCACGGCCAGCAACAGGCGTATGAGTTGGGCCTGATGAGTTGTCTCCGGGCTTGATCTGCGGATCAGCGAGGCGCCGCTGATGCAGGTATAGATTAACATGAGCCCCAGCAGGCACCGTCCCGTTTCTACCCAGTTTATTTCACAACATGCCAACCACAACAATGCTCCCACCAATAATCCGCCGAGCAGAAGCCGCCGCCTTCTCTGCCCGGTGCATTCGGCCAGCCAGGCTGCCCCGGCGACCGCAGCAATCAGCGCGCAAGCCAGCAAAGTCGCGCTCATTTGTTCCAACAAATGCTTCCATGGCCGTTCCAATCCAATAAATGTGCTTTGGATTATGTCGCCTGTGAATCTCGTGGTTGTAATGGGGATTAGCCATGCCGCGCAGGCCCCCCTGACCGCTTCTGTCCAAGGCAGCCAGGCGGCAAAATAAACAATAAACCCCAGCGTCGGAAGGATTGCCCCACCCGTCCACGCGGCGATGGCGGATCGCCGCAGCGATTTTTGCTGTCGCCGTCGCACCACAACCGCCGTGAAAGTCAGCAGCCCCGCGGCCAGCATAATCTCCGGCTTCAGCACCGCCGTAAGACCAAACAACCCGCCAGCACAAAAGCTGCGGCGGAGCGTTGGTTTTTCCACCCAGTGGACGAGGGCGATGACCAGCAGCAGACATGTCAGAAAACCGTGCGTTGTCTCATGGGCGTAAGGTGTGGCGTAGTTGTAATTTCCAGTCCAAACAAACTGTGAAAATCCGAACACCGCAATAAAGACAGCCGACGACGCCCATGCCGATCCTGCTCCCCAAGCCCGACGACAGAGGCCATAGATCACCACCGAGATCACAACAAATATGACGAGGTTGGCCGTCACGAGAACCATCAAACCCGTGCCGAAAAATTTGAACAACGCAGCATTGAAACACTCGGAAAGCGGGCCGAAGAAATGATTAAGATCCCGATAAAGCACGGCTCCATTTGCCAGACGCCAGGGCAGATAGAGTTCACGACCGAAATCAATCAGCGGATCAAACCATTTGCGCCAGGACGTCGCGACGAAAAAAAGCGTCAATGCGCACAGCGCCGCCAGCCCGACGCCTTCTCTCCAGCAAGATGGGGCGGTTGGGGTGGGCTGGCCAGAGTCTGGCTGGCGGTCTTTCATTTCTGTTCTGCGCTTATTCATAGCAGGTATGCCAACTGCAAAGCGAGGTAGAAACAGAAATCCGAAGCCCGAATTCCGAATTCCGAAAGAAGTCTGAAGCTCGAAATCCGAATGCCTGTGCGCACGGTGGCGCCCTTTCGGTTCGAACCTCGGATTTCGGATTTCTTTCGGTTTTCGGTCCTCGGAATTCGGGTTTGTGACCTGACAGATGCCAATTTACCTCAATGCCCGGGAAAGAATCGCTCCACCATCTTCCGCACCTCGGCCAGCCACTTTGCACGCTGCTTCTGCGTGCTGGTGACGACCACGGCGAACGTCTGGCGGTGAACCTTTTTCACGCCGCACAAGTCGAACACGCAATTCTTCCAGAGCGTTTCCAGCGGATCGCCGAATGCGTTTCGCTCGCGCTCATCCGGAGTGTTGGCGGTGTTGAAGACAATCGCCGCCTTCGCCTTGAGCAGGCCGACGGGCACTCCTTCGCCCTGGTCGCCTTCGACGAAGCGATACGCCACTTCGGGCCGCAGCACGCGGTCAATCCAGCCCTTGAGGATGGCGGGTGGCATACCCCACCAGTTGGGATGGACAACGATGATGCCGTCGGCTTGGGCGATTTCCTGGCAGTACCTAGCCACAATTGGATCGAGCTTCGCTTCCTTCTGAAGTTCGGCGGCGACGAGCAGGGGCGGGAATTGTTCCTGACAAAGGTCGTGAAGGATAACCTGATGGCCATTCCGGCGAAGCGCGTCTGCCGCCGTTGTCGCGATGGCATGGTTGAAACTCTCCGGATTGGGATGGGCAAGGATGATGGATATTTTCATCAATTCGCTGCGGAGAGTAGTTAGTCATCTTCAGGACGGAAAGATGAATTCAAAATTCATGGCGTTCCAACCCGCTCAAGCGATTGCTGAACGCGATACTGTTGGGAATAACGAACGAAGTTCAGGGCTTCGGATAGCCTGCGGATTGTGCCAGAATGATCATCTGGTCCGGGCGAAGTTTAAGTTTTGTGCCCAGGGCCGCCCGATCCACCGACATTCTGGCTCCCGTGACCAGCCCTTCGGAAGTACAGAAGAGGTAAACATTTTGCGAGATATAACCCACGTCAATATGGGCGGTGTTCATTTTGTCTTCGTTGCTCCCCTTGCCCATTTTGGCGAGGTCGGCAACAAAAACCAGAGTCACCGGCGCGTCTTTTACGAAATCCTGGGTTCCACCCAAAGCACGAATGTCTTCGGCGACAACCAGATCGAGTTTGTTGGATTTGGCGGCGTAAACATACGCGCCCGACTTGAGCAGCACATAGATGTCGGTCTCCTGAAAATTCCTGGCGGAAGGCGCGGTGCGCTTGCCATCGGGCCGATTAATGCCGAAAGCCGCCCAGAGGAGGCTGGAGAGCTGCTGGGGAGAAAGTTCCTTGGGATCGAATGCTCTGGCCGTGAACCGCTTCGCCAGCGCATCCATCAGCGGCAGACCGCCGGTTTTTTGCGGCGCAGGCAGGTCAATGGATTGGGCAAAAAGACTGCCGGCGATGAATGCGGCGGCGAAAATGGATAACGTTCGTTTCATAATTTTGTTCGGTGTGTAAACCAGAACATGCCGACCGCGCAGAAATTGTCAATTGCCGGGACCTCCTTGTTATGATTCAAAAGCGGTGGTGAGCCACCGCAGCCCAAGACGCTGGCGCGGTTCACGACGACTCCCGAACAGCGCGAAGCGTCCTGGAGTGCGCCAGCCCCCTGGCGCTTTCGCCGGTGCGCGGGAAAAACGGGAAGGTTTGGAAAGATTGCCCTTGCCACGGCGCGCGGCTCCAGCGCTTGAATCTCATAAATTGATTCCCTAAACTGATCCCATGAAATTGTCCCTGTTCCGCATTCCCCGGCTGCCCACGGTTGTCGCACTTCTCCTCGGCTTGTTTCCAGCCACCCCGCTGCACGCGGCCAATCCCATCATCACCAACGTATTCACCGCCGATCCCGCCGCATTCGTTTACCAGGACACCGTTTATCTCTACACCGGGCATGATGAGTCGCCGGAAAAGAATCCGCATTACCTCATGAAGGACTGGCTCTGCTTTTCCTCGACCAACCTGGTGGATTGGACGCCACACGGCGCCCCGCTGGCGGTAACGAACTTCGCCTGGGCGAAAGCGGATGCCTGGGCCAGTCAGGTCATCGAACGGGACGGGAAGTTCTATTGGTATGTTGCGGCGGAGCACGCCACGATCCACGGCAAAGCCATCGGGGTCGCCGTCGCGGACAGTCCGACCGGTCCGTTCAAGGATGCGCGCGGCTCGGCGCTCATCAGCAACGATATGACGACCGCCACGAAGATTTCCTGGGACGATATTGATCCGACGGTGTGGATTGATGACGATGGCCAGGCTTACCTGTTTTGGGGCAACACCGTCTGTTATTACGCCAAACTCAAGCCGAACATGACGGAGCTGGACGGATCGATTTACACGGTGGACGTGCCGAATTACACCGAGGCGGTCTGGATTCACAAGCACGGCAATCTCTACTACCTCTCCTACGCCACTGGTTTTCCGGAAAAGACTGCCTACGCGACGAGCCCGAAGATCACCGGGCCCTGGACCTATCGCGGCTTGCTGGCGGAGATGGCGGGCAACTGCAACACGATCCACCAGGCGATCATTGATTACCACGGCCGTTCTTACTTCATCTACCATAACGGCAGCATTCAGACGAGCGGCGGCAGTTTCCGGCGTTCGGTCTGCATTGATTACCTTTATTACAACCCTGATGGCACGATGAAACGCGTCATCCAGACGACTGAAGGCGTCGGCGTACCACCAGCACCGTAATTTTCCTCTGTGTGCAAGCCGCCGGTGCCGGCGCGGAAAGCGATGTTCTTCCTGCCCCAGTTGCCGGGAACTCTCCAGCCTGCCCGCAGCCGTAAACGTCAGTTTAAGCCAATCCTCCAGAGTTTGCGCCGACTCACGTCGGCGGCTACTCCCGGCTTCCGCTTGACTGCGTGCTGACCTTGGATGATTCGTGAGAGTGGACGGCACGGACCGCGCGGCGCGTCGTCCCTGCCTGGAGATTCCTGAGGCAAATGATCGCCGGCGGAAGCCCGGGCCGGAATATGCTCTCGTTCTGGCGGCAAATGTCTGTTATAGTGGCCAGTAGCGAACACGTTGCATGACACCAAAACTATTTTCCGAACTCGGCCTGTCCGAACCATTGCTCAAGGCCGTTGACAAGCTCGGCTTTGAAAAGCCCGCGCCGATCCAGACTGCGGCCATTCCCCTCTTGATGGCCGGACGCGATGTCGTGGGCCAGTCGCAGACCGGCTCAGGCAAGACCGCCGCGTTCGCCATTCCGGCCATCGAAAAGACCGACCCGCAATTGCGCGCGGTGCAGGTGCTCATCCTTTGTCCGACGCGCGAGCTGGCCGTGCAGGTTTCCGAGGAGGTGCACAAGCTCGCGTTCTTCAAGCGCGGCATCCACGCGCTGCCGATCTATGGCGGGCAGTCCTATGAGCGCCAGTTCCACGGCCTCCAGCAGGGCGCGCAAATCGTCATCGGCACCCCTGGCCGCATCATGGACCACATGCGCCGCGGGACCCTCCGGCTGAAGAGCGTGAAGCTGGCCGTTCTCGACGAGGTGGACGTGATGCTCAACATGGGTTTCCGCGACGACATCGAGTTAATCCTGCAGGCCACGCCCAAGGAGCGGCAGACGGTTTTTTTCTCCGCCACCATCCCGCGACCCATCCAGCAGTTGATCGAAAAGTATTCGCGCGACCCGCAGCAGGTGCATATCGAGCAAAAGGCGCTTACCGTGCCGACGGTGGAGCAGGTTTATTACGAGGTGGACCGCCGCTACAAAATCGAACTGCTCACGCGGCTCATTGACATCCACGACTTCAAGCTCGGCATCATTTTCTGCAACACCAAGCGCATGGTGGACGATCTGGTGGATCATCTCGAGGCGCAGGGCTACATGGCCGACCGGCTCCATGGCGACATGACGCAGAACATGCGCGACCGCGTGATGAACAGGTTTCGCAAGTCCGGACTGGAATTTCTCGTGGCCACCGACATCGCCGCGCGCGGCATTGACGTGGACGACGTGCAAGTGGTCTTCAACTATGATCTGCCTTACGACGTGGAGGATTATGTGCATCGCATCGGGCGCACCGGGCGCGTGGGCCGCAGCGGACGGGCGATCTCCTTTGTTTCCGGGCGTGAACTGTTTCAAATCCGCAACATCGAGCGCTACGCCAACGCGCGAATCCATCGCGCCCGGGTTCCCACCGAGGCGGAGGTCAAGGAAGCGCGGGAGAACGTGTTCACCGACAAGCTCCGCGCGCTGCTGAAGAGCGGCGTGTTCAAGCGGCAGGATCAGTTGATTGAACGGCTGCTGGAAGAAGGCTTTACCTCCACCGACATTGCGTCCGCGTGCCTCGCTCAATTGCAAAGCGGCGAAGCCGCGCCCGCGCACCCGCCGCGCACCGGGCAACACGACCGTCCCGAACGACAGGAACGCGGAAATTACCAGGACAGCCGCCCGCGCATGCGCTCCGACGACCGCCGTGCCCCGCGCAGCGAAAGCCGTGAACGCTTCGAGCGTCCGCAACGTTTTGCCGAACGCCGCGAGGCCCACCCGCCACATGCTGCAGCGCCGGTCGCCAAATCGCCGGTTGAATCCGAAGGTAGGGCGCTTCACTCCGTGCGCGCCGTTGTCCACACACCTGCAAGCGGCGCACACGGCTTGTCCCGCCATAGCGGCGCGACGGCGGAAGTGACGCGCCCTACCACCGACGCTGCTGTGAACCCGGAAGTTGAAAAGACCTTTTCCGACGAAGAAATTCTGGCTTCCGTGAAGCCCGAGCATCGCGAACCGGTTGAATCCAGGCTGTCGCGCAAATCCGACCCGCCCTGGGAACGGCGCAAGCACTCCGAAGAAAAACCGGTTCGTCCACCGAAGAAGAGCCATCCTCCGGCTGGCGACTTCACGCGGCTGCACATCAATCTCGGTGAAAAAATGGGTGTAGTCCCAATTGACATCGTCAACGCCATTGCCGGCGAAACCGGCCTGCCGGGCAAGGTCGTTGGCAACGTGGACATCCGCGAGCGGCATCTGTTTGTGGACGTGGCCGCCGATCATGCCAACGCCATCCTCGCCAGGCTCAACCGCACCCGCATCAAGGGGCACAAAGTGAAGGTCAAGGCCGCGTGAGCACGAAACCCGGGAGCGCCGGCGTCCCGCCGGCAAGTTGTCAAAACCCGCAAAAGTGCCGGCCAGAGGCCAGCGCTCCCAGGAATGAGCCAATGAGCAACCCAACACCAGCCAGATCCGTGGAACGGTTGTTTCCGTTCGTTTTGCGGGCGGGGATTCTGCTCATTGGCCGCGAGAAATTACGTCACAGCAAGGGCAAGTTGCATTTCGTGCTGATCACCGAAGATATCGCGGAAAGCGTCCGTGCGGAAATCCTGCTGGACTTCAAGTATTACCCGGTGGTGCAGCATTTCACGGCGGCAGACCTAGAGAAATTTTTCGGAATCAAAGGTGCCAAGGCGGTCGGTTTCGCAAAGTCCGGCCTCGCGCAATCCATCTACGCCGAACTGAAGGCGCACCGCATCAACCGGCCGGTGACGAAGCCGAAGCCGCCCGAACCACCGGCAAATTCTCCGGGACGAAGAAGTTGAGACTTCGCAGTCAGCGCATCAAACGCCGAACCATTTTGGTCGGATGAGGTGCAGTGAAATTAAGGCGTCACCAACTCAACCGCCGGAAAATATTTTTTGAACCGCGGCTGGTCGCGTGTGGCAATTTTCCAGCCCATGATTTCCGCCTGCGCGCCGATGAAGAAATCCGGCAGCGGCATTTTGGGCGGCGCACTGCCGCCGGAGTCCCGCCGCGCAGTGACATAACGGCGATAAGCCCGGCCGCAAACCGCCGCCGCGGCCGCCGGCACGTCATGCACGGTGATGCCAAGGCGTTTGACTTCCGGTTCCACGTCTTCCGGATTGCGGGCTCCGGCGCACAATTCCGCCAGCGTCACCACACTGATTCCACCGCCTTCCACCACCACCGCGTCTTCAATCTGCTTTTTCGACCACCCGTGGTGGGCTTGGGTTTTATCCAAGGCATCAACAACCACGTTGGTGTCCAACAGGATCATGGTTCGCGCGTCATCTCGCGCAACTCGTCCCACGACATGTCAAACTTCATCTTGGAAGCCGCGATGGCCTTGCGCACCTCCGCCCGGGTCATTTTCTTCGGCGGAGGGGGTTTGTTCAGGCGCACCAGAAGAAAATGGCCGTTGCCTTCATCTTCACAGGCAAATACATCGCCGGGATGGGCACCCGGCATGACCACCCGTCGCTTGCTGTCAGCGGTTACTGTCATGGTGGGACAATCCTACACTTTCGGTCGGGATGCAAGCGTGTTTCCGGCTCAATTCTCCGCCGGGTGCTATCCGCCAGCGCCGGCGCGGAAGGCGATTTCAGCCTGGACTTCAAAACTGTGGGCGGCAGGGAACGCAGGAAACCAAAGCCTGCCGGCAGCCCGGAAATTTTCAATAACCGGGATTGCTCCCGGTTTGCCAAATTTTTCAGTTGAGCAACAATTCAAATGACTTACATTCCGCTGTAGGCTCTTATGAAAACAGCGCAAATTATCACTTCCAGACTCCGTCATCCGAGACGGAACCTACCTGCTGAAGTTGGTCGCAAGCGCGGAGAGTCGAATTTTGTTTCAGCGTTCACGAAAGCCTATATTGCTTCCATCGCCCCCCACGGCATCGGTGCCAGCGAATTTGCGCTATCCGGTTTCGGAATAGCGGATTTCATCTGGCTTGCTTGGCGGCACTCCACCTTGTCCGAAGATGGTACGGCGCTTTCCATCAAAAAAATCAAATCTCAACTCGCCGGGCGAAAACTCACAGCTTTTGAGATGAAATTGACTGATTGGCGCAAGGGTTTTGCCCAAGCCTATCGGTATAGTTATTTTGCCGATCTTGCGATTGTCGTACTGCCACCCGACAGCGCCAAAGCAGCGGAAGCGGAATTAAGCTTGTTCCGTAAAATGGGCGTGGGGCTTTGGAGCTTCGAAAAGGCGAGCGGGCGAATTCGCAAGTTGTTCATGCCGCGCCACCCAAAACCGCGCAACGCCAGAGCCAAGGAAAAGGCTCTTGAATTACTCAGTCGGTCACTCAAGTTCCGCCAGTTTGCGAAATAGTTGAAGACCATCAATCAACGGTTGCAGGTGTTCCGGGTTTGTTTTTCCGTCGAGCCGAATCGAGGCGCGGACTCATTTCCGTTTTCGTGCAACTGGTGCAGCTTTGATCCCAACCAAAGAAATTAGTCGGTCACGAAAATCCGCAAAGGCATCCGAGGTTGTGTTGGAAAGTTCAATCAAACTGTAGAAACGTGTGGTTGTCGGGGATTTTTCCCTGGCTTTCTCCCGGTTCAAGTCAGGCACGTTGTAAATGGTCCAGAACTCAACGAAGCCGCGCTGCTTGGCGCTCTGGTGACTTTTCTCGGCCTCGCCAAGCCGGTTCCAGATATTGGACTTGTCGGCGCCACCTTTGATTTCGATGGCGACTACGCTCTTGACGGTTTTCGAGGAAATCTCCTCGGTGACACTAATGTCCGGATCAGCCGAGAAGGCAATGGTGACTGAGCGTCCTGAAGCGTTGCTCAATTTAAGTTTTGTGCCGGTAGATGTGGAGAGCGCATGATGAACGATGCGTTCAATGATCTTGAAAACAGCTTTATTGGCTGCTTTGCCAATCCGGGTGTTGCGGCTACCGCGGAGTTGCGGCCCGAGTGTGAGCAACGTGAGGTCGTCAAGAAGTTCCTTAGTGATGCGACTGAAGCCGATTGTGTTCGCCATTTCCGAAGCGCGAGTTACAAGCGCACGACAAAGTTCCTGCATTTCGCTAGCCACCCGGCTGGTCATCTGACCCTTGGTTTCTAGCCCTTCAAATCGGGCGAGTTTGCTCTTGTTATAAAACTCCTTCTGACTGAAACCGAGTAGCAGCCGGTAATAACCAAGAAGTTTGGGATTCACGTTGAGTAGACAGGGAACGGCGAAAAGCAATTCGCCTCGAATGCCACGGCTTGCAAGTTGAGCGAGGTCATTTTTGTGAGCCAGTGCATCGAGTTCCGTGTTGATGTTTCGCAGGTCAAGCTTTCGCACGGTCTCGGCAAGGGCTTGCTGGAGGAACAACTTACGAATCTCTTCGAGTTCGGATGCGATACTTGCCTGAAGATTCGAGGAGGGTAGGTTGATTCTCATGCTTTTGCTCTGGGTAATGAGTGCCGTTATGTCTGGAATTCCCGTTGCCGGGCGACGACAACACTCGCTCCGCTTCGGTGATGTATTCAGGATTTAACTCAATCCCGACGAAACGACGGCCGAGTCGTTGAGCGACAAGGCCCACCGTTCCGACACCAAAGAATGGATCCAGTACAAAGTCGTCTGGCTGAGACGAGGCAAGGATGCAAGGTTCAACCAATTCGGGTGGAAATGAGGCGACATGTGCTCCCAATGAAGGGGCTGTATTGATACTCCACACCGTTCGCCGATTACGCCGCCCCTGTTCCGCCTCTTCCATGACTGCCTCGGGAAAATAAGCGTAACGCTCGTTCTTGGTAAGCATGAACAGATACTCGTGGGCGCGGGTCGGACGATCTTTGACACTCTCCGGCATCGCATTGGGTTTGTGCCAGATGATGTCGCTACGCAGAAACCAGCCGTCCGCTTGCAGTGCAAAGGCAAGCCGCCAAGGCACACCCAATAAATCCTTGTCTTTCAGTTCAGGCGGGTTGTCGGGCCGAACCGACATGGCACGGTTGGGATTCTTTTTGTCCGGCGCACGCCAGCCGCGGTTCCCGCTAGTGAACCCGTCGCCAATGTTGAGCCAGAGCACCCCGTCCGTGCGCAGCACTCGACGGACTTCGGCAAATAGGCCAGTTAACTTGAGCACGTAGCTGGCAAGCGTTTCCTCTAACCCAATCTGTCCGTGAACCCCGTAATCCCGCAGCCCCCAGTACGGCGGTGAAGTTACGACACACTGGACCGACTCATCCGGCAAGCGCGGGAGCACATCACTGACGTTGCCCTCCAAGAGCAACGACTTTGCGAGCGGGATTCGCTCGGGTGATGCAATCTTGGTTCGCTTCATAACCGCATCATGCGCCGAACACATTTATGGCTCAACCAAAATTCAGCCTCAAACCTTTAATTCTCCGCCGCGTGCAACCCGCCAGTGTCGGCGCGGAAGGCAACGTTGGTGCGTTCCGGATTGTCCGGCAACGGTTGGACGCAGTTCCACAGGCAGGCGCCGCAGTGGACGCATTTCTCGCGGTCGAACGACGGCATGCCACCTTCACCGAGCGCGATGGCCCGGCCGCTGCAAATATGTGGGGGAAACGAAAAGCGCGGTGGACTCAACCTTTGCGGGCGCGCCGATCGGGCTTGCCGGACTTGCGTTGGGCCGCGGATGATTGGCCGGCCGCGCGGGCTGTATTCCCCGGCTGCTTTTTTGGCGGGGGGCCTTCCGCCGACGGGGATTTCGGCGCGGTCTGCTCGTGAATTGTCTGCCGGAGTTGCTCCAGCTTTTTGTCCATCACGATTTTCGCGCGCTTCAACGTGCGCTGGCTCACGTTGACCGAATCCGTCAGCAGTTCGCATCCCTGACGGATTCGTTGAGTGTAGGTGCCTTCCTGCAACTCGATGCCTTTCGACTTCAAGAAGCTTTTCAGGTTGCCGAACATTTCTTCCTTGTTGATCTGTTTCATATGGGTCCTGTTTTTGTTCCATCATTCCAGACGGATGCCGCGGCGACAATTACAAGGACACCATTCCTTTGTAACCGCGCCCGCTACCGGTTTCGCATGAGCACCTTCAGGCGCGCGAATTGTTCCATGAGCGCCGCGCGATCGGACTGGCGGTAGTGTTCCGGCAAGTAGCGCCGGTCGGAACACGCCAGCACCGCGGCCAGTTCCTGCAAGGCCAGCAGCTCCGGATCCAGCGGATCAATGAACGAATCAACCGCCTCCTGCAAATCGGCCAGCTGCACGTCGTCGTCGCGTTTGGCGAGCACGGCGCGTTCCTTGGCGCGGGTGAGAATCGCCTCCACGTCGCTGCCGGTCAGCGGCCGGCTGCCGAGATGCTCCCGCATGTAAGTCTTGATGGCGTCGGCCAAGGTGATTTTTTTTACCCCGGCCACGACGTTGAAAAGTTCCAGCACGTCATCCGCTCCCTGCGCCGGGAATAACGGGACGCAAAGCCCGAAGCGGCCCTGGCGTTTCATGTCAATGGACAGCAAATCTGGCCGCGAGGTCATCGCCACCCAGACCTCCCGCCCGCGCAATGTGGAATCGCCGATGTGCGCGGCAAACGCAGCGAAGACCCTCGTGGACACACCGCTGTCGCCCGAGTCTGTATCACGGGAACCGAACACAGCATCCGCTTCATCCACCACCACGATCACCGGTCCGAGGGCGCGGATGGTCATGAGAATCCGCGCCTGCTGCCGTTCCGTGTCGCCCACCCATTTGGAGCGGAACTCGCCAAGTTCCATCACCGGCAAACCGCACTCGCTGGCGAAGCAATCAATGAGAAAGGATTTGCCCACGCCCACCCGGCCAGGGACGAGGACGCCGCGTTCCAGCACGTCGCCCTTGCCGTTGTTGATGAGCCAGGCCAGTTCGCGCAGCTTCTGTTTGGCGGCGGTGTGGGTGGCCACGCGATCCAGATTGACGCCCGGCTTGGGATCTTTGAACCGCACCAAATCCTGGCAATAATCCTCGATGAGCCGCTTCTTGCTGGTGGCCAGGTACTCGGCGGTGACCCGGATGTTGTTGCGGATGGCCTCGGCGAAAAAGTGCTGGATGCGCAACAGGTTCAAGCCGGCGGTTTGCGCCGCGAGATCGGCGTACGCGAGATCGCTCCACGCCGACAGCGGCCGGCCATCGGCCAGTTTTTCCGCCCAGCCGGATTGCAGAAAGCGCATCCGCTCCTCCTGGTCCGGCAGATCAAGGCGCACCTGCACGACGTGCGGGTTGCGCAACAAATCGCCATGCAGCTCGGACGCGGACTCGGTGACCAGCACGACGCCCACGTCAATCCGCGCCAGCTCCGGCGCCGAAGCCCACTTCAGAAACGTGACCAGGTTGATGCGTTCCTCGACGCTCGCGCCAGCCTGGTCGCTGGCCGGAATGAGCTTTTCGGGATAATCAATCACCAGCGTCACGCCTTTCCACTGGCGATTGTCCTCCGCCGTTTTGAGAAAGAAGCGGGTCAGCAACGGCGCCAGGGCGAGGAAATTCTTGGGCGGTCCCTGCTGGTGGAAATTGGTCGCTTCGACGCTGTCAAAAATCTCAAGCCACTCAAAAAAACGCTTTTGCATTTCCGGCGAGCCGAAGGTGAGGCCGCCCGAGATGTCGTAAAACAGCAGGCAGGCGCGTTCGGGGAACAATCGCCGCATCAGGAAGGATTTCAACGGCAGGAAGCCGAGTCCATCCCCGTCCTGAACCGGGAATAAATCGAAAACGTTTCCGTGCAGCACGAACAGCGAATAGGTCCCGCCGTTCCAATGCCGCGCCAGTTCCAAAGCCCAGCCGCGCAGCGGCACCAGCGACGGGTTGCCAACGGCCGGGGCCGGCGCAGGCGGGACCGGAGCGGACGGGGAAGAAGCAGGTTTGGCGGTTTTCATTTTTTCATTTCTGCCGGACGGCGGTGCGGCGTCCCACTGGGACTGGCGCCGGTTCGGAAAGCACCGGCGGAGCCGCGGTATAGCCGACGCGGACTTCGGTAGCGGGCATGTCCGCGACGAGGTCCTTGAATTCGTCCAGCTCGGAAAGCCACTTGTTGGTCTGGTCCAAGTGCTCGAACCGTCGCATCGATGCGGGCGGTCAGCGCGTCGGCATTCTTGGTCGCCACGGCATCGGCACGGATGAGCTTGATCTGCTGTTCGAGGCGTTCCTGTTCCGCGACGACGAGCGCGAGGTTATCCTGGGCTTGTTGGATTCGCTGCTGGCGTTTGCGCAAAACCTCCAGGCGTTCGAGCCGGGAGCCCAGGTAACGCTGCCGGGTGTCTAGCGACACGCTGTCTCCCTTCGCCTTGAGCGATTCGACTTCGGCCGTCAGACTCTTCGCCTCGGCTTCGGCATCCTTGATAATTCCCGGCAGATCGTCGCGCCGTTCGGTTTCCAGGAATTGTTCGAGCGACTCTTCGATGCCCAGCAGGCGCAGAAACGTCCACATCAGTTCATCGAGCTTGCGCAGGCGCGGGTCGGTGGATGGGTCCGCCGAAGCGAGCGGGCTGTCCGCGCTGGCCCGTTCAATGTCGCGGCAGACGGCGGCGAGCTGGGCGTAACGCTGATTGCGCGACGGCGAAAGCGAGGCCAGCAAGGCATCGCGGCGCTGGACGAATTCATTGATTTTCTGGAGGTCCTGGAGGCGTTTGGCCCCTTCGCGGCGCCGGTCCACCCAACTGCGGAAAAAGGGCATGTCCGGCAGATAAATCCAGCCGAGCGCATAAATGGTGACTCCCGCCAGCAGCCCCAGCGGGGTCGCGCTGAGAAAACCGATTCCGAGCGTCAGGAGCCCGAGCGCCGCGTGCTGCGGGCTGCGCCAAAATTCGCCGCGATAATTGGGTGGTTGCTCTTCCATGCCAGCGCTTCAGGAGTCTAATGGATTGACGGTTCGGAGGACATGCAAAACTTGGTTCAGGGGCCGGGGAACTTCGGCCGTTCCATCGGCGGCTCATCGCGCCGCCGGAACAGCCGGCAAGTGCCCCATTTTAACAGCGCAAAAACCCCGGCGGCCAGCAGGAACAGCCGTTCAATGGAACCGCCGAAGAAAATCCAGATGTTCGTCTTTTGAACCGCCAGCGCGATGGCGAAACTGCATCCGACCATCACCATCAATCCCGACAGGCGTTCGAAGCCCGGCACCTCGTCAAAGGAGACATTTTTTTGGATGAACACCAGGGTGACCACCATGGAAACGACCGGCAAAAAATAGACCAGCGGGTTCACGTCGAGGAGGTTTTCGCGGCTGATGAACAGGGTGTAAGCCGTGAGGACGCCTGCGAACATCCCCGGAACGCACGCCAGATAGACGAGCACGGAATAAAAATATTTCCACGGCGCGGCGCCGCCTTGTGTCCGCCCGTGAATGCGTCCCAACCCCCAGGCGGCCACGGGCGGAACGATGAACGCCGTGGCCAGCACCACCGGATGCTGACCGGCCAGAAGGATAAATTCGCGGGTCGTCATGAGTGAATGTTTAATTTCAACTTTTGGCCTTCAGTTCGACTGCATTCCTCCGCGTTTTCCGGCGACCGGGACGCGGTTCGGAATCAATCACCGCCATTTGTCCATGCCGGGCAATTCGCCCGAGGCTGGCGCGTCCGTTTCCAGGCGGCGCAACAATTCCTCGCTCACCTCGTTGAACCAGGGTTTCTTGCGCATCATTTCCGGCGACATGTCGGGCCGCGGCAGTTTCAAAATCTCCACCAGCCGGCCCGGTTTGGCGCCCATGCGCAACACCCGGTCGCCCAGGTAAATTGCTTCCTCAACCGAATGCGTGACGATGAAGACCGTGCTATGCTGCTCCTTCCAAAGCTCCACCAGCAATTCCTGCATCTGCATCCGAATCTTGGGATCGAGCGCGCCGAAGGGTTCATCCATCAACAGAACTTTCGGCTCAAGAATCAACGTGGCCGCGATGGACACGCGCTGCTGCATGCCGCCGGAAAGTTCGGAGGGATACTTGTTCTCGTACCCTTCCAGCCCGACCTTCTTCACCCATTCAGCGGCGCGGCTGCGGCGCTCTTTCAACGGCACGCCGCGCAGCATCAGGCCGAAAGCGATGTTATCGCGCACGGTAAGGTGCGGCATCAGCGAGTATTTTTGGTCCACCATGCCGCGATCCGCGCCGGGTTGCGTGACGGGTTTGCCGAAGGCCTTTACCTCGCCCGACGTCGGCGGGAAATGCGGCCGCAGCCCGGCGAGCATGCGCAGCACGGTGGATTTGCCGCAGCCCGACGGCCCCACAATGGCGACGAGTTCACCCACCTCGGGCTGATCTTCAATGAGAAAAGAGACGTCCTGGACGGCCACGCGCGCTTCCGAACCTTCGCCGAAACTCTTGGTCACTTTTTCAAAGCGCACCAGTTCCGGCAGCGAACCCGCGCCCCGGGCGGAGGCGGGCGGTTTCGCCTCGTTCGGCGCGACCGGGGCTGCCGTTGCTTTTGGATTACCAGTTTGGGGCGCCTCGCTCATGATTCCACATATCGGTAAGGGAACAACAGCCGGCTGCCCATGCGCCAGAGCTGGTCGAACCCGACTGCGATGGCCACAATCACCACGACCACGGCAAAATAGCGGTCCATGTGCGCGCGGCGGCTTGAAATCTCAAGCAGATACCCAAGGCCGCTTTCGGCGTTGATGACCTCGGCCATGATGATCCATGTCCAGCCGACCCCGAACGCGCCGCGCAGGATGTCCCAGATGTCGGCTTCGGCCACCGGGAACAAAACATGCCGCACCAACTGCCATTGGCTCGCGCCCTTGGTCACCGCGACATCGAGGTACGCGTCCGGCACAGCCGCCACCGTCTTGATCACCAGGGGTGTCAGCACCACGAAATAAACGATGAAAAGGAAGGCGACCTTTTGGGTCTCCGTCGCGCCAAACCATTGCAGGGTGAGGGGAATGAATACCACGGTCGGCACATAGGCGCCGGCCAGAGTGAGCGGGCGAAAGAACGAGCCGATCGGCGGAAACGTCGCCATGTAAACTCCCAGCGGCACCGCCATGATGACCGCGAGCGCGAAGCCGATGGTGATGCGCTGGATGGAGACGAAGGCATTGCGCACGAGCGCCTGTTCCACGTGCAGCGGCGCGAACGCCTTCACCATTTCCAATGGGCTGGGCAGGATGGTAACGTTCACCAGCCGGTCTTCGTTCCGCGCGCCGTGCGTGACATACCACCAGGTAACCAGGACGAGGACCACGAAGAGGCCGCCGAGCAACAACTCATTCCGGCGGGGGATGCTTTTGCGAACACCCAGCCCCGTCAGGCGCACAACGAGTGTCAGCAACCCGCCGAACGCGAGGGCAAAAAGTAAAAAGCCGAGCACTATTCTTTCTCCAGCGGGAAGACTTTGACCTCGACCCGGCGGTTTTTCTTGTTGTGCTCAGGATTGCTGGGATCGGTCATGCCCGGCACCGGGTTGTCCCAGCCATTGCCAATCACCTTGAATTTGTTCGGGTCGAACTTGTACTTGTTCAGGATCAACTTGCGCACCGCGTCGGCGCGGTCGTAGGAAAGCTGGCGCACCAGGTCCGCCGGCACCACCCCCTTGCGGCTGGCGTCGGTGTTGCCCTCCACCACGATGTAGGCGTTGCCGAACGTGCCCGCCAGCTTGCCGATTTCTTCCATCGTCGCCGGAATCGTCGGATCGTAGCTGGGATTGAGGACGGACTGGTTCGGCTCAAAGGAGATGATCACGGACTTGGTGAGGATTTCGTTCGCAGTGGCTTCGGCGGTCTTGAACAGCGCGCCGGGCTTGAAGGACGGCTGCGACAAGTCATGCACGTCTTTGTATTCCTCGGACATCCGGGCGAGAATGCTCGCGGCCTTCGCCTTGGCCGAGGGCACGGGCGCGTCGATGGCCCCGAGCGTCTTGTAGATCGTGGAAGCGCGGTTCCAGACAATCTCGAAGTTGGACGGGTTCATCGGGTCGAGGAAAAAGTTTGAATTTTCCCGGTAGTTGGTCAGGTGCGCGTCGCCTTCCGCGACGCCGCCGTCCTTGCCGATCATGCTCTGGCAGTCTTCAACCGGGATGTTGAAGGCTTTGGAGAGAATCTGTGCCGCGCCCGGCACGTCTTTGCGCACCATGTCCATGCCCTCGAAGATGCCGCGCATCAGGTTGGCAACGATGTCCGGGTGGTCGCGGTAAAAGTCGTTGCGCACCGCCCACACGTCGGCGATCAGGTGGTTCGCGCTGCCCGTCGTGACCACGAGCCGCGTGCCGGGGACCTTGTCGGAAACGGTGTAAATGTCGGGCGACCATCCGACGAAGGCGTCAAAACTCGGATCCTGAACGAAAATTTTCGCGGCGGCCGGGGCATCGCCGGCCCATTTGAAATCCACCTGCGCCGGGTCAATGCCGGCATCAATGAGCAGGGACATGACCAGATAATGGCTTGGCGAGTTTTGGGCGAGGACGACCTTGCGGCGTTTGCCGTTCTGCATCCGAAAATCATTGATGTTCCGGATGTCGCCGCGCGCCACGATGCCGTCGCCGCCGCCCGACCAGTCAATTTGCTGGCAGATGACCGGCACCGTGCGCGAATCCTTGACCAGTTCCGGCGCGAACAGTGCCATCATGTCGAGCGTGCCCCACAACACGTGGCTGTGGCCGCTGGCGAAGAGGTCGCGCGCCTTGACCGGGTCATCCACGATGGCGAGCTTCACGTAGAAGCCGTATTTTCTGTAGAAAACGCTATTCTCGTTCGGCTCCAGCCCGTTATTGGCGACAATGATGGGCGCCCAGCCGGGCCAGACGTTGATGGGAAACTGGACGACAAGCTTGCCGTCCTTCATGGGTTTGTCGTAATCGCTGACGCCGGTGACGGGCGGGATGGCCGAACCGTCCACGAGCGACACGGCGTTGGTGCCGGCGAGGAGCTTGCTGGCGACAGCCGCCGTCGCTTGGGCGGTGGCCTGGGCGGTGTCCAGGTTTTTCTTGATTTCCTGCGGGTTGATGGACACCTGCTGGGATTTGCCGGTGGGGGCGATTTTGTCCCACCAGCGCCAGGCGCCGAAACCGGCCACCGCCAGGATGAGGATTGTCAAAATAATTTTTCCGCGTGTTGTCATAATTTTATAAGTTGAGGTTTTGGGTTAAGAACCAGGATGAACCAATTATTGCTCTGCAATCTTCTGCCGCTCGGGTTGTTTGGCGGCGGGGGCCGCGGCGGCGGCGGCTTCGGGTTGCACCATGCCCATTTTCTTTTTGTATTCCTCGAACAACATGGCGCCGCGGGCTTTGCGCATTTCTTGCTGGCGGGCGATGCCGGAGCCCATTTCCTTGGCCAGATCGAGCGTCGCGCGCATCTGGCCTTCGCCGCCGGCGGCGGCCTGGCGCAATTGCTGCATGGACTGGCCCATCTCGCCGCCCATCATGCCCTGCAATTCCGTGATGGAGCTTTTCATCATCCCGGAGAGGTTTTCCAGCGAGCGGCCGATGGCGACCTTTGTTTTCACCGTTTCGAACTCGCTCTGGAATTTCTGAATCTCGCGCAGGCTCTGGGCGATGATCTGCGTGTTTTGCTGATACAATTCATCGAGACTTTGAAGCTGGGTCTTGTTGTCGCCGAGGTCCTGTTCGAGCGTCGCGAGTTCGTCGGCGTAATGCGCGCCGTTGGCGTTGTCATTGGCCGCGGCGGCGGCCTGAAGCATGCCCTGCAAGTCTTCGCGCTGACGCTCCTGGCGCTTGATCTGATCCTTGAGCAGCGCGATCTGCCCGGCCAGTTGTCCGTTGGCGTAATGCGCCTTGTCGGCCTTGGCCTTCGAATCGCGGATGCCGCGTTCGACGACCGCCTCGTTGATGGCGTCGCTCTCGGTCGCCTGCTCGGCCATCAACCCGAGCCAGATAAACACACGTTTGATTGCTCTAAACATATTGGTTCCTTTGGTTCACTGCTTTTTCGGCGGCTCTTCGTCTTCCAGCAGAATCTTCTTTTCCAGGATGAACTCCAACTGCTTGTTGAGCTGGATTTCATCCGCGGCGCCGACCACCGTGGCGCCGATTTTTTTCACGCTCGAAAAGACCTTGGCATCCACATCGAAGGCAACAAAATGGACGGACACGGCCGTCTGTTTCGCTTCGGCCTGCTGCTGGACCTGGGGCATGATTTTGGCGGGAGTCGGCCCCAGGGTATTTTCGCCATCGGTGATGATCAGCACGTGCTTGCGGGTGAGGCCGGAGTTGAGAACGGTTTCGCCGGCTTCAGCGAGTGCAGTGCCCAATGGAGTACCGCCGTCCGGCGCGGAAAATTTTCGCGCCCAATCTTTGAACGCGGCGGCATCGAACGGGCCGAACTTGATCGCCTGTTTGGTGTGGGCGCCGTCGAAGATGAACAGGCCGGCTTGGATGTTCCGCGGGGTGCCGGTGGCGGTGTTGGTGGCGAAAGTCTGGATTCGGGTGGCGATGTTTTCGAGGGCGCGGTTCGCGATCACGTATTTCGGGGTCAGGTTGCCGGCCCCGTCGCGGACCTGCTCTTTCATGCTGCCGGAGGTGTCATAGACAATCGCCACCGCTATGCCGTCGCCCTCGGCGGCCCAGGCTGGAACCGGAGTTGAACTGACGGCTGTCAAAACACCCAAGACTGTGACCAGGTGAATAGTTTTCATATTCAGTCCCAAACTGTCTTTCAATCCGCGCGCTAAACGATGGATTGCTTTTATCAAAAGGTTAATCATGTGTCAATTAAGCTTCGTGATGCCCTGTTTCGGCAACTACAATCCGACCGTCAATTTGTAGCTGCGTAGTCTTGAACTCAAATGCGATGACGTTCGCGGCCATGGATTTCAGGCGCCGGCGGGCCGCAAGCGACAAATCTACCCCTTCAATTCTCCGCCGAATGCAGGCCGCCGGTGCCGGCGCGGAAGGCGATGTTGGTGTGATCAGGATTGTCCGGTAATGGTTGCGCGCAGTTCCACAAACACGCGCCGCAGTGGACGCATTTCTCGCGGTCGAAATTCGGCACCCCGCCTTTTTCGCCGGGCGTGATGGCCTGGCCGCTGCATAGCTCGATGCAAATTTTTGTGCCGCACTTTTCGCACAGCTCCGGATAGAGGAAGGCCACGTGGTCCTCGTAGCCCGGCGGCGCCTGCACCTTGCCGCCCATCAGCAGCGCGTCCTGGTGCGACACCAGCAGCAGGCCGTCGAACGGAATTGACGGCCAACCCGCCCGCTGCATCAGCGCGTTGTGCAGGGAAACACCCTTGATGGCGCATTCCTTTCGCAACTGCTCGATCTCCGCGGCCGGGATTTTGCCGCGATAATACTCCTCGAGGCTCGGGACGCGTTTCCACGGTTGCACCGGCTCGCTGTTCAGCGTGAACCGGCCGTTGGTCAGGCCGGCGAGCGCCATGCCGATCATGCCGGGCACCACGCCTTTCTGAAAACCATCGCGCGATTTCCCGGCCACGATGGCTTCCTGTTCCAGCCAGCTCGCGCGGCGGTGTTTCACATAGGTTTCGTCGAGGTTCTGCTTCGTGAACGGCTTCTTCGCCTTGAGCAATTCAAGCACCGCCTCGGCGAGTTGCGTGCCGCTGGCCCAGGCTTCGTCCACACCGGAGCCGGTGAGGACGTTCGTCGTGCCGCTGCCTTCGCCGATGCGCGCGAAGCCGTCACCAGTGAGATGCGGCTCGCCGCGGCGGCCTGATTCGCCGAGCGTCTTGGCGCCCCACGAGCGGAGCTTGCCGCCCTGGAGATAACGCCAGAGATACGGATGCCGCATCAAGTGCTGGAGATAGCGGTAGGCGGTGCGCATCGGACTGTCGAACCACGATGGCACGAAGATGCCGAGCGACGCGACGCGGTCGGGATGCACGTAGAAGAATCCGAAAATCTCCGGCTCCGGAAAACCAAACGTATGCAGCACGGTGCCGGGTTTGAGCGGCGTGTCTCCGGGCAAATCCACGACGAACTTCATGCCCACCGCCCAATCACGAGCGTGATGTCCATCAGGCATGCCGAAGTGGGCGTCCAATTGCTGGCTGATGGGACCGACCGGGCCGTCACCAACTACCGTGAGCGCTGCATGGATGTCCATGCCCGGGGTGAAGCCATCGGCGGGTTGACCTCTCTTGTCCACACCTTGGTCGAGCAAGCGCACGCCGACGACCTTAGAATTTGCAGTCGCCGAGGCAGGGCGCGTCACTCCGTGCGCGCCGCATCCACATTCATCAAGCCCCGGCGCGCACGGAGTGACGCTCCCTGCCTGATCTGGTTCGCCAGTCTCGATCAACACTTCCGCCACGGGGGTTCCGGGCCAAATCTGGACTGTGCCGGTGCTTTGCACCTGCGCGCCGACCCATTGCATGAACTGGCCCATTGAGAGGATCAGGCCGCCTTGTTTGTGCAGGAATGAAGGCGTCCACGGCAGTTTGAGTGCATCGTGTTCCACCGGCAGCGCCCACTTGAACGTGCGAATCATCGCATCCACGGCGCGCAAAGTGGCCGAGCGCCGGCTGGCACCAATGGGGTCGAGCAAATAAAGAACTTTTTCTTCGCCGACCGGCACGGTCATTGGAATCTGTACCCGGTCGAGATCAGGAAACGTTGCGCGCAACGCCCGCGCCTTCGTCACGACCCCGGAGACGCCGAAGCCAATGTCATCGGCGCGTTCGTAGCAGAGCACCTGCGGTGGCATGCCCGGCATGGTTGCGCTTTCGGCGGCGGGCGTGCCATCCGCATTGACCAGTTGCTTCGAGAGCGTGGTAAGAAATCCCGCCGTGGCCGGACCAAAGCCGACGCAGACGATGTCCACGTCCATGCGCTGGCGCTCAATGGTCGGTTGATCGGGCATGAAAAATTGTTTTTTCCAGTGTTCTCTTACTGTAGGAGCCGACGTGAGGAAGCTCTAACCTTTTTTTGTCTGAGACTTGTCACCCGCCGACGCTTCGTTCTGGCGCGGCAATCCCCGGCTGCCACGAAGCTTTTCCGCAGCTTCGTCGCGAACATGAAAACCGATCTCACGGCGTTTCGGTTCCGTTTGGGGTGGCAGCGGCTCCATGAGCTTTTTGATTTCGTCAAGGATGTGGACAATGGCTTGCTCGTGAACGTCCAGCCGTCCCGTCAATCGCCGCTCCAATTCCGCAAGTTTTTCCGCCAGGTGCCGGTTTTGTGCCAGCACCTCGCGCATCTTTACGAACGCCCGGACCACAAATACGCTCATTTGCACCGCCCGCGGACTGTTCAGGACGTTTGCCGCCATGATCGCGCCATGTTCGGTGAAAACAAGAGGGCGTTTCCGGCGGCCGCCGCGTCCTTTCTTTGATGTTGCAATTTGCAACATCAAACCGGCGAACTCTTCCGCTGTGACTTGAAAAGCAAAGTCCACGGGGAAACGATCGGCGTTGCGTCTCACCTGTTGATTCAGCCGGGTCGTCGTCACCCCATAGACCTTTGCCAGATCGCTATCCAGAATGACGCGCTGGCCGCGAATGGTGTGGATGATATCTTCAACCGGTTGGTGCGGAATTATGATGGTCTTGGCTTTCATGCAGTTGTGACCGGATTGAAAAACACAAATCCCTGTTGATAAGACATTTGGGGCTTTGAGATCGCAATTTGCGACCTCAAACCAAAAGCCGGACCAAACCCAACGCAGACGATGTCCACATCCATGCGTTGGTGGTCAATGGTTGGTGACGCGTTCTGTAAGGCAATTTCACTCATGTCTTCCATTCCACCCAATAACAGAAGCTGTCCTTGCTCCCTTTTCCTTCAACGTATTCGTCAAGTGTCAGCAACGGAATTCTGATTTTAGGAAATTTGCTGACGAACTGCCGTTGCAGTTTCTCCAGTTCGTGATAGTGAGCTTGGTTAGACTGCCTCACAGTCTCGAATCTTACCTGTAGGGCGCCCAGTTCCTCTTGCGTTATCATCTCCCAAGCGTGTTCTGATCAGAGCCTCCTCACGTCGGCTTCTTTGGTTGCTACACCGGATAATCCAGCGCTTCGCGGGTCATCACCTTGGTCAGCGCCTCGGCGGCGCGGTCCTTGGCGAGGCGGCTGCCGGTGAGGCATCCGTCCAGTTTCGAGCGCAGGCTTGTGAAGGTTTCAAGTCCGGCAAACTTCACGCACGGGCCGGCCTTCAGCGGATGTTCTTTGTCGGCCTCGAACACATCCGAGTAGGCGCGGGCGGAGCCTGCCATGCCGGGGATGACACCTTCGAGCGATTCGAGTTCCGCGGCGCAATAACAGACGTGTTTGCTGGTTTCGTCCCACGCCGGATGACGATTGTAGCCGTGAACGAGTTCGGCGCAGATGCGGCCGACTTCGCCGGCGGCGCGCGCGCTTTGCACGTGGCAGAGGTCCATGAAAAAACCCACCGTGCCGGCCAATCCATCGGCGAGCGCGGGATTCGCGGCGCCTTTCGTTTCCAGTTCGATGACATCCAGGATGAATTGCCGCGCGGCGAGCAGCCAGCACAGCGCGTCGGCCAGCGGGAAGGTCACGCCCTGGCGCGCCTTGTGGTAAAGCCTCACGCCATCGGCATCCTTGGCTTCCTGGACATGATTAAGCGTCCAGAGCCAGAGTTGCATGGCGCTGGCGAGCGTGCAGGCGCCGGTGCCGGGCCGGTCGGAGGCGATGCGCCGCATTTCCAGAATCCACTGCTGGAATTGCGCGAGGAACAATTCGTTGGTCATCGTGATCGAGAGCTGGAGCCGCTGCACGGCTTCCGGCCCTTCGTAGGTGGCTTCGAGCTGCGCGTCCATCCATTTCTGGCCGAGGAAGCCGGGGCAATCCTCCGTGACGCCATAGCCGCCCATGAGACTGACGGCCTCGCGCATCATGGTCGCGCCGTGGCCGGTGTTCCAAAGCTTGCACGCCGGGCAAAGGACGCTGGCGAGCGAGTCGAGTTTGACGAATTGAACGAGCAGGTCCGATTCAAGAATTTCCTGGCGTTTCAAATCCGGTTCACCAACGGATTGGGAGGTGATCTGAAGCCGTTCCAGCGCATCCTTTTGTTTCACCGCCAATTCCTTGAGCGCGGCGCGGCCGGCGAGTTTTCTTTCGGCCAGCAACTGGTCCTTTTGTTTTTCCAGCGGGTCAAGCACGTCGAACAACCGCGCGGCCTCGAACCCGAGTGAGGCGCTCGCCTCCCCGGCGGCCCAGACGTCCACGAGACGATGCAACCCGTCTTCCTTTTGTTGCAACCCGAGTTCGTAGCGCGGCGTGCCGGGCGTCCCTTCGCCGCCGCGGAATCGGCGACGCTGGTACAGAATCACCGGCTCGATAGCGGAAAGCAGTTTCGCGGCGGTCATCAGGCCGACCGTCACGCGGGTGCGGCGAAAAACGGCCTCGATGATTTCACCGTTCGAATAATTCGGGACAATGATGCCGTTCTTGACCGTATAACCGCCGACGATGCGGCTGGCCGGCACCTTGAGATTGAAAACGGGATCGTTGGTTGAGGAAAGCTGGTGGACGAGCTTCTTGGTCGGTGTGCCGCGGTCCCAAATGCCCGGGTCGCCTTCTTCGAGGATGACCATGCAACTGCCCTTGATGCGTTTGTCGTCGGAATCCACGGCGGCGGTGACGACATTGGCGAAGCCCATGTTGGTGATGAACCGGCCGCGCTTGTCCACTTGCAGCAGCGGCTCGTGACCGTCCTTCCACTCGGCCACGCGAATCTTTCCGGCGAGCATTCCGGTTTCAACCCCGGCAAACGGAATCGGTTCGGTCAGTGCAAAGGCGGCGCGGATCTGCTTGCGATTCTCGCCCGGCTTGAGCGGCGCGGCTCCGGCGACATACTTGGCACGCTGCTCCGGCGTTCCGCGCTCGTGAATCGGCGCCAGACCCAGATTGCCCGCGAGGCTGCACGTGGCTGCCCCGGCGTCCACCCACGAAAGCTCGAACGCAACCAATGCCAGCGCGAGGTTCTTCGGCCCGGCGATGAAGCCGCCGTCCTCCGGGTCAAGGGCCGCGGCGGTGATGCCGCTCCCGTCGAAGTGTTGAAGCAAACCCGCCTTTGCGGGCGTCCACTCGTGCGAGTTGCGTCCGCCGTCCGCGACGACGCGGGCGACCGGCCCGCGCGCCACGGCGCGGCTGGCCTGCACGAGCATGTGGAATTCGTAACGGTCGGCGAAACGCCACATGATCTGGCGGACGTCGTCGCCGGGGAGCGTTTGCAATTCCGGTGTGGACTGTGTTTCAGCGATCACTTCCATAAAATTCTTTCATTTTCGGGCGTTTCTTTTTTCATTGAATATCCCCCGCACACCTTTGGCAATCAATGCGCACGTGGACTTTTCCACAAGCAGCCATGATTTGCGAGAATAAACCGCACTGCCAGCCAGCGCCGGGCATAACCTGGGGCGGTGTTGTCCATATCATCCGAGCGCGAAAGGTAGGGCGCGCAGTCCCCTGCGCGCCGTTGTTGGGTGTTGGTGGGAGCCAAATTACGGGCGTTTTCAGGTTCAGCGGCGCGCAGAGGACTGCCCGCCCTACCATCAACTCTTTGGGGCAACACGCCCGCAAGATGCGCCGGCAAAATTAATTCACGCGCTCGGCAATCTCGTAGCGAAACATCCGCTTCTTCATCCAGCGCACCGCCAGCAAATCATAAAACGATGCGAACAGGCGGTTCCAAATGCCGTAGTGGCTGCGGCCGGCATGGCGGCGGTTGGTTGTTATCGGGATTTCGGTGACGGTGAAGCCCTCGATCTTGAACAGGGTCGGCATGAACCGGTGCATCCCCTTGAAAAATTTAAGGTTCGCGATGCACTCGCGCTTGAATGCCCGGTAACAGCAGCCCGCGTCGCTGATGTTTTCGCCGGACAACGCGTTGCGGACCCAGTTGGCGATCCGCGATGAGGTGGCCTTGATGAACCCGTCGTTCTGGCGCCGCGTCGCCACGCGCGAACCGCAGGCGCAGTCGAATTCTTCGAGCGCCGCCAGCAATTTCGGCAGGTCGCGCGGGTCGTTCTGCAAATCGGCATCGAGGGTGACGATGGCCCGGCCGCGCGCCGCCTGCATGCCCGCCCACAACGCCGCGGACTGCCCGCAGTTGACCGCGAACCGCTGGGCGCGGATGCGCGGGTCGCTCGTCGCAAGATGCTTGAGTAGTTCCCACGTCCGGTCCTGGCTGCAATCGTCGGTGATGACGACTTCATAAGACAGCTTGAGCGGCTCCACCGCCACACGGACCGCCGTGATGAGCGCCAGCAAATTCCCCTCCTCGTTGTAGCAGGGAATGACGAAGCTGAGTTCGGGTGTCTCGGGCATTATTGTCTCCGTAAAACTCTGCCATTACATCGCAGACTTTGCCGACGGCGTCGAGGCTCATTTCAAAGCAAAAATGCGGCGGCGGCAGGCCCCGCGGTCACCGGTAGTGGTGCGGTTGCAATTTCGGTGGGGCGAGAGTCCTCGCGCCTTCGCGGCGACGAAGCCGCTACGGCGGCGCAGGCGCGAGCCGGCCTTGGTGCGTCAAAACGAAGCGACGACAGCTCGTCAGCAGCCCGCCCCATCAAACTTGTACCTCCGCCGCGGTTACCACGAATAATGCACCGTGTAAGTCACCGTGCGTTCCTCGTCGGGTTTGACCGGCACGCGGAATTCGATGGTCTGGGCATCGGTTTTCTTGAAGTCGTCGGACTTTGCGGCGATGTCCCAGTTGTTCCAACGATAGAGATGCTCGACCACGCGGAATTCCACCGGCTCCTGCTTGCGATTGCGCAGGGTAATTTCAAAAGTTTCGTTTATTCGCGGAGGGCCACCGGCATCGCCGGTGCTGATGGGGAGGCCCGTGGCGGGGTCAATGCCAACATTGCCAAGGTGTATTTTGAAATCAGTCTGCTTGCGTTCACCCACCAGGTCGAAGGCGTTGCCGGTGGTCACGCGGACGGTCTCGTTGCGCGGTGTGTGGTCAATCATGTCCTCGCCCACGAATTCCATCCGCTCATCGGCGTCACGGCGGTAAAACCGCAACTTGCCCTTTGGCAGCGGGATGCCGAGATGGTTCGTCTCGGCATTGACGAATTCACGCATCACCTGGACCTTTTTGTTGCACTGCGTGCCATAACCACGGTCTTGGTTCAACCCGCCGTAAAAGCGGTAGCCCGATTCTGCGCCGTCATAGACGTAAATCGTAGAAGCCTTGACGCCGTCGGCACGGACGAATTCCACCTGCTTGGTCTCGCGGTCGAGCAACGTTGTGGGCCTCGCCAGCGTGTAGAGATGAAATTCATCAAAGGTCTTTTCGGTCACCACCGGCTCTCCGCCCCCACCGCCGCCTCCAAACCCGTGGAAATATTTTGTTGCGATCGGCTGAATTTTGTTCACGTCCCCGGCCATCAGTTTGATTTTTGCGTCGTGAAACGTCTTGCCGCTCTGGTTGTTCATCGTCACCCAGCCGATCAAGTCCACCGTGTCGCCCTTTTCCGGCGAGACGAGATTGTAATCCGCCTCCCAGGTAAACCCGCCGGTGATATAGCTGACTTCGGCATCGAATTTGCCGGATATGTCTGACTGGAGCAGCCAGTTCAACGTCGGCTTGAGCACCGTGTCGTCGCCCAAATCGGGGAACAGCGGGGTTCCGGGCAGGGTGAACTGCAATTTGCCGTTCACCTCGATGATGGGCTGTTCCGTTCCGCCGCCCGGCACGTAGCCGCTGCGGATGATTTTGCCAGGAACAATTTCGCGCGTCTGCGTGTTGTCCTTCAGGCGGACGTTTTGGAAATCAATCGTCTTGCCTTCGAACAGCGACAGCAATAGTTCCTGGGTGACGGGGTCGTTGCGGTAATTTTGCTCCCAGATCTGGAGCGAATGTTTGCCGGCCGGGTCGCGCAGAATCACCGAGTCCGGTTCAACATGCGCGGTGGCGTCGGCATAGCGCACGTTATTGACGCCGGATTTGAGATCGAGCGGGACGGTGTCGCGCACGACGGCGAAGTCCTGATTGTAGATGGTCAAGGCCGGTTGGGCGCAGGCGGCGAGAGCGCCCGCCGCGCCGAGGCAAAGAATGGTTGCGAGTATTTTCATAACTTGTCTGGTTGATGGAATGGCATAACTGATTCATTGGACGGCGTCCCGCTAAAAATGCCCCAGTTTTTTTGCGTCACGGTTGGTCAGTCTTTCCCCCGGGCTGAAAAGAAGTTTCCTGGCCAAGGGGAACACACCCGTCCCGGGTGCATTTTTCAGAAAACCGTGTGCGTTTGGCGCTGTGAGTTAAAACTTGAACGAGACATTCAACCCGCCGCCGGCGTCAAACTGGTGGTATTCCGGCACAGACTGGTTGTCCGAGTTCCTGATATCATAGCCGACAAAAGCGCGGACGTTGCAATTCGGGCAAACAATCCAGTAAAGCGCAAGACCAAACGAGTTCAAGCAAGCATTGGGGTTGCCCATCGTGGACTGCGTGAAGTACGTGTATTTGAAAAGATAATAAGGCTGGATGACCGCATATTTACCCAGCATTTGAACATACGTTGCCGTCAACATCTGGTCGGTGCGGTTGTCGAAATCGCTTCGGGAGTAGGGCGGTTGCGCGGTCGTGCTGTCGGAAAAATGGTAATTGCCCTCGTACCCGAGTGAAAACGCCGACCTGGCGTTCACCGGGAAAACCCGCTGCACACCCCAGTGCGGCAGCCATTCCTGGTAAAACTGATCGTAATCTGACGTGGACATCAAGCCGGTGTAATCCAAGCCCACCTCCGCGTTCCATTTGCCCCGCGTCCACCGCAATTCCGCAAAAGCCGTCTGCGCGTTGAAATCAAAATCACTCAATTGCTGGCCCGTCTGGGGAAGCGTTTTCCCATCGAATCCATAATCAAACCACTGGTGCCGGTAGCCAATCCGGGGAGCGGCTTTGCCGCCGGCCAAATCAAACGGCCTCGGCGTCAGCGCCAATTCAATCGTGCTCACCAGAACGGCGGTGTCAATTTTGTTCTGGTCGTCCAGGAACATGTTGTCCGTGTAAAAATATTGCGCGTCCGCCATCGCCTCGAACAACGGCGGGCGCGGTTTCATCCGCAGCACAGATTGCGGACCCACATCCTGGTCCTCGCCCGGATAGAGCTCGGGCACGGAAGCGCCCTGGTCGAATTTCTGTTGCGCCGATTGATTAAGGTTTTGTTGGAGTTGAACGTTTTCAACCTGGTTCATCGCTCCGGGCGTTTGCGCTCTGGCAATCCCGATGCCAGCCAGCAGGCTGGCGCCAATAGTAATCAAAATTTTTGTTTTCATCCGATTCAGGAAGGGTCAGCGGGTGCCGTGGGTTGGTCTTGATCCCAAAAAATGCACGGAGTTAATCGTCGAATTGTTGATTTCCGGCGTGTTGTAGAGGATGCCTCCGACGGCTATGATTCCGCCTTCTGAGCCGCCGCCATCTGAGCCGCCCCCGTCTGTGGGCGGTGGCGGCGGTGGTGGCGGCGGTGGTGGTGGTGGCGTTGGCGAGCCTGACGGGTAATGGGGCAGAACAAAGGTGATATAGGTATTGTCATCAATTGCCCCCAGGCCGTTGCCCACGCCGTTACCCCCCAAGAACGAATCCGGGTTTACGCCTGTGTCTTCGGCACCGCCATGGGCCAGTTTATTTTTCTGCTTTGAAATGGCTTCGTTAATGAGGGTCTGCGACGAGAGCGGGGTGGAAAAACCGTTCACGAGCCGCGAGCCGTTTACCAATTTTTCAAGGTTGATGTCGAGCAAGGGGCCGAATTCATTCCGGCCCGGCAGCACAAAGATCAATTGTCCTTCTTTCAAACGCTTGGTCTTGCCGTTCGGCAAGGTCGCTTTGCCTTTGCCTTCCAGCACGATGATTTTGAAGCCGCCGTTGGGCGTGGCGGTTACGATAATCGTCGTGCCCAGCACCGCCGCCGCCGCGCCGCCGCTGCGAATGGAGCCGCCGCCCTTGCCGGACGGTGAATGGAACAGAATGCTGCCTTGCTGCAGGTCAATATTCCGTCCGGCGGGTTCGAATGAAAAAACAGCGTTGGCCCCGATGCGCGTGATGGTTTGATCGGGCGCGGTCAGCTCGGCGCGGGAATCCGGACCGGTGCGCACGAGGTCGGGCGCTTTGACGATGTCATTCACCCGGGCTGGTTGCGCCGCCTTGGTGACTTGCGAAACGACGTTCACATCCTTGATGACCTCGGTGAATGTGCTTTCCGTCAATGTGATTGCTTGAACGGCCAAGCCGCCGCCGAGCACTAATCCGGCAAGAAGAAGTCTTTTTTTCATGTTCGCTTTAGCCTATTAAGGCCGTGACTGAGTCGCCATTTTTGGACATTTATGTTGAAATGTCAATGCTGCGCGCCTATGCGCCGCCGTCGCGATTGTGGCGGCAATTGAAGCGATGAAACCAACGGCTAAACGCCCGATTGCGGTGCTGGCCATTTGTACGGCCTGCACCCTGGTGTTCCTCATCTTGTGGTGGCGCGGGTTCGTGCCGTTGCAGGAACTGGAACTGTTTGCGCAGGACTGGCAAACGCGCCTCGGCCGCAAAACGCCCGCTGACGAACGCCTGGCGCTCATCGGGATTGACCGGCCGGTTTACAGTCCGACGGATTTCAGCGCGGAGGAATTGAAGGCGGAACCGGCGCTGGCCTTGCTGCAAAAAAATTTCCCCTGGTCGCGCGCCGTCTGGGCGAGGTTTATTGAAAAACTCGGCGCCGCCGGCGCGAGGGTCATCGTCCTGGACCTGGTCTTCGCCGCGCCGGGCGATGGCGACGACGAACTCCAGCAGGCCCTGGAAAAATACAAAGATCGCGTCGTCATCGGGTACAACATCAGCGCCACCAAAACAGACCAGCGCGAATTCTTTTCTTTGCAGTTGCCCGATTCCAGCGTCATTAATTACGCGCCGCAAACCAGTCCGGCCGAAGATGACCGTCTAGGTTACGTTAACATCTGGCCGGATCGGGACGAAGTTCTCCGTCAGGCGCGTTATCACCTGACCGGCGGGCAAATCAACGACGTTTTGCCTGCGGATACTGTGGTGGAGTCCCTCGCGGCGCGCGCCCTTCGTAAGTTCGGACGGCCGGACTTGATTCCCGCCGGGTTTGAACCAAAGACTTTCCGTTACACCGCTCCACCAGGTTTGGGCTACAGACCGAATCCGATTGGCGACGTGCTTTCACCGAAAATCTGGAAGCACAATTACCAGGATGGCGGATTCTTCCGGGACAAAATTGTGCTAGTCGGTCCGACGGCGGAAATTTTTCAGGACACCCATCGCACACCATTGATTGCTCCTAAAACCTCTCAGGAAAGGGAAATCGTCCTGGACGAGATGCCCGGGCCGGAAGTGCATCTCAACATTATCGCCGCTGCATTGCACGGCGAGTTTCTGAGCGAACCGGCAATGCTGGTGGATTTAATGGTGATTTGTGCCGCAGGTGTTTTGGCTTCCTCGCTTTGTTTTCTGGTTCGTCAACCGATGAAGCGGCTGCTGGCCGTCTTCCTGTTCAGCGCGGCTTATTGGATTCTTGGCCAGACGTTTTTTAACCAGCACGGCACCGGCGCGCGAGTGATCCTCATGGGAACGCCGTTGCTGGTGCTGATTCTTAGCAGCAGCATTGCCTTGACCTACGATTACCTGCTCGAACGCCACGAAAAGCGCCGCGTGCGCCGGACCCTCGAACGCTATGTCTCCCGCGACGTCGTCAAGGAACTGCTCGAACAATCCGCAGACGTTTTTCAACGCGCTCGGCGGCGTGCGCAAACCGGTCACCGTGCTTTTCTCGGACGTGCGCGGATTTACCACCCTCACCGAGAGCGCCGACTCGCACGCGCTGGTCAAACAGCTCAACGAATATTTCCAGGAAATGGTCGCGCTCGTGTTCGCGCATCAAGGCTCGCTCAACAAATTCATCGGCGACGCCGTCATGGCCGTCTGGGGCAGCATCGTCAGTCACGAGCCGCGGCAGGACGCCTTGAATGCCGTGGCCACGGCACTCGCGATGAAACGCAGCCTGAAAAAGCTCAACGAAGATTGGAAGGCGCGGGGGATGCTCGAACTCGCCTTCGGCATCGGCATCAATCACGGCGAAGTGATCGTCGGCAACCTCGGCTCTTCCGAGAAAATGGAACTCACCGTCATCGGCGACCCGGTCAATGTCGCTTCGCGGCTGGAAGGTCTCACCAAGAAATATCACGTCGATCTGCTTTTGGGTGACAGCGTGGCTCGCCTGGTAGGAGACCATTACATCTTGCGCACCGTTGCTTCTGTCCAGCCAAAAGGGAAAACCAAGTCTGCCGATGTGTTCACCATCCTCGGCGACGGCGCGGCACAGGCCGAATCCATGCCGGGCTGGCTTGCGCGTTATGAGGAGGGCTTGCGACTGTATCGGCAACGTGAATTCGCAAAGGCGACTGTTGCCTTCCAGGAATGTCTTCGGCAGCAACCAGGCGATTTCCTCAGCGACATGTATCTGAAACGGTGTCAGGCGTTCATCGAAAACCCGCCCAATGATTCGTGGAACGGAGCGGATGTGATGACAGAGAAATGAAGCTTACTTCACCAGCCGGTACCAGTTATCGCGCTGGCGCGGTTCGTAGCCGAGGTCCCTGATGAGCCGTTCCATGTCGGCCACGGTCATGCGGAAGGTCGTGCCGGCCTGGCTGACGACGTTTTCCTCGATCATGATACTGCCGAGGTCGTTCGCGCCAAATTTGAGCGCCACCTGGCCGATTTCCTGGCCTTGGGTGACCCATGAACTCTGCACGTTGGTGAAATTGTCGAGGTAGATGCGTCCCAGCGCCTGCGTCCGCAAATATTCGTGCGCGCCGACGGTCGGTGCCTTTAGCTTCGTGTGCTCGGCCTGGAACGTCCAGCAGATGAATGCGGTGAAATTGCCGGGGAGTGTGGCCGCCCCGGCCACAGCCATATTGCCAGCAAGCGAGTCTTTCGAAATTTCTGTCGCCGTTGCCGTTTTCAAAGTCGCTGCGGCCGGGGACGGCCGCACTCCGTTGACACGAGCCAGTGATTTAACCTGCTGCGCGCGCAGCCGTTCTAGGTGCTCTATCCGATCCTCAATCGTCTCCACGTGCCCAAACATCATGGTGGCCGAGGAGTAAAGTCCCAAGCTATGCGCCACGTCCATGACTTCGAGCCAGTCGCTGCTCATCGCCTTGAGCGGCGAAATTTTCTTGCGCACACGGTCCACGAGGATTTCCCCGCCGCCGCCGGGAATCGAACCCAGCCCGGCTTTCATGAAATCGCCAATGATGCGTTCCAACGGCTCGTTGAACACCTCGCGGAAATGGATAAACTCGCTCGGGCTGAAGCCGTGGATGTTGACCTGTGGAAATTTACTTTTGATGTGCGACAGCAAATCGAGATACCACTGCTTGGTTAGTTTGGGATGATGCCCGCCTTGCATCAAAATCTGCGTGCCGCCCAGCGCGACGGTTTCCTCGATTTTTTTGTCCATCTCGTCGAACGTGATGACGTAGGCGTCGGCGTCCTTTTCCGTGCGATAAAACGCGCAGAATTTGCAATAGACGTTGCAGACGTTGGTGTAATTGACGTTGCGATCAATCTGGTAGGTGACGATGTCGTTGCCACGCCCGTTGAAGTCCTCCGCCTTGGCCAGTTGTCGGCGGCGGTCGGCGAGTGCGCCGAGTTCTTCCAGCGGCAGGGAATACAGCCGCAACGCCTCGGCCTGGTTGATGCGCCGGCCGTCCCAGACCTTTTGCAGCAACCCGTCCAATGAAGCGTCGTAAATCACAACTTGAAGCTAACTTATCCGTGTTTTCAAGACAACTGTGAGGGCGCAGAAAGAAACCAAGCCGGTTTCGATTTTTCTTTTCGCCGGTTTGTGCCCATCATCATGGAATTTATGAATGAAGTTGTGACTCCGACGGCACGGACGGCGCGCCCGGAGAAGTCATTCGAGCCGGCCATCTTTGCCGCGATGATTGCGGGAGCCTGCACGTTTCTGAACGTGTATTGCACGCAGCCGTTGCTGCCACTTTTCCAGCGCCTTTTCCACGCCTCCGAAATCGAGGTCAGCCTGACCGTGGGCGCCGTCACGCTGGCGGTGGCACTCATGGCGCCGATCACCGGCCTGGTCGCGGAAACCATCGGACGCAAGAAGGTCATCGTTCCCGCGCTCTTCACCATGTCGGTTCCGACCCTGCTGGCCGCCACTTCGCAAAATCTGCACGCCCTCATCTTCTGGCGTTTTGCCCAGGGACTCTTTGTGCCCGGCGTCATCGCCGTGATGATGGCGTACATCAACGAGGAATTTTCCGGTCGCATCGGCACGGTCATGGCTGCCTATGTGGCCGGCACGGTCTTCGGCGGTTTCCTGGGACGATTTCTCGTTGGCATCATCGCCGCGCACTTGAGCTGGCGCGCCGCCTTCGTGACGTTGGGCATCCTCAACCTGCTCGGGGCCCTGGCAGTGCGCCAATGGCTGCCATTGGCGGTAAATTTTGTTCCCGCCAAACATGTGTTCAAGGCCGTGCGCGACACGTGGGGTCACCTGCGTAATCCGCGGTTGCTGGCCATTTGCGGCCTGGGGTTCACCGTCCTTTTTTCGCTGGTCGGCGTTTTTACCTACGTGAATTTTTATCTCGCCCAGCCGCCGTTCAATCTCACTCCCGCCGGGCTGGGCAGCATCTTTTTTGTCTATCTGCTGGGCTGCATCGTGACGCCGCTGTCGGGCCGCTTCCTCAACCGCCATGGATTCCGCCGGACCATGTTGCTGTCGCTCGGCATGTGTCTCGGCGGTCTGTTGCTGACGCTGGCGCGTTCGTTGCCGGTGGTCATTGCCGGGCTGGCCATTTTTTCCTCCGGTATTTTCGTCTCGCAATCGGCGGCGACGGTGCTGATGGGACAGGTTGCCGGACGCGCCCGTTCCGCCGCCGCCGGGCTTTATGTGACCTTTTATTACACCGGCGGCAGTGCGGGTTCGGCGTTGACCGCGTGGTTCTGGCTGAAGGGCGGCTGGCCCGCCTGCGTCGGTTTGTTTGCCGCCGCCAGCCTGTTCACTCTGATCCTTGGGCTGGCAGGTGGAAAATCCGAGATCAGCCGGGAAATCCCGCCGGAGCCCGCCGTGGACACGGCCATTTGAAACGGCTGTGGGTTTAGCACCCGCGGCGGAATTTTTCCGGTTCGATGGTTCCCAGCTTGTGGCAAACCTCCTTGACGACGTCCATTTTTTTCAAGGCCTTCGCCGCAGCGGCTTTGTACAGATAAGCTTCCACCAGTTTTGGATCCAGCGCGAGGGCCCGGTCGGCATATTCCAGCGCCTTGTGATGATGCCCCATCCGGCCGGCCATTGTGGCCAGATTCACCCATGCGACTTTGTTGTGAGGATCCATTTTTAAACCCTGCTCCAGGCAGCGGATGCCTTCGCCCGGGCGCCGCAATTTTTCGTAGAGCAGTCCTCCCAGGTTGTTCCACACCCGGGCATCGGTGGTTTCCAGCGCCAGCGCATGCCGATAAGCCGTTTCCGCCATGGCAAATTGTCCCATTCCGCTCAAGCCCAGGCCGATGTAATACAGCGCCCGGTAGTCGGACGGGTCTCGCTCGCGCCAGCTCTGGGCAAACGCCAGCACTTCCGGCCACAATCCCTGTTCGCACATCCCCCGAACAGTCTTGACCTCATGTTTTCCGTTCACTTCCATGAAAAATAAAATTTAGCGACCGCCCGCTCCTTCGACGACTAAAAAATTTGCGCCGGGCAGGTCAAAAAAATGAATCTTGGCGGCCTTTTTTATTTTCGCGGCGTTTCGCTTGCGCCAGGCCGGGGCGTAGTCGGCCGCAACCGCCAGATGCCCGCGAGCACGCTGCCGATGACCGAATGAAACGTCGCCGAAATCGCGCACGGCAGGGCGGTCTGCGGCAACAGCGTGAAATGCTTTTTTGCCAGCGCGGCTCCCAGGCCGGAATTTTGCATGCCCACCTCCACGGAAATCGTGCGGCTGGTCAGCTCGTCGCAGCGCAGCAGCCGGCTGAAAAAGTAGCCGAGCAAAAACCCGCCGGAATGCAACAAAAACGCCGCCAGGATTAGTTCGCCGCCCGACTTTTTGAAATCGTCCGCGCTGGCGCCGATGATGCTCGCGCAGATGAGCGTGATGGTCAGCACGGAAATCAGCGGCGACCCCGGCAGGATGAATTTTACGAACTTCGGCAGGTAACGGTTCAGCGCGACGCCGATGATTACCGGCGCCAGCACGATTTTCACCGTACTCAGGAACAGGCCCAGCGCGTCCACCGGCACATATTTGCCCGCCAGCCACTTGGTCAGCAGCGGCGTCATGACAATCGCGCCGAGCGTCGAGCACATCGTCATCAGCACCGAGAGCGCGACGTTCGACCGGGCGATGTAGTTGACCACGTTCGACGCCGTGCCGCACGGACAGCACGACACGAGGATCAGGCCGACAGCGAACGGCGTTTCGAGCCGGAGCAAATGCGCGATGCTCCAGCCGAGGAACGGCATGATGGCGTAATGCGCGACGAACCCGATGCCGACCGCGCGCGGCATTTTCAGCACCCGCTTGAAATCATCCACGTTCAGCGTGATGCCCATGCCCAGCATAATGACCGCGAGTCCCCACGTGATGAAATCGCCGCTGAACCAGGTGAACCAAGCCGGATGCGCCAGCGCCAGCGCCCCGCCGATCAAAACCCAGATCGAGAAAAGATTGGTCAGTATGGAGAGCAGACGATTCATCCCGCAGACTTGTGCGTGTCACCGAACTTCAACCGGTCCATGGCCTTCTGGCGGCCAACGGCCCATGGGGATGAGCTATTTGCTTCTGCCGGTCACGGTTTCGAGCGCGTCGAACAGCAGGCGCATTTTAAATGGTTTCCAAAGCACCACGCCCCTGACCTCCTCAATGAACCTGGTGATCTTCGGATTGTCCTGGTATCCCGATATGAACACAAACCGCTTGCACAGGTGCGGGCGGGAGTTTTGGACCGCACGATAAAACATGTCGCCGGGGAAGTTCGGCATCACCATGTCGCACACGATGGCGTCGAAGTCGGAGTGGAGTATCTTTTGCACTCCTTCGACGCCGCTGGGCACAACCGTAACGCTGTAATCCTGCCCTTCAAGCGTGTCCTTCAACGCTTCAGCGAAAGCAGCGTTGTCCTCCAAGACCAGGACGGTCAGGCGTTTGGAACTCAACGGGTCGTCGTGGATTTCGTGCGTCCTCAGTTCCTGCGGCTTTAAATCGTTTTCTTGCATTTTGCAGACGGGCGGTTCTGATTAACAATCGGCTTACATATCCAAGTGTCAATTTAAAAGTAGGTCAACCGACCCGCCTCCGGCAAGGAGGAATCCTTGCTAAACATTCGTGGTTTGATGTTGGATGTTTGATGTTTCAATTGCAGCTACATGAAGGGATTTCAAAAGCTTCGTGTTTCTTCCCGTCGGAGAAATCAGGGATGTGCGATGGCCGCTTTCGGCAGAAAGCCCCGTTTCAAAGCTCGAGCTTTGGCCCGCGTGACCAGAGAAGATTTTTCAGCCCGAACAGTTCCAGCGCGAACGGGATGTAACCGCCGTAACCCAGCAGCGGCATGGCGAAGACGTGCAGGAAATTCGCGCCCGGCGTGTGATAAATCCATCGCGGCCAGGACCAGAAATTCCACATCTCCCAGAAAAACCCGCAGATCAACGCTCCGAGCGACAGCGAAATCACCGGCCGCCAGTCGCCGCCTTTCAGCCATTCCAGAAAATGCCGACGCCCCAGCCGGCGGTTCACCGGCTCGAAAATGAACACCAGCGAAATCCAGACCAACGGATAGAAATATTTCGGCCAGGCCAGCGCCAACGCCAGCATGACCAGTCCGGCGAACAGCAATCCGAGCCCAACCCGGGGCGTGTCCGGGACGCGCGCTCCGGCGGGAAGCGATTTCACCCAGCGGAACGTCCGCACCAATTCCGCGGTTTCAAACACGGCCGGCATGACGGTGGAAAACGACAGCGTGCAAAGCGCGTAGTATTCGAGCGGGGTGAACGTGCCGGCGCCGAGATATTCCCAGTTGCCCGTCCGCCGGTTGATGAATTCAAACAACCACCAGGCCGGCACGGACAGGATGAAGAGCAGGACGAACCCGCCATGCGAGCGCGTCCACAACGACGTGCCGGTGCGCCACCAGACCAGCGCGTCCACCACCAGGATATAGCCCAGCCACAGCGGGAAGAACAGGTAGGCGGTGCGTAGGCCGGGCAGCGTCCAGTTCAACGGCCAGCACACCGCCAGCAGGAGCAATCCCAGCCAGCCTTGCGGCGCCATCCGCGGCAGTTGTCGTGCAGCATTCATTTTAATTGACGATAACCGGCGCCGTTCACTTTGGAAAGTTGGAGAAAGATGAAGACGAGGAGAAATTATGGTAGCACCTGCGTCTCGCGGGTTCAATTCGGCGTCTCGCCGAATTGATTTAGTTGGCGGACACACGGAGGACAGCCGCTTCTGGCATTTCGCCTCCTGCTCTAAGAGAGTTTCGGGCGCGACGCCCGAAACGACCCGCCAGAGGCGGGTGCTACCCACAGCTATTCTCGTCTCTTGCCGTTTGGCACCGCTCTAAAAATCAGCCAGGCCCAGCCGAACAGGAAACTCACGCCGCCGATGGGCGTGATGACGCCGAGCCAAAGGACATGGATGACCGCCAGCAGATAAAGCGAGCCGGAGAAAAAGAAAATGCCGGCGAGAAAACTCCACCAGGCGACCGCCGGAAACGGTTTGCGGTCCGCCAGCACGAACAGCATCACCGCGTGGATGAAATGATAAAACTCCGCCTTTTCCCAGATGGCCGCCGTGCCGTTTTGCGCGAGCAAATCCTTCAGCACGTGCGCGCCGAACGCGCCCAGTGCGACGGCGAGCAATCCCATCGCCGCAGCGATGCGGGTGAAAATCGGCGGCTTCATCAGGCCCAGTGTTCTTGGGCCAGCCGTCGCGCGCAAATCTTTTTCCAGCCAGCCTGTCAAGCCGAAGGCTAAGCGAAGGCGCGTTCAAAGGCGTCGTGGTTCTTTATCGGTCGTGCGTGCTATACCAAACCGCGGCATCGTGACTTGGATTTGTCAGAACAATGATGCAGTAATCCCACCTTGTCCGCCACCTGGGTCACGTCCTTGTCGCCGCGGCCGCTCAGGTTCACGATGATGAGCTTGTTCCGGCTCATTTTGGGCGCGCGTTTCATGACTTCGGCAATCGCGTGGGCGCTTTCCAGCGCGGGAATGATGCCCTCGATCCGCGCCAGTTTCATGAACGCGGCCAGCGCTGCGTTGTCCTTGATGTAGGTGTATTCCACGCGTTTCTGGTCGTGCAGCCATGCGTGTTCCGGGCCCACGGCGGCGTAATCCAGGCCGGCGCTGACGCTGTGGGTGAGCTGGATCTGCCCGTTTCTGTCCTGCAAAATGTAACTGCGCGTGCCCTGCAACACGCCGAGCGATCCGCCATGAAACCGCGCCGCGTGCTGGTTGGGTTTGATGCCGCGTCCGCCCGCTTCCACGCCCACCATTTTCACCGACTTGTCCTTGAGGAATGGATAAAACAATCCCATCGCGTTCGAGCCGCCGCCGACGCAGGCCACAAGCAGGTCGGGCAGGCGCTTTTCCTGTTTCAAAATCTGCCGACGCGCTTCGTCGCCGATGACGCGCTGGAAATTCCGGACCATGAGCGGATACGGATGCGCGCCATAGACCGTGCCGAGAATGTAATGCGTGGTGCGGATGTTGGTGACCCAGTCGCGCATGGCCTCGTTGATGGCTTCCTTGAGCGTCTGCTGGCCGGCCTTCACCGACACGACATCGGCGCCGAGCATTTTCATGCGATAGACGTTGAGCGCCTGCCTTTCGCAATCCACCGCGCCCATGTAAACCACGCATTTCAATCCGAACATCGCGGCGACGGTGGCGGTGGCCACGCCGTGCTGGCCCGCGCCGGTCTCGGCAATGATGCGCGTCTTGCCCATGCGTTTGGCGAGCAGGATCTGGCCGACGGCGTTGTTGATTTTATGCGCGCCGGTGTGGAGCAGGTCCTCGCGCTTGAGATAAATTTTCGCGCCTCCCAGTTCCCTGGTTAATCGCTCGGCAAAATAAAGCGGCGTGGGACGGCCGCAAAATTCCCGGAGATAATACTCGAACTCCCGCTTAAACGCCGGGTCTTTTTGCGCGCGGAAGTATTCGTCCTCCAGCTCGTGCAGCGGATGCATCAACGTCTCCGGCACGAACCGCCCGCCGTAGGGACCGAAATGGCCCTGGGCGTCCGGCGTTTTGGCGCTGGTTTTTTTGCTCATCACCCAATTTTCTCGCAAAGAAATGAAACGCGCAAAGGAAATCCGAGCGGTGGGGTGTCTTTTGGTGGGGCGAGGCTACTGGCGAGCCGGCTCGCGGGTACGCTCGCCCCGCCGAAAAGTAAAATGGTACGATCAAATCCGGCAATTATTTGATCCATTTCACTTCTTTCGGCGGCTGGAAGGTTTCCAGCCGGTGTAGAAGTTTTTCCACGTCTTCCTCCACCATGACCAGCTCGCGGTGTTTGGGCCGGATGAAGCCTTCGCGCGTCGCATGGTCGAAAAATTCCAGGAATTTCCTGTAAAAACCGGCCACGTCCAGCAGCCCGAACGGTTTTCGGTGGTAGCCAAGCTGGCTCCAGGCGAGCACTTCGCAAAATTCCTCGTAGGTTCCATAACCGCCGGGCAGCGCGATGAAACCGTCGGCGAGTTCGGCAATCAATGCTTTGCGCTCGTGCATATTTTTCACCACTCGCAGATCGGGCAGTTTTTCATGCACCACCTCCTTGATGACGAGCGATTGTGGTATCACGCCGATGACGTGGCCGCCGTTTTGCAGCGCGGCGTCCGCCAGAATGCCCATCAATCCCACACAACCGCCCCCATAAACCAGTTCGATTCCGCGACTGGCCAGCTGGCGCCCGAGGTTTTCCGCCGCCTCGGCATAGGCGGGGCGCGTCCCTTTGTTCGAACCGCAAAAGACGGCGATGCGTTTCATTTTTTCTCCGCCTGGCGAACGTTGGCGATGAACGCGCGCACCCGGGCGTGATCCTTTTTACCGGGCAACGATTCCACCCCGCTGGAAACGTCCACGCCGTACGGCTGCACTTTGCGCACGGCGGCAGCGACATTTTCCGGCGTCAATCCGCCCGCGAGAAAAAACGGTTTGCCGAATTTTTGCGCTTCGACGGCCAGATCCCAGTTGAATTTTTCGCCCGTGCCGCCGAGGTTTCCGGTTGAGTAAGCATCGAGCAGCCAGGCTTCGGTGGCGTACTTCGGCAGTTCCTTCAGCGATTCGGCGTCGCGGATGCGGAAGGCTTTCATGCTCATCTGTCCGAACCGCGTGCAAAATTCCGGCGGTTCGTCACCGTGAAACTGCAGCAGGCCCAGGCCGCATTCCCCGATGGCGCGCGTGACCATTTCCTCGGTTGAATTCACAAAAACCCCGACGCGCATGATGAACGGCGGCATTTTTTTGGTAATTTTGGCTACTGCGGGAATGGTCATGCTCCGCGGGCTTTTTTTATAAAAGACAAAGCCCAGCGCGTCCGCACCCGCCTCAACGGCGGCTTGCGCGTCGGCCAGGTTGGTGATGCCGCATATTTTGACCCTTGTGCTCATATCCCGTCCTCTGTAACCCAAAAAAGGGCTGACAGCGAACTTTTTAGTAGTGGCGCAGGCTTCCAGCCTGTGAAAATTCCGACGGCTTTGTTTTAAACAGGGAGGAATTTAATTTTGCGGGCAAGGTGCCGCCAGAGGTTATCCGACGCTCACAACTCGGAAAATAAAGTGCGCATCGCTTGTGAATTGATTGGTGACTTGGTGAAGAACTCCGACATTAATAACTTTATTTTTCACCCTGGCGGCGAAACTGGTTTTCTTTTCTTTACAAAACCCAGTGGTTGCCTTGACATTTAAGGTTGTTTGCCTTATTCACAGCCTTTAATAATAAGAGATTTATAAAGAAGAAGAATACTATTAACCGCGCATGAACCTCACCATCGCCAAGGATCAAATTCTCATCGGCCTGCAAGCTGTCCAAAATGTCGTCAGCACACGCACAACATTGCCCATCCTTTCCAACGTTTTGTTGCGCGCCGAAGGAGATCATGTGGAATTCACCGCGACCGATCTGGATGTAACCGTCGCCTGCCAGGTTGAAGCCAAGGTGAAAAAAGGCGGCAGCACAACCGTGCCGGTGAAAAAGCTTTTCGGCATTGTCCGGGAATTGGGGGGCAGTGAAATTGACATCGAGACGGACGATAAAAACATCACCAGCATCCGGTGTAATTCCTCTTTTTACAAAATCCACGGCCTGGGAGCGGATGAATTTCCACCGCTGCCCAAATTCAAGGACGACAAGAAAGTTTCTCTGCCACAGGAAACTGTGAAGGCGATGATGCGAAAGACATCGTTCGCCGTGTCCACCGATGAATCACGCTATGTGCTCAATGGCATTTTTATAAGTCTAAAAGACCATAAAATGACCATGGTGGCCACGGACGGCCGCCGGCTTGCGCTGGTGGATGAGGAAGTGGACATCGCCGAAAAAAGCAGCGGCGAATTCATCGTGCCGGCCAAGGCGGTGAACGAATTGAACCGCCTTTTGCAGGAAAAGGGCGATGTGGAAATCAAGTTTGGTGAGAACCAGGCGTCTTTCGCGCTCAAGGACGACAAAGGTTTTTCCGTGCTTGTCATCACGAAGTTGATCGAGGGCAATTATCCGAACTACCGCCAGGTCATTCCCGCCGAGGTAAAGGAGCGCGTGCCGCTCAGTCGCGAGGAGTTTCTGCAAGCTCTGCGCCGCGCCGAAATCATGACCAGCGAGAAGGCCAATTCGGTCAAGCTCACCTTCGGCAAGAACAACCTCGCCATCACCGCCAATTCTCCGGAGGTCGGCGAAGCGCGCGAAACGCTCGCGGTGAACTACAAAGGCAAGGAAATCGCCATCGCTTTCAACCCGCGCTACCTCATAGACGCGCTCAATTCACTGAACGAAGACGAAGTGTTTTTCGAATTGATTGACGAACTCAGCCCCGGCGTCCTCAAGATCAACGGGCCTTTCCTCTATGTCGTAATGCCGATGCGGCTGAGTTGAAAAGCACTAAAATTTTTAAGAAATTCCCACAAAGCGGCTTAAGAAAGCCATAAAGCTGTGCGCCTAGCCGGGTGCAGAATGTGAAAACACGGGAGAAAAAAGGCAGGAGCCTCGTCGTGTCATGGCCCCCAAAAAACAAACGAGTCGTCCCGACAGATCGGGACGACTCGCAAAAGTGTGAAGCAATGAACCGATTGAGAAACTACGAGCGACGACGACGAAGGGCCAACAGACCAACCAAGCCCGCCCCGGCCAACGCTATCGTTGAAGGCTCGGGAACTGCCACAACGGTGAAGTTGTCAACGCGATCCGTGCCACCCGCGGCAACGATGCCGCCATTAATTGAAGTGGTATTCAAATCAACAAGCTCGAAAGTGATTGTGTTGGCGTTGTCAAAAGCGCCGCCGCCTGAAAAAAGCAAGCTGGACGGCTGAACCGTTGTCGTATTCCAAGCACTTAACACAACTGAGTAGGTTGCAAACGAAGTAAAAGCTCCGCCGTTGATGCTGTAACTCAGACCAAAGTTCGCCGGGCCGGTGGAGCTGCCTGCTTGATCGAAAGCGATCTCGACGCCGGTATAACCGAGCGTGCTGGTCGTGAATGACCAGTAACTGCCGACAGACCAGTTATTGGCGCTCAATGAGTGAACAGATGGGGACGCATTGGCAAGGCTGGAACCGGGAAGCCCGGGACCGGAAAGACCAGGAGCCAAAGCGGCGATGGCGGGATCCAGATCTCCCGCCGGGAAGCTGTAAGTTGCTGCGGTCGCATGAAGCCCGCTGGCAACACTACCACTATAATTCAAGCCGTTATCAGCCTGAATGGTTCCAGGGGAAGTATTAGCACCAGGCACTACATTAAACCCATTAGTATTTGCCGTGTTCTCAAAAGTCCACTGGGCGATGGTTTGGGCATTAACGGTTTGAAAAGCCAGCAGCGTGGCGAACGAGCAGAGAGACAGAACAACAACAATTTTTTTCATAAAGTTTTTCTTTCTTGATTCTGATTTAACAGCGGCCTTTTAAATGAAAAGCCGCTCGCAAAACTATGAAGTCATAATGAAAGGAAACCCCCAGAAGGCAAGTTACAATCCAGAGAAGTTACTCACAAATTGTTCACAAAACAATTTCTACATCTGCTCGACGGTTTCGATGCCGAGAACATCCAGCCCCTGTTTCAAAACCCGGGCGGTCAGGTCGCACAACGCCAGCCGGCTCGCGCGCGTCGCGTCGTCGGCCTTGAGCACCGGGCAATTTTCATAGAACGACGTGAACTTCCCGGCCAGGTCGTAGAGGTAGTTGCACAAAAAGTTCGGACGATATTCCTCCGCCACCGCCTCCAGCGTCAGCCCGAAATTCAACAAATGCTTGGCCAGCGCAATATCTTCCGGCGCGGTCAGTTCGATGGTTGACGGTTGATGTTTGATGTTCGATGTTTCCGACTTCCTGAAAATGCTTTTAATCCGGGTGTAGGCATATTGCAGATAAGGCGCGGTGTTGCCCTGCAGCGCGAGCATTTTGTCCCAACAGAAAACATAATCGCTCTGGCGATTCGGCAGCAGGTCGGCGTATTTGACGGCGCCCAGCCCGACGACCCGCGCAATCTCGCGGCGTTGCGCCTCCGGCAAATCCTGATTTTTTTCGGAAACGATTTTCAAAGCCCGCTCTTCCGCTTCGTCGAGCAGGTCGGCCAGCTTCACCGTCTCGCCGCTTCGGGTTTTGAACGGCTTGCCGTCCTCGCCCAGAATCGAGCCAAACCAGACATGGGCGAGTTTCGGAGCGCCGAGCACCGTCCCGGCGAGACTTGGAGAATTTGCAACGGGCCGAGACGGTGCTCGGCGCTCCTGCCACTTGTGGAACGCGGCGAACACCTGCTGGAAATGCAATTGCTGCCGGCCATCGGTGACGTAAATGATTTCATCCGGCTGCCAGGTTTCGAGCCGGTACGCCAAAGTGGCCAGGTCCGTGGTGGTGTAATTAAATCCGCCGTCGCTCTTGCGGATGAGCGCAGGCTGTTCCTTGAGTTGGGGCGGGTCGTCGAAGAAAATGGCAATCGCGCCTTCGCTTTCGCGCGCGATGCCTTTGGCGATGAGTTCGTCCACCAGCGGTTTGAGCCGCGAATTATAAAAGCTTTCGCCGAACGTGTGGTCGAACTTCACGCCGAGCCGGCCGTAAATTGTGTCGAACTGATTTTGCGACAGCGCAATCATCTCGTGCCAGATTCTCAGATTTTCAGCGTCGCCGCCCTGAAGTTTGACGAGTTCCTGCCGCGCCGCCTCGAGAATTTTCTCGTCGGTTTCGCTCGCGGCGTTGATGAGCTTGTAAAGCCGCTCCATTTCGGCAATCGGATCGGACTCGAGCGCAGCCGGGTCCAGACGTTTCTTCCAGCCGACGAGCAACTTGCCGAACTGCGTGCCCCAGTCGCCAATGTGGTTGTCCGTGATGACGCGGTGGCCGAGCAGGCGCAGCGTGCGCGCGAGGCAGTCGCCGAGGATCGTCGAGCGGATGTGGCCCACGTGCATCGGCTTGGCCACGTTCGGCGAACTGAAATCAATCACCACAGTGAGTGGCTGCGACGCCCACGTCGAAGAAAGTGAAGGCGAAGTCTGTTTGTCACGCGACGAGGCGTCGCGGCCACACTTCTCGAAAAACAAATGCTCGCCGCGGGCGGCAGATTCGAGCGCGCCGGAGAGCGCGGAGCTTTTCAGCCGAAAATTCAGGAAGCCTGCGCCGGCAATTTCGACTTTTTCGCAACAATCGCCGACGTCGAGTTTGGCGAGCACGTTGGTGGCAAGCTGGCGTGGATTCATTTTTCGCGCCTTGGCCAGCGACATCAGCGCGTTGCTCTGGTAATCGCCGAATTTCGGGTCCGGACACGGACGGATGAGAACAGTGGACGGATCTGCCTCCGGCAGGACCGCGCGGACGGCGGCTTGCAGCTTCAATTCAATTTGTTTGTGCGGCAGCACGGAAATTATTTAACCACGGATGGACACGGATGGGCACGGACAAAATTTCGGAGGGGCGAGTAATACGAGCCCGCTTTCACACAAGATTTTGAGGTTGGGGACTCACAGAGCTCGTCACTCCGGAGAATCATTATTTCCCGTATTCCTTGATGATTTTGAGCATCGCATCGGCATCGGGGGCTTCTTCGAGCGCCTGGCGGAAATCAGGTTTATGGAGGAACTTGGCGATATTGGCCAGGGTGTGGAGATGTTTCTGGAACTGGCCCTGGGGCACGAGAAAAAGCATGACGAGCTTCACCGGCTGATTGTCGAGCGCGTCGAAATTGACGCCCGCCTTCGAGCGGCCCAGCGCGCCAACCACTTCGTAAATCAGATCGGTCGAAGCGTGCGGAATGCCGATGCCGAACCCGATGCCGGTGCTCATCGAGGTTTCACGCTTCTTGACGGCAGCAGTGACGGCGTCACGGTCGCCGGGCTGGAGCTTTCCCGTGGCGACGAGATTCTCGATCAACTCGTCAATCGCTTCCCAGCGATTGGCTGCGCGCAAGTCGGGAACAATCTGCGCTTTGCTTAGAATATCACCCAAGTCCATACGTTGCTCCTTTAATGAATGAACCCATTCGCGTTTTAATTCAAGACAGAATTGTTGATAAATTTCCGGTCGAATTATTTGAACAACCGCGCCAGCCAGTTAAAAATCAGTCCTGAGCTCTCCAGCCACCAGCCCAGCGCGTTGAACAAACTGACTTTGGCGGTCAAAAACGGCAAGCAAAACAGCAACAAGCCGGTGTTGCCGAGAAAAATGATCACCGCCGAAAACAACCAGCCCTGCGACGTGATGTCCGATTGCCGCGTTTTCAAAGCGTGGCACGTCAGGGTCACATGAAATGCGTACGCCGCGCCGGCGAACAGATGAAACCAGACCAGATAATTCCACCCGCCCCAAAAGAAACGGCCGAGGGCGAACACCGCAATGACCAGTGCCGCGTAAAACGGAAAAAAATACGGCGACAGGGTGATGACAAAATTGGTTTTGCTCACGACGACATGGCCGCCGGCGGAGGTGACCTTCATTTTTTTCACCTGTCCACCAAAAAGCCACGTCCACAACGCATGCGTCAATTCATGGCCAAACACATAAATCCACATCGGTTTGGGCAGCAGCAGAAAAACCACCATCCAGCACGCCGCGCCCGCCAGCAGCGGCACCCAAACCACGTCCGCCTTGCCGCTGGCGCACAGAACCAGCCACAACGCCCGCGCCGCGGCGGCGCAGACCGGCAGCAGAAGAATGGCGATGATGAATTTGATCCACTTCGGCACGCGGCCAGAATTCAGAATTCGGAATCCAGAAGCCAGAAGAAAGCGAACGGACGGGGAAAGAAAATCAACCACGGATGAACACGGATGGACACGGATCAAAAGTGAAACGGTGGGAGCCTCTGTGACAAAGATTTGGACTGCGGTGGCAGAGTGCAGCGACGACACCGCTTTTCGCAGGGCCGAAAGCGCCTCCAAAAGCGGCGTGGCGCTTCGCTTCCCGCCGCAGTCCAAAATCCGTGGTTCGGTTTAGAATTGAAACTTGCAACCATAAACCGGAAACTCCACCAATGACACAAGACGAAGTTCTCGAGATTTTCCGCAACACCAGCGCGCTGCTCGAAGGCCATTTCATCCTGCGCAGCGGATTGCACAGCCGCCAGTACTTTCAATGCGCCCTCGCGCTCCAGCAGATGCCCGTCGTCGAAAAACTCGGCGCCGCGCTCGCCGACAAGGTCCGCCGGTTTGGCGCCGTCACCGTCATCGCGCCGGCACTCGGCGGGCTGGTCATCGGACAGGAAGTCGCGCGGCAGCTTGGCGTGCGGTTCATCTTTGCGGAAAAAGAGGAAGGCAGGCTCGTGTTGCGGCGCGGATTCAAAATTGCGTCCGGCGAAAACGTCCTCGTCGTCGAGGATGTGGTAACCAAAGGCGGTCGCGTCCAGGAGACGATTGATATTATCCGCGCGCACGGCGGCCACGTCACCGGGGTGGCTGCGATTGTGAACCGCTCCAACGGCTCGGTGAATTTCGGCGCGCCCTTTGCCAGCTTGATTTCGTTCCAGGTCGAACTGTTCAAGCCGGAAAAATTGCCGCCGGACCTGGCAGCGCTCCCGGCGATCAAACCGGGGAGCAAATAAACTGGAGCGAATACTGAAGCTGGTGGGGCGAGCGTCCCCGCGAGCCGACTTTGCGCCTGAAATTTTCAAACATGAACAAACCGCCGGCCACCGGATTTCCTCAACGTCAAAACCCTTCTTCCGGCGTTCACATCCAGCTCGGCCAGTCCAGCATTGTTTTGCTGACCATCAATACCGAAAAGCGCAAGCCTTGGCTGAACAACGAAACAGTGCATCAATTTTTGCGCCAGATATGGTCGGAGGCAACCGCCTGGCTGGTGGGCGATTATTTGCTGATGCCGGATCATTTGCATTTATTTTGCGCGCCAAGAGATTTGCATTTCACGATTGAAGCGTGGATTGCCTATTGGAAACGCGAATTTGCTTTGAAACACAAACGGCTCGCGGGGACGCCCGCCCCACCGGGATGGAAATTTCAAGCGCGTGGCTGGCATCATCGGTTGCGCGACGGAGAAAATTATTCGGAGAAGTGGATTTATGTGCAGGAAAATCCGATTCGCAAAGGACTGGTTCAACGGATTGAGGACTGGCCGTTCAAGGGGCGGCTTTTTGATTTGGTATGGAGCGGAAAAAAATTCTTGAAACGGCTCGCGGGGACGCTCGCCCCACCAATCGCGACCTACCATCCAACTGTGCCAAACGGCACTCCGACTGTGCCACAGTGACGCTTTTGGCACTGTTTTTCAGCCAGTCTAAAAACAGGGAAATCAGAAATCCACCCTTTGTTTGCAAGGCTTCCATATCGTTTTTGGAATTGCGGCACTGTTATTGCATTGGAACAGGGAACAGACAACCATTTTTAAATTTTTATGGCAAAAGTACTAGGCATTGATTTGGGCACCACAAACTCCTGCATGGCGGTCATGGAAGGCGGCGAACCGCTCGTGCTGGAAAATTCCGAAGGCAAACGCACCACACCGTCCGTCGTCGCGTTTACCAAGAGCGGCGAGCGGCTCGTTGGCGAAGCGGCCAAGCGCCAGGCCGTCACCAACTCGCGCAACACCGTCTATTCCATCAAACGCTTCATGGGCCGCAAATTCGACGAAGTGTCGGAGGAAATCAAACGCGTGCCTTACAAGGTCGTCAAGGCGTCGAACAACGACGCCGCGGTGGAAGTGGAAGTGGACGGCAAACCCAAACTCTTTTCGCCGCCCGAAATCTCCGCGATGATTCTGGGCAAGTTGAAGGCCGACGCCGAAATGCGCCTCGGTGAAAAGATCACGCAGGCCGTCATCACCGTTCCCGCATATTTCAACGATTCACAGCGCCAGGCCACCAAGGACGCCGGCAAGATTGCCGGGCTGGAAGTGCTCCGCATCATCAATGAGCCGACCGCCGCGTCGCTCGCCTACGGCCTCGACAAAAAGAAGGACGAAAAAATCGCCGTCTATGACCTGGGCGGCGGCACGTTCGACATCTCAGTTTTGGAAATCGGCGACGGCGTTTTTGAGGTGAAGGCCACCAACGGCGACACGCACTTGGGCGGCGATGACTGGGACGGCCGCCTCATGGATTGGATTCTCGACGAATTCAAAAAGGAGTCCGGCATGGATTTGCGCAAGCAGCCCGACGCGCTCCAGCGCATCAAGGAAGAGGCGGAAAAGGCCAAGATCGCCCTGAGTTCCGCGCAGCAGTACGACATCAACCTGCCGTTCATCACAGCGGACGCCAGCGGGCCGAAACACATTTCGATGAAGCTGACCCGCGCGAAAATGGAACAGCTTTGCGACAAACTTTTTGAGCGCACCATCGCGCCGGTGAAGGCCTGTTTGAAGGACGCCGGCATTGACGTGGCGAAGATTGACGAACTCGTGCTCGTCGGCGGCATGACCCGCATGCCGAAAGTCGTGGAAGTGGCCCACTCGCTCGTCAGCAAACCGCCTCACCAGGGCGTGAACCCTGACGAAGTCGTGGCCGTGGGCGCCGGCATCCAGGGCGGCGTGCTCAAGGGCGACGTCAAGGATGTGCTCCTGCTCGACGTGACGCCGCTGTCGCTTGGCATTGAGACGCTGGGCGGCGTGTTCACGCGGCTCATTGAGCGCAACACCACCATCCCGACCCGCAAATCGGAAATTTTCTCCACCGCCAGCGACAACCAGCCCGGCGTGGAAATCCACGTGCTCCAGGGCGAACGGCAATTTTCCAAGGACAACAAGACCATCGGCAAGTTTCATCTGACCGACATTCCGCCCGCTCCGCGCGGCGTGCCGCAGGTCGAGGTGACGTTCGACATTGACGCCAACGGTATTTTGCACGTGGGCGCCAAGGACCTGGGCACCGGCAAGGAACAGAAGATCACCATCACCGCCAGCAGCGGCCTCTCGAAGGACGAAATCGAGAAGATGCGGCGCGACGCCGAGGCGCATGCCGACGAGGACAAGGCCAAGCGCGAGGAAGTCGAGACGCGCAACGAAGCCGACAGCGCGGTGTATCGCTCCGAGAAAATGCTCAAGGACACCGCCGACAAGATTTCCGGCGACGACAAGGCCAGGATCGAGAAAGCCGTTGCGGAAGTGAAGGAAGCGTTGAAGGGCAGCGACAGCGCCGCCATCAAATCCGCCGCCGAGAAGCTGAATGAAGCATGGCAGGCCGTGAGCGCCGAACTTTACAAGGCCGGCGCCGCGAAGGCGCAGGCGGAAAAGCAATCATCCGGCGGCGGTGAGCCAAAGGGCGAAGCCAAATCCGACGACAAAAAGAAGGACGAAGGCGTGATTGACGCCGAGGTCGTGGACGAGAAGAAGTAAATTTCAATCTGCAAAATTGCCCAATGAAAACATATTTGGTTTTCCCAAAATTCGGCGAAGTTGCACGCATTGAAGCCACTTCAATGAGTGCAACGTCAAATTCAATCCGTTTTTTTAACGGCAAAGAATTAGTCGCTGTTTTCGATTTTTCTGAAGTTAGAAAAGCTGGCGAAGCTAAATTCTTTCCAACACAAGAAGCCGACGCGAAATCGTTGAGCGTTGAAACGATTAACGATTGGCTCACCAAATTGCCCGAGCCAAGAACACACGAGGCTGCCAACTAATTGTGAAAGCAATATTCATCATAGCTGGTGTTTTGTTAGCCAATATTGTTGTGCTTTGGTGTTTGGCCCATCGCTATGAATTTCATACAGGAATGGATGGCGCAATCATTTGGCGTTGCAACAATTTCACTGGCAAGGCCGAACACAGTTCATATGGAGAAAGTAAATGGATTGCCGTCTCATCTCCTTTCGTTCCACCAGGGCCAGATGAGATTATTAAACCGGCTAAAACCGATGAATTTGGCGGAATACTTGTCACAAACCAAAACCCAAAACAGTAAATCGTGCGGACCGCGAGTTAATTCGGACAAAACCAAATGAAATCGGCGCAGACCAATTTGTCCCGCAGGGACAGCCTGAAAATAGCCCGGCGTTTCAACGCCGGGATCGGATTGGATTGTGCGTCAAGTCCCGGAGGGGCGGCTGAAAACGCGCGCCCATTTCGGCCGTCCCTCCGGGACCCGGTTCCGATTGCGTCGCGACCCGGCGTTGAAACGCCGGGCTATTGTCGGTCGTCCCGGCGGGACAAAATCCTGGCGCGGATTTGAAGAATTTTCCCGCCGTGAGTGCGGCGGGAGTTGATTACGATTAACAGTTAAAAACAAACAACCAAACAAAGACAAAACTATGGCACTAAACGTGAAACCGATCGGCGACCGCATCCTGGTCGAGCCGGTTGAAGAAAAGGAAGTCAAGAAGGGCGGAATCATCATTCCCGATACCGCCAAGGAAAAGCCGCAGGAAGGCATCATCATCGCCCTCGGCACCGGCAAAACCAACGACGACGGAAAGAAAATTCCGTTCGAAGTCAAAAAGGGCGACCGCGTGCTCGTGAGCAAATACGGCGGCACCGAAATCAAAATTGACGGCAAGGAATACAAGATTTTGTCCTCCGACGACATCCTCGCCGTGCTCGTATAACTCACTCAACTCTCAACACTCAACTAAGAACCAAATAATATGGCAGCAAAACAATTACTATTCGACGAGCAGGCGCGTCAGGCAATCCTGCGCGGCGTCCAGAAGCTCTCCAAGGCGGTCGTCGCCACACTCGGTCCCAAGGGCCGCAACGTGGTCATTGACAAGAAATACGGTTCCCCCACCGTCACCAAGGACGGCGTGACCGTGGCCAAGGAAATTGAACTGGAAGACGCCTATGAAAACATGGGCGCGCAAATGGTCCGCGAAGTCGCCAGCAAAACCAGCGACACCGCCGGGGACGGCACGACCACGGCGACCGTTCTTGCGGAGGCGATTTATCGCGAAGGCCTCAAATATGTGACTTCGGGCGCAAACCCCATCGGCATTCAGCGCGGCATCAACAAGGCCGTCGAAGCCGCCGTCGGCCAGCTCGACAAGATCTCCAAGAAGGTCAAGGACAAGGACGAAATCCGCCAGGTCGCCGCGGTGTCGGCCAACTGGGATTTCCAGATTGCCGACAAAATCGCCGAGGCGATGGACAAGGTCGGCAAGGACGGCACGATCACGGTCGAGGAAGCCAAATCCATTGAGACGACGCTCGAAGTGGTCGAGGGCATGCAATTTGACAAGGGCTATCTTTCGCCTTATTTCGTCACCAACGCCGAGACGATGGAGGTGAAATTCGAGGACGCCTACATCCTCAATTACGAAAAGAAAATCAGCAACCTGAAGGACATGCTGCCATTGCTCGAAAAAGTCATGGGCACGGGCGATCCGCTGCTCATCATCGCCGAGGAAGTCGAAGGCGAAGCCCTCGCCACCCTCGTGGTGAACAAGCTGCGCGGCACGCTCAAAGTCTGCGCCGTGAAGGCCCCGGGCTTCGGCGACCGCCGCAAGGCCATGCTCGAAGACATCGCCGTCCTCACCGGCGGCAAGTTCATCAGTGAAGATCTCGGCATCAAGCTGGAGAACATTGCGCTGACCGACCTCGGCCGTGCGAAATCCATCGTCATTGACAAGGAAAACACCACCATCGTCGAAGGCTCCGGCAAGTTGTCCGACATCCAGGGCCGCGTGAATCAAATCCGCCGCCAGATCGAGGAAACCACGAGCGATTACGACCGCGAGAAATTGCAGGAACGCCTGGCGAAGCTCGCCGGTGGCGTGGCCGTCATCAACGTCGGCGCCGCGACCGAAACCGAGATGAAGGAAAAGAAGGCGCGCGTCGAGGATGCGTTGCACGCGACCCGCGCGGCGGTCGAGGAAGGCATTGTGGCCGGCGGCGGCGTGGCGCTCATCCGTTGTTTGGCAGCCATTGAAACAGTCAAATCCGCCAACGAAGACGAAAAGATTGGTGTTGATATTGTGAAACGCGCCATCGAATCACCGACGCGCGCGCTCGCCAGCAACGCGGGCGTGGAAGGCTCGGTGGTCGTTGAGGAAGTCAAGAAGCGCAAGGGGAACGAAGGTTACAATGTCGCCACCGGCGAATATGAGGACCTCGTGAAAGCGGGGATCGTGGATCCGAAGAAGGTCACCCGCTCCGCGCTGCAAAACGCGGCTTCGATTGCCGGTTTGCTGCTCACGACCGAGTGCCTCATTGCCGACGTGCCGGAGAAGGAAAAACCGGCCCCGATGGGCGGCGGCGCTCCGGACATGGGCGGCATGGGCGGGTACTAAATTAAATGTAGCGTCGGCGCTGCGCGCCGAAAGTCGAGCCACAGGCTCGACGCTACACGCAAAATTCAAGCGAGGCTGGAAGCAATTCCAGCCTCGTTTTTATTTGGAGGTGAGTATGTCGCGAAGCGTCCTGGAGTGCGCCAGCCCCCTGGCGCTTTTGGTTTCAAAACAGTACTGACACGCGGCTGAAAAGCGGTGGAGGGCCACCGCAGTCCAAGACGCTGGCGCGAGGTTTGAACGAAATGCCCAGCTTCCAGCCTCGTTTTTATCAACCCGATCCCGGAAGTAATTTCAACCCTTCATGTTCCCTTAAGATTCACTCGCATATAAAGTGGCAAAACGAGTCATCACAAGCTAAAATATTGCGGATTATTAATGAAAATTTTTAACCAGGGAATGTCAGCCGCCTTCATGATCTTGGGCCTGGCTGTCAGCGGGGCGCCGGTGGACTCAAGCCATCCGGCCCAGGCATACGTTGAAGGCGAGGTCATTGTCACTTTCAAGCCGCCGGTGACTTTGAATGCCGCCCAACAGGCGCTGGGCAACCATTCGCTGCTGTTGACGAAACATTTTGCCGAACTTTCCCGGATTCGGGGGCGCCATTCGGCTTTGGTGCGCGCCAAAAACCGGACGACGGTGGAACTGATTGCCGAATTGAGCCAGGACCCGGCGGTTGAAACGGTGGAACCGAATTACCTGCGCTGGGTCACCGGCGCGCCCAACGACACGCTTTTTACCAACCTGTGGGGCTTGCGAAACACCGGCCAGTCGGTCAACGGGAGTGCGGGAACGGCGGGAGACGACATCCGCTTTGTCGGGGCTTGGGGGCTGGCACGGCCAACCACGAATCAAATAGTTGTCGCCATCATTGATACGGGGGCGGATTACACACATCCGGACCTGGCCGGCAACATGTGGACCAATCCCGGCGAGATTGCCGGGAATGGTGTGGATGACGACGGGAACGGATACGTGGACGATTATTACGGTTATGATTTTGCCGATGGCCTTCCCAACCCGACGGACTCGGGTTTTCATGGAACGCATGTCGCTGGAACCATCGCCGCCCTGGGCAACAACCAGTTGGGCGTGATCGGGGTGGACTATCAAGCCAAAATCATGGCACTCAAGGCGTCCAGTGACGGAAGCTCGCTGGCCAGTTCCGCCATCATCGAAGCGATTCAGTACGCGACCATGATGAAAAACCGTGGCGTGAATATTGTCGCCATCAACGAATCCTTCGGTGGCGGCGGGTCGAGCAGCACCGAGGTCGCCGCTATGCAGGCCGCCGGCACCAACGGGATCATCTTTTGCGTGGCGGCGGGAAACAACACCGCCAACAATGACACCACCGCCTTTTATCCCGCCAGCTACCGGTTGACCAATATGATCGTCGTGGCCGCCACCGACCAAAACGACGCGCTGGCCAGCTTTTCAGACTATGGCGCCAGCACCGTTGACCTGGCAGCGCCCGGCGTGAACATCCTGTCGGCGTTGCCCGTTTCCCTGGCCGGCATGCTCGAATACGTCCAGCAGGGTTCCACGACCTATGCCGCCAGCGAGCTGACGTATTCCGGCGTCACCACCGGCATCACCGCCACGGTTTATGATTGCGGACTGGGCTATCCCACGAATTTTCCGACGGCCGTGCGCAGCAACATCGCGTTGATCGCCCGCGGCACCCTCACTTTCACAAACAAAGTGGCCAACGCCATGGCCGCCGGTGCCCGGGCAGCCGTCATTTACAACAATACCAACGGCAACTTTCTCGGCACCTTGCAGGTCACCAATAACTGGATTCCAGCCGTTTCCATTTCCCAGGCGGACGGACTTGCGTTGAAAGCGGTCCTGCCCGCCACTGCCACCGTTGTCAACACCCCCGATCCCGCCCAGATGTATCAATACCTTAATGGCACTTCGATGGCAACGCCTCACGTGTCCGGCGCGGTCGCTTTCGCCGCGATGAATTTTCCCGGTGAAACCGTGACCCAGCGCATCCAGCGCGTCTTGGCGAACGTGGACGTCATAGCGGGCCTGAAGGGCAAGGTGCGCACCGGCGGACGGCTCAACCTGCAACGCATCGTGGACACCGACACCAACGGCCTGCCGGATTGGTGGGAGCTGCAATATATCGGGCATCTGACCGGGACCGATCCCAAAGCCGACCCCGATCACGACGGCATGAGCAATCTGGCGGAATGGCTGGCCGGAACGAACCCGACCAATGCCAGCTCATGCCTGCGGCTGACGGCACTGCTTTCCAATAATACCAATGCTTTTGTGTTGAGCTGGCCGAGTGTCGCCGGAAAATACTACCGGCTTGAACGCGCCACCAACCTGCTGACGGGTTTCAATTCCACCGTGCGCACAAACATTGCCGCCACCGCGCCCACCAACACCGAAACCGATACGGCCGTTCTTCCGGGCAACACCCGCTTCTACCGGGTGGGCGTGGAGCCATAACGTCCGACGGAATTTAAACCGAGCGAGACTGGAAGAAATTTCATCCTCGTTTTTCTGCGCGTGAGGAGGTGCGAAGCGTCTTGGACTGCGCCGGCAGAGCGCAGCGGCGACGGCGCTTTCGCACGAGGCAGCGCGGTTGGAATAAATGCGGCGACTCCTTCCAAAGCGGTGTCGCGCTTCGCTTGCCACCGCAGTCCAAGACGCCGAGGCGCGGTTTTCAAAAATGCCCAGCTTTCCAGCCTTGTTTTGTTCAAAAACGGATGTAAAGAATACTTGACATATGACAAGGATGCTTTACACTGCTGGAACCATGAACAATAAACCAAACGATCCAGAAGAATGTATCAATATAAAAAAAGTCTCGTGGCGGACCGATACGAAAGTGAACTACTGGTTGTTTATCGCCGTCGTGGTCGGTCTAGCCAATGAAATTTTGTTTCATACCATTGTACCTCCGCTTGACGGAGTTCTACGGGAAGATTTTCTAACCTGGCCGGTCGGGATAAGACTAATCATCGAGTCAGTTCCGCTGCTGGCCGGTCTGCTTTGGGCGCGGAGCTTGGCCCGGTTTATCCGCGGCATGGATGAATTGCATCGCCGCATCACGATTGAAGCGTGGCTTGTTGCTTCTCTGGCGACGCTCGGTTTTATTTCCATCTGGCCGCTGCTGGATGCCGCCGGGATTTCAGGATCGGTTTACTACGCGACACATTTTCACGGGGAATTCACGGACAAACCCCACATTTTTCTGGTGTCTTGGGTGCTCCTGGACAAGCCACCCGGCATCTTTCTGATTCTTTTGCTGCTCTATGGCTTTTATATTCTGGGCTATTTCATCCTCATCCGCCGCTACAAATGAAAAACAAATTACGCGAACTGCGCGCGGTCCGTGAATGGTCCCAATCCGACCTCGCCGACAAACTCGGCGTCTCGCGCCAGACCGTGAACGCCATCGAGACGGAGAAATACGATCCGAGCCTGCCGCTGGCGTTCAAGGTGGCGCGCCTGTTCAAACTCCCCATCGAGGAAATTTTTGAATTGGACAAGGACTGAACCGGCGGAAGCAATACCTGCCCCGTCTTGTCCCGGGATGAACGGAAGCCACAAGCTTCCTGAAAAGCGGTGGAGGGCCACCGCACTCCAGGACGCTGGCGCGCGAAACGGAAAAACGCTGGAGCATTCGGAGAGCAGTTGATAGGTCGAAGGGCGCGAAGCGTCCTGGAGTGCGCCAGCCCTCTGGCGCTTTTGGTTCGAATGGGTACGAACGCAAGGTGAAATTTAATTCGCGGGCCGCGGCTCCGCCGGTTAATTTTGTCAGCCATGACACCAACCGACCTTGCCGCCGCCCGCGAAACCTACCGGAAAATTGCCGACAACATTGCCAAAGTCATGCGCGGCCAGGCCGCATCCACCCGCATGCTGCTGGCCGCCCTCGCCAGCGGCGGGCATGTGTTGCTCGAAGACTTTCCCGGCACCGGCAAAACGACACTGGCCAAGGCGCTGGCGCGGTCCCTTGACGCGCAGTTCAAGCGCATCCAGTTCACCCCCGACCTGCTGCCGTCGGACATCCTGGGCGTGTCGGTGTTCAGCCAGCGGGACCAGCAGTTTCATTTTCACGAAGGACCGGTGTTCACCGACATCCTGCTGGCCGATGAAATCAACCGCGCCTCGCCACGCACCCAGTCGGCGCTGCTGGAGGCCATGGGCGAAAACCAGGTGAGCGTGGAAGGCGAGCGCCGCAACCTGACGGAACTCTTTTTCGTCATCGCCACGCAAAACCCGGTTGAATTCCGCGGTACCTATCCGCTGCCGGAAGCGCAAATGGACCGGTTCGCCATGCAGTTCACCCTCGGCTATGTGTCGCCAGACGAGGAGGTGGCCATCCTCACCGCCCAGGAACACAACCATCCGCTGGAGGATTTGCAGCCCTGTGCGACCCGAGCCGACGTCCTGAGGCTCCGCCGCGCGGTGGAGGGAGTGCGGATCAGCGATGAATTGAAGCGTTATGCCGTGGACCTGGCGGGGGCTACCCGGATCGCGTCGGGCGTCCAGCTCGGCGCCAGCCCGCGCGCCTCGATTGCCCTGATGAAAACCGCCCAGGCGCTGGCCTTGTTCGAAGGCCATGATTTTGTCACGCCGGAGCAAATCCAATCGCTGGCTGTGTCGGTCATCGCGCATCGCCTGGTGCTGGAGCCACAAGCGCGCTTTTCCGGTGTGACCGCGCCGGGGATTGTCGAGGAAATCATCAAGAAATTGCCCGTGCCGGCGTAAAAAATGAAGAAGGAAAAATGCCGGATGAAGAAACCGGAAAAATTTGCGGCCGCAGATTTGAAATTCATCCATTAACCTTTTTTGTGCAGCCGATCTACAAATTGATTTACTGGTTATACCGCGTCACCTCCAGTTCGTGGCACTGGTCGCGGCGGCGGTTCACACCGGCGGGGTTTTGCGCGGCCGGCGCGCTCCTGGTCACCGGCTCCTTCGGGCTGGACGTTGAAAACACCGTCACCTACCAGGCATTTTCATTGGTGCTGAGTTTTTTGATTCTGGCATTTGCCGCCAGTTGGTTTTTCCGGGCGCGTTTTTCCGTGCAACGTTTGCTGCCGCGCCTCGGAACCGCCGGCCAGCCGCTGGGTTATTGGGTCCGGGTTAAAAACCTGACCGCCAGACCGCAGAACAGCCTGATGCTGCTGGAGGACCTCGCGGATCCGCGACCCGCCTTTTCGGACTGGCTCGAGTTCCAACAGGCGGAAAGCCGCCGCAGCCGATCTTTCCGTTTTAGTGAACGGCGGCTGGCCAGCCCGTTCCAAACGGCGACAGTCAGGGAACGCGAAGTCCCGCCACTGCCGCCAAAAGGCGAAGGGGAGGTGCGCATGGAAATCCTGCCGCGGCACCGCGGGGTCTTGCGGTTCACCGGAGCCACCCTGGCCCGAACGGACCCGCTGGGTTTGTTTCGTTCCTTTGCCCGGGTTTCCGCCCCGCAGACGGTTTTGATTCTGCCGAAACGCTATTGGCTGCCGCCCATCGCGCTGCCCGGCTCGATGAAGTATCAGGAGGGCGGCGTGGCCCTCGCGTCCAGCGTGGGGCGCAGCGATGAATTTGTCTCCCTGCGGGATTATCGCCGGGGCGACCCGTTGCGGCACATCCACTGGCGAAGCTGGGCCAAGGCGGGCCGGCCAATCGTGAAGGAGTTCGAGGACGAATTTTTCGTGCGGCACGCACTGGTGCTGGACACCTTCACCGCCGAGCCGCACAGCGAAATCCTGGAGGAGGCCGTGTCCGTCGCCGCCTCGTTTGCCTGCACGGTGCTGACCCAGGAATCGCTGCTGGATTTGCTGTTTGTGGGGGCGGAGTCCTATTGCTTCACCGCGGGACGGGGTTTGGGGCACGTGGACCGGATGCTGGAAATTCTGGCGGGCGTGCGCGCCCGCCGCGACCAGCCGTTCACGACGTTGGAACATCTGGTGCTCAGCCACATCTCAGCCGTCAGCGGCTGCGTTTGTGTGCTGCTCGCGTGGGACGAGGCGCGCCGTGAATTGGTGAAAAAACTGCAAACCCTCGGCGTGCCGGCGCTGGTGCTGGTTATTGCCGCCCCGGGCAAGGACGGGCTGGACCCCGGCCCGTTGCGGGATGAGCCGCATCGGTTCCGGGTGCTGGAGCTGGGGCAAATTGAGAAGCAACTGGCAACGCTGAAATGAAATATCCAACAGCCAACAGCCAACCTCGAACAACCGGCGCACTGCGGACATTTGTCACTGCTGTCATGGGATGTTGGACGTTGGCTGTTCGGTGTTCGAAGTTTTCATCCTTATGAAAATGCCGCCCTTTCTCCTTGGCGCGACCTTGCTGTTTTGGGGCTGGCAGACGGAGTTCCTGGCCGTCGGCGCCGTTCTGGCGTTGGTGCTGGAAGGCGCCCGGTGGGTCGGGGCGCGCTGGGATTTGTCGGACGAGGATTTCAATCGCGTCTGGAATTTTTGCACATTGCTGATCCTGGCTGCCGGCATTTTCGCCTTCGGCAACAACGCGGGTCCGGGCGGATTCGGCAGCTTGTTTAGCGGACCAGCGATTGCCGTGGGAACCAAGGTCAGCCTGTCGGGTGAACGCACGGCGACCGCCCTGCTGCGCTGGCTGCCCATGCTGTTGTTTCCCTTTGTCGCCGCCCAGACCTTTAGCACCAGTGAGACGGCGCCGCTAACGGCGGTTTCTGTCATTCTGCGCCAGCGCCGGCGCAGGGAACTCAAGGCGGGACGCGCCGCGCCGTCCGGGCCCCGGGTGGATGTGTTTTATCCCTATTTCATCGTTTGCCTGTTTGCCGCAAGCATTCGCGCCAACCGCGGCGAAGAGACGTTCTTTTGGGGACAATGTGTCCTGCTGGCGTGGGCGTTGTGGCCGCTGCGTTCGCGGCGTTTCGGAGGCGGCATCTGGGTCGCCACCCTGGCCCTGGCGATCGTCATCGGTTATTTGGGCCAGGGCGGCCTGGGTCAGTTGGAACGACAGATGATCGGCTACGGCGCGCAATGGCTCGCGCGCCTCTGGCAGACCCGGACGAACCCGGGGCAAAGAGAGACAGCCCTGGGCCAGATTGGCCGCCTGAAACTGTCCGGTAAAATTGTCGTGCGCATCATTCCGGCGAACGGCGCCCCGCCGCCCGCCTACCTGCGCGAAGCCAGTTATCAGAATTTCCGGTTGCAAACCTGGGATGCCGGCGGCTCTCGCAATTCCTTCGAAAGAGGTTCACACACCACCACCAACGATAACACATGGATATTGCTGCCCGGCAAAACCAATACCGTAGCGGTCAACATCGCCTGCTACCTCTCCGGCACGGCGCTGGAGGGCCACTACCCCGCGGGATTGCTGCCTCTGCCCACGGGGAGTGGCCGGTTGGAAAATCTGAATGCCTATCTGCTTTACCAAAACAAAACCGGGGCGGTGCTGGCGGAAGGACCAGGTCTGGTCATCTTCGATGCCGTTTACGGTCCCGGCGCCACCATTGATTCCCCGCCGGACACCAACTGGGATTTTCAGATGCAGACCAACGAGCAGCCGGCGCTGGACCGGGTGATTGCGGAGATGAAATTGCCGGAGACGGATCAGGCGCGAAAACTCCAGGCCGTTCAGGGATTTTTCCGGAACAAATTCACCTACAGCACGTGGCTCGGACCGGACAAGCTGCCGGGCACGAACACCACGCCCTTGGGCCAGTTTTTATTGCACAGCCGCAGCGGGCATTGCGAGTACTTTGCCACCGCCACCGTGCTGCTGCTCCGCGAGTTGGGAATTCCCGCCCGCTACGCCGTCGGCTACGCGGTCCATGAAACCGCGCGCAACGGCTACGTGGTGCGTGACCGCGACGCCCATGCGTGGTGCCTGGTATGGAACCCGAAATCAAAAGCCTGGGAGGATTTCGACACAACCCCGGCCTCGTGGATCGCCATTGAGGAAAAGCGTGCGTCGCTGATGCAACGGTTTTCAGATTTGTGGTCCTGGACCAAATTCCAAATCGCCAAATTCCGTTGGGGCCGGACGGAGTGGCGCCGGTACTTTCTTTGGGCGCTGGTTCCGGTGCTGGCGCTGTTGCTGTACCAGATACCTCTTTCGCCGCGGCCGCAAACGGCACCAACGAAAACGCTTCGCGACCGACGATGCCCGGATGTCCTGGCCGGGACTGGATTCGGAATTTTATCAACTGGAGAAACAACTGGCCGAACGCGGCGTGACGCGCCTGGCCAGCGAACCGCTTTCCGACTGGCTGGCGCGTGCCCTGGCCGGCCCGGCCTTGAAAGATTTGCGAACTCCCTTGCAGGAATTGCTTCATTTGCATTATCGCTACCGATTCGATCCCCGCGGTTTGGACGAGGCAGAGCGCCAGACACTGGAACGCGAAGCCAAAACCTGCCTCAACCGGCTGGCCCGGATGAAGCCCGGAGCAAACTGACCCAACCGGTCAGTTTGCCGGCGGCGGCCCGGCGGGTTTTTCCTGAAGCCGACGCAACTGGTTTTCGAACTGGGTCACGCGGACGTTCAGACGCTCCAGAATTTTCCGCACGTCAGGGGGGATGACGACACAGTCCGCGCAATGATGGCGCGTGGCTTCGCCGCCCTTGAAGGGATACTCGAATTTTTTGCCGCAGACGCGGCAGGTGCGAAGGCGCTGGCCAGAGGTGATTTTTTCCATGACTGGGAGTTTAACTCAAAATCCGCCGCGCGCAAACAGTTGCAATTTTGGTGGGGCGAGCGTCCTCGCGAGCCGTTGTTCCTGCGCTTTGACGCGCCAAGGCCGGCTCGCCAGTAGCCTCGCCCCACCAAATTACCTCGGCTTGCTTTCCAAACTGCGGGGCGCGCTGGTAACGCCGCCGTCCATCAGCAGGCGCCGGTCGCGCGAGCGGGTTTCGCCCACGGCGGTGACGCGAATGGCCGCCTCGTCGGTGACGGGACATTCATGTTCGCAAATGCCGCAGCCGATGCACAACGCCGGGTCCACATAAGGCCGGCGCAGCGTAATCGGTTTCCCGTCGCGCTTGGTGATGGTGACTTCGCGCGAATAAATCGCCTTGGGCGACACGGGACAGACCTCCTCACAGACGACACACGGGGTTTCCATGGACCACGGCAGGCAGCGGCCATGATCGAAAAATGCCGTGCCCAGCCGGATCGGGCCTTCCGCGGTGAACGGTCCGAGGCCGGTCTTTTCCTCGATGGTGATGCGCTGGATGGCGCCGGTGGGGCAGACCTGCCCACAGAGCGTGCAGTTCACCTCGCAGTAGCCGAGTTTCATGTTGAGAATCGGCGTCCAGATGCCTTCCAGCCCGGATTCCATCAGCGCCGGCTGCAACACATTCGTCGGACAGGTGCGGATGCACTGGTCGCATTTGATGCAGCGTTCGAGAAATTCCGTTTCCTCCACCGACCCCGGCGGACGAATGACTTTCTTGTTGTAATTCCGGTTCGTTGCACCGGAGGCCCGGCCAAAGGCGTAAAAAGTCAGGCCCAGCAAGGCGCCGAGAAATGCACGCCGGCCCGGAACGACGGGCGCGGTGATTTCGCGCTGAAGCGCCGGCATGAATTTGAACGAAATGGCATCCTCCGGACAATCCTCGATGCAGTTGAAACAGACGAAACATTCGCTCTTGCGCAATTGCGTGTGCGGATCGGAAGCGCCTTCGCAACTTTTCAGGCAGAGGTCGCAGTCCACGCACTTGTGCGGGTCGCGGTCAATGCGCCACAGCGCGGCCGTGGACAACGTGCCGAGAAACGCGCCGAGGGGACAGAGCACCCGGCAGAAAAACCGCGGAATCACTACATTCATGCCCACCAGGAACAGGAGCAAGAAACCCACGACCCACGCGCCGACATGGAAATATTGATGCACATAGAAGCTGGAGGGGAAAAACAGGTTCAACATCGGCAAAATCGCCACCGACATCGAGCGGTGGAAAAGGCAGATCGGGTCGAGCCAGCCGATTTGCAGGCTATGGCAGAGGGCCGCAACGAGCATGGCGATGAGGATGACGTATTTGAGCGAGTACAGTTTTTTGTAGCGGTTGGCTTCGATACGTTCGCGTTCCTCCGCCCGGCGTTTGCCCATCAGCCAGCCGATGAAATGGTGCAGGATGCCGTAGGGACAAATCCAATTGCAGAAAATGCGCCCGAACAGCAGCGTCGGGACAATCAACAGCAGGCTCCACAGCAAACCCATGTAAACCGTGTGCGTCGTGATGGCTGTGGCGAAGGAAACCAGAGGATCCAGTTCAAGGAACAGCGAGACCGGATAGCCCTTGAGATACCGCAGGTCGGTGACAAAAACGAAAAACAGAAACAGGCTGAAGAAAAAAACCTGCGATATGCGGCGGACGGTGCGGGTTTTCATGGCACAAAAACAATTAAACGCAGAGGCGCAGAGAACGCAAAGTTTCGCAGAGACGGCGGAACCCTCGTGCGCCGCGAGAATTTTGGAGTGCGGTGGCAGAGTGCAGCGGCGACACCGCTTTTCGAGTGCGGACAGAGTTTCCAAAGCGGCGTGGCGCTTCGCTTCCCGCCGCAGTCCAAAAAGATTTGGTTGCAGATCTTCGCGCGCTCCTCGTTTCTCCGTTGTAAGTTTGTGTTCACGCCTGGACTTCCTTGTACACCAAGTCCTTCCAGTTGGTGTTGCCGAGGCCGCGGGCCTCGGCTTTGTGGACATAGGTCAGTTCTGCCAGGTCGCGTTCCATCAAGTGCGTGTAACCGTAGCTGTCCACGGCCACCATGTCCGTGCCCGCAACCACCGTGTTCATCTGCTTCACGTCGGAGAGCCGCCCGCCGGTCGGGCCATTTTTCATCAGCACGTTCATGCCGTCGAGCACCACGAGCGTCGGCTTCATCATCAGCGCGAAATCCGAGACAATGCTGTGAATATATTGATGGAACTGGCTGCGGCGTCCGCCGAGCAGGCCATACCAGTTCTTCATCGTCATCGAGGCGTGGCAAAGGTTATGGTCCTTGCAGGGCGCGACACCGATGACTTTCGTCGCCTTCTTGAACGGTTCGTGGAAAAACGTCCAATTGCGGAGCACCTCGCCATCGAGTTGCAGCGGCGCGAAAGAGCCGGATTCCGGATACAGCAAATCCACTTTCAAATCGTCCGCCACCTGGCGCAGGCCGCTCTTGAGAAAACAACCGGTGGGACTGTTGATCGGGTTGTCAGCAATAAACACTTTGGCCGCGCCGGCATCGAGCACGAGCCTGGCCACGGCGCGCAACGTTTCCGGATGGGTCGTCGCCGCGAGCGCCGGCGGAGTGTCGAACGCGACATTCGGTTTGATCATGACCACGTCGCCCTTGCGAATGAAGCGCGACATGCCGCCGAGCGCGCCGATGGCGGCGCGGACGGTCGCATCATGGTCCGTGCCGTGTGCAATCGCTAACGACGGCAGGGTTTTGTCCGGCGCGATGGCGTAACTCGGAAGCTGCAACCCCCTTTCCGGCTGGAAACCGGGGACAAAATGTTTCGGCTGCCACAGGGCGTAGCCGCCCGCCGCCGCGCCGGCGAGCAACGCCCCGGTGGTGCCCGCGCGGATGAAGAACTCCCGCCGACTGATGCCGCCTGACGCGGCATCGCCGGATTCGCCCGCCTTGATGGCATCCGGGTCAGTCTTCATAACTTGAACTTCATCATAGCATTACTTCATTTGCCCTTCCAGATATTTTTCGACAAAGGCCCGCGCCTGGTCCGCGTCGTCGGTGTCCACGACCCCGCCGATTTCACCGTCCCGCTGATAAATCACCTTCCACGTGCCGAAATTTTGGGCCGCGAAAATCTTCGCGCCGTTCACTTCCGGCAACACCGTTACCTTGCCGCCGAACTGGCCGGCAAAATCCTGATATGATTTCCAGGCGGCTGCGGCGTCTGCCGGGGTCGCCACCATCAGGAAAAATGGCAGTTTTTTACCGGCAAAATCATAGCTCGCCTGAAAGACATTTTTCAAAAACGCCTGGCCCTGGGCGTTCTCTTGCACGAACTGGACGCTCGCCGGATCCAGCCCGGTTACCGGCAAACGGCGGCGGGCGTCGAGGCCGGTGTCGTCGGCGGGGAGATTTTTCGCGCGGCCCTCCGCAATGGCTTTCGCCAGTTCGAGGGTTTTCGCCTTCTGGTCCGAAGCCATCACCTGGATGTAGCGCGGGCCCTGGCGGAAGAAAAAGCCCATCCCGCTGGCGTAGCCGTCCGGCGCGAAAGCCAGCGATTCGCCCTTGGGATCGCGTTCCAGTGAGAACATGCCAAAAGCGTTGACCGGCGTGTCGAAACGGTATTCATAAACGTCCACGTAGCTGCCGGACGCGTCGGTGATGGAGAAGGAACGGCAGCGTAGATTTTGAAAATTGAAATTCAGATAAGCCGGGGCGCGCCCGTCAATTTTCTCGAACAAATTGTCCGCACTGTAAAACTCCGTGTCGCTCATCGGCTTCAGCCCGTCGAGTTTGATTTCCAGCGGCTCGCCTTTGGCGGCGGGTGCGGGCGTGGCGGCGGCTCCCTCGGCGGGTTCCCCTTCGCCGTCGGCTTGAGTTTTGACGGCGGCCCTGGTTTCCCCCGGACTAACGTCCGTCCCGCGAGCGGTTCCCGATTTTCCTTCGACGGCCGCAGCGGTGGATTTCAACGCATCGGTGTTGAGCGCGAAACGGTTGGGGTCAAAATGTTTGCCCTTCCACCAGATCGCGGCGCCGATGACGACGAGCAAAACGACGGTGATCAGACTCACCACGCGCTCCACCGATGAGACTTCTGTGCGCCGGAAAGTTTTGCGATTTCCAGTCGGAGGTTGGGCGGCGGCGGGTGCGGCCATGCGTCAAAACCGGCTCACGCGAAGTTGCGCTGGGCGCGTTTCACGATTTCCGGGTAATCAATGCGAAACGCGCAGCGGTCGCGCAATGCGGCCAGATCAACTCCGGTGGCATCGCGGGCGGACGGTGGCAGGGCATGATACAGTTCGCGTGCGTCAACATGCCCATCCTGCTCGTAGTAAGTCACGAACCGGGCGATGTCGAGCAATGCAAATTCAGACGCCGCGGCAAACGCATTGCAGGACGGGCAGCCCGGACACATCGTCCGCCGGCTGGCGAGGACGATTTCCTTGAGCTGGTTGATCTGCGCGGTTTTGAGCGGCGTTTTGTAACTGCGCGCGGCAGCGGAGCTGGACTGCATTTGATCCACGTTGTCAATCATGTTGCAGATGACGGAAATGCGCGGGTCGCTCCAGCACGCTTGCAGCACGGCCTGATGGGTGGTCAGGCCCAGCTTGTCAAATTCGGGCACGCGTCTGGGCACATCGGAGGTGTTGCGCATGGTCTTCATGGCCACCAGCGCGATGCCGGCCTTGTACGCCGCATTCACCGCCTGGTCAAAAGCGTCGCCTTTGGTGAAGAACGGCGTGTATTTGAGCATGATGATGTCCACAAATCCGCCCTGCGCGGCGGCGTTGAGATAGTCATTCAACTGTCCGTCGTGGCAGGAGAAGCCGACCATCCTGACCTTGCCGGAACTTTTAAGCTGTTCGGCAACCTTTTTGAACTCGTCGCTCTTGGGCCATTCCAGCGAGGCATCGCCATATTCGCGCGTGCCGAGGCCGTGAATATAGAAGCCGTCGAGATACTTCGTGCCGCAGGCGTCGAGCCGGCGGTCAATCATTTCCAGCAACTGTTTTGGCCCCTGGTGCGGATGGTCCTTGGAGACAAGGAAAATTTCCTTGCGGCGTTCGGGATATTTGGCGATCCACTGGCCGAAAATTTTCTCGGACTTGCCCTTCATATAACAATCCGCCGAGTCAAAATAGCGGATGCCCATGGACCAGGCGATGTCAATGTAGTCCGGGCTGAGGGCTCCCATCATGCCGCCCATGCAGAGCATGGTGGCTTGCGGGCCATTCTTGCCCAGCTGGCGTTTGGGCAACGGCGTTGCGGCGGGGGCGGGCGCCGGGGTGTCCGCCGCCAGCGCACTTTGGGTCACGACGGCCGGGACGGCCGCCAGCGCCACGGGCAGGGTCAGGGCAGTCTTGAGAAAATGCCGTCGCGAAGTTTGATTATTATTTCCTTTCATAAATCTTTTAAGTTTGTGGGATAATAGCACCTGTTGGGAATTCCCGCAACGGGAATTGAATCGGATCACATCTGCGCCGCAGCAAGGTGAAGATGGATGTCGAAGGGATTGCGAGGCCATGCAGGGCACCATCCTTCAATCACAGCTGATGGCGCAGTTCCGGACAAGGATCGTTCAAGGCAGTCGTTTGCTGGCAAACGCCTTGCCCGAATGCGATTTCAAATAACGCTCGAAGGCGAGGGCTTTATCTTTCTGCGTGAAGGCACAGTGAAATTCAAGCTGCCATGGGGCGAATTTCGTGGTATGTGGACTGCCGCACTGGTTATGAGTTGTGAGCCGTTGCTTGAGGTTTTCTGTAAATCCAACATAAGTCTGACCCGGTTGATTTTCACTTCGGATTATATAGACGTAGAACATAGCCCATGCTCCGTTTCGCTCCGCTAACTTCGCAGGGCACGCTTCGCCAAATCGCGCCGGTGACTTCCATCAGTGCCCTTCTCCGTCGAAAACGTGGCCTGCCACGCGTAGCCCGCAGGGCGAAGCGTGGAGGCGGCGGGAGTTGAACCCGCGTCCCTGGCAAACAAACCAGCCGCGACTACATGCTTATTCCGGAAAAGGTTTTCTGCTGTGCGATGGCGTCCGGACTCGAATCGCACTGCCTAGTCCGCAGGATAAGATCTCGGTTGCCGGCGCGCAGACTCCACCCGCAACCCAACCTGCTGTGGCGTCCGGCCACCGTAGCAGGTGTCCAGTGGCGGACGTCGTGGCCTTAGGCCGCGAGAGCTAGTTCTTGATTAGCTGTTTTGTTTGGTCCGATTTTTTACGAGGCCAACGAACCATCCTCGGCATGCCGCCTCTGGCGCATTCCCCAGGTCGAAACCAGTGCGCCCCCATCCTTCGGTTCGGCAATTTCATAATCTTTCAATTTGCCGCGCCGGTCAAGCGCCGCGCGAGCTGTCGGTGGATTCCAGTTCAGCCATTTTCGGCGGCACGCCGGGAGTCTCGCCCCGCCAAACTGACCACTGCCGTCCCGCGACGGGAAGCGTCCGAAAATTCTTTGTGCTTTTTGTGCCTTTTTGCGGCAATTATTAATGACCACGAAATCAGGCTTTATGGGCCATACGTATTTGTTCGAATGTTTCAGATGCGGTTACCGCGCCTGCGTCGCCGGAGGCGCGGACGAGGGCGAGCATTTCGCCGTTCAAACCATCGCCTGCGCCGATTGCCGGGCGCTTCACGACGCGGTGGTCCGATTCAAAGCTGCGCCGCGGCTCAGGGAAAATCCGCCCCGGACCGTGCCGAAATTAACCACGGTGCTGAACCGGCTGCCGCCGCGCGGCGCGCGCCAATGGCTGAAATTCAAACCGGCCTGCCCGGTTGCGTCCTGGCATCGCATCCGCCCCTGGAAACAGCCGGACAAATGTCCGAAGTGCGGGGCTTTTTTGGAGCGGGATGGCATCCCGTTCCGCATCTGGGATTAAACCCGGAATCTCAGTAGCCGCCGACGTCAGTCGGCGCACTCTTTTTTAAAACGGCGCGGACTCACGTCCGCGGCTACAGACAAAAAAGGTGGTAATCAAGGCACCATGACGCGCAACTTTTCGCGTTCGATCGAAAACGTCGCGGGCAAATGGCCGGCCCACTCGCCGTCCAGCTCAAAAGCCGCCGCCGATTCGCACGCCAGTTCAAAGGCCGCGGCGCGAACGCGCTGCACGGCGGTTTCCGGCAATCTTCGCCGCACGAGCAAACTTGTAACGCAGCAAAACGTCGTCCACCAGTTGATCCGTGGAAAAGCGCAAACCTCCAGCAACCCATCGCACAGGTCCGCCGCGGGGAAGACCCCAAACGATCCGGCGTAGAACCGGCCATTGCCAATCAAAACCAATTCCCCGCCAATCTCCCGGCCTTCGGCGCGGACAATGATTTTGGGTTTTTGTTCCCGCAGGGCCTTTAGTCCGGCGATAAAGTAGGCCAGCGGGCCGATTTTTTTCTTAAGACTCCAGTCCACCAATTCAATCGCACGCGCGTCCATACCGGCCCCGGCAAGCTGGGCGAAGTATTGTTTTTGGCGCGTGCCGTTTGCCGAAAATTCAGCGCGCGGCAGGTCAATATGCGCTTCGCGTCCCCGCTGCAAAACGTCCCAGGCGCGTTTAAGGCGCAGTGGAATGCCCAGTTCGCGGGCAAAAACATTCACCGTGCCCAGCGGCAGCACGCCGAGCCGCGCGCGCGCAAAGCCGTCCGGCGCGTCACCGAGGCCGTTGAGCACCTCGTTCACCGTGCCGTCGCCGCCGGCGGCGACGATCAAATCGAAGCCTTCGCTCGCGGCCTCCGCCGCAAGCCGGCGCGCGTCTCCGGGAGCGGTCGTGGCCTTCAACGCGGACTGCCCGCCGATTTCGTCCAGATGACGGCGGAAATGCCGGGCTTTGTTGCCCCGAGCCACCGGATTGAAAATCACACAAATGCGCACGGCCCCCATGATTTCCGTACAGCGCCGATAGTCGAGGAGAAAGCAAGTCGTTTGCTTGCGTTGGCCCCGCGTTTTTCCGAAACTGGCCTATGAACGACGTGACAAATTGGAAGGTTCCCAAGTGGCCTTTTTTACTCGGTGACGTGCTATTGATGGTCTTTGGTTATTTTTTTGTCCTGCACTCACCCCAGCCGATCCGCCACTGGGAAATTGCCACCGGCTGCGTTGCCGTCGGGGCCATCCTGGGGGTGATCCCGTTCGTTCTCGATTATCGTGCGATGGGCAAGGCTTTGGAAGTCAATGCGCTGGGCGCGGTCGCCGAAAAAATTCAAAATTTGGAAAAGCTCGCAGCGCAAATTTCTTCCGCCACGAACGAATGGACGAACGCACAGTTGCAGGCCGAAAAAACCTCCACTTTCGCGAAAGAAATCGCCGACCGGATGGCTGAGGAGATTCGGCTGTTCAGCGAGTTCATGAATAAAATGAACGACAGCGAGAAGGCCACGCTCCGGTTGGAAGTTGAGAAATTGCGGCGCGGCGAACTCGAATCGCTGCAGGTGCTGGTGCATATCCTCAACCATGTCTTCGCGCTGCACACGGCCGCAGTGCGCTCCGGCGACGTGAAATTCGCCGCCCCCATCACGACTTTCCAGAATGCCTGCCGCGACACTGCGCGCCGCGTCGGCCTCACGCCGTTTGCCGCCGAACCCGATGAGCCGTTCGATGCCGGACGCCACCAGGTCGCGGGCAGCGAGGAAACGCCGCCGGCCGGCGCGGTCGTCACCGAAACCATGGGTTCGGGTTATACGTTTCAGGGCCGGCTTTTGCGCCCCGCGCTCGTGCGTCTGCGCGACGGGAATGCGTCGGCGGAAAAGCAACCCCCAAAACCCGCGTCACCCGCGTCACCCGCGCCGGGGAATGCCGGGGACGAGTTCGCGCTCGAATCGCCGGAGTGAATTTATCTCAAACCCCGAAGTTGAATTTCTGCATTGGCGGAGTGCGGCCGTCCCGGCCGCAGCCAGGAGGGGCGGGCGAACGGTGGGGAAATATTCCGTGGCTTGAACGAAGCCAGTTGCTGCGCCCGGGGACGGGCGCACTCCGACAGGGCCTCGTCCAACCCGCACCGTTTAAATTTCCACGGTCTTTCTCGCCGTGAGAAAGTGTAGCCAGCGTTCTGTGACCGGCCGTGAATAAATTTTTTCCAGCGCATTGGCGTAAAGTTTCAGTTGCGGCGCATAGGCTTTGATCTTGTCCGGCAGTTCATCCTTGCGGATTTCGTCCGTCTTGAAATCCAGCAGCCAGATTTCCTCCGGCAACAATACCACCAGGTCTGCCACGCCCTGCACCACGACAAATTCGTCGTTCAATTCCGGGACCGATTTCACGCCGGTGAGTGCTTCCAGTTCCGGCGGACTGAACCGTGCGGTAAAGGGCAGCTCGCGCCGGACGCTTGCCATCCGGGCGCGAATTTTCCCGCCCGGCTCCGATTTCCAAAACGCCGCAATATCTTCCAGGTTCAAGACTGCGCACTCATCCGCCGACAAAACTTTTCCCTGTTCCAGGCGGTTCGCTTCCGATTTGAGCGACGCAACGTCGTTCAAGTTGTCCAGCGCGGCGAATTGCAGGAATTTATGGTGCGCTGTGCCGGCGTCCGCCGCCGAAAGTCTGGCGCGTGAAGTTCGCCGGGGCGGGCGCGCGAAATTCCGGGCCGGTGAAATTTGCTCCGCTTCATCATCCAGTTCCCCCGCCGCCTGGCGCCGCAATGCGGTCACCGACGACTTGGCGGCGCGTTGCGTTGCGGCGGCAAATTGATATTGCCAGGTCAACACTTCATGGAGCCTTTGTTTCGTCGTGTCGTCCAGAGTTTCCAAGTGGTGGGGCGAGACTCCTGGCGAGCCGTCCGGTGCAACTGGACTTGATTCCACCAACGGCTCGCGAGGACGCTCGCCCCACCGGACAGAATCAGCTTCAGCCAGTTCCTTGTCGTCCACAATCCGCCAGCGCAAATGCGACAATTCGCCTTCCTTCTCGCTTCGGACTTTGGACTTCGGACTTTGGGCTTGATTTGCAAACCACCAACCAAGCCAATCCGCGTAACTTTTCGCGGCGACGATGGCTTGCGTCGTGATTGCCGCCGGTTGGGTCCAAAGCGTCTCCCATTTTTTTTCCGCGATCGTACCGGTCAAAATCAGCGTGTCGCGGGCGCGGGTCAGGGCCACATAAAGCAGGCGCAATTCCTCGCCCAATTGCTCGCGGCGCTGGTGCTGCTGCGCGAGCCAGTGTGGCAGGCTTGGATACCGCCGGCCGGTGTGCGGCGGTTTGACGCGCGGACACAGGCCAAAAGATTCGTCAAAAATGATTTCACCGCGCAGGTCCTGCGTGTTGAACGGCTTGGCGAGATCGGCGACGGCAACGATGGGAAATTCCAATCCCTTGCTCTGGTGAATGCTCATCAAACGCACGGCGTTTTCGTCCGCGGCGGCCGCGACCTCCGGCTCAACCTCGGCCTCGCGTTGCGCCTCGATAAATTTCAAAAACCGGAACAATCCCTGCCGCTGGAACTGGTCAAACTTTTGCGCGAGACCCAGAAATCGTTCGACGTTGGCGCGCCGTTGCGCGCCGCGCGGGCGCGCGAGCAGCCACTCGGCATAATGCGTCTCGGCCAGCAGGCTTTCCAGGCATTGTGACAGCGACGCCTGCCGCGCCAGTAGCCGCCAGCGGCGGAATCGTTCCAAAAACCCTTTGATTTTTTGCAGCGTCTCATTCCGCATTCCGCATTCCGCATTCTGAGTTCGATTGAGCGCCGTCCAAAAATGTATGCCCTTCGCCGCCAGACGAATCTGCGCCAGTTCATCGAGCGACAGGCCGACGAGCGGCGAACGCAGCACGGCGATGGCCGGCACGTCCTGCAACGGATTGTCCAACAGTTGTAGCAGGCTCAGCAAATCCAGGATTTCACCGCTGTCGTAAAATCCGCCGCGCTCGACAACGAGCGGCACGCCCGCGCGCTGAAATTCCTTTGCATAAATTTCCGCCGTGCCTGAAGGCGCGCGCAGCAGGACCGCCATGTCGCGCCATTCGGCGGGGCGAAATCGCTTTTCGTCTGCGTCCCATATTTCGTGCTTGCCGGCTGCCAGCCGCTTCAGCCGCAGGGCGAGCAGCCGCGCCTCCTTTTCCGTCTCCTGCAAATCGGCCAGATCGTCATCCCCGGAATCATCGCCGGGTTCCGCGTCGTGGCGGCCCTTTTTGAATCGCAACAGCAATTCCGCGCGTGGCGAAGCATCCTTGGACGCGCCAAGTTCCGCGCGTTGTCCGGGGGTGCCGAATTGCAGCCGGGCTTCGGCATCGTAACGCACGCCACCGATTTCCTCGCGCATGAGCGGCTCAAAAACGGAATTTACCAGGTTGAGCAGCCCCTCGCGGCTGCGGAAATTTTCAGCCAGGTGAATGGTTTGGCCGCTCTTGCCGCGCCAGTTTTGGGCGTAATCGCGGAAAATTTTCGGGTCGGCCAGCCGGAACCGGTAGATGCTCTGCTTCACGTCGCCGACGAGGAACCGGTTGCCTTGGTGGGGCGAGCGTACCCGCGCGCCGTTAATTGATTCCAGTTCAGCTGTTTTCGGTGGCTCGCCGGTAGTCTCGCCCCACCCACCTTCGCGGCTCAAGGCCTGGATGATTTTGTCCTGCGCGGCGTTGATGTCCTGATATTCATCCACGAAGACGAACCGGATTTTTTGACGCCAATGTCCGGCGACCGGCGTGGGCTGGTTCGTGGCAAAATCCCAGAGCAGCTTCAACGCGAACTGTTCCAGGTCATGAAAATCCAGGACGCCGTCCTCGCGTTTGCGCGTGGCGAACCGGGCGGAAAAATTCTGTGTCAACCGCAGCAACGCGCTCATGTGGCCGCGCACCCAGTTCCAATCTTCTACCAGCGGATCATTTCCATTTTTGACGGTCGCCAGCGAGACAAGAAATTTGGCCTCATCGAACAAGTCTTCCAGCGGTTTGCGAAGAACGGTTTTGCGCTTGGCCGGCCAGTTGCCGTCGGCGGAAACGATTTGCTCCAAAATATCAGCGGCGGTTTCGCGGGAAAATTGGGGAGCACACGCGCCTCGCGTGTGGCCAACGACGCCCTCGTCGTTGGCATTGGGCGATGAAATTTGACGTCCATTCATTTTCTCCGCCGCGTTTATATTCGGCGCGGGGGCGCGCCGAACCGCACCCGGCGCGGGGGCGCTCCCCAAACGGGAAAAAACCCCGAGCAGCTCGGCGGCCTTTTCGTTTGCCGCCGCCAAATTTTCCAGCACCGGCAGCCATTCATCGTGCCAGTCCTGAATCGCATCGAGCAGCCAAGCGAGCCACTCATCCGGTGTGGATGACGCGAAGCGTTCAATTTGCCGTGCGAGCCAGCCGTCAGCATCGGGCCGGGTTTGGGCGTAATGGTGCAGGCGCAAAACCAGCCGGCGAATCGCTTGATCGCGGCCGCCGCCGTAAATTTGGATCAGGTTTTGAACCGTCCCGGCCAGTTCATCCTGTCCGGCGTAGTGCGCCCGCAGTTCCTCATTGAGTGTTTCATCAGCCAGCAGGCGTGCCTCGCCTGCGTCCAGCACGGCGAGTTGCGGGTCGAGGCCCAGTTCGTGGAAATGTTCACGCACCAGCTTGAGGCAAAAGCTGTGGAGGGTGCCGATGTGCGCGGTGTCGAAAAGCGCGATTTGTTCCGCCCAACGCGGTTCGTCCGGCGCGGCCCGGAGTTTTTCCTCCAATTGTTCGCGCAGCCGCCGGCGCATTTCGGCGGCGGCGGCCTCGGTGAACGTAACCACCAGGATTTCCTCAAGCGAGGCGGGCGGCTGTTCCGCGCACAGGCAGTGAAGGCAACGCTCGACCAGCGTGTGGGTTTTGCCCGTGCCCGCGCCGGCCATGACCAGCACGTTGCCGCGCGCGGTGACCGCCTGCCGTTGGGACGGCGTCAGGCGATTATTTTTTTTTGTCGCGGGCGATTCCATGCTTGCGGAATTTTAGTTACAGATGAACCTAACACGGCTTGTGCCGCAACCACTGATTTTGGACTGCGGCGGGAAGCGAAGCGCCACGCCGCTTTTGGAAGCAACCGGTCGTACGGAAAGCGGTGTCGCCGCTGCGCTCCGGTCTTTGCTACGCTTCGCCCCGGCAGGCTGCCACCGCAGTCCAAATCTCTGCCACGCCGACTCGTCTCGCCGAAATCCAATGAAGGCGGAAGCGACTTGCCGCGGCGAAGTGAAACACGAAGACGGGAGCGAAGGCGGAAAGAACACGAATGGGGTTGAAAGGGAAATCAAGACTTGGAGCCGATTCTCATATTAGGCTGAGGCGGGAAAAAAACAACATCGCCCAAAGAAACAAGCCCACAACTAATATCTCTAGCAGACTAACGCTCACCAAAACTGATTTTCGGGGTGTCTTCAATTTCGGATAAACGAATGCAATAAACGGTACGAATGCAAGCAATGTGTAGATCATGAGTGAAATAAGGAAGAGTGCGTCTGACCTTGTTGTAACCTCTGGCGCCAGTCCGGCTGCAACAACAATACTGAATATACCGATTAGAGCGCATAGGAACGCTCCGACTTTTTGGAATGTCTTTGTGGCGCTCATGCTGCCTACCTAACAAAGGACAGCTTGTTTTGCAGTCCATCCGATTTCAGATTTTGACCTTGCGCCGGTCAAAAAGGTTTGTCCAGAAAAAGTGGCAATAAATTTTCGTGTGTTTCGTTTGGTTCGCGGTTAAACCATTTTGAATGAGCGAATCCATGCGAATGAAAGATCAACCCCCCAGTGAACGTCCGCGCGAACGGCTCGCGGCTCTCGGCGCGGACGCCTTGAGCCACGCGGAGTTGATCGCAATTCTTTTGCGCACCGGCTTGAAAGGCGCGAACGCAGTGGAAATCGGCAAACAACTCCTGAACAAATACCGCACGCTGGGGGCGCTGGCAAAGGTATCAATTGCCGATTTACGAAAGGTCAAAGGCATCGGGCGCGACAAGGCGGTGACGCTGGTGGCCGCATTTGCGCTGGCGCGGAAGATGGCGGAGGATTTGCAGAGCGAATCGCCGGTGCTCGACAACCCGGAAGCCATCGTGCAATTGCTGCGCGAACAGAACCTGGTGAAGAACGTGGAAACCCTCCAAGTGCTGCTGCTGAACACGCGTCGCCGGCTGATCCGGGTCGAGCCGGTCACTGATGGAACAATTGACACGCTGCTGGTGCATCCGCGCGAAGTTTTCAAGGCCGCCATCGCGGCCAACGCCGCCGCCGTGGTGCTGGCGCATAATCATCCCAGCGGCGACCCCACGCCGAGCGAGGCCGACATCAAGGTGACGCGCGATTTGATCCGTGCCGGCCAGCTTTTGAAGATTGAAGTGCTCGACCACATCATCATTGGCCGCGCGACGCCGGAACGGCCGAAGGATTACGCGTCGTTGCGCGAGCTGGGGTATTTTTACTAGCTCCGGGTAATGCCGAGTTGTCGGGGTGATTCTTCAAAAGCTTGAAGAATCACCCCATTTTATTTTTTCGACTCGGCATTATCCGAATGCCATTCCTCGTACGTAGTTCAAACCCCAAAAGAAAGGAATGACATCTATGAATAAACGGTTTCGTCCACATCCCAAAACGCTGCAACAACTGAAATCAGGTCCACTCGGAGCGCATCTGGAAAGCTTCGCTGCGTTGCTCGTTCAACAAGGTTATGCCAGTGCGAGTGGCTGGAACAAAATTCGGTTGGTCACCGCCTTGAATTGATGGATGGTTCAGGAAAAGCTGCGGGTCGAATATCTCAATGAACAGCAGATCGCAACGTTTCTTGGCTGGCGCTGGAAACGTGTCGCTCGCCAAAGCGGCGACCAATGCACCTTGGCGCTTTTGCTTCGGCACTTGCGTCAGGCCGACATCATCCTGCCGCCGGTGGCTCCGGTTCTGGGTCCGATAGATTTGATCGAACGTGATTACGGACGCTTTCTCCGGCAGGAGCGGGGCTTCATGTCGGCCAGCGCGGGCCAGTATCTGTCCGTAGCCAGACGTTTCTTGTGGCATCAGTTTCCAGGCGGGAAAATCCGGCTGAAGGAACTATGCGCGAAGGACGTGACCAACTTTGTTTTGCAGGACTCATCCATCCGCGGCCGTCGCTCAACTCAATTGATGACGGCGGTGTTGCGCAGTTTTTTGAATTACATTTTTCAGAAAGGCAGAACGCCCATCAATTTGGCAGCGGCGATTCCAGCCGCAGCGGGCGGGCGTTTGTCAGAACTGCCCCGCTATCTGGAAGCGGCGCAGGTGGAGAAGCTGCTGCGAGGTTGTGACCGGCGCCAGAAGGTGGGCAGACGTGACTATGCGATCTTGCTTTTGTTGGCTCGGCTTGGTTTGCGCGCCGGAGAAGTGGCCGGTCTTGAACTGGACGACATTGACTGGTTCGCCGGGGAACTACGGGTCCGAGGTAAAGGCAATCGTGTCGATCGGATGCCGTTGCTTCAGGATGTCGGCAAGGCCGTGGCGGATTATCTGGAGAGGGGCCGGCCAAGCTGTTCAACGCGGCGTGTGTTCGTCCGCTTTGCAGCGCCGTATGCAGGTTTCAGCAGCCCGCCCAATGCGGTGAGTGGAATCGTCCGCCGAGCATTGGCGCGTGCGGGACTAAATCCGCGACATCGAGGCGCGCATCTGCTTCGCCATGCTTTAGCCACGAACCTTCTTCGCTGTGGAGCTTCACTGACCCAAATCGGCCAAGTGCTCAGGCATCAGCAAAGTCAGACCACTGAGATTTACGCAAAGGTCGATCTGAACGCATTGCGTGCTCTGACTCAACCATGGCCCGGAGGTGTGCAATGAACAACTTGAGCGTCCACCTCAAAAATTACCTAAAGGTCCGCCGAGGCCTCGGGTTCAAGCTGCATTGCGCGGGCATGTCGCTTCGCAACTTCGTGCGTTTCACGGAGGCGAAAAGGGCCCGGTTCATTACGACCAAGCTGGCGTTGCAATGGGCAACCCAGCCGCCGAATATCAAACCCGCGCAACGTGGCAGCCGCCTGGGCGTGGTGCGGCGCTTTGCTGAATATGTGAGCACGGTCGATCCGCGCACGGAAGTTCCCCCGCCAAAGCTTTTACCCTATAGCATTCGGCGGCGGCCGCCGCATCTGTATCGCGATGATGATGTCCGCAGATTGATCCAGGCGGCGCATGAGATTGATCCTTCCAATCCGATCAAAGGCCACACACTGGGCACGCTGTTTGGACTGCTGGCCACGACCGGAATGCGAGTGAGCGAAGCTCTGGCGCTGAACGGCGAAGATGTTGATTTAGACGGGGAGCTTTTGACCATCCGCCTAGCGAAGGGGAACAAAACCAGATTGGTGCCACTCCACGTATCAACCGTCGCGGCGCTCAGGCGATACGCCTCCATCCGGGATGGCGTTTATCCGCGCCGCACGAGTCCAGGCTTCTTCGTTTGGGAAGGCGGAGTCCGGTTGGGTTATGACTCCGTAAACCGCTGGTTCCTCTTGGTGGCTTGTCAGATCGGCTTGCGCAAGCCCGGCGACCGGCGTGGTCCGCGTGTGCATGACCTGCGGCATCACTTCGCCATCCAGACGATGCTTCAGTGGTATCGCACCAACACCAACGTCGAGGTGCATTTGCCTGAGTTGAGCACCTATCTCGGCCATGTCCATGTTCGCGATACCTACTGGTATCTCTCGGCCGTGCCCGAACTGCTGAAGCTCGCCACTCTGCGGCTGCAACCCAAGGAGGCGGGCCGATGAAAACTCAATCTACTTTCTCCGAACTGCTGCAAGCCTACTTCACACAGCGACTGATGAACGAGTGCAACGCCAGCCCGCACACGATTGCAAACTATCGGGATGCTTTCCGTCTCCTGATCAGCTTCGCCCATCGGAGCCTGAAGAAACCGCCTACCGCACTGACTATGCAGGACTTGGATGCTTCCTTTGTGTGTCGCTTCCTCGACCATCTGGAAAAGGATCGCGGAATCAGTGCGCGCAGTCGCAACGTGCGTCTGGCAGCGATCCATTCGTTCTTCAACTATGTGGCGCTCCAAGAGCCAGCTCTGGGTGCATTGGCACAACGCGTCCTGGCCATCAAGAACAAGCGTTACACCAAAAACCCCATCAACTTCCTGACCAAAGCCGAAGCGGAAGCACTGCTGTCCGCGCCGGACCAGCAGACGTGGTCAGGTCGCCGCGATCGGGCGTTGCTCTTGCTGGCGCTCCAAACAGGACTGCGACTCTCGGAGACAATCAATCTGCGCTGTCACGATATTATGTTGGATACTGGCGCCCATGTGCGCTGCACGGGAAAGGGACGCAAAACCCGGTGCGTTCCACTGCGCAAAGAAACAGTGACAACGCTGCGTGCCTGGCTGCGTGAACGAAACGCCCAGCCCCTCGATCCGCTCTTTCCCAATGTGCGCGGCAAACCGTTGAGTCGAGACGGAGTTCAGTATCTCCTCACCAAACATGTGGCCACTGCACGCCAGCAGTGTCCGTCTTTGAAAAACAAACGGGTCTCTCCGCATGTCCTGCGACACAGCACGGCGATGGATCTTCTCCAATGCGGCGTTGATCGTTCTGTCATTGCTTTGTGGCTGGGACACGAAAGAATGGATACGACTCAGATTTACCTTCACGCGAGTCTCGAACTTAAAGAGAAGGCGCTCGCAAAAACGGAGCCCTTTTATGGCCGGCCACGCCGATACAAACCGCCGGAGCAACTGATGGCCTTCCTGCAAAGCCTCTGATAATGCCGACTCGAAAAATAAAAATGGGGTGATTCTTCAAGCTTTTGAAGAATCACCTCGACAACTCGGCATTACCCGGAGCTAGTAAAAATACCCATTATGCCGAGCTCGGCATAAGGGATATTTTTATTCGTGAAACGTGAGGCACGAAGCGCAAAACGTGAGAGGCTTGTCGCAGTTCACGTTTTACGCATCACGTTTCACGCCCCATCTGACCGCGCGTGACGCCAAGCTGGTTGAATAATTTCAATTCACGCCAGAGCTGGGTGCCGGTGATTTCGCCGCGCAACAGCCGGCGGTATTTTGAAATGGTCTGCGTCACCTGCCCCGGCGTTTCGTTGAGGAATTCCACGCGGAAATGGCGCACGCCCAATTCGATCATCCGTGACACGTATTCCGCGCCGGTCTGGGCCAGCGAGTTGAACACCGTGTTACGGCAGCCCACGTCGGCCTTCACCGGATGTTCCGCGCCAACGCGGTCGCGCAGCCGCACGTCATGCACATCACAGGGGCGGCCGCAATTCCGGAAATCCGTGCCGGTGGAAAGAAACGCGCAAAACACACAGTGCTCCATGTGAAACATCGGCATGTGCTGGTGAATCGTCACCTCGAACCATTCCGGCGGCGCGGCCAGTAACAACGCTTCAAGCTGCTGAAAATTCAGATCGTAGCTCGTGGTGATGCGTTCCAGGCCGAATTTGTTTTTGAAATGGTCCGCCGCCAGCCGGTTGGCCACGTTGCACGAATAATCGCCGATGCACCGGTCGTTGGCAAAGAACTTCAGGTGATCGTAATTGCGGATCAGATAACCGTCGGCGTTGCAGGAGCGGACCTGCTCCAGCGTCCATTCCTCACCCGGCTTGAAGATTCTTGGAGGTGCAACCCAGATGGTAGGGCGCGTCACTCCGTGCGCGCCGTCGTCTATATGCGAGCCGGCGGCGGGCAGAGGACTGCCCGCCCTACCATCGCAAGCTGAGGCGGCGTGAAATAGCGTCACGGCTTCGCGATATTTCTTCGGGTCTTCGAATTCGCAATAAACGGTCGTCACGCCGCATTTCAACGCGGCTTCGAGCTGGGGAAGATTGCGGGCGAGGACGATGAGTTCCGTAGCTGCGCTCGTGAGCGCGCGGCCAAAATTCTGCGCACACGATTCAGTGCCATCGAGGAAAGTCAGCCGCCGACTGACGTCGGCAGCTACATTGGAATTGAGCGTCCAGCGTTTTGGCTGCGAACGCAACTGAGTCAGTTCGCCTGTGATTCCGCGGCGCAAACGATTTAATTCACTGACCGGCAGCAAAACTTCACCTGACAGATTATTTTTCAGTTCGCCGAGTTTGAATGGCGTGCCGCCCAGCCGGCCCAGTTGTTCGCGCAAGCGTTCGGTCGTGAGCGGCTGTTTTTTGGCTTTCGCCAGCGGCATGGATGATTCGACTTTGGCGACATTTCCGAATTCGTCTTGCGCAATGAGCGTGAGGGGTTTGCCCGCGACGCCATGCACCTCGATTTCAATCGGTCTTTGAAACTTCGGCACATCGTCATCGAAGCTTAGACGCAATCGCCGGTCCAGTTCCGGGTCGCTGGTCTTCCACAACTTGTCGCCGACGTGGATGCGCGAGAAATCAATGTCGCCGCGACCAAAGCGCAATTCGGCTGATTTGGGGTTTGGGGTTTGGGGTTTGGGATTTCGGATTTCATAAATCCGTCCACCTTCCTCGTTTTCCTCCGGTTTGCCCGCGTCGAACACCACTCCGTCGCCCGGTTTCAACGGGCCTTCGAGCCGGATGGTCACGCCAGCAGGCAGCACGCGCGTGACTTCGCCGAGATACACACCCCGTTTTTTTCCGAAGCGCGCATGGACGAGTTGCTGGTTGTTGGTGCCGCCGAACCAGCCGGTGTGCAGGCCGCGGGAGAAGGCCATCTCCATTTCATATTTACGATTTACGATATGCGATTTACGCGCTGGTTCACGTTCATCTCGTAAATCGCATATCGTATATCGCAAATCATCCAAGGCCTGCCGGTAGATGCGCGTGATATTGGCAACGTACTCCGGGGACTTGAGGCGGCCTTCGATTTTCAACGAGGCAACGCCGGCGCGGATTAATTCCGGCAAAATCTCCAGCCCGGCCAAATCCTGCGGACTCAAAAGATATTTCCGGTCGCCGAGCGGAACGAGTTTGCCGTCGGAAATCAATTCGTAAGGCATCCGGCACGCTTGCGCGCACTCTCCGCGATTGGCGGAGCGTCCCCCGAGCGCCTCACTGGTAAGGCACTGACCCGAATAGGCAATGCAGAGCGCGCCGTGAATAAAAACTTCCAGGGGCAATTGGGTAGGGCGCGCAGTCCCTTGCGCGCCGTCGCTGGCGGGTAATTGAGCGGCGGGCAGGGGACTGCCCGCCCTACCTGGAGTGTTTTGGATTTTTTCAATTTCCTTGATCGAACATTCGCGGGCGAGAACGACGAGGCTGCAGCCAAGTTCGCGGGCAAATTCCACGCCGGCAACGCTGGTGATGGTCATCTGGGTCGAGGCGTGAATCGGAAAATCGGGCGAGAGTTGCCGGATGAGCCGGCAAATGCCCACGTCCTGCACAATCACCGCGTCCACGCCGGCGGCAATCATCGTCCGCAGATATTTTTCGGCATCGGCAAGTTCATTTTCAAAGACCAGCGTGTTGAGGGTGACATAACCACGCACGCCGCGACGGTGAAGGAATTCCATCAGCTTCGGCAGGTCGGCACCGGTGAAGTTATCCGCCCGCATTCGCGCGTTGAACTTTTCAAGGCCGAAATAAATGCCATCGGCGCCGTTTTCAACGGCAGCGCGGACGCAATCCCAATCGCCGGCGGGTGCGAGCAACTCCGGCATATTTTGAATTACCGGCGTTTTAGTTTGGGTGGTGACGCTCATTTTGGACGGTGGAATTTAACACGAAGACTTAACGCGGCCAAGCCGCAACCGAAACGGAGTGCAGCCGTCCCCGGCTGCAGCAACGCGCGGTGGAAGGAAGGATGGTGAATAATCCAACGCGCTTCAGAATGAGGATATTGCTGCGCCCGGGGACGGGCGCACTCCGGCCAATTCTTCGCAGCCTCTGTGGAATTTACGGTATTGTACTGCGAAGGCACAAAGCATCTTCGGGCCGTGCGGCATTTTGAACTTGGCAATCAGGCCGAATGCGCCACTTTTATTCTGTGATTCATCCAACCGCCATCATTCATCCGAAAGCAAAGCTGGATGCGACCGTTCGCGTCGGGCCGTATGCCGTGATTGACGAAGGTGTGGAGCTGGGCGCGCACTGCGTCGTCGGGCCGCACGTTTATCTCACGGGACGGACAACGATCGGCGCGCACAATACGTTTCACGCCGGCTGTGTCATCGGCGACGCGCCGCAGGATTTGAAATACCAGGACGAGCCGACGCGCTTGCGCATCGGCGACCACAACGTGTTCCGCGAGTGCGCCACCATCCATCGCTCGACCAAAACCGACGCGGAAACCGTGGTTGGCTCGCATAATTATTTCATGGCGACGGCGCATATCGGTCACAATTCCCATCTCGGCGACCACATCATCATTGCCAACGGCACGTCGCTGGGCGGGCATGTCGTGGTCCAGGATCGCGCGTTCATTTCCGGCAATTGTCTGGTGCATCAGTTCACGCGTGTCGGCACGCTCGCGCTGATGCAGGGCGGCTCGGCCATCAGCCAGGACCTGCCGCCGTTCACGGTGGCGCAGCGCGGCAACGAAATTTGCGGGCTGAACATCATCGGCCTGCGCCGCGCGGGATTAACCGCGGAACAACGGCTGGAATTGAAGCGGATTTACCACATGCTTTTCCGCAGCGGGAAAAATTTGCGGGCGGCAATTGAGGAAGCGCAAAAAACTTTCACCAGCCCCACGGCGAAAATATTGCTGGGTTTTGTCGCCGAATCGAAACGCGGCGTGTGCCGGGACGCCAGCGGCGTGGCCGGGGAAAGCGAGGATGAGTAGAGAAGGCGTATGTATAAAATCATTGGAGTGGACGGCAAAGAATACGGTCCGGCAACCGCCGGGCAGTTGCGGCAGTGGATGGCCGAAGGCCGCGCCAACGCGCAGACGCCAACGCTCGCTCCCGGCGCGACGGAATGGAAACCGCTCGGCGCACTGCCGGAATTTGCGGGACATTTCGCGCCGCCAGTTCCACCGGTGATCGCGCCGCTGAAGCCGGGGGCTTCAACGGCGGGGCAATGGCCCAAAACCAATTCCTTTGCCACGGCAGGACTGATTTTTGGAATTTTGTCGCTGACGTGCTGCTGCGGATGTCCGTTCAACATCCTCGGACTGGTTTTCTCGCTCATCGGGCTGTCGCAAATCAACCGGCATCCCGAACTTTACGAAGGGCGCGGCCTGGCCATTGCCGGACTGATTCTTTCGGCCGCGAGTCTGGTTTTGGGATTCGGGCTGGCCCTCTTCAATTTCGCACTCCACCCGCCGCACATCGGGTGGTATTTCAAGTCTTTTTGAGCCTGAACCATGCGCGCTGAACCACAATCCGCGCCGCCGAAGATCGCCACGCCGCCGTCGCTCGCATTTTTCACGGTTGTCGTGCTGATGGCGGCAGCCCTGGGTTCGGGCGCGGTTCTGTTTTTCTTCGATCCGGCGAAACACGGTTTTTATCCCATTTGTTTGTTTCATGCGTTGACCGGCTGGAACTGTCCGGGTTGCGGCGCGACGCGGGCGGCGTATCAATTGTTGCACGGCCACCTGCTCCGCGCGCTGCATGACAACGCGCTGTTCATTCTGATGCTCGCGGGGTTGACGGCGCGGGGCGCATGGTTGGTCATGCAAAAAATCCGAAACCGGCCAGCCGCGTTCACGGTGTCGCCCGTTATGTTATGGGCGCTGCTGGTCGTCGTGCTGGTATTCACCGGCTTGCGGAACCTGCCGGCATTTGCGTGGCTCTCGCCGTGAGCGTTATGGCTTCGGATGCCGATCAACTACTTGATGCTGGCATCGTCAAAAAAGTGGAATGACAATAAGCAAATACTACAAAACTAGGACCCGTTTACATGCCCCCTGCCCAAAATCCACCTGCGCTTCGGCGCCCGGCTCCACCTCCATCCGAACGAACGGGATCGGCTGGGTCTGGCGTAACGGCCGCACAAATCGTTTGACGGCCTGATAACTGCCACTGAAACCGTAATCGCCCACCAAGTCCTGATAAATCCGCTGGGCACTCAACCCGACCGACACCGCCGCCTCAATCTGCGGCTGCCACGGTAGGCAAAGACTCTGCCGACCCGCCATTGAGCCGGGGGTCGAAATGGCCGGTTTTGATCGGGCCAATCGCAGATATTTGCCGACCGTTTCCCGATTGAGGTCCAGTTCGCGCGCAATCCGCCGGTTTGACCAGCCATGCGCTGCCAACGCCAAAATCGAATGTTGCAGGCTCACGTTGAGTATGTTCATCGCGTCTTTGTGCCGTTCCCTCGGCACTCAACGCAATGCGTCCCTCAAAGTGGCTGGTTTTCGTTCGACCCTCCCTGGCTGGTTTTGACCGTCCGCTGACATTTATTTGGCGCCTGATGGCTTTTCCACTTTGATTTTTATTGGCGAGAACCTGATAAGGTTTCGAGCCCACTCGTTCGTATCAAGAGACGGGGTGTGACGAAACATTTGCATCTGGATTTCTAGCGTGTAAACGCCGGGCTTCTCCATCAGAAAGAGTTTATTTGGAGGTGCAAGGAGTTCTCCGAGCATACCCTGATATGGTCCACACGCACAAATTCCGCCTAAATGAGCATCTTTGTAACTGTGTAACTGATCAAATTTGGAACCGTAACTTTGTCCAAGTGATGTTTTGGGGACTTCTTTTCCATCTCGCGCGAACATTTTTATTTTCACACAATAAGCAGGGCCGGAACAAGACAACGGAACGTCTCCATTGGTGCAAAAGGGCATATATGCAAGCCTTTCGTCGAACCGAATTGGCTCATTGGTAGCAGATACCGAACCACCAACCACCAAATAAATTCCATTGTTCGTTTCGGAGAATCCCGCGCCGAATGCGTGAACCAACCATAATGCGCAGATTGCCGACAGAATAAACACTTTTGTTTTCATTTGGTTTCTGGCGGTTTTTCCACCTTGATTTTTATGGGTGAAAACCGAATAAGGTTTCGATAGTCTTCATCGGGATCAAGAGTTGGGCTGTAACGAAACATTTGCATCTGAACTTCCAATGTATAAATACCTGGCTTTTCCACAATAAAAAGCTCACTGGGGCGGGCGAGCAAGCCACTAAGCATACCTTGGTATGGCCCACTCGCGCCAATTCCTCCTAAATGGGCATCTTTGTAACTGTGCAGTTGGTCAAACTTGGAACCGTAACTTTGCCCCAGAGAAGTTTTGGGCACTTCCTTTCCGTCTGGCCCGATCATCTTGATTTTTGTGCCATAAATAGGTTCAGTTTGAGACAACCGAATGCTTCCTGTGTTACAAAAAGGCTGATAAGCAAGCCGTTCGTCAAATTTGATTGGCTCATTGGTGGATGCTGATCCGCCGATGACCAAGTAGATCCCGTTATTCGTTTGGGAAAATCCTACCCCAAATACCTGAATTGACCATAACGCGCAGATCGCCGATGAAATAATTACGTTCATTTTCATATTTGTTGACATTTCTTTTATCTATTTGAATAAACATTCGTCCACACAGGAAAGTCCATCGAATCATCAGGCCCCGTGGGACCAATAACAGAGTTAGGACTGATGGTGGTGCTTGGCCATGAAGCGCCAGCGGAAGTGCTCCAAGTGATTTTGCCGATAGGCACATAAATGCTCGGATGACCAAGATAGGCTGGATTAAACATGACATAGTCAACAAAACTGTCATTCATTTGAATAGCTTGATACAAGCTGGATGCGGCCTGTGGTGCGTCATCAAGCATCATGGTGTTCAATCCAAACTGGTTTGTAGCAATTAGATTTTTATTTACCTTAACGGAAGTGCTACTGCTGTAAGGGTCTGAATTGTCGAGCCAGTTTGTGCATTGATTTAGACCACTACCAGTTGCGTTAATCGTACAGATTTGAGTGATTTTTGCATCGCCGTCGAAATTTGATGAAGTTATCCCGACAATATAATTCATGTTATTCGTCTTGCTTTCAATCCCAAGACTTATCGTGCCTCTCCCTAGAGAAACCCACAAAGCTGTTGAGGATGCCCACACGTTTGTTGGCACGCCATTACCTGCTGGATTTAACATGGAAACTTTCGGCCGATAGACATTAAATGTCGCTTGTGCCATAATTGTTTTGCCTTGCACCGTTGCCGAGCATTGAACGACGCGATTGCTCGCACCATCCACCCAGTAAAAAACCACGTTGGAATTATTCAGCGGGAAGTTGGTGACCACCACCGCGCTGCTGGCATCCGCCGCCACCACATAATTCGAGATGGCGTAGCCCGGAACCGTCCACTGAAAATTTGTCAACGTGGAATTGGTCATAAACTGATTGGTGATGGACAACTGGCAATACCAATTCATTTGCTGCCCCACAATCACCGTGTTGGTCTGGTCGGTCAAATCCGTTCCTGTGTTCGCGTCAATGATTTTCAGTTTCACATCCTGCGGCTGGACATTGAAGTAGCCGTTGACCGGAAGGGAGGGCGTGATGTTCCGCACCGAACCCGCAGGCACACTCACCAGCGTCTGCCCCGAAATTGAACCATCATCATTAGTAACGGGTGTCTGGCTTTGTCCCAAAATGCTGTAAGCAGAGGGCGATATGGGATTGCCGTCCGTGTCATTGGCTTGCGCCGTCAGCAACACCAGCCGTTGCTCTCCGCTCTGCGGCTGGCCGCGAACCACCAGTTCAATCAAGGTGCTTTTCTGCGTCCAGTCCGAATAGGTCAAAGCCCCCAACCCGGAACAGTGTTGGGCTTGACCATCCGTTAATTTTGAACCGGAGTCACTCTCCGATATTTGTGGCCACGGTGATAAGGGTGGAGCGTCCGACGAGCCGGGCGTCCAACTGTAATTATCCGAATCGCTACCACCGGCTTGCGAGCCGTCGCAAAAATGCACTGTAACGCTGTTGTGATAATCCTGGCTCTGGTAACTGAAAACCAGAATCATTGAAGGCATCTCCTCGACCAGCGACTGGCCGACTTCCGCCTCCCCGCCTCCATCGTCCAGCGGATGGAAATAACCCCTCATCGCCTGGGCTGCTCCGGGCGGATACGCTGTCGCGTCGAACGCGGCGATGCCGTTACCGTTGACCGGCACGCCGTCGGCTTCCCAATCGCCCTCGTCGTCCACATAATAAGCCTCCACACCGTTGACCCACACATCATAGCTCGAATCGCTTACCGTGCCATACACCGTGTTAGTGGACTGCCTCAAATCATCGTCAGACAGGGGGTTGATGGTGAGCATCACACCGCCCTGGAAAACGGTGATGTTGGTCGTGTTCGGATTTCCCGCCGCGTCCGTCGCCGTCAACGTCAAGGTGTTGTCACCATTGGCCAGCGGCAAATTTTCGACCCAGAACTGCCCGTCACGTCCTACTTTTCCCTTTACCGGCTCATCGGTCAATCCGCTCACGCTGACTTGAGCTGTGGGGTCGTCTAAAATGCCGCGCAGGGTAAAAGTATTCCCTCCGATGCTCGCGCCGTCCTGCGGCCAGGTTAAACTGATCACCGGCGCAACATCACCCGAATAATCCAGCGTGAAGCTGACATTGGTCGTGACGGTTTCCCCTGTCGAAAACGTCGCGTGCAGCGTTACGGTGTTCAACCCGTTGGTCAGCGCAATGTCGTAACATTGAAAATAGTTCGTCGTGAACGCCAAAACGTTCGTGTCGTAAAATTGGCCGGCCAAAAACCCCGGCTGATCGGCCAGCACGCCCATCGCATTGCTGACATCAAACGTCAGATTGCTCAATTGTTCGCTGGCATAGCCCTGCAATTGAATCACCGGCTTGGTGACAACACTGGCAACCGGATTGGTCACCACCAGAAATGCCGGCGTGGCGTCCAGAATGACCGTGGTCCATTCCCAAAGCGGCGCTTCGCCCGGCGCTCGTCCGCGCAAACCCACGGAAACCGTATAAGTCCCGTTGGTCGCGCCCAGCGCGGCCATAATGTTTGTGCCCGCATAAGGTTGCCAGAGCGCATCGGCAACATTCGTGTCATTGACCGACATGGCATAGTAAAAAGGCAGGCCAGCCCAAAGCGTGATTGAACCGCCGACCGCGTTCGTTGTCACATGATCAGGAAATTGAAATGAAAACTGAATGACGTTAGGGTCAATGCCATTGGTGTAATCGTAAAGGAGGGTGTTGCCCAAGCTGTCCAAGTTCGTGTCGGACAGAGCTATCGTGCCGAAGTATTCCCAAAACCACCAGTCCGGCGTCTGATTGCCATTCTCCGTCACGTCCGTCCAGTCCTCCGCTTGCAGAAACAGATTCTGCCGCTCCAATGTCGGCACCGTGAAGGGCAGCACCGCCGCGTTCGACGGCCACAACTCCGTCTCCACCTGCCAGCCTGCCAACAGATCGGTCGCGCTCCAGATGGCATAAACCTGATTGGTGGCGTTATGCAGGTTCAAATACGTCTGCTCGTTTGAAACGCCTGTCAGTTCCAGCCACAGCCCGTTGGTGTCTATCGTGTAGCTGTTGTCGTCAACTTCTTGGCTGTCCATCTCCAAACCCATTGCCCTGGACAGCATATGCATCGCCGCATTTTGCGACTCCAAGGCAGCGTAGTCGAAATCCTGGTCCGCCAGAAGCCAGTTGCCACCCCCTAAATTCCACGCCGGCAGATTATTGAGGTTCGATGGCAGCGGGGGAAAATTGATATTTTTAGCGGACCAGAACGTGGCGCCCCGTGGAACTGATTCCGCCTGCAACGGTGTCGTGGCTTCCACCGCTTGTAACATCACCTCCAAATCACCGGCTGACGCCGACCGCAATGATTGAATGGATATGGTCGTTGTTTGGGCGTGTAAAATGAAGTTTATTGCGAGAACAAACGCAATCCCCGCCGAAACCATCTGCGTCTTTTTCATAAGTTTTTAACCCGGTTTCTCCCGAATTCAGGAGCGACCCTAAATCTTCATTTTGTGTAATACAAGGAAAACATCAGAAAAGTTGACCCGTCGCATGACGGTGGCTTTCGCCTTGAGCGGGTGCCGCGCATTGCCCCCGCTGTAGCGTCAGGCATCCACGCCTGACGTAGAGGATGGGTGTCCCGCCAACCGGGGGGCCCGGCACACAAATTTTCTACGACACACGCATTCTCCCGCGCCCATCCACTGGCCATGCTTTTTCCGCCGGGCGAGACGCCCGGCTCTACGGCAGGCCAGAGGCCCGCCGTTACGGGGCGGTGCGCGGACGCGCCGGCCGTAAACACGCCGGAACTTTTCGCTTTTGTCGGCACGCATCGTCGTGTTCAATCGTTGGTGTATGAGTCTGACACATCCATTGACGACGACGACCTTTGAACTGCCCGGTTACCGCGTGGTCAAATCGTTCGGCGTCGTGCGCGGCATCATTGTGCGGTCGCGCTCCATCGTCGGGAATTTTGGCGCCAGCATTCAGGCGGTTTTCGGCGGAAACATTTCGCTTTACACCAATCTTTGCGAGCGCACGCGTGAAGACGCCTTCAACCAGATGCTCACCCATGCCGGAGAACTCGGGGCCAACGCTGTCGTCGGTGTGCGCTACGACGCGACGGAGATTGCGGTGGGCATCACCGAGGTGCTGTGCTATGGCACGGCGGTTTATGTTGAAGCGAAAGCTGTTGAAACATGAATCGTCAAATCGTGGCGCCGGAAAGAAAAGCGATTTGACCATTCAACGAAGCAACTGTTTAACGATTTAACGCAAACCATGTCCGGACACAGCAAGTGGGCCAAGGTCAAGCACTTCAAAGGCGCGATTGACGCCAAGCGCGGGAAAATTTTCTCCAAGTTGGGGCGCGAAATCACCATTGCCGCCAAAATCGGCGGCGGCGACCCGGACATGAATCCGCGCCTGCGCATGGTGCTGCTCAAGGGCCGCATGGCGAACATGCCGCGCGACAACATCGAGCGCGCCATCAAAAAAGGCACCGGCGGCGGGGAAAGCGCGAACTTCGAGGATTTGACTTATGAAATCTACGGCCCCCACGGCGTGGCGCTGCTCGTGGAAGTGAGCACGGACAATCGCAATCGCACGGCATCGGACATCCGCAGCATCGCGACCAAGAACAACGGCAGCATTGCGACGGCGGGATCGGTCAGCCGGTTGTTTCAGCGGAAAGGGCAAATCATCGTGGCGCGCGAAGCGGCGGGTGAAGATCAATTGATGGAACTGGCGCTGGAAGCGGGCGCGGAGGATTTCAAGGCCGAGCCGCAGGGATATGAAATTCTGACCGAACCGGGAAATTTTGAAGCCGTGCACAAACAAATTGAAGCCGGGGGCATCAAGTGCGAAGCGGCGGAAATCACGTCACTGCCCACCATCACCCTGCCGTTAACCGGCGCAGCGGTCATTACGGCAGTCAACAAACTGATTGAGGCGCTGGAAGAACATGATGACGTGAAGGAAGTTTATTCCAACGCTGAATTTCCTGATGATACGGTGAAAGCATGAACCCCAAGCGCCGCCCCGAAGCATGAAGGCACTAAGCGCTGACAGTTTTCTCGCGCGGCTGCTGGCCCGGCTGGCGGCGGTGGTGATCCGTCATCCCCGATGGGTTTTCTGGCCGCAGGTGGTGTTGTTCATGATCTGCGTGGTTTACGCCCTGCCCAAGCCCTACGGCCACCTCGACTTCGACAAGAACCAGGACAACCTGGTGGGGCCCAATCAGAAATATCACCATAATTTTCTCCAGTTCCAGAAGGAATTCCCCGAGCCGGATGCCCTGGTAGTGGTGGTGGAGAGTGACAACATCGAGAAAAACCGGCAATTCGTTCGAGCGCATCGCCGCGAAAATGCAGGCGGAAACAAACCTGTTCCAGGATGTTTTTTACGCGCAGAACCCGATGATCATGGGTTCCAAGGGGATGCTGTACGCGTCGGAGAAGGATTTGGTGGAGACGAAGACGATGCTCGCCGCCGCCCAGCCATTCATCCGGCAGTTCACCCAAACGACCAATCTGGTCTCGTTTTTTGAGCAAATCAACACGGCTTTCCGCACCGCGCCACGCGAAGCCAATGCTGACACCGACGCACTGGTCAATTCGCTACCCGCTTTAACGCACATCCTGACGGAGGCCACCGATTCCCTGCGCCGGCCTGGAACGCCGCCATCGCCCAACATCTTCACCCTGTTTGGCGGCAGAGAAGACGCGGTTCTGGCAAGTTATATCACCTTCGCCAATGGCCACATATTCCTGGTCAAAACCCATGCGCCCAGCGAGGAGGCCGGCCGCGCAACGGCGGGCCAGGCGGCCGCGCCAACCCAGGACGAACTGGACGCCCGTTCGATTATCCGTTTGCGCCAACTCGTCAAAGAAACGCAAATGGAAGTGCCGGGCCTCAATGTGGGTCTTACGGGCCAGCCGGTCCTGGATTACGATCAAATGACGCAATCAGAGAAGGACGCCACGCTGGCCAGCATTGTGTCGCTCGTTTTGTGCGCGCTGATTTTCATATACGGATACAATGAGACCGGCCGGCCGGTGAAGGCGACGATCTGCCTGGTCGTCGGCCTGGCCTACACGCTCGCATTTGCCGCGCTGACGATCGGGCATCTGAATATTTTGACGGTCATGTTCGTGCCGATGCTCATCGGCTTGGGGATTGATTATGGCGTGCATTTGATTACGCGTTATGAGGAGGAATTGCGGCATGGCAAAACGGCGGAGGCGGCGCTGACCAAGGCGATGGTATTTACCGGGCAAGGGATTTTCACCGGCGCGTTGACGACGGCAGGCGCGTTTCTGGCGATGGCGTTCACGAATTTCAAAGGGATTCAGGAAATGGGCGTCATCTGCGGCGGCGGCCTGCTGGTTTGTTTCATCCCCATGATGACCCTGCTGCCAGTGATGTTGTTGCGGGGGCGGCAAAACGTCATGGACCACCGGATCACCGAGGACGAAGCCCGGGCACGGATTGAAAACATCTGGCTGCAACGGCCGGCACTGGTGCTGGGGGTCACGGCGGGCCTGTGCGTGATGGCGTTGTTTGAAGCGCGCAAGGTTCATTTCGATTACAACCTGATCAAATTGCAGAGTCCCAGCCTGCCTTCAGTGGTCTTCGCCCACAAACTGGTGGATTTGGCTGATAAATCGCTGCTTTACGGAGCGGTTATTGCCGACTCGCTGACCAATGCGGTTGAGCTGGAGAAAAAAATAAAGCAGCTTCCGATGGTCGCGGATATTGAACCGCCATTTTACGACGATTTTCTTGCGGACCAAACATCAAAATTACGATTGCTTGGCGAAATCAAACAGCAAGTCGCGACCCTGGCGTTCAACGCCCCGGACCCGCGCCCGGTGGAGGTTTACGATTTGAGCCGGACGCTGTATGGACTTTACGGATATCTGGGCAACGCGCTCGACGAGGTGGGAACCAACGAACCGGCCCTGACGCGGCAACTGGTTGCCTTGCGGCGGGCGATTGAAACGTTGCGCAAGACGATGCTGGCGGGCGGCCCTGCGGCACTGGCGGAACACGCGCAAAAATTGGCGCAGTTCCAACAGGCCTTGTTTTCCGATCTGATTGGCACCTTCCAATTTCTGCAACATCAGGACGACAGCGCGCCGCTGCGTGTCGAGGACCTGCCGCCTTCGGTGCACAACGAGTTTGTGGGAGTGACGGGGAAATTATTGCTGCAGGTTTATCCCAAGAACGATGTCTGGGAGCGTGACAACCAGGAAAAGTTTGTCGCTGCCTTGCGGACCGTGGATCCCAATGTCACCGGCACCCCGGTCCAGTTGTATGAGTACGAGACAATGATGAAAGACAGCTTTGTGCAGGCGGCGTGGTATTCCCTGGCGGCCATTGCGCTCATGGTGCTGTTTCATTTCCGGAGTGCGGGCGCTGTGATTCTGGCGTTGCTGCCGGTGGCCATCGGCTCGCTATGGCTGGCCGGGTTGATGGGCTGGTTCGGCATTCCCATCAATCTGGCAAACATCATGACGCTGCCGCTGGTCATCGGCATCGGCGTGACGAACGGCATTCATATCCTCAACCGCTTTGCCGAGGAGCGCACGCCCGGCATTTTGTCGCGCAGCACCGGCAAGGCCGTGCTCGTGTCAGGATTGACGGCCATTGCCGGTTTCGGCAGCATGATGCTTTCCAAACATCACGGCTTGTACACTTTGGGCTGCCTGATGGCAACGGGGATTGCCACATGCATGATCGCGGGATTGACGTTTTTGCCAGCGTTGTTGAATTTGCTGGGCCGGTGGTGTCCGTTAATAAAACAACCCAGCGCCGACAACTCGTTGTCGGCACTGGGTCAGGAGGAACCGAGGTAAAACCTCAATTGTATAGAAAGCATAAAGAAAACTCACAAGAAGTCAATATCAATGTTAAACCTAACTTCTAACGGCTTGAAAACAAGTAAATCCTGTTTTCAATAACGATAACGCAAGGTGTTAAATATCTTGTCAAAAGCCTGTCAAAATTCTCTCTTCCAGCTTATAGGAACGGACGTGTTCACCCGGAACCCAATATTCTTTCATCGCTTGCGAATCTGTTGCTTGGGCCTGGCAATCGGTTTTCCCTCCGCCGCCTTTGCCGGGGAAGGTTTTCATGCCGGGCCGAGCTTCGATCACTTTGCGCTGATGTTGGATTCGGGGCAACGCACCGAAGCCGCCGGGCCGTTTTTTTATGACCAGCTCAAAGATTCGGAAAAAACATGGGCCATTCCGCCCCTGCTATCTTATGACGCGGACTCCGCAACCGAATCAAAGGAATTCGATCTGCTTTACCCGGTGTTGACTTATGAACGTTATGGGATGGAATACCGCTGGCAACTTGCGCAACTGCTCAGTTTTTCCGGCGGCCAGAACCCGGATGATTCAACCGCAAAACGCTTCACGCTTTTCCCGGTCTATTTTCAGCAACGCTCGGCGGATCCGGATGAAAATTATACCGCGCTCTTTCCGTTCTACGGGCACCTCCAAAACCGGCTGTTTCGCGGTAAAATTTTCTTCGTCCTGTTTCCCATTTATGGCGAGTCGCAGAAGCGGGATGTCGTTACCGACAATTATCTTTATCCGTTTTTCCATCTGCGGCACGGTGACAGCTTGGAGGGCTGGCAAGTCTGGCCGTTCATCGGCAATGAACACAAGGACGTGACCACGAAAACCAACGGCTTTGGCGAAACGGAAATCTTCGGCGGCCATGACAAATTTTTCGCCGTTTGGCCGGTCTATTTTCACCAGAACAACGGCATCGGCACCGACAATCCGGAAAAATTCCGGGCGGCGCTGCCGCTTTACTGCGAGGTCCGCTCGCCCAAACGCGATTTGACCTCCGTGCTCTGGCCGTTTTTCACCTGGATTGACGACCGTGAAAAAAAATATCACGAATGGGAGAGCCCCTGGCCGTTCGTCATTGTCGCTCGCGGCGAGGGCAAAACCACCACGCGGGTCTGGCCGCTGTTCGGCCGTTCGCACAACGACACGCTGGAAAGCGATTTTTATCTCTGGCCGCTTTACACGTATAAACGCCTGCATACCGAGATTCTGGATCGGGAACGCACGCGCATTTTGTTTTATCTGTTCTCGAGGGTGATGGAAAAAAACACCGAAACCGGCGCGGAGCGACAGCGCGTGGATGGCTGGCCGTTGTTCGCCTGGCACCATGATTTTAATGGCAACAGCCGGCTGCAAATTCTCGCGCTGGTCGAATCGGCGCTGCCCAACAACCGGGGCATCGAGCGCAACTGGTCGCCCCTGTGGTCGTTGTGGCGTTCGGAAAACAATCCCCGGACCGGCGCTGCCAGCCAGTCGTTTCTCTGGAACCTGTATCGCCGCGACACGACGCCCGTGTCGAAAAAATGCTCGCTCCTGTTCGGGTTTTTCCAGTATCAATCGGATTCGGAAATGAAAAAGCTGCGTTTGTTTTATGTTCCGGCGCTCAAATGGCAGGCGCAAACGGGCCGTGCGGCGAAATAAATTATGTTTGAAAACATCGGCGAAATTTTCCTGTTGTTTTGGCGCACGCTGCTGTCTCTGCCGCTGGCGTGGCGGCAGCGGCAGAAAGTATTCGACCAATTCTTTGAAATCGGCAATGCCAGCCTGCTGATGGTCTGCGTATTGTCATTTTTCATCGGCGCGGTCATTGCGTTGCAAACCGGCCCGGTGCTGGTCGAACGCGGCCTGGCCAGCGCCGTGGGCGGCATCGTCGGCATCGCGATGGCCAAGGAACTGGCGCCGGTCTTGATGGCCATTCTCATCGCAGGACGCATCGGCTCGGCCATGGCGGCGGAAATAGGCTCCATGCGTGTTTATCAGGAGGTTGACGCGTTGCGCACCATGAACATCAACCCGGTTCATTACCTGGTGCTGCCGCGACTGCTGGCCATCGCCGTGGCGCTGCCGATGCTGGTGGTTTTTGGCATCCTGGTCGGCTGGCTGGGGGGCGCGGTCGTCGCCGACACCAACAGCCGCATCGGGATTCCATTCCAGGCGTTTTGGGCCAACTTGCGCGACGTGGTGGAATTGAAGGATGTGGCCAACGGCGTGTTCAAAAGTTTTTGCTTTGCGTTGATCGTCGGCGTGGTTTCGTGTCATCAAGGCCTGGCGACCATCGGCGGGCCGCGCGGCATCGGCCGCTCGGTCACGAAAGCCGTCGTTAATTCCATCGTCCTGATCGTGATTTTTGACTACATGCTCACACGGGTTCTGTTGAAATAATGAACGGGCCAACCAACAACCATTCCGGCGTCAGCCTCCAGGTGCGCGGCCTGCGCAAAAGTTTCGACGGGCAGGAAGTGCTCAAAGGACTTGATTTCAAAGTCGAACCCGGAGAAATATTTGTCATCATGGGGCCGAGTGGCAGCGGCAAAAGTGTGTTGCTCAAACAACTTATCGGGCTCGAACCGCCCGACGCCGGCGAAATCCTCATCAATGGCGAATCCATCCAGTCGCCGGAAGTCGCCAGCAAATACCGGCTCGCGATGGTGTTCCAGTCCGGCGCGCTGCTCAACTCGCTGACGGTTGGTGAAAACGTCGGGCTTTACTTGAGCGAGCACCGGCTCAAACCGCCGGGGGAAATCGCCCGCATCGTCGCTGAAATGCTTGAAACCGTCGGCCTCAAAGGCACCGAGGACAAAATGCCCGGTGAACTTTCCGGCGGCATGAAAAAGCGCGTTGCCATTGCCCGCGCGCTGGTCATCGAGCCGCAACTGATTCTTTATGACGAACCGACGAGCGAGCTCGATCCACTTTCGTCCATGGTCATTGGCGAGGAAATTCTCCAGCTCCAGCGGCGCATTCACGTCACGTCGCTGGTCGTATCGCACGACCGCGACTTCGCGTTCGGCGTGGCCGACCGCATGGCCGTCATCAACGAAGGCCGCATTCTCACCATCGGCACACCAGATGAAGTGAAACGCTTCAACGATCCGCTCGTCCAAAATTTTTTGCACGCCGACTTTAAACGCGAACCTTAATCTCAAAATTAATGAAAAATTCACTCGAAACCCGATTGGGCGTATTTGTCGTCCTCGTCATTTTCGCCGCCTTCTTCATCATGGAAACACTCGGCAGCATGGAAACCTTTCACCGGGGCTACCGCGTCAGAGCGCTGTTCAACACCGTGCAGGACTTGAAGGCCGGCAACAGCGTCAAAATGGCCGGCGTGGAAATCGGCCGCGTCGAAAAAATTGCGCTCGCCGGCAACAAGGGCGAAGTCACGATGAAGCTTCATTCTGACGCCGTTGTGAAAACGGACAGCAAGGCGGTCATTAAATTCACCGGTCTGATGGGACAGAATTTTGTTGCCATCGGGTTCGGTTCGACGGAAGCGCCGCGCGCCACCGACGGCATGATGCTGGAAACGGAAGAACAGCCCGACCTCAACGCCGTCATGGCCAAGCTTGACGAGGCCGCTGCCGGCATCAAAAGGTTTGGCGACAGCTTCACCGGCGACAAGATTGACAACCTGCTCGGCCCGGTGACCGATTTCATCAAACAAAACAGCGGCCACATCGGCGGGGCCATCTCCAACATTGAAAACATTTCCAGCCAGATCGCGAGCGGGCAGGGCACGGTCGGCAAACTCATTTATGAAGATGCGCTTTATGCTTCGGCGCTGATGACGGTGACCAATTTACAGGACACCGTGGGCGAGGTGCGCCAGGTCGTCAGCGGCGTCAGTGCCGGCCGGGGCACCATCGGCAAGCTGGTGACCGACGAAACGCTCTACAACGAAACGACCGCTTCAATGACCAATCTCAACCAGATTTTGCAGAAGGTTAATCAGGGACAAGGCACGATCGGCAAACTCGTCAACGAGCAGGAATTCTACAAAAACGCCAAGCTCTCGCTGCAAAAATTGGATAAAATGGCTGATAGTTTGGAAGACCAGGGACCGTTGAGTGTCATCGGGATCATGGCGAACAATTTGTTTTGAGCATTTACGACATACGAAAGACGGTTTACGAGTCGCTCAAAAGTTCCGGTGGCCGCGTAAATCGCATATCGTAAATCAAAAATCGTCAGGCCAGGCCGAGATTTTTCAAGACCCGCACGGTCGAGCGTGATTTGTTCAGCGTGTAGAAATGAAGCCCCGGCGCGCCGGCGCGCAGCAACTCCTCGCACTGGTTTGTGGCGTATTCGATGCCGAATTCCGCGGCGGCTTCGTCATTGCCGGACAATTGATCGAGTTTGGAACGGAGTGGCGGCGGAATTTTCGCCCCACAAAGCTGCGTGAATTTCGTGATTTGCGACGCGTTCAAGATCGGAATTATGCCCGGCACGAGCGGCGCGCAAACACCAAGTTTGTCGGCAACAAAATCGCGAAATTCAAAATAATCGGCGTTGTCGAAAAATAATTGCGTAAGCACGAAGTCCGCGCCTGCATCCACCTTTTCCTTCAAATGCCGCCAGTCGGCGTGTTTGCCTTCCCGGCACGCGATGTGGCCTTCGGGAAAACCGGCGACGCCGATGGAAAGATCGCCCGACTCGCGGGTGAACTTGACGAGTTGCGCGGCGAATTCAAAACCGCCGGGCGTCGGCTGAAATTCTCCACCACCCGGCGGATCGCCGCGGAGCGCGAGAATATTTTTACAACCCAGCGATTGGATTTTTTCCAAAAGCTCGCGCACCTGCCCGTGGGTGTGATCGACGCACGTGAGATGCGCCAGGGCGGTGAGGCCGTGCTGCCGCCGGATGCGATCCACAATCATCAACGTTTTGTCGCGCGTGCTGCCGCCCGCACCGTAGGTGACGGAGCAATAATCGGGCTTGGCTTGGAGCAGGGCGGGGATTTGTTTTTCTAAAAGATTGCGGTCCCCTTCGGCGGTTTTCGGGGGGAAAAACTCAAAGGAAATGACCGGCTGGCTGGCCGCGCGTTTCGCCGTGTAAATGTCCCGAATCAATTGCATTTGGCGGGCGGATTATTGGCAGAAGCGCGAAGGAAGCCAAGTTTTGAAATGCAGAGACAGCAGCCGACGCGAGCCGGTTCTGACTTTCTTTTTGGGAAATGGAGTGGACTGATCCCGCACTGCGGGACGGCTACGAAATCTCGGGAGGAAACAAAAGCCCCTTCCGGTTTTGCCGGAAGGGGCTTGAATGTTTCAATTTAATTAGAACTGGTAGACCAGGTTAAGCGCCAGCATGAAGTCGTTTTGCTTCATTGGGAAGGCAACGGAAGCACTTTCTCCTGTTACTGTTTGCCCATAGCCGAAGGCATTGCCCCCAACATGATCCCAGCGGAATTCCACGCGGCTCAACACATTGGCCCACAGTTGGTACTGAACCGTGGCCGTAATTTCTTCGGCATAGTGTCCAGCATACCAGAAGTTGAGCGGATTCGGACTGGCAGGGGTGGTGGTAACAATGCCGCCGCCAAGGGAATTGCCAATTTGCGTGGCATCCACAACTTCACCACGGAGGTTGAAGGACAGTTTATCCGTGGCTTGGAAGGTGGCGAAAAGACCGGCCACCCAGATACTGTCATCCCCATTACCGCCACCGCTGTTGTTGTAGTTGAGGTAGTCGAACGCCGCTCCGAACTTAACTTTGTTACTGGGCGTCGGCACGGTCAACCCCGCATAAAAGCTGCTTCTGGTGCCAAAACCGTTAGCCGCTGAGTCAACAGAATTAATGGCGCCGAAGTTGAGCGTCGCTCCTTTCAGCGCGCCAAAACTGTCCGGTGCGGTCAGTGCGATCGCGCCCATGTAGGTTTTTTGGGACTCGTATGTCGAGGTCCCGTTAATGGCTTGCGTCCCGGTCCCGATATTGGAACTGTCCGCCACGCCTGCCGAAATTGACAGCACGTCATTCACTTTGTAGGTGGCCAAAACGCCCGTGTGGGTCGTCGGCTCGATGGTGTAGCCGTAGGAGCGGGTGTAATTCGGATTCAACGGACAACTGGTGGATTCATAACCAATGATGGTATCGAACACGCCAACTTTCCAGTCAATGCCATTGCCCACCGGAGTGCGCAAGGCAACGTAAGCTTGACGGATGTTGGCAACGTTACCGCCGCCGCTGACAGGTTGCGAATCCGGGCCGAACATGAGTTCGACATGGTAACCGGCAGCCCATGGACTTTCATCCAGCGGCTTGTCGAGGGCGATGTCAACGGCATTCAAGTAGAAGCCGTCATTTTTGCTGAAGGCAGAGGCGGGAATATTCGGACCGCCTAACGCCCCTTGATCCGTGCCTGGCCTCCAGATTGCCGCCACGTCCACATAGCCGCTGAGCGTGGTGTTCGAGAGCGCGGTTTGCACCTGGCTCATTTTTTCGTCCGCGCGCGCCGCCGAGGCAAGACTAACTACCCCGATGGCCGCGAGACCCACTGTCCATTTATTAAACTTCATCTGGTTCCTCCGATGTTGTTTGTTTTAATTGTTTACTGTTTTTAGTGCCTCTGTGCTTCAGGGCAAAACCCGTTTACCCCGGCACCAAATGGGGCAATTGCAATGAAAATAGGAGAATCCCATTTTTTTTACAACATTTTTTTTGGGGAATTAAATAGTTGTAACACGCTAAAAATAAAGCCGTTACACCAATAGCCAGGGTTTTGGATCCAATTTTGTGCGGCGGTTGTATGAAGTTCAGGCACTCATAACCATGCCGGGCTTTGGGGGTTATGGATTCTGCTTCATTGGATTCTGCGAGCCAGACTGGAACAAATTGTGCTTAGTCAGACGGCAGAAACCTGATTACAGGATTGCGATTGGGGTGAGTTTTGAGGGCGGTTTTATTACGAAATTAAAGATATGCCATCATTTGCCTATTCAGCACGCGAGACGGCCACCGGCCGGGAAATCAACAGCACGGTCGAAGCCGTGACGGAACAAGCCGCCATTGCCGCGTTGCTTAACCGCAACCTTTTGGTGGTGTCCATCCAGGAAAAGATCTCCAAACGAGGCAAAATGAAGGGTGGCAAGGTGGCGCTGAACGACCTGGTCGTTTTCACCCGCCAGTTCGCGACGATGATTGAGGCGGGCATCGCCATCGTGCAGTCCCTGCAAGCGCTGGCGGACCAAACGCCGAACAAGGTCATGCGCGACGTGATTCGGGACGTATGCGCGCGCGTCGAAAGCGGCGAAAGTTTTTCCGAGGCGTTGCAAAAACATCCAAAGACATTCAACCGCCTTTACTATTCCATGGTTTCAGCGGGCGAAAAAGGCGGTTTGCTGGCCGAAATTCTGGCGCGCCTGGCGACCTACCTGGAAAATTCCGAACGCCTTCGTAAAAAGGTCAAGACCGCATTGATGTATCCGTCAGCCGTGACCATCGTGGCGATTGGCATCACCATCTTCCTGCTGGTGAAAGTCGTTCCCACCTTCCAGGAAGTTTATTCCGGCTTCGGCGCGAAATTGCCTGGACCGACACAGTTCTTGATGAACCTCAGCGATATCGTCAAACAATACTTTCTCGTGTTCATCGTTTGCGCCGGCGCAGCCCTGTGGGGCTGGATGTATTTCATCAAGACCCCACCGGGACGCTTGTTTTGGGATTCCCGCCGCATCAAGCTGCCGATATTTGGCCCCATTGCGCATAAAATTTGCCTGGTTCGCTTCACGCGCACGCTCGCCTCGCTCATTCGCAGCGGTGTGCCCATCCTGGAAGTGCTGCAAATTGTCTCTCAAACCGTCGGCAACGTCGTCATGGAAAAAGCCATCAAGACCGCCGCCGGCGACATTGAACGGGGCGAAGGCATTTCCGCCGCGTTGGGCAAGAACCCGATTTTCCCCAGCATGATCATCCGCATGTTGAGCGCCGGCGAACAAACCGGCAACATTGACAACATGCTCGAGCGCGTCTCGAACTTTATCGACGAGGAAGTCGAAACCACGCTCTCCGGCCTCATGTCGCTCCTTGAACCCATGCTGATTTGCTTCCTGGGAGTGGTCATCGGCGGCATGGTCATTTGCATGTTCCTGCCGATCTTCAACCTCGCCAACATCGTCAATGGCGGGCACTAATTAAATTTGGGACGCGGAACGCACAAACCGCCGGCCGAATTCATTTCGTCCGGCGGTTTTGTTTTTCACACCGAAACTATCCCGGACGGCTGCGGCTGAACGATTTTGATTTTGGGATGGCGCGCGCTGATTTGTTCCTCAAACCAGGCGCGGGAATCATCACCGCCATGGCCGAGCAAAATCGCGCGCGGCGAAACCTGCCCGACGAAATCCAGCAAATCCCCGCGCTCTGCGTGCGCCGTCAAATCAAAATCCAGCACTTCGCAATTGCGTGTGACGCGGCCGGCGCTGGGGCTGAATACAAACGTTTCACCGTGTTTCGCCGCCTTCAACCGTCCGCCCGGCGAGTCCGGGTCCGCGTAACCGACGAAGAAAATGGATTGCCGTTCATCGCCAATCATGCGCGCGGCGAGGTTGTGCGCGGCGGTGTGCTCGCTCATCATGCCGGCGGTGATCACAAAAATGCGCCCGCCGCCGAGCTTCATTTTTTCCGACTGGCCCTGTTCCAGCACGACGAGTTCCAGCGCCTCGCGCAATTGCAAATTCGTGTGCTGGCGATGCGTCCGGTGCGCCTCCAGATCATAAATCTCCGTGAACACCCGCCCCAACCCGCCGATGTAAATCGGCTGCGGCTTCAGCTTTCCCGCGCGCATGAGCAACGCCAGCAGCGCCAGAATTTCCTGCGTGCGTCCCAGTGCGAACGACGGAATCAGCACGCAGCCCTTGCGCTTGAGCGCACGCTGGATCGCCGCGGTGAGCCGCTCGATCTCGGCTTCGCGCGTGAAGCCCGGCGGCGTGGGGCGGTTGCCGCGCGTCGTTTCCATGATCATCACGTCAGCCTTCACGTCTTCAAACCGCGCGGCCCGCAACATCGTCTGGTCGTGAAAACAAACGTCGCCGGTGTAAAAAAGCGTCTCTTTTTTTCCGCGAATCAAAAGGCCCGCCGAGCCCAGCGTGTGGCCGGCGTCAAAAAATTCCAGCGTCGGCGAGGCGAAACCCGCGCGGGTTTTGTGAAACGCCGCCCATTCGACTTCCCGATTGTAGCGGAAGCCCTGAAACACCGGCGCAAGGTCGTCCACCTCGTCGTGCGTGTAGAGCGGATATTCCCGTATGCCCAGTTCGTCGCGCTGGCGCGTCATCACATTCACCGAATTGTGCAGTACGCGTTCGACGATGAAATAACTCAACTCGCTCATCAGCACGTGCGCCTTGGGGAAATGCCGACACGCCACCGGCAGCGCGCCGACGTGATCGTGATGACAATGCGAAATCGCAATTGCGTCCACCTCGGCATTCCCCGCCTTGCCGAACAACGGCAGCCCGGCGCGGCCTTCGCGTTTGGGATGCATCCCGGCGTCGAGCAAAATGCGGTGATCGTCCACCTCCACCAGCCAGGCGCTCGCGCCGATGTCCGTGTCGGGATTCAGGTTCGTGATGTTCACGCACGGAATTTAACCACGGATGGACACAGATGCACACGGATAATTGAGATTGGAGAACATCCAACAACCAACATCCAACGCCGAACATCCATTGCCCCGCTCATCTGCCAACAATTGGGTGTTGGTTGTTCGATGTTGGATGTTCTCCCGATTATTTCGCCGGATACCGCCACACCCAGTCGCCGGCATTGTTGTCCAGGTTGCCGTTTTTGGTGAGACCAACCTCGCCGCCATCGTCCGCTTCGTTCCAGCCGACGGAGTAGAGGACAAACGGACCGTTGGCTTCGAGGCGATACCGCAACGGCTGGCCGTTGATGATGTCATGCGGCAGTTTGGCGATGAACTGCGGCGCCAGCGCGTCGAGCGATTCGGGGTACTTGCCGAGCGCGAGACGATAACGCTCCAGCGCAATCGCTGTGCGCGCCAAATCCACGGAAGATTGCCCATAGGCAAATTTTCTCGCGGCTTGGCCCAAACCCGGCAGCATCAGCCGTTCGAGCAAATTGAAAGGACTGGCCGTTTTGCTGTCAGCCGTCAAAGCGGCATCACCACGACGAACCAGCGCCGGAGAAAAGGTGCCTTGGCTCATATCCGCCACCGGAATGTAAAACTCAATCATCATGCGGGCGCACCGAAGCTGGTTTTGATAAAACCAACCGCCGGGGATCAAGTGGCTGACGATTTTGCCCGGCAACGAAGGATCCTTGTGATTGACATCTCCAGCGCCGATTCCGGCCAGATTCTTGATTTGCTCCGGGTAACGACGCAAACGATCCATTTCGCCGTCCTGACATCCCAATTCACCGCGCATGGACAGCTGGTAATCCTGAAGAAAATCCAGCTTCGCCAGTTCCGCATCGAGCGCGGCAAGCCGTTCATCCGACCATTTGTGTTCCGCCAAACCTTCCCACACCGGCTGGAGCATGATTTGCAGCATCGCAATGCGGACCAAATGAGAAATCAAAAACGGCTCGGTGCGGATTTTATCGGTCAGTTGCAACGCCAGCTTCACATCGGCCATTGCTTTTTCCGGCTGGCCGTTTTGCAGTTCGGCCAGGCTGCGCAGTTGGAGGGTCTGGCTGCATCGCTTGAGCGCGGCGAGATGGGGCAGCAAAATGGCTGACGGGGATTCGCTGTCATAATTAAGCGGAAACCGCGAGCCGGGCAACCGGCTGGCTTCGCGCAACTCCTCGATCGCCGAATCATATTTGCTCAAGGCCACCAGGACATCTTCGGCCGGGGATTGTGGCTGCGCCGGCACCGGGAATAAATTTGTTTTTGACGCCGCCACACGATAATAGCTTTGCCACTCAATCAGATCGGTTCTTGTTCCTTTGGCCCAATAACCATTGGTCGGACAATTTTTCCAGTCAGCATCAACGCTGATGGGCATTCCGAGCCGGTTTACCACATTCGTATTCTGCGGATTGATCCGATGTCCGTTCTTGTCCAAAATATAGAGATAGCTGCTGGCGACAAGTGGTGTCAGCGCGAAATTCTGGTCCTCCGGCACCGGTGCCGGGACCGTGCTGGAAAAGTCAAAATGTTCACCCTTGGCCTCCCAGGTCCGTTTGAATTTGTTCCATGCGTGCCAGCCACGCCAGTCCTCCTCGGCGTAAAACAGCGCAATCAGCGTGGCCAGACACGCGGCGCCAAACAGCAGCCGCTTGAAGTTGCGCCGGCAAAAAAAACTGCGGATGAAAGCCCAAAGGCCAACAAACACAGTGGCGGACACCACGCTGACAAGGAGCGTTAAAACCAGCGTCGGCCACCAGTCCGAAAGACTTCGCGGCCTGCCGGGAATAAACAGGGTGACAATCAGAATGGCAAAAAACGTTGCCGCCACCACAACCAGCCACGCGCGCAGCCAGTGCAGGCCAGTCCACGATTTTTTCCAAATGCTTTGGGGTTCTTCGTTCATAAAATTTGCCATTGTCTGCCAGTTCGTCCGAAAAGAGGCGGTGAACCGCTGCAGTCCAGACGCCGCGCGTTTGCCTTGCGTCAACGAACCTCGCGAAGCGTCTGGACCGCGGTTGCTTCGGCGCCGCTCTGGCGGGCGAACAAAAAGTTCACGCCGCCATAAATTCCGCGCGTTCGCTGCGCGGCTGCGGCGCAAAAGATTTGGACCGGTCGGCGTCGCTGGTGTCACGCGGCCCGATCAATTCCGCCAGCAAACGCTGCTGCTGCCGCAGTTCCACAATGACTTCCGGCGACGGCGGCGCGGATTTTTCCGCCCTGAGCGGGGTTTTGTCGCGTGCCGAAAAATCCACCGCCAGAATCAAAATCCAAACCGCCGCCAGCCCTGCCCACGCCACAGGATGAGGCCACAGGATGGTTGAGAGTTGAGCGTTAAGGGTTGAGAGCCAGGACTGGTTTGTAGCCGCGCTTGTGAAAGCGCGGCCAACTGCAGGGATTGTTCGACGGCTCACATCGGCGGCAGCGAGGATTTCACCGCGCCATTCGGCGGGAACCTGCCGCAACGGCTGGCGTTGGAGCTTTTGTTCAAAATCATCCGGCTTCATTTTCTTTGTGCTCTTTGCGTTCGTTTGCGGCTATTTGATTTCTTCATAAATGGGACGCAGCCGCTCGCGCAATTTGTCTAAGCCGTAGCGATGGCGGCTGGCCGCCGTGTTTAACGGAATGTCCAGCGCCTTGGCGATTTGCTCGAAGGTCAGGCCTTCCCATAATTTCAAGTGCACCACGGCACGCTGGTCTTCCGGTAATTCCGCCAACGCCCCGGCCAGCGCGGCGCGAAAGGTTTGTGCATCCGGATCGCTGGCTGGCGCGAAGGGCGAGATAATTTCGGCGGCGAACCGGTCGCGCGTTTTGTCGCGCGTGCCGCGCCGCCGGATCAAATCAATTGCCGCATTATGCGCCAGCCGGATGAGAAACGCGCGCGCGTCCCGCACCCCGTCCAGCAATTCCTCATGGCGGGCGAGTTTGACGAAAACGTCCTGGAGCAGGTCGCGCGTGTCGGCCTCATCGCGGGTGAGATTCAGGAGAAAGGCATAAAGCGACTGGGCGTGCCCGTCGTAGAGCCGTTCGAGTTCCGATCCGCGCATGTCTGACCTTATGACGCGCCCGGCGGTCAAATTTGTCCAGGCAAAAACGAAGGCCGTTTTACGAACCCATCAGACAACTTCCCGTTGTCAGTTTGCCGCGGTGATTTGGCTGAAATCGGTTCGTGGCAGGCGTGTCAGGGCGAAAAGCATCACGTAGGCAATGAAGAAGAACAGGAAAAAAATCACCAGAAACCCCGCGGAAGCCGTGTTAATCATCGGACTGCCCGCCCAGGCATCCAGGCCGTGATAGATTTTCCCCGGCCGCAGGATCACATCCCAACTGTTAAAGCGGAGGAACCGGCCGAGATAGATGCCAACGCTGCACAGACCCGTTGCCAGGGCCACAAACAACCAGCTCATCACGCGGCCAAATCTCTGTGCCACGATGGATTGCATCAAGTACAGCGAGACGAAGCCGAGCACCAACCCGATCAGCGCGCACAGCAGGATCAGGGTGAGGTCAATCCAGAAGTGCAGGCGAAAGACCGTCCAGAGATGGATCAAATCGGTAAAAATGTAGGGAGCGTTGGGAAAGAACAGCAGCCACAGTCCCGCCAAGCCGTAAAAACGCCATGTCCGCTGCGGCTGCGAGCGAAGGGTGTCCCGCGCCAGCAGGGCGAACAGCAGCGGCAGCCAGGCCAGGAAGAGGTTCCACATCAGCAGGACGTAATGAAAGTTTTTAGTCCAGACGACGCACAGGCCGACCAGGGCCAGGCTTACGGTGGAGGCGAACAGCAACGCCAGCATCGGGGCGATGGTGTCGCTTTGAAAGGGCATTCTCAGGTATCTCATAAAATGGCAAATCAGCACTGGTTAGACCGGGTTTGCACAAACTCGTTCAGCCGATCGAGTTCTGTTTCGCGCACGGTTGGCTATCTGCGCCGCCAGGGGCGGAATTTCCTCAGCCTGAATAAAAAATTTCATGGCAACACTTTGCCCCCACGGGACAACCCTTTATGCAGGGATTGAGTTCATGCACCGGCAGGCTTGATGGCCGACGGATCTGGTGGCGGCATGCTTTTCCGTTGATATCGGGGGAAGAGTTGGGCACACACCAGAAACAACAACGCGATGAGGGTTTTGCCAAAGAACAGGCAAATGACGCAGGCGGCCAGCAGTCCGACCCAGATTCCAAACTGTGTTTGCGCTCGTCGGAGGACCATTGAGGTGTGGTGTTTTCGCCAATAACGCAGTGACCGAATCGAGGCTATCAATAGAATCAGACCGCACCCGAACTGCAGCGCCAAAAAAATCAGAACGAACCCCGGCAGGAAACCGCCGGTCTGGATGGGAACCCCTGCGGCTGGCAAACGGGTGAGGTTGAATAAAATGCCGGCCTCGCCGAGGTAAGGAGCATCGGTTGCATTGGAAAGCAGCCGGGGAATCAAACGCGTGCCATTCGGCAGCGGCCAGGAGGTTACCAACATCTCGGCGGCAAGCGGGTAGGCGTGTTCAAAATGGCCGTTGACACGGGCGGCTCCGACACCAAACGCGCAAGCGGCGCAACCGAAACCCTTGAGGACCGGCCCGGCATCCACATCAATATACCAGTCGTTTCGGGACAAATCTTTTGGAAATTCCCGGAAGCCGGCGCAGGTCCAGGCTTCCTGCCAGAAATATTGCGTGTACAGGTCATACCATTTTCGCGCCGGTTCAGGCCAGATTTCCGGGGAGAAAAGCGAGACGTAGGAATTACCGCAACCGCGGCTTGAGTCAGCGGGTTCTCCCAGCGGAGCGATGGCGAAGTAAGGGACCAATCCCCGGGAATCCAAAGCCTTGTTCTGAAAGCCGCGGATGGCGCGGGCAAAAAAGGCTGAGTGATCCGTGCCCAGAACCGCGTCCGCCCGGTGCATCATCGCAATCGCAGTCAGCACGTCGCCCGGATAACATTCACCCGGATAATCATCAAGCAAACCGTAGCGACTGGCGTCAAGCTCCGCGGACAAACTGTCAACTTGGTCTTTTAACAAGGGCAGAAATTCCCGGTCACCAGTGAGCCGGGCGTGGCTGGTCAATGCAGAGATGACGAGCATCCGGTAGAATACATTTTCAGTTTTTAAATAATTTGTGCCCCAGTGCAGTTTGACCCAGTTCGCCTGTTTGGGATCGATGACGAGGCGTGTCGCTGTTTCGATAGCGCCGCGGGCATAAATGTTGGGCGCCACGATTTGAGGAGCATGGCCCTTTTCCCATTCCGCCTGGAGCGACTCCGTCGCCCAGAGGTAAAAGACCGCTCCGAACAGCGGCCATTCCGTTCCTGAAATATTGGTGGTGGGTAGTGCTGTCGCACGCGTGGAAGCAAGACGTTTCCCGGCCCATCGCTCAAACTGGGGTGATAAAACACGATGAAGCTTCCACGCGGAACGGGGGATGCCGGCGGAACGGATGTTCGGATCCGACAGATCACGGAGGGTGAGAATTCCCGGGATCAAGAAAAAGAACAGCGCGATCAGAACCAAAACAACGGCATTGGCATAGCGGCAAACGCCCATCAAAACAGGCGATGCAGTTGACTGATCTGGTGGCATCATTTCTTTCAAGGCTTGATATCGGGGGTGATGGGAAAATTTTCTTCTTTTCGAGTGCATCGCTGCCAAACCGTCAGCATCGCCGCGGCCAGAACCAACACGGGGACCAAAATGACAAATGCCAGATACAACAGAATATAAACCGCCGCCAGAAATGTGCCCAGCTTCACATTCACGGCCACCGAGCCGACCGTGCCATTCAATACGCTGGTAAACTCGCGCAGCCCGGCGAGGTGTGCCACCAGAAACAACAGGCCAATGACGCCGGCGCGCTGTAACAGGTCTTTGGGCGACAGGAATTCAGCCCGTCGGAAAAGCCCGAGACTTTGACAAAATATTTTTATCATGGTTTTGCTCCGGTTTTTACCTTTTGCCAAAGCGGGCCGAGTGTTGCGGCATAAAGGAGGGCGGCGTCGCCGACCTGGTTGCTCGCGCAGTATTTCAGCCGTCCGTACGTTCGCGAGGGGAACGCGGCAAAATCCAGCGTGGCCGCGAGCGACCGGAGAAAGATTCCATCGCCGAAGGTGCTGGCGCCAATCAAGGCCATGCCGCTCGAACCGGCGCTGATTTCAAACCCCGGGATGATCGGGCCGGAATCAACATCCGCCTGGCCCTGGCACGATTTCGGCCATTCATGTGCGTATCCAAAACCCAGCGTGATTTTGCCGAGTTCCTTTCGAGCCCGCTGGTATTGGTCGCGGGCGAAATCTTCGTCCAGCAATTGCAGGGAATGTGCCACCATCCAGATGCTTGATCCCTCCGGGCCGTCCAGCGGAATGCCGTCGGTCGTGAAGCTGGAAATCAACAGGCCCGATTCGCGGTGGACCAGTTTCTGCTTCGCCATCGCAAGCCAGTCATGGATCAATGCCGAATGATCGCTGCCGTCCAAATAGTCAGCCATCTTGATGGCGTCCAGCGCGACGCAATGATCGAACATCCAGCATTCATCGGGATAACTTTCCAGCAGCATCCGCGGACTTTTCCGGAAGCGTTCAACGATGGCGTTTACACGTTCGGTCAACAGGGATTTATATTCCGGTTTCTCTTCCACCACCCGTCGCGAGGCCAGCATCAAGGCAATCTCACCGTCCAGAAACAGGCTGTGCGCCGGCTGCGCGAGATAATGCCGTTCCCTGGCGTAAGACATCAGGAAGAAATACATCCCCGCCTGTTTTTCGAGCCGCAGAGTTTCATCAATGATTTGATCCATCGTTTGGAGATAAAGCTGCTTCGACGCCGGATCGCGCAAAGCCATGTTGGCGAGCGACCAGACCAGATAGCTTCGTCCCATGAAATCCCATTCGGCATTGCTGGCCCGCATTTTGTTCAGTTCCTGTTCCCGTAACGCCGGGTCCGTCCAGAGCTGCAAATGCCGGGCCGCCAGCTGGCGGGCCTTGGGTGAAAGACCTTGATCCTGACGGAATTCAGAAAGCGGCCGGGTGAAAAAAAGATGCAGGCACGGCAGCCAGATGATTGCTGCGACCATCAGGGCCACCAACCCGGTCATGACTTTTTTAATTTGTAATTTCATGAGAATATCAACCAGCGCGAGCAGCCGCGGGACGGGGTTCGGGCCCCTTCATCTTAATGCCTACAGTGACCATTTGTACCCCAGATTCACAAGGAGATTGTGAGCGAGATTCGTTCGCGATACCGCCATCCGCCGGAACAAGGATCGGCAGGAATAGAATTGCCGGCGGAACCACATGTATCCGGAGAACAATTCCTGCGGAGTCATTTGTGTCGGCTTGAACGCCACGCGCGTCTTGCCGTTGAAGTACGCCCAATCGTCGCTGGTCAGACGGCCATCCCGTTTCCTCTCGTCATAAAGCCGGGTGCCCGGCAAGGGCGTTAGCACACTCACCGTCACACCATCAATTCCCATGGATTCACAAGCCCGCAGCGTTTGGGCGAAGACCTTTTGGTTGTCGGTGTCGAAGCCAAAAATCACACCCGCCTGCACACAGATGCCGTGTTTATGGATGAGCCGGATGATTTCCGGGTAGCGGGCCACTTGATTGAATCCTTTGTTGACGCTGGCCAGACCGGCCTCGGAAAAGGACTCCAAGCCGACGAACACCTTTCTGCCGGTCGGTGCCGGGTCTGGGGCCTGGGCCGGATTTGTTTTCATACGCTTGCCGGAAACGGCAGGTTGCAGGAGGCCGCCAGCATGCCGGCGGCCCGGGTTGACTCTGTTTTCGCCAGGCGCCGGCGAAAAGCCAGGTGACGGCACCGGGTCAGTTCCACCAGCGGCCACCATACCTTGCGCACGAGGCGATGCTTGATCAGGAAATGCCACAGCCGGTTCGATCGCTTGTAGAGGTAACTGCCCGCAAAATATGTCGGCCAGGCAGACAATTCGGCCGGTCGCCGACGCCAGATGGATGCGTGCGAAAACAGCCGCCGATAAAGCCAGTCGTAGCCGAGCAACAGTTCCTCGGGCGTCATATGCTTCGGTTTGAAGACGACGTGCGCGGTGTCGTATTTTTCCCAGTCACGGTGCAGCAACCGCCCCTCGGCTTCCATCTGCCGGAAAAAGGGCGTGCCCGGATACGGCGTCAAAATATGAAACGTGGCGCATTCCATCCGGTTCCCTTCAATCCATTGCGCCAGCGTTGCGAACGTATCTTTGCGGTCCCCGTCGAAGCCGACAACAAAACTGCCGTTCACCTGAATGCCGTGATCGCGGAAGATTTTTATGCGCCGCGCGTAATCCTGCGTGCGCGGCGTGCGCTTCCGGGCACCGGTGAGGTTGGCGTCGGAAAGTGATTCAAAGCCGATGAAGACCCCGGTGCAACCGGCCAGCGCCATATCGCAAACCAGTGCCGGTTCGTCCGTCACGTCCAGGGTCACCGCGGCGCTCCAGATTTTTCCCAGCGGACGCAGGGCGCGGCACAACTCGCGGAGGTAATCGCGCTTTGAGCCGAGGTTGTTATCAGTGAAGACGGCGTACGGCTGGCCGTCGTCTTCGAACTGGCGGCGGACGTCTTGGGGATCACGTACCCGATATGGCATTCGCAAACCGTCGGTGGCCAGATAGCAAAAGCTGCAACGATTGTGGCAACCGCGCGTTGCGATGAGGCTTGTGGTGGTCAAAAAACTCTCTTTCGGCAGCAGCTCCCGGCGGGGGGGCGGGTCGAGTGCATACGATCGCTCATATGTGGCTTCATAATGCGACTTCAGTTCGCCGCGTTCAACGTCCTTCAGGATTTCCGGCCAGAGTTGCACGCCGTCGCCCACGGCGATGGCATCCGCGTGGAATCTGCCTTCCTCCGGACACGATTGCATGTGCATTCCGCCGAGCACCACCTTGCTGCCGCGCGCGCGATACCAGTCCGCCAGTTCGCAAGCCCGCTTCGCAAAAGTCAGATGCACGGTAATGCCGACAACCTCGGGCAGCGGATTGATTGGCGGCGGCCCCTGCAACAGGTTCTCGTCCCAATACCGCACGCGCCAGTGAGACGGGGTTGCCCCGGCGATCGAAGTCAAGGCGAGCGTGGGTGTCAGCACGTGCTTGCCGAAGCTGCTCTGCGGCGACTTCGGATAAAACGGATTGATGAGCAGCGCGAACCGGCGCTCGATCATTCCGGAAACCGCATGGGTTTCCAAGGACGGCGGAGCCGCCATTTCGCGCGGCAACCACAGAGGTTTGCGCGGCTGATAAAACGGATCGTCGGGCACACGCTCAAGCAGCCTGGACAACAGCGGAAGGTTCATGCTCCTCCTTGAGGTATGCCGCTTTGTAGTGCGACGGGTGGATCTGGCCGGCGAATTCCTTCAACCGGGCTTCGACGGCGGCCACCGTTTTATCGGGCGTTGAAGTGCCGGCCGTAATTCCGACGATCTGTGCGCCGGCAAGCCAATTCATTAGCAAATCATCCGCAGTTTGCACGTGATGTACCCGTGCGCAGAAGCGGGAGCACGTTTTGACCAGCTCCTGTGTGTTGTTGCTGTGCGCGCCGCCGATGACGATGACCATGTCGCATTTTTGGGCGAGCTCAACGGCTGTGTTCTGCCGTTGTTTCGTCGGTTGGCAGACGGTGTCAACGAAACACACCTCCGACTGCGGAAAGCGTTCCCGCATCAACCGCACCAGGTGCCGGACCCGGTCAATCGGCTGCGTAGTTTGGGCCACGACACCAAATCGCGGCCGCTCGCAAATCTTAGCCACGTCTTCCCCGTCCAGTACCACGTCAAACGCATCCAAATCTCCGGTCAGGCCGCGCACTTCCACATGGTCGCGCATGCCAATGATGACCGGGTGATACCCCTCGCCCACGAGCTTGGCCAGGCTGCGGTGGGCAACATGCACGAGCGGGCAAGTCGCTTCGAGCACGTCCAGACCGCGGGCGCGGCTTTCGCGCAACGCGCGCTCCGATGTGCCGTGGGCCGTGACCATCACCGTCCGCGTGCCCACATCAGCGGGATGTTGCGCCAGGCGGATGCCTTGCGCGCGCAATTCCGCCAGCACGGTGTCGTTATGGACGAGATCGCCCAGAATGGTCAGCGGCTCCTGTTTCGCGGCCCCCAGCGCCAGCGCGATGGCGTCCCTCACCCCGAAACACATGCCCAGATGTTCGGCCCGGAGGATGTTCATGGTTTGGTTTTCCTTTCGAACGCGCTTTGTGTCCTGAAACAGACGAAAGCTTGCATCAATGCGGCAGCGTCTTGGACTGCGGCAGCCCTCTGCCGCTTTTGGCGACATGGTTTCCCGTTCAATAGCGCCAGAGGACTGGCGCAGTCCAAAACCTGGCGGCCCGGCGGACGGTTATCATTGTCATTCGTCTCCCGAGGTCCGCCAGACCGGCGTTGCCCGACACCTGCGAGGTATTCACTTTGTATCACAAAGTATAAGACCGAGGCGGTTTCGGTTCGTTCAAACATTTTTTTACTTTGACCTGGTTTGCCGGATGATTTGCTCCAGCAGATTGATATATTCAGCGAAGGCCTTGCGGCCGGCGGCGGTGAGCGAGCAGGTGGTGAGCGGGCGGTTGTTTTGATACGACTTGGCCACGGAGATATAACCCTCCTGCTGCAACGCGCGGATGTGGGTGGTGAGGTTGCCGTCGGTCATGGTCAGCGCGTCGCGCAACTCGGTGAACGACAATTCCGGCGAGACGGCGAGCATGGACATGATGGCCAGCCGGCCCTTCTCGTGAATCACACGGTCGAGCTGTAGGAACGGTTCCGGGTTCACGCCGCGCGCTTTCCTTTTTCAGTCAGATACAGATATGCGCCATAAGCCAGATGCAGCACGCCAAAGAAAAAGCCCATCAGTTCATGCACGTTGAAAGGGGTTTCAATGTGCGTTAATGAAAGATTAATCAATGAAAGACAAGCTCCGGCAATAAAGAACCACGCGAAAATTTTCACGCCACGGGGCATGAAAAATCCAGCGGCATGCAGCGCGCAGCCATAAAAAAGCATCCATAACAAAGCTAAAAGAACCGCCAGATCGAAACTCGCGCTGGAAGAAGCAAAGGCCACGCCGATTAGTAAACCTGCGACAAACGGTGGCAGCAAAGCCTGCGCCACGCGCTTTGTCGGCGGCGACCAAAACGGTTCGCGGTCTTTAATCGCTTGGATGCGCGCGATTAAAAATGAACTGCCAACAGCAATTGCCGCGGCGGCCAGCCAAAGCCATCCGAACGATTTGGTTGAATTGCAATGGAGATAATTGCCGATGATTGCTGTCATTACACCAATGACTCCCGTAAAAATCATAATTGGTGCCAGCGCGCGGCGGTATATCGTGGAGCGCTCCATCAGCGTGCGGATGGTTTGCAGATTTTCTTCGGCCCAGTTCGGATTCATGGGGTTACTTTGCAATACAAAGTCGAATTTGGCAAGCGGAATCTTTGGCTCCGCTGGCGCGCGCGGCTGGCCGGTACGAAAGCGGCGGCGCGTTCCGTTTGCCGCCGCAGTCCCAAACCCGAAATTATCTGTGTCCATCCGTGTCCATCTGTGGTTAATTTCGTGACGGATGCCGCCCAAGCAAGATTCCGGCGCCCGCGCCCGCGCGAAAATTCTCGCGCAATGGCGCGGCGTGGACCTCACACCGCTTGAAATCGCGCAAGCCGTGCGCGCGCGCCGGGTCGGCGACGTGCTGCCGCGGGTGACGAAGGATTTGCACATGGATCAGCGGCGCGCCGAAGCCGAGGTCGTCAAGGTATGGAATTCGTTGATTGATCCGAACATCGTCGCGCACGCCCAGCCAACGGGGGTTCGGAAAGGCACGCTGTTCGTGGCCGTGGACAGCAGCGTGTGGCTCTCGGAAATCGTCCGTTACCGCCGCAAGGAAATTCTCGACCGGTTGCAGCACAGCTTCGGTCGGGAGTTGATTCAGCGCATTTCGTTTCGCGTCGGCTGACTTCAGCTTTGGAAACCCGGTGGGGCGAGCGTCCCCGCGAGCCGGGTCCAAAATCGTTGACGGCTCGCGAGGACGCTCGCCCCACCCAAAAGATGGATCACGTCATCAATTCCATCTGTCGCGGGGTGAGCAGCCATACCAGATTTGCGCACCGGCCATAAAGCAGGAATTCCGCCGCCAATTTGCACAAACCGCCTTTTTTGAAATCAATCTCCAGGCTGGTGTTGCCGGCGGCCAGCAGCGCGATGAGTTTGCCCAGGTACGGTTCGTGGCCGACCAGCAGGACGTTCTCCGGTTCGGGACGAAATCGGTTCAACTGTTGAATCAACAACCGGGGATTGCCGGCGGGAGTCAAGTCGTCGGAGAAAACCAGTTTTTTCCGCAATTTGAAGGTTCCTGGCGATAATCTCGGCGGTCTGTTTTGCCCGCAAGAACGGGCTGGAGAGGATCAGGTCGAAGGACAGATCCATTTCCGCCATCGCCTTGGCGGTGGTGCGCAGGCGGTTTTTCCCCTTGGCGATAAGGGGCCGTTCGGAATCCGGTTCGAAACCGGCCGCTGCCGGTTCAACGGCGATGCCGTGGCGAAGCAGGTAGAGATTCATGAGCTTTCATTTTTTTTGCGTTGGTTGCCCGAGTCCAGGGGGCGGCCAGAAACGCCGCAACCTGTCGGCCGCGTTCAGATAAATCTGGATCAGCATCTGGCGCCAGCGCATCAACTCTTTTTTCAACCGGCGGGCCGACGCCGCGTTGACTTCTTCCTTTTGCACGAATTTGTCCAACGCCGCCAGCAATACTTCCATGTCCTGGATGTCGCCCATCATGCACTGGTAAGCCCGCAAGGCCTGGCGATGGTCCTCCGTGACAGCGGGCAGCAGGGGCGACAGCGCCTCGACCATGTAACGGAAGCGCTTGAACGCTATCCGCGTGCGGTGGATGGTTTTGGCATCGTCGGCCCGCGCGTGCCGGCAAAGTTGCGCGACCTGGGCAAACGCCTGGTTTATGGCGCGCAGGACAATCGCGAAAGCCTGTTCGCGGGGGATCCGTTTGTGCTGGCACCGGATCTCCTTTTCAAATGCTGCCAGACACCGGCCCAGACGCTTCGTCTTGATATGTTTGACGGCTTTGCGCGTTGACCGGGTGAAACGAGCCTTGCGGTCCCGCAGCCAGTCGTAAAACGCGTGCGCGTCCGGAAAGGTGCCCGCCATTCGCCCCACGTAACCCAGTTGGACCTGTGCGTCGCGGAGCTGGTCGAAGGTATTCAGGTGCCGCTTGAGTGCGCGGCGGACCTTCTTGATATCACGTTCGGGGATGAACGCACCGAGCAGTTCAATGGTTGAGAGGAGCCGGCGGGTTTCCACCCGCACGTCATGCACCGCGTCTTCGGAGAACCGTTCCCGGCAACGCTTGAGCCGTTTGCGATAACGCCGCCACTGTGTGCTCAACGAATCACCGAGATGCTTTAGCACGTCGCCGGTTTGGATGGGGGCGATGTCTGACTGGCTTTGCCGGCGCATAACGTAATTCATCAAATGCTTTGACTTGAATACTCCGCTTGTCGTTTTCAAAGAGTCAAACCATCCGCAGGGTAGGTTCGCTCTTGCCAACGGAAAGTTACAATCAGGTGACAAATCTTGCCAAGCGCGCAAATTCGTGGTTTTCGGCCAACGGTTCGCCTGGTTCCAGGCGGGCGCCACGCCTTTTTCACTTGGGCACTTCCGTGCGCTACGCTTAATCTAAGCGCGTCATGCAACCGAGCCGCCGCGCGGTCATTGATGTCGGCACCAACTCCATCAAGTTGTTGGTGGCCGACGTGGCCGGACGCAACGTGCAGCCGGTGCACGAAGAAAGCCGGCAAACGCGCCTCGGCAAGGGTTTTTACGAAACCCACCAGTTGCAGATGGAGCCTATCGCCCATTCAGCCAATGCCGTCGCCGATTTTGCAGGGACGGCGCGCAAACATGGCGCCCGGTCCATCCGCGTTATCGCCACCAGCGCCGCGCGCGACGCGGTCAACCCCGACGATTTGATTTCCGCCATTGAAGCGGCATCGAAACTGAAGGTTGAAATCATTTCCGGCGGGCAGGAGGCCGGGTTGGCGTTTCAAGGCGTGACCACCGACCCGGAACTGGCCAATGCGCCGCTGTTGTTGCTGGACGTTGGCGGCGGCAGCACGCAATTCATTCTGGGCCGGGGCGAACACAAGCATTTCGCGCACAGTTTCCAGTTTGGCGCGGTGCGATTGCTTGAAAAATTTCCGCACAGCGACCCGCCGACGCGCGGCGAATTCACCGCCTGCCGCGACTGGCTGAAGCATTTCCTGCAAACCGAAGTCCGCCCCAAACTCGAACCCGCGCTGCGCCGCGAAACGGGTTCCCCGTCCGCCGGGATTCAGCTCGTCGGCACCGGCGGCACGACGAGCATTCTTGCGCGCATGGAAGCGAAGCTCGACCGCTACGACCGCGAACGCCTGGAGGCCACGCGCCTCAGCCTGGAGCAGGTAAAAGCGCACCGGAAACGGCTCTGGAGCCTGCCGCTGGCTGAACGCAGGGAGATAACCGGCCTGCCCAAGTTGCGCGCCGATGTGATCCTGACCGGGGTCATGATTTATGAAGTGGTGATGGAAGAGTTTGGGTTCAAACTGCTCCGCGTCAGCACCCGCGGGTTGCGGTTCGCGGCGGTGATGGACTGAAGGTTATTTACGATTTACGATTTGAACAGCCTCCGACTCGCGGAGCAATCATCAATCGTAAATCATAAATCATAAATGAAATGCCTGATTGTCGGCTGCGGCTATGTCGGTTTGCCCCTCGGGGCGGAACTTGTCCGCCTGGGCCACGAAGTTTTCGGCCTGCGCCGGAGTGCAGCGTCGGAAAGCGAATTGAAGGCCGCCGGCATCCAGCCGCTCTTCGGCGACGTGACCAAGTCGGAAACACTGGCCAGGCAGCCGCGCGAGTTTGATTGGGTCGTGAATTGCGTTGCCGCCGGTGGCGATGCGGAAGAATACCGGCAGGTTTATCTCCAGGGCACGCGCAACCTGATCGAATGGCTCGCGCCCGCCTCCGCTGAAGCTCCGGCGCGGCAAGCCTTGAAGAAATTCGTCTATACCAGCAGCACGAGTGTTTACGGCCAGACCGACGGTTCGCAAATCAAGGAATCCAGCCCCACCGAACCGCTCGTGGAAACAGCGAAGATTCTGGTGGAAACGGAAAAACTGCTGCTGGCGGCAATGCAGGAGAAAAAATTACCGGCGGTCATTTTACGCGTGGCTGGCATTTACGGGCCGGACCGTGGCCATTGGTTCAAGCAGTTCCTGAAAAACGAGGCACGGATGGAAGGCGACGGCTCGCGGTTCCTGAACATGATTCACCGCGACGATTTGATCGGCTGCATCATTGCGGCGCTGAAGAACGGGCGGGCAGGGGAGATTTACAACGCGGTGGATGATGAACCGGTAAGCCAGTTGCACTTTTTCCAGTGGCTGGCCCAGGCGCTGGACAAACCCCTCCCGCCATCTGAACCCGAGAATCCCGTGGAAAACCGCAAGCGCGGGGTGACGAACAAGCGCGTTTCCAACCGGCGGTTGAAGATGGAACTCGGTTATCAGTTCAAGTATCCGAACTTTCGCAAAGGCTACAGCGCCGAACTCCTGCGGCTCGACCGCGCCGCCAGTTGAGCCAGGCTTGTGAGTAATTTCGCTTCGCCTATCCAGTTCGTCTATCAGAACAGTGCCTTGTTCTTGCATGGGGTCGTCACTGTTAGGAAAAGCCATGAAGAGGCGCCAAATCAAATCCCCAGCAAGTGCTAGCACACTTCTGTATCCATCACTTAAGTTGAGGGTTGCCACTTTTTGTCCGTTGACATCGAAAAGGATTTTCCCGTCTGTGCGGACAGAATGGAATTTAGCACCCTCGGGTAGAACTCGATTGATTGCTGCAACCCCAAGTTCCTGTTGTTTCTTTGCCAAGGCGTCGTCCGATTTCGCTCTGCGGTAATCAAGATGAACGAACCATTGTTCAAAAGCTGCCAAAGGTTCATCTTCGTTGAACTGCGCCACAAAACCCGTGAAGCGCTCAGGTGTTTGAAGCGAAGGCACGATAACTTGATTGCGTTTTGTCAGACGACGAAATGCGCCGTAACCAGATGCAAACCATCCTTTCCCTTTAGCTTGAAAGGCGTTCTGGCGAAGCCAGGAGAGGGTCCTGTCGGAGTTCGGAACAATTGCAGGTTCGGTATAAATTTTACTTCGAATCTGAATCTTTTCTGTCCCCGTTATGAAATAGGTGAAATTGAAAACAGCTCTTTTCTTTGTCGCACCGTATTCACCGGGATCTTTTTCTTCTTTGTGGATTCTCGCTGAGAGCTTCCCTTGACGACTCTCGTCACGGAGCCAACACCGGCGCCGGCATCTACGTGGCTTCGAACACATACCACACTGGACTGGACGGAATTGCCGGCGCGATCCAGATCGTGGTTCCGGCATCATTGATCGCTCCGCCTCACTGGAACTGCCGCTAGCAGCCTGTTGAAGTAATTGTGAAAATAAAATATAATTGTGTTGTCTTATAGTTAGTATAAGTTACAATTTTTCATGTTCAAACCGCAAACATTGCCGCCGCCGGAACTTTTCGTTCCATCCCGTCAACTGGTGCAGCCTGTCTCCTCCTCTTTTTACATCAAGCTCGACCAGACGCTCCAGTCTTTTTCCTTTGCTTCCGAAGTGCGGCAGCTTTGCGCGGCCTGCTATTCCGGCAATGGCCGTGGTCGTCCGGGCGTTGACCCGGTGGTGTATTTCAAGATGCTGATGGTCGGTTTCTTTGAGAACATCCCCAGCGAGCGGGGCATTGCCGAGCGCTGCCAGGATTCCATTTCCATCCGTGCCTTCCTGGGCTATGACCTGACCGGGAACACCCCGGATCATTCCACCCTGTCGGTCATCCGCTCCCGTCTGGGCGTGGAGGTTTACCACCAGGTATTCCTTCTGATCTTGGCGGCCTTGCAGGAGCACGGGCTGGTCAAGGGCCGCAACGTGGGCATAGACGCCTCCGTGATCGAGGCCAACGCCTCGCTCAAAGGGCTGGTCAACCGCCAGACCGAGGAAGTCTATTGGGAATATGTCCGCCGTCTGGCCGCGGAGAACGGGATTGATCCCAAGGATGCCGACGCCGTCCGGCGGTTTGACCGCAAGCGGCCCAAGAAGATGAGCAACCAGGACTGGGAAAACCCCAATGACCCTGACGCCAAGATCGGGCCGACCAAGGCCGGGGCCACCGACATGATCTACAAGCCGGAGAACACGGTGGATTTGGACACGGGCGCGATCTTGAACGCGGAGGTGCGTCCGGGCGATGAACCCGATCACAAGGATCTCGCGCTGCATGTGCTGGAGGCGCAGGAGAACATCAACGAGGTTAAAGAGCTTCCTGCGGGAACCCTGACGATTGAAAGCGCCACGGCGGACAAGGGCTATCACGCGGTGCCGGAAATGGGCGGCTTGCAGCAGGAGGGGATTCGCACGGTGATTTCCGATCCGGTGATCAACCGGAACATGGAGAAACTCACCGACGAAGAGTCCAAGGTGGTGCGCAGTGCCAGACGGAGCGCCAAAAGCAAGTCGGGCAAGGAACTGTTGAAGAGCCGGGGGATGCACCTTGAGAGACCGTTCGCGCACATACTGGATGCCGGAGGAGCGCGGCGGACAACGCTCCGGGGACGGGACAACCTCAACAAGCGCTTCAAGTTTTCGGCGGCCATTTACAACCTGTCGCAACTGATGAGGAAACTGCTGGGCGTGGGAACACCCAAACAATGGGTGGCCTGGGGGAAGGCCCTTTTTTACGTGGTCTGGAGGCTTTTGCTGGAGGGAGGGTTCCGGTTTGCCGGAAATATTGGAACGGGACTGCAAAGATACGGGCGGCGATTGGTGGCGCGGGTGGAAGTTATGGCCGCAGCGATTTTTCGCGCCTCACCCGCCCGCCTTAATTATGACCATTGTTCAACAGGCTGCTAGGAAGGTGAAGTTGTGAGTAATTTCGCTTCGACCTTGTGAAATTTTCCGCCTAACTTCCCCGCCGATGGCCGCCGAAGCCCAACTGACTCCCATGATGACGCAGTATCGCCGCATCAAGAGCGAACTGCCCAAGGATGCGCTGTTGCTGTTCCGCCTCGGCGATTTTTACGAGATGTTTTTCGAGGACGCCCAGGCCGGCGCGCAGCTCCTCAACCTGGCGCTCACCGCGCGCAACGGCGTGCCGATGTGCGGCCTGCCGCATCATGCCTCCCATGCCTACATCGGCCGGCTGCTCAAGGCCGGACGGAAAGTCGCCATCTGCGACCAGCTCGAAGACGCCCGGCCCGGCAAACTCGTCAAACGCGAGGTGACCCAAATCCTGTCGCCCGGCACGCATTTCGACGAACGGATGCTCGTGGCCGAACGCAACAACTTTCTCGCCGCGATTTATCCGCTGGGAAAAACCTTCGGTCTCGCGCTGGTGGATTTGACCACGGGCGATTTCATAACCACGGAGTTGGAGTCCGGGCTGGCCCTCCTGACCGAACTGGAACGATTGCGCCCGGCGGAAATTATTTATCCGGGCGAGTCGGCGATTGTGCGCGAACTGCTTGGTAGCCGCCGACGTGAGTCGGCGCAAACTTCTACGCCTGAAAGTCAGCGCTCTTTCACGAACGCGGCTACGGGGCAAGGCTGGATCCTCAACGGCTATGACGACTGGACGTTCGCGCCGGAAACCGCGCTATTCACTGTGCGCGACCATTTCAAGGTTGCGTCGCTCGACGGTTTCGGGTTGAAGGACCGCACCGCCGCCATCGGCGCGGCGGGCGGGGCATTGCATTATCTCACACAACATCTGCGGCGCGACGTGAAGCATCTCACACGATTGTCGTTTTATAGCCGCAGCGACTATCTGGCGCTGGATTACACGACACTGCGGCATCTCGAAATCCTGGAGCCGCTGCATCACGATGCCCCGCGCAACGCTTCGCTCTACGGCGTGGTCAACCGCGCCGTCACGCCGATGGGCGCGCGGATGCTGCGCAACTGGCTTTCGCAACCACTGGCCGCCGTTGAACCCATCCACCGTCGGCAGGAAGCGGTGCAGACGTTCATCGGGAATTCCGCCGCGCTGGACAGTTTCCGCGCGCAACTCGCGAACGTGCGCGATTTGGAGCGGACAATGGGCCGCCTGAGTTCCGGCAGCGGCAACGCGCGCGACCTGGTCGCCCTGCGCATGGCGTTGGAACAAATACCGGCGGTGAAACAGATTCTGGATTCGGTGGGGCGAGCGTACCCGCGAGCCGAATCGTTGGTGCAAGATGAGCCGGCGGCTCGCGAATACGCTCGCCCCACCAGTTTGGTTGACGAGTTGAACGCCCAGCTCACTGAATCGCCCGACCTCGTGGAGTTGATTTCCCGGGCCATAGTGGAAGACCCGCCGCTCGCCGTGAAAGAGGGCGGCATGATCCGCGACGGCTTCGATGCGGCGCTCAACGAACTCCGCGACGCCATGCGCGGCGGCAAGAACTGGATTGCGAAACTCCAACAGCAGGAGATTGAACGCACTGGCATTACATCACTGAAAGTCCGGTTCAATTCCGTCTTCGGCTACTACATCGAAGTCACGAAGTCGAATCTCAACAAGGTCCCGCCGCATTACATCCGCAAGCAGACCGTTGCCAACGGCGAACGCTACATCACGCCCGAACTGAAGGAGATGGAGGGCAAAATCCTCGGTGCGGAGGAACGCAGCGTGAAGCTCGAATACGAACTTTTCCAGCGCGTGCGCGAGGAGGTGCTCGGCCAATTGCCAAAAATCCAGCAGACAGCGAGCGCACTGGCGCAACTCAACGTGATGGCGTCATTTGCGGAGACGGCGCGCCTGCACAACTACTGTCGCCCGGTCGTTGCCGACGAAGGCGTGCTGCAAATCCGCGACGGGCGGCATCCGGTGCTCGAACAAAATCTCGCTGACGAGCGCTTCGTGCCGAATGATGCGGGGCTTTCAGGCAGGGCGGGCACTCCATTACCCGCCGCCGAAGCTCAACCCGCGTCCGAACCACGGCGCGCAGAGGACTGCGCGCCCTACCTAGAAAAAAATGCCACTCTCCCCCAAATCGCGCTCATCACCGGGCCGAACATGGCGGGCAAAAGCACCTATATCCGGCAGGTGGCGCTCATCACGTTGCTGGCACACACCGGGTCGTTCGTCCCAGCGGCTGAGGCGCGGATTGATCTCGTGGACCGCATCTTCACCCGCATCGGTGCCAGCGATGACCTCACGCGCGGGCAATCCACGTTCATGGTCGAAATGACCGAGACGGCGAACATCCTGAACAACGCCACGCCGCGCAGCCTCATCGTGCTCGACGAAATCGGGCGCGGCACCAGCACGTTCGACGGCCTGAGCCTGGCGTGGAGCATTGTCGAGCATCTGCACAACCAGATTGGCGCGAAAACGCTGTTTGCCACGCATTACCACGAGCTGACCGAACTGGCGCAGCGCCTGCCGCGATTGAAAAATTTCAACGTGGCCGTGCGCGAGTGGCGTGATCAGATTGTGTTCCTGCGCAAAATCGTCGAAGGCGGCACGGACAAGAGCTACGGCATCCACGTCGCGCGGCTGGCCGGCGTGCCGAAGGAGGTATTGGAGCGCGCCAAGGTGATTCTCGGCAACCTCGAAGAGTCCGAACTTACGCCCGAAGGCACCGTCCGCCAGTTGCGCCGGCAGCAGGACCGCGACAAGCTCAAGCAGCTTGCCCCGCCCCCGCAGATGGATTTGTTCGGGTGATCATTCCCCGCCGGGCCGTCTTTACCAAACAAGATTCGGCTTGCGTTTAGTTTTACCAAATGCGATTCTGCTTGCGTATGGTAAAACGGCCTTTTTGGCTGAATCTGCTGGAGCAGCACTGGGCGCGGCGTTCGATCCTCTGGCTGCGGGGCGTGCGGCGCACGGGCAAGACCTGTCTGGCCCAAAGCCTGCGTGGCATTGAGTATTTCGATTGCGAACTGCCCCGCGTGCGCCGGGCGATGGAAGATCCGGAAGCATTTCTGTCCGGATTGCGCCGCAAACGGATCGTGCTCGACGAAGTCCACCGGCTGCCCAACCCGTCCGAATTGCTCAAAATTGCGGCGGACCATTTTCCCGATATTCGGGTGCTGGCGACGGGATCATCCACCCTCGGCGCGAGCGCGCGTTTCCGCGACACGCTGGCCGGGCGCAAAGCGGACATATGGCTGACGCCCATGATTGGGGCCGATTTGAAGCCATTCGGCGATGCGGATCTGCCGCACCGCCTCCTGCACGGCGGGCTGCCGCCATTTTTTCTGTCATCGGAACTGCCGGAGCGCGATTTCCAGGAGTGGATGGATGCGTATTGGGCCAAGGACATCCAGGAATTGTTCCGATTGGAACGGCGCGCCTCGTTTCAGCGGTTCTTGGAACTGCTGATGGCGCAGAGCGGAGGCATGTTTGAGGCCACGCGCTTCGCCGCGCCGTGCGAAGTGAGCCGCACCACCATTCAGAATTACCTGGCGGTGCTGGAGGCAACTTCGGTGGCAATAGTTATCCGTCCGTTCAGTTCAAGACGCAGCCACGAAATCATCGCCGCCCCCAAGGTTTACAACTTTGACACCGGATTTGTTTGCATGCACCGGGGCTGGACGGAATTGCGGCGGGAAGACCTGGGCCGGCTATGGGAGCATTTTGTCCTGAATGAAATTCTCGCGCGCACCCAGTCATCCACCGTGCGCTACTGGCGGGACAAACAGGGGCACGAAGTGGATTTCATCTGGGCGCCCCGGCGCGGGCCGTTGCTGGCAATAGAATGCAAGTGGTCGGCCAGGGATTTCGATCCGGCGGGTTTGCAGGCATTTGCCCGGAACCATCCCAAAGCCAGACATCTGGTGGTGGCCACGGACGCTGAACCGCGCTTTAATCGCAACTATGGCAACCTGGCTGTCGAATTCATGGGGCTTGCCGAAGCCATGTCACGGCTCGAAAACTAAAAGGTGCGCGAACCGTGCCGTCAGCAGGACCGTGACCAGCTCAAGCAACTCACCCCGCCGCCGCAGATGGATTTGTTCAATGGCGGGTAACGAAGATCCCCAAAAGCCGGAGCAAGTCCGGTTGATCAATCCAAGTCGGAAAAGAAGCGGCTCCAGCGGGGAAGCCAGTAGTTGTTTCGGTCGAGAGACATGACCAACGACGCGCGCGGGAACGGAAGGTTTTGGCATTCATAGCGGATTTGACCCGGCCGGCTGTGGATTGTTCAAGGGGAATCACGGAGACAAGACGCCTTGCTCCGCCGCTGCGGATGGATTTGCATCGTTTGCGGCCGGCGAAAAAATGGTGTTGCGTTTTTGGCATTTCCGTCATACCGTTCGGCCATGCAAACGGTTTCAGTAAAATTGCCCGACGACGTGCTGGGACAGTTGGATGAACTGGCCCGCCAGACTGGCGAGGATCGTTCCGCCTTGATCCGCCAGTCGGTCGGCTCATTGGTCGCCAGGAAACAATCCGGCTCGGCGCATCAAAAGCTGGCCCACCTCTGCGGCGTCTTCAAGGGCGGCGCGAAGGACGCCAGCGTGAGCGAGGATTACAAGCAAAGGTTCGGGCGTGATTAAGGCCGTTCTGTTGGATGCCGGCCCCTGGGTGGCGTATCTGCGCCGGGCGGACAAGCATCATGTCTGGGCGCGCGAACAATTCTCCGCCCGCGAGGAATTCGTGAGTTGCGAGGCGGTGCTGGCGGAGGTCTGCGCGCGATTACAATATTACGGCAACGACCCGCTCGTGGCGCTGGAATTTGTGAAATCGGGCGTCGTGACGCTGGACTTCGATTTGCAGTCCAATCTGATCCCGGTTGAAAACCTGATGCGCAAATATCGCGATCAACCGATGGACCTGGCCGATGCCTGCCTCGTGCGAATGACGGAGATTGAGCCGCGCTCGCTGGTGGTGACCACGGATGAAGATTTCAAATTCTATCGCCGCAACGGGCGCGGAGTCGTTCCGCATGTCTTGCCGGAGTGACGGGATTTCCCAACCCCGCCGCCGCAGGACTGCGACAAGTTCAAGCCACTCGCCACGCCGCAAACAAGCAAGAGCGGTGCTGAAGCAACCGCATTCCAACTCCGATAAACTCCGTTTCCGCGAGCACGCGACAAGGTCGGTGTCGCGAGCAAGACGCTGGCGCAACTGCCAAGAGCAACCCCATCTCGCGAAGCGTATGGAGTGCGGACGATTTATCGCCGCTTTTCACCGGCTTTTACCGTAACTCGCCCCGCCACCGCCGATGGATTTGTTTGCCGGGTAATGCTCAGTGTGGCGGCAGTGGCGGTGGATTTGAAGAGGGCAGTTGTGGTGCAGGGCCAAACAACGCCGTCAATTCCGGCACTCAACTTCGTAACAAGCGCCCAATTCAAATAGTTCACAATCTTTCATTTTTGCACCTTTTTTGAATTAAGAGTCAGAGCGACGCTTGAGGTCTTCCAGTTCTTTGAGTTCTCGCTCGTGCTTCAACCTTCGTTCCAAATCCTCGAGGTCGCCCTTTGTTAATGGTTTATTCCGATCCTTTTCTGTCAGTGCATTCACTATTAAAGCACTCACTACAGCAAGGCCTAACGCCGGCTCTTGATTCACAGTTCGTGGGGCGGCACGCCGGCGGAGGCATGGACGAGCGAAGCGGCGTTGCGCACAATGCCGGATTTTGCGAAATCGCTGGCGGAGATCAAACGCCTGGTTACCGACCCGGCCGGGGCGCGGCGTGAAATCCAGGCCCGACAGGAGGAATGGTATCGCGCGAAGGATCCAGGCTCCGCCGCCAGCCCGCCCTGGAGCGATCCCGGCCTGGAAACCGCTTCCTGGAAGACGATGACACTGCCCACCTATTGGGAGTACGCCGGATATCCCGATTTCGACGGCACGTTCTGGTTTCGCCGGACCGTGAATTTACCTGAAGACTGGAATGGCTCCGACGTGGAATTGCACCTCGGCGCGGCGGATGACAACGACACGACCTGGGTCAACGGCCAGCCGGTGGGCGCGACGATCGGCTGGGACGTGCCGCGCGTGTATCGCGTGCCCGCCGGCGTGCTGAAACGCGGCGCCAATGTCATTGCAGTGCGCGTGCTCGACACGGGCGCGGGCGGCGGCCTTTGGGGCGGCAACGATCCGATGCGGCTCGTCGTCAACGCCGGCGGAAAGACAAATTCCATTTCGCTCGCGGGCGAGTGGTTGTGCCGGCAAGGCATTTCGCTGGCCGATGCGGGCTGGCCGCCGACCGATTACAGCCAAAGCCCCAACGCGCCCACCGTGCTTTACAACGGCATGATTGCCCCGCTTCTGCCGTACGCGATTCGCGGCGTCATTTGGTATCAAGGCGAGTCCAACGTGGGCCGCGAGCGGCAATATCGAACGTTGTTTCCGACGATGATTGCCGACTGGCGCCGCGCGTGGGGCGAGGGCGATTTTCCCTTTCTGTTCGTGCAGATCGCGCCTTACAACGGCATGACGCCGGAAATCCGCGAAGCGCAATTGCTGTCGTGGCAGAACACGAAAAACACGGCCATGGCCGTAACGATTGATTGCGGAGATGCCGGGGACATTCATCCCGCGCACAAACAGCCGGTGGGTGCGCGGTTGGCGCTGGCAGCACGCGCGCTCGCCTATGGGGAGAAGCTTGAATATTCCGGCCCGATCTTTGCGTCCATGAAGATCAAGGGCACCACTGCGGTTTTGCGCTTTACCCATCCGGGCGGCGGGCTGGTGGCCAAGGATGGTCCGCTCCAGGGTTTCACCATTGCCGGTGCAGACAAAGTTTTTCATCCGGCCCGGGCCGAAATTCACGGCCGGACGATTATCGTCTCTGCTGCCGCCGTGTCCCGGCCAGTGGCGGTCCGATATGGCTGGGCCAATGTGCCGGAAGGCAATCTGTTCAACCGCGCCGGCCTGCCCGCCTCGCCGTTCCGGACCGATGTGGATTGACCAGGCCCCTGGCAATTCCACGACCAACTCAAGCCGCTTGCCCCGCTGCCGCCGATGGATGGGTTCGGGCGCTGAAGAAAAGGCTGGTTGGGCGGAATGCATACTGTTAAGAAGTCGGGGACTGAATTGAGCAAACAGTCGGCATGCTTTTGACTGAACGAACATGAAAACGATCATTTTCATCATTGGTTTATCGGCGGGTCTGCCGGGACAGGCTCTGGCCCAAACCAATCAGCCGGCGTCTCCGTCGGAGGTGACAAACGAAATTCCATCAGACGTGCTGGTAACGAAATTGGGGACGGTTTATCATGAATTCCGCATTGAAAGGGTGGATCCGGCGGGATTAACGATCAGCTACGTTCCCAACGGGGGCGGGCTGGGGATGGAAAAAATCCCGTTCAGTTTATTTCCTGATGGTTGGCAGCAGCGGTATGGGTACGATCCCGAGAAGGCTGCCAAATTTGATTCGGAGCAGAAAAAGGCGATGGCGCAGTGGCGGGAACAGATGATTGCGGAGGAGAATGCTTACCGGGAAAAACGGGCCCAGGAAGAGGCCGCCGAGGAAGCTGCTGCCGCGCAGGCCAAAGCCGAGGCGGAAGCCGCCAAAACGGCCGCGGAAGCGGCAGCGACTCAAGCCACCAATTCACCGGCAATGACCAATTTACCGGCAATAACCGATACGAACCTGCCGCCACCACCGCCGCCGTCCGGCGGGTCCTGACACATACCCGACGCGGTCCTGTCACCATAGACTTTTATGGCAAACACCATCCTTCCCGGGCGGTTCCGCAAATTTGAAATTCCCGGTCGCGTCACGATCGCCAGCGGCAACGGCGGCCTGCCCAAAATCAACGTTACCACCGGAAGCAGCACGGCGGAGATTTATCTGCACGGCGCGCATGTCACCGGCTTCCAGAAAAATGGCGAACCGCCGCTGCTCTTCATGAGCGGCAAAAGTTGGTTCGCACCGGGCAAACCGATTCGCGGCGGGGTGCCAATCTGTTTCCCGTGGTTCGGTCCGCGCAACGGCGGGCCGGCGCATGGCTTGGTCCGGATTTTGCCGTGGGAACCGGTTGAAGCCGCCGCGGTGCCAGGCGGCGCGGTGACGATTCGCCTGCGTCTGCCAACAGATTCCCTGAAGCCCGAATGGCCGGCGCTGCGAGTGGAATTCGTCATGACGGTCGCGGACACGCTCACGATGGAACTCATCGCCGGCAACGAATCGGCGGCGGCAATGGGAATTGAAAACTGCCTGCACACTTATTTTCACATCGGCGAAATCAGTCGGGTTGCCATCAACGGCCTGCAAGGCGCGCCGTTTGATGACTTCGCCGCCGGGGCCGGCGGCGCGCGCAAGGTGGAAAACGATCCTGCGTTGCGCATCACGCGGGAAACAAACCGCATTTACTCCGGCGCGACCGGCACGGTGGAAATCCATGACGAACATCTCAAGCGAACGATTCGCGTGGAGAAATTCAACTCCAGCTCCACGGTCGTCTGGAATCCGTGGACGACCCAGAAGATGCCGGACGATTTCGACCCGGCGGAACACCAGCACATGGTCTGCGTGGAATCCGGGAACGTGAAGCAAAACAGGCTTTCGCTGGCGCCCGGCCAGACAGCGGCGTTGAAGGTGGTTTTGAGCAGCCACCCGATTTGAACGATGCCGGTTACCGGACCTCCGGTCGTCTGGATGGATTTGTCCGGCAGAGGAGCAGAAGCGCAGCCGGCTCAAATTTTTGTTTGGCCATTTTCAACCAATACGTGGTCGAGGCACTGACGGACGGCGGCGAGCATTTGAGCGGGGGTGAAGGGCTTGATCAGGAAGTTCCCGTTTTCCCGGAATTCGGCCTGGTTGACTTCGGGGGTGTAGCCCGAGGTGAACAATACCGCCAGGGTAGGTTTGGTGGCACGCAGGCGGACAGCCAATTCATCGCCGAGAAGGTTTCCGGGCATCATGATGTCGGTGAACAATAAATCAATTTCAGCGCTGTGGTTTTGGAAGACATCCAGGGCGTCCTTGCCGGAAGACGCCTCCAGGACGCAATAGCCATTTTTGCGCAGCATGGCGACCGTCAGGTTGCGCACGTGGGCCTCGTCTTCAACCACGAGCACGCACTCTGTTCCTTTTTTTGCGGTTGTTCTTGAGGTGTGGGACGTGTCTTCCGGTTGGGAATTTTTAGGGCAGGCCGGCAGAAAAATCCGAAACACCGTGCCTTTATCGGCATCACTTCGGACATCGACCCAGCCATGATGTTGCTTGACGATGCCGTAAACCGTCGCCAGGCCCAGGCCGGTGCCTTTGCCGATTTCCTTGGTGGTGAAGAACGGGTCAAAAATGCGGGGAAGAAGCTCCGGCGCAATGCCGCAGCCGGTGTCGGAGACGGAGAGACAGACGTGCTGGCCGGGGCGAATTTCAGAATTTTTTTGCACATCATCGTCGGTGCTGGTAACGGCCTCAATGCCGACGATCAGCCGGCCGCCCTTGGGCATGGCGTCACGGGCATTGACCGAGAGATTCATGATGATTTGCTCCATCATGCTGAGATCGGCCCGAATCAGCGGCAGGTTGGGAGCGGCCCGCACCTCAAGCGTGATGTGATCCCCCAGGACTCGTTTCAACATTTCTTCCAGATGATGGACAACCCGTCCCAGGTCGAGCACTTCCGGCTTGAGGACTTGTTTGCGGCTGAAAGCCAGCAGTTGCCGAACGAGCCGGGCGGCTCTTTCCGTCGCAATCGAGATATTGTTGAGCGACCCGGCGCTGTCGGGATCCAGCCGGAGTTGCTCTTGCATTAAAAAGGCGTTGCCTTGGATCACTGTCAGAATGTTGTTGAAATCATGGGCGACTCCGGCGGCGAGTTGTCCCACGGCTTCCATTTTTTGAGAATGACGCAACTCCGCCTCCAGTTTCAACTGTTTGGTGATTTCCTCTTTCAATCGGACATTGGCCGCTTCCAATTCGGAAGTGCGCTCGGCGACGCGCGTTTCGAGCTGGCTGTTGGCCGCCCGCAGTCCGGCCTGCGCCAGGCGCAGCAGCGCGTTTTTGCGCGTAATCAGGATGCCCCAGACCAGACCGATCACAAACACGGCGAGGACCCCGACCAGCACCCACAGCAGCCGCGCCAGCGTCCACCAGGGCGGTCGTTGCAACAATTGCACATCGTTCCCGGAACGGAGGTGGAGCAGGAATGAACGCGGTTGCCCGTATTCATCGCTCTGCAATTCATAAACCCCGGTCAAGGCGAGCCGGCTGCCCAGCGCCAGGGCCGGCAGGTTTTTTTCGGTTTCAGTTGCGGTTGAACCAAGGCTGGCCTCGAAAGCGAAATCCCTGCTCTGGATGAGCAAATGCGTCTCGCCGTTCTTTTCCACCTTGTTTAACAAAGTCCCCTCGGCCTTCGCCAGGAGACCATCTAAATTCACATCGACGGAGTTCGTCGCCGACAATTGCGCCGGTTTGGGTTCTCCGCCGCTGGAGAGACGGCGATAAACCGCCTCCCGGAGGATAAATTTTTGGCCTTCTTCGCCGGGGAAACCCACCACCTCGACCCGGTCTCCGGGCCGGAGCGCATCCGTTTGCTGGCTCAAGGCAAAAACACTGTCCGCGCCATCCTGCGCATACAGGTAACGGCCCGGGACATGAAGGACGACGGTGCCGAAGGTGCGGACTCGCTGGTTGAGCGCGCTTTCCATGTTGAACCGCCGCAGCTTCGCCAGCGGACGGAGCGGCACGGCGAACAGATCATCCGGCGCGGGTTCTTCGGTCTGGATGTATTTTACTTCCGGCGTCCAAATCTGAATCCCCGTCAATTGATGCCGCGCATTGGCAACCGTGGAGCAAACACCCCACACGCGAATGATGGAACCTTTGAGCGAATCGAATGGCTGCGAGGCCGGGGTCCACGCCTGGAATTCTCCGCTCGACGTGCTCAGATCGAAACGCACCAGACCGTTGGTTTGAATTAGATCACGGACAAATCCGCGCATTTCTATCCAATGGCCGTCCTCCACCCCCGTGAGCGCCTGTTCGAGGGTCACCAGGCGTCCTTCTTCCATGTTCCACCACCCTGCCCGGCGCAGGACGGCGTTGGTGACCATGGGCACAAAATCCCCCTCATCGGTCACGCCTTCCAGAAGCACAATCGTCCCCGGTTTCGCGGTGTCGGGGTCATCCCATTTCGGATTGACCACTTGGATCCCGCCGCTGGCATCCAGCACGTAGGCAAACGGGGTGCTGGAATGCGACCAGGCGACCACGCCGCGAAGATTGACTGGCAGGTGGCGGCCGGCTTTTTCGGGGTTCAAGTCCCGGACTTGCTCGGCCAGACGCAGCGGTAATGGTGGCAAGGCGCCGGTGGTGATCATCAAGGCGGAGGTGGTCGGGTTGGTTGAATCGGCCAGCCGATACAAACCATCGTGCAAACATTGCTGCACACCCACCAAATCCGGATAGCCAAAGGCTTCGATTCGATCTCCGAACCGCAACGGTTGACTTTGTTTGCTCTGGACCACGATTTGGCCCGTGGCATCCCAGAGAGTGACCCATTTGCCCGGTTCGTAGCTGCGTACGATGCCCGCCACCCGAGCCAGGGTGCCGGCCGGGGCGCCCGACCGTATGTCTTCGCTCAAAGAGATCGGACCGGTGAAGCGTGCATCTGTTTTCAACGAGCCGATGACCCGGATGTCCGCCGGGCTGTTCACCCACAAGGAGAGATCGCTCAATTTTCCGTTTCGATCGAACTGGGGCGAGTAAACGCATTTCATACGGACAAAATCGCCCTCCTTGAACTGAAGCGGCAAACCGTTTGTGCCCTTCAACACATAGGCCCGGGCCAGGGTGCTGCCGGACAGGAAATTGATGGTGCAGTGCGTTGGATCATCCAGCTTGCTGTCAATCAGACCTGTCACCGATACCAAACGGTCCTTCAATTCCCGGGGGTTGCGGCTCAGGTCGGACACCGGTTCGGCCTTGAGTTCCATATTTTCTTCGAGGATGCGAATCCGGGTTTTGTCCCAAACAAAACGTTCTCGCAGAGGTATGATCACCCCGTCAATGGCGACCCGCTGGCCGGCTTTCAAGGGCACAGGGCAGTCGAAGATGGGCAGCCATCGGGGAATCCCCAGGCATTCTCCCGAGGAGTTGCCCCACTCGGCATCAAAGTAATAAACCACCAGTTCAGTCCGAATCCGATACTCTTTATCCTGATGCTCACGCGGCACGTCCCAAATCTCGCCGAGGTTAGTCAGAACCTGGCTGGAGCCGGGCAACAGGTCCGGAACCTGGCCCCGAGCCGCCGGTGTCAGGGTGAAAAAAAAGCATGCGGTGGCGCCGGCCAATCGCCAGCCCATCCTTTCTCGACCACGCCAAAATGACAAAATCTGTGTTAACACATTGCTAGAATACTGCGATCGCCCGCGTTTATCCTGTACGTGAGCCTCCATCTTATATCGGGCTGATACCGGGTACTTTCTGCCGCGTTTCGGCCCGGAATGGTCTGTTTGGTTCCATATTAAACCACCGCCCATCCACCACCCGAGCCGACGGTGCCCAATTTTGAAGCATTCATAATACCAAAATACCCGCCGAATTAAGCAAGCGATTCGCCAAATCATTGGCTTTTTGGAGAAAACCGCCTCCGGGGATTTCCAGGTCTATTCTGGAATCCCGTCCGCAAAGTCAGGAGTCCTGGTTTTTTTGTTCGCCGGGGAAATAGCCCATCGGCATATTCGCCCGCCGTGATTGCGCCCGCCGAACATCAACCCTCTGGAGCAGACCTGGTTGCCCGGGTTGAGGAAATTTTTTCGCCGACGGGACTGCTGTCACGGGCGAAGAATTTTGAATTCCGTCCGCAGCAGCAGGAAATGGCCGTGGCCGTGGCGCGCGCGCTCCAGAACCGCGAGCATCTCGCGGTCGAGGCCGGCACGGGCGTCGGCAAATCGCTGGCCTATCTGATTCCGGCCATTTTGTTCGCCGTGGCGCAGAAAAAGAAGGCCATCGTTTCCACCCACACCATCAATTTACAGGAGCAGCTTGCCGAAAAAGACCTGCCGATGCTCGCAGATGTGCTCGGCGCACTCGCCGTGCCGGTGAAATTCAACTTCACGATGCTCAAAGGCCGCGCGAATTATCTCTGCACGCGCCGGCTCCACAAGGCCATGCAGCAAAGCGGCAATTTGTTCACGTCGTCCGAGGCCGAGGAACTCCAGCGTATTTACGAATGGTCGAAGGAAACCACGGACGGCAGCCTGTCGGATTTCGACATCGAGCCGGACATGAAAGTGTGGGCGCAGGTCTGTTCCGAGCGGGGCTTGTGCTCGCCGAAGATTTGCGGGCATCCATCCGATTTTGCCAAGGACCACGGCGTTTGTTTTTTCCAGAGGGCGCGCAACCGCATCCTTTCAGCGGACGTGCTGGTGTTGAATCACACGCTGTTTTTCACGTTGCTCGGCGGCGTGGATGAGGACATCGCGGGCGGAATCCTTTTTAAAAACGACTTCGTGATTTTTGACGAGGCGCACCAGATGGAAAACGTGGCGTCGCGGCACATCGGCCTGAGCGTGTCGAGCGGGCAGGTGCGTTACGCGCTGAACCGGCTCTGGAATCCGAAGACGGAAAAGGGTCTGCTGGCGGCGTTGCACAAGGGCGCCGCGGTGAAACTTGTGGCGGATATTTTGAGCGAAGCCGACAAGTTTTTCGAAAACGTCGAGGCCGCCTGCGAGGAAATGGCCGCTTCAACCAAAGGCGGCAGTTACGGCTCGAACGGAGTCTCGCCCCACCAGAAGAAAGTGGACGGAACTCCGCATCCGCCGCGCGGAACTGGTGAAGGACAACATCACGCTGCCGATCCAGCGTTTGCGTGAAGCCGTGGGCGACTTGATTAAATTGAGCGCGGACAAGGACATCGGGCAGGAACTGGTCGAGTGCAACCGCCGGCTGGCCGAGCTGCGCGACGAGGTGAAGGCGTTCCTCGAACAAAGCGCAACCGACCACGTCTATTGGGTGGAGCGCAGCGGCAAGGCGCACAAAAATCTCGCATTGAACGCCGCGCCGATTGACGTGGCGGAATTCTTGCGCCGGCGCCTGTTCGAGAGCGACACCAGTATCATCATGACCAGTGCAACGCTGGCGACCGATGTGGCACAGACCTCCGGTCTGTGTGGGCCAAAGGGCAAAGTGGTTCAAGAACACAGGTCGGAAACCTGTGCCACGGCTTTGCCATTCACTCCTTTTGATCCCAAGTCTCCCCTGGCCAAACCCGGACGAAATCTCCCGCACTGGCGGCAGGAAGGGACAACTTATTTCGTCACGTTCCGTCTGGCCGATTCCGTTCCCGCCGCACGCATCAAACAGTTTCTGGCCGAACGCGAAGCGTGGCTGGCGCTGCATCCCGAATCGCGGCTGGAGGCGGACGAGCGCGAATATCACGAACAATTTGGCGATCGCTTTGAGAATTGGCTGGATACGGGCGCGGGTTCGTGTGTGTTGCGGCAATCGCAGGCGGCCGGAAAAGTGGCCGCCGCGCTGAGGCATTTTGACGGTGAACGATATGCGCTCGGACATTTTGTCGTGATGCCGAACCACGTTCATGTTTTGGTCCGGCTGCTGGCGGGACACACGCTCTCGGAAATTCTCAAGTCGTGGAAATCCTTTACCGCACGCGAAATCAACCAGTCGCTCGGACGGACGGGAATACTCTGGCAGGATGAATCATTCGATCACATTGTGCGAACGCCGCAAGCGCTGGAGCAATTTGCCGAATACATCCGGCAAAACCCGGCAAAGGCCGGATTGAAAGCCGGAGAATTTATTTTGGGATCTGGAACTGGTGTGGGTGGACCACAACAAATCTCACCTGCAGAAGAGGCTGACACAGTCCGGAGGCCTGTGCCATACAGCCAAGACACAGACCAGAGGTCTGTGCCACGGAAAGGCGGATTAAAATACTTCGTTAAGCGCGTGGGCGCCGAGTCCGCCACGCAACTCCAGGTCGGCACACCGTTCGATTACGAGCGGCAGATGAAATTGTTCGTCGCCAGCAAAATGCCCGATCCGCGCGAGGCCGGTTACGCCGACGCCCTCGAACATTGGATCGCCCATTTCGTGAAGCAGACCCACGGCAAGGCGTTTGTGTTGTTCACGAATTACAAGCTCATGCAGGAACTCGGCGAGCGGATGGAGCCGTTTTTCAACAAACTCAAGGTTGCGTGTTTTGTGCAGGGCAAGGGCACGCCGCGCTCAACGATGCTGGAAAAATTCAAGGACAACGTGGACTCGGTGTTGTTCGGCACGGACAGCTTCTGGCAGGGCGTGGACGTGCCGGGCGAGGCGTTGAGCAACGTCATCATCACCCGGCTGCCGTTCGCCGTGCCCGACCATCCGCTCATCGAGGCGCGCATCGAGGCGATTGAAGCGCGCGGCGGGAATTCCTTCCGCGAATTTTCATTGCCGGAAGCGATTCTGAAATTCCGCCAGGGCGTGGGCCGATTGATCCGCACCAAGACCGACACGGGCATCATCGTGGTGCTGGACAATCGTGTGCTCACCAAGCAGTACGGCCAGGCCTTCCTTGACGCCCTGCCGAAGTGTCCGGTGGAGATTGTTTGAATTTCTACTTGGGAGGCGTCTGCAACGAAAACGCAATCGTGTTCGTGCTAATCGGGTTGAAGAATGGATCGTATCGCACGATTTCCCTGAAATTGCCGTTGCTGTCACCGCCTCGCCAAATTTCCGTCAGCACGCCATTTTTGTAAATTTCACGTGTCGTAGTAAATTTTGAACCGTTGGGCCTAATGTCCACCTGTCGAGGCATATCGTTTTGGTATGTGCAAAACCAATCCGATGTGCCGTTGAAATCAGTATCTTTTTCCATGCTCACCAACACGCCGTTTGAATACCTCCATATTTCATCGGGTTTCCCATCAAAATTGTTATCACATTCCGAACGCACCCTTTGGCCATGTTCATAGTAGGACCAAAGGTCCCATTTTCCATCGCGGTTTCGATCCATCAAAAATTCAACGAGATGTCCGTCGTGATACACCCAAGCCTCTTCGCATAGACCGTCTTTGGCGTAATAGTAATGCGTTTTTGTCCCGAGCTCATTTGCCCATTGGTAAAGCAGACAAAGAAGCACCCCGATGACAATTCCGAATAGGATTTGCCCCCAAGCCAGTTTCTTTGGCGGAACAGCTGCCGGAGGAGTGAAAGAAACAGCCTCAGCTTCAATTTGATTTATTTCCTCAGGCGTTGCTTTAGCATTGAGCAGAGCAACTGCTGCTTCAGCATCCGCAGCGGAAACGAGCAAACGCACACCGCTTGGCGCCGTCAGATTTGGATACATCCCACCGCAATCGTCGGATTTAATCCGACACGCGATGTCATGAGCTTCAAGATTTGCCACAGCCAGATCTGCGGCTTCATGGCTGCCAAACGTGCGGATGATTACAGTTTTTGCTTCGTCGCGAAGACCGTCATCAGGCAATGCGGGTTCGGGTGGAAAAGGTGCGAGGGGTTGACCGTCGATCGCGCATTCTGATGCTTCGTCTGTGTATTCCTTGCCACAATACGTGCATTTTTTCATTCGCGGTTGTTTTAAGCCCGAAAAGTCTCATGTCGAGAAGAAAGTGGCACAGGCCTCCGGCCGGTGGAGTAATTACTTTTCACAGGCTGGAAGCCTGTGCCACTCTGAAGCCATGACGCGCACGGAAAAACTCCTGGCCGAACTCATCGCGCTGCCCAGCGTGAATCCCGCCTTCGCCCCGCAGAGCGGGGCTGCGGCGCGGCAGGCCCGCTTGCTGCATCCGTTCGCCGGTGAAAAACGGGTGGCGGATTTTCTGGCATCGGTTGCAGCCCGCGCCGGACTCGAAGTCGAATTCCAGAAGGTTCTACCCGGCCGCTCCAATGTCATTGCCCGTCTCTTGCCGCGAAACAAAATCCGCCAGACCATTCTGCTCGCGCCGCACCTCGACACCGTCGGGGCCGACGATTCGCAGTTCGTTCCTCACCGGAAAAACGGCCGATTGTACGGACGCGGGGCCTGCGACACCAAAGGTTCCGTGGCCGCGATGCTCACTGTGCTTTGTGAACTGGCGAATGCAAAATCGCGTCCGAGTGAAACCGAAATTGTCTTCGCCGGCTTGGTGGACGAGGAAAACGCGCAGGCCGGTTCGCGCGCACTGACTGCCGGCGGCTTCAAAGCGGACTTGGCCATCGTCGGTGAGCCGACGCGATTGCAGGTCGTCACCGCGCACAAGGGCAGTTTGTGGCTGCAACTCGAAACGCGCGGCAAGGCGGAGCATGGCGCGACGCCGCAACTCGGTCAAAATGCCGTCCATGAAATGGCGCGCATTGTGGACGCGCTCGAAGCGGATTACGCCGCGCGATTGCGCCGCCGCCGGCACTCGCTGCTTGGCATGGCGACGGTGAACATGGGCATGATTTCCGGCGGCGCCCAGCCGAACATCGTGCCCGACTGCTGCACTATCACCATTGACCGGCGCACGCTGCCGGGCGAAACAGAACCGGGCGTGCGGCGGGAAATTGCCGCGTTACTGCGCGCGAAAAGATTGTCGGCAAAAATTTTCAGCACGAAGCTCGCGCCATGCCTGCCGCTGGAAACAAACCCGAAACTGCCATTGGTCAGGCAGTTCCTGCGGAGCGTCGGCCAGATCCGGCCCGCGGGCGTGGACTTTTTCTGCGACGCGGCGGTATTGTCCCAGGGCGGCATTCCGAGCGCGGTGTTTGGGCCGGGAGACATCGCGCAGGCGCACACGGCGGATGAATGGATCTCGCTGGATTCGCTGGAGCGCGGCAAGAATCTGCTTCTGAACTTTCTAAAATCACTTCCTTGAATTCAACCACGGATTAACACGGAATAGCACGGATGCAACGAGTCATTTTAATGGCAGGGTGTGCCACTCCGTGCGCGCCGTAATTGACATTCCCACGGGCGGCGGGCAGAGGACTCCGATAAATCGCGAGCAGGCTGCCCGCCCTGCCGTTCCATTTTTATCCGTGTATATCCGTGTCCATCCGTGGTAAAAATATTTCAGCAGCAAATTGCAGCAAATTGCCTTTTCTCGGTTAAACGCATCCGGCAATCTTTCCGCCCATGTCTGCAGAACAAACTGAAACGGCCCCGGCTTCGTCGCATGGGCATTTTTTCCGGCAAAGCGGCTGGCTGATGATTGCCACCGTCGGCGGCGGCATGCTGATGTATGCGGTCCACCTGCTCGCCAAGAAAATCCCGGCGGCGGAATATGGCGTGTTCGGGGTGTTGCTGGCGGTGGTGATGTGCGTGCCGAACATGCCGTTACAAATGGTGTTTGCACAACAAACGGCCAAGGCGCTGGCCACGAACCGCGAGCGCGAGCTGGCGGGCATGATCCGGCTGGCCTGGCTGGGGACATTTGGACTGTGGCTGTTCGTGGTGTGCGGCACCTGGATTTGGCAGGCGGATATATTGCAACGCTGGCAGATTGCCAATCCCGCCGGGTTGTGGCTCACCCTGCCGGCCATTTTGCTTTCGCTCTGGCTGCCCCTGTTCTGGGGCGTGATGCAGGGGCAGCAGAATTTTCTCTGGCTGGGCTGGTCGAACATTTTCAACAGCGTGGGGCGATTGGGCCTGGCGGCGTTCATCGTGCTGCTGCTGGGCGGTTTGGCGGCGGGAATCATGACGGGCGTCTGCCTGGGCCTGGCCGTAGCGGTGGGCATCGGCATCTGGCAAACGCGGTCGTTGTGGCAACTGCCGTCGCAGCCGTTTGGCTGGCGGAATTTGCTGGCGCAAATCATTCCGCTGATGCTGGGCTTCGGCGCGGTTCAATTTTTCCTCACGGCGGACACCATGTTTGTGAAGCGGTATTTCCCCGGCGACATAACAGGATATTACGTCAGCGCCGGAACCTTGTCGCGTGCGCTCCTGTGGCTGGTGCTGCCGCTGGCAACGGTGATGTTTCCAAAAATTGTCCACAGCGAAGCACGGTCGGAAAAAAGTAATCTGCTGGGAATGGTGTTGCTGGGCACAGCGGTGCTGGCGGCGGGCGGCGCATCGGGGTTGTGGCTCCTTGGCCCGTGGATCGTCAAATTGGTTTACACGAAATCTTATGTTCAGGTCGCTGCGTCGGTGTTGCCGTGGTACGCGTGGGCGATGGTGCCGCTGGCGCTGGCGAACGTGCTCATCAATAATCTGCTCGCGCGGGCGAATTTTCGCATTGTGCCGGCGCTGGCGTTGCTGGCGGCGGCCTACGGCGTGGCGCTGGCAGTGGTGGGCCGGCACGCGGGAAATCTGGCCGACCCGCAAGCCGGATTGCGGATGATGCTGCAGACGCTCGGGGCCTTCAACCTGTTGCTGCTGGGCGCGTGCGCGTGGTTCACGTGGGGAGTGAAAGGAAAAGCGACGATGGAGGATGGAGCTCCGATAAATCGCGAGCAGGGATAGAAAATCGCAAGGACGACAGGCTCGGCTTCAATTCTCCATCTTCCATCCTCTATCCTCGCTTTTCCGAATCCGGTCCGGGCAACGGTCGCGGCGCGCGAAGTTTGGTGTAAACCCAGCCTTCCAGCGGACGCAACGGCCGGAACAGTTTGTAAATGTAGGGCCAATAAATCAATCGGATGCGGATCACAGACAGGAGCATCGTCAGCGAGGAACGGAACAGCACAACTTTGGAGCCGGCCTTGTCCGTCCATTCGGTCGGCACCTCGCGGATCCGATAACCGGCACGCTTGATGGCGACGAGCAGGTTGATGTCGAAGGCCATGTCGGCAATGCGCAGGAAAGAGTGAACTTTTTCCACGACCTCGCGCTTCATCACTTTTGCCCCGCATTGCGTGTCATGGATGTTCAGTCGGAAAAACAGTTGCACGATGGCGTGGAACCCCCGGCTGGCAAACTGGCGGTTGCCGGTTTGGGGCTGGTGGATGACCGAATCCGGCAGCCAGCGCGAGCCGACCACGCAATCCGCGTCGCCAATGTGCCGGACCAATTCCAGAAATGCATGTGGCGCCGTCGCGCCGTCGGCATCCACGTAACCGATCAAATCGCCGAAGGAGGCGAGCTTGAGGCCTTCAATGAGCGCGCCGCCCTTGCCAATCGGCTCCTTGAATTCCAGCACCCGGAGCACCGCCGGGAATTCCACCGCGACCCGCCGAACCACCTCGAGTGTGTTGTCGGTGCAGCCGTTGAGCACGACAACGATCTGGAATTTGCCGGAATAATTTTTTCCAAAAAACTGCGCATAGTCGCGCAGCACCGGTTCGATGCGGCGCTCCTCGTTGTACGCCGGAATCAGGAGCAACAGACTGGGATCAGGCACGTGGATTCAGTAGCAGAAACCGATGGGGTAATCAACCTTGGGAAACAGGCGAAGGAAGTTTGCAGCCTAACAGTTAATAAACTGCTCGGTTTGCAACCTTTCACATTGAAACCCTATTCCCGGCGTTAATTTGTGTCCAGCGCCAAACAATTCTTGCCGCCATGCATTTTTCGAAAGCCACACTACAGGCGCGATAGCGTCTTGGAGTGCGGTGGCCCTCCACCGCTTTTGTCGCTGTTTGCCGGAACCAAAGCGCCAGAGGGCTGGCGCAGTCCAAGACCTGCGGAGGTTTGTCGTGAATTTTTATCCGTGTCCATCCGTGGTTGAAATCTTGACGAAACATTTCTTGCCGTCGCGTCCCCCAATCGTTATCAAACCGGCATGGACTCAAGGGAAGCGCTTGTCGCGCTCAATCTCATCGAGCATGTCGGCCCGGTGCGGGCGCGGCTGTTGCTGGAACATTTTGGCGACGCGCCAAAAATTCTTCAGGCGTCCCAGGGCGAACTGCGCCGCGTCCGCAACATCGGCGACGAAACCGCCGCGGCGATTGCCGGCTGGGAGAAGACGGTTGACCTCGCCGGTGAATTGAAGCGCATCCAGGAATTCGGCTGCCACGTTTTGATTCAAAGCGACGAGAATTATCCCGAATCGCTCCGGCAAATCTACGACCCGCCGCTGGTGCTTTACGTCAAAGGGGCGTTGACCGCGAAGGACAAAAACGCCGTGGCCATGGTCGGCTCGCGCATGACGACGCATTACGGCATCGAAACCGCGCGCAAACTCGCCTATCAACTGGCCTACGTGGGCGTGACGGTGGTGAGCGGCGGCGCGCGCGGGATTGACACCGCGGCGCACCAGGGCGCGCTGGCGGCCAAAGGGCGGACGGTTTGCGTGCTGGGCACGGGCATCAACATCGTGTTCCCGCCGGAGAACGCGGAATTGTTCGAGCGCATTGCCGGGTCCGGCGCGGTTATCACGCAATATCCATTCAACCGCAACGCGGACAAGCAATCCTTCGCCATCCGCAACCGCATCGTGGCCGGCATGACGCTCGGAACGGTGGTCGTGGAGGCGGACCTGCACAGCGGCGCGCTCATCACGTCGAATTTTGCGACGGAATATGGCCGGCAGGTATTCGCCGTGCCGGGGCGGATTGATTCGCCGCGCAGCAAGGGCTGCCACGACCTGATTAAAAAAGGCGCGAAACTGTGCGAAGGCGCGGAGGACATCTTGAGCGAGTTCGAGTATTTGTTTCCGGGGAGCAACCGCCCGCCGTCGCCGGGCGAGACCGGCGTGCTCCCGGCCCTCACCCTGTCCGAAAACGAAAAACTCGTCTATGACGCGTTGAACAACGAGGAATCGAGCATTGACGAAGTCATCCGGCGCAGCAGTCTGCCGAGTTCGGCGGTGAGCGTGGCGTTGCTGGGCCTGGAAATGAAGCGCGTGGTGAAACAGTTGCCGGGAAAGTTGTTTGTGCGGAACCAGTGAGAGTTGTAGCGGCGCTCTGTGAGCGTTGGAAATTGGCGACGGTCATAAGACCGCCGCTTCAGTGGTTAACACAGGTACGGTTTGATATGCTCTGGGAAAAGCGGCGGAGGGCCGCCGCACTCCAGGACGCTGGCGCGCGACATGCTGATTCCTGAAGTACGCGAAGTGTATTGGAGTGCGCCAGTCCTCTGGCGCTTTGCCGGAAGACGAACTGTCCGCGAGATTTCCGCATGAACTTTTGTGCGCCAATGACAATATAAACTGTTATGCCCTGCGGCGAAACGGCTTGCGTGTTGGCGGTGAATGAATTAGAAGCAGTTCAATTATGGCGACCTACACCATCATCGGCGGCGATCAAAAACCCTACAGCTCGGTCACGGCGGACGACATCCGCCGGTGGATTGCCGACGGCCGGCTCAATGCACAATCTTTGGCGAAGGAGGAACACGAACCCGAATGGCGTCCGCTCTCGGCCTTTCCTGAATTCGCCGATGCTCTGGGTGCCAGTTCCGCCCCGCCGCCACCGTTGACTGCGCCCGCGATGAGCGCAGGTGACGGGCGCGACGCCGCCTTGCAACTGGTCAAAGGCCCCGCCATCGGACTTAAAGTGACGGCCATTCTCAATTTGGTTTTGGCCTTGTGGAGTCTGGTAAAATTGATTCTTTTTCGTTCAGATGTGAGTCAGCTTTATTCCGGAATACCGCAATTTAACGATCCCCAGGTGCAGCAATTGCTGCATTTGGTCTATGGACCGCTGGGCATTATCAACGGTCTTTTTGCGCTGGCTATGTCGGTTTTGGTCTTGATTGGAGCGATCAAGATGCAATCTTTGCGAAGTTTTGGATTTGCGTTTGCCGCCGCCATTCTGGCAATGATCCCCTGCCTGACACCGTGTTGTGTTCTCGGGTTGCCCTTCGGCATCTGGGCGCTGGTGGTTTTGAACAAGCCGGAAGTGAAGTCGCAATTCGGATGATGAACCATGACCAGCCGGACCGCCCGACCGTTAAGCCACGCCCGAGCCTGGACGTGCCTGTTGACGAATCTGTTTGCGACTCCGGGGCTTGGCTCGTTGATGGCGCGGCGGTTTTTTGCCGGAACCGGTCAATTGCTGCTCGCTCTGGCGGGTTTTGCGTTGATCGTTGGCTGGATGTTCGAATTGTTCCACCGCGTTTTTCTCCAACAGCTCGGCGAGCCGGTCCCGCCGGATTCATCCGGCTGGATGTGGAAATGGGGGCTGTTATTATTCGGCGCCGGCTGGCTGTGGTCGCTGGTCACGAGTTTAAGTCTGTTGCGCCAGGCAAAGGCGGACGGGCAGGTTGAACCCAAACCCATTCCGCCACGGATGGCGGATTTGCCTGGCCAACCGCCGAAACGGTCCTGAAATTTTGGTGACGGCAACTGAAACCAGAAAGGCGCGTTATGTATAAAATCATCGGAACGGACGGGCGGCCCTACGGCCCGGTAAGCGCGGAAGAAATACGGCGCTGGCTGGCCGAGAACCGCGTCAACGCCCAAACGCCGGTTCAAATGGAAGGTTCCCAGGAATGGAAACCGCTGATTTCATTTTCTGAATTTGCATCCGGACTGAATGCGGTTCCGCCGCCGATGGTACCGCCTCCGTCCGCCGTGGCATCACGGGCGTCCAACAAAATTCCGGCGGGCATTTGCGGGATTCTGCTCGGCTCGCTCGGCGTTCATAAATTCATCCTCGGCTACACTGGCGCAGGTTTGGTCATGCTGCTGGTGACGATCCTGACCTGCGGCATTGCCGGTGCGGTGACACACATCATCGGCCTCATCGAAGGCATCATTTACCTGTGCAAGTCCGACGAGGAGTTTGTGCGCACTTACGTGGACGGACGCAAGGAATGGTTTTAGCCAACGATTCAGTCCGGAGTGCGCCCGTCCCCGGGCACAGCAACCGAATTCCGCCAATCCATGGAACATTTCCAGCCGGCCGGCCGGCCAGCTTTGCTGCAGCCGGGGCGGCCGCACTCCTCCTCCGCAATTCTTCGTGACGGCAGACCAAAGCTGTGCGAACTGTTGGCATGGAGAAATTGAGCACAGAAAAAATCAAAATCGCGCTCGCCACCGTGGCGAATTGGGAAAAGAAAGGCGCGACGATTGCACGGACTTATCAGTTCAAGGATTTCCCCGCCGCGATTAAATTTGTCGGCGCCGTCGCCGGAATCGCCGAGAAAGCATGGCATCATCCGGACATTGACATCCGCTGGAACCGGGTGACGCTCACACTGACGACCCATGATGCGGGTGGCTTGACGGAAAAAGATTTTGCTCTGGCCAGGAAGTTCGACCGGCTGTCACTTCGCTGAATGCGCCGCATTGGTTGAAGCGTCGCGCGTCGCTGTCGCGGGAATGGTCGGCGCAGGCGGCGGTGCGTTGGTGCGCGGCACCCGCCCGATCCAGATGCCGCTGACGCCATACTCCCATTCCAGTGCCGGAATGTTCGGCGGACTGCTCCGGCTGCCGCGCATGACGAGGCGGTCTGCCAGGCGCATTTTGTCCACCCACGGTTCGTAGGCTTTGGCATCGCCAAAATTCCACATGATTTTGTGATACACGGAGAAATCCTCATCCGACATAAACCCGGGTTCATAACCCAGGATGTAGCGCCAGTCCGCGTTGGGATTCTTGAAGAATGTTTGATAAAAAATCCCCATGTCCGAGGAATAAAGGACGCCGCCCTTTTCCGGCAACCAGCCGTTGAGGTCGGGATTGTCCTGCGTGAGATACTGCTGGGTCGAATTATACGTCCAACGGCTGCCGCGATCATTGGTGATGGCAAGGAAGGTCATCGCGGCCAGTCCGCAGGCCAGCGCGAGGCGTTTGAACGAGTCCGGCGCGAATCGCGTTTGCAGGAGCAGTTGCAAATCGCATGTGATCAAAACCATCAACGCCGGCCAGCCCCAGTCTTCCGTGAAACGCCAGGCTTTGAAACTGAGCACCCAGGTGAGGGCGGCGAGCCAGAACGCCGGATTGGAGGTCAGCGGTCGCGCCTTCAAACCGGCCAGTTGACGCAGAATCAACAGACCGCCCAGAATAATCAGCGCCAGCACTTCGCCCGACGACGGCTGGAATTCGGTGACCAGCGTGCGTTGCGTGGAATGCATGCCAAAGGCCCGGGAAGCCATGACGACCGCCTGATAGGGAGATTCAAACGGATGCCCGGTGAGCGAAGCGCCCAAAAACGCTCCCACCAACCAGCCCACAACCAGCATCCATCCCCACCGGAATTGTCCGGCGAGGAAAAAGGACGCCACCGGCAGCGCCCAGAGGTACCACACCCCATGTACAAAAGTGCAGGCGGCAAGCAAGGCGGCCATCCATGCCGCCGTCCACCATTTGGGCGGCGAGGCCCCATGGGCCTGCCAGGCAAAAAGAATGGTCAGCAGCCCGGCAATGGTCAATATAAACGGCCGCCCGATTAAAAACCGCAGCGGAACGTCGGACGCGAGCACCGCCGCCGTCAACGCAATCAACCACGCCTCCGGCCGCTTCAACCACGGCAACGCCGCCCACCCCACCAGTGCGAACAGCGCCACGACGGAAAAAATGGCCAAATTTTCAGCGTCGCGCGCCGCATCTGGGGGGTCGCATTTGTTCCGGAGATAAATTTGCCGCAGCAGAAAATGCCAGCCGTAATTGTGATCTATCTGGAAAGCGGGACCGACCACCAGAATTTCCGGCCACGGTTTGCCACTCACCGCCTTGGCCGAATGCCGCAACGCGTCATCCGGCGGCAGATAGCCGTAGCTGATGATTTTCAGCGGGATCGTGAGAATGACCAGAATGACCAACGCCCAAACCGCCAGCGGAACGTAACGCCGCAGCGCGTCAAGGGGTGATGCGTTGGAATTGCCGTTGTCGTCGGTCATATCTGTGCGGCGCAATGTTCAAGATCAAAACACCTCCGGCACGCCTTCGTCAAGCATTCGCACTTTTTGCATGAGGTTTTCCTTTATGGCAATCTCAACCAGCCACCGCGGCGGCTCGTTAATATCCTCGAACGACAATTTGAACGTCCCGTAGTGCATCGGCACCAGCCAGCGCGCGCGCAAATCCTTGAATGCTTTCACCGCCTCGTCCGGCCCCATGTGGACGCGGCGGAATGATTCCGGATGATACGCCCCAATCGGCAGCAGCGCGATTTCCGGCGCGAGCCGTTTGCTGATTTCCTTAAAACCATCGAAATACGCGCTGTCGCCCGCGTGGTAAATTTTGCGGCCCTGATGTTCCAACACGAAGCCGCCATAACCCCGATGACTGTCACGCAACGTGCGCGCCCCCCAATGCTGGCTTGGGGTAAATGTCACCTTCCAATCGCGTTGCGAAAAGCTCTCCCACCAATCCAGCTCGATGATGCGCGTAAAACCGAGGTCTTGCGCCAGATCACCGACGCCGCGCGGCATCACGCCGATTTTCGGCTGCGGCAGCCGGCGCAACGTCGGTTTGTGAAAATGATCGAAGTGCGCGTGCGTAAGCAGCACCAGGTCAATCCGCGGCAGATCCTGGATTTTCAGGCCGGAGCGTTTGATGCGCTTCAAAAAAAACAGCCAGTTCGCAAAATTCGGATCAATCAAAACATTCAGGTTCGTGAACTGAATCAAAAACGATGCGTGGCCAATCCAGGTAATCGCCACCTGGCCGCGAATAAGTTTCGGGAACACTGGCCGCCGCGGCTGGCCCACCCGTGGCGTGAGCAGCGTTTTCCAGACGAGTTCACGGAAAAACGTGCGCGGATTGAAATGTTTGGACGGCGTTAAATCCTTGAAAGAGCGCGGCAATTTCCGGCGTGGTGTTGCGGGGCGATGAGAAACCGGTTTGGTCATACGACAGGGATATTCTAGCCCGCAAAGCCGTTTGCACAAAATGTAAATTGATGATTCAACCGGACTTTACAACCGGCCCAAAACCGCCAATCTGCGCGCATGAAGAAGCGCCTTCCGATCCTCATCGTCCTGGGGCTGGGCATGGCTTTGCTGACTGCCCGCGCCGGCACATCCGACACGGCCGCGATCGTGGACAAAAATTTGCCCGGCCAGCAATTCGCCCAGACCATTTCCCTGAACACCGGAGTTGCGATTTCGCCACTCATGGGCGTGGGCGCGGTCGGGGCCTGGCAATATTTCCACGCCAAAACGCCCGCACAGAAAGCCAGACTCCCGTGGTTTGCCAACCCGATGTTCTGGGTGCCCGCCCTGTTGCTCGTCGGCGCCTGTTTTGTGAAGGACTCCGCCGGCGTGGCCTTGCCCGCGGTTTTGAAAAAGCCCTTCGACGTTGCGGAAACCATCGAACACAAAATCAGCGGCCTGGTCGCGACCGGCGCGTTTGTGCCCATCGCTGCCTCGATCTTTCATTCCAGCAGCGGCAGCGGAGACGCCGCATGGTTGAGTGCCGCCGGTCTTGCCGCCGTTGATCTATCGTGGCTTTATAACGCCCTGATGGTGCCGTTCGCCATGGCCGCGTTTTTCATCGTCTTCCTCGCGTCCAATGCCATCAATATTCTCATCCTGCTCAGCCCGTTCACGGTGCTTGACGCGGCGCTCAAGGTGTTTCGCACGGCCATCATCGCGAGCATCGTTGTCAGTTCCTGGGCCAACCCGTGGATCGGCGCGGCGTGGGCGCTCATCATCATCGGCTTTTGCTATCTCATCGCCGGCTGGTCGTTCCGCCTTTCGCACTTCGGCCTCGTGTTTGTCTGGGATTTTGTGACCCGCCGTTGCAACCGCTTCACGCCGGACATGATCGCGAACAAAATGTTCCTCGGCCGCAAGATCGCCAAAGTCCCCGCCCGCTCCTACGGCAAATTGAGTTGCGATGAGAAGGGCCGGCTCGTCCTCAACTACCGCCCGTGGCTGGTTTTGCCCGCGCACACCCTCGCGCTGCCTGAAGCCAGATATGCCGTCGGCAAAGGCGTGTTCTTTTCCGAAATTTTCCAGCTCAACGGCAACAGCGAACGCATCGCGCTTCTGCTGCCGCCGCGTTATCGTTCGCACGAGGAACAACTCGTCGCCATTTACAAGTTCGTGGACGTGCGCCCGACCGGCCTGCACGCCGTGTGGCAATGGGTCAAGAGCCTGTTTGGAGGGAAAACGCCAGCGGCGGCGGCATGACCAGATTTTGTAGCCTGTAAGCCTAAAACCTTGCCCAGTTCTGTCTGTTGCATTCAGAGGCGCATGACCTCTGGTGCGGGATTGAGAGGCGTGAGTCCCCGAACCAACTCGCTGACATTCCGCGCCGGGCTGAAATTGTGGGCGCAAAAACACGTGGACAACGCCGCGTATTGTTTGAAGCACAAGATCAACGTGGGTGTGCCGCTGCCGACGTGATTTTAACGCAAAGGCAAAGAAAAATCCTGAAGGGATTTCATCGTTCAGCCCAGGGTTGGACGCGCCAGCGGACTACCCTGGGTGAACGAACCAAACAAATCAAAACCCCAACGGGGTTTTATCAATTGTGCGGCGCAGGGATGCAACCCTTTCAGGGGAATGGCGCTTACATAAGGCCCAAAACTTTCTTTCCCAGTCTCTTACGTCTGGGGGGGTTGGGTACGGTAGCAAACAAGACGTGGCGACTTAATCGTTGCATTTCCTTGAGGGTGGTTTGCACCTCCCGCCACTGGATAATGGCCGAACGCAGCCATTCATACTGTTCCTTGGACAGCGCGACACTGAGGGTTTTGCCTTTGACCTTGCGTGTCCACTGATAGCAAGGACCGCCGGCACCTGGACCGCGGTCTTGCACGTAACCTTCACTGATCCAGCCGGTGGTGCTCAACTGCTGTGCCAACCGGGCATACTGCCTTTGCGCCCGGGCCAAGGAAAAATCGCGGTTCATGCCCAAAAGTCTAGCAGACGTGTCAATAAGGCGGTATTACTACCGCCCTATGCACGACACTCCCTTCTTCTCCGCCTGGCGCGCCCAACTGGCACCCTCGGGCGCGCGCACGGCCAGAGCCCTCGCCGACTTGCGGGCTTGCACGCTCTGCCAACTGGAAGCCCGCTTCGGCTCCTGCCTGCCGGCCACGCTTTTCCCCAAGGCCCCGGAAAAGCAAAACAGCCGCGACCGCCTCTACACCCGCTGGCGCACCTTCTGGTGCCTGCTCTGGCAAAGCCTTAATCCCCAAGCCACCGGCCGGGAAGTCGTTCGCCAACTCCAAGCCTTGTTCCAGCTGGAGGACGGCCCCAGCCTTTCCGAGGAGGATGGCGCTTACTGCCGCGCTCGCGCCCGGCTGCCCTTGAGCGAATTTCCCAAGGCCTTGGCGGCCACCGCCCAGGCCGCCGGGCAGCACGCCACCCCTTTGAACTGGCTCCAAGGCCGCCCGCTCAAGGTAGTGGATGGCTCAACCCTGACCCTGCCCGACACGCCCAAAAACCGCGCGGCCTATCCGCCAGTCCAAGCCTCGCTGCCCCATTTTCCAATGCTCCGTCTGGTCGTGTTGTTTTCCTTGGGCAGCGGCGCCCTGCTGGCCCTGGCCCAAGGTAGTTTGTTGCAGTCCGAACTGTCACTGTGGGGCCTGCTGCTCAATCAACTGGCCAAGGGTGATGTCGTCGTGGGCGACCGGGGCTTTGGCAATTTTGTGGTGGTGGCGCTCTTGCAAACGCTGGGGGTGGATTTCCTCGGGCGGTCGCGGCGCCATGGCGATGGCCGGCGCCGAACCCGGCGGCTGGGCAAAAACGACTGGTTGCTGGTCTGGAAAAAGGGGCCGTGTCCCTCCCCGTGGTTGACGCTGGCGCAGTGGGTGGGCTTGCCGGTCGAGTTGACCGTGCGGGTGGTACGGGGCCGCTGCCATCAAAAAGGCTTTCGCGTGCGCCAAGTCACGCTGGTCACCACGCTGGTGGATCCCCAACACTACCCCGCACAGGAACTGTTCGAAGCCTACTTGCGGCGGTGGCGGCTGGAGATGTGTCTGGACGATCTCAAAACCACCCTCCAGTTGGAAATGCTGCGCAGTCACTCGCCCGAAATGGCGCAAAAGGAAGTTTACGCGCGACTCATCGCACACAATCTGGTGCGCTGGACGATGGCGCAAGCGGCCCTCCAGCACGGCGTGGCGTTGGAACGAATCAGCTTCAAAGGCACGCTGGATGCACTGCGGCAGTTCAGCCACGCCATGAGCCAAACGCGCTCCTCAAAGAAACGGCGGGCCTTGTGGGCTGAACTGCTCCGTACGCTGGCGGCCGATTTGGTGCCGGCACGTCCGGGACGGCGCGAGCCGCGAGCCGTCAGGCGCAAGAAAAACAAATACCCACGGCTCAACTTGCCGCGCCGCCACTTCCGGGATCACCCCAAACGCGCTGTGCGCCGCACCCGTGCCCGCTTGCGCAGGCTGGGCCTTATGTAAGCGCCATTCCCCTTTCAGGGTAGAATTTGTTTTGGACGCAAACCCAAGGTAGCTCCTTCGTCGCAACCTTGGGCTGATGGATGGAATCCCGTTGGGATTCTCACCTCCGCAGCATCCCCGGCAGGCCGCCGCCCATCTTGGCCATCATTTTCTGGAATTTGCCCATCTTCTTCATCATTTGCTGCATCTGGCTGAACTTGTTCAGCATGGTGTTGATTTCGGTCACACTCACACCGCTGCCTTTGGCGATGCGCACGCGGCGCTTGGCGTTGAGAATGGCGGGATTCAGACGCTCCTTGCGCGTCATGCCGCAAATCATCGCCTCCATGTGCTTGAATTCCTTTTCCTGTTTCGATAAATCGCCCTGCTGCTTCAACATCTCCGCGCCACCCGGCAACATGCCCACGATTGATTCCAGCGAACCGAGCTTTTTCATCTGGCGCAATTGCTCCAGAAAATCCTCCAGCGTGAACTGGCCTTTGCGCATCTTTTCTTCCATGCGCTTTGCCTCGTCCAGGTCCACGGTTTCGGCGGCCTTCTCGACCAGGCTCACGACATCGCCCATGCCGAGAATCCGCGACGCCATGCGCTCGGGATGAAACGGCTCGAACTCGTCCAGCTTTTCACCCGTGCCGCCAAACTTGATGGGCTTGCCGGTTACAGCCTTCAAACTCAACGCCGCGCCGCCGCGCGCGTCGCCGTCGAGCTTCGTCAAAATCGAGCCGGTGATTTGCAGCGCCTGGTCGAAATGCGTGGCGACGTTGACGGCTTCCTGGCCGGTGGCGGCGTTGAGCACGAGCAGGATTTCCTGCGGCCGCACCAGGTCGCGCAACCGGACGAGTTCCTGCACGAGCGGCTCGTCAATTTGCAACCGTCCGGCGGTGTCGAAAATCAGCACGTTGCGGCTGTTGGTTCTGGCGAAATCCAAAGCTTCACGGGCAATTTTCAGAACATCCGTTTCACCGCGTTTGACGAAGACGGGAATTTCAATCTGTTTGCCAAGCGTGTCCAATTGATCCATCGCCGCCGGGCGGTTGACGTCCACCGCCACGAGCAACGGCTGGCGTCCCTGTTTTTGGAGCAGCCGCGCGAGTTTGCCGCTCGACGTGGTTTTGCCCGAACCGTGCAAACCGACCATCAGAATGCTGCTCGGGCTGCCGCTGAGATTCAGCCCGGCGTTGGTCGCGCCGAGCAGGTCCACGAGTTCGTCGTAGATGATTTTGATGATTTGCTGGCCGGGCTGGACGCTTTGGATGACTTCCGCGCCGATGGCCTTGGTTTTGACGCGCTCGATGAAGTCGCGGGCGACCTTGAAATTCACGTCGGCTTCCAGCAGCGCCATGCGGACTTCGCGCAGGGAATCGCTGACGTTGGCCTCGGATATTTTCCCGAGCCCACGCAAATTTCTAAAGGCGTTCTGGAGTTTGCCGCTTAACGAATCGAACATCGGGTTAAGTTATCGTAGAAGCGTGCGGATTGACAAGGCTCGTGCGGTTTGGTCTAATCTGCGTCCCTTACGTGGTAGGTTACCCAAGTGGCCAACGGGGGCAGACTGTAAATCTGCTGGCTATGCCTTCGATGGTTCGAATCCATCACCTACCACCACCCTTTTTTTACAAGCGAAAAGTGTGTTTTAGCTGAAATCCGAGCCGGTGATTTCCGTCGAGCCGTGTCTGGTTCGTTGTGCGGAAGTTGATATCGCCGAAGGGCGCTGAAACTCAGCAGAATATGGGTTGTTGGGGTACACGGTGGGGGTCAGAAATATCTGCGTTTTAACCCGTCTTCCGCAGTACAGGGAAGGATAGCAGATTTTTTGGAAACAGGCTGACGGATTCTCTCGCAAATTCCGCAGTGCCGATCGGTTTAGGGTCCAAATTGGGGTGTAGTGCAGAACTCATCATTGCCGTCGCTGGTCTGATGAGCGCAAATTACATTCATGTATTTGCGACGACATCGCCGCACGGTGGACGACAACACCTACGAGTACTGGACGCTGGTGGAATCGCGTCGTACGGCCAGCGGGCCGCGTCAACATACCGTCGCGACTGTGGGCAAGCTTCCTGGGCTGGATGAAAAGGTTCACGCTGGTTGGGAGACCATGGAGGATCTGCTGGAGGGCCGCCCTCCGGCCCGGCAGCTTGAACTGAGGGGTGAGATCCAAGCGCCGGAGGAGCCGCTATGGCGAGAGGTGAACGTGCGCGGTGTGCGGGTCGAACGGGTGCGCGAATTTGGCCAGGTCTATTTGGCCCTTTCACTCTGGCGTCGTCTGGGTCTGCACCGCCTCTTGAACCAGTTGATCCCCTCAGGCCGTGAAGAGGTTCCTTGGGAACGAACCGCTTGTCTGCTGACCCTGGCCCGCTTCTGTGCACAACCCAGTGAACTGGGCATTGCCGAACGTTGGTATCAACGCACCGCGCTGGAGGACTTGCTTGGAATCCCGTGGGAGAAAATCAACGACGACCGGCTGTATCGGGGATTGGACACCCTTCACGAACACAAGGAGCAACTGACCCAACACCTCCTCGAACGTTACCAAAGCTGGTTTGGCGTGGGCTTTGAGTTCCTGATCTATGATGTGACCAGCACATTTTTTGAAGGCCAGGTCTTGGGCAACACCAAAGCGGCACGGGGTTACAGCCGCGACAATCGTCCGGACTGCAAGCAAGTGTGCATTGGTTTGGTCGTCAGCCCGGAAGGCTTGCCGCTGGCTTACGAAGTCTTTGCCGGCAACCGTGCCGACGTGACGACGGTCCAGGACATCATCCGGGTCATGGAAGAAAAATACGGTCAGGCCAAACGCATCTGGGTGATGGACCGCGGCATGGTCAGCGAAGAGAACATCGAGTTTTTACGTGAGCGCAACGCGCAATACATCATCGGCACGCCCAAAGCCCAATTGCGCCAGTTCGAAGCCGCGTTGCTCGATGTCAAAGACTGGAAGCAGGTGCGTGAGGGCGTCGAAGTCAAACTCCTGGCGCATCCGGACGGCAAAGGCCGGGAGCAATTTGTGTTGTGCCGCAGCCAGGCGCGGCGTGAAAAAGAAAAAGCCATGCTGGCCCGGCAGGAACAGCGCCTGTGGCAGAAGCTTCTGGAAATCCACCAAGGCCTGCAAAAAAGGCCGGCACCCGCCGACCAGATCGAACGGCGTGTCGGCCGATGGCTGGGACGCTATCCAGCCGCTGACAAGCTCTTCGAAGTGGAAGTCCAGTTGAACGAGCGAGAACAAGCCTGCGGGTTGGTCGTGGCCTGCCTGGTGGACCGGAATCAATGGGCGGCCCAAGCGCATGGAGCGTATTTGCTGCGCACCAACTGTACCGAAGAGGATCCGGCTAAAGTGTGGGAGTGGTATCTACAACTACAGCAGGCCGAGGCGGCGTTCCGTTGTGCCAAGAGCGACCTGAGTTTGCGGCCGATTTTTCATCACAAGGCCGAGCGGGTCGAGGCGCACATATTGGTCTGCTTCCTGTCGCTGGCTTTGTGGCGGACACTGGAAATGTGGATGCGCGGCAAGGGACTGGGCACCTGTGCCCGGCAGTTGGTGGGCGAGATTGCGACCATCAAGTCGCTGGACATCGTGTTGCCCGTCAAGACTGCCGAGGGCGTGAGCGAGCTGCGCCTACGAACGGTGGCACGCCCCGAGCGGTTGGTGGCTGAACTGTTGCAGCGATTGGGTCTGCTTCTGCCAGAGCAGAGCCGGATCATTCAAAATGCAGTCGAAAATGTAGTGCAGAAAACCGGGGTCTAAATTACCTAAGCCCCTGACAATCAGCACGGCTTCCCTCCGAACTGCGGAAGACGGGTTAACTAGCATATAACTGACATCACGTTATACTGATTACCATGTTTTCCCCGGTTTACAGGATTACGCCCGCTATCACCAAGGCGCTCATGTCCATTGAAGCGGATCGCCAAGCGGTGTCAGATTTGCCAATTGATGTCACGGTGCTCGCGAGCCTGCGCGAAACGGCGCGGTTGGTCTCAACCCATTATTCAACGCAGATCGAGGGCAATCGGCTCACACAAGCGTAGGTGAAAGAGGCCGTTGCCGGGGCGCGTTTTCCGGGAAAGGAACGCGATGAACTGGAAGTGCGCCATCATTACCGCGCCCTGGAAGAAATGGAGAGGCTTGCCGCTGCCGGAGGGCCACTGACTGAAGGGCAACTGCGACGGCTTCATGGTCTGGTGATGACGGGGCAATCCAGGCCGACACCGTATCGCGATGGACAGAACGTCATTCGCAACAGCCGCACCCAGGAAATCGTTTATATGCCGCCGGAAGCCAAAGCGGTTCCGGGTCTGATGTCGGATTTGGTAAAGTGGATCAACCAACAGCTTAATGAAGGAGATTGAAAACAGAATTTTTAGAGCTACAGAATCGTTCGCGCAAGAACCGCGCCTATCGCCTGGGGCAGGCTTATTTGACCTTGATTGAATGACAAAGCCAGCATTTTCTCCCGGCGAAAAGCGAAGGCGGGCGAACATTCCTCCGTTCCGGGCTGCGGCCCGGCAGGCTGCCTTCTTCATTTTTCAACTCCGTACGCGCGGAGCGGGGTTGCCGATTTACGATTTGGCAGCCGGTGACCACAAGCTCCAAATGAAATCCAATGCGAGGGATGATATAAAAAAAGGAGGCCGGACACTACTCCGGCCTCTCAATGAGAACTAAGCGCTTAAATCAACGTCTCGTAGCTGCGCGGCCACGAACTTTTGTTGGATGCGGCGCCGCAGACCACGCCTTACTTCACACACGGAACACTGCGTTTCTGCATACCAACGATGGGACTAAGATATCAGAGGCCATGTTCCCTGCCAGTCACCAGTTCTGGTTACACGCAAAACCTTGAAAACAAAGGGAAATCACTGAATTTCGGTTAACGGCGGAGAAATTTGGCCACAGCTTCGGTGCGGGTGCGGACCTGCAGCTTTTCGTAGATGCGGCGGATATAGGTATGCACGGTTTCATAGCTGATCCCCAGCTTCTCCGAAATTTCCTTGTAAAGAAGTCCCTGGCTCAGGAAATCAAGCACTTCCTGTTCGCGTGGAGAGAGATGTTCCGCGGGCTGGGCTGTGGCCGCCGTTTGTTGAAACGATTGCACGACCTTGCGCGCGATGTGCATCGTCATCGGCGAACCGCCCCGGTGGACATCCCGAATGGCTTCCAGCAGTTCCTTGCTGGAGGTGCGTTTGAGCATGTACCCGTTGGCGCCCGCCGTCAGCGCGTTGAAAATATTTTCCGTGTCTTCATAAACCGTGAGCATCATGACCTGTATGCCCGGCACCAGCGCCTTCAATTGCCGCACGCACTCGACGCCGTTCATGCCGGGCAGATTGATGTCCATCAGCACGACATTGGGGCGGGCCTCGGGCAGATCCTTCAGAGCGTCTTCGGCGTTGGCGTACTGGCCCAGGCAGCGGAACCCGTCCGACCGGTCGAGCAGGCGGGCCAGCGTCCCGCGCAGCTTGTCATTGTCTTCAACGATGGAAACGGTGATAGGCATGGCTCAATGCAGCATGAAGGATGCAGAATGAAGAAACAAGAGCAACGACTGCGCCAGATGTTTTTCCGCGTTTTTCATTTTGAATCCTTCATTTTGTTCTGATCGGCACGGTCAGGCATACAGTCGTTCCGCCCCCGGTTCCGGGGTTGATTGAAAATTCTCCGTGAATATCTTCCATTCGCTTGCGCATGTTGCGAAGTCCGTTTCTCGCCTGTGACGCATTTGCATCCCGGCCACCAGGGCCGCGCCCGTTGTCTTCAATGCTCAGCGTAAATTTGCCGGGCTGCAATTGCAATCGCACCCGGACTTCGGACGCCTGCGCGTGTTTGACCACATTGTTGACGGCTTCCTTGAAGGCGAGAAAAATGTTGTGGCGGACTTCCGGCGGAATGGTGATCGCCGGCAATTGGGCCGGCACATCGGCGCGGTAACGCAATCCGGCCAGCGCGAGGTATTCCTGCGCGTATTTGCAGGCGTAATTGATCAGGCCTTCCAGCGTGTCATTGGAAGGATTGACCGCCCAGACAATTTCGTTGAGGGAGCGGGTCGTTTCGCGCGCGGTCAGGGAAATTTGTTGCGCGTGGGATTCAATTTCTGCCGGAGAATTTTTGTCGGCTTCCGCCATTTCGCTCAACAGCGCCACTTGCGTGAGATTCGCCCCGAGTTGATCGTGCAGGTCGCGGGCGATGCGGGAGCGTTCCTTTTCCAGCGCTTCCTGCTGTTCGAGCAATTGCAAACGGCGCCGCAGCTTTTGCGTGGAAAGATAACGCACCACGGCAACGACAGTTCCAACCAGGCACAGGATGACGGCGGCGCGAAACCACCACATCTGCCAGAATTGAGGCTGCACCGTCACTTCAAGAGCATCGCCGGTTTCGTTCCATACCCGGTCTTCATTGCAGGCAATGACGTGAAAACGATAATTTCCCGGCGGCACTTTGTTGTAATAAGCCACCCGCGTATCGCCGGCTTCAGTCCAGGCGGTTTCGTGGCCTTCCAGGCGATATTTGAATTGCACTTCCCGGGGGGCGGGGAAATTCAGGGCGGTATAATGAATTTCCAATTGTTCGTGGCCGGGTGGAATCGTAACGGATCGGCTCCACGCCGAACTGAAGCGGTTTGTTTTTTGCTCCCGGCCCCCGACACGCACGGATTCAATCATAACCAGGGGGGCCTGGCGATTGGGCTTGAGGTCCGCAGGGTTCACCAATACCAAACCTTTGGTGGTGGGGAAACACAATCGGCCGTCGCGGGTGCGGCACGCAGCGGGTTGGGAGCCGGCCGAACACTCGCGCGTCGGCAGTCCGTCGGTTTCAACATAAGTCCGGCAGGAAATGAGGTTTCCCTTGCCGTGGCTGAAACTATTCAACGAATCTTTTTGGATTCGCATCAGGCCCGCGTTGGAGCCGATCCATAAACAACCCGCGTCGTCTTCGATGATGTAATCAATGCTGTTGCTGGCCAGGCCATCGTCCGCGGAATAGCGTTTCCACTTTCCCTGATAAAAGCGGGCCAGACCATGACCGGACGTGCCGACCCACAAGACGCCATCCCGATCCAGGCAAAGGCAGGAAATATCGTTGCCGGGCAATCCACCTTCCTCTTTTTGATAGGCAATAAATTTCCCGGCTTTGAAAAAATCCAGTCCATGGCTTTCCGTTCCAATCCAAAGACTGCCTTCGGCATCCTCCGCGATGGCACGAACAACCAGACCATCCGGGGTCGTGTAAATCTTCCAGTCTCCTCCGTTCCAGCGCGCCAGACCGTTCTGGGTGCCCGCCCACAACCACCCCTGATGATCTTCGAACAGGGCGAAGATTTGCGGGCCAAGGATTTCTGCGGCAGGCACGGACTGGAAATGACCGGTGCGAAATTGAAAAAGGCCTTCGTCACGCGTTCCGGCCCAGACCTGCTGCTTTCGATCCACCAGCACGGCCCAGGCATTGGAATTCCGGCCGGCGCCGAAATCCTGCGCGGCATTGGTGATAAAATAGGACAGACCGTGGAAGTTGAAGGCTGTCCACAAACCACCGGCCCCGTCTTCGGACAAGGACTGCGCCGCCCAAGGATGGAGTCCCGCCGGAGTGTCGAAAATTTTTCTTCTAATCCCGTTCAGGCCGTCACCATCAGTCCCCACCCAAAGATTGCCGTCGCGGTCCATGCACAAAGACGCGACATAGTCCGACGACAGCCCCTGCGCTTTTGAAACCTGCTGACAGTTTCCATCCGCCCCATACCAAAAAATGCCCGCGCCCAGTGTGCCGACAATCAGATTGCCGGCCTTGTCTTCACAGGCGGAGGAGACGGCTGCATTGCCCCACCGGTACGGTCCCAAATCTTTTTCGCGTTGAGTGGCATTCCATTTCTGGACCCGTCCGTCCATCAGCCGCCAGGTGCCGCCGCGTTGCCCGGCGAGAATAAAATCGAGCCGGCTCGCCTGGAGGGACTGGTCAATGACGAGGGTCGGCAGATGAAAATTGGATGGGCGAAATGAAAGCATTTGTCCCCAGGATTCACCGGCGCCATATTCGCCAATCCAGAGCGGGCCGGATTTTTCAGCAATCAGCATGCGGCAAATGGCGCGGGGATTGGGGTTGGGATTCAGATTCAGAGTTTCAAGCTTCCCGTTTTGATAACGGCCCAGATGGGCGTCCGCCGTGTAGAGCCACACCGCGCCGGTGGCATCTTCACAGGCCGACAGCAGCCGCCCTTCATGGCCGGCGCGCCCGAGGTCAAAACTTTTGATTTTTCCATCCTGCACCAGCGCCGCGCCGGCCGTGTCCGTTCCGACCCAAAGATTCGTGTGACTGTCTTCAAACAGGTAAACAATCCTGCCACTGTTCAAACCCGGTGTGTTGTTTTCATCGAAAACGGTGAAACGGTTTCCGTCAAAACGCACCAGACCATTGAGTGTTCCAAGCCAAAGATATCCATCCTTGGTTTGAATCACTGAAATGACTGAGTTTTGCGGCAGCCCTTCTTTGGTGCCCCAAACATTCACAATAAACGGCAAATCGGACTGATCCGCCGTGCCCCCCATCGCCGGGGAAACAAGGGTGCCCACGCAAAGCAACAGCCATGCGAATTGCAGTTTCCAACGGTTCATCGGCATGTTTGATTGTTGGAATTATCCGAACTGGATGTAAAGATGTAAAAAAAAGATACGAACCCAATCCCGAAGATGGAAAATAATTTTTCTAAAATCGCTTGCCAGAACGCCAAGGTGGGTTAGGTTTCCCTTGCCCGATGAGAACTGGGCGCGTGGCGGGTGTGGGCGATGTTAATCGTGTGTGATCGCCGCACCCGCCCGCTTTTTTGTTCTACCTTCGGGCAGAGGGCTCAAATCCACCCGCAAGTCGTCCTGACAAAATAAAAATCCCACGGCCGGCTGGCCGTGGGAGCGATTTTGAAAAAATCAGCCGCTTAATCGCTGACGGTGATCTTGCGTGGCTTGACCTGCTCGGATTTCGACAGGGCCAGCGTCAGCATGCCCTGCTTCATTTTCGCCGAGATTTTGCCCGTATCAATCGCCGGGTCGAGTTCGAACACGCGCCGGTAATCCGCCGAGGAACGTTCCCGAAACAACACCTCGCCGCTGATCGGCTCCACTCTGCGCCGCCCCAGGATGGTGATTTCATTGCCTTCCAGCGTGATTTCCAGGCCGTCCTTGTTCACGCCCGGCATTTCCGCCTCGAGGGCGTAGCCGTCCCCGGTTTCAAAAATGTTCACCATCGGCACGACGAATTCGTGGGACTCCGTGCGTTCAGCCGCGGCCTTCGGTTCTGCTTGTACAATTGCTTTCATGTTTTTCTTTTGTTTGAAATTTGGGCCGGGCGCAATGGGAACATCGTGCCTCGCATTTTAGTTCACGTTTACGTCAATTTGTTTCGGCTTTGCCGCTTCGGTTTTGGGCAGGGTGATGGTCAGGACGCCGTCCTTGTATTGCGCCTTGACCTTGTCTGCCGCCACCGGTGCCGGCAATGTTACCGTGCGCTGGAATTTGCCAAAGAAGCGCTCCGTCCGATAGACCTCGGCTTCCTCGTATTTCTTTTCCACCTTGCGTTCGCCGGAGATGCTTAACGCCCCGTCGTGCAACGAAACGTCAATCTCCTCCCGTTTCATGCCGGGCAATTCTGCCTGGACAACAAAGTTGTCCTTGTCCTCATGAACGTCGAGAGCCGGAGTCCAGCCGCTCAACAGTTGCGAAGTACGTGCCAACTCGGTCCAGGGCGATTCAAACAGCCGATCCAGTTCATCACGCAAACTCGACAGCCGTCCGAAGCCCGTCCAAGTCAGATCAGGTCTTTGATATCGTGTCAGATTCATACAGTTATCCTTTCGTTAATTGTTCATGCTGGTTTTAGCTTCAAAAGTGCCAGATAAAAATAAAAGCTACATGATTCTTATTGAAAACAACTTACAAATCTTGAGACGAGAAACATCTTCAAACAATCAGGGCCATATTGGCACAAGCATTGTGTCAAACGCGACAAATTTGGCGCACAGTTTGAGTATCTCTGAACAAACCTTGGCTCATCATAGCGGCGTGTCGGCAGACCGCCGCATTTTCGGAAAATTGAATTGTCCGTCCCGCATTGCGGGATGCCGAAAGCCGCTACGCCTGTTTTTCAGAAGTATCGATTTTTCTTGGGTCGCTTTCGATTTTGAAAATGAAAAAGCCCCAAGCTGCCAGCTTGAGGCTTGGTGAAAATTCTGGTTTTAGTCAAAGGCATGACCGGCGCAGCACAGAACATTTTTGACTTTGTGCCGGACCAGATCCTTGACACAGGCGCGCGCCGGGCCGAGGTATTTGCGCGGATCAAATTCCTTCGGATTTTCCGAGAAAACCTTGCGGATGCCGGCGGTCATGGCCAGACGCAGGTCGGTGTCAATGTTGACTTTCGTGCAACCCACGCGCCGCGCGACTTCGATGTCGGCTTCCGGCACGCCTTGGGCATCGGGCATCTTGCCGCCGTATTTGTTGATTTCGGCCACGAGATATTGCGGCACGCTGGAAGCGCCGTGGAGCACCAGCGGGTAGTCGCCGAGCCCGGCATCCATAAGCGCTTTTTTGATGGCCTTGAGACGTTCGAGGTCAAGATGCTGTTCGCCCTTGAATTTGTAAGCACCGTGGCTATTGCCGATGGCAACGGCCAGTGAATCCACGCCGGATTCCCTGACGAATTTGACGGCTTCGTCCGGGTTGGTGTAATGACCGCTGGTGGAATGGCCGCCGCCTTCCTCACCTTCGTCAAATTGCGCGCCGACCAGGTGGCCGAGTTCGCCTTCGACGGAGCAGTTGAATTTGTGCGCGTAATCCACGACCTTTTTACAAATCTCGACGTTCTTGTCGAAAGGCTCGTGGCTGGAGTCAATCATCACACTGGTGAAACCTTCGTCAATGCACTGTTTGCACAGCTCGAAAGTGTCGCCGTGGTCCAAGTGGACGGTGATGGGGATGTTGGACAGGCTGATCGCCGCCTCGATGAGTTTTTTAAGATAGACCGGGTTGGCATATTGACGGGCACCTTTGGAGATTTGGAGGATCAACGGCGCTTTTTCCTCTTCACAGGCTTCAACGATGGCCTGGATAAGTTCCATGTTGTTGACGTTGAACGCGCCGAGCGCGTATTTGCCTTTCAACGCCTTTGCGAACAGTTCTTTGGTATGTGTCAGTGGCATAGGTTTTCAATTTTATCTCGTTATCAACCAACCGGGATTTCCCAGGTGGGGAGTAATAATAATGCGTCTTTTCCGAAAGGAAACAAAAAACACGGCCCCCCACCAGCCAATACATTGCCAAAATTTGGCGATTAATTGCCTTGCGATTTCGCCTCTTTGCGCGAAAAGAAGTCTGTGCAAGCGCATTTTCTCCTCGGTCCGGCCGGCAGCGGCAAGACGTTTCGCTGCCTCGCGGAAATCCGCCAGGCATTGCACCAATCGCCGGAAGGCCTGCCTGCCGCGCCGGAGCAACGCGAAGGCGGGCCGCTGGTTTTGCTCGCGCCCAAACAGGCGACGTTTCAACTCGAACGCCAGTTGCTCGCCGATGGCGCTTTGCACGGTTACGCGCGACTGAACATTTTTTCGTTCGAGCGGCTCGCGCGGTTTGTCCTGGACGCGCGCGGCGTCCCAATGCCATCGGGATTGCTCGCCGAGGAAGGCCGGGTGATGGTTTTGCACGCCCTGTTGATGCGGCACGAAAGTCAATTGAAATTGTTCCGCCCCAGCGCCCGCCGCCCTGGTTTTGCTCAACAGCTCAGCCAGTTGCTCGGCGAACTGCAACAGCATCAATTCACACCCGCCAAACTTCGTACACTTGCCACCCGCCCCGATTTGCGCCACGAACTTCAGGACAAACTCCACGACCTCGCGCTGCTGCTCGACACCTACACGCATTGGCTCGCCGAGCACGAATTGCAGGACGGAAACCGGTTGCTGGATGCGGCCACCGATGCCCTGCATTCCCAATCCGCAATCCGCCATCCGCAATTTAAAATCCAAAGCTTGTGGCTCGACGGCTTTGCGGAAATGACGCCGCAGGAACTCGATTTGCTCGCCGCCGTCGTCCCGTTTTGCGGTCGTGCTACACTGGCGTTTTGCCTGGAAAACGAACCCGCAGCTGAAACTTCATGGCTCTCCATCTGGTCGCCCGTCGGCAAAACATTTCAACAGTGCCGCCAGCGAATCGCCCATTTGCCGGATGGCGAAGTCAAAATTGAAATTCTCCTGCGCGGTTCGAACAAAAATCGTTTCGCCGGAAATGCCGCGTTGCGGTTGGTGGAAAACGGCTGGTCACGGCCCGACGCTCCCAAATCTGAAATTCCGAATTTCAAATATCAGATTTCTGTGACGTCCTGCGCCAACCCCGAAGCCGAGGCCGTCTTCGCAGCACGCGAGATTTTGAAATTTGTCCGCGCGCAAAACCGCCGCAACCGTTTTCGCGATGCCGCCGTGCTGGTGCGGGATCTTGACGGCTATCACAAGCCGCTGGCGCGCGCGTTTCATCGCTACGGGATTCCGTTCTTTCTCGACCGGCGGGAATCTGTGGCGCATCACCCCCTGGCGGAACTGACCCGCAGCTCGCTCCGCACGGTTGCGTTCGACTGGCCGCACGATGACTTGTTCGCCGCGCTGAAGGCCGGCTTTTCGTTCGCGGATGAAGCGGAAACACCGCTCCGCGCGTGCGGAATTGACCGGCTTGAGAATGAGGCGCTCGCCCGCGGCTGGCATGGCGCAAAATGGCGGGAAACCCTTCAAATCGCAGAAAATCCCGAATTGTCCAGGGCCCTCGAACAGCTGCGCGAAATAATTTTGCCGCCCTTTCAAAATTTTGCCGGGCAACTCGCGCGTTGGAAAAACAAGCCAACGGGCATGCAACTGGCGGACGCCTTGCGCGGGTTTTGGTCAGAGATGAAAGTCGAACAAACCTTGGAATGCTGGAGCCTGGCCGACCCGGGGCACTCGCCGCCCGCCACCCGCCACCCGTCACTCCATCAGACCGTCTGGGAGCAAATGAACACTTGGCTCGACAACGTCACCCTCGCGTTTTCGGACGAGGCGCTGCCGTTGCGCGAATGGCTGCCGATTTTGGAGGCCGGCCTCGCGAACCTGACCGTTGGCGTGATTCCGCCCGCGCTCGATCAAGTGCTCATCGGCGCGATTGACCGCGCACGCAATCCCGATTTGAAACTGGCGCTCGTGCTCGGCGTGAACGAATCGGTTTTCCCCGCCGCGCCGGCCGCGCCAGTGATTTTGACGGACGCCGACCGCGATGAATTGGGTCAACGCGCCGGCGCGCCCGGGCCCGATTTGCGCGAACGCCTGGCGCGCGAGCGTTATCTCGGCTACATCGCCTGCACGCGCGCCAGCGAAAAACTCATTGTGACTTTTTCACGCCTCGACGCCGACGGCAAAACGTTGAATCCATCGCCGTTCATTGCGCAACTGCGGCGGATTTTCCCGGACCTGGAAGTTGAAAAATTCAACGGCGAAGTGAAACTGGGAGAAACGGAGCACGTCAGTGAAATCGCGCCGTCTTTGATGGCGGCATGGTCGTCGGAACCGGAGCGCCGGCCTCCGGCACGGCTTGGTGCGGATGATGGCCAGCCACACGCCGGGCCGGAGGCCGGCGCTCCATCGCCATTGCCGGCCATGAATCAGGCGGGAGCGCATATTAAAAACTGGAACGAACTGCTTGAACTCCCGGCGGTGGCTGAATTGATAAAAAGCCTGAGCGCCTTGCACGAGCCGGACCCGACGGTACGTTTATCACCCGCGCTCGCGGAAAAGCTTTTTGGCCCGGCTCTGCACTCCTCGGTGAGCCGGTTGGAGGAGTTTGCCGCGTGCCCATTCCGGTTTTTTGTTCATTCCGGGCTGCGCGCCGAGGAGCGGAAGGTTTTTGAGCTGGATGCGCGCGAGCGGGGCAGTTTTCAGCATGAGGTGTTGAAAATGTTCCACGAACAATTGAGCGCCGAAGGCAAACGCTGGCGCGACATCACCCCGCCGGAAGCCCGTGAACGAGCGGGCAAAATCGCCGCTGTTCTCGCGCCGAATTACCGCGAGGGCCTGTTGCACGCCGACGAGCAAAGCCGGTTTACCGCGCGCGTGCTGGCAGGATCATTGCAGGATTTCGTTGAAACGCTCGTAACCTGGATGCGCGGACAATACGAATTTGACCCGGCGGTGGCCGAACTCGAATTTGGTTTCGGCGCCGGCGGCGCACCCGCGTGGGAAATTGATTTGGGCGCCGGACACCGGCTCGCGCTCCGGGGCCGGATTGACCGCATTGATTTGTGCCGCGAAACCGGCGGCCGCGCGTTATGCGTGGTGATGGATTACAAATCCAGCCGGCAAAAACTCGACAAAATCATGGTTGATCACGGCGTGCAGTTGCAATTGCTGGCATATCTGGCGGCGGTTCGTCATTGGCCGGATCCGCACGCGCATTTTGGCGTGCAACAATTGATTCCCGCGGGCGTTTTTTACGTGAACCTGCGCGGGCAATATGAAAGCGGCGGCACACGCGATGAGGCGCTGGCGGACGCGGACGCGGCGCGCATGCTTGCCTATCGTCACACCGGACGTTTTGATGCAAGTTTTTTGAGCAGGTTTGACAACCGCCCGAATGTGCCGTGCGGCGACCAGTTTAATTATAACCGCAACCGCGACGGCTCGCTGCGCAAAGGTTCGACGGAAGCACTGCCGCAGGCGGAATTTAACAAGTCGCTCGACCGCGTTGAAACGCAATTGCAGGAAATGGGGCGGGCGATTTTTTCCGGCGCGGCGCAGGTGGATCCGTATCGCAAAGGCCATGAGACGCCGTGCGATTTTTGCAATTACCGCGCGGTCTGCCGGATTGATCCATGGACGCACCGGTATCGCGTGTTGCGTCCGTCAGCGGAGAAAGCATTCGATAATCCTGAAAAATCAGTTGAAACCACGAAACACACCAAAGACACGAAATGACAAGGCATTACCAAGCACTACTGGTTCCCCCGGCAGGTGAAGTCTGCTGCCGAATAAAATAATCGGTTCCAGCCCTTTTTCGTGTGCTTCGTGTATTTCGCGGTTCATCTCGCCAGTCGCCAGCCGCAGGCTCCGCCGCCTGCTGAAACAACACGACAGTCGCAATTTCATCCCTTGCGCTTTCCACCCAACCGAGATAAACTATTCACATGAACAACATCAAAACAAATAATGTCATTACGAGTTTTCTGACAACGGAGCACGTTGTGTTTTGCGAGTTGTTTGACGAGATTGACCGTCTCCTGCCTGACGTGAAGACGGCGGCTGAGGTGCGGCTGCTCGGCCGGCTGGTCGAAGGGGTGCTCTCCCGCCATGCCGATGTGGAACAAAACCTGGCCTATGCGGCGCTGGACCACGCCCTGGCGGAAAAGGGTGAGTTGAATCAGTTGTATCAGGACCATGAGGAGATTGATGCGTGTCTGCAACACGCCACGTTGGCGGCGGAGTTCGTCGAGGCGTTGCGGTTCCTGAAGGCGGGACTTAAGGCTTCCCGCGAGCATTTTCGCCGGGAGGAGGAAACGGTTTTTCCGCTCTTCGAGAAACTGTTCGATTCCGCGGCGCTGGAGGCTTTGGGGGGCGGGGCATCCGGCGGCGCATCATCTCAGTGGCCACACGGCTTCGAGAACGCGCTGCGTGGCCGGATGTGGAACCCGGAGTATTGCTATCAGGCGGCCCCATCAGCGGCGCCTTCCCCGCGCCCCAATCCCCGGCGGGCTGGCCTTCGCCGCCGCCAGGAAGCCGGTCCCGACCAGGGCTGATTGTTGTCTGAACCCTTTCGGACACGAAGCACGGTTTGTTCGAATTATGAAAGTGATGTTTAGCTTGTTTGCACTCGGCGCGCTGATTTGGGCTGTGCCCGGCAATGCTTCGCCGACAAATAACATCGCTTCCGCGCGTGCAACTGCCAACTCAACCACGAATCGAACCATGAAATTTCCAGTCACCAAAACCGATGCGGAATGGCGCCAGGCATTGACGCCGGAACAATATCGCGTGCTGCGCCAGGCGGACACGGAGCGGCCGTTCACCGGAAAGTATTGGAACACCAGGGAACCGGGAATTTACCGCTGCGCGGCGTGCGGAGAAGTCATTTTTACTTCGGGCACAAAGTTCGACTCCGGCTGCGGCTGGCCAAGTTTTTATGACCTGGCCGCGGAAAACAAAGTCATTCTGCGCAACGATGACAGCCTGGGGATGCACCGCACGGAAGTAATTTGCGCGCATTGCGGCAGCCACCTCGGCCACCTTTTCGACGATGGCCCGAAGCCCACCGGCCTGCGTTACTGCATCAACTCGGCATCGCTGAAGTTTGAAAAAACAAACGCGCCGGAATCAAAGCCGGGGGAGAAAAAGTAGGAGACGCGCGTTGGAGTTCACGCTTGAGCTTGAGCTCCAACAACAAAAAAGGCGAGGCCGAAGCCCCGCCGCGAAATTGGTTTGCGCAAATTAATTCTTCGCGGCCGGTTCGGCCTTCACGTTCACGCGCCGGCTGTTCTTGTCGAAGAAGATTTTGCCGTCCACGAGCGCGAAGAGCGTCCAGTCGCGCCCCGTGCCGACGTTTTCACCCGCGACGAACTTCGTGCCGCGCTGCCGGACGATGATGCTGCCGGCGGTGACTGCTTCGCCGCCATAGGTTTTCACGCCCAGCCGTTTGCTGACGCTGTCGCGGCCGTTGCGTACGCTGCCTTGACCTTTCTTATGTGCCATAAAAAGTTGAGGGTTGAAAGTTGAGAGTTGAGAGTGCCTTTTGAACTACGCTTTGATTTCCGTGATCTTGACCACCGTCAATTCCTGGCGATGACCGATCGTTTTGTGATAGCCTTTGCGGCGTTTCATCTTGAAAGTGAGTTTTTTCTCGCCGCGCTTGTGCGCCACCACGTCGGCCAGCACGCTGGCGCCGCTGACCGTGGGGGTGCCCACCGCCAGCTTGCCGTCGGTGTTCACCAGCAACACCCGGTCAAACGTGAAGGGTTTGCCAGCCTCGACGGCCAGACGTTCGATTTCCAGCGTGTCGCCTGCGGCGACCCGATACTGTTTGCTACCTGTTTCTAGAACGGCGTACATAAATTGACCCGCAAAGGGTTAAACATTAAGCCAGAACCGCGCCGGGCTGTCAACGCCTGAATTCTTGAAAATGGCTTGTGACTCATTTGGGTGGGGCGAGGCTACTGACGAGCCGGACTAGGCGCGTCAAAGCGTAGCGACGACGACTCGCGAGGATCAGCCTTAGCCAGGCTACGGCGCGACAGGCGCTCGCCCCACCGAAATGGCAAATTGCGCTACCACCACGAAGTACGATTCAAACTGTCAGCCAGGCAGCTACTGCGCGGCAAAAGCGCCAGAGGGCTGGCGCAGTCCAAGACGCTTCGCGAATACCAGCAGTCGCGGTCAAGCGCGCCAGCGTTTTTGGAGAGTGCGGCGGCCCTCCGCCGCTTTTTCCATTAAACCTGTTAAATAACAAGTATTTATCGTTTATCAATAAAAATTACTTGACTAACGGATTTGATGGGGGTATTCATTGCGCTATGAATGCGAATGAAGTTTCCCTCAAAACCACCCAACAAATGAAACGCATCCGATTGATGAGTCAAATCATCAAGGCATTGTTTCTCATTTATGTTTTCGCCTCCGGGTTGATTGCCTTGTTGATCAAATCGAACGGCCACCCCCCCTATCTGATTTTTAACAACTGTTTGCCGTTCGCCAGCGATGCAGATGTTCCGGCCACACTGAAAATCATGTCTGCCATCACGGTCGGAATTTATTTGCTGGCAGTGGTATTCTTCTACCGGCTGCTGAGTCTCTACGAACGGGGAACAGTCTTTTCGCTCGCGAATGTCCGCATCTACAAAAGTCTGGGATTTCTGGCGGTCGGCTATGGTTTGCTGGCGGCCTACGCGCCGGCGGTGCGGCCAGAATTGCCCATTCTCCGGCGGCTGGTTATTTTATTTTTTGAAGCAACCAGTTCCAATTGGATTATCGGCGGGCTCTTTGTGGTGATGATTTCCCTCATTATGAAAGAGGCCTGCAAATTGCGTGAGGAACAGGAATTGACCGTTTAAGCTTATGCCCATCATCGTCAACCTCAACGTGGTTCTCGCGCAGCGGAAAATGCGGCTGAACGATCTGGCGGCAGCCGTGGACATCACGCCGCAAAATCTGTCCATTCTCAAAACCGGCAAGGCCAGGGCCATCCGCTTCTCCACGCTCGAAGCCATTTGCGCCCATCTCGAATGCCAGCCCGCCGACATTTTGGAATACCGTCCGGATACCGAGAAAAAGAAGCAGCCGGTGCGGGTCTAAACTGGAACGATTCCGGTGGTGGGGGAGCGGGCCCGCCCCGGGCGCGGTTTGGCGCGCCTCGCGCCAAACTTTTGCGGTGCGCGCGAACGAACCAATAGTTCATCCTTTTTGTCGTGCGACTGGCGGACGGGGCGTCCGCCAGAACGTGCGAGGCGCACGTGCTCCCCTTACGAACTCTGCCGTTCCTGCTTGCGTAACATCCGCTCCCGCTTCTTGATTTCATAGCTCAAAAGCTCCTCCGCCGACCAGCCATGCGCCTGGGCAAATTCCGCCAAAGCAAACAGTTCCTTTGCCAGCGCCGTTTTGGTCAATCGCCGACTGGAACTACGGCCAGCCGGAAGGATTTTCGCCTTGCGCGCCTTTTTCACGAGCTTCTCGGCGCGCAGCAACGCCGGCAGATGTTTCGGAATGCCATCGAGGGCGGAATGGCGGGCGTGCTTGGTTCCGTGCTTCTCGGCCTTTTTGATTTTGTCCCAGTTCGCCCAGACTTCGGCCACGTTTTTGACCTTGGTTTTCCCAAAAACGTGCGGGTGCCGCCGAACGAGTTTCTCCACGAGCAGGCGGCAGACTTTTTCAAAATCAAATGCGCCGCGTTCCTTTGCCAGCTGGCAGTGGAAAACGACCTGCATCAGCAAATCCCCAAGTTCCTCGGCCATTTCGTGGTCGTCGCCAGCCTCAATGGCGTCAATCAATTCATAGACTTCCTCGATGGCATGGCGGCGAAGCGTCCGATGGTTTTGCTCGCGGTCCCACGGACAGCCCGTGGGCGAGCGCAGTTTGGCCATGACGCGAAGCAAATCCTGGATAGCGGGTTTTTTCTTCATTTAATTTAAACCACGGATAAACACGGATGGACACGGATTAAAACATTAGTGGGGCGGGCAGTCCGCTCGCGATTCATCGGAGTCCTTTGCCCGCCGCTCGTTCAGATGCAAACCACGGCGCGCACGGAGTGACGCGCCCTACCAGCATCCGTGTTAATCTGTGTCCATCCGTGGTTAAAAACAGCTTTACAAAATCACCAGATCGTCGCGATGCACGACTTCGACCCGCGCCAGTTTCCGGCCGCGCACCTCGGCGGCGCCGAACTTCGCGATGCCGCGCGCGAATTCGGTCCCGTTCAAATCGCAAATCCGCACCACGTCGCCGGCGGCAAACTCGCCCTCGCAACGCGCCACGCCCGGCGGCAGCAGGCTCTTGCCCTTCTCGCGCAAGGCCAGCTTCGCGCCGTTGTCCACGAACAATGCGCCCTGGGGATGATGGAAAAACGCAATCCAGCGTTTGCGGCCCTGCAGCTTCGTTGGCGACGCGACAAACAGCGTGCCTTCGTTTTCGCCGGCGAGAATTTTTGCGAGCACCTGCTTCTTTTTGCCCGACGCAATCACCAGTGGGATGCCTGAACGCACGGCAATCTTGGCCGCCTGAATCTTTGACGCCATGCCGCCGACGGCCGTTTCGCTGTCCGTGCCGCCGGCGAGTTTTTCAATCGTCGAATCAATCTTTTCGATGACCGAAATCGTTTTCGGATTGGCTTTGCTGAAATTTTCAATCACGCCATCCACCGTGGTCAAAATCACAAGCAAATCGGCGGGCAGCAGCGCTGCGACCAGTGCGGACAAAGTATCGTTGTCGCCGAATTTGATTTCAGTGAACGACACGGCGTCGTTTTCGTTGATGATGGGCACGACGCCGCGGCCGAGCAATGTGACGAGCGTGTTGCGCGCGTTGAGGTGGCGTTCGTGATGTTCGAGATCGTCATGCGTGAGCAAGACCTGCGCGACGTGCAAATCGTGCCGTGCGAACAGTTCGGCATACATCGCCATGAGGCGCGACTGCCCGACGGCGGCGCACGCCTGCAATTCGGCGAGATCACCGGGACGTTTGGCATAACCCAGCGCGCCCATGCCCGCACCGACGGCGCCGGAGGTGACGAGCACGATTTCCTTGCCGGATCTTCTCAACGCGGCGACTTGGGCGACGAGCTGTTCCAATTGCGCCGGGTCGGGTTGTTTGCGGCTGTCGGTGAGCACGCCGGTGCCGAGTTTCACGACGATACAGGCGGCGGTTTTGACGGATGCACGATGCACGCGATGAAATTAGAAGAAAATTCCCGCGTGGAAAACGTTAAAATGATGGAGGTATGGCATAAATCCGAAAACCGAAAGAAGCCCGAAGACCGAAATCCGAAAGCCAGAATGTTTGACGAGCAGTGATTGTGATTCGGGCTTCGGTTTTCGGATTTCTTTCGGATTTCGGCCTTCGGCCTTCGGGCTTTATCCTTGGAGAGTCGGCGGCAAAGTCAGCGCAGCGTTGGTTGACTGACCGCCTCACTTCCCTGGCACGCCAATCCGGGGCAGATCCACCAACGATCCAAAAAAATCTCCCCCGCGCAACGCGACGAGCACCGCCAAACCCGCCAAATCAGCCTGGGACTTCACGTCTTTCATCACGCAGTTTTCGAGGCCGATTTTTTGCGTGCGGTTGAGCCGCGGGTCTTTCAGGTTTATAAACTTCATCGTGCCGACCGAGACATTCAGCGCGTCAATGGATTTGAACTCGAAGCCGGTCTGTTTCTTGAAATCCGCCGCGCCATTGCCGCCACCGGATTTTTTCGGCGGCCAGGTGGCTCCGAGTGAAAAAATGTTCGTGCGTCCGGCCTCGTTTCTCACGATGTCCAGTTCGGCGAGATTTAAACGCAGGAGCGTGAGGTGAATCTCATGCCTCGCGAGGGCGGCGCGGTCGTATTCGACATGAATTTCCGGGATGTTGAGAAACGGCGTGCCGCCAAAATCCGGCGGGTTGAAAAGTTTTAAGTTCTGAATCGTCACCGTCGGCTCGGTGAGGCTGAGCGAAAATCGTCCAATCTCCGCGTCCATGCCGGTTTGGGCGCGGATTCGATGTTCGGCCCAGACCCGGAGAATCGAATTGAACGACAGCAGCAAAATGACGATCAATACGACGGCCAGGAGGAACAGCCGTATAAGCCATTTAAAAAGCCACTTCATAATTGCACGTCCTCCGGCCGCACTTCGAGACATTCGTCCTGATCCTCCCAAATGACGGCGGGATAAATATTCAGCAGTTTCGGCGCGAGTTCGCGGCCCGCGCGCGCGAGCAAACGCTCGGCCTCGGCCGCGGCGTTTTCATAGGCGTGGTCGTAATCACTCGCGCGACGGCGCTGATGATCGTCCCAATGCGCGACGGCGTGGACGGGTTCATATTGTTGCGCCCACGAATCGAGTTCGGCGCGAAGTTCGGCGGGAATTTCATCGAACGGCACGAGCGCTTCGTTGCAATGCTGGCAGATCAAACCCGACTCACGCACGTCGCGCGTAAGCAGCGGCAAAAACGGGGCGCGGCAGCACGGCGATTCCGCATAAGCCGCCGGCGGCGTGGCCAGCCGCTTGAACCAGACCTGCCGGTCGTGCGCGAGTTGCGCCGCCAGCCGGTACGCGCCGACGAGCGGGTGCGAGAGCCGCCACGCCCGGCCTTCGAGCTGGCCGAGCGTTTGCGCCAGCCAGCGCCCGAGCGTGAGGTCGTCCCAGTCCTGAAACACCCGGCCGTATCCCTTCCACAACGAGTTGAGCGGTGAATCCGATTCAAATGCCATCGCCGGCAGGATGACGCGCGGGGGGAATTTTGTTGAGCGGCGTTGCGAAAAATGGAGCCAGCGGGGCGCATATCAAAAATTGAGGGGGTAATTTTGGGGAGATAGTGTTAAAAAGGGGCATGAATGACTGCTGCGTGAAATTGGTTCCTCAATCCGACAGCAGTTACGAGACGTTTGCCCGACCAGTGGCCGACTGGCAGGCACGTCTGACGGCGGGGTTGAACCAAAGCGTTCAAGCCTCCGAAGAGACGCTCGGCCATATGGAGGAGCAAATACTGCAGCAAACGCGCGGGTTGGAACGCCGGCTTCTGGAGGAAGCGGCGCAGAAGAAAGCCGATCAAACGCCGCCGGTTTGCCCGGTTTGCGGGAATAAACTGAGCCGCCGCACGCGCGATCACGAACGCACCTTTCATACTCGTTTCGGGCCGGTGAGGGTCAAACGGTTGCGCGGCTGGTGTCGGCGCTGCCAAGCGTGGCGCTATCCGGCCGATCCGGCGCTGGGCTTGAGTGATACTGGAGGAGCATCGCCCTCGGTGCAGGAAATGGCCGCGCTGACGGTCAGCAAAATGCCGGTTAAAGAGGCCAGCGCGGTCATTGAGCGATTGACCGGGGTGAAGCTGCCGCCGGCCACATTGGACCGGGAGGCCCGTCGCCAAGGCCAGCGCGCCGACCGAAAACGCGAGCAACTTGACGAGCAAATGCGCACGGGCCAGGGTGCCCAACAGATGCGGGCTCTGCCCACAGAACCCTTCACGCTGGTGATTGAACTGGACGCCTGGAACATTCGGGAGCGGGACCACTGGGGACAAAGTGCGCTAAAGCGTGCGGCGGGCCAGGAACCCCAACGCTGGCATTGGGCTTATGGAGGCACCTGCTTTCGCCTGGATCAACGCGTGGGAAGCGACGGTGGACGGGCGCGCATTGTCAGCCGCGGCACTGTGATGACCCGTGGTGGCGTGGACGATTTACGCGAACAACTCTTTGCCGAGGCGCAGCGACAGGGCTTGGCGCAAGCGGCCAAAGTGTTGGTGATTGCCGATGGCGCGGTGTGGATTTGGAATTTGGCCAGGGATCGTTTTGCGCACGCCCACCAGCGGTTGGACTACTATCACGCCAGCGGGCACCTGTGGGCCGTGGCCCATGCGCTGCACCCGCAAGATGAAGCGGCGGCACGAGCCTGGATCAAACCGCTGCTCCAGAAACTTAAGCAGGGACGGGTCATGCCGCTGTTGAACGATCTGCGCACTCTGGCCAAACGGCTGCGTCAGAAAAAACGACAAGCCGTTCAATCCGAACTGTCGTATCTGGAAAGCCACCGTGAGCGAATGGACTACCCAACCGCACGGCGCACCGGCGAACCGCAAGGCAGTGGCGCCATCGAATTGACCTGTCGGCAATACCAATGCCGCTTCAAACGGCCCGGACAGTTCTGGAGTTTGATCGGCGATGAAGGATTGATGTGTTTGGAAACCTTCTGGCGCAACAACCGTTGGCATCTGTTATTCCCCCACATTCTTCATAGCGACCCACACAGAAATTGATATGCGCCCCACGAACTACACGAAAGGGAAACCGGAATTGCTTCAACGATTCTTTCGTGTGTTTGGTGTGTTTCGTGGTTCAGTCTGCAAACGCCCCGAATAGCGCGCGCATTTCTTCTTCCACGTCGTCGGCGTCGGCCAGGGTTTGCGCAATTTCGCTGCGGAGCAGTTGCCGGTAACGCTTCCGCAATCGGTGTACCGCCACGCGGACCGCGCCTTCGTCCGTGCCCAGCGTTTTGGCGGCGTCGGCGTGGGGCAATTCGCCTTTGCCGGCGGTGAGGAAAATTTTCAGCTCCGCGAACTGTTTTCCCCGACCGTCCGCCTCGCACTCAGCCTGCAGCCGTTCGATGACCTTCGCCAACAGGGTCACAGCCCACTCGCGGTCAAACGCCTTGTCAGGGCTGGGCTCGGCAGTGGCGGCGACTTGGAACTGGGTGTCGGCAGTCTGCCAGTCAAGGGACAGCGGCGTCACACCGCCGCCGCGTTTCTGACGCCGGGATTTGTCCCATTCGTTGGCCAGAAAATGCTTCAGCGACGCGAGCAGGAAGGCGCGGAACCGGCCGTGTTCGGCGCTCAGGCCGGCGAGATAATTTTTTTTGAGAAAGCGCGCAAAGAAAGTCTGCGTCAAATCCTCGGCGTCCTCCTTCGTGTGGCCGCGGCGGCGGACGTAGGCGTAGAGCGGGAACCAGTAGGTGCGGCACAATTCCTCCAGCGCGCGGTCGGACTGCGGCGTGGAGCGTTGTCCGGCGGCGAGCACGACCGTCCAGTGCGTCGTGGCGAAGATATCGCCCGACGCGCCGGCGGACGGTGTGGATGCCTCGGGGGTCAAACAATTTTGGGCGGTGATACCGGCGCGGGCGGCTTGGTTTTTTGGAAACACAGGATGTAGAGAATGGGCAATATTCCCGCCGTGTTGAAGATGGCCAGGCAGATGAACCACGCCAGTTGGTTGTGCCGCGCACTCTTCCACAGGGCAATCAGTTTCCATACCCCGTCCCAGATCGCCAGGAGAACGATCGCGATAATAAACACGACCAGCAGAGGACCTTTCATATTCATTCGTTGGTTGATGTTTTGGTTGGTCAGATCATTTGATGTAATACCCCGCCGCCCGCCATTGGCCATCTTTTTCGAGCATGAACGTGACGGTTTCCACCGCGGATTTCTTTTGGGCAAAGGAAGTCTCGAACTGCATCAAAACGTATTGTCCGTCTGGCGCGCCGGGCAATTCCGTCATCGGTTGCGCCGACTTCAATTTCCGCGACACCAGATCGCCGAGTGGCTTGCGGAAAGTATTCATCGAATTCGCAAAGCTTTGTTCCGTCGCTGCGCCTTGAACAATTGCCGAAGCCTCTTTCCAGCTTTCGGAATAATTCCCGGCATCAATGAGCGCCAGCCATTTTTGCGCCGCGGCATCGGTCGCCCCGGTATTATTTTTCAAATCGGGGGCAATCGAGTTGGTCGAAGCCGGGGGATTCACGGTTTTCTCAAGGGTGTTTCCATTTTGCGCCGGCTGGTCGTTTTTCAACATAAGCAGCGTGATGTCCGGCGCTACGACCCACCGGTAGGTTTCGCTGGTGTTTATCGGCTGGATGTTATAGGCGACTCCGGGGACCAGATTGGCCTTGTCTTCAGTGGCGAACTGTGCGGCGTACGCCTGGAAACTGCCGTCGCCGCTACTCAGGGTAAGGTGATTCAAGTGTGCCTTAACGATCGGATGTCCCGATGCCGTAAGCAGGAAATCCTGGCCCGACCGCTTCTCGAATGCGCTCATCTGGTGGAAAGAACCACCGGAAAGCCATTCCTGACCGGCGATAAGAAAATCCGTCCCGGTTTTCTGCCAGGTCTCCTCCTTGACCCACTTTGGAATCGCCGGAGAACCCTTGGGGTAAAGCCCGATGATCGTGACCGTCCGCAGTTCGGCCACCGAAACCGGCGGGTTGTCCAAGCGTGCGTTGGCCCCGAAATGGTCGTGTATGGAGATCAAACGATACGGATTTACCGAGGAGAGTTTTGGCTGGTCTGCCGGATATTTGAAGTAACGCATTCCCCAAGTCTGCGCCAGTGGCACCTGGCTCAGGTCGGAGCAGGTGTAAATGTGAGTTAAGAGTCCAAAATAATGCGCATCCAGGATCGGCTGTCCGAGGGTTTTGTAATTGAGCCGCACCCAGTGATGGTCAACATAGACTTCGTTAAACATGTGGTCTTCAAAGCCGCCCGTCCCGTCGAGCGCAGCCCGGACCGTCTCCCGGACTTGATTGTGGTGAATGTTATCATAAAACATCCGGGCTTGGGCATCGTCGTTCGGGTCGAATGGGGGAATGCAGAAAACAATGCGGGTCGGGATGCCCACGGCGCGAAGGATGGTGGCCAGATATATTGAAGACGACGTGCAGGCGCCATGCACTTTGTTGGAGAACATGGATCGGCCAAGCGTCTCCTGCTCGAACATTTGCTGATCGGTCCAGGTCGGATCAGGTTTCTCCCGGTCGAACGCGTCCCGCAATGGAGGATAGACGGCGGGCCTGCCATCCGGGAAATAGACGCCCCAGATGGAGAAGGCATGTGTCGAATGGGCGCGGTTCATGGCCCACGCTGAGACCTGTTCGACGAGCTGCCTGTCCGTCAGGCGATCCGGATCAATGTTCGCCTGACGGAGTTCCGCAATGAGATCACGCCGCATGGCTTCGTCCCAGTTCTCGGTGGCCGTTGGTTTGAGATACTGGGCCATTCCAGCGTCGTCCGCGCGCCAATTGGGGTTCTCGCCAATGCCCGGTTGGTAGAACGGATAATAGGTCACCTCGACCGTGCAGGAGTCTTTGTCCTGTGCCAACACGCGCACGTCCTGAAAATCATCGTTCATGTCGGCGGGATTGACGGGGTTAAGAACCTGGATAACGGAAGTGATGGTGTAAGTATCTTCTTTGCGCAAATGACGTCTGGCGGAGGCGGGCGTGGCATTAGTGATCCAGTTTGCCTTGTTCTCTTCGAGCGCTTCGGCCTTGGTTCCAAAATAAAGACTGGCAAATGAATGGCCATCGGCCGCAAACATCGAAACATGCGGCAGGCCGGGAATTAACGGCATATAAACCAAAGTAAAATCGCCACGCCCTTTGGCAATCGGTCGTATCTCGCCGCTGCCTTGGGGGACATTCTTGTTTGTCGCGGTGATATAAAGTCCCAATTCTGCCTTGTCGTGACTGACGAGGCTGTAACAGCCTTTGACCACCATCCGTTCTTTAGAACGTTCGACCGAAGTGATTTCAATGGAATCGCCTTTTGGAAACCAGGCCTGGCCGATGTAATTGGATTGGACCGAAGTCAACTCACGAATCAACAGGCCCGCAAGAAAGACACCCAGCGCAAAGGCAAGCCCGTTTATGAGCAGCAATGATTTTACCGCGTTCCAGGCTTCCGGCGTTTTGACCTTGGCCGCCCGGCGAAAACGGAAAAACAGGTCCACCGAAGTCACGAGCGCAAAGAGGAGAAAACCCGCGCTGAAATAGTGAAAAACCTTGCTGGTCGAACAGCCCGCGGTAATGAAAGCCATCGTGACGCAAAAGAAAATTGCCCAGCCGACGCCGATGAACTGGCTCAAAAGGGTAAGCGAAAATTGTGCAGCTGCCGGCAGGGGGCGAGTTGGAGCAGATTCCTGTCCGCTGCCATCAGACGTCGCGGCAATTGTCTCCACCTGCGTTTTGACCTGGCTCACTTGCTGATAGCGCAGTTCCGGTTTTTTCTCCAGCGCGCGGAGCACAACTTCATCCAGCCGCACGTCTATCTGGACTTTTGAAGACGGTGGTTCGAGACGTTTGCCCGGCAGTTCGCCGGTAAGCATCTGGTAAAACACCACGCCCAGCGCGTAAATGTCCGCGCGATGATCCACTTCGCCGGGATGTTCCATTTGTTCCGGCGCCATGTAATTCGGCGTGCCCATGATTTTGCCCGCGTCGGTAAGTTCGCTGGTAGGGCGCGCAGTCCCCTGCGCGCCGACGTCGGTTTGCGCCCCGGCGGCGGGCAGAGGACTGCCCGTCCTACCTGATTCACCGACCAGCTTGGCCAGGCCAAAATCCGCCACCTTCACGCGGCCGCGGCGATCGAGCAGAATGTTCTCCGGCTTGATGTCGCGGTGAACGATGCCCTGGTCATGCGCGAACTGGAGCGCGTCGCAGATTTGCGGGACGATGGCCAGCGCCTCGCGCGGCGCGATGCGTCCGGCGTGCAACAATTGCCGCAGGTTCACGCCGTCCACGTATTCCATCAGGAAGTAGTAGAGTAGCGCAGGCGTCCCGCCTGCCACCTTGCCATTTTCCCCTTTGCCAAACGCAGGCGGGACGCCCGCGCTACTTTCAACGTTGCCAAACTCGTAGAGCGTGACGATGCCAGGATGATTCAGCTTCGCGAGCGCCTTGGCTTCGCGCGCGAAGCGGCCGGCGAATGCGGCGTCATGGCCGATGCCGGGCGGAAGAATTTTCAGGGCGACGATGCGGTCCAGTTCCTTTTGCCGCGCCTTATAGACCGCGCCCATGCCGCCCTTGCCGATGAGTTCGAGGATTTCGAGTTGCGGGAACAGCGGCGCGAGTTCAGAAATGGATGGCGGGTTGAACGGCGGGGACTTTCCGCCCGTGGCGGTTTCGTCGGACGCGCCCTGTTTCAACAGGCAGGCGGGGCAAAGCCCGGCCAGTGCGCCGGCCGGCAGCGGCGTGCCGCATTGCGGACATTTATTTTCGTTGGGCATGGGTTGGTTTAATTTTACCGTGTCCATGCCTTCTTCAGAAGCAAATCCCGAAAAATGTTACCGGAAAGAATTGGAAACCACGAAACACACGAAATAACACGAAAGTAAAGCCGATTTGATTTTCGTGTGGTTCGTGTATTTCGTGGTTAAAATCAGCGCAACTTGAACCCGCCCTGAAACACCACTTCCGCCACCGTCACAATCAAGAAAACGGCGCTGACGACGGCGTTGAGCCGGAAGAACGCGAGGTTGATCCAGTTCAGGCTGCGGCGGCGCGCAATCCAGTGTTCCAGCACAAGGCAGCCGACGATGATCATCCAACCGACGAGATACGCGATGCGAAACCGGCAGAGCAGGCCGAAGGCGAGCAGCAGACCGCACATCGCCATGTGCGCGAGAAACGCCGCTTGCAGCGCATTCTTTTGTCCCCACGCCACGACCAGCGAGTGCAGGCCATGCGCCTTGTCAAATTCGTAATCCTGTAGCGAGTAAATGATGTCGAAACCTACCAGCCAAAACACGACCGCCAGCGCGAGAACAATCGGTTGCAATCCGACCCTAATCGAATCAAACCAAGCCCAAGCGGCTTCAGAGGAAGAAAAAATGTCTGCCGGCGGCGGCTGAAATCCGAATTCTCCTTTGACCGCCAGCCACGCGCCTACGGGTGCGAGCGCGAGCGCAAGGCCGAGAAAGACGTGCGTGTAATCCGTGAACCGTTTGGTGAGCGAATAAAAGCAAATCACCGCCAGCGCAAAGGGCGAGAGATAAAAACACAGCGCATTCAGGAGATAACTGGCCGCGATCAGCCCGGCCGCCGACAGCAGGCAGAGCACAATGGCACTCGCCAGTGAAATCTGGCCGGCGGGCAGATGACGGTCGGCGGTCCGGGGGTTCAGCGCGTCGAATTTGCGGTCCACGATGCGGTTGAAGGCCATCGCGCACGTTCGCGCGCAGACCATGGCGGCGAGGATCAGTCCAAAGGTCCGCCAACCCGGCCAGCCGCGGTTATCGCGCGCGGCGACGGCCATGGCCGCCAGCGCGAAGGGCAGGGCGAAGGCGGTGTGCGGGAACCGGACGAACGCGGCCCATTTTTTAATCAAGGAAAACATTCAACATTCAACATTCAACGCCCAACATCGAAGTGTTAGCCGGCTTCGTCGGACGAATGACGTGATTCTGCCTGCGCATTGCGTTTCGCGGTTTGGATGCTTGAATGAAAAATACGGATCAATTCTTCGCACTCTCCCAGCACAAACAAAAGTGTGGCATCATTTTTTGTCCACGCTTTTCGTTTGATCAGTCGCGCCCAACGCCTCGTTTCACGAAGTTCCTTCAAGCAAATCTTGAGCTTGTGAATGAAATCGTCGCGGGATTCCGCCGCTTCGGCTTCACCGTGGTTGGGGTACGGCGACGTGCCGGAGCGCAAAATTTGTCCCGCGATGTGATTGCCCGCACGGGTATTGGGAAGCATTTCCGACAGGTCAATGATGGCCGAGGCAAACTCCAGCAGTTGATCTTCGAGGTCAAATTTTCGGTTTCCACCAGCGCCCTCGTTGAATTCCAAAGACGTTCCCCCCGAATCCTTGAGCGTTGAATGTTGAATGTTGAATGTTGAATGTTTCCCCTTTTTCATTTCACTCCTTTTCCTCACTCCACCGCGGCGCGAGTTTGTTCGCAACCCCGAGATGGTCCAGCACGCGCGCCACGACGGTGTCCACGACATCCCGAATGGTTTTCGGTCCGGCGTAAAAACCAGGGTTCGCCGGCAGAATCACCGCACCCGCCAGCAGCAGCAGTTCCATGTTCTTGACATGAACGAGGCTCAACGGCGTTTCACGCGGAACGAGAATCAGTTTTTTCCGCTCCTTCAACACCACGTCCGCCGCGCGCAGCAAAACATCCTCGCTGTAACCATGCGCGATGCGGCCCATCGTGCCCATCGTGCAAGGAATGACCACCATCGCATCGGGCGGATTCGAGCCGCTGGCGAAGGGCGCGTTCATGCTTTTGACGTTGTGCGTCGTGACGCCGTCGGGCAGGCGCAGGCCGCCGGGCAGTTCTTCGGCGATGACCTGCGGCGCGTAATTGCTCATCACGACATGGATTTCATGCGCACGAGGATCCAAATTATCGAGCAGCCGCTGGGCGTAAAGCGCGCCGCTGGCCCCGGTGATGGCAACTAGAATTTTCACTCTTGCAAATGATGACGGCGCAATTCACCTGCGGCAAGCACAACAAAAACCACACCGGGTAATTTACGATTTTCGCGCAAGTCGGCGCAAATTGCATCAATTGTAAATCGTATATCGTAAATGAGGAAACAGCTTGAGTCCGGGTGCCCCATCCGCACAATGGCTGCGTGTCCAAGTCACTGGCAATCATAATCGTCGCGGCGTTTTTTTTGGCGGGGTGCGCCTCCACACCCAACGTTCCGGAAGAAGTCATCTCGTCGCCGCCGGTCATGTCCAATGAAGCGTCTTCATTGAACTGGTCGAATGCCAGCCTCGTCAAAAATATCTCCGCCCCACCGGCAATCAGGCCGGGAACGCCGGCCGCCGGGACAAATCCGCCCCCCGCCGCGCCGATGACAACGTGGACCTCGCTCAATCACTGGGCCACTGAAAACAAGATCGGCCAACCGCATTTGACATCCCGCACGCCCGTGGCTGCATACGCCATCGGGACGGCGAACGGCACGCTGGTTTTGGACATCGGCAGCCGCGAAGCAACCTGGAACGGCGTTGAAATCCAGCTCGGTTTCCCCCCGGAATTCATTGACGACCAGGTTTTCGTTCACGGCGCCGATTTGCGGAAAGATATTGAGCCGCTATTGATCGGATTGCCGCTGACCTTTGGCAATCGCGTCATCGTGATTGATCCCGGCCATGGTGGTTCCAACGTCGGCACCCGCAGCGTCCTCGATGGCCGGTTTGAAAAAGAATTCACACTCGACTGGGCCAAACGTCTTGCGCCGCTGCTCGAAACCAACGGCTGGAAGGTTTTATTGACGCGCACCAGCGACGTCACCGTGTCGAACCTGGACCGGGTCGTTTTTGCCGAGGCGCATCATGCGGATTTTTTCATCAGCCTGCATTTCAATTCCGGGGCGCCGGATAAAAAGCCGTCCGGCCTCGAAACCTACTGTCTCACGCCGGTCGGAATGCCATCCACCATGACGCGCGGCTGGCCGGACCCCTGGTCGCAGGTTTATCCCAACAACGCTTTTGATGCGCAAAACCTCCAACTCGCCGTTCGGGTTCACAGCGCCTTGTTGCGCGCGACGGGCCTGGAAGATCGCGGCGTCTGTCATTCGCGATTCGACACGGTTTTGCGCGGACAAAATCGCCCGGCAATTTTGATTGAAGGCGGTTTTATGTCCAATCCCCACGAGGCCAGGCTCATCGAAAGCCCGGAATTCCGTCAAAAACTCGCGGAAGCCGTTGCGGACGCGCTGCGATAAAATGAGAATGCCATCCTCCATCCTTCATTCTCAATCCTCGTTTGTCCTGGTGACCGGTGGTGCCGGATTTATTGGTTCGCACCTCGTCGAGCGTTTGCTGGCCGGGGGCAAAACGGTCGTCGTCATTGACGATCTTTCCACGGGCAGCCTGGAAAATTTGCGCGCGGTTAAATCGCATCCGCGGCTGCGCGTGATTCAATCGAAAATATCCGCCTGTCTTGAACTGCCGAAGCTGGCCGCAAAGGCCGAATTCATTTTCCATCTGGCGGCGACGGTCGGCGTCGAACTCGTCGTTAAATCCGCATTACATGTCCTCGAAGCCAGCTTCAGCGAGACGCAAATCCTGCTCCGCGCCGCCGCGAAAAATTCCACACCGCTGCTGCTGACTTCCACCTCGGAAGTTTACGGCAAGAGCCTGAAACCGGAGTTTGGCGAGGACGACGATTTGCTCATCGGCCCGCCCGGCCAATCGCGTTGGAGCTACGCGTGCTCGAAACTCACCGACGAATTTCTGGCGCTGGCTTATGCGCGGGAAAAATCGCTGCCGGTCATCATCGCGCGGCTGTTCAACACCGTCGGGCCGCGCCAGACCGGGCGTTACGGCATGGTGCTGCCCCGGTTTATCGTGGCGGCGAAAAAGGGCGAACCGCTGAAAGTTTTCGGCGACGGCACGCAAACGCGCTGTTTCTGCCATGTCGGCGACGTGGTGGAGGCGCTGGTGCGGCTGCAAAAACGTGGCTGCGACGCCCTCGTCGCAAAACGGAGAGGCGACGAGGCGTCGCCACCACCTGTCTTCGGCGAAATTTTCAACGTGGGTGGCACGGAGGAAGTCAGCATCCTCAAACTGGCGCGATTGGTGGTGAAAACGCTGGATTCAAAATCGAAGATCCAACTCGTGCCGTATGCCCGAGCCTATCCGCCTTCGCCCAAGGGTTTCGGCGCGACAAGTGCGCCGGAATTTGACGACATGCGGCGGCGCAAGCCGCTGGTGAAAAAGCTTGAGCGCTTCGTGAAGTTCCGCCCGCGCACACCGTTGCGCGAAATCATCCGGCTGACGGCGGGGTGATTCGGTTGGGTGCGATTAATCGTCCAATCCCACCACTGATTTGAAACGTCCCGTGTCGCGGGCGAGAATTTCCTGGTCGCGATCAAACGTCCAGAAGACCTCCGCGCGCAGTTCGATCGCGCAAGTGACCTGCCACACGTCCAGCATCACCACGCCCAATTTTTCGGAAAAATTTTCGCTCAATTCATTCGCACGGCGCACGCACGACGGCCAGTCCAGATCCGCGCGGCGCAGGATGCCGTTTTGCAAATCCTCGGCGATGCGCTTCCGGCAGTTGGCCACGGAGTAGCGCGGCGCGGCTTTTGCCCGGCGGGCGCGGTGGATACCGAGGCGCAGCGTGTTCAACAGTTCCAATTCCTGCCAGGCGGTGAAAAACAGCGGTCGGCGGCGGTCGGCCTGGTAGATTTCATTCGCGCGCCGCGTGTTGTTGTCCAGGGCGTAGAGCGACGCGGAAAAGCTGGAGTCCGCGTAAATCATCGTTTTTTGCGCTCCTTCAACAATTGCGCGAAGGTGAACGGCAGCTTCTCGCCCCGGCAATCGGCGGCGGCGCGCGCGGCGAAGTCCACCGGCTCCGGCTGGCGGCGGGCGGGAACCCAGGTGCCGATCAGCCGGCCGCGGTCGGACACCTGGACGGTGTGGCCCTTGTGCGCCGTGAATCTTTTGGTGAACTCGCGGATGGGCAAAATGGTGGTGCTCATGTCAGACATAATACGTCTGACATAAGGTTTGTCAACCTGGCGCTGTTTGCCACAAGCCGATGGTGGAACAACTGGAACGCTTCGTGAAGTTCCGTCCGTGCACGCCGCTGCACGAAATCATCCGGCTGACGGCGGAGTGAAATTCGCGCGAATGTTACAAACCGGCCGTCACAATGGCGGCGAGGAATCCCAACGTAATACTTGAATTGGCGCAGCCAGTTTCAGAGAAGACGAGAAATGAATTTGTAATTCGCATGAAACTCGTCCATACGGTGAGGAAACTGAGAGTTGTTTGCCGGCAAGTAAGTCAGCTAAACTGCCGTTATAGAGGAGGGCACTGCTGTGCGGAGCGATTGTGGCAAACTTTTGAAGAAAGATAGTCCCACTGTTAGAGGTATTTGTCAGCGCGATCGCAATCATGTCTTCATCATGAATATTCGATGAAGGTGCCGCGCAATGAAACCTAATAGAGTGTGTGTCCTTGCGCAACACTGTCTGAAATACAATGTTGGTTCCCGGTTCACACGGAATGACCCCAATCTCGCTCTCCCCTTCAGTAAAGAAGAACACACAACCGTTTAGCATGATTGCCAAACCCGCAAGTCCACAGATTACTACGATGTGAGGACGAATGTGCATTCTTAAATAACCCTCTACGAGATACTTCGCCTACGGCGCTAAAACCTGATTCCTTCCCGCGCCAGCAATTTGCGTTTCCAATCCAATCCGCCGGAGAAGCCGCCTAATTTCCCGTACGCGGCCAGCACACGGTGGCATGGAACCAAAACCGGGATCGGATTCGCGCCGCACGCGCCACCAACGGCGCGAACGGCCTTCGGCCGGCCAATGGCGCAGGCGATTTCACCGTAACTTTTGGTCTGGCCACGGCGGATTTTGCGCAACGCGCGGCAGACGCTTTTCTGAAATTCCGTTTTGCCGGACCAATCGAGCGGCGGCAGTGTTTTCGCCGCGCGCCCGGCTAGACCCGCCTTCAACGCGGCTTCGGTTGTACGATGCCAGCGGCGGATTTGGGCGGGAATTTGCAGGAGACGACGTGAGGAGTCTCTGACTGACGCGCTGGATATCGAAGAAATTTGAGGCTCGTTACCTGGTCTCCTACAATGAAAAGAGGACGGGCACCCCACCGACGGAAAGGCCAATTCCGCCAGGCCCTTTTCCGAATAGCGGGCGACAAATTGACCGTCGCGCGTGGAGACTGGCAGTGCGAACAGTCGCGTTTTCATTCAACGATTATGCAAAATGAGCCACAGGATGCAGAGCAGCACGAGAAGCAGCGCACCCGTGAGCGCGATAACGCGGTTGCGCGCAACGCGTTTCTCATACCGCAGGGGGCGCAATCCTTGCACGCCACCGGCGGCCAGATAGGCGACGAGCCGCGGATTGCTGGTGGTCGGCCGGCGGAAATGGTTCCGGATGCGATTAAAGAGTGCCGGCAAATCGTATTTGCGGATGCCCAGTTCGTTGAACTGGTCGGGCGCGGCGGTTTCCTCGGTGTAAAACAAAGGTTTTACCTCTTCGAAAACCGGCTCCTGCACCGGCGGCGGCGGCGGCGGGGCGGGTTCGTGCGCGCGGGCGATGGTCGCCCCGTGCGGAATGGCGGTGGACCGGAATTTGGGTGTGGGCGCGCGCTGAAGTTGCGTGTCGAGCTTTTGGATTTCGGATTCGAGGGCGGCAATCTGCTCGTTAAGCGCGCGCGAACGGTCGGAAATCGGATCAACTTTTTTCTTCGCGAACGCCATACGAGGATTTCAGTGCCGCATCAAATAAAAGCCAACCAGCGCGCCCGCAGCGATCAGGGCGATCAGCACCAGCGGCCAGGTCATCGCCAGGCCAAATTTGCACAGCTCGCCAAAACTGGCATTGGCGAACGGTGACAAGGCGGGCACCGGGACGGCTTCGGTTTCGGATTTTTCCTTGGCCTCACCGTCCAGGATGGAAAATTTGAGCCGCGCGGCATTCCATTCCATGCGCGCGTTTTCGATGGTGGTGAGGCTGCGGGTGAGTTCGATGCTGAAATTGTCCTTCGTCCACGTTTCATCGTGGATGGCCTGGATTTTGTCGAGCGCGTCCCGGAAATCGGTGACGGTTTTGACCATTTGCTCGGCGTCGCGGCGGGCATTGAACTCGGCCTCTTCGAGCAGGCCGAGGCCGCGCGTGAGATGGTGAATCATTTCCTGGCGGCCGGTTTGAAATTCCGTTTGGCGCCGGCGCAATTCCTCCAGCGAGGCGCGCTCGCGCTCCAAATCATCCTGCGCGCGTTTCAACTCGGCGAGTTTTTGCTGCGCCTCGACGACCTTGCGGTCCACCTCGTCGCGCGTCGGCGCGCGGAGCGGGTCGCTGGGTGCGGGCGTGCCGTAAGGCGATTTGTGCGCTTGAAAATCCGTGTCCACAAACTCCGTTGCATCGTAATCAGAAGCCATGTGGCGACTTTAGTCCCGCCGCGCGAAAGTGTAAAGTGGTGTTTGCGCTTGTCAGCGGAGAAAACAAGGCTTAAAGTAACCCTGTCCCTGACGCAAATTGACCTTTTGACATGATTGAGTTGATTCAGTTTCCGTGGAGTCCGTTCTGCATTGTTCAGCGGCGCATCCTGGAATTTGCCGGAGTCCGCTTCAAAATCATCAACATCCCTTCGCAGGACCGCTCGCTGGTCTGGAAGCTCACCCGGCAGCGTTATTACGGTGTTCCCATCATCAAGGACGGCAAAAACGTCATTTTCGAAATCAGCGACGATTCCCAGGTCGTCGCCAAATATCTGGACGAGGAACTCGAACTCGGCCTGTTCCCCAACAAATGGTGCGACGTCCAGTCCATCCTCTGGCGCTGCATCGAAAATGAAATCGAGGGCGCGGCATTCCGGCTCAACGACATTTACTGGGAGGAAAATGTGCCGGTGGCCGAGCAACTGCAATTTCTGCGGTTCAAGGAACGCAAGTTTGGCCATGGCTGCCTGGACCAGTGGCGCCGGGACCAGAAGAGCTGGCTCCAGCAACTCGAAGAACGCCTGCTGCCGTTCGAGATGATGCTGACGCACCTGCCGTTCATCCTCGAAGACCGCCCGCGGTTTGTGGACTTCGATTTGTTCGGCATGCTCGAAAATTTTCTCTACTCCGGCCATTATCAGTTGCCCGAGCGGCACAAGCGAATCCAAGCCTGGCATCGGCGGATGAAGAAGGTCAAACACACCGATTTCAGCGTGTGAAAAATTACATCATCGACACCAACGTCCTCCTTCACGACCCCAACTCGTTGTTGAGCTTCGCGGACAATCACGTTCTCATTCCCATTGAAGTCATCGAGGAAATTGACCGCTTCAAGCGCGAGTCCAGCGAACTGGGCCAGAATGCGCGCAGCGTGTCGCGGATGCTCGACGGTTTCCGCGGCGAGGGCAGCCTGAGCGAAGGCGTGAAATTGCCGAACGGCGGCCAATTACAAATCGCCTTTCAAAAGAACGGCCACGTCAATGGCGACGTTCACGTCAATGGCAACAGCGTGGACAACCGGATTCTTTCGCTCGCCGCGAGCATTCAAAAAGCGCAGCCGAAAAATCCGACGATCCTCGTCAGCAAGGACATCAACCTCCGCATCAAGGCCGACGCGCTGGGTTTGCAGGCCGAGGATTACGAAACCGACCGCGTGTTCATCACCGACCTTTACACCGGCATGGCGGATATGTCCGTCGCCACGAACAAAATGGCCGCGTTCCGCGCCAACGGCGAATTGGGCCTGGACTCCGGCAAACAATATTTTCCGAACGAATACTGCACGCTCACCGACGAAACGAATCCCAAACGCACCGTGCTGACCAAGGTGGACGCCACCGGCACGAAGCTGATCCCGATTATTGACTGCCGCGAAGGGGTCTGGGGCATCAAGCCGCGCAACCGCGAACAGCACTTCGCCTTTGACGCGCTGCTCGACGACCGCGTCAAGCTCGTCACGCTCATGGGCAAGGCGGGCACGGGGAAAACCCTGCTGGCGATGGCGGCCGGACTCAAGCGGGTCGTCAACGACCGCGAATTCCGCCGGCTCGTCGTCGCGCGCCCGACGATTTCCATGGGCAAGGAACTGGGCTTTTTGCCCGGGTCGCTCGAGGAAAAACTCGCGCCGTGGATGCAGCCGATTCACGACGCGCTCGAAATGTTGAGCGACCTGAACATGGGGCACGACCATCGCCGCCGCACCGACCTCATGCGCTCCGGCAGCATCGTCGTCGAGGCGTTGAGCTACATTCGCGGACGCAGCATCGCGAACCAGTTCATGATCATTGATGAGGCGCAAAACCTCACGCCGCTCGAAGTCAAGACCATCATCACGCGCGTCGGCAGCGGCACCAAAATCGTCTTCACCGGCGACCCGTATCAAATCGACAATCCGTATGTTGACTCGTCGTCGAACGGATTTAATTACATTGTCAGCCGGTTCCGCGCCGAAGCCATCGCCGCGCACATCGAATTGCAAAAAGGCGAACGCTCCGAACTGGCCGAACTGGCCGCCAACATTATGTAAGTTTTGCAATTTTGTCAGTTGACAAACGGCCATTGCAGCCGAGATTCATGTAACTGCTGGATTGGGCGCTAAGGGCGTCTGCAGCGGAAATTATGATATCAAACGAAAGACCATCGCCATTTGGGTATCGGCCGTACAGCCAGCCCAAACCGCCGGTGCAAGAGGACACGCTGAAGAGCGAAAAGATTCAAATTGAGCGCAAGACATTCGTCCTCACGCTCAAAGAAAACCCGCGCGGCCGGTTCCTGCGCATCACCGAAGACGTCGGCGGCCGGCGTGACACCATCATCATCCCCTCCACCGGCCTGGACGATTTCAAAAAACTTCTCAATGAAATGGTGAAAGCGTCGAACGAAATCCCGGAGAAAAGCAGCCCGCCGGAGATGACGTGAGCAGCCTCTGATTCTTTGCTGTTTGCAAAAGCGAGCCTCCTGAAGCTCGCACTCACAAATTTTTTCGGGTGGTTTTCTTCCTCGCTTTCACCCGCGCCGCGTCGCCCCAGAGACTTTCCAGGTCATAACGCTCCCGCACGTCCTGCCGCATGATGTGCATGATCACGTCGAAGAAATCCAGCACCACCCAGGCCCCATGCACCGTTCCGTCCATCGCGAGCGGACGCAGGCCGTGTTCCTCGCGCAGTTTGTCGGTAACTTCGTCCAGGATGGCGCGCAGATGCGGTTCGCTCGTGCCGGACGCAATCACAAAATAATCCGTCACCGACGACAGCGCGCGCACGTCGAGGATGACAATATTTTCGGCCTTTCTGTTGTCCGCGAATTCGCGGCAGAGCCGGGCGAGTTTTTTTGAATCCATATTTGCCGGAGGGAATTTAACCACGAATGGACACGGATGGACACGAATAAATTTAGGGCCTGATATCGTTCTCGTCCTCGTCCATCGTCCTTGATTGTTCGAGAACGAGGAGGAGAATTGGTCAAAGATAAAGCCGAGCATTGCGAATCGCCTCGGCCACGGGTGGCGGCACGAGCTGGTCAACCGGCAAACCCGCCTTCACCCGCGCGCGGATTTCCGACGAGGACACGCCGAGCGGAAATCCCTTGAGCCTTCGTCCGCGAAACGGTGGTGGAAAATTCGCCGCCGCGCCGCCCGGGCGCGGAATCGCGACAAATTCCGCGATCTTCGCCAGTTCGCCGGCTTCGCGCCATTCGTTGAGTTTCGCCGCGTTGTCGGCGCCGATGAGATAAAACAACTGCGCCTTCGGGAACCGCTTCGCGTAATCGCGCAGGGTTTCAATGGTGTAGGAAACGCCGCCCCGCCGAATTTCCTGATCGTCCACTTCACAATTCGTTTTGCCCGCGAGCGCGAGCCGCAGCCATTGCAGGCGGGCGGATGCCGGCGCGGGCCGGTTTTCCGGCTTGAACGGCGATTGCGCCGCCGGAATGAAAAACAGCCGGTCCAGGCCAAGCTCCTCCACCGCCGCCTGCGCGACGAGCAGGTGTCCCAGGTGAACCGGGTCAAACGAACCGCCAAATAATCCGAGTTTCATGTTTCCGTAGCTGCGTTCGTGAGAACGCGGCCATATTTTTGCCGCGAACTTACGTTCGCGGCTACAAAATTAACAGCACCGCCGTACGCCATTGAACCGTTGTTCGGTGGCTTCAACGTAAATCTGCTGTGCGGTCGCGGGATGACATTCGCAGACCGCCTGAGCCTGCTGGCGCGCGCGTTCCAGATGCGATTCGCCGGACCATTCCTTGGCCAGCGCCAGCGCCAGGGCGGCGGCACCGGCCGCCCCACTGAACTTGCGTCCACCTTCCACGACGGCGTAATCCGGCAGCCAGACCGGCTCGGTCTCGTGCAACACCGCCGGCTTGCGCCGCGACAGCAGCAAAATCCACTCGCGCACGCTCATGCAAACAATTGCCGCAATCAACGCCAGAAAAATTCCGGTGACGGCGGCGTCGAGAACATTGTTGAATTGCAATGTGCGATTTGCGTGCAATGCTTTTTGGGCAGCGTCAATGGCGGTCACATCGCCGGCGGCGTTTGCGCTTTCGAGTGTTTTTTGCAAGTCGGGCGTTTTCCCGGCCAGCACTTGCGCTTGCGCCAGAAATCCGATGCGCGCGTCGGGATGGAAGATTTTTTCGACGCCAGCGGTGAAGGTCACCGCCACCAGCCAGATGAGTGGAATGAACGTGATAAGTGCGAGGGCGGTGGAACGTTTCGGAGCGCCGAGCACCGTCTCGGCATGTGGTTCGCTTTCAATTCGTGCCGAGCGGGTGCTCGGCGCTCCAAGTGTCATTTTTAAAATAACGGTCGTGGCCAGGCACAGGGCGAGGGCGGCGAGCATCTGGTTGGCGATGCCGAACAGCGGCCAGAGTGAGTTGATGCCGCCCAGCGGGTCGCGTACACCCTGGATCAGGAAATAACCCCATCCGACCACCATCAACCCGCTCGCCACCAGGTTCGCGCGCAAACTGCGCGTATCTCCCAGCGGCTTCCAGAGGTGCCCGAGAAAATCCTGGAGAATATAGCGGCCCACGCGGGTGCCGGCATCCACCGTGGTCAGGATGAACAGCGCTTCGAACATGATCGCGAAGTGATACCAGAGGTCGAGCCAGCGTCCGCCGACGACTTTCGAGAAAATGTTCGCCATGCCGACTGCGAGAGTGGGCGCGCCGCCGACGCGGCCGAACAGGGTTTTCTCACCGATCTGGCCCGCGATTTCATTCATGCGCTCGATGGTCACGGGGAACCCGAGCGCGGTGATTTTGGCCACCGTCGCCGCCCCGTCGCCTTTGACGTTCATGCTCAGATAAACGCCCGGGTCCAGTGTGCAGGCGGCGATGATGGCCATGATGGCCACGAGCGATTCGAGGCACATGGCGCCGTAGCCGATGGATCGCACATAGCTCTCGCGCGTGATAAGCTTGGGGGTGGTGCCGCTGGCGATGAGCGTGTGAAAACCGGAAATCGCGCCACACGCGATGGTGATGAAACAGAACGGAAACACCTTGCCCGCCAGGAACAGGCCGGAACCGTCGGTGAACCGCGTTAGCGCGGGCATTTTCAGATCAGGCAGCACGAGCAGAATGCCGACGGCGAGGGCGAAGATGGTGCCGAGTTTCATGAACGTGCTGAGATAATCGCGAGGCGCGAGCAACAGCCAGACCGGCAGCACGCTGGCCGCCAGACCATAAACAATGATGACCCACCCCAGCGTAATGTCACGCAGACTGAAGATTTGCGCCCAGTGCGGGCTTGCATAGACCAGCTTGCCGCCCCATACGGCCAGCAACAGCAGCACGACCCCGAAGGCCGAGGCTTCCATGACCTTGCCCACCCGCCAGAACCGCATGTAGCCGCCCATGAAAAGCGCAATGGGAATGGTTGCGCCCACGGTGAATACGCCCCACGGGCTTTCCGCCAGCGCGCGCACGACGACGAGCGCCAGCACCGCCAGCAAGATCCCCAAGATGGCCAGAATCGCCAGCAGCGCGATGAGTCCCGCCGGGGTGTTCAACTCCTCCTTCACCATCTGTCCGAGCGATGTGCCATCGCGGCGGACGGAACAAAACAAAACGGTAAAATCCTGCACCGCGCCGCCGAGCACGACCCCGATCAAAATCCAGAGCGTTCCCGGCAGGTAGCCGAATTGCGCGACGAGCACCGGCCCGACGAGCGGTCCCGCCCCGGCAATGGCCGCAAAGTGGTGGCCGAAGACGACCCATTTGTTCGTCCGCACAAAATCCTTGCCGTCGTCGTGGACTTCGCACGGTGTGGCGCGGCGGTCGTTGAGCATGAGCACGCGCGCGGCAATCCACTTGGAATAAAACCGGTAGCCGATGACATAGGTGCATATGGCCGCGATGAGAATATAGGCGGAGTTGACCGGCTCGCCCCGGCGAAACGCAATAGTCGCGTAAGCCGCTGCACCAAGCAGCGCAACCAACAGCCAAAAGAAAGCAGTAATCGATTTCTTCATCCGGGTCGGGACGATTTATGATTTATGATTGATGATTGGCTCGCGGATGATGATGCTGTTCAAATCGTAAATCGTAAATCATAAATCGTAGATGTCTTTGACCCGACACTGTCACAACTGCGGCGAGGAATGGACGCTGACCGGCCAGCCGGGGCGCGGCGAAACCTGCATGAAATGCCGGGCCGACCTGCGTGTCTGTCTGAACTGCGCGCACTACGACCCGCGCGCGGCCCAGCAATGCCGCGAGCGCCGGGCCGAGCCGGTGATGGAAAAGCACGTGGGCAATTTCTGCGAGTATTTTGAGTTTGTCCTCCGCGATTGGACGCCGAAATCCGAAAGCAACCCGCGCGAAGATTCTGCGCGCGAGCGGATGAAAAAATTGTTTGGCGACTGACGCGCAATGCAGGTTAGCATCGGCGCATGAAAGTCAGCGGATTCACTTTTCTGCGCAATGGACAGAGACTCGGTTATCCGTTCGTCGCATCCATCCGCTCCATTTTGCCGATCGTGGATGAATTTGTCGTGGCGCTCGGCCCGTGCGACGACGACACGGAAAAAATGGTGTGCGACATCGGCGACCCGAAAATCCGCATCCTCCCGACGCAGTGGAACGAGCGCATCCGGAGTGATTATTCGGTAAAAGGCTTTGTCTATGGCCAGCAAAAATCCATTGCGCTGTTCAACTGCACCGGCGACTGGGCGTTTTACCTGGAAGCCGACGAGGTGGCCCACGAGAACGATCTGCCGAAAATCCGCGCGGCGATGGAAAAACATCTGGGCGATGAGCGGGTCGAGGCACTGGTGTTCGACTACCTGCATTTTTACGGCAACGCCAACACCATCGCGTGGTCGCCCGGCTGGTATCGCAGCGAGGTGAGGATCATCCGCAACACGATTCCCGCGTGGTCGAGCGAGGCGCTGTTTTTCAACGTCGTGACGGCGCACAAAAAATCGCGTTATCCGCGCGCGGCACACACCGGCGCGACGATTCACCATTACGGCTGGTTGAAAACCCCCGAACAACTGGCGGCCAAAAAAAGCAGCAATTCGAAGCACTGGGGTAAATCAGCCTCGATGGTGGATTATTCCGAAATTGACCCGCAAATTTTGCACCGCTTCACCGGCACTCATCCCAAGACGATTCAGGATTGGCTGCCGCCGGCAACGGATGTGTTTCAGGCCAGCCCCGGACACCGATTGACATCCCGGGAACGGAAGCACCGCATCATGCTCGCCATCGAGCGGCGGCTGGGCTGGCGTTTTCAAAAGAAGCACTACAAGCTGGTCGCGTAATCCGGCGCGCTGGCGAACACATCCGCCCGCGGTTGTGCATTATGGCGCAACCGGGCGCTTCACCCAAGCCGCGCGAAGACGGGAAAGTTTTTCCAACAGACGCGCTTCGAGTTGCGAAAGAAATTTATCGTTGCTCAGACAAGGAGGCTGTTTTTCAGGGACTTTTCTCAACGCCTCCAATGACTGATGAATATCATCCCGGGTGCTGCTCCGAATTCCCAGCCGTTTCCAGTTTTTCCTGCCCACGCCCGCATGAGCCAGACCTTTCTTGACGACATAGTCCAACCGTTTCCAACCCTTCGGGGGCCGGGCATAAATTGGGGGAACATCCGCAAGTTTCAAAGGCACGCGGATGGATTGGCTCCAATCCTGCCATTTGAACTCGGCAAACCGGCTATACATGCGCACGGGAATCCAAGGCACTCGCAAAGCGTCGGCGACGATTGCTCCGTGCATCGCCTCCGCCAGCAATAATTCCGTTTCCTGAAGCTCCCGCAAAACCCGTTCCACACCCGCTCGGGGGTCAATGCAATGGAATCCAATTCGTGCGCACAACTCTTCCCAATCCGCGTGCGGCATGCTTTGCAGGTGGGGCATAAAGGACACTGGATATTTCGGTCGGGAAGGATGGTGCAAAAAACGACGGGCCAGAATGGCCGGATCTACAAGGGCAAGTGCAGGATCCAAATTGAGCCGGGCGGCGGTTAAAGGACCCCGGACACAGTAGAACTTCCATCGGTCATCAATTTCAGGCAACGGACCGGTCTTCCAGCAGCCAGCGCCAAACACCATCTTGACCGGTTTGGCGGGAACGTGATGACTGAGGATGGTGCCAATGCCCACGAACAAAGTGGAGTCCTGTTCGTCACAGGCTTCCGGAGCAAGACGGGGCCAGAGCCAGAGGTTCAAATCATCGCCAAAATTGCCCTTGGGTGTTTTGCAATAATAAAGCATTGCGGCCCGGTCCTTGAGAATTCACTGGTTGTTGGACTTCACGAGCGTCCAATCTATGGGTTTACAATCAGTTCAGCAAGCTTCCTGCGCCCGACAATATAGCCGTATCACCATAGTGCGAGTTTCAAACCGGGCCGATCCGGGACAATTCATTAAAAACATGGGAACACGCCTGGATAACCGGACTCGTCTCAAGGCTGGAAAGAATCTGGCCTGCGGTCGGCGTGATAATCCAATCCGCGTGTTGAAAAGGATGGGTTTTGCCCCGGGCGACGGAGTCCCCGATCATCACCACCCGTTTGCCCAACGCCACCGCCAGATGCAATATGCCGGTGTCCCCACCGAGAACCAGTGAGGAAAGTTTCATCAGCCCCCCGGTGACGAGCAGCGGCACGCCGGCGGAGACCGGAAAACCCGACTGACGGGCTGGCTCCAGCGTTACGCGTTCCGCGGGACCGCCGCCGAGCAAAATCTGCCATCCGTGTTCACGCCCGTGCCGCGCCACCGCAAGGTACCGGTCGAGCGGCCAGTTTTTTTGCGGTGAACTGGTGAACGGCTGGATGAAAAGGACGGGCTTGGCGGCATCCAAGTTGTGCGCCACAAAAAATGTTCGCGCCTCGCCCAGCGCCGCCTCCGGCAGGACGAATTCATTGACAATTTTTCCCGGCGGCAGGCCGCATTGCTCGAGCAGCGAGAGATACCAGTCAACATGATGAATGCGGTCGTTGCGCGTCACGCCGCGGGTGTAAGCCCAGCGCCGTCCCGGGCCATACACGCTGCCCCAGCGATTTGGCGCGCCGCTCAACCAGGCCAGCCAGGCCGTCTCGCCGTAGCCTTGGAAATCCACCACGAGTGAAAATTTTCCGCGCCGCAACCGGCGAAACAGGGAAAACGCCTCCGACAAAATGGCTCCGGGATTTCCACTCTGAAATCGTGCGCGATCCAATGTGATGACTTCGTCCACCTCCTGAAAACCTTCCAGCAGCGATGCGTTCTCCCGGGACGTGAGAAAGGAAATTTTCGCGCCGGGGAAATTTTCCCGGAGCCGGTGGACGGCCGGCAGGAGGAACAGGATGTCGCCGATGGACTTGAGCCGGATCAGGAGAATGTTCATGTCGGCAGGCGTTCGGGATTCGGGGGCCTGGGCGCCAACGATTCCAGCAATGCGGCACGAAAGGCTTCGCGCGAATAGGTTTTTGCGTAGGCGCGGGCGGCGGCGGCAAACGGCGCGGCTCCGGTTGCGGATAGCCGCGCCATCTGGCTGATGCAGTCACGGAGCGCGGGAATATTGCCGGAAGGAAACACCAGGCCGAGCCGGCGTTCGCGGGTGAGCCGGCCCAGCAATTGTTCGTCCGAAGTGATCACCGGCCTGGCGGCGGACATGGCGCGCGACAGGACCCCGCTGGTGCCAAAGTGGTTCAGGTAAGGCAGCAAAACCGCGTCGCTCGCGGCGAAACACAGTTTTTCCTCCTCGACCGTGACGTAGCGGTCGAGCAAACACGCGCGGTTTTGCCGGACGAGCTGCGCGAGGCCGGCGGCGGTTTTGCCGGACGGATTTTGCTGGCCCGCGCAGAGCAGGAACGCGGGCGATTCCGGCGGCAATTGCCGCAGGGCCTCGACCGCCAGATGCAATCCCTTGCGCCGGGCGCCGGTTCCGTAAAAAAGCAAAACTTTCCGGTCTTGGGGAATCTCCAGCTTGTTTCTGGCCGCGATTGGGTCGCCGTCGTAACCGGGCGGGCACGGGTCGGGCAGAAAAAAAATCGGCGACGCCGGGTAAACCGACTGAAGTTCGGCGGCCAGAAATTCATCCACGAACAGCATCTGCCGCCACCAGCCTTCGCGGAGCAGGCGCTGGAAACCGGGTGATTTCATCCAGCGATCCGGCGACCATTTCGGCGCGGCGAGAAACCGCGGCCGGTGATAGATGCCGCCCATCCGTCCGCGCAAGGCCGGCGGCGGACGCAGGCCGAAGGTTGCGCGCCGCCAGCAGTGCGAGGCAATTTCGTCCAGCGCGCAAAGGAAAACATGTTCGGCGCCGCTGGCCTGCAGACAGTGTGCGACGGAACGGGCTTTGCCGTCGAGATGACGGCGACCGGTTTCGTCATGGGCGGGCAGCAGGCGGAGGTCGTCCAGCAATCCGGCCAGTTGCTGTTCGACGCGTTCCCGCGAGCCGGCGCGGAGGTCGGCGGCGATGGACAGCCGGAAATTGGCCGCCAGCAAATCCTCGGCGATGAACCGCAGCCAGCCAAGGTGATGGCCCTCGGTCCGCGGTTCGTAAAGCAGCAGATGCGGGCGGGAGTTCACGGCGCGGATTGGTTCTGAAGCTCCCAGAGCTTGGCGTATTTTAGAAACGTGTAATAGGCGTGCAGCGCGCAGACCATGAAGCCGACGACGCCTTCGCGGAAGCCTTGTTGTGCGAGATATTTTTTCAGAAATGCGGCGAGCGGATTCAGCGCTAGCTGGCGGAACCCCGCGCGGCGGCCTGCTTCAAAATACCGCCTGGCCATGAGTGTGGTGTAACGGTCGGTCTTGGCCAGCACCACCGCCAGCGACGGCCACGGATGCTGCAACACCGGGTTTTGGAAATGGCCGACGGGGCCTTCGCAATCGAAACTTTCATGCACCAGGTCTTCGCGGTATTTCAATCTGCGGCGGTCAAAAACCTGCGGCTGGCGGTAGTCGGGATACAGCCCGCATCGGCGGACGGGCCGGCCGAGAAAATGGTTCAGGCGCGGGACGAAATACGCGGCGTGCGTCGGCGCGGCGAGCGTGCGATGGACTTCGGCGGCAAATTCAGGCGTGCTGCGTTCATCGGTGTCAATGCTCACGACCCAGTTGTGCTTGAGCAGCGCGAGCGCGTCATTACGAAGTTTTCCAAAGCCTTCAAATTTCACGCTCACATGGCGCACGCCGAACTGCGCGCAAACCGCCGCCGTGTCGTCCGTGCTGAACGAGTCCACGACCACCACTTCATCCGCCCACAAAACCGTCGGCAGCACCTCCCGAAGGTTGGCCGCTTCCTGATAGGCGATGATGTAAAGGCTGACGGGTTCGGGCATGGCAAAATAAATTGACGCCGCAGTTTAACGCCCGGCACAGTGGAGCAAAGGAAATTTCATCGTGCGGCCAGGGCTGATTGCGCGGCTCTGGTTGGGTTGCATACCGGGGTCGTTCTGCGGGCCGCCGCAACATTAACCGGATTTTCCGAAAGAGAAATTCCAGATCGATTTTAGATCAGTTCAAGGTGTTCGAGCCAAAAAATAATGTAAAACAGTTTGCCGGCTTGCTCGTCGCGCTGGATTTCAAAATTGTTGCCACATTCACCGATGCGGCCAGTCTTGGTTAAAAGGCAAGTTTGTAGTCCGGCCTCGTTGGGGTGTTGGGAACATCCAATCCCTCCCGTGGATAGCTCATAGTAGCGTAGTCAAGCTCACCCTCAAGGATACTTTTGTTAATCCAGGTAATCTCAGTTACGGTCGGAAAATCACTGGTCTCATCGTAGGAGCTGATATTGTTGCCGTGAATGTGAACTATGGAGAAGTGTCGAGCCAACAAGCGCATCGCCTGATTGAACTCTTCAGTCCGCTCGTCTAAAAAATGAAATTCAGCGACCAGGCATCGAATACGTGTTTGGTTCTTGATGATGTCTGGTACGATCTCGTATTCAGAACCCTCGATATCCATTTTCAGGAACACGTCGTGCTCTCCACCTGGTGCAATGTTGTTCAGGATGGCATCCAGCGTGATGTCGTGAATGCCACTATTCGAAGCTGACAACCTCTTTTTCAGGTGTTTGTGCGGGTTCTTAAAAAAAGAAAAATAATCCACGTAAGCATGCAAACGACTCGTGTATTTGTGGCGTTTGGCGCGATTAAATAACAGCGAATAGCCAATAATCTTGTATAAAATAAAGGGAATGCCGGATATGAAGAAGACTGGGCCAACAGTATGGTCAACACCCACGATTGATACGGATGGATTGAGCTTTAGAAAGTCCTTGTCGAATTTCCAGTTATCGCAAAGGCCCACCGAAATTAACCGGCGGCAATGAGAAATCTGGTCCGCCGGAACAACATATCCGCCATCGCCTAAAGGTCCCAAGCGCGCAAGGACCGGGTAAAGGAAGGGGCGCAATTGTTGTTTTTCCAGCAAGGCTTTGGTCATGCCAATAAGGTTAAAAATTGGGAATGAGCGTGTCCAGAGTGAATGCAGACTGGCAAAAGGGACCGGGCAAGTCAAAGGCTTCTGACACAAGGCGTCGTCCTGGTTTGGGGACCTGTCTGCAATGTTGCCGGAGCGGAGAGTTGGCCCGGTTTTTATTATGAAAGAAATATTTCACGCTCAACCGCGAGCGGAGTCAAATGTGCCGGCGGGGCGGGTGGCACGAAGCACGGTGTTCACCGCCTCCAACAGGCTGCCGGTTTCAATTCCTTGCAAGCCGGCATGAGGGTCATTGCCGGTGCCGAACACGGTGCGGTAGCCGTCCCCAACTGGAATCCACACCACGGAACCGGGATTGGGCCGGAACCAGGACACTGTGGGCGTGCCGGTCATCAATCCCAGATGCAGCGTTCCTGTGTCACCGCACAAGTGTAACGCGCCCCGCTGGATCACGGCCGTGAGTTGCATCAAGCTCAGTTCTCCGGCAAACACCCGCCAGGGCGGAAGAGGCAATTGTTTCAACAGCAACGCCATCTTGGCGCGCTCGCGTTCAGTGGGTGCGCCGGAGAGGATGATCCTTTTGTCTGGCCAGCGCGCCTGCAATCCGGCGATGAGTTCGAGCAGTTGAGGGGTCTTCAAATCCTTGCGGTCATCGGTCGTGAACGGGCTGAGATGAAAGTACGTTCCCGTGTCGGCTGTGGAAATGCCTGCCGCCTGCAAACGCGCCGGCTTGATTTCGACGTGGAATTCCGGCCGGGTCGGGGGGAACCCGGCCTTTTCCAGACACAGGCAATTCTGCACATAAACCGGTTCCTGTGAAAACGGCGGCTGGATCAATTCAGTAAACCGTTGCCGCCAGAACCAGGGCCCGCCATTTTTGCGCGCCAGACCCAAACGTTCGCGCGCCCCGCTGAAAAATGTCAGCCAGCTCGAACCGGTCGGAAGTGTTGAGATTGATGAGCACGTCGAACCGTTCGCGCCGCAGCCGCCGGACAAAGTCCAGGTTTTCCCGCAGGGTGGCATGCCGCGGAAAGCGCGGATAACCCCACACCCGCTCCGCCCACGGGACGCATTCCATGAACGACGCAACATGCGCCGCCGCGCCCACGTGCAGTTCCGCCTGCGGATAAGCCTGCCGCACCTTCCATAAAGCCGGCAGCAAATGCACCATGTCGCCCAAAAAACCCAGACCAAACACCATGACCTTCCGGGCGTTGCGGGTGCGCTGGAGAAAATCTTTTGCGGTAATGGCGTCAGGCATCTTTGCGTCAGTTCAGCAATTTTTATCCTCTCAGTCTAGGAAAGAGTCCTGGGGTTTTAACCTGCTGCAAAAAATGAATCTTGAATTGTTGAAACCCGCATATGGCAAATGCGGTATCGTTCATCAACAATGGCAGATAATTCAGGGGAATGGTGGCGTGTGATTCCCGCATGCGCGGCGCGGCCGGAAAGAAAATTCTCGCCCGCAGTCGCATCGCGGGCATAAATTAAAACACAGTGATTTATTTCCTGCGCCAACTCTGGGGCTTTGTCCGGCCTTATCGCGGGCGGTTTTTTCTCGGCCTGCTCTGCGGCATTTGTTACGGGCTGGTCAACGGCCTGTTGATCGGGGCGGTCAAGGTCGTCGTCCAACTGGTGTTTGAAGGCGAAACCAATCTGCGCCAGCAACTGGAGAGCGCGCCCAGGTGGATTCATCCGCTCTCGCACCAGTTGGCGGCGCTGGTGCCGGAATTTCATGCGCCCGCCGCGAATGACACCATCCGCTGGCTGCTGATCATCGGCGTAATCCCCGCCATCATGCTCCTGCGGAACACGCTCCAATACCTGAGCATCTACCTGACCAACTGGTCGGCCATGCGCGCCATCGCCGACATCCGCACGAAACTGTTCAGCCACCTGCAAAATCTTTCACTCGGCTTTTTCAACCGCGCCAGCACCGGCGATTTGATCGCGCGCATCACCAACAACACGCAGGTGCTATACAGCATCGTCGGCAGTACGTTTGCCTCCGCCGTCAAGGATCCCATCACCATTGCCTGCCTCCTGGGTTATCAACTGGCGACGAACACCACCTTGACGCTGATTTCCATCGTGGTGTTTCCCGTGTGCATCGTGCCCATCGTCATTTATGGCCGCAAAGTCCGCAAATCCGCCCGCGCGGTGCAGGAATTCAACGCCGAGCTCACGAACCTGATGCACGAATCCTTCACCGGCAGCCGCGTCATCAAAGCCTACAACCTCGAAGAAACCGTCAGCGCCGAGTTCCGCGCCATCACCAAAAAATACGTCGGCCAGTTGATGCGCGTCATCCGCGCCAACGAAATCCCCAGCCAGCTCATGGAATTTTTTGGTGCCATCGGCATCGCGCTGGTGTTCTTTTACATCCAGCGCAGCATGCAGTTCCTGCCCAAAGACCGGCAGCCGCAAGAGTCTGATTTTCTCACCTTCGTTTTGACCGTCGTGATGATTTACCCGCCCATCAAGGCGCTCACGCGGCTGCATAACCAGCTTCATCAGGCCCGCGCCGCCAGCGAACGCGTCTTTGAACTGCTCGCCACAAAGAATTCCGTGCCGGAACCCGCGCAGCCGAAAATGCTCCACGCCTCCAACGCCGACATCGTCTTTGAAAACCTCAACTTCGACTACGGCGAAAAACCGGTGCTGCGAAACATCAACCTTACCGTCAAGGCCGGCCAGCTCGTTGCGTTCGTCGGCAAAACCGGCTCCGGCAAGACCACGCTCGCCAATTTGCTCCTGCGTTTCTACGACCCAACGCGCGGCACGATCAAAATCGGCGGCGTGGACTTGCGCGATGTCTCCACGCGCGATTTGCGGAATCAAATCGCCGTCGTCGCGCAGGAAAACATTTTGTTCAATGACACCATCCGCCGGAACATCGAGCTGGGACGCCTTGGCGCGACAAATGACGAAATTGTCGCCGCGGCCAAACACGCTTATGCCGACGAATTCATCACGCAAAAACCCGAGGGCTTCGACACCGTCATCGGTGAAAAAGGCGCTTCCCTTTCCGGCGGCCAGCGCCAGCGCCTGGCCATCGCCCGCGCCGTTTTGAAAAACGCGCCGATTCTGGTTTTGGATGAAGCCACCAGCGCGCTCAACACCGAATCCGAGCGGGCGGTGCAGTCCGCGCTTGATGAATTGATGAAAGGCCGCACCACCATTTGCATCGCGCACCGGCTCTCAACCATTCTGCACGCGGACCTGATTGTCGTGCTGGATCAGGGCCGTATTGTGGAAACCGGCAAACATGCGGAATTGGTCCAGCGCGGCGGCATTTACCAAAAGCTTTACGAACTTCAGTTCCAAAGCTGACTTTTATAATACATCCAGGCAGGAGACACGGAACTTTGCGAGTTCCACGCGGGCGCTGGCATCGTGCAGGAGAAACAGCGGCTTGTTGCCGTAAAAGGAAGCCCATTGCGAAAAAGTGCTTAGGGGTCCGAAAATATAATCGCACCGGGCCAGGGCGTAGAGGTCGCCCACCGGCGAACCGGCGCCCAGTCCGACCGATAATCCGGGAAATTCGCCCGCAGTTCGCGGTTCGTCGCTGCAAACGAAAAAGGCGACTTTGCGATCCGGAAATTGCGCGGCCAATTCCCGCATCCAGCCGGCATACCGCGAAGCGGGGAAAAAATATTTGCCCCACCGCCAGGCGCGATAATCTCCCTGGCGAATGTGAACGCCCACAACGATGTCCGCGTCGCGCCGCAAGCGATCCACGGCTTCGCGGCTGGCGCGGTCAACCTCTTCGATGGGCCGGAAATAGGCCCTGATTTTTCCCGCATGCCGTTGCAGCCAGTCCGTCGGCACACGAAAGAGCCAGCCATGCGCGAAGACAATCCGGGCGTCACGGATTTGTGCTTGGACTTCCGGCCCATCCAGCAGGATGACGTTTGACCGTGGCTTTTCGCGCAGCGTAACCACCTGCTTGCCGAAAACCGGGAGGTGCTCATTCCAGATGCTGGCGTAGCAGACAATCTGGTAACAAAGCCGTGTTTTGCGGAGCGCGGCGGCAACGCCGGGAACCACGTCCAGCCAGCTTCGCCGTTCGGCAACCGGATACCGGCAATAGATGTCCCGGCGCGTGGTCTCGAAAAGGTGGGCGTAGGAATGAAAGGCGAAGTTGATTATGCGATGCCCCTGTTCCTCCGCCAGGGCGATGAACTGTGCGAACAGTGTGAGACGATTGGCGAGCCGCCCGGACCGGAGGCTGATGACAATTAATTTCCCCTCCTTCCGGAAATGCTGTCCCGGTTCGGGGGTGGAATGGTCTGGCCGTTCGGACACGGGGCGAAGCAATAATCAACCCCGCCCCGCGCGTAAAGGTGAATTCACCCTGGCCGGCCCGGAAAAATTCTCGCGCCCGGCGCAGGGCACGGCCATAATTCACTTCTCAAAAATATGGCGACGCCGTTGAAAATTCTGGCGATTCAATTCAAATACTTCGGCGACGCCGTGCTGCTCACGCCCGTCCTTCGCGCACTCCACGAACAGGTTCCCAACGCCCAACTGCACCTGCTCGTGCCGGAAGAAATCGCACCGCTGTTCCAGCATCTGCCGTGGCTTGACCGCGTCTGGCCGATGCCGCGCCAGCGCGGACACGCCCGCATCAGCCAATCCTGGCCGGTCATCCGCGCGCTGCGCCGCGAACGCTTCGACCGTTCGGTGGATTTCGCCAGCAATGATCGCGGCGCCATTCTGGGTTTTCTGATCGGCGCCCGCCGGCGGCTCGGCTGGGCGCAGCCCGGCGGATTTTTGGGCCGCCGGTTTTGCTACCACCAGCGCGTCGTGCGGGAAAAAAAACCGGAGCACGAGTCGGCGCGGATGATGCATCTGCTTTCCGCGTGGGACATCGCACCCGGTTCGCTTGAAACGGAAATTCACACCGACCCGGCGCGGGACGATGACGCCCGGAAAATCCTGCCGGAGCGGATAAGCATCTGCCACCTGGCAGCCAGCCAGCCGAAAAAGGAGTGGCCGTTGACGCATTGGGCGGCGCTTCACCGGTTGGCCGCCGCTGCCGGACTCAAATTGATTTTCGCCACCGGCACCGGCGTGCGCGAGGGATCATTGCTGAACGATTTCAAGCGGCTGGTCCCGGACGCGCCGGTGTTGCAGCCGATTCCCGACCTGGCGTTGTACCTCGCGGTGCTCAAGCGCGCCGAAGTGTTCGTTTCCGGCAACACCGGTCCATTGCATTTTGCCGCCGGGTTGGGCGTGCCGACCTTGGCCCTGTTCGGGGCCACTTCGCCGGTGCTTTGGGCGCCGATTGGCGCACGCCACCGTTTACTCACCGGCAGCCCCTGTTCCTGTAGCGGCAATGTGGGCGTTTGCCAGAGCGCGAATCACTGTCTGGCGGCAATTTCGCCCGAACAGGTTTTGGCCGGCCTGCAAAACATTTTAACGCCGGGGGTGAAAATTTAATTGCAGCGGCGCTCTAAGAGCGTCGCCACCTTCGCTGCTTGTATTGCGTGGTCGCAGACCGCCACTGCAACAAACCGCGGAACATTTGGATTGTTTATTGCCGCGCAACCGGATTATTTTCACCACGAAATGGATGCTAAAATTCCCTATCTCAACCTCCCTGCGCAGTTGCGCCCGCTACGCCAGGACCTTGATGCCGCCATTGCGCGGACGATTGACAATTGCTCTTTTTGCCTCGGGCCCGACGTGGCGCAGTTTGAAAAGGACTTCGCCAGATTCATCGGCGCGGAACATTGCGTGGGTTTCAACAGCGGCACTTCGGCGCTGCACGTGGCGATGCTGCTGCTCGGCGTCGGCCCCGGCGACGAGGTCATCACCACGCCGTTCACGTTCGTCGCCACGAGCTGGGCGATTTCCTACGTCGGCGCGAAGCCGGTCTATGTGGACATTGACGACGCCACCTTCAATCTCGACCCGAAGCTGGTCGAACGCGCCATCACGCCGCGCACCAAAGCTGTCATGCCGGTGCATCTTTACGGCCATCCGTTTGACGTGGACCCAATTCTGGCCATTTGCCGTAAACACAAGCTGCCGCTGGTCGAAGACACAGCCCAGTCCCACGCCGCAAAATACAAGGGTAAAATTGCCGGCTCATTCGGCGATATTTCCTGCTTCAGCTTTTACCCGGGCAAAAATCTGGGCGCCTGCGGCGAAGGCGGCGCGCTGCTGACGAACAACCTGGCTTTTGACAAACGCGCCCGTGCCCTGCGCGAGCACGGCTCCACCGTGCGTTATTATCACGACGAAGTCGGCTACAATTACCGGATGGAAGGCATCCAGGGCGCGGTGCTCGGCGTGAAGCTGAAACATTTGGCCAAATGGACGGCGGAACGCCGCCGCGTGGCGCATCGCTACCATGAACTGCTGGCCGACACACCGCTGCAACTGCCGCGCGAAGCCGCCTGGGCCGAAAGCGCGTATCATCTCTACGTGGTGCGCCATCCGCGCCGCGATGATTTAAAGAAACACCTCGAAGCCAGCGGCGTCGGTTGCGCGTTGCATTATCCGGTGCCCCTGCACCTGCAGAAGTGCTATGCCAATCTCGGCCACAAAACCGGGGATTTCCCCGTTGCCGAAAAAGCCGCGCGCGCATGTCTCAGCCTGCCGATTTTCCCTGAATTGACCGACCCGCAAATCCAGCGCGTGGCCGCCGTCATCAAGGACTTTTTCAAGAAATAAACGGCCAACCACGCGGTTGCTACGTAGCGGCGGGTCGGCAGACCGCCGCATTGGTTCAGCCGGATTCAAAAAGGGCATACGGTTTAAACGCAGAAACGCAGAGGACGCCGAAAGACGCGGAGCGGCAGCAGGTGAAGATCACCAAAATGTGAGTGCTGATGAGTCGGCCAAACTCTGCGTTTCCTCCGCGTTCTTTGCGCAGTGCTACTTCCCATCGAAACCAGCTTCCCGTCCTCAATTCCTACTCAATTCCCACTATCACCTTGCGCCGCGGGCGCAAATGCGCGACGTTAACCCCATGAAAACCGCCAGTGTTCAGCAGTTACCGCAGAAATGGGTGCAGATTCTCGAGTGGGTGGCCGCTGGTGAAGAAGTGGAACTGACGCAGCAGGAAAAAGTTGTTGCCCGAGTCATCCCGGCGACACAGCCGGATTTTCTGGCGCGTGCGAAATCCATTTGGGGCGAGCAACCGGCGGGCGAGCCGCTCAGCGCCCTGGTTGCCGAAGGGCGGAGGTAAATCGTGACCTATCTGGACACCGGCTGCTTCGTCAAACTTTATTACCCGGAAGCGGACAGCATCCAAGTCATCGCACACATCCAAGGCAAGCCGCTCTGCTACACGCCGCTACACGAACTGGAATTCGCGAACCTTCGATGATGTTGCGCATGGCTTCGGCTGCCTGTTCCAGTGTTTCCTTCTCACGCAAGGCTCGGTAGGCATCGCCACCAATCTGCTCCGCCCGTTTTTCCGCTTCAGCTATGATCCGACCAGCATCTCGCGTTGCCTGATTGAGCAACGCATCCGCCTGGTCTCGTAACGCTTTGGCTTTCTGGACTGCCTGTGCCCGCTCGCCGGTTGCAGCAATTTTGGCCTGCTCCATTAAACTCTGCGCCTCTGCTCGCAGACTGGTTGCTTCCTTCAGCGCGTCGGCAAGCTGGCGTTGCGCCTCGGCCTCGGCGTCCCGGATTTTTTCAAATTTCCGTAGCGGTTCAAAATCCTTGATGGTTTTGGCAACCAGCGCGTCAGCGGCTTCCTGTGATTTGCGAGTTTCGGTTTCGTAATGTTGCCGAACCCGCTCCGACTCTTGTTTCACTTCGGCAAATTGCTGGTCAATCAACTTTTGGGCTTCAGCGACGGCGGCCTGTGCTTCACGGTAAACACGCTGAGTTTCCAATTCGTAATGCTGCCGCAGGCGTTCGGATTCCTGATTTGCTGCCGCGACCTGGCCCTCAAGTTTTTTGTTGAGAAAAAGGACTGCCACGAGAAGTCCGATACAAACTACGGCTATAATGGCAAAAAAGATGGTCATAACATCGGATTGATTTCAGGAGTTGGTGCGGGTGAAGACGGATTCAATTCAGCAATTTTGGATTTCAACTCCTCGCGCATTTTTTGGATGCTGGTGAGGAGGTTTTGAAAACTCAATTCCTGACCGGACGTTTCCGCGATGTCTGCCGGTGTGAGCGGTGTAATGGGTTGAAACGCTTCGGTTTTGCGTGATGCCTTAAATTCGGCGCGATGCTGGAAATGTTCCATCGCGTCAGATGGAACGAGCTGATCAAAATTGAGCATTGAGACAATCACCCGTGGCATGGCTACTGACAAAACCGGCTGTTCCACCATCTGTACCGTGCATGAATCGAGCGAGTCCGCCAAGCGGTATCTGATGCATATCAAACGAATTACGGCCACCATCTGTCTCGCGCGTGAATCCGGCGAGTCCGCTGCCGCCGTTACCAACACCGTGTCCACCGGCAGGAGCGCAAAAACCTCACGCGCCACACGAAGCACACAACCGCACAGGTAATCTAGATAAATTTCGTGAAAGAGTCCTTTGGGCATCGGCTTGACGGAAACCTTTTCACTCGCCGTAAGCGCCTTGACCTCGGCAGGAATAATCTGTTTACCACTCACTTTCAGCACGCACTCGACCAACCTGGCACTGTGAACCGTGAAATTGATGGATGAGCCAAGGTCAGAAATATCCACAAACGGATTAAACTCAACCAAAGCTTCGGTGTAAGCCTTGTGTTCCCCGGCAAGGATTCTCCGCGCCATGCTTTTGAGTTTCTCCCATTCCGCCATTTGTTCGGTATAGGACTGCATCGCAGCCTGAAAATCCTGCTCGTCCTGCAACCGGGCTTGTTCAAGCATATATTGCGCGGCTTCTTTCTTTTCTGGTTGAAGGACTGCGAATCGTTGATTTGCTTTCTGTTCGTGATGCGAAATTTTTTGTGGACGAGGTGGAGGCAACGAAGCGGCGACAGCAGGCCAGTCCCACGCCTCACCCTGTTCTTTGTGAACCGACCGGAGTAATTCGACCCGGTTTTCATAGGTCTCAACCTCCAGCCGCGCCCGTTCGATTGCCGAGAGCTTGGCCTGTTCTTTGGCCTGGCGCTCCAATTCCCGCAGATACTTTTGCGCCTCACGCTGTCGGCGTCGTTCGGCTGCTTGAATTGCTCGTAGTGTTCCTTTCGGCCCCATAGAACTGTGCCGAGATTACTTTGATCGTCGTTGCTCGACAATCGCGGAATCGAAAAGGGATTTTTAGGGGAATTGCCGTTTGCCAAAAAGGGAAAGGAGCGGTAGTTTTCCACTGTCATGAGCACATTGGTTGAAATTCAAGACGCCGTCGCCCAGCTTCCGAACCGCGAACGGAAGGTTTTGCAAATCTGGCTCAATTCTCAAAGCGAGCCGGAACTGACGGCGCTGGAAGAACAACGCCTGCTGCGCTCGCTGGATGAAGCCGTCCACGACATTGATGCCGGCAAAGGGGTTTCCATTGATGAGGTTCGCAAGCGGGTCGGCACATGGGCTGCAAAATAATTTTCTCGCCCCAGGCACTGGCGGATTTGGAAGCCGCGGTTCGCTTCATTGCCAAAGAAAATCCCACTGCCGCCGCGCGCGTTGGCAACGCCCTGATTGATCGCGTGGCCATCCTCGAAAATTTTCCTTTGCTTGGTTCGCTTTATCCCAAACGTCCCGGCGTGCGCAAACTGGTTTCGCAGCCTTACATCATTTTCTACCGGTTTCGGGAGCAGGATAATTTCGTGGATATCCTGCGTTACTGGCACGGTGCGCAAAATGAACCGGATTTGCGGTCGTTGGATTGAAATTTGCGCTTGTGAACATCCCTGCCTTGCGCGGATGCCGTGGCGAACGGTAACTTGTCGGCATGTCGCACGCCGATTTTGTCCATTTGCATTTGCACACCGAGTATTCGCTGCTCGATGGCGCCTGCCGTCTGGACCGGCTGGTGGACAAGGCGCATGAATTAAAATTCCCCGCACTCGCCATCACCGACCACGGCGCCATGCACGGTGTCATTGATTTTTACAAGGCGGCGCGTGAAAAAGGCATCAAGCCCATCATCGGCTGCGAGGTCTATGTCGCGCCGGGCAGCCGGCTGGACAAGAAAACCAGCAGTGGCGGACGCGATGTTTATCATCATCTCGGCTTGCTGGCCAAGGACGAGACCGGCTACAAAAATCTCATCAAGCTCACGACTGCCGCGCATCTGGAGGGTTATTATTACAAGCCGCGCATTGACAAGGAAATCCTAGCCGCGCACAAGGAAGGCTTGATCGCCATGTCCGGCTGTCTCGCGAGCGAAATCCCGGATTGGATCCTCAAGGACCAGCTGGACAAGGCGCGCGACGCGGTGGATTGGTTCAAGCAGACGCTCGGCCCGGAGAATTTTTACCTCGAGCTGCAAAACCACGGCATCGCGGAACAGGCGAAGGTCAACAAGCATTTGATCCAATGGGCAAAGGAATTTGGCCTCAAGCTCATCGCGACGAATGACGTGCATTACATCGAGAAAAGCCATTCGCACGCGCACGACTGCCTGATTTGCATCGGCACGCAGACGCAACTGGCCGACACGAAACGAATGCGCTACCAGCCGGAACAGTTTTACCTGCGCACGGCGGAGGAAATGAAGGCGCGCTTTGCCGACACACCCGAGGCGGTCAAAAACACTCTGGAAGTCGCCGGGAAGTGCAACCTGGAGATTGATTTCAGCAAATTGCATTTCCCGGTTTTTGCGCCGCCGGAACATTTCACGCGTGAAGGTTATCTGCGCAAGCTGATTGCGGCAGGGTTGCTCCAACGCTACACGATTCACGCCAAAGCCGAGGGCAAGGAATTTGTCGTTGAAGGAATTGATGATCCAAAGCGGTTGCCGACTTTCCAAGTTCCCGTAGCAGCCGAGGTAACGAGGCTCAAATCAAATTTGGATGACGCTGGGCAAAAAAAGAATGAGCCTCCTCACGTCGGCTGCTACGACGTAAAAGACCCCGCCGCTGCTGCCGCCATCAAGGCCGTGATGGACCGGTTGAAACTTGAACTCACGGTCATCGAGAAAACCGGTTTCATCAGTTACTTTCTCATCGTCGGCGATTTCATCCGTTACGGTCACGAACACGGCATTGCCTGTGTGGCGCGCGGTTCCGCCGCCGGTTCCATTGTCACCTACCTGCTGGAGATTTCCAACGTTGACCCCATCCGCTACGGCCTGCTGTTCGAGCGGTTCCTCAATCCCGAGCGCGTCAACCCGCCGGATATCGACATTGATTTTGCCGATGACCGGCGCGCCGATGTCATTGAGTATGTCCGCGAGAAATACGGTCGCGATTCCGTCGCGCAAATCATCACGTTCGGCACGATGGGCGCAAAATCCGTCGTGCGCGATGTGGGCCGGGTGATGGGACTGAGTTACGGCGAGTGCGACCGGCTGGCGAAGATGATTCCGTTCGATCTGAAAATGGATCTGACGAAGGCGCTCAAGCAATCGCCGGAATTCAAGGAGGCCTACGATACCGAGGAGGTCACGCGCGAGTTGATTGACACCGCGCTCATTCTCGAAGACATCACGCGCAATGCCTCCGTCCACGCCGCTGGCGTCGTCATCGGCGACCAGCCGCTGGTGAACCTGCTGCCGCTCAAGCGGGACGAAAGCGGCACGCTCGTCACCCAATACGCGATGAATCCGGTCGGCGAGCTTGGCCTGCTGAAGATGGATTTTCTCGGCCTGAAGACGCTCACGGTGATCCGCAACACGTGCGAAATGGTCAAACGCACCCACGGCATCGAGGTGCCGATCGACAACCTGCCGCTCGACGACCCCAAAACCTACGACCTGCTCAATCGCGCGGAAACGCTCGGCGTGTTCCAGTTGGAATCCGGCGGGATGCGCGATTTGTGCCGGAAATTTCAAATCAGTTCCGTCGAGCACATCACGGCGCTGGTGGCGCTTTACCGGCCCGGCCCGATGGAGCTGATTCCTGAATTCATCAAACGGCGCCACGGTGAAATCGAGATCAAATACGAGCATCCGCTGCTCGAACCGATTGCGCGCGAGACCTACGGGATTTTGATTTATCAGGAGCAGGTGATGCAGGCCGCGCAGGTGCTGGCCGGTTACACGCTCGGCAGCGCGGATTTGCTCCGGCGCGCCATGGGCAAAAAGAAGCGGGAGGAAATGGCCAAGCAACGCGCCATTTTCGTCAAGGGCTGCGCCGAGAAAAACAAGATTCCTGCCGCGAAGGCGAACGAGATTTTCGATTTGCTGGAAAAGTTCGCCGGCTACGGTTTCAACAAATCGCACGCCGCCGCCTACGCCATCGTCGCGTATCAGACCGCGTACCTGAAGGCCAATTATCCGGTCGAATTTTTCTGCGCGATGATGACGAACGACATGGCGGACACCGCCAAGTTGAGCCAGTACATCAACGAAGCGAGAGGATTTGGCATCGAGGTTTTGCAGCCGGATGTGAACGAAAGCCAGGTCCACTTCGCCCCGGCGATTCGGAGTGCGCCCGTCCCGGGCGCAGCTGCTTTAAATAAGGAAGCCGTGACAAAAAAACCCGACGCGATCACATTTGACAAAGTTGCTGCGGGCGAGGACGCCCGCACTCCAAAACAAGGCATCCGCTTCGGCCTCGCCGCGATCAAGGGCGTGGGCGAAGTCGCGGTGGAAACGATCCTCAAGGCGCGCAATGAAGGCGGAAAGTTCTCTTCGCTTTCGGATCTGTGCGAGCGCGTGGATGGGCGCACCGTGAATCGGAAAATTCTTGATGCGCTCATCAAATCCGGCGCCTGCGACGGTTTTGGGCAGACGCGCGCCACGCTTTGCGCCCAAATCGAACGCACTTTGGCCCGCGCCGCCAGCATCGCCGCCGATCGCCAGCGCGGACAAAGTTCGCTCTTCGGCGCGCTGGAGGAAAAAGCGCCGCCGATGCCGGAATCCATCAGCAACCTGCCCGAATGGCCGCAGCATGAACTGCTCGCGCACGAAAAAGAGTTGCTGGGATTTTACGTCACCGGCCATCCGCTGACGCCCTTCGCGCCGATGCTGGAGAAATACGCGCTGACGAACACGGCGAAGCTCGCGGAGTTGCCGAACCGCAGCCTGACACGCATCGGTGGATTGATCGCCGCGGTGCAAAACGGCGTGTCGAAGAAAAGCGGCAAGCCTTACTCGCTGGTCACGCTCGAAGACCTCGAAGGCTCGGTGCAGATTCTCTGCATAAACGAGAACTACGACAAATATCGCGAATTGCTCGCACCCAACAAAGCCATCCTCGTCATCGGTGAAGTGAATACCGGCGACGACCGCCCGAAAATTTTTCCACAGGAAATCATGCCGCTGGTGGACGCGCCCCGGCGATTCACCCGGCAGATCCATCTGCGGCTGCACACCGCGCATCTGAAACCGGAACAACTGGAATCCGTGCGCGAACTGGTGGCGGCGCACCCCGGCAAATGCCCGTTGCTGCTGTGTTTCATGCGCCCCGGCGGTGAGGTCGTCTTCATGGACACGAACGAACGATTCAGTGTCGCGCCGTCGCAGGAATTGCAGCAGGAAGCCGATGCGCAGTTCGGCGAGGAAACATATTACGCCAAGGTGGACACCAGCCTGCCCGAACGCCCGCCCCGCCGCTGGGAACGTAAAGCTGAATCCGGCAACGGCGAGGAATAAACGCGCTGCGCCCGCCGCACTTTGACTGCCTCCAAAATATCCGCCACGACTTCGCCCCGGAATTTCATGCAGAACGGGGCAACGGAAAATCGGATTGCGACAAGAAAAACATTGTCATTTGGGACAGCCCCGACGAAGAATAACTCAATGACTGGCATCTTTCTGTCCCGGCTCATCGAGTTCGCCATTCAAACGGCGGTCCTGCTTGGACTGCTTTGGGGCATGGTCAAGATTCAAAAACTCGACCAACACGCCACCTACCGGTTTCTGTGGCTGCTGGGTGCGGCGGCTCTCGCGACCGGATTGGACATGATTCCTTACGCCGGCCACTACCTGGCCGTTGCCGCCCTGTTTCTGTGCATAAAAAAAACAACCGGCGCGCCGCATATTGACGCTCTTTTCACCGTCGCCATTTCCTACGCGCTCATGTTCGGCGTGAACCTCTTCATCCTGGGATCACTGATAGGCGGTTTGCGTCCGTCGGCCAGAAACTCCGAAGAATTTGAAATCGTCACGCAGCAGCAGGAAATAAAAAAAGAACATCCCACGACCGTCAAAACCAACCTGCCGGCCCAAAAGACAAACCTGTCCGCACCAAACGCGCCGGCCAAATCAACAAAACCGGCGGAAAAGGCCGGCCCCAAAACCAATCCGCCCGCTACCAGTGCGCCCACCAACGCCACCAAACCGGCCAAGGGGGCTGCCCCCATGACAAACCTGCCCGCCCCAGGCACGGCCACCAATTTGGTCAAACCGCCGGAGGCGGCTGCCCTCAAAACCAACCAACCGGCTCAAAGCGTGGCTACCAACGCCGTATCGCCGGGCCCGGCAAAGCCGGTTGAAGTCATTGCCAAATATTTTACCATAAAAGGCGTCACCAGAAACGCCGCCAAATCGGCAGTGACGATTCAAATCAAAGCGAAGATCTACACTGTTTTCCTCGACGAAACGGCCTCGATGCAAACGCCCGACGGCCCAATCCCGGTGCGTTTCATAGATCTGGGCGAAGACTGGGTGGTGCTGGAAATTAACGGAGAACCGATAAAATTTCTCATCCACTGACCGCGCGCCGGTGGATTCTTGTCGGGCGTTGCGGAATCCAATGGGAATGAACCAGCGCCGTAGGCGCGGCATATTTGTAGAATTGCCCCAAATTTTTTCCCAAGCTCCAGAGAAGCGGCATAAAGGCAGATGTCGCTCCTGACGGAGCTTGTGTTTTTGGGTAGATGGAACTACAAAGATACCGCGCCTACGGCGCTGGCACAGGAAAAACTGTTGCGGGAAGGTTAAGGGCTTTCTAACTTCGCCACCTTAATAGCCGCAGCGCATTGCCAATCACAATCAAGTCCGATATGCCCATCGCCGCGGCGCACAAAATCGGGCTGATGAAACCCAGCGCAGCCAGCGGCACCCCGAGCGCGTTGTAAAAAAACGCCCAGAACAGATTTTGTTTGATCGTCCGCAACGTCGCCCGTGCCAGACCGAGCGCCTCCGGCACCGCTTCGATTTCCGACTTGAGCAAAATGATGTCCGCCGCCTCGCGCGCGAGGTCGCTGGCGCGGCTGACGGCGATGCCGAGGTCGGCCTGCTCCAGCGCTGGCGCATCATTGATGCCGTCGCCAACGAACGCCACGCGCTCGCCTTGCGCCTGAAGTTTTTTCACGAAGTCCGCCTTTTGCTCCGGTCGCACTTCGGCAAACACATTCCGGCTTTCGATGCCGGCTTCCCGCGCGATGCTGGCGGCTGTCAGCGCGTTGTCACCCGTCAGCAAAAATGTTTTCAAATTCTGCCGGTGCAATGTTTCAACCACGGCGCGCGCGCCCGGCTTGACGGTGTCTTTTATGGCAAACAAGCCGGCGAGCAATTGGTCAACGGCCAAACCGACAATCGTCGCGCCCTGTCCGGACCATTCGGCAATGAACTCTTCGCCCGCCGCCAAATCCACGCCTGATTCCTTGAGCCAGCGCAACGAACCCAGGCGGACAGTTGAGAGTTGAGGGTTGAGGGTTGAGGGTTGAGCCTTTGCTTCGACGCCGGCGCCCCGAATTTCCTGCCAGTCTTTCAATTCGATTTTATCCGGCGACAATTTCGCAATCGCCTGGCTGATCGGATGCGTTGAAGAGCGGGCAAGCGAGGCGGCGACTTGCACGATTGGAACGGCGGTCTCCGGCCCGGCGGATTTTTGTTGGAGTTCACGCTTTAGCGTGCTACCGGACAAGCTGAAGCTTGAACTCCAACTCGCCGCAACTTCGGGTTTCCCGACGGTCAGCGTGCCGGTTTTGTCAAAAATCACGGCGGTGACTTTTCCCGCTTTTTCCAACGCCACACCGTCCCGAATCAGGATGCCGCGGCGTGCGGCGGTGTTGGCGCTGGCCATGATGGCTGCCGGGGTCGCCAAACCCATCGCACACGGGCACGCGACAATTAATACCGCCGCCGCGATGATGAACGCCGTGGCCGCGCCGGCCGGTGTCATCGCGGGCCAGAGAAATGGCGCGAGCAAATCGTGAACGTGTCTGGCCGATTCCGGCGCGAGCCCCCACCAGAGTGCGGCGGCGATGGCAATGGCAACGACGACCGGCACGAAAACGCTGCTCACGCGATCGCTGAGGCGTTGGATGTCGGCGCGGCTCGTTTGGGCGCGTTGCACGGCGGCGATGATATGCGCGAGCGCGGTGTATTCGCCGGTGGCCGCCACGCGCATGACGAGCCGGCCGTTCAAGTTCACCGTGCCGGTGTAAAGTTCGCTGCGCGCAGATTTATCCACGGGCGTGGATTCGCCGGTGAGCATGGCCTCGTCCACGGCGGAATCGCCTTCGGTCACCACGCCGTCCACCGGCACGCGGTCCCCGGGGCGAAGCGCGACCAGATCGCCGATTTCCAGTTCGGCGACCGGGACTTCTTTTTCCTGTTGGTGGGGCGAGACTCCCGGCGAGCCGCTCAGGGTAACTGGATTGCCAAACGGCTCGCGAGGACGCTCGCCCCACCTTGAAAAATTGGTTTCCAATCTTCTGGCGGTTTGGGGCGCGAGATTCAGCAATTTTTCCAATGCGCCCGACGCGCGCGCGCTCACGCGGACTTCCAGCCAGTGGCCGAAGCTGATGAGCGTGATGATGGCGGCGGCCTCCATGAAATAAAGATGGCCGCCCGCGCCGCCAAGCAACGCCCAGGCACTGTAGCCAAACGCGGTCGTCGAACCGAGAGCGACGAGCGTGTCCATGTTCGAGTTGCCGATTTTGAGCTGGTTCCACGCGCCGCGGTAAAATTTCCCCCCGGCAAAAATCTGAACCGCGCCGGCCAGCGCAAAAGCCAGCCATTGAAACCACGGCTTCAGACCAAGGTTGAAACCCCATTCGCCAACCATCAGCGCGGCGGTTACGGCGCCGCCGAGCCAGAGATTGATTCGCCAATTCGCGTGTTTGGTTTTGCCGCCAGCGGAAGTGTCGGTTTGGATTTCCTTTGCCGCATAACCGGCTTTCTGAATAGCCTCGATGACCGCGGAAACGTTTTGCCCGGCGCCGGAATTCCAGCGCACCGATGCGCGTCCGGCATCCAAAATCACGGTTGCGCTGCGTACGCCGGGCACGCCTTGAATCGCGTCGGTGACATGCCGCGCGCAGTTGTTGCAGCTCATGCCGGTGACGAGCAGTTCCGTCGCGCCGGAAATTTCTGGAGCGTCGGGTGGAATTGTCTGGCGTGTCTCCATTTTTCCTTCGCGGTGAGATGTTATCACATGAAGCGGTTTTGTCGAATTTCACTTTGGGAATTGGACGCTAAAATTCAAACTGGCGGAAGGGGTGGGATTCGAACCCACGTTAGGATTGCTCCTAAGCCTGATTTCGAGTCAGGTGCCTTCAACCACTCAGCCACCCTTCCGCACAAATTTGCTCTGAAGACTCGAGGCGCTTCGTTCTAACAAATATATTGTGCGTGCGTTGGCAGTGGGAGCAAGCTCATTCGCAACGCTGGCGGGCCGCAATCAGGCTCTGTTTTCGAGCCAACGCGCCGTTGGTTCCGGCGCAGACATTTTTCAGCTTGCGCAGAGTGCCGGGTGAATGTCGAATTGGCTTGCCGTCTGCTTTAACTCCGTCAAAATGGTTAATGATCTAAACATGCGGGTGGCTGCCTGCATTCAAGCCAATGTAGCTCAGCGGTAGAGCAACGGTTTCGTAAACCGTCGGTCGCCGGTTCAATCCCGGCCATTGGCTCCATTTTTAAGTGGAGAACTTCCAACAGGTTGCGACGCGAGGAAGGCCAGGTGTCAGTGAAACTGTCAGTGAAACGGCGGGCGCATAGACCACCCGCCACAATTCGACAGAACTGCGCCACCACCCGCCCGCTACCCGCTAACCCGGTGATGCTCTAATGGTTCATGATTCAGAACCATAAGGCATCAAATGAAAAGTCAGTTCATCCTTTTTCAACGCTCCGGTGTTTATTACGCCGAAGACACCACGACCGGCAAGCAGACCAGTTTGCGCACGAAGGACAGAGACGATGCCCTGCGCCTGTTGCACGTCAAAAACGAGGCGGTGCATCAGCCGGCCATGAATCTGCAAATTGCCCAGGTCTATTTGCAGCATGGCGACCCCGCGCTGGCCAGCCGCACCTGGCAGCAGGTCATGGAGCAGATAGCGGGCACCAAGTCAGGAAGCACGTTGCTCCGCTGGCGAACCGCGATGCGGGATGCCGCCTTTGATTTGATCCGCAATCGCAAGTTGATTGAAACCACGGCGGAACATTTTCTAACGGTGCTCAAAGCCGGCTCGATTTCGACCAACATGTTTTTGCGGCGCCTACATAATTACGCCGTTAACATGCGTTGGGTGCCGCTCCCGGTCCTGCCCAAACCGAACTGGCCAGTCGTGCGGCATCAGGAACGGCGGGCCATTACCTTGGAAGAACACCAGAAAATCATCGGGCGCGAACTTAACCCGGCCACGCGCGCCTTTTACGATTTGCTCTGGCATTTGGGCGGCGCACAGACCGACATCGCCACCTTGACCGCCGAGGACATTGACTGGCAGGACCGCACCATTTCTTACCGCCGACACAAGACCGGCATGATGTCCCTGATTTCATTCGGCGATGAAGTCGCCACCATTTTGAAACGGCTGCCGTCTGCCGGCCTTTTGTTCCCGGCCCTGGCCAGAATCCATGAATGCCACCGCGCGAAGATGTTCGTCAAACGTCTGGCGACGGTTGGCATCACCGGCGTTTCGCTGCACTCTTACCGTTACGCATGGGCGGAAAGAGCCAGGGTGTCGGGCTATCCCGAACGCTTCGCCATGCAGGCGCTGGGACACAGCAGCAAAGCGGTTCATCGCGCTTACTCGAAGAAAGCACAAGTGGTGTTGCCGCCGTTGGAAGACTACGAAAAACGCGCCCGCAAACCCGCGCCGTTTATCCCGGTGATGATGCCTGAAGTTTGTAGAAACTAACTGGGGTTCAATGAATTAGGTAAGCAGCAGTTTACTCATATTGTGCTGTGAATAACTTATTATTGACGGGGGAGGGGGTAAGCGTAGAGTCGAACTTAATCGGAAAGTTCAAACAATCACAATGAACCGGCGGGCTCCCATGTGGCCGCAATCAGAAGGATAATTCTATGAACTCGACTCATTTGAACAAAGTATTATTCGTAATAAGCTCAATCGCTCTGTCATTATTAATCTCTTCAATCAATGTTGGTGCGCAAACGGTCGCGTTGAATTTCGCCAGTGTCGATATATCGGCTGGGGCCGTTGATGCCACGGCCTATTTAGCCTCGTATGGCATTACTCTAAGTGGCACGGCGTATATCTATACTGGCCTACTCCCAGGTATCAACTTCATCACGGGATTGGGTGATAGCAGTGGAGCCTGTTTATACACCCTGACTTTTTCAGAACCCTTGTCCAGCTTTTCACTTGAGCGTTGCGGATGGGGGCAACCGGGGTCCAGCGGCTATACTCGTGGGGAGTGGACGGCTACCGCTTTTGACGGGCAGACAGCCATTGGCTCAATGGGGGAAGGCTTTATTGCGACGTATTCTGCTGGTGCGCCGCAAACTTTCACGTTGAACGGGCCAGACATCACATCGGTGCAAATCTCCGGGACCACCGAAAATTGGTATGGGGGTGAAGGGGCCTTTGACAAATTGGTTCTGGTTTCTGTTCCTGAACCCGCCAGTGTGTCATTGCTGGCATTCGGCATGTTTGGAATAACCTGCTTGCTTCGGCGGCGGCGTTAGCCGGCCACCGGCAATTCAGAAACATGACCGTTCGTTGAGCCAATCAGCGAACGGTTTTTTTTGGCGGCGTTTTTCTTGTGCCAGTGCTGATTGATGTTGCTGGTGACGCGCACCAGCCAGTTACGGTCCTTCACGAGTTCCAGCAGATCCGCCGTCGCAAAGAATTTAATGCCGTTCGGCGGCGGATTGCCGAGGGGTTTGATCAGCCGGGAGGAGACGAGGACCGGGATGTCATGCGGCTGACAGTTGAGCACCCACGCCGCCTGCTCCGCCGTAAGGCGGGCCGGCAACTGGCCCAGCAGCATCAAAAACCGATGTTGGTCGTCTCTCATTTCAATTATCGGACCATCCGGGACCTCTTTCCGGGAGGCGACCGGGTTTCCCAGGTTCGGCGCAAATCGGTTTAACGCGCCATTGGTTGTGGATTCCTTCCTCATCCGCCGTTTGGTCCACCAAATCCTCACGCCACCACGGAATTTCGTCGAAATCCAGTGGCGTGCTGCTGATGCACAGAGGGCACGTCGGATCGCCCTCATGGTCGCAAGCCACATCTTCGGCCTTGAACACGCCATCGCAGTGCAAACAAAACACATCATCACCCACTGACCATTGTTGCAGCGGGTCTCGTTCATTCAGCCAGGCAACCGTTTCTTCTGCATTCATGCTTAATCCTTTCATTTTCGTATTTGGACAGAGTTTATCTTCAAGCAATCCCGCCTGCCGCGCGCGCTCCGCGCGCGCTGGCAGGCAGGGAACTGCCTTACTTGGTGACAACTGGCAGAATTGCCGCAGCCTGGACGAGTCTATTGCCCCTGTTCGCAGTTTTTACGGCCCGTCTGGGCTGGTCTCAGCCTGCTGCGAATCAAATGCGGTGTGCGCCGTTATCGCCAGCGCAGTGGCCGCCTGCAGGGAGTTCGTCTTACTCCGCTTGGCGTTGTCCTTGATGGCGTCTCTTCCCTATTTGCCGCCGGCCTTCAATCACTTTGAAGACCGACTCGGAAAGCATGACGTCGCAGTTTCCCCCATACTTTCGGGCCTCATAATAATCCCCGCCGGCGCGCTGGTATTCGGCTTCACAGCCTTTGAGGACATAGCCCACACCGTCAAGCAGTGGGCTGTATAGAGATACGCGCGCCATCCCGCCGCCGAGTCGTTCCCAAATTCGCATGAAGGAAAAACAGGTGGCTGTGGTCAACACGTGTGGAGGCAAACCCGCGATTAATGCGTGCAGGTGCAGGCGTCCGGTGGCTTCCCCGGCCTCCGTCCGCAAACACCAAATCGTTTTTTTGAAATGAACCCCGAAATTGTCCGCCTGTTCACGCATGAGCGCGAAGAACATTTTGATGCGCACTGCGTCTGCCAGCTTTTCACTTTTAAACGTGAGCGAGGCGAACAGTTGCCATTCGATCAATGACAGCGCGTAGATTTCGGGGTTCATTTTGTTTATTTAGTTTTTGCCGTCAGGACCGCTGACAATCGCACCACGAGCGCGGAGACGACCGCCAAACGGCACCAGCTCACGGACTCCAACGACAATTTGCTTGTCCTGGAGTTTGCCGGCGTATTTGGTCTTTTCGTCTTCGCTCAGGGTGTAATCAAACGGCATGAGCAGGCGATAGCCGGACGGGTCAACGTCCTGGCAGGTGATGACTTGCTGTTTCACAAGTCCCTTTTTCCCGATGTATTCATCGGGCCGATCTGATATGACTGACACTTTCAGTTGCATTTTATTCCTTACGTTTTTTTGTTTCCGGCGTCATTCGTTGTTCCTGTCCGTAGCCGGGCACAGCCAGAAACTGCTGCCACTCTAACGTGTGGAATAAAAACTTGAAGAGATTGGGACGGGACAACCGGTGACAGTGTCCTAAACTATTGACTTTCCGTCGGAGGTGGCCCAGGAGGACGCTTAGTCGTAAGGCCAAGCCGTTCACGACGTTTTTTCAATGCTTCAGGAGCCAACCGTATCAGCGTCGTTTTGAAAATTTCATCTGAAAGTTCTTCTGCGGTCAGCAGGTTGTATTTTCGACGAAGCCAGTTCAACGCCAATTCGTGGTTGACCGGATCAATTTGACGCCTGGGCTGGTGAAAGACATTGCCAAATTCACACATCCAACCAGTTCCAAGAGGGTTATTGCGTTGCCAGGCCAGCACTTCATCTTCTGTGAAGTAGTGTGACAATTCCGCAAAATACGCCCCAACCATTTCACGCTCAACCCTTCGACGTTTTTCTGGATCTTCTGTCACATTCGCTATTTTTATCATTTCAACCGTTGTCGGCTGCAAACCGGCCAGCACTTTTAACCGAGCCTGGTAAACGTCATAATCATCTATCGCGTTCGGGTCTTTCGGGTCTGATGGTGGAATTTGGTAATTCGGATAATTCGCGTCAATCCAAGCCAAGGTTTCAGCATATTCTTCGTCTGTCTGCCGATAACACCCCAACAACCCCAGCATTTGCTCCCTTGTCATGCTGTATTGATCTTTCATCTCCTGTATTTTTCTTTGAATTTCCGTCTCAGTCACGGTTCGACGAATGTACTGAGAATCACCCATCTCCTCGAATCCATCCTCATATCTATACAACTGGATAATTGCCCAAATCTCCTCATCCGGCATGCAGTTATCCCAATACTGCTCTGTCTTGCCATCCTCCGTTTCAAAAGTCGCCTCGGTTGCCTTAATTCGGCCATACCCATAAATGACCCGATAGGAAGGCACCGGCATAAGCACCAGATGATCATGGAATTCGACCATCCGAACGCCGCGAAATGGCGGGATGTAAATTTTGCCCGGTGTCTGAGACATGTTTTTTACAACACCGCAGCCTCAATTTCGTTGCAGATCCCTTGTCGTGACCAAACTTGGCCGCCTCCATTCCGCGTCAATCTGGCCTCCGTTCCGCTTGTGTGCTCGTTCCGTCGCGCTGAAATTGCACCCACCCCCGCGCCAGACTTTCAGCCAACTGGCTGACGCCGTAAGCAGAAAGACTGGCTTGCCCCAAGACCCCACGCGACCGAACGGCACACCGCTGCACTCCGCCCAGCTTGCCGCTCCATTCCGGCAACCAAGTTTCGTCACTCCGGGAATTAATTGGTACGACCAAAGCGCCGTTGAATTCTCCTCTAAATGGTTCCGAACTCAACGCCGCTCTCGTCGCAATGGGCTTCCCCAATCAAAAAACTCTCGACACAGTTCTGAAATGGGCGTATTCAGCCAACAGTTGGATAATCCGGGCTTCAAAAGTCGCGTCATTTTGGTTGTTCTTGAGTCCGTGGTTTTGAAATCACAAACATCCCAACCTAGAAAATATTATGGCAGATATCCTTGTCACGCTGGAAAAACCCACGAAGCCGATGCGCGAAGAAGCGGCGGACGCCGGTCGTTACACTTCCAATTTCTGGCATAAAAAGGATTATCCGAAGATTCAGATTCTTACCATCGAGGGCTTGCTTGACGGCACAGAGCGCGTGGATTCTCCACCGCAGGAAAATCCATTCGCTAAAGCCGGGCAGGAAACCATATCAGGAAAACACACATCCGGGAAACAGACGGATTTAATCTGACTACACGAAAGGAAACATGCAAAAACTATTTTTGAAAAGCAAAAGAGGCAAAACGATCTCGGCTACTGAAACACCATTTAAGACCGAAGATGAATTCGAGCGGTTCGTTCTTAGCACTAAAGAAATCCTCTCGGACATTTTTATCCTTAAGCGCCAAGTCAGAGCCGGAAGAGACATTCCAGACATGGTTGGTGTTGATCAAGACAACCGAGCTGTAATCATTGAAAACAAGAATAAACCAGTTGATGAAGAAATTCTTCCCCAAATCATGCGGTATGCGGTATGGGCAGAGACGCATCAAGACACTATCAGAGCATGGTGGCTGGAGGCTAAGGACCGACCAGACGACTTGGAAATTGATTGGGACCGCCTGCAAATTAGGTTGATTGTCCTTGCCCCATCAATAAAACCGACAGTACCTAAACTCGTCGGGAAATTGGGTTATGCAGTTGACCTGGTCGAAATTAAGAAATTCAGCGTTGGGTCAGATGACATTATTGTCGTGAACCAGTTGGAATCTCCCTCAGAAGAAGCACGGACCCCTGCGAAGGGCATGGCGGTTTATGATAAGGAATTTTACAAAGAACGGAGAAATCCTAGAAGTGTAGATTTGTTCTTTGAAATGGAAGCTGAATTGGAGCGCATTGTTAAGAAAAAGGGGTGGAATCTTGAGGCGAAGTTTAACGCCTACTATGCGGGATTCAAACATGGCTTTTTTAATGTGTTCGGTGTCCATTGGGCCGGCATAAAATCAATTGAGATTTTTGTCAAGTTACCCAAGAGCAAGTTTGGCAAGGCACGACGATTGTGCCCCTACCCATGCGAATACAATGAACGGTGGAAACAATTGACAGTCCGTGCGACAGAAAATCTGAAACCAAAACGGCTCATTCCGGTGCTCCAACTTGCCCACGATTCGTTAGTTGGCGAACATCCGGTAGATTGAGTGGACAGCATGATGCACCGCCTTGGAATTATGCCTCAACGCCTGCTGTGCGAACCGCTCCGGGTAGCCGCATTTCAACGCCCGCTTCGTCAGACCGATTGAAAATCTCCGCGATTCGCTCCACTCCGAAAATTGAGGCTCGCTCCGTTCCGCGACCCCGCTCCGCTTTTCAACCGGACTGACAGCCCCCCCACATTTGACGGAGACTGCGGAAAGTTGACCCGGTCGGGAAAAACCCAGGACTCCCGCCCGCGCCAATTTTCCGCAGACTCCGGGCAGGATTAAAATGGGTGAAATGATGGTTGTTTGTCTTCGCCTTTTTTACGCCAGCCATCACCCCACCGTTTGCTGCTCACTGGTCCGACACCGAGCCGACAATGGAAGCGAGATCAAAAACCGCGCCAGCGTCGCCTCTTCTCCCACTTCGCCACTGTCACGGTTTTAGCTTTCGCTGGTTCCTTCAATGCGCTTTCGCGCGCGGCTCGCTGTCTCCCCAAGCAGTGAAGCGAGCAGCAAACGGCAGGGTGACGGACAGCGGTTTCAAAAAAAAGCTATGAAAACAACAAATCAAATTGAAGCGTCAACTCCGGCGAATGTCCGGCCATCGTCGGTTTCAAAACATCAGATGAACCGTGGATTGTCCACGGATGCGGTCTTGAATTGCTTGCGGACAAAGTTGCCCCAGCAATACGAACTGGCCGAGGTTGTCGGCAAATGGGTTTGGTTGGACGTTTCGCCCGCTCGCAAGCCCGGTCTGGCCGGTGTGCTTTGGGCTTTGGGCTTTCACTGGAATCAGCGGCGCGGCGTCTGGCAGCATCCGTGCGGCAGTTTCAACCCGTTCGGCATCCATCCCGCCGACCCGCGCGCCAAGTATCGCTCTTATTTTCCCGCCGACTTGCAAGCCGCCTGACGCCATGAACTTCGCCCCGCTGAAAACGGACACTGTCACTGTCAGTGAAACTGTCAGTGAAAGCTGTTGCAGAGCAGTGAAAAATTCTGGCGGGTTAGAGCAGTTTTTGCTTGAAACGCCAATGAAATCAGCTATTCTATTAGAACTGAAGCGGACCAAATAGAGCAATCCCGGCCATTGGCTCCATTTTTAAGTGGAGAACTTCCAAGAGGTTGACATTCCGCGTCAATCTGGCCTCCGTTCCGCTTGTGTGCTCGTTCCGTCGCGTTGAAATTGCACCCGCCCCCGCGCCAGACTTTCAGCCAACTGGCTTGACGCCGTAAGCCTAAAGACTGGCTTGCCCCAAGACGCCCGCACGACCGAACTCCGCTATGGCCGCATCAATCGGAAGAACACTGCTCCATGGGTCGTGTTCAGCGGTGCCGTCACCTGATTCGTCTGAATTGAACCACTGACGAAGACCCAATTCGTGCCCAGGCCGACGCCCAGGTTGTTGGTCTGTGATTGCAACTGCCAGCCCGTGTGGTCCGCTGGCCAGGAAATTTGAAGCTGGCCAGACGCATGGGTTACACTCATGGCGACGGGCGCGGACGATGTCGGACGCGCGCTGACCTCGGTCGAGTCGGCGCTCTCACCTGAGGCGTTCACTGCGCGGACAACATAATAATACAGCGTACCGTTATTCAGACCCATGTTGGTGAAGTTCAAGGTCGCGTTGGTGGAGATGTAGGTGTACCCGCTGCCGGTCGTGGTGGAGCGTTTGACATAGAAGTTCGTCGCGCCGGATGAAGTATTCCAGCTCAATCCCACCTGCGCATTGCCGGCCGTCGCCGCCAAACCGGTGGGGGCGGCCGGCGGAGTTGAAGCCGGCCAGCCTGGCGCAGTCACGTTGTCAAATGTGGCAGTGCAGAGGCTCGAAGTGTTGTGACTGGTCAGGGCCAGTCCCACATACACCGTTGACGCCATGCTGTTTGTCGTCTTTCCCTGCTGCGTCCACGTCACGCCATCCGGCGAACGGTATCCCGTGAAGGTGTTTCCACTGCGCACGAGCTTGACCCAGTAAGGCGCGTTCAGACTGCCCGTGTTGTTGTAACTGGTGCCGCCGCCGGCACTCGAACGGTATTGCCAAGTCACGCCATTGCCCGGAGTCATTGCAACAAAGGCATTGGCCGCACCGGCATCCAGGCTTGCGCGGACCATGACACCGGCTTTGGACCACGGATCAATGTTCTGCACGGAGACGACCCGGGCAGTGATCGTGCAATCTCCGGTTGCCGTCACATAGACAAAGCGGAAGGCGTCTGCCGTGCCTTGAATGTCCCCTCCGGCCCCAACCAACGTAAACACGCTGTTGGTGAAACCCGCGGTGCCCGAGAGTCCCACCGTGCCTATGTCCTGCGTCATCCAAGGAAGAGGCACAGGCGGCACGCTGCCCGGGGGTGGCAGCGCCGCGCCTCCCGTCAACGCCGTCACGTTGTCCGGGTCATAGACCGCACCCGTGGTCCAGTCGAACGCCTGTCCCGTCCCCGGGGTGTCCCAATAGAAGGGACTCATCCCGTGGCTGCGGGCGGAATCGGCGACGTATTTATGAAAATAGGTCCGCGAAGCAAGATGCAAGTCAAGGTCCGGTTCCGGAAGCGTCGTGCGCTTCATGGCCCCGAACTCGCCAATCATCACGGGGATTCCCTGGCTTACGAACTTGTCGGTCATCTTTTGGAATTCCGCGTCCAAATAGGCTTCTTCGCCCCAAGTAGCGTTGCGAGAGGGATCGGCGGTAGAGTGATAAGCCTGTCCCCAGAAGTAGAACATATCGCCCCAGTCCGCATCGCTTGACATCCCGCAAAAATTCCACGGGGAATAATAGTGTACTTCGACCATCAGGCGACCGGGCGTTGGGTCGGTGGGCAGGGTATTCATCAAGTTATAGGTCGTGTCGATATCGGTGTCTGGCCCCTGGACCACCAGCCAGCGAGAAGTGTTGCTGCCGCCCGCGGTGCGAACCGCATTGATGAAAGTGTTGTAGTAAGTCATCAGCGTGGACATCTGTGCGGCAGTGCTGACGTTTGGTTCATTCGCGCCGGCAAACAGCAGGTGGTTATTGTAACCGGCAAAGGTGGTCGCGATCTGTGTCCAGTAGGAGTTCATTTTCGCGTTGATCGTCGGGTCCACAGATGTCCCAATATTATTTTCCAGCCAGCCATCATCCCAGTGGTCGTTGATAATGACGTACAGGTTGTCGGCGATACACCAGTCAACCACCTGTTTGACCTGCGCCATATAGGCGGGATCAATTTGGTACGTGGACTGGTTGGCGTGACTGTCCCACGCGCATGGGATACGAATGGTGTTGAACCCGGCGTTTGTGACTCCGTTGATCAGCGCCTGGGTTGGCAGCGGGCCCCAGCAGCCCTCGCCACAGGGCGGCTCCAACGTATTTCCGAGATTCCACCCGTAGGCCGGCGTCGGCAACTGCGCGAACGCGCCCAACGGAAGAATCAGCAGGCACACGATCGCAAGCATTGAAGCGTTTAATTGACCGTTCATACTTCCACGTTTCCGGGTCCCACCCCGTCGGGCGTCCAAGAGTGACAAGCGTAGAAACCGGAGGATTGGACCAAACTCTGCCGAAGCACTTCTGATTTTGATGTAGGACATTAAGGTAAACTACAGTAAAACAGCCATTTAACCAGTCCTCAGTTTTAACGACTTCGGCAGTCGTGAATTCTAATGATAACGACCGATTTGACATTGATGGGGTTCATGCTTCCGGAAACATTCGGCGAGCGCCGGGCGGGCGGCGGATGTGGGCTTATGATCTTGTGAAAAGCATTCAGCCGATCATTGCTTTGTGAGCGTCACTAAACAAACGTCATTGTCTCTGAGTTCGAACGTTTGACGGACAATGCCGTCAGCCGCCACGTTGACGATCGACAATCGTTCCGGCCTGCCGTTGCTCATCGATTTGATATAAGCGGCCTGCGGCTTCGAGAGTTGAGCCGGCGATCCCAGGTCCAGGTAGGCGGAGTAAGCGTCGTTGGCCCGGTAGCCGACCCGGTAAACCGCCATCGTATATTGGCCGGCCGGAACGCCGGACAGCGCGAGCGTTACTTTCGACTTTGGATGGGACGGTAGATCGCGTTTGTAGAAGACCTGGTTGTTTACGGACGGAGCAGGTTGCGTCAGCGTGAAATCCCACACCAGCGCCTGGATGCCGCCCGACTTGTCGGTGCAAACCCACGATGCCGCGTCCGAGGATTGCAGTTCGGTTTCACCCAAGCGGTTGAGAAACTGATACGCGTAGATACGCCGGCTTGTTGATTCCCTGGTAATTCACCAGTCCAAACCCGCCGTGGAAGGGTGTGAACCGCGGGCCGGCTTCCTCGAAGATATCGGTGAACACCCAGTACGACATCGAATTCACCGCGGTGCCGGCGCCTTTGATCTTGTCGAGGATGAAGGCAGCGCTGTGGTAGCTGTCGTGGATGGGGTCGGACGGCGTGTAGGAGGCGCTCCACTCCGTGAAGTGCAGTTCGAGGTTCGGTATCGCGGAATCGCTGATCTTCTTCCGAGAATCGATCATCTCGCCGTAGATGGCGCGGGGATTTTGCAACAACACCGTCCCGCCCTGGCCGGTTTCGTCGAGAAAGCCCTGATCGACGGCATACGTGTGCGTGGACACGAAGTCAACGGGCGAGGGATTGGTGGCGCAGAAGCGGATGAATTCAGGAATCCAGCCGCAGCCCGCCGTTGCCGGCCCGCCGACGCGGTAAGCGGGCGAGATGCTCTTGATGGCCCTGGCGGTCACGTCATACAGCCGGAAATAGTCCGGTTGTTTGCCGGCAAAAAACCCTTCCAGATTCGGCTCGTTCCATACTTCGAAATACCATGTCTGGACTTCATCCTCGCCGTAGCGCTGGGTCAGATGCGTGGTGAAGGCGCGAATGAAATCCTCCCATTTCTTGAAGTCCTTCGGCAGGGTGACATTGCCTTTCCACCAGAAGATCGTTTGCGAGCCGCTCGCCAGGGCGGAAGGCATGAAGCCGAGTTCGACGAACGGCCTCATCCCGATGCCCTGGAGAAAATCGTAAAGTTCGTCGATGTATTGCCAGTTGTATTCCGGCCGGCCGGACTTGTCCTCGCGATAAACCCCCATGTCGTCGCAAAACAACCCGTGCATCCGGATGTAAGTAAAGCCGCATTCATTGTGGACGCGGGTAAGCTGGCGCTGCCAATCGGCGCGGAGTCCCTCGTTGGCGCGCCCGGCGCCGACACAGGATTTGAACATCGTATTCTGCGGACCCTTAACGCGATGAAGGTCGGCCGAAATAATTCGTTCCGGCAGCTCGTTCGTGGCGGCACTGGAAGCGGCGTTCGCAGTGGCAGCAAGGATGAGACAGGAAATAGCGAGTGGTTTGAACGACCGATTGACAACGAGCGAATAATTCATTCGGGAGGTCCATGGTTCATCGGCGTTGTCCCGAAGGCAAGCTCGATGTGAGGCGCTAAAGTGTTGGATTTGAGAACGAATTGTAATCAGCCCGGTTGCCCGACGCCGGTCGCTGGCTCGGGCGCATATCAATTTCTGTGTGGGTCGCTATGAAGAATGTGGGGGAATAACAGATGCCAACGGTTGTTGCGCCAGAAGGTTTCCAAACACATCAATCCTTCATCGCCGATCAAACTCCAGAACTGTCCGGGCCGTTTGAAGCGGCATTGGTATTGCCGACAGGTTCAATTCGATGGCGCCACTGCCTTGCGGTTCGCCGGTGCGCCGTGCGGTTGGGTAGTCCATTCGCTCACGGTGGCTTTCCAGATACGACAGTTCGGATTGAACGGCTTGTCGTTTTTTCTGACGCAGCCGTTTGGCCAGAGTGCGCAGATCGTTCAACAGCGGCGTGACCCGTCCCTGCTTAAGTTTCTGGAGCAGCGGTTTGATCCAGGCTCGTGCCGCCGCTTCATCTTGCGGGTGCAGCGCATGGGCCACGGCCCACAGGTGCCCGCTGGCGTGATAGTAGTCCAACCGCTGGTGGGCGTGCGCAAAACGATCCCTGGCCAAATTCCAAATCCACACCGCGCCATCGGCAATCACCAACACTTTGGCCGCTTGCGCCAAGCCCTGTCGCTGCGCCTCGGCAAAGAGTTGTTCGCGTAAATCGTCCACGCCACCACGGGTCATCACAGTGCCGCGGCTGACAATGCGCGCCCGTCCACCGTCGCTTCCCACGCGTTGATCCAGGCGAAAGCAGGTGCCTCCATAAGCCCAATGCCAGCGTTGGGGTTCCTGGCCCGCCGCACGCTTTAGCGCACTTTGTCCCCAGTGGTCCCGCTCCCGAATGTTCCAGGCGTCCAGTTCAATCACCAGCGTGAAGGGTTCTGTGGGCAGAGCCCGCATCTGTTGGGCACCCTGGCCCGTGCGCATTTGCTCGTCAAGTTGCTCGCGTTTTCGGTCGGCGCGCTGGCCTTGGCGACGGGCCTCCCGGTCCAATGTGGCCGGCGGCAGCTTCACCCCGGTCAATCGCTCAATGACCGCGCTGGCCTCTTTAACCGGCATTTTGCTGACCGTCAGCGCGGCCATTTCCTGCACCGAGGGCGATGCTCCTCCAGTATCACTCAAGCCCAGCGCCGGATCGGCCGGATAGCGCCACGCTTGGCAGCGCCGACACCAGCCGCGCAACCGTTTGACCCTCACCGGCCCGAAACGAGTATGAAAGGTGCGTTCGTGATCGCGCGTGCGGCGGCTCAGTTTATTCCCGCAAACCGGGCAAACCGGCGGCGTTTGATCGGCTTTCTTCTGCGCCGCTTCCTCCAGAAGCCGGCGTTCCAACCCGCGCGTTTGCTGCAGTATTTGCTCCTCCATATGGCCGAGCGTCTCTTCGGAGGCTTGAACGCTTTGGTTCAACCCCGCCGTCAGACGTGCCTGCCAGTCGGCCACTGGTCGGGCAAACGTCTCGTAACTGCTGTCGGATTGAGGAACCGATTTCACGCAGCAGTCATTCATGCCCCTTTTTAACACTATCTCCCCAAAATTACCCCCTCAATTTTTGATATGCGCCCTATTTCGTGGTTATTCTGTCCCTGCGTTTGCCTTGCCCCGCAAATGATGCTTTACTCTGTGGACGGATGAATTTCTTCGTTCAACGCAGCGGATTGCGCGACCTGTACGACAAGGTCGCCGCCGGTGAACGCATTTCCGGGGCCGATGCGCTCCGGCTGTTTGAATCCAAGGACTTGAACGCCGTCGGTGCCATCGCCGATCTCGCGCGCCAGAAAAAGGTTGGCAACCGCGCCAGCTACATCGTCAACCGCTACATCAACTATTCGAACTACTGCATCCTGTCGTGCCAGTTCTGCTCGTTCGCGCGCAAAAAACGCGACGCCGACGGCTTCGAGTTGAGCACGGATCAAATCGTTGCCAAGGCGCGGGAAGCCTTGAAGCTCGGCATCACCGAACTGCACATCGTCGGCGGACTGCATCCATCCCTGCCGTTCAGCTATTACACCGACATGCTCAAGGCGCTGCGGGCGTTGGATACTCATGACGGAGTGCGGCCGTCCTCGGCCGCAGCAACTTCCGCAACTCCCAACGCGTCGGTAAATTCGAGCGCTGAGTCGAGTTTGATCACTGCTGCGCCCGGGGACGGGCGCACTCCGGTTAAGCTGCATCTTAAATGTTTCACCGCCATTGAAATCCTGCACCTCGCCTGGCTGGCGAAAAAATCGGTCGAGCAGATTTGCTTGAACTGAAAGCCGCCGGACTCGATTCGCTTACCGGTGGCGGCGCGGAAATCTTCCGACCGGAAGTCCGCTCCGCCATCGCCCGCGGCAAGGAATCCGCCGAGGAATGGCTGGACGTGCATCGCACCTGGCACAAGCTGGGCGGGCGCAGCACCTGCACGATGTTGTTCGGCCACGTCGAATCGCTGGCCGACCGCGTGGATCACCTGCGGCAATTGCGCGCGTTGCAGGACGAGACGAAGGGCTTCGTCGGTTTCGTGCCGCTGCCGTACCAGCCGGAGAACAACGACATCCCCGTGAAGACCCCGCCGACCGGTTTCGACGCGCTGCGCACCATCGCCGTCAGCCGCATCTACCTCGACAACTTCGATCACATCACGGCGTATTGGGTGGGCATGGGATTGAAACTCGCGCAGGTGGCATTGAGCTACGGCGCGGACGATTTGCACGGCACAATCATCGAGGAACACATCTTCCACATGGCCGGCGCGACCTCGCCGCAACTCCAGACCGAGGCCGAAATGCTCAAGGCCATCCATGAAGCCGGCAGAACGCCGGTGCAGCGCAACACGTTTTACGAGCCGATTAAAGTGTGGGAGTCAACGCCAGCGGCTACCGAAGCTGAACCGCCGTCGGGCAAATCCAAAGTACTGGAAGCCAATCTGGCGACGGCGTAAGCACCCCGTCTTCAACATACGTCCAAAGTCAATTCATCAAAACATGTTTTGACAAACCATACTTTGATGATAATCTGGCAGCGCAATGAGTTTTCAAGGTCGCGATCGTGAGTTGGAGACGCTACGCAAAGTCTGGCGTTCGGAACGCAGCGGCTTCATTCCTGTTTATGGTCGGCGTCGGGTGGGCAAGAGCGAGTTGATCGTACATTTCATGTCCGGCCAGCCGGGTCTGTATATTGTGGGCAAACGCGCGCCGGGAGGGGCGCAACTTCAGGAATTCCTGGAGGCTGCCGCCCGCGCTGTGGGCGAGCCGCTGCTGGCTCAGACGCGCGTCACCACCTGGAAAGCCGCCCTGCAATTGCTGGCCGAACGGTTGCCCGCCGGCAAGAAATTCATTCTGACGTTCGACGAATTTCAATGGATTGCCGAGGCGTGCCCGGAGCTTCCGTCAGTCCTGCAGGAGCTTTGGGACCGCTCTTGGTCGCGCTCCGGCAAGATGTTGCTGATTCTGTGCGGCTCATATCTGGGCTTTATAGAGCGCGAAGTGTTGGGCGAGAAAAGTCCGCTGTTTGGCCGGCGCACGGCGCAAATCCTTCTCCGCCCGTTCAATCATCTTGAGGCCGGGTTGTTTCATCCGCGCTTTTCGGTGGTGGATCGCGCGCGGGTTTATGCCCTGTGCGGCGGCATACCGGCGTATCTGCTGGCCTTCGACGGCACGCGCTCCGTGGAGCAAAACATCATGGCGCAATTGCTGGACAACAGCGCTCCGCTGGCACGCGAGCCGGAATTTTTGTTGCGGGAGGAATTGCGCGATCTTGCACCCTATCACGCGGTGCTGATGTCCCTGGCGCAGGGTCAGAGCAGCCCGGCGCAGCTGGAGAAATCCACCGGCATTGACGTGCGCGGGCTGAATTACCACCTCAACAACCTGGTTGAATTGGGCTATGTCCAACGCCGTTACCCGGTCACGGAATCCAAACCCAGCGTCCGTTCCGTGCGCTACGCGTTGGACGATCCGCTGCTGCGGTTCTGGTTCCGGTTTGTGTTTCCCCACCAAAGTGTGCTGCGTCTGCTCGGCCCAGAGCGCGGGTTTGCGGAAATCGTCCGGCCCGGCCTGGATGCCTACTTCGGCCGGTGCTTCGAGCGTCTCTGCCGCGAATGCCTGCCACTGCTCTATGCCCGTGAAGGTGTCCGTGCCGCGTTCAACGTGGGCGAATACTGGGATTCCGAAGTGCAGATAGACGTGGTGGGCGTGCGGGCGGACAACTGGACCGACCTGGGCGAATGCAAATGGGGCGTGGTGAACTCGCTGCCCGTGCTGGCCGCCGAACTCGGCGCAAAAGTGCCGCGCTTCCCCAACGCGCGCAATGCGACAATCCAACGCCGTCTCTTTGTAAAGCTGCTTAAAGCCCGGTCCCGGCAGGAGCATGAGGGTGTAAAGCTGCACACTTTGGAAAACTTGTACGAACTGGCACACCGAACCACCGAATAATCCCATGAATCCCGCAACGACCCCGCCGCAACTCCGCCAGCGCGAGCACGCAACGGAGTCGGTGTTGCAGCGCGTTCAATCCGAAATGATTAAAGCCATCCGCGAAGCCGGAAGAACGCCGGTGCAGCGCAATACCTTCTACGAACCGATCAAAGTCCTGGAAAACCCGCCGGAACCTGCCGCCACGGAAAATTCAGCGCGCTCGAAAATGTTGGAAGACAATCTGGCAACGGCGTGAGAACGCTACTCTGCTATCGCATCATCTTTCAAAGCGAGGGATGAAGATGTTTTTCGGCCACCCGATTCTGGAAGTTCAAAAAGCGCCTGATTTTCTTCATTTTTGGCTTCACGCCGGCTGATGTTAACGTGCCTTTTTTTGCCGAACAGCGACTCCAAATTTGTCCGTCCCTTTGTCTTGGTGAACGCTTCGCGAAGAGCGTTGAAATAGGCCAATGTCCAATTGTCTTTCTCAAAATGCTCGCTGAACAAAGGTGATTTCATCTTCCGCTCAAAATCCTGTTCCCGTTCTTCGGGAATGACCATGGTCTTGGGAACAGTCGCTGGAAGATTTGAACCGCGTTGCAACCCGCTCGTCATGGTTGTGGTGCAGATTGTTGAGATCCCTTTGCGGCTTTGCGCCTCTGCGGCTTTGCTTTAAAATCTTCGCGCATGTCTGCTGACACACCCAAATTCCGCATCGGCTCGGTGCCCTATCTCAACGCCGTGCCGCTCACCCGCGGCATGGAGAGCGAAGTCATTTTTGCCACGCCCGCCCGGCTCGCCGAAATGCTCCGCCGGGATGAACTCAACGCCGCGCTCGTCAGTGTCACCGAAGTTTTGCTCAATGACCGCTACGACATCCTCGACGGCGTCGCCATCGCATCGCTGGGGGAGGTGTACAGCGTGTTGCTGGCGCACTGCGTGCCGCTGGAAAGCATCATGGAGGTTTTTTGCGACCCGGCTTCGCTGGCCAGCGTGAACCTGTTGAAGGTTCTGCTGGCGGAACGCGGCGTGAAGCCGGAATTCACACCGTTGCCCGACTACGACACCGCTTCGCAACGAGATGCGGTGCTGCTGATCGGCGACCGGGCGATTGATTTTCAACGCGCCACCCACGTGCATGGAATTTTCGATCTCGGCACGGCGTGGTATGAACTGACGAAACTGCCGTTCGTTTTTGCCGTGTGGGCGTTGCGGCGTGGCATCGAAAACAAGGAACTGCGCCGCGAACTGCGCGAGACGAAGGATTTCGGGATGGAAACGCTGGAATACCTCATCAAAAACCGCGAGGAATACGACGAGGGTTTCCGCCGGGATTACCTCGGCTGGCAGATTCATTACCACCTGGCCTCGGACGAGAAGCGCGGCATCGCGAAGTTCGCCGAGCTGCTGCAAAAGCACGGCCTCGGCCCGGTGTACGAGCCGAAGTTTATAAGCTGAAACCGGGATTTTTTATAAGGAGACCAGGAATCCAAGAGAAGAGAAGACGTCTTCCTGGACTCATGGATTCCTTATTTCATTTTCAAGTTTGGCCAAGGTCTCCGGATCCCGCACATCCACCCAGCGGCCTTGAATTTCCAGTCCCGCCAGCTTTTGTCCGGCGGCAACCATCGCGCTGATGGCGTCGGTCAATTCGTATTCGCCGCGTGGTGATTTTTGCAATTTGGCCGTGAAGTTGAACAGCGCCGGGCGGAAGATGTAAATGCCCGCGTTGTACCAGGCCGGTGCGCCGGGCTTCAGCCAGCCGTCGCGACGCAACTGTTCCAGTTGTTCGCGTGACGGTTTTTCCACCAGCCGTTTCAGGCAGAATTGTTCGTCAAAGAAATTCAACCCGCCCTTGGTCGCGTCCTCGCCGCGGGTGACGGTGATGACGCCGGCAAAATCGCCTTCGCTGAAGCGCCGCAGCATCTGCGGATACGTTTCGGGTGGAACCAGAATATCGCCGTAAGTCAGGAGAAACGGGGAATCGCCGATGAAGTCCCTGGCCAGTTCCGGCGCCTTGCCCGTGCCGTCCTGCACGACCTGCCGGCCGAACGCGATTCGTGCATTCCATTTTTTGCCGTCGCCGAAATGATTTTCGACCACCTCGGCGCGCCAGCCGGTGACTATGAAAATCTCGCGGACGCCCGCCGCGACGATGCCGGCGATAATGTGTTCGAGGATGGGCTTGCCCTGCACGCGGAGCATGGGCTTGGGCAACTCGTTGGTGAGTTCCCGCATGCGCGTGCCCTTGCCGGCGGCCAGAATGACAGCTTTCATCGGCAGAATTTAACCACGGATGAACACGGATGAACACGGATTTTTAACGCCAAGACACCGAGCTGGTGGCAATGTGACTGAAAATTTCTGATCACCGTCAACGTGCTGCCTCTATCCAAAGCTGGCAGGCTGCGCGCAAGATATTATCTGGACTTGCTTTTTCAGCCATCGCCACCCGCGCTGCGCTTGCCGCTGCTTTCGCTGCTGACGAAGTTGCCTCTTCTACTCTTTTCACTCCCCAAGCAGTATGTCGCAACCTAAATTATCCGTGTTCATCGGTGTTCATCCGTGGTTGAAATTCTTTGCACGAATTGTTTCCCTTCCGGGTGCGGCCTAAAACTTCGTCAGCTTTTCCAGTTCTTTCACCCTTCGGTCAATGTCGGCGCGTTTGATCGCCGTGGTGCGCGTCAGGCCGAAGCCTTCGCAGCAGAATGACGCCGTGACGCTGCCGTAAATCATCGCGCGCCGGAGGTTGGCGTCAATCGAGCCTTTGGCGGCGGCGAGATAACCCATCATGCCGCCGACGAACGAGTCGCCCGCGCCGGTGGGGTCCACCACCGTGGCCAGCGGATAGGCCGGGCAGATGAAAAAACCCTCTGGCCCGGACAGAATCGAGCCGTGCGATCCCTTTTTGATGATGACGTATTTCGGGCCGAGCTTGTGAATTTTTTTTAGCGCGGCAAAGACGTTGTCTTCCTGGGTCAACTGTTGCGCCTCGCTGTCGTTGAGCACGAAGCCGTCGAGTCGCGGCAGCAATTTCAGCAAATCCGGCAGCGCGATGTTCAGCCACAGGTCCATCGTGTCGGCCACGACGAATTTGGGCCGGCGCATCTGATCGAGCACGTGATGCTGGAGCGCGGGCGCGATGTTCGCCAGCAGCACGAACGGCACGGCCTGATGCGCCTTGGGCAGCGTGGGCGTGAAGGTCTCAAACACGCCCAGTTCGGTCAGCAGCGTGCGGCGGTTGTTCATGTTCGCCTCGTATTCGCCCGACCAATGGAAGGTTTTGCCGGGCAAAATCTGCAGGCCGGCGAGGTCAATTTTGTGCCGCCGGTAAAGTTGAAGGTATTTCTTCGGAAAATCCTCGCCGACGACGCCGATTAATTTTACGGGGCTGAAAAAGCTCGCGGCCACGGCGGCGTGGCTGGCCGAGCCGCCGAGCAGCCGCGGATTTTCCGCGTTAGGAGTTTTGATGGAATCCAGTGCCGTTGACCCGACAATTAAAACGCTCATGATTTTTGAATCAGTTCGATTTCGTAACCTTCCGGCGCGTCAATGAATGCGAACACGGTTCCGGTGGAAGTGGTCATCGGGCCGTCGGAATATTTCAGGCCGTGTTTGGCCAGGTGTTTGCCGAATTCCTCGAGGTTGTCCACTTCGAACGCCAGGTGCGTGAGGTCGGGCTGCACTGACACCGGGCCGCCGGCCGGGAAACTGCAGATTTCAATCTGCTCGTCGCTGGCGGGGGCTTTGAGAAAAACCAGTTCCGATCCGCGCGGTGATTTGTGCCGTTGGATTTCTTCGAGGCCGAGCACGTCGCGATAAAACTTGATCGTGCGCTCCAAATCGTTCACGCGATAGCGCGTGTGCAATAGTTTTGTGACCTGGCTCATGCTCGAAAAGTTAGCGGGAATTTTAACAGGAGGAAACTGAGAAAACGGAGGTGATAATTGAATGCTCCCTCGTTGTTTTCAATGGAATGAGTGTTGACGCCCGCCCTCACCTTTTATCCTCTCCCCCAGGAGAGGATAAAGCTTTCGATTGTTTCTGGTTTTGTGGATGAGCGTCCGGCCAATCCGGTCGTATAAATTTTCAAAAGAGCGGCGAACGATTCCCCCTCTCCTGGGGGAGAGGGCCGGGGTGAGGGCGGATGTCATCCTGGCATCCATAATCAAGGCTACCTCCGTTTCCTCCTGTAAAAAGGCGTGTCGCAATTTTTGATTTCCCGGCGCGTGTTTCTGCGAAAGTTGGCTTTGCCCCGCCGCTTACAGCCATTCCTTGATTTTCTCCTGGTATTTGTTGTAAATGAAGCCGAGCACGAGCAACGCGATGCCGAGCGCCATGAAACTCAGAATGCGATAGAGTGTCTCCAGTTTCCAGACATCGAAAATGACGACGCGTCCCAGCGCGAAAGCGAGCACCCCGAGGCCAAGCCAGCGATACACTCGTTCGCGCAAAGCCATGCCGGCGGCGAACAATACGAGCGCCAGCGCCGACCAGCTCGCGGTCAGGTATAATCCGCTGGCGTTCTGGCAAACCCAGCGCGTGAGAAACAGCCAGAGGCTGAGCCCGCCAACAATGATCACGGCGCCGTGGATGCGGGAATCCACATCGTAGCGTCCGGGCAGACGTCTCGCCATTTGCCGTTGTCCGAGCAGAAGTACAATCACGACGAGATTCGGCCAGTACACGGTCGAGGCCTCAAACAGCGGCAGCCAGAACAAAGCCAGCGCCGTCAGCGTATAGGCCGCGCTGAAAAGCAGTATTTCCCGGTTTCGAAACAACCCGGCCCAAAGGAACATCCACAAGCCGAGCATGGCCAGCAGCCAGATCCGTTCCCGCGCCGGAATGTATTCGCAAACCCACCAAATCAACATCACCAGCGCCACCCAGCGATAGAGCAATGCGGTTAAAAGCAATGGAGTGCGGACCTGTTCGCTGGCCTCGGGTTTGCGTTTGAAACATCTCACGGCGCCGAAGGAGAGCAGGAAGCACGCGGCAATCGGCGCGAGCGGAAAATGCCACTCCGGTTTGGTCTGCGAAAGTTGCCACACAAATTGCACGCCGCTGACGAACAAAAAGATTTGCCCAAAAGCGGCCAGGAACCACAGGCGCGTGAACACGCCGTAAATCGTGATGCCGACGGCGAGCAGACTGGTCAACATCAGCCAGGCGGGCGCACCCACCAGCGGATGGAGCCAAAAATACAGCACTCCCATGAGCGCCAGCACGTACAAGGCCTGCCAGAACAATGGCCCCTGCGAATCCGCCTTCAGGACTTTTTGCCGCTGCCACCAGTGGCTCAACCCAACCGTGACGGCGATCAGCAAGGCGGGATTCCACCAGGGCGGCGGAGCGGAAGACTGGACGAAGTGCCACAGCCACGCGAATTGGCCCAGCAACAGGTAACCCTGGCCCAGCAGGACCATCTCGCGCAGGCGCAGCAGGTAAATCGAGGAGGTCAGCGCCAGCGCTTCGACCGCCAGGGCCAGCGGGAAGTTTGCCGGGGTTGTGTTATACCACGTCGTCGCCAGCCAGCTGGCGAGGGCGAGAATAGTGAAGTAAGCCGGAGCCGGCTGAATGGGATATTCTTCATCCTCCGCGCTCCGGCGGTGAGACCAGAAGGCGTTAAAGGTCATCAAGGCTCCGAGCGCTGCGCCGAGATAAAGCCCGTGCAGGTCGTCGCGCACCAGACTGGCAATCCCCCAGCCGACCGCCAGCGCCCCCGTAAGGCACGAGCCAATTTGCAGGATGCGACTTTGTCTTAGTAGCCCAAGCGTCAGCAGCACGACGCTTTCCGTGCCGAGCAGGAGCGCAAGTTTCAGCCAGGCGAATTTTGTAATCAGCCCGACCGTCGCGAGCAGCAGGCCTTGCGTAAGATACGAGTTTTTGGCGAACGGTTCCGCGGGCAGAGTCTGGCGCGCCAGCGCCGCCAGGCCGAGGAGCACGACCCCGTAGCCGAGCGAGAATTTCCAGAAGCCGCCGTGATGCACCTGCAGCATCGTCAACAGGAACATCGTGAAGAACGCGCCGTTGTTCAGCGTGAGAAAACCCGCGCGATTCGGGCCGGCAAATTTTTCGTGCTTCGACAGGAAAACCGCCGCCGTGAACGAGAGCCAGTAGCTCAGGAGAAAGCCCGCGCCCATCCACAACCCTTCTGCCGGCGAAGCCCAGTGCCAGGAGCTGCCATCAAAAAAGCGCCAGAAACCATACGCGGCGTAAGTGGCCACGAGGCTGGCCAGCGAAAGCACCGCCCAGCGATTGCGCACAAGGAAAAACACGGCGGCAAGCGTCAGCACGAGATTGGAGTAAAGCGTGAACGAGCCGACGCGCGTGATGACGGATGTGTAGTAAGCCAGCCCGACCGCAAACAAGGCGAGCACCTCGGATTTTTTACGATCCGCAATCCAGGCCATGAAGCCCGCCCAGGCCAGCAACAGCGCGCCATCCAGCAACGCACTGTTAATGATACACAATTGTGGGATGTGATGCGCGGCGTAGGTTGTGAAATACACCGCGGCCAATCCGCCGGCGAAGAGCACCTGCGCGTAATTCTTCAGGGATTCCTTCGCCGCCTTGCGTTGCCACCAAGCGCCGAATCCGAGTAAAATCATGCTGGCGGCGTAGAGCAACGAGACCTTTCCCGCCGCTCCGAGCCGGCCGATATAATTCTGGTAAGTGTAGGCCCCGAAAAACACGAGGGCGGTCAATACCATTACTATCCCGATGCGCACGAGCCAATAAGTGCCCAGGCGCATTTCGAAGGAGGCCTTCGGTGGTGACGAGGCCGGCGCCGCCCGGGCGGCCAGTCGCGGCGGCACTGGCGGCGGCGATCCAGCGGCTGTGGACAGGCGCGTTGAACAGTTGCAATGTGGACAAAGTATCGTGTCGCCCGCCGCACTGGCAGGGAATTCAATGTGCCCGCCACAAGACGCGCACAAACACTTCAAGAACTTCGCCTGGGCGGGTTCCACATGCAGCTTCAGACGTGGGGCTGCTGGTTGCGCCGGACTTTGCGGCGCGGCCAGCGCAGGCGCGGGGGCAATTGGAGGAACAACGGGTGGCGACACCGGCGGGGTGCCGGGCGGAATCGGCGAGCGGATCGGCGGCGGGGTTGGAATCTGGCGCGGCGTTTCAGCCGGCGCGGCACTTCGCGCTATTTCCGGTTGTGAAGCGTCCGGATGTTTAATGACGATTCGCGCTGGCAGAGGCGGTGCGGGTGTCGTTGACCGCTCCTTGTCCAGCCGGGTTTCCAGAAGTTTCAGCCGCCCGGCCAGTTCCGACAGTTCCTGCTGCAATTCAACATGCCGCTGCTTGAGCCACTCCAGGTCCCAACGTTCTTGATCGTTCATAATTGGTTTCGACCGCTAGGCCGTTGTTTTTGACGTGAATAGATGCCTCGGGTTAAAGGGGGCGACGGTCAAATCCGGTCTGGTGAGTATTTGCATAGGCTCGCATTCAAAATGCAGCACCATCCAAAGTTCAGCGCAGGCTACGGACAATCATGCCGGCCGGCCAGCCCAAAAGACGAATCCTACCGAAAAAAACGCGGGCACGCTGATTGGTTCTCATGCGCGCAAGTTAGCGGAACTCTCCTTGTTGCCGTTAATTGATAAATCTTCCGGGGATATTGATTGAGCCGATGATCCATTGATTCAGCCCCGGGTTGATCTTCCACGGTTGAAGATTTCCATTTCCCGGCCCGCATTTCTGCGGCATGATGGATTTGAATTATGGGCAAACGCCGTGAAGCGCGCGAGCGTGCCGTGCAATTTTTGTTTCAGCACGATTTGAACCCGCCGGAGAACCTGGACCGGGCGCTCAATGAATTCTGGGACACACAGCGCGCGGCGGCCATCGCCGGGGAAAAAGGCCCGGCGACGTGGGGCCAGCCGGTCGAACTGCCGCCGCTCACCGCCGGGGAGGTCGAAATGCGCCTGTTCGCCGATCCGCTGATTCGCGGCGCCCTGGAGCATCGTGACGCGATTGACGAGCACATCAAAAAGCACGCGAAGAATTGGGAGTTCCATCGCATCGCCGCGGTGGACCGCAACATCATGCGGCTGGCGATTTACGAGATGCTGTTCCGCGAGGACATCCCGCCCATTGTCAGCATCAACGAGGCGGTGGACATCGCCAAAAAATTTTCCACGCAGGACAGCGGCAAATTCGTCAACGGCATCCTGGATAAAATCAAGGGCGAGTTGATGCGTCCGGCACGAATCGTCAAATGAAGTTCGCCGACCTTCATCTGCACACGTATTTTTCCGACGGCACCTTTTCGCCGGAGGAACTGGCCGGGCACGGCCAGCGGCTCGGCTTCGCGGCGATGGCGCTGACGGACCATGATTCGGTCGAGGGTTGCGCGCGCATGGCGGCGACTTGCGGCGCGGCGGGCATTGAATTCATCACCGGCACGGAACTCACCGCCGAGTACAACGACACCGAGGTTCATCTCCTCGGCTATTTTCTCGACACGCAAAATGAAAGGTTGCTGGTGGAAATCGCCAAGTTCCAGAGCGTCCGCCAGAACCGCATCCGCGAAATGGTCGCCCACCTCAACGGATTGAACATCCCGCTCGAAGCGGAATCCGTTTTTGCGCTGGCCAATTGCAAATCACCCGGCCGCCCGCACGTCGCGCGCGCGCTGGTGAAGGCCGGGTTTTGCAAAACGCCCGACGAGGCCTTCGCGCGTTTTCTCAAAAAAAACCGTCCGGCGTGGGTGCCCAAGGCCAAGATGTCCGCGCTGGAAGGCGTGGAATTGATTCACCAGGCCGGCGGCCTCGCCGTCATGGCGCATCCCGGTTTGAACCGCACGGATGAAATCATTCCCGCGCTCGTGAACGCCGGGCTGGACGGCATCGAATGTTTTCATACCAAGCACTCGACCAAGACCGCCGAGCGCTATCTGGAAATTGCCGACAGATATCATCTGCTCGTGACGGGCGGCTCCGATTGCCACGGTTTCAGCAAGGGCAAACCGGTCATCGGCACCGTCAAACTGCCCTACACGCATGTCGAAAAACTGAGGGCGAGAGCCGAGAGTCGAGGGTCGGGGGCGGAAATTCCGCATTCCGCACTCCCGCCTTCGCCTTCGGCTCCGGCGCGGCAAGCCTCAATACCGGCCGCGTCGAAGCGGAGCGCAGACGGGCGCACTCCGCATTAACTCATGGGACTGTTCCAGAAATTCAAGGCCGGCCTTGCCAAAACGCACAGCAAGCTGGCGCATGAAATCAAACGCATCGTCACGCGTTCGCCCAGGCTCAACGCGGCGTCGCTCGAAGAACTTGAAACCGCGCTCATCGCCGCCGACCTCGGCATGGCTGTGACCGCGCACATCGTCGCCGCGGTGAAGCACGCTTACGAAACGCAGGGCGGCGCGGGCCTGGATGTGTTCGCCATCGCCCGTGCCGAAGTGGAGAAGAGTCTTGGCTCGAATAAAACCGATTTGGTCAGGGCCTGGCACGGCCCGACAATTGTTTCCCTGGTCGGCGTCAACGGCACGGGCAAGACGACCACGGCCGCCAAGCTCGCGCATTTGATTCAAGCGCAGAAAAAAACCGTGTTGCTGGCGGCGTGCGACACGTTTCGCGCAGCGGCCATCGAGCAGCTCAAACTTTGGGGCACGCGCCTGAAAATTGATGTCATCGCCGGCGCTTACGGCGCGGATGCGGCGTCGGTGGCGCACGATGCCGTTGCCGCCGCGCAGGCGCGCAAGGCGGATTACCTGTTCATTGACACGGCGGGCCGTCTGCACACGAAACACAATTTGATGCAGGAATTGCAGAAGCTGCACCGCGTCATCGGCAAGCAACTGCCCGGCGCGCCGCACGAAGTGTTGCTGGTGCTCGATGCGACGACCGGGATGAACGCGTTGAACCAGGCGCGCGAGTTCAACAAGGCCGCGCCGCTGACCGGGCTGGTGGTGACCAAGCTCGACGGCACGAGCAAGGGCGGCATGGTGGTGGCCATTCAGAAGGAACTCGGCCTGCCGATCAAATTCATCGGTCTGGGCGAACAGCCGGACGATTTGCAGTCCTTCGACGCGAGACAATTCGCGCAGGCGTTGTTTGAGGAATAATTCTCCGTTTTCAAATGGCGGCGCTCTGCCGAGGCGCCGCTACGGAAGGTTTTTGAAGCTTGTCCCGGACAAGCCTGACGTGTAGATGTGAGCCGCATGAATCGGTCCACGCGCCGGGTTTTGTTTCTCCTGTTTTTTTTATCCGGGTTTTGCAGCCTCGCCTATCAGGTGGTTTGGACGCGCATGGCTTTTGCGTCTTTCGGGATCATTACTCCCGTGCTGTCCGTGGTGCTCTCGGTTTTCATGCTGGGGCTGGCGGCCGGGTCCTGGGCGGGCGGGCGATACATTGCTTCACTGGTTGAGAAAACCGGGTTTTCGGCGGTCGTCTTTTACGCCGGCGCGGAATTTTTGATCGGGCTGGGAGCGTTTGCGGTGCCCAAATTCTTTGCCCTGGGCGAGCACATTTTGCTGACCAGCGGCCAGACGGATTCCTTCCGTTATCTGTCACTCTCGGCCCTGGTTCTGGCGTTTTCCATTCTGCCCTGGTGCCTGTTCATGGGGACGACTTTTCCCCTGATGATGGCATACATCCGGGAGCGGGATTGTAAAAACACGGAAAGTTTCAGCTTTCTTTACCTGGCCAACGTGCTGGGCGCGATGAGCGGCACTTTTTTGACGGCAATTGTTCTGGTGGAACTGTTGGGATTCCGCCACACGCTCTGGGTGGCTGCCGCCGGCAATTTCATTATCACCCTCATCGGCGGTTGTCTGGGCTGGCAGCAACGAAGTGTTGCGGTCGCGGCCTTGACGGAAGCGGAACGTTCCGCCGGGCCGGACAATCCGCCCGCGTCTGGCAAATCCCGCAGCCGGCTCATCAAATGGATTTTGTTTTCGACGGGTTTTGTGGCGATGGCCATGGAAGTGGTTTGGACGCGCGCGTTCACGCCGGTTTTAAAAACGCAGGTGTATTCCTTTGCCCTGGTCGTTTTCACCTACCTGGGCGCAACGTTTGCCGGCTCGTGGTGGTATCGTCATCATCTCCGCAACCAGTCGCCCTGGCCGGTGGCCACGCTGATGGCGCTGCTGTTGATCGCCGTTTTTCTTCCCGTGGCGGTCAACGATCCCAGAATTGTGAACATGGACTGGATGTTTACGGTCTATGTTGGCAGTGCGATGCTGGTGCTGGCGAGCATCGTGCCGCTTTGCGCCATCCTGGGGTATTTGACGCCGGGTTTGATTGACGGATACGCCGGCGGACGGCCAAACCTTGCCGGCAAGGCTTATGCCATCAATGTGCTCGGTTGCATTTTGGGACCGCTGTTTGCCTGCTATGTTCTGTTGCCCTGGACGAGCGAGTCCTGCGCGCTGATGATTCTCAGCCTGCCCTTTTTGGCGTTTTACATTCTGGGTTGGAAATCGCTGCCTATGGGACAACGCCTGTTTTCGAGTCTGGCCGCCGGCGCGCTTGCGGGCTATTCACTGTTTTTCCCCCACAACTATCAAGACTATGTGGCGCGACAATCCAGCCGGATGGAAGTGCGGCGGGACTATGCCGCCTCGGTTATTGCCGCCCAGGTGGAGGGCGGCAAGGTGCTTTTGGTCAATGGCATCGGCATGACCAGACTGACGCCGATCACCAAGTTCATGGTTCATTTGCCGCTGGCATTTCACCAGGGGAAACCTGAATCGGCGCTGATCATCTGCTTCGGCATGGGCACCAGCTATCGGTCGGCCTTGAGCTGGGACATTGACACGACGGCGGTGGAATTGGTGCCCAGCGTGACGGAAGCTTTTGGATTTTATCATGCGGACGCTGCGCATTGGGCCAACGATCCCAAAGGGCATATCGTCATTGATGATGGGCGGCGTTATCTCAACCGCACCGCGAAAAAATTCGATGTCATTGTGGTGGACCCGCCGCCGCCGGTGGCGGCGGCGGGTTCCAGCCTTCTCTATTCCAGGGAATTTTATGAACTTGCCAGGCGGCACTTGAATCCCCACGGCATCCTTCAAGCCTGGTTTCCCGGCGGGGATCCGGCGACCACGCAAGCCGCCTTGCGTTCCATTCACGATGTGTTCCCCCACGTGCGTTGTTTTCATTCCGTGGAAGGATGGGGCATGCACATGCTGGCGTCCATGGATCCTATCGAAGTGCCGTCCCCCGAACAACTCATGGTGCGCATACCCGCCAGTGCCAGCAACGACTTGTTGGAATGGTCCGACATCCGGGATTTGCCCGCGTATGTGGCACAGGTGGTCTTGCGCGAAGTTCCCGTCGAGCAGAGCCTCAACCCGGATCGCGCAATTCAAATCACCGATGACCATCCCCTGAACGAATATTTCCTGTTGCGGCAGCGGGGTTTGTCCCGGCGTTGATTCGCGCTTACAATGGCCCCGCGACGAAAATTCTTTTCCAAAAATTATTTGAGTTACATGCGACAAGCCATCGGTCTGGCGCGGCACGGCGCGCCGAATCCGATGGCGAATGCGGTTCTGGTGAAAAGAAGAAATATTGCCAAATGAACGCAAACAGGCCTTTCGATCCGTAAAGGACATCAAATCTTGGACAAATGACAAGACCCTGTATCATTCCCGCATTATGAGTCCGTTGATACGCCGGCTTTTGTTTTTCCTCTTCTTTGTGTCCGGCTTTTGCAGTCTCGTTTATCAAGTGGTTTGGACGCGCATGGCCTTCGCGTCGTTCGGGATCATCACGCCGGTGCTCTCTGTGGTGCTCTCCGTGTTCATGCTGGGGCTGGCGGTTGGCGCCTGGGCGGGCGGACGGCTAATCGGTCCCTGGACAAGGAAAACCGGCTGGTCCGCAGCTTTCTTTTATGCCGGCGCGGAACTGATGATTGGGCTGGGCGGGGCCTTCGCAGTTCCCAAATTGTTCATGCTGGGTGAATCTTGTTTGTTGTCGGCAGGCCAGACCAATTCCTTTGAATATCTTTTTCTCTCGGCGCTGGTCCTGGCCATCTCCATTTTCCCCTGGTGTGTGTTTATGGGCGCCACCTTTCCACTGATGATGGCCTATGTCCGGGAGCGGGATGAGTATAATCAGGAAAGTTTCAGCTACCTGTATCTGGCCAATGTGCTTGGGGCGATGAGTGGGACTGTGTGGACGGCACTGGTTTCGGTGGAAATACTGGGCTTTCGAATAACCCTCTGGGACGCCGCCGCCTGCAACTGCATGATCGCCGTGATCAGCGTGTTCCTGGGACAAAGCCGATGCCAATCTTCCGCAACCCCCAAACCGGCGATAACCGGTACGACTGGTCCGGTGGTTCCCCCCCCGTTTCAAGGCATTGACGGCCGGCTCATTAAATGGCTTTTGTTTTCAACCGGATTCAGCGCCATGGCGATGGAAGTGATTTGGACCCGTGCCTTCACTCCGGTCCTGCATACACAAGTGTATTCGTTTGCTTCCATTGTCTGTGTTTATCTGGGGGCCACTTTTTTGGGCTCCTTGTGGTATCGCTGCGACCTGCGAAACCGCCGTGTCCGTTCCCTGGGCGTCCTCATTTCCCTGCTGGCGCTCACCGCCTTCCTGCCTGCGCTGATCAATGATTATCGACTCATGCAAGCCAATTGGGCGGGACATCTCGAATTGATCTGCAGCGCTTTTCTGCTGGCCAGCATTTGTCCATTTTGTGCCGTGCTGGGATATTTGACGCCGGGTTTGATTGACGGATGCGCCACCGGTCATCCGGCGGCGGCTGGCCAGGCTTATGCCATCAATGTGATTGGCTGCATTTTGGGGCCGCTATTTGCCTCGTACATTTTGTTGCCGTGGATCAGTGAAAGAAGCGCGTTGATTTTTCTCAGCCTGCCATTTCTTGGATTCTATTTGTTCCTGAGCCGGGCCCTGCCGCCGAAGCGCCGTTGGGGATGGGGATTGATCGGCGGTGCCGTGCTGGTTTGGGTTTTGTTCTTCACCGAGGATTACGAAAGCCTGCTGGTAAAAACTCAAATCGACACCACCATCCGGCGGGACTATGCCGCATCCACCATTTCCTTTGGCGAGGGGAGACACAAGCACCTTTTCGTGAACGGCATTGGCATGACCGGGCTGACCCCGATCACCAAATTCATGGCCCACCTGCCGCTGGCCTTTCACCAAGGCCGGCCGCAATCGGCTTTGATTATTTGTTTTGGCATGGGGACCACTTACCGCTCGGCCTTGAGCTGGGATGTAAACACGACGACCGTGGAATTGGTGCCCGGGGTCGCGAAGGCGTTTGAGTTTTACCACGCGGATGCCAAACACTATCTCGACAATCCCAAAGGACGGATCGTCATTGATGATGGCCGGCGCTATTTGAAGCGCACCGCGGAAAAATTCGACGTTATTGTGATTGATCCGCCACCACCACCGGAGGCCGCCGGTTCCAGCCTGCTTTATTCCAAGGAATTCTATGAACTGGCCAAACAACATCTCCAACCGCATGGTATTCTACAAACTTGGGTGCCCAGCGGGGATGATTCCATGGCCCTGGCCGCAGCGCGATCAGTCAATGACTCCTTCCCTTATACCCGCGTTTTCGGCCCGGTGGAAGGTTCCGGGATACATTTGCTGGCTTCCATGGAACCCATTGAAACATTGGATGCGGGTCAATTGGTGGCCAGGATGCCTCAAAGGGCAAGGGCGGATCTTCTGGAATGGAGTGATTCCCCGGATGTCACAGCCTATCTCGGACGGGTTGTAGCAAACGAAATTGACATCGCGCGCATCCTTACCTCGGATCCGGATGCCCAGATTACGGATGACCGACCATACAACGAATATTTCCTGCTGCGGCGTTGGAACCTGTTTTGATTCCCGCACCAGTTCCGCCGACGCCTGAGCGTTTCCACCAGAAAGGAACCCGGTCCGGCCGTCGAATTGTCATCCTCCCGAAACAGCGAATAAATTGCAGCCGTTCGATGCGAAGCAATGCGCAAAGGCATTGTTTGCGGAATAATGGCCCGCTTTATTGGAAGGATTGAAGCTTGTATGAACCGGAGAGCGCGTGTAGATGTGAGCCGCATGAATCGGTCCACGCGCCGGGTTTTGTTTCTCCTGTTTTTTTTATCCGGGTTTTGCAGCCTCGCCTATCAGGTGGTTTGGACGCGCATGGCTTTTGCGTCTTTCGGGATCATTACTCCCGTGCTGTCCGTGGTGCTCTCGGTTTTCATGCTGGGGCTGGCGGCCGGGTCCTGGGCGGGCGGGCGATACATTGCTTCACTGGTTGAGAAAACCGGGTTTTCGGCGGTCGTCTTTTACGCCGGCGCGGAATTTTTGATCGGGCTGGGAGCGTTTGCGGTGCCCAAATTCTTTGCCCTGGGCGAGCACATTTTGCTGACCAGCGGCCAGACGGATTCCTTCCGTTATCTGTCACTCTCGGCCCTGGTTCTGGCGTTTTCCATTCTGCCCTGGTGCCTGTTCATGGGGACGACTTTTCCCCTGATGATGGCATACATCCGGGAGCGGGATTGTAAAAACACGGAAAGTTTCAGCTTTCTTTACCTGGCCAACGTGCTGGGCGCGATGAGCGGCACTTTTTTGACGGCAATTGTTCTGGTGGAACTGTTGGGATTCCGCCACACGCTCTGGGTGGCTGCCGCCGGCAATTTCATTATCACCCTCATCGGCGGTTGTCTGGGCTGGCAGCAACGAAGTGTTGCGGTCGCGGCCTTGACGGAAGCGGAACGTTCCGCCGGGCCGGACAATCCGCCCGCGTCTGGCAAATCCCGCAGCCGGCTCATCAAATGGATTTTGTTTTCGACGGGTTTTGTGGCGATGGCCATGGAAGTGGTTTGGACGCGCGCGTTCACGCCGGTTTTAAAAACGCAGGTGTATTCCTTTGCCCTGGTCGTTTTCACCTACCTGGGCGCAACGTTTGCCGGCTCGTGGTGGTATCGTCATCATCTCCGCAACCAGTCGCCCTGGCCGGTGGCCACGCTGATGGCGCTGCTGTTGATCGCCGTTTTTCTTCCCGTGGCGGTCAACGATCCCAGAATTGTGAACATGGACTGGATGTTTACGGTCTATGTTGGCAGTGCGATGCTGGTGCTGGCGAGCATCGTGCCGCTTTGCGCCATCCTGGGGTATTTGACGCCGGGTTTGATTGACGGATACGCCGGCGGACGGCCAAACCTTGCCGGCAAGGCTTATGCCATCAATGTGCTCGGTTGCATTTTGGGACCGCTGTTTGCCTGCTATGTTCTGTTGCCCTGGACGAGCGAGTCCTGCGCGCTGATGATTCTCAGCCTGCCCTTTTTGGCGTTTTACATTCTGGGTTGGAAATCGCTGCCTATGGGACAACGCCTGTTTTCGAGTCTGGCCGCCGGCGCGCTTGCGGGCTATTCACTGTTTTTCCCCCACAACTATCAAGACTATGTGGCGCGACAATCCAGCCGGATGGAAGTGCGGCGGGACTATGCCGCCTCGGTTATTGCCGCCCAGGTGGAGGGCGGCAAGGTGCTTTTGGTCAATGGCATCGGCATGACCAGACTGACGCCGATCACCAAGTTCATGGTTCATTTGCCGCTGGCATTTCACCAGGGGAAACCTGAATCGGCGCTGATCATCTGCTTCGGCATGGGCACCAGCTATCGGTCGGCCTTGAGCTGGGACATTGACACGACGGCGGTGGAATTGGTGCCCAGCGTGACGGAAGCTTTTGGATTTTATCATGCGGACGCTGCGCATTGGGCCAACGATCCCAAAGGGCATATCGTCATTGATGATGGGCGGCGTTATCTCAACCGCACCGCGAAAAAATTCGATGTCATTGTGGTGGACCCGCCGCCGCCGGTGGCGGCGGCGGGTTCCAGCCTTCTCTATTCCAGGGAATTTTATGAACTTGCCAGGCGGCACTTGAATCCCCACGGCATCCTTCAAGCCTGGTTTCCCGGCGGGGATTTTTTTACCGGCCAAGGGGTCCTTCGCTCGGTATATGAATCGTTCCCTTATGTGCGCTGTTTTGACTCTGTCGAGGGATCGGGAATACACATGCTGGCCTCCATGGATCCGATTGAGCCGCAGGCCGCTGAAAAACTGGCCGCGCGCATGCCTGACGCCGCGAAGAAAGATTTGTTGGAATGGAGTTCTGTCACCAATCTGCCCGGTTATCTAAACCTGGTGGTGACGCGAGAGGGAGCCATCAAAGCTGCCCTTAACCCCAATCCGGAAATTCAAGTCGCCGATGACCATCCTTACAACGAATATTTCCTGCTCCGGCAGTTGGGTCTGTCCTGGCGTTGATCCGCATCCCAATGCATACGCGGCCAAAATTCTTTTCACGAGATGATTTGAATTATATGCGACTCGCCATCGGTCTGGCGCGTCGCGGCTGCGGGACAACTTCGCCGAATCCCATGGTCGGCGCGGTTTTGGTGAACCGCGGCAAAATCATCGGACGCGGCTGGCACCGGCGCGCGGGTGAACCGCACGCGGAAATCGAGGCGCTTCGCGACGCGCAAAAGCGCGGCCATTCAGCAAAAGGCGCGACGCTTTACGTGACGCTCGAACCGTGTTGCACGCGTGGTCGCACGCCGCCCTGCACGGATGCGATCATCGCGGCGGGAATCAAACGCGCGGTTGTCGGTACGGTGGATCCCAATCCGAAGCACGCCGGGCGGGCTTTCAAAATCTTGAAATGCGCCGGGATTGCGGTGAATGTATTCGGTGTCCCGCCTACGGGCGGCGACAATCGCATTGCTCGACTGAACCGCTTGAAGGCGGGACAACAAGCGAAGTTTGCCAACGAATGTGCGCGGCTGAACGAGACGTTTAATCACTGGATTGTCCATCACACGCCGTTCGTCACAGTCAAAGCGGCAATGACGCTGGACGGCAAGATCGCCACCGCAACGGGCGAATCGAAATGGATCACCGCCGAAGCCGCGCGGGCGCACGGCATGAAATTGCGGCAGGGGGCGGATGCGATCCTGGTGGGGATTAATACGATTCGGGCGGACGATCCGAGCCTGACGGCCAGGACGAAGATGGAAGATGAAAGATGGAAGACGGCAAAACCGATTCGGAGAATCATCCTGGATTCGATGGCGCGGACGCCGTTGACGGCGAAAGTGGTGAGCGACAAACATGCGGCGCTAACAACCATTGTGGTCGGCAAACACGCGCCGAAGAATCGCGTGGCGGCGTTGTCAAAACGAGTGAATGTCAATGTCGCGCCAATTATCAAGGTGGGGCGAGCGTCCTCGCGAGCCGGCTCGTCAGCAGCCTCGCCCCACCAGCGAATTGACCTGCCCTGGCTGCTGAAAAAACTCGGCGCCCAAAACGTCACCAGCTTGCTGGTCGAGGGCGGCGGCGAGGTGAACGCGTCGTTTCTGCTCGGTGGTTTGGCGCAGCGCGTGGCGTTTTTCTACGCGCCGAAAATTCTGGGCGGACGCGATTCGCGCAAGGCTGTTGCTGGAGAGGGCGCCCCGAGTCTGGCAGAGATGATTCGACTTCGCGACGTTGAATGGAAGCGGCTTGGGCCGGATTTGCTGCTGACGGCAAGGATTGGTTAAACGCGGCTCGACGGAGTCTCGCCCCACCGTTAAATTTACTTGAATGTTCACAGGTATTGTTGAAGAAGCGGGAACCGTTCGAGCGCATCCGGCCGGCGGCGAAAGCCATTGAATTGACCGTGCGCATCGGCGCGACCGGCCGCGGCTTGAAGCCCGGTGGCAGCCTGGCGGTGAACGGCTGTTGTCTGACGGCGGTGAAGGTTTTCACGCGCGGGAAATTCAAGCTCGCCCGGTTCGATCTGCTCCAGGAAACGTGGCGGCGCACCAACCTGCAATTTACCAAACCCGGTTCGCTGGTGAATCTGGAGCGGCCGTTGCGCGCGGACGGCGAGTTCGGCGGCCATTTCGTGACCGGCCACATTGATGGCGTCGGCAAAATCATCCGCTGGGAACGCGCGGGACAAGACCACGTGCTCGACATCGCTGCGCCGCCGGAAGTAATGCGTTACATCGTCTTCAAAGGCTCGGTGGCGGTGGACGGCATCAGCCTGACGGTGGCGGGCGTGCAGAAAAAAAGTTTCCGCATCTGGATTATTCCGCACACCTGCGAAATCACGGCCCTACGGGAACGAAAAGTCGGTGACGCAGTGAATCTGGAGGCTGACCTGCTGGGCAAATACGCGGAAAAGTTCATCGCGGCGCGCGGCCGGCGCTGAACTGGCAGTCTATCAAAGCCGCCGCCGCCGGTGCCTGCCGGGCCGTAGTACTTGGCGCGAAGACTGGCACGGAGGTCCGAAACAAACGATGGTTTTCAGGCCCGGAAAAAAGTGACCTCCGGGCGAGCCGGAGGTCAATGCGAAAGAACCACGCTGCTCGAACGTTGGTTATGGCTTATGCAGGCGGTAGAACTGGTTGGTTGGATACACGCTCGGATTGGTGACATTGAAAAGATTACCAATGGCAATCGGTTCGTTGGTCACTACGGTCCAGGCTGAATTCGGCAGCGATGGGGTGGTTTCAAGCTTATAGCCGCCCGCCACGGTGGGCCAATTCACATCCACCTGGGCGCTGCCCGCCGGCGCGATGTTCAGGGCCGGCGTACAATTGCCGCCGGACACGGACAGGCTGTAAGGGCCACCGCCCCCGATCCAATTGTTGACCACCACGATGAAGATCGAGTTGGATGGCGCGTTGAAGGAATATGTCACCGTGCCCGCACCGCCGGTTGCGAGGCCGCAGTTCGCCAGATAGGTGGAGCAAACAGTGAAATTGGTCGTGTTTACTGTTCCCAGGAAGGCGCTGCTGATGAGGTTGCTTCCGAATGAAGTGAGGACGACCGTGACGCAGCTATTGGTACGGGCGTTGTAGAATGGATAGGCATGATAATAATGGCTGCTGTTCACCCAACCCGGACACAATTTGGGCGAACTGCATGTGCTGGGAACGGTATCTTGCCCGATAATCTGAGCCATCATCGCACCGCTGGCATCCAGCGTGTTGGTGAAGATGGTGCCGTCGGCGCACAGCGCGCAGGCTCCACCGCCCGACCCGCACGCCAACGGATAGAGGAACAGCGACCAGGCGCGCAAGGTGCCCGAGCTGCCGCTATAACCGTCCGCTATGTGCAACCGCCAATAACCATTGACGTTCGTGTTGCCAATGAAGGCGGACAGTGGCGACTGCGGGCGGAATGTGCCAGCAAACGGCGCGGTTCCGCTGGTAATCGAGGTGGCCGCAGCGTCGTCAAACGTGGTGCGGCTGGCGTCATCGGTGCCCGATCCATAGTTCTGGCCGCTGCCGCCATTGGCGGCAGACAGCATCACCATCGTTCCGTCCGGCCCAATCAACGAGATGTTGGTCAAATCCTGATCGCGGGGGTGTGTGAGATACAGTGACACCGCCACTTTCATGACCCGCCCGCTGAAGCCACTGACCAGGTTGGAGGATTCAATGTAGCCTATGTCCGGAATGCTGAATAAATTGGTGTTGTTAAACCGCGTCGCCGTGGCGGAGGCCTCGCCGGTTTGGAGGACCACCGGTACGACAAACGAGCCGTGGCTGGCGGAGGTCACCGTGAGGTTCAGGTTGATGTTATTGCCACAGAGGAAGCTGGGCAGCACCGAGATTTGGAACGGGGTGGCGTTGGTGCTCGTGCCGCCGGATGGCACGTCGGGGTAGGTGGAGGCCGGCTGGGTAACCATCACGTTGGGATCCGCGCTGCTTAAGGTGGCTGACACGCCGGTCATGGCATTGGCAGTCGTGTTGGTGATGCCGAGGCTCAGGGTGTCACATTCATTCGGGTCAATCGCGTCGTTGCCATTGCCCGAAGTTACGGCGCAACCGGCTTGCGCGGCCGGCACGCCCACCAGGGTCAGGACCACGTCGTTGCCAGTGCCGCCGACGTAGGAGATGGTAAATTGGTAACCGCCCGCCATATTGGTCGCGCCTTCCGCCAGGCCGTTGAAAGTACCGGTGATCGCATCAACAAGGTTATTGGTAATGATGATGAATTGCTTGCCGATGGATACGGGCTTGGTGAAGTTAGGAATGACGGTTAGCGTGGCGTTGGCGAGGGAAACTGTGCCGGCCACGTTCAATTGGTCGTATCCGCCGACGCCGGGATTCGAACCGTTGAGTTCCACAGTGTAGTTGCCGGTGGAACTGAAGGTCACATTGCTGCTGTTGAGAATGCCGGGACTGTTGCCGGGGGAAATAGTGCCATTGGCCGTGATGGCACCAACCGTGCCGGAGCCGCCGAGCGTGGCCCCGCCATCCACCGTGACTGGAATTAGCGGTTGGAAACCGTTAATCACGGCTTTGCCACCGAACACGTGAGTGATGCCGGTCGTGTAAGTGCTGTTGCCGCCAATCGTGAAGGTGCCGCTCCCACTTTTACCGACCGTATAGCCGGGGTAGCCGATGCCGGTGAAGGAACCGTCAAACTCGCTAGTGCCATTGTTCAAGCCAAGATATACAAAACCAAGATTGCCAAAGTTGACCGTGCCGGAGCCGCGCAGGGTGTCCAAGAAAGTATAGAAAGTTGAGAAATCAAACAGACCGCCGCCGTTGACCAAAACGTCGGCTGCACTGACCGTCTGCTGATTGTTCGCCAAACGCACAGTGGCACCGTTGTTGACGACAAGGTTGCCGGGCACAGATGCGGTTGCAGACGATTTGTTCAGCACCAGCGTCGTCGGGCCCGCACCAGTTGTGGCATCAATTGTGGTCACGCCCGCGTAAGTGTTAGCGGTGGAGCCTTCAAAATAATGTGTGCCGTATCCAAACAATTCCAAACCGCCCGCACCGCTGATTGGACCGGCAATATGCAGTGCAGCGGTGGAACTCCACGAGTTGAGGGTGCTGTTCGCGTTAATGGTGATCGGTCCGGCCCAGGTGTTGGCGCCATTCTCGACATCCAGCGCGCCCCAATCCCAATCCTCACCGGGGCCATTGAGCGTCAACGATTCGTTGGTGATTCCGATGCTGCCCTGCAAAACAAGAGTGGCGCCATTGCTCACCACCGTGCCGCTGCTGGTGCTGCCCAAAGCCCAAGAGTTCTCAACCTGAAGCCGGCCCTGCTGGACTACGGTCAAACCGGTGTAGGAATTCGATGCTTGAAGATAGACGTTCCCGTCCCCGGCCTTGGTAATTCCGTAGGAACTGTAGGCGCTGATGCTGGCTGGGATATACAGGTCACCGGTGTTTGAGAATACCAGCACCGAACCAGCCGGATAGATATTGCCATAAATATAGCTTGTGCCCGACTCCGTCACGGTGCCCGGCAACCCCAACTGGCCGCCAGCATTGGTAATCACGCCGCTGTTCAAGGTCATCGGACCAATAACATCCGAATAGCCGTTGAGATTCAGCACGCCTGAACTGTTGATCGTCACCGGCGTAACTACTGAATTGAACTGATTGCCATTATAACAAACAACACTGTCGCTTCCGATGCCGTCCCCGATGACCAGGCCGGGACCATAAGGTTTGATGGCTTGTATGCCAGCCGGCTTGTTGAGATCCAACTCCCCTTCATTGACGGTGGTGAGACCGGAATAGGTGTTGGCAGTGGAGCCGGAATAGACGAGCCTGCCGGGGCCGATTTTGGTTAAGCCGCCAGAGCCGCCAATCGGGCCATTAAGGGTGAGCGCGCAGTTGGTCAAAACGTCCGCCCCACAAGTAGAGCCGAGTGTGAAATTGGCCCGCCAGGAATTGGTGGAGGGGCCAAAAACATAAAATGTGTTGCTGAGATTGGTGCTGTTGATAATCAGGGACTGGTTGGTGAGGTTGATGTTGCCGTAGATGGCAACCCACGTTTGTCCGTTTAACGTCATGGTGTTGTTGATGTTCCCCAGCGCAAGCGAATTGACGAGATCAACATAACCGCTGCCATTGGCGGTGTAATTACCCGTGTAGGTGTTCGCGCCGGCCCAGTAGGTGTTTACCAAGTCATTTTGCACGATATTGGCTGCACCGCTCACGATGGCATACAGATCGAGATAACCACTCCCACGAAGGTTAAGCGTGCCGCTGTTAGCGTAGAGATTGCCGTAAACAAGGCCGAAAGAACCGTTGGTTAATGTGATCGTGCTGTTGAGCGACAACGTCAGCATGCCGCTGCCGGTTTGAATGGTGCCATTGCTGAACGTCAGGCTCGGGCCGATGGTTTCGCTAAAGTTATTCAAATTCAGGGTGCCATTTTGATTGATGGTGATGGGTACCGTCTCGGAAATCTCTTCGTCTTGAAGGTTTTGAACTGTGGGACTGCCTGCGCCGGAGCCGTCGCCGATCACGAGCGGCCCGCCAAACGCGTTGTAACCGCCGACATTCAACTGCAAGGTGCCGCCGCTGACCAGCGTGGTGCCAAGGTAGGTATTATCGCCCGAGCCATAATAGGTTAAAGTGCCCAAACCCGCCTTGTTCACGCCCACGGATCCGCTGATGGCCCCGTCCAAAGTTAAACTGACGTTGTTGCTGACAACGATCAGCACATCGCTGGTGGCCAGGGTGATATAGTTCCTGATGGTGTTGGCCCCGGCGGTGTTCGTGGCCATGATGCTGTTCGTCAGGGTGAAGGCGTTGCCGCGAAGGTCAAACGAGCCACCGGGTTCAATGTTACCAATGAAACGGATTTGGTTCAAAATGAGATTCGCAATGTCGTTTGTGTTCACCATGTTGTTCGTTGCCGAGCCTTGGAAAATAATCGTATCTCCGTTGCCGGGAATTCCAACCCCACCCCAATTGGCGCTGTTGTTCCAATAGGCATTGGTACTGCCCGACCAAGTAAGAGTTTTGCCGTGGGCGGCTACAGAAAGCAGCGCCGCGCACACCGCCACCATTCCGATTAAATGTGGAAGAATTGGGGCATAGGACGAAAACCGAATCGTACAATTTATTTTTTTCATAGAGTAACTTTCTCTGAGCACTTTTCTTCAAGCGGACTGATGAAAAAGCTTATAGACAAGTATTGAAATTAATTCAAGCTATTTTTGGCTTTGCATTGAAATATTCGCATCCATTCGCGCCATTCGTGTAAAAAAACCTTAATCGCCAGACACCGTCACCACGATGGTGCGGCGGCGGGGTTTGATGTCGCATTCCAGATGGAAGATTTGCTGCCAGGTGCCCAGCACCGGTTTCCCGCCGGCCACCGGCACGGTCAGGGACGGCCCCAGCAGCGTGGCCTGCAAATGCGAATGGCCGTTGCCGTCGTGCCAGGCTTGTTCGTGTCCGTAATCGCGGCCCGGCGGGATGAGTTTGTCCAGGAAGTCGGGCAGGTCCTCCAACAGGCCCGGCTCGTATTCGATGGCGCCCAGCGCGCCGGTGTTGCCGACGTTGAACACGTGCGCTGTTCCCGTATGCACGCCGGAGTCATGGACAATCTGCGCTACGTCGGCTGTCACGTCGTGCATTTGCCGGTGGCCCCGGGTTTCCAGCAGGATTTGTTTTTGATAAACCATGTCCTTCTCTTGCGCGTAATGACGGCTGAACGCAACGCTTTTCCGGCCACGACTTTCATTAAGCCAAGGAACATTCGACGCCCAACATTCAACAGCGAACATTCAAGAAACGTGTCCTTCGACGTTGGGCGTTGAATGTTGAATGTTTTTTCAGTTCAGGCTCATGGCGTCGTTGCCAGATCCAGGAGCCGCGTTTGCGGAAGGCGTTCGGCGATGATCAGCCGGGCGAGGTTCACCCAGCGTTGACAGCGGTTGAGCACGATGCCGTCGGACGTGGCAATAATCTCGCCGATGTGCGACAGGACGTGGTCGGGGCTGAAGGTCAATTCCACTTCCATATTCCAGCCGGCATCGGCGGCGGCCTCGCGGATGAGGGTCTTGAGGCGGCCGCTGTTGGAGACCGGCTGGTCGAGCCACCAGCGGCAGCGACTCACGCCCAAGGCGGCGGCGGTTTCGCCGACCAGGCGCAGGGCGGGTACGGTTTCCGCCAGCTTGCGATAGCGGCGATGAATGCCGGCGATGTCCCGGCAGCAACCGTCACGGCACAACAACACGATTCCGCCGGCCAGCGCGCTTTCGAGGATGGTCAGGACGTTGTAGCCGTCGAGCCAGAGTTCATGGCCTTGAAGCTGGCCGGGCTCGACACGGAGTTTTTGGCGGCGTTGAACGTCATCGCGGGAGCAGGCGTGGCGGGAGACGGCCATGCGTTGGCGGCTGGTGAGGTTGTGACGGTTGCCCACCAATTCGATGGCGGAGCGCGGGGCGTAGCCGCGGTCGAGCAACCAGCAGAAGTCGGCGGCGGCGGCGCGCAGTGCGGGGAATTGCCGGGCGGCAAAGAGCCGCTCGTCCTGAGGAGCGAGGCCCCGGTGTGTTTGATGCCGTGGCACGGGGAAATTGAAATTTTGGTGCGCATAGCAGGACTTTAACCTGCAAACAGGTTGTTCTCACCACTTCCCATGATTGCCTCTAGTTGAGTATTCATTGCCTTTTGATATACACTAATAATCAATGTTTGCAAGCACTTAATGTGCATTTTTGGGAAGCAGCGGGAAGAAAAACGTGTGTAAATCGTGTGCAAGAAAGGTGACTGTGCAAACTTTGTGCAAACTCAATGTCGCCCCGGATACTGTGCTAATGCTGTGCAAAATTTTGGCCTGCCTTGGCGCGTGGCTGGCCTGTGGCGCGTCCCGGCCATTGCCGGGAGGGAAAGTTTAGCCTCCGGGGTCTCAAAACGACGGGAAGCGCGTCAGGGCTTTTTCTTTCCCTTTGCCGGTTTCAATTGCTTCAACTTTTTCACCGTCTCCTCAAAATCTATTTCCACCGGCGACGGTTTCGCATCTTCCAGCACGCGGAATTTGGAAAATTCCAGTTCCGCCTTTTTGACCGCCTGCTCGTGGGAAATCGTCCCGGCGTGATCCAGCAGCTTGCGCCCGGAGATTTTCAGGAACTCATCCAGCTTCGTGATCCAGTCGCGCATCGTCATCGGTTTCCGTTCCAGCGCCTGCAACTCCGCGTATTCGATGTAGAGATTCACAATGCGGTTAAGCACCTGTAATTCGTCCTCCGTGAGGTAGTTCTTGGCAATGGCCGCGTCCTCTTTTCGCACGCGCCCGCCGGGGCGCGTCGTCAGCATCCCCATGAACGGTTTCCCAGCATCCGCACGCTTATGGATAATCTCCGCCGCCGTGTGGCCGTGCGTCGCCCAGTGCATTTTATTCTGCACCGTGGCGAAGAATTTCTGCGACACCTCCGCATCTGGCGTGTAATCCACGCTCGTCGCGTAAATATCCAGCACCTTTTGATAGAACCGCCGCTCCGAGGAGCGGATGTCGCGGATACGCGCCAGCAGTTCGTCAAAATAATCCGTCTGCCCCTTGCCCGGCGGATTCTTCAACCGCTCGTCGTCCATCGTGAATCCTTTCACGAGATATTCCTTAAGCCGCGCCGTCGCCCAGATGCGAAACCGTGTGCCACGCGCCGATTTCACGCGATAGCCGACGGCGATAATGGCGTCCAGATTGTAAAATTCGATGTTCCGCGCAACCTTGCGCCCGCCTTCCGTTTGAACTGTTGCAAAATTTGCAACAGTTGCCGCCGCCGACAATTCGCCTTCCTCAAATATATTTTTGAGATGCTTGGAAATCACCGACTTATCCCGCTGGAACAACTCCGCGAGTTCGTTCAAAGACAGCCAGGCCGTCTGCCCATCCAGACGCACTTGCACGCGAGTCTGCAAATCCTCCGTCTGATACAGGATCACTTCGCCGCCGGGTTTATTTTCATTGGCGCTCATGGTATTGAATCATCTCGGTTTCAAATCGAAAAACGTCGCGGACAGATTGCGTTATTCGGACAAAGTGTCAATCAGCGGAATTATCATTCCGGCGGATGTTGGTGACTAAGCAGTGCGGCCTCGACTGACGGCCAGTGAAACAGGATGCGCCGCCCGCCCAGCCGCACGCACGGAATTTTGCCGGTCGTGCGCCAGTTGAACAACGTGCGGCGGCTGATTGGCAACCTCGCCAGCAATTGCTTTTGGTCAATGAAGCAAGCTCCGCCTACCGAAGTTTGGCTTTGTTCGCCATTCATTCGAGAACGGATTTTATCCGAACCGGCACGGGCGATAGTGCAATCATTGCACAAAATGACGTGCCGGATTTGATGGCAAATTGGCGTAGGATTATTACTATTGAGCATGAGAAGCTGAACCCCTTCGCCATGCGAAGGATTCTGTGTCCGCCGATTTTCCGGCGGATTTCCGGCGGCAATGATGCCGCATTCCCGGCGGCCATCCGCCGTGTTATCCGCCGGACAGCCGGTGACATTATCGGCGTCTATCCGGCGGTTTATCCGCTGAAATGTCCGGGCAGCATCCGGGCAACTGCCGGGAAGTTGCCGGGCAATGTCCCGTTCAATGCCCGGAAGAAATCGTGACGCATCCGCGTTGAAGCCGTGCGCGTAAATCAGAGGCGTGATTATGTGTCGCCGGTCCGTCGCGTCAATGTATTGCTCGCCTCATCCGGCTGCGCTCCACATTGCACCCGCCGCCCGGCTCCGGGGATTTTGCCTCTGTGATTTCGCGCACGGAGTATTGCTTTGCGGAAATGATGGCAACTTGCGCTGAAACACACGTTGCTAATTCTTGCCTTGCTCTATGCCGTTTGTTTCAATCGTCAGCGTTCCGAAAAAACTAATGTAGGAAAATCAAAACAACAAATTTGCGGCTTCGGCTGCTGTCTGCAACGAAACGGGAAATTTTGACCATAGGATAGCGTTTGAAGGCACGCCCACATCGGGCGTGTCTGAAAGCGTTCCTGTGGAGGCATTCCCGTGCCTGTTGCGGAGCGTGAGTAAGGCACGCCTTTTTTATTTCTGAAGCAGAAGCGCGAAGACGCAGAAGAAAATTTACTTTCGTAACACCCTCTATAATGAAAAAAGAAAAAAAGCGCGGCGGCAAGATGGAGTTTCTCCTTGATCTGCTTTCGCAAAAGGCAAACCCCGTCACCAAAAAGGAGGCGGTGAAGGCATATCTTAAAAAGTTTTCAGACGTGCCGGAAAAAACCGCAAAAAATACCGTGGCATGGGTTTGTAGTGTTGGCTTGAAAAAGGCTGGATTGAAGCCGACTTGGATCAAGGAGAAAAAAACGGGGGAGAAAAATCCCATGAAAAAAGAAAACAGATTCGACCTAATTGTCAGTTTGGCAAAGGCTGGAAAAACCGAGGCACAAATCACCGAGTCCGTGACTAAACAGTTCGGCAAACCAAGCGCAAGGACAGCTTATATTATTGGCCGCGAGTGGCGGCGCGTAAACAAGGTAGGAAAACACTTCAAACCGACTGCCGGGAAAAATGGTGTCGCGCCGTCTAAGAAGAAGTTGAACGTGCCCAAACGAAAATCACTCGTTTGCCAGCATTTGGAAAACATGTCTCGTGAACTGCTGGAGCAAAATCAGGAAATCGTGCGGGAATACGTCCGCCGTCGGCAGGGCATTTACGCACTTTATCGCCGTGGGAAAATTTATTATGTGGGTCTGGCGAGCAATCTGCGCAGTCGGCTCGCGAACCATCTAAATGACCGTCATCAAGATTCGTGGGATAGATTCAGCTTTTACCTGACCATTGGCGACAGCCATCTGCGTGAGTTGGAATCGCTGATCCTGCGCATTGTCAAACCGCCCGGCAACAAACAAAAGGGAAAGTTTGCGAAGTCAGAAGACCTCCGGCGTCGTTTCAAGCGGGATTGGTATGTGGAGATGCGCCTCAAACTCGGTAACCTTCTCGGCAATTTGAGGAAATGAACCTGCCATGATATCAAGAACCTTAAACAACTCAAATCGGTGATAAGGGAATGAAAACCAAACTCGCCTTGCTTTTGGTGTTCGCGGCGTTGACGGTTTCCGCGCAAACCAATTCCATTCACACTTGGACTTTGAAAACTGGCGCGATTATTTCCGGCGATTACATATCATCCGGCACACAGATGGTTGTGATCAAAAGCCACGGCACAAATTATTTCCTGAAAATTTCAGAACTTTCAACGAACGACTGGCTTTATTTTTACCAATGCAAAATGAACCAGCGGCAGATGCAGTTGGACGCGGAAGCAAAACAAATGGTTGCTGCGGGGTTGGTGGAAGCAACTGCAAAACTAATCCGCGATTTTCCTGAAAAAGTTTCCAGCGGTGCGAATGACGCGGGCGGTTGGATGGACGCTAAATTTATCAAGGTTGATTCTTCCTATCTTGAACATCCTGAAGCTTGTTTAGGATTTCTAGTCGAGGATAAAAATGGAGATGAATTTTATGATTGTGCCGTTGAAAAGGAATTATTAGTGGGTGGAAAATTTTATAAAGATAATGGAGAACTTAGTGACAGAAAGTCCAATCCGTTGGTTGGCGTGGTTATGGGTTTGAATCGCGGCGACAAGATTCGGCTCATCGGAAAGAGGGGTGATTTAGTTAATTCTAGCTTTGTAATTGGAAAAATTGAAATGATTGAATCCGCCGTTGATGCCGCCGCCGTCAAGAAAGTTAAAGAGAATATGGAAACCAGCCGGTGACAGGATCACGCGGGCGCGGTTGCGGCGCGAGAAACGTCTGCCCGGCGTCACCGTGGCGGTGGCGGCAATTTCACCACCGGCGCGGTATTTTTTATCGGTAGGGAATGACCGCCAAGATTTCGCGGAGCGTGACACCGGGATTGGCCGTCCGCCGTTTGGCGTGGACGCCGCACGCGGGCAGCCAGCGCGAAAGCGATGAAACGCTCCATCCGGTGTGATAAGCCCAAAAATGGAGTGACCGGCGCAACGGCTCGTGTGGATTTTGCTTTGATTTCATTGGCGTTTCAGCGTTTGAGTGTTTCCATTTTTAGAGTTTTTTGATTTTTGCCATGTCATAGAGACTGTCAGGACTGTTCAAAAACCTATCTACAAACGGCCCTCAAAAGAGATTCCTTTGATTTTTCCACCGGCCCGGCCCCTTGTGCAAGACGTGCAAGACGCGCAAGACGCCTTCACCTTGGGGCGAGTTGCACGTCTTGCACGAGTTACACGGGCTTGGCTGTCGTTTTTTATGTCCGTGCCTTGGTGAATGTTCGCGTGACGTGTCCGCCGGTTTCGGGCTTGGAATCCTTGCCGGTCAATTCGCCGTCCGCTTCCATCTGGTTAAGCAAGGTGTGGGCTTCATCCGCGATGCCCACAATCCGCGCCCGATAAACATCACTTGCCCGGATGCCCTTGGGATTGTCCGCCAGTAATTCCAAGACTTCATCACGCTTGGCGCGACGGGCCGCGTGGCGTCCACGGGCAAGGATGCGAAGCTGTTCACCGGCAAACCAGTCAGCCAGGGCAATTGCGCTTGCTGCCGTGTCCGCTGCCAGCATCCGACCACCGGCATTTTCACCGTGAAGACCGGCGTGAAGACAGGCAGCTATCCGCCATGCCTGTTCATTCCACCGGGCCGCGTAGGTGGTCACGTCCCGCAAATCCGCCAACCGCCGTTTCACAATTTGGTTGTGATGGTCATTCATCATCTGCCGGGCTTCGGGCGTGGGTTCAATCGTGATCGGCGCATCCGCCATGCGAAAGGTTTGAATCAATTTGCCCACGTTCAACTTCCATGCGTTCGCCGTGTCCGCCGGGATGCCGTCCACGCCGTCCACGATGGGCCGGGGCATGGCGCGGGTGTGGCAGACCAACAGGCGCGGTATCATGCCGCCGTCCGTCAATTCCGTTTTGCCTAGCAAAGTTTCAATTTTGTCAGGTTGCACCAGCCACAAGGCCGCAAGACAAGGCCGCTGAAGCAATACGGGTTCGCGCCCCAGCCGATCCACGCGGCAGTTGTCACCGCTGAAAGCTTTCAAATAAATTCCTTCATCTGTGCGGTCTAGTTTGTTGTAACGGCCAAGTAATAGGTTCACGATGTTGCCCGCGTCCGGGGACAGGCTGGCGAGCTGTTCCTTATTTTGCGCCAGCATCACGGCGAGTTTTTCCGAAGTCACGTCTTCGCAACACAAGGCCGGGGCGTTTAACCCCGCCTTCGCTTCTGCCAGTGCTTTTTTCTTCGCTGCCAAATCGTCACGGATTTCTTCGCGTTCCACACCGGATTTGTTTTTGCCAGCATCTTTTATCAACCTGCCAATTTCGCTTTCCAGCAAGTCCACGTCCGCTTGAAGGCCGGGCAAATCTTCCGCTGTCCAGCCTTCAATCATTTCATGCTCGTAAGCGAAAAACGGTTTTGCAGCGTGCCGGAAGGTTTCACTTTTGCCGCTGCCGGATTCCGCGCTGGGCATGATGTAAAGATTCGCCCGCGTTACCCGGTTTGGGCCGCTCGTGACCTCAAGGCCCGCGCCGATGGACGCGGACAGGAAGCCCAAGACGCAACACCCAGCCAAGGTTTCGGGCGTTCGCTCCGTATTGGCGATTGCTTCCGCCATTGCCCGCGCTGCCGGTGGAAGATGCTGAAGCGGGAAGGGCGCAATCTTTTCATCGCCTTCATCAATGCCAGGATTTGCCGTGCCGGAATTTTGTTCGGGCATTTCTGTTTCTGGCACGTCGAGTATTTCCGCGCTTTCAAGTATCGCGTTCATCGGGTTTGCTCCATTGGCTTGAAGTTGAGAAAGAAAACGGTCTGGCGTTTGCCGTCGTCACGCGTGCCGTCCGGCATTCGCACAAATTGGCTGCGTGTCCACGTCGCCCGATCCGCCCCAAGCGAAACGGAGTAACGGAAAAACTTTTCAATCTTCGTGTCGGGCTGGCCTGCCACGAAAAACCAGCCGTGCAAACTCTTATTGCCAGAGTGAACCGCGCAAACGAGCGGCGCATATCCGGCAAGGTGAATCAGCAAAGCCGCGTGTTCATCCGCCGTGCCGGTGTCAAATTCGCAAATCAGGAAACGCCGCGCCCCGGTGTTGGCGAGCGTGTGTTTCGATTCTTTGCCGTCTTTGGTTGTGCCGGTGACTGCCGACATGGGCGACGGCACGATTAACGCCAGCGCGGACATTTCTCCGCGCCAATCTTCGCGCGGCTTGGTGTCAAAATCCGAATTGGACTTGCCGCAACACAAAAGCGGGTTGCCGGGGAAAAGCCGGTCAATCATCGCTTCCGTGTGCGCGGTGTTGTCTTCAATGCGCGGCTTGGACAGTTCCCATAGGTCTGCCAGTCCGCCATTGTCGCGCAGAATCGCGGCGCGTTGCTCCTGGTTCACACGCGGCCACTTGGCGGCGGATTGCACCGGCGCGGCGTTGCCTGACGGCTGCCACGCGCACGCCAGCGCATTTTTCACAGCGTCTTCAATTTCCTTACGGCTGACATGACGCCCGCACCCATGCACCCGGTTTTCCAGCAGGGCGACGATCTCCACAGCGGGCAAATGCGCGTGCAACTGCCGGGCAACGCGGAAAAGCCAGTTGTGAACGCCTTCACCGGCACGCGGCGGCACGGCCAGCATTTCGTCAATGAATGGAGGCAGGGTTTTCATTGTGCCGCGCCTTTCTGTTGGCGTAGCAGCGCGGCCTCAACGCTGGGAAGGTGGTATAAAATCCGGCGTCCGATTTTAATTGAAGGAATTTTGCCGGTCATGCGCCAGTTGAATAATGTCCGGCGGCTAATAGGCAGCCGCGCCAACATCACTTTTTCGTCACTGAAGCCGGAAGCATCCGGCAGAGTCGTTTCGTTTGTTTGCATCGTATTATTTTGTGGCGGCAACGGTTATCGCTGCTGCCTGTGATGCAATTAAGCGCGTGGTTATATTGAGAAACAAACCAGCGGCATTGTCACTAGGCGGGGGAGGTGCCTAGATACAACTGAATTAGCAGCCGTTGAGGTCTATGAAGTGATCAAACCAGTTTGAACGGGGTTTTCAACCCTGTCCAACGCCAAACGGGAGGTTTGGCCGGGGATTTCTATCTTGTCCAACTCCCGCACACTCCGCGCACAATTTGAGAATGTGAAGTCGCTCCGCAATCCGTTTTTTTGTGGCGTCGTGCTTGTGACGCCAATTTTGAAAATCGCCTGCCTTGATCGTCACCATCTCACCGGGCAATAAATTCATCTGCTCTTTCGTTCGGATGCCCGCAACGCTCATACGGTAGATTGCCAAGTCTCTAAACCATGCAATATAATCCCTTCGCTGTTGGCCGCGTGTCGGCTGGTGCTTCAAGGATGATATGTTGCGCTTAAATTTTTGAATCCCCTTTTTCAAGTCGGCAAGTATCTCATCATCCGTGCGGCGAAGGTTTATTTTAACTGCGTAGCAATGATATTCAGGAAGTCCCATGTTGTAGCGATTTCCGTCCGGGTTAAACGGATACAGTTCGCGGAGTTCTTCATCCTCTAGCTGTAAAAAACGCGCCGCCGGTTTGATCTCATCGTCCGGCTCCGTGTCACCAAATTTGTTTTTCCATGCGATGATGAACGGCAGATTTCCACTGCCTAATTCCCGGTCAAGTTCCCAAGCCCAAGCAATTGGCAGATGATGCAATGGCCAATCCTTTGCCCACATGAAATGAAAATTTTCGCTGGATGATTCCAATTCAGCGCGAGTCCACTTTTTCGAGCCGACAAGCCGCAAGCGTTTTTCTTTTGCGGGCTTCATCGCATCACGGTTTGCGGATGATGCGAACGAGCGCGTCGAGAATCAGGCTCAACGCCACAACCACAACGCCCAACCCGGCCTCGACGGTTGCGGTAATTTGCCGGATCGCTCCGGCTTCGGGATGTTGCTCGTTTGCCGATATGTTCAAGCCGTCCGCAACCATGACGCATCCGATAATCAGTAAAACCACCGCGCCAATGGCCAACAGCACCGCATCGGATTTTTTTGCGGATTGAATTTCGGTGGCGGCTTTGATCGTTTCGCTGGCCGGCGGACGTGGCGGCGCGGCGGACACGGATTTGTTTTCGATGGAAACAATGGTGTTTTTCCCGCAGTGAGGACACGGCACGAACTGGCCTAAAGTCTGGTTTCCGCGCCGCCCGGATTCCACAAATTCAGCGGCGTCAAATTCAATCGCGCCGCCGCAGTGCTGGCACTGGCATTTAGCAATCATAGTTAGCTCCTGTTGGTTTTCCGCAGTTGAATGATGTTCTTTGCCACGTCCGGCGGCATCACGTTGAACCATTTGTCCGCCTCAGCTTTTGTGGCCAGTCCCTTGTAATGCGCGTGAATCATGGCGGGCGAATTGCCCGCCTGTTGCGCGGTCTGGTTTTCGTTGGCGTGCGCGGCAAAATGAAATGAGCAAAAGCTGTGGCGCAACCCGTTGGTTTTGCGCGTCACGCCCGCGCCTTCGCACAGTTCCACGAAATGCTGTTGGAACGTGATTTCATGGCCGGCCCAAAGTTTGCCCGCCGTGCGCGTGCGAAACAATTCAAGCCACGAGGCGAGCGCGGGGCAGATTTCCACCAGGCGGCGCTGGCGTGTCTTGGCCTTGCCCGCTGTGATTTCAATGTGTCCCGGCACACGCCACACGTCCGCCCAATCCAAGCGCAGCAGTTCGGAAGTGCGGAGTCCGGCCAACCCGCCAATGGCGATGATCGGGCGGAGCGTGGCGTAGGCGGTTTTGGCGGTTTTCAGCAGCGCGGCAAATTCGTCCGGGGTGTAAAACTCCACGGCGGCGGTGTTGGCGCGTTCGGAGCGCATGGTGTCGGCTTCGTTCAAGCGATGCGTCGGGGCGAGATAATCTTTGCGGACTGCCCATTGCAGGAATTGCCGGACGGCGGCGCGGTAGTGGTTGCGGGATTTTGCGGAGTTGGCGGCACGGCCATTGCGAGACGTGGTTTTCACCGTGTCAAGCGAGCCGATGAAGGTGTCCAGGTGTTCCTTGCTCAAATCGCAAACAGCGGTGCCGGGGAATGTGGCGGCGAAGCGGTCCAGTTGCAATTGGCGGTTGTAGGCATATTTGGCGGAGAGTTGCGACCGCTGGCCCTCGGCGGCTTTGGTGCGGGGCGCATCGGCCCGTAAAAATTCCGCGACGGCTTCCTTGATGTCTTTGCGCTTCACGTTGGCGACGGTGCGCAAGAATCCCTCGACGGCTTCGCCCATTGTGCGCCCGTTCAACTTAATGGATGATTCGACAAATTCGGAAATGCCTGCCAGCAGCGAGACGCGGCGGCCTGTGGATTGCCGAAAGGATTCGAGGCGTTGCAACGCGGCGAGCGCATCGCGGGACTGGCTGGCATTGAGCGCGGCGGCCTGTGAACCGTTTGCCATGTCGCGCACAAGGCGTTCAGCGGCGGCTTTGGCGTTGGGATAATTGGCGAACGTCTGCATCCGACGCTTGCCGGCGACGGTATAGGCGACGCGGTAGTAATTGAATTTCCCGGCAGGGCGGTAGATTTTCGCCTTGCTCGATCTGTGGCGGATGGTGACGGGGAACCTCACGCGTTTGTCCGAAGGACGGGCAACATTTTGTGCAAACTCTGTGCAAATTTCCTGAGATTGCCCGATTATCTCAGGAAAAATGGTGCGCATAGCAGGACTTGAACCTGCACGCCTTGCGGCACTACCACCTCAAAGTAGCGTGTCTGCCAATTCCACCATATGCGCACCCGCCCTCATAGCAGACCAAACGACGGCACTTTGCGCAAGTTGAATCGAATGCCGGTCGCAACTGTTTGGTGTCCACGCTTCAGCGTGTTGAGGGCAGCATGGCATCCTGAAGGATGGACACCTAACACGATTTTCAGAAAGGGTTTAATCGGAAAAAAACCATTGCCAGCCGCGCCAGCGGTTCAGATGCGCCGGGGTGAATCCTTCACGATGCGTCGGCTCCAAATCCCATTGCAGGAGGATGCCGACGCTGTTGGCGCCGCAGCCGTGCGAACGCATGGCATTCACGCCATAGGCGTAATCGAGCATGATTTTGAACCGGTCGGATGGCGCGCGATAAAAAATGCCGCCGCCCACGCCGGTGAGCGAGTTGCCGGGCTGTCCCGTGCCGGGCAGATAATCCACGACGGCCGTGGACGCGTTGGCATCGAGGTTCCACCGCTGGCTCCGGTCGAGTGGCAAAAGATAGTTCACGTTGAGCAGCACATATTGCCGTGCGCTGATCTCCTGAAAATAATAACCGGGCAGTGACAGCGGGAATTCCGATACGAGCGGCAGATACCCGCCCAGCCGGTAGGCGCTGAATCGGTCGGCGTCCACGCTTGTCCCGGCCAGCAATCGCACGTAAAAATTCTGCTGGCTCTTGGGCAGCGTGTACGACAGCGCCGCTTCCGCCCAAAACAGATGCGATTGTTCCTCGGTTTGGCGGTCGTAGCTGACGCCGTTGAAGAATCCATACGGCCCGTATTGGGTGCGGAACTGCCCCTCATACCAGACGGACAACTCCATCGCGAGCGCCGGAAACAACGTCGGCTCGATGCCGCCCCAGCGCAAACCGGTGCGCACAACGAACTCGCTGCAATCCGCCGGCACTTGGAACGTGGGGGATGTGCCGTCGTCGCGGGCATACGTGGAAAAGTGCGCCGAGCCGCGCAGGATCAGATTCAGCGGAATCAGGTCGGCGGGATTGAACAAATGATAAATGCTTGCTGAAATTTCGCCGCCGTGACCTTCAAAGGATTGGTTGGGATAATAGGTGCCGCCGTCGATTTCGTTGTAGCTGTCGGCAAAACCGCCGCCCGCCAGACCGATGGCAAAGTCCGTGTTCGGGCCCAGCCCATGGACAAAGCCGAACTCGGAATCGAGATACACCGGGGCAAGCGCCAGCCGCAGAGTCAGGTTCGTGCACAGAAAATCCGGCTGGTTGTGATAGTAAAACGCGTAAGCGGCATACGGCGCATGGCCTTCAAATGCCTGGTTGTAGCCGAACTGAATCAGGTCGCGTTTGACCGGATCAATTTGCGCGAACGCGAAAATCGGGGCGAACAACGTCAGCCACAGCAATGCGCGCCCGCTTTTTTTCATCGCTATTCTCGTAACCCAAAGCCGCGCCGCCAGCAAGCGCGAATCCTCAGCAGCCGCTCGTTATGGTAAGTAAAGTGAAAACGAAACCGCAAAAACAAACCGGCGGCTTGAAGCTCGGAATAAAGCTTGGCTAAACCCCGCCAATCCACTTGCGGTCCTCCCAAACGGCCTTGAGGGAAGTCAGATTGCGCGAATCGAAAACATTTTTTGCCGCCGAAATCAGCCTGCCTTTTTTCAAATTATTGAAGGCGTCGCTGGCGCTGACGGCGGCGAATTGCAGTACGCTCGGGTCGCGGTAACAGTCAATCATGCAACGGGTGCAGCCGTCGCGAATGAGCTTTGATTCGTCCCACTCCTGCACCTTGCACATGGGCTTTTCCCAAAAATGACAGCGGTACAGGTCCAGTTTCCAGTCGAGGTAAAAATATTTGTGCCCGCCGAGGCAGCCGAAATGCTCCTTTTCGCCGCGCAGATGCCGCTGCATTTCGGTCAGCGATTCCGTCGGGTTGACCACCGGGAACGGGCTGCGCAGTTTCATCCGCTTGATTTTCTCAAACAGCTCGATCAACTCGTCCTTCGAGTAATTGACCAGCCCGCTGTCGCTGAAGCTCAGATAGCTGCTGGCTAGCGAGGTCAACGGATAACTGAACGTGCAACTGGTGAAGCCCAGGGATTCGAGAAATGCCGGGAGCAGGTCATAATCGTCAATCAACCGGCTCGCCGTGATGCTGGCGGTGGTCTGGATGCCGGCCGCGTGGAAGAATTTGTTGGCGCGCTTGATTTTCCGGCAGACATCCGGCAGGCCGCGGTTTTTCTCGTGTTTGGAAACATCGTGCGCGTCAATGGACATGATCACGCTGCTCAGGCCGTCGCCGGCGAGGCCGCGCATGTTTTCCTCGGTCCAAAGCCCGCCGTTGGTGCAAATCATCGGATGAATCCCGCGCTCCGTCGCGTAGCGCGTCATGGCGCGCAGATCGCGATGCACCATCGGCTCGCCGCCCACAAACAACAAATAGCCGATGTGGTTTTTGACGGCGATGTCGATGACGTCGCGCGCTTCCGCCAACGTCACGCTGCTGCGCGCCTTCGGATCAAATTTGGAGCGGGCAAAGCCGCAAAAATCGCAGTCGGCATTGCAGATATTGGTGATGGCAAACTGGAGATAGCCCGGCCCGCCATGCTTCAGCACCTCGGCAGCCAGCTTGAGCACGCCTTTCTTTGGCCGCGCGACCGGCCGGGAAAGGTCCGGCACGGGCGCTGCCGGAGGAACGGCTGCGACTGCGCGCGAAGTGGTTTCAGTGGGAATGTTGCTCATTGCCAATTGCGGTATTTTGCGGGCAGGCCATGGTGTGGGCAAACTTTCTTTCTTTGCATAAATTGCCGTGGAAGATTTTCCCTTTGCGTGAAGGGTGCGGAAAGCTTACTGTTTTTGCGGTTTGTCCGATGGTGTAATGGTAACACAGCGCCCTTTGGAGGCGTTATTCATGGTTCGAATCCATGTCGGACAGCCAAATTATCCAATGAAAACGAGGGTTCTGCGGATGTTTGCACAGAATTTGCACAACAACCGGCCCGAACTGCTGACCGTCGCGTGAGATTCCCTGTCACCATCCGCCACCGCGCCAGCAAGGCGAAGATTTACGCGCCTGCCGGGAAGTTCGCTTACTACCGCGTTGCCTACGCCACGGCTGGCAAACGCCGGATGCAGACCTTTGCCGCCTATTCCGACGCCAAAGCCGCCGCCGAACGCATCGTGCGCGAGCTGGCGAACGGATCACAGGCCGCCGCGCTCTCTGCCAGCCAGTCCCGCGACGCCCTTGCCGCCTTTGAACGGCTGGATGGCCACTTCAAATCCAAAGGGAAGCGCGTCAGCCTCAATACTGCCGTGGCGGACTATCTGGATGCGGTTGGTAGGTTGAATGTCCCGTTGTCCGCAGCCGTGACAGGTTATTTGAACACCGTGGCGACGGTCAAGCGCGTGGATCTGGCCGCAGCCGTGAAAGAGTTTGTTGACGGGCGCGAGACCGAGACGAAATCGGTGAACGGCAAGAGGCCGGAAATGAGCAAAAGCTATTTCCTCAATACGAAGCTCTGGCTTGGCTGGTTTGAAAAAGCCTTTCCAGCAACGGCGGTTTGTGACCTGACAAAAGAGCATCTGGACTTGTTCATGGCCGGGCGCAGCCACCTTGCCGCCAAGTCCAAGAATCATCTTCGCGCCACGGTGAAGATGTTTTTGAACTGGTGCATCAAGAAAGACTATTTGCCCGCGAACCACCGCTTGATGGATGCGTCTGGCATGAAGCGGCAAAAAGCCGACAGCGGCGAAACGGATTATTTCCGCCCGGCTGAATTTCGGGCCATGCTGGAAGCGGCAGACGACACCATGCGACCAATTATCGCGCTGCAAGGGCTGGCGGGGATTCGACTGCAAGAAGCCCAGCGCCTGACGTGGCAGGATGTTTTCGGCACGGCGGGACACATCGCCATTTCCGCCACGAAATCCAAGACCCGCAGCCGCCGCTTGGTTGAAATCTGCCCGGCCTTGGCCGCATGGATTGAACCCTATCGCCAGCATAAAGGCTCGTTGTGGACACAGAGCCGCGATACCTACCACGCAGCGTTTGTCGAACTCCGCGAATCCCAAAAAATCCCGGCGCGGAAAAACGGATTGCGCCACGGTTTTTGCACCTACCACTTCGCGCTGCATGACAACGAGAATCTGACGGCGGCACAGGCGGGAAATAGTCCTACCGTGATTCATTCGGCTTACAAAGGGCTGGCGACGAAAGCCGATGCAAAAAAATGGTTCAATGTCAGGCCGCCGAAATCCGCCAAGAATGTGATTCTGCTGAAGGCCGCAACCAGTGCCCGATAACCTGTTACGAAAACCAAGCGAATACATTCAAGTCTGTCAGACTTTCTTGTCCGGCACGTCAAACGTTACCGTTGGGATGGAAATTGGCCTGCGATTCCAGTGGCGCTGCAATCTAGTGAACCCGATCTCCGGCGCGCTCCCTTGAAACAGCGAGTTTGGACCGCCGAGGCACAACCAGACGGCACAATCAAACGAAGCGAGGTAGAAGTCGAAGTGCCACCGAACGCTCCGCCAGAGTGGGTGGAAAAAATCTACGAGCGCCTTTTCGAGAAAATCTTGCCGCCAAAAAAAGGTATGTCTGTGGAGTTTTACGACGCGGCAATATACGGATATGCCCTTTCCGCCATTCAGCGGGAACGAACCGCACGATTGGAAGCCTGTAAAAGTTTGCCGCCAAAGTCGGAACAAAGACAGGTACATGAGGAATTGGCAAGAACCTACGAACCGACTTTGGATGCGTGCCGACGCAGAGTGACGGAAGTGCTGGCCGACTGGAAGCTACCTGAAGCCGCTGACTATCTGAAAGGCTTCGCCTACGGTATCGAGCGCCAGCATCGTGAAGAAGGTTGGATACCGGCGGCTGCCACAGAGACATTACTAATTTACAAAACACTGCTACGACAGCGCCGCACCGTCGAAAACCTGATTCGCCAAAACGCGACTGCGAGGCAAATTGGCGAATTGATTACCCAACACGCTACTAAATCCGGCGGTATGACTTACGCTGAATACTTCCAGAAGCATCCTAATTCTGAACACAGAGAAACTTTCTTGAAAACTGCCCAGAAAATCTTCGAGCGATTGGGGATTCCGTTGCCGCCACGCGGACGACCGCGCAGAAATTCCGACACCAAATAAATCCGTTGTCGGTTTTACATTTTCCCGTGCATGGCAAAATCAGGTCGTGCATACAAAAGCATTTTCAAGCAAACCTGATAGCGGCAAGGACACCACGAAGTTGGCGGCACTCCTCGCCGTGGCCGATGAAGCCCAGCCCGCAGTAACATCGCCGGAAGGCAACCGTGGTTTTCTGACCACCAGCGAACTCCAGAAAACTGTGCTGCCCTTGTCCCGTCGTTCAATTTTCGAGTGGCGGAAAAAAGGCATCATTCCCTCAATTCAAATCGGCTCAAAAGTTTTGTATCACGCCGCCAGTGTTGAACGGGCTTTGCTCGCCCGTCAAAACGGAGGTGCGGTTTAATGAGAAAATTTTACGGACACGCCAAATGCTGGCTCAAACCGGCTTTGGCGTTTTCGTCGTCCACCGTCATTCGTTCACGAAACGAGCGGTGAACCTACGCCAGCCGTGCGTAATGGCTCTATTGCCAGCGGCAAGATTCAACTGATTTGCGATGAAACACAGATGGCAACGGAGAATGGCATTTCCGAGCCTACACTTCGAGCGGGACAGCGTGCCCGCCTAAATCACAACCCGCAGCGGGAGTCCGCTGGGCTGCAATCTGAATCTCTGCTGAAAAACTCGGCAGACCGCGACAAGTCGGTGCGAAGCGCGGGAAGTAGGATTGCATTACGCGAAAGCTGGCTGATCCCGGCCTGGAAGGGATGCGTTGGGCTTACAAGCAAGAGTCCGCAAGTCAGTCAGTTGAATTTGTATCGGTCGGAATTGTGGTCGTCAGCTAAACGAACGTAAGAACCTCGTGATGCGAACTGACTCTAAAGCGGCAAATTCCGAATCAATGACAGAATCAAAATTCTGGCAAGTGGCCGCGTGCAGCTCGCGTCGAGCTTCAATGCCAAAGCGGGGGTGGCAGAAAAATGTAGCACAAAAGGAAAGCCGATGGGCTGGGAACAACGAAACGGACGATCCTACTACTTCCGCAAGGTTCGGGAGGGCGGGCGGGTCCGGTCAGAATACATGGGCGCTGGGTTGCTGGCGCAGTTGTCCGCCGAGGAGGACGATGACAAACGACGGGAACGTAACGCCCAGCGAGCCACCGACCGCGCCACCCGGCACGCCGAAGCGCAGATTGACCGGCAGCTTGCCGGCGTGGAATCAGCCATCGCCGCGATGACACACGACACACTGCTCGCCGCTGGCTACCACCAGCACAAAGGCCAATGGAGAAAGAAACGCCATGAAAAATAAACAACTCCCGGCGACGACCGCCGATCACCGGAACGAGCTAATGGCCAAAGTCCAAAAGTTGATGAGTCAGTTAAACGGTGCCAAAAACCCGGACCCGGAAACTGTGGAACGCCTGCGGCAATTATTTGCCACTCAGACACACGGTTTTCTTTCGGCAAACTCCACAACGCAATCTGTCCGGCAACAACTCATTGAGAAAATCAGCCACGGTGCATCGCGTGCCATAATGTTGGCCGAAGTGGACTTGCTGAAAAAGCAACTCGACTTTGACGCCGCGCCGCCCCTTGAACGGCTGTTGATTGAGCACATTCTGACCGTGCGGCTCAGGCTCATTCATGCCGAACACATCTACAATGAGGGTGTGGTGAATCAATCCGTTGCGTTCAGATACGGCGAATACCGGGACAACCTGTTGTCGTCAACGCAGGCGCGCTTTCTCAGAGCGATTGAAGCCCTTGCCAGAGTCCGGCGACTGGCGCGAAACACACCCGCCTTGCAGATCAACATCTCCCGCGAAGGCGGCAAGCAAGTCAATGTTCAGGGCGACGTGAACCCGCCAAGCACCACACCAGCACCCGAAACAACTGTAGGCAATGGCAGAAAGCCCGCTCCTGAGAACAGGAAAAAAACAGGGAATCCAGTCCACTGGTAACAGCGGCAAAACAACGGGGTTCGGGTTGAGGATGAACTGCGGGATTGCCGCCGGGGAGCGGGGCGGATTACTGATGCAAATCCTTATATGCTTTTAACTGATTGTTGATTTCGTAGAGTTGCATTTCGTAATCACCAGACCATTCAGCAACCGCTGCGGTCTTGATCTGCTCAAAAATATTCGCCGGAATGTTGCCCGGCGACAATTGCTGTAATGCTTCGTAAGCAGAAGTCTGGTTTTTTATTTCGTAAGCCTGCATCTCATAATCAGTCGCCCATTTGCGAGTCGCCGCTTCCTTTATGCCATTCAAAACAGTCGCGGGAACTTCGCCAGATGCAGATTGGATAGGCATTCTTGCTGGACTTGCGGGAATCCCCCGCACTACTTGCATGACGGGCAAACTGTTCGTGGCAGGCGGTTCCCCTACTGAAAACGCTTTGGCGCGTCGGTTTGCTTCCGCCAATTCCTGAACGCTCATAACTGGGGCAATCTTATCTCTGAATTTGGCGGCGTCTTCATCACCCTGTGCAGCGGCTAAAGCATACCATTTGTATGCTTCGATTCGATTCGCCGGCGAATTTGGATTTGCTGAAAAATAAATGGAACCGACCTTTTGTTGGGCAAGTTTGTTTCCCTGATAAGCTGCTTTTTGATACCAAATGAACGCTTTTTGGCTGTCCTGCAAAACGCCAATTCCGGTGTTGTATGCTTTGGCAACTTCGCATTGCGAAGTGCTGTCCCCGGTTTCGGCGGCCTTCATAAACCAACCAAAAGCCTCTTGAGCGTCCTTAGCAACGCCTTCACCATCCCGATACAAATATCCAATGTTGCGTTGAGCTTCTGCAACTCCTGGCCGGACTATTATTCCGAACTCTTTAGGTGTATTTGCAGCCTTAAGATACCACTGCAACGCTTTTTGCATGTCAATATCCACTCCATCCCCCACATTATATTTAACCCCCAGACGCCATTCAGCCTCAGTTTCACCCGCGTCAGCCGCCTTTTTATACCACTTGATGGCTTCGGTTTTGTCTTGATCAACACCAAGACCTTTGTTGTATGCCTTTGCAACTGGGACGACTGCTACTTGGGTGAAAATTTTATCCAATCTATTTGTACTCGAATCAAACTGTTGAGCCACCTTCAAGAACCATTTAAATGATTCTTGCAAATTTTTTACTTCCACATTGTCTCTGTAAAGCTGTGCCAGGTGCAGTTCGGAAGAAATATCCCCGTTCGTTGCGGCTTTCATATACCACCATACGGCTTCATTAATATCTTTTGCCATACCGACATTCCCCAACTCATATATCGAACCTAGAGTTGTCAAAGCAGATGTTATCCCTAAGTCCGCCGCTTTATGAAGCCACTTCAACCCTTCATCGAAGTTGGTCTCATTTATGTAGAGAGACCCCATTTCCACCATCGCTTCCGTGTCGCCACCGTCAGCGAGTTTTCGCAGCCAATGAAGACTTGCTGTGTCGGGTAGAATTGTTGGCAAGCCAGTTGCCGGATCAATAATTGCGCTAAAATTTGTGCTGCCAATATTCCCGTTCTGAATTAATTTCCACATCGCGTTCGTATCACCCAACTCCGCTGCCCTGCGGAACCAGTTAAAACATTCTTCTGGAACATTGGCCGCCGTAAGATAATTCGCCGGAAGACCTGTGGCCGGATCAATAGTGTCTTTCGCATGAGCAGCTTGAAACGATTGAGACGCACCATCGAGAATGGCATCTCCAATAGCTATCATGGCGCTTGTGTCACCTCTCTCCGCCGCTTTGCACCACCAGTTTGTCGCTTCAGTTTGATTCGTGGCGACGCCCGTCCCGTTGTAGTATCGCCAACCCAAAATGACTTGTGCTTTAATATCTCCGCTGGTCGCTTTGGCCTGCAACGCTTCAAGAGATAAATTTGTATATGCAACGGAATTAACCGGCTGCGGCTGCGGCTTGAGGGGTTTTACTTTATGTTGCGAAATGAAAATTGCGCCAAAGCAGACAGCACTGACAGCGATGACACTGGCTATTGCCCAAACAATTGTGCGTTTGGGTTTTGGCAAAAAGATAGATTCGTTGCAGTGCGGGCACGATGTCGCTTGGCCAGCCAACTCTTTGGGAAAGGCAATGTGACCACCGCACTTTGGGCAATTTGTTTTCGCGTCGGCCATAAAATCAATCCTGATTGAAATTGTGCATATACCTCTACCCTGCCGGAATCAAGCGGAAAGCCTAGCGCGGGTGCGATGGGATATTTCACCAATCATCTTCGTAAAGCAATTCCCCGTGCGCAAAATCCTAGAGGCAAAATCCCCGGAGCCGGGCGGCGGGTGCAATGTGGAGCGCAGCCGGATGAGGCGAGCAATACATTGACGCGCCGACCGGCGACACATAATCGGCCTCTGATTCACGCGCACGGCTTCAACGCGGATGCGTCACGATTTTTTCCGGGCATTTGACGGGACACTGCCCAGTAACTTCCCGGCTGTTACCCGGATGCTACCCGGACATTTCAGCGGATAAACCGCCGGACAGACGCCGGCAATGCCACCGGCGATCCGGTGGACATCACGGCGGATGGTTGCCGCAAATCAGTTGGCAACAGACGCAGCGAATGACGTGACGCTTGACTTGGCAATCAAGTTGGCATCCTGCGTGGCAGGAATGTGGCATCAGGCGTGGCATCAAGCGCAACACCTGACGCCGCATTGGGGTTGGCGTCGCACGTCGCACTGATACGCATGGCATGGCGCAATTTTCGCGCACCAATGAGCGGAGCAGAAAACCTTAATTTGTTAAGGGGTAACGCGTGCCTTGCAAAAAAGATGACAATTGGTGGCTGGGCGATGCTAAACAATTGCCAATGTGATGCGGATGAATTGAACGTTTCGTGACTGCGATTGCGTGAGTTAAGTGAACATTTCGCGTTGGGAAAACGAATGCGTTATCTCCCGTGTGTCTGGATGGTAAAACGAGCAAAGGACTTTCAATCGTTGCCACAGCTCGTTAGCGCGCATGGATACCTGGCGGGCAAGCCGTTCAGTTCCGCATTTGGTGCTGAATGATCTGCCAGAAAACGGCCGTCATTTTGTGTTGAACCTACACAAACACACACCCGGTTTCGCGTAAATTCACTTCCAAATGAGATGGAGAGCAAATTTGTGAATAGTGAGCGGAAAAGTTTTCAGAACGTCAGCCGAACGCCGCCCGGCAGTATGGAAGCGCGGGACAGTGGCATCCGTGGCGAACAAAGCCAAACACCGGCAGTCAAGACTGGCTTCATTGACCAAAAGCAATTGCTGGCGCGGCTGCCTGTGAGCCGCCGCACCTTGTTCAACTGGCGCACGACCGGCAAAATCCCCTGTGTGCGGCTGGGCGGGCGGCGCATCCTGTTTCACTGGCCAAGCGTCGAGGCTGCGCTGCTGCGTCACCAACACGGCGGCCAGTCGTGACATTGCGCCATTGGTCAAGCGTCAGAAGTCGTTTGCCACACCTGCCGTAGCCGTGCTAGATTGACAGCGTTATGCAAGTTACAGTGGAAATGCCCGATCAAGTCGCCCGTCAGTGGGGAGAAACCCCGGACACGGTTGGCCGTCACGTCATGGAAGACGCGGCGATTGAAGGGTATCGCGCCGGACGTCTCACGCAGCGGCAAGTGGGCGCGATGCTGGGACTGGATTACTGGCAGACAGAAGCCTTCCTGAATGAACGCGCCGTCCCGTTGAATTATTCCGCCACCGATCTTGCCGCTGACAACGCCACGCTGGAAAAAATTCTCTCCCGCTCGTGAGCGTCGTCGTCTCTGACACTTCGCCGTTGCACTACCTGATTTTGTGCGGGGCGGAAAGCATCCTGCCCAGCCTGTTCCGCCAAGTGGTGATTCCGCCGACAGTCTTCCGCGAACTGCAACAGCCGAACACGCCTCCGCCCGTGCGCCAGTGGGCAACCTCGTTGCCAGCGTGGGTTGCCGTCCAATCGCCCAAGACGGTAAACCTCAAGCTGGACGTGGACGCTGGCGAATTGGAAGCCATCTGTCTGGCGCAGGAAATACATGCCGACGCGGTATTGATGGACGACCGCGCCGGACGCAGCGCGGCCATTCATTGCGGGCTGGCCGTAGTTGGCACGATTGGCCTGCTGGAACAGGCGGCGGCGCGGGGACTGATTGAATTGCCAACCGCACTGGCCCGCCTGCGCCAGACAAACGCCCGCCTCGACCCGGAATTGATCCACGCCGCGCTTGCCCGTGACCAAGCCCGCCGGCAAAAACGATAGCAGGCGCGTTTTGAGTCCCCGGACGCTGCCATGACCCTTCCGTGATGGCCCGGACGCGCCACAGGCCAGCCACGCGCCACGGCGGGCCAAAATCTTTGCACAGGGTTTGCACAGATTCCGGGGCGAGTTTGGTTTGCACAAAGTTTGCACAACCGCTTTTCTTGCACATGATTTGCACACGATTTTCTTCCCGCCGCTTCCCACAAATGCACAAATAATGCTTGCAAACATTGCTTATTCGTGTATATCAAAGGGCAATGAATACACAACCAGAGGCAATCATGGGAAGTGGTGAGAACATCCTGAAAGTTGGTTCGAATCCATGTCGGACAGCCAATCTGGATTTTTTTGCGGACCTCTGTTAACGTCCGCTAATTCATAAACTTCCAATACCAATTCCCCTGACCGGGCCGCTTGAAGACGAATTCTTTCCAAAGCTGGTTCGGAAAAATCTGGGATGTTCAACGGAACTCATTGCCCCGTTGGAGCAGGCTCGTGATAGGGTTTACCGGCCCGGTATAGTTCAAGCAATTGCTGGTTTTGCGCCGCCACAGCCGCCAGCCCGGCATTGGTTGCGAGACGCTGCGCCTTTTCCGCCGTGGCCACCGCTTCCGGGAAACGGCCGGCTTCGGCATAAGCGGCGGCCAGCGTCCCGATGAACAAGGGTTGGCCATTATGAGTCAGATCACACGCGCGCTCGGCTAAACGGACCGCCTCGGCCCCATTGCGAAGCTCGTCATCAGGACTGGCGGCCAGCTTCCACGCCAGGTTGTTCAGCGCCCCGGCCAGATTGGGATTTAATCTCAGTGCCTCCCGATATTGGGCCACCGCTTCCCGGTTGCGGCCCATTTGGCCCAGTGTCATGCCCAAATGAACGAAGGTTTCGGGGCGGTTTGAATTGATCTGGATGGCTTTGCGATAGTTCTCGATCGCTTCGTCAAATTGGCCCTTGGCGGCGAGGGCGTTCCCCAGATTGTTCAGCGCTTCGAAGGAATACGGATTGATCTGGACGGCCTTGCGATAGTTCTTGATCGCTTCATCAAACTGGCCCTTATCGGCGAGGGCGTTCCCCAGATTATCCAGCGCTTCGAAAAAATACGGATTGATCTGGACGGCCTTGCGATAGTTCTCAATCGCTTCATCAAGCCGGCCCTCGGCGGCGAGGGCGATACCCAGGCTGTTCAGCGCGTTTGAGTAAGTCGGGTTGATCTGGATGGCCTTGTAATAGTTCTTAATCGCTTCATCAAACCGGCCCTCAGCGGCGAGGGCGATCCCCAAGTCGTTCAACGCTTCGAAGGAATTCGGGTTGATCTGGATGGCCTTGCGATAGTTCTTGATCGCTTCATCAAACCGGCCCTCGGCGGCGAGGGCGATACCCAGGTTATTCAACGCTTCGGAGGAATTCGGATTGATCTGGATGGCCTTATGGTAATGTTCCATTGCTTTTTCAATGCGCCCTTGGTTCCTAAGCAAAAACCCCAGATTACTGTGGGCCATCCAGCAATCCGGGTTTTTGACCAGCGTCCTCCGCCAAAGCGTTTCCGTGTCCGTGTACATCCCGGCCTGCCGCCACGTCAGGAGGGCGAGCACCGGCAGCACGATTGCGGCAAACCCATGAACCACTGCCGGCTTGCGCAAAGATTCAGCCGCCCGAACCACTAATGCAGCCGCCAGCGCGATGATCCCGGGAGCGGACAGATAAACCCAGTGATCCCACACAAATGAATAACGCATGCCATAGGCGTTCATGAACCCCAACACCGGAAACAGCGTCCCCACGAAGAAAAACAGCGCTGTCACCGGCCCGCGCCCAAGGTGCCCCCGGGCCAGCCAGAGCGTGAAAAGGGCGCCGATGGTGGTCACCGGCTGGAGCCATTGCCACCCCGAACCGGAATTGGGTTGCCAGCGCGGGTAAACGAAGCAGAGGTTCGCCGGCCAGAACAGTTTGCCGAGGTAAAACCAGAACGCATGGCCGGCAACCAAGCAGCGTTGCGGGAAAGTCAGGGCAAAATCCGGGCCTTCGGCTCCCACATGGTTCTTCTCCAACCAGGCAGTTACGGCACAAAGCCCGATGGCCAGGGCAAAGAAGGGCAGGGTCGGCAACACGTCCGCGCGCCACCGGATTTGTCCGCGTTTCCACCAGCCAATCAACAGAATGGCCGCCGGCAACGAAAAAGTCGTCGTCTTGGCCAGCAACGCACTTAGAAACAGGACGAAACTCAGACCATAAAAAAGGTGATGGGTGGCACGTGTGCGTGGCGAATCAGGGGCGGGGGCGATTTCTCCCGTTCTTGTCACCCACTGTGCATACCGTCCAAAGGCCGACAATGCGCTGAGGTAAAGGACCAAGGAAAGCACATTCTTGCGTTCGGTGATCCAAGCGACGGATTCGACCATGACCGGATGTAGCGCGAAGATGGCACTGGCCAGCCAGGCGCCCGGCACACAGAGGCGGAGCAACAATCGCCAGAAGAGCAACGCGGCCAGGGCGTGCAACAGGACGTTCTCCACATGGTAGGGAGTTGTCCAGAACTTCCAGAGTTGATAATCCAGCCAGAAAGTTGTGCCCGAAAGCGGATAATACTGTTGCAAGGCGGTGGGCTGGAACCAGATCAAGCGCAGGCCGGAGGGGTCGCGCAACAAGTCGATTATTCTCGTCGTCCACGAGTCATCATCCCAGACGAAACCGCCGCGCAGGGCGGGGAGATAGGCCAGGAAGACCAGAAGAACAATCAAGCCGCCCTGCCAGATCGGCAGCGTTCGTTCGCAAAAGGACATTCGCCCGGGGAAGGTCTTTTGGTGACACACGATTTTTTTTATCCGTAAAGGCCGACCGAGTCAAACCCCGAGTAAGGGGGGCACACCATTATAAATCTTCAAAGTTTAACGACTGTTGGACTCGCGGCCATGTTGAACGAAAACCCGTGGCGCCATTACTCTTCAAGTCCCGATTCACAGGCGCTGCAAGCTTCGGCATCGGCTGACAAATCGTTTCCTTCGCCAGCTCCGCCACAACGCTTCAACCAAACCATGAGGATGCTGATGTCCGCAGGCGACACCCCGGAAATGCGCGCCGCCTGACCGATGGTGGTTGGACGAATCTTTGAAAGCTTCTGGCGGGCTTCAAGCCGTAAGCTTGGCACCGACGAAAATTCAAAAGAGTCGGGGATTTGTTTGTCTTCCAGGTTCTTGAATTTCTCAACCTCCGCCTCCTGCCGTTCGATGTACCCGGCATATTTGATGGCAATCTCAACTTGCTGGATAACTTCTTCAGACAGAGCGCCATTGCGATTCGGCAAATCATTGTAGCAAACTTCAGGTCTGGAGAGTACTTTTGCCAAAGAACCATCCGCATAATATGTTGAATATAAACGACTTAATTCGTCTAATATGGCTTTCTGCTTTGAACAAAAAAATGAATACTTACTTTCGGGCAAAAGACCGACTTCGTGTCCAATGTCTGAAAGCCGCATGTCGGCATTGTCTTGGCGAAGCAAGAGGCGATATTCGGCGCGTGATGTAAACATACGGTAAGGTTCGGTCGTACCTTTGGTAACCAAATCATCAATCAGGACTCCAATATATGCCTGATCGCGCCGAAGGACGATTGGGTCGATGGAATTGACTCTTCTGGCTGCATTAATCCCGGCGATGATTCCTTGGCCGCCGGCCTCTTCATATCCGGAGGTTCCGTTGATTTGTCCGGCTAAAAATAGATTCCTGCAAGCCTTTGTTTCCAAGGACGGCAGTAATTGTGTCGGGTAAGCGAAATCATATTCCACAGCATAGGCTGGACGCATGATTTCAGCGTTTTCGCAGCCTATGATTGATCTGACCAATTCCACTTGGACTTCAAACGGCAGGCTTGTTGAGAATCCATTGACATAGAATTCGTCAGTTTCAACCCCCTCCGGTTCAAGGAAAATTTGATGCCGCTCTTTTTCGGGAAACTTTACAATTTTATCTTCAATTGACGGGCAATATCTTGGCCCTATTCCTTCAATAGTGCCTGAGTATAAAGGAGATTTGTGTAAATTTGAGCGGACTATTTCAGCGGTCTTTTGCGTGGTAAAAGTGATGTAACAATTCAATTGGCCATTGATTTTATCCAAGATTGAACTTGGCGGGTATTTCCCGGCGGAATGGCCGCTGCCGAACACAGTCTTAGCGGATTGTTCCATGTGGAACAAATCATCCTTCCAGAAAGTGAAATAAGGAACTGGTTCGTCTCCAGATTGCGTTTCTGTTTTGGAGAAGTCAATTGAGCGTCTCAAAAGCCGTGGAGGAGTTCCGGTTTTTAGCCGACCAAGCTCAACGCCGATTTCTTTAAGTGACGCCGACAGGCCCAACGCGGCCAAATCGCCAGATCGCCCGCCAGACTGCTGGTTAGATCCAATATGCATCAAGCCCCGAAGAAATGTCCCTGTTGTTATTACAATTGTCTTTCCGAGGTACTGGACTTCAAGGGTGGTTTCGACTCCAAAGGCTTCCCCATCCTTGTGAAGGATTTTCGATGTTTGTCCCTGCTTTAAATCCAAATTGGGTTCCGATTCACAGACCCATTTGAGCCGAAATTGATAGGCTTTTTTGTCGCACTGAGCTCTTGGTGCCCAAACTGCCGGACCTTTTTTTGTGTTCAGCATCCTGAATTGCAACCCGGTCATGTCTGTGGCTTTGCCCATCTCTCCTCCCAAGGCATCAATCTCGCGCGCCAGATGCCCCTTGGCGAGTCCGCCGATGGCAGGGTTGCATGACATCTGTCCGATGGTATCCACATTCATGGTGAGCAGCAAAGTTTGACAGCCCATTCTGGCAGCAGCCAATGCAGCTTCAATCCCGGCATGACCGGCACCGACAACAATGACGTCGTAATGTTTTGGATAAACAAACATCAGAAATCAATCTACAGTATATTCTCGTCTTAATATTATACTATCAAACACGTTACGACTTTTTATTCTCTTGTTTGTTGATAGATGTTCGCATATTTTGAAGATGTGTTCAACGTCATCCTCAGCGCCAATTCCTTTAGAAATTTCTTTAACGCTGAACCCTGTGCCGGCTTGTTTAGAGAGAAAATCCAACACTTTGCGCTGTGCCTCAATCACTTTACCGGCGGCCTTCTTACCAGCCTCAACGCCAGGTTGGTGGTAGGCATTGATGTTGATTAATGAGGCGTAAAGGCCGACAGCCCGTTCAAACAAGGCGATCAGCATTCCAACCACAAAAGGAGAAACTTCTTTGACGGTAATGGTGATGGATTCCCTGTCCTTTTCAGCTAGTGCCTGGCGGGTTCCCAGATAAAATCCGTGAAGATAATCTCCAGAAGTCACTTTGGATTCAACCTCCAGGCCTTGAGTATTCCCATCCTTCAAAGCCTCAATAAAGGTAACGAAAAAATTGTTCAGTCCATCCCTAAGCTGTTGAACGTATGAGTGCTGATCTGTTGCCCCTTTATTTCCGAAAACGACGATCCCCTGATTGACCACAGTTCGATTCAAATCCAGCTCTTTTCCGAGTGATTCCATCACGAGTTGCTGGAGGTATTTTGAAAACAGCTCCAAACGGTCTTTATATGGCAAAACTACCATATTTTTTGTTCCGTTACCGTTACCTGACACATACCAAGCCAGCGAAAGCTGGGCAGCAGGATTTTCTTTAACGTTATAAACTCTTGTTGATTTATCACATTCACAGGCTCCTGAAAGCAAATACGTAATATCAATCCCTTGCAAAGCAGCTGGCAACAGCCCGACTGCTGATAAGACGCTGGTTCGGCCACCAACCCAATCCCACATTGGGAATCGTATTAACCATTTGTTCTTCGTGGCGCGCTTATCAAGTTCGCTGCCGTGGGTGGTAATGGCGACGGCGTGTTTTCCGAAATGAAGGCCTGCGTGCTTGAATGCGTTTTCCGCCACCAGCATTCCGTTACGGGTTTCCTTGGTGCCGCCGGACTTGGAAATTATAATGCAAAGGGTTTTGTTCAGTTCAGTATCCAATTGTGGCAAGAACCCGGTCCATGCCATCCGGGTCGGTGTTATCAAAGAAAAAAGGTTTGAGCTTGTCGGTACGAGGATCGCCTAAGGCGTGCGCGACGAATTGCGGCCCCAGCGCTGATCCGCCAACGCCAATCAAAAGGAAATTTTTGAATACCCCGCCGGCGCCGTGAATTTTTCCCGAGTGAATCTTTGCCGCGAATTTCTTGATTCGGGGGATGGTATATTCAATTTCCTTGCGAATTTCCGGCGTTGGCGCGAGTGAAGGATTTCGCAGCCAATAATGTCCGACCATCCGGTTTTCATCAGGATTGGCGATGGCCCCGGATTCGAGCGCCGCCATGTCGGCGAACGCCTTTTGGATCTTCGGCTCCATTCGGGCGAAGAACGTGTCGCCCACATTCATCCGGCTCAAGTCCACGGCCAGCCCAAGTTTGGGAAACTCAGTGTAATACTTTTGAAATCGCTTCCACCATTGCAATTTGCTGTTTGACATAAAATTGAATTCGAGCATTTGCGAATAAACTGAAAAGCAAGGTCTAGCAAGAAAAGAAACAGGAAAGGTTTCTGCCGGAGCCTGCAGTAAAGCACAACTTGTCAATCCGCCGGCAAGAGCGATATTATACGCGCATGAGCATCGTTGCTGAAAAAGTTGCCGAAGTGATGGCCCTGCCGGAGCAAGACCGGGCGTATCTGGCCCATCAACTCATCAACAGCCTCGACGACCCCGTGGATGTTGACGCCGAAACGCAGTGGCAGGAAGTCATTGACCGTCGCTCCCGTGAGATCGAGGAGGGCAAAGTCCATTGCCGTCCGGTGGAGGAAACTGTCCGGGACATTCGCGCCAAGCTCCATGCACGTCGCCAGCCATCCTGAAGCCGACCAGGAGTTGGAAGCCGGGGCGCTGTGGTATGAAGAAAGGCAGCCGGGTTTGGGCGACGACTTCCTTGACGAGTTCGAACACACGCTGCGCCGCATCGTAGCCGATGCCGGAACGCTGGCGCAAAATCCGGGGCGACAATCGCAAGCTCAACTTTCATCACTTCCCTTATGCCATCGTTTACAGTCTGCGAGGCGAAGTCCTTTACATCAAAGCCGTGATGCACCTGCGTCGCCGGCCCTTCTAATGGCAGCACCGTTGAGCACCGGCGTTTTTTCCTTTAGTTGTTAAGGGGTTCCCAAGGTGAAAAACTAGAATCCTATGGCACTCGTTGACGTTGTCCAATTTCACGGAAACGACCGGGAGTTTGTTTGGAAATTCCCGTCGGAGAACTTGCGGCTCGGTACACAACTGGTGGCTAGCCCGGCGCAACGCGGCTTCACTTTGTTCGTAACACTGGTGTTGAAACCAGATTGAGCCACAGGGCGATAAACGGCTTTTCGCTGTGGAGTGCGGTAACACGTTGCCGCTTTCCCCACCGCGATGTGCCGCGGCGATCAAAGCGCGGACGTGTCCGCGCAGTCCAAAATTACTTCACCGGCAAAGTGATGCGAATGGTCGTACCGGAGCCAATTTGTGACTTGATTCGGACCTTCCCGTGATGTGTTTCGACGATGCGGCCAACAATGGCCAGACCCAATCCTGTTCCCTTGGCCTTCGTTGTGCTCAAAACCGCCGTGAAGGCGCGGGCTTGAACTTCCTTGCTCATGCCGCCACCAGTGTCCTTGAACTCCACCGTGACGTGCGTTGCCCGCGGATTGCTCCGCGGCAAACGAATGGCTTTGGACTCGATCGTGAGTGTCCCGCCGTCCGGCATGGCCCCGGCGGCGTTGAGGATCAAATTCAGAAACGCCTGTTCCAGTTGCGGTGCGTCACCCATCACGACCGGCAAATCCGGCTGCAATTGACGGACCAGCCGGATGTTTTGATTCGCCAGCTTGTGCCGCACGAGCAATCCAAGCTCATCCACCAATTCATTCAAATTCACCGGTACCAGTTCAGGCTCGGTGGTGCGCGCAAACGCGAGAATCTGCTCGACGATCTTGTTCAGGTGCTCGATTTTCGCATCAATGATCCGGGCATCCTTCGCCCGCGGGTCGCCATCTGGAAACTTCAAATCCAGCGAATGATACAGCAGCTTCATCACCGTGAGCGGATTGCGGATTTCGTGTGCGACCTCGGCGGCCAGTAGGCCGAGCGCGGAGAGTTTTTCGTTCTGCCGCAACTGTTCCTCGACGTCCACGACCCGCTCATAAAGCCGCGCCTTTTCAATCGCAATCGCCGACAACTCGGCCAGCGCGCTCAAAATGCTGATTTCCTCGTTGGAAAAACTATGCGGACGGCCCGTGTAAATGCTCAACGTCCCGATCGCCCGGCCGGCAAAGATCAATGGCACGCTCAGCAGCGAAACCAAGCCTTCGCACCGCGCGACTTCGACATGCTGATAACGGCTCGACTCCTGGACGTTGGCGACCTGCATCGGTTTTTTGCGGCGCACCACAACGCCGAGCAGGCTGTCGTCCACCGGCAGCCGGGGTTTGTTGAGATAGGCTTCGCCCGCGCCGTAACTGGCGCGCAAATCGAGCCATTCGCGGCTTTCGTCCAGCATCATCAGCGAGCACATCCGCGCGTGCATCAACACGCTTGCTTCGCGGGTGATGGCCTGCAACGCTTCGTCGAGATTCAACGTGGAATTGATCGTCCGGCTCACACTGGCGAGGGATTCGAATAAATGCGCCTTCAGCCGCAATTGCTCATAGAGCCAGGTGTTTTGAATCACCTTGGCCGCTTGCAACGCCAGTTCCTGGAGCAATTCCTGGTCTTCCGCGGTGAAGGCGTCCGCGCGATCCGAATCCATGTTGAGCACGCCGCGCGTTTCACCGTTCACTTCCAGCGGCACAGCCAGTTCCGACCGGACCCTGCGACGCGCCATCACGTAGCGCGGGTCCTGTTTCACGTCGCCGACGCGCGCGGGTTTGCCGGTGCGCGCAACCCAGCCGGTAATGCCTTCACCCACGCGCAATTTGAGCCGCGTGGCCGCCGGCGGCAGGTTTTGCGACGCGTGGATTTCCAGAAAGCCCGACGTGGGATTGATCAAGACCACCGAGCCGCTCGATGCGTGCATCAGCCGCACCGCTTCGCTTACAATCAATTGCAGCGCTTCCTGGGGTTCGAGTGTGGAATGAATGACATTGCTCACTTGATAGAGCAATTGCAGCCGCTCGAAACGCGACACCAGTTTGGAATGCTCGTCACTCACAATCGAAACTCAAATTCATCGCACCCGCGCCATCAGCACCAGGCCCGTCGTCCCGAAAATCATATTGGGCAGCCAGGCCGCCAGCCAGGCGGGCAGATGGCCGGCGGAACCCAGCGCGAGACTCACCTGCTGGATTATAAAATAGGTAAAGCAAATGAAAATGCTGCCGGCCACGCCGACGAAAAGGTTGCGGCGTCCTGAAGCCGCGCCAAACGGAATGGCGACGAGCACCACGACCAAACACGTCCAGGGGGCAGCCAGTCGCCCGTGTAATTTGGTGAGCAGCCAGCCAGCCTCGGCGCGCGGTAAATTGGGGTGCAATCGCAAATAACCAAAAATGAGCCGGAGTGGAATATCCGCCCGGCGGGCATTGCGGAAGCCCCGATAGCTGCTGATTTTGATTTCGCTCTGAATTTCCGCCGGGGTTTCATTAAATTCCGGCATCGCCAGCACGTTGGTTTGAAAAAATGGAATTAGTGGAGCGTTATCATTGGCTTGTTTGAATTCCGCCGCGTTGAAAAATGTCCACACACCATTTGTGCGGATTGCGCGGTCGGCCCTCAAGCGCCGCCACGAACCGTCCGGCAATGTCCAACTGACGATCGGAACGATCATTTCGGGTGGCCGGGTCCGGTATTCGTCAAAATGCCATAGCCGGTGTTCACGGGCATTGGCCAGAACATGGAATTGACTTTTGGCGTTGGGGGCGTCCAGCTTTTGAGTGTAACGACTCAGAATCCGGGCCGCCCAATCCATGCTGCGGGGAACGCACCATTCATTCAACCAGAACAAAACCGCGCTCAGGATCAGACCGACAACCAGATAAGGCACACAAACACGCCACAAACTCACGCCCGCCGCGCGCATGGCGGTGATTTCGTTGTGGCGCGCGTGATTCGTGAGCGTGTAAAGCAACGCAAGCAGCAGCACGATCGGCAGTATCGTCACCAAAAATTCCGGCGTCATCGCAACGGAATACTCGATGACATCGAGCAAATGCAGTTTGCGTTCCTGCATCTCCTGCAACTCCGTGAACAGGTCATAGGAAATCCAGAAAATCAGAAAACCGCCGAGGCAATATGCCAGAGGCGTGAGCAGTTCGCGGAACAGATATCGGTCGAGCAACCGCATTGTGTGGCCAGAGTAAGCAGGGTGAGTCGTGGGGAGCAAGTTTTGTCGTCAGCGCAAAACTGATCCGCCGGACGACGCTCAAAGCGTATCGCTGATTGTTGAGCCGATATAGTGCCGCCCGGAATCGCCGCGCAGAATGTAAGCCCAAGCCATTTTCTTAAAAGTGGTGGGTTGGCAGGGACTCGAACCCTGGACCAATGCCTTAAAAGGGCACTGCTCTACCAACTGAGCTACCAACCCACAAAAATAATTATCCATCAAAGCCGGGGCTTAAAGCCCACACCAACCCCGAATGCTTTCGGGGCCACCCTCCCAACTGAACTGCCAATCCGTCAAGGTACCAAAGGTTATCATCCTAAAACAGTCGCCATGCTACGCAAGGTTTTTCGCGATGAATTAAGGTTGAAAAGGCTGCCGGCCGCCTCCCGCCTTCCGAACGATTCAATTTTTGCGATTTGTCTTTTTGACCGCACGGGTTAAAGTTATTTCATCAAGACTGCCACTTGCGTGAAATTCTGGGGTGTGCGCGGCTCGATTCCGACACCGGGACCGACGACCGTGCATTATGGCGGCAACACGACGTGCGTTGAAGTGCGCGGCGGCGGAGAAATCATCCTCCTCGACGCAGGCACGGGGCTGCGGGCGCTGGGCCGTTCCCTCCTGTCGGAATTCAAAAATCAGCCGCTGAATCTGACCATGCTGCTGACGCACACGCATTGGGATCACATTCAAGGTCTGCCGTTTTTTGGGCCGATTTACGATTCACGCTGCCGGCTGCGGATTTTGGGCTGCGAAGGCACGCGCAAGGGCCTGGTCAATGCCCTGACCGCCCAGATGGAGAGCACCTACTTTCCCATACCGTTCAACAAACTGCCAAGCAATATCGAAATCGAGGAACTCAAGGACTTCAACTTCAACATCGGCCCGGTGTGCGTGCGGGCGCTGCGCGCCAATCATCCGGGCCTTTGCGTCGGCTACCGGTTGTTCTCGCCCGACAGTTTGATCGCTTTTTTCCCCGACGCCGAGCCGCGCATCGGCGGCAAAGACCGGGAACTGATCGACTTTCTGCGCGACGTGGATTTGTTGATCCTCGATTCGCAATACGATTCCAAGGAATACCAGGAGCACTTCGGCTGGGGGCACGGTTGCGTGGACGATTCGGTCGCGCTCGCCCTGCAAGCCGGGGTCAAACAACTTTCCCTGTTCCACCACGACCCGGACCACGACGACAAACGAATTGACAAGATGGTCCAGCACGCACGCCGGCTCGTGGCGAAACAGAAAGCAAAATTGCGCGTGGATGCCGCGCGCGAAGGGATGACGATCAAACTGTCCGGATAATCCGGGCGCAGACTTTGCAGTGGAGCGCGGCTGTGTGCCAAGCACCAGCCGCAGCATGTTGAAAGCTGTGCGGCATCAGACGTATTCCGGCAGACTGGTTTGCGAAGCTGCTGCGGCTGGTCTCCGACACAGCCGCGCTCCGGGGCATTGCGCGAATGCGCCCGCAGGGAATTCAGTTTCAACAGTGTGCTGGACTGAAACTTAAATGCGAAACACACTCACAACCACGAAACAGGATAGGCTGCAAAACTAGCCGTCCATTAACTGTTAGGTGACAGGAGCACGCATGAGTGATTCGCGTCCACAGAAGACGCCGAAGACGCAGCCAGCTTCCGCTGGTGGTCCGCCACGACCGCCGAAGAAGACCGCCCGGAATTTGGACGATTCTCCCCAAGAGCCTCACATTGATATTCCCGATCCGGTTGTGGTCGGGGATTTGGCGTCGGCCTTGCGACAGAAGCCATTCATCATTGTCGCAGACCTGATGGAGTTGGGGAAGTTCGCGACCGTTCGCGCGAGCGTGGGTTTCAAGACCGCTTCCAAGGTTGCGTGGAAGCACGGATTTTATGCGAGACGTGTCGCCTAATAACTAGGCTGCAAATTCCCTTCGACCACGGCGCGTTCTTTCCACCTTCGCCCCCGCCTTCACTGCGTTTCGACGTGGCCAGCTGCTACGGCGCGACAAGCGCGCGACATTTTTCATTTGTAGGAGTCGAGGTGACGAGACTCTAATTTCAAATTTTATTCGGAGCCTCCTCACGTCGGCTCCTGCCAATCAAATTGGTTTCTCGCCGTAGTTGATGGCCATCGCGCCGCCCAGCAGATTGATGACGCGCACGTTCACAAGCTTCAACTCGCGCATTTTTTCCGCGACTCCCTCTTGCGCCGGATAATGCTCGAGCGATTCAAGGATGTAGGCGTAGGCGTCCGCGTTGCCGCAGAACAGCCGACCGATGAGCGGCACGGAGCAGCGCAAATGACCGAAATAAATCGCGCGCCAAAGGGAGTTTGCCGGTTTGCCAAAATCCAACACCACCAGCCGTCCGCCCGGCTTGGCCACGCGGTGCATTTCATCCAGACCTTTCTCCCAGCTCTTCAAATTTCGCAAACCGTAACCGACGGTGACCGCGTCGAATGTCCCATCAGGAAACGGAATCTGCTGCGCATCATCCTGGATGAAGGTCGGATTTCGCGCGCCGGATTTCGGGTCCGGGATTTTGTTTCGGGACTCGGCGACGTCGAGCATTGCGGCGCTGAAATCGAGGCCGACGACCGCCGCGCCGCGCCGTGCGAGGGCGAAGGCGATGTCGCCGGTGCCGCAGCACATATCCAGCGCGCGATTGCCGGATTGAACGGCGGCAAGTTCGACGACTCGGCGTTTCCAGTGCCGATGCAGGCCGAAGCTTTGCAGGTCGTTGAGCAAATCGTAGCGCCGCGCGATGGCGGCGAAAAGGTCATTGACCTTCTCGGCGCGCTGTTCGCCGGGAGTGTAGAAAATGTTGCTCACGCGTCAGTTTAGCACATTGGCAGGCGTAAAAGTCAAAGCGCTTAAAATTGCTTCTCCCCACCAGAAGTGTCTGGTAGGTTGGTATTCAATTGGCTGTTAGAATATAGCGAATTGTTGGTGAATCGTGGAATTATGAACGCCGAATCTGTCCCCGCGCGCCAGAAGAAAATTCTGGTGGTGGATGACAACGCAGTCATCCTCAAGACAGTTTCCCTGAAATTGCAAGGCGCTGGTTATCAAATCATTACTGCCTTGGACGGTTCCGAGGCGGTCGCCGCCGCGCGCAAGGAAACTCCCGATTTGATTTTGCTGGACATCAACTTTCCGCCGGAAGTGGACGGCGTGCCTTGGGACGGTTTTCGCATCATGGATTGGTTTCAGCGCCTGGATCCGGCGAAGAAAATTCCCATCATCATCATCACCGGCACTGAAGACGTGAAAATCAAGCAACGCGCCGCGAGTTGCGGCGCAGTGGCGTTTTTCCACAAGCCCATCAACCATGACGACTTGCTCAAGGTGATTCGTACGACGTTGGGCGGTTCGGACAAGCCGGCCTGAAATCGGGCTTGTAAATCCGTCGAGTTCGCATATACTGTCTTTTCTTGCTGGAAGCGAGCGTAGCTCAGCCTGGTAGAGCATCACGTTGCCAACGTGAGTGTCGAGGGTTCGAATCCCTTCGCTCGCTCCATTTTTTAGCCGGTTCCGGCACAAAATCCGCTGGCTTTCACCCGAATATAAACGATAATTTCATCATGGCCCAGCCTACCATACCCGTCACCCTGAGCATGGAGCAAATCGGCGAGTTGAACGAAAAACTCTCCGCCTTGCGACATGACCTGAACAACAGTCTTTCGCTGATTGGCGCCACGGTGGCATTGATTCGCCACCGGCCGGCCGTCACCGAACAAATGTGGAACACACTGGCCGACCAACCCCGCAAAATCGGCGATTCATTTTCCCAATTCGCACGCGACCTGGAGGCAGCGCTCCACATCACACGGTCTTGACCGCCTGGATTCAAAACGGCTTTTGACTTTGGCCGGAGCCGGTTTTTTGGCAGACTCTCGCGCGATGGAACAAACCGAAGCGGGATCTGATTGCTGCAGTGTTGCGGGGCAATGCCGCCAGCTTCGAACCGCTGGTGCAAAAGTATTCGCCGCGTGTCTTTGCCACCGCCCGCCGTTATGCGCGCCGCGAAAGCGAGGTCGAAGACATCTCGCAGGAAGTCTGGCTCAAGGCATTTGAAAAACTCAAAAGTTTTCGCGGTGAAGCTCCATTTGAACACTGGCTCATGCGGCTGACGGTGCGGACGTGCTACGATTTTTTGCGCGGCCATCAGCGCAACCGCGAGTCGCCGTTTTCGGATTTAACCGAGCCGGAAAACGACTGGCTGGAGCGGTTCGTGGCGCAGCCGGAAACCGCCTCCGAAAATGCGGATGCAGCCAGGTTGCTCGTCGAGCGCATCCTGGAACGGCTTTCGCCCCAGGCGCGGCTGGTCATCACGTTGCTCGAAATTGAAGACCGGTCGGTCAAGGATATCGCCCGGCTCACCGGCTGGTCGGTGCCGCTGGTAAAAGTGCGCGCGTTTCGGGCGCGGGCTGAAATGCGAAGGATTCTGGCCAAGATGACAACGGACAAGTATCTGTAACCCGGCATTGCATGACGCCGTCTAAAAAATCGGGGTTTGTATGAACATCGCTGAACTGCAAAAGAAATTGCTCGCCGCCGCCCACGCCAACCCGCCGGGCGACCGCGTGCCGTATGCGTTTGAAAAGCGCGTGATGGCCCTGCTCGCGGCTCGCGCCGCAACCGAGCCCCTGGCGTTGTGGGTGCGCGGGCTTTGGCGGGCCGCCGTGTCGTGCGTGGTCATCGCCTTGCTGTTCGGCGCGTGGGCATTTTTCAATCCGAAGGCTTCGCCCAATGCCAGCGATCTTTCCCAGAATTTTGAAAACACGCTGCTGGCGTCCGTGGACCAAAGCGATCAGGCACAATGAATTCGTGGAAAATCATTCTGGCGACAGTGGTGATTTTTGGCGCAGGTGTGATTACTGGCGGGCTGCTGGTTAATCATGTGCAAAGCCAGCAGTCGAGCCATGTTGAACCGCCAGCCGCAGAGCCCAACGCGCATCCGACGGCGGACAATCACGGGCCTGCCCATGCACCGGAGGTTCCCCTCCCGCGACTGGCGGAACGTTTAAGCAAGGAATTGGTCCGTCGGCTTGACAAGTCGCTTCATCTCACCCTGGTGCAAAGCAACAACATCGCCAGAATCGTCGCCGAAGGCCAGGAACGCAACCACGTGATATGGACCAATGTCGCGCCGCAGATGCGCAAGGTGATAGAGGACGTTAACCAGCAAATCCGCGCCGAACTGACACCGGAGCAATCGAAAAGGTTTGAAGAGTTGATGAAACAGTTTCGACCGGCCGGATATCACCCGCAACCGGCGGCGAATTCGCCGTCCCCCACAAACAAACCGCCGAGGACGGAGTCAACCAACCCGCCACCGGGCGTTTGACTTTTATTTTCCGTTCAGCAGCACGCCGATTTTTTTGCGCAATTCCCCGGTGACCGAATCCATGGAGCGATTGGCGTCCACGATGTTGAAGTCGTAGGTCTTTTGCAGACGCCGGAACACGGCCTGGATCGCCGTCTGATACTTCACAAAGCTGTCGAACATGTCGCGCGACAGGCCGAGATCCATGCCGCTTTCCCAATAATCCAGTGTTGCGCTTTTGGCGAGATTGCGCTGAACCAGCTCCTCCGGTTCGACGGAAAGATAAAACACCGCGTCGGGTTCGAGCGCGATGCCATAAAGGTTTTTCAGCCAGGCCTCATCCATGCCGCGCACCATGTCGCGCGCCATGAGCGTGTAAATGTAACGGTCAGCCAGCACGATGAAACCCGCCTTGAGCGCCGGCAAAATGATGTTTTCCAACTGGTCGGCGAAATCTGTCGCGTAAAACAAGCTCAGCGTCGTGCGGCTTAAAATATTTCCTTCCTGCGCCCCTTCGAGTTCGGCGCTCACGAGCGTAGAGCGTTTCAAACCGACCTGCACCGTGGCGTGGCCGCCGGTTTCGAGGCTGTCCACCAACCGCGCAATTTGCGTGGAGCGGCCCGAACCATCCGCGCCTTCGACCACGATCAATCGGCCCGTGAGGTCCGCCAGTCGAACGCCGGGAATGCCGTGTCCGTAAAATTGGCGGCATTTGTTTGCGGGTTTGGGATCTGTTTTCATGCGGTCGAATCCTCTTCCACCTCCATTGCCTTGCTGCCGGGTGGAGCCGATGGCGGCAACGGCAATGGGCTGCGGCGTTTGAACTTTTTCAAATCAATGTGGTCGCTCACCAGTTTGCGCACGAGCACCTGCTGTTTTTCCACGTGCAGGTTGGCGTCCATCACGACGAAATTGAATTCGCCGCGGATGGCCATGTATTGCTCCAAAATGCGGCCTTGAAAAATGCGGAAGCTCTCGTAGGGATCATTTGACAGCTTCAAATCCATGCCCGCCTCGAAAAATTTCAGCTTGGGACGGCCTTCGAGAATGCGGTTGAGCGACACCTCCAAATCCGCCTTGAAAAAAATTGTGAGGTCGGGCAGCGCGGCGAAACTGTAAATGCCCCGCACCCAGTCAGGCGGGCAGCCGCGCGTCACGTCGCGTGCGAACGCGGTGAAAATGTAACGGTCGCACAAGACCACGTAGCCCGCGCGCAAGAGCGGCAGCAAATGGCGCTCATAGCGGTCGGCGAAGTCCGTGGCGTGAATGAGGCTGAACGTCGTCGGCGTCAGCAGCTCGCGCTTTTTGCCCTTGCTCGTGGCCGACTTCACCAGTTCCGACGAGTTCCACTCGCTGAAATAAACCTTGATGCCCTCGGCTTCCAGCCAGCGCTTGAGCAGATAAATCTGCGTGGACTTGCCCGATCCGTCAAGGCCCTCAACGGCGATAAGCCGCCCCGGAAAATTCAGCTGTGCAAAGGTTTTCATCGTTCAAGCCGGCCGCATTTTTGATTCTATGCAATCTGACGCGGCTCACAAGCGCAAGTTGATAATGGAATTATCGCAATCTGCATGGTTAAATTTGTGTGAAAGTTTCAGGGTGAGAGCTGAAAGTTTGTGAAACGTTCACATATTGGTAGTTGGCTGATAGGGTGGGGCGAGCGTCCTCGCGAGCCGGCACTGATGGCATTTGCGATCAAAATCGGCTCGTAGTAGTCTCGCCTCACCGATTTAGCTCAAACTGAACCACTATCCGCAATTTATCTTGTTCACATTGTTACCGCCGTTTATGTTAGCTTGCACGCCTCCTTGGGGGTGTGTTTTATGCAAACATCGAGCGAAATCGGCTACGATTCTAAAATCGAAGGTGACTTTATCGTCACGCGCATTGACGCGGCCTTGAATTGGTTTCGCAAAAACTCCCTCTGGCCGATGCCCATGGGTTTGGCCTGTTGCGCCATTGAATTGATGGCCGCCGGCGCGAGCCGGTTCGATATTTCCCGCTTCGGTTCGGAGGCCATGCGTTTCTCGCCGCGGCAATCCGACGTGATGATCGTCGCCGGGACGGTCACTTACAAAATGGCGATGGCGGTAAAGCGCATTTACGACCAGATGGCCGAGCCGAAATGGGTCATCGCCATGGGCGCCTGCGCTTCGACCGGCGGCATGTATCGCAGCTACTCCGTGCTGCAAGGGGTGGACAACATCATCCCCGTGGATGTTTACGTGGCCGGTTGTCCGCCCCGGCCCGAAGCGTTGCTCGATGCGCTCATCAAACTTCAGGGCAAGATCCAGCGCGAGCCGTTGCTGGCCACGCTAAAGAAAGCCAGTTGAATTTCCAACCACGGATGAACACGGATAAACACGGATATATTCAATTCCAAGTAGCAGCCGAGGTAACGAGGCTCAAATCAAGAGGAAGTCAGAGCTTCCTCACGTCCACCCTCCGTAGTACTGCTACGCAGGACGGGGCGGCTGCTACGTTTTATCCGTGTCCATCCGTGTCCATCCGTGTTTCCATTCTTTTTGACCGTGAGCGCACTCGATTTAGCCAAACATCTCACAGCCAAATTCGGGGACGTGCTTTCCGAACCGGCGGAGTTCCGCGGCGAAATCACCCTCCAGCTCGCCGACGCGGAACGAATCGCGGAAGTATGCGAATTCGCCCGAAAGGAGCTGGGCTTCGATTACCTCGTGGATATCAGCAGCCTCAACAACTACGGCGAAGACCCGCGCTGGACGCTCGTTTATCATCTGCGCTGCCTCGCGGACACCTGTGAATTGCGGCTTAAAACCTGCGTGAGCGAGGAAAAATCCGAGTTGCCGACCATCATCGGCGTGTGGCGCACGGCAAACTGGCACGAACGCGAAATCTACGACATGATGGGCATCCGGTTCCGCGGTCATCCCGACTTGCGCCGGATTTTGATGTGGGAAGGCTACCCTTATTTTCCGTTGCGGAAGGATTTTCCGCTCGCCGGCAAGCCGAGCGAAGTGCCGGATGTGGCTTTCACGAAAACCGCGCCGCTTGAAGGCGGGCCGTTCGTGACTGCGCAAGGCGGCAAGGACGCCATTGAACGCGAGCCGCGGGTGCGGACGCCGGAAGAATAATTTCCATGGCCACCGTTCAAGACACTGAAATTCGCGACCCCGCCGCACGTGCAAGCGATGCGGCTGAGGAATTGCGCGATATGCAAGGCGAGAAAATGGTCCTGAACATGGGGCCGTCGCATCCCGCCACGCACGGCGTGCTCCGCATCGTGCTCGAACTCAACGGCGAACTCATCACCAAGGCCAGCCCGGATGTGGGTTATTTGCATCGCGGCGACGAAAAAATCGCCGAAAACATGACCTATACCCAGTTCATCCCTTACACGGACCGGCTGGATTATCTCGCACCGCTGGCCAACAACGTCGCTTACGCGCTCGCGGTGGAAAAACTGCTGGGCATTGAAAAGAATTTACCGCGGCGCTGCCAGTACCTCCGTGTGATGTGCTGCGAACTGGCGCGCATTTCGTCGCACCTGCTGGGGCTCGGCGCATTTGGACTGGACCTCGGCGCGATCACGGTTTTTTTGCTCACGTTCACGGAGCGCGAAAAAATTTACAATCTCTGCGAATCGCTCACCGGCGCGCGGTTCACGACCAGCTACACGCGCATCGGCGGAGTGTCGCGCGACACCCCGCCCGGCTGGTGCGACGCCGTCCGCAAGTTTCTGAATGAAGTCGTCGTCAACATCGCGGAGATGGAGACGTTGCTCACGCGCAACCGCATCTGGGTGGACCGCACCCGGGACGTGGGCGTCATCTCGAAAGCCGACGCGATTGACTACGGCTTGAGCGGGCCGAACCTGCGCGGCAGCGGCGTGGATTACGATCTCCGCAAGGCGCAGCCGTATCTTTGCTACCCGGACTTTCAATTTGACGTGCCGCTCGGCTCGGTCGGCGACTGCTATGACCGCTATCTCGTGCGCATGGAGGAAATGCGCCAGAGCGTGCGCATCTTGCATCAGTGCCTGGACAAAATCCCCGGCGGTTTCGACAACGCCTCGAAGGAACCGGTCAACGTGGCTGATGGCAAAATCGTTCTGCCGCCGAAGGACAAAGTCATGTCGAGTATGGAAGAGTTGATTCACCAGTTCATGCTGGTGACGGAGGGCATGAACGTGCCGCCCGGCGAAATTTATTTCGGCCACGAAAACCCGAAGGGCGAACTCGGTTTTTACATCAACAGCCGCGGCGGCGGCACGCCGTATCGGCTGAAGATTCGTTCGCCCTCGTTTGTGAATCTGAGCATTTTGTCGCATCTGATGCCGGGCCATATGATGAGCGATACGACCGCCATTCTCGGATCGTTCGACTTTGTGATGGGGGAATGTGACCGATGATTTCCGAACAAATGAGTTTCACCGTCCCAACAAATCTTGAAGCCGGGATTGACGAATTGATTTCGCATTACCCGGTCAAGCGGGCGGCGTCACTCATGGTGCTGCACGCCATCCAGGAGCATTTCGGCTGGATTTCGCAGGAAGCGGTCGAGTGGACGGCGAAGAAACTCGAATTGCAGCCCATCAACGTTTACGAGCTGGTGACATTTTATCCCATGCTCCGGCAGCAGCCGATGGGCAAATACCAGATCAAATCTGCCGGACGTTGAGCTGCGCGCTGGGCGGGGCGCATGAACTGCACAAACATTTTTGCGAGAAGCTGGGCCTGGACGCGCACGCGCACGGGCCCCAAACGACGAAGGACGGAAAGTTCACGGTCGAGTTCGTCGAATGCCTCGCCAGTTGCGGCACCGCGCCGGTGATGATGGTCAACGACGAGTTCCATCAGGGCGTCAGCCACGCGAAGGCGGATGAAATTGTGGAGAAATGCAAATGAAGACGTTCAATTCAGCCTTCAGCCTTCAGCCTTCAGCCTTGGTCAATTGGCTGCCCGACATGGATTTGAACCATGACAAACAGATCCAGAGTCTGCTGTGCTACCGTTACACCATCGGGCAAGCCGGAGCGTTGGACAGGCTAGAGGGTTTCTCCGGCCAGTCAAGCCGGCAGACTTTCATTAACACCGGACTTCAGTCCGGTGGGCTGCGGACAGGGCAAATATCAAACCGTTTTAACGGTTTGACCGACTTCAAAGAAACCGTTGAAACGGTTTCAAATTATGGCGCGTTTTTCACCGGGCTGAAGTCCGGTGTTAATGAGAACTTTCATCCCGCACTTTGCTGACATGCCACAGGAATACAAACTGATTTTGAAGCACGCCGATGAACCGGGTTATGCGCCGGACATCGAATGCTACTTGCGTCATGGCGGCTACGACGCGCTTAAAAAGGCGCTCACGATTCAGCCCAAATCTTTGCCCGAAGGCAAAACGCAGGACGCGCAGGAACAAATCCGCCAGGAAGTCATGATCTCCGGCCTGCGTGGCCGTGGTGGCGCGGGTTTTTCGTGCGGATTAAAGTGGTCGTTTGTGGACCACAAAAGCGGCAAGCCGGTTTACCTGATTTGCAATGCGGACGAATCCGAACCGGGCACGTTCAAGGACCGCCAGATCATCTACAAGGACCCGCACCAGCTCATTGAAGGCATGATTATCTCGTGTTTCGCGAACGACGTGCACCTGGCTTACGTCTACATCCGCGGCGAGATGCCCGACGGCGCGAAGCTCCTCAATCAGTGCCTGCAGGATGCCCGCGCGAAGAATTTCCTGGGCAGGAACATTCTCGGCCGCGGTTACGATCTGGAGATTTACATCCACCGCGGCGCGGGCGCTTACATTTGCGGCGAGGAAACCGGACTCATCGAATCGCTCGAAGGCCGGCGGCCGTATCCGCGCATCAAACCGCCATATTTCCCGGCCGTTTTCGGTTTGTGGCTGTGCCCGACCATCGTCAACAACGTCGAGACGCTTTGCAATGTGAAGCACATTGTGGCCATGGGCGGCGGGGAATTCGCCAAGCTCGGCACCCCCAACAACACCGGCACCCGCATCGTCAGCCTCAGCGGGCATGTGAAGAAACCTGGCTATTACGAAATTGAAGTTGGCAAGGTGACCATCGGACAATTGATTTTCGACGCGAATTTCGGCGGGGGACTGCGTCCCGGGCGCTCGTTGAAGGCGGTCATTCCCGGAGGATCGTCGGCCAAGGTTTTCAAGGCGGGCGAAAAATTCAAAATCAAGGGCAAGGACGTGGACCTGCTCGATTTGCCCTACGATTTCGATTCGCTGATCCAGGCCGGTTCGATGAGCGGTTCCAGCGCCATCATCGTGATGGACAACTCAACCGACATTGTCGCCGCGCTGGCGAACATCGCCGAATTTTACGCGCATGAAAGCTGCGGCCAATGCACACCCTGCCGGGAAGGCTCGCTCTGGCTGAGCCAGGCGCTGCATCGCCTCACCCACGGCGAAGGCCGCGCGCAGGATGCGGATTATCTGGTGAAGATTGCCGACAACATTCCCGGCGGCCGCACCATTTGTGCCTTCGGCGAGGCCTGCGCCTGGCCGGTGCAAAGCTTTGTGGCCAGGTTCAAGGACGAATTTGTTGCCAAAGGCACCGCCGATGAAGAGCGGCGCGCGAAGGAAACCAAAGGCGCCGGGCCGACGCACGAAATGAAAATTACGGCGAATCAACATGTGTAATGCTGACAAAGAAATGCGAACGAACCAACCTCTCATTAGCACCGGGCTTCAGCCCGGTGTTAGCTGCGGGTGTGTGACTTCAGCCGTTTCAACGGCTTCCCGTACGCGCGGAAAAGCCGTTAAAACGGCTGGATGTTCTCTTGGCCGGAGGGTCACCGGGCTGAAGCCCGGTGCTAATGAGATAAAGGAACCTGGAGGAATTGAGCTATGACAGACCAAATTACAATTTCAAAAACTTTGAGTATCCGCGAATGCGGAAAGGATGAGCATTGGTTGCAAGACCAAATAGCCGCCAATCCGAGCATTCTTGGACTCGGAGAATTAGAAGTAGTTTCGAGAGAAAAACAACAATCAAGCGGTGGCAGATTGGATTTGTTATTGGGCGATTCCGAAAACGGATTGATGTATGAAGTTGAATTGATGCTGGGAGCTACTGATGAGTCTCACATCATTCGCACTTTGGAATATTGGGATTTGGAAAGACGGCGTTGGCCAAAACGAACACACACGGCTGTGTTAGTTGCTGAAACCATGAATCGCCGATTTTTCAACGTCATTCAACTTTTGAGCCTGACAATTCCGATAATTGCGATTCAAGCAAATATAATTGAGGTGGCTGGAAATCGCGTTTTGCATTTTACGAAGATTCTCAACGCTTACCAAGAGCCGGAATTGGAAGAACGCCCGCAAATCGAAACGATTGAAACTGTCGGAGAAGATTTTTGGCAGCAAAAATCTGCTGGGACTCTTGCGAATGCAAAAGCATTACAAGAAATATTGTCGCGAGGTGTTGGCGAACTGACGCTTCGTTACAAAGCGAGCTATATTCGATTGCTTCACGACGAAGAGATTTATTTTTCTTTGGCAAAAGGGCGAAATGATAAAACAACGTTTTACGCTTGGTTAAAAAATTCTGAAGTTCCTAAGGCGACGGGTCTGCTCAACGGTACGCGGATTCCTTACGATTTGAAACCTTGGAATTCAGATTGGCAAACAGTTCGTTTGACGGTTGACCAAAATCTTATTCAAGGCAAAAAGGACATTTTTGAGAAGATTGCGGAATTGACGAAAGAATCTTGGCAAAGTGAATTGAATTGAAATGTCCGCCGCACCAACAACCAAAACCCAGCCCGCGCCGGCCACGATTGAAAAAATCCGGGTGACAGTGGACGGGCGCGAGATCGAGGTGCCGCGCCTCATGGCCGATTGGTCGGGCAAACTGATGCCCACAACCATGATTCAGGCGTGTGAGCTGGCGAAGACGGACGTGCCGCATTATTGTTATCATCCGAAGCTGCCCGTCGCCGGCAATTGCCGCATGTGCCTCGTCGAGTTCGGCACCCCGGCGCTCGGACCGGATCGGAAACCGATTTTGAACCCCGACGGCACGCCAAAGATCGTCAAATCACCGCGCCCGGCCATTGCCTGTGCCACGCTGATTACGCCCGGCATGGAGATTTACACGAACACGCCCGGCGTGAAACAAATGCGCGGGGGCGTGCTCGAATTCCTGCTCATCAATCACCCGCTCAACTGCCCGATCTGCGACCAGGCGGGCGAATGCAAACTCCAGGAATACTCGGTGGACTACGGCCAAAGCGCGAGCCGCTTCGTCGAACCGAAGGTCCACAAGCCAAAAGCGGTTGACCTCGGCCCGCGCATCATGCTCGATGACGAACGCTGCATCCTTTGCACGCGCTGCATCCGGTTCACCAGGGACATCGCGGGCGACGACGCGCTCGGCATCGTCAATCGCGGCAGTTACAACACGCTCGCGGCGTATCCGGGCAAGGCTTTCGACAACAATTACACGCTGAACACGGTGGACATCTGTCCGGTGGGCGCGCTCACATCGAAGGATTTCCGCTTCCAGATGCGCGTGTGGTTCCTGAAGGAAACCAAAAGCATTTGCACCAGCTGCGCAACCGGCTGCAGCATCATAATCGGCTCGCGCGAGGAAACGATTTACCGTTACACGCCGCGCGAAAACGACGCTGTCAACGGCCCGTGGATGTGCGACGCCGGTCGGCTGAATTACAAATGGATTGGCAGCGAGAAGCGGCTGACAGAAGTGTTTAAAGTAGCGCCGGCGTCCCGCCGGCCTTCTTCAGACGCGGAGCAGGCGGGACGCCTGCGCTACACTTGGACGGCGGCGCTCAACGAAATTGCAGAGAAGTTAAGGAAAACACCGCAAGGTTCGGTGGCGATTGTGGCCTCGGCGCGGCAGACCAACGAGGAACTTTGGTTGATTTCAAAACTGAAGGCAAAACTGGGCGCCATCAGTGATTCCATTCCCCGAACCGGCGAAGGTGACAAGTTGCTGGTAAATGCAGACAAAAATCCGAACACGAATGGCGCGCAACTGACCGGCGTTGCCGCAAATTCAATGGGAGCAAATCTGCCGAAAATCGCCGACGGTATCCGCGCCGGCACAATCAAAACGCTCATTGTCTTCGGCGAGGACGTGACCAGGCACGGGATGGGCGCGGATTTGCTGGGCAAGCTGGAGACGCTCATTGTGAGTGATATTTTGCCGAATGCGACGACGAAGCTGGCGCATTATTTGTTGCCCGGTTGCGCACATGCAGAAAAGCGCGGCACGTTCACCAACACGAAAGGCCGCGTCCAGAAATTATTGAAGGCGGTCGAACCGCCCGGCGACGCGCGGCCCGAGTGGGAATTTTTGCATGACCTGGTTTACAACGTCACCGGCCAGGACGGGTTCCAGACCATCGAAGGTCTGTTCAACGAAATGGCGAAGGACGCGCCCGCGTTCAGCGGTTTGACGTGGGCAGGTCTCGGCGACATGGGTGTTACGGTGAAAATTTGATGGTGTAGAGTAGCAGCCGACGTGAGTCGGCTCTGATTTTAGAACTGAGCGGACTCACGTCCGCTGCTACGGGAAGAATTTGAAATGACTGATTGGCTGAACAACTTGAACGATGCACAGCAATTTGCGCTCTTCACGGGCGTGAAGATCCTGGCCGCGTTTGCCATCCTGATGACGATGGTCGCCTATATCGTGCTGGTCGAGCGGCGCGTGTGCGCGTTCATGCAGGATCGTCTCGGGCCGAACCGCGTCGGGCCGTTCGGCCTGCTCCAGCCGGCGGCGGACGGCGTCAAAGCTTTTCTCAAGGAAGAATTCACGCCGGCGCACGTGCGCAAAATTTATTTCTTTCTGGCGCCGGGCATCGCCCTGATGCCGGCCATCCTCAATCTCGCCGTCATTCCGTTCGGATCGAAAATCGGCAATCAATCGATGGTACTCGCCAATCTGAACGTCGGCATTCTTTACACCTTCGGCATGGTGTCGCTCGGCGTGTACAGCATCGTGCTGGCGGGCTACGCGGCGAACTCGAAGTATCCGTTCCTCGGCGGCATCCGCTCCAGCGCGCAGATGATTTCCTACGAAATCTCCATGGGCCTGTCGGTCATCCCGGTCTTTCTGCTCGTCGGCAGTTTGAATCTCAACGACGTGATCGGCTATCAAGCGCACGGCCTGTTCAGCTGGCTGGTGTTCAAACAACCGCTGGCATTCGCCATTTTCCTCGGCGCGGCCTTTGCCGAAACCAACCGCACGCCGTTCGATCTGCCGGAAGCCGAGCAGGAACTGGCCGGCGGCTACAACATCGAATACAGCTCGATCAAATTTGCGCTGTTTTTCATGGGTGAATACGCGAACATGATTCTCGCGTCGGCGATGATGGTGACGCTGTTTTTCGGCGGCTGGACGCTGCCGGGGTTCGGGCTCGACCAGGCCGCGACGACGTTGTTGGGTGGCATCGCGCACATCGCGATCTTTCTGGCGAAGGTGTTTGGGTTCCTGCTGCTGTTCATCTGGGTGCGCTGGATGTGGCCGCGCTTCCGGTATGACCAGTTGATGGATTTGGGCTGGCGGCGGTTTTTGCCGCTGGCGCTGGCGAACATTGTGGTGACGGCGGTAGTGTTGTGGGCGAAGAGTTAAACAACAACGCAAATGAGAACGATCACCAAATCAGACTATGCCCTTCTCATTAACACCCTGCTTCAGCGGGGTGGAAGGAAGTCGGCACGCAAAGAAAACCGTTTTAACGGTTTTCCTCTGGAAGGATGAGGGAGAACAATATGTCGTTACACTCTTATTCAAAAGTTTGGGTTCACTTGGTTTGGGCGACGCTGGAACGTGAACCGATGCTTTCGAAGTCAGCAGCAGCAAAAGCGTCTGCTTGGTTGAGTGGCTACGCAAAAGAAAAGAAAATTTATCTCAAGATCAATCATTTCAATCCCGATCATGTCCACGCGCTAATTGACTTGCCGACGAATCTTTGCATCGAAGAAGTGGTGCAGTTGTTCAAGGGCGGCTCATCGCACTGGATAAATGAGCAGAAAATGGTGCCCGGCAGGTTTTCGTGGGGCCGTGGTTATGGAGCATTCTCGGTTTCGGAGTCGGCGGTAGCGGAAGTAGCGGCCTACATTGCGAACCAAGAGGAGCATCATCGCAAACGTGGTTTTACCGAAGAATTGAAGCTATTTGTCGAACGGTATGGATTGGAATGGCACGATGAGGAAACCGTTAAAACGGTTTCCACCCCAGTCCGGATCCGGGCAACACCCGGCTGAAGCCGGGTGCTAATGAGATTTGAAGATGATCGTCAAACGCAAACCATTGAATCTTTGGGAACGGCTTTATCTGCCGGCGATTGCCGGCGGGTTCAAGGTCACGCTCCGTCACTTCTTCAAGCCGAAGGTGACAATGCAATATCCCGAGGAAAAGTGGACCGTGCCCGAAGACTACCGCGGCGCGCCGTATCTGGTGCGCGACCAGGATGGCAACACCAAGTGCGTGAGTTGCCAGCTTTGCGAATTCGTCTGCCCGCCCAAGGCCATCAAAATCATCCCGCCCGGCCCGGCTGGCCAGTTGGCCGACCGCCCGAATGCCGAAAAAATGCCGGCAGAATTCGAGATCAACATGCTCCGTTGCATCTTTTGCGGCTTCTGCCAGGAAGTCTGCCCGGAAGAGGCCATTTTCCTGCAGAAGGATTACTCGCTTACCGGCACGAGCCGCGCCGAGATGATTTACAACAAACAAAAGCTGCTCGAACTTGGCGGAACACACGGCGGCATCCAGAAGTGGAAACACAAGCTGGAGGAAGCCAAAGAACAGTAAAATTTTCCGGTAAAGGTTTGAAATGAAGCTCCAAACGCCAACATCCAAAACCCAGAGAAGCGCCAAGCCTCAAGCTCCAGTTGGTGAGAGCGGCGGGGTTGGTGGTAGGAAGTTGGGTGTTCTCTGGAGCTTGAAGCTTGGAGTTTGGAATTTTTAACATGGCACTACCCGACATTTTATTTTACATATTCGCGTTCCTGACGCTGCTTTGCGGCGTGCTGGTCATCGCCAATCCGTTCAGCCGCAACCCGGTTACCAGTGCGATGTTTCTCGTGCTCACCATTATTTCGATGGCCGGGCTGTTTGTGCTGCTGCACGCGTTCTTCCTGGCCGCGGTGCAAATTCTCGTCTATGCGGGCGCGGTCATGGTGCTGTTCCTGTTCGTCATCATGCTGCTCGATTTGAAGGATGAGGAACGCCGCCAGGTTAAAAAATTCGGGCTCATCGCCGGACTGATCTCCGTTGGTGCCATCGCGGCCATTTTCCTGAAGTTGCTGGTGACGGCCCCGCTCGGCGCAGATTTGTCGGCACGCGCGCCCGACGGCGATCCGGCGGCGCTCGGCAAACTGCTGTTCACGCAATATCTGCTGCCGTTTGAAGTCGTCTCCGTGCTGCTGCTCGTGGCGATGATGGGCGTGATTTTATTGAGCAAAAAGGACCTGAAGTGAAACCCGAAATCCGAATGCCGAAGCCCGAAAGAAATCCGAAGCTCGAAGCCCGAAGCGGTTGCCGAAACCAGGCAGCTTTTGCTGCGACGATTCGGAATTCGGATTTCGGCCTTCTTTCGGAATTCGGAATTCGGGTTTCGGATTTCCAGTTATGAACATAGGTTTGGAACATTATCTGGTCGTCAGCGCCCTGCTGTTTTGCCTGGGGTTGCTCGGCGTGGTCACGCGCCGCAATTTGCTGGTGATTTACATGTCGCTGGAGCTGATGCTGAACGCGGCCAACCTCGCGCTCGTTGCGTTCTCGCGGTTCAACAACAACCCGAACGGCCAGGTCCTGGTCTTTTTCATCATCACCGTGGCGGCGGCGGAGGTCTCCGTCGGCCTGGCGCTCATCGTCGCGCTTTACCGCAAGCGCCAGACCGCGCACGTCGAAGACCTGACCACGATGAAACTTTAAGAAATGAGAAAACACCGAACATTCAACATTCAACGCTCAACATCCAATGGGTGGAGTCCGCAGGCGTTGAGCGTTGGGCGTTCGATGTTGAATGTTGAATGTTTCCGTTCAATTCGATGAAATTAGAAGCGCTACCCTGGTTGATTTTGTTCCTGCCGCTGCTCGCCGCGGTGGTGATAACGCTTTTTACCCTGCGTTGCCGCACCACCAGCGCGCTCCTGTCCATCGGCGCCATCGTCACGGGTTTTGTCCTCACGGTTGTTTTCATCGCCAACAATGGCTGGACCCCAACGCCTTCCGAATTGACGACCAACTGGCTGTCCATCGGCAATCTGAACATTGATTTCGGGCTGAAGCTGGATGCGTTGAGCCTGATGATGATGCTCATCGTCACCGGCGTTGGCGGCGCGATCCACATCTACTCTTACGGTTACATGGACGAAGACCACGGATTCTCACGCTTCTTCGCGTGCATGAGCCTGTTCACGTTTTCGATGCTCGGCATCGTGCTGGCGAACAATTTCATCCAGCTTTTCATCTTCTGGGAGCTCGTCGGTGTTTCCAGTTACCTGCTCATCGGGTTCTGGTTTGAGAAACCCAGCGCAGCGGATGCGGCGAAAAAAGCCTTCATCACCAACCGTCTTGGCGACTTTGGCTTCCTGCTCGGCATCTTGGTGGTGTGGACCGCGCCGGGTTCGCTGAATTTCGTCACGCTTCAACAATCCCTCGTTGCCAATCCAGCGGCGCTCGGAACCATTGCCAGCATCGCCGGCCTGCTGATTTTCTGCGGCGCGATGGGCAAGTCGGCGCAATTTCCGCTGCACGTGTGGTTGCCGGACGCGATGGAGGGCCCGACGCCCGTCAGCGCACTCATCCACGCTGCGACGATGGTGGCCGCCGGTGTTTACATGCTTTGCCGGATTATTTTCCTGCTCAACCCGACGGCGCTGCTGTTCATCGCTTACATCGGCGGATTCACCGCCTTGCTCGCCGCGTTGATTGCTGTCCAGCAAAACGACATCAAGCGCATCCTGGCCTACTCGACGCTGTCGCAACTCGGCTACATGGTCATGGCCGTGGGCCTGGCTGGCCCGACGCCGGCGATGTTTCACCTGACTACACATGCGTTTTTCAAGGCGTTGCTGTTCCTCGGCGCTGGCTCGGTCATCCACGCGCTGCATGAGGAGCAGGACATCTGGAAGATGGGCGGCCTGTGCAAAAAAATGGGCATCACTTTCTGGACCTTTTTGATTGGCACACTCGCCTTGAGTGGCGTGCCGCCCTTCAGCGGATTTTACTCAAAGGATTCAATCCTGACGCAGGCGCTCGAACAGAAAAATTATCCGCTCTTCGTCCTCGGTGCCGCCGTTGCCGGTTTGACGACGCTTTACATGTTCCGGCTTTTCTATGTTGCGTTTGTTGGCAAACCCAGGACAGAAGCCGCCGGCCATGCGCATGAATCACCTGCCGTCATGACCTGGCCATTGATTGTGCTCGCCGCGTTCGCGGTCATCGGCGGGATCATCCCCATCAGCGAGATTTACACGGCGCAATTCACGGGTGAAATCTCCAACTTGCCGCTGATCCAGAGAATCCTCGAGCCTTTGCATGCACCCATTCCCATGTTTGCCGGCCTGGTTGCAGTTGCCATCGGCTGGTTGATTGCACGGGCATTGTATCAAAACGCTGTGAACGATCCGCTGCCCGCCAAGCTCGGCAGTTTTGCCACGGCGATGAAGAACCGGTTTTATTTCGATGAAATTTACCAGGCCACCTTCATCCGCGCGCATGATTTCATCGCCGCGGTGGCGGATTTCATTGATCGCTGGGTGGTGGATTGGGGCGGCATCGGCCTGATTCGCGGCGGCACGGATTTTTCCGGCCGCGCGCTGCGCCTCATCCAAACCGGCAATCTCCAGACCTACGCCTTCCTGTTCGTGCTCGGCGTGGCCGTGGTGCTGTGGTTCGCGCTTGGAAAATGAACATGAGAATTCAACGCAGAGAACTGAGGACACAAGAATGACAATGAAATCAACGAATGCCGTGTGTAGCACCCGCCTCTGGCGGGTTCAATTCGGCGTCTCGCCGAATTGCGGCAGGAGACGGACGGTCGGGCTGGTTCGAACATACCACGGTAATCGGTGCCTGGTCCGGGTTTTGGGCGTGACGCCCGAAACCACCCGCGGGACGCGGGTGCTACAACATGTTCCCCTGCGCCTTTGCGCCTTTCCTGTTCAAAAAATTTAACGATGTCCATTTTAACTTATATTTTGGGTTGGCCGTTCGTGGCGGCGCTGGCGCTGGTATTCGTGCCGCGCAATTACCGCGTCATCATCCGCGCGGTCGCTGTCCTCGCCACGTTCATTTCGATGCTGCTGGCGGTGAAAATGTTCTGCCAGTTTGTCACCAGCCAGGCGGGCTATCAGTTCGAGCAGCAAATCCCGTGGGTCGAATCGCTCGGCATCAGCTATCACGTCGGGGTGGACGGCATCAACGTTGGGCTGATTTTGATGGGCGCGATCGTGGCCTTTGCGGCGGCGTGCTGCTCGTTCGAAATCAAGTCGCGCGAGAAGGAATTTTACATTCTGCTGCTCGTGATGACCGGCGGCATCCTCGGCGCGTTCGCGTCGCTCGATTTGTTCTTCTTTTATTTTCTGCATGAACTCGCGCTGGTGCCCACGTTTATCATGATTGGTGTCTGGGGCCGCGGCGAACGGAAGAATTACGCGGCGTTTCAGATCACGCTTTACCTGAGCGTTGGCGCGCTCATCGCGCTCATCGGCCTCATCGCGCTCTACTTGCAATCCGGGGCGAACACGTTCGATATTCCGAAACTCACCGAATACGTCCAGGCGCACCCGCTGGCGGCGCACTCGCAGAATTTCATCTTCCCGCTGCTGCTGTTCGGCTTTGGCATTCTGGTTTCGCTCTGGCCGTTCCACACCTGGGCGCCGCTGGGCTATGGTTCCGCGCCGTCGCCGACGGCCATGCTGCATGCGGGCGTGCTGAAAAAATTCGGCCTTTACGGTTTGATTCGCATCGCGCTGCCGCTCATGCCGCAGGCGGCGCAACACTGGATGCAAATTCTCGCCTGGCTCTGTCTCGGCAATATTCTTTACGTCGGCTGGGTGGCGATGCGCCAGCGGAACCTGAACCTGCTCATCGGCAACTCGAGCGTGGCGCACATGGGCTTTGTTTTCCTCGGCATTGCGAGTCTGAACCTCATCGGCGTGACGGGCGCGGTGGTCATCATGATCGCGCACGGATTCCTCGCGGCGCTGACGTTCGGCCTGAGCGGCTACATTTATCGGCAGACCGGCACGCTGGAGATGGGCGAACTTGGCGGGCTGGCGCGCAAATTGCCGTTCATCGGCACGGCGCTGTTGATGGCGGCGCTGGCCGGCTGCGGTCTGCCGGGGTTCGCTAATTTCGTCGGTGAAGTCACGGTGTTCTTCGGCGCATGGAAGGTGTATCCGCTCGAGACCGGCCTCGCGCTTTGGGGCGCATTACTGATCGGCGCGCTCTACATGCTACGCGCGATGCGGAACGTTTTGCACGGCCCGATGCCGGAAAAGTGGTCGGGCATTTCCGACGCGTCGAATGTCTGGCGCAAGCTGCCTTACGCGCTGCTGCTGGCCAGTTTGCTGGTGTTCGGTTGTTTTCCGGGTTTGCTCACGGAAAAAATCACGCCGGATGCGGATAAGATTGTGAAAATGGCACGCGGTGAAACGATTGCTGTAGGTAGCACCCGCGTCTCGCGGGTTCAATTCGGCGTCCCGCCGAATTGCGTCGGCGCGCGCAAGATTGGTTTTGATCAGATGAAAAACGGCAAGCTGGGTTCGCAAGCAGTTTCGGGCGTGACGCCCGAAACCACCCGCGGGACGCGGGTGCTACACGATATTTCCGTCCGCGCTTTGGAAAGTAATACGATTTTGAATTGATGAACGTTTCCTTGATAAGTCTGGAATTCTGGGTGGTCGTCCTCGGCCTCGTGCTGATGCTCGCGGATTTTTGGATGCCCGCCGAGCGCCGGCGCTTCCTTGGCTACGCGGCGGTAGCGGCGCTGGCGGTGTTGCTGGTCATGAACCTGGTCAATTGCGCCACCGGCACGGCATTCAACGGCATGTTCGTCGAAGACGGGCTGGCGGTGTTTTTTAAACGTTTCTTCATCGTCGCCGCCATCCTCGTTCTCTTCATGGCTGCTGAATTTTCCGACCGGATTACGACCGGCATTTCGGAGTATTATTCGCTCATCGTCTTTGCCTTGTCAGGAATGCTGTTTGCCGCGTCGGCGAACAACTTCGCGATGCTGTTCGTCTCGATTGAGCTGATCACCGTCACGTTTTACGTGCTCACGAGCTTTCAGCGCAACCGGCTCGTGTCGCTCGAAGCGGGTGTGAAATACCTGATTCTCGGCGCGTTGTCGTCGGCGTTCATGGTTTATGGCATCGCGCTGGTGTGGGGCACGACCGGCAAGCTCAACTTCAACGAACTGGCATTGGTCGCGGGCCAGTTTGCCGGGAATAAAATCTTCCTGCTCGGCGTGGTGCTGGTGCTGGCCGGCCTCGGATTCAAAATCGCCGCGGTTCCATTCCAGATTTGGGCGCCGGACGTTTACCAGGGCGCGCCCACGCCCACCACAGCTTTCCTGGCCGTCGGTTCCAATGCCGCCGGGTTTGTTTTATTGCTGCGCGTTTTGTTCACAGCGATTCCGAGCGTGACGGCATACTGGGCGGATGCGTTGATCATCATTTCCGGCATCACGATTCTTTATGGCAACCTGTGTGCGATTCCCCAGCGCAACCTGAAGCGGCTGCTGGGTTATTCGAGCATCGCGCACGCGGGTTATCTGCTGCTGGGCGTGGCGGCACTGAGCGCGAGCGGACAGACGGCGGTCTTGTATTATTTGGGCGGTTATCTATTCACCGTGCTGGGGGCGTTCACGGTGATTTGCCTTGTAATGCGGCATCTGGACAACGAAGACATTTCCGCGTTGGCCGGATTGAACCAGCGTTCGCCGCTGCTGGCCACGACGCTGGCGCTGGCGATGATGTCGCTGGCGGGCATCCCGCCACTGGCCGGTTTCTTTGGAAAATTTTTATTGCTAAAGGCAGTGATTCAACAGGCCCAGCTCACGGCGAACCACGGCTATTATTGCCTTGCGTTCACGGCGCTGGCGGGCGTGGTGATTTCGCTTTACTACTATGGCGGCGTCATCCGGGCGATTTACTGGAGCAAGGACGCGCCGGCGGATTTGTCGGCGATTTTACTTTCCGGCCCGGCCAAGGTCACCGTCGCGATTTGCATCGCCGGCATGTTCTGGATCGGGTTGTTCCCGAACACAATGCTCAACCTCGCAACTGAGGCGGTGCAGGCGCTGGGCGCCGGTAAGCTTTCCCGGGCCAAAATTTCCGGCTGAAAAAATTTGAATGATGGACTTGCCATCATCCGTCCGGGCCTCCATATTCATTCTAAATTAACACCTGATTTTATGGCTGACGTGGCAAACAAATATCCCGAAAACGTTGCGGGCAAATTCTACGTGGACAACCAGTGCATTGACTGCGACCTGTGTCGCGAGACAGCGCCGGATAATTTTAAACGCAACGATGACGGCGGATACTCGTTCGTCTATAAACAACCGGCATCGCCGGAGGAAGAAGGACGTTGCAAGGAAGCCAAGGAGGGCTGTCCAGTCGAGGCCATCGGCGACAACGGCGCCTAGCCGGCGCTTACGCCGCCGTGGAAATGCCGGAGTCCGCCGGCAATGAAACGCGGACGACCCCGGGCTGGCCGGCCTGGGGCGGGATAATTTCCAGCTTGCCGTGGTGCGTCTCGATGATTTTCCGGCTGACGGTCAATCCCAATCCCAATCCCACGTTGCGCGTGGTAAAAAACGGCGCGGGCGCCTTCTGCGCGGACTCGGCGGTAAAACCGGCCCCGTTGTCCTGAACTTCAATCTGAACGTCCGGCGCGCCGCCGCGATGGGCATCGGTGTGCAACGTAACGCCGATTTTCGGCTCCTTGGGATTCGCCTGAAGCGCATTGAGCATGATTTCAGCCAGCGCGTGTTTGAGCGCGGCGCGGTCCCCGGTAATGACCACGGGTTTGCCGGCGGTTTCAAACTGCAATTTCCCGGTGTCGGCGGTCTGATGTTTGCGCGCTTCCTGGTAGGCTTCCTCGATCAATTTCCCGACGGTGAAAGTTTGCTGTTCGATGTGCCCTTCGCGCGCGAGAAAACGCATTTGATTGATCAGCCGCGTGACGCGCTTGACGCCGTCGGCGAGGGCCTGGTCGAGTGATTCGCGGAATTCCCTGTCCGCGTATTTCTCCGCGAGCAACTGCTGGTGCGTGGCCAGCGGCACGAGCGCGTTGCCGATTTCGTGCGCGAGCCGGTCGGCCATGGATTTGATGAGGCGCAGATTGGCGGCCTCGACTTCCAGCCGGCGCAGCTGTTCGGTCTGGGTGAGATCATCGGCGGTCAACAACGCGGAAACGGGCACGGTGGAATTTCCATGCCGGAACGGCACGACACTGACGCTGTAAACCGTGCCCGGCGAGTTTTCCGGTTCGTAGCGATAAGGCCCCATCGCCGCCCCGGTTTTCAGGACCTGATAAATTTTCGCGCCGAGCACCTGCGGCAGATCGCTGAATTCGAGTTCGCCGGTGCGTCGGTTTTTCTGGCCGAAATGGCGGCGCGCGGCCTTGTTCGCGTGGAGCACATTCAGGTCGCGTCCGACAACGATGCACGCGCTGCTGAGTTCGCGCAGCACGTCGGTCATCATTTCATGGTTGCCGGCCAGCCGGTCATGCAATTCGATATTGCAGAGGGCGAGGCCGACCTGTTCCAGCAGATGGAAAATGAGTTCCAGTTCGCTGTTGACCAGCGGTTCGCCGGTGATGCGCACGTCGAAAACGGCCACGCCGGCAATCGTGTCCCGGGCGGGAATGGGCACGGCGACCTGCGCGCCGAGCAATTCAAATTCCTTTTGCGTTTCGATGTCGGCGCACGCCTCGTCGCTGTCGCGGCGGAGAATCCGCCCGAGCCGGGAAAGCTGGCCGCCGATGCCGGAATCGAGCGAGAGCCCCAGATGTTCGAGCAGACCCGGCGAAAGGCCGATGGCGGCGACCGCCCGCAACCGGCGGCGGTCCTCCGGCAAAGATGTTTCCGTGAGCGGCGAGGGACGGTTCAGGAAAATGGCGGCGCGGTTAATGCTGAGCATTTCGCGGAGGAACAGCAGGAATTGTTTCAACATCGCCTCGGCGTCCAGCGAATGGGTGAGGATGGACGAGAAATCGCTCAGCACATCCAGCGTTTGTGACGCGCTGATGACGCGATTGGGCGACGGTTCGGAGGTTTGGCCAAACGGGGTTCGCGATGGCATCGGTGCGGGTGGCGGAGACGTTCGCGCGGGGGGCCGGGCTGCCGGCGCATTCCATAAACGTTCCAACAACGAATTCAAAAGCCGGCTGCGAACGGGCTTGGCCAGCACGTGGGTGACCCCGCGCAAGAAAGCCTCCTCCTCCCAGTCGGATTGGGGGTTGGCCGTGTAAGCGATGAGAGGGGATTTGGCGTCGCGGCGGCGGAGGCGTTCGATGGCCCAGATGCCTTCAACGCCCATCAAATCCACGTCGAGAATGCAGGCGTCGGCCAGTCCATGCACGAGCAGCGGCTCGGCGTCATCCACACTGAGGCGATGAACAACCCGGCATTGTTCCGGATTCAGATCCGCACGAATTGTTTCGGCGAAATCTGGATGAGGAGATAACACCAAAATGGTTTTCATCGCACTTCCAAGAAAAGATGCCCGTACTCAGTTGCCACTTCTGTGTGGGTATAATCCACAATTCAAGCCCAAAGGTCAATGAAATCTTGAAGCCAGGAGGTGGATTTTTTGGCGTAAAACCGGGAAATCATCCGCTGATGAGCAGTTTTTCCCAAAGATTTTCGTTTAGCAGCGCCTTTTTAAGGAATTCCGTGTCGTCCGGCGACGAAACGACCGGCTCGGGCTTGAGGGGCAGATGGAGGGTGAATGTCGTGCCGGATCCGTGCTGGCTTTTGGCTTCGATTTTGCCGCCGTGATGGTGGACGATGAAAAAGCAGGCAATCAGATTGATGCCGTATTCAGACGGCACACTGCCACGCACGACAAACGGATCGAAGATGACGCGCAATGCCTCCTCCGGCATGCCCGGCCCGTTGTCACTGATTTGAACGACGATTTCCGGTTTGGCCCCGGCGTTCTGCAATTCCGCCGAAAGGGCGATGCGGCTGCCGGCGGGCAGCATGGCCAGCTCGTCCTTCAGCAACAATTCAAACAGCCGGTAAAATTTTGGCTGGTCCACATGCAGCGCGGGCAACGAATCGGGAATCTTGTTTTCAATTTCGATCCGCCGGGCGGCGAACTGGTCCTGGAGCGGGGCCAGCACCGCACTGACGGTCTGGTGCAGCAATACCTCGTCGGCAAATTGCGACGAGGCATTGTTTTCCGACGCGGACCAAAGGTCCTTGAGCAGGCCGTTGATTTTTTCAATCTGCAACTGGACGTTCTGATGATACTCCTTCCAAAATTCGGGGTTGCGCAGGCTGTTCAAATCCTTTTTTTCCTCGGCCATTTTCGCGGGCGCGAGGTCGAGAAAGGTTTTTACCGCGACGAGCGAGTTGCGGATATGATGGCTCAACCCGGCGGCCAGCAGGCCCAGGCTCACAATGCGGTCGGCGATCATCATGTTGCGCAACACGGACATTTTTTCGCGCAGCAACTGGTCGCGCTCGGTCTGCACCATGAAAAATTCCAGGCCCTGCTTGAGCGCGAGTTCGAATTGCGGCGGGTCCCACGGTTTGGTGACGTATTTGTAAATCGCGCCGCTGTTGACGGCGGCGATGGCGGCGTCCATGTCCGTATAAGCCGTGACCAGTATGCGCAAAACCTGCGGGCGCAATTGCCGCGCCCGCCCCAAAAGCCAGACGCCTTTTTCCCCGGGCATCCGCTGGTCGGTCAGCAGCAGGCCGATTTCATTGGCGTGCTGTTCGAACAATTTGAGGCCGTCCTGGGCATTGGACGCCGTCAAAATCCGGAACTGATCGGCAAAGGCGCGCGTGAAGTATTTTAAAGACTTCTCCTCGTCATCCACGTAGAGGATGGCGAATTTTTTATAGTCGTAGAGATTTTCCATGTCCGGCTTTCAGTTGGTCGCCTGATTTGTCCTGACGGGGAATTCCAGCGTAAATTCACAGAATTTTCCCGGCTCCGTTTTCACCGAAATCCTTCCCCCCGCCTCCTTCACGATGCGGTAGCAGATGCTCAACCCGAGCCCCATGCCTTCGCCCACGTCTTTGGTGGTAAAGAAAGGGTCGAAAATCTTGTCCACATCAGCCGGGGCGATGCCCGGACCGTTGTCGTGAACCGACAAAATGCTGCTGCCGTTCTCAACCCGTCCTTCAATCCGGATGGCTGGCTTTTCGTCCCGGAACGGCTTCGTTTTCAACGCATCCAGCGAGTTTTGCAGCAGGTTCGTGACCAGGTGGATCAATTTGTTCCTGTTCATCCAGATCGTCTGCTGCCCGGCAATCTGCTGATCAATTTGCACCTTGTCCCTCCACTCATTGCTCAGGAATCGAAGCGCCGAAGCGACCACCTCCGTCACCGCCACCTGATCCCGGCTCTCGGTTTCGGGATGCGTAAACATCTGCAAATCCGAGACGATGGTCTTCACCCGTTTGACGCCTTCTTCGACATCGTTCAAAATCTCGGCATAATCTTCCTGTTGCTCCGGGGCAAGGTTTTGGCCTTTTTTGCGCAGGGTAAAGAGGCCGGTGATGGCGAAGTTCAGTGGATTGTTGATCTCGTGGATGATGCCCGCGCTCATGCGTCCGAGCGACGCCAGCTTCTCGGTTTGCACCAGCTGCATCTCGTTTTCCTTGAGTTGTTGGAGGCTCGCTTCCAGCGCCTTGCGGCTCTTGTCCAGTTCGTAACGCAGCGTGAATTCGCTGAGTCGAAGGCGGTAAAAGAAGTGGTTGCCCACAATGACGATGATGCCGGTCAGGGTCAGGAAATAAAGATTAATGGCCAGATTGTTGAAAAATTCTTCGGATGTCGGTTTCAGCCAATGAAAACTGCAGGCGGTCAGATACATCAGGATAATGGCAGCCACACAAAACGTTGACTCCCAGATGTCCCAGCGCACCACGACACTCACGGCCAGCAGTATCAAATTAAGCGCCGCATAATAATTCGACGTCGCGCCCGTCAATGGTCCTTGCGCCGCGGCAATGATCCAGCACATGAAGAACGCGGGCAGGAGTGCGATAAGAATACCCATCCGGCGATAATGTTTTTGTCCAAGCTCGGTGGTGTGCAAATACCAGAGGCCGGCGGCCAGAACGGAACAGAGGAGCCGCAGTTCGAGAAAATACCAGCGTTGCGGGTGGTAAAACAGCCAGTCCATGATCGAGCCGAGCGGCATCAAAACCACCACCAGCACCGACGCGATTTTGCCGGTGCGCAGACGTTCCTGCCGTTCACTGGCGACAAAAGCGTCGGCAAAATCGCGATTCGAAAATGTCGGGTTCTCAACCATGGTCCGGCTTGCGCACTTCCATGAACAGATTCACACCCGTCGTGTCGGAGCGAACCTGAACGGCATCGTCCGGGGCGCGGGCGGGCTGCAAGGCGCGCAAATTTTGTGCGGTGCGATAAATCAGGTGCCAGTCCAGCAGGTACGCCATTCCATTTCGCAGCGGATTGGAAGGATCCACGTTCGTCACCAGCAGCAACCCCCCGGGCGCAACCTGGTCATAAAAGATGTCCATCAGTTGCGCGCAGGTGTGATCGGACAAATAATCAAAAAGTCCCGAGCAGTAAATCAAATCGTACTCCCTTTTAAAGCCGTCTCCCGCCGCGGCCGGCTTCAGGTTTTGCTTGAGCAATTGATGAACGGTTTGCTTCTGAAACCGGACCGCGGTTTGCCGGTGGAAACGTCCTTTGACGTCCTGGATCGCCTTTTCGACATGATCCAGGGTTTCCCGGTTGAAGTCCGCCAGCGTCAACTCGACCTGCTCGCTCAAGAGAGAATCGCCCAGGAATCGTTGCACCTCGACGGCGGGACCGCAGGCAAAGTTGTAAATGCGCGCCTTGCGCCCCAGGCGCGACAAGCGCAGCGCCTCCGTTTCCATGCACCGGGCGAGATAAGTCAGCCGGTTGCGATGCGCTGCCGCGGGCGGTTGTTTGAGAAACCAGCAGTTGACCACCCGGGCGTACAGGGAACCGCCTTCCTGCCCGTCGCGGGCAATCATGTTCACCATCTCATAATCGCCGGCATAACCGAGCGGTTTGTAAAAGGTGCGGTGGGCAAATGGCGCGCACAGCACCAGGGAATGTAAATGCTGCCGCAGGTAACTTTCATGCGCCGGCCTTTGATCGTCCGCGATCTGTTCGGTAATCGCTTCAAACTTTTTAAAAAGCTCGTTTATCGGCGGGATCACCATCTGCGCGAATGCTTGCGTCACTTCCGGTTCCAATTGCCGCCGGCTGTCGGACGGCAGCGAACGCAAACCCACCTCGACCTGGTCCAGCCAGATTCGCAGGTCGGCGAAGAAGGTTTGCATGTCGGCGGTGGCGATTTTGTATTCCGGCAACACCTGGTAGAGTTTTTGCCATTCGGCAAGAAACGCCTTGAATTCCTCCGTGAGCCGCGCGCCGCCTTGCGCGACCCAACCCGGGGCCGCCTCCATCCAGTGCGCTTCATCCAACGTCGCTTCGCAGACGATGCTCAAGCCCGCATCCACCACATTGCGGACCACCGCGCGGCCCGAATAAACCGTCCGGTCTTTCAGGACGATTTTGAATTTGCTCAGCACTTCGGAAAGCCGCGGGTTCACGCCCGGATTATACAGCTCGAACACGACCGCGTGCCGCGTTACGCGCGCCGGAACGCCGCGCAATTCCAGCGCCTCGGCGGTCTGGAACATGACCAGACTTTCCTTGACCCCGGAAGCACCCGCCGCCGTTTCGCCCGGCGCGATTGCTTTGAGCTGGCGAAGCTGCTGGGCGCTTCCTCCATTCCCATTGCCGTTGCCGTTGGTGATATGACTGCTCATTTACGGAGGCATGATTAGAACATTCTCCACGCCAAAACAAAGCGATTATTGTGCCTCACCCCAACCACTTTACCACAAATCATGCTTCCGCAGCAGGTCGGTGAGCGTGGCGTTGAATTCAGCGGGCTTCTCCAGCATGATCCAATGGCCCACGCCATCCATCACGCGGTAATCCGCCTGCGGCGAGAGCGAGCGGACGTAGCTTTCGTAATCGGCGTTCCACATCGGGCTCCGGGCATTGATGACGAGCACGGGCACGTTCGCCTTTTTCAAGTCCCAATCGGGCTGGTCCGGATTGAACATTCCTTCCATCGCACCGACCATCACGTATTGCGGCGTGGCAAGAATTTCGGACAGCACCTGGTCGCGCAACGCTTCGGTGCCGGGAACGGGGAAAAAGGAGCCGATGAATTGTTTGACATGCTCGCGATAATCCGGCGTGCCGAACTGCGCGACAAATTCCCCGGCTTGCCCGGGCAGGCCCCGGGGACGGCGCAACAATCCGTCCACCGACACCAGCGCGGTGACTTTCTCCGGCGCCTGCGCGTAAACGCGGCAGATGACCGGCGCGCCCATGCTGTGGCCGACGAGCACGGCTTTGTCCACGTGTGCATCGCTCATCACCGCCAGGACGGCGCTCGCGAAGAAATCCATCGTGTAGGCGGTGTGCGGCTTGTCGCTCTGGCCGTGGCCGGGAAGGTCAATGAGGACCAGCCGCGCCTTGTCCGCGAAGGCCGGCACCTGCTCGCGCCAGAAGCCGAGGTTGCCCGCCCAGCAGTGGACGAAAATAATGGTCTGCCGGCCCTGGCCCACCGTGACGTAGTGGACCTTGTTCGTGCCGAGGGATATAAAATGCGATTTCCCGTCAGCCAGTGTTTTGGGTTTCGACACGGTGGCGCAACCGGCGGATGCAAACAGGACGGCGGCCACGCAGGCGAAACGGACGATTTTAATCATGCCAAAGATTCCTTTCCCTATTGTGATTAATCGCGGGATGCTACGTGGACGGGGTCGTGACAGCAATAGTTCAGTTGTGCAGTCCTGGGCGGCACGATTGCAAAGGCGCCCAACGGCATTAAAAACGCCAGCCCACCGACGCCGACACCGCATGGCTGGCGAAATCATAACTGCCATTGGCGTTCTGTCCGGATGCCGTTGCGGGTGTGGATGATGGGTGGCTGCCGGTGACCGTGTGCGTGGGGCCACAACCGAACTGATAGGCAATGTCGAAATTGAAATGTTTGCCTTTGTAACCGGCGCCGGCGCTGAGGAAGTAACGGTCCATGTCCGCCGCCAGCGGGCTGTAATGCGCATTCGGCACGGAGTTCTCGTTATAGACGAAACCGGCGCTCGCGTGCCAGCCGTTGTCGAAATACCGCGTCGCGCCGAGTTCGTACATCCAGCTCTCCTGCCAATTGAGTATCAAAGGAGTTTTTTTGTGCATGGGCGGCGGGGGATTCGCCTGGTAGATGGCGTTCGATCCGAAGCTGGTCCAATCCGTGTAATCCGCATCAAACTCGATATTCCATTTGGGCGTGGGCCGGTAGGAAATACCCGCCGATAACGGATATGGGGAATTTAAAATCCGCCTGTGCGGATCGGTTTGTGGCCGGATAAAATCCGGCCAGCCCGAACTGCTCGAAATCCGTCTGGCCATTCAGCGTGACTGTCGCCGAACTGCGAAAGGTGACGCCGATCGAAACTTTCTCATGCGGCTGCCAGAGCGCGCCCAGATTGTAACCCACGCTCCAACCGTCGCCGGTAAAGCGGAAGAAGTTGGTAGGCCAAAAGGTGGCATTAGGATGCCGGTAGGAGGAACTAAGGCCTTGTTCCAATTCCATTTTCGCATAGTTCACCATTAACCCGCCGCCGATGGAAAAAGATGGCGACACCTTGAACGCCACCACGGGATTGATCGTGAAATAAGTCAGTGAACCGTCCAAGGCCACCGTGCGGAAACCCGTGTCCTGCGGCCAGCTCGATTTTCCTCCATAAGGCGCGTAAACTCCCAAGCCAAAGCTCGCGAGTGAATCCTCGGGCGTATAGGTGAAAAAAATCTGGGGGATCGCGGCGAGATCATCCTGGTTGTCATAAGTGTGGCCGTGGTTGGGGGCGGTATGGGGGGGGCGGAAGCTGGAGTCGAGATAGATTCCGTAAAGGCCGCCTCGAAGATTGCTGCCCTCGAGCTGGGTGATGCCCGCCGGGTTATAGTAAATGGCGGACGGATTGTCCGCGGTGGCCACAAACGCCTCGCCGCGCGCGGTCGCAAAAGCGTCCTGATCCGCAAGCCGGAAGCCATTTGCCGAAGCTTTCAAGGCCAAAACCCCTGAAATCATCAGCGCCAGAAATCTTATTATACGACGTCGGTTTAACATTACCGATTCATGGGTTCCAACGACAGAATGAACGCCGTAGATACGCATGGATGACGCGACAGCGCAAGCAAATCCCTGCCGCCGGATGCACAACGGGTGCGGTTGGACACTGTATCTACCTTGGGAACACGCGGCTGGAAGCCGCATTCACTGGCAGCCAGGATGGCTGCCTCCACGGGTGGCGGCACGCTTCCCAGCGTGCCAGTTAAGGCGGCATCTTTGCCGCCGTCAGATATGCCTCTGGGAAAAGCGGCGGAGGGCCGCCGCAGTCCAAGACGCTGGGCGCGACACGACGATTCCTGAAATACGCGAAGCGTCTTGGAGATGACATGAGTAGTTGGCTGGCGGGCGCCGAGGCGCTACACCAACCAACTGTATGCTCAAACAAAAACTAAATACCTCCGAAGTTCGCGCGGATCAAGTCGCGAGCAATAAACCTCAAACCCTCAAATTGGGATTGGACGTTCACGCCGACACGATTGTGGTCGTGCGCATTCTGGATAATAGCGCGCCCCAGCCGGCTCAAAAGTTCACCCCGGCCAAGTTCTCGGACTGGATCAAGACCCAGCTGCCGCTGGCCGGGCAGGTGCATAGCTGCTATGAAGCCGGCCCTTTCGGCTACGGCCTGCACCGCACCTTGATCGCGCTGGGCGTCCACAACCTGGTGGTGCAACCCGTCTGCTTGGACGAACAGCACAAGGGTGTCAACCACGACAAGAGCGACGCCAAACAACTGGCGCTGCGGCTGGATCGCTACGTGGCCGGCAATCCGCACGCCCTGGCCACCGTCCGTGTGCCCACGCCACAGGAGGAACAAAAACGCATCGAAAGCCGCCAGCGGGAACAACTCAAACGCGAAGTCAAACGCGTGGCGGCGCAAGGCCGCAGCCTCCTGCTCACCCAGGGCCAGCGCCAAAAGAAAGGCTGGTGGGAGGACCGGCGCTGGTCGAAGCTCAAACTCAAACTTCCGGCCTGGCTGGTGTTACGGCTGGAGTGTTTCCGCCGCGTGCTGACCACCCTGACCGCCGAGCTGGACGCCGCCACTACAGCCTTGGAACAGGCTGCGCCCGCCCTGCGCCCCAAAGGCTTGGGCGGACTCAGTTACGAAGTGGTCGAACGCGAGATCGGGGACTGGCATCGTTTCCGCAACCGGCGCCAAGTCGGCAGCTACACCGGCCTGTGTGGCGGAGTCAGTGCCAGCGGCAACAGCCAGCATTTGTTGCCGATCACCAAACACGGCAACGTGCGGCTGCGCACCGCGCTGGTGGAACTGGCTTGGCGGTTGGTCGTCTGGCAACGCGACTGTGCGTTGGTGAAAAAATGGCGACATGTCTTTGGCAACCCGAAGGCGACGAAGGCCGCCAAGAAGAAAGCCATCGTGGCCATGGCGCGGCAAATGGCGGTTGATCTGTGGCGCTGGCGCACCGGACGTGTTCCTGCCCAAACCTTCGGCTGGACGATGGTCGGCACGGAGAACTGAGGTTTGCCAACCGTAAAGACTCAAAACTAATGAAGGCCGACCGAGATGATTTGAAACGGCGCGCGCCCGGAGCCGCACTGGGGTTGGCAACGACCCGATTTGGAGATTGGGCGCGCTCGTTTCTTGGCTGTGACCGCACGCGTCAACTGGTGCCGTCCCTTCGGGGCCGCGCACGGATAGCAGGAAGAGCAACGGCCAAGTCCGTTGACCGCGCCAAGGAAACGTTTTGAAAAACGAAAAGCCGGAAAGGAAAAACAAAGACCGCTTTTAAGAAAAAACAGCCGAAGCGCCACACAAGCCTTGACATTACTCATAGCAGTGCGCCAGCCCTCTGGCGCTTTGCCGGCAGACGAAGTGTCCGCGAGATTTTCGCATGAACTTTTGTGCGCAATGACAATATGAACGGCTAAAGGCTCCGAATTGGCAACCGTTGTGAATACCAGGTTTGTGAAAGATCAGCCCGGTGTCTTCCGTAATGAAAGCATGGCGAACATGTTGGATTTATTTCAAAGCAACTCCCGCCGGGTTTCAGGCCGACTTTACTTTCATCCGGCATGCGGTAAACTGGCAACGTGAAAAGTGCCCTTGGATTCATGGTGGGATTTTTGTTGTTTGGGTCCGCCGTTTTTCCCGCCCAAGCCACCTTTTCGAACCTCTATATTTTTGGTGACGCCCTTTCCACCACGACCAACAATCCATCTATCGGACCATTATACTACGGCCAACGCTATTCCAACGGCCGGGTCTGGGTTGAAGTGCTGGCGCAACGGCAGGGGCTGACCTATGACTTCAACAAGAACTGGTCCTATTGGGGCAATACCAGCACCTCCCTGGTGGCGAATGTCAGCAGCTTCAGCATCACCCCTTCGGCTGCGAGTAACGCGCTGTTTGTCATCTGGGTCAACAATGCCGATTTATATTATCCTGCTGCGGAGAGCGGCTCGATCATGGCCCAATGGACCAGCGCCATCAATCAGGCCCAAACCAACCATTATAAGGCCGTCACCAACCTTTATGGCAAGGGCGCCCGCACCCTCATCATGCCGAATGCCGTGGATATTTCCACAATTCCGTATTTTAATGGCGACGACAATACGAACTTCATTCACCTGAGGTGTCTTGATTACAACGTCGCTTTTTCCAATACCTTGAATCGGATCCGGGCGTCATGCACCAATCTCGTGATTTACACCCCGGACTTTTATTCCCTGCTTACCAACATACTGGCGCATCCCGCCAACTATGGAGTGACCAATGCCCTTGAAAATGGATTGAGCATAGATGCGCAGAGTGATCCTGCACTGAGTAACTACAATACGAATGGTCCAGGCACCAACTACATTTTTTGGGACCCAAAAGACCCGACCGCGAAGGTCCATGCCTGGATGGGCAATCTCGCCCAGCAACTCATCTCGCCGGTGCGAATCAGCCAGCTCAACGCGTTCAACGGCAGCAACCGGCTGGACATGGCCAACGTTCCGATTGGCCAGAATGGTATGGTCCTTGGCCGCACGAACCTTGTACTGGGGAACTGGAAGACCAATGCCACCTTCGTCAGTTCCAATGCGACACAGTCGGTCTTTGTCACCAATTCCGGTTCGCAGTGGGTTTACCGGCTGAAATTCCCTTACTCCTGGACCTGGCCGTAACCCGCCGGCTACTTTACTTTTGCCAGCTTTTCGTAACCCCAACGCAGCATCCGCTCGGTGGTTTCCCAGCCGATGCAGGAATCGGTGATGGAGACGCCGTAGCGCAAGTCCGCCGGATTTTTTGGAATCGGCTGGTTGCCTTCGTGAAGGTTGCTCTCGACCATCAGGCCGATGAGCGATTGGGTGCCGTCCACGCGCTGCTGAATCACGCTGCGCCACACGTCCTCCTGCCGCGCGAACTGCTTTTCCGAATTCGCGTGGCTGCAATCCACCATCAGCACCGGCGGCAGCTTTTCCGATTTCAATTTTTCCTCCGCTGCGCGGATGCTGTCCGCGTCGTAATTCGTCTGTGCCCGGCCGCCGCGCAACACGATGTGCGCGTCCGGATTGCCCGCCGTGCGGACGATGCTCGTGACGCCGTCCTGGTCAATGCCCAGAAAACTGTGCGGATGCCGCGCCGCGCCCATCGCGTCAATCGCCACCTGCAAACTGCCGTCGGTGCTGTTCTTCAAGCCGACCGGCATCGAGAGGCCGCTGGCCATCTCGCGGTGCGTCTGCGATTCCGTCGTGCGCGCGCCAATCGCCGCCCACGCGATCAAATCCGCGGTGTATTGCGGCACGATGGAATCCAGAAATTCCGTCGCCGCCGGCAGCCCCAGGCCGTTGATGGCGAGCAACAGCCGCCACGCGGTTTTCAAACCCGTCTCGATGTCCTGCGAACCGTCCAGGTGCGGGTCGTTGATCAGTCCCTTCCAGCCGACGGTCGTGCGCGGTTTCTCGAAATACACGCGCATGACGATTTCCATGCGGCCGGCAAATTCCTGGCGCAACGCGTTGAGCCGGGCGGCGTAATCCAGCGCGCCCTTTTCGTCGTGAATCGAGCACGGGCCGATGACGACGAGCAGGCGCGGATCTTCCCGCCGCAAAATGCGGATGATCCTTTCGCGGCTGCGCGCCACGGTCGCGTTCGCGGCGTCGGTCGTCGGCGCCTGCGCCTTCAATTCCCGCGGCGTCAGCAACCGGACGACTTCTTTTACGCGTAAATCCTGTGTTCGAAACATGATGACCAATATAGCGCAGGTTAGCTTCGCGGAAAGGCTGAACTCAACCGCAATCGGGCATGGTGTGCAGTTGGACATTGTATCTGCCTTGGGAACACGCGGCTGGAAGCCGCATTGACTGGCAGCCAGGATGGCTGCCTCCACGGGTGGCGGCACGCTTCCCAGCGTGCCAGTCAGGGCGGCATCCTGCCGCCAACAGATACAGTGTTCCTTTGCACTCATATCCAGCCGGCACAAAAGCAAAGTGCTGGCGTCCGGACAATTTTTGGTTTATTAATGGAATGTTATGAAAAAACTAATCTTGACTGTTCTCGTCCTGGCCTGCGCCGGGACGGTCCGCGCCGGCATCCACACCCAAATCGTCGAATATAAACAGGGCGACACGACGCTCGAAGGATTCGTCGCCTATGACGACGCCATCAAAGGCGCACGGCCCGGCGTCCTGATTGTGCATCAGTGGCTGGGGCTGACCGACTATGAAAAACATCGCGCGGAAATGCTCGCGCAACTTGGTTACGTCGCGTTTTGCGCCGACATTTACGGCAAGGGCGTCCGCCCGCAAAACACGCAGGAAGCCGGCGCCCAGGCGGGCAAATACAAAAACGACCGACAGCTTTTGCGCGCCCGGGTCAATGCCGGGTTGGACGCGCTGCGGCAACAGCCGCTGGTGGATTCGAAACGCGTCGCGGCCATCGGCTATTGTTTTGGCGGCACGACGGTGATTGAACTGGCGCGCAGCGGCGCGGACGTTGCGGGCATTGTCAGTTTTCACGGCGGATTGGATTCGCCGGCGCCGGCGGATGGCAAAAACATCAAAGGCAAGGTGCTGGTTTGTCATGGCGCGGACGATCCGTACGAGAAGCCGGCGGACCTGGCCGCCTTCGAGAGTGAGATGCGCGATGCAAAAGTGGATTGGCAGCTCATCCAATACGGTGGCGCGGTCCATTCCTTCACCCAACCGAATGCGGGCAATGACAATTCCAAGGGCGCGGCCTACAACGAAAAGGCGGACAAACGTTCGTGGGAAGCCATGAAGCAATTCCTGGCCGAAATCTTCAAATGAGTTGAAATCGGAGGGGCGAGGTCCACGAACCTCAAACATTAAAAATAAAGAATGGGACGCGCAGGCTCGCCCCCTGAAAATGCAAATTCAATTTTTAGCCGTGAACTACTTTGGTGGGGCGAGCGTCTCCGCGAGCCGGAGTTGATGGAATCGTTTTTCAAAACCGGCTCGCCGGTAGTCTCGCCCCACCAATTCAACTCAAACTGAGCCCTGCCCAATTTTTGTGTATTTCGTGTGTTTCGTGGTTAACATTACGCCATGCGCATTACCGGCGGCAACGCCGCGCGGCGGATTTTGAAAACACCGAAAGGTCTGGCCGTGCGTCCCACGCCCGACCTCGTCAA
>CAVYLE010000006.1:0-222775 GCA_963769285.1 uncultured Verrucomicrobiae bacterium
ATCATTGAGGAACTGGAAAAAACCTCACCGCTGGCAAAGGATTCGGAAGAATGACAATGTTTTTGTCGTACAACTGCTTTGAAGGTAGGGCGCGTCACTCCGTGCGCGCCGTCCTTGGTTTGCGTACAAGCGGCGGGCAGGGGGCTGCCCGCCCTACCCATTGCTGATGAAAAGTTATCCGAAAATCATTGACCGGGTGCTCGACATCATCCGCGAAAGCAAAACCTTTTGCATCCTCGGCCACCTCCGGCCCGACGGCGATTGCGCGGGTTCGCAGCTCGGCCTCACGCGGGCGCTCCAAAACGAGGGCAAAAAGGTCGTTTGCTGGAACGAGGACTGTCTGCCGCAGAAGTACAAGTTCCTCGACCGCGACGGCCTTATGCAAAAGCCGAAGGCCGGGATGGAATTCGACTGTGTCATCGCCCTCGATTGCGCGAGCTTCGAGCGCCTGGGAAAGGCCGGCAAGTGCATCGCGCACCGGAAAGTTTTTATCAACATTGACCATCACGAAAGCAACACGCGCTATGCCGACGTGAACTGGGTTACCGCGCGCGAGCCTTCCTGCGGCGAGTTGATTTACCGTTTGCTCAAAGTCGCGCGCTGGCCGATCACCCGGCCGATTGCCGATTGCCTGTTCACTGCCATCTCCACGGACACCGGCTCGTTTCAATACTCCACGACCCGGTCCGGCACCTTTCACGCCGGGGCGGAACTCGTCACGCGCGGCGCGAACCTCGCGAAAATTTGCGACGAGGTTTACCAATCCTATCCGCTCTCCCGCGCGCGGCTGCTCAAACACATTTACAGCAAATTCCGTCTTACTGCCGACGACCGCATTGCGTGGTTCTGGCTCAAGCAGGCTGATTTCACCCGCACCGGCGCGGAAAGCGCGGACACCGAGGGGCTGATTGACCACATCCGCGCCATCGAACCGGTCGTGGTCGCGTGCGTCTTTGAGGAGATGGAACCCGAACTGACCCGCATCAGCCTCCGCTCCAAGAGCGACAAGGTGAACGTGAACGAAATCGCCGCGCAATTCGGCGGCGGCGGCCATCCGGCGGCGGCGGGCGCGCGCATTCCCGGAAAGCCGCTCGCGGTGCAGCGCAAAGTGATTGCCGCGGTCAAACGTGCGCTGGGTTCCAACAAATAGCCTTGAAGTGAAACTTTGCAGTTGAAGTAGGGCGCGTCACTCCGTGCGTGCCGGGCTTTGTGTTCCGGCGAGCGGCGGGCAGGGGACTGCCCGCCCTACCAAATCCCCCAAGAGCGGTTTCTGTTGTTGCAGTGGTCGCGAACAACCACCCTTTGAGTTTGACTCCGAATCACGAATGTCGTTCCTTTTAATTAAATTATTTTGCGCACTGAACAGTTATGTCAAAGCACATTCCAGAATCCGATTGGCGTCACTTCAAGCAGGTGCATGATGATCTTCTTGAGCGCTATTGCGTGCGCGTCCTCGATGATTTGACTGCAGTGGCCAAGGCCACCGACGGCACGGCGCATGAGCGCTATGTCCGGGCCTACAAACTGATCGAGAGCCGGGACGAAGAACTGGCGCGCGCTTTCGACGATTTTCGGCGTTCCACGGCCGTCATGCAATTGGCCATCATGCGGAGGATGGGTTTGCTGTCAGACAAAGACCTGAGTGTCTTTTCTAAACAGACACAGGACCAAGTTCGTGGTACCGCATCTATTTTTAACGCCGAGCCGGGCGGTCCAACAAACGGGAACCATTTGGGACATTAGACCCGATCCGCTGCCAATTGCTCCAGGGCATTCCGTCGAAATTCCAGATTCGGGACCGGGATTGGCCGGCGTTTGGGCAATTCATCGTAAGTCTGGCCGTCCAGTTCGCGTCCAGTCTCGGATTTAACCAGAAACCCACTATCCGGCACGGATATCAATAAGCATCAAATTAGATTCAAAAAAAATTATAATGCGCGTTTTCTTCCGGTACGAGATGGCGCAGAAGTCCCGCTATAATCGTCGCGGCCTTTTCCGCCTGATTTTGCTGGTGGTGGTGTTGTGCGCCGGTGGCGCGCTGGCGCAGGAGATTCCCTGGCAGCCGTTCGTTATTGATCATGCGGGACGGACGAATTCGGCGGCGGATGTTTCTTTTCTCCTCGATGCGCCGGCGGGCCGGGACGGCTTCATCCGGGTCAAGGACGGGCACCTGGTCAAACCGGACGGCCAGAGGTTCCGCATCTGGGGCGTCAACCTGACCGGCTGGACGGCGGGTTCGACCATGCTGCCACCCACAAACGCGGCGCCGGTCTGGGCGGCGGAACTGGAGCGGTTCGGCATCAATTGCGTGCGGTTCCATTTCCTTGATCGGACAACCCACGAACGTCCCCAGGGACTGATTGACGGGGACCATACCAACTCGTTGAAGCTGGACCCGGAGCGGCTCGACCGGCTGGATTTCTTCATCGCCGAACTCAAGAAACGCGGCATTTATTCGGACCTGAACCTGAATGTCGGACGAACCTACAAACCGAGCGACGGCGTGCCGGATTATAAATTAATCGGCGTGGCCAAGGGCATGACGTATTTCGAGGACCGGCCGTTGGAGCTTCAGCGCGATTATGCGAAGCAATTGCTCACGCATTACAATCCGTACACCCGCACGACGTATTGCAACGAACCGGCGGTGGCCATCGTCGAAATCGTCAACGAAAATTCCATCCTGGAATTCTGGATGCGCAACTGGCTGCGCGGCGAGTTGGTCAACACCAACCAGCTTCGCTATCAACTGGACCTGCCGCCGGCGTATGAAAAATTGCTGACGGCCAAATACAACGAGTGGCTGGCGAAGAAAAAGACCCCGGAGGAACTGAGCCGTTTGCGTGCCGAGGCGGGCGTGAAGGGCGACGCGCCCGTTCCGCGGCTCCGGGGGGAGGAATTCAGCGAGGCCCCCAAGGAACGGTTTTATGCCGAGGCGGCATTTTACACCGACATGGAGACCGGTTACTTCCGCGACATGGAGAAATACCTGAAGGAAACGCTGGGCGTGAAATCACTGGTCACCGGGACGGCTGACCACACCTACTGGATTCCTGGACTGCCGTTGCTCCGGTCCACGTCGAAGCTGGACATCGTGGATGCGCATGTCTATTGGCAGCACCCGGCCATCTATGGCGCCCGCAACACGCCGATGGTGAATGACCCGCTGCATTCCGCGATGGTCAAGCTGACGCGTTCTGCCTTTGCTGGCAAACCGTTCACGGTGAGCGAGGTGAACGAACCCAACCCGAACGAATACGCCTGCGAAATGATTCCGCTCCTGGCCGCCTACGGGGCATTTCAGGATTGGGACGGCGTTTTCTTTTACACGTTCGAGCCGAAGATTTCCGGCTGGCAACATTTCGTCACCGATCCCTTCGACATCACGCTGGACCCGGTCAAGATGGTGCAGATGGAAGCCGGCGCGCTGCTGTTTCTCCGGCCGGATGTGAAGCTGGCGGCGAAAACGGAACGGCGCAGCTATTCCGCGGCACAGATCAACGAGAGCATGCGTTTGCCGGAATCGGAGCGGCCATACTTCACACCGGGATTCCCATTGTCGTTGCCTTTGATTCACGGTTCCCGCGTCCAGTGCCTGGACTGCGAGCCGACCGCGAGGTTCACGGCGGAGGACACCAACCGGATTGTTTCCGACACCGGCGAGCTGGCCTGGCAAGTTTCGAGTGGTGCCTCCCGGTGGGGCGAGGCTACTGACGAGCCGCCTCCGCAAAGCTCCGGCGCGCCGAGCCCGGCTCGCGAGTTCGCTCGCCCCACCGAAAGTAACAAAACGCGCGATTACCGGGGACTGGTGACGATTGATACCGAGCGCACGCAGGGGCTTATCGGCTTCGTGAAGGCCAATGGCCGGGCCACAAGCCAGTTGTCGGCTGACGTGCAAAATGATTTCTGCGCCATCACCGTTTCATCGCTCGATGGCGAACCGCTGTCGCAGTCGGCGACGATGCTGTTGACCGCCTGTTCTCGCTGGCAGAACAACGGCGTGAAATGGAACGAGCGGCGGACGCTTTGGACCAAATACGGCAAAGGGCCGACGTTGATCGAGCCGGTAAAGGGCTGGGTGACGTTACATGAGATTGAGGGAGCGGTGGGCATGCAATTAATTCCGCTCGACGGTGCAGCCCGGCCGATGGGCGAACCCATCCGGGGCCGGCGACTCGAAGACGGCTGGGAAATCCCGCTCGGCACTCCCGCCACCACGTGGTACCTGGTCCGGGTCATTCGCTCGACGGCGACAATTGGGGGAAAGTAAGGCGGCTCGCGGGTACGCTCGCCCCACCGGGACTGAATTGGGTGGGGCGAGGCTCTGACGAGCCGTTGTTTTGGAATTTGGTGCGCCAAACCGGCTCGCGAGTACGCTCGCCCCACCGAGAATTTGCTTCTAAATGCACCCCGATAACTGCAACCATGTGGAAAAGTGATTAATCAAGCATGATACAAGAATTTTCCCCGCTCGATGGCGCCATTCTCATTGATAAACCGGCCGGCCCCACGTCGCACGATGTGGTGGACGCCATTCGCCGCAAATTTGGAATTAAAAAGGTCGGCCATTGCGGCACGCTCGACCCTAACGCCACCGGCCTGCTCATCATCGTGCTCGGTCGCGGGACGAAGCTGTCCGAAAAATTGATGGGCGACGACAAGGTTTATGAAGGCGCCGTCAAATTCGGCGAGACCACAAACAGTTACGATGCGGATGGAGAAATCCTCGAAACCAAACCGGTGCCGCCATTGACGCTCGGCCAGTTGAACGAAGCCGCCGCGGGCTTCGTGGGCGACCAGATGCAAACGCCGCCGATGGTTTCCGCCATCAAAATAAAAGGCGTGCCGCTTTACAAGCTCGCCCGCAAGGGCATCGAGGTGGAACGCGAACCGCGGCTGATTCATATTTACAATTTCCGTTTTACGAATTATGAACCGCCGCTCGGCCAATTTAAAGTCGCCTGCACCAAGGGCACTTATGTCCGCAGCATCGCCCACGAACTCGGCCAAAAACTCGGCTGCGGTGCGCATCTGGCAACGTTGCGGCGCAGCGTTTCGGGCAAATTCGATGTGGCCAAGGCGATGCCACTGGACGACGTGTTAAAATTGACGACCGCCGAACTGGAGAAAAAAGTAATTCCGTTTTTAAAGCTGGCGGCAGCATGAAAGCACCAAGCACCGAGCACCAAGCTCCAAATTTCAAAAAACTTTGCCGCAACCGGCGCGTTGTTTGGAATTTGAAGTTTGGAATTTCTCTGGCGCTTGGCGCTTGGATATTGGAGCTTTTCACACGATGAAAACCATCCACGCCGCAAACGAGTTGCAACCGGCCGGGCGCAAAGTCTACCTGGCCATCGGCTTTTTTGACGGCGTCCATCTCGGCCATCAACAAATCATCCGCCAGACCATCTCCGACGCGCACCAGCACGACGCCATTGCGCTGGTGATTACATTCGACCGGCATCCGAACACCGTCGTTGCGCCGGACCGGGTGCCGCCGCTGATTTATTCGCTGCCGCAAAAACTGGGGGCCATTGAATCCCTCGGCGCGGACACGCTGTTGCAGATTCATTTCGACGAACCATTCAGCGCTCAGACGGGTGAAAATTTCATTCGCAGTCTGGCGGGCGACCTCGGAAAAATCCAAAGCCTCTGTGTGGGCGCGGATTTTGTTTTCGGCCACAAACGCAGCGGCAACGTCGCGTTGCTCAAAAAACTGGGCGGCGACCTCGGGTTCACCGTTCACGGACTGGCCGCTGTGTCGCTCGACCGCCAGATTGTCAGCAGCACGCGCATTCGCGAGGCCATTCGCTCCGGCAATCTCGACGCCGCGAGCCAGATGCTCGGACGGCCTTACGCGATTTCCGGCCGGGTTATCGAAGGCGACCGCATTGGCCAGCAACTGGGTTTTCCCACCGCCAATCTTGACGCCGGCGGGCTGGCCTTGCCGCCGAACGGGGTTTATGCCGGCCTGGCCAAGGTGGGGAAAAAATTCCAGCGCGTGGCATTGAACATTGGTTTTCGTCCGACGGTGGTGTCCGCCGCGCCCCAACTCCGCGTCGAGGCGCACCTGCTCGATTTCAGCGGCGATCTTTACGGCCAGGAACTGGAAATTGAAATCGGCAACCGATTGCGCGACGAGAAAAAATTTACCTCGGCGGAGGGATTGCGCGAGCAAATCGAGCGTGACATTGCGATGGTCCGCCGGGCCGGGCAACCCTGAGTCACAGCAGGGCAGACCGCGCCGGTCTAATTGGGCGCCAACCCATCGCCAATGACTTCTTTCAATATGCGGTTCAGTTCTTCCGCCCGGTAGGGTTTGGGAATGACTCCGCAGAAGCCGTAATCGCGAAAGTTCGCCATGACCGGATCGAGCGAGTATCCGCTGGAAGCGATCGCCTTGACCTTGGGGTCCAGTTCGCGAAGCCGGCGGGTCGCTTCGCACCCGCCCATGCCGTTGGGAATGGTCAGGTCCATGATGACGGCATCGAACGGCGTTCCGCCGGATTTGGCGGCGGTGTAACGTTCAATCGCCTCTTCGCCATCGTTGGCGGTTTCAGCTTCGTAACCGAATTTCTGCAGCATTATGCCCAGGAATTTCCGGATCGGGGCTTCGTCATCAACAACCAGGACCCGGCCGCGGCCGGAAAAATTTTCAGGCATCAGCCCGGGCAACCGGGAGCACCGGCTTTTGCAGGGCCGGCAGATAGATTTCAAAAGTTGTTCCTTTTCCCGGTTCGGAAACGACTTTGATCTGGCCGTCGTGTTTTCGGACAACCGAATAAACCGTGGCCAACCCGAGGCCGGTTCCCACCTTTTTCGTGGTGAAGTAAGGGTCAAAAATGTGCGGCAAATGTTCGGAGTGGATGCCCGGGCCATGGTCCTGGATGGAGATTTTCACATACTTGCCCGCCGGCAGCGGGGGCATGGCGGTGGCGGACAGATCGGCATTTTCCATGCGCACTTCCATTTTGCCGCCTTGAGGCATGGCCTGTCGGGCGTTGATCACCAGATTATTCAGGATTTGCCGGATTTGGCCTTTATCCACTTCAACGGGCCAGGCGTTGCTGGCGAGCGAATAGTTACATTGCACATTGGATCCATGCAAGGCGAACTGGCACGCCTCGCGAATCAACTCATGGAGCAGCGTCGGCTTTCTGATGGGCGCCCCGCCTTTGGCGAAGGTGAGCAATTGTTGCGTCAAATCCTTCGCCCCCAGAGCGGCTCTTTCGGCCTCCGCCAGCATCTGTGATATTTCTTCCCGTGACGATCCCGTCATGCGCGCCAGCGCGAGGTTGCCGATGATGGCGGTGAGCAGGTTGTTGAAATCGTGGGCGATGCCGCCGGCGAGCAGGCCGACGGATTGCAGTTTGCTTTCCGTGAGCATCTGGGCCTCGGCTTTTTGCTTTTCGGTCACGTCCCGAAACACGAGCACCGCGCCCGCAATCTTGCCGGCATTGTCTCGAATTGGCGCGGCGCTGGCGGTGATGGCGCGCCGGGTCCCTTCGCGGGTGACCAGCAGGGTGTGATTATCCATCTCGATTGCCGCCAGGGTCCGAAAAACTTTCTCGACCGGATTGACACAAGGCTTATGAGTGCGGCCATGAATGAGGGGAAAGACCTCGCTCAAATTTTTGCCTTCCGCCTCGTTTCGCCGCCAGCCGGTCAAGGATTCCACGGCTTGATTGATGGAAATAATTTTTCCGGACGTATCGGTCGTGATCACTCCTTCGGCGATTGAATTGAGTGTGACGTCGAGCAGCTCTTTTTCCGCAGCCAGGGCCGCCCCCGAGCGTTGCAATTCTACCGTGTCATGTTCCGCCTGCAAACGGGCGTTGACCTGCACCCAGGTCATGCCGAACAACAGCAGGCTGATAACCAATCCGCCGGACAAGGCCAGCCACTGCAACATCCATTGCAGATGACGGGTGGTGCCGGCCTTGAAGGGCGGGAGGGTGGACATGTAGAGCGTCCATTGGTGGTTCAAGACCGTGACATTGGTTTGCGCGGCCAGATAGGAGGTCAATTCCGGGTGGATCGCTTTGATTTTATCGTTGTCATCGTAGAGCAGTCGGTTCGGGTCCGGTTTGTCCCCGTCGAAAATTTCCAATTCGGCTTCCGGGGACAAGCCCCCGAGCAATCCGGCGAATGCTGTTTTGGAATTGATGGCCGCGTAAATCAACCCTTGGACGGCTGCGCGCCGTTGCTCAACAGTTTTGATCGCGGCGCCGTTTCGGTAGATTGGCAAATACAATGCAATGCCCGAATTGGTCTTATTTCCGTCGGGCATCAGGAAATTGACCTTCTTCGTTACGGACGGTTTGTTTTCATCAATGGCTCGCTCGATGGTTTCCACCCGGTCCGGCTGGATGCCGTGGTCCAACCCGCGTCCGTTCAGCCCCGCCGGGCCAAAAAGTCCGAGATAGACCACCGGATAATAAATCTGGCGTTCGCCCTCGGGTTTGATGGTGAAATCAGCCTCGGTGTCGCCCCGCCGGCGTTTCAGGAATTCGTCTTTGTCGGCCGGATGCACTATTTCGATATAACCCAGCGAACGGATTCCCAGCTCCTCCTGCCGGATGGCCATTGTTGCGATGTATTGATCCCACTCATCCCTTTCGACGCTTTGACTCGCGGCAAACAACGCCCGCATGTTATACAACTGGTCCACGCAACGGTCGATCCGGCGTTCAATGCCATTTTGGGCGCGGGCTACCATGCGTTCAAAGCGGGTCTGGTCGCTGTTAATGCTGTTTTCCCGCAGGCGGAGAAACACGAAAATGGTCGTGGCCAGGGTGATCAGCAGCACAAAATAAGCGGCCCGCATTCTCCACAAATGCGTCCATAAATATTTCCAACCGGCATTCACACTCGGATTATAGCAGAATATGTGCTGGAACCCAACCTGAGTTCATAAAATTTCGCTTGAACATTTTTCGGTTTTATTGTGTCCATTTCGCGTACGAACACCAAAATTATCATTGCAAATGAATACTGGAATCAGTGCCATCAACGACGCAGTCAAGGAAGCGGGCGCCTTCACGCACCCGCTGTTTAACGAACTCGGCAAGGTCATCGTCGGCCAGAATTATCTGACCGAGCGGCTGGTCATCGGCCTGCTCGCCAACGGCCACGTCCTCCTCGAAGGCGTGCCCGGCCTCGCCAAGACCCTCGCCGTCAAATCCCTAGCCGCCACGCTTAACGTGAAGTTTTCGCGCCTGCAATTCACGCCGGACATGCTGCCCGCCGATGTCATCGGCACGCAGATTTACAATCCGCAATCCGGCGGCTTCACCACGCGCAAAGGTCCCATCTTCGCCCACCTCATCCTGGCCGACGAAATCAACCGCGCGCCTGCCAAGGTGCAAAGCGCCCTGCTCGAAGCCATGCAGGAAAAGCAGGTCACCATCGGCGAACAAACCTTCAAGCTCGAGGAACCGTTCCTCGTGCTGGCCACGCAGAATCCCATCGAGCAGGAAGGCACCTATCCGCTGCCTGAGGCGCAGGTTGACCGCTTCATGCTCAAACTCAAGATCGGTTACCCGTCGCGGGCCGAGGAACGGCAGATTCTCGATTTGATGGCGCGCACCTCCGGCACCCCGACGGCCAGCGCCGTGGTTGAGTCGAAGCAAATTCTCAGAGCCCGCGAAGTCATCAACGACATCTATGTGGACGACAAGGTGAAGGAATATATCGTGGACCTCGTCTGCGCCACGCGCGACCCGGACCACTACAAGATTGCGGTGAAGGACTTCATCCAGCTCGGCGCGTCGCCGCGCGCGACCATCAACCTGACGCTGGCGGCCAAGGCTTATGCGTTCCTGAAAGGTCGCGGTTATGTGACGCCGCAAGACGTAAAAAGTATCGGCATGGACGTGTTGCGCCACCGCGTGGCCATCACCTACGAAGCCGAGGCTGAGGAAAAAACCAGCGAAATCATCATCCAGAAGATATTTGATGAACTGCCGGTGCCGTAAAATTGCAACGGTATTAAATTTATGGACGCAATCGCAGGCCGTAGTTTTTACACGCCGTTTTGGGCTGGAATTCAAAACGACTGGTATAAGAATCCGGCCATTGACGCGGTGTGGAAACCAAAATACGACAACCTAGTCGAAGAATTGGTTAAAAGCCGTGCTCCATATATTTACCCCTTTGCAAAGGAGATTTTGAGCGTGGTTGATAAAGAAAACGGCACTTCCTTCGCCACAGAGAACGCCAATCATCCTTACTACATTCTTACTCGCGCCTATCAAATGCCCCAAACCCGTTCTATGTGGCTTGATTCTGTCGAGCGGGAAAAAACGCATATCCATATTTGTCCGATTTGTAAGACCCAAAATTACGTTCTCCATTTTCACCCAGACATAATTCGAGAATTCGGAACTAATCCGCCCTGGTGCAGAACATGCAATTATGTCGTAAGGCGATACACGAAATTTTGGAACGAAGATACCAAGCACAGATTGGGAGACTTGATGAGCAGAATTTCGGAGTCGCGCGGCTGCGACATTTGCGCGCAACCGTTTTCTCTCGAAAAGGACATTTTCACATACAAATCCTTTGGCGGGAAGTTCGTTGACTTACTCTATCCGAATCTCTTCGCCAACATTTGCCCCGAATGTTTTGCAAAGGTGTTTTGGGATTGCAAAGCCGGAACTAAAAAAGATCGCTTGAAGCTTCTTTACGAACTTTTCTTGTCGATTGGGAAAATACCGACAAAAGATTTTGACAATCTATTTTATTTGTTTCACGACCGCGATTCTATCGTTCGATTTGTGTCGCTGCTTCAAAAAATGCGAACGCCGCAAGGTTATGAAGATGAGTTCGGAAGTCTTTTTGCTGCTTTGGTAAAGTCCGGTGTGCTACCTGAAGGCAGTAAAAAGATGACCATTGGCACGATGGTTTTAGCGAAAGACGGACATCTTTGCTTATCGCTGGCGGAGAAGGAAATTGACGATTTTCTTTTTGAAAATGGAATAAAGCACAAAAAAGAAGTTTCTTATCCAAACTCAAATTACCGAACCGATTGGGAATTATTTGGCACTGATGTTCGCACATTCGTCGAATACTTTGGTCTGATGTCTAATTCTGATTACGCGGCAAAAACTAAATTGAAACAGGCAATTGCTGTTGAATCGAAAATCAATTTGATTTCGCTTTACCCAGAAGCCTTGTGGAAAGACATTTTATTAAATTGGAAAACGAATTTGAGTAAATGATTCCCCGCGAGATTCTCAAAAAAATCCGGCAGATCGAGATTCGCACGAACCGGCTCGTGACGGCAGCGGATGTATGTCTTGACGGGAAATATCAGTTGGTGTTTTCGCCCGCCCTCACCTCTGTCCTCTCCCCCAGGAGAGGATTTCAACCGGTCACGATTTCTGAATGTCCGGCGAGCCGCTCGACCAATCCAGTCGCAGGTTGTTTCAGAGAGACGGAGAACGTTTCACCTTCTCCTTGGGGAGAAGGCCGGGATGAGGGAGGTCGTAAAACTAACTTCACATCTGCATGATACCGCGAGAAATCCTCAAAAAGATTCGCCAAATTGAGATTCGCACGAACCGCGTCGTGACCGAAACGCTCGCGGGCCAATACCACAGCGTCTTCAAGGGCCAGGGGATGAACTTCGACGAGGTGCGCGAATACCAGCCCGGCGATGATGTGCGCGCGATTGACTGGAACGTCACCGCGCGGATGAACCATCCGTTCATCAAAAAATTCGTCGAGGAACGCGAGCTGACGCTCATGCTGGTCGTGGACGTAAGCGGCTCCGGCTTGTTCGGCTCGCGCGCGCAATCCAAACGCGAACTCGCCGCCGAGATCGCGTCCGTGCTTGCCTTTTCCGCCATCCGCAACAACGACAAGGTCGGCCTGTTGCTGTTCACCGATGAAGTGGAAAAGTTCATCCCGCCGCGCAAAGGCCGCAGCCACGTGTTGCGCGTCATCCGCGAAGTTTTGTTTTTTGAGCCGAAACGGCGCGGAACGGACTTGGTTCAAGCGCTCGAATTCATGGGTCGCGTTTTGCCGCATCGCGCCATTGCGGTCGTTATTTCGGATTTTATCATGCCGGTGGCGGCGACGCCCCCGTCGCCCACCCGGCGCTTGCCCTATCGCGGCGACGATGGCGTCGCCGCCACGTTGCCGCCCGAACTCCAAACCGCGCTGCGGATTGCGAATCGCAAACACGACGTCGTGGCCGTGCAAATCACGGACCGCTACGAACTGGAACTGCCCGCGCTTGGCCGTTTGACCTTGGAAGACGCCGAAACGGGTGAAATTGTTGAAATCAACACCGGCCACGCCAGCAGCCGCGATGCCTTTGCGTTGCGGCAGGAAAAACAGCGCAATGATCTCGCACGGCAGTTTCGCTTGTCGGGCGTGGACACCATTCAACTCCGCACGGATGAATCTTACTCGGCGGCCCTGGGCAAGTTTTTTGAGAACCGGGAAAAACGGAGGTTGCGGGGATGAAAATTGCGAAAGAAACAGCGCGGAACAACCGCCCTCACCCCGAACCGGAGCGAGGTAGGGCGCGTCACTCCGTGCGCGCCGTCTTTAAACCAAGGCGTGTCCTTCCCTATTCGCGGCGCGCAGAGGACTGCGCGCCCTACCTTGGAGTTCATGGTGAGGGCGGGCGTAACATCTAACTCATGGCCACGAATCATACAGCGTCACTCGCAGTCGCCAATGACATCCGCGACATCAAGCCGCCGGTGGACATTCCGAGCGGCTGGGAATGGCTTTGGTGGACGCTCGGCGCACTGGCCGTGGCGGCGTTGGTGTTCGCGGCGTGGCGGTGGTGGCAAAAACGGCGGTCATTGATTCCAGTTATTCCGCCCGTGCCTGCGCATGTCCGCGCGAAGCAAAAACTGGCCGAGGCGCTGGAACTCATCGCCCAGCCGAAGTTGTTTTGCATTCTGGTTTCCGACACCGTCCGCCTCTATCTCGAAGAACGGTTTGAATTCCGCGCGCCCGAACGGACGACCGAGGAATTTTTGCACGAACTGCGGAGCACGGATTTGCTGTCGGCGGAACAAAAAGAAAAGCTCGGTGAATTTCTGGAGTGTTGCGACCTGGTGAAATTTGCCAAATACGAGCCGCGCGAACCGGAGCTGCGCGAATTACACAATTCGGCGGTTCTGCTTGTCGAAGAAACGGAGCCGAAGGAAGTAAAGGCGGAAAGTGGAAATGAACTGCAGATGACTGATGAAATCGTAAATCGTAAATCGTAAATCAAAAATGGTTTTTGCCCATCCATATTTTTTGTTGCTGCTGTTGCTGCTGCCGGTACTGGCGTGGCTGAAGGGCCGGCGCGGCCAGTTGCCCGCGTTTCTTTATTCAGCGGTGCGATTGGTGGAAGGATTGACGCAGGCGCGGCGTTCGCGCGTCGGCGCATTTTTGGCAACCCTGCGCTGGCTGGTGCTGGCGTTGTTCATTGTGGCACTGGCACAACCACGTTTGATGAAAAGCGCCACCACCGTCAAGGCCAGCGGCGTGGACATCGTCGTCGCCCTCGATATGTCCGGCAGCATGATTTCGGAGGATTTTGTGGTGCGCGGCGGGCGCGTGAACCGTTTCAACATGGCGCGCGCGGTTTTGAAACAGTTCATTGACCAGCGATCGAACGATCGCATCGGGCTGGTGGTGTTCGCGGCCCAGGCGTTCATCGCCGCGCCGTTGACGCTGGACCACGATTATTTGCAGGAAAATCTGGAACCGCCTGGAAATTGGCACGATCAACGCCGATCAGACGGCGATTGGCGATGCGCTGAGCACGGCGTTGAACCGGCTGCGCGAATTGAAATCGAAAAGCAAGATCGTGATTTTGATGACCGACGGCCAGAACAACGCGGGCAAGGTGGACCCGCTCACGGCGGCGGCAGCGGCGCAGGCGCTTGGGGTAAAAGTCTATACCATCGGCATCGGGACGCGCGGCCTGGCGCCGATGCCGGTGATTATGAATGGGCAAAAAGTCGGCTATCGGCAAATGCCGGTGGACATTGATGAGGACACGCTGCAAAAAATCGCGGACAAAACCGGCGGCAAATACTATCGCGCCGACAACGCGGAACGGTTCCAGCAAATTTACGCGGAGATTGACAAGCTGGAAAAAACCGAGGCGGTCATCAATAAATTCGCCCAATTCGACGAGTTGTTCCCGTGGTTTGTGTCGTGCGGGCTGGCAATTTTGTTGCTTGAAGTTGTTTTGGGACAAACGTTATTTCGGAGATTGCCATGAAACAGTTGCCGATTGAAATACCGCCAGGTTTTGGAGTGCGCCAGCCCCCTGGCGCTTTGACATCGCACGTTTCACGGTTGAAAAGCGGCAGAGGGCTGCCGCAGTCCAAGACGCTTTTGCGCCAAACGGACGGCCAATAATTTTCGCATGAGATTTGAGCATCCACAAATTCTTTGGTTGCTGCTGGTGTTGCTGCCGGCGCTGCTCGCCTTTTTCTGGTGGGCCATGCGCTCGCGGCAAAGGCTGCTAACACAATTCATTGAGGCGCGGCTGTTGTCGCAGTTGACCGTCGGAATTTCCCCCACGCGGCAGAAAATCCGGTTCGGTTGCCTGCTGCTGGCCGTGGCACTGATGGTTGTCACACTGGCCAGGCCGCAACATGGATTTGATCTGCAGGAGGTCGAGCAGCGCGGATTGGACATTGTGGTGGCGGTGGACACGTCCAAGAGCATGCTGGCGGCCGACATCGCGCCGAACCGGCTGGCGCGCGCCAAACTCGCCGCGCTGGAATTGATGCAAAAAGCCGGGACGGACCGGATGGGGCTGGTCGCGTTCGCCGGGGACGCATTTTTGGAATGTCCGCTGACCGTTGACAACACGGCGTTTCAACAGTGCGTGCAGGCGCTGGATGTGAATACGATTCCGCAGGGCGGCACGGCCATTGCCGCCGCCATAAAAACCGCGCTGACCGCGTTCAAGGAAAACAGCCGTTACAAGGTGCTCGTGCTGTTCACCGACGGCGAGGACAACGACACCGGGGCGCTCGAAGCGGCGCAGGATGCGGCGAAAGCCGGCCTGAAAATATTCACCATCGGCATCGGCACGGAGAAGGGTGAACTGGTGCGCGTGGCCGAAGCAAAAGGCAATTCGGATTATGTCCGCGACGAGCAGGGCAACGTCCTGAAGTCGCATCTCAACGAAGCGTTGCTCCAGCAAATCGCCGGCGCGACGGGCGGTTTTTATCTGCCGTTGCGCGGGGCCAACACGATTGACACGCTTTACGAACGCGGTCTCGCGCCCCTGCCGAAATCGGAAGGCAAGGAGCGGCTGGTGCAGCGTTATCACGAGCAATTTCACTGGCCGCTGGCGGCGGCGATTTTGCTGTTGCTGGCGGAACTGTTTTTGCCGGAGCGCCGAGCACCGTCTCGGCGTGCAACGAACCTGGCCGGGGCGGTGCCCGGCGTTCCGATCGTAACATTGGTGGCATTGCTGGGGTTGACGGTTTGCGGAAACGCGTCTGCGTCGCCCGCCAGCGCGTTGCGCGAATACAAATCGGGTTATTACACGAACGCCCTGCAGGAATTTGAGCGGCTCGCCCAAGTGAACACGAACGACCTGCGCCTGGTCTTCAACGCGGGCGCGGCGGCGTATCGCGCGACAAATTTTGACGCGGCGTTGAACGACTTTCAGAGGGCGACGTTGTCGCCGGATTTGAAGCTGCAACAGCAGGCGCATTACAATCTGGGTAACACGCTGTATCGGATGGGCGAACTTAAATTCGAGCCGGACACGGAAGGCTTGAGCGCGCTGGAGGAAAGCTGGCAACGAGCGGTCAAGAGTTATGAGCACGCAGTTGAATTGAACACAAACGATACGGATGTTGCCTGCAACCTGGCGTTCGTGAAGAAGCAGATAGGATCGATTGTCCAGCTTCGCGAGGCGATGCGAAGGGCCAAGCAAGCGGCTGACGAGGCGGTCCGTCGGAATGAATACCACCGGGCGCTGGAAATCATGGAAAATTTGAACAGCCCAATCGCCGCCAAAAAATTTCAGGATTACATCAAAAAATTAAAGGACATTGATGCGATTGTTACTCCCAGCCAGCCTTAGCCTGTTGCTGTTGTCATTGCCAGCAGCCTGGGCCCAGCCCGCTGATGATTTTTTTAACAGCGGCGCGCACTGCTACATTTCCAACAACATCCCCCAAGCCTTGGTATCGGTGGAAGACGGGCTGAAGCAATATCCCAATGACGTAAAGTTGAAAAAGCTTGAGGAATTGCTCAAACAACAGAGCCAGCAGCAACAACAGCAACAGAACCAGCAACAAAACAATCAACAACAAAGTCAGAATCAGCAACAGCAACAACAAAACCAGCAGAATCAGCAAAATCAGCAGAACCAACAACAGTCGCAGCAGAAACAGCAGCAGCAACAGAACCAGCAGGCGCAAAACCAATCGAGCCAGCAGAATGACAAGCAACAGCAGGAACAGCAGCAGCAGGCAAAATCGGCAGGCAAGCAATCCGACGGAAAGCCGGATGGTCAAACTGGACAAACCCAAGCGGTGGCGGCCCAGGAAATGTCGCCGGAACAAGCGCAAAGGTTGTTGGACGCGCAAAAAGGCGATGAGCAATTTCTCCAATTAAAGCCCCAAAACCCGCCGGAAAACCAAAAAAGGCCAATAAAAGATTGGTAATCAGAATTGCTAATTATCGCAAGTGGTTTATTATAAAGGCGTTGTAAGTTTATTCCCCCGACGGTTTCTTCTTGAGTTTTGGCTAAAATGGACTAACATGAAACCGCGTCGGTCTTCTGGTGTGGCGCTCTCCCGAAGTTCAATGGGTGAGGGCGGCTTTGTATCCAGAACCGGCGTGGCTCATGGGGCAAGGGCAGAGAAGTGAGTTTTCTGAACCAAAATGAGCCGTAGCAGGTCTAATTATAATTTATGCTGAAGAGAAAAAGAACGGCGCGGGGCAGCGGATCGCGCAAACATCGAAGTGGCAGCCGACGAAGCGCCGGAGTGAAACCGGTGCCGATGCGTCGGCGTTTTGTCATTTCCAGAGCGCGCAGGGACGCCTCAAAACCGCAGAAAACCAGGCCGCATGCAGTTGGCGCAATTATTTCCGCGGAAAAATCGCCGGCAAAAACGCCGCAGAACGGCCATGTGAACGCCGCGGCTTCGGCGCCCGTTCAATTGACCGCGGATCTGACCGAGACGGTCCGGACGCTCCTGCATCTGGCGCAGGAGCACGGCTACATCACCTACGATGACGTCAATGACGTTTTGCCGGACAATCTCAGTCCCGAAGACCTTGATGCGCTGTTGACCAAGCTGCGGAGTCTCGACGTGGAAATCGTCATGGACCAGGCCGAGGCCGAACGCGCGGCCAAGCCGGCCGAGCCGGCCCAGCCGGCGGAGGAGGACGAGGACGCGCGCCTGGAAATTCTTGACGATCCGGTCCGGATGTACATGAACCAGATGGGCAAAGTGCCTTTGCTCACGCGGGAACAGGAAGTCGAGATTTGCAAGCGCATCGAAGAAGCCGAGCTGGAGATGAAACGCATTGTGTACAGCCTCGGTTTCACTGCGAAGGAACACATTGCCATTGCGGAAAAATTATTGTCCGAGCCGCCGAAGGAACGCTTCGACCGGGTGATCGTGGACAAGAAAATCGCCAATCGCGAGGGCCATTTGCGCGAATTGCGCAAGCTCATCAAAAAAATCCACGCCTTCGATCAAAAGGTGGACGCAAAGTACTTCATGTGGCAGAAGGCCCTGCAAAAGGGCCGCAAGGAAAAATTGCAGCGCGAGCTGAAGAAACTCAGTTTCAAGTTGCAGGAAATCTTCACGAAATTCTTTTACAAGCAAAAGGTCGTCGAGGAAATGATCGTCGTGGCCGGCAATATCCACGAAAAATTCCAGGCCAGCCTGCGGCACATCCAGGAACTTGAGGCGCTGCGCACGACCGCCGAGCGCCGGGCGACGATTGAGGCCGAACGCGCCAAAATCCAGACGCTCGAACAATTCGTGCGGATGCCGCGCGACGTTTTTTACAAGACGTTCAGCGAATTGCGGGCCGCTGCCGAACGCGGTTTGAAGGCCAAGACGCACATGGCCGAGGCCAACCTGCGCCTCGTCGTTTCCGTCGCCAAAAAATACACGAACCGTGGCCAGTCGTTCCTCGACTTGATCCAGGAAGGCAACATCGGTTTGATGAAGGGCGTCGAGAAGTTCGAGTATCGCCGCGGCTACAAATTTTCCACCTACGCCATCTGGTGGATTCGCCAGGCCATCACCCGTTCGATTGCCGACCAGGCGCGTACCATCCGCATCCCGGTGCACATGATTGAAATCATGAACAAACTCTGGCGCGCGCAAAAGCAGCTCACCCAGGAACTGGGCCGCGAGCCCACCCCGGAGGAACTGGCCGATGAAATGCACATGCCGGTGTCGCGCATCCACGCCCTCCTCAAAATGGCGCAACAGCCGGTGTCGCTCCACGCGCCCGTCGGCGACGACGGCGACGTGAGCGTCGGTGATTTCATCGAGGACAAGACCGCCGAAAATCCGTCGGAAGTGACCAGCTACAGCCTGCTCCGCGAAAAGTTGAGCGACGTGCTGACGACGTTGACCGAGCGCGAGCGCAAGATTCTCGAAATGCGTTTCGGTTTGCTCGATGGCTACGAGCGCACGCTCGAGGAAATCGGCAAGATGTACAACGTCACGCGCGAACGCATCCGCCAGATCGAAGCCAAGGCGCTGCGCAAGCTGCGCCACCCGACGCGGGTGCGCCATCTGCAAGGCTTCCTCGAGATCGCCGAGCCGGCGTAAGCGGGTGTGCGCATTTCAAGGAAATGCGCCATGACATTGCCGGGAATGTTCTCGGGAATGGTGTTTTAGCCCGCCCTCATCCTGACCTTCTCCCCCGGGAGAAGGAACAGCTTTCCCGTCTGGCGCGAGAGAATTAATCACTCACGGTTTGCCGACAGACTGACGACGATTCCCCCTCTCCTGGAGGAGAGGGCCGGGGTGAGGACGAGCGTTAAACCAACTTCCGCTGGGTTGATTCCCTCGCCCCACCCGGCGGGGCGAGGCTTGCCAGCCGTTTCAAAACAACTAACCTGCCGCCATGAAAGCAAATCGGTTGTCGGGGCTGCTTCTGTTTTTGATATTCATCTCAACTGCTTTTCGATTGTCCGCGCGAGCCGCCGAGCCGAGCTACAACGGCAAACCGTTGAGCGAATGGCTGCTGGTATTGGAGGAGGGGCATACCGGCTCCGGTGAGCGGGTCGAAGCATCGGATGCACCGGCAGCCATCCGAGAGATCGGCACCAACGGCATACCTGTCCTGGTTGACTTAATAAATGTATATGACGATTGGAGCGCAAAAAAGGTCTTGTCCAAACTTCACAATAAGGACCTCACGTCATATTTCAAATCAGATGAGAATCCTGACAGTCGCGCCAAAAGCCTTAGAGAACTGGGACTGAACGGTTTTTCCATTTTGGGGACCAATGCGGAAAGCGCCGCTCCGCAAATCACCAAAGCATTGTCATACTCGGATGAGGCCGCCCGTGCTTTGACCATGATCGGGCCGAAAGGTTTTTCCGCGCTGACCAATGCGATCAATGATTCGAATTCGAGCGTTCGGGATGCGATAATCCGGGCGCTGGGCAAGGGAGGCGGAGGTGATCCAGAAGTGATCAAGCAGCTTTTGGTCAATGCGCTTAATGACCCATGCACGCTCATCCGGTTGCACGCGGCTGATCTTCTGCGAGACAAGGCTCCCGATGCAGTCATCACCACGCTCATGCCTCTCTTGGATGTTGGTGATTATGGTCAGCGCCAGAGTGTCGCCGACGCGCTGGCCGATTATGGCCCTGCCGGAAAAAGTGCAGCCCCGATGTTTCTCTATGGCAACTGTCTTAGCGCCGCCGATACACTGGGTGCGATGGGTCCGGCGGCGAAAGTCGCGGCTCCGAAACTTTTCTCTGCTTTTACGAACGTTGCTCTTGGGACGAACAAATACTTGATTAAGAACTTGAGTCGCGATCTGCTCAGTAACCTACGGAAAATTGACCCGGCTACAGCAAGAGAAGCGGAGGATTTCATTCTCAATGGTGGCCCTTTGGGCGTTGTGGACGATAGTTGGACAGACACACCGTTGCCCAATGGCAAGGAATTGATAACTGGCGGCGAATTTACAACCAAACTCAATCCGACGTTGTTCAACACGAGGCTCAGGTTTCCAGGTTTAATTGCAGCTCCAAGTGGTTTCCAAACCGGAGGTCCAACTGAAACTTGTTACGTTTTTTCCCGCGCTCAGTTATTTGATCCAATTACAGGAAAACGAACGGAGACTGGTTCAATGAATATTGTGCGTTATGGCCATATAGCGACGTTGCTTCACAATGGAAAAGTGCTGGTCGCGGGAGGGGAGAATCTTGGTGCGGATGGCCGAGTTAATCACCTTTCCAGTGCTGAACTGTATGATCCAGCGACTGGAAAATGGATGGAAACCGGTTCAATGAATGTTCCATGTGCTGGTGGCGAGATGGTTTTACAGCGCAACGGGAAAGTGTTGTTTCACGGAGAACTATACGATCTGGCCACAGGTACATGGACTGTAGTTACGAATAAATGAGACTATGAAATCTGGTTCAAATTCAAGCCTCACACCTGAATTCTGACTCACTTCCGGTGCTGCGGACACACTCCTTATTCCAGTTCCAGCAGCCGGTAACCCACGCCCGGCTCGGTGATGAAATGTTCGGGTTGCGCGGGGTTGGCCTCCAGTTTCTCGCGCAAATGCGCGATGTGGACGCGCAGGTAATGTGTTTGTTCCACCGCCTTCGGCCCCCAGACTTCCGTCAGCAACTGGCGGTGCGTCAAAACCTTGCCGACGTGCGTCACGAACAATCGCAGCAGCGAATATTCAATCGGCGTGAGCTTGATTTCCTGGCCGTGCTTGCGGACGACGCGCGCGGACAAATCCACCTCCAGCTCGCCGGTGCGGAAAATCGCGTCCGCTCCCTGCGGCTGGACGTGCCGCAGCACGGCGCGGAGACGCGCGAGCAGTTCGGCGCTGTTGAACGGCTTGGTCACGTAATCGTCCGCGCCCGCGTCGAGCGCGGCCACCTTGTCGTCCTCGCGGTCGCGCACACTCAGGATGATGACCGGCACGCGGCTCCATTCGCGCAGGCGCTTCAGCACTTCCATGCCTTCAAGATCGGGCAGGCCGAGGTCGAGCAACACCGCGTCGGGCCGGCGCTGGGCGGCCTGGGCGATGCCGTCCGCTCCGGTCGCGGCGTCAAAGACGCGATAGCCGTTCGCCTCCAGCGTGACGCGCAGGAGACGCTGGATTTGCGGTTCGTTGTCCACGATCAACACCAGTGGTTTGAGGGCATCGCTCATTCTTTTATCTCCAACACCGGCGCATGATAGCCAATCGTAGTCGCCGGGTAAAGCTGCACCGCCGCCGGGTCAAGCAGCTTGCTTGCCGGGGGAAAACTTTCGCACCGGGCGATGAAAACGGCTGCTGCCAAAATCATTTTGGGATGGACAAAAAAATCGCCTCACGGATTTTATTGCCGCGAAGTTGCAAACAGTTTATACGAGAAATATGGCAAACAACGAAACCCAGACGAAAAGCACTCGCGCGCTCGCTGCGCGTTTAGTTTTTGCAGCACTCAAGATTCTCAAGGAGAATGCTGGAGAGATGCGTGGGAAACAGGTTTTGGAAGAAGTCGAAAAACGAGTGCCGCTGGGTGAGTGGGAAAAGGAACGATATGAAAAGACTGGTTATATCCGATGGAGATCCGTGCTGCATTTTTTTACCATTGATTTAATCAAAGCCGGTTTTCTAATTAAGAAGAAAGGGGTCTGGTTCCTAACGCCGGAAGGCGATTCCGCCCTAAAACTAGGCGAAGATGGACTGCTAAACACCGCACAGAAAAAATACCGCGAATGGCGATTGAAAAATCCAAGACAAGCCGAAATTCCCGAAACGGAGATTGCCATAGTGGAGGAATCGGCCAAGGAAGAAGAAATATCCGCAGACGAAATTGAAGAATCGGCACGCGAACAAATTGAAAACTACATAAACAAGAAAAACCCTTACGAATTTCAGGACTTGGCAGCAGCTTTACTCAGAGGCATGGGTTATTTCACGCCGTTCGTTGCGCCTGCGGGTAAGGATGGCGGCGTTGACATCGTAGCATACCGCGATCCTCTGGGCACGTTATCGCCTCGAATAAAAGTTCAAATCAAGCATCGTGAATCTTCCGCCACCGTTTCGGAAGTCCGCCAGTTAATGGGGCTCCTACAAAAAGACGGCGATGTTGGAATCTTCATTTCATCTGGTGGGTTCACTCCCGACGCTAAGACCACCGCGCGCAATGCTAACGTCCATGTCGAACTTGTTGATCTGCCCCGTTTCGTGGCACTCTGGCAGGAGTTCTATCAAAAGCTGACGGATGAGGACAAAACCAAGCTGCCGCTGTTCCCGATTTACCTCTTGGCAACTGCAAGCTAATCAAAATCTCCATGCTGACAAATAACCACCAAATCCGTGTATTTTTGCTGTAGTTCAGTTTGTAACTGTTTCAGAAAAACGGGCGAACCAGCGTCCGGGTAGATAACAAGCAACACAATCCTCTCCTTAACTGGAAGCTCCTTTTGGTGCGACGGTCGTTTCAGAGTCGCCACAATCTGATTCCGAGCCGTTTCAATCCTCTCTTTTGCCTTCACCGTAAGCTCGGAAGGCAAGGGCGTGTCTGGGCGAAAGACCCAGACCGATGAAGGCAGCTTCTTCAACAATTCATCACCATACTTATCTTCCAAGAGCCAGCGGTTAAGAAAAATCAAAGTTTCGCCTTGGGGTTTATCTTTCATACAATCCCGCGTTCGAGGGCGCAATCCAACACCTTGAAACCGGTCTTTTTCGTAGACGCAATCACCTTTAATAATCTTGTCGAGGAACCGACATAGAATTGAGTCCATCCGTTCTATGTCAGATGGTGTGGGCTGGCAATTCGCCAACAACTCCTGATCTGACGTATCCAGCTTTTCCCACAGAAAAGCAGATACCGGGTCAAATTTATTGCGCAAATTATTTGCGAAGACCAACGGACACTTAATGGCACCGGGTCGCCTCGGCTTACCATTTTTCCCTTTTCGCCCCACCCAAAAAGTTGGATCGTGTTTTTGGAGATCATCATCTGACCGGTTGATTGTTTTCACCTCAAGAATTGCGCGCGAAACCAAAGTCTTACCTTCCAGGTCGGCAAATTGTTCGTTCTTTCCTTTTACCGTTTTTTCAAGTGAGATAAATTTAACATCCGAATAGCCACGCTTTTTAAGTAGCACATAACCGCGCGCCTCGTCCATATGGTTCCAGAACCTCTGCGAACCACGGCTTTTGTCTTTACTGCATGAATACGGCAATACTTTATCAATCAAAATATCCCACGCATCTGAATCAAGTTGTTCCAGAATTTTTTCAAATAACTCCGCGTGCTTCTGAACCAACTCCTGAAATTCGCCCCATCGGATATAACCGGCAAGAACATTGTCTGGCTTCGCATGTTTAATCCTCTCATCCTCAATCTTCCCATAGAGTTGATTAAGTCTAAAAAATTTGGTCAGCCAGTGCTTCACATTTTTATTGTAGAAGAAAACATTGTTCGCAGCCAGTGAAACAGGGTCTGGTTTCCGCGACGGTGGTGGAGGTGGCTGTGGCGAATGATCTGCCCTTGCTCAAGTCGGCGGGGCGGTTTGCGCCGTTACTGGTGGCGGCGAGCCGGGGCGTGAAGCTGGGTGACACGGTGGCCACGGTGGGTTTTGAAGTCGAACGGTTGCGGGCCAGAGTTTTTGCGCTTTCACGGGGCGGCTCCGTCTGTTACAGGTTCGGTGGTCGCGCGAATGACCAAAAGATGAAACGCCAGCGAAATGGCCAGCATAAACAGCGGGCAAGCCTTGCGTCGCCGGGCCGGCTTTGGCATCCCGATGTGCCGGGGCCGCTTTGGAATGGGACGCGGCGCGTGGGGGCCGGGCAAATCGAGGCCTATTGCCGCGTGCTCGCCCGCGAATTCCGTCCGCGCAAGATCATCCTCTTCGGTTCGTACGCCACCGGTTCCGCCTCGCCGGATTCGGACGTTGACTTGGTCGTCTGCCTGCCTTTCCGCGGTTCCGCAACGGACAAGGTGGTGGAAATTCGCGGGCGGGTGGAAGCCCCGTTTCCGATGGACCTGCTCGTCTGGCGGCCGGCTGAAGAGCGCAAGAAAGACGGTTTTACCCGCTCCATTCTGAGCGAGGGCAAGATAATGTATGAAGCCAGCCACGCGTGAATGGGTCCGTTGCGCCGAGGAGGACTTCGACGTGGCCGCCACCTTGATGCGCCGCCGGACGAAGACGGCGGCCAACAGCATCGGTTTTCATTGTCAGCAGTGCGTGGAGAAGTATCTCAAAGCGCGGCTGGAGGAGGCCGGGCTGAACGCGCCCAGGACCCACGATCTCGTGGTGTTGTTGCAATTGCTGCTGCCCGTCGAACCTCTCTGGGCCTCGTTCGCGCCGGCACTTCGCCGGTTGAATGACTACGCCGTGAAATTCCGCTATCCCGGCCACGTTACCACGAGGGCTGACGCCCGGCAGGCATTGAAAGCCTGCCGGTCCCTTCGTTCGGATGTTCGTTTGAGTCTCGGCTTGCCCCGCAACTAATCCGGCGGTTTTTCGGGTTGCGGAAAATTCAAGGTGAACAGCGCGCCGCCGCCCGGACGGTTGACGGCGGTGATGGTTCCGCCGTGCGCCTCGACGAAACCTTTGACGATGGTGAGTCCGAGCCCGCTGCCGCCGGTGGGCGCGGTGGGCGCGCGGAAAAATTTGTCGAAGATGCGGGGCAGCCATTCGGGCGGAATGCCCGGTCCGCGATCCGCGACGCTCAACACCAGTTGGTCGTTCGCCAGTTGCGCCGACACTTCAATCGGCGTGTTCGCGGGAGTGTGGTTGGCGGCATTGAGCAGCAGATTGGCGAGGGCGTGTTGCGCGAGGGAAAAGTCGAGCCGGACCAGCAGGGGCGCGGCCGGCAGGTCCAGTTTCACCGGGTGCGCCGCCAGCTCGCGCTGCAATTCGCGCAGCGTTGTCTGCACCAGGTCGCGCGCGTCGTGCCAGTCGAGGCGCGGGCGGACCTGGCCGGATTCGAGCCGCGCGACGTCGAGCAGGTTGCCCACGACGCGATTGAGCCGGGCATTGGCTTCCTGAATCTCGCCGATCAACGCGCGCCGCTGTTCCGGTGGCGCAGTCTCGGCGGCGGCGAGCGCGCTGGCGGCGCTGGTGCTGGCGGCCAGCGGCGTGCGCAATTCGTGCGAGATGGAATTCAACAGCGTCCGGCTGAACTTTTCCGATTCGGCCAGCAGGCGCGCCTGTGCGGCGGCGGTGCGGAGTTCCACGCGGTCGAGCACCAGCGCGGCCTGGCGCGCGAACGTTTCGAGCAAATCCCGTTGAGCGAGCGTCAGGCGCTGGTCCGGAAAACTCACCGCCAGGATGCCGAACGCCTTCCGCTCGGTGGCCAGCGGCAGATGCAGCGCCTCCGCGCCGGGCAGATTGTCGGTGAACCGCCCGGCGGCCTTCCGCTGGCGGAACGCCCAGTCGGCCACGCTCAACTCCTTCTCCGAAAGGGCCAGGGAACTGTCGGGATGGGCGAAGAGCTTGTTGTTTTCGGGCAGCACGACGGCGAGGGGCGCGTTGAAACTGCGATTGATTTGCGCCACGAGTTGCCAGACGATTTCGTCGCGCGAAGTCGCCTCGGCCAGATCGCGCGACATTTCGTAGAGTGCGGTGGCGCGCTCCTCGCGGCGGCGCTCGGCCTCTTCCTGGAGCCGGATGCGCGCCACCAACTGGCCGAGCACCATCGCCACGACGAAATAGAGGCCGAACAAAATGCCGTCCTCAACGGTGGCAATGATGAACGTGAAGCGGGGCGGCAGGAAAAAATAATTCCAGGCCACCGCGCTCAACGCGCCGGCCAGCAGCACCGGGCCGCGGCCCACCTTCAACGCCAGCAGCACCACGGCGAGCAGGAAAACCAGTCCTGGAACGCGTGGGCCGGTGAATTTCATGAGTGCGAGATTTAGGATGCCCGTGGCGGCCACCGCGCCGGCGGCGAACAGGTATTGCTGAAAATTGGACGCGAACACCCGGTTCCAGATCCGCACAGCAGGCGCGTTGCCGGCCGCTTTTTCGGAGCGGACAACGTGCAGGTCAATGTCGCCGCTTTCCCGCGCCAGCCGCCGCAGCAGGAGGCTGGCGCGCAGCCATTCCAGCCAGCCGGTACCGGCCGGTTTGCCGACAATGATCTGCGTGGCGTTCTGCGCGCGGGCCACGCGCAACAGCCCGCGCACGAGGTCGTCGTCCGTGGTGGCGACGACTTCCGCGCCGAGTTCGCGGGCGGTGGCCAGGTTTTTTTCCAGTTGCGCCTGCGCGGCTTCCGAAAGCGGACGCGGATTTTCAACATGGACGGCCAGCCAGCGGCAGCGGAGGCCGTCGGCCATGCGGCGGGTCCAGCGGATGAGCGGTTCGGAAAACGGTCCGGGCCCCACCGCCACGAGCAGGCAATGCCCCGTCTTCCACGCGCCGGCGTTGGTTTGCGTCTGGCGAAATTCCCGCGTGTCCACGCCCACGTGGTCGGCCACGAGCCGCAGGGCCAGTTCGCGCAACGCGGTGAGATTGGCCTCGCGGAAAAAATTTTGCGCGGCGGTGGCGGCGCGGTCGGGCACATACACCCGGCCTTCGTGCAACCGCTGGATGAGTTCAGCGGGCGGGAGGTCCACGAGTTCGAACACCGCGTCGTCGAGCACGCTGTCCGGCACCGTTTCGCGAATCTCCGCGCCGGTGACCTGGCGGACGGTGTCGGCTCGGCTCTCGACGTGCTGGACGTTGAGCGCGGTGATGACATCCAGGCCGGCGTCGAGCAATTCGGCCACGTCCTGCCAGCGTTTCGGATGGCGCGAGCCGGGGGCGTTCGTATGCGCGAGTTCATCCACGAGGACGATCTGCGGGTGCCGGGCCAACGTGGCGTCGAGATCAAATTCGGCAAGCGCGATGCCGCGATGTTCGAGCTGGCGGCGGGGAATCTGCGGCAAGCCTTCGGTGAGCGCGTCCGTTTCCTTGCGTCCGTGCGTTTCAACGTAGCCGACGACCACGTCGCGCCCGGCGGCGAGTTCGCGTCGCGCGGCTTCGAGCATGGCGTAGGTCTTGCCGACGCCGGGGCACATGCCGAGAAAGACCTTGAGCCGTCCGCGTTTCTTCGCGGCCTCGTCGCGCAGTAGCGAACTCAACAGCGCATCGGGATTGGGGCGGTCGCCGTCGTTCACGAATTCATCTTAACGAACCCCGCGCCAGATTCAGCATCAAAGTGTGAACAATTCGTCCTTCAACTGAGCCGTGGCTTGGGGTAAAAAGGAAGCCCATGAGCGATCAATTGCCCGTCCCCGCAGCCAGCAACACCTTCGAGCGCATCAAGCGATTGAATCCGGAAGGCCGTGAATCCTGGTCCGCGCGCGATCTTGCCCGTGTGCTCGAATACCTCAACTTTCGCAACTTCCAGCCGGTGATTGAAAAGGCCAAAGAAGCCTGTGCCAAAAGCGGCCATGCCGTGGCCGACCATTTTGCGGAAATGCGCAATATGGTCGGCATCGGTTCCGGCGCACAACGTGAGGTGGAAGACTGGATGCTTTCCCGCTACGCCTGTTACCTCGTCATTCAAAACGCCGATCCGGGCAAGCCGCTTGTGGCGCTGGGACAGAGTTATTTTGCGGTGCAAACGCGTCGGCAGGAGCTGGCGGATGATGAATCCCTGAAGGAAGACCAGAAACGCCTCCTGCTCCGGCAGGAAATGACGAAACATAACAAACATCTGGCGGGCGTGGCGAAACAGGCCGGCGTTGTCCAGCCGGTGGATTATGCCATCTTCATGGATCACGGGTATCGCGGACTTTACGGCGGGATGGGGATGCGGGACATCCACGAACGCAAACGTCTCAAACCCAGGGAACACATTCTCGACCACATGGGCAGCACCGAATTGGCGGCGAATCTTTTCCGCGCCACGCAAACGGAGGAAAAGCTGCGCCGCGAGAACGTGCGAAACAAGCATCGGGCGAACGCAATTCACCAGGACGTGGGCCGCAAGGTGAGGCAGACTATTCGGGAACTGGGCGGCACGATGCCGGAGAAACTGCCCGTGGCCGAAAGCATCAGGAAAGTCGAGAGCCGCGAGAAAAAGCGGCTCAAAGTTGAACCAAAGCGGCAGCTGCAAAACCCTCCGGCCTGAATCCTCAACTCTCCGCCTTCAACGACGCGCTAGAACGCCCGCGCCAGACCGGGGCGGGAACCAAGAGCGCAACGGATCAATTGCCGGATGCGATTGCGGCAGCGGACCGGATTGCGGAACGCCAGCTTGACCGTTTGATGGAACGCTTCCGCCCGAGCACCCTGCGGCTTCAAGTGTTCGGATTGTTGAACACGTCAGCCGCGTTGCATTTTAGCCGTTTCAAGAGACGTTCCAGAGTTGTGAGCGTAACATTTTGCTCGCCCATTTCCATCCGATGCAACGACGAGGATGAAATGCCAAGCTTGCGAGCGTAAGCGGACAAAGTCATTTCCCCGCGCCGTTTTCGCAGGAATTGACCAAGCTGCTTTTGCAAGGAGGCTTGCATGGCGGCAGTGTGCGCCACCGGTGTTCCCACATATGGGAAATGTTGGGCTTGACATCATTTCCGAGCACTGGGAAACTCGACAAAATTCAGCAGAAGATCGTGGTATGAAAAAGAATTTCACTCTCTTCGGAATCCTGTGCCTTGTTTTTATTTTCAGGCAAAGTTTAGCGCAAAATCTTTCGCTCACGTCATCTGCGAGTTACCAAACCCCGCCGTTTCTGAGTTCGTGACCTCAAAGCAGGTTTCAATTACGCTATAAGGTAGAGGTGCAGGTCCTGGCGAAGGGAGCCCGTAGGGCGACCGGAGCCAGGACCTGCACCTGGCGGTCCAAAACCGAAACGGAAACATGAACCATAATACTCAATCCGATGGACCCCACCAGAGCCCCGACAAGAAGCGGCGGTATCTGACTGCCGAGAAAAAGTTCCAGATTTATCTGGAAGCTCAAACCAGCGACAAACCCGTTGGTGAACTCCTGCGTCGCGAAGGCCTCTACTCGACCGATCTGGCCCGCATCCGTCAGCAGGTCAGGGAAGGGGCGCTCCAACGGCTCGGGGCCAAACCCGGGCGCCAGCAGGACCAAATCAGCACCGAGGCCTACGAAGCCCTCAAGCATGAACTGCAGGAGAAGGAGCGAACCCTCGCGGATCTGTCGGTTGAACTGGCGATTCTGCGAAAAAAAACGAATGGGGGTTCGTGGGACCGATAGCCGGCCAGTGGCTCAAGGAGCAAACCAAACTGGAAATCCTCACCGTGATTGAGACCTCCCAGCAGCAAGGTGTTTCGGCACGTCGCAGTTGTTCACTGCTGGCGATCCAACATCGCCGCATCGTTCGCTGGCAACAGCAGGCCCGTCAGGGACAGGGTCTGGCCAACCTGACGCCCGGCCCCAAAGCAGCACTGCACCGGGTTCTGCCCGAGGAGATTGACCAGATAGTGGTGATGGCCAAGAGCCAGGAGTACGTTGACCTGTCCCATCGCCTCCTGGCGGTCACGGCTTGGGATAAAGGCCTCTTCCAGGCCTCTTTCTCCACCGTCTACCGTGTCCTCAAGGAGCAGGACCTGATGCGCTCACGAGGTCCGGGTGGAGTTCACAATGGCCACTCAAAGGCTCCAGTCCGCAAAGCCCTGACCGGTCCCAACCAGCGCTGGTGCTGGGACATCAGCTACTTGATGACGTTCCAGAAAGGGGTGTATCTCTACCTCTACCTGCTGTTAGGCGTCGTTAATAAATAAAGGTAGCAACTCAATCGGGAAACCGGCATAATTTCCGTCCATGAGTTCCGATGTTGCGTTGGCGCGAAAGTTCAATGCTGTATGGCCGCTGTTGGATGAGCGGACGCGACGTATCATGGCGGCCAACGAGGCTATCGGCTTGGGTTATGGCGGAGTTTCGATCGTTCATCGGGCTTGTGGATTGTCGCGCAAGGCGATTGGCAAGGGCGTTCGCGAAATCCAAGCAGGAAGCTGCCCTGGGGAGGGTCACATTCGTCGGGCGGGCGCGGGACGCAAGCGCATCATCGTTTCCGATCCGCATCTTCTTGGCACGCTGGATCACCTGATTGATGGTGAAACGCGCGGCGATCCGGAATCTCCATTGCGTTGGATTTGTAAAAGCACACGGGCCATTGCCTTGCAACTGCGCCAGCAGCAGCATCCGATCAGCCACGTGAAGGTGGCCCAACTGCTCCACGAACAAAACTACCGCCTGCAAAGCAATCGCAAGACAGAGGAAGGCAGCGACCACCCCGACCGGGATGCGCAGTTTCGTCATATCAACACCTGCGTTAAAAAATCGTTGGCGGCAGGACTGCCGGTCATTTCAGTGGACACCAAGAAGAAAGAGATCGTCGGCAATTACGATAATGCCGGCCAACAATGGCTTCCGGCCAAGCAACCCATCAAAGTGAGCGGGCATGACTTCCCAAGTCCCGAAGTGCCTCGGGCCTTTCCCTATGGCGTTTATGACCTCGGGCGCAATGCAGGCTTTGTCAACGTCGGCACCGACCATGACACGGGAGCCTTTGCGGTGGCCTCCATTCGCGGTTGGTGGCGCTTTGAAGGCAGACATTTGTATCCCGCTGCGCAGAAGATTCTCATTACCGCCGACGGCGGTGGCAGCAATGGTTCCCGGCTGCGACTGTGGAAATTGGAATTGCAGAAGCTGGCCGATGAGACCGGGTTGTCGCTTGCGATCTGCCACTTTCCACCCGGCACTAGCAAATGGAACAAGATCGAGCATCGCCTCTTTTCCTTCATCTCTTCAAATTGGCGGGGTGAGCCGTTGCGGGATTACGAGACCATCGTGAACTTGATTTCCAAAACCACCACGGCAAAGGGTTTAAGAGTAACCTGTCGCTTGGACCGTCGGAAATATCCCACCGGCCGGAAAGTTTCCAACCAGGAAATGAAGCGGGTGAATATGGAACGTAATAAGTTCCATGGCGAATGGAACTATCTCATTAGGCCAAACTCCCCAACATGAGTTGCTACCTTTATTTATTAACGACGCCTTAGATGAGTGGTCCCGCAAAGCCATCCAATGGCGCGTCAGCTGGCAGCAGACGACCGAGGAGTCCCGGCTCCTGCTGGAAGGCGGCTTGGTGGATCAGAACATTCTGGACCTGCCGGAGGACCAACGGCCCGAACTCATCAACGACCGTGGCCGCCAGATGAAAGCCAAGCCCATCCGGAGACTGTGTGAGGATCACCACCTGCCCCAGTTGTTTGCTCGCCCCCGAACTCCCAATGACAATCCGTTCATCGAGTCAGCCTTCAGCACCGTAAAACGAGCCCCAGAGTATCCCGGTTGTTTCCTGGATGACGGCCAGGCCGTCGCCTATTTCAATCGGTACTTTACCTGGTACGACACCGAGCACTACCATTCGGGCATCGACTACGTCACCCCGCAACAAGCCCACCAGGGCCTGCGGCAGAAAATCGTGGCGCAACGGCGCAGTAAAAAACTTGCTCAACGCCGCCGGCGTAGAGAAGAAAACCAAAAGCAGATAACCGGCACACGAAAAACAAACAACCAACAAAAAATGACCGCCTCCCTTGTAGCGTAATTAAACCGCTCCTGAGGTCATTGATTCAAAAACGCGCCGTGCGGGAATGGTGGGAAGTGCTGGTTCAACCGATGGAGTGGGCACAAATGCGTTGTTCAACCATCCGTTGGGCGTTGCGCTGGACAAGTCGAATAATGTTTACGTCGCAGATTTCAATAACAACACGATTCGGAAAATAACCCCGAACGGGACTATCAGCACATTCGCTGGATCGGCTGGCAGTTCGGGAAGCACCGACGCAACGGGCAATGCGGCTCGGTTTAATGGCCCGGCTGCTGTCACAGTGGATACAAACGGGAATGTTTATGTGGCAGACAACTACAACTGCACGATCCGGAAAATCACACCGGCGGGAGCGGTGAGCACGCTGGCTGGTTCGCCTCTCGCGTATGGCAGCGTAGATGCGACAGGCAGCGCAGCACGTTTTCGCTATCCCTCTGGCGTAGCTGTGGATAATACCGGGAACATTTATGTTGCGGACACTCTCAACTCAACAATGCGGAAAGTTACGTCAAGTGGTGTAGTGACGACATTGGCGGGATTTGCTCAAAGTTCAGGTGCTGCGGATGGAACGGGAAGTTCATCTCGTTTTTCTTACCCTAATGGCGTTGCGGTTGACAGTGCGGGTAACGTGTATGTGGCAGACAGCAACAACCATATCATTCGGAAAGTCACACCGGCTGGTGTCGTAACCACGCTGGCTGGGCTGTCAGGTCATTACGGCACGAATGATGGCATTGGAAGTATCGTGCGTTTGAAGTACCCCGATGGTCTTGCCCTTGACAGTGCAGGAAAAATTATTATTGCGGATGGAGGCAATCAAACAATTCGCGCGACTCAACCTTTGACGACCAAAGTAGATCAATTCATTTCATTTGCTCCGTTGCCGGACAAGTCAGCGAGCGATGTGCCGTTTTCGATCACCGCTACAACGAGTTCAGATTTGCCAGTCTATCTAAATATTTTATCTGGCCCGGCTGTTTTGGACACGAATAACGTGCTGACGCTGCTTGGCGGAGGCACGGTGAACCTGATTGCATGGCAGCCCGGCAATTCAAATTACAATGCGGCAGCACCTGTGCTCCAAAGTTTCAATGTTAACAAAATTCCGCAAACAATAACGTTCGGTGTATTGAGTCAGCAAAAAGTCGGTGACGCGCCGTTCTCGGTTTACTCGACATCAGATTCCGGTCTTCAGGTGAGCTTTTCTGTTTCTGGCCCGGCAGTTTTGAATGGCAACATTCTTACATTGATGAACTGGGGAACGGTGACAGTAACAGCATCGCAATCTGGCAACTGCTCATACGCTTCGGCGTCAAATGTCGTGCAATCTTTCTTTGTTATTCCGCCAGACAACACGATTGTTAGTCCGCAATTCTCAAGCGGCAGTTTTCAGTTGGCGTTTTACGGTCTAACGGGAAGCAATTATTTGATTCAAACTTCGACGAACTTGGTTAATTGGCAGCCATTCACGAATTTTGCCGGTACGAATTTCTTACTCTATTTCAATGATCCGGCGGCAACAAACTTTAAGCAGCGTTTCTATCGAACAGTGATGCCGTGAATTGCGAAAATAATTTTGTGCCACGCCGTTGCTTCGTCTCCGCTTTCTGAATGGCGGCCAGCAGCAGATCCGGGTTTCTTTGCGTCCCCTCAGACATGGGTTAAATCATAGGCGCTTCTCATAAAATGACTAGCCGGATTCGTTCGGGCACGGATTTGGGATGAACCACGTCCAGAACGGCAGTGTTTCAGTGGCGGCACTTTTGGTTTCAGCCCGACCAGTTTGCTCTTCAATTCCTGAAATTTCCAGAGACGCGGCGCATTCGCGCAGTTTGGCGACGAAATCTTTCGGCGAGCCATCAAACAGCACGAAGATCATCACAATTGACCTTGATGAACCTGGTTCACTCATTTGGCGGCATCCAATGCGAGATTCACCTTCAAAACGTTCACGCCCGGTTCACCAAAGAAACCAAGATTGGCGGGGTCGGTATTGGAGCGGACCAGCTCCAAAACATTTTCCACGCTGACGTTGCGGGCCTTGGCGACGCGGGGCGCCTGCAGTTCGGCGTTCCGCAGGCTGATGTGCGGGTCGAGGCCGCTGCCGGACGCGGTCACGGCGTCGGCGGGGACGGGCGCGTTGGTCGCGAGACCGTTTTGCGTGCGGAAATCGCCGATGCGCTGGGCGATGGCGGCGACCAGGTTCGACGAGGTCGGGCCGAGGTTGCTGCCGCCGGAACTGGTGGCGTCGTAGCCGTTGCCCGCCGCCGAGGGGCGCGACTGAAAATATTTGTCGGCGGTGAATTGCTGGCCGAGGAGTTTCGAGCCGCGCACGGTGCCGTCCTTGTCCACGATGAGGCTGCCGTTGGCTTGGTTGTGGAACAAGACCTGGCCGATGCCGAAGACTACGAGCGGATACAGTCCGCAAAGCACAACGGCGAAAATCAGCGTGACCATCACGGCGCTGCGAAGTTCAGTGAAAAGATTTTTCATAGGTTGTTAACCGCCAAGGCGCAAAGAACGCCAAGTTGAAACGGATTTTTATTTAGATTTTTTCCAAAGAGATTAACCGCAAAGAGAGAAACTTTGTTTTCTTGGCGATCTTGGCGCCTTGGCGGTGAAATGAGCGGTTTCATTTTAAACGAGTTTCAGGGTGGTTATCAGGACGTCTATGGCTTTGATGCCGACGAAGGGGATGATGACACCACCCAGGCCGTAGATGAGCAGGTTGCGTTGCAAAATGGCCAGCGCACCGATGGGTTTGAATTTCACGCCGCGCAACGCCAGCGGAATCAAGGCGACGATGATGAGCGCGTTGAAGATGATGGCGCTGAGGATCGCGCTCGTGGGACTATGCAGATGCATGACGTTGAGGGGCGCGATGGCGGGGAACGTCGCCATGAGCATGGCCGGGATGATGGCAAAGTATTTCGCCACGTCGTTGGCGATGCTGAAGGTGGTGAGCGAACCGCGTGTGATGAGCAGTTGCTTTCCGATTTCGATGATCTCGATGAGTTTCGTCGGGTTCGAGTCGAGGTCCACCATGTTGCCCGCTTCCTTGGCGGCCTGGGTGCCGGTGTTCATGGCCACGCCCACGTCGGCCTGGGCCAACGCCGGGGCATCATTGGTGCCGTCGCCAATCATGGCCACCATGCGCCCGCCGGCTTGTTCCCGGCGGATGAGCGCGAGTTTGTCCTCGGGTTTGGCTTCGGCGAGAAAATCGTCCACGCCCGCCTCGGCGGCGATGGCGGCGGCGGTGAGTTTGTTGTCGCCGGTGATCATCACGGTGCGGATGCCCATCTTGCGAAGCTGGGCGAAGCGTTCCTTGATGCCGCCCTTGACGATGTCCTTGAGCTGGACCACGCCGAGCACTTCCCGGCCGTCGGCGACGACGAGCGGGGTGCCGCCCGAGCGGGAGACGTTGTCCACGGTATCGGTCACCGTTTTGGGGAACAGGCCGCCTTTCTGGTCCACGAAAATGCGCATCGCTTCCGCCGCGCCCTTGCGGATGCAGCGGGTGGGGGTGGCGGTCGGCAGAGGACTGCCCGCCCTACCTTGTTCCTGCTGGAGGTAGGGCGCGTCACTCCGTGCGCGCCGTAGTTCGTTGTCGGCGGCGGGCAGGGGACTGCCCGCCCTACCATCAAAAAAATCCACGCCGCTCATGCGCGTCTGCGCCGTGAACGGAATGAACCGGGTCTGTGTTTCGGTGATGTCGCGTCCGCGCAGGTTGAACTTTTGTTTCGCCAGCACGGCGATGCTTCGGCCCTCGGGCGTTTCGTCGGCGAGCGACGCGAGTTGCGCGGCGTCGGCGAGACGTTCGATGGTGACGAGCGGTGCGGGGATGAAGTCCGTCGCCTGGCGGTTGCCGAGCGTGATGGTGCCGGTCTTGTCGAGCAGCAACACGTCCACGTCGCCGGAGGCTTCCACCGCGCGTCCGCTCATGGCGAGGACATTGTGCTGGAGCAGGCGGTCCATGCCCGCGATGCCGATGGCGCTCAACAACCCGCCAATGGTGGTGGGTATCAGACACACCAGCAGAGCAATCAACACCGGTACGGAGAACACCGTGGCGGAATAGATGCCGAACGGTTTCAACGTCACACAAACCAGCAGGAAGATGAGCGTCAATGCCGAAAGCAGGATGGTGAGCGCGATTTCGTTGGGGGTTTTCTGGCGTTTGGCGCCTTCGACGAGCGAGATCATGCGGTCGAGGAACCCTTCGCCGGGATTGATGGAGACGCGGATTTTTATTTCGTCCGAGAGCACGCGGGTGCCGCCGGTGACGGCGCTGCGGTCGCCGCCGCTTTCGCGGATGACGGGCGCGGATTCGCCGGTGATGGCCGATTCGTCCACGGTGGCCGCGCCTTCAATCACGTCGCCGTCGGCGGGAATGATTTCCCCCGCGCGCGCGACCACGACATCGCCCTTGCGGAGGTCGTTGGCGCTGATGTCCTCGAGCTGGCTGCTTTGGGTGATACGATGCGCGATGGTTTTCACGCGGGTGCCGCGCAGGGCCTGGGCCTGGGCCTTGCCCCGGCCTTCGGCGACGGCCTCGGCGAAGTTGGCAAACAGGACAGTGAACCAGAGCCAGAGCGCGAGTTGGGCGATGAAACCGCGGTCGGTGCGGGCGGTAAAAATCCCGATGGTGGTCAGCACCGCGCCAACCATCGTCACGAACATGACGGGGTTTTTGACCATCAGGCGCGGGTTGAGCTTTTTGAAGGCGTCGCCCATCGCCGGACCGGCGATGTTCCAATCGAAAAGAGACGGAGCTTTGTGGGTCATGGGGTATGAAACGTGATGGGTGATGCGTGATTAAAATAATTTGCCCTGGAGCATGAGGAAGTGTTCGACCACCGGGCCGAGTGTCAGCACGGGCAGGAAATTCAGGGCGCCGACCAATAACACCGTGCCGAGCAACAGGATGATGAACGTGCCGCCGGACACGGGAAAAGTGCCGGTGCTGGCCGGGACGAGTTTCTTTTGCGCGAGCGAACCGGCCATGGCCATGATGGGCACGATCATCAGGAAACGGCCGAAGAGCATGGCGATTCCCAGGGTGGTGTCATACCAGGGCGTGTTGGCGTTGAGGCCGGCAAAGGCGCTGCCGTTGTTGCCGACGGCGGACGAATAAGCGTAAAGCATTTCGCTCAGTCCGTGCGGGCCTTGATTGTTCAATCCGGCCAGCCCCCACGGACTCACCGACGCCCAGGCCGCAAAGCCGAGAATGGTCAGGCAGAGGATCAACAGCGAGAGCATGGCCATCTTCACCTCGAAAGATTGGATTTTTTTGCCGAGATATTCCGGGGTGCGCCCGACCATCAGGCCGGCGATGAATACCGCGAGCACAACGAACACGAGCATGCCGTAAAGTCCCGCGCCCACGCCGCCGATGATAATTTCACCGAGCTGGATGTTGAACAGCGGAACAAAACCGCCGAGCGCGGTGAAGGAATCGTGCATCGAATTGACCGCGCCGCACGATGCGTCGGTCGTGATGGTGGCGAACAGGGCGGAATTGAAGATGCCGAACCGGACTTCCTTGCCTTCCATGTTGCCGTCCGCGGCGGCGATGCCGAGTTGCTGATGAATGGGATTGCCCCGGGCCTCGGCCCACCAGCACAGCAGCACGCCGGCGAGGAACAATGTCATCATGGCACTCCAGACCGACCAGCCGTGCGCCTGGTTTTTGGTCATGCGGCCGAGGTAATACGTCAGGCCGCTGCCAATAGCGAAGATGGAGAGCATCTGGATGAAATTGGACAGCGGCGTGGGGTTTTCGAATGGATGCGCGGCATTCGCATTCACGTACCCGCCGCCGTTGGTGCCGAGCATTTTAATTGCGATCTGGGAAGCGACCGGTCCTTGAACGATGGTTTGCTCGGTAACAGTTTGTTCCTCCATGACCTGCTTGCCATTCGTATCAAGGACCGGGTTCCCTTTTGCGTCCACCTTGGCGACTGAAATTTTCATCGGCTCAAGCAATCTGGCCTTCGTGTAGGGCTTGAAATTTTGAATGATGCCCTGCGACACGAGGAAAACGGCAAACACCAGGCAGATGGGCAGCAGCAGGTAATAGGTGACGCGCACGAGGTCCACCCAGAAGTTGCCGAGCAGCCGGGTGGAATGCCGGGCGATGCCGCGCACAAGCGCCGCGGCGAGCGCGATACCGGTGGCGGCGGAGGTGAAGTTGTGGATGGCCAGCGCGACCATCTGCGAGAGGTAGGACATCGTGGATTCACCGCCGTAACTCTGCCAGTTGGTGTTGGTGGTGAAGCTGACAGCGGTGTTGAACGCGAGATGTGGCGTGAGCGCGCCGAGTCCCTGCGGGTTCAGCAACGACTGGAGCGGCAGGATATTTTGCAGGCGCAGGATGGCGTAGGTGAACACGCAACTCACCAGGCTGAACAACAGCATGGCCCAGGTATATTGCCGCCAATCCTGTTCCTGATCCGCGCGCACGTCCATGAGCCGGTAGGTGAGGCGTTCGAGCGGCTTGAGCACGGGGTCGAACCAGGTGCGACCATTGGTGTCGAGCACCTGCATGAGATAAAGGCCCATGGGTTTCGTAATCGCCGCGAGGGCGACGACGTAGAGGGCGAGTTGCAGCCAGCCGGAAGTTTGCATAGGCGTTGGTTAAAATTTTTCAGGATGAACCATCGCGATGAACAGATACGCGAACAACGCGAGGGCAATCAGACCGACGACAAGGTTTTCCATAAATTTCCTTACAGTTTTTCGCACCAGCGGGCGTAGAACCCGCCCGCCACAAAAAAGAGCGCGATGACGGCGATGAAAATAAAATCAATCATACGTTATTTCATTTACCTGCAACCTGTGGTTCGTTTTCAAATTTTTTGGAGTGCGGCGGGAAGCGAAGCGCCCCGCCGCCTTTACATCGTTGGCCAGCGTCCCAAAGCGGTGTCGCCGCTGCGCTCCGGTCTTCGCTGTGCTTCGCCCCGGCAGGCTGCCACCGCAGTCCAAAATTCTTGCGGTATTTCGTGCGCTCATCCGGCAATCCGGCGTTCGTTTTCATGGGTCAAATATGAATCCCGGCGACCGAACCGGCTAATCAAGAGATGGGCGGCTGGCGTTAAGAAAGTGTTAAGAAATGATTTGCGCAAAAAAACCTTTACCACCGGGCACGCCAAAGCGTCTTATTTCCCAACGACTTATGGTTCGAATTCGATTTTTGGCCGTTTTCATCGGGTTGGTGCCCGCGATGCTTTTCGCGGCGGGCGAGGTTTATCGCCCGGTTTTCGTGACGCCGCCGCCGCCGCCGCGCGAATTTCGCGGCGTCTGGATTGCGACGGTGGCCAACATTGACTGGCCGTCCAAACCCGGTCTCGGGGTTGCGCAACAAAAAGCCGAATTGATCGCGTTGCTCGACCGGGCAGCGCAACTGAAGTTGAACGCCGTCATTTTTCAGGTGCGGCCAACGTCCGACGCGATGTATGCCTCGGCCATCGAGCCGTGGTCGGAATATCTCACCGGCACGATGGGCCGGGCGCCGCAGCCGCTTTACGACCCGCTGGCCTTTGCCATCGAGGAGGCGCACCGGCGCGGACTCGAATTGCACGCGTGGTTCAATCCGTTCCGCGCGTTGCATCCGCAGAATAAATCGCCTGTGGCGTTGAACCACATAACGCGGACGCATCCGGAACTGGTCCGCAAATATGGCGACAAGATCTGGCTCGATCCCGGGGAACCATCCGTGCGGGCCTACGTTTTGCGCGTGATCCTGGACGTGGTGCGGCGCTACGACGTGGATGGCGTGCAGTTCGACGACTATTTTTATCCCGATCCTGAAAAAGACGCGTCGGGGCGCGAACTGGAATTTCCGGATGCCGGAACCTGGCAAAGATTCGGGTTGTCCGGTGGTTTTGCCAACCGTGACGAGTGGCGGCGTGCCAACATCGATCAATTCATCCAGCGCGTCTATCAATCCATCAAGGCCGTAAAGCCCGGGGTCAAATTCGGCGTCAGCACCAAAGGCATCTGGCGGCCGGGTTATCCTCCGCCGATCCAGGGAATGGATGCTTATGCGAAAATCTATGCTGATTCGCGGAAGTGGCTGGCCAACGGCTGGCTCGACTATTTCTCGCCGGAACTTTACTGGCCCGTTGCGCCCCGGGAGCAAAGTTTTCCGGTGCTGCTCAAGTGGTGGGTGGAACAGAATGCCAAAGGACGCCTGCTCTGGCCGGGGATTGCCGCCTACCGGGCGGAAGTCTGGAAACCGGACGAGATTCCGCAACAGATTCGAATCACGCGGACCCAATCCGGCGTGTCGGGTTGCATTTTTTACAGCATGAACAGCTTGATGAAGAACGCCGCCCTGGCGGCCGCGGTGCAGCGCGAATTATCGGCGCAATCCGCGCTCGTGCCGGCCATGCCGTGGTTGGAGACCCGGCCGCCGGCCCAACCGAAGCTCATCGTCGCCGAAAACAACCGATTCAGTTTGAGTGTGCGTTGGGAAATGAACGGCGAGCCAGCGTGGCGGTGGATTTTGCAGTATCGCACCAACAAAGTCTGGGCAACAGAAATTCTGCCGGCAAATCAAACGACGCGGACGTTTGAAAATTCCCGACCGGAGATGGTGGCCGTGAGTGCAGCGGACCGGGTGGGCAATGTCAGTGTGCCTGCCGCCATTCAAAAGACCCCGTCCCGTCCGGTTCAGACCGGAAGGGGCTCGGTGAATTGGAATTCGTCGCAGAAACCAGCGTGGTGAATTCCTGACTTTCGCTTGCCTGGGAGCAGAGGCCAGACTCGTGGCAGAGAGGAGGAAAAAAATTGGTCTTGGAAGGGCTGTAAGCCGAATTCTGTCTGCACCCTTGCGAGTGGAGAGAACCATTTGTCTGGGCAGCCGATACCCGGAATCCGTTTCGCTTTCGCGAAACACGGAGCGGGCCGCTCCGGGATTCCCTATTTGGCCTTGCACCCGATGGGGTTTTCCGTGCCGTCCCGCTTACGCGGAACGCGGTGCGCTCTTACCGCACCTTTTCACCCTTACCGGCGTCTCTTGCGAAACGCAGGCGGTTTAATTTTCTGTGGCACTATCCGTCGAAAAGTCTTTCAACTTTCCGCCCGCGTGTATCTCAACCGAACGAGCTTGAGTTACGCGGCATCGCGCCCTTTGGTGTTCGGACTTTCCTCCCCCGTCCCGCAGTGCGGGACGGAAGCGGTTCTCCGCCCTTCCAAAACCATCGGGAATCTAGCTGCAAAACGCAGATACTGACAAGCGGGGTTTAAAAGTCGTTGCCCTCCGCGTCCGGGGTTGTCCTCAGTCGAATTAATAAAAAGTTATAATTAGGATAAGGCTGAAAATGAATCACATCGGCGCAAGACCCGATTGACCTTTCAGTCACGCGCATAAATCTCTCGCCTTTCCTTTGATGTGGTGCTAGAAATGAAGCCATGTTCCCTAAACAGGCAAAAACAGTCAAAGCATGAAGTGGTCACGAGAAGTTTTGGTTTCCGGCTTCGTCTTGGCATTCGCTGTATTCACCTCCTCCTTCATGGCTTTGCGCGCCCAGACTTTTGATTCGAACGGGTTATGGCTGGAAATGGCGCTGACCGACTCTGTGGCGCAGACCAACTATGTGGTGCGGACCAACAACAGTGTGGTGCGGACCAACAGATATGTGACGCTGATCTACAATGCTGTCGCCTTCACCATTCATCCTCCGGCGACCAATGCGAATGGCATATATGATTTATATTTCACGACGAATCTCGCTGAAAGTCAGGATTGGACGTGGTTGTTGCGGAATGGCCCGGGGCAAACGAATCTAGCCGTGACCAACCTGCTGCTGGGGGAGGGCTTCTTCCGGTTGGGAGTTACCAATGCCATCCGATCCGGTTTTGATCAACAGATTTTGGATCGCAATGATGATAACTCAACGGGTATTGTGCCGATGGGTTTTTTCATCAATTACTTTGGCAGTTCCAACGCCACGCTTTATGTGAACAACAATGGCAACGTGACTTTTGACGGTCCTCAATCAACCTACACGCCCTCCGCCTTGAGCAGCCTTAAAAGTGGAATCATCGCTCCTTACTGGGCCGACGTGGATACTCGAAATACTGCCTCCGATGTTGTGAAATATGGAACCAACATGGTGGATGGCCATGTTGCTTTCGGGGTGGACTGGGTCAATGTGGGTTACTATCAGTCGCGCGCGGACAAACTGTTAAGCTGTCAATTGGTGATCATTGACCGTTCCGACAATGCTCCGGGCGATTTCGACATGGAATTCAATTATTCCAAGGTGCAATGGGAAACAGGCGAAGCCAGCAACGGCGTTAATGGTCTGGGAGGTTATTCCGCGCGAGCGGGTTATGCCAGCGCCAGCGGTTTAACGTTTGAACTGAACGGCTCGGGAGTTCCGGGCTCATTTCTGGATTCGAACGTGGTGACCGGCCTGATCTATCACAATTTGAACAGTTCCGTGCCCGGCAGGTATATTTTCCGCTTCCGAAATGGCCTGCCGTTGCCGTGAAACAGCGGGAGGGAATGAAAAACGGGCTGAAGTTGGTTACTCCGCCCCGGCCAGCGCCATGTCGCGGGTGTAGTACAAAATCCGGCCGCAGTTTGTGCAACTGACGAGTTCCTGATGCGCCTGGCACATGACCAGAATTTGCGCGGGTAATTTCATGTGGCAGCCGCCGCAAACACCGTGATGCACGCCCACGACAACGTTTTCGCCCTTGCTCTTGAACAGCCGTTCGTAGCGCTGACACACGGATTCGTCCACCGCGGCGGCCAGCTCGGCCCGGCCGCGTTGCAACTCGGCGAGCTCCTTCTTCAAATTTTCCTCGCGCTGGCCGAGTTGCGCAATCTGGCCTTCCGCCAATTTTTTTATTTCGTCGGCTTCGCCCGAAAGACGGCCGGCATCGTTTTGCACCTGCTCGGCCTGTTCCATCAAAACGATTTCCTGGTCCTCAATCTGCAGGATGTCGGCCTTGCAGGTTTCGATTTCGTGGGCGAGCGCGCGATACTCCTCGTTCTTGCGCGTCAGCAGCTGCTGATTGGCATATTTCTCGATTTGCTGTTTCTTCACCCCAACGTCGAGTTCAAGCCGTTTGCGGTCGGACTCGATTTGTTTGACGCGGGTCCGGGCGGTTTCGAGTTGCGCCTGGGTGGCCGTGGCTCTGGTGCGGAAGGTTTCGCGTTCCGGGCCGATGTAAGCAAGTTCCTGTTGAACGCGGTTAATTTTGCGGTCGCGGTCCTGTAAAATCAAAAGTTTCTCAATCGTCTCCTGCATTCAATCAAAGAGACTAACGATTGACCGCGCTCAAGTCAATGCGCCGGAAAATGATTTGGCGATTTTGCCATTGGCCGCTAACCTGTCGCCATGCGTTTCATTGGCAACATCATCGAAAAATTGCAGCGGCATCCGAAGCGGGTTGTGTTTCCCGAAGGCACGGAGCCGCGCATCCTGCAGGCGGCCCGGCAGTTTTACGCCTTGCGGCTGGGCGCGCCCATCGTGCTTGGCAATCAGGCCAAAGTGAAAGAGGTCGCCGAGGGCTTGAACACTTCCATCGAGGGCATCCGCATCATTGACCCCGTCGATAGCGAAGATCTGGATAATTTTTCCAGGCGTTTCCATGCGCTCCGCCGCGCCAAGGGAATGCGCGCCCCCGAAGCACGCGAGGCGATGCTGCAACCGAATTATTTCGGCACGATGATGGTGGCGATGCACCAGGCGGATGGCCTGATTTCCGGCGCGTCGCACTTTACCGGCAGCGTGTTGCGGCCGTTGTTTCAAATCATCAAGGCCGCGCCGGACATCGCCACCGTGTCGAGTTGCATGATCATGGAAGTGGAGGACACGCGCGTCGGCGAAAACGGCGTGTTGTTCATGGCCGACTGCGGCGTCGTTCCCGATCCGACCGTGGATCAACTCGCCGATATCGCGGTGACGACGGCGCGGCTGGCGCGCCACCTGCTCGGCGTCCGGCCGCGCGTGGCGTTGTTGTCGTTTTCCACCAAAGGCAGCGCGACGCATCCGTCCGTTGGCAAGGTGCAGGCCGCCACCGCGATGGCCAAACGCAAGGCGGAACAGTTGTTATTGGAAGCCGACTTCGACGGTGAATTGCAGGTGGACGCCGCCCTCGTGCCGGAAATCGCCGAACGCAAATTACACGACAGCCAGGTGGCCGGACGCGCGAACGTGCTGATTTTTCCCGAACTCAATTCCGGCAACATTGCGAGCAAACTCGTCCGGATCGTCGGCCACGCGAACGCTTACGGACAGATATTATTGGGCTTGAACCGGCCGGCCGCGGACGTTTCGCGCGGCTCGAACGCGCACGACATTCTCGGCGTCGCTTCCATCATCGGGGTGCAGGCGACGGATTATCAAAAACTTTATCCGGGTGCCGACGCACATTTGCCCGGCGAATAAATGAACACGACCACGCCGCGGGTTTTTATTGCCGCCACGCGTCAGAACGAAGGCAAGACCACCGCATCGCTTGGCCTGATCGCCGCGTTGCAGGAACATTTCCCACGCATCGGCTACATCAAGCCCGTCGGCCAGCGCTTTGTCGAAATCGAGGAGCAAAAAATTGACGAGGACATCGTGCTCATGGACGCGGTGTACCAGCTCCATTGTCCGCTCGTGGACATGAGCCCCATCGCCGTCGCGCCGGCCTTCACCCGCAAATACCTTGAATCGGCGAACAAGGATGCGCTGGTCAAACGCATCCAGAACGCCTTCGACCGCGTGGCGTGGGAGAAGGATTTTGTGTTGTGCGAAGGTTCCGGGCACGCGGGCGTCGGCTCGGTTTTCGATTTGTCCAACGCCCAGGTCGCCAAAACGCTTGGCTGCAAGGTCATCATCGTCACGTCCGGTGGCATTGGCCGTCCGATTGACGAAGTCTGTCTCAACCGGGCGTTGTTTGAGAAAGAGGGCGTCGAAATCATCGGCGTCATCATCAACAAGGTGCTCGAGGAAAAAATTCCCGAAATCGCCCGGTTCGTCGGCCGCGGTCTCAAGCGCAAAGGGTTGGAGCTGCTCGGCGTCATTCCGCATCAACAAATGCTGTGCAACCCGACGGTGGATTTGATTCGCGAAGAATTGCGCACCGAATTGCTCAATACGCCGCCAACGTTGCACACGCTCGTGGACAACGTGGTGGTCGGCGCGATGGGGGCGCAAAATGCGGTTCAATTCTTCAAGCCCGGCACGCTGCTCATCACCCCCGGCGACCGCGAGGACATCGTGCTGGCCGTGGGCGCGGGCATTGGCGGGCAAAGCAGCGAAAAAATGGCGGGCATCGTCCTGACCGGGGGTCTGCGTCCCAGCCCGAGCGTGCTCAAAGCCATTCAGACCATGCGGATTCCGGTGCTGCTGGCGCAGGCGGACAGTTATCAGGTCGCGTCCAAAGTCCACAACCTCACCGTCAAAACGCGGCCGACCGACGCCGAAAAAATTTCCCTCATCCGTGACATCGTCGCCAAAAACGTGAACGTCAAAAAAATCATCCAATCCTTGTAAAAGTGTAGGAGCCGACGTGAGAAGACTCTGAATTTCCGGTTGAGGGTTGAGAGTTGAAGGTTGAGAAACAATTGATGGAGCCTCGTCACCTCGGCTGCTACAGAATTTGGCTCGCTGCCTCCCCATTCAACTCCTTGATTTCCGCCGCGAGCTTTTCCGCCTGCTTTTCCAGTTCGGCGCTTTCCTGATCCAGCAGCCTGGCCCGTTCCGATGCCAGTTCCTCCAGCACACCGGCCCTTTGCCCGCTTAACTGGCAAAGCTCGTAATCCGGGCTTTCGCGCAACTGGTTCAGTGATTCGATCACGCTGATGATTTCCAGTTGCAACGTCTCATACAACCGCCGCAACTGGCCGATTTCCGCCGCATCGCTGAAATCGAGGCTCGCCCAGCCCTGGCGCAGGATGAAGCCGTGCGGGTCTTCCGCAATTTCCCGCAGCGTTTGGATGTCGCCGCTGTCCTTCGCCCGATTGATGGCCGCCGTCAGCTTGTGATACGTTTCCAGCTTTTCCGGCTCATGCGCGAAGCGGTCGGGGTGATACAACTTGACCAGTTTCTTCCACAACCGGTTCAACTCGGCTTCCTCCTCCGGCGTCAACTGCTTCTTCCCGGCCACGGCCGCCGCCGTTTCCTGATAATCCTTCTCGGATTGCGCCCTGGCTTTGGCGTAATTCTCCTCCGCCTGCCGGGCGTCCTCGTCACCGCCGCGAACCAGCGAATCCAGATACTTCTTCCGATAATCCACAATCAGCCGAAGCCGGTCGCGCTTCTGGTAATGCTCGTGCAACCGCCGGAAAAGAACCGCCTGCATCGCGTCCACCCGCGATTTTTCCCGGGTGTAACTGGACTCCAAATCCGCCAGCCGCGCCCGCGCGCCGGCCACAAGCTGACGGAGCTGTTCCAATTCCGGATTGATATAGACGACGATTGCCGCGACCCCGGTTCCGGCTGGCGATTTGACCCGCTTTTTGCCTTCAGTTTCCGGCGCGGCAAACATGGTGCCGTCAATGGCCGGTTCCGTTTTGACTTCGAGTTGCCGCAAATACCAGCGGCCCATTTTCGCGCTGCGGGCGTTGGAAGAACCGGCCAGCCAGTCCAGCCAGCGCCGCAATTCCGCATCCTTCCGAGCTTCTTGAAACAGCCGTCCTTTGTGTTTTCCAAAGGCAATCCGGGATGGAAACCATTCTTCCGCCGAGTATGCCGCCAGTTTTTCCCACGTATCCAGACCGCGATGCTCGGCGATGGGGCGAAGCACCTGCGCGAACAAATCCACGACCGTGTGTACGTCGCCCAGCGCCGTGTGCGCGCCGCGCTCCGGCAGGCGATAATACTGCCGCAACGTTTGCAGTTTGCAGTTGCCGGCGGGCACAGGATCGAGCAGACGCTGCGCCAGCCGCAGCGCGCAGAGACCCTGGCTGCCGATGGGCGAAATGCGCAACCGCTTCCACTCCGGTTTCAACACTTCATCCAGATCGTATTCCAGATTGAACGAAACGAGCGGCAGGCCGCCCGCGTATCCGGCAAACTCCCGATAGACTTGATGTGCCGGCTCGCCATCACGCTCCAAAATCTCGCGCGTGTAACCGTGAACGCGCGATGCCTCGGCGGGAATCTCCTGATTTTGATTCAGCAACTTCCGGAACGGTTCGCCTTCCGGCGACCAGCCGTGCATCCGCTGCGCCGCCAATTCAACCACGAAAATCGGCGCGGCCAAGCCGGTCGTTTCCGTGTCTGAGTAGAATCCATCTGGCATTTTGCATAATTCAATCCTGTGCCCCGCGGATTTTCAGAGCCGATTCCACCGCTTGAAACATGCTTTCGACATCGCAAGGCACGGACAAAAGTGAAACATTCAGTCCTTGACGCACAAATTCTCGCAACAACTGCTCTATCTCTTCTGTCGGCTTCCAACCGGAAAATACGATTATCGGATAGGAAACCCGCCTGTTGAGCAAATGTTGGCATAATTCTATACCGCTAATCCTAGGCATTCTGTCACGCGTTATGAGTAGATCGGGGTCTGTTTGTGACAATTCTTTCAAAGCTGAAGCAACGCTGTTAAATGACAGCAACGTGACATTTTTGAACCCATGTCGAATTACGTGTTCGAAAAACTGCAACGGCCCGGGTTCTACGTCCACCATAACGATTCTGAGCGGATTCGTCCTGCGAGACTGAGGCAAAATTTTACCTGGTTTGATTGAGCGAGTGGCCTCACCATTTAAACAGTAGTCAAGTGCCTTCTGAAATTCCTTTGTGTCGAATGGTGCCGGGAAAAAAGTGTCAATGCGGTTCTGTTTTAATGCTTCCACCAAGTCAACGAATTCTGGGATAAAGGGACTGAAGGCAATCACGGGAACACCGTACTGCGCTTTCAAATGACCCAGTAGTTCCGCCGCTTTAAGGAGACGGTTCTCGCCGGCAGTGTTCGGAATGAGGATGTTGTTGACCATTGCTGCAATGAGATCAACTGGCTGTTGCTGGACAAACTCGATTATGTCAGCCGCATGGAACCTTTCAGTGACGCTGACATCGTGTGTCTTGGCTAGATGCGTCTGAATCATTTCTTTCACCGCGTTGGAGAAATCCTCATCACCAATACAAGTCAGAACAGAAAAAACTGCTTTGCGCGGCAACTCTATCTTCGCCAGCGCGAGCGTGTCAGAAACCATGCCGGACAAGACACGCTTCGCATCTGACTCCGCTTTTTCAATTGCAACCGGTGTCTTCGGAACCAGCGCAGAATTGTTCTCCTTGTTCATGGTGCGTTTGGTAAAATACGCCGCAGGTGATTGTCGCTGAGGCAGTGGTTCTTGGATATTTTACTACTTAGTTGGTTTGGCAGCGAGCCGCGCATCCGCTGCGCGGCCAGTTCAACCACGAAAATCGGCGCGGCCAAGCCAGTCGTTTCCGTGTCGAGGAGAATCCAAGCGGTGTTTCGCATGACTGGGTTTGTTTTTTTACAAGTCCTTTCTTTCCGCTGCTTTATGAAACCACTCGTCTGCTGCTGCTCGGTCTTTTGGAACACCCAATCCCTTTTCATAACAAACGCCGAGATCCTTTTGGGCATTTGTATGCCCCTGCTCTGCCGCCTTGCGATACCACTTTACTGCTTCTGCTAGGTCCTGCCCGACGCCATGCCCATCGAAGTAACACTTGCCGAGGGAGACTTGACCAGTCGCATCTCCTTGCTCAGCAGCCTTTCGGAAATAATTGACTGCCTCTGCAAAATCCTGTTCCACACCTTGCCCATAGTAGTAACACGCGCCAAGATTCTGGAGCGCATTTGCATCTCCTTGCTCGGCAGCTTTGCGAAACCACCTGGCTGCTTCTGCATAGTCCTGCCCAACACCCCGCCCAGAATGGTAACATGTGCCGAGACAGAATTGACCAGATGCATATCCCTGCTCGGCTGACTTTCGATACCACTTGGCGGCCTCTGCGTAGTCTCTGGGCACGCCCTCTCCGAGGTAATATTGCCGACCCAAATTGCGTTGCGCCCTTGCCACGCCTTGTTCCGCCGCTCTTCTGAACCATCTTACCGCCTCGACCTCATCATGAGGCACTCCTTTGCCTGTTCCATAACAACAACCCAAGTTGTGCTGTGCTTTCGGATGCCCCTTTTCGGCAGCCACACGAAAATATTTAACCGCCACCGCATAATCCTGTTCAACGCCGGTTCCCCAATAATAACACCTTCCCTGCTCGAATATGGTTTCGTCATCCTGAACTTGTGACAGAGCAAGCGTTTCTGACACCATGTTTGCCAGAATGCGTTGAGTCGCCAGGGCGGATTTTTCAACCGCACTTAAAGGACTTCGCACCAGCGCAAATTCATTCCTATCACTCGTGATGCTCATAACAGTTCTCGACATGCTCGATAAAGCCCGGCCTCGGTTTGCATGTTCAATCTTTCACAGACGGCTATAAGCTGGTCGTAGCGAGCTTTCGGATGAATTTGGCCAATCCAGCATATTTTTGCCATGCAATCCGGGCAAACTTCAATCGGGTGGCGATCAATCTGATCAACCGTTTCGCAGCCATTCATATTGCAAGCATGTTTGAGGCAGTGCTGCACATGGAATAAATGCCCGATCTCATGTGTGACCAACTTGAAAAGACGGAGGCGACTCAATTCGAATCCTACGGCATCTGGCTGCCAAATCCGCCGGGTTGAAATAACGGCGATACCGGGCGACCCAGGTTCGCCCTCACTAGACAACCCGTAAACATAGTCGAGAACGTCATCCGGATCGCAAAGCAAATCTTCATGCGTAATTGCTATAATTCCCCAACAACGATCTGCATTTGGGTCTTTTTGTGGCTTGAGAACGTGATCGAGAATCGAATTGGCGTTCGCCTGCGGCACATAGCAAGGAATGGATCGCCAAGCAACACTCGGAATCGAGTTAATTTCTTGATTGGAAAGAAAAACAACCGGCAGCGAAAAATAAGCTTCCACAAACTCTCCAAGTTCATTGAGTGGGATCAGTTGGGGCAACCTCCCGATTGCAAGAAAGGCCAGTGATTGCCCTTTCTTGACGTGATGTTTTTTTCTTTTCAGAAATTCTTCAAAAATTTCTGATTTTTCCGTTTGGCCTTCTTGAGAAGTCCAATCGCCCCGAAATTGTTCGACCATCGGCTCAAACAGGCCTTTGATCACTTGGCTACATCGGTTTAATTCTTCAATGCTGACGTCAAATTCTTGGGGTTGCATTTACCGATTCATATTCGCAAATTCCGCCGTCGCCGCAAGGATTCCTTCCTGGCCAAACCCAAAGGCGCGCCAAAACGGTTGAGGGTCAAATTTCACTCAGCGGTCGCGGCACCGGTGGAAAGTTGTCCCTTTCACTGATGCTGGTCAGCATAACCATCGGAACACCAACTGGCGAACAATTTGGCGGAGTGGCGGAGCACCCGCTTTTCAAGCTCCGAATCGCGCTGAATATCAGTTAAAAATTGATCCAATCCCTTGACGAACCGAGCATACAAATCGTCAATGTTCACGAACAGTTTCCCTTGGGCTGCTAACAATTCCATTCTTTGCTTCAGTTCTGCCGATGGTGTCCCGCGATAGTAGTGAATCTCCCTAGCCGTGCCTTCGCGGGAAACTTTTGAAGCTGCTGTGTGGGTGTGCAGCAACCCGCAACGAGCGCCCCAAAGGTCTTGCGACGTAAATGACAATTGCGAGCCTGCAATAATGTAATCGTTCGCCCATTTTTTGAAATAGTTCCCAGTCGTGTCATTTTCGGTTTCGAGCCGGCACAATGAGGCGAAGATGTCAATCGCTGTATAAAGCACTATCAGCGCGGATTGTTTGTGCCCAGCATCCAGCAACATCTCAATGGACAACGTGAACTCATTGATCCGTAAAGAAAAAAACTGCTTTGGTATCGGTTTTCCCATCGTGAACTTTTAATTTCATGCTACGCGGGATATGCAAACCGCGCAACGAGACTTTGTCCTTCGTCACTTTCCACAATCAGTATGAGATATTCGCACAGCAAACCAACATTGACCGCCGCTGCAAGGATTCCTTCATGGTTTGAATTTCTCCGGGATAAGGAATCCAGGAAGGCAGGAGAAGAGCCGGTTCATGGTTTCATGGGTTCCTTATCGAAACCGGGTTGCAGGTGTCTGGTTCCGGCATAAAAAGCCACCGCGTTTCCTTGCCTGTCCCGCCGGAGCCGTTCCAGCCCGTCCGGCTCGGGAAAATCGAGCGGATGAACGGCGAGCTGCTCGCGTTGCCCGGCCGCGTGTTGCCGCAGTTTAAACGATTCAGTTGATTGCCGCAGTCATGGCAGCAACGAGGGTATTGCCGCCACTACCCGTAAACCGCCACAAGCGACCCTGCAAACATTTGTTGCATATGCAACAAAGTTTTGTCATCTGCTTATGGTACAGTAGTTTATAAAAACGCGTTTTTAGGCGTCAGTGGGAACAATCGTTGAAACTGGTGTCGGGTTTCCATGCGCGAATTCATGTCGTGGAAGTTCTCCATAAACCGCCGGGAGGTGTGGATAAGATCGCCGGGTGCTGCTTTTGAAACCATTGCTCCGCGTTTTTTTATTTCAATATGCAGCATTTAATTCCAGATTGGGTGCAAATGAAAACAAGTCCCTTTTTAGAAAATCTGCCGGTTTATCAACCCGGCCGCCCCATCGAAGAAGTCGCGCGCGAACTCGGTCTGGACCCCGCCGGCATCATCAAGCTCGCGTCGAACGAAAACCCGCTCGGCCCGTCGCGCCTGGGCCTGGCCGCCATGCGCCAGGCGCTCAAGCAGGTCAACCTTTACCCCGACGGCAACGCGTTCTACCTGAAACAAAAACTCGCCGCCAAACTCGGGGTGACGCCGGCCAACCTGATTCTTGGCAACGGCTCCAATGAAGTCATCGAATTGGCCGGGCACGCGCTGCTGGGTGGCGGTGGCGCCCCCGCCACCTCGCCCGGCGACGGGGGCGTCACCGCCACTGCGGAAGTCGTCGTGTCGCAATATTGCTTCGCCGTCTATCCCATCGTGACCGCCCTGTTCGGCGCGAAACTCGTCGTCGTGCCGGCGAAAAATCATGGCCATGACCTTGACGCAATGCTGGCCGCCATCACGCCCAACACGCGCATCGTCTTCGTTGCCAATCCGAACAACCCCACCGGCACCACCGCCAGCCGCGAGGAACTGGCGCGCTTTGTCAACGCCGTGCCTACAAACGTTTTGCTGGCGTTGGACGAAGCCTACATTGAATTCCTCAACGAACCGCTCGACCTGCTGCCGGAAATCCGGAACGGCGGCAAACCGAACCTGCTGTTGATGCGGACCTTCTCGAAGATTTATGGCCTGGCCGGACTGCGCATCGGCTACGGCATCGGGCATCCTGATTTCATTGCCGCGCTGGAAAAAATCCGGCAGCCGTTCAACATCAACCTGGTGGCGCAGGCCGGCGCGCTGGCGGCGCTGGACGACACCAAACACATCGAGAAGACGCGCAAAAACAACTCGCGCGGACTCAAACTGTACGCCCGCACATTCCGCAAGCTGGGTCTGGAATTCATTCCGTCGCAGGCGAATTTCATCCTGGTGCGCGTCGGCGACGGCCAGCGCGTGTTCGTGGAACTGCAGAAGCTGGGTGTAATCGTGCGCCCGATGGGCGGCTACCAGTTGCCCGAATGGGTGCGCATCACCGTCGGCACGCCGAAGGAAAACAAACGCTGCCTCGAGGCGTTGAAAACCGTGCTGGGGCAAAACCAAGCCGCCAGTTAGATGGGCCTCTCTTTGGGGGCAAGAGCGGAAGCAGCAACGACTGGTGCGTGTTCGTGGTTGCGCGGTATTGGACGGCGATTTAATGTTCAAGCATGAGTTCGGCAGCCCAAGAATTGATTGCCATCGTGGACGGATTGTCCGAGGACAAGGCCCGCGAGGTCGTAGATTTCGCGCGTTTCTCCAACAGCAGGCCGGCGACCGCGAGTGGGAACGCATCCTCGCGGAGAAACGCACTTACCCGAAATTGGAACAGTTTGCCGCCGAATCCTTGCGCGAGGGCTGATAGTCCGTAAAGACGTAGCAGCCGACGTGAGGAGGCTCTGAATCGTCTCTGATTTCCAAAATTTTAGCCTCGTTACCTCGGCTGCTACCCGGGAAATTTTAAGTTCGCCCAAAATTATTATTTGAATCCCGGCGAAAACCGAATACTTATCTCTGCGTTGAAACACCATAACGAGCCAAAGTGAAACTGACCGACCTGCGGGGCATCCTGCAATACATTCCGCAATTCCGGGAGAAGACGTTCATCCTGAGCATTGACGGGGCAATCGTCACGGACGAGAACTTCGCGACGCTGCTGCTGGACGTGGCGGTGTTGTGGTCATTGAACATCCGGGTCGTGCTCGTTCATGGCGCGTCCGCGCAAATCAAGGTGCTGGCCGGGGAGCAAAACATCAAAGCTTCCGATCTCGAAGGCGGCGGGGTCACGGACGCGGCCACGCTCAATCTAGCGCTTACCGCCGCGAACCGGCTCACGCACGAAATTCTCGAAGGGCTTTCGGCCAACGATCTTCGCGCCGCCAGCACGAATGTCATCATCGCCCATCCGATGGGCATTATTCATGGCGTGGACCATTTGTTCACCGGCAAAGTCGAGCGCGTGGACGTGGAAATGCTCCAGTCGCTGCTGGCGCAAGGCGTGGTGCCGGTGATCCCGCCGCTCGGGTTTGACGGCGATGGCAGGACCTATCGGGTGAATTCCGATGGCGTGGCAGTGGCGGTGGCCGACGCGCTCAAGGCCATCAAACTGATTTTCATCACCTCGCAGGACGGCTTGCGTTACAACGGCCAGCTCATCCGCCAGATGCTCGTGGCGGAACTGCAAAAGCTGTTGCAGCAAAATGCCGCCGGGTTTTCGCCGGAAACGCTTTCGAAGGCGCAACACGCCGTGCTCGCCTGCCTGGCCGGAATTCCGCGCGTCCACATCATCAATGGCAAGGTGGACGAGGGCCTGCTCGCGGAAGTTTTTTCCAACGACGGCATTGGCACGCTCATTTACGCGAACGAATATCAGCAAATCCGGCCCGCGAAGAAAAAGGACATCCGGGCCATTCAATTGCTGACGAAGGCGTCGGTCGAGGCGGAAGAACTGGTCCGGCGCAGCAAGGCGGTAATCGAGAAAAATCTCGGCGACTATTTCATTTTTGAAATTGACAAGAATCCGGTCGCGTGTGTGGCGCTCCACATTTATCCCGAACAGAAAAAGGGCGAGTTGGCGTGCCTTTACGTCAATCCGTCGCACGAAAACCAGGGCATTGGGCGGAAGTTGATTCAATACGTCGAAAACAAGGCGCGGGAAATGGGGCTGGGCGAACTCCTCACGCTCTCGACCCAGGCGTTCACGTATTTTCAATCCAAAGGCGGCTTCGCCGAAGGCACGCCTGATGATCTGCCGCCCGCCCGCCGGGAAAAATACGAGCAAAGCGGACGCAACTCGAAAGTGCTCGTGAAGAAACTAAAGTAGCGCAGGCGTCCCGCCCGCGACTTCCCAATGATTACACCAACGAGCGCCTTCGGAAAATTTTTGCTCGCGTGCAAAACGCAGGGGATTGTTCCAACCCCACGCGTCCTCATCGTGAGTGTTGCAAATCAAACCGTTTCGTTGTTTGAAAAAACCTTCGCGCCTTTGCGTCTTTGCGTTAAAAATATTCCTTGTTCCACTTCCCGTTTCGGCATCAGCCAGGTTGCCGGCTCGAACGGCACGCCGCTGGGATTGCATCGGGTCGTGGAAAAAATTGGCGGCGGCTGGCCGGTGGGAACGGTTTTCAAGGGGCGCCAGCCGGTGGGTTACACCTGGCAGGGAATGCCGGACGCAAAAATCACCACGCGCATTTTGTGGCTGGAGGGACTCGAACCCGGCTTCAATCGCGGCGGCAACGTGGATTCGCACGCGCGCTACATTTACCTCCACGGCACCGGCGACCAGACGACGATTGGCCGGCCCACGTCGTGCGGCTGCATCCATCTCGCCGACGCCGATTTGATTCCGTTGTTCGACCACCTGCCGGGCGGCACGCTGGTGTGGATTTCCGAATCGTGAGATGCGGTCCAGGCAGGCTGGGGTGCGTTTTCAAAATGCTCAAATGCGCCGAAACCAGAATGGCAGCGCGATGTTTAAAGACCTTTCGGCCGCGCACCAGCGTTTGGACTGCGTGTGCTTCAGCACCGCTTTCGGAGCGCGGCGCATCGGCCGGTATTCTGAATTTCGCAGTGGTCATGACTTTCCGCAAAGCCAAGCGGCGGTAAACCGTCCGCAGTCCAGACGCTTCGCGAGGTTCGAGCACCTCTGGAAACTTGAGTCGGCGTCCTGAACCGCAGCCGTTTTTCGCCCTTTCCCAACCAACAAACCGGGATGGTTATCAATTGTTTTGAAAACGCGCCCTGGCGGTTTTCGATTATTCTTCGGTTGGCGCCAGGTGGGAAAATGCCGGGAACTTCGCACTTTTCACTTTGGCTTTTTGGCTTACCTTCTTACCCATGACTTTGAACGAGCAGATGACGCAACTGGCCAAACAGGCCAGGGTGGCGTCGCGCGAACTCGCCCAACTCACGACGGCGGAGAAAAATTCGTGTCTGCTCGCGATGGCGGCGGCGCTGGAAAAAAACGCCGACGCCATCAAGCAGACCAATGAGCTGGACGTGGACGCCGCGGTAAATAGCGGCTTGTCCTCCGCCCTGCTCGACCGCCTCAGGCTCGACGACAAGCGCATCGCGGCGATGGCGAAAGGTTTGCGCGAAGTGGCGGCGCTGGCGGATCCGGTGGGCAGAATCCTGGACGAACGCGTCCGGCCCAACGGCTTGAAGCTCCAAAAAATTTCCACGCCCATTGGCGTGGTGGTCATCATTTACGAATCACGTCCCAATGTGACGGCGGACGCGGCGAGTCTGTGTTTCAAATCCGGCAACGCGGTGATTTTGCGCGGCGGCCGGGAGGCGCTGAATTCGAATAAGGCCATCGCGCGAATCATGATTGAGGCGGGGAAATCGGCGCTCGCGAACTTTCCCGAACACGCGATCCAGGTGGTGTCCGTAACCGATCGCGGGGCGATTCCCATTTTGCTTTCGCTCACCCAATACATTGACCTTTGCATGCCCCGCGGCGGCGAAGGTTTGATTCGCGCCGTGGCCGAGTGCTCCAAAGTGCCGGTCATCAAACATTACAAGGGCGTCTGCCACGTTTTTGTGGACGCCGACGCGGATTTAAAAATGGCCGGGGAAATCGCGTTGAACGCGAAAGTCCAGCGTCCCGCCGTTTGCAACGCCATGGAAACGCTGCTGGTGGACAGCAAAATCGCCAAAACTTTTTTGCCCGCCGTTGTTCAACAGTTAGGTGAGAAACACGTACAATTGCGCGTGGACGCCGAGGCCGAGGCGATTTTGAAGTCCGAAGTCCGAAATCCGAAGTCCGAAGTCCGTCGGGCCTCCGAGCAGGATTTTTACACCGAATACAACGACTACATCCTGAATGTGCGGGTGGTGGATGGTGTGAAAGCGGCGATTGACCACATCAATCAATACGGCTCGGCGCATTCGGACAGCATCGTCACAAAGAACGAGGCGCACGCGAAGCAATTCCTGGCCGGGGTGGATTCGGCGGCGGTGTATTGGAACGCCTCAACGCGGTTCACCGACGGCGCCGAGTTCGGCATGGGCGCGGAGATCGGCATCAGCACCGACAAAATCGGCGCGCGCGGCCCCATGGGTCTGGAGGAGTTGACCAGCTACAAGTGGCTCGGCATCGGGAGCGGGCAGGTGCGGACCTGACGCATGAAATTTCTTCAAAAAATTATCATTGTGTCATTTGTTTTCGGAAGTTTCCAAAATGATTCTTTTGCGCTGGCGGGGGAAAATGGTTCCAAAATCGGAGATGTTCCGCCGCCGCTAATTTTGAGCGAAACAGTTCAAGGGCCGTCGCCAAATGAAATCTGCTGGGACAAGCTCAAGGGCAAAGTGGTGGTGCTGGAATTTTGGAACACGGCTTGCGCGCCGTGCATTGAAGCCATTCCGCATCTGAATGATTTGGTCGGACAATTTAGCAACCGGGTGGTTTTCATTTCGATTTCAGACGACAACGGGGATTATCTTAAAAAATATCTGAAACGGAAACCGATCAAGAGTTGGGTGGTTTTGGACGGACACGGAAACCGATCAAGAGCTGGGTGGTTTTGGACGGACTTTTGAATCCAACCAGAACGGCTTTTGATGTGCATGGCATTCCTCACACTGTAATCGTCAATGCGTCGGGAAAAATCGCCGCCATAACTCATCCAGCTGTACTTGAAGCAAACAACTTGGAAGAAATATTGGCGGGAAAACCATGCAGCTTGCCGGCACCACAATTGTATTCGCCGGACGACAGAGATGTCGTTGCCGTCACCAATCCGGCTCCAACGAAGGTTGAAATTTCGATCAAAGGTCCATTTCCACAGCCTGAGAGAGGCCCATTTGGTTCTCGCAGTTGGGGCAGGTCGAAATCTTTTCCTGATTTTGAAGCCGGGAAAGCATCTTTGGAAGATGTCATTCCGGCATTTTTCGACATCAGCCCGAAACTGGTTTTCGCAAAAACCAAATTGCCCGAGGGATTTTATGATATTTCCGCCATTGCGCCCCCAGGGGAAACGCTGGAATTGAAACAACAATTCGCCAAAAGACTCGAAACGAATTTCGGCATTGAAGTTCAAACGAAAAAACAAAACGTGAAAGTTTATGTCATGACTGTTTGTTCGACCAATGCTCCCGGGATCAAACAAGTTCAGCGCAGGGGCGGTGGCGGCCAAAGACCCGGCGGATTTTATCTCAACGGGACTAAAATGGATGACATCGCTTCTTTCGTGGAACTTTCCCTTGATAAACCAATCGTCAACGAAACGGGCCTGGCCGGTCGTTGGTCGGTGGATGTCAGATGGCAGATGTCAAAATCGGAATTAAACTCCGATTCAAATCCAGACTCCGACAAAGTTATCAAAGCAGTTCGGGAACAATTAGGTTTGGAACTGACTTCAACCAACCGGACGCTTGAAGTTCTTGAAATTACAAAGACGAAAAATTGATTTTCACTTGTGGCTCCAACAAATCCTGAAACCGTTGCCCGTTTTGTCCGCGGTCAGATTCCCGCCGGTGGACTTTTCGCCGGACAATAATGGCGCATCAAAACCCCGCTTGCCAGCGTGTGATTGTGGCGTTAACTTTGCCACATGAGTGCATTGACCTTGGAGCGCGTGCTGACCAGCGCTGAAGCCCTGCCTGCCGAGGAACAGGCAATGCTGGAGGAATTGTTGCGCCGCCGCCGCGTCGAAAGCTGGCGCGCGGAAACGGCTGCGGATGCCGCGCAGTCGGCCAAGGCGCTCCGCGCCGGGAAACTCAAACCGCAATCCGCTGAGAGCGTCATTGCCCATCTTCGCGCCGCCAAGTGAGTCATGCGCGAACTGGTTCTCACGCCAAAGTTTGAGCGCGCGTTCCGCCGTCTCGTCCGCAAAACGCCAGGATTGCAGTCGCGAATCGAGCAAACCCTGCGGCGGATGTCAGAAGACCTGACTGATCCGCGTTTGAAAATCATCATTTGAGCGGCCAGCTTGCCGGGTTGCACGCATGTTCGGCAGCCTATGATTGCCGGATTGTTTTTTCCAAACAGAAAAATCCGAAAACCGGCGCGGAAGTCCTGCTGCTCGTCAACATTGGCTCACACGAGGAAGTGTATTGACCGAAACGGCAAAATTCATCCGCAATTTGCTTCCGCCCGACGGTTTGTTCCCCGGCTTGATGATTTTCACTCTGGGTTGGCTCCCGCTGACGAACGGGCGTCCCCTTTAATGATGACACGCAAAAGAATGCACCGGCACGATTTCTGATGTATTTTTGAAGCTGTCTATGCGATATCCTGCTTTGAAGTGCCGTGCCGGTGGCGAATGGTCATGCCGGTTGTTGGCATTGGCCTTGGGCGTTCAATTAACGGCGCGCGCCGACCAGATCGTTTACGACGATGCGCTGGAAAATGGCTGGGCAAATTGGAGTTGGGCGACAGTGAATCTGGCCAACACCAGCCCGGTTCACAGCGGCTCGGATTCCATCAGTGTGACAGCAAGCAACACTCCCACCAACTGGCAGGCTCTTTACCTGAGCGTTTCGGCAATGAATACCGGCGGCTTTACCAACCTGACTTTTTGGATCAACGGCGGAACGGGCGGCCAAGCGGTGCTGGTTCAAGGCATTTTGGGCGGCACGGCACAAACACCAGGCGTTCAGATTGGGCTGCTGCCGACCAATTCCTGGCGGCAGATCACTTTGTCCCTGTCCGCACTCGGGGTGGCGGACCAGGCAAATTTCACCGGCTTTTGGATTCAGGCCGAAGGGAGTTCGACCATTCCGATATTTTATGTGGACGACATTTCTCTGGTGACCAATGCGGTCGTGTCCGGCACCAACGCGCCGGTGTCCATCACGGTTGATGCGCAGGCAAACCGGAACCCCATCAGCCCTTTGATTTACGGCGTGGCGTTCGCAACATCGAATCAACTGGCGGATTTGAATTTCACCATGAACCGATCGGGGGGCAATGCCGAGACGCGCTACAACTGGCAGCTCAACGCGCATAATCACGCCGCCGACTGGTATTTCGAAAGCATTGATGATGGGAACGCCACGCCCGGCGCGACGGCGGACGATTTTGTGGCCAACAGCAAAAACGGCGGAGCCCAGGCGATGGTCACCATCCCCATGATTGGCTGGATGCCCAAACTGGGAACGGGCCGCAGCAAACTCTGGAGTTATTCCATTGCCAGATATGGCCCGCAAACCGACAGTGACATCCACAACGCGCCATACAATAATCCGGATGCTGGCAACGGCATCAGCGTCACCAATAGTACTCCGATTACCTGGAACAATCCCAACGACGCCAATTTTCCAAGCAATTCCGTTTTTCAACAGGGCTATGTGCAACACCTGATCGGTCAGTGGGGTTTGTCCACCAACGGCGGCGTCGGCTATTACCTCATGGACAACGAACACAGCATTTGGTTTGGGACTCACCAGGACGTCCATCCGGTCGGCCCGACCATGCAGGAAATCTGGACCGATATGGTCACCTACGCGAGCATGGTAAAATCCAACGATCCCAACGCGCTGGTTTGCGGGCCGGAGGAATGGGGCTGGAACGGCTACCTGTACAGCGGTTACGATCAACAGTGGGCTGGCCAGCATGGCTGGCCAAGCGTGAGCACCTATCCCGACCGCACGGCCAACGGCGGATGGGACTATATGCCCTGGCTCCTGAAACAGTTTCAACAGTACACCACCACGAACCATCAGCGTCTCCTGGACTATTTCACCGTTCATTGTTACCCGCAGGAAGGCAACGTCAGTGGAAACGCAGTGGACTCCGCAACGGAATTGTTGCGGAACGAATCAACCCGCGTGTTCTGGGACACCAATTACGTGGATCCCAGTTGGATCAACAGCGTCATCGCGCTCATTCCCCGGATGAAGAACTGGGTGGCGACCAATTTTCCCGGCACGAAGATCGGCATCACTGAATATAATTGGGGCGCCGAACCTTACATCAACGGTGCGACCGCCCAAGCCGATATTCTTGGCATCTTCGGAAGTCAAGGTCTGGACCTGGCGACCCGTTGGACCGCCCCCGCGACGAACACACCCACTTATCTGGCGATGAAGCTGTACCGCAATTACGACGGCAACAAATCCACGTTCGGGGACACGAGCATCCGGGCGACTGTGCCCAATCCGGACAATCTGGCGGCCTTTGCGGCGGTGCGTGCCAGCGATGGGGCGATGACATTGATGGCTATCAACAAGGACCTCAACAATGCAACGCCGATGGCGCTGAACATCACCAATTACAACGTCACCGGCGCCGTACAGGTCTGGCAACTGTCCTCGCCCGGCACCAACATCAGCCATCTCTCCAACACCGCCCTGACGAACGGAGTATTGCAGCAGGTGCTTCCTCCGCAAAGTGTCACGCTGTTTGTTCTGCCCGGCGTCACCCCCTTCCAGATGCGCGTCGGGACCGGTCGTCCGCCCGGGCCGCTGGAACTCTGGCTCGACGGCCAGATTGGCCAGAGCTACGTGCTCCAATCGTCCACCAACCTGAGCGGCTGGTTGAACGTCAGCACCAACCTGCTGGCGAGCAATTCCTTCAGCTTCCTGGTCGCCACGACCAACTCCACCAAAATGTTTTACCGCGGCCGCTTGAAATCGCCGTAGCGGAAATTTAAACCACGGATGAACACGGATAAACACGGATGCGAGACGCGAATGGCGCGAACTGTCACGAATTAAAAAGGGCTGCAAGCCCGAAAGAAAATAGCCCAGGGCAAGCGAAGTGAAACGAGCGACGCCCTGGGATCAACCATCCCCATCATTTTCAAGCCCTGAAAGAGCGGCAGAAAGCTCGCCAAGATTTTGGCGAATGTTTATTCTCCCGCCATGCAGAACTCCGACAATAAAACCCCTCTCGCCCTTCGCCGCGACGGCAAAGGGAAAATCTGGAGTCATATTCGACAGGACTGGTTCGTTGAGTATCCCGAAGAGGTCGTGCGCCAGCAATTTGTCTCCAAGCTCGTGAACGACTATGGCTTTTCGCTTGATCAAATGGACGAAGAAATCGCCACGGAACACGGACGCGGTTCGGTTGAAGCTGACATCGTCATCTGGCGCACAGTGAAGGACAAGCGCGACGAAAAACCGCCGCTCATCGTTGCCGAATGCAAGGCGGACAACGTCACGATTGACCGGAAAGATTACAGCCAGGGCGAGAGCTACGCCCGGAACACTTTCGCTCCGTTCTTCGTCACTCACAACAACCGCGAGACGCGGTTCTGGCGCGTAAAACGGGATCGGATGCCCGGCTATGCCGAGGAAATCACTGATATTCCCCACGCCGACGCCACGGACAAGGAAATCGAGGAACTCATCAAAAAGCTGAAGGTTTTCAAGGAAGATGAGTTTGCCGACCTGCTTCACCAGTGCCACAACGCGATTCGTAACCGCGAGCATCTTGACCCCGCCGCTGCCTTCGATGAAATCGCCAAGGTGCTATTCATGAAGGTCTGTTTCGAGCGCCGCCTGAAACGCGGACGCGATCGCAGAAATCTTTTCACCGCGGATTTTCTGGATGAACAGGCGGAGATTCACAGAGACCCGGGCGCGGCGCTGTTTCGCGAAACCAAAGACGAATACGAGGCCGACTATCTTTTTGCAGAGGACGAGGAAATTCGGCTCAAGCTTCCGACCGTGCGCGAAATCGTCCGCCTGCTCGAACGCTACAACCTTTCCGATACCAGCGAAGACGTGAAAGGCATCGCTTTCGAGCGATTCTTACCGTGTGCTCAAACCCGACGACAAGCGGGTGGATATTACTTACGCTTGGCTTGCCCTTCGCTCAAGCTACTGCCGCGCGCAATTCCTCGCGGCGACTGGCGGCGCGATGAAAGGAGAGATTGGCGAGGAGGCGTTACTTGCCATCAAGCTACCGCTTCCTCCGCTGGCCGAGCAGCAAGCGATTGTGGAGCGGTGGCGTTCAGCTCAGACGCAAATCGCCGCTGCCAGTGTGCGTGTGGAAGAATTGGAGCAACAGACAGAAGCCAAATTCGCTTTAGCCCTTGGCATCAGCGCGCTGGGCAAAAGCTCGGAGAAAAAGTGCTTTGCGCTCCACTGGCATGAGTTGGAACGCTGGGCAGTTTCATTTGCAACCAACACTGGAAAGGCGTCTGTGGCGCTTGCGAATATGAGATACGGCCTTGTGCCTTTGGGCAGCATTGCCCTAGTAACTTACGGCATCCAAAAGTGTCCGGAGAATCGTCCGGGTAAATTGGCTCGTCCTTATCTACGAGTTGCGAATGTTCAACGTGGTGAACTCAACTTGCAGGAAATCAAGACGATTGAAGTGAACGACAACGAATTTAAAAGCCTTAAGCTGCAAAAAGGCGATCTGCTGGTTTGCGAAGGCAATAGCGCTGATTTGGTAGGGCGTCCAGCAATTTGGAACGACGAAATTCAGGACTGTGTCCATCAAAATCATCTGCTTCGTGTTCGTGTTGATTCCAGCAAGGTTGAAGCCGCGTATTTGCTGCACTATATGAGCACGCCCTCGGCGCGGGCTTATTTCCGGTCGCGCGCAAAGTTCACAACCAATCTTGCGTCAATTAACAGTCGGGATTTACGCGAGCTTCCAATTCCTATCCCGCCGCTGGAAGTGCAGCGCAAGCTGGTGGAGCGCGTGACCGTCGCACGGGCGGAGATCGCCCGCGAACGCGCCGCCGCCGCCGCGTTGCGCCAGACCATCGCCGCCGAGGTGGAATCCCTCATCCTGGGCACGAAGCCGCTGCCACGAAGCTAAAAATTTCTGCCGCCATTTTCAGCTAATTTCGGCCAGTTTTCGCATCAAAAAGCACTCGCAATGAATCCCCGGTTACGGTATATTTATGCCAATAAATGGAACGCCCAATGACCAACGGGAAGCCGGCGTGGCCGACACTGGCCGGACGCTTGAATCAGCCGCCCGCCACACGCGCGGAGGCGGTGCGCCAGCTCCAGACCATGATTCCGATTACGCCACTCGCACAAAGCGTGTTGAAGTCGAGCAACGGCGGCTCATCCAGTGGGCCCAAGAAAACGGGAAGCTAGGCCGGGGCCGCCGCCTGCCGCCTGAATTTGGCCGTGGCGGCGAGCATCAGGTCTATTTTCACAAGCGCACCCAGCGTTATTTCAAGGCCACTTTGCTGGAACGCCAGTTGGGTTATGGCATCGCTCTCGGTTCGCTGTCGCGCGGCGCCACCCCTTCCGAATACCTCGACCGCCTCGGCCTGCAAAACCTGATTTTCCATGACGACATCCGGTTGGAGCGCATCGTCGCCAACAACGGCCTGCCCATTATCATTACTTCCCAACCCTTCATCAATGGCGTCGCGGCAACAGCGGCCGCATTGGATGATTTGATGCTGGGCAAAGGTTATGAAAAACTAACGGATGGGGCTTATTATTCCGAGCGGGAAGGCTTGCTGGTGTTCGACCTGATCCCACGCAATGCCATTCTGGCGGCGGACGGCCAGATTTATCCCATTGACCCGGTCATTCAGCGTATCACGCCGGACTTCGGCCAGTTTTTGCGCGAACATCCTGACACGATCAATCTGATTCCCAGGTAGAATACCCTGCAAATCCTGTCTGTCCTGTCGGTAGAAACCGCACATTCCGATTCAAACATCCGTGTTTATCCGTGTCCATCCGTGGTTAAAAATTCTTCGCGGCTTGTCAGCCGCCGGTTTAATTGCGAACTTCTTTGGCCGTGGTTAAACATTTGTGAACGCCGCCGAACAAGCTAAATCTATCCGCGATTCGCTCCCGGCGGGCGGGTTGTTTGCCGGAATGGATTGGCGCATCTCGCCGACACCATTCCCGTTGGGGGAAAACCTGGCGAAGGATATCGAATCGCTGGGCCGGGTGCTGCTGCAATTTTATCGCGCGGTCAATCTGCTTTACCGCAAAAGCGCCGAAGGCAAACAGCCGGAATGGGTCGCGCGCTGGCTCGACCTTGGCAAACCGGCGGAACTCATTGCGCTCCAGCATTCGCCTGTGTTCAAAAATGACGTGCCGCGCATCATCCGGCCCGATTTGCTGCTGACAGAGCAGGGGATCAGCATCACGGAGTTGGATTCAGTACCCGGCGGCATCGGGCTGACGGGGTGGCTGGGAAAAATATATGCAAACGGAGCGCAGGCATCCCGCCTGCACACCACCGAGAGCACAACACCTGAAACTTCAAAGGACAGGCGGGACGCCTGTGCTACTTTAATCGGCGGTGCGGACGGCATGTTGCGCGGATTTGAATCCATTTTTGGCGACGCCAAAACGGTTCATATCGTCGTATCGGAGGAGGCGGCGACTTATCGGCCGGAGATGGAATGGCTGGCGGGGCAGTTGAACGAACAGAAACATCGAACATTCAACATTCAACATTCAACATTCAATGACTTTGCCGACGGCGACGCGGTTTACCGGTTTTTTGAATTGTTCGATTTGAAGAACGTCTCGAACGCGGAACAAATTTTCCGGCTGGCCGCTGAAAAGAAAATCCGCCTCACACCACCGCCGAAGCCGGTGTTCGAGGAGAAAATGCTGTTCGCGCTATTGTGGAACCGGAACCTGCACGACTTCTGGCGACAGGAATTGGGCGAAGGATTCCTGGCGCGTTTAAAAAAACTGGTTCCCTACACGTGGGTCGTGGATCCCTCGCCTTTGCCGCCGCAGGCCGCGATTCCCGAATTGAATCTCACGGATTGGCAACAGCTCAAAACCCTGTCGCAAAAGGATCGCGAGTTGATATTGAAGGTTTCCGGCTTTTCCGAGCACGCGTGGGGCGCCCGCGGGGTTTTTCTCGGCAGCGATTTGTCGCAGGAAGATTGGGCCAAAGCCGTGGACAACGCCCTGCGGCATTTCAACCAATCGCCGCGCGTCCTCCAGCGTTATCACAAACCTGCGCTGGTCGAGGCGGGCTGGTTTGATTTTACGAAGAATGATGTTGTGCCGATGAAAGGCCGGGTGCGGCTGTGTCCGTATTATTTCGTCAGCGGCGATGGCGACGCGGCGCGCCCGCAACTCGGCGGCGTGCTGGCCACCATCGTTCCGGCCGACAAAAAAATTGTCCACGGCATGACCGACGCGATTCTCGCGCCGTGTGCGAAGGAAGCACATCAAATTAAACTCCATTCGGACGAGGCGGTGACTTGACTCGTTTTGGCTCTCAGGACCAGTGCTTTTATGCGGTGAGGTTTCGTCGGTCTACCAGCACTTACCCGCGCAGTTTGTCAGGAGAGGTACCGGATTTGCGACGGCGGACCAACTCGCAGCCAAGTAACAGGCCGCTGGCCGCAAACAGGGCAAAGAAACCCGGTTCTGGAATCTGGCTGATGAGCACCCCATTGATATAGAAGCTATCAACCGAACCCTTTACCGCTCCGCTTTGAAAGTAAAATGTCATATACCTTTGGGAGAACTGGTTGAGATCGAGTGTAGATGGAAAGCTCGTATCAGTGAATGGGGTCGCGGTTGACCCGACCGAATCGTTGACCAGAGTGATGCCTTCGACTGACCCGTCGAACAAAGCACCGGATGGGAAACCAGTGCTTTCCTCTCCAGACATGCTGAAGATTATGCCGTCGAAGGAACCGCCCCCACTCAGGATTTGGTCGTTGGCGATGAGCACGCCTGAGCCGGTAGAGCTGGCACCGACACCACTGCTACCGGCATTAAAGTAGTAACCGACCGTTGGGAAATACAGGCCCGCGGCAGCAGGTGAAAGACGCGTAGAGTCTATCGCGAAGCGCATGGAATACGCCGCATTTGCCTGGTAGGGGCCGCTCGCCAGGCCTTGAGTTATAGTGCCATAGAATGTCCAATTATCAATGGAACCCTGCCCCGGCACGCAGGAGGCAATCAGCAGGGCCACCCCCCCACGGATTGCTCCGCTGAATGAATGATACACGACACGAATGATGGATTTGGAACTCGTTTTCATAGGATTTCATTGCCTGAATTTTTTCCGTCTGATTGGCTGTGATGCTACGCCGTCCACCATTTTTGTCTATTCAATGTTATTCACATCCCAACGAACATGATGAAACCAATTCATTCACATTATCGTTTTCCGATAAATACTGCCGTGATTGCTCGCTTCGCTCGGGGAACCCCGTCTGATTAGAGACGGGGGCTGGGCCGAAGCCAACCTTTACATCCGGGTGGATTCATGTGCTGCTCGCACTTGTGCTGCCAGTGTTTGGAAACCTCCCTTTGTGGCCTTGGGCAGCCAATTCCTGTCAGCAGCCAATCGGATCATCTCGGCTGCTTCTCAATGCGCCGGACTGGAGACCGGCGCTCTGGCACGGTCGAGCGAACTCCACCGCATCATCTTCTGCTTTGCCAAACCGCCGTGTAAATCGTAAATCGTACATCACAAATGACTGACAAGCCGCTACGCGCCACTGCCGTTGAAATCGTCCGCTGTCTTCAAGCGGCAGACTTCAGCGCGTTTTGGGTCGGCGGCTGCGTGCGTGATTTTCTGCTGGGACGCGAGCCGGGCGATTACGACATTGCCACGTCTGCGCGGCCGGAGCAGATCGAAAAACTGTTCAAACGCACCGTCGCCGTTGGGCGCAAGTTCGGTGTGATGGTCGTCGTTGAAAACGGCCAACAATTTCAGGTCGCCACCTATCGCGCCGAGGCGGATTATCGCGACGGCCGGCATCCGGAGCAGGTCACGTTCGCCAATGCCGAAGCCGATGCGCTGCGGCGCGATTTCACCGTGAACGGACTTTTCTACAATCCGGTTACGAAAAAAATCCACGACTGGGTAGGCGGTGAAAAGGATTTGCGCGCGAAAATCATCCGCACCATCGGCGTGCCGGAGGAGCGGTTTGCGGAAGACCATTTGCGTTTGCTGCGCGCGGTGCGGTTTGCCGCGCAACTGGGTTTTGAAATCGAGCCGCAAACCTTTGCCGCGATCAGGGCAATGGCGTCGAAGATCGAACTCATCAGCGCCGAGCGGATTCGGGATGAGTTGATCAAGTTATTCAGTCCGCCACCGATTTCTGTTTCCGTTGGTAGGGCGGGCAGTCCTCTGCCCGCCGTTCGTTCGCAAACCGGTGACGGCGCGCACGGAGTGACGCGCCCTACCTCTCCGGCGGGGCGGGGGCTGGTTTTGTTGCTCAAAAGCGGATTGCTACCCGGCGTTTTGCCCGAACTCGTTGCCACCTTGGTGTGCGAGCAATCACCGGATTTTCATCCCGAAGGCACGGTGTTCGAGCATATCCGGCTGATGCTGGAGAAGATGCCGCCGAACTCGCATCCTTCGCTGCCGTGGGCGGTGATTTTGCATGACATCGCCAAGCCGGCCACGGCTGAATTGGACCCGGCCACGGGCAAAATCCATTTTTATGGCCATGAAAAAATCGGCGCGGCACTGGCGGAGAGAATCTTGACGCGGCTGCGCTTCCCCAAAAAGCGAATCCGGGAAGTTGTGGACTGCGTGCGGCAGCATATGCAATTCAAGGACGTGAAGGAGATGCGCAAGGCCACGCTGCGGCGGCTGCTGTTGCGCAAGACTTTTCCGCTCGAACTCGAACTGCACCGGCTCGACTGCCTCGGCTCGCACGGCGATTTGGATTTTTACGAGTTTTTGGTGCAGCAGGCGGCGGAGTTGGACAAACAGCCGGCGATTCGACCGCCGTTGCTCACTGGTGACGATTTGATTGCGCTGGGCGTGAAACCGGGTCCGGCAATGGGTGCATTGCTCGCGGAAATCCGTGAAAAGCAATTGCAGGACGAACTGAAAACGCCGCGCCAGGCCAAAGCGTGGGCGAAGAAACGGCTGGCGCATGGCTGACGAACCGATTGAACTGCCGATTGACGGGGTGCTGGATTTGCACACGTTCCAGCCGCGCGAGGTGAAGGATCTGGTGCCGGATTATCTGGCGGCGTGCCGGGAGCGGGGCATCTTGCAGGTGTGCATCATCCACGGCAAGGGCGTCGGCAACCTGCGGCGGACGGTGCACGCGATTCTGGCCAAACATCCGGCCGTGGTGTCCTTTACGCTCGATCACCCGCAGTTCGGCGGCTGGGGCGCGACCCTCGTGCAGTTGCGGAAGTTGTGACGTGAAACCGGTTTACAGGCGGGTGACAAAACTTTTTTTCGTCTCCGGGGCGCGGAAAGATCAGGAGCTTTTTGCCGTCGGGCAACGTAGCCAGACCGACCGGCGTGTCCGGGAAAAGCGCCAGCAGTTCGTCATCGGTCAGGGAATGCGGTTGAGTGAAGGCAACGGGTTTTGCCAGGGGCGCTGATGCCTGGACGGATGGCAGGTGCGATTTTTTCTGTTCCAGCGACAAAACGGCCGCGGTCGCCACCAACGCCAGGGCAATGCCGCGGGTCATCGCGCGCCAATGCCGCCGCCGGCGAAGAATGCGGGCGCCCGCGAGCAGGATGGTTTCGCGGCGGCTTTCGTCACCGAGCAAATCCTGAATCAATTGTTGCTTCTCAGGTTTCATGGGACAACCTCCGGGTAATCAGTGAACGCAGCTTCGCGCGCGCCCGTTCCAGGCGGCTGGACACCGCCTTGGGCGTGGCGTTGAGCTGCCCGGCAATTTCCTGGTGGCTCAGCCGGTCGAAATAAAACCATTCAATCAACCGCCGTTCCTCCGCGTCCATTGCCTGCAATGCCGTGTCGAGACTCTCCTCCAACACGGAATCGGGTTTGACTGCATCCGGGTATTCCGGCAGGTCCGCCATGCCGAGGACCGCCGAATCCCGTTGCCGTTGCCGCCAGGCCTTCGCGAGTTGTTGCCGGGCGACGCGCGCCAGCCAGTTCCACAAATGTTCTTCGCCGTCAACCCGGCGGAGTTTCGCCGCGGCGGTCACGAACACCGACTGCACCGTGTCCTGTGCGAGCGACTCATCGCCACGGCCCAGCACCAGCGCCAGACGGAACAACCGCGGCTGGTAACGGTCATATAATTGCCGGAACGCCGCTTCGTCCCCGCGCGCCACGGCCAACGCCAGGTGGCGGGCCTCGGCGTCGGCGCTGAATCGGGATGTTTGCAGGCTGGAGTCCGCCGTGGTCGGGCACGAGGTCGGTTCGAGGGCCGGGAATGGCATGGAGGTGGTCGTAACCATCACCCGTTCATATCATATTCAAGGAGTCTTTGTCGCCTCTGATTTCGGCTTGGATTCAGCAGGCTTCGGCTGGGCATTGCGCATGGCATCCAGTTCCTCCTTTTGCTTCAGCGCCGTAAGCGTGTTCCCGATAAATTCAATCTCGGCGTCCGTGCCGGTGACAATGACCAACTGCGCCGGTTTGTGGAACTGAAGTCCGTCCGGCGAACCAAAACTCATTTGATGAACTTCCGAAAGGGTCTGGACCAGTTGTTCCATCGTCATGCCGCCGGATTTTTCGTCTCCGAGCAAATTGCCCACGAAGTAGACCCCCCGTTTTATCTCCGGCGGTGGCATGGGCAACCCAGTCGTGGGGTCAATGACCGGCGGCGCGTTTTTTGGGCCCGTCTTTGCCAGTACGCGCAGCAATGCGGTGGGACGTTTGCCGTTCATCTTGAGTTCCCAGCGCAAAGGGGTCCGGTCATTTTCAAACACCAGATTCATGGCGCTGAAAACCTCGCTCGCGGTCACGTTTTTCAGTTGCAACCGGATGGCGATGAGTTGCCAGTCTGCATCCCAATCTGGGTTGACTGAGTTGACCGGCGTCAGCACGTCAAAATAACCCTTGAATTCTTCTTGCAAATGACGCACGACTTCGCTGAGCGGCACGTTGTAGAAAACGTTGGTCAAAACGATGTCCGGGTCCTTCCAGTTCAGGTCCTTCCAAGGTATGGGTTGCGACTGGGGCAGTCTGGTGACGGGGTCCATGGCGGGCAGGGCCGGGTTTGCGGCAGCGGCAAACCGGTGTTGGGATCAACTGCGGGCGGAGCGCCCGGACCTTTCTGGGCCGGCGCCGTGCCCAGGGAGACGATGAGGAAAAAGATGGCCGCCAGACTTTGCAGATGCAGTTTGGATTTCATGGTGGAATTAATTTTTTTGTTTTCTGTCCACTCTGCATTAGCCCGAATCCGAAAAAATGCCTCGAAAAATCTTTATCCTGGGCGCGTCATTTCAGCGGCTCCAGGAACACCTTGCGGATTTCGAATTCGCCGCCTTCGCTCTGGATGTCGATGCAACCGGACAAAAGATGAAGGATGAAACAATGCCCCGATTTCCATCAACATCGGGATTGATACTGTCAACTGGCGCAGTATTTACAGTTTTGGCACAGGCGGAAGTTGCCCGCGTGAAAGTTTGACACGGTAGTGCGGCCACAGGGCTTTAATTTCCCCCCGCAAATCTTTCGGAAATAAATCGTCGAACTTGGCATCCAGCACTTCGGCCAGCACAAAAAGCTCCAGATCAGGAACGCGCCGGTCTTGGTTTTCCAGCCTGGATACAGAATCCTGACTGGTATCCCAGCCGATCAGTTGCAATTTTACGGCAAACTGTTCCTGCGTCCACCCCTTCTGCTCGCGGAGTTTCCGCACTTGCGCGCCGATGATGTTTAACTGTGCAATACCTTTTTTGATGAACGCCAACGTAACAGCCAGCACTTTTTCTTTAACGCGCCTTACTGCGTAACTTTATCTTGCATTGTTGCCGCCGTTTTAGAAAACTCCCGTAGCTAACGCGCCAGAGCCGCCAAGCTGCACATATTTTTTTGCGAAGGCAAAAAATGTGACAGGAAATTCACAAGAAAATTCTTGGCAGTTTCAGGCGAAGGGCGAGAATTCCAAACATTGAGCAGTGCAGTTCACAAATTGAACCAAAAAATAATACATGAAAATAATCAGCACGATTATCTTAGTGGCGGGGATGGTCTTTTCGCCTCACCTGCTCCACGCGCAAACCTTCACAGTCAGTAGCCTTAATAGCGACGCCACGCCGGTTCAATCGGCAACGCCCGATTCCATCGTCCAAATCGCAGCGGAGTCGCAAGGGCTGACACAAATAGCACCGGCAGACTTGCCGATCATCGGCGGAACTTACTGGTGGGTGATGCCGGGTGGAACCGCTGTTCCGGCACCATGCCTGCCACTGGATTTAAGCGTCGTCTATCAGGTTGCCGATGGACAATTTCTCGTGGACGAAACCGGCGGGCAGATAGTGGCGAACACGCGCCAGTTAGGGTTGCAAGCGCAAACCGCGAGCAGCACGATTGCTTCCGCAGCGGCGGCGCAGGCGGACGCGGTAGTAAATCTGATTACACAAATTCAGACAAGGGCGGCCAATCAGCAAGCGCGGATGATGGCGCGAGCAATGGGCATGGATGTTCCCTTACCGGGCGACGGCGGGGATTCTGGCGATGATGGTAGTTATTCGCCCATGTTCAGCAGCACCTATTCGATAGACACTAACGGCCTCTGGCTGGAAATAACCAACGTCACAAATGGCTGGTCATATCTGAATTTGCACAACGCGACCAATCTCGTCTATGCCATCTGGACAACGACGAATTTGCTGACGCCGTTCGCTGTAGAAACGGAACTTTGGCCGACAGATACCAACTGCCAGCCGTTCACGTTGCAAAATTTCGACCGTCAATATTTGTTTGTGCGGGCAGAAGATTGGACAGGCGTTGACAGCGACGGTGACGGCGTGCCGGACTGGTGGGGCTGGGAATACTTTGGCATGATCAACATCGCTTCCACCAATTTGGACTTTTCCGGCAACGGCTACACCTTTGCCGAGGATTATTCCAACAATATCCCGCCGACAGTTTTCAATTTTAACGGCATTATAGTAACAAATGATGGTTCCTCGACGTTTTTAATGGGTAGACGAGGTTTTCGGGTGATTTAAACTGGGAGGATGATTCCCGAGAAAATGTTTCATCAGATTATGGCGCTGGGTGATTCCTGGCGCGTGAGTGGTGTGGAGTATGTGGAGAAGGAAAGTAAAGTGCTCATTCGGGTGGAGGAAACGCCCGAACTGTGGAGGACAGAAGTCTGTCCTTATTGCGATGGCAAGTCGGTGAGCGGCTACGATCACGCGCCGGAGCGACGCTGGCGGCACCTCAACGTGTGCCAGTTGGAATCGGAGGTCGTTTGTTCGCTGCCCCGCGGACAATGCAAAGGCTGCCAGAAGGTTTACACGGTGAGGGCTCCTTGGGAGGGTCGCAGTCGGGGGCTCACGCAGGAGTTTGAGGCGTTTGCGCTGACCTTGATGCGGGAAATGCCGGTCAAGAAAGCGGGCGAGATCCTGGGCGAGACGGATCAGAAGTTGTGGCGGGCGCTCTTTGCGCATGTGGACGCGGCTTGGGGGGAACTGAGCTGGGAGAATGTGGTTTGGGTGGGGGCCGATGAAATGAATCGCAAGAAGGGGCACAACTACCTGACGGTGTTTGTGGATTTGGTGGCCAAGCGGGTGTTGCTGGCGGTGGAAGGCAAGGACGCCAGCGTGTGGGAGCGCTTTTCCGAGCAATTATCGCAGCACAACGGCCATCCGAAGGCGGTGACGCAAATCGCCATCGACATGAGCCCAGCCTATATGAAAGGCGTCCGGGAGAACTTTGGCAACGCGCAGGTCGTGTTCGACAAGTTTCACGTGGTCAGCCAGGTGGTGGCGGCCCTGGAGGAAGTGCGCCGCAAAGAAGCGCGGCAAAATGCCGAGGCCAGACAGCAGTTGGAACGGACCAGTTGGTTATGGCGAAAGAATCCCGAATCCTGGACTGCTGGCGATCAAGAGCGCTGGGAGCAATTGAAAGACAAGCCGCTGGTGACGGGACTGGCGTACGCGATGCGTTTGGAGCTACAAAAGGCGTATGCGTCCGGGACGATTGGCCAGGCGCGCAGCCGCTTCAAATCATGGTGTCGCTGGGTGCGGAGCGAGGCCGAAGCATTGACTTCAGGCTTGCTGGAGCCGATGCGCAAAGCCGCTGACATGGTGGAGCGGCACCTGGAGGGAATCTTGAGCCATTGGAAGCAGGGGCTGACGACGGCGTTTCTGGAAGGACTCAACAGTTTGTTTTCGGCGACCAAACGCAAGGCTCGTGGCTATCGGTCCACCGAGTATCAGATCGCAATGCTCTACTTTGTCGCAGGCAAGCTGGAGATCCCATACTATGGTTGATACCCACTACAAACGTCGAAGAAGCACAAAAGTAATCAAAGCCATGAAAACAAATCTACTGGTAGCAATTATAGTTTTTTCGGCGGTGACAATGTTTGCCGCGAAACCGCAAACTAAATCATGGGTGAACAAGGATGCGCGACTATTTGTGCAGCACTATGAACAAACTGACACTGGCACTTTTCACATTAGTGACATTTACGATGATGGTGTATATTTTATAGTTGATAGAACTGGTGGTCTGACGCTAAACTGGGATGACGGCAAGGGGGGCAAACAAACTTGGAATTGGAAAGAAACAATTGATTCCACCTATGTCAGCCCTCCTGAGACTTCCGTATTGAAAACTGTAAATACATGGCCAGCCACATTCTGGCCTAATCTGGTGGTTGGCACTTTCGTTGACGAACCGTTGGGCTTCAGCGACGACGGGCCGCAAACGCCAGTTATAGTCTTGCAGCATCGCGCCATGAAAACCAAGCAGGATTATTCATTCGCGGGGGTCAATGACGATCCTAATAGCTTTTATGAAGGCCCCTATATTCAGGAAGGACATTTGACCGGATCACCACACGCGCAAGTCGTTATCAAATTTTATGCGGGCGGTATGGGTTTGCCGAAACGACCAAGCGTATATCAGGGAAGCGTTTCGGCTGTTTCACACAAACAAACGGGCGTCGTGGGCATTTATAATACTCCTGTGTATGATTCTACTCCCATTGCCTCGCAGAACATCACTTTGGGCGAACTTGGCCAGCTTGACCCTGACGGCATTTTATACGCGAAAATTGACGACGGCAGCACAAAAGACATCACGCCAAAAGTTAGCAGCATACCATATTATACATTTGGATGGCCGGTGTTGACAAAATACAGCTTCTTCGACGTTTGTAGTGGGTATCAACCATAGTATGGGATTCCAGCTTGCCTGCGACAAAGTAGAGCATTGCGATCTGATACTCGGTGGACCGATAGCCACGAGCCTTGCGTTTGGTCGCCGAAAACAAACTGTTGAGTCCTTCCAGAAACGCCGTCGTCAGCCCCTGCTTCCAATGGCTCAAGATTCCCTCCAGGTGCCGCTCCACCATGTCAGCGGCTTTGCGCATCGGCTCCAGCAAGCCTGAAGTCAATGCTTCGGCCTCGCTCCGCACCCAGCGACACCATGATTTGAAGCGGCTGCGCGCCTGGCCAATCGTCCCGGACGCATACGCCTTTTGCAGCTCCAAACGCATCGCGTACGCCAGTCCCGTCACCAGCGGCTTGTCTTTCAATTGCTCCCAGCGCTCTTGATCGCCAGCAGTCCAGGATTCGGGATTCTTTCGCCATAACCAACTGGTCCGTTCCAACTGCTGTCTGGCCTCGGCATTTTGCCGCGCTTCTTTGCGGCGCACTTCCTCCAGGGCCGCCACCACCTGGCTGACCACGTGAAACTTGTCGAACACGACCTGCGCGTTGCCAAAGTTCTCCCGGACGCCTTTCATATAGGCTGGGCTCATGTCAATGGCGATTTGCGTCACCGCCTTCGGATGGCCGTTGTGCTGCGATAATTGCTCGGAAAAGCGCTCCCACACGCTGGCGTCCTTGCCTTCCACCGCCAGCAACACCCGCTTGGCCACCAAATCCACAAACACCGTCAGGTAGTTGTGCCCCTTCTTGCGATTCATTTCATCGGCCCCCACCCAAACCACATTCTCCCAGCTCAGTTCCCCCCAAGCCGCGTCCACATGCGCAAAGAGCGCCCGCCACAACTTCTGATCCGTCTCGCCCAGGATCTCGCCCGCTTTCTTGACCGGCATTTCCCGCATCAAGGCCAGCGCAAACGCCTCAAACTCCTGCGTGAGCCCCCGACTGCGACCCTCCCAAGGAGCCCTCACCGTGTAAACCTTCTGGCAGCCTTTGCATTGTCCGCGGGGCAGCGAACAAACGACCTCCGATTCCAACTGGCACACGTTGAGGTGCCGCCAGCGTCGCTCCGGCGCGTGATCGTAGCCGCTCACCGACTTGCCATCGCAATAAGGACAAACTTCTGTCCTCCACAGTTCGGGCGTTTCCTCCACCCGAATGAGCACTTTACTTTCCTTCTCCACATACTCCACACCACTCACGCGCCAGGAATCACCCAGCGCCATAATCTGATGAAACATTTTCTCGGGAATCATCCTCCCAGTTTAAATCACCCGAAAACCTCGTCTACCCATTAAAAACGTCGAGGAACCAAAATACACCCTCATTTCACAAGTTTCCTGTCAGGCATTGACGGACACAAATTTGGAAAGAACAAGCCTCGGCGTAGCAGAGGTTGTGTCCCTTGGTTCTCTGCCCGCAGAAACAACTTGGAGCACCTCCGCTGGCACATTATCTAACCTGCGAGGTGGTGGAACTTATTTATATGCGCCCCATAGCGCCGCTACTGCCACGGTCACTGCCACAATTCGCAAGGTGAGTCTCTCAATTGATTTTGGCGTGGTGGAGCCGAGCGGTATCCAAGCTACGTTGAAATCAAGTCCAACAGACTATTATAACCCACTCCCGGCAGTAGGTGCTGGGATGTATATGGACGTAGTTCTTCAACCTACAACCGTTTCGTTTGGCTGGGTGCAAATGGAGGAGCCGGGAGAAACTGCAACTGGAATAACAGGCTATTTTACAAATCACACACCACCGAATCACGATACTGATCACGGAGCCAACGCATGGCATGGAGTTAACTGTGCTAACCTAGTTGTTGATGGGTATTTTGACCATGCCAGTGCTTCGGTTAACAACTGGTCATCCGGTCAAGGCGGTTCTTATACATGGCCAATTCATCCGCTTTGGAGAGTTGTTGGTGACAGCGCCACCCATCCGTTGAACGGCTGGACCGATCAAGTGCATATACTTGGTGCTGACGGAACCATGACAGTCGAAAAACTAGGCCATACAGTAACACGCCATATTTATGAACATAATGGAACAGCCCAATAAACTCCGGCTTATGATAATAAAGTTGCGAATAGCATTCGTATTATGCTGCCTTCTATCTTCGCCGCAACAATTTCTCCACGCCGCTCCTTCTCAAGGATACGTTATCGGATGGGGAAGCAACCAGGGCGGTCAGGCCACTGGTATTCCATCCATCCGATTCTCCAATGGAACATTCGTGATGACCGATAATCCTTGTGCTACAGGCGCTGTAATGATTGCTGATCAGGCTTTGAGCAATGCGGTGTTTGTCTCTGCTGGGTTCGGTCACTCATTGGCAATTAGAAGTGATGAAACAGTTGTCGGATGGGGTGGCAACGGCTTGGGCGAAGCCGTGGGTTATAAAACACCATACCCCGAAAGAACGAACGGGGTCGTAAAGATTAACGGCCAGATTTTGAGCAATGTAGTTTCCGTTGCCGCGAGTCGCACCTTCAGTCTGGCTCTCAAAAGAGATGGCACTTTGGTTACTTGGGGAGAAAATTATATCCCTGCCGGGCTGACCAACATAGCAGCGATTGCCGCAGCAAGCTTCACAAGTCTTGCATTGAAAAACGATGGAACAGTAGTTGGATGGGATAGTGAAAAATCGCTTCCACAATACGGTCAATTATGTGAAGTTTGGGGATTAAGCAACGTGGTTGCTGTGGCAATCGGCGAAACCTATCAGGGCACACGAGACGTTGCGCTCAAAAAAAATGGCACGGTTGCACACTGGGGAAGTGAATCAATTTACAACGACGCCACTCCGCCTATTGGTTTGAGTAATGTGGTTGCCATCGCTGCGGGAAGCAGCCACACACTAGCCCTAAAAAGTGATGGCACAGTTATCGGCTGGGGGTTCAATGATGTTGGTCAAGCAATGGGTATTCCCACAACCAATGCTCCGAACATTTCGGCGGGGCAGGTCGCAATGAAAGGAATAGTTTTAAGTAATATCGTATCCATTGCCGCCGGTCACGGTTATAGCATGGCACTTAAGAAGGATGGCACAGTGGTTGCATGGGGGCGTATGGTGAATGACCTTTATCCTGCAACTGTTCCAGCAGGGTTAAGCAACGTCGTAGCGATTGCTGCCGGTGATAATTTCTGTCTGGCAATCACCACCAACCGGGCCGTTGCCGACAAGTTCCGGCAAAAATAGGTTGAGCGCTCGGAGAAATGAAAACGATTTGCAAGAAGTCTATTGAAATAATATTTGCGCTTGGCTTATGGGGATGCTCCTTAATTCTCCATGCTTCGTCAATTGATGATTTGGCGTCACCTTCACAAGAGGTTCGGGACGCCGCCGCCAAAATCTTGCGGGGAATATATAGTCCGCCACCACGCACAAATTGGGATGCGCTGGTAAGTGCCTTAAAAATTGGCACGCCGCGGATTATGATTGAGAGACAACTTCCGAAAGCCGCTGTGGAAATCATTTCAGCGGCTCCAGGAACACCTTGCGGATTTCGAATTCGCCGCCTTCGCTTTGGAAACCGATGAAACCGGAAGTGACGGTGCATTCGGTCCCTTCATTCATGAACTTGCCGTTGACATAAGCCTTGACGTCGTTGCCGGAGCAAACCGTCAGAATCGTGTCCCATTCGCCGACGGGTTTTTCATTGGACGGTCCGTTCTTCGGCACGGGGGTATTTGCGTCCATGCCCTTGTGTTCCTTGGATTCTGCGCCGGACATGTAAATCAGGTCGCCCTGGTTATTATGTTTTCCCTGGTTCTGGATGCAGAGGGGCCAGACCTTGTCGGGCAATTGCATGTGGACGAGGATGCCGGTGTTGTCGGCCTTGGGCGCGATTTTCACGAAGCGCCATTCGACGGTGAGCGCGTAATTGCTGTAAGACTGGGTCGTGCGGAGGTAGCCGCTGGGTTTGCCGGTGCAATGGATGATGCCGTTGGTGACGGTCCAGGTTTCCGCCGGGGCATTCGTGCCGCGCGAGACAAACGTCCAGCCGGTGAAATCTTTGCCATTGAAAAGCTCGATACGATTGGTTGGCGTTATAATTTCCTGCGCGATGACGGTGCCGGCCACCGATAATGCGAGACAAAGCCAGGTGATGACGGATTTCATACGCGAAAAATCGCGGCCCGGCGGGCACTAGTCAAGCGCGATGGCAGGAACATAAGAATGGGGCGGCATCACCGAACGGTCACGAACCTGGGCGAAACGAACCGCTTCACTTCACCGATTCCAGTTTTACGGTGATTGTTTGATGCATGAGACTCGTCATCGTTTGGGTGGTTTGTTTCCCGCGCACATTCACAGGCATGGTCATGTTCATTTTCATGTCCTGGTTCAAGGTTGTCTCAATGACCATTCCCAGTTCCGGATCGAACCAGGACACCCCCGACGAATTGCCGTCCTGAACGGACGCCGTCATTCCCTTTGGATTTGAAACGGGATCGTGTTTGCTTTTGATGGTGCCCTGAAATTCCAGGCGGGCGCAGTTGCGCTTCCCATGCTGTTCCCATCTCTCAAAGGAATAAGTATAATCCATCACCATCTTGCCGAGTTCGCCCATCACAATGTCCAGCTGCACCGGCCAGGTGTCACCAGGCTGCACCGGTTTGGACGGCAAATCGCGACCACCGATCATCTGCTTGAGCGAGCCCTCGTTAAACATGCTTTTGATGCTATCGGTGCCGTCCGCCCGGCCGCTGGTCGTCAGCCGGTTCATCAATGCATCAACACCTTCGATCCGCTCCACCTGGTTGCTGGCGTCCAAAAAATATTGGATTTTGGCGCCGATGACGTTTTGAAACAATTTCTGGATCGCGTCGGCGGCACGACCCTTGTGGTTATTCGACGGTTTTTCCTCCGAATCGTAATCCAATACGGTTTGACCTCCCTGCTCAACCTTCATCCGCAGGCCGAGGAATTCCAATTCCACTTCCGGGCCGCCGCCGGCGTCTGCTTTCAGCACGGTGAGTCCGTATTTCTGACCCAAGGCGATGTCCTGTTTGATAGGATTGGGCTGGTTCGGGACGGACATTTCCATGCCCAGCTTCATGTCGAAGCTTTGTACCACGTGTTCACCTGCCGGCCATTTCGCCTTCAACTCCACCGGACCGGCCGGCGTGGTAAACGTCGAGGCCTGGTCCAATTTGCCGGCTTTGTTGCAACCCGCCCAGAAGAGACTCGAGGCCAGGGTGACTGTGATCAGGAATGTGTTTTTATTCATGGATATTTTCAGGGAAATCACCGCTTCCGCATCGGCTCACTTTGCGTCTGCGCCTTTGCGAAAGCTGATGCCGCCATTGACGGTATTGGCCTTGACCCTGGCACCGCCATTGCCCAAGGCGCCTTTCAGGTTCCGGCCCACCAATTCTTTTTTCACGACCAGGGAGGGAAATTCGCTGCTCACGCTGCCGTTGATGGTGCTGGCCGAAACTTCCGCGTTGGCGTTCACAGGCAGGGTGGCCTCAATGTGGCCGTTGACCGTGTTGAGCGACACGGACTGGCTGCCGCCGAGCGAAGCCAGCTCCGCGTCAATCCGGCCGTTGACGGTGGACAGTTTCAAGTCACCCGTGGCATCCTTGACCTGCATTTTGCCGTTGACGGCGGACGCCTCGATGTTGCCGGAGACGTTTTCGATCACGATGCGCCCATTGACGCTGGAGATATTCTTCAGACGCGCATTCTGCGGGACTTGGATTGCGTAATCCACCATGCCGTCGTTTCTTTTGCTGTCTTTGAGCCAAAGCCAACTCCAGGGAAAACCGGTCATACTCGACGGCTGCTCCGTGTGGATTCGGATCTCGTCCGGGCTCGAATTAATGGTGATTTTGGCGGCTTCAACGCTTTCCCTGGTCTTGCCGTGTTTGAGGGCTTTGATGGCCACTTCATTCCGGTCCCAGCCGACGATTTCGATCCGGCCGTTGACGTTGTCGAGGCTGAGCCGGCCACCGGCGGCCAGCGGGAGGGTCTGGCTGAAGTCCTGATGGAATTCGTCCGTGGTCACAAGATCGCCGATGATTTTTGTCGGGTGGACATTGGATTTGGTCGGCGTTCCGGCAGTGATCGGTTGCAACGACATTTCTGCGTTGGCTGTTACCGGTGGCACCGGTGGCACCGGTGGCACTGGCGGCACCGACGGTACTGATGGTACTGGTGTCGTTGGGGTCACGACATAATCCATTTTCGGGGCTGTCAGTGTCAATGTGCCTTTGGGGTCGGATTCGAGTTGCACTTTGTCAGCCGACAGCCTGCCATTAGTGGTCTCGATAACGACCTCACCATTTTGTGACGAGATGTTCAAAGCCATGCCGGAATTCCCATTGGTGGTCGGGGAAATGCCGGGACTGTTGCTCTGGGTCGGGGCTGGCACAGTTGTGTCCGCCGGCCGCAACTTAAAATTCATCCGCCTCTCGCGTTCGGAACTGAACATTTCGGTTTCCAGAAGGTTAAACCCGGTTTCGTAACCCGGGGCGGAGGCGGCGATGGTATGTTCCTCGTACCACGTTTTCAGATGGTAATGGCCCTTCTTGTCGGTCCAGGCCTGCTGGGGCGCCTTGTCAGTGTCCGCGCCGTAGCGATTATCGTCCACGCGCGCCCCGGCGATGGGTTTGCCGGTGACAGCGTCGGTGACGGTGCCGGTGACAGTGACATTGGGTTTTGCGCCGGACAAACCCAGCGTGAGCAGAGCCAGAAAGATTACGCCCAAGGCTGCGGTTCCGAAAAACCACGGCCAACTCCTGGCCAGGGGTGATTGCGGTTCAGGCTGGCGCGCAAAGGCTTCCCGCACGTCCTCCCGTGACAGCACCGCCAGCGCCCAGATGCCCACGGGAAATCCGACCAGGCTGCAGCACACAATGGCCAAAATCGCAGCGGTAACGGCCCACGCATAACTGCGAAGCTGGATCATTTTGATCGCGCCGAAGAGCATGAACAGCCCGGGCACCACCTTGAACAGCACGGTGCTCAAACCGATCATGGTTTCCCAGGGGAGAAACGCATTGACTCCCAAACCGGAAAAAACCGTGTCCAGAATTCCCCGGACCGGGCTGGCAAACAAGAACAGGACGCCCAGCAACGAGGACATTTTCAGTGCCGCGGCCAGCATGAGGCCCACGGCGGGTGCGGTCACTTTTCCCCGGCTGAACGCAACCGGCCTGCTGGCCAGCACCGCCGGCGGGATGGTTCCGCCCTGGGGAACGGTGCCCGGTTGTTTTCCGGGCGGGGTGGAGGCAAATGCCGGTGAAGCCGCGGGCGGCGGGTTGGCTCCAGTGAAAGCTGAGGCAGCAGTCTCACCCGGCGGTGGGGTTGACGGCGGACCAGTCACGGGGCTGACAGCAGATCGCATTTCACCGGTTTGCGGGTGAAGCCAGTTGATGATTCTCCTTCCCTGGCCGTCCGTGAACGCCTTGCAGAGGATCAAAATCCAATCAATGGTGGCCCAGGTGGCACATCCGAAAAGCGACACGCCCAGCAGGATTCCCAAGGTCGGCTGCCAGCGTGCGCCCGTTGTGGCACAGGCAATGATCATGAGGATGCATCCGCCCAAGGCGCCCAATTGCGCGATCCCGGTCCAGATTTTTCCAACGTAGAACCGGTGCGCGCCGAACACGCCGAAGAAAAAGGCCAGTAGAAACGCCGGAAGGTTGATCTTGTCGCTGGCCACCTTGCCAGCCGGTGTGGCCAGCAGCGGGATCGGGTCTCCTTTTGCCCCAAATCCCGCTGCCGGTGGCACTGTACCCGCAATTGTCTCCACGTCCGTCTTTACCTGGCTGACCTGCTGGTAGCGGCGTGCCGGTTCCTTCTCCAGCGTGTGCAACACCACTTCGTCCAGCCGCACGTCAATCTGGACCCCGCCCATGCGGGACGATGGCGGCTGGAATTTCCCCAGCGGCAGTTCGCCGGTGAGCATTTCGTAGAACACGACGCCGAGCGAATAAATGTCCGCGCGATGATCCACCGTCTGCGGCTTCTCGATCTGCTCCGGCGCCATGTAATGCGGCGTGCCGACCACATCCTTGGCGCCCGTCAGCGCCACCTTGCCGGCCGGCACGCCGACAATTTTCGCGATGCCGAAGTCGGTGATTTTTACCCGTCCCTTTTTATCCATCAGAAGATTTTCGGGCTTGATGTCGCGGTGGACGATGCCTTCGTTGTGGGCGAATTGAAGCGCCTCGCAGATTTGCGGGACGATGGCCAGCGCCTGTTCCGGCGACAACCTTCCGGCGTGTTCGACTTCGCGCAGGTTGGTCCCGTCCACGAATTCCATCACGAGATAATGCAAAGGGCCGGCTTTGCCGAAGTCGTGCACGGCCACGATGTTTGGATGATTCAGGCGTGCCAGGGCGCGCGCTTCGCGGTTGAACCGCTCGGCGAAACCGGGATCGCTGGCCACCGCCGGCGGAAGCACCTTCAAGGCGACAAAGCGGTCCAGCGCCGGCTGCCGGGCCTTGTAAACCGCCCCCATGCCGCCCTTGCCGATGAGACCGAGGATTTCCAGCTGCGGAAAGAGCTGGGCGATTTCCTCAACCGGCGGCGGCACGAACCGCATGCCGGCAGCCTCGCCCGCCGCCCCCGGTTCGGTCCCGGTGGGGAAGCCGGACTTGATGAGGCACTCCGGACACAGCCCCAGCGGCACGTCCGGCGGCAACGGCTTCCGGCAGTTCGGACAAATTTTATTCGTTTCCATGTGACTCGTTCTTCCACCCTTTACTTAGGAAACGGCGACAAAAGGTTGCGGACAAAGATGATGAAACCACAAAACACACGAAATGACACGAAATTGCCAGGACTACCCGCCCCGGGTTTTGGACATCTGAAAGACGCTTGATTGAACGCCGCCTTTTTTTTTCGTGTGATTCGCGTATTTCGTGGTTCCTCCTATTGGCCCGCCAACACGGCAAAAAGATGTTGCAGTTCCTCGTCCACTTCGCCCGGTTCGGCCACCGTGTTGGCGATCTCGTCACGCAGCAACTGGCGGTAGCGCTGGCGCAGACGATGCACGGCGGCCTTCACTGTGCCTTCGCTGACGCCGAGCTTTGCGCCCAGTTCGGCGTAGGGCTGCGCGGTGCGGTCGCCGACCAGGCAGGGATTCAGTTCGGCAAAAAGTTCCGCCCGGCCTTCCTGCTCGTATTCTGAACGAAGCCGGTGAAGGACCCCGTCCAGCAACGTCAGAACCCAGCGCCGTTCATAGCTTTGTTCCGGCGTGATGTTGTCAACCGGTTCATGGCCGTAACGGGTTTCCGCCGTGTCGAATTGCAGCGGCACGGACGGCACACCGCCGCCGCGTTTCAGCGCCCGCGCCTTGTCCCATTCGTCGGAGAGAAAATGGTTCATGGCCGACAACAGGAAGGAGCGGAACCGCCCCTTCTGCTGGTCAGCATTGCCCACCCAATTGCGCTCCAGCAGGCGCGCGAAAAATGTTTGCGTCAGGTCCTGGGCGTCCTCCGGCGAATGTCCGCGCCGCCGCACATAGGCATAGAGGGGATACCAGTAGGCCTGGCAAAGATTTTCGAGCGCGGCGCGGGCACGGGTGGTGTCGCTACGCCCCGCCGTCAGCACTACCGACCAATGCGTGGTGACAAAAACCTGGCGGGGCGACGGTTCATTGTCCGGGGTCGTTCCCGTTCCGGTAACCTGTGAGGATGTGCTCACCCCGGCAGACTAACGGCCGGCGCGGAAAGCGCAAGACGATGGATGCCGGGGCTGGCCACTCCGTCACGGCTGCTTTTTCTTCAGCACCAGGACGATTCCACCATCTTTCTCCATCAACTCCAAACCTGCCTGCCGGGCGGCGAGGTCCAGAATCTCCGCCAGGCTGACATTCTCAAGCACGAGGACAATGGGGGCGTTCGCCTTCGCCTGGGCGGTTGCCGCCAGGCTGATCTTGATTCCCTTGTGTTCGGAATCCCGCAACCGGGCCTGGTCGCTCAGGTTCCGGATCACTTCGCCGAGCGGCAAATCGTTCCAAGTCACAGAATCCAGCTTGATTGACCTGGCCTTGGTGAGGGGTGAGAGCTTGCCCGTTGCGCTGTTGGTTTCCGCGGCACTCAGCCAGCCGGTTCCGAGGATCGTGAGCGAAATCGCCAGCGCGGCACATTTTATGAGTGGCATATTTTTCATAGCTTGGTGATGGTTCATTTTTTATCGGTGGAGATGGATCGTTTTTGAATTTTCTCCTCGGCGTCGCTGACGGCGGATTTCAAACGCGGGTCATTCAGGAGGACCACGGCCTGGTCGCGGATTTTTTCGGCCACGGTTTTTTGGCCGGTGCCGACGAGGATTTCAATCAACTGGCAGGTATCACTGACGAAGCGGTCTTCGAAGTGTTTTTGCATGAATTCCCGGGCGCCGGATTCAGGCCATGTATTTGTCCAGCCCCGCTGTCGGTCCGTGTCTGCGCTTGGTTGGTTTAATTTCTGATGCCGATCCGCCGCGCGCCTGAAAACGATGAGATGATCACGGCAGGAATTGAATGTCGTCTGGGGATCCCCGATGTATTCCAGACACAAGGCATACTCGCCCTTTTGCACGAGCAAACCTTCCACCCGGCTGAAGCATTGCCGGGCCAATGGCTGGTCCTGCCGATGAATGAAGTTGAACAGCATCAGCGTGGCGCCGTCATTTTGCATTTCGCTGTTGATACTGGCGAGGTCCGAGAACAACTCGCGGCAGCCTCTGCCTTCCTGGATTTCGCGGGTCGCCCGGTCCCGTACTTCCATCAGCGCCTGTCTGGCCTTGGGATAGCGCCGGCCCAGTTCGACCCAATAGGGAAGCACCGAGACGGGCGAGGCGCCTGGACGAACTTCCCGCGCGTGGTTATAGAACCAGATGCAGCGTTGCAGCGCGTCCTCATATCGGTGAACCGCGGTCAAAGCACTCGCTTCGCCGAGCACTCTTCCCAGGAGCGCATCGCCGGTTTCGGTGTAGGCCGCGTCGCTACTGCCGAGCGGAAGGCCGGTGCCCGGATTAATGGTCGCGCTGAGATCGTCTTTGGGCCGGCGGTCGGCCGGTTTATTCGAATCGGAATTGCTGGTCGGCTGCATCGCTGGCGACCACAATTCCGCGGAAGCCGGCAGTTGAGAGGATTTGGTTTGTGCCATGGCAACCCGGACAAACCCTGTCGCGATTATGATCAGAATCAGCTTTTTCATAAATCGACCCGGCTGGCCTTTTGTTTGTTGGTTGATATGGACGCCAGAATTGCCGGCGGGCGGACGGTGCTCTAGGGCAGAACGGGGCGGGGTGCGGTTCTGACTTTTTGGATTCTCGCTTCCGCGTCGCTCACGGCGGATTTCAACCGCGGGTCGTCCAGGACGGTGACGGCCTGGCCGCGGATTTTTTCCGCCTCCGTTTTGTGGCCGGTAGCGACGAGGATTTCAATCAACTGGCGGGTTTGCCCGACGAAATTATTTTCGGCGAACTTCATACTCCTTGCTGAGAAGTCAGGAGGAGACCATGAGTTCGTCAGGCCATGCTGCCGGTTCATTTCTGCGATTCTTTGACGGGTCTCAGCCATGCGTTTTTGGCTGTCGAGCTGCGCCTCAAAAAATTGACGGGAGGAATCGAACCGTTCCTGCGCGTCGCCCATGAGATCGTAGCACCATTGGTAGTCGCCCCTGGCCATCAGCAGGCTCTCGACGCCGGGATAGCATTGTTTGGCCAATTGCGGGTCTTTTTCGCGAAAGGATTTGAACAGTGCATACGTCGCGTCGTCCTGATTCAAAGCACTGTTGATGGCACTGACTTCGGAAAACAAAACCGAATAACCCCGCCCCTCGGAAAACTCGCGGACATGACGGTCCCGGATTTCAATCAAAGCCTCCCTGGCTTTGGGCAATCTCCGGTCCAGTTCGGCCCAATCGGAGAGCAGTGGCTTCAAAGATTGGTCGCCTTTTAACTGGCGCTGAAACGAGAGACAGCGCTGCAAGGCGTCCTCGTATTGGCCACTGGCAATCAACCCATGCACTTCCTTGGCGGTGGTGGTGGCGATATCATCGGCGGTGGCTTCGGGTGGAAGGTCACCGGTTTTGGACACCGGCATTCCCGTGGCGGGATTGATGCGCTGGGCGTTCGCGGTAAGAGTGACATAAACGGCTATCATGCCGGCAAACAAGACGGACGCGATGCGGAGAATGGACGGATTTATTTTCATGGTTGTATTTGTTGTCTGGTTCAAATTTGAAAATGTTTTCTCTTCCACTTTTTTTGCTTCCGATCTCACTGCCGGGTGGAACGTTTTTGAACTTTTTCTTCCGCATCGCGCACCGCCGATTGCAGGCGCGGGTCGTCCAAAACCGCCACGGCCTCGTTGCGGATTTTTGCCGCTTCCTCCGGGTGGCCGGTCCCGACGAGAATTTCAATCAGGCGGCGCACTTCATTGACATAGTTGTTTCTTGTGTTTTTTAGCCCCATTTCTCCGGAGTTGATCTGCGGGTAAGACGGCAGCGGGGGCCGGTCCGGTTGCCGGCTGAATTCCTCCAGCTTCCGCCTGGTTTCTTTGGAGCGTTCACTCATGCCCTCGTAAAGTGCCTGGAGCTGCCTGAAGGTGTGACAGTACACATTGAATTCCGTTTGAGGATTGCCAATACATTCCAGACACAATTGATATTCGCCGTGCCGCACCAGCACGGGTTCCACAAAGAGATACCATTCTTCGGCCTGTGACGGATGGTTCTGCCGGATGCCCTTGAACAGCGCAATCGTCGCCTCGTCATCCCCCAAGGCGTCGTTAATATCGGCCAGTTCCTGAAACAAGTGGAAATCGCCCCGGCCTTGCGATAATTCGCGCGCGTCGCAGTCCCGGATTTCAATCAAAGACTGCCTGGCTTTGGGCAATCTCCGGCCCAGTTCAACCCAGTCAGAAAGCAGTGGCGTCAAAGTTTGATCGCCCTTTAACTGGCGCTGAAACGAGAGACAACGCTGCAAGGCGTCTTCGTATTGCCCATTGGCAATCAAGCCATGCACCTCCCTGGCGGTGGTGTTGGCGATATCATCGGTGGTGGCTCCGGGTGGAAGGTTGCCCGGCTCGAGCACCGGCAGTCGCGTGGCAGGATCTATGCGCGGGGCGTTTGTGGCGCCAGACACAGGCAATCCCGTGGCTGGATTGATGCTCTGCGCGTTCGCGGTATGAGCGGCAAATACGGAAAAAATGACGGCAAACCAAACTGCTGACGCCGGGAGTCGTGATGGATTCGTTTTCATGGTTGTATTTGATGTAGCCGGGTCTGGTAACGAATGATTTTCTCCGCTATTTTGCCGTGGAGGTCGCCGCCGGGATGGAACGCTTTCGAATTTTTTCTTCCGCATCGCCGATGGCGGACTTCAACCGCGGGTCGTTGAGAACAGCCGCGGCCTGGTCGCGGATTTTTTCCGCTTCGGATTTGTTTCCGGTGCCGGCCAGAATCTCGATGATATTGCAGGCGCCGATGACAAAATCATTGGTCATTCCCGGGCTAGGATCAAAAATTTTAAGCGGATGAGCCGTGAAATTGGTGGACGGCGTGGGCCGGCGCGGAGGCGGCAGTCCCAACTCCGCCCGGTCCCGCAGTTCTCTTTGGTAGCGCTCTTCCAGGACTTGTCTCTCGCTTTCTTCCCGGCGCTGTTGGATTTCCTTTAACTGTTCTTCGTGCCGCCGTTCCTGTTCGCGCGTGATCTCGCGCATGATTTCGCGCATGCGCGGCAGCGAGGCGGTTTGTTGCTCGAACTTGTTGCGGAGGAAGTCAAAGCGCGCCTGCGGGTCGCCCAGGTAATTCCGGCACAATTCATATTCGCCCTCCGGCACCAGCCAGCGTTCCGCGTCGGGATAGCATTGGGCGGCCAGTGGTTTGTTCCGTTCCTGAATGATTTTGAACAGCGCACAAGCCGCTTTGTCCGGACGGATTGTTGCGTCACCCTGTTGCAGACACCAATTGATGTTGTAGACCTCCCAAAACAAGCCCGGAGTCCCTCTGCCCTGGTAAAATTCCTGGACATCCTGGTCCCGGACTTCGATCAACGCTTTCCGGGCTTTGGGAAATTTGCGGCAAAGTTGCAGCCATCGGTTAAGCAACGAGTCGAATCCTCCCTTGTCTTTTCGTTCACGGTGAAGATACTGGCGAAGTGTCTGCAAGGCCTCGTCGTACTGGCCATTGATGATCATTCCATCCACTTTGTGGGCGGGCCAACCGTACATGCTCACGTCAGCGTTGGCTACTTTGGAGAAAAATTCGCGATCGGATGCGCTCATCGCATTGCTGTTTTCAGCGAGTATCGGCAGTCCCGTGGCCGGATTGATGCGCGATGCGCCCGCCGGGCCGCTCGCCGGCAGCCCGGTGGCGGGGTTGATCGTTATGCTGGCCGGCGGAGGCGGGAAGGCAACCGTGGGCGGGTTGGCTGCGCTATGCGGCGGCTGGCCGATCGGGGCGGGCGGCGGCTCATCCGCTGCCGCTGCCTCGGGCGAAGGAACCGCGCCGGGATGTTTGACGCGTTCCTCCGCGTCGGGGATCGCCGAACGCAGGCGCGGGTCGTCCAAAACCGCCACGGCCTGGTCATGGATTTTTTCCGCCATCTTCGTGATGTCCGGTCCCGACGAGAATTTCGATCAAGCGGGATACTTCACTGACGAAACAATTATTTATGGATTTGAGTGCCGTTGCCGCGCCCGAGTTGGTCAGTAGGTAGTCCGGCGGAGGGGGCGGAGAGGGCCGGCCTTTTTGCCGGTCGTATTCCGCCATTTGTCGCAGCATTTCCTTTTGTCGCTCGGGCTCATTTTTGAACGGACTTTTTTCCATCCCGAAGGTGTAACGGTAAACGTTGAATCGCGCTTGGGGATTGCCGATGTAATCCAGGCACAGTTGATATTCGCCGCGTTGCACAAGCGCGGGTTCCACAAACATGTACCAATCTTCGGCCTGCGACGGATGGCTCTGCCGGAGGTCCTTGAACAACGCAACCGTCGCTGTGTCATCGCCCAGGGCGCTGTTCAGATTATTCAACTCCTTGAGCAATTCCAGCGTATCCGGTACCCGGGCAAATTCGCGCGCGTCGCGGTCCCGGATTTCGATCAGCGACTGCCTGGCCCGGGGGTATCTCCGGCCCAGTTTGATCCAGTCTGGCAGGGCGGTGAGCAGCGTGACCTCGTCCTGGTCCGCCTGGGCTTTGTCGTACAACTCCAGAAAGCATTGCAACGCCCGGTCATATTGTCCGTTGGCTGTCAGGGTCTGCGCCTGTTCGAGCAGCGCCTGTTTATCTTCCAAGTTGCGCCAGACTTCGTTTGGCGGGACGCTGCCGGCATCCGGCGGTGGACCGGCCGGCTGGCTGAAGACCGGCGGGCCGGACAGGGCGACCAGCGCGACTGCGGCTGCCAGAGGAATGGATCGGTCAAGGATATTCATAGGGATCATCAGGGGTTGCCGGTCGGGGCGGATGGCTTTTGGATTTTCTTTTCCGCGTCGCTCACCGCCGATTTCAGCCAGGGATCGTCAAGCAGTGCCAGGGCCTGGTCGCGGATTATTTCCGCGTCGGCCCGATGGCCGTGGGCCACCAGAATTTCGATCAGCTGGCGGGTTTTATCCACGAAGATGGTGTCGGCGGCTTTGGGCGGTTCCATCGGCGGGAACATGGCGGGCGGTTTCTGTCCTTTCTGCGCCCAGTATTCATCCATTTTCTTTTGCCCCTGTTCATATATTTTTGCCGTATGGACCTCTGCCTTCTTCAGCGTCAGCCATTGCTGACAAATTGCTCCAAAGGCCGCCTGACCATCGCCGATGTCAACGTGACTGAACCCGTTCGTGCTTTTTTTCACCAGCGCATCAAAGGCATCTTCGGTGATGCGGTAACCCATGTGTTGCGCCAGTTGCGGGTCTTTGGCGACGAGCGTTTTGACCAGTACGCCATTGGTGTCGCTGGCTCCCAAATACAGGTTGATGCTGGAAATATCCTGAAACAAATCGAAACGGCTGTGCCTTTCGACCCGTGAGAAACCGGGCAGGGCGGCGGAAATTTCCTTGAACCAATGGGAATATCGCATGCCTTCGTTGAGTGCTTGCGTGTCGTGGTCACGGATTTCAATCAATGCCTGGCGGGCCTTTGGATAACTGCGTCCTAATTCAACCCAATCCGAAAGTGTGAAGGACCGCCGAACGCCCACCAACGACGGATCGAATTCCAGTGCATGATTGAAATACCAGATTTGCCGTTGCAAGGCTTCCTCGTAATGGCCCTGGTCCATCAGGGTTTTTATCTCGTCCCGTATTTTCGCCGGATCGGGTTTCTCACCCGGTGCCAGCGCAGGCGACCAGGTTTCCGCCGCCGCCCCGCTAAATTTTTTCACCTGTCGCACCTCCATTGGAATCCAACCAACCGCGAATACCACCAGCGCAATCACCATCAGCAACTCCAGCCAGCCGGCACCCTGGCCGCGTTGCTGTTCAAAGCGGGCTTTGACTCCGGGCAGCCGCAGCGTCAGATGCAGCCATGCCAGCAACGCTGCCTGACTCAGGAGGCAAATGACACCCGGCCAGGTCGTCCGGATGTCATTGGGTTGCCAGCCGAATAATGCAAAGGAGGCACCGTCTGGTCCTGGCAGCAACTTTACGCCGTTTGCCCTGGCCAGCATGACACTGAGGAAGAGCAGCAGTATGGCGTAGCCGAGCCACACACCGGCCAGCGCGCATCGGCGCCACCACCAGCGCAAGCGCAGCAGGCCAACCCCAACCGGCAGGCAAACCAGGGTCAGATCCAGTTTCGGTTCGCCGAACCGGGCGTGCCAGGCCATGTCCCAGATCGAAAACGCACCGAGGAAGATGAACAACAGGCTGACCAGGATGAGGGAACCCGGCAGGCGGTCTCCGGTGTTGGTGGACGACGGGGTGCGGCGGCCGTTTTCACCGGCGCTTGCGGCAACCGGGGCTGCCAAACCTGCCCGGCTGCCTGCCCCGGTCGGTTTGCTGGACGCTGGACCGAATGCCGTGCCCGGGCTGCCGGCGATGGTTTCCACCTGTGTTTTAAGCGTGCTAACTTGCTGGTAACGACGATCGGGCTCCTTTTCCAGCGCGTGTAAAACCACCTCGTCCAATCGCACGTCAATCTGAACTTTGGCTGAGGGCGGCTGGAATTTGCCAAGCGGCAGTTCGCCGGTGAGCATTTCGTAGAACACGACGCCGAGCGAGTAAATATCCGCGCGATGGTCCACCGTCAGCGGCCTTTCCACCTGTTCGGGCGCCATGTAATGCGGCGTGCCCACCACGTCCTTGGCGCCGGTCAGCGACATGCCCTTCGGTCCCTGACCCATCATTTTTGCGATGCCGAAGTCCGCGATTTTCACCCGGCCTTGTTTGTCCAGCAGGATGTTCTCCGGCTTGATGTCGCGGTGGACGATGCCCTGTTCGTGGGCGTATTGCAGCGCATCGCAAATCTTCGGCACAATCGTCAGCGCCTTTTCCGACGGCATCTTCCCGGCCATCAGCAACTGGCGCAGGTTCAGGCCGTCCACAAATTCCATCACCAGATAACAAAGTGGGACCGGCATCTTGCCTGTCTCTGACTTTTCATTTTGTTTTTCAGATGGAGACAGGCTGGCAGCCTGTCCCACTTGGCCGAAATCGTGGACGGTGACGATGTTCGGATGATTCAACCGCGCCAGCGTCTGGGCTTCGCGCGTGAACCGCTCGGCGAATTGCCCGTCCTGCTCCTTGTCCCGGGCCAGGATTTTGAGCGCGACGAGGCGGTTCAAGCGCGGCTGCCGGGCCTTGTACACCACGCCCATCCCGCCGCGTCCGAGGCATTCGAGGATTTCCAGTTGCGGGAACAGCGACGCGATTTCAGCCGGTGAAGGTGGTGGCTGGACGACTTTGGTTCCCTCCGGGCCGACTGCGCCCGGTCCCTCCGTTTGCGAAGCGAGACCGGCCTTGAGCATGCATTCGGGGCAGATGCCGCCCAACGCCGCGGGGGGCACGGGTTTCCCGCAATGCGGACAGGTTTTTTCGTCAGCCATAAATCTCTGCTTTCACCTGATACAAAGGAAGATTGGATCAAAAGTTACAGGGGATGTGCAAAATAAACCATGAAAAGACGGGGGAATGGAACCACGAAGCACACGAAACGCACGAAATGTCGGAGAGGCGAGTTCCACGAGCCCCCCCATTTTTTACCGCAAATTTATGGTGGTTCATATTGTCATTGGCGCACAAAAGTTCATGTGAAAATCTGGCGGATGCTTTGCCATCTGGCAAAGCGCCAGGGGGCTGGCGCAGTCCAAAACGCTTCGCGTTTTTCAAGGAATCATCGTGCCGCGCGCAGCGTCCTGGACTGCGGTGGCCCTCCACCGCTTTATCCATAGGCCTGTCAAACTGTGCTCATGTTAATTGAAACTGCTTCAACCACGGATGAACACGGATGGACACGGATTTCGGGGGGCTGAGCTCTGCGAAGCCCAAACTTCAAACCGCGAAATACACGTTTGTCGCGCCGTAGCTGGCGAAGGCGGAAAACACACGAAATGAATTTGCCGCACGTGTCGCGCCATAGTGAAATGCAGGCGGAAACGAACAAGGAACGCAAAAATTTCAACCACGGATGAACACAGATGCCAATTCGCCGCGGGCGTTGGGCAAAGGAAATTAACAAGGGTTGGAGTGGTTAAAACAGCGATGGCGGCTGCTCAACGAAACGCTTGGCTTTTTCAATTGTGTAAGTCGTCTGGCACTTCGGACACCAGAGGTAATACTCGTAGTAGAAATCGTGCTTCGGCTTCTTGCGGGACGTTTGCTTGATGACGGGCGTTGAACATTTCCGGCACGGCTCGCCTGCTTGTATGTCGGGGCGGACGCCGTCGGTTTCGGGTTTGTTTTCGTAACCCTCGTCTGCCGGGAGATTGGGCTGGTGCAGCGCGGTCATCGAAAGTTGATCGCAGCGTTCGTTTTCCGGAATGCCGGCGTGGCCCTTGACCCAGCGGAATTCCACCTGATGCGTTTCGCACATCCGTGGCTGCGGTGGTAGAACAGAACATTGTTTGCGGACAAGTTTTTTTCCTGATTTTTTTGCGTCCTTTGCGCCTTTTGCGGCAAACCCATTTCGTGTGTTTCGTGTGTTTCGTGGTATCTCACCCGCCGGCCAGTGTCCGGAAGAGATGCCGCAGTTCGTCCTCAACTTCGTCGGGGGTGGATACGGTGTCGGCGATGGTGTCGCGCAGCAGGGCGCGGTAACGCTGGCGCAGCCGGTGCACGGCCACTTTAACCGCGCCTTCGGTCATGTCCAGTTGCCGTGCCAGCTCGGCGTAGGGCGCGGCGTCGCTGGCCCCGGCCAGCGTGGTGCGCAACGCGTCGAACAGCGCGCCTTTGCCCTCCGCGCGATATTCCCCGCCCAGCCGCTGATAAACCTCTTCGAGCAGGGTGATGGCCCAGCGATGTTCAAACGCCTTTTCCGGCGTGAAATTTTCCACCGGAACTTCGCCCAGCCGCGTCTCGGCACTTTGCAAGTCGAGCGAGATCATCTGTCCGCCGCCACGTTTTTGCGCGCGCGCCTTGTCCCATTCGTCGGAGAGGAAATGATTCATGCTGGCGAGCAGGAAGGAACGGAACCGGCCTTTCTCCGGCGCGACGGCGGCGACGGCGTTGCGTTCCAGCAACCGCGCGAAGAACGCCTGGGTAAGGTCCTGGGCATCTTCGGACGAATAACCGCGCCGCCGCACGTAGGCGTAGAGCGGATGCCAGTAGGTCTGGCAGAGATTTTCGAGCGCGGCGCGGGCGCGGGTGGTGTCGCTGCGCCCCGCCGTCAGCACCACCGACCAGTGGGTGGTGACGAAGACCTGGCGAGGTGATGGTTCGTTGCCCGGTGTCGTCGTTCCCGCACCGGTGGCCTGTGAGGAGGTGCTCACGCGGGCGAGGCTAACGCCCGACTTTGTGAAAAAGCAAGCTTGCGCTGGATTCGGCAATGTCCCAATCGCGGCTCAACTTGTCACGGACACCGGCTATCGTTCTTCCCCGAGGCAAACAGGTTCATTTAACACCAGGAGATCAAAATGAAAATCCGGGGCACCGACTTTGTCGTGTATCAGGTTTCCAACATTGCCCGGGCGGCCAGATTTTACCGTGAGATTCTTGGCCTGCCGCAGGAGGTGTACAGCGAGGAAGGGCAGTGGGCGGAATTCAATTGCGGCAACGTGACGCTTTCCCTGCACGGAGGCGTGAAGCTCCCGAAAAAGATTGCCGGGGGCCGCATTGCGCTGGCCGTGAAGGATGTCCGTGCGGCCCATGCGGAACTGAAGAAGAAAAAGGTGCGTGTGTTGAAGGCGCCGCACGACTATTCAGTCTGTTGGGCCATGATAATTGCCGATCCCGACGGCAACGCGGTGATTCTGCACCAGCGCGCCGATGGAACGTGCGGTCAGGATTCCCCAAAAGCCTGATCCGCTACCCACGCTGAAGATCGCATGGCGATTGCGGCAGGAGACGATGATGACCTTGAAATGGATTGTGGACCGGCTTTCATCCTATAACCGCCGGGATCGAGAGGAATCCGTTTACTTCCCCGATCCCGGCGCGCCCTTACGCCGGCCAGCAACGGCGAGCACGCCGATGAGAACCAGGCCGACACCGAAGGCCGACAGGGTGATGTACGAAGGCAGGCCAATCGGCACCTTGAAGACGAGTTCGACCAATTGCGTGTCGCGTTCGACTTCGACGCGCGCGAAGGGCAGGCCGATGGGGATCTGGAAGGTGAACTCGACGGTATGGGCGCCGGGCGCGAGTTGGACGCCGCGCATGATATAGTTGCAGCGCAGCAAAGACGCTGGCTGGCCATCGACCATGACCCTCCAGGCCGGATCGAATCGGTCGTTAAGCAACAGCACCGAGGCGAAATCGGCTTTGGTCTTGAGCACGATGTGTTTCGAGGCGTAACTGGCGAACTCGACCGTTCCTTCCTGAGCGGCATTCCAGCCTGCGTTTTCCGTTGCCTGGCCGGCGGGCAGGGCGGTATTGACCAGCACCGTTTGTTCCGGATCGAAACTCGCGCTGCCCAGTTGTTCCAGGGTCGCCTGGTCATTTGTGATGACCTGCCAATGGGAATAGATTTTGGCGCGCGGGAGTGCGCCGGTGAACTCGAAGATGGCGTATTGGCCATTGGGGTTAAAGACCGCCGTGAGATCTTCGAGTTTGGTCGGGTTTTGCCCGCGTGGCACAATGTCGAAACTGCGGGCGATGCGGAAGCTGTGCTGGGCGAGACTGAGTCCGGCATTGAGCGTGTCGAGGGACGAAGCGGAGCCGAGCAGGTAGCGGGTGTTGGTCAATTGCCAGCGGCGGGTCATGCGAAACAGCGTGTTCGAACCTTGAGGGCGGAGCGCGGTTTCGAAGGCGGCCAGATCCTCGGGCATGCGCGGTAGCTGGACAATGTCGAGCGATTGGATGTTGTAATAAGGGAAATGATGTTGGGCCCATTCGATGCGATAGAAAGAGCCCAGCAAAGATTGCTGTGGACCGAGGGAAAAAGGCAACTCGGCGACCCTGTGCTCATAGGGTTTCTCCCGGAAAAACTCGATGACGTCGTTGGTGGCGTATTTCTGCCGATAATCCCAGTGAACGATCCAGGGCAGGTTGGCGCGGCCGAGGTCGAACACCACCAGCAAACCCAGCAGCCAGGCGCCCCATCTGGCACGCGGCCCGGCAAAGACGCTGCCGAGGATCAGAGTCAGTAGCCCGGCAGCCAAAGCGAAGAACAGCACAAACCAACCCGCCTGGCCGATGCTGAAGGCGGCGATGAGGTGTGCCGGTTGCGCCTCAAAACCGTTCATCTGGATGTGGCGTTCGAGCGATTCCCGGAAGCTGGCGTACCCGATCCAGGCCACCAGGCTCAACCCCAGTGCCAGCGCGCAACCGATGGCCCAACGCCGGTCGAACCGACTGGCCCCGGACCACCAGTTCCTGGGCCGGTTGTCCGGAGGAAGGGAGTTTGCGGATACCAGGTATTGCCGCCACAGGGCGTTGAGGCCATAGGCGAAAATCATAGACACGGAAAAAATCATCGGATTGAGGAACTTGATCGGGTTGCGGATGGTTGAGAAATACGGCAGCGCATAAAGCAGGCGATAAAACGGCGCGAACCGGCCGAAGGCGAACAAAAGACAGACGATGCTCACTGCGCTCCAAAACCACAGCAGCTTCCGCTCGGGTAACGTGAAGACGGAATCTTTTTTGCGGAACGCCTGGATTGCCGCCCAAAGCGCCACCAGCGCAACCGGCATGCCCAGGTAATAGCCGCCGCCGGAGAAACGCATGAGCCCCTGCGGCTGCGCCCCCTGCCGGCCGTTGTCACGCCAGCGGTCAATCGCCGGGTCGCGGCCAATCCCGCCCCAGTAATTCCCGCCATCAGGCGTATCCATCCGATAGCCGAACAAACCCGGAGCGATCAAACCGAGCGTTTCAGTTTTGGGCAGGCTCCATTGCGTGGCCCAATCCCAATGTTGGGCTTTCGCTTGCCTATCTTGTGCGGGGCCAGCGCTGTTGTTCATCTGGGAATTGAACAGGCCGATGAACGTCTGCCCCGCGATGAAGAAGGCAAAGCCGGCAACGACCAGCGTGCGGAAAACGCCTCGTGCGACCCTCGCCGATAAAGGACCGTCTTCAACCAGCGAATAGAACACGACGAAGGCAAAGACAATGAGGCTGAAGACAGCTCCGACATCGGCCGCTTCAATGACGCCCATCCCCGCAGCCAGACCAGCCAGGGCGTAGGATGCCCAGCGTTCGAGCCTGCCGGCGGCCCGGCCTGCCGACGCCACCAATCCGATGGCCAGGTAACTCATGCCAATGCCCAGGACCATTGGAGCCACTCCCCAGCAGGCCGTCGAGAAGAAGCACGAAGTGAGGGCCACTCCCAAAGCGCCCAGAAGCGCGGCGAATGGTGCCAGGCGCAGCCGCCGAAAACAGAACCAAGCGCACATCCCGAGAATCCATAATGTAACCGGCGCCAGGAATTTGCTGCTACCCAGCGGGCCGAGCACCCAAAGGATCAGCGTGGAGAGAGACTCTCCAAAAGAGCCGCCGTTGAATCCGAGACTGTTGAGATCATCCCACAGGCCCAGCAATCCTGATGGAAGTCGCAACCACTCGGCCATTCGGATTCCCAAGGGACCATCGTTGGAGAAAAGCACATACCGGGAAACAAAACTGCGCCAGAATAGCAGCGCCAGCAGACCCGCGAGCAGCGCCAGTGCGAACAGCGCGCCGAACCTGCCGGCAACGTTGGATTCGCCGACGCCTGGTCTCGCGGCAGCCGGGGCACCTGCGTTGCTCGAAGCGGCAACGGTTTCCACCAGGGTTTTGACTTCGCTGACTTGCTGGTAGCGGAGTTCGGGCTTCTTTTCCAACGCACGCAGGACAATTTCATCAATTCGCACGTCCACTTGCACCTTGTGCGATGGCGGCTCGAATTTCCCGGTCGGCAGTTCGCCCGTCAGCATCTGGTAGAACACCACGCCCAGCGAATAAATGTCTGCGCGATGATCCACTTCCAGCGGATGCTCCTTCTGTTCCGGCGCCATGTATTGCGGCGTACCCAGGACCTTGTCCGCGGCGGTGAGTGCTGGGTGTCCCGGCTTCAGCCGGTCCGGACCGCCTGAAGGCGGGACACCGAACGCCGACGTCGTGTCCGGCCCCACCATCCTGGCGATGCCGAAATCCGCCACCTTCACCTGGCCCTCGCACCCGAGCAGGATATTCTCCGGTTTGATGTCGCGGTGGACGATGCCGCGGTTGTGGGCGTATTGGAGCGCATCGCAAATCTGCGGCACGATGGCCAGCGCCTCCTTGGGCGCGAGCTTGCCGGCACGAAGCAACTGGCCCAGGTTCATGCCGTCCACGAACTCCATCAGGAAGTAGTAGAGGGGCGCGGCTGTATGCGGAACACCAGTTGCAGCGCTTCCGATACTTTCGGTGCCTTCGGTGCTTGCGACATGCTGCGGCTGGGTCTGCGACCACAGCCGCGCTCCGACCGCATTTTGCACCTGGCCGAACTCATACAGCGTGACGATGCCCGGATGGTTCAGCTTGGCCAGCGCTTTCGCTTCACGGGCGAAGCGCTCGGCGAACGAGGGTGACCGGCCGACGTCCGGCGGCAGAATTTTCAGCGCCACCATCCGGTCGAGCTGCTTCTGTCGTGCGCGATAAACGGCACCCATGCCGCCCTGGCCGATCAGCCCGAGGATTTCAAGCTGGGGAAACAGCGCGGCCAGTTCCTCCGGCTTGGGCGGCACGAAGCGGGGTCGCGCCGCTCCCGTTTCAGTGTCCGGCCCGATGTCCTCGCCCGTGGGCAGGCCGGCTTTGAGCAGGCATTCGGGGCACAACCCTTCGGGCGCGCTGGCGGCGAGGGGCTTTCCGCAGATTGAACAGATGCGTTTCGTTTCCATGACTATTCCTTCACCCATTACACTAAGGATTTACAGGCGAAGGTTACAGGGCTTCAGACATTAACTTTGGGAACATTCAACGCCGAACACTCAAGGCCTGCTTCGGCGTTGAGCGTTGAATGTTGAATGTTGAATGTTTTCTTCATCCCCGTCCCAGCACATGGAACAGATGGCGCAATTCGGCGTCCACGTCCGCCGATGAGGCCACCGTGTTGGCGATCCCGGCCTTGAGCCGTTCCCGGTACCGCTCGCGCAGGCGATGCACCGCCACCTTCACCGCGCCCTCGGACATCTTCAGCGCAGCGGCGAGTTCGGCATAGGGCTGCAATTCGCGGCTGCCCAGGAGGCACGGCTTGAGCGCCTCGAACAAACGCCCCTTGCCGTCCTGCTCATAATCCGTGCGCAGCCGGCTCAGCACCGTTTCCAGCAGCGTGAGGGCCCATTGTTTTTCGAAGGCCTGTTCCGGCGTGGCGGCGTTTACGGATTCGCGGGCGTAGCGCGTCTCGGCCGTGTCCAGCGGCAGCGGCAGGTAGCGGCGGCTGCCCTCCCGCTTCTGTGCGTGTGCCTTGTGCCATTCGACGGCCAGAAACCGTTTCATGACCAGCAACAAAAACGAGCGGAACCGCCCGCGCGATTGGTCCGCATGCGCGATCCAGTTTTTTTCCAGCAACCGCGCAAAGAATTCCTGCGTAAGGTCCTGCGCGTCCTCGGGCGAATATCCGCGCCGGCGCACATAGGCGTAAAGGGGATACCAGTAGGCGCGGCAGAGTTTTTCCAGCGCGTCGGCGGATTGCGGCGATTTTTTGTCGCGCGCCGACAGCACGAGCGACCAATGCGTGGTGACGAAGACCAGGCTGTTTGCTGCCTCGCCCACCTGGGCCGGCGTGGCGCTGGAGGAATCTGCGGTGCTTCGGGTGTCGCTCACGCATTGCAGACTAACGGGGCGGAGGCAAAGCGCAAGTGGTCTGCAGGCACGAGGCCCCCGTGAGTTTCACGCAACGGAAGACTACTCCTCAAAATCCAGGTTGCGGGGACTTGTGGCCTTCGGTCCGCCGTTGCCGGTGGTGGGAACATCTTTTCCAACCGTCTCGAACTTCACATCGTCCATCCAAACCTGGCCGGTTCCGCTCAACAGCAGTCCGAAAGCGATGTGCTGGCTCGTTTCCGGAACGTCCAGGACAACTTCATAACGCGTCCAGTCAGTGGTTCCCTTGACGGGACGATCATGCATGTTGTCGAACGACAGCACTTCGCCCCCGGACCCATCCACGCGCATCCACAAGCCCGCCGAGTCGGTTACGTCGGCGGAGCGAACGAAGCCGGACAGGCGCAGGCGTTTGCCGCGATAGTTGTCCGCCTTGAACATCTGCATCAGCGTCCCAAACCCGCTGGCCTTGGGCACGATGCTTTTCAGGGTCGCGCTGCCCTTGCCGCTGTGGGTCGTGGTGCGGTCCAGTGTCATCTCGTATTCTTTGGGATGGCTGCCGGCGGCAAACCAGCCCTTGGGGGTTTCCGCGCTGACCATCATGCTTCCGCAAAGAGCCAGGCAGGTGATGGCCGTCTTCTTCCGTGTCATTTTTTTCATAGGTTTTTGTTTTGATGGTTTGTGTTTGAAGCCACGTTGCAGTGTGACTGCCGTTAACGTGGTTTTACTATTTCGTAAAATTCAATTGGGGTGCCTGCGGTATCCGGTCACCCGGTTTCCCACCCGTCGTGGCGGCTTCTTTTCCCGCGACCTCAAACTTCAAGTCGTCCATCCAGACCTGTCCCGCGCCGTTCAGAAGCAGTCCCAGGGCAATCGCCTGACTCGTTTCCGGAACATCCAGCACGATTTCACAACGTGTCCAATTGACGGTTCCTTTGATGGGGCGATCCTGCATGTTGTCAAACGACAGCACCTGGTTGTTCGGGCCGTCCACCCGCACCCAGAGACCCGCCCAGTTGCGCACATCTTTGGATCGGACAAAGCCCGATAAACGGACGCGCTGGCCGCGATACGCGTCAGCCTTGAACATTTGCATGAGTGTTCCAAAACCCGATGGTTGGGGCACAAGATTCTTCAGATACGCGCTGGCCTTGCCGCCATGGGTCGTGTTGCGATCCAACGCCATCTCATATTCTTGCGGCTGGCTCCCGGCCCGCAACCAGCCTGTTATCGCCTCGGCCGAATCGGGTTGCGGGACCGGGGCACGGCTGGCTTCGCCGGCATTCCGACGGGCCGGAATGAGTATTTGCATTCCACCAAGCACGAGCAAAGCTCCCAGCAGGCACGGCCAGAACCAGGTTGCCAATACGTTCCGACGGCGGCTCACGGGCCCGGGCGTTTTTTTGGCAATGGTTTCCAGGTCCGTCTTGACCTGACTCGCATGCTGGTAACGGCGTGCCGGTTCTTTTTCCAGCGCGTGCAACACCACTTCATCGAGCCGTACGTCCACCCGGACCTTTTGCGATGGCGGCTGGAATTTCCCGAGCGGCAATTCGCCGGTGAGCATTTCGTAGAACACCACGCCCAGCGAATAAATGTCCGCGCGATGGTCCACCGTCGCGGGCTTCTCAATCTGCTCCGGTGCCATGTAATGCGGCGTGCCCACGACGTCCTTCACGCCGGTGAGCGAAACGTCCTTCGGCGTCTGGCCGATGATTTTCGCGATGCCAAAGTCGGCAATTTTCACCTGGCCTTTTTTATCCAGCAGGATGTTCTCCGGCTTGATGTCGCGGTGGACGATGCCTTCGTTATGGGCGTATTGCAGCGCCTCGCAGATTTTCGGCACGATGTTGAGCGCCTCGGCGGGCGCAAGTTTCCGGGTGCGAAACAACTGCCGCAACGTCAGGCCATCCACAAATTCCATCAGCAGGTAACAATTTCCCTGTACCTGGCCGAAGTCATAAACCGTGACGATGTTGGGATGACTCAGCCGTGCCAGCGCCCGCGCTTCACGCTCGAACCGTTCGGCAAACTTCGGGTCATCCTGTTTCTCGGGTGACAAGATCTTCAAGGCGACCAGCCGGTCCAATCGCGGCTGGCGGGCCTTATAGACCGCGCCCATGCCGCCGCGCCCGAGACATTCGAGGACTTCCAGTTGGGGGAACCATTTGCCAATTTCGGCCGGCGGCAATGGCGGTGCGGGCGGCGGCTTGTTGGCAGGTGTGCCGGGCGGATCGGTTTCGCCGGGGACTTCCGTTTGCGTGGCCAAATTCAGCGCCACAAGGCAACGCGGGCAAAGGCCCTCCGGCGCGTCCGGTGGCAGCGGCACGCCGCAACGATTGCATTTTGGCGAAGTTTCGCTCATTAGCTGTTACTTAAGAAAATCCGACGGGTTGTTACATGGAATTAATGTTTCCAAGGTTTTTTTGTGGAATCAGGTCTGAATTCCGAAAGTCGAAATCCGAAATTCGAAAGAAGCCCGAGGCCCGAAAACCGAATTCAATGTTAATCCGCCCGGTTTGGTTCGGGCTTCGAGTTTCGGATTTCTTTCGGATTTCGGCATTCGGGTTTCGGGTTTCTTCCGCCACCAGTCATAATAACACCGGGTACCCATTCTATACACTCAGGACTGAAAGCAAGTACTGGAGTTCGGTATCAACGTCCTCGCCTTCGGCCAGCGTATGGGCGATTTCCTCGCGGAACAGTTCGCGGTAACGCTTCCGCAGCCGGTGCACCGACACGCGCAAAGCGCTTTCGCTCATCCCCAATTCGGCGGCGACGGCCGGGTAGGGGATCGCGCTTTTGTCGGCGGTGAGAAAAGTTTTCAACCGTTCAAACCCGGCGGCCTTGTCCGCGCGCTCGAACTCCGCGCGCAGTCGCGCCATGGTCTGTTCGATCAAGGTCAAGGCCCAGCGGCGATCATACAAACAGTCGGGCGAAATTTCCCCGGCGGTGGTTTCGGCCTTGAATTTTCGCTCGGCCAGTTCCGTGTCGAGTGGAACGTGCGTCTGGCCGCCGCCGCGTTTTTGGGCGCGCGCCCGGTCCCATTCGTTCGCCAGAAATCGTTTGAGCGCCACCAGCAAAAAGCTGCGGAAGCGTCCGCGTTCCGGTTCCGCCGTCCCGATAATGTTCTTTTCCAGCAGCCGCGCGAAAAACGCCTGCGTCAGGTCCTCGGCATTTTCCTTCGATTGCCCGGTGCGCCGGACATAGGCATAAAGCGGGTACCAATAAGCGCGGCAGAGTTTTTCCAGCGCATCGGCGGATTGCGGCGATTTTTTGTCGCGCGCCGACAGCACGAGCGACCAATGCGTGGTGACGAACACGGACTGCCGCGGCGCATCACTCCCGGTTGAAGTTGTGCCTGGTTTCGCAGTGTGCGAGGGGGTGCTCACGCCCCAAACTTAACGAACGGAAGCTGAATCGCAAGCGTCCGCAATCCAGGAGAGGTCCTGATTCATGGATGCGTTGGCGAAGCGGCGGCCGCAACGTCTTTCACCGAAACAAATTTGTCCTGTGGATCAAACGTGAAGACCTGGTTGTTCGTCACGGTGTCCTTGTCCCGGATCTTCGCGCGGTACCGGTAGCAGATGGTGGAGTTTCCTTTTTCATCCGTGCCCACCGGCCCCCATGCGAGCGTGTCGCGGGCGATGATGTCGCGGTAGTTGTGCGCAAAGAAGTCCTCAACCAACGATTGCAGACGCCGTTCGCCGCCGGAACCTGCCGCGCCGGTGGCAAACGTCAACAGGTACGGCACGGCGGGCCGGCCGGCCGTGTCGGTGAACTTCTTGAATTGATCGCTGTTCAGCCAGATGGCGTAGAACTTGTCCGGTTGCAAGTTCACCGGCAGTACGCAAGTGCGGCTGTCGGGCAGTAACCGCGGATTACCAGTCGTCTCCGGATAATTTTTTTCGCCCCAGGGGGACCAGGACCAGCTGCCGTCCTGCATCGGTTTGCTATAAGTGACGCGGATTTCCGTCAGCGCGGGATCAACATCCGTTGCGCCCGCCACAGGAACAGTTTTCACCACCACGGGCGGGGCGGTGGTGAGCGAGATTTTGCCCGCCGTCGTCCCGGGCGGAGGAGTGGTCGCTTCATCCAAGTGCCGAATCCAGGTCAGTGGTTTTTCGAGGCCGTACTCTGCGCATTCCCGGACGCGATCAGTATCCTTGAGTTCGAGGGCTTTCTTGTACCAGGGAATAGCTTCGTTCCGATTGCCCGCCCGGTCTTCGATGTAACCCAAATAAACATAGACGTAACAAAGCGACGGGGAATCGAGAGTGTCCTTGTCGTGCTCGACGATGTCCAGCAGCAGTTTTTTTGCCTGAACGGGGTCCTTCGGCTCGCCGGTCAGCACCTCGCGCGCTTTGTCCAATTTCATTTCGCCAGCGCCTTTGGCGGCCGTCACACCGGGCGGAGGCGTGGTCGCTTCATCCAGGTGCTGAATCCAGGTCAGCGGTTTATTGAGGCCGTACTCTGCGCATTCCCGGACGCGATCAGTATCCTTGAGTTCGAGGGCTTTTTTGTACCAGAGGATGGCCTCGTACCGGTTGCCCGCCCGATCATCGATGTAACCCAGATAGACATAAACGTAACAAAGCGACTGGGAATCGAGGGTGTCCTGGTCGAAGTCGACGATATCGAGCAGCAGTTTCTTCGCTTGAACGATGTCCTTCGACGCTCCGGTCAGTGCCGTGCGCGCTTTTTGAAGTTTCATTTCTCCGGCGCTTTCGGCGGCCAGGAGCGGACCGACCAGCAGGCACGCCAGGCAAATCGCGATGGCCGGCCTCATTATGTATTGCAGCAAGGCAAAGATTCGTTTCATAGGTAAAGTTTTGGTTGTGGATTGTATTGGTTGTGGATGGTTGACGGATATCGGGTCATTTCCGGGTTTCGAAAATCAGCAGATACGGCACCGCCGGCTGGCCGTCGGTGTCCTTGAAGTCGTGGACCTGGCCGCTGTTGAGCCAGATAGCGTAAACCCTGCCTGGCTTGAGCTTCACCGGCAGCGCGCAGGTCCGGCCATCCTCCAGGTAGTACGCCGAACCGGTCGTCTCGGGATAATACTCTTCATCCCAGGCGGACCATGACCAACTGCCGTCTTGCATCAGCTTGCTGAAGGTGACCTGGACTTCGGTCAACGCGGGATCAACCCCCGCTGTGCCGGATTCGGGAACCGTTTTAATAATTACGGGCGGGGCGGTTGGAACCGGCGCTTTGGCCGCGTCATGGGGTTCGTTGGCAACCGCTCCGGCGGCAGGTTTGGTTTCGCCCCGTCCCGGGTTCAGGTATGCTTTTACGGAAAAAAAGCCGACGAGAACCACCGTTAAAATCAGCACCACACCACCAACGATGAGAGCTGTTGACACGGCTTGTGGGGCTGAAGTTTGCGCAATCGTCTCCACCCGCGTTTTGACTTCACTGACGTGCTGATAGCGACGTTGGGGATCCTTTTCCAACGAGCGCATCACGATTTCATCCAAGCGCACGTCCAACTGCACCCTTTGCGACGGCGGCTGGAATTTTCCGAGCGGCAGTTCGCCGGTAAGCATTTCGTAGAAAACGACGCCGAGCGAATAAATGTCCGCCCGGTGATCCACCTCCTGTGGCTTCTCCACCTGTTCCGGCGCCATGTAATGCGGCGTGCCCACCACGTCGCGCACACCGGTCAGCCGGAAATCCTTTGGTTCCTGTCCCAGAATTTTCGCCAGGCCGAAGTCCGCGATTTTCACCCGGCCTTTTTTGTCGAGCAACACGTTTTCGGGCTTGATGTCGCGATGGACGATGCCTTCGTCATGCGCGAACTGGAGCGCGGCGCAGATTTGCGGGATGATTTCCAGCGCCTCGCGCGGCGACAGTTTGCCGGCCTGCTCGACCTGCCGCAGGTTCGGCCCGTCCACGTATTCCATGATGAAATAATGGAGCGTTGTGGCGTCGGGCCTCCGGCCTGACGTCGAGGGCGGCATCCTGCCGCCCGGATCGGTACCCGGACTTCCTGCCATCTTTGAAACGTCAGTGGTTTCTCCGCCGGGCAGGATGCCCGGCTCTACGGCAGGCGGGATGCCTGCCACTACACCAAAATCGTAAACGCCGACGATATTCGGATGATTCAGCTTCGCGAGTGCGCGGGCTTCGCGGGTGAAGCGCCCGGCGAAATCCAGGTCGCCGCCGGAGCGCGGCGCGAGGATTTTCAGCGCGACGAAACGATCCAACGCGGGTTGGCGCGCCTTGTAAACCGCGCCCATGCCGCCTTTGCCGATGAGTTCAAGGATTTCAAGTTGGGGAAAAAGTTTTGCCAGATCGGGGATGGTAGGCGGAGTGAACGGCGGAGTGCCCGGCGGAGCGCCCCCTTCGGTCGCGATGCCGCGTTGCAGCAGGCAGGCCGGGCAAAGTCCTTCCGACACGTCCGGTTTCAGTTCCGCGCCGCATTGCGGGCACTTGCGGGGAATGGTTTGGGTGGCGGGTGCGACGGGATTTTCCTTTGATTCTTCAAGACGTATCCGCGCCTGCTGCTTGTTCCACAAAAGAATACCTGCCACGAGACCAACGGCATAAATTGGGATGAGAAATAATTTGTCGAGGCCCGGGATCAGGCACATGCCGAACACAAACGCCAGGGCAAAAATCCAAACCACAATGCTCACTTTGATAACAAAGGCGCGTTCCCGTGGACCGTTCGTGTTCTTGATGCTGAAGTAGGTGCCAAGCAATCCACCGGCTACACCGATAATTCCACCGACAATGCCTCCGATAAGTCCTATTAGTCCTGGATTCATGTCGCGCCCTTCATTTTGCGATTTGATTTGGCCGAAATCACGTTTTTACGGCAACCAATGCCGCGTTCACCCCTTCCTAAAGCAAAACCGGCGGAAGGTTACGCAATATTTGTGATTTGCGTTGGGCAAGAAATCTTAACGACCACGAATTGTTAAGGAAAATATGGAAATCCGGCGACATGGCGGTGCTCTGGACGCGAATTGACGCTAAAGATTTTTCTGCGCACACTGGCGCAGCTAAATCGAATGACCTCAAGAACTATCGCCCAACCCGCCGTCCAGCTGGGACAGGAGATTGATATGCTTCTTGAAAATGAAGCGCGATTCGGTCGCATCGTTTTCGTGTCGGCTTGCGAAGCAAACTGCACTTCTCGTCAGCTATTGCCTCAAGAAATGCACCGTCGCCGCAGCTTGGTTCTAAAACCGACTTCGGCTTCTTTTCCAAAACCCACCGAGCCAAGAAACTGGCGATGTCGGGGTCTGTATAAAACCCGCCTCGCAGTTTTTGCGCCGTCTCGTTGACAATAAAATTCATGGCCGCTTGCTTATCTGGTTTTGTAAGGTGTCGCTCGTTCTTGAAGAATGTGCGCCGCGTGTAATGCCGCAGTTTCGTCACCATATTCAGAAGTGACCTTGTCTGCGATCACCCGGCCTTTCAGTTCTCCCTCCGGCAGCTTGAAAAATTTTGCAAATTTGGAAATTTGCAGCTCGGTTGGGAAACGATCTCCATGTTCCAGTTTGCTCAAAAGCGTCGAATCAATCCCGACACCGGCAGCAACAACCCGAAGCGGTTCTTCGCGGTCTTGCCGCAACTTGCGAATGAATTCTCCAAAACTGGATTTGTCTTGCATCGTCTTGACAGATTTCGTCAAGACAATTTATGACATAAATATTTCGCTGTGTCAACTTCTCAATTCAAAAAAACAAATTCAGCCGGACAAGGCGACAAACAGATTCCGGATTTCGTCCTCCACCTCGCCGGGGCTGGCGACGGTGTCCGCAATTTCCGCGCGGAGCACTTCGCGGTAGCGCTGCCGCAGGCGATGCACCGCCACCTTCACCGCGCCTTCGTTCGTGCCCAGCCGCGCGGCGATTTCCGCGTAACGCACCGACCGGCTCGCCTCGGTCAGCGTCGGCTTCAACTGCTCGAACAGATTTTCCTTGCCGTCGCGGACATATTCCGCGCGCAGCCGGCGCAGCACCTGGTCCAGCAGCGTGAGCGCCCAGCGCCGCTCAAAAACTTTCTCGGCGGTGAGGTCATCGGCCGGCTCGATGCCGCAGGACGTTTCGGCGGTGGCGATATCAATGGGGATCAAAAACTGTCCGCCGCCGCGTTTTTGGGCTTTCGCTTTGTCCCATTCGTTGGCGAGAAAATGTTTCAGCGACGCCAGCAGGAACGAACGGAACCGGCCTTTGGCGGGATCCACAACGGCGAGTTGTTTTTTTTCCAGCAGGCGCATGAAAAATTCCTGGGTTAAATCCTGGGCGTCGTGCGGACCGTGCCCCTGCCGCCGCACGAACGCGTAGATCGGGAACCAGTAGGCGCGGCAAAGTTTTTCCAGGGCGTTGCGGGCGTTCGGGGTGTCGTTGCGCCCGGCAGAAACCACGAGCGACCAGTGCGTGGTGACGAAGGCGGGGTGCGGCGGCGGTCCGGCGCCAGTTGAAGTTGAGCCGGGATTGGTCTGGTTTGAAGTGGTCACCAAGGCGAACGTAATGCCGTTCGCGCTGAAAATGCAAGCCCACGCAAGCATTTATGCGAAGGGAGAGACAACGGAGAAAAGCACAAGAGAAGCCAGGACGCTGGAGCAAAATTTGAAGTCCATCTGGCCACGCGTCAGCGTCTGGACTGCGTGTGCTTTAGCACCGCTTTTGGATCAGGGCGAATTGGCCGGCGTTTGGGATTCTGTGGAACCCATGACCTCCCGCGAAGCAAAGCGGCGGTAAACCGCGCGCAGTCCAGACGCTACGCGAGGTTCATGCACGGCTGTCCGGAGCAGTGGCTGAACGCCATTCTTTCACCTGAATCGTTTGCAGTTTACATTTTACCCGCTCGAAAACCGCTGCCGGCGAAATGGCTTTCAGACATTCGTCCGGTTTTTCGTAGACACAATGCGATTTCAGGCAGGGAGAGCAGGGGAGGTCAATGCGCAGCACATTTTCCAGATAGCCATACGGGCCGGTGCGGCGCGGTTCCGTGGGGCCGAACAACGCGACCAGCGGCTTGCCGAGCGCGGCGGCCGCGTGCATCGGGCCGGTGTCGTTCGTGACCATGAATTGGCAAAGCCGCAACCATTCGACCATCTCCGGCAGGGTGGTCTGGCCGCACAAATTCAGGCAGCGCCCGGGCGCGGAACGCGCGATGATTTCGCCCAGCGGGTGGTCTTCCGCGACCCCGAGAATGGCAAAACGCGCGTCCGAAAAATCCCCGGCGAGCCGGCGCACCAGTTCGGCGAAATGTTCCACCGGCCAGCGCTTGTTCGGCCAGCGCGCGCCGGGTTGAAGGACAATCAATTGCTGAGTGCGGAGTGCGGAATGCGGATGGGAAAAAACAGGGCCGGGCCATTTTCGTTTTACTTCGGCGGCAACGGCGGGACGTTCGGGCAGCCATTGAAAACGGTTGTGAACCGGCACGCCAAGGTGTGGCAGCACGGCCAGATACCACTCCACGGCGTGGGTATGGAATGAAGGACGGCGGACGGCAACGTCGTAAAACCCCCGCGCGCCCTCGCGGACTTCATCGAGGCCGATGAGAAATTTTCCATTGGCGAGCCACGCGAACATGCCGCTGCGCGCGAGGCATTGGAGGTCAATGACCCAGTCGAAGTTTTGCGCGCGCATCCAGCGGACGCTCCGGAACATTTCGGGCCAGTGCTGCGGCGCGGCCCAGCGTTGGCGTTCAAAACGGACGATGCCGGCCAGGTCGGGGTCACCCTCGAGCAGCGGGGCGAGGGCGGAATCAATCCACCAGAAAATTTCACTGGCGGGCAGGTGGCGTTTGAGCAGCCGGAGGACGGGCAGGGCCTGGATGACATCGCCCAGCGAGCTGGGTTTGAGGAGGAGAATTTTCAAATGAAGAATTCAGAATGAGGAATGAAGAAACGAAAACGGCGCGTTCCGCGCAAATTTAAATTCTTCATTCTACCTTCCAAATTCCAGCCGTTCAGCGAGGCGTTCCGGCAGGCCGGCGGCGCGGATTTTTTTCTGGGCGGTGGCGATGTCGTAATCCAGCCGGCGGAGTTCAATGGTTCCGGCGTCCATGTCGTAAATGACGTAGGCGCATTTCGGATTGTTGTCGCGCGGCTGGCCGACGGCGCCGACGTTGATGAAATACTTTTTGGACGGGTCAATCTTGAATTTGGAATAGGTGCCGCCGCGGACGGCGGTGTCGCGCATGAAGGCGACGGGCACGTGGGTGTGGCCGAAGAACAGATCTGCGTGTTCTGATAGGGGAAACTGGCGGCGGCGGCGAGCTTGTCGAAGACGTAGCCCCAGCGTTGCGGCGCATCGAGCGTGGCGTGGACCATCGTGAAGTTGGCGGCCATGCGGGTGTATTTCAGTTCGCGCAACCACTGGCATTCATCCTCGGAAAGTTGTTCGCGCGTCCAGTGAACGGCATCGGCGGCGTGGGGATTAAAACCTTCCAGCGGGTCGTCGGTGGAACAGTATTCGTCGTGATTTCCCTTCACGCAGGGAATGTTCATTTCGCGGACGATGGCGAGGCATTCTTTGGGATTGGCGTTGTAACCGACGACATCGCCGAGACAAACGATATGCGTCGCGTTTTGGGCTTTGATGTCAGCCAAAACGGTTTGGAAAGCTTCCCAATTGCCGTGGATGTCAGCGATGATGGCGTATTTCATTGCGTTTAGCGGACAATTTCAAAACCGTGAAATTCATTTTTTGCCTGCCCCCAATTTACACTTTCGTCGCGGATAAAGCCAGCAAGACCTTCGCCACGAATGGCGTCATGAAACGCCTCCAGTTCCCCACGGGCGCCCTCGGCGATCAATTCAACGCGTCCGTCCGGCAAATTGCGGACGATGCCGGCGACTTCATAGCCGGTGGCGACGGTTTTCGCGGTGTAACGAAACCCGATTCCCTGCACCTGGCCTGAATAAAATATATGCATACGACAGCGATTCATGACGGACGTGACGGCTTATGGCTGTCCCGGCACGGCAGGATGAAGCCAAAGTCGGGCGCCGGACGCAATATTTATATTAGCCGGGGGAAAAGCCTGCTCATTTTTTTTAGATTTCTGATTGACCGGCGGAAGAATTTCCCGTAATCAGCACGGGCTGGCTCAAACCCAAAACCGAACAATCTGGTGGCGTTGACGGCGGCGAGCGGCGCGAACAGAAATGCTGAACACAAAATCATTCCTGACAGTGGATTTCGGGGCGGGCAGCCTCAAGCTGGCGGAGTTTGAAATCAACGAAGCCGGCGGTTTGTGTCTCAAGAATTTTTCCATCAAACCGCTCGGCCTCGAGGGCTCCCAGGAATCTTCCCGCGAAGCGACCGTGCTCAAGGCCTTGCGCGAGGTGCTGGAGGAGACTGGTACCAAGGCGCGGGACATCAACGTCTGCGCGCCGGGTTTTCAGGTATTTTCCAAATTCGTCAAGCTCCCGCCGGTGGACGCGGGCAAGGTGACGCAGATCATCCAATACGAAGCGCAGCAGAACGTGCCGTTCCCGCTCGCGGAGGTGGTGTGGGATTATCAGATCCCTGGGTTCCAGCACCGGTGGCGAACTGGAAGTCCTGCTGGTGGCCATCAAATCCGAGGTGGTCGAAGGTCTGTTTCGCATGGCGCAGGAGGCGAAGCTGCGTTTGCAACTGTGTGACGTGTCGCCCGCGGCGTTGTGCAACGCCTTTCGCTACAACTATGGCGATTTGCAGGATTGCACGATGCTGCTGGACATCGGCGCCAAGACGAGCAACCTGCTTTTCTTCGAAAACGGAAAGGTCTTTTCCCGCGGCATCGGTCTGGGCGCCAACACCATCACCCAGGATTTCGCGACCGAGGCAAAATTAAAATTTGAAATTGCCGAACAGAAAAAAATTGCCGAAGGATTCGTCAGTCTCGGCGGCGCTTACGAGGAGCCGGAAAGCGAGCACCAGGCGGCCATTGCCAAAATCGCGCGGCAGTTCATGACCAAGCTGCACATCCAGGTCAACCAGACGATGCAGTTTTATCGCGGCCAGCAGGGCGGGTCGGCGCCGCTGCGGTTGTTTCTGTCCGGCGGAGCGTCCATCATGCCTTATACGGCGCAATTTTTCGCGGAAAAGCTGAATGTGCCGGTCGAATACTTCAATCCCTTCCGCAACGTGCAAATTGATCCGGCGGTGAATCTGGAGGAACTGGCGCGCGTGGCACACTCGCTGGGCGAAGTGGTCGGCCTCGGATTGCGGAACCTGGCGAACTGCCCGGTGGAAATGAATTTGATGCCCACCAGCACGTTGCGCTGGCGGACGTTCAATGAAAAGAAACCCTATTTCATAGCCACCGTCTTCAGCCTGGTCGCGGTGGCATTCGCGGTCGGGGTTATTTTCCAAAAACTGGCGGATTCCAAGGAAAAAGAAATCAAGAATTTGGAGCCGCAAATTCAAGCGCTGCAGAAGAAGTCCGATGACTTCAAACGCGCTTATTCGCGGCTCGGGGAGGCCCAAAAAGAGGCGGTGCAAATCACGAGCTGGATGGAGGAGCGCTATTACTGGGGTGACGTGCTGGCGGAATTTCGACGCGTGCTCATTCGCTCCGAGGACGACGTCAAGAAAAAATTGTCGGCGCAGAGAGCCGGGGTCGAAGCGGGCATCTGGATTGAACAGATGACGATGGGCGCCGCGCAAGCTCCTGCCACCGGCCCCGGGGGCACTCCCCCGGTTCCGAATCCAGCGCAAAGCGATACCTCGGGTGCCGCGGGCAATCCCGCCGGCAACCTCATCACTCTGATCTGCCGCTCGGTGAATTTGTCGAGTGTTGATTCTGCGGCGAACACCGACATCGCCTATGCGGTTCTCAAAGCGTTTCAGGAGGATCCGCTTTTTGATCCCAAAGCGACACAGCTCAGGGGAGATATCACCCCCGATGACGTCACCGGCACGTTTACGTTTGGCATAACCGTGGGACTGCAAAAACCACTCAACTTGTAATATGGCCTGGATCAAGCGAAACTTGTTTTTTGTGATTGGCGGCATGCTGGCCTTGGGACTGCTGGGGGTGGCTGGGTTTTATAATTACAAAGGGTGGAGTCATAACTCGGCGGCGGTTGTCAAGTTGAACGAGAATTATGGCACGTTGCGGAATTTGATGGGTCAAAAGCCATCGCCGGGCAACGAGAAGGTGGACAACATCAAGGCGGCCAGGGAACAGGAAGCCCAGATTCGAGGCTGGATTCGTCAGGCGGCGGATTATTTTCAGCCGATTGCACCGATTCCCAACACGGAAAACAATGCCGTTTCGAGCGCAGCGTTCGCCGGCGCGCTCCGCCGGACCATTGACCAGCTGCAACGTGAAGCCGAAGCCGCGAGCGTGGCCCTGCCGCCCAAGTATAACTTCTCCTTTGAAGCGCAACGCTCGCGGGTGAATTTCTCGTCCGGCAGCCTGGGATCGCTGGCCGTGCAGTTCGGCGAGGTGAAAACCATTGCGGAAATTCTTTATGCGGCGAAGGTCAATTCGCTGGACGGGATTCAGCGCGTCCGCGTTTCGGAAGACGACGCAACCGGGCCGCAGGCCGATTATATCAACGGTAATTCCGTGACCAATAATCTGGCCGTTCTGACGCCTTACCAGATTACGTTCCGTTCGTTCAGTCCGGAAGTGGGTGAGGTGCTCGCTGGCTTTGCGTCGTCGCCTCACGGTTTCATCGTCAAGAGCATCAACGTTCAACCGGCTGGCGCCGCTGCGGAGGCGGGGGCACCGCAGACAGTGATGTCGCTGCCGGCGTTGCCGCGGCTGGCGGAGCCGCTGTCGGCGGAGCCGCTGCTGGCGCAGCCGTATCTGCCCCCCGGGCTGCGAGCCCGGCCGGAAACGCCGCCGCCGCCGGTCCCGTCGGCAACCCCGCCGCCGAGAGCGCCGGGCAGGGGCGGATTGCAGACGGTGTTGAACGAACAACTGTTGCGCGTCACCCTGGTGGTCGAGGTCGTGAAATTGTTGCCGAAAAAGTAAACTCATGGATTTCGTCAAAAAACATTACGAGAAAATCCTGCTCAGCGTTGTGTTGCTGGGTTTGGTGGGCGCACTGGTGTTCCTGCCGTTCTTGATCATCAAAGACCAGGACACGCAGCGGCGAATGAAGGAAGGAATCATTCACGTGAAGGTCTCGCCGCTGCCGGCACTGGATTTGACGCGGCAAACCAATGTGGTCGAGCGGCTGCGATCGCCCTACAAACTGGATTTTTCGACGACGAACAAACTGTTCAATCCGGTTCCCTGGCAGAGAGCCGTGGACGGGAGCCTCATCAAAATTAAAACCGGCGATGAAATTGGTCCCCGGGCCGTGGTGATCACCAAAATCACGCCGCTTTGTTTGATCCTCACGCTGGATTCGGTGGAAACCAATGAATTTGGCGCGCGCTATGTAATCAGCATGGAGCGCCAGGCGGCGAGTTTGCCCGGGCAGCGCGGCAAACGGCAGCATTATGCTTCGGTCGGGGAAAAAAATGAAACCTTCACCATTACCGGTGCGACGAACATGGCGCCGGACAATCCGGCGCAATTGTTGATTATGCAACTGACAGACACCGGCGAGAGAGTGACGCTGTCCAAAGACAAACCGTTTCGCCGCATCAACGGTTATGCTGCGGACTTGAAATACGATCCCGAAGGGAAAAAATGGCAGGCCCAGCGTGTCGGCGCGAATTTAAAATTTGCCGGCGATGACAACATAATCGTTGCCATCAACCAGGACGCAGTTATATTATTGGCCCGATCAAACCAGAAAAAAACGACGCGGCCTTACAGCCCTCAAAATTCTGAGTGATATTTGATTGCCACAACATCGGTGTTTGGTAGTGTTTATTTATTATCTATTTGATTTACGACGAACCTGGAACGAACCATGACAAAAGCAGCACCTCTCTCACTCGGCTTTGTTTTGTTGCTAGCCGCCGCCGCCATGTTACCGGCGCAAACCAGTCTCACGGACGCGGCTGTCAATGAAGCTGTGCTTCGTCAGGCCAACACCATCATCCTGCGCCAAAAGCTCCTGGATGCCAAAAACACCGCCGCGCGCGGAGATTTGCCCGGTGCCGCCAAACTTTACGAAGACGCCAATACGCTGGTCGAACAAATCGGTTCCGGCATCCCCGAAGAAAAAGCGCAAACCATATCCGGCCTGGCTTCCACCCGGCTTGCCCTCGCCCGCCGGGCACAAAGTCAGGGCGATTTGGACGAGGCCGCCACACAAGTCAGCCGCGTGTTGAAAGTGGACCCGAAAAATGCCGAGGCGCTTGCCTTTAAGAATAACAACGACCGGGCGATTGCTTCCATGCGCGGCAAAGTAGCCGATGCAGACACGCGGTCAAAAATCCCCGAGATCGCCGAAAAAAAGACGGAAGCGGGCACGTTGGTGCGGGACGGCAAGCTGCTTTACGAAATGGGCAAGTTGGATGAGGCCGAAGCCAAATTGAAAGACGCCGTCAGGCTCGAACCGGACAACGAGGCCGCGTTCTACTACTTGAATCTGGTCAAACAGGCTCGTTTCCAACGTGAGGTGAAATTACACACGGTTGACACGCAGGATCGCATGGTACAGGTGGAGCGAGCCTACGAGAGTCCGGTGCACCGCGGGTTGTTGCTGCCCATGTCCAATCCGTATGCCTCAACCAATCTCGTCCACACCGGTGCCGGTCGCGAGGTCATTTACAGCAAGCTTGACCGCATCCGGCTGGATTCGGTGCCCTGGGCCGAAGGGCTGCCGTTGGTCGAAGTCCTTCGTAATCTGAGCGAACAAGCCAAGCTCCGCGACCCGGACAAAAAGGGAATTAACTTTCTTTTTAATCCAAACGCAGCGGCAGCCTCCGCAGCGGCCACGGTCGCCGGCGGCACCATGAGCATTGACCCGGCCACAGGATTGCCCGTGGCGGCTCCAGCCGGTGGTGGTGAATCCGTGGATGCCAGTTCCATCAATGTTAAATTGACCTTAAGCGATGTGCGGTTGGCGGATGTGCTCGAAGCCATTGTGTTGGTGGCTGATCATCCCATCAAATACTCAGTTGAGGATTACGCCATCGTTTTCTCAACCAGGGGGGCGGAGGCGATACCATTGCAAACACGCACATTCAAAGTGGATCCCAACACCTTCTATCAAGGCTTGGAAAGTGTGAGTGCGATGAGTTTTGGTGCCAATAATAATACCGGCAGCAGCAGCGGTGGCAGCAGCGGTGGTGGTGGCGGTGGCGGTGGCGGTCAGAATGGACAGAACACCGGCGCGGTTGTGCCGGTGATTAACGCAGCTCCCGGAAGTGGCGGCCTGCGTCAAACAAGCGGTGGCGGCGGTGGCGGCGGTGGTGGTGGCGGCGGCGGCGGCGCCGCCGGTGGCGGTAACGGTGGATTGACGTTTGTGACAACAACCAATGCAACAGCGAACGTCAGTATTGCCGCCAGGTCTTTCTTCTCGGCCCTGGGTGTCAATTTGGACCCTACCACGCCGGGCGGCGCGGGCAAGAGCGTTTTCTTTAACGACCGGTTGGGTGTGTTGTTCGTCCGCGCGACAGCGCAGGATTTGGACACCATCGAGAAAGCCATTCAGGTGTTGAACATGACGCCGCCGCAGGTGCATATCAAGGCCCGGTTCATCGAAGTCGAGCAGGATGATAACAAGGCGTTGGGCTTTGACTGGTATTTGGGGCAGATCAATGCGGGGAATGTGGTAGCCAACGGCGGCTCCTCGCCATCGTTAAGAAATGGGTCGCCTACATACAATGGATTGCCTGTTGATACGGGCTATTTCCCCGGCCAGACGGCTGCCAACCAAATTGCGGGTGCGGCATCGGATCAATTGCTTACCGGGGGATTGCGCAACTCCGGCCCCGCGGTAGCGACCGTTACCGGTATTTTGACCGATCCCAATTTCCGCGTCGTGATTCATGCCTTGGAACAGCGCAGCGGATTTGAAAATCTCGCCGAACCGGAAGTGATCACGACCAGCGGTCGTCAAACCCAGATGCGCGCGACCGAAATCCAGACCATCATCACGAGCTTTAACTTCCAGCAAAGTGTCGGCGGCGCTGTCACCGGCACCGGCACCACGACGCAATGACCTTTTATTCAATTTACATTATGAAAGCCCGTCAAAATTTCAAAACTTCGGTCGGAGTTTTAACCCTGTGTTTAACCGCCGTGTTGCTCGCCGTTTCCACTCCGGCGTCGGCGCAAGTCGTTCAGAATACGGTTGGAACCGCCGCCATCACGCCCATTCAACAACAGGTGGAAATCGGCCCGGTGCTGGACGTGATACCGGTCGTTTTGTCCGATGGCTGCACGATCAACCTCACCTTGATCCCGTCGGTGACCGAGTTCGGCGGCTACGACACGCCACCAACCATTCCCGGGGTCAACGTTGCCAACGTCGTGCAAGTGCCCACCATTCTGCCGCGCTTTATCGTGCGCCAGGTCGTCACCACCGTCAACATCTGGGACAACCAGACCGTTGTCCTCGGTGGATTGATTTCTTCTTCAGTCCAGACCACAAAGGACAAGGTGCCGGTGATCGGCGACCTGCCGCTGGTGGGGCGGCTCTTTCAAAGCCAGTCAAAAGTTTCTGCGAAAAAAAACCTGATGATTTTTGTGACCGCCACCATTGTTGATCCGGCCGGCAACCGGGTGCATTCGGACGATGAGCTGCCATTTTTACAAAGCACCATTCCACCGCAACAACCGGGAGTGGAGGCGCGACCGGGAAATCCCCTGGTACAGACGGGAAATCCCCTAGTTGCGCCCGCCCGTTAAAATGATAGAATGCAGTCGAACATCATCCGTGGAAATTTCAATTGAAACAACATGGTGAAGTTCGAGAACCCGGTGGAACCAAGGCGCTTGCACCCGGTAAATTTGTGGATCGGTTGCTGATTATTGATGGACACGCTTACGCTTATCGCGCGTTTCACGCGATTCGCGATTTGCGTTCGCCGGGTGGCCAGCCAACGAACGCCATTTATGGCTTCGTCAAAATGCTGGCAAAAATGCGGGCGGTCATCAGGCCGTCACATTTGCAGGTTGTGTGGGACGGCGGCCTGAGCGCCGAACGCACCGCCCGGTGGCCGGAATACAAGGCGCAGCGTCCGCCAATGCCGGGTGATTTGAAGCCGCAACTGGATGGGATCGTCAGTTATCTGAAAGCGGCGGGCATTGCCTCGTTTTGCCGCGAGGGCGTGGAAGCGGACGATTACATCGCGTGCCTGGCACGGCGCGCGTCGGATGCGGGCATGACCGTGGTCATCGCCAGTTCCGACAAGGATTTTATGCAGTTGGTGTCGGCGCGGGTCGGATTGTTGAAACCGGACGACAAGAATGGGACGATTTGGACGGACGGGCAGGTGCGTGCCAAAACCGGCGTGGCGCCGTCGCAAATTGTGGATTGGTTGAGTTTGACGGGCGACACCGTGGATAATATTCCGGGTGTGGCCGGCGTCGGGCCGAAAACCGCCGCTGAATTGCTGAATCAATTCGGCTCGGTCGCCGCGCTGTATGGGCGGCTGGATGAAGTGAAATCGGAAAAGTTGCGCGCGGCGGTGCGTGACGCGGCGGACGCGGTGCGGCGCAATGGCGAATTGGTGCGGTTGCGGGATGATTTGCCGTGCGAATTCTCGCCGGACGCGCTGGTGGAGAAACCGGCGGATGCCGCCCGGCTGCGCGAGTTGTATCAGCGCTGGGGTTTCAAGGGAATGCTCGCGGCGCTTGAGTCAACGGGGCATGAACAGCAGGCGGTTTTAATTTAGAAAATGAATTTGGAACGAAAAAGTCTGTCAGCGGTCAAACGCGGAGCGCGGCTGTTTTTTCAGCGGCGGTGCGCGCGTTTTGGCGAAAGAATTTTTGGACAAAGCGCCCGGTTGCGTTTATGCTATTTTAAACCCTTTATGTCGTTCTCGTTGTTCGCCCGCCGGACCGCCACTTGCTTTTGCTGGGGATTGTTCCTTGGAATTCCCGCTGCTGTTTTTGGCCAGACCAATTATTACACGACCAATGGAACGGAATACGCGGTCGTCGGTTCGTTGCCGGGCGATCAGGTTTTCCCGGATGTGGCGCTGAACTCCACCGGCGGCTTTGTCGTCTGGCAGGATAACATCACGGACGGCGATGGCTGGGGCGTGAGCGCAACGCGGTTGGATTCGACCTTGAGCGCAGATCTTACCTGGTCGGATCAGAGGGTAAATGTCCAGGGAGCATACGATCAGAAAAATCCCCGCGTGGCATTGTTGAAAGACGGCGGTGCGGTTTTCGTGTGGCAGGGCGGCCAGCCGGGCCAGGAGCAGATCTATGCGCGGTTTCTTACTCGCACCAATACCTGGCTGACGACCAACGATGTGCCCGTCAATGTGCAGTTGGTCACCAACGTGTTAAGTTATACCACCACCACCAATAAAACCTCAACGGTTAAAACGAATTGGAACAGCCAGCGCACGAAAATAACCAGTTACACCACAAATACCGCCACCACCAAAACGATTGTCACGAACAAGCTGGTAACAGTCTCGCATTTTCAAATCAACCCCGCCGCGGCCACGCTGACCAACGGCAACGTCGTGGTCGTTTGGGCGAGTTTCAACCAGGCCGGATCCAACAGCCTGCAAGATGTTTATGGCCAGATTCTTTCGCCGTCCGGCCAGAAGGTCGGCACGAACTTTTTGGTCAATCAGTTCATAAACTACAACCAGCGCACGCCGGCAATTGCGGCTTTGAAAAACGGCGGCTTCGTTGTCGCCTGGGTGTCCGAGCAGGAACAGGCGGCCTATAATTACACCGGCTTCGACAATACCAATGGGACGCTTCCCGGTCAGATTGGTTTGCCCAGCGTGGACATTTACGCGCGGCTTTACCGCAGCAACGGCGTCGCCCAAGGCAGCGAATTCCTCGTGGATACAAACTCCTTGTCGAACCCCTGCGCGAATCCGAGCGTGGCCACGGCGTCGGACGGCAGTTTCATGGTGGCGTGGGGCGCGCGTGACTTGGTGAATCCAACCAACGGCTGGGACGTTTACGCGCGGACATTTTCCAGCGCGGGTGTCGGCGGGGCGACAGCGCTCGTGAACACTCATTTGCCGGGCAATCAATACGCGCCGCATCTCAGCGCGATTGGCGCGGATTATTTGATTGTCTGGACGAGCCTGGGGCAGGACGGTTCGCGCGAAGGCGTGTTTGGGCAGTTTGTCCACGAGGATGGCTCGCTGGTGGGCGGCGAATTTCGCGTGAACACCACGACCATCAACCAGCAGATGCATCCGGCGGTGGCTTCGGATGGTGTCAATCAGTTTTTGGTGGTTTGGACGGGTTTTGTCTTCAGTTCCCTCAATTTTGATTTGTTTGCCCAGCGTTACGCCAACGTGGCGGCAATTTTGCAACCGATGGCCGCGCCGTTTGTGTACGCACCGTTCGTGGTCAGCAATGGTGTGTATCAGCCGCAGTTGCAGGTTTCATGGTCGGCGCTGGCGCAGCAGGGAATTTCCGTTTCCAACTACGAAGTTTATGTGGATGGCACAAATTCGCCGACCGCCGTGACCACCAACAACGTGTGGACGATGACGGCGGCGAACGGCCTGACTGCCAGCAGCACCCATTCGTTCCAACTGGATTACGTGACAACCGACGGACGGCGCCCGCAGTTGTCCGCGTCAGCCAGCGGGACGACCTGGCTTGGTTACTATTGGGGGACCCCTCCCAACGCCATTCCCGTTGAATGGATGACGATGTATTTTGGCCCTCAATCGTCATGGCCTTCGACGACAGCGGATTCCGACGGTGACGGCATGAGCAATTATCAGGAGTTTCTGGCGGGCACGAACCCGACCAATGCGGCCAGCGTGTTGCGCGTGCAAATCGGCCGGGCGTCATCTGCGGCAAACTCCGTCCAATCGCCGCGGGGGATGTACGTGAGCTGGAACACGCAGCCAGGCCTGACGTATCAGGTGCAGATGACGACGGATTTTATTTCGTGGAGCAACGTGGATGCGCCACGGTTCGCGGCGGGGAGCAGTGATTCAATCTTTGTCGGGGGCGGCGCGGCGGGTTATTACCGTGTCCTGCTCCTGCGCCAATAAAATGTATATGCGGCAAATGATTAAAAGTTTTTTATGGGTTGGATTGCTGGCTTTGGGTCTGCAAGGCGCCTGGGCGTATTCGCTCGGGGGACCGATTGGCAACGATCCCTTTCCGAATGGATTCATTAAAGGCGACGCATGGCAGGTGGCGGTGATCGGGTATGGTATTGACGGCGATCTCAACGCGCCCAAGAATTTGGGCGAGGAATATCGCCGCAGCTTGCCGGTGATGTATTACGCCTGCAATGCGAACTTTCTCGATTATTTCGGTTCCAATGGCGTCGCGGCGGTGGACGGCGCTTTCACTCTCTTGAACAATGCCTTTACCAACAATCCACTGACGGGGCAATACCTGACCAACGGCGTGGACAGCTACAGCCCCGACCTTTCGGAATTTCCGCTGGAATCGCGGCATGTGAATTACCAGGCGCGGGCCTTGGGGTTGGTTGATTTAAAATCATGGACGCTGGCAGCGATGATGGAGCAGTTGGGACTGGCCGATCCGGTGCGTTACAATTGGACTTTGCATGATCGAGTTCACGTCGGCACTCTTGCGTGTCCGGCGGACATGGAATATCTCGTGGTGCAAAGAAATTTTGATTTCATCACCACCCCGTTGAACCAGCTCCAATACTCGCCTTACATCAACGACGTCCTTTACAGCTACTACATAGAGGAATTTTGCACGGGGCCGAATCCTCTCGCGATCACCGTTCCCTTTTCCGTGGATCCCCTGGCGGACTCTTATTCGCCGGTGGCGTCATTTAACATCGGGTATGGCACTTTTTACACCGGCCTGACCCGTGATGACGTGGCCGGGTTGCAATATCTTTTGTCCGCCAAAAACTTCAACTATGAAAACGGGCCGGCGGGAAGCATCCTGCTTAACTCCAGTTCCACCGGTGGGATAAGCTATGGCCCGCCAGTCCTCCTTTACACTTCCAACTATACTGCGTTTTGGTTGTCCGCTCAAACCAACAGTCCGGTCACCCTGTCCAATTTGTTTCCCGGGCTGGTCATTCTTAATTCTTCATATTATTTCACGAACATTGCCACGCCGATTGTGGTTGCCTATTACACCAACAGCTTTGTTTTCGGCAACCCGCCGGTGCTGGTCGTCAAGACCAATGGCTATACCTACGCATACCCGGCAATTTACTCGAACATTTATGCCAACCTCGTCATTACCAACAAGCACCCCAATACCAGTGTCTCGCTGGTGACGGTCACGGTGTCGCCCGGCTTTGTTTTGGGCAACCCGCTGGTCACCAATGTTACCACCAAGACCGCCACCATGAACGTGCCGTCGGGGGAATTTTACATTGACACCAATTATCAATGCGGCCCGCCGCTCTTTCTGAGCACGCTGGCGACCAATGTGACGGTGACGACCAACCTTCTTTTCGCCACCAGCAACTCGGCGGGCTATTTCACTTCCCAAAGCCTGGTGATCTATTCCACCACCCATGTCTATGTCGTGGAGGAGCCCATCTGCACAACCGCGGCTGTGGGCGGGACGACCACCGGCCCGGGTTTGCGCGAGGGCATTGAGAAGATGCGATTTGTGCGGGCCGATTACGATTCACTGCTCGGCCAGTTTTTCCAGCCCATCACCAATACCTTCACGACCGTCCTGGTCACCAACAAACAGGCGCTGAATCAAACGTTCCAGCGCGTGGTGACCATGCCTGATTTCATCTTTTCCGCGGGGGATATAACCACCGGCCCAAACGATGGCCAACCCAATCCGGCGGTTTATACTTTTCAACGCAATCTCAATTTTGACCAGACTACTGCATTGTTAGGACTGGCCGGGCCGGGCCTCATCACCCCGTCCACCACCATCGCTTTCAACAAGGTCGGCCCGGTTTATTACAACTACACCGGTTTGATGGATGGAACGCCTTATTTCACCGAAACCCCCGGCAATGACGGAAACGATTTTTATTATTTCTATTATTTTATCTGGGCGTCCTACGACGGCACGACCAATGATCCGGTGGTTTATCCGAACGGCACGAGCATTCAGAACCTGGCGAACGAGGTGATTACTTCCCCATAAGCGGCATGACACACACGAATTTTCCCACAACCCGGTCGGGCGGGCTGATGAAATGGCTGCGGCTTTGCGCGTTGCTGGGCTTGCTGCTCGCGCGCGCAGCGTTGGGCACGGACGCGCTGTATGAAAATGACGCCATCGTGGATTATGAAGGGGCCGCGCACACCTATCCGCCGCAGATTGACGCGACCAATTTTGTCAACAACGGCACGTTCACCATAAACACGATGCTTTTCGAGACGGCGAACACCGTCAATTACACCAACAACAGTTTGATGAGCAGCGACGTCGGTTTTTGGTTTGACACGCAGACCACCTCCGGTTCGCGCTTGATGGCCGGCAGTTTCTACAATCCGGGCGAGGTGGTTTGCGACTATGAATTTCTTGCTTGGGCGACCAACATCGTGAATCCCGGGACGGTGAACGTGCCGGGCAGTTTTGTCGCCGTGAACCCGGGTACGGGCGTGTATGGCATGGGCGGTTTGCTGCAATGCACCGGGCAGAATGTGGATTTGAGCCGCAGTACGCTCACCATAGCGGGTGGCCAGGGAACCGCCCAAGCCATCGGGCTTTTGGGGCTGAAACAAGGTGACACGAACACGGATTGGGATCCATCTGTTGCTTTGGGACCGACGACTGCATCCCCTTCGTTGTACGTGAGTTCCTACGCGGCGCCGCCCAGTGGTTATGGTTTCCCCAACTTGCCACTGAATACCACCCCCTATTTTGATTTCGCCGCGGTGGGGACAAACCTCGTCATCATCCGGATGGTTTTCATACAAGACACCAGCACCAACGTCTCCTACAATGTTTACTTCGACAGCGGCGGTCTTGGGTTTGGCGGCGGCAACGCCACCATTGAATGGCTCGGCGGATATGTGGACCCCGCGACCGGCAATACGGCCACCAATTATCTCTATCTCAACGACAATTATCTTGAGGGCGTCACCACCAACCAGTTTTTTTTCCACGGCATACCCTATAATTTCACGTTCACCGAAGCCAACACGCCGCAAATTTTTCTCCCGCCCACTGCCCCCGGGTTTTTCAACGTGTTCGGTTCCGGTGCCATCACCAACTACTACTCGTATGTCAGCGCGCAGTTGGTCGCAACGACTGCGGGTCTTACCGACATACCGAACGGTGCCATCACAAATCTCCCCGTCCGCGTTCAAATCAGCGCCAGTCGCGAGTTGAACCTGGAACTCGCCCAAATTACCCAGCCGGATTATCTGTCGTTGCAGTCGTCAAATCAATTTGACGGCAATGCGGGCGCGCAAATCGCTGCTCCGTTCAGCGACATCAACCTGGGCGTCACCAACGGATACCTCACCATCAGCAATCTCCTGCCCCAGTCGTATCCGGCCTGGGGCGGCACGGTCCAGGCCTGGAGCACGCGCTGGCTGGCCATGGTCACCAACATCGTTGGCACCAATGCGGTGGTCTTGACCAACGATTATCGTGTTGAGATTGTTGCCAGCCAGCTCACCCCGACGGTGGCGGGTCACGTGCAGGACTTGATTTTGCATGCCACCAACACGATTATCAGCGATGCATTCTACGTCATGCGCAAGCTGTCCATTGATGCGCGAAGCCTGACCTTGACAACCAATGTTCCCGGCAATGGAGCGACTTCAGCCGACGGTGAATTGAATATGGAATCATCCGGCATCTTTTGGCAGACTTCGCTGCCGAATCTGCGCTGGCTCACCAACAACGGCGCCATCAGCACGATGAACCTCACCTATTTTGGCAGTGGTGATGCGCCGACTTATACCACCAACATCACACCGGCCATTGCGGCGACCGCCACCCTTTTTGAGACGAACACGAACGGCAATGTGGCGACCAATAACACGGTCACTATCAAGACTAGCGCGACGAACTACACCTATTCCTTTGTCAGTACGATAACGAACACGGTGCCCAATCAGATCAAGATTGCCGCCACGTTCGACGGTTCGATGAGCAATCTGATCGCGGCTATCAATCGCGCCACCGGTTCGGGCACAAGCTACAGCACCAACGTGACGACCAACACGCTGGTCATGGCGGGTTTGTTGACCAACCATTCCTTTACCGTCACGGCCAGGACCAATGGTTCGTCTGGAAATTCGATTGTGACCGCCAGTTCAACGACGAATTTGACATGGAACGGCTTTCTCTCCACCAATCTTTCGGGCGGAGTTGATGCGGTGACAAATGTCGTGGTGACGGGCGGGCCTTACGAAGCTTTTATCAATCGCGGACGAGTGATCAATTTGGGCGGCTCCACCATCTGGGCGCAGAATTTTGAAAACAGCGGCTCGTTCTTCAGCGGCACCAACTCCGACTTTGTGCTGCAATCCCTGACCACCACGCTGGCCGGTGGTTCCATTACTGCCGGCGGCAATGTCTCCATTACCACCCGCAGTCTGGTGACGAGCAATCTGATGCTGCAAGCCGGGCGCTCGCTGACCCTGCAGGCGACCAATTTGCTCACCGACACCGGCGTGGCCAACGGCAACTACTGGTTCGTAGGCGGATCAAGTTTGGCGGGATTAAATCTGCCGATCAAACCGCTGGTTGGCGATTTGCTGGGCACCACGATTTCCATGACGGCGCCGGCGCCAAACAAGCAGGTTGTCAACACCTGGGCGGGCACCGACTACGGTGTCTCCACCGCCGGTTATACGAACAACGAAGCCATCGGCGTGCTGATTTTGGACGCGTTGGGGGCCAACAGTTCCTTCAAATTCAACGGGACCGGCGTCAGCAACGCGATTTATGTGGACGATCTCGAATTGCTTGACTATGCGGCCATCTACGGTGGCACCCAGGTGACCAACCTCAGCATCAACAACAACCTGGTGATTTATTACGCGCAGGCAAGGGCCAACGGCATACCGGTGGCGGAGAAACTGAACGGCCTGAATAACAACCACCTTCGCTGGGTGCCGCAGTATGCGGGTTATTTCAGCTCCACCACCATCGTGTATCCGGACGGCACAACCAATACCTTCAACGCCGCGCTCCGGCAAAGTTCGGATATTGATTCCGACGGAGACGGCATTGTTAACAAGAATGATCCCACGCCGTTCTTTGTGCCCAGCGAAGTCAAATTCAAGTTGACGTTGACCAACCGGCCGCCGCCGACGGTGCTGCTCAAGTGGAACTCGATTCCGGGCGCGACCAACACTGTTTATTACCGGACCAATTTGGCGTTGGGCGGCTGGCTGGTGTTGACCAACAAAATTTCGCCCAGCCTTGTGCCGCCGGCGGGAGGATGGCCGATAACCAATACCGTGTCCGACCCGATGACCAACTCGGCGCGGTTTTACCGCCTGCAGTTGGACCCGAACACGGCGCTGCTTTACGGTTTTTGAATTTCAGGCCCTGGAGACCTGGGCATTTGAATTGAATCGCTGAAATCCCGCGGATCATCCGCGATAACCTTGAGAAAATTTATGAAAAAATTCACAGGCCAGAGATTGCGAAATCTCTTGAGTAACACCGGCTTGGTGAAGCTGGGATTGGTGGTCTTGGCCGGGCTGATGGTCAACGTTGGCCGGGCGGCTCCCGCAAACGACAAATACGCCAACGCCACGACCATCATCGGCGACTCGGGTACGAAGTCCGGCGACAGCAACGTGGGCGCAACCACTGAATCCGGCGAACAATACACAAACTATTTTGGCGCTTCGGTCTGGTATAAATGGACGGCATCCACCAATGAAAAAACCAAGTTTGACCTGAAAGGCAGCAGTTTTAGCGGCAGTTTTGGCAACAATACGGCTTATCTGCTGATTTATACCAATCAATCAAGTGGCATCACCAATCTTTGGCTTGTCTCCTGGGGCTATATCCAGGGAAGTTCCATCACTAAGGCAAGTTTTCTGGCGCTGGCGGGTCAAACTTACTACATTTCTGTGGCTGGTTACGTGGTTGGTTCTTTGAGCGCCACCGGAACCATCACGTTGAATTGGTCCTCTGGACCGCCTCTGTCTGTGCCCCCAAACGACAATATTGCCAACGCTTCCCCGCTCATCGGTGCTTCTCCGTACGAATTGTATGGCTCCACCAATGGAGACAATACTTTGGCCACGTCGGAGTCCGGTTCCGGTGAACCCAGTCACGCGGGCAGCCCGCCATCCCATAGCGTGTGGTTTACCTGGGTGGCGCCGCAGGACGGCGAGGTGGCCTTTGACACCATTGGCTCCGACACCCTGAATGACACGGTATTGGCTGTTTATACCGGCTATACCAACGGCGGGAGTCTGTCCACGCTCAGTCAGGTGGCAGCCAATGACGACCTTTATCCCTACTTTCAAGAGAATTATACCCTCCAAGATTATTACAACATTCATTGGCCCGACGGTACCTCCGATCCTCCGGGGTTAGTCCAGCCTTGGCAGGGTTTCTATTATCAGCCTTATGGCGGTCCCAGCGGCCTTCGGTTCAATGCCGTCTGGGGCACGACTTATTACATCGCCGTGGACAGCAAATCCTCATATCACTACACGGGAAATTCGACAACCACCGCGTCCACCGGGCCGGGACCTTTCACGCTGAATTGGGCCTATCAGCCATCCGGCGTCTTTCGTTTTGCCACCGAAGATATTGATCAGACCGGAATACAGGACACAAATGGCAATCCCATGCTGATGTATCAATGTTCGGAAAACGAGACCCTCCGGGACTGGAACGGTGTCGTAGGAATTGATCCGCTTAACACAACCATCCACACCACCTACAGATACGATGTGCCCGGGGTGCTCGTCACTGTCACCAGGGTGGCGGGATCTTCCGGCCGCATGACGGTGGATTACAGGACGAAGGATGGCTTGGATGGCAGCACCGCCCAGTTGGCCAATGGCGATATTGCGGCGCTGGCCGGCACGGATTATCAATCCGTCAGCGGCACGCTCACTTTCAACGATTTCGAGATGAGCAAAACCATTTTGATCCGGATCAACCCAGTAGGCGAATGGAATGTCTCCAGCCCCAACCGCGATTTCACAGTGGTTTTATCCAATCCACAGTTGGATGGCAACGAATGGCCGGATGCTGTTCCGCAGCCACGATTGGATTCGACCTACTATCATGCCCTGGTGCGGATTCTGGACATGGATATTGATCCCAGGGGGGAAACCCCGTACACGTTGTACTCCACCAACAGCGGGGTGACTTGGACTAATGTTGTTCCGACTTATACGAACACCGACATTAGTACTATTACCAACGTCTTTTATACGGCGGTGCCAACCAACCCGGTTCTCAACTTCATGAAATCCAATTTCCGGGTTCCCCGCGATGTCACTAACTACTGGACCGGAACGCCGATCACTATCTATGTCAACCGGTCCGGCACCAATAACAGTTCCGCCAGCGTTAAATATCGCGTCGGCAGTTTTCCTCTCGACAAGGTGGAAACCCTTCAAAATATCTACCATCCCCTTCAGCCGGGTTCCGATTACGCCACGCCGGATCCCGTGGACAGCGGGGCCGTTTATGGACTGGTTCCGGACTTCAATTTTACCGCTGCCGGCGGCTTTGACGGCACGCTCACTTTCCCTGGCGGACAGAATTGGGATCCCCAGCCGATCCAATTTACCGTTTACGATAATGGCCTTCCCCAATTTAACGAGGATTTCCATATTGAACTTTACGATGTGGACAAAGACGGCAACGAAGTTCAAGTCGGCATGGTGGCCGAAGCCACGGTGACGATATTGTTTGACGACCAGGTTCCCGTGGCCGGGTCGGTGGATGAGAATTACAACGCGGATTTCAGCCAGCAAATGTGCCCGCCGTTTGTCACCACGCCGCAGGAAATGTATCAGCCCGGCACCGATCATAATGGCGATGTCAATGCGCTCGCCATCCTGCCAAACAATGAAACCGTCATCGTGGGCAATTTTGCCACCTACGACCAGCTCGGACGAAAGGGCATCGCCCTGATTAACACCGACGGTTCGCCTGACACTTCCTTCTCTCCCGGCAGCGGCATGGGGGGCGGTTTCAACGGCTCGCCCTTCATTCAAGACGTGGCCTTGACCCCCGGCAATCAGTTCGTCATTGGCGGTAATTTCACGTCCTTTAATGGCGCCCCCCGCAACGGCATCGCCCGCTTGAATGCCGACGGCTCGGTGGACAGCACCTTCCTGAACGGGCTAACCGGCGCGAATGCGGCGGTTCGGGCGATCGCGGTGCAACCGGACGGCAAAGTGTTGATTGGCGGTGATTTCACCAGCATCAATGGCCTGCCGTGCAATTATATCGCCCGGCTCAATACCAACGGTTCTGTGGATGTCAGTTTCAGCCTGGCCGCCATTTGCGACAATACCGTCCGCACATTGGTGTTACAACCCAACGGCCAGATATTGGTCGGTGGTGATTTTACAGTCATAGGCCAGAATTACGGCGGAATCGCCCGGCTCAATGCCAATGGTTCTTTGGACACCACGTTCAATCCGGGTTCCGGCACGGACGGAGCGGTATTTTCGATTGCAGTGCAGCAAGATGGCAAAATTGTGATGGGCGGTGATTTCATGTACGTCAATGGCAGTTCGTTCAACGGGATTGCCCGGCTCAACGCCGATGGCAGCATTGACAGCACCAACTTCTTCATCGGCACGGGCGCGAATGGCACGGTGTATAACGTTCTTTACAGCACCAACCTCGTCTATACCACCAATATCACTGCCACTACGACCAACATCACCATTGGCACCAACAACTCAATCTATGTCGGCGGTCAGTTCAGTTCCATGAACGGCACGCACCGCGTCGGTTTTGCCCGTTTGTACACCGACGGCACGGTGGACACCACGTTCCTTGACACTGCCTACAACCAATTCGCCGGCCTGGTGCGGACCTATTCCTATGATACGCCCAAAGTTTTCACTTCCGCCATCCAGAGTGACGGCAACGTGATGATCGGCGGTTCTTTTCATCAAGTCGGAGGCGGACAGTTTAACTTCATGGTCGGATCGAATAGCGTTCCCCAAAACTACGATCCCAACGTCTGGCCGGAACCAAAACGCCGCGATGGCGTTCACAACCGCAATAACGTCGCCCGTTTGATCGGCGGCTCAACGCCGGGCCCGGGCAACATCGCGATGCTGCCCAGTTATTCGGCAAACCGGAGCGATCTGTCCCTGTACGTGTCGCTGGTCAGAACCAATGGCACCCTGGGGCCGTTGTCGGCGAATTTTTCCGTGCAGCCGGAGCTGGCGCAAAGCGGCGCGGATTACATCTACGACGGCGTCGATCCTCTATACTGGATTGAATGGGAATACGTCGGCGCCAAAGGTTCACGCATGCATAGTGACGGCCTGTTTGGTCACAACGGCCTCGTGTCGGATATCTACGGCCACATCTGGGCGGGCACCGTTCCCAACCTGTCCGAAGTCATCGTCGGTCTGCCTGCCAATCCCTCCGTGGCCGGCGACTTGACGGCCAATTTCCAACTGGCGAATCCCACCCTGGCCGACCAGTTTTATCTGGGCGGCGAAAACATCCCGCTGGGCGGCGCATTGGGAACTTCGTTTTCACCATTCAAGCTGATTGATGACAACAAAACGCCTGGCGTCTTTGGTTTTCCTTCTTCCACTTTTATCGCCACCAATGCCAGCGCCGCCATCAGCGTGGTTCGCAGCAACGGGGTTTCCGGCACGGTTCAAGTGACCTGTTCCGTCAGCAATGGAACCGCCGTGCCTAACGTGGATTACACTCCGCCTTCGCAAAACAAAAAAGTTTTGACTTTCCAGGGCGGCGACGTCAACAAAGGATTTAATATAACCGTTTTGCAAAACGGCTACATTTACACCAACTACAATGAAAAAACCGTCAATCTGAGCCTGACCAGTCTTGGGACCACGGCGGGGACAAAATTCGGGATATCCAACGCGGTGCTCCGCCTCATCAACCCCAATTACAAGGGCTATTTGAGTTTCAGCACCAACAACTACGTCGGCAGCGAAACCGCCGGCTATATCAGCTTTGTGGTCAACCGTGTCTCGGGCAGCTTGGGCGCTCTCTCCGTCAAATACGCCACCACCAACGGCACGGCCGTGGACGGAACGGATTTCTATGGTGCTACCAACATCCTGTCTTGGAACGTCGGCGATGTTTCGCCCCGCGTTGTCAAAATTCAGCTCGTCAACCACTTGACCGTCGGCGCCGGCAAGCAATTTGCCGTGTCCCTGAGCAACCCCACTAATGGCACCGTCCCCGATCCCACGCTCATGGGAATGTACACCAATGCCATGCTCGTGATCAGCAACGACAACAGCTACGGCACACTCCAATTCAGCGCGCCCAGCTACCTTGTGAACGAAGACGGCAATTACGCCACCCTCACCGTCATCCGCACGAGCGGTGACGCCGGAACAGCCTCCGTCCACTTTGCCACCAGCAACGGTCCCAACACTTCGAGCGGTCACAATTATACCGCGACCAACGGCACGCTTACCTTTGTGCCCGGGCAAATCGCCTCCAGTTTCACCGTGCCGATCCTTGAAGACCACGTGCAGGATCCCGCCAATTTTTATTTCAACGTGACCCTCTCGAGTGCCGTCAACGCCACGCTGGGTTCACCGGCCAGTGCGGCGGTTTATATCGTGGATATGGATACCTACACCTATCCGCCGGGGTCTCCGGACACGCTGTTTAGTCCCGGGGTTGGCATGAATGGCGATGTGCTGGCCTTGGCGCTTCAATCCAACGGCCAGATTCTTGCCGCCGGCAATTTCACGACGGTTAACAATGTACCCGAAAATTATGTCGCCCGGTTGAATCTCAACGGTTCCCTGGACGCGTCCTTTTTGAGCGGACTTTCGGGGGCCAACGGCCCGGTCCAAGCCATTGTCAACCAAACCAACGACCGCATCCTGATTGGAGGAGCTTTTACTTCGTTTAATGACGTCCCGCTCAGTTACCTTGGGCGGTTGATGACCGATGGCTCCATTGACACGAGTTTCAACGTGGGCGCAGGCGCGGATGGCGCCGTTAATGCCCTGGCGGAAACCTTTATTGGCGGGGTGCGCAAAGTTTATGTCGGCGGCGCCTTCGGCCACATTTACAACTGGAGCGTTTCCCGCCCGGGCATCGTCCGCTTGAATGACGACGGTACGGTGGATGACGTGTTCTCGATCGGTTCGGGCGTGGACGGCGCCGTTAATGCCATTGCGGTCTATCCGACGAATTCCGTCTATGCGGGCAAGGTGCTGATTGGCGGCGCGTTTACGCATTATAACGGAACCAATGTGAATTATATTGCGCGTTTGAACGCGGACGGCTCCTTGGACACGACCTTCACGGCTTCGGCCAGCGGCGCTGTGAGTGCGATTGCCATTCAACTGGACGGTTGCGTGCTCATCGGTGGCAGCTTCCTCCAGGTTAATGGCGTGCCTATAAATCGCATCGCTCGATTAAACGCGGATGGAACACTGGATGCCGCCTTTACGGACGCCATTGGCACGGGGATCAATAACACGGTGAAAGGCATCGCGTTGCAGGCCGACAATCGCATTGTGCTCGTCGGCCAGTTCACCCAGGTCCACAGCGCGATTTACAATCGCATCGTGCGTTTGCTGCCCACCGGCGCGGTGGATTACACCATTGATTTTGGTGACGGCGCGAACAGTGACGTGGATGCTGTGCTGATTCAACCGTGGGACGCAATGATTGTCCTTGGCGGTGCTTTCACTCAATTCGACGACTTGCCATATTATCACCTCGTTCGTCTTTATGGCGGTTCGACGGGTGGGTCTGCCGGGGCCAACGGCTTGGTTATCCCGGCAGGGTCGGCGCTGGCGAGTGAAAGTTTTACGCCCGCCAACAACATCATTGACCCGGGCGAAACGGTCACTTTGTTCTTTGCCTTTACCAACAGCGCTGGCGGCAACGTCTCCAATCTTGTTGCCACGTTGCTGGCCACCAACGGCGTCACGTCCCCCAGCGGTTCGCTGACCAACCACGGTCTGTTGATCGCGGGCGGCCCGTCGGTTTCACTGCCGTTCTCCTTTACCGCCAGCGGCACCAATGGCCAGTTAATCACTGCCACGTTCCAGCTCCAGAGCAGCCGAACCAACAACCTGGGCACCGCCATCTTCACCTACGTGCTGGGAACTTCGACCAATACCTTTGCCAACACCAACCTCATTGTCATCAACGACACAAACAGCGCCACGCCCTATCCGTCCACCATCAACGTCAGCGGCGTTGGCAGTACATTGATTAAAGCCACCGTCACCTTCTCACATCTGACTCACGCCTGGCCTTCGGACATTGACGCGCTGCTCGAATCGCCGCTCCAAGCGGGGGCATTGCTCATGGCCAATGCGGGCGGCGGCAACGCGGTTAGAGGCGTCACGCTCACGTTTGCCGACAACGCCTCGACCAATTTGCCGCAGGCCACCCAGATTGTTTCCGGCACTTATAAACCCACGGCTTACTTCCCCGTGGACACGTTCCCTGCGCCCGCGTCGTCCGTCCCGTATGCCACGAATTTGTCCGTTTTCAACAGCGGCAATCCGAACGGAGGCTGGTCACTGTTCGTGATTGACGACTCGCCGGGTGGCGCCGGCGTTATTTCCAACGGCTGGTCGCTCACTTTGATCACTGCCAGCCCCATTGCTTCGCTGCCGCTGCAATTTAGCAGTATTTCGTACTCAAACGGCATATTCCAGCTCACGATGACCAGCCCCAGTTATCCAACCATCATCCAGGCTTCCACCAATTTGGTTTCCACCAATTGGGTGAATGTCTTCACCGGCACGCCGCCGTTCACGTTCATCGATACGGCGATGACAAACTACTACAACCGCTTCTATCGCGCCAAACCGGGGCCGTAAGCCGGCGATTTCAGCTGATGAAAGTCTGCGGTCTGACCGGCGGGGTGGGCATGGGCAAATCCACTGCCGCCGAATTCCTCCGCGCCCGCGGCGCGCAGGTGGTGGACACCGATGAACTCGCGCGGCAACTCGTCCAACCCGGCCAGCCCGCGCTCGCGGAAATCCGGGCCGGATTCGGCAAAAAAGTCATCGCCCCGGACGGCCGGTTGCGCCGGGAGGAACTGGCGGAGATCATTTTTGCCGATGCCGGGGCCCGCAAAAAACTCGAATCCATTCTCCACCCGCGCATCCGCGAACGCTGGCTCGCCCAGGTTGAAATCTGGCGCGGGGAAAACCGCGTGCTCGCCGTCGTTGTGATTCCGTTGTTGTTCGAGATCCAAGCCGAATCCCATTTTGACAAAATCATTTGCGTGGCCTGTTCCGCCCCGGCCCAGCGCCAAAGGCTGCTGAGCCGGGGGTGGACGCCAAGGCAAATCGAGCAGCGTCTGGCCGCGCAATGGCCGGTGGCACAAAAAATTTCCCACGCCGATTTCGTGGTCTGGACCGAGGGTGAACTGGAGGCGCACGCGCAGCAGCTCGAACGAATTTTCGCAAGGCTTTGACTGCAGTTTGCTTTTGCCTTGTCTTAATCCGTAATACAATCCTGCTACTTCGCGCACGAACGACAAAGATTTGGATTGCGGTGGCAGAGCGTAGCGGCGACACCGCTTTCCGTGCAGCCGGTTGCTTCCAAAAGCGGCGTGGCGCTTCGCTTCCCGCCGCAGTCCAAAATCTGTGGTTGCGGCGTAAACCGCGCTGGGTTCATCCGTGTCCATCCGTGGTTAAATTGAGTGGATACGGCTTCAGCTTCCCGATAATACCCCGGCAATGGCTTCGCGCAGGTCTGCCAGCAAAAATGGTTTGCCGATTATTAAATCCACGCCCGGAAGCGGATTACTGAAAGACTTCAACATTTCGGCATAGGCCGAAATCATTATGATTGGCTGATGGGGCAGGCGCTGCTTGATGATGGCGGCCAGTTCGTCACCTTTCATTCCAGGCATCGAATAATCCGTGATGATCAAGTCAAACTTGCCCTGCTCAAGCAACAACAGGGCTTCTTTGCCCCCGTTGGCAGTCTGGACTGCGTGCCCGTCAAATTTGAGCATCATCTTGATGGCATCGCAGACGGCGGGTTCGTCGTCCACCACCAAAATGTGCCGCACTTGATTTCCCGGTGCTGGCATCGTGGCTGAGGTACAAGAACCGATGATATGCCCATTTTTCCCAAACACAAATTTACTTATTAACATAAAATGAGTTGTTAACAAAACCCCCTCTTCCCCAGGAGAGGAAGTCGGCGGCCGTGCCAGGTTGCGCCCGAGGACATCGCGCCGGGGTGTTGCGAATTGCGCACCGGGCGGTTTCCAATTACCTTGTATCCGATGCACCTTGCAGATGTTTGTGAAAAAGCTTTCCGGCTTTCGACCGCCGTCCTCCTGGTTTCCGCCTTTTTGGCGCCGGCGCAAACGCCTCAACGAATGCTCCTGCCCGGCCACCTGCCGGCGGTGGTTCCCGGTCTGCAGCCGCTGGGCCGCTTGGACGGTTCGACCCGGCTGAAGCTGTCCATCAACCTGCCGTTGCACAACCGGGAGGCGCTCACAAATTTCCTCGATCAGCTTTACGATCCCGCCAGCCCCTTATACCACCACTACCTCACACCGGAAGAGTTCGACGCCCGGTTCGGCCCCACCGAATCGGATTATCAGGCGGTCCTCGCCTGGGCGGACCGCAGCGGCTTTACCATCAATGCCCGGCATTCCAACCGGATGCTGCTGGAAGTCAGCGCCTCCGTCGCGGACATCGAGCGCGCCTTGCAGGTGACGATGCGGACGTATGCGCATCCGACGGAGCCGCGATCCTTTTTTGCGCCGGATACCGAGCCATCGGCCGGTGTGGGCATCCCGATTTTATACATCGGCGGCCTGGACAATTTCGCCCGGCCCCATCCGAAAAATCTGCGGCGCTCTCCGTTGAACGTTTCCCCGAAAGCTGCACCCCAAATAATCGGCTCGGGGCCGAACGGCAATCTGGCCGGCTTCGATTATCGGGCGGCCTACGCGCCGGGCGTTTCGCTCACGGGAACCGGTCAAAGGGTCGGGTTGGTGGAGTTCGACGGTTATTACGCGGGAGACATCGCATCGTACGTGAGCCAGACGGGCGTGTCGAATGTTCCGCTGCAAATTGTCCTGCTGGATGGGTTTGATGGCGTTCCCACCACGGGCACCAACAGCGGCAACGGCGAGGTGGCCCTGGACATCGAGATGGCGATTTCCATGGCGCCCGGCCTGTCGAAAGTGGTGGTTTTTGAAGCCGACCCGAACAATGGACTGCCCAATGACGTGTTGCAAGCCATGTCCACCAACACGCTCATCAAACAATTCAGTTGTTCCTGGGATTTTGGCACGATCACGACGGCGCAGCGAAAAGCGATGGACGTCTATTTCCAGAAATTCGCCACGCAGGGACAATCCTTCTTCGATGCTTCCGGCGACAGTGGCGCAGCCACCGGAGCCTTCCTGGCGCCGGATGATGACCCGTATGTCACGCTCGTGGGGGGAACCACGCTCGCCACCGCTGGTCCGGGTGGCGCTTGGTTGTCGGAGACCGTTTGGAATACCCAGGAAGGGCCGAACGGCTACATGAGCAGCGGCGGCGTCAGTTCCGGCACGGCCAGCTACAGCATTCCCACCTGGCAAAAAGGGGTCAATATGTCCACCAACAAGGGCTCGACCACCAAACGCAACAGCCCGGACGTGGCCATGGTGGCCGACAATGTTTTCATCGTGGCGGACAACGGCCAGCAGGAAACCACGGGCGGCACCAGTTGTGGCGCGCCGTTGTGGGCGGGGTTTTGCGCCCTTGTCAACCAGCAATCCGTCGCCGCCAATCCCACCAACTTCGTCGGATTTCTGAATCCAGCCCTCTATCACATCGGCACCAATTCCGGTTACGCCGCCGGTTTTGACGACATCACGGTGGGCAACAACACGAACAGCAGCGCGACCCGGTATCTCGCCGTGCCGGGCTACGATCTTTGCACGGGTTGGGGCAGCCCTTCCGGCGGAAGCCTGATCATCGCCCTGACGCAGCCGGACGGTTTCCAGATCACGCCGGGCAGAGGCGCGGTCGCCAACGGCCCGGTTGGCGGTCCGTTCACTCTTTCGACCCAGTCCCTTTCGTTGACCAACACCGGAACAACCGCCTTCCAATGGTCCCTCGGCAGCACTTCAGTCTGGCTGAATGTATCGGGCAGCGGTGGCACCCTCACGGCGGGCGGCGGAGCCGCTTCCGTTTCCCTGACGCTTAACTCAGCCGCCAGCCTTCTTCCCGCCGGCATTTACACGGCCAGCCTGTGGTTCACGAACCTGGCCAGCGGCCTGGTGCAGCTCCGGCAATTCACTTTGCAGGTGAGCCAGGAATTGGTGTCGGACGGCGGATTTGAAGCGGGCGATTTCTGCTATTGGACCCTCACGGGGGACCAGCACGTTTACGACTACAATTATGTGGATGATGCGGATGACGCAGCCGGCGCCAATTACTCGCCGTATGCGGGGAATTATTTTGGCGCCCTGGGTCAGTCTTCCGACCTCGGCTTTCTTTCCCAGCCCCTGACCACGCGGCCGGGCCAGCATTACCTGCTCTCCTTCTGGCTGGCCAATCCCTTGGGCGACACGCCCAATCAATTCCAGGTCCAGTGGAACACCAACTCCGCCTCCACCAATATCATTTTCAACCAGTCGAATTTGGGCGCTTTTGGCTGGAGCAACCTGCAATTCGTGGTCCAAGCCCCGGCCAACATCACCACGTTGCGATTTGGATTCCGTGACGACAACGATTACTTCGCCCTCGACAACGTGAGTGTCCTGCCTGTGCCGGCGCCCGCGCTCTGGGCGCCATCGGTGGCCAATGGCTCCATTCACCTGGCCTGGACCGCCGTTCCCGGAGCGCAGTATCAGGTGCAATCCAAGACCAACCTGACCCAGACCACCTGGAGCAATCTCAGCAGCGTCATCACCGCCACCATGAATCCCATGATGTTCACGAATGATATTGGAACCGCCCCGTGGCGATTCTACCGGGTGATGCTTTTGCCGTAGCCACGCCATTCCCGCCGCCCGCCTGAAATTCATCTCCAAAGGGACGAGTCACACGAGTCCCGCTTCTGAATCTGGTGGTAGCGCCGCGCTGCCGCGCCGCCATCCTGTCCGCCGGTCGTTGGAGTTCAAGCTTCAGCTTGTGGTGAGCACGCCCGCATTGCCGCTTGACTCTCAACCCGCATCTCGCACCCATAAATTTTCAAATGGGCACGCTTTGTTACGACGACCGTTGACCTCGTTATCTCGACCCGCCCTTCAACTCCGCCCGGAATTACAACGCCTTCTTTCAGTAAAAGAACGGCTCCGCCGCCGCATATAACGGTATCAATTGCCAACCAGCACGACCTGAACTGCGCTGGAGTTGGGATGACCATTCCTTATCCACCATGCGTTTACAATATTTAAAGAAATACTTGCATAAAAGTAATCAGTATGTATAATCTAAATGATTAGCCGAAAGTTTGGTTCGGCAATGACATAAATCAACGGCAGTTCAAACAAAAAACAATATGATGATTCAGAAAATGCGGACTAACCTTAACCGAAGCGCGCTCGCATTGGCGGCTGCGTTGGCAGTGGCTTCCGGCAGCAAGGCAAACGCCGAACTTGTTTACGGCGTGAGTGATCAATTGGACCAGCTTGTTTCCTTCGATAGCGCGACGCCGGGAACCTTGCTCTCAGCCGTCTCCATTACCGGCATGCAGTCTGGTGAACAGATGCGGGGGATTGATTGGATCAGTGGCACCCTCTATGGCTTGGGCGACCAGAGCCATTTATATACCATCAACCCTGTTACCGGCGCTGCCACGCAGGTGGGCACCGCGTTCAGTCCGGTTTTGAACGGCATTGACTTTGGTTTCAACGCCGGAACCAGCCAGCTCTATGTGTCCAGCGATTTGGGGCAGAACCTGACCATTAATCCGATAACGGGTGTGGCTACGGCGGGACCCAATTATTCCGGAGCGAGCGTTGATTCTTTGGCTTATGATTATTTTAACACCAGTTTTTACGGCATCAGCGCTGCCTCCCATGATTTGTACAGTATGAATCCAGCGACGGGAGCCACAACCCTGATTGGGCCGACGGGAGTCAGTTTCACCGACCGCATCGGATTTGACATCTCGCCCTTATCCAACGTTGCCTTTTTCTCTGGAACCGTTGCCGGGCAGACCGAGTTCTTCAGCGTCAACCTGTCCACGGGCGCGCTTAGTTTGATCGGTGACGTTGGCACTCCGGGTGAGTTGACTTCTGGCCTTGACAGCATTGCCGTTGTTCCTGAACCGGCCACGGTGGCTTTGTCCGCCATCGGCGGGTTAATGCTCGTTTTGTTTCGCCGCAAGAAATAACGGAAAGTCCGAATCCACAGTTTTCTGAATGGCCGCAGCCGAGGCTGCGGCCATTTGGTTTTGGGTGGCAGTTCACTACCCCCGGAGCGCCGAACTCCGCTTCGGCAAGGTTAGCAGGAAATCGCCTGTTCGTGCCGATTCAGAGATCGGCGCTCCGCTTTCCGCGATGCTGCATGAGGCCAGTGTCAAGATGCGCGTAGGTGGCCACGCCCGCATTGCCGCTTGACTCTCAACCATAAACTTTCAAATGGGCACGCTTTATCCGACACAAAAACCTCTGACGTTGCTGGAGGGCATCATCCAAGCCATCAGCAATTCCGGCGATGTGGTGCTCGATCCCTTCTGCGGCTGCGGCACGACCATTGCCGCCGCCGAGAAACTTGGCCGCGACTGGATCGGCATAGACGTGACCCAACTCGCCATTTCCCTCATCAAGAACCGCCTGTAAGACACCTACGGCCCCCGCCTGAAATTCGTGAGCGGCACTGCCCCGGAGTGCGCCCGTCCTCGGGCGCAGCAACGTGACAAGGAAACAGGGCTCCCGGGTGATTCCAACGTCGAGGCTAATTCGAAAATCGCTGCGGCCGGGGACGGCCGCACTCCGGGCGTTTCCCTCGTCCGCATCATCGGCGAACCCACCACACCCAACGAAGCTGCCACGCTCGCCGAGGAGGACAAATTCCAATTCCAATGGTGGGCGCTCGGCCTCGTCGGTGCCCGCCCCGTGGAGCAGAAGAAAGGCGCGGACCACGGCATTGACGGCAAAATCCTTTTCCGCGATGACCCCAAAGCCGCCAGCCAGTTCTGAATGTGGGCGGCGGAGTTTTGAATCGTGTTTCCGATGGTGGCGGCAAATTTACGGCAATTGTTTCGCCCGGTAGAAACGGGGGGAATTTGTGGCGGTGGGATCCAAGAAACGCCAGATGCCGTTGGTGCTTTCCATTGTTCCCAATATGGTCCAGCCCGGCACCGCCAGGTTGGTGCTGGACAGCACTTGATAATTGGTTCCCGCAACGCCCAACATGCAGAGCTTGAAGACGTGGTTGGTCTGGAAGCCGACGGCATCAAGTGTTAGCAGCGGCAGCGTGGTGATGGCCACGGTGGCGTTGGTCGCGCCTTGGGCACCATCGTTATCGGTGGCCACAGCCGTAAAGGTCAGGGTGCCGGGGAAATCGGAACTGAAGCTGACTTGAGCCGAGCTTCCCGACGCGGACACGAGGACGTTGGTGCCCACCAACAGGGTCAAGTTGGTAACGGAGCCGTCCAGATCCGTTCCGGAGCCTTTGACTGTGAAAGTGTGACCGGCGAGCGATTGCGCGGGCACAGTGAGTTTGGCGGCGGGAGGGGAATTGCCGGGTTCAACCAGGACGGTCTTGGCGGTATAGACGGTGGCGGTGGTGTTGGTCGGGGCGGTGATTGCGGAAAAGAAGCCGGAGCGCGCGTTGCAGGCGAGCACGGTGTAGAAACTGCCGGCCGCGGGGGTGAAGCCATTCCAATAGGAAACATCCAGCGTGCCTGCCAGCGCGGCGCTGCCGCCGATGGACAATTGATCGTAGTTGGTGCCGGCCAAAGAGCCGCCCAGCTTGATGGCCAGATGCGCGTTGGGGCCTTCGGAGTAATTGCCGCTGATGGTGAGCAAACCGGGCGATGCGCCGGTGCCGATGCTGGCGTTGTTGGAAACGCTGCCGGTGATCGTGCCGGCGCCAGTGAGGTTGCCGCCGAGAAGTTGTGCGGCTTGCGAGAAGGCAAAGTTGCCGCCGTTCAGCACCGTCTGGCCGCCGTTCTGAATGAAGGCATTGCCGAAACTCACCGTGCCACTGTTGGCCTGGACAGTGCCGCTGTTGTTGAACGTGGGGACGATGATCGTGGTGTTGGTGCCGCCGGACTTGCGCAGAACGCCCTGATTGACCAGCAGTTCCGTGGAGCATTGCCAGGTAATCGAATTATCGCCCTGCACGTCCACCAACGCCCCCGGCAGATTGACCAGTTCGCCGATGGCACCGGGATTGCAACTGCCATGAAGATTCAAATCACCGCCGCCGTTTAACAGTTGGATCGTCCCCGCGTTGGTCACGATCCCGTATAAAGCATGTCCGTTGCCGCTGGCCAGCACCAGCAGCCGGTTGGTGGCCACCGTCACCACGCTCCCCGCATTGATGGCCCCGTTGTTCCAGGTCAGCGCGCTGTTGATCACCGTGTTGCTGGCCAGCAGGCTCGCGCCGTTCAACACCACGTTGGAACCATTGATGTTCCCATTCAACGTGAACGTGCCGCCGTTCAGGAGATTCGTCCCCGCGCCCATGAGGTCGTTGTCCACTTCATAAGTGGTGGAGAAAATCAGCGTCGCGCCCGCTTCCGGCAGAAACACCCCGCTGCCCTGGCCGTTGCGGTTCAGACTGACCGTGCCGGTCTGGACATCCAGCGTGCCATTGTTGGTGAACAGGACGCTGATGGAGGTGGTGCCGGTGCCGCCGGACTTGCGCACCACGCCCTGATTGACCAGCAGTTCTGTGCCGCAGCCAGCGGAAATTGAATCATCGCCCTGCACATCCACCAGGGCTCCCGGCAGATTGACCAAATCGCCGATGGCACCGGGATTGCAACTGCCACGAAGATAGAGATTAGCGCCGCCGATTAACAGTTGGATTGTCCCCGCGTTGGTCATTGTCCCGTATAAATAATGTCCGTTGCCGCTGGCCAGCACCAGCAGCCGGTTGGTGGCCACCGTCACCACGCTCCCCGCGTTGATCGCGCCGCTGATCCAGGTCAGCGCGCCGTTGATTACCGTGTTGCTGGCCAGCAGGTTCGCGCCGTTCATCACCACGTTGGAACCATTGATGTTCCCATTCAACGTGAACGTGCCGCTGTTCAGGAGATTCGTCCCCGCCCCTGTGAGGTTGTTGTCCACTTCGTAAGTTTGGGAGAAAATCAGCGTTGCGCCCGCTTCCGGCAGAAACAGTCCGCTGCCCTGACCGGTGTTGTTAAGATTGACGCTGCCGGTCTGCACGTCCAGCGTGCCGCTGTTGTAGAACTGCGGCAGGATCGCCGTGGTGCCCGTCCCGCCCGACTTGCGCATCACACCCTGGTTGATCACCAGTTCCGTGCCGCAGCCGTTGTTAATTACACTATCGCCCTGGACGTCCAACAGCGCTCCCGGCAGATTGACCAGTTCGCCAATGGCCCCGCCGCCCTTGCAACTGCCGTAAAGATACAAATTACCGCCGCCGTTCAACAGTTGGATCGTCCCCGCGTTGGTCACGATCCCGTATAAAGAATGTCCGCTGCCGCTGGCCAGCACCAGCAGCCGGTTGGTGGCCACCGTCACCACGCTCCCCGCGTTGATCACGCCGCTGTTCCAGGTCAGCCCGCCGTTGATCACCGTGTTGCCGGCCAGCAGGTTCGCGCCGTTCAACACCACGTTGGAACCATTGATGTTGCCATTCAAGGTGAACGTGCCGCCGTTCAGGAGATTCGTCCCCGCGCCCGTGAGGGCGTTGTCCACTTCGTATGTTGCGGAGAAAATCAGGGTCGCGCCCGCTTCCGGCAGAAACAACCCGCTGCCCTGGCCGGCATACAAGCTGACCGTGCCCGTTTGGACATCCAGCGTGCCGCTGTTGTTGAATATGGGGGTGATGGTTGTGGTGCCCGTCCCGCCCGACTTGCGCACCATGCCTTGGTTGATCAGCAACTCCGAACCGCAGCCGTAATAGATGGAATTATTGCCCTGCACGTCCACCAGCGCCCCCGGCAGATTGACCAATTCCCCGATGCCACCTGCGCAACTGCCATAAAGATACAAACTACCGCTGCCGTTTAATAGTTGGATCGTCCCCGCATTGGTGATGATGCCGTAGAGAAAATGTCCGTTGCCGCTTGCCAGCGCCAGCAGCGCGTTGGTGGCCACGGCCAGCACGCTCCCCGCATTGATATTGCCGCTGTTCCAAGTCAGCGTGCCGTTGATTACCGTGTTGCTGGCCAACAGGTATGCGCCGTTCAACACCAAGTTGGAACCATTGATGTTGCCATTCAAGGTGAACGTGCCGCCGTTCAGGAGATTCGTCCCCGCCCCCGTGAGGGCGTTGTCCACTTCGAAAGTTTGGTTGAAAATCAGCGTCGCGCCCGCTTCCGGCAGAAACAACCCGCTGCCCTGGCCGGCATACAGGTTGACCGTGCCGGTTTGGACATCCAGCGTGCCGCTGTTGTAGAAGGTCGGTCTGACGGTCGTGGTGCCGGTCCCGCCGGATTTGCGCAGCACGCCCTGGTTGACCACCAGTTCCGTGCCGCAGTTTTGGTAGATGGAATTGTCGCCTTGGATGTCCAACAACGCCCCCGGCAGATTAACCAATTCGCCGACGCCCCCCACGCAACTGCCGTAAAGCCACAAGCTGTTGCCGCCGTTTAGCAGTTGGATCGTCCCCGCGTTGGTCAGGATGCCGTAAAAAATATGAACGTTGTCGCTGGCCAGCGCCAGCAGCCCGTTGGTGGCCACTGTCACCACGCTCCCGGGATTGATCTGGCCGCTGTTCCAAGTCAGCGCGCCGTTGATCACCGTGTTGCTGGCCAGCAGGTATGCGCCGTTCAAGACCACATTGGAACCATTTATGTTCCCATTCAACGTGAACGTGCCGCCGTTCAGAAGATTCGTGCCCGCCCCCGTGAGGGCGTTGTCCACTTCGAAAGTTTGGTTGAAAATCAGCGTCGCGCCCGCTTCCGGCAGAAACAACCCGCTGCCCTGGCCGCTGGTGTGGAGGTTGAGCGTGCCGGTCTGCACATCCAGCGTGCCGCTATTGGTCAGCGAGGCGTAAATGTAGGTGGTGCCGGTGCCGCCGGACTTGCGCAGCACGCCCTGATTGATCAGCAGTTCCGTGCCGCACCCCCAATAAATCGAATTATTGCCCTGCACGTCCACCAGCGCCCCCGGCAGATTGACCAGTTCACCGATGGACCCGACGGCCTCGCAACTGCCATAAAGATACAAATCCCCGCCGCCGTTTTGCAGTTGGATCGTCCCCGCGTTGGTGATGATGCCGTAGAGAATATGTTGGTTGCCGCCCGCCAGCGCCAGCAACCCGTTGGTGGCCACCGTCAGCACGCTCCCCGGATAGAGATAGCCACCGTTCCACATAAACTGGCCCTGAACCGTCAGCAAACCGGCTCCCGCCACAATGCCGTTCAAGGCAAAGACACCATTGGAGTTGATCACACTGGCTTGGTTTAACGTCAGCTTATAGCCGTTATTATTGGCAAGGGTTTGTTGTCCGCTGGCGCCGCCCAAAGTCAGACTGTTAATGTTGGTGCTGGTGTTCAGCGTGACCGCGTAAGTGCCGCTGGCGGTAATCACCGCATCATCGGCGGAAGTGGGAACCTGGTTGGGATTCCAATTGGCGGCAACATTCCAATTGCCGCCGGCGGTGTTGGTCCAGACGATTTGCGCCGCCTGGACGGCTCCACTCAAGTGCATGCCGGCGAGCAAGACAACCAGTCCGCCGATGGTTCGACGTGACCGTTGGCAAAGGCTGGCGGCTGAAAAGTTGTGGAAATTGTTCAGGGATGATTTGATTCGAGTCTTCATAAAAACAGCACGAATGACTTTTGATAAGTAAATTAGCCGCACGCAGTCAAGACAAATCAAAAATGACAAAATCAAAAATGAATCTACAATTAATGCAGGTATGTTAATTATAATTATCAGCAGTCAGATATACAACCAGCTCCTACGCATCGAACAGTTGCCCGGCAAGAACGCCGTTTACGCCGGTTTTGCCGCCCGTAATATGCTCGCCACTGGCCTTCACCCGCCCATCCGCGAACATTGGCTTGCGCAAATCAAAACCTGACACCAGGAAAACCGCGCGCTTGCCGCTTGACTCTCATCCCTCAACTCTCAACCATAAATTTTCAAATGGGCACGCTCTATTACGGCGACAACCTCAACATCCTCCGGCGTTACCTCAAGGACGGGACCGTGGACCTCGTTTATCTCGATCCGCCGTTCAACTCCGCCCAGAACTACAATGCCTTCTTTCAGGAAAAGGACGGCTCCGCCGCCGCCAGCCAGATTCACGCCTTCGAGGACACCTGGCATTGGGATATCGAAACCAAGAAAGCCTACGACGCCGTGACCGAGCAGCCCGGCAAGGTCTCGGACGTGATGCAGGCGTTCTACACCTTTCTGGGCGGCAACGACATGATGGCCTACCTCACCATGATGTCCTCGCGCCTCGTCGAACTGCGCCGTGTTCTCAAACCCACCGGCTCGCTCTACCTCCACTGCGACCCCACCGCTTCCCATTACCTCAAGTTGCTGTGTGATGCGGTGTTTGGTGGAAACAACTTTCAAAATGAAATCATTTGGAAACGAACAGGCTCGCATGGCGGAGCGAAACGGTGGGGGCCAATCCACGATACAATTCTCTTTTACAGCAAAGCCGACGAGCCAACTTGGAATCGCGCGTATCAAGATTACGACGAAAAATATTTGGATGACTTTTATCGCTTTGAAGATGAGAAGGGGCGTTACCGTCTTGTAACTTTAACTGGAGCGGGAACACGTTCTGGGGATTCGGGTGCGCCTTGGCGCAATGTTAATCCGACGAAATCTGGACGGCATTGGGCTGTTCCCAGTTACGCGCTCAAGCCTCTGGCTACCTCTGCTGAACTGGTTAAGATGACGACCCAGGAGAAGCTTGATCTCCTTGACGCGAGCGGCCTTATTTACTGGCCACCAAAAGGAGAAGTTCCTCAACAGAAGCGTTATCTCGACGATGGCGAAGGCGTTCAGATTCAAGACATCATCACGGATATTCAGGCAATTTCTTCCCAAGCAAAGGAACGTCTCGGCTATCCGACGCAAAAGCCCGTGGCGTTGCTGGAGCGGATCATCCAAGCCAGCAGCAATCCCGGCGACGTGGTGCTGGACCCGTTCTGCGGTTGCGGCACGACCATTGACGCCGCCGAGAAACTCGGGCGCGACTGGATCGGCATTGACGTGACCCAACTCGCCATTTCCCTCATCAAGAACCGCCTGCAAGACACCTACGGCACCCGCCTGAAATTCGTTTCCGGAGGGACGAGTTATACGAGCCCCACTTCCGAATCTGTTGGTAGGGCGGGCAGTCCTCTGCCCGCCGCCGAACGTGGTGAGTCGTCCGCCCGCGAGCAATCACCCGACGGCGCGCACGGAGTGACGCGCCCTACCGTTTCCCTCGTCCGCATCATCGGCGAGCCGACCACGCCCAACGAAGCCGCCACGCTCGCCGAGGACGACAAATATCAATTCCAATGGTGGGCGCTCGGCCTCGTCGGCGCGCGGCCCGTCGAGCAGAAGAAAGGCGCGGACCACGGCATTGACGGCAAAATCCTTTTCCGCGACGACCCCAAGGCCGCCAGGCCGGAACAAATCATCATTCAAGTCAAAGGCGGCAAGACCGGCGTGAAGGACGTGCGCGATTTGCGCGGCGTGCTGGACCGCGAGCAGGCCGCCATCGGCATCTTGATTTCCCTGCAACCGCCAACCGCGCCGATGGAAACCGAAGCCGCCAGCGCCGGTTTTTACGAGCACAAGACCAACCGTCAGAAATACCCGCGCCTGCAACTCCGCACGGTGAAAGAATTGATGGAAGGGAAGGGGATTGAGCGTCCCTCCACCGTCGCCGCCACCGACGAGACCTTCAAGAAAGCGCCGGAATCAAAGAAAAAGCAGCACGAGCAAAAATCGCTGGAATTGTGAAACAGTCCCGCCGCATCCGCTATCCCTGGCCGGTAAAATATTTTCCATCCCATACCGCTTTCGATCAGTTAATTGATTACAGCGCGCGGGGAAAGACGAACCCGGTTTTGCAGACCCCCAATCCCAAATACGACCATGTGGCGGAACTATGCTATCTGGTCAGTCACGATTCTGCCGGTTATCCGTCGATGAAACCGGATAGCGAAGATTCCATGGTTTGGCGCATCGTCAATGGATACCGTTTAAAGACCCAGTGGGACTCTGATTTGCAGGCGGCGGAAATGCTTTATGCCATTGCGACCCAGGCAACCTATGAGGTGCTGAATCTTTATATGCGGAACCGGAAACTTTTCGACCAGATCGCTCCGCGCAAGAAAGTATTGCCCTGTCTCCTGTCCATTCATCCCAAAACCGCCGGGGTGGTCAGGAAAATGCGGCGGGATGCGCGGCTAGGCGAACAAACGGATGATGCCCGTCGGGTCGGCTCAAAAACTTGGTTTGTCAGCGACACTCCGGCCAATGTCTATGCGCGGGCCATCCTCAACAGCATCAGATGCAATGGGAATTTGTCGCCGGTTTGGGCGCAACAGTCGTATCGGGGCGACTTTGATGCGGAAGGGAAAATCCGCCATATCGTGCGGCCTTTCCCAAAATATGTTGCCGGACTGGAAAAGCTTCCGGTTCCCATCGCACCGGACAACGTCCTGCAATATTGGCGCAAGGGCAAAGAAATCATTTTGGAGGACATGCCCGACTTCCATCTCCGGCCTGAGTGGCAAAAATATCGCGAGACTCGAAATTACCGGGAAGGGGCAAAGAAGGGCGCGATTCAACACGCCATCTTTAAGGACATTTTAACCGCCCTTAAAACCATCGCCGGGGCGAACAAAAAGCGGGCGGCCAAAAAGTCACAGGTTCGTTGATTCCGCTAGGGAAAAAGGCATCGTAATTTTCCCGAAAGCTAAAAGTTGTCTGTTCATTCCCTCCGTAGTAGCAAAGGAGTGTGAATTACTATATTGAAATGATTTCGGTCAGCTCGTCTTTCATCCGTGCTGTTGGACATGATGGCCACACGCTCTATGTAGAGTTTCACTCCGGAGATACCTATCCGCACCCTGGCGTCCCCTATTTTATGTTTGAGGATATCATCAATGCCGATTCACCCGGCACCTATTACAATCAACGCATTCGCGGGCGTTACCGATGAACCTATGCGCAAAAACATGTCGCTAAAACAAATTGCCGCCAACCGGCGCAACGCGCAGAAATCCACCGGGACGGGAACGTCTGCTGGCAAAGAGATTCCCAAAATGAACGCCATCACCAAATAAACAATGAAAAACCATCAAATTAACACGACATCCTTGGGAGACATCAGCCGGTTATTTAACCATCCCCGTGTTCGATTGGGCGAGCGGCTTCCGCAAAAATCCGCGCCAGCCGGCAAACCCGACGCGCGCACGATTTGTTCGCAGCGGATTGCCATGATCATAGCCCAGGAGATGCTGAAATGGCATTGAGGATAAAAGCCACTTGCGTTGACGCGTCGGTCTATGTCGGATTGATGAACAACGTCTCCAAAGGCTGGCTTTATCATCATTTTGTTCGTGGCCGTCACAACTGAGGACACCGTGAAAAAAGCTTTATCAGTCAAACAAATCGCGGCCAACCGGCGTAACGCCCAAAAGTCCACCGGGCCAAGAACGGCTGCTGGCAAACAGATTTCAAAAATGAACGCCTTCAAACACGGCATCCTGTCGAGGGAAGTGATTGTGCGTGGCAGGCAAATCAAGGAAAGTGAACAAGAATTTTTGGCCCTTCGGCAGCGTTTTTGGGGGGATTGGAATCCCGTAGGGGTGCAGGAGGAAATGCTGGTGGATCAGATTGTGACGTCTTACTGGCGGCTGCGCCGGGTGCTCAAGGCCGAGTCTGGCGAAATCGCCTTGAATGTGGACAAGGGACAATGGGATCGAACCTACCAGCACCCGGCTGTGGATACGAAGCAATGGGAAATGCATGGCGACCCGGTTTGGTCAATGGGGAATTCAGTTCTGGGCAATTTCATTCTGGAGAAAAAGTTGAAGAAGGTTCGCGACTCGGTCGAGAAAGATGGCGAATTGACCGAGGCCGCTATCCAATTGGCTTTTCTTCGCGGCGAACCGAATGGCCTGACGAGGGATTTGGAAAAACTGCGTTTGCAATCGCAGGGGAATCCAGAAGGCCTGGACGAATTGGCTTTGCGGGCGAAACAGAAGGAGCAGATTCTCGCTTTCATTGACGAGAACCTGAACTTCATATCGTGGCACAAACTTAAATGCGAGGAGCATGAAGAAAAAGAGGAGGAGGCGCGGCAGGGGGCGGCGGTGCTGCCATCGTCGGAGGTTTTGGACAAGATCATGCGTTACGAGACGATGCTACGTAGGCAGTTGCGCCGTGATATGAACCAGTTGGAACGGTTGCAACGGCGTCGGCAGGGCGAGATGGTTCCGCCCCCAATCACAATGGAAGTTTTGGAAAGATATTGATGGCGCAAAACAGCATTTTTGCCAAACGAACCCAAGTTGAAATCCAACCGGAACCGACCAAATGCAACGTTACCCCCCAGCCAGGATGGATTATGAATATCGTGCCTTGGCGAAAAAAACCTGTTAACCTTTCGCCGTCATGTTGCTCACCAAAGATGAACTGCACAGCCTGGTGGAACTGATCCATCAGTCGCCGCACATGCTGCTGGGCATGCAGCCGTTGGGCGGCGGTTCGGGGCTGGTCGTTCGCGCGTTTCTGCCCGATGCCGCCAGGGTTGAAGTCCAGCCGGTTCACGAGAAAGACAAACCTCGGTTTGCGCTCAAGCGCATTCACGAGAGCGGGCTTTTTGAAGGCGTCACAAAATCGGCCAGCCGCGTTTACGCCTACGACCTGGTGGTCACCAATCATCAGGGCCAGACCCGCCGCACCCGCGACGCGTTTTCTTTTTTGCCCACGCTGGGCGAATCGGATTTGTTTTTGTTCGGCAAGGGCGACGAACGCCGGATTTACGAAAAGCTCGGCGCCCAGTTGCGCGTGATTGACGGTGTGCCCGGCACCAGCTTCGCCGTCTGGGCGCCGAACGCGCAGCGCATCAGCGTCGTTGGCGATTTCAACCAGTGGGACGGACGGTTTCATCCCCTGCGATTGCTCGGCGCGTCCGGCGTCTGGGAAATTTTCATTCCGGGCGTCGGCATCGGCGCGCATTACAAATTTGAAATCCGCGACGCGCACGGCCGCATCAAGTTGAACACCGATCCCTGCGGATATTTCTTCGAGGTCCCGCCGAAAAATGCCGCCATTGTCTGGGACACGCGCAAATTCCAGTGGAACGACGGGGCCTGGTTGAAACGGCGCCGCGAACGCGATGCGCTGCGCTCGCCGATGAGCATTTATGAGGTCCACGTTGGTTCCTGGCGGAAAAAAACGGCGAACGAATCGTGGAGCTACCGCGAGCTGGCCGCACCGCTCGTGCTTTACGTTCAGCGCATGGGGTTCACGCACGTCGAATTCCTGCCGGTGGCCGAGCACGCGTTTTATCCGTCCTGGGGTTATCAAGTCACCGGTTTCTACGCGCCCACCAGCCGCTACGGCACGCCGGAGGATTTTCAATTTCTCGTCAACGCCCTCCACGAGGCGGGCATCGGCGTGATTGTGGACTGGGTGCCCGCGCATTTTCCGCGCGATGAATGGGCGCTGGCGAAATTCGACGGCACCGCCCTTTACGAGCACGAAGACCCGCGCAAGGGCGCGCATCAGGATTGGGGCACGCTCATTTTCAATTTTGGCCGGAATGAAGTGAATAATTTCCTCGTCGCCAACGCGCTGTTCTGGCTCGACCGCTTCCACATTGACGGCCTGCGGGTGGATGCCGTGGCCTCGATGCTTTACCTCGATTATTCGCGCAAGCAGGGTGAATGGGTTCCCAACCAGTTCGGCGGACGGGAAAATCTGGAAGCCATCGAATTTCTCAAAAAATTCAACTACATCGCGCACACGGAGTTTCCCGGCATCGTTACCATTGCCGAGGAATCCACCGCCTGGCCGCAGGTGACGCGGCCGCCGTATCTCGGCGGGCTGGGCTTTTCCTTCAAGTGGAACATGGGCTGGATGCACGACACACTCGACTACTTCAAGCGTGATTCCATTTACCGGAAATATCACCAGAACGACCTCACGTTCGCGACGCTCTATCAACACAGTGAAAATTTCATCCTGCCGCTGTCGCACGACGAGGTGGTTCACGGCAAAGCGTCGCTGATCGGGCGGATGCCCGGTGACGACTGGCAAAAATTTGCCAATCTGCGGACGCTGCTCGCGTATCAATGGCTGTTCCCCGGCAAAAAATTGATTTTCATGGGCGACGAAATCGGCCAGCGCGCCGAGTGGAACGAAAATGGCCAGCTTGACTGGTGGCTGCTCGACGCCGGACCTTTTCATCGCGGGCTGCAAAAATTTGTCGAGGATCTGAACAAACTTTACGCCGCCACCCCGGCACTTTGGCAGGGTGACTACGACCACGACGGGTTTTATTGGATTGATTGCGCCGATCGTGAGAACAGTGTGTTATCCTTCGTCCGCCAGACCGCTGATGGCGCGAACCAGCTTGCTGTGATCCTGAATCTCACGCCGGTGCCGCGCCAAAAATATCGCGTCGGCCTCCCGCGCGCCGGTAAATGGCGCGAAGTGTTGAACAGCGACGCCGGCATCTACGCCGGCGGCAACCAGGGCAATCCGGGTGGCGTCACCGCCGAAAACGTTCCCTGCCACAGCCAGCCACATTCCGCTGAATTTTGTCTGCCGCCCATGAGCGCCATCGTGTTCCAGCCGGAAGCTAAAACGTGAACCAACTGGAAATGCCGGGAAACTTTGTTGTAGCGCCTTGGTGTCTAATAGGTGGGGCGAGCGTCCCCGCGAGCCGGTCTTTGCAGACACTCCTCGGCTCGTCAGTAGCCTCGCCCCACCATCCCAACATCTGGGTTTATCCGTGTTCATCCGTGGTTTAGTCTTCCGCCATGAAACTGATTTCCTGGAACGTCAACGGCCTGCGCGCCGTGCTGAAGAAAAATTTCCTCGATTATCTCGACGCCGAAAAACCCGATGTCCTTTGCCTGCAGGAAACCAAATGCAGCCCCGACGACATTGAGCAGCTCTGGCCGGCGACCTACACGACGTTCTGGAACTCCGCGCAGAAAAAAGGCTATTCCGGCACCGCCATTTTCACCCGAATACGCCCGTTGGAGGTCACGCCGCACATCGGCATCGCCGAGCACGACCAGGAAGGCCGCGTGCTCACCGCCGAGTTTGCCGACTTTTTTCTCGTCAATGTCTATGTGCCCAACTCCAAGCGCGAACTTACGCGGCTCGCCTATCGCCAGCAGTGGGATCGCGATTTTCTTCGTTACCTCAAAAAGCTGGAGAAGAAAAAACCCGTCATCTTCTGCGGCGACCTCAACGTGGCGCATACGGAAATTGACCTCGCGAACCCCAAGGCCAATATCCATAATCACGGTTTCACACCCGAGGAACGCGCCGGGTTCAGCGCCTTCGTACGCGCCGGTCTTCTCGACAGCTTCCGCGAATTTGAGAAGGGCGGGGGACATTACACCTGGTGGAGCCAGATGTCCGGCGCGCGTTCCCGGAACGTCGGCTGGCGCATTGACTATTTCCTCATCAGCGCTGTGCTGCGCCCGCGTCTCAAACGCGCCTTCATCCGCGCTGATGTGGAAGGCTCCGATCACTGTCCTGTCGGCATCGAACTTGAATAGCCGGGGCGCAATTTTTCATCGTTCCTGCCAAAGCGCCAGGGGACGGGCGCACTCCATGACGCTTCGCGGCATTTGTTGCGGCAAGCCACTCCCGAAGGTGTCAGCATCAGGTCGGTTCGCGCGGCAGCGTCTTGGACTGCGGCAGCCCTCTGCCGCTCTTCTCAAACGCATTTGCCAGTTCTCATTTTCAGGCCAGGAACAGTGCCGGGTTGCTCCCGTCGCGTCGAATTTCCAGGAATTCACGTTGCATAAACTCCGTATCGGGCTTAGATTAAAGTTTAAAGCTTCACCATTTCACCGTTGATATGAAAATACTCCTTATCAGCCCGCGAACGCCCGACACGTTTTGGAGTTTCAAACATGCCGTGCGCTTCGTTTCCAGAAAAGCGTCCATGGCGCCGCTGGGATTGCTGACGGTGGCGGCAATGCTCCCGCCGGAATGGCAGCTCAAGCTGGTGGACCTGAACGTGGAACGGCTCAAGGATGAAGACCTGCGTTGGGCGGATTACGTGCTGTTGGGTGCCATGCTGGTGCAAAAGGAATCCGTCCGCGAAATCATGGCGCGGTGCGCAGTACTGAATAAAACCGTCATTGCGGGCGGGCCGCTGTTCACCACCGGACATGAGGCATTTCCGGAGATTCAACACTTCGTTCTGGGCGAAGCCGAGGAAGTGATGCCCCAGGTCGTGGCCGACATGCGAAACGGCCGGTTGCAATCTGTTTATCGTTGCACGAACCGGCCGGAAATCACCCAAACACCGGTACCCCGTTGGGACCTCATCAAATTCCAGTATTATGTGACGATGGCCGTGCAATTCTCGCGTGGCTGCCCGTTTGATTGCGAGTTTTGCGACATCATCGTGATGAACGGACGTGTGCCCCGCACAAAAACGCCGCTGCAATTGATTGCCGAACTGGACGCGCTGGTCCGGCGCGGGTGGAAGGACATGGTGTTCATTGTGGACGACAATTTCATTGGCAACAAACAGCGAACCAAGATGCTGTTGCGCGCCCTGATCGAGTGGCGGCGGCGCACGCGATCGCGCATCGGATTTCTTACCGAGGCGTCCATGAATCTCGCTGATGACCCGGAATTGTGCGCACTGATGGTGGCAGCCGGGTTCAAGAAAGTTTTTGTGGGCATCGAAACGCCCTCAGTCGAGGCGCTGGACGAGTGTCACAAGCTCCAGAACCGGAACCGCGACCTCGTGGCCTCGGTGCAGACGCTGCAACGCGCCGGGTTGGAGGTCATGGGCGGATTCATCGTGGGTTTCGACAGCGACAAGAGCGACATCTTCAAGCGGCAGTTTGAATTCATCCAGCGTTCCGGCGTGGCGACGGCGATGGTGGGATTGCTGAATGCGCTGCCGCAGACGCGATTGTGGCAGCGGTTGAAACGCGAAGGACGGCTGGAAATCGAAAGCACCGGCAACAACACCGACGCCGCGCTGAACTTCAAACCCAAATTAAACCGCGAGTTCCTGCAATCCGGCTACCGCGAACTGGTGAAGAAACTTTACGAGCCGCGAAACTACTACCAGCGCATCCGGACGTTCCTCAAGAGCCATCGTCCGACCGGCCCGCGATTGCGCCTGTCGCGGGCGGATTGCATTGCCTTCCTGAAATCACTCTGGGTGCTGGGGGTGTGGCACCGGGGTCGCGTGGGATACTGGCGGCTGTTTTTGGGCACACTCATCCGGCGTCCGCGCCAGTTCCCGCACGCCATCGAACTCGCCATTCTCGGCTACCACTTCCGCCGCGTGGCCAACTCGCTGCGCGCACCTTCCTCCCAAAAAAGGTGATGGGCAGAAATAATTGCCTGGTCAGAACTTTTTGATGAACGCTCACCCACCCCGGCCTTCTCACCCCGGGAGAGGGAGAATCGCCGTCCGTCTTTTTTTAAATTGTCCGTGTTCTTGACATGAAGTTCACTGGACTGCGTTGGCAAAAAATCGTGAGGATTATCAAGCAAGCGAACCAATACATTTCCCTCTCCCGGGGGAGAGGGGCAGGGTGAGGGCGAGCCAAAAAACCAGATTGAGCCCATTCCATGCTTCATCCAGATACAATCCCCACCTTCGCTTGCTTTGGCGAGGCTGACGTGGCTTAATTCGCAAACATTTGATGAGCAAACCCGCCAAATCGCAATGGGATTTCGGTGAGCTGTTCCCGACGGAACAGACAAGAAAGGTTTTGTCCGTCTCGGAACTGACAGCGCAGGTCAAGCGGCTGCTGGAAAAATCGGTCGGCCAGGTTTGGGTGACCGGCGAAGTCACCAATCTGCGCACCCAATCTTCCGGCCACATGTATTTCACGCTCAAGGACGCCGCGGCTCAATTGAGCTGTGTTTTGTTCAGCCGCGAAAAGGTTGCGCATCGCGAATTGTTGGCGGACGGGCAGAAGGTTTTGCTGCAAGGTGATGTGACAGTTTATGAGGCGCGCGGGCAATATCAGCTAATCGTGCGCGCAGTGGAATTGCAGGGTGTTGGCGCATTGCAAGTCGCGTTCGAGAAGCTCAAACAGAAGCTCGCGGCGGAAGGTCTTTTCGCGACGGAACGGAAACGTCCGCTCCCGAAATATCCGCAACGCATCGGGCTGGTCACGTCGCCCACCGGCGCTGCGATCCGCGACGTGCTGCATGTCATCCAGCGGCGGAATCCGGGCCTGGAAATCATCCTCGCGCCCTGCCGCGTGCAAGGCGAAGGCGCGGCGGAAGTAATTGCGGCGGCGATACGGTTGTTGAATGAATTTTCTGTAGCTCTGGTAGGGCGCGCAGTCCCTTGCGCGCCGAGAGAAAACGATGGTTTAAGCGGCGGGCAGAGGACTGCCCGCCCTACCCAAAATGGATTGGATTTAATTTTGATCACCCGTGGCGGCGGCAGCCTCGAAGATTTGTGGGCGTTCAACGAGGAAGCTGTGGCGCGGGCGATTTTTGAATCGGCCATTCCCGTCGTGTCGGCGGTCGGCCACGAGATTGATTTTACCATCAGTGATTTCGTCGCAGACGCGCGCGCGGCAACTCCCAGCGCGGCGGCGGAAATCATCACCGAAGGCGTGTTTGCCAGCCATCAGCTCGTGACGGATTTGACGCAGCGCATGGCGCGGGCGCATCCGCGCCGGCGCCTGAACGAATTATTGCAGCAACTCAACGATTTACAAACCGGTTTGTTGCGTTGCACGAAGCAGGGCACAAAGGACCGGCTGGTGGCCTGGCAGAATCTGGCGGAACGATTGTTGCGCGTCCGTCCGGCGCAATTGTTGAGGCAGCGGTGCGAGTCGTTGGTGGTGAGTCAACGGCGTTTGCGCGAACTGGCGCGCGTTTGCTTGCGGAATTGGAAGAACCGTTTTGACGCGACCGAATCGCGACTGCGTTTGCTGGGGCCAGAGCAGGTGCTGGCACGCGGTTATTCGATTACCATGGACGCGGCATCGGGAAAGGTCATTCGTCGCGCCAGGGACGTAAGCTCCGGGCAGCACTTGAGGACGCGTGTGAAAGAGGGCGAGATTTCCAGCCGGGTGGAGAACTGATTTCCGCCGGCTCGCGAGGACGCTCGCCCCACCCGATAATCAGGGCTGAGCCGCGGCCCGGTAGAATTTTTGCGGCGTCGTCACGTTTACGTCGGTGAAACTGTAGGGCGAAACATTGGTGAAAACCGGAATCCAATTGGTCGCCGCCAGGTTGGTCGAAGTCTGGACGATGTAACTTGCGCCAACACTGCCGCTGACGGCGAAGCTGAACTGGCTGTTAGTCAAGCCAACCTGCGTCAGCGCGGCCGCCGTGGCGGCGATATAGGAGGAGCCGGAGACGGTAACCATGTCGTAACGCATGGTGCCGGTCGTGGCGTAAGAGCTGGAATTAGCGGGGACATAATTTGTATTCGCTGTGTTTGCGGCCGTGTTTTCAAATTCAGACACAAAACGAAAAGCAAAATTCGTGTTATTGTTCACACCGGAAATCGCGGCGAGGCTGTTGGTCTTCGCGGTGAAACTCGTGCCGTTGATGAATGCGGCCGGGAAATCCACAAAATCAATCCCGTTCGTCGTGTATTGCAGCCGGCCATACTTGCTGCCGGTGTTGCTGGACTGTGAGCTCCAACTGATGACGATATTCTTTCGTCCAGCAGTGCTGACCGTGAATTGAACGCCGCGCGTCTTGTTTCCGGCGCCTTGCGCCGGATAGGTCGTCGTGTTCCAGCCGGAATTGTCCGTGCTGCCGGCGGGGTCGAGAGCCGTGTCCCCCGTGGCAAACGTGGCGGTTGTGCCATTTACCAGGGCGGCGGTGCCCATGCCGATGGAAGGCGTCGTGGTGCCCGTGGTCGTGTTGTTATCCGGTGTGATGCTGTTGAAATTCCATTGCGCGAAAACAGCCGGGTTCGTGAACAGCACCGTGAGCGAAGCCGCCGAACTGGTCACGCTGCCGGCGATGTTGGTGATGACGACGGAATAATTTCCAGCGTTGGCAAGTTGAACGTTTGTCAGTGTGAAGGGATTGGTGATTGCTCCGGCAATGTTCGTGCCACTGAACAACCATTGATAATTCAATGGCGGCGTGCCGGTGGCGGCGACGCTGAATATGGCGGTTTGTCCGGCGAGGATAAACTGGCTCTGTGGCTGCGTCGTGATAACGGGTGGCGCGTTGGTCAGCAGCAGTACGGCGTTGGAACTGGTGACGCTGCCGAAAAGGTTCGTGACGATGACGGAATAAGTTCCGTTGTTCGTGAGTTGCGCATTGACGAGTACAAATGGATTCGCGGTTGCGCCGGCAAGGTTCGTGCCGTTGAACTGCCATTGGCAGGCGAGCGTGCCGCTGCCGCTGGCCCCGAAGGAAAACGTAATGGTTGCGCCGACCGCGTTTGTCTGGCCTTGCGGCTGCGTAATGATCCCCGGCGGGTTCGTGCCCGAATCGTTCCCCACTGGAATCAAAAAATCCTTCAGGACGGCCATGTGCTGGGCCAAGCCGGAATCGGCGGATTCCACCGGAGAAAAATCACTGAGGTCGCTGTAAACGCGCGAATCGAAAACCAGCCCATTGGGGTAAGTGTGAGTCGGGAATGCCGTGGCGGTTTCCAGATTGGTGAGCGAAAAGCCGGGCAGCACGTAATCGTGCGGGTGATTTCGATTGATACTCGTATTGGAATTGCCGAGATCGTCAACGGGGACGGGATTGTCGCTCAGATAACTGTCAAAGGTGGTCATCGTGGGCGTTTCAGTCCGGCTGTCGGTGTTGAAATCGCCCGCGACGACAATCCACGCGTTGGACGGAAAATTGGCTTGAATCAAAGTCTTCAGGTTGGCCGCTTCCGTCCCGCGAGCGGTGGACGAACTTGTCAATAAATGCACACTGACGATGTAGAGATCGTTTGTGCCAGGCAGATCAATTTGCGCCCAGGCAAAGCCGCGGTTGGCCACCTGCGTATCCGTCCAGGAACCTGAACTGAGGATCGGGTAACGGCTGATGATGCCGTTGGGGATGTCGCCGCTGTCGGTGTAAGGCTCGCGGTAATAAACGTAGTTGGTGCCAAAGGCGGTATCAAGCATTTCACGAAAGGCGGCGGGCGTGTTTATTTCCAGACCATTTGTGCTCGTGTAATCGAATTCCTGGATGGCGATGACGTCCGGTTTGAGTCCCTGAAAAATGCGGATGGCAAACGGCTGGTAGGTTTGCGCGTCACCGTTCAGGTTCGCCGCCATGATCCGGACGTTGACATTGCTCTGTGCGAGCACCAGGGTTGAAAAGAAGACCGCGCCCAGAAGAATAATTTTCCCGGTGCAACGTCTGACTTGTGACTTAAACGGCATGAAACAATGGCGCTGTAATTATGCACATGGTGCGGCAAACGCAAGCCGGCATTTTGCCGACGACTCCACCGACGACTCCAAACTGGACGCCGCCGTTTTTTTGTTTTAGCCTCGTGGTCGTGTCAAATCCGTCAAAAAATGCGGGGCAAAACAATCCCGCCAAAGCCAGGCTTCCGTTTGAGGAGGCTTTGAAAAAACTTGAAGGCATTGTTGCGGCCATGGAGTCCGACGACCTGCCGCTGGAAACGCTGCTGGCCAGATACGAGGAGGGGACAAAGCTGGTGAAAATCTGCCAGGAAAAGCTCGCCGAGGCCGAGTTGAAGATTCAACAATTGGAGAAAAATGCGGCGGGCGAAATGAAATTAAAACCGTTGTCACCGGATTTGTCCGAAGGCTGATTTCCCGGACCCCGGATCCAAAATACATGAGTCGTTATCTCGATATGGTGGATGGGCCGGAGCACGTGAAAAAACTCACGCTGTCGCAGCTTCAGGAACTGGCCGGAGAAATTCGGGAAGAATTAATCGCCGGCCTTGCCAAAAGTGGCGGGCATCTCGGCCCGAACCTGGGCGTGGTCGAGCTGACCATCGCCCTGCACCGCGTTTTCAACACCCCGCGGGACAAATTTGTCTGGGACGTGAGCCATCAGGTCTATGTCCACAAAATTCTCACCGACCGCAAGAGTCGCTTCCGCACCATCCGGCAGACGGACGGCCTGAACGGCTTTGCGTTGCGTGATGAAAGCCCGCACGATTGCTATGGCGCGGGCCACGCGGGCACGGCGCTTTCCGCCGCACTGGGCATGGCGGCGGCGCGCGACAAAAGGGGCACGGACGAAAACGTCGTCTGCATTTTTGGCGACGCGGCGCTGACGAACGGCATTTCCTTCGAGGCGCTCAACAACCTCGGCCACACGACGAAGCGGTTCATCGGCATCCTCAACGATAACGAGTGGAGCATCGCCAAAAACGTCGGCGCGATTTCCAATTATCTTAACAAGCTCATCACGCATCCGCGTTACAACAAGCTGGCGAAGGACTTTGTAAACTTTGTGCGCCGCCTGCCCAAGGGCGAACTGGCGTTGAAGCTCGCGCACAAGGCTGAGGAAGGTTTCAAGGGCGCCATGACCGACGTCGGATTGCAGCAGGCCGGCAACCCGGCGGATGCGGATGGGCGCGGCGGCTACGGCAGCCCGATTTTATTCGAGGAAATGGGGCTGCGTTACCTTGGCCCGATTGATGGGCACGATTTGCCATTGCTCATCAGCACGCTGGAATTTGCCAAGACCTGCGATCATCCGATTGTCATCCACATTCTCACGCAAAAAGGCAAGGGGTTTGATGCCGCGCTGAAATTCCCGGAAAAATTTCACGGCCTCGGGCCTTACGACATGATAACGGGCGAAACGCCCGCCGCCAAACCCGGCACGCCGCCAAATTATCAGGATGTGATGGGACAGACGCTCGTCAAACTCTGCCAGAAAGACAGCACGCTCGTCGGCATCACCGCCGCGATGCCCAGCGGCACCGGATTGAAGTATTTGGAAAAAGCGATGCCCGACCGTTACTATGACGTCGGCATTGCCGAGGAACATGCCGTCATTTTTGCCGCCGGCATGGCGACGATGGGATTACGTCCGGTGGTGGCGATTTATTCCAGCTTCCTGCAACGCGCCTTCGATTGCATTCATCACGACGTTTGTTTGCAGGATTTGCCGGTAATTTTCTGCATGGATCGCGCCGGCCTTTCCGCCAACGACGGCCCGACCCACCACGGCATTTTTGACATCTCCTATCTGCGCTGCCTGCCGAATGTCATCGCGATGGCCCCCAAGGATGAGGACGAACTGGCCGATATGATGTTCACCGCCACACACGAGCAACATCCCACCTTCATCCGTTACCCGCGCGGCGCGGCGGAAGGCGTGCCGATCAAGGACCAGCCAAAGCTGCTCGAAATTGGCAAGGCGGAAGTCATCCAGAATTTTTCCAACAATGGCAAACGCAAAGTGGCGCTGTTCGGCCTCGGTCCGATGTGCGCGATTGCTTGCAAGGCGGCGGTGCAACTGGCGGAGGAGGGTTTTGACGCGGCCGTCATCAACCCGCGTTTTACCAAACCGCTCGATGCCGGCACGCATGAATTTTTCGGCAAGGCGGCCGACCTGATTGTGACGCTGGAAGACCACGCGCTGATGGGTGGTTACGGCTCGGCGGTGCTGGAACTGTTCAGCGAAAAAGGCGGGACCACGCCCGTGGTGCGCATCGGCTGGCCCGACCAGTTCATCGAGCACGCCACCACGCAGGACGACCTCCGCAAGAAATACGGCCTGACCGTCGAAAACACCGCGGCCAAGGTGAAAGCGCAATTTGCCGAAGCCCCGGCGACAGCGACGAAGCTGATTGAAGTGGCGTGATTAGTTTTGAATTGAAAATTATGGCTTATAAGGACGTAACGCCGCCTGCGGGCGGGAAAATTTCAATCAAGAACGGCAAACTTACCGTTCCTGAAAATCCCATCCTCCCGTTTATTCGTGGCGATGGCACCGGCCCGGACATCTGGGCGGCTTCCGTGCGCGTGTTCGACACAGCAGTGCAGAAAGCCTACGGTGGCAAACGCAAAATTGCCTGGTTTGAAGTGTTTGCCGGCGAAGCCGCCAAGAACAAGTTCGACAACTGGCTGCCGGACGACACGGTCGCGGCGTTCAAGGAATATCTCATTGGCATCAAAGGCCCGCTTACCACACCGGTCGGCGGCGGCATCCGCTCGCTCAACGTTGCGTTGCGCCAGATGCTCGACCTCTATGTCTGCCTGCGCCCCGTGCAATGGTTCACCGGCGTGCCGTCGCCGGTGAAACATCCGGAAAAGGTGAACATGGTCATCTTTCGCGAGAATACTGAGGATATTTACGCGGGCATTGAATATGCCGCCGGTTCGCCCGAAGCGCAGAAGGTTTTGGATTTCATCGCGAAGGAATTTCCCAAGCAGTTCGAAAAAATTCGTTTTGGCACAAAATCAAAGGCCGAAGAATTTTGGAGGGCTGTCGCAGCCAAAGATTTTCCAGATCAGCTTGTCGAAATTAGCGGAGAGTTTCGCGACGTGCAAGTCGGTATCGGTATCAAGCCCGTCAGTTTCAGTGGCAGCGCGCGATTAATTCACAGCGCGATTTCCTACGCCATCCAGAACAAGCGCAAATCCGTCACCCTCGTTCACAAGGGCAACATCATGAAGTTCACCGAAGGCGCGTTTCGCGATTGGGGCTATAAAATAGCCAAAGAGCGTTACGGCGCAGTCGAAATGGACGGCGGACCGTGGTGTAAAATTCCCGAGGGCAAACCCGGCGCGGGCATCGTCATCAAGGACGCCATTGCTGACATCACGCTCCAGCAGGTGCTCACCCGCCCGACGGATTTCGACGTCATCGCCACGTTGAACCTCAATGGCGATTACCTGAGTGACGCACTGGCGGCGCAGGTGGGCGGCATTGGCATTGCGCCCGGCGGAAACATCAATAACATCACCGGCCACGCGATTTTTGAAGCCACGCATGGCACCGCACCGAAGTATGCGAACAAGGACGTCGTAAACCCTGGTTCGGTCGTGTTAAGCGGCGAAATGATGTTTCGTTACCTGGGCTGGACGGAAGCGGCGGACTTGATCTTGAAAGGCTTGAATGGCGCGATTGGCAGCAAGCGCGTCACCTACGACTTCGCCCGCCAGATGGACGGCGCGACGGAAGTCAAGTGCAGCGAGTTTGGTGGTAACATCATCTCGCACATGTAAATTCACGCATGTAGATCGTAGCAGCCGACGCAAGGAGGCTCTGACTTATTCCGCCGAAAATAGAATGAGCCTCCTCACGTCGGCTGCTACAAAATAAGGAATATGTTCAAGGGCAGGCTGGAAGCCTGCCCTACGCTTTTATGCATTGGATTGTCGCCAGCCTCGTATCGGCGTTGTTTCTCGGCGTCTATGAACTTTGCACCAAGCACGCCGTGCGGGACAACGCCGTCTTGCCGGTCCTGTTTTTCAGCACGTTGAGCGGCGCGGCGGTATGGCTGGTCTTGCTGGTCGGACAGACGGTCCATCCGGGGACGTTGCCGGTGTCATTGGTTGTTGATCCGCTCACGCTGGTGCAGCATCTGCAACTGGTGTTGAAATCGGCCATCGTCGCGGCGTCGTGGGTGTTCACCTATTTTGCCATCAAACATCTGCCGCTGTCGCTGGGTTCGCCCATTCGCGCGACCAGCCCGCTGTGGACGCTGTTTGGCGCGCTGTTGATCCTGGGTGAACGCCCGACGTGGCTGGAAACGGTGGGCGTGCTGACGACGCTGGCTTCCTTTGTGGGGCTTTCATTTGCCGGGCGGTTGGAAGGGGTTCATTTCCATCGTAATAAATGGGTCTGGTTCCTCATTGCCGGAACGCTGCTCGGCGCGGTGAGTTCGCTCTATGACAAATACCTGCTGGGCCGGGCGCATTTCCCGGTGCCGACGGTGCAGGCGTGGTTCTCGATTTACCTGGTGGTGCTTTTCACGCCGTTTGCCATCGGCTGGAAGCGGCGTTGGTGGTCACGCAACGAATTTCACTGGCGCTGGAGCATCCCGTTCATCGCATTTTCGTTGCTGGCGGCCGATTACATCTATTTCAGCGCCCTGCGCGATCCGGCTTCGCTCGTCGCGGTGGTGATGAGCCTGCGCCGCGGCAGCACGCTAGTGGGCTTTGCCGGCGGCCTGCTGCTGTTTGGCGAAAAAAATGGCCTGCAAAAACTCCCCGCCGTGATTGGCATCCTCGTGGGCATCGTGCTGACGGTGGTGGGATGAAACGGGCGGCGTTGCCGCCGCCCGTCAGAATTCAGTTTTGGTCAATTGTTTACTTCGACGATATGCGGACGAACCCTTGCTTGGAGCCGTTAAAGACAGAGACGGGAATGTGGATGGTTTTCAGGCTGCCGTCGCCGGTGACGTTGGAATAGGTAAGCCAGTTGCCGAGGACGAGATTGGTCCGATATTGCACGCTGTTGGTGACGCCGGTTTGCGAGAGGAAGGAGAACTGGAAGTTTGTGCCAGCCTGCTGGGCGTTGATCAGTAGGGTCGGGTTCGGTCCGACGAAGAAGAGTGAAAACGCCTCGGAACTCAGAGTGACGGCCGTTGACCAGGTTCTGACCGGGTTGGCGGACGCGTCCACCGGCGTGGTGAAGGTGACGCCGGGGAAATTGTTGGAGTTATAATTCAGATCAAAGAATTGGTTTCCATTGCTCAATGTCGGGGCGGCCGCCCAGTTGGTGGCATTGATCGGCAGGCTCAACCCTTCCACCACGCCGGCGAGATCCAGGGACAACGACGAAAAATTGGTCGGGCCGGTCCAGTAAAACGGCACGTTGGCGGGGACGTTAACCGCCCCGTTGGTCGGCGAAAGAATCCTGACTGCTTGGAGCAAATTGGTGTCGAGGCCGCTGATGGAAACCTGGAACGAATAGACCTGTTGCGTTGGACTGCCCTGGTTGATGTAAATTTTCCAGAGTCCGTTGGTGAATTCATTGATCACATCGCTCAAGGAGGAAAGGATCGCTCCGCTGCCGCTGCCACCACCCGGATATTGCATGGTGGAGAAGTAGTCATTGGGTGAATGCACACTGTTTGTGGTTGTGGGCGCGGGATTGACGGAATTGAACGAAACACCGGCGCCGAAATATTCGCCCAGATTGGGATCTTGTGAGCGGACGAAGGTCAATTGAAGACTCACGTCCACCGGATACGGAGTGCTGGTGGTGCTGGAGAGCGTGGCGCCGGGATTTTCATACAGATAGGATACTTCACTGGAACTCAACACCCGGTTGTAGATTTGCACGTCATCCAGAAGTCCCTCGTAGCCGTTGGACCCGTTGTAATCAGGACTCGATGGGTCGGGATCGGAGGCGTCGGATTTTGCGCCGATGGTGAGCAACACCGGGCTGTCGAGCAGCACCGTCGTGGCGACATCAGAACTGTCCAGCGTTCCATCAATGAAAATCTGCCGTTCGCCGGTGGAGAGATTGCGCGTGACGACGACATGATGCCAGGTGTCGTCATTGACTGTGGCGCTGGAGTTGAGCGTGTTATCGGAAACGCCATCGCCGACGTTGAACGCCACCTGGCCGCCGGTGAGCGCGACCGGAATCAAGTCTTTCGCCCCGTAATTCGGGGAATCCGCCGCGATGACGCCCGCGCCTTCCCACGCCAGATCACCCGGATTTCCCAAGCTCTGGCTGGTTTTCAACCAGACCGAGACCGTGAATTCGCCGGCCAGCGTCCCAAGCAAGTTGGAGGACGCGGTCAAATAACTGCCGCCGTCAAAACTGACCGATCCCGGTCCCGCCGCCGCATCCGAACTGATGGAAGGCCCGCTGCCGCCAAAATTGCCCGCATAAACAATATTGTTGTTGTTGCCGGAAACGTCGGGAGCCAGCACCGTGCCTTCATCGAAATCATAATGCACCACCAGTCCGCCCGACGCGGTTGCCACGTCGGCAACCGCAGTGCCAGGATTGGCAAACAGCAAAGCGACTTCTGTATCAGAAAGGACGCCGGTATAAATTTGGACGTCATCGAGCAGGCCGTTGTATGCGTAAAAGTTCGTGCAATTGCCGTCCGTGCAGTAGGCCCAGCCACCGATGGTCAGGCGATAATTGTCCCCGTTGAGCGGATCGGTGGTGCCTATCTCGGAAGCCTCAAAGTTGCCATCCACGTAGATTCTCTTTTCGCCGGTGGCCTGATTGCGGGTGACTGTGATCAAGTGGTAGTTGCCGTCATTGACGCTGCTGTTCGAGTGCAGCGTGGTGGAATTACCGAGGTGGTCCCGGGTGGTGAAGGCGGCTTTGCTGCCGGTGATGGACAGTGGAATCGTGTCGTTGGTATTGCCTTGGTCGTTGTAGGCCCAGAATATGACCGCGCCAAAAAAGGCGTTGTTGTAGTCCGCGCCGTTTGTCACGGTGGTTTTCACCCAGGCAGAAAAGGTGAAACTGCCGGCCAGCGCCGCATTCAGATTTGTCAGGGTTTGACCGTTGGCGCCGAGGCAGCTGGTGCCAAAAAAATCAACCGCCCCGCCCCCCGCTTCGGCATCCGTGTCGAACTGATACACCGGCCCCCACCAAGTCGGCCCGGACATGGCGTTGCCATTGCCCGAACTGTCCTGGCCCAGGTTGCCGCTGTTGTCAAAAGCGTAGTGTGCGATATTGGTGTGTCCGTTAACAGAAACGGAAGCCGCCACTACACTGACATCATCCAAGGCAAGGTAGCTGGGGTCATCTCGCCCTCCGAATTGGAGAACGGTGCTGGTCCCCGTCGCCGTGACCACGAATTGAAGGTTGGTCCAGCCGATGGCGGGAAGATCGGTTTCATCAAAAAGCGTGGTTCCATCCCACGACACCTCAAACTCATTGGGCGTCTCGCCGTCAGGGCTGTTCAGCCAGAATGAAAGCAAATAGCTTGTGCCGGGAGTGGTGGGCAGGGTTTGGGAAAGATAATCGATCTCCCCGGACGCCCCGAATGCCGCTTCATAATTTCCCGAATGCGGCGTGATGCCTGAATTGGAACCATCATCCACAGAATTGCCGTCTCCGGTCACCGTCCAGCCGGTGAAATCCCCTGTTTCAAAGCCGCCATTGACCACCAGATCGGCTAGACCCGAAAGCATGCCGATGATGAATTGTGAATCATAAGTGAAATCAGTCTCCAACGTGGCCGTGGAAACCCAGCCGGAAATCGGTTGTGCGTTGCCATTGGTTGGCGTCGCCGCGATAATAAACGCGGTCACGTTGCTGCTGTAATCAGCGCTGAAATCGTTGGTGCCATCGGGAAGCACCACCGGACACGCCCAGGAAGTTTGATCCGGCGTCAGGCTGGCGGACGCTTCGTAGCTCCAATTCCCGTTTGCGTCAATGAAGTAGTCGCTCACATTTAATGTGCCGGCCCAGTTCGCCGGACCCGTCCATCGGAACAGCGGCTGGTTGGTGATGTTCACCGCGCCGTTGGTTGGAAAGAGCGCTACTGTTGGCGGGCCAAAGGAATTGCTCGTCACACCAGTGACCGTGACAGTGAACTGATACTGATTGGTCGAAGTCGAATTGGTCACCCAGATGGACCACTGGCCGTTGGTGATGCCATAAAGGAAGGAATCAAAGTCGCCGTAGTAATTGCCTCCTCCTCCGGTGAAAGTGAGGATGTTATTGGTTGCCTGGTATTGAAGCTGGGAACCACCGTTCGGAATTTGCGGCGAGGCAATCATGTAATTTCCATCGGGAAAATCGGGCGGGCTGGCGTTTGCACTCAACCAGGGATAAAAATAGTACCCATAAGTGTTGTGATACAAATGGATGTCCACCGTCAGCCCGGCGTGGACGGGCGGCGCAAACCACAGGCACGCGGCGAGGATTAAGAGTCCGAAACCGGACAGAAGGGTTGAAAATGCATGAGTTGTGGTCTTCATAATATTGGCGTTTCGGGTTGGAGTCCTTTTAGTTTGGCGTGCTGATAATTTCATGTTTTCTACAAGAGTTTACTTGCTTCCGATTCTGGAATCAAAACCTTGTCGCATCCAATGAGTTTACCTTACCGTCTCCATAAATCAAGCGACTAATCAATTTTTTCGTTCACGACCCCATTTTCCCCATAAGTAAGGCATTGTGAATAAATTGCGTGGAAAAATAAAAAACAATTTTTAGGGATTTAACGGCGCGCTGGAAGACGAATGATCATTTTTTTGCGCCATCGCTCGTTGAATACCTCCACACAGGCAGGTCGCTGACACTGCAAGGATGATGCAACATCTGCAATCGCACTGAAGTCTGCCATTGTCACGGCAGAACCTTGGTGAGCTTTGCCGGCGGGCTGCTCCTTTTCGGTGAAAAAACATACTGCAAAACTTCGCGCCGTGATCGGCATCCTCGTGGGCATTGTGCTCACGAGGATGGGTTGAAGGAAATCGAACGCCATGCACAGATGTGGTAGGCGGCCTTACTTCAGCGCGGGGAGGAAGAATGATAGTCGTTCCTGTTTGTTAAAACGGCGGCTATCAGGCCGCAGATTAAAAGCGCCGCGCCCAGGACGCAGATGATGGCGGCGCCGGTCGGAAAGTCGAGCCGGTAGGCGGCGTACAAACCAAGCACACTTGACACGGTCGCGGTAATCCAGCCGATGGTCAGCAGGGTGGTGAGGCGGGTGGCGAGAAAATTGGCGCAGACTGCCGGCACGATGAGGTGGGAGAAAACCGGCAGTGCACCGCCCAGAGCGCAGACAATTTTCGTACCGATCACGGCTTTTTCATAAGCGATTTGCAAAGCCTCTGCTCGTCCGTGAACAGCCATCACCTAAACCGCTGAAGAGGCCACTGTGTCCGCTGGTTTTGCTTTAACCAACGCAAACGCCTTTTGCACTAGAAAAGCGAGGCCATAGATCACGCCCAACAGGGCAACATCAGTCGGACCCACCGGATAGTCCCATCGGTAAGCAATGTAAAACCCTGCTGCCGCGCTCACTCCGCCAACGCCCGACGCAACCAACGCGAACTGACGCATGTTCCGCACGAAAAGGTGAGCCGTCAACGGCGGGATTAAAAGGAAGCCGAAGGCGACCAGCGGGCCAACACTCAACACGGCCATCGAAATTGTGACGCCGATCAGCAGGAACAGCAGCGCATCCCAGAGAATCACATTCTTCTGAAGCGTGACCGCCATTTCACGGTCGAAGGACACGAGCAGAAATTCCTTCGCGAAAGCAAATATCAGGAGGATGACAGCGCAAAAGGTTGCTGCCGTCCATCCGATGTCAGCATCGGAAATCGCAACAATTTCGCCTTTGAGCACATCCAACAAACCGAGTTCGCCTGAGGGATTCGTGGCCAAAAGCAAGACACTCCACGCGCCCGCCAGCACATAGACGGTGCCCAAGCGGGCTTCGACCGAGCCGCGGCCACGCCGCACCAGAAGTGAGAGAAAGATGATGGTGGGAATGGTGAAAAGAGTCGCGCCGAGGAACGCCAGGGCGTGTTCGCTGGCGTGAAGATGAGCCAGAACGCCCCAGGCCTGAAGAGCAAAAGCGAAAGCGATGCCGCAGGATGAAATTTGCGGCAGGGCCACGCCCATGAATATCAACCGCCGCAACACCAGGTACACGCCGACCAACGGGCAGACCAACCCCACCAGCAAACTGATATAAACCGAATTCCGGAGCAGAAAATGAGGACTCAGTATTTCGCGCAAGGTTTCCATATCAACGAAGCTCCAAATCAAGAAGTTCCTGGATTTTGTCCAGCGTCAGCAGTTCGTTCACCGCCCCATGCAAGACCCGGCCTTCATGCAGCCAGATGACTCCCTTGGCATGCTCCCGCACGGTTGTCAGATCGTGGCTGACCATGACAATCGTCAGGCGTTGCGTCTCGTAGATCTTTTCGAGCAATTCCATGATGGCTTTGGTGGCCGCCGCGTCAATGCCGGCGGTTGGTTCGTCCAGAAGCAAAATATCCGGCTTGGTGGCCAGTGCGCGGGCCATCAAGACCCGTTGCTTTTGTCCGCCGGAAAGTTCGGAAAACAGCTTCCGGCTGAGCTGGTCAGCCCCGGTCTCCCGCAGGCATTGGTGCGCCCAATCCTTTTCTTCGCCGCCAACGCGGAAACCCGGCCTGACCCGCCCGCACACCCCCATCAGCACAACCTCGAAACTTGACAGAGGAAAAATCGGGTCGAGCGATTCGCGTTGAGGCATGTAGCCAAGGACCGGAGACCGGCCCGCGACCGGATGGAGAACAATCCGTCCGCTAACCGGCGGCAGGATCCCGAGAACCGTTTTGAGGATGGTGGATTTGCCGGAGCCATTCGCGCCGAGCAGGCCGGTAAAGCTCCCGCGCTGGAGGTTGAGATTAACGTCCGGCAAAACAACACGGCGGCCATAACCGACCGCCACGTGCTCCAGACTTAGAGCCGGTTCATTTGTCACTTTGATTCTTTCAAGCTGCTGCGCTTCAAGTTGCATCATAGCCAAAGCGGTCAAAAAAGTCTTTAACTTTATCCATGTCACAGTTTGGCGGATTGTCGGCGCGCGTCCATCTCTGGAGCGCGCCGAAAACCGCGGGAAATATTTTCCGGGAATGCTAGGATGGCGGCGCGCCAACGTTTTTGGCCGCTTGCACCATTGAATGGATGATATAATCCATCATCTTAATGTAGGTTTCCGTGTGCGGCACGCCGCCGGGCATGATGGGCAATTTCACCAGCGTGGCGCCCGTTTCCTTCGCAATGAGGCTCGGCACTTTTTCGGGAAACTGCGGTTCACGCACGACGATGGGAACGTGCTCGGCCTTCATTGTGGAAACCAGGTTTTCAATGTGACGCGCCGTCGGATCAACCCCCGGCTTCAACTCAACCGTACCAAAGACTTTCATCCCGAAGCGCTCGGCGAAGTACACCCACTCCTCGTGGTAGGAAATAAATTTCACGCCTTTCAGCGGTGCCATCTCGGTTTCCCACCCGGCGATTTTCGCGTCGAGTTTGGCAAGATACGCGTCGCGGTTGCGCGTGAAGTCGGCTTCATATTGCGGTGCGGCGGCAACCAGCGCCTTGCAGATGTTCCGCACCGCGGTCTTCGCCAGCACGGGATCGAGCATGTAATGCGGATTGCCGTAGGGATGCACGTCGCCCTCGGAGTGGTCGGTGGATCTCGGCACATCGAGGGGCGACACGCCTTGCGAGCAGTCCACATAGCCGGGTTTGCCGGGCTGGAGACGCGGATTTTTGCTCGCTTCGAGCAGCGCGGGCAGAAACGCGTGTTCACAATCGAAACCGACCAGCACGACGAGGTCGGCGCGGTTGAGCAACGGCACGAAGCTCGGCTTCATCGGCACGCCGTGCGTGTCTTCGACGCCGGTGGCGAGGCTGCGGACTTCGACGAATTCCCCGCCGACGTTGCGCGTGAGGTCGGCAAGATCGGTGAGCGTGGCGACGACGCGGATTTTCGCGGCGTGTACTTGAGTTGCTCCCAACACGAGGGCGAGGAGCGCGGTAAAAAACAATTTCGTTTTCATTTTCAAATTTCCTTTCAGTGTTTCAGCTTTCAGCTTTTGTTTTAACGTTGCGTCCAGCCGTGGGAATGCGAGCCGATGATCCAGGTCCATTGCAGATAGACCGCATCGCTGGGCTGGTTGCCGGTGGCGGCATTCGGCTGCGTGTGGGTATATTGCAGCCGGAGCAGGTTCCAATGGCTCAAGGCGAACGTGATGAACGGCGAATACGCGAACGTCTGCTCGCTGTGGTTTTCCGGGCTTTGCGCGTAATCGAACAGAAATCCCGCGCTACACTGGCGGCTCCATTTGTAGCTGACGTAGGAATACAGGCCCAAAGAGTTCACGTCGCCGCGATACTCGTCGCCGCTGTTGGGACCGCCGTCGGGGTCAAATAAATAGTTGTTGTCGCTGAACAGGATTTCCGTACCCCACGTGAAGCTGTTGAACTGGTTGTTGCGCAGCGGGACGTAGCTCAATTTGAAATCCAGCCCCGCCAGCCGCCGCTCTTTTTCCGTGAGCGTGGAGACGCCGTTGGGCTGCATCAGCGCGCCGCCGCGGTCCTGCTCCGTGGGATTCCACAGGCCGGAGATGCCCGACTCCAACTGCCAGCCCGGCGTGAGATCAAAGTAGGTTGAGACGCGGCCCCAGTAACTCAATCCGCCGATGGGCCGGTAGTATCCGGGGTCGCTTGGATTCGGGCTGTCGCCGCCGAAACCGTCGCCGACACCCGCCGTGATGCTGATGTAATGCTCCACTGGCACGAGCCAGTTGAGTTGCGCGCCGTCCGAGCGCGACTCGCCGCCGATGTAATTGTCCAGCGCGAGCGGACGATTCACGAACGGCAGTTCATGATCGTGAATGTAAGCCAGCCGGCCGAACTCGCCGAAAAATCTTCCCGCGGTCAGCGTGAGATTCCACGGCAGCGACGTCGTCTGCAGCGCGCCCTCCTCGATGCCGAACGTGGATTCGCCCGTGGCGGAATCCGCCGAGGCGTTGGCCACGACCCAGCCCTTGGCAAACGGGTCCACCGACGCCGAAGCGTTCAATTCCAGCGACCGCGCCCAGAAATCAAACCCGCCCGGGCGGTCGCTGCCCGTCAGGTCACTGCCTTTGCTGGTGTAACTGGACACAAAATCGCCCACGAATCCGATGGCGGGATTGAATTCGCTCGGCAACGATTTCTTTTGCGCCTCGACGACGTTGTCCACCTTATCGTTCAGTTCCTTGATCTGATCTGTAATCACACCCGACGACGTTGCCGGTGCGGCACCAGCAACAACCGATGGCGGCGGATTCGTCGGCACCATTTCCAACCGTTGCTGAAGCGCACGGATTACTTCATCCTGCGCGGCGATTTTTTTCTCGAAACGCGCCTCCAGGTCGCGCTCATGCTGCTCAAACATTTCCTGCATCTGCTTCAACCGCTGGTCAAAATCAGCGGGTTTATTTGTCTCCTGGGCTTGGGCGATGGTTGCGCACAAGCAAAGGGCAGAAGACCACCCTAAAATTCTTTTCAGTTTCATATTTTTTCTCCTGCTCAGACGCCACGCACCGGGCGTGCGCGCCAGTTTAAAACGGAATTACAAACGAAAATCCGATCAGCCGAAGCTGACCGGCCTATACGAGGGGAGAAACAACTGGAGGAGGAGCACGACCGGGGGGAAGATATTCAACGGTCGTGCTGAAAACAAAAAATTCCAAATGCGGAGTCGTTTCAACAAAAGTCGCCGGCAAAACCACCGGAATATCACAAGCTGCCGATTCAACGTGCCCGTGCGCAAACAGGGTGACCGCACATTCATGGTCGGCTTCACCCGCGTCATGATGGACCAGCTTGTGCAGCGCCTCGCTGGAAGCCAGCGCGGCCATGAACAAAACCAGCCCGATCAGCAAGACGGCAACGAACGACTTGCTGAACTGACAAAAATGTTCCTTCTTGTGTTGCAAACTATTTGCAAATTAGCAAACGGCGTGCCGCTGGCAAGGCTAATTTTTGAGGTGAGACTTTGCAACCAGGACATTCCACTGGGATTCAAGCGGCGTGAGCGTTCGCTTTTGCTGCACCACAACCTGTCAATCTAATACCAATATGCTGCCTCGATTCCCAACAAAAAGGCCCGAAGCCTTTCGCTTCGAGCCTTTGAATCAAACCCACTATTATTAATTACGGCAGAACGTGGGGTGGAGTAACCGTGGTCAAATTGCAGGTAACTTGCGGCGTGTCACCCACTTTGCCCACAGTATAGGAGCCCTGCGCCGGACACGGAGGAATGCTGCCATTCGCGTTCAACTTGATGTAGGGTGTCAGATCCGCGGCCAGGGTGGCAGGACCGTCTCCGGTCTTTTTCCCGTTTTCCAGCGCCCATTCATTAACAGCGGCGTCAATCTGACGCATGTTATTGATGCAAGCATTGGCTTGCGAGGTGGCGCGGGCTCTCACGAAGTTGGGAATGGCGATTGCCGCCAACAGGCCGATAATGGCCACGACAATCATGATTTCCACCAATGTGAAACCTGACTTGCGGAGGGTTTTGGCATTTTTCATTTTTCTTTTTCTTTCCGTTTGTTGCGGCGTGAGCAGATCAACAGGCGGGTTACAATCAGTACGTTTTTGCCCACAAGATTGCCTGTTGCAACCGCAACTGCCTTGAAAAGACAGCAGTATAATTGCCAGGCCAGTCGTTTGGCGAGGAAAAGTCTGTAGAGCGTGGTCTATTCTTTTTGTAGGGTGAAATCCTACACGTGGATGAATTATTTTGCCTGCTGACTTTCGTGCCAGCGGATGGCCTCGCGCAAAAGTTCGGTGGCATTGGCCAGCTTGAGCTTTTGCTTGATGCGGGCGCTGTAAGCCTGGACGGTTTTGAAACCAACGTGCAAGTGGTCGGCGATCTGCCGCGTATTGTGCCCAAGGCCAAGCAATTGAAACACTTCCAGTTCGCGATTGCTTAATTGTTCGATGGGCGAAGCGGTTGCGGCTGGCTGGCCCTCGACAAATTTTTCGGCCATCAGGGCGGCGATTTTGTCGCTGACATAAAGTTGTCCGGTCAACACACAGCGAAGGGCCTGAATGACTTTTTTGGCCGCTTCACGTTTCATGATATAGCCGCGGGCGCCGGCCCGCAGGGCGCGTTCGGCATAAAGCGATTCGTCATGCATGGAAAGCACCAGCACCGTTACGGCCGGAAACATGGCCTTGATGCTTTTGATCAATTCGATGCCCGATCCGGATTCGAGTGAAATGTCCACAATCGCGATATCAGGTTGAACCGTCCGGATGAGTTCCAAGGCTTGCGACTCGTTGCCTGCCTCGCCGCAGATTTGGAGGTCAGCCTGCTGGTTGATCAAATTCACCAGTCCCTCGCGCACCAGCGGGTGATCGTCAACGAGCAGCACTTTAATTTTTTGCGACATGATTATTTTCTCCCGGCCCACCGTTGAACATCAGTTTGCAAGTGACACGTGTGCCACCCAAGGAAGACAGACGTTCGATGTTAAAGGTTGCACCAATCATGCTGGCACGGTAGGCCATGATACGCAAACCCAACCCTTCGCCATTTCGGGCGTTTTCAGGCAGTCCAATGCCATCGTCAATGACGGTCAAAACAATTTCATCAGCCGTGAAATCAAGGCGGAGGTTGATGTGTCTGGCTTTGCCATGCCGGACCGCGTTGGTAATTGCCTCTTGCGCGATCCGATACAAATGTGTGGCAACATTCACGTCATTCATGTCCGGCAAAGGCGCAGCTGGTTGGCATTCAAACTGGCAGGATACCTTGAACCGGTCACTGACACCGGCCGCGAGTTCTTGAAAATTATCCACAAGCCGGCCGGCCTGTATTTCAATGGGGTGAAGGCTGTGCGCCAATGTACGGGTTAGTTCAATGGCCTCTTCGATCAGTTCCACCACACGATCAGCCTCCGCCGCTTCCGGCAGCGACCGGTTCGACAATTTTTGGCCAAGGACATGGCCGGCCAACGCCGTGCCGGTCAGGTGCTGGCATAAACCGTCGTGCAGATCGTACCCGATCCGACGCTGCACCCGTTCGCTGGTTTCCAGAAGTTCTTTTTGCAATAGTGTTCGCTCCTGGATTTCTTTTGTCAACATGGCGCTCCGCTGGCGCACCCGCTCTTCCAATTCCTCGTGCATGGTTCGGAGTTTGGCCAGAAGCGCTACCACGACGAGGTAGAACACGAACATGATTATCGCGTTCCAAACTGGAACAAAGTAACTGGAGTACCGTTCTCCGGCGGCGATGTTGCTGGAAATCCAAGCTACCACGCTCAACGCCGAGATTAATCCCCCGGAGGAACCGCCGACAAACCACACGGCCAGAAACACTGCGAACAGGTAGAAAATAAAACAGAAAGTTTCGTAACCGGTCAGATAATCCACGAACCCGACCGCCGCCACAATTCCAAGGCATAGCGCCATCAAAGATGGCTTCGACCATGTTTCAAATCGTTTAATCCATGTAACCATGCCAAGTCCAACTTAATAAGCCTGGGAACAGGAGGCGATGCAAAACTTGAAAGTCATGGACATTACCTGAAAAAAAAGGCAAACAACTCGAACAACTGGCGCGGCCCGGAACGTAGAACCGCCTGGCCGCAGACAGGTTCTTGTGCTTCCCGGAACGCGGCTCACCGGCTATGCTTCATGGCGTGCGGCGACATCAACCCATTCAGCTGAATGATAAATGAAAATTGCGTGCCTGCTCATGCTGTTGGCTGCCGCTTCCGTCGCGAACGCGGCGTCGAACTATGTTTCGGGGGCCAAAACACCCGGGCCGGTCGCATTGGGGGACTCGTTTGTCGAAGCGGAAGAACGAACCCGGGCATGGCTGGAATATCCCGGATCTGCGGCGGGAGGATGGCAACTGGCTTTAAGGCTGCCGACCAATACGTTTCAAGTCGGGAAGCCGATTGCGGCGATGGTGGTGTATAAAAATGTTTCCACCAACCAGCTCAGATTATATGTGGCCCCGCCGGGATTGCCCTACATGTTTTCCGCGCGCGTCTTTGACGGGACGAACAAGGAACTGCCGATGGCCGACCAGGCACTCGATCAAATTGAAGACGGGCATTCTTCCTTAAGCCGGTTTCGCAGCGTATCTCCCGGCGTCGGCCTGGCGTTTCCCCTCGAATTGGACCATTTTTATCACTTCAACACACCGGGGACCTGCCATGTTCACATGACCGCGCATGGTCCGCTGATGGACGCATCTCCTCCATTGTCAACGGGTGTGGCTGAAATAAAGATCGTCCCGGCAAACCCCGTGTCAGGAACCACCGCCACCAACGGACATTCCGGTGGTGCCGCCATCCCGGCAACGAACAACTTCGCGCCGGCCGGCAAAAATTGATTACTGCCGCCTGGGGTTATCTCCCGCAGCAGTGCTTGTATTTTTTGCCGCTGCCGCAGGGGCAGGGGTCGTTGCGGCCGACTTTCGGGCCGGTGCGGACCGGCTTGGCTTTTTCCGCCACCGCCGCCGCGGCTTCGCTGACGACGTCGCTGGCCTTGGGCTGCGCGCCGCCCGAGCTTGCCGTGCTCGTACCGCCGAAAGCGCTCGTTTCCTGATGCAGGGTTTGTTGCGGGACGTTCTTGAGGAAATTTTCAAACGCCAGCATGGACGACGCGCTGCGGAAGATGTTGTGGCAAATCTCGGTCTTCACGTTGACCATCAGTTCGTCGAAAATCTTGAACGCTTCGGCTTTGTATTCGATGAGCGGGTCGCGCTGGCCGTAACCGCGCAGGCCGATGCTGTAACGCAGGCTGTCCATTTCGTAGAGATGTTCCTGCCATAACCGGTCAATCGCGCTGAGGATGGTGAAGCGTTCAACTTCCTTCAGCGCGTCAGGATTTTCAAAGCTGATTTTGATGTCGTAAGCCTTGCGGACGCTTTCGGAGATGAAACTGGCAACGGCGAATTGCGCCGGGCTAAGTTCGGCAAAAAGCGAGCCGGGCACAGGGGATTCCTTGCCGGAATCGGCGGCCTTGACGATTTCCGCTTCCGGCAGGCCAATGGGAAAATTCAGGTTCACCCAGTCGGCCAATGGCCGGGTTTTCCATTCATGGGTGTCGGAGTCCGCCGTCGTGAACTGCGCGACCTTGTCCACGACGACCTCTTCCATGATGTCCATGAGCCGGTCGCGCACATCCTCACCGTGGATGATTTCGTTGCGGAAGCCATAAATGACCTCGCGCTGTTTGTTCATCACGTCGTCGAATTCGAGCGTGCGTTTGCGGATTTGGAAATTGTGCTGCTCGACGCGCTTTTGCGCCTGCTGAATGGAACGGTTCAGCCACGGATGCGTCAGTTCCTGGCCTTCTTCCAAGCCCATGCGCTCCATCATTTTGACAATTCGGTCGGAGCCGAACAGCCGCATCAAATCGTCCTCGAGCGAGATGAAAAAGTGCGACGAGCCGGGGTCGCCCTGGCGCGCGCAGCGTCCGCGCAACTGCCGGTCAATGCGGCGCGCCTCGTGGCGTTCCGTGCCCATGACGTGCAGTCCGCCGAGTTCAGCGACGCCGGGGCCGAGTTTGATGTCCGTGCCGCGGCCGGCCATGTTGGTGGCGATGGTCACCGCGCCGCGCTGGCCGGCGCGCGTGATGATTTCAGCTTCCTGCTGGTGATATTTCGCGTTAAGAACGGAATGAATGATGCCTTCGCGCTTGAGCATGCGTGAAAGCTGCTCGCTGACTTCAACGGAAACCGTGCCGACCAGAATCGGCCGGCCCAGGGCGTGGATCTGCTTGATCTCGTTGAGGACGGTGTTGAATTTTTCGCGCCGGGTTTTATAGACCGCATCATTGGCGTCTTTGCGGATGCAAGGTTCGTTCGTCGGGATGACGAGGACGCCGAGTTTGTAAATGTCGAAAAATTCGGACGCCTCCGTTTCCGCCGTGCCGGTCATGCCGGCCAGCTTTTCGTAGAGGCGGAAATAATTTTGAATTGTGATTGTGGCGAGCGTCTGCGTTTCGTGCTCGATCTCGACGCCTTCCTTGGCTTCGACGGCCTGGTGCAAGCCGTCGCTCCAGCGGCGGCCGGGCATGAGCCGGCCCGTGTGCTGGTCCACGATGATGACCTTGTTCTCCTGGATGACATATTCCACGTCGAGCTGGTAAAGGCTGTAAGCCTTGAGCAATTGCGAGATGGCGTGAATCTTTTGCGCCTTGGTCTCGAAATCCTGCTGCACCTTTGTCTTTGCTTCCATGCGCTTGCGCGCGTCGGGTTCCGGCCCGGTGTCAATTTCATGCAGCACCGTGGTGAGTTCGGGCAGCACAAAAGCCTCCGGGTCTTTCGGGCTGACAAAATTGCGGCCTTTTTCGGTCAAATCGGCCTCGAAACCTTTCTCGTCAATGGCAAAAAGCAATTCCTCCTTCTCCCGGTACAGGTCAACTTTCTTCTGGTCCTTGTGCAAATCCAATTCGGCCTGGTTCATGAGCTTGAGGTTTTCCGGGTCTTCCAGAATTTTCATCAAGCCTTCGGATTTCGGCTGGCCCGTTTTGACGCGGAACAAGAGCAGACCGATTTCATGTTCGAGCGCTTCGGGATCCGGAGGATTCGAACCATCGGTCGGATGCAGCTTTTTAATCAGCGCCTCGGCTTCGGACAAAAACCGGGCGCACAGACGTTGCTGTGCCCGGACGAGCGATTCGACGAGCGGCTTCCACTGGCCGTATTGCTCGTCATAAGTGTGAACGGACGGGCCGCTGATGATGAGCGGCGTGCGGGCTTCGTCAATCAGGATGGAGTCCACTTCGTCCACGATGGCGAAGTAATGGCCGCGCTGGACCTGTTCTTCCTTGCGCGCCGCCATGCCGTTGTCGCGGAGATAATCAAAACCGAACTCGGCGTTCGTGCCGAAGGTGATGTCACAATTGTATTGCTCGCGCCGGACGCGCGGCGGCTGGTCGTGCAAAATGCAGCCGACGGTCAGGCCCAGAAATTTGTAGATCGCGCCCATCCATTCGGAGTCGCGCGCGGCGAGGTAGTCGTTGACTGTCACGAGATGGACGCCGCGTCCGGTGAGCGCGTTGAGATAAATGGGCAGGGTGGCGACGAGCGTTTTGCCTTCGCCGGTGGCCATTTCGGCGATGCGCCCGCTGTGCAGTGCGTAGCCGCCAATGAGCTGCACATCGAAAGGGATCATTTCCCAGAGCAAAGGATGCTCGCGCACGATGATTTCCGTCTTGCGTTCGGTGAGACGGCGGCAGGCATTTTTGACGGCGGCGAACGCTTCAGGCAGGATCTCATTGAGCATCCTGGCCAGCTCCGTTTTGTCCTGAATTTGCGAGAGTCGCGCCTTCCAATCGGCGGTTTTCTGGCGCAACTCGTCATCGGAAAGCTTTTGCAGCCCGGCCTCGAACTCATTGATCCGGCGGACGAGCGGCCAAAGTTTCTTCAGTTCGCGGTCATTCTTCGACCCGAAAATCCATTTTAAAAAATTCACAGTAAACCCAAATCGTCAGTTGAAAATAGAAGTAAAACGCTACGCGATGAAACGCCAAGCGTCAAAACGAATCGCCGATATTTCAGCGTCGGGAAGAAACCGCAGTTACGTGGTGGGCTGTTGCGCCGGCGGCGGATTTTGCCGGACGGCCGGGCTGGGATTTCGCGGCATGGCATCGTGAACGATGATGGCCGCGCGTTTGGCCGCTTCCGAGATGAGCTTGAGGTGTGGTTCGAGCGCGGGATTTTCAGCGTGCTTGAACAGCAAACGGTCGGCGTAGCCTCGAATAATGGCAATGATATTGTTCAGTTCGTGCGCGACGGCCGGGGAAACGTGCGGTGTCGAATTCTGGGTGGTTTCGTGCAGGGCATCCGCGCCAGCCGCTGCCTCTGCCATTTTTTTGTAAATATTTTCCATTGATGACATCGCTGTTACACAAAGCACCTTGCACGCCAGATTTTTTAGACGCGGAGAAACTCAATATTACCGGTGCTGTGCCAGACCAATTTCATCACGCATTGCAAGTATTTTATTGAATGAGACATCCTGTTCCGAAGCAGGACAGAAACATTTGCGCATCTAAATCGCAGGCTGGCTTCTTTTTACCGATTCGTTATCCTGAGCCCGAAATCACGGATGAATACCGCGCCCGCAATTCTCGGCCTCATTGCCGGCAACCGCTCCTTGCCGCTGGAATTTGCCCGGCAGGCGCGCGCCGCCGGGGTCAAACGGCTCGTGGCCGTCGCGGTTGAAAATGAAACCGATCCCGCGCTGGCCGGACTGGTGGATGAAATCGTCTGGCTCAAAGTCGGCCAGCTTTCAAAAATGATTTCCGCGTTTGCCGACCGCGGGGTGAAGCAATGTGTCATGGCCGGCCAAATCGCGCCGAAAAATCTTTTTGATTTGCGACCCGATTTGCGCGCGATGTCGCTGTTGTTCCGGCTGAAAGAGAAAAACGCCCACACGATTTTCGGCGCGATTGCGGATGAATTGAAAAAAGACGGCATTGAATTGATTGACGCGACGCCGTGGCTGAAACCGCTCATGCCGCAAGCCGGTTTTCATCTCGGTCCGGCATTGTCGGACGAACAACGCGCGGACGTGGAATTTGGTTTTCGCATTGCCCGGGAGGTTTCCCGTCTGGAAATCGGGCAGACCGTGGTTGTAAAAAAAGGCGCGGCGCTGGCGGTCGAAGGGTTTGAAGGCACGGACAAATGTCTGGCGCGCGGCGGGGAACTCGCCGGCAAGGACGGCGGCGCCGTGGCAGTCAAAGTGGCAAAGGCCAATCATGACATGCGGTTCGACATCCCTTGCATCGGCTTGCAGACACTGGAAACCTGCGCCCGCGCCGGAATTTCCGTGCTGGCGCTGGAGGCTGGAAAAGCCTTGCTGCTGGAACGGGAGGCTTGCGGGCAACTGGCAAAAAAAAGTAAAATCGCCGTCACAACCATTGATTAAATTTCCCGACTTTTATCCGCCAACACCCAACTCCTGATTTCCATGCTTACTTCCCACGAACTCTTTGGCTTCATGTCACCGAACCTGGCCGGCGAAATCATCACGTTCACCTTTGAATCGGACAAACCGGTTTACCACGCCACGCTCAACGCCGTTGCCGAAGCGCGGCACCTGCGCCCGGTTTTCCTTGAGCGCCAGCCCAAAACCCAGCGGCATGCGGCCATGATCGCCACCCTGGCCAGGCCCGCGCTGGATTTGGTCGCGGGCGGCCTGATTCGCACCTGGTTGCTGAAAAAGCACAAGGCCATGCTCGTGGATTTTTTGAACGCGCTGGGGATTAAAAACGAGGAGGGAGTGGTGGAAAATTTGCCGGAGAGCATGGACAACGTAAAATTGAAATCCGCGATTGAAACACTGCTCGCGAAATATCCGCCCGAAGTCGTGGCGGTTTATCTGAATGCGTTCAACGACATGAACGAGGCCAACTGGGCGAATCTCAAAAGCATCCTGGAATCAGATCCCCGGCTGCAACTGGGGGCGGCGGTTTGACGCGAGAGCCATTCACCGTTTGTGTCAATACTCAGGCGCCTTTATGCAGGGTGCGCTGAAACGTTGCCGGGTGCCATAGCCGAGAAATGTTGATAACTGTGAATCTTTGCCTAATCTAAACGCCGTGGCGAATCATCACGAGATTTCCAATTTCATCTGGCAGATCGCCGACCTGCTGCGCGGTCCATACCGTCCCCCGCAATACGAGCGCGTCATGCTGCCCATGACCATCCTGCGCCGCTTCGATTGCGTGCTGGCTTCCACCAAGGACAAGGTTTTGCGCGAACACGAAAAACGCAAGGGCGGCAAACTCAACGACGACGCCCTCGATAAATTCCTGAACCGCGCCGCCGGTCAACGCTTCCACAATCACTCCCCGCTCACGTTTGAGAAGCTCAAGGGCGATCCCGACCACATTGACAAGCACCTGACCAGCTACATCAACGGTTTCTCCGCCAACGTCCGCCAAATCTTTGAATATTTCGAGTTCACCAATGAAATCGAAAAGATGCGCGAGGCGAACATCCTTTATCTCGTCGTCTCCAAATTCTGCGACGCGGACCTGCACCCCGACAATCTCGACAATATCGAAATGGGGCTGCTGTTTGAAAATCTCATCCGCCGCTTCAACGAACTGGCCAACGAAACCGCTGGCGACCATTTCACCCCGCGCGAAGTCATCCGCCTCATGGTGAATCTGCTTTTCATCAACGATGACAAGCTGCTCGCCACGCCGGGCACGGTGCGCAAGCTCCTTGACCCCACTTGCGGCACCGGCGGGATGCTGGCCGAATCGCAAAATTATCTCCGCGAGCACCATCCGGACGCGAAACTCTTTGTCTATGGCCAGGACTACAACAAACGCGCCTTTGCCACCGCCGCGTCAGACATGCTCATCAAACAGGTGGACCACAATGGCACAGGTGAGAATATCCGCTTTGGGGACACTTTCACAGATGATCAGTTCTCCGGCGAAAGATTTGATTACTTTTTGACCAACCCACCATTCGGCGTGGATTGGAAGAAGCAGCAAAAAATTATCGAAGACGAACACAACAAGCTCGGTTTCGCTGGACGATTCGGTGCGGGACTGCCGCGCGTAAATGACGGCGCGCTGCTTTTCCTACAACACATGGTCAGCAAATTTGAGCCGGTGCAACCGGAGCAGCACAAGCACGGCTCGCGACTCGCCATTGTTTTCAACGGCTCACCCCTCTTCACCGGCGGCGCGGGTAGCGGCGAAAGCGACATCCGGAAATGGATAATTGAAAACGACTGGCTCGAAGCCATCGTCGCGCTGCCGGAACAGATGTTTTACAACACCGGTATCGGAACTTATGTCTGGATCGTCACCAACCGGAAGGACAAACGCCGAAAAGGAAAAGTTCAACTGGTGGACGCGCGGGAAATTTATCTCCCAATGAGCCGTTCACTCGGTGACAAGCGCCGCAAAATCGGCGAAGGCAAGGACGGCGAACCTGACCAGATTGCCGACATCGTGCGGCTATTTGGCAAATTCACCGACGGCGACCAGTGCAAGATTTTTGACAACGCAAATTTCGGTTACACCCGCGTAACCATCGAACGCCCGTTGCGGCTGCGCTACCAGATGGACCCCGACCGCAAGGCCCGCTTCCTTGATGCCTGCCCCGAATTGCTCGACGACGTGCAGGAAATTGACAAGCAACTTGGCCGTGAGCCAATGCTGGATTGGAACAAAGTCTGGGAACGCATCGCTGACGCGCTAGACGAACGCGGCTCGAAATGGAAAACCGGCGAACAAAAACTTTTCCGCAGTGTTTTCACCGAGAAAGACCCGGAGGCCGAACCTATTTTGGCGGTGGGGCGAGAGTCCTCGCGAGCCGTGGCTTACGAACCCGACCCCGACTTGCGCGACTTCGAGAACGTGCCACTCAAGGAAGACATTAATAAGTATTTTGAACGCGAAGTGCTGCCGCATGTGCCGGATGCGTGGATGGACCGGAGCAAGGACAAGGTGGGCTACGAAATCAACTTCAACCGCCACTTCTACCACTACGCGCCGCCGCGCCCGCTGGAGAACATTGACGCCGACTTGAAAAAGGCAGAAGAAGAAATTTTACGGCTGCTCAAAGAGGTGACGGCTTGAGCAAATCGAATAACCAATTTAAGCCCGTCGGTTGCGGCTGGTTTTTTCAAATTCCAGCAAGTTGGGATGTCGCCTCGCTGAAATGGATTTCAAAAATTTACGCTGGTGGAACACCTGATAAGGAAAAAATTGAATATTGGCATGAGGGGACAATTCCTTGGTTGAATTCTGGAGCAGTCAATCAATGGAAAATCACTGAACCGTCTGCTTACATAACCGAAGAAGCCTACAAGAAAAGTAGCGCGAAATGGATACCCAAAGATGCGCTCGTCATTGCTCTTGCTGGACAAGGCAAGACCAAAGGCATGGTTGCCCAAGTTGAGTTTGAAACAACCTGTAATCAGTCAATGGCAGCAATTGTCCCAAACGACAGAGAAAACCCACGTTACCTGCTATGGTGGCTTGAGACCAACTATGAAACGATTCGTAATTTGGCTGGCGGTGAGCAGCGAGATGGATTGAATCTGGAAATGGTCGGTGGAATCCCATGTCCTATCCCGCCGAATAAAGAGCAAGAGGCGATTGCGGGTTTTCTGGATCGGGAGACGGCGCGGCTTGATGCGTTGGTGGCCGAGAAGAAACGATGGCTAGAATTGCTGGCGGAGAAACGCCGCGCGCTCATCACCCGCGCCGTCACGCGCGGCCTTCGCAATGAAAATCTTCCGTTGATTCGGATGAAGTGGCTGTTAGATGGCATCGAAACGGGATTCACGCCAGATTCCTATAACTATCCAGCCGAAGAAGGACAAAGCGGTGTTTTGAAAAGTGGGTGTGTAAATGGAGGCGTGTTTGATCCAAATGAAAACAAACTACTCGCCGCCGATGTTAATGCACCCGAATCGTTGAAAGTGCATCGCGGCGACATACTCATGTCGCGCGCGAGCGGTTCGAGCGAGTTAATCGGGTCAGTAGCGCAAGTTTGTGAACAGCCTGCGCCCTCACTTTATTTGTCTGACAAAACATTCAGGTTGAGTGTGCGACAGACAGCTTGCAACGGATTGTTTCTGGTTTTGACGATGGGTTCGACTTTCTTACGTGGTCAAATTTCGCAAATTATACGTGGTGCAGAAGGACTGGCGAAAAACATTGCACAGACCGATATTCGTGAGCTTTTGATTCCTCACCCTTCGCTGGACGAACAACGTGCCATCGTCGTTCACATTTCAGCGGAGACGGCGAAGCTGGACGCCTTGCGTTTGGCCACGGAGCGGACGATTGGCTTGTTGAGGGAGCGCCGCGCCGCCCTCATCGCCGCCGCCGTCACCGGAAAAATCGCCGTGCCAACCCGCCCGGCATCGGGTAAATAATCTGTCATGCGAATCAAAAAACTCAATTTGCAGAACTTCATGTGCTATGACGCGGCGCATGATTTGGATTTTAATTCCCGCTTTATTTTGCTGGTGGGTGAAAACGGCGCGGGCAAAACCAGTCTGCTGGAGGCGCTGGCAGACGCGCTCGGCATCTGGCACGCGACGGTTTTGGGCTACGGCTGGCGGAACATTTCCGAGGAGCATATCCGGCGTGGCTGGGTGGGATCAAACGGGGCGCGGAGTCTGGAAAAACAATTTCCCGTGGAGGTCGCCGTCGAAGGCGAGATTGGCGGGCAGGAGCTGAAATGGGCGCGCGGCATTTACAAGGGCAAGAAAACCTCGAATAAAAATGCCGGCCCGGCCCAATCGGTCATTGAAGGGCTTGCGGAAAAAGCCCGCGCCGGTGAACCGGCGGCGCTGCCCCTGATTGTGTTTTATGGCGATGGACGTTTGCACTTGGACCGTCAGGTGCGTGCTTCGCGCGGCGGCAAGGAGAATCCCAAACGGGTGCAAAACCGGCTTTCGCGTTTTGAGGGCAACCGCAACAGTCTGGATTCGCGCATTGCGTGGAAAGATTTGTTGCAATGGGTGGCGCGTCAGGAATGGGTGACGTTTCAGGAGAAGCAGGAGCCGGTGGAATACAAGGTTTTCAAACAAGCCATTCTGGACTGCCTTGAAGGGGGCGAAAGTTTCGGCTATGACGCGCGTTCCGAACAGATTTTGGTCGGCATCCAGCGGCAAGGCGTCCTGCCACTGGAAAATTTGAGCGCTGGCCAGAAAAGCATGGTGGTGATGATCGGCGATTTGGTGCGGCGGTTGGCCCTGCTAAATCCGCATCTGGGATTGGAAGTGGCCCGCGAATCACCGGGCATTGTGCTAATTGATGAACTTGATTTGCATTTGCACCCGGTCTGGCAGCGCAAAATTGCCGCGAATTTGAAGCGGACGTTCCAACAGTTGCAATTCATCTGCACCAGCCATTCACCGCAGATTATTGGCGAGCTTCAGCCGGATGAAGTGCGATTGCTTCAAGGCAAACAAGTGTCACAGCCGGCGCAGTCATTTGGCATGGACACCAATTGGGTGCTGGAAGTTCTTATGGGTGGCAGCAAGTGCAATGAAGCCGTCAAGGTCCGGTTGGAGCAGGTGTTTCGATTTATTACAGACAAGAAGCTCTCCGAAGCGGAGGCGGAGACAATCCGGCTTCGCGGTGAAATCGGGAACAACAATGATCTCCAGCGGGCAATGTCTTTAATCGAACGCATCAAGCTTCTGGGCAAATGAGGTGGATTCAAAAAAACAATGTGCCGCCAGCGATCCGCGATTACCTGGCGGCGCAAACCCCGGTGGGGCATGGCTTGGATTACGGAACTTTTGCCAACACGGCCAGCCCGCAGGGTGGCAGCCGGGGCGGGCAGTTGTGCCGGGAATTGACCAGCGAGCAGCACGGCCTTTGTGCCTACACGGGAGCGGGAATTGACCAGCGGCTTGGTGCATTGGCCGATCCGGCAGGAAAATTGAAGTTCAAAGCTCACAACGAACACCTAAAACCTCAATCGGTGTGCAAGGCTGAATTATGCGCGGCGGGCAAAACGCCCGGTTTGGACGTGGGCGAAGATATGGCGCACACGAACATTGTGGCGGCGTTGCTGGTGAGCGGCGATGGAAAAACCCGGCGTAATGATTTATTTGGTGCGGCGCACCGTGAAAATGATCCCGTTCCGGTCTGGCCGACAAATCCAACGTGCGATCAAAGATTTGTTTTCAACGGACACGGTCATATTGATGCGGCTGTTTCTACGGATTACGATGCCACAAACACCATCAGTGTGCTCAATTTGAGGCATGAAACCTTGCGCGGCTGGCGGGAACAGGCGATTTCCATTTTCATTGATGGCATTCAAAGCCGCGCTGATGCAATCCAGTTGGTTCAAAAGATGATCACACCGGAAAATGGCAGGCTTCCAGAATACTGCTTTGCGATTCGCCAAGTTGTTCAACAAATGCTTGCATGACATGAACCCTCCCCGGACAGGCGAAGCCGCGTTTGAAGCCGTCATTGAGTCGCACTTGCTGGCGAACGGCTACACGCGTATTGCCGAGGCGGGTTTTGACCAAGCCCGCGCCATTTTCCCGGAAACAATTTTGGACTTCATCCGCGAGACGCAGCCGAAGGAATGGGCCAAGCTGGAAGCGTTGCACGGCACAAAGACGGGCGAGCAAATCATCACCGATTTGTGCAAATGGATGGACGCGCACGGCTGTCTTGCCACGTTGCGGCACGGGTTCAAATGTTACGGACGCACGTTACGCGTGGCGTTTTTCAAGGCGGCGCATGGATTGAATCCCGAATTGGAGGAACGCTACGCCAAAAACCGCGTTGGCATCACGCGCCAGCTTCATTTCTCCGCGCGCAACGAAAAGTCTCTCGACACTGTTTTGAGTGTTAACGGGATTCCAGTCGCCACGGTCGAGTTGAAAAACCCGCTGACCAATCAAACGGTTGAAGACGCGATGCGGCAATATCGGCTCGACCGCGATCCCCGCGAGCCGATTTTTGATTTCAAGAAACGGACGCTGGTCCATTTTGCCGTGGATACCGAACAGGTGTTCATGACCACGCGGCTGGCCGGGACAGCAACTCATTTTCTACCTTTCAACAAAGGTTGTGATGGCGGTGCGGGCAATCCATCCGACCCGCAGGGCCGCAATTATCGCACGGCGTATCTTTGGGAGGAAGCGTTACAACGCGACAGCCTGCTGGACATGCTGGCGCGGTTTCTTCATCTGCAGATCGAGGAGAAGCGCGATGACCAGGGACGCAAGGTAAAGCGGGAATCCATAGTCTTCCCGCGTTATCACCAGCTTCAAGCCGTGCGCAAACTGGAAGCCGCCGCCAAAGCGGAAGGGCCGGGACACAATTACCTGGTCGAACATTCAGCAGGCAGCGGCAAGAGCAACACTATCGGCTGGCTGGCTCACCGGCTGGCGTCATTGCACAACGCGCAGGAACAGCGCGTGTTTGACAGCGTGATTGTCGTTACCGACCGCGTGGTCCTCGACCAGCAATTACAGGACACGATTTATCAATTTGAACACAAACAAGGCGTCGTGCAAAGGGTGGACGAAAGCTCGCGACAGTTGGCCGAGGCATTGGAAAACGCAGTCCCTATTATCATCACGACGCTCCAGAAATTTCCCTTTGTCTCCCGGCAGTTGCTCAAAATGGCCGAGGAACGAGGCGAGAAAGCTTCTGGAGTGCTGCCGACACGTCATTGTGCGGTCATTGTTGACGAAGCGCATAGTTCACAATCGGGTGAAACCGCAACGGATTTGAAAGAAGTTCTTGGAGGTGAGGAATTGCGCGCGGAAGCGACAAAACGTGCAGAAGAAGAAGGTATGGCGGCCTTTGAAGAATTATTTCGGAGCATGGCCAAACGCGGGCGGCAGGCAAATCTGAGTTTCTTCGCTTTCACCGCCACTCCGAAACATAAAACTTTCGCGGTCTTTGGCAGGAACGGCACGCCTTTTCATCGCTACACCATGCGGCAGGCGATTGAGGAGGGGTTCATCATGGACGTGTTGAAAAATTACACGACCTACGCCGCTTATTTCAAACTCCTCAAGTCCTGTGAAGACGACCCGAATGTGGAGCGGAAGAAAGCCGCCAAAGCGCTCGCGCGGTTCATGCGGTTGCACCCGCACAACATCGCGCAGAAAACCGAAGTGATGGTCGAGCATTTCAACCGCGCCACGCGTCACAAAATCGGCGGCCGGGCCAAGGCAATGGTCGTCACCGGTTCGCGTTTGGAAGCCGTGCGCTACAAGCGAAGCTTCGACGTTTATATTAAGGAGAAGGGTTATGCCATCAAAACCCTGGTGGCGTTCAGTGGCACGGTGGTTGACGAAGATTTTCCCGGCAAGACTTACACGGAAGAAGGGATGAATGCCGGAATTCACCAGAAGGAATTGCCGGAAAAATTCGCGACGACGGAATATCAAGTCCTGCTGGTTGCCGAAAAGTATCAAACCGGCTTTGACCAGCCATTGTTGCACACGATGTATGTGGATAAACGCCTCGCTGGCATTCAAGCGGTGCAGACTTTGTCGCGCCTGAATCGCATCCATCCGCTGAAGGAAGAAACATTCGTCCTGGATTTTGTCAACGACCGGCAGGAAATCCAGGAGGCTTTCAAACAGTATTATGAAGGCGCGGAGATGGGCGAAGAGGTAAAGCCGGAGCGGCTTTATGAAATCAAAGCCGAATTGGACGGTTGCGGCATTTACCTTGCCGAAGAGGTCCTGCGGTTCTGCGAAATCTATTTCAAACCCAAGGAACGGCAGAGCGTTTCCGATCACAAAGCCATGAATGCCGTGCTCGACCCGGCGATTGACCGCTTTAGCGCCATGCTGGATTCAGATGAGGAAGCCGCCGAGCTTTGGCGCGGCAAGTTCATGGCTTTTCGTAATCTCTATGCGTTTTTGAGCCAAATTATTCCGTATCAGGATTCCGACCTTGAACGCCTTTACACTTTTCTTCGTTATCTATTGCCAAAATTTCCTAAGCGCCGCAGTGGTCCCGCCTACCAGTTTGACGAGGAAGTGAGGCTCGAATACTACCGCTTGCAGAAAATCGCCGAAGGTTCCATTGATTTGCGGCAAGGCTACATCAAGCCGCTCGACGGCCCGAAAGAAGTAGGAAGTGGCGCCTTGCACGATGATAAAATTACGTTGTCACAGCTGATTGACCTGCTCAACGAACGCTTTGGAACGGATTTTAATCAGGCTGACCAGTTGTTTTTCGACCAAATTACTCAAATCGCCATTGACGACGAGCGCCTCCAGCAGGCTGCCAAGGTGAATCCAGAGGACAAATTCTCACTCGTTTTCGGCAATCTCCTTGAAACGCTGATGCTGGAGCGCATGGACCAGAACGAAGCCATCGTCGCCCGATTCATGAACGACCGGGAATTCCAACAAGCCGTTGCCGCTCGGCTCGCAACCGAAGCCTACAAACGATTGGCTGGCGAAAAACCGGCGACGTTTCCTGTAAGGAAAAAGAAAGATAAACGATAATTCCTGCGACGGAAGATTGCTGAATGAAGAATTTGACAGGCCGGCGGTCGCAAATTCCTGGTTGGTGCCGCTCGCGTTGGGCGGGGTTGGTGCTTGCCGGCTGTGTGTTTGTGCTTGCCGCTGCGCTTTCCTGGCGCCGCTGGCCTGACCTGCTCGTTGATTTCGGGACGCAGCTTTATCTGCCGTGGCGGATTTCCGAAGGGGATGTCCTTTATCGCGACATGATGTATTTGACCGGCGGGCCGCTGTCCCAGTATTTCAATGCGCTGCTCTTCAAAATTTTTGGCGTCTCGTTTCGGACACTGATATTTGCAAATCTGGCCATTACGGCGGGGATGCTGGTTTTGATTTACCGCCGGTTTCTCGTCGCGGCCGACCGGCTCACCGCAACGATGATCTGTCTGGGCATCGTGCTGGTGTTTGCGTTCCAGCATTCCGGTTTGATTGGCAATTACAACTACGTCACGCCGTATTGCCACGAAGTGTTTCACGGGCTGATGCTTTCCATCGTGGCGGTGGCGTGGTTGTCGAGCTGGGTTGAAAAGAAACAAATTCGATTTGCCGCGGCAGCGGGCCTGGGCGCCGGTTTGGTATTTCTGACCAAGCCGGATGTTTTCATGGCGCTGGCTGTCTGCGCGGGGATGGCTTTTCTGGTGGTTGGTTTTTTTCACAAACGAACCGGTTTTGCGGCGAAATCATTGGTGGCATTTTTGCTGGCCGGGCTGGTCCCGTTGGTGGGTTTTTTTGCGCTATTCCTGCGGGTGGAAGGTTGGCCGGCCAGTGCGCGCTCGGTGATTTCCGCGTGGGCGCCGTTATGGCATACGTCCATTACCCGGGATCCGTTTTATCGGTGGTGCCTGGGATTGGACACGCCGTTTCTCCATCTCGAAAAAATGGCGGCGCATTTTATTTTCATCGTGGTGGCGACCGCGGTTTACGCCCTGGCGTTTTTGCGGCGCGGGATGGAATCGAGGTTCAAGTGGCTAAAACCGTCATGGGTTGTTTGGCCGTTGTTGATCTTCCCGCTTCTGGCATTGGCCGTTGTCTGGAATTGGGATGATTGTGGCCGGTCATTGCCCCTCCTGGGTTTGTCCACCTGTGTGTTGCTGGGTATGAGTTTGAGGAAAAACGCGGCCGAACCGGCGGCGGTCTTTCCGTTGCTTTGGAATGTGTTTGGCCTGGCGTTGCTGGCCAAGCTGGGCTTTTTCACGCGGATTTCGCATTATGGATTTGCGCTGGCCATGCCGGCCTTTGCGGGGGCGGTGTACCTTTTCGTCTGGCTGCTGCCCAGGCTGCTGGAGCGGAGATGCCAGGTTCGCTTCCATTTATTTCGCGCGACCGCCGGTTTGATGTTGATGACCGGGTTTGTCCATTTGTTTCTGCGCTCGGAATTTTATTATCTCCAAAAGAACGTGCCGGTGGGACGCGGTGGAGATAAAATCATGGCCTACGATCCGGCGGTGGATCCTTTTCATGGCAAGGTTGAAGTCGCGCTGTCCTGGATTCAAACCAATGTTCCGCCGGAGGCGACCCTGGCGGTGCTTCCGGAAGGAGCCATGATTAATTATCTGAGCCGACACGTGAACCCGACCCCCTGTCTCGTCTGGGTGCCGCCGGTGATGGCGGTGTTCGGTCAAACCAACATGGCCGCCGCCTTTGAAGAAAAGAGTCCCGACTATGTTTTGATCATTGCCCGGAACACTTCCGAATTCGGGGTGGGTTATTTCGGTTACTATCCGCGATACGGGACGGAAATGATGCAGTGGCTGGACGACCATTACGACCGGGTCTATCCGGCGGATCCAACTGGAAAATCCCCGTCCGGAAGCAAATCATTCTTCGGACTGCAAATCATGAAACGACGCCCGGCCACGGGAAAACAATGAAACGGCCCGCCACCCGGCTTTGGCATTTCCATAGGCAGTGCTTATGGTAAAAAGAAAAAAAGTGTTTTAACAAAAGTTCCGAAAGTGCTTTAATCTGGAAAAACCAAAATAAAGAGAACATATGTCAACCGAATCCCAATGCCCGTTCCATCCCGGCGCCGCCAGCGGCGGCACCACGAACCAAGACTGGTGGCCGAACCAGTTGAAGCTCGAGCTCCTGAACCGGCATTCCTCCAAGTCCAATCCGATGGGCGAGGACTTCAACTACGTGAAAGAGTTCAAGAGTCTCGACCTGGCGGCTTTGAAGAAAGATCTCGCGGCGCTGATGACCGACTCGCAGGACTGGTGGCCGGCGGACTTCGGCCACTACGGCCCTTTGTTCATCCGCATGGCGTGGCACAGCGCCGGCACCTACCGCACCGGTGACGGCCGCGGCGGCGGCGGCAGGGGCCAGCAACGCTTCGCGCCGCTCAACAGTTGGCCGGACAACGTGAGCTTGGACAAGGCGCGCAGGCTCCTTTGGCCGATCAAGCAGAAATACGGCCGGAAGATTTCCTGGGCCGACCTTATGATCCTCACGGGGAACGTCGCCCTGGAAACAATGGGCTTCAAGACGTTCGGTTTCGGCGGCGGTCGCGAGGACGTCTGGGAGCCGGATCACGACGTCTATTGGGGCGCCGAGAAGACCTGGCTGGGTGACAAGCGCTACTCTGGTGACCGGAATCTCGAGAATCCGCTCGCGGCCGTGCAGATGGGTCTGATTTACGTCAACCCGGAAGGCCCCAACGGCAACCCGGATCCGGTCGCCGCGGCGCGAGACATTCGCGAAACCTTTGCCCGCATGGCGATGAACGACGAGGAGACCGTGGCGCTCATCGCTGGCGGCCATACCTTCGGCAAGACCCACGGTGCCGGCCCTGCGTCCCATGTGGGGCCCGAGCCGGAAGCTGCCGGCCTCGAAGCACAGGGCTTGGGTTGGAAGAGCAGCTTCGGCACCGGCAAAGGCGGCGACGCGATCACCAGCGGCCTGGAAGTCACCTGGACCACGATGCCGACAAAGTGGAGCAATTCGTTCTTCGAGATTCTGTTCGGTTACGAGTGGGAGTTGACCAAGAGCCCGGCTGGGGCGAATCAGTGGGTCGCCAAGGGCGCCAAAGCAACGATTCCAGACGCGCACGATCCGTCGAAGAAGCGTCTGCCGACCATGCTGACCACAGACCTGTCGCTGCGTTTCGACCCGGCTTACGAAAAAATCTCGCGGCGTTTCCTGGCGAATCCCGATCAGTTTGCGGACGCATTCGCCCGGGCTTGGTTCAAGCTGACGCATCGCGACATGGGCCCGCGCGCGCGTTATCTCGGCCCGGAGGTCCCGAAAGAAGAACTCATCTGGCAGGATCCCATTCCCGCGGTGAATCACAAATTGATCGGCGCCAGGGAAATCGCCTTGCTAAAGGCCAAAATTTTGGCGTCCGGGTTGTCCGTTTCGAAAATGGTTTCGACCGCCTGGGCGTCGGCGTCCACCTTCCGCGGCTCCGACAAGCGTGGTGGCGCGAATGGCGCGCGCATTCGCCTCGCGCCCCAGAAAAATTGGGAAGTCAACCAGCCGAAACAGTTGGCGAAGGTGCTGAAGACGCTGGAAGGCATCCAGAGTGCATTCAACAAAACGGCGAAAGGAGGCAAGAAGGTCTCGCTGGCCAACCTGATTGTGCTGGGCGGTTGCGCTGGCATCGAGCAGGCCGCGAAGAACGCCGGCCACAAGGTCACGGTTCCCTTCACGCCGGGACGCATGGATGCCTCGGTGGAACAGACTGACGTCGAATCCTTCGCCGTGCTCGAACCCATCGCGGACGGCTTCCGCAATTACCTTAAGGGTAAATACAGCATCCCGGCCGAATCACTGCTGGTGGACAAGGCGCAGTTGCTGACCCTGACTGCGCCCGAGATGACGGTGCTCGTGGGCGGCTTGCGCGTCCTGAAGACCAACTTCGGCGGAGCGAAGCACGGTGTCTTCACCCAGCGACCGGAGGCGCTGACCAACGACTTCTTCTTGAACCTGCTCGACATGGGCACGGAGTGGAAGCCGGTTTCGAAAGACGCAGATGTGTTTGAAGGCCGCGATCGCAAAACGGGCAAAGTCAGGTGGACCGGCACGCGGGTTGATCTCGTCTTTGGTTCAAACTCCATTCTCCGCGCCTTGGCGGAGGTTTACGGAAGCTCGGACGCGGAGAAGAAGTTCGTTCACGACTTCGTCGCGGCCTGGAACAAGGTGATGAACCTGGATCGCTTCGACCTTGCGTAAACGCCGATTAAACGTAGCGGCGTCTCGGCAGAGCGCCGCCAATTCAAGGAAACGGATGTCAGCGGCTTTCTACCGAAAGCCGCTACTCTTTTTTGCAGATGTCTCGAATTATCTTTGAGTCATTGGATTGCTTGATTAATCCGTTGCCTGATTGCACGATGACGAATCACAACAACGTCATCCGCGCAATTATGGCATCCCCATCTTTTCTCCGCGAAACGACTGGCGGCACTTTGCTTTCGGTAAAGGTGCAGCCGCGCGCTTCCAAGAATGAAATCGGCACGCTATTGGGCGATGAATTGAAAATCAAGGTCACCGCCTCGCCCGTGGATGCGGCAGCCAATGAGGCCCTCGTTAAATTGCTGGCCGGGCAGCTTGATTGCGCCCGCGGCCGGGTGGAATTGATTCGCGGCCACAAATCCAGGCACAAGGTTGTGAAGCTCCACGGTTTTGCACCGGAAGAAGCGCTCAAAAAACTTTTGCCGGGCACGACTTCATCAACGCCTTGAATTCAACGCAGCACAAACGTAAAATTTCCGGCATCCAAACAATACCATCGTCATAGGTCAGGACGTTCGTGCCAATGTGGCTGGTCATGGACAGAAGGAGCGGCCACTCGCCATGATGCGGTTTGTGCGAAACTCGATCTTTCAAAGTCCTGCCAGTAACGAAGCCTGGCAATGACTGAAACAGAGGCTGGTCATGGCTGTTCGACGACGAAGCGATAGAATCGCTGGGGCGAGTGCAGTAAGGCGTTGGTGTCAGATAGGGTCAACGTGTTGGTGACGGCCTTCAGGGGTTTGCCCAGATTGATCCAGTTGGTTTGGAACAGATTGGTTTTGTATTGCACTTGATAACGCAGACCGGCAACCGCATTCCATTCAAACTTGAAGTCGGGACTTCCGGGGGTCGGTTTTTGCGCCAATTTTTTAATCATTAGCGATGATATTGGACTTACGCTGACATCATCGAGGCCGAGATAGTATGGGGTGTCTTCAAATTCAAGCCGGAGAACCGTGCTGGTGCTGGTGGCCGTGACAATGAATTGCAAATTCGTCCAGGTTGTAAATGGCAGGTTAGCCTTGTTAAAGAGGGTCGTTCCATTCCATTGCACGAGAAATTGATTGGGGATTGCCCCATACGGGGTTTTGGGATTGGCCACCCACAGGGAAAGCAGATAATTCTGTCCCCGTGAAGTGGTCAGAGTTTGTGACAGGGAACCCAGCGAACCGGATTGTCCCAAGGCCGCGCCATGACTGCCAGAGTGAACCCAGCCGCTGCTGGTCGTCACGAAGTCGTATTGGCTGCTGGCGTTCAATGTCCAGCCGGTGAAATCACCCGTTTCAAATCCGCCGTTGTTCACGAGGGACTGGCCGACACTGAGGGTGAATGGCAGGCTGGTCGCCACACCGGCGAAGTTGGTGACCAGCAGATTTGCCGCATAAACCCCGGCCGCCAGGCTGTTCGCCGCCGCCGCCAGGCTGACCGTCATGGACGTTTGTGCGCCGCCCGCCAGAGTGCCGCTGGACGGTGAGGCGCTCAACCATGACGAGGTGTTAATGATGCTCCACGGCAGCGAACTGCCGCTCTGGTTGATCAATGAGTAGCTTTGCGAGGTCACGTTAAACGCGCCGCCGACTGGCCCCGAGGCGGAAAATCCATTGGTTGGCGAAACAACCAATGGCTGGTTGACCTGGAGCGTAAAATATCCAGCCTGCGCCGCATGGGACGTCCAGTTGGAGAAGACAAGATCAGCCGAATACGTTCCCACAGCCAGACTGTTGGCAGTGGCCGTGAGGCTGCAGGTGAGATTGGTCTGGGCCGCCGCCGCCAGCGTGCCGTTGGTCGCGGAAATTTTGAGCCACGCCGAGGTGCTGGCCAGCGACCAGGTGAGCGTGGAACTGCCGGCGTTGGTCAGCAGAATATTTCCGGAGGTGATGTTGAACGGCCCGCCCGCCACACCGGTGGCGGCGCCAGATAACGGAGTAACAACCAGGGCCTCGGAACTGGCGGCCGCGGAGCCAGTCAGGGCATTGATCAAACTTTGTCCCGCTGGCGTGCCCAGGCCGGTGCAAAGATCGTAACCGGCTGCAGCATTAAATAAATTCGGACTGCCCGACCACTTATTGTTGCCAGTCGTGACATCGTGGAAACACGTGGCATAGCTTGAACCCGCCGCGATGGTGTAAATGGCTGGATTGATGAATCCAACAACCGGCTTCCCGTTGGCCGCCGCCTGCTGGTTGGCCAGCGCACTGAAACCCGCCCACAGCGGCGCGGCACAGCTCGTCCCGCCAAATACGCTGCGGCTGCCATTGCCATAATCAACAAAGACATTGTCCGCCGTCAAGGCCACGTCGGGAATGTTGCGTTGTGTCGCCGAGCCGCCCCTGGCGGTCAGGTTGATGTTCGTTTGCCAGCTGGGAATGGGAAAATAGCTGCTGATGCCCCCGCTGCTGCCGACATAACCGCCAGCACTCGAGTTATAACCCCAATTCCAAACGGTTTCTGAAGCGTAAGCAGCGCCGTTCCCGGTCATCGTCAGTGTCGTCCCGCCCACTTGCGTGATGATTGGACTGCTGGATGGCGTATTATACGATGAGGGGTTGTCAACGCCATTAACCGAACTGGCACCGGTCGTGTAAGCATCGCTGTCGCCGGACGCGTTGAAAAAAGATTGTCCCACCGCGGCCATGTTGGTGAAAATACTGCCGGTGGTCGTGTTCGGCCCGCCGCTCCAGCCCCACGAACAGCTCAAATTTTTCACCGTGGCGCTGCTGGCCAACATCGCGTTCAAGATGTCGTTGGGCGCGAAATTGTTTGGATTTTCCTCAAAGACGACAATTTTAGCCAGCCCTGGCGCCATGGCCATGGCCATTTCGATGTCCAGCGAAACTTCGGGACTGCCACTGTTTGCGCCGGGTGTCGGCACGCCGTTGTAACCGTTCAGCAAAACGGCTTGGACGACAATGTTCGTTCGCCCGTTTCCCGCCGCCGTTGCGTAGGCGGTTATGTCTTTGGAATAAAAACCATCGGCCTCGAACAGCCCGACCGCTTGGCCCGCACCGGTCAACGTCGTGCCCGGCACATAGGCATTGCGGAAATCGTCACCGAAATAGGAGCCGGAGCCGTCCGGAGCAGAACCATTTCTGCCGACGGCTTTCGCCGCCGCCGCATTCGGGCGATGCAGCCTCGGGTGCGGCCGCGAAAAATCGCTTATCCCTTGAACATCCACCACCGGCACTGCCGCGTCCACCATCGGCTCGGTGTCCGGCGCATAAAAATCACGCGCCTCGGTCGGATGCCGGTAAGTCCGCAACGAGATGTGAAACGCCTTTTCAACCGCCGCCGCCGGTCCGGCCACGTCCAGCACCAGCCGGTTGCTGTAAGTCATGGTGACAGCCAGGCCGTGTGTGCGCGCAAAATTTTTCACGGCCTCGTAATCCTGTTCGGTCGGGCCGAACCGGGTAGTGAACTCTTCGGGCGTCAGGAATTGGCGGAAGTTCGGACTGGCCGGGTCATAAAGTTGTGCGAGGAAATTGCCCAAGCCCGGCGCATCGCGCAGTGGCAGCCCGATGGCCAGATTCAACTGATTGGTCGCAGGCAACAGCCCATTCGCCGTCAGGCTTGACACCACTCGCGGCACATGACCGGGCAAAATCTTCCAACCCGCTCCCAAAACGGGAAAAATTCCGCTAAACAGAACTGTCGCGATCCAAAAAAAATGTCCTGTCTGACGCTTTGTTTTCATGACTCATTCTACACGGGTTACCTTAAGACAACATTCTACACATGGCAACCTTAAGACAACATGAAGCTGGAAATTGTTCAGTAGTGTACAGTTAAGGAAGGCGGTAAACGCACGGTATGGTTGTTAGGCGCGGGTTTTGTGAATATGGTGTGTGATTGTTCTGTTCGCCACTCATGCGGTGATATGATGACGACCAGGATCCGGTTCGTCGCTGTGCCAGGTGTTCATTGGCCGGAAAATCCGTGCAGCCAATTTTACCACCGGCTACGTCCAAATTTCCACGAGCGTTGGATGATAATGTAGTATCACCACAATCAATTTCATGGCGACCGGCTTGAGAGATGTATGGTTTCCATGCGTACGTTGTCCCATTTGGGGACAAATGATCGAACTTGCATACCGGATAGCAATTAAACTAATTACTGGCGTTATCGGAGGGCAAGGGCACTTAAACTGCTTTTCATCGGGCTAAAGTTTAACCCATGAACATTACAAGCAATCATCAAGATGAGATACCGTCAAACGAAGTCGCCCCTTTGTCGCAGAACGGGCATTCGACGGGTGGTGTGGAAGGCTCTCGAGGTGTGGAAGTCAACGCACAACTGGCGCAGGAAAATGCAAAGCTGGCGCAGGAAAATGCGGAGCTGGCGCAGGAGCGGGACTTGTTGCGGAGGGTGATTGATAATCTGCCGGATTTTATTTACGCGAAAGACAAGCAGGGGCGGTTCGTTTTGAACAATGTGGCGCATGCAAACGATCTTGGGGTAAAATCGCCGGCGGAAATGAAGGGCAAGAGTGACTTTGATTTTTTCCCTCCCGAATTGGCAGCGCAGTTTTACGCCGATGAAAAGAAAATCGTTGAAACCGGCCAGCCGGTGATCAATCAGGAGCAGTACAAGACCAAACCCGGCGATAAATCGGGCAAAAAATGCTGGTCGGTCACCACCAAAGTGCTTTGGCACGACGCCGAGGGCAAGGTTCTGGGCACGGTGGGCATTACGCGGGACACCACCGAACAAAAGCGGACGGAAGCCAAGCTGGCCTACGAACAGCAACTGTTCCAGACGCTGTTGGAAACCACCCCCGACAACATTTATTTCAAGGATCGGGAGTCCCGCATAGTGCGAGTGAGCCAGGCGAAGGCGGAGTCGACACTGCGAATCGTCCGCAAGGCCCACCGTGCCGCTCATCCAAACGACAAACCGGACAACTGGCCTCCTCATCTGGCCGGGATCAAGCCATTTACCGAATGGTTGATCGGCAAGACCGATTTCGACACCTTCCCGGAGGAGCATGCCCGCATGGCTTTGGCGGAAGAGCAGGGAATCATCTCCACCGGCCAGCCCATGATTGGCAAATTCCAATGTGTACCCCTGCACGATGGCACGAAGGCCTGGTTGCTCACAACCAAAATGCCCTGGCGCGACAAGGACGGGAACATCATCGGCACGCTTGGCGTTACCCGGAATGTGACGGAACTTAAGGAAACGGAGGACACGTTGGATCGGGAACGCGTCCTGTTGCGCACCGTGATTGACAACGTGCCGGACTTCATTTATGCGAAGGACAAACAGGGGCATTTCGTGCTGAACAACGTGGCGCACGCAAAGTCGTTCGGGGTTACACCCCAGGAAATGCTGGGCAAGAGCGACTTCGATTACTTCCCCCCTGAACTGGCCAATCAATTTTTCAGTGATGAGCAGAAAATCATCGAAACCGGCGAACCGGTAATCGATCAGGAACAATACAAAACCACTCGCGGTGACAAATCGGGCCGAAAACGCTGGACGGTCAGCTCCAAGGTGCTTTGGCGCGACGACCAGGGTGCGGTTTTGGGCACGGTCGGAGTCACCCGTGATATCAATCAGATGAAACTGGCGCAGGAGCACCTGCGTCAAAGCGAGGAAAAGTTGCGCCAGTTCACGGTGCAACTGGAACGCAGCAACCGCGAATTGCAGGATTTCGCCTACGTGGCATCGCATGACTTGCAGGAACCCTTGCGAAAAATCGTGGTCTTTGGCGAACGGCTCAAAGAAAAGAGCAGTGAAGCCCTGGGGCCGGAAGGGATGGATTATCTGGAACGGATGCAGAAGGCGGCCGCGCGGATGCAGATTCTGATCAACGATCTGCTGACTTTTTCACGCGTCACCACCAAGGCACATCCTTTTACGCCGGTTAATCTGGCCGAAATCGCCAGCGATGTGGTGAATGATTTGGAGGGACGAATCGAACTGGTCAAGGGCCGCGTCGAATTGGGGACGCTTCCGATCATCGACGCGGAAGCGTTGCAAATGCGCCAGTTGTTGCAAAACCTGATTGGCAACGCGCTCAAGTTCCGCCGGCCCGAAGAACCACCCGTGGTGAAAGTCGAAGCGCAGATCATTCCCGACCCCGGCGAGCCCCAAAAGAAACTTTGCCGGTTGACGGTCAGTGACAATTGCATAGGCTTTGACGAGAAATATCTGGATCGGATATTCAATGTCTTCCAGCGGTTGCACACGCGCAATGAATATGAAGGCACAGGCATGGGGCTGGCCATTGTTCGCAAGATTGCATTATATCACGGCGGCGACATCACCGCAAAAAGCAAACTCGGGCAGGGTTCCACTTTTATCTTGACGTTGCCTGTAGTTCATCCCAAAGAAGCACAAGACGAAAATGCGAAAACCACCACAAACAAGGAAAACTAAACATGAAAAACGAAGGAAAAATGATTACCATTCTATTGGCGGACGATGATCCGGACGATCGTAAACTGACACAAGACGCGTTTGTGGAGAACCGTCTGGTCAATGTGCTCCATTGCGTGGAAGACGGCGAAGAATTGATGGAATATTTGCGCCGTCAAGGCCGTTACACCGACCAGAAGGATGCGCCATTGCCCGGGCTGATCTTGCTGGATCTGAACATGCCGCGCAAAGACGGGCGCGAGGCGCTCAAGGAAATCAAGGCGGATCCCGAACTGCGCCGGATTCCCATCGTCGTCCTTACCACCTCCAAGGCGGAGGAAGACATTTTGCGCACCTACGATCTGGGCGTAAATTCCTATGTGACCAAACCCGTGACGTTCAAATCGCTGGTGGAATTGGTCAAAGTTCTCGGCCGATATTGGTTCGAAGTGGTCGAACTTCCACCGGGCGAGAGTTGAACGCTTTATGTCCGATGCCCCGGTCAAAGTCCTATTGGTGGACGATGATGAGGATGATTATATCATCACGCGCGATTTGATTTTACGAATCGCGGGCCGCTACCATCTCGACTGGGTCAACAATTATAATGGCGCGTTGGAGGCCATCCAGCGTCGGGAGCACGATATCTATCTGCTCGACTATCGCCTCGGCGAAAGGACCGGACTGGAACTGTTGTGCGAATCACAACAGTCCAATGCCCGGGCGCCGATGATTTTGCTGACGGGCCAGGGCGACCAGGAGGTTGACATGCAGGCCATGAAGGCCGGGGCGGCTGATTACCTGGTCAAAGGCCAGCTCAACGCCGACATTCTCGACCGCGCCATCCGCTATGCCATCAAAGGCAAGCACGCCGAAGAGAACCTCCGCCGTGACCGGGATCTCATCAGCCGCATCATGGAAACCAGCCCCGTGGGCATCGTCGTCGCCAACCAGGCTGGAAAAATCACCTTTGCCAACCACCGGGCAGAGGAAGTTCTCGGCCTGTCCAAGGACGCCATCACCGGTGGAAATTGCAGCGTTCTGGACTGGCGGATGACTGATTCGGAGGGGCACCCGCTTCCGGGGCAGGTGCTGCCGTTGAAACAAGTCCTCGAATCCGGCCAGCCGGTGCAAGACGTTCATCATGCCATTGACCGTCCTGACGGCCACCGCACGTTGCTCTCGACCAATGCCACGCCGTTTTTCGATGCCGCCGGCGAGATTAACGGAATGGTAATCACGGTTGAAGACATTACTGCGCGGCTGATGCTGGAAGCGCAACTGCGGCAATCACAGAAAATGGAATCGGTGGGCCAGTTGGCCGCCGGGGTGGCGCATGACATCAACAATATTCTGACCGTCATTCAGGGACATGCGGGGTTGTTGCTCAATGCCGTTCCGCCGGGCCCCGACACGACCAGATCAATAAAGCAAATTTCCGCGGCAGCGGAGCGCGCGGCCAGTTTCATCCGGCAATTGCTCACGTTCAGTCGCAAGCAGATTTTTCGGTCGAAGATTCTCGATTTGAATGCGGTGCTTGCCAATTTGAAAGGGATGCTTCCCCGGCTGATCGGTGAGGACGTCACGCTGGAAACCCACTGTCAGCCGGACCTGCCGTGCATCCAGGCGGACACCGGGATGGTGGAGCAGATCGTGATGAATCTGGCGGTCAACGCGCGTGACGCCATGCCCAAGGGCGGCAAACTCATCATTACGACTTCTGCCGCTGAAATTGACGCCGCCTACTTGCGACAACACCCCGAAGCCCATGTGGGTGGGTTCGTCTGTTTGACCGTGACGGATACTGGTTGCGGCATGGAGCGCAAGGTGATGGAGCGGATTTTTGAACCATTTTTCACGACCAAGGAAGTCGGCAAAGGAACGGGATTGGGACTGGCCACCGTTTATGGCGTCGTTAAACAACATCACGGCTGGATCGAAGTCCAAAGCGAAGTTGGCGTCGGCACCACCTTCAAAGTTTTTATTCCGGTGGCCGGTAAAGCCGGCGATGCCCCCGCCGATCCGTCCGTTAAATCCGAGAGCGTCCGGGGAGGCAAAGAAACCATTCTGCTCGTTGAGGATGAAATCGGACTGTTGGAACTGGTGCGGGAGATTCTCCAACAATATCAATACCGTGTTTTGATCGCTTCCTCGGGGGTCGAGGCTTTACGGGTTTGGGACGAGAGCGACGGCAAGGTTGATTTGCTCCTGACCGACATGATCATGCCCGGCGGCATGACCGGCACTGACGTGGCTGCGGAATTGTTAAGGCGAAAGCCCGGACTCAAAGTAATCTACGCCAGCGGTTACAGTTCCGCGCTGACGGGAAAAGATTTTAGTCAAGGCGACAACATCTTTCTGGCGAAACCCTATCAACCGAACCAGGTGGCCCGACTGATTCGGGATACCCTTGATGGTGTTCCCAAAGACCGGCTTCGGCTTAATGGTGACACCGAGATGTTACGCGCCCGGAAGCCGCAGCCAGTCGGAACCTGAATCCCTCGTCATTCACGGGGCGCGGCGTGGCAGCGGCTGCCAGGGCAGGGAATGGGCGGTCGGGTTTGCCGCTGAGAAACTCAAATCGTCGCCGGCGTTAAGTTTGTTTGTCACCACTTCGCACTTTCCTGCCACTGATAGGGTGACAGGATGACAATTAAAGCCATGTCCACTGCAACCCGCAACGACGCTGAATTGGTGGGCGAAAGCCGGTCCGGGAACCGCGATGCTTTCGGGCAGATCGTCTCGCGTTATCAATCGCTCGTGTGTTCGCTCGCTTACAGCGCCACCGGCAGCCTGGGTCAGAGTGAAGACCTGGCGCAGGAAACCTTTGTGACCGCGTGGAAGCAACTGGCCGATCTGCGCGAGCCGGGGAAATTGCGCGCCTGGCTTTGCGGCATCGCGCGGAATCTCATTCACAACTCTTTGCGACAGCAGGAACGCAAGCCGTTACACATGGCTGAATCGTTGGAATTCGCGCGCGAATTGCCGTCACTCGCCCCGTCGCCACCGGAGCAGGTGATCAGCCGGGAGGAAGAGGCCATTTTGTGGCGTTCGCTCGAGCAGATCCCGGAAATTTACCGCGAACCGCTGATTCTGTTTTACCGTGAACACCAATCCGTTGAGCGGGTCGCGCAAAATCTGGAGTTGACCGAAGACGCAGTGAAGCAGCGCCTCGTGCGTGGACGAAAACTGTTGCACGAACAAGTCCTCGCCTTCGTCGAAGGTGCGCTGGAACGGACGGGTCCGGGCAAGGCGTTCACGGCTGGTGTGCTGGTGGCGTTGCCGTTGCTTGCTGCCACCACGGCCAAATCGGCAACCGTTGGCGCCACGGCAGCCAAAGGCGGCACCGCCATCAAAATGCTATTTATGACAAAAACCACACACGCCATCATTGTTGCTGCGGTGACCACCGCCGCAGTCCTCACCACGCAAACGGTCTGGCATCATTATCGGGCGCCGGATTCATCAAAAACGAGTCGAAGGGTTCAAGTGCCGGTGACGCCGCAACAGGCCACGGAAGCTCAACAAGCCGCCAGGGATTTCTTAGAAGCCTTTGGAAAAGAAGATTGGGACGCCGTCGCCAGGTTTTGGCCGCTAAATGTCCCCAAAGGCCGGGGCTTCAAAGATATGTTCACCGACCAGATGAAAAGCTACGTGGGCGGACTGGAAATCGTCAGTCTTGGCAAGCCTTACAAGGAAGGTCCGAATTCATGGGTGCTCGTGCCTTACGAAGTCCGGTTCAAAGATGGAAATACGCAAACGAATAACCTCCGCCTGGGGCGAGAACGCGACGGTCAGTGGCATTGGGAAGGCGGGTTTTAGACCAGTTTGATTTTTTCGGCCAGCTCCTCCGCCGGATAAGTCCAGATTTCCGCAAGCGTCGGATGATAATGTGGTGTCGCGGCGAGTTCGTGAACGGTCATGTGCTTCGCCATCGCAGTGACAATTTCATGGATAAGTTCACCGCCCACCGGACCGACGCATGCGCCGCCGAGAATTTCGCCTGACTTCGGGTCGGCCAGCAATTTCACGAAACCGTCCTTCGCTTCCATGATGAGTGATTTGCCGTGGTCGTTGAACGGATAACTTGCGGTCAGATGCGATATGCCGCGTGCCTTCGCTTCCTTTTCGGTCAGGCCGACATACGCCACTTGAGGTTCGGTGAACACGACCGCGATGAGCAGCCGGTAATCCATCCGACGCGGCGCGTTGGCGTTGGCAATGTTATATGCTGCAATTTCCCCCTGCTGAACAGCAAGGTGGACGATTTCATGCGGCCCGGTGCAGTCGCCCGCCGCGTAAATGCACGGCGCGCTAGTTTGCATCAGTTCGGTGGCCACAATGCGTCCCCTGTCGGTATCCACGCCGGCATTTTCGAGATTCAGCGCCGCCGTGTTCGGCACGCGGCCCAGCGCCAACAGGATTTCCTCAGCGGACACGGAAACGGTTTGTCGGCCATGCTCAAAGGAAATCGTTTTCAATTTTCCCTTGCGCCGCGCTTCAAGCAGGCTCGTGCCGGTGAAGGCCCGAATGCCTTCGCGCCGGAACACCGTTTCCAATTCAACCCCGGCGCCCGTATCAAACTGACTCAGAATGTGGTTGCTGCGCTGGATGAGCGTAACCTTGACGCCGAACCGCGCGAAAAATTGGGCGAATTCGCACGCGATCGGGCCGCCGCCAAGCACGATGAGCGATTTCGGCCACCGCTTGAGCGCCAGTGCATCGTCGCTGGTGATGCCACCAACTTCCAGGAGCGAGGGCAGGGGAGGTGGCGCGACGATTGAGCCGCTGGCGATGATGAAATGTTTCGCGGTCAGAAAATTTCCGCCAGGTTTTGGAGTGCGCCAGCCCTCTGGCGCTTTTCTCCGCGCTGCATCCGATGCCAAAGCGGCAGAGGACTGCCGCAGTCCAAGACGCTGTCGCGCCAAATCCGCCCCGGTCAAATTTGTCAACGTCACCGTATGTTCATCCACGAAACTTGCGCTGGCGCGGATGAATTTGAATTTGCCGCCGGCGAGTTGTTGCCGGCGATAATCCGCAAAATCCTTGATGAGCGCGTCCTTGCGCGCCATCACCTTCGCGAAATTGAAGTTGACGTTTTCGGCGCGGATGCCCCATGGCCCGGCGTGGCTGGCCAGGTGCATGACTTCGGCAGAGTAAAGCAGCGCCTTGGTGGGCATGCACCCGCGCAGGATGCACAACCCGCCGACTTCTTTCCCGCCCTCGATCACGACCGTTTTCAAACCTGCGCCCACCGCGGTGCGCGCCGCAGCGTAACCGGCGCTGCCGCCACCGAGAATGGCCACGTCGTAATCATGCTTTTGCATGACTTAAAAATGGATTGCCCGGCGGAATTTTCAAATTCAAATGTTTCAATTTTTGAATTGCGATGCGGACCGTACCGTTTCATTTTTCCACCATGAGCAACATTATTTACCCGCGCAGCCCGCGCGAAACCATGGACGGCTGGATGTACCTGCCGCGTTACATTGACAAAATCCGCCTGCACCTCGCCGGCAAACTGCACGCCGATTATCAGGAGAATTTCGGCCAAGGCTTTGACGGCATGTGGCTCAAATACGCCGGCGTCACGCATGAACAGATGATTGACGTGGTGAAAAAATCCATTACCGATGGCGAGGTGTGCGACTGGGTGAGGCACAACGTAAAAAAATCCCCGGCGGAAAAGGCCGCGCACGCCAAAGACATATCCAGCCGTCCGCTGGCCGACAATGCGGAAGCCGTGGCCCGGCTTAAGATGCGCAAGGAACAATCCGGCATGGCCGGGCGCGACGACATCAAGACGTTTGTGGATTACATTGACGCGGACGAAAAGCGGATTTAACAGCCTGTTGAGAAACGTTTTCTTTCGTAGCAGCCGAGGTAACGAGGCTCAAATTTTCTTGGAAACAATCATTCGTTTAGAGCCTCACGTCGGCTGCTATTTTTTAAACGGACTGTTAAGCGCCGGGGAACCCATCACTGCCCGGCATAGAAGTTGTCCACTTTCTTGGCGACGTCCTTGTAGCCGATGTCTATTTCGTAGATGAGCTTGAATTGCTCGATGGCTTCCTCTTTTTTGCCCATGCTTTCGAGCACGGAGCCAAGATTGTACACCAGGTCTTTTTTCTCCTCGTCGAAAACGGGCTTTTCCTTGATGGCGCTTTGAAGCGTGCGCGCGGCCATGTCGAACATCTTGCGCTTGGCGTAGCACTGGGCGAGGTAATTCATCGCGGCAAGACCTTTGTGCGGATTGTTCTTCGCCTTTTGGAATTCCTGAATCGCCTCGGTAATTTTGCCCGTTTGAAAATATAGCTGCCCCATCTCAAACCGGATCGCCAGGTCCGTCGGGTATTTTTCCACGCGCTTCTGGCAGTCAGTGACCTGGAAATTCAGCTTCTCCGCCTGGAGCTTTGCCGACTGTTCGGTGTAATCCGGTGCGGCGGGGTCCAGTTGCTCCAACCGGTAATCAAACCGGCGCACGTGCGTGTCGGCAATGGAGCGTTCGAGTGACGGATCGTTGCCCATCTCCGAATTTTTGATGCGGTCGTAAAGCTCCAGTGAGCGTTCGAACTGTTTTTTCTGCGCGTAAAGTTCCGCCAGCGAGCGGATGAGTTTGAGATTGTTTGGTTCGGTTTGCAACCGCGCCTCGTATTCGCCGATAAGCCGTTCGGTCACGTCTTCGCTCTTCACGACGCGCTGTTCCTGCTCCAGCGAGGCGGCTTGTTGCTTGTCCTTCAAGATGTCACGGTAGGAACCTTGTCCGCCTTCGAGCGCGTTATAGCCGCCCTGGTCCAGTGTCTTGCGCGCGGACAAATCCTTGAGGGCCTGGTTCAATTCGCCATCGTTGGGTGAATTGCGCAACAGTTCGGCGAGAACCCTTTCCGCCGGGCCGGTGTCGCCGCCGGTCGTCCCCACCGCATAAGCAAATTCGATCGCCAGATTTTTGTCCTTGGGCGAATTCTTCATCATGGTGTCCAGCGACATCACGGCGGTTTGCGGCAATTCCAGCGCTTGGGCCGCGTCCACAATGATTCGATGCGCGGCGGAACTGTTCGGGTCGCCGTTCAAAATCTGCTCGGCGATGGCCATGGCCTCGGCGGGATTTTTGCTCATGGCCATTTTGGCCTTGGCGATCTGCGGCGACGAGCCGGCGCCACTCCACATTTTCTTGAAGAATCCGCCACGGCCGCCGCATTTTTGGAACTGCGCCGCGCGGAGCGCCTTGCGGCATTCAAAAAAACCCGGCTCCTTTTCCAGCACCTGGTTGAACAGCGTGATGGCGTAATCCACATTTTCCCGTTGCACGGCTTCGTTGGCCTTGTTGAACAGCAAGCGCGCCTCGCGCGAAACTTCGTTGACGCTTTTTTCTGCCATATTGTTCGCTTGGTTGAATAGAATTGCTTCTGCCGATGTAAAAATCAACTCCGAAGACCCTCGGGATCAACCGCATTGTGCCTTGTGCCGGAGCGCGTGATCCACGAGCACCAGCGCGGTCATCGCTTCCACCATCGGCACCGCGCGCGGCAACACGCACGGGTCATGGCGGCCGCGGCCTTTCAGCGTCGTGTTGTGAAATTGCACGTCCACCGTGTCCTGCTCGTGCATGACCGTGGCCACGGGCTTGAACGCCACGCGGAAGAAAATCGTCTGGCCGTTCGAAATGCCGCCCTGAATGCCTCCGGAAAAATTCGTCGTCGTAAAAACCTTCCCGTGCCTCGCGCGAAACGGGTCGTTGTGTTCGCGTCCGGTGAGCGCGATGCCGCTGAAACCGGAGCCGACTTCAAACGCCTTGGACGCGGGCAGGCTCAGCATCGCTTTTGCCAGGTCCGCCTCGAGTTTGTCGAACACCGGTTCGCCCCAGCCAGCGGGAACGCCGCGCGCAATGCCTTCGATGATGCCGCCGACAGTGTCGCCCGCGCGCCGCATTTTTTCGATGAGCCGGATCATTTTCTCCGCCGCCCTTTGGTCGGGGCAACGGACGATGTTCGACTCGATTTCTTTGAATTTCACCTTGTCCGGGTTCACGTCGGCGACGAGCCGCTGGACTTGTTTGACGTAGGCCAGGGTCTCGACGCCGAACCGTTCTCGCAGAATTTTCTTCGCAATCGCGCCGGCGGCGACGCGGCCAACCGTTTCGCGCGCGCTGGCGCGACCACCGCCCTGCCAGTTGCGAATGCCGTATTTGGCAAAACAGGTGAAGTCCGCGTGCGACGGGCGGAACTTCGTCTTCATTTCCGAATAGGCTTCAGGGCGGGCGTCCGCGTTTTTGACCCACAGACAAATCGGCGTGCCGAGCGTTTTGCCGCCAAACGTGCCGGAAAGAATTTGCACCGTGTCGGATTCACGGCGCGGCGAAACGATTTTGGACTGCCCGGGCCGGCGCCGGTCCAGATCGGGCTGAATGTCCGCTTCGGTGAGCTTGAGGCGCGGCGGGCAGCCGTCCACAACCACACCCACGCCGCCGCCGTGGGATTCGCCCCACGTCATGATGCGAAACAGTTGCCCGAAGGTGTTTGCCATGCGATGAGTGTGCAAAAAATATGGCACGCGGTCAAATGCGACGTGGCCGCGACGCCTCGTCGCGTTCTGCTGCGGGGGTGCCGCGGCTACATGGTTTCCGGATCAAACATGACGCCCATGAACAAAATCGTTCCGGTCTGTCTGTCCTCGATCCAAAACAGAAAAGGCCGGTTCACAATCATCTGAAAGGGATTGGTTGGAGGTATTTCCACACTGTCTGCCATGGCTATCAAAGTTGCCGCCGCCGCCTCAGTTCCTTCCTCTTTCACTTCAACAAACGCTTTCTGCCGCATTTCATAAATGCCTATCCCCGGACCGATGCCGGGGAAATGGTCTTGATTGTCGTCGTCAAACGTCTTTTTCATTCCCAGCGCCTTTAGCGGTTGAATTAGTCCCACGCTGTATTCGAGTTTGAACTTGGGCAGCACGACTGTTCCTTCTTTCTCGCTGAAGCCGGGCTTGGTTACTCGCTGCCAAGTGTCGCCGTTCATGATACCGAGCAGTTTCTCCGGGCTGGAGTTTGTATCCGGCAGGAAAACATACATCGCCAGATTTTCATCTTGGTAGGGCAGCCGCACTGCCTGATAGCCCGTCCCGCGCCGGTAAGTGAAGGTTTTCGTCTGCATCATCATGGGAACATTCTTCTGGCCACCACTGTGCAGATGGAATGGCCGGTCTTTCGTGTCCTTCACTTCAAACGGTTCCGCCCACTTGCCCTTGAAATAAACCGCATTGGCGAGAAACAATCGGGGAATGTCCACAGAGAACAAGCCGCCATCCGCAATGCGGCTGATTTTTCCGCGTGTTTTTTCGCTGGCCCAAGCGTTAATAACATCCTCCGGATGTGGATCGTTGAGATTGAAAGTGCCTACGGTGCAATCGAAGAACTGCTGATTGCGGGCGATAAACTCCGGCTTCACCGGCGCGCCCTGCCGATACCAAATCGCATTGGCCATCGTGAGAATGGTGTTGGTGTTCCCGCTGTTGAGCGACTGTGCGATTTCCTTGTTGGCACCGTTTACGACGGCGGATGACAAACCCGCTGTTTCCAGAACCTGCTGCATCTCCGTCTTCGTCCGCCCGGCGGCTCCGTTGCCGACCATCTGCAAAACAGTTGAGGCGCTGTAAGGCGAAATGAAGATGTTCGTGACCGGCTGGTCTTTGGCGAGTTGCTTGAGCAGCTTGAAGGCAAAACCGTTGTTTGCCGCCGCCAACGCCTGTTGGTCCGTGAGTGAGGCGGCGGCTTGATGCAAACCGGCAAATAAGACCAGAACTGCAATCAAAGAAATTTTTAGTTTCATAAAACTTTATCGGAGTTTACTTGTGGCGGCAGATTTAGTCCGTGCGCCCTGGTTTTGCAATTAAAATGCCTTGCCGGCAGCACGATGTTCCAAAACTTGCCGCAGAAGGGAACAGCAATTAACCAGCGAGATGCGTTCAGCCGTCCGTTTCCGAGTTGGCTTCGGTGGCGTCCGGATGCAAACCAAGCTGCTTGAGTTTTTCGCGCAAGGTAAATCGGGACAACCCAAGCCAACGCGCGGCTTTCGCTTGATTGCCCTCCGCCAACGTGATGGCCTGCGTGAGGATTTCACGTTCGGCTTCGGCGAGCATGCGGGCATGGGCGTCGTCTAGTCCGCCCTTCTGTGCGCGCGCCAGCAAATCACCCGCGAAGGCAGTGAAAGAGCGGCCGGTCGGGGCGGCTTCGGCATTGCGGGCGGCAAGAGTTTGGCGAACCGCGTCGGCGCTGATGGAGAGTCCGCGCGCGGCGAGCAACAGGCGACGAGTTATGTTTTCCAGCTCGCGGACGTTGCCCGGCCACGAGTCGGCTTGCAGCACGGCCACGGCGTCGGAAGAGATCGTCGGAGCTTCAACGCCGAAGTCGCCGGCGTATTTGCGGAGAAAGTGCTGTACCAACATCGGAATGTCCTCGCGCCGTTCGCGCAGGGGCGGGAGCTGGAGGCACACCACGTTGAGGCGATGGAAGAGATCTTCGCGGAACTTCCCCTCATGAATCATCGCTTCCAGATTGCGGTGGGTGGCGGCGAGGACACGCACATCCACGGTAACCGCTTCCGACCCGCCGACCCGCTGGAAGGTTTGTTGCTGGAGCACGCGCAGGAGTTTCACCTGCGTGTTGGGCGGCAGGTCGCCGATTTCGTCGAGGAAGAGCGTGCCCTTGTTGGCCTGCTCGAAGCGGCCGATGCGCCGCTGGTCAGCACCCGTAAACGCGCCGCGTTCGTGGCCGAACAGTTCGCTTTCCAGCAAATTCTCCGGGATGGCGGCGCAATTGATCGCGATAAACGGGGCTTTGGCGCGAGGGCTGTGCTGGTAGATGGCGCGGGCGATCAGTTCCTTGCCCGTCCCCGTTTCGCCCCGGATGAGTACGGTGACGGGCTTGGCGGCGACGCGGCCGATTTCCTTGCATACATCCTGCATCGCGCGGCCCGTGCCGACGAGGGCCGTTCGACTCTCAACCGGCGCGTCGGGCAGAGTCACAGGTTCACGCATGAGGCGGCCGGCATCCACGGCGCAGTGCAGTAAACCGATGAGTGCCCGCATCTCGAACGGCTTTTGCAGATAATCGTAAGCGCCGAGCTTGGTGGCCTCGATGGCGGTCTCAATCGTGCCGTGTGCGGTCATCAGCACGACGGGCAGGCGCGGTTGAGTTTCGTGAAGTTGCTTCACGAGTTCCAAACCGCCGAGACCCGGCAGGCGCAAGTCGGTCAACACCACATCGCACTCGTCGTTGCTGGCGCGGCGCAGCCCCTCGTCGCCGCGATGGCACACGGTAACTTTGAAGCCGTCTTCCTTGAGCACGTCGCACAGGTTTGCAGCCAAACTGGTGTCGTCTTCGATGAGAAGAATGTGAGCGGCTTTGGGCATGAGCGTGGTTATCGCGGTGAAATCAACTTTAACAAAACCCTGCGGACCGTTCGTCCGGCGTGAACGAAATTAACGGTCGGCCTGACCGCCGCCAGATTGAATGTTCGCACTTGGTTTTGCACTCCCGGCAATGTCGTTGATTTCGCGCGGCAAGACAACGCCGAAGGTTGTGCCGTGGCCGGGCCGGGTTTGATACTGGAGCATCCCGCCGTGCTTTTCGACGATGCGAGCGGCGATCGGCAGGCCGAGGCCAGTGCCGGTTTCCTTCGTGCTGAAAAACGGGTCGAAAAGGCGCTTCTCAACTTCGGGCGGAATGCCTTTGCCGGTGTCGCTCACTTCAAGAATGACGACGTCGGTTTCACGCCCACCGAGCGGGGCGCGTGCGGCGCGCGTGCGCAGCGTGACCGTGCCTGCGCCGTCAATGGCCTCAGCGGCGTTGCGAACGAGGTTGATGAGCACCTGCTTTAAATGGCCGCTGTCGGCGCGGATGAGCAACTCCGGGCCGGATTCAACCACCAGTTGCACTCCACGGCTCTCCAGGTTTGGGGACATCAACCCCTGAATTTCGCGGAGAAACGTGTCAGCAGCGGTGGTTTCCAGCTTGGGATCTGAAGGCCGGGCAAAACTCAACACGTCCTGCACGATGCGTTCAAGACGGGAAATCTCGGCGCTGATGATGTCCGTGTCTTTGCGCGCGGCAGGCACGGCCTGCAAGTGCTTCTCCAACGTATAAAGACGCGCTTTGAGAGACGTGAGCGGGTTGCGGATTTCGTGGGCGATGCCGGCGGCCAGTGTGCCGAGCGTGGCGAGTTTCTCCTGCTTTTCGAGCAGGGTCTGGCTATGCACCAGTTTGGTTCGCAGCGGCGCGATCATGTCGCGGTAAATCACCCGGCCCAGCGCCGCGACCAGGGCCAGCAATAACACGACACTTGCCATCAGAATTATGCGAAGACTGTCGAGCGAAGCCGTTGCGTTGGCGAGAAACTCCGCCTGCGCTGCGCGGTGTGCGTCGGACAACCCCCGCACCAGTTCGCGCATCCGCTGGACCTGGGCATTGAAGGCGTCGAGTTCCGCGAGTTGCGCTGAACTCACCAAGGCTGGCTGTGCATTGGAATGCACGGCGCGGGCGGCGCTTAAATAATCATCGTAGGCGCGGTTAATTTCCTTAAACACCTGCCGCTCCTTTTCCGTGGTCAGCACCGAACGCGGATTCAAGCTGGGATCATGGTCGTCAATCCAATGATCCAGATCGCTGCTGGCTTTCTCAAACTGCGTCCATTGCTGCGGCTCTCTTTCCATAGCGTAGTGAAGCATGGATTCGTTCAGGCTCTGCAATCCACGGCTGACTTCTCTCGCGAGTTGGAAACTTTCGAACTGGGAACTGGTGAGTCTGGTTTCAAGCTGCCGAACGCGATTCCAGGCGGAGGAAAGTCCGTAAATCGTGCCGCCGGCCACCAGGAACAGGGCGGCAATCAAAATCCAGAGACGAACGCCAAACGTAGATTTCATAATTATACGAGCACACCACGTCATCGTTGGACGATTCCGCGACCGGCGCTTCGTTCGAAGACTACGCAAGTGCCGTGCCGGGAATGATGGCAGGATCGCGGCGTTGCAGCACGTTGAAAATCAGGCCCGGTTGCCGAAGTCACATCGGTTTGCCGGTCAGGGCAGGTCAGCCGCTTATCGCGGCTATGGCAAGCAATTTACCCATGCACGGCTCATGCCTCCCGCCACTCGCGCTGAAACCCTGTGAATCATCATTCACAGCTCATGGCATGGCAGGTGCAAAGGTCTTTCATAGGCGACCGAGAATCAGGTCGCAACGAAGACCAAACCGGCAAACAAAAAAATATGAAACTTCAAACTCTCACCTCCGCACCGCTGCGCGATGGTTCATGGGTCACCGGCCTTTCACAGCCGCCGGTCCCGGCCCGGAGGCAAAGAATCCTCGTCGCGGACGACGAAGAAGACGTCCGCCTCCTCATCTCCAGCGTTCTGGCCAGCGACGGCTTCGACGTAAAGTCCGCTGCCGACGGCGAACAGGCTTGGGAAGCGCTTCTCCACGAGCACTACGATCTGCTCGTCACCGACAACGAAATGCCGCGCCTGACGGGCATAAAACTCATTGAGCGGATTCGCAAAGAGGGCATGAGACTGCCCATCATCATGGCTTCCGGTTCTCTCTCTGTGGAGGGAGTGCGGGACTATGCGGAACTTCAAATCGCAGCGGTGATTTGGAAGCCCTTTGACATTTATGAATTTCTGACCATCGTCAGAACTGCCTTGTGGGTGTTGAGGAAAAAGGCCACCGCAGACCAGGCGACTTATGCCAACTCGCCAGTGCCGGCCTCCATGGCGCAGGCAAGGGCAGCCCAACCGATCCACAAGCATGTGTTGATTGCCGACGACGACTCTGTGGTGCGCGGCAGTCTGGCCTCTGTTCTGGAATCCGAGGGCTATGTGGTGGACGAAGCGAGTAATGGCATCGAAGCCGTTACCCGCGCCATTGAACACAAGCCGGATCTGGTCTTGCTCGACCTCAACATGCCACACGCGGATGGCTGGGCCGCTTTCAGCCAGCTTGACCGGGTTACGCCCTTGTTGCCGGTCATTGTTATCACCGCCCGCCCCAATCAATACAAAGAAGCCGTGCGAGTGGGGGTGGATGCCTTCATGGAGAAGCCGTTGAACATTCCTGTGCTCGTGCGCGCCGTTAAACGTCTTACCAGCGAAGACGAGAGCCGTCATGTGCGCCGGATCACCAACCCCGCGTTCGTCACGCGGTTGCTCGACAACGATTACTCGTGATGCGGCTACTTTCAGGAAAACCAAAGATGAACGCCTCCAGCCAATCCAGCCTTCCGCATCCTCCCTTAACCGATGAACCGCAACACCGAAAACCAGGACGAAGTCCAGTTGGTCCAGGATATGAAGGAGGAGACACGTTTCTCGCCAAGCCGGTGGACTTGGGCGAGCTAAAAAAACATTGGAGCAAAACATTCGGAGGTAACGCACGAAAGGCGTGAGGCTACGCCCTCGACACCACCGCTGATAGAAACAAGCCATGAACACAAAACGCATACTGATAGTGGACGACGATCCGACGGTGCGCGAATCCCTGAACGACGTGCTCGTGTCCGAAGGCTACGTCGTCATTCCGGCCGAGAACGGACAGCAGGCTATTGCTCTCGCCAGCCAGTCGTCGGTTGACCTTGTGCTGCTCGACCTGAACATGCCGGTGAAGAACGGCTGGGATACCTTTGAGCAACTCACCCGCGAGGATCCGCTCATCCCCATCATCATCGCCACCGCGCGCCCGAATCAACTCTTCACGGCGGTCAGCGCCGGCGTGGGTGCGCTGCTGGAGAAACCGATGGACATCCCGATGCTGTTGCGAACGATCGAGAAACTTCTGGCTGAATCTGCCGGACAACGCCTGGCACGTCTGGCGGGAAAGAAGACAGAATTCCACTACAAGCCTGCAACGGCGCGCCAGTAACATGGCTGCCAGGAAATTTTGCAATTCAGCATCCTGAGGACTTCCATCACGTGCCCGCGCCGCTCAAAGAACAGGAAAAACAAACGTAATGAACATGAATACCACCAAGGAGAATTCAGATATGAGAATCAGTTTCCGGAGATCCAACGACACCCGCCGTTCGAAGCCCTGGTTTGTCATGGTCAGTCAATTTGACACAGACAGTTTTCCGGTGCGTGTGCAATTCCTCCAGTCGGCGCCAACCCAAGGGTCGAAAACCGCTTCCGGAACCAGCCGTCTTGAACAGCGAAGGATGCCGCAACGTCAGCCGGAGGGGAAAATCAATGCCATTGACGTTGTTACAAAGGCGTCTAGCATTTCGCGCCGCGTTTCAACGTTTTAATGACTGTTGAAAAGAAAATCGAATGGAGTTAAAAATGTCTGATTCAACACCGCATCCAGCCCGCTCCGACGAAGCCCTAAACGTGCCTTTGCAACCGGCGTCCGGCAAGCAGCGCCGCCATTGGGTATGGGTTGTGGTGGCGTTGGTGATCATTCTCGCCGTTGGAGGAATTTTCCTTTTGCGACACCGGGGACAATCGCCATCAGAAACCCAATCAACGCAAGGACGCGGGGGTTTGGGTTCGGCAGCCATCATGGTCAGCACGGCGACGGCGCAGAAGGGCGACATTGGAATCTACGTCAATGCGCTGGGCGTGGTGACGCCGCTCAATACGGTGTCGGTGAAAAGCCGCGTGGATGGCCAGCTCGTGAAAGTGAATTATCAGGAAGGGCAATTGGTTCAGGCCGGCGACCCGCTGGTGGAAATTGATCCGGCGCCGTATCAGGCGTCGTTGGACCAGGCCGCCGCCAAAAAAAATCAGGATCAGGCGCAATTGAATCTTCAGGAGGTCGAATTGAAACGGGAAGCCGACCTGATCGCCGCCAAAATTGATTCGCAGGACGCCTATGACCAGGTCGCCGCCCAGGTCAAGGAACTGGAAGCCGCCGTGAAGTCGGATGAGGCCGCAGTGGAAAGCGCCCGGGTGCAGCTCGCCTACTGCCACATCGCCGCGCCGATTTCCGGCCGCGTTGGCCTGCGCCTGGTGGACGCGGGCAACATCGTTCACGCGAGCGACACGAATCCCCTGCTGGTCATCACGGAGCTTCAGCCGATCGCCGTGATTTTCACTGTGGCGGAAGATGATCTGCCGCAAATCCAAAAACAATTGCGCCAGGGAAATCAATTGGTCGTGGATGCGTTTGACCGCGCGCAACTGAAAAAACTGGCGACGGGCATGCTGGCAACGCTGGACAACCAGATTGACCCGACCACCGGCACGGTCAAGCTCAAGGCCGTTTTCACGAACGACGACGAATCGCTTTTCCCCAACCAGTTCGTCAACGCGCGGCTGCTCGTGAACACGTTGACCGACGCGACGCTTTTGCCCAACACGGCGATTCAGCGCAACGCCGACAGCGCGTTCGTTTATTTGCTCGACCCGCAGCAAACCAACGAGTTGAAAACCATCACCATGCAAATCATCACGGTCAACACCACCGACGGCACGGTTTCGGCGGTGGAAGGAATTGATCCGGGCAGGGTGGTCGTCGCGGATAATTTCAACAAGCTGACCGATGGCGCGAAAGTCATCGTTCGCAAGCCAGCCAGCGAGACCGACAAGACCGGCGCCCAGAAAAAGCGAAGGACTGATTCGCCGTGAGTCCGTCGCGCCCATTCATTTTGCGGCCGGTGGCGACTTCACTGCTGATGGCCGCCATTTTGTTGACGGGTTTTATCGCCTATCAAATGCTCCCGGTTTCCGCCCTGCCCGAGGTGGATTATCCGACGATCCAAGTGGTCACCTTTTATCCGGGCGCGAGTCCCGATGTCACCTCGTCCGCCATCACCGCGCCGCTGGAACGGCAGTTCGGCGAATTGCCCGGACTGAACCAGATGACTTCGATCAGTTCCGGCGGCAGTTCGATCATCACCCTGCAGTTCGTGTTGAACCTGAACATTGACGTGGCCGAACAGGAGGTGCAGGCGGCCATCAATGCCGCGCAAACTTATCTGCCTCCGGGTTTGCCCGCGCCGCCCATTTACAGCAAATCCAATCCGGCGGACGCGCCGATCCTGACGCTGGCCATCTCCTCGAAAAATTTTCCGCTCTCCCAGGTCGAGGATTACACCGACACCCGGCTCGCGCAAAAAATCGCGCAGGTGACGGGCGTCGGCCTGGTCACCATCAGCGGCGGACAAAAACCGTCCATTCGCATTCAGGTCAATCCGGCGAAACTGCTGGCCTACGGCATCAACCTTGACGACGTTCGCACCGCGCTGCAACAGACCAGCGTGAATCAGGCGCTGGGAAATTTCGACGGGGTCCATCAGGCTTACGAGATCAATGCCAACGACCAGCTTTTGACCAGCAAGGATTACCAGTCGGTCGTCGTCGCGTATCGCAACGGCGCGCCGGTGGTGTTGTCCGACGTGGCGACCGTGATTGACGGGGTCGAAAACACCAGGCTCGCCGCCTGGAAGAACACCACCCCGGCGGTCATCCTGAACATTCAACGGCAGCCCGGCGCGAACATCATTCAGGTCGTGGACCGGGTGAAAAAACTGTTGCCGCAGCTCAAGGCCAACCTGCCCGCGTCCATGGATGTTTCGATCCTCACCGACCGCACCACCACGATTCGCGCGTCCGTGCGCGACGTGAAATTCTCGCTCCTGCTCACCGTGGCGCTGGTCGTGATGGTGATCTTTTTGTTCCTGCGCAATGTGTCGGCCACCATCATTCCCAGCGTCGCCGTGCCGCTCTCGCTCGTCGGCACCCTGGGCGTGATGTATCTGCTCGGTTACAGCCTGAACAATCTCACGCTCATGGCGCTGACGATCTCGACGGGCTTCGTCGTGGACGATGCGATTGTGATGATTGAAAACATTTTCCGGTACATCGAGCAGGGCGAGAAGCCGCTGCAAGCCGCGTTGAAGGGGGCCGAGCAAATCGGGTTCACCATCATTTCACTGACGATTTCGCTGATTGCCGGGCTGATCCCGCTGTTGTTCATGGGCGACGTCGTCGGGCGGTTGTTCCGCGAATTCGCCGTGACCTTGAGCGTCACCATTCTCGTTTCCGCCGCCGTCTCGTTGACGCTCACGCCGATGATGTGCTCGCGGTTGCTCAAGGCGAAAGCCGACCAGAAAAAACGGGGGCGCTTTTACGAGGCCTCGGAACGCGTGTGGGACCGCGTGATCACGTTTTACTCGCGAACGCTGCAATGGGTGCTTAAACGCCAGCGGGCGACCCTGGTCGTGGCGGTGGCCACGCTGGCCGCCACGATTTTGCTCTACGTCATCGTGCCGAAAGGATTCTTCCCCGTGCAGGACACCGGCGTGATTCAGGGTATTTCGGAAGCCGATGAAAGCGTTTCGTTCAGCGCCATGGCCGTCCGCCAGCAGGCGCTCGCGCGGGTCATTCTCCAGGACCCGGCGGTGGAAAGTTTGTCGTCCTTCATCGGCGTGGACGGCATCAACACCACGCTCAACAGCGGACGGATTCTCATCAACCTCAAACCGCTCGAAGAGCGAAAAATCAGCGCCAGCGAAGTCATGCGGCGGTTGCAGCCCGAACTGGCGAAGGTGGACGGCATCACGCTTTACATGCAGCCGATCCAGGATTTGACGGTCGAGGATCGCGTGAGCCAGACGCAATATCAATACACGCTGGAGGACGCCAATGCGGATGAATTGAACCAGTGGACCACGAAGCTGCTGGCCCGGTTGCAGACCCTCCCGGAACTCCGCGACGTGGCGACCGACCAGCAAACGCACGGCTTGCAGGCGCGGCTCGTGATTGATCGCGTGACGGCGTCGCGGCTGGGCATCACGCCGCAGGCGATTGACAACGCGCTTTACGACGCTTTCGGCCAGCGGCAGATTTCCACGCTGTTCACGCAGTTGAACCAGTATCATGTCATTTTGGAAACGCTGCCGGACTTCCAGCGCAATCCCTCCAAGCTGAATGACATTTATGTGCTTTCCACCTCCGGCACCGCGGTGCCGCTGGGCGCGTTCACCCACTTTGAATCCGGCACCGCGCCGCTCTCGATCAATCATCAGGGACAATTTCCGGCGGTGACCATTTCCTTCAATCTCGCGCCCGGCGTGGCGCTGGGCGAAGCGACGAAAGCCATCGAAAACGAACAAAAAAAACTGGGCATGCCGTTGAGCGTGCAGGCCTCGTTTCAAGGCACGGCGCAGGCGTTCATCGCCTCACTGTCGAACGAGCCGTTGCTCATCCTCGCCGCCATTGTCACCGTCTATCTCATCCTCGGCGTGCTTTACGAAAGTTACATCCATCCGATCACGATTCTTTCGACGCTGCCGTCGGCGGGCGCCGGGGCGATTCTCGCGCTGTTGATTTCCGGCACGGAACTCGGCGTGGTCGCGCTCATCGGCATCATCCTCTTGATCGGCATCGTGCAGAAGAACGCGATCATGATGATTGATTTTGCGCTCGACCTGGAACGGAAGGAGAAAAAGCCCCCGCAGGAGGCGATTTATCAGGCGTGCTTGCTGCGTTTGCGGCCCATCTTGATGACCACTTTTGCCGCGATGTTTGGCGGACTGCCGCTGGCGCTGGGCAATGGCGTCGGCTCGGAACTGCGCAAGCCGCTCGGCATCGCCATCGTCGGCGGATTGATCGTCAGCCAGGTGCTCACGCTTTACACGACGCCGGTCATTTATTTTTATTTTGGCCGGCTCGCGGCCAGATTTTCGCCGTCGCGCGCGACCAGCGTCCCTGAAGCCGCCATGGCCCCGCAAACTTCATGAACATTTCCGCGCCCTTCATTCGCCGGCCCGTGGGCACGACGCTGTTGACCGCGGCGATTGCCCTGGCGGGGGCCGTCGCTTACTTTCAATTGCCCGTGGCGCCCCTGCCGCAGGTGGATTTTCCAACCATCAGCGTGGGCGCATCGCTGCCGGGCGCGAGTCCGGAAATCATGGCGTCGTCCGTGGCCGCGCCGCTCGAACGGCAGCTTGGCCACATCGCGGGGGTGAACGAAATGACTTCGTCGAGCGCGCTCGGCTCGACTTCGATCACGCTGCAATTCGATTTGAACCGGAACATTGACGGCGCGGCGCGCGATGTCCAGGCCGCCATCAACGCGGCGCGCGCGAATCTCCCGGCGAATCTTCCCAGCAATCCGACCTATCGCAAAGTCAATCCCGCGGACGCGCCGATCTTGATTCTCGCGCTGACGTCCGACATTTATAATCGCGGACAGCTTTACGACGCGGCCTCCACGATCATGCAGCAGCGGCTGCTGCAAATCCAGGGGGTCGGCCAGGTCAACATCGGCGGCGGCGCGCTGCCCGCCGTGCGAGTGGACGTCAATCCCCGGCTCCTGAACAGCTTCGGCCTGAGCCTCGTGGACATCAGCACCATGCTCGGCCGGCAAAATGCGAATCTGGCGAAAGGCCAGTTGGCCGACGAGCACACGACGGCGGACATTCTCGCGAACGATCAATTGCTCAAGGCCGACGATTACAAGCCGCTCGTGGTCGCCTATCGCAATGGCGCGGCCATTCAGCTCTCGGACGTCGCCAAGGTGCGGGACGGGGTGGCCAACATTCGCACGGCGGGCTTTCTCAACGGCAAGCCGAGCATCCCGCTCATCATCCTGCGCACCCCGGGCGCGAACATCATTGAAACGGTTGAGACGCATCAAAGCGGCGCTGCCGTCGCTCAAGGCGTCCATTCCGGCGGGGATGAACTGCCAGGTGGTGCTCGACCGCACGACGACGATTCGCGCGTCGGTCAGCGAAATCGAACACACCCTGCTCATTTCCATCGTGCTGGTGATTCTGGTGGTGTTTGTTTTCCTGCGCAGCCCGCGCGCGACCCTCATTCCCGCCATCGTCGTCCCGGTGGCGCTGATCGGCACGTTTGGCGTCATGTATTTGTGCCATTACAGCCTGGATAATCTTTCGCTGCTGGCGCTGACCATTTCCACCGGCTTCGTCGTGGATGACGCGATTGTCGTCATCGAAAACGTGTCGCGCCACCTGGAAAAAGGCATGACGCCGATGCAGGCGGCGCTGATTGGCGCGCGCGAAGTCGGTTTCACCGTGCTCTCCATGAGCCTTTCGCTCGTGGCGGTTTTCATTCCGCTGTTGCTGATGGGCGGCATCGTCGGCCGCTTGTTCCGCGAATTCGCCGTCGTGCTCTCGACCGCCATTCTCGTCTCGCTCGTCGTTTCGCTCACGACCACGGCCATGATGTGCTCGCGTTTGCTGCGGTATCGCAAACCGGAGGAGCACGGCTGGCTTTATCGCGTGAGCGAAAAAGGTTTTGCGAAAATTCTCGGCGCGTATGATCGGTGCCTGCAAGTCGTGCTGCGGCATCCGGCGAAAACCCTGATGATTCTTTTCCTGACGATTGCCGTGAACATTTTTCTCTTCGCCGTTGTGCCGAAGGGATTTTTCCCGCAGCAGGACAACGGCACGATCATGGGCGGGGTTCAAGGCGCGCAGGACGCCTCGTTCCCGGCCATGCAATCGTCCACGGCGCGGTTTGTCAACATCATCAAGGACGATCCGGCGGTGCAAAATGTCGTTGCGTTCACCGGCGGCGGCGGCGCGGCCAACAGCGGGTTTGTTTTCCTGGCGCTCAAGCCGCTCGCAGAACGCAAACTCCGCGCGGACCAGGTCATTGCCCGGCTGCGGCCCAAGCTTGACGGCCGTGCCGGGCGCGTCGTTGTTTTTGCAGGCCGGCCAGGATTTGCGCATCGGCGGCCGGCAAAGCAGCGCGCAATATCAATACACGATTCAAAGCGACAACCTGAACGATCTGGTGAAATGGGGCCCCCTTCTGCTGGCCAGGTCAAAAAACTGCCCGGATTCACCGAGGTGAACACCGACCAGCAAAACAACGGCCTGCAGGCGTCGCTCGTTTATGACCGCGCGACGGCGGCGCGACTGGGCATTTCCGCGCAGACGATTGACAACACGCTTTACGATGCGTTCGGTCAGGCGCAGGTTTCGCTGATGTTCACCTCCATGAATCAATATCCCGTCATCATGGAAGTGGCCCGGCAATTCTGGCAGGGTCCGCAGGGGCTCGATGCCATTTATCTGCGCGCGACCAACCACAGTTCGGTCGTGCCGCTCAGTGCCATCGCCCATTACCTGCCCACCACCGCGCCCATCGCCGTGAATCATCAGGGCCAATTCCCCGCCGTCACGGTCTCGTTCAATCTCGTGCCCGGATTCGCCCTGAGCGACGCGGTGAAGTCAATTCAGCAAATGGAGCAAACCATCAAAATGCCCGAAACGGTTCACGGCAGTTTTTCGGGAACGCTGCAGGCCTTTCAACAATCGCTGGGAAACGAACTGTATCTGATTATCGCCGCGCTGATGGCGGTCTATATCGTGCTGGGAATTCTTTATGAAAGCTACATTCATCCCGGTCACGATTCTTTCCACCCTGCCGTCGGCGGGCGTCGGCGCGGTGCTCGCCCTGCTGATTTTCCGGGAGGACATGAACGTCATCGCCATCATCGGGGTCTTGCTGCTCATCGGCCTCGTGAAAAAAAATGCGATCCTGATGGTGGACTTCGCGATCACAGCGGAACGCGAGGAGGGAAAAAATTCGCGCGATGCGATTTATGAGGCCTGCCTCCTGCGTTTCCGTCCGATTTTGATGACGACCATGTCGGCCATCTTCGGCGCCCTGCCGCTGATTTTGAGCAATGCGACCGGTTCGGAATTCCGCCGTCCGCTCGGCATCACGATCATCGGCGGATTGATCCTGAGCCAGGTGCTGACCCTGTTCACCACGCCGGTGGTTTATCTTTATCTGGATCGCCTG
>CAVYLE010000007.1:0-1043956 GCA_963769285.1 uncultured Verrucomicrobiae bacterium
CATGAAACGCACACATCATTGCAACGAACTGCGCCCGGCTCACATCGGGCAAATCGTCACCCTCTGCGGCTGGGTCCACTCCCGCCGCGACCTCGGCGGACTCATCTTCATAGATGTCCGCGACCGCGAAGGCCGCACGCAAACCGTTTTCGATCCGTCCGATTTGCCCAAGGAGCTTTTCGAGCGCGCCGCGGCGCTCCGCAGCGAATGCGTCGTCCGCGTCACCGGCAAGGTCCGCCAGCGGCCCGCCGGCACGAACAATCCCAAAATCCCCACCGGCGAGGTGGAAATGATGGTGAAGGAACTCGAAGTGCTCAACGTGGCCGACGTGCTGCCGTTCCCGGTGGATGACCCGGAAGTGGCGGCCAAGGTGAACGAGGAGCTGCGCCTGAAATACCGCTACCTCGATTTGCGCCGGCCGGAAATGGCGCGCAACCTCCGCCTCCGCAGCAAGGTGGCCACCGCCACGCGCGTTTTCATGGATGAACAGGGCTTTCTCGAAGTCGAAACGCCCACGCTCTTCAAGTCCACGCCCGAAGGCGCGCGGGAATTTCTCGTGCCGTGCCGGACGAATCCCGGCCTGTTCTACGCGCTGCCGCAATCGCCGCAGCAGTTCAAGCAAATCCTCATGGTGGCCGGCGTGGAAAAATATTTCCAGCTCGCGCGCTGTTACCGCGACGAGGACCTGCGCGCCGACCGTCAGCCGGAGTTCACGCAGATTGACATCGAGATGTCGTTCATCGAACGCGAAGACATTTACGCGCTCATTGAAGGCCTGCTGCAACGGGTCTGGAAAACCGCGCTGAACATTGACGTGCCGGTGCCGTTCAAGCGCCTGACCTTCGAGGAAGCGCTGAACCGTTACGGCATTGACAAGCCGGACACGCGCATCGGCATGGAACTGGCGGACCTCACCGAGGATTTCCGCGCCAGCAAGTTCAAGGTTTTCAGCGGCGCGGTTGCCGCTGGCGGCGTGGTGAAGGCGCTCAACGCCAAAGGCCTCGCCTGCGCGACCCAGGGCCAGATTGAGACGATGACTGAATATGCGAAAAGTTTCGGCGCGAAAGGTTTGGCTTACATCAAGGTTGAGCGTGGCGGCGACGCCTCGTCGCCGAATACCGCCGGAGCGACGGGGGCGTCGCTGCCACCAGTTGAATGGAAATCGCCCATTGTCAAATTTTTCAACGACGCCGAAAAGGCCGCGCTGACGCAGAAACTCAAAATCGAGGAAGGAGACTTGATTTTGTTCGCCGCCGACCAGTGGCTGAACGCCTGTGAAATCCTCGGCAAGATTCGTTTGTACTGCGCCGATGTTTTGAAGACGCAAGGCAAGTTGGCTACTGATCCGAATCGGTTTGATTTCCTCTGGGTCATCGAATTTCCGTTGCTGGGTTTCGACCGCGAGCAAAACCGCTGGTATTCCAGCCATCATCCGTTCACCGCACCGGTGGCGGAGGACATTCCGATGCTCAAGACCGACCCGAAAAAGGTTCGCGGCCAGCATTACGACATTGTGGTCAACGGCGTGGAACTGGGCGGCGGCTCGATACGTATTCACCAGCCGGACGTGCAAAAAACGGTGTTCGAGGAGGTGCTGCAAATCCCGCCGGACATGGTGAAGGCGCGGTTCGGTTACATGCTCGAAGCGTTTCGATTTGGCGCGCCGCCGCACGGCGGCATCGCGCTTGGTTTCGACCGGCTCATAGCCATTCTTTGCAACACGGCGAGCATCCGCGACGTGATAGCGTTCCCGAAAACCGCCAAAGGCACTTGTTTGATGACCGATTCCCCCGGCAACGTGGAGCCTAAACAACTGCGCGATTTGCATCTGGAACTGAAAGTGGCGAAGAAGGAATGATCCCACCATGGAATACGAAATCGAGTTCAAGCCGAAGGCGATCAAGGATCTCGATTCATTACAACGGGACGATGCGCGGCGTATCGTGGAGCGAATCAAACGAATGCGGAACAATTTGGAAGGTGATGTAAAACATCTAACCAATTTCACGCCGGAATATCGCCTGCGGGTTGGCGACTTCCGGGTGCTTTTTGAATTGGCGGGAAATCGCGTGACGGTGTATCGTGTCGTCAACCGGCGTGACGCTTATCGCTGAGGCAAATTATGATTATATTGCATCCTGAAATTCTGGAAAAAGACGGGCAACCGGAGTTTGCGGTGCTGCCTTATGAAGAATTCCAAGCGGTCCGGGAACTTTTGATGGACTACGATGATCTGCGCGATTTGCGCGCGGCCAAATCAGAGGAAGCGGACGCACCGGCGATGTCGCTACGCGAGGTTTCCAGGCGATATGGGATGAAAAACTCCAAGCGGGGTTAACCGAAACCTCACACTGGCGATTCGCCCGGCAGCATGGAGCCGAAGCAACTGCGCGATTTGCATCTGGAATTGAAAGCGGCGAAGAAGGAGGCGGCGTAGCGCACATTTCGAGTGTAGCGCGGCCATACTGGCTGCCGGTTCCGGCGGCTTCCAGCAGCAGGTTTAAGAACAATGTTGTGATGCACTACCGCATTGCTGCTCAAATAACATTCTCGACTGCCGCCACAATCAAAATAAACTTCGTTTATTGAACCGTGGCTGCCGCGCACTGCGGCCTGACAAATCGGGTGGCTCTAAATGCATGAAACCCAAACGAAACCTGATTCAACTCTGCCTGCTGGTGGCGCTGCTGCTTTCAGTGGCAGTGGTCAAGGCGGATCAATTTGGCGATTTCACTTACGCAAGCGATGGCACCAATGTCACCATCACCGGCTACACCGGTTCCAACGGCGTAGTGATGATTCCCGGCACCATCACTAACCTGCCGGTCACCAGTATTGGAGATTGGGCCTTTTATGCCACCAGTGTCACCAACGTCCTGATTCCCGACAACGTCACCAACATCGGAGACGGGGCATTCTTTGACTGCGAATCGCTGACCAACGTCACGATCGGCAACGGCGTCACCAGCATTGGGGATTGGACGTTCGCTTTCTGCCCCGGCCTGATGAGTGTCTGTTGTCGTGGGAATGCGCCCAGCCTTGGGGGAGGCAATGTGTTCTACGGCAACCTGGCCACGATCTATTATTTGTCCGGAGCCACCAATTGGGGGCCTACGTTTGACGGTCATCCGGCGGTGCTATGGAATCCGTCAGTTCCATTCACCTACACGACAAATAGTGACGGCATTACTCTCACCATCACGGGGTACACAGGTTCCGGTGGGGCGGTAACAATACCCGGCAGTATCAATTTCCTGCCCGTTACCAGTATCGGAGATTATGTGTTCGTATTCTGCGCCAGTCTGACCAGCGTCACGATCTCCGACAACGTTACCAGCATTGGAGTTTTTGCGTTCTTTGGTTGCACCAGTCTGACCAGCGTTACAATCTCCAACAACGTCACCAGCATCGGAGGCTGGGCGTTCTCTGAATGCTACAGTCTGACCAATGTTGTGATCGGCAACAGCGTCACCAGCATCGGATACGAGGCGTTCCAATACTGCTCCAGTCTGACCAGCGTCACGATCGGCAACAGTGTCACCAGTATCGGAGACGATGCGTTCAATGGCACCAGCCTGATGTCAATTACTGTGGATAATAGCAATCCTGTCTATAGCAGTATAGCCGGAGTCCTGTTTGACAAGAGCCAGACCACGCTCCTGGAATATCCGGCTGGCAAGGCGGGAAGCTACACCGTCCCCAAAGGCGTCACCAGCATCGGAGATTTTGCGTTCTCTGGATGCAGTCTGACCAGCGTGATAATCTCCAACAGCGTCACCAGCGTCGGAGACTGGGCGTTCTCTTACTGCTCCAGTCTAACTAATGTCGTGATGGGCGGCAGCGTCACCAGCATTGGAGATAATGCGTTCTACGAGTGCTTCAACCTGACCAATGTCGTGATCGGCAACAGCGTCACCAGCATTGGAGACGATGCGTTCTCCGACGGCTATAGCTTGACCAGCATTACGATCCCCAACAGCGTCACCAGTATCGGAGACGGGGTGTTCTTCGACTGCTCCAGTCTGACCAATGTTGTGATCGGCAACAGCGTTACCAACATCGGAAATAATATGTTCGAGTACTGTTCCAGTCTGACCAGCGTTACGATCCCGTCCAGCGTCACCAGCATCGGATACGCTGCGTTCTTTGACTGTAACAACCTGGCCAATGTGCTGATCGGCAACAGCGTCGCCAGCATTGGGGGCGAGGCGTTCTGGTCCTGTACCAGCCTGACCAGCATTACGATCCCCAACAGCGTCACCAACATAGGCGGTTACGCATTCAATAACTGCACCAGTCTAACCAACGTCACAGTTGGCAACGGCGTCACCAGCATTGGAAACAATGCGTTCGACGGCTGCTCCAGCCTGACCAATGTTGTGATCGGCAACAGCGTCGCCAGCATCGGTGAGGAGGCGTTTCAATACTGCACCAGTCTGACCAGCGTCACAATTCCGAACAGCGTCACCAGCATCGGAAGCTGGGCATTCTATGACTGCACCGGGCTGACCAACGTGTATTTCGACGGCAATGCTCCCAACGCTGATTCGACTGTGTTCGAATCCGACAACAGCCCAATGGTCCTTTATTTGCCGGGCACTACGGGGTGGGAGAACTTTGCCCAATTGACTGATGTTCCGACCGTGCTTTGGTTGCCGCAAATGCAAACGCCCGGAGCTAATTCCGGCGTGCAGACGAATGAATTTGGCTTCAACATCAACTGGGCCAGCGGGCAGACGGTAGTGGTGGAAGGCTGCACGGATCTGGCCAATCCCGATTGGCAGCCGGTGCAAACGAACACGCTCACGACCGGCTCGTCTTATTTCAGCGATCCGCAGTGGACGAATTATCCCGGCCGCTTCTATCGCCTGCGGTCGCCGTGATCTCGGCGGCCTGTCTGGAGATTTGGCGCTACTGAAGACTTCCGGTTATCGTAGCGGCGGGGCGGCAGACCGCCGCAATTCCATGGGAAATTGAATGGTTCGTCCCGCATTGCGGGATGCCGAAAGCCGACACGCCCGTTTTGCAAAGGTCTAATTTTGTAATTTATCAATTTAATTTTCAGGGTTATGGTTTTGTCCTGTTCAATGAACAACTTGCCGCCAAACCCGAAGACCGGATTTTGGCGGTCGTTAACTCGTGTGTTGCAACTGCTTGTCATCACTTATTTGCTCATCGTTCTGGCGGCGCTGATTTTTCAGCGCCGGCTGATTTATTTTCCGACGAAAATTCCCGCCGACATGGTGGTTCTGGTGGCAGCAGAACACGGATTTGTTCCGTGGAAAAATCCTGCCGGCCAGATCATCGGCTGGAAATTTCCCGCCACCGCATCGCCGGTTGCGAGTGTTTTGATAATGCACGGCAATGCCGGTTGTGCGATTCACCGCGACTATCTCGCCGGCCCCATCCATGATTCCGCGCCGGTTGACGTTTATGTTCTCGAATATCCCGGCTACGGCGCACGCGAAGGTTCGCCGAACAAATGCAGTCTCTTTGCCGCCGCCGAGGAAGCGTTCGGTTTATTGACAAACGGCCTGCCCAAATATCTGGTGAGCGAATCCATCGGCGCGGGAATAGCTTGTTATCTGGCCAAAGCGCATTCCATAAACGTCGCCGGACTGGTGCTTTTCATGCCCTATCACGATCTAGCTTCCGTGGCCCAACGAAAGATGCCCTTTCTGCCGGCTTATTTGCTTTTGCTCGACCGCTTCAATCCCGCCGAGTGCCTCCGTGACTATCGCGGACCTGTAAAAATGGTTCTCGCCGGGGCGGATGAAATCATTCCGGTGGAATCCGGGCGCCGATTATTTGAGGAATACCAAGGACCGAAAACGCTTCAAATCATTCCCGGCGCTCACCACAACGACATTGCCGGACAATCCCCGGAGTGGTGGCAGGAGGTTTTTTCGTTCTGGCAGCAAAACCGCCCGGCGAAACCGGCCCCACCGCAATGACCCGCACAAAATCCACTTCTGCTTGAATCCGCCCGGGTTTTTCCGTTCGATGGGGAGGCCGTCCGTCATCCAGTGACTGTTTTGAAGGATTATTTCCCGGGTTATAATATTCGGAATTCGCCTTGCCGGGTTTCGCCAATTTTGCGATGATTATACACGCACGGTTTTATGAACGAACCACTTCAATATTTGATCAAGCTTCAATCACTCGAATTTGAAAAAAACACAGGAAAAGCCGCCGACCCAGCCATCGCGGAGTTGCGCGGCAAAATACCACCCCAAATCCTCGGCCACTACGACCGCCTGGTTGCCCACGGGAAAAAGGGCCTGGCTGCCATTCACGGCCAGGTTTGCACGGGTTGTCACATGCAGGTGCCCCTCGCCGTGGTGATGACGCTCAAGCGCGGGCAGGACATCCAGCTCTGCGAAAACTGCGGCCGTTATCTTTATTTGCCGGAAGCCACGAAGGCCGAAGTCCCGAAACCAACCGCCAAACCGGGGCCGGCCAAAAAGCCGCGAAAGCCAAAAGGTCCTTTGCTCTTGGTTTGAGCGTTCATCCCGATGTTTCAATGGGTGACAGGGTGTGAAACAGATGAAATCAATGATGACGTCCGCCCTCACCCCGGCCCTCTCCCCCAGGAGAGGGGGAATCGTTCGCCGCGTTTTGAGCCATGCGACAGGCTGAGTTATCGTGCGTCTCACGGCAAATAACACAGAATCGGTGACGGCGATGAGGATCGAGAAATTATCCGGCGACGTGACAATGCTCACCCTCTCCCCGGGGAGAGGGCCGGGGTGAGGGCGAGCGTATAAACTCCTATTCCACTGAAAACAGCGAAGAACCGAAAATTTAGTGTCAAATGTATGCTGGACAGAAACTTAAATGCGAAACACACTGGCAACCATGAAACAGGATGGGCCGCACAACGCGGCGTCCATTATAAGTTAGGTGTCAAAACATATTTGTCTTCAAACCGACCCATGCCGCCAGTTTCAACGATTCCAAAAATTGTCTCCACGCCTTTGCGACGCCATCCATCAGAAACCTCGCGCGCCGTAAAGATTTTGGACTGCGGTGGCAGCCTGCCGAGGCGAAGCGAAGCGAAGACTGGAGCACAGCGACGACACCGCTTTTCGACTCCGGATGGTGCTTCCAAAGCGGCGTGGCGCTTCGCTTCCCGCCGCAGTCCAAAACGTTTTGGTTGCGGCTTGGTTACGTTAAGTCTGGGCGGTTAAATTATCCGGTTGAAAATCCTGCTCGCCAACGGCGCGGTTTTCGCCGATTTTATGGCGTATTGATTATTGATTATGTTTACCGGCACTTACACCGCAATTGTCACCCCGTTCAAAAACGGCGAGGTGGACGAAACCGCACTCAACCGCCTGATTCAGCTTCAAATCAAGGGCGGCGTGGACGGCATCGTGCCCGTCGGCACCACCGGCGAATCGCCGACGGTGGACTGCGAGGAACACATTCGCATCATTGAACGTTCGGTGAAATTTGCCCGCGGCAAAATCAAAGTCATCGCCGGCACCGGCGCAAACTCGACGAAAGAGGCGATTCATCTGACGCAACGGGCCGAGGATGTCGGTGCGGACGGTTCGCTCCAGGTGGCGCCCTATTACAACAAGCCGTCGCAGCAAGGATTATTCCAGCATTTCTGCGCCATCGCCCGCGCGACGAGACTGCCCATCGTGCTTTACAGCATCCCGGGACGCTGCGGCGTCGAAATCGGCATCGAGACGGTCAGCCGTCTGGCGCGTGAATGCAAAAACATCATCGGCATCAAGGAAGCCGGCGGCAGTGCCGACCGGGTGTCGGCGTTGCGCGCGGCGCTCGATCCGAAATTCGAGATTTTGTCCGGTGACGATTCGCTGACGCTGCCGTTCATGGCCGTCGGCGCGCAGGGCGTCATCAGCGTGGCATCGAACGTCATTCCGCGCGAAGTTGCGCAGATGGTGAATGCGTTCGCCCGCGGCCAGATCCGGAAAGCCGCGCAGCTGCATGCTAAATTTTATCCGCTGTTCAAGGATTTGTTCATCGAGACCAATCCGGTCCCGGTCAAGGCCGCGCTGGCCATGATGGGGCGGATCGAGGAAGAATATCGTTTGCCGCTCGTGCCGATGAGCGGGGCCAATCGCGCGAAATTGCGCATGACGTTGGAAGCGTGCGGAATTCTAAAATGACGAATGAAACGTGAAACGTGAGGCGTGACAAGCTTTTCACGTTTCACGCATCACGCATCACAAACATGACTAAAATCATCATCACCGGTTCGAAAGGCCGCATGGGCCGGGCGCTCATCGCCTGCGCGCCAATTTTTCGCGAACTCGAAATCGCCGGCCAGGTTGACATCGGCGACGATCTCGGCGCGGTCATTGCGCGCGGCGATGTGGTGGTTGATTTCAGTTCGCACACGGCGACGCCCGGCATCGCCGATCTGTGCGCGAAGCACAAAAAGGCGCTGGTCATCGGCACCACCGGCCACACGGAAACCGACACGTTCGAAGTCAGGCTGCGGAAGGCGCAAATTCCCATCGTCTGGGCGTCGAATTTTTCGACCGGCGTGAATACGCTGTTCTGGCTCACGCGCAAAGCGGCGGAAATTCTGGGGCCGGACTTCGATCTGGAAATCATCGAAATGCATCATCGCCTGAAAAAGGACGCGCCCAGCGGCACGGCGAAATCGCTGGCGGAGATTCTGGCAGATGTGCGCAAGCTGCAGCTCGAAAAGGCGGCGCGGCATGGACGCGTCGGCATGGTCGGCGAACGCACCCCGACGGAAATCGGCGTTCATTCCGTGCGCGGCGGCGATGTGGTCGGCGACCACACGGTCATTTTTGCGAACACCGGCGAGCGGCTCGAACTGACACACAAGGCGACGAGCCGCGACACGCTTGCCAACGGCGCCTTGCGCGCGGCGCTCTGGGTGGTCAAGCAGAAACCCGGCGTTTACGACATGCAGGACGTGCTGGGGCTGAAATAATTCGTAGCAGCCGACGTAAGGAGGCTCTAACCTGATTCATGGAGAAAAGAATGAGCCTCCTTACGTCGGCTGCTACAAAGGTGATAATCGCCCTTGGTTCAAACCTCGGCGATTCGCGGCGAATCATTCTGGCGGCGATGGCGCGGCTGCAAAATTTCTCCGACCAGCCAATTCTCAAATCTTCGCTCTGGCAAACCACGCCGGTGAATTGTCCGCCAAACTCGCCGTTGTTTGTGAACGCCGTTGTCGGTTTCGCGCCGCAAAAAAACCAAACGCCGGAATCATTGCTGCAAAAACTCCGCGCGTTGGAAAAAGAATTTGGCCGCATGTCGAAAAAGGTTTTGAACGAGCCGCGGCCGCTGGATTTGGACCTGATTGTGTTCGGAACGGAGATGCGCAATTCACCCGGGTTGATTTTGCCGCATCCGCGCGCGCATTTGCGGCGTTTTGTACTTCAGCCGTTGAGTGAAATCGCCCCGGATTTGATCCTGCCGGGACAATCCAAAACCGTTTCCCAATTGCTGGCCGGATTGCCGGAGACAGAAAAGGTCACGCGACTGGCAATATAGCAGTTCACATTGAGATTGACACATTAAGGCAGGTAGGGCGGGCAGTCCTCTGCCCGCCGCTCTTTTGCCAACGAGCTCGTTCTGATTCACCACGCCGGCGCGCACGGAGTGACGCGCCCCACCTTCACCCGCTGCCGTTTTCCCAGCAGCCTGGCAAAACAGCGCTCAGGTTAACTGAAACGGCTATAGGATATCCCCTGCCCGCTTTTTGTTTTCTTTGACCTGAGTCAAGGCCAAACCGGCCGTTGGCTGGCATTTTCTCCTCATCAATCACCGCCCGTGCGGTGGCACAACAACCATTAACCGAAATCTAAATCGTCATTATGTTTTGCTTTCAATGTGAACAAACCTCCAAAGGAACCGGCTGCATCGATTTCGCGGTCTGCGGCAAAACGGAATCCACCGCCATCGCTTCAAGACTTGCTGGTGCATGCGGCCAAGGGCATCGCGCAGTTCAATCACCGCGCCCGGTTGCTGGGCGCGACGGATCCGGAACTCGACCAGTTTCTGCTGGAAGCGCTGTTTGTCACGGTGACGAATGTGAATTTTGACGATGCGGCCATCGAGAAGACCATCCGCCGCGCCATCGTGCTGCGGGAGCGGGCCAGGACGCTTTATCAAAATGCCGCGCGCCAGGCCGGCAAAGCCGTTGAAGACAGTCCGCGGCCCGGCCACGTGGTCGCCCGCGCGGACAACGGAAGCGCTGGTTGCCCAGGGCGAGGCGGTGTCGAGCCTCACGCGCCGGGAACGTTTTGGCGCGGACATCGCGGGTTTGCAGGAGCTGCTGCTTTACGGTCTCAAGGGCATGGCCGCCTACGCCGAACACGCGCTGGTGCTCGGCCACGAAAATGATTCCGTTTATGCCTTCATCAGCGAGGCGTTGTTTCATCTCGCCGAGGAAATTCCGTCGGTGGAAAAACTGCTCGCGCTCAACCTCAAGTGCGGCGAGGTGAATTTGCGCGTCATGGAACTGCTCGACACCGCGAACACCGGCGCCTACGGGCATCCCGTGCCGACGCCGGTGCGCGTGGAACCCTTGAAAGGCAAGGCGATTCTCGTTTCCGGCCACGACCTTAAAGACCTCGAGAAACTGCTCATCCAGACCGAGGGCAAAGGCATCAACATTTACACGCATGGCGAAATGCTCCCGGCGCACGGCTACCCGGAATTGAAAAAGTTCAAGCACCTCGCCGGCAATTACGGCGGCGCGTGGCAGGATCAAAAGGATGAATTCGCCAGATTTCCCGGCGCGATTCTGATGACGACCAACTGCATCCAGGAACCGCAGGAGAATTACGAAAAACGGATTTTCACCAGCGGTTTTGTCGGCTGGCCGGGCGTAACGCACATCGCCAACGGTGATTTTTCACCGGTCATCGAAGCCGCGCTGGCCGCGCCGGGATTCGCGGAAGACGGACCGGACAAGACCATTCTCGTCGGTTTTGGCCATAATGCCGTTCTCGGCGTTGCCGGACAAGGTCGTGGAAGCCGTCAAGACCGGGGCCATCAAGCATTTCTTCCTCGTGGGCGGCTGCGACGGCGCGCGGAGCGGACGCGATTATTACACCGAGTTCGCCGAAAGCGTGCCGAAGGACTGCGTCATCCTCACGCTCGCCTGCGGCAAATATCGTTTCAACAAGCTCGACTTCGGCACCATCGGCGGCATCCCGCGCCTGCTGGACATTGGCCAGTGCAACGACGCGTATTCCGCCATCCAGATCGCCGTCGCGCTGTCCAAGGCGTTCAACTGCGGCGTGAACGATCTGCCGCTGTCGCTCGTGCTGTCGTGGTATGAACAGAAGGCCGTGGCGATATTGCTCACCTTGCTCCATCTCGGCATCCGCAACATCCGCCTGGGACCGACCCTGCCGGCCTTCGTCACGCCCAACGTGCTGAAGGTGCTGAACGAGAAATTCAACCTCATGCCGATCAAGACGGCGGAACAGGATTTGAACTCTATTCTTCAGTTGACGGCCTGATTTGTAATCACTAAAAACAGGTTCATGCACTTCCGCACCGTCTTCATCGCCGTCGTCATTGGCACGGCTTTGATTGTCGCGGCTTACGTCATCAACTCGCAACGTCCGCGGATGGTGGTGGAGCAGCCCAGCGCGGCGTTCGTCAGAGCCAGCGGCAAATGCGCCGAGTGCCACCGCAACAACCAGTATTCCATCGTGCATGAATTCGAGATGAGCGCCCACGCCAAAAAGGGTGTGACGTGCCTCGATTGTCATCAGGTGGCACAAGGCCAGACCGGCACAAACCACAATGGCTTTGTCATCAACACCGCCATCACGCCGGCCAACTGCCGGACATGCCACGAAGCAGTTTATGAACAATTCGCCCGCAGCCGCCACGCCGCGCCAGCGTGGGTGGCGGTCATGGGCAACCAGGACTTTTCTCCGGAGATGATCGAGCAGATGGAAAAGTTTCATCCCGGCTCCATGAAACGTCCGCCGCATCCGTTGACGAAACTGGAAGGTGATTCGTCGGCGAAAAGCGGTTGCATCGCCTGCCACATCATCGGCCGGCCGAACACCGACGGCAGCATCGGCAACTGCACGTATTGTCACACGCGCCACACCTCGTCAGTTGAAGTGGCGCGCCTGCCCAGCACCTGCGGCCAATGCCATCTCGGCCCCGACCATTCACAAATTGAAATCTACACGCAGTCCAGGCACGGCGTCATGTTCGCCGCGCAGGAAAAAATGCTTAATCTCTCCGCTCCCCCCGACAGTTTGACGACGAAGGACATGTTTGTGCCGACTTGCGCGACCTGCCACATGAGCGGAATCAATGGCCGCGGCGTCACGCACGACCCATCCGAACGGCTTTCGTATAATTTGTTCGCCGAAATTTCGCAACCGCGCCCGAATGCCGAGCGCGCCCAGGCCAGGATGAAGGACATTTGTCTGCAATGCCACACCCCGCCACTGGTGGATCGCGTTTACAAGGAAGCGACGGCGGTTGTGGATGCGACCAACGAAAAAATCCTCGCCGCCAGATCCATCATGGACGGACTCAAGGCGGACGGCCTGCTTTCAACGAACACCTTCAGCCAGTCGGTCCAGTTCACCTATTTCGACCTGTGGCATTACTACGGACGCACCGCAAAACACGCGGCGTTCATGGGCGGCGCGGATTTTGTCCAATGGCACGGCAACTACCCGATCCTCGAGCACACGGTGGAACTCAAGGAGCAAGCCGCGCAACTCCGCCAGGAACATGGAAAATAACTGGCTCCGGCAACCGCGCACCTGGGTGGAACTGTTCGCGCTGTTCAACCTCGGCGGCATGGCGCCGGACATATTTCTGGCGCACAGCACAAACTCGTTTCAATCCCGTGCGGAATTCGTGCCGCTGATTTTTTCACTGGCCGCGCCGGCCGTTTTATTGCCGTCAATGTGGGCGCTGGCCAATGGGAAATCCTCCCTCTGGCGCGGACTGGGAAATATCACCGGCTGGATTTCCGTGTTCATCGGCATTGTGGGTCTGGTGCTGCATCTAAAAAGCCAGTTCTTCCAGCAATGGACGCTGGCCAGCCTCGTTTATACCGCGCCCTTCGCGGCGCCCCTGGCTTACACCGGCATTGGCCTGCTGCTGATCCTCAACCGTTCCGTGGATGCCAGCTCGCGCGAATGGGCGGAATGGGTGGTCTTCCTCGCATTGGGCGGCTTCGCGGGCAACTTAATCTTCAGTGTCACCGATCACGCGCAAAACGGGTTCTTCCGGCCGCTCGAATGGATTCCTATCATCGCCAGCGCGCTGGCGGTGGGCTTTCTGACTGTGCCGTTGATTGCCCGCGTTCATCAGGGTTTTTTTGCGCTCTGTTTCGCCATGCTGGCCGTGCAAATCCTGGTTGGTCTCGCCGGCTTTGCCCTGCACCTGCACGCAGACTTGAATGCGTCCGGCAAAAACCTTTTTGAAAAAGTCGTCCACGGCGCTCCGGTCTTTGCCCCGCTTCTCTTCCCCGATCTGGCGCTGCTCGGTGGCATCGGGCTTTGGGTTTTACGCCAAAAATCCGCCGCCGAAACACTTTGACCTGAGTCAAGGCGCGCAAAACCGGTTCATGCGAGACTGGGCCATGAACGAAAAATCGCTTGTTGAAACCGGCACGCAAAATGACTTTATTAAGAACCAAATTGAAATCTTTGACGGCCGCGCGATCCCCTGCTCGATAAAGCACGGCCTGATCATCGAAAAGTGGCGCGCGCTGCCGGTCGGCAAGGCCTTTGTGCTGGTCAACGATCATGACCCGGTGCGGCTGCGCCAGCAATTTTCCGAATCCTGGCCGGAAACCTTCGAATGGAAATATCTGGCGCAAGGCCCGGTAGAATTCCGCATCCAAATCACCAAGCTCAAGCCGCTGCCGGACGTGGCGGCGCCGCATCCGCTTGCCTGCGGACACTGACCGCGGAATTTTGGAAGACACGATTCAAGTCCTGGCCGAAGCGGCAACGATTCGGTTCAAGCCGATTCATGGATGAATTTACTTTTGCCCGCATCTCATCCAATGTCGGGCCATGTCAAGCCGACTGGTCGAATTGAAGGACGCCATGATCGTCAACACGCTGCGCAATTGTCACCTGTTCGCCGGACTGCCGGCGGCGGACCTGGAGAAAGTCGCCGCCATCACCACCGTGCGTTCACTGGCGGGTGAAGAATACCTTTTTCACGAAGGTGAAGTGGCATGCGGATTTTACATCGTCCAGCAAGGAGCGATCAATGTCCATCGCGTCAATGCCGCTGGCAAGGAACAGGTCATTCACATTTTTCGACCGGGGGAATCCTTCGCCGAAGCCGCACTGGCCATGGAGCGCGGTTATCCCGCCGACGCCCGCGCCGTCGGGCCTTCGCAAGTGCTGATGGTGCAAAAGGACGGCATCCTGGCCTTGATCAAGCGCCAGCCGGATCTGGCCTTGCGGATGTTCGCCTCCATGAGCGGTCATCTGCGGGCGCTGGTCGGCCAGATCGAAGACCTCACTTTAAAAGATGTCGAAACCCGTCTGGCCAACTGGCTTTTGAAGCGCTGCCCCGCCCCGCATCAGCCGGCTCCGGTAAAAATCAAGCTCGGCATTACCAAACGAACCCTTGCCGCCGAACTCGGCACCATCAGCGAAACTTTCTCGCGCACGCTCGCCAGGTTTCGCGACCAATCGCTCATCAAAGTGGAAGGGCAGGTCATCACCATTGTTTCGCCGCCGCGCCTCGCCCAATTGCTGGAGAAAAATCTGGGCGAAGGCTGAAGCCGGTTTGCGAGCAGAAGCGACACCACCATTATCTGTCCGGCTTTCAGGATGGCTTCGGCGACTCGCCGGCAAGTAAAAGATTGATTCGCCGCCATGCAACAAGCCGGTGGGACGCCGGCGCTCCCAGGGAAAAAGTTGCACCCCTGTCAAAACTTCAGAGTTTCGCCAAAAAGCCGTTGGTATTCGAGCATGACATAGCGGTCGGTCATCCCGGCCAGGTAATCACACACGGCGCGATGCAGGCCGGTCTGGCGAATCCGGCGGCGCGCGCCTTCGCCGATTTCCTTGGGATGCGCGAGAAAATATTTAAAAAGTTGCTCGAGGATTTTCACCGCGCGCCGGTTTGGTTCATGGACGACCGGGTTGTAATACAAATTTTTATAAAGGTATTTGCGCAGTTCGAGGTTCAACTCGCGGCGCTCGGGGCTGTGCTGCACGAGCGCTTTGGGAAAACTCCGCACGTCATCGGCGGAATGGATGCCCGCGGCGCGAATGAGACGTTCGCTGTTTTCGACGACGTCCCGAATTTGCATGTCAATGATGGTGCGGATCGTGAAGTAACGGCGGCATTCATCGGGCAAATCGCCGTGCTCTTTCTTTACGAGCCGCGCGGCCTGCGCCCAAACGCGGACGTCGCGGCGCAGATTCTTTTCGGACAACAAGCCGGAGTCCAACCCGTCGTCAAGGTCGTGACTATAGTAGGTGATTTCGTCGGCAAGGTTGGCGATTTGAGCTTCGAGCGAGGAGTTTTTAGCGTCGAAACCCTTTCGCCGGCCAGGGTGATCGCAGGCGGTACGGTGCTTGACCAGGCCTTCGCGGACCTCCCAGGACAAATTCAGGCCGGGAAAATCCGGATATTTTTGTTCCAGTTCCTCGACGATGCGCAGGCTGTGCCGGTTGTGCTCGAAACCACCGTGACCTTTCATCAGGCGCGCGAGAACCGCTTCGCCCTTGTGGCCGAACGGCGAATGACCGAGGTCGTGCGCGAGCGCAATGGTCTCGGCCAGATCCTCGTTCAACCGCAACGCGCTGGCGATGTTGCGCGAGATGGCGGCGACTTCAATGGTGTGCGTGAGGCGCGTGCGCAGGTGATCGCCGGTGCCGTTGAGAAAAACCTGAGTTTTGTATTCGAGCCGGCGAAAAGCGCGCGAATGAATGACCCGGTCGCGGTCGCGCTGGTAATGCGTGCGCCATTCGGGCGGCGGTTCCGGATGTTCGCGACCGCGCGTGTCACCGCTGAATTGCGCCCAGGGCGCGAGAACCTGCCGCTCGATTTGTTCCAGTTCCTGACGGGTGCGGGGCATGAACGAAATGTGCGGCGATGGCCGGCAAAAGTCGAACCGGAAAGTTCAACCGGCATGGCTTTTGTCAACCTAAGATTCATCATCTATTTTTAAGCAGCTCCTGCACCGAGATGCCGCGCAGCTCGAAGAGCCGGCGGATGGTGTCCTCAATCAGGTTGTTCGGACAGGACGCGCCGGCGGTGACCCCGACGGTGATTTTGCCGTGCGGCAGCCAGTCGCGCGTTTCGATTTCCTTTTTGTCGTGCTGCTCGTAGTGGCGAATGAGCTTGTCCGATTCCATCTTGGCCGCGTTCTTGATGAAGTAGGTCGGGAGTTTGGCTTCACCCATTTCGGCAAGATGCGAAGTATTCGATGAGTTGTAACCGCCGATGACAATGAGCAGGTTGATCGGTTCGCGCAAAAGTTTTTGCAGGGCGTCCTGACGGTCCTGCGTGGCGCCGCAAATCGTGTCGAAGAAGCGAAAATGTCTGTCAATTCCTGCTGCGCCGAATTTTTTAATCATCGCGGCCTTCAGGCGGTTTTGCACTTCCTCGGTCTCGCCCCGCAACATCGTGGTTTGATTGGCCACGCCGATGGCCTGCAAGTGCTGGTCGGGGTCGAATCCTTCCGAGTAGGCGCCCTTGAATTTTTCCAGGAATTCCCGTTTGTTGCCGCCGCTGATGATGTAATCGCAGACGTAATCCGTTTCCTCGAGCGTGAAGACGACGAGGTAATGTCCGCTGCCGTAAGCACGCGCCTGCGAACTCGTGGCCTTGGTTTCCTCGTGCCACGATTTGCCATGAATGATGCTGGTGACCTTTTCCTTGGAGTACTGGCGGACGCGTTTCCAGACGCTCATCACGTCGCCGCAGGTGGTGTCCACGAGCACGCAGCCCTTTTCTTCGAGCCGTTTGCGGGTGGCGACTTCCGTGCCAAAGGCCGGAATGATCGCCACGTCGCCGGCCTGCAATCGCGCCAGTTCGTCCTCGGTCGGCTTGGGCGAAATGATCTGGATGCCCATGTTGCGAATCTGGTCGTTGACTTCCGGGTTGTGAATGATCTCGCCGAGCAGGTAAATCGGTTTGGACTGCGGGAAAAATTTTCGCGCCGCGTAGGCGAGATCAATTGCGCGCTCAACGCCGTAGCAAAAGCCGAATTCCTTGGCGAGCTTGACCGTGAGGTCGCCGGCGGAGATCACGTGGCCGCTGGCGCGGATGCGCTCGACAACTTCGCTGCGGTAATGCGAGAGGACTTGCGCCTGCACGGCTTCCATGATGTCGGGCCGGCGAAGGTTGACTTTTTGGGCAGCGGGCGCTTCCGTTGACATGACGGAGAAAATGTAACATGGCCGTTGGCGCCGTCCAGCCGGAAAGGCGGACGAATGGCGGGCTAAATCCGAATACCGAAATCCGATATCCGAAAGAAGTCCGAAGCTCGAACTCCGAAACCAGTGCGCGTTAAGCAGTATTTTATCTGGCGTCGGAATTCGGATTTCTCCCCGTTGGAACCTGCGGCGGGGAGAATGGTCTTGCGCGATGGCTGATTCATGAGATGATTGGCCTGCGTCGGAGCGTAGCTCAGCTTGGTAGAGCACCAGCTTTGGGAGCTGGCTGTCGCAGGTTCGAATCCTGTCGCTCCGACCATTTTTATTTCCCCATCACCTCCGATACAACCGGCTTTAGTTCCGAAAGAACAACAGCCAGGTCGCAATGAGCATCGGCAGCATGAATGGCAGAGTGAATTTCCCGATGTAGCCGAGAAAAGTGGGCGTGTGGACTTTCTGGTGGTCGGCGATGGCCTTGACCATGAAGTTGGGACCGTTGCCGATATACGTGTTCGCGCCGAAAAAAACCGCGCCGAAGCTGACCGCGAGAATGCCCCCCGGATGATTTGCCAGAAGCGTGGCGGTATCATGCGCCCCGGAAGCTCCGAGCAGCGCGCTGAAAAAACTGAGGTAGGTTGGCGCATTGTCGAGCACGCTGGAAAGAACCCCACTGCCAAAATAGAAAACGCCGGGCGTGGGCGAGCCGAGCTTGCCGGCGTTGGCGGCCAACCAGTCCAGCGCCGGCATCATGGTGGCAAATATTCCGATGAACAGGATGGCGACTTCCTTGATCGGGTGCAGCGTGAAGTGGTTGGATTCGTGAACCGATTCCCGGGTCATGAAATAGGATCCCAACGCGGCACCGATCATCAGGGCTTCGCGAAGAAAGGGCGGGTGATTGACAAACACGGCGCCCAGCACCAGGGCGAGAAAGAATAAATTGGCCAGCCCGTCAAACCGCCATTGTTCGTGGCCGGTTTGTTCCTGGCGCACCGGTTTGGGCGCGCGGGCATAGTTGCGTGCATCCACCACGTAAAACATCGCCAGCAAAATTCCCACACCGGCCAGCCAGATCCGCCAGCCGTGTTGCGCCACCCACCAAAATGGCACGCCGTTTAAATAACCCAAAAACAACGGCGGGTCGCCCACGGGAGTGAGGCAGCCGCCGACGTTGGATACGATAAAAATGAAGAATACCACGTGATGCGCCGTGACGCGGTATTTGTTGGCGCGCAGCCACGGGCGGATCAGGAGCATCGAAGCACCGGTGGTGCCCAGCACGTTGGCCACCAGCGCGCCCACCGCCAGGAAAATGACGTTGGCCCATGGTGTGGCCTCGCCCTTGATGGTGATGTGAATGCCGCCGGACACCACGAACAGCGATCCGATGAGCGTGATGAAACTGAAATACTCGCTGGCGGTATGCAACACCCGCGGCGTCGCATCCAGCGCCAGCAAATAATAGGTGACCACTACTGCCGCCAAAGCGAAGGACACTTTGGGATAATGTTTGCTCCACCAGTCCGCAAATCGAAGCGGCGCCAGGGCAATGGCTGCCAGCAGCACAATGAAGGGCGCAACCATCCACGGATTCGGTTGAATCTCTGTAATCATGATTTGTGACAAGCTGCGAACGTCCCGCGCTTGCGACAACAAATTTCGACAATTATTCGCTATGCGTTTATCCACAGACGACGCACAAACCTGACGCTACGGTGGTGTATGCAATTTGGGGGCCAGTGATTTCGAAGTACGCGCGGCAAGGAGCAAAGGAGCGCGGAGCAAACGCGGAAACGCCTCAATCCATCCAGCTTTTCAGGATTTTGTTTTGCTGGAATAAGATGGCACGCTTTCTTTTTGACCCTCGGTGGCGGTGGCGATATTTGTTCAGCCTGCTCAACTCGGAATAGCTCCGCAGGCGGCTCCAAAAAAATCGGCCCCACGCCGAACCGCACAATGCCCATGTAATCCAGACCGATTCCGCACTTTGGAATTTTGCGCGCGGCGGTTGGCACTGGCGTTGCTAAGCACCCGTGCGCGCCGAATCAACGCCAGTTGTCAGTTGCGATTCGAGAAAAGCTTCGCGGCTGTTTGTTCGCTCATTCGGGAGGAACCGAGGGGCACCGGGTTGACTTCGGCGCGCTAAAAATAACTATGAAGAAAATTGAAGCCATCATCAAACCATTCAAATTGGAGGAGGTCAAAGATGCTCTCGGCGAAGTTGGCATCGAAGGTATGACTGTGAGCGAGGTCAAAGGGTTTGGCCGCCAGAAGGGCCACACCGAAATCTATCGTGGCAGCGAATATACCGTGGATTTCCTGCCCAAAATCAAAATCGAACTCGTCGTGGCGGACAACCGGGTGGAAACAGCCATTGGCGCGATCGTCAAGTCGGCCAAAAGCGGCAAGATTGGGGACGGCAAGGTGTTTGTCTCCGGAGTGGAACAAGCCGTCCGCATCCGCACCGAAGAGAAAGGCGATTCGGCCATTTAAGCAATTAAACCAACTGAAAACTCACTCAAATATATAAAATGAAACGTTATCTTTTGACCCTTGCTCTGATTGCAACCGCCGCGTTAAGCGTTTTACCGCTGCGCGCGGATGACTCGAACGCCATGGCTGGCATGGCCATAACCAACGCGCCCGCTGCCGCCGCACCCGCCGCCGCACCGGCCAGCACTGATCCCAAAACCGATCCGGCCGGGACTGCCACAGGCTCGTCCGCTGATGCGCAGGACGCCGCTGGCAACCACTTTGTTGTCAGCGAACCGTCCGCCTTGAGCGGCGACGACCTGAAAGACACCAACAAAGTCGCCGCCTACAAGGATGCCAAGAAGGCCTTCGACGACTACACGTCCCAGGCCAAACTGGAGCCGCTGGCGGTCAAACTGTCCGACTCGGTCGGCCACAACCGTGTGGCGATCAACTTCATGTGGACGCTGATCACCGGCTTCCTGGTCATGTTCATGCAAGCCGGCTTCGCGCTGGTGGAAACCGGATTGTGCCGCGCCAAAAACGCCGGGCACACCATGTCCATGAACTTCATGATCTACCCGATGGGCATGCTCGGATTCTACGTGTGCGGATTCGCCTTCATGTTCGGCGGCCTGGGGGGGATTGGAACCATGGGTGGCTACGGTGGCCTGAACCATGAAATTACCTGGACGATCTTCGGCCATCCCTTCGGCATTTTAGGCTGGAAAGGGTTCATGCTGCAAGGTGCCGGTTATGATGCCGCAGCCTTTGCGTTGTTCCTGTTCCAAATGGTGTTCATGGATACAACGGCGACCATTCCGACCGGCGGCGCGGCGGAACGCTGGAAATTCTCGGCATTCATGATCTACGGCTGCTGCATCGGTACGATCATGTATCCGCTCTTTGGCAATTGGGTCTGGGGCGGCGGCTGGCTGTCGCAACTCGGCGCCAACTTCCCCGGTCTCGGACACGGTCACGTGGATTTCGCCGGCTCATCCGTGGTGCATATGCAAGGTGGTGTGATTGCGCTTATCTTCTGCTGGCTGATCGGGCCGCGCCATGGCAAATACGACAAGAATGGGAAAATCGTTCATCCGATTACTCCGCATAACATTCCGTTCGTCATGCTGGGCACATTCATTTTGGCGTTCGGCTGGTTCGGATTCAATCCCGGCTCATCGCTGGCTGGCACGGATCTGCGCATCGCCGTAGTTGCCGTAAATACCATGCTCGCCTCTGCGACCGGCGCTTTGGGCGCAACGTTGTGGATGTGGTGGTTCAAAACCAAGAAGCCCGATCCATCCATGATGTGCAACGGCATGCTGGCCGGGCTGGTTGCGATTACTTGTCCGTGCGCGTTCGTCAGTGCCGGCGGCGCGAGCCTCCTCGGTCTCGTTGCGGGCGTGCTCGTGGTCGAGTCGGTGTTCTTCTTCGAGAAGCTCGGCATTGATGATTGCGTGGGCGCCATCTCGGTCCACGGCGTTAATGGGGCGTGGGGTTGCCTCTCGCTCGGGCTGTTTGCCGATGGCACTTACGGCGATGGCTGGAACGGCGTTTCGGGAACGGTCAGGGGATTGTTCTATGGCGGTGGCATGGGGCAATTCTGGGCCGAGTTGATCGGCGTAACCACCTGCTTCGTTACGCTGTCAGTACTGTCGATGATTGTTTACTACATCGCTGAGATGCTCGTGGGCAACCGGGTTTCCTTGGAAGATGAAATCGAGGGCCTCGACGTTCCCGAAATGGGCGTGCCTGGCTACGCCGGCATGGTGATGGACAAGCGGTCTGAAACACCCATGCCAAAAGTTTGATCGGGTGGGGAATAGTTGAAAAACATGATGCACGCGGCTGCGCGAGGGGTGACTCCCTCGCGCAGCTTGCTAAACAATAGAAACTCAATAATATGCCACACGAATTTATCAACATGCTTCAAGAACTGACAGGACTGCTGGCCGGCGCGATTATCGGAGTTGGTTTCGGGATGGTTCAGGATGCCGCGCGGCGCCACAACGAACAAAAGCAGGCCGCCGGCAAACTCAACAGCGGTTGGTCGGTCATGCCCGGCTCGGGCGCCCGCGTAGCCTATCTGCTGATTGCCTTGGTTCTGGTTCAAATCGTTTGTCCCCTGCTCTTCAAAGACGGCACGCAATGGTGGGTGTCCGGCGGACTGGTCGGCGGATACGGATTCATGCTCTTCTGGCAGCTTCGCCAACGTCTGTCCCAAGGCAAGTGAAGCGAGCTTGATTTGCGTTTCTGGCCTTGTAGAATTGGTTATAGGTATTTGCCTGCCAAATGGTCGCGCTTGAGCGTGGCCAGCGGGGGACTTGGATTTCCGTCCTGCCACGCAGGATGGATCGGGGCTAACGATGCATTGCATCGGGAACACTTAATGGTTCCAGCCCGACAGCTAACCTCGTCGGCATGAACATTAAGGGCAAATGGATCGTTTTCCATTTTCCCTGCGGCGTTCGACAAAGTTTTGTCTGGTCGTGAAATAAATTTGGAATAATGGAAATCGGCACACATCGGCCACGCAACGTCGGTTGGGCACGCGCGGCGGGTTTGCTCTACGGCGATTGGGGAACGAGCAAGGCCTATGTCATCGGGCTGGCCTTTCTCGCCGCTGGTTTCTCCTCTTTTCCGATCATCTTGGCAGTTTGCCTGCTAACCGGGCTGGTGGGCTACAATTACATCATCATTTGCCGGCATTTCCCGGATGGCGGCGGCGTTTATTCCTCCGCGCGCGAGCAAAGCCGGGTGCTGGCCGTGCTCGGCTCGTTGCTGCTGCTGGCGGATTTCATCGTGACCGCCGCCATGAGTTGCTGGGATGCCATGAGTTATTTCGGCGTGCCCCGGGAATACCTTAAGCTGGCCACCATCGGCGCCATTCTGCTCATCGGCTACATCAATTATTTCGGGCCGAAACATTCCGGCAGTTTTGCCGTTACGCTGGCCGTGCCGATGGTGGTGGTCGTCATGGCCATCATCGTCTTGAGCGCGCCGCATCTCGGCTTTACTTATCTTGAACCGTCTCATGCCAGCTTCAGCAAGAACTGGGTTGCTTTTGTCGGTGTCATCCTCGCCCTGAGCGGGGTCGAGGCCATCGCCAACCTCACGGGTGTAATGACGCTGGATCCCAAGGCGTCGCCAAACGCTCCGAGCGTGGCGATCACTGCGAAAAATGCGATTTGGCCGGTGGCGGTTGAAGTGGTGTTGGGCACCGCGCTGCTTGGTTGGGCCATGCTTTCGCTGCCTCATTCAATGTCGGACGCCATCAAGAGCCGCTACACGGACATGCTTCGGTTTTTGGGAGAACAGTATGGTTCCATGGCGCTGGGGCCGCATTTCGGACATGCTTTCGGGGTCGTCATCGGCCTGGTGGTCGGTCTGCTGCTGCTCAGCGCGGTTAACACGGCGGTGGGAGCCATGATCGGCCTCATTTACATGCTGGCGCGCGACCGCGAAATGCCGCGTCCATTTGCGAAACTCAATTCCCACGGAGTCCCCTGGCAGCCGTTGCTGGTGGCAACCATCCTGCCCATCATCCTGGTCATCCTGTCGGACGATTTGGATTCCCTGGCCGACATGTACGCCATCGGTGTCGTCGGCGCGATTACCGTCAATATCGGTTCGAGCTGCTTCAACAAACGGCTGAAATTAAACTGGCGTGAATTCACGATCATGGTGGTCACGTTCGCGATCTTGTTCGCCATTGAAATCACCATTGCCAAAACCAAGCCGGCGGCGCTCTTTTTCGCCACGTGCGTCTTGCTGCTCGGGTTTGGCCTGCGCTGGTATGCGATGAAACGGGCGGGAATCGAAACCGTGATGATGAGCAAGGAAATGGCGGCGGTGGTAAATCCCGAGTCGGTGGCAAACCTGCGGCCCAATTTTGCGCCCGGCCAGGCGATCCTCGTGGCGGCGCGCGGTTTCACGCCGGTGCTGCGTTACGCCCTGGAAGAAGCCCGGCTGCGGCAGGGGAATTTGTATGTGCTTTACGTCAAACAACTCGCCGTCAATCTGCCGGGCCCGCTGGCGGATCAGGAACGCCCGCGCTGGCAGAATGACCGGCAAGCGGCGGAGATCATGTACAGCATGTTCGAGCTGGCCCAAAGCGCGGGAGTGAACGTGTTGCCCGTTTATGCCGTGAGCGATAACCCGGCGGGGACTATTCTGGACATGGCCGCCACACTCGGCGTGGACATGTTGATGCTGGGCGCCCCACATCGAAGTGCGATGGCCAAGCTTTTAAGAGGCAACGTGGTCACCGAAGTAGCCCGAGACCTTCCCGAAAACATCCAGCTCATCATCCACAGTTGAACGGCTTCGCCTGGAATTTTTCCGGCGAAGAATGGATAACTTCCGACATTGCCGTTTGAAAAGCACTATAACTGGCGAAATCAGACGCAGCCGGGCAAAAGACAACAGCCCTTTTCCTTGTGTTCAATTTGACAAAATGCACAAAGCATCGGCAACCGGGCAGTTTAATCAACATTGACCATGCGATCCGTCACTGGCAAAGGGTTTGCTGCCTGGGTCTTGCGAAAACAAAAATTCAGAACCGGGAAAAATGGTTGCGTGAAGCAACTGCGGATAACATTTCCAACTGCAGCGAGAAATCGTTGCGGTTGGTTGCTGGGTGAGTGCGGCGGGTGCCGCAAGGTGCCCGCCGCTTCATGAAAATCCTCAAACCAAGTGAGATAAAATTGTTGTGGAGATGCCGGGATTGTGATGTTGAAGAATGCTCTGACTGCGCAAAACACTACAGCGCCGAAAGGGTTTTGTCTTTCGTTGTTAAAAAATGTTCCGTTGCGCATCAAGGTGTTGCGCAAACTGCAAGATGGATTTGATGTGCTGGCATTGCCGTTGCTAAATGCGGTTCAACCAGATGCGGTGTGACCTGTTCCACTCACAAGCAGATCCGCCGGGCTTGGTTAAAATAAACAACTCAACCCAGCAATAAATGAAGAAAATCGAAGCGATCATCAAACCGTTCAAGCTCGAAGAAGTCAAAGACGCTCTCAGCGAACTCAGCATCGAGGGCATGACGGTGAGCGAGGTCAAGGGGTTTGGCCGCCAGAAGGGCCACACCGAAATTTATCGCGGCAGCGAATACACCGTGGATTTCCTGCCAAAAATCAAAATCGAAATCGTCGTGACGGACAACCACGTGGAAGCCGCCATTGGCGCCATCGTCAAGTCGGCCAAGACCGGCAAGATTGGCGACGGCAAAGTGTTTGTTTCCAGTGTTGAACAGGCCGTCCGCATTCGCACCGAAGAAAAAGGTGATTCGGCCATTTAAGCGATTAAACCAACTTGAACCTCACCCAATTATAAAAATGAAACGATATTTTTTGACTCTTGCTTTGATTGGAGCCACCGCGTTCGGTGTTTTCACGTCGCGCGCGGACACGGCAACGAATCTGCCGGCGCCAACCGTTGAGCAACGCCTGGCGTCGCTCGAAGCCTATATCAACAATGGCGATCCGGCTGGCGCGTTGCCAAAGGATACCAATGGCAACCTGACCGTCACCGCTCCGGTGACGGTGGGGGTTCCCGGTCCCGGACACAACGCCTGGCAGATGACTTCTGCCGCGTTGGTGTTGTTCATGACGCTGCCCGGACTGGCGCTGTTTTACGGCGGTCTCGTTCGCCGCAAGAACATTCTTTCCGTGATGGCGCAATGCCTGCTCATCACGGGATTGGTCACCATTCTATGGTGGGCTGTGGGTTACAGCCTGGTCTTTCACAGCGGCAACGCCTTTTTGGGCGGCTTGGGCTTTGCCTTCCTTAACAATGTCACCTCCGCACCGAACACCGATTATTCGTACTGGGTGTCGCATAATGTGTTTGCGATGTACCAATTGATGTTCGCCATCATCACGCCGGCGCTCATCCTCGGCGCCATCGCCGAGCGCATGAAATTTTCGGCCATCTTCCTGTTCATGACACTGTGGATGTTCGTCGTTTACTTCCCGCAGGCCCACATGATCTGGGGCATTGACGGCCTGATGAACGGCGTCTGGAACGCTAAAGCGGGGATCAAGGCCATCGACTTCGCGGGCGGCACGGTGGTACACATGACCTCCGGCTGGTCGGCGCTTATTCTCTGCCTGATTCTCGGCAAACGCATTGGCTTCGGTCATGAAAACATGGCGCCGCACAGCATGGTGCTTTGCATGATCGGCACCGGAATGTTGTGGGTGGGCTGGTATGGATTTAACGCCGGCAGCGCAGTCGGGGCTGACGTCATTGCCGCCAACGCGTTTACGACCACAACGCTGGCCACGGCGGTCGCCTCCTTCGTCTGGCCGATGATGGAATGGCTGGTGAGAGGCAAACCCAGCGTGCTCGGCTTCTGTTCCGGCGCCGTGGCGGGACTGGTGGTCATCACCCCGGCTTGCGGGTTTGTTACACCGACCGGCGCGGTGATCATCGGCATTGCCGCCGGCTTGATTCCCTGGTTTTTCTGCTACAAGGTCAAAGGCTGGTTCGGTTATGACGACGCGTTGGACACCTTCGGCGTGCATGCGATTGGCGGAACGATTGGCGCTTTCCTGACCGGTTGCCTGGCGCGCAATGCGGTGAATGCGAACTTTGCGACCGGCCCGGCAAACCTGAAGGCCCAAGTGACGGATCACTTCTTCCAACCGCTGGTGCTGGAACAACTTAAGGCCATTGGCCTGACGCTGGTACTGGCGATTGTGGGCACGACGGCCATTGCCTTCATTGTCAAGGCGCTGATTGGATTGCGGCCGAGCGAAGAAGTGGAAGTCGCCGGACTTGACCTTGCGGATCACGGCGAGGAGGGATACCACCAAGGTAATTGAAAAAAAACTCGACGCTGCGCCGGTTGTTGGCAGAATCCAACGCCGGCGCGGCATTATATTTTGACCGTAACAACACACAAACAACCAATAAATACACAACAACTAATATGGCAACACCCAAGAGCGTAATTGAACTGGCAAAAAAGGCCGGAGCGAAAATGGTGGACATCAAGTTCGTGGACACCTTTGGCACCTGGCAACACTTCACCATGCCAATCGGCGAACTGTCCGAGGAAACCTTCGCCGAAGGCATCGGTTTCGACGGCTCCTCCATCCGCGGCTGGAAGAGCATCGAAGCCTCCGACATGCTGGCCATGCCCGATCCCGTCACGGCGTTCATTGATCCGTTCTGCGCCGTCCCGACGTTGAGCCTCACCTGCACCGTCGCCGAAACCGGCACGCTGGAGCCTTACAGCCGCGACCCGCGCGGCATCGCGCAGAAGGCGGAAAAATATCTCATCTCCACCGGCATCGGCGACCAGGCGTTTATCGGCCCCGAGGCGGAATTCTTCATCTTCGACAACGTCCAGTTCGACTCCAAGTGCAATGGCACGTTCTACTCCATTGACAGCGAGGAAGGCATTTGGAACAGCGGTCGTGACGAAATGCCGAATCTCGGCAACAAAATCCGGCACAAGGAAGGCTATTTCCCGGTCCCACCCGCCGACACCCAGCAGGACATCCGCACTGAAATGGTGCTGACGATGGAAGAATTGGGCGTCAAAATCGAAAAGCAGCACCACGAAGTCGCCACCGCCGGCCAGGCCGAAATTGACTACCGTTTCAGCACGCTCGTCACCGCCGCCGACTGGATGATGATTTACAAATACGTCATCAAGAACGTCGCCAAGAAACACGGCAAGACCGCCTGCTTCATGCCCAAGCCGCTCTTCGGCGACAACGGCTCCGGCATGCACACCCATCAATCAATCTGGAGCAAGGGCAAGCCGTTCTTTGCCGGCAAGGAATACGGCGGCCTCAGCCAGATGGCGCTCTATTATGCCGGCGGCTTGCTCAAGCACGCCAAGGCCCTGTGCGCCATTTGCAACCCCACCACGAACAGCTACAAACGCCTCGTGCCGGGTTACGAAGCCCCCGTCAACCTCGCCTACAGCGCGCGCAACCGCAGCGCCGCCGTCCGCATCCCGACCTACAGCGACAGTCCGAAGTCCAAGCGCCTCGAATATCGCCCGCCGGATCCGGCCGCGAATCCGTATCTCTGCTTCGCCGCGCTGCTCATGGCCGGTCTGGACGGCATCCAGAACAAGATCAAGCCGGGCGAACCGCTCGACAAAAACATCTACGAACTGCCGCCCGAAGAACTGAAGAAGGTTCCGAACGTCGCCGGCAGTCTCAGTGAAGCCCTCGATTGCCTGCAAAAGGATCATGCGTTTCTGCTCAAGGGCGACGTCTTCACCGAAGACTTCATCGAAATGTGGATCAGCACCAAACGCAAGGAACACGACGCCATCCGCCTGCGTCCGCATCCGTACGAATTCTTCATGTATTACGACGTGTAACACACGCTCCGGAGGAGCTGGGGAACAGCGGCGCGGGCTAAAAACCCGCGTCGTTTTTGTTTTCATTTCCTGGGAGCGCTGGCGTCTCGCCGGCGAATGGTTGTTATTCGTCGCATCGTAACGGGCCGGCGGGACGCCAGCGCTCCCAAGGTCTGCAATCCGATTCAGCACAAAAAACGTGGTTAATGGCCGGGACAAGATGCGCCCCGTTTGCCAACGTGCCCCGGATTTTCAATTTGCGATTGTGGAATTCATTGGTTATCTTGCCGATATGACCATGGCTGAAAACAAGTTCCTGAAGGAAGCCATTAAGCAGGGACTTCGCATGCAGCATCGCTTCCTCGCCGAACCGGTTCTGGCGCGGACGGGCAAGGGCTACATGAAAAGTGAGGGCGTGGCGACTTTGCAGCGGATTAAAGCCAGTCTTAAGAAGTCAAAATCCGCATAGCCGCAATGGCCAGACTGGTTAAAAACTGGCTTCAAATAATCCCTTGGGAAGCGGTCGTTTCCATCAATGCCGCATTGTGCGAAGCCCGGAAGGCCCTGCACAAACCCACGTCCGATGGCTATGCTCCGGCAAAAGAATTATGGGAACGGAACCGTTCCCGAAAATTGTCCCTGCCGGAAGTTTTTCAAATCGGTTATGAATGTCACCGGCTGGCTCCTTTTTGCAATTACAACGGCAACACCTTCGTTGCCATCATCAAAACCCTGCTCAACGATACGTTGAAGGGCCTGCCCGCCGACAAGGCCCACATTTTGCGCAGCATCGCCGGCCACATCGTCGCCGGAACCGCCACCGACATCGAACGCAAACAACTGGATTCAATTCTCTCCACCTTGGAAAAATAGACTGTCATCCGGTTCAGCGCGGAGATTCGTGGATGTTTCATCTTCTTGCAAAGCGCCAGAGGGCTGGCGCAGTCCAAGACGCTTCGCGGATTTCAGGAATCATCGTGACGCGCGCGCGTCTTGGAGTGCGGTGGCCCTCAACCGCTTTCCCCGGAGGCATGTCAAACGGTACCAATGACGTCAAAAAGCCGTCTTATTTTTCGTCTGACAGCTTCAAACGGATGTCGTCCTAACAACTCTGCTCCATGTTCAGTTGCACATTTGAGGTTCATTACTCGTTGGCTTCGCTCTGAATTACTGGTTGAGAGTTCGCATGCTGTGTGGTGTAGAATTCATTTCAACTCAGCCGCCAATTCCTCACCCAACGCCGCCGCTTCCGCAATCGGGCGCTTTCCTTCGGCACGCCTGGCCGGTCCCTCGCGGAACGACACCGCGCGCATTTCCATCCGGCTGCCGCCAATTTCAGCGTAGGCCGCCACCGGACTCTGGCAACCGCCACCCATCGCTCGCAAAAACGCCCGCTCCGCCGTCACGCATTGGAAGGTGTTGAAATGGTTCAGCCGCTCACAAATCTTGGCGATGCGCTCGTCGTCCGCGCGGATTTCAATGCCGATGGCCCCCTGCCCTACGCACGGCAGCATCACGTCCACGTCCAAAACCGTCGCCAGCAAACCGTCCGGCACGGCGTCGCCTTCGAGTTTGCCTTCGGGTGTAACGCGAAAATTCAGCCGCGTCAGACCGGCCAGCGCGAGCACCGTCGCGTCCAGTTCGCCGCGCTCGGCGACTTTTTGCATTCGCGTGGTGACATTGCCGCGGATTTCCACCACGTTCAAATCCGGCCGCGCTGCGAGCAATTGTTCCTTGCGCCGGGTGCTGCTGGTGGCAACAGTCGCGCCTTTCGGGAAATCTTTCAGCGTTACGTGCGGCTTCAAACCGCACAGGGCATCCTGGCCCGGCACCCAGTCGGCGGAGGCAGTGTCCTTGGCGCGGGTCTTGATAAATTCGGCATCGCGGTAAATCAGCACATCGCGGACGTCGGCGCGTTTGGGCGTGGCGGCGAGCACCAATCCGGCAGGCAAATCGGTCGGCAAATCCTTCAGGCTATGCACGGCCAGATCGGCCCGGCCTTTGACCAGCGCCACTTCGAGCTCCTTGGTGAACAAACCTTTCGGCAGGCTCCCGCCTTTTTTAGCCATTGAGGCCTTCTGCAATTTGTCGCCGGTGGTCTTGATGATTTTCAGCTCGAAGCGGAGCCGGGGAAACGTTTCGCGGCATTGCGCGGCGATCAGGTTGGCCTGCGCGAGCGCCAGCGCGCTGCCGCGCGTACAAATGACAATTGGACGTTCAGAAGCCATTTATTTAACCACAGATGAACACGGATTAACACGGATGAAAAGAAACAACACGGGGTGAACAAATCCGTTCGGTGTCCACGCTTCAGCGTGCGATGGCAGGGATGACACCCTAACCCAAGCTGCGCCGGAGGCTCCGCCGAGGCGAGAGGGTGGACACCAAATACGATTATTCAGACAATTTCTCAAGCGTCTCATTCCACTTTGAGCCTCCTTGCGTCGGCTCCTACAATTCCATATCCGTGTCCATCCGTGTCCATCCGTGGTTGAAAACTTTTCGTGTCCAACAGTGGTTTCACCTTTTCACCAATAATCGCCTCGCACTTCACAATTTCCTCCTTGCGCTGTTTCAGATAGTCATCGGCGATCGCTTGCAGGTCATCAATGTTATACAGATAAACGTTCTCCAGAAAATTCACTTCCGGGTCAATGTCGCGCGGCACGGCAATGTCAATCAACAGCAATGGCCGGTAATGGCGCAGCTTCATCAACGGTTCGAGCCGGGCGCGGTCGAGAATGTGGTGCGGCGCGGACGTGCTGCTGATGGCGATGTCAATCTTTTCAAATTCCCCTGCCCAATCGTCGAACTGCACGGCGCGTCCGCCGAACTCGTTGGCCAGCGCCACCGCGCGGTCGTGCGATCGGTTGGCCACGATGATGCTTCGCGCGCCGCGCGAAAGCAGGGCGCGCGCGGTTTTCTCGCTCGTTTCGCCGGCGCCGATGACGAGCACTTCGCGGTCCTTGAGTGAACTGAATATTTTCTCTGCCAACTCGACCGCGACCGACGCCACGGACACGCTGCCGCGCTGGATGTTCGTCTCGGTGCGGATGTGTTTGGCAACGTGAAACGCGCGCTGAAACGCCTTGTTCAGCCGGGCACCGGTATGTTTGTGCTGAAAGGCCAGTTCGTAAGCCTTTTTGAGCTGGCCGAGAATTTCAGTTTCACCCAGCACCATCGAGTCCATCCCGCACGCGACCTTGAACAAATGCTGCAAGCTCTGCGGTTCGGCCAGCGCATAGAGTTCGTCACCGATTTCATCCCGGTGGGGCGAGCGTACTCGCGAGCCGCTCGAAGTTGGCTCAACTCCCTCGCCCCGCCCCTCTCCTTGTTGAGCGGAGGGAGAAGAATGTTGCGCACGGATGTTCGCTTGTTGGTGTGAGACTATTGACGAGCCGGAATGGTCTTCCACCAATGGCTCGCCAGTAGTCTCGCCCCACCTTTTGAGAAATTGCTTCAACTCCATGAACGCCCGGGCGGGTTCGAGCACAGTCGCGGCATAGATCTCCACCCGGTTGCATGTCGAAAGAATCACCGCTTCGTCCGCGATGCCGGATTCGCGCAGCGATTTGAGCGCCTCGGGGATTTTGGCCTCGGCAAAGGCGAACCGTTCCCGCACTTCAACGGGTGACGAATGATGGCTCAGGCCGATGACGACGACATTCATTCGCGGTAAGTGACGGGTGGCAGGTGGCGGGTGACGAATCGCGGGCAGCCGATTGACGCCTGATCTTGGCGCACTCGACACTCGACACTCAACACTCGACACATTGTTATCATGGATGATGCAGGGTCGAGAGCAGGTTTGTGCCCCAAAAGGTGAGCAACAGAAACGCGAACGCGCTGATGACGCCGGTCGCAAAACGGCGGCTCGATTGCGGGAAAACCCGGCGCCACACGAGCAAGGCCAGATAAACCAGCCACATCAAGATGGACCACACGACTTTTGAATCCTGCCAATAACTGACGCCTTCGGGTCGGGGCAAATGTCCGCCCGCCTCGAGTCCGATGGTGAAAAGCACCAGCCCGGCCAATACCAGACGGCTGGCGATGATTTCGAGTCTTTGTATCGGCGGCAACAGCGACAGCACGGCGCGGAGTTTGTGGAATTTCAAATCATGCTGTTGCGTCAAAAACATTCCTGCCGCCACCGCCCCGAGCCCAAACGCGCCATAAGCGAGCATGATCGTCGCGGCGTGCAAGCTGGTCAGCGCGCCGGAAAACTCCGGCTTCGATCCGCGCGGCGGATCCAGTGCGGGCATCAAGGCGAACACGCCGATGGCGAACAGGACCGGCGACGCAAACGCGCCGAGGAAGCGCAACCGCGGCAGCAACCCCACGACGAGACAGGCGGCGACGATGGCCCACGAGATGAACATGGTGGCTTCGTAAAGATTGTTGACGGGGCATTGGTTGAACGAAAAGCCACGCATGAGCATGGCGATCGTATGGAGCCCGAACGCGGCGAGCAGCAGGAAATAATTCACATGGTCATCCCTGCGAAACCCTTTTCGCCACAGGAAAACCGAGTAAATCATGCTCAAACCGTAAATCGCCACGGCGAGCGTAAAGAAATGTCGGTCAGTGAACCCAGCCACGTTGACAGGTTAATTCAGAAAGCCCGCCGGGCAAGCGGCAATTCGGAAGTGGATTTAGAACAAGAATGTTACCTAACGGCCCCGCTTGCGAAGAATATAGGAGTTGACCGATAAACTCTCATAGGAGGCGCTCTCACAATGCGTCTCTTTGCGCAATTACTTTGCCGTCTTTTGTGATAACAACATGCTTTATAGCGAGGATGCGAATCGGCCTCATGTGTCCTTTGATGTCCGCGGCGAGAGGCTCGACCGTAAAATCCGCGAATATATCTCGCTTAAACCAGAGATCACCGTCACCAAAGAACTTGTTAAGTCTATCCAGCGCCGGAGTTGCGTCTCCGGCGACATACAACATCCGCTTAGAACCGACGATCCAAATCCGGAAGGTAGAGCCGCCGTTGTAACAACTCAATCTGCCATGAATCGTGAACTGATCGTTCTGGTTTTCGCCGGTGAAAACCTCCGCCTGTAAACCTTCAACCAGCAGGAGCATCGATATAAAGGCAAGGACGGTTCTCATGTGCGGCTAACAGGTATTCGGCCAAACCGTGGTATGGCCAAAGTCGGGAAGCAAGACCCTTGCTTGCGTTGTCATGTGCCTATAACAAGCGGGTTTGTGAACAAAAGGCAAGTCCCTAACTTTCGTGTCTTTTGTGTGTTTCGTGGTTTGAACATCCGTGCCCATCCGTGTCCATCCGTGGTTAAAAAATTGAACGTCGAATGAACCGGAACCCGGCTCGCGGGTACGCTCGCCCCACCGGAAATCAACTCGACAGCGCGCCTTCAGCGGCGGCGGTTTGATTAAACACGAGCTTGTCCTTGTCGGAAGTGACAATGATCGGCTCGCCGGCATGCAAATTGCCCTTGAGTATTTCCTCGGCCAGCGGGTCTTCGAGAAAACGTTCCACCGAGCGGCGCATGGGACGCGCGCCGTATTGCGGGTCGTAGCCTTTCTCAACCAGGAAGTCCTTCGCTTTTTCGTCGAGTTCGAGCCGAATGTTTTTATGGCGGAGCCGTTCCAAAACCTTCCCGACTTCCAAATTGAGGATCTGGATCAGATCAGCCTTGGTAAACGAACGGAACACAATCAGGTCGTCCAGCCGGTTCAGGAATTCGGGGCGGAACGTCTTTTTGGCCTCGTCCATGATCCGTTCGCGCATTTTTTCGTAGCTGGCCTCGTCGCTGATGGGCGAGAATCCGAGGGTGGACTGGCGTTTGATGACGTCTGAACCGACGTTGGAGGTCATCAGGATGATGCAGTTGCGAAAGTTGACGACGCGCCCGACGTTGTCCGTCAGTTTGCCCTCTTCCAGAATCTGCAACAGGATGTTCCACACGTCCGAGTGCGCCTTGTCAATTTCGTCGAAGAGCACGACGGAGTAGGGATTGCGGCGCACCTTTTCGGTGAGCTGGCCGCCTTCCTCGTAACCCACATAGCCCGGCGGCGAGCCGATGAGACGCGAGACGTTGAATTTCTCCATATATTCGCTCATGTCGAGGGAAACGAGCGATTTCGCGTCGCCGAACATCTGCTCGGCCATGGTCTTGGCTAAAAGCGTTTTGCCGACGCCGGTCGGGCCCAGCAGCAAAAACGTGCCGATGGGCCGGCGCGGGTCTTTCAAATCCGCCCGCGAACGGCGTAGCGCCTTGCAAATGGCTGAAACGGCTTCGCGCTGGCCAACGACGACCTTTTCCATCTCGGTTTCGATGGTGAGCAATCGTTGCGTTTCGTCCTGGCCCATGCGCTTGATGGGGATGCCGGTCCATTTGGCGACGACGTGAAAAATGTCGTCCTCGTCCACCACCACGCGCTTTTCCTCGCGGCTGACGCGCCACGCGGCGAGCATGGACTCCAGCCTTTCCTTCGCCTGCTTTTCCTTGTCGCGCATCGAGGCCGCGCCTTCAAAATCCTGGTTCTTGATGGCGCGTTCCTTTTGGGTCTTGATTTCCTCAATCTCAACCTCGAGCGCCTTGGTCTCCGGCGGCCGCGTCATCGTGCCGATGCGCGCGCGGGAACCGGATTCGTCCATCACATCAATCGCCTTGTCCGGCAAAAACCGGTCGGTAATGTAACGGTCGGATAACTTGACGGCGGTTTCGATGGCTTTGTCCGTGAATTCAACCTTGTGATGATCTTCGTATTTTCGCCGCAGGCCCTTCAAAATCAATACCGCCTCGTCCACCGAAGGGGCTTCGACTTTGACGGATTGAAAACGGCGTTCGAGCGCGGCGTCCTTCTCGATGTATTTGCGGTACTCGTTCATCGTGGTCGCGCCGACGCATTGCATCTCGCCGCGGCTGAGCGCGGGCTTGATGATGTTCGAGGCGTCCATCGTGCCTTCCGCCGAACCGGCGCCGACGATGGTGTGCAACTCGTCAATGAACAAAATGATGTTCTTTGCGCGGCGAATCTCGTCCATGACGGCTTTGATGCGCTCTTCAAACTGGCCGCGATACTTCGTGCCCGCAACCATGAGCGCGAGATCGAGGGTGACGACGCGCTTGTCGCGCAAGATGTCCGGCACGTTGCCGGTGGCGATTTCCTGCGCGAGACCTTCGACGATGGCTGTCTTGCCCACGCCCGCTTCGCCAAGCAAGACCGGATTGTTCTTGGTGCGGCGGCAGAGAATCTGGATGACGCGCTCGATCTCGTTTTTGCGGCCGATGACCGGGTCCAGGTCGCCTTTGCGCGCGATTTCTGTGAGGTCGCGGCCAAACGCCTTGAGCGCGGGCGTTTTGACTTCGCCTTTTTTCTCCGGCCCCGCACCCGCCACTTTTTCCCCGCCCTCGGGAACGGACGATTCCTCGCCGCTGAAATTTGGATCCAGCTCCCTCAAAATTTCCTGCCGCGCCTGCTCGATGTCCACGTCGAGATTTTTGAGCACCTTGGCGGCGACCCCGTCGCCCTCGCGGAGCAGGCCGAGCAAAATGTGTTCGGTGCCGACGTAAGTGTGATTGAGCGCCTTGGCTTCCTTGGAGGCGAGCGCGAGGACCTTTTTCACGCGCGGCGTGTAGGGAATGTTCCCGATCATTTTCTGGTCGGGGCCGGTGCCGACCTGTTTCTCCACCTCCATGCGGACGGTTTCGAGGTCGAGACCCATTTTTTGGAGCACATTTACGGCGACGCCCTGCCCCAACTTGATCAAGCCAAGCAACAGATGTTCCGTGCCGAGAAAATTGTGATTGAAGCGGTCGGCCTCCTTGCGCGCCAGCGCGAGCACCTGCTGTGCGCGCGGCGTGAAATTGCTCATGGCTTCGTCACTCATATTCGCTCTATTCTGATGCTAATTGGCCGATTTGTCCAATCCCGTTCCGGGCGCGCCGAAATGTTTTGCCACCGGACGGCCCACGCTTTTCAAACGTTCGCGCAGCATGTCGGCGCGGATCAAATCGCGTTCCTCGGCGGACAATTTGTCGGACAGTTGTTTCTGCAAATGCGCCGGCTGCGTCAGGATGAACAACTCATCCACCAATGCACGTTCCGTGCCAGGAAACAGGCTCATGTCCACGCCTAACCGCATGAGCGAGAGGAGGTTCATCGTTTCCTTCGACGAAATGCTGTGCGCGTTGGCCAGGATGCCGTAGGCGCGGCCAATGTGGTTGTAAACCACCTTCGGCTTCTTCTCCAAAAGCGTCTGCCGCGCGTTTTCCTCGTGCTCGATGATTTGGGACAAAACCTTGTCCAGCCGCTCGACAATGGTTATTTCGTTCTCGCCGAGCGTCATTTGATTCGACACCTGGAAAATGTTGCCGAGCGCTTCCGTGCCTTCGCCGTAAAGCCCGCGCACCGCGAGGCCAAGCTTGTTGACCGATTGAATGATCGGATTGATCTGCTCGGACAGAACAAGTCCCGGCAAATGCAGCATCGCGCTCACGCGAATGCCCGTGCCCAGATTGGTCGGACACGCGGTCATGTAGCCCAGGTCGTTGTTGAAGGCGTAATCGAGTTTTTTTTCCAGCTCGGAATCCAGATGATCAATCGCGCTCCACGCCTGCCGCAATTGCAAACCGGGACGCAATGCCTGCATCCGCAGATGATCCTCCTCGTTGATCATCACGCAAAAAGTCTCGTCGCGGTTCAGCACCAGGCCGCTCCCGGAACTTTTCGCGGCGTGTTCGCGGCTGATCAAATGCCGCTCGACCAGAATCTGTTTGTCGAGCGCGCTGAGATTGTCCATCGCCTCGGAAAAGGCGTCCTTCATTTCCGGCAAACTTTCGACCGCCGGACGGATCAAATCAAACACGCGAACGCGCTCCGGCTTTTTCGCCCAGCCGGGAAAGGTGGCGTCCTTCAGATTGCGCGCGAGCCGGACGCGGCTCGACATGACAATCCGGTCGTGCGGGCCGTGCCTTTGCGCGGTCTCGGCGGGTGAAATGAGAAATTTGTGGATGTCCATGGCTCACTTCACGGTCAAGCCCGTCCCGCGCGGAGTGATTTGTTTGATCTCGTCGCGCAGTTGGGCGGCTTGTTCGAAATCTTCCTCTTTGATGGCCTTGTCCAGTTTCTTTTGCAACGATTTGAGCCGGTCGGCCTGGTCGCGTGATGCCCGCAGCGCTTCCGGCACTTTGCCCGCATGCCGCGTGCCTTTGTGCATCGTCTTGAGCAAACCTTCCAGGCCCTCCGCAAAGGTTTGATAACACTCCGGACAACCGAGCCGTCCCGATTTTTTGAAATCCGCCTGCGTGAAACCACAGCGCGGACATCTGGTTTCCACCCCGCTGGTGGATTGCTCCAGCTCCTGCGACGCCCCGAGGCCGAGCATCAAATCCGCGAGCGCGAAACCGCCCGGATCATTCACGCCCTTGGCTTTGGCGCAATCCTCGCACAAATCCAGCTTCTGCATCTTGTCCCCCACAATCTGGGTCAGATGCACCGTCGCCGGCTTTTCTTTGCAATTGGAGCAAAGCATAACGCTATTGGTATATCGGCTCGCCGGAGACTTTCGTCAAGGCGTGGTATTCATCCTCCAGGCGGCGCGTGATCAGGCCGGGTTTGCCCGTGCCGATGACCCGTCCGTCAATCTTCACCACCGGCACGATTTCCGCGCCCGTGCCCGTCAGAAAACATTCATCCGCGTTGAACAAATCGTAACGCGTCAGGTTCGGCTCGGACACCTTCAATCCTGATTCTTCGGCCAGTTCTATCACCGTCTGCCGCGTGATGCCGTAGAGCGCGCCCGCCGACAGCGGCGGCGTGAGCAGCGCGCCGTTTTTCACAATGAACACATTGTCACCCGTGCATTCGGCCACGAATCCTTCCGCGTTCAACATCACCGCCTCCTCGCAACCGCCGTTGTTCGCCTCGATCTTGGCGAGGATGTTGTTGAGATAATTCAGCGACTTGATGGCCGGATTGAGCGCGCTGTGCAAATTGCGCGCCGTGGGCACGGTGATGATGTCCAGTCCGCGCCGGTAAACCACCGGCGGATAAAGCTGGATTTTGTCCGCGATGACGATGACCGATGGACGTTTGCAGCTCTTCGGATTCAAACCGAGCGTGCCCACGCCGCGCGTCACCACCAGCCGGATATAGCCGTCGCGGATCTTGTTTTTTTGGCACGCCCCGACAACCGCGCGCGTGATTTGCGCGGGCGACATCGGGATTTCCAGCAGGATGGCCTTGGCCGAATAAAACAGCCGGTCAATGTGCTCCTTGAGTTTGAACACGCGGCCGTGATAAGCGCGAATACCCTCAAATATCCCGTCACCGTAAAGCAGGCCGTGATCGAAGACCGAAACCTTCGCGGTGCGCTCGTCGTAATATTTGCCATCAATAAATATTTTCATTTCAGAATCAATGCAGGTTATAGGAAAAACCCGGCTTAAGCAAACTTGAATTTGAACAGTGGCACAGGCATTCCTGCCTGTGAAATCCGAAACACAGGCTGGAATGGTAGCCTGGGGGGTGCATCTTGGCCCCCGCACCGAACTGGCGGCTGGAAGCCGCCTTCACTGGCACGCTGGGAAGCGTGCCACCACGGCGGAGGCAGGCATCCTGCCTGCCAGTGAGCGCGGCTTCCAGCCGCGTGATCTATTCACTATGGTGCGGTGTCAAGATGCGCCCAAGCCTGTGCCACCGTTTTAAATTGTCGTGACAGCGGGTGGGGGATGATTATATTTGCGCGCTCTGGTGACCCCATGGTCTAGCGGTTAGGACACCACCCTTTCACGGTGGTAGCCCGGGTTCGATTCCCGGTGGGGTCGCCACTTCGATTCTGTTGAAACTCCTGAAATGAAAAACTCCATCGGTTTTGTGGCCGACAAGTTTTGCAGCTTGATTTACTTCGGGATGCCCTGATGGATTAACGCTGACGCCGACGCAAGAGAGTTATTCCAAATATGCCGGCAGCCAGCAATCCCAAAGCCGAGGGTTCCGGCACGGGCAAGGTTACGCCCTCGAAGGCCGGATCCCAAACGTCATAACCCAACCCGGAGGCAAAGGTGCTGCGCTCTCCGCCCGGCGTGTATTCATAGATGTTGCCGCTGCCTTGATCGCACACAAACAGGTTGCCCGCGCTGTCAAAGGCCAGGCCATAAGGATTAGCCAATCCGGAGGCGAAGGTGCTGCGCACTCCATCCGGCGTAAATTCATAGATGTTGCCGCTGCTGTAATCCGACTCAAACAGAATCCCCGCACTGTTGAAGGCCAATCCATTGGGATTATTCAACCCGGTGGCAAATGTGCTTTGCACTCCGCCCGGCGTAAACTCATAGATGCTGCTGGCGAGGGGATCCGACACAAACAGATCGCCCGCGCTGTTGAAGGCCAGTTGGAAAGGTTGAGCCAACCCGGAGACAAAGGTGCTTTGCTCTCCACCCGGCGTAAATTCATAGATGTTGCCGGTCCAGCCCGCCACAAAGAGATTGCCCGCGCTGTTAAAAGCCATTCCCTGAAGAAAATCCAGACCGGAGGCAAAGGTGCTTTGCACTCCACCCGGCGTAAATTTATAAATGGCGCTGGGGCCAACGTCACCCCGCGACGCCACGTACAGATTGCCCGCGCTGTCAAAGGCCAGTCCGGCAGGATTCCATATCCCGGAGGCAAAGGTGCTATGCGCTCCGGCCGGCGTGTATTCATGGACGCTGCCGCTGGCCCAACCGGTCACGAACAGATTTTGCGCCTGCACGCTGGACACAATCAGCAGGACCGCTCCGGCACAGCATACTCCGCCAAATGAACGACCCGCGGCACGATGGGAGGATTTGAATTTCGTTTTCATTGGGACGCTTAAGCCCGGCATGCTTGCGATTGAGATTGATGGATATCTTTTCATGGTGTGCTCCTGAGTTTTAATGTTGTTGATTTGATTGGATGTGCCTTAACCAAGGCATGCGAACGCAGCCAAACGAACCTGAGCCTCGCGGAACTGCGATCCGATCTTCTGATTAGTTGCGATACTACGCCGATCTCATTTCCTGTCCAGAACAAATTATCCACATCCAGAAGTGTGCTCTCGATTGCGAATCAGATTGGCAGAGAAAGCCTGCCTCGCGCGATGTTTATTGGCCGAATTGAGCGGGAGTTGAATCACCGTCGATGGACAAGGATGTCGAACAGCGGCACGTTGTCCGCAAACGATGAGGCAACGCAACCGATTCGCCCTAACCCGGTTTGTTTTGCCTTTAACGATTGAACTCCTTCTTGTCATCAATGTCAGACGGGGCACAATGTGGCCCGCTGGCCTGAAACACCCGTGACAGTCATGGGAGAAAAGGTCAGATGGAAAATCTTGAATGAAGACTCTCGGCATTGGTCTGGTGGGCGCGCGCCACGGGGCGCGGATGCATCTCGCGAATTACGCCAAGCTGCCCCGGGACCTCGTGGCCGTCCTGGGAATTTGTTCCCGAACCAGGGAAAGCGGCAGCGCGCTGGCGCGCGAAGCCCAAGTCTCGTTCGTCACCGACGACTACGCTTCTCTGCTGGCCAGAAAAGACATCGATGTGGTGGATATCTGCGTGCCGCCGGCGCTGCACCATGAATTTGCGGTTCGCGCGGCCGACGCCGGCAAGCACATCATCCTGGAGAAGCCGCTCACCGGATATTTCGGAGTGGCCGGTGATCCCGAGCCAATCGGAGCCCGCGTGCCGCGTGCCCGCATGCGCGAGGGCGCGCGCAACAACGCCGAGGCGGTGCGCGAAGCCGTGCGCCGGAATCGCGTGCGGTTTTGCTACGCGGAAAACTGGATTTACGCGCCGCCCATCGAAAAAATGCGGCGGCTCATCGCGGCTTCCAAGGGGTCAATCCTCGAGCTTCGCGCCGAGGAAAACCACTCGGGCTCAAACTCGGTGTTTTCACGGGATTGGAAGTCAACCGGGGGAGGCGCGTTGTTGCGCATGGGCGTGCATTCGGTCGGGGCGTGCCTGCACCTGAAACAATGGGAGGGCCAGCTGCGATTGGGCAAAGGCATCCGGCCTGTGTCCGTGCTCGCGGACACCGCCGACCTGATTCACAGCCCCGCTTCCGAGCGGGCAAGGGAAGCGGGCGCGAACCGGTGGATCAGCGCCAATCCCGTGGACGTGGAAAACTGGGCCAACCTGGTGATCGCCTTCGACGATGGTTCGCGGGGCAACATTGTCGTGAGCGACGTCGGACTGGGCGGATTGAACACACGCGTCACGGCCTTCATGACCGATGGCGTGATCAAGGCGAACATGACTTCCAACGACGCCATCGAGACCTACGCGCCCGATGCGGCGGCGTTTCAAAGCGAATATTTCACGGAAAAACTTGAGACGAAGTCAGGCTGGAACCGCCCGAGTTGTGACGAAGACTGGTTTCGCGGCTTCTCCCAGGAGATCGAAGATTTCGTCGGTGCCATCCGCGAAGACCGGGAACCGCGTTCCGACATTGACCTCGCCGTGGATTGTGTGAATGTGATCTACGCGGCGTACGAGTCGGCGGAAACGGGCAGCCGGGTGAAGATATCCTGAATGCGATTTTAACCACGGATGGACACGGATAAACCCAACGCGGCTTGCGCCGCAACCACAGATTTTGGACTGCGGCGGGAAGCGAAGCGCCACGCCGCTTTTGGATGCAGACGGACGGACGGAAAGCGGTGTCGCCGCTGTGCTCTGCCACCGCAGTCCAAATCTTTGTCGTCCGTGCGCGAAGTTGCAGGATTGTATTACGGATGAAGACATATCATCCACAGGTAGGGCGCGTCACTCCGTGCGCGCCGTTCGGCCGTTATGAGTGTCTCGGCGGGCAAGGGACTGCCCGCCCTACCCATCCGCCAGGTTTATCCGTGTTCATCTGTGGTTCTAAACTGCTTCATTTGGGCTAAGGAGGATTATGATGCAGCGCGCATTTCAAGTGTTGTTCTTGCCTCTGTTGGTTTGGTCCCTCACCGGGTGTGTGGCCGGAAAAAACGGGAGCGTTGCCTCCCGGCCTCCGTCCGGCCCCGTCTTCACCATCACCAACTATGGCGCCGTGGACGATCCCAAAATCTCCAGTGCCGACGCGTTCCACCGGGCCATCGCCAATTGCCAAAAAGCCGGCGGCGGCATCGTCCGCGTCCCCGCCGGTCATTTCCTGACCGGGCCGATGGACATGGTGGATAACATGACTCTTCAGGTTGACCGCGGCGCGGTGGTTCTTTTCGAGACCAATCGAGCCGAATATCCCGACATCACCTCACGTTGGGAAGGTCTCACTGAAAACGGTCCCCATCCCCTGCTCTTCGCCAACGGCCTTACCAACATCGCCATCACCGGTCCCGGCACCTTTGACGGACAGGGCGCCGCCTGGTGGGCAAACATGGACCTGGCCGAACACGGCAACGCCCGACCCGACCGTCCCATCCGCCGCCGCCCGATGCTGGTTCAAATCAAGAACTGTAAGAACGTCCGCATCGATGGCCCCAGCTTCATCAATTCACCGTTCTGGGCCGTCCATCTGCTTTACAGCGAGAACATCGACGTGGGTAACTGCAAAATGATCAACCCGCCCACGTCCCCCAACACCGATGGCTTGAACACCGACTCCTGCCGCCACGTCGTGGTGCATGATTGCTTCGCCGACGTGGGTGATGACGGCTTCGGAATCAAGTCCGGCCGCGATGAAGAAGGCCGGAAACTGAATCGCCCCACCGAAGATGTCACCTACCTCCGCTGCCATGTCGCCCATGGCCACAGCGTCTGCTCCATCGGCAGCGAAGAGTCCGGCGGCGTCCGCCACGTCCGCTTTATAGACTGCGACGGCGACGGCACCGACAACGGCATCCGGATCAAGAGCACCCGTGGCCGCGGCGGTGTCGTTGAAGACATCGTCGCCTCCAACATCCGTCTCCGGAACGTCCGCACCGCCATCATATTCTCCCTGCGCTACACCAAAACCCCGGTGGAGCCCTTCTCCGAGCGCACCCCTCAATTCCGTGACATCCACATCGATCGCGTCACCGCCACCAACTCCGGGAGATGCTGCGTGATTGAAGGTCTCGAAGAATGCCCCATCCAAAATGTCACCCTCAATCATCTCGATCTCTCCGGCACCAACGGCGTCACCTGCTCCTATGCCCGGGACATCACCTTCAAAAACGTCCGCATCGCCGCGCAAAACAACCCCTTCGTGGAAGACCATTCACAAAATATCCGGAGGATAGACTGGACCGAAGTCCCCTTCATCCCCACCACGCAATAAGCGGCCGGGCAAGACAACAGTTGCTTGTTTATTCATCCACGATTCGACGAATGGGTAACGACTCCCTGACACGCGAAGCGTCTTGGAGAGTCCACCCTCCGCAGTACTGCTACGGAGGACGGGTGCCAGGCGTAACACTTTAAGACGTCACGTTTCTTAATTCAAGCAAGCCCAAATAGCTCGCTGAACAGCATATAAATCAATCATACGCTCGTTGTAAAAGTGCATTGCCATCCAACTGTAAGCAATGTGCTTGTCAACCACATCGGCAGTTGGGCTTCCAACCTCTTCAATAATTTGCCGGGCAACCTTTACGCGTAAACTATAATCTTCGTCTGACTTCAGTTTCCACGCCATTCCCATCAAAAAATCTACACAATTGCCCGGTAAAAGCCCAGCCCACTTGAATGAAGGACTTGACCCATGCCGGATCTGCGAATCGTTGTAAATGTTCCTTCTGTTATGATCAAAGCTAAACGATTAGGATGGCGTTCATCACATTGGGAATCAATGTAAGCTCGTCCGCTTCTGAAAACGAATTAATCCACCAATTCGAAAGCCCAAAATAACCTATCGTCCCCTGCGCTTCTGAACTTGTCGATTCTCTATCGTTTTCTGCGGGATGCCGGCAGGCTGTTTTACCTCTTTTTCAACTGCCTTGGATTGCGGCGGCGGGGGAATGTCATCCCAAACAGCCGGCGGCACTTGTTGTTCCGGCACGAAGATTTTGTTTCCATCCGCAGTGCGGACATGGCACGGCTACATTCGCCACCCCGTCAAGCTGGTTGCCGTCGAATTCGATTTTGCCGCTGCAATACTGGCAAGGGCAGGTGACGAAATTCGGCACCGGCTGGGCGACTGGTTGATTCATATTTTCACCTCACGCAGCCGGGACATTCAAATGCCAAATGCCGCAATTCGTCCATCGCCAAAATGAATTCAGGAAAAGAGTCCGTTGCAAATGCGGAGTGCGGAGTGCGGATGTAATGTCGAGCCTGTGGCTCGAACGAATCGGCGCACGGCACCGACACTACACGTCCCGTTTGCGGGTGCGCCCCGTCCGTCTGCTGCCGTTCACAAGCCCAGCAATCGTTTCAACACGGATTCAACCTCCAGCATTTTGTCAGCGGGAAATGCGGAAATGCGCCGCTCGATTTTCGCATTGTCCACTCCGGCGATGCCGAGGACATTCACAACGGATTCCTGCCGGAGCCAGGCGGGTTTTGGAAAAGGGATTTCACATTCGCCTCCGCGAATCTCCGTCGTCATCGGCACGACCACGGACATATTGCGCTGACGGTCGGGCTGGCCGACGGAAACCACCACGCACGGACGCACTTTAGCCGCCATGCCCAAATCCACCACAACCACGTCGCCGCGGCTAAAGCTGGTCATAATCCACTTCCGGGGCCGGCCCAAGTTTTTCCCAGGTGTCCGCGATAAGGCCGTCCATCGGCGCTTCTGTTTCGCGCTGGCGTTCGAGGAATTTCAGGTAATGCAGGATTTCGCGCACCACCCGTTCAGGCTGGCGCTTGATTTCTTCGATCAACGTTTCCTGCACGCTCATGGTTTTATTATCCGGCTAAATTTGTTTTTGGCAAGCCGGATCGCCCCAATCGTCCATCCCAAAATGAATTCAGGAAAAGAGTCCGTTGCCAATGCGGAATTCGGATTGCGGATGTAGTGTCGAGCCTGTGGCTCGAACGAATCGGCGCACAGCGCCGACACTACACGTCGCGTTTGCGGGTGCGCCCCGTCCGCCTTCATCCGATTTCGGCGCGACAAGTCCGCTTTTGATTCACGACCTCCCTCATCCCGGCCAAATCATTCCCTCACCCGGCCTGCGGCCACCCTCTCCCATCCGATGGGCGAGGGATTGAGAAGGAGAATCATCCGCCGTCTCTTTGAAAATTCGCGCGACTGGATTTGCCGGACGGTCATCCGCATAACCAGAAACGCCATGCAGCTATTCCTTCTCCTGGGGGAGAAGGTCAGGTTGAGGGCGAGCGTCAAAACAAAATTTATTCCGCCAATCGTCCATCCCAAAATGATTTCAGGAAACCGAGTTCCCTTCCGCAGGGCCGGCTACGGCCGAGCCGCTGAGGGTGAGTTCAGCGGTCATTACCTTGACGCCTGAGATGGAGGCGGAAACCTTGGCCTGGACCATCAGGCCCAGCCGGCCGGTGATGGTGGCTTCGATGGTGAGGGTTTGCCCTGGCCGGGCGGAACCAAAGATTTTGACTCCCCGGAGCGCGGTCAGCTTCAATCGCGGCAGGGACGGATTGGCGGGGTCTTCCTGCGCCACCATCCCGGCCACCTGCGCGCCCGCTTCAACCAGGAGCACGCCAGGGAGGATTGGCTCACCGGGCAGATGGCCGCGCAGGTAATATTCGTCGCCGCGGACGCGGTATTCGCCCACGCCTTCCTTGCCGGGTGTCAGACTCAGCAGCCGGTCCACGAAGCGGAACTCCGGGCCGTGGGGCAGCGACCGCATCGCGAGTTGCAGGAGGTCAGTCATGGCGGTTATTGGCGCAATCGGCACCCTGAAGGGTGGACACCGAACGGTTGCAGTTGCAGGAGGTCGGTCATGGCATCATTGGCGCAAGGGTTCCACCACGGTGAAGTCCGGCGCCAGTTTCACCTGGAACAGCGCGGGGTCAATCGGCTGGTTGAGCACCGTGTTGGTAAAATCGTTGCGCAGGCCGGAGCCGTCGGCGAATTTCAACTCGGTAACTGCAATCGAAAAATCGTTGGTGCGAAAGCCGATCAGAATTTCGTTGATGAATTTGCGGGCGGAAGCGCTCTTGGGCTGGAGCTTCATTTGCAAAATCGAGTTCGTTTCCGTCGCCGAGAGCAGACGAAAGCGTTCTTCCATGCTTGCCCGGTCCCGGGGGAGGCTGGCATCCATCAGGGCCAGCGCGTCCTTCAACGGCCCGGGCGGCACGCCTTCGAGGGAATATTTTTCCGCCCGCTTGAGCCGCGGATAGATGATGAGCAGTTGGTCGGGCTGGCGCAGCACGATGGTTTGCGCCGGCTGGCCCAGTTCCCAGCGGAACAGTCCCGGCGCCGTCACCCAGACCTTGCCGGTGGCCACCAGCGGCTGGGACAGCACCTTGAGCGACCGGGTCTGTGTAAAGTCGGCGGACCAGCTCTGCAGGTTGGTCTGCGCGGCGAACCAGCGGTTGAACTGGACGTCACGCTCATCGGCGCGGGCAACCATCGTTGCCAGGCACAAAAAGGCGAGGATGGAGGATGGAAGATGGAAGATGGAAGGCTTTTTTAAAACTCCGTAGCGGCGTCTCGGCAGAGCGCCGCATTCTTTGCTCGGAAACAGGAAGTTGGCGGCGCTCTGCCGAGACGCCGCTACACGTCCTTTGGCCAGATGGGAACGAATTGATACCATTGATCAATATCTTGTCGAATCTGCGGCTCGAATGCACGCAGGATTTGCCGGGTCAACTCCCGGCGAACCTCTCGATCGCCCAACGCCTTGCGGTCATAAACAAATTCCGGGAGCACCTTCACGGCGTAACCGGCGCGCCGCCGGACAATCGTCACCCCGATCAACGCGCAGCCCGATGCACGGGCCAGTTCCGCCGCCGCCAGCGGCGCTTCGAACGGACGGCCGAACAATTCCACCGTGACGCCGCCCTTGGCCGGCGGCCGGTCAAGCGATATCGCCAGGGCCGCCCCCGCCTGAAGCCGTTTGATGACCTCCACAAAGGCAAAACTGTCCTGGCCGATGATCAGGGTCTCGACACCAAAGCGTCGGCGCGACGCGATGCGAAGGTCGGTGAGGCCGTCGTCGGGTTCGGCCTGGGTGAGGACCGTCAGCGGGATGCCGAGCTGGTTCAGCAACAGGCCGCCATGCTCCCAATTACCGAGGTGGAGCGTGATGAAAAGGATGCCGCGGCCGCGTTGCTGGGCGGCCCGGATGATTTCCAGTTCGGCGTCGTTGGTGAGCCAGTTATGCACCGGCACACCGCCCTCGACGCGCCACAGGTCCACCAGTTTCACGGCAAAGTTCCGGTGGAGCCGATGGGCGGCTGTTTTGGCGGCGGCGCGGTCGCCGACAAAGACGGGCAGAAAATTTTGCACCACCACTTCACGGCGTTGCCGGCGGAAAAGAAAATAAAATTCGGCCACGATCACGGAAAAGCCCTTCACCAATCCAACCGGCAGAATCCGCACGACAGCCAATCCAAACCGCCACAAGCCGGCGCGGTAGAAAGAAGATGTGGACGTGACGTGTGAAACGTGATGCGTGAAAGATGACGGCTGACTGTCACCATTTTCGGACTTTGGACTTAACCACAGCCACCACGCCGGAAGCAAAAAAACGGAAATGATCATGTTGGCGCCGATGCCCACCGCGCAGACCCGGCCCAGGCTGGCCATGCCGGGGTTGCTGGAAAATCCCAGCGAACCGAACCCGGCCATGGCGGTGGCGCCGCACAACATCAACGCACGCCCGACGGAACGCCGGACCAGGCCGAGATCACCACCATGCCGCCGCAAGGCCAGTTGAATGAAAATGGTGTAATCCACGCCCGCACCCAGCATCAGCGGCAGCGCCATCAAGTTCATCAGGTTCCAGGACCAGCCCGCAACCGCCATCGTCGCCAGCAGGCACAGCCCGCTCAGCAACAACACCGCCGCGCCCAGCAGGATTTCGGTTGGCCGGCGGAAGGCGAACCAGAGCGAAGCCAGCACGAGGACAACCATGGGCGTCACCAATTGCCACATCTTTGCCTGCACTCGCTTGAGGGTCGTGCTGCCGAGCAGTTCCCAGCCGGAGAGTAGCGCCCGGTTTTCGGCCAGCCGGGTGGACAGGCCGGCGAGGGAGGCAGCAGCAACCCGGTTGGTCGCCGGATAAATCAAGCCCATCACCAGCCATTCGTCGGGCGTGTGCGCCACAAACTTTTTCAACAGCCACTGGCTCACCTGGTTGGTTGGCCAGACCACGCCGGTGCTGGCGCCGGCACGCGCCCATGTCTTCACCAATTCCTCCGTGAGAACCAGGGCGTTGGTGTTGAAACCTTCGCGCAGTGCCGCTTCGCGCAGCAGCGGTCCCTGCTTCCCCAGCATGGCAGCCGTCGCCCGGTTGGCCACTTGTTGTTCGGCCCGCGGCCACAGCACGGTTGGCAGCAGATACCGGCCGATGATGTGATTGGAAACCGCGCCGTTGAGCACCCCTTCGGCAAAGGAAAGCCGCCGATAAACTTCCGGTTCATCACGACCGGAGATGATGAGCCAGAGCGGGTCCGGCGGCAGTCCCATCGAAGATTTGATTTCGTCGAGCGCCGTTTCCGCCTCGCCACGTTGCGGGCGCAGGGCGTTCCCGCTGCGGTCCAACCCGGGCCGGTGAACGCACAGCACCGCGCAGGCGCCGAGCAGAATCAAACCGGTCAGCAACCACGTGGCGGCGACGCCCCGTCGCCGACCGATTTGCGCGACGAGGGCGTCGCGGCCACACGATTCCTGAGGCGGGACAAAATAACTCCACCAGCGAACCGGCGTTTGGGTCGGGGGCGCTTTTCGGCGGTTGGGAAACAACGGCGGCAGATAAATCATCACCATGACCAGCGCCGCCAGGCCCACGCCGATGGCCACGAGCGTGCCGAGTTGTCCCAGGCCAGGCAAACCGCCCAGGTTCAAAACCAGGAACGCGCTCATCGTGGTGATGGCCGCCCAGAGAATGCTCGGTGCGATGGCCCGGCGGATTTCCGGCACCGACAATTGCGGGTGCGCCAGCGCCTCCTGGTAATGCACCACGGCATAATCCACCGCCAATCCCAGCAGCACGGCGGCAAAACCCATACTCACCACGCTGATGGCACCCAGCACCAGCCCGCCCAACGCCAGCGTCGCGCCCAAAATCAAACCCAGCAACGTCAGCAGCCAGAGCATCGGCAGCCAGCGACGATGCGTCAGCCAGAACAGGAGGGCGATGATGACGGTCGTCCCGGCCACCGAACCGCTCATGTCGTGCTGCATGCTTCCGGCGATTTCCGTCACAAAAACCGGACGGCCAGTGTAATGGACCTCGACGCCGTCCAACAAATCGGTCGAATTGCCGCCAGGTTTTGGACTGCGCCAGCCCTCTGGCGCTTTTTGATTGTCAGCGGGAATGAAAGCGGCAGAGGACTGCCGCACTCCAGGACGCTGCCGCGCTTCGGTGTGATTTTGTTCTTTCAAGGCTTCGTCCACAACAGCATGAATCGCCTTCAACCAGGTCTCGCACGCGCGATAACCGGACAGGTCCACGCTGGATTGCACGAACACCAGCCGGAAATTTCCCTCCGAGGAGGCAAACATTTGCTGCCCCTGTTCCATGGAAAAGCCGCTGAAGTTGGTGAGCGCCGGCAGGTTCAACAAATCGAACGGGTCGAAGGCGCGCCGGGCGATGTCCATCGGCGACATGGAAGTGGTGAGCACTTCCTTGGTCTGGGTCAGCACGGATTTCAACTGGTCGGCCGCCAGCCGGTTGGTCAGCGTCCCGAAAGATTCCGGCGGTTGATTAAGCCACAGGCAGCCGAGCAATTCGGCCATTTGACCCGGCTCTTCCATCCAGGGCGGTTGCCAGGACACCCCCGCGACCAGGTTCGTCTGTTGCCGCAAGCGGCCGGCCAGCGCGCCCGCCAGCCGCTCCGCCCGTTCGGCGTCCGGGGCGCGGAGAGTGACAACCAGTTCGCGGGCATTGGTGAAATGTTTCTGGTAAAGCTTCAGACCCTGGACCGTCGGTTCGTCCGGCGGCAGCAGATTGAGGATGTCCACATCAAACCGGAGCCGGCACAATCCGAGGCCGACCGCCACTGTGAGCAAGGCCCACCACCAGCGTTTCAGGAACAGACTCACGGCCAGAGAAAGCCTTCCAGAGTTTCGCCGGTGCGCGTGTTTTCCAGCCGCCAGCCGCCGTCGGGGCGCGATTCAAAATGCCACGGCGTCACCGCCGGCTTTCCGGTCAATGCCTGCATCAAACATAACCACGCCGCCAGTTGCGCCGGAGGCTGGCCGCCGCCGCTGAAGTGAAGTTTCTGCGGCGGGAATTCAATCTCCCATCGCGTGGCACTGACTTTCGCCCGCACCAGCGGAAACGGCGTTTTGGAAAACTCCACCAGACACCGGCCATCGGCGTGCCGCGCCAGAATGATTTCCCCCGCCAGTTCAGGTTTGTTCTTCCCGAGTTTCCAGACCGCCTGGCCTTGCTGGACCTGCCAGCCCGGTTCGGACAAGTCAACGGACGGGAAGGGTGCGGTGGAGCGGCAGGACGCGCAGAACTGCAACAGGAGGAGCAGCCCCGCCAAAGCGACAACGCCGGAAATCCCCTTTTTCCGGATACTTGGATTAAACTCGGTCTGCATTAATAACAAACCTTGTCCGGCTTGTTTTTCCATTCCGCAAAAACTTTCAGCGCTTCGCCGCGGAACAGTTGTTTCATGGGAATTTTGCGGCGCGAAACCGGCCGGGTGATTTCGCGGTAAAGAAAGTCGTCATCGAAACCAACGGCGGCCGCGTCACGCCGTGTGCCGGCGAAGTAAATCCCCCGCAACCGTGCCCAATAACCCGCCGCCAGACACATCGGGCACGGCTCACAACTGGTGTAAAGTTCGCAATCGTCGAGGCGGAACGTCTTGAGCCGGCGGCACGCTTCACGGATGGCGATGACCTCCGCGTGCGCCGTCGGGTCGTTCGTGGAGGTGACGCGGTTCCAGCCGCGCCCAACGATTTTGCCGCGCCGCACCACGACGGCGCCAAACGGCCCGCCATGATTGCCGCGCATTTTTTGGAGCGAGAGACGGATGGCCTCGCGCATGAATTTCGATTTCATGGAAAAAGTTTAACCACAGATGGACACGGATGAACACGGATATTTTACCCCTCACCCGCCGTTTAGCGTCGCCCGCTCCCCCACCCTTGTAGCCGCGGACGTCAGTCCGCGCACTATGAGTCCAAAAAAAGTCAGCGCAGACTCACATCGGCGGCTACGGTTCCAAGGCACAATGCGCGGACTTGTTTGGGAGTTTTGCTTCCCTTCAAACTCCAAACAGGCCGGCGGGATTTTTCGAGCGCGACAAAACCTTTCCGTTTTTCAGCACCTTGGCCAGCCGGCCGCGCGACCATTGGCGGAGCCGGTAAATCATTGCGAAGGTAAAATCCGGCGCCGCCCCGCCCTGCCCGCCGACAAGTTCCGCGCCGCGGCGCACGTTGTCCATCATCCACGCCGGCAACCGCGCGTGATACGGATTGCGCCGGACTTCGCCGACGTGAAACGCCAGCGCCGCCACGAGGTCGCCCACGTCCTCGACGCTCGATTCGACGAGCAGATTGGGATCGGTCATTTGCCCCCAATATTCCGTTTCGACGACATGGCACTTGAAACCGGCGGGCAACGTTGCCAGCGCATCCAGAACCAGAAAATGGGTGCCGATGTGCGTCGGGTGCCGATCGTTTTCGTGCGGAATAAAAATCGCGCGCGGCTGTTGTTCCGCCAGGATTTCAGCAACGATTTCCATCGCCGCCCGCCATGCGGGGCAATTTTCCCGGCGCGCAACCGGATTGATATCGTCCCAATCCGCCACCGCCAGACCGAAGCCGAGGAAATCGCACGCGCCCCGCAATTCAGACAATCGCTCCGCGCGCCGTGTGATTTTGCCGCCCAGCGTCACGGCAACGTTGATGACGTTCCACTTCGCTTCACGCAACAGCCGCAACGCCAGTCCGCCGACGATGCACTCGTCGTCCGGGTGCGGCGAGAAAATCAACGCTTTCGGCGCGCGATCCGGCGCCTTTCGATGCCGCGGGAATTTATGCGGACGGCCCGGCGGCAGCTTTTTTCCGCTTTGGAAAAGCCGCGCATGTTCAGAAACATATTTTCGAAAAAGATTTGTCCCGCGTTTCATGGGTGATTCAAGCATCCTGCTTGTGACCGCCAAAAAGCAATCGCAAACTGTTCATCACCACGACCACGGTGCTGCCCTCGTGGCCGACCACGCCAACGGTCAGCGGAATTTTTCCGAGCAGCGCGAACGAAACCAGCACCACCACCGTGCCAAGCGAAATGACAAGATTTTGGCGAATGATAAGGCGCGCACGCTGGCTCAGGCGAAACGCGGCCAGGAAATTTTCCAGCCGGTCGTGCATCAGCACCACGTCCGCCTGCTCCAAAGCCGCGTCCGACCCGCGCGCGCCCATCGCCACGCCAATGTGTGCGGCGGCCAGACTCGGCGCGTCGTTTACACCGTCGCCGATCATGGCGACCTTTCTCCCCTGCCCGCTCAATTCACGAATCGCCTCAACCTTTTGTTCCGGTTTCAATTCGGCGCGCACATCATCCAACTTCAATTTGTCGCGCAAATGTTCGGCGGTCGCCTGGCGGTCGCCGGTCAAAACCACGGTGCGCAAGCCTTCGCGGCGCAAGGCTTCCACGACCGGGGCGGCTTCGGGACGGATGTCGTCGCGCAAAATGATGCGGCCCAGCAGATCGTCTTCGGCCAGCCAGACTTCAGAAAAGGCCGCCTCCGTTGGGGTGCCGGCCTCCGGCACGGCGGGTTGGAGTTCACGCTTTAGCGTGTCCCCAGGACAAGCTGAAGCTTGAACTCCAACCCCGTCCCGCCGTGCTGGAAGCCGGCGCTCCGAAGCGATCCAATCGCGGCGTCCCAGCAAACATTCAACGCCATCCCGTTTTGCGCGCAAACCCTGGCCAGTGACCGATTCAAACTGCTCGAAAACCACCAGCTCAATTTGCTGTTGTTTGCCATGGCGCGTGATGGCGCGGGCCAGCGGGTGGGTGGAAAGTTTTTCGAGCGAGTAAGCCAGCCGCGCAATTTCGGTTTCGCGGCCGGGCGGGAAGCTTTCGACTTTTTCGACGCGCAATTCACCGGTGGTGAGCGTGCCGGTTTTGTCGAGCGCGACGACGTTGACCTCGGCGAGTTTTTCCACCGCCGCGCCGCCGCGGAACAGGATGCCGTGTCGCGCGCCCCAGGCGATGGCCGCGAGCACGGCGGACGGGATGGAAAGGACCAGCGCGCACGGCGACGCAACCACGAGCAGGGTCATGGTGCGGTAAAACGCGCTTTGCGATTCGATGGCCGACTCAAACGGCGCGAGCCGGAAGCCAAGCCACCAGACAAAAAACATGGCGAACGAAAGTCCCAGCGCGGCGTAAGTGTAGTAAGTGCTGACTTTATCGGTGAATTGTTGCGCCGGCGCTTTTTGCTGCTGCGCGTCCTTGATGAGGGTGACAATTTTTTGCAGCGAACTTTCGGCGGCGGGCCGCGCAACGACGACCTCGACCGCCCCCCAAAGATTGATGGTGCCGGCGAGTGCGATGTCGCCGATGTTCTTCCCGACCGGCGTGGCTTCGCCGGTGAGATTCGATTCGTCCGCAGCGGTGGTCCCCTTGGCAACCTCGGCATCCACGGGAAATTGCGCGCCGGGCTTGATGAGCAAACGCATTCCGCGCACAAGCTGCTCGACTTTGACTTCGCGCTCGCCGCCCCCGGCATCCAGCAAGGTGGCGACTTTCGGCGCGTCGCGGAAGAGCGAGCGGATTTCCTTTTGCGTCCGGCCGAGCGCGTAATGTTCGAGCGCGCCGGAAAACGAAAACAAAAACAGCAGCGTCGCACCTTCGGCCCACGCACCGATGCCGGCAGCACCGGCGGCGACGAAGATCATGAGAAAATGCACATCAATCGTGCGCTTTTTTAGACGTTCCCAGACTTCCACCGCCGGGTAAAAACCGCCGGCAAGATAAGCAAATATATAAGCCGCCAGCGACAAAGGGCTGGACAACAGAAAGTGCGCGGTCAATCCGAAAACGCCGCAAAGAATCACGGCTACAAGCTGCGGTTTCCATTCGTCGATCTCCTGCGCGTGTTCGAGAAATTCGACGTCGCGCTGGACGACCTTGGGAAACGGTATATCGCGCCAGCGCCAGAATGCCGGCGCGGTCGGGCAGGTGACGCGGGCAATGGTAGTCGTCTGGCCATCGTTTTGGATGGTGATTTTTTTTCGTTCGGCTTCAGACAACGGCCGGTCGCAACTCCGGCAATCGTCCTGGCCAGTGAACAGGTTGCAATTGCGTCCGGCGGAGACGGATTGCGCCGCTTCAAATTCAGCGCGGATGCGTTCCGTCAGCCGGCCAATCCCGCCTTGCGGGACGCGCCCGAGCGTGGCGACGGATATTTTCTGGTGCGCGCGGTCAATCGTCACCGCTTCGAGCGCCGGTTCCTCGGCGAGCGTGTCCACGACCGAGCGCGCGAGGCATTGCCCACCCCCGCTGCCGCGCCCGGAATGCTTTTCGAGCGATGAATTCATGCCTGAACCACTGTTAGCATACCGCCGGACACGGCGCGACGCAAAAGGCACGGACAAAAAGCAAATTTGGTCTGTTCAAACCGTCAGGCTTCTGGCAATTTCTCCAAAATTTATCTGGCATAATTGACGCACAATATACGACAAGCACAATGGACACCGCACCGACTTCAAACCAAAAGGTTCTCACCTGGGTCAAGCAGATGGCCGAACTCTGCCGGCCGGAGCGCATTCACTGGTGCGACGGTTCGGATGCGGAAAATCAGACGCTCTGCGACCTGATGGTGAAGAACGGCACCTTCATCAAACTCAACGCCAAAAAACGTCCGGGCTGTTACCTGGCCCGCTCGCATCCCAGCGACGTGGCGCGCGTCGAAGACCGGACCTTTATCTGTTCCAAGACGAAAGACGAAGCCGGCCCCACGAACAATTGGGCTGACCCCGCCGAGATGAAGCAAAAACTCCTTGGCCTGTTCAACGGGTGCATGCAGGGACGGACGATGTATGTCATTCCGTTTGCCATGGGCCCCTTCGGCTCGCCCATTTGCAAAATCGGCATTGAAATTACCGATTCGCCTTATGTGGTCGTCAACATGCGCATCATGACGCGCATGGGCCGGGCCGTGCTCGACAAACTCGGCGCCAACGGTTCGTTCATCCCGTGCCTGCACTCCGTGGGAGCGCCGCTCAAGCCGGGCCAGGCCGACGTTCCGTGGCCGTGCGAACCGGACCCGAAAAATAAATACATTATTCATTTCCCCGATGAGCCTTTGATCTGGTCTTACGGCTCCGGTTATGGCGGCAACGCGTTGCTCGGCAAAAAATGCCTCGCGCTCCGCATCGCCTCCACCGTCGCCAAAAAAGAAGGCTGGATGGCGGAACACATGCTCATCCTCAGCCTCACGTCACCGCAGGGCAAAAAGCATTACCTTGCCGCCGCCTTCCCGAGCGCCTGCGGCAAAACCAATCTGGTGATGATGCAACCAACGTTGCCCGGCTGGAAGGTCACGGCGCTCGGCGACGACATCGCCTGGATTCGCGTCGGCAAGGACGGGCGGCTCTACGCGATGAATCCGGAAAGCGGCTTCTTTGGCGTCGCGCCCGGCACTTCGATGAAATCGAATCCGAACGCGATGATTAACGTCGCGAAAAACACCATTTTCACCAACGTGGCGCTGACTCCGGACGGCGACGTTTGGTGGGAAGACATGGGCGTGCCCGCACCCGCAAAAGCGATTGATTGGGAGGGCCAGGAATGGACGCCGGATTCCGGACGCAAGGCCGCGCACCCGAACTCGCGCTTCACCACGCCCGCGTCGCAATGCCCGGTCATTGATCCTGAGTGGCAAAATCCCGAAGGCGTGCCGCTCTCGGCGATTCTATTCGGCGGACGCCGCCCCGGCACGATTCCGCTGGTGAACGAAGCGTTTGACTGGGAACACGGTGTGTTCATGGGTTCGGCCTGCGGTTCGGAAACCACCGCCGCCACGCTGGGCCAGGCCGGTGTGCTGCGCCTCGATCCGTTCGCCATGCTGCCGTTCTGTGGTTACAACATGGGCGATTATTTCGCGCACTGGCTTTCGTTCGCGCAACGCGCCGACCGCGCCAAACTGCCCGGGATTTATTTTGTGAACTGGTTCCGCAAGGATGAGGGCGGCCGATGGCTCTGGCCCGGTTACGGCGAGAACAGCCGGGTGCTCAAATGGATTTGCGAACGCGTCGAAGGCAAGGGCCAGGCGCAGAAAACGCCCATCGGGAATCTGCCGACCGCCGATGCGCTTGATTTGTCCGGACTGAACCTGTCCGCCGACAGCCTCAGACAACTGCTGACGGTGGATATTGCAGGCTGGAAAAAAGAGGTTGAAGGCGTGGCGGCAAATTACGCCCGGCTGGGCAGCCATTTGCCGAAGGCGCTGAACGGCCAGCTTGAAGGCTTGCGGAAACGGCTCGGCTGATCCGCACAACATCTCAAACAAACCGTCCTCGTGTCCCACGGCACGAGGCTTTTCATTTTTGGTGATACGTTGGACAATATCTGGCTGCCTTTTCCGGTTTCAATCCTCTGTTTCAGTGGTAAGTTCAATATAAGAGCCCGAGAATTATGAGCCTGGTCATTATGAGCAATTTGGAATGCGGCCTCGTGCAGGCGGCACAATGAATTTACACGTCTCAAAATCCCGATGCTTTTCACGACGCATTCACAGCCATGGCGTGAGGCTGAATTTCGGGCTGGCCTTTGGATTGTTCACCGCCGCAGCGATGCTTTTCACCGCCCCGGCTGCCCGCGCGGCTTATTCGACGAATGCAACCACTTCAATCCTGGTCGTGGAACCGGGCGATAACCGGCCGGCTTTTTCGGACTACATGTCCCGGTTGCGCCAGGTTTTGACAACGAATCTGTCAAGCCACCTGGTGGTTTACCGGGAGAATCTGGACCTGAAGCGATTTGGGGGAGACGGTTATCGCGTTGATCTCGAAGACTGGCTGCACAACAAATATCATGGGCGCAAGCTGAACGTCATCGTGGTTTCCGGCGAAACGGCCTTGGATTTCATATTGGAAGTTCGCCCGAAACTGTGGCCCGAGGCGTCGGTGGTCGCCATTGGAACCACAGGGATGGTAACCGAACTGCTGGCCGGACAAACGAATGCAACCGGGGTCATGGTTGACATTGACGTCGCCGGCACCTTGCAAGCGGCATTGCAACTGTGTCCAGACACCCGGCAAATTGCATTCGTTTCATCCACGGCGAATGACCTTTCGGAATTTCACGAACAGAACCTCAAACAGGCGGAGGATTTTTGCCGAAACCGGTTTGAGTTGATCAAGCTGGTGGGATTAACAATGACCGAGACCCGGCAGCGTCTGGCGGCCCTGCCTCCGGAAAGCATTGTGTTTTATAATGACATCTGGGTGGACGGCGCGGGGCAGATTTTCATGCCGCGCGATGCGTTGGAGGAACTGAGCTCCGTTTCCAGCGCCCCCATTTTCAGTTATGCCGACTCCTATACCGGATTCGGGATGGTGGGCGGGTTTTGCATCGTCTATCGGACGCTGGCCGCGGAGACGGCCAGCCAGATTGCCGCCGTCGTCCGGGCTGGCAGCGCGACCTCCGTGCCGGTGTTGCGGAGCGCGAGCAGGCAGGCCATGTTCGATGCGCAGCAGTTGCACAAGTTCGGCTTGACCGAGAAGCGGCTGCCGCCGGGCAGCGAGGTGCGATTCCACACGCCCAGCCTGTGGGAGGCGCACCACCAGACGGTGATCATTGTCGCAACCGCCCTGGCGGTGCAGACCGGTTTGATTGCGGCCCTGCTGTTGCAACGCCGCCGCAAGCAGCAGGCCGAGGCGGAACTGTTCAATTCGCGGCTGATGCTCCAGACTGTGCTGGACACGATTCCACAGCGCGTTTTCTGGAAGGATCGGAATTCGTTTTTCCTCGGTTGCAACAAACCGCTGGCCCGGGACTGTGGTTTTTCCGATGCCAGCGAAATGATCGGCAAAACCGATTACGACACCGTCGCCGCCCCCATGGCGGAACGTTATCAGGCCGATGATCGTGAGGTGATGGAAACCAACCGGCCTAAACTTAATTACGAAGAACCGCAAAACAAGCCGTCGGGGGGCATGGGCTGGTTGAGGACGAACAAGGTGCCGTTGCATGACAAAGACGGCCGGGTGATTGGCGTGCTGGGGACATACGAAGATGTCACCGAGATCAAGCAGGCCGAAGCGGTGCTGCGGGAAAGCGATCAGCGGTTCCGCTCGTTGCTGGACAATGCGCCGGACGCGGTTTACGTGCAGACCCGGGAGCGCATTGCCTATGTGAACCGGGCCACGCTGCGGCTTTTGCGGGCCGAACGGCCGGAACAACTGCTCGGACAACCCGTGCTGGATGTGGTGGCGGCGGAATGGCGGAAGGTCGTCAAGGAACGGATGCAGCGGGTGAACACAATAGACGGCCCGCTGCCGGCGATTGAAGAAGAATATCTGCGCCTGGACAAGAGCCGGGTGGCAGTGGAGGTCACCGCCGTACCCGCGGTTTTCCACGGCGACCGGGGCGCACTCATTTTCGTCCGTGACATCACCGAACGCAAGCGGGCGGCAGAGACCATTGTATATGAACGCCAACTGCTCCGCACCCTGCTGGATTTGCTGCCCGATGGTGTTTATATCAAAGACCTGGACAGCCGCTTTCTGATGGCCAACGAAACCCTCGCCCGACGCTTTGGCAAAGACGACCCGGCCCAGCTTCTGGGACGGTCCGACATGGATTTTTTTCCGCCGGAAATCGCCGCCCGCCATCGCGCCGACGAGGAGAAGGTTTTTGCCGGCGGGACCATCCTCGAAAGGGAGGAATTCGTGGTCCTTCCTAACGGCCAGGAACGCAAGCTGCTGACCACCAAGGTGCCGTTCCGGGACAGCCAGGGACAGATTTGCGGCCTGGTGGGGATCGGGCGGGACATCACCGAACACAAGCTGCTGGAGGAACAATTTCGCCAATCCCAAAAAATGGAGGCGTTTGGCCAGCTGGCTGGCGGTGTGGCTCACGATTTTAACAACCTCCTCACCGTCATTCTGGGCAATGTCGCCCTGCTCCAATTCGAGGAATCCCCGCAGCCCGATCAGGCTGCGGGCCTGGTCGAAATCGCCAAGGCCGCCGAACGCGCCGCCAATCTCACCCGCCAACTGCTCACCTTCAGCCGGCGCCAGCTCTTTCAGCCCAAACCGCTCGACCTCAATGAAGTTGTCGCCAACACCAGCAAAATGCTGCAGCGGCTCATTGGCGAACACATCAGCCTGGAAACTCACTTTGCCCCCGGCGGCGCGCCCGTCATGGCTGACCGCATCATGATGGAGCAAATTCTCATCAATCTTGCCGTCAACTCTCGCGACGCCATGCCCAAAGGCGGCCGGCTCATCATTCAGACCGCCGCCATCAGCATCAGCGAAGCCGATGCGCAAGCCAACCCCAAGGCCCGGCCCGGCGCGTTCATCCGGCTCAAGGTCACCGACACCGGCTGCGGCATTGCGCCGAAGGAAATGGAGCGCATCTTTGAACCGTTTTTTACCACCAAGGAAGTCGGCAAAGGCACCGGCCTGGGCCTGGCCACCGTTTTCGGCATCGTGGTGCAACATCGCGGTTGGATCGAAGTGGAAAGCAAGCTCAACGCCGGCGCCGCGTTCCATATTTTCCTGCCCTGCCTGGCGGAAAGCAAAAAATCTCAGACCGAATTTACCCGCGCCCCTGAAGTCCGCGGCGGAAACGAAACCATTCTGCTGGTCGAAGACGAAGCTCCCGTGCGTTCACTGGCGCGGACCTTGCTCGAACGCAAAGGTTATCACGTCATCGAGGCCGATTCCGGCCTGAGCGCCCTGGAAATCTGGCAACAACACCGCGACACGATTGATCTTCTGCTCACCGACATGGTCATGCCGGAGGGTGTTTCCGGCAGCGAACTCGCTGAACGGCTATGCTCGGAAAAACCCGGACTCAAAGTCGTTTATTGCAGCGGTTACACGGACGAAATGCTCGGCGAAAACTCGCCGCTGCGCGACAACCCCAACTTCATGGAAAAACCGTTCGATTCCAATAAACTCCTGAAACAGGTCCGCGATTGTCTCGATGGACGGATCAATCATTGAATGGATCCGTTTCTGCTTGCCTTGGAAGGAAGATTTGTTCATTCAGTTCACAAAAACAATTCAACAACCATGAAAAAACATTTCTCAATTCTGGCTTCAGCCGTTATTTGCCTGGGACTTCTTCCGGCGTATTCGCAACCCGGCTCGCCAGGCGGAACCGCATTTGGGCGGCGCCACGGGCAAACTGTTTGGCGACAACCAGGCCTTTTCCGCCACGATGGAAATGCAAACCACCGACAAATCCGGCCAGCCAATGACCATGCCCGGCAAACTCTCCTTTGACACGGGCAAGTCGCGCTTCGAGATCAACCTGGCCGACATGAAAGGCGGCCAGATGCCCCCCGACGCCGCCGCGCAGATGAAGGCCATGGGGATGGACCAAATGGTGAGCATCTCGCGCCCGGACAAAAAGTACCTCATTTATCCGGGATTGCAGAGTTACGCCGAAGTTCAACCATCGAAAGCCGATAGCGCCCCGACCAGCGGCGACTTCAAGGTGGAAATCACTGAAATCGGCAAGGACACGGTGGACGGTCATCCGTGCGTGAAAAACAAGTATGTGGTCACCGACAAGGAAGGAACCAAACATGAATACACCGTCTGGAACGCGACGGACTTGAAAAAATTCCCGGTCAAAATTCAAACCACCGAAAACGGCGGCGACGTGACGATGCTGTTCAAAAACGTCACGCTCGCCAAACCCGCCGCCGGCCTGTTTGAGCCGCCCGCAGACTTCAAGAAATACGACAATGTGCAGCAGTTGATGCAGATGGAAATGATGAAACGCATGGGTGGCGGCATGGGTATGCCTCCCACAGGCCATTAAGTTAACCGGATTCCGAAAATTATTTTAAAAAGTTTATTACAATTGTTGAAATAGCTATTACAATAATTGTACTGATATGAAAACCAATGCAAAATCCAACGAGTGGCTCGGTCTGTTCCTGTGGACGTTCGACATCCTCATGAACCCGAACTCGCAAACCCTTTTGGAGTCGTTTGAATCCTGGAATTACCGAAATCGCCTGCGCCTCGATCTGATACAACTTCGACGCAGCGGGATGATCGAATGCCGGGGTCTGCGCAATCGGTCGCAATGGCGCCTTACGGAACAGGGACGACAGACAGCCATTGGGGGGATTGATCTCGCATCGCGATGGTCACGCAAGTGGGATGGCCGATGGCGCTTGTTGTTGTTTGACCTTCCTGCGCGACAACAACGACTACGTTTGACCCTCTGGCGTTGGCTACGACGGCAGCGTTTCGGTTATTTGCAACAGAGTGTGTGGATTATTCCAGATACGATAAACGAAACTGGTATCCCATTACGCCAGCTTAAACTCACGCCAGAATCGTTGACGGTCATTGAAGGCGCGCCTGCAACTCCCGTCTCAAATGATGACATTGTTCAAAGCGCCTGGGATTTTGCACTCATCAACCGCAATTACACGGCGGCCATCGAACTTGCAAAGGCCGGGCGCAGATTTGTCCACGAGGGCAAGCCAGTTGAAATGCGGAAGTGGCTGGCTGGCGAACGCACAGCATGGATGGAAGCCATTACGGCCGATCCGTTATTGCCTGAAGTGTTGTTGCCAAAGGATTATCTTGGACAGAAAGCCTTTCACGAACGACAAATCACCTTCTCCATCTTGAGCGGGGCATTGGCCAAACATAACAATAAATGAAATAGCTATTTCATTTATTATTACTCTTTCTTCCACCAAATGGTTTGGCGGCGGTTAAAGCAATTGACGGGCTTTGGCCAGCGCTTCGTCGAGCTTGCTCGCATCCTTGCCGCCACCGCGGGCGTTGTCCGGTTTCCCGCCGCCCTTGCCGCCGACAATCGGAGCGATTTGCTGGATGATTTTGCCGGCTTGAACTTTCGCGGTGAATTCAGGCGAAACGGCGGCGACAAGCGCGACGGCGCCGTTCGCCACGCCGCCAAGAACAATCACGCCTTTGAACCGGCCTCTCAGCGAGTCGGCTATGGATTGAAGGAAATCTCCGTTGGCGGAACCGAGATTGTGAATAATTGCGGGCACGCCGTTAATGGTTTTGATTTCTTCGAGCAGATTGCTGGCGGCGTTGGAGGCTTCGCGTTGTTGGGCAATTTTGATCTGTTTCTCCATCGCTTTCTGGTGTTCCAGCAACGACTCGACTTTCTTTTCCAGCTCATGCACCGGCGAGTTCACCTTGTCCGCCAGCGATTTGATGAGCGCAACTTCGTCTGCGGCCTGACGATAGGCTTCGAGTCCGGCAACGGCTTCGATGCGCCGGACACCGGCGGCGATCGCATTCTCGCCCACGATGCGGAACAAACCAATCTCGCCCGTCGCGCGCGTGTGCGTGCCGCCGCAAAGCTCCATCGAGTAACCGTTCAACTTGCCCCGTTCACCGCCGATTTGCAGCACGCGAACAGTGTCACCATATTTCTCGCCGAAAAACTGGATAATGGCGGTGTTCTTTTTCACTTCGGCATAAGGAAGTTCAAACCACGTGACCAGCGCGTTTTCGAGGATGCGTTCGTTGACGAGCTTCTCGACGTCGGCCACCTGTTGCGGTGTGAGCGGTGCGCTGTTGAAATCGAAGGTCAACTTGTCCGGGCCGACGAACGAACCTTTTTGCGAAGCATCATGGCTCACAACCTCATGCAACGCCCAGTGCAGCAGATGCGTGACGGTGTGGTGGCGCTGGATGGCGTTGCGGCGCGGGGCTTCAACCTGAAGAACGACCTGATCGCTAATCGCGGGAAGATTCTCGCCCGTCACAAAATGCAGCCAGGTGTTGCCGGATTTCTGTGTGTTCGTAACTTGTAGCCGTGGACGTAAGTCCACGCCATCTGATGAAGTGCGCCGACTGACGTCGGCGGCTACGGGATTGAGAATGATTTCGCCGGTGTCGCCCACCTGGCCACCCATCTCGGCGTAGCAAGCGCTGGTGTCGAGAATGACGGCGGTCTTGTCCTTCAAACCAACGACTTCCAAAACTTTGGCCTGGACCTCAAGTTTTTCGTAGCCGACGAATTTCGTGGGCGTGGTGGTCTCGATTTGCGAAAGCGAAATGACTTCCTTCTTCTGCGCGGCACGAGCGCGGGCGCGCTGCTCGTCCATCAACTTTTCAAAACCCGCGGTGTCCACGGTCAAACCGCGCTCGCGCGCCATCAACTCAGTCAGGTCGAGCGGGAAACCGTAGGTGTCGTAGAGAAGAAATGCAACTTCGCCCGAAAAGGTTTTCAATTCTTTGCGAAACTCAACCACTGCCTTCTCTATTTTATCCAACTTTTTAAGAATTTTGGTTCGATAGTCTTCAAACTTCTGTGGCGAATTTTGTGTTGATTGAAGTGCTGAAAATGCTTTGGTTGCAGGTTTACACAAGTCTTTGATGCGTTCCCCCCAAAATTGAAGTATCCCGGTTGGCTTAATTCCGCCTTTTAGCACAGCCTCAACAAGTGACTCTCTAAAAAGTTCTCGTAGCTTTATTTCTATCTCCAAAATGAAAGTAGCCCAATCCGCCTCCAAATCATTGGTGGAAACAGGAAACTTGTCAGGTATAGAGCTAAGTCCTTTTCGGATTCTATTCAGAGAAGCGGGAGTTTCTAAAAGGAATTTTTCCACTGTCGCCAGCTCGCGCACAGCGAGTTCGTGGATTTCGATTCCGTTATCCAACGTCTTGTTAAAAGCCTCTTCCTCTGTTCTGATGACTTCCTGCACGTGCTTTTTCCGGGCGCGGATTTCGGGGAAGACGTCGCCCATCGTGTCGGCGAGCACATCCGCGAGCTTGTAGAAGAACGGTTCGTGGAAATCGAGCGTGCGTCCGTAACGCACGGCGCGGCGCAGGATGCGGCGCAGGACGTAATTGCGGTCGTTGTTGCCGGGCTGGATGCCGTCGGCGATGGCAAAGCCCAGCGTGCGGATGTGGTCGGCAATGACGCGGAAAGCAATGTCAATTTTTTCCTGATCGGATGTGGCACAGACCTCTGGTCTGTGTTCGGAGCACACAGGCCGGAGGCCTGTGCCACGACTTTGATTCGGTAATGTGCTGCCATACTTCTTGCCGCTCAACTTCTCAAGTTCGTCGAAGATGGGGCGGAAGATATCGGTTTCGTAGTTTGAAATCTTTGCATTGGCAAAATCTTTGAAGCCTTTTGTGCACTGGATGATGCTGGTGACACGCTCGAAGCCCATGCCGGTGTCCACGTTCTTTGCCGGTAACGTTGTGAAGGTGCCGTCGGCGTTTGCATTGAACTGCATGAACACAAGATTCCAGATTTCGATGCAACGGGCGTCGCCTTTGTTGACAAGGCTGCCCTTGGTGTCGCCTTTGGGCGTGAGGTCAACGTGGATTTCGCTGCATGGGCCGCATGGGCCGGTGTCGCCCATCATCCAAAAGTTGTCCTTCTTGCCCCCGGTGCAGATGTGGACCTTGGGATCAAGTCCGGCCGCCTGGAAAAGTTTTTCCCAATGGCCGTAGGCTTCCTGGTCGAACTCGGAGGGCTCACCTTTGCCGGGTTTATAGACGGTGGCATAGAGGCGTTCCGGCGGAAATCCAAACCATTTCTTTGAGGTAACCAATTCCCACGCCCATTCGATGGCTTCCTTCTTGAAATAGTCGCCAAAACTCCAATTCCCCAGCATTTCGAAAAAGGTGTGATGGTAGGTGTCGAGGCCGACGTCTTCGAGATCGTTGTGTTTGCCACCGGCGCGGATGCATTTCTGGGTGTCGGCGGCGCGACCCGGTTTATAGGGGCATTGGGCCTGGCCGAGGAAGATGGGCACGAACTGGTTCATGCCGGCGTTGGTGAACAGCAGGTTGGGGCTGTCCGGCATGAGGCTGGAAGACGGCACGATGGTATGCTGCTTCGACTTGAAAAAGTCGAGAAACGACTGGCGGATTTGCAAACTGGTCATCATGGTAAAATTGTTGTAGCAGCCGACGTAAGGAGGCTCTGTTCAATCCAGCCAACGGCCTGCGAAGGAAGTCAGAGCCTCCTTACGTCGGCTGCTACGTTCAGGCGGGGAGATTAGCCACAAACCGCCGGTCAAAGCGAGTTGGAAGTTTTGCGCTGCCGCCACAGGGTGCAGTTGAACCCCGTATCTGCCTTGGGAACATGCGGCTGGAAGCCGCTTTGACTGGCAGCCAGGATGGCTGCCTCCACGGGGTGGCGGCACGCTTCCCAGCGTGCCAGTCAGGGCGGCATCCTGCCGCCAACAGATACAGTGTTCCTTTGCACCCTCCACCCCGGGTTCGACGGTATTGCCGGTGAATGGTTCTTGGCGAACACAGGTGCTTGGGCCACTATATGAATGGTCAACAAAGGAAAGTGCGCCGTCTGGCACCGGACAACGTTTCATGCAGCAACCATCGGACATCCGCAAGATTGCGTTTCTCGGCGATTATCTGCCCAGGAAATGCGGCATTGCCACGTTCACGACCGACTTGCGCTGCGCCGTGGCGGCGGAGTTTCCGGCGATGCAGTGCCTGGTCGTCCCGGTCAATGATCTGGCGGGCGGTTACGATTATCCGGCGGAGGTGCGCTTCGAGATCGCGGAGCAGGACCTGCCGTCCTACCTGCGCGCGGCGGATTTCCTGAACATCACGGACGTGGACGTGGTTTGCGTGGAGCATGAGTTCGGCATTTTCGGCGGGCCGGCGGGCAGTCATGTGCTGGCATTGCTGCGCGAACTGCAGATGCCCATCGTCACCACGCTGCACACGGTGCTGCGCGAGCCGAATACGGAGCAGCGGCGCGTGATGCGCGAACTGATCCGGCTCTCAACGCGGCTGGTGGTGATGAGCGAACGGGGCCGGGAATTCCTGCGCGAAGTTTATCAGGCGCCGGCGGCCAAAATTGACCTCATCCCGCACGGCATTCCCGACATGCCGTTTGCCGACCCGAATTATTTCAAGGACGAGTTTGGCGTGGCGGGCAAGCACGTGCTGCTCACGTTTGGCCTGCTCTCGCCGAACAAGGGCATCGAGTTTGCGTTGCGCGCGTTGCCGGACATCATCCGCGAATTTCCCAACGTCGTCTATATCGTGCTGGGCCAGACGCATCCGAATCTGCTGCGCGACGAGGGCGAAGCTTACCGCCTGAGTCTGGAGCGGCTGGCCAAAGATCTCGGCGTGCAGAAGCACGTCGTGTTCTTCAATCGCTTCGTCGAGCTGGAGGAATTGATGCGGTTCATCGGCGCGGCGGACATTTACCTCACGCCCTACCTGACCGAGGCGCAAGTCACTTCGGGCACGCTGGCGTATGCGTTCGGCGCGGGCAACGCGGTGGTGTCCACGCCCTACTGGCACGCGGCGGAATTGCTGACCGCCGAACGCGGCAAGCTGGTGCCGTTCCGCGACGCCAAGGCCATTGCCGTCGCCGTGGTGGAACTGCTGCGCGACGAACCGTTGCGCCACTCGATGCGCAAGAACGCCTACAAGCTGGGGCGCGACATGGTGTGGAGCCGCGTGGCGCAGCTTTATGCGAAGTCCTTCGAACAGGCACGATTGGATCATAGTTTCGTGGGAAGAAGATCCTCGCCCATCAAGACGCTCGACGAACAGCCCGGCCAGTTGCCGGTGATGAAGCTCAACCATCTGTTTCGGATGAGTGATTCGACCGGTATTTTTCAGCACGCGAGCTTTACGGTGCCGAACTTCGCCGAAGGCTATTGCACGGACGACAACGCGCGGGCGCTGGTGCTGGCGCTGATGCTGCAAAAGCTGGGCCACGGCTCGCCGCGCCTCGGCGCGCAAGCCGCCACCTACGCCGCGTTCCTGAACCACGCCTTCGACCGCAAGCGCGGGCGCTTCCGCAATTTCATGAGTTTTGAACGGCACTGGCTGGAAGAAGTCGGCTCGGAGGATTGCCAGGGTCACGCGCTCTGGGCGCTGGGGTTATGCGTGTCACAGGCGGGCCAGGGCAGTTTTCAAATGCTGGCGGCGGAATTATTCGAACAGGCCCTGCCCGTGGCCGCCGACTTCATGTCGCCGCGCGCGGTGGCGTTCACGCTCATCGGCATTGACGAATATCTGCGGCGGTTCAGCGGCGACCGGCGCGCGAACCAGATTCGCGAATCGCTCACGGCGAAGCTCATGCAACGCCACACCGACGCCGCCACCGGCGAGTGGCAGTGGTTCGAAGAAGTGGTTTCCTATGCCAACGCCAAGCTGCCGCACGCGATGATTCTCAGCGGACGCTGCCTGAACAACGGAACGATGCTGGAACTCGGCCTCAAGACCCTGCGGTGGCTGATAAAAATCCAGACTTCGGATGCCGGCTCTTTCCGGCCCATCGGCTCGAACGGATTTTATCCGCGCGGCCACGAACGCGCGCAATTCGATCAGCAACCCATCGAGGCTCAGGTGACGATTTCCGCCTGCATCGAAGCGTATCATGCGACGGGCGACATGTTCTGGGTCACGGAAGCGCGGCGCGCGTTCGAGTGGTTCCTCGGTCGCAATGATCTGGGTCTCGCTCTCTACGATTCGACCACCGGCGGCTGCCGGGACGGATTGCATGTGGACCGCCTGAGCCAGAACCAGGGTGCCGAGTCCACGCTCGCCTTCCTGCTCGCGCTGGCCGGAATGCAGGCGCTACAGAACACCATCACCAGCTTCAAGGAACCCGCCGGCAAATGATCGTCGAGAGAGAGAACCCCGCAATCAATATTATGACCACCCGGCCACCCATCCACGCCAAACGCATTGGACCCACCCTGGTGCCCGACCGCTCGCGGGTGCTCATGCGACCCTTTTATCCCAGCAGCGACGACATCGCGCGGAGAATCGTCGCCCGCGTCATGGCCCTCCCGGATGAGGAAGTCGCCCGGCTGCTGGGCCGGGTGCTGGGCGAATTTGAGGATCGGCACGAGCACGTTGAAAAATTTTTCCTCAACCGCTTCGCACTGGTGCGTCATTACCTGGGCGAGGCGTGGGAGACTTCGTCGGAACGGCAGGCGCTCATCGGCGCTCACTTCACTCACGAATACTCCCCGGAATCCGCGGCGCTGTTCAATCCGTCCATCGTGCCGCACCCCGACCAAAGCGGGCTGCCCAAGGGCGCGCTCCGTTTCATCCTGAGCCTGCGGGCCACGGGCGAAGGGCACATTTCCTCCATCACCTTCCGCACGGGCACCGCGAGCGCGCACCAGCGCATCACGCTCACGCCGCCGGGGCCGTTTGTGACGGAGCCGGAGCGCGTGCCGAGCGCAGCTTACGAGAAGGCGCTCTTTGGCCGCAAACTCCAGGAAGCGGGCGTGCAGAATGACTTTTGCCAGCGCGTGCTCGGTCAACTCCCCGAGGCTTTCATCCTGGACGACCTGCACCGCGTCCTGACTGCGGAGCGCCGGCAAACGGACCCGGCGGACGCCACGGCGGACCGGGCGGTGCGCGGCATCCTGCTGCTGGCCGAGTCAAACTACGAAGTCCACTTTGCTCCCGGCAGCCGCGTTTCGCAGCGCGTCCTCTTTCCGTCCACGGCCAGCCAGCGCAACGGCATCGAGGACGCGCGCTTCGTCCGCTTCCAGAACGACGACGGCAGCTTCACCTGCTACGCGACCTACACCGCTTACGATGGCAAGATCACGTTGCCGCAACTTTTGGAGACGCCGGACTTTGTGGGTTTCAAATTCACCACGCTAAACGGCCCCGCCGTGCAGAACAAGGGCATGGCGCTGTTCCCGCGCAAAATCAACGGCCAGTTTGCCATGCTCTCGCGCCAGGACGACGAGAACATCCTCCTGATGTTTTCGGACAACATCCATTTCTGGCAGACGCCCAAAGTGTTGCTCTCACCCGCGCAGCCGTGGGAATTCATCAAGCTGGGCAACTGCGGTTCGCCCATCGAGACGGAGGCGGGCTGGCTGGTGTTGAGTCACGGCGTCGGCGCCATGCGCAAGTATTGCCTCGGCGCGTTCCTGCTCGACTTGAACGATCCCACCCGCGTCATCGGACGTTTGCGCGAACCGTTGCTGTCCCCCAACGAAGCGGAGCGCGAAGGCTACGTCCCGAACGTGGTGTACACCTGCGGCGCGTTGCGGCACGGCCGGGAACTCATCATCCCTTACGGCATGAGCGACTACGCCACCAGCTTCGCCACCGTGTCGCTCGAAGAAGTGTTGGCCGCGATGGAGTAAGACTAGAATCCTTTTATGTGGCCTCTTTGGTGGCTTGGCGACTTTGATCATGCTCCGCTCCGGCGATACCTTCATCAACGAGCCTTTCATTATCGCTTCGGCCTTCGTTGTCCTCATCTTCGCTGGCAGCCACCGGCACTTTGTGTCCGGTCGAGCCAGGCACCGGATCCCAGCGTTCGGATTCAGGCGCCGATTCAAGGACTGCCTCGTTCGGGCCGTGTCCGGTTCGTCCGTCAATTCCCGTTTGGCCTGTTCCCAATCGGATTTCGACACGTTCTGCGCGGAACGGCCGTCGATGGCCGCCAGTTCAACCGCGCGCTCCCGCACCATCCTGCGGGTCACCGTGCCGAGGCCGGCGGAATTTTCGGTCAAGGCACCTTGCTTCAGTGGATTCGTTTTCATGGGCTTAAATGATTGCAAAAGCGGAAAAGCATTTCAGGATTATGCGTTGTTTTTATCTGGCGCGTGCCACGATCTTCGCGCCGGTCACGGGATTGAGAGAAAGTGTTATCCCGCTTTTGACCCGGGGTGGCGGCCTTAGAATTCGGTCGCAGCCGGTGAAGTGTTTTTGAGAAAACAGGATTTTGAGGTGTTTCCGCGAGTTGGGTGATGGATGCTTTCATAAATTGATTCTTTCTTTGTGGATTGCCTGGGAATTTTGGTTCACGTCCGGTTGTGAAACCCATGAACCCGGGTGCGTTTGCGTTCCGCGATCAATTCCGCCTCGGCTTCCAGCCAATGCTGCACATCGTGCCCGGGCAGCGAACCCTGGTTGACATAACTGAAGTATGCCTTTCGGGCGACTTCGTCCGGTGATGGCGCAAAATCAATTTCGTTTTGATTCAAGTTCACAGCCGCAACTGGCCGTGAGGCGCCGGCTGGTTTTTGGTTTTGGTCCTGGGAGAAATATTTGCGTTTCATGCTGTAAGAATAGGCTGGGCAACGGCACGGCCGCTATGGGGTGTTACCCTACCGAAGGAAACCACGGATTTAATCCCGCGCGGCAGCGACACGTTTGCGCCGGTGACTTTTGAGCATCCTGTCGGTTCCACGCTTTCATCGCTCCCCGGTTTACGCTTCCAAACTGAGACCAAGGATTTTCCCGGTGGCGGCAAGGAACACCCTAGTCGCAGCCAGACCTCGCAGCAGGTAACAGTAATTATGAACATTATTCACGAAGGCAGAGCGCAACGCGCGAATGCTGTTTTGCTCTGGCCTTTCAAAATCACCGGACTGACGAAGTTTTTGAGAGGTCTCGTGATCCTCGCTGCTCTCAGCACAACCGTTCAGGCCGGGCAAAGCGTCACTTTGGCCTGGAACCGAAGCACGGATCCAATCGTTACGGGTTACAATGTTTATTATGGTGGAGCCAGCGGCGCCTACACCAACGAGATTTGTGCTGGTAATGCAACCAATGCAACCATTTCCGGCCTGATCGAGGGAACCACCTACTATTTTGCGGCCACGACGTATAGTGCCGCGGGCATGGAAAGTCCGTTCTCAAGCGAGGTGTCCTGCCTGGTTCCCATGAATGCTCCAGTTGGCCTCGCGACCGAGCAAATTCGCCTCGCGACCGGCGGGCAGTTCATCCTGACCGTGACCGGCCCGGTCGGCCACACGTATGACATCCAGGCAACGCAGGATTTCAAGACCTGGACCGTCATCGGCACCGCGACGGTGGGTGCCAACGGTTCGTTGAATTTTACCGACACGAACGCGGCGAGTTTTTCGCGGCGTTTCTATCGCACACGAGGATGACCTCAGACCAGCTTTTCCTGCGGGAGCAATCCGGCCTGCATGGCCAATCGCACCAGACCCGGAACATCATGAATGTTCAAGCAGTTCATCAACTTCATGCGATGGTATTCGACGGTTTTGGGGCTGACCTTCAGGATCTCGGCGATCTGTTTGGTGTTCTGGCCTTCGGCGATGAGTTTGAGGATTTCGCGCTGACGCCCTGTCAGCCCTTCAAGCGGCCCTTTTCGGTCAGCAATCGCCTGGAGGGGAATCTTTTTTAGGAACCGGGTGGAGATCTCCGGGCTCAGGTGAACTTCTTTGTTGACCACACGTTGCAGGATCGTCTCAGCCCGCTCGGTTCGCGTCTCGGCCTGTTCGGTTCGGATTTCGGCTTGTTCCGTCCGCGTCTTCGCCAATTCGGTCCGGGTTTCGGCCTGCTCCGTGCGCGTCTCCGCCGATTCTGCCCGGGTCTTGGCCTGCTCCGTGCGCGTTTCCGCCTGCTCCGTCCGGGCTTCGGCCTGTTCCGTCCGGGCTTCCGCCTGCTCAATCCGCGTCTTATCGCTGTTCATGGTTTTAAGCATGGTTTCATACAATTTGGTGTGGTCTGGCGGAAAGCGAAAAAAGTGTTACTTGGATTTGCGTCTGAAGCTTTCGCGGTCGTCCGCTTCGAGCCAGTCGAACGTGGTGTTCATTTGAGGATTCAGTCCGAGCCGGGAGCAGCTCTCCATGAAGTAAGCGCGCTTTTCCGGATTTTTCATCAGGCTGGCGGCTTCCATTTCATCCGACCAGGTCTTGATTTCAGCCGGCGTTTTCGTCGTGCCGTTGGCCTGCAGCCAGATGCCGACGTCTTCATAATTGTTCGCGGTTAGCACGGCCGCTTTGAATTGATCGCCCGAGATGCCCTTGAAGCGGAAGAGCAGGTTGTCCAGGGGACAATCGTAATGATATTCGCCGAGCGTTCCCGCCAGGCTGGCGCGGCACTTGTCAACGGCACGGCTGGCGATCACGAATCCGGCGATGCGTTCGCGCGGGCTGTGCGGGGCTTGTTTGGTCAGGTCCCGGGCGATGATGGGGGTGTTCATATGGTCAGCGTTGCCAGAAGCACAGCACCCAACACGAATCCGGATTTGTGGGCATTGCAGAAAAGTTTTTTGTCATTCATGGAATGACAATAGTCCAAAAACGCGCGGATGCTATGGGGTGTAACCCTACCCGCGGATTTTACGAATTAAATTCAGTCCCGATCTCGACGCTGCGAGCGGAACGCCAGCCAGAGGGTGGAAATCAGGCCCGCGCCTTTGAGAATGGTTTGCAGCCAGGAAGGTTTCGCGCCGGTGTCCCCGGACTCGCCGCGCCGGAAGGCCGCCAGGCCCGCCACCAGCACCGCGACTGACGAGGCGATCGAACCGAAGGATTTGGCGCGGTCGGTGAGCGTACGAACGCCCGCCGCCAGCACAGTCATATCCCCGGCCAGTTGGGCACGATTGAGTTCGCTTTCTGCGATCAACAATTGCTTCCGCGATTCCAGCGAATTCATTCGAGGGTTTTTTCCAAACATGCGCGGTCCTTTCGGAGTTGATCGAGGGTGGCGGACAGAGTCTGCCAGTCGCGCAGGAGAAGGGTGAGTCGCCGGCAAAGACAAACCCCCGCTGCTCCGTAGAGGCCGGTCAATGTCAGGAGGACGGCCACGGGTGACCAAGCCCACAACCAAACCACGATGGCAGCCGTGAGCGTAAGGCCGGCGAGCAGACCGAACGCCGCCGCGCCGAGGGCCAAAATGAAGGCGTGCAGGAGATGCTCGCGCTCCTCCTGCACTTCCACCGTCAACAGTTCGAGCCGGTTTTCCCCGATGGTCAACAGCCGCTGCGCGAAACGCCGGGACGTCGCAGCCAGTTGCTTGAAGCTGCCGGTGGCTGTTTCCATATTATGATCGGTCGCAGTTGCGGGAGCACCGTCGAGCGACCAGGAAGCCGATGAGCGCACCCACGCCGAAGGCGATGGCCATGGCTTGATAGGGATGCTCGTGCACGGCCTCGTCGTCCGCCTTGGCGCCTTCGACCGCCTTCTCGCGAACGCGGCCATAGATTTCCTTGCCGCGTTCCAGTGCGGCGGCGAGACGCTTGCGGGCTTCCCCGACTTTTTCTCCGGCCACGTCGGCGGTGGCGGCCATCAAAGCGCGTGCATCTTCGGCGAGCTGGCCCATCTCATTACTGGTTGCTTGTGTTTGTTTGTTCATATTTTTTCTTTCATAATTGGATGATTCATCGGGACGGTTGACTCTTGATTTTGGAAGAGTGCTCCATTTCCCGCCGCCACAATGCACCTGAAGACCTTCCGAGCGCTATGGGGTGTTACCCCTACCAACTCGGGTGGAAACATCGAACATTCAACACCCAACATCCAATGACTGAAAACCTGGGCGTTTTATGTTCGATGTTGAATGTTGAATGTTCAAGTTTATTTGGCGGAAGGGTTCGATAAAAACCGGATGTGGGGTTTCAAGCCGGCCACCGGCGGTGGCACGGCGAAAATATTGCACAAGGCCAGGTGGGTGGGAAGCAAGGCGACGAGCCCCAATCCTGCGGCCAGCGGAATTTGGTGCGGTTGAACCACGGCCGGTTCACACGCTCGCAACTCTTTTGGCAGCGGGCGTGTGGGGTAAATACCCCATAGCAATAGGAAGGCTTCCAAGGATATTTTATCGTCCAGGAAAGTTTTGTTGGACCAATAACTTGTGGCGGCGCTGGGAACGCAAACTGAAATGGGATTTAAACTGATCAACCTGAAACGATGCCTGGCCCTTGTCGGACTCGTCGGAATTATTATGCTGATGGGAGCCATTCTGCATGTGAAGCAGCCCCCGGCGACAACCAGCAAAAGTCACTTCACTTTACCTGAATTGACGTACGCAATAATGGAAACACCGCATCCGGCAACGAACAGCGGCTTCCTGGACGACATAAAAATATCGTTCGATCCACCGGTACCAATCCACGATCCAGATGCTTATCACGCAAGTCTCAACTTGCAAAGAGACCTCCCCTCAGGAAATTTTGGCAAGTTACAACCCCGGTCTGGCAATGCCACGAAACACGCGCTCAAGGTGGCGGACCGGCAACTCAACTACGAACTCTTCGGCTCGGAAGGCTTTGCTTTTAAGCTGAGTTTGAAACCAGCATACCCAAATCCGGCGGCGGCGATTCCAACGGGCCTGGACCCCGGTTTCGGCATCAGCCTCAAATTCTAGCCACATTCGCCGGGCACAAATTTTATTTGAAGTGCGCGCTCCCAAATGATGCACTGCCCATAGCCATGAAGAGTTTCTTCCGATTTTTGCTCCAGGTCTTGTTCCGCTTCCGGGCTTACGACCTGGACGCGCTGAAAACACCCGGCCCGGTGCTTTTGGTTCCGAATCACCTCTCCTGGATCGACTGGCTGTTTCTCTGGGTCTGCCTGGACGAGGATTGGAAGTTCGTCGTTTCGAGCATCTCGGCGCAGACGAGCTGGCTGCATCGGAAAGTGATGATCAACCGCTACACCTTGCCCGTTGACACCAATTCGCCTTACGCGGTGAAGCGGATGGCGGAGTTTCTCAAAGGCGGCGGGCGGCTCGTGCTTTTTGCCGAAGGCCGCCTGTCGCGCACGGGCACCTTGATGAAGCTTTTCGATGGCACCGGGTTTTTAATTTTCAAGACGAAGGCGAAAGTCATCACGGCTTACCTGCGCGGCGCCGGATGTCTGCCGTATTCCCCCAATCCGGGCTGGAAAAAATGTTTTCCCAAAGTCACCGCGCATTTCAGCGCCCCGCTGGCTCCGCCTGAGCTGCACGACATCAGCACCGGCCGCGCACGGACGCTGCTGACCAACTGGCTCCGCGACCAGATGGTGCGGCAGCGGTTCGAGGTCGAGATGGCGTTCGGCGCGCAGAATGTCCTCGCGGCGGTGGCGGAGACCGCCCGCAAACATCCCGGCCATATCATCCTCGAAGATGCGACGCTGCAGACGCTGACCTATCGGAAGCTCATGGTGGGGGCGGATGTGCTGGCGCAGGCTTTGCGTGGCACAGTTGCGGATGGCGAGCGGGTTGGCCTCTTGTTGCCCAACGTCAATGCCACACCGGTGGTCACCCTCGCGTTGTGGGGGCTGGGCAAAGTGCCCGCCGTGCTGAACTTCTCCTCGGGCACACCCACCATGCTGGCGTGCGCCGAACTGGCCGGATTGAAGCAGATCGTCACGTCGCGCGCTTTTCTTGAGCGCGCCCGGCTCAAGGTGGACGATTTTGTGAAAGCGGGCATCAGTCTGATCTATCTCGAAGATGTGCGCGCCGGCATCAGCGGCTCCCGGAAATTTCTCAAGCTGCTCCGGCTTGTTTTAAATCCGCAGTCCGCAGTCCGCAGTCCGCAGTCGGCCGGCTCTACGGCCGTGATTGTTTTTACGAGCGGCTCCGAAGGCGTGCCCAAGGGGGTCGAGCTGACACATGGCAACCTCCTCGCCAACATCCGCCAGATGCTGGCGGTCACCGATATCACCGACGGCGACCGCCTGTTCAACTGCCTGCCGCTCTTCCACAGCTTTGGGCTCACGGTCGGGATGTTTCTGCCGCTGGTGCGCGGAATCTATGTCTTCCTCTACCCTTCGCCCTTGCATTACCGCACGGTGCCGTCGGCGCTCTACGACCGCGACTGCACGGTGTTTCTCAGCACCAACACCTTCCTGAACGGCTACGCGCGCAAGGCACATCCCTACGACTTCCGCAGCATCCGATATCTGTTTGCCGCCGCAGAAAAAATGCAGGAAGCCACCGCGCTCGCCTGGTCCCAGAAATACGGCATTCGCATCCTCGAAGGTTATGGCGCGACCGAGTGCGCTCCGTGCGTGAGCGTCAACACGCCGCTCGAACCCCGCTACGGCTCCGTGGGCCGCCTCCTGCCGGGCATGGAATCCAAGCTGGAGCCGGTCGAAGGGGTGGCCGATGGCGGGCGGCTCTTCGTGCGCGGGCCGAACGTCATGAAAGGCTACTTGAACGCGGAGGCGAACACGAAATTCCAGGCCCTCGGCGGCTGGTACGACACCGGCGACATCGTAAGCCTGGATGCCGAAGGCTACCTGCACATCCTCGGACGGATGAAACGTTTTGCCAAGGTGAGCGGTGAGATGGTGAGTCTCACCGCGGTGGAGGACGCTTTGGCCGGAGCGTTTCCGCACTACGGCCTGCACTGCCAAATCGCCGTCATCACGCGACCCGAAGAAAATAAAGGCGAAGCCCTCATCGCCGTGACCAACGAACCGAAGCTGACCCTCGACGAAATCCGAGACGCCATCAAAGCCAGGGGATTGACGAATTTGAGCATCCCGCGAGAGATCAAAGTGGTGAAGGAGATTCCGAAGCTCTGCACCGGCAAGGTGAATCACCGCGAGCTTCAGACGCAGATGGGATCGCTGCCGAATCCACCCGCACCGCCCGCACCGCCGGGCAAATAAATCAAGTTCGACAAATGCCATCGCCCTTCGGAAGCGAGGGCCGCTTTTTCAAACTTCTCGACACGGTTCAGAAATGGGCGTATTTAGCCAGCCAATGAACCGCCTTCTTTTCGGCGACAATCTCCAGTGGCTGCGCGACGTGAACATTTTTCCCGACGCCAGCGTTGAATTCGCTCCATGACCGTTCCCCAACCATTCCAGTATCAGGGCAGCAAGCGGGCGCTGGCTCCATTGATTCTGCAATACCTTCCCGTGAGCACAACGCGGCTGGTCGAGCCGTTCTGCGGTTCCGCCGCTCTTTCCATTGCCACGGCGGCACGCGGACGGGCGAAGGAATTCTGGCTGAATGATTTTAACGCACCACTAGCACAGTTGTTGTCCTTGATCATCAACAACCAAAAGGAACTTGGAAAAGCTTACAAAGAACTCTGGCGTGCCGACCACGAGGATGCGCTGGAACATTACTATCAAGTGCGTGAGTCTTTCAACCGTACAAAAGACCCGCAGTTGCTTTTGTATCTGCTGGCCCGGTGCGTAAAGGGCGCTGTTCGTTACAACGGGGAAGGGTTGTTCAATCAAAGCCCCGACAAACGCCGCCTGGGAACGCGACCAGAAACGATGAAGGCGAATATCAACGCGATTTCAACTTTGCTGCGCGGGAAAACCATTGTTACCTCGTTGAGCTACGAAAATGTTTTAGCGAATGTGCGCGAAGAAGATGTGGTCTATATGGACCCCCCCTATCAAGGCGTTTGCGGGGAACGCGATTCACGCTATTTCTCCGGGATTTCGTTCGATGACTTCATAGCACAACTCGCGGTGCTGAATTTAAAAAATGTCCGCTATATCGTGAGTTATGATGGACGTTTGGGAAATCGTAGCTACGGCAAACTGTTGCCAGCAAAGCTGCATTTGACGCTTGTGGAAATCGAAGCTGGGCGTTCCTCGCAGGCAACTTTGCTTGGCCGCGACGAAATGACGGTGGAATCGTTATATCTATCTCCGACGCTGGCGGAGGAATTGGAAGTTCATCCCGCGATGCACCGCAAACATCGCGACGAGCAAATGCAATTGATGGAAACGCCCTCTCCTTATGGCAAAGGCAAAATATCCAAAAGAGTTTCTTGAACTCTGCGCGTCCGTCACCGGGAAGCGCCCCAAGACCGTCATTGATCACATTCTCAAACACGGGCATATCACGACGGAACAGTTGAAAAACAAATACGGCTACGATCACCCGCCGCGGGCGGCGCGGGATGTCCGGGAACTCGGCATTCAACTCGAAACCTTTCGCGTTGCCGCCGCTAATGGTCGCAAGATCGCGGCCTACCGGTTTGCCGACCCGACCAAAAAACAATTTCGACGGTTCAGCGGTCGCACGGGCCTTTCCAAACAAATCAAAGAACAACTCATCAAGAAATATGGGTGCCAGTGCTTCATCTACTTGGAAAAAATGGATGAGCCGAACCTGCAGATTGATCATCGTGTACCTTACGAGGTGGCTGGAGACAGCGACGAACTCAGGACAGACGACTTTATGCTGCTCTGCGGTTCCGCCAATCGCGCAAAATCATGGTCGTGCGAACACTGCGACAATTGGAAAAACATTAAGGACAAAAACATTTGCCTGTCGTGCTATTGGGCTTACCCCGAACGATACAATCATGTGGCTATGCGCCAAATCCGAAGAATTGACCTCGTGTGGCAGGGCCAGGAAGTCGCGCAATATGACAAGCTCAAGGCAGACGCTGCGAAATCAGGAGTGGAGATTCCACAGTTTGTTAAGGAGGTTCTCGCAAAAGTTTTGAAATAGAGAAGACCTTCTCAATTTTTTCACTTGGAAACAGAGTTGTGGGCGGGGCCGCGTTTCGTTTTGAACGCGAGCACCAGCCAGAGCGCGCTGGCCACGATCAATGCCACCGGCAGAATCAAAACGGCCCTCTGCAGGTTTCCGCCGAAGGAATCCGCGAGCCGGCCGACGATCTCCGGCGACCACATGTCGCCGAAGAGATGGATCGTGAAAATGGAAACGGCCATGGCGCTGGCGCGAAGATTCACCGGCGCGGTTTCCAGAATGAGCGTGTTCACCGGTCCGGTGGACAGAAACAGGAAGAACATCGCCGCCGCCAGAAACGACATGGACCAAAACGTTGAGCTGGCGAGGAACGCACCATACGCCAGTGGCACGGCCACCAGCACCGAAAGTCCCAGCGTCCACGCGTAACCGGCACGATTGCGCTTCCGCCATGCGGTCGCCGCGAATCCGCCGATCAACGTGCCCACGAGTCCGGCCACCACGAGCACCGCGCCGAAAAATTCAGCCGCCTGGTCCACGGCCACGCCGTGGGCGCGATGCAGGAACGTCGGCCCCCAATGCCCGAACGCACCCAGCGCGAACGTGTAGGCGGTGTAGCCCAACACCACGAGCACATAGTCCGGGATGCGAACCAGATTCACGATGTCGCGGACGGAAGGTCTTTTGGCCGCTTCAGCCGTTTTGCCCTCGGCCTGGCCGCGCTTCAGTTCGGCGAACGGCAGCAGCACAAGCGCGAGGAGCAACCCCGGCGCACCCGCCCAGATGAAGGCATGCCGCCAGCCCCAGTGCGCGGCGATGAGTCCGCCCATGATCGTGCCCAGCGCCGCGCCGACGGGAATTGCGACGTAGAAAATCGTCAGCGCGTTATTCCGTTTTGCCGGGGCGTAGCTGTCGGAAATCAGGCTCGGACTAATGGTCGCATAGCTCGCTTCGCCCAGGCCGATGAGCACGCGAAACGCAAGCATCATTGCAAACGTCGCCGCGAACCCCGTCAGGATGGTGCCCAGGCTCCACACGAAAACGCCGGCGGCGATGAGCCATTTGCGCGACCAGCGGTCGCCCAGCCAGCCGAAGACGGGCGAGGTGACGAAATAGCCGATCATGAACGCCGTCACGAGCCGCCCGGCCTGCTCGTCGTTGATGGCGAGATCCTTTTGCAGCGGCGTCAACACCGCCGAGAGCACGCAGCGGTTGAGGTAATTGAACAGGTTGAGGCCGGTGAGGATGAACAGGAGCCAGGCGGGCGAGAGTTGCTGGCGCGGGGCGGTGACTGTCATCGGTTGCAAAGCTAACCATTGCCGCGCCGAAGTGTAAATCGAAGAAGAGAGGCGACGGGTGCGTGGGACGTGATTAAAAGTGGGTGAAACCCGGAGTGTGGCCGTCCCCGGGCACAGCCAGGTAAAGCGTACGTCAACCGCCTGAACTTCCCGAACCTTCAAGCGTACGTGCCTTGCTGCGCCCGAGGACGGGCGCACTCCGCCACAGTCTGGCAACAGCACTGCCTCCATCACCGCTTTTAATCATACCCGGGTGCGGGAACTTGCGAATTCACGGGCGTCAATTATTCGGTGGCTCTTCCGGTTTGGGATCGGGTGGCCTCATGGGCGTCAGCGCTGCCAGAATGGCCTTTTGCACCGTCAGATTGGACAGGTTTCCCAGGTGGCCGCCCTGTGCGAAGACCGTTGATTGTTCCGGGGCAAACGTGGCGTGCAGCCAGGCCAGGTCCTCGTCCGTCAGGAGAAAATCGTTTTGATTGACGATGACGCGGATGTCAGGGTTGGCACGGAGACCGGCGTCATAGGTCCGCAAATCACCGGCTTTTTTCAGCGCTTCCGCCGTCGGCTCGCCTGTTTCACGGGGCGAGGCCAGACCCCGGGTCTGATAATACGGAATCGCAAACTTCTCAAAATAATCCTGGTAAGAATACTGAAGAATTTCCTGATACACCGGGTCGCGCCTGAAATTCCGGATCCGGTGTTGCAGGACGCCCTGATTATTTCGCCGCTGACTGCTGAAAATAATATCCCGCAGCGTGAATCGGAACGTCATTCCGATGAGAAACTTGGATTCGATGGCACTGAACGGCAGGGAGGATCGCGGCGTGAGGCTGAGTTTGCTCAGGGCGGCCACCTTGAGAAAAGTGTTCTCGATGTCGCCGGCTCGTTCCGCATCCGGCCAGTCCAGGGGCGCCTGGTAAAACTCGTCCAGCTTGGAAATCCCTTGCGCCAGGCGAACGGGGGTATTGATGGCAACGTAGCGGTCAAAGTTGATCAAGGGCAATTGATTCGTGGTGGGGTCAATTCTCACTTCTTTCACGCCCTGTTTCCCTTGAAGAAAACGCAGAACTGCCCCTTTAGTCCTGACGGAATACTGATTCGTCGGTCCGGTGGCCGCGACGAACAAAGACTGGAATGCACCCATGGAATAGCCCATCAATGCCCGGTTGCCCAACCGATCCGGATACAACGCATGCAAGCGGTGATCAATCTCGGTGAGGGCGACGTGCAAGTCGTGGCCATCCACCGGCAGATAAGCCGGCATCGCCGCCGTCGAGGCGTGTTCCATGAACTCGTAATTGAATGGGCTGCTAACGCACACAGCGGAGAAGCCATTGCTGTAAACCAGCTCGGCCAGTGCCAGGGAGGTTTCGGCCAGCCGATGCGAGCCCAGCCCGGGAACGATGTAAACCACGTTCGCCTTTCCCGGTTGCAACCAAAACGTAAATTTTAATTTCCGGCCCGTTGCCGGAATCAGCACCGACCGGGTCCTGCCATGGCTGGGGAATTCAGGATCCTTGAAGGTAAAAAAGACGGATTCGAGGGTTTCCAGCGAAGCTTCGTCCGTTTTTCCCTTCACCTGGAAATCCGCCACCCGGTTCGCTCTCGCAAACGTCCAGGCATACTGAACCTCGGAATACGGGTCCATTTCGGCCTGGCTGAAGCGCACATATTCGCCCACGCTGTCGCTGAGATCGTTATACATGATCGCGTAGGCGACATAAGTGTAGGGGCCGAGCCAGGTCAGCGGATTGTTCGCGACGAATTCGTAGGGAGCGATATAGAGCAGCGGGTTGGCGGCCGTGTCGGCGGCCAGGCCGAGGGTATCCCGTTCGTTGCTCGGGCCAAGAAACGGCAGCATGATGAAACACCCCGGCGTCCAGCCCCACTGCCCGAACGTCTGGCCAAAATCCGCGTCCGATTTCGGAATTTTCCATTTGGTCGCCGGGTCGAAGAAGCCAGCCACCCCGACGGTGGTATTGCAAACGAACCGGTAGGATTCATCGCGCGCGCCGCTCCACTTTCCCTGGAGCAGATTGTTGATCAACCGCCCCGGGTAGATGAGATTCCGGCCAAAATTTCCGATGCCGGTTCGGACCGGTTTTACAACGACAAACCGGTAAACCCGGCTGGTCGGCTTGATGACGCCGGTCATAAGCTCCTTGTTGAAACCCCACATCACCCGATTGAACGGTTCGATGGGGTCGGGGACGGATTTGGGGAGAACAACGGTTTCCGCCTCCGGCTGACTTCCGCCTTCATCCGATTTCGGCGCGACAAGTCGGCGCGACAAGTCCGCCGCCGGAGTCTTCGTGGAGCCAACGGCTGGCTCCTGCCCGTGGACTAACGGCGAGAGGCACAACACCAGGACCACGAGCGCCGAACTTCGAATTCTTCGGCCAGGTTGTGAACTCCGTCGGTTTTTTGTTGCCCTGTGACCCCGAAAAAATCGGGGCCGCAGGGCGGATTGGCAATCAAAGGCGATGTCACCACGAGCGGCCTCGAATACACGCAAGGCCGCCTCGGAGGAACGTGATATGCGCCCGGTTGCCAAAGTGTCTGGTTGTTGGTGGTTTCTGGTTTCATGGCCGCCCGATCCGGTCGCGGCAACAAACCGGCGCAAACTTCACTGAATCCGCGGAACCCGGATGTCTCCACTGTGATTGAGAATGCCGAAGGCAAACAACAGCCACACGACGACGCAAATCACCACGACGCCGTTGAGAATTTTTTAATCTTTCCGTCCATCGGAATATAAGTATTGACCAGCCAGAGCAGCACGCCGATGACGATCAGAGTGAGAGCGAGAGAAATCAGTGACATTGATTACCTCCAGTTTGGATGAGTGTTTTATGATTCATGCTGTGAGCCTAAGCCCGAGGGCGGAAGGATGCTATGGGGTGTTACCCTACCAGTAATTTCATAAAGCCAACCTTTATGAGCAGGCTGGGATGAGCTGAGGGTTTCCCGGCTCATCGTGAAAGTGATCAGGAATTATAAACGCTCAGGGCTTGAAGACATTGACGATGACCGGCACCTCAATCCTGGGCTGCGCAGCCACCGAGGTCTCAAACGACACATTGCCGCTGACGGTGGTCGCCGGCACCTCATCAAGCCGGGCAACCAGTTCATAGACCTTGCCGGCTTCCTTGGGCACCAGTTCGACCTTCATGCCCTTGATCGAGCTTTGCGGATTCTTCAATTCAATCGTCTGGCCGGCGGCCGAGCGGATTGTCAACCGCTGCGTGATCTGCGCCTCCGGGCGCTCCGTCGGCGTATTCGTCGTCGTCGTGCTGGGAACGCTCCAATACAGCGCTTCCGGACTGAGCGAGATTTCGCCTATAATCTGGCCGTAGATGTAGATGCTCGAGGCGGGAGTGTTCGTCTGGTCGGCGGTATAGACCTGGATGAATTCATTGAAGCGACGCGGCGATCCCTCCCGTTTAATGGTGATGCGAATGCGCGCGGTGGCATCATCCGCCTTGGCGCCCGGCTCCACTTTCGCGGTGATCCAAGGCTTGGAGGCGTCGAGCCTCACGATGCTGAGCGGCTTTCCGTCCGTGCGGGTGATGGTGGTGAATTGGTCTGCATCATTCACGCCAAACGCCAGTATGGGGGCGAGCGTCATCGGGTTGATGTCGTAGAGCGGCGTGTAATCCACCTTGATGGTGAGCGAGATTTCGGGCGTCTGCGGATCGTTTGATTTCACCGCGATGTGCTTGTCGTACTGTGCCTTGGCCTGGCCGAGATGCAGGGTAAAGGGCAACTCGCCGGTTTCACCCGGCTGGAGCGTATCCGGCTTCAACTCGGCGACCGTGCAGCCGCAGGAGGGCTTGGGCGGCTCCAGTTTGAGGACAGCGTCGCCGATGTTCTTGAACTTGAAGACGCCGGAGACGGTTGCGACCTGCGAGGTCTTGCCAAAGTCATAAACCGTCTGATCAAACTGGATTTTGGGCGTGCCTTCCGCCTGAGCCGCAACGCACATTGCTCCCATCCATAATGCCCCCGCCAAAAATATTGATGTTTTTTTCATAAGTGTTGGTGCTTTCTTTTCTAAAAACCCAGCCGAAGGAACTTTCCTTCGGCTGGGATGATCGATAATCGCCCCCCAAGGTTGGGTTTATTATGGCATGGACATGATCCGATAGAACCGCGTCGGGTGCAGGGCTGCCGGGCTCGGATCGATGATAGTCATGGGTCCACCGGTGCCTGCAACCGATCCCGGCGGCACCAAGTCGGTCCAGGCCGGATCAAGCAACGAATCCTTATATTGCACGGTGTACCATTTCCAGCCGTCGGTGGGGAAGCATAGGCTGTAGAAACCATCGGAATTTACTTTTGGCTGGTTGATGATCAGCACTGTCGGGACGAGCGGGCCGAGACAATCAGCGGCGGCGCTCACGGTTCGGGACTGACAGATGTCAATGCCGGTCGCGATGACTACGTTGGTCGTCGTGTAGCTGATCACACAATTGTATATGTCGGGGTCACCGGTGGGATTGATCCCGATGTCACAATTTGTCGCCGGGTTGGAACCGCCGATGGCGATGTAGCTGCCCGAGAACGTCTCGCAGGCCCCGGGGTAGAGCGTGATCGGGCCAAGCACCAGGGTGTTGGTCGGCGTCGGCTGCGGGTCGAACTCGTCGATGGTGTATATGATGTTGCTCGGCTGGCAGCTGTACACGAAGACGTTCGTCAAGGTGATGTTGCCGGAGTTGCAGACCATTCCTCCGAACGCCACGGAACTGCCATTAGTCACCTGGCCTTGCTGGCAATCCTCCGTGACGGTGATGGCCGGCATAACGGCGACGGGGCAGGTGGTCGTATTGGTTATCCAAGTGCCTTTGCACGTCTCCTGGCCGGTGACGATGACAGTGGCCTCGCAGGTGTTGTACGGAACCAAGCAGCCGGCGTATGGCTCCGCTTGACCCGGCGCCAGATCAATGGGTCCCAGGAAAGGCACCAGTTGCTGGCCGTCAGTGAATTCTTCCACATCATCCCGGCACATCTGCGGGCTGAACACCATGACATTCGTTAAAATGGCATCACCCGTGTTGATGACATAACCGCTGAACTCATACTCGCTGCCCATCGGTTAACGGTTCCGGCGGGCAGTCCTGCACCAAGGCGATTCCCGGCGTGTAGAGCATTGGACAAATAGCCGTGGCGGTGGCGGCCACGTTGCTGCCCGAGCAGCGGTCCTGGCCGCACGCGGTGAGGGTGTCCACCGTCTCGCAACAAACCAGCGGAGCGATGTAACTGCCGTTAAAGTTTAAGAAGCACCCCGGCCCCAGGGTAATGGGGCCGATGACCGGCGTGTTGTTGGTGGGCTGGTTGTCAACGACGAAGACATTGACCAGCGTCACATCCCCCATATTAGTGACCGTACCGCAGTAGGTTAACAGGCCACCGTGCGGCGTGGGCCGCTCCGGGCAGTGCTTGGTGACGCCAATGCCCGGACTATGCGTGATCGGACAAGTCACTGTTACGCTGTTGGTCACGGGTGCGCCGCCGCAGAGATTAAAACCGCACGCGCTGACCGTGTCCTGGCCGCAGAAATCAGGCGGAACAGTGTAGGAACCGGTATAGGATTGTACTTCACCGGGTGCCAGCGCGATGATACTCAGCACGGGGGATCCGGGGGCGGGTTGATTGTCCACCACAGTTACATTATACAACGCGATGTTGCCGGCGTTGCTGACAGTGCCGCTGTAGGTCAGGGTGTCTCCCACTTTCAGGAGTATGGTATGGCCATGCCTGATCGTCGGGACGCACACTTTGGTGACCACGATGCCCGGCGATGTGAGCACCGTGCAAGTGCGCGAGTCGGTGTTGGTGACCGTGACCCCGTCGCAGCCCTGGCCGCTGGCCTCGAACCACATCCAGGCCTGGCAGCAGTTCAGGGGCACTACGTAGCTGCCCGTGAAGTTCGTCGCGGCCCCCGGCGCCAGCGAGGCCGCAGTGAAGATCACGACGTTGGTGTAGGGCCAATTGTTGACCACGATAATGTTGGTTAACGTGATGTTGCCCGCATTACTGACGGTGCCGCTGAAGGGCAGGATGCCGCCCTGCCCCACCGGGTTGGTGGGACAAAATGTAATCACTGTGATGGCCGGGGTGGTCCGGATGGGACAGGTCTTGGTATCCGTGTTGGTGACGGCGACACCGCAGATGCTCTGGGCGGTGGCGGTCAAGGTGTCCGTCACGGCACAATTGGTCGGCGCCGGGTAAGTGCCATTGAAGGTGGCCACCTCGCCGGGCGCCAGCGAAGCCTGTGTGAACACGATCGTATTGGAAACCGGTTGATTGTTGACCACGACGATGTTGGTCAAGGTCACGTTGCCGGTGTTGCTGACGCTGCCTGAAAAAGCAAATGTCTGGCCGGGAGCGACCTGCCGTTCGAAACACGATTTGGTGACGTTGATGCCCGGGAGGGTAATCAGCGGGCAGGTGGCCGACGCGGTGTTCGTCACATAGGCCTGCGTGCAGTTGTCATTGCCCGCGACCGTCACCATGTTGCTGACCGAGCAGGCATTGGTTGGCGCGGTGAAGCTCGCGGTAAAGTTCGAGGACGCATGGGGCGCCAGGCTCGGCACGACGAGCACGGGGCCGGTCGGAACCTGGTTGTCAACGACGGTCACGTTAACCAAAGTGACGTTGCCGGTATTCGTGACTGTCCCGGTGTACGTGATCAAACCACCGGCGGCGGCGGGCTGGGCCGGACAGGCCAGCGTGGCCGCGATGCTTGGGGCGGTGGTAATCGGGCAGGGGCCAACCACGTTGGTGTTCGCAACTGGGTTGAGTGTGCAAATGTCATTGCCGGTTGCGATGTAAGTGGTGGTGACGGAGCAGACGTTGGTCGGAACGGTGTAAATGCCGATGAAGTTGGCGGACGCGCCGGGCGCCAGCGAGGCCAAACTTAACACGATCGTGTTGGCTGCGGGCTTGTCGCTGACCACGACCACATTGGTCAAGGTGGTGTTGCCGGTGTTCTGCACCGTGCCGTTATTAGTCAGCGAACCGCCGGGCACCACCGGGTTGGTCGGACAATTCGCCGTCACCAGGATGTTCGGCGTCGTCAGGATCGGACAGGTTGCGTAGGCGGAATTGGTGACAGCGACACCGCAGATGCTCTGGCCAGTGACGGTCGAGGTACTCGTGACGGAGCAATTGGTCGGCGCATAAAAGCTGCCGCTGAAATTGGTCGTTGCGCCGGGCGACAGCGTGGCGTTCGTCAAGAGCAGCGTGGGCCCGCTCAGATTATTCACGACGTTTACGTTGGTAATCGTAATGTTGCCCGCGTTGCTGACGGTGCCGCTGTAGAACAGCAGCCCACCGGGAGCCACCTGATAGGTGACCGGACAGTTTTGGGTGACCGCGAGGAGCGGCGTGGTATTCAGCGAGCAGGTGGCCGACGCGGTGTTCGTCACAAAGGCCTGCGTGCAGTTGTCATTGCCCGTGGCTGTCACCGTGCTGCTGACCGAACAGGCGTCGGTGGGCGCGGTGAAGCTCGCGGTAAAGGGCGCGGACGCATGGGGCGCCAGCGTCAGCGGACCAGTGACCGGCGAGTTGTTGGTGGGCTGGTTGATCACGATATACACATTGGCCAGCGTGACATTGCCGGAATTCGTAACTGTCCCGGTGTAAATGATCAAACTACCGGGGCCGGCGTTCGTGGCCGGACAGGCCAGCGTGACCCCGATGCCCGGGGCGGTGGTGACCGGGCAGGTGCGCGGAACGGTGTTGGTAACCATGTTCAGCGTGCAAGGATCCTTGCCCATTCCGCTGAAAGTGGTGGTGACCGAGCAGACGTTGGTCGGAACGGTGTAAGGACCGGCGGTGAAGTTGGTGGATGCGCCGGCCGCCAGCGAAGCCACCGTTAACACGGTCGTGTTGGCCGCAGGCCGATCGCTGACCACGACCACGTTGGTCAAGGTGAAACTGCCGGTGTTCTGCACCGTGCCGCTATAAGTTATCGAACCGCCGGGCAATATCGGGGCGGTCGGACAAGGCACCGTCACCGTAATCTGGGGCGTGGTCAGGATGGTACAGACCACGGGACCCGTGGTGTTGGTGACGGCCACGCCGCAGACGCTCCGGGCGGTGCCGACCAAGGTGTCGGTTACGGAGCAATTGGTCGGCGCCGGATAGGTGCCGGTGAAGTTGGTCACCGCGCCGGGCGCCAGCGAAGCCACCGTTATCACGGTCGTATTGGAAACCGGTTGATTGTTGACCACGACGATGTTCGTCAAGGTCACGTTGCCGGCGTTGCTGACGCTGCCTGAAAAAGTGAATGGCTGGCCGGGAGCGACCGGCTGGGTGGGACACGTTTTGGTGACTTTGATGCCCGGAGTCAGAGTGTTCTGACAGACAATGTTGGTGGAACTGGATATCGGCGTGGGCGGGGCACAGTTCGTGAATTGGTCGCTGCCTGTGACCACCAATGTGTTCGTGCTTGGAATGCAAGGATTCGCAGGGATCCAGAATCCGCTAAACGAGACGGCATTGCTGACGGCGATAACGGCGAAGTTCGTAACCACGCCAGTGACGGAGCTCGTGACCGTCACGTTAAACAGCGTGTTGTTGCCGCTATTGGTGACCGTGCCGGTGTAAGTAATCGCGCCGTTTTGCCCCGCGCTGGCGACGCATTGCGCGCCGATCTTGATGCCCGGCAGACTCACTTCCGTGTTCACGCCCTGTTCGTTGGTGCTCCAACTGGGGGTGTCGTTCTGTAGAATCTGAGCGATGTCGCGGGCCGTGGCGCGCACCGTGCCATCAGGGAGAATATCATTGGTGCGGATGGTATAACAGATGAGGTTGGGATAGTAATCCGATTGTCCGTTGGTCATGTAGGTGTGCAATAAATGACTGGTGATGTTAGTGGTTATGCCGTCCGGCGTGACGACGAACGCTGTAATATTGCTGGCATCGCAGACGGTCAATGGCCCGGGGCCTCCGTTGAAGACGAGCAGGCTGTAACAGATCGTGCAGCCAACGTGAGAATCACCAGATGGGGTATAGAGAAAAATCCCCAAAGCGCTGCCGTTGCATCCCGGCGGTGTGCCCGGCAGCGGGTCGGCGACCGCCGGCGCGCTGAATAAAAGCAAATACAGCCCCGCGAGCAACGCCGCGAAAGTGAAACGGCCGGGCAGTTTGCGCCAGGCGAACAATGCCGCCCCGCTCCGGGACGAATCACCTGACGGTTGAACGATGCCATTCAGCTCGGGATCTTGGATTGAAGTATTCATGATTTCTTTTTGATTTACATTGGGTGTGAGTCCGTGGTTGGCGCTGGCGCGAATGCGCTGTTTGAACTTCCTTTTTGGAAAAGGATTCCATTTCTCACAGGCGCGAAAATATGTGAAACCACCCCGTCGGTCAATGGGGTGTTTACCAGATATATGAATAGTACATGTAATTAATAAGGATATATTATTTTCCTCCGACACCGATGCCGGGGTGGCCATGGGCTCAATTGGAAAAGTCGTTTATGCCTGTGGCGCGCTGCGGCACGATCGGGAACTCGTCATCCCGTGCGGCATGAGCGACTGCGCCGCCAGCTTCGCCACCGTGTCGCCGGATGAATTGCTGGCGCGATGTCCGGATGTCCCCGGCATCGTTGTGGCAAAGGTCAATTGTTTCGGCTTCGCGGGATGGGGCTTTCCAGCAGAGTGTTCATCGGATCGCGAATTTGTTTGGGGCTCCACTCAGAAACCACAAAGCGATCGTGCCCTCGAAACTTAATCAAGTGCGCATTGATGGCGAGCCGCACAATCCCTTCGGCTTGTCGTCTGCCGCAGGCGTCGTAAACGGCCATGATGAATTCACCAAACGTCAGGTGTTTCTTCCTACCATTGGTTTTCATGCTGCGAGAGTAGGACAGGCAACCGTGCGGGTGCTATGGGGTGTTCACCCCATGTTTGAAATCCGAATCCCGAAAAACAAGGGCGATCAATTCAGCCGTTCGGATTTCGGGCTTCGGGCTGCTTCTCGCCGCGCTGTCGCGCCGTCGCAGCGGGTCGGAACTCGGATTTCGGGCTTCGGATTTCCGCCACTCATAGCCGCAAACCAACTGCTGACGGCTGGCTTCGCCAGTTTGACGGCAGCACGATCTGTTCGCGAAGACTGTCGGTCGCGCGCAGGACTATTTTCACCGTTTCCAACAACTCGCTGATGTAGAAAGGCTTTGGCAGTATGGCGGCCAGTTGCAGCGATGGGTTTTGAACCAGTTCGGGCGTGGGCAATCTTTCTGCGGCCAGGACGACGGGCATGGCCATGCGGGCGGCACGCAGCTTCCTGACCAGTTCAATGCCGGTCAGCCTGGGCAGGCTGTACTCGGTGATCAGAAGATTGTAGTTGTTAACCCGAAGCGCCTCCCAGCCGGCGGCGCCATCTTCGGCAGCGTCAACCTGGTAGCCGGGGCGAGCCAACGCCTCGGTGTACAGCAGTCGAAGGTCGCTGTCGTCATCTACCACGAGAATGCGCTGGTGTGGATGCGCCGGCCATTGAACGGATGCGCCCGCCGGTTCTGCCACATGCAATAGTTCGTTACCTTTCATAGCATGATAAAATAGGGTGGAAACGCCTGCTGGCGCTATGGGGTGTTCACCCCATGCCGGAGTGCGCCCGTCCCGGGCGCAGCAACTTCCGTCAGCCAGGAGCGCATGGAATTACGGAAAACTTGTAGTTGGCGAACATGGCTGTGGCCGGGGACGGCCACACTCCGGATTTTGAAGACACGCCCAGGCACTTCGTCTTTCGTCATTCCTAAAGATGGTCAACTGGACGTTGAATGCTTGCAGAGACTGTCGTCCGTGCGCGGAACTTTTCTTACGGTGGCCGGTAAACGCTCGGCGTTCCGAAAGTTGGATCCACCCGGGATTGATCCTCCCAAAGAATCCTTCCCTTGAAATGACTGCCAACGCGTTTAAAACCGGATAAGCCGGTAATCATATAGCTTGCGGGTCGCTTTTGGGAATGTTCCCGGCGGGCGTCTTCCCGGACAAACTTTTCAATGGCGCCGAGATGTGACAAACCCGAGGCGATCAGGGTGTTATCCCGGTAGATTGCATAACTTTGTTTTGTGGTGCTCATGTTGATCTATTTTCGGAGTTTGTGATTGAGCCGGATTCTGTGCCTCACCCGGTCCGGGGGCGGCTGGTTGATCCAGCACTTCCCGCACTTTGCGCGCCAGCGCGGACGGCGTGAACGGTTTTGGCAGCAGCGCCACGCCTTTGTCCAACACGCCTTGATGGAGGATGGCATTCTCGGTGTAGCCGGAGGTGAAAAGAATCCGGGTTTGCGGATATAACGTCCGCACTTGGTCAGCCAGTTCCATGCCGCTCATGTGCGGCATGACGACATCGGTGAACAACAAATCAACGTGTCCGCTGTCGCGCTGCTGGTTCAGGCTCAAGGCCTCGATGCCATTGGTCGCCGCCAAAACCGTGTAACCCAGCCGTCTTAACAGGATCGCCGCCATCTCATGCAAGGCAAGATCGTCCTCGACCAGCAGAATGGTTTCCGTCCCGCGCGGCAAATCAGGCAGGTCAAGACGCTGAAGGGGAATCTTCGTCTGCGATTCGACTGGCGGCAGATAAATTTTGAAAGTCGTGCCCCGGGCCGGCTCGCTATAAACGCTGATATGGCCGCCGCTTTGTTTGATGATGCCATAACAGGTGGACAATCCCAAACCGGTCCCCTGCCCAACGTCCTTGGTCGTAAAAAAAGGCTCGAACGCGCGCGCCTTTACTGCCGCGCTCATCCCCGTGCCGGTGTCCGTGATCGCCAGCATCACGTAATCGCCCGGTTTCAATTCCGGATCACGGCCCACATGCTCCTGGTCGAACGAGACGTTCGCGGTTTCCAACGTGAGTTTGCCGCCGTTGGGCATGGCATCGCGCGCGTTCATGGCCAGGTTCATGATGACCTGTTCAATCTGTCCGGCGTCCGCCTTCACCGCGCGCAGGCCCTCGGCCGGAACGAGGCGCACGTTCACGTCCCCGCCCATAAGCTGGCGGACCATGCCTTCCGTGTCCGCCATGACCCGGTTTAGATCGAGCGATTCCGGTTGTAGAAAGGCTCTGCGGCCATAGGCCAGGAGTTGCCGGGTCAGCGTGGCGGCTCGATCGGCGGCCCGGCGGATTCCGGCCGCATTCTGGGAAAGCGGATGGCTGGAAGGAAGATCGCGAAGCATCAATTCACTGTGGCCGATGATGGCCGTCATGATGCTGTTGAATTCGTGCGCAATGCCGCCGGCCAGTTTGCCGACGGTTTCCAGTTTTTGCGATTGGAACATTTGCGCTTCGAGTCGTTTGCGCTCGGTGATGTCGCGGACGACCGCCTGGAGCATCGGTTTCCCATCCAGTTCCATAAAATTGAGCAGCACATCGGCCGGGAAAGTCTCGCCGTTGCCGGCCCGTTTGTGCGTCCACTCGAAATGGTGGCTGCCCTTCTCCATCGCCGTGGCGAAATGCTGGTTGGCCAGCGTCCGGGAATCCGTGCCGTCCGGCTGCACCGGCGGCGACATATCGGCGGGGTGTGCTGTGATAAGCGCTGTCGGCATGCACCGCGCCGTTCGTCGGTGCAACCAACGGCGCCAGCCCCGCGCGGGACGAGTCATGCACGCTGGCGTCGGTGACCGCGTAACGTTCAATCAACTCGCTATTCGCGTCCGCCTTCATGTGGTTCTGGTAACCGTTAGTATTTATTGCTTGTTTCATAAATATCATGCTCTGTCTCTTTCATTGCTTTCTTCAATCATTAAGGCCCCAGTGGAGGTAGGGCTCGTAAGGCATTTGGCGAATGGAACTGTCGTCCTCGACCAGAAGAATTTTGCGGGATGACGGGTTCGGCGCCTGCATCGGCAGGCTGGCGGCCGGGTTGCTTTCCATGCGGTCGCCGGGGAATGCGTCAATCGGTGCCGAGGGCGAGAAGAAACTGCGTCCGGCTGCTTCCGTCATGTCCTTCAGGAACCGGACCCTCGGGGAATCCGTTTCGTCCATGTCGTCCGCCGGGCCGAGCAGCGCAACCATGGCTCCCGGAGCGCCGGTCTCCGACTGGAGGCACCCGCGGACCCAGTCCCGGACCGCCGTTGACAGTTCGCCCTTGCTGCTGGTTGAAAGGATGACCAGGCAGGCATGGGCGGCGTCGGTGGTGGCCACGGCGCGCCAGTCTGGATCCTCCAGGCGATCAAACCGCCAGAGCGAAGGATGCAGCTTGATTCTTCCGTCCAAGTGGAGAGTTACCCCGTCAAGTGTGTTTATCGCATACTGACCGGCAGGATCATCGTCATACACTATGACAACATCCAACCCCGCGTCCTGATCCAGACGACTGCCTTTCATAGCACAAAATATCTAAGCAGGAAACCCGTGCGGGCGCTATGGGGTGTTTACCCCATGCTTGAAACCCGAAAACCGAGGGCCGATGCCCGAAATCCCGCAAGGCGGGACGAAATCCGAATCCCCAAATAACAAGCGCGTTTAACTCAAAAACGATTTTGAACCGCTAATCGGCGCTAATCGTCGCTGATGGCAAAGGCTTGCAACGACAACGTCCGAACAAAAACATCCGACCTGCTTCCGCCCAAAATTCATGGGATTAGCGGTGATGAGCGAAGATTAGCGGTTTCAACTTCGGAATTCGGGTTTAACTCAGTCGTTCGGATTTCGAGCTTCGGATTTCCGCCACTTATTGCCGCAAACCATCGGCTGACGGCTGGCTTGGCCGGTTTGGCGGCGGCACGATCTGCTCGCCCCGTGAAATAGGCGGTGCGGAGCCGCTGGAGCCGGCGGCCAGTAATATTTCACGGGGCGAGCGGACGCCGTCGGGCGCGCGCAAGACCGCCTGCACCGTTTGCACCAACTGATCCGGGGAGACGGGTTTTAGCAGCGCGCCGGAAAGGTGGAACCACGGATTCCGGTTTAACTCCTGCGGCGTCATTGTTCCCGAGGCCATGATGACCGGCAGCGCCAGGCGCGCGTCCCGCACCCTTTTCACCAGTTTCAAGCCGGACAACCCCGGCATATCGAGGTCGGTGATCAGAAGATCGTAGGCGTGGGCCTGAAGCGCTTTCCAGCCGGCGGTGTGGTCTTCGGCAGCGTCCACCCGATAGCCGTGGCGAATCAATACCTCCGTTCCGAGTTGGCGGATGCCCGGGTCGTCATCCACCACGAGGATGCGCTGGGGCCGATGCGTTGCGTTTGGAGTTGGTACGGCAGCGGCCTTCGCGCCGCGAGTTTTGAGTAATTTGTTCATAAGATGGGGGATCAAGTCATGTTTCTGGTTGAACAATCACGATGTGGCGCCTGCTGCGTAACGCAACCAAGTGAGTATTGACAGCGAGTCGCACAATCTCTCCGGCCCGCCGTTTGCCCCAGTCGTCATAGACGCACACAATGAACTCACCAAACGTCAGGTGTCTCTTCCTGCAATTGGTTTTCATGATACGAGATTAGGCCAATGTTCCTATGGCCGTGTTGACCGGCAGGGCCATGCGGGCGGCACGCGGCTTCTTGACCGGACACAGGTTTGACAACCCCGGCAGGTCGCGGTCGGCGATCAGGAGATCGTAGCTCTCGGGAGCGTGGCTGGCGGCATGAAGCATCTTCTTTTCCGCGTCGCCGTCTTCAGCGGCGTCCACATGGCAGCCGGATCGCTTCAGCACTCCGGAGTTGAGTTGGCGAATGTCACTGTCGTCAACCCCCACAAGAGCGCGCTGGGTCGGCTTCGTTGAACATTGAAGCGCCGTGCAGGCTGACTCTCCTGCGTGCGGGTTTTTGTTTTCCTTCATAGCAGGATAAAAATAGTTGGCAATCATTGCGGGCGCTATGGGGTGTTCACCCCATAGACGAAACGAACCTGTTTCGTAATATTTTTCCAACATGCAGCTAAAAATTAAACCGCGGAAAAAAACCTGATGCCATGAACACCAAAAGCAAATCCTACGAATCCAAGTACGCCACCCGGAATGGGGCGACGATTAAAACGGTGAGCCTGCAGGTTGCCGTCACGGATCCCGATCTGCAAAATGCCGTCCGGGCAGCTTTCGACCTGGCAAAAAGCGGAGGACGGGAACTCGACCTCGCTTTCAACCTCCAGCCGTTCACGCAAGGTATTCCAAAACCGTCCGATCTCAGGGCGGCGCATTTCATGTCACCTCGAGCGGGTTGCTGACGATCTTCATTGACGCCAAGGAACGGGATGCCCTTCTCCTCACGGAAAGGGCATTCCTATTTTAAATGATGGTCAACTGGACGCTGCTCTCGATGATGCCCGCGCCGATGGCGTAGCGGGTGAGTCCGGCGGTGTCGTGAACGTCGAGCTTGTTCATGAGCTTCTCGCGGTGTTTTTCAACGGTCTTGATGCTGATGCCCAGTTCCGCGGCCGTTTCCTTGTTGGCTTTGCCTTCGGCAATCAGTTGTAGCACCTCCATCTCGCGCGAACTCAGGCGGGCGTTGCGCTGCTTCAGCAACCCGGCCCGATCCAACGTCTTTCGCTTGCGTTCGCGAAGACGCTTGGCGAGGGCCGGGCCGAAAAAGACATTCCCCTTGTTGACCTCCCGAATCCCCTCGGACAGAACGTGGGCGGAGGCTTGTTTGAGCAGAAATCCCATCGCACCGGAGTCAGTCGCGTCACTGATATAAGCGTCATCACTGTGTGCCGAGAGAATGAGTATTCTGGTGCCGGGGACGGCTTTGAGAATCTGGCGAGTGGCTTCCAAACCGTTGAGCAGCGGCATGGCGATGTCCATGACAACCACGGCGGGACGAAGTTTTTTGACCATGGCGACCGCCTGGCGGCCGTTTTCCGCTTCGCCGACCACATGAAGGTCCTTTTCCAACTCCAGCATCTTGCGAAATCCCTCGCGCACGATGGTGTGGTCTTCGGCCAGCAGGACGGTGATTCGTTTCATAGACATTCAGGGTTTATCGGCGATCAGGATTAAGAATAAGATTAAGATCAAGATTACGAGGGAATACCCGCGGCTTCTTAATCTTAATCCTGCTCATAATCTTAATCCAAATCAGGGGTTTTTGACTTCAGCGAACCCCGTCAGCGCCCCCCCGCGCACGACTGTTGGTTAACGGAATCTGCGCCTGGATGGTGGTGCCTTTGCCAGGCGCTGATTCGACGCCGAAGCTACCGCCAACCATCTCCAACCGTTCCCTCATCCCGAGCAGCCCGAGGTGTTTGCCGCCATTGGCGTGCAAGGCGTTTTCCACGTTAAAGGATTTGCCGTCGTCTTTTATTTTCATGCAAACGCAGTCCGGCAGTTTCCGGATGCTCACTTCCACCCGGCTGGCCTGCGCATGACGGGCCACATTGGTGAGCGCTTCCTGGGCGACGCGAAAGAGCACCGTTCGTTTGGCCGTGTCCAATCGTTCCACCGCCGCAAAGGCCGTCAAATGAACGCGCACGCCCGTCCGCGTGGTAAAGCTTTTCATGAACGAATGCAGGGCGGGAATCAGCCCCAGGTCGTCCAGCACCGTCGGGCGCAGTTCCCGGGCGAACCGATGCACGATGTCCACCGATTTTTCCACCAGCCGCTGGGTGCTGGTGATCTTCTTCTGGAGACCTTTGGTGTTGACCGTGGCCTCGGTTTTCAAGGAAGCCAGCCGGATATTGATGCCCGTCAGGGTCTGAGCAATTTGATCATGCAGTTCGCGGCTGATCATCTTGCGTTCTTCCTCCTGGGCCGACAGCAGCTGGCGGGACAGCAGCCGCAATTGCTCCTGCATGTGCCGCGACTGCTCCAGCAACCGGCTGTAGTGTTGCTCGCTTTTTTTGAGGGACGCTTCCACCGATTTGCGCTGAATGATTTCCTGTTTCAATTGCTCATTAGACGCGGCCAGATCCAGGCTGCGCTGGTTGAGCGTCTGGATCATCTGATTCAAACTGGCGTTGGCCTCCCGCGCCGTGTGATGTATTTTCTCGATGGGGGTGATGGCCTCGGCAAAGAATTTTCCCGCCCGCCGGACCATCGCTTCCCGGGTGCCGGGAGAATAGGCCGGCAACACCAGGGAAATCAGCGCTTGCTCATGGAACCGGGCGAGATCAAGCGTCTCCAGCCCAAGGACCATGGCCCGGCGTCCCAGTCCCTGCGCCGACTGCAAGGTCTTCACCTGTGGACCTTGCTTCAGGTGTTTGCGCAGCGCCGCGACGTATCGTTGCGCCAGCCCGTTAAGTTTGCGTGCCATTTCAGGTGCTACTTTGCGTCCGATGGTGAATACCGAATTCACGGGCGAACCGTTTTATGCTCTTTCCCGATTTATCCACCAGCCGTTGCGTGCTGGCAATCTCTTTTTTGAGGCCGCTGGCGTTGATCGCGGCCTCTTTTTTCAACGTCAACAGCCGGACATTGATGCCCAACAACGTCTGGGCGATTTCATCATGCAACTCGCGGCTGATCCGCTTTCGTTTGTCCTCCTGCGCCGACAGAAGCTGGTGGGTCAGGCGCCGCAAATGCTTCTGCAGGCGAAGTGATTCCTTCAAAAGTTTCCGGGAGCGTTCCGCGCTTTTCTTGAGGGCTTGCTCCACGGTTTTGCGCTGGACGATGCCCTGTTTCAAGAACCGATTGGCGACTGCCAGGGCCACCGTGCGCCGGCCCAGCGTCCTGGCCAATTGACTCAAGCCGGCGCTGGCCTTGAGCGCGGCGCGATGCGTCTCTTCAATCGGGGTGATGGCCTCGGTAAAAAAAATCTCCGCCCGTTCGATTAAACCATCTCTGCTGCTGGAGACTTCCAGTGCGCCCAGCGCTCCGTCGTGAATCCGGGCCACGTCCAACGTTTCCAGATCCATGGCCACAGCCTGGCGTCCCAGCACCAGCGCCGTTCCAGACGGCGATTTCGCCCGCGCGCCTTGCCGCAGGTGTTTTCGCAACGCCGTCACATATCGCCGCGACAGGGCCTTCAACTTCCATTTCGTTGTATTCGTCAAATTCAGGCGCGACTCACCGGGATGCTTGTTCCCCGCCGGCGAGCCGCCAGTCCGAAGTAACTATCCGACAATTGCTGCAATCTGTATATGGGGTGAACACCCCATAGCGCCGGCGGGATTTCCCGGCATGGTTACCCGATTGGAAGCCGCCTTGCCGACCTGCCGGTTTTCCGGTAAAACCCACCCATGCCGAGCCGGGAAAAACTCGCTGAATTCGTCGCGCTGCCATGACCGCCGCCGAATTCAAAAAGAAGTGGGCGCGCTACACGGGCAAAGAAACGTCCGCCTACCAGGAACATTTCAACGACCTCTGCCGACTGCTCGGCCACCCGACGCCGGTGGAGGCCGATCCGAGTGGCAACGATTTCTTTTGTTTCCAGAAGGGCGTGATCAAAGACGCTGAACTGCTCGGCCTCGACGCGGCGGGCGGTAACGCGCGTCCCAAGAAGGGCTTTGCCGACGTTTGGAAGAAGGACTGTTTCGGCTGGGAATACAAGGGCAGGCACAAGAACCTCGACGATGCTTACAAACAGTTGCAGCGCTACCGGGAGTCGCTTTTAAATCCCCCGCTCATGGTTGTCTGCGATTTCGACCGCTACATCATCCGCACCAACTTCAACGGCACGGTCTGCGAGCCGCACGCATTCACCAACGACCAGATTGACCGGCCCGAAATTCTCGCACTGCTACGGCACGCATTCTTCGATCCGGAATTCCTCAAGCCGCAGCGCACCACGGCGCAGGTCACGGAAAAAGTCGCCGGGCAGATGGCGGAAGTCGCGCTGTCGCTCCAAAACCGCGAGAGCGTCGAACTCGCCGACGCGCGGAGCCGTGCCGAAGTGAACGTTGCGCAAAAGAAAAATCTCCGCATCGCCCGCTTTCTCAATCGCATCGTCTTCTGCCTCTTTGCCGAAGACACGGCGTTGCTGCCCAAAGACCTGTTCACGGACATCCTCAAATCGTCGCTGCACGATCCCCGGCATTTCGCCGAGACGACCGAAGCGCTGTTTCGCGTCATGGCCAAAGGCGGCACGTTTGGCAAAGACAAGATTCGATATTTCAACGGCCATCTCTTTGAAGATTCCACGGTCTTTGAATTGACCGAGGACGAAATCCGCAAACTCGCCGAAGCTGCCGAAGCCGACTGGCAATTCATCCAGCCCAGCATCATGGGCACACTCTTTCAGCGCGCCCTGGACGAAAGCCACCGCGCGCAATTGGGCGCGCACTACACCGACGAGGGTGAAATCAAAATCATTGTCGAGCCGGTGCTCATGGCCCCGCTGCGCCGGGAATGGGCGGCGCTCAAAGCCACGCTCCTCGCCTCCCTCAAACGCGGCAAGGGCACGGCGGAGGAACGCGCCCGCCTCCAGAAATTCCTGAAGCAGCTCCGCGCCATCATCGTGCTCGACCCTGCCTGCGGCAGCGGGAACTTCCTTTACGTCTCGCTGCAATTGCTGCTCTCGCTGGAAAAGGAAGTCATCACGTTCGCCGAGCAACTCGGCTTTTCGTTCCCGCCGGAAGTGAGCGTGCAACAATTGAAGGCCATTGAAATCAATTCCTACGCTTTCGAGCTGGCGCAAGTGTCCGTGCAAATCGGCTGGCTGCAATGGCGGCGCGACAACGGTTTTGACAATGACCGCACGCCCGTTTTGCAAAACCTCGACGGTTTCCAAAATGAAGACGCGCTGCTCGTGCCGCACTTCCGCAGCAAAGCCAAGACACTCAAGGAATCGCAGGCGGGCGAACACACGGGCGACGATGCGTTGAAATTTTATACCGAACGCGAATGGCCGGAGTGCGATGTCATCGTCGGCAATCCGCCGTTTCTAGGCGACAAATTTATGCGCCGCGAACTGGGCGACGATTACGTTCAAGAACTCCGCAAAATTTACGACAAACGAATTCCCGGCCAGTCTGACCTTTGCTGCTACTGGTTTGAAAAAGCGCGCGACTTGATTGAACAAAAGAAATGCAGACGCGCAGGCTTGCTGGCAACGCAAGGAATTCGCGGCGGCGCAAACCGCGAAGTGCTTAAAAGCATCAAAGAAACTGGCGACATCTTTTTTGCCGAAAGCAGCCGGGACTGGATTTTGGCGGGGGCAAATGTTCACGTCAGTATGGTGGGGTTTGACGCCGGCAAAGAGATTCATCGAATTCTCGACGGGAAGTTGGTTTCTGAAATTGGCGCGCAACTTACGGACGCGAAGTCAGATTCAGAAGTGGAAGTGCTGCGTCACAATACCGGAATTAGTTTCATGGGTGTTACACCATCCGGGCCTTTCATAGTTAGCGAAAAAAGCGCAGAGGATTGGTTCAAAGCTCCGAACGCGCACGGCAAACCCAACTCGGATGTTCTGCGCCCTTGGTTCAACGGTTCAGACATAACTGGCAGGTCGTCGAATAGTTGGGTGATTGACTTCTCGCAATTTCCAACGGAGCAGGAAGCGGCACTTTACGAGTTGCCTTTTGCTTTTGTGCAGAAAGAAGTTCAAGAGGCACGAAAAGCCTACAAGACTGGTGGAAAGTCATTTTGGAAGTTTGAACGAGCACGCCCGGAAATGCGGTCGGCGCTGGAATCGCATACTCGTTATCTTGCACGTTCAATGGTTAGCAAACATCAATTTTACGTCTGGTTCTCTGCCTCTATTTTGCCCGCTAATCTGGTGATTGTATTTGCCAACTCCAGTGATTACTTCCTCGGACTTTTACAATCGAGATTGCATGAAGTTTGGGCATTGAAGCAAGGCACGCGACTTGAAACCCGCCCGCGTTACACACCGACAACTTGTTTTGAAACTTTTCCATTTCCGTTTGCGGACGATCTGGCGGAACCGCTTGAAAATCTCGAAGCTGAATTGAACGCGGCCAAGCATTACGCCCACATAGTTTTGCGTGAGGAACCACCGGCCTATACTCCGGCGCGCGGCGTTCACGCCGCTTCAACGTCCAACTCGCAAGCCACGGTGAAGCGACCTGAAGGTCGCGCTCCTCTCGCGCCCACCGAACATCACGCCGCGATTGCCGCCGCCGCCAAAGAGTTGAACGAGTTGCGCGAACGCTGGCTCAACCCGCCCGAATGGACCCGCACCGAGTATCTGGAATTCCCTGCCAGCGTGGACGGCCCCTGGTCGCGTTATGTGGACTGCGGCGGCAAGCGTGGCGCGACGCCGCTTTCTCCCGCACCCGCCCGCCAAAGCGCCGTCGCCGCTGACGCTCTGCCGGCGCAGTCCAAAATCGGTATCGCCCGTTATCCCCGGCTCGTGCCCAAGGATGCCGATTGCGCCGCGAAACTCAAGGAGCGCACGCTCACGAAACTTTACAACGAGCGTCCCGCCTGGCTCGATCTTGCCCACAAGAAACTGGATGCCGCCGTTGCCGCCGCCTACGGCTTCCCCGCCGATTTGAGCGACGAGCAGATTCTGGAAAAGTTGCTCGCCCTGAATCTGGAACGCGCCGCCGAGGAAGCCAAAGCCGCAAAGGTGAAAAAGCCAAAAACCACCCGCGAAAAGCGCGCGGACGAGATGATTTAATTTTTCGGTTGGACAGCATTTGTCCGACCGGCTGGATTATCGTTTTGGAAAAATTATGGGACTATCCATTCATTTCAAATTGACGCCGCCGCCGGATACCGATGCCGCGCGGGCACACGAATTGGTCCGCCAGATGCGCCAGCGCGCTCAAGGTTTCAAGCAGCGCGGCCGCGTGGAAGCGGTGCTGCCCGTCGGCAGCGACCGCGAGTCGCTCCGCTGGGCTTTGGATTACAAGGACGTGCCGCATCCCTGGAAACCCGGCTGCAAGTCTGGCATAGAGATTCCGGCAGTGGAAGGGTTCCTGTTTGTGGTCGAGGTGGGCGAGGACTGCGAACCGCTCTGGCTGGGCTTATGCGCTTATCCCAAGACGGTGGTGATGGGCGGACGCCGCTACCGCACCGGCTTGCAGGGCTGGCAGTTCAGCGGTTTTTCCAAGACGCAATACGCCAGCCTGCACGGCTGGGAACATTTCCGCCGCTGCCATACCGCCGTGATTGATCTGCTGCACGCGTTGCGCCGGATCGGGCTCGACGTCGAAATCTCCGATGAAGGCGATTACTGGCCGGGCCGTTCGGTGGCCACGTTGCGCCAGAATCTCGATCAAATGAATGGACTGGTGGCGGCATCGGCCGGGGCGCTGAAAGACTTTTATGAAGCGGCCGAGGGAGAAAGTCCCGTGCAATCGCCCATCTTCGCGCATCGGCAGTTCGAGCGATTGGAAGCCGAAGGCGCAGCGCGCATTGCTCCGATGTTGAAGCAGTTACGGGCAGTTGTTCGCGAAGCGTGAACATCAACCACACAGAAAAGACGAATCCGTCACCGCCCCCGGCATGCCCAAGCATTATCCCGACGTGAAGAAACGCCGGTTCGTTCCTCGACTCCTGCCAGTTTGATCAGTCCCGGCTGAACCGGGCCTCGAACTGTGGTAGGGTTACACCGTCCGCAAGCAACCCTCAACGCCGCAGGAGGCTGAACCGGGCCTCGAACTGTGGTAGGGTTACACCCCATAGCAAGGGTTTGTCCGATGGCGTACCCTGCCCGCTAAACAAATGGAAAACCGGGAATGCCAGGCACGAACGGCGTTGCCTCAACGATGATGAGCGAACATCAAAAACATACGGAGTTTCTGCGGCATTGCCTTCGCTACGGCGAAAGCACTGAGCATCAGGCGCTGGATAAAAGGATCACCCAGATTCAGCGCGACGAGCGCTGTGTGCAACGCGCGGTGTGGCTGATGGCCATCTTGACTGCGCTCGCTGTGGCCGGCCTTGGTTATCCGGCAATCCTGGTGGAGAACTTTCCCTACAATGCGCCGCAATTCATCGTGAACCTTGTTTGCGCGCTGGGGGTGGCAGCGCTGATTTGTCTGCTGGTTTTTGTTGTCCTCGGGATGGCTTATCGCAGGAAGTTGGACCAGCGGCGGGAGGAATGCCGCCAGTTGGTCACGAAACTGTTGGCGTCCCGCTTGGGCAAGCCAGTTGCCACACCCCTGGCAGATGTGCGAGACAATCGTGGCGGCGAGGGCGATGGTAAAACCGTCCGTGTTGCCAACGAGTCAATGGTTCTCCAGTAAAGATTGAATCAGCCGCATGGGTCTGAAACTCCGGTTCGCACGCCACAGCCATAGCATCACAAGGTTATTTCATTTTTCAAATCTTCCGCCACCCGGGCAGTCGTCGGGGACTGCGCCTCCAATCATCCACGGTAGGGTTACACCCCATAGCGCAGGGCCGGCCCGCAACGTATTGTGTTGCTCGTACCAAAAACATCAATTAACGCAACAAACGAAAGCAAAAACACATCGCCGTGCCTGTGGTCACCAACTAATCAGCGATTGCTGTTGGCTGGCACGAAAGCGCGCCGGCCCTCAGTGGCCATGCAAACTGAAAGGAAAATCTTATGTTATATACGATTGCGGTAGTGCTGCTCGTGCTGTGGCTGCTTGGCCTGGTCACCGGCTACACGATAGGTTCGTTTATTCACATCCTGCTGGTGATTGCTGTCGTCATGATCCTCGTCAACTTCATTTCCGGTCGCAAGCGGCTGAATTAAGAAACTGCCAACCGAAGAAAAAACTGAAGAATTACATTCAGGCGCGACCGCCGTCGTTGTTGGCCTGGCAACACCAACCTTCCGCACCGCGAAATAATATGCGTTTTTACCTGCAACAGAATGTCATGTGTCTGGTCTATGAGCATCCGCTCCTTTTAGAGCGTTCCAGAGGTTGGAAGTCGAAAAATCATTTCCTGGCCGTTGAGAATCCGCCGCGCCCGCATCCGGAAAATGGCGGGGCGGTGATGACGGTTGAACCGGAGAACACCGACCATGGAACGAGGGATACCACTTTATGCACACCCTGAAACTCATTGGCCTGACCATCATCCAACTGATCAAACAGGTCTGGTTTTTTCCCCAATCGGTCGCGAATGCCGTCCAGCAAAGACGGCGGCAGGTCGTTCTGAACGGACTTGAAGCCGAGCGGCTCGATCGGATACGCAACCCGTCGAAGTATCTGGGGAAGTGAGCCAGTTACCGGTAAAGCGAAATGCCCGCGCGGAGGGCGTCCGATCTTTTGTTGTAGCTCAACAGGCTTTCGCCGCAGCCGGTGAAGTATTGCACGTCCAGATATAAACTGAAGCTGCCGAAAATTGGAAGCAGTTGAAGCGAGCCGCAAACGCACCGTACGCCATGCTGGCATTGCCGCCGGTTGGCCGCGCGTCCGCCAGGGAGCTGCCATCCGGCCAGTCGCCGCGACTGCATGTTAATCCACGTGAAGTCTGACGCGTAAACGAGCACCAGTTTTTGGCCGGAGCGGCACTGCATTTTTCGGGAAACCCTTTTTGTGTTTGTCAAGGGTGCCGCACGAAATTTTCCAAAATTTTCTTCTTGTGGAAATGCCGTTTTAGGACGATTAAATGACCAGAAAGCGTGAGTGAAAGACCGCGCGTTGTTCTTTGGAAAGTTTAACCGGATTTACCCTGCCCTGTTCGTGATTCGCAGCAAATCCTTGAACCGTAGTAAAACGATCAATGGAGCCAATCTGTGACTGTGGCCGACATGCCTTCACTGGAAGTCAAAAGCAGCCCGGCGGGTTCCGCATGTTGTAAAACATGTTCAAAGGATCATGTCGCACACGGCAAGGGTGGGGTTTTATTTCAAGTCAGAAGGTTGAAGGTGAAATAACGAATTGCAGCCCGCCGGTCGGCGGGCTTTTTGTTTTGTCATTTTGCGGTGGCCGTTGCCTCAGCCGCCTGCGCGGCGCGGATCTGCCGCAAACCGGCCTGGACGAAACTCAAAATTGCCACCCACACGACGAAGCCCACGGCGATGAATTTCAAATCCAACGGCAGTTCCAACGGCGAATCCCAGACCGCGTGCATGGCCACACACAGGCCAAACACGCGCAGAAACCGCAAGTCCTGCAACATCGCCCATTCGAATTTCTTGTCGCCGCGCACGCGCCACAGGGCGGCGCCTTCCAGCGCGCACCACAGGACATGGCCGCCACAGAGGCACAACCAGCCGCGCGACGTGATTACGTCCAACCCGTAATTTTTTGTCAATGCCGGCTGGCGAAATTATCTTTGGGTTGATGCCGGGCTGGTGCTAATTTTCCTTCATGCCGCGCGACGATTTGTTTGCCAACCCGGTCCCGCCCAGAACGGAGGACCAGCCCGCGCCCGACACTTTCAAGAGCCAGCCGCTCGCCGCGCGGATGCGCCCGCGGACACTTGATGAATTCGCCGGACAGACGCACATCCTTGCGCCGGGACAATTGCTGCGCCGCGCCATCGAGGCCGACCGCATCCAGTCGCTGATTTTCTTCGGGCCGCCCGGCACGGGCAAAACGTCGCTCGCCCAAATCATCGCGCGCCAGACCAAAAGCAAATTCGAGCGGCTCAACGGCGTCGAATCCAATGTCGCCGACATGCGCCGGGTGCTCGCCGCCGCCGCCAACCGCCTCGAAAACACCGGCCAGCCCACGATTCTGTTCATTGACGAAATCCACCGCTTCAACAAGGCGCAGCAGGACGTGCTGCTGCCGGACGTCGAGAGCGGCGTCGTGCGGTTGATCGGCGCGACAACGCACAACCCGTTTTTCTTCGTCAATTCGCCGCTCGTCTCGCGGTCGCAGATTTTTGAACTCCGGCCGCTGACCGAAGACGAGCTTTTCTCGCTCGTGCAACGCGCCCTGGCCGACGCCGAACGCGGACTCGGCTACCTGAAGATCAAGGCGGAAGAAGATGCGCTGCGCCATCTCGCCAAAATCGCCGATGGCGACGCGCGCAAGGCCCTGAACGCGCTCGAAATTGCCGCGCTCACCACCGCGCCGCAGAAAAACGGCACCGTTCACATTGACCTGACCACCGCCGAACAGAGCATACAGAAAAAGGCCGTGGTGTATGACGACGAAGACGCGCATTACGACACGATTTCCGCCTTCATCAAATCCATGCGCGGCAGCGACCCGGACGCCGCGCTGTACTGGCTGGCAAAGATGATTCACGCCGGCGAAGACCCGCGCTTTATTGCGCGGCGGATCGTGATATGCGCGGCGGAAGACGTTGGCCTGGCCGACCCGATGGCCTTGGTCCTGGCCAACACGGCGTTGCAGGTCTCGGAATTTGTGGGCTGGCCGGAGGCGCGCATTCCGCTGGCCGAAGCGACCGTCTATATTGCCACCGCGAACAAGAGCAACAGCGCCTACAAGGCGATTGACGCCGCGCTGGAAGACGTACGCTCCGGCCGCACACTGCCGGTGCCGGAACATTTGCGCGACACGCATTACCAGGGCGCCGAACGGCTGGGCCACGGCAAGGGCTACGAATATGCGCACGACCACCCCGGCCATTTCGTCGCGCAGGATTATCTGGGTGCGGACAGGCGCTATTACGAGCCGACCGAACAGGGCGTGGAAAAGAAAATCAAGGAACGGGTCGAAAAATGGCGCGCAGAATTTACCAGGATCAAAAAAACCAAACCTTGACCACGGATGAACACGGATAAACCCAACGCGGCTTGCGCCGCAACCGCGGATTTTGGATTGCGGCGGGAAGCGAAGCGCCACGCCGCTTTTGGATGCAGACGGACGGACGGAAAGTGGTGTCGCCGCTGTGCTCTGCCACCGCAGTCCAAATCTTTGTCGTCCGTGCGCGAAGTTGCAGGATTGTATTACGGATGGGGCAAATTTTTTGAAGGTAGGGCGCGTCACTCCGTGCGCGCCGAAGTTTGCATTCGGACGAGCGGCGGGCAGAGGACTGCCCGCCCTACCAATCAATCCATATTTTATCCGTGTTCATCTGTGGTTGTTTTTAAATTATTTGTTTCCTGAAAATGCAACCCGACATTCAAGCGGCCAAAGCCGCGCTGCGAAAGCAAATCGGCGGCGCGCTGCAAAAAATTTCCCCGGCGGCGCGCGCGGCGCTGTCAGCCCAAATCTGCGCGCAACTGCGGGGTTTGCCGGCGTGGCAGAACGCCGCGTCCGTCCTGTTGTTTGCGCCGATGCCGGCGGAACCAGACATCTGGCCGCTGCTGGCGGAGGCGCTGGCGGCGGGGAAAATCGCCGCCCTGCCCCGTTACCAGCCGGCGGACAAAAACTACGTTGCGTGCCGCGTGCAAGACTTGCGGAGCGAAATTGCGCCGGGAGCGTTTGGCATCCGTGAACCGGCGGACCGGTGCCCTGAAATCCCCTTAAGCCGCCTCGACTTGATTCTCGTGCCGGGCGTCGCGTTTGACTGGCACGGGCACCGGCTGGGCCGCGGCAAAGGATTTTACGACCGTTTGCTGGCAGGCACGCGCGGGGTGAAATGCGGAATCACTTTTGACGAACAGATGGTGAACGATGTCCCGGCCGGGCCGTCGGACGTGCGGATGAATTTTATTTTGACGCCGACGCGCGGTGCGGAAATTGCGGGTTGAAGGCGGTGCGATGACGATTAATGCTGCTGCTGGTTCATCATGGGCATGCCGCCTTCCCAGCCTTGCGGCGTGTTCCACGGGCGGACCGAATCATTTTCCGGTTCGCTGGTTTCGCAACCACTGACACCAACCAGCATACCACCCAGCAAAAGGAACAGGACCCATTTCACCGCGCGGCATTTCATTTCAGGAGGCCGGATGTGCAGGAGTGACATCATCACCTTCAATTACTTCACCGAGTTTCCAGCCGGGCACGACATTGGCAATGCAGCGGTTTTTCTCAAGGCTACGGACGATGACTTTGGCAACCAGTTTGCCTTCCCGGCTGACTAATAATTCGCCGTCTTCGAGAACCCCTTGATCCTGGCCGATGTTCAGCACGACGAAATCCCATTTCGGATCAACCACCAGAATTTTACCCCGTAGGTCGGCCCGCAATTTGACGATGTATTCCGCGGTTCCTGTTATCTTGGCGAGTTGGTTGGTCAACCGTGTAACGGTATGAAGCAGAACCGTTTTTTCCTCATTGGCGACTTCGACCGCCTCTTGTGATTCTTTGAGCGCGCGGGCGAGTTTGCCGACCTGTTCCGGCGTCATGCTGGTGGCCTTGTAACGGGCCAGTTGGGTTTGTGTGTCATCGCGCTCCTGCGTCGTCTTGGCAAGTTTGTCGGACAATTCATCGGCCCGCTTGGTCTGCGTCGTGGCAGTGACGACCGCCTTGTCGCGCTCGGACTTCGCATCAGTCAAATCCTGTGTGGTCTGCTTGAGCGTGTCTTGCGCCTTTGTCAAATCGTTCTTCGCCTTTTCCCGCTCGCCTTCCGCCTTCACCCGGCCATCACGCTGGGTGTTGCGGTCGGTGACCAGCGTGCTGATTTTATCCTTCACCTGAAGGATGTTTAACGCCCCGGCGCCCAGCGCCACAACGATGGCCAAAATCAGACTGATTCGAATCAACATGGCTTGGTTTGCAGTTTTGCCGTCAAGTTATACGTTTGCGCCAAATGTGTCAACGCCAGTTTGTGCCTTGCCAAACCTTGATTTCGCTTCATCTTTTGCCGCATGGATGTGGAACAATTCAAGCATTTGCACCCGTCCGGCGCCAAACAGCGGCCGTTGCGCGCGTTGCTGGCTTTGAGTCGCGTGTCGCATCTGCCCACGGTCTGGTCCAATTGCCTGGCGGGCTGGTGGCTGGGCGGCCACGGGAATTTTGCAAAACTGCCGCTGCTGTTTTTTGGCGTGAGCGCGCTGTACACGGGCGGGATGTTTTTGAATGACGCGTTTGACGCGGATTTCGACCGCCAGCGACGCACGGAACGGCCCATCCCCTCCGGCGTGATTTCAGTGCCGGCCGTCTGGCGCTGGGGACTGGGATGGCTCGGCCTGGGCGCGCTGTGTCTGACCGCGGTGGGCAAGACAACCGGACTGCTCACCCTGGTCCTGTTGCTGTGCATCGTCATTTACGACGCGACGCACAAGGTCGTCACCGCGTCGCCGTGGCTGATGGGCGTATGCCGGTTCTGGGTTTATGTCATCGCCGGATCAGCGGGCGCAACCGGCGTCAACGGCGAACCGATCTGGTGCGGCGTGGCGCTGGCGTTGTATGTGGCCGGACTGGGTTATCTGGCGCAGCACGAAAGTTCACGCCGGCGGACTCCTTACTGGCCGTTGGCGCTGCTGGCCGCGCCGATCGTTCTCGCGATGCTGATCAATGCGGCGGCATTCCGCGTTCCGGCAATGTGGTTGTCGCTCGTGCTCGCGCTGTGGATTGCGCTCCGGGTGCGGACGCTTTTTCAAGCGGCTGAAACCACCGTGGGGCACATTGTGTCGGGCTTGTTTGCGGGAATTGTTCTCGTGGACTGGCTGGCGGTGGCGCCATGGTGCCCGCAATGGCAATGGTTGAACCTCGTGTTTTTAATCCTGTTCGTCGCGACACTGTCGCTTCAGCGGTTCGTACCGGCCGCCTGAAATTACTGGCCGGTTGCGGCACCGTTACCACCACCGCCACGTCCGCCCCCGCCACCCAAGCCCCGGCCAAATCCGCCGCCACTGCGTCCGCCCCCGCCGCCGCCAAAGAGTTGCCGCGGGTCCACCGACGTGCCTTTTTGAAGTGCGCTAATCATATCGGTTATCTGTTGGTTTGCCAAGTTATGGGCAACCCGCTTATGTCGCTTAACATTCTGAGGCCGAGACGTTTGCTAGAGCTGCGCCAATCCGGCCGATGGCGCAGGATTTGCTTTACATTGTTAAAATTGTAAAAAACCGTAAAAAAATTGTTGACGGGAACAGCAAAAAGAAGCATGATTATCACAAGCTTGGAGAAACACAATTTCTACTAGCATCACAGAAGGTTTCCGGACACAACTTGGAGGTGGCGTATTTTATGAAAATGAAATCATGTGTTGTTGTGTGCATGACTGTAGTAGTTGTGTTCGGAAGTTCAATAACCTCAGTAAGGGCAGATGATCTTTATCAGCCTCCTTGGACGAGGGACGATCCCAATACAACCTACCAGAATTGGACTTTTGGAACCATTGACAACCCCGCGGCGCCGGACGATTTCTTCAACCCCAACGGGGATCCAACCGCAACGATTAATGGCGGAACCTGGGCGTTTTTTTACGACGACCATGTTGGTGTCTGGACCCTCGCTGCCACCAATTCCATTGACCTATATATCCCCAACACGCCGCTTGATACCACGCGGACCAAGGACGTGTGGACGCAGATTACATGGGAGTCGAGCGGCGGGTCACCAGTCGTCACGGTGAATGGCATTGTATCGTCACTTTTATTTTCTGTTTCAGCGGGATATGGCAGTTGGATGCAATCTGTCTTTGAAACTACATTGCCGTTCAACCCGGCGGCGGAGGATGTGGTTGTAACAGGTACCATGTCGGTGGGTGAGGTAGTGATAGACACCCAATGCATTCCCGAGCCTTCCAGCCTCGCGCTGTTGGCGGCAGGTTCTATCGGCCTGCTGTCCTGCGCCTCGCGAAAGCGAAGACTGGCGGCTTAGACGAGCCAAGTGACAAACCAATCGAGCCATCCTTGCGGGTGGCTTTTTTTGTCGGGTCGCGCGCCGGAACCAACCCGCTCTGCACCGTGTCCACCCTGAACGTATAAACGGAGTCTTGATATCAGGCAATTTTGTTTCCGCACTCGGGACAGAACTTCGTGCCGGGGGAAACCTCGGTGGCGCAGTAGAATTCGAATTGGAAGCCGGCATCCGTTCCCGAATGAACGGAATGGTCGGAGAAGTTTTTGCTGAATTTAATTTCACTCATGGCCGGACCTCGTGATTTTGCGCCTGATTGTTGAACCAAAGCCCGGCGGCGGCAACAGAAATTTTCGCCATTGACCACTCACACCAATGGGTGACACCTTTCAGCAAAGCGATTACACTTGGCGGTGTTGAGAAGACTTTTTTGACGAGATGCGCCTGCCCGTTCTGGAGAATGGTGCCACCGGTGACGCGGCTTCACTGAGCGGAAGCCGCGCGGTTTTCATTTTCATCGGATGCTTGCTGCTGCTGCTGTTGGTGGGCTGGATGGATTACATTACGGGGTATGAACTCGGGTTTTTCGTATTTTACACCGTGCCGATTGGGTTGGCCGCCTGGTATCTGGGACGCTGGCCTGGCATTTGGGTGGCCTTGGGAGCGACGATCGCCTGGTGGCTGGCAGATGCTTTGGCCGGAGCAAAATATTCCTCACAGTTTTCTTTTTGGTGGAACAGCACCGTTCATTTTTCAGCGTTTGTGATCAACGCCGTAACCATTGCGAAAATCAAGCTGGACCTGAGCCAGCGCCATGAACTGGTGGCCAAACTCGAAGCCACCCGCCAGACCTTGCGCGCAGCGGCCAAGGTTCTGCCCGCCTGTCCCCTATGCGGCAAAGTCCATCCCCAGACCAGAGGGAACAGCCAGGCCGAGTTGCGGGACCTGGCCCGAGGCAACGCCGAGCTCAGCGGCGCTCTCTGTGGAGACTGCGCTCAACTCGCACGAAGGAGTTGACGGCGCAAGGCATCATGCGCAAATTCTTGTCTGCTTGGTTGAGAAGATAAAATTTCGCGTTTTGGATTCCCTTTCGCTGCGGTGGCGCAAAGTCCTATTCCGGGTTGTGGGGCTGCTGCTGTTTTACACCATCACCGGTTTTTTTATTTTGCCGCCCATCATCCGCACCGTGGCGGTCAAACAGTTGTCCCAACAGCTCGGCCGCGAGGTTTCCATCCAAAAGGTGAAACTCAACCCGTTTGCGCTTTCAGCCGCCATTCGCGGCCTGCTCATCAAGGACAAGGATGGCGAGCCGTTTATTTCCTGGGACGAGGTTTATGTGAATTTCCAGCTTTCGTCATTTTTCGGCAAGGCCTGGGTCTTCAAGGAAATCAGCATGACAAGGCCGTCTGTCCGGGTGCAGATGAACAAGGATTACACGTTTAATTTTTCCGATCTCATCACAAAATTTTCCACCAGCGCCCCCGGCGCCGCGCCCAAACAGCCGTCCAAGCCGTTCGTCCTGCACATTGACCGGCTGCGCATCGGCAGGGCGACCGTGGCGCTCGCCGATTTCACAATGAGTAAACCGTTCAAGCGCACGCTTGGCCCGCTGGACATCACGCTCGACAATTTACGCACCGACCCGGACAACAATAACCCCTATGCGTTTGCCGGCACAACCGACGCCGGCGGAAAAATTTCATGGAGCGGATTCTTTTGTCTCGACCCTCTGCGTTCGCAGGGCGAGTTAAAGCTGTTCAACTTCACGCTGAACAAATACGCGCCGTTGTATCAGGATTTGGTGCGCTTTGAGATTCGCGATGGTTCCATCTCCCTGGAAACGAAATATCGCCTCGAATTTAGCGCCAGCAACCGCGTCGCCGCCGTGAGCGACAGCTCATTCGCGTTGAGGGATTTCAAACTCGGCCAGCCCGGTGACAGCAACAACATGGCCGAACTGCCGCTTTTCGCCGTTACTGGCGCGAGCGCTGATCTGGAGAGCCGTCAGGCGACGGTGGATTCCGTGACGGCGATGGGCGGCAAACTCTTTTTGCTTCGCAACCAGGACAATTCCGTCAACGTTGTTGAACTTTCCAAGCCGGCAGAAACGGCGACGAATGCGCCGGGCGGGATTTTGTTCCTGCTCCGCTCGGTCACCAACGCCGTCGCCATGCTGCTGAACAGCACGAACCAGTGGCGCGGCACGATCCATGACGTGAATTTCACCAATGGCGCGCTGCATCTCGAAGACCTCGTCAATTCGCGTCCGGCCAGACTGGATTTGAGTGACATCGCGGTTTCAGTCAAAAACATCTCCAATATTCCCGGCACGAATCTCACCGCCGAACTTTCCCTGCGGTGGAACACCAACGGCACCATCAAGACCGAAGCCGTCGCTTCATTTTCACCACCGACCGCTGATATCCGGCTCGTGCTCGACCAGCTTGATCTGGGCACGCTCGACCCGTATCTCGAATCCAAACTTAATCTCTTCATTCTCGGCAGCAAGTTCGGCCTCAACGGCCAGATTCATCTGCGCACGCCCAAGGATGAACTCCCCGAAGTTACTTTCCACGGCGATGTGCGCCTGGACGATTTTCACACCGTGGATGGCGTCCTGGGCGAGGATTTGGTGAAATGGGATTCCGTCCGCGTTTCCGGCATCGAGGCGAACCTGAATCCGCAGACGGTGGCCATCAAGGAAATCGCCCTGGACAACGTGTCGGCACGCGTGGTTATCGAAACCAATCACACCATCAATCTGCTCGCCGCTTTGCATCCGGCAGGAAGCAATGCCCTGGCGGATACCAACGCACCGGCAACCACCAACGAAACCACGGTTACAACCGTTGCCAAAACCTCCGCCACCGCGACCAATGAGGTGCCCGCTTCGCCACTGCCGCCGATCACCATCGGCAGCATTGTCATATCCAACGCCGCCGCCAGCTTCACCGACCGTACGTTCTCGCCGAATGTGAACATGGCCATCCAACAATTCAGCGGCGAAATCGCCGGGATTTCTTCCGCGGAACCGCGACACGCGGATATCAATTTACATGCCGCCGTGGACGGTGTCGGTCCGATTGACATCGTCGGCCACATCAATCCCTTCAGCGGGACTGCGACCAACGACCTGAAAATCACCTTCAAAGACGTGGATTTGACGCCCACCAGCCCGTACTCCGGCAAATATGCCGGTTATCGCATCGCCGAGGGAAAGTTGAATCTGGACCTGGCGTATAATCTGGTCGGACGGAAGCTGGTATCGAAGAATGTCATCACGCTTGACCGGTTCACCTTCGGCGAAAAGGTAAATAGTCCCGACGCGACTCATTTGCCCGTGCGCCTCGCCATCGCCATCCTCAAGGACCGCAACGGCCAGATTTTGCTCGACGTGCCCGTCGAAGGCAGTCTGGACGATCCGCAATTCCGTGTCCGCAAAGTCATCATCCACACCCTCATGAACATTCTTGAAAAGGCCGCCACGTCACCGTTCTCACTGCTCGGCGCGGTATTTGGTGGCGGCGGTGAGGAGTTGAGTTATCAGGATTTCGCTCCGGGCAGCGCGGTATTGTCGCCAGCGGATGAACAGAAACTTGATTCGCTGGCGAAAGGACTCTACGAACGCCCCGGCCTGCAACTGGAAATTGCCGGCAGCATTGATCCCGAGGCTGACCGCGACGGTTTGCGCCGCGCCAGCCTGGAAAAACAAATCCGCACCCGGCAATGGACGTCGCTTGGCAAATCCGAACGCGCCACCACTACGCCCGATCAAATTACGCAGACCCCGGAGCAACACTCCGCGTGGGTGAAGCAACTTTACGGCGAGGCGCTGGACAAAGGTGTCATCAATGCCGCCTTCATCGCCGCCAACACCAACCTCGCCGCCCTGGCCGCTCAAATTCCATCGCGCTCGAGCCGGATTGAAAAGGGCGCGACCATTCTGATGAAAGGCTCGCCAACTCCCGTGCCGAAACATTCTAAAGCCGCAGGCGTTTCCCGTCAGGCCAAACCCGCCGCGCCCACCGACCCAATGGAGGCATTGCTGCTGGCCGCCATCCCCGTCACGGCTGGTGATTTTGAAGCACTGGCATCCGATCGTGCCAAAGCCGTTCGCGCCTACCTTCTGCAAACGGGCAAAGTCGAAGCCGCGCGCCTGTTCCTCACGGAAAATCAGACCGGCGGCGTGCGTTCCAACGGCAGTCGTGTTTATTTGCAGTTCAGGTAAGAACGAGGAGCGCCGGCCTCCGGCACGGCATCATAGTTGCGTATTGGAAGATAAAACCATCTGAATCGCTCACATGGCAAACTGAAGGGGCGCGGCGTTCACGCCGTTTCATCGCTCGATGGGTTTGGACGTTTGTAAATCGCAGGCATTGCGGATATTGAAGCGGATTGAAGTCCGCGCGCCTTTCGCGGCCTACGATTCAACTTCAGTTTTTGGTTTAAACCACAACCGCTCAATCGGGGAAAAATGTTGATGTTTCGCCCAGCTAGGAAACACTGATGCCAACGCGCCAATGAAACCACCACACCAGCCATACATTTCCAAATCCACCTACCTGATGGGGCTGCAATGTCAGAAGCTGATTTGGTTTCGCTACAACGCCAAAGACCAAATCCCCGCTCCCGATGAGGCAACGCAGGCCATCTTTGATCAAGGCACGGAAGTCGGCGAACTGGCGAGACAACTTTTCCCCGGCGGCATGGTGGTCGCGCCCGGAATCATCGAGCCGGACGAAGTCATCGCCCAAACCCAGAAGGCGATTCAAGCACGCCGGCCTTTGTATGAAGCCGCGTTTGTCTTTCACGGCGGCTACGCCCGCACGGACATCCTTGTGCCGGTGGCCGGCGATGCATGGGATTTGATTGAGGTCAAATCCACCACCAAGCTGAAGGAAGAAGTCCATCTGCCCGATATCGCGTTTCAAGCCTTTGTGCTCGCCGGGGCGGGAATAAAAATCCGCAAATGCTTTCTCGCCCACATCAACAACGAATTTGTCCGGCACGGCGCGATTGACCCGCAAAAGTTTTTCACGCTCGACGATGTCACCAGGCAGGTTTCCGGCTTGAGCCGCGAAGTCGGCGAACAACTCGACGCGCTGCAACGCATCATCGGCGCGAAGGCGCATCCTGAAATCCAAATCGGCCCGCATTGCGACGATCCCTACACCTGCCCGTTGCACGAACGCTGCTGGTCGTTCCTGCCCGAAGCCAGCGTCTTCACGCTTTATCGCGGCGGCAAGAAAAGTTTCACGCTGCTCAAGCAGGGCATCCAGCATCTGGAAAAAATCCCCGCCGACTTCGCGCTCACCGACAATCAATCCATCCAGCGTTCCGCCCTGCTCGCGGGCAAACCGCACATTGACCGCCCCGCGCTCGCGGCTTTTCTCGGCCAGCTTGAATATCCCGTCAGCTTTCTGGACTTTGAAACCTTCGCCCCGGCCATCCCGCTGTTTGACGGCTCGCGCCCGTTCCAGCAGATTCCGTTTCAATACTCGCTGCACATTCTTCGTCGGCCTGTTGCCACGTCGGGGATCGGTGCCAAGTCGAGGTTCGACCATCGCCAGTTTCTCGCCGAAGGCACGGCTGACCCGCGCCCGGAATTCATGCGTCAACTGCGCGACGCCCTGCCGGAAACCGGCTCGGTGGTGTCTTACAACGCCAGCTTTGAAACCGCGCGCCTGAAGGAAGGATGCGAACTGCTGCCGGAATTCAAACCGTGGTTGCGGAAAGTGACGCCGCGCATCGTTGACATGCTGCTGCCGTTCCGTGGCTTCCGCTACTACCACCCGCAGCAGCACGGCAGCGCGTCAATGAAAGCCGTGCTGCCCGCCCTGACCGGCAAGGGCTACGAACATCTGGCGATTCAAGAAGGCGGCGCGGCCAGCCGCGAATTCCTGCGCGTGACCCACGGCCAGGTGACCGCCGCCGAACGCCGCCGCGTGCGCCAGCATCTGGAAGAATACTGCGGGCTGGACACGCTGGGGATGGTGCAGATTGTTAATTGCCTGAAAGAGCTTTAACAGTCGAGTAAACGTGAGAAATCTTCGTTCATTTTTCGGGCTGATTATTGGCAATCAATTCTGCTAGAAGTTCGGCCCTCTTTTTCTTTTTGAGATTCGGGTCAGCACGTCGCCCTTGCCGGTGACGATGCGAAACGAATAGTCCGCTGTTTTGGTGGTGTGGATTTCCGCGCCGGGCAGCGGCACGCGCGCGACGAGGTTTTCCAAATCCTGCCGCACGCGGGCGCGGACGTGAAACTCGCCCGGCTGCTTCTGCACGATGGAATAAAATCCGTGTTTGGTCATCAGCCACATAGCTTTATCTTTCAAAGCGCCGACTCAAGCCAGCCGGGAATGGATTTGGCCGAAAATGTCCGTCGTCCATTTTGAAAAATAGCCGCCAGACGGAATGGCGTTCTCAAATCGTCGTTGTCAAAGACCAAAACGCAAGGAAGCTCTCGAATCGCCTGTTGGAGATTGGCTATGGTGCGCGGAAATCGGGCGGTCAGTTTGTCGCTCGGCGCATCATGTCCGCCTTGGGTGACGCGCATGGCAACCCGTTCTTCGGAACGGCCGGAATCAGCCAGGCCAATAAAGCACATCACCACGGCGTAGCCCTGTTGCGCCGCTTGTTTCAAAAAAGTCAGTTTGTCACCCATCGGATCGGAAAATACCGTCTCGAAAACAAAGCTCTCCCCCTGGTTCACTAATTCCCGCCTCAATGTGGCGGCGACTTCAGCCGCCGGATAGGCGTCCATCCCCAATTCTCCGGCCAGAATATCAGCGTTGAGAAAACGCAAGCCGCTGGATTTGAGATGAGCTTCGTAAAGCAGCCGGTCCATGAGCTTCCTGGGAGCGCCGGCGTCTCGCCGGCCAGTTTGGAGCCGAAAATCGGAACTTGCCGGCGGGACGCCAGCGCTCCCAGGAACCGTTTTCAAAAGGCGAAAAGCCACGACATGATTTTTTTCCCGCCAAAAATCCAAATCGCCGCCGCGAGGGCGATGTAAGGCCCGTAAGGCATCCGCGAAGACCACTGGCGACGGCGCATCACGATAAGCATGACGCCCACCACCGCGCCAATCATTGAACTGACCATCAGCGAAAACATCACGCCCTGCCAGCCGATGAACGCGCCAATCGCGCCCATGAATTTCACGTCGCCCAAGCCCATTGCCTCGCGCGGCAACACAATTTCCGCGCTCACCGCCTCCATGTACGGCACGTCGTTGGGATTCATTTTTTCTTCACCGATCTCCAGCACCGACGGCGACAGCCGCACCAGCACGTCCTGATAGCCGCGGTCCACCAGTTCAACCGTGCGCGCGTGCAGCACAATCACGTCCGACCGCCGGTAAAATAATTCTTCGTAGGGAATTTCCTTGTCCGGCAGATGCACGGACGTTTCAGTGAAAATAATTTTCGTCTTCAACGGCAACTTCACCCGCTGCCGTCCAAACAGCAATTTGCCCAGCCGCAGAATCGCGTAAATCGCCGCCGCACCCGCAACCGCGCCGATAAAACTCCGCCGCATCCCGACATTCAACGCATTTGCATCGTACAACGCGGGAACAAAAAACGACGCGATAAAACCCGCGGCCATGCCGCCGATCGTGATTTCGTCGGGAATGATGAAATGCTCGAAATCAATGAACGTGGCCACAATCAATCCCGCGAGGAAAACCGCATAGACCAGGGCCAGCGGCATGGATGGCAGCGGATGGCCCGCGTTGCCGAACGCCAGCCAGCAGCTTAGAAAAGCCGCGCCCGTGAGCAGTTCGACGACGAAATAACGCGGCGAAATGGGTGCGCCGCAGTTTTTGCAGCGTCCGCGCAACGCCAGCCACGTCACCAGCGGCAGATTCAGATACCACGGAATGGAATACTTGCAATGCGGGCAATGCGACCGGGGCGTGATGATGCTCATGCCCAGCGGCATCCGGTAGATGCACACGTTCAAAAAGCTGCCGGTGATGCAGCCGAGAACAAAGAAGCACAGCGACCAGAAATGGAACGGCACAAGCGACCAGTCCGCAGTCCAGGGTCGCCAGTCCACGGCTGCCAGTCCACAAATTCCAGTCCACAGTCCACAGTCCACAGTCCAAGGCCCGGCACTAAAAGGTGACATCCGTCCGCCCAACAAACTGTGGACGGTGGACTGTAAACTGTGGACTGAATGAATCATTTTAGTGGACTGTGGACTGATAAACTTCCGCTTCCAGCGCGCGGCGCATCACCTCGAGCGGCGCGGGTTGTCCGGTCCAGATTTCAAAGGCCTTTGCGCCCTGATGCAACAACATCCCCAGGCCGTTGGCCGTTTTGCACCCGGCGGCTTTGGCCGCCTTGAGCAGCGCGGTCTCCGGCGGGTTATAGACCATGTCATAGACCGCGCGCGCCTGCGACAGTGCAAACGGCGTCCCCTCCACGGGCGAAGCGTCGCCGGGTTTCAAGCCGAGCGGCGTGGCATTCAGCAACAAATCCACCGGACCTTTCGGAAAACCAACCGTTACTTTCACTTGCGGATGATGCTGGCGGATTTTCTGCGCCACGGTTTCGGCCTTGGCACTGACGAAATCGAACAAAAACAATTCAGACACCTTTTCCGTTGCCAGCCTTAAAGCCGCCACCTGCCCTGCCCCACCGGTGCCGATTAAAAGCACTTTGGCGCCGGGCAACGCCAGTCCGAGATCTTCGCGCAATGAACGGCTGATACCGTCGGCGTCGGTGTTGAAACCGTGCGTGCGGAATTCACGGGGCGGGTCTTTTTCAAATTCCCGCAACGGCCGCCAGTCACCTCCCGCGGCGCGGCCCTCGAACCGGATGGTGTTGACCGCCCCCCAGTTTTTGGCCGACTCATCGAGGGCGTCCACCATTTCGAGCGCCAGCAGTTTGTGCGGCACCGTCAGATTCAGGCCGGCGAATTGCATCGCCCTGGCGCCGGCAATGGCGGTACGCAGGTTGTCCGGATGCACTTCAAACGCGAGGTAACGCCAGTTCAGGCCGAGCGCGGCGAACGCGGCGTTGTGCATCGCGGGTGACGCGGAATGGCGGATGGGAAAGCCATAGACCGCGCAGCAGCGCGTGGCGGCATTGATGGCGGGCGGATCGGATTGAGACATGCGTAATTTATAAGCAGCCCAGGTACCGGTTTAAAGCGCAAAGTCCGCATCTTCCAACCATCACAGGCCGGCCTGGATGCGATAGAACCGGGTGGAGGCGCTGTTCGGGGTCGTGAAGCGATACGAAATGCCGGCGACATTGGTCGTCAACGCCGCCGTCAAGTTGGTGATCCAACCAGCTCCCAAATGATCGGTCTGGAGCAGGTTTAGCGGAACATTGGTCAGGCCGCTGATGACCGTAAAATTGAGTTGCACCTGGCTGTTCGTCAACACCGGCGGGGCCAGCACGATGCCCGGTGATGAACTGAGCTGGTACACCTGGCTGCCGGCCAGCAGAAATAAACCCACCCCGTAATCATCGAAGTTCGGCACACTGTTGTAGGTGACCGGCTGGCCGTCGGCCGGTTTGCTGCCGGTGCCTTGCACGTAACCGAGAAAGCCGTTGTCCGCGCCCGACGTATGATGCAACGCGCCGTTGGCGAGGGCGTTCCATCCGTTGATGACGGCAGGCAGATAGATGTTGGCGGCGAGATAACCGTGGTTGATTCCCCAGGCCATGCCGTAGGTGAAACAGGAGGTGCCGGTGGCTTCCGGCCCGGCATAGTCGTTGGTGTAACCAAGATTCACGTTCCAGAAACCGTCCGCCCGCTGCACCGTCTTGAGGGCCGCGGCCATTTCCTGGAAGGTCTGCAGATACACCGCGAAATGTGTGTCGCTGGCCGGCAGCACGTCCATCGTCCGGACGAGCGCGGCAAAGACCCAGCCGTTGCCCCGCGACCAGTAGCACTTTTGCTTCGTGCCGTCCGACGCCGTGTAGTTCGACAAAAAATTCGTATCGCGCCACCAGAAATGGTCCGTGGTGTTGTAGAGGCCGTTGGACGGACCGATAGCGCTCTTGGCAAAATTAAAGTAGGAATACATCTTGGCCGGGTAGGTGTAATTGGTCGCCAGCGCGCCGATGACATTGGAATTCAGCACGCTGAGTTTGGCAAACACGGGCATGGACATGTGCATGGCATCAATCCACCACCACCAGAGGGGGGCATTTGTGCTCATCCAAAAATTCACGTTGTTGACGATGTGCGTCAGCCGGTTGGTCTGCGTCGGGTCCAACTGGTAAAGCTCGATGTAAGCCTGGCCGCAGCACTGGTCGTTAGCCGACGTGTCGCTGGTATCGGCACCCCACAGCGCCCAGTTGTGGAACGTGCCCCATTGCACAGCGTAGTTGTAGATATTGGGGTCATGATTGATCCGGTACAATGCCAGGTCCCCCTCAAAATACGTTCCCCGGGTCCAGATGTTGCTTGGATGCGGTTTCGAGGCTGGAGGCAGGCAACTGCTACAACCGGGAACCGGCCATTCGTTGGTAAAATAGTTGTTGGCCAGCACCATGTCGCTCAGGATTTGTGGCTGCGGCGGCATAAAGCCCGCCAGCACCCCGGGCGAAGCCAGCAAACCCGCCACCAGTGCGAGGGAAAAGATGGTGGATTTTGAACGGCTCAATTGCATGGCGATGACTTTGGCTATTTAACAGCAATATCACTGATGCCCATTTGATTCAAATCCAAAGTGCCCGGCCCGTTCGTCAACCAATTCAGCAACGGCGCGTCAAAACTTTCGCCCTCTTTCATTGATTAACTCCGCCGCTCGAATAAAGTATGCGGGTGAAATCCAAAGGCACGGTTTATCTCGTCGGCGCGGGGCCGGGCGACGCGGGCTTGCTCACGTTGCGCGGCGCGGAATTGCTCCGGCGCGCGGACGTGGTGCTCCATGACGCGCTGGTGAATCCCGATCTGCTCCGGCTGGCGCCGCCATCCGCCGAACTCATCACGCGCGGCAAAAACCTGTCCCTGCCGCAGGAGGAAATCATTGAGTTGCTCATCTCCCGGGCCCGCGAAGGCAAATGCGTCGTGCGGCTCAAGGGCGGCGATCCCTACATCTTCGGGCACGGCGGCGAGGAAGCCGAGGCGCTCGCAGCGGCGAAGGTTCCGTTTGAAGTCGTGTCCGGCGTTTCGTCCGTGGTGGCAGCGCCGAATTATGCCGGCATTCCCCTCACCCATCGCGACCATTGCTCCAGCTTCACCGTCTTCACCGGCCACGAAGATCCCAATGATGCCAAAACGGGTTTGCGTCATGACCAAATCGCCAAAATTCCCGGCACCAAGGTTGTGCTTATGGACACCGGGAAACTGTCCGACTGGACCCAATCGCTCATCCAGCACGGGATGTCACCGGAGACGCCGGTGGCCATGGTCCGCTGGGGCACCACCGGACGGCAACAGGCCGTTGCCGGGACACTGGCAACCATCGCCGGCCTGGCCGTTGAAAAAAAACTGTCGCCGCCGATGCTGGCCATTATCGGCGACGTGGTGAAATTGCGCGGAAAATTGAACTGGTTTGAGCAGCGTCCGTTGTTTGGCCGGCGCGTCGTCGTTACGCGGCGTTTGGAACAGGCGGGCGGTTTCGCGCAACGGCTGACGGAACTGGGGGCGGACGTGCTGGAGGTGCCGACCATCAAAATCACGCGGCCGAAGGAGACCGACGCCATCGTGGATGCGCTGCTGGGATTGAATGCCTACGACTGGCTGGTGTTCACGAGCGCGAACGGGGTAACGGCGTTTTTTGACATCTTTTTCCGGCGCTTCCAGGATATGCGCGACATCGGCGGCGCGCGCATCGCGGCCGTCGGCCCGGCCACGGCGGCGAAACTGCGCGAGCTGCATCTTCAGGTGGATTTGACGCCGGACGAATTTACCGGAAAGAAAATCGCCGCGGCGTTTGAAAAATTCCAGACCATCGAGAATCTGAAGCTGTGTCTGTTGCGCGCCGAAGTGGCAGACCCCGATTTGCCGAAAGCGCTGGAGGAACTCGGCGCCATCGTGGACGACATTGCGATCTACCGAACCGTGGCCGAAACCGAGGACCCGGCGGAGGCGGGCAAAACCCTGCTCAACGGCGGCGCGGACTGGATCACCTTCACCAGTGGTTCGACGGTGGAACATTTCCACGCGCGATTTGACCTGCCCAAACTGCTGAAGAAATTCCCGCAGCTAAAACTGGCATCCATCGGCCCGGAAACGAGCAAAGCCATCCGCGCCCTGGGACTGGAACCCGCGCTGGAAGCGAAGGAGCACACGACGGACGGCTTGATTTCCGCGCTGCTGAAGGCGGTTTGAAGCATGAACATTTTTGTGCTTCCGGTTGTCTATTTTCATAATTTTCTGAATGGTTTTGGAAAAATGGAACATCGGTTGAAACACATATTGAGACTGCGCGAGTTGTCTGAGGCCGCTACCGTTGGGTGTCCATGCTTTAGCGTGTTCCTATGGCCTGACACCCTGAAGGGTGGACACCCAACCCGACTTTTCAGGCAGGCTCTCAAATTTATTAGGGGTGCGGTCATGGCTTTGGCCGTGTTGTGCCTGGGCGGCGCGCGGCTGGATGCCGCCACCTTCACGGCATCACTCGACCGTGACACCATCGCCCTCGGCGAAAGCGCCACCCTGTCCCTGACGTTTGAAGATGGGTCGCCAAGGAATGTCCCCACGCCGTCGAATGTCGCCGGTTTGCAAATCGCCTACGTCGGACCGTCGAGCCAGTTCAGCTTCGTCAATGGCGAAACCAAATCCACGGTCACGTACAATTTCACGCTCACACCGCGGCAGGCCGGCGATTTCACCATCCCGACGCTGGCCGCCGACGTTGGGGGACAGCGGCTAAGTTCATTGCCGTTGCGATTAAAAGTGCTGCCGCCGAATTCGCCGCCGCCGGCAGCCATCAACTCCGGTTCGGAAGTCGCGTTCATGAGGCTTACCCTGCCGAAAAAGGAGGTTTATCCCGGCGAAGTGCTGGCTGCCCGGCTGGACATCTATCTGCGCGACGATGTGCAAAATTTCGGAAATTTCCAGTTTACCGGCACGCCCGCTGATGGATTCACCGTTGGTAAAATGGCTCAAAGTCCGAAGCAACGGGTCCAAATTGGCAATCGCGTTTATACGGATGTCCCGCTCAAAATCGCCCTCACGGCCAACAAGTCCGGCACGATCAGCCTCGGACCATTTACGGCCAGCGCGGTTGTCGAGCTGCCCTCGTCGAACCGGGGCGGCGACCCATTTTTCCGGCAGTTCTTCAACAGTGGCGAACAAAAACAAGTCACGCTCGCCACGGATACACTGAATGTGGAATCGCTGCCATTGCCCGCCGAAGGCGCGCCGCCGAACTTTAACGGTGCGGTCGGCGATTACAACATGATCGTCACCGCCGGGCCGACCAATGTGGCCGTCGGCGATCCCATCACCGTGCGCGTCCAGATTTCCGGCCGCGGCGCGCTCGATGCGCTCACGTTGCCCGACCAGCCCGCCTGGCGCGATTTCAAGGCCTATCCACCCACGCAGAACATTAAGACAACGGACCAACTCGGGATTGAAGGCACAAAAACGTTCGAGCAAATCATCACACCGCAAAACACGGACGTCCATGAATTGCCGGCGTTTTCGTTCAGTTTTTTCGATCCCGGCGCGAAAACCTATCGCACGCTCACGCAGCCGTCGGTTCAACTCGCCGTGCATTCCGGCGGCACGACACCCGTGCCCGTGATTGCCGCCACGAAAGCGGCCAATTCCCGGAATCCACCGCCACCACAGGACATTCTGCCCATCAAAGAGCAAATCGGCGCGCTCGCGCCAGCCGGCCCGCCGCGGTTGACGCGACCGGCGTTTCTAGCCGCGCAAAGTCTGCCCGTGCTGGCATGGCTCGCGGCTTTCGTGTGGCGCAAAAGCACGGACAACCTGGCGAACAATCCCCGTTTGCGGCGGCAACGGCGCGTTGCCGGCCTGGTTCAAGACGGACTGAACGATCTGCGCCGCCTCGCGGCGGAAAATAATTCGGCCGAATTTTTTGCGACGCTGTTTCGCCTGTTGCAGGAACAACTGGGCGAACGGCTGGATTGTCCCTCCTCGTCCATCACCGAAGCCGTGATTGACGAGCGCCTGGTTTTGCTGGGCGCGCCGGAAACGGTCCTGGCCGGCCTGCGCGAATTGTTCCAGCTCTGCAACCAGGCGCGTTACGCGCCGATGCGAACAAGCGGAGAACTGGCCGCGGTGATTCCGCAATTTGAAAACGCCATTCGTGGACTGCAAAACGTGAAAGCATGAAAACGAATTACTCAATGTTTTCAGTGGAATTGCCGTTTACGCTCGCCCTCACCCCGGCCCTCTCCCCCAGGGAGAGGGTGAGCAACGTCACAGCGCCGGAGCATTTTCCAATCCTTGGTGTCGTCACCGATTTTTGGTTATTTGCAGTGAGACGCATGATAACTCAGCCTATCGCATGGCTCAAAGCGCAGCGAACGATTCCCCCTCTCCTGGGGGAGAGAGCCGGGGTGAGGGCGGATGTCACCACTGATTTCACGATCACACCCGAAGCGTCCTGTTTCACATCATGCCATCCACGGAAAATATTGAGGAACCTGAAAGTGTTTCGACGCCTTCTGCTGGCGGCAGTGGCCGCTGCCTGGATTTTCACCGGCACCGCGATGGCCGCCGACATTCCGGCTGAATTCAATGCCGCGAACAAACTGTACGCCGAGGGCAAATTTGCCGAAGCCGCCGGGGCTTACGAGAAAATCCTCCAAGCCAAAACGGTTTCCCCGGCGCTTTATTTCAATTACGGCAACGCGGAATTTAAATCCGGCAATTATGGCCGCGCGATTGCCGCATACCGCCAGGCGGCGCAATTAACGCCGCGCGACGCCGAGGTGCGGGCCAATCTGGAATTCGCGCGCAACCGGGTGCAAGGCCCGACGCTCCATGAAAGCCGCTGGTCCCGCGGTGCGGAATGGCTGGGCCTGCTCACTTTGAGCGAGTGGACGGAGTTGGCCGTGGTCGCATTCTGGCTGATGTTTGCCTTGCTGGCGGCGAGGCAAATCCGACCGGCGCTCAAAACGGCGTTGCGCGGTTTTACCCGGGGCGCGGTGGCGGTTGCCGTTTTGTCGTGTGCGTGCCTCGGCGTGAACGCCGCAAACCATTTTTCAAAGCAAACCGCCGTGGTCGTCGCGCAAGATGCCACCGCGCGCAGCGGGCCGTTTGAGGAGGCGCAGAGCGCGTTTACCGCACACGACGGCGCGGAACTTGCCGTGTTGGATCGCCGCGACAACTGGCTGCAAGTCACCGACGGTTCCGGCAGAATCGGCTGGCTGCAACGTCCGCAGGTGGAAATTTTGCCCGGCAGTTGAACCTGGGAGATGGCTCCAGAGGCAGGATTTGGCGCTGTTATCACTCAATTTTTGAGTTTATTGAGGCGGAGGACAGTCCGGTAAACCGGAAAGTTTTTTCATGCCAGCAATGGGGAAAACCTGCGCCGAAACGAAAGCCACTGCCAAACGACGGCTATTGTTTTTTCAATGTTCCGTAGCCGGTGCCCAACGGGCTAGTTAAAGAAACGCTGGCAGTTTGCCCGTCGTCCGTAACAGCCATGGTGAAGATTTCCTCGTGAAACCAGCCGGGCTTCCATGAAATCGTGTTGCCATTTACTGTCGTCTTGCGCGCCGCGTCAGATTTTCCTTTCCCCAGCGTTTCTGTCGCTAAAGTTTCTTCATGATTGATAACAACGGTGCAGGACTGATTACCACCAATCAGTATGTTCTTATAATCCACCGAACCTGTCCAGGTTCCGGCAAATTTCTTTGCGGGGACAATATTATTCGTCGCGACGAAAGCGGCCAGTGCGGCCGCCGCTTTTTCGGCTTTGTCCACATCCGCCAATCCGGTTTTCGCCTGCGCATTTCCATCATCCATGGCAAGCACGACTTGATATTGCTGGCGCGCGTCGGCGTATTTTCCGTTCTGCAATGCGGCTTGCGCGGACTTGATTCCGTCGGCGATGTTTAATTGGCGTTGGTGTTCCGCCTCCTGTTTTTGTTTTTCCAGCGCCAAACGCGCCGCTTCTGCCTGAAGGGCTTTTCCCTCGGCGGCTTTGCGTTGCCGCTCGGCTTCTTCGGCCCTTGCCGTGGCTTCGGCGAGTTTCTTCTGTTGTTCCAAGGCAAGCCGAGCTTCCTCTTCCTGTCGGGCTTTTTCCTCGGCGGTTTTGCGTTGCCGCTCGGCTTCCTCGGCTTTGGCCCTGGCTTCCGCGAGTTGCTTTTGTTGTTGCTCTTGCTCCGCCAGGCGTGCTCGCTCTTGTTGTTCGGCTTCTGCTTTGCGCCGTTGTTCCGGCAGATGCAATCCAAAATACCAGCCGCCAGCACCGAGCAACAGCAACGCAACAACGGTGGCCACAACCCACGGCCGTTTCGATTTTGGAGAAAGGCGCGCAGGTTTCGGCAGCGCTTCGACCTTTTCCGGGCCAGCGCCTGTCGCTTCGGACTCCGTCCAATTATACCGGTTGAACACCTCCAACATTTCCCGCCCGCTTCCATACCGGGAGGCTGATTTTGGGTCCAACGCCTTGCCCACAAATTCATCCCACGCCGGATTCAATGTCTTGTCCAGTTGTGAGGGAAGACGAACCCCCAATTCCCCGCCCGTCAGCAGCCGGTAGCATATCAACCCCACCGCATACACATCACTGCGCGCATCCGCTTCCTCACCGCGCTTTTGCTCCGGGCTCATGTATTCCCAGGTCCCCAACAACGCCCGCGTGGAAGTGCCCTCTTCCGGTCGTAACGTCGGCTGGTCGCCCAGACTCATCTCCCGACCCGGCATGGGGGCAAAGCTCCGAGACACACTGATCTGCGCCTGACTGCGTATAAATTCTTCGCCGATGACTCGCGCCAGGCCAAAGTCCGATACCTTGACGTGCAACACGCCGGCAGCGTCCTTCTCCAGCAATATGTTCCCCGGCTTTAAATCCCGGTGGACCACCCCTTTGCCATGCGCATACGCCAGCGCTTCCAAAACCTGTTTCAAAATGATCGCAAACTCGCCCTGCTCAAGCTTCCCGCCCCGTTGCGCCGCGTAGTCGCCCAAGGTGATGCAGCGGGTCTGACTACTGCCCCCTGACCACCGGCCTCCGGCCTCTGGCGCCACCCCTTTCACCAACTCCATCCGCAGCCAGTACCGCCCGTTCGTCTCGCCAAACTCGTCCACCCGCACGATGTGTGCGTGCTCCAGATTCGCCATCACCTCCGCTTCGCGTTCGAAGCGGCGCACGGCTTCGGATCTCGTGGCAAAGTCCTCGGGTAACAACTTCAACGCGTAACGGCGGTGCAACACGCGGTGTTCCGCTTCATACACCTCGCCCATGCCGCCTCGCCCCAGCAGGCGCACGATGCGGTATTGGCCAAAGTCACTTCCGGCTGACAGATCCGATTTCATACAGCAAGCAACAATGGGCTCCGGCCACGATTACTTGCGACGACCACTGGAGGGTTTTATCGGAGGGACGGTCGCGGCAGGAGTTGTTTGGGATGACAATTTCTGTTCCCACTCGTAAATCTTGTCTTGGGTGTTGCGGATATCAGGCGCGTTCGGAGCCAGAGCCACATAACGTTTCATCTCGCGGATGGCTTGTGAATAATGGCCGCTGGCGCCAAGCAGGAGACCCAGTTCGGAATACCCTTCCGCCCACCAAGGCGCGATATTCAAGGTCTCCCCATAAAGTTGTGAGGCGGCGTCAAACCGCCCATCTCGAAACGCCGCCTCCGCTTGCACCTTGAGTTTGCGCGCCTCTTCCGGAAGCGCTGGCCGGATGCCGATAACCCGAAGCAACCGGACCAGCGCCTGCATGGCTTCGGCATCCTGCCCGGCGGTGGTCGCGGAAATGGAGGCCTGTCCGTAGGCCTCCATGGCCCTGGCCGTGTCGCCATCGGCCTCCAGATCCGAGCCGTCTTTCATCAGCTTCGCATAACGCTGGTTGCAGACCGCAGTCCGCGTCTCCGCAAGTTTTGCAACGCATTGTTCGGCCGCGGTGGAAACGGCTTCCTTGACCACATTGGTGCGTTGAACAACTTTATCAAATGTATAATCAGGACTGGCGGCAAAACCGCCCACGTCTTTCATGCTGGTGCGGCTGCTCCCCTCCGCAGTTCCTTCCCAGATGGGCTTGGCCTGCCCTGGTTGACAGAATTGAAGGTCTAACACAACATGGGCGACCTGGTTTCTGTAGGTAAAGCCATTGGAAATAAGCAAAGGCAAACATCCATTAAGCGCGGTATCAACGTTCATTTCACGGATCCGAACGGTGACACTCAAGCGATCTTCAGGAAGCGGGGCGGGTGGCTCAACGTCACCGCCCGTCCTGACTACTACTGGAATGCCGCGGGCCTTCATTTTTGACAAAATGGCCGAGCGAATAATATCCACTCGCGAACAGTCAGCTTGAAATTTGTTAAACTGCCACATAATCGGGACACATACTTCTGTCACCATAGCAACCAATCCTTCGCCCAGGTAGTTTGGATCCGCTTTATAGGGGGCGGCTTTACCCGGATTTGCTTCCATGGATTCCTCAATGGGTCGCAGCGTCACGGGCGGGCCTCCGGCATACGCCGCGTCATTCACCGAAAAGGCATTCTGCATCGGGTAGGTGTTTACGATAGAGCATCCGGCAAGGAGCGCGGTCGCAAGGATCAAGGGAAGCAAAAAAAATGCGGTCTGTTTTTTCATGGCTGATTCCATCCGACTATTTGTCTGCCTTTGTCACGTGCTTTTCAGGCAATTGTTTGGTTCTCAATGTAAAGCCATGTCAATTGGCTTGTTAAGCTAATTCCGACATCCATTTCATTCAACTTATTTGGGTTCCCCAACATCCAACACCACCCGAAACCCGGTGCAATCATAGCGGCCGTTAGGCGAAAGACTGATGCGAGCCGAGGACAACAAATCATCAGGGGTGCTGCTGCGCCACGAGGCGCCGCGCGCCACGGTTGATTTCTGGTTGGCGTCATACCAATCCTCACACCACTCCATCACATTGCCGCCGAGATCGTAAATGCCGTATTGATTTGCCGAAAAACTACCCACCGGCGAAGTGTGATCGTAATTGTCTGTTTTCAAAGACGAATAATAATTGCCAGCCCCGGAGGGGGGAGGCCATTGGGTGCCCCACGGATACAAATCTTTGGTTTTCCCGTCTTTTTCATTTGGTGTGTCACCGGTTTCCGTTCCCAAACCCACGGCCAGGCTCCATTCTGCATCCGTCGGCAAACGGTAGCTTTGGTCGGGGTGGATTTCCCCATTCCGCCGCTCGGTCTCGGTCAACCACGCGCAAAATTTCCTGGCATCATTCCAAGACACATAACAGACCGGATGGTCAGGACCCTGGGTAAATCCCGGGGTTTTCCAACGGCTGCCGGCATCGTTATGGCTCGCGTTGACAAACGCTTCAAAATCTTTCACCCGGGTTTCCCAGATGCAAAACAACACGCGCGTGCCATTGACCGGGGTAAATATTTGGCCTAAAGTATCGGTCCACTGTTCGTTGCTTAACGGGTAAGGCCTCTTTTCTAATGTCGCTGCCAGCGCTAATGACTCCTTGTATTTCACGGTGCCATTAACCAACGCATCTTTGTGTTTCAATTTTTTCAAGCGATAGCTCACTTCGCCGGTCGGCACGGAAGGTATTTCCAATGGTGTCGTTCCCACTTCCCGCTCACCCTGCAATACTGTCGCACCCGGCGGTTCACTCGTAATCTTTACGCCGCCCGTCTGGCGCACCAACCTGATGACTCCCATATCCTTGAATTCATTCTCCTTGATTTCCACTTCCATCGTCTGCGGTTCATAACCGTTCAAATCAATCTTCATGGGATATTTCCCGACATGCACCCCCTTAAAAGTCGCCGGACTGGTCAACACGTCTTCTCCACCCAGGGTGAGCTTGGCCCCGCTGGGCTGCGTATCCACGATCACACCTCCTTTGGCATTCACATTTTGCGCTACGGTATCATTTGCCGCCGCCGGGTGTTTGCTTTTTTCCATTTCATCCGCCAATCGCTTTGCTTCAGCTTCAACCCTGGCTTTCTCGATGGCTGATTGCTTCTCTTGCTCAATCTGCAGTTTTTTTGCCTCCGCTTCGGCCTCCAACCGCGCTTCCTCAGCAGCAACCTTCGCCACCGGCGCCGGCTTCATTGACCGCACCTTGCTTAAATACAAACCCACACCGGCCAGTAACAACAGTCCCGTTACCACAACGAACACCAACGGCATTTTAGATTTATTCCGGCCGCTGACCGATGGTGAGACAAGAACCGGCTTTGGATTTTTTGTTTCAGAATGTGAATTGCCGTCCAACGCTCCGACGAATTCCGCGCAGTTGGCGTAGCGTTGCGCGGCTTCCTTGCTCAAGCCGCGCGACAGGGCTGGCCAAACTTCATCGCTGATGCCTTCGGGCTGCTGCGGCATTTCGCGGATCACCGACTCCCGCAACGCAAACTGATTCTGCGTCTCAAAGGGCAGCCGGCCGGAAAGCAGCTCATACGCCACCACCGCCAGGGCATATTGGTCCGTGGCGCCGTCCTGTTGCTGGCCGCGCCATTGTTCGGGTGCCATGTACGGGCCAGTGCCGCTGGTGCCATACTTGACCTGGCTCACGCGGGTAAGACTCGACTGAATCTGCGCCGCCAATCCAAAATCCAAAATCTTGACCGTCCCGTCGGCCCGCACCATTAAATTCGACGGCTTGATGTCCCGGTGAATGATTTTCTGGCGGTGCGCATAATCCAGCGCCTCGGCGACCTGACGCAGAATGGGGAATACGGTCTCCGGTGTGGTCCGGCCTCCCTTCCGCTTCCGCCACCGCCGCAGGTCCAGTCCCTCCACACATTCCAAAATCAGGTAGTAGTCCCCCGTGTCGGCATCTTTCTCCAGCGTCTTGACGGCCGCGATGTTCGGATGGTGGAGTCTTTCCACAATTCGGAAGTTCTCCAGCACTTCCTCCATTTCACCGGCATTGTGGCTCAACTCCGGCGGCAGGGCTTTGAGGGCGACCGTAATTCCGCCCACTTCATCCAGACACCGATACACCACTCCCATCCCGCCCTGGCCCAGTTCGTCCAACACCCGGTAGCGCTTCAGGATTACTTCCCCGGTCTTGAACCGCCGGCTGCGTCCGGCTTTTATCGTCGGCAGGTCACCGATGCTCACCGCCTCAGCTTCGCGCTCCAGCGTGGGTTGGTTGCCCAAAGACGGCGGCGCGTTGGACTCCGGCATCTGCACACCACAGCCGGGACAGAACAAAACTCCTGCGGCAACTTCTTTCTGGCAACCGGGACATTTCATGATTGGCGCTTCCAGCGGGCTGAATTGCGGTCAGCGTACAATTCCACCCGCCATCAAGGCAAGGCGGAACCGCGCATTGTCCTCGTAGCGCAGGTTTCCAAACCTGCTGTATCGCCGATTTCCCAATCGGCAGCGCAATGAAACGCCCGCGCCCGTTTTGCCTTTCCAGGTTCGCGGATTTGGAAATCCGCGACACAGCCGACTTGGAAGTCGGCGCTACGAGGCAGTGTCAAGATGCACCCCTCTTTTACGGGCGCAACTTCTATGGCTTGCGATCCAAGGCTTTTACTTCCCCATCTATCCCGGCATACTCCACGAGGCCGCTGTTCTCAAATTCCTTGATAACTTCGACACTCCGTCCGACAAAGCAAAACACGGGCCTGGAAACCCCGGCTTTATTTGCGTTCATTCGCGGGTTACTGCGGTGCGCCGCCTTCCCTGAGCTTCGTCTTCAAGGCCGATCTCTTCTGCTTTTTGACGTATGGAACTGTATCTTCGGTTGAGGCCTTTCTGCCCGAGATCATTTCCAGTTGATGCGCAACCTTGTGCAGCGTTTCCTTGTCACCCGGATCAAAATCCAGCCAAACAAAGCTGGTGGCGCAGGCCGGGCCGCCAATCACCCCGGATTCATTGCCGAATTCCGCCAGGACGCTGTCCTCCGCGGTTTCCACGCATATCTCGTTCTCACCCTCATAAACCGTGATGGCGCTGACCGCGTCCATTTTCCAGGCAAACAGGTAAACATCCGCGGAAAACTGCTCGGACGAGAACATCTGCCCGCCAGTCTGGTAGAGCGCGAAGGTAGTGGCGTAATAGCCGGTTCCACGCTTCCAGCCCGCGACCAGGGTGTTGCTGGTTTTCAGCGACTTGATCCGGCTTTTCACGCTGGAGCCGGGTTGGCTTTTGCCTTCAGGGGAAACTTTTTGCGAGTCGGGTTTCCTGCTGGCGGCCGCCTGGGCGTGTTGCCGCGCCTTGGTGTTGAAAGCCGCGGCCTTCTGCTTTACCGCCAGGGTCGCCGTATCGCTAATGATGGCCGTCCTGCCCGTCAGCAGTTCCAGTTGCCGGGCAACGGAGTAGAAGGTCTCCTTGTCGCTGGAATCAAATTGAAACCAAACGCCATCATAATACCACTCCGAATTGTCCACCCAATCATATTCCCAAACAGCGCCCTCCGCGGTGTCCACATCAATCCAGCAATCCCGCTCGTAAAGCGTGATCGCCGTGACGTTTTCGCTTCTCCACGAATACTCATCACCAACAAACCCCAGGCACAAGCAACCGTCATCCGCCTGGTAAAACGAGCAATCGTAACCGTATGAATCCTCGTAGTGAAATACCCATTCAGCAAACAAGGTGCTCTTGGCTCGAATGGCCTTGAGCCGGCTCTGCGCCATCCCGGCGGACTTGCCCGGGCCTGGCTTTGAAACATTCTTCGAGGCCGGCGTTTTGCCGGCAACCGCCCGGGTGTGCTGTTTTATTTTTTCCCTGACTTCCGCCGCTTTTTGCTTTTTCGCGAACGGAACGGCGCTTTCGGCAGAAACGGTTTTTCCCGTGATCGCTTCGAGTTGGTGCGCGACCTGGTGCAGCGTGTCCTTGTCGTTGGGATCGAAGAACATCCAAACCGAGTCTTGCGTCAGCAAGCCGTCGCGGGTTTCCTCGGACACAGCGCCCGCCGCCGTTTCGACGCAGATTCTCGTTATCCCCCTCATAAAGCGTAATCGCGGCAACGGCTTCGCTTTGCCACACATCCACGGACGGATCCTCGCCATAGAGATCGCAGGTTAAGTACAGGTAACCGTCATCCCCTTGAAAGAAATCGCAGGACACCGGGCCAAAGCCATCATCATAGCTCCAGCCAATCAAAAATGTGTACTTCGCCCTGATCGCCTTGACCCGGCTTTTGACGTCAGCAACCGAGTGCTTCGCGTGCTGTTTTGAAACTCCGGGAGATGCAGGAGCATTTTTTGCCGCCGCCCGGGCTTGTTTCTGGATCTGTCCCTTGAACGCCGCCGCCTTTTCCTTTTTCGCCGCCGGCACGATGTTTTCGGTGGCGAGCGGCTGGCCGGCGAGCAATTCGAGCTGGCGCGCGACCTGGTGCAGTTTCTCCTTGTCCGTCGGGTTAAAATACATCCAGACCGAGCTGTTGGTGCCCACCAGGCCGGCCCCGGTCTTCTCCTGCACCGCGCCCTCCGCCGTCTCGACGCAAATCTCGTTGTCCTCATCGTAGAGCGTAACCGTATTGATGGATTCGCTCCTCCACGAATACACATCAACCTCGCCGCAAATCAGCATCAGGCTGCCGTCCTCCGGCTGAAGGAAATTGCAGGAGATGGTTCCGGCTTCAGGATCATCATAGTTCCAGCTTGCCAGCAAGGTGTCCTTGGCCCGAACGGCTTTGAGCCGGCCTTTCACGCCCGCGCCCGCCGGGCTTTTGCTCGAGGCCTTTTGAGAGGCAGCCGCCTGGGCGGCGGCAGTCCGGGCGTGCTTTTGCATCTGCTCCTTGAATGACGCCGCTTTTCGCTGGATGGCCGATGGAACAATGTCCGTGACGACCGCCGTTTTCCCCGTCAGCAATTCCAATTGCCGTGCCACTCTGTGCAGCGGCTCTTTCTCACCCGGATCAAAATCAAATGTGACCCAGTTGTTCGTGGCAAAAGGCTCGAATCGCGTGGCGTCCGGATCACTGATTTCCACCAGTACGTCGTTGTTCGTCGTTTCCACGCAAATGCGACGGCTGCCTTCGGAAAGGGTGATGGTCTTGACCGTCCCGATCCGCCACGTTTCCAGGCAGGTCATCCCCAGTTCAGACTCGATGGCGAGCATCAGCCGCCCGTCATGCGCCACGTAAAATGCGGCCAAAGCCGGGTTGTCGCAAAACGTCTCATTCCACGAAGACAACAGGAAGAAATTTGTGTCCAGGGCACTGGCTTGGATGAACGCTCCAGCGCCGGCCGGGCCCTTGCCGGAGTCATTCCCGGCAGCGACGCTGAAGGTGGCGCAAAACGCCAGCCCGATGAAAAGTGAAAACATTGAACAGTGAACGGCTCTTGTCGTCATAGGCATCTCTCCTTCACGGTTTGTCGGTTTGTGTCCTGGCCCTGGCATCCGGCTCCGCGTACTCCACGAGGCCGCTATCCTCAAATTCCTTGATGACTTCGGCGCGCTTCCGGTCCTTTGGCAATAGCAACACTTCCATCCGGCCATCGCCAACCCCCTTGAAGACCTGAACCGAAGTCGTGCCCGTCTTCGCCCGCAGCGCTGCCGCCTCCGGCGATTGAACTGCGATGCGCCACTTGACAATCAGGCGCGCGGGTTGATTGGTGCCCGGTTCGGCGGGCGGGGTGGAAACATTTTGATTTGTCATATTGGCGGACGCCACTGGCGAAGCAGCGACGGGTTGTGGCGATCGTTTTGGGCTGGATGTTTTGTCGGCGCAACCGGACAGCAGAACCACGAAGATTGCTGCAACCGTGAAGCTGGATTGTTTTTTCATGCGTTGCCTGTTGGTAAAGTTTGATCAGGACGGTGGTCAATGAACAGCCTGGCGCCCGCCGGCTTTTTCAGCGGCGTCAACTTTGAGCGCGCCGGGAAGGTAGAGCATTCCGCCAGTCATGCATTTGCCCGCCAGGCTGGGCAAGGTGCGGGTGTTGTGCAGAAGCCGATTAATGGCGTCAGTATAATTTTCACCGGGCGGGTCATTGGCAAGCACCAGGGCAAAGGCGCCAGTAACCATGGGGGTAGCCATCGAAGTGCCGGAATGAATGATATAGCCATCGTTCATATCGAGGGAAAGGATGTCCACTCCGGGGGCAAACAGATGCACGCTGTGCTCGCCATAATTCGAGAAAGACGCCGGTTGACCAAAGCGATCAATCGCACCCACCGAGATGACATTATCCTCGGTGTCTGAATAAGCGGCCGGATAACTTTTGTTGGTTTCGATGTCCGTATCAGCGCTTTCATTTCCGGCGGCGCAGACCATGATAACCCCGGCGCTCCGGGCATGTTGGAAGGCCTCGAGCAACGCACGGGATCCTTCCGGGGCGCCCAAACTCAAATTCATGACTCGGGCGCCATTGTTAATGGCATATTCGATGCCGGCGATGATGTCCGAATAATTTCCCGACCCGGTGTTATCCAGGCATTTGCACGCCATGATTTTCACCCGCCACGCGACGCCGCAGACGCCGATATTATTGTTGCCAACGGCACCGATGATGCCCGCCACGTGCGAGCCGTGGCCCTGGTCATCCAGGGGATTGCCGTTTTTCGCCACGGCATTATAACCGTAAACGTCGCCTGCCACACCGTTGCCATCGGCATCCGTCCCGGTGCCCGGGTGCGGGTTGTGCCACAGGTTTGCCGCCAAATCCGGATGGTAATAATCAACCCCGGTGTCAATCACCGCCACAATGATATCCTCCGCATCGTTCCGAATCTGCCAGCCTTCCTCGGCCCCGATGTCAACGCCACCGGCCACGGATTGACTGGCTGCCTTGCGCCTGGCCGCCCAGTCGGCTGGATTCAGGGACCCTTTGCCGGCCGCATACGAAGAAGGGAGCCAGGCGGGAGTTGACATGAGCGACGACTGTCGCGCCGCGGTGTTATCGTTGTTCACCGGTTCGCCAACATTATACAGCGCCCATTGCAGGCCATTCGCCAGCGCCGGATCGTTTGGCAGGTCCGCCATGTGCATCACATAATCCGGCTCGGCGTATTCAACCAGGTCGTTCTTCCGGTATTGCGCCAAGGCACTGGCAACGTCTTTCCCGGGCGGCAGATTCAGCAACTGCAGCCTGCCTCCGCCGACATGCTGAAAAGTTTTGATTTCCTGCGCCAGGGTGGTCGCCAGAAATGTCTTGATCGAGGCGGTTTTCGGATTTTGTTTCCACTTCACGAGGATGCGGCCGCCCCCCGGCTTGCCTGCCGGGGTTGCGCTCGCGTTATTTGCGGGAGGATTGTTTTTCGCAGCGGGGCGCTCCGGATAGATATCGGCCAAAACATCAATCCGCTGGGCGAAGTTGATCAGCGCGGCGGACGGGGCGCGAGTAGGTTGGCCGGTTTTGAAATCAATCTGCCCAATGATATTGCCGGCGGAGAGCACGCCCACCACCTCGCCGGAGGCGTTGAAGATGGGGCTGCCACTCGCTCCGCCGGTCGCCGCGAGGTTGTGCGCGAGCAGCAGCGCCTGCTCGAACGGCGCTTTCGAGAGCCAGTAATCCGTGGTGGAAGTGATGATGCCCGACTGCATGTTGGCGACCGGATTGTGCGGGTCCACCCCGCCGCCGGAAAGATTCTCCATCGGGAAGCCCAGATAAGCCACGCGATAGCCCGAGTCCAGCTTGTGCAGTTCCGCACTGGCCGCAATCCTGAATTTCCTGGGCACCGGCGCATCCACCTTCAGCAACCCAACGTCATAAACTGGAACGGCGGGTTCCTTGCCATCCACGTTGAGCAGCTTCTCCCCGAATTTAGGATGACAAATCGCCCCGGTGATCCGGAATTTTTTTTCCGGGTGTTTGTTGAGGACAATGAACGCCGACCAGCCGTTGGCCAGCGCCTCGGCCACCGGCTGCGCCACGTGGCCGTTGGAAACAAAGACCCGATCATCAATCGCCCAGGCGGTGGCGATGGGTGTGGAGAACGGCTGCCCATCTTTTTGTCCGGCAAGGATGACCACGCCCACGGCATCTTCATATTGTTTGGCCACTTCGGCCATTTGCCGGTCGGTATCGCCCCGGCCCCGGAAGGCCCAGATTGCCAGCCCGACGAGCAGCGCCAAGCCTGCCACGGCGAGCAGCAGCGACCAGACGGATTTGGAGCGCGCCGGTGGAATGGCGGCTGCGGACGGAGCAATGGGTGGCGGCGTGGCCGGGGCCGGAGCCACGGTTGGCGGGGACACCGGTGGCGGTGGCGCGCCGGGGACAACCGGCGGCGGGGGGGTGAGCTTGGGCGGAGGCGGTGGGTCGCCGGCGCCACCCGCCGACAGGATGCGCAGCAAACTGGAGCCGCACACCGGACAGTGTTCCGGCAATTTATAGGCGACGTTTTCATGTCCGTTTGAGCATTTGTATTTCATAGAATTTAATATGAACCAGTCGGGTGCTTCACACGTTTGGTGTTGTCCACGTTCAAGAAGAGTGTGCTGCCATGACTGACGACCGCAACCGCGGCACCGAACAGGCTGCCGGCAGCGGAGCGGCCTTCACTATTGCCACTCTGCCGCCAGATTTTAATAAGAATCTGGTCCTCTTTGGCGGACTTGCACAGGCGCATGGAATCATTAGAACCGGCGACCGGCTGGCGGTTGATCTCGACGATGACATCGTTTTGTCGAAGACCGGCATCGAAGGGGTTTGAATCGCGGTCAATGCCGGTGACAATCGCGCCTTGAACATCGGCGGGGACTTGGAACTGTCTGCGGATTTTGGCATCCAAGTCCTGAACCGTGACGCCAGTGAGCGCGTCCCTTGCCTCGTCCAACGGCAACACCAGGCTTAACTGGAGCGTCTCTTTGTGCTTTACAGTGCCACCCACATTTGTCTTCTGGTAGCCCGTCAACGCCAGTTCGTATTTTACTTCTCCCGTTGGAACCGCCGCCAGTTCCAACGGCGTCTTGCCTAACTCTTCATTTCCGCGCTTCACCAAAGCGCCAGACGGCTCGCTTTCTATCCGCACGCTTCCGGTTTCATGCACCAACTCAATCGTCCCCAAATCCGCAAAGTCATTCTCTTTGATTTCCACTTCCCGGCTCACCGGCTCATACCCGTCCAAACTTACCCGCATTGGATACTTGCCGATTTTCACTCCCTTGAATGTCGCCGGGCTTTGTTGCACGTCTTCTCCGCCCAGCGTCACCATCGCGCCGCTCGGAACCGTCTTGAGCAGCAATCCGCCCTTGGCATTGGCCAGCCGCTCCGCCTCATCCGCCAGTCGTTTCTGTTCGGCTGCAGCCTTCGCCTTTTCCTCGGCCACCTGTTTCGCCGCGAGTTCCTGTGCGGCTTTGTTGGCGGCCGCTTGCTGCGTTGCCGATTCATCAGCTTTGCGCTTTTCCTCGGCCAGCCGCGCCGCTTCGGCCTCCGCCCTGGCTTTATCATCGGCGGCCTTGGCTGCCGTTTGCTGTTGCACCATTGCTGTCTGCCGCTTCTGCTTGGGGAGATACACCCCCAGATACCAACCTCCAATACCCATCAATGAAAACACCACCACGGCAACGGCTACCATCACCCCGTAGCGGCGTCTCGGCAGAGCGCCGCTGACTTCGCTTTTGATATTGGCGGCGCTCGCCAGAGACGCCGCTACGGGAGCAACGCCCACCGCCGCAAACGCCGCCAGCATCTCCCGACCATCCGCATACCGTGCCGCCGGCTTCAGCTCCAGCGCCTTGGCCACAAACTCATCCCATGCCGGATTCAATGCCTTGTCCAGTTGTGAGGGAAGACGAACCCCCAACTCTCCGCCCGTCAACAGCCGGTAGCACATCAAGCCCATCGCATACACGTCACTCCGCGTGTCCGCCTCTTCCCCGCGTCGTTGCTCCGGGCTCATGTATTCCCACGTGCCCAACAAAGCCCGCGTCGAAGTGCCTTCTTCCTCTCGCAGAGTCTTTTCATCGCCAAGACTCTTTTCTGCGCCCAGCGTCCTCGCCTCGCCAATACTCCGAGACACACTGATCTGCGCCTGACTGCGTATAAATTCCTCGCCGATGACTCGCGCCAGGCCAAAGTCCGATACCTTGACGTGCAACACGCCGGCAGCGTCTTTCTCCAGCAAAATATTCCCCGGCTTCAAATCCCGGTGGACAACGCCTTTGCCATGCGCGTATGCCAAGGCTTCAAGAATCTGTCTGAGGATGACGGCAAACTCGCCTTGCTCGATCTTCCCGCCCCGTTGCGCCGCATAATCGCCCAGGGTGATGCAGCGTGGCTGTTCGACGTTCGATGTTGAATGTTGAATGTTGAATGTTGAATGTTCGACCCCATGCACCAACTCCATCCTCAGCCAATACCGCCCGTCTGTCTCACCAAATTCATCTACCCGTACGATATGCGGATGTTCCAAGTTGGCCATCACCTTGGCCTCCTGCCGGAAACGGGCTACGGCTTCGGAACGTCCCGCGAAATCCTCCGGCAGCAACTTCAGAGCATAGCGACGCTGCAAGACGCGGTGCTCCGCTTCATACACCTCGCCCATGCCGCCACGACCCAACAGGCGCATGATGCGGTATTGGCCAAACGTTTTGCCACTCAGGTCCATTGCGTTATCTCTTCAATTTCTTCTTGTCACAACGTTTTGTCGGTTGTTTTCTGTTTTGTCCAGCTTGGCGGGAGGATGCATCCACCAACACCACCCGGAAAACTATTCCCTCGAGTTGTAAAGTGCTTGGATTTCATCAGCCGAAAGGGCGCGATTATAGATGCGCACATCATCTATGCGTCCATCGAAAGCGTCGTAACCCGGATACGCCATTCTTCCAATATTCAGTAGTGTTATCTGTCCGATATTGCCTACGGCAGGTACAGTAACGTTAGAAACCAAAACCCCATTTACATATAACATTGCCGAAGTCTCCGTTCCAACGCCCACCAAATGAATCCACTGCCCATTGGCGTAATTGCCCGACCATGTTGGCGAGCCGGAGCCATACTGGAACACAAATTGCCGTGGTGGCCCATTCCGCCATGCTATTTCCCCACCCCCGCTCATCGCAAGGTTTTCAATGGAAACCAACCTCGGACTCTGCGTTCCGGCACCATCAACGGCGCACCAAAGAGAGACAGTGATTTCACGTGCGAAGTTGAGTGAACTTGTTGGAGTTGCGTTAATGTAAGAACTGCTATTCCCATGGAATTGATATGCGGCACTAGGGTTACCGAATCTATCCGCAACTAAATTTGCACCGTAAACAGTCCCGTTATTTCCGTTTCCACTTGCATCGTTGGCATTGCCAGCTAGTGGATAATATGCCACTAAGCCGTCCGTCAGAGTGATCGCTGGCGTCACCGTCGCTCCGCTCGGTGATGTCTCCACGATCAATCCGCCCTTGGCGTTGGCCAACCGCTCCGCCTCCTTCCGCGCCAATTCATCCGCCTGCCGCTTCTGCTCCGCTGCCGCGTCGGCCTTCGCCTTGTCAGCCGCCGTCTGCTTCTCCCGCTCGGTGCGTAACCGCTCGGCTTCTGCTTCCAACCGCGCCTTCTCCTTCGCATCATTCTCCGCCTTGGCCTGCGCTTCAATCTTCGCTAGTTCCGCTTTGCGCCGCTCTTCCGGCTGATGAATGCCAAAATACCAGCCCATTATACCCAGCAGTGCCAGCACAACCACGACTACCACTAACAACGGCATTTTCGATTTACGATTGCCGATTGCCGATTGCGGAGCGTCGTCGGCCTTGCCCGCTGCCATTGGCTGTTCGATGTTCGATGTTAGTTGTTGGATGTTTGCTACCACCTTCCTGCTGAGGGCATCTACCATTTCCCCGCAATTCGCAAAGCGCTCGCCACGATTTTTGGCCAAGCCGCGCGCCAACACAGACCAGGCGGGAGCGGCAAGCGCCTCGGGTGGCGGCGGTTCGTCCTTGAGCACAGCCTCGCGCAGGACCGCTGGCTCATGGCCCTCGAAGGGCAGGCGTCCCGCCAACAATTCATAAGCCATCACCGCCAGCGCATATTGGTCGCTCGCCCCGTCCTGATACTGTCCGCGCCATTGCTCCGGCGCCATGTATGGCCCGGTGCCGCTCGTTCCCTGCTTCACCTGGCTGACTCGTGAAAGGCTGGTCTGAATCTGCGCCGCCAATCCAAAGTCCAGCACCTTTACCGTCCCGTCGGATCGAATCATCACGTTGGACGGTTTGATGTCGCGGTGAATAATCTTCTGACTGTGCGCAAAGTCCAACGCGGCGGCAATTTGTTGCAAGATGGGTAGCACTTCCTCCAGACCGGCCTTGCCGCCTTTTTGCCTCCACCACCGCCGCAGGTCCAACCCATCGGCACATTCCAAAATCAGGTAGTAGCCGCCAGTGTCGGCATCTTTTTCCAGCGTCTTGACGGCCGCGATGTTCGGATGGTGGAGTCTTTCCACAATTCGAAAGTTCTCGCGTACTTCCTCCATCTCCACCGTATTGTGCGACAACTCCGGTGGCAGGGCTTTCAGCGCAACATCAATCCCGCCGATTTCATCAAAGCATTTATAGACCACGCCCATTCCGCCCTGGCCGAGTTCGCCGGTGACGCGGTAGCGGCGCAGGATGAGTTCGCCGGTCTTAAAGCGGCGCGGGACGGTGGCGGGCCGCATCGTGGGCAAGTCACCCAGAGACGGAATGGCTTCCGCGTTCGGGAGCTGCGCGCCGCAGCGGGAACAGAACAGGGCGTGCTCTGGATTATTCGTCTGGCATTTGGGACAGTTCATGATTTAAAGCCTTTGCCGGCCATCCCGGCCACAGGTCATGCCACACGCTTCATTCGTTGCCAAACCTCAAGGCTGCGAAGCTGGCGGCGGCACCGAATTGGTGCCGTTCACGGGCGGCGGTTGCGCGGGTGGCGGCGGGTTGATGGGACGCCCGTATTGATCCACCTGCACCTTGACCGGGACACGGATAATTTGTCCATCCGGACCGACGGTCGTGCGGTATTCCTGCACCGTGGAAACCGGCGCGGGCTTGAATGGCGCGGTCACACCCGCCACCGCGCCTTCGCCGGCACCCACCACCACGCCGGCGGTGTTGCCCACGACCAGGCCGGCCCCCGTCCCCACCGCCTCCCCAACTGCCGGGCCGGGCTGCCGTTGATTGGTCAGTCCCGGCTGGGTGGAATTGCAGCCGCTGACCGACAAGACCAGAGCCAGCCCCAGGCCGGCCACATTGAAAGCGGATATATTTTTCATATTTGATTTTTCATGTTTGATCTGCCTGGAAAAACTCAGCGCGCGCGGCGCATGACCCGGAAGAACAACGCCAGGACAATCAGCCCGACAATGACGGCGAGGGGAATTATCAACAACTTGGAATGGAAAACCACCATCGGCCCATACTTCTGAACCATTTCCCACCAGGTTTGTTTCAGCACATACGGCGTGGTGGTTTCCACCGTGTCGCTCCAGAGGACATTGCCGGCGGGTGAGGCCTGGATCGCCAACTGGACGGAGGCGTTGATCTGATATTCGGTGTGGTCGGGATATTCATTCATCTTGCGCATGGACAGGTCGCGCACGGCGCCATAGAGAATGGCGTCGGCGGCCTTTGGGTCATCGCGCAACAATGCCCGCGCATCCGCCAATGTCCGAACATCGAGTTGCCTGGGCGAATAAGGTGTGCTGGCGAGGCTGTCTTCGGTCAACCCGGTGACAAACTGATCCGCATCGCCCGCGAGCGGCACGATGAGCACGGAATGGACATCGCGCAGCTTGTCGGCGGCTTTCAACCCCGTGGCCAGTTTGCTGAAGGAGGCTTTGATGGCCTGGCGGATTTCAGGCGAAAGATCCACCGGCCCCACCGGCTGGTTGGGGGCGTAGAACCGCCGGGCAAAGATGCCGCTCCACAAATGCTGCTTGGTTTCGATGGAACTGACATGAACTTCAATTTCGGCAAAACCGCGTCCGTTTTCGCCCGAAGCCTCGCGGACAAAGGCATAGAGCAGCAACTTGGCCGCCTGCAGCCGGCCAAACCTGGCAATGGTGTTGGTGTCCAGAATGTCATCCTTGCGCTCACCCCATTCAATTTCCTTGAAAATCTCCTGAACCAGTTCGTCTTCCTTGCCCTCGACACCTTGCAGACCGGCACCGGTGACGGCGGTTTTGAGAATGCCCATGACATAACCGGACGGGTCGCTTTTAACGGGCAGGATGGCCACCGGCAGATCTTTTGGCACGACGGATTTGGCCAAGGCAGCCTGGATGTCGGCCCCGGCCAGACGCAGCGCCTGACGGGCTTCATCAGGATATTCAGCCCGCGCGATGCAGGCTCCGCCAATAAACAAAGCGGCCAACAGGAGAGATTTTACGATGCGATTTTGCATAAAAGTTGATGAGTTGAATGGTTAGTTGCGAGGTTTGATATTAAGTTCAGTGAGGGCAGCCAGACGATTGAGCAATCCTTCAGGCATGGAGTCCGCGAAGTAGGCCACCCGGAAGGTCAGCACCCGGTTGTCATAGTCATGGGCGACCAGCGCGCAATAAATCACGCCTTTCTGGGAACGCACGATATTGATGAACCGCCCGGCATATTCAGGATCGAAGGGGGTCAGGCGCGGATGCTTGACCGTCACATCGAGAACCGCCAGGCCGGTCTGCTCGGGCCGCGCCACCTGCAGCACAAAAGAGGAAACCGGTTCGGAGAGTTGCGCGGTAAGATTTCGCATGGCCTCATCTTCGCCCAAGCCTCGTTTGCCGCGGGCCGAGATCGGCTCAAACCCGAGGCGCTTCTGGTCCCAGGCGCGATCCACGCCGGCCTCAACCGTTCCCTCGTACCGGATATAGCCGCCCGAACGATCGAACTCCGCGCTGCGCACCTTGAGCTGCACCGTGATGTCCGGAGCGGCGTTGTTAATCTTGCAGCCACTCTCGACGAGGCGCCCTTCAACCGACTGGCGGATGGATTCCACCGGCCCGGCGCCGGTCGCCGTGACCTGGATATTAAAATGTTTCACGGCTTCAACGGAAGCCTCGGCCGCCATGGTATCGGGCAGCGTTCGGCCACTGATGGGTGGCGGGGTGGCCGGCGTGCGCGGAGTGTCCGGCGTGGTGACCGCAGTGGAAGCGCAGCCGGCCAGCAGTCCGGCCAAAACGGCCGGCGCGGCGGTGCCCAGGAGGAGTCGGATCATTTTCATATTTCGCATGGTTTTGTTGTTGTTGACTTCAGGCTGTTGGTGAAAGTTTATTTTCCCGGGTTCAAGGTGGCGGGATCCAGGACTTGATAATCGGCCTTGTCCGTTTGAATCAATTGTCCGACGGCAAGCCAGGTCTGGCCTTGACCGGTGCATAGACGCAGACCTCCGCCTTGCTTGCACAAACAGGCATTGCCGGCTTGAGCATCCAGCCAGCCCAAACACAGGCCATGACGCACGAGCGCATGGCATTTATTCGTGGATGACCCGGCTGGTTGCACAACCACACAGGCGGGTTCCTCGGGCGAGTGTCCCAATTGCGTGGCGCAGTCGCTGCCCGGGGACGGCAGTTCGCCCATCGTCCAAACTCTCAGGCTCAAAGCAAACCCGGCGTTGGCCGGATCACCCAGGCTCACTTCGTAGTCGCGTCCAGGGCGCAGGGACAATTCGCTGCCGGTGTCCAGACGCTTTCCCTCCACCCACACGCCGGCGGCGCTGGGCCGGCCCTGTTTCCTGCCAGGATAAAAGCCCCGGTCCACCAGCACGGCGCGGTTGTCACGCCATTCGACACAAGCATGGAAACGGCTCAGGCGTGTGCTGGCCTCGCGGTTTTCCTGGCCGCCGGCATCCTCGATACGGGCAACCACATCGCATTCTCGTGCGCGTCCCAGTTGCAGACGCCGCTGCAGGCTCAGGAAAAAATCACGGCCACCCGTGGTGGATTGGAGCAGGAGCCGCTGCGGCAGCGAAAAGATTGGCGCGCCCGCCTGATCAACCGCACCCGCCTCGCATTCCGCCAGCGGCAGCGGGGTCCATATCGGACGCTGATTGATGAGGCCAATGAATTGCTTGTCGAGAGCCAGACTGTCATGCCGTCCCAGCAACTCCTTCAACTCCTTGAAATCCTGATCCACTTTGATGTCGCCGGCGTGGCCTTGCTGGATGTTGTTTTTCACCTCAATGACCAGGCTTTCGCACACCCGTCGCGGATCTTCCTTGCCGCTGTGCAAGGTGTGCTTGCGGGTGGCGGCGTATAGCCGTGGCTGGCCTTTGAGCTTGTAACCTACCACGATGTTGAAGGCCACACTGCCAGGCGGAGTGTTGCGCGGGGTATAGTTCAAGGAGAGCGGCACACGCATCCCGCGCTTGAGCACCGCCATGGGCCGCTCCCGCATCAGGCATCGCCCTGATTGCCGCACTTCCACAAAGAAATCCCTGATTCCATCCACCTGCGGCCGGATCTCCAGATCAAACGTGGATTGCATGTTCAATACGAACACGCAATTGTTGTTGTAGTGAACCTCCAGATCGGCGCAGTCCGACCGTCCCGGGAAATCTTCCCGCACCGGCGCGGTGAACACTTCGTTGCCTGCGTTTGCAGCGGGAAACGGTGCGGCCGGCAAAACCACGTTTGCCGAAATCGCTTCGCCCGGCACTTCCGGACCGGGACGACGGGTCTTCGCCGTCTCATCGAGGCGCCGGCCACAGTTTGGACAAAAATCATCCTTCGCTGATACCGGGCAGGCGCAGGCTGGATTAGGACAACGCATTTTTTAAATTTTCGGCCGTTCCCATGGCCGGTCCGCCAGTTTTCTGAATTAACACCGCAACATTGATGATAAACAGTCGCATATCTCCCATTAACCCTCGTCTCAGGAATTATTGACTGTGAAATTTGTGGAGCCACGCGACGGGTTGTTCCCGTTCAGCGCTTTTAATGCCTCGGTAAGCACGCGTTCCAGACGGCCGGCCGATTCATCGCTCAAGGCTTTGCGTTCTTTAAATTCGCGTTCCAGATCTTCGCGGCGCACTTCGCGCATTTTCGCCAGCGCGGCCGCCGCCGCGGGCGAGTTCGCCGCCGCCGCCGCCAGAATCTGCTCCGGCGTCTGGTTGGCCACCGCCGACTGCCGGTATAGTTCCAGCAATTGTGCCCGCTGTTCGTTGTCTGGAAGCAACGCGATCAAAGTCTTGATGTCGTATCCGGAATAGGCTTGCGCCCGGGCCTTCTCGGATTCCAGATCCACCCTTTGCTTCTCGGCCCGCACCTTCAGCCACTCGAAACTTTGGCGCACTTCTTCGCTCGATTCGATCGCTTTCAACTTCGCCTGCACCTCGGCATCCTTGAGAAACTTGTCGCGAGTGTAGTTGTCCCACGGTATTTTCACCTTGATCTGGTGGGCAGCCTGCTCAATTTCTGCCGCCATCCGGTACGCCGCCTCGGCTTTGTCCAGTTCATGCCGATGCACCTGCTTCAGCCGCGCCAGCTCGTGGTCGCGCAATTCGTTGGAGATGGATTTCTCCTGCGCCAGCTGGCCCACATACTCTGCCAGGTCTTGCTCGGTCTTGAAGCGCTCCATCTCCTCGCCGCTGGTCAGTTCGCGCAGGCGTTGTTGAAACTCGATTTCGCGGCGTTTGACCTCAATCTGTCCGGCGGTGGCCCGCAACTCTTCGTATTCCGCGCCCGTGAATTCCACCGAAGCCACCCGCACCAGTTCCACTCCGGCCCGTTGCAACGCCACGGCCAGCGCCGTTCGCAAGGAATCTTCAATCCGCAACCGCCGCTGCGGGTCTTTTACCAGGTCCTCCATCGTGGCGGCCTGCGTAATGTCCACCATCGCGCCGCGAATCTCCTGGCGCATCCAGTCCGCCAGACTTTCGTAGCTCAAATGGTTTTGCTCCTTGAGCACGTTGGTCAGAAAAGCCTCACCCCGGCCTGGCGCAAACCGAAAACAGACTTCGGTGTAACCATCCACCGGCAATTCTTCATGGGTGCGCAGTCCGGTGAAACGCAGCGGCAACACGACATCCCCGGCATCGGCCAGCACCACGGTTTGCGGCGCCTTCGTCAGAAACAGGCCCATCAGTTTGCGGCCCATCGTTTCCAGCGTGTGACGGCCAGGTCCCAGCACGTCCTTGATGACGCCGCCTTCCAGCAGCAACGCCACGGTGCCGATCTCGATCTGCAATCCCTTCTCCAGCAGCCGGCGCATTTCGGCCACCTGCATCCGCCGGGCAAAAATGCCCGGTTCGCGCTGCCACACGCTGTCGGAAATCGCCGTGCGGCTTTCCGGATGCAGCGCCGTCTTGCAGTTCCAGCAGAAGTTCGCCTCCGTGCCCACCCACTTGCCGCAACCATGACATTTCCACCAGCCCCCGGGGGCCGCCGCGCCGCACTTGTTGCAGAATCTGGCGGCTTTCGGCACTTGGTTGCCACAGTGTTCCGCATCCGGGTTGGTGCGCGCGTGGGTCAGGGCATCGCCTTGCAACACTCGCCGCGTGCTCACATCAATGAGCGCCTCGCATTTGTCTGAGAACAGTCCCATAGTTCGTTCCTCTGGTTTGGTTTCAGTTTTGTTTGTTATTTTCCGCCAACTTTTCCGCCGACGCACCGCCCTGGCCGTGTGCCGGGCAGACATGTACTTTCTTCCGGCTCCAGCATTCCACACAGATCGGCTCGCCACATTGGGCGCAGGTGTGCTTCAATGAAAGGCGGCTATAGTAGGTGTTGCCGCACACCGAACACACGCCACCGGCGTGGGCTTTGCTTTGATGCAAATAGGCGTCCAGATCGCGGCGTGATATGCGATACACTTTGCCGAGCCGTGCCGCTGGAATTTCACCCGACCGAACCAGCTTGTAAATGAGTTGGTAATTGACGCCCATCAAATCCGCCACCTCTTCCAGCGAGTAAAACTCCTTTTTCTCGCTTATTCCCGTATTTGCTGTCTGTTCCATACAAAAGTCTTTCTCAGTTTGCTGACAATTGCTTGTTTCTTTATGCAATGATTACGATAACAGAGATAAACAAGCAATAACAAAAATAAACAAAAATAAGATTGAAGATTTTCTAACTTGTCGTATTGGCATAATTTATAAATCTCGATTTTATTTGAGAAGTTGCTGAAAAGCCTGCACGGCAAGTGCAGAATTGAACGGTGCGACCAAAGCGGCGTTGAATTCTCCGCCAAATGAGCTGCGAACCCAACGCCGCTCTTGTCTCTTACATTCAACAGATCAAAGGCGCGGACGCACACAATTGCGGCGTCCGCGCCTGGGTTTTTAATTCTCAAACCTGTTCAGTAGCACCGCAGACGATAGAACCTGTTGGTCGGTGGTATCACCGTCGAGTCTGTGTACGGCGATGGTGGGAAACCGGGCACATCGATGTAGGGTCCGGTAACATTGGTGGCCGACTGCAGATATCCGCCGCCCGGCCAGGTTATCACGACGTTGGTGGGCGCAAGCCTTTTGATAAAGACCGGACCACAAGACGTCAGCTTAAATGCCAGATCCAGCGGCGTTGAAACAATGTAGGTCGGTATCCAGCCCGGATTGTTGGTGGGCGCGCTTCCCGGCCAGAAGGCGTGAACACTGACATCATGCAACACGTTCGTTGTGGTTTTCCAGCCGTAGCGGTATTGGGTTCCAGCTGGCAACTGGGCATACGCGGCCAGCCAGTAGGTTTTGGAATTGGTGGGCGTTCCCAACTGTTGAAACGCATTGGTTGGATAGAAGCAATAATACCATACCACGGAATCACCGCCGATGATGTTCGTTGGGCCGGGGTCAAGGAAATACTCTTGAGCGCTGGCCGTCCAGATTGTTTCGGCATATTGTCCCGGAGTGAACCATTGCTGCCATAACAGGTTTGTACCTGGATGACTGAACGGATTGCTGGCGTTGGTCGGCATGTCATTATAAATTCCGAGCCAGAAGGTGATGCTGTTGGTCAGCGGCTGGTCGTACTGCCACGAGCCCCACAAATGAATGTCGCTGATGGGGCCGGCGTTGGTGCAGACGAAGTCGTCGGCCAGCACATACGGATTGTTCCACACGTCATAGCCGCCAATAATGTTCGGCCATTGGACATATTTTTCGTAGTCACTTTCCACGCACACCACTGGCGGCGTCGTCAGCTTGAACGAAAGATCAATCGGTTGTCCGGTATCGGGGTTGGTCATGGACTGCCAATTCCCGGAAGGCAGGCCGCTTGCGCCAACGGTTCCCCAGACGGCGGCATCGTGGTAATTGCTAATCGAAGTTTTCCAGCCATACATAGTGCCGTCGTTCGCAAGTTGTGCCCGCACCGCCAGCCAGTAATTCGTCGGCGCGGCGGTTGTGCCGTGTTGCACGAACGGGTTGGTCGGATAAAAACAATAGTACCAGGCCAGCGTGTCGCTGCCCGTTATTTGATTGTTTGTGGGATTGTAAAAGTGCTCATAGCCATTCGTGTAGATGCTTTCTGCGTATTGTCCATAGGCAAACGACTGCTGCCACAGCAGGTTCGTGCCCGGATGACTTGGAGTAATTATTTGTCCGCCAGTATTGGTCACTGCCGGCACGTCGTTATAAATGCCGATCCAGAAATTGGTAATCATTCCGTGTTGGTCACTTAACCATGACCCCCACAGGTGAATGTCCGTGATGGGGCCGGGTGTGGCACAGTAAAAGTCGTCCGCCAAAACGATGTTGTCGCGGCTGTCCTTGACATCCAGCCCGCTTTGAGTATTCGGCAGCAGCAAGAATTTTACGCCGTTGGTTTCAACACACTGGCAGCCCGCCCCGGGGAGAACCGTGATGGTGAAGCTGCAATTGGTCTTGTTGCCGCAGGCGTCGCTGGCGGTTACCACCACGGGGTTGATGGTGTTCATCCCGAACACAGTGCCGGAAGGCGGCGTAGAAGTCACGGTTACGCTGCTGCATGTGTCGGTGGCCGTGATGGTCCACGTTTCCACGATGTTGGAACAGGTATAGACAGTCAGGTTGCTGGGACAGTAGGTGATGATTGGAGGTGTAGTGTCAATAATCGTCACGACCTCGGAACAGGTGGCGGCAGCACCGCTGCACTCGTTGGTGGCGGCCCAGGTCGTTATCTGAACATTCGTGCAGGTGCCGAGGTTGTAGTTGGTCATGCCCACGACGCCGACCACAGCATTGCTTCCGCTGCACACGTAACTGGCCGTGGGGATGTCAAACCACCAATTTGACCCGCACTGCACGGTCTTGCTGGTAACGCAGCCACTGAAAACTGGCGGATTCGTGTCCATCACGGTGACATTCTGGGTGCAGACCCCGATCAGGGAGAAATTGCAGTCCAAGATGGTACTGTTTCTGGTGAATATTTGCTTGCAAGGACCAAGGATATTGGTGGCATAAGTGTAGTCAAATATCGGGGGATTGGTCCCACAACAGGGGTTGGTGCTGACGGTTATCGGATCAAACGACCAGTTGGAGGTACACTGAACCAGTTTGTCGTCCGGACAGCCAATCTGGGGCAGGCAAGGATTGTTTGAACCCGTAATCTTGAAGGCCAGATTGACTTTGAGCGAGTTGCCGTTCTTATCGCTTATGGGATTCCAACCATTTGTAGGCCAAAGCGCGGGGCCCCAGTAACCCACGGCGTCGTCGTTGTAAGCGTTTGTCGAGGACTTCCAGCCGAACAGGCCATTGGCCAATTGCACGGTCACGGACAACCAGTAATTTGTCTTTTGGTAGATGGTGCCCCTCTGAGTAAATGGGTTGGTCGGATCCACATTGAAGCACAGGTAATACAGATTTGTTGAACGGTTAGTATAGTTCATGGTACTGGAGAAAACGTATTCCGGCGCATACGTCGGACCGCAAATGGTGTACTGGCCGTTGCTGTAAACTTGATACCACAGGTTCGTGCCCGGATGGCTATACGGATTCGATGTGTTGGTGGGAACATCGCTCCAAATCCCCAGGACGAAGACAGCATTGGTGTTAAACCAGTCACCGGCCCAGGAACCCCACAAATGAATGTCGGTGATCGGCCCCGTGTTGGTGCAGGGAAAATCATCGGCGAGTACCCAGCCCCAACAGGCAGTCCAGTCCACGCCATTGTTGAGGTCGGGATCTTGCTCGTACTTGACTCCCCCGATATCCGGGCAGCAGTTCTCCGTCGCGGTGGTGAGTTTAAAGGAGAGATTGACTGGAGTAAGCGTGACCGGGTTGGTCATGGACAGCCAGTTTCCCTTCGGCAGGCCGTCTGCCCCGACAGTGTCCCACACGGCCGCGTCGTTGTAGTTGCTGATGGAAGTTTTCCAACCATAATAAGTGCCTTCGCCGGGCATAAGTTGCGCCTGCGCCGCCAGCCAGTAATTCGTGGGCTGGTTTATGCTCCCTTGCTGCACGAACGGGTTGGTCGGGTAAAAACAGTAATACCACACGTTCGTTTCGAAATCCAAGCTGCCACTGACCGGATTGTAAAAAAACTCGTAAGGATTCGGGAAATAAACCTGCATCTCGTAAAACTGTCCAGCCGGGAAAGACTGCTGCCAGAGCAGGTTCGTGCCCGGATGGCTTGGATACACGGTGCTGGTCTGATAGTTGGTATAGGCCGGGGTATCATTGTAAATTCCCAGCCAGAAGTTGGTTATCGTACCATGCACATTGTTCGACCACGAACCCCAAAGGTGAATGTCCGTGATCATCCCGCCGTTCGTGCAGGGAAAGTCGTCCGCCAGCACGATGCTCTGCCGACTGTCTTTCACGTCCAGACCGCCATAGAAGGTCTGCGGCGGGAAGAGAACCTTTACGCCATTGGTTTCCGGGCATGGTTGAGCTTGTGAGTTTGCTGTCGCGACCAGAAGACACAGCGCTGCCAGCCCAATGCTAAATGCAACATTTTTTTTGGATTTATAGTTTTCATTTTTCACCTTAGGTGGGTTGCGTCCGGTTTGCCGTATTGATATGTGTTTTACTGCCTTCAGAGGTGGGTGAGTCTTTCTCCGAAATCACTGGCACTCTTGTATGACTCAAATTCAGGTGCCGCCCGTCTTTCATGATTGGTTTCATGAACAACCAAGTCCAAATCCTGATTCCTAATATTAGACTTTTACAAAATTGTCAGCTCTCAGTCAATGCCTAAATGTGTCCCAACGCCTGCTGCGCGAACCGCTCCGGGTAGCTACATTTCAAAGCCCGCTCCGCCCAGGCATAGCGATACGAATGCAGCGACACGCCCGAAATGCCCAACCCTACACAACGTTGCTTGAACTCCGTTGCCCGATCGCCGGCGCGCACGGGGCGAAGGTGGGGAAAGAGCGGTCCCACCGCCGGACGCCGTTTCAAGATGGCCTCGATTTCCGCACCGAAGCGAATCAGCGCCGGCTTGATATGGGGTGAACACCCCATAGCCAGCAGCCAGCCCGTCGCGTAGTATGCCGTAGAAGCCGTTTGCGAAGTCCATGAGCAAAAAGGTTTTATTGACCAGCGTCTGTCGTCCGATGGGCCCGCAATATGGCGATGCGGCTTCCGTCGGTTACGAACTGCTTCACCGTCAGGTCACACGCGCACAGGGCATTTTCAGTCCGCGCACGGTGAACGTCCATTTCGGCCTGGATTACATCGCCGAAAATCTCGACACGCCAGCCGTGGTGCTGCAATACCCGTCCAAGCGCGAGTTGATCGAGGAACTCAAGCAGGGCTACGATTACGTGGGCATTACTTTCATCATGGCGGTCATGCACAAGATGAAGGAGACGGTCGCCTTGATCCGTCAATACGCGCCGAACAGCCGGATCGTCCTCGGCGGCTACGGGACGGTGTTGAAAGACGACGTCCTCAAGCCGTATGCGGACTTCATCTGCCGCGAAGAAGGCGTGGGCTACTTCCGCCGTCTGCTCGGCGAACCGGAAATTCAGATGCCTTACAAACATCCGTTGATCGTGAGCTGGCTGAAGGTGTTCGGCTGGAAAGTTTCCGGCACGGGAAAAATTTTCGCCGGGCTCGGCTGCCCAAACGGCTGCGATTTCTGCTGCACGTCGCATTTCTTTTCGCGCAAACACATCAAGCTGCTGCCGACCGGGCGCGACATTTACAACGTCGTTGAGCGCTATTTCGATCTCGATCCCGGCCTGGTTTTTCTGATTCTCGACGAGGATTTTCTGCTCAACAAAAAGCGCGCGCTGGAATTTCGCGAGTGCGTTCTGGCGGGCGGCAGGAAGCCGTCCATCTTCGCTTTCTCCAGCATCAAGGCGATCAGCCAATTCACGGTCGAGGAAATTTTGGAGATGGGCATTGACGGATTTTGGATCGGCTACGAAGGCACGCGGTCGAATTATGCGAAACAGCAAGGCCGGCCGGTGGACGAAATCCTCACCGAATTCCGCGAGCACGGCATCACCGTGCTGACTTCGATGATCGTCGGCTTTGATTACCAGACTCCGGAAATCGTCGCCCAGGAGCTGGACGGGCTGATGAAGCTCAAGCCCGCGCTTGGCGCAGTTTCTGATTTACGGCCCGGTGCCCGGCACGCCGTTTTACGAGCGCATCATCAAGGAGAATTTGCTGCAGGACGTTTACACGACCGACAAGGATTTGTTTTACCGGCGCGCGGACGGCTTTCGCACGATGATCAAACATCCGACGCTCTCACCGGCGCAGATCGAAAATCTCCAGAACTGGTGTTTCGAGCAGGATTTTCAACGGCTCGGCCCGAGCATTTATCGCGTGCTGGAAACGCGTTTCCTCGGCTACCTGAAACTCAAGGATTCGCCCAATCCGGTTTTGCGGCAGAAGGCCGAATACTTTGCCGCATGAATTGCGCTTTGCGTATCCGGTGTTTCTCGCCGGCAGATTGTTGGGTCCGAATGCCACCGTGCGAAAATGGATCGGCGATCTGGAACGGCGCATCCACGCGGAACTTGGGCAACCGAACCATCGCGCAGCAATTCAAATCCGTCCTGGCCGTGGGGGCGGCGGTCGTGGACGGGATTCACTTTGAAGTTCGATTTCTTCCAGCATCCGAAATTGCAGCGGACGACGTATCGCCTGCCGGAAAAAAGCTGGAGCGCATTTGATCTGTGGGAAGAATTCCAGAAAAAACATCCCATCCCGAATTTTTCCATTCAGGTCGAGTTGCAGCACGCGAAGCAGCAAGTCTGGATGCGGCTCGAAGGCGCGCTTTCAGCCGTCGGAGGCGGAAAGTCTCGGCGCAGCGGCTGCGCGATTCCCTGGCCCGAAGCAAAAACCGGCTGGTGCTGGATTTGAACAAGCTGCACTGGGACAAGGTGGAAGAATCTGCGGCCGTTCAGCCGAAAAGCTCGCGGCCTATCGCTCGCGCATCCGGGTGGTGCTGCCCAAATTGTCGGCGGCGCATCCCGAACTGCTTTTGCTGGCCAGCATGTTTCATCATTACTAACACCAAGAGTCAGATCACCTGAACGCATTCAAAACCCGGCAAAAGCTAAAACCGTGACCGTGACGGAAAGGGAAATGCGGAGACGCTGGCGCGGTTGTCGCCATCTGTCTATCGCATAGCGCTCGTGTTGGACGAGCTTTACAATCCATAAGCTTCGGCCAGGGTGCGCTTGGTGGAGCGACCGATTCGGAGGTGATGGTCCGCACGGTGGCAGGGCGGCTCTGGAAACCGTGTAAACGGACAGACCGAGTGAAACCCGAAGCCCCCGAAATATGGGATCCGAACATCCGCACCACCAGTCGGTGCGTCGTTCAAATACATGACTTCACAGCTTCTCCGGCAGTCAGTTATTCTCGCCATCGGAAACCGTGCTGTTGGAGCATGACGGTCCTGTTTATTGCATGAAGAGCCGGTGTGACCGCTCGCGATTTAACCGCAGCCCTGCTTTGCCGGGCGTGCTTTGCGCGCTTGGGCGTGTCGTGACTAATGGGCTGTTGAAAGCCGCCAACGGCTCGGTGTTCTTCTGGATGGTGCGGCCGTAGTTGTTCAAATAGTTTGCCTGTATTTTTACGCGTGGACATTTTCACGCGAATGCTTATCGCCAATATGAAAATGGAGACCGTTACACTCAATCGTTATCTGGTTGCCGGCGCGTGCGCCGCGTTGCTGGTCACGCAACTTTCGGCCGCCGGGTCGCCGCGCGAACGTCTTTCGCTCGACGCGGGCTGGAAGTTCCATCTCGGCGACGACTGGCCGGATGCACTCCACTTGGAGAATTCCGGTACCGGTTCCGGGCCGGCTTCGGAAAAATTTGCCGATGCTTACTGGCGCACCGTCAATCTGCCGCACGATTGGGCGGTGGAACTGCCGTTCGATGCAACCGCCGACGGCAGCCACGGTTTCAAGACGCTGGGCGTGAAGTTTCCGACGAACAGCATCGGCTGGTATCGCCGTACGTTTGAATTGCCAAAAGAAGACGAAGGCAAACGCATCTGGCTGACGTTCGACGGTGTGTTCCGCGACGCAACGGTGTGGGTAAATGGCTGGTGCGTACAGCATCACGAGGGCGGCTACTATCCGTTCCGCGAGGACATCACAGACGTGTTGCATTTTGGCGGCAGGAACACGATTGCCGTGCTTGTGGACGCCACGAAAGTCGAGGGTTGGTTTTACGAAGGCGCGGGCATTTACCGTCACGTCTGGCTGGACAAGACCGCGCCGGTGGCCATCGCACCGGATGGAATTTTCGTGCAGAGCGAATTTGAGGGAAACATTCCGCAAGGCGGTCCTGAAATCGCGGTCGAAGTTCGTTTGCTCAACACGCTCACGAATGTTGCCATGGCGACGGTGAACTGCGAAATCGTTTCGCCCGGTGGCAAATCGGTGAAAATATTTTCCGAGTCGGAGAAATTGAAACGCAAATCACAGGACGTCGTAAAACTGGAATCAAAGCTTTCCTCGCCCATTCTTTGGTCGCCGGAGAATCCGAAACTCTACAAGCTCGTAACTACCATTTCCGTTGCCAACAAAATCGTTGATCAAAAAGAAACCGTCTTTGGCATCCGCACTGTTGGCTTTGACCCGACCAACGGCTTTTTGCTGAACGGCAAACATTACGAACTTTACGGCACTTGCAATCACCAGGACCACGCGGGCGTCGGCGCGGCCATCCCGGATGCGTTGCAGGAATTCCGTGTGAAAAAGCTGAAGGAGTCCGGCTGCAACGCCATTCGCACCTCGCACAATCCGCCCACACCGGAATTGCTCGAGGTCTGCGACCGGCTCGGCATGTTGGTCATGGACGAGAGCCGGCTGATGGGCGGCGATTCGGGGAACATGAAAAAGTGGGACGACCACATTCGCCGTGACCGGAATCATCCAAGTGTTGCGATTTGGTGCATCGCCAACGAGCAGTTCATGGTGCAGGACACGCCGCAGGCCGCCAACGTCGCGCTCACGATGCAGGATTATGTGAAGCGGCTCGACCCGTTGCGTCCCGTCACCTACGCCGCGCCGGAAGACAACGTGTTCCGCGGCATCAATTCCGTCATCGAAGTGCGGGGCTGGAATTATCACTACGGTCCGCAGATGGATCGTTATCACGCGGCGCACCCGAACCAGCCGAACGTCGGCACCGAACAGGCCAGCGTCGTCGGCACACGCGGCATTTATACCAACGACCATTCGCGCGGTTACGTCGCCGCTTACGACGTCGTCTGGCCCGGTTGGACCACGACCGCCGAAAGCTGGTGGAGTTTCTTCGCCGACCGGCTGTGGCTTTCCGGCGCCTTTGTCTGGACCGGATTTGATTACCGCGGCGAGCCGACGCCTTATTGGTGGCCGTGCGTCAATTCGCACTTCGGCATTCTCGACACCTGCGGTTTTCCGAAGGATGCGTTTTATTATTACAGATCGTGGTGGACGACGAACACCGTGCTGCACCTTTTGCCGCATTGGAACTGGCCCGGCCGGGAAGGGCAGGAAATCCTCGTCGAGGCCTTCAGCAACTGCAAACAAGTGGAACTGTTCCTCAACGGCGCATCGCTCGGCAAACAGGCGATGAAGCCGAATTCAAAATTGAGCTGGCAGGTGAAATATGCGCCGGGAACGTTGAGCGCGAAAGGTTTTGACGCCGCCGGCAACGTCATTGCCGAAACGGAAGTGGAAACCACCGGCGACGCTGCGCAAATTCAACTGACGCCCGACCGCAAAACGATCAAGGCTGGCGGCGAGGACGTGAGTGTGTTCACCGTTTCCGCCGTGGACGCGCAAGGTCGGGTGGTGCCGGTGGCGCAGAACAAAATTAATTTCAGTCTCGAAGGCGCCGGCAAGATCATTGGCGTCGGCAACGGCGATCCCAGTTGCCACGAGCCGGACACCTTTATCCCGAAAGTGCCCGAACGCGGCGTTGCCCTCAACGATTGGCGCTGGCAGCTTGCGAAAATCCCAAAGAACAACCATGCAATTCCGGAATATGCGAATGATTTTGATGATTCGACCTGGAACAACGTCAATGCCAAAACCAGCGGCGGCGAAGCGACGATCAAAACACCGGACACCACGGCGATTTACCGAGCTCATCTCACGCTGACGGAAGAAGACTTGAAAGGCGCCGGCGCGCAAATTTGCTTCGGCGGCTGCGACGACGAGGGCTGGTATTTCGTGAACGGCCAGTTCGTCGGCGAATCGCACGACTGGCAGGCGCAACCGATATTCGACATCAAAAAAATCATCCGCGCCGGCGACAATGTCATCGCCGTGGGCGTCAACAATGGTGTTGGCTCCGGCGGTTTGAATCCGAACGTGACCGTGAAAATCATCGGGCACGCCAGCGTCCCGCCGTGGTCGCGCAGCCTGTTCAACGGCCTGGCGCAAATCATCGTGCAATCCACAAAGGATGCGGGTGAAATCAAATTGACGGCGACGGCCGATGGTCTCACGCCGGTGACGGCTGTCATGCAAACACAACCGTGCGCGCCGCGTCCGTCCGTGCGATAATTTATTGAAGTATGAATCTTACGATACGCAACGTAGTTTTGCCATTTGTCGCCATCGGCTTGGCGGGTAATTTATACGCGCAAACTTTGACGGACATCGGATCCGCCGCGCCAACTCCTGGAACGAACGACATCTACCAACTCTCGGCCAGCGGCAACCAGACCTGGCCCGATGGACTGAATTATTTCACCGACAACAATCCGCCCGTCGGTCAGACATTCACCACCGGCACGAACGCCGTGAAGCTTGTGTCGGTCGCCATCAAGACGGCGGGGCTGAATTCCGGCAACGGCTACGGCACGCCGGCCAGCACGCCGGCGTATTACCTCCGCATCTACTGGATCAGTAACAACACGGCGACGCTGCTCATCACGTTCAGCGCGGCGAATCCCGGTTTCACCGACGGCGACTGGCTGCAATGGAGCGGGCTGAACGTGCCGCTGGTCACGAACAAAACCTACGCGTTCTCATTCGGCATCCAGCCGACCGGCGGCGGCTGGGCGGCGCTGGCCGTGGCCACGAACGCCTACGCCGGCGGCGAAATCGCGATCATTCCCACCAGCGGCGGCGCCATCACCACCGGCAGCAGCCACAAGTTTGACGCGGTGTTCGATCTCGGTCTGCGAGCAGCGGCCACCAATATACCCGCCACCATGCCGCTGCCGAGTCCAACCTACGGGTGGAACCTGGGAAATTCATTGGAAGCCATTTGGGGCTATTCGTATCCGAGCGCGGCGCCGTTCTACACTGCCGCCAACGCCGGGTTTAACGCCGTTCGCATCCCATGCGCGTGGGACTCCAACGCCACCACCAACATCACCGCCAACGCCACCAACTACCAAATCAGTGCCAGTTATATGGCGCACGTTAAACAGGCGGTTGATTACGCGCTCGCCGCGGGAATGTATGTCATGATCAATGTTCACTGGGACGGCGGCTGGCTGGATGCCAACATTACAACGAATGTCGATCCGACCATCAACGCGAAGGTGAACTCCTACTGGACACAGATCGCAACCACCTTTGCCGGTTATGACAACCATTTGCTCTTTGCTGCGGCAAACGAACCATCCGTGAGCAGTCCCGCCGCGATGAGCACGTTGATGGTTTACTACCAGACTTTCGTCAACGCGGTTCGCGGCGTCGGCAGCAATAACACCAATCGCTGGCTGGTGCTGCAAGGCGGCGGGGACACTTCGTGGTTGAATTCATTGCCGACGGATCCAACCTCTAACCGCCTGATGGTCGAATATCATAACTACACCCCATTTCAGTTCACGCAATTGTCAAGCGATGCATCGTGGGGCAATATGTTCTACTTCTGGGGGCCGGCTTATCATTATTCCGGAGACCCAGCGCGCAACGCCACCTGGGGCGAAGAAGGATACATAGACTTGGGATTCCAACAACTGACCGACCAGTATATCAGCAAGGGCATCCCGGTAATGGTGGGCGAATTCCAGGCGGCGGGGAAGTCGTTCCTGACAGGAACGGAGGCAGCCTGGAATCGTGCTTCCTGTCTCTATTGGAACAAGTATGTGGTTGATTCCGCCCATGCCCACGGCCTTAGTCCATTTTACTGGAGTACCCCCAGCAGTCCATTCGTCTATGACACGGGCGCGATCAATGGCACGGATGTTGTTGCGGTGTTGACTGGCGGAATCGCGCCTCCGCCGCCGAACGGCGCCCCTTACGCCGCGTCCAACCTTGCTGCAACAAACACCGGCACCGGCCAGGTAACCTTGTCTTGGACTGCCGGCAGCGGAGCCACCAGCTACAATCTCTACCGGGCGGCGGAATCCGGCTACGAGAGTCCCATTGCACCGGTCGTCACCGGCATAACCAACACGTCCTATACCGATACCAATCTCAATAGCGGCACCACCTATTACTACCAGGTGGTCGCCGTCAACAGCTCCGGGCCGTCGGGTTTTTCACCCGAAGCCCACGCGACGACAACCGGCGTCAATCCGGACCCGGCGCAATTCAACTTCGAAACCGACCCGCAGTATTGGACGGCGAGCGGCAGTCAAATCTCTGGAGTGGCGACTTCAAGCACGAAGCATTATGCGGGCAATCAGTCGCTGGCGGTGAACCTCAACGGCACGGCAGCGGGCACATCGTCAGTGTCTGTGAATAACATGGGTGGCAACTTGGGTGTCCCCGCCGGCACGAACATTACCTTCCGTGTCTGGATCCCCCGTGGCTATAAGCTTAACGCGCTCCAGCCCTATCTGGTGGACTACAACGGGACATGGACCACTAGCTGGTATGGGAATCTGACTGCCAACGCTTGGAACACGATTACCGTGACGGTGCCGGCGAACGCTACAACACCATTGCAGCAACTTGGCATTCAGTTCATAACCAGCGCCGCCTGGACAAATACCTGCTACATTGATTCCGTGACCTGGCCGGTCAATACACCGCCGACCCTGGCCCCCATCGCCAACCAGACCGTGAACGTCGGCCAGACCGTCGCCTTCAACGCCAGCGCCACGGACACCGACCAGCCGCCGCAGCCACTCGCTTTCGCGCTGCTGGCCGGCGCGACCAACGCCAGCGTGAACGCGAGCAGCGGCGCGTTTTCCTTCCGGCCGCTTGTTACGCAGGCGAACTCGACGAACAGTTTCACGCTGAAGGTTTCCGACAATGGCACGCCGCCCTTGAGCGCCACGCAAAGTTTTTCCGTCACTGTCAATCCGCTTTCAGCGCCGGGCATCAGTAACATTATAGTCGTGGGCAGGCAATTCAGTTTCAACGTCAACGGTCAGCGCGGTCCGGATTACGCGATTGAAACCTCGACCAACCTCACGCAGTGGAGCAACGTTTTCATCACCAATTCGCCCGCAGTGCCGTTCGTCTGGAAGGACACGAATTCCGCCGCACCACATTGTTTCTACCGCATCAAACTCGGCCCGCCGCTGCCGTGAGTTGCTGAAACCAGACTGACTTTAATCGGAAAAGAATGACAATGAATCGAACACAATTGACTCCGTTCGCCGTGGGCTGTTCGCTCGCGGGAGCGATGACGCAAACCAACTCATTCCAATTCCAACTGCTGATTGCCAGTTTCTACACATATGAAAACTCTTCCGGTCCTATGTATCGTTTTTCAACTCATCTTCGTCTCGTTCGCGCGGGCGGAGGTATCTGACGCCACCAATTTCGATCAGGGATGGCGACTGTGGCTGGACCCGAAAGCGGCCTGGCAGGATGACACCCTCTATCTTCCGGAAGATGTGAACCTCACGAACCTGCCGGTACATCCGCCGACCGGGGGATGGACGGCGCTCAACGACCAGGCCGGCATCGGCGCGTCGTTGCCGGCGACCGTTGAAGAATACTACTTCAACAAGGCACCGGCGCGCACAGCCGATTCGACCTCGCCATCGGAGATCGTCGCGGTTGAAGGATATTATCAGGGCGTGTCGTGGTGGTATCGGCCTTTTACGCCACCGGCCCTGCGGCCTGGTGAGCGGTTGGTTATTCATTTTCCCGCCGCTCGTCTGCGCAGCGAGGTTTATGTCAATGGCAAGCTGGTAGCCTACAGCATTATCTCCGAGGCGCCGTTCACCGCGGATGCCACGGATGCGATCAATCCTGGCGGAAAGAACCTGCTGGCCGTGCGCATCACCAATCCAGGAGGCAGACTGGATTGGATGGACTTCCTCACGATGACCTGGGGCAAATATACGCTGCCGGCGACCCACGCCTTCGGCGGTCTGGCCGGGGGCGTGGAGATGCAAGTACGTGCGCCGGTCAGCGTGAGCGATCTGGCGGTCTTTAACAAACCCGACCCCCGTTCGGTTCACGTCCAGGCCGAAATCGCATCCACCGGGCAGGCCTACGACGGGCCGGTCAACTTTGCCATCGCCCGGGATGGCAAGGTTGTCTTTGAAGAAAGCAAAACCATTCATGTTCCGCCCGGCGCAACCATCACCACCTCAATCAATGCGACTGGCACCAACGCGCAGCTCTGGGACATCAATCAGCCGAATCTTTACCAGGCCTCCGCAACTCTGCCAGCCGTCGCGCACTCCGATCGCAGCACGACCTTTGGCTTTCGCTGGCTGGACATCAAAGGCCTCGGGACCGACGCGAAGCTCTATCTGAACGGCCGTCGGATTGTGCCGCGCTCCTCGATTTCATGGGGCTTCTGGGCCCCGAACGGCATTTTCCCCGATGAGGCCGCGGCAGGACGCGAGATCGCGGCGATGAAAGCCCTCGGCCTTGACTCCCTTCAAAACCACCGTCATATGCCCAAGGCGGTCGTGCTCGACGCGTTTGACCGCGCTGGGTTCCTGCGTTACTGCGAAGCCGGTGGCGGTGTGCTTGCCTTCGAATCCGCAAAACAGGAGCCTCCGCACACCAGCGTCCAGGTGGAAATGAATGGCAAAACAGTGGAACTCGACTTCCTCAACCGCTACCAACTCGACAAGGAGCTGGCGATGATCCGGGCCTTCCGGTCCCACCCCTGCGTCAGTCTCTGGACCCTCCAGAACGAGACCAGCCCCGACGTGAACAATCCCCGGATGCGCTACGCGCTCGAGAAGATGCGCGAGGCAGACCCCTCGCGCATGGTCCTCCTCAAATCTGGCGACATCATCGGGAACCAGGTGTGGTCTCTCCCTTACAGTGACGCTTGGATGAAAGATGACGGCACCGGCTACTCCGGCTGGTGGGATCAGCACACTGCCATGGATTCGCCCGGCGTGTGGACTGATGCGATGTACAAATCGCCCGCCGATTTTAAATATCGCACTGACAACCGGAAGGAGGCCGTTGTGTGGGGCGAGATGGCCACCGGCGCCTCGCCCGACGATCACGCCGCGATTGTCAATTGGTACAAGACACACGAGCGGACGGGCTACGATCAGGCTGCCCATCAGGCGATCCTCGCGGCTTACGAAAAATTCCTGGACGATCATCAATTCCGTTCGGCGTTTCCAACCGCCGAAACGCTCTTCCAACAGGCGGGAGCGAAGCATTATTTCTCCGCCGCGCACCTGCTGGAGAACGCCCGCATGTGCGACGCCGTTGATTACATCGTCCTCTCCGGCTGGGAATCCACCACGATCGATGATCACAGCGGACTTGTGGATGCATTGCGCCAGCTCAAGGCAGACCCCGCGCTGCTCCGTCAGGCGGCACAGCCGGAGGTTCTGGTCGTCAGACCGCGCCATTCTGTGATCGCCAAGGGTGATACCGCCGTGGTTGATGTTCATCAGATCAACGAGACAAATCTGACCGGCTCCTGGCACCTGACGGTGACGGCCTCCATGACGGGTCATAAGCCGCTGTTTCACGCGGAATATCCGGTCGAGCTGACCGGCGGCGAAACCTTTGGCCAACTGCTCAAACCGGATATCCAGTTCAAGGTTGACCAGCCCGGTCTTGTCACGATCCACGCCGCGTTAAGCCCCAAGGCCGGTGGCCGGCCTGTGCTCGAGCGCGACGAGCCGTTGCTCGTGATCGACACCCAGCCGACAGCGCTGAAAGGCACGATCACCTGCTGCGGCGAATCCAAAGAACTGATCGCTGCGCTCAAGCGTCAATTCAACACGGACGCGGTTCCACTTTCGCCGGGGCTAGGAAAAATTGCGACCATCCTCCTGGCGACAGACGTTGGCGGCCCGGAAGATTGGCAGTCAAGCTACACCGACGCGGCCGTTGCCAACACGGATGACCAGGAACTTTACAAGCATCAGTTGTGGGGTCTGGCCGGACCGATCCATACCTGGCGCGGCCTGGCGCCCGGCAAGATCACCGTCAAGCTCTATATGGACGACGGCTACATGGGCGGTCCCGGACAGCGGGTCTTTGATGTTGCAATCAACGACACGATTGTTGCCAAAGACCTGGACATCTTCGCCAAGGCGGGCGGAAAAGACCGGGCGCTCGTGGAAACCTTCGTGGTGGATGCGCCGGAGGGAACGATCCGGCTTTCGGTGCCGCACGTCACGTCCGACCACGCGACGCTGGCTGCTGTCGAGCTGCGGGATTCGTCGGGCAAGGTGGTGCGGGCGGTTTTCCGGGACAAGCGGTACATCGATCCGGCCGGCAACGTGTGGACGCCGATTTCGCAACAAGGTGATGATTACTGGAAGCCGGACCTTAGTGCCGCCATCGAACGCGCGCGACGCGATGGCTCGCGCGTCGTCCTGCTCACCACCGGCGGCGGGGACGCTGAGCAAATGGCTGCCTTTCTGGCCGCGCAGGGGCTTGTCACTTATTTCGGGCCCGTTGGCTCTTCAGGACCGTCATGGATGGGATTCTGGTTCTTCGGGCGTAAGCATGATCTGCTCGCCGGGTTGCCATCGGACGGTGTGCTGGACTGGCCTTACCAGATTACCAGCGGCAACGGCCTGATGCTTTCCGGCTCCGGTGTCGAGTCCGTCATCGGTTACGGCAAAGATCACGACCCAAACGTTGGCGTCGCCGCCGCCGTTATCCGCTGTGGCCGGGGTAAAATCGTGTTCCTGGCGCTGCCCGGACTCCTGGATTCCTTCGTAAGCAACGCTTCCAGTAAATTTCAACCAATGACGGCCAAAAGGCTGATGTTCAATGCGCTCAACCAATAGTTCCGAGGCTGGGCGAGCCCAGGTGGTTCGCTCGGGACGCTACATGCGGCTGCGCCCGTCCGTCCCATGAGTTGTTGAGTCCAAACTGAATAGTATTGAAAATCATGACAATGAAGCGAACCACATTGACCACACTGGGGCTCAACTTTTCGCTCGCGGCCATCGCCGCCACCGCAGCGCCAATTCCCTATGCCACGATGCAGGTGATTTCCAACGGTGATTCCGGTGCCGTCATCGCCGAGAAAGCGGCGAAGGTTCTGCCGCGCGCCAATCAAACGGAGTGGATGCGGCTGGAGCGGACGTTCTTCCTCCACTTCGGCGTGAACACGTTCAATGGCGTCGAGTGGGGCAGCGGTCGTGAAGAGCCTTCGATTTTCAATCCTACGAAACTGGACGCGAACCAATGGCTCGACGCGATGCAAAATTTCGGCGGCAAAATGATCGTGCTCGTCTGCAAACACCACGATGGATTCTGCCTGTGGCCGACCCGCTACACGCCGCACTCGGTCGCGGCCAGTCCGTGGCGCGACGGCAAGGGCGACATGGTGCGGGAAGTGGCCAGTGCCGCGCGCGCCCACGGCCTCAAACTGGCCGTTTATCTTTCGCCGGCGGATCTTTACCAATTGCGGACGAATCCGAAAAATCCAGCGGGTTGCTACGGCAACGGCAGCAGCAATGTTCTTTCGATCATCCCCACCGCTCCGGCGAGTTTCAAGAGTGATCCCGCCAAGGGCCGCCCGCCGCCGGCGGGTTTCACGAATTACACCTATGTGGTGGACGACTACAATCGTTTTTTTCTGAACCAGCTTTACGAGTTGCTGACCGAATACGGGCCGATTGCCGAAGTCTGGTTTGACGGCGCGAATCCCGATCCGAGCGTCCATGAGACTTACAACTACGCCGCGTGGTATGACTTGATCCGACGGCTGCAACCCGGAGCGGTCATCATGGGTAAAGGGCCGGACGTGCGGTGGGTGGGCAATGAAGGCGGCGTTGGCCGCACCACGGAATGGAGTGTCATCCCCCTGCCTGTGTCGCCTGATGCCTTCAATTGGCCGGATATGCAGACCGGCGATCTCGGCAGCCGTGCCAGGCTCAAACCCGGTTCGCATCTCTGGTGGTATCCGGCGGAAGTGAACACTACCATTCTCGAAAACAGCCAATGGTTTTGGACCGCCAGGAAACGCCCGAGAAGCATCACGCAGTTGGTGGATATTTTTTACACGTCCGTCGGGCGCAATGGAAATCTCATCCTGAATCTGTCACCCGATAAGCGCGGTTTAGTTCCTGACAACCAGCTTGAGGCGCTGAACCGGACGGCGGAGATTATCAACGAAACGTTCGCCACCGACCTCGCCACCGGCGGCAAAGTCACCGCCGACCATGCCAACGCAACGAACGCCCCGGCGCTTGCGCTGGACGGAAACCTCAACACCTGGTGGGAAGCCGCGCCGGGCAAGACCAACGGCACGGTGACGCTCACGCTTCCGAAGGCGGTCACTTTCGACGTCGTTTCTTTGCAGGAAGCGGTGGATCACTGCAGCCAGAGAATTGAATCCTTTGCCATTGAAACGTGGGATGGCTCGGCCTGGATCACACCGGAGCACGTCGCATCGGACGATCTCACGACGGTTGGCCATCGCCGGCTCATACGATTGAAATCGCCCGTGACCACCGACCAGGTGCGTATCCGCATCACCGGCTCGCGCCTCGAACCGACGCTCGCCGAACTGGGCCTCTTCAAGCAATCCGTCGCGACCTTGCCGCCGACGATTTCCGACCGCAGCACCAACGGCACAGTGAACCTCAGCAACCTTGCTGGCAACAAGATGGTTTACACCGTGGACGGCAGCGCACCGACGACCAATTCGGCCATTTACACCTCGCCCATCGCCCTGCCATTGGACCGCAGCGTCACGGTGCGAGCGGCGGGTTTGCTGCCCAACGGCCAGTTCGGCATCGAGGGTTCGAGAGTCTTCGCCGGCCTCATGTCCATCGGCTGGAAAGTGGTCAGCGTGGACAGCGAGGAAACCGCCGGGGCGGACAATTCTGCCGCCCGAGCGATTGACGGCGATTCATCCACCATCTGGCACACGCGTTGGAATGCCGACCAGAAGCAGCCGCACACGATCACCGTGGACATGGGCACGGCGCATCGGATTGGCGGGTTCACCTATCTTCCGCGACAGGACGGAAACCCCAACGGCACCGTCGAAAACTACCGCTTTGAAACGAGCACGGATGGAGTCAACTGGATGACCAACATCATTTCCGGCACGTTCGCCAACATTCGGAACAATCCGTCGCTCCAGGAAGTCACCTTTGCTCCGGTCAACGTCCGGTTTTTCCGTTTCACGGCCTTGCAGGAGATCAACCGGAACGGCTGGACAAGCGCCGCTGAAATCTCCGTCTTACCAGCCGGCGGGAACGGTGATTGACGGTGTGCCTTTGCATTCACCGGTATCATCCTTTGCGTAGGTGTTCTGCTCATCAAATAGAATTCCATATGGCGGTCCGCAAGTTTCGTTGAATGGCGTTCCGCAACCTTATGACACGGTCAACCGGAGCCGGGCAAGCCGATCTGGGCTTTGCCCTGCAATGCTCCAGTGTAGCCGTTCACAATGCTGTTCGTCTTGAAGACGGCATCAAATCGCCAGTAGCCAAGCAGATTCGGCGTGTTGGTGACAACGCTTGCGTAACCGATTTATAGACTTCAGCGTTAGGGTGCAGTGGCGAGTGCAATCGATTTTTTTAAGTGCAATTCAAAGTGCGTTTTCCTGCTGACCATTTCGCTGACCATTGACCCCTGAAGCCTCCCAAAAACCTTTAAGCACAAGCATCAAGTTTTGGAGGCGAGGGTCGGAATCGGGCGGCTTAAGCGAGTGCCCACGACCTATCGCTATTCATCCCGCAACCGGAAGAACAGTGACGGGGCGCCGGTGATCACCAGCGAAACATTGACCTGCGGGTCAGTTCCCTCCGTAACCGTCGTCCAGGTTTTCAAATCCGGGGATGATTCCAGCGCCCATTCCGACGGCGTCGTGCCGGTCGCGGTGATGGTGACAGAAGCCGGGGATCCCTGCTGCCGAATGGTTTGGATCGCGAGGATGGCACGATCGGGAATGTTGTAAGACACTTCATTCGAAGGAAGGCTTTCCAGGCCCGTTGTGGCGCGAGCCGTAACCACAAAAAAGTCACACGCGCCTTCCTTGAGGCCGGGGACGGTGGCGCTCGTCACATTGCCGACGGAAATCTTGTTGGTGTAGGTGCCGCACGCCGGGCCATAATAAATATCGTAGCCGATGACATTGGGGCTGGTGCTGGGATTCCAGGTCAAAGTGACATTCTGAACTGCCGAAGCCGGAAGCGGGATTGAGGCGATGATGCCACTGAAGACGGCGGAAACAATCGCTGCACGGCACGTTCCTTTGGCCTGAAGGAGAGGCGGTACGCCATAATGGAAACCGGTTTCATCCTGATAACCGACCGGTACTTTGAAGCTGACGGCCGCGCGCCATTTTGCAATGATTTGGGCCAGCCGCTTCATTCCCGACCAAAGCAGCAAAGAGGGGCGTCCAAGCGGCAATACTTTTTGTTTTCGAATGCCACTCTTTGACAAGAGACTGCTGGCTATCACACTTGACAGTCTAAGCTTCAGAACGGGAAAGCGCTCGCCATCTCTTGGCGATTCCTTGGCCGGGATTGTGCAACTGACAGCTCTATAAAAATTCGTCTTCATACTGAAGATTATCAGCAGAAGTGCTGCCAAAAACGACAGCGCCGCCCGTGGAACTTCAGTTTGTGACGGGAGGCAACGGTGTATGAAATGAACTTCTGATGATTCACTTCAAAACCGGGCAGACGGCGGGTTTTCCGCTGATGAAATTGCCGGCCTCTTTACGGAAACTTAACAGGAGGATTTTTCGTCAATCCCGCTCAATCTGCTTCTTTGAAATTTTTAAGACAGAGATGTCCTGAAAGGGAATAACGTCCGAACCGCCTGTGGCGGGCTGTGGTTGGAGCTAAAACCAGGAAAATTTCTCCGGAACTTTCACAATGTCGGAGGGTTTCAAGGGAAAAGGCCCGACTTGCTTGCCATCCAGCGCCAGTTTCAAGTTCAAGGTGTAAGTCTTGAACCGTCCTTCCTCCAGCCGGGTCACGGTGACGGCCTTCAGGTTGGCTTTCGAATAGTCAGGCCCTCCCGCCTCCATTATGGCTTCCAAGGCCGAGAGCGAGCGGTTCGACGTTATCTTTCCCGGCCGGAGCACGGCCCCGGTCACATAGACAACGAAGGAGGACAACTCCACGGCGACCCTGACCTCCTTGGACAGCAACTGGGACGAGTAACGGTTGATCAAGTCCTTTTCCAGTTCGGTGGGAGTCATTCCCGCAACGGTAATTTCGCCGACCACGGGCAGGACCAACTTGCCATCGGCTCTGATGGCCTGGGTGGTATCGAGGTTGGGGGCGCCCGGAAACGTGATTTTCAGGACATCCCCCTCCCGCAACGTAACGGCTTGGGGAGAAATGGCCGACGGTTCGCCGGCACCCTTAAACTCCGGCGCCGGCGTCTGACAGCCGGCGAATGCCAGCAAGATCATCAACCCCAGTATCAGCCTCACCGGGTGCATTCGGCGGATGAGACCGCCTGCAATGGTATCAACTATTGTGGTTGCGTATATTTTCATCAATGTCTCCTTTGTTTGTTCTCGATTGGTTCGGTGGTGGTTCAGGAATCAGGACTTTCTGAACGCTTTCGGGCATTCTTACGAAGGGCATTCAATTTGTCAAAACAGGCGCCATTTGCGCCCGGCCGCCCGCAGGTTGAAGAGTCCGCAGTCCGGTTTCCGGCTGCCAATTCCGGAGCGAGTCTTCCAGCGCCTCCTCGACGGGCCGGATTTTTACGCCGGCGGCGAGCAGCTTGGAAACATCGAGCACGCAGTTCGAACGCGGCACCTTGGCGGCGACGCGATAAAACTCGTCGTCGTCCTGCCAAAATTCGAAGTCCCGGTCCGGCCGCAGGATTTCCCGGATGAGGCCCACGACGTGCCGCGTGGTGATGAATCCCGGGTTGGTGATGTTATAGATGCCGAACGGCGCGCGGCGTTCCCAAAGATCGAGACAGGCCTGCGCGTAATCGCCGCGATGCGAGATTGAGTTAACGTTGTCATACACGCGGGGGTAGCGTTGCAGCTTGCTCAGGTAATTCCGCGAACTGTCGAATTCGTCGAAGGGGATCCGCAAACGCCAGATGTAACTTTGTCCGACACCCGCGATGGCCTCCTCCGCCAGCGCCTTGGTGCCGCTGTAAAAGCTGCAAGGCGGATCGCGGAAGGAAAAATTCGACTCGTCCGTCTCGGTGAAACCGCGAATGCATCCGGGCGATTGCTCCACGAGCGCGCGCAATTCCGGCCGGGTGAGGTCCTTTTCCACGCGGGTCCGGCCGTTCATGACGATTTTCGCGCCGGAGTAAACGCAACCGGATGAAACGTGGCCCCAGGGAATGCCGGCCGCGGCACAGGCGTGGGCGATGGTCAGCGGGAGCAACGTGTTGCCGGCCAGCGTTTCGGCGCGGGCGGTTTCGCAGGCATCCACGTTTGGCTTGCCCGTAAAGCCCGCGGCATTGATGACGATTTCGGGCCGCTTTGCGTGCAAAAAGTCAAACAGCGGGGGGAAGCGCGAATAATCCACTTCCCGCCGAGAGAGGCCGATGAAAGGCCACCCGCGCCGTTCCAGTTCGCGGGCGAACCCCTGTCCGATGTATCCGCTGGCTCCAAGTAAAAGAATCATAAGTTGAAAAGAATGGTGGTTGTGTGGCGGCCAGCCCGCCGTCAGCCCGACCCAAGTCGGGCATGACGAACGGCGAAGCACCGGCCGCCGCGCAGGTTTATCTCTGGAAAAAGTCGTGGATGGCCGCCGCGACCCGTTCGATTTGTTCATCCGTCAGTTCCGGATAAATGGGCAGGCTCAAACATTCGCGGGCCGCCTTTTCGGCAATGGGAAAATCGCCGGCCTGGTATCCGAGCGAACCATAACACTTTTGCAGGTGGAGCGGCACGGGATAGTGGAGGGCGCAGCCGATTTTATGAGACTCCAGATGCTGTTTCAATTCGTCCCGGCGCGGATGGCGCACAACATAAAGGTGGTAAGCGCTCTCGGCGTAGTCCGCTTCCCGCGGCAATTGCAAGGGGGTGTCGGCCAACAATTCGTGATATCGCCGCGCGACCCGCCGGCGTGCCTGCGTCCACTGGTCCAGGCGCTTCAGCTTCACCCCGAGCACGGCGCCCTGGATGCCTTCCATCCGGTAATTGAACCCGATTTCATCGTGATAATAGCGCCGGGTGGAGCCGTGTTCGCGCAACGACCGGGCGCGGGCGGCATAAGCTTCATTATTCGTCACCAACGCGCCGCCTTCACCGCAGGCGCCGAGGTTTTTTCCGGGATAAAAGCTGAACCCGGCCAGGGCGCCGATGGTGCCGATGGTTTTGCCGCGATATTTCGCGCCATGCGCCTGGGCGGCGTCCTCCACCAGGGCGAGCTGGTGTTTGCGGCAGAGTTCCAGGAGCGGGTCCAGGTCGGCGGGATTTCCATACAAATGGACGGGCATGATGGCCCGCGTGCGCGGGGTGATGGCCCGCTCGACCAGCCCGGGGTCCAGGGTGCACGTCTGGTCGTCAATGTCCACAAAGACCGGTCGGGCGCCGACATAGGAGATCGCCCAGCTCGTCGCCACAAACGTCATGGGAGTGGTGATCACCTCGTCGCCGGGACCGATGTTCAACAGCAGCATGGCCACGTGGAGGGCGGAGGTGCCGCTGTTGAAGCCCACCGCGTAACGCGCGCCGCAATAGGCGGCGAAATCGCGTTCAAACTGGGCCACGTCCGGTCCCAGACAGAACGAGCAGTTGTCCAGAGTGCGGGCGATGACGGCGTCGAGTTCGCCGCGCAACGGCCGCAATTGCGCGGCCAGATCGAGATAGGGAATGGGCAGGTTCAGGTTGTGGTTTTTCCCGGCCGATGGATGGTTCACATCAGTGGCCGGCTTCAAAGCCGGTCTCGCTGCCGGAGCAGCCGGGGCCGGGGTTGGTTCTGGTATGGTTAGGTTCATGTTTTATGTTTTTTGGTTAATGGATGGTTAAAATCGGTATCCAACTTCAAAACCGACCTGGTTGCTGTTAAAGGTGAAGCCGGAGGCGGTGGAGGAAGTGTCGGTATATTGGTAGAACACCGCGGCCGTGCCCCGCTTCAGGAAGGGGCAGCTCAACCGCACATCGAAGGTGTAATAATTGTCCTTCCGGCCCGTGCCCGTGGCGCCGGCGCCGACATATTTGACCGTGTGATAGCCGCCGGACAGGTCCAGATAAAGCCGCTTGAGCAGGCGTTGATTCAAATCGCCCGTGATCTCGGTGCCTTCGGTCACCTGGTTTTCGAAATAGGAGACGGCCACCGTGCGGTCAAACATCAGGGAAAGTTTGGTAACCTCGAACGGCTGGTATTGGATCATCCCGCCCATAATCGGATTGAGCAGGCTGCCCGCGCTGCCCTGCAGGAACTGCCGGTCTTCCAAGCCGCCATTGATTTGAAAACTGATCTTGTCCGTGGCGCGCCAGCGGACCCGGGCCTGGAGCTGTTCGTAAGTCATGTCGGATCCCGCGTCCACGTTGACAAAGCCGAAACCGACGCCGAGGGCGGTGTCCAGGCGCGGCCAGAACTCGTAATTCAGCCAGTCCAGGGTTGACCATTCCTGGTAGCTGGTGAAGGTGTCGGCGGACACAATGTTCTGGTCCAGCACCAGGTCCATCGTCATTTTGCTGTTGAACCGGTAGGAGGCTTTGAGATCGGTCAGCCAGGATTGCTGGTCGGTCTGGGCGCCGGTTTCGATGAGCGGCGTGGAGGAGGAGATGTAACTTTGCGAGAGGCCCAATATCCAGTCCTGATAGGTTGTCCCGCCGATCAGGATGACATTTTGGTCCAGCGTGTCGCGGAACTGTTTGTTCGAATAAAACCTCAAGGTGGGCGTATAATCCAGGGCCCAATGGCTGCCCATATTGAGAAGAATCCCCGGTGAGATTTCCTGGATGATGGTGGCGACGTGATTCGACCCCGCCGAGGGAATTCCATCACCGGAGAGAAACCGGTAGTACACGTGAGGCAGCAGACTCACCGGCCCCAACTGAAATGGTGTCGCCTCCGACGAGACAGCCGCGGCGACGCCCGGCGGAGCAAACACATCCATCTCGTTGGTCTGGTACTGTTGCATGGCCTGCGGAGCAATGGAATACTCCGGATGTGGCATCAGCACCTCCTGCGCTTTGGTGACGCAAGCCACGGGAAAGCAGAGGAGCAGCGCGGCGTGAAGCGGTGTCCGGATTTTTCCGTTTTTTCCGGCGAAGACCGTTCGGTTTTTCAATTTCTTCTTCATAATTTGGGCCGTGTTCTTCCAGGTGCGAGCCGGAGGATAAACAGCCGTTCAATGATACGCCAAATCCATCGCTGAGGTGACTGAACGCCAATTGCGCAATGAATCTTCCAGTGCTTCCTCCGCCGGCCGTATCTCCACCCCGGTGGCCAGCAACTTGGCGACATCCAGGATGCAGTTGGAGCGCCATGTCCGGGCCCTGAAATGGTAAAATTCCCCGTCATTCTTCCAGAATTCAAAGCGGCGATCCGGCTTGAGAATCCGTTGAATCATTTCCACCGCCTGCCGCGTCGTAATCGCACCGGGATTCACGACGTTGTAGATGCCAAACGGCGCCCGCCGTTCCCACAAATTCAAGCAGGCCCGGACGAAATCCTCGACCTGCGACATCGGGTTCACGCTGTCGTAAACCTTCGGGTATTGCTGGATGCGCCAGAGGAAGTTCCCCGGTTCCTCCAGTTCATTGAAGGGCATTCCAGGCCGCCAGATGTAACTGCGGCCAATTCCCCGGATGGCATCCTCGGCAAGCGCCTTGGTTCCGCTGTAAAAATTGCACGGCAGCTGCCGGAAGCAAAAGTTGGGTTCATCCCATTCCGTAAAGCCGTGAATTGACTCGGGGTGTTCCACCAAAAGGCGCCGCAACTCCGGACGGTTAAGGTCTTTCTCGATCCGCATCGTTCCGCCTTCAAGCACCTTGGCCCCCGTGTAGATGTTGGCCGACGACACATGCCCCCAAGGCGTGTTGGTCATCGAGCAAACCCGGGCGATGGTCTGGGGCAGCAGGGTGTTGGCAAACAGAGTTTCCTCGCGGGCCAGTTCGCAGGCGTCCACATTCGGACTGCCCCGATATCCGGCCGCATTAATGATGAATTCGGGCTGCAGTTTCCGAACGTATTCGAACAACAGATTGAAATCCGCGTAATTAACCGCTTTGCGCGTGAGCGGAATAAAGCTGTCTCCGCGCCTTCGCAACTCGTTTGCGAAAGCGCGGCCGATGTAACCTCTGGCTCCCAACAGCAGGATCATGTCAATGGACGGCGTTGGAGATGGATCTTCAGGCCTTCCAAACCTGGCCGTTTTCGGTTTTTATGCCAGCCAGGGCATTTCGTGTATCCACAATGCAGTGCGACCAGGCCGCCAGTTGCTCGCAATTGACGGACTGGTGGTTGGTGGCAACAATCACCGCGTCAAAACCGGCGAGCGTTTCACGATCCCAGTTCACGGACCGGGTGCCCGCCCAATGCGCATGCTGGCGCGTCTGACGAATCACCGGCACATAAGGATCGTGGTAGGCCACCTCCGCCCCCCGTTTTTTGAGCAGGTCCATGAGCACGTAACTGGGCGATTCACGATCGTCATCCACGTTGGGTTTGTAGGACAGGCCCAGGACAAGCACCCGGCTTCCCTTGACGGGTTTTTGCTGCGCGTTCAGGGCCTCCGCCGTCCGGTTGACGACATGCCCGGGCATGGCCGTGTTGATTTCCCCCGCCAGCTCGATGAAGCGCGTGTTCTGTCCGTATTCGCGCGCTTTCCAGGTGAGATAAAACGGATCGATCGGAATGCAATGGCCGCCCAATCCCGGTCCCGGATAAAAGGGCATGAAACCAAACGGCTTGGTTTTTGCCGCCTGGATTACCTCCCAGATGTCAATGCCCATGGCTCCGTAAACGATTTTTAATTCATTGACCAGGGCAATGTTCACGCTGCGGAAGATGTTTTCGAGCAGCTTGGTGGCCTCCGCCGCGCGACAGGAGGACACCGGCACGATGGTTTTGATGGCCTTCGAATAGAGCGCTTTGGCCTTTTCCAGGCACGCCGGCGTGTAACCGCCAATGACTTTGGGAATAATCGCCACCTTGCTGTCTGGATTGCCGGGGTCTTCACGCTCGGGTGAAAAGGCCAGATGAAAATCCCGGCCCGCCACAAGGCTGGACCCTGCCTCCAGCACCTCGCGCAAATCCTCGTCCGTCGTGCCGGGATAGGTCGTGGATTCGAGCACCACGAGCGTTCCCTTCTGCAGATATGGCGCGATCCGTTTGCCGGTGTCAACGATGTAGGAAATGTCCGGCTCGCGGTTTTTGTTCAGCGGCGTCGGGACGCAAATGATGATCGCGTCCATCTCCTTAATCCGGCTGAAATCGGCGGAGGCGGAGAATGCGCCTGACTTGATGGCGTCGGCAATGGCTTCGGGGAAGATATGTTTGATGTAGCTGTGCCCCCGGTTCAATGCGTCCACCTTGACCGGATCAATATCCAGCCCCAAAACCACCACTCCCGACCGCGCGAATTGAAGCGACAGGGGAAGTCCGACGTAGCCCAAACCAATCACTGCTGTTTTCATGTTTGTCCTGTTTTTTTGTATGTTATCAATGTTATTTCCAACACGTGTTTCATGCGCCCTTCCCGGCAATGTGGCACGGGCTGGGGCAGGAGATTTGAATGCCGGTCCGCTCTTCCAATGCCGTCAGGGAACGGTTTGTCTCCCTGATCACATGGCTGACCTGCTCCTCCGCCAGATGCGGTCCCATCGGCAGGCTCAACACGGTGTCAGCCAGATTTTCGGCAACGGGGAAAGCACCCCACCGCCATTTTTCGCCGGCATAAGCGCCGGACAAATGGGGAGGCAGCGGATAATGAATCAATGTGCCAATGCCCGTCCCGGCAAGTTTCTCCCGCAACGCGTCGCGTTTGGGATGCTGAACTACAATGAGATGCCAGACCGGTTCAGCCCATTCGGGCACGAATGGCAAAATCAGGCCGGCGGAATCGTGCAACTCCCTCAGGTAACGTGCGGCCACCGCCTGGCGGCGGCTGTTCCAGGCATCCAGTTTTTTCAACTTCGCCCGGAGAAAAGCGGCCTGCAGTTCATCCACGCGCGAGTTGAAACCTTTGACTTCGTTGTAATATTTCTCCCTCGATCCGTAGTTGCGCAATAGGCGGATGCGATCCGCCAGTTCCGCATCCGACGTGGTCACCGCGCCGGCATCGGCAAAAGCGCCGAGATTTTTTCCCGGATAAAAGCTGTGCGCCGCCGCATCGCCCAGGGAACCGGTTCGGCGCCCCTTGTAACGCGCACCCTGGGCCTGGGCATTGTCTTCGATCACTTTCAGTCCGTGCCGGCGGGCGATGGCCACGATGAGATCCATGTCGGCGGGTTGCCCGTAAAGATGCACCGGTATGATCGCCCTGGTCCTGGGTGTGATGGCCGCTTCAATCCGTTCGGGGTCAATATTGCAGGTCAGGGGATCCGGCTCAACGGGCACGGGTTCAGCGCCCGCGTACGAAACCGCGAGCCAGGTGGCAATGAAGGTGTTCGATGGCACCAGCACTTCGTCTCCCGCGCCGATGTCATACGCCCGCAGGATCAGGTGCAAGGCGTCCAGACCGCTCCCGACCGCCACGCAATGCTTCGCATCGCAATAGGCGGCGAATTCGGCCTCAAACGACTCCAGTTCCGCGCCCAGCAGATACCAGCCTGAATCCATCACCCGATGGTAGGCGGCGTCCAACTCCTCCTTCAATTCAAGGTAGGCGGGTTTTAATTCGAGAAAGGGAACGTTCATGGGAAAATCGTCAGGATTTCGCAGGGGCGGACGGCAGCACGGAATCGAGCTTCGAATAATTGGCCGTGGCAATTTCGTAAAAATCGTGGGCGTAACAGCGTCCGCCAAAGCCTTCCTTCCAATCCTGAAGTCCGTGGTTAAGGGTCCGCCCATCCTGCTCGTTGCAGATGCCAAAATCAAAATACCGCTTGCCTTGGTAGCGCTCATTCAGGAGCCAGCCGAACAGGTAATCCAGCGCCCCGATTTTTTGTCCCTGGTCCGTGGCGGCGATGTATTGCGCGTGCGCCACGGCAGGCGTTTCATAAATGGTGGTGCCGGCAACAATCTCGTCGTGGCAATAAACGGAAAACTGCCTGATGTTTTCCGGAAAGCGGGACGCCAGCAGCGTGATTTCCTCGATGGAATGAACCGGTTTGATACCGTGCCGGGCCGCCAGCCGCGGGACCAGCACACGCTTCCAGAACGCGGAATAATTTTTCTCCTGCACGATGCGAACATTGAAACTGGCGGCTTTTTTGATCTGGCGCCGGCGGCGCTCCTGAAACGGCAGCCGGTCCGGCTGCGGGACAACCACCGCGCAATCGCGCCGGTAGAGCCGCGCCTCCAGCAGGAACAGGGCGTAGGCGATTTCGTCGTCGGGAAGCGTGTTGTAAAAGCCGGGAATCCGCTTGTATCGCAAGGTCGGGATTTGCCGCTCGTGCAGGTGGCGCAGGCACGCGTGGAAGCACGCCAGCACCTCGTGGAGTGTTGCCGGGCGGGAAACCACGAGACCGCCATAAGTCAGCCCCTCATGGCTGACCAGCGTGCCGTCGGCGCCGCGGTTCGCCGGCAGCAAGGCGACCAGATTCTCACCCCGGAAAACCATCAGCGAATGGTCGGCAAACCGTTCGCGGTGATAATCCATGTAGTCACGGCGGAACAGGAATGTCGCGTTTTTCGCCACGTTCACAAACGCGTCCCATTCCGCCTGGCGATCCGGTGTGTAGCGCTTGACGGAAAATACCGCAGAGTCATCACCCTTTGCTTCCCGCAAGGAGAGTAGCATGTTGAAAATCTCCTGGTCCTCGCTAACGGTTTTAAAACCAACCCGGGTGTAAAGCCGGATGGCCCGGGCGTTGTCACGATGGACCTTGAGATAAAGTTCGTTCAGACCCATTTTTTTTGCCCGTTTGAAGATGAATCGCATCATTTCTCCACCCAGCCCGGCATCCCAATATCCCCGGTCACCGATGTATCCCCAGTATTCAGCCTTGTCCCGTGTAATGTGTTTCAATCCCAAGGCTCCGATGGGAATCCCGTCGCAAGCAAGGCCCCAGATCAAATAGTCTGTCCTGTCGGGCAGCCGGGCAAACCAGCGCAACTGCTCTTCCCGGTCAAAATCCGGTGACATCGAGAGTTGTTTAATTTCCGGATCGTGAAGCCACTGCCATGACTTTTCCAGGAATAGCTCGTCAAAGCGACCGAAAGACAGCCGGGACCGCATGGTTGTGCCGGGAGGCATTTGGGAATGCGGGGGCATATCCTTACGGTTGATTTCCGTTTGAATGATTCCTGACGCCACTGTCATAGGCAGTTGTATTTGGGAAAAGTAGCCGGCCGGCGCGCCGCGACTCACGGTACAATCCGGACTCGATAAAATCGCGGGGTGGCACCGTTCGGGTTGTCCGCCGCCGAGGCGGTGTTGGTGGTGGCCATCACATCCGGCGCGAGGTCCAGCCAGTTGGGGCTGCCCAAATTGGACTGATATTGCACGCGGTAAGTAACATTGCTGATCGCGCTCCAACAGATCACCACATTGGTCGTGCCTGCGCCCGCCAGCGAGAGAATGGTGGGCCGCACAATGGAAGTGCCCGGGCTGATGGTGATCGTCGCCGTCGCGACGCCCAAATTGGTTTGTCCATCGTTGGCCTGATAAATGAAGCTGTCCGTCCCAACATAGTTCATTGCCGGTGTGTATGTAAAATCGCCATTGGTGTTCAGATTCAAAGTGCCATTGGTCGGACCGCTCACCAACACGGCAACGAGACTGGAGCCATATACCGCCGTGTCATTGCCCAACACGCCCGGGGCAACCACGGTCAGATTTGTGTTCTCATTCATCTGGTAGCTGTCATCGGTGACCAGGGGCCTGACCGTTACGTTGTCGAAAGTCGCCACAAAGGCCGAACTCATGAACATGTGGAGTCCGATCCCGCCGTTGGTATAAGCCGGCACGCCGTCAAAGTTGTTGTCCGTCACCGCTGCCACCTGAATTCCGTCGAGGTACACCGCGATCCGGTTGCCCCGGAACGCCAGCTTCAAGGCATGCCAGTTTGTATCCAAGCCGGACAAGTTCACATGGGCCATCGGGTTGAAGCTCCAATTTTTCCAGCCTTCAAATTTAATCAGTTGCAGCACCGCGGAACCCGCCGCCAGCGGCGAACCGCCTTGGGGATACAGCACGGCCGTATAGCTTGCGCCATTTGAAGAATTCAACCGTCCGCCGACACCCGCCCCCCAGGCTCCGGCGGGGATTTGGATTTGCGACTGGACCATGTAATCTGCCCAATTTGTTCCGACATAGGCATCGGCATAATCGCTCTGGTTGGACGCGGTTCCCTCCATGACTCCGTTCGTGACTGTCCATATGCCGAGTTGCACCACCCAGGGCGCCAATGAACCCGCGTTGGTTGCCCGGGTGAAATCATCGAAGAACAGATCCCCCGCCGGCTGATTCGTTGTGACCGTAATAGTCACGGTGGCGGGATTCGAGTTCGTTGACCCATCGCTGGCTATGTAGGTAAAACTGTCTGTCCCGATATAGTTGTTCGTAGGGGTGTAACTGAACCCACCGTTGGTGTTCAGGTTTAATGTGCCATTGGTCGGACTGCTCACCAGGACAGCCGTCAAATTGTCCCCGTCCGGATCAGTGTCGTTGGCTAATATCCCTGGAGCTCCCACCGTCAAGGCCGTGTTCACCACCGTGCTATAGTTGTCGTTATTGGCCACGGGAGGATGATTCACCGCCGTCGTCGTGATCGAGATGGTCACCGTTGCCGGAGCCGAATTGGTCAGACCGTCGCTGGCCTGGTAGGTAAAAGTGTCCGTCCCGCTGAAGTTATTCGCGGGTGTGTAACTGAATCCGCCGTTGTTGGTCAGGCTCAAAGTGCCATGGGCGGGTCCGCTGACCAACACCGCCATCAGGCTGTCCCCGTTCGCATCCGTGTCATTGCCCAGCACGCCCGGCGCCGCCACCGACAGGGTGATGTTCGTAATCGTGTTGTAGCTGTCGTTGTTAGCCACAGGAGGATAATTGGTGGTCACATTGATGGTCACCGTTGCCGGGGCCGAGTTGGTCACACCATCATCGGCTTCGTAAGTGAAGCCGTCCGTCCCAATGAAATAGTTGGTCGCGATGTAGGTGAACCCGCCATTGATGTTCAGGCTGAATGTGCCATTGGCCGGGCCGCTCACCAGCATGGCCGTCAGGTTGGTGCCCCACCCCACAACATCGTTGCTCAAAACTCCGGCGGCGGGCACCGTCAAAGTCCGGCCCGAAACCACGCTGTAGCTGTCGCCATTGGCCACGGGCGGCCGGTTGGACAATACCGTAATCGTCACCGTCGCCGGGTCTGAATTGGTCAGCCCGTCATTGGCCAGGTAGGTGAAACCATCCGTCCCGAAGAAGTTATTGGTCGGAGTGTAGGCGAACCCGCCGTTGGTGCTCAGGCTCAACGTGCCATTAGTCGGACCGCTCACCAGCACGGCTGTCAGATTTGTGCCCAAGCCAAGGTTGTCATTCACCAACACTCCTGGAGCAGGCACCGCCAATATCCGGTTTTCAACCACACTGTAGCTGTCATTGGCTGCCGTGGGTGTGACCGGCAGCGGGCTTACAAGCAAGTTGTCAAAAGTGGCGATGAACGGCGCGGCCATGAACATGTGAGCACTGACCGCTCCATTCGTATAGGCGGGCACTCCGTCAAAACCATTGTCGGTCACGTCAATATATTGAATTCCGTCATAACTGGCCTGAATCCGGTTCCCCCGGAATGTCAGTTTCAGCGCATGCCAGTTCGTGCCCACTCCGGGTAAACTCACCACTGCCATGTTGGTGTAGTTCCAAATTCTCCAACCATGGAATTTTAACAGCCTCAGCAGCGGCGATCCATTCGTCCCCCCCTGTGCCGACCCTTCCGGATATATATTTACCAGATACCTTTCACCGGTCAGCGGATTGACCCGTCCGCTCAGACCTGCGTCCCAAGCGCCGACATTTGCCGGGATTTGAATCTGCGCCTCAACGCTGTAATCCCCCCAGTTGGTCCCAACATATAAATCGGAGTAATCGTCGTCGCCCGATGCGGTTCCTTGGAGGACTCCGTTCGTGATGGTCCATCGGCCCACACCCACCGCCCACGGCGCCAACGGATCCGCATTGGTTGAACGCGCAAAGTCATCGAAGAACAGGCTCCCCGTCGGCGGCACATCAATCGTCACGGTCGCCGGGCTTGAATTGGTCACACCGTCGTTGACCAGGTAGGTGAAACTGTCAACGCCGGTAAAATTGTTGGTGGGCGTGTAACTGAATCCGCCGTTATTGGTCAGGCTCAAGGTGCCATGGGCCGGCCCGCTCAACAGCACCGCGGTCAAGTTTGTGCCCGCTCCCGTGGCATCGTTGCCCAATATGCCTGAAGTCGGCACGGCCAGGGTCTGCCCCGTCTCCACGGTGTAATTGTCGTTTTGGGCTGATGGATTGAGGATGTAACTGATTTGCGCATTAGTCACCGAAGTCCCAACCAGAAGTTTGACCACCGAACCGTTGGTCCGATAGCCGCCTCCGGAAACCGCAACGCCATTGGTTAAAACTTGAAGTCCGGAAACCGACGAGCCGGGAACCAATATCTCAACCGCCGTCTGAGGATCAGCCGCTCCTGAAATGGAAAGAGTAATTATGGACTGGTTGCCATTGGTGGTGAAACTGGCGGTGATTTGCGCGTTGGAACGCTGCACCCACCACGAATAGATGCCCAAGGCATTTGCCGACCATATCCTCGGATGAAGGTTTGAGTTTAAGGCATACGTGATGTAGTCCTGCACCAACGTGCCGCCGGTTGACAGGTTGTGGGTGTAGAGGTTGATCAACGCCCCGAAGGTGTAATAATAATCCACCAAGTCATGAACGGGCCCGCCGGCAAAGCCGTTTTCCATGCTTTGCGCCACTTGGGATTGTATATACCAGTCACTCACCGGCAGTTGCAGAAGGCCATAACGCTTGTCCGGCGTCTGCGTCGAAAGCGTCCAGCTTGGGAATGGGCCGAGTTTGTCGTCACCCGTAATTTTGACGTCCAGTTGGTCCTCGATTTGATACGAGGTTTCCCGCGTGGCGTTGAAGTACGGCGCCACCCAGGCCCGCACGCCGTTGGTGAGGCCGGACAGCCAGCCTTCCACGTCCAAAAACGAGTTGCTGAGGGACGTGAAGGCGTAGGTCTGACCGTCGGGATAACCGGGCAAAGGCAGGTTGGTGCCGGCGACATCGAAAGCCTGATCCGGTCCCCAGTGCCAGTAATCGTAAGCGCTGACCGGCAAGGCCGGATTCTGAGGATTTTGCAAGCCGCCATTGTGCGGACCAATCGTCGCATTGTAATTCGAAACCGCCTGTCGCAAACCGGCAATTACCGACGGCGAATTTGTCATCTCATCCCGCAGTGTACCGGTGCAGAAGTAGTAATCGCCTTTGGCGCCATTTGCGTTTTCAAACTGGGCGGAGGCGGAGACATTTGAGATTTCATCCTGGAAGTTCTCCAAGTCGTGACGAACCATAAACGCCGCGTCGTATGGGTACGGCCACGGACTGAGTTTGACGACCGGCAATTTTGCCGATTGGAACGCCCATTCGATGGCTTTCCTGAAAATCCCGTAGGCATACATGCCCGGAGCATAACCTCCATGTCCAATCAATGGCTGCATGGCGGCATCGTAGATGAAATAGCCCTTGCCATACGGCTTCACCAGCAGATAAGGAGACGCATCTCCCTGCGCAATAATAGTGGCGTCACCCGGCTGCACCTGCCAAATCCGTTCAGGGGCGGCGACGCCCTCGTAGGGCCAGGAAACTTCATCCGCAGAGGACGGCATCTGCCAGGTCAGCACACCGCCGGGAATGTGGGAGGTAATCTGGTGGTTGATGGTCTTGGAAAAGGTGTAATTGTTGGCCCAGTTCAGAAGATTCGTGTTGGCCATGTGAACGCCCAGCTCATTGGCAAGGGCAAAATCGCCACGGGTGGTCCCATCGGTGTTGCGTGTGAAGGCCGACGAACCCACCAGCAGATACCCGCCCGCAGCAACGTAATTCGTCAACCGGGCAATTTCGTCATCGCTGACCGCCTCGGAAGCAAGGCTGACAACAATGGGATACGCTGGCAATCCGTTTGTATCCAACAAACTTCCCGCGCTGATATCGGCATCGCTCACGACGGCAAAAGCGGTGCCGTCGGAACGGAGCGCTTCCTTCGCCGAATCCGGCATCACAAAGTAGTGCCACTGCGTCGTCCACCATTGATTGCTGGTGGTCCCGGCTCCGGTGGGAGTGGCGCCCGCAGCCGGCATGGACTCCAGTGCCCGTGTTAATTCGGAATCGTGGATGGCAACCACTGGCTGGGTTGCGTGGACCGCCGGCAGCAGGCTGAGGGCGCAAACCAAAGTGGACATCAGGCTTTTCATCCGAGCCAGTTCCGGATAAACGGAAGCGCCGGAACGGTTCGATTTATATTTCATGTATTGCATGCTCCTTTAATCAATTGCCATGCGGGTCTGCCCGCGCCGTCAAATCCATTGATCCGTGGATTGAATGACGGAAAACCGCCAGGTCCTCTAACTGGACACTCCCGCCGAAACACCGGCCCAGCCCGAAGACGGGTATTTTTTACCGATCTGGTACAAGGCCCGATAAATTTTCGGCGGCAGGAGCCGGGGCAGGAAGCGCAGGGCGCACTTGAAATTTCCGCGCCTGGCGGCGCCGGCCAGCGTGGACATCCTTTTGAAAACGCTCCCGTCCATCATTTCTTTTTCCACGGCATAGACGGCCCGGAGGCGCCGTCCTTCCCGCTGCAAACGGTCACGTTCCTCCGCGGTAAAACGCCCGGCCTGGTGCAAAAGTTCCACGTCGTCAAGCAGGTTGTCGTAAGCCCGGATGGTCTGCTCCCCCACCCAGCGTAACCGGCTTTCCCGGTGGTCAAACGAGCGGGTGTCATCCCCTCCTGCGAAAAAGGACACGTTGCCGCCATGGCGCCGGTATTTCACCAGTGGTTGGCGAAGGTAAAGCATCTGCCCGATGGCCAGTGTCCGGAAGGAAAGCACCAAATCTTCCAGGTCCGACTTCAGCGGGCCGAATTGGCGGAAAAGTTCGGGCGACCATGCATGACTGCATCCGCAGACCACGGGGTGCCGGGTGGACAGAAACCCGAACAGGTCGCCCGCCAGAAGACGGCACGGGGCGGGATCATTCGGGTCGCCCCGCAGGCCGCCCATCCCCTGCTCCACGCCCTCCGCCGAAATGGTGATGTAGCTGGAACAAATCGAGGTCGGTCGCCGGCCAAACTGCTCCCAGGCCTGCCAGGTCGCTTCGGTCCGCATCGGCAACGAAATATCGTCGCCGGCGGCGACCACCACCAGTTCCCCGCGGCACAGTTCCATCATCCGGTTCACGTTGCCGCCGATGCCCAAGTTGGTGTCATTCCGGTTCAGCCGCACCGAATGGGGTCCCTTGTATGCCGCGACGGTTTGCCGCACGATGTCGAACGTGTGATCGCTGGAACAATCGTCCAAAATGATTATCTCCAGGGGTGAATAGGTCTGCGCGAGGGCGCCTTGGACGGCTTCACGGATAAACGCCTCCTGGTTGTAGCACCCCAGGGCAAAGCTGATTAGCGGCCGGTCTTTCATGGTGCGAAAAAACCCGTGGTGCGGTGCGGCACGTTGACCACCTGTCCGAAGTGGTCGGCAAAGACCGCGTATCCCGCGTTGATCAAATGCAACCCGTCCGTATCGAAATAATTCGTGTTGGTGTAGTCGTTCAGCCGCGTCTCGATGGGCGAATTGAGGCCGGGATCCACGAACCCGTCCCAGCCGCCGGCATTCGTGCGGATGCAGGAGTTGTACTGGGCGTTTTTTTCCGGGTGTCCGCTCGATTGGATGGTGGCCTGGACGGTGCAGGCGATGACTTTCCAGGGGTGCGCGGCTTTGCGGGCTGCCACATAATTGGTCAATCGCCCGTAGGCGGCGCCGCCCGTGAGACCGTCGCTGTTCATGTCGTTAACCCCGCCGAAAAACAACAGCCAGTTCTGTTGCAGCGTCCCGTCATAAAGCGGATCAACAAAGTTGCCATCAATCGTGTACATTGTCCCGGCAACGCCATTGGTGCCGATCTTCAGGCCGCCGATGCCCTGATCGCGCCACTCGATCTCCGGATAACGTTCGCACAACTGGAAGGGATAACTTTGCAGCAGGGTTGAATCAACGCCTTCCGTTATCGAATCACCGCGGCACACCGCCTGTTTGGTGTAATTCGTCAGCACGCCGTAGAGCGCCGACAATTCCGAAAGCTGCGCGTCCATCTGCGCCGCGGTGTGGGCCGCCTTGTAAACCAGAATCCGGTAAAGGATGCCCGAATAGCCATATTCCGTCCCGCCACTGATGGCGCCATTGTTGACCGCAATGGTCCCGCCATTGACGAGGGTGGTTGCCGACTGCGGCGCGTTGGTCCAGGTGACATTGTTCCAGCGCAGAGTGGTTCTGACATTGTTGCCGGAACCGACAACGATCGCGCGGTTGAGCGGCGGGTAAAGGGTGGAGGATTGCGACCCGACGGAAAGGCTGGTTGGAAAATATGCCGGATAAGTCCCGGCCAGGAAAAACCTGATCCATCCCGGCGACCCGTTGAACCAGATCAAAGTTTCACTCCGCTCCTGATCCATCGGGCCGGTGGCGACGACGTAAACCGTCAGATTGGTCGTGTTCAAACCCGGAATCGTATTGGGAATGTTTAAATAATCATTGGGGTGAGCGCTGCCAAAAGCCCACGGGAACATGACGCCGCGATAACCCTGGGCATCGGTCACATCATAGGGCTGATAGGTCGCGCTGGTCTGGGTCAGATTGTTCGTAAGGCCGTCGTTATTGAGCAACGGATGCTGATCATTCCATTGCGAAATCCGGCCGCCGGTGGCCGTCACGCCAACCCCCGCCTGCCAGTCGGCGACGAGATTACTGCTGATTAGCGCGTGAACGTTGAGTGTCATAGCCAGAAAAAAAATGGTGGGAGACCATTTCATCAATAACCTTTTATTAACCCAAGGATGTAGAAATTGGTTCCCGAGCACACGCATGTCAGGAAGTCCCGGCGACCGGCGTTCGTCGTCAGGTTGACCATGGGAATGTCCGCGCCGAGCTTGAAGGCGTTTCCCAGCGTCATTGTCCGTCCGCCCGTGGCATCCTGAATGATTTCAAACACCATCCGTTGCGCGTCACTGGCTCCGGCAGGGTTCTGCAGCAAAAAATTGTTGGTGGCCGTCAGCCGGAAATGGGTGCCGAGCGATGCGTTGACCGGCACGTTCGTTCCGGAATAAGCCAGCGTCACTGGAATGTTGTTGCTGGGTGTGGGGCCGGTGCCAGCTGCGGAGACAGGCACGTTGGTCCAGACAACGCCGCTGAAAACCAACATCTGTCCCGCAGCCAGACCGGCCACCACGACGTCGCTGTGATTGGTGAAACTTCCCATCTGGGCCGCCGGTACAGTGCCGCTCAATTGTATCGCCGGCAGGCCGCCAGTGAGGTTGCCGGCCGTGATGGCATAGGGCGTGGCGGTAAATTTTTGACGGGGCGACAATGTCGTAAACGCGCCGCCGCCGACGGGGCGCACGCCGATTTCGAGCCAGCGGTCTGCGCCTGGAAAATTTCCGTCAAAATCGAGTTCGACCGTGAAAAGCCCGTTGGTGACGCCGATGGCCATGACAGTGGTGGTAATGCCGACCTGGCTGCCGCCGGTAAAGGCGTTGAACAACGCAAAGGTCATGTCATAAGAGGCGTTGGCTGGCTGGCCGGCATTCGCCAGCCGGCCCTGGTAGGTGAAAGCCGTGTCCTGGGCAAAAATGGAATTCCCCATCGCGAACAGGCCGCAAAAAACAGCCATCCCGGCCAGCAGCAATTGTTTTGTAAACATGTCTCCGTCCCGGGTGTGGGCATCCGTTACTTTGCCACAAATGTGTGATCGTTAATCAAGTGTTTCATTTCCGCCGCCGGCGTCCATGCGCCGGCCGGCGATTCCGGTTGCGTGTCGCCCGCCGCTTCACGGTCAGGCAGATGGCCGCGCAAAAAAATCTGGGTGTAGAACAGATGTTCCCATCGCTTGAGGAGCAGCGTATTGGCCAGTCGCGCCTTCCGGCTCAACGGATTGGCCGAACCGACGTGGTCCACCACGTAGCCGTTGTCCTCGAACAATGCCCGATAGGTCGGCGCCGTAAACCAGCGAAGGTGCGTGGCGTCCATGATGCCCTTGCCCTGATAATCCCACCGCCCGGCCAGCAGCATCCGCAACACGCTGTGATGGCAGACGTTCGGCGAACCGGCCAGGACCAGGGCGCCAGGCTTGAGAAAAACGCGCAGCTTCCGTAGAACCGCGCCAGGGTTGACGAGATGTTCCAACACCTCGCTCAGAATCAAAACGTCGAACGAAGCCCGCGGCAGGTCCGGTTCCATCTGTTCCACGTTGCCCACCAGAACCTGATCCAGCCGCTTGGCCGCCTCCCGGGCAGGCGCCTCACAAAGTTCGATGCCGCAACACCAGCCGCATTTGCCCTCGGCGCGTGCCTGGCTGGCGGTCCCACCGTTGCCACAACCCACCTCCAGCAGCCGGGCCGACGGATTATGCGGCAGCGCCTGCACAAACGCCGTCCGGGTGCCGTCAAAGTACTGCCGCTGCTTCTCGCTGTAATCCAATGCGGGTGTCATGTCCAAATTCGCCGGGAATTGTCCTCCGGAGCGCCCGGCTTCAAGCCAGCGACAGCTCCTGTCCCACCCGGACTTTTACCGGGTCACTTTCCGAGAGCGGAGCCGGAGTTTTGAAATTTTCGATGAATTGATGATGCACGAGTTGGGTGGAGAGGATTCCGACCAGGGCCATGTCATCGGTCTCCCCCAGGGTGCCGCCCTGCCGGGCCTTGTTGACCAACTGGCCCACCGCCGCCGGATTGAACAGGCCGGTTTGCGCCAGGCTTTCCGGCGACAACATCTCGCGCACGTAGTCCGGCGCTGACGCATTGAAAAAGCTGCGGTGAATCGGGGCGCGGTAGGGGCGTTTGGGGCGCTGCCAGATTTCCGGGGGAAGCCATTTCCGGCCGAGCTGTTTCAACAGGTATTTTTCCGTCAGGCCGCGCAGCTTCAGGTTCGCCGGCAATTGATTGCAAAATGCCACCACCCGGAAATCCAGGAAAGGATACCGGCCCTCGACGGCATGGGCCATGGCCATGCGGTCGCCCTGCGACGACAGCAGATATTGCGAAAGGAAAATTTTAATTTCCAGGCATTGGGCCTGGGACAGAGCATCCCACTCGCGAAATTGGGAAGGAAGTTGTTGCTCCAGCAAGTTGTCGTAACTTTGAGCCGCCGCCTGCCGCACCTCGGGACCGAAGAACCGGCACGCGCGCCGGTTGTTGCGCCACCGGACCGCGTGCGAATAATCCGGCCGCTCCACCGCCGTCAAATCCTCGCGGAAAAAGGCGGCCAGGAAGGACGAGGCGTTTTTGGAAAGGTCGGCGATGTCCGGATAGAGCCGCTTGAGCAGCAGATGGCGGAATTTTGAATCCGGTTCTTGCGCCCAAAACCGCCGGATTTTGGCTTCCTTGAAAATATCGTAGCCCGCCAAAAACTCGTCCGCGCCTTCCCCCGTCAAAACCACCTTGAAGCCGGAGTCCCGCACCAGTTTGGACAACAGAAACATCGGCGCCGGCGCAGTCCGCATAAGCGGTACTTCCGTATGCCAGACCACGTCCGGGAAAACCCGGCCGATGTCCGCATGGGTGGCGTGGACCACCTGATGTTCGGTGCCCAAAAAATTCGCCATCCGGCGTTGGAAGGCGCTCTCATCGAAATGGACATCGTCGAAGGCAATGGAAAAGGTGTCCAGCCGGTTGCTGGTGAAGTTGCGGATGATGGAGGCAATGATGGACGAATCCAATCCTCCGCTTAAATAAGCCCCCACAGGCACATCCGCCCGCAAGCGGACCCTGGCGGCATCCACCAGCAGTTGGGAAAATTCTTCCTCGTAATTTTCCAGGCTTTTTTGCGGCCGGTCGAAAGCCGCCGGAGCAAAATTGATCTGCCAGTAATTCTTGACGGTGACCCTGCCTTCCCGGGCCAGCAGGTAGTGGCCGGGGGGAACTTCGACGATGTCGCGAAAAACGGTCCGGGGAGCCAGCGGGCTCCAAAAGGTGAAGACCTGATCCAGCACCGCCGGATCAATCTCCGCCCGGACACGCCGATCGGACAGGATGGCCTTGATTTCCGAGCCGAAGATCAGATCGCCCTGGCTGAACGTGTAGAAGAGCGGGCGGACGCCCAGCCGGTCGCGCGCCAGAAACAATGTTTGCTCCCGCTGATTCCAGACGGCAAAGGCGAATTGCCCGTTCAGGCGTTCAAGACATTGCGGTCCAAATTCTTCATACGCGTGCAGCAGAACCTCGGTGTCCGATGTAGTGGTGAAGCGATGCCCGCGCTCTTCCAACTCGGGACGGAGTTCAACGTAATTGAAAATTTCGCCGTTAAAAACAATCCACAAGTTTCCATCTTCATTCGAGATGGGCTGCTGGCCGGTGCTCAAATCAATGATGCTCAGGCGCGCGTTGCCCAGACCAACGGGGCCGTCGAGATAAATGCCAAATTCATCCGGGCCGCGGTGGCGGATCATGGCCAGCATCTGGCGCAGGTCTTTCTCAGCCACACGTTTGTTGCTTTTTAAATTGAACATTCCGGCTATGCCGCACATATAAAAATCTTTCTTCCGTAGCCGCCAACGTCAGTCGGCGCAAATTTTCTGTGAAAATCGAGGCGGAATCAGCGCCAACTGACGTCGGCGGCTGCCTTTTCAATTGACTGCGGAGTCTCAGAATCAATTTCTTCAATCAACACCGGCGGCGCGTGCAGATAATGCGCCACGCGGCGCTTGGATTCGATGTCCCGGAACACCCGGTCCACCTGTTCCGCCGTCAAGCCGACGGCCGGCCCCACCTCCGCCGGAGGCAGCCCCTGATTTTTTCCGCACAAAATCAAATCCATCTTGTCGTAAGGCACCGAGAAGTAAAATTCCTCCTGGCTCTGCGGCAGCGAATAGGTGTCGGTCGTCGGCTGCCGGCTGCAAATCGCTTCCGGCAGTTGAAGGAACCGGGCCATCTGATACACCTGCGTCTTGTAAAGGTGGGCGATGGGTTTGATGTCCGCCGCCCCGTCACCGAGTTTGACGAAGAATCCCTGGTCGTATTCCAGACGGTTGGGCGTGCCGGTGACGGCGAAGTTCAACCGGTCGGCGTGATAATATTCCAGCATCTTGCGGGTGCGCTGTTTGAAATTGGTCGCCGCCACAATCCCGAGGTACGCTTCCATCGTCAGCCGCGCCTCCGTCTGCCGGCCGGCCGGCGATTGCACCACAATCGAGAAAAGGCGGAACTGCTCCTCGTCGAAAACGTTCGGCAGCACGATTTTTGATTTCCACCCGGACCATACTCCGGCACCACCAGCCGGATGGCTTCGTCCCGCCGCCGATAGCATCCGACGGCCTCCAGGATGCCCGTAATGTCTTCATGAACTGTTTTGATTCCCAAATGTCGGGCAAGCTGCTGGCTCAACGGCAGGGTCTCAGCGGACGAATCCCGTTCCGGCATCAGCAGCCCCAGCACCCGCTCCGGCCCCAGCGCCCGGACCGAAAGCGCGGCCACGGTGCTGCTGTCAATGCCGCCGGACAGGCCCACCACTACCCCTTTTTTCCGGAAACGTCGCAGAACATGTTCGCGCATCGCCGCTCCGATCCGGTTGGCTTCCTGGGCATAGTCGAGTTTTAGCGAGTCTGCGGAGAATCGTGTGGTGGTCATTTTCATAACTTCATTGTTAAACATGTTTCATTCCAGCTTTGCCATTCCTGCCGTTTGTCATTCACCGGCTCAATCCCCGCCCGCCTCACCGCCCGGTTGAGAAAGGGCACAAACGCTTCCGCCGCCTTCACGTTGCCTTCACGGCTGGGATGACTGTCATATCCGTTGCCCGTTGAATACCGGGACAAATCCGACGCCCCGTGATCGGTAAGAATGTCGTAGTAGTCAAACACCACCACGTTGGTCAGCCCGCTGTCCTTCAGCCAGCCATTCTGTCCACTGAGCCAGTTGTTGAATTCACGGGCCAGCCGGGCGCTTGCAACCAGACTGTCACCGTGGCCCGCCGCCTTTTTGGCGAGCAGCTTCCACAGGGGTTGCGGCGGCGCCTTGGGCGCCAGCGGCGGCGCGGTAACGCAAACGAACAGGACTTCCAGATGCTTTCGAAACTCATCCAGCAGCGCCGTGTAGGCCGCCCGCGCGTTCCACACCGTCAACTCCGGTCCCGCGGCATTTCCAGGAGGCTGGCCTTCGGATTTGAAATCGTTGTTGGGAAAGCACGACTTGAAAACCACAACATTGTTCCCGAAACCGTTGGTGTACCGGACATCCTGGAAATCGCAGGCCAGGATTTCGTCCATCTCGCTGCGGAACTTGGGTAACCAGTCGAAAATGTCCGTATTCTCACCGATCCGGCTCCCGTAGGAGGCTTCATGCACAATGTAGGAATTTCGCTCCAGGCGCGTCCGCAGCCCGCCACCATTGGGATGCGTCAGATAAATGCAGTTCGTCCCCACCTCGGCCCCGGGAGCGGCCAGCAACTGTCCCCCGCAGGAATGGTGAATGAACAGGAGATGCCGCGGCTGTTTCGGAGCGGCGTCCGAATATCTTGACAGGTCCAGCGAACTTGTCTGATGGGGATTTACGCTCATGGAAGAAACCATTTCTTCTCCTTCACTCACCGGCAATTGCAAGACGGCCACACCCAGAAGCAACAGCGCGGCAATTGCGATAAATAACATTTTCCGGTTCATTCACGCCGTCACCTTTGCGCCTTTTGCAATCAGTTCCCGGAGCTTCGGCTTCAAAACCTTGCCTGAACCATTGTGCGGCATGGTTTTGAGGAATAATACTTCCTCGGGCGACTTGAATGAGGACAGACGCTTGCGGCAATGTGCCTCGATCGCACCCGGCAGGATTTTGGCGTCCGGCGCCACCACCACAAAGGCCTTGATTGCCTCGCCCAACAGGTCATGCGGTGTTCCCAGGACCGCCACCTCGACGACTTCCGGCAACTCGGCAATGACATCCTCCACTTCCTTGGCGCTGACCCGATTGCCGCCGGACTTGATCAGTTCCCGCTCCCGCTCGACGACAAAGATGAAACCGTCGGAATCCACCCGCGCAATGTCGCCGGTGTGCAGCCTGCCGTTTCTGAAATATTTCACTGTCTCCTCCGGATCGTTCCAATAACCCAGGGTGACGTTGTCTCCGGCAGCCACAATTTCACCGGTTTCATTTGAACCCCGGCTTACGGGAGTTCCATCCGGCTTTAATACGTCGAGGCGGAGGGAGGGCAGACCTTTGCCGATGGATCCCAGCTTGTCGCCCAGCCATTCCGGCGGCAGGTAACTTAACCGCGCCGTGGCCTCCGTTTGACCGTACATCAGAAAAAAGCGGACGGCGGGAAAGGCGTCGAGTATTTCGGTGATGTAGGGATTGGGCAGTTTTCCGCCAGCCTGCTGGAACCAGCGCAGGGCCGGAAACGTCAACTCGCGAAACCGCGACTTGCGCAGCAGTATCTGATAAGTGGACGGGACCCCGGCCAGCCCGGTGCACTCCCGCTGTTGCATTTCCTGCAGGACCTCTTCCGGATACAGTTTGAACCCGTTGTTCAGCACAACCGACGCCCCCGCCAGCAGATGCGTGTGCAGCAGCGAAATCCCAAAGCAATAGTGGAACGGCAACACCACCATCACACGGTCCTTCGAAGTCAATCCCAGATAGGAATTGATGTCCCGCGTGTTGCACTCGATGTTCCGGTGGCTGACCATCACCCCTTTGGGAATGCCGGTCGAACCGGAGGTAAACATCAAGGCCGCCAGATCGCGGCGGTCGTCGATCTCCGGCATTTGAATCGCGGCCTCACCCGTCATTTGTTCCAATCCCGGTTCCGCCAGCAGGGTCACTCCGGCCTTTTCCGCCCAGGGCCGCAGAGGATTGAAGAACCGTTTCGATACAAACATTTCCCTGATGCCGGCGTCACGAACGATCTTTTCAAATGTTTCCCGGGGGAGATCCGTCTGAAAAGGAACCGCCACCAGACCGGCGCGGATCGTCGCCAGATAGGCGATGACGAAGAATGGACTGTTCTCGGACCAAAGTCCGATGCGATCGCCCTTCACGTGTCCCCGTGCCAGAAGAGCACCCGCCAGCCGCCCGACCTTCTGCCGCAACTCGCGGTAGGTCAAGACGGTATCCCGGTAAAACACAGCGACCGCGGCATCATCGCCGGTGGACAGAATGGTTTCAGCTATGTTCATTTGCAGGCGCGGGCGTTGACGCCCGTACCGGATGGGGCTTGACCGATGATCAAGCCGCGTTCGCAGCCGGGTTTTGTTTGGAGGCAATATAACGGGCCAGTTTGTTCACTGAATCAAAGTTATCGCGCACGAGTTCCTGGGGGCCCACTTCGATGCCGTATTCCTTTTGCACGAAGGCCACCAGTTCCATGAATCCAACCGAATCTATGATGGCTTGTTCCAGAAACGAAGCATCGTCGTCGTAGGAAAAACCCTGGTCGCTAAACAGGACGTTTTGCGCGATATACTGACGAATATTTTCCTTTGTTTGCATATCTCTCTTGTTGGTTGCTTTCTTTAAATCCAGTCAACGCGACGTCGGGCACGCCTTTTCGATGGAAAGGGCCATCCCCACCGTCTTTTTCCGGGCGGTTTCCTTGACCGGCCGCAGCCGGACGGACCGGTCCGCCGCGAAGTTGGCCTTCAGCCACTCGTCCGTCAGTACCTGGACGGCACTCGGCCCGTTACCCTCCAAAAATGAATGATTGGTCCCTTCGATTTTCCGGCAATCCACCCGGCCCCGGCCATCTCTCAGGATGTATTCCAGATAGTCGAACGCCCCGCCCGCCCGGCGCGGGTCCTGGGCCGTGATCACCAGCATGGGTAAACCAGCGGCCATCAGACGTTCAAAACTCTGAATCAGTTTCAGGTTCGCCTCTTTGGGAAGGCCCTGTGACAACGGACGGGCGCCGGTTGGCCGGCGCGAGTTCCGCGCCGCTTTCATCCGGCCGTAAATTTTTTGCAAGGGCGCGCTCAACCGTTGCGAAAGGATCCAGATCCGCAATTCCTCATAGACCGCCTTCATGCGGATCAACCAGGATTCTTTCCAGCGCGCGGCGCGGGATTTTTTCCGGGACTGCGGTTCCTGAACCTGCACCAGGTTGAAGATGGGATCCAGCATGAGGACGCCGCCGATCCGGCTGCCTTTGGAAGCCGCCGCTCCGAACAATGCCGTGATGCCGCCGCCACAAAGCCCGCCAACGACAATTTTTTCCAGGCCATGCAACCCGACCAGCTTCGCCGCCAATAAGGAGGCATACGGGGCGAAATTTCCCCTTTCCACCGACCGGACAAACGTCACCGCGTCCTCGGGCAGATCGCCTTCCGAATCGCCCAGTCCGGGCAGATCGAAACGAAACGCGGGAAAACCCGCGTCGGCAATTCTGTCAGCCAGATGGGCCAGCAGATCTCCCTGTGCCGACCTGGGCAGGAACCCGGAATTAAAAAGCAGGACGCCCGTCTTCCCCGCACCCGTTTCCTGCGATTGCAGGGAGTCTTGACGCGTTAACGGCTGATGGAAAGTTCCCCGAAGCAGCAGACCTTCAATTTGGATTTCGACACACCGTCTCATATTGTGTTTCTCCTTTCAAAGCCACCATCTCCTTGATCCATTTCAGATTGTCCGTGAAGAAATGACTCAAGTCCGGATTGAGGGGACAATGCCGCATCCGTGCACGCGGATTGAGGGCCTGCCACAAGCCGCTGCCGGCCACCAGGGGCACCTCGGTTTGCTTCAGCTTGACGATCCGGCGCGGACGCCCGTTGGCGGCCCGGTCACCGCCGTTCGGGGCCAACTGCAAGGCGGTGCAGTCCTTCCAAAGACGGCCCGAGATGCAGTATCCTTCGATGGAAACCGGTTTTCCGGAATTGAGCCGGGCCAGATAATCCACCGCGCCCTTCGGCTCCTCTGCCCCCGCCTGCACCAGGTCGAAGGACATCCGCCGCAGCAGTGCCTCACGTATGACCTGGTCTCCCTTCGGGGGCGGAGACCAAAGCAGCAAGGCATCGCCGGTGCCGCGTTCAAAGAGATTCGAGGCGAGCAGCCCGCCAAATCCCAGCCCGTGCAACATCATCGGCAGGCCGGGATTTTGTCCCTGCAACCACCGGGTGCAGAGTTCAAGGTCGTCCAACCAGTCCGCGACGGACATCTCTTCAAAAGCGCCGGTGCTCTCGCCCACGCCGCGGTAATCAAAATGCAGCGTCGTCACTCCGTTCTGCGCCAGGAACCGCGCCCACCGCACCCACGGCGCGTAACTGGTCACTCGTTCGCTCGCAAACGGCCCCGCCAGCACAACCAGCGCCTTGGGCTCGGCAGCCGAATGCACCGTGTAATAAATCTGGCTGTCTTTCTGTTCCAGGTAGCCATTCGACTGTTGAATGGGTTGTTTCATCTGATTTGTTTCCGATGTTGTGGTGCGAATCCCTGCGCGTTCGAAGGCAGTGATTTCATGGGACGAGTCCGGTTGGGCAGTAACAGCCGCGCCACTTTCAGCAGTTGCGCTTTCCCGGCATTCCATAGTTTGTTGATTTCACCGCGTATCTCCGGGAAAGCCACGTTGAAAATAAACAGCGTCAGCACCAGACCCGCGACCAGAAACATGGCGGTCACGGGGAGGTTTCGTTCAGGCAACAGCCAGCCGGCAACGATCACTGCCAGTCCCACGCAAACGGCTCCGGTCAACACTGGAACCAGGCACAGGCGTTGCGCCATTTCGTGCCGCCGTTGAACCGCAATCGTTTGCGCCAGCAAAGCCAGGACCTCGCCCACGAGGCCGGCAGCCGCCACCCAAAAAAGCGGACCTTTGAACCAGACCACAGGAACAACCAATGCCAGGCCCGTCAGGCGAACCACGTTGCCAAACATCTGGCTGGAAGTTTCACCGCGGCTCCAGGCCACGCCGGTGGGCGCGCCGCGAATCATGCGCACGGCATGGCCGCACGAGAGCCACGCGGCCAGAATGCCCGTGCCGGCGTATTTGCTGCCATACAGCAAAACGATGACCTGCTCTCCGGCGATGACCATGCCCACCGCGAACAAGGCGCCGCAGAGCGAGAACACCTGCGCGACCAGCGCATATTGCGATCGCAGCAAGGTGTGATCGCCCGAGGCTCTCGACAGAATCGGCAGCGCCGTTCCGCCCACGATCTTCAACAACGCAAAACTGGGCGCGGAAGCAAGCACATAAGCCACGCCGTAGGTTCCCAGTTGTTCGAGGCTGAATCCTTTGGTGATCAGCAAACGGTCGCCCTGCGAACTGCACAGCATGATGAAGCCGGACAGCATGAGCGGCCAGCTGAACCGGAAAATTTCCCCGCAGAAATCCTTCTGGAAACCAAATGCATGGCGCCGGCCGCCGACCACATAAGAAACCAGCGTGGAAAGCGCGGCTTTGCCGATTTGCAGCCAGATGAACGCCCGGAAATCTTTCAGCCAGACCGCCACCGGCCACGCGGCCAGGGTGATCAGGAATTGCGGAATGATCTCGAGCGAAACCGACCGCTCGAAGCTCACGTCTCTGGCGTAAGTGAACGCGCCCAGATTGCCGAGGGCCATGCAAGCCGGGACCAGCGCCAGAAGCTGCATGCCCGTGGTCAGTTGCGGCACGCCCAGAATCCCGGCCAGCGGACGGGCCAGGAGCAGAAAGAGAACCGCGCTCAACATTCCCAGGCCCAGCTGCACCGTGTGCGCCGTATCCACGAACTTCCGGTCGCCTCCGTGTTTGGAAGTGATGATCTGCTGGCCGAAAGCCATTTTGCCGATGAACTCCAGAAACAGAAACGTCACCGTGAGCGTCGCCGCCACACCGTAGTCGCCTTTCGAGAGCACCCGGGCCAGGATCCAGCTGCGGATGAACGAACAGCCATAGCCGACGACCTCGTTCAGGCTGAGAATGGCCGACCCGCGCAAGACTTTTGTGTTTATCGCCATGGAATTTTTCCGTTACCGAACGCATTCCCAAGCCGCCGCGCCGACGCTGCCAATGCGGTTATCTTGCACAAGCTGTTGGTAGAGCGTGGCCGGATCTGCGCAACGCGCCCCTGATTTTCGATTGCGCGCCAACCGGCTCTCAAGGCCATGCCGGAACAAAGGCAGCCCCCACCGGGTGATTACCATGCAGGGCGTGCGAATCGGCAACTGGTTTCGCCATTTGTCTCTCATATAAAAATAAGCGCGCGAATACGCCGGCGGCAACTGGTCAAGCCCGTTCGAGTTATGAACACAGAAGGTGGAAATGGCATAACATTTCAGTCCTTTGCGCCGCGCCTCCAGGCAGATGTCCGCGCCGTAAAGATGGAACCCGGGCAGCTTCTCATCAAACTGAAGGCCGGACGAACGCCTGATGACCAGGACCACTTCATCCAGGGAGCTGACTTCGAGCGGCTCTTCGAATGGACAACCCAAAACGCGCCGGAGGCCGGTCGAATACAGATGTCCGGCCTCTGCGCCAGACAAACTGATGCCAAAGACCCCCAAGACGCCCCAATCGGGGTCCCTGGCCGAAATTGCGGCAATGGACCGGGCCACAGATCCGAACCAGCCTTGCGGGAAATAAACATCCTGATGGGCGAAAACAATTATGTCCGACGTTGAGGCCTTCATTCCCGAGTTATAGGCCTGTCCGGCGGACGAACAGCCCCGCCGGATGAGAACTTCCCTGCCCGGCTGCATATCAGGCGACCGCATCAAGGAGTCTTGCAGAACCTCTTCATTATTGACCGCTACAACCACCGCAAATTCCGACGTCTCCGCCGGAACGATATTTTTTGGTTCCTTGATGTCTTCAGCACGTGACATGGTGTAAAACAGGACTCTTTGGGTGAGACCCTGGAATCAGTGATGACGTCCGCCCTCACCCCGGCCCTCTGCCCCAGGAGAGGGCGAATCGTTCGCCGAATCTTGAGCCATGCGATATGCCGGGTTGTCGTACATCTCACTGCCAATGACACAGAATCGGTGACGGCAATGAGGATAGAGAAATTGTTCAGCGACGTGCCAATGCTCTCCCTCTCCCCGGGGGAGAGGGCCGGGGTGAGGGCGAGCGTGAACACTCATTCCGTTGAAAACATTGAAAATCTCATTTGCCCGCCGACGCAACTGCTTTAGGGCGAAATCCGGAACTGAGAGGCGCCATCCGGTCCCGGGTCTCGGAAAGAAACCGGCGCGCCCGCAACCACACCTGAAATCGCGGCGACTCCACTTCGCGGTAATCCACCGCGTCCGCAGACCGGGAAATCAATTCCACCCGGCCCTGGCCCGATAACGGGATCGCCGCGCTCTGCCGGCCAAAAGCTCCGGAGGTGCGCGCCCGGTCCCCTTCCCGGCAAATCAGCGATTCATCCTTCTCCCCGGCGGAAATCCACGGTCGCTCGACCACAATCTCTTTGACATCCCCGCTTACCGGAATCGTGATCCGGCGCGACAGCATTTTTACCGTCAGCGTGCCGTTCGCCCGCCGGGTCAGGTAATTGGACCGGCTAAGCGAGGCCATGTCCGACCAGATCACCTTGCCCAGGCTGTTGATGCTGTTGGCGGCGTTGCTCAATAAATCAAAACCATTCTCGCAGTCCCGATGATGTCCGTGAGGAATGATGGGCTGGTTCAGGAACGCCGCCAGGCGGTAGCTTCCCTCGTGCCCCGGAGCCATGACCTGGCGCGGAATCACGGGCAAACCCCGGCCAATAAACTCCGCCACCGGATGCCCGAAAGATGCCGGCCACGCCTTTTCCTTGTTCCAACTGGTGAGGGAAGCCCGCGAAACACACATGGCTTCGTAGCCCAGCTTCAACATCGGGTCCGCAACCTCCTCCCGGAAGGCGCCATAGGGCGGCACCATCACCCGGGACACGGGGATGCCGGATCGCCTTTCAAAGCGGTCAATCCGCATCAACCCTTGCGCGAGCAATTTGGTGAAATCATCCGCACCCAACGGAGATCCCAATTCCGCGCGCGCATGGTTGTTGCCGTGCATGCATAGGGAAAGGTTCGCCCGGTTCTCCCGGAACAGCGGGCCCACGCGCGGATTTACCAACCACGCATCCAGCGGCACCATGGCAAACGACACGTGATAGTTAAACTCCCGGGCGTGCTGCGCCAGTTTCCGGAGGTCGAGGAACCCGTACGTCGGCCAATGCAGGTTCGGATCATCAAACATGAAACAGGCCCGCAAGGGCGGTGGTTCCCAGGCATCGCTGCTGGTGAGCCGCTTCAGAAAATGGAAAAAGGGAAGCAGCCGAAGCCAGCGTCGCCGGTTGAAATGATCATACACCGTTTGTCGCTCCGACATTTCTTCCGGTCCCAATGCGACGATGGAAGTCGTTGTGCCATCGTTTCGCCGGACCAGCCAATACGGCAGCGAATCCATCCAACAGACAATCTCGTCGCTGTCGCGCAGACACAGGGCCGGAAATCCTTCGAGGCATTCCTCGATCATCGTCTGACCGCGAAAACAGTCATCCAGGGAGGTGGTCAACCCGAATTTCACCGTGTGCTTTTGGACCGGAATGTTCCGCCCTTCCGGCCGGGCCACGACCAGGCGGTCGCAACTTCGGGCGGATGCGACATCCTTCTCCTCGGCGCAACCCTCCCAGAGAATCGCCCCGTCAAATGACGGTAGATCCGCCGGGCCGCCATACTTCAAAGTCAACCGGATACAATTCACCCAGCAGTCCAAACAGCCGGCGTCGGGCCTGAAACTCCGACTCCGGGGCAACCACTATTTTTTTCCGTTTCATGAAGTTTCAGGAATGCTTTCCAGGTTACAGGTTAATGGCTTGTTTTCGCCTTCCGATGCTTTCAAGCCAAGCGGACGATGGTAACGGCGCGTGATGATCCGGCGGATGGTGCCAATGGTGGAACGCAGTTTCTCTGCCAGCCTTAATCTCCGCCAGTTCTTAAACAGCGAAAAGCCCCGCAGCCGCGGAACCGGAAGCCCCAGCAGTTTCATCATCGCCACCCGCCCGCCAATCGCGCCACGTTTGGCCATCAGATTTTTTTGCGAGATCATCAGCTTCCAGGAAGCTGCCCGTGTGAGCGTGACGTAGCCGGCTTCCATCGCTTCGCGCAAAAGCCGCCGTCCGGTTTCCGTCCGAACCAGAACCAGGGACGAACCGGGTTCATCGCCGGCAATTTCGCGATACCACGGGTCGCCGCAGGCGATGTCCGCGTCTTCACCGGTGCCGTCCGGGGCCAGATGCGTCGAGAACGGCCGGTAGGCCTGAACAAATCCCCAGGATTCCTGGTAGCTCATCTGCAAGGCGGGCTTGGACTGTCCCTTCAGTGTCGCCGAAAACAGGCCCGGCCAGCCCCGGCCGCGATACCGCAAGTCCTGAACCTCATCCGGTTTGACGCCCATTTTCTTCAACAGCTCGAGTGTGCCTTGGGTAGCCGGTGAACCGGCACAGAAGAAGGAGATCGCAAGCCCCACTTTTTGGCCCAGCGCGGGCCGCAATTTTTCCGCCTTGCGCAACGCGGTGACTTCCGCCGGCTGGCCGATGAACACGCACGGGGCCGGCGCCGACTCGATCAGGTGCAGGCTGTCGCAGGCCGAAGCCGGGGCGTAACGCGAGCCGGCGTTGGCGAGCAGTTCCGCGCGCGTGCGGCTCAGCCGGGTCCGGTTGCGCAGGGCATCCTGCGGATCCATCCCAATGTGCAGCACCCCGTGCATGGCTTCCTTTTCCAGGCAATACAGCGCGAGCGCGGTAATGACGCCACCCGAAGCGCCGGTGAAGCGGATTTCCCGGTCGGTCGCGTGTCCTTCCCAAATTTCCAGAACCGGCCCGCAATATTGTGTCAGCTCGTTCATGACTCGGGGCCGCCGATTGATTTCAGTGTGGTCGTTTTCAAATGCCGGACACACCTCGAGACATTCGGTGCATGAAGCACAGTGATCTGTTTCAATCACCGGACGGATTCCTTCCTCGAACAAAATCCACCAACTGGATCCGGCGCTCCGGACAGATGTAGGCGCACGCGCCGCAACCGAGGCACAACCGCCAGTCGGCGATTTGCTGGACGTTGTTGATTCGGGCCATGAAATAAAAAAATTACAAAGGATCAGACAAGGCGGGCGCACGATCCTGGCGCGGCCGATTTCAATTCAGAAACGCTGGTTGGACAGAACGAAGACTGCATGGTCTTCGCCTGTTTCAATTCGGTATAATCATCAAACCAGTCGGCGCCGCCGGAGAGATTGCATTGAACAAAGTTTGAATCTCGGTTGCCGACAGGGCTCGGTTGTAAAGCCGAACGTCATCTATGAGTCCGTTCATCGCTTCACCCACCGTACCGTAGCGGCCAATGCACAAGGGCTGGCTGGTCTGCAGGATGGGGTCCGGAGAAGGCCACACTGGATTCCAGCACTCCATTGACGTAAAGCTGCACCGTTGAACCGTCGTAAACACCCACCAGATGGTACCAAGAGCCGTAAGCATGCGCATTGCCCCAATTCGAAGTTCCCCGGGTGGAGTCCGTGGACCGGGTGACTCCCATTCTGGCTTTGAAGGTTCCACTGCCAAAGTCCTGCACCACCAAATCATAGGCCGAATACGGAGCGGGGTTGGCAGTTTCACTGATCACCTTTCGAGCCACATCCTGCATGGTGCCGGCGGCATACACGATGTTGGTCCCGAATTTAACCCAGGCACAAATGGTAACCGCATTGGTAACTTGTTCCAGGTTGGGCGTGCTGGGCACGCGCGCATAACCGCTTTGGCCATCGAGGGACAGACAGCCGTACAGGTATCCGATCCCCCAGGTTGCATCGCCCACCAAGGTTCCATTGTTTCCGTTTCCCGAAGAATCTTTCGCCGTCGTTCCCGAGGCATCATCGAATGGCCAATAACCAACAAACCCGGTGGTCAGTGTTGGACCGGCATTCTGCACGGTCATGGTTATTCCACTGGAAGTGGTCTGATTGCCCGCCAGATCCTGCGCCTGCGCCTGGATCGTGTGCGTGCCATTCAGCACCAACTGGCTGTTCCACGAGAGGGAATAGGGTGCGTTCGTGCAGATTCCCACCGCGCCGCCATCCACGAGAAAAGTCACACTGGCCATGCCCGAACCGCCCGTGTTGTCACTGGCCGTGGCGCTCAAGGTCACCAAATTGGAAACGATTGCACCGCCCACCGGCGATGTGAGGCTTACCGAGGGAGGCGTCGTGTCCGGGACCGGATTTTGAGTTGTCACCGTCACGGTGCCGGAAGTGGTTTGATTGCCCGCCATGTCCCGGGCTTTGGCTTGGATTCCGTGGGTGCCATTCGCCGCAGCTTGACTGTTCCACACAATGGAATAAGGGGTGTTTGAACTGATTCCCACAGCAACGCCGTCCACCAGAAAGGTAACGTTGGAAATGCCCGAACCGCCTGTATTGTCGGTCGCCGTGGCGCTTATCGTCACCAGGTTGGAAACAATCGCACCGCTCAACGGCGCCGAAAGGCTCACTGTCGGGGGCGTTGTGTCGGGCGGATTAAATACCGTCACCGTTATGTTGGTAGAAGTGGCCTGGTTGCCCGCCACATCCTGGGCCCAAGCCCGTACTCCGTGCGACCCATTCGTCACCGTCTGGCTGTTCCAGGTAATGGAGTAGGGCGCGGTGGAAGCGCCTCCCACCGCGATGCCATCCACCAGAAAGGTGACGCCAGCCACGCCCGAGCCTCCCGTGTTGTCAGTTGCCGTGGCGTTCAAGGTCACCGAGTTGGAAACCGTCATGCCGTTCACCGGCGCTGTGAGGCTCACGGTTGGAGGCGTCGTATCGGAACCTCCCGCATTGTATTCATAGGCGCCGATGTCCCAGGCCCCATCAGAGCCGCGAACATTGCCATTGAAGTCAGTGGCATATTGGGAAGACAACGCGGCCCCTTTGTTGCGGGGGTAAGCGGCTGCGATATTCGAGACGATCTGGTAGTTCTGCGCCGCAAAATTGACAAAAATGCTTGAGGTCGCCCCGCCAATGCCATGCGTTTCGGTGTTCGCCGCATCGCTCAGGTCGTAATCGTCGTGCCCCTTCCCGAATCCGTGACTTCCGCCGGTCTGGAAATAAATGTTGTTCGTGCTGGCATTGGACGAATTCCAAGAGCCTCCGTTCGCCAGATTCACCCCGATAATCATTCCGACAAACGTGTTGTTGAACAGGTACACCGGCCCGTTCGGGTTATACTGAGACTCGACAATTCTGGCCGAACCGCCAGTGTTTCCGCCAATCGCATCGTGCCAGACATTTCCGTAGATGTACCAGTTGACATTCAATGCGTCACTGGTGGCGCAGAAATCCATCATAATCCCTTCCGCCTGCCAGTTATAGATTTCACAATATCTCACGGTAACATTCGTGCAGCCGACCGTTTGCCAGACATTGGGATGGTAAGTGGAAGTGCTCCCGGTCAGGTTGCTGTAGAATTTGCAGTGCTCGATCATGAAGTTGGCCTGGTAAAGCGTGGAGAAAAGCGTTGGAGCGTTGTGAAACTGGCAATAGCCGAAATAATTGCCGACGCCGATACTGTTGCAGTTGAAACACCGCGTTTCCCCTGATTCGGCGGTTGATGAAGTACAGGCCCCGCCAATATCACAACACTTGGTAACTGAATAGCTCACGCTGGAACCGGCGTAATCCATTAAATGAACACCGGCCAGACTCGTGTTGGTTATGAGAATCCCGCTGTAAGGCACCTGGCCGTCCAGCGTGATCCAGCTATAACTGCCGTAATTGTTGTAAAAACTGAGAACCACCTGGGAGTCGTAGGCGGAGTTCCATCCCGCGGCGCTGGCCGGGATGGAATTGGTGGAACGAACCCGGGCGATATAAATTGGGTTGTTTGTCGCTCCACTGGCGCCGATCAGCAGTGTCCCGTAATTTCCACCCGCAATCCAAATGCTGTCGCCCGGACTGACACCACCCCAACTGATCTGCGTCACGTCGGTCCAGGCATTGTTCCAATCCGAGCCGTTGTTTGAGCCGGAAGCTCCCTTGCGAACGTAAAGATTTTTGGCCGCTCCCGGAAAACCAAAAAATACAACCAAGGAACAAACCAACAAAAAACGGATACGACTTTGCATCATACATTTACCTCTTGCATGGTTCAGGCCAAAATTCTTAAAGCAAACATATTAATATAAATGTTTAGTTTTGCTTAAATTTACACTCGCAACAGTTTCCGGCAAGCAACTTTATCGCATTTCAGTGATGACAACCTGTCCTGCTGGATGGGCGAAATCAGGCGTGAATGAGCTTAAACCGGGACAGTCGCAGTCTTATTGTCCAAACGCGGCAGGTTATTCCTTTCGGAAACGGTCCGGACGAACAGATTCGCCACCTGTTGCCTGACCATTGGCATCCGGCGAACGAGGTCGGATTGGATTTTCTCGCGCGACAGATAGGCCTCATCGATGAGCTCGCCGATTTTCCCGGCATCGTTCTTGCGCAAATCGACTACCAGGTTTTCCACGCCAATGGAGCGCAGCACTCCCAGAAACTTCCTGCTGTAAGCCAGCCCCACCGCGGGAACCCCCTGCGAAAGCGCCGCAATGCAGGCGTGCATCCGCGAGCCGATGAAAAAATCACATTGACCGATCAAATATTTCATTTCGTGCTGATCGTATTCTTCCGAAATCATCTGTAGCCTCCCGCGATATTGATCTCCCAATTCCCGGCAGATCGCCGCACCGGCGGCCGTGTCGCTCTCCAAATCGCCGGCTGAACCAAACACGTGAGGCACCAAAACCACCCGGGCGCCCATCCGAACAATAAAATGGTCAATAATCCGCTGGACCAAACCCTTGTAGTCCGATCTCAAGCCAAACATATTGTTCCGGGTGTAGCCTCCGCCATACAACAATCCGCTCACGTTGATGCCCACCAGTGGTGTGTTCTGCCCGTGGTTCCCAAGCCAGCCGGGTCGCTTGACGGGCGGAATCGGTTCCAGCAAAAAAGCCATGTCAGGCGAAAATACCGGCTGGGACCGGCTCCATCTCATGAGCGGGCGAATCTCATCCAAGCTCTCCCGGTCCCGGGCGTAAACCTGTTCGGCGTTTCGCAAAATAAATCCGGCAACCATTCGCGTCATCAGACCATTGAAAGGGCCAAACGTCTGGGGCAGCAGTGTCAATGGTTTGTCCAATAACAACACCAGAAGTTGCGGCAACGCCACGTAGAAAAACCGGCGCAAACCATAGATGTCGCTGAAGCTGTCCCCGCCCGCCAGCGATCCAATGATGTCCGCATCCGCAATTTGCTTCAGCCAGGGATTCCGGCGGACCAGCCGCTCACGGACGCTTTTCGAGGGCACCAGTTTCAAAACCAACGCGGTTGCCAGCAGGCGCGCAATATTGTTCCGTAGATGCAGCTTCCATGAAAACCGGAGGTTGACCAGTTCGACCGTGGCATCGCCTACGACGTGCCTCACCTGATGGGTCGCGGGCGATTTGCCGTAATCGAGAAAAAAAACGCGCGCGTGCGGAAAAGAATTCAAAATCGAGGCCACCGTGCTCGAAGCCAGGGCGCTCACCCCCAGGTTGCGCGTCCCGAACGAAGCGCCGAGGATGCAACACACCGGCGTTCCCCGCCGTGCTGCATGGTGATGGCGAGAAATCTCATCCTTGCGGGAATTCGCACTCTCACGGAAGACTGGCCGCACTCGTTCACCCGCCGAAGCCAGTCTCAGCGAAAGGGATTCAGGCAGGTTTTGCTTCAAGGATGGAGTCATGATCAATCCTCTCGTCCGCCGCCACTTCAGCCGGGCTTTGCTCCTCCCGGCCCGCCAATACCGGCAGCCGCGCGCCCAGCGTCGCCAAGGTTAAAAACATGCATTTGAGTTGCGGGCTGAACATAAACACGTTGGTCAGGGCCAGCACATAAACCGCCGCCGCCGCCAGAAAGGCTGCCGCAATGTCACGGTATTCGGCCGGACACTGGACCACGGAACGATAAAGACTTAACAGGACACAGGCGTAGAAGAGAATCTCGAGGCCCAGGCCCACATAACCGAATTCCACCAGGTCGCAGGCATAATTGTTGTCCCAACTGCTGAACCCGGTGTGAAACGTGCTCCCGCCGTATTCGAACCGGTCGGAGAGATCCATGGTCTCCGTGGACAATCCTCCGTGTCCAAACAGGGCGCGGACGGGCGAAGTTTTTGCGAGGCTCAGAGCCACCGGCCATAATTCCTTCCGGTAATAATATGATCGGCCCCGATACGAATCCGGATCGAAGGTGCTCTCGGTCAGATCCACGATTGTGGCGCGAACCCCCGGACGAGCGACGATCATCAACACCGTCAGATAGGCAAAGACCCGCATGGTCTTGCGGACCTTCGAAGTCCCGAAAACATACATGACTGCTCCCGCAATGGCGGCGCCGAACCACGGGCCCCGGCTGCCGGAAAAATAGCAGGCGGCGATGGCCAGCATGACGACGCCGGTCATGGCCACACCCCTCGCCCGTCCCGGCATCCGATGCGCCAGGGCCAGCAACAAGGGCCAGCCCATCGCCATGGCATAGCCGAACAGGATGCGATGCCGGAAAGTCACGATCACATCCGTCGAGTCCTTCGGTTCAATAATACCCATCCAATCCAGGGCCGGGTTGAACTGCGTGTAGTATTCAATCACGCCAAGAACCGCGATGACGGCGGCGCTCACACACAAGGCATGAAAGGCACCCAACAGGCTTTCGGCATCCGTCAGCGTGGTGCTGACAATCATGTAAAAAAGGACAATTTCCGTGCTGAAGGAAAGCAGCCATTTCACGCTCAAGGCATGGTCAATCGCAAAAATGAAGGCGCACAGGTTGGCCACCCACCACGCGCCCATCAACCCGATGAATGGGATCGCCATCGGCCGCCGGCGGGAAGCCAGCCAGGGAACCCAGTACAAGGTCATCAGGACCAGGAGAATCCGCTGAAAAGTCAACTCGAACGCTCCCGCCTGGAGGCAAAGCGTACTGGGCATCACGGTGAACAAAACCAGGGCGCCGCATAATCCACTCGGGAAATCGCGCTTCAGCATCACCCAGACCGGCACCAGGAAAATGGCTATGGAAATGAAAGTCTGCATCAGGAACCAACCTGCTTCTGCCTGTCACACGGAAGGTTGTTCCGCCGGTAACGCCGGTTTCGGCGTGAGCGACGGAAGCAATCTCCGCATTTTGGCGACTTGTTCTTTTCTTAAGAAGGCAACTTTCTCCGCTGAAATGAGCGGCTTCTGTCCGGAAATATTCCACCAGAGATACCCGCAAAACCGCACCAGGCTTCCAACCAGAACCGGAGGCGCAACGATGCGGCGGCAACACTTGAAAAATTCGAAGACCGGATGCGAGCCAAACGACGCATCCATCAGTCCCGACCGGAACAATCCGCGCCATTGACCGCCGGCACTGGACGTGGGGCGATAATGAAAGACGTGGAGATCCGGGCAGGCCAAAACCTGCCATCCGGCCATGCGCGCCTCAATCTGCGCCAGCCAGTCCTCGCCGCCATGGTGCATCGGAATATAGCCGCCGATCTGCTCGAAGCAGGCGCGCCGGAACATTTGCACGCCGCCGGCAACGGAATCCTCCGCATTTCCCTTGCGGCATTGCCACCGGTCGTTGAACCGCTCGTAGATGTAACCGCCCGCAATGCCGAGCCGCGCATTGCCCTGGAACCGGCGCAAAATCGTTTCGTAGTAATCACTCCGCTCCAGCGCAATGTCCGCATCCAGAATTCCGATGAAATCGAAATCCAAAGATTTGGCCGCCGCATACGCCGCGTTGATGGCCTTGTCTTTGGAACCAAAACTGCGTTCGGATCCGCCTCCGGAAGAAAGGAGCCGGATAAATGAATGTTGCGCGGCAAAGCGCCCAACAATCCGCGACGTCTGGTCGGTGGAACCGTCGTCCACAATGAACCAGGCCAGCGGATGGACGCTCTGGCGCAATACGGACTGAATCGCCTCGCCGATGTAGTCCGCCTCGTTTTTCGCGGCCGTGAGCAGGATGTATTGGTTTCGCATAATCCGCGAGGCCTCAGGAAATCTTCGGGATGGGACTGCGGCCGGTGAACATCCACTTTAAACACGCAACGCTTCTTCCCATCTTGTGCCGGTAGGTTTGCCGTTTCTGCCGGCTGATCCCCAAAGCGAGCGTGTAGCCGAACGCACGCAGCATCAGGTGCACACAGGAAATCAGGAAGAAACACGCCACTGCGGGGCGCGAATGATGCTTCCGCCAATACTGCAGGTCGGCACGCTGCCGCTCGATGAAGAACCGCAGCGGCGCGTTGGATGAACTGGCGCCACCATAGTGTATCGCTTCCGCCGAAGGAACATACATCACCTTCCAGCCGTTGTTCCAAAAACGCCGGCACCAGTCCAGGTCCTCGCCATACATGAAAAAGGATTCATCGAGCAGCCCCACCCGGCCCAGTGCCTCCCGGCGGACGAGCCAGAAACAGCCGCTCAGAATGTCCACCGGACGCTGCAGGTCATGCGACCAGTGCGAAAGCGAATAGCCTGTAAACAATCTGCTCTTGGGAAAGAAACTGTCGAGCGCCAGCGCACGGCAACACTGGTTCCAGAGGGTGGGAAATCCCCGGCAGGAACGCTGCAATTTGCCGTCGCCGCCAATGACCCGCGGTCCCGCCATCCCGACTTCGGGATGTCCCTCGCCATATTCCACGAGGCGGCTGATGCAATCCTTGCGCACCTTGACGTCCGAATTGACCAAACAGAGATATCGGCCGGTGCTGGCGAAAATGCCGAGGTTGTTCGCCCTGGCAAATCCCAGGTTGGCGATGTTCCGGATCAGGCGCACGTGGGGAAATTGTTTTTTGACGCATTCAACCGACCCGTCCGAGGAGGCGTTGTCCACCACGATGATTTCCATCGGATACCGGCACGCTTCCGATGAAAGCGAAGCCAGGCATTGCCGGAGATAATCCCGGGCGTTCCAACTGACGATGATGACCGAAACCATCATCCGGGTGGAGTTGGTGTTCACGGCATTCATCAAGCTGCGTTCCTGGCTTCTCTGGTGACGGACTTGCCCGTCAAACGTTTTAATTGTCTGACCGTGCGCTGGGCCGAACCCAGCCAATCGTAGGCGCCGTGCAACTTGGCAAAAAACAAAGCTTCGTCGTCGCAGGAATTTGCCGGCAACCGCTTCAGGCAGAACGCATCGTCGCCCGGCTGGGTCCGTCCAATCACGGTGGTGACACAGCTCTGATAGCCTTGCCCGTGCAACAGTTCCGTGAACATCCTTGTAAAACGCCGGTCTTCCTGCGGAAAAGCATAAGGATAGGCGAAACCGGAAATTACCTCCCCCAACTCCTCTTCAATCCGCAGCTTCGAAAGCTCCAACTCGTTTTTAATCGCATTCCAGGGAAGTTCGTGGAGCTTTGGATGGCTGACCGTGTGCGAGCCAAACCGGATGCCGTGCGCACGCAGTTCGCGCACCTCGTCCCAGGTCAGGCATTCCCGGCCTAAAAATGACCTTCGGTGCGAACTGATAAAAGCGGTCGGCAGATGCATCGTCGCGGTGAAACCGTACTGATGAATTACCGGCCAGGCCTCCGTGTAAAAATTGCGCAAGCCGTCGTCAAAAGTAATCGCCACCAGCGGCCAGTTGTCGAATTCCCCATGGGCCAGCATGGCGAGCGCCGTTTCCAGGGAAACACCCCAGTACCCGGATTCGTGGAGCCACTGCATGTGTTCGGCAAACCGGCGCGGATTCGTCGCCAGCCGATAATACGGTTCGACGCCATCTTCCGGGTCATCCGAGATGCTGTGATACATCAGTATCGGCACGCCCCGCGCCGCCCCTCCCAAACCGGGCCGGTGCAGTGCCCGGAAGACGGAAAGCGTCAGGTAACGATCAACTCTGACAGCGGACATCATAAAAAGCGAAAACGAAGCCGGTGAATCAATTCCGGGCACAAAGCGAATCCACCAGCTTCAAGTAATCCGCCCGGCGGTTTTCCCAACTGTTGCGGGACACATATTCGGACGCCCGGGCCACCAGCCCGCGCCGGAGTTCGTCGTTGTTCAACACGTCAAACATCGCGTCGGCCAGCGCGTCGGAGTTGCCCGACTCGAAAAACCGCACCACGGAATCATTGAAATAATAACGGTCTATCTTCGTGCTCGACACCACCATCGGCACGCCCAGCGACATAAACTCCATGATCTTGGTGCTGTACGCCTCGTTGCCAAAGGAGTCGGCGCGTTTGGGAACCACGCCCAAATCGGCTTCGGCCATCACGTCGGCGATTTGCTGGATGCGCAAGGGATTGAAGAAGCGCACGCTGCCGTTCAGTCCCAGTTCCTGCGCCAGGGCAACCAGCTTGGGCTTCATGTTGCCGTCGCCGTAAATGTGAAACTCCGCGTCCGGCAGCCGGTGTCGCAGCTTGGCGAAGGCGCGAACGGCGATATCCAGCCCCTGATGCCACTGGAGGCCGCCGGGAAACATGACCACGGGCTTGTGGTCCGGCCGCAGGTGTTGCCGCGGATGAAAGATGCGCTCGTCAACGTGGTTGATAAACACCGAGCACTTTTCCTGGCGCGCCGACCGGGCAATGTATTTTTCCAGCCAAAGATGGTTGGCCAGGATGACGTGGCTGGCAAACGCCGCCGAAAGTTTCTCCACCAGCTTCAATGCCCGGACCAGCATGGAACGGTCGGATACCCCGAACTTGCTCCCGAAAAATTCCGGGACGATGTCGTGGATGTCGAGGATCACCTTCGCCCCGGTCAGTTTCGGGTACCAGGCCGCGAAGACCAGGAAATCGGGTATGTTGTGCACATGCACCACGTCATACCGCTGGCGGCGATGCCGCCGTGTAATCCACCATGACGACACCACCAGAAACCGCAGCAGCGGCCACAAATAATCCGCCGATTTGGCCTGGGCATTCTTGCCGAACCGGTCCTGGATCCGGATCACCCTGACGCCGGCGATGACTTCCTCGCCGGGCAACTCCGGACTTCTTCGCAACGCCAGCACCTCCACGGCATCGCCGCGTTGAGCCAGGGTTTCCGCATATCGGATCACGCGATTATCGCTCTCATAGAACGAGTGGGTGATCATGCAAACCCGCCTGCCTTTCGGGCCGGGGGTTGAAAGTGACAGCGCTGTGGGATTTTTACTCAATGCAAACCTCCGCAGGAAAATCGCGTCCATCAAGGAGATGACAAATACAGGAACGGTCTGGATGTCGAAATATCCCTTTCTCAGCCGTGAAGCGTCACCCCATCGGCTCTTGTTCAACTCATCGGTTTGGAGTTCTGCCTTCAGGCGGTTTTCAGCACGGTCCCGCCTGAAGGCGGAACTCCAAACTCACAGTTCCTGATGCAGCCACTGCGGCACGTAAGTCCGTTTCTTGTTCAGAACCACGCCCACGTTCGGCTTCGTTCCGGAAACCAAGGAACTGGCCTGCTTGACCACATCCACGGCCGTTTTTTCAGATTCAACCACCAGCAGGTTCACATCCATGAATCGGCCCAGCTTGGACGCTACGCCGATCTGGCTGACCGGTGGCATGTCGAAAATGATATAGTCGTAATCGCTGGCTCTCAGCTTGGGCATCAGGCCGGCAAATTGCCTGGGTAATGTGATTGGCAGTTTATCCCCGTTCATCCCCTCAGTGACAACGTAAAGGTTGTCCTGAACCAGCGCATGGTCCTTGTTTTCAAGGGCCCCGGCCAGATCACAAGCCGGCTTTCCTTTATAGAAGGGATGCGCGGCGCTCTGCCTGAGGTTCATGTCCACGAGCAAGACATTCCCTTCGCCCGTTTCCGAGAGCGTCGCCGCCAGACCTGCCGCAATGGTGGTCACACCGGCACCCTGGGCGCACCCCGTCACCGCCACGAGCTTGGGATGATGCTTGAGGTTGTTTGCGTCAAAGTAAATGACCAGCCGGTCGCGCAGGGCTTCGAAATAGGGGCGCAGGCGATGGCTGGTGTCCCAAAGGGTAATTGCCATTTTACCGTTCCGGCCATTCTCTCCGTTTTCTCCCGCCCCGGTTTGGCCCCCCGGCGCTTTCAAGCGCAGATGTCCATTGCCCTCCGCCTGGTGACGCCGGAACCCGTTCCGGGCGGTGTCGGGAATGGAAAGAAACAGCGGCAGCCGTAATTTGGTTTCAACTTCGACCGGACGCTTCAGCGTCTGGTCGAGGTAAAGCTCGAGGAGAAATGCCAGCGCAATGCCGGCCAGCATGCCACCGGCCACGACCATCGCGAGCAGCTTGTTGAGCTGGCCCAAGTCTCTGAAGGGAGGGGAAGGCGTCTGGGCAACGCTGATGTTCGAAAGTTTGCCGGCACCCAGGGCTTCATCGAAGCGGGCCTGTTCCAGGCTGGATGAAAAGTACCGGTATTTGGTTTCCTCCAGTTCCTTCTTTCTTTGCAGTTCCACGATGGTCGCTTCCATTTCCTCGACCTTGTCTTGTTCAGCCCGGGCTTGGGCCAGTTGTGTATTCAGAAAATCAATTTTTGAGGTGAGCGCCTGGACCTGGACAGCTTCGACGGAGGGATCAATCGAACTTACGGCATGTTGTCCGTCCGGCCTGGGTGCGGCAATGACCAGGCCCGCCAATTTCGGGTATTTCTCCGCCAGGTTCTTTTTGAGCTGTTCCGCTTCTGCCATCTGCTGCTGGATCGCCCTGACCGGCGAGCTGTTTTCCGTGAACTGGGTCAAAAGCTCCTGCTCTTTTCTTGAAAGCAGATCCAGGCGCATCGAGACGCTCTTATATTGGTTAACCTGATCCAAAGGCGCGTCCAACTCGATGTTGGTGGTCCCCGGGCTGGCCGGCGCGAGCCTGGTAAATTCCGTCACCGCAGCCTGGTGCTCCGCCAGATCGGCCTCGGCGCCCAGAATATCATCGCGTATTTTGGAGATTCGACCGTCATTGTTTTTTTTCGCGTCCTCCAATGACACCACTCCGGCCTTCATTTTCACCTTCCGCAACTCCTCCTCGGTTTGCGCAAGCTGCGACTGGAGGGCGGCGGTTTGCTTGGTCAGGAAATCGTCGGTAACACCCAGATCGCGGTGGATCTCCGCATGTTTCTTCAAATAACTTGCGATCACCTGGGTCAGCACCGGCTGCACAATCTCCCGGTCGGGATGTTGAAAAATGATTTTGAGGACATCACTTCGCTTGGGCACATCCACGCTGATGTTCTTTTTGACGAGGGCGGCGGCCCGGTTGAGGTCACTCCCTCCCCCGGCCTTGGCCAGTAACTTTTCCGCGCCAATCGCATCCACAACCTCCCGGGCAATATCCAGGCTCGTCAGAATCTCCACCTCCGAATTGATGATGTTCTCCCCGCGCGCATCGGGTAATTTGATCTGACTGTTTCCCGTGCCATTCGGCAATCTGGCGTCCTCAACGTAGCGGACGTACAGCTTGGCCGCGGAAGTATAAAGCGGCGGTTTGAAGGAATAGATGCCGGCGGCGGCCACCAGGCCTGCCGCGGAGAAACAGAGAATCTTCCACTTGTGCCGGAAGAGGACATAGTAAATGTCCGACAAACTCATCCCGGGGGATTGTCCGCCTTGGCCGCCCGGCCCGCTGTCTTTTCTATCGTTCATGTAAAATGTAAAGTGTCAGCCAAGTGATTTGATGACCCTGGCTGGATTGCCGGCCACAACCGCGTTGGCCGGAACGTCCCTGGTTACCACACTGCCGGCGCCGACCAGGGCTTTCTCCCCGACGGTCACGCCGCAGAGCAGGGTCGCGCCGGATCCGATGGAAGCGCCTCGTTTGACCCGCGTTGGGGTGCAGACCCAGTCGGACTCCGTCTGCAACTGGCCATTGCCATTGGTGGACCGGGGATAGCGGTCATTGATAAAAGTAACGTTGTGGCCGACAAAGACATCGTCTTCCAGAGTGACCCCCTCACAGATGAAGGTATGGCTCGAGACTTTGCAGCGATTGCCGACCTTGACCCCTTTTTGAATCTCCACGAATGTCCCAATCTTCACGTCGTCCCCGAGTTCACAACCGTAAAGATTGGTAAAATCGTAGATGCGGACATTTTTGCCCAGTTTGACATCGGGGGCAATCCGCTGATACGGCTGCGGTGACAAACTCATAGTGGTGAAATTCATCCCACTGGCACAAGAGGTCTTTGCTCCGCCGGCGGAGCCGGCATTTTTTCCATTGGGTTGCCGTTCAGCGCGGCAAGCGGCACAGCTTCGATCATTCGGTTAACCGGGACTTGGCCGTTCGATTGGCTGTTGCCGTTCTGTTGATTTTCACCGTAAGCCTTGATGCTGACATTCGGCCGAAAAGGCAACTCCACGGGACCCCCGCCGCGTTTCAGAGATTCCGAAGAGGCCTCCAGGACCTGGACGAGTTGCAAGCCCTGCCGGCCATCCGAGAGCGGGGCGGTTCCGTTCCTGATGGAATCGAGGAAATGCTGGCATTCAACCTTGAGCGGCTCCTCCTGTTTGATGTAGGGCACATACACGTCGCCATAATGATAGGCGTATTGGAATTCGGCAAAGGTGTCGTAGTGTGGTGGCCTTTCAACCCGCGCATCGTAAATCTTGATCTTTTCCAGCGGCACCACATCGTCATAAACGATCATTCGCTGGCTGCCCACAATTGTCATCTCCCGCACTTTTCTCGGATCCAGCCAGCTGCTGTGGATGATGGCTGTCCGTTGCTTGGGAAAGCTGAGGCACATGGTCGTCACGTCCTCCACCCCGGGCGTGATGTGGGCGCTGCCCCGGCAGTTTACCGCCACCGGTTGTTCGCCCATGATGTATTGGATGATGGAGATGTCGTGCGGCGCCAGGTCCCAGGCCACGTTGATGTCCTTCTGGAACAGCCCCAGATTCAAACGGCGCGCGGAAATGTACCGAATATCGCCGATGTCTCCGCTATCCACGATTTCCTTGATCTTTTTGACGGCGGGCGAATAAAGAAACGTATGCCCCGTCATCAGCACCAGGCCGTTCCTTTTGGCAATGTCAATCAATTCCTCGCACTCCTCCGTCGAAGCCGCCATGGGCTTTTCGATGAAGGTATGCTTCCCGGCCGACAAACTCGCCTTGGCCAGCGGGAAATGGGTTTTGACCGCTGTGGCGATGATCACGGCTTCGAGCCCTACGCCATTCAGCATGTAGTTGTAATCCGTCGCCCCTTCAACTTCGGGATAGAGCGACTTGAGGTGCGCCAGGCGCTGCTCGCTGAGGTCGCACATCATTTTCAGATTGCAGTCAGATATGGATCTGAAGTTGCGAATTAGATTGGGTCCCCAATATCCACATCCAACGACTCCGACTTTTATCTGTTTTTTCATTTTTTAACCTCCAACTTTTTGTTTTGACCATGTTTCTTTTTGCGTGAAAGCATTTCCGTCTGCCCGGGTGATGGTGGTGAAAGCCGTTGGCGGCATGGAATACGGGCTGGCCGCCAGGGCCGGGACCGCGGTCTTCGCCGGCACCGGCCCGGAGAGTGATCTTTGTTTCTTCCGGATGTCCCGCATTTGCCCGATCAGTGCCGGGATGGTTTTTAGAATTATCTTGAGGTCCAGCCAGAAGGTCTTGTTCCGGGCGTAGGTAATGTCCAACCTGATCATCTCAACAAAAGTCGTCCGGTTTTTCCCGCTTACCTGCCACAGTCCGGTAAGCCCGGGCAGTGTGTTGAACCGATCTTTCTGCCACGGCAGGTATCGGTCGTACTCGTAAGACAGGCAGGGACGCGGGCCGACCAGGCTCATTTCACCGCGAAGCACGTTGATGAGTTGCGGCAACTCGTCCAGCCCGGAAGAGCGGAGCAACGCGCCGAAGGGGATCACCCGCGGGTCACCCTGCGCGTCCATTTTCACCATCGGAACATTCGAACTCATCAGGAGATTCAGGTGTCCCTGGTGGACGGTCGCGTCGGCATTGACCACCATGGTCCGAAATTTATAGCACATGAATCGGCTGCCCCGATATCCGACCCGCTCCTGCTTGAACAGGACCGGACCGGAGGAAACAATCCGGATTAACCCGGCGATTATCAGCGCCAGCGGAAGCAGCAAGGGGAAAGCCAGGAGGACCAGGATGATGTCCAGGGTGCGCTTCCAGCCCGGTATCCGGGCCAAATCAAGGAAGGAAATTTTCCTCGAGTCAAGCTTGTCGCAAGTGGAATTCATGCAGAAAACGAAAGGTTAAATTTTTAACAGCGCCAATGAACACGATCATGGAAAAGGAGCGGACGCTGAAAAGGCCGGGCTTACCCCGCTGCGCGCCACCACCCCGAAAGTGACAATTCTAAATCATCCACCAGACATTCACCCCGCCCCCAAGAGAACCAGACCGGCAAGTCCAAGGCTCCGCACTTGCAGGATTGGAGGCATCCCCAACCAACTTCCCGACCGCCTCCGGAAACCATCGCCGGAGATTTGATTTTTGAACCAACTTCAAATTAACCCCGCAACTATATCAATGCGTTGCTGCCAAAACCGGCACGCAGTCCGCCAGGGTGTTTCTTTCCAGAACCACTGAACTCCGGTCCACTTCCACCGGAGTGGGACCGCCCAAAATATCGAGCAACACCTGGACCCGCTGCCTTGCCGGCATCACGCGCAAAACAAACGCGCGCATCCCCGCAAATGCCCCGTCGCCCACAGTTACTTCGTCTCCAGGCGAAAGGTGATCCTGAACCGTCATGGGCTCCTCCGCCTCGAAACATTCCTGCAATTCCTCGATTACCGAATCCGCCACCGCGGGAATCCGGTGTCCAAAATGCACCAGGCTGCTGATTCCATCCGTGTGCTGGATTTCGTTCAAGTTCTCTTCCATCACGCAACGGACGAAAATATAACCGGGGAAGAGCGATTCAACGACCCGCACCACCCCGCGCCGCGTTGCCCGCTCAACTCGCAACCGGGGATGAAACACCCCCAGATTCAAATGCTTCCGCACATTCGCCGCCGCAATGTGTTCATGCTTCGGCTTTGTCCGGGCGCAGTACCAGGCGAGTTGTTCAGTTTGCATGTTCGAATTGCCGCCGCCGCGTTTCCGCTCCTACCCCGGGACGGAAACGGGCGACTCGGCTATCATTACTCCTTTAGTTTTTCTGACATTGTTAAAAAGGAACCCTCATTCTCCCTAAAAACGATTTGTACCGGTGCTGTCATGGGTTCGCAGGGAATCAGGGTTTAATGGTTAATTGGTCTGGACCAGAACACCAAAGGGGTCCACCTGACTTCGATGGCGGTTCCAGCCACGGTCCTGACCTGACCCGTGGCCGGTGACCCGCCGCCCTGAACAGACTCTGGGTATAATCCCGGCCCGATTTTTCGGGCTTGAGTCTCTTCCGGGCTTGTTTCCCCACCCCTGCGGTGCGACAGACGCGCCTCGAAGCTCTTCATCCTGGAGCCTTTTTTCAGGAAGTCGCATGGCTGAATATGATGTCGAGTTCCTGGCCGGCAACCCTCGCCAGATCGAAAGCCTTCCTGACCTCGCTTCCCAGATCGTTGTCGGTGACGGTAAACCGCAAGTCGCATTTCTTGACCTTCGGTGCATCGTCGTTGATGACAAATACTGGTTTGTAGGATTTGGTTGTCCCGTTCATAGTTGTCATGGCTGTTTTTCCTTTGTTTGTTTTTTCCTGCCGAATGCCTTTACCCTCTTAAAAACCGAGCGCCCGCCCGTTTTTCAACTGCAGGGCTGGCAACTGGCGGCACCACTCCGTCAATGTATCGGTTCGTTCATGGTTGTATTCTTTTGGATCTGCGCCCGGCAAACCCTTGATGAATTTGGATTTGGACGCCCGCCCGCCCGATTTGGCAGGCTGAGGCTCTGGTTTGACCGGTGCGGCCAAAAAAACTGGTCCTGGCCTTATTGCCCCAATCCTGCAAGCTCCAAGCGTGATCACGTCGTCGTTGGGTTCAGTTTGCATTGTGGTTTGATTTTTCATGTGCGTTCCCTGTTACCGATTGCTTATTGGTGATAAATTTCCATGTTCTTGGCTGAGTGCTTCCTGAACCACCGATGACGCGGGATCGGTCCATTCCTTGGACTTCTCCAAGAAGAAGTAACCGCGCGATGTCACCGGCAGCCTGCGTTCACGCAACAGAAAATCCAACCGCCCCTTGCGCGCGACGGTGCGCAGGTAGTCCCGGGCGTGGGTCGTCTGATCGCCCGGCTGTCCGGGCACGCTGACCAGCGCAATCAAAGCTCCCACCGACTGGTAGCGGCGCGGCAACCACGCGTCAATCCACACGCAGAGATTAATCGGCAATTCTTCCGCGTCATTAATTGAAACCAAAATGACGTCGGCCACCATCGTCATCAGGACGGCATCCTTGAATACATCGGGATCGCTCAGGCGGCTGATCTCCCACCAGGTGCTATGGACAGCGTCCTTGCCGGCCAACCGCGTCACATGGTCGCACACCTGGGTGGCCCATTTCCGTGTCGCCGTGTCTTGACAAATCACTGCAACGTTTAACTCATACTCCGTTTCTGAAGGGACAAATTCCAAATCATCGAGCGGAGTCCTACGGTCCAAAATGGATGTTTGTTCCATAAGTTGCGGCTACACTAATCCACAACCTCCCCGCTCGAACAGTCGGGGAAGAGGACATTCTTGTGTCAGGGAATTCCCTTACATTCAGCGGTTGGAAACCCGGTCCGGCGCCGGGGGTAACCGGCGTTGGGAAAAGGAAAACACCGAACCCATCCTTCGTTCAGATGCTTTCAACTCCGCTCTTCGAGCTGCTGAGAAGATTTTTTACCACGGATGGACACGGATAAACCTGACGCGGCCTTTGGCCGCAACCACAATTTTTTGGATTGCGGTGGGAAGCGAAGCGCCACGCCGCTTTTAGAAGCAACCGGCAGCACGGAAAGCGTTGTCGCCGCTGCGCTCCAGTCTTCGCTACGCTTCGCCCCGGCAGGCTGCCACCGCAGTCCAAATCTTTGTCGTCCCGACAGACCGGTCATCGGGCCAGCGGCAGGGATGAGTGCGTCTCGTTCAACCATCCCTGCCGCAGGGTGTATTGCACCATCTCCGTCCGGCTGCGCAGACCGAGTTTTTCTCCGATGCGAAACTTGTAGGTTTCGACGGTCTTGACGCTCAGTTTGAGCCGGCCGGCAATCTCCTTGTTGCTGTAACCCCAGGCCAGCATGATCAAGACTTCCTTCTCCCGCTCGCTTAACTCGCTGGTGCGTGATTCACCTTTGACCGACGCCCCCGTCATCTGTCGTGCCAGCGCCTTGCCGGCGAGGGTCGCTTCAAAGTAAACCCCGCCTTTCGCCACCGTGCCGATGGCCTTCACCAGTTCATCGCCCGCTGAACGTTTGAGCACATAGCCGGCGGCGCCCACCTTGCACAACTGGCGCAAGTAGCTTTCGTCCTCGTGAGCGGTGAGCGCCACCACTTTTATCGCGGGATGTTCGGCCTTCAGCCGTTCGGTGGCTTGCAAACCGTTCAACTCCGGCATGGAAAGATCCATGATCACCATGTCCGGCTTGAGGTCCCGCGCCTTGTGCAGAACTTCCCGGCCATTGGCCGCTTCTCCAACCACCTGCATGTCCGGCTGACTTTCGATCAGCAACCTCAGCCCTTCGCGGACGATTTTATGGTCGTCGGCCAGAAGAATGCGCAGCTTTTTCATGGTTTTGAATTCTCCGCCGGCTTCTGCTTCAGTGGCACACGCACGAACACAGTGGTTCCCGCGCCCGGCGTTGACTCAATCTCCAGCGTCCCGCCCGCCAGCGTCACACGTTCACGCATGCCCAACAAGCCCAATTTGCCCTGTGCCGCGGACGCCTGATTTCCGGCATCGAAACCGACGCCATCGTCTTCAATAATGAGCGAAATAAGTTCCGGCCGGCGTTCCAACAGGACGCTGACCCGCTTCGCGTTGGCGTGCCGGGTCACGTTGGTGAGCGCCTCCTGCGTGATTCGATAAAGTGTCGTTTCGAGTTGCAGCGGCAGCCGGCGCGTTTCCACGCCGTCGCTGTGAAAATCCACCGCCACCCGGTTGTTTTCCGACCATTCGGCGGTGTAATGCTGCAAGACCGCTTCCAACCCCAGGTCATCCAGCGCGGCCGGATGCAATTCCCAGGCCAGACGATGAATGTCCCGCATCAGGCCATCCGCCAGTTGTTCCAGCTTGCCGAGGCTTTCCTGAACTGGCGGTGTGAACGGGCCTTGCTTGCGAACCAGTTGAAGTCCCAGTTTCAGCCCGGTGAGGTCTTGGCCCAGCCGGTCATGCAGTTCGCGTGAGATGCGGCCCCGTTCGGTTTCCTCCGCATCGGCCAGCTGGCGTAACACCTGCCGGTGCGCCTCCTCGGCCCGCTCCCGCTGCGCGATTTCCGCCTGCAAGGCCAGATTGGCTTTGGATAATTCGGCGGTCCGCTCTTCCACCCTTTTTTCCAGCTCGGCTTGAATTTTTTGGAGCGCTTCCTCAAGCCGCTTGCGCTCGATGGCGTAGCGAATGGCCCGCGCGGTCTGGCGGCTATCCGCCTGGCCTTTGACCAGGTAATCCTGAATCCCATGTCGGACGGCGTCAAGGCTGACGACTTCGTCCTCAACCCCGGTCAACACCACGATGGGCAGATGGGGCGCTGCGGCGCGCGCCTGGAGAAACGTGTCCCGGCCGGCGCTGTCGGGCAGGGACAGATCCAGCAGCATAACGTCGAAGTGTCCCGGCCGCAGTTTTTTGGCCGCTTCCGCCCAGCACTCGGCATGGGTGAACTCGAAACGTTCAAGCCCGCCTTGAGTCAGGGATTCCTGCAACAGCGCGGCATCCGACGGGCTGTCTTCCACCAACAGAATTTTTAACGGCGCCAGATTCATGGTTATGTGCGGCGCGCGACTGCCTGATCGCGGGACCTGTTTTGCCGCCCGGCCATACCGCATAAAGTCTCATTTAAAGCGGTTGAACGCTCCGCCGGAACGGAATGGACGGCGGTTAGCAGCACGTTCAAAAACATCTTCTCTCGTAGCAGCCGAGGTAACGAGGCTCAAATTTCCTTGGAAACAATCGTTCATACAGAGCCTCCTCACGTCGGCTGCTACTTCTTTAACGGATTGTCAGTGCGGCGGCAATGTCACGACAAACAGCCAGAACGATTCGATGGACCGCACCACGTTTAAAAACTGCTGAAAATCAACCGGCTTGGTGATGTAACAGTTGGCGTGGAGCTGGTAGGCGCGCAGCACGTCCTCCTCGGCGCGGGAAGTGGTCAACACCACCACCGGAATCATTTTTAAATCGGCGTCCTCTTTCAGTTCCGCCAACACCTCCCGGCCGTCCTTGCGCGGAAGATTCAGGTCCAGCATGATCAAATCGGGCCGCGGCGCCTGGGCATACTTCCCCTGGCGGCGGAGAAATTCCATGGCTTGCACCCCGTCCTCGACGAGGCTCAGGTGATTGCGCACCTTGGCTTCCTTGAGGGCCTCGGCCGTAAATTCGGCGTCGCTGGGGCTGTCTTCCACCAGGAGGATTTCGATTGGGCGGATGTCGGCTGTTTTCATGAGATGTGTTCCATTTTAGCGGAAATTTCAGGAATTGAAAAATAAAAAGTTGATCCTTGCGCCGGCTGCGACTCGACCCGGATGGCGCCGCCATGCCGCTCGACAATCTTCTTGCAAATGGCCAGCCCGATGCCCGTGCCGGGATATTGTTTGCGGGTGTGCAGGCGCTGGAAAATCTGAAAAATCCGACCGGCATATTGCGGCTCGATGCCGATGCCGTTGTCCCGCACCCAAAAGAGCCACCGATCCTTCTCCTGGCGGACGCCGACGTGGATTTCCGGCGTCCGATCACTGTGGAACTTGATGGCGTTTCCGATCAGGTTTTGAAAGAGCTGGGTGATCTGGGTGCCATCCACCGGCAGGGTGGGCAATGGATCGCTGGTGACCTTCACGCCAACCTCCTTGATGCTGGTTTGCAGATTGTTCAAGGCGTCGCGGAGCAGCGCATTCAGGTCGGCTGGCGCAAAGGCAACGCTCCGGGTCCCCACGCGAGAGAACGCCAGCAAATCGGTGATCAGCTTCTGCATGCGCTCGGCGCCGACGGCGGCGCCGTTGATATACTCCCGCGCCGCGGCATCCAGCTTTTCCGGAAAGCGGTGTTGGAGCAGTTTCACGTAACCGCCCACGGCCCGGAGCGGCTCCTGCAAATCGTGCGAGGCAACATAGGCAAACTGTTCCAGGTCGCGGTTCGAGCGCTCCAGGTCCTGCGCCGACTGCCGCAGCGCCGCTTCGGCATCCGCGCGCTGGGCGATCTCCTTTTGCAGGTGAAGGTTGGCGGCTTCCAGCTCGCCGGTCCGCTGCCCGACCAGGTCTTCAAGCTGATTGCGATGTTTAGCCAGCTCGGCCTCCGTCTGGAAACGGCGGACGGCCTCGCCAATCAACGGCGACATGGATTCAATGAACTCCGCAACGGCGGGCGGGAAACGGCCCGGTCGGCGGTCAGCCATATGGATGGCGCCGATCACCTCGTCGCGATATCGGATCGGAATGATGGCGACGGACGCAAAACCAAACTTCGCGCAGTTGCCGCGATTCTGCGCTCGTTGTTCCGGCGGGAGCTGATTGGCAGACGCGATGGCATCATCGCAGCGAAATGAGCCGCCGGACGTCAGGAGTGGGCGGTCCTGGTCTTCAAACGCCGCCGTGATCGCGCGAACGCAACAGCAGTTGTCCCGCTCGAGGGATAGTCGGTTTTCCAGTTCAAGGAACCCAGGCTCGAACCCCGCCGAAGCTTCATAGGGAATCTCCCCGTTTCCATCCACGATGCGGATGCCCAGGGCCTGGCAGCCGCTCCACCGGCGGATGACGTCCACCGCCGCGTCGAGATATTCCCTGGAGGAGGACTTATGCGCAAAGAGCGCCAGCAGCGAGTTGGTGAAGTCCCGCCGCCGCTCGGCCTCCGTGCGTTCGGTGATGTCGCGCGCGGCCGCAAAAACACCCTGCACTGTACCGGCTTCATTGCGGTAAACCGTGGCGTTGTATAGCACGTCCGTGGTGCGTCCGGATGCGTGGCGAATGGTCAGCGGATAGTCCCGCACCTGCCCTTCGGCAAGGACCTTTTGATAGCCCGTTTCCGCCTTCTGCGGCTCCGTGAAGTAGTCGGAAAAATTACTGCCAATCAACTGTTCGCGCGGCCGGCCGGTCACGAGTTCCGTGGCCTTGTTCACGTCCGTAATTTTTCCTTCCGTACTGATGGTAACCTGCGGGTCGAGACTGGCCTCCAGCAGGCCGCGGGTGTAACGGGAAGCCGCTTGCAGTTCCGCCGTGCGTTCTTCGACCCGGATCTCCAATTCGGCATGTGCCTTCTTCAGCGCCTCTTCCGCCTGCTTGCGCTCGGTAATATCAATTGCAAAACCAATTACGCCAATCACATTGCCCGATTCGTCAAAATAAGGAATCTTGTCCGTCTGAACAATTCTTGTCCCGTGGGGCGTCTGCATTGGCTCGACAATTCCATATTTCGATTTGCGGGACGCCATCACCTCTTTATCATCGTTCCAGTATGCCTCCGCCATGTCTTTGGGATACAGATCGAACAGGGATTGGCCCTGTAATTTTTCTTTGGGCAACCCCATCGCGTCTTCAAACGCCTTGTTGGTGCGGACAAAATGATTTTCCGTATCCTTGTAGAAAATCATCGCCGGCACAGATTCGATGATTTCTTGCAGTTCCTTGCGCTGGCTGGCCAGCGCCACTTCGGCCCGCTTGCGCTCGGTGATGTTCGTGAGGAACGAGTAGTAATAATCCGGCCTGCCCTCGGCATCCTTCACCAGATGCACCAGCAACTCGATGGGCATGCGCGTGCCATCCTTGCGTATGTATTCCTTTTCGTAACGGACGGGCTCGCCGTTGCGGTGGAGTTCCTCCAGCTTCTGCCGCTCCAGTTCGCGCCATTCGGGCGGCGTGAGCGCCGTGGCCCAGTCAATAGCACGCAGTTCTTCCGCAGTATAGCCGGTGAGTTGTTCGTAAGCGCGATTGCACAGGCCCAGCCGCCCGTCCGGATATCCCACTGCAAATGGCTGGGAAGCGTGTTCCAGCACGGTGGCGAGAAATTTCTTTTCCCGGCGGGTTTCGCGCAGGGCCACTTCCCGGTCGTAGGCCGCGGCCTTGCGCCGGTCGCGCCGGTAGAATTCAGCGACCACGCTCATGAGCAGGCCCATGCCGGTAAACAACATCAGCCCGACGCGATCCACGGGCGAGGCGATGACGAAGAACCCTTCCGGCGGCAGGATCCAGTAGGCCACCGTCAGCCCCGTCAATACAGTGGCCAGCAGACCCGGCCCGAAGCCGGCCAGCAACGCCGCCACCATCACCGCCGGGTAGAACGTGATGTAGGTGGGCAGCCCCGGCCCGATCCACGCCGTCAACGCCAAGCGCAACCCGAATCCCGCCGCCACGGCCACGAAGGCCAGACCGTAGCGCAAAGCCCGCCTTTGCCAGATGGACGATGAACTGTTGTTGTGGTTCATGGGAACTTCATTGCAAAGGTCTCAGCAATCGATCGCCAGACCTTCCTTGCGTGTCGAAGAGATTAATGACCACATACGGAAAATCAAATAGGGCAACAGTTTGTGGCAGATGGAAACGAGGAGCAACCTTGAACTTCGGAACCAGGGTTCAATCCATTCGTGTACAAGGCGGCTTTGTTAAATAAATAAATGGCTCCAGAGGTAGGGCTCGGCGCTGCTATCGCTCAAATATATTAAGTTTTCTGCACGTATTTACAACGACTTGCGACACTTTTCAAGCAGTTTCTGTCACGTGCCAAACAGTGTCTTTCACTATTTTTTTCTGACAGTTCTTCTGACAGTAGCTGGTTAAACATTCCATTGCTTGGATCGTAATACCTGACGCGCATAACAAGCTTGAAAAAACAGAGTTGAAACGGGAACTTTTAAGGCGAGGGTTGGAATCGAACGATTTACCCCGCTGTTGCACGCCAAATATACCCGATTTCATTGGCTATTCAACATAATTCGGCTTAACCCAGCTATACCCTTTTTAACTCCTTTGGTGTCCGTTTTGGTGTCCGCGGCATCCGTTACCCTGGCGTGAACTCTCTTGTTTCTTCTCGCGGTGTGCTTTTGGTGAGTCTGCCATGTAGTCCGTAGGTTCTTCCCGGAAAACACCTCCATCTTCAACCCAGCCTAAATCCCGGCCAATCAGAAGCTCGTTCATCTCGGCATGATGGGTATTTTTCATCGCTACCGGTTTTGTCGCGAAACCATGTCGCTTTGCGAGGACGCAAACCTCTTCCGCGTTGTCGTAGGTCAACAGAAAGTCGCCGCAGAGTTTTTCGCAAAGTGAAAACAAGCGTTCGTGGTCAACCTCGCAATGCGTGTAGAGTCGTGAACCGGCGCTTTTGCCGCCAGCGGTGCGGCCTCAAGGAACCCGGCTGGAATACTCACGCCTGAATTCGTCATAAACTATCCGCAAAACTTTCTGCCTGTCCTCTGGCTCGTCAAAATGTGACGCCAACTTCAAAACTTCATCTTTGCTGAGCGATTGAACCTGCATATTGATGAGATACTGTTTGATCTCCTTTGAAATATCATCAATGACGAGAATGACGTTGCCATCTCGCAATCGTTCCTTGTCGAAGTTCAATTTGAGTTCGGCATAAACCTTGTCAGCCTCAGATTCAGTGTGAATCCGCAGCTTCTTGATTTGATAAACAACGCCAAAGTTCGTGGATAAATCAACGCCGTGGTCGTGCGCTGCCGTGCGCGTGTCCCGGTAAATCTTGCAGGCAAATTTTTCCAAATGAACTTTGATTACGGCGAAGCTGAAAATCTCAAAGTTGGCTGGCGTCTTCGAAATTTGCTCGCTAATCAAATCCAAGAAACGTTGACGCTGTTCCGCCAACGCTGCTCGTGCCGTCGGCTCGTGCAATAAGGGAACAACACCCAAACGGGTGTCAATGTGTTGCTTAATCCTTTCGGGAATCCAATTGTTAAGCGCCTTTGCCTCCGTCGTGTATGGTGGAAGCAAGCGATACTTCAGGTGGCCAACCTGTTCAAGAACACCATACCGCGACATCCGAGAACCATACGCATCATAATATTTTGCGCCGATGTGAACATCGTGCCCGAGATATTCTTTCAACTGATGAACCGCAGCCTCATAGGTTTTACGAATTTCGGAATCGGTGAAGATAGTTTTCTTTGACGCCGCGTGCTCGCGAACAAGGCCCAGCGTGATGACAGGCACGAGAACCTTGGTCTGCGAGTTCTTGAGCATGCGCTCAATTTCTGTTTTGCAATCTCGCTTTGGTTTCATCGTAATGCTGGTTTTCAGACCACAACTGCGTCCAACTCGCAAACAAGGCGGCGTTCAAACCTTTCCAACGGTTCGCCCGCTCTCAAATCTTCGCTGGCAGGAGCGGTGGGGCGTTTCGTGTAGGCAATTCGATCCAAGCTCAATTCAGTATTCGCACCGGCAGTTGTCGGCGGCTTCAAATCATAAATCAGCCAAGCGATGTCAGCTTTCGACTGTGGCACTTCTGGCAACTTGGGCAGCGTGTTGAAAAATCCTTTGTTGAGGGCAACGGCGGTCTTCTTGCCCCATGCGTTGATGATGCCGCCTTTGAAAATCAACTGTGGGGCAAGCCGTTTGCGAGACGATGACAGATAATCCGGCCGCGGATAATTTTCTTCAGTCGTCCAATTCATGCCGGAATTATGCGCCGGCGCTTCCATGTAATACTCAAACGGATTACGCACGTTTCCAGAAATGTAAACGGCCTGCACTTCCAAAGCCCCGAAGTCATAAACTTTACCCGTCTTGTCGTAAGCACAAAGAACGATGTCAATGTTGCCAGCCGAGCCGCCGTCGGCGTCTTTCAGGCGCACTTCCGTGAGTGTTGTCCAAGTTGCACTAGCTGGGAAAAAGAAATCTGCCGCATCGTCTGCAATCATCCAGCCCTGCCGGAATCGAATCGGGCAAGTAATGACAACTTCATTTTCATGAAACACGCTGCAAACACCGAGCGGGTTTTGCGCTTTGTCCTTGGTGCAGTTCGGAACTTTGTTATTGAACGGGCAAAGGCGTTTCGTCCGGTGACGGTTCGCAGCAGCGCTCATATCCCCAACTGGGAAACCAAATACTTCAGCGAGCGGGTGTTTCGACTGTGCTTGATTTGCCATGCAAGGATGAGTTTACGCGGTGAGTTTGAATTATTCGAGCAAATTTAAATCGTGACGAAACGAGCCGCCGAAACCAAGGCGAGCGCAGCGGTGGTAGAGTTTAGTCGCGTGGAGTCTTGGGGAACTGAATGCAAAAGGCCGACGAATCGTTCCGGCCCCCACTACCAATCAGAATCGAAGGCATCTCGCGACGGAAGCGGCGTAAGCCGCCTGCGCCTGCCCGTCATGGCAAGCGGATGAACGAAAGACGAATGAAAACACCGGACAACACAGGTGAAGTGTCTTTGCTTACGGTCCAGGCTGGTCGAGGAGTGCAAACCGACGGGGAACGTGGCTGTGGCTCTGAAAAACAGGGTTTTGGCGTTGAAGAATGGTTTGACAAGCCAAGCGACGGGTGGAAAATCGCGGAAACGACCAGAAAAACTCAATTTAACGACGTGAACATCAAGTCAAATGGGAAATCCCAGTTCAAAGCGCGGACATGTCCGCGCACTCCACATCCAAGTTTTTCCCAACTCCAAACTGCCAACTCCTAACTCCTAAAATTATGACAAAAATCAGCCAATTCCCCGCGTTGAGTCTCGCCGTCGCGGCGATGCTCGTGACTCTCAATGCTCAACATTCAACTGCCTTCGCGCAAACCAACCAATACCTGTTCACCGGCTACGAAACAAATATCACCCTGAACCCGGGCATTTACATCATCACCGCCTATGGCGCCCAAGGAGGCGCTGGTGGCATCTACTACGGCGGCAGCAGCGGCGGATCGGGAGCAGAGATGAGTGGCGAATTTTATTTCGCGACCCCCACCACCCTTACCCTGCTGGTCGGCGGTGCCGGCGGCAACGGCTCCTTTTTCGCCGGCGGCGGCGGCGGCGGCGGCGGGAGCTTCGTGGTTAATGGCAGCACACCGCTTGTCATCGCTGGTGGTGGCGGCGGTGGTTCAAACAACGGCGGCCCCGGCGGCGGCCTCGTCGGCGGTAGCGGTCTCACCGGAACCAACGGAGGGAACGGCCTTAACGGCTCCTTGGGCAGTGGCGGCTCCGGTGGCAGCGGCGGCTCCGGTGGCAGCGGCGGCACCAGCGGCAATAGTGGTGGCGCTGGTGGTGGTGGTGGTGGATTCAATGGCAACGGCGGGGCGGGTCCCAGCGGTAGCGGTTACCCCGGCGGTGGCGGCGGGTCTGGCTTTCTCGCGGGCGGTGCCGGCGGCAGCGGTGCCGGCGGCGGCGGCAATTCAGGTGGCAATGGCGGCTATGGTGGCGGTGGCGGTGCCTCCCTCGGCGGCAACGGCGGTGGCGGCGGCTACAGTGGTGGTGGCGGCGGCGGCCAAGGCGGAAGCGGTGACTTATCTGGTGGCGGCGGCGGTTCCATCATTGATTCATCAGCATTACAGATTGTCACGGAACTGTCCGGCGTCCGAAGCGGCAACGGTGAAATTGATATTGTTACCGTTCCGCCCCCGCTTGGAATCACAACGGTCAGCGGCTTGCCGGTCGTAGTCTGGCCGAAGTGGGCCACGAATGTAGCGCTGCAAATGACCACAAACCTGACATCAGGCAGTTGGGTGCCAGTCACCAACGGCATCCCTTTTACTGGCCTGCAAATCACCAATACCACGGCCAACGCCTTCTTCCGGCTGAAACAAAATTAGAGCATTTCCATTCAGACGTCGCTCATGTAAAGCGCGCGGTTGCGCCAGAGATAAATCGCGCTTCAAATCATGACGCCGCGTGAATTGTTGGTGCGTTTGTCAAAGCCGCTTTGACATCTATATTATTTTGGATTGGTGGGTTGATACAATTCCAGCTTTATGTTGTTTAGCGACTCAAGAACACCGAGAATGCTTCGTGCAACAACTTGTAAACGACGAACACAGGGTTGAATGGCGTTGAATCCATCAACGCTTTGCAACATGAGATTTCATGTTGGACGGTGCATGGCCGAAAAACCTTATGAAAAGTTAAGGGGCGGGGCGTCCGTGCTAAAAGCATCCGCATCGGATGCCAGGCGACAGGCTCAAAATCGAGCCACTGGTGATGAGTGCGAATGTTGTTCAACGCAAGGTGCGTGGTGGGTGCGCCAGCCCTTCGTGACGAAAGCGGGTTTGGGTTCGGAGCCAGCACAGCGGAGAATCCAAAACCGCTTTGGTCGCGCTGATCAAATCCCCGGAGTGACGAAACTTTGCCGGCGGAATGAAGCGGCAAACTGGGCGGAGTGCAGCGGTGGCGGAGTTCGGTCGCGTGGGTGTTTTGGGGCAAGCCAGTTTTCCGGTTTGCTGAATCAAAAATTTAGCTGGCCGGAAATCTGGCACGGGGGCCGGGTGGATTTTGACGCGACGGAACGAGCACACAGCGGGACGGAGGCCAGGTTGACGCGGAATGCAGGCGGCGAAGTTTGGTCACGACCATCCCGCAAATTACTTCAAATGGAACCAAATGGAAAAAAACCAATAAAAATGAGAGTTTTTTGAACTTTTTTGAAACTATTTTACATCTCCGGTGTCTGATCAAGTGGAGGATGAATTTCCTCCAGTGCGGTTTGTTCTTTGATACTTGTTTGTGAGAGTCACGACCGTGACTCAAAAAATTAACGAACAAGAGACGCCCATTACTATAAAAAATAGCGGTAATGTGATTAAAAATAAAAGCGCCCAAATTCCGAATTAAAAATGAATATAAAAAATGGAAAAGGATGGCGCAAAAAATGAATGAATTAAAATCCGCACTTGAATGAATTGATTTAAGTCTCGACGAATAAAAATTTAACTACCAACGACGGTCTTCTCTCCCGTCCGGCCGTTTCTCCAATGGCCGGGCCGGGCTTTCCTGCCAAACCAGTTTCCCTGAACTCGCCACGCTGTAACAACGCGTGTGCTGCTCCGTGTCCCGTTGGATGCGGAGCGGCCACGCCTAAAGCGACAGGTGAAGTTTTGAAAATATACACTGCCGGTGAGATCGCCGGCCAATTAAATGTGGATTACAAGACCGTGCTGAATCTGATCAAGCGCGGTCTGCTCAAAGCCCTGCCCGGCATCCGTCACAAGCGGATCACGGAAGCGGAATTCAACCGGTATCTGGGCATTCAAAACCCTGCTGCTATCACACCGGCCCCGGCCAAGCCAGTGTGCAACTCACCGGCTACCCTGCCAGCCCGTCCAGCCGGCCAGGTCGTAATCAAGGACAAATCGTTGGTAGGTCCAACGGCGAAGGTCGTGGCGTCCCTGTCGCGTAGCAAGCCAAATGGAAAAACATGAAACAGACAGAAGCAGTGAATCAATTCTTGGCAGGCCGCCGCGTGGTCCTCGCCAAGTTTGTGGCTCATCGCCACAAGGAAGTTCAGAACAAAGCAAAAAAGGTCGTCGGCATTGTGAACCTTTACGAGGTTCAGTGTGCCGACGGGAAGGCGCCCACGGTTCAAACCTGGTGCCCTCGCAACGTCCAGACGGTCGAACAGGCTGCCAAAGAATGCCCTTGCACGTTCAAGGACGGGCAAAAGCTGGTGGTCGAGTTCGATCTGATGGAGCCGAACACGTTTGACGCCAAGAACGGCGTCATCATTCGTGCCGGTTCAGTGTTGCCCTTGGAGTAGTCGTAACGTGGTCACGCATGGCGGCCCCGTGGATAGGTTTGGCGTGAGCGTGCGCGTAGCGCACGCCACGCCAACCATCCTTGTCTAAGCCTAGGCGGCCAAGTTGCGGCGGCAGACGAGTAGTGCGGTGGCCCCGACAGCCAGCAATCCCAAAATAGAGGGTTCAGGTACGGGCTGGAAGGCGAGAAAGCCCGGCTGGTCTAACCCGGTGGCAAAAGTGCTTTGCACTCCACTCGGCGTGAATTCATAGATGTTTCCACTTCGCGAATCCGCTTCAAACAGATTGCCCGCAGTGTTAAAGCCTAATCCTTCAGAACCGGACAACCCAGAGGCAAAGGTGCTTTGCACTCCACTCGGTGTAATTTCAATTATGACGGAGAGAGGGGAAGGAGGGGGGGATGGACGGGTTCGTTAAATTGATTAACCGACACAAACAGATTCTGTGCCTGCGCACTGGAGACCATCAACAGGAGTGCTCCCGCATAGGCCGCTGCGCCGAATGAATGATACGCAGCACGAATGATGGATTTGAATTTAGTTTTCATAGGGTTCCATAGGTTCAACTTTTTCCCGACTGATTAATGGCGATCATACGCCGTCCTCCTTTTTTGTACATTCTAAGTTATTCACATCTCAACGAGCATGACGAAGCCAATTAATTAACTTCATCAGCTTCTAATTTGCCAGGGCGTGGCGAGGGCAAAGGATTCATATGCCGCTCGCGCTTGTTTCGCCAGTATTTGGAAATATCTTTAGTGGCCTTGTGCAGCCAGTCTTGATCAGCCGCGAGCCGAATCATCTGGACAGCTGCAAACCATTTCGGCGCATTCGGAGCCGGATCGCCCAGCGGCGTCAACTTGCCCACAGACATCAAAACCTGAATATCATTCACTGTGAAACCGAGCAGTTTCGCCGTGGCCGTGACATCAAGGCGTGCCGGCAAATCTTTTGCCGCCCAGACTGCCAGCGTCGCTTGCATTACCTCGTCAGTCATACTTCAGTTTGATTTCATCTGGACACAATTCATCTTCAAGCCACCCCGCAAAGCGGGGGCCCCTTGAGAGCGTCAGCGGGCAGCATGGCATTCAACCCGGCATCCTGGTTGCGCCACCGGAACGCAAACTGCAAACACAGGTGGCAAGTCAACGGCTCAGTCGTTTCCGCCAGCGGCCAATCCATTGCAAATCCGTGAGAACTCATCCCCGCCGGCAGCGATACCGCGTGAACGATTCCCGTCTCAACATTCTTTAACGCGACCCACATAATCTTTTCCGTTCCTTTCCGCCGAAGACCCCAATCCCGTCTGGGCATAGGAAGTCTTCAAGCCATCGGGCGCGTGCCGCGCTGCGCGCGGCACGCATCCCGAATTGGCTGTCGAATCCACCGCCGCCGAGCGTTCGACTAGGCAGTGACAAGCGTATCCGATACCCGGTTGAGATTGGTCGGGTCCCTGATTGAATTCGACAACATGACCTCATCCGCCGAGTGCGAAAACTTCCCCACTTCATAAAGATTCGCTCCCCCGTTGGTTACGTTGAGGCACTTCAATGTGTATTCGAGACCTTGCCGTCTCGAATCGTATTTCCTGACGCGAGCCATGCCGCCACCGAGTCTTTCCCATTGCGCCTTGATACTCATACAGGTGGCGACCTGGACGGCATACGGCGGCAAACCCGCGAGCAGAAAATAAAAGTGAAGGCGTCCACTGATTTCCCCCGGCTCCTGGCGCAAAGCCCAGACGCACTGGCGAAACGGGACTTTGTGCCAGCGGCACAGGCAGCGGACGAGGGCAAAGAACATCGTCAGGCCATTGATTACACGCTGAAACGCTGGTCAGCTTTGACGCAGTTCGGGGAGGATGGCACGCTGGAGATCGACAACAACCTGATTGAGAACGCGATTCGGCCCAGTGCCCTTGGAAAAAAGAATTGGTTGTTCGTGGGCCATCCCGAAGCAGGCGAACGCAGCGCGGTGATCTACACCCTGCTTGGCAGTTGTCAACGGCATGGCGTCAACCCGTTTGATTACCTGAAGGATTTATTCACCCGTTTGCCAGCGGCCAAGATCACCCAGATCAAGGAGTTCACACCAGTGGTGTGGGCCAGAGCTAAAGCAATTGAGAAATTGATCACTGTGGTAGCTTAAAAAAGTGGCAGCCGGGCGAGCTTAATTTGCTGTTGCACCACTCGGTAAAAGCGCTGGGAGAAATATGTTGAGCTCGTGTCAATATAGAAACACGGGTTGTTTGAGAGCACGAAAGTGGCCAAAGTCGTCCAGTTGGAAGCAACCAAGTTGTTGCAGTAGTCAATTTCGTAAGTGTTCCCGATTTGTCCGTAAAAGGTCAGCCCGGCATACATATTGATGGCCAAAGAATTGGTCGTCGGCTTGGGGGCCGGTGAAAGCAGGAAGGCTTCGTACTGGTAAGAAGCATTGCACCCTCTACAGACAATTTGGCCGTTGTCGTTGATACTTATGGCCCCCACGAGGGTCCAACCGGAGCCGCTCGGGATCAGCGTGTTGAGGTCAACCATCTTGCCGCCGCTATACAGGAAGGCAACTTGTGCTCCGCCTGTCGTCATGGACCAGCCGACGACTTGGCCGTTGTTGTTAATGCCGTATGCCTCGCTTGAACTGCCGCCGAGAGTGCCCAAGTCTGTCATCGCACCGCCACTATACAGGAAGGCATGAATTGCCGAATTGCCAGCCGTGGTGGACCAGCCGACGACTTGGCCGTTGTTGTTAATGCCGCATGCAAAGCTTGAACTGCCGCCGAGAGTGCCCAAGCCGGTGACCGTGTACATGGTCTGACTAAACGCGGCAGGCACGGCCATGGTCAGGAAACTCGCCACGGCAAACAAAGCAGCGGGGTAACAGGCTGCAGATAATCTAGTGATAACCGCAGCTTTCATTGAAGTTGGATTTATGGTCGAATTCATCGTTGTATTAACCGCAGTCAGCAGGAACGTTTTGATGGTTTTCATAATAATGTCCTCATCTGTTTGCTGCTTTCTTTCATTATTTCACCGCCCGGGAGAACCGGCTACAGTTGGTCGCGGTGGTGTCGGTGAAGGTGAACCTGCCATTGGTCGCGGAATCGGTGACGAGCGATGTCCAACTGGCCGCCACTTGGAGGCGTGCTTGATGCAGGGCGTGCCGGTGAAGGGTAACCGTTTATTAATGTGAGATGCGCCGAAACACCAAAAATTTCCTTTTAGTCCTTTTTGCGGATACAATGAAGAACATTCCAGTTTCCCCAACAATACTGCGCCGTGCCGACTTGTTGGCTTTGAACCTTTCACAGCATTTCGATTTACTCACGATTTCAAAATTTCGTCAATGCACCCTTTTTGTCCGCCCACAGACAAATTTGAGTGATTTCAAATCGCGCTCTGTTCTGGCGAGTTTTGATGGAGTTTTTCATTGCCTGTGCAAAGCGGTTCATTTTCACGCCATGTACATACTCGGGCGGATACAATGAACATTGCCAGAAGCAAAACGCACATCGGCACAAACGCCGCGAGCCACACAGAAACCATGACCAAATCAAATTTCACACCCTTTCACGATTCTAGGCCCGACCCTTTCTGGTTTCTATGAATCACTCAAACACTTGGATGTCTTTGAGCTTCACATCCGGCAGCGGCTGGCGATTGTCACCAATATATCCGGTTTTGAATTTCCACACTTCATCCTCGGCAATATTCTCCGTCACGGCATAGATCACCCCGGATTCATAGCCTCCCCGTGAAATGGTAAAGACCAACTGAACACGATTAATCCGCTTGCCGGAAATATTCACAGCCTGTCCCATAATGCAATAGAAATTGGTGCGTTCCGGGTCCGGGACAATTGAAAACTCGCCACAATGCAGCTTTTTTTTGGTGGCGTCGCCAACAGTGACGACGGGGGCGGATTTCTGGCCAGCGAGCATGGCTTCATTGCTGGCGCGGAGTTGCTCAACCATTGTTCGAAACTTTACCAGTTGAATTTGCTGGCAGATTACAAAAACGCCCAATATCGCCACGGCTCCCCAGAGGCCATATCCACTTTGTTTCATGTGGAATTTAGTTCAGTTTTGCGGATTTTTGTCAACCATGCTGGATGATGCGTGCTGCATCGAGCCGGTGCGGATTGACCGGGACTGTTTCGAGCGGCAATTGTGGGGGGATTTTTGAAGGCTGAAGGCTAAATGAAGAATGACAAAGTGGGAAGTTTCACAATTCACGGCCCGACCCTTTCACTTTCACGCTGTTTATAGATCTCGGAATGCTCGGTGACAGTTCACTTCATGGCTTCAACAATTTCGAGGACTTCTTTTTGGCTGCACATGCCATCACGCTTCACACAGCGAGCGCAAGGCGTCTTTAGCGATTAATTCGTCAACTATGGTAGCACAGCCCGATAAAATCTCCGGCTGTAATTGGTCGCTGATGGGTCGGGCGATAGCGAATGCAGCCCACATTGAGGAGGACCCTCCCGGGTGGAAACTTGCTGATATTGTTACTGAAACGTAACCATTCCGCCGCATGGTTGCAACAGTTTTGTTTCATTCTCCTATTGTGTTTTGAAACAATGACGATGATAAAACTCAAAAGACAAAATCACGCGAAAGTCGCCCTGTTTGCCGGAGCCGCGGCGCTCATGGCTCTCATACCGAACACTCACGCGCAATCGGCCGTGGAAGCGCTGCTCAACAAGCTCGAGCAAAAAGGCATCCTCACGGTGGAAGAAGCGAGGGAATTGAAGGCCGAAAACCAGCAAAGTTCCACCAACGATTTCAACAAGGCAATGAACTCCAAATTTCAGATGCCGGACTGGGTGACCAGTTACAAATTGTATGGCGACTTCCGCGGACGGTTTGATGGTAAGTTCACTGACAGCCCCGGCATACCCGGCAGCAAAGACAATCCCGGAACGGGATTTAGCAGTCAAGACCGGATCTGCCTGCGCTACCGTTTGCGTGTGGGTATGGTGGTCAATATGAAAGATGACCTGCAGGTGGGTTTCCGGCTGGGCTCCGGCGATGCAACCGGCGTGGGCAGCCAAAGCGCGGCTGCCAGCCCGCTATCCAACAACTCAACGCTACAGGACAATGGCACCAAGAAAATGATTTACATTGACGCGGCTTACGGCAAATGGACGTTCATCAACGGCGAAGTCAGTACACTGGCGGCAACCATCGGCAAGATGGATCAACCATTTCAAACTTCGTGGATGGTCTTTGACCCGGATTACACGCCGGAAGGCGCGGCGCTGCAGGGCACCTACAAAATCAACGACAACCATTCCCTTGCGCTCAACAGCGCGGCCTTTGTACTGGACGAAGTGGCCTCTTCCGGCCGCGATCCGTTCATGTATGGAGCCCAAATGATCTGGAACGCAAATTGGACGACTCGAATTGCCAGTTCGCTTGGCATTGCGGCGTTCGATATCGTCAACCCAGGCGCCTTGGGTTTGTCCGGTTTCCCAGCCAGTTACCAAAATTACAATCCCGGTGGAGTGCCGAACATAAATCAGGGCAACACCCGTGATAAATATGGCAATCTGAAGTATAACTATAATCCCATCGTCGTTGGCGGCAGCGTCACCTATACTCTGGACAGCTTCCCGCTTTATAACGGCAAGTTTCCCATCAAACCCGCCGCCGAATACATAGTTAACCCCGGTGCTGACCCAACAAATGGGCCAGCCAACAACATCGGTTATTGGTGCGGCATCCAGTTGGGAAAATCCGGCAAAAAAGGCACTTGGGACATTTCCTACCGCTACCAGTATCTCGAAGCCGATGCCTGGTATGATGAACTTGTGGATGATGACAACGTGGTTTTCTATACCAATTCAGGCACTCCCTCGTCCCTGGGAAAAAGCGGCTGGGTCGGCGGCACCAACATCAAGGGCCAATTGATTAAATTCAACTACTCGTTGAACGACGCCTTGACCTTCTCTTTCATTGCCTATCTCAACGAACTAATCAAACCCAATCTGAATACCACGGGCATCAGTCCTCAGAAAGAACCGAAAAACAATGCCATACACGTCATGACCGACCTGACGTGGAAATTTTAAACTGGATGTAACGTTTTAATAAGCCCAAACTGATTAAATAGCAAACATGAACAAACTGATTTTCTTCCTTCTCGGCAGCGGCTGCTTGTTTGCCGCTCAAACCGGCGCGCAGGCGCAATTGCTCATCAACGGCGCGGGCGCGACCTTCCCGTATCCCATCTATTCGAAGTGGTTCGATGAATACGCGAAGGTGGACCCGTCCGTCCGCTTCAACTACCAATCCATCGGCTCCGGCGGCGGGCAAAAACAAATCACCGCCCGGACCGTGGACTTTGGCGCGTCCGACGGCCCGATGAGCGATGAAAATCTCGCCAAAACCCCGGGCAAAATCCTGCATCTTCCCACCGTCGCCGGCGCGGATGTCATCACCTACAACCTGCCGGGCAATCCGAAGCTCAAATTGAACAGCGATGCCATCGTCAACCTTTTCCTTGGCAACATCACCAAATGGAACGATCCGAAAATCACCGCGCTCAATCCGGACGTAACGCTGCCGGATTTGCCGGTGGTGGTGGTCCATCGTTCCGACGGCAGCGGCACAAGCTATATCTTCACCGATTATTTGAGCGCCATCAGCCCGGTATGGGAAGATACGGTGGGCAAAGGCACTTCGGTCAAATGGCCCGTGGGTATCGGCGGCAAGGGCAATGAAGGCGTCGCCGGCCAGGTCAAACAGTTGTCGGGAGCGGTCGGTTATGTCGAGTTGATCTACGCCAAACAAAACCAGATGCCTTACGCAAACGTCAAGAATGCCGCCGGCAATTTTATCACACCCTCGATAGATACGGTCACCGCGGCGTTCGCCACGGCAAAAATTCCGGACGATTTCCGCTTTTCGATGGTCAACGCGCCGGGCGACCAGGCGTATCCGATTGCCGGCACGACCTGGCTGCTGGTTTATGAACAGCAGAAGGACGCCGTCAAAGGCAAAAAATTGGTGGAATTCCTGAATTGGGCTTTGACCAAAGGCGAAGGCATGGCCGCAGCACTGGATTACGCGTCGCTGCCTGAAAGCGTGCAACAACGCGTTTTGGGGCGGATCAAGACAATTAAATACTGACTTCACTCCGGTGCCCGATAATTTTATGAGCGCGAGCCGGACGAAAGGCGCCGTACCTCGCGCTCTTCGTCCCTTTGCATTAAAATTATGAACATCGAACATCCAACTCCGATAAATCGCGAGCGGGTATCGAACACTGAACATCCAATGTTTGGAATCCGCGCTCTGCACTATTCGATGTTGGATGTTGAATGTTGGATGTTGAATGTTGTTCCGCTTCAAGTTCCGCGCCTTTGCGCTGCTATCCGTCTAAATCGTTGCACACCGCGAGGATTTTGGACTGCGGTGGCAGAGCGCAGCGGCGACACCGCTTTTCGATTGCCGATGGAGCTTCCAAAGCGGCGTGGCGCTTCGCTTCCCGCCGCAGTCCAAAAAAACTTGGTTTCGGTTATGCCGTGCTGTGCCTTTGCGCCTTGATGTCAAAAATGGAAACGACCACCGCCAAAACCGGGCCGCACTTCGGCGACCGTGCCTTCAAATGGCTCACGCTGCTCATGGCGCTGTCCGTCTTTGCGCTCATCGTCCTCATCGGACACGAACTCGCACAAGGCTCGCACCTCGCACTCCATAAATTCGGCTGGCATTTCCTTGTCAGCAGCAATTGGGATCCGGTCAATGAACAATTCGGCGCGCTGCCGTTCATCTTCGGCACGTTGGTTTCATCGCTTATCGCACTGGTCATCGCCGTGCCTATCAGCATCGCCACCGCCATTTATCTCACCGAACTCGCCCCCCTCTGGTTGCGCCAGCCGTTGATCATGTTCATCGAACTGCTCGCCGCCGTGCCCAGCGTCATTCTCGGCCTGTGGGGCATTTTTGTGATGGTACCGTGGCTGCGCGCCCATTTGTTTCCGTGGCTGCAAGGCGCGTTCGGCTTCCTGCCGTTCTTTAAAGGCCCGATTTACGGCGTCAGCATCCTGGCCGGCGGCATCATCGTCGCCATCATGATCATTCCCATCATCACGTCGGTTTCGCGCGAAATCCTGCGCTCCGTGCCCGGTTTGCAACGCGAGGCCGCCTATGCGCTCGGCGCGACCCGATGGGAAGTCACGCGCATCGCCGTGTTGAGCTACGCCAAAAAAGGCCTGTTCGGCGCGGTGATTCTTGGATTGGGTCGCGCTCTGGGGGAAACCATGGCTGTCACGATGGTCATCGGCAACACACCGCAAATCGTCGCGTCGTTGTTCGCGCCCGGCTACACGCTGGCCAGCGTCATCGCCAACGAATTCACCGAAGCCACCACCGACACCTATTTGAGCGCGCTGTTTGAAATCGGCTTCGTGCTGCTCGGCGTGACCGTGCTGGTCAACGCGCTGGCGCAATTGCTGTTGAAAACGTTCGCCGGACCGGGCGTCAAACCATAACAATGACATGGCATTTATGATTTACGATTTACGATTTACGATTGGGCAACGTGGCGCCCGTCCAACTCCGTTTTCAATTCGATGTTCAGCGTTCGATGTTGGATGTTCGATGTTTTCCACCACCTTCAGCCTTCAGCCTTCAGCCTTCAGCCTTTTCAAAAGATGACCGCCCCCAACCACAACTGGCGCAAGTTCAAGAACGCGTTGATGCAGGCGGTCACGTTCACCTGTGCGATCCTGGTTGTCGCGCCGCTGGTGTTGGTTTTTTATCACCTGGTGAAGGAAGGCTTCAGTTCGGTGAACTGGGCTTTCTTCACCCAATTGCCGAAACCCGTCGGCGAAACGGGTGGCGGCTTGGCCAACGCCATCGTTGGCACGTTCATTTTACTGGGGCAGGCCGCCGTTCTCGGCGTGCCCATCGGCGTGCTCGGTGGCGTGTATCTCTCCGAATACGGTTCTTCACGTCTCAATTGGTGGATTCGTTTCGCGGCGGATGTTCTCAATGGCGTGCCATCCATCACTTGGGGCATGGTCGTCTATGCCCTCATCGTTGTGCCGATGAAGGGATTTTCCGCGCTGGCCGGCGGCATCGTGCTGGGTCTGGTGATGATTCCGCTCGTGATGCGGACGACCGAGGAGGTTTTGCAACTGGTGCCCAACGGCTACCGCGAAGCCGCGCTCGCGCTGGGCATCGCCAAATGGCGCACGATCGTGCAAATCGTCATGCGCACCGCGCTCAAAGGCATCGTCACCGGCGTCCTGCTCGCGCTGGCCCGCGTGGCCGGCGAAACCGCGCCGCTGCTGTTCACCGCCTTTGGCAACCACTTTTGGACGCACCGGCTGACCGACCCCATTTCCGCCCTGCCCCTGCAAATTTTCGCCTACGCCGTTTCACCTTACGACGACTGGCACCGGCAGGCGTGGGCGGGAGCCCTGGTGCTGCTCCTCCTCGTTTTGTTCCTCAATACCGGTGTGCGCGTGCTCACGCGCGAACGGTTCCAACGCAATGCTTGATTTCCCATGGCCGCTATCGCAAACAATTCAATGATCGCACCGAGGCCGCCAATCGCCGTGAATGCCACGGCCTTGAACGTGCGAAACCTCTCGGTTTTCTTTGGCGATAATCACGTGCTCAAGAGCGTCTCGCTCAACATCGCCGCCCGCGCCGTCACGGCCATCATTGGCCCGAGCGGCTGCGGCAAATCCACCTTCCTGCGCGCACTCAACCGGATGCATGAACTCGTGCCCGAGGCGCGCATGACCGGCGATATCCGCCTGTTCGGCGACGATATTTATGCGACCGGTATCGAGCCAGTCGTCGTCCGCCGCCGCGTCGGCATGGTGTTCCAAAAATCGAATCCCTTCCCGACCATGTCCATCGCCGACAACGTCACCGTCGGCCTGCGATTGAATGGCCTGCGCAACCGCAAGCTGCTGGCCGCACGCACGGAACAATCGTTACGCATGGCCGCGCTGTGGGACGAGGTCAAAGACCGCTTGCACGCGCCGGCCATCAGCCTTTCCGGCGGCCAGCAGCAGCGGCTGTGCATCGCCCGCGCGCTCGCCGTGCAGCCGGAAGTGCTGCTCATGGACGAACCGGCCTCGGCGCTCGACCCGCTGGCCACGTCGAAGATCGAGGACTTGATTCTGGAGTTGAAGAAGGATTACACCATTGTCATTGTCACGCACAACATGCAGCAGGCCGCGCGCATGTCGGATTTCACCGCGTTCCTTTATCTGGGCGAACTGGTGGAATTCGACTCAACCAAAAAGATTTTCACCAGTCCGGCGAAGAAACAAACGGAAGATTATGTGACCGGCCGGTTTGGATAAAATGAGTCCACAGTTCACAGTCCGTAGTTGCCGGTCGTGCGGCGCGGCTCTTGACTGTGGACGGCGGACTGGAAACTGTGAACTGAACTTATGGAACATTTCGAAATGGAATTGGACGCTCTGAAGCAAAAGCTGCTGACGATGGCGAGCCACGCCGAGACGGCAGTGAACCAAGCGCTCCAGGCGCTCACCCAGCGCGATCATGACCTCGCCCTGCGCGTCAAGGACAACGACCGCGTCATTGACCAGTTTGAAGTTGAGATAGACGAGATGGTTATTCAACTGCTCACCAAGGCGCCACTCGCCAGCAATTTGCGTCTCGTAACCACGGCGATGAAAATCTCCCAGAACCTTGAACGCATCGGCGACGAAGCTTCCAAAATCGCCAAGCGCGCCCGCGACCTGTCGCAGGAACCTCCGGTGAAAATCGTCCTCAACCTGCCGCACATGACCGGCCTGGCGCTCAACATGCTCAAGAGCGCGCTCGATGCGTTTGTGAACAATGATCCCGCCGCCGCCCGCGCCTTGATTCCGCGCGACAAGGAAGTGGACGCGCTCAACAAACAAATCCATAACGCCCTGGCGCAACACATGGTCGAAAACCCGGACACCATTGGCCGCTGCCTGCATTTGATGGTCGTCTCCAAAAGCATCGAACGCATCGCCGACCACGCAACCAACGTGGCGGAGGACGTCGTTTATCTCTGCGAAGCGCAGGACATCCGGCATACCGGCATGAAAAGCCAGATCGTGCCCCCGACCGGCGCATAACGAAACGCGTATTTGAAGGTTGTGCCACGGGTTTGAAAGACACGACGAAGCGACCTTGATTTGGCGTTATACCAGCTTCAACATAGATAACGCCACGCCGTCGCTGTCAGGCAGGTTTTGCTTTTATTTCACGCTTTCGATGTGCCATTCCTCACCGTTTTTCTTTAATTTGAAGGTATAAAAACCCGTCACGGCATCACCCGCAAACCATTTGCCAATCGCCTCAACCGTCTCGCCTTCGGGATCAAGCGCATCCACGCTCAAAACCGTGGCCGGCTGGCCGGTATCCCGATCCAATGGCGATTTTCCCGGACGCAGCTCCATTTGCTGCAACGGCTTGATGGGCGGGACGTGTGCCGGATAATGTTTCATCAGTTCCACGGTTTCGGCATCTCCGGCCTGAAGGAAAATCGCCGAACACGTGCCATCGTCCCCGAAATGCCGCTGCAACAACCAGCCGAAAATTTCCAGATCAATCTTGATCCGGTCCTGTTGTTCCAGCGTTCTTTTGGGCGGCGCGACCGGCGGCAAATCATTCTTGATGTGTTTCGGCAGGCTGTCGTCGCTTAAAAAAACAATTTTTTCCCTGTCCGTTGCGCAGCCGGCCACCGCCAGTGCGAGCAGCAGAGCGGGAATAAAATGTATTTTCATTGACTCAACACTTCCGTCGCCAGGCCCACCTTGGTGATGTCGAGCTGGCGGAGGATGTCCAGGACGTTGACCATGAACTGGTAATCCACCTCGTCCGCGCCTTTCACCACCACGCTGAGTCCGGGGTCGGCCGCCTTGAGTTGCTGCAGCGTGTTTTTTAATTGCGCCACCGTGACCACTTCACTGTTGAAGGTGATCTGTCCCCGCCCGTCCACCGCGATCTTGTTGATCTTCGGCTGATCCGCCTTCTTCGGCGGTGGTTTGCCCGACGGCAGATTCATTTCCAGGTTGTTCATCAACTGCGGCGTGGTGATGATGAAGATCACCAGCAGAACGAACACCAGATCCAGCAGCGGCGTGATGTTCAGCTCGTTCAGGGTGCTATGATGGGAACTGGAGATCTTTTTCATTGCAACACGGATTCAGTTTCCTCCTGCACATCGAACCGGATGGTTACACGCGGCGGGAAATTTGTCGGCGGCGCATGGTCCAGGCGGCTGACCGCGGCAAAGACTTTTCTCACGGACTCGTCCCACTTCGGGTCGCCGGAACCTTTTCTCCAGACCGGGTCGCTGACGTCGCCCGCGCGGTTAACGGCGATGTCCACCTCGGCCACGTAATTGTCGTCCGCGAGGTTGTCCGGCCGGCTCCATTTTGACCGCAACGCATATTCCAGGTAACCCTTGTAAACCTGCACCGCATCGGAGCTGGTTTCGACCGCCTTGCCGCCTTCGAATTCGAACGCCGGCAAATCGGCCGACGGCGGGGCAACGGCCGGCGGCGCAGTGACCGCCGCCACGGCCGCCGGTGGGGGGGCGGCTTCGACCAGCTTGGGGGTTTCAACCTTCGGTGTTTCCACCTTGGGCGGCTCGACCTTCGGTTTTTCCGGTTCCTTGGGTTTTTCCGGCGGTTTTTCCTTCACCATTTCCACCGAGATTTTCTGAAGTTGCTTGCCCAGGAACCCTTCGCGGGCCGCCAGATAAAACAGCGCCAGCACCAGCACCGTGTGGAAAGTGGCCGAGATGGCCAGATTCACCTTCGACGAATTGCGCGGTTTGCGCGGCTGGGTTTGCGGTTGCACGTTAAAACTTGCCGGCCGGTTCGGTGGCCAGGTCCACTTTCATGACATTGGCCTGCTGGCAGGCGTCGAGCACAGTGCGGATCTGCCGGTATTTCGTCTTGCCGTCGCCGCGCACGACGATGTTCAAGTCCGGATCATCCACGCGCAGGGTTGCCAGCAGGGGCTGCAGGTCGCCTTCCTTCACCTCCTTGGTGTTCATATAAATTTTCCCATCGGCCTGGACGGAAATATAATTGGCCTTGCGCGGCGGGTCTTTCTGGTGCCGCGCCGCCGTCGGCAGGTTCAGGTCGAGATCATTCACGATGGGCGTGGTGGTGATGATGAAAATGACCAGCAACACGAACGCCAGGTCAAGCAGCGGAGTGATATTCAACTCCGTGAGCGTGTGGTGCGCGGAACAGGAGCACTTCTTCATGATATGGCGGCCTTAACGTTCGGCGGCAAAAACCGGCGTGTTGCGCAAATTGTTTTCGTCGCCCTTGATGGCGGCAACCAGGCTCGCGGCCAGGGCTTCATTGGACTGCTTGAGTTCTTCCGAGAGAGGGCGGTTGTCCACGTAGGCATGTTCAATCTGGGTGGCATAACGAGTGGCGTAACCATCCAGTTCCTGCGTGATGTGGCGGATGGTGGTGACCATGAAGTTGTAGGCGAACATGGCGGGAATCGCGACCAGCAGGCCGGTGACCGTGGCAATCAATGCGCCAGCCACGCCGGGGGCCATGGCGGTGAGGCTCGCGGCATTGGCCCGGGCAATGCCGGCAAAAGTTTCCATGACGCCCCAAACCGTGCCGAGCAGACCGATGAACGGTCCGCCGGCCACGGCCGTGGACAGCACAATCATGCCCTTTTCCAGGGCCATGGCCTCGGTGGCGGCGGCTTCCTCCAAGGTCACCTTCACGGCTTCAAACGACGCGGCGCTGACGCGGTGCTGGTTCTTCACCGTGACGGGATTGTGCTTGAGGTGGTAATCCAGCTCGTCAGCCCCGCGTATGTAAAGCTGGTAAGCGGGCGCGCCTTCGTAGGTCTCGCCCTTGCGTTTGATGTCCAGCGGATCGCGCGTGGCGCCATAGGCAGCAAAGAATTTTTTTGCCGCCCGCCGGGCGATGGAAAGCTGGCGGAACTTGGTGATGATGATCGTCCAACTGAACATGGACAGGATGAACAGCGAGCCGATGGTGATTTTGCCTTCGATCGTGGCCTTTTCGAAGGCGAACTGCAACGCACCGGAGGCGAGGATGGGATGTATAAGTGTGGCGGTCATAAATGATTATTTGAGGTCTGGTTGTTGAGATACATGTCGCGGCGGCAACAAAACCGTCACGCGGCCTTTCTTTTGCACCGTGGCCGCCGCCTTGCCTTTTTTCTTCTTCTCGTCGTCATCGGTGGCAGTCGTGTCGTCTTTGGCAGGAGTGGTGGGATTTTCACTGGCCATTCCCTGGCTGGCCGCATTCGCCGCCGTGCCGGGCGCCATACTTTGCGATCCACTCGTGTCGCCGCTGATTTGGTTGTTGGATAATAATGAAGCGCCGCTCGTGTCGCCGCTGGCAGTGATGCCGCCGATGCCGATGACAACCGTGCCGCTGAGACTGCTCCCGCTGACATTGGCCGTACCACCGGCCAGGGCGATCACATCAACGTTGTTAACGGCGATGATATTTACATTGCCGAGCGTAAAAATATTTCCCGTGATGTTGCCGGAAGCGTTCAACGTCACCGCGCCGGCGCCGATCACCCCCGAGCCGGTGGCGGTAATATTCTGGTTGTCGGATATCTTCACCAGTGTGCCATCGGACAGATTGAGGGCAGTGATCCCCGGGTCGCCTTGGGCATCCACGATGGGATGGCCGGAACCATCCAGTTGTTGTAATTCATAACCCGCAAAGACATCCACCGCGCTGGTCCCCGGGTTGCCATTGAGAGTTTTTTGCAAGGCCAGGGCAGCCTTCGTCTTGCCGCTCAACGCCAAATTAAACATTTCCGCCAGCCCGTTAAGTGGCAAACCAAAAAGAGTCGTTGAATCAGGAAGGGGAGGCCCGTTCAAGAGCAGTTGAAGGATGCCGCCTGCTCCGGCATTGACGTTGCCGTTGGGAGCTTCAACCAGGATGTTGCCGCTTTTGGTGTACGAGACTTCCATGATGCCGCTCCCTGGAATGGTTGGCGAGTAAGTGGCGACCGACCCGCCAGAATTAACCAGATAAGAACTGACCACTACAAACCCGGAACCGCCATTCCCCGCATCTATGCTGCCATTTCTGGACACCACGGTTACGGAACCGCCGGGCGTCGCGGAAGTATTGTCACTGCTCTGGCGTGTGTCATAGACGGCAATCCGGGAGCCATTGACATTGATGTCGCCGTCGGCATAAACAAAAACATTGCCCTGATCCGTTGAATAAATGCCACGAACTGAAGTCGTATTGACGGAAAAATCTCCCGAGCCGGCATTGACATCTCCGCCGGCGTAGATGGTGATATCGCCGCCCTGCAAGGAGGCGATGGAACTGGAATACATGTCCAGATCGCCGACGAGGTCGCCGGCGGTTTCTCCAGCGGAATGGTTTCCCGTGGTGGTGATGGTGATGTTGGCTCCGTGTTTGAACACGCCTGTACTGCCAAACAAACTGGCGAGTGGATAAATCCCATTGACCGTGTAAAGACCCACGCCCGCCGATTGGATCCCGGCAGTGGTTCCAAGGTCTATGGTCCGTGCCGTAATGTTGAATTGCCCACCGCCGCCAATGGTGTAACCGTAAGTACCGTCAGGCGGGCCCGAACCGGCGGGAATTCCGCTAAACGCATTCTCGGCGTTGTATTGAGCCAGAAGCGCATACGCACATGTCCCGGGTACAGTCGGATCGCCCAGAATGGAAACTTGTTTTGTACTCGGTATGGTATCAAGCGGATCCAGCCACAGAAGGTTGCCTTTGCTGTCAACATTCTGAACCGTCAAATTTTGCAGCAGGTTCAGCACACTGGCAATACTCACCCCGGAGATGTTCTGATAGGTCAACTCATAGGTATTGGGATTATAATACAAACTCGTGGTCAGCACGGCTGCCGAAATGGGGTTGTTCACTGCCAGTGAAAGGTCAGTCATATCCGGGACTTGCACCCCATCCAGGGTGACGGAGGTGAAAGCGCCTCGGTTAATGATGTCACCTCCCACCGTGATGCCGGAATCCGTGTTGGGATCGAGCAAACCGCTCTCCTCCATGTTTTTCTTGGCGGTCTGACCGACATCAATGCTGGTTTCATCCTGGGCATACAAGTTCATGCCCTGAAACCGGCAGTTGTACATGTCGCCGACGACATTGATTTGCGCCGCCTCGGGAGCAGCCAGAAGCACCAGACTCATATCTCCCGAGATATTCAGGGCGATCAGGGTAGAATTGTCGGGATCAGTCGTTGTGGTGGCATGAATCGGTGAGTCGGCATGATCGCTTATGCCAAAATTACCACTCGCCGTGTATTGGCTGCGACCGCTGTCCGAGACAATTAGATTGAAAATTTGGGGGACTGTGCCGGAAGACTTCAGGCTGCTGAAGAGCGAACCGCCGTCCGTGGTGTTGATGGTGAGGCTTCCTTGCGCTGAGGGGAATAAAATCAATTGGTTAAACGGGTCGGTGCCGCCGATCAATTCCACCCCTCCCGCTCCTGCGGTGATATTCAAGATGGGGGGATAGATGAATGGCACCTGAATGCCGGTCGGCCGCGGCAGAATTGAGGGAGATGCGCCCAACTGCACCAGGTTTCCCGCGTTCAAATTGACATAGTCGCCTGGCCCGTAATCAAAGTAGTGATTGTAAGCGCTCCCGCCATTGATGTCAAAAACCCCGTTGGGATTGCTCACTTCCTGTAAAAGAATGTTTTGCGCAGCAGTCACATTCCAGCCGCCACTGATCAGGCTCAAGGCCAGATCGGGATTTTTTTGATCTGTTCCCGCGCTGCCGGAAGAACCCGGTTTCAACACATAGGCATCCACCGCATAAGCATTTTCATCCTGCTCCGGACCGCCGCCTGCGGGAATGAACTTGATAATGTAGGCGTTGACCTTGTTGCCATTGGCATCCGTAGTGGTCCCATTGGGAACCACCGTGACACTGGTCGTTGGAATCACATTGCCACTGCCATCCAATAATATCGGATTTCCCCGGGCATCCCGGCCAATGACAGCTCCCGTGTTGGCGGCGAGCAGAATCGCATTGCCCCGGCCGTCCACCTCATTGAACGGGTTGCCATGAGAATCTGTCTTGATGACCGGATTGCCATTGGCATCCATTTGCACCCCGGCAGAAATGCTGCCGGCGCCGTTGGCCACGAGAAAATGGCCGGTCACGTTGCCGCCGGCCACGATGGTTACATTCCCGTGCTGGGCACCATAGGCGCCGGAACCTGCCGTGGAAAAATCGGTGTTGGCGCCGCCAGATATCAGAGAGCTGTAATCAGTGCCATCATATGCATAACCAATTTTGGGATTTGAAGCAGTTCCAACGTTGACGGGCAAGACACTGGTTACGTCACCACCCGCGATGAGCGTCACATTACCACCCGCTTCGGTGCTGATGCCGCCCAAACCATCCCCCAAATTATAAGCCTGGCTGAGAGAACTCACGCTACTGTTAAAAAGGTAACCCTGCGCGTCGGATCCGGTGTCAATGTTACCCTTCAGAGCGTGGGCGCTGATGCTGCCACCGCCCGTCGTGATCACGTATCCTGTGCCTACGGTAATGTCCTGTCCCGCCGTCAAATTGATGTCGCCGCCGGCCGTTTGGATTGAACCGCCAAGGCCATCACCGGCCAAACCGCCGTTCAGATAAATATTCCCAACGCCCACTCGAACTGCCTGGTTGGCAAAATTGTATCCGGCTTGGAGCGTCACCTTCCAGTTGTTGGCGTCAAAGATTGAGGATCCATCGCCGAATATGATATTGCCTCCGGCATCAAGGGTCAGTTGGCCGCTGGTCTTGTTTCCGGTGCTGGCGGTCAAATTCCAGACGGTGCCTGCGTCGAGGGAGATATCGCCGGAGGCTTCCAGCAGGATCTGTCCGACCATGATGTTCTGGAACGCCGTGTTCACATTGACATAGGTTGTGCCGAAGCCGTTAATGGCATTGATGGTCCCGTTGTTGTCCGGGAGAGCACCATCGGTGGTGCCAAGCTCGAGGTTCATCAGGCCGAGGAAAAGTTGTCCGGCTGTCCAACCCGCCTTCGCGCTGGCATTCACGGTTGATCTCAACGTTGATACTGTCGGCGCGCTGATTTCGATATTCCCGCCGTTGCCACCTTGCGTACCACCGGTGGTGGCAATCTGGCTGCCAGTGCTGTCGCTGATTTTGTTTCCGGCCTGAAGCGTTATATTGCCTCCGGCGCTGCCGGCTGCCGAATTGTCCCCTTTGGCGAAGATTTTGGATTTCGCACCGAGGACAATCGAATCGGAGGCAGCGAGTTCGATGATGCCGTGTTGATTGCCCACGGAGTTGGCTTGAATGAGGCCGTTTTGATTCACCGTTTGCGCGGACAGCCCAATGGTGCCGCCATTATCCAGGAGTTGGTAGCCGGAACCGACAACAATACTGTTTCCCGCCATCAAGTTGATTGCCGCTTGCGACAGTTGAATGGACCCGCTGCTGCCATTCAGATAAATGTTCCCGACACTCGATTCGACTGCTTGGTTGATAAAATTATATCCGGCTTCCAGTGTCACTGCCCCGTTGTTTCCATCGTTGATTTGTGAGCCGGCTCCAAATTGAATGTTACCACCCGCCAGCCAGGTCACGTCACCGCCGCTGGAGTTCACGGTGCCGGAACCAATTTGAATGCCATTGCCTGCCAGCAGGTTGATCGAACCGGAGGCGGTTTGAATGGAACCACCACTGGTTTGGGTCACGTTATTGATCTTACCCCCCGCCAGATAAACCGACCCGGAACCAGATTGAATAACTCCCGACGGAAAACTGACTCCCGCTTCAAGGGTCACCAACCAGTTGTTCGCGTCCGTGATTTTGGAACCGTTGCCAAAAATGATATTGCCTCCGGCTTCCAGTATGAGTTGGCCGCTGGTCACACCACCCAGGTTCGCACCGATGGTCCCGCTCAGGTTCCAGGTTGTGCCGCCGGCAAGCGTGATGTCATACGCAGCCTGAAGTATGATATCGGAAACCGCAAGGTTGGCGAACGCGCTGTTCACGTTCAAAGCCAGCGTGCTGCCCGGATTGTCTCCCGCCAACACCGTGCCATTGCCGGCGCTGCCGGAGCCGGTCGTGTCCAAAATAATGTAATCCGGATCCAGCAACAATTTCCCCGCTGTCCAGCCGGTCTGCGCACGTGCGTTGATGCTTGAATTCAGCGACCGGACGTCCGGCGCGCTGATTTCGACGTTGCCGCCGTTGCCGCCTTGCGTGCCGCCGGTGACAGTGATCTGGCTGCCAACGTTGTCGCTGAAATTGTTTCCTGATTGAAGTGTCACTGTGCCACCGGCGCTGCCGGCTGGCGAATTGTCACCGTTGGCAGTGATTTTAGAATTCGCGCCAAGCGTCAGTTGATCGGCGGCGACGAGTTCGATGACGCCATTTTGATTTTGCACCGAGTTGGCCTGGATGAAACCGTTTTGGTTCACCACCTGCGCACGCATGGCAATCGTTCCGCCGTCGGCGATGAGTTTGCCTTCGTTGTCCACCGAACCGCCGGGCAACTTGACCTGCATGCTCATGCCGCGGCCGTCGGGACGTTCGCTCAACAGCACCGTTTGTCCCGCCGCGAGGCCGACAGTGCCGCCGGGCGCTTCGATGTCGCCGTAGTTTTCAATTTTATCGGCGATGAGAAATGCCGATCCGCCATTGCCGATTTTGATCTGGCCGTAATTGACGATGCTGGCCAACGGCGGCGGACCGTTGAATTCCCAACTGCCGCCGGAATTTTGCGGCGGCAGGCAATTCGCCGTGGACACGACCAGACCGGCGGCTTTAATGTAAGAATTGGGTCCGAAATAGAAACCCGAGGAATTGACCAACACCACCAGGCCGTTGGCCTGGAGGCTGCCGTAAATTTGCGACGGGTTTGCGTTGTTGATCTGGTTCCAGACGATGGAGGTGGTGGAAGGCTCTTGAAAAATCGTGGTCTCCCCGGCGGCAATGTTGAAGCTCTGCCAGTCGAGGAGGGTGTTTTGTGAACCCGTGGTAATGGTGAACTGCGAGCCGGCGGTGGTGGCGGTGGCAGAACCGCCATGCACGGTCATTCCCGTCGGATTGGCCATCGTGTTCAGCGCGACCCCAAACATTAAAACCCCGGTGACCAACCGGCACAACAGGGAATGGCGATAACGTATGCGCATAACGATTCAGTTTTTGAAGTTTAAGGCAATGGCCCCGGGCCGTACGTTACAAATGGGTGACATATTATGGATCATGGCATTTAGAATTGGGCGCCGACGCCAAAATAGATATGAACGCCATCGTCTTCGCCGGCATGTCTAATCAACGGCCAGGCAACCGTCAGAACGCCCGTCCAAGTGACTGCCGATGTTCGCGGTAATTCCAAATCCCGTGCCCCAATAATCTGACTGGGTTGTATGGGGGACGTAACTGATATGAGGTAGAGATCCAGAGTAGTTCGTCTTCGAGGTATAACTTCCGTTCAGCAGATAAATCTGGCCATAATCCAGGAACACCGAGCCGCGAATCCAGCAAGTCTCCAGATGTCCCTCGTTGCCGACCATGCCGATGTTGATGAGGGGCGTCTGTGGTTCAATGGATAAACGCCAGCCGGTATCGCCATAGGCCTGGCCATCCTGATAGCCGCGAACGCCCGCCGTGCCGCCCATGGCATATTGTTCGTTGCCGAACAACGGCTCGTTTGACCACTGGCCGTCGGCATGCAATTTCACCGACCAGTCTTTGTAAATTGTCTGCACCCGATCGGCCCCCAGCCGCAGCGTCACATAATTGGGCGGGGCGTTGGTCGTATAAGCCACGCTGGAAAAAGAATCGCCGTGGCCAGACTTGGTGGTGGTAACCACATTCGTCGTTACAACTCCATTCGTTCCTGTGGTGTAATTCGTCGAGGTTACCTGGATGTATCCTTCCGAAAAAACTGGAAAAATATTAAAATTGGCCAGGGCGTTGAGAAAGGTCGTCCCCAAGGAGTCGGGCAAAGAGCCGTTCCAGCCAATGTTCAAAGGAAAATATGCCACCGCTGGCTGCCGAACCGTCTGCATCGTGTAAAGCACGTTGCCATACTTGATCGCCGAACCATTGTTGGTCGTGCTGATTAACTCATAAAAAAGATCTGCGTTGGCGCTTCCGGACTTGTAGTTTTTGTAGTCCGCGCCAAAAGAGAGCGTGGAGACAAGCTTGCCTAATGCCGGCAACGGCAGGGAGAACTTAAAGCCCAGACCCTCATTCAACGTCACATTCTCGCCGGCTGTCCGATGGCCAAGGCCGATCAGATTTGTGTTTATTATGTAACTGTTTGTCCCCAATGGACCCAATTGAACACCCGTGTCCTCCGTCGAACGACTGGCGTAGAGCGTCAGTTCCGGCCGGCCGGTGGGCGGCGGCATTTGGAACTGGTGAGTGGCTTCGTTGTAACCGAAGCTGCCTGGATTGCCCTCCACCTGCTGCTCCACCGATTTGTAACCGCCGAGCGGCAGCCGATAATAAGCGCTGTAATTGGCAATCAACGGATAATCGAAGGGGGTGGCATAATACGGGTTGCTGTTTTTGAATTGGTCGGGCGTGAAGTTGTATTGGATGCCGATCTGGTGCTCGAAGTTCCAAAGGTTGTCATATTGGGCGCTGAAATTAACGCGATAATACGGTGTATCAGGCGTGGCCTGGTTGTTGAGCTCCAGCCGCGCGTGCAGCGGCAGGCAGTCCTTGACCTTGAGCGTGAGTTCGCTGGTGTCCGGCTCCGGACCGGGGCCGATGACGGGATAAATCTGCCGGTTGCGGCTGGCATTGGCCACATCGAGTTCGCGCTGCAAGACGTGCGAGTTGATCAGCATGTTCGTGTGCAGGCTGGGCAATGCGCGCATCACGTTGTTCGAACTGAAGTAGCGGTTGCCGGTGATGTTGATGGCGGCGAGCCGGCCCTCGGTGACCTTCACTTTCACTGTGGCGTTGGTCAGTTTCTGTTGGGGCAGGCCGACGGACACGGTGACGTAACCGCGTTCGCGATAGACCCGCTGCAGTTCCGCCAGTGCTGCGCGAATCCCGGCCAGGCTGGTATTCGTGCCGAAAGCGCCATCCACGTTGGTGAGGGCGTGGCCGATAACCTCCGGCGGAAGAACGGTGTTGCCCAAGACCAGATATTTGCGCACTTCAAACGTTGGCCCTGAGTTTGTGGACGCAACATGAACCCTCGTGTCTTTTTCCCTGGCGTCCAAATCGGCCATCTTCTGGAGCAAGGCGGCACGCGCCCGGACCGCTGCCTCGGGATCGGCTGACACCGGCGGGGCGGCAGTGCCGGTTTGTGCCCGGACGGGTAAAATCAAGTTCAGGGCGAACAGGACGAGCAACGCAGCGGCGCGGACAACGAATTTCGCGGGGCCATTCCGGGGCGACGACGGGCCATTTTTCCGCAGGCTCTGCTGGCGCCATTCGCTGGGCGTCACGCCGAAACGTTTTTTGAACATGGCATTGAACAGGCCGAGATGCCGGTAGCCGCTGTCATACGCGACGTTGATGATTTTGGCGTCCGAGTTGGCGAGCAACTGCCGCGCGTGCAGCAATCGCAATTCAATCTGTCGCGCGCGGAACGGCACGCCGAACTCCTCGCGGAACAGGCGGCTGAAATGCCGTTCGCTGCAATTGAGCTGCCCGGCCAGGTCGTGCAACGAGCATTGGGACAGTTCGGCCTCCGGCATCTGGCCGACCAGTTGCCGGAAACGCTCATGCAGCCGGCCGCCCTCGGCGGATTGCATCGCCGGCGCCGGCAGCAGACCGGTGATGGCATTCGCCCAAAGTTGCAACAGCCCGCAACGCATGGTCAGACCCTCCCGGTGCGTTTGCTCCACCAGCCGCGTGAACCGTTGCGCCAGCGGCTCGCTGGCGGTGAAGATGGAAACCTGTGACGTCAGGTTGTTGGGGGCCACTTCGAGTTGATGCCATTCCGCGACCGTGAGCAGGCCGTTGAGGTACTGCGGCTGGACGCTGAAGAACTGCAATTTGAGCGGTCCGAGCTGGCTGGCCCGCAACACTCCGTTGCTGCTGTTGCTCGTCAGCAGGCCGTCCCCCGCGGAAAGCTGGCGGGCGGCGGCGCCCGGTTGCAGCCAGTAACCGACGCCCTCGGCCACCCGCACCATGAACCATTCATGATGGTGGGGAATCCATTCGCCCGAAGGGCGCAAGGTCAGTTCCTGCAGCAGGAGATGTCGCTCAATGGCCACCGGCGACAAGATTGAAGACAGCTTGTGACTATTGTGCGTCAACCTTGTGACAACTTTGAAACAACAAATTTCATTTACCGGACAAAAACGGCCAAAAGAGACACTTGCCAGACATTGGATGCCTTTTGGTTTTGTTTCGGTAAACGACGCAGGCACTACCGCCGCAAGAAAATTCTCGACCGGTTGCAACACGGCTTCGGGGGGATTTGATTCAGCGAATTTCGTTTCGCGTCGGCTGACTTCAACTTTGGAAACACGGTGGGGCGAGCGTACCCGCGGGTCCAAAATCGTTGATGGCTCGCGAGGACGCTCGCCCCACCCAAAAGACGGATCACTTCATCAGTTCCATCTACCGCGGGGTGAGCAGCCACACCAGTTTTGCGCAGCGGCCATAAAGCAGGAATTCCGCCTCCAATTTGCACAAACCGCCTTTTTTGAAATCAATCTCCAGGCTGGTGTTGCCGGCGGCCAGCAGCGCAATCAGTTTGCCCAGGTACGGCTCGTGGCCAACCAGCAGGACGTTCTCCGGTTCGGGACGAAACTGGTTCAACTGTTGAATCAACAACCGGGGATTGCCGGCGGGAGTCAAGTCGTCGGAGAAAACCAGTTTTTTCCGCAGTTTGAAGTTTTTGGCGATGATCTCGGCAGTCTGTTTCGCCCGCAGAAACGGGCTGGAGAGAATCAGGTCGAAGGACAGATCCATTTCCGCCATCGCTTTGACGGTGATGCGCAGGCGGTTTTTCCCCTGGCGGTGAGGGGACGCTCGGAATCCGGTTCGAAACCGGCCGCTGCCGGTTCAACGGCGATGCCGTGGCGAAGCAGGTAGAGATTCATGAGTTTTTATTTTTCGCTTTTGGGTTGGTTGCCTGAGTCCGGACGGCGGCCAGAAACGCCGCAACCGGCCGGCCGCGTTCACATAAATCTGGATCAACATCTGGCGCCAGCGAACCAGCTCTTTTTTCAACCGGCGGGCCGACGCGGCATTGACTTCTTCCTTTTGCACGAATTTGTTCAACGCCGCCAGCAATACTTCCATGTCCTGGATGTCACCCATCATGCACTGGTACTCCCGTACGCCGGAAGAGATGTTCTGAACTGGAGCACGTGTTCGTCCCGAAAGAGAGTCTGACAGCTAGGCAGCTTCCCGGCACGTCACCTGCTGTGTCATTTAATATCGGGCCATAATAAAGTGACATAAATGTAACAAAATTGTTGCAAATGTCCGATATGTGATATAATTGCGAACGATATGAGCGTGATACTGTTTTCCCTGCCGTTTGTGGTGGCATTGACTTTTGCGATGCTCACCTTGCGCAACGAAATGCGTTGAACGACCGATTGTAGTTTGTCTCTGCCGCTCTTTCAGGAGTGGGTTAAACGTTTTACCGGAAGCCCAAGGTTTGGCCTTGGGTTTATTTATGTCAGCATTGGACGATCCCGATTTGAAACCGCTGGGGGGATACTCGATCAGATTGAAATCTGATTCATTTGTCGCCCTAACATTTCACCTCGAAAAAAAATTCCGACCGTCTAGTTCCTCCACCCGTACCCGAAGGCCGATAGCGGTCCCCCGGGGTTGGTCCCTGGTTTCGTACTCGGTGTTGATATGGTGGTCGTCACGCGAATCCCGGGGTTCTGCGTCCAAAAATTGGCCTCAAGAAAGAAAAAACTCTCCGATGCCACCAGCATCCTTCTGATCCCTTTGGGCAAAGATTGAAAATCGGGGTACGTCGTGATTATTGATTTCATAATACGCTTTTGTCCTCCTTTGACTATTGGACGCACCATGTTCCAAAAAGTTCAATCGAGCCAGTTACGTTCGCGTTACGCCGGCTACCGAGTGGTCGCTCGCGCTCAAATGCGGTGAATAACTCATGCTTGCCATCCACACGAAGGAGTAGATGCTTTTTTCTGATTAGCGAAGTTCAGATTAACCATGGTTTTTTATGTTCAACCAAACACTTGAGCCGGTTAGCGAGCAGAGCATCAATCTAACCCTCGTCAGGGGTGCGGATGGCAATCAATCCTGTTCCATCCGAGTCCGGGCGCGCAGATGATTACTTACGACCAACAGATTGGCTTCACACGGTTGAGATTGACCAGGGGCCGGGTCATTGAGGTCAGAGAAAGCACCGATCAAATTGACCGTCTCATTCGTAGTGCCTCCGCTAATCCCGCGGGGAACGAAGCGCTTTCGGAAGGCCAGCTATGAAAACGACATCGCTTCTAAACAAGGCAAGCAAGGAGGTGGAAAGCGCCAAAATGCAAGCTGCCGTTGACGCAAAAACGGCCCGACTCGCGCACGAATTGGCCCGCACAGCGAAAGTCAATTTGAAACAAGCACGGAAGCTGTCCAAGATGGCCAGGAAATCGGCCAGAAAGGCTGAGGACAGGGCCGAGGGGTCTTTGGCAACTCTCGAAACCGCTCAGGCAAAGCTGGAGATAATGCGAGAACGAATCAGGAATCAGCAGCGCAAAAACGACCCCGCACAACCTGTTCGAGGTTCCGAACTTGTTCAGAAACCTTCCTCGAAACCAAAGCCACCCCGGAACGATGACGATTTGGCGCACAGCCGGACAAAGTCAAAGCCATCCGCGCGCAGAGAATCCGACACCCGGCGGTTGACGCAGAAACCTTTCAACGGCAAACCTGCCAAACCTGTCGCGGCAGTCGCACCTGAACCCAAACCGGTTCCAGCCACCCGTCAAATATTGGGTGACCTGAAGCCGTTGCCGGCACCTGAAGTTGCCGCGCCTTCCTTTTCCGGCCAAGTACCGACGGATGATTGAACACGTCGCCTGCCGAACCTCGCCAATCAGCAGCGGTGGAAATCCATTTGTAACAATTTGGCTGTTTGCAAAATTGATTTTTTACCCTAAAATTCCAAACAATGCTTTCAGATATGGTCAAAGATAAAATCATCAATAAGCCGAACAAGTTGTTTGAATTTTCAGGCGACAAACAAGCGGTGGATTTGCTCTTTGAGTTGGGCCTGATTGGCGAGTTTTCCATCCGCCACCCACCCGGCAAGACAACGGTGCAAGTGATAACCGGAAACCTTCCAACCCACTACGTAATCGCCACGCGTTCCGCCGGGAATCTCGAGGCTGAAGAAAACGGCTATTGGGTTGTTTGCATACCAAAGAGCCAATACTCGGAAGAGGAAATTAACGAACACATGCAGATCATTGTGGGTCGGTATCAGTCCCAAGGAATGGCGATCGAAACCGTTATACCGATATTTCCACAATCATCGGATATGACCAATCGAGCGGTTGCCATATGAAACAATATTTATCTACAGTCCTCGTATTAGTATGCACCGTGTTGGTCATAGCTCTTATCGTGATGAAACGGGGTGATAATGCACAGCATGAAAATGATGCCGGTGCGATTGCCGGTTTTTCGAACCAGTTGACTTCAGCGCAGGTACAAATCGCCTCTTGTAATGGAACGATTCTCACATTATCCAACAGATTGGACGAAAGCCGGTCTGCGTCATTGACGTTTTCAAACCATCTGATTGAAGCCGAATCCACCATTGTTCTCAACACGGAACAAATCACCAACCTGAACCGGCAGGTCGCAGAAATGGAATCGGAAAATCAAACTTTAGGCCGGCGCGTGATGGATTTGACCAACCAGATGGCCAGCCTCACGGGCCAAATCACTTTGACCGGGGCCAGTCTGGATCAGGCAAATACAAACTATGCTCTCCTGGAAAATCGTTTGCGCAGAGACGTGGCCGAGCGGATTGTTGTGGAACGAAAATTTAACAATCTTTTGGAACTGCAGGCTCAAATGCAGAAATTAAAGAAGAATCCCGCCGAGGCGATTTCCTCCGACAACATATATGCGGGTTTGGGTGTGGAGGTGAAATCGAACGGCACGTTCCATGTCATTTCCCCGGACTGATGCAGATCTCTGCCTCTGTCACGAAATTTGCCGCAGACGCCAGATGCCTCAACCGACGTGCCATGGCAGACCACATCACGCAGGATTTGAAATTGCTGGCGGATTTTATCCTTCACATGCCGGTTGTCGGGATGGAGGTTTACGGCCGCTCGGAAAAATAGTTTACGCCGTTGCGGAAGCTCTTACCTCCCGGATCATGTTTTCTCCGCCGTAAGGATTCGGCACGCGGACCGTGCATTCGGGATCATTGCACCACTCTCCATCCACGAAGAAACGGTAGTGATGCGTGCCGGGCGCCAGTTCCACCGTCGTCTGCCAGACGCCCTTGGCGCCTCGTTCCATGCTGATGGGGTGTTCCTGCCAATGCGTGAAGTCGCCCATCAATTGCACGCTCACCGCGCCGGGCGCGGTGAAGGCGAAGGTCTGTTTCACGCCAATGCTGCCGTTTTTTGAACTCGTTTTCTTTGCCATATTTTTTGCCATAATTTTCCTTTCCCAGTGCTGCTGTAACAAAACTCCAATCCAAACAGAAAAACGGGTGCCATCCCGTTGCGTTGAGATTTATGCCTTTAGTTAAAAATGGAACTGGTGCCGAGGAAGCCACCAGTTCCACCGTCATACATCATTCGAGCGTTTTTTACTACAGTGGCAGTAAACCACACTTCCCCAATTCCGTCAAAGGCGGGAAGGAAACAAACCGGTGACATTTCGGAAACGACGAAGGCGGTCCTTCAGTAGTCAAAGGTTGAGCGAGCAGCAAATCTCCCGCAGCCGCAGAAATCTAAAGGCGCAGCGGCTGTGGGCTCCAACGACGCGCGCAAGGCTACGCATAATATCCAGCAGCGGATGATGAAGGAAAACGAAACGTACGAAAGAACCACCCCTTTTGGCCGATGAAAACCCGAAATCTATGCGACATGTGCTCGTCGCAAAGCGAGATGGTTTGCTTCCAAAGAGCGGATTCGGAAGGGATGGGATAATATGCAGTCGAAGGCTGCTTCTGCATGGCGCCATCGTCCAGATCACTCCACGGCATCCAAATATGGTGTGGCTCCGATGAACAATCTGCACACTTGGAAGCAAGTGATGAGAGTGCCAAGCGAACGCGAGCCTGGGTGAGGCCCTGATTTTCAATCTCTCCAAACGGAAAGTAACAATATCCATCTGAAGTAAGCGGCTCGATGAACAGAATGCTCTTGTCTCGAATTTCTGTTTCCAGCCTGGAAATCAGGCAATTGGTGCAAAGACGATCTGTCTCCTCTCCGTGTCTCAGCCCTGAATAGACCCGGTGCAACCCGGCGGAGAAACCCTTGCACGATGTGCATTGCTTGGGCTTGGAACGGAAAATATCGCGGAGGCTCATGGTTGTGCGTGATTGTTTTTTGTGCGCCCAACGATCGAAACCACGCCCGGCTTTAACACGTCAGGACTCCGGTTCTCGTGTTCAGATGTCGCAACATTGTCGTGCATCACCCCAATGCTACCAGCGCCTATGCTCCTGCCAACTGTTGAACTGTGACAATTTGGCAACAAAACGCCGATTCATTGCGCCAGGATTTATACTGATTTGAAAACGCTCAAAAAACCTGCGCCATATCATCCGACACAAACCAACCTCAAATTCCGGTGCTACCCCAGGCAGTGATTAAAATGTGAATAGAAGTTCACCTGACCGTCACACGGCTGTAACACATCTAGAATATGGTTCAGGTGTGTCAAAGTTTTGGCATGAAAAAAATCCTCATTTTGACGGCTGGATTTGGTGACGGGCACAACGCCGCCGCCCGCAGCCTGCGCGACGCGATCGAATTGCTCGATGAGAACGCGCGTGCCGAAGTCCTCGACCTGTTTGCCGACAGCTACGGCGCGTTCAACACGCTCGCCCGAAAAACCTATCGAGGTGTCGTGCAATACGCGCCGAAACTTTGGGGCAGTTTTTATTCGCTGCTGGAAAATCCGTTTGTTGAAAAACAACTCGGCGGTTTCACACGCCTGCAAAATACCCTGGAAAAGATCCTGGCCGAAACGCAGCCCGATTGTGTCGTTTCCACCTACCCGGTTTATGGGCACGTGATCAAAAAGATTTACCAAAGCCACCACGAACGTCCGTTCCGTTTTATCACCGTCGTCACCGACTCCATCACCGTCAACTCCGCGTGGTTCCGCGCGCCGAGCGATTATTTTTGTGTGGCCAACGATGCCACGGCGGAAGTCTTGCGTAAAGCTGGCGTGGCGGAAAAACAAATCAAGACGCTCGGTTTTCCCGTCAGCCCTGCTTTTGTCAATCCGCCGGCCGAATTGCGGCCGCCGGTCGGACACGAACCGCGCCGGGTGCTTTACCTCATCAATACCGGCAAGAAAAAGGCCGGCAAGGCCATTGACCGGCTGCTCGAACTGGACGACATGCACCTGACCATCACCGTCGGGCGCGATCCCGATTTGCGCCTCAAACTGATTGAACGCACGCGCAAACACGCCGATCGTGTCCGCATCCTCGGCTGGACGAACCAGATGCCCGAATTGATGATGTCCCATCATCTGGTCATCGGCAAAGCCGGCGGTGCGATCGTGCAGGAAGCCATTGCCGCGCGCTGCCCGATGATCATCAATCAGGTCATCCCCGGCCAGGAGGAAGGCAATGCGGAACTCATCTGGCGCTGCGGCTTGGGCGCCATTGCCGAGAAAAACCGCGAAGTTGCCGAACTGGTCGAAAACGCCTTTGCCAAACACGCCGCACAATGGTCCGAATGGCGCGAAAATCTCCGGAAGGTGAGCCGGCCGGATGCCGCGCTACGAATCGGCGAACTGATTCTCGGTGAATCCGGACACGACAAACCCGGTCGCAAAGCCATCAAACTTTTTGACCCCGCGCCGGAGCGCGTCATGCGTCCCACACCGACCATCAATGCCAACGGCAGCCATCCGCAGATGCTGCTGTGCGATTTTCACATTCACTCAAATTACTCCGACGGCAAGCTCAGCGTGCCGGAGATCATTGATTTTTACGGCGAGCACGGTTTCGATTGCATCTGCATCACCGACCACCTCGCCGACCCGAAGCGTTTGATTGGAAAACTGTCGGAGCTGGCCAGTTTCACTCTTGGTCGGGAACAGATTGAAGAATACTTCGCCGTGGTGGAACGCGAACGGCAGCGTGCGTGGCGGCGCTACAAGATGCTGGTGATGACCGGCATCGAATTCAACAAGGACGGCTACACGCGCAAAACCTCTGCGCATCTGCTCGGCATTGATTTGAAATCACCGATCAATGCCTCGCTCAACATCCCCGAAATCATCGCGCAGATTCATTCACAAGGCGGTCTCGCCGTCGCCTCGCATCCGCACATCATGAAAAGCGAGTGGGGCAGGAACACCCTCTATCTTTGGGAAAACCAGGACAAGTTCGCGCCGCTGCTCGACGCCTGGGAAATCGCCAATCGCGACAACATTTTTAATGACGTCGGCCTCAAGCGGCTGCCGTTCATCGCCAACAGTGATTTCCACAAACCCAAACACATTTACTCGTGGAAAACGCTCATCTATGCGCAGAAGGATTCCGAAGCCATCAAAGACTGCATCCGCCGCAACGAACACGTGGCCATCACCCTTTACCGCGACTTTGCCGGCGCTCCCACCGGCCACTCAAAGCATGGTTTCGATATCCCCGCTCCCGCTGTCCACTATTTCCAAGACCGGCTCCCCTTGCGCGCGGTCAATTTATGAACCGCAGGTCAAATTTTTGAATTTTATGACACCGGATTTTGGAAAGTTGCTGTTCCCGCATTTACAACCCGATCAACGCCGGCGCGAAATGCGCACCCTGCGTTTCACCCTGTTGGCGGGCCTGGCCATCGCCGGCATCACTGCGATAGTGATGATCATGTTGGGAAAGGCGAAGCTGCGCTGATGGCTGGGTGGCTTGCGGCGGCGTTCGGCCATAGGAAGGCGGGCTTTAAAAAGTTTCGCTGGCTGTTTCCTGCAAAAAAATCACATCGCCCCCAGGTTGTCTGCGCATCACGAGCGCTTCTGCAATGTCTCTCAGCCAGTCATCATCAACCATCGCATCTCGATTCATCCAGTGCCAGATGAAATCCCGGTCCATTTGCCGGGCGCAACGCAGGAATTGTCTCACCGTCCAGTCCAGTTCCACCGCTTCGCCTCTTCCGTCACCGAGCAGGCCGAGAAACAATCCGGGCTCCGGACGGTTCGCCTTCCCGGCGGCCAGGGAATTCAGCCATTCGACCAGTTCCAGTTCCCGCCAGTCCAATGAACTCATCGCGATGACGAGCACGTCGGCATCCGCCGCGTCCCGGGTGATCATTTTCCGGATGGGTTCGCTGGTCGTCAGGGAATCCAGATTCCACATTTCCGCGGAAGTTTTCCACTGCTTCCCGGCCAGCCGGGAGATCTGGCCGGTTGCCCAGCGGGCGCGCACGGCCGCGGGAAAATCCACATACAACGAAAACAAGTGCAGTCTCCTGTCTGCCACCAACTCCGGTTCAACCAAGGTTTCAGTATTCATAGGCTTGAATCCAATTGCAGCAAACTTGAACCTGAATCGTTACGTCCGTATGAAGGTCAGGTGCCAATTCGGAAACTTTTGAACCTGCATTCCAGAGTTGAAACCGCAGAATATACCCGGCCCACGCAAGTGAAGCGGTTCGCCTGGTTTCCGATCAAGAGCAAGAGTCTGTTGGTTTGCCACTGGCAAAACACTCCAAAAAGAAAGGCCGGCGCGAACGAATTCGCACCGGCCTTCGGCGATAACTGATATCAATTAAACGGTGGCGTAATCGTTCCACCAACTGCCGAGCGGGAATTAAACATGTCGGAAAGGCGGATGGCGGTGGCGCCGGGGGCAACGGATTTGCTCAATTCGATTTCGTTTTCGATGCTGCCAGAGAGAGGGGTGCCGCCGCTGATAAAGGTTTGGTGATTGAACACCCCCATGAAGCTGCCGGGCGTGGCTTGGTTGCCCAACTGGATCTTCGAGATGTTCTGGTCGGCAATCTGGCCGGGGTTATCGGGATGAACCAGGACTTCCAAACCCCATATCGGATAGAAGCCAAGGGTGATGGTCGAGAAGTCGTTGGTGGTGGTACTGCCATGGATGCCTGCGCCGGCGGCCGTCGGCCACAAGCCATTGAAGGAAACCACATTGTTCCAATTGGCGCTGCCCACGCCCTTGGCGTCGCCGATGGATAGAACCGCAATGGCTTGGTTGGCAGCGTTGGGGTTGTTCAGTGAGTTCTTGATGTCACCACCACCGACATAACCATATCCCCAGTTCAGATTCACATTGTTGAGACCTACCGCTCCGACAACGCCGTTGGGAGAATGGCCATAGGCGGTTGCGGCAAGCGTGGTGGGGGTATAGAAAAAGTTGTTGGTATAGTCGTAGATATAGATGCCAACCGTATCGGCGTACTGGAAATAATTCCCGGCGGTTTCGCAGCGGCGGGTGCCGGAGTCCTTGGTGCGTTGCAGCAGATAAACAAACGTGTTGGTGTCCGCAGCCTTGCTCGTCCAGGCCGAGAGGGGAATGCGTCCCTGTGGAATGCCGTACTCAAGCTGTTCCCAACTTGCGTTGCTGATATTCGTCACTGCGCCAACGGTAGCCGCTGATTTGCAGATGACGAAAGGCTGCACACACACGTTTTCTTCAACGGTGTTGTTGGCCACGGTGGCCGGATAGGGACAAGCGGTGCCGGATGAATCGGAAAGGCCGATGGTGGGACTGTTCGTCACATAGGCACTGCAAAGCCCGCCGGCGGCGCCGACAGCGGCCGGCCAGACGAGTTTGGTGTTTTGTTCCGTCGTCTGCAGGCCCTGGATCGAGCCGGTGAAGTTGCCGTGGATCGTCAGCGTGTTGCCGGCGAGGTTCGTAAGCGCACTGATCGGCGTTCCGGTCATGGCCCAAGCCGCCGTGCTGGAAGTCCAGCCCGAATCGGCGCCGTTATGTGCCGCGTCAGCATAATAAACATTCGGAGCCCCACCGACGAAGAGTTTTTGGCAGGCGGTATAACAGTTTGCGCGGAAGGCCGTGGACCCGGTGATATATACATCAACGTTGCTGGCCACGAGCGACGGGGCGCCGGCCAGGCCAAGCGCCAAGGTGAGGAGCAGTGTTTTTTTCATATTATTTGTTTTTGGTTTTGGTTGATATTGTTTGATAAAATGTTTTGTTGGTTTCGATGGGTTGGTTATTGGGCGGTGATGGTGTAGAATCTGACATCGTCCGTGGTTGTATCCGTTACGGTGTGGGTTGCCGTATCACCACTCGTCAGGATGGTAAGGGCCGGCCAGTTGGTCATCGCCGTTCCGGAAGTCAGGCTGTTGGTCCCCCGAAGGGTATAAGTGCCGTAGAGGCCGGCCGTATATTGGATGGTGGTCGAGGCACCCAAATGGTTGATGGAAGCAATGACCGGCGTCGTGCTCGGATACGCCACATAGGTCATCGCGCCATTGGTTGACAGCTCAAAATAACCCAGCCATTTGCCCAGCGCATAACCGCCGGTGGGCGTCAGCTGATAAAAATCCGAGCGCACCACTTTTCCCGATGTGGTGAAATTGTTCGGCGTGGTGTTTTCCGGGTTGCCCACAAAGGTGCCGTTGAACTGGCCACCATACGCGCCCGCCAAAGCATCATGATAACTGGCGCCGTCCGTATAATTGGCATTGCCCGCACTGCTGTCCTCCTCGATTACGGCGGTGGGCGTGCTGTCGGAATAGATCAGGAGCTTCAATTCATCCAACGCACCGGGTGGAATTGTCACCATGCGTGTAACAGTGGCTGACTGGGCACTGGAACTTTTGGCCTGCCATGGGGCTGCCGGCTGACCCAGGGAAGTCCGGGCCTCGCTCACAAACAGCGTGTTGTCACTCAACCAGGTGAAGGCCGACCAACTGACGCCGTTGGTGCCAACGTTGCTGAGCTGGGTGCCGGTGTACCCGGTGATGGATATTCTTTGATTGGGTGTCGCATTGGTGAGCGTGGAAAGCGACTGACCCGCGTCAACGACCATGTCATTACCTCCCTTTCGGAAGCATAATAATATGTCCCCAACCGCATAATTGGTGAGTGTGCCTGCCCAGACTCCGCTGGCGGCAACACTGGTGAGCAAAGCAACAAGTCCGACCTTTTTGTTTAGCATATGATTGTATTTTAAATTTTAAACGGTTCAAATTTTCAATTTCTTAACGGCCACATACTAAAGATATTTCACCCAAACAACTTCCATTAACCGGCCAGTCGCACTCAGTTTCGTGACGGTTGGTTGCGCCATCTTGAAAGTCCACGCCGCCGCGTCACTAAAGGTTTTTGAGCGCAATGTGTCAGGCAGGTGACATTCCAATCTGATACGTCACCAAAACGTGACAGGACAATTGGCCGTTGCCTGCATTGGATGGTCGTGTCCAAAAGCTTCGACCGCATCGCGAACATGGAACTCCAAACGGGAACGATGTCGGGATGTACCCCGCAAGACGTATTTCGAAATCCGATGGTTGCCGCTGTTCGTAAATAACGCCAAGGTCGATTCGTCTGATTGTATTATACCTTATCGGTTGGAGTGAAACAGTGTCGGGCAGGCGGTTTTGGGGAGGCAGTTAAAAAGAAAAAGGCCGGACACTACTCCGGCCATTTCTTACACATCTATGAGAACAACTGCTAAAACCGAGTTCAGAATACCCCAAACCCCAATTCTTGCATGTCACCAGTGCTGGGGACAAATGGTGGATGTGGTTTTGGACGAAATGTTGGGTGAAAAGAAAACATCTTAACGCTTCTGCTGTTCTTGATTAAGATGGCTGCATGGACCGTGATACAAGACGGCTCTATGGGTCAGATTGAGATTGGGAAGACGAAAAAGGTGAGCTGGCGCGGACATAGAAGATCCGTCTAATGTTGGGGGCGGCGTGAGGCCCAAAAGCGATGGCTGCGCGGCTGAACGACGCGGCGGAATGTGCAACCGTCCGCTCGGCAATTCAACCGCAAGTGTGGGCGCAATCCCAGTTCACACAATGGGCTGCTGTGATGATAAACCCTCCCTCAACCAAAATGCATTGTCCGTTGCCACCCTTTTTTGTGTGGAATTTGAACGTAGCACCAGCGACCAGCTTCAGGTTCCGCAGCAGATTTTGCGGCTTGCGCATGGCGACGCGGCGGCGGTCTTCTTGTGTCTGTTGTTTGCCGCGACTGCAAAATTCATTCATCGCGTCCTGCCAGGTGCGTTCGAGCATTTTGGGGTCACGTGCCGATAAATATACCTTGGCCATCGCGACATTCAGCATGGGAGATCGAGCCGCCTCGTTCTTGGCGTGCAAAATCCGTCGCGCCGCCGTGGCGTCTTTGGTTTTAAGGCTGTGCTGCCTTCCCGTCGCGCCATCCTCCACATAGTAGATGCCGTTGCGTTTGAACAAATAAAACTGCTCTTTCATGTGCGCCTTTCATGAGGATAACAAACGCACACATTGCCCGGTTAGCGGCCTCTGGCAGGCACGTGAAAGAAGTCAATAAAAACGTGACCGGCACGTCGTTCCGGCGAATTTCTTCTGACACTTTCACTGACAGTTGGGCCTTTTGGGCCAATTTTTGGCAATTTTGAAGCCCTTTTCCCGGAAGCTGTCGTTGGACATCAACGACTTAAATAAATGGCTCCAGAGGTAGGGCTCGAACCTACAACATCACGGTTAACAGCCGCGCGCTCTACCATTGAGCTACTCTGGAATCCAAAGGGAGTGAATTCTAACAAACCGGCAATCGGCACGTCAATCGGATTCCACGTCAACCACCCTGGCAGCACGGGCAATAAAACGTGCTTCGCCCGGCCTGCCGGATGCGTTTTATCAAACCGCCGCAATTCGGGCAGGGTTGCCTGCCACGGCCATAAACCCGCAACCGTTCTTCATAAAAATCCGGCGTGCCCGCCGCCCGGCCAAAATAAAACAGTCCGCCTGACCTGCTCCCGCCAAAATTCAACGGCACGGTGCTGCCGCATTCGATGGCTTCGGCCAACACTTCGCGAATCGCCCGCCATAGCCGCGCGACCTGAGCCACCGTCAGCTTTCGCCCCGGCAATCGCGGCGAAATCCGCGCGCGAAACAACACTTCACTCGCGTAAATGTTGCCGATGCCCGCCACGAGGGTCTGGTCCAGCAACTTGATCTTGACGGCCTGCCGCGACCGTTTCAGCGACTGCGCGAACGCCGATCTGTCAAAGGCGTCTCCGAGTGGCTCCGGTCCCAGCTTTTTTACGGCGGAAGTGTCCAGCGTCAATCGGCCAAAATAGCGCGTGTCCTCGTAAATGAAATTTTCTCTCCCCAAATCGAACACCACCGCCGCGTGCCAGGGCGGACGCACGTTTTTCCGCGCGAGATAAATCCGGCCGGTCATGCCCAGATGTCCGAGCAGCGTCACCGATTCACCGCCGGTTTTCGCGCGAAGCTGAAACAACAGATATTTGCCGCGACGCGACAGGCCGGTGAATTTTGCCCCCAGCAAGGTTTGGCGGAATTTGCAAAGCGAAACCGGCGCCAGCACCTTTGCGCGCCGCACGTTCACACCACGAATGGTTTTGCCGCGAATTAGCGGGCGCAAATGGCGGGCGAGCACTTCGACTTCTGGAAGTTCAGGCATATTAAATAAAGTTCCAAATTCCAAGCGCCAAGCACCAAACTTCTCATTCGCCCGGTTATTATTTGAAACCTGGTTGTTGGAATTTCTCCGGGGCTTGGATGTTGGGGTTTGGTGCTTCTGAAGCAATGCCTCAGCCCGTTACCAGCGTGCCCACCTTTTCACCCATGACCACGCGACGAAGATTATGCGGCTTGAAGAAGTCAAAAACGATGATGGGCATTTTGTTGTCCATGCAGAGCGAGAACGCCGTTGAGTCCATCACCTTGAGCTGCCTTTGCAGTGCTTCGAGATACGTGATTTGTGGGAAACGCTTTGCCTTCGGATTTTTCTTCGGGTCGGAATCGTAAATGCCGTCCACCTTCGTTGCCTTCAGAATTACTTCCGTGCCGATTTCGTTGGCGCGCAACGCGGCCGCGGTGTCAGTCGAAAAAAACGGATTGCCTGTTCCGCCGCCGAAGATGACCACACGGCCCTTTTCCAGGTGCCGCACCGCGCGGCGGCGGATGAAGGGTTCGGCGACCTGCGCCATCGCGATGGCGCTTTGCACGCGGGTGGGCGAGCCGAGTTTTTCCAGCGCATCCTGCAACGCCAGCGCGTTGATGATAGTGGCCAGCATCCCCATGTAATCGCCCGTGGCGCGCTCAATGCCGTGTTCGCTGCCGGACACGCCGCGAAAAATATTCCCGCCGCCGACCACCACGACCACTTGCACGCCGAGTTCGCGCACCTCGCGGATTTGCCCGGCCATGTGGCGCACCGCCTGGGAACAAATGCCGACGCCGTTTTCACCACCCAGCGCCTCGCCGCTGACCTTGAGCAGGATCCGGGAAAATTTTGGCTTTTTTGTGGTCGTCATAAAACTGGAACCGCGCGCGGCATCGCGGATGATTTTTAACAGCCGGCGGGCCATCCGTCAAACCAAAGCCGCGGCTAATAATAAAAAGGAACACATCCGGACACTGTATCTGCCTAGGGAACACGCGGCTGGAAGCCGCATTAACTGGCAGCCAGGATGGCTGCCTCCACGAGGTGGCGGTACGCTTCCCAGCGTGCCAGTAAGGGCGGCTTCCAGCCGCCTGTGCGGTGCGGGTGTCAAGCTGCGCCCAATAAAAAAGGCGTCTGGAGGGACGCCCTGGTAATTTTGAATTTCCGGTCAGGCGCTTTCGCCGACCTGAAACCGCACGAAACGGCGGATGGTGATTTCGTCGCCGAGCTGCTTGGCGATTTGCGCGACGTGTTCCTTCACGCTGATCTCGGAGTTGCGCTTCACGAAACCCTGATCCACCAGACAGTAGGTCTGGTAAAATTTTCCCAATATGCCCTGCAGGATTTTTTCCATGGCCTGCGCCGGCTTGCCCTTGAGGCGGTCGGATTGCGCGGCGATTTCGCGTTCCTTGGCAATGACGTCCGCCGGCACCTGCTCGCGCGAAACCGCGTGCGGATGTCCCGCCGCGATCTGCAGCGTGATGTCCTTGACGAGCTGCTTGAATTCCTCCTTGGCCGCGGTTTCGGCCTTGCCCGCGCCGACTTCGACGAGCACGCCGATCTTCTCACCGGTGTGAATGTAACCGGCAATCAAACCGTTGCCGGCCACCTCCATTTTCGCGTGCCGGGCGATTTTGATGTTTTCGCGGATTTTCGCGACCAGCGCCTCGCGTTCCGCTTCCAGGTTCGGACTGGCTTCGGTCGCGTAACGCTTTGCCGCTTCATCGCAAAACGCGCGGAACAGCTCGTTGCGCGCGACAAAATCGGACTCGCTGTTCACTTCCACGAGCACACCGAGCCGTCCATTCGGAGCAATGTACTGGGTAATGGCGCCCTCCCTGGCCTCGCGCACGGATTTCACGGCGGCGGTGGCCTGGCCCTTTTTGCGCAGGATATCCACGGCGGCCTTGAGGTCGCCCTTCGCCTCGGTGAGCGCCTTTTTGCAATCCATCATGCCCACGTTCGTCATCTCACGAAGTTTGGCAACGTCAGCAGCAGTAATTTGAGACATATAAAAAAATAAGTTGTTGGTTGAAAGTTGAAAGCAGCCGGAAATTCTTCCGGGCCGCGGCAAATCAAACCGGCGCCTGCGGAGCAGCCTCGACCGGAACCGCCGCAACCGGCGCGGTTTCGGCAGGTGGCGCTTCAGCCGGCGCGGCTTCTTCCGCCGCCAGCCGGCGTGAACGTTTGGATTCAAACTCCGCCTGCGCCAGCGTGATGACCTGGCCGACGGTGGCCAGAATCATGCGGATGGACCGGATGGCGTCGTCGTTCGCTGCAATGGGAAAATCCACCAGGTCGGGATCGCAATTCGTGTCCACGATGGCCACGAGCGGCAGCTTGAGTTTGCGCGCCTCGGCGACGGCGTTATGCTCGCGTTTGATGTCCACCACAAACATCGCGGCGGGAATCTTGTCCATCGTGCGGATGCCGTCGAAATATTTATGCAGCCGGCCGGCTTCGCGGCGGATGACCGCCTGCTCCTGCTTGCCATAACTGGCCAGCGAGCCGTCCGCCTCCATTTTCTCAATTTCCTTCAGCCGCTTGATGGAGGATTTAATCGTGTTGTAATTCGTCAACGTGCCGCCGAGCCAGCGCTCGGTGACAAAAAACTGGCCGCATTCCTTCGCCATATCCTTGACGCATTGCTGCGCCTGCTTTTTGGTGCCGACGAACACCACCTTGCCGCCCTTGCGGACGGTCTGGTACAAAAAGTCGCACGCGGCTTCGAGTTGCGCGAGCGTCTTGCTGAGGTCAATGATATGAATGCCGTTGCGCGCATCGAAGATGAACGGCTTCATCTTGGGATTCCAACGCTTCGTCTGGTGTCCGAAATGGACGCCTGATTCCAACAATTCTTTTACGCCAATGCTTAACACAATTTTCCTTTGGTTGAAAGCCCGTCACGCTTGGCGTGAACGAACCATCCCGCGGAACACGGGATTGAGTTTAATGTTGTTATGGCCGCCTCCCGCTAAACTTCCGTCTTCGTCCCGCCTCTGCGGAACTTCGACGCGACAAGCCGGCGCGGCAAGCCGCATTCACTCGAACGCGTAAAATAAGGCCGTTTTCCCTTTGCCGACTGCGGCGAAAGGGAGGATGAAATTAGCAGAAAAACGCGAAGTGGCAACTGCTATTTTCAGACTGGTTCAACCGGGTATAACCATGAAATTAGAGATGATGTCCGCCCTCACCCCCACCCGCCTGCGCTGCGCAACGGCGCGGTTCAGATTTACAGTCGCGTCGAAGCGAAGCGAAGACGGAAGGAGAGGGAGAATCGTCCGCCGCGTTTGAACCATGCGATGTTCCAGATTGTTGTATGTCTTACAAACAATGACACAGAATGAGTGATTGCAATGAGAATCGAGAAACTGCCCAGCACCGTGACAAAGCTCACCCTCTCCCCGGGGGAGAGGGCCGGGGTGAGGGCGAGCGTGAATCCAATTCCACGGAAAACGTCAAGGAACACATGATGGAGAAGCCACCGGCAGTTTCTTCTTCCAATTTCCTCTGGACAAACCGTTTCGCCAAACGCAGAGTCAAAACAGGAAAATGAATGGGCTGCGAAACAAGCCATCCTTTGACCGGCAGGCATCATTGCGATTACAGCTTGAAACCAACAGCGACTGTCCCTTGAGTTTTAATCATGTATTATTATACGGCCATTGAGCGATTTGACCCCGACAACGGTGAGCGGTGGGTGGGTTATATCCGATGGCTGGGGCGCACCGACCTGAAACGCCTTGTGACGCTCGACAGCCTTCTCTGCCCTCCGGTCGTCCATCCCGAATCGGCGGACAACTGGCAGTTCGTGTCCAAAGAGGAGTTCATGCTCGATTTCTTCACCGACCTCGACTTTGTTCTGCGGCGTGTTTCAGAACCATCGTCCCTCGGTGGTGATTGCCATCGTCCGCGATCCTTCGCCCGCCGATATCTCTGATTTCCCGCATCCCGATTTCGAGTTTGCCGGCTTTGACGTGGTGGACTCCCAGTTCACCGCCAGCGCACTTCTTAACGGCGACCGTTTTCCCGGCGTGTTCAATGTCTCGGAGCTTTCATTGGAGTCGGGGCTCATCAAGATGCGGGAGCGGGCCTTCCGGATTCGCGATACCTTGCGCCGGTGCTTCCCGGACCGCGACGAAGCCAAATGCCATGTCTGGGCCATCTGGCGTTACATTGGAATCACCGGCCGTGGCGGCTGATTTTACCGGTCTTTTGCGTCAACCGGCTTGTCAAAAGTTCCCGGCTGCATTATTGTCTGACCATGTCGTTGAATAAACATTTTGTACTGGCGGTTCTGCTTTTATGCGGCCTGCGCCCCGCGGGCGCCGACGTGATTCAATTGAAGGATCAAGCCGCCGTCACCGGTAAAATCCTCGCCGAAAGACCTGATTCCATCGTCGTGGACGTGGGCTACACCGTGCTCGTCGTGCCGAGCAACGCCATCGCCAACATTTCCAAATCCGGCAACGCCGCGCCAACGCCAACGCCGGCCGCATCCAACCTGGTCGTCAGCGTCAACGCCATCCCGCAATTTTTTTATTCGAACAACCGTCCCGCCGCCGCCCGCGACGTGCAGGACCTCGTCAAGCAAATCGGCGAGGCGGTCGTGCAGGTCCGCACGCCCGGAGGCCTGGGTTCGGGATTTTTCATCAACGCGGACGGTTATCTGATCACGAATTTTCACGTCATCGAGGGCGAGACGGAAATTTCCGTTGAAGTGTATCATCAGCACAACGGCCAGCTTGACCGCGAGACCTACAAGCAGGTGAAAATCATCGCCCTCAACAAATTCCACGACCTGGCGCTGCTGAAAATCGAGGACAAGAACGCCACCAGGTTCAAATACGTCAACCTCGGCGGTTCGGACGTGTTGAGCGTCGGTGATTCAGTGTTTGCCATCGGCAGTCCGATGGGATTGGAACGCACCGTGACCTCGGGCATTATCAGCACCAAGACCCGCCAGCTGGAAGGCGAGCTTTATCTGCAAACCACCGCGCAGATCAATCCCGGCAACAGCGGCGGCCCGCTGTTCAATCTCGGCGGCGAAGTCGTCGGCGTGACGAACATGAAAATCACCTTTGGCGAGGGCCTGGGTTTTGCGATTCCCGTCGAACTGGTGAAAAGCTTTCTGGAACACCGCGACGCCTTCGCCTACTCCACCGACAATCCGAACAATCCGTATCGCTATCTCGAACCGCCCGGCCGCATCCAAAACCAGCCGTCGGCGCAATAAAAAACATCAAGGCACCCAAATTGAGGGCGCGACTTTTCAGCCGAATTGGACTTTAATCCATTATGACCGCACGCATTTTACGCTTCACCCCGCCACACATGGCTGGATTTTTTTCCGCGACGCTGGCCGCGTGGCTGACGCTGGCCATGACCGTTTGCGCCGCGATTCCGTCGGCTGAAAACCTGCTGCCATCGGACACGCTTTTGGTCATCTCCGTGCCCGACTTTTCAGCACTGCGCGCCGCCGCCAGGCAATCGCCGCAGTGCCTTTTCTGGAATGACGCGGCGATGAAGCCATTCCACGACAAGTTCATGGCCCGGTGGAACGAAAAACTGGTCGCTCCGCTGGAACGCGACCTCGGCGTCGAGTTCAGCGACTTCACCAGTTTGCCGCAAGGCCAGTTGACCCTGGCCGTCACGCAAAACGGATGGACCGGCGGCGACGGCCCGGCGCCCGGCGTGCTGTTGCTGCTCAACGCCAAAGGGAAGAGCGATTTGCTCAAAACCAACCTGGCCGCCCTTCGCAAAAAATGGGCGGACGCGGGCAAGCCGATGCACAACGAAACCATTCGGGGCATTTCATTTTCCGTCGTGCCGCTTTCGAGCAATGACATTCCGGCAACGCTCGCCGGTGTTTTCCCCAAACGCCAGCCGGTCCAGGAACTGGGCAAGGAGAACAAACCGCCGCCGCCCGGCGAAATTGTCATCGGCCAGTTTGAATCGCTGTTGATCGTCGGCAGTTCATTGAAAGCCGTCGAAGCCGTTGCCACGCGGTTGACCGGCGGTGCGCTGCCGCCGTTGGCCGACAATGCGCTTTTTGCCGCCGACCGGCTCGCGCAATTTCGCGACGCGCCGTTGTATTACGGCTGGCTCAATGCGAAAACCCTTTTCGACGTGCTGGTTCACATTGCCCCGGCGGAGCCGAACCCGGATGCGCCCAGCCCCGTGCCGCCGATTCCGTGGGACAAAATTCTCGGCGCATCGGGTTTGACCGGCTGGAAGTCCGCCAGCTTCAGTTACCGCGAATCACATGATGGCTCGCGGATTGATTTTTACATCTCCGCGCCGGAAGCCAGCCGGCAGGGCATTTTTAAAATAATCGCCGCCGCGCCGAAGGACGCGAACCCGCCGGCCTTTGTGCCCGCCAACGCCGTGAAATTCTGGCGCTGGCGCGGGGACGGCCAGAAATCCTGGGCGGCGTTTGAAAAAATCCTTTCTGACATTTCGCCCGCCTGGCTCGGCAGCCTCAATTCCGCGATCAGCATCGCCAACGCGACCGCTCAGCAAAAAGACCCGGACTTCGATGTCCGCAAAAATCTCATCGGCAACCTGGGCGACGATTGGATCAACTATCAAACAGTGTCGGCGGGCAAAACGCTGGCGGATTTGAATTCCGCCCCCTCGCTTTTCCTGTTTGCCGCATTGAAACCCGATCAAGCCGTGCTGGCGATCAAAAACATTGCCGCCCTCGCCGCCTCGCAGGAAAACGCACCCGCGCCGCGTCAATTTTCCGGCCGGACCATTTACACGATTGCCCTGCCCTCGCGCTCCGCTGCGCCGCGTTCGCTTTACTGCGCGTCCAGCGGCGGTTATGTCGCCCTGACGACGGACGTTTCGATGATTGAGACTTATCTGCGAAGCGCCGACAGCAAGGCCAGACCGTTGCGCGAAACCGCCGGCTTTGCCGACGCCGCACAGCACACTGGCGGTGCGGGCACCGGGCTTTTCGCCTACGAAAACCAGCGTGAGACCATGCGCGCGGCTTTTACCGCCCTGAAAAACAGTTCCCAGGACAGCCCGTCATCCGGCGGCGCCAATGCCTTCAGCGCCCTGCCTTTTGCCTCGCCGGGAAAAATCCTCGGCGAATGGATGGATTTTTCGCTCCTGCCGGAATACGACAAGGTTTCCAAATATTTTTATTTTTCCGTCACCAGCGGCAGTGTCACGGGGGACGGTTTTTCCTTCAAGGTTTTTGCCCCGCGCCCGCCGCAGTTGAATTGAAATCAATCCCCATGGACAATCGGAACAAGACTCGGTAGGGCGGGCAGTCCTCTGCCCGCCGCCGAAGGTGGTGAGACATCCGCATCGTTGACAATCCCGACGGCTCGCACGGAGTGCGCGCCCTACCAATGGCCGATTATTATCGGGAATGTTATTCCTGCGCATAAACCAGGATGCGGTCATGCACCAGCACGATCAAATCGTTCTTTTTATCGCCGGTGACATCAACCACGAGTGCTTCGCGCGGTTCAGGCAGGGCATCCGTGCGTCCGCGGAAGGTGTGCTGCTCGAACACCTGCCAGCGATTGGAAGGGACGAGCTTGTGATGTGAATCAAAGCTGACGAGGTCGAGATAATTTTTTGCCGTTTCCAAAAACACCAAATCCTTGCGCCCGGTATTGCTCAAATCACCCGCCACCACGTCATTCAAATATCCGTTCTTGACCGGCGTGTCGTAGCCATCGAGCGCGGTCAATTCCCAAACCTCGCCCGCCAGGGGCATCCACGCGACGGCGTTCTGGCCGAGAAACGCCACGCTCTGGGTATTCGTGCCGCCGAGCGCAACCGACTGCAAACCGGCGAAATCCGACACCGGCAACTCCACGTTGCGGGACACCTGCCACACACCCGTCGCATCGCGCTCGCACAACGTCAACTGCTTGTGCTCCGCATCGAGCAGGAAAATCGCCGGCACGCTGTTCGTGCCGTTCCGCACCACCGTGGCGCCGGCAATGCGCGAGTCGCCCGCCGCGCCGTTGATTTGATCCTTCACGCGAAAAACCCAATCCGCTTGATTGGTTGACCCCGGTATTTTGGCCTGCTGTTCGAGCACGACAGCGCGCACAAAATTTTTCTGCGGCAGCAACAGCTCCGGCTTCCCGTCGCCGTCCACGTCCGCCGACGCCAGCCACGGCTGCTCAATCGCGCCGCCGGGCGGGTCCACGTCCTGTTCATCGAAATCCCCGCCGGATTTTTGCAGCAGCACCTTGATTTTTTCATACGGAATCAGCGCGACCAAATCCGGCCGTCCGTCCTGGTTGACATCCTGGATGGCGAGCGCCGTGGGATTTGATTTGAAATTCACGTTGAGCTTTTGGGTTTTCGTCCTGCCATCAGCCAGGCGCGTGACCAGCGAACGCCGGCCGTTCCGGTCCACAATCACGCAAAGCGACGGCTTCGCGCCGGGCTTCAATGCGCCGACGGCCATCACGAGCGGTTTGCCTTCGAACGGAATGAGCGTTGGGAACGGCAGCCGGCCGTTTTTATCAAATTGTGCCACGCCGACCGCGTTTTCGTCGCGGCTCAGAAAAAAAATGTCCGTATGGCCGTCGCCGCGCCAATCCGCCGCCGCGAGCTGGCTCACGCCGGCCAGAGTGGGAAAGGTCTTGGGCGGGGCAAGCGAACCGTCCGGCTGCTGCAAATAAACCGAAAGCTGGCCGCTGGCCGGCTCGGCCACGAGCAAATCGGCGCGGCCGTCGCCGTTGACATCGGCCCAAAGCAGGCCGCGTTGCGTCGCGTCGGTCTTGTTCAATGGCAGAATTTGAAATTGTCCGCGCCGGAACGTGCCGGACAAAATTTCGGCGGGCTGGCGCGTGAATTGCGAAACCTCGGCGCGGCCGGAATCCCGCGCGATGGTCACGACGTAATTTTTGCCGTTACCTTCGAGGGTGTCCACGCAAAACGAGCGGATGGGCGGTGTCTTGAAATAGATTTCCGGCCCCAACTGGCCGGCGGCATTTTGCAAGCGGAACCGCAACGGCGTCGGGCTGTCCCAATCCACCAGCAGCAAATCATTCCGGCCATCGCCGTCCACATCCACGATTTGCACGGATTTGGGCGTGCCCGAGCACGGAATTTTTTGGGGTTCGCCGAGCGTGTGGTCCGCCAATTGTGGCAGGAAATACAGCGAGCCGTTGTCACCCAGCAAAACGAGGTCGGTGCGGCCGTCGCCGTTCAAATCCCCTTCGGCCAGCGCATTCGCGGTCATTTGTCCGTCCACGATGTGCCAGTGTTTCGGCTTGCTCCAGCCATTGGTGCCTTCGTTGTAAATCACTTCGAGATCCCTCGCATCGCCGTAAAACGCGATGTCGGGACGGCCGTCGCCGTTGAGATCGGTCACGACCAGCGCGCCCAGGCGCTCGTCGGTGGGAATGGAATCAATGCGAAAACGCGCGTCGGGCGGCAATTCATTGATTTCGAGTTTGCGCGCCGGGCTGGCGGCGGCAGCTTGATTGGTTTTGCCCGTTTGATTGTAAAGCAAATTGATTTTGGAGCGCAGATTGTTGGCGACGATGAGGTCGTTCAAGCCGTCGCCGTCCAGATCCGCCGCGTGCAGGAGGCTGATTTGAACGTCAATCGGAAAAATTTCCGGGCCGGTGAAACCGAAACTGTTCGTGACATTTTCACCATGCCCGGCGAAAGCAAAAACGAAAACCAACGCCGACAAAACACTGAAGCGGGACAATTTCATGGTTTGCATAAACAGGCGCAACCTGCCATCGGACGGAGCGCTTGGCGAGTTTTAATTCGCCGATGATTTGACCGCAGACGCAACCATGACACCCACGCCACAACCAACGGATTACGCGGCTGGAAGGCGCATTGACTGGCAGCCAGTATGGCTTGCCTCCACGGGGTGGCGGCATGCTTCCCAGCGTGCCAGTGATGGCGGCTTCCAGCCGCCAATTGTTGTGGGTGCCAAGAAGCACTCTTTGACCTGTGGTGGGGCGAGACTCCCGGCGAGCCGCTTTGTTGAAATTTGTTCCGGCTCGCGAGGACGCTCGCCCCACCGCCGACCGGTTATTCGCCGATGAAGTGCAATGTGATGCGGCGCGAGTGGCCGCGAATGCGGTGTTCCCACACATAAATCCCCTGCCAGGTGCCGAGGGCGAGCCGTCCGCCGCGCACGGGAAGGTTCAGGTTGACCGCCGTCAGCGCCGTGCGGATGTGTGCCGGCATGTCGTCGTCGCCTTCGGCAGTGTGGATGAAAAGCGGGTCGCCGTCGGGGACCAGCCGTTTGAAAAACGCCTCCAGATCGCGCCGCACGTCCGGATCGGCGTTTTCCTGAATCAGCAGCGAGGCCGAAGTATGCTGCAAATGAATCGTCAGCAGGCCGTCCTGGAAATGGTTTTGAGCCACCCACCGTTCAACTTCGCGCGTGAACTCGCAAAGCCCGCGGCCGCGGGTCGGGATCGTTAATTCGTGGAAAGCCTGGCGCAGCATGGCAAACAACGGATGATTGGATTATTGGATTGATGGATCAATGGAGGGTGACAATGTTTTCCCAAAAATCCAATCCTCCATAAATCCATCAATCCACTTTTCATTGGGGGTTCGCCGGCGCGCCTTTGGCGTCCAGCATTTTCTCCAGGTCCGGATTATGCGGCTGGCCGGTGTCGAGCGCCTTTTGATAATGCCAGCGCGCCAGTTCCACCAGGGGCGGCGCCTCGCTGATGTAAATCACCGCCAGATTGTTGTGCGCCGGGCCGTAATTGGGATCGAGTTGAATCGCCTTGCGCAACGCCGTTTCCGCCTGCTTGCGCAGGCCTTTGTGACTGAGCGTGACGCCGAGATAATTTTGAATTTCAGGATTTCGCGAATCCAGCTTCGCCGCACGGCTCAACGCATCGAACGCTTCGTCGTATTTTTCGCGAAGGAATTCAAGGCGGCCCAGCGTGGCCAGGTTGTAGGGGTCGTTCGGACTTTGAGCGACGGCGGCTTTGATGTGTTTTTCCGCAACGTCGAGCCGGCCCTGCTCCATCTCAATCGTCGCCAGGTTGGCCAGCACCAATCCGTTGTTGGCATCATGCTGCAAAATTTTCTGATAATCATCCGCGGCCTTGTCGTATTGCCGGGCGGAAAAATAATTTTGCGCCTCGGCCACCAGTTGGGCTGCGCCGCCGGGCAGTTCCCTGATGGATTTTTTCTCCGCGTTGCGATTGGCCAGTTGCGGCGCGGACTGCTTGAATAAAGCCAGTTCCTCCGGCGTGTAAGGGATGACCTCCGCTTCATCCACCGCCAGCCGCGCGCGCAAGGCGGACACTTCATCGGTCAACTGACCGATTCGCGCCGCGGCGTCCTGTTTCCGGCGGCCGTAAAGCTCCTGGTTTGCCTCGCCAAGTTTCGCCAGCAAATTATTGCGCTCCTGCGTCAACGCCTGGATGCGCCTCTCGTTTTCCGCCTGGTTTGGCGCCGGGACCGGCGCGGCATTCACCGCCGCGATCTGCAACTGGCGCACGCGATTTTCCAGGGCCGACTTTTCCAGAGAACTCACTGCGGCAGCCGACTGCAAGATGGCAATCTGTTTCCGCATCCCGGTCAATTCTGAATTCAGCCGGGCGGCTTCAGCCGGATCCGGCGCCGCCGGTTTGAAATCGGCAATCTGTTTTTTAAGCAGCGCATTTTCCTCGCGCAGCGCTTGAATCGTCTCGGGACTGGCCAGCAACGACTGGACGCGCGATTGCAACGCCTGATTTTCCCGGGTCAACTGGTCGGCGCGCGCCGTTTGCGCGGACAATTTTTGATTCGCCTCGGCCAGGGCCAGTTGCGCCAGTTTCAAGGCGTCCGATTCCGCCACCGTTGGCCCAATCGCCGTTCCGGCTTTTCCCTGCGACAGGCTGACCTTGAGCAAATCGTTTTCCTTCAGCAGCGCCCGGATTTTCTCCCTCGCCTGGGTCAGTTCGCGCGAATCAATCGCCGCCGGTTGCGCCGCCAGCGCCTCCTGAAGCTTGGCTTGCAGCGTCGTGTTATCCACCTGCAATTTTTGCATCTGCTCATGCAACGCGCCCAACTGCGCCTCCAAATCAGCGGCGGCGGTTGACGGAGCCGCGCCCGGCGGCGGCGGTGCCGGCGGCGGCGTTCCGCTTTGCGGGATCACGGGAAGTTTCGCCGTGACTTCGTCGATTTTTTCCGCGAGATACTTCAAGCGGAAGCTGACAATTCTCGGGTTCCAATCCGGGTAAATATTCTGGAATTTTTGCAGTTCGCTCCGCACCTGGACGTATTGGGCCAGCGCCTGGCGCGGCTGACCGGAGCTGTCCAATGAATCCGCCTGCTGCATCAGGCTGTAAATGACGATGTATTGGTCATCAGGCCCCTGCTGCGCACGCGCTGTCGGCAACCGCGCGGCCAATATCAAAATCAGGAGTGCAACAATACGTTTCACAGCGATACAATAGCCACAGGCGGTGTGGTTTGGCAACGCTGTGTCACAGCGGCAAATCCCGACCCCTGCCTTGGAGTCCCGTTAAATTCTTACGTAGCAGCCGACCAGTCTGAACCAGGGGAACAAGGCTCAATCTTCAAAAGCCAAAAGCCGAAGCCCGAAAGAAATCCGAGTTCCGAAACTCGAACCGGAAAGGTTTCCGCTACTTGTCGCGCCGGACCCGCTCTCCTGGCGAAGGCGGTCCGATCTTTGGCCTGCTTTTCGGATTTCGGCGTTCGGATTTCTTTCAGCCATTGGGATTCGGCTTTCGGCCTTCGTCCTCTTGTCTTTACGCAGGTTCACGCCCTCAGCGCTCAACCAACCTCGAACCATAGAGTCTGCCACACGTCGGGGGCATTGACCTGCACCGGCGGTTTTGTTAATTTTCGTCGTCAGCGCCATGAACACCGCGCTAAACCAGCATGTGCTTGTGTTGAACCGGTTGTGGCAGGCGGTCAACGTCTGCACCGCCCGCCGTGCGCTCACCCTGTTGTTTCAAGGCCAGGCCCAGGTCGTCGTCAACGCCGAGGACGGCTCGTTTCACACCTTCAATTTTCAGGAATGGCGCAACCTTTCTGAAAACGCGACACAGGAGGAATCCGTCCGCACCGTTGCCTTCCGCATCCGCGTGCCGCGCATCATTCTGCTGTTTGTCTATGACCGGCTGCCCAAGAAGGAAGTAAAGTTCACGCGCCACAACATTTTTGAGCGGGACAAGAACACCTGCCAATATTGCGGGCGCGTGTTTGACCGGAAGGATTTGAATCTGGACCACGTCATTCCGCGCGACCGCGGCGGGCCGACGACATGGGAAAACATTGTTTGTTCCTGCATCGAATGCAATACGCAGAAAGCCAACCGCAGGCCGCAGGAGGCCGGCATGAACCTCGTTCGCAAGCCCAAGCGCCCGAAATGGCGTCCGTTTGTGCAGATCAACTTCAGCCTGCACCGGCACGACAGTTGGAAACATTTCATTGACCTGGCCTATTGGAACGTCGAACTGGGCGAGGACGTGGAATAACGGAAGTTCGAAGTCTGAAGGTCGAAATCCGAAAGAATTCAGAAACCCGAAATCAGAAGCCAGCCACCGGCCCGTTTCGGCGTTCGGAACTCGGAATTCGGGGTTCTTTCGGATTTCGGATATCGGAGTTCGGGTTTATATCGGGAAAAGGCCGCGCAACTTTTGCCGGGCGTTGGTGTTTGAATCTTTCGAAGGACACGATATATTTGTGAATCATGAGGTGTTTTGGAAAAATCGTTGTTTGTCTTGCGAGCGTGCTGGTGTTGAACGCCAGCACGCGTGCGGACGACGATGTGTTGCCGAACAATCCCTATGCGCCGATTGTCGTTCGCAATGTTTTCGGACTGAATCCGGCTCCAACCAATGACCCAACCGCCACCCCGGCCGAGCCGCCGCCCAAAATCACGCTCAACGGCATCATGTCCATTTTGGGACGATTGCAGGCGTTGTACAAAGTTGCGGGCACCGCCAAAGCAGGACAACCGCCCAAGGACGAGTCCTACATCCTCGGCGAAGGGCAGCGGCAGGACGAAATTGAAGTCATTCAGATTGATGAAAAAGCCAATCTGGTGACTTTCAACAATCACGGCACCGTGCAGGAAATTCCCCTGGCCAAGGCCAACGCGTCGGCGGGCAGCACACCAACCTCGGCACAGGGCCGGCCGGGTCCAAACCGGAATTTTACAGGGCCCAATGGCGAGACCAGTGGCCGAGGGCGTTTGGGCGACGGTCCCGGCAGCGGTCTCGGGCAGCGGTATCGGCATACCACGAAATCGCAGCCGGGGTGATGGTTCAACGCTTGACATCTGTTCCGACGCGCAGCCGGCTCCACGGCCAATCCGGTCAATCCGGCCAATCCGGCCAACAGCCGCAAGGATGTTAACGCCCGAAGAACAGGCTATCTTGCTGGAAGCTCAACGCGAACAATGGAAACAACAGGGGAATGCAGCAGCCGCCATCATTCCGCCCACGTCACTATCGCCTATGTTAACTCCTGGCGCTGAAAACAGCGTTCAATAACACCGCAGCTCTGCCGGCCTACCGGGCGGAGGTTTTGGCGGATTCGATCAGTTCCCAAAACTTTGGATTTTCCTGCAAGGCCGTGTCCTCGGCGGTATTCAGGCCGGAACGGAACAGAAAATCCTTGAGCGTGTGGCGGCTGAGAATGCGATGGACGAGCACGCCCAATTCGTGCCGTTCGAAATAAACGCGATAATCACCCACCCGAAAACGATGCAACGTCCGCCCGCCCAGTTCCAATTTGCCGAAGGCGTCCAATTCAGTGCCGAGCGCCTGCTGGGGGAGTCCGCGGAATTCGCCGAGGATTTGCAATTGCAGTTCCTTGGGCATGCGCGCCAGTTCGGCGGCGCTGGTTGGAGTAAAGATGATCTGGAACACGTTCATAATTGGTCGAGCAACGAGGGTCGGGAGACGAGAGCCGAAAGTCAAGCCGCGTAAAGCTTCGATAGCGGGTCAGATAATTTCTGCAATTTCGGTGGCGGCGAAGACGATCCTCGCGAGCCGGCTCGCAAGAAGCGGAGCGGCTCCAAGCCTCGCCCCACCCAAACAGGCGATTCCAACTCTAGCCCCGTGAATCAGCGGCCTGCCGAAGCGTTCTTCATTTCCAGTGCGCGAGCAAGGGTGTTGCGGGCTTCGGCGAAATCGGGTTCCAGGCGGATGGCTTCCTGGATTTGGCTGATGGCCTCGTTGATTTGGCCTTTCCGGCCGAAGGCAGCGCCGAGATTATAATGGGCGTAAACGTAATCGGGTTTCAGGCGGATGGCCTCCTGGAATTGGCTGATCGCCTCGTCAGTCCGGTTTTTATTAAGGAAGGCGGTGCCGAGGTTGAAGTGGGTGTCGGCAAAATCGGGTTTCAGGCGGATGGCTTCCTGGAATTGGCGGATGGCCTCGTCGATTTGGCCTTTCTTGTTGAAGGCGGATGCCAAGGTTGTTGTAGGCCTCGGCGTAATCAGGTTTCAGACGGATGGCTTCCTGGTATTGGCTGATCGCCTCGTCAATTTGGCCTTTCCGGATGAAGGCAGCGCCGAGATTGTTGTGCACGAGGTAATTGTTCTCTGTGACTGCGAGCGCATGCCGAAAAAGGGTTTCACTCGTCCTGCCAATAGCAAAGCTGTTGCCGCGTCAACCCCAGGCACAGGACGATCGCCGCACAACCCGCCACCGATAACGCCATCACCTGATACCGCCAGCGCCGGGTCAGTTCATACGCACCCCAGATCACCAGGATCAGCACCCCAAGCGATGGAATGATAAGTATACCGATCCGCCATCGCCTGATCGCCCACTTGCACCAACCCGATCACGGGCACCAGCGTCCCGACAAACCACAGCCAACCCATCAGCAAAAAGGGATATCGCCGCCGCAGCACAAAAAGAAACACCGAAATGCCCAAGAGTCAACCCACCCGCCAGCAGCACCTGCTCCAGCGGCCAATACACGGGGTGCGGATAGAGAACGGCCAGATCCACCGGCCAGAACAGTTTCCCCAAATAGCGGCAATACGAAATCAGGGCATTCCCGCAGCGCGCCCCCAGCGGCAGGCTTTGCAACCGCTGCCACAGCACCCCGTGCTGCTGCACCATGAAGGTCACAACGCTCGCCGCCACCACGAGGGCGAAGAACGGGATTTTCTCCCGTCAGCGAGATCGCCGAGCGTTGAGCGTTGAGCCTTGAGTGTTTGAAGCGCTCCAAGGGCCAGTAATCCAGCAGCAACATGACGAACGGCCACGTCACCAGCATCGGCTTGCTCATCAAGCCCGAGCGCAAAGAAGACAAACGCTAGGTAATAGAAGAGTCGGAGCGTGAACCGCACTTCCCGGCATGGATGTTGAATGTTGGATGTTGAATGTTGGATTTCCTCGTCCTGCCTTCACGTTCTGACACCTGATATGCGTCACGGTCACACTGCGCGTAGCGGGCGTAAGAACAACAACGCCAGCAGCCCGAAGAACGCGCTCAAGCACATCCTTGCGCTCCGCCACCCAGGCCACCGATTCCACATGCAACGGGTGCAACCCGAACAACGCCGCCACCAACAAGCTCCGCCAGATCGCACCGGTCAGGCTGCGAAGCAACAGAAAGACCAGAACGGTGTTGAGCGGCGTGCAGCAGCACGCTGGTCAGGTGATGTCCCCAGGGCTTCAAACCGAACAATTGACAGTCCAACATGTGGGACAACATCGTCAACGGATGCCAATTGGAAGACACCGAATTGAAGAACGCCCATTTCACCCCTCCCAGTTCAAACCGCCCTGAACGTGGGGATTCTCAGTGACGTAGACAGTGTCATCGTAGTTGACGAAGTCATAGCGCATCGCCGGCCAGTAAAGGGCAATCGTCAACAGCGCCAGCAAAACGGCCATCAGCAAGCCGGAAACGCGACTGGCTGACTGGGTTGTTCATCAAGGGCGGATTTGGATCAGATCGCGGTCCGCATGCGACTGCCAATTTTGATTCGATGAAGCGCAGCGCGCAACTTGAGGATGTGTTGTGCATTGGCCGGAGCGCGGCTGTCCAGCGTTCATCGTGGGCAGCCGGCATCGTTGGCGCTTTCAACGCAATTTCATCAGCATTCGGCGAAGAATTGGCCGGATGCGCCCGTCCCCGGTGCGCGCAAATCCTCAGCGCCGGACGTGCGCCGAGTTTTACGAACCTCGCGCCTGCTCGCGGTTGCTGCAGCCAGGGTACGGCTGCACTCGTATTCGGCGGCTCGCCGCGTACGTTCAGCGTATTCAGCAGGTTGGCATGAGGTTTAAACTGGCGATTCCAGACGCTTCGCCGGTGAATCAGCGGTCTCGCCGGGGCGTGTCTTGCATTTCCAGAGCGCGAGCGAGGTTGTATTGGGCCTCGGCGTAATCCGGTTTCAGGCGGATGGCTTCCTGGAATTGGCGGATGGCCTCGTCGATGTTGGCCTTTCCGGCCAAGGGCAGTGCCAAGGTTGTTGTGGGCGTCGGCGTAATCCGGCTTCAGGCGGATGGCTTCCTGATATTGGCTGATCGCCTCGTCAATTTGGCCTTTCATGCCGAGGGCGAGGCCGAGGTTATAGCGGGCCTCGGCATAATCCGGTTTCAGGCGGATGGCTTCCTGGAATTGGCTGATGGCCTCGTCGATTTGGCCTTTCTTGCCAAGGGCGGCGCCGAGGTTGAAATGCGCGAGGAAATTGTTCTCCGTGACTTCAAGCGCATGCCGGAAAAGGGTTTCACTGTCCTGCCAATACCCGAGTTGTTGCCGCGTCAATGCCAGGCACAGGACGATCACCGCTACAACCCGCCACCGACAACGCCATCACCTGATACCGCCAGCGCCGGGTCAGTTCGTACACGCCCCAGATCGCGAGGATCAGCACCCCAAGCGACGGAATATAAGTATACCGATCCGCCATCGCGTGGTCGCCCACCTGCACCAATCCGATCACGGGCACCAGCGTCCCGCACAAACCACAGCCACCCCATCAGCAAAAACGGATATCGCCGCCGCTGTCACAAAAAGAAACACCGAAATGCCCAGGAGCAACCCACCCGCCAGCAGCACCTCCTCCATCGGCCAATGCCCGGGGTGCGGATAGAAAACGGCCAGATCCGTTGGCCAGAACATCTTCCCCAGATAGCGGCAGTACGAAATCAGGGCGTTCCCGCTGCGCGCGCCGAGCGGACAGGCTTTCAACCGCCGATCAAAGCGCCTCCGCTGCTTCTGCACCACGAAGGTCACGACGCTCGCCACCACCGCGAGGGCAAAGAACGGGATTTTCTCCCTCACCAATCGCCAGAGCGTTGAGCGTTGCAGAGTTGAGAGTTGAGGGTTCGAAGCGCTCGCAGCGGCCAGTAATCCAGCAGCAACATGACGAACGGCCACGTCACCAGCATCGGCTTGCTCATCAAGCCCAGCGCGAAAAAGAAAACGCTAGGCAATAGTAGCGTCAGAGGTGCAAGAGTCGGACGTCGGAGAGCTGACAGCGCTCTTGCCGCTCTCGACTCTGCTCACTCGACATCTGACTCACCGTTCGCGCGTAGCGGGCGTAAAACAGCAGCGCGAGAAGCCCAAAGCAGCGCGCTCAACACGTCCTTCCGCTCCGCCACCCAGGCCACCGATTCCACATGCAACGGGTGCAACCCAAACAGCGCCGCCACCAACACGCTCCGCCAGAGCGCACCGGTCAGGCTGCGCAGCAACAGAAAGACCAGAACGGTGTTGACGGCATGCAGCAACACGCTGGTCAGATGATGGCCCCAGGGCTTCAAACCGAAAAGCTGGCAGTCCACCATGTGGGACAACACCGTTAACGGATGCCAATATGCTGGCCACAGGGTTGAAGAATGCCCATTTTATGCTTTCCAAGGTCAGTCCGTTTTGAACGTGAACATTCGAGGTGACGAAAAGATCGTCATCGAGTTGACAAAGTCGTGGGACATCGCCGGCCAGTAGGCAATCAACGTAATGGCACTTAAAAGGGCGCAAATCAGGAGCAAACGACGTTTGTTGCTGGTGATTCATCAAGATCAGTGGCCCACCGGGGCGTTCTTTATTTCCGAATGCGTGAGCGAAGATTGTTGTGGGCCTCGACGCAATCTGGTTTCAGGCGGATGGCTTCCTGGAATTGACTGATGGCCTCGTCTATCTGGCCTTTCCTGCCGAGGGCGGTTCCGAGGTTGTTGTGGGCTTCGGCGTAATCCGGTTTCAGGCGGATGGCTTCCTGGAATTGGCTGATCGCCACGTCGAATAGGCCTTTCTGTCGAGGGCGCCGCCGAGGTTGTAGTGGGCCTCGGCATAATTCGGTTTCATGCGGATGGCTTCCTGATACTGGCTGATCGCCTCGTCAATCTGGCCTTTCTTGAGGAGGGCGTTACCGAGGTTGTTGTGCGCGATGTAATTATTCTCCGTGACGGCGAGCGCGTGCCAAAACAGGGCTTCGTTGTCCTTCCAATACGCGAGTTGTTGCCGCGTCAACGCCGAGGCAGAGGACGATCACCGCTGAACCCGCCACCGACAACACCATCACGTGATAACGCCAGCACCGGGTCAGTTCGTACGCACCCCAGATGACCAGGATCAGCACCCCAAGCGATGGAATGTAAGTATATCGATCCGCCATCGCCTGATCGCCCACTTGCACCAACCCAATCACGGGCACCAGCGTCCCGACAAGACCACAGCCAACCCATCAGCAAAAAGGGATATCGCCGCCGCTGCACAAAAAGAAACACCGAAATGCCGAGAAGCAACCCGCCCGCCAGCAGCACCTGCTCCAGCGGCCAATGCCCCGGATGTGGATAGAAAACGGCCAGGTCCGTTGGCCAGAACAGTTTTCCGAGATAGCGGCAGTACGAGATCATCGCGTTCCCGCTGCGCGCGCCGAACGGAAGGTTTTCACCCGCCGCCAAAGCGCCTCCGCTGTTTCTGCACCACAAAGGTCACGACGCTCGCCAGCCACCGCCAGGGCAAAGAACGGCAGCTTTTCTCCGCAACGCAGCAGCGTCGGTAGAGAGCCGGAATTGCCGGAATGCGCTGAATCGTGAACCGAATTCGCTTGAGCGGCCAGTAATCCAGCAGCAGCAGGACGAACGGCCAGTGTCACCAGCATCGGCTTGCTCATCAAGCCCAGCGCGAAAAAGAACAACGCGACGCAGATAGTCGAGCGTGATCGAGAGCTCGAGTGTCGAACTGTCGGACTGTTGGACTTTCGGCTGTTCGACTCTTCGACCCTGATACTTCGGCCACTCATTGCGCGTAGCGCGCGTAAAACATCAGCGCGAGCAGTCCGAAGAAACGTGCTCAACACGTCCTTGCGCTCCGCCACCCAGGCCACCGATTCCACGTGCAACGGGTGCAGCCCGAACAATGCCGCCACCAGCAGGCTTCGCCAGACCGCTCCGGTCAGCGCGCAAAGCAGCAGAAAGACCAGAGCCGTGTTGACGGTATGCAGCAGCACACTGGTCAGGTGATGGCCCCACGGTTTCAAACCGAACATTTGGCAGTCCAACATGTGGGACAACATCGTTAAGGGATGCCAATTGGCAGCCACTGGATTGAAGAACGCCCATTTTACGTTTTCCCAGGTCAATCCGGTTTGAACGTGAACATTCGAGGTAACGTAAACATTGTCATCGTAGTTGACGAAGTCATGGCGCAGTCGCCGGCCAGTAGGCAATCAACGTGATAGCGCTCAAAAGGGCGCAAATCAGGAGCGAACAACGATGGCCTTTGATATTCATCAAAGGCAGATTTTGTCAAACCTCTCCCGCGACTGCAATTTTGATTCGATAAACGCAGTGCGCAACTGGATACAAACCCCAACTTCGGCCATCGGCTGAAACTGGCGATTCCAACTCTACCACCCGTGAATCAGCGGCCCGCCGGGGCGTTCTTCATTCCAAGCATGCGATCGAGGTTGTAGTGGGCTTCGGCGTAATCCGGTTTCAGGCGGATGGCTTCCTGATATTGGCTGATCGCCTCGTCAATTTGGCCTTTCTTGTACGAGAGCGGCGCCGAGGTTGTTGTGGGCCTCGGCGTAATCCGGTTTCAGGCGGATGGCTTCCTGGTATTGGCTGATCGCCTCGTCGATTTGGCCTTTCCGGTCGAGGGCGATGCCGAGGTTGTAGTGGGCCTCGGCATTATCCGGTTTCAGGCGGATGGCTTCCTGGTATTGGCTGATCGCCTCGTCGATTTGGCCTTTCATGCCGAGGGCGATGCCGAGGTTGTAGCGGGCGTCGGCGTAATCCGGTTTCAGGCGGATGGCTTCCTGAAATTGACTGATCGCCTCGTCGATTTGGCCTTTCTTGCCGAGAGCGGTGCCGAGATTATAGTGGGCCTCGGCGTAATCCGGTTTCAGGCGGATGGCTTCCTGGAATTGGCTGATCGCCTCGTCGATTTGGCCTTTTTTGTCGAGGGCGGTGCCGAGGTTGTAGTGGGCGTTGGCGTAATCCGGTTTCAGGCGGACGGCTTCCTGGAATTGGCTGATCGCCTCGTCAATTTGGCCTTTCTTGAGGAAGGCGTTGCCGAGATTGTTGTAGGCCTCGTTGTGATCGGGTTTGAGGCGGATGGTTTCCTGGAATTGGCTGATCGCCTCGTCGGTTTGACCTTTCTTATGAAAGACGATACCCAGATTGTTGTGGGCCATCCAGCAATCGGGATTTTTTGCCAGCGTCGTTCGCCAGAGGGTTTCCATGTCCGTGTACATCCCGGCCTGACGCCAGGTCAGGATGGCGAACACCGGTAGCACGATGGCGGTAAACCCATAAATCACTCCCGGCGTCCGAAGCCGTTCCGCAGTCCGCACCACCAGAGCCGCCACCAGCGCCATCAGCCCCAGGCTGGACAGGTAAACCCAGTGATCACACACAAACGAGTAACGCATGAAATACGCGTTCATAAACCCTAGCACCGGAAACAGCGTCCCGACATAAAAGAACAGCGCCGTCACCGGCCCGCGCCCAATGCGCCCCCGCGCCAGCCAGAGCGTGAAAAGGGTGCCGACGGCCGTCACCGGATAGAGCCATTGCCACCACGACACCGGGATTGGGCTGCCAGCGCGGGTAAACAAAACAGAGATAGGCCGGCCAGAACAATTTACCGAGGTAAAACCAGAAGACATGGCCGGCAACCAGAAAGCGTTGCGGGAAGGTCAGGGCAAAATCCGGCCCTTGGGCTCCCACGTGGTTTTTTTCCAGCCAGGCCGTCACGGCACACAGGCCGAGGGCCAGGGCGAAGAAAGGCAGGGTTGGCAACACATCCTCCCGCCAACGGATTTGTCCGCGCTGCCACCAGCCAATCAGCAGAATGGCCGCCGGCAGCGAAAAGGCCGTGGTCTTGGCCAGCAGCGCACCCAGAAACAGGAGCAAAGCCAGACCGTAAAAAAGTGCCGCGTGACGCAGGTGACCGTGACCGGCTCGGGAACCGCGTGCCCTGGCTGCCGGTTCGTGCTCCCCGCTCGCGGGTCATCGGTTACCCACGGCGCAAACCGTTCGTAAGCCAGGAGTGCGCGAGGTAAAGAGCCAGGGAGAGCACGTTCTTGCGTTCGGTGATCCAGGCGGCGGATTCGACCATGACCGGGTGGAGGGCGAAGAGGGCCGCGGCCAGCCAGGCGCCGGGCAGATGGAGTCGGAGCAACAGCCGCCAGAAGAGCAGGGCCGCCAGGACGTGCAGCAGAACGTTCTCCACATGATAGGGCAGCGTCCAGAACTTCCAGAGTTGATAGTCCAGCCAAAAGGTCGTAGCCGAGAGCGGGTAATATTGTTGCACACGGTAGGTCGAAACCAGATCAGCCTCAAACCGGATGCGCTTGGAACAGCCCTGACAGTTTCAACGTCCAGAGTTGTCATCCCAGACGAAACGCCGCGCACGCGATATTACCGCGAGCGCTATCTTCTTCACTCCGAGTTACGAAGCGCAGAAGCTCCGCAGCTCCGCAGGGGCTAGAATCGCTTAAGCGATATATCGCTCTTTCGCAGACGCATTGTAAGCTAAGAGCAGCGGTTGGAAGTACAATTGAAGATGATTAACAACGTGGGGAGTGAAGAGATATACAGCGCTTCAATTAATATCAGATGAAGATGTGAAGAATCTGATGTTTAGCATTTTAGATATTTTTTGTGGATTTTGGTGTTTTTAGTAATGCGGGAATATTATTTGAATCATTTAGGAGAATGGATGGGAGCAACGAGCCGCGAACCGGTTTGTCGCCCGACCAGGGTGCGGGATTCCGACCGAAGGTCTTTCTTGCCAAGCACGAGGCCAAGGTTGAAGTGTGCGATGTTCTGACTGCGCCAGAGTCACTCAACCCTCAACCAACAACTCTCAACCATTTTGGAGTGGTAGCGCGTACGGGAATCGAACCCGTCTTTCAGCCTTGAGAGGGCCGTGTCCTAACCGATAGACGAACACGCCATGCAAATCATCGTAGCGGAGCGGCGGCAGGTGTCAATCGCGGGAATGGGCGGGGCGAAAGCCGAAAACCGATGGCCGAATCCCGAAAGAAAACCGAAAACCGAATGCCGAACTGCTTCGGGTGAGTTTTCACTATTCGAGCTGGTCCAGACGGCTGGCGGGGTCGCGCGGGCGGTGCGCCTGCCGACGAGACGTCGGTGCTCCCCGAAACGCGTTTTAACCACGGATTCACACGGATAAACACGGATAAGGCGAGACGCAAATTCAATTCAATTCCAACAGCCAGGCAATTTTATCGCGCACGCCCGAAGTTACCCGGGCTTCAAACCGTCCGGCGCGGCGTTCCAACCGGTGATTTTCAACCGAGGTCAAGCCCTGGACATTCGCCACGCCTTCATCCGCGCCAGGCAACCAGCGCACGCGCGGCAACTTCACTTCATAATCACCACCGCGAATCTGCGTTGTCAACGGCACGCACACGCACAGGGCGCGCTCCGCATCCGTATCTTCGCGCGAAACCACCAACAGCGGGCGAAGCTTGCCCTTCAGTCCCAGATCCACCCAATACACTTCACCAGGCTTTGGATTTATCATAAAAACTTTCCAGCGTGGCGGCGCGCAGTTCCCAGGCCCCGGCGGGCGATTCCATTTTTTCCGGCACGGTGAATTTCGGCGCGGGCATAATCCACCAGCCGCCGTTCTCCGCCGTCACCAGATACTTTGCGCCTTTGCGCGTGCCCCGGATGCAGACGCGGCCCTTGTCATCGGCTTTGACCAACGTTGTTTCCATGTGGGAATATTCCCACCTGCCAGGTCCATTGTCAACGGCTTTTCACGGGATCGGATTCAACGCAAAGGCGCAAAGACGCCAAGACGCAAGGAAAAACTAAACCCGACTTCCGAAGCTGAAACCGCTAATCTTCGCTCATCACCGCTAATCCCACGAACTTTGGGCGGAAGCAGGCCGGACGTTTTCTGTTCTGACGTTGTCGTGGCAAGCCTTTGCCATCAGCGACGATTAGTTCGCAGGGAATCAGCGCGGAGGCGAATTGATAAATTCAGCCGTTGCCGTCCCGAATTAAAACGCTGAAGCCAGCTTGCTCGAAATGATGATCGCCCGTCAATGCGTCCGCCAAACCTTCCTCCTTCATCACAGTGAAAGAAATACAGTCGGTGAGCGACCACTCTTTGTCGGGACGCTGGAAATAGAGGGACAAACCGCGGTGGAAAAGTTCATGACTGGCTTGAATGATTTTCACGTGACTGTCGTTCTCCAAAAGTTCAATCAGTTTCCTGAAGCCGGGCCGGGCGTCAGGAATAGCGGTCGCATCGCCTACTTCAGTCAGCACCCACTCGGTGGTTGTAAAATGAAGGGAAGTATCGCCGTAGAACACCAAGGCATCCTCGTGCGCCGGATCGCGCGGATTGAGCAGAGCCAGAAAATAAAACGTGTCGGCAAAAACGCGAGTCATCGCTTGGGCGTCCCGTGAAGATAGTGGTCATGCTGCGCCGCCCAATCCGCCGGCAAATCGGGCATGGAACGGGCAATGGCACGGAGTTGTTCCACCAGCGCCCGACGGTCTTCTGGAGATTCTAGCGGCTCGACTCGAACTTTGGTGCCATCAGCCCAACCCGCTTCCGGCGGCAATTTTACCATGCCGCGTTCAACTGTCCCAGTATAACTCATGTTTTAAAGCTATCGCTGTGCCTGCCGGAATGCAACTCTTTTGTGTTCACAGGCAATATTCGCCACACCCACCGCCAGTCGTCGCCGTGCCATGCCCCGGCAAGCTGGCGCTCCCAGGGGTTTCTTCTTTTGTGATCTTTGGGATCTTTGCAATGGAACGGCTCAGGTTGGAGACAGGCAGGATGCCTGTCCCACGTGGGTAATAAAAAAGCCCCGGATTGCTCCGGGGCTTTGATGAAAACAAACTGATTATTTACGCCGACGGAACAACAACAATGAAAGACCGCCCAAACCAACCAACGCCATCGTGGTGGGTTCCGGAACCGCAAACAGGGAGAAACCACTGGTGAACGCACCGGGTTCAGCTGCCGTCACACCAAACACGCTCGGAGCGGGAACATTGTTCGCACCACCACCGGAGAAACCGTAGCCCACTGCCGACCAGCCAACCAGATACGACGTACTACTCCAAGAGTTATTGACGATATCATTGGAGACAGTCAGCCATGAATTGCCCAAACTAGCCGACCAGCCAACCAACATGTAATACATTTCCGTACCACCGGCTGAAGCAGATCCACCCGTGGGAGCGCCCCAATTATTTACTGTGGCCCCCGCCGTAGTAGTACCGCCAGGAGCTGTAATCGAGCCCGCAAGAGCGGTACCATTGGTTATGATGCTGCCCACCATCGTCGCTGCATACCAACCATTGGCTGGATTCGGGTTGTCAACTACACCCAAGCCCGTATATGGCTGAATAAGCAACTGATAATAGAATCCGGCTCCGGTTGTGGTGTTGGCCCCGGCTGTGGACGTTTTACCGCTGACTCCACCCGTGCCTGTTCCACCAAATGCAGTGCCAACGGCGGTGTTGGTGTACATTGCATAAGTTGCATTCAGGCTGGTAACTACAATTGTGCCCTGACCAAAGGCCAATGTAGCTCCGGTTACGATACTGATTATTGCTAGGATTTTTTTCATAGTTATTTTTGTTGTTTTCTAAATTACTGTTTTCGTTGTTTTGATGTGTTCTCCTGAAATATTATCACGGCACTATAAGGTTCTGTGTCCACGTTACAGCACTACCACTGTTATTGTAGTAAAAGCCTTGACCCACATTCAGGCTCGGAGCGTCAACTGAACTATAGTCCAGACCGTTCAACCACGTTCCAGTACCGACATTAAGATAAAACGAGTAAGATTGAGCGACGGCATCAAAGGTAGAAACCGTATCGCCCGCGTTGAAAGTAATGTTAATATTTGTGCTATCAATAGTACTCACACCAATCGGAGGCGTTGAACCAATCAGGTTGTAACCGCTGACAAGAGTGTTGGTATTTCCCAAAATCACGGTGCCGGCACATGTGTTCGTCACCACGCCACTGCTGTTGTTATAGAAAAACCCCTGACCAACAGGCAATAGTGGCGCGTTAACTGAACTATAGTCCAAAGCGCTCAACCACGCATCAGGACCGGTATAAAGATAAAAAACGTACCCTTGACCGACTGGATCCCATAAAGCAATCGTATCACCACCCTGTAAATTTGGAAAAACCTGTTCGGCGTTATTTGAAGAGGTGACCGCAACCGGACACACAAGCAAATTATATCCGGGTTGGATCTTCTGAGTGACATAACCGACGATGTTTTGTGAATACGTTTGGGCCGAGGAGGCCAGAATGCCCGCTGCGAGAGCAGCAGATGCAATTAGTAGTGTTTTAGTTCTCATATTGTTACCTGATTTTTGTTTTGTTGTTACCGTGTGTGGTACAAATATCACAAAAGAGCGAGGGGAAGTCAACTTTTTTTTTAAGTTTTTTTGAACGTTTTTGGGACAGGCAAACCCCTTGTTTTCAGGGGTTTTTGCCATTTCAGCACAACGGTTGGACACGGAGAGAAAAGAAAATTTGGGTTGAAAGACGCAAAAATGGCCTCCCAGGCCCGCCACCATATGCAGATGGTCCGCCTGCTGGAATTGTGGTTGGCCGCGTAAAGTTTCCATTGTCGTTCCGCAAAGCGGGACTTCCGTCTCCATTAACACTTCGACGCGACAAGCTGGGGACAAAAACCGCCTGATGAACCGCAAAGAGCACAGCGCGGCCGAGCCGCAATCCAACGCCCCCGGAGGTGAAGGCAGGGGAATGAACGGCAGAGGAATAACGAAGAGAGAATCCGCGTTTCATTCCGCTGCCGTTCATTCCCTTGCCAATTTCCGTCCAGTCTGCATTGCTGCGGCTGGTCTTCCAGACACAGCCGCGCTCCGGAAAAACGTCGCAGCGCGCGAGAATTCTGACGTATTGCAGCGCAAAGAACACAGCACGGCGAAGCCGCAATCCGCCACTGCCCGAGGTGAAGGCGGGGGAATGAACGGCAGAGGAATAAGGGCTTTAAAATTTGGAGTCCATTCCCTTGCCGATCATTCCTCTGCCTGTTTCCTGCCAGGTTTGCGCCGCCGACCAAACGAGCTTGACTCAACATTGTTTTATGGGAAATTTCCCATATGACAACTGTAACCAAAGCTGATAAGAGCCGGTTGACCATTCGCGGACTGGTGGACGGGGAGCAATACATCGTGCGCGAACAGCCCGGCGGCTGGTTCATTACGCCCGAAAAAAAACATCGGGTAAAAAAAACCGGCATGAGTGCGGAGGCCTTCGCCCGGATCTACCGTTCCCGCACTCCTTTGGACACGGCCACCGCGGCTGAAATTTCCGCCAACCTCGCCGCCACGGACAAAGCCCGATGAGAATCCTGATTGACACTTCTTTGCTGGTGGAAGGTGAACGCCGGCATTTTGATCTGGGCGAATGGGTGGTCGCCGCCCGGCATGAAGTTTTTATTTGTGATGCGACGGTGGCGGAATACATCGCAGGCAAGCCGTTGAAAGACGCGGGAAAGGAGCAACGCTGGCAGAATTATTGGGAATCGTTCGTTTCGCTTTTGGAGTCCGTCCCACTGGATCATCAGGTCTGTGAAAAAGCCGGGGAGCTGCTGGCGGATGCCCGCCGCAGGGGAAAAACCATGCCGCTCGGCGACGGCTTTCATGCCGCAGTCGCGGCGTTGGAAGATTTGACCGTCGCCACGGTTGACGTTGACCACTTCAAAGCCCTCGGGGTCCGCGCGGTCAACCCGCTAAAATAATTTCCCGCACGGGCCCGCACCCAAAGCGGCCGAGCCGCAATCCAACGCCCCCGGAGGTGAAGGCAGGGGAATGAACGGCAGAGGAATAACGAAGAGAGAATCCGTGTTTCATTCCGCTGCCGTTCATTCCCTTGCCCATTTCCGTCCAGTCTGCATGGCTGCGGCTGGTCTTCCAGACACAGCCGCGCTCCGGAAAAACGTCGCAGCGCGCGAGAATTCTGACGTATTGCAGCGCAAAGGAAACCTCTTCCCTCTTTGCGTTCGCTTGCGGCTATCCACTGTGGTGGCGGCGCCAGCCGCGCCGGGGGAATCCGTAATACAATCCTGCAACTTCGCGCACGGACAACAAAGATTTGGACTGCGGTGGCAGAGCGTAGCGGCGACACCGCTTTCCGTGCTGCCGGTTGCTTCCAAAAGCGGCGTGGCGCTTCGCTTCCCGCCGCAGTCCAAAATCTGTGGTTGCGGCGTAAGCCGCGCTGGGTCCATCCGTGGTAAAAAAATCTTGCGTGTTCGTCATTCGGTTTTGGGGAATGCTTTTTGGAGGAATCGGGCGTTTTCGATTTACGATTTCGGATTTGTAGTCAGAGCCTCCTTACCAGTCTTCGCATCAAAGGCTACGACCCGGCAAGCGTCGGCTGCTACGAAGTGACGATGATTTTGAGGGAATCGGCGTTGGATGGGCGGCCAATGGACAGCCGCGGCGGTTTGAGCCAGCGGAAAGCGGTGGGAAATCAGCGGGCGCACGTCGAGCTGGCGGGAGAAGACAAGCCGCGCCACTTCGTCCTGCAACGTGAAATCGGATGAGTAGCTGCCGAGCAAATCTTTTTCGTCGAGACAGATGGAGGCTAAATCAAGGCTGAAGGCTGAAGGCTGAAGGCTGAAGCGTGAGAACGCTTGGATTTGACTGCGCTTACCGGCGCAAACTCGTTTGGTGTGGGCGAAGAGGAGCACCTGGCCGCCACAGCGGACGAGTTGCAGGGCCTGTTGCACGGCGGCGTCGGACGGAACGGCGATGACGGCCGCGTCGAGGCCGTAGCCGCGCGTGGCAAGGTGGTTGAGGGTTGAGCCGTGTCGCTCCGCTTCACCGCGCCAAGGAGTTGAGGGTTGAGAGCGGAGCGTTTGTTGTAGCGCAGCCGTCCCGGCTGCAAAGGCGGCTTTGCAAATGCAGGCGGGACGCCTGCGCTACTTTTTGTGATGTTGACTGCCCATTTGGCGCCGAATTTTTTGGCGAGGCGCAGTCGCGGCTCGAGCAGGTCGGTGGCGATGACTTGCGCGCCCGCAAGCTGGAGCAGCCGGGTAAACATAAGGCCAATCGGCCCCTGACCGGCCACCAGCACGACGTCGCCGCGCAGCAGGGACAATCGGCGAACGGCTTTGAGGACGGTGTTGACGGGTTCGAGCATGGCGCCTTCGGCAAAGGAATTTTTGGCGGGAATTTTCACGACGCCGGGCAGGACGAAGGGCATGACGCGGACGTATTCAGCGTAGCCGCCGCCGGCGGGTTGGAAGCCGGCGGTGATGCCGGTGCGTTTGTAAGTCTCGCATTGGGCGAAGGCGTGATGGCGGCAGAAATGGCAGTCGAGGCACGGCACATGATGGTGGAGGGCGACGCGGTCGCCGATTTTCCAGCTCCAGACCCGACGACCCCAGACCCCAACTTCGAAATCGCGCCGGCGGTTTCGTGTCCGAAAATGCGCGGCGGCGGCACGGTGCCGTACTGGATTTTTTTGATGTCGGTGGGGCAGACGCCGCACATGGCGACTTTGACGAGCAGTTCGCCGGGGCCGATGCGGGGGACGGGAACGGTTTCGAGGCGGAGGTCGTTGACGCCGCGATAGACGACGGCGCGCATGGTTTTGGGGATGTCAGGCACGGGGAAATTTTAACCACGAAACACACGAAAGACACGAAAAAAGGGCCGAAAACCGAATCCCGAACCCGAAAGAAGGCCGAAGGCCGAAATCCGAATGCCGCGTAAAGCTGCGCCATGCGGCCTTGCCACTGACTGGTCATGCGAAAGACATGAAATTTTAACCACGGATGGACACGGATGGACATGGATTCTTTGACACGAATTGCGCGAATTATCGGTAGTGGCTCAGTTCGAACTTAATTGGTGGGGCGAGACTACTGGCGAGCCGATTTTGGGTGCAAATTCCATCAGTCCCGGCTCGCGAGTATGCTCGCCCCACCAAAGTAACCCACTACTGAATTATCGCTGACTTAATTCGCGTCATTTGCGAAATTCGTGTCTCGCCCTTATCCGTGTTCATTCTTCAACTCTCAACCATTCAGAGGGCGTTCCAGCCGTGGCTGATGATGATGGCGCGGACGATTTGCCGCCGACGTTCCAGCGCCACCGTGCCGCGATGCTTTTTCAATTCATCGCGCGGGATGGCGTAGATGCAATCGCATTTGCAAAACGTGGGCCAGTCCATGCCGTCCGCTTTGTCCAGAATCACTTCATTTTCATTCGGGGGACGGTTAGCCCGTTGGGATGAGCAGTCCAGCACTTCGAGAAAATCTTTTCGCGCGGCGCGCGCCGGGTGGGAAACGACAACTACCGGATGGGTCTGCCATCCCCAATCGGCTTCATAGACCTCCCAGGCGTTCACGGTTTGGCGCCTTTGCGCACGGCGGCCTTCAGCGCCCTGAAAGCGCCGCGTCCGACGGTGGCGGCCTGCTTGTCCTGGCGTCCGTAGATGGCTTCCGCCTGCGCCGGTGTGAGCGGCGGCGGCGTGAGATAATCCGTCTCCTGGCGTTGCATCCGGCGGAGGGACTCCCGCACCGCCTCGCTTTGGTTGTTGAATCTCCCGGATTTCACGAGGCGGGAGACGAAATCCTGTTGTTCTTTGGCCAGGGCGTAACCCATGCAAGAAGATTGGACAACTATTGGAGAAAGTAAAGCGGAAAAAAGCCGAGGACGCAGAGCGCCGCAGAGCTTTTTCTTTAACCACGGATTAACACGGATGCACACGGATTGGAAAGAGTGGGCACAATGCTTGACGCGAATTGCGCGAATTATCGGTAGTGGCTCAGTTTGAACTAAATTGGTGGGGCGAGACTACTGGCGAGCCGATTTTGGTTGCACAACCCATCAGTCCCGGCTCGCGAGTACGCTCGCCCCACCAAAGTAACCCACTACTGAATTATCGCTGACTGAATTCGTGTTGATTCGCGAAATTCGCGTCGCGCCCTTATCCGTGTTAACCCGTGTTCATCCTTGGTTTAAAAAGTCGGAGAACCATGGCTCAGGGGCGCAGGAAAATTCCATGGGCCGGCCGCGCCAGGGAAAGCGCACGGCGCAGGCGTGCAGCGCCTGATGCGGCAAAATGAGCCGGGCACGTTGCTCCGGCGTCAGGCGATTTTCGACCAGCGCCAGATATAAATCCTCGTCGCCGCCGTAAAGTTTGTCGCCGACGATGGGATGGCCGAGGTGGGCGAGGTGGATGCGGATTTGATGTTTGCGGCCGGTCAGCGGCGAACCAGCCGCAAGAGCGAGAATGGAAGATTGAGGATGGAGGATGGAAAGGCTGGGTTACGTCGAAAAACGAGCTGGTAGGGCGCGCAGTTCGCCTTCTTCGGATTTCGGCAGCCGTGCCGTCGGAATTGTGAACGGCAGCGGCAGAGGACTGCCTGACTACCGGGCGCTTTGATAAACCACGCGGGAAAACCGGCGTTCGACCCGGAATTCGGTTTGGGAGGGCGCGCCGTCGGGGCGGACGCAGTCTTTGACGGCGACGATGCTGCGCTCGTCTTTGCCGAGCGGCGCGTCAATCAGGCCGTGGTCGTCGCGGACGTGGCCGTGGACGATGGCGAGGTATTCTTTCTGGACGGCGCGGGCTTCCCAGATTTTGCCGAGTTCGCCGGCGGTTTCGGAATTTTTGGCGATGATAACGATGCCGCTGGTTTCGCGGTCGAGGCGGTTGATTAAATGAGTTGAAGGTTGAGCCCCGAAGGCTTCGGGTGCAGTTGAGAGTTGAGGGTTTCAGATAAAGGCGGGCGCGGCTGATGAGGCTGGACAATTCATCGCCCTTGGTCGGATGACAGACGAGTCCGGCCGGTTTGTTGATGACCAGCAGGTCGGCGTCTTCATAGATGATGTGGAGCAGGTTTTCCAAACGCGGGAGATTTTAACCACGGATGGACACGGATGAACACGAATTAAATATAACAGGAGCAAACAGAGACGCACGGAGACATGGTTACGGACAAGCCTCCTCACGTCGGCTCCTACTGAGCGCCGAAGGCGCAGAGTTTTGACCGCTCATTCACGGCTGATCAGCTGAAGATTAGCGGTTCAACGCCTTTTGAACCGTGGCGCAACATGATTGACTTTCACATTCAGCATTCTTCATTCTGCCTTCCACATTTGAATTGAAATGCGCCGAAACATTTTCATTTGTCTGTTGCTGGCCGGGATCACGCTGGCGATTTACTGGCCGGTGGGCCGCCTGGGGTTCATCATCTATGACGACTACGACTATGTGAGCGAAAACCAGCACGTTCAGACGGGGATTACCGCTGAAAGTGTCCGTTGGGCGTTCACGAGCCGGGACTGCGGCAACTGGCATCCGGTCACGTGGCTGTCGCACATGCTGGACTACCAGTTGTTCGGCTTGAAGGCCGCCGGCCATCATTGGGTCAACCTGGGATTCCACATCGCCAACACGTTGCTGCTTTTCATCGTGTTGAGAAGGATGTTGGGGCTTCGCCGTGACAATTCGCGGCAATCAATTGACTCATCCCCACCGAACGCGAGTAAAAAAGCTGATGCGGCCAAAGCGGCTACGACCCCACAGGTGGGGCTTCGCTCCGATAAAAGCATTGGAGCTACGACCCCACAAGCGCAAGCGGTTTGGCGGAGCGCCTTGGTGGCGGCGTTGTTTGCCTGGCATCCATTGCATATCCAGTCCGTCGTCTGGGTTTCAGAGAGAAAGGATTTGTTAAGTGGATTTTTCATGTTGCTGACATTATGGGCGTGGGTGCAGTACGTGGAGAAATCCGAAGTTCGAAACCCGAAATCCGAAGTTAATGGTCAGAAGGCAGAAACTAAAAATCAGGTTGCCAGCCTCTGGCCTTCTACTACCGGTTATTACTGGCTGGCGCTGTTGTTTTTTGCGTTGGGGCTGATGAGCAAGCCAATGCTGGTGACGCTGCCGGTGATTTTGCTGCTGCTGGATTTCTGGCCGCTCAAAAGGGTGGCGGGTTACGCGTGGCGGGTGACAAGTAATCCGGCGCACAAAAGTCCTGTGGCCCTCAACCCTCAACCACCAACCCTCAACCACTTGCTGGTTGAAAAACTGCCGTTCGTGGCGCTTTCCGTAGGATCGAGCATCGTCACCTTTTGGGCTCAACAGGCGGCGGGCGCCGTCGTGCAACTGGGAGCCCTGCCCTGGTATTGGCGGACATCCAATACGCTTGTGTTCTACGTGGATTATCTTGGGAAGATGTTCTGGCCGGTCAACTTGGCCATCTATTATCCGTATCCTTACACTCGGACACCGACTGTAGAAATTGTGAGCTGCGGCCTGCTGCTGCTGGTGCTGTCGGTTTTTTGCATCCGTCAGGCGCGGCGACAACCCTGGCTGTTGGTGGGCTGGTTTTGGTTTGTGGTGATGCTGGTACCGATCATCGGCCTGGTGCAGGTGGGCATACAAGCCATAGCCGACCGTTATACCTATCTACCATCCATCGGTTTGTTCATCGTGGTGGCCTGGAGCATGGCAGGCGTGGCCTCGGTTTCCCGGTTTTGGCGGGCGGCCGTGGTGGCAGGCGCAACGGCGCTGGTGCTGGCCTGCCTGCTGGACACCCGATATCAACTGCGTTACTGGCGGGACAGCGTCACGCTCTTCACCCACGCGTTGGAAATTTCGGGAGAGAATCCGGCAGTGCAGCTTTATCTGGGCATGGCACTCGTGGAATCCGGTGACCTGGCCGAAGCGGCAAGGAATTATCGGGCCGTGGTCAAAAGATTACCGGATTTTGAAGACGGCCATTACCGGCTCGGTTATATCCTGATTCAACAGAAAAGGTACGAGAAAGCGGGGGTCGAATTTGGCGAAGTCCTGCGATTGAATTCCAACAATCCCTTTGCGCGCAAATTTTATGGAGACACCCTGACCGCCCAGGGAAAATATGCGGAAGCTGAGGCGGAATACACCGCCGCCCTGCAACTCCAACCGGATGATGCGGTCATCCGGAGCGCCCTAACGTTTGCCAGCGAACATGTCAAGATCGGACCAAGTCCTTACCAACCTTTACAACACCCTGAAAATCCTGCCTACACCGGAAGTCCACGTCCAAATTGCCGTCATCCGAACAGCCCAGGGAGAATCCCGAGACGCCGTCGAGCACTATCTCGAAGCTTTGCACCTCAAGCCCGACGCCATGGATGCCTTGAACAATCTGGCCTGGTTGCTGGCCGCCTGTCCGGACGCATCTGTCCGCGACGGCGCCCAAGCCGTCAAATACGCCAAACGCGCCTGCGAACTGACGCATTATCAAATGACGATTTACGTCGGCACCCTGGCGGCGGCTTACGCCGAAGCCGGGCGGTTTGACGAGGCGATGGCGACGGCGGAAAAGGCCTGCGCCCTGGCGTCCGAATCTGGCGACCAGGGTTTGTTGAAGAGAAACCAGGAACTGCTGGAGCTGTATCGCAAGCACCAGCCGTATCATGAGCTGTTTGAAAATCCTGTTCTCGCCACACCATGAACAATCGTGCAATTGGAATGAATTCAAAGCAGGCAAACACCCCTGCGTCGCGAAAGTCTGATCTGTGTGGCCTTGTTGGTCATTACCCTGGTTGGCTTTTGGCCCGTGGGTCATCTGGGGTTTATCATTTACGATGACCATTACTACGTTACAGAAAATCCAATCGTTCAGGCGGGCATAACCGCGGAAGGCGTCCGTTGGGCGTTCACCACCACAGCGGTTGGCAACTGGCATCCGGTCACGTGGCTGTCGCACATGCTGGACTGCCGGTTGTTCGGTTTAAATGCCAGCGGTTCGCATTGGGTCAACCTGGGATTTCACATCGCCAATACGCTGCTGCTTTTCATGGTGTTGCGGAAGATGTGCGGAGCCGTATGGCGCAGCGCATTCGTGGCGGCCTTGTTTGCCCTGCACCCAACCCACATCCAGTCAGTCGCCTGGATTTCGGAGCGCAAGGACGTGTTGAGCGCATTTTTCTTCCTGCTGACGCTGTGGGCGTATGCGCGGTATGTGGAGAAGTCCACAGTCCGGAGTCCAGAGTCCAAAATTTTCTACGGTCTGGCGCTGGGGTTTTTCGCGCTGGGTCTGATGAGCAAGCCGATGCTGGTGACGTTGCCGGTGATTTTGTTGCTGCTGGATTTTTGGCCGCTCAAACGGATTTCGGATTTCAGATTTCGGATTTCGGATTTAAGGAACGCCGTTCAACTCCCGGTTTTCCGGCGATTGCTTTGGGAAAAGGTGCCGTTCGTGGCGTTGAGCCTGGCATCCAGCCTCGCAACTTTCTGGGCCCAACAGGCGGCCGAATACGTCGTGTCTGTGAATCTGCTGCCCTGGTATTGGCGGATTGCCAACTCACTGGTGTTTTACACGGATTATCTTGGGAAAATGTTCTGGCCGGTCAACCTGGCCATTTTTTATCCCTACACACCGATCCACCTGCGGGAATTTATCTGTTCAGCTCTGTTGCCGGTTTTGTTGTCGTTTTTTTGCATTCGGAGGCTGCTTCCCCAACGCTGGCTGTTTGCCGGCTGGTTTTGGTTTATGGTGATGCTGGTGCCGGTCATCGGCCTGGTGCAGGTGGGAATGCAAACCATCGCCGATCGCTACACCTATCTGCCGTCCATCGGTTTGTTCATCGCGATGGCCTGGAGCATGGCAGGCGTGGCATCGGTTTCACGAATTTGGCGGGTGGCCATGGTGGCGGGCGCAACGGCACTGATAGTGGCCTGCCTGCTGGACACCCGATATCAGCTGCGTTACTGGCGGAACAGCGTCACGCTCTTCACCCATGCGTTGGAGGTGACCAGGGAAAATAATTTTGAAAGCTACTATCTTCTCGGTAATTCATATGGCGAGGCGGGCGACTGGGCTGCCGCCGCCAAGAGCTACCAGTCCGCACTCCAAATTTCCCCAAATCTGACCGAGGCCCGTTCCAAACTCGGGCGCGTCCTGTTCTTGCAGAAAAAGTACGACGAAGCCGGGGTCCTGTTGGACGAACTTCTGCAACTGCATCCCGACAATTTCGAGGCACGCGAATTTTACGGGGATACCCTGGCCGCCCAAGGGAAATATGCGAAAGCCGAGGCGGAATACATCGCCGCCCTGCAGCTCAAACCGGATGATGCGGTCATCCGCAGCGCCCTAGCGTTTGCCGTCCAACAAATCGAGAACGAAGAAAACCGCACCAATCTGAACAACGGCTTGATGGATCAACTGACACCGGAAGTCCACACCCAGATTGCCATCTTGCAGACAAAACAGGGAAAATTCCAAGACGCCGTCGGGCATTATCTCAAAGCCCTGCGTCTCAAGCCCGACGCGCCGGATGTCTTGAACAATCTGGGCTGGCTGCTGGCCACCTGTCCGGATGCGCACATCCGGGATGGGGCTCAAGCCGTCAAGCATGCTGTGCGCGCCTGCGAACTGACGCAGTATGGTGTAACGCCCATGGTGGGCACATTGGCGGCGGCCTACGCCGAGGCCGGGCGATTTGACGAGGCGATTTCAACAGCGGAGAAAGCCTGCCTGATGGCATCGGAGTCTGGCGACCAGGGCTTGTTGAAAAGAAACCAGGAACTGCTGGTTTTGTATCGCGCCCACCGGCCGTATCATGAATCCATTGAAAAGCTTGTTCCGGCCGCGCCGTGAATTATTCTATCCGACAGTGAAAGAAAAGTGGACCAAGCTGCTGCCGGTGGTGCTGATGCTGGTGTTCGCGTTGTCGCGCATCCCCGGCGTGCTGCCGCAGAATTTCAGCGCCGCCTATGCCCTGGCGTTTTGCGGCGGGGTATATTTCACCGGAGCAATGGCCTGGTGGCTGCCGCTGGGCACGTTGTTTGCCACGGACGTGCTGCTGAATGTTTTCTACTACCACGAGCCGGTGTTCAGCGGTTATATGCTGGTCAAAACGCTTTCGTTCGCCGCGCTGATCGGACTCGGGCGCCTGTTTTCACCGCGCACGAACTGGTGGAAGCTCCTGGGGGGCGGACTGCTGGGGGCGGTGCTTTTTTATTTCATCACCAACACCGCCTCCTGGCTCAACGATCCGTCATACGTTAAAACGCTTGCGGGCTGGATTCAGGCACTGACCACTGGCATTCCGAATTTCCCTTCAACCTGGGAATTTTTTCGCAACACCCTCCTGAGCGGCGGGCTCTTCACCAGCCTGTTCGTCGGCGCGATGAAAGCCACCGCCGAATCGCCCGCGGAAAAAACGGCCGGGGCGCGCGACGAGGAGCCGGAAGCCGGGGAAGCGCCGGAGGAGGCGAAGGCGTGAAACAGATGGCGGTTCGACGGCCATTTTGCCACTGACCCAAGAAGCAGAGGAATGACGAATGACGAAACCATAATGACGAAAGAATGACGAAACTCAAATGACCAATAAAAGTGAGGGTACCGCGCTGGGTTTCGGAATTGGTCATTGGGAATTCTTTTATGATTCGGGCTTAGTCATTAGTCATTGATTTCTGGTCCCAATAATAAATCAACTGAAACATTGAAGAACCTGATTTTCTGTCACCGATCACGTTTATGAGGATTGGCCTGATTTCCGACACGCACGGTTTTCTCGACCCCAAAGTCCCTGAAATATTCGCCGGCGTCAGTCACATCCTGCACGCGGGTGACATCGGTGGCGATTCCATCGTCGTTGAACTGGGAGCGATTGCCCCGGTCACGGCCGTGCTTGGCAACACGGACAGTTCGCCCACCTTCCGGCTCACCGAAGTGGTTGCGCTTGCCCAACGGAAATTTCTCGTTCACCACATCGTGAACCCGCACGCGCTGAAGGAAGATCTCCAGTTGCGGATTGCGCGTGAACGGCCGGACGCCGTCGTGTTCGGCCACACCCACAAGGTCTTTTGCGAAACGATAGGCGGCGTGCTGTATTTAAATCCCGGCTACGCCGGCAAACCGAAGTCAGGCGCGGAACGCACCGTGGCCATTTTGCATTGCGACGAAAAGGAAATCCGGACGGAGTTTTTGGCGCTTTGAACTTTGGATGGACTTGAAATCCGAAGTCCGAGATCCGAGCCCCGAAAGAAGACCGAAAACCGAATTCCGAAAGCCGCGTGGCACCTTGTCCATCGTAGTCCCACAAGCGGGACGAAGTTGGAGGCTTTATGCAGCTTCGCGGAAGCCTTTCCGGTTCGAGCTTCGGTTTTCGGATCTCGGATTTCTTTCGGAGTTCGGTTTTCGGAATTCGGATTTAGCCGGCACTGTCCGCCCCGCCCGGTTTTCGTCCCGTCAGCCCGGCCAGGGCACGATCGCACCACGGGGAGATTTTTGCGGCGACACCGGCGATCAGCAAGGCGGTGACGGCGCCGGTGAACACGTCCATCGTGTAATGCGCGCGCAGCGTCAGGACCGCCGCCACCTCAAACAGGGCTACGCCCACGCCGAGGATCGCCAGCCAGCGCCGGCCCAGGCGCTCCAGTTCGATCGCTCCAAACACGGCGATGGCCGTGTGCCCGGAAAAGAAGAGGTCGTTGGCCACACCGTAGGTCACCACCAGCGAAGGGAAGCCGGGGTTGCGCCAGATCATTTCATCCGGCGGCGGCAGGGCGCAGAGCGCCTGGCAAATCTGCCGAAGGGCAAAGAGCATCAACAGACCGATGAACGGACGGAAGGTCGGTCCAAAGATGGCGCGGCCCAGCAGAAAAAGCGCGAACAGGTCGATGCCAGCCGAGCTGGCGATGAGCAGGCCGTTTGCCGCGCGCGGATGGTCGAGCAGATATTGGTGCGCCGGCGCGGTCAGGACATGAATCTCATCGCCGATGACCTGCCCTGAAATCGCCCGCTGGCCGATGAGCGATTGGGTCCAAAACCAGGCGGCCAGTCCCAGGACGACTAAAATCAAGCGAAACCACCACGGCGCCGACGTGGCGGGAGGTGTCTTGGCGTTATCCGAATTTGGGGTGTTCATGGTGAATCTTCCCTAACCCGGAAATTTCATAGTGGGTTTAACCAAAGAAGCGGTGAGAGCGTCCAAAGGCTTGATATCACTCAGCCAAATGAAAACGCACAACACCGCTTCTTCAACGACAGACTGTAACGACGCGCCGTTGCTCTTTCAAGACCTGGGTGCCCGCAAAGTCGTGGCCGATTTTTCGGGCGGCACTCTCTCCACTGACGGCGGCGCGCTGCTGTTGCGCCAGGTGGATCAGCGTCTGGGCCTGTCGCAATCGCTGGCTGAATGTTTTGACGACCAGCGTGACGCGCGCTTTGTCGATCACCGGCTCCCCCAACTGCTGGCGCAACGGCTCATCGGCCAGGCGCTGGGTTATGAAGATCTCAATGATCACGAGCGGCTGCGCCTGGACCCGCTGCTGGCGGTGGCGTGCAACAAACGGGATCCGCTGGGCGGGGATCGTATGTTCCGGGACAACTGCGGTGCGGCCTTGGCGGGACCGGCCACGCTCAACCGCCTGGAGTTATCGAACAACCGTCGCACCCGCTGCCACAAGCTGCCGCACGATCCGCGCAAGATGGAAGCCTGCCTGCTCCGGTTGGGCGTGCGCTGTCTGCCCCGGCACGCGCGTGAAATCGTCGTGGACCTGGACGCGATGGGCCACTTGCTCCATGGCCTGCAGGAGGGGCGGCACTTCAGCGCTTACTACGACGATTACTGTTATCTGCCGCTCTACGCCTTCGTCGGCGACGTGCCGCTCTGGGCGCAACTGCGCACCAGCGACGTTGACGGGGCCAGCGGTGTTGTGCCGGCGCTGGAGAAGATTGTGGCGGCCCTGCGCCGGCGCTGCAAACGGGCGCGGATCATCGTCCGGGGCGACAGCGGTTTTTGCCGCGAGGAAATCATGGCTTGGTGCGAAGCCCAGCCGCGAGTCTATTACTGCCTGGGACTGGCCAAAAACAGCGTGTTGATTGAGTTGCTGGCCCCGGCACTGGCCGACGCGCGGGCACGCCGCTGCCTCAGCGGCGCCGAAAGTGCGCGCGCCTTCGCCGAGTTTGACTATCAGACCCAAAAGACCTGGAGCCGTCCGCGGCGCGTGATCGGCAAAGCCGAGGTGATGGCAGCGGGCGACAACCCGCGTTTCATCGTGACCAACCTGCCGGGGCGTGGATTCAAGGACGAACCCGACCGCGGGCGTTTCACCCCGCAGCGGCTCTACGAGGAACTGTACTGTGCACGCGGACAGATGGAAAACGTGCTCAAGCAGCAGACGCTGGATTTGGCCGCCGACCGGATGAGCACGCATTATCTGGCCAGCAATCAACTGCGGTTGTGGCTGGCCGCCTTTGCCTATCTGCTCTTGGAGCGGGTGCGGACCTGGGGGCTGGCTGGGACCGAGCTGGCCAACGCGACGGTGGGCAGCGTGCGGCTCAAACTCTTGAAAGTGGCGGCGCAGGTGAGCCTGAGCGTGCGACGGGTGCAGGTGCGCCTGAGCAGCGCTTATCCGTGGCAGGCGTTGTTTCGGCTTTGTCATCAGAGGTTGATGGCTTTGGCGTCCGCGTCGGGCTGAATACCCAACCTCCAAAATAATCGGTCCGGCGGACCCAGTTCGATCCGTCGAAGCAGCGGTGCGCCCCCGTTTCAGAAAAAACCATCTCCGAAACCTCCCCAACCCCCGCCAACGCCTCCAACCGCATCCAGCACCGCCTCAAAACACCTTTCCTTAAGCCACCTCGATTTTTCCACCCCGTAAAACAGCTTTTTCAAACCGCACTATGAAATAAGCGGGCTAAGGGGCGTTGTTTCCTTTCCGCTCCGTTCGAGCATTGCCTCCAGTTGCCCGCGGATTTTTTCCATCAACGGGTCCGGACCGCCGCCGCGCTCGCGCACGGGGCTGACGGACAGCGCCTCGCCGACCTCGATGATGGCGTGGAGCGGCCGGTGGATGCGCGTGCGGTCGGTCAGGTCTTCTTCAAAGCGCTCGACAGTTTCCAGCAGCCGCTCGGGCGTGGGCCACGAGCGGATGTAATCCGGCGGATAACAGGAGAGCTGCTGGGCGAGGTAGAGGTCGGCTAGTTGACGCCAGCGGCGGGCGCGTTCGGCCTCGTCAATTTCACCGCTCACCAGGTCGGGCAGGATGGCCATGCGCAGTTTTTTCACCCGCGCCACCACGTCGCTGTCCCCTTCGCCTTTGAGCCATTCCTTTTCCAGCGGCTGGAGCAGGCGGTTGATCAGGCGCCCGAGACGCTCCGGCACTTCGCCGGTCTGCAACTGGCCGAGGTATTCCAGCTCCTTGAGGGAGAGCAGCGCTTCGCCGACCCGGTTGATCCGTTCGCGCAGCCGGCATCCGTGCGGCGGACGCCACGAAAAACGCGCTTCAATTTCCTCAATTACCGGCGTGAGCGCAGCTTCGAGGTCGCCGCGGAAAAGATAGCGAATGGCGACGGGATGGACGACCACCTGCCCCGCCGGCGTGGCGGCAGCGCGTTGTTTGGCAGCGGTGTGGGCGATGAAGGCCGTGCCTTCCATCAAGTTGTTCAGCCGGTCATTCGTGCGGGAGACGACGCCCTCGGGAAAGAGCAACAGCGGACGTTCCGCTTCGTTGAGAATTTCCACGGCGGCCTTCAAGGCTTCGCGGTCCAGGCCTTCGCGGTAAACGCTGAAGGCGCCGATGCGCGGGAGGAGCCAGGTTTGAAAGCGGCTTTGCCGGAACAGGTGCCAGCTCGCCATCATGTAGAACGGCCGCCGTACCGCGAGCGACAACATCCCCAGCGTCATCGGGTCGCAGGGACGGCTGTGGTTGGAGGTGAGGAGAATGCCATGGCCGGCCTCAAGCGAGCGCCGCAAGTGCTCCACACCGCGGCATTCAACGGATTCGATGCCGTGGTTCCGGTTCAAGTAGCGCGGCAGCCAGAGTCCAAACAACGCGTACCAGAACCGGCCGCAGTGCGGCGGTACGAACTGGTAGGGCTGGTCAATGACGATGTTTTGCATGGTGGCCGCCTCAGGTCCCGGCCGAGGATTTCATCGCGATTTCGCGCACCTGGCGCAAGTCCAGTTTACCGGTGCCGAGTTGGGGAAACGCTTCCACGCGGAAGAACTGGTCGGCGCGCGGCTTCCATAAATTCGGCAGGTCACATTGGGAAAGCTTTTCGAGGCAGGCCGGCAATTGCCCGTCCGCCAGTTTGTGCAGCACGACCAGGCGTTCGCCTTTTTTCTCGTCCGGCACGCCGGTGACAACAAATGTTTGTTCCGCCACGCCGGCCAGTTCGTGCAATTTTTCCTCCACTTTGATGTGCGGCACCATTTCGCCGCCGATTTTGCTGAAGCGGCTCAGGCGATCCGTGATTTGCAGGAAGCCGTCCTCGTCGATCGCCGCCACGTCGCCGGTGGTGTACCAGCCGTCGCGCAACACCTCCGCGGTCTTTTCCGGCTGGCCGAGGTAGCCCTGCATGACGTTTGGCCCGCGCACGAGCAGCAGACCGGGCTGGCCGGTGGCCAGCGGCGCCTGAGTTTCCGGGTCAACGATGCGCACGGAAACGCCGGGGAGCGGATGGCCGATTTTGCCGCGTTTGGCACCGACTTGGCGGAAACCGGCGGAGCGGAAATCCGGGGTGTTCACCGTCACGGCCGGCGCACATTCGGTGCAGCCGTAGCCTTCCAGCGGTCGAATGCCGAAGCGTTCCTCGAACGCCGACGCCAGCCGGTCCGGCAATTTCTCCGCCGCCGTCATGACCACGCGCAGGCTGCCGAAATCCTCCGCCGAACAACTGCGGAGGTAAAATTGCAGGAACGTGGGGGTGGCCAGGAGGAAGGTCACGCGGTAGTCGCGGACGAGCGGCCCGATGCTTTTGGCGTCGAGCGGATTCGGATAATACGCAACGCCGACACCCAGGACGGCGGGCAGACACAACGTGCCGGTGAAACCAAACGAATGAAAGAACGGCAGGATGCCGAGAAAGCAATCACGGCGGCTCACCCCGAACACCTGCTCCAGTTGCTCGATGTTCGAGCCGATGTTGTAATGGCTCAGCATCACCCCCTTGGGATCACCCGTGCTGCCGCTGGAGAAAATCACGGTGGCGAGATCGTCCAGACCGGTTTTCGTTTCGGCGCCCAGCACCCGTTGCACCACGCGATCCGGCACCAGCCACGCAATAAGGAATGCGGCGAGCTTCTCGCCGAAGCCCGGCGCGGCCGCCACTTCCTCCAGCAACACCATTTCGCCCGGCAGCTCGAGCTTCAATTTTTCCAGAACCACCTTCGAGGTGACAATGGTTTTGATGTCGCATTGCCGGATGCACGAGGCGAGCGCTTCCTCGGACAAGGTGTAATTCAAGTTCACCGGCACCTTGCCCAGCAGCATCGCCGCGTGATTGACCAGGGCCCCGGGCACCGAGGGCGGCAGCAACATGCCAACCATCTTCTGTCCCGCCCAGATGCGTTTCAAACGCCGGGCCAGGAAAATGGTTCGCCCGAGTGCGGAATAAAAATTCACCTTCGGATTTAGCGCGTCAGCCATGGCAAAGCGCAGGGGATGTTTGCGCGCGGCATGCACGAAGGCGATGGGCAACGAACGCATCCGCGCCTTCCGGCCTTGCCATGCCTCGACGAGAAGCTTTTGCACCGCCGAGCGCACTTCGAACGGCGTCGCCGTGTGCGGCAGCGGCTGGCCGTAGTTGATGGTAACCGGGTATGGCAGCCGCCGCGGCAGCTTCCACAAAAACCGGCCCTTTTGAAAACTGAAGACACTGCCCCACACACCATCGAGCCCGACGGGAATGATCGGCGCCTCAACGTCTTTCATGATGCGCTCGAAACCGCGCCGGAACGGCAACAGCAGGCCGATGCGTGTAATCTGCCCCTCGGCAAAAATACAGACCACTTCGCCCGCGCGAATGGCGTCGCTGGCTGTTTGCAGCGCCTGGATCATCTCGCGCGGACGCTGTTCGGATGAAATTGGAATCACGCCGAGGATCCGGGCGAACGGCTTCATCCAGCGCTGTTCGTAAATGTCCTTGAACATCATGAATCGCACCTGCCGGTCGGTCGAAGCGAGCAGCAGCAGGGCGTCCACGAACGAAACGTGGTTGCAGACAAAGAGCGCGCCGCCCTTGGCGGGGATGTTATCGCGGCCCTGAATGCGAATCCGGTAAATCGTCCGCGTGAGCAGCCAGAGGATGAACCGCAGCAGGGCGTCGGGCAGCAGAAACAAAACGTAGATGGCGCCCGCCAGCGTCAACACGCCGCCGAAAAGAAAAATCTGGCCAGGCGACATGCCGGCCACGTCCGCCAGCAAATAATACGCGCCGGACGCGAAAAAAATGCCCACGAACGAAAGCAGGTTCGCGGCTGCGAGCACCTCGCCTTTTTTCGCCGGGTCCGGCCGGTGTTGCAACAACGCCGCGATCGGCACGATGAAAAAGCCGCCGGTGAACCCGAGCAATGACAGCTGGACGAGGGCGGCGTTCACGGACAAACCCGGCACGGACAGCCAGGCGGAAACCAGCGACATGCCAAAGGCGCCGAGCGGCACAAGGCCGTATTCGATTTTCCCGCCGGAAAGATAACCGGCAGCCGCGCTACCCAGGCCGATGCCGAGCGCGAGGGCAATGCTCAACTGGCCAATGCCGATTTCGTCCAGGTGCAGAATTTGCGCGCCATAAAAGAACACATTCAACTGGAGCAACTGGCCCAGGAAGAAGAAATACGTATTGCCGAGAAAGGCGAGGGTGAGTGCGCGGTCGCGGCGAACCAGCCGGAGTTGCGCGAACAAGTCGCTTAGAAAATTCGCGCGGAATTTCCGGCCGGGATCGGCGGCGGGCACGCGGGTGATGCCGAGGCTCGTGATGAAGCCGATGACCGCGAGCGCAATCAAAATGCTTCCCGACCAGGTTTGGTGTCCGTGAAAATGTTTCGACATCGAGGCCGCGGCGACGGTCCCGAGGATGATGGCCATAAATGTGCCGAGTTCGAGCAGGCCGTTGCCCCACGATAATTTCCGCTCCGGCAGCAATTCCGGCAGGAGGCCGTATTTGGAGGGACCGAAGAACGAACTGTGGACGCCCATCAAAAATACGCAGCCCAACAGCATCGGAATCTGGTTCAACCAAAAGCCCGCTAGCGCGAGCAGCATCACGCCCATTTCAAAAATTTTCACGCTCACGCTGATGGTCCGCTTGCTGAAACGGTCGGCGAAAAAGCCGCCCGCCATCGAAAACAAAATGAACGGCAGTGAAAACAGGGCGGTGACGAGTTCGCCAACACGATGCAACTCGGTGGATGACACGTTCATGCCGAGAATCATGAACACGACCAGCCACTTCAGGACATTGTCGCTGAACGCGCCCTGGAATTGAGTGACGATGAGACTCCAGAAGCCGCGAAGATTTGATTCGGATTGCCGGCTGATGTCTTTGGGTTTGGTCACGGCGGCAAAGCTAACCATTTGCGCGCCGAATTGTGAATTGAAAAACATTTACCCGGCATCGTTTGCAGCGATGGATGAAAGAAAAGACCAGTGACTAATGTCCGGCTCCGGCATTTAACCGCAAATGGATGCAAATACGCGGGGATTTCCTGGATTTTTGAACTTTTCCGCAGCCACTCGAATATAGGGGGAAATATCCCGCTTGGGCTTGATGAACAATGCAAGTCGTTCTCCAAGGTTCTTAAGGCAGAGTAATATAAATAGCTGGCAGGCAGCGCCGCCCCACCCATGCATTGATTCTCTCTGGGAATTGGTATGAGATGCAGTTTTGTCAATTCTTTGGCATGAACGGTGCTGTTTTTCTTAAGTTCAGTAAGGGTACCTGTAGCCTGAGTTGTGCCCTTACATTTTGGTGATTTGACCCATAAAATGGGATAAGAGCCATGAAAATCAATAGAACAATCCTTTTTGTCGAGGACGACGCAGTTGTGCTGACGACGTATCGGAATCTGCTCCAGCGGGAGGGATTTCGCATCGAGTCTGCGCAAGATGGGTTGGAGGCTCTCAAGGCTCTTTCTCAGGCCACGCCCGATCTGGTCGTGCTCGACCTGATGTTGCCCAAGTTTGACGGTGCGGATGTGCTCAAATTCATACGCGCCGACCCCCGGCTGAAAGTCGTTCCAATCATTATATTTTCTAACGCTCAAATTGCAGATTTTGCTGAGGACGCGATTACCAGGCAATTGCGCAAAACCGATTGCACGCCCTCCATACTGGTTCAAACCATTCAGGAAATGTTGGTTGCCGCACCCGCCGGCGCCACCAGCGCCGGCGATGCGGTTCGAGCTGATTACGCACCCGCAATCAAATTACACATGGCTGACGGTTCGGCTGCTGAGCACGACGAGGACACGACCGAAGAGCCCGCCGACGAAACTTCGCCCACAAAAGGGCGTGCGGAATTTTTAAAAGACGCGCCAGCGGACATCGCGAAGGTTCGCGAGCATTGCCTCGCATATATTAAGGCGCCTACTTCTGTGACCAAGCTGGAGCCGCTCTCTCAGGCAGTGCATTCCCTGAGCGCCAACGCCAGCAAAGCCGGTTGCGCCCGCATAGCATTGCTGACGAAGGCGTTCGACATGTTGCTCTCCAAAATCGCATCCAAGCCTGCGCGAGTTACACCTTCCATAATGCAAACTCTGGCTGAGGCGGCGGATTGCCTGGGTATTTTGTTGAAAAGCGACGAAGTTGGTTCTACCGAAGCTGCGCCAAGGGCCAAAGTGCTGGCAGTGGACGATGACACCGTTTGCAACCATGTGATCGTCAACACGTTGAAACGGGCCAACCTCGACATCGTAAGCGTCGAAGACCCTTTGGAAGGCCTGAAACTGCTGCAGGCCAACCATTACGACCTGGTGCTGCTGGACATTGACATGCCCAAGTTGACTGGCTTTGAAGTGTGTGAGAAATTGCGCGCTTTGCCTCATTATAAGACAACACCTGTCATTTTCGTCACTGCCCATAGCAATTTTGGGAACCGCACGCAGGGAGTGCTCAGCGGCGGCAACTATTTCATCACCAAACCGGTTGACCCATTGGAACTGGCACTCAAAGTAACCATTCACCTGTTCAAAGCCCAGGTGCAACACGCCAGCGCGTCACAAGCGGAAACAAAACCAGATGTCAAACCACAAGCAATCAATGCCCCTGAAATCGCGCCCAAACCCCCGATTCCAACTCAAGCCAGCCAGCAAATGAACGGCAACGGCAGCATGAATGGCAACGGGAAGAACGGGGATTCCTCCGGTGTGCCATTGCCCACAACTCAACCACGAGCAGTCAATGCCCCGGAAATTGTGCCCAAACCTCCAATCCCGATCCAGACCACCCCGTCCAGGAACGGCAGGGGGAACGAGACGCCAGCCGTGCCCGCTCTGAGTGTGGCGCCATCGGTGGCGTCGCCAAGGGCTTCAATCAAGCCACGTGCAGCCAATAATATCTTAAAAGTCATGCCACCCCTCAGCTCGGCCCCCGACCTCGACGAAACTGGCACGCTGAATGTTAGTAAAATGTCAGGCAGCAGTAATCGAAACAGAATTATGAACAACGAACAAGACGAAGCATTCGAGAAAATCGTCGTCGCGGTGGTGCGAATCATCTTTGGGGACGACAATTTAACGGAAATGAACGTCCGCCTGGTGCGCATTGCACTGGAGCGTTACAACGTCCATGAGGTCGTTAATTCTCCTGTCGTAGCGTAAGGGGTTATATCATGGATTTGTACCGTCAATTCCGCCCGCAAGGGGAATGCGAAACAGGTTGCACTCAATCATCAGATTGGGGGCAGCCGCTCTGTCTGGTTGACGGAGCCTTGAATGTTTCTTTCTGCCCTGCTTTCCTGCCAACGTGAGTTCCCCGGCATTCATCTGTGCCTGCCATCGAAAAACAAAACCAGCCTCCAGCCAGCTGGCATACCGTCAACCCGGCGTATCCGGAGCCAGAAAAGTTCCTGTCTCCTGAACTCGCGTTGCCCCCTGCAATATTTCTTTTGGATCAGCGAGACCCAAGCCCGGTCCCTTGGGCACGGTGATGGTGCCATCCGCTATGCGTAGTGGTGGACTGAACCATTGGCCGTAGGTTTCCACACCCTTCTTATATTCCTGCCACGGCCCGATTTTCGGTGTGCAGGAAGCAAAGCGGTAAACACCGAACAAATGCTCCTCCAGGTCACGCACGTCCTTGCCGATGAAATAGGGAATGACCAGTTGGTTCCGTTTAAAGATCCGTTGGCGATTCATTGACCACGCCATCGAGCATTGCGCTGGCCCGTTTTTCGTCAAAGGCTTTTTCCCATCGGGCCACGACGATGGTGGCGATGCCATTGCCAATCAGGTTGGTCACCGCCCGCGCGGCGTTGACGAAGCGGTCAATGCCGACCAGCAACACCAGGCCGGCCACGGGTATTTTGTCCATCGAAGCCAGCGTGGCGGCGAGGGCGATAAATCCGGCGCCGGCCACTCCCGCCGACCCCTTGGACGTGAACAGGCAGACGGCCAGGACGATCAACTGTTCGCTCAGCGTCAGCGGCGTGTTGGTGGCCTGCGCGATAAAGATGGCACCCATCGTCAGATAGATGGATGAACCATCGGCATTGAAGGTATAGCCCGCCGGCAGGACCAGACCCACGACCGGCTTGGCACACCCCAGTTGCTCCAGCTTGACCATCATCCGCGGCAGCACGGCTTCCGACGATGCGGTGGCGAAGGTGATCAGGATTTCATCCTTGAAGAAATTGAGATATTTCCAGAGCGAGATGCGGTTCATCCGGGCGATGGTGCCGAGAATCAGGAAGATAAAGATCGCGCTGGTGAGATATACGCCGCAAATCAGCTTGCCGAAGGAGCCCAGGGTACCGACGCCGTATTTCCCGATGGTAAAGGCCATAGCTCCGAACGCGGCCAGCGGGGCCAGATACATGACAAAACGCACGATGCCGAACAGGCCGTGCAGGACGGAATCAATCACCTCCACGATTACTTTTCCCCGGTCGGGAAGCTGCGCCAACGCCAGCCCGAACAGCACCGAAACCAGAATGATCTGGAGCATGTTGCCTTTGACAAAAGCATCCGCAAAGCTGGAAGGGATGATGTCCATTAAAAAACTGACGGTGTCCTGTTGTTTGGCGGCCGTGGTATAGGTGGCGAGCGACCTGGCATCCAGCGTGGCGGCATCAATGTTCATCCCCACACCCGGTTTCATGACGTTTACCACCACAAGCCCGATGGCCAGTGCCAGCGTCGAAACGATTTCAAAATAGATCAGCGCCTTGATGCCGACCCGGCCCACCTCCTTCAGGTTTCCCATTCTCGCAATGCCGACGACCACCGTGCCGAAGATGATTGGCGCAAGCAGCATCTTGATGAGCTTGATGAAACCGTCGCCGAGCGGCTTGAGCGGTTCGCCGAAGCCGGGCCAGCAATAGCCGACAGCGATACCCAGCAGGAAGCCGAGGAGCACTTGAAAATAAAGCTGACCCAACAAACTTGTTCTTTTGCCCGTGGCAGTATCCATGGTCGTTTTGGGTTCAGTCGCTGACCGATTTCATCAACTTGAATAGTTCGGCCTTGGTTTCAAACCCGACGCCGGGAACTTCTGGCAATCCCACATAGCCATTCTCAACGGCGATGCCATCGGCAAAACCGCCGAACGGCTGGAAGATGCCCGGATACGATTCATTTCCGCCCAGGTGCAGGCCGGCGGCAATGTTGAGCGACATCTGATGGCCGCCGTGCGGCACGACCCGCCGCGTGGACCAGCCATGCTGCTTCAGCACCTCCAGGGTGCGCAGGTATTCGACCAGGCCGTAGGACAGCGCACAGTCGAATTGCAACCAGTCGCGTTCCGGGTTCATGCCGCCGTGGCGGATCAAATTGCGGGCGTCCTGGTGTGAGAAAAGATTTTCGCCCGTGGCCATCGGCAAGGGATAGTGTTTGGAGAGTTCCGCCTGCAGGGCGTAGTCGAGCGGATCACCGGCCTCTTCATACCAAAACAGCTTGTAAGGCTTCATCGCTTCGCCGTAGGCAATGGCGGTGTCGAGATCGAACCGGCCATTGGCATCCACCGCCAGGAATTTTCCGTCGCCCACCACCTCCAGCACCGCCTCGATGCGGCTGAGATCCTCGTCGAGCGGAGCACCGCCGATTTTCATCTTCACCACTTGGTAGCCGAGGTCGCGATAGCGCTTCATCTCGTTCTTCAGGGCGGTCAGGTCCTTGCCGGGGTAATAATAACCGCCCGCGGCGTAGATCCAGACCTTGTCGTCCGCCTTGCCGCCGCGATAACGATCCGCCAACAACCGATAAAGCGGCTGGCCCGCAATCTTGGCCACAGCGTCCCACACCGCCATGTCAATGGCCCCCATCGCCACCGACCGTTCGCCATGTCCGCCCGGCTTCTCGTTTTTCATCAGCGTGGTCCAGATGCGAAACGGGTCCAGATTTTCACCAGTCTCGTCCGCCAGCGTTTTGGGATCGGCGGCCATCAGGCGGGGAAAGAACCGTTCGCGCATCAACGCGCCCTGGCCATAGCGGCCGTTGGAGTTGAAGCCATACCCCACCACCGGTTTGCCCTCGCGCACCACGTCGGTGATCAGCGCGACCACCGAGCACGTCATCCTGGAGAAATCGATGTACGCGTTGGTGATGGCCGAAACGATGGAAACGGTCTTTTCGCGGATTTCGATAATGCGCATTTTATTTCTCCGTGATTAAACCGGGTTCAGCGATAGAAAACAGGCATTGGTTGCAATGGGTCTCAAGCTCATGGTCCGACCCCATGAGACACCGCGCCGAAGAAAAAAACAATGAAAGTTTATCCCGGCGGTTTCGCCGGGAAAACCTTGCGTGAACGGTGCCTTCGACCGGCGCTGTCCGGCCGGTTATTGGGAAACCGGTGGGGTTACGGCAGGGACGCTGTTGGTCCGGCGAATCATTGCGTCCGGCTTGTCGAACAGTTCGTCTGCGCCGAGGTGTTTGAGCACGAAACGTTGGTGATTGGTTCCGGTTCGTTCAGGTCAAGCGTTTGTCATTGTTTCCTGTGTCCCCCAGCAGGCTATCGCAGCGCAGTTTTGAGGAGTTCGCGCGGATAGACGGAGGAGTTGGGAATCTTATTTGTCCCCGCCTGATCCGGTTCGCCCGGGAACCGGAAGGCATCAAGCTTCTTCACCAACCCGCTGCCGGGTTGCAGGCTCGCAACAAAGGCGTCCCATTCGCCGCCCCGCTGCTTATCCTGACTGCTGCGCCACAGGCAGTACTGCGTCAGTCTATCCCCGGTCAAAGCCACCCTGCCAAAATGCTTTTTTTGATATGATTTGTCGGCTTGTGCCCAACTGGCATAACAAGAAAATGGGAAATGGGACGCATTCGTTCTGCCCTCGATGTCGGTATCCCAAACCACCTGCTTGAGCGCCTTGTCCCACCGGCCATTGCAGTAAACCGGAGCCGATGGCAGCGACAACCGGACGGCCAGATGATCGGGTTGTCCGAACAGATCGAATTCAACCAGGTTCCCGACCTCATCGTTCACTACCTCCGATGGCTCCGGCCGTTTGGTGTCCGGCTTCAATTTCTTGTCCTCCTCCCATTGCTTGAGCTTGGCACGGTAGAGATCCGTATCGGCGAGGTATTTATCAAACGATTTATCCATCGCGGTTTCGTCGACAAGAAAGGCGAGTGATGCGGGCACGGGTTCGGATTCCGGCACACCCATTTTGTTCGCCACCAGTCGTTGAATCCGGCGCAACAGCACCTGCGGGTCATCTCCTGACGCAGCTCTGAACAGGCCGGGAATTTCTGCGACCGTGAAATAGCCGCGTTCGAGGAGGTATTGGCCAAACCGGACGGTAAATTCCTCGCTCGCATTGGTTTTGTAGCTGCTGGCAAGCTGCCCTTCCCAGCAATACGCGCCGAGGTTCTTGAGATCGCGCCGAAAATTCACGTCCAGGAATTGACGCAACTTGTCGTAGCCGGGTTCCCGACCCAACTCCATCTGGCTCCAGCCAGCGATCAGATCCGCCAACCGGTCGGCAGCCTTGAAGCGTTGTTCGGACATGCCAGCCAGATCGTCATTGCCGCGGAACCGCTCCACGTAGAAGCCCGCCTCGCCCAGGCTGGTGGTCAGGTTGGTATAAGTGCCCGCGCCGCCGATATCGCGCGGCAGTTCATTGGTGAACACACCCCGGACAACGTGACGTCCGCCGGCGTTGGTCGGACCGGCGCCGGATACAAAGCGGTGACGGCCGCAAGTTCGCCCGCTTCAAAGGGCTGGTAATTGGGCGCGCCCGTGTTTGTGTTCACGCCATCCTCACGATAAAAGACCAGCGTTCGCTCGATGCCGTCGCCCTGCGGTTTGAGTTGGACAAGGTACTGGTTGTGCGGACAGCCCGTCACCACGAGTGCCATCGCCGCCAGAACAAAAGGCAGGCATTTATAAAGTGACTGCTTCCCTCGCATAATGATTCGTCGTTTTTTCATAAATATTTTTCGCTGCCGTCCCGATTGGCGTTGCGCTGGCTGGAATTCGAATTACAGAGCACACGCATCACTTCCCAATCGGTTCGGACTGGCGTTTGCCGTTATTTCGACCGCGCCGTCATAACACCGGCCCTTCATAAAGACAAAGCGAAATCGGCGGACAAAATGGATCACCTGAATCTGATTTTCGATTTACGATATACGATTTACGCGATGCACGGGGATTGTGGAAGACCTCGTAAATCGAATATCGTATATCGTAAATTCAGTCAGAGCCTCCTTGCCGGCTCTTTTGGGTGGAAACGTTTTGAATGGTGCGGATGCGATTGTGCTGGAACGACGAGCGGCTTTTGGCTCGCGCCAGCGGGCTTGGCTGCTACAGTCCTGCCGGTATTTCGTGCCCGATGGACCCATCTACGGCCAGCGCTGAAAGCTTGTTTGCCCGTGCAATCGAACTGCCCGCCGGCGCCGCGCGCGACAAATTCGTGGCGGCGCAGTGCGTCGGCGACCCGGTGCTGTGTCGTGAAGTCGAGTCACTGCTTCGCGCGCATGATGCCGCCGGTGATTTCCTGCGCGTGCCTTCCGAGCGGCCCGATTCCCGACGTAGCCGGGCCGCCACCACTCCGCTCCAGGGCACGGTGGCCTTGAACGCAGCGGCGTACGCGGAAGCTTTCTTGCGCGACACCGGCGAAGACGCGGGCGGGCACGTTGAAAACTATATCGCGACGCTGCCGGAAGCAGTGCGGCGGGAAGTGCATGAACGCATCGAGGGCGGCCTGCGCGTGCGGCAATTGCGTGCCCGAGCGGAACCTCCCTCCGCCGAACTCGAAGAACCGCCGCCGCATCTGCCGGGATTCCGCATCGAACGCAAACTCGGCGAAGGGAGCCTGGGCGTGGTTTATGCCGCGCACGACGAAAAACTCAACCGTCGCGTGGCCGTCAAAGTCCTGCGCCGCCGCGCGGATGAACCTGTCCGGCGCCGCGTGCTCAACGAGGCGCGCAAGGCCGCCGCCCTCGGCGACCCGGCTATCGTCACCATTTTTTCGGTCCTCGATGAAACCGATCCCCCGGCAATCGTAATGGAGATGGTGGAAGGCTTTTCGCTCAACCGTTTTGCAGCCCAGCTCAATTTTGAACAAAAAGCGCGCCTGTTGCGCGAGGTGGCGCGCGGCCTCGCGGTCGCCCACGAACACGGCCTGGTCCATCGCGATCTCAAGCCCGACAATGTCATCGTCGGCCCCGATCTGCGCCCGCGCATTCTGGATTTCGGACTGGCGCTGTCGCTGGAGGAAGCCGGCCGGTGGGGCGGCGGGTTTGAAGGCACTCCGCTTTACGCCTCACCCGAACAGGTTCGGGGCCAGCCGCTGACGGCGTCGTCGGACGTGTTCTCCCTGGGCAGCTTGATGTTCAAGGTGTTGACCGGGCGGCCGCCGTTTGCGGGAGAAACCACCAGCCAGGTGCTCGAAGCCATTGCCACCACCGCACCGCCGTTCCTTCGGGAAGTCGCGGTGGGCGTGCCCGAAGATTTGCAGGCGGTCTGCCTCGCGTGCCTGGCGTGGGACCCGGCGGACCGCCCCGCGGCTTCCGAAGTCGCGCTGGAACTGGGCCGCTTCCTCGTTGGCGAACCGGTGCGGCTCAAGCCGAAACTTTACGATGACCTGCTGCGTCGCAGCATCAGTGAATACTCAACCCAGGCTCGCGGGTGGGAAAGCCAAAGCATCATCTCGCGGGACGAACGCGATGCCCTGGAGGTCGTCCATCGCCGGCTGCTCGCCGACGAAGACCACTGGATCATTGACGCGCGTCGGATCACGCCGTTGCAGACGATTCTTTCCGGCGCCACCTGGCTGGCGGTGGTCGCGACGGTGTTGACCGTTTGGATGCTGCGGAATGAACTCGGCCCAACGTGGCGATGGATTTTGCCGACGTATTTTACCTTGACGCTTTTGCTGGCGGGTCACATCGCGCGGCGGGAGCGCGAGCCGCTGGCGGCGGCCACGTTTCTGGCCGGGGCCGTTCTGGCCATCGCGCCCTGCATGCTGGCATTGCTGGCCGAGCTGCACGTCTTCACCGCGCCGGCACCGGGCGTGAAACAGCTTTTTGCCGGAACCTTTACCAACCAGCAGGTGCTGGCGGCTTCGTTCACGGCGCTCGCCGTGTCGGTGTTCGGTTTGGGCCGGCTGCGAATGACGGGCTTTGCCTGGACCACCGCCTCGCTGGCTGCCATCAGTTACGTCAGCTTGCTGTTGTGTTTCAACTGGCTCGATAAAAAAACGGAAATCCAGGCGCTGTGGTGCCTGCCGCTGGCTGCGATGGAGCCGGTGGCGCTGGTGCTGGAGCGAAAAGGCCGCGTGCGCTGGACGTTGCCATTTCACCTGGTGGCGCTCGTAGCGCTCGTGGTCGGACTCGATGTCATCGCACTGAACGGGCCCACGCTGAAGATGCTCGGTGTGGACGGCGCACGCTGGCCGTATTTCGATCACCAGCGGCTGGACGCGTTTTCGATTGCACTGAACGGCCTGTTTTTCCTGGTGCTGATGCTGCTTACGGAACGCTCGGCGAGCCTTGATTTGCGGCGCGCCAGCAAACTGCTGGAGGTGCTGGCGATTGTCCACACCTTGAGCGCGCTGTTCGTCAATGCGATGGGGCACCGCAACGGCGCTCAAGTTCGCGTGGACGTGTGGCTTTATCTGATTGCGGCGGGGTTGTTCATGATTCTGGCGCCGTTCCGTTCGCGGTGGCGGCTGCTGGTCGGCGGACTGGCAGGCTGTGGACTGGGAAGCTACCTGCTGGTGGAGCTGGGAATCGTGAACCGCAAACCGTTCATCATCGGCCTCGGTTTTGCCGGGGTGCTGGTGGCACTGGGAACGTTTGCCTATGTGCGGCGAAGGGCGCAAGCAAAAAGACGGTAGCGCTGTCCGAGGGGAAAACATTGAACATCCACCAGTCTTCGCTGCGCTTCGCCTCGGCAAGACATCGAACATCGAACTTCGAATTGTATGATGGCGGCGTAGCGGCGACTCGGCAGAGCGCCGCAAACTTTTCTTCCTTCAGCAGCGTAAAATCCGATTCCGAAGATAGAAATGCGGCTTTCTGCCGAAAGCCGCTACGCGTTTTTGACCTCGCGATACAACCACGCCCGCGCATAGGCCCAATAACGTTTTGCCGTGGGTTCCGAAAGGTTGAGAACCTTGGCGGCTTCTTCAATTGTCAGGCCGACGAAAAACCTCAGCTTCACCAGGTCGGCCTTGACGGCATCATGCACGGCCAAACGCTCCAACGCCTCGTGCAACGCCAGCAATTGGTCGTCGTCCATGCCAGCGGCGAGTTCCAGACTGTCGAGATCGAGAGCCACCCGTTCGGCCTGGCCGCCGTGGCGGGCCGCCTTTTTGCGGCGGGCATTGTCAATCAGGATGCGGCGCATGGCCTCGGCGGCGGCGGCAAAAAAATGGGCGCGATTTTGCCAGGCGGGTTGCTGGTCCCCGCCGAGGCGAAGCCACGCCTCGTGGACCAGCGCGGTGGCCTGAAGCGTCTGACCCGGAGCTTCGCGGGCCATTTTCTGCGCGGCGAGTTTGCGCAGTTCATCATAGACCAGCGGCAGAAGCCGGCTGGCAGCCTGGGAATCACCCCGCTCAATTTGCCGCAACATGACGGTCAGTTCGCTCACGGGAAAAAAATTACCGGAATTCAAAGCGGCAAAGAAGCCCGGAATCCATACCGTGAATGGGCGTCACACCGATTGAGCGCGGCCCTGACGATGGAGTTCAAGCTTCAGCCTGCTTCAGGCATCGCGTCAGCTCGTATCATGCTGGATACGTTAAAGCCGTACCCGCCGCGACCGAACTGCGCCACCGCTGCACTCCGCCCAGGTTGCCGCTCCATTCCGGCAGCCAAGTTTCGTTACTCCGCAGAATTGAATGGTGCGACCAGAGCGGCGTTGTATTTAATGCGCGATCTTCATCACGGGAAAAAGGCTGCCGCGAACCCGCACAAATTTCCATCATCGGTGCAGACTTACAGTGAAAACTTCTGCCCCGACTATCAATTGCGGTTCAGTGTCATTGAACGCCTTCATCCCGGCGACAATCTTTCGAGGAACTCCCATGCCCATGTGCTCCAAGTAACCGTAATCCCGCATTACGTCTTTGATCAGTTGGTTTCTTGCAGCACGACAACCGGCAATCATCATCGCCGGAGTAATACCGTTGGGAAGCCGTCCAGGGGAACGGATTTCAAGACGATCAGCAAAGATTGAAAGTTGAACATCTGTTGCGGAGAGAAGGTAATCGCGATGAACTAAAGCGTTGACAATAGCTTCACGCAAAACCCCGACAGGGAAACCATCCTTTGTAACGCGGCGGACTCCATTCTCCATTACGGTCTGATCCGGAATGTGGCGCTTAACGAAGTCCACACAACTTTCGATCAAGCCGTTTTCCACTATACCCGCCTCCGAAAGGAGGGGTAACATTGGTCCCCGAATTGGCAAACGCTCGTTGGCTGCATAATCAGGCTGATTCCCAGGGTAGCTCACCGCGTCTATGCCAGCCTGTGGCAAGAATCGGTTTGGCTGTTTGCCGAAGAGAAGAATGCCGGCGACCGTGCAAGAGTAACCAGCTTCACTCATCGCCATGAGTTCGGTATTTTCCAACAGGCGCTGCCATCCCGTCCGATCCTGATCTTCCGGCACGGCCTGCTCCCGAATTTTAACGAAATAATCTTTGAGCCGCCGTATGTCGAGGGCATCAAACGAAGCTCCGGAAACGGGGCGCGTCTCCAATCGAAACAAGCCTCGCTGCTGGAACAATCTCTCTAATTCCTCTTGGCTGGCCTCCCGCGATTCCGTGCCCACTCGAATGTAATACGTGCGCCCATTATTGTGCCAAACAGCATGAACTGTCCACCCGGGGTCAATTTGAATCACGGCTACCGTCCTGCCATTGTCCACATCACGGACGAGTTCAAAGTATGGTATGATCTCCGGCCGTATTTTGTCTCGACAGACCGTCATAACCCACTCTTCCGGCTTTGGCCGAACGACGCCCGAAACAGCACCTTCGTCTTCGACGCCCAACAGGATTCTTCCGCCATGTAGGTTCGCCAAGGCGACTATTTCCTTGGCCAACGCTCGCGGTTCAATGTCGTCGCGCTTAAACTCGACACCAGAGCTCTCACCGTTATGGATAATTTCAAGCAGTTCTGTCTTTGTCATTGTGTTCAGTAGCCGTATTTAAGACGACGGATTTCGAATGCTTCCCGCCCGCCCTCAAGCACTTCGCCGATATTGTCGCGAACAGCTGGACAATCAATAGAGCCGAGCCAGTCAGGTGGAACCATCGCGTGCCCCGCTCCGTCAGGCTTAAGCGTTACAACCAACTCCGCATCACCCAGTACAGGTATGTTGGCATTATGGGTCGCGAAAATGAATTGTCGGCGTTCCTTCTCCTCTCGAATTTTTGGAACGATTCCGTCTGTAATAAACCTGTTGTCCAAATCGTCTTCAGGCTGGTCAACAATAAGTGGAGCATCGGACTCCAACAGCAGGAGAAGCAACACGGCAGTGGCCTTTTGCCCGGTGGACAGGTTTTCCAAATTTTGCCAGATGGGTGGTTGGCTATCGGCCGCAAGATTAAGCTGAAGGCCTGTGGGAGTCGGAAATTCCAACTCTTCCATCTTCATGAACGTCTCCTCCGACGCTTTCGCCACCCGATCTGCTTGAACCGCCGTTAGCCCGAAAGATTCTGTCAGCTTCGCAGCACCTCCACGACAAGCAGTAACGAACTCAGGCAGTGAGAAATCCTCTCGTTCCGAGAGCCGGTCAATGGTCGTCTGAAGCTGTCCGCCTACTTCATCGCGGAGCAAATCAAAGAGTGGATCGCGATTCCCACCAGCAACCACATTGACACGAACAACGCCTTTTAGTTTGTTGGTTACCTTTTTGGCGGCGCGCTCCAAACTTCGGGCGTTTTCAGCTTTGGCTTCTTCCCATTCCAATAATAATGAATTCCGTTCTTGAAGTGCGTTATCCAGAGACTTCTTCAGGGTTCGGCGGCGACCGGACAGTGGGGTAAGCTCTTCGATTTTTCTTCGCAAACGCACAAACTCTGATGCGTCCAACTTGCTTACCGTCTTTTGAACTTCACGCAGGATGCGTTCAATCTCGGCAGTTGACGCCGCTTTGCGCTTTTGCCAGTCCGCTTCAATTGAAGCGATGCTCGTATGCGCCTCTGCCAGTGCTGTTTCTAGCCCCCTTAGCGCTGCCCCGGCGTCTCGGTCGAATTTCTTCAACACAGAATCGCCGCGCCGCAAAATGGCTGCCCCGGGCAGACCATCAAGGGATTCCTCACTCAAGAACTGCCGATCAATAGGAAGGTTGTCTGTCCACTCCGCGATCATTTCTTGAAATGGTGTTAACCGCTCTCGGATTGTTGCGAGAATTTTTTCCTCCCGAACCAAAAGCGACTGCAATTTCAACTTGTCCTCAAGCCCGGCTTCTTGAAATCGCTTCAGCGTCTCTTGCAGAGCAGGAAGACCGGCAAGTTTTTCTTCCACCAAGGCGATCTCTCTTCGAATTTCCAGGATACGACCCCGCGAAGTCTCCAGTTTCCGGCGAATCTCTACCTTCCGACTTTCCAGCGTGGCGTCTTCCTCGCGAAAACGGCGTAGCAAACCAGTTAACTTTTCTGGGCTCTTCGCAAGCTCCGCGATTTCGTGCTGTCCGTAGATTTCGACACCAGGCAGAATATCCTGCGGGCGCAGGTTGAGAACGGCTCCTGACTCGTCCTTCACCACAGGTGGGTTCGGAATGGTACGCTCAATCCAATACAACTTTTCAGCAGGACGGTGGGATCGCACGAGAAGACGTATACGAGTCGCGCTACGAAGCGCATACTGAACAATTCCGTTGTGGTTTTTTTGTGCTTCTAGCCCTAACGGCTGAAGCCCCAACGCATACCTGATGCTCTCTACCGACGTTGATTTGCCTGAACCGCGCCCTCCAATAAGCACGTTAAGATTCTCATTTAGACGAACCTCATCGCCATCCAAAAAGCCTCCTTGCCAACTAATGTATAGTATTTCTGAATGAGGCGTCTTTTCGGAGTCACCGACTAGGCGAATACGCACATCGGGGTCAATGAATCCTTGGCGAAGACCCTCGACACTTACTCTCGACATTTTAATGAGAGTAACGGTGCCCAATCTGGAGAAATCCGAAGGAGATGAAACGTCTTCGGCGTTGATAATTGCTGGCATTTTATCTCGGCAATATTGGGCATCTGTGTTTTCCAGAATTGGTCGTAAGTCTTCTGGCGCGCCTTTGACGTGTCCAGGGATGGAGCAAGCAAGCAGGTGAGCATTCCGCCAAACCCGCACACGTGTCTGGCCTTTCAAGACGCGGAGCAATCCCTTTTCCTTAATAACATGAGCGGCAATGCAGACGGTTCCCCATCGCGTTGCCTCTTCCAACAATGCCTCGCAGTCGTATTTGCCAGCAGGCGACGGCTCGTTTTCAGAATGGACACCACAGTCGTGAATCTTCGCTTGAATTTGGTCTGGCCCAGTTCCCGGCTCAAACAGGCAGAGAAAATGAACGCCGTCTTTAGTCTCGGCCTCAAAGCCGGGAAAAACAATCAGACCGGAAGCTTCTGCAGCTTGTATGAGGGAGAGAGACTCTCGAATGCGGTAGTGGTCAGTCACGCCAATCACTTCAATTCCAGTGATCTTGCAAGCCTCCACAACCTGCCGATTATATTCCGCCTCCGTGTTACACAGGAGCGGTCTGGCGTGGCGCTTCAGGTAGGCAAATGGATTAACCTGCAATGCACAATGGTAAAACCGTGCGCCGTTCGGCCGCGCTAGAATCTCATCCACTATCTTTTCTGTCTTCATAGCAACCAACTGCATCTTAACAAGCCTACGCAAACTCGCATTGAGAATAGCAGATTATGCCCAACGGCGTCACGAAAAAGCCGCTTCTAAAAAACCCCGACTCGTTTGGCTCGCGTGGCGGCGGCAAGGGCGCGGATATCCGGCAATTTGGGACGTGAAATGCTCGAAAAGTTGGAGTTTTAATTCGATTGCGCTACGGCAGCCAACGGCGACCGGAAATCCGCCGGCATTAGCTTTGATTGCACGTTGCGTTGTGAATTTTTCCCCCATTTCTTTTCCCAATCATCCAGCGACGGTACAGTAACTTCGGCGTGTTTCGAGTAGGCGTGATGCACCGCCTTGAAATTGTGCCCCAATATCGCGAATGCTCACGGGCAGACGATCATGCCGGACACGCGAACTCAACGCCTGCAAACTCCACGTTTAGCCCCGGTTAATGTCCATCGCCACTCCGAGGCAACCGATTTCCCTGCCAAGGCAGGCGACTTATCGCGTTGTATCCTTCATCGCCTCGGCGTAGGGTTTGCCGTCCACGAACACTTCCTTGAGGCTCGCGCGGCCGGACTTGGAGACGACGGCCTGCGCCGTCAGCTTGCCATGCGGATTCCCGGTGCCCTCGGCGACAAAATATTGCTCGATGCCGTATTCCACATGAATGGAATTGGTGCTGTTGCTCCATCTCCACGCCACCTTGCCGCGCATCACCACCTCGTTCGCCGCCGGCGCGAGACTTTCCGTGCTGGCGCGCGTGACTTCCCAAAACTGGTTCGTCCCCGCCGGCGCGAGCGCCACGAAAATTTTCGCGCCGTAGGCCAGATCCGCTTTCAACGGCGGCGAGAACAGTTTCCCCGGCACGTCGCTGATCTGGTAATTGAGCCGCACAAAATCGCCGCGCAGCGGGTCGCGCGGGTCCACCGGCCGGGTTTCAAGCAGCACGGTCTGACCGACGCGCAGGCGGTTTTCCTGCTGGACGACCGTGCCGAGCACCCACGCGGTTTGCAGCGCGAGAACGAGAATGACGAGTTTGGTTTTCATGCGACCTCCGTGACTTTGTCAGAAATTTCATTTCAAGCTTCCGGCCAGACGCTTGACGAGCAGTTGGTCACAACGGTCGCGGGAAATGACCCCCACGCTCTGGTAATCGGGATGATGCGAGTTCTGCAGGTCCACAATCACCCACTCGCCCTTTCGATCACACACCACGAAATGCACAAATCCCTGCTCCGAGTTTTGCGGATTGAAAACGTAGTCCGCGTAAAGCGCGTAGTCGGCGGCGGGCGGATTGGTCCGGACAAAATCCCGGAACTCACGCGCCAGATTCCACAGGGCCTTCATTTCATTGGGATCCGCCTGAGAAGCTTTGAGCAACACGGATTGCTTTGCAGCCACTGCCTTGCACAGTCCTGCATCGTTGATCATTTTAGCCAGGTCGGCGGCGCTCGCTTTGTCAACCGCATTGCCGCCAATCCGCGCCGGATAAACCAGCAGTGTCGCGCCGGGCAGCGCTTGTTTCATCGCCTGCTGGCGTTCGGGCAGGGCCGCCCGTTCATTTTCGGGCGGCAGGCCGCTCCGCTGATCCAAGAGGGCCGCCAGCTTGCCCGGTTTGGCCGCCTTGGCCGTTTCAGCGTTGAGGCCGAGCTGCGGACTCAGCCGTTCGACGAGCAGAACGGACATCGTCATCGGATCCCGTTCTCCCATTTTTTTGAACGCTTCGTCCTGCGGCGTCTGACGGTCCGTCCAGATGACCACGCCAGCTTGATCCACAACCACCGCGCGCAGTTCGTTCAACCCGGTTTGATGGTTGCCATTGTATTCGGCATAAAGGGCGTAGCCGGTTGTGATTGGATTGGTCTTCACAAAGGCACCAACGGCGGTGGCCAAACTTTCCAAATTCGTTTCAGCGGGTGTGAATGAAGTTTTCCCAAGTTCGATGTTTTTCAATCCCTGCTGCTCGAGCAGCACGCCCACCACCTCGGTCACGCGATCCCAAGGTTTGCCCGCCAGGCGCACGGGCAGGATGGTCAGCGAGGCGTCCGGCCCCTTGGACTTCATCAACTCCAACTGCTTCTGCTGCCCCGGCGCCATGCCGGCTTGTGGCTCGGCGGCAACCGGGAAACGACTGACACATACCGCGAGCAGGGCCATTGACAACGGCATGGCCACCGCGCGGAACGAACTGTTTGTTTTGATTGGATTTTTCATGCTTTTTCTCCTGTGGTTTGCGATTTGATTTGTTTCATCAAGGTGCGGCGTTTCTTCTCCAGATAAACGCCGAAGACAATCAGGAACACGCCCGACACAACGAACATCAGGCCCGTCATCGCCATCGTGCCAAACAGGCCAAAATATGCCGAGATGATGTCCAGCCCGATGAACGCCACGCCGAGGTTGACGATGAAGCGCGAACGCAGTTGCAGGCCGGCCTGGATTTGCAGCAGGCAGAAAACAAACAACGCGAGACTCGCCACGGCGTTGACGGCGTCAAATCTGCCTGACCCAAACCAATGCCGCTCGCGCGGCGCGAAAAACGCCGCGCACAGCAGGCCCGCCACGACGGCCAGCGCACCGGCCCAGGTGAAACGCCATTGCCGCGTCAGCCCCGGCAGGTTGCGGATGCCCGCCGCCGTCGTGACGACGGCCAGCGCCGCCAGCGCGGGCAGCAACCAGCGGCATAAATTGGCGTCAGCGTGCGACCAGCTTAAAAAGCCGGCCCACGTCAGCGGATAAGCAAAGAACAGCAGCCCGAACGCGCCGATTTTTTCCGCGTCGGGCGCGAAGCCGGCAAACGACGTTCGCCGCAGCAGATAACCCACGCCAAGAAAATTCAAGCCGAGCAGCGCGTAAGCGAGCACCTGCGATTCGTTGCTGAAATAAATCAAGCTGTCACGCTCGTTGATTTCGCAGCCGAACCAGATGGAAAAGGCGGCGAGGAACAAAACGAACTGCGCCGGCGAGCGCAGCAGCCACGGCAGCGCGGCGATGCCAAGCATCCAGAGCAGAAAGGCGTTCGGCGTGCGGCTTTCGAGGTGATAAATCTGGCCGACGAGCGCGATGTTGGCGAGGAACAGCGCAGAACCGAGAAATTGCAGCGCCTCGCCGGTCTTCCGGTATTTGCCTCGTGGCTGCGACGCCCCCGTCGCAGAAGATGCCGGCGACGAGGCGTCGCCTCCACCTTCTCGCAACCACCAGCCGAAGCCGTGCGCGCCGAGCATGAGCACAAGGCCAGCGGCGATTTTCACGCCGCGCGGGATGTCGTTCCAGTGCGCGGAGATGAGCAGCACGATGCCCGCCGCAATCAGCACCGCGCCGATGAAGGAAATGATGACGAGAAATTTGCCGCCTTCGTCCTCCTTGAGCTGGAAGTGTTCGACGATTTTCTGCCGCTGCTCATCGGTGATAAGCCCGGCCTCGTGAAGTTTTTGGATGTCAGCGTATTTCATGATTTACCCAAGAGATGACTGGTTTTCGCTCCAAACGGACCAGGAATCAATCCCCGATTTCGCGCCGGTTTTCCCAGGTGCCGCGAGGCCGGGCCGCCGCCAGCCATCCGTCACTCAACGGCAGGCCAAACGCCACCAACACCAGGCCGAGCCGCGTCATGCCCGTAAATTTGACCGCGGCTTTCAAGTTCAAAAGTGCCAACCAGGCGGAATATTGTTTTGGTTTCATGGCTATGGTTTTAACTCAATTCAGCCGGCCGGTGTTAATTGATAAAATTTCGACGGACATCGTCTGGGTAAATGTCCGTCGGACCGGCAGCTAAACGATTGCCGCCACCGGATTCCGGCGCACAATCCCGTGCGGGATGATCTCGCAGAAACGCGCTTTCCACGATTTCGCTGGCTTCGCCGCCCAACTCAAAGGCGACGAAAAAAGCGAGGCGCAAACGTTCGTTTCAAGGCTAACAGCGTATCTGAAAATGTAGCGGCAGCCATCTTGGCTGCCAGTGAAGGCGGCATCCTGCCGCCAGTTTCCGGCCAGTTACGCGGCTGGAAGCCGCTTTCACTGGCAGGCTGGGAAGCGCCTGCCTCCACATTTTCAGACAGGCTCTAAGGCGAGCGGAGGCGGTAGAAACGACCGGGATAATTCGTCCACTGCGGATCGCTGAAACAGGCCGAGCCGCTGGTGAGCGTGTTGGTTCCCACCGGAAGCCACACCGGGTTGGCCAGATTCGTGCAGGCTTCCACCACAACGACCTGGCTGCTGAACCCGGTGAGGTTGAAGCCGAATTGATTCGCCTGCACGCCAAGCCCGGTCGGGCTGATTTGCGGCGGCGGATTCCACTGCACCACCGGACGGGTGCCATACCACGAACTCCAGCCGGTGGCGACCGGCAGGCAATAGACGGTCGCATTGTAGTCATAGAGGAATACATACGAATCACCGCCGCTGGGGGCGTTCCCCATGAAATAGGCGCCCGTCAGGCTCGTGCAATAATAGAACGCATAGGCTCCGATGCTGGCGACGCTGGCGGGGAACGTGACGCTGGTCAGGCTGGTGCAGTCTTCGAACGCCTCTTCCCCGATGTTGGTAACGCTGTTGCCGATGATGAGGTTGGTCAGGCTTGTGCAGCTTTCGAACGCCCCGTATCCGATGCTGGTGATACTGTTGGGGATCGTCACGCTGGCCAGGGGGCAGCCATAGAACGCCTGGTCCCCGATGCTGATGACACTGTTGCCGATGATGAGGTTGGTCAGGCTGCTGTCGGAAATGAACGCCGCCTCTGGGATGCTGGTGACGCCGTTGCCAATCATGACATTGGTCAGGCTGTAGCAACTGGCGAATGCCCCGATGCCGAGGGAGATGACGTTGTCGAGGATCGTGACGCGGGCCAGGTTCTTGGAGTAAAAGAACGCATCGTCCCCGATGTTGGTGACGGTGGCGGGGATCGTGTAACTGCCGCCGACACCGCCCGGAAATTGAATCAAGGTGGTTTGGCCCGCGTTAAACAAAACCCCGTTCAGGCTGCTATAGACGGGATTTGAGTGATCCACATTGATCGTAATCAGGCTGGTGCAGTAAAAGAACGCCTGGCTGCCGATGTTGGTGACACTGGCGGGGATCATGACGTTGGTCAGGCTGCTGTCGGCATAGAACGCCTGGTTGCCGATGCTGGTGACATGGCCGGGGATCGTCACGCTGGCCAGGCTCGTGCACTCTTCGAACGCACCGTATCCCAAGCTGGTGACGCCGCTGCCAATGGTGACGTTGGCCAGGCTGCTGCAGCCAAAGAACTCATCGTTTCCAATGCTGGCAACATTGTTGTCAATGGTGAGGCTGGTCAGGTTCGTGCAATAATTGAACGCCCCGTTTTCGATGCTGGTGACGCTGTCTGGAATGATGTAGCTCCCGGCCTTGCCCGCCGGATATTCAAGGAGCGTGGTCTGGCTTTTGTTGAACAGCACCCCGTTTGGACTGCAAAAGTAGAGATTGGCGGGATCCACTGCGATGTTGGTCAGGCTGCTGCAGTCATAGAACGCATCGTCTCCGATGGAGTTAACATTCTTGGGGATCGCGATGGTGGTCAGACCGCTACAGTCCCAGAACGCATCGAACCCAATGTAACCGACTTTGCTGCCCATCGTGACATTGGTCAGGCCGGTGCAATAACTGAACGCATAGCCCCCGATGCTGGTGACGCTGTTGGGGATCACGACGGTGGTCAGGCCGGTGCAGTCGTCGAATGCATCCCACCCGATGCTGTTGACATTGTTGCCCATCGTGACATTGGTGAGGCCGTAGCAGTCTTCGAATGCATAGTCCCCGATGCTCGTGACGCTGTCGGGAATCGTATAATCGCCTTCCGGATTGCCCGCCGGGAATTGGACGAGCAGGGTCTGCCCCTGATTGAATAAGACGCCATCCACACTGCTGTAGAAAGAGTTGAGCGCAGCCACCGTGAAAGCGGCCAGACTGCTGCAGCCATAGAACGCATAGTCTCCGATGCTGGTGACATTATTGCCAATCGTGGCATTGGTCAGGTCGTAGCACTCTTCGAACGCATCGTATCCGATGCTGGTGACATTGTTGCCGAGCATGATGCCGGTCAGATTGTAGCAGTAATCGAACGCATAGTTCCCGATGTTGGTGACACTGCTTGGAATCGTCACGCTGGTCAGGCTGCTGTCCTCGAACGCGGAGTCCCCGATGCTGACGACCGGCAGGCCCGTGATCGTGCCGGGGATGCCGATGTCGCCGCCGGGGCCGCTGTAGCCGGTGATGATGATCGCGCTGTTAATGGTCGTGTAAGTGAAGTCCCCGGCCGGGGCCGGCGGGTTCTGCAACTCCGCCAGCAGACCGTCAAAGGACGAACTCCATCCTGCCGTGCCCGGCAGATAATAGATGGTCGCACGGTTGTCGCCGGCGAACACCGTCAAATCAGCGCCGGGAGCGTCGCCCAGAAAATAGATTCCCGTCAGGTTGGTGCAGCCGGCGAACGCGGAACTGCCGACGCTGGTGACGCCGGCGGGGATGGTGATGCTGGTGAGGCTGGTGTTGTTCTGGAACGCCCCGTTCGCGATGCTGGTAACCGTCAGGCCGTCAATCATGTCCGGGATGGTCGCGTCGCCGCCCCCGCTGCATCCGGTGATGGTGATCGTGTTGTCGCTATTGGTGATATAAGTGCCGGTAAATGGCGCCGTTGGCACCGGCGCGGTCCACAACACCGTGGTAAGACCGGCAATGTGCCACGAACTCCAGCCCGTGGTGTCCGGCAGATAATAGATCGTCGCCGGATTGTCCCCGTAGAACGTCGTCCAATCAGCCTGGGGAGCGTTCCCCAGGCAATCAACCGTCAGCGGGCTGCCGCAGTAAGCGAACGCCCAGTCTCCGATGCTGGTGACGCTCATGCCAATCATGACATTGGTCAGGCTCTCACAGTCGTCGAATGCCGCGTAACCTATGCTCGTAACCTCGTTGCCGATCGTCACGCTGGTCAGATTGTAACAAGACTCAAACGCCCATTCTCCGATGTTGGTGACACTGTTGGGAATCGTCACGCTGGTCAGGCTGTAATAGGAATCGAACGCGTCGTCCTCGATGCCGACGACTGGCAGGCCGTTGATTGTGCCGGGGATGCCTATGTCGCCGCCGGTGCCGTTGTATCCGTTGATGATGATCGTGTTGTCAAGGGTCGTGTAATAACTGAAATCCCCGGCCGGGGACGGCGGGTTCAGTTGCCCCGCCAGCAAACCGTCAAAGGGCGAACTCCAGCCGGTGGTGCCCGGCGGATAATAGACGACCGCATGGTAGTCGCCGGAGAACACCGTCAAATCAGCGCCGGGGGCGTTCCCCAGAAAATAGATTCCCGTCAGGTTGGTGCAGCAAGAGAACGCAGAACTGCCGAGGCTGATGACGCTGGCGGGGATTGTGATGTTGGTAAGGCTGCCATTGTATTGGAACGCACCGTCCCCGATGCTGGCGACCGTCAGGCCATTAATCGTGTCCGGGATGGTTACGTCGCCGACGGCGCCGGTGCATCCGGTGATGGTGATCGTGTTGTCGCCATTGGTGATGTAAGTGTAGGCAAATGTCACCGGTGTCACCGGTGGCACTGGCGCGGTCCACAACACCGCGGTAAGACCGGCAAAGGGCACATCCCAGCCAGTGGTGTCTGGAAGATAATAGATCGTCACCAGATCGTCTCCGTTGAACACCGTCCCATCAGCTTGGGGAGCGTTCCCCAGGCAATCAACTGTCAGCGGGCTGCCGCAGTATTCGAACGCATTGTCGCCGATGCTGGTGACGCTCCTGCCCATCATGACGTTGGTCAGGTTCCAACAATCGTAGAACGCCATATAACCGATGCTCGTAACCCCGTTGCCGATCGTCACGCTGGTCAGGTTGCCGCAGTCAATGAATGAATAGTTCCCGATGTTGGTGACACTGTTGGGAATCGTCACGCTGGTCAGGCTGTAGTTGTATTCGAACGTCCAGTCCCAGATGGCGACGACCGGCAGGCCGTTGATCGTGCTGGGGATGCCGATGTCGCCGCCGGCGCCGTAGTAGTGGTAGATGGTGACCGCGCCGTTAATGGTGTAGTAACTGAAATCCCCGGCCGGGGACGGCGGGTTTAGCTGTCCCGCCAGCAGACCGTCAAAGGGCGAACTCCAGCCGGCGGTATGCGGCGGATAATAGACGATGGCATGGTTGTCGCCGGAGAACACCGTCAAATCCGCAATGGGAGCATTCCCCAGAAAATGGATTTCCGTCAGGTTGGTGCAGTCAGAAAAGGCCAGACTGCCGAGGCTGATGATGGTGGCGGGGATTGTGATGTTGGTCAGGCTGCTGTTGTGCTGGAACGCCCCGGCCCCGATGCTGGCGACCGTCAGGCCGTTAATCGTGTCCGGAATGGTGATTTCGCCGCCGGCGCCGGTGCAGCCGGTAATGGTGATCGTGTTGTCAATATTGGTGATATAAGTGTATGCAAATGGCACAAAGGCGGTCGTGAGCCAGCCCCCGAAGGAAGTGTCCCAGCCCGCCGTGTCTGCCATGTAATACACCGTGCCCGTTTCGCCGCTGAAGATCGAGGTGTCCGCGCTGCCTGCCTCCCAGCCATCCACCAGCGGTGCGTCCCCCTGGAAATAAGCTTGTGTCAGGTTCGCGCAATCCGCGAAACAGGAATTGCCGATGCTTGTGACACTGGCGGGAATCGTTACCGTCGTGAGAGCGGAACACCATGCGAACGCCCAATATCCGATATTGGTGACACCGCTGCCAATCGTCACGTTGGTCAGGCCGTAACACCCATTGAACGCCTGTTCGCCTATGCTGCCGACATTGTTTGGGATGGTCACGCTCGTCAGGCGGGAACAATTTTGGAACGCACTTCCGCCGATGCTGGCCACGCCGCTGCCAATCATCACGTTGGTCAGGTTGTAACAATTATAAAACGCGCTATCCGCGATGCTGGTGACGCCGTTGGGAATCGCGTAGCTGGTGAGACCGGCTGGACACAGGAGCAGCGTGGTCATCCCGTTATCAAACAAGACCCCGCCCGCGCTGGCATAATTCGGATTGGCTGCCGCCACCGTAAAGTTCGTCAGCACGCCACAGGAAGCAAACGTCCAATAGCCGATGCTGGCGACGCCGCTGCCCAGCGTCACACTCTGCAGGCCGTTACAAGCATAGAACGCGAAATCGCCGAGGCTGGTGACGCTGTCCGGAATCGCCACCGTCGGCAGGTTGACATTGCAAAAAGACCAATTACCGATGCCAATGACGCTGTTGGGAATCGTCACGCTCGACAGTCTGGAATAAATAAACGCATAATCGCCAATGTTGGTGACGCTGCCGGGAATCGTGTAGTTGCCGGTCAGAAGCGGCGGGCATTGGACCAGTGTCGTCAGCGTCTTGTTGAACAGCACGTGGCCCGTGCTGGCATAATACTGATTGGCCACATCCACGGTGATGTTTGTGAGATAGTAATAACCCCCGAACGCCCTATTGCCGATGTTGGTGACGCTGGCGGGTATCGTCGCGTTCGTCAGGCCGGACATGAAAAACGCCTCGTCGCCGATGCTGGTGACGGTGTTGGGAATCGTCACTCCCGAAAGTCGGAGACAATAATAAAATGCGTCGTTGGCAATACTGGTGGCGCCGTCGGGAATCGTGTAGCTGCCGGCCAGTCCTCCGGGACATTCGAGCAGCGTGGCCATCGCCTTGTCAAACAGCACGCCGCCTGCGCTGGCATAATTCGGATTGGCTCCATCCACGGTCACGTTGGTCAGGTCGGAACAATTCTGAAACTCAAACACCCCGATGTTGGTGACACTGCCGGGAATCGTCAGATTCGTCAGGGTGGAGTTGCCATAAAACGCTTCATCGGCAATGGCCGAGACCGGATAGCCGTTGGTGGTGTCGGGAATGACCACGGTTCCGTCGGAACCGGTGTAGCCGGTGATGGTGATGGCATCGTCGTTGGTCGTGAATGTGAATTGGGCTTGCACTGGAGCGGGCAGCATCGCTGCACACAGCAGGCAAAATTGGAGCAGAAGGCATTTGGTTTTCATGACGGATTCAAGATTTCAATTGTTTGGCTTTGAAGCGCATTTTCCGAATGACTAATTCAACCCAAGAACTTCCCCATAAGCGAGAACAGATTTCCCAACGCCAAAGTATTTAGAGGAACGGCTTATCCATATTAAAAGCATTCATGTTTTCAATCCCCTGTTCAAATGCCTTGACGTGCTTCTGGCCTGGACTCGTGCCGTGGCCCGCGCATAGGGAGGGTTAATCTCCTTATGGCGACGATATGCGGATGAAACCCGGCTTGGAGTTGTTAAACACGTAGAAGGGAATCGGGATGGTCTTCAGGCTGCCGTCGCCGGTGACGTTGGAATATCGCGCCATGGCGCAGTTGGAACGGTTGCAGCGGATGCGTCCGGGCGAGATCACACCGCCGTCGTTGATAATGGAAGTGTCGGAAAGGCTGTGGAACCTGTTATTGCCAACGAACCCATACTTATCCGCGCTTGCCGTGGCCGCGTTAATTGATAAAACTTGGCGGAACATCGGCTGGTTCAATGAACGTTCATCACCTCGAACTGTTTTATTACGTCGCGCGGCACGGCGGCATCATGCCGGCGGTGCGGAACATTCCCTACGGCATCCAGCAACCGGCGGTCAGCTCCCAGATCGCGCAACTCGAGGAATTTCTCGGCGCGACCCTGTTTCAAAGGCGGCCGTTTGCGCTGACGCCGCCGGGCGAAAAACTTTTTGAATTCATCCGGCCGTTTTTTTCGAACCTCGAAAAAGTGGCGGACGAACTGCAGGGCGGCCAGGCGCGGCACATCCGCATCGGCGCCTCGACGATTGTGCTGCGCGAACATCTCCCGGAGCTGTTCCGGGACGTGCGCAAAAAATTTCCGGGTCTTGAAATTGTCGCTGCGCGAAGGCTTCCCGGCGCAATTCGAAGAATGGCTGCAAAAGGATGAAATTGACCTGGCCATCACGCTGATCGAAAAGAAAGCGGCGCCGGGAATCCACTCGCTGGCGCTGCTGGAATTGCCGCTCATTTTGCTCGTTCAAAAAAGCAGCGGCCCCGGGTCGGCGGAGGAATTGTGGCGGCGGGACAAGATTGACGAGTCGCTCATCTGCCTGCCCGCGGCGGAGAACATCCCCCGGACTTTTCAGGAGCAGTTGCGGAAGCGGGGCGTGGACTGGTTTCCGAGCATCGAAGCGAGTTCGACGGATTTGATTGAAGCTTATGTGGCGAACGGCCTGGGCATCGGCGTGTCGGTGGCGATTCCGAAAAAGCCGCTGCCGGCGGGAGTGGGCGCGCTGCCCTTGAATGGTTTTCCGCCGGTGGTGATCGGCGCCTTGTGGCGCGGGCGCAAGACGCCGTTGCGGGAGACGTTTTTGAATGAAGTGAAATTGCGCGCAAAGCGACTAACCTGAACGAGCGGCGCGCGGCAAGTTCCGGGACACCCGCGCCTTGGGTCAGGACAACCGAAAGGAGAATGGTGCCGGCGGCCGGGCGGGTTACGGGACATCCGCGCCCCGGGTCGGGACAACCGCGGCGGTTTTGGACGATTTTCGCGGCAGGCCGACTTGGCGCGGCAGTTGCTTGAACGATCGAAAGTTTTAGAAGAATTACTGCTTGCAATTACCAAACGGAACATATTATTAAACAAACAACACATGGCGCTGTCATTTCTTAACGGCTTATCAAGGAAGAAACGGGCACAGATGATGGTGGTGGATCTGGGTGACCGGACAACCAAGGCTGTACTCCTGGAACGGCGCGGCGATGTTTTGGCGCTCACCCGTTTCGCGCTGCTCGACACGCCGATTTACGAGAAAAAAATTTCCACCGAATTGCTGACCGAACATTTGCAATCCGTGGCCGAGGCGCTGGGATCGGAAACCAAACTGCTCACACTGGCCATCGGTTTGGATGACACGGTGGTGCGACAGGTGGAGTTGCCGCAAATTCCGGTGGATGAAATGCGGATGGTGTTGAAAACCAACGCCAAGGGTTATTTGCAGCAGGACATGCCGAATTATGTTTTTGACTGCCACATCTTCCCGCCGAAGACACAAGGCAACAAACCCGCCGAGGCTCCCAAAGCAGCCGGTACGATTCCAAAATTGAAAGTGCTCGTGGCGGGCATGAAGCAGCAATTGATTAACGATTTTCAGACGGCGATTAAAGACGCCGGGTTTATACCGGACCGCATCGTGCCCGGGATCATCGGCCCGGTGAACGCTTTTGAGTTGGCGCTGCCCGAGGTGTTTGCCAATGAATCGATCGCGGTGGTGGACATTGGTTTCAAACATTCCTCGGTTTGCGTGGTGGATCGCGGTGAACTGGTCTTGAGCCGCATGGTCAACATCGGCGGCGACAAATTGACAGCGGGCCTCGCTGAGGCAATGAACATCACTTACGCCGAAGCCGAGGGCATCAAGGTGGGCATGGCGCCGGAAGTCCAAGCCATGCTCGAAGCCCAGGTGCAACCGCTGGGGCGCGAACTGCGCGCGTCCCTTGACTTCTTTGAACATCAGCAGGACCGCCCCGTGTCACAGGTCTATGTCACCGGCGGATCGGCGCGGTCGGAGATGATTTTGCAAATGTTGCACACGGAATTGATCGTGGAATGCAAAACGTGGAATCCGTCGGCGTCCGTGCAACTGGCACTGCCCGGACAGCAGGCGGTGGACATTGAACAGAATGGACCGCAATTGAGCGTGGCGATCGGCGTCGCGCTGGCGGCTTTTTGAACGTAATTGAATTATGCCGATTCGCATCAATTTGCTGGCGGAGGCCAAGGCCGCGGAAGAACTGCGCCGGCACGATCCGGCCAAGCGCGCGATTTTTGTGGGGGCGCTGGCGGTAGCGGTGATGCTGGTCTGGAGCAGTTCGCTCCAGCTGGAAACCATGATGGCCAAAAAGGAAATGTCGGACCGGCAAACGGAGATTGCGGCGCGCACCAATGAATTTCAGCACGTGCAGACAGACCAGAAATTAACCGCCGCCGCGAAAGAAAAGCTGAATGCGTTGAAAAAAATGACCAACAGCCGTTTTCTGCAGGGCAATCTGCTCAATGCGCTGCAGCAGGTCACCGTGAACGGCGTGCAAATGACGCGGCTGAAGGTGGATCAGAATTATGTTTACGCGGCAGGAACGCCGTCGCAGACCAATAGGACTGGTGTCATCCTGGGACGCCCCAGCACGGTGACGGAAAAAATCGTCGTCTGGTTAGACGCGCAGGATTCCAGCGCCAACCCCGGAGACCAGGTCAATAAATTCAAGGAAGCCGTGGCCGATCAATCTTATTTCAAAGCGACGTTGAACAAAACCAATGGGGTTCAATTGATGAATTTGTCGGCGCCGCAGGCGGGCGCTAATGGCAAACCGTGTGTGTTTTTCACTGTGAAATGCAATTTCCCGGAGTACACCCGATGAAAAGGTTATCCAAAGAAAAACGCAAGCAACTCATCATTGTCATCTTCGTCACACTGGCGATACTGGCACTGATTTGGTTTAGTCTGATCCGGCCCCAGTATGACTCCCTTCACAGATGGCGGGCGACCGGAAAAGACGCGGCCACCAAACTTCAAAACATCAAGCATTCGATTACAAATTCCGAAGCCATAGCGAATGAGTGGACCGATACAACCTCCGCGCTGGCACAGGCCGAAGAGGATTTGGCTTCAGGCGATCTTTATTCCTGGACTTATGACACCATCCGCCACTTCAAACAATCGCATCCACAAGTGGAAATCCCGGAAGTCGGCCATCCGACGATTGGCGAGTCGGATTTGCTGTCGTCTTTTCCCTACAAACAAATCCAATTTATCATTAATGGCACGGTTTATTATCACGACCTGGGTAAATTCATTGCCGACTTCGAAAACAGCTTCCCCCACTCCCGGATGATTCGTCTGGAGATCGAACCCGCTGTCAGTACGGACAGCCATAGCGAGAAACTTTCATTCAGGATGGAAATCATCACATTGGTGAAACCCAACCCCTCATAATCAAATGAATTGGTGCGTTATTTCCAGCAAAAGCGCGGTGGCGGCGTGGCTCTCAACCGGGTTTGTGATGGTGTTGCCAGTGGCGGCAGCCCCCGTTGCCCCCGTTGCCAAACCCGCCGCGCCGGAGGTGGTGGCACGTTCGACCTTCCTCATCCCCACGAATCCGAAAGATGGGCGCGATCCATTTTTCCCCAATTCCACCCGGCTGTATGAAACCGTATCGGCAGAAGCTCAACCCCATGTCGCCGACGTGTCATCGCTCGTCTTAAAAGGCATTTCCGGCCCGCCCGACCATCGGCTGGCCATTATTAATAAACGCACCTTGGGCGTGGGCGACGAAGCAAACCTTGTCACTCCCCAAGGCCCGATTCACATCCGCTGCGTTGATATCAAAGAAAGTTCCGTGGTGATCGAATCTGCCGGCCAGCGTCATGAGTTGAAGTATGCCCCCAACCCTTGAATCCCAAAAATGGACGCGACCATCTTCATTTTCGGCCAATCCGCGCGGACATGCCTTTTTCGCAAAGGGATTGCTTGCTGGCACGAAACTTTCTCTCGTCAGCCAATGCAGCACCAGGAGCAGTTGCCAAAAATGGCCGGACGCGACCAAATATTTTACAGTTCATGTTTAACCAAAAAACGAATCAAAGCCGGACCGGAGAAAAAAGTATGAAATCAAAAATACTAATCGCCACATTGCTTGGATGCCTTGTTTGGCAACAGGGGGCACTGTCCCAAACCGACACCATCGCTACGAACCCGGCGGCCACGGACGCGGTTGCGCCCGCGAATCAGCCCGCCATCACCACCGACACCAATCAAAGCATGGACACCAGTGCCGCCACTCCGCCGGCAGCACCCGCGGTCAGCGCTCCTGAGCCTACCGTTACGACCGCCAGCGCTGTGACCACCACCAACGAAACCGCCGCCGGCACCGCCACTCCGCCGGCAGCACCTGCAGTCAGCGCTCCTGAGCCTCCGGTTACGACCACCAGCAGTGTTACCACCAGTACTGTGATCACCAGCAATGAAACCACCGCCGCCAGCGCCGCCACTCCGTCGGCGGCACCCGCGGTCACCGCTCCTGAGCCTTCGGTTACGACCACCAGTACTGTAACCACCACCAGCGAGACCACCGCCGCCAGCGCCGCCACTCCGTCGGCGGCACCCGCAGTCACCGCTCCTGAGCCTCCCGTTACGACCACCAGTACTGTAACCACCACCAGCGAGACCACCGCCGCCAGCGCCGCCACTCCGTCGGCGGCACCCGCGGTCACCGCTCCTGAGCCTCCCGTTACGACCACCAGTAGTGTAACCACCACCAGCGAGACCACCGCCGCCAGCGCCGCCACTCCGTCGGCGGCACCCGCGGTCACCGCTCCTGAGCCTCCCGTTACGACCGCCAGCAGTGTTACCACCAGTACTGTGATCACCAGCAATCAAACCACCGCCGCCAGCGCCGTCACTCCGACGGCGGCACCCGCGGTCAGCGTTCCTGAGCCTCCGGTTACGACCGCCAGCAGTGTTACCACCAGTACTGTGATCACCAGCAATCAAACCACCGCCGCCAGCGCCGTCACTCCGACGGCGGCACCCGCGGTCAGCGTTCCTGAGCCTCCGGTTACGACCACCAGCAGTGTTACCACCAGTACTGTGATCACCAGCAATCAAACCACCGCCGCCAGCGCCGCCACTCCGACGGCGGCACCCGCGGTCAGCGTTCCTGAGCCTCCGGTTACGACCACCAGCACTGTGATCACCAGCAATCAAACCACCGGCGCCACTACCAGTATTGTGATCACCAGCAATGAAACCACCGGCGCCACTCCGCCGACGGCACCCGTGGTCAGCGCTCTTGCTGCAGAATCTTCCGGTGTGACCGCCACCAATGGAGCCGCCAAACCTCAGGCTTCAGGTTCTCCGAGCATACCGTTGATCCAATTCCAGGACGTTCCGATTACCACCGCCATTGAAAATCTGGCCCGGCAGGCGGGAATCAATTACCTGATCGATCCTAAAATCGGTTATGGCCAGCCGGACCAAAATGGACAGATCAAACCCGAACCCACCCTTTCCATCCGTTGGGAAAATGTCACCGCCGGGCAAGCTCTCATGGCCTTGCTCGACAACTACGGTTTGCAACTCATTGAAGATCGCAGGACCCAGATTGCCCGCATCACCACTAAAGACCCCTTGGCGCCAGCGCCGCTCTTTACCCGCGTCGTTCAACTCAAATACGCCAGCACGTCGAACATGGTGGATTCGGTTCAGGCTTCGTTCACGGACAAGCGCAGCAAGGTGCTGCCCGATGTCCGCACCAGCCAGTTGATCGTGGTGGCCACCGAAAGAGAGCAGGAAGCATTGGACGCGCTCATCATCGCACTCGACAAACCCACACGACAGGTATTGATTGAAACAAAACTGGTCCAGGTTGCCAGCAACCCCAGTACCAGCAAAGGCGTTGATTGGACGGGCACACTTCAGGCGCAAAATGTCACCTTTGGCAACGGCTATATGTCTGGGAACACAGTCGCCAGTATTCCCGGAACACCTGTAACGACTACGACTCCTGGCATTACGACTCCAGGCTCCTCTACAACGGTTACGGTTCCAGGCACTGCCATTCATCCTCCCACCACCACCACCACCACGATTGATCCCAGCACCACTCCCGGCACCAGCACAACCGTCACGCCCAGTTCCACCGTACAGACCATCTTGAACGTAGTCCAAGGCAATGGCGGCTTGTCCTATAATTCGCTTAGCGGCTTGACTCCGGCGATTGGGTTCCTTAACGCCGACGGCGCGCATGCCGTGCTCTCCTTCCTGAATCAAGCTTACGATGCCCAGATTGTTTCCACTCCGCGCATCGTGACTTTGGACAACCAGATGGCCACCATTGAAGTCACCCGCGGCTACCCGATTATTCAAATGTCTGGCGGAACTCAAAACTCCTCGGGCAGTTCGTCAGTCACCTATTCCAACGTGGGAACCATCCTGATGGTGACGCCGCGCATTTCCGCCAATGATTATATCTGGCTTCGAGTCATCCCGGTGGTTTCCAGCCATTTTGGCGATATCGTCGTCACCGTGGCGGGCGGAGGAGGCAATTCCTCAAGTTCCTATCCGATTCCGGTGTTTGATTATCGCAGAATTGATTCGCAGGTGATGATTCCCGACGGCAATACGCTGGTCATGGGCGGCCTGGTCCTGGACAACCCGACGGCTTCTTACACCAAAGTGCCGGTCCTGGGGGATATTCCCGGACTGGGATGGGCTTTCCGCAGCGAAAACAAAACCATGACCAAGGACAATTTGATCATTTTTATGACACCCACGATCATCAAAAACAACGACTTCCAAAAGGCTTCATCCGCTCCTTCCGAATATCTCCAATCCAAACCGGCTATGATGAAAGGCCGCATGAACCCGAACACCATTTGGGACGGCGCCGAACCTCGTGGCGATTGGAGCAACCCCGCCCCTGTACCGGGCGAATTTGATAAATAATAGCCGCCTTAAACCAATGTTCATCCAATCGTCAAACCAAAATTCATTGTGAACAGTGAATAACAACCAAACCTGTTTTATGAGAACTACACTTCTCAAGGTCGCGTGGCGGGCCTTCAGCCAAACGCATTTTGTCCCGCAGTCGCGATGTGCCATCGTGATGGTCGCGTTGCTGCTGGCCGCCACCAATCTTTTTGCCACCGGCGCCACCGTATCTCTTCTGAGCGGCGGACCCAATCCCGCAGAGGGAATCGCCAGCGCCGGTTATGTGGATGGGGACATCACCGTTGATGCGGAATATAACACGCCTTGCGGCATTGCGGCGGATCTCAGCGGCAATTATCTGTTCGTGGCCGATGGTGGCGGCACCAATAACGCGATTCGCGTGCTTAAGTTCGATCTTAATCAAACTTATACACTTGCCACTTATTCTTCAGATAATATACACGTGTTAACGAATCTCTTCAATCATCCGATCGGTGTTGCCATTGACAGTTCCTACAACCTTTTTGTCCTTAACCGCGGCAATGGAAAAAATGGCAACGTCCTGGAATTCGTCCTGGAAGAAATATACATGGGCGGAAATGACACATATTTATGTGCCGCATTGGTGGCCACCAACGCGGTCAACTTGACCAACGCCGTCGGCATCGCATTGGATTTCAACGATAACATTTATGTCACCATCAGAAGCAACACCGTTCTCAAAATCACCTCGCCCGGCGTCAGCAACGTCGTCGCCACCATTACCAATGCCGGCGCCAACCTGCAAGGCCTCGTGGTGAAATACAACGGCTTCCTGGCTGTTTGTGATTCCGGGCGCAACGGCATTTATCTTATTAATCCCACCAACGGCGTCGTCTCCACCAACGCCGGTTTCCTTGGCGCCGGCGACTTCTCCATCACACCACCCAACACCAACTCGCAGTTCAATGCTGATCTCATCACGGTGGCCAAATTTTTTCAGCCTTCCGGCGTGGCCGAAACGGGCGATGGCAGTTTGATCGTCACCGACTTCGGCAACCATCGCGTCAAAGTTGTGACCAGCAACAGCGTGGCCAATCTCTATGGCGTCAAGTCCAACTATTGGTACGATCCTTATCCAGGTTTGACGGTTGGGGACGGAACGGTTATAGTGCCTGACAATAATACTAATGATGTCCAGTCACGCCAGCCTTATGGCGTGACCATTTCGTCCGACGGTTCTGTTTATGTGACGGAAAAGTATTGGAGCGTCATCCGCAAGGTCACGGGAACGCCCCCTATCAAGCCGCAGCCAATTCCACCTCTCGCGCCGAAGGATCTGGCCGCGGCGGCGGGCTATGGAAACGTAATTTTGACATGGACGGCGAGTGCCAGCCCCGGGGTGACGAATTACAACATCAAACGCGCCACATCCAGCGGCGGACCTTACACCAATAACATCATTGGCAGCACCACCACCACCGCTTTTACCGACACCAACGTCGAAGACGGCGTGACTTATTACTATGTTGTTTCGTCCGTGAGCAGCACTTTCGGCCAGGGGCCAAACTCTTCGGAAGCGAGCGCCACGCCGATGTTTTCTCCCGTGCCAGGCAACTTGTTCGCCACCAATCATAACTTCGGGCCGGTACTGTTGAGCTGGTCAACGTCTGCTGGCGCAACCAGCTACAACGTAAAACGCTCCACATCCACCAACGGACCTTTCACAACCATTGCCAGCCCGACCAGCGCGAGTTACAACGATTCGAACGCGCTCATCGGCTCGGTGTATTTCTATGTTGTTTCAGCCGTGAACCCCGGCGGCGAGAGTGCAAATTCTTTGGAAGTAAGCTACTATCTGAATTGGCCGCCGCCGCCGCCGCCGAGAATCGGTTGGTTTGATTACGAACCGGACATACATAACAACTGGTTAACCGTGTTCTACCCGGTTAGCCTGTATATCGCCCACAATGACCTGCTCCTGGCCATTGATCCGGCCACCAACGGCATTGTCGCGACCTATTACATCGCCACCAACGGGCCGCAGCCAGTTTTGACCGATCCCAGTTCGACAAACGGAAGCACTCCGCCGTTTTATCAAAACGGCCTGTTCTTCGCGCAGTCGCTGCCCGTGACGACCGTGCCGGACCTGGTGATCAAAGCGGTGAATGTCGGTCCTGGAGGAAGCAGCGCGATTGTCACCGCCGAGTTCATATTCCAGGTTGCCAATCCAACGATTAACGGAAACAACGGCGCACAGTTCACCGTCAGCGACAATACCAGCAATGTGATGCTCTATTATACCATTGACGGCACCGATCCAACCAACTCCGCGTCCAGAATCGGGCCGATCGCGATCACCAACGGCAATTCGATCACGCTTGCCGTTAATGCGAGCACCAATGTTCTCTTCAAAACCCGCGCTTTCCGCGATGGCTATTTTCCGAGCGGAATCGCCGTGCAGTCTTTCTCGCCGGACAATTTTGTGCCCAACACCATCAGCTTCGGCTTCGCCTCGGGCGAAGCCTCCAGCGATTTCGTCGCCTCCCCTGGCCAGTTTTTCTATGCGCCGGTCACTTTAACTGCTCTATCGTCTGCCGTGATTTACAGTCTTCAGTTCAATATCACTGTTACCAATCTTGGTCCCATCGCTATACCTGGTCTCTTTTGGTTTGATTCCATGCTGGAAAAGCCGGATCCCGCGCATCCAGGCCTTTATCTTCCCATTCCCACCTGGGCCTTTGTTTCCAGTGGCAACAACCCTCCGCCCGCCGAGGACATCAATGCCTTCAAATACCAGGGAGATTGGTATCAGGACATGCAGTTTACAGATGGCAATCTTCTTGGAGTCGGCTGGGTGGAACGATTCGGCGCGACCAATCTCTACAATACCAAGGTACAGGATTTGATAGCCTTTTCCCAAGCTCACGACTTGTTATACCCAAACGCTGACCATCCCGGGCAGATTGAATTGGGAGGGTACGCGCTTTGGATTCCATCCAATGCCACAAGTAACGACGTTTACCAGATCCAAATCGGGCGTGCATCTGCTACTTCAGATGGTATTGGCACTCCCGGTTCGGATGTTTACATCGCTATGCCAACCAATGGCTCCACTGCGGGCGGCGGTCCTATAAACGCCTTAAAAGATATAACCATCGGCCAGAGAAAATATATCGTTGGCAGTGTTTACCCGTTCGGCTGGTTCAATGCTGGCGACTTTGGGTCCAGTAACATAGTCAATGCCGATATTGAGCAGGTCTTCGAAGCCGCCGCCTACGGCTTAAATTATCCATTGTCTGCCAGCGATTTCTTTGACGCCATGGACTCTTGCGGAAATTATGGCGTGATAGATTCAGACCCGGCTGATGCCAATTTTGGCTATTACACGAATGTCGCCACTTTCCCTTGGAATAATCCCTTTAGTTATACAATTACCAACTATACCTATTTGTATGATACCAATAATGTTGCTTACCAGACTAATGTTAGCATAGTGAACCTCACCAAGTACCTTTTCTTAACAACCTATTATGTATATGAAATATCCACTAATAGCTTTGTTTACCAATCCGTTACTTTACCAATCACTTACAGCACTAACTTCGTCTTTATAACCAATACCGTTTATTTCCCCACTATTCCCGCCAGCTTGAACACGCTGTTTGACGGTGATGACACCGCCATAAACCAAATCGTTTTCGGTGACGGTGTGCTGGATGTGTGCGATGTGTATGTCACCTACCGTCGTTCCCTCGATCCGAGTCTGACATGGTTCCGTCGTTTCTGGAACGCCGGCCAACGTGTTGCCGACACTGGTGCTCCCAACGTGGCGGCTCATGTGGCATCCCTATCCTCAAGCAGCAGCAGTTCCATCTTAACGGAATCTGAAGTACAAAACAGTGCAACCACACCTCCTCAAGTCAACTTCACGGCAGGGAATATTATCGGTTCAGCAGGCCAGACGGTGCAAATTCCCATTAATGCAACCGTATTCGGCAACTACCCGCTGCGCGTGTTAATGCTTAACCTGAACGTCACGCCGCTCAACGGTTCACCGGCCCTGGCCAACGCCGTGCAATTCGCTCCCAGTTCGGCATTGGGTAATCCCTACAACTCGGATTCCAAAGGCAACGGCAATTACTCCGCCGTGTGGCTCGATAGCTCAATCGCCGGCCTGACCGGCAACGTCACCCTTGGCACCTTGACCGTCACCATTCCGGCCAGCGCCACGAGCCTGTCCGCCTACGCGATCCATTTTGATCACGCCTCAGCCTCGCCGAACGGCATCGCCTCGTTCCCCAAACAAACGCTGACGGGCCTGGTCACGCTGTCCAGCCGCACCAATTCAGCTTACGGTGACGGCATACCTGATTTGTGGCGCCTGCGTTGGTTCGGCACCGTCAATAACATCTTGTCCATTTCCAACGCCTGCCCTTCCGGCGACGGCATAAACAACTGGCAAAAATACGTTGCTGGCGTTGACCCCAACACGCCCAATGATTTTCCGAGCTTGAATCCCAAAAAACCGGTTCCCGCCGGGGCAACCGCCGCCATTCATTGGCCGACGGTCAGTGGCAAACAGTATGTCATTCTGCGCTCCGGCAGTCTCTTCCCCGGCAGCTGGTCGGCCATCGCCACCAACACCGGCACCGGCACGGACATGGAATTTGACGACACCACCGCCGGTCAGACGCGGTTCTACCGGGTGCAGATTCTGCGGTGAGAATTTAGATTAATAAAACGGCGCGTTCATCAGAGCGCGCCGTTTTTCTTTTTAACCACCCATATTTTCGCCGGCCACCCGTTTCAAATAATCGAAAGAATAAATTCCCGTCGAATGCCCGTCGGCCCAAACCGGCTGAACCGCATAACCGCCCACGCCAACGATGCGAACCAATTCAAAAGCTTTCGGTGTCAAAGCTGTTTCAGGATTTTTGTAAACATTCCCCAGAATGTCCGTCTCGCCCTTGCACCCCGCGCACGGACAATATCGCCGCAGTTTCTCCAGCGGAATAAAATCCTCGCCGCCATCATCCCATTTGACGGCCAGTTCGTTGCCAATTTGTTGAATGTCCACCAGCCGCATGGATGAATGAGCTTAATGCCGCTGCCGGCTCTACCTGGCCCGGAGCAGAAGAACGGGAACACTGATGCTGTGCTGTACCGTTATGGCCGTTGTTCCCAGAACCAGATCGGCCACGAAATGATGACCGTGCGTGCCCATCGCCACCAGGTCGGGTTTTTGCTGCTGAACCCAACGGACGATTTCTTTGACCGGTTCGCCGTAAGCCAGTTCCGCGTCGGCTGGAATGCCGTCAGCGGCTAACTCGGCCCGAACGCGGTCCAGATACGCCTGGCTTTCTTCGACCTCCGCGCCCGCTGCGTTTTTGCCGTGATACTTGGCCGGCGCGCCGGTGGCCACGTGCAGGAGCACGACACGGCTTTGCATCGCCTTGGCCAGCGGTTTGATGTGCTCGATGATCGCCCGGTCGGCCGCGGTGCGGTCCAACGTCACGAGAATGGTTTTATACATGCGTGTGCCTTTCCTGCTGCGCGCCATCATCCGCCGGCGATGATGTGCCACGCGTCTTTGAGCGATTCCGGCAAACTATAGATATCCATCACCGTAATCAATATCGCACTGCCCCAGCCCAGAACCATCAGAAACCAGCCGTTGGCCCACCGGCCCATGATCCGGCGGGAGGAGGTGAAATGCAGCAGCGGGAACATGGCGAAAGGCAGGATGAGGCAGAGAATGACCTGACTGAGGTTGACCAGATCGGTCACGCTGCCATTGCCGCGAATGCTGATGATCCAGATTGCCGGCACCACCGCCAAGGTGCGCGAGATCATCCGCCGCACCCACGGGCGAATGCGCCAGCGCATGAACCCTTCCATCACCACCTGTCCGGCCAGCGTGCCGGTGATGGTGCTGCTTTGTCCGCTGGCCAGCAATGCCACGGCAAAGAGTGTGCTGGCAGCAGCCGTGCCCAACAGCGGGGCCAGCGTCAGATAGGCGATGCGTATCCAATCGCTGTCGGGATTGAACATGACCACCTGGCCACCCGCCACCGTCACGCTCTGCTTTCCGTAAAATACCATTGCCGCCAGCACCAGGATCGCCGCATTGACAAAAAACGCGACTGTCAGCGCAGCGGTGGAGTCAATGGTGTTGAAGCGGATGGCGGTGCGGATGGAATGCTCATCACGCTTCAGCTTTCGTGTTTGCACCAGCGCCGAGTGCAGGAACAGATTATGCGGCATGACCGTCGCTCCGACCATGCCGATGGCCACAACGATCATGCCGGCTTCGTGAAAGTTGGGCCGCACCAGCGCCTGGCCCATCTCCAGAAAACCGGGATGCGTCTGGGGAAGAATGAAAATCTCGATGCCGTAGCAGACCCCGATGGTGGCGACAAAAATCGTGACCACCGCCTCAATCATCCTCATGCCCAACCCTTGCAAAGCGAGCAGGAGCAGCACATCGAAAGCGGTAATGACTATCGCCCATGCCATGGGAATGTGAAAAAGCAAATTCAAGGCGACCGCGCTGCCCAGCGATTCGGCCAGGTCCGTGGCGATAATGGCAATTTCCATGGCAATCCAGTTCGGCCACCGGAACCACCGGGGATACTGGTCGCGACAGCACTGGGCCAGGTCCCTGCCCGTGGCCACACCCAGACGGGCGGCAATGACCTGAAGGATGACGGCCATGAAGCTGGCCACAGCAACGACCCAGAGCAGACCGTATTTGAACTGCGCTCCGCCCGCCAGGTCGGTGCCCCAGTTCCCGGGATCCATGTACCCGACACTGACGAGGATTGCCGGTCCCGCAAACGCCCGCCACTGCCGCCAGAAGCCGGCTCGATCCGGCGGCACGTCCACCGTGCCATGCACCCCTTCCAGCGACGGGTGGCTGACGCCGCCAGCCTGGCGGCGTGCGTCGGCGATCTCCTTTTTGTCAAATTCTTCCGGCATGCCTGTCCATTTGTAGCCTGTGCTACAATTTGGCAGAAAGATTGTCAACCGCAATTTGGTGTGGTTTAGTTTGGAATATGAATTGCCCGCCAGCCAAAACCGCGAAGGCCCGTCCGCCGCTTCAGGGCAACCCCCGCCGCACCCGGCAGGAGCATTCCCAGGAAATCGCCCTGGACTACGTGGAGTTGATTGCCGAACTCATCGCCACCACCGGCGCGGCGCGGGTGACCGATCTGGCCCGCCGCCTGGGCGTCACGCACGTCACCGTCAACCGCACCATCCAGCGTCTCCAGCGCGGCGGACTGGTCAATGCCCGGCCGTATCGCTCCATTTTGCTCACCGAAGCCGGCCGGAAACTTTCTGAAGAATCACGCCGGCGTCACGAGATTGTGGTCGAGGTCCTCAAGTCGCTCGGTGTTCCGGCCAACATCGCCCATTTGGATGCGGAGGGCATGGAACACCATGTCAGCAGGAAAACCCTCTCCGTGTTCGTTAAACACCTGAAACGCTGCGGCCGACACTCGCCGCCACCGTAACCGCTCAAGCCGCCTGCCGAACTCTGCAGGCTGGCGTTTCATCACGCTTTGCCAGGGTGCCAATCCGCCGGACGCTCGGTCAAGTGCAGCAAGTTGCCTTCAGCGTCCTTGAAAAACAGCACCTTGCCGCCGCCGGCCGCCGGAAGGATTTTTTCTTCGAACGTCACCCCGCGCTGGATCAGTTCCTCCTTCGCCGCCTCAATCGAATGCACGCGCAACGAGACATGCCGCCAGCCGGCCAGTTTGTTGTTGCCGCGCGCGGCCAGCGGGGCATCCGCGGCATAAATTTCCAGCCACGACCCGGACAGCGCAATCAGGCAGACGAGGGGACTTTTGCCGTTGTCCCAAACCGGTCGCGCCCCCAGCACGCGCATATACCAGTCTCTCAAGGCAGCGGGATGGGCCGCGGCAACGGCAATGTGTTCAATCGCAAAGTTCATGGTTTAATTTTACCCGCAGATTACACGGATTTCCAGGAATTGAAAACCAATTCCGCAGTGTCCGGACGGTTGCCGTTCCTGGTTTGGAGTTCCGCGTTTACGCGGTCTGGCGATAACACTGACATAACCGTCCCGCAGGCGGCGGGACGGAACTCCAAACCTTCGCGCGTACTTGCTCAGAGCTGCTGAAAGGTGCGCCCTGCAACCGCGCCATCCACAGTTCAGTTTCAAGTTCACTAGTGCCCGTAATCCTGTATCATCCGCCCACGAATTTTATGAACACCGAATCTCTCCTGAAACAACGTTTGATCTGCGTGGCGGTGATTGACAAACCGGACGACGCCGTGCCGCTCGCCGAGGCCCTGCTCGCCGGCGGATTGAACGTCATGGAAGTCACCTTCCGCACCAGCACCGCCGCCGACTCGATTGCGCGCATCCGGAAAAACCTGCCCGCCGTTGCCATCGGCGCCGGCACGTTGCTCGCCGTGGAACAGGTGCAGCGCGCGGTGGACGCCGGCGCGCAATTCGGCGTCTCGCCGGGCCTGAACGAATCGGTCCTGGCAGTGGCGCACAAAAACAAAATGCCGTTCTTCCCCGGAGTCATGACGCCGACGGAGGTTGGCCGGGCGCTGGATCTTGGCTGGAAACATCTGAAATTTTTCCCGGCGGAAGCGGCGGGCGGCGTGCCTATGCTCAAGGCGCTGGCCGGACCGTTCGCCCACACCGGTGTCAAATTCGTCCCCACCGGCGGCATCAACGCCGCGAATTTGCCGGATTATCTGGCACTGCCGACAGGTCGCCGCCATCGGCGGTTCCTGGATGGCCGAGCGCAAACTCGTCGCGGAAAAGGCGTGGTCGAAAATCACCGCGCTGACCGCCGGGGCGATGAAAATCATCGCCCAGACGAAGGGTTGATATGGTAGGGCGCGCAGTCCTCTGCGCGCCGTGTTTGGTCAACATTCACGCGAGCGGCGGGCAGAGGACTGCCCGCCCGGCCTTCAGTTCCCAATCGTCACCTTCAGCGGCGCGTCGCGCCGTTCGGCAAACCGGCGCACGTAATCCTCCCACTGGACGTGGTTGGTGAAATCGCCGCTGCGGTCCCAGCACGCGCCAAAATAATACGTCGAACGGCTGGCCGACCTCGGCTTGCGAAATCGCCAGCATGTTTCGGATGGGCGGATAACCTTCATGCGTCGGCTGCGGCACGGCGGCGTGCTTTTTAGAATCGGGCATGTCCGGATTATCGTTCGTGAATTCCTTCACGCTGCCTTTCGGCAGGATGATCGCATCGCCGATGATGCCTTTCGGTTGATCCTCCGGCTGCCAGTAGCTCATCCAGCCTTCGTTTTGGTCGCGCCCGATCGAATTCCTCGCGATTGGTTGGGCAGGCGCGCTCGGCCAGTCCGATGCCGATGGTCAGCGGTGAATTGGTTTCGCTGCTGAACGTGCTTTGCGCCCTGGTGAACCATGAGCCGGCGTCAATGCTGTAACGGTTGGTTTCGGAAACCTTCCGCCCGTTGCCGGCGTCCCACGCGTCGTAAGTCAGCTCAAACTCCGAGCGGATCGGCCCGGTGGTGATGAGCTTCCAGTTCCGATAATTGCTCGAGGTGTAAAGTTTCTGGCCGTCCCAGATGCCGACGCCGCCGCAACCGCGGCTTTTGCCGACGCGGTAGTCGTCCATGAACTCGCCGTTGTCCTCGTGGTAATGCTTGGTGGCATACATCACGTCCACGATGAGGCCGCGGTTCTTTTTGATCCACACATCCGGGCCGCTGCTGATGGTGCCTTCGCCCTTGATGAGCGCCTGGCCGTAGGTGCGGTGCGCGATGCGGTCGCTTTCCCACGCGAAATCGTCCATCCGCTCCGGCACGTAACGCGCAAACGTCTTCACGATGGGCGGCGGCACATTAGTCAAGGCGGAAGCGTCCACGATGCAAAATGTCCGTGTTTCGTTCGGCGCGAGGTCAACCTGGAACAACAGCTTGTCCGGTGCCTGGCCGGGTTCGGAGGCATAAACCTGTGAATCCAAAATGTTGGAGGTCGCGCAGTCCTTCACCGCGAATTTGCCGGTCGCCGGGTCCAGTTGCAGGTTGCCGGCAACGGTCTGCAGATTAATTTCCACCGTTTCGTCAACGCGGGGGAAATGGGAAGGGTTGGTCACCTTGATCACGACCGATTTCCGGCCGGTGGCGGCAGCGGCGGAACGCGCCTTGTCACCCGCAGCCGGCGAACCGTTCAACAATTGCTGCACCTCGATTCCGGCCAGGATGAACGGCCCGACGCCTTTGAGGTCGTTGTTCACGATGGGTTCGCTCACGTAATAATCGAAACTGCCATCGCGCACGTGGCCGTTGCTCGGCGTCCCGCCCAGCCCGGCCACCGCGCAGCATTGTGTGAGCGACCACTTTCCGTTGCCGCCGTTTTTGATCAGATTTCCAATGATGCCCCGGTAGCCTTTTTCAATCGCCGGAACATAATCCCGACGCAGATAACCATGATTCACGCCTTTGGCCATCGCATAGACGAACATGCTCGAAGCCGTCGCTTCCAGATAATTGCCCTGGCGATTGCCCTGGTCCATGACCTGCCACCACAGCCCGGTCTTCGGGTCCTGCCATTTCACCACCCCCGCGCAGAGTTTCTGGAACGTGGCGATGATTTCCGGCCGGGCTGGATGGTTCGTCGGGAAATAATCCAGCACGTCCACCAGGGCCATGGCATACCAGCCGACGGCGCGGCCCCAGAAATTGGACGAGGTGCCGGTGGCCTTGACCGCCCAGGGCTGCTCCTTGCTTTCATCCCAGGCATGATAAAACAAACCCGTCGCCGGATCGCAGGTGTGCGTCGCCACCAGCCGGATTTGCTTCGCCACGTCGTCATAGTCGGAAACCGGTCCGTTAAATAGTTTCGCATACTCGGCATAAAACGGCGCGCCCATGTACAAGCCGTCCAGCCACATCTGGTGCGGATACCGCTGTTTATGCCAGAATCCGCCATCCGCGGTGCGCGGTTGGGTGTCGAGTTGCTTGCGCAACAACGCGGCGGCCTTTTGATAGCGTTCGTCATGGGTGATTTGCCAAAGCGCCAGCGCCGTTTTGCCAGGATTGATGGCATCGATTTGATATTCTACCGCTTTGTAGCCCCGGATGTCGCCATTGGTCACGATGAAGGAACCGATGGCGTTCTCGGCAAATTTGACGTAGCGCGGGTCATGCACCCGCGCGTCCAGCTTGAGCAACGACAGGGTGAACAGCCCCGCGGTGTAATCCCATCTGGCCTTGCCGCCTTCCGTCCACGCCAGGCTGTCGCCGCGCCGGGCAATCTCCGAATCCGCCAGCCGCACCGACCATTCCAACGGCGTGGCGCCGGCAAATTTTTGCGCGGATGCGGTATTCGTCGCACAGGAAATGGGCAGGGCGAAAAAAAATGCCGCGCCAAGGATGAAAAGAATCCGGTTGAATGTCTGTTTCATAAGCAAAAGTGGTCCCGATGGAATTACCAGAATTGGGCTGCGTGACCAAATGAATTTTCCAGCCGCCGGTGATGAAAATGGGCGCGGTGTTGAAAAAAACGGGAAGGAACCTAATGGGCCGTTCCCATTTTTTCCAGCAACGTCGAACGTTGATTGTTTTCGAGCCACGCGGCGTTTCTCACATATTCCGTCGCGGCGGCCGAATCGGTTTGCGCCCATTCATCCAGAACATGAGCCAGGGAATCAAATTTTAATCCTGGGTCGGAAATGCTTTCCACCCAGCCCAGTGCCACTTCGGTGCTGCGGTTGGCCCCGTCGGTTTTTGAAATCATCAACGCCGCACCGATGTCGCCTTCGGCTCCCGGCGGCAGGGTGTTCAGCCATGCGCCCAGGCTGGCGGGGTCCTGCAACGACCAGTTGTCCATCGCTTGGCCCAGGGCATAATCGCGGTTTTGGCCTTGCGGCAGGGACATGGCGTAGGTGGCAAGAGCCGAGGGGTCGCTGGCACTCCAGCCATCCGCCATGGCCCGAAACGCGGTCCCGCGCAGTTCCTGGTCGGCAATCGCGTCCAGCGCCCCCATCGCATCCTGCGGCTGGCTCGCCCCCCAACGATGAAAGGCAGCCGTCATCCAGTCCGCGCGGAAATCCGGCGGTCCGTCATTGGCAAATTCGAGCGCGGTTTGAAACTGTCCGGCGTTGTTCAAAGCACCAACCAGCGCCGTACCGCAGGCGGCCGCATCGTCCGGGTCCGACTGTAGCCGGTCGCGAACGATGGCCAGGGCCAGTTGCGGTTGTTTGACCGCGCCGGCCAGGGCCGCTTCCAGGTCCGCCTGCCGTTCACTGTCGCCCTGCACCAACGCCCAATCCACCGCGGCGGCCGGGTTTAGTTCCCCCCAGGCCCGCACCACGGCAGACAGCAATCGCTCGCGCAATTCCTCATCGCTTTGCGACCGCGCCCAGGCGATGCCCCGTTCCGGTGAACGACCTACCATACTTCTGGCCAGGGCCAAAAGTTCTTCATCTGTCGCCGAACCAGTCAAATCCGGAAAGGGCTCATCCGCCGGCGTGGCAAGGTTGGATGACGGCGCGGCCCCGGCTTGCGGTTGAAGCAACAGTGGCGGCGCATCCGAACCGGTTGGCCCAGCCGGCCACTCCATGCGTCGCAGAAACAAAACCGCCCCGGTCGCAAGGCAAACCGGAATTGCCACCTGCGCCAACCTTGACTGGAACATTCGTCGCATGGATTTAAATTGCAGGTTATCCTGGCATCATTTCTCCGTAGCCTTGATGACAAAGGTTCTGGTCTTGCTCCACTGGCTCCACCGGCCATCGTCTTGCGTCCGCACCTGCCAGGAATATTTGCCGGGAATCAGGCTCTCCTCGCATTCCGTCCCGTTCGTGATGGAATGCGTAAACACCGGTTCATTGTCTTTGTCCCGGTTCCAGCATTCAATCTCGTATTGAGTGATTTGTCCGTCCCTGGTTCCAGCGTCATTCCACAAAAAATGGATTTTGCCCGCCCCGCCGGCAGCATCCGGGAAGGACCACTCGCTTCCATCCTCCGGCAAATCCAGTTCGGGGGCCTGCGGGAAATAATACGGGTCGAGCTTTCGGGGCGCGTACACGATGGCGTGCAGCGAGTACTTTACCGGATGCGCATGGCCACGGTTGTCAATTGCCACGGTGACCTCGCCGTCTTTCACGGCAAAATCACAGCCCATCAAATCCACCCCGTCCACGGAAACCTTGTTTTCCAGCAGGGTGGACACGCCGGTGCCGGACTGGGAAAAGGTCAATCGCAGGGGACCGTCAATCGTAATCACGTTGGTGCCGCCAACCGCAACCCACAATCGAGCCGTGGACTTCAACGGTTCCGGCCAGACCGAAAGATCGAACCTGAGCCGCAGGCGGTCTATGGCTTTTCCCTTGATCTCCATGGCGCGGTACACTTCCGCGCGCCGGGTGAGGTCCGTCTCCCCGGTGTCTTTCCGGAATTGTTTTTCGAAAGCGCCGGGCGTTTCCCGTGGCGCGGGCAATTTTTGGTCAAACGTCAGGTCCCAGCCCGTCGTGGGCGTCTGGCAACCCACGACCAACCCGACAACGGCCGTCAGGACATAAATCAAGGTTAACCTGTTCATCACCATGGCTCGCCCATTGTTTTCGTTCGCATTCCCCCACCGGCGGTGGGAACAAAATCCTCTCCCAGCACTGGCTGCGCGGTCAAGCAGCGCAACCAGCCTGGGAGATGGACAATCAGCCATCAGTTCTGCAACTCGATGCAATCAATGGACATCCCGGGACTCAGGAAGCCGGTGCCGCTGGAGCCGCTGATGACATCAATTTCCAGCGTGTTGGATCCCGCCACAAAGGCGCTGGCCGGCACGGCATAAGTGAACTGAGTGTTGTTGCCGCGATAGGTCCCGATCGTCAGACTTCGGGAATCGGGCTGGCTTGAGGCGCCGGGCGCGGATGAGGTCCAGGAATTCACCTTGATCTGCGGACGGCCGCCGGCATAGGCAGCGGTGATGCCGATCCGGATGGTGTGCGCCGCCACTTGGCTGGAGGTCAGGGTGAATGTGATCTTGCACGCATTGTTTTGACCTTTCCACATGTAGCAGGGGAAACTTCCGGCCGAACTTGATGACACCGTCACCGGCCCCCAACTGCTGCAACGTTTGTCCGACGGATGCATGTAGGTCATCAGGGATGCATTCAAAAAGCCCGAAGGAGTGCCATCCCACGAACCCATCCGCCAGATGGTGGCGGGAGTTGAGAAGCTGGAGGAAATGCTCTTGCTGGTGGTGCCACCGGCAGAGACGCTGACCGAGCTGCTGCCCACGTTCAATTCACCGCTGTAAAGCGTCATCGTGTAAGTGCCAGGTTTCATGTAGGGGGAGTAGCCTGAACCCGACCAATACTGGGCGGCACTGTTGGCATAACCCACCAGGGTTCCGCCCGAGAGCGTGGCATTCACCCGGCCGCGACCGGACTGGGCGACGTAGCCGGACAACCCCATGCTGTCGAGCCAGGTGCCAAAATCCGGTGACCCGCTGAAGCTGAGGGCATACACCCCATGCAAACCCGACCGCCAGCTTTCCGTCTGGTTGTGGCCGGATTTCATGTAATTGTAGATTTCGCAATTGGCATTGCCCTGGAATTCGATGTCACGGAAAAACGGGCCGCCCGAGCTGGTTTCCCGGTTGCCCATGTACATGACCACGGATCCGGCACTGTGGCTGGTGTTGTCCTTCATCGGGTGCATGGAATAATACTTTGACCGCGTGGTGCCGTCGCTCATCCCGAAAATATCTGACGATTCAATCGCTCCCGTGTTACCGTACGTGTCCGAAGCTGTCGGGCCGCCGCCGACGAGACTCCGGTTCAAATAGGCGATGTAGCGCCATTCGGTGTCGGCGGTCACGTAAGTGGCCATGTAGATGATGGGCTGGCCGCTTTTGGCCATGTAGTAATGCGTGCAACTGCTGCCGTTGCAGGTGATTTTGATGGCGCTGGTGCCGACCAGCGCGCAGGTGCAGGAGGCGCCCAGGCCCGAATTGACGTGTGACCATGGGCTTTGCACCTGGTACTCGTTGCCGTTGTACACCATCGAAGCCAGGTCCGAGTTGCTTTTCTGGACCTTGAAGACGAGGCCGCCGCCGGTGTCCACCACCCAGTGGCTGCCGTCATCGGTGAAGCCGAAGGCGGCTGAAGCCTGGCGGGCAAACATCAAATACATGGCCAGACCGAACGCGATGGATATAAACCGGGCATACTGCTCCGGATGATACTGTCGGAAGGATTTTGATTTCATTGTGTTGTTGGCTTAGTTTTTTGGTTTTCCCATGTAAAGGCCACCCCGAGGGGCATGAAACGCCATGAAACGGCGATTGCATGGATTTGGTTACGCAGTCAGTTTTCGCAAATTTTATTAATGTGCGCCATCGCCAATTCGGATGATACGCCCATAAAATGAACGGTTTTGAAAAATGGCGACTGTCAGTTTTTGAATGCAGCGGAAGTGCCGGAAACAGGGCCTCCCCGCCTGACTCCGTGTCGTAGCCCAGCGAAGATGGATCGCCCCATGAATCCTCCCTTTCCCCCGGCTTTGCGGAAGTGCTTTACCGTGCCAGCCAGCCGCCGTCCACGTTCATGATGGTGCCGTTCAGATAATCGGCATCTTTCGAGGCGAGAAACAGGATCGCTCCCGCAATATCCTCGGGTGACCCCCAGCGCGCCTCGGGAATGCGGTCGAGGATGGATTGGTTCCGCCTGGCGTCCTCGCGGATCGGCCGGGTGTTTTCCGTGGCGATGTAACCGGGCGCCACGGCGTTGAAATTCGCGCGTTCCTTGGCCAGTTCGTTGGCAAACGCCTTGGTGATGCCGGCGATGCCGCTCTTGCTGGCGGTGTATCCCGGAACCAAAATGCCTCCCTGAAACGACAGCATCGAGGCGATGTTGATCACTTTGAGGCGCGCGTCGGCCGGGGATTTTTCACGTCCGCCGGTCAGCCACCATTTGGCCACCGCCTGGCTCAGAAAAAACGGCGCGGTCAGGTTGATTTGAATGGCGGCGTTCCAATCCACTTCCGGATGGTCCACCACCGGCGCGCGGCGGATGATGCCGGCGTTGTTCACGAGAATGTCCACGCGCCCGGTGTCATTGATGATTTTGGCGACAAGGTCGGCGGCGCCTTTCTGGGTGAGCTTGCCGAAATCCTCGGTGTAGGCGTTGAACCTGGCATCCAGCGCTTTTGCCCGGGCGCCGGTCTCGGATTGGTCGCCGATGTCCACGCTGACGGCGTGGGCGCCTTCGCGGGCAAACGCAAGGGCAATGGCCTGGCCAATGCCGCGGCTGGCCCCGGTCACGATGGCGACTTTTTTGTTGAAACGTTTCGTTTCCATAATTTGTATTTGGTTGTTAATTCATATCCTGAAAAAAACACCGTTCAATACACGAGGTGGCTTCGCCCTCACCCTAACCCTCTCCCCCAAGGAGAGGGAACAGCCTGCGCATAACTCTCTAATCTTCAACCTGCTCAACACCGCCAACCGACTGGCGACCATTCTCCCTCTCCCCGAGGGAGAGGACTGGGGTGAGGGGAAAAGCCATAGTGTTCATTTCTGCAAATTTCAAAATCTACATCTATCTCAAATCCGCCGGCGGCACGACGTCCATGTCATCGAACACCTGGTTTTCGCCGGCCATGCCCCAGATGAATGTGTAATTGCTTGTGCCGCAGCCGCAGTGAATGGACCAGTTCGGCGACAGCGCGGCCTCCTCATTGTGCACAAACAGATGCCGCGTCTGCTGGGGTTCGCCCAGAAAATGCGTCAGCACGTTCTCGCCGAGGTCGAAGTAAAAATAAACCTCCGAGCGCCGCCAATGTGTGTGCGGCGGGATCGAATTCCACACGCTCCCCTCCTCCAACGCGGTGAACCCCATCACCAACTGGCAGCTCTGGATGCCGCCCGGGTGGATGTATTTGTAAATCGTCCGTTTGTTCGCCGCAGCCGCTGACCCCAGCGGCACCGGCGATGCGTCCTTCGGTTTCATCGTCGCCGCCGGATGCGCCGCGTGCGCCGGACAACTCAGGAAATAAAACTTCGCCGGATTCTTCGCATCCTTGCTCTCGAATTTAACCGATTTGGTGCCCATCGGCAGATAAACGCAATCCAGCCGGTCGAGCGAAAACGTCTTGCCGTCCGCGCGCACCGCTCCAGCCCCGCCGACGTTGATGGCGCCGAACTCGCGGCGTTCGAGGAAGAACGCCCGCCCGGTCTCCTTGTGATTCGGCAATTCAACCGGCTTGACCGGCATCACGCCGCCAACCACCAGCCGGTCGAGGTCGGTGAACACGCCGCGCAATTCGCCCGGCTTGAAAAGATTGGTGATGTGAAACGTGTCACGCAATTCCTGGGTGTTCAGGCGCTGCACACCCTGCGACCGCGGCATCCGGCGAATAGTGTTTTCGAACATGGCTATAAATTTGCATAAAAGAGACCGGCAGGCAAAAAGAATTCGTGAACATTCCCGGTGAAAACCCGCCAACCAGCCGGATTCAATCGCCAGACACCCCGTCAGCAAGCGCCTTCTTTCGTGGCAGCCGGGTTAACAAGGCTCATGCTGAAAGTAGAATGAAGAAGGAAGCATGCAGAAATGAAAAACCGGACAAAGTTGGAATGCCCCTGTGTTGACATCCCTTTCATTAACACCCCGCTAAAGCAGGGTGCTAATGAAATGCGCCCGCGCTGGTGAGTCTTAAACTATTTCTTGTATTATTCATGGAAAGGACTACGCTGATTCATAACCAGCAAAGGCTATGGGCATGAAAATGGTAACGCCTGAGCGGCGGTCAAAATTATTGGGAATGATGGCCGATAGTTGCGTTTTCTCCGGGATGATCACGCTGGGGGTGTTTTGTATCTCCTTCCCGGCAAGCACCCTGCCCGACCGCTGTCAAATCGCTCCCGCCCCGGTGTTGGGATTTTCGCGAAAGTTTCCATGAATTTCAAAAAACTCCGGATCATCGCAAAGGAGACTCCCCGGCTAAATCGGTTTGGGGGGATAGCCCTCCGCACGAGTCTGCTCTATGCCGCAATCGCCGGCTTGTGGATTTTGTTTTCCGGCAAGCTGCTGCATGCGCTCGTCTCCGACCCGGCGGCCGCCGCCAGCCTGGAAATTTACAAAGGCCTGGGGTTCGTGCTGGTGACGGCCGTGTTGCTGTATCTGGAACTGCGCCGGCAACTGCGGCGTCAGGTGCTGGAAACCGCCGAACTCACCGCCGAACGCGAGCGCGCGGAAGAGTATCAGGCGCGGATGGCGGCCATGGTCGAGTCTTCCCACAATGCGATCATCAGCGAAACGCCGGAGGGAACGATCACCAGTTGGAACCACAGCGCGGAAAAACTTTTTGGCTACACCGCCGGAGAAGCCATCGGCCGGCCATCGCTCATGCTGTTTCCACCCGAGCTCCGGACCGAGGAGCGGGACATTTTGTTGCACATCGCCCGCGGCGAAAAGATTGACCACCCCGAAACGGTGCGGCTTGGAAAGGGCGGAAAAAAAGTCCGGGTTTCCGAGTCCGTCTCCCCGATCAAGGACCTGCGGGGGAACGTCATTGGCGCCTCCAAAATCACCCACGACATCACCGAACGCATTCATTTGGAAGCGCAATTGCGGCAATCCCAAAAATTGGAGGCCGTCGGCACTTTGGCCGGGGGAATTGCGCATGATTTCAACAACATCCTGGCGGCCATCATGGGCAACGCGGAACTCCTGCGCCTGGATTTTCCGCCGGACCATCCCCATACGGAACTGCTGCGACAAATTTTGGCGGCGTCCCACCGGGCCAAGGCCCTGGTCCAACAAATCCTGACTTTCAGCCAGCACCGCGAAAGCAAGGTGGGGCCCATCTCGTTGAAACCCGTGGTCAGGGAATGTCTCGCCCTGCTGCGCTCCACCATTCCCGCCATGGTCGAAATCAAATACAACATTGCCTCCGATTGCTCCCCGGTGCTCGCCGACCCCACCCAGATCCATCAGATCATCATGAACCTCTGCACCAACGCCTGGCACGCCCTGCCCGAAAGCGGAGGCGTCATCGAGGTCAATCTGGAAATGTGTGAAATTGACGCCAATATGGCGGTGACCGACCCCGACCTGCGGATCGGACGATATGTCCGGCTTTCCATCCGCGACAACGGCGGCGGCATGGACCAGGCCACACTCGAACGGATTTTTGAGCCTTTTTTCACCACCAAACCCTCAGGCAAAGGGACCGGCTTGGGATTGTCGGTTGTGCATGGAATCGTCAAAATCCATCAGGGAGCCATCATCGTATCGAGTGAACCGGGCAAGGGAACGGTGTTTTACATCTATCTCCCCGCCTATACGCTGCCGGAGGCGAAGGTGCCGGAAATCAATGAAAAACCCTTGCATGGAAACGGCCAGCACATCCTGCTGGTGGATGACGAGGAATGGACAGGACGCACGATGGAAAAAGTTCTTTCCCGGATGGGCTATCAGGTCCATTGGTCCGACCACCCACGGGAGGCGCTGACCCGATTTGGCGCCGAGCCGGCCCAATTTGATCTGGTCATCAGCGATTCGGCAATGCCGGAAATATCCGGCTTCGATCTGGCTACCAGTTTGTTGCGAATCCGCAAGGACATCCCCATCCTGCTCATCACCGGCCTGATTGATTCGGACGGTGAGGAACGCGCGCGCCAGATCGGCGTCAGCAACGTGCTGTTGAAACCGGTCAATGCGCAAGTAATCGGCCGCGAGATCGCGCGGCTCCTGAATATTCAGAAACCAAAGCCAACGCCAAAAACCTGACCGCCGCGGGCAGAGTTCGAGGCTTTGCACTCTCCCTTTTAATTACGCCTTCCAGATCATGTCCGCCACCGTGCGGTTTGCCGGAACGAACGGCAGCACGTGTTCGGTGTAGGGCACAATCACATCGAGCACATACGGCTCCCGGGCGTCGAGCATCCGCTGGATCGCCGGGCGCAGGTCCTTCTTGAACATCACCCGTTCGCATTTCACGTTGAAGCTGTTGCAGACGCGCACGTAGTCAGGATAAATCTGCTCGCGTTTGTCAGGATCGCCGAGGTAGGTGTGGCCGCGGTTGCCGGCGTAGAACTTGTCCTCCCACTGCACCACCATGCCGAGGTGCTGGTTGTTCAGGATGATGGCCTTGGCGTTGATTTTTTCAACGTGCGCGGTCGCCAGTTCCTGTATGTTCATCAGGAATGAACCGTCGCCGTCTATGTTGATCACTTCCTTGTCCGGATGCGCGACCTTGACGCCGAGCGCGGCGGGGTAGCCGTAGCCCATGGAGCCCAGCCCGCCGCTGGTGATGAACTGGCGCGGGCGCGAATATTTGTACCACTGGCCCGCCCACATTTGATGCTGGCCCACGCCGGTGGTGATGATGGCTTCGCCTTTGGTCAGTTCGTAAAGCGCCTCGACCACCATCTGTTGCAGGATGATCTGGTCTTCATGGCCTTTGAGATGATCTTTCATGTGGTCGCTGCCGGCGATTTCCTGCGTAATGGTGTAGGCAAAAGGCCCCTTTTGCTTCCACGCAGCGATTTGTTCGAGCCACGGGGTGTGCTTTTGGTTGAGCGGACGTTTGGCCAGCATCGCATTGAGCCGGGTCAGCGCGTCCTTGATGTCGCCCACCACGGTAAGATGGGCGCGGCGGTTTTTATTCAACTCGGACGCGTCAATGTCCAGATGAACAATCGTGCCGTGCTTGCAAAATTCCTCGAACTTGCCGGTGACGCGGTCGTCAAAGCGCACGCCAAACGCGAGCAGCAAATCCGCGCCGTCCTTGATTTTCACCATCGGATCGTTGGGGTTGGCGCGCTGCTGGTATTCGCCGTTGACGGCCCAATTCGCGAACGCCGCGCCGTGCATCCCCAGCCAGCGGAGCGAGAGCGGATGCGTTTCCGGGAAGCCGCCGAGACCCATGAGCGTGGTGGTCACGGGGATCTGTGTCGCCTCGGCAAATTTTTTCAATTCCGCCGCCGCGCCGCTGCTGATGATGCCGCCGCCGCAATAAATCACCGGGCGTTCGGCCTTCTCGATCAACCCCATGATTTCATTCAACGCGAGATCGTCGGCGCGCAGGTCGGGTTGGGTGTAACCGCGCAGGCTTTTCTTGATCTGTTCGAACGTCGGCCACACCGGCTGGGTTTTGGCTTGCTGAATGTTTTTCGGCACGTCAATGACCACCGGGCCGGGCCGTCCGGATTGCGCGATGTAAAATGCCTCCTTCACAATGCGCGCAATGTCGTTCACATCCGTGATGAGATAGGAATGCTTCACGATGGGGAGCGTCACGCCGATGATGTCGGTTTCCTGAAACGCACCGCGACCGATCATGGTCTGGTTGACCTGGCCGGTAATGGCGATGAGTGGACAGGAATCCAGGTAGGCGTCGGCAATGGCGGTGACGAGGTTCGTCGCGCCGGGGCCGCTGGTGCTCATGCACACGCCGGCTTTGCCGGTCGCGCGGGCGTAACCTTCCGCCGCAAAACTGCCGCCCTGCTCATGCCGCGGCAGAATGGTGCGGATCTTGGATCGGGTGAGCGACTGGTGGATTTCCATGCTCGCGCCGCCGGGATAGGCGAAAATGACCTCCACGCCTTCGCGTTCGAGGGCCTCGACGAGGATGTCGCATCCGGCCATGGCGGGGCCGAGCTTGGCGCGTTTGGCGGCGGATTTTTCCGGCCGCAGTTTCGTTCCAGCGGTTTCAGTTGTCTTGCTCATGTGCTTTGGAGATCAGGATTACGATTAGGATTACGATTAAGAATCAAGCTGCGGTGACGCGTCCTCTTAATCATAATCTTTTTCTTAATCTTAATCATTTTTTGGTTGTGGCTGACGATCGCGGATAAAACAAAAACCCACGACCGATTTTCAGCCGTGGGTTCTTGTTAAAGCGTTTTCGTTCAACAAGCGCCAACGGTGTCGCTAACTACAACGACGACGTCCACTGTGGCAACTTGCATGATGTTTTTCAACATTACGCTTTAAATTTAGCGGAATTCCCAGCCCGGTCAAGCCCGGTTTTTGCCCAGCGCCTGGTTGCGGATGGCAAACATGAGCAGGCCGCCGATAATGCCAAACGGCACCATGAAGTAGAAGTAGGAATCCCAGCTCTTATCGAGAAAGTAGCCGAGCACCTTGAGCGCGAGGCTGGCGCCGAAATATTGGAACGAGTCAATCACGCCCGACGCAAAACCCGCCATCTTGCGCCCGCCGATGTCCATTGCCGCCGCCGGACCGAGGAGCGAGTGCGTCGAGTTGGCCGTGAAGGAAATTAATACGAAGAAAACGAGCGTCCAGTTGAGGCTGTGCACCTGCGTCGCCACAAGGATGACGCAGACTTCGATGAGATAAATCCACGCGGCCACGGGCGCGCGGCGGCCCTGGAAAAGCCGGTCCGAGATGATGCCCGAGATCAGCGAGCCGGAAGACGCCACAAACGGAATCAGAAACCCGAGCCACTGAAACCGCGCCGAACTCAATTCCAGGTGGTGGACCTCCTGAAAGTAACGGGGAAACCACTGGTCAATGCACTGCCGCACCGCGCCGGTGCAGGCATACGCCAGCGCGATGATCCAGACCAGCGGATTGCCGACGATTCGTTTGAACACCGTCGCGATCTTACCGTGGATGTCCGGGTCGGAATGATCCGCCTCGCCGCCGTGAACGCCGGCAAAACCCGCTTCCTCCGGCGTGTCCTTGACCACGAGCGCGAGCACGACCGCCACCAGGCTCGCGACGCCCGCCGGAATCCAGAACAGCCAGCGCCAGTGCAGCGCGGGCACCTGCCACATGCCGAGGAACATGAAGCCGGCCAGCAGCGCGGCGCCGAAATAATTGATGCCGAGCCGCCCGAGATTGATCATGAACCCGAAAATGCCAGCGAATGTGCCGCGCTCCGTCTGGCCAAACCATGAGGCATTGATCTTGATGAAGCCCGGCGCGCCGAACGCCTGCACGTAGCCGTCAATGCTCCGCAACACCACAAACAGCCAGAGAAAACCCCAGAACGACGACGCGCCGAAAAGCAGGTTCATCGTCACCGTGCCTGCCGCGCCGATGAGCATCGCGCGCTTGCCGCCAATTCGGTCGGTCAAAAGGCCGTTGACAATCTGTCCGATCGCGTAGGCCAGCAACTGGGCCGAGATGATGGTGCTCATGTCGGACTTTGAAAAATGCAACTCGTCGGCGATGGCTTTGTTGGCCAGCGGCAGGTTGTAGCGGCACAGGTAGTAGGACGTGTACATCAGCCCCACCACGCCCCAGTTAAGTCCGCGGCGGGCGCGGAAACCGGGAGGGAATTTTCGCCGGGTAAATAAAGTTGTTGACACGATCAGGCTCCTGAGACGGATACGACCGGCTCAAAGCCGGATGCAACAAAGCAAAATCAAGGGTTCCGGTCAAGAAACAGCGGAGGATGGTGGTGTCCTGATTTGACCGGAGCGCGGCTGTGTCGGAGACCAGCCGCAGCATCTTCAACGCGCAGCGGCTGACACTGCGCGCACAGCCGCGCTCCGAAGAATTGCAAATTTGGACACTACCCGGAGGATGGTAGCGGATTGGTTTGGTGGGGCGAGCGTACTCGCGAGCCGGAAACCGAATGAAATATGTCCTTATTTCGGCCCGCCGGGAGTCTCGCCCCCTGGGAGCGCTGGCGTCCCGCCGGCCAGTTGAGAACTGAAAACCGGAACTCGCCGGCGAGACGCCAGCGCTCCCAGGGATTGTGCCCCGGTTCATGGCCTCGATGCGCGTCCAATGTCGGAGTTCAGGTTCAACCGGTCTTCTGTTTTTACCCGACCTCGGAGAGGTATTTCCGGGTGGCCGCGGGCAGGTCGTGCCAGATTTTTATGGCAATCAGCATCCCGATCAGCGCGAACGGCATTAGAAAATACGGCCAGTAATGCCAGTTCCACGTCGTCAGGTAACCGAGGCTGAACGACTGGATGCCGCTGCCGAGGTAGGTGCAGCCATCCACGATGCCGGAGCATGTCGCCGCGGCCTTGCGCCCGCCGAAATCCGTCGCCGCCGTGCCGGCCATGAGCGACGTGATGCCCACCGCTGCCATCACGATGAGGACCGACGCACAGCCAAGAATGAGCGGGGAGGAAAACAAAAACACGGCCATCACCATCGCCATCATCAGGATGAAACCGCATAGGAACGCCGTCGGGGGACCGCGCCGGGATTGGAACCACCAGTCGGATGCCATGCCGCCGGCGAACCCGCCGATGATGCCGAAGACACACAGCAGCAAGCCCCAATGCTGCAGGAAAAATTCCGCGCCCGGCTGTTTCACCTCGGCGGCAAAAACGAAATACCATTGCGTGATGCCATTGCGGAACACACCTGAAGTCAACCCGATGGCCGCAATCAGCAGCATCAATGGACTGGCAAAAACTTTTTTCAGCAGGTCGAACGTCGTCAGCTCGATGTGCATCTGGCCGGACGAGGCGTCGTGCGTGTCGAAGTACGGAAAATCCGCCTCTTCCGGCGTGTCCTTGATGAGCCACCAGTCAATCAGCACCCAGACAATCAAAATTGCCGACGGAATGAAAAAAACCGCCCACGTCGCATCCACCGGTTTGGTGGTGGAAGCGAAAATGGCCTTCAGCAAATCGGGCAGCCAGCCGCCGGCGGCGTTGGCTTTGGTCATATTGACAATCGCCTGCCCCCAGTCGAACGCGAAATAGACGCCGATGGAAATGAGCGTCCCAAAAATCGCGCCGAACACGCCGCGTTCGCGCACGTGGAACCAGTAAGCCTTGACCTTGATGATGGAAACCGCGCCGTAACTCTGGAAATACATGTTCACCGAATAAAGCAATGAGAAGGCGGCGACGTGGTTCATTTTCAAACGCCCCATCACCATGAGGTACGTCAGCACGCCGAGCAGGACGTTCGCCACCGACGCGCCCAGGGCGGCGATGATGATGCCGCGTTTGCCGCCGATTTTGTCCACGAGCGGGCCGTTGACGAGGAACGACACCGCATAGGTGACCGTGCCCGCCGCGAAGATCAGCCCGAGGTCCTCCTTCGACATCAAATCGCCGAGCGCGTTTTTGGAGACATTGAGGTTGTAGCGTCCCATGTAAAGGAACGCGTAGGTCATGCCGAGGGGAAACCAGTTGATGAAGCGGCGCATCATGAACCACCGGCTGTGGCCCATCGGGTTGTTGTGAAAATACAACCCGATGATCACCGCCAGACAAATGCCGACCAAAACCAAGTCCATTAAAATCCTTCGGTAGCCCGATAACAAAACAGACCCGCCCGGCGCGGTCAAAGGATTTTATGGGGCAAAAAACCGCGAGAACTTCCGCGGCCTGAAAAAAGAGCCGTTAATGTGACGCGGCGCGGCAAAACTGCTGCGCAACCGGAACAAAACTATTTCGCCAGCGGGAAAAACAGGTTTCCCGTTGGCGTCAAGCTAATGACGCTCTTGTTCGTCCCATCGTCAGAGATGGAATGGCTGCGGTTCGACCAGCTTACGGCCCGACCAGCACGCGATAGAACCGTTGCGCGTTTGTGGCCGTGAGGTCAATCAGCAGAAACAAGTTCGACGGGGCGTTCGTCACGTAGAGCGTGTCCCAATTTGTCAAGGTCGTGGAATATTGAACGGTGTAGTTCTGGCCCGCGAGGCCCGAGAGTTGGAAGCTAAACTGGGTGCCGGACAGTTTCGCCGGCTGGTTGAGCACGGGCGACGCCGAAGCCGGTGCCAATGGAAACCAGGTTTGAACGGCGACAACGGTCACGCCCACCGCGCCCGGATAGCCGGTCGTGTTCACACTGGTCGTCCGGAAGAAGGTGATGGTGCCCACGTAAGCGTGGCCGAGCTGGAACGTGTTGGTCGGAATGACCACCGACGTGGCTGTACCCTTGAGCGAATCGGCCAGGTCCATGGGCGGATAGGGCGTGCTGAAAACCGGATTCCCAGTGACATCGGCGATGACCACCCATAGGGTATCGTTGGCCGTTGCGCCCGCAATGGCGTCCCATTGCAGCGTGAAGGCGGCCTGGGGATTGAGCGATTGGGCCGCGGCGAAATTGCTGACTTGCGGCGGATTGGGATACACCGGAGCCGGCATGGAAAGGACTGGAAACCTCAGACCGTCGTCCAGACCGTAAAGGGCAAAATCGTAGTTGCCTGGCGGATAGGCGGCGTCAAATGACGCCTGGCTCGAAAAGCTTTCCTGACTTCGCATCTCAATCGCGCTGCTGCCCCACGGGAGACCCACCACCGCGCCGGTGGGCAACATCACGGTCGCAATCGGCACCACGCCCAGAGAGGATTGGATGATGCCCACGAAAGCGTTGTAGGGTCCCGCATTGGTGTTGAGCACGATGTTGGTGGCGTTAAGCTGCTGGAAGGCTTCCAGCTTCGTAACGTAGTAGGCGAGCACGTCGGCCGGCGTGGATTTTGGCACGGGCTGAATGATCAGTGCAGCGGGGTTGTTCAATCCGGAGGCAAAAGTGAGTTGCGCGCCAACCGGCGTAAATTCATTGACGTAGCCGCTGCCCTGATTTGCCTCGAACAAATTGCCCGCGCTGTCAAAGGCCAGACCTTCCGGCTCGTTCAAGCCCGGTGGCAAAGGTGTTGTACATTCCGTTCGTGGCGATTTTATAAATTTCACCGGAGAAGAAATCCGTCTCAAACAAATTGCCCGCGCTGTCAAAGGCCAGACCCCAAGGCCCATTTAACCCGGAGACAAACGTGCTTTGCACGCCGTTGGGCGTAAATTTATAAATATTGCCGCTGTCCCAATCTGCCTCGAACAAATTGCCCGCGCTGTCGAAGGCCAGACTCATGGGCCAGCCCAACCCGGAGGCAAAAGTGCTGCGCACCCCGGCCGGGGTGAATTTATAAATGTTGCCGCTGCCGGCATCAGCCTGGAATAAATTGCCCGTGCTGTCAAAAGCCAGACCCCGAGGAGTATTCAACCCGGAGGCAAAGGTGCTCTGCACTCCGTTGGTCGTGAATTTATAAATGGCGTTGTTGCCGGCATCCGACACAAACAAATTGCCCGCACTGTCGAAGGCCAGTCCTTCCTCGTCGCCGCTCAGCCCGGAGGCAAAAACGCTTTGCGTTCCGTTGGTCGTAAATTCATAGACGTTGCCGTCACCCGCCGCCACAAACACATTCTGCGCCGACACCGCCGGCGGAGCCGGAGCGATGTAAAGCGACAGCATTTGATTGGTCGTGTGGCCGTTGCCGTCATCCAGTTGCACAGTGAAGTTGAAGGTGCCGCTGGTGTCGGGCAGGCCTTGAATCTCCCCGTTTCCACCAAAGTTCAGGCTGGAGGGAAAATCCTCCGGGTCGCTCAACGACCAATTCAGTGTGCCGTTGCAACTTGATCCTTGCAGGGTCACGTCATAATGATTCCCAATTTGCGCATCGGGCAATGACGTGGTGAAGATTTGAATGCCGCCGCAAGGCTGAATGATGAAATTGTTCGTGGCATTGTTGCCGGAGATCGTTGCGGACTGGTTGGTCGGCCATTCATAAGTGCCGCTGCCGAGAATGTTGTCCAAGCTGTCGTCGCCGCCGTTGCAATTGATGCTGATGTACCAACTGCCATTGGCCACGTTCATTGAATAATTGCCGTTGTCGTCGGTGTCCACATATTGAGAGTAATTCACGCGATTGATGGTGGCATTGGCATTCACGCCGACGCCAGCAATGGAACTGCCGTTGCCTTGCTGGACGTGGCCGGTGATATAATTGGTCGCAAGAATGGCGGTAAAATTCTGAAGCACGGCCTGCCCGGCATTGATGCCGTTCATCGTTTCTTGTGAAAAAACATAATTGGCGAGTTGATTGTCGCCGTTGGCCTGCACATACCAGAAATCATCAACCCCCAAAACCCCCAAACCCAGCACGCCCAGGACGTAATTGCCGTTTGCATCCGTATAGCCGTCAGTTTCAAAGAAATTGTTGTTGTCGCTTGCATAAACGTCCAATCCCACCAAGGGATTTCCCAGGTTGTCTTTCACGCTGCCATAAATCAGCGCTGTGGCCTTGGGAACGGCCAGGATCACCCCCGTCGCCCCGGCGTTGGTGACGCACCGGTTTTGCAACCCCAAATAGCCATGCACAATCAGGCTTGTGTCGTCTGCCTTGATCTTCCAACTACCGGCGTTGATCGGCATGTTGAAATTGCCATTGGTATCGGTAAAAGTGACCGCCAGCAGGCCGTTGCCAGACTGCGCCGGAACCATCACACCGGGCAATCCGATGCTGGAATTGCTGGCATCAACCACCTGTCCGGAGATGCTGGTTGTGGCGCTGGTGAGCGTCAAATTGGTGGTAATGGTCGCGCCGCTGCCCAAAGTGATAACCGGCAAGGTGGAGAAGTTGCCGAGATAATTGCTCTGGAAAGCACAGGGCGAATATGTCCCCGCCGGCGCCATAATGGTGTAACAGCCCGCGTTGTTCGCCACGGCTCCTCCCAACGGCGACCCATTGGCTCCGGGCGGAAACAGCAGGACAACGGCATTGGGCACAGTCGTGCTGGTGCCATTGCTGACCACATTGCCGGTGAACTTTTGCGCGTAAGGAAAATTGGTGACGCTGAAACTGTTGGTAATCGGTGTAAAATGGCCGGCCGGACTGGACAGTACATACAAGTAGTTGCCGGCGATGTTCTGGATAAAGTCGCCGCCTTGAAAGTTCAACGCCGCGGTGATGGCGCCCGTCGTGGCATTCAAATCGCCGGGCACATTGAAATTGGTCACCCCGCCAATTACAAAATTGGTCCCATCCTGCAACGTGAACTGCTGCACCAGCCAGTCGCTGCCATCAATGACGCCGTTGGTGTTGAGGTCGAGAAATTTTTGGACTACCACCGTCTCCGTGTTCGTCAACCCGCCGATTTGCAACGAGATGGTTCCGTTGTAGGTGTTGCTGACGGTGGCCGGCGTGACGGTAAACGTGACGGCGGCCAGAAGGTTCTGACCCAGGAGCAATCCCGCCGGCAGGGCAAACAACCTGATCAGCATTGCACCCAGACTGGACGTTTTTGTTTTCATAATTTTTCTTTCTGGATTTTTGTTTTAAACGGTCAAAAGGGATTAAGTTTGGAAATCAGGCTGGCTGGTGCTTGCATGGGGAAAGCGCCAGCGGAACACGAAAGCCAGCTTCTAAAGACAGGCCGCATGGTGACTGGATTGAAGCGACAATTCCCCTTCGCCACGACCGGAACGGCAAACCCGCGGTTGGTGCGGTAAGAAGTGCGACTGGTTTTCCATTGCTTCTGCATAAACCGACCTGGCCTCATTAACCATCCAGGCCGAAACCCTGTCAATAAAATTACGAACAGGAGCGAAATCCTTTCGCAAATGGTTAAAACATTTTTTTTGGAGGGGGGGGACGCCTCGTCGCTTCTCCGACTTCTTGAGAACAGGACGCTGACGAAGCAGTGCCCTCCATGTCCCGCCTCTCCCACAATGAAAAAGGCCGCGGAGAAGTCCCGCGGCTTGGGGAAAACAAATGGATTCGTTGCCGGCCTACTCGGCTTTCTTTTCCTTCTTTTCGGCCTTTGGAGCTTTGGGCGCCTTTTCAGCTTTCTCAGCTTTTACAGGCTTCTCAATTTTGGTTTTGGCTTCGTCAGCTTCAGGTTTTTCGACCTTGGCGTGTTTCTCGCCATGTTTCTCGCTTTTGGGCTTGGCTTCGGCGGTTTCAGACTTTCCAGCCTTTTCGCCTTCGGCATCCCGCCGGGCGTGACCGTGTTTTTCACGTCGGGGTTCCCTGCCCTCTTCTTTTTTGGGTTCAGCCGGCGTCGGCGCAATCACGGGGGTCGTGCTCTCAACGCGGATCTTGAGCGTGCCTTTGACTTCAGCGTGCAGGTGCAATTCGACTTCGTGGTCGCCCAGCGCGCGTATCGGATGTTCGAGGTGGATTTTCCGCTTGTCGAGCGTGATGTCGAACTGGTGTTTCAATTCGTCGGCGATCGTGCCGGCGGTCACCGAGCCGAACATCTTGCCGTCCTCGCCCGCCTTGACCTTGATGATGCAAATGAGCTTGGCGACGCCCTTGGCCAGTTCGGTCATGGTGTTGAACTCGTGCGCTTCGCGTTCGGCGCGGCGCTGGCGCAGGGACTCGATCTGGCGTTTGTTGGCCATGGTCATGGGGATGGCCAGGCGTTGCGGGAACAAATAGTTGCGCGCGTAGCCGGCGGCGACCTTCACCTGGTCGGATTCGGCGCCGAGGCCGACGATGTTGTGCGTGAGAATGACTTCAGTCTTGGGCATACGAAAATGGTTGAGAGTTAATGGTTGAGAGTTGAGAGGCAAATCATACGCCTCCCGTATCCGGGTCAAAAGGGAACGTCGTCTCCTTCCGGGGGAGCGTCGGCTTCGCCGCCTTCGGGCGCGGGCGCCGGGGCGGTTGCCGCCGGACGCGAACGCGGAGCTTCGGCGGAACCGCCGCCGCCGCTGTCGCCGCGATTCGAGTCAATGAACGAAAAGCTTTCGAGCACGACCTTCAATTTGCTCTGTTTTTGTTTCGTGTTTTTGTCCTCCCACGTGTCCTGTTTGAGCCGGCCCTCAACGAGCAGTGGCCGGCCTTTTTTCATGTATTGGGAAATGACTTCCGCCTGGCGTCCCCAAACGTCCACGTCCACGAAACTGACCTCTTCCTTGTTTTCGCCGCTTTCGCTTTTCCAGGTGCGGTTGACGGCCAGGGTGATGCGGGCGACGGCCGTGCCCTTGGGCGTGTAGCGCAACTCCGGATCACGGGTCAAATTGCCGGCGAGGATGACTTTGTTGAAGTTGGCCATGGGAAGTTGAGGGTTGAGGGTTGAAAGTTGAGAGTTTATTTCGCGGGTTTCGGTTCGGGCGACAGCGTGAACAACACGCGGAACACATCCTCGTTGAGCGCGAACCTGGTGCGCAATTGCGTGATGATGGCCGACGGGCCGGTGAAAATCACATTCGCGTAAAAGCCGGCGTTGTGTTTTTTGTCCGCCACCCGCGCAAAAATCTTTTTATCCATCTTTTGCACGGTTTCGACCTTGCCGCCCGCCGACTCGATCTCCGCGGAAATTTTGTCGAGCGCGTCTTTGACGCCCTCTTCCCTGCCCGCCAGGTTCAGGATGAACAGACCTTCGTATCGTTTCACTGTTTTTTTTCTTCGTTGGCGGAGTCCACGACTCCGTTAAACTGGTTCATTGCTTTTTCAATTCCGGCATCCAACCAGCATTCCACCTGGTCGGCGGCACGGCCCATAACTTTTCCCATCAACGCGGCCTCGCCCGTATCAAACCGGCCGAGCACGTAATCCGTGATTTCCCGCGCGCCGTCCGCCCGGCCGATGCCGAGCCGCAACCGCGCAAAATCTTTCGTGCCCAAATGCTGCTCGATGGACTCAAGTCCATGATGGCCGCCGCTGCCACCACCCGCCCGCAGGCGAATCTCGCCCAGCGGCAAATCCGCGTCGTCCACTGCCACCAGCAGTCCCGACTGCGGCTGGAGCTGGTAAAAATTCTTCAAGGCGCCGATCGCTTCGCCGCTCAAATTCATGAACGTCTGCGCCTGGCAGAGCAGAACGCGGACGCCATTGCGTTCGGCCCGCGCGACCCGGGCCTTGAACTTTCGTTCGTTCGTCCAGTCCGCTTTCCAGCGCACCGCCAGTTTTTCGACCAGCGTGAAACCGGCGTTGTGTCGCGTGTGCGCGTATTCCGCGCCGGGATTGCCCAAACCCACGATGAGACGCAAATTCTCCATGCGCGGTGCGGGCGCGGCGACCCTCGCGGATCGCCGGCAAAATTATTTCTTTTTCTCCGACGACGCTTTTTCGCCGGGCTTGGCGGCACCCTTTTCCGGAGCTGCCGCAGCGCCTTTCTCGGCACCCTTGGCCGGCGCCTTTTCGCCGGGTTTGGCCGCCGCGCCCTTTTCGCCAGGCTTGGCAGCGCCTTTTTCGCCCTTGGCCGGCGCAACGTCTTCTTCTTCGCCTTCCTTCTTTTCCTTGATCATCTCAACATCGCCGGCGGCAACCGCCTCGCCTTCCGCAACCGCAGCCGCTTCTTCCTCTTCCGTGCGCGGCATGGCGACGGAGATGACGGAAATGTTCTTGTCCCCGAGGATCTCGACCCCCGCGGGCGCCTTGATTTCGCCGAGGTGGATTGATTTGCCCAGTTCGAGATGGCTCACGTCCACGATCATCTGCTCGGGCAAATCCTTGGGCAGGCCGCGCACTTTGATTTTGAACACCACGTGTTCGAGCACGCCGCCGCTGTTCTTCACGCCCGCCGCTTCGCCCACGGTTTCCAGCGGCACCAGGATGACCACTTTTTCGTCCTCGGTCACTTCATGGAAATCCACGTGCAACACGTTGCCTTCCAGCGGATGGTGCTGGATTTCCTGCACCAGCGCGAGGCGTTTGGCGCGCGCGTCGTTTTCGACGGACAAATCCACCAGCAAATTTTCGGAAACCGAATGGTGGATGAGGTCGCCGAATTCCTTGGCGCTGACTTCGAGGTTTTGCGGTTTGGCCTGCCGGCCATAAATGACGGCGGGCACGCGCCCGGCGGCGCGCAAATTCCTGGCTCCGTTCCGGCGCGACTGCGTCCGGGGATACGCTTTCAACGGCACTGATTTCATCGTTAAATTATATTTTACTGCGGCGCGTCAACTCGTGCGCCCTTTCAAACCAAAGAGCGGATGAAAATATCAGTTATTGCCAATCCGTCAATAACTGATTTCTGGAATTTTTGTTGCAATGACAACTTGTGTTCCTTCTGCAAACCGCTAAAACCTTTGTCAGTTCTTTAACAAACCAATTTTGCGTAGCGTTGGCCGCTACTCAAAGCCCTTAAAAACCCGCTAAATTTTCAAGGCATAAGCAAAGACAAGGCCAAGGCGCGCCCCACCGGGCGGCGCTTTGCGTTTTCTTTGCGGGTGCCTTAGCGGGTTGCCTACTGGGGAGCGCGGGTGTCCGCCTCTCTGTTTCCGGGGAAAACAACCGGTCAAAAAAGAAACAAAAACCATGAAGGCAATTCAGGGAATCATCATGGCGGGCGCGCTCGTATTGGCTCTCACCACAAACGTATTCGCACAAACCAATCTGCAATTCACGGGCGTCAGCACAACAGACGAAGGAGCCATTCGCCTGTCTTGACCCATCTGTGCCCCGAGCTCCAATGACCATTCATGATGCCTGGTATGCGGCTGCACGCCAAGCCTACGCTGATGGAAGCAGGCATGGAACTTCTTATCAGGTAAATCCAATGATCTACGCTGTTGCTGGCGATAGAGCGTGTTTTTCCGACTATTTGCAAACCAAGACCAACACTGTGCTAAGTGGTTCCTGGACCAGGGACACCTCACAGGTTTATCCCTAAAAGGTGATGAATAAAATAATTCTTCTGGTCTTGCTTCCATTCTTCTGGACGGCGGGTTTTTCACAAAGTCTGCCGTTCAGAAGCGTTGGAACTCCCATCCAGCGCACCAACCTTCTGGTGCATTGGAATGCGCCGAAGCATCCGTGGCCGAAAACGTTGTGGGTCTATCACATGGTGCCTACAAAGTTTTCTCCAACGGTCATCTCAAATCTGATGGCTCTGGGTTCATTCACAGAAAAAGACCGGACGCATTCCAACACCAACGGACTGATTTTTTGGAATGGCCAAAATCTGTCAATATCCTATTCCATCGGCGAAATCGAATATTCAAGAGGCGAAAATAATTGGACAACCAATTTCGCCAAAGATGTGCCGGGGACAAATCAACTGTTTCAACTGACAGAAGATTTTTTACCTAAACTTGGCATCAACCTTTCCGATCTCACAAAAACAGAAAATGGCAAACCCAACATTGTTTTTTGCAACGATGTTGGAAGTATTTATCTCCAGGATAACATCTGGATTACCAACATCTGCGCTCGTGAAGTCAGTTTCGTTCGTGCGGTGGATGGCGTGGAATTTAGGGCAGGTGGCAATTGCCTGATTGATTTTGGCAAACACGGCCAAGTTAACAAAATTTCGTTGTCATGGCGAAGTTTGGAACATGATAAATCGTATCCCGCAGCCACGCCGGAAATAATTATGAAATGGATGCGCGAAGGCAAAGCCGTTCAAAAAAGGATGTTGGATAAATTCGGCGGCGAAACGACTATTGATTGGACGACGGCAAAAAGCGTGACGATCAAAAAAGCAATGGCTTCTTACTGGGGCGAAGTGTTTGTAGGCGAACGCGAACACCGACCTATTTTCCCAAGTTGGGTTCACCCCTTCGCTACCCTCTGGGCAACTGTTGATACCGACCACGGAAACGTTGATGTGGAAATAGATTGCCCAGTCATTGATGAAACCAAGCCGTGAAAACCTTTGTATTTCTTGCGGCAAGTTTGGCAGCGGCTTTTTCTTCTCTCGCCGCCATATTCAGTTTGGTTTTGGTGATTCTAAGTGTTGCGCCACGTATCTTGGCTGCGCCTGTTAGGTGCAGATGAGCGCAATTCTTACCACACATATTACAATGGGCCAACAGCGGCAAGCAACAAATGGAGTGTAGTTGAGCCAAGTGGATTTAATGTTGGCGCACTTGTAGTGGGAGCAGCCAATCGGATTTATGCCTCCGTTAGTTCAACAAATTCATCTACGAACGCATACATTCTTGTTGTTGATCAATATGGCAGCGTGCTAAATCGAATTCAGATTCCAGACCGTGGTTATTCGCTAACTGCCCTCGTCCAAGATTCTCAAGGCAAGATTTGGGTATATGGCATGTATACGTTCGATAATTTGCATTCGTGCTACGCAACCTTGTTTCACCAGCAGTTTGGAGCGCTGTTTCTCCGGTGCCGGTCGTCATCAACGGGCAGAACGTCGTGACCAATACCGTCTCTGGCAGGACGAAATTTTATCGGCTCAGCCAGTAGTTGCCGATTTCGGAAACAGCAATGCCACCGTCCGACCGCTTTCTCCAATTCTTTCGTCGGGAGTGAACAGATTATTAAAAGCCAAATAATTTTACGGCTTCGCCTGTGGAGCGGGCGTAGGAGTTGGTAAATTGCCGTTGCCGCGTCCGCCGACGGTGTCAACGATGCTGCGGGCGCGTTTCCATGCTTCGATGAAGCTCTTGGAATTTTTAACTGGTCCGCCCGCCTTTGAATTCAAACAGCGAATTCACCGACGAATTATTGTGAATTCGCTTGATGGCTTCGCCCAATAGTCCGGCCACTGACAACGTGGTAATCTTCACACCGTCAATCGCAGGGCATTGGACTGTATCAGTTGTAATTAATTCGTCAATCACCGATTTTCGCAATCTTTCGACCCCCACGGCGTTCAAGATGGCATGGGACACGACGGCCAGAATCCTCCTGGCGCCCTTCTTTTTCAGCAAAGCCGCCGCCTGGGTCAATGTCCCCGCCGTTTCCGTCAAATCATCCACCAATAAAATGTTTTTGCCCCGGATTTCGCCGATGACCGCTATGGATTCAACTTCCGTCGCATTTTTGCGCCGTTTGGCCACGATGGCCAGGCCACCCCCAAGAACCTGGGCATACGCATGCGCCATTTTCAACCCGCCCACATCCGGACTGACGACGACCAGGTCCGTCATGTTTTTTTTCTTCAAATACTCATACATCACCGGCGCGGCATAGAGATGATCCACCGGTATGTCAAAGAACCCCTGAATCTGCTGCGCGTGCAAATCCATCGTGAGAATGCGATTCGCGCCGGCCGCCACCAGCAGGTTCGCCACCAGCTTGGCCGTGATGGGCACACGCGGCTGGTCCTTGCGATCCTGGCGCGCGTAACCGTAAAACGGCAGCACCGCCGTGATGCGCGTCGCGCTCGCCCGCCGCACGGCGTCAATCATGATGAACAACTCCATCAGATTGTGATTCGTCGGCGGCGACGTCGGCTGGACGATGAACACGTCTTCGCCGCGCACATTTTCCTCGATCTTCACAAACGTCTCGCCGTCGGGAAACGGCTGGACGGAGCATTTGCCGAGCTGGCAGCCGATAGATTTGCAAATGGCCCGGGCCAAAGGGACATTCGCTGTGCCGCTGAATATTTTCACGAGTTAATGGTTGTTCCGGGTGAAACAGAAAAACCGCCGCTGCCGGCGGATGAAATTGCAAAACTACTTTAGCAACGAACGAACCCGGCGCAAGTGAAAATTGGGAATTATTGGCCGCGGGCGCCCAGCCGCTTGCCACGGACGGACGCGTCACTTATTTTCATCCCAATGAAATATCGTCGTTTTGGGCGGACGGAGCTGGTGATGCCGGTGATTTCCTGCGGCGGGATGCGCTATCAATTCAAGTGGCAGGACGTGGACCCCAAGGAAATCCCGCGCAAAAACCAGGAAAATCTTGAAGCCTGCATCCATCGGGCGCTCGATCTGGGCATCAATCACATCGAAACCGCGCGCGGCTATGGCAGTTCTGAAATGCAACTGGGCAGCGTGCTGCCCAAACTGCCGCGCGATAAAATCATCGTCCAGACCAAGGTCACGCCCCGGGCCGCACCGGAGGAATTTCTCCGGACCTTCGAGACTTCGATGAAATACCTGAAGCTGGACCACGTGGATTTGCTGGGGCTGCACGGCATCAACAACCGGGAAATACTGGACTGGTCGCTGAAGAAAAACGGCTGCCTCGCGGCCGCGCGCCGGTTGCAAAAGGAGGGCCGCACGCGGTTCGTCGGTTTTTCCACGCACGCAACGTCCGACATCATTCTCGAAGCGGTGAACACCGGCGAGTTCGATTACTTGAACGTCCACTGGTATTTCGTGAATGACTTGAACCGGGCCGCGATTGAAGCCGCGCACCGGCTCGACATGGGCGTGTTCATCATCAGCCCGAACGACAAGGGCGGGAAACTTTACGAGCCGTCGCCCAAGATGGTGGAACTCTGCGCGCCGCTCTCGCCGATGGTGTTCAACGACCTTTATTGCCTGGGGCACAAGGAAGTCCATACGCTCAGTTGCGGCGTCAACCAGCCTGGGGATTTTGACGAGCACGTGGCCGCGCTGAAATTTTACGACCTCATTGCGGAGACGATTGCGCCGGTTGAAAAGCGGCTGCGCGGGGAAATGGAACGCGTGCTGGGCGCGGATTGGTGCGCGCGGTGGTTCGAGGATTTGCCGAATTACGTGGATGTGCCGGGGCGGGTCAATGTGTCGGAAATCCTGCGGCTGTGGACTTACGCGAAGTCGCTCGACCTCGTGGCGTGGGGCAAGATGCGTTACAATTTACTCGGACAGGCCGAGCACTGGTTTCCCGGGGAAAACGCGGCCAAGGTCCGCGAACTGGACCTGCAGACGGTGCTGCGGAACAGTCCGTTTGCCGGCCGGATTCCCGGAATTTTGGAGGAATCGCACCGGATGCTTTTTGAGAAACCGGTGCAGCGGCTCAGCGCAAGTTGACTCCCGGCGCATTGGTGCCCAACAGCAACGACGGCGAGGTCACAACCGGAGCGGGGGTGGCGGTATCGGTGCGCCCGGCGTTGAGTCGTTTGAGAACGGCTTCGGTCAAATCGCTTTCGCCGCTGCTATAGACCACCGCCGTCGTGGCATTGGCGGTTTCCGCCGCGGCGTCTATGACCAGCGCGTAACCGGCGACCTTGGCCTGGGCGGCCACGGCTACTTTGATTTCGCTGAGAATGTTGTCGCGCATCCGCTGGCTTTGCTCGGACAATGTGATCTGCGCCTGGCGTTCAAATTGATCGATGGTATTCTTGGAATCCAGCAATTGCTTCCTTTTGTCATCGGCGGCCTGTTTGCGTTTGTCGCGTTGTTCGGCGGAGATCGCCTGGTCGTTCGCCTCTGTCAAAAGCTTCTGATATTCTTCGCTGCCCTTCTTATAATCTTCGCGCATGCTTTTGTTGTCCTGGTCCAGCTCCGCTTTGTGCGTGTTGAGCTGCATCTGCACCTGCTTGGTTTTCCAATAGCCGTCGAACAGCTTGCGCAAATCCACGGTGGCGATTTTGGTTTGTGCCAGCGCGGGAACGCTTAAGAAAGCCAGCATCGAAATGGTCAAAATTGTTGTGCGTAATAATTTCATGGGCAAATAAAAGCAAATTTCACGGCTGACGCCAACTGAAAACTGGCGGGTTAAAACTTGCGCCGGCGGAATCGCGGCAGTTGCCGCAAACAGGATCGCTTTGAAAAAAGGGATGTGGGCCTGGGGATTGATGGTTAAAATGCACGGCGGTAGCCGACACCGAATTGGAATCGGCCGGACTTGTCGTTGTATTGATCATGATGGATGGGGATGCCATATTCAAGCCGCAGCGGGCCGAGCCTGGGGATGTTGATGTGCAGGCCGAGACCAAAGTTATCATCAAAATTTCCTGAAAACGAATAGGGTTGCGCGCCAACGTTGCCGACATCGTAAAACAGCGCGAAGCGCACACCGGGACCGTTGTCCTTCTCAAAAATGGGCAGGGTGTATTCCACCGAGCCCATCCAGTAACTGTCGCCGCCAATCGGCTCATTCGGTATGCCATCGGGATTGCCGGGGTAATAATTTGGGTCACGCGGCGCAATGTTGCGATATTTGAACCCGCGCAGTGAGTCGAGACCGCCGAGGTAATAACGGTCATAAAACGGCACGTCGCTGGAACTCATACTGTCCGCGATGCCAGCGCGTCCGACCGCCTCAATCACATGGCCTTTAAACAGGCCGGGGAAATACCAGGCGGTTTTGGCTTCAATCTTGTAATACGTGGTATCGCCGATGCTGAGTTCCGGGTCAATTTCCGTCCGCTGGCCGTGATTCGGCAGTTGCGTGCTGTTGCGCGTGTCATAAGCCAGCGTCACGCCGAAGCGCTGATAGAGGTGGTTGCCAGTTTGCTCGAGGATGGCCTCGGGGACATTGGCCCATCCGAGGCTCGGGGTCGTGCCATGCCACCCGCTGTTCAGGCTGATGCCCACGTCTTCCACGGTGTAACTGACACTGCCGATGAGGAAATCGCTCCACAACGCGCGGGTCAGGCTCAGGCGCATGCCGGTCCGGGTATCGTCGTAAATATCGTTCGGACTCTCAAAATTCCATTGATGCCGGTAAAGGTCCACGCCCAGCGCCAGCTTGCGGTTCAAAAACCACGGCTCGATGAACGAAAGCTGGTAATCCTGGCGTTCGGTGCCGAGTTGAATGAAGAGCCGGAGTTTCTGGCCGGCGCCGGTGAACGTGGGTGGGTGGAACAGGTCAAAATTACCCTGCGATATCTCGGCGTAACCGACCAGCTGGTCTATCGAACTGAAGCCCGCGCCGAGCATGAAGTTGCCGGTGTTCTGTTCGTCCACGTTTACGATCAAATCCTTGCGCCCGGTTATCGGCGGGTCGGTCGCCTCCGGCCGCATATCCACCTTGTCGAAATATTGCAGGCCTTCGAGACGCTGCTTGCTGATTTTGACGCGCACCATGTCAAAGGTTTCGCCCGGTGAAATGGCCAGTTCGCGGCGGATGACCTTGTCCTTGGTCTTGTTGTTGCCGCGGATGTCAATTTTTTCGACGCGGGATTTCTGCCCTTCCTTGATTTGAAATTCCAGATCCATCGTGCTGGTCTCCACGTTCGGAATGTACGCGGCGCGCAGCGTCGGTCCCCGCGCCACGTCAATGTAACCCTTGCTGCCGTAAAAATCCTCGAGGGCCTGCGTGTCCTTGTTGAAGCCATCGGACGTGAAAATGTCGCCGGTGTCCATGGGCAGGCCGTGCGGGCCGAGCTTGCCCTTGGAATGCTCGAAGTTGTGGACGGATTGCAGACCGCGACGGATTTCCTCCGCATTAAATAGTTTGTTGCCGGTGAAGGTGACCGTGCCGACCTTGTATTGCCGCCCTTCATAAATGTAAAAGCGAATCACCATTTTGTTGGTCACCGGGTAATCGAGCTTCACGTCCTTGATTTCAAAATCAAGATAACCGCGACTGTGGTAAAACCCGGCGAGCTGGTCGCGGTCGTCGTTGGCATCGTCCTCCTTGTACACGCCGCTGCCGGTCAGCCAGGACCACATCCAGTGCCGCTTGGTCTTGAGCTGTTTGCGCAGTTCCTTTTGTGAGAAAACCGCCGCGCCGACGAAATCAATCTCTTTGATTTTAATCTTCGGAGCCTCGGTGATTTCAAAGGTGGCGGTGGCACGCCCGGCGTTCTCGTCGATGTTCACGACGTATTTCACCCGCGCCCCGGCATAGCCGTATTTTTCGTAAAGCTTCCGGATCTCCTGGCTGTCGGTGAACAGTTTTTGCTCGTCGAGCGGCTGGCCGGTTTTGACGGTGATTTTTTTGCGGATTTTGGAAGCGCTTAACTCTTTGTTGCCCTCAATCTTGATGTCCGTCAGCCGCGGACGCACTTGCACGAGATAAGTCAACACCACGCCGCCACTGTCGCCTGGATCCGCCGTCACGCGGACATTGTAAAACTGCCCGGTCGCATACAGCGCCTGGATGTCATCCTGGGTGGCGGCCGGGAAATAAATGCCGCCCGCTTTAAGGCGGATGTTGGAACGAACGTATGGTTCGCTGACCGACGCCGGGCCGACAAACTTCACGTCCACGCGTTCAATTTTCGGGCCGGTTGGCTGCGCCCACCCGGCGGATACGCACCCGAGCAACCACCAGACTCCGAACAGGCGAAAAAATAATTTCATCGTCTATCGATCCACCGGCACGTCTTCGTCGCTGACTTTGGCTGCGCTTTCAAAACGAGTGTACGGTTTCAAAAAGGTTAAGTTTACATCGCCCGTGGGGCCGTTGCGCTGCTTCGCAATCAACAGATTGATCGGCAGTCCATCCGGCTCTTCCACTGCGGCGCCATCTTCATCGTCGCCGGCGTTCGGCTTGTACAGCAGACCCACCACGTCGGCGTCCTGTTCAATTGCGCCCGATTCACGCAAATCGGACAACCGCGGCTTGCGGCTTTTGTCCCGCTCCAATTCACGATTCAACTGGCTGAGCACCAGCATCGGCACCTTCAATTCCTTCGCCAGCGCCTTGATGCCGCTGGAAATATCCGAAATTTCCTGCTGCCGGTTTTCCTGTGCCCGGCGCGCAGTAGAATGGAGCAATTGCAGGTAGTCAATCACGAAAAGTTTCACGCCGTGCTGCTGCGCCAGCCGCCGCGCCCGCGCCCGCAGTTGCAAAATCGAAAGCCCCGCCGAATCATCAATGAACAGCGGCGCGCCCGCCAGCCGGCCCGCCGCGCTGGTCAGCTTCGGAAAATCCGACTCGCTCATGAAGCCTTCGCGGATGCTGCGCAGGTTCACCCGCGCCAGCGAGCACATCATGCGCAACACCAGCGCCTCCGCGCTCATCTCCAGGCTGAACACCGCCACCGGCAGCTTTTGCTCCAACACCACATGCTCCGCAATGTTCATCGCCAGCGAAGTTTTCCCCATGCTTGGCCTGGCGGCGATGACGATCATTTCGCTCCCGTGCAACCCGTCCGTCATCCGGTCCAGGTCGGCGAAGCCCGTGGCCAGGCCGTTTAACACGCCTTTGCGGCTGAAATAATTTTCAATCGTCCCGATGGCCTTGCCCACCAGTTCCTTGGTGGACAGCACGCTGCTTTGCGCCCGCGATTCGCTGATGCGCAGAATGTCGCGCTCCACCTCGTCCATCAGCGCGTCCACCTCGCCCTCGTAATCATAGACCCGCCCGACGACGTCCGTGCAGGTGGAAATCATTTTCCGCAGCAGGTATTTTTCGAGGACTTTTTCTAAATACCAGGAAAGATTTGCTGCGCTAGGAACGATATCCTGCAATTGCGCGAGGTAGGCGATGCCGCCAACCTGATCCAAAAGCTGCTTGTCCTTGAGGCGCTGTTGAACGGTGATAATGTCAATGGGCATCCGGGCGTCGTACATCTCGAACATTTCGGCTTGGATGGTTTGGTGTCGCAGGTCGTAGTGGACTTCCGGTCCGATGCCCTTCAGCTTTTCGATGACTTCACCGACACACTCGTTGGGTGAAAGCAACTGGCAGCCGAGCACGCCCTGCTCCATGTCCAAAGCATGCGGCGGCAAACGGTCCACGGTGGGGCGAGCGTCCCCGCGAGCCGTTTTTTGCCTGCGTGCTTTTTTCAAATCTGCCCCTGCCCCGGAGGTTTCGGAAACGGAATCAATCATGTGATAAGCAAACTCGGCCACGCGTTTTGCAGCAAGACAAAGTTGTTTTTCTTGTTCCCAAATTATTCGCCGTCACCGGAGGTTCTTTCAAAACTGTCGCAGGCGACGTGATACGATTGGAGCGCCGAGCACCGTCTCGGCCAGTTTCAAACCCGAACGGGCAACGAGCCGAGACGGTGCTCGGCGCTCCAGCGTCATGGATAGGCTCTGATTTTGCCCAATTCCAGCCGGGTTTGTGAACAACACGAAAAAGTTTTGACACGGATTCCACGAATTATCACGAATCAGAAACGGCCATCCGGATTCTTGGATTTCAATAAGGAACCCATGAAACCATGAACCGGCTTCTCTCCTGCATTCCTGGTTTCCTTATTCAATAAACCAAGACGAGAACGGCGGCATCTTGGGCGGATTTCACCACGTCCTCAAACTTCCGGTCAACCATGACCGGCTCCTACAACACGCCCGCCCAAAGCGCCAGAGGGCTGGCGCACTCCAGGACGCTTTGCGCGGTTCGTGAGTCCCAGACAAACGCTTTGCGTCTTGGACTGCGGCGGCCCTCCGCCGCTTTCTCACACGCACCAAATGTTGAATGTTTCCCCAGACTTTGGACTGCGGCGGCTAACAAATTTGACTCGCCGGTTTTCGTGGCTAGACTTTCCTGGTTTATTTGAACATGAACCGCAAACCATCATTGCTCGTCGTTTTCCTGACGGTCTTCATTGACCTCATCGGTTTCGGCATCGTCGTGCCGCTGGTGCCGCTTTTCAGTCGGCATTACGGCGCCAACGGCTTCGTCATCGGCGTCATATTCGCCTCGTTTTCCGCAATGCAATTTGTCTTCTCGCCGATTTGGGGCCGGCTTTCCGACCGGCATGGCCGCCGGCCCATTTTGCTCATCAGCACCGCCGGCGCGGCATTGTCCTACGGCTTGTTTGCTGTCGGGTCGGGCTTTGAAAATCACACCGCCGCGCTTTGGGCGCTGCTGATCTCGCGGATGGCCGCCGGCATCTGCGGTGGCAATATTACCGTCGCCCAGGCCTACATCGCCGACATCACGCCGCCGGAAAACCGGTCGAAGCGGATGGCACTTATTGGCGTGGCGTTCGGGCTGGGATTTATTTTCGGACCGGCAATAAGTGGATTAAGTCTGGCTGGTTTCAGTCTTGGCGGCTTTTGGGGCATCCCATTAATTGTGTTTCATGGATTTGGACCAACCGGTCCAGGTTGGTGTGCTGCCGCGCTTTGCGCGGCCAATTTCATTCTGGCGTTTTGCATCCTCGCCGAAAGTTTGAAACCCGATTCCAGCCAGGCAACCAAGCGTCCGCGATTCGCCCAATGGGGCCACACGCTGGGGCAACCAAAGATTGGCCTGTTGATCCTGATTTTCTTCCTGGCGACGTTCGCATTCAGTTGCTTTGAAACAACCTTGGCATTGTTGGTGAATGATAATTTCAATCTCGGCCTCACTGTGGACGAAACCAAACCGGGAGCCACGGTCACTTCACTGTTTGTTTTTTGTGGAATCATCGGCGTGTTCATTCAGGGCGGCGCCATCGGGCGGCTGGTCAAAATGTTCGGCGAACCCAAACTGATTTCCCTGAGCCTGTTCCTGACCGGCATCAGCCTGTTCCTCCTGCCGTTCATCAAAGGCGACGGCCAGCTCAAGTGGCTGGCAGTTCTTCACGGCACCGACTGGCAGTGGATCAAGATGCTGCTGACGCTGGCGCTGCTGGCGGTCGGTACCGGCCTGACGCGACCGCCGCTTTTCGGATTGCTGTCCAACCTCGCGCCGGCAAACGAGCAGGGCGCGACCATCGGTGTGGCGCAAAGCGCCGGAGCCTTGGCGCGCATTCTCGGCCCGCTGTTCGCCGCGATCCTTTACCTGCGCGTTGCGCCGCTGCCTTATGTCATCTGTGGCGGACTGTCCATTCTGGCTGCCTTGTTGACGTGGCACTTTCTTTGCCGGAAAAATCCTCCGCCAGCTGCCGTTGCCGGGATTCAGCCGCAATAAACCGGTGGGGCGAGCGTACTCGCGAGCACTGAAACAACTGTTACGTCCCGGCTCGAGAGACTCTCGCCCCACCAAAAAATTGGCGGCGGATTGACTGCTTCACACCCGGCTTTTGCAGAACAACCCGCCGCCCTTCCGTTCACACGAACAGAATCATCATTCACCCGGAGGCGGTCCGCCTTGCGCGTCATCGGGTGGAGGCATCTGGTCGCCATTCGCCGCGTCGCCGTTTTGCCCGGGCGGCGGCCCCAGGTGCGGACGCGATCCGATAAATTCGTCCGGCGTCAACTGGCCGTCGCCGTTCTTGTCCAGCGCCTTCAACGCGGCGGGTGCATTGGCGATTTCATTTGCGTCAATCACACCGTCGCCATTCGCGTCGAGTGCTTTCAGAATCGCCGGCTGTGGCGGCCGGGGCGCATTTTTTGGCGCATTGGCCGGCAACGGCGGCAGGCATTCGTTCGTCGTCAACTGGCCGTCGCCGTTGTTGTCCAGCGTCAGCAATGCGGCGCTGGCATTGGCGATTTCGTTTGAATCAATCACGCCGTCGTGATTGGTATCCAGCGCGGTGACGAGCGGCAACGGCGGCGGATGATGGCCGCGTGGACCCGGACCGTTCGGTGACTGCGAACCGTTGTTATCCTGGGCGCTGGCGGCAAGTGCCGACGCTGCGAGCGCCAACAAGGCCAGCGTAGTTTTCATTTTTGTTTTCATGTGTTTCTCTCTTTCCTTGGTTGTGCCGGATGTGAATTTTTCTTGATGTCAATTTACGCGCCTGAACCTTAAGCCGTCGTGAAGGCGGGCGGTTGACTGAAATTATTTTTTCGCCCGGGCGTTTGGCTGGGTTCAATCGCCCCGGCGAATTCGAGGGCGTTTCGCAGGGCTGCGGACAGAAATGGTTTGCGGAGCAGCCCGCAAAACCCCCGCTCGACCGCTTCCGCCCCGGTCAGTATCCCGCTGCCAGTGGCGAGCAGGATTTTTATGGTGGGCGAGAACGCTCGCAACTGGCGGCCCAGTCCGATGCCATCCAGTCCCGGCATTTCGAGGTCGGTGATGACAAAATCAAACGCCCCCGGCCGGGCCTTGAATGCGGCGGCGGCAGCCTGGGGCGATTGGAAGCATTCGATTTCAGCATCGCTGAAAAGCACGAGCAGGCCGGGCAACAGCGACAGCACGTCCGGGTTGTCATCCACCACCATCCAGTGCGGTCGCCGGACAAATTCCGTTTGATCAAATTTCATTTTCATGATGTCACTTTACACGGACGCACCTTAAGGGAGGGTGAAGGTTGAAAAATATTTGTGTTCACATTTTACCGGCTCGGATTCAGGGAGGCGGTCGGCAGCCGCCGAATGGGCCACCGGTGGCCGCAGTCGAAGTTTGGCATTACGGTGCGGCAATGACGTAACTGTCAGCGACCGGGAGGCCGGGTGAAGACTTCACATAATCCACGGCAACTTTCCCGGACGACACCGTGACCCGCACATGACCTGAATTGCCAAGAAACGTTCCTTGCTTGTAGCCGTAGTTTGCCAAATCGCGGATGCGGTCGTTCCCGGCAAAGCTTGGCTGGGGCACCATCAGATAAAGAATCCCATCGAGCTCCTGCCGGGCGTAAAAATTGTCGTGGGCCTTGAAGACCGCCGTAACGTGGTTGCGCACGAGCAATTGGTGAACCGGCGCATCCCATCCGGGGCGGTGTTCCTTGAAGCCATCGCTGCCGTCCACATTTTTGCCGCCCCACTCATTGAAGCCGGCGATCTCCACCCCGCCGCGCGAAGTCTGATCGCCGCTGAGGAGGTTGTGGATGAAGACAAATTTGAATCTGGCCCGGCTTTGCCCGAGCGTTTGTTCGAGCCACCGATATTGCACCTGCCCCAGTGACCACCCCCAGCCGTCACTGCCGCCACGCTGCCGGATTGAATACCGGAAAGGATCAAGCACCACAAACAGGGCGTCGCCCCATTCCCAGGCATAGTAATTTTGAAGCAGACCGCAGTGCGATTGAGGCAGGTTGTTTCCGGTAAAAAAATTGTCGGGAATGGGATTGGAGAAGTAACGCTTGCGAATCAAGTTTGACCAAACGGCAAGGCAGTCGCCCGAACCGTCGTCATATTTGCTGCTCTCGCCATCATGTGTGCCCAGCGCCAGAAAGACCGGAGCGTAACACCCGATTTCTCCGAGATAATAGCGTTGCGCCAGATACTGTCTGGCCGCCTCGTCACGGCTGGCATGCTTGTCGGTCATAAAGAGGTTGCCGAGATCAATGTGAAAATCGGGTTGATCGGCCCGGATGTTGGACAGCGTCTGGCGATACACCTCCGGACTGGTATGCTCATCCAGGTGTGAATCCGCCGTCAGGGTGAAAGTGAAGCTGCTGCCCGGAGGGCGCGCGGTGTAAAAGGTGTAGTCCGGACTGTTGGTGAATTGCCCGGCGCCGGGAGGACGCGAACGGAATTGATAATAATAGCGGGTATTGGCCTGCAGCGCGCCGATGACCAATTCAACGGGCGCACCTTTTTTGAACGGCCGCACCGGCATCTGGTTGGTGCAAGTTCCCGAATTCGTCCCGTAAACCACAAAACCTTCCAGGTCCTGATACACCAGCACGCTCAATGTGATGGAGTTTTTCTCCGGACGGGCCAGAATCAAATCAAATGGATGGGCGGGAACGGCGACGTTAAACTGATTTGTCGCCTCCAGGGCGCGATGTCCGCGGGGAATTGCCAACTTGGTGTCATTCGCCGGCGCACCAAGCACCGGCGATGAGAGGGCGCAAAAAAGCGCGAGGCAATATATAAAAGATTTGGCGAGTATCCAAAATATGACCTGCGCTAACGGAAATTTGGACTGCGGCGGCAAGCGAAGCGCGACGCCGCTTTGGATAGCTGCCGGCTCTCGGATGGTTTCCTCGAAAAAGCGCTGTCGCCGATGCGCTTTGCCAGCGCAGTCCAAAAGCTGGCGCAAAAAGCCACACCTGTTTTCCGGCGGAAACTCATTTTGAAAACACGCCTTAAGCATGGCCGCCTTTCGCCTTGATCGCATAGCTGTAAGCAACTTCACCGGTTTTTCGCTGGCCGGTTTCATCCTTCGGCAAATAGCACCGCACATAATCCACCTTCACCTGTTCGGGTGACACAGTGACGCGCAAATGTCCCGAATTGGGCAGCTTTACACCTGACTGGTAGCGGTCCTGGTTGTAGGCAACGTAGCCCTGGTCAGCGGGCATGGGCACTTCTTGATAGACGATTCCATCGCGTTCCTGGCGCGCGAAGAGATGGTCGTGCCCTTGAAAGAAAATCGTCACCCCGTGCTTGACCATGAGTTGATGGACGGGCAGCTCCCAGCCGGGGCGCTTTTGAGCAAACTCCCAATCGCCGCGTCTATTCCGGCCGCCCCATTCATACAAGTCGCACTCGTCAATGCCGCCCCGGCCTGAGCCGAGCACGTGATGGGCGAAGACGAATTTGTATCTGGCTTTGCTCTGTTCGAGCGTCCGCTTGAACCAATGATATTGCGCATCGCCGAGCGTGAGCCCCCACCAGTCGCGATTCTTGTTTCCGTCATGGCCTTGATTGCCACCAGCTTTTTTATCCTCGTGAAATCCGTTGTCCACCAGCGCGGGCGAATGCCAGTAGTTGTCCAGCACCACGAAGAGCGCGTCGCCCCATGTCCATGAATAATAATCCTTCAGCAGTCCGATGGAATCCAAAGGCGCAACATCACCGCCGTAAAACCCATCCGGCACGGGCGTGGGATAAAATCGGTTGCGGGCATTTTGCGCCAGCACCGCGACTTCATGGCGGACGTCAGCCTGGTTGAAATTGAACAGCGACGCCTGTTCGTGATTGCCATTGAGAAGGAAGAGCGGAGCGGACTGCGCGACCAGTCCGAGAAACGGACGTTGGAGCGTGTAGCGTTCGGTCACCGTGTCCGCGCTGACCGTCGGGAGCGTGTCCACGCTGAAATCGTCGCCCATGCAGATGTGGAAATCGGGTTTCCCGGCGGCCGCGTTGAGCAAGGTGCGGGCATACAAATCCGGGTCGCTCATCTGCGGACGTTCCGGGTGGGAATCGCCTTGAATGGCAAACATGAAGGTGCTGCCGGCGGCGCGTTGCGTGTGAAAGCGGCACTCCGGCCTCGCAACGAAATTTGCATCACCCGGCTTGCGACATTGGAGCCGGTAGAAATATTCGGCGTTCGGCTGAAGGTTGTCGAAGACCATCTCCACCGTCTTGCCGGCAGGCAGAGTGAGCAGGCTGGTTTTGCGGCCATAGTTGCCCGAGGCCGTGCCGTATTCAAAAAGGCCTTCCATCGGTTCCTTGGCCAGGGCGCTCACGGTGACCGACCGGTCGCTGACCCGACCCAGCACAAGGGACAACAAACTGAATGCGGCCAGGTCTGCCGGAAGTACATAGTCTTCAGCACCTCTTTTCCTGCCTCCACCCTGGCCGCGGCGCCTGGGTCTGTCGGGTTCATTGTTTTGCGCCAGCGCCGGGGTGAAGAACCAGGCGAGGGTTGAAGAGAGAAGAAAGAGAAATTTTCTCCGATTCGTCTGGAATTTCATAAGTTTCATCTTCCCTTTCATGGCTCTGGTTTATCTTTCCTTTGTCCGTCTGGACCGCCCGGTTGGCGGTCTTTGCCTGCATTGCCGATTCTCCCGGTCCGGTCGTAAACAACCTTCAGCTCCGCGCTGTCGAGCATGAGGTTTTTCATCGCGGCGAGCAAAACATCGCGAGTCACCTCAGTCGGAGGCAAGGAAATTTGCACGGGCGCGGACAGTGCATACACGGTTAAAATGTAAGTTTTCAGGCCGGGGCCTTTGGAATGTGGCGGCGCATAACTCACCTGGCCATTGACGCTGTTGTTGCCCAGCGTGCCGATGCCTTGCACGTTTTTAGGCAGGCTGGTGACACCGGCCGGAATGTTGTAAAGCGTCCAATACCATTTGGTTTTACCCTGGGGATCAATGTGGTGCATGATGACCGCGTAAGCCTTGGTGCCTGCCGGCGGCGAACTCCATTCGAGCGGCGGGGTGATGCTTGCGCCGTCGCCGGTATATTCCACCGGCAGGTTTCCACCGTTGGTAAAGGCGGGACTCCGAAGGACGAAAGAATTTTCAATTGCAGCCGAGCCAGCGGAATCAGAATGTTGCGTGGCGGCAGATTGTGATGGCGCAACGAATAGAAAATCAGAGTTAAGCAGCGCGGGCAGCTTTTGCAGTGGATTGGAATACAGGTAAGCCGGGGCGCTGTGGTAGCCGTCGAGGTTGCGCAGCTTTACGCAGGCGGCGGTCTGTTCTGGCGTCAGCGTCCGGCCCACCTGTGCAAAGGCCGTGGCATACACCCATGACATTTCACCATCCAATGCGCCGTAACGACGGCCAAGCGCCAGTACCTTTGCCTTGTCCGCCTGGCCGCCGGTCAGGAATTTCCGCAATTCGACCGACATGGCTCGGCGCACTTCCACGGTTTCGGCGAGCATCTTTTTCTGCCGGTCGGGAATGGCGGTGATGTTGGCGCGCTGATCGGGAGTCAGGAGATTAATAAAATTCTCGCCGCTGTCGCCGGTGACCGCCGTGCTGATGTCGTAATTCTTTTTGCCCATGGCCGGCATGTCTTTCATGTAAAAACTGCCAAAATAAGTGCCGTGCCGTTCCGGGCAGAAATATGTGTCGGCCTCGACCGATCCGCCATACCAACTGAAAAATTCGCTGGCATAAGTCATGTAAGCCACGGTGAAAAACTTGGACGTGGTCGGATTGAGACGCTTGAGCGCGTCGCGTTCATCCAAGTCCGGCCAGGTGTTGAAATCGCCAAATTTCATCCTGGCAAACGCGGCCTTCTGTTCCGAAGTGAGCGAGGCGATGACCTTGCCAAAAACTTGCGCCCGGCGATAACTCAACTCAGCATCATACGCATAGAAATCACCCGCATAACGAATGACCGAGTCGCGATTCAGTCCCGAACTTCCGCTGGGAATTTTCCCGTCCTTCTCCCGTTGGAAGGCATCAATCAAGACCATGCGCTTGAGCGCGAATTGCTCGAACTGCGGCGCCTGTTCGGCGGCCAGATCCGCGAACATCTGGCGCTGCTGATCATTCAGGATGTGCAAAACATCACCGGCGACGCGCGTGAGGAACATGGGATTGTGTCCCTTGCCGGCGGCATCAATGTCGCGCATATATTGAAACCCGAAGAAATCGCACACCTTGCCCGGCGGCATGAACGTGGCCGCGCCGAAATCACCGGTGAGAAAGGCCAGACCGCTGAAAGCGATGGTGCTTAATTGCGCGCGATCCGAAATGGCCTGCGTAATTGTATATTGACCTTGTCCATGACCGCGAGATTCCGGGTGACTGTCGCCGCTCTGTGTCTGGTCACTTTCACGATTCTGCGAACGCTGGTTGCCGCCGCTGGTCTGACCCGGCGGTGGTGCGAGATCGCGCAGTTTGTCGGGGTCGAACCCGGCACTTTTGACAGCGTCGTTTAGCGCCGCGCCACCATGAATGCCTGCCTGATGAAATGCCTCGTGTATGGCTTTTGCCTGGTCGGCTGTGAGCGTGCTCGCGTCATACTTGGCAAGGATGGCTTTCACCTGACTTTTTTGCGAATCCGTCAACGGCTCTGATTCGCCGGGGCCATTGCCGCCACGTTGGTTGCCAACCCCATCTTCACGCGGCGGCGGATGCTGACCGTCGGGCGGTGTGTTTGCGTTTTGCGCGGTGAGGAGGCACGTCGTTGAGCCGAGCGCCAAGGTGAGGAGGAGAATTTTCGTTTTCATAATATATTCCTTTCAATTCAGCCCACTGCGAACGCAGCGGACAAAGTTGTAGATTCGGATGACATCGCCCTGCGGACCGCGGCCATGCGGGAACATCGCTGGGTCGCCGGCCTTCGGATCGCTGCGCTGGGCACCGGCGCCGTGGACATCTACAAAATGGTAGTCCTCAGCCTCTCTCTGCTGCAGACGAGCATCCGGCGAGCCATCCGTGCCGGGGTTATGACCGAAACCGCCGCGCCGCTCGGGTGGTCCACCCGCCAGGGCTCGCGGCAACATCCAACCCCCTGCCCGGCCGAAAGCCACATACATGGCTGCTCCCCCGCCATGGAATCCAGCGTGCGTCGTCGCCGACCAGTAGAACGGATAGTCGGTTTGGTGGGCTTCGTTAGTGATGGCAGTGCAGTTGAAGACTGGATCGATGGCGGGCGAATGCGTTGTGTCGGGCGACCGCGTGTAGTCCACGATGCTCTGCAATTCCTTCACGCTCGGGAGCCGCCAGTCATCGTGGCCAAGAAATTTCTCCGCATTCTTCTTCTGCACCCACGCCAGTGCGTCCTGCCAGTTCATACCCTGGCCGCTGTCGGCCTTGGACCAGACGAGGCCCGTGGCGCGGTCGGTGATGGTGCCATCAGTGTTGTCATGGAAATCGTTTTTGCCATAGCTCGGATTGCCGCGCACGCAGAGCACGAAGAAGGTTTTCTCCATGCCGCCGCCCGGCATGAACAGGTCATAGCCTTTGATGCGGCCATCAGCGAAATTGACGCCAAAAAGCTTGTCGAATCCGCGAGGTCCCTTGCCGACATATTTGGTGCTCGATGCGTATTGGGAATCAATGACGCGTTCGCCCGTGCGCGTGTCCCCGTAAGCGAACTTGAAGAATTTTGTGTCAATGAAGGGCGTCAGTTTTGAAGTGTCGTTGCCGCCGGGTCCGCTAGGATCAGTGCCATTGGCGTTGAACAGCGAATACAATTCCTTGATGGTCGGCAGCCGCCAGTCGTCGAACCCGCCGAACCTGGTGGCGTTGAGCTTCACAGGAAGCGCCAAAGCTTGGCTCAAGGTCAGCTTGTCGCGGCGGGTGAGCGAGCCATCGCCATCCGTTTCCGGACTGCATTGCCAGGTCAGGCCGGTGATGTTGTCGCGCACCGTCAAGCCGTCGGCACTGAGCGTGTAACTGGCCGGATGGTTGCGGAACTGGGCGTCCTGGCCGTAGAATGGCTGGCCGGGTTTCGGCGGAGCGATTTCGTTTTGATTGTCGTAGCACTTCGTCTGGCCGGCAGCAACGATGGGGAAACCCGGCGCAGCGCGAAGATTGCTGGCAGACAGCCCTGCGGCCAGCAGCGCGCGCACAAGAAAACCGCCGGCTGGTGAGAGAATGGATGTCATCATTTTCATGGCGTTACTTTACGCGGATGAACCTTAAGCGAACGTGAAGCGCGATAAAATTTTCCAAAGGCGAAATTGAGTTGTATCGGGAAATTGTCTCCGGCGACGGAATTTTGATCCGCGACCAAGCCGGCTCGCACGAGTTCAATGCGAACGACCGCGTTCGTTTTGAAAAATGACGCCTGTCCTACATCGACAAGAATCACGACGTTACTGCAACTGGAACCGGTAGAAAGCGTTGTTGGTCAGCGCTGGCACAATCCAGTTCGTCGCCGCCGAGGTGGTGGTGAAAGTCACGTTCGTCTGCCAAACACTGTTCAGCAGCGAGGTCGCACAGAGCAAGGAGGCGGTTGCTCCAAGTGGAAGATTGGTCGTCCCGATTGAGAGCGTGCTGCCATCTGTTCCCATCACGTTTATATTCAACCTCACGGCCGCCAGCACGGCAGCGTCAAGGGCGAAAGTGCCCGTGATGATGCGCGCCTGGGTCATCGGCGCGATGATTTGCGTGCTGGCAATGGCACATGAATTCGTGTCGCCGCTCCAGGCCGAGAAATGCCAGTTGTTGCTCGCGGTCGCGGTGAGCGTGACACTGTTCGTGCAGGGATTCCAGCCCGGCGTGCCGTTGCTGAAAACCAGCGAACCGTAGCCGTTGGTCGCGGTGGCCAGCCAGTAGTTGGTCTTCCACAGCCAAGTCAGCGTCACGTTGTTCGTCATGGGAATCACCAGGTTCGTCGTCGTGCCGCTCGAGGCGCCGTTCGTCGCCCGGGCGCCGGTCAGTGTCCAGCCGGTGTTCGCATACAGCGCGACGCCAGCATTGGTTGCATACTGGCTCACGGAGGCGGAAATGAGCGCGCCGTAGGCGTTGGTGGTGGTGATTGACGGCGTGAACGTGCCGTGCGGCGAAACGACGGTCAGTACATTCGTCACCAGGCGCGACACGCCGGGGAAGGCGTAGCCGTAGCGATAGGCGCGGTCAATCATGCCCGGCGCGGTGATGGTGGCAACGGTGTTGCCATTGGTGTCCAGTTCGATGATGGAAGTGGTGTTGCCGATGGAAACCAGCGTGTTGCCGTTCGGCAGCCGTTGCACCGAGCCTTCGTGATCGTTATAAGCGACGGCGAAGGTTTTCACCTTGTTGCTGGTGACCATGCTGACTTCCACCGCGTTGGTGCCGCCGTTGTAAACGACAAGCAGATTGTTCGTCCGCATTGCAACAAAATCGGCATCGGGCAGCAGGTTGGTGGTGCCCATGAAATAGGCCGACACCCAGTTGGCGGCATGAACACGGCCGCTAGTGCCGACGTAGTTGGTAAAAATCACATTGCCGGTGGAATGGCTGATCACCACCAAATCACGCTGCGGTTCCTGCAAATCCACGACAATGGCATCGAGCGCCGGATTGTATTTGGCGCTGTTGAGGTAGGTTTGGCCGCCGGTCAGACTCGACGGCAGTGTGTTGGACCAGACCAACGTGCCGCCGCTGGTGCCGCTGGGCTGGATTTCAAACAGTCTCGACACCCCGCTGGCGTCGGCGGGGAAAAGAATGTTGCCATTCGGCATCGGCTCCACGTCGTAGCCGGCGCGGGCGGTCGAGTCGCAGAATTTGTAGTCCCACGTAATGACGTTGGTCCAACTGATTTTCTGGAACCGTCCGCTGGGATACGCCCCGTCATGTTGCGGCGATGTGCAGTTCGTGTTTTGAATCGGAAACAAGGCGCTGCCGTCGGGCAGAAGATAGGCGCACGTCTGGGCGCTGCCGCTGGCGGTCCAGGTATGCAGCGTCTTGCCGTTCATGTCGAGCAGGTAGGCCGTGCTTCCGCTGGCGCAAAATGTGTAGCCGGGATACGGCGACGCGGCGCGGGTCGCGTCTGTCAGCACCGAAAGTAAAACTGTTCCCGCCAATAAAAAGACGTTCGCACGCAATTTTTTCATACAGCGGATTTCATGGATTCAGCAACACGCGATAGAACGTGGCCGTGTTGGTCATCGTATCGTTCCAGTGGAACGGCGTGGCGGCGGCGTTCGTCGTGAATACCGAATTCCAATTCGCCAAATCCGGGGAGGAATCAATTTCATAATTCGCCCCGGTATCGCCGGTGACGAGCAGTTGGATGATGCCGCCGGCGTAACTTTGCACCGCGAGCGACGGCGCATTGTTTGCGATTTGGACGGTGAACAGTTGCGAGGCGGTGCCGCTGGCGCTATCGGCGGCCTGCACGGTGAAACTGAATGTGCCGCCGGTTGTCGGCGTGCCGCTGATGACGCCGGCGGTGCTCAAATTCAGGCCGGGTGGCGGCGCTTCCCAAATGATGCTCCAAGAATAAGGCGGCGTGCCGCCCGTCGCGGCGAGCGTTTGCGAATACGCTGCGCCCACCGTGCCGTTGGGCAAAGTCGCGGTCGTGATGCCAACGGTTGGTGAAACAATTGTGATCGCGAGCGCCTTCGCGATGTTCGTGCCGAGATTGTCAGTCAGCTTAACCGTGAAATTGAAAGTGCCGAGATTGGTCGGCGTGCCGGTGAGGTCGCCAAGATTGTCCAGCGCCAATCCCCCCGGCAAAGTTCCGCTCGCCAGACTCCAAGTGTAAGGCGTGAGACCGCCCGCGCCGATCAGCGCCTGCGAATAATAGGTTCCCTGCGTGCCATTGGGCATGGGCGAAGTCGTGGTGATGTCGAGCGGCGCAGTCACAATCGTCAGCGAAAACGCGGCGCTTGCGGTGAGTCCGTAAGTGTCGGCCAATTGCGCGGTGAAGTTGAACGTGCCGTTGGTCGTGGGCGTGCCGCTGATGACGCCGGCGCTGTTCAACGTCAATCCGCCGGGCATTGAACCGCTGGCGAGACTCCAGGTGTAAGGTGAAGTTCCGTTCATTGCCGTCAGCGTGATAGAATATGCCGTGCCGATAACGCCGTTGCTCAAAGAACTCGTGGTGATGCTTGGCGCGGTGGTGACAATGACCAAAGTGAATTGCTTGTTCGTGATAAAGCCGATGCTGTCCGCGAGTTGCACGGTGAAAATGTTGGTGCCCGCCGCTGCCGGCGTGCCGCTCAAAATGCCGTTGGTCGCCAGCGAAAGTCCGGACACGGAGCCGGACGTGATGCTCCACGAATACGGCGTCGCGCCGCCGGTGGCCGCAAACGTGTTCGTGTAGCCGACGCCGACCACGCCGCCGGGCAGCGGTGAAGTCGTGGCGATGACGGCGTTGGTGACGACGCCTTTGTTGACCGCGCCGGGCGTGGGCGTTTTGCTGGTCCAGTTGGACGCGTTGTTGCCGATGACGCTGCTGCTGGCGCGCGAGAGCGACTGGCCTTTGCCGTCGGCCTTGCCCGGCCAGGCGGAATCGTCGCGATACTCGACCTTGTCCACGTTGATGTAATTCGTGTAGCCGTTAATCAGCATTGGATACGCCAGTTCGAGCAACGCCGTGCTGTTGGGCAGCTTGTCGGAATACGGCCCGTAAATCGCGGGCAAGTTGGTGATGCCGTAATAAGTCTGGAACGCGGTGAGATTGGTCGTGACCGATGGATCGAAACTCACGAGCAGCAGATAGCCGCCGGCCGCGAGCGTGGTGCCGTTGGTGAAGGTGAACGACACCGTGCCCGTGAGCATCCAGCCGCTCAAGTCCATGGTGTTGGTTGAAAGGTTGTAAAGCTCGATGAACTCGTCGCGCGAATCGTCAGTCACGTTGGTCACACCGCTGACGACATTCGTGATGTCGAATGGGTGATACATGATTTCGTTGATCGTCACCGGCCCGATTTGCGGCGCGGCGTTGGCCGCGCCGGTGCCGGTGCGGAACGTGGCCACGTCCGGCGGCTTGTCCTGGCCGAACGTGTGCGCGGACTGCGGCCAGAATTCCGTGCCGCCGAGCGTGTTGTTCAAGCCCGTCGCCGGCACGCGGCCGAACGACGTGTTGGTCGGCTGCGCGCCATAAGTGACGATGGCGCCGACGCCGGTGAGGTTGCCGGAACCGTCCACGGCGGAAAGAATCGCATTTCCGCCAGTTGCGTTGAATGCATACGGCACCGAGCCGGACGCCAAGTCCGCGCCGTAAAAAACTTTATAGCTATTCGCGGCAATGGTTGTGCCGGACGCGATCTGATATTTTTTGCGGTTGAAAAGGTCGTTGCTCAACCACCAGCCGCCGATGCTGACGGTGCTGGAGTTCGTGTTGTAAAGTTCAATGGCGTCTTCCAGCGGCGCGCCGGGAATGGCGAGCAGTTCGTTGATAACGACATTGGTCGTCACCCAGTTGCAATAGCCGGGCGACGCGGTGTTGGTAAAAGAAACAATCGTGCTGCCGCCATCGGGCAGGCGACCTTGCGAAGTGTCGTAGTCCTGTGTGCTGAACGTGATCGTGTCAATCGTCGCCGCGCCGTCGCTGGCGGTGAGCACGACGTTGTCGCCGCTCTTGCTCAAGGCGAAATTGCAGTGGTTGGCGCCCGCCGTGCTGCCATCGGCCCAGAACTCGGTGTAACCGTTGCCGGCGATGAAGGACAGCGCCGGGATTTGCGTGATCATCGGCGTGGACGGAATGTCGCTCAAATAAAGTCCGCCCAGCGCCACGACGTTCGTGTCGGTGTTGTAAAGTTCGAACCAATCCGAGCCATAGGCGGGATCGGCCATCCATTCGTTGACGCGCAAATTGGAAATTGAACCGAGCGTCTTGGCGGAATTTGCCGCGCCGGGCGTGGGCGTGTTCGCCTGCCAGCCGCCGGTGCCGTTGACGATGCGGCCGATGGAAACGTCCGGCGCCTGCGGGCCAAACGTCACGCTGTCCGTGATGTTGGTGGCGTTTTGAATGAGCAAAATACTTTCGCCTGCGTTGGTCAAACCGAAGCCGGTGTGCAGGCCGGGCGCAGCAGTTTGCGAATCGCACCAAACCAACAAATAGCCGCCGGCCGAAATGGTGGTGCCGGATGGGAAGCTGTATTTCGCGGTGTTGGTCGGATCGTCGGTGAGCGAATAACCGGAAAGCGAAAGGGTTGATCCACTGTTATTGAACAATTCAATGTAGCCGGGATAAGTGCCGCCGTTTTGAATGGTGGAATGGTTGTTCGCGAGAATTTCATTCAGGACGAGCGTGCCGGCGGCGGCATTGGTGGTGCCCCAACTGAAACTCGTTTCCGCCGAGACGACGGACGGATGGCCGTTGGTGTCAATGTGCGTCGCGCGCCAGAAATACGTCTGGCCGTATGTCAGTTCGCTGAAGGGAATCGGATAATTCGTCAGATAGCTGTTGGTCGTCGTGACCGCGACCACCGGGTCTTCATAATCGCCGCTGGCGGTGCGGATTTCCCATTTGGTCGCCAGTTGCGGCGTGCCGTGGGAATTCGTGTAGGCGCTGGTGACAAAATTGGTGGCGAGCACGACGATGCTGTTGCTGGCCGGATAAAGGTTCAGTGGCCGGTTCGGTTTGTAGTAAGTGCCAAGGTTGGTCAGCACCGAATTGATGTAAGCCTGGCGCATTTTGGCAAAGGTCGGCGCCACGGAGAATCCCTGGGCGGTTAAGTTCGTGGGATCGAAGAACGAATTGTTCAATTCCCACAGGCGTTGGTTGTATTCGGTGCGAAACGTTTTGAAAAACGTGTCCATCCACCAATTCGTGCCGTCGAAAACCACCGGGGCTCCGGCTTCGCCGCCGTAAATGGTTTGGTTTGTTGTTCCGCCGACTCCGCCACCGCCGCCACCACTGCCGCCAAGGTTGCCGGCGGGGTTGCCGGACACTCCCATGACAAGGTCGTAATCCCAGCCGAGCCGGCACCACAGGCCGCTGGCCCGCCTCCAAAAATAATGGTTCTGATCCGAATCGTCCCAGATGCTCATCCATTCGAGCAGCGCCATCGAGGTGATCGTGTCGTTGATGTCCCAGTTGTTGGTGAACCACAGCTTGACCGTCGGCACCGTGGCGGACGTGTTGGTGTAGGATCGCGTCTGGGGCGTGTCGCCGCGCACCGTCCACATGCCTTCGACCATGTCACGCAATTCCGTCCAACCTTTCCATCCGTTGTCTTCCAAGGAAAAATTCCAGGCGTAACGCTGGAGCTGATTCCAGCCGGCGTTGGTCAACATCGGCGCCTCGTCACCGCGCGTGTAAGGGCCTTCGTCGTTGTTTTGCGACGCATCGCGATTGCCGACGTCTTTGAAGAGATCGCCTGCGGTTTCGCTCGGCGTGCCGGGATTTAATTGCTGCTGCAACGCGTTCCAAGTGTCGAGCATGTCTTTGTCGTAAATACCCTGCTCGGAATGAAGCTCATTGGTGACGGCATTAAAATACCAATCCACCAGACGCATTTTTGTGCAAGGCAGACCGAGCAGGCGGATGATTTTCTGCGCTTCGATGTATTCCTGTCCGTGCAGCGTTTCATACCAGCCCGACTCGCCGTTGAACGGCTGATGATCGGGAAAATCCACCCGGAAAGAATGTTGGCTCGGCGCGCGGTGTGCCACACTGCCATGAAAACGAATTTGCATGTCAAACACCTGGCCGGCGGTGCAAAACAAGCCCGGCACCGAACCTTCCCACCGCGGCGCGGTCAGTGCCACATACGGCGTGTCGCGCGGCAGGCCCGTGGCGCTGGCGGCGGTCACGCGCTTGGGATTTTGCACGATGTTGTTGCTTATTATCCGGTAGTTGTCGTTGGAAACGAAAATGTCGTAGCTCGCGGCATTCGTCGTGGTCCGCACCGGCGTGACGTAATAACCCCACCACGCTTCGAGCGCGTTGTTGGTGCCGACGGGCGTGATTTGCGGGTCGTCCGCGCGCGGGGAAACGACTTCCAAACCGTCGCTGCGATCCGCCTTGAAGCGGTAGCGCACAATCGCGCGGTTCGTCTGGCCGGGCAGGTTCACTGTGTAAGTCGCGCCGGAAACGTTGGTCATCGCCACCACCGTGTGCGACTGGTTGGTGAGATTCACGTTTTCCACGAAGTATTCCAGCACCACGTTGGTCAGCCCGTTGGTGGCCGAGTAAGTGCAGTTCACCGTGACGGGCTGGTTCGAGAGGATGACCGTCGCGCCGTTGGTCGTTTGCACGGCGGAGAAAGCGACGACCACTGGCTTGGGAATCGTGCGCGTGACCGCCTGCGCCGCGCCGGGCGTCGGGCCGGTCAGCGGCGAGGCCAGCCAGTTTGCCGGATCACTCGAAGGCCACGTCACGCTCACGCGCTGAAGCGAGCGGCCTTTGTATTGATAATTCGTCGAATTCAATCCGGTGAACCGGTCCGAACAGCCGAGCGCATCGGCAGACTGCGCCCACGGAAATTCTGAACTGTAAGAAACGGCGTCGATCATGTTGCCCGAAAGATCCAGCAAGCGCACTGTGTCGCTGTCATTGCCCAGATGCCCGCTGTAAGGGCCGAGCACGTTGGTCACGTTCAGGCCATAGACAGTCGCGAGCCGCGAGGGATTATTGGCAATCACCTGAAACGCGCCGGACGCGATGACGGTGTTCGTCGGGAATGCGTAACTGATGCCGCCGCCGAGCGTCCAGCCGCTGATGTCAATCGTCGAACCGGAAATATTCTGGATTTCTACAAACTCATGGATGTCATTCGTGAGCTGGAGAACCGGCGTGCCATCGGCATTAAACGCCGGCATCTCGACCGGGTGATAATGGATTTCCGTGAAGACGATTTGCGCATTGGTGGTTAGCGCGAGAGTGAGACAGGCGGACAGGCAGGCAAGCAGGTTTTTCATGGCTGTAAATTAAATTATACGGCTTCCAGCATAATAGTGTGCTGAACCTTAAGACAAGATTAAGACACAACCATGCCGGTCTGCTTTCTTCTTCATCCTGTCTTAAGGTCGCCTCTGCGAGAGTGACGGCAGTACGCGTTTGTGTTAAACCAGCCGCGAACACGGCGAACATGAGAATCCTGATTGTCGAAGACGAACCGGACCTGCTCCGCAGCATCGCCCAGGCGCTGCGCGAGGAAGGCTATGCCGTGGACACCGCCAACGACGGCGAGGACGGGCTGTTCAAAGCCGAGGGCTACGATTACGACGCCATCGTGCTCGACATCATGCTGCCGGGCATTGACGGCTGGGAAATTCTGAAGCGCCTCCGCAAAACCAAGAAAACCCCCGTCCTCATGCTCACCGCGCGCGACCAGACCCGCGACCGCGTGCGCGGCCTCGACACCGGGGCGGACGATTACGTGGTGAAACCGTTCGACCTGCCGGAACTGTTCGCCCGCCTGCGCGCGCTCATCCGCCGCAGCGCAAATAAAACCACCAATCTCATTGAAATCGGCGATGTGAAAATTGACACCGCCGCGCGGAACGTGCTGCTCAAGGAAAAACCGGTGGAACTCACCGCCCGCGAATACGCGCTGGTTGAGTTCCTCGCTTTGCATCGCGGCGAAGTGGTCACCCGCACGCAGCTTTACGAACATCTGTTTGACGAGAACGACAGCACGCTCTCCAACCTGCTGGACGTTCACGTCTCCAACATCCGCAAAAAACTCGGCCACGATTTCATCGTCACGCGCCGCGGCCACGGCTACTGCATTGAATGAAAACCGAAGTCCGAAATCCGAAGTCCGAAAGAGGCTCGAAATCCGAATATCGAAACAGCACGCTTTCTGAATTCGGGTTTGTGAATTCGGATTTCTTTCGGGGTTCGACATTCGGCTTTCGGATTTTTCCAACATGATTCCCAAATCCATCAAGTGGCGGTTGCAAATCTGGTACGGCCTGATTCTCGTGATCGTGCTCGCGGGTTTTGGCTTCACCGCGTATCAACTCGAATGGGGACGGCAGATGCGCCTGGTTGATGCCGCATTGCAGCATCGCCTTAACACACTTGCCAACTCGTTTCACCGGCCGCCGCGCGGCCCGGGGCAAAGTGGAATACCATTCGACCGGCCGCCACCGGACCGCCTTCCGCCGGATGAACCACCCGGACAAAATTTACGTCCACCACCTGAATTTCATTTGTCACCGCTGGCTGTTGGTTTGTTTGAAACAAACGATACGAAGAATTATTATTTCGTCATCGAGACGCACGACGGCAAGGAGCTTGCGCGCTCAAGCAATGTGCCAAATCAAATTAACGTGGATAAAGAATTTTCTGATTGGCTCGCCTGGCTCGCTGACAACCCGAGCCCAGCTCCGCTGCATATTATAAATGGTGACCGCCGGGAAACCTTTCAAGTTTTGACGTCAGGCGAAGCAATCCTGGTTGGCTGCTCAATTACGCCAGAATTAAAAGAACTCGGGCTCACGGCCTTGAAACTCACGGGCATCGGTGGAGTGATTTTACTGTTCGGCCTCGCCGGCGGCTGGTGGCTGGTCGCACGCGCCATCCGGCCCATTGAAAACATCAGCGCCACCGCCGTGAAAATTTCCGCCGGCGATTTGTCGCAACGCATCAACGTCGCCGAAGCCGAAAGTGAACTCGGCCAGCTTGCCTCCGTGCTCAATTCTACTTTTGCCCGGCTCGAAGCCGCGTTCGCACAGCAGCAACAATTCACCTCCGACGCCGCGCATGAATTGCGCACACCCGTTGCCGTGATGCTCACGCAAACGCAGGCAACGTTGAATCGCGAACGCAGCACGACCGAATACCGCGCGACCGTTGAAGCCTGCCAGCGCGCCGCCCAGCGGATGCGACGTTTGATCGAGTCGCTGCTCGAACTGGCCCGCCTCGACGCGGGGCAGGAGCAAATGAAAAGGCTGAAGTTCGATCTGTCCCAAACAGTCTGGAATTGCGTGGAACTGGTCCGTCCGCTGGCCGCCGAACGCGGCATAAAAATTCATTGCGACCTGCCGGCGGTGGACAGCTATGGCGATGCGGAACGGCTGGCGCAGGTCATCACCAATCTGCTGGCCAATGCCGTTCAATACAACAAGCCCAACGGCGAGGTCCGAATCAGCGCGAAATTGCAGGGCAGCATGATTCTCCTGGCGGTCAGCGACACGGGACCGGGAATTTCCAGCGAGGCGCTGCCGCACGTGTTCGAACGGTTTTATCGGGCGGACCAATCGCGGTCGTCGGGTCAAACCGGTCTCGGCCTGGCGATTTCCAAGGCGATTGTCGAGGCGCACGGCGGAACCATTGAAGTCTTGAGCAAGCCGGGGGCCGGAACCACCTTCACCGTCGTGTTGCCGGCAACGTAGCGCAGGCGTCCCGCCTGCTCGTGCCGGCGAAATATCGGAACAATTTCATTTTTCAAACGTTCACACTGGCGCGTTCGCCAAAGCCGGTGAGACGCCTGCGCTACGTTTAACGCAGAAACATTTCCGCCGCCGAATCCGCGAAGCGCAGTCCCTGCGCTGTGAGTCGAAATCGTTGTGCATCGCGCGCCGCCCAGCCGCGTTCCACCAACTGGTTCATTTCTGCCGACCACCCGTCGCGCAAATCGAACCGGGTCACACACCGGAATTCTTCAAACGGCCAACCCGCATTCATCCGCAAACCAAACGCGGCGGTTTCGCCCGCGCGTTTCAGCGGCGGCAGTTCCTCGCGCGATTCAATGGCGCGTTTTCCCTTTTCCAGTTGCTCGCAGTAAAGTTGCGTGTTCGACCAGTTCTTCGTCCGCACGCCGCGCACGTAACTCGTCGCACTGGGGCCCAGCCCGTAAAACGAGCCGCCGCGCCAGTAGTTCACATTGTGTTTGCAGGCAAATCGGGGAATGTCCTCAGTCCTGAGTCCACAGTCGGCAGTCGCGGCAACTGTGATGTCAGACTGTGGACTGTGGACTGTGGACTGCCCCGGCACATCCCGCGCGAAATTGGCCACCTCATACTGCCGGAAGCCGGCGCCCGTCGCGCGTTCCACCAGTTCCTCATACATCGCGCAGGCCAGGTCCTCGTCCACGTCAAATTTGCCGGCCTGGAGCTGTGCGAACAGCGGCGTGTCGTCCTCATAAATGACTTCGTAGGTGGACAAATGCTCGCTGCCGAGCGCCAGCGCCTCCGCCAGCGTCGCACGCCAGATTTCCATGGTCTGACCGGGAATCGCGAACATCAGGTCGAGATTCAAATTGTCAAAACCGGTCCGGCGCAGGATGTCGAACGACTTGAAGACCATTTCGCGGGTGTGGATGCGGCCGAGACGTTCGAGCAATTTTTGGTCGAGCGACTGCACGCCCATGGAGATGCGGTTCACCCCGGAGTCGCGGAGCAATTTTGCCTTGTCGGGCGAAACGGTGGCGGGGTTGCATTCGATGGTGAATTCGTCCGCGCCCAGCAGGTTGAGCCGCTGCAGGGCGCTGAGAATTTGCCCCCACTGGCGGAGGTTGAGCAGGGATGGCGTGCCGCCGCCAAAGAAAATCGTGCGCGGCTGAAGATCGTGCGCCACAAGTTCCAGTTCGCGGATGAGCGCAGCGACATAGCGGTTGATGAGGTCGCCGCTGGACGGCTCGGAATAAAAGGCGCAGTAGGCGCATTTCTGCGCGCAGAACGGGACGTGGATGTAGAGGCTTTCGACCGAAATTATGGCGGAACCATCCATGAAGGAAGACTACCCCCTTCGTTCATGGCTGGCGAACGAAAACCCCGCTACGCGGGATTTACCCGGCGTGAACCCCGGCGTTACGCCGGATTCACGCGCTGGACATTCTGGGCTTTAAGCCCTTTGTCGCTGGGTATGACGTCGAAGGAAACTTCGTCTCCTTCATTCAAGGTTTTGAATCCCGCGCCCGTGATGGACGTGTGGTGCACAAATACGTCCTGCCCTGAATCCTGGGCGATGAAGCCAAACCCTTTTTTATTGTCGAACCACTTGACTTTGCCACTGGCCATAATTGACTCCTGAATTTTCGAGGCCCGCCCCAAAGTTAAAAAGACACGACTGAATTCAGCCGTGCCAAAATTACTTTTAAAAAACGCTCATGCCTCAATTAGGAAACCATCTTAATATCCGTCAGGCTAATGTCAAGCGCAAGTTTCAGGCGGTTACAAACAGGTTGCGCACAGGTTACCGACACCGTCCGCCGGGGGCCTACACCTGCAACGCCTGGTTCAAAAGCTCCGGCAGATAATTGGCAATGGCGGCCGCGCCGACCACCAGCGTCGCGCCGGCTTTTTGCGCGGCGGCCTGCAACTCCACCGCCTGTTCGCCGGCAAACGCAATAATGGGTATGTGTTCGGTGGCGGCATCCGCCTTCAACGCGGCTATGGCGCGGCACACGTCATCACGCTTCGATTCCAGGTCCACCACCGCCAGCATCGGGCCTTCGCTTTGCGCACCGCGCAGGAGCGCCGGCAGGTCGTTGACGGCCTGAACGCGATAATTCAGGTCTTGCAGCCGGTTCACCACCTGGCTGCCCGGCAGCATTTTTTCGTAAAAGACCAGCGCGAGCGGTTGCGTCATGCAAATAACGTGGAGCGTAAACGAAGAAAATGCAAAATTGTTTTTTACGCAATGTGCTTTACATCTTTTTACAACCTTTGACCCAACGGTTCATTTCGCGGCCGGACAGATGGTAATGCTTTTCAATTGCGCCGGCTCCCGGCCCACAATGATGAGTTTGTGCGCGCCGGCGGAAAGATTGAATCGCTTGGGAACAATTTCATCGCTGTTTGCGTCCCCGTTCCCGCGCCAACTGACGATCCGTTCCTCAAATCCGTTCGTCACGTCAATGTCCCAGATCATCGCCGGGTCTTCCGGCGGAGCGTCTACATTCACATAAAACGAATTCGCGTCTTCGCCGGGCGCGTTCACCACCGCTTGTATCACATAATTGCCGGCATTGGTGATGGTGAAATTGAAAACCGCCCTGCCGCCGCCCGCGAGCTCGGTCTGCTCCGGCTGGGAAATGCAACCGTTCGTCAAAATCAACGGCGCGCTCACCACGGCCGCCGACACTGGAAGCGTCAGCACGGCCTGCGTCACCTGGTTGGAGGCTGATTGCGGCGCGGCGTTGGTGGTGGCAGCTTGAGCGAACGACGGAATGGCCAGCGCGCTGGCCAGCAGGAGGGCGGAGGATATTTTCATGCGGCAATTCTTAAGCATCCGCCGTTAATTCATCAAACAAATTAACAGCGGAACGTTGGGTGTACACGCTTCAGCGTGCTCAAATACACCCTGAAGGGTGGACCCCGTTTTCACTGGCCAGTCGCGTGGCGCAGCTTCACGCGGCCTGCCGCGTGGCAAAGCTTACGCGGCCACAATTCCGCCCCTTTTCGTGCGCAATCCGCCCCCCAAATCCCCCAATGTGTCCCTTATTTATTACATTTCAGCCCGTATGTGTTAAAACGCTTGCAAGGTTTGGCAATTCAGTTGGGTAGATGACCTGGTAAGAAATTTGAGCCAAACCGGAAAAAATATGAAAAAGCCGCGGATGTCGTTTCAATTCAAGACCCTGCTGATGGCGGGTACCCGGCTGTTTTTATCGCGGCGTTGCCCCGGCACAACCGCAGTCACGAATCAATAAAACCAGATTTTATATGAATGAAACTTCCACCGGTGACCTGACGCCACGCCACGCCGGCGGGGTCGTAATCGACGAGGCTCCCGTCCGCGATCCCCGGCTCAACCCCAAAGCGAAGCGTTCCGTGCGCATCCTGTGCATTGATGACGACGCGCTGGTCCGGGAATTCATGAGTCAATGTTTCACGCATTTGGAACATCAGGTGAAGGTTGCCTCCGGCGGAAAACGCGGATTGGAAATGTTCCGCACCGCCACGCAGGAAAACCAGCCTTACGAAGTGGTCATCACCGATTTGAACATGCCGGATATGGATGGCCGGCGGGTGGCCCGGGCGATCAAGGCCGAATCCCCCCAAACACCCATCATCATGATGACCGGCTGGGGCACGTTCAGGCAGGATGACAACAAAACTCCTCTGTCGGTGGACGCTATCATCGGCAAACCGACGCGCATGCAGGAACTGAACGACCTGGTTCTCCAGATGACCACGCCCCCTTCGTGTCCATCATAGTCCCCTGGTCCACCCTGGCTGACATTGGATGTTCGGCGTTGGATGTTGAATGTCGAATGTTTCCCTGTTTGTTCGGCCCTCAACTCTCAACCCTCAACCAACAACCGTCTTCATTTCAGCCTTCAGCCTTTAGAATTTAGCCTTCGTGTTGAGTGGCATAACGAGAACAAGTTTCGGAGATGAACCCAAAAGATTGATCCTGAATTGGACGAAAAGTGCTGGAGTTAGGAACTGATCCCTTTGTGTGTGCGCTCGAAAACTTCTTGCCATGTAGCTACAACAGGGCTACATTCGTCCCATGAGCAAAACTGCCACCATTCGTGCCCGGGTGGAGCCCGGCCTCAAGAGCGAGGTTGAAGACATCCTCGGCCATCTGGGGCTGACGGCTTCCGAAACGGTTCATCTGCTTTACCGGCAGATCAAATTGCAACGCGGCCTGCCTTTCGATGTGCGGATTCCGAACGCGCTCACCACCCGCACGCTCCACGCGAGCAAGGCGGGCCGGGGTGTGAAACGCTTTGGCAGCAAAAAGGAACTCTACGCCGATTTGGGCATGTGAGAACCTTCAGCCGTTCCTCATTCGATGTTGAATGTTGAGTGTTGAATGTTGAATGTTCATTTTGGATTTCAACTTTTGGCCGGGTTTCAGCCTTTAGAATTTAGACTTTAGCCTTTCTGCCAATGTGCCGCGACTGTCATGTGGAATCAGACTGGGTTCTGATCTACACGCTCATGGAAAACGGCGGCCATGTCCGGTTTGAACGCACGGGCACGCACAGCGATTTGTTTCGCTGAATCCTCCCTTAAATCGCCGTGCCGGGGAAAAATATGTGAAAGTGTGGGACTGACCCCTTTGTGGTGGAATCGTCCTCGTCCTCGTTCTCGTTCTCGTCCTCAACTTGTCGCACCGACTACTCTGCCTGACATTCGATGTTCAGCGTTCGATGTTCGATGTTCAATGTTCTTCCACCGCCCTCAACCCTCAACCGTTTTTGATTTGCGAAACGTCCGCTGCGGCCTACGATGGCGACCATGACCGAACTCGAAGAAATCCGCCGTCTCATCCGCGAATTTCGCGACGCCCGAGACTGGATGCAATTCCACAACCCGAAAAATCTCGCCTGCTCCATTTCCATCGAAGCGAACGAGCTGCTGGAACATTTTCAATGGAAAACCTTGGAGGAGAGCCTGGCCGTGACCAGCGAGAAAAAAGCGCAAATCGCCCATGAAATCGCCGATGTCGCGGTTTACCTGATTGAACTGGCGGACAATCTGGGCATCGATTTGGCCCAGGCCATCCGGGACAAGCTGGCACATAACGCGGAGAAATATCCCGTCCACCGGTCAAAAGGTTCCGCGGCAAAATACAACGAACTCTGACTCCACGGCGCTTTTCCAACCATGAAACTCTTCCACGCTCCCACCGATCTTGGTTGGTATCGGTTTCTCGCCGGGCAGCAGCCGGAGGAAGTCAATTTCTGGCAGCCAAACGCCAACGTTGGGTTTCATGCTCTTGATAACGGCGATCCACTCGAGTCAGGCCATTTATTTTTATTCAAACTCAAAGGGAGCATCAATAAAATCGCGGGCGGAGGAATTTTCATCGGTTATTCCAAACTGCAGCTCTCCGTGGCGTGGAACATTTTTGGTGAACATAACGGTGCCGCGTCGTTGCTGGAATTCTCGGAATCAATTCGTGCGTACATGAGCACAGGCAACGCGCATGCACCCGACCCACAAATCGGTTGCATCATTCTCACGCAGCCGTTTTTCTGGCCGGAATCAATGTGGATGCCGCTGCCAGCCGACTGGAGCAGGAATATTGTTCGCGGGAAAACGTATTCAACAGATACGGAATCGGGGCGACGATTATATGGAGACGTGCTGGAGCGGCTTCAGTCGCCTGCCGTTACGGAACTGGCATTGAACGAGGAGCGCTACGGCAAGCCGACCCTCATTCAACCACGGTTGGGCCAGGGCGGATTTCGGTATGCGGTCACGGAACGGTACGGGCGGCGCTGCGCCATGACCGGCGAGCGTTCACTTCCAGCGCTGGAAGCCGCGCATATCAGGCCCTACAGTGAACACGGTCCACACCGCGTGTCAAACGGACTGCTCTTGCGGGCGGACCTGCACCGGCTGTTTGATGCCGGATACATCACCGTCACGCCCGATCTGTGCATTGATGTGAGCAAACAACTCAAGGAAGAGTTCGAGAACGGCCGCGACTATTATGCGATGAGCGGCAGGCAGCTGATTGTTTTGCCGCATCATGTGGGCGACAAGCCGGGACGCGAGTTTGTCTTGTGGCATAACGAGAACAAGTTTCGGAGATGAACCCAAAAGATTGATCCTGGATTCCTTGCCACGGCGAAACGGAGTGAAGACGGGTGAATCCATCACTCAACCCTCAACCACTTCAGCCTTTAACCTTCAGAATTTAGCCTTTTCTTCAGCCTCCGCTGCGGCTTACGATGCCATCGAATCTGCATGACTATGGGAAAATCACTACGGCAATGTCCGCCGAGCTATCACCTGAAAGTCGTCCTGCTGGGCTCGAAACCGCCCATCTGGCGGCAGTTGCGAGTGCCGGGCAACGCCAACCTTGGCTGGCTCCACGCCGTCCTGCAAGTCGCGATGGGATGGACCAACAGTCACCTGCATCATTTTCTCACCAGCGATGCGCGCTATGCCGCTCCGCTTCACAGTGAAGGCATGAGCTTCGGCGAAGAGCCGGATCGGGACGAAATGAAAGCCACACTGATGCAGATTGCCCCGAACGAAGGCGCGCAATTCGGCTACGAATACGATTTCGGCGATTCCTGGGAGCATGAAATCACTGTCGAAAAGATTCTGCCGCCCGATTCTGCGGCGGCCGCGGCCGCACTTTGCCTGGACGGGGCCCGCGCCTGTCCGCCGGAAGATTGCGGCGGCATCTGGGGCTACGCGAATCTGCTCAAGATTCTCAAGAACCGGAAACACCCGGAGCACAAAGACATGAAAGCATGGATTGGCGGTTCCTTTGACGCCGAAACCTTCGATCTGGCGGACATCAACCTCTGGCTGCGGAAACTCAAATGGCCGCGGGTGACGGAAGCTCAACTGCGCAAGGTGCTCATGGGCCGGGACGGTTATGGGAATCCGGTGGTACCACCCGCTGAAAAATGAAATTGCCGAATCCAGACAAGCTGGTGGTCGAGCGCGAGAAAATCGTGAATTATCTGCTCAATCCGGCGCATCCCGACAACGGCGGCAAGGCGGTGTTTTTCGGGAAGCTGGGTTTCCGGCGCAAGGAATGGGAAAATCTGGCGGCGGCTTTTCGGGTCCTGGCGCAGACAACGGAGGTGACCAGCCATGCGGAGTCGCCACATGGCAGAAAATATGTTATTGTTGGGCAGATTGAATCGCCGGTTGGAAAGCCGGTGACCGTGAAAACGATTTGGATAGTGGACAAAGGATTGGATGTGGCTAGATTGGTCACGGCTTATCCGCGCAAAGAATGAGAGACGTTATGATCAAAGAACATGACCGGGTGGTGTTGACCGTTGCCGTGCCTGCCGAAGGATTGGAGGCGGGCGACGTGGGGACGGTCGTGCATATTTATCGTGACGGCCTTGCCTACGAAATCGAGTTCACAACGTTGGAAGGGGACACCGCAGCGGTGGTGACGGTGGAAGCCCGGCAGGTCCGCCCGGTTAACAAACGGGAAATCACCCACGCACGGGAACTGCAAGCAGCCTGACCGGCAATCCAAAAATCTGGCTCCTGACTGCTGGATTCTGAATTCTGGCTCCAGACTTCAGCCTTTAGCCTTCAGCATTTAGAATTTGCATCCGCCGCTCTGCGGCGTAGGATGCTTGCCACGTGAGCCGCAGGCTTTTACGTGGCCGTCAAATCCGCTTGGGCTGGGATGCAAGCCGCGTGAGGCTGAAAGCCTTTTACGCGGGATCGAAATTTATGGAAAGATTCGGGAACAGTGCGCTTCACCTTTCAGTATTTAGCCTCACAGACAGCGCTTTACCCATCACCGAACACGACATTTTGGCTGAAAAATCCAACTGATGACGACGCAAACGCATTGAAAATGAACGGGTTATACCAAATCCAATCTTTCAGCAGAAAAAAAGTCAAAATATTTGTTGACGTATGGTATCAATTGATACTTAATTGCTTAAGTGAAACCGCAATCCATACGATTAAGGGGAGTAGGTAATGGCACAACAGGAAATACCAGCGCAATGGCGAAAAGATGTCTGTGCCGTTCTTGAAACCGAAGAGGGCAGGCTGATCGAGTGGAAAATAGACGCTGAACAAAGGTATGAAGCGGATGCTACAGCAGCAAAAATGCGCGCGGGTGATTGCGACGCCGTGTGGCGCAATGAGGTTTACGAACCCTTCCGAAAATTCCTGTCATCGGCAGCTCCCACAGGTTGTCTCGTTAATATGCAGACTCCGCCCGGGGAAACCTATGAGTTCTTCTTTGATTTCCTTGGTGAAAAATTTTACGGGAAAATCCTCCTGCGTCCGAATCGGAAAAAGATTGTCATCTTTTCAGCGCATCGTCCGCTGAAAAAATGGCTTTCGTGCGAATGATTTATTAAAAGAGGGAAAAATGAAAATCGAGAATCGAGAATTTGAAGTCCAAGTGCCAAAAGCTGATGGCAGTGGAATTGCCGAAAAGGTCAAGGTGATGGTTCCGGTTTACTGGGATGAGGAAATCCAGGACTGGCTCATGACGCCCGAGGCGCATGAGATCATTGACAATACCAAGGCACGGTTGATCGGTCTGCTGCTGCCCGCGCAACTAAAGGAATTGCGCGAACGCTATGACTACACCCAAAAGGAAATGGGTGAACTGTTTCAAGTTGGCGAGAAAAGCTGGACCCGTTGGGAATCCGGCCGGCACCGCCCCAGTCGCAGTATCAATCTCCTGATTCGCGCCCTTTACGAAGGCCAAATCTCGATCAACTATCTGCTCAAACGGGCTGGCAAGGTCGTGGAGGACCATCGGCAGCGCGGCCGACCGCTCGCCGTCTGGCGGAATGGCGAAGTCGTTTGGATGCCCGTGGAAACTGCTGACGCCCTGCGTGAAACGCCGCCCGCCTACCAAACCAAAAAGAAAAAACGCTAAAAACTAAAGATTTTTGAGTTTTCCACTCTGCGCACTCTGCGTTCTTGGCGCTAAATTGACGCGAGTTTTTTCCAATTGCCAAACCGCTTTTTCGTCCTACGATGCTGTGGAATCCGCTTGGTCTGGGGAACGAAATTTATGGAACGATTCGGGAACAGTGCGCTTCAATTTTCCTCGTCGCGTCGAAGTGACAACGCAGACGGATTGTCGCGTCAATTTGTCTCGCCGAAATCAGATGAAGGTGGAAGTGAAACGAAGACGGACCTGTCCACCATAGTCCCGCAACACGGGACAACGGTGGAAGCCGATACCTGCCGGGAATGAGCTTCCTGCGTTTCAGAACCGCCGACGCGATGAATTCGATCCAACGACTGCAAGTATTGCGCGCAGTTGTATGACAGGTCGTAGTAAATTGCGTGGTGACAAGTTTTGTGAAGTGAGATGGATTCGGCACATGCGCCGGGGTTTGCAATCAGTACGTCCAAACCGCTTTTCACGTCTTTGAATCGGTTAATCAATCGTTCCCGCGTCTCGCCTTGCTTGAAGGACGCTTGTTCAACTAAAATGGATTCGCACAATTGACCAAAACCGAAAAGGATCATCAATGAGTTACGAGAGCAAAATGTTGGAACAATTTGCAATGCCTTCCCGAAAACAAGTTGAACAAACTTTGCTCCGGGTGCTCCTGAAACACGACGGAGTCATCAAGGAGTTTGGCTCTGGACAGGAAATCGTTGATGAAATTGCTGATGAGTTCACGTTGAATGAGCAACAACGCTCTGCTTTCTTGGAAACGATATATCGCAAGGAAAATCGAGTCAAAAAATCTCTCCTTTGGCACCGTCTGCTCTTTCGGGCTGCCGACACTCTCGCAAAAGAAAATATGGTTTCACGTCCAACCCAAACGCTCCAACTTACAAAAAAAAGAGAGTGGATGCTGACAGAAAAGGGTTTCGATGAAGCACTAAAGCTTTGCGACATCCCGGCTTCAAAAAAGGATATTTTACCAACCAAGTCTTATGAGGTTCAAAAAATAGTGAAGAAACTCATTGAATCTCCAAGGAATGAAAATTACGACCCGTTTGACAAAGATAAAAAGATTGCAAAAACAACAAGGGAATCCGCGCTACGGAGCCGGGGTTTTCGTCAAGCGGTCATTGAAGCATACAGTTGCCGATGCGCTGTGTGCGGACTGAAAATCAAATCTCATATTCTGATTCTTACGCCCGCAATGGACGCGAAGCACGGGTCAATCGCTGGTATAATTTGCCGGAGAGAATTTCCAAAGTTGTCGAGCGATTGCGCAGCATCCGTATCGAGAACAAGAATGCCAAAGAGTTGCTGGCGCAATATCTGCACCGGCCAGCGACCCTCGTTTATTTAGACCCGCCGTATTTGGCAGACCGGACCAACGGCTACAACCACGACGAAAACAATCCTGAATTTCACCGCGAACTGCTAGAGCTGGCAAATCGCGCGCATTGCATGATTTTCATCAGCGGATACGCGAACGATTTGTACAAAGGTTTGCTGACTCGGCAAAATGGTTGGAGTCAAAGAACCATTGAGGCGACAACCAGAAATTCGGCCGGACAAATCCACAAACGGACAGAGGTCGTGTGGATGAATAAACATTTCAGGCTGGCACAAAAGGCCAACGAAGTTCCGATAGTCCTCACGAAAAAAGAAACAAAGCAGAGGAAACTAAATCCGTTGCGACCAAGAGGGCCACACTGATTGGAAAATCAGTGCGCCCCCTTCGTTCACCGCCGTTCATTCGAAAGCCCCGCCTGCGCTTTCCACCGCCTCTTGCACAAATGCTTTGATACTGGCAACCAACGCGCTGCTGTGGGAATCAGCCATTTCACCGGGAATGGGCGCAGCGACTCCATAGATACCTTCGATGTCCAGCGCTCGTTCGCGTGACGACCCAGTGCCTCGATGCGAGTAGGCAACACTCCATTCCTTTACACGCTCGTGAAACAAGCGGGTTTCACCCAACTCGTGCAGCTTGTTGTGAACTGCGCTCGCGATATCCGCAATAACCTGGCGTTTCATTTCTTCCGGCGCGTTGTCCGGATCCCAGCGCAGAGGTGTGGAGAGAACGACCGTCACATGCTCAATCAGTCGCGAAATAAAATCCGCCACTGGGCGCAGGGTGTCGTATTCCGTTGTGCCAAGTTCTGCAAATCGCCGGGCCAGTGCTTTTATCCGCGTCCAGTGTTCCGGTGGAACTGTCGACCTCAACGGCAGCCGCAAGCGCCCGCGCCACGGATCACGGAACGCTCCCATCGCCTGTGGGATGCAAAGGATCAGGTTCGCCATGTCGTAAACAGGTGTTACGTGTGCCGGCAGCCGAGGCTTGATGCTGTTATTGATGGCATCCAGCAGATGCTGCAGTTCGGAGAGCGTCAGCTGGTTTGAAGTCTTGATCGGGCTTTGGATCCTTGACAAGAAGAACGTTTTCTCAGTCGTCTCTCGCCGCAAAGCGTTCTCCGCGCTACGCCCCAGGTCCCGCATGCCACCAATGGCCCCTTCTAGCGAACGGTAAACGTGTTCCTTCCGTGCCGTCACGCCCTTCAAATTGGGTCCCTTCACTTGGTCGAAGTGGGTAAAACATACAATCAACTTTCTCTCGTTCCCGCTGGCCGCCAGCGTCCGCACCAGCGCCTGCGGGGCTGCCTGCATCGGCTGCTGCGCGTTGTCCACCAGCACCACAGCGTCTGTATCCTTCAACCGCTGTGTGATGCTTGTTGAAATGCTCGAACTCGAATCCGGCGTGTGACCTAGACCCTCGCCATCCATCAGCACCAGCTTGCACTCGCCGTCATCGTGCCAGTCCGGCTTGAACGGTCCACGAACCCGTAACCCTTGCACCAGCGGTGTCAACAATCGCCCAAAGTTCCCAGCGTAATTGCTGGAGAACCGGTTGATCGTGCGAATGAACTCGGCGCGATTTTCGCTCTCTAACTGCCACAACAGCGGCCAGTCATTCCGGTCACGCCGGAATCCTTCCGGTGCCAGCAACTCGAAACGCTCCTCCACCGCATCCATAATTTCATCCACCAACAGATGAAATCCCTCATGTTGCTTTAACTCGTCTTCGAACAGTTCTTGGAATGCATTTTCGTCCTCGCCTTCCGTTCGCTTGAGCCTTACGCCCAGATCCTTTTCCAGCTTCTTCGCGGTCTCGCCGGCCATAAGCTCGATCCTTTTTACGTAGCTCTCAATTCGGCGCGCCATTGCCTCTCGTTCCGCGCCGCTCACTTCTGCCTCCGGCGCCTCGCCTACCTCATCCTCGCCGCTTTCATCGGACAACTCTTCCTCAACCGTGCGCGCGCTGCCTAGGATGTAACTCAATCGAAATCGTTGCTCGCTGTGCTCCAGCAATCGCGAGGTCGCCGTTGCGGTAGTACCTTGCTCGAAGACGATGGCGGTAGCCGCCGCCAACGCGCACTCCTCGATGTGTAGCCGCACATGGTCCCGCGGGAAAAATGTTACCACCGCCTTGAATGGCCCTTCGGCCATCACTACCTCGATGTCGCACACGGTTGTCTTTGCGGTGGAAGTGGAGGGGAAGCGTTCCTTTTCAGGATCGGTACCGATAAGTTGGCGAACCAGAGTCGTCTTGCCGGCTCCGGTTGTTCCGAGAAAACGGGCGCGCGCATAACCCTCCTCGCGACCGGGGAGTTTAATAATTTCTTCTCTCAATGCCCAGGCATCTTGGATTGCAGGCAAAAAATTGTCGTAGAATGCGCTCACGACTTTTGCGTTAAAAAGCGTATCTGCTTTTGCCTTCGCAGTTGGCGTCCAGTAATCGCGATCGCCAAGAATCTGATTCAATTCGGCTACCAGCTTTTCAGCTTCATCCTTTTTCCGTGTTCCCAACCCGCGTCGAATGCGGACCGGCGCTCCATCCGCGTTTTTCCGAACCGGATGCCGAAAGATAACGCACCACCCGCTTCGGCCTTCTTCACCGCTCAATGTTGCTTTATATTTTGTATCATTCATAATTTAATTGTTGTTCCATGTTGTTCCGATTTATAAACCGGATGGCAGACCGTGTCAACATTTATTTGGAACAACGTGGAACAACTAAATAATTTAAGCGTAACTCTTTGAGACTAAAACAATTATTTACTACGAATTCGTGCTAAATGTATCTGGTCTTAGAGATAATAATTTCTGGATGGGGGACGAGTCTCGGGTTTGGAATCCTGCGGCGGGAGGATGAAAAACTGGAAGCGGCCCAAGTGCGGCGAATCATCCGCTGCTGCGGACGAAAAGTGCCGCAACGCGGAATTCTGAATCAAGACCTGGACGCCCCGGCGGTGCGTCCCTACCTTTGCGTTCTTTGCGTTCTCTGCGGTTAAATTTACACGCGGTGGTCTTCGCGGACGGATTTTGCGGACACCGCCGAAATAACAGCAAAGGCCAAATGCTAAAGGCTAAATGCTAAAGTTTTTTCGGCCTTAAGCCTTTTAAACACGGTGATCCTCGCGAATTATTTTGCGAGTACCACCGGAGAGGCTTGAGCGCCAGTTTTTGGGCTTTTTGAGCTCTTTTAAGCGGTCGAGTTGGCCGATTTCTTTTAGGCGCGCGTAAATCAATTGCCAGGCGCACGGACGGTCGGGACTGACTTCGCACCGGTCCTCGCGGGAACCGCTGCATGGGCCGTTCATCATTTTCTTCGCGCACCTTGTGATGGGACAGATGCCGCCGTACAGATGCAGCACGCATTCGCCGCAGGCGGCGCATTTTTCCGTCCAGACGCCCCGTTCTTCCAGAATGCCGATGAACGCGGTGTTCAGCCCCGCGTAAACGGGTTTGTTGCTGTAGCGCTCGGCGATGGCCTGCACGCCGGCGCCGCAACCCACGGACAGCACGGCATCGTTGCGTTTGATGGCATCGGCGGCTTGTTCCAGGAACACGTTGTCGCACTGGCGTTCGATGGTGAGTTCCTCGACTTCCAGCGGGCGGCCTTTCAATTTGGCCGCCATGCGCAGGGCGGAGGCGATGATGCCGACTTCGCGCTGGCCGCCGGCGAGGCAGACGGTGACGCAGGTGCCGCAGCCGAGCAGGAGCACCTTCCGGTGTTTTTCGACGATGTCCAGCAGTTCGGGTATGTTTTTTCTTTGTGCGACGATCATAAATTTTGGTGCCGTGCGAGCGAGCGCGGCTTACAGGTTTTTGTCAGTGTTTTGCGATGGTTTCGAGTTTCGGACATCCAATTTCGGATTTCGGATTTCGGATTTCGGAATTCCGCACTCCGCATTCCGCATTCCGCAATGGATTCGGTCCCAGTTTGCGAATCGTTTCCACCATGTCGGTGATGACGTCCGCCAAGGGCCGCGCCATGGCGGCGGAAATGTTGACCATGCGGAGGCGTTCCTTTTCGATGCCGATTTCCTCGAGCATGTCGCGGGTGTAATTGACCCGGCGTTTGGCGCAGAGGTTGCCTTCCACGAAATGGCAGCCGCCTTCGAGACAGCCGGCCACCAGCACGCCGTCCGCGCCTTGCTCCAGGGCCTTCATGAAGTATTCGGTCTCCAGCCGGCCGGTGCAGGGGGTGCGGATGATGCGCACGTTGGGCGGATACTGGATGCGCATGACCCCCGCCAGATCCGCTGATGAATAGGCGCAATAGTGGCAGCAAAAGGCCAGTATTTTGGGTTCAAATACTTCGGTTTTCATGGGTCAGTAAAATTGTAAGGTAGGGCGCGGTCTCCGTACCGCGCCGCGGATATTGAAAGAGAAACCCGTGGTCCAAAACGGCGCGATAGGGACATCGCGCCCTACCACGAATTCGGCTCGCGAGTACGCTCGCCCCACCGACGGGATGTTTCTTCGGGTATTCATCATTTTAAGCGGGGGCCATTATTTTGATGCCCTGGCGGTGTGCGCCTGAGCCGTTGCCGCCGTTGCCTTCGGCGAACAGTTGTTTGATCATCACCGCGAACTGGTCGGTCTCGAAATGATGCAACTGGATGGCGCGGGCCGGGCATTCGGCGGCGCAGATGCCGCAGCCCATGCACTTGGCAGCTTCGATCTGTCCCTTGCCGTCCTTGTTGCAGTAAGGCGCGGAATACGGACAAACCGTGACGCACGTCATGCAGGAGATGCAACTCTGTTGGTCCACATACGAGACCTGGGCGCTGACATCGAGCTGCGTCTTGGACAGCACGGTGGCTGCCCGCGCGGCGGCGGCGCGCGCCTGCGAAATGTTTTCGTCAATGAACTTCGGCGAATGCGCCAGGCCGCAGAGGAAGATGCCTTCGGTAGTGAAATCCACCGGCCGCAATTTCATGTGGGCTTCCACGTAGAAACCGTCGGCGTTGAGCGGCACCTTGAGCATGTCGGAGATGCGCTTGTTGTTCTTCAAATCCACTTCCACGCCGGTGCTGAGCACGACGTTGTCGGCCTCGATGGCGAGCGAATCGGGGAGGTCGGGGCTTTTAAGCGTGACGACCAGGCCGTTGTTGTCGGTCACCTGCGGCGGCGCGTCGGGCGTGTAACGGATGAAGACCACCCCGGCTTCGCGCGCCTGTTGATAGTAAATTTCCCGGAAACCGTAGGTCCGGACATCGCGGTAAAGCACATAGACATTGGCGTCGGGGTCCAGTTTCTTGATGTCCAATGCGTTTTTGACGGCCATCGAGCAGCAGATGCGGCTGCAATACGGATGCTTTTCGTTGCGCGAGCCGACGCACTGGATCATGACGACGTTTTGTCCCTTCGCCGGCCAGGTCTTGTCGGTCAACCGTTGTTCCAGTTCCACCTGGGTCAGGACGCGGTCGGATTGGCCGTATAAAAAGTCGGTGGTCTTGGCCGCCTGCGCACCCGTGGCCACGATGATGGCGCCGCCGGCAACTTCAAAGTTCGCGCCGCCCTTGGCGAGCGTCACGTTAAACTTGCCGATGTGACCCTTGATGCCGGTGATTTCGGCCTGCAGGTAGGACTTGATGCGCGAATGTTTCTGGACCTTATCAATGAGGCCGCGGGTGAAGACGGCGATGTCATCGTGCTCAAACGTCCGGTGAATATCGTGCAAGGTCCCGCCCAAACGGTCACTTTGCTCGACCAGATGCACGTTGAATCCCTGGTCGGCCAACGCGAGGGCGGCGGTCATGCCGCTCAGTCCTCCGCCAATGACAATGCCGGTCTGGTCCACCTGCAGCGTGCCGCCTTCCAGCGGCGACAGCGTGCGCGCCCGGGCGACGGACATTTTGACGAGTTCAACCGCCTTTTCGGTGGCGGATTGCGGCACGGCGGAATGCACCCAGGAGCATTGGTCGCGGATGTTGGCCATTTCGAACAGGTGCTGGTTCAGGCCGGCTTCGCGCAAAGTTTCGCGGAACAGCGGCTCATGCGTGCGCGGAGTGCAGGAGGCGACGACGATGCGATTGAGCCGGTGTTGATGGATCATGTCCTTGATGTTGGACAGGCTGGTGTCGGCGCAGGTGAACATGGTGTGGGTCGCCAGAACCACGTCCGGCTCGTGCTCGATGCGTTTGACCACCGCCTCGACGTCCACGACCGAGCCGATGTTCATGCCGCAGTGGCAGACAAAGACGCCAAGCCGCGGGGCTTCATCGGCCACGTCGTGTTCCACGGGATAACTCTTTTTGGTGATGAGCGTGTTGCGCGCCGGCGCGAGCAGTTCCATGGCCATGGACGCCGCGGCGCTGGCCTGGGTGACGGTCTCGGGAATGTCCTTGGGTTCCTGCACCGCGCCGCCGACGAATACGCCGGCTCGGGAGGTGGACAGCGGCAGCAGCCGGTCGGTGTCGCAGAAACCGAACTGGTTGAGCTTGATGTTCAGACGGGAGGCCAGTTCCGCCAGGTGGTGCGGCGGTTCCATGCCCACGGACAACACGATCAGGTCAAAATCCTGTTGCTGCAGCCGGCTGTTTTCGTCAATGTAGGAAACGCGCAGGTCCTTGCTGCCGGGCACTTGGACAATCCGGGACGGAATGCTCTTGAGATAATGGATGCGTTTCTGCGCCCGGGCGCGCTCGTAATACTGGTCAAAATCCTTGCCGTGGGCGCGGATGTCCATGTAGAAAATCGTCGCGTCCAGGTCGTGAACGTGGTCGCCGGCGACGAGCGCCTGTTTCGTGGCCATCATGCAGCAGATGGAGGAACAATAATCGTTGCCGCACGACGAATCGCGCGAACCGACGCATTGAATCCAGCCGATGCGTTTGGCTTCACGGCCATCGGACAGGCGGACTACATGGCCTTCGAACGGGCCGGCGGCGGAAAGCATCCGTTCAAACTGGACGCTGGTGACGACGTTGTCGTAGCGGCCGTAACCGAATTCGCCTTTGCGCCGGGCATCGAACTCCTTGAAACCGGGAGTCAGGATGACTGAACCCACCTCGAGCTTGACCATCTGCTCGCGCATGGCGTGGTCAATGGCGTGCTGCTTGCAGGTTTCGACACACCGGTTGCATTCCGAGCACAGCGCGCAATTCAGGCAACGCGCGGCCTCCGCGAGCGCCTGCTCCTCGGTGAGTCCTTTTTCAACTTCATCAAAATTGTTCAGCCGATTGGCAGGCGCGAGTTCTTCGGCCTGGGGCCGGGATTTTTTCTCCAGCTTGTCGAGCGTGGGCATGAACGCCGGGGGAATCGGGCGGAGCGAATCCTCGAACCGGCCGCCCAACAAATCCTTGCCCTTCAAATAACGTTCGATGGATTCGGCGACGCGTTTGCCGGCAGCGACGGCATCAATGACGGACGCGGGACCCGAGGCGTTGTCGCCTCCGGCAAAAATGCCGGGCACAGAAGTCTGGCCGGTGACCTTGTCGGCCTTGAAACAGCCGCGTTCGTTCTGGACTTTGATGTGGCTGACCAGTTCCTCGTCCACCGCCTGGCCGATGGCGACGATAATCTGGTCGGCCTCGATGGTGGCGAGGTCGTTTTCGTCGAAGGCCGGATTGAACCGTTTATTTTCGTCGAAGACCCGGGTGCAACGTTTAAGCTCGATGCCGGTGACGGAGCCGTTGCCGAGAATACGTTTGGGGCCCCAGCCGTTGCGAATTTTGATGTTTTCAGCGAGGGTCGCTTCGATTTCCTCCTTGTAAGCGGGCATTTCCTTCCGCTGTTCAAGCGATATCATCTCGACCTGTTTGGCACCGAGTCGCAGGGCGGTCCGGGCCACGTCCACCGCCACATTGCCGCCGCCGATGACCAGCACGCGGCCTTTCACCGCCGGTTTTTTGGCCGAACCGGCGTCCCGGAGAAATTCGATGCCATGCAGCACGCCGATGGCGTCCTCGCCTTCAATCCGGAGTTTGCGGCTCTTCTGGGCGCCGGCGGAAATGAAGATCGCGGCATAAACCGACTGGAGCGTCTCGATGGTGACATCCCGGCCGATGCGGCAGTTATAGACGAACGTAACGCCCTTGCGGCGGATGATATCGATTTCGTGGTCGAGTACCTTCTTGGGCAGGCGATATCCGGGAATGCCGTAGCGCAGCATGCCGCCGGCGGCGTTCATCGCTTCATAAACCGTGACAGCAAATCCGGCTTCGGCAAGATCGTTGGCTGCGGTGAGACCGGCCGGGCCGCCGCCGATGACGGCCACTTTTTTGGCGTCCGGCGCGGGAGTTTTTTCCTCCGGCAGCGTGAGTTTGCCCGCCGCCAGCATTTCCATTTCCTTGTCGGAAGCGAACCGTTTCAACAGGCGGATGGCGATGGCGTCGTCGGCCTGGCCCCGCGTGCATTCGGACTCGCAGGGATGCGTGCAGATGCGGCCGCAGATAGCCGAAAGGGGATTGCGCTGGCGGATGAGTTCGACCGCCTTGAGATATTCCTTTTGCTTGATGAGCTGGACGTAGCCCTGGACGTTGACCCGGGCCGGGCACGTCATTTTGCAGGGCGAATGGCCGTTTTTTAAGATGCCGAAAATGTTCGGGGTGGCCTGGGCGTAAAGTTTGGCGATGCCCTTGCGGGTGCCGAGGCAGCGGTTGAATTCGTCCGGAATGCTCACGGGACAGACCTGCGTGCATTCGCTGCATCCGGTGCATTTGTCCTCGATGACATAGCGCGGATGCCGCTTGACCGTGGCGGTGAAATGGCCGGGTTCGCCTTCCAGCCCCACGAGCTCGGAAAGCGTCAGGATTTCGATATTCAGGTTGCGGGCGCATTCGACGAGTTTGGGCGAGACGATGCAGGTGGCGCAGTCGCCGGTCGGGAACGTCTTGTCCAGATGCGCCATCATGCCGCCGATGGCGCCGTCGCGCTCGACGAGATAGACCTTGAAGCCGCTGTTGGCGAGGTCGAGGGAGGCCTGGACGCCGGCAATGCCGCCGCCTTGCACCAGCACCGCGCCAATTTTTTTGCCGTCGGATTTACTCATGACTCAATTTCGAAATTGTGGCCGAGGTAGGGACATCGCGCTGCGGTGTCCCCGCCCGCGCAACCGCGGGCGGAACGATTCGCATTCGAGGCGCGGACGGCGCAGCGCGCCGTCCCTACCAAAGGCTTGTTATGCACGTTCATTTACCTTTTTCAAAACGTTGGTGGCCGGGACCATCAATTTTTCAAACCCGAGCTCGCCGGGGCCGATGCCGAGGCAAAGGCCGAGCAACTGGGTGATATAGACAATCGGGATTTGATAATTCTTTCCGGTCTGCCGGTTGATGTCCTGCTGCCTCAAATCGAGATTGACCTGGCACATGGGGCAACTGACGGCGATGCAATCGGCGCCCACGCTGGCGGCCATGTCGATGATTGACCCCGAGAGTTCGACCACGACGTCCGTGCGCGACAGCGACAGGCCGCCGCCGCAACATTCGACCTTGGACGGCCATTCCAGGCTCGTGCCGCCCATCGCGGTGACCAGCCGGTCGAGCGACGTCGGATTTTCCGGGTCATCGAATTTCAAAATCTTGGGGGGACGGACCAGCAGGCAACCGTAATAACAGGCCACCTTGAGGCCATTCAACGGACGTTTGACGGCCTGCTTGATGGCCGGCAGGCCGACGTCTTCCAGCAGCACCTCGAGCAAATGGCGGACTTTGACCGAGCCGTCGTAATCGCGGTCCAGCGCTTCGCGGACACTCTGGCGCATTCCTGAATGCGTCGCGATTTCGTGGTTGGCCACTTTCATGCGGCTGTAGCAGGCGGCGCAGTTGACCATCATGTCCAGCTTCATGTCCTGGACCTTGGTGAGGTTGGCGGCGGGCAGGGAGACGGCCAGCAGCCGGTCGGTCTGGTGACCGGCGGTGGCGCCGCAGCAGGTCCAGCCCTTGGGTTCAACCAAATCAATTCCCAGCGCCTTGGCAACCGCCAGGGTGGACTGGTGCATGTCACGGGCAGTGGATTCAGCCGAGCATCCGGGATAATAGGCGTATCTCATGCTTTGGCCCCTTTGTTTTGTTTGCAGGCCTTGAAAATGCGTTTAACGGTTTTCCGGTCGCCGCCCCGGGGAGGCAATAGCGCAATTTTCCCCTTCTTCAGCATGGCCGGGAATTTTTCCGTGTCGTTCATCAATTTCATCGTGCCGATTTTGTAGGCGGTAATCATGCCGATTTCGTAGGAGCGGCCGAAAGTTTCGACCGTTTTTAAAAAGGCGCGGTTGAACAGCGGCACGTTGCCTTTCTGCTTCGATGCCCCCCGGGCCAAGGCCAGATTGCGCAGCGCGTCAATGACCGCCGCCACGTCAATGCCCATCGGGCAGCGGGCGGAACAAGTCTCACAAGAGGCGCACATCCAGACGAGATCGTTTTCCAGCAATTCGTTGCCGGCGTCCAAGTGCAGTTGCCGCATGATTTCCGAGGGCCGGGACGTGGTGAGTTTCGCCACCGGACAACCGCTGGAGCATTTCTTGCATTGGAAGCAGACGCTGATATCCACGCCGGAAATCTCTTCGACGGCCTGTTTCAGGCCTGATCCGTTCTTTTTATTTTTGATCGTTATCACGTGATTTTCTCCGGCTATTTCGCGGCCAGTTCGGCCTCGGCCTCGTCGGCTTCAACCAGTTCGCCGGCCATGACATCGTCGGTATCTTCCACGGCGATGGCCTTGATGTTGCCGGGAATGACCTTGCGATAGACCTGGCACGGCTTGAACCGTTTGCCGTTCACGGTCAAAAGCTGTTCAACGGTGATGCCGAAAAGTTTCTGGTTTTCTTCCAGGTACGGCAGGATCAATTCCCAGTCATCGTCGGTCAGCTTGGCGAACTTGCCGCCGTTCAACTGCTGATCGACCATGGTCTTTTGCGGGTCGCGGACAAAAATCGCGCCGCCCGAGGCCAGCGAGAAAATATTACTGCCCGGATAAGGCTCAGGCAGGGGAACCAGCTTTCCTTCGTCGTTGAATTTGACCCCGTTCAAGATGACGAAGCCGCCGCCGCGATTCGGGTCGCCGGCCATGAAGGATTCGGCGAGGAAGTCGAGGCAGGTGCCATTGATGACCACGCGCGGTTTGCCGACGGAATTGATGAGCGGCCGGCCGGCGGCGTTGCCGAGCACATAGACCACGCCGCCTTTGGCGCCGTACATGAACGTCTGGCCCACGTCGCCATGGACGACCATTTTTCCTTCCTTGATGATCTGGCCCAACTGGTCCTGGGCGTTACCATGCACCGTGATGGCCAAGCCGTCGATGCCGGAACCCAGATAATCGCCGCTGCTGCCAAAAACTTCGATCGTCACATCGGCGGTTTCCGGGCCGAGGCCGCAGCCGATGTAACGCTGGCCGATGCAATTAAAGCTGATGAAATGCCGCCAGCCTTTCATGAACGCGTCCACGAGCAGCTCCGCGTCGCAGTTGCAGCCTTCCGGCGCAAAATTCGCGGCGTCGATGACCAGCGTGGTTTCGCCTTCGTTTGGCGGGCGCAGATTGCCGCGCGTCGCGAAATCAATGAGCCGGAAGGCGCTCTTGACAGCATCCTTGGAACCGATGTTGGGGAGGCTGCCGAGCAACCGGCTCAATTCGGTGTGGATGACCTGCAGAACGTGGCTGCGTTTCTTGGTGCCGGTCGAATAGCGCCGGTCGTTGAGCAGCGCAAAGACCTCGATGGCCGTCGCCGTCCGGGAGGCATCTTTCCCCTGATTGGTGATTTCCCGGCATGCCCGGCGGAATTGATCGAACGACCATTGCGGTATTTGTTCCCGCAACGTTTCAAAAATCGCCAGGCTATCGCCGGCAACAAACCGTTCATTGGCAATGGCCGGTTTGAAGTCCGCGGATTCGGAGGCGGCGGGCAGTTCGCGCGAAAAATCACAGGGTTCGGTCCCGCCTGGCATGGGAACCGGGTTGCCGAATTTGTCCGTGACCGCAATCCGGATTTTGCCGGCCGGATTTTTTTGCAGATTGAAAATGAACGCGCCGCCGTCGTTATGGCTGCCGCCGCGCGCGTTCCAATAGCGGTCTGCCACGGGGCAGATGCGTTTGTCATCCTTCGAGAGGCTCAGGAGCGTGGCGTCAATGGCCTGTTTTTCCGAGCCAATCAGTCCCACCTGGACTTCGCCGTCGCAGAAGGCAAACACCTGGGGCCGGAGCATCGCGGTGTCGGTGATGCCCATCAATTGGAACTGGCGTTGCCGGAACAAATTGCGGGCGATGATGAAAAACCACGGTCCATCGGGCGAGCCGTGGATGTGGGTGGCCTGGATGGCCCGGTAAATCTTTTGCTTCTCCGGGTCGAGCCGGTCGAAGTCCAGTTCCGTGGTGGGCGCGAGGGCCTCGATGATATACTCCAGCGGATAATGGTAGGTGCGCGTGAGCAGGTCGAACAACAGCGCGGACACTTCCGTGTCGGTGAGGAACTGCGGATAGATATGGCGCTGTTTGAGATATTCGGTCACCGAATGGTAATTGGCGAAGTCGCCATTATGCACCAGTGCCATGTCGATGGCCGCAAACGGGTGGGCGCCGCCGGGATGCCAGACGCGGCCCTTGGTGGGGAACCGCTGATGGGCAATCCACTCGTGGGCGCAAAATTCCTCGATCTTGTAATACTTCACGATGGCTTCGGCATAACCGACCACCTTGAGAATCATGATGTCCCGGCCATGCGAGAGCACGAAGGCCCGCTTTTCACCAAGCGATGCGTAATACTTTTGATTGAGGTTGAAGCTGTTCTGGTTGACAAATTCGTCTTCCGCCTCGCTGCGTTCGAGTTGTTGCAGCTGGTTCTTGGCAATGAACGCGTCAAGTACCTGTGGTTTGACGCGGACAAAATAACGGCAGACATCGGGCGGCAATACTTCCAGGCCCGGCACGGACTTCCAGTCATCCACCTTGTCGAGTTGCGCGGAGGCGGCGATGTCGAAGAACGGCTTGATGAACTGCGCCTCGATTTCCGGACGCAACTTCGTGTCGATGAACGCCACGTGCAGCAGGATATGGCTGTCGAGCACCTCGCGGCTGACGCCGAGCTGTTCGGGGACGAGTCCCACCGCCGCGATGCCGCCGCCCTTGCCGTTGCCGCGGTTGTGCATCTGGCGCGACGGTTCGTAGATATGTTTGCCGGCGACCGGCTCGCTGCAACAGAAACCGACCACGCCGCAACCGCCTTCCTCCGCTTCCTTTTTCATAAGCGGGTTATAGTTGAGGCTTTCCGCCAGTTGTTTTCTGGAACTGGCCAGCCGATTTATCAGTTCACGATTCATTTTTTTGCCGGCACGTCGTTGGTATAATCCAAATGCATCAAAAGGTCGGTGCGTCCGCGCAATTCGGCGACGCTGCGGAGGCCGAGGCGCTGCAAAATTCCGACCAGCGTCTTGCGCCAGGCGCTGTAAAGGTTGACCAGCCGCTGGGTGCCCCAGTCCAAATCCATTTTCCCGCATAGTTCGGGGTCGGTGGTGGCGATGCCGCGCGGGCAGCCCCGTCCGCTCGCGCACAGGCTGCACCGCACGCATCCCAGCGCGACCAGTTCGGCGGTTCCGATGACCACGCCGTCGGCGCCCAGTGCGATGGCCTTGGCGATGTCGTGGGCCGAGCGGATGCCGCCGCTGGCGATGAGCGTCACCTTGTCGCGGACGCCTTCATCCGTTAGGAAATTGTGCACCTTGCCGATGGCGTATTCGATGGGCATGGCGATATTCTTCTTGGCGATGTCCGGCGCCGCGCCGGTCCCGCCGTAGCCGCCGTCGATGTGGACAATGTGCGTGCCGGCGGAATAGCTGCCCACGGCGACCATGTCCACGTCCGTGGGGGTGGAAACCTTCGTTGAAATCAAGGCGCGCCGGTTCACATGCTTGACCCAGTCGATGTGCTTCATGTGGTCTTCGATGGAATAGACGCTATGGAACGGGAACGGAGAAAACAGCGAAATGCCGAGGACGGTCTCGCGCATGCGGGCGACGGCCGGGGTGTTTTTATCGCCGAGCAAATGGCCGCCCAGACCGGGCTTGGCGCCCTGGGCATACTTGAATTCCACAATCGGCACCCGCTGAATCGTTTCCTCGCGCACGCCGAAAAGGCCGGTGGCAACCTGCGTAATCACGTGGTCGTCATAAGGCCGCATGCGTTCCATGTAACCGCCCTCGCCGGTGCAGGTGAACGTATTCCACGCCACGGCCGCGCGGGCCTTGGACAATTGGGTCACATTGCTGACCGACCCGAACGACATGCCGCCACCATACCAGGGGACGTCAATCTTGACTTCGGGCCGGCCGTCCTTGCGTTTGTTCAGCGAGATGCTGGTGTCGATCTGATCTGCGTCGAGTTTTACGGGGGGCCGGTCGGGAAATTTAAATCTGAGTTTGTCAAAACCGCCGCCGGAATTGCCGCACTCGTAATTGTAATCGTATTCCGCAGAAGGCACCTCGCCGGTCTCGGCCATTTTCCACGTCGCCAGGACCAGGTCCGCCGACCAGCGAAAATCGCCGAGCGCGCGGTACATGGGATTTTCCCGGATTTGCAGCGCCTGTTTGGGGCACTGGGCCACGCAATAATGCCCGTTGTTGGCGCAGTTCGGCCCGATGCACAGGTGATGGTTGGGCTCGCCAAAATATTCAAAGCCGGTTTTCCGCTCATGGACGCCGTGGGTGCAAACCTCCAGGCATTTGCCACAGCGTTCGCAGTCCAGGCTGCGATGGACGATGTATTTGGCGATCTCGTTGCGATAGCGGGACGGCGCAGGTTTGACAATCCGGTCCACTTCCTCCTGTGGCACGCGCGTCTTCAGCGTATTTTCAGGCAAAATATTATTCATGACGCCGCCTTTCTCGTGCCGAAAAGTTTGCCGAAGGTTTCCTCTTCGAGGTTTTCGAAGAACATGGCGCGGCCAATATCGCCGCGCAGGCGGCGGGCTTCGCGCATGCCCATGGCACCCATCAGCTCGATCAACTGGTCGTGCCACGCGGCGATTAAATTGGTCATCCGGCCCACGGCATATTTGGAATCAATTTTCTCGAGCCGGGCCGGGCACGGCGTACCGGGCTGGCAACTGTCGCAAAGATGACATTCCAACGCGACCAGCAGCGGCAGGTTAATAGTTATTAGGTCGGCGCCGCAGATGATGGCCTTGGCCATGTGCTCCGGCAGCGCAATGCCGCCGCCGGCTATGAGCGTGATTTCATCCCGGACGCCCTTCTCGATGAGCGTGGTGTGAATCTGCCGGATCATGTCCTTCAAAAAACGCGGCTTTTGCGCCGTCAATTCGTTGCCGTTGGGATCGGCCACGACGTGAATCACCTCGACCTCGCCTTGTCCGGCCAGTTCAATGGCGCGCCCGATGCCCGCTGTGGTCAGTTCCACGCGGATGGCGATGACGATGGCGGGATGGATTTTTTTGATTTCCTGGATGCGCTTCGCCACCGCTGGGCTGTCGGCAATTTCCACCAGCCGGGTCTTTTTCAGCATCGCATCCGGCACCGGCGGACTGTCCGGGCCCAGGTAAAACGCAATGTTCTCCAGGTTGGCCTCGTCACCGGGCCGGTAACGCGAATCCATGATGGCGATCAAACCGGTGCCGGCGGCGGTCTGTTCGATGACCGCGTCCAGCTTCGGCAGGGTGTGCGCCGACGAACTCAAATCAATGATCAACGGCAGCGGAATCGAAACCAGCGGCGGCAGGCCGGCAATCGATTTGGTTCCGTTTAGCGACAGGTACGAAAGCTTGCGGCCAATATCAACCGACGTGCTGATGTATTCGCGCCCATGAATGCCGTCGCGGGTGGGCCGGACGATTTCCGACATGTCCGTCCACATGGAATCAAAACCATGGCCGGAAAACGGCCCGCGATAGCCCGCGCCGGAGACCGGGATTTTCGCGGTTTCAGCCTGAAGCCACGTCGTTTTGATGATGTCGGGTTTCCAGTAATGGTTCCCGAGTTTTTCGTAGGCAGGATTGACGGACAGACACAGGATGTTCTTCGTGCAATTCTGCACGCAGGAGAAACAACCCATGCACTCGAAAAACAGCGCGTCCACTTCGCTGAGATTGCGGATATAATCCGCCTCCTGCCGGTAGCGGTCATACACGCAGGCTTTTTTAACGCAATTATGGCACCGGGCGCAGTCTTCGCGCCAGTCCACCACGCCATGTTTGCCGATGCGCGGCTGCCGCGGCGGAACCGGCTGCGTTTTGATGTGATATTTTTCCGGCATGGTCGTGCTTGATAATTACAGTCCGGCGGCGGCCAGGATTTCCGGCACCGAGGCCTCCTTGCCGCCCGAAAGAATGTGGATTCCGCGCAAACCCTCGAGCGCCTTGAGCTGCTTGATGGTTTCCGCGCAGATGGCGATGCCCTCTTTTTTCTGCGCCGCGTCGTCGCCCGCCTTTTTCAGCCGGTCAATGATCTTGTCCGGAATGCGAAATTCGGCGTAATGATCACTCAGCATCCGGGCTTCGGCCGCGCTGCCCAGCGGAAAAACGCCGGCCAGAATCGCCACTTTTTTAGTGAAACCCTCCTTCCGGGCGGCCTCGAGCCATTGGCTGAAGGCCGCGAGGTCAAACACCGCGTGGGTTTGAATAAATTTCGCGCCGGTTTTGATTTTTATGCCGAGCCGGAACAGATTGAGATCCAGTGGCCGCAGGAACGGATTCGCCACCGCCCCGACCAGCATCGAAAATTGCCCGTCAATTTTTGTTCCATCGGCCAGCACGCCGCTTTCAGCCATCCGGGTGGTCAGGTCAATAAATTGGGACGAATCCACATCGAAGACATTGGCGGAATCCGGGCAGCCGATGAGCATCTGATGATAGCCGGTCATGCAAAGCACGTTCTTGATTCCGAGGCTGGCGGCGCCCAGCAAATCGGACTGCAGGGCGATGCGGTTCCGGTCGCGGGTGACCATCTGGAGGATCGGTTCGGCGCCGAGTTTGATGGCCGTCACCGCCGCGGCCACCGATGAGATCGCCACGCCATGCGAGTTGTCGGGAAAGTTGACGGCCGCCAGTTTGCCGTTGAAGAATTTCAAGGCCGCTTCGGTCGTGGCGCCGGTCGCGGTGGCGCCCGGCGCACATTCGGCGGTGATGATAAAATCTCCTGCGTCAATTTTTTTTGCGAGTTTGCTGTCTGCTTTCATGCAACCGAGCTCTCCTGTTTGTTTACGGCATCGCCGCGGGCGGGTGATGGGGGCAGCTTTCTCACCCGGTCAATGAATTGTTTGATTTCGCCGAGGACCCGGCCGGCGTCCTGTTGTCCGCACTCAAAAACCGCCATCCGGCCCGCGGGCAGGCCGATTTCCTCCAGCAAAGATTCAACGGCCTCGGCGCGCTTGTGCGCCCGCAGGTTGCCCTCGAAGTGGCGGCACTCGTTCCGCGGGCAGGTTACAATCGCCACACCGTCCGCTCCGGTTTCGAACGCCTTGATCAGATAGGGAACGTCCACTTTGCCGGAGCAGGGCAGGCTGATGGTTTTGATGGTGTCGCCCTCCAGGCTGTGGCAAAGGCTGGCAAACTGGCCGGCGGCCAGATTGTTTGAGCAATAAAAAACGTACGTTTTCAAAGCTCGTTGGTTCATAAAACGTTTTTTAGAGTTGGCTAAAAATCAATTGAGCAGCCCGACCCAGCCGGGGTTAAGGCTGGTCTGCGCTGGCGGCACCGATACCAACTGGTACATGCTGCACATCTTCCTCACTTAAGCCTAATTGAGAACCGGAGAACGGGCTTGACCATTATTGCCATTTGTTTGCCATTTTTGGTGAAAACGGTCTGAGCCGGCAAGGAGCAAGCCGGGTGAGTTGTCGCCGCCAAAGTGAAAAAGAAAACCATCCGCAGCCAGCGGCAACGCTTTCCTCTACTGCGGTCGAAAAGCCATGCCAATGGCCAGACCAAAAGTCCACCACCGAAATACGGCTGAGATGATCCAATCGAGAGTGCTCACGATTTTAGCAGCTAACGTCCAGGCACGCGGGACCAACTAGTTTTCCAGTTGGTAGGCCACATAACGTCCCATCTCACCGACCGCCGCCTTTCCTGCGTGTCCGAGTTGTTCGAGACCGTGCTGCGCAGCGGTTCGGTGGAGCGCCTGGTTCGGTATTCTCTTTGCCGTCGTAGTAAATATCAAAGCCCGCTTTGATACCGCGATCTCCGAGATATTTCATGACCTCCGCTGAGAGACCGAAGCCTTTGTTCTTGGACGCCATCGAAAGCCCCACAAAGAAATCAACCTTGTACTTCCTCGTGAGCCGATGCCAAAGTCCAACCGCACTCGGCAGCCGACGAAGGACCAGCATCATGGCCTCGGCACAATCCCACTCGTCTGTATCCTCGGACTTCAGCGTGAGCCGCCATGCCCCAAATCCGGCAATGCGCATCACCGAGCCGTCTTCCCGAAGGACCGGTTTGCCTTTCTGCTGCGACTCGTCGGGCTCACAGCCCATAACTTTGGTTACGTCATCAGGGACGAGATCCTCGGAGCTGATTCGCAACGTGATGCTGAACCATTCGATTGGACCACCGAACCAGGCCGTCCCTGGTGGCGCGCATTTTGGAATGGCTGGCTTAGGTGCCTTCATGCCGAACTATTTTAATTAGCAGAAAAAATTCCTGTTAAGTTGATAACAGCCGAAAAACCGGGAATTCTTTCCTGAATCCATTGGCATCGGGATAGGGAATCCGGTCGGGCAAGTCAATGACAACAAGTGATTGGGCGTGGTTCCGACGTTCCCGTACGAATTTGGTGTTTGGGGTCAAAGTTTTGATTCACAGACCGGAGGTCTGTGCCACGTGGCACAGGTCTCCTGACCTGTGTTTCCCCCAATTCGTCAATTCTCGACCGTGAGCGGTGTCACGGCCTCGCGCGCGATGGCTCCTTGAACGGCGCCATTCCCAACATAGACGTGCATCAGGCCCAGGATTTCGTAGGAGCCGTTTTCAATCCTGGTGGTGTCCCACGTCACGCGGAAAATTCCAGCCTCATCGTTTGCTATTCGGTTATGAGCACATCCACCGGCTCAAAGCCGTTGAAGTATCCATTTTTATCAAATTTGGGACGGTAAAGGATAACCCGCGTTTTGGAAGGCGGCTGTGGGTTGGGCACCTTCAGCCCTTCCGCCGTTTTCAGTGCGGTAGTCAACTGGCCGGCCAGGGTGTTGGCCACCGTCGAATTATCTCCCTTGTCCGCAATCGAAGTTAGCTTCCAGCCATTCTCAAAATTGAAGGTGTAATCCGACCTGGCCAGAATATTGTGCGTCGTCACCCGGTAAGGCTTTTGATAGTTTGGCAGCCAGACGGGTGTGACCGTGACATCTTGTTTACTGGCCGGGCCGGCAGACTCCGTCACGATGGTCGCCTGGAAATACAGTTCCGGCTGGTAGAAAATGTATCCTGCCGGCAGGCCGTTGGTTTTGCCCCAGCCGTTGAGCGAATCTGCTGAGATGGGCTGGATTTTATACCACGCACAGCCGCCGGTGAGCAAAGCCGCCAAAGAAACGAAGCACAATATCCTTTTCATGCCCGAACAATGTTGGCGCGCATGAATTTTGTCAATGCTCCGGCAAGATTGACAATTCTTCTCCTCGTCGCGACGGCTTGTCTCGCCGACTGGCCAACGCTTTCACTGTTCATTTTCACGGTAGGCGTTGTCGGCGGGTATGTCCTGGCCGGACCAGATGCGTTTCTGCGTCCACGGCTCGGCGGGCGCGGTCCAGAACGGATCGTTCGCCGGCAGGCCAAGGTGCAGCAGTCCCGTGAGACAGAGATAAAGGCTGCCCGTGGCGATGTAGCTCTCGCGGATGGATGGCTGGTGTCCGACCGAGCCCACCTGCAGCCAGCCGTGCTCATCGAAAACGCCGGGCGCTTCCATCATGCGGCGGACCACCGCCGTCAAGCCGCACCGCACCGCGGCGGGTTTGAGTTCCGGCGGCAGTTCGCGCAGCAACGCCATGTTCGCCAGGTGCTGGAATGCGCCGAACCGGTACGCGCTGGAGCGGCCGATGACGGGATAAGTTCCTTCCGGGGAAATCAGCCGCTCCTGCACCGCGGCGTAGCGGCGGGCGCGGGCGAGCACCGTGGGATATAATTCGCCCAGCGGATGTTTCTTCTCCGCGCAGACCCGCAGCACCTCCAGCAGCATGGGCTGGATGACAAAACTGTTGTAGTAATCCCAGTGCAACTCCGCGCCGTCGCCGTAGGTGCCGTCGCCCTTGTACCATTCCATGTGCCTGCGCACGGCGTATTCGATCCGGTTCGTTTCACAGTCCCCGGTAAACTCCCAGAGGGCCGCCTCGACCATCGCCGGGAACAACAGCCAGTTGTTTTCCCCGGGCTTGATGACCCGTGACGCCTTGAACGCTGCCACCACATTGGTCCGTTCACTGTCACTCAGCCGTCCCCAAAGCTGTTTCGGCGCGCGCAGCAAACCGTGGGCGAGGAACGCGGTGTCCACCAGCGGCTGGCCGCCGTCCTTGAAATTAAGAAAGTCCGGCGACTTGGGATCGGTGTCGTTGGCGATGGCCTTGACCGCGAGTTCGATGAACCGTGCCCGTACTTTACCTTCGTCGCTGTCGTCGGGACCCAGTTCCAGCCACGGGGCGATGCCGGCCAGGGTGCGCCCCAAGGCTTCCAGGCGGGTGAAATTGGCGCGGTCGCGCTCCCAATCATGGACGGGAAAATCCTGCTTGAACCGGTTTTCCGCGAGGGCTTTCAGCACGGGTTCGGCGACCCGGGTGAGCACCTGCACCGAACAGGCACGGTCCTCAGCCCCGGTGGCGGCGCGGGAAGAATTCTCCATCATAAACGCCGCCAACAATGCCAATAAAACTGTTGTTTTCAACATGAAAACCAGTCTGGGTAACGGGACGGGACAAGCAAGTTTAAAACCGAACTCCGAAGTTGAATCTCTATGTTGGCGGAGTGCGGCCGCTTGCTCGCGATTGATCGGAGTCCCGGCTGCAACCTGGTGGGGTGGGCAAGGGGTTGCAAAATTTTCCGCGGCTTGAACGAAGCCAGTGGCTGCGCCCGAGGACGGGCGCACTCCGGCTTGGCCTCGCCCCGCCAATGTTTTGAACAACCTGCCATGCTATTGGTACAATTAATGAAATAGCTATTTCATTCATTGTACCATTCATATTAGAGCCTGCGTCGCGCCGGCTTTCTGTCTCCGCATTACGGGACGATGACGCGACAAGCTGGAAGACTGGCATTCAACGTCGAACCATCCGCGGTTGCCAGGAACGTTATAAAGGCTTCCTCCTTCGCCCCAAGGCTATGGAAAGGCAGGGGCTATGCTGGACACAAGGGGGGCGCGGCCGGCGTGGTAATCCGGAGAACCAGGTCGTTCAGTTCCTGCATGTGAACGGGTTTGCCGACCACGGCGTCCACCAGCAGAGGGGTTTCTCTGTCTTCCTCCATGAACGTGCCCCAGCCGGTCATCATGATGACGGCCGTGTTGGGGGACTCCGCCTTGATCGTCCGGGCCACACGCTGGCCATCAATATCCGGCATGCCCAAATCGGTGATGACCACTTCGTAAGGCTGGTTTTCCAAGGTGGCGGTGCGGAACATTTCCAATCCACGTTTTCCGCCGGAGGCAACCATCACTCGATGATTGAAGTGCGTGAGACATTGAGTCATGAATTCCCGGACTTGCGCGTCGTCATCAATGCAAAGGATGTGCACGGAGCGCTTCTTTTTGAGTGGTGGCCGGGAGCCCTGGCCGGGAGCCTCATTGATCTCAATGCCACCGGCGTGGCGTTGCGTCATGTCATTCAGGGAAGATGCGTTCATGGTAAATCCGGTTTTGTTGGTTCGTGATTACAGTTGTGCCGGTGCAACCCCGCGATAAAAACGGCTGGGATAATTCGTCGCGTCCGTGTCAACAAACGTGAACAGCCCGTTGGCATCGGTCAGATTGGTGCTGATCGAACTCCAGTGTTGCATGTCGAAGGAAGCCTGGAGCACATACGTCTGGTCGGCACTCCCGGACAGGGTTATGGCTGGATTCCCATCCGGCTGTGCGGCGATGGAAACCGTGCTGGCGTTGGGAATGTTCACCGGCAGCGGATTGGGAACATTGCCCGAAAAATTGAAGTTGACCGGAAACTGGCCGCCCGCGCCCACCATCGTAACCGAGATCTGATGGATGCTGCCATCCGCGTTGGTCCCGCCATCCACAAAACTGCCCAGGTCGAAGGACACCAGCACCGGCTGCGCATTGGCGCCATTGATCGAGGGGATGCTCACTCCGTACATGTACTGGCTGCCGTTCTCAAGCACCAGATTCGCGTAGCCGGTCATTTCGCCAACAAACGTCGCGCTGCCGTTGTCGGTGTTGACCCGGTAAAGGTCCGTGTTGTCTCCGGTATTGCTCAAGTAGAGGTTCCCATCGGAGTCAAAACGGATGTTCTGGGCGAGGTTGAGGTTGTAAGGATTGCCAAAACTCCCGATAAAGGATGACGCTCCGGTGGTGGGATCGATCGTGTATAGGCCGTTCTGGGCCGCACCAAACAAGGCCCCGTTCGGCGCGAAGGCGATGGATTCAAGGCCGGGCACGTTCATGGATGCCACCGGTGTGACCGTCCCGTCCGCTTTATCGAACGTCACCAAGGCTGCGCCATTATTCGCAAGACCGTACAATGTACCATCCGGTGCGTAGGCGATGTCGTTGTAAAGCGTCGAGCCCAAGGAGGCAATCTCGGTAAAGGTGCCGTTCATCAGGTTGATGATGCCGAAACCGTTGTCGCCCGTGTTGAACTCAACGGCATAAACGTTGTTCTGCGCCCGCGCTGACATGGCCAGGCTGCCGGCCGCCAGCAGGGAACCGACTAGAAACATCATCCATGATTTTTTCATAATTTTTTCCTGTTTGGTTTTCAAATTCGCATCCGGTCATCAATCCAACTGCGTTCCCTAACCGTGTACGCTATTTAACACAAGCAGGCAGAAACGTAATGAATAAGGGACACATTGCGTGATTTAAGGGGTGGATTGCGCCCGGCGAGGGGCGGAAGTGGGGTGTCAAAGAAAGGCTAAATTCTGAAGGCTAAAGGCTAAAACCGCGTTATAGGCCTTCAGCCTCTCGCGGTGGGCTGCGTAAAAGACGAAAAGCAAAGGCCAAAGGCTAAAGGCTAAAAATTTTTCAGCCTTCAGCCTTCAGCCTTTTGCCTTACTGCTCTACGGCAAGTCCGTGTTTCCCATCAAGTAGCGGTCGCATTCGCGCGCGGCTCCCCTGCCCTCGTTGAACGCCCATACCACCAGGCTCTGGCCACGACGGCAGTCGCCGCAGGCGAACACGCTCTTGAGATTGGTCGAGTATTTTTCGAAGTCGGCCTTCACGTTCGTGCGCGGGTCGCGTTCGAGCTTGAGCGCGTCGAGCAACGGCTGTTCCGGTCCGAGAAAGCCCATTGCCAGCAGCACCAGTTGCGCGGGCAAAACTCTTTCCGTGCCGGGAACATTCTTCGCAATGAACTGGCCCTTGTCGTTTTTCTCCCATTTCACCTGCACGGTGTGGACGGCTTTCACCCGACCGTTCGCGTCGCCTTCAAACTCCGTCGCGGTGGTGACATAAATGCGCGGGTCGGCGCCGAATTTCGTGGCCACCTCCTCCTGGCCATAATCCATTTTGTAAACCTTGGGCCATTCCGGCCAGGGATTGTCTGCCACGCGATCCATCGGCGGCTTGGGCAAAATTTCCACCTGCACCAGGTTTGCGCAGCCGTGGCGCATCGCGGTGCCCACGCAATCAGTGCCGGTGTCGCCGCCGCCGATGACGACGACGTCCTTGCCGGCGGCGGAGATGAAATTGCCGTTCTTTTTGCCGTCGAGAATGCTCTTCGTGTTCGCGGTGAGAAATTCCATCGCAAAGTGAACGCCCTTGAGCTGGCGGCCTGCCACCGGCAGATCGCGCGGTTTCGTCGCGCCGGTCGCGAGGATCACGGCGTCGAATTCCTGAAGCAGTTTTTCCGCCGGATAATTTTGTTTGGTAGGGCGCGTCACTCCGTGCGCGCCGTTGTCCGTTTCTGCGGCGAGCAGAGGACTGCCCGCCCCACCTAAAACCGGGCCCACATCGGTGTTGCAAACGAACCGGATGCCCTCGGCTTCAAGTTGTTTGATGCGGCGCATCACGACCTGTTCCTTGTCGAGCTTCATGTTGGGAATGCCGTACATGAGCAGTCCGCCGGGGCGGTCGGCGCGTTCGAAAACGGTGACGGTGTGGCCGGCCTTGTTCAGTTGCGCGGCGGTGCAGAGACCCGCCGGGCCGGAGCCGACGATGGCCACCTTTTTGCCGGTGCGCTGCTTCGGCGGGTCGGCGGTGACCCAACCTTCGTCCCAGCCACGGTCAACGATGGCGCACTCGATGTTTTTGATGGTAACGGGCGGGGCGTTGATGCCGAGCACGCACGAGCCTTCGCACGGCGCGGGGCAGACACGACCGGTGAATTCGGGGAAATTGTTCGTCTTGTGAAGCCGTTCGAGCGCCTCCTTCCACAGGCCGCGGTAGATGAGGTCGTTCCATTCCGGGATAAGGTTATGGATGGGGCAGCCGCTGGCCATGCCGCTGAGGAGCACGCCGGTATGGCAGAAGGGCGTGCCGCAATCCATGCAGCGCGCGCCCTGTTTGCGCAGGGCGGCCTCCGGCAGGTGCAGATGAAATTCCTTCCAGTCCGCGATGCGCGCGGCCGGCGGACGGTCCGCCGGCACCTCGCGCAGGTATTCGATGAATCCTGTGGGTTTGCCCATGGTCTGTTGGTCTGTTTAAATCGTGTTTTTTATGGGAGGCATAGGTCGTATAGGTCGCATAAGAAGACTCATAGGTCCCATCATCCTCCACCGACGCGCGCCACATTGCGCACGTTCTCCTCGAACGCGGCCATGATGGCCTGGTCGCCGGTCAGGCCCTGCTCCTTCACCTTCTTCATGGATTCGAGCACGCGCTGGTAATCCTTGGGCATCACTTTGACGAACTTCGGCACGAGCTTCCGCCAGTCCGCCAGCACCTTCGCGGCCCGGTCGCTCTTCGTGTAAGCCTGATGGCGTTGGATTAATTTCCAGATCATCTCGATTTCGTCGGTATCTTCCAATTTTTCGAGGCTGACCATTTCCCGGTTGCAATGCGCCGGGAAATCGCCGGCTTCATCCAGCACGTAGGCGATGCCGCCGCTCATGCCCGCGGCAAAGTTGCGCCCGGTCCGGCCCAGGACAATCACGCGTCCGCCGGTCATGTATTCGCAACCATGATCGCCGATGGCCTCAACGACCGCATTCACGCCGCTGTTGCGCACGCAGAACCGTTCGCCCGCCATGCCGCACACAAACGCCTCGCCGCTCGTGGCCCCGTAGAAAGCCACGTTGCCAATGATGATGTTTTCCGCGGCGACAAAGGTCGAACCGGCGGGCGGATAGACGATGATTTTGCCGCCGCTGAGGCCCTTGCCCAAATAATCGTTCGCGTCGCCTTCGAGTTCGAGCATCATGCCCTTGGGAATGAACGCGCCGAAGCTCTGGCCCGCGCTGCCGGTGAATTTGAGATGGATGGTATCCTCCGGCAGGCCGTTCGGACCCCATTTCTTTGTAACCTCGCTGCCGACGATGGTGCCGACGACGCGGTTGACGTTGCGGATGGGCAGGTCGGCGTGGACGCGCTCGCTGCGTTCGATGGCCGGCTCGCAGATGTCGAGCAACCGCGTCACGTCGAGCGAATTTTTAATGCCGTGATCCTGGTCAATCTGCCGGTAGCGGATGACCTCCGGCCAGACATCCGGCCGTTGCAAAATGCTCGTGAAGTCGAGGCCCTTCGCCTTCCAATGCTTGATCGCCTTCCGCGGGGCCAGCTTGTCCGTGCGGCCGATCATTTCGTTTATGGTCCGGAAACCGAGTCTGGCCATGATCTCGCGCAATTCCGTGGCGATGAACCGCATGAAATTGACCACGTGGTCGGGGCTGCCCGTGAAGAATTTGCGAAGTTGCGGGTCCTGGGTGGCCACGCCCACCGGGCAGGTGTTCAAATGGCACACGCGCATCATGAGGCAGCCCAGCGCGACGAGCGGCGCGGTGGCAAAACCGAATTCCTCCGCACCGAGCAGCGCGGCGACCGCCACGTCGCGGCCCGTCTTGAGCTGGCCGTCGGTCTCGACGTAAATGCGGCTGCGGAGATTGTTGAGCACGAGCGTCTGGTGCGTCTCGGCCAGGCCGAGTTCCCATGGAATGCCCGAATGCTTGATGGAAGAGAGGGGCGACGCGCCGGTGCCACCGTCGTAACCGCTGATGAGCACCACGTCGGCGTGCGCCTTGGCGACGCCGGCGGCAACGGTGCCCACGCCGACCTCCGCGACGAGCTTCACGCTCACACGCGCGTTGCGGTTCGCGTTCTTCAAATCGTGAATCAACTGGGCAAGGTCTTCGATGGAATAAATGTCATGGTGCGGCGGCGGCGAAATCAGGCCGACGCCCGGCGTGGTGAGCCGCGTTTTGGCGATCCACGGATAAACCTTGCGGCCCGGAAGTTCGCCGCCTTCACCCGGCTTTGCGCCCTGGGCCATCTTAATCTGAAGCTCCTTCGCGTTGATGAGATAATTGCTCGTCACGCCGAAGCGGCCCGACGCGACCTGCTTGATGGCGCTGTTCTTCGAGTCACCGCGCTCGTTCGTCCAGGTGTAGCGTTCCGGGTCTTCGCCGCCCTCGCCGGTATTGCTCTTGCCGCCAATGCGGTTCATGGCGATGGCAAGCGCCTCGTGTGTTTCCTGGCTGACCGAGCCGTAGCTCATCGCGCCGGTCTTGAACCGCTTCACGATCTCCTCGACCGGTTCGACTTCCTCAATGGGCACGGATTTCTCCGCCCAATTGAAATCGAGCAGGCCGCGCAGCGTGCAAAGATTTTGCGCCTGGTTGTTGATCAGCGCGGAGTATTCCTTGAACCGCTCATAGCTGCCGAGGCGGCAGGCGAGCTGCAGCTTGTGGATGGACTGCGGGTTGAACAGGTGGAATTCGCCATCGTCGCGCCACTGATACTGGCCGCCGGGGTCAAGCGCCACGTTGTCAACCGGGCGTTCGGGAAACGCCTGGCGGTGGCGGACCAGCGCCTCTTTGGCCAGCACGTCCAGTCCGACCCCTTCGATGCGCGACACCGTCCAAGTGAAGTACCGGTCAATAACGTCGTGGTTCAGGCCGATGGCCTCGAAGATCTGCGCTCCGCGATAGCTCTGAATCGTCGAGATGCCCATCTTCGCCATCGTCTTGACGACGCCTTTGACCACCGCCTTGATGTATTTTTTGACGGCGGTTCTGGTGGTCCATGCCCACGAGCAATCCCTCGTGGATCATGTCGTCGAGCGAGTCGTACGCGAGGTAGGGGTTGATGGCGCTGCATCCGTAGCCGATGAGCAGCGCAAAATGGTGAACTTCACGCGGCTCACCCGATTCGAGCACGAGTCCGACGCGCGTGCGGGTGCCCTGCCGGATCAAATGATGATGCAAACCCGCCACGGCGAGCATGGCGGGAATCGGCGCGTATTCGGCGCTGATGCCGCGGTCGGAAAGAATGATGATGTTCGAGCCTCCGGCAATTGCCTTGTCGGCGGCCGCGAACAACTGGTCGAGCGCGCCTTCCAGCTGTGTGGCCGCAACGCCCTCGTCGCGCACCGGGACAGTGCTGGCGCCCTTCGGCGACGAGGCGTCGCCGCCACTCTTGAACAAAATCGGCAGGGTGACCGGCTTGAAACCGGGGCGGTCCACGAGCCGGAGCTTTTCGAGGTCCTCGTCCGTGAGGATAGGATGCTCCAGCTTGATCATGCGGCAGCTTTTTGGAGTGGGCGCCAGCAGGTTGCCCTCCGAGCCGACCATCGTTTCCGTGGAGGTGATAATTTCCTCGCGGATGGGGTCGATCGGCGGGTTGGTGACCTGCGCGAAGAGCTGTTTGAAATAGTTGTAGAGCAGTTGCGGCTTGTTCGAGAGCACCGCGAGCGGCGTGTCCGTGCCCATCGAGCCGAGCGGCTGCACGCTGTCGTTGGCCATGGGGCCGAGGATAAACCGCAGGTCCTCGAACGTGTAACCGAACGCCTGCTGGCGCTGGAACACGGTTCCGTGATCGGGTTCGTGAACGTGCGGCGGTTCGGGCAGATTTTCAAGCAGCACGTGGTTCCGGTCGAGCCAGACCTGATACGGATGCTCCGTGGCCACCTTGTTTTTCAACTCCTCGTCCGCCACGATGCGGCCCTGGTCGGTGTCAATCAGGAACATCCGGCCCGGCTGCAGGCGGCCTTTCTGGACGATCGTTTCCGGCGGCAGGTCGAGCACCCCAACTTCGCTGGCCATGATGACGCGGCTGTCCTTCGTCACGTAGTAACGCGAGGGGCGCAGGCCGTTGCGGTCCAGACAGGCGCCGATGCGCACGCCGTCGGTGAACGCGATGGAGGCGGGACCGTCCCACGGTTCCTGCAGGCAGGAATGGTATTCGTAGAACGCCCGTTTTTCGGCGTTCATGCTCTCGTGATTTTCCCACGGCTCGGGAATCATCATCATCACCGCATGCGGAAGGGAGCGGCCGCTGAGCGCGAGAAATTCCAGCGCGTTGTCGAACATGGCCGAGTCGCTGCCGTCCTCGTTGATGATAGGCAGCAGTTTCTTGAGGTCGTCGCCGAACAAATCGGACGCGAACTGCGCCTGCCGGGCGCGCATCCAGTTGATGTTGCCGCGCAAGGTGTTGATTTCGCCGTTGTGCGCCACGTAACGGTAGGGATGCGCGCGTTCCCAGGTGGGAAACGTGTTCGTGCTGAAGCGCGAATGCACAAGGCACAGCGCGCTGGCCAATGACGAATCCGCAAGGTCGGGATAGTACCTTTCGACCTGTTCGGGCGTCAGCATGCCCTTGTAAATCATCGTTTTGGCGGACAGGCTGCAGACGTAAAATTTATCACCGCCCCGGAGGCCCGCGGCGCGGATGCCCCGCTCCGCCAGCTTGCGGATGACGTAGAGTTTGCGCTCGAACGCCAGGTCGTCGGGCAGGCCGTCAGGACGCGCGATAAACACCTGGCGCACGATCGGCTCGGACGCGATGGCGGTCTCACCCAGCGAACCATGTTCGGTGGGTACGGTTCCGCCAGCCCAGCAGTTCCAAGCCTTCCGTGGCAACGATGTCCTCGAAAAGCACCTCGCACTTGTAGCGTTCCATGGGATGGGGCGGCAGAAAGACCATGCCGACGCCGTATTCACCCGGTCCGGGCAGGGCGATCTTCATTTCGCGGCAGGCCTGCTCCAGGAACGCGTGGGGCACCTGCATCAGAATGCCCGCGCCGTCGCCGGTGTTCGCCTCGGAACCGCACGCGCCGCGGTGCTGGAGATTGCGCAACACCTGGAGGGCCTGCTGGACAATGGCGTGCGATTTTTTGCCTTTGATATTGACCACAAAACCCACGCCGCACGCATCATGCTCGAAGCGTGGATCGTAAAGTCCCTGTTTCGGCGGCGCGATGGCTTGCCTCCGCGTCGCGTTGCCGGGTCGCTGCATTGTTTTACTCGTCATTTCCTGGCGAATCGCATCGCCTTTATTTTGCTTATATTTGACATAAATTTTACTATTGCGCAATAAATGATTTTGGATTTTCAGGGCATAGCGGGGGCGTTTGCCGCCTTGCGGCACAGTAAACATGACGGAAAACACTGTCAATCATCCAAGGAACATCATCCAAGGAACGGCTCCGTTCCCGTCCTCGTCTGCCGCGGCGAAGACGGGTTGTTGAAAAGTTTTAAATCCGAAAGCCGATGACCGAAATCCGAAAGAAGGCCGAAGCCCGAAATCCGAAAATGGCAATCTTCCGGGTGAGAACCGACCGCCCTCGCATATCGGCATTCGGTATTCGGATTTCGGACTTCTTTCGGGGGTTCGGATTTCGGATTTCGGACTTCGCCCCTCCCAACCATTGGTACAACCCGCCGCCAGATGGCTTTCATACACACTAAACCCGCTGCCGCAAAAAACTGTTACCTTTTCACAGCGGCGTAGATGTATAAGTGAACCCATGAATGACGACCTGACCCTGCTGCGGGAATATGCCCGTTGCCATTCCGAGGAAGCGTTCGCCACGCTCGTGTCGCGCCACGTCAATCTGGTTTATTCCGTGGCGCTGCGTCAAGTGCGCGACCTGCATCTGGCCGAGGAAATCACGCAGGCGGTGTTCATCATTCTGGCGCGCAAGGCGAGGTCGCTCGACCCGAAGACCATTTTAAGCGGCTGGCTTTGCCGCACGGCGCGCTACGCGAGCGCCAATGTGCTGACCATGCAACGGCGGCGGCAACACCGCGAACAGGAGGCGCACATGCAATCCATTTTAAAAGAACCTGAAGCTGAGGCGTGGACTCAAATCGCTCCGTTGCTTGACGGCGCGCTGGAACAGCTTGGACAAAAAGACCACGACGCCCTCGTACTGCGATTTTTTGAAGGCAGAAATTTCAAGGAAGTTGGCGCGGCGCTGGGCGCGAGCGAAGACGCGGCGAAGATGCGCGTGAACCGTGCATTGGAAAAACTGCATCGCTTTTTCCACAAGCGCGGGATTTCCTCAACCACGGCTATTATTGCCGGAGAAATCTCCGCCAATTCCATTCAAGCCGCGCCGGTGGCGCTGGCGAAATCTGTGACTGTCGTGGCAATTGCCAAGGGCGCGGCGGCCAGCGGTTCAACCTTAACCCTCATCCAAGGAGCATTGAAAATTATGGCCTGGGCAAAAGCAAAAACTGCCGTCGTCGCGGGTGCGATAATAATACTGGCAACGGGCACGAGCATCGTCGCGCTCATCATCGTTCATTCGGCGCGAGTGGCGGCTTACCCAAATATTCAGGGAACATGGGAAGGCGTGATGCCTCTCGGCGAAGGCATTACGAAAGGTGGATCATCCATGACGCACATCGTTTTGAAACTATCCAAAAGCCACGGCGTTTACAGTGCCACCGCCGATGCAATTGATCTGGGCCGGAAAGATATTCCGGCCGACGGAGTTGTTTACAAATATCCAACCCTTGAAATCGTGTTGAGTCCGCGAACCACCTATCATGGGATCGTGAACGCACGCGCAACGCAGATCACGTTTGAAGGTTTGGTGGTGTTGAAACGCACGACCACAACCGCCATCATTCCTGAGCCGTTGGCCGACAGCGATTTCGCGCCACAAAAGGATTCCGCCTTGCAAGGCTATTGGACGGGAACGCTCGGCACCAAGCCCGACTCGCTGCCGCTCAATTGGAAAATAGCCAGGCAAGCGGACGGAACGTTTCGCGCCGAAATGGACAACCCGATGCAGGGCGCGAACGGCCAGCCCGCGTCAGTTGTCTTCAATCCGCCCGAAGTGAAGCTGGTCCTCATGACCGGGTCCGGCATGTTTCAAGGGAAGCTGAACAGCGCAAACACAGAACTGACCGGTTCCTGGGTGCAGGGAGGAGAATCCACGCCCTCTGTTTTCAAGCGCGCCGATTATCAGGCTGAACTTGCGGCCCAACCCGTCAAAGATTACTCGTTTACCTCCAGAAACGATTTGCAGGGACACTGGAAGGGATCCTGGATTTTGCCCATTGGAAAAGTGAAGGTGAGCATCCGATACGCTTTGGACATCGCCAGGCTGCCGGACGGCACGTATGCAGCCACGCTGGCCAATCTCGACCAATTGGGGAACAGCGATCCCATTCCCGCTTCGGATTTTCAATACTCGCCGCCTGCGGTTCGCATGAGTTGGAAATGGGCTGATAACACGGAGTATGAGGGAAAATTAGAAAACGGCAAACTCGTTGGCACATGGTTTGAGGGTGGCGGCGGTTTTCCACTGGTATTTGAAAGAAGCGGTACGAGGTGATTTCACTCCGGCTTGAAACGAATCCGGGTTTGCCATGTCCAATCGAGACATGAACAGCCGGTATGCCTTCACGTTGATTGAACTGCTGGTGGTCATCGCCATCATCGCGATTCTGGCGGCGTTGCTGCTGCCAGTGCTTTCGGCTGCCAAAGTGAGCGCGCAGAAAACCAGCTGCCTGAGCAATCTGAAACAATTGGCCGTGGCTTGGACGATTTACAATGGCGACAACGGTGGAAAAATTCCTTCCTGCGTGCCGTTTTACACGCGGGGCATCGGCAATCCCAATGCCTGGGTGCTTGGCGTATCCTGTCCCACCAATTGGCCCAATCCATTTGGCGTGGTTGACGCGGGCGTCCTGGATGCCACGAATCAAAACGCCATTGCCCGCGGCACACTGTTCCCCTGCAGCAAGGCGGCGGCGATTTATCGCTGCCCGACGGATTCGCGCGAGGAGAACGGCGCGCCTTATGTGCGAAGTTATTCGATGAACAATTGGATGAATGGGGTCCCTTATGCCAGTTTTGACCAGTCGCTGGGCCTTGATGCCGGCCATCGCTTCTTTGAAACGGAGTCCAGCATATCAATACCCTCGCAATTATTCGTTTTCATTGATGAGGACCAGCGCACCATCAATGACGCCATGTTTGTGACAACGATGAATCCACAGGAAGGATTTGAAGACCTGCCCGCGCATCGGCACCAAACCGGATACCCGCTCGGTTTTGCCGACGGTCACGCGGAAATTTTCCGATTCATCAATGACAATGAGGATTTGGCAAAATTGAGAAGCGTCACAACCGTTCCTCAATAATTCCCGCTGGTAAATAAATTGTCGGCTTTTGCCGGGTGGCGCACACTTATCGGGAAATGCAGCCAACGGATGACAGCGCCCAGTTGCGGCAATATGCGGAAAACAATTCCGATGAAGCGTTCGCCGCCTTGGTGACACGGCATGTCAATCTGGTTTATTCGGTCGCCCTGCGACACGTCGGCAACCCGCAGAATGCCGAGGAAATCACGCAGGCAGTCTTTATCATCCTGGCAAAAAAGGCGGCACAATTGCGTCATGCCCAGGCTCTTTCCAGTTGGCTGTTTCAAACCACGCGCCTGACGGCCAACAATTTTGTCAGAAGTGAAGCCCGGCGATATCGCCGGGAAGAGGAGGCGTATATGCAATCTGTTTTGGATGAATCCGGAACCGAAGTCTGGCCCAGAATCGCGCCGTTGCTGGACACTGCCGTCGCGGGTTTGCGCGAGAAGGAGCGTCAAGCCATCGTGCTCCGGTTTTATGAAGGCCGGAATCTACGCGAGGTCGGACTGGCCTTGGGCGCGAGCGAGGTTGCCGCCGAGAAACGAGTCAGCCGGGCATTGGAAAAACTGCGGAACTATTTCACGAAGCGTGGCGTGAGTTCCACCACGGCCATCATTGCTGGAGTGATTTCCGCCAATTCCATTCAAGCCGCGCCCGTGGCGCTGGCAAAATCCGTGACCGTCGTGGCGGTTGCCAAGGGCGCGGCGGCCAGTGGTTCAACCTTAACCCTCATCAAAGGAGCATTGAAAATTATGGCATGGACAAAAGTAAAAACGGCAGTCGTTGTCGGCGTGGGAATTTTACTCACTGTCGGAACTGCCGCAACTGCTTCAAAATGGCTTTGGTTTGGTGATAATGACCCCGCGATTCAATCTGGCAAATATGTTTCCGCGTTGGGCAGGGTTGAAAAAGCTGATTCGCCGCCCGGAATGGATCGCTACAATCTTTATCCCGTGGGGCTGGCTTATTGTTCCGCGCCCTATTTCAAAAATCTAAATGGCAACAAGGCTGTTTCTCCAACATATGCCACCAGAGATTTTTTGACCGAAGCAATCACAAGAAAACAACAAACCGCTAAATGGAATTTGAACGACAACTTTTTCCTGAAAGATGCCTCATGGTTTTCTGACGGAAATGTAGAAGTTTGGGGTCCCGACGGAAAAATGTCGATTCAAAAATACGAGCCACCTTACGACAAACCGTTCGTAGAAACACGCTTTGAAAATTTGTCATGGACAAACTGGAACGGCATCTCCATGCCGAGTAGTTTCAAAACTGTGACTTACTGGCCTGATTACACTTCAACAAATGTCGCTCGCTTCAAGGTTGCCGCCACCTACACTGGCACGCTCGAACAAATCAGAAGCAAAGATGAGTTTTCTCCCGTGCCCGAACTGACAGCCAGAACGCTGATTACCGATTCACGGATCAAACAAAAACGTCGCACAAACCCGCCATTTTCCTATGTAAGCACAAATCGTTGGGATTTTTCAGATGCCATTCGTTAAGTTTCATTCATCGGCTTCGCAAACCATTTTACACGCCGCCGGAGCATCGTATAATGTCCTTTGGTGAATTCGCAAAAGCGTCAGCGCGTCGTGGTCGGCATGAGCGGGGGGGTGGACTCCTCCACCGCGGCGGCATTGCTGGTTGAGCAGGGCTATGACGTCATCGGCGTCACGCTCAAGCTGTGGAAGCACGACTGTTTTTCGCCCGACGAAGACCAGTTCAAGTGCTGCGGGTCCCGGGCGGCGGCCGATGTGCGCGCCATTTGTGATCACCTGGGCATCCCGTTCCATTTGATTGACGACGCGGAGGAATTTCAAAAAGAGGTCATCAGCCGTTTTGCCGCCGAATACCGGGCCGGCCGCACCCCCAATCCGTGCATCCTGTGCAACGAGCATCTGAAGTTCGGCACGCTGCTCCAGCGCGCGGACCAGTTTGGTGCGCAATTTGTCGCCACCGGCCATTATGCGCGCATTGAGCGCGCGTCTCCTGGGAGCGCCGGCGTCTCGCCGGCGAGTTCGCAGGAAACCGATGGCCGACGAGACGCCGGCGCTCCCGGCGAAGGGCGTTATCTCCTCAAGCGTGGACGCGACCCGCGCAAGGACCAGAGCTACTTCTTGTTCTCACTCCGACAAGACCAGCTCGCCCGCGCATTGTTCCCGGTGGGCGACCAGACCAAGAGCGACACGCGCGAGGCCGCCCGCGATCGCAAGCTCAAGACCGCCGAAAAAAAGGAAAGCATGGAGATTTGCTTCGTGCCCGACAACGACTACGGCAAGTTTCTGCAGCAGGCGGACCTGGCGCAGAAACATCGCGGCGAGATTGTGGACCTGCACGGGCGCAGGCTCGGGTACCACGACGGCATCGAATTTTACACCATCGGCCAGCGCAAAGGCTTGGGCATCACCACACCCAAGCCTGTTTATGTGATTGAACTGGATGCGGCGAACAATCGGGTCGTGGTCGGTGACGATTCAGCGCTCGACCGCGACGAATTCATGGTGGAGCGGTGCAACTGGATTCCGTTCGACGCGCCGCCGGCGAAAATTGAAGTCACGGTAAAAATCCGTTACAACCATCCCGGCACGGCGGCGACCGTGACCCCGCTGGGCGGGGGCGGGGCAAAAGTAAAGTTGCACGAACCGCAACGCGCCATCACGCCCGGCCAGGCGGCGGTGTTTTACCAGGACGACCTGGTGGTCGGCGGCGGATGGATTATGCGCTGACCCGAACGCGGCGTTTGACAGTCCGCGCCAGCCGGTGCATTGTTCCCATCATGAAAATACTCATTCTTCTGGCCGTTGGCCTGATTTTTCAGGTCATTTCCGCCGCCGCAGCGGGATCCATTTACAACATTCCGCTCAAGGACATTGACGGCAAGGACACCTCGCTGAAGCCGTATCAAGGCAAGGTCATGCTCATTGTCAACGTCGCGTCGAAATGCGGATTCACTCCGCAATACACCGCGTTGGAAGCGCTCTACCAGAAATACCAGGACCGGGGCCTGGTCGTGCTCGGTTTTCCCTGCAACCAGTTTGGCGAACAGGAACCCGGCACGGACGCGGACATCAAACAGTTCTGCTCCTCCAAATACGCGGTGACCTTCCCGATGTTCGACAGAATCGAAGTCAACGGGGCCAGCCGTCATTCGCTTTACGTGATGCTGGCGGGCAAGGAATCGCCGGTTGCCGGAGACATTGGATGGAATTTCACCAAGTTCCTCATTGGCCGCGACGGCAAAATCCTGAAGCGGTTTGAGTCGAGGGTGAAACCCGATTCGCCGGAAGTGATTCAAGCCATTGAAGCCGCGCTCGCAGCGAAATAAGGCTGCGGCTGGACGGACAGCGTTATTTTATCAAACTGCGGCAAGCGCTGCCGCATCGCGGCCCCACTCGCCGCCAAACTGCCAGGTGCCGACGCCGATGACCGCCACGCGCAAACCCGTGCGCCCAAGGATCCGAAAACGCATGACCCAAGCCAGCGTGGTTTGGCCGGGTTGTCCCGTTCGATCACGAAAATGATTTCAAATACTCCTTGCCTCCAACGGGCCACCCGGGCAAATCTATGCACGAGATATGCTGATGCTTTGAATGAAAGCTGCTCATCAAACGAGGCTGGCGGTCCGGTCACGGCCCGGCTGGCTTCATGCCTTTCTTCCCGGCGTTTGGTTCGCGCTCATGCCGTTACCGGTCTTCGCCGCCGGGACCGTGACCCTGGCGTGGCAGCCCAGCGCGGACCCGACCGTTGTGGGCTACGATATTTATCAAGGCACCGCGAGCGGCGTTTACACCAGGAAGCTGGATGCCGGCAATGGGACCAACATAACCATTTCCGGTCTGGCGGCCGGTACCACTTATTATTTCACGGCCACCACGTATGACCGCGAGGGCATGGTCAGTCCCTTTTCGAACGAGGTGTCCTACCGGGTTCCCACGAATGCGGCGCCGGTGGCCACCAATGCGCCGAACCGGCCGCCGACTTTGAATCCCATTGGCAACCTGACTCTGGCGAAAAACGCTGCGGGGCAAACCGTGAACCTGTCCGGCATCAGTTCCGGCGCGGCCAATGAAAATCAGACGCTCCAGTTGACCGCGACGACCAGCAATCCGGCGTTGATACAGTTATTGTTCATTACTTACACCAGCCCTCGCACCACCGGCACTTTGTCCTTCCGCCCGGCGTACAATACCGTCGGAACTGCCGTCATCACCGTCACCGTCAATGACGGCGGGAAGAGCAACAACATCACCGCCCGGACCTTCACGGTCACCGTTGGCGCTCCAGGTCACGGCCGGCAGTCGCTGACGAGCCGGCCGGCAGACAAGGTGGTGGCGCCCGGCAAAACCGCGACCGTCAGCGCGGCTGCGGCCACGCTGACCGGAGCGACCCATGGCAACAGCAGGTTCACTTTGACGGTTTCGGGCGTTGCCGGCCATTCCTACATCGTCCAAGCCTCCTCGAACCTGATGGATTGGATTTCATTGCAGACGAACACGGCCCCGTTCACCTTCGTGGACACCAACGCGGGCCGGTTCAACCGGCGGTTTTACCGGTCGGTTTCCATGCCTTAACGCAGTTTCCAAGCCCGGTGAAAAACACCAACAATGATCTGGGAACGAAGGGAAACGATTTTCGGATGATTCCTGTTGATTGAACGAGGAGAATATTAAAGTTCATAACCCGGATTTGCTGACGGAGGCCATCTCAACAGTTCGCCCGAAATTGTCAAGTCACCAACTCCGCCGCGCTCGCATTTGCCTTCACCTGTTCGGGATATTTGCAGCCGCAGATCACGGAGGAGACGAGCGGGTCTTGCAGGCACCACGCCAGGGCCCAGTTCGCCATCGGCACGCCGGACGGCACCTCGGTTTTTTGCAGACGCGCGACTTCCGCCAGGTCGCGTTTCAATTTTTCCGCGTCAAAGGTGGCGCGCACGTCGCTGGCGGCAAACGTCGCGCCGGGTTTGTATTTGCCGGTGAGCAAACCGCTGGCGAGCGGCACGCGCCCGATGATGCCGAGCTGGTCGCGGCGCGCGTGCGGGAAGAAAATCTGCTCGGGCCGGCGGTCGAGGCGGTTGTAAAAAACCTGCAACACCTCCGCGCCGAACCGGGCGGCCTCGCGTGCCTGAAGTTCGCTGCCTTTCTGCAAAATGGAGACGCCGAGGTGGCGGATTTTGCCCGCGCGTTTCTGTTCGGCAAGCATCGTCCAGAGTTCCTGGTTTTGAAATATTTCGTCCGAGCCGGAATGAAACTGATAAAGGTCAATCACATCCACGCGCAGCGCCCGGAGCGAGGCTTCGAGTTGGGTGCGCACGCCGGCGATGGAAAAATCGTCGTCGCGGCTCATGAAACTTTTGAAGCGGTGGCCGAACTTGGTGGCCACCATCCAGCGAGAACGGTCGTGGCGCGCGAGGTAGTCGCCGACCAGCTGTTCGGACAGGTGGTCGCCGTAACATTCGGCGGTATCAATGAGGTTGATGCCGCATTCCCCCGCCGCGTCCAGGATGGCGTCGGCCTCGGTTTGTGAGAAGTCGCGGCCCCACTCGCCGCCAAACTGCCAGGTGCCGAGGCCGATGACCGATACGCGCAAACCGGTGCGTCCAAGAATTCGATAACGCATGTCTGATGTTAACGCGGCATAAGCCGGTTGTCCCGCCTGAATCAGGGCGACCGGAAGGCCCACGCGATTCGAATCCTAAAAATGGCGCTTGCCTCAGCGCCTGTCGCCACGTATAGTTTGCGCTCTTTTGCAATTGAGAAATTAAGATTTATGCGACGACCCAAAGGCATCAAAACGAAAAAGTCCGTGTCCAAGCGGTTCAAGATCACTGGCACGGGCAAAGTCGTGTTCCACCACGCCGGCAACCGCCATCTGGCCCAGACCAAGAGTCCCAAACGCCGACGCCATCTCCGGGGCGCAGGCACGGTGGACCCCACCGACGCGTATCGCATCACGCAAAATCTGCCGTTCAGCCACTAAGGCACTCAACTTTCAACACTCAACTCTCCACCACTCATGCGAGTTACCAACGCCGTCGCCTCCCGCAAACGCCGCAAACGGATGGTCACAGCCGCCAAAGGCTACCGGATGCGCCGCTCCAAACTTTACCGCTACGCGTCCGACGCCGTTGATCACGGCCGGAAATACGCCTACCGCGACCGCCGCGTCAAGAAACGCACCTTCCGTTATCTCTGGCAGATACGCATCAACGCCGCCGCCCGCGCTGCCGGCATTACCTACAGCCGGTTTATTGAAGGCCTCAAAGCTGCCAAGTGCGCGCTCGACCGCAAGGTGCTCGCCGACATCGCGGCCCAGGACAACGCCGCGTTTGGCGAACTCGTCAAAATTGCCAAAACCGCGCTGGCCGCCAAAGGCGTGAAAGCATAGGAAGTTTCAGGTTTTCAGTTTCAAGTTTTCCGACGGGCGGCCGGCAATGGTCCGCCCGTTTTGCTTTTAAAATGGGAACATCGAACATTCAACATTCAACATTCAACGTCGAATGGCGCAGTCAATCACGGATGTTCCCTTTGAAAAAACTTCCCTTCTTTGTGTTCTTTGTGTTCTCTTGCGGCTAAATTTCGCAATTCTTTTATGCCCGGACTGATTGACCAAATCGAACCGCTCAAGCAAACCGCGCTTGCCGAACTCAAAAGCGCCGCTGACCTCGCTGCGCTGGAACAGACCAAGGGCGCGTGGATCGGGCCGAACGGCAAGTTTACCATGTTGATGAGACAACTCGGCGAACTTCCACGGGGAGAACGTCCCGCTGCCGGTAAAGCCATCAATGACGCGAAAGAAGAACTCAAGACCGCCCTCAATGAACGCCGTGACGAACTGGAGCTGAAAGCCGCGCAGTCGAAGGAGCCGACTGATTTCAGTGCGCCCGGACGCCGCCGCGCGCTCGGCAAATTGCATCCGCTCACCCAGGTGACCGAGGATATCGTCCGCAGCTTCCGCAAAATCGGCTTTGTCGTCGCCGACGGCCCGGAGATTGAGGACGAATACCATTGCTTCGACGCCCTCAACACCCCCGCCGATCATCCCGCGCGGGATACTCAAGATACGTTCTATTTGAATGTAGCACAGGCGTCTCGCCTGCCGGGACATGATGAGCAAAAAGCAGGCGGGACGCCTGCGCTACTGCTCCGCACCCACACCAGTTCAGTGCAAATCCGCGTCATGAAATCGCAGCCGCCACCGGTGCGCATCATCGTGCCGGGACGCGTCTATCGCCGCGACAACGCCGACGCCACGCACAACCCGACCTTCCAGCAAATCGAAGGACTTTACGTGGACAAGGGCGTCACCGTCGGCGACCTCAAGGGCACGGTGGAATTCGTATTCAAGGAACTGTTGGGTAGCGACGTGAAGATCCGTTTCCGTCCGCACTACTTCAGCTACACCGAACCAAGCTTCGAGATTGATTTCAGCAATGCGCTCGTGAAAAAGCTCGGCAAAGACTGGCTGGAAATCGCCGGCTGCGGGATGGTACACCCGGCGGTGTTCGAAAACGTGGGATACGATCCCGAAATTTGGACCGGCTGGGCGTTCGGTTTCGGCATCGAACGCATCGCCATGATCCGCTACGGCATCAACGACATCCGGCTCTTTTACGAAAATGACGTCAGGTTTTTGAAACAGTTTTAGGCCGGTGGGGCGAGCGCCTGTCGGACCGAAGCCAGGCGAAGGCCGATCCCCACGAGCCGTGTTGAAGCTCCGTCAGGAGCGAAATATTTGTAGTAACCAAAATAAAAATGAAAAAGCTCCGTCAGGAGTGACATCGAAAACATATGAAAACCCCATTGAACCGCCTCTCGTTGCTCATCGGCCTGGCCGCCGCGTTGTTGCTCGCGGCGGGCTGTCATTCTCCCAAACAAACCTGTTGCTCGATGTCGGCAAAGACCTGCCCGATGATGGGCATGGCTTGCGCCACCAATGCCGCGGTGGCTCCGCCCACCAAGGAATCGCAAGCGGCGATGACGCCGCAATCGGCGCTGGCGGAATTGAAGGCGGGCAACGCCCGGTTTGTGGCCGGCCACCCGCAGAAGCGCAATTTCTCGGCTGATGTCAAAGCCACTGCTTCCGGCCAATATCCTTTTGCCGTGGTCCTGAGCTGTCTGGACTCGCGCCAGCCCATCGAAATTGTTCTGGACCAGGGCATCGGCGACATTTTCAGCGCACGCGTTGCCGGCAACGTGCTGAATGACGACATCCTCGGCAGCATGGAATTCGCCTGCAAGGTTTCGGGTGCAAAATTGATTGCCGTCATCGGCCATTCCAATTGCGGTGCCATCAAAGGTGCGGTGGACAGCGTGGAACTGGGCAACCTCACCGGTTTGCTCGCGAAGATTCAGCCGGCGATCGGCCAGGTTCCCACCGACGTCCAGCCGCGCAATTCAAAAAACCTGGAGTTTGTGGACAAGGTATCCGAGGCCAACGTGCGGCTGGTCATGCAACAGATCCGCGAACGCAGCCCCATTTTGCGGGAGATGCTCGATAACGGCCAAATCGGCCTGGTCGGCGGCATGTACGACCTCACCACCGGCGAAGTTCATTTTTATGACAAATAGATTACCGGAAACAACGTGTGGTTTTTGAAACAATGTTAATCCGGTGGGGCGAGCGTCCCCGCGAGCCGTGACGAAGCTCCGTCAGGAGCGGGATATTTGTAGCAACCAAAACAAAAATGAAAAAAGCTCCGTCAGGAGCGACATCGAAAACGAATGAACAACGACGGTCAAAAAAAATGTGGTTGGCGGAATATGCCGCCCCGACGGGGGCTTGGTTGGTGGGTGGCGTGTTGGCTACAAAGATGCCGCTCCCGACGGAACTTGGCTGCGACATCAATGATATCCAACTGTTTTACGAAGACGACGTGCGGTTTCTGAAACAATTTTGAAAACTCGCATAAATATGCAATCAAAGTAAAATTATCGGCGCATGGCTTCGACAATAAAATACCCAGAGCCGAAGGAAGATGATGGCGTTCTTCTACGCCTGCGCGAGGATTACGCGCAAGCTGTGCTCGATTTGTTCGACGAAAATGTCGAAGCCAAGGAGGTTTATCCAAATCTTCAGGTTGTCGGTCACACGTCCAATTTTCTCAACAACATGCGCCTGCCGATTCACCGGTGGTTTCGCTACAGCGCCGGCTTTTCGGCCGAGTGGGTAAAATGGTTGCTGGCCGAACGTGATAGTGGCGAACTTCGGGTGCTTGACCCGTTTCTCGGTTCAGGAACGACTTGTCTGGCGTGTGACGAAATGAGTGTCCCATCCTATGGCATCGAAGCGCATCCATTCGTGTATCGAGTTGCACAAGCCAAGCTAAGTTACGCCACCGACCCGGAACGATTGATTTCCAAAGCAGAGCGAGCCTTCGGGTTTGCCCTGAAGGCGACAGCGCAGACGAAGCACTACCCGGAAATAATAGGAAAGTGTTACGGGCTTGAGACGTTGGATTATTTGGACCGTTTCCGTCAGGCCGTTGAGGTCGAACAGGACGGCTCGCCCGAAGCCGGATTACTCTGGATGGCGCTCGTGTCGTCGTTGCGCGCCGTTTCCGAAGCAGGCACAGCACCGTGGCAATATGTATTGCCGGGCCGCCGCAAAACCGTGCCGCCGTCGCCCGAAGTCACATTGCATAAGGCGGTGCAGATGATTGCTGCCGACATTCGTTTCATGGCGCGCCGAGCCAAACCGTTGGCGAAGTTGCGCGTGGATGATGCGCGTAAGTGTGCGACTGTGCCGGACGGTTGGGCTACGCTAGTTATCACATCGCCGCCTTACGCGAATAATTACGATTACGCCGACGCCACGCGATTGGAGATGGCGTTCATGGGCGAGATTCGTGGCTGGGGCGATCTTCAAGAAACAGTGAGGCGGCATCTCGTGCGCGCCTGTTCCCAGCATGTTCCGCCAAACTCGGTAAACCTCGATGAGATTCTTGAATCACCGGAGCTTGCGCCCATCCGCGATGAGATTATTCCGGTCTGCCGCGAACTTTCGTCTATCCGGTTGGAACGCGGCGGCAAGAAGACCTACAACAACATGATCGCTTGCTACTTCCTCGATATGGCGCAGACATGGAATGCGCTTCGTCGGGTTTGCGCTTCACCTTCGGAAGTTTGTTTCGTAATCGGCGATTCTGCGCCCTATGGCGTTTATGTGCCGGTCGTCGAGTGGTTCGGAAAGCTGGCACTGGCTGCCAGGTTTGAATCCTGGTCATTTAAGAAACTCCGCGACCGAAACATCAAATGGAAGAACCGCAAACATCGCGTGCCGCTCTGCGAGGGGCATCTGTGGGTTCGCGGATAACAAAGCATAAATCTATGAGTAAAATTCCCCGCTACGATCAGTTGATGAATCCTGTTATCAGCGCTCTTCGCGAATTGGGCGGGTCAGGGTCAATTGATGAAATTTACGAAAAAGTCATCGAGATTCTTAAAATGCCAGATGATGTGCTTGGGGTTTTACACGACCCGGAATCTACCAATCAGACGGAGGTCCAATACCAATTGGCTTGGGCACGAACCTATCTGAAAAAATTCGGACTTTTGGAAATCTCCAGCCGTGGAATCTGGGCGCTTACTAAAAAGGCAGAGTCTGTTGCTCAAGTAGAGCCAAAAGAAGTTCAACGATTTGTTCGAGACGCCGTTCGTAAAGACCGAGAGTTGCGTTCGCCCAAACCATCTCAAGATGTAAACCAGCAAGATGCGGAAGAACCAGAAGAAGTTCAGTCATGGCGTGGTGAGCTTCACAATGTGCTGACAAAAAAACTTTCTGCTGAAGCTTTCGAACGGCTCATCCAACGCTTACTCCGCGAATCTGGCTTTATCCAAGTTGAAGTCACGGGTCGCAGTGGCGACGGCGGCATTGACGGCAAGGGCATCGCTCGAATTCATGGCTTCATAAATTTCCATGTAGTTTTTCAGTGCAAGAAATGGCAAGGCGTTATTCCTTCAAACGAAATTCGTGACTTCCGCGGTGCGATGGTTGGTCGTGCCGATAAAGGTTTATTCATTACAACTGGAACATTTTCACGCGACGCAATCAAAGAAGCCGTTCGCGATGGCGCACCGCCGATTGATTTAATTGATGGCGATTTGTTGGCTGACAAGTTGAAGGAATTAAAACTTGGAGTTCTCACAGAGTTAATTGAGAAAATTACCGTGGACGAAAACTGGTTTGCGAACATTTAATTTTAAGAAATGAAAGTCACCTTTAACTGGCTCAAACAATACGTTGATTTTGACTGGTCGCCCGAACAACTGGCGGAGCGGCTCACCATGCTCGGCCTCGAAGTCGAAAGCGTCCAAAAAACCGGCGGCGAGTTCGACGGCATCGTCGTCGCCCAAATCCTCACGCGCGACCCCGTGCCCGGCTCGGACAAGCTCTCCGTCTGCAAGGTCAACGACGGCAAGGGCGAGCGCGTCATCATCTGCGGCGCGCAGAACCACAAGCCGGGCGACAAGGTGCCGCTCATCCTGCCCGGCGCATCGCTGCCATTAAAGCCCGGCGACAAGGAGCCGTTCGTCATCAAGGAACGGAAAGTTTTCGGCATCACCAGCCACGGCATGATGTGTTCGCCGCAGGAACTCGGCCTGCCCGACCAGGTGGAAGGCATCCTCATCCTGCCGCCGGACGCGCCGGTCGGAAAACCGTTTGCCGAATATCTCGGCCCCGACAAAGCTCGTCGGGGCGACGTGGTGTTTGATCTCGAAATCACACCCAACCGGTCGGATTGGAACAGCGTCATCGGCATCGCGCGGGAGATTGCGGCGGTGACAGGAAATAAACTGAAGATTCCTGAACTCAAACTTGGTGGGGCGAGCGTACCCGCGAGCCGGGGTGAAAAAGCGGCTCGTCAGGAGCCTCGCCCCACCGCCGCTGACCTCGTCTCTGTCCGCCTTGATGATTCTGATCTTTGCCCCCGTTACACGGCACGCGTCATGAAAGGGGTGAAAATCGGCCCCAGCCCGGACTGGCTGCGCTCGATGCTGGAAAAAGTCGGCATTCGCAGCATCAACAACGTCGTGGACGTGACAAATTTCGTGATGATGGAAATCGGCCAGCCGCTGCACGCGTTTGATTATCATCTCATCGCCCGTGGCCGCGCTCGTGAGAGTGCGGCAAATCAAAATCAGCCGCCGTCTCACGACGGCAGCCACAAACCGACCATCGTCGTCCGCCGCGCCAGGGCCGGCGAGGAGTTCATCACGCTCGATGGCCAGAAACACCAGCTCACCACGGAAAACCTGCTCATTGCCGACGAAACCAAAGGCATCGCGCTCGCCGGCGTCATGGGCGGGCAGAATTCCGAGATCAAGGACAACACGGTGGACGTGCTTATCGAGAGCGCCTATTTCTCGCCCACGAACATCCGCCGCACGAGCAAGACCTTGGGACTCCGCACCGACGCCAGCTATCGTTTCGAGCGCGGCGCGGACATTGACATTGACGACTGGGCCGGCGCGCGTTGCGCGCAATTGATTCTCGAAACCGCCGGCGGCCAGCTCGCCGAAGGCGTCGTGGACGCCTACCCGAAACCGGTCGAGCCGAAGCAAATCACGCTGCGGCATCACAAGGTGAACGAGTTGCTCGGCATCGAGCTTCGGCCTGAGGAAATTGAGTATTACCTCGGCCAGCTTGGCCTCAAAATCGTCAATCGCAAGGCGCGCCCGGTGGGCGCGGGCGGCCCGCCGGAACCCGTGACGTTTCAGATTCCGACTTTCCGAGTGGACCTGAAACGCGAAGTGGATTTAAGCGAGGAAGTCGCCCGCCTGCATGGCGTTGAAAAAATTCCGGCCACACCACCGCGCGGCGCGATTGGCACGAACGCATTTGACGCGACGCACGACGTCCTGACGGAAGCACGGCGGATTTTGAGCGGGCTGGGATTGAATGAGGCGCAGGGGCAAACGCTGATCGCGAATGCCGAATGCCGAATGCCGAATGCCGAATTGGTCGCGCTGGCAAATCCGTTGAGTTCGGACATGGACGTTTTGCGGCCGAGCCTGTTGCCCGGCTTGATTCATTCGTTGCGGCACAACGTCAGCCGCAAAAATTACGACGTGGCTTTGTTTGAAGTTGGGCGGGTGTTCAGCGTGGCACAGGCGTCCTCGCCTGTGAAAACACAGACCGGGGGTCTGTGCCACAAGGAAGAACGCCGGGTGGCCATCGCGCTCACGGGACAACGCGCCCTGCCCTTCTGGGGCGGCAACGAACGCGACGCGAAATTTGACGCTTCAGATTTGAAGGGCGTGCTGGAGGAATTTTTCGACCAGTTCGGTTTGCGCGGGATGGCTTTCAATCGCCGGGCCGAGGCGTCGGAATTTTTCCTGGAAACGGCCGCGATTTTGCAGGGCAAAAACCAGGTCGGCGAGTTCGGCCAATTGTCGCCGGTGTTGGCCAAGAAATACGATTTGCGCGACGCCGTGCTGCTGGCGGAATTGAATCTGGATTTGCTGCTGGCGCGGCGCAATCCGGCGAAGTCATTCAAGCCGCTGCCGCAGTTTCCGTCCATCCGCAGGGACGTGGCGATGATTGTGCTAGAGGCCACGACCCACGACGCCGTTTTGCAGGCGGTGAAGCAAACCAAGCCGGCGAACCTGGAAGCCGTGGAATTGTTCGATGTATTCCGCGGCAAGCATGTGCCGGAAGGCCAAAAGAGCCTGGCCTATGCGTTCACCTATCGCGCCGCGGACAAGACATTGACTGATGCCGAGGCAAACGCCGCACACGCCAAAGTTGTGGAAGCGTTCAAGACCCAGTTGAAGGCGGTCGTGCGGGAGTAGCCCAACCGTTTCAACGTGGCGATGACTGGCAGGCGCGATGGGTGAAAGAACGCAGCCAAATGATGGCTGTGAACTTTCTAAAACGATTGTTTCAAATTCGTGGTTGAACGTCGTTCTCTGGAGGACTATAAGGGTCAACAAATTTAACCGCACTCCACAGGGGAACACTTATGAGCAAGAAGATTGTTTGTCTTTTCATGACCAGCGTGGCGTTGGCGATGACAGTCGCCCTTACCGGAAATGCAATGGCACAAACAATGCCGGCAACCAATTATCAGGGTGCCGATGCCATTCTTCGCCAGGCGGCTGAACGCAGCAACCAACCGAAATCAAAGGAGGAAAAAACCACTCCGGCGGCACAACTGCGCGCGGATTTGAAGGCTTTCCAGCGACAGTCCGCCAGTCTGACGCCGGCGGAAGCAGCGAAACAATGGCTGGCACTGATGGATCGCCTGCTGCAACTGGAGGAAACACCGACTTACGACCAACGAGGCATGACGTCCCACTCCATTCAACCGGACGAACTGGTCGAAGCGCTGCCGCCACCCGCGAGTTGGCCGGAACTGGCCAAGGCTATTGAAGCGCGCCCGGCAGGCGAAGGCGCACAGTTGTTGCAGGGGCTTGGCTTGCGGCTGCTGGCGCACACCCTCCTGGGTGACACAACCAAGCGGCGGGAAGACATCGCTGCGCTGGAAGCCCTCGCCGCCAAGGCCAAAACCCGGCAGGCTTACTTTTATAATTCCCTGTTTGAGGAACTAAGCAGTTCCCTCATGTCCACAATGGACAGTCCCGATGCCGTGCTGCAGGCATTGGACCGAAAACTGGCGGCCCAGCAATCCGAAGAAGGCTATCATTATCAATCCAGCCTTCAAGTACCCGGACCTCGTTCCGCTGGTCGGACCGGAAAAGGCCGAGGCATTTCTCCGGCGCGCCCTGGTCAAATCCAAAGCCCAACTGAATATTGATGCCGGCACAGCCACCGACAAGCTGGCGCAGAAACTGGCGCTGGAATTGATCAGCGAATTGAAAACACCGCAGTGGTCGCTGGTCAATTCGCTGGAGTCGGTGGACTTGTATGAAGCCATGGAGAAACGCTTTGCCAAACCCGAAACCAATGAACCTCCGGCAGCCGTTTCCGACATGCCTTCGGTGCCGCTTCCGACCGATGCATTCGGCGACTATGAAAAGAAGAGCGCCCGGATTTATTATCTGCTTGGCCTGATTGCCCATGAGCGCACGGCTGATGCCGTGGTGGTGGCCAGACAGTTTGAGAAGGAAAACGACGCTTACTTCCCGAATGAAGTCGTCCGGCAGATGGAACGCGCCGGATTCGTCGGCCAGCTCAATGGTTTTTTCCATGAACTGTTGCAACAAAATCCAGACCTGCCTTTTTGGGAGGAGTATGTGCAGGTGGCAGCGCACGCGGGCCAAACTGCGGAAATGGTCAAGCTGGTCCAGACGGCCATTTCCAAGCCCGGCCTGAGCAAGGGCCAGCGGCTGCATCTGCAACAATTGTTGTATCAGGCGCTGCTGGCCAACGACGAAGTTGAGGCTGGCGTGACCGAACTTCGCCGCTTGATGCAAACCAATGAACCGGCCCCGGCCTCGTCGGGCCGCTATGAGCGTGAAAACCGCGGCGATCTGGCATTGACGCTGGCGCGAATTGGCCACCTCCTCAATCGTCCCGAATGGCTGGAGGAAGGCATCGCCGCCGCCAACGCGGCGGTTCAAAAACCGGATGAACAGGACTATTCTCCGTGGGGAAACACCACCGCGCTGTCGCTGGCGATGTTTTTGGACGATCTCAACCGGGGACCGGAGGCAGAGGCGGTGCTGGCCACAGCCTTGTCCAATGTCGTCTCGCAGAAGGCAAACTCGCGAATGAACGGTTACGAAGAACGCTCCACTCCCGCCACCCGGATTCTGATGGCGCTGGCCCGGTTGTATCACTGCGCCGGACGGGATGCGGACGTGCTGAAATTATTTGATGATGCACCGTATTGGGGCGGGAAAGACCTGGCCGATTTGCGCCCCCGGGATGCCGACCTGGAAGAATTGGTTCCGAGCTATTCCTACCAGCACGTCATCGTGCCGGTGGGCTACTACGCCGCCGCAGCGCTGGCCAAAACCGGACGCACGGCGGAGGCGCGCAAACTGCTCGACCCACTATTCGATCAATCCCCCGGCTGCGACCGGCTGTATGAATTGCTGCTCTCATTGGATGATGAAAACGCCCCGGCCGAACTGGATGCTTTGTTTGCGCGGGACCAATTCGAGGAACGGCCGTTAATTTGGAAGGCGCACTGGTTGCGCACCCACCAGCGTTTGGCGGAAGCCGAACAAGCCGCCCGCCAAGCCATTGCCATTGATCCCACGGATGGCGAGGAGGGTCCCGGCGACCGCATCCGCGCCTATGCCGAACTGGCAGAGATCCGTGCTACCCGGGGTGACACCAATGAGGCGGCAACTTTGCGTGGCGTTGTTCAATCCGTGCATCAAGCGGAATTGGCCGACCAGTTTCACGCTGCCGGCCTGCTCAAACGGGCCGTGGCTATGTATCAGGATTCATTGAACCGTTTTGCGGACGCCTATTGCATCCATGCGCGGCTGGCCGTGCAATTGTCGGACATGGGATTGCACCAGCAGGCGGAGGAACATTACCGGCGCGCCTACGAATTGATGCCCGACCAGTTTGGCCGCATGGAAAGTTATTGTTTCGGGTGTGAACGCGCGTTTGACGGAGAACGGGCGCAAGGCATTGCCGAGAAGGTGTTCACCGAACTGGCCCAAAAAACGCCGGACAAGCCGCAGGTGCATTATCTGCTGGGCTATCTGCGGGAAGAAGAAGGGCGTTACCCGGAGGCGCTGACCAATTATCGCGTGGCGGTCAAGCTGGATCCTGATTATCTCAATGCCTGGGTCAAAATCAAAGGCATCAGTTCCCATGTTTTTCAATCCGCTCCAGAGCGCGACGCCGTGGTTTTCAATCTGCTGCGGCTGGATCCGCTGGGCCGGCACACCCATCCGTCGTTTGAGAATGTCTCCGATCTGGCCGTGCTCTGGCGCAACGTTGCGACCGCCACCGGGAAGTGTCCGGCCAAACCCGAAAGTCTCTACCCGTTGCCGGCCAGCAAGGCACAAGTTGAAAAGCAGGCCGCGCAAGCCAGCGAACAGGACCGGGACATGGAAACGGAATATCGTTTCCGGTCGCACGAGCTGGAAGAAAGCATCACCCCCGGCAAGGCAATCGGGCAAAATGGATTTGTTCGTGCCGCCCAGGAGTTGCTTGGCAATCAAGCTGCCAATCTCATGGACGAATGACGATCCTTCCTCTCAAACCATTTTCCAGCGCGATCGGGTTGCATGAAAACGACGAGCTTTCACGTTTCATCCTGTGCCAATTTGTGATAAATAATCCCTGTTGGCTGGTGAAGCAGCGGCTGAAACCGGGATGAACCTTGCCCGCGCGAGAATCATGAAACGGTTGTCGTGAGCCGGCTCGATTACAAACCTTGAAATGGCGGCGGCTCCGGGTCATCTTCATCACTAAATCCCAGTGGAAGTCAGCGTATGAACATTACCTTGCTCGGCCAGGCCCGTTACGCGTCGCCGATTCAACATTCGGTCAGCGACGAGGCGCGCGCACCGTTGCACATCGTGCGGACGCCCGGCGTCACGCCGCCGGAGGAACTCCTTTTCGAGATGGCCGGCCCGCGCGAAAAGCTTTTCTTCGATCCCAAAGACACCATTGCCGGCATTGTCACCTGCGGCGGGCTTTGTCCCGGATTGAACACCGTCATCCGCTCCGCCTTTCTGGAACTGCACAATACGTACGGCGTGAAGCAAGTGCTGGGTTTCCGCGACGGTTATCGCGGACTCGATCCGGCGAACGGATTGGAGCCCATCGTGCTCAATCCCGACTTCGTGGAAGACATCCACAAGGAAGGCGGCACCGTTCTGGGCACGTCCCGCGGCCCTGTGGACATCGGCAAAGCGGTGGAGAATCTCATCCAGCGTGGTGTAAACATCCTGTTCGTCGTGGGCGGCGACGGCACGCAACACGGCGGTTACAAGCTTTTTCAGGAGGCGCAAAAGCGCGGTCACCCGCTGGCGGTTGTGGGCATTCCGAAGACCGTTGACAACGATGTGCCTTATGTTTCGCGCTCTTTCGGCTACCAGACGGCGGTGGAGGAAGCGACCCGGGTCATTACCTGCGCCCACACGGAGGTTCACAGCGTCCATAATGGCATCGCCCTCGTGAAACTGATGGGACGGCACGCCGGGTTCATCGCCGCCGCCGCCACGGTGTCCAGCCAAGAGGTGAACTTTTGTCTGATCCCGGAAATTTCGTTCAAGCTGGAAGGCGCGGGTGGATTCCTCAATGCGCTGAAGAAACGCACGTTGAACCGGGCGCACGCCGTCATCGTGGTGGCCGAAGGCACCGGGCAGGACTTGCTGGAAAACAAAAGCGAGGAACGTGACGCTTCGGGGAACGTCAAGCTCAGGGACATCGGCTTGTTCCTCCGCGAAAAGATCGAGTCATATTTCCGGTCGGAAAAAATTCCCATGGTGATGCGTTACCTGGAACCGAGCTACATCATCCGGAGCGTGCCCGCCGATGCGGAAGACGCGATTCTGTGCGACCAATACGCCCGCCATGCCGTGCATGCCGCAATGGCGGGCAAGACCGGCTTGGTGATTGGGTTGCTGCATGACCACTTCATCCATGTACCCATCGAAATGCTGGCGAAACAGGTAAAACGTGTGGATCCCAACGGCTCCATCTGGCACGCCGTGCTGGCCTCCACCGGCCAACCCCCAAGGTTTGAGTAGGGCCATTTAACAAAAAACCCCGCCCGGTAAGGAGCGGGGTTGAATCAAAGTTGCTTCAGTTTACTTGCGGCGGCGGATGATCAACAGGGCCGCGACACCGAGACCGGCCAGCGCGAAGGTGGCGGGTTCCGGAACGTTTGTCAGCACGATATTATCAATCGTCAGTTGATCGTATTTGCCGGGACCACCCCAATCCCAGGAATTGATCTGGAAGTTAAGCTGCCAGGTCGCACCCGTTGGATTGGCTCCCGCAATCGTGCCCAGGTTCACGGTGAACGTCTGCCACGTATTGGCGGCGTTCAACGGATCGTTGAGGGTTGCGTTAATCAGTTGCGCGCCCCCAAAGTAATTGTTCTGCCAGGACTGAAGGCCGAGCTGGATGTTGGCCGCACTGTTGCCATAGGCGTCAAATGACAGGACATAGTCCGCTGGATTCGGGTCCGTGTTTCCGGATACGGTCATTAACTGCAATTGGCCCGCGTAATAATCATTCCAAGTGGTGGTGGCCATGAACTCAACCCAAGAGCCATTGGGGTTCCCACCGTAGGACACGACATGGTTCCCATTGGTCAGCGGAGCCCCGCCAAAGTATTGGGAGGTGCCAAACGCGCCCGCATAGCCTCCATCGAAGTTCTGGTTGAAAATTATCGTTTGACCAACGGCAGCGAAACTGCCAACAAACAGAGCCAAAGCAGTGAATAATGCAGTTGAATTTTCATAAACAGTTCGGGTTTTAAGTTCTGATTGCCGTGCAAATCTGATTATTTGTTTTGCACGCTGAAACCTTTTTAAGGTTTTAGACCGATTTTGTCAATTTATTTCCTGGTTTTTCTGATGTAAAGGGGTCTAAAGGGATCGTGTGGAACTGCTCCCGGTTGTAAAAGACTTCGATCCACTCGAAGGTTGCCTTGCTCAAAAGAATGCTTGCGTGTGGCTCAATCTTGCTTTGAATTACCGCCATGAACGTGAAACCATTCCTTGTCTTCCCCGTCGCCGGCGTTTTTTGCCTCGGCCTTTGGGCGAGTTGCGCCAGTTCTCATCATCGGGCTGATCAAAGTCAGTTCCCATCTCCCGCCGTCGTAAAAACCAACCGGCTCGTCATTCACGCGGACCAGGGCGCCAACACCATCAACCGGAACATTTACGGCCAGTTTTCCGAACATCTCGGCCATTGCATTTATGGCGGCATCTGGGTGGGCGAGGACAGTACCATTCCCAACACCCGCGGCATCCGCAACGACGTCGTTGCCGCGCTGAAGAAAATCCAGGTGCCGGTGCTGCGCTGGCCGGGCGGCTGTTTCGCCGATGAATACCACTGGAAGGACGGCATCGGCAATCCCACCAACCGGCCCGCCATGATCAACACGATGTGGGGTGGCGTAACGGAGAACAACGCCTTCGGCACCCACGAGTTCCTGGATTTCTGCGACCAGATTGGCGCCGCGCCGTACGTCAGCGGCAACCTCGGCAGCGGCACGCCCCAGGAAATGATGGAGTGGGTGGAATACATGACCTCCGACGCGAATTCCCCGCTGGCCAACCTGCGCCGGCAAAACGGCCGCGACAAGCCGTGGAAAATTCCTTATTTCGCCGTCGGCAACGAAAGCTGGGGTTGCGGCGGCAACATGACGGCGGAGTTTTACGCCGACAATTACCGCCGGTACAACACGTTCATAAAAAATTACGGCGACAACAAGATTTACCGCATCGCGTGCGGCGCGAGCGACTCGAATTACAACTGGACCGAGGTGCTGATGAAAAACGCCGGGCGCGAGATGAACGGGCTTTCGCTGCATTACTACACCCTGCCTTCCGGCAGCTGGTCGGGTAAAAAGGGGTCCGCCACCGAATTCAACGAGGCGGATTGGTTTAAAACGCTCCAGCACTCCCTGTTCATGGAGGAAATCGTCATCAAACATTCCGCCATCATGGACAAATACGATCCCCAGAAAAAAGTCGGCCTGATTGTGGACGAATGGGGCGGCTGGTATGATGTCGAACCGGGGACCAATCCGGGCTTCCTCTACCAGCAAAACACACTGCGCGACGCGCTGATAGCAGGTATCACGTTGAATATCTTCAATAATCACGCCGACCGCGTGAAGATGGCGAACATCGCCCAGATGATCAACGTGCTCCAGGCGATGATCCTCACCGACAATGAAAAGATGACGGTCACGCCGAGTTACTGGGTGTTTGAAATGGACACCGTCCACCACGACGCCACGCTGTTGCCCAGCGATCTGCAAAGCGTGGATTACTCATTCGGCGACAAAAAAATTCCGGCGCTCAGCGCCTCCGCCTCGCGTGACAAGGCGGGCAAAATCCACGTCACACTGTGCAATCTGAATCCCAATCAACCCCTCGAAGTCCCGTGCGAATTGCAGGGGGCCAAAGCACATACTATTTCCGGCCGCATCCTGACCGCGCCGGAAATGAACGCGCACAACACTTTCGACCAGCCGGACACCGTGAAGCCGGCCGTATTCAACGCCTGCAAGGTGACGGACAACGGATTCGTCACGACGCTGCCGGCCAAGTCGGTGGTGGTGCTGGAAGTGAATTAAAATAACGGTCGGGATGCGGCGATTAAAAAGCGCCAGAGGGCTGGCGCAGTCCAAGACGCTTCATGTTAGCTTGAGATCGTCGTATTGTCCGACAGGTTTTGGACTGCGGTGGCAAGCGAAGCGCGACACCGCTTTGGAAACGGGTTGGACCATCGAACACGCCACACCATCTGAAAGCGCCGTCGCCGCTGCGCTCTGCCGGCGCATCTCCAAATGCTTCGCGCGATTCGTATGTCACTGGCATTTTTCACGCATCTTGGGTATGTGACGGCTCTCCGCCGCTTTTATTGCATTACAAATGGCTTATTCCGTCTGGACGAACGGCGGGATGGGGCAATCCAGCGTGTCGGCGACGGCCCGGAGCAGTTCGGCTTCGCTTTCTGTCATCACGCCATCGGCGCCGACGGTATAGACACAGGCCTCGATCAGGTTCTTTTTGATGGTGGGCACGGCCAGCGCGAGGCGGTTGAGCGCGGCGTCAATCTGGTCCACGCCGCATTGCTCGCGCGGCAACAGTCCCAGCTCAACGCCGTCCGGCGCGCGCAGATACGGGGCTCCGGTTTCAAAGGCCTTTTGGATTTCGGCGGCGTCACTGCTGCCGACGTTCGCCAGCGCAGACAGCACGACGGCGCCATCCGGCACGAGCGGCTTGATGGTGTAGTATTGGGCGACTGGCGGGCGGGCTCCGGCGAACTGCGGAGCGAGGTGATGCATGAGAATTTTTTGCAGCACGAGCTCGAACAGCTCGATTTGCTGGTCGCTTTCAATGAGCCATTGGAGGGTTTGGGAAAACTCTTGAAACTGTTCCGGGCTCAATTGTCGCAACGCGCCCAGCGCCAGGTTCACCATCGGCAGCCGCGCGCGTTTGGCGGTGGCTGCCACATCCGGAAACAGCGCGGCGGCTTTTTCGGCAATTCCCGGCGCGGCGTGTTTGGCCAGCCCGTCAAGTTGTGTCGTGCGTGTTGCCTCGTCCGGACTGAGCAGCATCGCGTAAATCAGCGCCACGGCATCCAGCGGTTCGCGCGCGGCGGCTTTTACACTGTCGGGCAGCGAATCGCGCAATTGTTCGGCATATTTGAGATGCATCGGCGTGGGATTGCCGAGATTCAGCATGGCGGAATGCGACCGGATGACCGGCGATTGTTCGGCGCTGCCACCGGCGATGATGGCGCCGCCGAGCACGGTCTTGAAAATGTCCGGCAAGTCCGGCAGCGGCTTCGGCCGGTGTTCCAATTCGGAAATGGCGGCACGTTTGACAACTTCGATTTGCTTCTCGTCCAGTGGCGGAAATGTGCCGTCCCACGCCGGGTCAATGGCGTGGATGCGGTCGGGAATCGGCGGATGCGTGGCCATGAGGCCGAAGAAGGGTTCGCCCAGGCCGTTGCCGAAAAACATGTGGCACATATCAGGCGCGTGCTCGGATTCCAGTTTGGAACCGAAACTGTATTGGCCGATTTTCTGGAGCGCGCCGGACAGGCCGCCGGGATTGCGCGTGAATTGCACGGACGAGGCATCGGCCAGAAATTCGCGCTGGCGGCTGACAGCGGCCTGGATCAGGCGGCCAAAGAACACGCCGATGGCCCCGAGCAGCATCAAAGCCAGGCCGATGAGCGGCAAAGCAGTATTGTCGCGGCTGCTGCGACTGCGCGCGCTCAACAGGACGCGGCCGATGGTGGCGATGCACAGGAGGCCGAAAATGACGCCGATGAGCCGGAGGTTCAGCCGCATGTCGCCATTCAAAATGTGGCTGAATTCGTGTCCGATGACGCCCTGCAACTGGTCGCGCGAAAGCATTTGGATGCAGCCGCGGGTCACGCCGATGGCGGCATCGCTGGTCGTGTGGCCGGCGGCAAAAGCGTTGATGCCTTGCTCCTGTTCAAGCACGTAAACCTGTGGCACGGGCACGCTGGAAGCGATGGCCATTTCCTCCACCACATTGAGCAGCTTGCGTTCGTTCAGGTCGGTGGTGTTCGAGTTTACGAGCCGTCCGCCCATCAAAGTGGCCACGGAGCCGCCGCCGCCGGCCAGTTCATTGGTTTTGTAGGCGCTGCCGATGAAAATCACGGCCAGCACGCCGACGGTGACACCGAAGAAAAGCCGCACATCCCACAGAATCAGTTGCGGCTGGTCACCGTAATAATGATGGTGTTGTCCCTGGGCGGCGTTGAGAATGACCACCCCGACGAAGTAACAGGCAAGAATGATGGCCGCCACCGCAAGGATGAAGTAGAAAACGAGCAGCCTGGTCTTTTTTCTGGCTTTGTCCTGTCGCTCGAAGAAATCCATTTGAATGTTTTTGTGTCAGCCGACGTAACGAGGCTCACGATTTCCGATTTACGATAGACGATTTACGCGATGTGTCTGGGTGATAGCGAGACTCGTCAATGGTAAATCCGATATCGTAAATAAATCAGAGCCTCCTTACGTCGGCGGCTACATGTGATTTGCTAAAAGGAGATTTTGGGCGCGTCCTTTTCTTCCGGCTTGTCAACGACAAACAGTTCCGCCGCGCCGAAGTTGAACATGCCGGCGATGAGATTGCTCGGAAACACCTCGCGGTCGGTGTTATAAACCATGACGGAATCGTTGTAAGCCTGCCGCGCGAACGAGATTTTATTTTCCGTGGAGGTCAATTCCTCGGTGAGCTGCATCATGTTCTGGTTGGCCTTCAGGTCGGGGTACGATTCGGAAACCATCATCAGGCGGCTCAAGGTGCCGGCGAGGCCGCTTTCGGCGGAGACGAGATTTTTCATGGTGCTGGCGTCGCCCGGATTGGCGGCGGCGGCCTGCGAGGCGGCGTAGGCGATGTTGCGCGCCTTGGTGACATTTTCCAGCGTCTCGCGTTCGTGTTTGATGTAGCCCTTGGCAATCTCGACCAGATTCGGAATCAGGTCGTAGCGGCGCTTGAGTTGCACGTCAATCTGCGCGTAGGCGTTTTTGTAGCGGTTGCGCATCGTGACCAGCTTGTTGTAAATGCCGATAACGAAGGCAACCAGCCCCAACACCACCACCAGCATAATAATTGCAATAACCAGTCCAATTCCAATAGCCATAAATAAATATCCTTTGTTGAATTTGATTTACAATTAGGCCAAAGCCCGCCAACCGGCAATGATAATTTGCCCGTCATTTTGGAATCAGCGCTCCGCCCCATGGTTCGCGCGGCTAATGCAGGTTTGAACGGTTTCTAAAAGCTTTGCTGGATCAAAAAAATCACTTGTGATTTTTCGCGCCAGATGTAAATAAAATGGGTGACTCATGTTGCGTTCAACGGAAGATTGGCTGGGCGCGTGCGGCTGGTGTTGGAATGTGAAGTCGTGCTCCGGTCAGAATAAAATGAAATCAAGCGCCCAGGGATCCGTGGGTTTTCTGAAGTATCCGGCAGGCACGCTGTGCGCGCTGGTGGTCAGTTTCCTCCCTTTATGCGTTCCGGCGGCGGGACTTCCCGGCTCTCTCCAGGCCAGCAATGTGGAGAACGTGATTTACGGGGATGATTTTTTCAAACCGGTGGCGACGGTGAACATCGGGAGAATTTTCACCGACCATCGCCGGCTGGGTTTCTTTCACATCACGTTGCTGCCCGTGTTGGTCGCCGAGGGGGTTCACCTGGAGTTTGCCCGGGCCAACCCGCAAACCAACTGGCTGGATGGATTCCGTTTCGACCCGGCGCCGGCGGTGGGCCGGAGCGCCGTGGAATGGCGCGATTTCAGCGTGTCCATCGCGCCGGAAAAAATGCCGCGCTTGCAGGCGGATCGCGTCCACCCGACGGTGACTGCCAGTTCCATTGTCTGCCAGCTTGAAGGCGTCACCGTGCAGACCGGGCTTGAACGGCTCAAGGTGCCGAAAGCCGAACTGCGGGCGGAGGGCCAGTCCGGACAGGTCGTTTGGACTCGCTCCCACCAGACCATCCAATGGGATTTATTCACGGGCCAATGCAAAACCAATTCAATCGAACGAGGATCACAAAATGAAAAACCATAAGCTGCTATTGTTCCTGTTAACGGGGCAACTCCTGGCGTCCGGTCTCGCGGCGCAAACCGCCGACGGTTTGGTGTCGGCTGGGCGGGCGTGCCTGACAACGCAAAACCTGACCGGTGCTTATTCCAATTTTAACGCGGCCGTGGCCTTGTCGTCCACGAATGAAACGGCCAACGCGCTGTTGGCGGTGACGCGGCTTTTGGTCCTGCCGCAACAGCCGGCGGGCAGCAATTTCCTGAACAGCCTTGGGTTCCCCAAAAGCGGACGCAACATCTACAACTGGACTTCAACTCTTCCCAAGGACATCAACGGCAAGTTTATCCTCCCGACCAACAACACCTCCGTGGCGATTGCGTTTTATCGCACCAACATCATGGCTGCCCTGGCAGCGTCACGGACGAACCTGGCGCAGATAACCGATCCAAACTTTACGTTGTCCCTCACCGCTGCTGAAACCTCGATTGAAAGCGTCACGGTGGATTATGGCGACTTCCTGCTCCTGCAGGCGCTCGAGCGCGCGGCGGAATTCGCGGGCTACACCCTGAACGCCCACAACTTCAACGTCGTGGCCAGGCAACTGCAGCTGCTTTCACAAACAAATGACCTGACCATTCAGGCGGTGCTCGCCGATTATCCGAGCCTGCTCAATCTGTCGAATACCACCGACCTGGCGGCCTCGGAAGGCGTTTTTACCAATGCCATTGTGCTTTATCAGCAGGCCTCGGATTTCATCCGGAACATCCGCCCACCCGGCGCAGTGCGGTTGTTCAACCTTGAAACGAACGACCTCGCCAAGGAGGCGACCTTCCGCACCCTGCTGACGAATGTCCTCCTGTCGCTCAACGCCCCGACGGAGTTAAGTCCGAGCAACGCGAACGCGATTGCCTCCACCGCCTACCTCGGCGCCTATTTTTCCGGGGCTCATTCGCTGCGCAGCCTGATCCCGCAATTCTACGGCAACGCGTATGTGAATGACACCCTGCCGGATTACACCTTCGGCGGCATTGTGCCCGATTGGCCCGCATATCAGACGGAGGCCGGGCTAAGAAAGAAGTTTTATTCTTATGCCGGAACCTATGCCGGCCAGGTCTATGACATCACCTATGGCGATCCCGACGCCGGCGTCTTTGGAGTTGGGGTCAGCACGAACGGTCAGGCGACCGTCATCGGCTATGACGTTGACAGTTTCCAAAACATTGACGGCTCGCAATCGGGCGGCGTTTCTGCGCAGTTCAATGTGGACCCGCATGGCAACTGGCAGTTCAACAGCAACAGCGTGGCCGGCGTTTCCGGTTATGGTTCAATTGGCAAGGACGGCTCGTTTAGTGGCGAACTGGATTTTACCAACGGCGACTCCGTGTGGTTGAACGGCTTCCAACCAGCGATTCAATCGCCTTTGGGTCCCTTCCAAAACGCGGCGGGCGGTTACAGCGGAACCTGGTCCGGCACCGATAAAGGTCAGCCCATCTCCGGATCACTCATAGCCGGTTTATCGGCCAACGGCTACATAGTCTTCTGCATTTTCCACAATGGGGCGCAGAACGATGGAGGGTTGGGTCAGTTTGGTTCTAACAACCAATTCACCACTACAGACACCGCCAGTGGAGCTACGATATCCGGCACGCTCACCAATGCGACGTTCAAGATTGGGGGAACGTTCAATAATTCAGATGCAGGTGCCAGTGGAACATTTACCCTGAGCCGCTCGAACTCCGTGCCGTTCGACGTGCCGCCCGCCATCACCACGCCGCCGCAAAACAAAAATGTCTCGACCGGCTCCAACGTCACCTTCAGCGTCACAGCGACCGGAAGCGCGCCGCTGTGTTACCAATGGTATTGCAATGATACGCTCATCCTCGGCGCCACCTCCGCCAGCTTCGTGGTCACCAACGCGCCGCTGTCCGCCAGCGGAAACAGTTATTCCGTGGCGATTAACAACGTTGTCGGCGGCACCAATGCGACCGCCACGCTCACGGTGGTGCCGGAATCCATCCCGCCAACCAACCAAATTACGGCGCCAACGCCAGGCTTGCAGGTAAGCAACTCGTTTTACACGGTGACGGGCAAGGCCGGGGACAACGTGGCGGTGTCGAACGTCTTTTATCAATTGAACAAAACCGGATGGAACCCGGCGACCCCCGTCTCCGCCAATCAATGGAGCAATTGGACGGCCCAAGTGATTTTGATTCAAGGCAGCAACACGGTTCAAGCCTATGCCGTGGATACCAGCGGCAATGTGTCCACGACCAATACGGTGATTTTTGATTACATTGTGAGCGCGCCCTTGCAGGTGCAGATGACCGGACGAGGAACCATTTCCCCCAACTACAGCAATGCCTGGCTGGAGATCGGGCGCAACTACAGCATCACGTCCGCCCCGGCCAGCGGCTTTGCATTCACCAACTGGGTCATTTCGACCAATTGGATCGGGGGCGTGACCGTGACCGGCACCAACCTGACCTTCATGATGGCCTCCAACCTGACCTTGCAGGCCAACTTCCTGGACACGAGCAAGCCGACGTTGAGCATCACGAATCTGGCAGCGGGCCAGCGGGTAAGCAACGCCGTGTTCACCGTCAAAGGGACGGCGAGTGACAATTGGCAGGTGAGCAACGTGGTTTGCCAGCTCAATGGGGGCGGCTGGAACGCGGCGACGAACATCAACAATTGGACGAACTGGGCGGCGGGAGTAACGCTGACGCCGGGAACGAACCTCGTTCAGGCATTCGCCGTGGACACCACCGGCAACACATCCACCACCAACAGCGTGAGCTTCCAATTCGTGGTGACCAATCAACTGCAAATCCGCGCCAGCGGTTTGGGGACGGTCTCACCCAATTACAGCAACGCCTGGCTGGAGATTGGCCGGAATTACAGCATCACCTCCGCCCCCGCCAGCGGCTTCGTGTTCACCAACTGGGTGACGGCGACCAACTGGATCGGCGGCGTCACCACAACCAAAACCAATCTGCAATTCATGATGGCCTCGAATCTGACCTTGCAAGTGACCTTTGCGGATGTGACCAAGCCGACCCTGGCCATCACCGCGCCGACGGCCGGCCAGCACATGACCAATGCCCTGGCAAATGTCGTTGGCACGGCCAGCGACAACTGGAAAGTCAGTGCGGTCTGGTATCAGTTGACCAACAAGATTTTGACCGGCGGGACGTGGAGCCTGGCCGCCACCACCAACAACTATACCAATTGGACCGCCACCGTCACCCTGGCCGCCGGCACCAACACGGTGAAGGCGTATGCGGTGGATTTGGGCGGAAACTATTCCACCACCAGCAGCGTGAGCGTGCTGTCGAGCAACACGTTCAAGTTGCAGCTCGATTTTGCCCAGAGCCAGCCGCTGACCAGCACCGGGTTGAACTTTACGTTGCAAATCTCATCCAATCTGAACGGACACATTCAGATTTCGACGAACCTGTTGACCTGGGCAACGCTGACGAATTTCGTCGGCACCAATACGACGCTCAATTTCCGCGACCCGGCGGCAACCAATGCCAACTCACGATTTTATCGGGCAGTGATACCGTGAGCTGAGGCAACGGGAATTCACGGCGAAGGGAAAACGGCTTTGCCCTTTCTTGAATGGATTGCGTTGCGACTGTTCGTCGAACCTGGTTTCACAAGTGGTTCTGCACGCGAGCGCGTTGCCGCAAGGCCAGCAAGATTTTGACCCGGAAGCAATGGCTGGCAAAACCGGAGAATCGCAACTACCGGGACGGATTGAAAGAAGTGGCGCGGGTTCCAACACCCGCCGCATCTTTAGTTGTGGTTTGCATGTGCTTATGACATGTTGGCAATGATGAATTGCCGGCCATTCGCAACTAATTTAATTTTCTCGGCGCTTTTTATTTCCTCGGGCTTGGCGGCCCCGGTGATTGATCCGATTGCCGATGTGACCATTCCCGCCGGCAAATCGTTGGTTGTTCCGGTCACAGCCACAAACGCCAACGGGAGGCCACTGACCTACACGGTAACCAGCAGCACCAACGGCATCGCGGTGGTCATGCATACGAACAATCCGTTCTGGCAAATGTCGGTGGCCCAGGTGGCCGACCCCAATGCGCCGGGCGCCTATCAAACGCCGTATCGGGGAGGCGTGGCGACCGTGACCAATGTCGGCAATCTGACGTTCATGCTGTTTCCCGAGTATGCGCCGCACACCGTCAATGTGTTTCAGGGGCTGACCACCTCCGGTTTTTACAACAGCAACACCATTTTTCACCGCGTCATCTCCGGTTTTATGATTCAGGGCGGCGACCCGCTGACCAATGGCACGGGCGGGCTGGTGTTCACCTATGATGATGAGTTTAATCCCCAAGCCATGTTCAGCGGCAACGGCCAGCTCGCGCTCGCCAATTCCGGGAAGGACACCGATGGCTCGCAATTTTTTGTGACCATTGGCGCCCAGCGGTCACTGGATTTTGCCTACCCGATTTTCGGCCAGTTGGTGCGCGGTTTTGATGTGTTGACCAATATCAACAACACGGCCGTGGATGCCAACGACCGGCCACTGGCCGACGAGATTATCCAGACGGCCAGTTACGTGACGGACACGGCTGACACCGTGCTGACGCTGACCGCCACCAACGTTCCCGGCGTCGCCGGAACCATCACCGTCATCGCCGATGACGGGACCGCCGGCGGGCGGGTGACCAATGTGTTTGCAGCCACGCTCGTGGCCGATACCAACAGTAACAACCAGACGTTTATCCACTCCAATACCGTGACCAATCTGGTTGCGCCGGTAAATACGACTTTGACGAACTTCATCAGTGCGGTCGAATTGGACGGTGACGAACTCTACTGGTTCCCGTTGTTTGCCACCACGGCGGACCAGAACGCCATCTCGAGTTTTACCGCGAATGAATCCAACAATATATTAAACACATTGACATTCAATGTCACCAACGTGGACGGGCAGGTTCAATTCTTTTTAGTGCCGACAACGAATTACGTCGGGACCGTAAGCATCTATTTCATAGTCAGTTACAATTCGGATTGGTATACATATTGGTACTATTTTGGAGAAACCGAAGCGTATGATCAGCAGCTTTGTACGTTCGTTTTTGGTGACACGCCCATTTCCGGGCAGAGCAACAATGTTACCGCCCTGGCTCCGGGGTCTTTGGCCAATGTCATTCTGGCCACGTTTACCAATGGCGTGCCACGAAGTTCCAGCGGGAATTTTACCGCCCTCATCAATTGGGGAGACGATTCCACCAACAGCGGGGTGGTCACCGCCAATGCCGCCGGGAAGAAGGCCGTCCTCGGCTCGCATGCTTATTCCTATCCTGGGACTTACCCGGTTTATGTGCGGGTTCAAAGCGCCATCGGCGCGAGCGCCACGATTGTGTCTTTTGTCACTGTCACCAACCAGATAACGCCGGCAACCACCACGATTACGGTGCAGACCAACGGCCCGGGGACGCTTTCGACGAATTATAACAACGCGTTGCTGGCCGTGGGTGGCAGCTACTCCATCACCGCCATTCCGAATGCTTTATGCGTCTTGTCCAGTTGGACCGATGGCAACGGGTTTGCGTTGGGGACCGGCACCAATTTGACCTTCACCGTTTACACGAACATGTCGCTGACCGCCAACTTTCAAGTGATCACCAATCCTGTGCTGACGGTTGTTTATCCGTTGGCCGGCCAATTGATTACCAATTTGTATTCCTCGCTGGCGACCATCATGGGATCGGCGACCAACGATGCCACCGTCACGAATGTCTGGTATCAGGTCAATTCCGGCGGCTGGCTGGCGGCGTCGGGCACCACCAATTGGAGCGCCAGTTTCAGTCCGGCCTATGGCGTCACCAATGTCATTCAGGCCTACGCCGTCAACAACTTTGGTTATTCGTCAATGACCAACACGGTGCGTGCAAAATATCTGGCCGGGGATGTTTTGACGTTGGCCACCAACGGGTTGGGAAGCATCACTCCGAATTTGAACGGCGATTTATTGCCTCTGCTAACCAACTACACGCTGACGGCCACTCCGGCCAGCGGGTTTATGTTCACCAACTGGACGGGCAGCCTCACATCCACCGTCGCGGCCCTCCAATTCACCATGGGCACCAACCTCACATTCATCGCCAACTTTTTGGACACGAACAAGCCGACCTTGAGCATTACCAATCCTGTCGCCGGCCAGCGGGTGAGCAACGCGGTGTTCGTGGTCATGGGCGCGGTCAGCGACAACTGGCAGGTCAGCAACGTGGTTTGCCAGCTCAATGGCGGAGCCTGGAGCAACGCAGCCCCCGCCAACGGCGGGAGCAGTTGGACAGCGACAGTGAATTTGATTCCGGGAACCAACACTGCGGCCGCTTATGCGGTGGACACCAGCGGCAATTTCTCCATCACCAGCAGCGTGAGCTTTGATTTCGTGGCGACCAACCAACTGCAAATCCGCGCCAGCGGTCTGGGAACCGTCTCGCCGAATTACAGCAATGCGTGGCTGGAGATCGGCCGCAACTACAGCATCACTTCCACCCCCGCCAGCGGCTTTGTGTTCACCAACTGGGTAACTTCAACCAACTGGGGCAGCGGCGCTATGACGACCAAAACGAACCTGATTTTCATGATGGCCTCCAACCTGACCCTGCAGGTGAACTTCCTGGACACCAACAAACCGACCGTGAACATCACTAATCTGACGGCGGGCCAGCGGGTGAGCAACGCGGTGTTCACCGTCAAGGGCACGGCCAACGACAACTGGCAGGTCAGCAACGTGGTTTGCCAGCTCAATGGTGGGGGTTGGAACTCGGCGACGAACCTTAACAATTGGACGAACTGGGCGGCGGGAGTGACGCTGGCGCCGGGAACAAACGTAGTGCAAGCCTATGCAATGGACACCAGCGGCAATATTTCCACAACCAGCAGTGTGAGCTTTGATTTCGTGGCGACCAACCAACTGCAAATTCGTGCGTCGGGTCTCGGAACGATTTCACCCAACTACAGCAATGCCTGGCTGGAGATTGGCCGGAATTACAGCATCACCTCCGCCCCCGCCAGCGGCTTCGTGTTCACCAACTGGGTAACTTCAACCAACTGGGGCAGCGGCGCTATGACGACCAAAACGAACCTGATTTTCATGATGGCCTCCAACCTGACCTTGCAGGTGAATTTTCTGGATGTGACCAAGCCGACCCTGTCCATCACCGCGCCGGCGGCCGGCCAGCACATGACCAATGCCCTGGCCAATGTCGTTGGCACGGCCAGCGACAACTGGAAAGTCAGCGCGGTCTGGTATCAGTTGACCAACAAGATTTTGGCCAGTGGTCCGTGGAGCCTGGCCACCACCACCAACAACTATACCAATTGGACCACGACCGTGACCCTGGCCGCCGGCACCAACACGGTGAAGGCGTATGCGGTGGATTTGGGCGGAAACTATTCCACCACCAGCAGCGTGAGCGTGCTGTCGAGCAACACGTTCAAGTTGCAACTCGATTTTGCCCAGAGCCAGCCGCTGACCAGCACCGGGTTGAACTTTACGCTGCAAATTTCATCCAATCTGAACGGACACATTCAGATTTCGACAAACCTGTTGACCTGGGCAACGCTGACGAATTTCGTCGGCACCAACACGACGCTTAATTTCCGCGACCCGGCGGCAACCAATGCCATCTCACGATTTTATCGGGCAGTGATACCGTGAGCGGTGGCACCGCCGGAATGGGAACTGTGAGGGCCAGCACGGCAAATTCTGTTGTTTGCCGTTCTGCCCGGCGGGACGGGACACCAAACCGATCCAGCCCTAGCCCGTCGTTTGGAATCGGATTCCTGGGAGCGTTGGCGCCTCGCCAGCTTGGTTCCTTGCGGTAAGTTGAACCCCTTGCCGGCGAGACGCCGGCGCTCCCAGGATCACGGCTCCACCAGCACCGGCATCCCCACCCAGACCAACCGCGACAAATACTCCGCGTCCCAATTCGCCAGCCGGAAGCAGCCGTGCGATTCTGTGCGCCCGACCTGCTCCGGAATCGGCGTGCCGTGAATGCCGTAGCCCGTTTTGTCCAGACCAATCCACGCCACGCCCACCGGGTTGTTTGGACCCGGCGGTATTATCAATTTGTGGTCCAACGTTTTTGCCTCGGGCGATTCGGGAAACAGTTCCGGATCAAAGGTGTAATTCGGGTTCGGCGCGACAACGACCACATGCAATTCGCCGACCGGCCGTTTCTCGACGTTCGCCGCGATGCTGCAAGGAAAATGCGCGAGCAGGTTCGTTTCCACGTCGAAGGCCTCCAAAACCTTGTCCGCCAGATGGATGACGGCGAACGCCGCCTTGTTCGACGCCGCAGGATAATCCACGTCGGGAACCTGCAAAACCGTGCCAGGCGCGATGTTCGTCCAGTTGACGTTCAGGTTCAGCCGCCGGATCAATTCGGGATGCGAATGGCTTTTTTCCGCGACAAGCTCCAGTTCCGTTTCGTATTCCAGCGCCGTTTGCTGCGACTTGGCGAGCCACGTCTTGCCGAGCGGCTGCAACCGTGCGAGGTCGTTGGTCGTGACCACATAAGTCGTCATCAGCGGCGCAGCGAGCGTGAGCCGCGCGCGTGTGTCCGCGTTGAGCGCGCCGGTTACCGGCAATTGTTGGGTTTCCTGAAAAACGGAAATGGCCCGGCGCGTTTGCGAGCCGAGCGCGGCGTCAATGGGCCCCGGCGAAATCGCCCGGCGGGCCAGGGCCATCTGCGCTTCAAACACGTCGCGCACCGGACGCGGAAAACCAGCCGGCGATTCGGGAGCAATGATAAACGGGCGCAGGCGCGGTGCCACGGCCTTGGTCGGCGCACGGACGACTTTGGGTGGAGGCGGGGGATGCTCGTGACGCCACCAAAGCCACGCCGCGACTGCGAGTACGGCCAGCGCCAACAGCCAGCGCCACCCGCCGCGCCTTTTGCGGCGCGGGTGGGACGACGAAGACCTGGGCTTGCGGCGCACGCCGAGATTAAGCCACAGGCCGGACAGCGACCCAAGAGAGAATTCAACCTCAGTGCAAGTTCAGCACGGCGTCCCCGATCAACTTCGCGGCGGCGTCGTAATTGACCAGGCCGGTGTTGATGATCATGTGGTAAAGCAGCGGGTCATTGATATCGGCGTCGAAATGCTTTTTCAAATAACGTTCGCGGCCGCGGTCTTCGTTCAGGCAGAACTTGCGCGCCTGGTCCAGGGTCAGGTTGAATTTGTTGTATTCTTTGTGGGAGTATTCGACGCGTTTTTCGAGCGGAGCCACCAGCCGGACATGCAGCACGTGCGGCAGTTCGGCGGTGATCACATTGCCGCCGCGGCCGATGAGGATCACGTTGCCCAAGCCGGCCAGCCTGAGCATGGTCTCGGCGGTTTGACGGACAATTGTCTCCATCGGCGGATGCAACTCGAACAAGTCCGCCAGAATCTCCTGGGTTTTCGAAATGGTGTCTTCGGGCAGCAACCTGGCCAGGCGGGTCGGCAGATTGTGATCCTCGAGGACTTTGTCCATGAGATTGCGGTCGAACACAGTCCACGGAGCGGCGTCCTTGGGCGAGCGGGACTGCAGGTATTCGGCGAGTTTCTGGGCGATGGCGAGCGCGCCGCAGCCCGCCTGCCGGGACAGGGTTACAGCGCGCCGCACGCCGCCCGGGGCATGAGTTCCAGACTTCCCGCTGTCCTGCAGCTGGCTGTTAATGAAGGACAAACAATGTTCAAGACTGGCGCTCTCAATCATAATGACCTCCGGGGTTGTTCAAATCGCCGACACGACTGGTTTCAGTGGTGCCAGAACGATTTGATAATGATCAACCATTAGCGGCGAGTTTATGGTTTGGCAAGCATTTCGTGGTAGGCGCGCAAAACCGGGTCCAGCAGGGGCGACGGCGCGACCGGTTCGCCGTCCAGCGTCGCCACCGGCACGATGCCGAGCGCGCTCTGGGTGATGAAAATGCCCTCGGAATTCCGCAGCGCCCCGGGTTTGATGATCCGTTTGTTCGTCGGCAGGCCAAGTGTCTGGCAAATTTCCAGCACCACCGCGCGCGTGATGCCGGGCAACACACCACAGCCCGTGGGCACGGTGCAAATGTTGCCCCGATAAACCCAGAACAAATTGCCGCTGGCCGTTTCCGCCACTTCGCCTTTCGAGTTGATGAGCAACGCTTCGTCCGCGTCCTTTTCCACGGCTTCCATGCGCGCCATGATGTGAATCAACCGGTTCGCCGTCTTGAATGACGACAGCGGATCGCCGGCCGGAATCCGATACGACGACGTGATGAGCCGCCACTGGACCGGATTTTCCACATCCACCGGCGGCGCGGTGTGCAACGTCATCACGACCGTTGGCTTGCTGTCAACCGGCGGCGTGTACCCGCGTTCGCCCGGCCCGCGCGTCAACGTCACGCGCAGGATGGCCTCGGGCATTTTATTTTTTTTGATGAGTTGCCCGGCAAAATCCTGCAATTCCCCCGGCGCGAACGGACATTTGATTTTCAGGAAATCCGCGCCGCGCGTCAGCCGTTCCAGATGCTGCGCCATGCGAAACGGCCGTCCGACGCACACGCGCATCGTCTCGAACAGCCCGTCGCCATACATGAAACCGCGGTCATTGACGGGGACGACGGCCCGGGCTTCGGGCACAAACCGTCCGTTGAGAAAAACAATCATGGGTTTCAATTCCTAATGTTCTTTCAACTACCCGAAACGCGGTGCTTCTGCGAGCGGAAAAATTTGATTGTAGCAGCCGACGTAAGGAGGCTCATCCTTCCCGAAACGCGGTATTTTTGCGAAGTAATTGGAGCCTCGTTACCTCGGCTGCTACAATATTTAAAAAATGTTGTCCGGTTTTGGCCGGAACGGGCATTTATAGGTGAATGCAGGCAATGGACGACATGGCGCTGCTGCGGGAAAACCTGACCGGAGACGGTGCAGACCGGACAGCTCTGGTATTATCTCAAAGTCGGAACGATTGCACGTGTCCCATGGTGGCCAAGGCGTCAAGGAGCAGTCCGGCGGGCATTGGGTGTGACGATTTGCCCGCAAGACTGTCTGAAGAGTTGTGTGAAAGTTCAAACTCAACCCTTATCCGAGGAGCCTTGAAACTTATGGCCTGGACAAAAACGAAAACCGCCGTTATTGTCGGCGCAGCAATAATTCTGATTGCTGGCACGAGTGTCGTTGTGATCAAGGAAATTCATTCGACGGGAGCAATCCATTTGCCCGATGGCGTTCTTCCCCAAACGCTCGTGGAATTCAACGCCTCGTATGTTGAGCCGCCCGCCGGACAAAATGCCGCTACGTTCAATTTGCGAGGCATCAAGGCGATGCAAATCAAGGGCGTCGATCAAATCGCCAATCTGCCGGTCCTGGGAAAGTCGTCGCTTCCGCCTCCCGGAACCCCCCTGCCGGCGCCGATGAAATCCGCCCTGGCCGACTTTGTGCAACGCAACCACGAGGCACTGCAATACTTCGCCCAAGGGGCACAACACGAACAAAGCCGTTATCCCATAGATCTTACGCAAGGCAGTCAAACCTTGCTGCCGCATCTCCAGGGGATCAAGCGCGGCATGCAATTGGCGCAGATGTCGGCCATTTTGCAGGCCGAGGATGAGAATGGAAAACAAGCTGCCGATGATGTGCTGCTGACCCTGGCCCTGGCGCGTTCGCTGAAAGCCGAGCCGGTGGTGATTTCTCAATTGGTGCGCGTGGCGGGTGTGGCCCTCGCCGTGGACGCATTGAACCAGGTTGTTAATCGAACCGCCTTGCCATCGGAATCTTTAAGCGAGCTTTCAAAAGCCTTCCAAAATATGGAGGATTACGATGCGCGAGGCGAGGGTTTCAGCCACAGTTGGGCAGGAGAACGGGTAATCTGGACGGCGTTGTTGAACAACCAGGACAAACTTATTCGGGACTTGACCACATCCAAGCCAACGGAAATGTCAGACGAACAGCGCCACCGGATGGTTGAGCATCTTAAACAGCCCGGCTCCTTGAAAGAAGAACAGGAATTCCTTGAAACATCTTTTCAGCTGCTTCTATCCGCCCGCCAGGAAGCCTTTCCCGAGCGTTTGAAGGCGGTTGCCAACTTGATCCGCCAGCGCGTGAGCGAAGCCACGGATCGAGGGCTTCTGCTCAACGTGTTGTTTTTTACCAATCTCGACGCACACGTCAGCCGGGAAGCGCGCTGTGTCGCCAATCTGCGTCTGGCATTGACCGCCGTCGCGCTGGAGCAATTTCGTGCCGCGCACAATAACCGCTATCCCGCCACGTTGTCCGAATTGACTCCGGACTATTTGGACACGACGCTCATGGATCCATTTGATGGCCGGCCGTTGCGTTACCGGAAACAAGGTGCCGGCTATGTGCTTTACAGCATCGGACCCGACCTGAAAGACGATGGCGGCAAGCGGATGGATCCAAAAGGCGGAGACATCGTATTCACCGTCGTCACCCCACCGACGCCTTGAGGCCCGGAGGCATGGATGCAAGCGCCAGGAAGAACTGTCAAGCCGAGGCTTTTCGGGTTAAAGACCGCTTTTGTAAATTCTATCATCGAAGGAAGACTTCTCGACTGTTTTTATGTCAGCCACAACGGGTCCGGTGCGTGAAATAGCCTGATAAGTTGAAACAAACCGGTCATTGTGCTGTCGTAAGAACTATGAAGTCGAAATATGGGGCGTTTACCTTGATCGAGTTGCTGGTAGTCATCGCCGTCATTGGCATCCTCGCGGCACTGCTGCTTCCCGTTCTTTCCGCAGCTAAACGAAAGGCGTCACAGACCGCGTGCATGAACAATCTCAAACAATTGGGGCTGGGCATGAAGCTTTACGTGGACGACAACAGCGACGCATTTCCCGGACTGGCATCGCGACACAACGGCTATCAGCCCACCGATTGGATTTACTGGCGTACGAACTCGGCATTATATCCGACGGTTGACAAAAGTCCGATCATCCGTTCGCTGGCCAACGCCAGCACGGCCTTGCTTCAGTGTCCGCTGGACGACAGCGTCAATTACCGGATCACCTTCAACTATGGCGATGATGACGGCCCTTATCTCTACAGTTACAGTTTCACCGGCTACGGCATGACGGTGGACACTGGCAGCTTTGGGTTGGATGATAGCGAAATAAATTACGGCATGGCGTCAGTCTTCACCGGCGACATCCACAACCCGACGGTCTATCTTTTCAAGGAATCGAGCGTGCATAATCCTTCGGGTAAAATCATGCTGGCAGAAGAGCCGGGGTCGAACAATCCGAATGAGAATCCCACAGGCAATGGGATCAATCAAGATGGCCGCTGGATGCCACAGATTGATGCTTTGACATGCCGTCACGGCGGCAAAGCGGACGTGACTTTTGCCGATGGCCACGTTGAAGCTGTTGACTGGAGGTTCGGCACCAACGCGGTAAACTCCAGACCGGATTTGTAATTCACCAACTTCGCCAACGCAATCAGTTCAGCCCCGAATCAAGCAGGACGGGCATTCACTTTGCTCGAGCTGCTGGTGGTGGAAAAAGTGAAGCAGGTCATTGGTTTGGAGAGCGCCCGCCCCAAAGCGCCAGAGGACTGGCGCACTCCAAGACGCTGGCGCAACATCTGAAAAGCGCGAAGCGTCTTGGACTGCGGCGGCCCTCCGCCGCTTTTCACGGCGCGCCAGAACGTTCCCCATTTTCAACCGGATGATTTTATCGCCGTCAATCCGTGTTTATCCGTGTCCATCCGTGGTTGATTCAATGCCGCCAGAAAACCCGCCGCCTTCGCCAGCGTTTCCTCGTATTCCGCCTCGGGAATTGAATCCGCCACGATGCCAGCGCCAACGTGAAAATATGCCGTCCGCTCGCGGCAAATCGCCGTGCGAATGATAATGCTCAACTGGCTTTCGAGATTGAAACCCAGATAACCAAGCGCACCGGTGTACGGGCCGCGCGCGAGCGGTTCAAGCTCGTCAATGATTTCCATCGCGCGGAATTTCGGCGCACCGGTGATGCTGCCGCCGGGAAAACATGCCGCCAGCGCCGTCAGATGCGTCACGTCTTTTCGCAACCGGCCTTCGACCGTCGAGACCAGATGCTGCACCTGGGCGAACCGTTCGAGTCGCGCCAGTTCGGGTGTCTGCACCGACCCGTATTCGCATACCTTGCCGAGGTCGTTGCGGAGCAGATCGGTAATCATCACCAGTTCGGCGAGTTCCTTCGCGCTGGTTTGCAATTCGTAGGCGAGCTGCGCGTCGCGCGTCGGGTCGGCATCGCGCGGACGCGTGCCCTTGATGGGCCGCGTCTGGATGTGCGAACCGCTCAAACGCAAAAACAATTCCGGCGACGACGATGCCATCTGAAAGCGGCGGTGCCGCCTCCCCGTATCGCAATCGAGAAACGCAGAAAACGGCGCGGGCGAAACCGCCGCCAGCCGCTGAAACAATTCCCAGCCGCCAAAATCATTTTTGGTGGGGCGAGCGTCCTCGCGAGCCGTACGTGGCGCGCCGAGACTTTGTAAAGGCGGCTCGTCAGCAGCCCCGCCCCACCGTGGCAGTTCCACCGCGAGCCGCTGCGAAAGGTTCACCTGATAAATGTCTCCGGCCCGGATGTAACGCTGCGCGCGTTCGACCGCGTTGAGAAATTCGGCGCGGGACAGATTTGATTGAAGGTAGGGCGCGTCACTCCGTGCGCGCCGTCCGTGGGCACGCGTTTGTCCAACGGCGGGCAGAGGACTGCCCGCCCTACCTTTGGCATCGACCACGAGCAGCGATTTCAAAAATTCCAACCTTTCCCCCGCCCGCTCCTCGCTCCGCGAGCCGTCGGCGGCGAGACCGGTCGAAACAACGAATGTTTTGCCGAGGTGATGGTCGAACGCGACGAGACTGTCGTAAAAACCGGCATGGCAATCAGGCAATTCGAGGTCGGTGATCGCGCGCCGCGGGAGTTTCGGCTCGGTGAAATTTTTTAAATCATAACCCCAGTAGCCGAAGCAGCCGCCCAGTGGAAACGGCAGGTCAATCTCGTCCTGCAATTCGCAGCGCGCCAGCAGCGCGTCCAGAATCTGCCACGGATTGCCGAACTGAATGTGACGCGTGACGCGTGGCGCGTGACGAGTAATTTCACACTGCGAGCCAAAGGAGCGGAACGTGAGGAAAGGAATCGCCGCGACAAACGAATATCGCGCCGACGGCGAATCAAACGACCCGGTGCGCAGCAAAACAATTCCCGTTTCGCCACTCATCGCTTCAACCAGCGACTCCGGCGTGTGGGCGGTTTGAATCTCCTGGATCAGCGGACGCATGACCATGCGGGGATTAAACCACGCACGGATGCGCCTGGGCAAATCAAAGCGCGGTCGCCGGCGTCATCGCCTCACGAACAGCAGGATCAATAAATCAATGGCGAAAAAAATCACGATGATGGCTTCCAGCCACAACATCCTCTGCTCGTTCAACTCGGTGTGAAAGACGCTGTAAAGCTTGTCCAGCTGGGCCAGGCGTTGTTCCACGCTCGCGCGCCACTGGTCGAGGTAGAAGCGGTCGCGCGCGCCGAGATAGACGCGGGCGAGATACCAGTCGCCGAAAAATTTGGTGATGTGCGTGACCTCGTCGGTGAGTTTCGCCACGTCCACGCGGAAACGGCGCAAATGGCGCAGGGTTTTGGAAGCCCCGCCAAACAACGGCAGGCGCCGGCGCTCCAGGTCGTCGTAGGCGCGGTCGAGATACGTATCAAGCCGGCGGTCCATCACCCGGAATTCCTCCAGTTGCAGGTTCGCCAGTTCCAGCGCATACAAGACGTCGTCCACGTATCCCGTCAGGTCCGCCACCAGCGCCGCGTCCCAGTCAATCACCGCCAGGTCCGTTTTTTCGAACGAGCGTTGGATGCGCAGCACCTCGCCTACCTGTGCCTCGCTCAACTGGTCCGCCGGCGTCTCCGTGAGCAGGCCCGCCACCTCGCGCCGCTGGTCGCCGAGCCAGCGGTTCACATCGTCCGCCCCGGCCAGGCTGGTCAGGCAAAACACCGTGTAAGCCTCCGGCGGCGGCGGAAATTCCGTGCGCCCCACCATCAAGTCTCTCAGGCCATCACAAACCTCCGCACAAAGCTTCATGGCCACCGTGTCCAGCGTCAGCCCGTTCTCCAGCTTCGGATTGTGGAACGGCATCAGGTCGGCGAGCGCACCCACCTCAAATGCCACCCGCAGCATCACCGTGACCACGCCCACATCGTAGATGCGAATCAGCCGGCGGACGGTCGCGCCGTGCATTGGGGCGGACAGCGGCGATGGTTCGATAGCGAGCGGTTTGTAGAGCGGCATGTCCTTCGGCAGCGTGCGATCCATCCGGATTTCGAACGGGAACGGCTTTTCCGACAAAATTTCCTGCACCCGCGGCGTGATGATTTCATTCGCCACGTCGAACGCGTATAGATAGACAACCTCGCCCTTCATCCTGGTTAAAACCTACTCCCGCCCCCTGGTTTGTCGAGGTGGGAGATATGCGGTCGCGGCTTTCGGCTTGGCGTTACAAATCCATTAATCGTAGAATCCTGCTGCCCGGCAATCCAAGACAACAAATTGTCTTCCGTCCGGCTTAAACCATGTCAATGACAAGGCACGAAACCCATTCGAGTCAGAATTTCCTGCCCGCGCTTTGACTCGACGAACCTGATAAAATCCTGTGTCGTCGGCGTTTCCTTCATCTTGTCGGTGTAAAGGTGGAGCACACGTGCAAAAGGATATTGACCTCTATTCACCGCCGCGATGGTGGGGGCCACGTCTCCGATCGACACGGCCTTGATGCCGTCCTTGCCAGCCAGGTCGATGCTGGCATAACCAATTCCATTCGTATCATGAGCCACCGCCCGGATGATTCCCAGGTAATTGGTGAACGTTTTCATGCCCAAGGCGTAAGGCTTGTTTTCCATCGCCAATTCCCGAAAGCCCAGATGGGTTCCTGAAATTTCATCGCGGCCGCACAAATGGATCGGCGCATCCGCCCCCCCCACCTCATTCCAGTTTGTGACCGCACCGGTAAAAATGTCCCGCACTTGATCCCGCGTCAGGTTCCCAATGGGGCTGCCGGCATTGGCGACGACCACCACGCTGTAAGAGCCGATGACGTGGTCTCTTAATTCCACATTCCGTTCTTTGGCCGCTTGCAATTCGTTTATGCTCACCGGGCGCGAAGCCGCGGCGATGTCGCATCCCTCAACCATCAATGCCCCCATCCCATATGAGGTCCCCTTGTATTCGGTGTCAAAAACAACCGTGGGATGGTCCTTCCGGTATTCCGCAATGAGTTGCGGGGCCAATTCCTCCCCAAACGTATTCGAGCCGCGGATGATGATCTTCCCCGGTTTCCCACAGCCTGCGAACACCACGCTGAGCACCATTAAACCGAGGCTGCCCGCGAGTACGATCCGGCGGAAATCAAGGCAATCGTTATTTTTTTTCATGACTCACCCTTCTGTTCACAGCAATACCACTTTTACTGATACTCCATCCGTTGCGGCAGGCGGTTCAAGGAAAAAATGATGGTGGTCAGTATGCAATTTCGGTGGGGCGAGCAGCCTGTCGGGGCGAAGCCTTGGCGAAGACCGATCCTCGCGAGCCGGCCTCGGCCCGGCGAAGCGAAGCGGAGACGGCTCGTCAGCAGCCTCGCCCCACCCGAACTGACCCCCTGCCGAAAAAATTCGTGCCGGCGCAACGGGGGCGCAGCGGAACCCGCCCGGCGGAAATCGAAGCGCAGATTGAAACGCAGACGGATGAACCCGGATGTCAGGAAACTTTATCAAGGCCCTCCACCGGCCCCACCCCCGCCGCCGATGCCATCTCCCATAATCGCGATTAACGGCAGGAACATGGCAATGACGATGCTGCCAACGACAATGGCCAGAAATATAATCATGACCGGTTCCAGCAGCGATGTCATGGCGCTGACGGCGTTGTCCACCTCTTCGTCGCAGGTGTCGGCGATTTTTATGAGCATGTCCGGCAGCGCGCCGGTTTGTTCGCCCACGTCCACCATGCCGGACACCATGGCCGGGAAAATCCGGGATTCTTTCAATGGCCCGGCGATGCTCCCGCCCTCCTTCACGCTGTCGTGGATTTCGGAAATCACGCCGCCCACGATGACATTGCCGGTTGTGTCCTTCACGATGGTCAAGGCCTGAAGGATGGGCACGCCGCTGCCGAGCAGGGTCCCAAATGTCCGGGCAAATCGTGCGAGCACCACCTTGCGGCAAACCGTGCCGACGACGGGCATGATCAGTTTGCAGCGGTCAAACCACCGCCGGCCGCGCCGGGTGCGAACGAGAATCGGCAACACAACCGCCAGGGCCAGCCCAACCATTCCGACCGTCAGAAAGTGGCTTTTGAACACATCGCTGATTTTCAATACCAACACAGTGAACGCCGGCATGGGCCGGCCATTGAGCAACCCGTCAAAAATCGCCTGGAACCGCGGAATGACAAAAACCGTCAGCAGCGCGACGATGGCCGTCGCCACCACCAGCACGGCGACCGGATAAAACATGGCGGCCTTGATTTTGCCTTTGATTTTTAGTGCTTTTTCCATGAACTCCGCCTGGCGCCGGAGCGCCACTTCCAGGACACCGCCCATTTCACCCGCCTTGACCATGTTCACGTAAAGCGGGTTGAAAACCCTAGGATGCGCCGCCAGGGCCTCGGACAACGTACCTCCGCCTTCGATGGCCGCTGCCACGTCTGTGATGACGTGCTTCAGCGCGTGATTCTCCGTCTGCTCCTGCAGGATGCGCAACCCGCGCATCAGCGGCATCCCCACGTCAATCAGCGTCGCCAACTGACGGGTGAACACCGTGAGGACGGCCGGTTTGATTCTTCCCGCCGGCATTCGAACCCGCAGGTTGAGCATTTTGGGAACGGCAAACGCCTTTCTTTGCCTGCGCCGGAATGGCGTTGGTTGCGCGACCCTGGTCGGAAACAACCCCATTTCCTTGATCCGCCTCAACGCCTCGCTTTGATCGGTGACATCCAGCGCACCTTGGGTCTTCAGTCCGCCGGCATCCACAGCTTCATAATAATAACTGGACATAACAACCTCATTTCCGGCACCTGCCCGGTTTGCAGGTGCTCTTACTGGTTTGGACAGTGCCCGGATGACTTTGTCACGCAGCAATGGAGATTGAATTGTTTGGTTCTTCGCTGTTTTCAATGGGTGACAAGGTGTGAAATAGATGAAATCAGTAATGACGTCCGCCCTCACCCCGGCCCTCTCCCCCAGGAGAGGGGGAATCGTTCGCCGCGTTTTGAGCAATGTGATGTGACGGGTTGTCGTGTGTCCTATTGTAAATGACACGGAATCGGTGATGGTAACAAGGATCAAGAAATGATCCAGCGACGTGACCATGCTCACCCTCTCCCCGGGGGAGAGGGCCGGGGTGAGGGCGAGCGTAAACTCCTATTCCACCGAAAATAGCGAGGAATCAATTGTTTCAACCCGCCGGCACCAGCCCGGTGTTGCTCCGCTTGAAAACTCAATCCATGTCGTCCGTGATTTCCTCGATGGGCAACGGCGCATGATTCTTCACGTCCTTCAACACACCCAGCACCTTCTCGCTCGGATGGAACAGCGCCGTCAGTTCATCCGTCACGTCCACCACCTCCACGTCCGGCGACTGATAATTCAGCTCCCACTTGCTCACGATCACCTGCACCCCCGCCTGCTTCGCCACACCCGGCAGCGAATCCTTGATTTTCGCCACGAAGCCTGCCACCGAACCGGTGCTGAACCCCTGCTCGTGCATCCGCCGCTGCAGCAACTTCATCCTGGCATCTATCTCCTTCATACGCTTGTCGTTTTTTCCTCCTTGGCCTTGTTGTAATCGGCGCGGCTGGACTTTATGGACTGCTGGAACTCAGCCGAATTGCCATACGCAATGGCGATGGCGCGTGAATCATAAACTCCAATCCGCAACTGGTTCGTCTGCGACTGGGCCAACGCGGGGGCGCTCATCCAACCGCACAACGCCACCGCCGAAATATAACCAACCAACCGTCGGAATGTTATTGTTTCCATGAGGCAGCGCCATGCGCCGCTGGCGGCAAAAGCGCCGGGTCACGACTTTATACGCATTGCGAGGTTGACCACGGACGTTTGTTCTCGCTTTGCGAAAAGCTCCGTGGCGACTTCCTGTTGACCTACGACAACGCCGAGGAGGTTTGCGCCCTTGCGAAGCGGCATGGCTTCGAAACGAAGCCCGTTGCGATGAAAAACACACATCACGCCGAGATGAATGAGCTTCTGATTGGCCGCGATTTAGGCTGGGTTGAAAGCGGCGGCATATTCTGGGAAGAACCTCCCACCTACCATGTTGGCTCACAAAAATCGTGCAAGAAAATTTCCACTCCCTCCAAGCGGAAATGAAAAGTGAACCCGGTCAGAGGCGGATCACGGGTTTGGATTCCTGCGCCGGGAGGATGAAAAACTGGAAGCGGCCCAAGTGCGGCAAATCATCGCCGCCCTGGACGAAAAGTGCCGCGACGTGGAATTCTGAATCCACCGCGCAAATGACTTGAACTGAAAGCGGACTTGTCGCGCCGCAGCTTCCCGAGCCAGAAATGTCATCATTTCAAGCCCCTTTCAAGTTTGGCTGAATCGGGCTTTACCTGCCCGTCCGCCTTGTGATATTACGCAACTTGCGTAACGCAACTTGCGTAATATGAAAAACCCATTCGAGTATGGCGGTGTGGTCAGCGGCGAGGCGTTCTGCAACCGGGAAAAGGAGACGAGCGACCTGGTGCGGGCGATGGAGAACGGGGAGAAGCTGTTCGTGTTCTCGGAGCGGCGCTACGGCAAGACCTCGCTGGTGCGCGCCGCGCTCGGCAAGCTGCCGCGAAAGGGCTGCCTGTGCGCTTACGTGGATTTGTGGCCAACGGACAGCGAGGCGACCTTCGTCACCACCGTTGCCAAGGCGATCGCCGAGTCCATGAGCACGTCGGTGAACAAGGTGTTGGAGACAGCGAAGAAGTTCTTCGGCAGCCTGTCACCGAGTGTGACGGTGGATGAGGAAGGCAAACCGGCATTGACGTTTGGCCTGGGTAAGCAGGCCCGGATCGGGCCGGCGCTGGATGAGGTGTTGGAGACTCCGGCGCGAATCGCGGCCAAGGGCGGTCCGCGCGTCGTGGTGGTGTTTGATGAATTTCAGCAGATTCTGGAGTATGGCAACGACCACGTGGAGCGGAAGCTGCGGAGCGTGATTCAGAATCATCGGCAGGTGGGCTATCTCTTCCTCGGCAGCCGCAAACATCTGATTCAAAAGATGGTGTTGGACCGCAATCGCCCTTTGTATCGGGCGGGCGGACATTATCCGCTCGGGCCGATTGCCGAGAAACATTGGCAGCCGTTCATCCGCCGACGCTTTGCGGATGCGGACAAGGGCATTGACCAGGGACACATCCACGAGGTATGCGAACTGACCCAGGGACACCCGTTTTACACCCAGCACCTGTGTCACGTGCTCTGGGAGTTGTGCGAGCCGAAGGCCGGGGTGAACGGAGAAATACTCCGGGCGGCGGTGAAGGTGTTGTTGGACCGGGAAAGCTACGCCTACACCACATTGTGGGAATCACTGACCCTTTCCCAGAAGCGGTTCTTGAAGGGGCTGGCGGCGGAGGCGTCCGGAGTGAAGGTCTTTGCCGGTGAATTTGTGAGCCGTCACGGTCTGAGTTCCGCTTCCAATGCCCAACGCGCGGTTCAGGCCCTGCTGGCGAAGGACATTATTGATCGGGACAACGGCTCGTTCCTGATCACGGACCGGTTTTTCCGATTGTGGATTCAGTCGGCGCAGGCGGCATGAGGCATCGGGCATAAACCGGTTTGCCGTTGAAACGTTCCGCCAACGCCTGCACGCCCGCGCCGCAGCCGAGTGATGCACCAGCGCCAGCTTGTGGGATGAAACGCGCGGAGGGCAGTGTCTTAATTTGAATTTCAAGTTGAGAACCGGAACGCGAGTTGTCCCAACTCGCAGCTTTTCCGACCCAGCCAACTGCCGCGGATTGAGGACAATCCGCGCTCCGTGGCCAAATTAAGACACTACTGTGCGGAGTGGATGCTTGACGTTCACATGTCCCCTGTTCACTGTTTGTCTTCTGCAAGCCGGTGAATTCCGGCGTCCAGCGTGAACAACAACACTAAAATCATTACACTGTCGCGCACCGCGCGGGACGTGCGCCGTTTCTTGAACGTCAGCTACGCCATTTACCGCAACGACCCGCATTGGGTGGCGCCACTGTTGATGGATTTGAAGAAGGTTTTCACCAACGGCAATCCGCTCTTCGAACACGCGGAAATGGCGCTGTGGATAGCAGCGCACAACGGCCAGGACGTGGGACGCATCGCGGGCATCATCGACCAGCACCACAATCGAGCGCAGAAGGACAACGCGGCGTTCTTCGGCTTTTTCGAGTGCGTGAATGACGCAGCCGTCAGCCGGCAGTTGTTCGAGGCGATGTTCACCTGGGCCCGGCAGCAAGGCGCGCGGCGGGTGATGGGGCCGATGAATCCGACGACGAACGACGAATGCGGCCTGCTGGCAGCCGGCTTCGATTCGTCGCCGGTTTTCATGATGCCCTACAATCCCGCTTACTACCTGGATCTGGTGGCGGCGGAAGGATTTCGCAAGGCCAAGGACCTGCTGGCATTTCACATTGACGTCGCGAAGTGCCCGCTTGACCGGCTGGCGCGCATCGCGGACAAGACCCGGCAGCGGCATCCCGAAATGACATTCACGCCGGTCCGCAAGGCCACGCTCACGCGGGACCTGGCCAAGGTCAAAGAGATTTACAATTCCGCATGGCAGGCAAATTGGGGATTCGTGCCGATGACGGACGCGGAGATTGATTTCATGGCGGCCCGGCTGAAGCCGCTCCTGATGGAAGGGCTGATATGGGTGGCGGAGACGCCGGCGGAACCGGTCGGGTTCATGCTGGCGCTGCCGGATTACAACATCCCGCTCAAACCGCTGCGCGGACATGTGCTCACCCCGAAACTGCTGGGCTTCCTGCCCTACCTGCTGGGCCGGAAATACCCGCCACAGTGCCGGGTCATCACGCTGGGCGTTAAGGAGAAATATCGCAACCGCGGCCTTGAAGCCGTGATGCTCACGGAGGGTTTCAAGGCGGGCATCAAGGTCGGATTCAAGAACGCGGAAGCTTCGTGGATCCTCGAAGACAACCTGATGATGTGCCGGTTGCTCGAAGCCTTCGGTGGAAAGCCATACAAGACGTACCGGCTCTGTGAGCGGGAGCTTTGAGCCTGAAGTCCGAAGTTGCCGGTGGTGGCAGCACGGACGAGACCCTGTCGGAGTGCGCCCGTCCCCGGGCGCAGCAACGGACTTGCGTTCGGAGACTCCTGAAAGTTTTAAGACGCTCGTATATTCAAAAATGCTGTGTCCGAGGACGGACACTCCGCCACGCAGAAATTCAACTTGGGAATCCGGTTTGAAAATCTGTGCTGAATTTGAAATAGAGCCAGTTGCCCAAAGGAATCAGCGCAGTTGCGGTCAGTACTCCCGCCACCACATCCACGGCGTAGTGGTAGCGGCAATAAACTGTCGCCAGGCACAGAAGGATTACCACGGCCAGATGCAGCCAGCGGATCGGGCGAAGATACCGGAAGGAGAAAAACACGGTGGCGATGGCAATCACGACGTGGCTGCTGGGAAACGCAGCTCCCGGCGCTTCGAACGTGCGATAGATCAGCGCCATGATTTGGTAAAACGGCCCGGCCGTGATTGCTTCTGGAAAGGTCGGCGGCACCGCCGGCTGAACATCGGCTGGCAGGCGATAGCCTGGGATTTCCTCGAAGAAAATAGGCGGCCCCACCACCGGCATGAAAATGAAGACAAGGTAACAAACGTAGAACGCAAACGAAATCACCGAGACATAGTGAAAAAAGTGCCGGCGATTCCGAACAAACAGGGCCAGCCCGACACCCCCAATCATCACATAATAGGAAAAGTAGGCGGCATAGAAGATTTCGCTCACACCCACGTAAGGCAGCCGGTCCATGAACGCCAGACTCGGTTGCAGACCGAAAACTCGCCCTTCCAGCCGGATGAAAAACGGATCAAGGAATCCGGAGACCAACCCGTGGTTCAGCGCGGCGGTTTCACGGTAAAAGCCGGCGTAAAACAGCACCGGGTAGAAGTGGCGAAGGAAATCCAGTGCCCGGTTTCGCGGGTAAGTGGCGTGAAATTGGATCAGCGCGTGCACCAGCCCGATGCCAATCCCATGGGCCGCCAGCAACAGCGGCCAATGCGGAACGGTGCGGCCATGCAGGCAGAGGATGATCAAACCCACCAGTGCCAGGTAGCCTTGGGTCGCGTAATCAACGAAAGTGTAGTGCTTGAATAGTTGAGGGTTGAGGGTTGAGGGTTGAGGGCGGGAAATGTGAGCCTCATCACCCGCCGCCGCCTCGCCCTGGCGCGGCAAACCTCGGCTGGTACCCGGATTTGACAAAGGCTTTTGTTTCACAGCCACCCTTCCTGCCGATACCAGGCCAGTGTTTTGGCAATCCCGTTCTTGAGCGTGGTGCCGCCCGCGAAACCGACTTCCTGCCGCAGCCGTGTCGGGTCGCACACCCAGCCCGGCTCACGCAACTCGGCGTATTTTTGCCGGCTCAATACGCCCGGCCGTCGGGTCAGCCAGGAAAGGGTTTCCTGCAAACAGCACAGCGGCCATAACGCCACCGTCGGCAGCGACAACGGCACCGTCCAGGTGTTTATTTGTCCGGCGATTTCGCCAGCCACCGCGCGTGCGGTCGTGACTTCGCCCGAAGCGACGTAAAAGGTCTTCCCGGCGGCCGCCGGGTGCGTCAGGCAGGTCGTGACCGCCGCCGCCAGGTCTTCGGCGAAGACCAGGCTCAGCGTCTGCCTGCCGCCGCCGAAGCGCGGGAGAATGTGTGCTTGGACTGCTTTGAACAACGGCAGGAACGCCTCGTCGCGCGGGCCGTACACGGCCGGTGGCCGCAGGATCACGTATTCCGTTTTGCACGCGTCATGCAATTCCCGTTCGCCGGCGAGCTTGCTCCGGCCGTATTCGGAAACCGGATGGGGAAGGTCGTCTTCCCGCGCGGGCTTGTCGGGCGATGCCGGTCCGCCCGCGGCCAGACTGGAAAGGTGGACGAGCCGCTGAATCCGCCCTTGCTGGCGGTTAACCGCTGCGACGACATTTCGCGTGCCGGCTTGATTCACTTCGTAGAATTCGGATTTGCGCAGTGCTTTAATGCAGCCGGCACAGTGGATGACGTGAGTGACATCCTGCAGGGCGGCGTCGAGACTTTGCGGGTCGTTGAGGGAGCCGACGCGCACTTCCAGGCGCGGCAGGTGCACCTGGATGAATCGCTGGTTGCCGGCCGGGCGGAGCAGCGCCGCGGTCGCGAGGCCGCGAGCGCAAAGACTGTCCAGAATATGACTGCCGACAAACCCGTTCGCTCCTGTGAGCAGGACCTTCATCGGTTCGCCTGGAGGGAAAGCGCCGCGCCGGCCGGGCCGGGGACTCTGCGAGAGTGTTTAACCGAATTCACAGCAGGCCGAGTTTCTTGGCTATCTTGCCGAGCTTGCCGAGCGCAAAATCGATCTGGCGGTCAGTGTGCGTGGCCATAAGGCTGATGCGGATCATTTCCTGACCAGGCGGCACCCCTGGTGATACCACCGGGTTAACGAAGACGCCGGCTTCCTCCAGCAGCTTGCAGAATTTGAACGTTGCCACCAAATCACGGCAATACACCGGCAGAATCGGCGTCTCGGAATTGCCCAGGTCAAAACCGAGTGAAATCAGCCCGCGCTTCATGCGCTCGGTGTTGCGCCAGAGCCGGGCGATGCGTTCCGGCTCGGAACGCATGATTTGCAGCGCCGCCAATACTGCTGCCGTGTTGGCCGGACTCATGCTGGCGCTGAAAATCAGCGGCCGCGAATGATGTTTCAAATAATCAATCGTCGCGGCGTCCGACGCGATAAACCCGCCCAGGCTCGCCAGTGATTTGCTGAACGTACCCATGCTGAGCTGCACCTGGTCGGTCAGGCCGAAATGACTCGCGGTGCCGGCACCGCCTTCGCCGAGCACACCGATCGCGTGCGCGTCGTCCACCATCACGGCGGCGCCGTATTGCTCGGCAAGGCGGCAGACTTCCGGCAATTGAATAATGTCGCCTTCCATGCTGAACACGCCGTCCACCACGATGAGTTTGCCGGCCTGGGGATCAATGTTCCGGAGACGATTTTCCAGGGCGGCCAGGTCTTTGTGCCCAAATCGCACGAATTCACCCAGCGAGGCCTGGCAGCCTTCGACAATGCTGGCGTGATCGCTTTTGTCGGCCAGAACGTATTCCCCTTTGCCGACCAACGCGCTGATGACGCCGAGGTTGACCTGAAAACCCGTGCTGTAGAGGAGCACCGCCTCCTTTTTGACGAGCCGGGCGAGCGCCTGTTCCAATTCAAGGTGAATGTCCAGCGTCCCGTTCAGGAACCGCGAACCGGCGCAGCCGGTGCCGTATTTCTCGACCGCGGCTTTAACCGCCTCCTTGATCTTCGGATGATTCGTCAGACCGAGGTAACTGTTCGAGCCGAGCATCAGCACCTTTTTGCCCTTGATGGTGACTTCGCTGTCCTGGGCGGAGGAAATGGTGCGAAAATACGGATACAGGCCGAGGGCGCGGATCTCGGCTGCGGTTCGGAAGTTTCTGACTTTGTTGAACAACGCCAGCGGCAGGAGTTCGCTTCCCGCGCCGAGCGGCCTTTTCCGGTGGTTGACGACATTCGCTGGGGCCGGGGGAAAAGACGGCCCGGATGTCAGAACCGACTGCTTTCTTAATTGCTTGAGAGTTTGCATTCTTATTCGGACTGCTGATTATGCACAACCGGCGGTCTGAATCCAAGAACGATGTTTGTTGATTCCAGGTCGTGGCCCAACGGGGATGGTTGCATCACTTCAATATCATTGGTCGCTCCCGCTGATAGCCGTGATGCCGGACAGCCAGTTAAAAGCAATGTCATACACTCCGGGTTATCCCAGCAGATGGTGCACTTCCTTCAGTTTCGCCATGATGTTGATGTCCGCCTGGCAGGCGGGCAGGCAGTCGCCGCAGGCAATGCAGGCCGAGCCATTCCTGGTCAGCGTCCGGTATTCGGCCCGCGCCCGGGAAAGGTCGTGATAATCGAGGGCATAGCGTTCGTAGCGCAGGATGTCGGCAATCGCGATGTGTTCCGGGCAATGGGAGACGCAGTCGGCACAGAGCAGGCAGGTCAACCCCTTGTTGTACGCCGCCAGCAGACCGAGGGTCTCCCGGTCGCCGGCGCTCATGGTGCTCTGGCGTGCCGCAGTGAAATTTTCCTGCAACTGGTCGAAGTTGCTCGTGGCGATGACGGCCGCCGTGAGGTTGGGGTTGGACATCAGCCATTTCACCATCGCCGCGCCGGGCGTGCTGCCGCGGAAGCGCGGTTCGGCCAGCAGGGTCTGGAACTTTTTGTCCGTGGACGCCCGTCCCACTCCGCCCATTGTTTTCATGGCAATGGTGCCGAAATCCTTCTTTTTGGCCAGCGCCAGCACGTCCTCCAGTTCCTTCTTGTCGCCGTAGGTGTAGAAAAACTGGGCGGCTTCGTAGGGCGAATGTTCAATGAGCCAGGCGACGATGTCATAAGCCATGTCGCCGCCGATGTTGTTGTAATGATGCTGGGAAATGGCGAGGTGCTTGACCAGTCCCTCCTTTTTCAACCGCTCGTAGGCCCGCACCATTCCCGGGTTCGTCTTCGCCTCATTCACCGAATGGTAGCCGAAGTGGAACTTGAACACGTCGTAATACCCCGCGCCTGAGCGCGTGACCGCTTGTTTTACAAATTGATAGTGTTGTTCCTCGTCAATGCGGCCTTTCATGTGGTCGCCACCAACGCGGTCCACGGTGATTTCCAGATAATAAGACTCGCGCGGCTGGCTCTTGATTGCCGCGGGCATGGTTTCGGAGGTCCAGCGATGGCCCTTGTGCCAGTAGTTCACCCCGGACTTGACCGCCAGCGGGATCACGGCCGGACTCCAGTCGTACGCCCCCACCAGCGCGCTGATCTCCAGTCCGGTCCGCCCGTAACGACGACGCGGCAGCAGGCCCGTGGTCTCGGCGGCGGAAACGGGCAACTCGCCCAGGCCGGCCAGCGCCACGCCCATGGCCCCCGTTGCTCCCACCCGGATGAAATCCCTCCGGGTCAGTTCATTTGTCTCACGGCTATGGTCATTCATAATGCTGTGCTCCTCAATTTGGTGATTTTTTGGGCAACCGGTTTAGTTTAGTTTTTTCGGGGTTGAGTGGCAACCTCAAGGAAGCCTCAAGGAAGCACGCCCCAACCCAATGATTGACGCTGCCGGACATAATTGTCACTTTTCCGTGCATGAAATTTCCAAAATTTGATCTCGCCATCGCCATCACGATAGCGATGCTCGCTTTGCAACTGACGCTGGCGGCGCAAACCAATGCATCCGCTGTCAGCCCCACCAATGCGCCCACCGTCACTCCCACCAATGCCGCACCGGAAGTTCACCATAACACCGCCATCATTCCCGTGTCGCGCACCGATAAAAGCACCAACCGTCAGTCCCTCGTGCTGCAACGCGCCAAGGATGCTCCCGGCGACTACGACATTGAATTCATCGGCGACTCCATCACCCAGGGTTGGGAAAGCCGGGGAACGAATGTGTGGCAGGAATTTTACGGCCGGCGCAAGGCCATCAACTTCGGCGTCGGCGGCGACCGCACCCAGCACGTCCTCTGGCGCCTGGAACAGGGCCAGCTCGATGGCATCAAGGCCAAAGTCGCCGTCGTCATGATCGGCACCAATAATTCCAAAAACGAAGACAACTCCGAGGCCGAAATCCTGGAAGGCGTCACCGCCATCGTGCAACAAATTCGCGCGCGGCAGCCGGACACGAAGATTCTGCTGCTGGGCATTTTCCCGCGGGGCAAAACCTTCAGCCCGCAGCGCGGCAAGATTCTCGAGGTCAACCAGGCGCTCGCCCGGCTCGATGATGGCAGCCACATCTTCTACCTCGACTTCGGTTCCCGGTACCTTGAGAACGACGGTTCCATTTCCCCATCCATCATGCCCGATTATCTGCATCCCAACGAAGCCGGTTACCGAATTTGGGCGAACGCCATCGAGCCGAAGCTGAAACAACTTCTGGGAGAATAAAACGGCTCAAGTCCGGTCCGGCTGACGCTCCATGTGGATTCAGTTTGCATCAGTGCGACATGAATGACGTCACGCCGCGTCCAAACCTCTTCATTGAAGCCCCCGCAATCACCATCAATCCCACACCCACCAACACGGTTGTGGCAGGCTCCGGCACCGGAATTCCGTCCCGGAAGAAGAAATCATACCTGCCGGGCACGGAACTGTTCAAGCTGTTGTAGATCAAGCCGGTATTGGTGTTCGAATCCAGAAACGCCCCGTCCACCCCCGATCCGGGCAATTCGCAGTCGAAGCCGTTGCCTGCAATTCCGGCCCGCGGCGGAATTCCCCCTGTGACATCTCCCCATTGCCATTGCACTTTGTTGTAATTGAATTCCAGGTCAAAATCACCCGGCGCAATGTCGGAACGGTCGATGATCACCAATTGACAACTCAAAAGCAGGTCGGCGTGAGACGAATAGTAACCGACATTCACCCAGTCCACGCCGAAAGCCGCCTGGCCATTCACCGTGTTGGTTCCATATTTTACCACATCAGAAGCCGGATTGTCGGTGTCCACATCGGCCCAGAAGGGGGCGATGATTTCGACTCCCAGGTTGGCCAGGGTTGTGGGTGAATACGCCGTTAGCGGGCTGTCAAAGGTTACATTCCCGTTGTTGTTCACATAAAGGTCGCTGTTGGTGCTACCAAAGATATTTACAGTGAACCCGATGGGCACTATGCCGGTCGAGCCATCATCATTCCGATCCAATATTTGCTGATCGAACCCGGAACGAAGGGGAGCCGGCAATTGAGCGCGACCGTTCATCGCCAGAGCCGTGATGATGGTGAGAATCCCGAACAGTGTTCTTGTTGTTTTCACGAAGTTCTTTTCTGTATTGCTTTGAGTTTATCCAAATCTGGCATGAGTTGTCAAAGGTTTGTCTTGGCTTTCTGAGTCTTTTACACTATTTTTGGCTGCTTTCTTTTATCTGTACACCCAGTTTTTGCCGAAGTGCCGTTATGATAACCTCTGCTGCCGCCTCGGCGTTCATCGCACCTGTGTTGATGATTAAGTCGTGGCTCAAAGGGTCGGCCACATTGCGACCAAAATGACGATGGACCGCCCTCACCCGCTCGTGATCGATTCTTTCGATCTCAACCCGGGCAGCACCCAGACTCAGGTGTGCTTTGTCGGCGAGCCGCCGGACGCGGGCCTCAACCGGCGCAATCATCCGCACTTTCAAACCGAACTGACTGGGCAAAATGTACTGCGCTCCGTGGCCGACGATAATCACGTCCCCCTGGTGACCAAGCGTGAGCACAATTTGCTTCAAGCCGGCCAGGTAGTCTGATGTGCCGATCTCCTGGGGGTTCAGCAATTGGCCGACGATGTCCTGGATCGTTGTCCGATCACGCTCATCCAAACTCTCGATTAATTGGCGGCGAACGTGCGTCTTCTGTGCGATTTCATCCACGATTTCGCCGTCGAACACTTGCCAGCCCAATCGTCTTCCGACCAGTTGGGCCACGGTGTTCCCGCCGGCGCCCCGCTCGCGGGAAATGAGCAAATAGGGTCCATAGGACAGGTTGCACTCCTTGCCCCGCCCGGGTCGCCGCTCACGTTTTTCCAGGAGTTCATTTGCCTGAAAAACGGCGATTTGCTTTTTGACATAATCTTCAACGTCAATCATAACAATTGTCGGAATTTTCCATGTCCACCTGAATTTATATTTGCCAGGCGCTCAATCCAACATTTATTTCCGTGTGTTGATATCGCCGGTCTTTTTGATGGCGCGCAGCAGGCGCCAACCGAGATAAGTCGCTATCAGGTAACCGGCAGCGCCAAATACCGAAACGCCGGCAATCGTAGGCGGCGCTTTCATGCTCCAGAGCAGGGCAGAGCTGACCAACAGCGCAGCGGTCATGATGCCGAGCACCAGACGGTTGATCACCGGGTCAATATGACGGAGGTCAAAGTGGACTGAGAAAGTGCCTTCGCGCACGCGCTTGAGAACGTCCTCCAGGTCGCGCGGCAAAGACTGTGCCAGCTGCGCCCAGTCATGATAAGCGTGCTGGAGCCGGCCAAAGATGCGCCGAACCGAGAGACGCCGGCGGACCATCTTGTCGTAAAACGGGTGGAACACTTCGGCGAGGCTGAATTCCGGGCTCAACCGTTGTGCGGTCCCCTCCAACTCGACCAACGTGCGCAGCAGCAACGAGAGGGCGGGCGGCAAGGTGATGTTGTAGCGCCGGATGATTTCAAACAGGCTGTTCAACGCGCCGCCCAAGTCCATGTCCTGGATGGACTGGCCCACGTAATCGGCAACGAAATCGGTGAGGTCGGCGCGCAATTGGTCGCGCGGCGCGCCAGGCGGCGCGGAGCCGAGGCGAAGAATAATTTCCTCCAAGTCCACCGAGTTGTGGTTCACGACGGCCATGAGCATTTCATCAATGCCTTCCGCCAGTTCTCCATCAAGGCGGCCAACCATGCCGCAGTCAAGCACGCCGACCACACCGCCGGGCAGGAGCATCAGGTTGCCGGGATGCGGGTCGGCATGGTAGAACGCATCGCGGAAAATCATCTCGAGATACATATTGGCGCCGCGCCGCGCGAATTCATTGAGGTCAATGCCCGAGGCGGCGAGCGCTTTGGAGTCGGTGCCAAGGATGCCGTCCAGCCGTTCCATCGTCAGGACCCGGCGCGTTGAGAACTGCTCGTAGGCGCAGGGGAAATGGACGGTGTCATCCTGGTCGAAATGTTCCGCGAACTCCTCGAGATTGCGGCGTTCAAAGGTGAAATCCAGCTCTCGCAGCAGGGTCCGGCGGAACTGCCGGACGACCGCAACGGGCTGGTAGCGACGAATCTGGGAAGCGTGCTTTTCCGCCAACTCGGCCAGGTCGGCGAGGATATCGAGGTCGGGCATGATCTTGTCCGCAATGCCGGCGTGCTGGACTTTGACGACGACGTGCTCGCCCGAATGCAGCCGGGCCAGATGGACCTGGGCGATGGAGGCCGAGGCTAATGGCGCCTCTTTGAAATGCGCAAACAGTTTGCCCGGCGGTTTGCCGAACTCGGCTTCAATCGTGGCCCGAACCGTGTCGGGCGGATCGGCTGGCACGGCGATTTGCAGGTGGGCCAGTTCCCGGGCCATCTCGGGGCCAACGAGATCGGGCCGCGTGCTGAGCATCTGGCCGAGCTTGATGAAAGTGGTGCCGAGTTCGGTGAAGGCCAGGCGCACGCGCTCCTCGATTTTGAGGTCGGGGATATGCTGGCCATCAACGCTCTTAATTCGATCCTGTACCCACGGGAAATTCAGCCCCTTGAACCAATCGGCCAGGCCGTACTTTGCCAACACACCGATGATTTCGCCCGCCCGGTGGACGTTGCGTTCCAATCGTGTCAATGCGGCAAATTTCATTCGTGATCGGATTCTAACTGATATCTTTGCGTCCGGCAAGAAGGCCATGCGGCCTGCCGGTTTCGAAAACTTACCAGCGTTGCCTACAGGCAATTTGTTTGGCGACATGCAATTTCAAGGCCAGATGTCTATATTTCTCACGCACTTGGACGTTGAAATGTGACGAGTAGTTTTGCCCCGTTTGGTTTCACGTCGTGCGGCGTGGTTTATTCGCAGCCGATGCAACTTTGTAAGCTGGCGGTTTTTCGCGAAAAATACCGCCGTCTTCAACCCAATCAAGATTTCGGCCAATCAGCAATTCGGCCATTTCCGCGTGGTGCGTGTTCTTCATCGGCACGGCTTTGGTTTCAAAGCCGTGTTGTTCCGCCAACGTTCGCACTTCGTCGGCGTTGTCGTAGGTCATCAAAAAATCGCCCCGCAGCGATTCGCAAAGTGTGAACAAATGTTCGTGGTCAATTTCCGAATGCGTGTAGAGGCGCGAGCCGGCACGCTTGCCGCCGGCCGTGTAAGGCGGGTCAATGAAAAATACCGCATTCCGATTCTTGCGATGTTCGGCGATGACCTCGAAAGCGTCACCTTGCACGAACCGCAACCGGCTTGCCACAAGCTCAATGTTGGTGATCCGTTTCGCAATGCCGTTGAAATGAAAAGCGTTCGTTTCAGGTTGAATTCACGCCATTCGCGCCATTCGTGTAAAAAGTCACGCCGGGATTGCCTCGGATGGCCAACGCCTCTAAAATAATTCCATGAAGCTTTCCCATGTGGCTTTGCGCACCAGCCTGCTGTACGCGCTGGCGGCGGCGGTCTGGATCCTGGTTTCCGACAAAGTGTTGGTTGCCTTGGTGCATGATCCGGTGCTCGTGGAGGAAATATCGGTGTGCAAGGGTTGGGCGTTTGTGGCGGTCACGGCGCTGCTGCTCTATGGGGCGTTGCGGGGCCAGTTGCGGCGCTGGGAACAGGAAGCCGCCGCGCGCCGGCTGGCCGAGGCCTATCTGGCGGAAGCGCAGAAGCTGACCCACACAGGCAGCTGGGCTTTCGATTTGGCCAGCAACAAGTATGTCTATGTTTCGGAGGAATGCTTTCGAATTTTTGAATTCGATGCGCAAGAGGGTTTACCGACCAGGGAGGCGGTTTCCCGACTGATCCGCCCGGAGGATTGGGACAGCGTGAACGAGAGCTTCGAGAAGTCGGTCCGCGAGAAAGTAGATACCTCGATCGAGTTCAGGATCGCGCTGCCCAGTGGAATGGCCAAACATGTTCAGGCGATCAGGCACCCTGTCCTGAATGATGCGGGAGACGTCATTAAACTGGTGGGCACAGTGATTGATATTACCGAACGCAAGCGCGCCGAGGAAGCTCTACGACAGAGCAAAGCTTATCTGGCGGAAGCACAGCGATTAAGCCACACCGGCAGTTTCGGCTGGAATGTTTCCACCGGAGAAATCCTCTTTTCCGACGAAACCTTCCGCCATTTCGAATACGATGCTTCGACCAAGGTTTCGCTACAATTGATTCTCGAACGAACCCATCCCGATGACATTCGCCTCGTGCAACAGGTTTTAGATCGAGCAGCCGACGACGGGAAGGATTTTGAATTTGAGCATCGCTTACTAATGCCAAATGGTTCTGTGAAACATGTCCACGTTGTAGCCCACTCGGTTAAAGACAAGCCAGGCAATGTCGAGTTTATCGGAGCGGTAATGGACATGACGGCGGCAAAACAGGCAGAGCAAGCCCTGCAGGAGGCTAGGGCTGAACTCGCGCGCGTCACCCGCGTGACGATGATGGGCGAACTGGCCGCTTCCATCGCGCACGAAGTCAATCAGCCTTTGGCCGGAGTGGTGACGAGCGCCAACGCCGGCCTGAACTGGCTCGCGAAAGATCCGCCGAATCTTCTCAAGACCCGCGAGGCCATCGAGCGCATCCTTCGGGATGGCACTCGCGCCGGGGAAGTATTAACCAGAATTCGCTCACTTCTTAAGCGGACGTCGCCCACCAAATCAAGTGTGAGCGTGAACCAGATTGTCCGCGATGTGCTGGCGCTGGCCGGTGGTGAATTGCGCCAAAAAAATATTGAGTTGTCCGTGGAGTTGAACCCCAGCCTGCCCGCCATCGTGGGAGACAATGTTCAGTTACAGCAAGTTCTGCTTAATCTTACTATGAACGCGATTGAAGCCATGTCTGGCATCACCAATCGCCGGAAGATTTTGCGGATCCAATCGGAGCCGGGCGAGTTGGACGGGAAGCCCGCTGTTTCGGTGAAGGTAAGCGATACGGGTGTTGGCTTTAGCACCACGGACACAGGCCGGCTTTTTGAAGCCTTTCACACGACCAAACCTGAAGGATTGGGCATGGGCCTTTGGATCAGCCGCTCGATCATTGAGGGACACGGCGGGCGATTAAGCGCTCAATCCAACGACGGTCCGGGGGCAATATTCCGAATATTACTACCGTCCGAAACAGGAGATTCCAAATGAATGACACCGACCCCATTGTTTTCGTTGTGGACGACGACTCGTCAGTCCGTGAAGGCCTTGTAGATCTAATCAGTTCTGTGGGTCTAAAGGCAAAGGCGTTCAATTCAGCGCGGGAATTTCTGCGACATAAAAGACCAGACGCCCCTGCTTGCCTCGTGCTGGATGTGCGTCTACCCGGCACCAGCGGCATGGATTTGCAGCAAGAGTTGGCCAAGTCGGAAGAACCGCTCCCGATCATCTTCATAACCGGCCATGGGGACATTCCAATGTCGGTGCGGGCCATAAAAGCCGGGGCGGTGGAATTTCTGACCAAACCATTTCGAGATCAGGACTTGCTCGACGCGATTCAACAGGCCCTCAAAACCGACCGGGCAGCGCGGGAGCAACGAGTTCGCGCCACTGAGTTACGGCACCGATATGAGTCATTGACGCCGCGAGAACGCGAAGTGATGCAATTTGTGGTTTCGGGGTTGCTGAACAAGCAAATCGCCGGCGAGTTGAACATCAGTGAAATCACAGTCAAAATGCACCGTGGACAGGTCATGCACAAGATGAAGGCTGAATCGGTCGTGGAGCTGCTCCGCATGGCGGAAGCGATCGCGATACTCGACACCGGGCAATCCCATACCAAAGTATCATAGAATCCACCGCTGTCACGGTGCTAGGGTTTGCACAAAGCTGATTGAGCAAAACACTCATGTCAGCGGCAAACTTATGACACACCATGATTTAGTTGAAGAAGTGAGGCGGCTGCTCGCCGTGCGACTTGAGGAATGGCGTCTGCGCGAAGGGGATTCCCAGTCCCAACCCAAGCCGGTCATCACCATCACGCGTGAGCCAGGATGCGGTGGCGAGTCCATTGCTGAAAAGCTTTGTGCGGAGCTTGGCTTGCACCTATACAATTGGGATTTGTTGGAGCAGATCGCCAAGGACGCCGATGTAAGCACCCAGCTTGTCGCTTCTGGTAAAGCCGAACACCATTTTGCAGCTAGTAAAGACCATGATCCAAACATACCAAGCAAAGAAAGGAGAACAGCCATGATCCATCTGGATATTGATAACACACAGAAAGAGGACTTGAGGGAATTCCTGCAACATTGCCTGAATTGGCTCACCGTGGAGATCCACCATACCGATACTCGCAGTTTCCGCGAAAGGCTGAAGCAGAAAGAAAAGGTCATACAAAACGTGTTGGCCCAACTCGGGTCGGACGCGAATCGTCAATCGGAGGGGCGGCCGCTCGCAAGTGGAAATGTTAACAGCAGCAGCGATCCTCAAAAGAACAAGGCCAGCCAGCCAATGCGGCAAACCGGGGGCGCAACGCCATGAAACGGAACAGAGCAGTGCTTAACGGGCGGGTGCTATCGGCGATCGTGTTGAGTGTTCTAATGATGGTAGCCGGTGCGCGAGCAATCCTCCTGCCGCCGGAAACAGGTGAAGGCCTAACGACGTTGGTGGGTTGGCTATTGGTACTTAGTGGCGCGACGGATGTGGCTTGCGCTTGGCGCACACGCGATGGGGGCGGGCACAGGTTGGCGAGGATTCTGGTCGGACCAGGCATCGTCTGTGTTATTGCAGGTGGCTATGTACTGTTGCATCGTTTGACGGGATTTGCACCACTCACGTTTCTTTGGCTCTTCTACCTGCTTGGGAAATCGCTCCTGGGGCTCGTTCTCTCGTTTCGACTCCGCCCGTTGCCCGGGGCGAGTTGGCTTTACTTCGATGGGGTCGCCAACACTCTCATTCTCGGAATCGTGCTCGTTGGTATATGGACCATATGGCCGGTGGCGTCCATGCGGGTGATCGGAATCTTGGTGGGGGTCAGCATGCTGTTTAGCGGGGTTGCCCGGCTGATGGTTTCCCTGAGCCCACGCGGTGAGGTTGGGCCCATCCACGAAGCATTTCATGAAGTCGAGTAAACTCACAACGAGCGGAAAGCCACAATGAACTCGAACAAAGAGCATACTCGGGAGCGCACTGGAAATGCTCGTTCGACAGATGCGGTAAGATAGAGCACATGCAAAACATTCCGCTGATCTCGGTCGTTGACGACGATCAATCGGTCGTCGAAGGCATCGTCAGTCTGATGGAGTCAGTCGGCTACGCCGCCACGGGATTTGTTTCGGCGGAAGACTTTCTGACCTCGCCCCAGTCGCGCCGCACGGCATGTCTGATCCTGGACGTGCGCATGCCGGGGATGGGGGGTTTTGAGTTGCAGCGCCGGTTGGCGGCCGAGAATGACCGCACGCCGATCATTTTCATCACGGCGCATGGAGATCACGATATTTCCGCCGAAGCGTTGCGACGTGGAGCCGTGGCGTTTCTGCGCAAGCCGTTCAGTCAGGAATCCCTATTCGACGCGGTGCGTTCAGTTCTAGCGCAGCGGGGAGGACCAACTGAGCATGAAAGACCAGACTAATTCCAAATGCGGCCGGCCGAATATGCGGTTGCGGGCCGAAGAGACTTTAGTCCAAACCAATGGTGGTTCTAAACCATCCGGGTAGCCCGATCCATACCAAGTGATTATAGAACCCACCATGGTTGCGCTGCTAAGTTTTTCGCCGAAGTAAAAAAACATTAAATGGAACACATCGTCGAAACAAAACCGGGGCAACGAATATGACAACAACATTGAAGACAGGCCGAATCATGTCAGACGGATTTCAATCTGACAACACACCTACGCAAGCCGATGTGATGCTGGTGTATGAGGATATGAGCACCGGGTTCCGGGCCTTTCAATGTTTTCAGTATTTGGACCAAATGCTGGATCGCGGGAGAATTAACACCGATCTTCACTGGACGCTCTGGAAGCTCGGCTTGTTCAACACCCCGGAATTCTACGATCAGGCTGTGCTTGCTGCTGTCAGGGCTGAAGTGATCGTAATGTCGCTGCATGGCGATCATAGTCTGGAATCCGCAATTGAAAGCTGGCTGAAGGCCTGGGTCAACCAGCGTGGTGATAAAGAATGCGCGCTGGGTGTCTTGTTTGATGACGACAAGCGGGAAATGGATTCGGTAAGAGATACACTTTTACAATTGCAGCAAGCCACGAGGCAAAGCGCGGTGGAGTTATTCAGCGGGTTCATGTCTTCGAGGGTCGTTGAAGAAAACTCGCGCAGGAAACAAATCCCGCGAAGCATGACGCCGCTGTCTTTCGCATCCAATAATGTTTTGGAAGATTCAAATTCTTACCGCCATTGGGGCATTAACGAATAATCCGCACTGAGCCAGCAGCGTGACTTTTATATGACGAAAGACATTGGATCGGCTGAAACCAAAGAAAGCATTGAACTATGGAAACAAAACATGAAGCCGTCGAACAAGCACACGGCGCCATTACACAAGAACGCATGGTGACAGACTTGAGAACGCTCGCCCGCGACGCCGAGGACCTGTTGAAGGCCACGGGGGGTGACGTGAGCGAGAAAGCGAAAGAGGCGCGGGCGCGTCTCGGAGCGGCTCTGGAACGGGCCAAGTCCACCTGCCAGGACGCCCAGGAACAAATCATTGCGACAGCGAAGGCCGCAGCGAAAAAAGCGGACACGGTCATTCGCGATCATCCGTACGAATCCATCGGCGTGGCCTTTGGGGTCGGCTTGTTAATCGGAGTGCTCGTCACGCGCAAGTAACCGTCATGAACGAAACCGCAACCCACACAGACGGCTGGTTTGATTCGCTTCGCCGCATCGGCGGGTCGTTGCTGGCGCTGATTCGCAGCCGGTTCGAACTGTTCGCCGTTGAGTTGCAGGAAGAGAAACTCCGGTTGATCAACCTGCTCCTGTGGTTGGGCATCGCCATGACTTTGGGCGCGGCCGGGCTGCTGGTTGGCATGGGCGCGCTGGCCGTGTGGTTGTGGAACAGCGCCGGTTATGCGGGGTTGATCGTGCTCGCGTTGGCGGCGCTGGTGGCAGCAGCGGGAATTTTGTGGGACGTTCGCCGCCGGATCAAAATAAGTCCGCCGCCGTTTGCCGGGACCGTCGCGGAATTCAGAAAGGACAATGAATGTTTGCGAAAAGACTGAACGACCTGACCGAACGCAAACGGCTCATTGTCCTGGAAGCCGATTTGCACCGCAGTCTGGTTAAGTTGGAATGCGCCAATCTGCGCGCCCGGCTCGATTCAGCGTGCGCGGGCATTCGATCGGGAAGTCCGTGGCTCCTTGTCGGTGGCGCGGTGGCCGGTTTGGTGGCCGCGCGGCACTGGCGCGGGCTGGCGCGCTGGGCTCCAACGGCGTTGGCGGCGTGGCGCTGGGTGCAAGGATTGAAATAAACGGGAAAATATTTGGCCGCGAATTAGGCCGGCTTCAAACACTGAAAACAAAGAAAGAGAAAGGAAATTCCATGGCACGCAGAGATACAAACACCAAACAGCAAACCTTCACCATCATCGCGCCTGGCGCGATGAACGAAATGCTGGCTGATGACTCACGCAGTGGCAGGAGAAGGCAATCCCCATGCAAAAGCAAGTGAGCGGGTATGGAATGGGAGATCCGATACCAAGTGATTATAGAACCCACCCCGTTGCGCTGCTAAGATTCCTGCCGAAGTAAAGAGTACTATTAACTAGAACACAAAAAAACAAACGAAAAAAAATTATGAAACCAACATTGAATAGAAACCAATCCATATCAGACCCGAAAGCGGTAATCGCGGTTTATAACACCCACCCAGAAGCCGAAGCGGCGGTGAAGGAACTCCAGCGGGGTGGCTTCGACATGAAGAATCTATCGGTCGTCGGCAAAGACTATCATACGGACGAACAGGTGGTGGGTTACTACAACGCGGGAGACCGAATGAAGTATTGGGGAAAGATGGGCGCACTATGGGGCGGACTGTGGGGCTTGCTGTTTGGTGCGGCGTTCTTTTGGGTGCCGGGCATCGGCCCCTTGCTCGTCGCCGGGCCGCTGTCAGCCGCATTCGTCGCCGCGTTGGAAAGTGCGGTCGTGGTTGGTGGTCTGAGCGCTCTTGGCGCTGCCCTCTACAGCATTGGCATACCCAAAGACAGTGTTTTGAGATACGAAACCGCAATCAAGGTAAACAAGTATCTCCTGGTGGCCCACGGAACTGCCGTCGAGGTTGCGAAGGCCAAAGAGATCCTCAAGACAACGAAACCAGCCAACCTGGATGAACACGTTTTGGGAGCCGCCAAGCCAGCGGCGGTTTGCTGTTAAGAAAACTGGCGAAATCAAAGCATCGAAGAAAGGCAAATCAATATGAGCATGAACACAGAAATCAAGCAGGCGGCCGGATGGTCCATCGCATTGAGTGTGCTAATAATTATGGCCGGCATTCTGGCGATCATTGTGCCGCCGGTCTCCGGCATCGCCGTAACAATATTAGTCGGTTGGTTATTGGTGTTTTGTGGCGCCGCTCACATGGTGTACGCTTGGCACGCACGCAGCGGCGGGGGAATTTTGTGGGGAATACTTCTGGCAATCCTCTATATCGTCGCCGGCGGCTACTTGCTGCTGCATCCCGTGGCAGGTCTCGCGTCATTGACGTTCGTGCTGGCGGCCTACCTGTTTGCGGAATCGGTCTTGGAGTTCATTCTTTCATTCCAACTCCGACCATTGCCCGGGTCTGGTTGGCTGCTGGTGGATGGAATTATCACCCTCATTCTTGCGATTATTATATGGCGGACATGGCCAGCCAGCACCTCGTGGGTGATCGGCACACTGGTGGGCATCAGTATGATCTTCAGCGGGGTTGCCCGATTGATGATTTCCATAACCGCACGTCGTGTGGCAAAGAGCTTGTCGAACGGGAAACCCGTGAACCTTGGCAAAACATTGAACGCATTCCAGAAACCATAAACACAACATCCAAAACAACAAAATACAGAGAAATTATGAAATCAACAAAAAATAGAACAGCCATGAACGACAAAATGATCGTCGTAATATTCGATAACGAGAAGCAGGCCTATGAGGGTTTCAAGGCTCTCAAGGATTTGCATGCCGAGGGCAGCATCACACTCTACGCGAGCGCCGTGATTGCAAAGGACGCCGACGGGAAGGTGACCGTCAAACAGACAGCCGAGCGGGGCCCGCTGGGAACGGGCGTCGGCCTGGTTACTGGAGGTTTGATCGGCCTGCTGGGTGGGCCTGTGGGTACCGCAGTCGGTGCCTATGCCGGGTCGCTCGGGGGGGTGGTGTACGACTTGGCGAAAGCCGGGGTCGGCGCGGACTTTCTCGGCGAGGTCGAGGAAAACCTGCAGCCGGGCAAGGCGGCTGTGGTCGCCGAAGTTTGGGAGGAGTGGGTGATGCCAATTGATACCCGCATGGAGGCCGCGGGGGGCGTCGTCTTCCGCCGGGCGCGCGGGGAAGTTCTGGACTCCCAGATTGAGCAGGACGCTGCGGCACTCAAGGCAGAGGTTGCCGAGCTGAAGGCCGAGCACGCTCGGGCGGACAGGGAGGCAAAGGCGAAGCTCCAAGCGAAGATCAGCACGGCCAAGGCCAGGCTACGAGCCACGCGGGACCGGGCCAAGGCGGCGGCGGAAGCGACGAAGCGGGAGATGGACGCGAAGGTCAAGTCCCTCAAGGAGCAAATGGCCAAGGCGCAGGGTGACGCGAAAGCCAAGCTGAAGGCTCATATCGCGGGAGTACAGTCCGAGTACAAGCAGCGCGCCAACAAGTTGCATCAGGCTTGGGAACTAACCAAGGAGGCATTGGCACTATGAAGCTCCGCGTTTGGACTGCGGTTGCTTCCTGGCGGAATGGCCGGTCTCAGCGCTGTGGGTGATCGGCCTTTTCGTCGGCATCGATCTGGTGTTTTACGGCTGGGCCTGGATCGCGCTGGCGCTTCATCTGCGGCAGATGTGAGAGACCGGGCAAGGCTGGCCGTTGCAGTTTTAGTTACTAAAGCAAACAATCGAACTAAAGGATACCATAATGAAAACACCTGCAATCGCACAGGAGAAAAAAAGTCGGGCGACGGCCGCCACCAATGCAGCTCCATCAAGATCAAAAAGGCTGTCGAAGAAAAGCGCGGCCAACGTCCTCACGCCAAAGACCGGGGCAATCGCCAAGCCTGTTCGGTTATTGCCCGAGCGGTTTCCGAACCCCGGTAAAAAGCGTATTTGCATTGGACTCTATGCTCCCGATGCACAGGCGGTGTTCGTGGCTGGCTCCTTCAACGATTGGCAGCCATCCGCCATGCCTTTGCAAAAACAATCCGGCGGCCGTTGGGTAGTGGAGTTGATGATCGAGCCAGGGAGGCATGAATATCGGTTCGTCGTGGATGGTCAATGGACTGATGATCCTTTGTCGTCGGCTTACGTATCGAACCCGTTCGGCGGCCTGAATTGCGTTCTGCAATTGTCTTGATAAATTAACCCCATCCAAAATACTAATTATGAAGACCACACCGAACTCACCAGAAGTAAAAACGAATCTCGTCCAAGCACGTTCACCGCAGGAAAGTCTCCCTGACAGCCACGAGGTGACGAAACGGGGGCGACCAGCCTTGAACATACAACAAATTTTGGTGCCAACCGACTACTCAGAGTATTCAAAGAAGGCTTTGAAATACGCTGCGTCTGTTGCCGAACAGTTTGATGCTAAAATTACGTTACTACATGTAGCCGAACCGTCGAACTCCTATCCGTACGCTGGTTTCCCATTCGTTGAAGAACCCGAGGAAATCATGCCCCGCTCAGAGCCGCGGTTGATCAAGCCTGTGAGAAGGAAAATATTAATCCTCGGTTCATTCGGGAAACGTTGGTCAAGGTGGGAATCCCATATCAGGAAATTGCACAAACTGCCAAGGCTCTGAAGACCGACTTAATTGTTATCGCCACCCATGGTCGCACCGGTCTCGCGCACGTTTTGCTTGGCAGCACGACCGAACGCTTGCTCCGCTATGCTCCTTGTCCAGTCCTGGTTGTACGTGAGAAAGAACGTGAATTTGGCTCCGCATGATCAGGACGCTGCAAAGCAATTTGTGTCGAAAGCAGAGAAACAATCAACGAATGAAAATCCGGTTTATGAAAACTGATCTGGAATTGAAAAAGGACATATTGGCTGAACTCGCATACGAGCCCAGCATCAACGCCGCGGACATCGGTGTCTTGGTGAGGCAAGGCGGTGTATTGCTCAATGGCTCGGTGGGCAGTTATGCCGCGAAACTGGCGGCGGCGCACGCGGCCAAACGGGTTGCCGGGGCGAAGGGTGTGGCGGATGAAATTGCCGTTCGTCTGCCGGCTTCCTCCCGCCGCACCGACGACGAGATTGCCGCTGCCGCGGTCAAATCGATAGACTGGATTATCACGGTTCCGACCGGTGCCGTCACGGTAACGGTCCGCGATGGCTGGCTTACTTTGAAGGGCACCGTCGAGTGGGCGCACCAGAAGAACGCCGCGGAAGAAGCGGTGCAGCGTTTGACGGGGGTCAAAGGGATAAACAATTTAATCACAATCAGACCGAAGCAACCGATACCCTCGGACGTAAACACGGCAATCAAGGCGGCCTTTGAGCGGCACGCCCTGCTCGACGCCCGGAAAATCACGGTGGAAACTTCCGGAAGCAAGGTGGTGCTCCGCGGCACCCTTGGCAGTTGTTTGGAGCGTGAGGAGGCCGAACGCGCCGCCCGGTCTGCACCAGGCGTGTCCGAAGTCGAGAATCATATTATTGTTCATATCTGGTAATTATGGCAGACGCCAGCGGTTGCGGCCGTCAGGAAATATATGAAAATTAGAAGCGACATTGCCCGGCAGAAATTCCTGGCGGGGTACAACTGCGCCCAAGCGGTGCTCTTCTCATTCTGTGACGATCTTGGTTTCGACAAGGACAAGGCACTCCGGCTCGCCTGCGGATTCGGAGCGGGGATGGCCAGGAGGCAGGAAGTGTGCGGAGCGGTCACCGGAGGCATACTCACCATCGGGCTCAAACATGGACGAGGCGAGGGGCAGGACCGGGCGCCCACGGAAACAACGTACGGAAAAGTGCGGGAGTTGATGTCCCGATTTGAATCCAGGCACGGCACGTGTCTCTGTCGCGCCCTCTTGAAGGGTTGCGACCTGAACACACCCGAAGGACAGCGCTATTTCAAGGAGAACGATCTCTTGAACAAGACCTGCACAGGTTGCATCAGCACTGTGGTGGAAATGCTGGAAACCATCCTTTAACCCGGATTTCAGCGGTTTGACGCGACGGAATCTTTCGTGGACTCCGCGCTACGGTGAAATCGGAATGCTCTGGCTGTTCGGGCGCTCGTCCCTGATTGCTTTTGCGCCTTCGGCCGTGAGGCGCAAATACCAATCAGCCGGCAATCCTTCGCAGGTCACAAAATAGCCCTGCCCCGGCGGCGTGTTGCTGACCTTGAAAATGGCCGTGCCTTCGTCCACTTCGTCAAACATGCCCACATAGCACATGTCCACGCCGAGATTCGCGACGGCGTTGAATTGTTTCCAGAGAAAATCGCCGCCGAGTCGTGGTATTTTGGAAGTGCCCGGCGGCAGGTGTTGGAGGTTGTCCCAACTGAATCCGGGATAAACCTGCGGCAGATAAAACATCCCCGCATTCGTCGCCGCGGCCAGATCCTGCGCCCAATAAGCAGTTGAGGCAAATTTGTTTGTGCCGGCGTTGTAATAATTCCCCGTGTTCCATGGGCAATAGCCATTGAAGCTGCGATACACATTCGTCCAGTCGCCGGTCGCGCCGGCGCGCCAATCCCACCACCCGCTGCCAATGAGCGTCACGCCATACGTCGCATTGGTTTTGAACCACGCGATGATTTGTTTGGGAAGCGCCGTGCCGGAAAAGCGTTCGGGATAAAACCCGAAGATCATCAACGCCGGTTTGCCATCGTGATGCAGGTAGCGTGGGTCTTGCGTGAGGTGCAGTTTGTCCACGAGATAAATCCAGTCATTGGTCAACTGGCTGAAGAGCGTGTTCGTGTTGGCGCCGCTCATGTCGTATTGAATCATGAACGCGCGGCCCGTGCGGTTGGCGGCCGCCCGCACGTGAAGCAGCACGTTGGTCTTCCAACTCTGGATGTTGTCCGGCGGCGTCTGCGTCACAAACCGCTGCACCACCGCGCCGTCAATGCCGTATTCCTGCATCCAGTCGAAGTGCAAATCCACCGTGCTCTGGTCCTGCGAGCTGAACAAATACGCCGGCGCGCCGCCCGGACCGGTGAACCCAGCCACGGGATATTTGTTGGTGTACTCGCTCACGTCCGGCCACATCTCGAACGTGATCCTGTCCAACGCGTTCGTCCTGGGCGGCGTGCTCCAATCGCGGCTCCAATGATCCCATCGGGCATCGCCGTCACCCGCCGCGCGAAACCAGCCCTGATAACCGACGAGAACCTTTTTATGCAGCGTGGTGGCGTCCACCGTCCGGTTTGGCCGGAAAGACTTTGCGCCGCCCGTGAGGTGATTCGTATCTGGCGGCGAACTGGCGGGGCGCACATCGGTGGCGTTGCTTTTGCCTGGGGCCAAAAGCAACGCGCAATCAACCAGGCCTGTAATTAACACTGCCGCAAATCCTGTCATGTTGTGCCGTTTCCCGATTTTGTGCGCATTGATTCTATGTGTTTTACCCGCTACTTGGCGAGTTCGTCATCCTGCATCGGCATCCGGTCGTGACTTCCGCGCGCCGGATGCGGCGTTGCAGTGTGCCCCGGCAAATCCGGCTGGTGTGCAGCCTGCTATATCACATTATTTTCGATCCGCACCACGTCACCACCAGCCGCGAAGCCGCGCGCGCGTGGTATGACGGACGAAGGTAAACCAGGCTCGGGCGGGAAAGGCCGTGCCAAAATCGAAGCCGTTTTGGAAGTCCTTCTTGTCGTCTTCCGCGCTCTTGGCCAACAATCCTGCATCATTTACTTCTTCAACCAACCCTGCATGTCCAGCCAGTCGGCAAAGCGTTCAGTCCAATGGTCGGACGGCAGGTGCTGTTGGTGCATGCCAAAGCCGTGACCACCCTTGGCATAGAGATGCAATTCCGCCGGCTTCCCGGCCGCGATCCAATCCTGGTAAATCGCGACGCTCTGCGGCGCCAGTCCCAGCGGGTCATCCGACGCCGCCAGAAAAAATGCGGGGGGCGCATCCGCGGGAACACCGCTTCCCTTGATTGCCCAATCGTAGTCCGGATAAATCGGCGCCACGAAATTCGGCCGCGTTTCAGCCGTGTGGTTCAAGGCCACCGACGCCGCCACGGTCCCGCCCGCCGAAAAGCCGATAATGCCGATGCGCTCCGGGTTGACTCCAAACTCCGCCGCGTGCTGGCGCACGTAACCAATGGCCGCATTGCCGTCCGCCAGGGCCAGTTTGACGACGGGCGCCACCACCTTGTCCAGCGGTCCCCGGCTCAAGATTTCGCGGGTCGGATCATCCGTTTTACATTCAACCAGCCGGTATTTCAGCACGAAGCAGGTAATCCCCTTCGTGTTCAGCCAGCGCGCCACATCGAAACCCTCGTGGTCGATCGCCAGGCCGAAAAACGCCCCGCCGGGACAGATGACGACGGCGGTGCCATTGGCCTTGCCGGCTTCCGGCCGGAAAACCGTCAGGGTCGGATTGGCCACGTTAAACACCACCCGGGTCTTCCAGAGATTGGTCCGGTTTTCCTGCTCGGTTTGTTTCCAGTTCTCCGAGCCGGGCGCCGGTCCGGCATAAAGCCGAATGACTTTCTCCTGGGCGCGGGCCTGCAGGCAAAAGAGTGAAAGAAAAACGGCGGCGGCAATTCGTAATTGATTGTTCACAGCGGTTGATCCTCGGCCGCGCTCCGCTCCCCGTCAACACGAAATCGCACCCCGGTTGGGAGAGGATGCCCAAGCAATGGCCGGCCGTATCGCAGCCAGTTTCATAAAAATGAACGAGTTAATTCAATTTCAAGTCAGAATAGTAATTGCCAGTGCAAGATTCTTTGAAGGATTTAACGGTGGCAGGCGTATTTCTGGATGAAACCGGATTAAAATTATGAAAAAATATCTTTTGCTGCTTTCAATCGGAACGCTGTCGTTCAATTTGGCCATCGCCCAGCCTGTCAATTTGTCCGCTTTGCCGGCGGACCGGCCATTGACCCGGGCGGACCTGGAAAAAGCTTTGACTCCTGTAACCAATTCACTGCCGCGATTTGATCTGGATTTTAAAGGCGGCACGCCGGGCGAATTGGTCAAAACCATCGAAAAAGCAATCGGCAAACCGTTAAACGCAGTCATTCCCGATGAGTATGCAGATATAAAACTGCCCGCTTTGTCGGTAAAAAATATCACCGTCGCGGAATTGTTTGAAGCCTTGGAACGCGCCACCACGAAGCTGGAGCGCTACGCGTGGACAGACTATATCAATGACCGGCGGGAGTCATGGACGGACAACCCGGTAACGTGGTGGTTTGACTGGACTTTCCGCTGCGGTTTCAAGACGGACGGCACGCCGACTGAAAATTCAATCTGGTGTTTTTACTGTGCCATGCCGGAGGTTCAGCACAACCCCGTCATTTGCCGGTTTTATCAACTCGCGCCTTATCTTGAAGCCGGTTACAAGGTTGAAGACATCACCACCACCATTGATACCGGCTGGAAAATGCTCGGCGTCACCCGGCCGCCGGAAATCACCTACCATAAAGACACCAAGGTTCTGATTGCCGTGGGTGAAGCCGACAAGCTTAAAACGATTGATGACGTGCTCAAACAATTGAAGACGGAAAAGAGTTCCGAGAAGCCGAAAGTCCCCGAAAACCCCAAAGCCCAATAACTTTTAAATGGGATGACTTTTGCTGAAAGCAATTCCACCGGAGTGATCATCACCCCGACACTGTGTGTGGATGCGCCCATCGAGATCATCGCTAAAACAACGTCTGAACCGGACCAGTCCGGCCGCAATTGCACGGCCTTGACGGGCCGGATGTCGCGCGGCGACGAAGCGGCGTTTCATCAATTCTACAAACTTTATTTCAACCGGCTGCTCCGTTACCTGTTCGTGGTCGCGGGCGGGCAGGAAGAAATCGCGCGTGAGGCGCTGCAGCTCGCCTTCGTGCGCGTGGCGCGTCACGTGCGCCAGTTCGATTCGGAATCCGCCTTCTGGAACTGGCTGGCGATGCTGGCGCGCAACTGCGTCGCGGACGAAATGCGGAAACGGAACCGGTATCAGAGCTTGCTCGCCCGATTTTTCCAGCAGCGACCGGCCGACGCGGATTTGAAAAGCGTTGATGCGGACGCGCGCTTTTCGGAATTGGTGCAGGACGGGCTGGCGGGTCTGCCCGCCGACGAGCGGGCGTTGCTCGAACGGAAGTATTTTGACGGCGAAGCCGTGCGCGAACTCGCCGATGAATGGCAGATGACCGAAAAGGCCATGGAATCGCATTTGTTGCGGATTCGCCGAAAATTGAAGCATGCGGTGCTGGAGCGACTGCAAAATGAAAAAAACGACTGAACCACTGATTGACGATTTGCTGGCCGACGCCATCTCGCCGGAATTTCGGACGGCGTTGCTGGACAAAACGCTGCACAGCGCGCGGCAACGAAAACGGGCGCGTCGTTTGAATCTGACCTTGAGCGCGCTGGCGCTGGCAGGGCTTTTTGCTTTTGAGATTCAAGCAGTGCGCAATCCGGGAACTTTGCCGCAACAAATCCGCCAGCCGGTTTCAAGTGCGGCCGCTTTGCCGGCGCCGCCTTCGTTACGCGTCGTCAGCACAAAACTGGATTCGTTCAAAAGCGTCGCCGTCTTGGATTCTTCGGATTCAACTTTGACAGTGATACAAACCGGCGAGTCAGCCCGGCCAAGGGAAATCAGTGACCGGGAATTGCTGGCCTTGGCGGCTGGCCAACCGGTGGCATTAATCCATCAAGGGCTGCATCAATCCGAATTGTTTTTCCCTGGCAACTGGTGAAGTGACCATGAAACAAAAATATTCCTTGTCGGCTCGCTGGCGATGAACGCCATCACGCTGGGGACTTTGATATTTCTTCAGAAGTTATCGCTGGCCCTGCCGAATTTCCCGCCCGCTGTGACCAGATATGTATTTGTCACCAATGTCCCTCCGGTAATGATGGAAAAATCAACCGACACGCCAGCACCACCAACTCCATGACCAGGATTATGAGGACAGGAAACGCAAACTGTCCGATGTCAGGATGGAGTTCCGGGAAATATATTCCGTAATAAAGTGAGCGCCTGCCTTGATTCCAGTGTATGGTCACGGGGTGAAGGATAAAATTCCAGAAGCGGCAAAAAACAACTACGGCCCCTTGCCGGCCTTGGGTGTGCCGGTGCAAATCCAATGCGACGGCTTCAAGTGCATGGCCTTTCGTGACCGGGAGGGCCGATGGGTGGATCTTTTCAGTCGTGAATTCGTGCCGCGAGTCCTTGGCGTGGTTTCCGCTTGATCGCGCTGACCAGTTTTTATTCACCCGGGAATATCTGTGCTACGGCCGACGCCAGCGGTTGCGATCAATGCGCCAAAGCCAACCCGGATTTAACGCAGAGAGCGCGGAGTGGCGCAAAGAAAATTGACTCTGCGACCCTCTGCGTTCTCCGCGCCTCTGCGTTGAAAATATCTTGCGGCCGACGCCAGACACCGCGCTCAATGTGCAACAGCAAACCCATGTCGCGGCTTGTCGCGCCAAAGCAGAGCGAAGGCGGAAGGACTTGAAGCTGCTGGCGGATTTGGACTCGCTCGGGCCATACGGTGTTTACCCCATAGCCAGCCGGCCAGAATCGGCTAATATAACAGCATGAAAACAAATCAACTCCGCTGGACGCTCCAGCTGCTGTTATCAAGTCCGACCTTGGTGGTTTTAGCCGCCGGTTGCGCCACACACAATGAGAGATCCTTCAATCAGGATTTTAATCAAAACCTTCCCACTTCACCCAACTATGCCATTGAGAATGTTGATGACACACATTTCAAAGTGACCGTCCATCAAGGTTCTCCCTTGCCGGGAACGCAGCGCATCATTTATGTGAAACAAGTGGCCTCAACGGTGGCGGCAACCGAGGCCAAACGCAGGGGCTGGCAAAACTGGGACCTTGGTTATATCCAAGAATGCGATCAAGGGTGGATGCACGTTGTGATAGCCGATGTCACCCGTAAAAACGCTGTCGAAAAGACACCTGACAAAACCCCATAACAAATCATTGGTTTCACCGATTATCGCCGATTCGGATTTATCTGCCTGCCCTCCGTAGTTGCGTTACGAAGGATGGGCGGGCATTTGCGTCAATCAAGAGCCGACCCGTTTCTGCCTTGTCAGGCGGCAAATTTCGAGCATCAATTTCCGCTCCATTTGTAATCGTATCCGGCCGGCGGATCGTAAAAGAGCGTTGCCATAAAATAACCAGTATTTGAATAAATCTTAATGTAGCTGACGTGGCCATCCGCGAAACTGACCATGTTTTTGGCATCGTTGACTCCAGATTGTCCCGCAGGTATTCGTAGCGATTCATGCCAGGAAAAGGGATAGAAGGCCGGGTTTTCAGCAACCAAAACAGTTTTGACCGGGTCGTTTATCGCAGCGAGCTTCCAGCCAAAAAGACCGGGAGAAGAAGTCTGGCCAGGCAAAGCGGGCGGCGTCTCGATTGTCCCGCCGAGACCATTATATCCGTAACTCGAATAATCCGAATAGACTTGATTATGCCAGCTGTCAGCCACAAATACCCAGTCGTTATAAAAAAACGCGTCCGCTGGACAGGCAAAGAGCTTGTCCTGCGGCGACGATGCGCCTTGGAGCCCGACATAATTCTTTACGAGGCTCTTGTAAACAATTTGGGAGGAATTGGTCTTAAATCCATCGGCACCCGTGTTCGGCACGGACGGCAAGGCGTCGTGGTTATCCCCGGCATACATTTGGACAGCGAGATTGATCTGTTTCAGATTGTTCAAACACATCGTTCGCTGGGCTCGCGCCTTCGCACTGGACAGAACCGGCAGCAACAGCGCGGCGAGAATGGCGATGATGGCAATAACCACCAACAACTCAATCAAAGTAAATCCGCCGTCTTTATGGTGGTTTCGTTTCACAGTAGTTCAGACAGTTCATGGTGCCACGCCTCACGCCGGCTCTTGAACTGAACCCGCCTCTCGGCGACTTGTCCAGGCGACTAGCCGCGCCAAAGCGGAGCGACGGCGGGAGCCCGCAACGCGGGACGAAGACGGAAGCGTAAAGAAGACGGACCAATTTTGAGGACGAGCAACCCGCTTCAATATCGGTTTGTGCCAATACTCAGGGATCTGTTTCGTTCAAAATGCGCGAATACTACAAAACTAGGAACCGACCCGTTCACGCGACCCGTTCACGGGCACAACGACTCTCGAATGGCGCGAAGCGTCCTGGAGTGCGCCAGCCCTCTGGCGCTTTTCCTCCGTGAGACGTCGCACGATGTTCAACACGTCAAGTGTCCAGCCGCGTTGGGTGACGGAAATGTCCTTCAACGGTTTGACGCGACGGACTGCGCGCGGACTTCGGCTGCCGGGGCAAGTTGGCCTTGACATAACAGGCCAGACGGCAAAGCATCACTCCGCATTTCCCCATGAAAACATGCCCTTACTGCGGGAAGGAATATCCGGACAACGCCGTTGTTTGCGCCATTGACCAGACTCCACTCATCCCAGCCCGTTCCCCATTGCCAAATAAGACGCAGGATGAGGAACATCTTCGGTTGCTTTCGATGTTTCACTATGTGGTTGGCGGGTTTGCCTGCTTGTTTGCCCTCTTCCCCATCATCCACCTGATTTTGGGGCTGGCCATGATCTTTGCCTCGGACAAGTTCGCCGGCAAGGGAGACCCGCCGCCGGCATTTATCGGCTGGTTTTTTGTGATTTTCGCGGCCATGTTTATCATCCTCGGCCTGATTTTCGCGACGTTTGTCCTGACGACCGGACGTTTCCTGGCGCGGCGCAAGCATTACATGTTCTGCCTCGTGATGGGGGGCGTGGAATGCTTGTTCATGCCATTCGGTACCGTGCTCGGTGTGTTCACCATCATTGTGTTGATACGAGAACCAATGAAGCAGCTATTTGGAGTTAATCCGCCAGCAGTTCCGTACAATGTGCAACAGTAGATTCCGGTCGCGACGTTCCTGAAATGGGGTGCACGCGCGGCGCGTGCGCTCCCCTTTGAAGTTGAATCCGAAAACATGAACGACGGAATCAGGAGCCGGTCGCGAACCTCCCACGTCGCCAGGGCGTAGCGCATTAGGAGCAGATTCGGTGTCCGGTCTTCGCGGATGGCGTTCAAGCACCCGCTTCGGGGCCGGTTTGTGTCAATACTAAGGACTGACCCGAATGGCCCTTAGTTAAGGCCCAGCAAAAACGCATATGTTTTTAAAGGGTTTCGAGGACTGTGTTCCGCTCCTCCATGAAGGAGCAGCAAATGCCTGAAAAATCGGGTATTTCCCAAACTCAAAGCGAAACATGGTCAAAAAGTGGCCGAAGCCGATAGGTACTTGACTGTTTTGTAAGTTGTTTTGGTTCAATGATATATTCCTTATCTAAGGGCCATTCAGGACTGACCCGTTTTCGGAGTATTTATTCGTCCATTGCTGGAACAATTTTCCACGAAATTCATTGCGGAACGTTTGGCGTCGGCTTCAAATGGTTGCATGAAAAAGTTTGCCGCCATCGCTTTGGCCATTGCCGGGCTCGCCGGTTTCCAGATAAACGCTATCGCTTGGGGCAGCAGCGGGCATTTCCTCATCGCGGCGGAAGCGTATCGCCAGCTTTCACCTGAGTTGAAGGCGCAGGTGTATGAGGTTTTGAAGGCGCATCCGGATTACGCCAGATGGACAAATGCGTATCATCCGAATCCGGTCATTGATGTTGCCGCATACGTCTTTATGCGCAGCAGCACATGGCCGGACGAAATCCGGCGCAGCGAAAGCCTATATGACCACCCAAGCTGGCATTTCATTGATTATCCGCTAAGGCCGCCGTCATTTCCGATGGAACCCAGCCCGGAGCCAACGAATGACATTTTATTTGGCATCCAACAATTTGAAACAACCTTGAACGACACCAACGCCAATCCCGAATTGCGAGCGGCAAGTTTGTCCTGGCTTATTCATCTGGTCGGCGATGTCCACCAACCGCTCCATTGCGCTTCACTTTTTTCGGACGCCTATCCGACGGGCGACCGGGGCGGGAATGAATTTTACGTCAAGCCGGCGGACCAAGCGGTCCGGTTGCACGGGATTTGGGACGGTTTGTTGGGGGCTTCGCCCAACACGCAAATGCAATGGAGATATGCCATCAAGCTCGGCGCTGAATTTCCGAAAGCATCGCTGGCGGAATTGGCGACGCACCCAACGCCGAAAGGCTGGAGCCTGGAAAGCCGCGAGCTGGCAATTGACAAAGGATATTTGCGCGGCGAATTAAAAGGCGGCACCAATGCGGACACCGCCGTGGCTCTGCCCGCTGATTACACCAAGACGGCAAAAGCGGTCGCGGAGCGGCAATGCGCGCTGGCGGGATATCGTCTGGCGGATGAAATTCAGAAATATTTGAATCTGGGAAGAATGGTTCCCTTGCTGCCGGAAAATACCAACGTCGTCGCGCAAGTCGCCACCAACAAAATCGGGACGGCGGATGCCGGTAAATATTACGACCAGACGATGATTGTCACGGGGCGGGTGGTTCAAGTTTCTGTCCGGCCAAACATCACCATCCTAAGCCTCGACAAATCTTCCTTGGACGCGCCATTAACCGCCGTTGTCTTTGCGGAAAACGCGGGCGCGTTCAAAGATTTGGAAAGCCTCACGAATCAGGATGTGGAGATCACCGGCAGTATCACGGAATATCGCAACCGGCCGGAAATCATCTTGGAATCGCCTGACCAGATTAAAGTCGTTGGCGGGAAATAAAGGCGGACGTCGCGGCTTGCCGCGCCAAAGCGGACGCGACGGCGGGACTGCCAGACGCCGGGGCCGGTCTTTAACCACGGATGAACACCGATGGACACGGATTGGGAAAGCGCCGTCAGGCGCGGCATATTTGTAGAAAACCGTCCGCCAAATAATTCAAGCTCCGTCAGGAGCGGCATATTCCGTCCCGACGGGGCTGGGAATTCATTTGGATTCGGGAACTACAAAGATTCCGCTCCTGACGGAGCTATCTCAGCGCGACTTGTCCCGCCGTAATCGGATGAAGGCGGATGATCCAGATGGGAACGGTGATGGTGCCGCCTGCGCAGCCATCACGGCAGCCGCCAGAGGCCGGGGCCGGTTTTCAACCACGGATGAGCACCGATGGACCCAACACGGCTGGCGCCGCAACCACGGATTTTGGACTGCGGCGGGAAGCGAAGCGCCACGCCGCTTTTGAACGCAACCAGCCGTACGGAAAGCGGTGTCGCCGCTGCGCTCTGCCACCGCAGTCCAAATCTTTGTCGTCCGTGCGCGAACCTGTGCCATTGTATTACGGATTGGGAAAGCGCCATCGGCACGGCATATTTGTAGCATCACCCGCCAGCAAATGATTCAAGCTCCGTCCCACCTTCATTTCATTTCGGCGCGGTCGCGTCGTAGCGAAGCGGAGACGGACAGGAGCGGCATATTCCCGACAATGGCCCAGCCTTTCAAGGCTGGGAACCTGTCCGCAAATAAAACGAGTCCCGCAAGGGACGGCAGAAAATGGTGGCCGTGCGCAAGGGGTGGCCGTGCGCAAGCACCTTTCGTCCCTGACGGGACTTTGGTCCAAACCCGACGCCAAACCCAGCCATAAATGGCTGGGCTATTTTCAAATTCATTCCAGCGCGATGACCCAAATGGGAACGGTGATTCACGGCAATTGCCAAAGGCGGACTATCCTGCGCGATGCGAGCGGGCGGCGGCGATTAGCTGGCGCAATTCCTCGATGGACAAGACGACGCCGGGGCGGCGATGCACCATGCTGTGGCAGTTGGCGCAGAGCGGGCGCAGGTCGGCCACGGGGTCAACCACGTGCGCGCCGCCGCCGGCCAGCGGGTTCAGGTGGTGAACCTCGATGTAGGAACGGGCATAGGTTGCACCGTAAAACGCGTCGAAGTTGAAGCCGCACGCCACGCACGTCACGCCGTGCGTCCGTATCGCGGCGGCGCGGTTGCGTGGATTGCGTTCGTAGGTTCGGCTTTGCCGGATAATTTCCCGCCCTTCAGCGTGACCGCCAGTGTTTTCAACGCCATGAGTTGCGTCTTCGGTTTCAACGTCTGCCCGCGTTCGGACTTCGATGTCTGCTGTCAGACTTTGAAAACCAAACTGAAAAGCGCAGGTGCAACATTTGTGGCGTCCACCTCCAGCTTGCGACTCGCGCAAAGCGCGAAGAATTTCTGAAGGCGCTTCGCTGCCGTGATTGCAGGTTTCAGTTGCACCGAGCGCATGGATTGTTGTTGCGCGACGCGCAGCGGCAACTCCTTGAGCGTATGCACATATGACACAACGATGACGACCAGAGCCAGCTTGCGAACCGGGAATACGCGCCAGCACTTCGTCTGGTATCGTATTGTTGTGGTCGCAAGTTGCCATCTTGTTATTCCGAAAGCGGCAAGCCGAAAAACAATCGCAACCACGGTTCGAGTTCATCCAACTCGACAGCCTTGCCAGTCGAAATCAAAAACGACTTCATGTTTGCGGTGAAACCTTCGCCGGCAAAAACGACGAGGCCGGGAATAGGCCAAGCTTCGATATCCTGAATGGTTGCTGGAATCTTTTCTTCCGCCGAGCCGCCGCCGCCTTGAAATTTACATTCGATGCCCAGCGTCTTACGCGACTTGGGATCAATCAGGATGACATCAATGTTTCGATTCGCGCCCCAAATTCTTCGGGCGACGTGAAATTGTTCTTTTGTTTCGAGTCCGAGTTTGGTGGCAATCTTGATTACCTCCTTGACCAAATCGTCTCCTGCTTTAACTGCGTTTGCTTTCCCAGGCATAATTTTATTCGTTGGTTAAATTCGTCACGACGACCTCGCTGACGTGGCCGCGTTTCGAGCCGTCGCAGTTGATGGCGCGGCGGGCCTGTACGGTGTGGATTTGAAAATCGCGGTAGAGTTTGCGGATGAACGGCGTGTCGGAGTTGGAAAGCATCAGGCGCGCGCCGCGTCGGGCGGCCTCGGCAAACACGGCGTGTAGTTCGTGCTGTTCGCCCTCGCCAAAATCTTCCTTGGCGTAGGAGGTAAAACTGGCGGTGGCGGAGACGGGATAATACGGCGGGTCAACGTAGGCAAAGTCGCCGGGCCGGGTCTGGTTGAGGGTTTCGCGGAAATCCTGCATGGCCAGATGCACGCCCTCCAGCGCGCGACTGGCGGAGTGAATGTTTTCCTCGTTGTAAAGGCCGGGATTTTTGTTGGAGCCGACGGGGACATTGAATTCATCGCGGGCGTTGACGCGCCAGAGGCCGTTGAAGCAGGTTTTGTTGAGAAAAATCATGCGGGCGGCGCGTTCCACGATTTTCTTATCGTCGCCCGTCAAGTAGTGCTGGCCGCGGACGAAGTAAAAGTAGTCGTCACCTTTGGCCTTGAATTCGGAGGCGTGTTCGTCCAGCCGGCGCATGAGTTCGCGGGGGAAATCGCGAACGGCGAGGTAGGTGTTGATGAGTTCGGGGTTGAGGTCGCGCAGGAACGCCTTCATCTTCGGAAAGCGGTGCTTGAGGTGGAAGAACACCGCACCGCCGCCCACGAACGGCTCGAAGTATCGGGTAATTTCGGCGGGGAAAAATTCGTCGAACTGCGCAAGGAGCTGCGCCTTGCCGCCGACCCATTTCAGAAACGGCTGCGCTTCTTCAGGGGCAACAGCTTCAACAGCAGCGATAGGGAACTGTTCACGGGCGTGCGGATGGCGTGGGGATTTTGGGACAAGCGGGCGAATGATTTCCGAAAGTGACCAAGTTGGGTCAGGAATATTTCGGCGAATTCTGTATCGGGTTGGTTTTGGATCAGATCTCTGATCTGAGCGCGCTGTGTTGGCGGCGCTTTTTGCTGAACGTCTCCGCCGCGATTTGTCAGACATCCACGCGGATCGATCCCGATCTCCGGCAAAGGATCAAGCCTAAACATTCGATATGTCGAATGTTCGTCGCGCCCAATTTCGGCTTTGCTGATTAAATGGGTCAATCTGACAAACATCGGGTGATCGTGGGGAAAAACATTCGCGCCTGCCGAACCGGCGCGGGGTTGACCTTGGAGCAATTGGCGGAAAAGGCAGACATGAGTTGGCCCTACCTTTCTGAAATTGAGCGAGGTCGTGAGAACATTTCGCTCGATAAGCTCGCCCGATTAGCCCAAGCACTAAATGTCAAGCTGTCAAGTCTAGTTGAGGGCGTCTGAAAGATTTCCGTCTCGCAGCGGACGATGTGCGTGGTTTAAGCAAAGGCTCCGGTCGTCGCTCGGAAGCTATGGCCCGGCGGGGAAAGCTGAAGGCCGCGGAAAAGGCGGCGCCTCACGGCTGGAAGTATTCCTGGTATTTTGAGGGCTGGCCGGTTTCCCAAGGGCGATATTGATTGAAGAATTCAATCCGTTCCGCCGGTGTCGGATGTGAGCCATACCAGAATTGGATAATGGGCGCCGGCCGGTAAACATAGACGCTGTTTTGCACCAGTTTTACAAAGGCCGTGCCCTCGTCGCTCCGCCCAGGAGCGAATCCGGGCGGACCAGCCGGTAAATAAAAAAAGGGCGGGCGACAAAAAACTCCAGATGATGGCCGTGGCGCCCACCGCGATGGTGGCATGGTAACGGCGGACGGCTTTTTCGCCCGGCACCGGCACCGCAACGGTGGAGGTGTTGGTGCTGCTGATCTGGGAATTGGTTTGCGCGGCCATGACCGGTTCGCCGGCCCGCGCCAGGCAAAGTGTGAACCAGATGCCGGCGCCGAACACGATCCAGAACAGGACGGTCTTCATGGATGCGCTTTTGATAGGCGCGAGCCGCAAGCGAGTCAATCCATTTGGGCGCAGGCTGTTTGCGGCTGAGACAGACGGCATCAATGATTATTTCACCCGACGTTGAATTCGTGGTTCAGTTCCGGTCCGCGCGAGACGTCCCAATCCACGTTGACTCGCTCGCGCCCGCTCGCTCGGCCCTCGCGGGCCTTCACCTTCGGTCGAATTCCTTTCGCCGGTGGGCTTCCTCGCGCCCGCTCAGTCGGCCTCACGGCCTTTGCCGCTGGCAAATCCTTTTCGCCATTTCCCGAATGGCTCAAATCCCAAGCGGCTCAAGTGTCCACACAGATTATTTTGTCCCGCTCTGCGGGATGATGCCGCCGTTGGACCGGCCTTCGCTTCCATCCTTCGCCTGGCTTCGGAGGACAGGCAGAAGCTACGGCCCGGCAGGCAGGAAATAAGGCGGGCCTTCGCCGCGACGAAGTGGCTACGGCCACGCAGGCGGGTCGGCAAAGATGGCGTCCAATAATTCCAAACTGTTCCCATGGTATAAACGGAGGAATGGAGTGTCGGATTGATAAATCAATTTAGGTAGGGCGGGCACTCCGTTGCCCGCCGCAGATTTGTTTTCTGGAGACGGCGCGCAAGGGACTGCGCGCCCTACCTGAATTTGGCCATCTTCGCGCAGCGCAAAATGCGACGGGGCAAGCAAGTGCGGATGGGCCAAGACAACGGTTGATGGTTGAGCGTTGAGGGTACAGCCATTTCGGCTCGCGAGTACGCTCGCCCCACCGCTTTTGTTTTTCGTGTCACCTGCCACTTGCCACTTGTCATGTGTCACATCTTCCGGTTTTCGTGTCACCTGAAGGCTTGATACGGCAGCGGCTTTGGCCCAGCCTCGGCCCGTTAGCATCCCGAATCGCCATGAGGATAATACTTACATTGATTGCGTTGAGTTTTTTGGTGACGGCCTGCGACCGCCACGGTGCCGACCTTGGGCAACAGGTCGCCGGGACCTGGTCGCAGGAGGCGCACATCCTCACCCTGGCTCCCGATGGCACTTACACCTCCATTTTCCCGGGCAATCCTCCAACCACCTACAAGGCCAAATGGCACATCGAGCACGAATTCCTGCTGGTGACGGACGTGAGCAGCAATTCAGTGCCCATGGCCGGCAATACCACCGTGAAGATTCTGCTGGTCGATAAACACCATCTGGAACTGGCTTTAGGCACCAATAGAATTTCGATGATGCGATAATCGCGAGTGAACTCCGATGAATCGCGAGCGGGTTGGCAGATCGGCGATCCAGATCAAGGGGTTTTAACCGCGGGTAAACCGCTAATTCGCGCTCATCAGCGCTAATAAGTGAAGATAATCGGTTCACTTCCTTTGTGCTCTTTGTGCTCTTTGTGGTTCAAATGTTTTTGCGCGTTTCGTGGTTTGCAAAAGCGGTGTCATGGCCACCGCACTCAATGACGCTTCGCGCACTTCGTTCCACCTGCCAGGCCGTAGCTTCCAAGCGAAGGCTGGTCCTCCATCTTCAATCCTACATCCTCGCTGCCCAAGGCGTCCTCGCCACCCCTCAACCGGTGCAGTTCACCCCTCAATTCCAGCAATGTGTCCCGAAACCGTTTTGTTTCAGGGGGGTTATGTTAAAACCACGGTATGACCAGGCGGATTTTTCAAGTAATGTTGGTCGCACTGCTGGCGACCGGCGCAAGGGCGCAAGCACAGGGCATCTCCATCACCGTCATCCCCGCGCTGGCGCCGAATGCGTATGGGTCGCCCAACTGGAATGCCTGGGTTTCCAATGCCACCACCGCCATTATCAACGGCTATTCGGCCTATGGCGACCCGTCGTCGCCGAGCTATTATCAGCAGGCGCCAGCGGTGATTTCGGTGACAAATGACATCGTGACCGGTTTTCCGTCGTGGAACAGCGTGGCCAATCCGGGAGCGGTTTTCGGCGCGAATTATTCGCAGGAGCTGGGCAACCGGATTCAGTTCGGCATTGATATCAAGGGCGGAACGAACCTGATTTCAATTTCGCAACTGTCGTTCAGCGCGCATTCCTCGGATACGAACAATTCGCTGGATTTCACCTTTGACGAGGGTTCGTACAATTACAGCGCGTCGTATGTCGGGATTATCTACGGTCCGGGCGGCACCAATACTTACATCACCAGCGGCCCTCCGACGCAACTGGTGAACGAGATTGTCGGGCGCGGCTCGGGGAATGCGTGGGACACTTATGACACGTCCGGCAACATCACCAGCCAGCAAAGCAACATTGACCTGCTGATTTCACAATTGGGCAACCAGCCGTTTAATTTTAGCGGGACCTACACGATTGCCGGCGTGGCCGGCTCGAATTCCGTAACGTTTAATCCGTTGATGACGAATTCCGGGCCGGTGTTGGAAGGCGGCATCAGCATCACGGTTTACCCGGCGCTGGCACCGAACCGGTGGGGTTCACCCAGTTGGAACGCCTGGGCGTCCAACGCCGTGACCGCCATTTTGAACGGCTATTCCTCCTACGGCGACCCGGTGTTGCCGACTTATTATCAGCAAATCACGAACGCGGTGCCGGTGACAAACAATCTGGTGACCAGTTTCCCGTCGTGGATGGGCGTGGCCGATCCGGGAACGGTTTTTGGTCCGGCTTTCGCCAATGAGTCGGGCAACCGGCTGACGTTTGGCATGGACATCAAGGGCGGGACCAATCTCATCTCCATCGCGCAGTTGTCGTTCATCATGGCTTCGACGGACCCGGGCGACACGCTGAACTGGTCATATTTCCCCATTCCGTACTCGTATTCGGGATTGAACACGGGCAGCGCGGATCCGGTTTACCTGGGCATCATTTACGGTCCCAACGGCCAGAATACGTATGTGACCAACGGTCCGGCGACACAACTGGTCAACGAAATCGTCACCTGCGGTTCCGGCAACGCCTGGTGGCCGGACGGCACGTCTGCCGACAGCATTGCCGTCCAGCAGAGCAATATTCTGGCTTGCGCCGAGCAGGTCGGCGCTCAGACATTTTCCTTCACCGGGACTTATGTGATTGGCGAGGTGGTGGGAAGCACCGCAGTGACATTCAACCCCGTTGTACCACAAGCACCTTCATCCAGTGCGGAACCATTATTGTCCATCGCGCTGGTGGACCCGCCGTCCAGTCCGGCTTTGGACAACGCCTTCGTGTCGTGGCCGGCGGCGTCAGGATATGTACTGCAAACCAACACGGACCTGACGACGGCCAACTGGGGCGATTACCTCGGAACGGTGGACAACAACAACGGGATAAACAGTGTGACGATGCACAAATCCAACGGCTCGTTGTTCTTCCGGTTAAGACGTTAGCGCAAAGGCACAGCGCGGCAGAGCCGCAACAAAACCTTCCTTTTTTGACGACAACCTTTTGTTGCATCTGCAACAAAAGGTTGCATGTCTCCTGGCAAGCCAAATTCGTGGGTAGATAGAAAAAACTTTGCACGATGATTCCGACCAATTGCACTGCAAAGGTTTTTAAAGATGTTCGCGTATTTCGAGTCTTTCGCGGTTTATATCCCGGCTTTCTCCTTCAACCTTTAGCCTTTCTTCTGGCTTTGCGCTCTTTGCAGTGCTATCTCGCTACATCGTTACATTCCGCGAAGATTTTACCGGAGCGCGGAATTTATTCCGCTTCGGCCAAGTACGTGTAAACCCACTTTGAAGTACATGCGGCCGGGGAAGCGGAATAAATTCCGCGCTCCTTTGGTTGCGGCTTTGCCGCGCTGTGCTCTTTGCGGTTCATCAGGCGGTTTTAACCCCTGCCTTTCTCGTCGAAATCTGACGGAGACGGAATGGATATGGCTGGACGCGGATTTTGGCGATGGCGCGATTCCATTTTTAGCTGCGCACACACGCAGTGGTAAGCGTTCAGATAAACCAAATCATCTTCAGTCAGATCATTAAACCAGCGCAGGCGTCTGGCGGGTCCCGCTTTGCGGACGGCGAACAAAGGGCAATCGTCGGGGTTGGCCTGCTCCACCGGACACTGCTGGACCAGGCTCAAGAGATTGTCCCGCAGTGCCGTTTTTGGTTTTTCAGTCTTTGGATTCATAGTTGGACAATGATCCAGGTTTTGGCCGCGCCTTGTCTGTCAGCGCCAAGCTAGGCCCGCCGCCGGGGTTCGTCAATGGCAACCGTATGGCCCGGAGATATTCAGCGAAGATGGAAGATCCATCGTCGCCAAGGCTGCGATGGACAGGTTGAGGATGGCGGTGGACCGGTGGGTGAGTTTTCGGGTTTCGGGCCTCGGCTTTCAGGACCCGTGTCAAAGCGTCTGGATTTTTTTTGATTTTGTGGTGTAATCTGTCAGGCTCCAATTGCGTCTGTGGATAATGACGATGAAATCTTATGGGTTACCGGATGAAGTCATTGCTTAAAAGTGCTGTTTTACTCTGTGTGTTCGCTGGTGCGGCCCTGTCCGTGCGGGCACAGATGGCAGTGCCGCCCCCGACGCCAGTCTATCAACCGCTTTCCTATCAGCAGTTGGATCAGTTGCTGGGGCCGATTGCGCTGTATCCCGACCCGTTGATTGCCCAAATCCTGCCGGCATCCACCTTGCCCACGCAAATCGTGCTGGCCGACCGTTATGTCAGCGGCGGCGGCGACCCCAACCAGATTGACCAGCAGCCGTGGGACCCCAGCGTCCAGGCCCTGGCCCGGTATCCCAATGTTTTGAAATGGATGGATGACAACTTGAATTGGACGACGGAATTGGGACAGGTTTTTCTCAATCAACAGCAGGAGGTGATGGAATCCATCCAACGGCTGCGCCAGTCGGCGGCCAATTTCGGCAACCTGCAATCCACGCCGCAGGAACAAGTGATTAATGACGGCGGTTACATTGAAATTGTTCCGGCTGATCCGGAGGTCATTTATGTGCCCGTCTATCAACCGGACCTGGTTTTTTATCAAACTTGCTATGGCCCGCCCTTTATCACGTTCGGCATCGGCTTTCCGATTGGGTTGTGGCTGAATTGCGATTTTGATTGGGGGAACTTCAATATCATTGTCTGGGGTCGCAACCATCCGCGTCCGCCCAATTGGTGGCATGAACCTCCACGTCAACGGGACACGGGTCACACGACGATCTGGCGTTCCGGCAATCGTCCCGGCGCAGTCGGGATGAATCGCGGCGACCGGGGCTATAGTGTTCCCCATAATCAACCGGTGGTTAACCAACCCGTGGTTGCCACGGTAGGCCGGTCCGTGTCCGATGCAGCGGCACCGCGACGGACCCCGGCCCCGGCAGCCCGGCCGGAAGCGACGGCAACCCGGGCTTCAACGCCCGTCACCCGGCCCGCGCCGGCTCCAGTTGAATATGCTGCACCCGGCAGCCGGCCGGCATCCACCGGCGCGTTCATCGGCATCCAGAGTTCGCGCGACACAAAAACGTATAGCGACCGTGGCCAGCAGAGCATGCAGACGATCACCCATTCTGCGCCGGTTTCACAGCCAGCACCGGTCTCGCGGCCAGCGCCGCCGATGCCCTCCGGAGGAGGAGGAGGCGGTGGCAGTCACAGTTCAAATTCCCAGCCAAGGCATTGAACCTTTCAACCCAATGATTGCCACCAAAACATTGCCGCTGATGAAACCCATTCGTCTTTCATGGTTGCGCCGGATTTTGTTTCTCGCGTCCGGTCCCGGCCTGGCTCTGCTGGCGCTGACGCTGCCGGCGTGCGCGCTGGCGGCGGAGGAACAGACCTTTGCTGCGCCGCAGGAAGCCGTCAACGCCCTGGTGGCGGCGGCCACAAATCATGACACCAATGCCCTGCATTCCATTTTTGGGCCGGCAGGACAGAAATTGATTTCGCCAGATGTTGTCCAGGCCACTGAGGAATACAAAATGTTTGTTCAGCACCTGACGGAAAAGACGCAGTTGATCAACCATTCGGATTCCAACGTCACGCTGGAAATTGGCGCGGACGGCTGGCCGTTTCCCATTCCGCTGGTGAAACAAAACGGGCAATGGTTTTTCGATACCACCGCCGGCAAGGGCGAGATTCTCGCCCGCCGCGTTGGCATGAACGAGACGGGCGCGATCAATGTCTGCAACGCGTATGTGGAGGCGCAGCGCGAATATGCCGGCCAGGATCGCCTGGGGGACGGAGTGCTTGCCTACGCGCAGTTCCTGCGCAGCACGCCCGGCACCCACGACGGCCTTTTCTGGCCGACGAATCAACCCGGCGAGGAGTTGAGTCCCTTGGGACCGCTCGTCGCGCAGGCGCGCGTGGAAGGTTATCATCGCACGGCCAAAATGCTGAATGACGAGCTGGCGCCTTATCACGGCTACTATTTCAAAATCCTGACCCGCCAGGGAAAACACGCGCCGGGCGGCAAGTATAATTACATCATCAACGGCCGCATGATTGCCGGATTTGCCCTCGTCGCCTGGCCGGCCGAATGGGGCAACACGGGCGTGATGACATTCATCGTCAATCAACAAGGCAAGGTCCATCAAAAGAACCTCGGACCCCGGACCGCGAAAATCGCCAAGGCCATCACCACTTATGACCCGGACGACACCTGGACTCCGGTGAAGTAGAACGGGAACCTCCCACCACACGACCGCACCAAAAATCGGGAACATTGAACTCTCTCCGGTCTTCGCGCGCTTCGCCCCGGCAAGACATTCAACCTCGAACGCCGAATTGAGAAAGTGGTGGACGGAGGACGAGCCCCGTTGGGCGCCAATGTTTCAGTTTGCCTTTTTCGCCGCAGCGAGAATCATCGGGCATGACCAAATACATCTTGATGGTGTTGCTGTTTCTGGCGGCGCCGCTGCGCGCCCTGTCCGGAGACGGCGCGGCGCCGGCGTTCACGGAGACGCCCGCACAACATGAGGCGCGGCTGGCCTGGTGGCGCGAGGCGCGATTCGGCATGTTCATTCATTGGGGGATTTATTCCATCCCCGGCCGCGGCGAATGGGTGCAATGGAAAGAGCAGATTCCGGTGGCGGAATACGCGAAGCTGGCCGACCAGTTCAATCCCACCAATTTCAACCCCGGAGCGTGGGCCGATATCGCGAAGGCGGCGGGCATGAAATACATGGTGTTGACGACGCGGCATCACGATGGTTTTTGCCTGTTCAATGACCGGGGGAACCGTTTCACGAGCAAGAAAACGGCCGCCCATCGCGATTTCGTGGCGGAGTACGTGAAGGCCGTCCGTGAGGCGGGGTTGCGCGTGGGGTTTTATTATTCGCCGCTGGACTGGCGTTATCCGGGATTTTTCTTTCCCGACCTGCAATTGCAGAACGCGGAAGCGATGCGCACGCAATACCACCGCCAGGTGAAAGAATTGATGTCGAATTACGGCCAGATTGACGTGCTGTGGTTCGACGGCGGGGAGACGGACTGGCTGGGCTTCAACGGCGACTGGGTGTCCGGCGCACAGTGGCGGAAGCGGGCGCCCGGCCAGCATTACCAGGGGCGCTTCAGTTGGGAACACGAACAGGTGTATTCGATGCTCCGCCGGCTCCAGCCGCAAATCATCATCAACAACCGGGCTGATATGCCGGAGGATTTCCACTCGCGTGAGGGTGACCGGGCGTTGGGCGATTTCGACGCGGACCATCCGTGGGAGCTTTGCACCACGCTGGCCGGCGCGTGGGGCTGGCAGCCGGACAAACCGGTCAAGCCGTTGAAGGATTGCATCCAGTTGCTGGCCAAGGTGGCCGGGCGCGACGGCAACCTGCTGCTGAACGTCGGTCCGCGGCCGGACGGCACGATTGATCCGCCGCAGGCGGAGCGTCTGCGGGAAATCGGCGCCTGGCTCGGCCAATACGGGGCGAGCATCTACGGCACGCGCGGCGGTCCTTTTTTGCCGGGCGATTACGGCGTCTCAACGCATCGGGACAAAACTTTTTATGTGCACGTGCTGAATTGGCCGGAAGGGAAGCTGGTTCTGCCGGCGATTGCTCCGCGGATTGTCCGGGCCTCGGCTTTGACCGGCGGCGAGGCGGCGTTCATCCAGAACGAATCGGGCGTTGAAATTTCCGTTCCGCCCGCCAGCCGGAGCGACGTGGATACGATTGTGGTGTTGGAAACCGAATAAGGTGGTTTCGAGAGTGGCGAGGGGACAGAAAAGCACCGTCCAGACCGGATTTAACCGCAGTGCAGAGAACACGTTTCCAACTTTGCGTTCTCTGCGGTTAAAAGTTTTCGCGGGTTTTGAGTGGGGAAAAGCGGCGTCATAGCCGCCGCACTCTCCAAGACGCTTCGCGGGGTTTGGCTTATTATTTGCGTCTCCGCGTTAAAATCCGTTTTCGCGCCTTTTTGCGGCACAATATTTGTGACTATTCGTGCAGATCGGCAACGGCCAGTTCATGGTGCTCAGCTTCGGCGGGATGATTACACCGAATTGTAATATCAAACGCTGCGTAAAGCCGCGTGGCGTAGCTTTACGCTGGTATTTACTTGATTCGGGCCGGGCCGATGGCATCATACTGCTGACCCGCAACCAATAGAAGTATCAACATAAAAACAGTCGCAATCCATTTTGTTCTGGGCGGCATCGCCCTCGGCGCGGTCTTCGACGTTTCACCGGTCGTTGCGGCCCAAACCCGGACTCTGCGCGTCGTCACTTATAACATTGAAGCGGACACCGGCGGTTACACCAATGCGCGGCCGGGTTTGATTGCCCCGCCCAGTAACACCACCAATGTGCAGGCCGGCGGGGTGCTCGAGGGGATTGGGGAAGAAATTCCGGGCAGCGACCCGGCCCGGCCGTTCGATGTGCTCGCCTTGCAGGAGACGACCAGCAATCCGATTACCGTCGCCCCAATCGTGAACGGCTTGAACTCGTTCTATAACACGCCTGGCATGTATGCGATGAGTTCTTATCAGGCTACGGAAAGCGGCGGCGACCCCACCAGCGGCAACGGCCCGAACGCACTGGTTTACAACACCAAGACCCTGCAACTGCTGGCCTCTGTCCCGGTGGATCCGACGGGCGGGACCAGCAAACTGGGTTCCAGCAGCGGCGAGTATCGCGAGGTGATGTGCTACGAGCTGGCGCCGGCCGGGATGACGCCCACGGCCACAAACGAGTTTTACATTTATGTGAGCCACTACAAAGCGAGCACGGGTTCCAAGAACGAGGGTTACCGTAACGACGAGGCCCAAATCATCCGCAATGACGAGACCCGTTTGCCAGCCAATGCCCGGGTGCTTTACGTGGGCGATTACAACGTGGATAACAGCGGCGAGGCGATGTATCAGACGATTTTGTCCAACACCGCTCCGAACGGCGTTCAACAGGGACAGGGCATTGACCCGCTGAATCCCACCAACAATCCAAACATCAACTGGAGCACCAGCACCACCGATACAAACATTCTCGTCATGCTTTCGGAATACGGTGATGAACTCGAATACCGCGACGATTTGCAGGTGATGACGACGAATGTTTATTACGGCACGACCAACGGGCTGGCGCTGGTTTCGGGGACATATCACGTGTTCGGCAACAACGGCAAAATACCTTACCAAGGCAGCGTGAATTCCGGTTCCAACACCGCGCTGAACAATCGTCTCGTTACAAACGGGCCGGTTTTTATCAGCGCCTCACAACTTTACTTGGACCTCACCACCGCGAGCGATCACCTGCCCGTGGTGGCCGATTACACCATCCCCATCACCGTGCCGGCGCCGGTGTTGCAATCGGTGACCGGAACCGGCGGCACGGTGAGATTCACCTGGAGCGCGGTGGTCAGCGCGGTCTATCAACTGCAATACCGCACGAATCTGGTCCAGGGCGACTGGAGCAATCTGGGAAGCGCCATTACCGCGACCAACGCCGTCATGTCCGCTGCCGATACCATCGGGCCGGATCCGCAGCGGTTCTATCGTCTGCTGGTGCCGTGAGAATGGCGTCTGGCGTTTGGTGTACACGCTTTAGCGTGTCCCTACCGACCGTCTCCGATTGTGCCGGACACGCTGAAGCGTGGACACCAAACCGGGCGGGTACCAAACGTGCCGTGCCGGAGGCTGGCGCTCCGATGCTGCCATCCTGCTCGTCCTCGTCCTCGTCCTCGGTTCTCCAAATTGTTTCGAGGACGATGGACGAATTACGCAGAGGGACGGATACGGCCAGTATTTTGGTGGGGCGAGGCTACTGACGAGCCGGCTCGCGGGGACGCTCGCCCCACCGAAATGGCAAATTGCGCCACCTGTCACCTGCCACTCGTCATCCGTCGCGCCTGATGGGATTGTAAAACGCCTCCAATCATGTTAGATTTAACCCCCACATCCAGCAGCACCCGATGATGTACATACCCGCCATGATTCCCCCACCCCATCGCCTGGCTAAAGCTCTGACAGCGGCGGCGCTGGTTTTCCTGCTGCAAACGGGGCCGGTGTTTTCCGCGATTTATTTCGTGGCCACCAACGGCGTTGATTCCAACACGGGCTCGAGCAACAGCCCGTTTGTCACCATCATGAAGGCCCAGTCGGTCGCGGCTTCCGGCGACACGGTGTATCTGCGCGGCGGGACGTATTACCTGGACAATTCCAATTTCACCGCCACCAACAGTCCCTGGGCCATTGTCAACAATATGACCAACAGCGGCATCAGTTACCTGGCGTATCCGGGCGAGCTGCCGGTGTTTGATTTCTCCAATGTCCGGCCCGACGGCTGGCGGGTGACGGCGTTTCTGGTGACGGCCAACAATTGCGTTTTCAAGGGGTTCGACGTAGTGGGCGTGCAGGTGACCATTCAAACCAACCATACGCAGTCGGAAAATTTCCGGATAGCCGGCGGGAACTTCAACCGGTTTGAACAGTTGCGGATGCATGACGGCATGGGCAACGGCTGGTATTTGACCGCCGGCGCGAGCAATCAGGTTTTGAACTGCGACGCCTGGAACAATCGCGGCTTGGACAGCGGGTCGCTCGGCAACACGGATGGCTTCGGCTGTCATCCGAACAAGACCAACATGACGGGCAACGTCATCCGGGGCTGCCGCGCCTGGTACAACAGCGACGACGGCTACGACTGCATCAACGCGTTTGCGCTGGTGACGTTTGACCATTGCTGGGCGTTTTACAACGGCTACTTTACAAACTTCAACAGTTCCACCGGCGATGGTAACGGCTTCAAATCGGGCGGCTATGGCGTGTCCGGCACCGCCTATCCCACCCCAATTCCGCACCACGTCACCGAATTTTGTCTGGCCGTCAAAAACCGGGCGAACGGCTTTTACGCGAACCATCACCTGGACGGCCAGGTCTGGTACGACAACACGGCGTACCGGAACAACGTCAATTTTAACATGCTTTGCAACACCAACAACATCAGCGGCACGAACGACGTGCCTGGATTCAATCACGTGATGAAGAACAATCTCGGCTACAAGGGCGGCACGGAAGGGTCCAATCTCGACACGAACAAAAGCGACGTGACCTTCAACTATTTCACGTTGAACGTGACGGTGGCGACGAATGACTTTTTGACCCTCGACGAGAGTCTGTTGATATCGCCGCGCCAGGCGAACGGCGATTTGCCGTACGTGGCGTTTGCGCGGCTGACGAACACGAGCGATTGCCTCAACGTGGGAACGAACCTGGGCTTTGCATTCTACGGCGCCGCACCGGACCTGGGCGCGTTTGAATTCGGCCCCACTAACGCGCCATCGCCGGCGATGGTGCGGTCCGGAACGAACCTGATTTTCACCGCCAGCGGCTGGGCGAACACGACGAATTATTTCATCGCCTCGACCGATCTCACGTTGCCGGCGGGGCAATGGACGCGCATTGCGACGAACGTGTCTGATCTGTCCGGCACCTGCGCCTTCACCAACGCCATCCTGCCGGGTGTGCCGCAGCGGTTTTATCGCATCGGCGTGCCGTGATGACGTCTGGGTTCCCGGGTCCGGAGATGGAGCGCTGATCTCCGAATCGGCGTGTTGGGGAATGAACGGAATGTGCCGAATCGGAGTTCGGCGCTCCTAGACCTGCTGGATGTTTCAACGGCCCACCGTTACGCGCGAAGCGTTTTACCCGCGCCATCCCCGTGTCACGGCACACGTTCGATCAGCGCGACGAGTTCCTTCGGATGCGACCGCTGCACGTTGTGGTCGCCTTCCATAATTATCGTGGTCCAGCCCCGGGCTTGGGCGCGTTGGTAGAATGGATGGAATTCGTCCTCCTCGGGCGTTTTGCCTTTGTCCACGGTGAGGATGTAAGTCGTCGGCAATTTTGCGGCCAACGCCTGGTTTTTCAATGAGATGGGTTGGCTGAAGGTTTTGGCCGGATGCGGCACGTCGTGCGGCGGCGGCGGACTGTTCGTCATCCACGTCGGGATGACAAAGCCGTTGGTGATGGGCTGGTCAATGCCGGTGTGGCCGCGGATGGCGTTGGCGCATTCGCCGTCGTTGGGCACAAAGGCATCTACGTAAACCAGCCGCCGGATACGGTCCGGCACGCGGTCGGCCACGCCGGTGATGACCATCCCGCCATAGCTGTGGCCCACGAGCACCACGTCGTGCAGGTCTTCCCACACGATGACATTGACGATGTCCTGGATGTGGGTGTCGAGGTCAATGTTGGTGCTGGCGAGGTGGGAACGCTCGCCCTGCCCCGTCAGCGTGGGGCGATAGACCTTGCAACCGTCGGCGGTGAGCAACTGGTCCACGCGTTTCCAATCCCAGCCGCCGCCCCACGCGCCATGCACGATGACGCAGGTGAACTTTGGGCGGCTCGACGACGCGGTCGCCGGACAGTTCGTTTTACATCCGACGAATACGGTGAGGCAGGCAAAAGCCAGGGCCAGGGGGACGAGGAATGGTTTGATCATTTTCGTTTGATTTTTTGAAGGCGAATTTAACCACGGCTGGTCGCGCCGTAAAGAAGTGAAGGCGGGACAAATTCAGGGGGAAACCTCGAACATCGAACGCCCAACATCCAATATCGAATTGGGCTGGAGTTCGGCCGGTTCGATGTTCGACGTTCGATGTTGGATGTTCAGTGTTCCCAACTCGCCATCAGCGATGCCAGCCGCCGCCATGGTATCCACCATGATAGCCGCCATAATAGCCGCCGCCGTGATAATATCCGCCGCCGAAGCCAAAGGAAAATGTCACCGCCGGATAGTTCCATCCGCCGTAATACGGATAGTAACCGTAGGACGGATAATAATAATTGTTGTAATACCGATACGTCTGCGTGTCGGGAATCACATAAACCGTCGAGGATGGAACATAGGCCGGTGCCGGCTGGACATAAGTTACCGTCGGCTGGGCAACCACAGTCGCCGTGCTGCTGACGGCCGGTGGTGACGCAGGCGTCGCAACGGTCTGTGTCAACCGCGGTTGACTGAGCATGGTATTGATGACGGCGTCGGAAACGCCCTGCTGCTTCAAATAAACGATCTGGCTGGCATCCATGCCGTAGCTGCTGCCGGAATTCCGGATGTAATTGACGATGGTGTCTTCGCTCACTTTCGCCTTGGAAAGCTGGATGATTTGCGAGACGCCATATGACAATTGGACGGGTGCGGTTTGGGCGGCACTGGTGGTGGAATCCTGTGCCGGAACGTTGCGCGCTGCCAGGACGAGCACAGCGGCGATGGTAACTTTCAAAAACAAGCCGGGAGAGGTTCTAGTTTTCATAAAATCAACACCTGTCAATTCAACACCGCATTCTCGCGCCAGTTGCGGGAACTGTCAACTGGGGTCTTCCGCCTTCGCCGGGAAGAGCCGGCGGATAGAGGCGTCTGGGGGTTTGGTGTCCACGCTTTAGCGTGTCCCCGCCGACTGTCTCCGATCGCGCCTGACACGCTAAAGCGTGGACACCGCGAACCGGGCGGGCGTAATCGTTCCGTTTGTGCCGGGAAACCGGCGCTCCAACACCCCATTACTCCATCACCCCGTTTTTTAATTCGATGTTGGAAGTTCGATGTTCAATGTTCGATGTTTTACCCCCATCAGGCAAACGCCTTGGGCATCATGGCGGGCGGGCCGACGCGGCGTTCGTAATCAAGGATGATGCGAACGACTTCCTTCGGGTCATCGGTGACCTTGAACAGGTCGAGGTCGCCGGGATTGATCAGTTCATGCCCCTCCTGCATTTCGGTTTTCATCCAATGCACCAGTCCCTTCCAGTATTCGCTGCCGAAGAGGATGAGCGGAAACTCCGGGACGCGCTCGGTTTGCACAAGGGTCATGATTTCGAAAAATTCGTCGAGGGTGCCGAAGCCGCCGGGCATGTAAATGAAGCCGATGCTGTATTTGGCAAAACAGACTTTGCGCGCAAAGAAATAGTGGAAGTGCAGCGGGATGTTGACGAAGCGGTTGCCGGCCTGTTCATGCGGCAATTCGATGTTGAGGCCCACGGATTTGCCGCCACCCTGCGCCGCGCCCTTGTTGGCGGCTTCCATGATGCCCGGCCCCCCGCCGGTGATGACGGCCAACTTGTGTTTGGCGAGCTCTTTGGCGATGTCGTAGGTGGCGCGATAATACTTGTCGCTGGATTTCATCCGCGCCGAACCGAAAATGGTCACGGCGGGGCCAACCTCGGTCAGGGTCATAAATGAATCCACGAACTCGGACATGATACGGAAGATGCGCCAGGGGTCTTCGCGCATACGAAAGGTGGTGTCGCTCATGGCCGGAGCATAGTCGCGGCGGCCAAAGGAAACAAGCGCGGGTGGTAATACATTTTCCCGCTTTCGGTGGGGCCAGCGTACTCGCGAGCCGTCCTCGCCTTGTTACGCCAGAACCGGCTCGCGAGTACGCTCGCCCCACCGGGTCCCCTGACAAAAGCAAACAGGCCAGAGAATCGAAATCCCCCGGCCTGTTGCGTGTTCGGTTCCTCAAGAGCAGCCGAGACTTTCCCCACAATTCAGACATTTGAAGCAGGCGCCATTGCGCACGGCGACGTAGCCGCAGCTCGGACACGTGGGCGCGTCCTGCTGGAAGTGCGCGATGGAGTCGTTGAGAGATTTAACCACGCGGGCGGGACCGGGTGTGCGATGGCCGTTGCCGTTGCCGGGTTCCTTCACGTCAACCCCCTCGGTGTCTTCGACCAACTGGAGTTCAGGCACCGGACGGTTCACTCTTTTTTTTTCCTCTTCGAGCAAACCGGGCATGGCGAGTTCCGGCTGCGCGCGATTGACCGCCACCGCTTCGCGGTAGCCGGGAATGAATTGCAGCGCCAGCCAGCGGAACACGTAGTCGGTGATGGAGGAGGCGTTGCGGATTTCGGGGTTTTTGGTGAAGCCGCTTGGCTCGAACCGCTGGTGCGCGAATTTACGGACGAGGGTTTCCAGCGGCACGCCGTATTGCAGGGCAATGCTGGTGAGCGTGCCGATGCTGTCCATCAAGCCGCCGATGGTCGAACCTTCCTTGGCCATCGTGATGAACAATTCGCCCGGCTGGTGGTCTCCAAACAATCCGACCGTCATGTAACCTTCGTGGCCGGCAATGTCGAATTTGTGCGTGACCGCCGTGCGCGTGTCGGAAAGACGGCGGCGGAGCGGCTTGCCGGTTTCGGCGCGCAGAGCAATCACCACGGATTCAAGTTCCTTGATGCGGGCTTCCAGCGCGGAAACATTGGCGGAAGATGTCTTCCCGCCGCCTTCGCTGGTCTTTTTGGTGTTGAGCGGCTGCGAGCGTTTCGAGCCGTCACGGTAAATCGCCACGCATTTCAGCCCCATCTTCCACGCCTGAACGTAGGTGTCGCGGATTTCCTCCACCGTGCATTCATGCGGCATGTTGACGGTCTTGGAAATGGCGCCGCTGATGAACGGCTGCGCGGCGGCCATCATTTTCAAGTGCGCCAGATAATGGATGCTGCGCCGGCCGCGATACGGCTTGAAGGCGCAATCGAATACCGGTAAATGCTCCGGCTTGAGGCCGGAACGCTGCCGCGATGCCTCGTCGCGCTTGGCCGGCGTCGGCGAGGCACCCGCGCCACTTTTCTGCGTCGGGGCGTCGCTGCCACAGTCAACGTCTTCAATCGTGTCGAATTTTTCGATGTGCGCGATGATGCCTTCGATTTCCTTCGCGCTGTAGCCGAGACGGCGCAACGCGTCGGGCACGCCGCGGTTGACGATTTTCAACATGCCGCCGCCGGCGAGGAGCTTGTATTTGACCAGCGCGATGTCGGGTTCAATCCCCGTCGTATCGCAGTCCATCAGGAACGCGATGGTGCCGGTCGGGGCGAGCACGGTGACCTGCGCGTTGCGGTAGCCGTGCTGGCGGCCTTTGGCGAGCGCGCCGTCCCAGGTTTTGCGCGCCTCGTCCTTCAAATAATTGAATTCCTGGCTCGGCTGAATTTGTTCGACGGCGTCGCGATGCTGTTGAATGACGCCGAGCATGGATTCGACGTTGTCCTTCGCCAGCGGCTGGGACACGTGCGCGCAACGCGCGTCGCGATAACCCGGAAACGCGGCGAGATTCGCGGCAATTTCCGCGCTCTGCTCGCAGGCGTGGCCGGTCATGATGGCCGTGATCGCGCCGGCGAGCGCCCGGCCTTCGTTGCTGTCGTACGGCAGGCCGTAGCTCATGCACAGCGAGCCGAGGTTCGCAAAGCCGAGGCCGAGCGTGCGGAAGATGTGGGAATTTTCCGCGATTTCCTTGGTCGGGTAGCTGGCGTTGTCCACCAGGATTTCCTGAGCGGTGATGAAAATGCGCACGGCGGCCTTGAACCGGGCCACGTCGAATTTGCCGTCTTCGCTTTTGAACTTCATCAGGTTCAGCGACGCGAGATTGCAGGCGGTGTTGTTGATGAAAACGTATTCGCTGCACGGATTCGTGGAGTGAATCGGCTCGGTGCCCTTGCACGTGTGCCATTTCTGGATGGCGCCGTCGTATTGCATGCCCGGGTCGCCGCAAACCCACGTGCCCTCGGCGATTTTGTAGAGCAATTTCGCGGCGTCCTTCTTTTCGAGCGGCTTGTTGGTGGTGATGGTGCGCGTCCACCATTCCTTGCCCGCGAGCGCGGCCTGCATGAATTCATCGCTGGCGCGCACGGAAAGGTTTTCGTTTTGATACATCACACTACCGTAGGCGTCGCCGTTGTAGGAACCATCATAGCCCTGCTCGATCAGCGCCCACGCCTTCTTTTCCTCCTTCTGCTTGGCGTCAATGAATTCCTCGATGTCGCCGTGCCAGTCGCGCAACGTGTTCATTTTGGCCGCGCGCCGGGTTTTGCCGCCGGATTTTACGACATTGGCCACCTGGTCATAAACCTTCAGAAAACTCATCGGGCCGCTGGGCCGGCCGCCGCCGCTGAGCTTTTCCCGGGCCGAGCGGATGGGCGAAAGGTCCGTGCCCGTCCCGGAACCGTATTTGAAGAGCATCGCTTCGCTGCGGGCGAGGCGCATGATGTCCTCCATGTTGTCCTGGACTGACTGGATGAAGCAGGCGCTGCCCTGGGGATATTCGTATTGGGTGGTGGCGCGCTCGACCTGGCGCGTCTTGCGGTTGTAAAACCAGTTGCCCTTGCAGGAGTTTTTGCCGATGCCGTATTCATGGAACAGCCCGACGTTGAACCAGACCGGCGAGTTGAAGGCGCCGTATTGGTTCAGGCACAGCCAGGTCAGTTCCTCGTAAAAAATCTCGCCGTCCGCCTTGCTGAAATAGCCGTCCGCGACGCCCCAATCCGCCATCGTCCGGGAAATGCGATGAATGAGCTGGCGCACCGAGGTCTCGCGCTCCGGGGTGTTTAGTTCGCCGTAAAAATACTTCGAGACGACCACCTTGGTCGCGAGCAACGACCACGACTTCGGCACCTCGACATTTTCCTGCTTGAAAATGACCTTGCCCGCGTCGTCGGTGATTTCGGCGGTGCGCCGGTCCCATTCAATCTGGTCGAACGGCTTGATCTTCGGATCGCTGAAAACGCGCTCGACCCGCGCCATTTTTTTCGCCGCCCCGCCGTTGCTCTTGACCTGGCGGCCTGCCGCCACCGTTGCGGAACGACGACTGCCTTTATGCGACGCCGGAACCGAAACCTCTTCGCGTGCGTCAATCATGAAATTTTCCTTTCGCGGCGGCCGAAATTTTATTTTGTAACAAATCACCCGACCGTCTTAACACGGAAGACCGGTCGGGAAAATCAACTTCTCAGCCCTCTTTCCAGGTTTTCGCCGACCGCCCAATTCCAAGCGAAACCCCATTTAGTGGGCAACGGTGGGAGCCTATACCCTACATATTGTGGTGACAAGAAAAAAATGAAAAAAGTTACAAGAAAGTTACGAGAATGATATTCCCAAACAAAATCGCGGAAATCTCCGCGCCCCCATTGCGCAAACAACAAGTTATTCGCTGCTGTGAACAAAAAATTCAGCGCGATTTTTTTCCGCGTGACGGCGGATAATTCCCGGAATGCTTCCGCTGCGGCAACTTGAACTTTCGTATCGGCTCAACGGTTTGGGGGCGCGGTTTGGGCACCAGCACCAGCGGACAGCCTTCGTAGCCGAACGCCTGGCGCATCTGGTCGGCCAGGTATTTTTTGTACGGGTCGGAAAACAGTTCGTCGCGGTTGATGAACAGCAGAAACGTCGGCGGCGCCTGCCGCACCTGCGTCGCGTAAAAAAACTTCAGCCGGTGCCCCGCCGCGCTGACCGGCTGGCGGCGCTCAATGGCGTCGCGCAACGTGCGGTTCAGAATCGCCGTCGGGATTTTTTGCTGCAACTGCGCGCCCACGTAACGCACCGCCTCGAGCAAACGGTCGAGATTGAAACCGGATTTGGCCGATGCGAAAATGACCGGCGCGTAATCGAGGAAAAATAATTTGTCCTGCACCCACTGGCCGAATTCGCCGAGCGTGGAAATGATCTTGGCCTGGCCTTCGGTCCGGTGCTTTTTGTTGCGTTTCTCGATTTCCTCTTCGCGCACCTGGCGGACGGATTCCGCCACCAAATCCCACTTGTTGACGACCACGATGCACGCCCGGCGGGCTTCCACGATCCGATCCGCGATCTTTTTGTCCTGCTCGGTAATCCCGGCCTCGGCGTCCAATACCAGCACGGCGATGTCGCAACGTTCGATGGAATCCACCGCGCGCTGAACGCTGAAGAACTCGACCGAATCGTCCACCCGCCGCGCCTTGCGCATGCCGGCGGTGTCAATGAGAACGTATTTTTGCGTGGCGGCGACGCCCCGTCGCCACTCTGGATTTTCACCTCGAACGGCACGTCAATGGAATCGCGCGTCGTGCCCGGCACCGGGCTGACGATGACCCGCGCGGATTGTGTTAACTCGTTGATAATCAACGATTTGCCGACATTCGGCCGGCCAACAATCGCTAGTTTCAGAACCGACTCCCGAGTCTCGAGTCCACTCTCTTCTGTCAACTCGTCGGTCCGGTCTTGGACTGGGGACTGGGGACTGGGGACTGGCAGCAAAGCCGTTGCCGCGTCCATCAACGGCTCGATGCCTTCGCCGTGAATCGCGCTGACCGGGAAGATCCGGTCGTAGCCGAGCTGGGAAAATTCGTCCAGGCCGGCTTCCGCGCGGCTCGTGTCCACCTTGTTGACGGCAACCAGGACGGGTTTGCCGCTGCGCCGTAATTTTTCGGTAACTTCGCGGTCCAGCGGCACGATTCCCTCCTGCACATTGACGACGAGGATGATGACATTAGCGGATTCAACGGCCAGATCCACCTGCTCCATGGCCGCCTTGACGATGACGTCGCCCGCCTTTTCGCGCCGCAACAGGCCGATGCCGCCGGTGTCCACGAGCGTGAAGGCGCGCCCGTGCCACTCGGCCTCGGCGCTGATGCGATCGCGCGTGACGCCGGGTTGATCGTGGACGATGGCGATGCGCCGTCCGACGATGCGGTTGAACAGCGCGGACTTGCCGACATTGGGCCGTCCGACGATGGCGATTAGATTTGGCACGAATGCAGGATAGGAAATTTTACCGCTGACGGAAATCAAAATGAAATCGTGGCAGCCGACGTGAGTCGGCTCAATTAGCTCCAACCCCAATACACTTCATTGGAATACTTTTAAAAAGGTTTCGTGCGCGCTTGAGCATTGCGTCTGAAACAAGAGGTTGATCCTTTATTTGTTCGAGTGTTCTGGGAGGAGTGCTATAAATCTCGTGAGAGATTTTATTTCTGGTCACCATGATTTCCTTCAATTCATCAATTTCTTTTTCACCGCCAAACAATATTCCGAAGTGCTTACTAAAATAGTTCGTTTTTACTTCGATATTTTGAGCGTCCAGCCATTTAACTTCTTTGGCAACGAGTTCGTTCAGAAATTTCTGGGCATTCCAACTGCTCTGGGTCGAATCGAATATTTCTTTTACCGGGATCCTGGGGTTTTGCTCATCACGAAAACCTTTCCCAAATACCTTATTTGGCGCTGCAAGCAAAAATGTTTCATGCATTAGTTTCATGAAGGACTCAAAGTGAGCGACCAGCAGCAGCAGTTCGCTCTGATTAATGCGGTCTTCTGACATCTCTATTTTAAAGCGAGTGTTCGCCGGTCTGTTATCCTTTTTGTGCATCTTCTTTTTGTATTCAAGCGCGTCTTCCTTGGTGCTCTCCCACTCTTCGCTCCTCGATATTTCCTGTGGGTAAGCGTCCTCCAGCAGCAGCCTGTTAAGGCGTAGGAGCGCGTCTCCTTGCGGGTTCTGCGCAAGGAGTTGCTGCGTTTCCGAACGCAAAGAGTCGCCTGTAAAACGCTGAGTCTCATAGATCAACTGGCTGCGAATAATCCTGTTTATATCCTCTACAAGAGTTTTTTTCAGCGGAACTGGATCAGAGCCTAAACCTTGGTACTTTGCCAGAGCTATCAGCGTCGTAGCGGACAACTGGTTCTTAAGGTAGGTGGATACTGCGTCTGTAGGTTGCTTTAACTTGTTGGCAAGCGATGGCAAATCAACGAGGTCGCCAACTGAAAACGTCAAGGCAACCCATTCCCTCGCATTGTCAAGACTTGTGCTGATGGCGGTGAGTTGTGCATCCAGCCGCGCTTTGTAAAACCCCTGAATTTGTCCTTTTGAAAGTTTATTTAAGGCAAACCGAATTAGCGCAAACTGAGTTTCTACAGCATCCAGTGCTTTCAGATATGGGTTAATTGATAAACGAGTGTCGTGGAGTTGATTTTTCATACTTCAGTTAGAATTTCGCCATTATTCATGATGGCAGTTTTTCTGATGTCTTTAGGGCAACGACAAACGGAAGAACTGGCTGTTTGTTCCGAAGTTGAAGTATTGCGAATTCGTGTAGTCCACGGCGGTAAAGCTCGTGCCGAAATTCGTCCAGTTTGCCAGATCAGGAGCGACTTGGAGTTGGTAGGCCAGCGCAAGCGTCAAACCGCTGTAATCCAGCCGAAAAGCCGGTGTGAGGTTTGGCAGCAACACCGGAATCCGCGGCGGATCAATCTGAATTGTGGGCATGTCCGTGTAGCCGAAACCAGCATTCATGATTTTAATGGCCGTCACAACGCCGTTGCTCACTGTGGCTACGGCTTGCGCGCCGCCGCCGCCACCGCCGATTATTTCCACTGCCGGAACAGAAACATATCCGTAACCGCCATCGTTGACTGTAGCCGCCACCACGAAATCATAAGCCAGTATCGGTGTGGCCGTGGCTCCATACGGAATCGGCAAGGCCACTAACTGATACAACTCACCGCTGATTGCCCCATCAAAGTATTGCATATAATTTCCGGCATCTGCCATGAACGATGAACCAAGATTTGCCCATGTTCCTGATTGCGACACTTGAAGCTGGTAATTGGTGCCAACCGTCAGATTCGTAAAGACAAGACATGTGGCAGGGGTAATGCCAAGCGTGAGCGGAAACGGTGGCGTGATGGCGACAATGGGTGTGTTGGTGTAGCCGAAACCGGCATTGATGACAGTGATGTCCGTCACGATGCCATCGCTGACGGTTGCCGTGGCTTGAGCCCCACTCCCACCACCGCCCACAAGATAAACCAACGGAATATTAATATAACCGATACCGGCATCCGTAAGCGTTACCGCAACCACGAAACCGTTGGTCATGATTGCCGTGGCCGTAGCAGGTCGAGGTGTTAAATAAGTCGCCGAGACTGTGTTTGTCTGATTGAAACTGACCGTCACGATCTGGCTGTCAGGTACGCCCCAACCCGGCACGATCAAAAAGGCCACCGTATGGCTGCCCACTGGCAGACCGGCAACCGTATCGCCGCTGTTTTGCCAAGCACCTCCGTCCACCCGCCATTGTGCTCCAGCACTCACCGCACCCGCCGGACTGAGGTTCACCAGCAAAGAACCAAATTGCTGAACATAAGCACCAGTGACGACAGTTAGTTGATTAGTGTTGATCGTAACTGTCTGGTTTACTGGTGTAGTCCAACCCAGCACTGTAGAAAATGACACTGTATGGCTGCCAATTGTTAGATATGAAACCGTCGCTGCACTGTTCTGCCATGCGCCACCATCTACCTGCCATAACGCACCGGCGCTGACCACATTTGTCGGACTCATGCTCGCCTGCAAGGAACCAACCAAATCATATAGACCTGTAGCTTTCGTTTTGTGCCCAGAATTGATTGTCACGGTTTGGCTGGCAGGCGTTGACCAAACGCTGATTGCTTTGAACGTAATCGTGTGTTTGCCCGCTGTCAGACCGACAACAGTTGCTCCGCTGTTTTGCCAAGCACCTCCGTCCACCTGCCATTGCGCTCCGGCACTCGCTGCACCCGCCGGATTCAGCGTTATTTGTAGAGAACCAAGATTGTTCAACAAAACCGAAACGGTTCCTCAACGTTTTTAATGGGTAGACGAGGTTTTCGGGTGATTTAAACTGGGAGGATGATTCCCGAGAAAATGTTTCATCAGATTATGGCGCTGGGTGATTCCTGGCGCGTGAGTGGTGCGGAGTATGTGGAGAAGGAAAGTAAAGTGCTCATTCGGGTGGAGGAAACGCCCGAACTGTGGAGGACAGAAGTCTGTCCTTATTGCGATGGCAAGTCGGTGAGCGGCTACGATCACGCGCCGGAGCGACGCTGGCGGCACCTCAACGTGTGCCAGTTGGAATCGGAGGTCGTTTGTTCGCTGCCCCGCGGACAATGCAAAGGCTGCCAGAAGGTTTACACGGTGAGGGCTCCTTGGGAGGGTCGCAGTCGGGGGCTCACGCAGGAGTTTGAGGCGTTTGCGCTGACCTTGATGCGGGAAATGCCGGTCAAGAAAGCGGGCGAGATCCTGGGCGAGACGGATCAGAAGTTGTGGCGGGCGCTCTTTGCGCATGTGGACGCGGCTTGGGGGGAACTGAGCTGGGAGAATGTGGTTTGGGTGGGGGCCGATGAAATGAATCGCAAGAAGGGGCACAACTACCTGACGGTGTTTGTGGATTTGGTGGCCAAGCGGGTGTTGCTGGCGGTGGAAGGCAAGGACGCCAGCGTGTGGGAGCGCTTTTCCGAGCAATTATCGCAGCACAACGGCCATCCGAAGGCGGTGACGCAAATCGCCATCAACATGAGCCCAGCCTATATGAAAGGCGTCCGGGAGAACTTTGGCAACGCGCAGGTCGTGTTCGACAAGTTTCACGTGGTCAGCCAGGTGGTGGCGGCCCTGGAGGAAGTGCGCCGCAAAGAAGCGCGGCAAAATGCCGAGGCCAGACAGCAGTTGGAACGGACCAGTTGGTTATGGCGAAAGAATCCCGAATCCTGGACTGCTGGCGATCAAGAGCGCTGGGAGCAATTGAAAGACAAGCCGCTGGTGACGGGACTGGCGTACGCGATGCGTTTGGAGCTGCAAAAGGCGTATGCGTCCGGGACGATTGGCCAGGCGCGCAGCCGCTTCAAATCATGGTGTCGCTGGGTGCGGAGCGAGGCCGAAGCATTGACTTCAGGCTTGCTGGAGCCGATGCGCAAAGCCGCTGACATGGTGGAGCGGCACCTGGAGGGAATCTTGAGCCATTGGAAGCAGGGGCTGACGACGGCGTTTCTGGAAGGACTCAACAGTTTGTTTTCGGCGACCAAACGCAAGGCTCGTGGCTATCGGTCCACCGAGTATCAGATCGCAATGCTCTACTTTGTCGCAGGCAAGCTGGAGATCCCATACTATGGTTGATACCCACTACAAACGTCGAAGAAGCACCGAAACCGTGTTGTTACCATAGTTTGCGCTGATCAAATCCATATTCCCATCCCCGTTGACATCCGCTGCCGTGACTGACCAAGGCTGGGTTCCCACAACCAGCGTGCAGGCGAGCGCAAAGCCGGCGCTCCCATTGTTCGTCAACATCGAAAGTGTATTTCCGTAATTCCCGTAATTCGCGCAAATCAAATCTACGTTGCCATCCCCATTGACATCTGCCGCTGTGACCGAAACAGGGGAGTTGCCCACGCTCGGCGAGGAAGCGAGCGCAAAACCACCGCTTCCATTATTGGTCAACACTGAAAGTGTGTTTGGCCATGCGTTCGCGCAGATCAAATCAATGTCGCCATCCCCATTGACATCCGCCGCCGTAACGGAGTAAGGAAAATAACCCACCGTAAGCGTTGCATTTGGACTAAATTTGCCACTGCCATTGTTTGTGAATACTGTAAGCGTGTTCGTATTAAACTGCGAACAAATCAAGTCAATGTTGCCGTCACCTTTGACATCCGCTGCTGTGACTGAAGTGTAGGTTTCCCAGGTATCACCCAGGTATCCATAGGAGGCTGCGGGAGCAAAAGAACCGTTTCCATTGTTTATCATCACTGAAATCTGGCTAAAACAGGCTGTGACCAAATCAATGTTGCCGTCCCCGTTGACATCCGCTGCAATGACACATTGAGGCCCGTTTCCAACGGTCAACGTCGTTGCGAGCACGAATCCGCCGCTCCCGTTGTTAGTCAATACCGACAGCGTATTGGTTCCTGAATTCGCGGAAATCAAATCCTGTTTACCGTCCCCATTAACATCTGCTGCAATGACCCATTGAGGCCCGATTCCAACGGTCAATGTCGTTGCGAGCACGAATCCGCCGTTCCCGTTGTTAGTCAATACGGACAGTGTGTTGGTTCCAGAATTCGCGCAGATCAAATCCACAAGGCCATCCCCATTGACATCCGCCGCCACGACCGAACGAGGATTTTTACCTACGATATAATTAACGGCAGGCGCAAAAGAAACTTGGGCAGCGGCAGGTTGTATACCCACGAGCAGCAACACCGTGCAAACCAAAAAAAATCTTTTCACGGCATCAGGCTAATTGTTTTCAATCGGCTGGCAAGTGTTCTGGCTGGATTCTGCCTTTGCTTCGACAATTTCCATAATACGAACATCTTCTGTTGGACCATAAACAAAATGCCAACCATTGCAAACGGTGCGATAATTTATTCCATGCACTTTGTTATCTGGAAGCTCCTGATAAAGGGTAAGCGGAGGTGATTGCCGTTGGCCAAACGCGCAAATACTTTTTGACAGTGGAAATGTTATCTCGACATTTGCATCCGCCAGTCCCGTAACGCCAAAAGGTCCGCGCTTTTCTGGAGGTGACCAAGAGCAAACCGGAGCATCGCTGGTGAAGAAATATTTGCCGCTTGGCGCGCAAAAGAAAACCCAATTCATTTGTGAGAATAGCTTTTCTAAATTCGGATATCTTGAGAGCAGCATGAGGAGTGAGGTTCCTCGGTCAGCCTTAACATCAAATTCCGTCTCATGGAATTCTTGGGGATCTAATCCAGCATTTATTATCGTTTTATCGAAATCAGACCGTGATTTCATTATTTCAAACTCATATTTGTATTGCCTGCTTAAACTTTCATTGAAAGAATGAAGTGCTTTTGGGCAGCGCACATGTTGGATCGCCGCAAACAAAAAAAACACTCTCCAAAGTTCAGGAGATAGCGACATTCGGCAACGGATCGCCTTAAACAGTTCAGGCAGCCGGTTTTCGATGAAATGGAAACTTTTTTCGATTGATTCGTTATCTTGTTTGCCATCCTTGCAAATAAAGGAGTGGTAAAAGTCTTCGCAACCAGATTCCTGTGGCGTAGATTTATTTGCCGTGCCATTGGTCAAGTCGTATTGCCAAAGCTCATTCTTTTTACCCGTTTTTTTGAACTGCCGCATATAAACTTGCGGATTGTAGTGATGGCTTTTCGCTGTCATAGGTTCAATTTTACTATCATTTCATACTCATGCCAAATCAATCACAGAAAAAAGCGGCCTCCGTTTCCGAAAGTCGCTCGCGTTTGCTGCTTTGATTTTATCCGCTCATCCCCGCATTAGCCGGTCGGTGGGCAGCAGGAATGATTTGCGGATGCTGGCTACGCCGGGGTTGTGCCAGGGCCAGGCTTGTTCGGCGGCGAGTTGGGCTGCCGAAGTTGCGGATTGAAGTTCCGTTGTCCATTGCCAGTTGGGGGACGTCAGGGATTTGATTCATGCCGGCGCGAAGTCAAGAGCGATTTTTCCGACTTTGCCCAGCCGACAATGGCAATCAGATTTGAAACGTGACCATGATGGCGGAGTTCGCGCTGGCGTGGAAGGCAAAACCGATCTGAACGCCAGCATCACATCAAATTGTCTTGCTTTTACGGGCGATTATGGCAGAAAAACCGATAGTGAATCGGATGGTTCACTGTCTTACCCAACAAACACTCAGCAAAAAGGATTCGGTTATGAATGATAATGCAAGCGCAGCGGGTACAGCCATGGGTTTGGGACTGGTTCTCTTTGTCCTTCTCATCGCTCTGGTATTTTATGTGTTTTACTGTTTTTGTGCCAAACGCATTTGTGAGAAATGCGGCGTGAACCCCGGCGTGCTGATCTGGATTCCCATTGCCCAACTCTTCCCACTGCTTCAAGTGGCCAAAATGCCGGTCTGGATGATCATTCTCTTTCTGGTCCCGCTTATTAATCTGATCGTTGGCATCATGATGTGGGCAAAAATCTGTCAGGCGCGGGGCAAAAGCGGCTGGCTCGTCATCCTGCTGTTCATTCCGATTGCGAACATCATCTTCATCCCCTATCTGGCTTTTTCAGAATAAAAACTATTTCAGCTTTCGCATCAGGCCCTTGGCCCGCCACACCCAGACGCGGTCGCGTTTGCGCTGGAAGGCCGGGGCATGCACGTCGTCGCTGATGACATCCGTCAATTCCGTCCGCGCCAGTTCCGGCTGGTTTTTGGCAAGGTACAACCCGGCCAGTTGCACCTTGGCGCGCGCGTAGGAATGTTCCGCGGTGACCTGCCGCCACATTTGGAGCGCCGAATCGGTTTCGCCGAGCGCGGCCAGTGTTTCGGCCAGCGCCATCATCGTGTAGCCGTAGTCATGTTTCGGATTTTCGGCGATGACGCCCTCGAGCAACGGACGCGCCTCGGCGGCGCGTTTCTGGCGGAGCAGGCATTGGCCGAAATGGGCGCGGGTGTCAAGGTCCTGCGGATCCCGTTCCAACGCCGAGCGGTAAGAGGCTTCGGCTTGAGCCAGTTTGCCCTGTTGAAAATAAACGTCGCCGAGCTGCGAGTGGTGGTGTGCCTTGTCGAGGTGATGAATTTGCGCCTGCAATTCCTTGATGCGGCGGCGGCTGTGCGCGCCGGGCAGTTCAAACCCGTGCGTGGCGGACGGCACGGCGCGATAGACGAAAAAGTAGTACAACAGGGAGGACAATCCCCAGCCCAGGACAATGAACAGCGCCCAAATCCATTCGCGCTGGCGGACGGCGTCAATCAGCATCCAAATTTGAAAAATGGACACCGCCAGCCAAAACGGACTGGCAATGAAAAAATTCCAGTTCGCAATGTTGGTGAGCAGCGAGGCGAACATGACTTTAAGATTAGAGGGACGGGCAAAACGAGGCAATCAAACTGTAGCATCGAGCGTCCCGCCTGACGTAGAGGGCGGCATCTTGCCGCCCGGAAAAAACGTTGGGTACGGACCAAAGGCTTTCGAGTTGTCCGATCATTGCCGTTACCGGCGCGGTGTCCGCCGGGCGGGACGCCCCGTCTCCACGGCAGGCCGGAGGCCCGCCGCTACGGGCAGTGCCCGGTTGCAGCAACCGACTCACTACTGAATTGCCCGCTTGTTTTCCGCGCGTTTCCCGTATAATTATCCGCGCATCACACGGCATGAATCCTACGCTTATCATCCTGCCGACCGTCAATGAACGGGAAAATCTCCCGCGCATGGCGCAAAAATTATTGTCGCTGCCGGTCGGCGTGGACGTGCTGGTGGTGGACGGTAATTCATCGGATGGCACGGGGAAAATCGCGGACGAACTCGCCGCGAAACACCCGCAGATTCATGTCCTGCACGAGCAGAAAAAAAACGGCTTGGGCCGCGCCTACATTTCCGGGTTCAAATGGGCGCTGGAACGCAGTTACGAATTCATCTTCGAGATGGACTGCGATTTTTCGCACAATCCTGATGATATTCCAATGTTTCTCGAAGCCGCGAAAAATCAGGATGCCGATCTGGTGCTCGGCTCGCGTTATTCCGGTGGCGTGCGCGTCGTCAATTGGCCGCTCAAGCGGTTGATGTTGAGCCGCGGCGCGGAAATTTACGTCCGGATTATCACCGGAATGCCGTTCACCGATCCGACCGGCGGCTACAAATGTTTTCGCCGTCGCGCGCTCCAAGCCATCGATCTCAATGCCGTTCTCTCAAAAGGTTACAGCATCCAAATTGAAATGACGCACCGGCTTTGGCGGCAAGGACGCAAAGTCATCGAGGTACCGATCGTTTTCACCGAGCGCATCGAAGGCCATTCCAAAATGTCCGGCGGCATCTTCCGCGAATCACTCATCATGGTCTGGCGGTTGTGGCTGCAAAACGGCCTGCGCCGTTGGCCGCGCAAGTGACAATCAAATGTCTGTCCAACGCGCATTGGTTGTTTGAGCATTCTTTTGTCATTATGGTTTAGAGCTTGGGGTTTTGTTTGTGATTTCGCCTCCCTCCGCCCGCCCTCTTTCATCAAACTGACCTGCTGCTGAATTGCCCGCTTGTTTTCGGCGCGTTTCCCCTTTAATTATCTGCGGCATCGCCAGCATGAATCCGACCATCATCATTATGCCGACCTACAATGAGCGGGAAAATCTCCCGCGCATGGTCGAACACCTTTTGAAACTGCCGGTGCCGGTGGACCTGCTGGTGGTGGACGACAATTCGCCCGACGGCACGGGCAAACTGGCCGATGAACTGGCGGCAAAACACCCGGAAATTCACGTCCTGCATCGCGCGGAAAAGAACGGCCTGGGCCGCGCCTACATTGCCGGATTCAAATGGGCGCTCGAACGAAACTACGAATTTATCTTTGAAATGGACGGTGATTTTTCGCACAACCCGGACAACGTGCCCCTGTTCATCGAAGCCACCAAGAATGCCGACCTCGTGCTCGGCTCGCGTTACAAGGGCGGCATCCGTGTCATCAACTGGCCGTTGAAACGACTGATGCTCAGCCGCAGCGCGGGCAAATATGTGATGTGGGTCACCGGCATGCCGTTCACCGACCCGACGGGCGGTTACAAATGTTTCCGCCGGTGCGCGTTGCAGGCCATCAATCTCAACGCCGTCCAGTCCAACGGCTACAGCTTTCAGATTGAGATGACGCACAAACTCTGGCGGCAGGGATTCCGGGTTGTCGAAGTGCCGATCATTTTCACCGACCGGGCCGAGGGCCATTCCAAAATGTCCGGCCATATTGTCTGGGAAGCGCTTTGGATGGTGTGGAAGCTGTGGTTTCAAAACGGCCTGCGCCGCTGGCCGCGCAAGTGACAGTTAAAATTGTGGGGTTGGTCACAAAAGACAACGCAGGAAACGAAGAACGGCTGAAACTCTCACCCTTTATTTTCTTCGTTACCTTCTGTTCAATTCCACGTCTAGTCTGAAAAACCAGCATACTATTTATGAAAAATCTTGTGACCGCAGCCTTGACTCTCATCACCAGCTTTTCACTCTTCGTCACCTCCGCTTTTGCCGCCGTTCCCAAGGCCGGCGACACCGCACCGCTGTTCACCGGACAGGACCAGGACGGCAAGACCGTCGAATTGAACAGCTTCATCGGCAAAAAAATCGTCCTCTTGTATTTTTATCCCAAGGACAACACCCCGGGCTGCACGAAGGAGGCGTGCGGCTTCCGCGACCGCATGGGCGATTTGCAAAAGGACAACGTCGAGGTCATCGGCGTCAGTTTTGATTCTGCCGAAAGCCACCAAAAATTCATTGCCGAACATAAATTGAATTTCCGCCTGCTGGCCGACGCGGACGGGAAGATCGCCGACGCCTACGGTGTGCGGATGGAAGGCAAAAAAATGGCCAAACGCGTCAGCTTCCTCATCGGCCTGGACGGCAAGATTGTTCACTTGACCGACTCCGGCGATCCAGACAAGCATTTCAGCGAAATGAAGGATGCGATTGCGAGTTTGAAAAAAACTTGAATATTTTTGCCCGCAGGTGTCTAATAAAATTGTGAGCATTTTCAAAGTCAACATTGTTGCCTGCAATCCCAAACGCGAAGAACAGACCACGCCGCCGTTGGAAGCGCTGGTGGACACGGGTTCTGAATTGACGTGGTTGCCCGCCGACGTGCTGTTGAAAATCGGCGTGATGCCCCGCCGAAAACGCGCTTTTCACACCGCGACCAAGCAGGCCATTGAACGCGATGTTGGCTATGTCATCTTGCGCGCGAATGGTTATGAAACGGCGGATGAAGTTGTTTTTGCCGAGCCGGGAGATATGACGCTGCTCGGTGTCCGGACGCTCGAAGGCTTCGGCGTCATGGTGGACAACATCAGCCACCGTTTCGTCGCCACCACTACGCTTGCGGCGTAAAACAATTCACGCAAAAATCCCGTCTCGTCAGAATCGCCGATCGCGCTTAGATTGGCCATGTGCAGTCGTGGATGAACAGTGGCATGGTCACGCGGGCGCGGGATTTTCTTCGCCGCCACTGGCGGCGCGCGCTGCGCTGGCGCGAAAAACTGGTCTTCAATGAAGAAGCGTTCCACCTCGTGCTGGCCGGGCTCGTCGGCGTCATTGGCGGTCTGGTAAACCTGTTTTTCTTCTACGCGATCCATTTGATTCAGCCGGGCGACCCGGTGGAAGTCGCCGGACGATTGAATGATTGGGAACGCGTTCTGGTTCCGACCCTGGGCGGCCTGGCGGCGGGACTGGTTTTGCATTGGGGCTTGCGGTTCGTCGGGCCGCAAGGTTCCACCAACCTGCTCGAAGTCGTCGTCGCGGGTGACGGACGGCTGCCGTTTCGCACGGAACTGGTGAAAACAATCTCGGCCATTATCAGCATCGCCACCGGCGCCTCCATCGGGCGGGAAGGCGGCATCACGCAACTGGCGGCGACGCTGTCGTCGAAGCTCGGCCAGATTGCGAAATGGCCGCCGTACCGGTTGCGGCTGCTGGTCGGCTGCGGCGCGGCTTCCGGCATCGCGGCGGCCTACAACGCGCCGATTGCGGGCGCCGTGTTTGCATCGCTGATTGTGCTGGGGAATTTTTCGATGAACCTCTTTGCACCGCTGGTTTTTTCGTCGGTCATCGCCGCCATGGTGTCGCGCAGTATTTTTGGCATTGAGCCGTGGTATAAAATCCCGCCGTTCCCCGCCGCCACGCTGTCGCAATTGCCGTGGTTTGTGCTGCTGGGCGTGCTTTGCGGCATGGTGGGCGCGTTGTTTCTGAAATTGCTGCGCCTCGCCGAAAATCAATTTCGCAAGTTCAACTGGCCGGTCTATCTCCGGCTGACGCTGGCCGGTTTGATGGTGGGCATCATCGCCATTGGTTTTCCCGGCGTCTGCGGCAATGGCTATTCCGTGACCAACGGCATTTTGCACGAAAAATTCCTGACCGAGGCGAACCCGCTCCTGTGGCTGGCTGGATTGCTGGTGGCAAAATGGGTGGCCACGGCGGCAACGGTCGGCGCCGGCACGGTGGGCGGTGTGTTCACCCCCACCTTGTTCATCGGCGCCAGCGCCGGCGCGCTGTTCGGCACGGCGCTGCATCAATTTGGGGGTTCAGCGGCGGGCATGCCGGAGGGCGCGTTCGCGCTGGTGGGCATGGGCGCGGTGCTGGCGGCGACCACCCGGTCGCCATTGCTGGCCATGATTTTGATTTTTGAATTGTCCCTGGATTACTCGCTGGTCCCGCCGCTGATGCTGGCGTGCGTAGTTTCCATTCTGGTGGCGCGGCAATTGCACGGCGAGTCGGTTTATACGGAGCATCTGCGCGTCAAGGGCCTGGCGCTCGGCCGGGAAACCAGCCGCCCCGGTGAAACCATGGAACAAACCATCGGCGACCTCATGCGCGCGCCGGTAACGCCCGTGCGTGAGAACACCCCGCTCCGGGAAATCGCCGACCAGTTTTTGACCAACTCCAATAATTTTCTGCCGGTCGTGAACGCGCAGCAGCGGTTGCTCGGCGTGGTGGCCTTGCAGGATTTGAAGGAATTTCTGAACCGCGCGCAGGACCTGGACGCGGTCATCGCCTACGACGTGATGCGTCCGCCGCCCCCATGCCTTACCCCCGGCCAGCGGTTGCTCGAGGCGCTGCCGGTGGTGCTGGAAAGTGAATTGCGCAACGTGCCCGTCGTCAACAGTCTGGCGGAAAACCGGCTGGTCGGCGCGGTTGACCGGGCGGAACTGCTGGCAATCTTCTCCGAAGCCATCGCCACAAAAAGCGATCCCATGCGGTGAAAAGTCTTTTTTGAGAGCGTTCCGTTTTCTAAGCTGAACGTGTGCCTTTCAAAACCGGCGAGCAACTCACCTTGACGATTCAAGACATCGCGTTCGGCGGTGAAGGCGTCGGGCGTATGCACCTTCACTCCAACACTGGCGTCGGGGCTTCGGCGGCACCAGCGGGCGATTTCGTCGTGTTCGTGCCGTTTGTGTGCGTCGGTGAAGTCGTCGAGGTTGAAATCACCGGGGTCAAAAAGAATTTCGCCCGCGCGAAACTTTTGCGCGTCGTGCAACCGTCACCGGAGCGGGTCGAACCGGCGTGCCGCTACTTCGGCCAATGCGGCGGTTGCCAGTATCAGCACGTTGATTATGCCACGCAGCTTCGATTGAAGCACAAACAAATCGCCGATTTGTTTCAACGCATTGGCGGGTTTGAGCAGGCACGGGTCGCGCCGGTCATCCCCTGCCCCAGGCCTTACGGCTACCGCAATCGCATCATGATTCGCAGCCAGTGGAACAAACCGGAGCAAAAACTGAACATCGGTTTTGTGCGCTGGGACTGCGGCCTGGTCGAGGACATCGAGGATTGCAAAATCGCCGAACCGGTGCTCAACGAGGAAATCCGGCGCGTCCGCGCGCATCCGCCGCCCAAAGGCGGAATCAAAGTCGTTTTGCGCGTGCCGCCGGAAGACTGGGACGTGCCGCCGGACTCGTTTTTCCAAAACAATTTCTCCCTGCTGCCGAAGCTCGTCGAAACGGTGCGTGATTTTTTGCAAAGCGCCGCAGTTCAAGCTTCAGCCGGTTCCGCCACCTCGCAGCAGCATTCCCCAAAACAAGCTGAAGCTTGGACTCCAACGCGGCATCTGGTTGACTTGTATTGCGGCGTCGGTTTTTTCGGCATCGAACTGGCGGACGCGGTCGAATCGTTCACCGGCGTGGAATACGACCAGCGCGCCATCCAGGCGGCGCGGCGCAACGCGGCGGCGCGAAAAATCGGCAACGGCGAGTTTGTGGCGGCGGCGGTGGAGGCGGTTTTGCCGGAGTTGCTGAAGCGTTTTTCGCCGCAAGCCACAACGGTGCTGCTCGATCCGCCGCGCAAAGGCTGTCTGCCGCAGACGTTGCAACTGCTTCGCGAGATGAACCCGGCACAGGTGATTTATGTCTCTTGCCATCCGGCGACGATGGCGCGCGACTTGAACATTTTGTGCGGCAATGGTGTCTTTGAACTGGCGTGTGTGCAGCCATTGGATATGTTTCCACAAACACAACACGTCGAGTGCGTGGCGGATTTGCGCGCTGGCCAAAGCCTTGCCAGGACGCACGGCATGGATTCAACTGTACAAACTTAACGACAATCAAAATGCATACTGACCCGCGAAAAAATTTTGCGCCGCGACTTTTGCCCTGGCTTTTGACGGTGGCGGCCTTCGCGTTTTATTGGTACACATTAAACCGATGGGTGTCGTTGTTCAATCTCAGCCAGGTGGCCACGATTTCGGGGTGGACCTGGCAGCCGGAGATTGCGAGTCCGATTTTATTCCTCGTTACGCAGCCGTTCCGCTGGCTCCCGGCGCCGCAGATCCCGCTGGCCCTGAATGTGTTTTCCGCCGTATGCGCGGCCTTGACGCTCGGTTTGCTCGCGCGGTCGGTTGCGCTGCTGCCGCGCGACCGGACCGACGTGCAACGCAAGCGTGAACACAGCGATTTTTCGTTTTTGACCACTGGCAGCGCGTGGCTGCCGCCGGTTCTGGCCGTGTTGGTTTGCGGTTTGCAAATGACGTTTTGGCAGAACGCAACGAATTTCACGGGCGAGATGTTCGACCTGTTGCTGTTCGCGTTCGTAATTTGGTCGTTGCTGGAATACCGGCTGGATGAAGCTGAATGGCGTTTGTTTCTGTCCTCGGTCGTGTATGGCGCGGCCATGGCAAATAATTGGGCGATGGTGGGATTTTTCCCGGCTTTCGCAGCCGCGATAGTGTGGATTCGCGGCTTGAGCTTCTTCCATCTGCGATTTCTCAAAAGAATGATTTTGTGCGGGCTGCTGGGAATGACGTTTTATCTTTTGATGCCACTGCTGGCCGTGGTTTCGGACAAGATGCCGTTGACTTTCTGGGAAGCACTGAAAATCAGCCTGCTTCCAACGTATAATGTGCTGAAATTTTATTTCTTTTGCTGCCTCCACCCGTCGCAATATCTTGTATTCCTGGCGTTGTTGCTGGCTTACCTGATGCCGGTGTTCGTGATGGCAATCCGCTGGAAAGCGTCCTTTGGCGATCACAGCCCCATGGGCATGGCGTTGACGAGTTTCCTGTTTCATCTGGTGTGCGCCACTTTTTTGGTCTTCTGCATTTGGATGGCATTTGACCCGCCGTTCAGCCCGCGGCATCTCGGTTTTGGAACACCGCTCTTGACACTTTATTATCTCGGGGCATTGATTGTCGGTTACTTCAGCGGCTATTTTCTGCTCATTTTTGGCAAAGCCCCCGGCAGCCGTACGCAACCACTCCAGCCGGAACCGTTTCAATTTTTGGATCCCTTGGTGGTCGTTGTTTTTTGGTTGCTGGTAGTGGCAACCGTAACCGGGCTGATTTACAGAAACACGCCGCAAGTCCGCGCGGCAAACGATGATACATTCCCAAAATATGCATCGTTCGTGGAAGAGAATTTACCACGTTCGGGCGGCATTTTGTTGAGCGATGATCCGATCCGTTTGTTTCTGGTGGAAGCGGCGTTGGCGCGGGACGGCCGGGCAAAGGATTTTTTGCCGCTCGACACCCAGTCCTTGAACTGGCCCGCTTATCTCCGGTTCTTGCACAAAAAATTCCCGCAAAAGTGGCCGGAACTGGTGTCGGCGACCGACATGAAACCGCTCAATCCGATTGGACTCGTCGGCGCCTTGACCATGCTGGCCAAATCCAACGAGCTTTATTACCTGCATCCGAGCTTCGGCTACTATTTCGAACAATTCTATCAGGAACCGCACGGCCTGGCCTACAAACTAAAAACACTGCCCGGGGACACGCTGTTGCCACCGTTACCGGACAAAAATCAAATCGCGGAGAACCAGGCATTCTGGGCGCGGGTGGAAACGCAGGCGTTCGCTCCCATTAAACGCGCCGTCGCACCGCCCGACCCGAATGCGCCGCGCAGTTGGGGCGACCGGTTGCTGGATAGATTTCACGTGCCTCGCGAACAAAATCAAAATGCCATCCTCGCCGGAACCTTTTACTCGCGCAGCCTGGATTTCTGGGGTGTTCAGTTGCAGCGCGCCGGCAATCTTGCCAACGCCGCCGCGTGTTTCATCATGGCGGAAGAAGTCAATCCCGACAACTTCGTCGCGCAAATCAATCTCCAGTTCAATCAAAGCCTGCGCGCCGGCAAAAGCGCGCCGCTGGACTTGTCCAAAACCACCAGTGATCAATTTGGCAAATTCCGGGATTGGAACAGCGCGCTCAATGCCAACGGGCCTTTCGATGAACCGAGTTTTTGTTTTGTGGAGGGCATCAACCTGGCAACGCAAAATGGATACTTTCGCCAGGCGGTCGCGCCTTTGGCGCGCGTTCAAGAACTCGAACCGGACAATCTGGAAACCCGGCTCACGCTCGGCCAGATTTACGTGATGTCCCGCCTGCCCGACCGCGCGCTCGAGGTGTTGCGCGACCCGCTCGAACAGCCGGAAAGATTTTCGCTCGCCAAAACGAATAAAACTCAACTGAACGTCGTCGCCGCCGCCGCCTGTTTTCAAAATAAAGACTTCGCGCGGGGAACGCATTTGCTCGAAACCGAAATCGTTCTCCATCCCGCCGATGATGATCTGCGCACCGCCATCGTGCAGGTTTTTCTGATGCATGGCCTGTTCACCAACGCGCTCGACGTGATTGATCGAAAGCTCCGGCTCGTGCCCAACGATCCGGACTGGCTTTTCAGCCAGGGTTACACCTGCTTTCAGATGAAAGCTTATGACGACGCGATTGCCGCGCTGACCCGCGCGCTGCAGCAGACGAACAACCTCACCGCCCGCTTCTACCGCGCCGTGGCCTGCCTCAACAGCGGCCGGCTCGACGAGGCGCGCGCCGATTACAAAACATTGCAGCCATCCTTCACCAACTCCTTTCTGATCGCCTATGGCCTCGGCGAAATCGCCTGGCGCCAGCACGAAACGAACGAAGCGATTAGAAATTACAAACTTTATCTGGCCAACGCGAACACCAACACCGAGGAAGCCACCAACATCATGCAGCGGCTCCGCGAACTTAAGGGCCATTTACCCTGAAACGCGCCAATGCGCGTCACCCATATCATCACCCGGCTGATCGTCGGCGGCGCGCAGGAAAACACCGTGGCCTCCGTGCTCGGTCTGCGCCAGAAACCCGGCGTCGAGGTTCACCTGATCTCCGGCCCGACCGCCGGCCCGGAAGGGTCGCTGGAACCAGCGGTCGCCCCGATTCCCGGACTGCTCACCATCGTGCCCGAACTCGTCCGCCCGGTGCATCCGCTGAAAGACTGGCTCGCGCTGCGCCGGCTGGAAAAAATTCTGCGCGAACAAAAACCCGACATCGTTCACACCCACAGCGGCAAGGCGGGGATTCTGGGCCGCCTCGCGGCCCGGCGCGCGGGCGTGCCGGTGATCATCCACCATATTCACGGCCCTTCCTTCGGCCCGTTTCAGGGCGCGCCCGCCAACCGGCTCTTCACCGCCGCCGAACGTCATGCCGCCAAAGTCACCACGCATTTCGTCTGTTCCGCCCAGGCCATGACGCGACTCTACCTCGCTGCCGGAATCGGACGCCCGGAAATGTTCACGCGCATTTTCAGCGGCTTCCCCGTGGAACCGTTTTTGAGCGCCGCCAACGACCCGGCGCTCCGCCGCCAGCTCGGCCTCGACGAAACCCATTTTGTCATCGGCAAAATCGCCCGGCTGTTCAAACTCAAGGGCCACGCCGATTTGCTCGCCGCCTTTCGGAAAATCCTGCCGCAAATTCCGCACGCCCGGCTGCTGCTGGTGGGCGACGGCTCATTGAGAAGTGAAATTGAAGCTCTGGCCCGCGCGCCGGGGTTCGCCGGCAAGGTCGTCTTCACCGGCCTGGTCCCGCCCGGCGAGGTGCCGCGTTATGTCGGCATCATGGACTGCCTCGCCCACCTCTCTTCCCGCGAGGCGCTCTCCCGCGCCCTCCCGCAGGCGCTGGCGGCGGGCAAACCGGTGGTAGCCTACGATTTTGACGGCGCGGACGAGGTTTGCCTTGAGAATGAAACCGGCTTTCTGGTCCGCACCGGAGATGTCGCCACCGTCGCTCAACGGCTGCTGCAGCTTGCCGGCGACGCGCCGTTGCGCGAGCGGCTCGGCCGGCGCGGCCAGCAATTCATTCGTGAAAATTTTGCCGTCGAACAAATGGTGGATAACCTCTACCATCTCTACCTGAAACTGGCCGCAGCCGCTGGAGTTCAAGCTTCAGCTTGTGCGCCGCGCGAGACAGGCTGAAGCCTGAACTCCAACCATGACTTTTCCATTCAATTTTTTTTGTGCCGCCTTTGCCAGCGCGTTGCTGACAGCACTGCTGGCGCTGCCGTTCTGGCGAAGATGGTGCCTGCACACAAATCTCGTGGACGATCCCGGCCAGCGCAAAATCCACGACGCGCCCGTGCCGCTCGCCGGCGGCCTCGCCGTGCTCACCGGCCTGTTGCTGCCGCTCGCCGCCGGAGCCCTGATGCTCAAACTCGGAGTGCATGTCGCGGACCAAACATTTCCCATCGCCCATGGCCTGGAGCGCCGCGGACTCGAACTGGCCGCGATCGCCCTGGGCGCGATTGCGATGGTCATGCTCGGCGTGCTGGACGACAAACATGAACTGAAACCCTTGCCGAAATTCGTCGGCCAGTTGCTGATCGCCGTGCTCGTTGCCGCCGCCTGCAAGCGCATCACGCTCTTTGTCCCCTATGTCGCTTTCAGCTACGCCATTACCATTCTGTGGGTGCTCACCGTCGTTAACGCCTTCAATTTCATGGACAACATGAATGGCCTGTGTGCCGGGCTGGGCGCGATCGGCGCGTGGCAGTTCGCCGTCATCGCGGCGGCGGATGGCGAATACCTGGTAGCGTTGATTGCGTTTCTGGCGTGCGGCGCGCTCGTCGGTTTTTTGCCCTACAACTTTCCCAATGCGCGCGCGTTCCTCGGCGACGCCGGCAGCCATCTCGTCGGCTATCTGCTCGCCGTGTTGGCGATCCTGCCGCACTTTTACACGAAACAAAACCCGCGTCCGCTCGCCGTGCTCTCGCCGTTGTTCGTGCTGGCCATTCCCCTGGCCGACCTCGCGTGGGTCGTCATCCAGCGCACACTGGCAGGCAAACCATTTTATATCGGCGACACGAATCACCTCTCGCACCGGCTGGTCCGCACCGGCCTGAGCCACACCCGCGCCGTCCTGTTAATCTGGCTCGCCGCCGCCGCCATCGGTTCCATCGCCTGGTGGCTCTGATCCAACGCAGGATTAAACCACGGATGGACACGGATTACCCTAACGCGGCCTTTGCCCGCAACCATAGATTTTGGACTGCGGCGGGAAGCGAAGCGCCACGCCGCTTTTGGAAGCAACCGGTAGCACGGAAAGCGGTGTCGCCGCTGCGCTCTGCCACCGCAGTCCAAATTTTTGTCATCCGTGCGTGAAGTTGCAGGATTGTATTACGGATGACTGGAAGTTTTGAGGTTTTCCAAAACAATTTGCCCCACCCGCTGCTAAAAAGCATATCCGTGTTCATCTGTGTTTATCCGTGGTAGGTTTTATTTCTTTATTCGTGGTCGTTTTCTTTCGTGTATTTCGTGTATTTCGTGGTTAAAATTCGGCTTGTGAAACTGCTCTTCATCGGCGACATCGTGGGACACCCGGGCCGGCGCGCGGTCGCGGAACTGCTTCCCAAACTGCGACAGGAACATCATCTCGATTTCGTCATCGCCAACGGCGAAAACTCCGCCGGCGGCTCCGGTATCACGCCCAAGACCGCCGAGGAAATTTTTTCGGCGGGCGTGGACGTCATCACCACTGGCGACCATTTGTGGGACCAGAAGGAAGTCATGGAACTGCTTGCAGGCGAAAAACGCTTTCTGCGACCGCTGAATTATCCGCCCGGCACGCCGGGACAAGGCAGCGGAGTTTTTAAAGTCCACAGTCCGCAGTCCGCAGTCCAAAGCCGGCCTTCAATTGCTGTCTTAAACGTGCAAGGCCGCACGTTCATGCCGCCGCTGGAAAACCCGTTTCTCCTGGCGCTCGACGAGGTCAAACGCCTGCGCGAGCAGACGAAAATCATCTTCGTGGATATTCATGCCGAGGCGACCTCGGAAAAAATCGCGTTCGCGCGGATGCTCGACGGCCAGGTGAGCGCGGTGGTGGGCACGCACACGCACGTGCAGACGGCGGACGAACAGATTTTCCCCGGCGGCACGGCCTATCTGACCGACGCCGGGTTCACCGGCCCGCACGAAAGCGTGCTGGGCCGCGAAATCGAGCCCGTCCTCAAACGTTTTCTCACCAACATGCCGCAGCGGTTCGAAGTGGCCAAGGACCGCGTGCTGCTCCACGGCGCGGTGATTGAAATTGACGACGCCAGCGGCAAAGCAGTGAAAATTCAGCGCGTGTCGGAAAATCTCTAACTCAAAGCTTCAAATGAAAGCGCATATATTTTTAAGTTGTGGGCAAAATTCCGAAGAACGTCCAATCGCTGAAGCGATTAAAAAAAAGATAGAAGGGAAAAATGAGGAAGGGAGCGAACTTGGATTTGATTGTTTCGTAGCCTGCGAGGAACAAAATCTGGATGGCCTCCGAGATATTATTTTCCGGCATTTAGAGGAGTCAGACTGTTTCATCTTCATTGACTTTAAGCGAGAGAGACTAATTGGTGATTCCTTAATCGACCATATCTTCCCACAGTTTCTTCTGAAAAAAAGATTCTACCGCGGTTCGTTATACGCGAATCAGGAACTTGCGGTGGCCTCTTAACTGCTAGAGCATTTCCATAATTCATATAGCGTAGCGGGCGTGTAAAAAGAAGCCGAGGCAGTCGGCGGGGGAGATGGCGTTGAAAGCGAGTTTGGTCGCTTCCAGCAATTCAGTCTGGGTGCGCGGGGCCAGGCTGCGGAGGATTTGCTTGATCTTGCTCCACATGTTTTCGATGGGGTTGAAATCAGGCGAATAGGGCGGTAGATACAAAAGCCGGGCACCCACCGATTCGATGGCCTCGCGGACGCCCTGCACCTTGTGCGTCGCCAGATTGTCCATGATAACCAAGTCGTCCTTTTGCAGTGTGGGCACCAGACCTTCCCTGACCCATGCCAAAAACATCTCCCCATTCATGGCTCCCTCAAAGAGCCAAGGGGCGCGGGGACCGGTCAGGCGAACCCCCGAGATAAGGCTGCTGGTCTGATAGTGGCCCTGCGGAATGTGGGCGACCAACCGCTGGCCGCCAGGAGACCGTCCCCGCCAACGGGTCATCTTGGTGTTGGCTCCGCTTTCATCCACAAACACCAGCCGTCCCGGATCTATTTCCGCCAATTGCTCATGCCAATGCGCCCTTTTTTCGGCCACGTCGGGGCGGTTCTGTTCGGCGGCGTGCAGCGTTTTTTTTATACGTCAACCCCAGTCGGCGCAGCCATAAGTCCATCGTCGAAGTCCGAAAAGGGCGATCCATGCGCGTCCCCAACTCGGCCAGGGTGGCGTCGGGTTGCTCGGCCACCAGCTTTTGCAGGTGAACTTTGCGTTTGACGGTTAACAGCGTCTTGCGTCCGCACCGGTCAGTTTGGGGTTGGAGTGTGCCCCGCTCCTTGAACTGTTGCCGGACTCGGCGCACCGCCGCCACACAGAAACCGAAGAACGCGGAAATGTCGCGGGTGCTTTTGCCCTGTTCGTAGAGGTGGATGATGCGTTGACGGGTCGGTAGAGGAATCGCTTGCATGCCCCAGACTTTATCCGGTTGCCACTCCTTTGTAAAGCTACATTATTTATGGAAATGCTCTAATCGGCAAACGAATTAAATCGCAACAGGACTTCGGCGAGTTGTTTCCACCGGCGCGTTTTCAACCGAGTCGTTCGCGCCAGTAACGGGGACGCCGTTTCATGTGCATCACGGCCACAATCCAAATGCACTCCGGCTTTTCCAGAAAGATGACGGCGTAGGGAAAGTCGCGGCTGAAATGCCTGCGGGCGGGCGGATCGAATTTGCGGAAGCGTTCCGGGGCGGCGCAGGCTTCGCGAAATAATCGTTCCATCTCGCGATAGAAACGCACGCCGAGTTCGGGGGAAATTTCAGAATAATAACGAACCGCCCCGGCAAATTCCTCGTCAGCTTCGGGATGAAGCAAGAATTTCACAGCCCGGCAATTTTGCGCGCGCGCGCCAGCGATTCTTCGAGGGGAACCCCTTTGACTTTGCCGGATTCAATTTCGGCAATGCGCCGGTCGGTTTCAGTCTTCCAAGCCGCCGCCACGGACGGTTCGATACCGCCGTGTCGCACGACCATGATGCGGTCCACCAACTCCGCCACGACTTCCGCCGGCATCTCGCGGGTTTCTTCAACAATCTCATCAAGCGTGATTGGCATAGGGTCAATTTAGTTGGTAATTTTGCGCGCCGCCCAAATGACGTCCTGCAATTGTTGTCGTTCTGTCAGCACGGCCACCGCTGCGGCGCGGGTGACGGTCGGGAAATTTTCCAGAAACTCATCGAGTGAACAGTCGCTTTCCAGATGCTCAAACAGCGACACGACCGGAACGCGTGTACCGCGAAACACCGGTTCGCCGCCCAGAATCTCCGGGTCAGCCACGATGTAATCGCTCAACGCCGTGTGCTTGGTTTGTTGGCTCGCAGTTTTCATTCAACAGTTAAAACCATGCGCCCGAATGATTGGATTTGCAAGCCTCGCTTTTCTTGGCTTAATGACCTTGAACCTGATGAGCAAACCTGCCAAATCGCTTTGCGCTTTAATTTTGTTCGCCGCTTTTATTGGCGATTGCGCAGAAACAAAGATCGAGCCGGTGCCGACGAATGATTCAACGAATGATTGGAAACTGGTCTGGCACGATGAATTCGACACGAATGGCCCGCCCGACCCGGCGAACTGGAATTACGAGCACGGTTTTGTGCGCAACCGGGAGTTGCAATGGTATCAGCCGGAAAATGCCTTCTGCACGAACGGCCTTTTGGTCATCGAAGCGCGACCGGAACACAAACGCAATCCGCAGTTCGTGCCGGGTAGCGATAACTGGAAGACCAGCCGCGAATGGATTGATTATACCTCGGCCAGCATCACGTCGCGCCGCCTGCGCGAGTTCAAATACGGCAAGTTTGAGATGCGCGCGCGCATTGACACGCAGTTGGGAAGCTGGCCGGCGTTCTGGACGCTCGGCGCCACCCCCGGCAGCCGCTGGCCCGCGTGCGGCGAGGTGGACATCATGGAATTTTACACCAGCACCGTTCTCGCCAACTTCGGCTACCAGCTCGACGGAAAAACCAAATGGCTCGCCGTCAAGAAGCCGGTTGGCGAACTCGGCGAGGCGTGGGCGAAGGAATTTCATGTCTGGACGATGGAATGGGACGAGAAGAAAATTGTTTTACTCCTCGATGGCAAGCGGTTGAACCAGCTCACCCTCGCCGACGCCGACAACGCCGACCGCGGCAACCCATTTCATCGCCCGGTTTATTTCATCCTGAACCAGGCCATCGGCGCAAACGGGGGTGATCCTTCCAAGACTGAATTCCCCATCCGCTTTGAAGTGGATTGGGTGCGGGTATATCAGCAGGCCAGATAATACGGCAAAACCGGCGGTCAAAAACTGTAACCTTTTGCCGCCCGGGAGGGTCTGACTTCCTGTAAGTTCCCCGGTGCGCCGTTGGAATGCATTTCGGGGTCACTGCAAGCAACCAATCAAATCATCACACGCACATGACACTGAACAAATTCTCACTCGCCCTGGCCAGCACCGTCTTGATGTTAGGCGTCCTGACCCAAGCCCGGGCCGAAGATAAAAAAGTGGAAAAGGTGGACCCGACGGGAACCTACACGTGGACCGTACCGGGACGCAACGGCGGGCCGGACCGGACCAACACGCTCGTGCTGAAGCTGGAAGGCGACAAGCTGACCGGCAAGGTGAGTTCGCCGGGACGGGACGGCCAGATCAACACCACGGAAATCACCGACAGCAAAATCTCCGGCGCTGACATTTCCTTCACCGTCACCCGCGAGTTCAACGGCAACAAATTCACCGCCAAATACTCCGGCAAAATCGCGGACGGCGTCATCAAGGGCAAAATGGAATTCGATCGGAATGGCGAGGCCCAATCCCGCGACTGGGAAGCCAAACCGCAGGGGAAATCACAGGAGAAGCCGCAGGAGAATAAGAAGTAAGCCTCCAATTCCAGACCAATTGATTGTTCGCGCGCAGCTTCCCGGCTGCGCGTTTCTTTTGAGGTCAATCACCGCAGTTGCCATGCCTTTCCGGCTTCCGGTTTTGTTTAGTTGAAATTTTCCGCATCTGCACGACCCTCTGCGCGTGCTGACCACGCTGCGAAAAGCCGAATACACCGAACTGGCGGTGTTGTTCTTCATTCAGGCGGCGGCGATGGGCATCTGGTTCGTGCCGCTCGGCCCCGTGCTCGATGCGCATGGACTGCACGCCATCAAGCCGTTCGCGTTCGCCGCCTCCGCGGTGGCGGCATTTGTCTCGCCGCTCATTTTTGGCGCGATGGCCGACCGCCACACGTCGCCGGTGAAAGTGCTGCGCGGCCTGGCGCTGGCCGCCTCGGCCTCCATGACGCTGGTCAGCACCGCCATCAAAATGAACGGCCATCCGTGGCTGGTGCTCGCGTTGATCCAGCTTTACTCGCTCTGTTCCGCGCCGATGTGGAGCATTTCCTCAACCATTGTTCTCGCGCGATTGGCAGACGCACAAAAGGAATTCGGCCCCCTCCGCGCCATGGCCACGATTGGCTGGATGGCCGGAGGCCTGCTCGTCAGCCTGTTGAATGCGGACACGTCAGCGCTGGCCGGATACACCGGTGCGGCGACGTGGCTGATGGTCGCCGGGGTCACGTTTTTCCTGCCGGTTCTGGAAGTGCCAAAATCCATCGAACAGCTTTCGTGGCACGAGCGCCTGGGCCTGGACGCGCTCACGTTGTTGAAAAACCCCGACCATCGCGTGGTCTTCATCACTACAGCGCTTTTCTGCATCCCGCTGGCGGCGTTTTATCCGTATGCGCCGACACACCTGCACGACCTCGGCCTGCAACACACCAGCGCCTGGATGAGCCTCGGGCAAGTGAGCGAAATCATCGCCATGTTCAGCCTCGGCAGATTGCTGCTGCAGTGGCGGTTGAAATGGATTTTCGCGTGCGGCATGGGCTTCGGCGTGTTGCGATTTGTCTTGAGCGCGTTCAATGACCGGGCGGGGCTGCTGGCAGGTGTGGCGCTGCACGGCTGCTCCTTCGCCCTCGTGTTCATCACCGCACAAATCTACCTCAACCAGCGCGTGGATACCGCGTGGCGCGCGCGGGCACAGGCGTTGATGTCGCTCATGAACAGCGGCGTGGGCAACCTCATCGGCTACCTCGGCACCGGCTGGTGGTTCGTCGCCTGCACGCACCCGACCGGCACGCAATGGCCGCTTTTCTGGGGCGTCCTGGCCGCAGTCGTGGCGGTGGTGCTGGTTTATTTTCTGACGGCGTATCAGGGGCAGAAGCGGGTGTAGAAGCAACGCCCCGTCGTTTGAACGTGGCGGCGACGCCCTCGTCGCCAAACTTCAGTCGCGTACCTTGCCGCATGACGTTTGAGCGCGTCCGAAAATCGCGTTTGGTGTCCACCCTCTCGCCTCGGCGAAGCCTCCGGCGCAGCCCGGGTCAGGGTGCCAGCCGTTGGAACATGCTAAAGCGTGGACACCCAACGGTGATGGACGTAGCCAGTTTTGGCTATTCAACCCTTCCACAATTAGAGAATTGCCGTCATCGCTGCTCCGGCAGCAGCGTGACCGACGCGATGTCGGCCCAGACATCCGTTGTCGATTTTGAGGCGTTGGCGGAGGGCCGAAAGGAAATCTGTAGGTGCTCAACCTGCGCGAGTCGCGGATGATCGTCCGGACCGCCGCGCCCCTTTGCCGGCGTCAGCCAATAGTTCCAACGTCCGGGAAAACCGAGCGGCAACTGCACTCCGAGCCCGATCTTGAATTGCTTCATGGGAAAGACCAACTCTTGCCAGGCGGGCGACAGGGTCAGCCTGGTGTTCCATGAGGTTCCGTCGGACTCAACCAGAGTGAGATGGATCTGCTGGCCGTCGCCTTCACCCCGCGCTTTCACGCGCAACGCTGTCGCCGTTCCAACCCGTGGCCCGCAATCGGCAATTTTGTTTTTGACCGGCAGCGAGGCCGTGTAGTCGTCCAGCGCGCGGTCGTAGCTCAACGGGAAAAACAGGCGCAACGCCGCCGGGTCATTGGTGGTGGCGGACCGGCGCTGGAAAATGCCGCGACGGACATTGTCGCCGATGCGGGTATAGGCCAGGCGCTCCATGTCCTGCGCCGCGTCGAACAATGACAGCGGCGCGGTGGGCGCGGTTAGGAACGCCGTCCAGAACTTGTCACCCTCCGCAGGAAACCGCGCGACCCCGCCGTTGGTTTTGACGGAAAAATAATATTCGATGGTGCCGGCGGTGAATGCCGCAGCCGGAATGATGGTTTCATAACGGTAGCCGCGTTTGGGCAACAATGAAAACTCCCGGAAATCCGCGTTGCCGGCGGCACGCGCATAAAGCGTGACGGATTGCGGCGGCTGGATGTCAATCACGTCCGCCGCGATGGTGATGGATTGGCCGGCAGGATATTCCTCATGGGCAACCGGCTGAAGTTGCACCGGCAGATCGGGCGGTTGCGGGCAGACGAATTCCGCGAGTCCAATCCCGCCGACGCGGTCAGGAAGTTTGCTCCGATCCGGCGGACGGCTTTTCGAGAGCAGATAGACGCCGGACTTGATTTCGAATCGGCCGTCACGGGCAACGGCGGCGTTCGTGTTGCCGGTATTCAGGGGCGTGACGGCAAAACCGCCGCCCAGATCGGGCAGCCGCACGGTCATCGCCCATTCACGCGACACCAGCCGCGAGCACACGGTTTGAAAATTCAACGACTGCGCGAATGGATCCTGCACGATGATGGCATCGGAATAAACCTCGAGCCGCCAGAGGCCGTTTGTGAGCTTGTCGAGGAAATAACTGCCCTGCCCTTCGTATTCGACCACCGGTGAACTGCCAAATCCGACGATACGCCGGAGCGCCGCCGGATTAGGCAATTTGGTTTGCGTGTCGTTTGAGTACAGAAACTTCTCGCCCGTGACCATTTCACTCGAATCTTCCTCGTAACTGACGCGAAACGGTCCGAACCGGCAATTGTCGGGATAATCCCCGTAATGCGAATAGCGCGGCAGGTTGCGGGTGGCTTCGGCGGCGATTATCGCACTTACGGCCTTCTTCGGCGAATAGACCAGGTTCAAGAAATGTGTCTGCCAGCCGAGGTTGTAGGCGGCGGTATCAAGCATGTCGTAGGAGAACATGGCAATGAACTGTGCGCCGGCACCCCGGAACGCACGTATCATTGCTGGATACATGCAACCAGAATACATATCGGCTGTGTCAAATTCGTAGACCAGCTTCGGTACGTTCAGCAAGTCGGGCCGCAACATAGGCGTGAAGTCGTCCACGGAACGCAGATAGTTTAGCTTGAGCATATGTTCCGAGTTCAATCCTGTCGGATACCACGCAAAGCTCACCCCTTGAGATTTCGAAGCCTTAATGGCGGGGGTAATGCCGAAATCCTGGCTGACGTTGTAAAAAACGAGCTTTTGACAGCTGGTATCGCGAATGGCACCCACGAGAGCATCAATATAAGCAATTGAACCAGCCAAATCGTCAGACTGATGCACTGGTTCGTTGATCGGTTCGATGAACAAGATGTTTGGTTCATCTTTAAGCGCGACGCGGGTGTATGGATTGACGTGGTTGAGAATTTGCCGGAGATAATTGCATTCGGCGGCAATGGCATTTGTGTTTACACCAAGTTGACCGCGCGGGTAAATCGCTGAAAAGCCCGGATTGAAATCACTCGCCCGCCCGTCAGGCCACCAGGAAGCGTAGGTTGTGATCGGGGTAAGCAGGACGTAAATGCCGCGCTGCTTCGCCTGGTAAATCGCATAGTCAAGCACGTCGAGATGGTCATTCATGATCAGGTTTCCATTCGTATCGCAATTCTCCCAATCCCCCCAAAAGCACAGCCTCATGCCATCCCAGCCCATGCGGGCAAAATGCTCCATGTCATTTTCGACAAGTTTTTTTCGATCCGAATGGACATAGCCTGCAGCGCGATAATCGCAACCCGACGCCAGCGAATAATTCGCGCCGAACAGTGCGACTTCGGTGTGATTTGAACTCCAGCGAACGACCCCCTGGCTATCAAGGTAAACAAGCTCCTTCGCGAAAAGTCCAGTTGCAGAGAAGAGCAACCCCGATATGAATAAAACCTTAACCAGCCAACGATTTTTCATGGACGTGTATTCAAGGCACGGTCAATTGCGCTTGATAGCGGGGAATAATCTCGACGCTTTTCAGATCAACGGCGCTCTTGGTGCGGCCGAAAACAGGCCATGCCTGTTGAGCCAGATAAATCGGCGCACCCTTTTGCAGCGGCAGGATTTCAACGCGCAGATCACCGTTCAATATCCCAGGCGCATATCGGCGCAGGCCAATATCGAAAGCGTTGCCGTTGTAAAAATCGTCCGTCAACAGTTTTCCGTTCAACGTCACACGCGCAACATCGCCGACGTAGTGCAGGCGCAAAATGGGATCAGAATTGAGATCCAGGTTCGCAGGCAGCTTGATCCGCCAGATAGCTGCCTTGTCAAAATCGGAGTCTTCGGGTGCGGCCGCAACGGCATCCTTGATTTTACCCAGCGGGATAACGCGCAGCGGGCCTGCCGGCTGCACGGTTTCGAGCAAAAGGGTGGGTTGAATTCGGCGTGGTTCCGGTGGGGTATACTGCTCAAAAATGCCGTCCGTTTTGGCGCGAATCTGTTTGCCTGCGCGGTTGATCGAGGCTGGCGCAGGGTAGATGTCGATTTTAAGGTCCACGGGGTCGGTCGAAGTCAGCTTAATAGCATTCCCATCCAGCACCAGCCCGGCGTGGGTCAAAAACATCCGGTCGCGTCCCATGATGTTTCCTTTCCAGAACGCCAAGGAGTCACTGTCGGACAAAAGCACGATTCGGACTGAGCCCCCATCCGCCCCTGTAATCTGAATTGCAGGACCGGTTTTGGGCTTCACATGGTCAATAATCATCAGGCCATCGCGACGACTCACTTCACCCGAGAATTTCTTCAAACCGGAATCATTATTGAACGCGAATTCGGGCGAGATACCTTTGGTTTCCACAAAAAAGATTGTGCGAACATTGCCATCGTCAATGGCACTGACCGGTTGCGCCGAGGCCCAAACCAAGCGGACGCCTTTGCCGAGGTCCAGATTGAACGGCCAGAAAAAGCATGTGTCGGACGGGACAGTGACCGGATTTTGCGGAAACGTGAACGGACCGGAGGGAAGCTGGATCGAGAATTGCACATTCTTTTTGGGCGGCAGTTCCTGAAGGCGCTGATAATTGTTCACGAAAACGAAACCGCTTGTGCCATCGGAGCGAACACACCAACGAAGAGTGTCGAAATCATTTTTCCCATGCGGTCGTTGGTCTGGGAGGGTGGTCGGCATGTCCGCAAGCTGCCCCCCCCACTCATGAAGAAAAAGATGCAACCGACGCAGCAAATGATATTGTGGCCGCATTTGCCCGTACTCACCGAGCGCGGTCTGGAAGTCGTAATTTTTCACGGGCATGTCGTTCCAGAAACCGGTGGCTTGCGATTCCTCAAGCGTGGAGAGTTTGCCGTCGGGATTCTCGCCGCCGTGATACATGTAATAACCGACCGAAGTGCCGCCAGAACCGAGTTTCACGAGTGTTGTTGACTCCGCGTCCTGGGGGTAAAAACAGATTCTGCGATGGTAGCTGCTCATTATACCGGCGCCGATTTCGCAGGTCAGAAAAGGATACTTTTCCGCGTCGGTGGGGTCTTTGGCCTCGTGGGTGCCGAGAATGTCTGAGCCGATGGCGTTGTCCGTGCGCAGATGCGAGAAGTGAAATCCTGTCCAATAACCATCGGGCATCGGCGTCAGCTCCCGATCCCAAAAACCTTCCGCATAAACGCCGTAGAGGGGCACGATTTCACCAAACGGCAATGGGGTACTCAACAACGGCCAGCCGGTTTTAGTGTAGAGCGGCACGTCAAGCCCTGCTTCGCGCGCGAGGTTTTTTAGCGTGAGAAGATGTTCGGCTGGACCTTTGTATTCATTTTCAAGTTGGATGCCGATGACCGGTCCGCCGTCCTTCCAGAGCAGGTCTGAAAGCTGTTTGGCAATTTCACCGTAAAGAATTTTTGCTTTTGCGAGATAATTAGTGTCGTTGGAACGAGTCTTCCAGCCTTTTTTCCCAAGCCAATCCGGAAAGCCACCATTGCGCACTTCGCCATGATCCCAAGGACCGCAACGCACCAGAACTTTCAAGCCGAGTTCGCCGCAAAGCTGGATAAAATGGCGAAGATCCCGGCGGCCCGACCAATCGAATTGTCCCTCGATTTCTTCGTGATGAATCCAGAAGACATACGTGGCGACCGTGTCAATGCCGCCAGCCTTCATTCTGAGCAGTTCCTCACGCCACTCACCTTCGGGGTAGCGTGCGTAATGGAACTCGCCCATTACCGGCATCCACGGTTTGCCGTTCAGCCGCAGGCTGTTGCTATCGAGCGTAAGCGTGGCCCCATCCGGTCGGTGCGAATCGCCCATGTTAAAGCCCGTAGTCTGTGGAGGCGGGGGCGTTGTGATGGTGATGGCCAGTGGATTGGCATACGCGCCAGCGAGGCTGAAAGCGGCAGTCAATGCTGCCAAAACCAGTTTTGTGGAAGTCAGTTGCATAAAAAAATCCATCAAGATCATCCTTAACCGTGAAAGGCCGGCACGGCTAGGCCACCAATTAGAAATGGCTCATTTCTCAGCAATGAGCCATTTCCAGAAACAAAAGACGCTGGCGTCAGTAAAATGGGGCTTTTGAAAATTATGCGCGCCGACGGCGTAAAAGCAGCCCCACCAAACCTGCGCCACCCAACAACACTGCCGAAGTTGGTTCAGGCACCACCTGCATGTTCACATTGTCCAGATGCAACGTGGTCCAGTTCCATACGTTAAACTGAATTTCCAAATATGCCGTGTTCGCGGGGGTCGTGAAATCCCCGCTATAGCTCAACCATTGCCCATCGGCGTTCGGCGCCGGTTGTTGATTATACAGAGGTATCCACTCATAATTGAGGTAATTCGCGCCGGCATCATAGTAGTTGATGGTCACCGCCGCCGAACCCCAAGAGGGAGTATTGGTCGCACTGTAGTCAAAACTCAGGTTATACAACAAATTCGCTCCGATCGCAGGATCCTGCCCAATGACTTCCCGCCATGTGGAAGAACCCGATGCCAAGACAGCGTTCGGAGTTGCATCCAACATATAAACCGTGTCTATGTAGTTGGATTGAGTTGCGTCAGCGGAATAAGTCCACCACCCCGTAAAATCACCCGTGTTAAAGTTGCCGTTGTTCAACAAGTTGGCCTTTGCGGGCAGCACAGCCAGCGTCAGGATCGAAACGATGGAACCGATCGATAGAATAGTTTTCATAGTATTATAGTAGGTTTATTTGCCGAATTTGATTGTATATACCAAATTAACTGATTTGTGACAATGGAACATTGACCGATTTACATGGACGATTTTCCGGGTAAGGCATGTCATCATGGCCAGATCAGGCGGTAGAACTTTTGGGGAACGGTATTTGTTACCGTTGCCGTACTTTGTCCCGTGGTGTTGGGCACATCATGCCATATAGCCGGCGCCAAATTGGTCGTGCTTTGGAGGTGTATAGACGGACCACCGATCCACAAGAAAGTGATGTATTTCCCATTGTTCGTGACAGAACTGACAAGAATTCCGCCCGGGGCACTGACACCCGTTGTGGTCGTTACGACAAAATTGTCGAAATCGATGGTTCCCGTCCCGGTGAAACTCGAAACGAGGCCGGCACCGGTAATGTTGCCGGTGAGATTACCCGAAGCCGTCCCACCGATGGTTGCGCTGGTGCCGCTCACTGTGAGCGTTTTCCAATTCGATGCGCCGGGATTAAACGCTTGAGTGTAAGTGGCAAACAAATTCGTCTCCACACCTGACACGGGTATGGGGGTTGAGGAAACGAACCAACTGCCTCCATTCATCTGCACGGCAAAATACGTGGCCACGCTGGCCGGGCTTAAGGCGGGCGCAATATCTACGGAAAAGCTTATACCGGCATAGAGCACCGTGTTGATGGATGGGAACGGCAAGCCGGAAGCACCGGTTTCCGACGCAGTGGTGGCATAAAACGCCGTGCTGACCGGCGCGCTGCCACTGGGTTCGTACGCATAAGCGGCACCATCGCCGCTGGAATTTTGGTAGAGGCGGTTGGGACTATCCGGAATGGCATTCCCCCAGCCAACCAGACCCAGTGGAAAACTTTGGGCTGCTGTCGGACCCACATAGGGAAACATTTCCGCATACAAGAGGCCGGGCGGGACACTGTTGACCGTCAATATGCTGATGGCATAGTTCAGACTGTCATCGGTGCCCACGGAATTGCTGACAATCACGGAATAGGCAGCTTGATCGTCGGTGCCAGCATTCAAGATGGTGAGGACATTTGTTCTCGTGCCCGAGAAACGGCCGCCATCCGCCAGAGGCACTCCATTGGACTGCCAATAATAACCCAATGGCTTGGTGCCGGTGGCTACGACGGCAAACGATACTCCGGCACCCGCATAAACCGTCTGGCTCAAGGGCGGCGCCTGGACCACTGCTGGAATCGCCGGCGCGGCATCGGTTATAATCAGGAAATTATCGAAGTTTACACCCCCGCTGCCCGAGTTGGCAAAAACCAGGCCGACACCGGTGATGTTGCCGCTGAGATCGCTTGTCGGTTGTGTGCCGATGGTCGCAGCAGTGCCGCTTAACGTAAGCGTGTTCCACTGAATGGCGTCGGGATCAAACTGCTGTTGATACGTGGCAAATACTGTGCCCGCGACATTCACCGGCAGGGGAGTCTGGGAAACGTACCAGTTGGCTCCACCCATCTGGACGGCAAAATAGACCGGGATGTTGGCCGCCTGCCAGGTCGGCTGAATATCCACGGAAAAAGTAATGGCCGGGTAAGCGGCCGGATTGATGCTGGGGAACGGCAATCCTGATACTCCGGTGTCAGACGCCGTGGTGACGTACGCCGCCGTGTTCATCGCGAATGCCTCAAATCCATAAGCATCACCGTCTCCTCCAGTCCTTTGGACAAGGCGATCTAAATTGTCGGGGATGCTGTTCGACCATCCGACCAAGCTCACGGGGTAACTGATGGCGAGCGCGCCAACGAATGGGAACGTTTCCGCGTACAAATAATCAGAGGGAACGGAATTCACCGTCAAAGTGGCGGTGGTGTTGGTGCTCGTATCAAAGAATCCCGCAGAATTGGTGACAATCACAGAGTAACTGCTTCCCGAGTCGGCGAGGTTGACATTGGTAATGGTAAGCACGGAGTTGGTTGCTCCGGAAATCCGGCCGCCGTTGACGAGTGGGACTCCATTCGACCGCCAATAATATGTGAGGGGCGCTGTGCCCGTGGCGGCAACCGCAAAGGACACACCTGCTCCGCTGTAATTTGTCTGGCTAAGGGGCGCCGCAACGAGTTTTGGCGGCTCTACCGGTGGATTAGATATGGATGTGATCAGAAAATTGTTGTAATCCCAACTGCCAGCAGCGGTCAGTCTCACCACCACACCAATGCCGGTGATCGGGCCGGACAGATTGTCCGGCGCCGGCCCGCCAATGGCACCGCTGCTTATCGTCAAGGTGTTCCAATTGGTTGCCGCCGGGTTGTAGGTGATGCTGGAAAGGCGAAAGTCTGCACTGCCGCTCGATTGTACCGTCCCCGTCAGTGGATAATTGGTTGCCACGTACCATGATCCTCCCACTTGAACCGCAAACCAGCAACTGAGGTTGCCGCCTTGCCAGCTCCATTGGGACTCCAGGGAAATATTCAGATTGGTATAAAGTGTCGGGTCAATGCTGGTAAAAGCAAAGTGGCCGTTAGGCCCGGTGCCGGCCCCATTGGTGGTGTAAAACACGCCCGTTGCCGCACCACTGGATCCAAAATAGAGCGTGTTGGTCGGCAAAGCTTGAGCGGTGACCCCGTCATGCGCGGTTGGCTCGGCATAAATGCCGCTCCATCCGTTTGGAGCATAAACCGGAGTCCAGCCAACCGACACGAGTGTCAGCGGGGCGGTGGTGCCGAAGTCCTGTTGATACAGAACAGCAGTCTGCGCCGAAGCCAGCGTGACGGTTGCTGACCAGGCAATCAAGGCGAGTATTTTTTTCATAGGGTGTATGGATTTCCAGGATTTTTAGGGACTTATGTATTTAATAAGACAACGCCTATTAACTGCAATGGATGATCAACCGATTCACATGGATAATTTTCCGGGGGTTCGCAGTCAATTGTAAGCGTTTATCCAAGCCGGCCACGCGTAACTTGGTATGGACGGCGTCTTCCAATCCTTATACCACTGCAGCCCCCAGAGTTCTTTCACTCCCACACCTCTCACCGAGGTATCCATGAATACCATGTTAATCGGGCTTCGGCCGCTGTGCCTAGGCATGCAAAACGGAGCCATGTATTCATTTAGAGCATTTTTTTGAAACATTTTGCCTCGCGTGGTCGGTGGTATATCGGCAGGAGTAGGACCGGTTCCATCCCACAAGCAATCAGCAAACAACGGGATAGTATCGCCGTTGCGGAGAGCCCCCATTTTCCGCCAATAGTTGGCTGTGGGCGCAGTCATATACGCATCCGGTCCCACGACAAGTGAGTCTGGAGGATTCTCGGCCCAAGCGTTGATTCCATAGCTGCCGTAATCACCCGCTGTCATCCAAGGCTGCATGGTGAAAGCGCCCGTGCCATAGATGCCCCATGAATAAAAAGTGAAATCAAAATTCGCGGGGTTTGGGGTAAAAGGGGTGGAGAGATCACTCAGATACTTATCCGCCATGGGACACAAACGAATGTTGGGACTGGAATAATAACTTCGCAAAGCTGACATCCAAACACCTTTGTAGCCACCCCATGCGGCTGGGTCATTCCAGCCCATCGGCATGCTGTCGTCGTTCTCGGAACAGTACAACGCAAAACAACCGCCCCATTGTTTAAGATTTGAAATGCATTGAATATTCTTCGCACGGTCTTTTGCCCGGGCCAGGGCGGGCAAAAGCAGCGCCGCCAGAATGGCAATAATGGCGATCACCACCAGTAATTCAATAAGCGTAAAACCCAACTTTGCTGGCATTACGTTTTTGGCTTTAATAATTTTCATTTGATGATTTCAAGGTCGGTCAGTTATTGTAATAAAAGGCGTCCAAGCCCGGCAAAGCATGGCCGGTAAAATCGAATAACGTCGTGTTATCCACCACGTTTGGCTGTCCCAACTCCCAACCTTCCCCGGGGACGCAGATGAAAATGGGATCCCAATACAAATCCCCGATGCAATGGCCGTTGTCGACCAGCTTGAGAGCATTGAAACAATTCAGCGTAAATTGCTTTTGTCCCAACGGTGTGCTCGGAAACGGCTCGGGCCCATTGTTGGCCAGTTGGCCAGGGTAGCCGTCGCAGCGGTTCGTCGCCCAGTTATATCCTGTCTCCATGATCAGGATGGGTTTGTTATACGTCGAATACCATGAATTGATTTGATCCCTGGCTTGTTCGGCCGTGAGTCCGGTCCAAAAAGAATAATAGGAGCATCCCATTACGTCCCATTGCACCCCGTTGGCCACACATTGATTGAAAAACCATTGGACGTTGCTGGCATCTATGTTGGCGTTGTGGAGGACGACCTGGGTCGCGGGAGAAACCGCCTTGACCGCCGCATAACCTGCATTCAGCAATTGTGCCAGGCGATTAAAATTGGTGTAAGAACCGTTAACGGGGGAATTCATGGTGGATATGGGGCTGCCGGTTGGAGTGCTGTCTTGAAGCAGAATTCCACCTTGCATTTCATTCCCCAGCGAAACGAAGTCGGGCAAAGTTCCCTGATTCTTCATCTGGGTCATGAAATTGGTGGTGAAGCTGTAAAGCGCATTGGTCAACTGAGAGAATGAAAGTCCCACCCAGTCATGAGGCTTGTATTGGGTGTTCCCATTGCTCCAATAATCACTAAAATGAAACGTGAGCTGAATTTTGAATCCCATCGCTTTGGCTCGCGCAGCCAGTGCCAAAATGTCGGCGGAGCCCTGAATCCCTGAAGGAAGCAACCAAGACGGATACCAATTCGGATTGCCTGGATCGTTATACAGGCGAAGCCGCACAATGTTACACCCATGATTTTTCAGGATTTGCAGGCAATCCATCTGCATGCCGTTGGTTTCATAAAACTTCCCGCCACCTTGCTCGACATACGTTAGTTCGGAGATATCGCCCCCCTTCAGGAAGGCATAAGGAATATCATCTTTTATCAGTTGGATTAAGTCCACCCGGCACCAGTTGCTCCCCGTCGTGTCATTCGAATAGAGGCTGACTTGGCATTGCCCGTTGGTGACGTTGATGCCCCTGACAATGGTGTTGGTCCATTGCGAAGAAATGGGCAGGCTGGTCATCTTGTCATTGCCACTGATATAACAAACATTCTGGCCGCCACTGTTCTTGATCATCGCCGTCAATTTGTAATACCCGTTCAGCAGGTTGGTCACCATTTGATACGTTTGCACCTGATAGGGGGAGGAATTGCTCTGTTGCAGATAATAAGAACCGGAAAAAGCCCCCCCTGATTTCAAAACAGCCGCTCCGGCAGTGCCGGAAGCTTGCCAGTTGGCGGCGAGGTCTCCCGATTCAAAATCTCCATCCTGCAACCGGCCAACCGGGAAAGCCACTAATCGAAAAAAAACTGGCGTGAGGGCCAGGGGCATCTTGCGGGTGCTTTGGCCCGCGCTATCGAGGATATCCTTCCAATTGTTGGCAGCCACCATGTTGGTCGTGGTTTGAAGCCGGACGTTCTGGGCTCCGGGCCAGGACAGCGTAATCGCACCGTTGGAAACGGAGCCGGCCGCAAGACGCGCAAAGTTTGTCGCGGTAATTACAAAATTATCAAAGTTGAAAGTCCCGTTGCCAGTATGGGTAAACACCATCCCGGCACCGGTGATTCTGCCGCTCAAATCGCCACTGGCCGTGGAACCGATTATCGCGCCGGTGCCCGAGCCATTGCCGCTAACCAATAACGTCTTCCATTGCGCGGCGGCAGGATTTAAAAGATTTGAATATGTCGTGAACGATCCCACGACCGCAGGCACCGGCAATGGGGTGGCGGCCGCGAACCAACTGTTACCATTCATTTGGACGGCAAATCTCGCCGTAACATTGCCAGGGTTGAGACTCGGTTGGATATCCACGAGAAATGTGACCCCCGCATAAAGTGCAGTATCAATGGCGGGGAATACCGTGCCTGCGGTTCCATTGGCTAGGTTTGTGGACGTGTAAAACGCCGTCGTTGCCGCGGAACTCTGAAAGGCGTAAACCGCACCATCACTGCCGGCATTCTGGTAGAGACGATTGGGGTTGTTCGGAACATCGTTTGCCCAACCCACATATCCGACGGGAAGCCCTGCCGACGAAGACCCAAAAGGAAATGATTGACTGTAAAGAATGGCCGATTGCCCGAAGACAAAATTTGGGACGGCGAACACAATCCCGGTAATGGCAAACACCAATAATTTCATGTGCACAGCAAAGGCTTGGATAATCTGACCCCAGCCTAGGGTTGAATTCAAAATCGGGCAATGGAGGATTGACCGATGTATATGGAGAATTTTCCGAATTAGGCTATTTTACACTGATTCTGACAACCTTTTTCGATCACCCCTTGCGGAGTTTGCGATACTCGGTGGGCGTCTTTTCATTCACCAGCCGGAATACCCGTGAGAAATAGAGTGGATCTTCAAAACCCAGTTGGACCGCCACTGCCTTGACACTCAAATCAGTTGTATCCAGCAACTGACAGGCACGATGCATCCGCAGCCGGGTAAAATAATCTATCGGTGCATAACCCGTCTGATGCTTGAACAGGGCGGTGTATTGGGACCGGGAAAAATTGGCCACTCCCGCCAGCGCGTCCAGTTGCAGGTTTTGATGCAGATGCTGCTTCATGTATTCGATGGTCCGGTTGACTTTCTGTTGCGTGGACGGCTGGGTGGCACTGCCGTTGCGGTGGTCGCGAATCATTACCGCAAGCAAATGAGACAAGGTCTGGGAAGCATAAAGCAATTGAAGTGTCGTGTAACCGTGTTCTACAACATCCAGCAACTCTTCAAACAGGGCCAGCAACTGGATGTCTTCGCCAATGCGCACCACCGGCTGGTCAACAGTCACACCCAGTTCATTCAGAAATGAATCCAACAGGGCGCCTGCGGCGTGAAACCAATGAATGGACCATGGCTGCGATTCGTCGGTCCCATAGACATGAGGCGTTTGCGGAGGAACCACCAGCAATTCGCCAGCCTTGACGGCGTGGTAGCGTCCGGCAAGCTCACACCATCCGGCGCCCTTGGTGCAATAAATAAAAATCGCCTGATCCACACCGCCGGGGCGTTCGCGCAGGTGGCCCCGCGCCCGGGGGAAATACCCAACATCTGTCCGAAGCAGCCCATTGATCAAGGCATGTTTTCGGGCGCGCCCCACCACCGAACGCGGCAATACCACGATGCGTTGGCCGGGAAAGCCTTCGCCTTTTTCCTGGAGCTTCATTGAAAGTGACCCGACTTTACACGCTGTTGGCCCAATGTGCCATAGCATCGGAAAATTATCCATGTGAAACGGTTAATCCTCCATTTCGGAATTTGCGGTTGCTGCCTACACTTCATCGTCACCGCTGCATGGCCAAGTTGAAATCGACTGACCGGCGTTGAAAAAGAATTTTATGGCATGAGCATGAATCCCCAAGTTCGCGTCTGGACTGAAGAGCTGGTCATTCCGACCTACCTGCCACACAGACCCGACAAGAACCCGATGTTTTTGGAGAAGCGGGTTTATCAGGGCAGCAGTGGCAAGGTATATCCGTTGCCATTCACCGATCGCATCGCGGAAAGGCCGATTGACCGGCAATGGAAAGTCGTCCGGGTGGAAAATGAATTTGTGCGCGTGATGATTTTGCCGGAACTCGGCGGACGCATCCACGCGATCCAGGACACAACCAACGGTTATGACCTCATCTACCATCAGCGCGTCATCAAACCCGCCCTGGTCGGGCTGGCCGGACCGTGGATTTCAGGCGGCATTGAATTCAACTGGCCGCAGCATCATCGCCCAGCAACGTTTCTGCCGGTGGATTTCGAGATTGAGGATCACGCGGACGGTTCGAAAACCATCTGGTGCAGCGACCACGACCCGATGTGCCGCATGAAAGGCATGCACGGCGTCTGCTTGCATCCCGGCAAAAGTTACGTTGAGTTGAAAGTGCGCGCCTATAACCGCACGCCGTTCGCGCAGACTTTTCTCTGGTGGGCGAACGTCGCCACGCGAGTGCATGAAGTATATCAAAGTTTTTTTCCGCCGGACGTTTATTATGTCGCCGACCATGCGCGACGTTCGATGAGCGAGTATCCCCTCTGCCAGGCACTTTATTACGGTGTGAACTACGGCAAGCGTGGACTCAAAGGCGTGCCGCCCAACGAACGCCCAAATCAATTCATCCCGCCGCATTCCCGGGAGGAATTTCCAGCGTCAAATTCCAAGCCTCATATTGCTGGAAACGCTTGCACCGCCCCATCCACGCCCGGCAAACCGTCCTCCGCCATGCCCGGCTATGCTCCCAATGATTTGTCGTGGTATGCCAACATACCCACTCCTTGTTCCTACATGGCCATCGGATCAAAGGAAGATTTCTTTGGCGGCTACGATCACGCGGCACAAGCGGGCATTGTTCACATCGCCAACCACCACATCTCGCCGGGCAAGAAGCAATGGACGTGGGGCAATCACGAATTCGGTTACGCCTGGGATCGCAACCTCACCGAACGCGACTGCCGAAATGAATTCGGCCCCTATATCGAAATCATGGCCGGCGTTTATACCGACAATCAGCCCGACTTCAGCTTTCTCCAGCCCGGCGAAACGAAAACGTGGAGTCAGTATTGGTATCCCATCCAGAAGATCGGCCCGGCTCAGCACGCAAATCTGGATGCCGCGGTGTCGCTTTGCGTCCTGGAGTGCGACAGCCCCCGGCCGCTTTTGAAAAGCCTCGGAGGACCGGCGCACTCCAAAACCTTGCGGGTGGTGGCACGCCTCGGGGTCTCCGTCACGCGGAAGTTTTCCCGCGCGATAATTCTTCTCACCACCAAAGGCAAAATACTTATCTCCGCCACCCGCGACCTCGTGCCCGGCGCACCGCTCATCAAGGAAATCAAGCTGCCGCGCGGAGTGGCCGAAACGGATTTGCTCCTGCGCGTGACGGACGCCCTGGGGAATGAAATTATTTCCTTCCAGCCCCGGTCGCGGGTCAAGGGCGAAGTGCCGCCACCCGCCACCGAACCGCCCGCGCCGGAATTCATTTCCAGCACCGACGAACTGTTCATCACCGGACTGCACCTGGAACAATATCGCCACGCCACACGTTGCCCGACAATTTACTGGCGCGAGGCGTTGCGACGCGACCCGCTGGATTCACGGTGCAACAACGCCATCGGACTCTGGCATTTACGACGCGGTGAATTTGTGGACGCGGAGAAATATTTCCGCCAGGCCATCGATCGGCTCGCGCGCCGCAATTCAAATCCCAGCGACGGCGAACCATTTTACAATCTCGGCCTGTGCCTGCGTTATCTGAACCGCGATGCCGAGGCTTACGACGCATTTTACAAATCGGTCTGGAATCAGGCGTGGATGGCGGCGGGCTATCACGCGCTGGCGGAGATTGATTGCGGCCGCGAGGATTGGGCGGCTGCGCTCGAGCATCTGAACCGCTCGCTCCGTTTCAACACCGACAATCTACGCGCACGAAATCTCAAGGTCATCGTCCTGCGGCGGCTCGCCCAAGCTGGAGTTCAAACTTCAGCTTGCGGCCCGAATCCCGACAGAGCGGACAAGCCGAAGCTTGAACTCGAACGGGAAGCCAACGCACTGCTGCGCGAAACGCTGGCGCTGGATCCGCTCGACTGGTGGGCGCGGCATCTGGCCGGCCAGAAATTAGAATGTGATTTACAGACCACGCTTGACCTGGCACATGACCTCGCCCGCGCCGGACTGTTTGCCGGAGCCATTGATTTGCTCGGAGCGCGGGCTTCAGCCCGCTTCAACGATCGCAAGCAAGAAGATCGCGAAAGCGTGAACGCCGCGCTCCCCGATCAAAGCTGGGGTGCGCTGCCGCTGATTCACTATACACTCGGCTGGTTGCACGAGAAATCAGGCGACGACAAATCTGCAGCGGCGGCGTTCAAGCAGGCCGCGGCGTTGCCGCCGGATTACTGCTTTCCGTCGCGCCTTGAAGAAATCACCGTTCTTGAAGCTGCACTGCGCGTGAATCCAAAAGATGCCCGCGCGCCGTATTACCTTGGCAACCTGCTTTACGACCGGCGGCGTCACCACGAAGCGATCAAGCTCTGGGAAAAATCCGCGCGACTGGATTCGCATTACTCCGTCGTCTGGCGCAACCTCGGCATCGGCTATTTCAATATTTCAAATACACCGGCGAAGGCCCGCCTGGCTTACGACCGAGCGTTCCACACCAATCCACAAGATGCGCGGCTGCTCTACGAGCGCGACCAGCTTTGGAAACGGCTCGGGGAAAAGCCGGCGAGGCGTTTGCGGGAACTGGAACAATATCCCGGTCTCGTCAGCCAACGCGACGACTTGACCGTGGAACTCTGCGCTTTGTTGAATCAAACCGGCCGGCACGTCGAAGCCAGGCAATTGCTCGCCCGGCGCAAGTTTCAGCCGTGGGAAGGTGGTGAAGGCGGGCCACTCGGACAGCACGTCCGCACGCAGTTGATGCTCGGACGCGAGGCGCTCGCGCATCACGACCCTCCTGGTGCGGTGGATCATTTTGAAAACGCGTTCACCGCGCCGCAAAATCTCGGTGAGGCGAAGCATCTGCTCGCCAATCAAAGCGACATCCATTACTGGCTCGGCTGCGCGCTGGAATTGCTGCGCGAAAAAAAGAAAGCCAGGAAACACTGGCTCGCCGCCGCAAATTTCAAGGGCGACTTCCAGGAGATGAGTGTCCGCGCGTTCAGCGAGATGACTTATTACTCGGCAATGTCTTGGAGGCAACTCGGGCAGGAGGCGAAAGCGAACAAGCTGTTGCGGGAGTTGCTCACCTTTGCGAAAAAGCTGCAACAATCGCCGGCCCGGATTGATTACTTCGCCACGTCACTGCCGACGATGTTGCTGTTCGAGGACGACATCCAGTTCCGCCAGGAAACGACGGCGCTGTTCCTGCAAGCACAAGCCCATCTTGGACTGGGTAATTCATCACGCGCCCGAAGGTTGTTGGTGGCCGTATTGCAGTGCGACCCGAACCACGCGCTGGCAGCAGATTTGCTTGAAGAAACCACTCCCTCAACTCCCTTCAACCATGTCGCTGTACCGCGAGTCGTGAACGGGGCGCGGCTGAAAGGTTTCCCTTTCCAAGGCGTGCCTTCGCGCGGCGCATTTCCTTTGCCTGCCGGCGAGTTGGAAATTGCCCGTCCAAATTGCACGGCCAAGATGAATCCGGTATAATGCAGTCCATGACCTCGCGCGAACGGCTGGCCGCCACACTGAATCACCAATGCCCCGACCGGCTGTGCGTGGATTTCGGCGCGGGCTTTCAGACCGGCATGGGCGCGGGTGCCGTGCATCGCCTGCGCGAGGCCGTGCTGGGTAAAAGCAATCACCGCGTCAAGGTCATCGAGTCCTACCAGATGCTCGGCGAGATAGACGAAGACCTCCGCCGGGCGCTCGGCCTCGATGTCGTGGGCGTGCATGGACCGGGCACGATGTTCGGATTTAAGAACGAAGGTTGGAAGCCGTTCACGATGTTCGACGGCACGCCCGTGCTCGTGCCGGAAAAATTCAACGTCACGCCCGCGCCGGACGGCGGCTGGCTGATGCATCCGGAAGGCGACACCAACGTGCCGGCCAGTGCGTGGATGCCGAAGGATGGTTGTTTCTTTGACGCGACCAACCGCCAGCAACCGCTCGACGAATCGAAACTCGACCCTGCAGACAACTGTGAGGAAATGGGAGTGGTCAGCGACGAGGAAGTGCAACACTTTGCAAAGCTGGCGAAGCATTACCACGACACGACCAATTACGGCATTTACCTGACGCTGCCGGGCACGGCATTTGGCGACATCGCGCTGGTGCCGGCGCCGTGGATAAAAAATCCGAAAGGCATTCGGGGCGTGCAGGAATGGTACATGGCCACCGTCACGAACCGCGATTACGTGATGAAAGTGTTCGAGATCCAGTGCCAGGCCGCGCTCCAGAGCGTTGAAAAACTGGCCGCCGCCGTCGGCGACCACGCGCAGGTCGTCTTCGTGAGCGGCACGGATTTCGGCACGCAGACCGGGCAGTTTTGCTCGGTGCAGACTTACCGCGAACTTTACCAGCCGTTTCACAAGGCCGTGAACGACCGGATTCACCAGCTGACGAAGTGGAAGACTTTCATCCACAGTTGCGGCTCGGTGTGCCCGTTCATCCCTGAATTCATTGAGGCGGGCTTCGACGTGCTGAATCCCGTCCAATGTTCCGCCACTGGCATGGACCCGCGCTGGCTCAAGCGCGAATTCGGCCGGGACATCGTGTTCTGGGGCGGCGGCGTGGACACTCAAAAGACCCTGCCGTTCGGCACGCCCGATGAGGTCTATCGTGAAGTCCGCGAACGCATCGAAATTTTCGGCGAAGGCGGCGGCTTCGTTTTCAACAGCATTCACAACGTCCAAAGCAACGTGCCGACGGAGAACCTCCTCGCGATGTTCCGCGCGGTCAAAGACAGCATGAAAGGATGAGGCGACATGAACCTGAAACATCGAACAGCGAATGGCAGCCTGAATTCCCGCTTGCTTCGGCGTTCGATGTTCGATGTTCGATGTTCGATGTTATCCTTCAGTGCAAAAAATGCTGCTATGGCGTTGGCATCAACGTTGATCTTTCTGTGGTGTATTCGCGCCGCCGGTGCCTCGGGCAATATGGACGCTCTTTCGCTCGCCGGCCGCTGGCGCTTCGCACTGGATCGTGCGGACGGCGGCATCAAAGAGCATTGGTTCACGAGTCAATTGCCGGATCGCATCCGGCTGCCCGGTTCGTTAACCGAGCAGAGCATCGGCGATGACGTCACCACGAACACGCCCTGGACCGGCGGCATTGTGGACAAGTCGTGGTTCACCGCGCCGGAATACGCAAAGTACCGCGAGCCGGACAACGTGAAAGTTCCCTTCTGGCTCCAGCCGGAGAAGTACTATGTCGGCGCGGCTTGGTACCAGCGAGACATAGAGATTCCGAAGGACTGGGCCGGCAAACGCGTGGGGCTGTTCCTGGAGCGCGCACATTGGGAAACGCGCCTCTGGGTGGACGGTCGCGCTGTCGGCACCAACGACAGCCTCTCGACACCGCACGAATACGACCTCGGCCAGCTTTCACCCGGCAAACACACGTTTACCTTGCGTGTGGACAACCGCCTGGTCGTGGACATCGGGGCCGATTCCCACAGCGTCACCGATCACACGCAGGGCAATTGGAACGGCATCGTGGGAAGGATGGAATTGCAGGCAACGCCTTTGGTGTGGATTGAGGACATCCAGGTGTTTCCAAGTGTCGCCACAAAGACCGTGACGGTTAAGGCGAAGATTGGAAATGCCACAGGTAAGACCGGACAGGGAACAGGTTCAGTTTGTGTCGCGCTGAAATCCACGGCGAAAGAACGCCGAGATTTCATCGCCAGGTTCGGACCAACCACAAATCTGCCGGTGAAATGGGACAAGAGCGGTGGTTCTTTTGAAACAACACTGCCTGTCAATTGTGTGAAGTATCCGCAGAATTGGAATGAGTTCAATTCGGAGATGTACAGTGCGGGAGTGGGGGTCAGCACCAATTCATTTCCGACTCCCGGAGACAAGTTCGTGGCTTTCGGCCTCCGCGATATTTCCACCGCCGGCACTCAGTTCCTCGTCAACGGTCGCAAGACCTTTTTTCGCGGCACCCTCGAATGCTGCATCTTCCCCAAGACCGGTTATCCGCCCATGGATGTCGAATCGTGGAAGCGAATCATCCGCGTGTGCCAGGCGCATGGGTTGAACCTGATTCGCTTTCACTCGTGGTGCCCGCCGGAGGCCGCGTTCCAAGCCGCAGACGAAATGGGATTCTATTACCAGGTTGAGATCGCATCGTGGGCGAATTTCAGCACCACGCTCGGTGACGGCAAGCCGGTGGACGCGTGGCTTTACCGCGAGGCGGAGCGCATCCTGAAGGCGTACGGCAACCACCCGTCGTTCGTGCTGATGCCCTACGGCAACGAACCCGGCGGCAAGAACGCCAACAAGTATCTCGCTGAATGGGTGAATCATTGGAAGGCTGCCGATGCGCGCCGGCTTTACACCAGCGGCGCCGGCTGGCCCCAATTGCCGGAGAACCAATTCCACATCACATCCGACCCGCGCATTCAGCGTTGGGAGGAGGGCCTCAAGAGCCGCATCAACGCCCAGCCGCCGGAGACAGTCACCGATTACCGCGACTACATCGCGGCGCGGAAGGTGCCGGTGATCAGCCACGAGATCGGCCAGTGGTGCGTGTATCCGAACTTTGACGAGATCAAGAAATACACCGGCTATCTCAAGCCGAAGAACTTTGAAATCTTCCGCGACTCGCTGAAGGGGCACCACATGAGCGATCAAGCGAAACAGTTCCTGCTCGCGTCCGGCAAGCTCCAGACGCTCTGCTACAAGGAGGATATCGAATCGGCGTTGCGCACGCCGGGCATGGGCGGATTCCAGTTGCTCGACCTGCGCGATTTCCCCGGCCAGGGCACCGCACTGGTCGGCGTGCTCGATCCGTTCTGGGATGAAAAAGGTTATGTCACCGCGAAGGAATACAACCGGTTCTGCAACACCACGGTTCCGCTGGCGCGCTTGAGCAAGCGCGTCTTCACGACGGATGAGAAACTCGAAGCCGATCTCGAAGTCGCGCATTTTGGCGCTGCGCCGCTGGAAAGTGCAGTAACCACCTGGAGGCTGGTGGCCGACGACGGCAAGGTGGTGGCGCAAGGCGAACTGCCGAAACGAGACATCCCGGTGGACAACGGAATCCCCCTCGGCAGCGTGAAGGTGGCGTTGACAGATGTTCCGGCGCCGGCGCGATACAAGCTGGTCGTTGGGCTGGTGAAGTGGGTTGAATCCGCGCCGCCCGGCAAAACAACCGAAGAGGTGAATTACTCGGTTCTCAAAACAGCTTTCGAGAACGACTGGGACATCTGGGTTTATCCGCCGAAGGTGGATGCCTCCGTTCCATCCAGCATCACCGTGGTCCGCGAATTCAACACCGCCGCCCAGGCCGCGCTGGAGGCGGGCGGCAAGGTGCTCTGGCTGATTCCGCCCCGGCAGGTGAAGAACGCCACCAACGCTCCGGTTGTGCTCGGCTTCTCCAGCATCTTCTGGAACACCGCTTGGACCGGACGCCAGCCGCCCACGACCCTCGGGATACTATGCGATCCGAAGCATCCGCTCTTCGCCGGCTTCCCGACAGACTTCCACAGCAACTGGCAGTGGTGGTATCTGATCCACCGTGCCAGCCCAATGATCCTCGACGAACTCCCGCCGAACCTGCGCCCCTCCGTGCAGGTGATTGACGACTGGGTGACCAATCGCCGCCTCGGCCTGGCGTTCGAGGCCAAGGTCGGCAAGGGCCGGCTGCTCGTTTGCAGCATTGACGTCGAACACAACCTCGACACCGATCCGGTGGTCCGCCAGTTTCGCGCCAGCCTGCTGCATTACATGGCCGGCGACCGGTTCAAACCCGCGGTGGAGGTCAGCACGGCGCAGATCGCCAACTTGAGAACTACCGAACCTGATGTGCAAACAAAAGAGAACTGAGCGTTTACATCCAAACCACCAGCCAACCATCAATTCACGAACCTCATGATCACCACACCACAAACTGATTCGTCCAACCTCCAGGCAAAGTACAACTTCGGGTACATCTGGCTCATTTCCGTCGTCGCTGCGCTGGGCGGACTGTTGTTCGGCTATGATTGGGTGGTCATCGGCGGCGCGAAACCGTTTTTCGAGAGGTATTTCCACCTGACCGATGCCGCGCAATCCGGCTGGGCCAACAGTTGCGCGCTCATCGGCTGTCTTTTTGGCGCACTCGTCGCCGGGGCGCTCAGCGACAAGTTTGGCCGCAAGCGGCTGCTGATTTTTTCGGCGGCGCTGTTCGCCGTCACCTCGCTCGGCAACGCGCTGGCGTCGAACTTCACCATTTTTGTCGCCTGGCGGATGCTCGGCGGCGTGGCCATCGGCCTGGCCTCAAACCTTTCGCCGATGTACATCGCCGAGGTCGCGCCGGCGCAGATGCGCGGCAAGCTCGTTTCCATCAACCAGCTCACCATCGTCATCGGCATTTTGGCGGCGCAATTCATCAACTGGAGCCTGGTCCGCAACCTGCCGGCGGGTGCGACGGATGAGTTCATTCAAAGCTCCTGGTACGGCCAGACTGGCTGGCGCTGGATGTTCGGCATCACGGCCATTCCGTCGCTGCTGTTTTTCGCGGGCATGTTCGCCGTGCCGGAAAGCCCGCGCTGGCTGGCGAAAAATGGCAAATCCGACCGCGCCCGCGGCGTGCTGGCGAAAATCGGCGGCGAAAACTATGCCCGGGCCGCGCTGGCCGACATCGAAGCCACGCTGGTCAACGAAGTCAAAAAAGTGGACTTCCGCGACCTGCTCGATCCGCGGATGAGGAAGGTCCTGCTGCTGGGCGTGGTGCTGGCCATGTTTCAGCAATGGTGCGGCATCAATGTTATTTTCAATTATGCCGAGGAAATTTTTAAAGCCGCCGGCTACGACATTTCGACCGTGCTCAAGAACATCGCCTGGACCGGTTCGGTGAACCTGGCCTTCACGTTCGTGGCGCTGGGCGTGGTGGACCGCGGCGGCCGGCGGGTGCTCATGCTCTTCGGCTCGGCCGCGCTGGCGGTGATCTATGTCGGCATGGGTTTTTGTTACCATGCGCATGTCACCGGCGCGCCGATGCTGTTGCTGGTGCTCGCGGCGATCGGCTGCTACGCCATGTCACTCGCGCCAGTGACGTGGGTGGTCATTTCGGAAATTTTCCCGAACCGCATCCGCGGCGCGGCGATGGCCGTGGCGGTCGGCTCGCTTTGGATCGCTTGTTTCATCCTGACTTACACGTTTCCGATTCTGAATGCGAAGCTCGGTCCGGCCGGCACTTTCTGGCTTTATGCCGTCATCTGCGTGCTTGGGTTTGTCTTCATTTGTTTCAAACTGCCGGAAACCAAGGGCAAGACGCTTGAACAAATCGAGCGTGAACTGGTAGATTGAGGCCACGAACTCTATGGCGTGTTGTCAATATCGGCAAACGCTTGCCGCCGGAGTGCGCCCGTCCTCGGGCGCAGCAACTTTCGTCAGCTCAGAGCGCATGAAATTACGAAAAACTTGGAGCTGGCGAGCATGGCTGTGGCCGGGGACGGCCACACTCCGTAACATGAACCGGAAATATTCCCCGCTTGCCCGCGCGCTCTTTTCACTGGCCCTGGTTTTGTCCTGCCTGGCCCCGGTCCGGTCGCGCGCCGACTACGACCTGACTTCACTTGCCGGCGAATGGCGGTTTGCCCTCGATCGCAATGACGTCGGGACCAACGAACAGTGGTTCGCCAAAAATTTGCCGGACAAAATCCAGCTGCCCGGCGTGCTCGAAGCGCAGGGTTACGGCGATGAAATCGGCATCCACACGCCCTGGGTGTTGACGCTCTACGACCATTTCTGGTATTTGCGCGCGGATTATGCCGCCGACACCAACGCCGGCAGCGTGAAGGTGCCCGTTCCTCTGCCAGCCGCCCCGGCATTACCTGGGCGCGGCATGGTATCAGCGGGACATCGAGCTTTCACCTGATTTGAAGAACCGCCGGGTGCTGTTGTTCCTGGAACGGCCGCACTGGAAAACCACCGTCTGGCTGGATGACCGGGAAATCGGCTCGGACATCAGCCTGTGCACGCCGCATGAGTACGATTTCGGCCTCGTGCCGCCGGGCAAACATCGCCTGACCATCCGCGTGGACAATCGCACGCAATTCCCCGATCCCGCCGGAATGCACGCGATGGACGCCCATTCCGTCTCCGACTCGCTCGACAACGCCTGGAACGGCATCGTCGGACAAATTGGAATCCGTTGGACCACGCCGGTATGGATCGAGGATTTGCAGGTATATCCGCACGCCGCCACAAAGTCTGTGACCGTCAAAGGCACCATCGGAAACATCACCAGCGAGCCTGGAAGCGGCCAGTTACAAATGATCGTCAGACCATTTATCATCTCACCAAAACTCAAACCAGTGGGTGGCAAAACGATGGAGGTTTCCTGGACGACAAATGGCGGCAACTTCGAAACCGAGCTGGCTTTGGACAAGGACGCCGGGCTTTGGGACGAATTCAACCCGACGATTTATCGAATTGATGGTGGGGTTTGGCACCAATACCCCAAACGGACGGCACTTCGGCCTCCGCGATTTTAAAGCCGTCGGTCAGGATTTTGAGATCAACGGCCGCAAAACTTATCTGCGTGGCACGCATTTTGCCGGCGATTTTCCGCTGACAGGATATCCACCGACCGATGTGGAATCATGGAAGAAGATTTTTAAGACGTGCAAGGATTGGGGCTTGAACCACATGCGGTTCCATTCCTGGTGTCCGCCCGAAGCCGCGTTTGAAGCTGCCGATCAACTCGGTTTTTATCTGCAGGTCGAATGCGGCATGTGGAACGACTTTAGCCCCGGCAGCGCGATGGAGAAAATGCTCTACTCCGAAACCGACCGCATCCTCCGCGCCTACGGCAATCATCCGTCGTTCGTGCTGCTTTCGGCCAGCAACGAAGCGCACGGCAACTGGAAGCCGTGCCTGACCCAATGGGTCGAGCATTTCCGCGCCGAAGACCCGCGCCGGCTCTACACGCCGGACACCGGCTGGTCGCTGATTGACGAGCCCGGCCCTGTCACCGGCGCGGATTATCTGGCGATTGGCCGCGTCGGGCCAAACCGCGTGCGCGGTGAATCCGGCTGGTTCGGACGTGATTACGGCAATTCGCTGAAAGGCGTGAATGTGCCGGTGATTTCCCACGAAGCCGGCCAGTGGGTCGCCTATCCTGATTTCGACATCATCCAAAAATTCACCGGCTTCATGCGGCCGGGCAACTATGAAATATTCCGCGACTCCGCCAAGGCGCATGGGTTGTTCAGTAGGGCGGGCAGCCCGCTCGCGACTGATCGGAGTCCCCTGCCCGCCGCCCGTCCAAATGCTGATGACGGCGCGCAGAGGACTGCGCGCCCTACCAACCGGGATTTCGCGCAGGCATCCGGCCGCTTCCAGCTCGAATGCTACAAGGAAGAAATCGAAGCCAACCTCCGCACGCCCGGGCTGGCCGGATTTCAACTGCTCGACCTGCACGATTACACCGGCCAGGGCACCGCACTCGTCGGCCTGCTCGACCCGTTCTGGGAATCCAAGGGCTACGCCACCCCCGATGAGTTCAAAAAATTCTGCAACCAAACCGTGCCACTGGCGCGTTTACGCCAACGCACGTTCACGACGACGGACAAGTTTGAAGTGCCGGTAGAAGTGGCGCACTTCGACGTGACGAATCTGGAGGTCTCGGTGGCAGGCTGGCAGGTGCTGGACCGCGGAGACAAAGTGTTGGCGGAAGGGCAATTTGCCGTCACCAACATTCCCATCGGCAAGGGCTTTGTGTTGGGGAACGTGATGGTGGATTTATCGAAACTCCCCGCACCGGCGCAATACAAACTCGTTATCCGTGTAGGAGACGACGTGAGGAGTCTCCAACTTCCTGTAATCGGTGGCAGCGATTTGAATAAAAAGTCAGAGCCTCCTCACGTCGGCTCCTACAAGATATTTACCAACGACTGGAATTTCTGGCTTTATCCGGCACAGATTTCGGATTCAACGCCAACGAATGTTTTCGTCACCAGCTCGTGGGACGAGGCGGAAAGGAAATTGTCCGCCGGTGGAAAGGTTTTGTATGTGCCGCACAATGCGGACCTGGACTGGTGGAGCCCGCCGCTGGCGCGCGTGCCGGTCTTTTGGAACGCGCTCATGGGGCCGACCTGGAGCCGGATGCTGGGACTTTGGTGCGACACCAATCATCCCGCGCTGTCGGAATTTCCGACGGACGCAAACTGCGACTGGCAGTGGACAGAACTCGTTCGCAACGCCCGCGCGGTCAACCTGGACCGCCTGCCGCGCGGGCTGCAACCGATCGTCCAGGCCATTGACGACTGGAACCGCAATTACAAGCTTGGCGTTGTGTTTGAGTGCAAGGTTGGCGACGGCAAATTGATGGTGTGCTCCGTTGAGCTGGATTCACGGCCCGGCGCGCAGCAATTGCGCCGCTCCCTGCTCGATTACATGGCCGGTGGAATATTCGACCCACAGGTTGCCGTCTCTGCCGCTGAAATCCGCGGCCTGCTTTTCGACACGCGCATCATGAAAAAACTCGGCGCGACGGCGGAACTGGATGGCCAGAATGCAAACGCTATCATTGACGGCGATCCGAATACGTTTTGGTTGAGCGCCGACGCACGCGGCAGCGGCTCAAAATATCCGCACACATTGGCCGTCCATTTCCCCCGACCGGTGGCGATGAATGGCCTGGTCCTGATGCCGCGGCAGAATCACCGCGAACACCAGGGCGACATTCGCGAGTACACCCTCCAAGCAAGCGACGACGGGAACCAGTGGCATGAAGTTGCAAGCGGACAACTGGCTTCGACTTTTGACCCGCAAACAATCCGTTTTCCGCAGACCATCACCGCAAAGCACCTGAAGCTCACTGCGCTTTCCGGGTTTGGCGATGACACCTCCGCCGCGCTGGCCGAACTGGCGGTGATTTACGCCGGACCAAAAATCGCGGACGCCGGCGCCGGCAACATCGAATACCAGGGCGTGCGTACCGCCTCGCCGGACATTGACGCCGGCACGGACGTTTCCAACAAACCGCCGAAGTCGTCCCCATAACTTTGTTCGCAAGCCTTCGGCTCTGCCGGAGGACGCGCGGAATTTGACAAATTCAGCACCGGAACCAAAAGGTGTTCATTTTCCGCGCGACAGCGTCCTGGACTGCGCCAGCCTTCTGGCGCTTTGGAAGTCCGCGTAACGTGGCGAAAGCGCCAGAGGGCTGGCGCAGTCCAAAACCTGGCGGTGATTCGTAGGGGTCATTGAACAATTGCCATGGTTTGCCATCTGAGGATTTCCTCGTGTCGGCGATGCGGGTATATTTTCTGGCGACGGATCGGGGAAAAGAAACGCACCGTTGTTGCCAACCGCCTTCACGGCAATAACACCGAGCGGTAAAACCGGGCGGATGAATTTTGCAGCGGCGACACATAGAAACGCCCCTGAACCGGATAATTCGTACTCACCATATCCCAGTTCGCCAGGTTTGTAGAAGTTTGCAGCGCATAGACGTAACCGTCGGAGCCGGAAAACTGGAGGTTCCAGCCGCCGTTAGTCGGTGACATCGTCCCGATTGAATCCGGGCGCAGCAATAGTAGCAATTGGGCGGGGATCGCTTCGTAAGCGGCATCTGTGATGCCGTATTGAAGCTGATTGGAGATGTGATTGGAGGTACTGGTATTCAACCAGGGAGAGTTCTCGGTCAACTCGGGCGTCGCTAGAATATCGCCGAGAAAATAAAAATTCCGGTTGGGTTGAATGGCTCTCGCTTGAGCGATGCCGTTGGCAACAACCAATGCCTGCGGCGAGTTGCTCGCAATCACGTAAGTGTCGTATTGCGGAACAACAGTATATGACGGATGTGGACGGGCAACTGAATTGGAATAAACAGTCAGGCCGTCCAGGACTTTCAACCAGTCGGCAATGTTCGGATCGTTCACGGAAAAGAGTTGGGTAGGATCGTTCGTGTCCAGCAAGGAGATTAGCAAACTGGCCAACTGCCTGTCATTGAGCGGAGCCATGAGAACGGCGTCGGAAATATTGTAATCACCCGTCCACTGCGCCCAAGTATTGGTTCCGATATAATCGGTGTATGTGCCAATCACAGTGAACTCCTTTAGCAGATTTGACGCCTTGAGATAAACCGTCTGCCACGGCGTGCCGCGATGCACCTGCCCCAACCCGCCCAGTGCTGAAAGCAGGTTGGTCGGGAAATTCCAGTTGTCTGGACACCAGATCAGCGGATCCTTGTAAGCCAGGTTGTAGCCATTGGTATCCACATTGACCAATCCGGCCATTTGCTTGTTAAGCCCCCAGGGTTGATACCGATCGCCTGGCAGATTTTGTGACGGTGTGGGAAATTGCAGATAATAGTCATCGCTTTGGTGCCAGCCGGTGATTCCGGGATCCTGATAATTCAATTCACTCCCCAAATAATGCACGAGCGGATCATTCGCCTGCCACAGGTAATAGCCATAGGCCATCCGGGAGGGCGTGTAAGGAGCCTGTACGCTCAATTGTGAGTTCGTATAGTTCCGGCCTCCAAACTGAAAAGTTGGAAAAAAGAAGCCATTGAAGAATGCCGACTCTGCTTCCGGTGTTGATCCCAAGTAACTCGGCATGCCGGGCGGCCTGATCCAGGAATTCCCCCCAGGAGCATCTCCGTAATGTCCTGAAACATCGATTTGATTATACACGCCATACGTCATCGGGCCGGGTGATTGATAGAGATTAGTACTCCATTGATAACGCTTGTTTGACGGGTCGGGATAATCCGGGTCGGCGAGCACTTGATTCAAATTTATGTTGTCAATCGGACCGCGCAACTGGACATAGTCAATCACATGGTCGCCATCCAAAATAAACGCCTGCAACCAGTTCGTCGTCATCAGCCCCAAGGTTCCCTGATGATCCAACCCCCACAGCGGACAGTTCGTCTCCCAAAGCTGGCTGTCCGAATAAGGAACCAACACGCCAGTATTCAACCGATAAACCGATTCCGGAAGGAAGGCAAATGCCCAGTTGGTAAAATAAAAGGAACCCGTGTTCGGCGTTCCCAGCGGTGGAAGGATTGGAATCGCCCCCCAATGTGAGCCCGGCCAGGCATTGATGGTAATGGAAGGAATGGTAAAGTTGACATTGCTGACCCACGTATTCGCCCCATTGGTCAGGGTCGTCTGAATCCAATCGAAAGCATAGACCGTCAACGGCCGGGGATAATCATTGGAATACGAATTCCAGAGCGAGATGCCGATATAGTTGGTGATGCCTATCACATACATCTGATTTGTCCAGTAGGTGGCGGCGAAGGCATTCGTGCTGTCGCGGGTCATCTCCAATTTGCGGGTGATCGCCGCAACATTGACCATGTAAAGCTGGTTGAAACCTGGCAGACCTTTCTTCACGCCAATGATCCACGGCACGCCATAGACGTTGACGAAAACATTGGTTCCAGTCGGCAGCAATACTTGCGCAGCATCAAACGGCGTGGACAAACGAATGTCCGCCGCTCCTGTAACTGAATCCACATTGGTATAGCCGGTGATGAAAAGGTTGCCGTCAGCATCGCGGCTGAAACAGGGCCGGAAGACGGTCGGGAAAAAGTTCGTATTCGAGGCGTCGTAAACATTCGCCGAGAGCTGGAGTATCCGCTGAACTGCGGGCGAATAAACAAAGAATCCGTTGGAACAAACCGGGATGTTGGTCACGCCAAAGCTAAACGTGCTGCGCAGCAGCTTGTCAGCGACACTGCTGAAAAAGCCAACGGGATCACTGGCATCGGGCGGTGTCCGGCCAGACACGTTCAAACCGGCAAGCGATAGAATAACCAAACCCAGGAAACAACCTTCCTTGAGCTTGCCACATCGGAATAGTTTTACGTTTAAGCGGATATATTCATTGTAATCGTTCTGCTTGAAATCACAAGAATTAAACCGTCTTGTCAGACGCATCAGGATGGTTTTCAGGGCGAACTTTCCGCTATGACGGCTTGTTTCCCGACGAGGAATCGCTGGCGGGGAGTTCGGGCAATTCCTTCGTCATGACGTAATCATCCATGACAAAGCCGTTGCCAATGTCCGTGACCACGGATTCAGTGACGGCAAAACCATTCCGTTTGTAGGCCGTGATGGCCTTGGTGTTGCGCCGGTTCACGTAAAGAATCAACCGGCGCCCCGCCCCGGCACGGACTTCGCGTTCGACGTGCTGCAACAAGAGGCTGCCCAGCCCGCGCCCGTGCAGCTCCGGCAGCAGGTATAGCTTGTGCAACTTGAACTCGAAAGCCGGGTTTGTTGGTGGCGGCGACGCCTCGTCGCCGAGCGTGGAATGCGCCGCCCCCGGCGCATTTCCCCCGGTTTCAAAAGGCGTGTGGTTTTTAGACAGGCGACGGGGCGTCGCCACCACCTTTTGCGACGAGGGCATCGCAGCTACTGGTCCGTAAGACGCAAAACCGGACGGCCTGCCGTCCACGAGCAAAAGGTCATAGCGGATTCCCTGGGAACGGATTTCATCGCGCAGCACGTCGGGCGCATACATCCGCGGCAGCATGTAATCAATCTGCGCGTGGGTGATGATGCCCGGATAACATGCGCGCCAGATGACGCCGGCCAGTTCGGAGATGGCGGGCAGGCAGGCCTCGGTAGCCCGGATGATTTGTGTCCTGTTTGGCAGCGTGGCGTTCATTTGCGCCCGCGAAACTCGTCCATCAAGCGGAGAATGCCTTCACGGATTTCAAATAATTCCTTGCGCGCCCCGGCGATCATCTTCTCCGGCAGAAGTTTCTTTGGCGCCACGGCTTCCAGCCCCGCCTGCGCCTGGTGCAGATGGTCGAGCGCGCGCTTCAGATAGGCGACGGTGAACGCGCCATCGCGCGGCCCGCAACCCCGGGCAACGCCATGCAACGCGCCGCCGAGTTTTACGCCCGTAGTTTGAAATTCAAAGACGAACTGCTGCAGATCTTCGTCTTCGGTTTTGTTGAGGCCCAATTCATCGCATTCGTGCCAGACCTTCATCGCGCTTTCATGACAGCGATACTGGAGCGGATGCCGGATGCCGCCATCGGCGGTGCGAATCCAGTCCAGGCCTTCCCGGTGCGGTTCGGGTTCGGGCGGCGGCTCATTCGCAGCCTCTTCGCAGATGCGGTTCATCTCCTCAACCGACATCCGCTCTCCGTCGTCCTCGTCCTCGCCCGCCGCGCCCAAGCCTTCATGCGAAGGCGGGTCTTCGGAAATCCAACCCATTTCCTTCGCAATCTTCGCCTCGGCTTCGTCGGAATCACCGTATTTCTCCTGCAACTCCATATATTTGTCCGTGCGGGCGTCGCACTCTTTCATAAACCGCTCGTAATCGTGCTCGTCCCATTCCGCCTCCGGGTCTTTCTGCCCGCGTTTTTGTTTTTCCAATGCGTCGTTCAACTGCTTGGAGAACATTTCCCATCCCGCCTCGGCGTCCTGGGCGCGCTGCTTTTCCTCGGCGGGCGTCAACCGCCACTTCGGCGCGGAAATGTTCAGCTCGAAATCCGCGCTCTCAATGACCACCCGTCCATTGCTCTCGCTGAACCACTCGAGGTAAAGCGCGTTGGCGATGCGTTCCGGCGGTTTCTCGCCCCGGTCAATCATGGCAAACGCCTCCCCGTCGGGAACCGTGAACACGCGCACCTTTTGCGATGCCGAGAGATTGCCGATTTTGCCCCGTTGAAGCGGATTGAACTCCGGCTTTTTTCGCATCGGAAAAGTTTTGGCGGGATTCTTGAATTTGAGCAGACAACCCGCGAGGTCGGGGCAGGCATTGCCTTCAAGATCGAGTTTCACCGGCTTGCCGAGGCCATCGAGCCAGAGTTTACCGCGCACGCGACCCTTGACCCGGTTGTCAATTTCACCACGAATCACGCTTTCCTGAATGCGCCAAGCCATGCGGATTTTTTTACCACGGATGACACGGATGGGCACGGATTTATTTGCCACAAAAGAGCGCAAAGACCGCAAAGAATCGGTGGGGCGAGCGTACCCGCGAGCCGCCTGCAAAACCCATTGCCGGAAACTGGCCTTCAGCGTAATCTCACCACGTCAGTCAAAAACACAAAACGACCAGAACCAAAATTTAACCAAAATCATTTCGCGTAGCTTCGGCTGCTGTCCGTCACGAAACCTAGGAAATTTCGACTAAGAGCAGCGCTTGAAGTGCGCCCCAACCGGGGCGCATTGAAAGCGTTTCTTAGTGGGCCCCCTAGGTGCCTGTGATGGGACGCAAGTAAGTGCGTCCCATTTTAGTTTCAGGCACCAGAGTTCCCACAGAGACAGTCTGCAAACAGGGCTGATTCGCACGCGAGCGACTCGGCCATGCGGATTACCACAGCGGAAATCAAGCAAGGTGACTGTTTGGAGGTGCTTCGGAAATTCCCGGATAACACCTTCGACCTGATAGTCACTTCGCCACCGTATGCAGACAAGCGCAAGCATACATACGGCGGAGTTCCACCTGAAAAATATGTCAGGTGGTTCATTCCGCGCAGCGCACAGTTCCTGCGCGTGCTTAAACCGAGCGGCACTTTCATCCTAAACATTAAGGAAAAGGTCGAAAACGGGGAGCGCCATACATTCGTCATCGAACTCATTCTTGCTCTGCGCCAGCAGGGCTGGTTGTGGACTGAGGAATTCATTTGGCACAAAAGAAACTGTTACCCCGGCAAATGGCCAAACCGCTTTCGCGACGCTTGGGAGCGGTGTCTTCAGTTCAATAAAACTCGCAAGTTCAAGATGAACCAAGAGGCGGTCATGGTGCCGATGGGCGATTGGGCAAAAACGCGACTGAAAGCGCTTGGGAAAAACGATGTGGTGCGTTTCGATTCAAAAGTGGGCAGCGGTTTTGGCAAGAACATCGCCAACTGGCTAGAGCGCGACATGGCTTATCCGACGAACGTCCTCCATCTCGCGACTGAGTGCGGGAACAAAAGCCACAGCGCGGCGTTTCCTCCAACTTTACCAGAGTGGTTTATCAAACTCTTCACTGATGAAGGCGATCATGTGCTGGACCCGTTCGTTGGGTCCGGCACGAGTTGCGCTGTCGCGCTTCAACTGGGGAGACATTCTGTCGGGATCGAACTGATGCGGGAGTACGTCGAACTGGCTCAACAACACATTCAGCCAGCCGACTACAAGCTTTTGGATAAACGGAGGAAGAATGAAAAAAGTTAGCCCTGAACAAATCACCGCCTACATCGAGGCGAATATTCCGTCCTTTCACAAGCGCAGGCTCGAAAAGCTTGGCAGTTTGAAACTACGAGATGTGCTAAAGCGGAAAAATCCATATCTGTTCCGGGCGAAGAACGTAACTTCGGCAGCGGAGTTGGTGAAGGGCATTCTCGACGCACACCTTTCCTCGCAGGAAGAAACTGTCTTCGGGGGATTTCTCGAAGGGTTGGCAATTTTTATCTGCAAAAAGGCCTTCGGTGGACGAAAGTCAACAACTGAGGGCATTGACTTGGAATTCGAGCGTGACGCCATCCGCTACATTGTGTCCATCAAGTCTGGGCCAAACTGGGGCAACGCCAGCCAGATTAAAAAGATGGTGCAAAACTTCAAACAGGCGAAGCGAGTGCTCGCCACGAATGCAGCACGTACGAACGTCGTAGCGGTAAACGGCTGCTGCTACGGAGTTGAACACAGCGAAGACAAGGGCGACTACGTCAAGAAGTGCGGGCAAACCTTCTGGAGCTTTGTGTCAGGCGACGACGATCTCTACACGACCATTATTGAACCGCTCGGTCATCGGGCGAGGGAGCGCAATGAAGAGTTCCAACGTGAATACGGCAAAGTGAGCAACCGATTCGCGAAGGAGTTCATCGACGAGTTTTGTGATCCCGACGGTGCAATTGATTGGGAAAAGTTGGTGAGCTTCAACTCCGGAAGGTCACGCGAAACAGTTGAGTAGCCCAAGACCGAATTCGGAGACAGGCGGGAGCACTGTCTTGCGTCATTGTCCGGCCATCATGTGCTGGCTGAGGGAGGCGACGGCGGCTTCGAGCGCGGGCAGGGATGAGGCGGGCCAGAGTTTGATTTGCAGCGCGTTGCAAAGCGGTTGCAGCACGGGCTGGAGACGCGAGCCGCCAATGATAATTTTATCCGGCAGAATTCCGGCCTTGAGCAGCGATTCCACCAGTCCGCGACCGGCGGCTTCGCCGGGTGTGAGCGCGCCGCTTTGCACATCCATGCCAAGCACCAACCCGCGCTTTTGCTCCACCAGCAAACTGAACCGGCCAAAGCAGGGCCGGCCATTTTCGAGAATTGAACCGCCGGGCAGCAAAGTTGAATCAAATTCGCACGCCGTGCCGGGCGCGCGTTTGAGTGCGTGGAGTTTTTCGAGCTGGGCGGCGGCGGGCTGGAAGGAATCAAGCCCGCTGACGGGCGGCGGCAGGAGCGGACGCCAGTCGAGGTCTTTGGGCGTGAGCGGGCGGGCGGGCATGACGGCGGGAAGAAAAGGGATTTCACCAGGATCGCAATTGTCGAAAATTCCAGGGTGTTGCTCGAACAATCTGGAGAAGGCGGTGAGGCGCGGGAGATCGGCGAGGAGCTGGCCGGCCTCGGTCTGGTTGATGTGCCAGGGAAGCCAGCCGGGGTCGGCAGAGCGGAATTGCGGCCAGACGCTGCCTTTGCCGGCCGGTTTGAATCCGGCGGCTTTGAGCATGGCCAGGTCTTCCTTCCACAATTCGCGTTTGGGAACGAGTTCAAGCTTGAGGCAATCAATGCCATCGGCGGTGTTCAAGTCTTCGGGGTCGGGCGTGTCGTTGAGCATCTGGAGAATCCAGCGCAACCCGGCGGCGTGGCGATAGAAAACGGCGGCAAACACTTCTCCGGCGTTGCCGAGCACGGTGGCAATGCGCGTCTCGCCGGTGACGGGATCAATCAGGCCGACAACATCACTGTCATACATGCATTCCCACGGCTGGAGGGCGGCAAAGTCGGCGGCGGCGGCGAGCAATGCGCGCCAGGTTTCAGGCGTGACGGGCGGAGGCGGGGCGAATTTGGGCATGGGTTTTAATGTGGTTACGAACGTATCAAGGATTGTTTTTCATCCGTGTCCATCCGTGGTTAAGCCATTCCACCTCGTTACCTCGGCGCCTACAACCCCAGTTTCTTGAATCGGTTCTTTACTTCCTTGAAATGGAACTCGAGCGAGCAGAGTTTCTCCAGTTCGCCTTTCTTGAAATGTTTCGCAACGGCGGGGTCGGCTTTCAGGACTTCCACAAAATTGGCGTCGTCGCGGCCGGCATGCTTCACTTCCCAGGTTTTCATCGCCGCGTCCTGGACCAGCTTGTAGGCGGCTTCCCGCGTCAGGCCTTTTTTGATGAGCGCCAGCAAAATGGTCTGCGAATTCCACATGCCCAGGCTCAGGCCGAGATTCTTCTTCATGTTCTCCGGATAAACGTTGAGACCATCCATCAGGCGCGTGAGCAGGCCGAACATGTAGTCGAGCAGCGTGCAGGAGTCGGGAAAGATGATGCGCTCGACGCTGCTGTGGCTGATGTCGCGCTCGTGCCAGAGGGCGACGTTTTCCAGCGCCGCAAAGGCGTTGCCGCGGAGGACGCGGGCGAGGCCGGTGAGGCGTTCCCAGGTGATTGGATTGCGCTTGTGCGGCATGGCGCTGCTGCCTTTCTGGCCCTTGGCAAACGGTTCCTCGGTTTCCAGCACTTCGGTGCGCTGCAGGTGGCGGAATTCGACGGCCCAACGCTCGATGCTCGCGCCGACGAGGGCCAGCGCGGTTTGAAATTCGGCATGGATGTCGCGCTGGACGACCTGGGTGGCAATCGGCGCGGGCCGCAAGCCGAGTTGCTGGCACACGGCGGCCTCGATTTTCGGGGACAGGTGCGCACTGGTGCCGACCGCACCGGAGAGTTTGCCGACGGCGGCGACTTCACGGGCGCGTTCGAGGCGTTCGAGCGCGCGGCCGAATTCATCGTGCATGAGCGCGAGCTTGAGGCCGAAGGTGGTCGGTTCGCCGTGGATGCCGTGGCTGCGGCCAATGCAGGGCATAAACTGGGTTTCCCGCGCCCGCCGCGCGATGATTTTGCACAGCGCTTTTACGTCGGCGATGAGAATGTCGGCGCTCTGAACCATCTGCACGGCGCAGGTGGTGTCGCCCACGTCGCTGCTGGTCAGGCCGAAATGGAACCAGCGGCTGGCCGGGCCTTTGATTTTTTCGGCGACGGCGGTGGTGAAGGCGATGACGTCATGATTGAGAACCTTCTCCAGTTCCTTCTGGCGGGCGACGAGGCCAGGCAGGTCGGCAAACCATTTGTCGCCGCCGGCTTTGATTTTAGCAAAGTCGGTCCTGGGCACGACGCCTTGTTTGACGAGCGCCTCGCTGGTGAGGAGTTCGATTTGGAGCCAGAGGCGGAGCTTGTTTTCATCCGTCCAGATGGCCCGCATTTCGGGGCGTGAGTAGCGCGTAATCATGGCGCGAGGGTAAGAAGTCGAAGGGCGGGAGTCGAGCCGCTTCCGCTCCGCTCCAGCACGCCAGGCACACCCTGGCACCCAAAATCCAACTGGCGGCAGGATGCCGCCATCACTGGCACGCTGAAAGCGTGCCGCCACCGTGGCGGCGGCCATCCTGGCTGCCAGTGAATGCGGCTTCCAGCCGCGTGCCTATTGCCAGCGTGACGGTCGTGTCAAGTTGCGCTCCAAGGCGCCCAACAGCCGGTGCCGTGAAATGGGAGCGCCGATCTCCGGTCCGGCGCATTGCCCCGATGGTCAATCGGATCGTGCCGTGCCGGAGGCCGGCGCTCCTAATGCTTGGCCATCCGCTCGCGGGCTTTTTCGAGAATTTCGCGTTCGCGCGCCGTCAGGCTGTGGATGCCGTGCCGGGAAATTTTGTCGAGGATGGGGTCCACTTCACTTTTCACAAATTCGTCGGTGGACAAATCCTCGTCCGGTTGGTTGGCCGCCGGACGCCAGAACGAGCTTTTGCCCGCGCGGGCGCTGACCAGTTCGCGCGGCGCGGCGCGGCGCGAAGGAAATCCCCATGGCAACCAGCGGCCCTGGACGAACTGGCGGATGAAAACCACGCCCGTCAGCATCCCGCCCAGATGCGCGGCGTTGGCAACGTTGCCGCCGAATATGGATTCGGAAAAATGATGCCGATCAACGCCAGCACGACTGAAAGCATCAGCAGCATTTTTGCGCTCAACCGGATGGGTATAATGAAGAACAGCAGCATCACCAATTCGCGCTCCGGGAACAAAACCGCAAACGCCGCGACCAAGCCAAATGCCCCCGCCGACGCGCCGACAACCGGGCCGCCGAAAAGACCAGGCCAAAGCAATGCCGCCAGCACCTGACAAATTCCACCGACAACCCCGCTGCTCAGATACAGAATCAGAAATTTTTTCCATCCCAGCATTTCTTCAATGGCGCGGCCGAAAACGTAAATCGCCCAGCAGTTGACCACCAAATGCAACAGGCCGGCATGCATGAACTGGAAGGTGAGCAACTGCCACACGAAGCCGTGTCTCAACCCTTCCTCGCTCAACGCAAAATAATGATTCTCGATGAACAAACTGTGTGAATTACCGGAAACCAGCAGTTTGAAGAAAAAGATGACCGCGTTGACAATGATGAGCGCCACGGTCAACGACAGGCGCCGGCCGTACTCCGGCTGGCGCATGTAATCACGATCTTCAAGCATAACCAGGACAAACTAGTCGCCATACTGCTGTTTTTCAACGGGCTTTTGTGACGAACCGCGCCCGCCGTGGCGTCAGGCGTCTTGCCGCCTGGAACGAGGCTGGAGCACTCGAACGACGCAACTGTTTCCAAAGTCGTTTCCGCTGACAGTGCAACTCCCGCCGGGCTCGAAGCCCGGCTCTACGGCAGGCAAGATGCCCGCCGCCACCAGGACATCCGCTCGCATCCGGTGCGGTTGGGATAGGAACGGGGAACCCGGTCTTTGCGGCTTATTGGATTTACGAAATACGATTTACGCGGTCGAATGCCGTGAGCTGCGTCAATCGTAAATCGAATATCGTAAATTCTCACGACCGGATTTGCCCGTCCACAAGATGCACCACCTTCGGCGCGGTGGCGGCCACGTTGGCGTCGTGCGTGGCAATGACCAGCGTGGTCTGTTTTTCGGCGCGGAGATTCTTGAGCAACTCGATGATTTCACCGCCGGTGTGCGAATCGAGGTTGCCGGTCGGTTCGTCAGCCAGAAGCAACTCCGGCTCGTTGATGAGGGCGCGGGCGATGGCCACGCGCTGCTGTTCGCCGCCGGAAAGCTCATACGGCTTGTGATCCATGCGGTCCTGGAGACCAACCCAGGCGAGCAATTCGCGCCCGCGCGACACGGCCCGGCCAACGGGAGTGCGGGCCATGCGCGCCGGCAGACAGACATTTTCGAGCGCATTGAGTTCGGGCAACAAATAATACGCCTGGAAAACGAAACCGACACGGTGGTTGCGGAAAAATGTCAGTTCACTCTCGGAAAATGTGGCAAGGTTTTGTCCGGCAAAACGGATTTCACCCGCGTTGGGCGTGTCCAGACCGCCGATCAAATGGAGCAGCGTGCTTTTGCCGGCGCCGGACGCGCCGCGCAACGCGAGAAATTCGCCGCGCGTCACCGTCAAATCCACACCGCGCAACACTTCGAGAGCGCGCTTGCCCAAGGTGTAAGTCTTGGTGAGGGCACGGGCGGAAAGAAGCGGTTCGCTCATGGCCGGCCTCCAATGGAAGCAGAGAAAACATTCAACATCCAATCGGAAATCGTCAGCTGAAGCATTCGGCGTTCGATGTTGAATGTTGAATGTTCGATGTTCCCTAATTTCCTATTCATAGCGCAGCGCCTCCACGGGTTTCAGCCGGCCGGCCCGGATGGCGGGCAGCACGCCGCCGAGGATGCAAATGATGAACGAACTGCCGCAAATGAGCGCGATGTCGCGGGCGTCAATAATCGCCGGCAGTTCGCTGAAGCCGTAAATGGACGCAGGGAAAAGTTCCCAGCCGGTCCAATGGTTCATGAAATGCAAAAACTCATTGCGATACGTCAGCGCCAGAATCCCCAGGCCATAACCCGCCAACACGCCGAGCACGCCGATGATGGCGCTCTGGCTGAGAAAGACCCCGGAGATCTGGAGATTGGTCGCGCCCAACGCTTTCAACATCCCGATCTCGCGCGTTTTTTGGACGACGAACGTGATTTGCGCGCTGAGGATGCACAGCGCGGCCACAATCACGATGAAAAACAGGAGGTAAAACATGACGTTTTTCTCGACGACGAGCGCGTTAAGCATGGTGGAATTCTGTTCCATCCAGGTGCTGACATAGAATTCGTAGCCCAGCGAGTTCGTCAACTGTGTCTTTATCATCGCCGCTTGATACGGATCGTTCAGCGTTACATACAGTCCATGAACCGAGTCTTCGAGATCATACAAATCCTGCGCGTTTTCCAGCGAAATGGTAATGTACCGGGCGTTGTCCTCGTAATAGCCAACATCAAAGATTCCCCGCACCTCGTAATCGTCGGGTAAAATCGCCTCATCCTCCTTGCGGTCGCGGGCCTCCTTCATTTTTTTGATTTCACGCGCGGAATAGATCGAAAGGTGATCGCCGACCCGCAATTGAAGGTTGTTGGCAAAGATCGAGCCAACGATCACCCCGCGGCCGCTCAGATCGAATTTGCCGGCGATGATGCTGTTCGAAAGGTTTCCCATTTTGCTTTCCGCTTGGGGATCAATACCGCTCATTATGGGAGCATCCTGCATGGCCGAGCGGTTGGTGTCACCCTGGGTTTCCACCAGGACCGGGCCCAGAATAAAGGGGGCCACACTGCGGACATTTTTGTTTTGGGCAATCACTCCGGCCGCCTGGAAATAATTTTTCATCGGCGTGCCTCGCTTTCCCACGGTGAGATGCGGGTTAAAACCGAGGATTTTTTCGCGCAGGTCGTGGTCGAACCCGCTCATCACGCTGATGACAATGATGAGCACCGCGACGCCGAGCGCGACACCGAGAACGGAAATGAGCGTGATGATGGAAACGAAAGTCCGTTTGGGCCGCAGATAGCGCAGGGCCAGCAGAAGTTCAAACGGCAGTTTCGACATGGTGCGTAAAGGCTAAAGGGGTGTCTCGCGGGTGTCAATGAAGTCGGTCTTCATGCTTTTCGTAATCCTGATCTTAATCCTTCGGCGGGCAGATTGGGATTACGATTAAGACTTGGTTAAAAATGGGTTCCGCTTCTCCGCCGGCACCCACGAGTTATCGGCCGTGGCGCAATTGGACTCCGGTACGGGAGGCGAAGGCGAGGTGGAAACCTCCGATCCGGTTGACTTGGTCGTTTTGGCTCCGGGCGCACCGCCGGACCAGCATGGTCCTTGAATGAGCACTGTCGCTGTCCGGCCGCAGGAGGACCTTCACGCGATGCTCCTGCGCCATCAGCTCGTGGATGAGGTTCGAGCCGATGAAGCCGGAAACGCCGGGGAAAAATCCGAATTCTGAAGCCCGAATCCGAACATTGTGCGTGTGCAGGCCTTATTTGTATTTCGGGTTTCGGGCTTCTTTCGGCATTCGGGTTTCGGGTTTCGGATTTCACGCAGAGGGCCCCCGCCTTCGTACATAGCCCCTTGACTTGCAGCCACCACAGGGGAAAACTGTGTCCGTTGTATGCCGTTCAAAAGCAGTACCAGAAAAAAAACAGGCCGCGCCAGCCGGCGCGACCTCGACACGCAAATTGAATTCATGGAGGGCCTCGTCCGACGCGATCCCGATTACGTGGACGCGCTGCAATTGTTGGGCGACCACTACACGCAATGCGGCCGCTACGCCGAGGGCCTCAAGGTGGATGAACACCTCGCGCGACTGGAACCGCGCAGCGCGCTGGTTTTTTACAATCTCGCCTGCAGTTATTCGCTCATGGAGCAATTCGACCGCGCCGCGCTCGCGCTGGAAAAGGCGTTGCAACTCGGCTACCGCGACTTCCGCTGGCTGGCGCGGGATCCCGACCTCCGCAAGCTGCGTCAGCACCCCATTTACCGCGACATCGAGGCCAAAATCCGCCGGATGAAAGTCAAGGTCGGCTGAACGCCATCACATGAACGTCACCGTCCGCGGGCGCACCCGCCATTATCGCACCGTCGCCTTCGACCGCGCGCGCAACGCGGTCCTGCTCGTCGAACAACGACTCCTCCCGCATGAGTTCAAAATCGTCGCCACCAGAAATTTCCGCGCCACCGCCGGAGCCATCCACGACATGATTGTTCGTGGCGCGCCCGCCATCGCCGCCACCGCCGCTTATGGCCTGGCCCAAGGTGCACTCGCCTTTCGCGGGACCGACCGGCGAAAATTTTCCCGGCACATCGAAATCGTTTATCAAACGCTCAAGGCCGCGCGCCCCACGGCCGTTGATCCCGTCAACGCCATGAACGGCGGCCGCGCTGTGATGCGCACCGGGAAGACCGTTGCCGAGCAGCAATCGCTCGCGCTCGCCGCCGCCGAGGAATTTGCCAATGAAGACGTGCGGCATTGCGAGGAAATCGGGCGGCACGGGGCGAAATTGATTCGCAACGGCATGAACATTTTGACCCATTGCAATGCCGGCTGGCTGGCGTGCGTGGATATCGGCACCGCCACCGGGCCGATATATGCCGCGCAGGCGCAGGGCAAAAAATTCCACGTTTTTTGCGACGAAACGCGGCCGCGTTCGCAGGGCGCAACCCTTACCGCGTGGGAACTCGCCCAGCAAAAAGTTTCCCACCAGGTCATCGCCGACAACGCCGCCGGCCATCTCATGCAACGGGGAGAAATTGATCTGGTCATCGTCGGCAGCGACCGCGCCCTGGGCCGTACAGGCGAAGTGACGAACAAAATCGGCACTTACACCAAGGCGGTGTTGGCCAAGCGGCACGGCATTCCATTTTACGTGGCGATACCGCTTTCGACGATAGACTGGAATTTGAAACGCGGCTCCGACATCCCGATAGAGGAGCGGGACGAAAGCGAAGTCCTCGGCGCGTGGGGCATCGCTGACACTCGACACTCGACACTCGACACTCGACATTTACGAACGTACGTCCGGGTGGCGAATCCGACCAGCGGTGCGCGCAATCCGGGCTTTGACGTGACGCCGCCGGAATTGATCACGGGCATCATCACGCCGGCGGGAATTTTCAAACCGCGCGAGCTTTGGTCAAAGCGGCATCAACTCGGCTTCCACCCTTGCTTGAATGTTGAGTGTTGAATGTCTGCCCTGCATAGTTCCGCCCGAGGAACGACGAAGGGTTGAATATTTTCTTTCTGACCTTTGGACTTTCATGCTTGGCGCGCAGACCAAAGTGATTTAACATCTATCGCGGACGGTGGCGGGGTAGCCAAGTGGTAAGGCAGGGCTCTGCAAAAGCCTCATTCGTCGGTTCGATTCCGACCCTCGCCTCCAGCCCTTTTGTTGGGCTTTAGGAGGAAAAAGCGTCGAGTTTCAGTGAAATCTTCAGTGCCGGGCGAACTCCGGCACTATTCGGGATAAATCACTTTAACTCGCCTAGAACTCGCTAACGCGGGCGGATCAAGACGGTTCATGCTCACAACATGAATCGAAACATGAAAAGCCGTTACCGGGTATTCCGCCGCGACTGGGGCACCTTCTATTGCGAAGACCTCGTCACCAAAAAGCAAACCTCCCTCAAAACCCGCGACAAGGACGAGGCGTTCCGTCTCGTTGCCGCCAAGAACGAAACCGAGGACGCGCCGGCATTCAGCCTGCACCTGGCCCGCGTGTATTGGAAGGCCGGCGATCCCGCCGCCGCCAAACGAACATGGCAGAACGTCATGGACGAAATCCCCAAGCTCAGGACCGGCGACACGCAGGCCCGCTGGTTCACCGCCATCAAGGACAAGGCGTTTGATTCAATCCGCAACAGGGTGATTTTGGAAACCCAGGCCGAGCACTTTTTGAAAGTGCTGGAGAACGGCTCAGTTTCGACAAATGTTTATTTGCGCCGCATCCACAACTTCGCGTTGGACATGAGCTGGTTGCCGTGGCCGGTGTTGCCGAAGAAGCGCTGGCCGGCCGTCAAGTTCAAGGAGAAGCGCAGCATCACCTGGAAAGAGCATCAGGCCATTGTCGCCCGCGAGTTGAATCCCGAGCGCAAGGCGTTTTTCCAACTGGCCTGGCATTTGGGCGCATCCCAATCCGACATCGCTTTCTTGGAAGCGGAAAACGTTGATTGGGAAACCAACGTGATCAGCTTTGCGCGGAAGAAAACCCGCTCAATTGCCATCATGCGCTTTGACAAGGAGGTGGCGGAGATTTTGCGGGATTTGCCGGGAACCGGCCCCCTGTTTCCGTATCTGCGGACGGTGCGGGCATCCGACCGGGCAACGGAGTTCAAGCAACGCTGCGATGGACTTGGCATCAAAGGCGTGACGTTGCACAGCTACCGCTACGCTTGGGCGGAACGAGCCAAGACCGCCGGATACCCCGAACGGTTCGCCCAAGAGGCTTTGGGGCACAATAGCAAGGCCGTACATCGCGCCTATGCCCGCAAGGCAAAGGTCGAATTGCCCTCTTTAGGTGAATACGAGCGGAAGCAAAAGCGGCTTGGTGAGGACAGGGGAAAGCAACTCATGGTGTAAGCATGAAGGCGAGGGGAAAATCTGGCTGGCCAGTTGTGGACCATTTCGAGCAAATCCTCGATATGGTCAGCACAGGTTCAGTTGCCGACCATTATGTTGATTCCAACAATATGGTTGGCATCAGTTCAGGCGCACAAACCCCGAATAATGCCATTGTGTGCCCTATTATTCCGTTCAAAATAGGCTTGCCATCTGATTGATTTATGTCGAATAGTTCAAGCATGGCTTTATCTACGCGACATAAATCAATCAAAGCACTGCAAGGGGCTTTCCCACGGGGAACCCCGTTTGACAGCCAGCAGTTGCAAAGACTGGGGGTGTCTCCGGCGCTGGCGCACCATTATTTGAAGTCGGATTGGCTGGCGCGATTGGGGCGCGGTGTTTTCATGTTTCCCAAGGACACATTGAACCGGGAGGATTCGTTGAAATTCCTAGCCCGGAGCGTTGAGGGTTTCCATGTCGGCGGCAAGACCGCCCTGGCATGGCGTGGCATCCGCCACAATCTTCCTGCCCGCGAGCCGCTTTCGTTATGGGGCGAAAAAAGAGCGTTCTTACCCGCGTGGTTCACCGAGCGCTTTCCCGCACGCTATGCGGCACCAAATTTGTTTTCCAAAAAATTGTCCAAAGGATTCGGGTTGCATCCGTTGCCGGAAACTCCAAACGGCGTGCTGGTTTCCGAACCCGAAAGGGCATTGCTGGAAATGTTGAGCGAGGTTGGCGTCCATCAGGGCGTTGAGGAGGCTCGCAACATCATGGAGGGTGTCAGGTCATTGCGAACTGCCACGCTGGCAACCCTGTTGAAACATTGTCAGCGGGTCAAAGTGCGGCTGTTGTGCGTCCAATGGGCCGAGGAATTAAACCTGCCTTGGGCATCCGCCGCACGAACCGCCCCCGGAACCCGGCACGGTCAAAGCCGGTGGACCGCCCGGCTCAAAAATGGAACCGTCCTGAACATCAAACCATGATGGACAAATCCTACATTGATACCGTCCGGCTTTTGCTGGAAAGCGTACCGGCCATTTTTGCGCACCCGCACTTCGCCATGAAAGGCGGCACCGCGATCAATCTGTTCGTCCAAAATATGCCGCGCCTGTCCGTGGACGTTGACGTGGTGTATTCTGACTACACTACACCGCGCAAGGACGCTTTGAAGGCCATTTCAGATGGACTTGAGCAAGCCCGCAAACAGCTCGTCAAATTCGGATTGGAAGCCGAGGTTTCGGCCACAAAAGAAGGGGACGAAATCAAACTCTTTATCCGGCGCGGACGCCTTCAGGTGAAGGTGGAAGTCAATCATGTCTTCCGTGGCATGGTGCTGCCCGTCGAAACACGGACGTTGAACGCGGAGGCCCAGCGCATTTTCACCACGGATTTATCGGCGCCGGTTCTCGCCCCCGCCGAGCTTTACGGCAGCAAACTTGTCGCCGCGATGGATCGCCAGCACCCGCGAGACATATTTGATGTTCGCGGGCTTTACGAGACAACCGGCCTGACCGCTGACGTAATCGAATGTTTCGTCTGTTATCTTGCCGGCCACAATCGCCCCGTGCATGAGGTGTTGTTTTCCAATGACACAGAATTGTCGACACCCTTTGAAAACGAGTTTGTCGGCATGACACAAAATCCGATTTCATTGGCCGAATTGCAGAAAGTCCGCGCAAAGCTCAAAAGGGAACTGCCAGCCAAATTGACCGCCAAGCAGCGGCAATTTTTAATCGGCCTGGTATCCGGCGAACCCGACTGGCAGTTAATGAAATGCCCGCACCTTCAAAAATTGTCGGCCATTCAATGGAAACTTCACAATCTCGCCCGCCTGAAAAAATCCAATCCGAAAAAGTTTGAACAGCAGGCCGAGGAGCTTCGAGTCCGGTTTGCCGCCAAAGGAAAGTCATAGAGCCTATTGTCAGAAAGGTGAAAATTATTTCTGACAAGCACGGGGAGAAATACAGAGTCGTTATCCACGACGATGAAACCGGTCCTGTTTTTAAAGTGATGACTGCGGATACCAAAATCCAAGAAACGGAGATCGGCTATGCCAATTGTCTATACGAGGGAGATGGAATTCTCATGCTGGCAGATATTCAAATAAAAGAGGATGCGGTTTTGGTTTATCACCGAACGGGATTATTTCGGATGTTTCAAGAAGTGAAACGGGAGCAGAAGGATTTTCAGCGGTGCGGACTTGGCACTGAGCTTTTGAAATGCGTTTTCGCCTTCGCGGAGGAAATGGGCATTGAGCGAATTGTTGGCAAAATCAAAAAAGTGGATTATCCCAAAAATCCATATCTCCCGAAGTGGTATGCCGAGATGGGTTTTACGGTGACGATGGAAACTGAACCGTCGGCAGTTGTGGCAAAGCTTTCAAAAGAGTTATAAAACCTTTCAGGCTTGACACGTCAAAGAGCAGATTCTCAAGAATTTCATCGCAAGTGCCCGCCCGGTTCAAGTGCCCGCCCGGTTCAAGTGCCCGCCCGGTTCAAGTGCCCGCCCGACAAACCGAACAAACTGCTGATTTCGACGACTCTTTGTTTTCTCCCAAACGGCGTGAGGCAAGGGGAGGGAAAAGAACCCCCGCACGTCAGCGGCCAACTCCTTCTCAGTAATTATTCCACCAATCTTTGCGATCCGCCAGGTGGTTTGATAGTGCAGGAAAACCAGATTCAGAAATTCTTCCTCTGCAACGGTGGGAGGCTCTGCTACGGGGTTTGAATCCTCTTTGAAAATTCGTTCCAGTTCCGGCTTTTGATGGACGCCCGCCCACAACTCCCGATGATGCTCCGAAATGACAAGGAGGTTTTCAATCTCCCTCGCTTTGGCTTCCCGTCGCGCTGCGGAGGCTGTCAGCCACAAACTTCCCATGATGCCAGCAGTTTGTATCAGATTAAACCAGTTGCCTTCAACCCAAGCAGGAAATTCACCCATACCCGTTTCTAAAACGGGCGATGAATCCGTGGCAAGCCCAGTATGACGGGGCTTCTATGCCGCTTTCAGAATGTCAACCACCGCCGCAATCATTACGGCACGGGGAACCTTCACAACGCCCTCTTTTGGCCCGATACCGGGACCCGGCGGCAGGTCTCTAATCGCCGCTTTTGCCTCTTCGGTAATCAAGGGGCCAGCGGCAGCAAAGTCCCGATCAACGGTTTCAAAAATCTGCGGGCAATTATGGCCACCCTCACACAGATTCACATCATTTTGTCCAAGTCTGCGCAAAAACATACGGCATACTATGCTTATAAGCATATCTCTTGTCAATGAGAAAATGAGGTAAAAGCTGCCTGTGAAAAAAGCTGAACGCAGTGATGCCATCTGCGCGGAAATCGCCCGTCTCATGGGTGAGGAACGGAAGCGACTCAAGCTTTCCAAGAACAAAGTGGCCTATTTGACCGGCTTGAATCAATCAACGGTGAGCCGTTTGGAAAACTACCATGAAAATCCAACGATGGACTCGCTTTTGCGCGTGGCTGACGTGTTGAAAGTCAATCTTGGCGACGTGATTAAACAGGCGATCCGAAATGTGGAAAAGGGAAGGGGATAATTTGAAAAGGTCCCGCCAACCCCGCAATATCGTTGGCCCCGTATTGCGTGAATTGCGCGAGGGAAAAGGACTCACGCAGGCGCAATTTGTCGCAAAATTAAATCTCTTGGGCTGGGATATAAGCAGGGACACCTACGCCAAACTTGAATCGCAAATTCGCTGGGTTGCAGATTTTGAAATTTTGAAACTCGCCAAGGGGATCGGAGTTGCCGCACCGGAACTGCTTCGTCGGGCCATCAAACGCTCAAAAAAACCACCGCCCTGACAGTGACAGGGGAGGGGCTATTTTTCCCCACGAGTCGGGAAAATGGAGTTCCGCTTTCCGCTTTGAAAGGCTGGCCCGATTTTTTTCAGAAGCATTTGCCTTGGAAACAGATCACGGAGGTCAACTTGCAGCACTTTTGCCAGAAAATACAACTCGCAATCGGAAACGCGGCGCAGCCCTAATTCCAGTTTGGCCAGCGAATGTCGGCTGATGGACCAGCCCTGCAATTGCAGCTTGCACGCCATTGTTTCCTGTGACCAGCCCCGGTTGTCGCGCCATTTGCGCACCTGGGGGCCAACCAGATTCAGCCCAACCCTCTTCTTTTTCTTCTTCCTCATCAATTAGAAGCAGAATAATGGCTTTCAAAGGGGGCAACTGTTTCCCACGTGAGCACATCTTAAAAACATCCCAAAAGGGCTTGATTTTTCCTGATAAGCAGCTAAAATCGGCGCGGGCTTCGTTAGGAAGGACTTTTAAACAAATGGAACGGGCAGGATTATGAAAAAGACTAACGGAAAAAATGGTTTTACCCACACCCCAAACTATGCTCTGGCCCGCTCGCTTGTCGTCGCGGGCTTTTTGTTGGCTCTGCTGCCCGCGACGCTTCATGCGGTCGGGGTGGGGCTTCTTCCCGGCGGCGGCACAAATTACACTTCCTACACGCCGCTGGATTCCTGGTCTTTCCACGACAGCAACAACTGGACGAGTGATCTGGGCTACGCGCCGGTTTCTTTCACCAACCTCAATTTCTCTCTTCTCGGCAACGAGGCAACATTGGTTTTGGACAGCACGAATCCGGCATGGCTGCAATACAACGTCTATGAAGGTGATGGAACGACGAATATCACAGTTGATCAAGGCAGTGTGACCTTCTGGTTTGCGCCAAATTGGGCGAGTACAAATTCAGGTGGAAATGGGCCGGGCGAATATGGCCGGTTGCTGGAAATCGGTGCTTACACTCCCGATTCCAGTTACGGCTGGTGGAGCATTTTCGTTGATGACGGAGGCAACAACATCTATTTCTCGGCGCAGACCAACGACCTATCGAGCGGCATCACCACATACTTGTCCGGCCCCATTGTTTGGACGACCAATTATTTCCACTTCATTGCGTTGACGTATTCGGCTACGAATTCGGCTTTGTATCTGGACGGCGTGCTGGCCACCAACGGCCCGCCCATCACCATTTATCCCGGTCCGGACGTGTTGGCTGGCGGTTTTTACATCGGCAGCGACAGCAACGGGGTTTTGCAGGCACACGGCATGTTCGATGACGTGCGCACTTACAATGTCGCTTTGGACGCGAACGTCATCAGCAGATTCTACAACTCTGCTGTTTACTACATCAATCCATTGAACAGAGCCAACATTTCTCCCGCTCCTTCCAACCCGTCCTCTTCGACCAACTATTATCAAGCGATTAGCGGGCCGGGAAGCTTGCAGCTTGTCGGTCCGGCATCCAGTTGTGTGACCAGCAGCAACGTTTGGATCACGAACATCGTGGCGGCGGCGGCGGGCGACGGGACGATGAACCTGACATTTACTATTGAAGGCGGGTCGAACAATGTCCCCTACGATGTTTTTGCCAATTCCGTGCTTGGGTTTGGCACGAACAGCGTTCCGTGGGCGTGGATGGGCCAAGGTTATCAATGCAATACTTATATGCTCACGAATCTACCGAACATGTCGGCTTTTCTGATTTTGGGAACTCCGCAAGACAGGGACGGCGACGGGTTGACAGATGCTTACGAAAAACTTGTTAGCCATACCGCCCCGAACTTTTACGACACGGACGGCGATGGAATACCCGATGCTTGGGAAGTGTTGCTAGGACTCAACCCGCTCGTCATTGACAACGCACAATCAAGCTCGCGGTCGAATTATTCTTACGATCTTGTGGATTGGTTGGAAGGAATATCAGGCATAAGAACCGGCTCGGTGAATTTGGACGCCGAGGGCAACGTGCTTTCAGTTTCACAATAATCAGGAGGGGATGATAAAATGAAAAAACTCCAATTTTTGATTTTGGGATTGCTGACCATGACGGTTGTTATGCAGCCATTCAGTGGGATGAGCCAGTCTGGTGTGCCTGCCACGCCAGTTGCCGAGGTAGTCACGCCGCAGATTCAGGCACTGGCGCGGGGCTTGCAAAACGACCCGGTGTGCATCTTCAACTATGTGCATGACCACATTCGTTATGTGCATTATTTCGGTTCCAAAAAAGGAGCGCAACTAACCCTGCTCGAAAAGAGCGGCAACGATTTCGACCAGTCCGCTTTGCTGGTCGCCATGTTGTGGGCGGCGGGCTACACCAATGCGAGCTATCAATTTGGCTGGATTGGCGCGCCTTATAACGACCCTGATGGCGAAGACATGGATTTGCGCCATTGGCTGCAATTGACCTTGGTCAACACCAACTGGACGAACACGCGGCAATATCTGGACACCCTTTTCACAGTTCGCGGCTATCCCAAAGAGGTCAATTTTACCGGCTACACCAACCTGTATTTATTTCAACGGGTATGGGTCAGGCTCCCCGTCGGGGGATACACTTATTGGCTCAACCCGTCATTCAAAGTCAGCGAGCCAATCACCAACATCCTCAATTTAACGAACGCAATGGGATTCAGCAGCAACGGGCTAATGACTAACGCCGGGGGCACTGACACGGGCAATTACGTGACGAATTTGAGCGAAGCCAACATTCGCAGCACACTGACCGGCTACACGGCCAACTTGTTGAACTATCTGCAAAGCAACGCCCCCAACGCCAGCGTGCAGCAAATTCTTGGAGGTTGGCAAATCGTGCCTTCAACGAGCACTAATTTAAGCCAGATAGATCAAAGTTTTCCATTCGACACCTACGCCATTGACCCGACCCTTTACTGGACTTACGAGCCGACGAACCTGATGGCATCCTTGAAAATTACCTTTGCCGGCACCAATTATCAATGGTTCATGCCGCAACTGGAAGGCCAGAGGTTGTCATTGACCTTTAGCAACAATGGGTTGGCGCAACTCTGGCAGGACGACACGTTGTTGCCGCAACATTCAACCAGTGGATCGGGAACGACCAACGTGGTGTTTGCCTTCAATCAGCCGTTTGGAACTTGGAATGACACCAGCAATGTGCTGGTGGATACCGGACGTGGCGACCAATTGATCACCAATCTTTGCCAATGCACCAATGCGACCTACGTTCTTGCTTATGCGTTTGAACCGGATTGGGGCTGGTTGCAGCAGCGGCAGAATCAATTGGACAACTATCGGCAACAAGGATTGCCCGACACCTCACGGCAGGTGGTAAGCGAGACGTTGAACATCATGGGCATGAACTGGCTGTTACAGACGGCGTCGGTGGAGCAATTGCTGGCGGGACAATTTGGGATACTGCCGCAATATGGCTATCGCTTTGGCCGCGTGGCACAGGAGGCCGGTCACGGCTATTACATTGATGTTGGAAATGCGTACGGTGATTTTCCCAATTCGGGCGTGGATACCGTCAGTCAGAATCACCAAGCCGCACACACTGATTTGAATGCTTATTTCGCCAGCGCGCTGGAGCATGGGATCATCGAGCAATTTCAACCCAGCAACTTGGTGGCTGCTTCCACCGTCAAGATGCTTCAAGTCGCCAATACCAATGGGCAGGCGGTTTATCTGGCCAGCAGCACTAATTGGGCAACGGTCAAAAGCAAGCTGGTCAATTATGACACAGTAACATCGAATTTGATTGTTGCCTACATCAATGCAGGTTACTACATATTGCTGCCCCAAAACGGTTCCAACCACGTGGCCGGGACGAGTGGCTGGGCGGGTTGCGGCTATGAAGTGCGGTTGAGAGCCGCTGGTCTGCCAATGACCAATGTCGCGGGAATGTTTATAACCGGTGGCTATCGCGGCGCATATGTGATTGATCCAAATGCCACCGTCAGCACACCAACGGTTGACCAAGCGGGCAGTTCCCAACCCAACGCCTTCAATGCGAACTCGCCTTTTACATTCGATTATCCCGGGGCTGATCCAGTGGGCATGGCCGACGGCACGTTTCAAGTAGAACATACTGATTTATCTTTGGGACAAGCCGAGCCGCGCGGGATAACCCTTTCCCGCTACTACAAGGGCACCCGGCGTTACAGCAATCCGGCGGGCATGGCGGGCGGTTGGATTCACAACTATTCGGTGAATGCTAATACTGTTCCCGCACCGCAAGCCGCTTTGGGCGGAACCACGCCGCAACAAATGGCCCCCATGATTGTGGCAACTTATGCGGCAGCCGGTATCTATAATAGTGAGGCTCCCGACCCCAAGAACTGGATGGTTTCGGCGTTGATTGCCAAGTGGGGCATTGACCAGCTCAACAAAAACGGCGTGTCGGTCATCATGGGCAAGGACACGGTTCAATTCGTCAAACAGCCGAACGGCACATTTACTCCACCCGCGAATTGCACCATGACACTCACCCAAAACGGTTCGGCTTACAGTCTTTTACAACGGCATGGCAACACGTTCAATTTCGATTCTGTTGGGCGGTTGAGCACAATTGTTGATCAATACAACAATCCTTTGTCCCTGACTTACACCAATAATCTAGTGAAAACCGTAACGGATTGGAAAAGTCGTTCGCTGACATTCACCTACACGGGTGGTCAATTGACTTCCGTAAGTGATAACAGCACGCCCAGCCGCACGATCCATTATAGTTACAGCACCGCCAACGCCCAGGGCGACCTGACTTCCTACACCGACGCCGAAGGGAAAATTACTACTTACACCTACGACACCAACCATGAAATCACCGCCACGCTCAATGCCCTGAATCAACTGGTCGTCAGCAACCTCTACGATGGTTTCGGCCATGTGACGATGCAATACACGCAGGGCGACACCAACAAGGCTTGGCAAATCTTCTGGTCAGGCTGGCAAAGCATTGAACAAGACCCTGTCGGCAGCCAGCGGGTGTTCTCGTATGACAATAAATCTCGCGTCACCAGTTTGCGGGACGCCCTTGGCAATCTCACGCAGACATTTTACGACGGCCAGAGTCATGTCGTGATGATCATTTCGCCGTTGAATGAAACCAATCAGTTCATCTACGACGGCAACAACAACCTGCTTTACTTGATTGACGCGCTTAACTTCACCAGCCAGTTTGTTTATGACAATCAAAACAACCTGACCAGTTCCGTGGACGCGCGTGGCAATCCCTGCACCTTCGGTTACAACGCGCAATTTTCCCTGACCGGCTTAACCAACGGAGCCGGTGATTGGGTTAATTACACCTACAACGCCGATGGCACGCTGCACTCGCGCGCCGATGTCGGCGGCACAACCACCTACGATTATGATTCGTTTGGGCAGTTGAACGGCATCACATACCCCGGCGGCTTGGGCGGTGAAAGTTTCGTGAACAGTTCCTTGGGCGATCCCACCAGCCACACGGATGCCAACGGCAACGTGATGAGCTTCCAATACAATGAGCGCCGTCAACTCACGAACACGATTGCTCCGACCAACCTGACAGTGGGAATCAGCTTCGATGCCGTAGGCAATGTTGCCGGCATTACAGACGCGCGCAGCAACACCACGAGCAAGACTTGGAGCGCAACCCGCTACTTGCTCGCCACGACCCTGCCATCCACGCCACAAGGCGTGCCGGTGATCACCAATGCCTATGACAACCGTGATTGGCTGACACGAACGGTTGACCCGCTGCAAAATCCAACGCTTTACACCAACGACGTGGCCGGACGGCTGATTTCGTTAACTGACCCTGTGCTACGGACAACCACATTTGGTTATGACGCGGACGGGCGCAGGCTTACCATAGTCAATGCGGCCAATGAAACCATCAGCCAAACTTGGGATGCGCGAGGGAGCCTGTTAAAACTGACCGACGGAGCGGGACACTTTTCCCTGCGCACCAATGACGCCGCCGGAAACTTGATCATCCTCACCAACCGTAACGGCAAGAAATGGCAGTTCCAGTTTGATGGTGCGAACCGGCTGATCAACACCATCACGCCGCTGAACCGCAGTACCTCACTGACGTTCAATCATCAGGGTTTGCTGTCCACCATCAAAGACCCAGACCCAGCACACCAGCCTACCTCGCTCTATTACGATGCCAAAGGCCGTCTCACCAATCGCACGGATAACGTCGGCACAACCCTCTACGGTTATGATGCCAACGACAATTTGACAAGCGTGACGAATGTGGGACAGGCTTCCAGCCTGTCTCAAACTTTCGATGCCTACAACCGGATGTCGAGTTTCAAAGATGTCTATGGGAATCTGATTCAATATCGTTACGATGCCAACGGGAACGTGACAGACCTGATTTATCCAGGCAACCGCACGGTGACTTATTTTTACGACAGCTTGAACCGGATGACCAACGTGACGGACTGGTCGGGGCGCAAGACTGCGATCACTTATGACTTGGACAGCCGGGTGAAAAGCATCATGCGGCCCAATGGCACCTATCGGACGATTGGTTATGATGCCGCCGGGCAGGCCACGAACATTCTTGAGCAGACAGCCATCGGCTTCCCCATTGCGCTATTCCGGTTCAACTGGACAAACTCCGGCAACATGGCTTGGGAATTCGCCGCGCCCTTGCCGCACACCAACACACCGCCAACGCGCAACATGACCTATGACGACGATAACCAGCTGGCCTCCTTCAAAGGGCCGAGCATGGGCAGTTACCAAGCCGTCGGAACTGATTCGGATGGCAACCTTACCAGTGCGCCGCTCACCAATGATACGTTTGTAATTTATACCTACGATGCGCGCAACCGATTATTGAATTCAGGCGGCGTCACCAATGCTTACGACGCGGCCAACAACCGTATCGGGCAAACTTACGGGACGAACACCACTGTTTTTGTGGTGAATCCCAACACGAAACTTTCGCAGGTGTTGATGCGAATTAAAAACGGGGTGACAACCTACTACGTTTACGGACCGGGATTGCTCTATCAGGTGACGGAAACCGCGACGACGACGAACACCCTGACGTATCATTATGATTATCGCGGTTCTACGATTGCATTGTCAGACAACAACGGCAATGTGACTGACCGCATTGAATACTCGGCTTATGGTTTAACGACTTACCGTGCTGGTACGAATGACACACCGTTTCTGTTCAATGGTCGTTATGGCGTTCAAACGGACGCCAACGGCCTGCTTTACATGCGGGCGCGGTTCTACAATCCGTATCTGTGCCGCTTCCTAAATCCTGACCCATCAGGGTTTGCTGGTGGATTAAACCACTATGCCGCGTTTAATGGCAATCCTGTCAGCTACCTGGACCCGTTTGGGTTGAATGCGGCAATAACGGGGGATACAAGTTTTAATTGGACTGGCACTTCGGATAATTCGGTTCCGAACATAACGATGACCATAAACCCGAATGTGAACACCGGCCCGCAAATGGGACCTCCCGGGTTCACGCCGGCTGCACCTTACTACAACCCGTATTTGCCAACGACAATGTCGGTGAACTCGCCAGTGGATGAGGCGTTTCAACAAAATCTGACAGCAGGTGTGCAAATGGCTATCACGGGATATCAGGTGGTGGCTTTTGTGGGCATAGGATTGTTGACCGATGGACTCGGCGATTTGGCTGACGCAGAAGGAACAACATCGCTTTACCGCGCTGTAAGCCAAGCGGAATACAACCAGTTGATGACTACAAGTACTTTCCAGACAAGCGCAAATTCCCTCACCGGGAAATTCTTTGCTGAAAGCGCCGCAGACGCGGCACAATGGGGAACAAAATTAAACGGGCCGGGGAACTTTCAGGTTATCGAAGTTCAATTCCCGAATAGTACCGCAAATTCATTTTTACGATGGCCGTCACTCGATGGAATCGGCCCCGCGCGCTACGGGGAGATTGGCCCCATCAATGCAGCTAATCCGGTGATCAAACCAGTGCCATGAATAAAATAGTTGAAGCAGAACTCCAGTGGTTAACGCCCGCGGAAGGTGGACAACAATCCCCTCCATCGGGCCCAAAATATACAACAATAGCCCGCTTTGAAAGCCAGAAAGAATCATGGCTGAAGGAAGCTTGGAGCTTGGTTGTCGAATTCGTTGATCCGCCCGATGCTTCCCTTTCGCATCGCGTTCGGGTGAATTTTCTGTCCGAGCGTGGCCCGGAATCGCTTCTTGAACCAGGAAATTCATTTGAGTTGATGGAAGGCGTTCGCCCGGTGGCTAGGGGGATGATAATCGAATGAGTTAATCGCATATTGCTTGCATGAACTGACATGTTCAAAGTCCTCAACGGGAACGTGACGGACCTGATTTATCCAGGCAACCGCAAGGTGACTTATTTTTATGACAATTTGAACCGGATGACCAACGTGACGGACTGGTCAGGGCGCAAGACCGCGATCACCTATGACTTGGACAGCCGGTGGTGGAACGCGCCGTAGGCGAAACACTTCCGCTCGGCAAACGCGGGGTCCAGTGAAAGAGCGCCCGCAGGAGCACCAGCTTCTTCGCACAATTCAGATTATGTCTAGTTTCGCTGAAAGGCCCTTCTTTACCCGCAAAAAAATTATAACGTCACGCAATGGCCACTTTAAACATTTGATCTACTGTGGCATGGTTAACTTTCGCAGTATTCATTCGCTTTCGAAGACCGAAGTTCCTGGCGCTGTCACCGGTCACTTCAAAACCAGCCAGTCGGGGTCGAATCAAAACCGGCCACTCTGAGGCGTGGATTTCATAACAGGTTCATGTTTGGATGCAAGGTTTCTTGTATTTGAACGTCGTGTCGGCTCCGGCAGCCGGATAAACGAGCCGGGGCCGAGCTGCGAGCCTTAGCTCGCGGCCCCGGCGGTCGGCGGTTCGTTTGATTTCCGGCTTTTCTTGTGTTCCGGGCTGATACCCGGCGCTTCCTTGACGCGATAGCTTTTGCCGGTGATGGCAATGACCTGGGCGTGGTGCAGGAACCGATCCAGGATGGCGCCGGCGGTGGGCACATCGCAGAGCAACTTGCCCCATTCCTCCAGCGGCCGGTTGCTGGTCATGATGGTGGAACGGTTTTCGTAACGGCGCATGATGACTTCCAGCAGGTATTCGCCGGAATGTTTGGGCAACTGTTTGAGGCCCATGTCGTCAATGATGACCAGATCGGGCTTCAAGTATTTGCGGAGGGTTTTATCCTGCTGGTTGAAGGCTTCGTCCTTCAGGAAGTCCCGGACCAGATCGAAGATGGACCGGTAGAGCACCAGGAAGTTCATCTTGATGGCCTCGTAGCCGATGGCTTGGGCCAGATGGGTTTTGCCGACGCCGGGTGGTCCGAGGAAGAGCACGTCTTTGGCTTCGCGGATGAACTTGCCGCTGGCCAGATCAAAAATCTCCTTTTTGTGAACGGAAGGGTTGAAGCTCCAGTCAAAATCGTCCAGCGGTTTGAGGCTGTGGAAGTCAGCCGCCTGGGTGCGGCGCTCCAACTGGCGTTGTTGCCGGACATTCAGTTCGTCCTGCAGGATGAGTTCCAAAAACTCGGCGTGGCTCAACCGGTTGGCGGCGGCTTCCTGGAGCCGGACGCTCAAGGTCTGGCCCAGGCCGGAGAGACGGAGTTGTTTCAGGGTGGTTTCGAGGTTGGTGGTGTTCATGGTGAGTTAGCTGGTTCTGGGTTGAGGGTTGAGGGAGCAAAGCAATCGGGGACGCAGTGCTGGTAGGCGTCCAAACTGCGGATGAGGGGATGCGTTTCCAGAAAGTCCAGCTGTGGTGCTGGCCCGGCCACTTCCAGCAAGGCGCGCAGGTCACGCAAACGCCAGGTGCCATGATGCAACGCGATTTGGGCGGCGCGTTCCAGGGCGGAGGCGGGATGTTTGCCGGCCAGCGACAACAGGCCGTGCAAGACCCGTATGCCGATGGGACCGCGCTGTTGCGCCATCGCCTCGGCCCAACTGCCAGTGTGCGCGCCGATCAACCGGGCGCGATCCAGCAGATAATCCAGACCGTGCTGGATAACGTGCCGATGCGGGGAGTGCAGATGGTTCGGGTCGGTGGTGAACTTTCCCGGCTCGGCCAGCGCATGGACGGCGATGACTTCCCGGCGCTGGTTGAACACCCGCACCAGCCGGGACTCCCAGCGTGCCCAGACCTGGCGGCCGACATACTCCGGGGGCACCGAGTAATACGACCGCTGCAACTCGATGTAGCCATCCCGATGCACCGTGCGCGGGGCTTCTTCAAACGCCGGAAACAAACTCTCCGGCAGTGGCAGCAGTTGCGGGCGTTCCACGGCGTTGAACACCTTGCCTACTTGCTGCCGGGTGGTGCCGTGAATGCGCGTGTCGGCCACGCTGCCTTCCCAATCTGAGAGAAACAGGTTTTGCGCCGCTAGACTCTCGAAGCTGCGGCCCTTGAGCGCATTTTCCTGACCGTACTTGATGCCTGACTCGATCTTACCCTTGTGCCGGGGCATCGCCGGGCGCGTCGGCAGCATCACGGTGCCGTAATGCCGGCAAAACTCCTCTACCTTCGGGTTGAGTTCGGGGTCAAACCAGTCGGCCCGCGTCACGGCCGCGCGCAGGTTGTCAATCACCAGCGTCCGGGGCACACCCCCGAAATACCGAAACGCGTTTTCCAGACAGCGGATGAAGCTCTCGGTCGTCTGTCGCCACACCACCTCGCTGTAGCCTTTGCGCGAATGGCTCAAGACCACCCGGAACAGGTGTGGTCGCTTGCGCTTACCCTCCACCATCACCCATGCACCCTGGCCAAAATCCACCTGCGCTTCGGCTCCCGGCTCCACTTCCATCCGTACGAACGGGATCGGTTGGGTCTGCCGCAACTGCCGTACAAACCGTTTGACCGCCTGATAACTGCCAGCGAATCCGTGGTCCCCGACCAGATCCTGATAAATCCGCTGGGCGCTCAACCCCACCGACACCGCCGACTCAATCTGCGGCTGCCAAGGCAGGCAGCAACTTTGGCGGCCACACCCGGCGGTCGAAATGGCTGGTTTTGGATCAGAATCATCCTCCGAGCCGGGGGTCGAAATGGCCGGTTTTGACCGGGCCAGTCGCAGATACCGGCCTACCGTCTCCCGGTTGAGGTCCAGTTCGCGCGCAATCCGCCGGTGCGACCAGCCATGCGCTGCCAAGCTCAAAATCGAATGTTGCAGGCTCACGTTGAGTATGTTCATCGCGTCTTTGTGCCGTTCTCTCGGCACTCAACGCAATGCGTCCCTCAAAGTGGCTGGTTTTCATTCGACCCTCCCTGGCTGGTTTTGACCGTCCGCTGACACTGGCGAGCGGCATAGCTGCGTCTGAGGCGATTCTTTCTAGGTTTTCTTTAACTCTCCTTGCCTCAAGAAGGTTTCCTACGCAATTGATTTTTCGGAGAGATTTTAAATGCCGCAAATCTATCTTCACTAGGCAATTATTTGAACAATCTAAATCCTGTAAATTATCACAACGATCTAAACGGATCTTAACTAGTTGATTTTTGTGGCATGAACATTGGACCAACTCAATGCATCCGCTTAGGTTTAATGAGACAAGCGTGTTGTTAGAACAATTTACAGTACGAAGTTTTGAATATCCGCTCAAATCTAGTCGGCTCAAACGATTATTATAACAAAGTAAATTCGTCATATCACGACACCCTTGAAACTCAATTGCATATATCCCATTGCCCGAACAATCCATAGCTTGTAGTACGCCACTGTAATTATGATTTGTCGGAGAAATGCATGGCCAAAAGACAATCCAACCTGAATGGGCTTTTAAAGAGATATAGGCTCCCGAGTAGGCTATTTCTGGTTCGCCATCCTCAGCAGCATAAGCAATGTATCCCGAACTAGATTGAGCGCAAATGCGATATGATGATGCACGGTCGCCGAATATTTTGCAGAAATCTGATGCTGAGCGGGCATAGTTACCATTAGCATTGTCATTCATAAATACGCTTCTTCGACGTTTGTAGTGGGTATCAACCATAGTATGGGATATCCAGCTTGCCTGCGACAAAGTAGAGCATTGCGATCTGATACTCGGTGGACCGATAGCCACGAGCCTTGCGTTTGGTCGCCGAAAACAAACTGTTGAGTCCTTCCAGAAACGCCGTCGTCAGCCCCTGCTTCCAATGGCTCAAGATTCCCTCCAGGTGCCGCTCCACCATGTCAGCGGCTTTGCGCATCGGCTCCAGCAAGCCTGAAGTCAATGCTTCGGCCTCGCTCCGCACCCAGCGACACCATGATTTGAAGCGGCTGCGCGCCTGGCCAATCGTCCCGGACGCATACGCCTTTTGCAGCTCCAAACGCATCGCGTACGCCAGTCCCGTCACCAGCGGCTTGTCTTTCAATTGCTCCCAGCGCTCTTGATCGCCAGCAGTCCAGGATTCGGGATTCTTTCGCCATAACCAACTGGTCCGTTCCAACTGCTGTCTGGCCTCGGCATTTTGCCGCGCTTCTTTGCGGCGCACTTCCTCCAGGGCCGCCACCACCTGGCTGACCACGTGAAACTTGTCGAACACGACCTGCGCGTTGCCAAAGTTCTCCCGGACGCCTTTCATATAGGCTGGGCTCATGTCAATGGCGATTTGCGTCACCGCCTTCGGATGGCCGTTGTGCTGCGATAATTGCTCGGAAAAGCGCTCCCACACGCTGGCGTCCTTGCCTTCCACCGCCAGCAACACCCGCTTGGCCACCAAATCCACAAACACCGTCAGGTAGTTGTGCCCCTTCTTGCGATTCATTTCATCGGCCCCCACCCAAACCACATTCTCCCAGCTCAGTTCCCCCCAAGCCGCGTCCACATGCGCAAAGAGCGCCCGCCACAACTTCTGATCCGTCTCGCCCAGGATCTCGCCCGCTTTCTTGACCGGCATTTCCCGCATCAAGGTCAGCGCAAACGCCTCAAACTCCTGCGTGAGCCCCCGACTGCGACCCTCCCAAGGAGCCCTCACCGTGTAAACCTTCTGGCAGCCTTTGCATTGTCCGCGGGGCAGCGAACAAACGACCTCCGATTCCAACTGGCACACGTTGAGGTGCCGCCAGCGTCGCTCCGGCGCGTGATCGTAGCCGCTCACCGACTTGCCATCGCAATAAGGACAAACTTCTGTCCTCCACAGTTCGGGCGTTTCCTCCACCCGAATGAGCACTTTACTTTCCTTCTCCACATACTCCACACCACTCACGCGCCAGGAATCACCCAGCGCCATAATCTGATGAAACATTTTCTCGGGAATCATCCTCCCAGTTTAAATCACCCGAAAACCTCGTCTACCCATTAAAAACGTCGAGGAACCATAAATACCATGTTGTGTGTTATCTTCTATAAGTCAACCTATAAAGATTGTTGTTTGTCCCTGCGGACAAACTGAGGGGGTATTTCTTCAGAAAGGTATATTTCGCCATCTGAGGAAACTTGTCCAGATTTCCAGAATTTTATCCCCGCCTCAAAGGCAGCACTCGCCTCAATTTCTAGCAGGATCGGCGATTTACTCTTGCGCCGGCCAATCCTCGTTGCTCTTTCGCGGGTAGAAGCCAAATGAACATACGATTTGCCCATTGTTAAAACGCCTTGCTGCAAAATCGAATTCTCTGCGTCTTCGCAAGTTCCATGAAATAGCATTTTGGGAGGACATATCGGCGGCCAAGGAATCTCTACGTGGAATCGGTGCCCAGCTTTCGCTCGGATCTTTTGATCGCGAATATCAAACCGATGTTGAGGGTCCTTATTTACGATTTCTAAGAGGTGTTCCACAGAAAAATCTGAAATGTATTGCTTCATGCATCTCACAATATCTTCGATGTTGGCAAAACCATATTGGTCGTGCGCAATACCTAAAGACTCTATCATTTCTCTTAACAATAAGGACAACCGCTTTCCTGCATTGTGTCTTTCAGATTTATTGGGGAATGCAGATTTAATCATAGAGATTCATTTGCTCAACAGCGTTCTATATCCATCAATAAAAGGTTGAACCCGTTCAAGGAGCCGCCTATCCTTGTATGCCAACAGTAGTACACTTTTATTCGGCTCGTTTAATAATTGACTTTCAATTTCAACTATCAACCGTCTCGTAGCGAACTCATCGAGTATAATCGCGTTATGGGAGTTGGCGGGTAGGGCCCAAAAGAAATTCCAAAGTTTCGTCCGGCAAATGTGGACGTCTATTAATCCCCGAATAACTTGGAGTAGTGCAACAGTCGTAGAACCCGGCGAACTTTCCGCCCTCTCTCTGCCCGCACAATCGGCAGCGATTTATGGATGTGCCCCTCCCGTGACTTCCCCATAAATAATATGAGCACTTCCTGGCGGTCCGGGGATTGTGATGGTGCTACGGACAAATCTAGCGGTTGATCCTTTTTTGGCGTCAGCATCCACGCCTCCGAACAATAGACAACCGCATCCGCCCCGTGCGCAACGCACATGATACGGGAAGCCCCAATAGCTCTCCCTAAAACCATCCAGACAGAAACCGCGCACAACATCCGTTATGTCCGGCTGTGTGACTGAATCGTTTCGTCGGTCGTTTCCTTTGCGCTTGCTGTCTTAAGGCTCTCACGAGCGTTAAGGATTAACTTCTCGGGGGAATCATTCGTTTTCTCCGGTTCAAGTCCTTCCAAATATTCAAATTCCTCCTGAAACGCATCGCTCGAAATAAGCAGAGCAAAGTCGCACAGTAATAATATACTGAACCCGCAGAAAATGGAACCTTGGTTCAGGCTATAGATGAAACAACCTCCAGCCCAAAAAACCAACCCGATAAGGGCAAAGGTATTGTACTCTAGGGCCATGTAATGCCAAATCCTGCGCCTATTCGGCAGCTTTCTAAGCCTATGCGCCAGGTACGCCACCGCCACAATAAATGTGCCCGCACAGAGCGGAAGGATGTAGTGATTCAGGTGGTTGTAGTCCAGAGCAATGGCCAGCAGGCCGGCGTAAAAAATCGCGATCCCACACTTCACTTGAATCCACGGCATATCCTTATCCCATTGCTTCCTTGTGGCATTGTCAAGCACCCGAAGTCCCAATTAACTCCCCTAAAACCGTCCAGATAGAGACCTCGCACAATCCAGGTTATGTCTAGTGGGGTTGTCCTCGATTCACCTTTCAGTTTAGTGAGAAGCCCGCTTTGGGCAGCTTTACGGGCGCCCCTACCGCCTCCATAATCCGGTGAATGAGCCGGGCCGTTGGATTCTTCCGCGCCTTGCGGCCCTCCTTTTCATCGCCTTTCGCCTCGGCCAGCTACCGCTACGCATGGGCAGAACGCGCAAAAGCCGCTGGTTATCCTGAACGGTATGCGCAAATTGCGTTAGGACATCGCCTCACGCTCTTTATCAATCACGAAGTCCTCTACGGTCTGTTTTTGTTGGCGCGGCAGTCCTGCTATTTCAACGTCAAGACCGTTCACACCAAACTTGTCCTTTAAGTCTTTTATGTGGTCACGGTCATGCTTGGACGGCTTAGAATCGCCTACAGGTAGTTCAATTGTGCGCTTCTCTCTCTCTGTTTCGAGATGGTCAAGGCCGTACTTATCCTTTACTTTCTCCATGTATTTTTCGTAGTGCGTCATACGTTAGTCCCCCAATTTGGTGCGCGTATCCTCAACCAGTTTGTCTAGTTGTTTTAGTGCTTCGTCCCGTTGTTCATCGGTGATATACTCGAAGTTCTGGCGCGACTCCGTGTTGAATCGCTTGTTATCTTTTAGCTGGTCGGGGTTATAGAATGTACTCATATCTTTAATTACACGGGATTGGTCTAGGATTGGAGCACGTACACGTCATAGTCATACGCACAGGATGCGCCAGAGCAGACCGTAATATTACCTATACTAAACACACACACACGCCGAGGCTTTGTAGGGCGTTCTGATACTGCATTTTGATACTACAGGCCGGGAAACCGCCCGAACGTGTCCAGCCGCGTCCAGTTGTCCCGGCAAAGCACAGTCGCCACTGTGTGCAAAAGTGTGAGCAAGGGTGCCGGAAACCGTCCGAAAAAATAGTGACAGAGTTGTCTTGAGTCACCGCATTAAATCAGGCAAAATCACTCTCGAAGGCACAGTTCTTTGGCCGATTCCGACCCTCGCCTCCAACGACTTACGTAGATTTGGTAGATTTGAGATTTTTGGGCGTTGGTTGAAAACCGACCCTCGCCTACTCGTGCTGCACAAAACACAGTCGTTCCATCGCTGGACGCCATGGGTTTGTCTGCAAATGCGAGGATTGTCATTGCAACTCGCGAAAACGGATCAATGTTTCTTGATTCTTTCACGATGAACCAGAGTGGCCAGTATGGTGTCCAGAACATGATCGAGGTTTTTGCCGGCATCTTCCGCCAGGAACCGCAATACGAAATATCCATTTTGCTGCAACAAGGCGTCTTTTCTGCGGTCACGACGATAGGCTTCGGCATCAGCCAGATGTTGCGCGCCATCCAATTCAACGACGACGCCGATTTGGATGCATAAAAAATCCACCTCCATTTCTCCGGCGCTGTCAAACGAGATCGGCAACTTCACGTTCAGGCGAAAGCGGCCGGCTGTGCCGGGCAGTGTCTGCAGGCGACGAAACAGAAAGGCTTCGCTGGCACTGCGGGCGCGATGTTCACCCTCGGCCTTGTCATCGGGAGACCTGGCGACATGGACGAACAGGTTTGCCAGGGGTACATCTACTCCGTCGCGGATGAGCCGGCGGACACTGGCGGCGTAATCTCTTTTCCATTCCGGTTCAATGGGCAGAGGAACCTCAGGAGGCCAGCCGGGAAGAGCGCTGCCAGGCAGCAGGACGGTGTAGCCGAGCGCTTCATATCCACGACATCGTTTGTCGAACATTCTGGCGAGCATTGGCACATCCAAGTCAGCATAGTCATAAACGCGTACTTCGCATTTGCCCGCGTGCAGACGATGAAGCCGCCCCACGTATTGCGCGATGGTTCCCCGCCACGAGACTGGCAGTGTCAGAAATAACGTGTCCAATCGGGCATCATCGAAGCCCTCACCTATGTACTTTCCAGTAGCCAGCACCACCCGCTGTTCGGTGGTTGGAATTTCAGCGAGACGGGCGAGCGCGGCGTTCAGCCCTTTTCTACTTTGACCACCCCGCAAGAGAATGAGGTGGGGGATGCGCGGGGCCAGCAGTTCGGCCAGGCGCTGTAGGTGTTCTATCCGTTCAGTGAGCACCAATGGCGATCGTCCCTGGTTGACGGCGCTTACAACATCTGCGCAGATCATTTGGTTGCGCCTGTCGTCACTCCGCAAGGCTTCGTATAATTGGTGAAACTCCGCACGTGGATCAGGATCGGCGGCCGAAGTTGCGCGAAAGCCTGTCGGGCGAACCCAGACCTGATGCGTGAAGGGCCGCGTTGCGGCCTGGGTCTTCGCATCCACCCGATAGCGCACCGGACCGCACTGCATGAAAATGATCGGGTGATGACCGTCCTTGCGAGTCACCGTGGCCGACAAACCGGTCACGTATTTCGCTTTGGCGCGGCGGACGACCAGTTCGAAACTGCGCGCTGAGATATGATGGCACTCATCCACAATGAGGTTGCCATAACCTGCTACGCGATCATCCACCACCCCTTTACGAACAAGGCTCTGAATCAACGCGACATCCAGCGCACCAGTCAGTTTTTTGCGTCCGCCGCCCAACCTCCCGATTCCTTTGGCAGGAATGTTCAGAAACGAGGACAGGCGTTCGATCCACTGCTCCAAAAGCTGCTGGCGGTGAACCAAGATCAGCGTATTGACGCCACGTTGAGCGATGAGCCAGGCCGCCAGCACGGTTTTTCCAAAAGCCGTCGTCGCTGCCAGAACGCCTGTGTCGTGCTGCAATAAAGCCTCCGCCGCCTTTTGCTGTTCCGGTCGCAGTGTTCCAGTAAAGGAAACGTGGAGAGAGTTTCCGCCGAACCGCTCATCGCGAAGAATCGGCTGTATCTTTAGCGCCTTGAGCGTTTCCATTACCTCAGCGAGGCAGCCTCGTGGGAGGGCAAGATGCTTCGGATGATCCTCGGCGCAGGCAACAATCCTTGGTTTGTCGTAGGTCGGCAAGCGCATCGCTTGTGCCCGATAGAACTCAGGGTTTTGAAACGCAGCCAGACGGATCAGCCGGTTGCGCAGGGCGGGCAAAAGGTTGTCCTTACCGATGTAAATCTGGTCTCCCAGGATTACTTCGAGTTTTTCCGGCAAAGGTCCGGTGATGGGCGGTTCCTTTCGGCGGCGGGATGGTGGCGCAGTCCAGGGATTTTCATCATCCTCATCCGCTATCGCCATGCGTACTCCGATAACGCGTCCCTTGGATTCGGCGTCGCGCACGAGAGCCTCGACTCGTGCGCGGCTCATTCGAGGCACCGAGGCCAGGAATGCCCATTGATCGACGTATGGTCTGAATTGTCCGTCAAGAAAAACAGAATTGCCGCGCTGCCTTGCCTGCTTCTGAAGGGGAAGCGCGATCAGGTTTCCGAACCCACCCTTGGGCAGCGTATCCTGGTTGGGAAACAACCGGTCGTAAGAACCGAGACCAATATCCGGCCGCTGTTCCATGGTTTCGGTGAGAATGTGCGAGCCAAGTTTGCGTGCCAGAGTGGCGGGAACGGCATTTTTGAAGAAGAACCAGATGTGGCCGCCGTCGCCAGACCGCGAACGTTCCAGCGCGACGGGCACATCGAGATGACGGCAGGTTCTGATGAAGGCCTCGGCATCCTCCTGCCACTTCTCGCCATCGAAATCCACCGCGAGGAAAAAGCAGGCCTCATCTTGCAACATGGCGTAAACACCCGTGACAAATTCGGAACCCCGACCGTCACGTCCCGAAAGGTGCCAGCCGATTACTTCGTCAGTGACTTGAAGAAGCCGGCGATTCGGACAATCCGCGCATTTGACCCGCGGTTTTTCGCAGATACCACGAACCCATTCATTAGCGCATGCAGGCGCATAGCCGGATTTCCCGGTCTTCCGGCTCTCGAAGCGGCGAGCATAAACATCCTCCCTGCCCCGGAAGAGCGAGCGAAACAGTTCTATCTTGGCGGCAGGCAGAGAACTATTTGTGACTGTGGAGCGGAGCTGATCCGGATCGTCACCTTCTCGCGTCAAGGGCCGTGCTTCCCGGCCTCCGTTTTCGTTATTTGTTTCCAAAAGACAAAGCCGTCATGGCGATTCGCTTCGCTTATTGATCTAGTCGGTATCCCAGTAGGATAATCGGGCGTTAACCCGCTTTCAATCCTTGACCATCCAACCCCAAGGCAGGGCAAAAACATCTTTGTCCAACGGTCTGGCCTTGCCCGCATGTAGCACGACTCCGCACACCAAACTGCGGCTTTTTTGGAGCATACCTTTGAAAGACTGAATGCCCGCAGTGTCTGACAGGCTGACTTGACTGCTTGATTTGATTTCGATGGCGACCAGCTTTCCGTTTTGCTCCAGGATGAAATCCACTTCGTGTCCCGCCCGGTCGCGCCAATAATGCAGCCGCCGATTCGTCGGATCCAGAGCCCGCCAGGATTGGAGCGTTTGGTAAATCGTTTGCTCCAGCCAGAAGCCCGAATCCAACCGCTTGTCAACCTCCTCCGGGACACGAATGCCGGCAAGCCAGGCGGCAAGTCCGCAGTCCGACCAGAGAAGCTTTGGCGCCTTAACCATCGCGGAAGAGGGATTCGTGGTAAATGGCCTGATCCGCGTTATCAGGCAACCGGTTTCGAGGAGGTTGAGATAACGATGTGCTGTGGGATGGCTCAAGGCCGCGTCTCGGGCGAGATCGGCTTGATTGATCAATTTGGCCGTTCGGTTTGCGGCCAGTGCCATCAAGCGTTGGAAGTCGGGCAGGCTGGCAACGTCGCTTAACTGCCGCAAGTCGCGCTCCAAATACGTTTGAACATAAGCCGCGAACCACAAACCGCGATCACGATCGGCTTCGATCGCCAAGGCGGGCGGGAAACCGCCGCGCAGCAGCCAGCGCTGCCAGTAACCCTTCTCATCAGGCCAGTCACGCAAGTCGAAGTTCGATGCAAAAAGACGGTCGATCGGCTCCAATGCCTCTTTGCGTCCCATCCATTCTGCCGGGCAGAAAGGGGGCAACTCCAAGTAGATTGCCCGGCCAGCCAGCGTGTCCGCCACCCGACCCATCAGGAGCAGATTGGCGGATCCGGTCAAAACGAAATCTCCAGCCTTGCGCTGTCCATCCACTGCGCGTTTCACGGCCAGCAGCAGCTGCGGCGCACGCTGAACCTCATCCAGGGTAACCGGGCGGGTAGCGAGCAGTGAATCCGGATTACGTTCTGCCTGATCGAGAACCCCGACATCATCCAAAGTGTAATAATCCCGCTTAGCTCCCAACAATTTTGCCAGGGTGGTTTTGCCCGTCTGGCGAGCTCCGGTCACCACGGCAACCGGCAGGACTCTCAATGCCGACTCCAGATTTTGACTGAACCAGCGATGACGAATACTGTTCACGCCATGAAATAAATCATTTCAACACTTGAAATGCAAGTGGATATTGCATTTGGGTGCGGGTAATTTCACTGTCAGCAAAAACGTCAGCAAAGGTGTAGAGAAAGTGCTGGCTCTGGTGGTGACAGAGTTGGCTTGATTAGCCTGTGAATTCAGGCATTCTTTGATCTGAAACGACGCTTGAGGCAGCCGATTCCGACCCTCGCCTCCATACCGAAGTAGCTGGTAGAGTTGGGCTAACACCCGCTGCTGACAAATTCAAACTTGTTCAAAGCTGATTCAAACCGACAACCGTTATAAAGAGAGAGCAGGGAGATTTGAACCGCACTGAGACATCATCACGGAGCGAATGAGCTGAAAATATGATTCGTTCCGGCAGTCAAAAGCCGCCAGCATTTGAATTCTTGCAATCGCCACGCAAACCGGGAAATTTGTGGCCGTTCTAATTTGCCGGCGTTGCCCATGAGGAAGAAAGCCAAATCAATCCACGCCCGTTCGGTGCTGCCCCGCATTCGCATTCTTCGCGGCAGCGACATCGCGCTGGGACCGGGCAAGGTGGAACTGCTCGGGCTGATCCGGCAGACCGGCTCCATCAACCAGGCGGCCCGGAGGATGGGCATGTCCTATATGCGCGCATGGTCGCTTGTCCAGACGATGAACCGATGCTTCAAGCAACCGCTCGTCCTTGTCGCGCGCGGCGGCGACGGCGGCGGCGGCGCGGCATTGACGGAAACCGGCGGCAAAGCCGTGGCTCTCTATCAGCAGATGGAACAGGCAAGCTTGCGTGCGACCGCCGCCCCTTGGAAACAGCTGCAACGGCTTCTGCGGGTTTGACAACTCCGGGAAAGATTCGTCCCGGCTCGGATCGGGTATTCTCAGGTTGGCGTTATATTTGACAAAATATAACGCATCTGGTGGAATTTCCACCGGATGATGAACCCGTTCGTCCCAAATGCGGTTGACCACCAGCGCGCGTTCACGCTTATCGAACTGTTGGTGGTTATCGCCATCATCGCCGTTCTGGCCGCACTGCTTTTGCCGGCGTTGGCGAAAGCCAGGGAAAAGGCGAGTGCCACCCAATGTGTAGGCAACCTGCATCAGTGGGGACTGGCTTACGGGATGTATGCCGACGACAACAACGATTTTCTGCCCAGACGCGGTCAAGGCGTGCAAGTGCTCGCCCAGATTAACCGGCCCGATGATTGGTTCAACGCATTGCCCGTTTATCTTGGCCTCCTTGCTTTTCAAGCAATGGTCACGAACAATGTGAAACCCGCCGCCCACGCCCAATCCGTGTTCATTTGCCCGACCGCCGACGATCCGGGTGGAACTTATTTTTTGCCCTATGGAATGAACATGAATCTTTCGCCGTGGAACCTGCCGCTGGCCACAAAGTTCAGTGATGTGGTGCTCCCGGCGTGCGTCGTTGCGATGGCTGACTCGCCCGGCCCTTACGCTTCAACGTATCCGTCCGTTCAGCCTTACAGCATTGTCGCGCGCCATGCTGCCCGGATTAATCTGCTGTTCCTTGCCGGCCAGGTGCAATCCTTCGCCGGTTCGTATGTGGGCTGCGGTGTCGGTGATCCCGGACTGGCCGATGTGCGCTGGCTCACCGGTACGGCCAGCGATGCCTCGGCCCACAATTATTGATGAAACGAGAAACCGCCTGTGAAAAATAAAAACCTGATTTGCTTCGCCTTGTTTTCATTGCTGCTCGCAGCTTCATGCCGCCGCAAGGTTGAACCGGCTGCTGACAATCATGTCGTTCGTTGCGCTGTTATCGGCGGCATGACCATGACCGGTTTGTGGCCGGAGATTGCCAGAATGTTTGAGGCGCAAAGCGGTTATCGGGTTGAAGTCGTGGCCACCGGCCCGCGTCCCATCCTGGATGCGGCCATGCGCGCGGGAAAAGTGGATTTGCTCACGATGCACTCGGGCGATATTACCACCGATCTCGTGGCCGACGGATTTGGCGTCAACATGCGGCCCTGGACGCGCAATGAATTGTGCATCGTCGGCCCGCCCGATGACCCGGCGCACATCCGCGGCATGACAAACGGCGCTGCCGCGCTTCGCAAAATCGCCGAGGCCAAGGCGCGCTTCGTGGATTTTCAAGGCATCGGCAGCCGCGAACTGGTGCATACCTTGTGGCGGCTCGCGGACACCGAACCCAAGGGCGATTGGGTTCTCAAGGACGACACGGTTTACAAGTGGAACATCCTGCAATTCGCCCGCAGTAACAATGCCTACGTGGTGGTCGGTTACATTCCGGCACAGACGGGCAAGATGTCTGCGGAGGGAATGGAAATTCTGGTCAAAGGCGACCCGATCATGCGGCGGCCGTTCATCGTCATGGAAACCAATCCCAGGAAGTTCCCGCAAGCTAATTACGCCGGAGCACGGGCGTTGTCCGATTTCCTGCTTTCCGACCAGGTGCAGAATTTTCTGCTCGAATTTGGCTGCCAGACCAATGGGCCGGGGCCGCTCTTTTTCCCGACAGCAACCCTTCACGAATGAAACCCTAAAACCAACAACAAAATCAAACACCATGAAACACAAATCATTGATCGCCGCAACCTGCGGCATAATTCTCGCCTTCCCCTTCGCTGGCAAGGCGGACACGTCCTTCACCATCAATACCACCACCGCCGACGCGTTCCTCTCGGGTGCTTCGCCCAACTTGAATTTTGGCAGCGCTGGCACTCTCGCCATAGCTCCGGCATCTTCAGGCAAAGGCGAATTTGACAGCGTGATCATGTTTAACACCGCCAGCGCAGTCAGCCAGTTCAACACGACCTATGGCGCGGGAAATTGGACCATCACCGGTTTGAAGTTATCGCTGGCCAGTAACTACGGCACGCAAGGCGCAGTTCCAAACAACAATTTGCTCAACATGGTCAGCGGCGGCAGCTTCGGCATCGACTGGTTGGCCAATGACAGTTGGGTGGAAGGCACGGGCGGCGGCAACGGCGCGGCCAACGGGGCCGTGAGTTTCAATTCGATTTCCAATTTGCTCTCGCCCGGCTATGACTCGCTGGGCACTTATAACTACACCCCTCCGGGCAACAACGTTTACGCCAATTATTCGCTGTTACTCGACGCCAACCTCGTGTCCGACGCCGCTGCCGGAGGAGCCGTTTCGCTTTATTTTTACGCGGCAGACAACCAGGTCAGTTACCTGTTCAATTCCAGAGAGTTTGCATCCAATCATCCCGAACTGACCGTCACGGTGGCCCCCGTTCCAGAGCCGACCGCGGCTGCATTGCTGGCTGTATCGCTCGGCGGATTTCTGTTTTCACGCAGACAGGGAAGAAAAAAATGAGCCGACGCCGGGCAATCGTTTTTGCAATCACGCTGCTGTGCCTTGGTTCGATATCAAAGGCGCAGGTTGTTTATACCGGCACGGATTACGCCGACGCGTTTCTCGCCACCGGCTCACCGAACAACCCGGAAGGCACCGACTTGACGGGCTTGAATTTTGGCGGCGCGGGCACACTGGTCGTCGCTCCGGCCGCGTCGGTGAAAGGTGAATTCCAGAGCGTCATCAAATTCAACCTCTCGAATGCGATTGCCCTGTTCAAAACAAACTATGGCGCGGGCAACTGGACAATCACGAACCTTTCGCTCGAATTGACCAGCAACTATGGCACGAGCAATGTGCAGCCGAATAATGCAATCTTTCCCGTGATCAATGGTGGTAAATTCGTTATTGAATGGTTGTCAAATGATGATTGGGTGGAAGGAACCGGCATGCCCAACCTGCCCACAACGGATGGAGTCACCTACGATTCACTTCCCGGCTTGTTGTCCGGCGCACACGAAATCCTCTGCACGAACAGCTATGTGCCGCCAGGCAACAATGTGCATCTAACCTACACACTCCCGCTTACTACAAACCTTGTGGCTGATGTGTCGGGCGGCGGCGACGTGACGTTTCTTTTCTACGCGGCAGACGACCAGATTGGATACCTGTTCAACTCTTACAGCTACGGACGCGGCAACGAGCCGCTGATTCATGTCACCGCCATTCTCAACGCGATGCAGCTTAAAATTCTTTCCGGATATTTTACCAACGCTTTCTTCCATTTGACCGGCATCGGCGGAACGAACACGTCATACCAGGTACAGGCCAACTCCGATTTGACAACAACCAACTGGCAGACCATTGGAACAGTAACCGCCGACAGCACAGGAATGATCCAGTTTGACGACACCACCGCCACCAACCAGCCGCAACGTTTCTACCGGCTTTCCCGTTGAACTTGCACGGTGAAAAACCAATAATTCAAAATCGTCATGCACGACCTAACGACATTTAATTGGACCATCTTGCTCGCCGCCGTCTTTGCGGTGGCGTTTTTTTATTCGTCAGTCGGCCACGGCGGCGCAACGGGTTATCTCGCCGCGCTGGTTCTGGTCGGCGTCGCGCCCGCTTCCGCGCGCGTGGCGGTGTTGATCACCAACGTGCTGGTCGCCAGCATCGCCTGGTGGCGGTTCCGGCAGGCGGGATATTTCGACGGGCGTATGCTGCTGTCGTTTGCGGTCATCTCCGTGCCGTGCGCGTGGCTGGGCAGCCGGGTCCACATCAGCCCGCAGGTTTACAAAATCGTCCTCGGCGCCGTGCTGACGGCGGCGGGACTTGTCCTGCTCCTGCGCTCGCGCTGGCAGACTGACGACGTGGCACTGCATAAGTTTTTCCTGCCGCTGGCGCTGCTCATCGGCGCCGTCCTGGGATTCCTGGCGGGTCTGACCGGCATCGGCGGCGGCGTTTTTTTGAGTCCCCTGCTCTATTTGTTTCGCTGGGTGAAACCGAAAACCACCGGCGGCATCGCGGCAGGATTCATCTGGCTCAACTCCATCGCCGGACTCGCCGGGACGGGCTGGGGAAAAATCACGCATGCCGGGCCGTTGCTCTGGCTCACGCTGCCGGCCGTCATCGGCGCGCTGCTGGGCACGCACCTCGGCGCGCGCCGCTGGAGCAGCGTCACCTTCAGCCGCGTGCTGGCGGGCGTGCTGATTTTTGCCGGTGGAAAATTGTTGATTGATGCCGCCACTTGAAATCCCCGGCCATGCGCGTGCTCTTTTTTGCCCAACTTAAGGATGCCACCGGCTGCGATTCAATCGAACTCGCGCCACCGGCGCCGCCCGATGGCAACGCGCTTTGGACCGCGTTGCTCAACCGCTTCCCCGCCCTGACCGCCCATCGCCCTCAGGTCCGGCTGGCGCGGAATTGGGAATATGCCGCCTCCGACACCATTTTTGCCGACAACGACGAGATCGCCCTCATTCCGCCCGTTTCTGGCGGTTGAACCATTTGTAACATGGAAATCGAAATCCAATTCACCGACCAGCCTATTGCGGAAACAATTTTGCCGTCGGGTCAACCCGGCGCGGCCGGCGCGTGGCTTGAATTTCGCGGAATGGTTCGTAGCGAGGAGAACGGCCAGGCCATCCGCGCCCTTGAATACGAAGCCTATCCCGAAATGGCCGGACGCGAAATCCGGCGGCTGTTTCAGGAAATTTCCATGCGACATCCCTGCCATGCGGCGAAGGTGATTCATCGCGTTGGCGTCATTCCTGTCGGTGAAACAGCCGTTTACGTCGGCGTTGCGTCGCCGCATCGCGGCGAGGCCATCGCGTTGCTCGCCGAATTCATGGACCGGCTCAAGCAGGACGTGCCGATTTGGAAATGCCGGGCGCTGCCGCTTGAAGCTGAGGTAGGGCGCGTCACTCCGTGCGCGCCGGTCCAGGTTCGACTACCCGGCAGCGGCGGGCAGAGGACTGCCCGCCCTACCTTAATATCTTTGGACGAAGCAATTGCCGAAATCCGTTCCCGCAGCCAACCGTTGCCCGCCGTTCGCACCCCGTTGGCGGAGGCATTTGGTCGGGTCCTGCGCGAAACGGTCTGCGCGCCCGAAGATTTGCCGCCGGTGGACCGTTCGACTCGCGACGGCTACGCGATCCGCGCCAATGATGCGTCCAAAACTTTTTCCGTCGTGGACACGATTCATGCGGCTGACTGGAACCCACGCCAGCTCAAGCCCGGTGAAGCCGTACGTGTGGCGACCGGCGCGGCGCTGCCTTGCGGCGGCCTGCGCGTGGTGATGCAGGAACATGTCGAGCGCGAGGGGGACAAACTCCGCGTCGTACTCCAGGAGAATTCAACGAACGTCCGGCTGCGCGGCGAGGAGGTGCGACAGGGCCAGCCGCTGTTGTCGGCGGGAATAAAATTGGATGCCGGCGCGCTGGCCATGCTGGCGACGGTGGGAATGGTAAATCTGCTTGTCAGCCCGCGATTGCGGATCCTCCATTTTACGACCGGCGATGAAATAATTGCGCCGGACCAGATGCCCAAGCCGGGCCAGGTTCGCGACAGCAATTCCATCCTGCTCCGCGGCCTCCTCCAGAATTTTCCGTGCGATGTGGAGCAAACCCATTTACCTGAGAATTTTGAGCTGGCAAAATTTGAAATCGTAAATCGTAAATCGAAAATCGAAAATGCCAACGTGTTGCTGTTTTCCGGCGGCGCCAGCGTGGGCGAAACCGACTTCACCCGCGCGTTATTGGAGCAGCTCGGCTTTGAAATCGTTTTCAGCCAGATCAATTTGCGTCCGGGCCGGCCTTTGATTTTTGGCGTAAATGGTGGGGCGCCCGTCCTCCGCAGTAGCACTGCTACGGAGGGTGGAAGCGTACCCGCGAGCCGGACCCGACAAGAAGAAACATCGCGAAGCCGGCTCGCCGGCAGCCTCGCCCCACCGAATAGAGTCCGTGTGGCCTTCGGGCTGCCGGGCAATCCACTTTCGCATTTCGTCTGTTTCCATTTTGCCGTCGCCACCGCGCTGGCGGGTTTGACCGGCGGCAAACCGCCGGAATTTTTGCGCGGGCAGCTCGCCGAAAGACTCGACGACAAACCGTGTCCGCGCGAAACGCTCTGGCCGGCCCGATGGGAATGGCGTGCAGGGCAGACATTCTTGTCTGCCGGTCCAGGCGACTTTCCAGTCGCCGGTGCGGACAACGCGAACGCGGGACAGGAATGTCCCGCAAACCAGCAGACAGGAATGTCCGCTCTACATCCGCTGGCCTGGGCGAGTTCCGGCGACATCACCTGCCTGGCGGCGGCGAATGCGCTGATCCGCGTGCCGGCAAATTGCGCAAGCTTGTCTAACGGAGCAAAAGTGGATTTTTTGCCGGTGACGGCTATGATTGGCGGCGGGTTGTAGCAGCGGACGTGAGTCCGCTCCAATTTTTATGAAATTCGAAAATAATGAGCCGACTCACGTCGGCTGCTACGGATGAAAAAAACATTTTCACATCTCAACGCTACCAGCGGCGCGCGCATGGTCAACGTCGGCCACAAGCCGGTGCAGCGACGGCGCGCGGTGGCGGAGGGCAAGCTGGTCTGCCAGCCAGCAACTATCCGGGCACTGAAAAAGCGCGCCCTGCCGAAGGGTGACGTGCTGACGGTGGCGCAAATCGCCGGCATTCAGGCCGCCAAACGGACGGCGGAACTGGTTCCACTTTGCCATCCGCTGGGTCTGAATCATGTCGAGGTGAAATTTCGCGTGGGCCGGGTGGCCATTGAGATTATCTGCACCGCCGAGACCTGCGCGCAGACCGGTGTGGAGATGGAGGCGCTGACGGGCGTGACGGTGGCGGCGTTGACGCTTTACGACATGTGCAAGGCGATGGACAAAACCATGCGGATCGAAAATATTCACGTGGTTAAAAAGGAGAAATATGACCCTGAGTAAATCGTTCAGGGTTCCGCCAGGTTTTGGAGTGCGCCAGCCCTCTGGCGCTTTTTGCGCGTGGGCCAGTGATTCGAAAGCGGCAGAGGGCTGCCGCAGTCCAGGACGCTATCGCGCGCAGCGTGGGCCATCATGAAAATCGGGCGCCTCACCATCAGCGACCGCGCCGCGGCCGGGGTTTACGCCGACCTTAGCGGTCCGGAAATCGAGAATGTGCTGCGCGAATTTCTTGGTGCCAACGTGAAGTTCGAGTCGCTCATCGTGCCGGATGAGGTGGAATTGATTTCAGCGGCCTTGCGAAAATTTGCCGACGTGCAAAAATGCGATATGGTGGTGACGACCGGCGGCACGGGAATTTCCGCGCGGGATGTGACGCCGGAGGCGACCAGCGCCGTGCTGGAAAAAGAGTTGCCGGGTTTCGGCGAGGCGATGCGGATGCAATCGCTGGCGCGGGTAAAGACGGCCATCCTGTCGCGCGCCGTGGCCGGGACGCGCGGCGCGTGTTTGATTGTGAATCTGCCGGGCAAGCCGTCGGCGGTGCGCGAGTGCCTGGAAATTCTCGCCCCGGCCATCCGCGAAGGTCTGGCCCATTTGCGCGGCGAGAGACCCACATGAAATAATATGACCACGAAATACACGAATTACACGAAAGAGTTTTTTCTTTTCGTGTGTTTTGTGTATTTCGTGGTTTGAAATGAATTTACATGGATCCATACGGACGAAAAATTGATTACCTGCGCATCTCGGTCACCGACCGGTGCAACGAGCGTTGTCTCTACTGCATGCCGGAGGGTTACCACGGCTGGGAAAGCCAGCCGGACCATTTGACAGCGGAGGAGATCGTGCGCGTGGTGCGCGTGGCGGCGGGGCTGGGCTTCCGCAAATTCCGGCTGACCGGCGGCGAACCGCTCGTGCGCGGCGACGTGCCGGAAATCGTGCGCGCCATGACGGCGATTCCCGGCGTGGAATGCATCGGGCTTTCCACCAACGGAATGAAACTGGCTGCGCTCGCGAAAACCTTGCGCGAAGCCGGCTTGCGCACAGTGAACGTGAGCCTCGACGCGCTGGACCCGGCGATTTACCACCGCATCACCGGCGGCGACGTGGCGCGCGTGCTGGCCGGCATCCGCGCGGCGATGGACGCGGGTTTTGAACGCGTGAAACTGAACTGCGTGCTCATGCGCAGCGTGAACGAGACGGAAATCTGGCCGCTGGTCCGGTTCGCCGCCGAACACGGCCTGCCGCTGCGGCTCATAGAATTGATGCCGCTGACGACGACGGAGGTTTTGGCGGAGAAAAATTTCCTGCCCTGCGGCGAGGCGATGCAATTCCTGTCCCGGCACGATGAATTGATTCCGCAGCCGGAGTGCCGTCTCGGCCACGGTCCGGCGAAGTATTTTCGGCTGAAACAGACCGGAGCGATGGTTGGCTTCGTCGGTGCGCTGACGAACGGGCATTTCTGCGACAACTGCAACAAGATGCGGCTGACCGCCGACGGCAAGATACGTCCCTGTCTCGGAAACCATGTGGAAGTGGACCTGCGCGCGGCATTGCGGAGCGGCGCCAGCGACGGCGCGTTGCGGGAATTGCTGGAAACCGCGCTGCGGGTCAAACCGCTGGAACACCAGTTCCGCAACCAATACCAGCCCTGCCGTCCGATGACGGCCATCGGCGGGTAAAAGCAGAACAAGGAATTCATTAACCACGAAATACACGAACTACACGAAAACTGAACTGCTGATTTTTCTGAATACCTTTCGTGTGTTTCGTGTATTTCGTGGTTAAAAATCAGTAAACGAGGACGAGGACGGCGGCGTCTTTGGCAGATTTGACCACATCCTCAAGCTTCCGGTCATCCGCAAATTCAGCCTTCAGCCTTACTCTCGTGCCCGTTGGTAATCCTCCGGCGTGTCCAGGTCCAGCGCCAGACCGGGGTCATCCACGGAGCAGCGGACGCAGCGGACGGAAGTTTGTTTCAAAAAATCTTTCAAAGTTCCGGCTGGGGACGCTTTCAGCTCCTCGAATGCCCAGCGCGGCAGCAAAACCGGATGTCGCGCGTGCCCGTCAAATTCGAGCTGGCAAACCGCGTCGGGGTTCGCGCCATGAAACTCCAGCAGTTGCCGCAGCGTTTCCGGACGCAAATGCGGCTGGTCGCCCAGCACGATGGCCCAGGTTGCGATTTCCGCCTTCCAGCCGGGCCAGTTTGCCGCACAGAGAATCGAACTGAACATGCCGCGCTCCGGTTGCGGGTTTCCGATGCGGTCAGCGCGCGGAAAACCCAGCCGGTCCAGTTCAGTGGCCAACGCCTTGTCTTGCGCACGCAGGACGATGCCGATTTGCGCCGCGCCGAGTTCGCGCCATTGTGTGAGCAGATGGCCGATAACCGTGGTGTCGCGCCAGGGCAACAGCAGCTTGGGCCGGCCCATCCGCGCCGACGCGCCCGCGCCAAGAATTATGACGCCGAAGGCAGGATTTTTGTTAGAACTCACACTTCAGCCATATCTATTCAATTAACCACGGATGGGCACAGATGAACACGGATTAAGACCAAACAAAAGGTCGCTTCCGCAAACCTGGAAGGTCTCACTTATTGTTGAACTCGTTTGCCTGGCTGAAATCCTTTTCCTATCCGTGTCTATCTGTGTTCATCCGTGGTTAAAATGATTTATGATGTATTTGTTGTCATTTCAATGTTTCACGCCCACAAACTCGGCGCGTTTTTGAATGAACTGTGCCATCACGCTCACGGCGATTTCGTGCGTGCCCACGGACTGGATTTCCAGGCCCGCCGGACACGCGAGCCGGTCGAGCTGTTCGGCGCTGGCGATGTTCTGGCGCAAAAATTCCTCGCGCATGATGCGTGCCTTGCGGCGGCTGCCAATCATGCCGAGAAAAACAAACGGAAGATGAATCCACTCCGACAGCACCAGCGCGTCATGTTGGTGGCCGCGCGTGACGATGAGTCCAAAGGCGGGCGTGGTCGGCAGCGGCACTTTCAAAAGCTCGTGCCAGGGACCGACCTGAAGCTGCGCGTCGGGCGGAAAAAACTGGTGGTTGGCCAGTTCCGGCCGGTCGTCGAAAATGGTCACGGCAAAATCCAGTTGCAACGCCAGCGGCGCGACGGCCTGGGCGACGTGGCCGGAACCGGCAATCCACAAGGCAAACGGCGGGGTGACGGTTTCCTGATAAAACCAGTCACTGGTAGGGCGCGCAGTCCTCTGCGCGCCGTCGTACGTTTGCGCAGCTGTGGCGGGCAGAGGACTCCGATTAATCGCGAGCAGGCTGCCCGCCCGACCTTCAACCAGAGCGATGGAGAAATCATTTTTGACGCCCCAGCGGACCGGTTCGGTGACGGTGGCCAGCGTGCGCCAGAGTTCCGCCGCTTGCGGGGCGTGCGGCAGAATCAGCCCCGTCACACTCCCGCCGCAAATCAAGCCGTCGTCCCAGCCGAAATCGTGGTCGAGAACCATTTCGAACGTCGCCGGCTGGCCCGTCTGCAGCGCCTTTTGGGCGCGGACATGGACCTCGGCTTCGAGACAGCCGCCCCCCAGCGTACCGACGATTTTACCGTCCGGAAAAAACAGCGCCTTGGCCCCGGCGCGTTGCGGGCTGGAACCCTTGACGCCGGAAATCAGCGCCAGCGCGAACGGCCGGTTTTCCGCCAATGCAGTGACGAGTTGTTCGTAGAAGCGCGCCATAAAATTTTGTTTGCGGCAAACTTAGACGATTCGCCGCAAATGGCAACGAAGCTTGAACCGGTCAATGTCATTGACATACCCTGGAGCCGCATGGACAAAGTGCGGCCAAAAGATTGCGCCTTCACGCTGGTGGAATTGCTGGTGGTCATGGCCATCATCGCCATTCTGGCGGCGCTGCTGCTTCCGGTTCTTTCCCGAGCCAAAACCAGGGCCGGGGGCATCCAGTGTCTTGGCAACTTGAAACAGTTGCAGTTCGCGTGGCAAATGTATGTGAACGACCACAACGATTTCATTCCGGGCAACAACTGGTGGATGGAAGCCGGCTCCAACGGGATGGCGCGCTGCTCGCTGAACTGGACGACGGGCTGGGAAGACGCGACCCTGGCCGACAACCCGGACAACACAAACACCGACCTTTTCCTGAATCCGAAATGGGCGTCGCTGGGACAGTATTCGCAATCCGCCTCGATTTATCACTGCCCGGCCAGCCGCGTCCAGGTCAGGGAGGGCAGCAATCTTTTCCCCCTGGCGCGCACGGTGTCCATGAACGGCTGGATGGGGTACACGAACCGCCCGCTGGACACGGAATATCAATTTCTGCGCAAGACCACCGACCTCGTGAAAATTTCCCCGGCCGATGCGTTTGTTTTCGTGGACGAACGCGATGACAGCGTGGACAACGGTTTTTTCGGTGTCTCCATGATCCACGACACCATGGTGGAGATTGCGGCAAATTACCACGGCGGCGGCGGACCCATCACGTTTGCCGACGGTCACGCGGAATTTCACCGCTGGCTCAGCCCGGACACTCAATTCCCGCAGCAGGAAATCGCCACTCAGAAATACAACTTCATGCCCGTCGCATCGGATGACCCGGATTTGCTCTGGCTGCGCGACCACGCCACAAGGCCGGAATGATTTCGTAACGGCGCGTCACAAACGAACGCGATTCGCGCCGCAGGCGTTGGGGCACAATTCCAAGCGAAACGGGGGTGAAAAACCGCTGTCTGCCGCCGCCATCAAAAAACCAGCTTGCAAGTAATCCGTCCGTGTGCGAATGTTTGCATTGTATGGCAACCATGACCAAAGACGCGACCGTATCGGTGCGGCTCACCGCCCGCGAGAAATCCGGCCTGGACGCCAATGCCCGCATGAAGGGCATTCCCTCCGGCACGGTGGCGGCGGGCTACATTGCCGAGGGTGTGCGGCGCAGCCGGTTTCCGGCGATTGAATTTCGGGACGGCCAGCCGGGCCGGGTGGCCTATCTGGTGGGCAGCCGGTGGCCGGTCTGGATGATTGTCGAACTGGCGCGGGAATTGGATGGGAACCTGGCCGAAGCGGTGAAGCTCATCCGCAAACCCGCCGCACTGGTGCGGATGGCGCTGGCCTACGCGGACGCCTACCCGCAGGAAATCGCGGACAGCGCGGCGCTGGCGTCCCGGCGCGATTACGCCGGCATGAAGCAGGAAATTCCCGAACTGGAGCAGTTGTGAAGATCAAACTGCTGCTGGACGTTCATATCTCCCCGGAAGTGGCGGCGGCGCTGCGGCGGCAATTCCCCGGTCTGGATGTGAAAAGCATTCACGACACCGACTGGGCGGCGCTGGCGGATGAAGTGCTGCTGGAACTGCTGGACCAGGAAGGGCGGGTGCTGGTGACGCGCGACGTGAACACTGTGCCGGTTCACTGCAAGGCGCGGCTGGCGGCAGGCAAGACCTTTGCCGGGGTGATTTATGCGGACAGCAAGAAACTGCGGCAGACTGATCGGCGCGGACTCATCCGGCGGCTGGCGGAAGTGGTGAAAAAACACGGGCACGAAGATTTCACCTGCCGCTCGGGCTGGCTGTGAGCGGGCTTTGAAGTGCGGCTACCCGGAGCGGTTCGCGCAACCGGCATAAAACTTTTGACACGAATTTCACTCATTGTCACCAATCTGTTTTTCTGGCAGGCCATGGAATCAATTCGAGTTAATTTGTGCAATTCGCGTCTGATTTCCGCTTTCCGCTTTCTTAATTTCAGCTTTTGCCTTGTCACCGTGCCGTCGCTGGATGATTGGGAAAAGGATTGGCAGGACAATCCACAACGCAGCGTGCAACCAAAGTTGCTGCCCATGGATTTTAGGTCGCCGTTGGCTGCCATCGCACAAGCGAATTAATGTAACCGGACGAACAACTATTGGCTCAACCGATAATATTTCCGTGTACTGGAGATGGAATTGGTCACGGTCTTCTGCCCGTTGACGATGACCGGCGTCGGGGAAACGGCACTCCAGACTGCCGGTGAAACGAGGTTGGTAGCGGATTGCAGAGCGTATCCGGTGTAATTGAACCCGGTCACATTGGTTGGCCAGGTTAAAATAACATTGGTTCCAACATGTGAGATTGCCAGTCGCGGCTGGAATGTAATGCCGAACACCGTGCCATTGCCATTGGTGCCGCCCCAATACGCCGTCCCATACAGGGTGTTGCCCGATAAAATCAATCCGGCATATGGTTCGGCTCCGTCGCTGTTGGTATGGTTATAGTTATCATCTGCGGTGAAACTATACAGGGTCGTAAAACCCGTGCCATTAGTGTTGACGGCAAACACCGTGCCATTGCCACTGGTGCCGCCCCAATACGCCGTCCCATACAGGGTGTTGCCCGATAAAATCAATCCGGCCATCGGATAGGCTCCGTCGCTGTTGTTGGGATTCATTGCGGTGAAATTATGCAGGGTCGTAAAACCCGTGCCATTAGTGTTGACGGCAAACACCGTGCCATTGGCATTGGTGCCGCCCCAATACGCCGTCCCATACAGGGTGTTGCCCGATAAAATCAATCCGGCATATGGAACGGCTCCATCTCTGTTGGTGCCGGTTCTGGGATCCATTGCGGTGAAACTATGCAGGGTCGTAAAACCCGTGCCATTGGTGTTGACCTTAAACACCGTGCCATTGCCATTGGTGCCGCCCGCATAAGCCGTCCCATACAGGGTGCTGCCCGATAAAATCAATCCGGCCTGCGGAAAAGCTCCGTCGCTGTTAGTATTACCAATAACAGAGCGCAACGAGAAATTATGCAGCGTCGTAAAGCCCGTGCCATTGGTGGTGACCTTAAACACCGTGCCATTGCCATTGGTGCCGCCCCCACTTGCCGTCCCATACAGGGTGCTGCCCGATAAAATCAAACCGGCATATGGATTGGCTCCATCTCTGTTGGTTCCGGTATGGGGATCAGTTGCGGTGAAAGTATGCAGGTTCGTAAAACCCATGCCATTGGTGTTGACCTTAAACACCGTGCCACTGCCATTGGTGCCGCCTCCACTTGCCGTCCCATACAGGGTGTTGCCCGATAAAATCAAACCGGCAGTCGGATGGGATCCATCTTTGTTGGTTCCGGTATTGGGATCAGTTGCGGTGAAAGTATGCAGGTTCGTAAAACCCGTGCCATTGGTGTTGACCTTAAACACCGTGCCATTGCCATTGGTGCCGCCCAAATACGCCGTCCCATACAGGGTGCTGCCCGATAAAATCAAACCGGCAATCGGATCGGCTCCATCTCTGTTGGTTCCGGTATTTGAATCAGTTGCGGTGAAACTATGCAGGGTCGTACAGATCTGCGCTGTTGCCTGATCTGCCAGCAGCAAGGCGAGACCAGCTATCAGCACGGGAAGGAAAATTAGGTTTTTCATGCGGCTTTTCATTAATTCAAGATTCGCGTTGACTTGCTAAATCAGGGCATTCAATACAAAACAAAAACTAACATTATCTAGGGTTACTGTAAAAAATAGGCAACTAAAAAAGGCTGAAGCAATAACATAACAGTTGGTCTAAGGTTCCAAGTTAATTGATTTCAGGCACAGATGTTTGTTGTTGGGAGATCAAACAGATGGTGCAGCAACCGGCTTAATTGCCTGATATTTTATCCCTCATACGACGGCTTTTCCTCGCCGACAACCGTTGCCGGATTGCCACAAACATGGGCATGGTGTCACTGCGTAAATTAGCCTGTTGGTGCGTGCGCTAGCCCTATTGCGACGAGGGCGGCGTTGAGTTCGAAGCCATTTATCGAAGAATCCAACGGCGTTCTAGTCGCACCATTCAATTCTGCGGAGTGACGAAACTTGGCTGCCGGAATGGAGTGGCAACCTGGGCGGAGTGCAGCGGTAGCGTAGTTTGGTCGTGTCGGGTGAGGTGGTTAGAATTGCCATTACAAATTAGGGCTTCTTCGACGTTTGTAGTGGGTATCAACCATAGTATGGGATCTCCAGCTTGCCTGCGACAAAGTAGAGCATTGCGATCTGATACTCGGTGGACCGATAGCCACGAGCCTTGCGTTTGGTCGCCGAAAACAAACTGTTGAGTCCTTCCAGAAACGCCGTCGTCAGCCCCTGCTTCCAATGGCTCAAGATTCCCTCCAGGTGCCGCTCCACCATGTCAGCGGCTTTGCGCATCGGCTCCAGCAAGCCTGAAGTCAATGCTTCGGCCTCGCTCCGCACCCAGCGACACCATGATTTGAAGCGGCTGCGCGCCTGGCCAATCGTCCCGGACGCATACGCCTTTTGCAGCTCCAAACGCATCGCGTACGCCAGTCCCGTCACCAGCGGCTTGTCTTTCAATTGCTCCCAGCGCTCTTGATCGCCAGCAGTCCAGGATTCGGGATTCTTTCGCCATAACCAACTGGTCCGTTCCAACTGCTGTCTGGCCTCGGCATTTTGCCGCGCTTCTTTGCGGCGCACTTCCTCCAGGGCCGCCACCACCTGGCTGACCACGTGAAACTTGTCGAACACGACCTGCGCGTTGCCAAAGTTCTCCCGGACGCCTTTCATATAGGCTGGGCTCATGTCGATGGCGATTTGCGTCACCGCCTTCGGATGGCCGTTGTGCTGCGATAATTGCTCGGAAAAGCGCTCCCACACGCTGGCGTCCTTGCCTTCCACCGCCAGCAACACCCGCTTGGCCACCAAATCCACAAACACCGTCAGGTAGTTGTGCCCCTTCTTGCGATTCATTTCATCGGCCCCCACCCAAACCACATTCTCCCAGCTCAGTTCCCCCCAAGCCGCGTCCACATGCGCAAAGAGCGCCCGCCACAACTTCTGATCCGTCTCGCCCAGGATCTCGCCCGCTTTCTTGACCGGCATTTCCCGCATCAAGGTCAGCGCAAACGCCTCAAACTCCTGCGTGAGCCCCCGACTGCGACCCTCCCAAGGAGCCCTCACCGTGTAAACCTTCTGGCAGCCTTTGCATTGTCCGCGGGGCAGCGAACAAACGACCTCCGATTCCAACTGGCACACGTTGAGGTGCCGCCAGCGTCGCTCCGGCGCGTGATCGTAGCCGCTCACCGACTTGCCATCGCAATAAGGACAAACTTCTGTCCTCCACAGTTCGGGCGTTTCCTCCACCCGAATGAGCACTTTACTTTCCTTCTCCACATACTCCACACCACTCACGCGCCAGGAATCACCCAGCGCCATAATCTGATGAAACATTTTCTCGGGAATCATCCTCCCAGTTTAAATCACCCGAAAACCTCGTCTACCCATTAAAAACGTCGAGGAACCTCAACGAATTGGTAAAGTATGCAGAAATCGTTACGGGGACATTGGATGAGCTTTTTCAAAAGAAACGCCGCCTCGTTGACTCCATGGTGAAGTATCGGGGGCTCCGTGCAAATGTGCGACTCGTCGCGTCACTACCATATGTACTAATATATCGTAACGTTGGTATATTAGTGTGTAGATTGCAAAAAGTTCCCTACAAAGATCCTTGGGCTTATTCGTTGGAGGCCAACTACCTGAAAGAGTGGCGGGAGAAGAATCATTTTACCATAGATGAAGCTGCCGTGGTTCTTGGAATGACTAAAAAGCGATACAGGGATTTAGAGTGCGGGTACAGCAGGGCAGGAATGGAGGAATGGGAACCGGTGAAAAAACACCTTCGAGGAGAAGTTGACTACTCGCCGTTCAGGGATGTTTGCCATAGAGCAGATTGATAATATACCCGTGAAGGCCCGCAATCAGGTCAATTCAATTCTGCGGAGTGACGGAACTTGGCTGCCGGAATTGAGCGCAACCTGGGCGGAGTGCCGCGGTGGCCGTTCGGTCACGCGGGGTGTCTTGGGGCAAGCCAGTCTTTCTGCTTACGGCGTCAAGCCTCAGCTTTGGCCCACCCTGCGGCTTGAGGCTACTGCACCCGCACATGGTAAAACCGTTGCGCGTCGCTGGCTGTGGTATCCGTTAGCGTCTTGCGTGTGCCGTCGCCCGGGGTTTGGGCGGTGGCCGTCCACGTCGTTGCGGTCAGGTGGGTCTTGTATTCCAGGTAATACGTGAAGCCGCTGGTGGTGGCGACCTGCACCGAGAACAAACCGCCCGACCAGTGGGGCGCCAGAATCGTCGGTGCCAGGGGGGCGGCGGCGACTACCTGGACGTAAAAGGACACCTGTTGAGACCACATTTCGGCAGCCGCGTCATATCCGGCCATTTGGCTGTTGATGGTATAAAAGTCAGCCGGCGTGTTGGTCTTGACCACCAGGTTAAAGGTCCAGAGGTTCGGGCTGGTGCTCGCTGGCCCCGCCATGAAGAAGTTCGTGGTGGTCCCGGGGAAGTAGCTGGTCCAGGCGGGGTCCGCCGTGCAGTCCATGTGGTCGCTGCTGTTGTTGACGCCTCCGGCGCCGAGGTTGTTGATGTTCAGCCCGTAATTGCCGCCGTGGCCATTGGTCACGCTGAGTTCGATAACGGCGGTTTGGCCGGGGCGGACTTGGAACACCTTGAACAGGCCTGCCCCGAGGTTGGTAGTGGTCTGAAAGTTGACGATGACCATCCCGTTTTGCGGCACCGTGTGGCACTCCTTGCAGTTGATGAGAAAAGCGGCGCGGGCGCTGCCGCCCAATGCGAACATCGCGCCAAGTACGGTCGTGACAATGAGAGTGTCCCGCACGGTCCGGCCCCTGAATGGCATATTTGCCATAATGACTTTTGGTTTTAGGATTCAACCGGCAGATGGAATGCCTGCACGGAAACCAAGAATGCACGTTTGGTGCCAATCATCGGGGTTTCGGCTAAACCTATCGGTGGTGCGCCAGCCCGTTTGCGACGAGAGCGGCGTTGGGTTCGGAGCTCGTCGTTTAGCGGAGAATTCAACGCCGCTTTGGTCGCACCAAACAATTCTGCGGAGGACGAAACTTGGCTGCCGGAATGGAGCGGCAAGCCGGGCGTTTAAGAACTGACGGTTGCGACTTGTCCCGGCTTCAATGCTGGCAGGAGCGCGAGAACTTGGGGCATCAGGGGCAGGGTTTTATTAAGCTGGGTGCTGCCAGCCACGAGCACCACCACAGCGATTTGAAATCTGGTGGTGTTCTGTTGAAAACTCAAGTTGCGGTCTGCTGTGAGGAAAACGTCAAATTCTTCCTGGGCCAGCGCGAGCAGCTCGCCGTTTTTGATGCCGCCCCAACCCATTTTCTGAACGGAGATGCAATCATGCCCGGTTAATGCCCGGCCCAAACGCCAGTCGAGGCATTCGTCAATGAGAATGCGCATACCCGGCGGTTTCGAGCATTTTCAACTGACCGGCTTCAATGACGGCGATGGCTTGCGAGCGTTTGACTGAAGGGAATCCCTCCAAAAAATCTTCAACGGATTCGCCGCCTTCGAGGGCGTCAATCAGATTTTGCAGGGGGACGCGCGTGCCGGCAAAAACGGGTGTGCCGCCCATGATTTCGGGATCGGAGTGGATGACGCCTTTCAAATCTTCCATTGTCATAACATGGGTAAAATACTCCTGCCGGCGAAATTGTCACCTGCAAACATGGACGTGCTGCGTGCGCCAGCCCGTTTGCGACGAGAGCGGCGTTGGGTTCGCAGCTCGTCGTTTAGCGGAGGATTCAACGCCGCTTTGGTCGCGCCATTCAATTCTGCGAAGGACGGAACTTGGCCGCCGGAAAGGAGCGGCAACGGGGTGGAATGCGGCATGGCGCAGTTCATTCGCGCGGGGTTTCTTGGGCTAGGCATCAATCCCCCAGCATTTTCGTCTCATCGGCGCGCCGTGGCGGTCAAGGTTTCCTTAAGCAGCAACGATGCGATCAATCCCACCACCATGAAGCCCACGAGGAGAGACAAAGCATAGCGATAGTCGCCGGCCGTCAAGGAGGCAAGCCCCGCAACTTTTTGGCTGCCGGATTTGCCTCGCTCCAGCAACATCCCGATCAGGGGCTGGGACGCCGCGCTGCCGGCAAAATAACAGGTGCTCAAGAAACCGATCGAAAGCCCGGCCAGCCTGGGATAGAGATCGCGGGCAACGGCGTAAGAAATAATGTTGGCGCTGCTGAAAAATCCCACCAGGAAAAGCCCCAGCTTGAATCCAGCCAGTGGAATTGCGGGCAGATAAAGCAGGCCGGCCATGGTGGCCAAAGCCCCGGCTCCGGCCAGCACCATCGGCGGTTTTGCGCCGCCCCAGATAATCGGAATACCAGCCGAAGAACAGGCTTCCGGCAATGCCACCCAGAAACAGCAGTGACCCGGTGCCGGCGGCGGCAACCGCGCTCAAATCATAAATCTTCTGAATATAGCTCGTCGCCCCAAAGACCGCCAAAGGCCACGAACACCAGGCTGATGCTGGTGGCATACACGGCATTGATCCACACTTGAGGATTGGTCAGCAGGCCAAACACTCTGCCGGACGGAATCTCGGGCGCGGGACGGCTGACGGCCTCCGTTTGATCGCGAACCACCGCGAAAACCAGAAACGCCAGAATCAGCTCTGCTCCTCCCATCCAAGCCACCGCCGCGCGCCAGCCAATGACATTCACCAGAACGGCCACCGGTGCGCCACTGGCGGCTCCAACCATTCCGGCGGTGTTGGTCATCCCGGCCAGGGTGGAAAACCGTGAGGGAGGGAACCATTCCTGCACCAGCTTCAGGCAACCGATAAATGAAAAGGCTGAGCTTGCGCCCATGACCAGGCGGGCAAGTTGCGCAGTCCCCGAACTCTGCGCCCACGAGAACGCGAGTGTGCCAAGGCCGGCCGCCAGGATGGCAATCACCAGCGGCCGGCGCGTGCCGTAGCGATCAACGATCAGCCCCACGGGAATTTGCAGAATCGCATAAGCGTAGAAATAGGAGGCCGCGATGTTGCCCAAGGTGCTTTCGGTGGCCTTGAACGCCTGGCTCAGGTCAACGGCAATGATATTGGGAACGACCTGTTGAATGTAGTTAAAAACCACGAAGAGCGCGGCAAGCGCCCAGATCAACCAGGGCCGAAGACTCGACTGGCGATTCATGATGAATCAGTGATGGAAGGCGGTGCCGTCCGGCTGGCTGGCGGTCACGCTGACGGATGCCTGGTCAGGTATTCAATGGCCGACTTGAAGTTGGCCACCAGAAGGCTGGCCAGATCGCGGCTGACTCCCAAGCGAACAATAATCCGCTGGACGACGAGGTCTTCCCGGTTTGCCGGCATGGAATACGCGGGCACCTGCCATCCGCGCACACGACAGACGGTCGGCGAGATCGTAAAGGGTGTAGCCGGGATTTTTCCCCTTCGAGATCGTCCAGCAGAGCGCCGGAATGCCATCCGCAGGATCGCCGCTGAAGATCATTTCAAAAGGACCGAGCGCCGCGATCTCTTTGGCCAGATACTGCGCGGTCTGATAGCAGGCGGAGTGAACCTTGGTGTAGCCCTCGCGGCCGAGCCGCACAAAATTGTAATATTGCGCGATGATCTGTCCGCCCGGCCGCGAAAAGTTCAACGCAAACGTCGGCATGTTGCCGCCGAGGTAATTGACGTTGAAGACCAGATCCTCCGGCAAATCGCTTTCTTTCCCGCCAGACCACCCATCCGCAGCCCAGCGGGGCGAGTCCGTATTTATGGCCCGAGGCGTTGATGGACTTCACCCGCGGCAGGCGGAAATCCCAGTCGAGATCGGCGGCGCAGAACGGGGCAAGAAAGCCGCCGCTGGCGGCGTCCACATGGATCGGAATGTCGAGCCCCGACTCTCTTTTGGAATTGATCGAGGGCATCGGAAACGGCTTTGACCGGTTCGTAGCGTCCGTCGAAAGTGACGCCGAGCGTGGGCACGACCCCGATGGTGTTTTCATCGCAGCGGGCAATCACTTCCGCCGGACTCATGAGGAGGCGGTCCTGTTCCATCGGAATTTCGCGCAGCTCGATGTCCCAGTAACGGGCGAATTTGTGCCAGCAAATCTGCACCGGACCGCAGATCAGATTCGGGCGTTCCACGGATTTTCCCGCGGCCCGGCGTTGCTCGCGCCAGCGCCATTTCATGGCCATTCCGCCCAGCATCGCGGCTTCGCTCGAACCGGTGGTCGAGCAGCCGATGGAATTGACGGCATCCGGGGAATTCCAAAGATTCGCCAGCATATGGACGCAGCGGTTCTCGATTTCGGCGGTCTGGGGATACTCATCCTTGTCAATCATGTTTTTGTCAATGCAATCATCCAGCAGATGGTGAACCTCCGGTTCGATCCAGGTCTGGCAGAACGTGGCGAGGTTTTGGCGCGAGTTGCCGTCCAGGAGCAGTTCGTCGCGGACGGCCTGGTAAATGCGCCGGGGATCCCGCTCATGGCGGGGAAAATGTTTTTTCGGCAGCGGGTTGGCCAGGTCGTCCGACGCGAAAATTTCATCGTTGGGATTGCCGGTAAGAGGGGTCGAGAGTGCCATGGTTGTTCTGGTTGAAGTTTATTTATGGTGCAATGTTTAATCGATTATTAAGGGACCAGGCGGGTGCCGGTGTGGCCATCCAATGCGGCTGGCAGCGCTTCGGGGCAGGTAATCAGAGCTTCATGACCGCTGTCCGTGACAAATTGGACGCACGCTTCGATTTTGGGGAGCATCGAACCCGGTTTGAAATGGCCTTCGGCCATGTACCGCCTGGCTTCGGCCACGGTCATCAAGTCGAGCGCCCGTTGCCCGGGTGTGCCGAAGTTCAGGCAGACCTTCTCGACGGCGGTGGAAATCACCAGCAGGTCGGCGCCGATTTCTTTGGCCAGCACGGCGGAGGCGAGGTCTTTGTCAATCACAGCTGCAACTCCGCTCAACATGCCATTTTTGTCCGCCACCACGGGAATGCCGCCACCACCCGCCGCGATGACGACAAAGCCGTCCTTGACCAGGTGCCTGACGGCTTCAGATTCAATGATGCGCACGGGGACTGGCGAAGCCACCACCCGCCGCCAGCCGCGGCCGGCGTCCTCGATCATCGTCCATTTCTCAACCCGCATCCGGTCCTCCGCCTGTTCGCGCGTGTAAAATTCACCGATGGGTTTGGCCGGGCTGGCAAAAGCGGCGTCATCGCGGTTCACGAGGGTCTGGGTCACCACGGTCGCCACGGATTTCTTCAGGCGGCGGCGGCGGAATTCGTTCTCCAGCGCCTGCTGAATCTGGTAGCCAAGCGCGCCCTGGGTATCAGCGACGATGGAATCGAGAGGCACCTGGTGCAGGATGCCGCGCGAGTGTTCGCTGCGGAGCAGAATAAAACCCACCTGCGGTCCGTTCCCGTGAGTGATGACGATGCGATGGTGCTGTTCCAGCAGGTCGGTGATGTGACGCACGGTTTTGACCACGGCGGCATACTGGTCGGGCACGCTCATATGCTGCGCATTCGTGATGAGCGAGTTGCCGCCGATGGCGATGACGAGTGTTTTCACAGTGTCGCAAGCCTCAATTTATCCAACGCGACCGGGTGTTCGCAACGTTCATTGCGCCGACACCATGCACAACTTGACCCCGCCGCCAACAAGCGAGGCAGGGCGCGTCACTCCGTGCGCGCCGCCTTGAAACAAAGGCCGTTCGTTTTCGGTACGCGGCGCGCAGAGGACTGCGCGCCCTACCTTGGGATTCATGGGTAGAAAAATGTTATGCACCCGCCAACACCCGAAACCCTTCCTGGTCGAGGCGTTTGCGGATGATGGCGATGTGAGCAGTATTCCGGGTTTCGACGACGCAATGCACGCTTACCGTCGTGATGTCATCGCTGGAGAATGCGCGGTCGTGGGAAATTTCCAGTATGCTGGCGCCGGTTTCAGCGAGCAGTCCGGCAAACCGTGCCAGCCCGCCCGGACGATCGCTGATTGTTGCCGTGAAGCGCCAAAGCCGCCCGTCCGAGGCCAGGCCCCGTTCCAGGATCCGGCCGAGAATGGGCGTGTCAATGTTCCCGCCGCACAACGGCAGCACGACGTTTTTTCCCTTCAGTTCGGGAACCAGACCGGCCAGACAGGCAGCGAGCGGAGCGGCGCCGGCTCCTTCGACCACCGCCTTTTCAAGTTCCAGAAGACGCAAGATGGCGAGCGCCAGCTCGTGCTCGCCGACGAGCAGGGTTTTGTCCACCAGTTTGCGGGCGATGGCGAAGGCGTGTTTGCCGACCTGCGGCACCGCCAATCCATCCGCGATCGTAGGTTGAACTTCAACCGGCACCGGACGGCCGGCAGCCAGAGCCGCGGTGAAACTGGCGGCGCGTTCGGGTTCCACTCCGATTATCCGCACCCGGGGTTTGAGGGTCTTCACGGCGAGGGCCAGCCCGGCAACCAGGCCGGCGCCGCCAATGGGCACAATCACCGCCTCGACATCCGGAACCTGCGCGACAATCTCCAGGCCAAGGGTTCCCTGTCCGGCGATGATGGCGGGATCGTCGTATCCGTTGATGTAACGGAGGCTTTTCTCGGCGGCAATTTCGTCTGCGCGCGCCTGCGCTTCGGCAAGATTGGCGCCGTGCAGCACGACCGTGGCTCCCAGGCGCCGGCAATTCGCCACTTTCATCAGCGGAGCAAAGCGGGGCATCACGACCGTAACCGGGATGCGGAGCAACTGGCCATGATAAGACAGGCCGAGGGCATGATTTCCCGCGGAGGCGGCGATCACGCCGTGTTTTTTCTGTTTTGATGGGAGCACCAGGAGGGCGTTGCGGGCGCCGCGTTCCTTGAAACTGCCGGTGCGTTGCAGGTATTCCAGTTTGCAATAGACGTTTAATCCCGTGGCTTCGGACAGCGGAATGGAACGCGGGCAGGGCGATTGAATGACGTGGCTGGCGATCCGGTTCGCCGCCTCCTGGATGTCGTGAAAGGTAACCGGCATGCCAACCACTAATCATTCGGGAAGCGTCCTGTCAATCACAGAGCCGCAACGAAGCAGGCGATGGGTGCAGTTGGACACTGTAAGCTGCCTTGGGAAAACGCGGCTGGAAGCCGCATTGACTGGCAGCCAGGATGGCTGCCTCCACGAGGTGGCGGCACGCTTCCCAGCGTGCCAGTCAGGGCGGCATCCTGCCGCCAACAGATACAGTACACCTCAGGCGATTTGCCGGTCGGGAATGTGAACCCGTTCCTGCCGCATCCAAACGCCGGTTGAATGAGCGAGTCGGGCTGATATGCACGGCAACAAGCCCATCGCTCCAAGAAAAGTAAAGCAAAGGGCAATAAGTGTGTGGGCGGGATATTCTTGCGATGTCACTATAAAATGGTTAATCAGCACCGGAGCTATGAGAACGAATGACGGCTCTCTGAGCAACGCCCAGTTACAGGCGGAACTGAACCGGTGCGAGTATTGCGAAGAGAAACCTTGCAAAGAAGCCTGCCCGGCAGATTGTTCGCCGGCGGACTTCATCATGGCGGCGAGAGTTGGTGAGAAGTCGGATTATCGCCGCGCCGCCGCCCTCATCATGGGCTCGAACCCGCTCGGCTGGGTTTGCGGCGTGGTCTGCCCGGATTACTTCTGCATGAAAGCGTGTTCGCGGCGGACGTTCGACCGGCCGATTGAGATTCCCGCCGTTCAAGCGACCGTCATCAAGAAGGCCAACGCAGCCGGAATGGCGAAATTCCAGCGCGCACCGTCGAATGGGAAATACGTCGGCATCATCGGCGCCGGGCCGGCGGGATTGGGCGCGGCGAGCGTGCTCTTGCAAAGCGGCTACTCGGTTACGATTTACGAACAGCAAAAAATGGCTGGCGGGGCAATGAATCTGATTCCGGATTTCCGGCTGAACAAGCGTGTGGTTCGCGCGGACATCGCGTTTCTCAAAAGCCTCGGTGACGTCGAATTTAAAACCGACGTCGTTGCAACCGTAGCGGCAGGCATCCTGCCTGCCGTAGAGCCGGGCTTCCAGCCCGGTGGAAATGGCGTCGCAAATGCGAAGCGCGTTAAATTGTTGTGCGTCCGGCCGGGCGGCAAGATGCCGCCCTCTGCGGCAGGCGGGACGCCTGCCGCTACAAGTTACGATGCCGTCATCGTATGCGCCGGCCTGGCTGAACCAATCAAGCTGAACATTCCCGGCGAGGAACTAACGTTGTCATGGCAGACGTTTCTGGAAAAACAAAAGCAACTCAAACTCAAAGGCAAAAAGATCGCTGTCCTCGGCGGCGGCGCGGTGGCAACGGATTGTGCGACGACAGCCAAACGTCTCGGTGCCGCCTCCGTCGAATTGGTTTATCGCCGTCGGGAGCAGGACATGCCGCTGACGCAGTATGAGCGCGACATGCTGCTCGAACACGGCGTTGGGATCACCAGTTGCTCCAGGCCGCTGGCCGTCGTTTACCAGGGCAAACGCGTCATCGGCCTTCGCCTTGCGCGCATGATGCTGCCACCGGGCAAAAAGTCGCGACCGCAGAATTTCGTCGTCAGCCAGAAGGAATCGCCGGTCTTCCGCGAGTTCGACCTGGTGGTTTCCGCCATTGGCAGCCGTCCCAAACTGCCGGTCACGAAAGCCCGAGGCATTTTTTACGCCGGCGACATGGTGCTCGGCGCGGGGACCGTGGTGGAATCCGTCGCCAGCGGCAAGAACGCCGCGCTCGAAGCCGATGCGTTCATTCGCGGCGAAGCACAACCCAGGTTCAAAAGCCGCGCGAAGAGCCGCGTGATCCTGGCCGGACTGCCGCTTCGTCCGGTGCCGCTCGACGCGGATTTCTTTGGCCGCAGGATTCTCTCGCCGTTCCTGCTCTCCGCCGCGCCGCATTCGGATGGTTATGAGCAGATGCGCAAAGCCTACGAACGCGGTTGGTCCGGCGGCGTGATGAAGACCTCGTTCGACAACGTGCCGATTCACATTCCCGCCGGCTACATGTTCGCGCTCACGCACTCGACCTACGGCAATTGCGATAACGTCTCCGGCCATCCGCTCGACCGCGTCTGCCGCGAAGTCGAAAAGCTCGTCAAAGAATTCCCGGATCGCCTGACGCTCACTTCGACCGGCGGCCCGGTCACCGGCCGCGATGAGGCGGACCAGGCGGTCTGGCAATCCAACACGCGCAAGCTGCAAAACGCCGGCGCGATGGGCGTCGAATACAGCCTGTCCTGCCCGCAGGGCGGCGATGGCACGCACGGCGATGTTGTTTCGCAAAACGCCGCGCTGACCGCGAAGATCATTGATTGGGTGATGGAAGCGAGTGGCGATGACAACCCGAAACTGTTCAAGCTCACGGCCGCCGTCACCGCCATCCAGCCGATCATCAAGGCGATTCAGGAAGTCTTTGCGCGTTACCCGGGCAAGCCAGCCGGGGTCACGCTTGCCAACAGCTTTCCGTCCCTCGCGTTTCGCAAGGTAGGGCGCGTCACTCCGTGCGCGCCGTCCGAGCGGCGGGCAGAGGACTGCCCGCCCTACCGTCGCTGGGAGGAAGGCGTGGTCATTGGCATGTCCGGCGAAGGCGTTTTGCCGATCAGCAATCTCACGCTCGCCAAGGTTTCCAGCACGGGCATCGCCGTCTCCGGCAACGGCGGCGCGATGACCTACCGGGACGCCGCGAATTTTCTGGCGCTCGGCGCGCAGACCGTCCAGTTCTGCACCGCCGTGATGAAGTACGGCCTCGGTTACGTGGACGAACTGCACTGCGGTCTGAGCTATCTGATGGCGGAGCGCGGCTTCCGCTCGGTGAAGGAACTCATCGGCTCGGCGCTGCCGGATCCGATCACCGACTTTGGGGCGTTGTCGCCGACGAAGCAACTGCCGCAAGTCGTTGACGCCCTCTGCCAGCATTGCGGCAACTGCACGCGCTGTCCGTATCAGGCCATCGTGCTCGACCGCCGCGGCGTTCCGACGTTTGACCCCAGCCACTGCGTCGGCTGTTCCCTCTGCGCGCAGAAATGTTTTGCCGGCGCCATCTCGATGCGCGACCGCACAAAAAAAGAATTGCTGGCGTTGAAGGAACGTTGACGATGAACGCAACACTCAAGGCCTGCCTGCCGAAACATAGCGGTGCTGAAGTCACCGCAGTCCAGACGCTTCGCGACAACCACACGATTTCCGAACCGCGCGAAGCGTCTGGACTGCGGCGCGTTCACCGCCGCTTTTCGATCATGAACCGGAATCTTTGCCTGGTTTTTTTGAAGCCATAACCTAGCCATGCCCAACTCTCTTCTTATCGAAAACGGAACGGTGCTGACCCTGGGGAAAAACTCCCGGGTTCTGCGCGGCCATTCGGTTCTCATCGAGAACGGCTTGGTGGCCAAGGTCGCGCCAAAGAAGGTGATCATAAACTTCCGGGGAAAACGCATTGATGCGACGGGCAAGGTTGTTCTGCCCGGATACATCAACGCCCACACGCATTTTTACAGCAGCTTCGCGCGTGGCCTGACCAAGGCCAAGCCCTCCAAGGATTTCAACCAGGTGCTCAAGAATCTTTGGTGGCGGCTGGATTCCGCGCTGACCACGGAAGATTGCTACTACAGCGCGCTGATCGCGTTGCTCGACTCGATCCGCCACGGCACGACGACGGTGATTGATCATCATGCCGGTCCGGGCGCGGTGGCCGGCTCGCTCGGCGCGATTGAATGTGCGGTCCGTGAAACTGGCTTGCGAGCCTGCCTCTGCTACGAGCTGTCCGACCGCGACGGCGCGCGAATCGCGAAGGAGGGGCTGGCGGAAAACGTGTCGTTCATCCGCCAATGCCAACGGCAGAATGACTCGAGCGTGAAAGCACTCTTCGGTTTGCACGCCTCGTTCACGATCTCCGACGCCACGATGGAACGGGCCGCAAACCTTGGGCACGAGTTGAGCACCGGCTTTCACATCCATGTCGCCGAGGCGCAGAGCGACCAGGATTGGGCACTGCGGCACGGTGGCAAACGCGTGGTCGAACGGCTGAAGCAGTTCGGAATCCTCGGCCCGCGCTCCATCGCGGCGCACTGCACCCATGTCAACCGGCGCGAAATGGATTTGCTGGCGGAGACGGGAACCGCGGCCGTTCACAACCCGCAATCGAACCTGAACAACGCCGTCGGCGTGGCGAACGTCGTCGAACTCGTGAAACGCGGCGTGCTGGTCGGCCTCGGCACGGACGCGATGACCACGAACATGCTCGAGGAATTGCGCGTCGCGCTGTGGAGCCAGCATTTGCGGGCCGGGAATCCGTCGGTTGGATTTGGCGAAGTGACGGGCGCGTTGCTCACAAATAATCCCAAAATCGCCGGGCGCATTTTCGGTCTGCGCTTCGGTGAGATTTGCGAAGGCGCCGCCGGAGACATTGCGATTTTTGATTACGACCCGCCGACGCCGCTGGAGGGCGGGAATGTGTTGGGCCATCTCGTGTTCGGAATTTCCCAGACAGAAGCGGACACAACCATTGTCAGCGGGCACGTGTTGATGGCGAACCGGAAGCTGGCGCTGGACCTCGACGAAACGCGCGTGAATGCCCGCGCCCGCGAGCTGGCACGCGATTTATGGAAAAGAATGTAAAGATGAAAACGAAGACAAAGAAGCAAGCAACCACCCCGGCCACCTACGACCTGATCCGGAAACGCGCCAAGGCGATGGAGCAAGACACCGTGCGCTTTCTCTCCGACCTCGTCCGCACCCAATCGTTCTCCTCCAGGGAAAAGAACGTCATCGCCGTCATCAAGAAGGAGATGCAGAAAATCGGCTTCGACGGCATCCGCATTGACGGCTTGGGCAACATCATCGGCCGCATCGGCAGGGGCAAACGCGTGATTGCCTTCGACGGCCACGTGGACACGGTTTATCCCGGCGACCTCTCGCAATGGAATTTCGATCCATTCAAGCCGTTCGTGAAAGCCGGCAAGCTCTGGGGCCGCGGCACGGTGGATCAGAAAGGCGGTGTGGCCACGATGATTCACGCGGGTCGCATCATCAAGGAACTCGGTTTGAATGATCAGTTCACGATCTACTTCACCGGCACGGTCATGGAGGAGGATTGCGATGGCCTTTGTTGGCAGTACCTGCTCAACGTCGAGAAGTTGAAACCCGAGCTGGTCGTCATCACCGAACCGACGAATCTGAACATCTATCGCGGCCACCGCGGGCGCATGGAGATTCGCGTCGAAGTGAAGGGCCGGAGCTGTCACGGTTCTGCGCCGGAGCGCGGCGACAACGCCATATACAAAATCGCCCGCATCGCGCTTGAAATCGAAAAACTCAACCGGCGGCTCAAAAGCGATCCGTTCCTCGGCAAGGGCACGGTGACGATTTCGGAAGTAAAGTCGTCCTCGCCGTCGCTGTGTGCGGTGGCGGATGAGGCCGGCATTCATCTGGACCGCCGGCTCACGTATGGCGAGACCAAGGCGAGCGCCATCGCGGAGGTCCGGGACGCGGCGAAGCGTGCTGATTATCCGGACGCTAAAGTCTATGTGCTGAAATACGAAGAAGCGGCTTACACGGGCAAGGTGTATCCGACCGAGAAATATTATCCGACCTGGGCGCTCGATGAAAAATCCCCGTATCTAAAAAACGCCGCCGAGGCTTACGCGGGCGTGCTCGGGAAGCAGCCGTTCGTGGACAAGTGGACGTTCAGCACGAATGGCATTGCGACCGCCGGCATGAACGGCATTCCGACTTTTGGCCTCGGGCCGGGCAACGAAATTTATGCCCACGCTGCCAACGAAGCCTGTCCTGTCGAACACCTGAGCGGCGCGGTGGCGTTTTATGCCGCGCTGGTTGCGAAGTTAAATGGAAAGGTTTGAGAACGTGCAATGAAACGAACCGCACGAATGAGCATGAAGGTAGGGCGCGTCACTCCGTGCGCGCCTTGGTTCAACATGTCAAACCGGCGCGCAGAGGACTGACGCGCCCTACCATGCAGCGCAAATTGAAATGACCCGATTTGTTTACCAGTGCAACACGTGTGGGAAAAGTTACGGGAGGGATGAGGTGCGCTACCTCTGCCCGGCCTGCGCAAAGCAATATCATCCCGGGATTCCGCTCGTCGGCGTGCTGTCGGCCCGGTTTGATTACGGCGCGATACGGAAAAAATTCAGGAAGGCGAATCCGGATTGGGCCCTCTTTTCGGCGGTGGAGACGAAGCATTACCCGGCTTACCTGGTTGGGAACACACCTTTCCACCAGGCGGCGGCGCTCGGCCGGGAACTGCGCTGCGAAAATCTCTGGGTCAAAAATGACGGGCTGAATCCCAGCGGATCGTTGAAGGACCGGGCTTCGTTCCTCGTGGTGGCCGAGGCCGCCCGGCTGGGCGAAAAAAGTGTCGTGACGGCTTCCACCGGCAATGCGGCGAGCGCCTTGGCCGCCGTCTGCGCCGCCGGTGGCCGGCAGGCAATCATCCTGGTCCCGGAAATTGCGCCAAAAGCCAAACTCGCGCAGATGCTTCTTTACGGGGCGCGCGTCATCCCGATCAAGGGAACCTACGACGACGCGTTCCGCCTCTCGCTCGAATATACCGCCCAGCGCGGGGGATTAAACCGGAATACGGCGTATCATCCCTTGACGATCGAAGGAAAAAAGTCCGTTGGACTGGAAATTTTACAGCAGAACAAATTCAAAACGCCGGATGTCATCCTGGTGCCCACCGGCGACGGCGTGATTCTGAGCGGAGTTTTTAAAGCGTTCCACGATGCCAAAGCGGCGGGGTTGATCCACAAACTCCCGCGGCTGGTTTGTGTGCAGGCTGAAACCTCGGCGGCCATTCACCATTACATCATCAGCGGGAATTACCGCAACGCCGACCGGCCGCAGACGATCGCGGATTCGATTTCAGTGTCCATTCCTTCCAACGCCCACATGGCCCGCGCGGCCGTTCGCGAAAGCGGCGGGCTATCGGTGACCGTGACGGATGCGGAGATTCTGGACGGACAACGGCTCCTGGCGGCGAAGGCCGGCGTGTTTGCGGAACCCGCTGCGGCGGCGACCGTCGCGGCGTTGAAAAAACTCCGGAAATCGCGGTTGCTTGGTCGGAAGGAACAAATTGTTCTTCTGGTCACGGGGAACGGCCTGAAGGATGTGGATGCCGCCCTGAAAAATGTCCCGCTGCCGGCTTCGGTGGAGCCGACGATGGAAGGAATCGCCTCACTCATGGCCCGGTCATGAAACTGCTGATTCGCAACGGAAAGGTCTGCTTCGAAAACGCCATCGAAGCGGCGGACATTCTCGTCGAAAACGGGAAGATCGCGGCCCTGGGCTCTTTGCCCGACGCAATCCCATCCGCCAGAATAATCGACGCGAAGGGATTGTTTGTCCTCCCGGGCTTCCTTGACATCCACACCCACCTCGATGATCAGATTGGCCGGTTTTATCTCGCCGACACTTATCGGTCCGGCACGCAGGTTGCCGTGCAAAACGGGGTTACGACGATTTACACGTTTATTACCCAGCGCCAGTCGGAACGGCTGCCGGAAGCCATCGCGAACGCACAAGCAAAAGCCGCAGGCCGTTGTTACTGCGATTACATGTGGCATCTCACCCCAACCGTCTTTGATGAGGGCGGCTACCGCGAGATTGAAAAGGCCATCCAATCCGGTTTCCGCTCCATCAAGCTTTATACGACGTACAAAAAGGCGGGAATTTTCAGCGATTACAGACAGATTGACGAAATCGTCAGGAAACTTGCGCCGCAAGATGCCCAGTTCCTGGTGCATTGCGAAGATGAGGATGTTCTCAATTGGGCGGACGCCGACCGGCTGGATTTAAGCCAGCCCTTCACGCATTCCCTGCTACGGCGGAAGGAGGCCGAAATAAAAGCCATCGCCGAGGTTTTGAAGATCGCCACGAAATATCAGGCGCGCGTCCATATCGTCCACGTCTCCACGCCGGAAGGGGTGGAATTGGTTCAACGCGCCCGGCGCGAGGCCCCGGTCACCTGTGAAACCGCGCCGCACTATCTGTGGCTGAACGATTCCTGGTTGCAGAAACCGGACGGGCATCGCTGGCTCTGCACGCCGCCGTTGCGCAGCGGATCGGACCAGCAACAATTGCGCGCGCTGGCGGCCAATGGCGCCATCGATCTTTTTGCCACCGACCATTGCGCGTTCAGGAAGGCCGACAAGGACGACTGGCATTCGGACATTCGCGAAGTTCCCAATGGCATTGCCGGAATCGGCGCCTTGCCTCATCTGGCTTATGCGCTCCTGCAATCGCATGGTGCCAACGCGCTCATCGAACTGGCGCAACGCATCGCCACTGTCCCGGCGAAGACCCTCCGGATTTATCCGCAAAAAGGGATCATCAAAGTGGGTTCCGACGCGGACCTGTCGGTCGTTGATGTTCAGGGAAAAGCAAGAGCCATCCAGTCGAGCGTGGCGGGCTGCTACGAAACCTATCCCGGCCAGAGCAGTACGCTGGATTTTAAACATGTGCTTGTTCGCGGCGAGGTGGTAGTTTCCAACAACCAATTGCTCGAGGGCAGCCGGCCCGGCGGAGCGTGCTTATGCCGAAACTAGACAAAAAAGCTGGCAAGGACGGCGACCCGAAGGACGGGGGCAAAACCAGGATCATTGGCAAGGGTGAGCGCCGGGTTGATGCCATCGGAAAGGTGACCGGGCAGGCAAAGTTCGCCGCCGATTACACCGCCGGCCACCAGCTCTGCGGGAAAGTGCTCCGCTCGAAGCATCCTCATGCGCGCATCCTGCGGATCAACACCTCGAAAGCCGAACGGCTGGCGGGTGTCGAAGCGGTTCTCACGGCGCGCGATATTCCCGGCGAGAAGGTCTTCGGCATTGTGGCGAAGAATCAGGCCATCCTGGCGGGGGACAAAGTCCGCTATCTCGGAGACGGCGTGGCCCTGGTCGCCGCGCGGACGAAAGAAATCGCCGAGCAAGCGCTCTCGCTCATTGACGTTGACTACCAGCCGCTTCCCGTCGTCTCCGACCCCGAAGCAGCGCTGAAAGCGAATGCTCCGAGAATCCACGGCGCCAAAAACGCGTTCGTCCATCACAAGGTGCGCAAAGGAGACATCGGGAAAGGATTTGCCCGGGCCGATTTTGTCATCGAGCGGAAGTTTAAAACGCAGTTTATCGAGCACTCGTACCTCGAGCCGGAGGCGGTTCTGGCCGAACCTGATGAGCACGGCGGCGTGATCGTCACCGGCAGCGTACAAAATCTTTTTTCCAGCCGACGCTCCGTTGCGGCCGCGCTCAAGCTCGACCTCAACCGGGTGCAGATCATCCAGGCGACCCTGGGCGGCTCGTTCGGCGGCAAGGACGAAGTCATGACGGCGATGTGCTGTCGCGCCGCGCTGTTGGTCCTCGCGACCGGCAAACCGGTGAAGATGGTCAACTCCCGCGAGGAGTCCATGCTCGAGTCGTACAAACGGCATCCCTATGTTCTCTACTACAAGTGGGGCGTCAAAAAAGACGGCTCGATTACGGCCATGGAAATCAAGTGCATCGCGGATGGCGGCGCGTACGCTTCCATGAGCCCGTTCGTCACGTGGAGGTCGGTGGTGCAGGCGACGGGGCCGTACTACTGCGAAAACGTGAAAACCGATGTGTACGCCGTTTACACGAACAACAACTACACCGGGGCCATGCGCGGCTTCGGTTCACCGCAGGTGAATTTTGCCATCGAATTGATGATGGACGAGCTGGCCGAGAAAGTCGGAAAAGATCCGTTGGAGATTCGATTACAGAACGGTTTCAAGTCGGGCGCGGTGACGGCCACCGGACAACGGCTCACGCACAACGTGAGCTTGAGCGAAGTGCTGACGAAAGCCGCGGCAGCGGCGAACTTTAAACCGAATTGGAGGAAATATCGCCGGGCGGCGGACGCTCCCCGGAAGCGCGGCATCGGACTGGCGTGCAGCTACCGCGGCGTGTCACTGGGCGCGGAAGGGGCGGACGCCGCGGGAACGATTGTTTCCGTTCAGACAGACGGTAGCGTGATTGTTTCCTCGGGCATTACGGATATGGGCCAGGGTGCGCAAACCCAGATGTCGCAAATCGCCGCCGAAGTGCTCGGCGTTTCCATGGACCGCATTCGCTTCCTGAACACGAACACCAGCCGGGTGCCGGACTCGGGACCGACCGTGGCTTCGCGGGGAACGATCATGGGCGGGTCGGCGGCCAGGAAAGCGGCGGAAATCGTCCGGGCGACCCTGCTCGAAGTTGCCGCCAACATGCTGAAAATGGATCAGGAAGAATGCGAATTTGCCGACAATTACCTCGTCAAGAAAAGCAACGGGAAACGGATGGCGTCGTTTACCGAGGTCGCCGCCGAATGCTTCCGCCGGGGCAAGCCGATGTATGGCTTTGGCTGGCACAAGGCGCCGCCCACTTCCTGGCACGAAAAAAAAGGAACCGGCGAGGCCTACTTCACTTTCGTCTATGGCGCGAACGTGGCGGAAGTGGAAGTGGACACCGAAACTGGCAAGGTCAACGTTGTCAATTTCGTCTCGTGTCATGACGTCGGGAAAGCGATCAACCGGAATGCGGTGCTCGGGCAGTTTTATGGTGGCGTGGCGATGGGACTCGGCTATGGGTTGCTGGAGGAGTTCGATTTTGAGAACGCCGTTCCCAAGCAGCTCAACTTTGACGAATACCTGATCCCGACCGCGCTGGATGTCCCGAAGATTCAGGGCATTATCGTCGAAAACGAAGACGCCGCGGGGCCATTCGGCGCGAAATCAATCGGCGAGCCGGCTAATGAGCTCGCGGCGCCGGCCATCGTAAACGCGATCTACAACGCGACCGGCAAACGCATTTGCGAGATCCCGGCCACCCTGGAGCGCGTGTTGCTGGGGCACAAGCTGTCGCGGACCGGCGAGCGCGCCTCGCTCCAGAAGGAGCCGATGGCGGACGGCTTGTGCAAACTCGGACGAGGTGCGCAATGAAGCCTTTCGATTACATCCCGGTTGCAACCATCGCTGAGGCGTGCAGCCTCCTTTCCGAGCATGGTCCCGATGCTTCAGTCCTGGCCGGGGGAACTGATTTATTGATCAAGTTGCGGCAGGCATCAACGAAGTCGCCCAAGGTTCTTCTCGACACCTCCCGCGCGAACGAACTGGGCGGCATCATCGAATCCGACGGCGGCATTCTCATCCGGCCGCACACGACGCACAGCCAGTTGCTGCGTTCGAACTTGTTGCGAAAATTTGCTCCGTGCCTCGTTTCCGCCGCCTCGAACATCGGTTCACCGCAAATCAGAAATCGCGGAACCATCGGCGGAAACATCATGAACGCCGCCACGTGCGCTGACACCGTTCCGCCGCTGATCGCTCTGGGCGCAATCGTGACCCTGCAATCGAAGGCCGGGCGCCGCGAACTGGATCTGGCGGAACTGTTCCTCAAACCGTATCAAACCAGGGCGAGACCGGATGAACTGCTGACGGCCGTCCGCTTCGGCAAACTGCCGGCAAACGCCCGCAGCGCATTCATCAAGCTCGGTCGCCGCAATGCGCTCTCGATTTCCCGGCTGAGTGTTGCCGCCATTCTTCACATTAACGACGACGGAAGAATCGGCGAGGCGCGCATCGTTCCCGGCTCGGTCTTCCCGGTGTGGAAGCGGGCAACGGACGCCGAAGCGATGCTGGTCGGCGAGAAGCCGGCGGCGAATCTGTTTGCCGCCGCCGGAAAGAAAGTTTCCGAGCAGATGATAAAAGAGGCTGGAAGGCGCTGGTCATCGGAGTACAAAGAACCCGTCATCGCCGTGCTGGTGAGGAGAGCGCTGGAACAAGCAGCCGTAGCGCATGCCGCCTTGCGGGACAAACCTGCTGTGTCGCCGACTTCCGTGTCGGCAGGGCGTTGGAGTTCACGCTTTAGCGTGTCGGACAAGCTGAAGCTTGAACTCCAACCGGCAGCCTCGGAAACCTGTACTACGGCCATCACCGCCACCATCAACGGCCGATTACACCACCTTGCCGTGCCGCCGAACCGGACGTTGCTCGAGTTGTTGCGCGACCAGCTCGGTTTTACCGGCACGAAATGCGGTTGCGAGATTGGCGAGTGCGGCGCATGCACAGTGCTGCTCGACGGCGAGCCGGTGAACTCCTGTCTGGTGCTCGCGCCCCAAATCGCCGGGCGACACGTTCTAACCGTGGAAGGACTCAGGCAGCGCGGCAAACTCCACCCCTTGCAGGAGTCCTTCATGGACTGCGATGCCGTCCACTGCGGATTCTGCACCCCGGGAATGCTGATGAGCGCCAAAGCACTGCTGGATCTGAATCCACATCCGACCGAAACACAAATCCGAACGGCCATCTCAGGAAATCTCTGCCGCTGCACCGGCTATCAACAGATCGTTGATGCCATTGAAAAGGCCGCGCCGCATTCCCAGCGCGCCTGAAAAGATTTAACGCAAAGACGCCAAGGCGCAAAGCCGCTGACTCATTTCTTCTTTTTGGCAGGCTTCGACGGTTTGGGCACGGGCAGTTTTTTGATGGCTTCCTCAAAATCTTTTTCCACCTGTGACGGCTCGTTCGCGTGCAACGTCCGATACCGCTCAAACTCCAACTCCGCCTTCTTCACGGCCTCTTCATGAGAAATTTTCCCCGCGTGCGTGAGGATTTCCCGTCCGCTCATTTTTAGAAAATCGTCCAGTTTGGCGATCCAGTCGCGCATATACATCGGCTTGCGGTTGAGCGCCTGAAGCTCTGCAAATTCCAGGTAAGCCGTCACGATCCGGTTCAGCGCGTTCAATTCCTCCGGCGTCAGATAATTCTTCGCGATGACCGCTTCCGGCTTGCTGGGCCGGTCGCCGAGCCAGTTCGTCATGCCCACGTTCGGCCGCGCCGAGTCCGCCCGCGCGTGAATCACCTCCGCCGCCGTCTGTCCGTGCGCCGCCCAGTGCATCTTGTTTTGCACCGTGGCGAAGAACCGTTGCGATGCCTCCGCACCCGGATCGTAATCAATGCTCGTCGCGTAAATGTCCAGCACCTTGCGCCAGAAAATTTTCTCCGACGACCGGATGTCCCGGAGGCGCGCCAGCAACTCCTCGAAATAATTCCCGCCCCCGCCGCGCTTGAGCCGCTCGTCGTCCAGCGCGAACCCCTTGACGATGTATTCTCGCAACCGCTGCGTGGCCCAGATGCGAAACTGCGTGCCGCGATGCGACTTCACCCGGTAGCCCACGGAGATGATCACGTCGAGGTTGTAGTAATCCACTTGGTAGGTTTTGCCGTCGGCGGCAGTTGTTGCAAAATTTGCAACAACTGACTGTGACTGCAATTCGCCTTCCGCAAAGACGTTCTTGATATGCTTGGAAATGACCGATTTGTCCCGTTGGAAAAGCTCGGCCATCTGGTTGAGCGACAGCCACGCCGTCTCGCCCGCGAACCGGGTTTCGATGCGCACCCGTCCGTCCGCCGTCTGATACAGGACGATTTCGGATGTCGGTTCAGGCTTCATGTTGTTGGCCTTGCGCCACAGCCACGCAAAATTCTCAAGCCGCCAAGCGCTTCAAAGCGCCGGCCAAATCATCCGCAATCTGCTGCCGTGGCCGAAAAACAGTTCGTTCTTCGGCGTTATCACCAGTGCCGAGCGTGATGGTTTTTCGTTCGACGAACTCGCCACCCAAAAGTGATTCCAGTTTCTCGCCGTCGCCATAGAAATATTCTTGCAATAGCGGGATGATTTTCTTTTCCCAAGCGAAACGTAGGTCGTCGAGGCTTTTCAGGCCCATGAAATAGCTGTGTCCAATCTGGTGATCCCGGTCGAGATACGCCTCCAGTTTTCGGTTGAGTGTTGTAAGCAAATTACCCAGCGGCACACCGGCAACTTCGCCAAGCAGTTCCGGCTGCGGCATCAACTCCACAAACGTGAACCGCCGACGCAACGCCACGTCCAGCAGCGCAATCGAACGGTCTGCCGTATTCATCGTTCCAATGATAATCAGGTTCGGTGGCACGCCAAACTCCTCGCCTGAATACGGCAGTGTCACTTTAATCTCGTTGTCTGCGCCGAGTCGCTTATCCAGCTCAATCAACGTGATTAATTCGCCAAACACCTTCGAAATGTTACCTCGGTTGATTTCATCAATAACCAGAGCGTAGGTGTGTTTGCTGTCCTGCTGTGCCCGCAGGCAGAGGCGCTTGAACACGCCTTGTTTAATCTCATAACGCACTTCGCCTTCAGACGCGATTTTTGGACGCAACCCTTCGACAAAATCTTCGTAGCTGTAGGACTGGTGAAAAGTGACAAATTCCAAATAGAGAGGGCTGGCTTTGCCCGTGCCTTGGACCAGCGCAGCCAGTCGTTTCAGTTCGTCTTTCTTATCTTGTGCAAGTGCGTCTGCATATCGCGTTGCTTCGGCTACCTGAATATTCTTTGCCAGCAACAACTGCCGCACCTCATGGAGTGCTGACCATGTCTTGCCTGTGCCCGGCGGGCCGTAGTAAATCCAATTTGGACTGCGCTCTATGTCGAGCCGAGACGCGGGCGTGGGAGTCGGCGGTAGTGGCGTTTTGATAGCGTCGTAAAGACAGCAGGGAATCATCGAGGTGTCATTGACATCATCCAAACCAAGTTTCGAGGCCCATGAGTTGATGATGTCGCCTACGGCGAGCAGACTGTCCGTGATGGATTGTGCGTTGGCGAAATCTATCGAGGGTTTGCCTGCCCATTCCAACAGCTTGTTCGTCCATGTCCCTGAGACAATCGTGCCGTATTTCCCACCTTCGAGGATAAGCAACGTGCGGAGAATGTTGGGTGCTTTGATATACCGGGGGCCAAACCCTTTTTTCCCTTCTTCGTAGGCCGCACGGTATCTTTCTCCCAGAGGTTGCCTCCGGTCAGCGAGAAGCGCGGTCATTTCACGCAAGCATTTCCACTGCGAGGCATTCTTGGGGCGTGGTTGGCCGTAAGTCCCGGTTTGAGCGAAGAGGCTGGCAGTCCATAGCTTAAACAGATCATCTTCTTCGATTTTGCGCGCATCTTCTGGCGTGAGTTTCGAGAATTGGCGCAGGACTTTCTCGATGTTCTGACGGTAGTCACGTTTGTCTTTTATCTTCTGAAGAATGTCGTCTGCGAATTTCGGCGCGTGATTGAACTTTTCCCCAAGTGCGATTTCACCTGATTTTCCAGCAGGTTGCGAATTTTGGTTCTGCGGCGGTTCATTAAGTTCATTCTCATTCATAACTCGATTTCCATGTTGTGACTGGTAGTAATACACAGGCCATTTCTTCGCGAAGCTGCATCTTCTCCCGCATCAAGTTCCGTTGCAAATCCACCGTGCGGACTTCCAACCAGGGCGGCGAATGCTTGTCAGCTTTGAAATCACGAGAAATTGTTTCAGAAGTTTGCGGATAGAGCAACACCACGCGCGGGCAACGGTAGCGCTCTTTGTAGGCGAACATTTGGTAAGCGTCGGCTTCGGCGACCCCCGCTTTGGCATCTTCAGCGTCGAGCAGTTTGTATTTCGTGTCCATCGTCAACTCGGTTTCACGGGCGATGTTCTCAAAACGAATGTCGGGGACGAGCTTAAACAAATCGTTGCCCAATTCATCACACAACAAATGCCGCGTGCCGCTTTGCGGACACAGCGACCAGCCGCGTGCCTGCCAATTCTCGCGCAGTTCGTGGCGGATGAATCCGGCAATGAATTCCTCAAACAGTTCGTTCATGTCGAACATAAACGCGAAAGAGTCGAGTCGGCCCGGACTGGGTTGCGGTCCCGCGCCAGCCCAGAACATCCGCGCCATCTCCAGCAAGGGGCGATACATTTGGCCCTCGCCCGCGCGCCGCCGGTAACGTTGCATCCACAGCGCGGCTTCGGTGAAATCCCTTGGTCGGGGCGTGATCTCCGTCACGTCAGCAAATGCCGAGCGCAACTGTGCCAGATGGCTGTGGGTGTCTGACCAACTTGCCCGCTGCGCCAAACGCAAGGCCGTGGCGTTGAGAAGCCGGTTGGGCAAATTGTCCTCGGTGAACTCGTCGTAGGCAATATCGAAACGGTCGCGTCGCCAGCCGTCGGAGCGCCGGGCTTGCGTCGCAACCAGCCAGCGGCCTTTCATCACGTCCAGACGCGCTTCGACGGAGACGTAGCCGCGCAACAATTCGCGGCGGACGGCTTCCCAGAGGCGGCGAGCGAAAACCCAGTAAAGAATTTCGGAGAGCGGCGCGCGCTGTTCGGTCAGCCGAGCGATTTCCGGTTCAGTCACACGCAGCTTGCCCGTGTAACTTAGAAGAAATAGCAAGTTGGCGGTCGCCTCGCGTTCGCACTCGATTGCAGCTTGGTTCAAGCGGTGCATCTTTGGCAGCACTTGCACGACGCACCCGCCGAGTTGAACAACGCCGACGAAAGAAGTGGCTTTGACCTCGCGCCAGCCGACATCAAACATCTTTTGGCCACGCGGCCCGCGAAAACGGTCGAGTGCCGCCCGCTCCCATTGAGCCGGCGGTGCCGGTATGACGTCATGCTCGAAGACGCAGATCCGTTTCATGGGCTGCGGATAGTATGCACTGGTAGTCGGGTTCGCATCAAGGATGTCCGCCAAGCGCGCCAGGTCGGTTATTCGCTTTGCGGATGATTACATTACCGCTGAAATCCTATTTCACGTTTCTTCAATTCACATTTGTACCGCGTTTTCGTATGATTTTTCGCATGTCCAAAATGCTCAAGAAACAACTCGCTGAACTCGCGAAATTGAAAACCGACACCTACGGCAAGGATTTCCTGCTGACGTGGGAGAAGTCCGAACACGAACTTCGCGCCGTCGTCGCGCTGGCCGAGCTGTTTTCCGAAATGCATAAGGCGGGCAAGTCGTTCCGCACGTTCGACACCGGGCTGGCAATTTCCATTTTCCGCGACAACTCGACGCGCACCCGTTTCAGCTTCGCCTCGGCGGCGAATGCGCTGGGTCTGAGCCTGGCGGATCTGGACGAGGGGAAATCCCAAATCGCCCACGGCGAGACGGTGCGTGAGACGGCAAACATGATTTCGTTCATGGCGGAGGTCATTGGCATCCGCGACGACATGTATCTCGGCGAGGGCAACCGTTACATGCGCGAGGTTTCCGCCGCGGTGCAGGAGGGATTTGCGAAGGGCGTGCTGCATCAGCGGCCCAACGTGATCAACCTGCAATGCGACATTGACCATCCAACGCAGGCGATGGCGGACCTGGTCCATCTCAAGTGCCATTTCGGTTCACTGGAAAAGCTGCGCGGCAAAAAGATTGCCATGAGCTGGGCCTATTCACCGAGTTACGGCAAACCGCTGTCCGTCCCGCAGGGCATCATCGGGCTGATGACTCGGTTCGGCATGGACGTGACGCTGGCGCACCCGGAAGGTTACGGCCTGATTCCCGACGTCATCGGGATCGCGAAGAAAAACGCGGCAAAGGGCGGCGGCAAGTTTGCAGTGGTGTCGAGCATGGAAGACGCGTTCCGCGGCGCGGACGTGGTGTATCCGAAATCATGGGCGCCCTACGCAGTGATGCAGAAGCGCACGCCGCTGCTGCACGCGGGCGACCGCGACGCGCTGAAGGCGCTGGAGAAAGAATGCCTGGCGAACAACGCGCGGTTCAAGAACTGGGAATGCGACGAAAAGAAAATAAAACTCACCAAAGGCGGCAAGGCGCTTTACATGCACTGTCTGCCGGCGGATATCTCGGGTGTTAGTTGCGCGCAAGGCGAAGTCTCGGCGGCTGTGTTCGAGAAATACCGCATCGCGACGTATCGGGAAGCGAGCTTCAAGCCATTCGTCATCGCCGCGATGATTTTCCTGGCGCGGGTGCAATCGCCGCTGGCCGCGCTCGGCAAACTGACCAAGTAATCCGCGAACGAACGCAAGGAACGCAAAAACTTTCAACCGCTAATTGACGCTGATAAACGCTGATTGAAAGGGCTGAAAGCCCGATAGATGATAGCCCAGGGCAACGCCCTGGGTTGATCGTCAAAAAGATTTCAAGCCCTGTAAGGGCGGCACAACGGCTTCAACATTCGTCTTTCGTAGGAGCTTGTGGTCGCTCCGGTGGCGTGTCCGGTTCTATCGGCAGCGGGGGCATATCTTGCGGAAAGCGATGGTCGTCAAGATTTGCTCTGTCGAAAGAAAGTCCATAGGCAACGGAGAATCGCCGAAACAACCGGTCACGACGCGATTCGGGAATATCTGCTGGCCATTGCAAATCGCTTGGCAATGGAATGGGGCGCACTTCAGGGACGAAATGATTGACTTGCTCGAACCATCGGTTTACCGCGTTTTGATATAGTGGTGTCGCAGCACCGCCACCACCAATGAGCATTTTTAGACTTCGCCATTGATGCGGAATTATCCGGTCTCTGCCAGCTTTCAAGACAGGCGCGGCCTCGATGAACATTTCATTTTCGATTTCGTTTTCAGTCGCGCGAATTTCCTGATTGATGGTCACATCGTGATTGCCGTGCCCTTCTTTTACCCGCCTGACGATTTCTTGTAGTTCAGCAATTGGCTCTTGCCTGTTTCCATTTAACTTTCGTGCAACTCGCATTTCAATCTGTGACGATCCCAGCGGAATCACGCCAGCGGAAGGATACGAAAGCGGGCGGTCGTTATCGGGATGCTGATAGTAGATGAACACGCTTAAATCTACCGTGCCAGCGCCCACATCCATGAAAAGATAAAGCCCATCAACGCCGTGAGATCGAATATAGGTCTGAACATTCGCGCTGACTTCGGGATACAAATAGCAGCCGATGTCTTGCTCTGGAGGTTCGCCGACTTTCACCAGCGCAGTCTGGATTTCTTCCGCTGATAATCGGGACAAGTCTGCTTCTCGTGCTAACAGAAATGCCCAATTCAAACATCGCTGGAAGCTCTTGCTCACACTGACCTCTTGTGCGTGAGCGACAGGCACAGCCATGTTTACCATCAAACGATCCCCCGACGCTTCGCTGAAATCTGGTGATTTTGTCAGTATGAATGCCCTTGCGCGTTGAATTACGCGCGCCAAAAAATACACAGTCAGTGCCTCAATGTGTCTCGGCACTCCGTCTCCATCCGAAGATTCCGTGATACGCATGAATTCTTCAACCCAGCGACTATTCATACGCCCCGACGAAACCTCGGCCAGCGCCATTTTCAGGTGCAATACTTTTGTGGAGCTTTCTTCTTTGGACTCATCGCCATGCAGCCACAAAAAATTACCGCCACAGAAAACTTCGGTTGGAAGCAAGTATTCACCGTCATGCAGTGGAACTAAAAACGCCTCTTCGGTCGCGAGATTTCTGACAATACATTTGGTGTATGCAGTTCCGAAATCGAGGCCGATGTTCCACAACCTTTGAGGGCGACTTGAAACAACAGGGACGTGCGCAGGCGTTGTCGTGATGGAGACTTGTGGTTCGACAAGTGGTGAAGTGGTTTTAGTCGGAGGGGCATCAATTATTTCTTTGGCGACCGGCTGCTCCTTCTGCCTCTGAAATAGCTTTTTGATTTTTGAAAAAGCCTTTCCCAATTTCCCGATGAAACGACCGCTCATTTGAAGACCTCCACAATTCCGCTTGCCACTTCGCTAAAGTCAGAGCCGTGTTTGGCTTTTGCCTCAAGGCTGTGGATTTTTTCTTCAAGCCGCGCCTGATCTTTCGCGATATTTGCCTCGACCAGTGCAACCATGTTGCCACCGCGTCCTCTGGATCGAAGCGTTTGGATTCGTTGCTGGTTCGAGGCGAGCCTGCGTTGAAAATGATTGTTCACTTGGGTCAACTGAATGGCGAGCGTATCGGCGTTCTCGGCGACAAACTGTCGTTGAAGCTGCTCAAAGCGATTGAGCAAATCGTCTTGGATATTTTGGCTGGCGGCAAGGACATCGTCGGGCTTGACCTGCGGTTCATGCCACGTCTCGCCCTGATGCAGCACGGTTTGAAAGAATCTTTCGGAAGCGTCGGCATCAAGACGCGGGCCGTTGGTCAGCGATGCGACTCCGTAGGCTAGATATTCACGATCTCGCAAGCCCACGAACTTCCATCGCTCGGCTCGGTAAGCATAAATGCCCGGCGTCCGTTCATCGGTGTGCCATCGCAGGGCGGACAATCCAAAAAAAGTTTTTTCACCCCCAAGATTTTCCTCCGTAATCCACTTCACGAGAGCCGACTGATGCGTAACAAGAATGAGCGGCTGTCGGGGTTGTGAAAAACGGACTGTTTGAGCAATCGCTGGGATCAGCGTGCCAACGATCTTACGCGAGTAGAATTCGACGGGCGTTTTTAGCCGACGACTCCGAATGAAATCCATGAAGCGTCCGTGCGCATGGCTTTCAAGTTCCAGCGTGAAGCAATCCGGTTTCGGCCAGTTCCATTGCAGAACACAACCGCGATAGTTCCGATTAAAAAAGTCGGCGATATAGCTTTGAAGTTCGTGTGACGTGATGTAACGGCCAAGGCTGCGGTTTCGATCCACTTTTGATGCGATGTAGTCTGCATGAGCAATCAAGCTTTCCCCCTCGGATTCCAAGTTCGCTGCCAGTCGCCGATTGTGCTCGATAGCCATACAGGTGCGCTCAATCACCGTTTCTTCTTCCTCCGCAGTCAATTCGCTGCTGAGTAATTCAATGGTGAGCCGTTGGATCGCTTCTCCCAAAATGGGTTCAAGATCGCCGATGCTTTCTTTGAAAACGCCAAGTTTCTTGTGCAGTTTTTCGTAAAGGCGTTCCTCAACCGTTTGTCTCACTTTGAAGTGAACGATGGTCAACCTCTCGGCTTGCTGCCCCACACGGTCTATGCGCCCGATGCGTTGCTCGACGCGCATCGGATTCCACGGCAAGTCGTAGTTAACAACCACTCTGCAAAACTGAAGGTCAATGCCTTCGCTGCCAACCTCTGACGAAAGCAGAATACGAACATCAGGCTTTTCCTGAAACGACTCCAACGCGGTGGCTCGCTCTTCGTCGCTAAATTCGCCGTGAATCAGCGCGCAACCGATTCCTTCAGCCAACAGCCGCCTTTGAAGATAGCGCAGCGTGCCTTTGAAATAGGCGAAGATGATCACCTTCTCATCGGGAAGATGTTCGACCAGCAATTTCCGAAGCTCTCGATACTTACTGTCGTTGGCTTCAAAATCATGCTGGTGCAACCATTCCAACACGTCTTCAGAAACCGTTTCCTCCACCAGTTCTTCATCCGCGTCCAATTCCACATCGAACGCTTCACCGAGTAATTCAACCGGGTCGCCCAAATCACCGTCCCGCACAGCGCGAACCATCGCTGGTATGCAGCTTGCCGTTCGTTGCTGCGGAAGAATCAGGTGAAAAGCGAGAAAACCTCCACCGGTAGCTTTTACTTTCTGCCGAACCATGCGGGTAACGGTGCGATAAAAACGCATCTCCTCGTCATTAAACTCCACCTCCAAAATTAGAGGCTTGCGGACTGCGCGACGTTCCTTCACCTGCACCCGACGAGTCCTCGAAACGTAACGACTTATGATATTCAGTTTCTCAATCGTTTCCAAGACGCCGAGAAGTCCGGCGGGGTCACCCGGCTTGAGAACCTGAAGTTGGGAGATGGCTTGGCGGAGAAGTTCCGAGTTCCCCACGAACTGACTCTGGCGCAGACGCGATAACGCTTCCGCCGCTTGAATGAAATTTGGGTTGGGTTGGTTGAGCGATAATGAGGCTTGTAGCGCGGGCCTGTTCTCATCAAGCAAGTGATCAAACAACGTCTCGTTTGAAAAGAAATCTGGATCAAGGAGGCGGAGAAGGGTGAACAGGTCGGTGCTCGTATTGTTTACCGGCGTCGCAGAAACCAGCAGCAGCGCGTTGGTAGCATTGGCGATGCACGAACCAAGCCGGTAGGTTGTCGCCGCCGGATTGCGCATGTGGTGGGCTTCGTCGAAAATTGCCAAGTCGAAAAGTGGATAATTCGCCTCCCAATTCTGGAATGTGCTGCAAAGCTTGCCGCGTTCGGAAAGGTCTTCGGTTTCCGGGTCGTCCAGCAAAGTCAAATCACGTCTGGCAGGACGCAGACCTGAATAAGTGCAAATCCAAGCGAACGAGCAAGACTCACCCTCACTGCGAACGTCGTTCAGCATCTGCCGCATGCTCTCGACATTTCCGACCTCGGCCTGAATCCCAAACTTCTGCCGTAGCTCCATGCGCCATTTTGGAGCAAGCATCTTCGGGCAGACGACCAAAAGTCGGCGGGCATCCCGCCGCGCCTGAAGCTCTAACCAAATCAGAGCCGCCTCAATTGTTTTTCCAAGACCCACCTCGTCAGCAATCAGCAATCGCTCTGTCGGTGAATTCACGAAAGTCAGCACCGGCTTGAACTGATATTCCAGAAAATCAATCCGCGCCGCGTCCATCGAATAAATGAAATCGTGAAGTGTCCCCTTCAGTTTCTCAAACGTCAGCAACCGCCGCAGGTCGTCGGCTTTTCCATACATTCCCCGTCGAATCAATTTCTCGGTGCTCGAATCCTGCTCGTCAAATGTCCGCAGAAAAGACTCGGCAATGTAGCGCTTCTCGTTTGGCCCAAACGCGACTTCATAAAAGGCCAAGCCCGCTCGCGTCTGCTGACGCCCAGTAAGCTGCCCAACCCGAGCCGGGTTGTTCACGTCGAAAACAGGTGCTCTCGCAACGAATGGCATCGCGAGGAGTATGCTCATTATCGCATCACTTGTTCAAGACAGAGTGGGAAAGATGTGCCGACTCTTTCACCCTTTCAGGGGAATGGCGCTTACATAAGGCCCAAAACTTTCTTTCCCAGTCTCTTACGTCTGGGGGGGTTGGGTACGGTAGCAAACAAGACGTGGCGACTTAATCGTTGCATTTCCTTGAGGGTGGTTTGCACCTCCCGCCACTGGATAATGGCCGAACGCAGCCATTCATACTGTTCCTTGGACAGCGCGACACTGAGGGTTTTGCCTTTGACCTTGCGTGTCCACTGATAGCAAGGACCGCCGGCACCTGGACCGCGGTCTTGCACGTAACCTTCACTGATCCAGCCGGTGGTGCTCAACTGCTGTGCCAACCGGGCATACTGCCTTTGCGCCCGGGCTAAGGCGTCGTTAATAAATAAAGGTAGCAACTCAATCGGGAAACCGGCATAATTTCCGTCCATGAGTTCCGATGTTGCGTTGGCGCGAAAGTTCAATGCTGTATGGCCGCTGTTGGATGAGCGGACGCGACGTATCATGGCGGCCAACGAGGCTATCGGCTTGGGTTATGGCGGAGTTTCGATCGTTCATCGGGCTTGTGGATTGTCGCGCAAGGCGATTGGCAAGGGCGTTCGCGAAATCCAAGCAGGAAGCTGCCCTGGGGAGGGTCACATTCGTCGGGCGGGCGCGGGACGCAAGCGCATCATCGTTTCCGATCCGCATCTTCTTGGCACGCTGGATCACCTGATTGATGGTGAAACGCGCGGCGATCCGGAATCTCCATTGCGTTGGATTTGTAAAAGCACACGGGCCATTGCCTTGCAACTGCGCCAGCAGCAGCATCCGATCAGCCACGTGAAGGTGGCCCAACTGCTCCACGAACAAAACTACCGCCTGCAAAGCAATCGCAAGACAGAGGAAGGCAGCGACCACCCCGACCGGGATGCGCAGTTTCGTCATATCAACACCTGCGTTAAAAAATCGTTGGCGGCAGGACTGCCGGTCATTTCAGTGGACACCAAGAAGAAAGAGATCGTCGGCAATTACGATAATGCCGGCCAACAATGGCTTCCGGCCAAGCAACCCATCAAAGTGAGCGGGCATGACTTCCCAAGTCCCGAAGTGCCTCGGGCCTTTCCCTATGGCGTTTATGACCTCGGGCGCAATGCAGGCTTTGTCAACGTCGGCACCGACCATGACACGGGAGCCTTTGCGGTGGCCTCCATTCGCGGTTGGTGGCGCTTTGAAGGCAGACATTTGTATCCCGCTGCGCAGAAGATTCTCATTACCGCCGACGGCGGTGGCAGCAATGGTTCCCGGCTGCGACTGTGGAAATTGGAATTGCAGAAGCTGGCCGATGAGACCGGGTTGTCGCTTGCGATCTGCCACTTTCCACCCGGCACTAGCAAATGGAACAAGATCGAGCATCGCCTCTTTTCCTTCATCTCTTCAAATTGGCGGGGTGAGCCGTTGCGGGATTACGAGACCATCGTGAACTTGATTTCCAAAACCACCACGGCAAAGGGTTTAAGAGTAACCTGTCGCTTGGACCGTCGGAAATATCCCACCGGCCGGAAAGTTTCCAACCAGGAAATGAAGCGGGTGAATATGGAACGTAATAAGTTCCATGGCGAATGGAACTATCTCATTAGGCCAAACTCCCCAACATGAGTTGCTACCTTTATTTATTAACGACGCTTAAGGAAAAATCGCGGTTCATGCCCAAAAGTCTAGCAGACGTGTCAATAAGGCGGTATTACTACCGCCCTATGCACGACACTCCCTTCTTCTCCGCCTGGCGCGCCCAACTGGCACCCTCGGGCGCGCGCACGGCCAGAGCCCTCGCCGACTTGCGGGCTTGCACGCTCTGCCAACTGGAAGCCCGCTTCGGCTCCTGCCTGCCGGCCACGCTTTTCCCCAAGGCCCCGGAAAAGCAAAACAGCCGCGACCGCCTCTACACCCGCTGGCGCACCTTCTGGTGCCTGCTCTGGCAAAGCCTTAATCCCCAAGCCACCGGCCGGGAAGTCGTTCGCCAACTCCAAGCCTTGTTCCAGCTGGAGGGCGGCCCCAGCCTTTCCGAGGAGGATGGCGCTTACTGCCGCGCTCGCGCCCGGCTGCCCTTGAGCGAATTTCCCAAGGCCTTGGCGGCCACCGCCCAGGCCGCCGGGCAGCACGCCACCCCTTTGAACTGGCTCCAAGGCCGCCCGCTCAAGGTAGTGGATGGCTCAACCCTGACCCTGCCCGACACGCCCAAAAACCGCGCGGCCTATCCGCCAGTCCAAGCCTCGCTGCCCCATTTTCCAATGCTCCGTCTGGTCGTGTTGTTTTCCTTGGGCAGCGGCGCCCTGCTGGCCCTGGCCCAAGGTAGTTTGTTGCAGTCCGAACTGTCACTGTGGGGCCTGCTGCTCAATCAACTGGCCAAGGGTGATGTCGTCGTGGGCGACCGGGGCTTTGGCAATTTTGTGGTGGTGGCGCTCTTGCAAACGCTGGGGGTGGATTTCCTCGGGCGGTCGCGGCGCCATGGCGATGGCCGGCGCCGAACCCGGCGGCTGGGCAAAAACGACTGGTTGCTGGTCTGGAAAAAGGGGCCGTGTCCCTCCCCGTGGTTGACGCTGGCGCAGTGGGTGGGCTTGCCGGTCGAGTTGACCGTGCGGGTGGTACGGGGCCGCTGCCATCAAAAAGGCTTTCGCGTGCGCCAAGTCACGCTGGTCACCACGCTGGTGGATCCCCAACACTACCCCGCACAGGAACTGTTCGAAGCCTACTTGCGGCGGTGGCGGCTGGAGATGTGTCTGGACGATCTCAAAACCACCCTCCAGTTGGAAATGCTGCGCAGTCACTCGCCCGAAATGGCGCAAAAGGAAGTTTACGCGCGACTCATCGCACACAATCTGGTGCGCTGGACGATGGCGCAAGCGGCCCTCCAGCACGGCGTGGCGTTGGAACGAATCAGCTTCAAAGGCACGCTGGATGCACTGCGGCAGTTCAGCCACGCCATGAGCCAAACGCGCTCCTCAAAGAAACGGCGGGCCTTGTGGGCTGAACTGCTCCGTACGCTGGCGGCCGATTTGGTGCCGGCACGTCCGGGACGGCGCGAGCCGCGAGCCGTCAGGCGCAAGAAAAACAAATACCCACGGCTCAACTTGCCGCGCCGCCACTTCCGGGATCACCCCAAACGCGCTGTGCGCCGCACCCGTGCCCGCTTGCGCAGGCTGGGCCTTATGTAAGCGCCATTCCCCTGTCAGGGCTTGATATTTTATGAACGATTAACCCAAGGCGTTGCCCTGGGCTATCATCTGTCGGGCTTGCAGCCCTTTGAATCAGTGTCAATCAGCGTTCATCAGCGGTTAAAGTTTTTTCGTTCCATGCGTTTTTTCGCGGCGAGTTTGATTCGTGTGTTTCGTCGTTCACCTCATCCGGCTTCGCCACCTTCTCCCCATCGGATGCGGAGAAGGAATTTTTCTGCCATTCCCTTTTGCGGCGTTTCTTCGTAAGATTCTCAAGCCATGTCCAAAATCATCAAACGCCTGCATCCGGAGGTCATCAGGAAAACTGCGGCGCGCTGCCGCAAACGCGGCATTGTGCTGCCAACTTTCGCGCAATTGCGGAATCCGAAACTCATCCCGCCGGCCATCCAGCAGAAACTCAAAGGCGTCGGGCTGTGGGACGTGAACCCGGCAAACCTTTTTCGCATCACATGGAAGAATGACGTCAAGACGGGCCTCTACGGCGGCGTGAATTATCTGGAGATCCCGCCGGCCATCACCGGCGTGAAGGCGCGCGTCATCGGACTGGTCGGCAAATATTTTCCCACCGGTGCGCACAAGGTCGGCGCGGCGTTCGGCTGTCTCGCGCCGCGCCTGGTGAGCGGCGAGTTCGATCCCGAGAAACACAAGGCGGCGTGGCCGTCCACGGGAAATTTTTGCCGCGGGGGCGCATTCGACTGCGCGATACTGGATTGCGCCGCCATCGCGATTCTGCCGCAGGGCATGTCGCGCGAACGGTTCGATTGGCTGAAGAAAATCGGCGCGGAAATCATCGCCACGCCCGGCTGCGAATCGAACGTCAAAGAAATCTACGACAAATGTTGGGAACTTAAAAAGGACCCGCTGAACGTCATCTTCAACCAGTTCGAGGAATTCGGGAATCCGATCTTCCACTACAACGTGACCGGGCCGGCCATCGACGAGGTTTTTACGAAGCTCGGCAAAAACCTGCGCGCGGCGGCTTACATCTCCGCGACGGGCTCCGCTGGCACCATCGCCGCGGGCGATTACCTGAAGAAGCAGCATCCGGGGCTGAAGATCGTCGCGACCGAGGCGTTGCAATGCCCCACGCTGCTGATGAACGGCTTTGGCGATCACCGCATCGAAGGCATCGGCGACAAACACGTTCCCTGGGTCCACAACGTCCGTAACACCGACGCGGTCGCCGCCATTGACGATGAGGATTGCATGAGAATTCTCCGCTTGTTCAACGAACCCGCTGGCCGGAAGCATCTCGCCTCGCTCGGGGTGAAGGCGAAGGAGTTGGAATCGCTGCCGCTTCTCGGTATTTCCAGCATCTGCAACCTCCTCGCCGCCATCAAGACCGCAAAGCATTTCGAACTTGATGAGCGTGACGTGATTTTCACCGTGTTCACCGATTCCACCGAGCTTTACGGCTCGCGCGTGGAAGAATTGAAGAAACAACGCGGCGCCTATCGCGCCCAGGACGCCATCGCCGATTTCGCCGGCCCGCTCGCGCATCAGAGCGTGGATTATTTCAAAGAGCTGACTTATCCGGAGCGCAAGGCGATTCACAACTTGAAGTATTACACCTGGGTCGAGCAGCAGGGGAAAACTTCAGCCGAGCTGACGGAACAATGGAATCCGGAATACTGGTGGGCCTTGTTTGAGGACGAAGTCGCGTATTTTGACCAGTTGATAGAAGCGTTCAACCAACAGATCCGCGCGCGCGGGTAAGTTCTTTCCACAAGCCGGGGAACATTCAACGCTCAACATTCAACATCGAACATTCAAGGGAAGACGCCTTCGACGTTGGGTGTTGAATGTTGAATGTTTTCGGGTTCAACGAACCCAAAGCTCGGTGCGCTGCATTTTTACCGCGTCGATCAATCCCTGATCGGTGAGCTTCAACTCGGGAATGGGCGAAAGGCTCAGGAACGAGAGGGTCATGAAGGGCGCCGCCAAATCGCAGCCCAGCGCGCGTGCCGCGATGTTCAAATCCGCTATGCCTTTGATGACTTTTGCCAACGGCTGGTCAGATACCAATCCCGCGATGGGCAACCCCAGCCGGGCCTGAACCTTGCCGTTGGCCACCGCCACCTGGCCGCCTTGCAGCCGCGCCAGTTCATCGATGGCCATCAGGATGTCGCCGTCCGTGGCACCCACCACCACCACGTTGTGGGCGTCATGGGCCACGGTGGAGCCAAGCGCCCCGGCCTTTAACTTGAAGCCGCGCACGAACCCGACGCCGACGTTGCCCGTGGCGCGGTGACGTTCGACCACGACGAGCTTGAGAATATCGCGCTTCGGGTCGGCAACAACTTCACCGCCTTCAACTTTCGGCGTGACGATGGCGGTCCGGGTGACAATTTGCTGCGGGACGATTTCGATGACCTTGATTTTTTTTCCGCTGACGGCCCGGACACGGAAGTCGCCCGATTGATAGCGCATATTCATGGTGCTGCGGGGCAGGCCGATTTTGGCCGGTGTCCGGCCCAGATACCGCCCGTTTTCCGCAACCAGGACGCCTTTTTTATAGACCTGGCGGATGGAAAACTTTTTCAAGTCGTCGAACACAATGAAGTCCGCCCAGAAGCGCGGCGCGATGGCGCCGAGGTTTTGCAGACGGTAATGCCGCGCGCTGTTGATGGTGGCGATTTGCAGTGCGCTGATGGGCGGCAGGCCAAGCCGGATGGCCTTGCGCACACAATGGTCAATGTGACCTTCGTTCACCAGATCGCCGGCGAGCTTGTCGTCGGTGGCGAAGGAGCAGTTTTGCGCGTTGTGCGAGTTGATGAGCGGCAGCAGGTGCGCCAGATTTCGCTCCGTGCTGCCTTCGCGCAACAGGATGTGCAGGCCGAGGCGCAGCTTTTCTTTCGCTTCCTCGACCTCGGTGGACTCGTGGTCGGAGCGGACTCCCGCCAGGACGTAGGCGTTGAGATTTTTTCCGCGCAGGCCGGGCGCGTGCCCGTCCACGCATTTGCTCTTGCCGGCGTCAATCTTGTCCAGCTCGCTTTTGGCGCCGAGGTAAACGCCGGGGAAATTCATCATTTCCCCCACCCCCGCGATGCGGTCGTCGCCGATCATCAATCGCAAATCATCCGCTGTGATCCGCGCGCCCGCCGTCTCCAGCGGCGTCGCTGGAACGCACGAGGGCAGCATGATGAAAAAGTCCAGCGGCAGTTTTTTGGACGACTCCAAAACGTACCGGATGCCGTCGAGTCCGAGCACGTTGGCGTATTCGTGCGGGTCAATCACCGCGGCGCCCGTGCCGTGGGGTACGACCGCCCGCGCGAATTCCGGCACGGTCAGCATCGAGCTTTCAACGTGAAAATGCCCGTCAATCAAACTCGGCGCCAGATACGAACCGCGCAGGTCAATCACCCGCCGCGCCCGGTAATCGCCGATGCCGACGACCCGTCCGTCATCCACCGCCACGTTCGCGGGATGAATCTCGCCGCTCAAGACATTCACGAGCCGGGCGTTTTTGAAGAGCAGTTCCGCCGGCTGTTCGCCCCGGGCGATGCCGAGTTTTTGTTGGATGTTTCGCATGTGTTTTTTAATATTCTTAACCTATTTTACTCCGCCCGAAAACGAAATATGCCATCGTCACGAACGCTAAGGTAGGGCGCGCAGTCCTCTGCGCGCCGCGAATGGAAAAGGACAGGCCTTGGTTTAACGACGGCGCGCACGGAGTGACGCGCCCTACCTTGGGGCAAAGACGTTCGAGCATAAATCATTTCGTTCAAACATTTCCAAACACCAGACTTCAAAGCACCACATACGCTTTGGCGGGGCCTGAAGTCTTTGCCTTCCGGATCGCCATCCAAATCGCCTCACAGGTGGCGGGCACGGCCAGCGGCACTTCCCGGCCCGCCGGACCAAACGCCGCCACGGCCTCGCGAATCGCTTCGCGCGCGGAAATGGCCAGCATGAGAGGTGGTTCGCCAACGGCTTTGCTGCCATAAATGACGTCTTTTTGCGCGGCATTCCTGAGCAACATCACATTGAAAATCTGTGGCGTGTCGCCGACGGACGGGATTTTGTAAGTGTCCGGCGAGTGTGTCAGCAGTTGGCCTTCGTCATTCCACTTGAGTTCCTCGGTCGTCAGCCAGCCCAGGCCCTGCACAAAGCCGCCTTCGATCTGCCCGCGATTGACGCCTTCGTTGATCGAGTCGCCCGCGTCATGCAAAATGTCCACGCGCAACACCCGGTGCATGCCGGTAAACCCGTCCACTTCCACTTCCGTCACCGCCGCGCCGCAGGCAAAATAGTGGAACGGTTTGCCCCGGCCCGCCGCGCGATCCCAGTAAAGGCCCGGCGTGGCATAATAGCCTGTTGCCGACAAACTCACGCGCGCGAGATAAGCCTTTTGGACGAGGGTGGCGAATGGAACTTTCACTTCTGGCAGCTTGCGATGGAAAACAAATCCGTTGGCAAAAACCAAATATTTCGTAGCCGCCGACGCCTGCCGTGCCGTAGTTTGACGAAGGCTGGTGAGGAGGCTCTGATCAATTTTGGATTTTTGTTTGAGCCTCGTTACCTCGGCTGCTACCAGGTTGAGTGCGACGGGAAGCAAACGCGCTTTCAAAATCTCGCAGGCGTTCTTCACCGCCGCGCCATTCATGTCCGTCCCCGACGATGCCGCCGTGGCGGACGTATTCGGCACCTTGTCCGTGCTGGTCGGCATCACGCGGACCTGCTCCGGCTTCACGCCCAGTTCCTGCGCGGCAATCGCTGCGATGTTGGTGTGAATCCCCTGGCCCATCTCAGTGCCGCCGTGGTTCACCTGCACGGAGCCGTCCTGGTAAATCAGCACCAAAGCGCCCGCCTGGTTCAGAAACGTGAGGGTGAAGCTGATGCCGAACTTCACCGGGGTCATGGCGATGCCGCGTTTGTGGTGCGGATTTTTCGCATTCCACTTCGCAATTTCCTTCCGCCGCTGCGCCAGTTGGCTCGTCCGCTTCAACTCGCGCCAGATTGTCTGGAGACGGTTATCCCCGATCTCCTGGCCGTAAGGCGTCGTGTTCGTTTCGCCTTTGGCGCGATAAAGATTCCGCTCGCGGACAACTTCCGGCGCCAGCCCCAACCGGCGCGCGATGCGATCCAGGATTTCCTCGATGACCAGCATTCCTTGCGGTCCGCCAAACCCGCGGAAGGCGGTGTTCGACGACAAATTCGTCTTCGCCACTTGTCCGCGAAATTCGACCGCCGGGATGTAATAAGCATTGTCGAGATGGAACAACGCCCGGTCGGTAATCGCCTGCGACAAATCCTGCGACCAGCCACCGTTCGACCAGAGATGAATCTTCGCCGCCAACAGCCTGCCCCGTGGGTCAAACCCCGCCTTGAAACGGGCCAGGAACGGATGGCGATGGCCAGTCAGAATCATGTCCTGGTCGCGGTTCCAGCGCACGCGCACCGGCCGGCCGGTGTGATGCGCCGCCAGCGCCGCCAGCGCCGCCGGCATGGCCGCCTGCGTTTCTTTGCCGCCAAAGCCGCCGCCCATGCGCGGGCTTTGGACGACCACCTTGTTGGCAGGAACATTCAGGACCCGGGCGACAATGCTTTGCACTTCGCTGGGATGCTGCGTGGAGGAAACGACCGACATCGAACCGTCTTCGCCGCGTTCGGCCCAGGCCGCCTGCGTCTCCAGGTAAAAATGTTCCTGGCCGTCCAGCTCGAACTCATCTTCGAAGGTCATGGGCGCAGTCTTCAACGCCGGTTCGCAATCCCCGCGCCGGATGAAGTTCGGCTCGTTATGAAAGCTGCCGGACTCGATGGCCTGTTTTAACGTGAGCACCGGCGACAGCGGCTCATAAGCGACCACGACCTTTGCCGCCGCGGCGCGACAGGCCTCCGGCGATTCGCCGATGACCAGCGCGACGATTTGCCCGTGAAAGACCACTTCCTTGTCGGCGAGCAGGATTTCGTCATGTTTGACCGCGCCGACGTCATTGACACCCGGAACATCCTCGGCCAGCAGCACGGCTTTGATGCCGGGGACCTGGCGGGCGGCGGTTGCGTCGCGCTTGAGAATCCTGGCGCGCGCGTGCGGCGCGCAAACCGGCCAGACTTCGAGAAAGTTTTTTCCGGCGAGTTGGTCGTCGGTGTAAACCGCTTCGCCGGTGATGTGCAGGTGCGCGCTCTCGTGGGGCGGAGGACGCTGGAGCGCGGACTTTAGTCCGCTTCGACGTTCGAGTGGTGAAGCGGCGTGAACGCCGCGCTCCGACTCCTCCGCGAAAAACTTTTCCAGCAAACTGGCGACCAATCCGCTTCGATAATCCGCCGAGCCGCGAACATCGGAGATGGGTGTGAACTCCGTCCGCAAAATCGGCAGCACGTTTTCAATGGTTTCTTCGTTCCAAACTTTTCCGAGCAGCGCCGACTCGGTTTTCTTCGCGCGCGAGGGCATCGCCGCCACGCCCCCGTAGGCCAGGCGGGCGTGGCGCACGACGTTCTGCTTGTCCAAATCCACCGTGAAGCAGGCGGCCACCGTGCTGATGTCCATCTCGCGCCGTTTGGACACCTTGAACCACGAGCATTGGCGCGTAAGCCCCGGCTTTGAAATACCGCGCGGCACGATGATGGTTTTCAAAATTTCGCCGGTCTGGAGCGCGGTCTTGCGGTAGGCGACGAAGAACTCACTGATTGGTAAGACCCGTTCCGCCAGCAACGTGGCTGCGACGCCTCGTCGCAACGCTGTGGCCGCGACGCCTCCGTCGCGCGATTTTCCAGGTGTCGAGGCGACGCGGCCACCTTCCGGCGACGGGGCGTCGCCGCTACTCACCAGCACCACTTTCGCATCCAGCGCCAGCAGCACGGGCGCGCTGTCCCCAATGGGCGAGGCGGTGACGAGATTGCCGCCCATCGTGGCGCGATTGCGAATCAGCCGCGAACCGAACACGCGCAGCATGTCGCCGAGCGCGGGAAATTCCCCGGCCATTTTTTCTTCGATCTGCGTCAGCGTCGCCGCGGCGCCGATGTGCCATTCGGTTTCGGTGGCTTTGATGCCATTCAGCTCCGGAACGGCTTCGACGGAGATGAGCGTTGGGAATCTTTTGAATCGTTTGGTGATCTCGAGGCCAAGTTCCGTCGCGCCGGCAACGAGCCGTCCGTCGGGAAACTGCTGGAGCAGATGCAAAAGCCGGGCCAGCGAAGTTGGCCGGAAGAATTTCTCATTTCCGAATTCATACTCGACGCCGTCCAGCCCGGCACCGGCCTTTTTCAGCCGTTCGGTGAAAATATCCTTGTAGCAGCAGACGTCAGTCTGCTCTGACTGATTTTGGATTTTGTTTTGAGCCGACTTACGTCGGCTGCTACGGAAGGAGAACGCCTCGATGGCGGCGTCGCGAATCGGGCGGTAGCCGGTGCAGCGGCATAGATTGCCGCTGAGTTGATCGTCCAGTTGGTCGTGCCGATGGATGTCGTCGCGGTAATAACCCTCGAAGAGCGACATGATGACCCCCGGGGTGCAGTAGCCGCATTGGGAACCGTGGCACTCGACCATTGTCCGCTGCACGGGATGAAATCCCTGACTGGACGCGACGCCTTCGACGCTGACGATTTCACGCCCCGCCATCAGGCAGAGCGGCACGAGGCAACTGTTGATGGCGCGATAACAAGGCCGCCCGCGCGCGTCGCGGTCAACCATGACGACCGAGCACGCGCCGCAATCGCCTTCAGCGCAACCTTCCTTTGCGCCGGTCAGGCCGGCGCCGCGCAGGAATTCCAGCAGCGTCGTGTTCGGAGAACAATGATCGATCCTGACGGCCCGTCCGTTCAGGACAAATTGAATGGCTGCGGCCATAATACGACTGAGCGCAGGATACGCAAAAATGCCCCCGGTGACAGGGAAAATTTCATGTCAAAGATAATACCCCATAGCGCCCACCAGTCTTCGGGTGTATTGTGGCGTTATCAGAAAGTAAAAAAAACATTGCGAAACACTTGCACAGGAATGAGGTGCAGCATAGAATTGCATTATGTAAATGAAAGGGTGTTTTTTATGAAAACAAAATTATTGACCGTTGTGTGTTTAACCGTGATCGGCCTGTGCAGCGTCAATACCGGTTATGCGTCCGGGGATGATCCGGTTGAACGTCGTGAGCGACGTGGTTCTCATTCGACCGACTTATTTTGTTGGCACCGTGCTTGGGTCGGCCATGTTCATCGTCGCCTTGCCGATGGCCGCGATAACCGGAAGTGTGAAGCAAACCGCAAACACACTTGTCGTGCATCCCGGGAGGATGACTTTCCAAAGGCCCATCGGTGACTTTCGCCGGCCCGATCACATTTCAACTGTACACTGAATTTCGGCAACCATGCATTTGATGCCGCCGGGTTTGGATTCAGGCCCGGAGCCATCGTGACTTAAAAGCGGGTGTTACCCAGGGAGAGGCCGGAAAGTAACATCCCCACGTCCCATCCCAAAAGTCAGCTTCGCTCCACTCAGACAGAAACGCTAAGTTCGTGCCGGCTTGTTCCAGGTCCTTCCCCCCAACCCATTTTTTAACCGGCTTACGGGCGCGGCAAATACTCAATGCGATCCGCCCAATCCCAATCCGCACCTTCACGCCAAAGGTCCACCAGCAAACGCGCCTGCTTGCCATACGCGATGGCAGACACCGAACGGCGAAACAGAATGACGCCAACATGTCCCAATCCCTCGCGCGTCAATTCGCCGGCATGCATGGGAATACTCGCGCGATCGAAGCCGACGAGGATCATTCCTGATTCGCGCAACGCCATTAACAACGCCGGGTCTTTCACCGACAAATACGCGCCGTCCTGCCAATCTGAAATGTGGATGAGGGGAAAGCCCGCCTCGATTTGCCGGCACGCCGCCACCAAACGGTGCGATGTGTTCTCGTCCGCCAGCAACCGCGGCTTCACGCGGCGACCTCGGCTTCACGCTGTTGCCCTATCTCCTGCGCAAACGCTTTGGCATACGCCAGCGCGCACCGCACCAGCGCCGGGGTCCAGCGAAAGTGATTCGCCGTCCTGGCGATGGTTTTGGCTTCGTGATACACCTCCACCACCTCCCACACCGCCACGCGATGCCCCAGCACATACGCCTCGCGTCCGCCGGCCGAGTCGCGAAACCCGATGCCAGGAAATTCTTCTTCCAACGCCTTTTCCTTAAGGTAAAGGCTGCTCAGGGTGGACACTTCCAGATGCCGCCGCTTCGCCTGACGCGAGAGCAAGGCGGCATGGTCTTCTTCAATCCGGCACGATTGCACAATGGTTGGCATGTCCAAGTGTCGTTTACAATGTAAACACTGTCAAGACTCATTTCACTCACCTGGTGCAATACCGCACCAGCCTGCAAACGGGAAGCTGGCAGAACTTTACCGGCATCGCGGGTGATGGCAGCGACAAAACCAGTTCAACACCGAATGACGTCTTCAAAGGCTCCCCGCAGGGCTGCGTTCAGGTTGCAACACAGCAGGGCATCGAAACAAGCAACCACCGGCCATCCTCTGCGGGAGATTGCTTTGCGTCATGGCCACCGTTCCCGAATCCTCCACGCCAGCGTTGTCCGGCTGGGGCGGGCCGGGTCTGCTCCTGTTCCTGTTCTGCCGCCGGAAATAACCCTGCTCCGCATTCACCAGCCCCGCATCGCAAGGTGCCTGGAGAAGCCGTCGCCGCCTACCGATAATTCTTGTCGTCCACGTGGCTGAAGTCAGTTCCGTCCTTGAAGACTCCCACTGTCACAATCGCAAAGGTGAACACGCTGGTTCCGGTCTCCAGATGTCCGCCGAACGCCTTGTCGGGGGCGGCAAAAGTGATGTGGGCGTGGACGCGGCCGTCAATCACATAGCCATTCATGCCCGCGATGTCAGCCGGGCCATCGGGGTTCTGCACGAAGATGTTTTTGGAGGGAAAGGTGCCATTGCTGACGGTGTGGTAATGATAACTTCGGACCGACCCGATGCCGGACAGGATCACGGCATTACGGATTTTGTTCTCCTTGACCATGCGCTCCAGACCGGCCAGCAGGTCGGCTTGATATTTAAAGCGCAGCACCAGGACCCGGTCGAATTGCCCGCTGATCGCATACACATCCGGCACCGTGTCGCTGTTCGGTTTGGCATCTGCGGCGGTGGTGGTGGCGTTGGTCACCTCGGTGCGGGTCGGTTGGGCCGCCGCCAGGTTGATGATTGCCAGAAAACCCAGAATCTGAATCAGTTTACGCATGGGATGTCTCCTTGTTTTGTGGATGATGATTAAGTGTCACCAAGGTAAAGCCGGGACCAAACGAACAACAAGCCCAAACGCCAGCTCCGATGCCCCGTTCGCGAAAAATGCGGAGTTGACATCTGAATCCTCATAGGAGGCTGCCGGATACTGATGGACGGCCCTCCTCGCCGCCGGCTGAATAACTTTGGAACACATACCAGGCACGCGGGGTTGATGACGTCCTCCGCGATAGCGGAACTGGCTTGTCGCGCCATAGCGCAGCGACGGCGGAAGCGGCCATCCCGCGTTGCCTGCGATTTGTTAAACCACGGTCTCATATTTTATCTCTAAACTTTTTAACTTCTTGTAGCTTTGCTGCCGTCTGGCTACACGCTGGATCTATTGGAAAACGTCCCTGCTTATCTGGCCATAGAACTTGCATCAACGGAAAATCACACTGAATGGAGGTGTAAAACCAAAGCAACCAATCAACGTGATCAACAGCATCATAAACAGCCAACTTCCTAAACATGCAATCTCGGCCGTCGAAAAGTCCCTTCGCCACCTGCTGGTCAATAATTTCCATCCCTTTGGAAATCCTGCGGCACAACTCGCTCAAAACCAACACTCCTTTTTCGGCTGATACACCCATGATAATAACTTCAGGCTGACCAAAGCTCGCATAAAAGCCAACGGAGTGCGCATAATCGGGAACTCCAAAATCAAGATTGTATGGCGTGGTCACGACGTGACCGCCACGACGTTTCACGCTCTCGACGAGTCTTGTCTCATCAATATTTCTGGGGCGCGGCCATTTATCAGGTGCCAGCATATTGTAAGTGGCGTCCAGAGTTCAGGCACAGCCGCCGAGCGGAACGTTGAATGCAATGATGACAGACAAATTTCATCAATCAATCGCAACTGGCAGGGGCAGCGGCTGTTGCCTGGAGCGAGAAGCTTTGTGAAAAGTCATTTTTCGACCATCCCATCCATCGGCTCGATTCATCAAAATTCGCCATATCGAAAATGTGATCGTTACCGAATTTCATGTCAGCACTTTTCACACAGCCTCGCGCTTAACCATTGATTAACAGGACGTTTTGCCCTGATAACTTAATATTGGGCGGGTATTCGTGCGGTTTCGCCCTGTGCCGTTATCATCAGCATCAACCCGGTTGTGCCTGAAGAAATAATCATGTCAACTCAACCTCAAAGTCAACCGGCTTTTGAACCAGCCTCCAGTTCCAAATCGCCCGACGAGATGCGGGAGTCCTGCGGCTGCATCATTATTCCCTCCACACCGAACGATCCTGCGTGGAATGGGTGGTGCGATTCCTTTCCCCGCGTCCCAGGCGGTTCAAGTATGATTACGACGGCAGGTCCTTGCCGGTCGTGGTCACGGTAAGCTTCCCGTGTTTCACTCCCTTGGCGGTGATGAGTTCGTCGGCGATCTTGCGGATCACCCCCGCCTTGCCGCGCACCAGCAATACTTCCAGGCAATTGTGATGGTCCAGATGCACGTGCACCGTTGAGAGAATCACGTCGTGATGATCGTGCTGGATGTCCGTGAGCGTGGCCTGGAGATGCGGCTTGTGGTGGTCATAGACCAGCGTGATGGTGCCGGCGATGTCTTCGGTGCCGAATTTCTGCCGGTGCTCGACCAGATGATTGCGGATCATGTCGGCGATGGCCAGCGACCGGTTGTCGTAGCCTTTCTCACCCGACATCTCGTCCAGTTGCCGCAGGAGCGACGGTGGCAGGGACACGCTGAAACGGCTGACGGTTTCTTTTTTCATGTGAACCGTCTCATGGTAGGCGTGCCGGCGGCTGTGTCAAACCCGCACCGGCAGCGGCAGTGCCTAACCTAAATTCAAAAGTCGGGTGGGGCGGGCAGTCCTCTGCCCGCCGCAAACGCGGAGAGCGGCGCGCACGGAGTGACGCGCCCTACCGGAAACTAGGACACTGCCCCGGCAGCTTGCGCGCTGCGACGGTTGAGCCGGTCAGGACGCAAAAATCAAAACATGAAGCTGAGGCTGGCCTTGAACATGACCGGCGCGGCCAGTTGATCGCCGGTAAAATGCTGAAAGACGGGGAATTCCGCGTCCACGTATAATTTAACCGGATGAATGTGGATTTCGATTCCCGGCGAAAGCATCAGCCGTTGATAACCGGTGTCGTCCGGGGCGGCCTGCGGGCCGCTGTCGCTCGTGCGTTCCGAAAAAATGACTTGCGCCAGCGGAACAATCCGCGTGCGGCCCAGCGAGAAACCCTTGTAGTCAATGCCCACGGCGGTGTCGAGTTCCACCCCGGGCCGGTATCCCGCCTGTGTCAGCGCCGGCACGTCCAGCAATCCCTGCGCGAACCAATCCCACGTCTGATTGCGGTTCAAATTGTCACGGTAAAATCCGCCGAGCAAAATGTCCGTGCTGCCGGTGCCGATTTGGGTGTCGCGGTCCACCAAATCCGGGTCTTCCGTGTAGCCGCCCGTGGGCAGTTTCAAGCCGAACGTGACGCCCGCCGACAAATCGGCGAAGAATCCCGTGTAAATTCCTTCAATGCGGAGGTCGCCAAGCTGGCTCCAATGGTGTGCTGCGAGGTGGTTGTTTTCATCGGTTCCTTTGAAATAACGGAAGTCATAAGGGATTTCGATTTGCGCGCCCCAACGACTGTTGAACATGTATTGAAAACCGGCCGTCACAAAGTGCGTCTCAATTTTTTTGTCGCCGTTGTCGGCGGCGGGCGCTGCGGAGGTGCCGCTCCAATTGCGGTTTTGATCCTGATAGTCATATTGCAGAAAAACCATCCCGCCCGGGCCGCCGGGAAACATCGAACTGGTGCCCACGTCGAACACCCCGCATCCGCACGCGCATGCGCAAGCCAGGTTCGGCGCGAGCATTCCGGCCAACAAACCACAACCCACCTTTACCGTTGCTGCCGGGAAAAATTTATTTTTCATATTCATAATTCGAGGTTGCGAGAACGCGCAATGGCCTGATCCGGCTGAACTTTACCGTCATACCGACGCCTGTCAATCCGGGCGGCGAGGGGGGGTGTATCCGGGTGTGCTGTAGGGTCGAGCCTGTGGCTCGAAATCGGCGCACCGCGCCGACACGACAGCAGTCAATTTGGGATACCGCCGGCGAGGGGAAGCAAGGACCGGCGGGTTCATTGCTGGGTGTCCTTCTTGGCTGGGGCAAGTTTTTGGATCTCGAAAAGCTCCCGTTCGGAAAGCTGACCGCATTCGCGGGCCAGCGCATCCAGTTGTTCATCCGGCTGGGAACGGATTTTCGCCAGATATTTCAGGTCGGGTTTGAGCAGCAACACCGGGCCGGTGCCATCCTTGCGCCGGACGCTCACGTGAATGTCGGCCATCGTCATGACTTCCCCCAGCCGGATGTCCAGCCGGCCGAGGCTGTTGCCGGTGCCGACGATCAGCCCGTCGGCGAGGCACGAATAAGGCGTTTTCAGCGGGATGTAACAGATGACATCCAGTTCGTGTTGTCCCCAGGTTGCCTTGAGTTCGCGCAACGCCGCCTTGCCCATGCGCCAGCCGAGGACATTCCACGGACCGACGTGGCCGTGAACCTGTTTCAACGCCTCCATCCAGTTGGTGGCTTCAACCGACTGGTTCCACCGGTTTGAACCCGGCGTGGATGGGGTTGCCGCCGGCGTTTCGTCGTCATGGGCGAAAAGCCGGGCCAGCGTCAACAGGGTGATGACGGGAAGTAGAACGAGAATCAGAGTGCGTTTCTTCATGGGATTTTTGGTTGTTGGTTTATTGGCTGGCAAATTGGATTCCATTGCGGTCGGCGTAACGCGCGATCACCCCGCCGCCGCCGGTGCGGTTATACCAACTGTCACTGGTCAGTGGCGCGTAGGTGTTCTGGCTTCTGGCGCTGTTCGGCTGCGGCCCGAGACTCCAGATGACCCAGCGCACGGGGCTGGGTATCGCATTGGTGAAATACTTTCCGCCGCCGGACATGTCCAGCGGCGCGTTGGTTGGCACCCACAACGAATAATTTCCCGCCGGGTTGCCGTTGAGCAGTTGCGGTCCCGGCGCGGCGTATTTGTAAGTATGACTGGGATTGAACAAATCTTCGAGATCGGCCTCAAGTCCGCCTTGATTTCCGTGCGGCAGGTAACGTTCATTCGCCAGTTCCACCGGCAGTTCGCACCAATGCGAAGCCAGATCGGTGTTGCAATTGTTGCGCACCGGCGGAACCTTGCCGCCGTAATCGGTGGCATACATGTCGAACGCCAGACCGAGGGCGTTCAATTCCGCGCGGACCCTCGCCACCTTCGCCTTTTCACTGGCGCGGGCCAGGACCGGCAACAGCAACGCGGCGAGAATGCCGATGATGGCGATGACCACCAGCAGCTCAACCAGTGTGAACGCAGCGTCGTTCCCGCGCCGTCGCATGGTTGGCCACCCAAAATTCCGGCAACCGCTCATTGCACGCGTTGCAGCCGGAAAAATTTTTGCGTGCCCGCCGGCTCCAGCACGACGGTGTTTTGTCCGTTCACCAGCACCGTTGCGTTGGTCACCGCCGACCAATCGGGGCTGGTCAATGAATCGCTGCCCTGCACCTGATAATTCGCCAGCGCCGCCGGCCAGGTGATGACCGGCTGGTTCGCCAGATTCAGCACCGCGCTGGACGAGGGCGTGATTTCCTGCACGAACAATTCGTAGCCGAACGTGCCATCCGTGCCGGAGCCGGATTCCTGAAGGAAAACCCCCGTGGCATCGAACTGGTTCGTCGGAGCCGGGCCGAGATCGTAAAGCGGGTGAATGAGCGGGAACTGCCGGCCTTCGCCATCCGTCGCGGTGCAATAGCGGGAGTCCCAATCCGAATTCGTGTTCCAACCATCGGTCGTGACCAGCGTCAGGCCATTGATGCGGACGCGCATTCCTTGATAATACTCGCCACCCGACAGGCGTGTCGGATCAAAAATGTCGCTTGTCCCTGTGCTGATGACCGACGAGAGGGAAATCACCTGCGGCGCGGGCAAACCGAAATTCGACGATACCAGCGAAATGGTGAATTGGTAGGTCGGGCCGGTGGTGTGTTCCTCGTTGACGTTTTGCATTCCGCCGTAGAACAGCGAACCATTGGCCGTAATCATCACCAGATCGCCCTTGTGAAAGGCATAACCGGTGGCGGGATCATGGCTTACACGATTGACATTGGCCGTCCAATCGTCATCCGAGTAGCTGTCGCTGCCATCGTGCGGTTCCCACGGCAGGTTGCCGTAATCCTGCGCCATCCAGCATTCCACGCCGCCCCGGTCGCTGCCGCCGACAACGGCCTGCACAAACACCTGCCACTGGCCGCCCAGGTCAAAAGCATTCGCGCCGTTGTCCCACGGAAGACAGTCCGGCGTCGAATCGAGCATTTCACTGGGATCGGTCAACAGCACGCCAACCAGCGTGACCGGGTAGCTGCCGTTCCAAGTGCTCACGCCGTTGGCGTCCACGGCCTCGAAATTGGAAAACGATTCCGCGCGGGAAATTCCCGCCGCCAGCAGCAGCCCGCAGAAGCCGGCCAGGAGAGTTGAAGCAAAGTTCCGTCCCGCGCGGCGCGAAACCAGCGCTTGACCCGATGAGGAGATAAGTGTTACGTTCACAGGCAACAGTATTACCAGTGGTTCTGGTATTACGCAACAGCAAATTCGTGTTACCGTATTTTATTAGCTGAAGTTTATGCACATTCCGGATGGATTCATTGACGGCAAGACGGCGGCGGTCGCGGCGGTGATTTCCGTTGCGGGCGTCGGGTTCGCCCTGCGGCAGGTGCGGCGCGAACTGCCGCCCCGCCGCGTGCCGTTGCTGGGCCTGGCCGCGGCGTTCCTGTTCGCGGCGCAGATGGTGAATTTTCCGGTGGCGGGCGGAACGTCGGGACATCTGGTCGGCGGCACGCTGGTGGCGGCCCTGCTCGGTCCGAGCGCGGCGGTGGTGGTGGTGACCACGGTGCTCATCGTGCAGTGTTTTTTATTCCAGGACGGCGGCGTCATGGCGCTGGGCGCCAACATTTTCAACATGGCCATCGTAAACTCCGTGATTGGCTATTTGATTTACCGGCTGGTCTGCTATTGGCTGACCGGGATTCGCGGACGGGTAACGGCGATTGCCTTTGCCTCGTGGTGCGCGACGGTGCTGGCGGCCATCGGTTGCGCCGGCCAACTGGCATGGTCGGGTACCATCCCGTGGTCGGTGGCGTTTCCGGCCATGGCCACCATTCACATGTTCATCGGGGTCGGCGAAGGCTTGATCAGCGCGCTGGTGTTCCTGGCGGTTTATCGCGCCCGGCCTGACTTGATCACTGAAACGGCATCGGCGGGCCAGCCGCAACGGCTCGGCGAGCTGGTGCGCTACGGTTTGCTGGTCACGCTGGGCGTTGCAGTTTTCATGTCGCCCTTTGCCTGTTCGTGGCCGGATGGCTTGGATTCCGTGGCGGAAAAATTTGGTCTCAGCCATAAAATGGCGCCGTTGTTGCCAGCGCCGGCGCCGAATTATCTGGTGCCCGGAATTCATTGGGCGGTTGGCGCAACGGCAGTGGCGGGCGCAGTCGGTTCACTGATTGTATTCGCGATGGCATTGCTTATGGGGCGATGGCTGGTGCCCAAACAAACCAAAGCAGACACATGAATGCCTTTTTCTTGTCATTAGCACCTGGCTTCAGCCAGGTGATTGAAAAAGGGAAAAATATTTCAGCCGTTTCAACGGCTTTTCCGTCCTTTTCAAAGCTGTTGAAACAGCTTATTCCGCGTCTGTGTTCCGTCATCGGGCTGAAGCCCGGTGCTAATGAGAGCGGGTCACACGCAGTGTTGGCCTGCGATTTATAAGAAGATGGAGCCTCCTCACGTCGGCTGCTACGATTCTTAGATAACTTATGAGCGCAAACTGGCTTGGACATCAACACAGCCAATCGGACAGCCTGGTCCACCGGCTGCCGGCGGCGTTGAAGCTTGGCGTTGCGCTCGTCATCATTGTGGCCACCGTGCTGACACCGACACAATGGCGGGCGTGGTTCATCGGCGTGGCGGTGTTGCTGGTTTTGACGGCAGGGTTGAGCCGGTTGCCGCTGTTTTTTTTATTCCGGCGGCTGCTGGTGCTGTCGCCGTTCGTGCTGGGAGTGGTGCTGGTCAATGCCTTTCAGCCGGCGGGCCGGGACCGGTGGCTGGCCGTGGCGGTAAAAAGTATTTGGTGTCTGCTGACGGTCATATTGGTTTCAAACACGACGCCGTTCAGCCAGATTTTGCGCGTGCTCAAATCCATCCGCGTCCCGGCATTGCTCATCACCACGCTGGCGCTGATGCATCGTTACCTCTTTGTGCTGATGGACGAATCCGAGCGGATGCGCCGCGCGCGGGCGAGCCGGACGTTCACGCGCGGGCGGCGGTTCCGTTGGAACACACTCGCCACGGTGGTCGGGCAGTTATTCATCCGCGCGTCGGAGCGAGCCGAGCGCATCTACGACGCCATGTGCGCGCGAGGCTGGAAATGAACACCGCCATCGAAATCAATAATCTGAAATACCGTTACCACGACGGCACGGAGGCGTTGCGCGGCGTGAGTTTCCGTGTCGCGCCGGGCGAATGTGTCGCCTTGCTCGGCCCGAACGGTTCCGGCAAATCCACGCTGTTGCTGCACTTGAATGGCATTTTGCCGGAAAAATTGTCCGGCGACGGCACGATAAAAATTCTGGATGAACCGGTCACGACGGAAAATCTTGAAACGATCCGCCGTCAGGTTGGCCTGGTATTTCAAGATCCGGATGACCAGCTTTTTTGTCCCACGGTGCAGGAAGACGTGGCCTTCGGACCACAACAACTTGGTCTCGGCGACACGGAAATCGCCGCGCGCGTCCAAAAGGCGCTGGCACAGGTCGGGCTGGCCGGTTTTGGCCGCCGCGCGACGCACCACTTGAGCCACGGCGAGAAACGCCGCGCCTGTCTGGCGGGCGTACTGGCGTGCGAGCCGGCAGTGCTCGTTCTGGACGAACCGACGAGCGACCTCAACCCGCGCGGGCGTCGGGAATTCAAGGCGTTGCTCCGGCATATTCCCGCGACCAAATTAATCGCGACGCACGATTTGGAACTGGTGGTGGAATTGTGTTCGCGGGCGATTGTGCTCGACCACGGTTCGGTGGTGGCAGACGGGCCGATGCATGAATTGCTCAACAACGAAAAGTTGATGCTGGAACACGGCCTGGAACGTCCGCACATTTTGCGGCATCAGCATCCTCACTAGCCCAAACTGACCGCTGCAACCACATTTTAACTTTGCAATCATGGGCGGCCGGGTTACTTTGTCTTTGTAAACGCTTCGGGGAAAAAGGGTTCAACGGCGGACGAATTCGACCATGACAACTATATTTCTAGTTGAGGATGACACGGTGGTGATTCAGCTGTATCGCGCGAAGTTTTTGCGCGAGGGGTTCGGCGTCGAGGTGGCGGAAGATGGTTTGAAGGCGTTGAAGATGCTGTCCGCGGTGAAGCCCGACGTTGTGATATTGGACCTGATGATGCCCAAACTCAACGGGGTTGATGTCCTTAAATTCATTCGTGCCACCCCCGCCCTGAAGGAAACCCCAGTGATCATCCTTTCCAACGCCCACATGACCAAACTGGGGCAGGAGGCGGCGGCAGTCGGCGCGGAAAGAGCCTTGCTCAAATCGAGTTGCACGCCCGGTCAATTGATTGACGTGATCAACGAACTCCTCAGCGGAAAGGGGGCTGGAGCCGACCCTTCGAAGTTGCTTTCCGTGCTGGTTCCGCCCACCAAGCCGCAGACCTGAATTCTAAAATTGTCTTGCCAAAGCTGGCGGTCATGCTTCATTTTCCGACATGGCAGCCACGCGCAATTCCAGTTTCGACGATCCGTTCTACCAACCGGCGGATCAATTCTTCCCCGCGAACAACAAGCTCGCCCTGACCTTTGACGACGTCACGCTGGCGACGCTTTATTCGGAGATTCTCCCGCGCGACACGCAACTCAACATCCAGCTCGCGGAAAATCTGCGCCTCAACATCCCGGTCATTTCGTCCGACATGGACACCGTGACCGAGTCGCGCATGGCCATCGCGATGGCGGCCAACGGCGGCCTGGGCCTCATCCATTACAACATGCCGGAGCGCCAGCAGCTTTCCGAGGTCAGCCGCGTCAAAAACCACGTTCACGGGCTGATTCAGGAGCCGATCCAGGTCGCCCCCGGCCAGCTCATCGGCGACGTGCTGGCTTTGATTGAGCAGAAAAAATTCGGCTTCAGCACTTTTCCCGTCGTGGATGACAAGGGCAAACTCGTCGGCCTGCTTTCCGGACACGTCGTCAAGCCGCGTTACGCCAAGCGCAAGGTCGCCGACGCCCTCACGCCCCGCGCCCAGGTTCACACCATCACCCAAAAGGAACTCGGCAAGGACCCCATCGCGCGCGCCGACAAATTTTTCAACGAACATCTGGGCATCCACAAACTGCTGGTCGTGGATGACAAGGACAACCTGCGCGGCCTGTTCACGATGAGCGATGTCGAGCGCATCACCCAGGAGCGCAACGCGCAATTCAAGCCGGCGCGCGACGCGCATTTTCATCTCATCTGTGGCGCGGCGGTTTCGGCCACGCGCAACGCCTTTGGCGAACTCGACCGCGAACGGATTCTGAACCACGTGGGCGGGCTGGTGGAGCGCGGCGTGGACGTCGTGGCGGTTTCCACCGCGCATGGCCACAGCCGGGGCGTGGGCGACACGGTGAAGGTCTTGCGTGATGCGTTCCCGAAGCTGCCCATCATCGCCGGCAACGTCACGAGCGCGGCGGGCGTCGAGTATCTCGCCGAGTGCGGCGCGAACGCCATCAAGGTGGGGCAGGGACCGGGTTCCATTTGCACCACGCGCATCGTTGCCGGGGTTGGCATTCCGCAGATGACCGCGCTTTATGTCAGCTCGCGCGCGGCGGCGAAGAAAAAAGTCGCCGTTCTGGCCGACGGCGGGATTGTAAAGTCCGGCGACATTATAAAAGCGCTGACGCTCTCGCAGGCGGTGATTTGCGGCGGGATTTTTGCCGGTTGCAACGAGGCGCCCGGCGAGGTCATTGAAATTGGCGGGAAACTTTACAAACAATATCGCGGCATGGGCAGTTTCGCGGCGATGAAATCCGGTTCGGCGGCACGCTACGGCCATGCGCCGAACCCGACGCAGAAAGTTGCGCCCGAAGGCGTCGAGGCGCTCAAGGAGGCGTGCGGTTCGGTGGACCGCGTGCTGGCGCAACTCATTGGCGGCATCCAGAGCGGCATGGGTTATCTAGGCGCGGCCAACCTCGGGCAACTCCGGGACAAGGCGCGGTACATCCGCGTGAGCCCCGCCGGCATGCGCGAAGCCGCCCCGCACGACGTGGTGGAATTGAAGACGGGGAACTGAAAATCCGAAGGCCGAAATCCGAAAGAAGCCCGAAGTCCGAATCTCGAAATCCCGGCCATTGTTCGTCGCCCCGTTTCGGATTTCTTTCGGGCTTCGAGCTTCGGAATTCGGACTTCAAAACTCAATCGGCCCGTTCAACTTGCCGTTCAAAACGAGCGCGAGGCAGAGGAGTTTGCGGCCAGTGTAAACTTTAAGCTGCCGGATATTCATGGCTTCCCCTCCAGGAAACGGCGGGCATACCCGGCGGTTAATTTAAGATATTTATCTCCCTCTTCAAAACTCGGCTCAATTTCCGTGCCTTCGAGCCATTCGTTCCACGAAGTGATGACGACCCAATCCGGGTTGGCCCTGATGGCTTCTTCCCAAAGCGTGCGATAGACCTGTCCGTCCTGGCGGTCCACGTTGCGACCCGGCTTGCGCATTTTTGTGTCGTTGTAGCCCGGAATTACCGTGACACAACTGATGCGTTGATATTGCCGCGCGAGCTTCACGGCGTCGCCGTCGTATTGCGCCGCCCAAGCGCGAAGTTCCTCGGGGGTCTTGTCCGCCCCGGCCCAGGCAATGTTATACCGATGCAAACCGGCAAAGAGGCGCGCGTTGGCCTCCTCGTATTTGTCGGCGATGAGGAGAAACGGTCCCGCCTTTGCCCGCGCTCCGCTCTCGATGGCCGGCCAGTCCGCCTTCGGAATTTGCGAGAGGACCCGCTCATAGACAAAAATGACCGGCTTGCCCCCGACTTTGAGGAACGCGTTGTTGGTCCCGAAACGCTTGACCAGATAAACCAGGTCGTTAATCGCCTGGGCATTTCTCTCCACCCCGCTGCCTGGCGCCTCTTCCCAATAAACCGAAATCTTGAAATGCTCCTGGGCAGCACATTGAAGCAGGAGCGACACGCTCGAGTCATCGTGGGTTTGTTTGCTTTTCAGCCCCCACCACGAAACGATGAAGCCGGTCACGCCATTGGATTTGGCAAGGTCAATGTGTGATTTAACCAGTGCCGGATCCAGTGAGTTATAAACGCCGCAGGCAGGATAATGTGGCGTGGCCGAGGCTTCGTGAGCGGCGGCATTAATATTACCCCAGTGCCGGCCGTGGTCGCCTGACCGGTCAACGCCATACCACGGATAATAGAACGCGAGCACTTCCCGTGGGACTTCGTCGTGCGTCGCATTTTGGCCGCACAGGTTTGCCGCACTCAAAACGAGCGCGAGGCCGAGAATGATTTTGGCATTCATGTTTTGGCCTCATTTCCAACTGACGAGCTTGTCGGATTCGTCAAATTGTAGCGTAACCTCTCTGGCCTCGGGTTTAAAAACGTATCGATATTGATGGCGCATCGCAGATGATACCTCGGAATTTCGAGTGCAATTATCATTTCTCAGAACTCGATCCGTTTTTTTGTTAAAACACAATCGGCTCGTTCAGTTTGCCGCATTGCGAACAGCGCGAACGGTCCACGTCCGCGTCGTCCGTATAAACGTAACCGCACTTCTGGCAGCGAAAAATCCGGTCTTCCGTGTGCGTCGGGCCGAAGCGCCGCCGGCGCATTTCGGAATAGATCCCCACGCCGCACAGCGCGCCGAGCAGCAGGGCCACATAAATCACAATCAGCGTGGGAATGCTCATGCTACGGTAATGCGGCGGGCGCGTTCGTCGCAGGTGGCGGCACGGTGTGCCAGTTGAAAATCATCCGGCCAACGGTCAGGTGCGATGACGGCGCGAAACGCGCGGCGCGGGCGAGTTCGAGCGCACACTGGTCGGCTTTTTCATACTGATCGGCGGCGGTATAACCGCTGTCGGGAGGTAGCAAAACGGTTGAAACGACGTTGCCCGCCGCGTCCACGAACACCTGCACCTTGCTCGGCGCAATCACGTTTGCATATGGCCAATTTGTCAGGTTGATTGGTGAAGGCAACTGTCGTTGGGCCAGTTCGCCTTCGATGCGCAACGTGGAATTCTGCGCGGTGGCGGGTTCAGCCGGCAACTCGGGCGCGCTGAGTTTAAGCGGCGGTTTTAATTGAAGTTCAAAGCTCGCGAAACGATTGGTCTGCATGAATTGATTAAACACCAGTCCCAATTCAGCGTTGGACAACGACAGCCAGCGCGGCGGTTCGGTCCAACGGAACGAGGGTTGATTCGAAGCGGCCGTTTGCGGCCTGATGGCGGACGCAAAATCTTTCTGATGCGGCAGCACAAAGAGCGTGGGGTCGTTCAGCGCCAGCCATTCGCTGGAGTTGTCCGCGAGTTTGAGCATCGGGACGTTAGTCGCCGCGCGCGGGACGATTTGTTTTCGCCCGCCGAATACGAAAAGCAACAGGACATGCGCGGCAAAAATCAGCGCAATAATCGTCAACCACCGGTTGCGCGTCCATGAGCCTCCGCCTGGTGGTTCTAGCCCCGGCGGAGCCTCCGGCGCAGACCGGGTCGTCCCCGCCAGTCCGGCGGGATGCGGTTCGGCGGGAGCGGCGTTCATGGCGCGGCGGGTGGGGAGACGCCGCCTGGCAGAGTCGCCAGCAGGAGGTTCGTGATGCCGATATCCGGCTCGTGCGCGAGCAGGACGAGATGCATCAACTGGTCATAGGTCACGGCCTTGTCCGCATGGATGACGAGGGTGAGTGGTTCGCGGGACTTATGGACGGCAGCCCTGAGGGCGGATTTTAATTTGTCCCGGGTGACAATTTGATTGGCGAAATAAAATCGCCCTCCGGCATCCATGGCGACGGCCACGGTGGGTTGGTCCGTGCCGGGCAGGTCGTTCGCCACCGGCAATCGCAGCGGCAGGCCGGGGGTGGGCAGCAGCGCGCCCAGCATCAGGAAAATGACCAGCAGAAACAAAACCGCGGCGAACGGCGCCAGGTCAAACGGGCTGCGCAGCAACCGGGAATTGCGCGGGAATTTCATGCCGGGAAAAACCGGACGCGAATTTCACGGATTCGCACCGGTTGTTTTTTTAAATGGGTCATGGGGTTGGTCATGGGTGAAAATTTGCGCAATCCGCGTCATTATTTCGAATGACCGTTTCCGTTCTCGGTGACGATGTTGACGATTTCGGCGGCGGCGCGTTCCATGTCGAGGACGATTTTGTTGATGCGGCTGACGAGATAGTTGTAACCGGCGTGAACGGGGATGGCCACGGCGATGCCCGCCGCCGCGCAGATGAGCGCCGTCCAGATGCCCCTTGCCAGCGAATGTTCGCCGCTGATGTGCGCGTAAAGACCGTCCGCTTGCAGTTGCCGGAAAACATCCATGAAGCCGATGAGGGTGCCCAGCAAACCCAGCAGCGGCGTGATTTGCGCGATGGTGGCGAGCAGATTCAATTTCTCTTCGAGTCGCGGCACTTCGATGAGGCCGGCTTCCTCGACCGCCTCGCGCACGCGCTCGCGTCCACGGTCGCGGTTGAGAATCGCCGTTTTGACGATGCGCGCGATCGGGCCGGGCGTGGCGTCGCAGATGGAAATGGCCTCGACAACATTGTCGCGCTTGAGCACGGTGCGGACGCCGTTGAGGAACTCGGCGGAATTGATTTGCGAGCGGTGGCAATAGAGCACGCGCTCGATGAGGGTGGCGAGGGCAATGGCCGCGGCGAGCAAGATCAGCCAGATCACCGGGCCGCCCTGGGTCAGAAACGTTGGCATGAAGTTTTTATAGGCGGTCAGGCGACAGGTGACAAGCGGCAAGTGAGGCGTGAACCGTGAAACGTGATGCGTAACTGAAAAAGATTCACGTTTCACGCATCACGTTTCACGGTTCTTGTCCCGCGTTTTCGGCTTGCTTCCTGTCGGCTGCCAACGAATGCTTCGCACATGGAAAATCCCGACCAATTCCGCGATTTGTTCCGCATGCAAAAGGCCCTCAACGAACGTATCGGCGTCAAGACCGACAGCATGAGCGAGGCGGAGAAAACGAAATGGATTTTGAATTATTGCCGTGCCATGACGCAGGAAATCGCCGAACTCACCGACAGCGTGCCGTGGAAATGGTGGGCGAAGTATCAGAAATTCGACGACCAGAACGCGCGCGTGGAGGTGGTGGACCTGTTTCATTTTCTCATCAGCCTGGCGCAGGTGCTGGGCATGAGCGCGGACGACGTATTTGCCACCTGCGTCAAAAAGAACGAGGTGAATTTCAAACGTCAGGACAGCGGCTACGCGGTGAAGGACGAGTCCGATTCCAAACATATTTGAATTGAACGCCGTGTCTGCCAAACTCAAAACTTCCGCGAGAAATGTCCCGCCGCGCTGGCGCAAGGAAGTCGAGCGCGTGCTGATCACCGACGTGCAGATCGCCCGGCGCATCCGCGTGATGGCGCGGGAAATCGAACGCGATTTTCGCGGGCGCGAAATGGTTGTGATTTCACTGCTCAATGGCACGGTCATGTTCCTCGCGGATTTGATCCGGCATCTTTCGCTGCCATTGCGGCTGGATTTCATGGGCGTGTCGAGCTACGGCGCGGGCACGGAATCGGGCGATCTGGTTTTCACCAAGGAATTGCGGCTGGATGTGCGCGGGCGCGATGTGCTGCTCGTGGACGACATTCTGGACACCGGCAAAACCATGAGCCGCGTGCTGCCGAAAATCCACGTGCTCAAACCGCGCCGCATCAAAATTTGCGTGCTGCTTGACAAACCGGATCGCCGGACGGAAGACATCGAGGCGGATTATGTCGGCTTCGAGATTCCGGACTTCTTTGTGGTCGGCTACGGGCTGGACTTTGCGGAGCGGTACCGGAACCTGCCGTTCGTTGGCGTGTTGCATCCGCACATCTACAAGCAGGCCTGCAAACGGGTTAATGAAGTTGCAGCCCGAAAAAACAGCCGCTGATTTCCGCCCATGGAATTGAAATTCATCAGTCTGCTCGGCTGGCTTACGATGATCGCGGTGGCGTGGGCGATTTCCTACAACCGGAAACTGTTTCCGTGGCGGACGGTCGTTTGGGGTGTCGGCCTGCAATTCACCCTGGCCATGTTGATTTTGAAAACGCCGTGGGGCGGGGCGCTGTTTGACCTGGCCGGCAAGGTGATTCAGAAACTCATCCTGTTTTCCAACGAAGGCTGCAAATTTGTTTTCGGCCCGCTGGCGGATGAAAATTTGCTCACGGACAAATTCGGGCCCGGCAACGCGGTGATTTTCGCCGTCCTGGTCACCGGCACCATCGTCATCGTCGCGTGCATTTCATCGCTGCTTTACCACTGGGGCATCTTGCAACGCGTCGTGCGCGCCATTGCCTGGGTGATGCGCAAGATCATGCGCACCAGCGGCAGCGAAACGCTTTCCGCCTGCGCCAACATTTTCATGGGTCAGACCGAGGCGCCATTGATGATCCGGCCCTACGTCCCGCGCCTGACGCGCAGCGAATTGATGACCATCATGGTTTGCGGCATGGCGCACATCGCCGGCGGCGTCGCCGCGGTTTACGCGGACATGGGCCGCCGCGCGGGTTATCCCCACACCGCCGGCCATTTGCTCACGGCGTCGGTGCTGAATTGTCCGGCCGCGTTGATGATTGCGAAAATCCTGCTGCCGGAAACCGAGAAAAGTGAAACCGCCGCCAGCGCGCCCGCCACCGTGCCGCGCACCACGGCCAATTCCATTGACGCCATCTGCCGCGGTGCGAGCGATGGTTTTCATCTGGCGTTGAACGTCATCGCCATGCTCATCGGGTTCATCGCCATGATTGCGCTGGCGAATTACCTCATCACGTGGCCCCAAACGCATCTCGGCGTCAGCCATCCGGCCACGCTGCAAAACATTTTCGGCTGGCTCAACGCGCCGTTCGCCTGGCTCATGGGCGTGCCGGCGCAGGATTGCGTCAACGTCGGGCAAATCCTCGGCGAACGCATCGTGCTCAACGAGTTCGTCGGCTATTTGGATCTCACCACCAACGCGAAACAACTGGCGCTCGACCCGCGCAGCTTCACGATTGCAACCTATGCGCTGTGCGGGTTCGCGAATTTCTCGAGCATCGCCATCCAGGTCGGCGGCATCGGCTCGCTCGCGCCGGAGCGCCGCGGCGAAATGGCCCGGCTCGGTTTCCGCGCGATGATTGGCGGCCTGCTCGCCAGCTACATGACGGCCTGCATCGCGGGAATTTTGCTTTGAGTTTTCAACCACGGATGAACACGGATTGACACGGATGTTCCAAGCCGAAATGCGCTGAAAGCGCAAAAGATAGTAGCCTGGGGCAAAGCGATGCGGTGAGCGACGCCCTGGCGCGCTCGGCGGCGACCATGATTGTAGGAGACGACGTGAGGAGTCTCTAACTTCTCTTTAAAGGGATTATTCCATTGAATCACCACGGTGAGCTTGCCAGAGAACGTGGAATGTTTTAGTGCCCTCTTGTGCTGCTGGGCGGGACTACCACACAAAACTACTCTTCATCGCGCGGGGCAAATATGCTCCATGAAATCATAGTGTTCGGCGAATAGTTGGCTGTGAACAAATGTCGCCGCTTTGAGGTGCTTTGCTTTTGGCATGACCACAAATTTAAGCCGATTGAACGGTGCGGACAATTCATTTATGCTCGCCCCATGCCCGTCATGCTGCCGCAACTCACGCGCCGCGAATTTCTGAAACGCGCCGCGCTGGCGGGTGTGGGTTTGGGGCTCGTGGAACTCGCCGCTCCGAAAAGTTACGCCGGGCTGTTCGGCAAATCGCGGGACAAAAACACCTTCGCCTTTTTCTCCGACCCGCACATCGCCGCTGATGCCACGCTGAAACACAAAAATATCAACATGGCGGATAATCTCGCCGCTTGCGTGCGCGAACTCGCCGCATGGCCAATGAAACCCGCCACGGCCATCGTCAACGGCGACCTCGCGTTCGAGTCCGGCCAGCCAGAAGATTACAGGACGTTCAGAAAGTTGATCGAACCTGTCCGCGCACTAGCGCCCATTCATCTTTCCCTCGGCAACCACGATGAGCGCGAAAACTTCTGGCAGGCATTTCCACACGATGTGACGAAATTGAAATCGGTTCCGCGAAAGCAGGCGGCGGTTTTCAGCAGCGACCGCGCGAACTGGTTTCTGCTCGATTCGCTGGATGTCCCCAACACCGCGCCCGGCGCGGCCGGCTCCGCGCAGCTTGACTGGCTGGCGCGCGAATTGGATTTGCGTCCGGACAAACCGGCCCTGTTGGTTTGCCATCACAACCTGCAGACGCCCGGCGGCGTGCCGGGCTTGAAGGATTCGGCGGCGTTGGAGGAATTATTCGCGCGGCATCGGCAGGTGAAGGCGTTCATCTTTGGTCACACGCACAACTGGCACGTGGAACGGCATGCGAGCGGCGTGCAGCTCGTCAGTCTGCCGCCGACGGGTTTCGTCTTCAAGGAAGGCCGTCCGAGCGGCTGGGTGCGGGCCACGCTCGCCCGCGGCGGCGCGGAATTTGAACTACGCTGCCTCGACCCGCAGCATCCCGAACATGCGCGGGTAAAGCAGTTGCAGTGGCGCAATTCGGCCGGGTAAATGATCCTCCAAAATTTTTAACCACGGATTAACACGGATTGACATGGATAAAACGTGGAATGGTAGGGCGGGCAGTCCCTTGCCCGCCGCTCGTGGAAACGCCAACCACGGCGCGCACGGAGTGACGCGCCCTACCTTCAAACGCTTTGTCCATCCGTGGTTAATAATTCGCCTTCTTGCTTCGATTTTCTGTTTTCATTACCGTTCCCTCGAATATTGAGACATCATGGCATTTCTCAACGACAATTATCTCAAGCTGAAGGCCGGCTACCTGTTTCCTGAAATCAGCCGGCGCGTAAAGACATTTTGCGACGCGAATCCCGAGGCCGCCCAACGCCTCATCCGCTGTGGCATCGGCGATGTGACCGAGCCGCTGCCGCCCGCCGTCATCGCCGCCCTGCACCAGGCCGTGGATGAAATGGCCGTGCGTGAAACATTCAAAGGCTACGGCCCGGAACAAGGCTACGAATGGCTGCGCGCCGCCATCGCCAAAAATGATTTCCGCGACCGTGGTTGCGACGTGGCCGATGACGAAATTTTCGTCAGCGACGGAACAAAGTGCGACACGGGCAACATTCTCGATATTTTCGGCCACAAGAACAAAATCGCCGTCAGCGACCCGGTTTATCCGGTCTATGTGGACACGAACGTAATGGCCGGCCACACTGGCGAGGCTAATGACGCGGGCACTTACGCGAAGCTTGTTTATCTGCCGTGCAAACCCAGCAACGGTTTCATTCCCGAACCGCCCAAGCGGCAAGTGGACGTGGTTTATCTTTGCTCGCCGAACAATCCGACCGGCGCGGCGGCCAATCGTCCGCAGCTCGAAGCGTGGGTGAAGTACGCGCTCGAACACAAGGCCGTCATTTTGTTCGACGCGGCCTACGAGGCCTACATCACCGACGCCAATCTGCCGCATTCGATTTACGAAATTTCCGGCGCGCGTGAATGCGCCATCGAGTTCCGCAGTTGCTCGAAGAACGGCGGCTTCACCGGCGTCCGCTGCGCGTTCACCGTCGTGCCCAAATCGCTCAGCGCGCAGACGAAGGACGGCGCATTCCAGCCGCTGCATCCGCTCTGGCTGCGGCGCACGACGACGAAATTCAACGGCGTGAGTTACATCACCCAGCGCGCCGCCGAGGCGCTTTACTCGCTCGAAGGCAAGGGGCAGGTGCAGGCGCTCATCGGGCATTATCTTGGCAACGCGAAAGTGCTGCGCGAAGGGGCAAAGCAGGCCGGACTGAAAGTTTTCGGCGGTGTGAACGCGCCTTACATCTGGGTGAGAGCGCCGAAAGGCGTCACGAGCTGGCAGGCATTCGACAAAATTTTAGGCGAAGCCAATGTGGTCATCACACCCGGCAGCGGCTTCGGCTCGAAGGGCGAGGGCTACTTCCGCATCAGCGCGTTCAACAGCCGCGCCAACGCCGAGGAAGTCGCGCGGCGTTTGCCGGCATTGAAGTGGTAGTGGCAATCATCTCGGACGATTGGGGGAGCGCACGCGCCGCGCGTGCAGTTTCCAACGCCTAGCTGGAAACATCGGGGAATGTGTTCGACGGGGCGTCGAACACGACAGCCGGGGCGGCTGTGCTCCCCATTCCGAATTCCGCATGGGCAACTTGTCACGCCGAAATCAGATGAAGGCGGACGGGAACTTTTTTCCTGGATTCATTTTGGGATGGACGATTGGGGCAAATGGCGTTTGAATTCTCCATGCAAAAATAAAGCCAACTATGACTGCGAAATGTCCATGCGAGCATTGCGGCGTAAATATTGAATTCGCCACGGAAGAATTTTTATCCGGCAGCAGCGTGAAATGTCCGGAGTGTGGCAAAGAAACAACTTTGTATGTCAGTCCACAAGCCAAGCCAGAGACGAAAGTTGAATCAGCAAACGAATCACAACCACTCCCGACATCACCAGTGCCAGACACTAATTCTTCAAAAAATCTCCGCGTCTGTGCCGATTGCGGACATCAAGTTAGCCGACACGCCGACGCCTGCCCGCATTGTGGAGCGAGTTTCAAAAAAAGGCATGGCGTTTTCTTCTATGTTTTCTGGGGAGTGGTTTCATTGTTTGCCACGATTTTTATCCTGTGGATTCTTGCGGTGGTTTTTCTGGGAATTGGCTTTGTAGCTGTTCCTGCATTTATGGCAGCAAGGCATGAAGCGCAAATTCAAAACGGAATCACCAATTCCGTTACGGCTACATCGTCTCCAGCGGACGATTTATCAAAGCAAAAAGTTGATTACATAAACAACGGCCTTGTGCTCTATGATTTCACGTCAATATTTCACGATTCCGAATTTGAGGGGAGGGTTCCCGGAGTAAATTTCAAAATAAAGAACATTGGCGATAAGACGCTCAAAAAAATTGAGGTGACGGTCTATTTCAAAGATACATCAGGCAACGTGATTTATGATGATAAATTTTATCCGGTGCTGGTCACGGAATTTGGGACTGACAACGAACCGTTAAAGCCCGGCTACATTTGGCAACAGGAACAGGGACATTTTTATGCGGCAAAGAAGGTTCCGTCTGAATGGCAGGAAGGAAATGCGGATGCAAAAATCACTGACATTAAATTTGCGGATTAAAATCCGTCGGCGCGCAAATAAAACTGCTTCGCTTCGGTTAAAATGAAATCAATAGCCGGGCAATCTTACTGGTGGAATCTAATTGATGACAAAAGTGGGGATTTTGAAAGAGTGTTCCCGCAGAGAGCTGCGGGAGGAATAATCCAACCTTGTCCGTTGGTGTGGTATTGGTATTACGGGGCGGATTTTGCATCCTATGCTTATGAGCTTGCGCGCCGCGCAGATCGGAAATTGAGATTGAGGGAATACCCGAAACTGTCAATGGATGAATCGTTTTTTTTGATTAACATTTTTGGCAATGGGAAAGCCCGCAAGACTGATGCGCTTTACGTCACAATGCTTGATCCGTCACAGCCAATTAAATTAAGAAGTGGCTATTCGCATCCTGTGATTTTTCGACTGGATGCGCCGATGAACACCCTGCGGCAGGTGTTCGAGAAATTCATCAAAGAGCAGCGGGAAATTGGCAACATCAAACCGCGCAAGTCCCCTGGTGAGACCAGTAAAAGACCCCCGTGGAATTACGTTGAAATTTTGGACGAAGTGGATTTACGCGGCAAAAGGCTGACACAAGGAATTGATCCACAACGAACCTTGCGGACGGCGCGGGCTGGTGCAAGGAAGCACCTTGAAACATTCATCGCTGGATTAAAAAGGGAAGCTGAAGCCAAACCCCACTCCCGTTCCTACCTTTGGCCTGAATTGAAGCTTTAGGTTAGCTCGGAAAGATTGCTTAAGTAGGCAACACGCCTTTCGACTGTGTCGTGGCATTGCGGGATCAAGGAGGCAATGTTACACAAAATACCTATTGCGACACCGGCAGCAATTCAACTGCTATTACCATCGTTGTTCCAGGCTTCGCCTAAAAAGCCGAAGCGGAAGCAAGTTTATCCATTACGCAAACGTCGTCGCGCAGAGAAAATTGCTCCGAGTTGTCCGCTTTGAAACATTTCACCGGCACGGGCTTTTTCATCACGGACGATGGTTATTTGATTTCCAATTATCATCTAGTCAAGGATGCGGCGAAGGTTCGTTTGCTCACGGGCGCAAATTAATCATTTCCAATCAGCCGCAAGTCTGATGGACTGCAATCGGTGAACGTCATTGTCTGGTCAATATTGGGACTGATTTTCGCCCGGCTCGCGGCGGAACTCTGGCTGGCCGCGCTCAACCGCCGCCATGTGCTCGCGCACGCGGACGTCATGCCGTCGGCGTTCCAGGGGATCATTGACGAGCCGGCTTACAAAAAATCCGTTGCATACACGCTGGCCAAAGAGCGATTGGGAACCATTGAGGATACCACCAGCGTCGCCGTCTTGTTGCTCGTTTTGTTCAGCGGCGTTTTGCCGTGGGCGTTTCATCTTTTCTCCCACGGGCTGGGCCAGTCGGTGTGGGCGATGGCGGCGTTTTTATTTGCGGTCGGTCTGGCGATGTCTCTGCCCGGTTTGCCGTTCAGTTGGGTTTCACAATTCCGGTTGGAGGAGAAATTCGGTTTCAACACCATGACGCCGAAAATCTGGTGGATGGACTTGCTGAAAGGGCTGTTACTGGCGTTGGCCCTCGGATACCCGCTGCTGGTGCTCATCTTGAAAATAGTCCAATGGATGGGAACGTGGTGGTGGTTATGGGCCTGGGGCGCGATGCTGGCATTTCAACTCCTCATGAGCGTGCTCGCGCCGGTTTTGATTCTGCCGCTGTTCAACAAATTTACGCCGCTGCCGGAAGGCGACCTGCGCGAACGGCTGCTCGATCTGGCGCGGCGCACCCAATTCCGCGCCCAAAGCATCCAGTTGATGGACGGCAGCAAACGCTCGCGGCATTCGAACGCGTTCTTCACCGGCTTCGGCCGGTTCCGGAAAATCGTGCTGTTCGACACACTCGTTCAGGAACTGACCGGGCCGGAACTGGAAGCGGTACTCGCGCACGAGATCGGACACTTCAAGAAAAAGCACATCCCGAAAATGCTGGTCTTCTCGGCGATCGGCTCGCTCGCCGGCTTTTATTTCATCGCCGTTCTGGCCCGGCAGGAATGGTTTTACCGCGCGTTCGGTTTTGACCCGGGAAACGTTGCGCCGGCGCTGCTGTTGTTTGGACTGCTGGCGGGGACGGTCACGTTCTGGTTTTCACCGCTGATTCACTGGTGGTCGCGGCGTTACGAGTATCAGGCTGACGCGTTCGCCGCCGGGGTCATGAACGGGACGCAATCGTTGATTGGCGCGTTGCGCAAGCTGAATGAGAAGAATTTGAGCAATCTTACGCCGCATCCCCTCTACAGCGGATTTTACTATTCGCATCCCACCCTGCTGGAGCGGGAGCAGGCATTGGCGGGGAGGAAGTGATGCGGTGGAGGCAATCATCTCTGATTGCCAGTGAGCGCGGCATCCTTGCCGCGAGTCCCGAACTGGCGGCAGGGATGCCGCCATCACTGGCACGCTGGGAAGCGTGCCGCCACAACGCGCAGGAAGTCGCGCGACGGCGGCCGGAATTGAAGTGGTAGCGGCTTCCGGGCCGGTACGCGCGCTTGATCTGGTTCAGGATGGTTGAATCCTTGATCTTCGCATCGTCAGCCAGCAGGAACGCCTTGCTTCATCCGCCCACCAGCGGCACCAGTTTCACAAACGACACTTCAGTCTCGACCTTGACCTCGAACTTCTCGTCGAGGCCCGTCGCTTGTTTGTCGCCAACGATAACAAAGAACCGGTTTCGTTCGAAAGCATCGAGGGCCTGTTGATATTGTTCCTCCCAATCAATCTTTCGCTTCGCCTTGAGCTTGTAGCCATTGAGCACGCGCTCGGCGTTGGTCGGCTCGACCAGGCCGCGAAAGTATTCCGGTTCCTTCAGATTGTAGTCCCGCACTTCCTGGTAGATGCGGGCGCGGATGAGTTCGCGCACGGTCATGCGCTCCGTCAGGCAATCGAGCGTGAAGGTGTTGGTTTTCCGGCCGGAAGCGGTCGCGTCGTGAACAGTCAAAGTGGTCATGGGATGTGACGGAATGCTTGCGCCGGAATTCAGCTGATTTCAAGCCTGAAATCGCGAGCATGCCAACCAGAGTCGGTGTCGCAAATCGTATATCGTAAATTCAATCAGAACCTCGTCGCCTCGGCCCCTGCAGGACGAAGGAGCTTTCAGTGGAGGTACAGTTTTGGTGGGGCGAGGCTACTGACGAGCCGTCTCCGCTTCGCTTTGCCGCGCCGAGGCCGGCTCGCGAGTACGCTCGCCCCACCGAATCACAAACTGACCCACGGCCCCAGCCTTCAAAAAACTTGCTTTGCCCGCATTCCGTTGTATTATCAAAGCCGAGGCCGGTCGTCATGGATACCAACAATGGCACACCTCGCAAAAGGCACGTCCTGATCGTGGACGACGATATTCAACTTGCCTGGTCCCTCAAAGAATCCCTCGAAAGTGACGGCTACGAGGCGACGATTGTGCCCGATGGCGCGCTGGCGTTGAAGTTCGTCCTCGAGCACCACCTCGATGCCGTGGTCTGCGACCTTCAGATGTCCGGAGTTGAAGGCGACCTGTTTTATGCCACGGTTGGACGCACGAATCCGTTGCTGGCCCAGCGGTTTATTTTTATCATCGGGCTGGACGCCCGCTCAGAGTTCCAGAAATTCATTGATTCCGTTGAGTTGCCGGTGCTGTACAAGCCGGTGGCGCTGGAGGCCCTGCGGGGCGAAGTGATGCGCGTGGCGGAGCGGAGCTGAACCGTGTGATGACCAAATTAACCATTGGCAATTAATCCACAGGTCTGATATACAAACCGTCCGCTTTTTGTTTAGGCGGCTGAAAATTCAACCAAAGAACAATTTATGTCACAGCATCGCAGTCTGCGCGCGGCGTCCAAACTCGGCGGCAAGCGCAATGTCCTCAAGCGCTTCGAGCGCACTGAACTCCTCAAGAAGCGCGGCCAGTGGAAGGACGGCGACCGCATCACCGGCCTCCGCAAAACCAAACCGGATGTATAAACAGTGGCGGGTGGCCCGCCTTCGCGCAGAAGCTTCGGCGCGGCAGGCAGGTGACTGGCAGCGGAGATTCGGGTCAATTGTCACATGTTACCTTCCGTGGTTCGTCTTCAAAAATTCCTGGCTGACGCGGGCGTGGCTTCGCGCCGCGCGGGTGAACAAATCATCCTGGCCGGGCGCGTCAGCGTCAATGGCCAGTTGGTCTGCCAGCTTGGAACCAGGGTTGATCCCCTGCACGACGAAGTGGCGGTGGATGGCAAGCCGGTTCGCGCCAAACGCAAGCTGTACGTGGCTTTGCACAAGCCGGCCGGCTGCGTTTGTTCGGCCCGGGATGAATTGGGCCGTCCGGCCATCCACGATTTATTGCCCAAAGAATGGCAAAATCTGCATTCCGTTGGCCGTTTGGATTTCAACAGTGAGGGATTGATTTTTTTGACCAATGATGGACAATTCGCCCTGCACCTGACCCATCCGCGCTACGGTGTCCGGAAAAAATACGTGGCCACTATCGAAGGCCGGGTGGACAAGGCGATGCTCGGGCAGTTCACGCGCGGCGTGTGGCACGCGGGCGAAAAGCTCCGGGCGCTGGCGGCGCGGCTCGTTTCCGCCAGTACCGGGCGGAGCGTGGTGGAGTTGGAACTGGGCGAAGGCAAAAACCGCGAGGTGCGGCGGTTGTTTGAATCGCAGGGTCTGGCGGTGAAACGGTTGCAACGGACGCAGATTGGCAAAATCAAACTGGGCGAGTTGAAACCGGGCCGATGGCGGACATTGACAGAGACAGAAATAAGGACTTTACTTCAGGAAATATGAAAACGAATTGCTGGTTGATCTTGGGCGTGATGATCGCAATGAGCGCGGTCGCGCAAAACAACACAAACACATTGCCTCCCATCCCCGCGCCGTCCCCGGCGGTCGCGCCGGCGCCGAGCACCCCCGCGCCGACGGTAACGCCGGCCCAAACTGCGGCGCCCGCCAAACATAAGCACAAGGCCGCGGTGGCAAAACCCATCAGCGAACCGACGGTCGCGCTCGTTCCCGGCCCGGCGGTGGTGGCCGTCAAAAATGTCAATGTTCGCGGCCAGGCCGGCCTCAAAGGCGAAGTTGTCGCGCATCTGGTCAAGGGTGACGCGGTGACGGTTTTGGGCCAGATCAATTTGGATAAACACAAGGCCGGTGAACCCGCGCAATGGGCGAAAATCGCCCTCTCCTCGAGCACCCATGTTTGGGTCAACTCGAAGTTTATTGACGCCGCCAACAAAACTGTGACGGCGAAGAAATTGAACATGCGTGGCGGTCCCGGTGAAAATTACAGCGTCTTGGGCGTCCTTGAGCGGGGCACGGCGGTGAACGAAATCACCACCAAAGGCGATTGGATGCAAATTGATCCGCCCGGCAACAGCTATGCCTTTGTGGCCGCGATGTATTTGAAACAGGAAGCTCCGGCTCCCGCGCCCGCGCCTGCGCCGACGCCGGTTGCCGAACCTCAAACGATGGCAGCCGCTCCGGCTCCGGCTCCCGCACCCGCCCCGTCTGAACCAGCGGCGCCGCCCGTGCGCGTTGTGTCCCATGAAGGCGTTGTGCGCGCTGTGGGCAGCCCCGTCGCACCGACCAAATACGAATTGTATGACCCGGCGACGGACGTTAACATCAATTATCTGTACACGACTTCACCGACCCTCGACCTGAGCAAATACGTCAACATGCGGATTATTGTCACCGGCGAAGAGGGTCTGGATCCGCGCTGGAAGGACACGCCGCTCATCAACATCCAGAGCATCCAGGTGATTTCCCAAAATGCCGTCCCCAAAGTCATCTTTAAGAGTCCCAGACAATCACAACGTCATTGACGGCCGTGCCATTGCCGCGCAAATCCAGCGTGAATTGGCACAGCGCGTCGTTGATTTGAACCAACGCGGGGTCCAACCGGGCCTCGCGTTCGTTCGTGTGGGCGAAGATCCGGCGTCCAAGGTCTATGTCGGCCGCAAGGAGAAAACCTGCGCCGAACTGGGCATTTTTTCTGAAACGCACGTCCTGCCCGAAAACACGGGTGAAAATGAACTGCTCGCGCTGCTCAAAAAGCTGAACGCCGATCCGCGACTGCACGGGATTCTGGTCCAGGCGCCGCTGCCGAAACAAATTCGCGAATCGGTTGTCTATTCGACAGTTTTGCCGCAGAAGGACGTGGACGGTTTTCATCCGGTCAATGTCGGCAAACTGATGCTCGGCGACCCGGCGGGTTTTCAACCCTGCACGCCGGCGGGCATCCGCGAACTGCTCGTGCGCTCGCAGGTGAAAACCGACGGCGCGGAAGTGGTGATTTTGGGCCGCGGCAACATTGTCGGCAAACCGATGGCCGCCATGCTCTGCCAGAAAGCCAAAGGCGCGAATGCGACCGTCACAATCTGCCATTCCGCCACGCGCGACATTCCGGCGCATTGCCGCCGCGCGGACATTTTGATTGCCGCGATGGGTGTCGCCGAATTTGTGAAGGCCGACATGGTCAAACCCGGGGCGACGGTGATTGATGTGGGCGTCAACCGGTTGAGCGATCCGAATGCAAAAGGCGGTTCACGACTGGTCGGCGACGTGGCGTTTGCGGAAGTCCAGCCGGTGGCCGGCAAAATCACGCCCAATCCCGGTGGGGTCGGCCCGATGACGATTGCGATGCTGATGCAAAACACGGTCCGCGCAGCGGAAATGTCTTTTTCGTAGGAGACGACGTGAGGAGTCTCTATATTTCGTGAAATTACAAATGAAAGCCAAAAAGGGGAGTCTCGTTACCTCGACTCCTACACGTGACCAATTATGAACGCAACCCGAATTCTCCCCGATTTGCAAGCCTCGCTGCTGTGCGAAGAAGTCCGCCAGGAAGCCAATGGAAATTTTTTCATCATCGGCGTCGTCAATTTTCTCCGCGTGCCGCAACTGCCCATCGTGGCCGGCCGGCTGTGCGTGTTCAACCGCTGGACGGCGGGCATCGGCCAGTTCACCGAAAGTGTCCGGCTCATCGCGCCCGACCAGACCACGGTACTGCGCAAGGGTGAAATGAAATTTGAATTGCGCGAGCCGGGATTGCATTCGACCAATGTCATGGTCTTCAGCCAGGTCGAATTCAAAACCGCCGGCACCTACTTCATCGAAGTGCTCGTGGACGACGTGATGAAGCTCCGCTATCCCGTGCCGCTGGTCCACGCGCCGCCGCCGAACCAAAATCCCCCGCCGCCGGAGGAGAAAAAGGCCTGATTTTTCCCGCACAAGCTGAACAGGCCGCAATCTGGCTTCACAGCAATATATTCTCCCTCTCCGCCAACGGGGTTGGGGGGAGAGGGGCGGGGTGAGGTGGCGCTTAATTTATTAAAATCAAATCCCCTCGCCCCGGCCCTCTCCCCGCTCAGGCGGGGCGAGGGAGTCGGTCGCGTTGCACAAGTTTTACCTGTTAACCACAGGCGGGTTTCTTTCCCCTGCCAGTTCTGATAATTTATGGCCCGATGAGCGCGCCTGCTGAATCAACTTTTGCGTGGGAACCGCTGACGCCGCGCGGCGTGGCGGCGTTTGCGCGCGCCCGGCTCAGCCGCCTGCTGCTCGTGCAATTCGTCATCGCATCACTCGCCGCCGCCGCCGGCGTCTGGTTTCTTTCCGATGGCTGTTTCCCGACCGTGCGGGCTGCTATTCGAAATTTGCCGGTCACCGGTGAAATTCGCGCGGGCCGGCTGGATTGGCCCGGCCACACGCCGCGACTCCTCGCCGAAGGCAGGTTTCTCGCGTTTATCGCCGACCCGAATCACAGCAGCCAAATCCATTCGCCGGCCGACGTGCAAATCGAATTCGGTGCGCAAACCATCCGCATCTTTTCGCTGCTCGGTTACCGGGATTTTTCTTATCCGCCCGATCAAATCATCTCCTTCAACCGCACCGAACTGGAACCGCTTTGGGGCGCGTGGGAGCCGGAACTGCTGGCCATCACAGTTTTGGCCGTGGTTGCCGGCCTGATGCTGGCGTGGGCGGCGCTGGCGACAGTTTATTTTCTGCCGGTCCGGCTCATCAGCTTTTTCGCGAACCGCGATTTGGATTTCCGCGGCAGTTGGAAGCTGGCGGGCGCGGCGTTGATGCCGAGTGCCTTGCTGTTGACCGCTGCCATCGTGCTTTTTACCCTGGCCGCGCTCGATTTGGTTCAATTTTGCTTCATCTTCGCCGCGCATTTCGCGCTCGGCTGGATTTATATGTTTCTCAGCCAGCTTTTCCTGCCGCGCGTAGTGGCGGCGGAGAAGGGAAATCCGTTTTTAACCAAGTCTTAATCGTAATCCTAATCATTTCGCAAAAACCGGGAGTAAAATCCCGGCTTTTTACTTAACAAAAAAACTTGGCAGTTTTCGGCGACAAGCGTAAAACACTTTTGTTGGAATAAAAACTATGTAACCCGGATTAAAAAACAGATTTGCGGCTTCGGCTGCTGTCCACTACGAAACTGGCACTTTCACTCAACGGACACATTCGAGGCACGCCCAGAACGGGCGTGCCCGAAAACGTTCCGTTGAGGGCACGCCAGTGCCTGTAGTGGGGCGTGAGTAGGTCACGCCCATTCGGTTTCAATGGCCAAGAGCGCAAACGAGGAAAAAGAAAATGCAGCCAAAATTAAAATCTGAAGTGGACCGAAAAAGCGAGTTGATAAGGGCTGGAATGCGTCGGCCTCACCTTATGAGTAGTGCGTATCGCCTTGGTGCCTTGATAATCATATTCTGCGTGATCCTGTCAGGAGAGTGTCTTGCCATTTCAGTCACCAATACGAATGACAGCGGCGCGGGTAGTCTCCGCGCGGTGATTGCGGCCGCCACGGGGGGCGACACCATTCAGTTCGACCCGAGCTTGAACGGGAAGACGATCACCCTAACCAGCGGTGAACTGGACATCACAGACGCCGCCAAGCCGCTCTACATCGTGGGCCCCGGGGCCAGTCAGTTGACAATCAAGGCCGACACCTCTTCCACTTTTTTCCAATCAGTGTTTCACGTTGCCAGCACTGCGACAGCCTCCATCTCCGGCTTGACGATCACAAGAGGCTACAACGAGAGTATCTACAATGCCGGCCAGTTATCGATCACCAGTTGTACGATTTCGTACGCAACGGGTGTTTCCGGCTACGGCATCTATTTTGACGGACACTATGGCGGGACTTTGGCAGTCACCGACTGCACTGTAACAAACAACAATTATGATGGCATCTACTTCGACGCAACCGGTGGGGGTGCGTTGACGGTCACAAACTCCACCCTCTCGGGCAACATTGACCATGGCCTCGAGATTTGGGGCACTACTTCGGCGAACATGTCCTGCACCGTTTCCGGATGCACCATCTCCGGGAATACAAATGCGGGCGTTTACGTTGAGTACGCGCACGCAGTGACAATCACTGGCACCACGATCTCTGGAAACGCCAACAGCGGCATCGACGACTCGTACAGCGCATTGACAATCAATGATTGTACGATAGCCGATAACGGGGCAGGAACTTATAACGCAGCCTACAACGGCGGCGGCATTGACAACGAGAGCGGGACGCTCGTTGTCAACGACAGTACCATTGCACTAAACTCCGCCAAGTATTATGGCGGAGGAATCTTCCAAGACCAATACAACGGAAGTACAACCCTTGCAAACACTATTGTCGCTGGAAACATGAACGGTAACTCCCCCGACATCTACGGCACCGTCACCGCCAACTACTGTTTCATTGGGAATAACACCGACCCGATCACAATGTTCACTTCCGGCTCTGGAAACAACATCGTCAATCAAGACGCGCTCTTAGCTGCACTGGGCAACTATGTCGGCCCGACGCTAACCATGGCACTCTTGCCCGGCAGCCCGGCTATCGACAAGGGCAGCAACGCCCTGATCCCTTCGGGGCTGACGACCGACCAGCGCGAACTTTGCCGCATCGCCAACGGCAGGGTGGATATCGGAGCATACGAGTACCAGCCCGTAGTGACGGGCATTAGCCCGGCGACGGGCTCCACGAGCGGCGGTACCACAGTGACCATCACAGGCATAGACCTGACCGGGGCTACCGTGGTGAACTTCGGCGGCACACCGGCGACTAATGTGGTAGTTAATTCGGCCACCCAGATCACGGCCACAAGCCCAGCGGGCACTGCAGGGACTGTGCATGTAACGGTAGTCACCCCAGTTGGCACTTCCGCCACCTCGTCAGCCGACCAGTTCACCTATGTGGTCGCGCCAACGGTGACGGGAGTCAGTTCGACGATAAGCAACGGCTCGTACAAGGCCGGGACGGTCATTCCGATCACGGTCACTTTCAGCCAGAACGTGACGGTGAACACCGTCGGCGGAACGCCGAGCCTCTCACTCAATGACGGTGGAACAGCTACGAACGCCAACGGTAGCGGCACCAGCACCCTGACCTTCAATTACACAGTGGCCTCCGGTCAGAACAGTGCGGACCTGGACTATGCTTCCACCTCAGCATTGGCTCTTAACAGCCTGTTGAACAATGGTCATAATTAAGGCGGGCGGGTGAGGCGCGAAAAATCGCTGCGGCCATAACTTCCACCCGCGCCACCAATCGCCGCCCGTATCTTTGCAGTCCCGTTCCAATATTTCCGGCAAACCGGAACCCTCCCTCCAGCAAAAGCCTCCAGACCACGTAAAAAAGGGCCTTCCCCCAGGCCACCCATTGTTTGGGTGTTCCCACGCCCAGCAGTTTCCTCATCAGTTGCGACAGGTTGTAAATGGCCGCCGAAAACTTGAAGCGCTTGTTGAGGTTGTCCCGTCCCCGGAGCGTCGTCCGCCGCGCTCCTCCGGCATCCAGTATGTGCGCGAACGGTCTCTCAAGGTGCATCCCCCGGCTCTTCAACAGTTCCTTGCCCGACTTGCTTTTGGCGCTCCGTCTGGCACTGCGCACCACCTTGGACTCTTCGTCGGTGAGTTTCTCCATGTTCCGGTTGATCACCGGATCGGAAATCACCGTGCGAATCCCCTCCTGCTGCAAGCCGCCCATTTCCGGCACCGCGTGATAGCCCTTGTCCGCCGTGGCGCTTTCAATCGTCAGGGTTCCCGCAGGAAGCTCTTTAACCTCGTTGATGTTCTCCTGCGCCTCCAGCACATGCAGCGCGAGATCCTTGTGATCGGGTTCATCGCCCGGACGCACCTCCGCGTTCAAGATCGCGCCCGTGTCCAAATCCACCGTGTTCTCCGGCTTGTAGATCATGTCGGTGGCCCCGGCCTTGGTCGGCCCGATCTTGGCGTCAGGGTCATTGGGGTTTTCCCAGTCCTGGTTGCTCATCTTCTTGGGCCGCTTGCGGTCAAACCGCCGGACGGCGTCGGCATCCTTGGGATCAATCCCGTTCTCCGCGGCCAGACGGCGGACATATTCCCAATAGACTTCCTCGGTCTGGCGGTTGACCAGCCCTTTGAGCGAGGCGTTGGCCTCGATCACGGAGGCGTCTATGCCCACGTTGCGGCCCTTGACCAGCCCGTGCTCCTGCAAGGCCGCCAAGATCAGAAGGAATACCTGGTGGTAAACCTCCACGCCCAGACGGGAGCGGATGACCGACAGGGTGGAATGATCCGGGGTGTTCCCGGTCAGGTCATAGCCCAGGAAGGCACGGATGGAAATGGAATCCTGGCAGCGCTCGGCAATGCCCCGCTCGCTGGGGATGTTCTCAAAGAAACCGACCATCAGCATCTTGAAATACACCACCGGGTCAACGCCCGGACGACCACGGCCATTGCCGGAATAGCAGGCCGCGCAAAGCTGCCGCACTTCGGAAGCAAAGGAAAAAGACTGGAGCGTCTGGTTGAGCTTGATGTAAAAAGAGGAGGAGACAGGCTGCACCAGTTGACGGGATGGAACGAAAAGTTCCGGCGGCGGCAATGTTTGCGGTTTGAACATGAAAAATTGTAACTTATACTAACTATAAGACAACACAATTATATTTTATTTTCACAATTACTTCAACAGGCTGTTAACGGCGGGAGCATTCAGGACGCGGGCGGGAACAATGCCAGCCTGACGCTGGCTTCGCCGGGAGCTACTGGCTCCCTGGGTGCCAACAAGAACATCGTTATCAACACGACGGCACCGACTGCTCCGGTCATTACCGGGATAAGCACGGACACCGGGATCAGCTCGAACGATGGGATCACCAGCGATCAGACGCTGGTGTTCAACGGAACGGCGGAGGCCAGCAGCACGCTGACGGTAACGCGGGTGAGTGTCGGCGTCATCGGGACCTGCACAGCGAATAGTTCGGGGGTCTGGTCGTTTGACTACACTGGCACGACGCTGCCAGCGGGCAGCTACAGCTTCACGGCAACGGCAACGGATGCGGTGGGGAACGTCAGCCCCAACTCTTCGGCCTACAACGTGACCATCGACACGACGGCCCCGGCGCTGGCGATCACCTACCCGGCCAACAACGCCACTGTGACCAGCGCGAGCCTGACCGTGGCCGGCACGGCCAGCGATAACGTGCAGGCAGCGAACGTGCTCTGTCAACCCAATGGGGCGGGTTGGAATCCGGGAATAACGGGTAACGGTTGGTCGAACTGGACGGCGGCGGTTAATCTGACTCCGGGCACCAACATGGTGCAGGCGTATGCGGTGGATGCGGCGGGCAATAAATCCACGACCAACAGTGTGAGCTTCGATTATGTGGTAACCAACCAGTTGCAAGTGCGTGTGACCGGCCGTGGGACATTGTCGCCTAACTACAGCAACGCCTGGCTGGAGATTGGACGGAACTACAGCATCACCTCCACGCCAGCCAGTGGCTTTGCGTTCACCAACTGGGTGGTCTCGACGAACTGGATCGGCGGCACGACGACGAGTACAACTAACCTACAGTTTATGATGGCGTCGAACCTGACGTTGCAGGCGAACTTTGTGGACGTGACCAAGCCGACCGTGAGCATTACCAATCTGGCGTCGGGTCAGCGGGTAAGCAATGCCGTGTTCACCGTCAAAGGAACGGCGAGTGACAATTGGCAGATGAGCAACGTGGTTTGCCAGCTCAATGTTGGAGGTTGGAACCTGGCGACGAACATTAACAATTGGACGAACTGGACGGCGGGGGTAACGCTCATTCCAGGCACAAATGTTGTGCAAGCCTATGCGGTGGACACCACCGGCAATGTTTCCACGACCAATAGTGTAAGTTTCCAATATGTGGTGACCAACCAGTTGCAGGTGCGGATGAGCGGCCGGGGAACCATCTCACCAAACTACAGCAACGTCTGGTTGGAGATTGGACGCAATTACAGCATCACATCCACGCCGGCAGCCGGTTTTGTCTTCACCAACTGGGTGGTCTCGACGAACTGGATCGGCGGCATCACCACGACCAAAACTAACCTGCAGTTCATGATGGCATCAAACTTGACCCTGCAAGTGAATTTTCTGGACGTGACTAAACCGACGCTGACCATCACCGCGCCCACGACCGGCCAGCACATGACCAATGCCTTGGCGACCGTGGTTGGAACGGCCAGCGATAACTGGAAAGTCAGTGCGGTCTGGTATCAGTTGACCAACAAGATTTTGACCAGCGGGCCGTGGAGCCTGGCCACCACCACCAACAACTATACCAACTGGACAACCACCGTAACCTTGGCTGTCGGCACGAACACGGTGAAGGCGTATGCGGTGGATTTGGGCGGAAACTATTCCACCACGAGCAGCGTGAGCGTGCTATCGAGCAACACGTTCAAATTGCAGCTCAATTTTTCCCTGAACCCGCCGCTGACCAGCACCGGGCTGAACTTTACTCTGCAAATTTCCTCCAATCTGAACGGCCACATTCAGATTTCAACGAACCTGACAAGCTGGGCGACGCTGACAAATTTTGTCGGCACCAATACGACGCTTTATTTCCGCGACCCGGCAGCGACAAATACAAACCACCGATTCTACCGGGCGGTGGTGCCGTGAATTGATTATCAGGATTCCGTCGTGCGGGAAAGGGTCAGTCCTAGAAAAATGACATATCTGGACCGAGGCTGCATAAAAGGCTTCGCCTCACGCGGTGAGTCCGCATCAGCGTTCCGGCGTGGTAAATTCCAGCCGCAGATTTTACCGGGCAGTGATGCCGTGAACTGATTATCAGGGTTCCGTCGTGCGAATCCAGCGCGCCCGATTCGCAGAAACAATGACCAATCGGTTGCGGAAATCCGTTTGGTCGAAATAAAGACGCACATGAATCAAGCCGTGCCAACGGCGGCGATTTCCGTGTGCAGAACGGAACGACGGGCGTAATCCAAAACCGCCTGAATATCCGCGCGCGTCAGTTCCGGGTAGCCGCGCAGAACGGAATCCCACGTTTCATTTTCGGCCAGTTGCTCCAGAATGGCCGTCACGGAAATTCGCGTGCCTTTAATGACGGGCTGGCCTCCACAAACGCGCGGGTTGATTTCAGTTCGTTCGCTCATGCCTTGAATTATACCCTAATGGCATAAAAATGACAACCCGCTCAACACCGGCTTTATCGGGCGGTGACACCGTGATTGAGATTAAGAATGAGATCAGGATTAAGATCAGGATTACGAAAAGGATGAAGACCGACACCCCGGATTACGGGGTCGCGTTGCGCGCCGGTTTGTATTACCCTGTCCGCGATTATGAACTGTTTCGTTACCGGCGCTTCCGGCTTCATCGGCTCGAACCTCGTCCACGAACTGGTGGCACAGGGGCATCGCGTGAAGGCGCTGCTGCGGCCGGGCAGCGACAAGCGCGGGCTGGCCAGGGTCGAATTCGAGGGCGTGGCCGGCGACGTGCTCGACCGCAAATTGCTGGAACGGGAGCTGGCAGATTGCGATTGGTGTTTTCATGTCGCGGCGAGTTATCATTTGTGGTTGCGCGATTACAAACCGATGTATGCCGCGAACGTTGAAGGCACACGCAACGTTCTTGAGGTCGCAGGCAAAGCCGGCTGCCGGCGCATCGTTTACACCAGCACCGTCGGCTGCGTCGGCCTGCCCAAAATGGTGGATGGCCGGCTGGTCCCGTCAACGGAATTGGACGCAATTGCCAACGAGCAATTGAGCAATCACTACAAATGCTCAAAATGGCAGGCGGAATGTGTGGCCACCAAACTGGCCCGCGACGGGTTGCCCGTCATCATCGTCAATCCCACCGCGCCCGTCGGCCCGCGCGACGTGAAACCGACACCGACCGGCCAGGTGATCGTGGATTTTTTGAATCGCAAATTGCCGGCGTATCTCGACACCGGATTGAATTGGGTCCACGTCCGCGACGTGGTGGCCGGGCACATTCTCGCGGCGGAAAGGGGCGAGATTGGCGAACGCTATATTTTGGGCAACAACGAGGGCAACTGGACGATGCGGGAAACATTGGCCGTGCTGGAGGAAATTACCGGTGTGGCCGCGCCAAAAACTCAAATTCCATATTGGGTTGCGCTGGCGGCGGCGCATGTCAACGAGTGCGCCGCCTGTTTCACCGGCAAACCGCCCAAGGCGCCGCTGGCGGGTGTGCGCATGGCCAAATACAAAATGTGGTTCGACCCCACCAAGGCGATTCGGGTGCTGCAATTGCCGCAGACGCCGCCGAAACAGGCGCTCGCCGACGCCGTCGAGTGGTTTCGCGCAAATGGGTATGTGAAATAATAAGCCGTGCTTGCTTGAAAAGCGCGTCTTGCTAAAGTCCCACCACATGACGCGCCCAGGAAAAATTGATCCTGCGATTTCCCAGAAGCTCGCCCGCGAAATCCGCGAGATTGCCAAACGCGCCCACAACGAAGAAGAGGTTCGGTTGCCGGTGGAGTCGGCTTTGAAACCAGTGCTCGCTCAACTTGGAATTTCCACCCAAGTCAGTTACGAACAAAAGCTCACGACGTTGCAAGGCACAGGTTATGCAGACGCGGTCTATGGTTTTGGCGTCATCGAGTACGAACGTCCCGGAAAAATCGCGACGGAAGCCGGACGCAAGGAAGTCGTTGATCAGCTTTCATCCTACCTTGTTGGGAAAGCGCGCGAATTATCTCCCACCCGACCGCACGAGGCGGTCAAGAAAATGATTGGCATCGGTTTGGATGGCGAACAAGTCATGTATCTTCGTTATGCTTCTTCGCAAAATCGCGCCCGATTCTTTCAACCAATCTCGCTTGAAACCCAGCTTGAATTTTTTGAACGAAAAGATTTGCCGCGCGGCGGTTTTCAAATTGTCGGTCCGATGCCAGTGGACGAGGCCAGCGTGGACTGGCTGCTTTACTCGCTCCGTTTTTTCCAACGTCGGGCGCTTGAACCGCAAGGACTCGCTGAAGTTTTTGGCCCGGAAGCAAATACCGCGTCCAATGCCGTCAATGCGCTCTATCACAAATTGCTCACTACTCACAATCGCCGCGTGGAAATGTTCTTCGCACAGTGGGACATGATTTTTGGCGTCATTTACGGGCAAGAATTGGAACGCGGCGATGCCGCTGCCGCCGAACTCGCCAAACTTTACGGCATCACGGACAAGCCCGATCTCAAACGCCTGCTTTTCGCCGTCCACACTTATTACGTGTTGTTGATGAAGATGCTTGCCGCTGAATTAATTTCTTTGCAGGAAGGTTCGTGGTTCGCCTCGTTCACCGCCGAAGTGGAAACCGCCAACGACGCCGAATTGAAAAACAAAATCGAGCACCTCGAAAACGGCGGCCTGTTCAAGCAATTCAACATCATCAACTTTCTCGAAGGCGATTTCTTCCGCTGGTATCTGGATGTGTGGGATGCCAATATCGCGCAAAATCTCCGCCACATCGCCATTGCGCTTCAGCAATTCGAGCCAGCCACCGCCACAATTGATCCTGATGCGACGCGCGACTTGCTCAAAAAACTTTACCAATACCTGCTGCCGCGCCGCGTCCGCCACGACCTCGGCGAATACTATACGCCCGACTGGCTCGCCGAACGGCTCATCCGGCAAATCGGCTATGACGGGAATCCGAACACGCGCGTTCTCGATCCGTCGTGCGGTTCGGGCACGTTTCTCGCGCTCTGTATTCGCAAAGCCTTTGACTACGCCGATCGCCATCTCATTCGCCCCGATGAACTCGTTCAAAAACTTCTCACCAACGTCGTCGGCTTTGACCTCAATCCGCTGGCTGTCATCGCCGCGCGCACCAATTTTCTACTCTCACTCGGCACGCTTATTCGCCACGCCACGCGCATTGAAATTCCGGTTTATTTCTGCGATTCGATACTGACGCCAACGGAATTCGCGCACGAAGGCCAGACTGAATTCGTCGCGTCAACTTTGCACGAAGGAGAAGTCAAATTGGAGATGCCTGCCAATGGCCGGGTCTGGCACGTGGACACTTCGCAAGGACGCTTCATTTTCCCGGCGGCAGTGATCGAAAGGGAAAAGATTGAAACCATTTGCGCCTTGATTGAAGAATCCATCCTGGTCGGACGTACTCGCGGGCAGTTTTTGGAAAAACTTCGTGCGGTATTGCAACGTTCCGACAGCACGGTTGAAAAATTGGTTGGCGATGTTTTCGACCGTATTACCCGGCTGAATGCCGACGGCAAGAACGGCATCTGGGCGCGGTTTCTGAAAAACCAGTTTGCGCCGGTGTTCATAGGCAAGAACCGGTTCGATTTCGTCATCGGCAATCCGCCGTGGGTCAATTGGCAAAGTCTCTCTGATTCTTACCGCGACAAAACGTGGAAGCTCTGGGAAAACTACGGCCTTTTCTCGCTTTCCGGCCAGGCCGCGCGGCTCGGCGGCGGCAAGAAAGATTTGGCGATGCTGTTCACTTACGCCTGTCTGGACGATTATGTGAAAGACGGCGGGCGGCTCGGCTTCATCATCACACAAACGCTGTTCAAGACCAAAGGCGCGGGTGACGGTTTCCGCCGTTTTCAACTCGGCGACAAGGAATACTTCAAAGTTTTCCAAGTGGACGACTTGAGCGATTTCCAACCGTTCGAGGGCGCAACCAACCGCACTGCTATCGTCACGTTTCAAAAAGGCAGGCCGACAAAATATCCCGTGCCTTATCTTTACTGGCGCAAGAAGGCCAAACAGTCCATCGCCCTCGACGACGACCTTGACGAAGTGCTTGCCAAAGTCGCGGTAAAACAATGGCAGGCGCAACCCATCAATTCGGACGAGCCGAGCAGCCCGTGGCTCACCGCGCGGCCCAAGGCGCTGAGCGCGCTCCGCAAAGCTATCGGCCAATCTGATTATCGCGCTTATGCCGGATCATGCACGTGGGCAAATGGTGTTTATTGGCTGGAAATCACAGGCAAAAATAATGCCGGAGAAATCATCATCCGCAATTTAAGTGATGTCGGCAAACTTGCAGGCATCGAACAAGTGGATGGCATCGCGCTTGAACCTGATTTGCTTTTTCCGCTCGTGCGCGGGCGTGATGTCGGGAGATGGAAAGCGCAAAGCTCGGCGTTTCTGCTGAATGTGCAGGACGCGGAAGATCGGCGCGGTTACGACGAAAATTGGTTGAAGGACAAATACCCGCTCACTTACGGCTACCTATTGAAATTCGAGAAACTGTTGCGGAAGCGTTCCGGTTTCCAAAAATATTTCTGCAAAGAAACCAGCCAAGGTAAAAAGAAACGGCTGGAGCCATTTGCGCCGTTTTATTCGCTCTACAACATCGGCGAATACACACTCTCGCCCTATAAAGTTTGCTGGCCGGAACTTAGCAGCCTGTTGAAGTAATTGTGAAAATAAAATATAATTGTGTTGTCTTATAGTTAGTATAAGTTACAATTTTTCATGTTCAAACCGCAAACATTGCCGCCGCCGGAACTTTTCGTTCCATCCCGTCAACTGGTGCAGCCTGTCTCCTCCTCTTTTTACATCAAGCTCGACCAGACGCTCCAGTCTTTTTCCTTTGCTTCCGAAGTGCGGCAGCTTTGCGCGGCCTGCTATTCCGGCAATGGCCGTGGTCGTCCGGGCGTTGACCCGGTGGTGTATTTCAAGATGCTGATGGTCGGTTTCTTTGAGAACATCCCCAGCGAGCGGGGCATTGCCGAGCGCTGCCAGGATTCCATTTCCATCCGTGCCTTCCTGGGCTATGACCTGACCGGGAACACCCCGGATCATTCCACCCTGTCGGTCATCCGCTCCCGTCTGGGCGTGGAGGTTTACCACCAGGTATTCCTTCTGATCTTGGCGGCCTTGCAGGAGCACGGGCTGGTCAAGGGCCGCAACGTGGGCATAGACGCCTCCGTGATCGAGGCCAACGCCTCGCTCAAAGGGCTGGTCAACCGCCAGACCGAGGAAGTCTATTGGGAATATGTCCGCCGTCTGGCCGCGGAGAACGGGATTGATCCCAAGGATGCCGACGCCGTCCGGCGGTTTGACCGCAAGCGGCCCAAGAAGATGAGCAACCAGGACTGGGAAAACCCCAATGACCCTGACGCCAAGATCGGGCCGACCAAGGCCGGGGCCACCGACATGATCTACAAGCCGGAGAACACGGTGGATTTGGACACGGGCGCGATCTTGAACGCGGAGGTGCGTCCGGGCGATGAACCCGATCACAAGGATCTCGCGCTGCATGTGCTGGAGGCGCAGGAGAACATCAACGAGGTTAAAGAGCTTCCTGCGGGAACCCTGACGATTGAAAGCGCCACGGCGGACAAGGGCTATCACGCGGTGCCGGAAATGGGCGGCTTGCAGCAGGAGGGGATTCGCACGGTGATTTCCGATCCGGTGATCAACCGGAACATGGAGAAACTCACCGACGAAGAGTCCAAGGTGGTGCGCAGTGCCAGACGGAGCGCCAAAAGCAAGTCGGGCAAGGAACTGTTGAAGAGCCGGGGGATGCACCTTGAGAGACCGTTCGCGCACATACTGGATGCCGGAGGAGCGCGGCGGACGACGCTCCGGGGACGGGACAACCTCAACAAGCGCTTCAAGTTTTCGGCGGCCATTTACAACCTGTCGCAACTGATGAGGAAACTGCTGGGCGTGGGAACACCCAAACAATGGGTGGCCTGGGGGAAGGCCCTTTTTTACGTGGTCTGGAGGCTTTTGCTGGAGGGAGGGTTCCGGTTTGCCGGAAATATTGGAACGGGACTGCAAAGATACGGGCGGCGATTGGTGGCGCGGGTGGAAGTTATGGCCGCAGCGATTTTTCGCGCCTCACCCGCCCGCCTTAATTATGACCATTGTTCAACAGGCTGTTAGCAATGATTTGCGTGTTGGGGTTGCCGAATTATCCAAAGACGCGCGGAACAAAAACAAAATCCTTGTTCCAGACCACACGGTAATTTTCATTCCGCTAAAAAATCGTGACGAAGCGCACTATTGCAGCGCGGTGCTCAATTCCAGCATCGCCGGTTTGATTGTCGCAAGCTACATCACGCTCCATCCGTCACCGCATGTTTTAGAGCACGTCCGCCTGCCGAAGTTTGACGCGAAGAACAAACAGCATTGTCGTCTTGCCGAGTTGAGCGAAAAAGCCCACGCGCTGGCTGTTGAAGAAACCGAAACGGCCAAAGAAAAACTCCAGTCGCTGGAAATCGAAATAGACGAAATCGCCGCCGGACTTTGGGGCATTAACGCCACTGAACTCGGCGATATCCAATCCAGCCTCGCGGATTTGCAGTGAGCCGCCAGCAGAAGAACAATATGGCTTGGACAGTATTTGTCCGACCCTGTTGTGTAAAATGAGTGAGTTGAAATAACACCGTCGGTCAGGTGGCGGATGCAAATAATGCGTTGGGTTTGGCAAAACATGGCTTGCCAACCACCCGGCCTTGTGAAAAATTTCACAAATCATTATGGCACACGTCAAATTACATATACCGGGGCCAATCGAAGTGAGCGAAAAAACGCTGCAGGCGTTCCGCAAGCCGATGATCGGTCATCGCGGCCAGGGGTTCAAAGACCTGTACGCGAAAATCCAACCGCAGCTCCAGCAACTGCTTTACACGAAGCAGCTCGTCTATATCTCCACCTCGTCCGCCTGGGGCGTGATGGAAGGCGCCATCCGCAATCTGGTTTCCAAAAAAGTCCTGAACTGCATGAACGGCGCGTTCTCGGACAAATGGTTCGACGTGTCCAAACGCTGCGGCAAGGACGCCGAGGCGCTGCAGGTGCCATGGGGTTCACCCATCCGCGCCGAGGCTGTGGACAAAAAACTCGCCACCGGCCAGTTCGACGCGCTGACGGTGATTCACAACGAAACCTCGACCGGCGTGATGAGTCCGGTCGCCGAAATCGCCGCGCTCAAGAAGAAATATCCCGACGTGATGTTCATCGTGGACACGGTCAGTTCGATGACGGCGCTCAAACTGGAGTTTGACGCGATGGGCATTGACGTGATGATTGCCGGCACGCAAAAGGCGTTCGCGCTGCCGCCCGGCACGGCGATTTTCACCTGCTCGAAAGCGGCGCTGGCGAAGGCGGCCACGATCAAGGACCGCGGATATTACTTCGACTTCGTTGAATTCCAGAAGAATGCCGAACAAAGCATGACGCCGAGCACCCCGAGCATCGGGCACGTCTATGCGCTCGAGTCCAAGCTCGAAGACATTTTTGCCGAAGGTCTGGAGGCGCGTTTCGCGCGTCATCGCAAGACGAACCAAATGACCCGCGACTGGGCGAAGAAGCACGGCTTCACACTGTTCGCGGATCCCGGTTTTGAGTCGCTCACGCTGACGTGTATCAACAATGGTGCGAAGCCCGGCGGTCGCGCGCCGGTGGACGTGCCAAAGTTGCAGAAGCTGGTCAAGGACCAGGGTTTCCTCATTGACGGCGGCTACGGAAAGATCAAGGGCACCACGTTCCGCGTCTCGAACATGGGCGACGAAACCGAAGCCACCATGGGCCAGCTTTTAGCCGCGATGGACAAGGCGATGGCCCAACTCTAAACGAAGCAGCATTCTTACCGGCAATCCGCGCCAGCGGGTTGCCGGTTTTTCTTTTTCATCCGCTACCGGTGCGGCAACATTCCACCGTGCAAACCGGTTATCGTCTGGTCCGCCTGCGCAACGGCGCGTGTTCCGTCCGTTCGCTGGCCGAGGACGAAACGTTTCATCCGGGCATCGGCCCGGCGGCGGAAGCCGTGGCGCTCTACGTCCGGCAATTGCGCCTGCCGGAGCGCGTGCGGGATACGTCCGGCGAATTTGTGATTTGGGACGTCGGGCTCGGTGCGGCGGCCAATGCGCTCACGGCCATCCGGCTGGTGCGTGAAAGTTGGAGTTCAGGCTTTAGCTTGTTCGGAGGCACGCTGAAGCGTGAACTCCAACACTCCGCTCCAAAACGACTCCGTCTCGTCAGTTTTGATCAGACCAGCGACGCGGCGGCATTTGCGCTCGAACACGGCGCAGAACTGGGCTATGTGGCCGGATACGAATCTGCGCTGGCCGAACTGGTAAAAAACCATTCCGTGAAATTCAGCGATGATTTGCTGACTGTCGAGTGGACGCTCGTGCTCGATGATTTCCCGGCGTGGCTGGGGCAAACCGTGGCGGCAGGCATCCTGCCTGCCGTAGAATCGGGCGTCCCGCCCGGCGGAAAGGTCGTTGGTAACACAACGCATGCTGAAAATTCAAGCGCCAGTCCGGGCGGCAAGATGCCGTCCTCCACGGCAGGCAGGATGCCCGCCGCCACACCGCCGCCGCACGCCATTTTGTTCGATCCGCATTCACCGAAGAAAAATCCCGCGATGTGGACGGCGCCGCTGTTTGCCGGTTTGTTCCGACGGCTGGACCCGCAGCGTCCGTGTGCGCTGGCCACGTTTACACGCAGCACGATGGCCCGGACGGCGCTGCTGCTGGGCGGATTCTTCGTGGGCGTGGGACATCCGTCGGGCTTGAAGGAGGAAACCACCGTGGCGGCCAACCGGCCCGACTTGCTGGACGAGCCGCTCGACTGCCGCTGGCTGGAACGCGCGAAACGTTCCCACAGCGCCGAGCCAATGGTTGAAGCGGTGTATCGCATCGCACCGTTGACTGCAGAGTCGTGGGAAAGATTGCGGCAGCATCCGCAATTCAGGTAACATGCATTGTGGATTGTCACCAACAATTTGAAGCGCTGTTTGCCAGTCCGATGCCGGTGCTGGCGCTGGCGCCGATGCAGGAAGTGACGGATTTTCCGTTCTGGAAATTGATGGCGGCTTACGGCGGGGCGGACGCTTATGTCACGGAATATTTCCGCGTTTACGCCACTTCCCACCTGATAAAACGCATTCTTAAATCCATCACCGAAAACCCGACGGGCCAGCCGGTCATCGCCCAGATGATCGGCAACGATATTCCGTCGCTCGTGCGGACGGCGCGCGAGTTGCAGCAGTATCCGATTGTGGCGGTGGACCTGAATCTCGGCTGTCCGGCGCCGGTGGTTTACCGCAAATGCGCCGGCGGCGGATTACTGCGCGACCCGCGGCGGGTGGACGCCATTCTCGGCGCGCTGCGGGACGCGGTGAAGATCAAATTCACGGTCAAAACCCGCATCGGATTCGATTCGCCCGAAGTTTTCGATGAACTGCTGCCGATTTTTGCGAAGCACTCGCTGGATCTGCTGGTCGTCCACGGCCGCACGGTTCGCGAGATGTATCGCGGAACAGTGCATTACGACTGCATCGCGCGTGCCGTTGCGGAAATGCCCTGTCCGGTGCTGGCCAATGGCAATGTGCATTCCGCCCGGAACGCGGCCGAAGTTCTGAAAATCACCGGCGCTCGCGGGCTGATGATCGGGCGCGGCGCCATTCGCAACCCCTGGCTGTTCCGCCAAATCCGCCAGCATCAGCGCGGCGAAACCGTTTTCATCCCCCGCGGATCCGAGGTGCTGGACTACGTGCGCGCGCTTTACGAAGCGGCCTGTTCGCCGGACGTGCGCGAGTCGGCGCAGGTGGCAAAAATGAAAAAATACATGAATTATCTCGGGGTGGGCGTTGAACCAGACGGCCAATTCCTGCATCAAATTCGCCGCGTCACCACGAAATCGGACTTCTTCCGGGTCTGCGAAGAATTTCTGAATCACAATCAGCCCCTGCCGCTCGAACCCTTTTCGTTTGACTGCCAGGAGGTTGACGTCATGGCTGGAGAACACTGCTGATTAGACGTGGCAACAATTCTTCCACCGCCTGGGAGCGCTGGCGTCCCGCCGGCGGATTGGAATTCCCGGTTTGCACACAGTGAGCTGGCGGGACGCCAGCGCTCCCGGTTTGCCAATCCGATTACACCCAAACATGGCTGGTGATGACAAGACGCTCCGCTCAAGCAACTACCGTCCAATAATCTGCGCTTGCGCCGCTGGCAGGATGCGCGAAACTTCAAGGTGTGATGGAGCAAGACCAGACTGGACAATCGAACGCCGGCTGGAAGCAGCCGCGATTGCCCCGCTGGGTGAGCATCGCGGTGATGGGACGCAACCCCAAGGTAACGCTGGTGCGCCTGGCCGTTTTGGTTGTCACCTGCTTCATCGTCTTCAAATTCATCCTGTTGCACATCCAGGTTGAAGGCATCAGCATGTTGCCGACGTACGCGGACCAGTCGAGGCACTTCGTGAACCGGTTCGCTTACTTGTGGCACGGGCCTCAACGGGGCGACGTGGTGGGCATCCGGTTTTCCCGCGCGGAGACCAACACTCCCGCCGGCATTCATCAGGCCGCCAACCGGCTGGCACCGCCACACGTCATGTTGCTGAAACGCATCATCGGTCTGCCGGGTGAAACCGTCGCTTTTGCGGACGGCCATGTCCTGATCAATGGTGAAGTGCTGGATGAACCTTACGAGAAAGGTGCCTGCAACTGGAATCTGCCGCCCAAGCAACTCGGCCCGGACGAATATTTCGTCGTGGGCGACAATCGCTCCATGGCATGGGAAGACCACACGTTTGGCCGGGCGCAGCGCAGCCAGATTATTGGCAAAGCCATTTTATGAAAATTGCCCTCCGTTTCATCCTGTTCGCAGCGCTGGCGGCAATCGGTGTCTGGCTGTGGTTCGTTCTGTTTCCCAGCCCGGAAAAGGTTATCCGCAAACGCCTCGTGGAACTGGCCCGCGCCGCTTCGTCTTCGTCCGGCGAAAGCGACCTGGCGCGACTGGTTGCCGCGCGCAGCGTGGCTGGATTCTGTTCCACCAATGTCGAGCTGGCCGTGGACTTGCCCGAACTCGCCCGTAACAGCCTTATGGATCGTGAAGAAATCTCCCGGATGGTCTATGTGGCCCGTTCGCGGGCTGGCGGTGTGCAGGTCAAATTCCCCGACATCAACATAACCGTCGCGCCGGACAAACAATCCGCCGTGGCCGATCTCACCGTGCAGGTGAATGTTTCCGGTGAACGCGACCCGTTCTTGCAGCAGATGAAATTCACTTTGAAGAAAATCGACGGCCAATGGCTGATCACCCGCGTCGAAACCGTTCGCTCACTTTCCTGACCCGGTTCTTTGTTCCGTCATTTTGAACTTTGCACTGCGCCCGGCTCCTTTCATAGTTAACGTATGAACGTTTTTGTCACCGGCGGCGCCGGCTATATTGGTTCCATCTGCACGGAAGAGTTGCTCAACGCCGGCCATGCGGTCACGGTTTACGACAATCTCACCGAAGGCCATCGCTCGGCGGTGGATGCCCGCGCAAAATTTGTTTTGGGCAAACCCGAGCAGGAAGGCGACATCCTCAACGCCGTCAAATCCGCCCGGCCCGATGCCATCATGCACTTCGCCGCCAGCGCGCTCGTCGGCGAATCCATGACCAACCCGAAAAAGTATTTCCACAACAACGTCGTCAACGCGCTCAAATTCGCCGACGCCGCCGTGGAATGCGGCGTGAAGAAGTTCGTCTTCAGTTCCACCTGCGCGACCTATGGCCCGCCCGACCGCGTGCCGATGACCGAGGATTTGCCGCAACGCCCGATCAACCCCTATGGCGAAGCGAAGTTGATGTTCGAAAAAGTCCTCCTGTGGTATCGGCAGATTTATGGGCTGGAATTCATCGCCTTCCGCTATTTCAACGCCGCCGGTGCGAGCGAAAAATTTGGCGAGCATCATCGCATCGAGACGCACCTCATTCCGAACGTGCTCATGGTCGCGCTCGGCTGGAAGCCGCAGTGCGATATTTACGGCACGGATTATCCGACGCCCGACGGCACGTGCATTCGTGATTACATTCACATCCGGGACCTCGCCCAGGCGCACATGCTCGGATTGCAGCCGGGCAAGACGGGGTTTTACAATCTGGGCAACGGTGACGGCTATTCCGTCCGGCAGGTTATCCAGGCCTGCGAAAAAGTCACCGGCAAAAAAATCCCCACGGTGGAAAAACCGCGCCGACCCGGCGATCCGCCAAAGCTGGTGGCGTCCGCTGAAAAGGCGGTCCGCGAACTGGGCTGGAAGCCGAAGTTCCCCAAGCTCGAAGACATCGTCGCCACCGCCTGGGCCTGGCACAGAAAACACCCGAACGGCTACCCGGATTGATCCTGAGACGGTCGGCGACCTCTATGAATGAATCCATTCAGTCCGATGCCGCAAAACCGGCCACCGCAAAAACCATTTTGCTGGTGGACGATAATCTGCTGGTCGTCATGGCGTATCGCGGCGCGCTCGAACGCCGCGGTTTCAAAGTGGTGACGTCGGGAGACGGTTTGGAAGCCATGAAGACGGCGATGTCGTTGAAACCGGATTTGGTGGTGCTGGATTTGTTGATGCCCAAGGTGGATGGGACGTATGTTTTGAAATTCATCCACTCGGAGCCAAGTTTAAAGTCCGTCAAGGTGATCATTCTTTCCGACGCTTCCAAGGCCGACGTGGCACGGGCCGCGCTGGCGGAAAAGCCAGACGCCGTCTTTTTGAAGTCGCAATGCACAGCCGGGGCGCTTGTGGAAAAGATCAACGAACTGCTGGGTCTGGCGAATTTCTCCGAAGCCAAGCCGCCTCAATGACCGGCCGGCGATTTACGATGGCAAATACCGATGAACTCCGACACGTCGCAAGCAGGCAGAGGTAACGGAGTTTTTTTCTGTTCCCTCCGTTAGCTTCTGTTCCTACCCGCAGAGTTTTTGCGCCTTTCGTTTCTTTTGTATGGTTCGCGGTGGAATGTGTCAAAAAACGGAATTCCGCTTCCCTGCAATCGCAATTTGTGCCAGCCTCCGCGCCGAAATTACCGCAACGAGATTAACAATGAAAATTCCCCTGCTCTCCCGACTCCTCAATCTGCTCGAATTTTTCGCCAACCTCGTCAGATCCAAGCCGAAATCAGAAACGGGCCGGGGTTTGTTGGGCATGTATTTTGTCGAGAGTAACGCGAAGAGGAACAAGATGAACCGGGAGCGGCAGTGAGGCGGGTGTTTGCCCGACTGCATTTGGAGTCTTGAGCGCCAGTTGACAACGGCTGAAACGCTTTTATCGGATTCGTCTGACGACGCCGTAACGGGAAACCGTTGAATTAATCGTGCCGGTCAAGAAAAGCTTGCCACCCGCCGGGGAGGGTTATACAAAGCGCCCGGGCTGTAACACCGGCGGCTCGCGAGTTTTGGATGAAAGGGCCGTGAAGGGCGATGGTAGTGGTGAACGACATGTCCCTGGTGAAACAGCAGAAATGTCAACTGAAGGCAGAGAAAGAACCAATATGAAAACAAACCATATATTTCAAGGATGGATGAAGAACGTGGCGCGCCTGGGATTGCTGGGCGGCTTGAGCCTGGTGCTGTGCGGTGTCTCCAGTTCCATGGCACAATCGAACCAGACGGCGCAAACGACACAACCGAAGCAAAAGGAAAAGAAGAAGTCGAACGTGCCGCCGTTGCCGGAAGGCGTCAAATTGCACAAGGATCAGAACATCCAGGGCGTCTGGCTCGCGGACGGGTTCAATTTCAAGGGCTATGAAACGCTTTACCTCACGCCCGTCGTGTTCGCCGGCGTCGAACGCGACAACGAGGTTGACATCCGCGCCATGGCCATGCAGGAACTGCCGGATCAGCTCGTGGACAACTTCCGTGACACAAAACTATTTGGCACGGTGACGACCAAGAGTGAGGATGTGAAGTCCAAAGCCAAGACCCTCAAGCTGGACAACACCATCATCGAATTTTCCAAGGGCAGTGGCGCGGCGCGGCATTTTGGCGGCCCGTTCGGCGCCGGCGGCCAGCCCGTGATCAAGGTGCGCGGCCAGATCTACGATGGCGACAAGCTCGTCTGCGTCTATGAAATCAAGCGCAGCGGCGAGTCATTCGAATCCAGGGCGTACGGAGAAGTGATAAGCAGTGAGGACATCCAGCGCAACGATATCCGTGTCCTCGCCCGCGACCTGGCCCATTTCTTCCAGCGCAACGCGCGGTAATTTCCGGCCCGGCATAATGGGTTCGCCGCCAGACCAATGCGCCCGCTCGTTCCAGTTCGAGCGGGACACCTTTCCTTTTGCCAACGAACTGGTCTGGCAGTACCGCTTCGACCCGGTGACAGGGGCGATGAGTGTTTCCCCCTGTGATCCGCCTCCCGGTTATACCCACCGCTGTTTCGTGATGGTCAGGTCGGTGCGGCAGTTTTTTTATCACGCCCGTTTCGACCCGGGCCTGCCGGCGGCAGACGTGGAAACCTGTCGCCGGCTCATCCGCCGGGTCGTCTCGCGCAATCCCCGCCGGCGGGGCGTGGAGTCGGACCGGATCGTGATCCCCGGCTACGACAGTTTGCGCGCCTTCAGCCAGGCGCACGAACCGCTGCTGAAGGCGGGATGCGGCGGCTCATTACAATCCTATTTTGTGCGCAGCCACTGGCGCATGGTTTTTATGATCCCGGCGCGGCACCAGGAGCAGATGGCCGGGCAACTGGCGCAGCGCGTGCGCCAGGGCGCGGCGCCCATCGTGCATCTCTTCCGGTTTCCCCGCGTCACCATCAACCACGGAATCGTGCTGTTCGGACTTTCGGAGTCGGAGGGAGAAATCCAGTTTGAAGCCTACGATCCAAACATTCCGGCGCACCCGGTCAAACTCATTTATGACCGGGCGGGCCGGAGGTTTAATTTTCCGCCGTCCTGCTACTGGGCCGGAGGCAGGGTGAAAGTAGTCGAGATTTTTCGCGGGGGCCTGTACTGAGTGCCAGGGTTATTCTAAACCAGGGTCACTCTAAACAAATCGGGGCAAATCTGAAGGTCGAATTCCGAAATCCGCGTATAGCGGCTTGCCGCCACGCGCCTTTACGCCGAAAGAAGCCCGAAGCCCGAAAATCGAAACGACAGATTTGTCCGCGCGAAGGTTTTCAGATTCGAGATTCGGTTTTCGGATTTCTTTCGGGCTTCGGCCTTCGGGTTTCGGATTTAACCCGGAATGATTTACGGCAATGTTTGGAGCGGCAGCGTTTCGAGGACGACGATGAAGACGAGTGGAAGGCGTATGGGTGTCACCGTTTCCGCGGACGCCAGAAGGCGACGCCAAAGAACAACGTGCCGCACATATTGATGCCCAAAAGAAAGCCGATGTTGTAGCCCCGTCCGGTGTTGTTCGGCGCGTAAATTGGGAGGTCCTTCCCCATCAGCAGGGACGGCATGGCGGCGGGCATCAAGGCCCCTTCCACCACGCCGGTGTGGAAGCCGGCCAGCCGCGCAGGGCTGTAGAGCCGGGTTGCCGCCCAGCCATGGCCCAAACCCAGGAGCACCCCCAACAAAACCAGAATGACGATTTTCAACGACACTTCCTTCAGCGGCGGGTGCGAAATGCTGGTTGCGGTTTGCTTTGGCTCAGGCGTTTCCATGCGGCATAACTCTTCCATAATATCGGCGCGAAGCAAGCAGATTAGCGGTGGATTCGAGCCAGGATGTTGCAGCGGATGAAGACCGAAACCCTAAAATATTTATTATACCATTTGTACAATTAATGAAATAGCTATTTCATTAATTGTACTGTTCCTGCCGGGGCCTGTTTTTCATTCGACGCAGATTTCATGTACCCTTTCACGTCAGCGCGGCACGGGCCAGGTCCCGGCGAGACGGTCCGGCAAACTGCGGTCCGGCAAGGCCGCGGAAAGTATCGCCAGCCCGCAAACAACCAGTGAAGCCGCCAGCGCGGCGGCGAACGAGCCGAGCCGAACTTTGAGCATTCCCCCCAAAACCAGTCCCAGCAAAACCGGACTCCACGCCACCAACGCGCGCCAGAACACCCGCAGGCGCGAGGCACGCACGCCGTCCTTCCGGACAAAGGCCACCCGCGCGAGGAGCAGCACCAGCCCGCCCCGGAACAGCAAGGCGGCCAGCAGCGCGGGAATGGCGATATAAATCACGAGCGACACGACGGCTATCATGAATGGGAACCACGGTTGGTTTGCCGGATTGAACTCTTGCGACTTGGTCAGGTACTTCTCCAGGGCGGCGTCCGCCTCCTTGATTTCTTCTGCGGTCGGCGCCGGGTGTTCGGCAATGCTCTGCTCGGCAAACCGCCGGCTCTCGCCCTTGATCATCGCCATGGTGAACGCACCCGTCCAGGCGGCGTCATTGGTGACCACCGCCCGGTAATGGCCGGCAAGGTAGATTGCAAACTGGCGGTTGGTCGGATGCGGCTGATTTTTCATCCAGCGGGAATTCATGGTGGTCCGCAGTTGCAGCAGCGTATTAAGTTCCATCAGTCCCGGATTGCTCCGGTTCCATTGTTCCAGCAAAGACAGGCCGAAGACCATGCTGAAACAGGCGAACAGTGGCAAGGCGAAGCAACCCGCCACGATGGCGGCACGGCGCCAGCGCGTAACCCCGGCCAAGCGCGACAACAACGGCTTCAGCGCCCCGGCCATGGCGTCCGCGTCGGGCAACTGCGGCAGCCGGTCCAGAAATTGGCGCGCGTGCAGCGGCAGCGGGACCGGCACCGCGTTGGCGGCTCCGGCAATCGCATTCGCCCGGCCCGCCAGCGCGGCGGCGGCGACCTCGCCGAGGAAACAATGTGTTCTTCCATTTCCCGGCAAGGGCGGCACCGGACTGGCCGGAGCGTTGATTGGTTGAATTGTTGAATCGTTGAACCGGGCTGGAGAACCGAGACCAGGCGCGGGGAAATCAAGGAGTTTGGCCCGGCCGTCGCCGGTGATCCACACGCGATCCAAAGCCAGCACCGGCGGCAGCGTGCCATCCCGGGCTGCCGCGCTGATTTCCCGGGCCAGATCGTAAAGCCAGAACCGCACCTGGCTCCACGGCTGGCGGGATTGGGTCAGAGCCACCAGCGGTTTTCCGTCCACCGCTTCAAACGCGTCCCAGTTTTCCTCCGGCGAGCGCCGGCCGGTGAGCCAGCGCAGGCGGCCCACCCGGCCGAGGTTCCGCCACGCGGCCGGGACCGGCGGGGTGCCGGGCGGGACGACGCGAAGCCACACCTTGCGAAGCAGGCGCAGGTCATAGCCCAGCAACCACTCCGTCCCGGCGGATTTCTCCAGCGTTTCCAGCACGTGATAGGGTCCGACCACCGGTACGCCTTCGACGGCGGGCGGCGGCAGCTCGGCTGTGGCCAGCACCGGCCGTGATTCGAGCGCCACGCGGGAAATCACCCGCGTTTTCGTGACCAGGTCCTGCACGGCGGCAAAACCGTTCCGCCGACGGGCCGTGCACACCAGCAGGGCCAGCACGATGTAATACGAAAAGCCCAGGAGAGTTTGCAGCAGCGTGGAAACTTCAAAATAAGCCTTGGGATTGGCGCCAAACGTCAGCCAGTACGGCAACGCCGGTACTACGACATAGATCAAGGCCCTCAATAACGCGCGTCCCAAGCCCGGCGCGTTCCGATCCGGTCCGACGACGCGCAGGCGGCAGATGGCCTTGCCCACCGTGGCGCCCCAGAGACCCTCAAGCAACGCGTAGTAGAGAAGCATGCCGGCCAGGACCGGGAGGACGATGAACCACATCCGGGGCGAAGCCTTGCTTGCAAGGTTCAGGAGATTCAGGGGGCTTTTGCCCGTCAGCCACAGCACAGGCAGGCAAAGGGCGTTGAGGACCAGCAGGTCGATCGCGCCGGCCAGGAAACGCAGGCCCAGCGTCGCGGGCGTGGGCGCGGCGGAACTGTACGGGGCCAGCGCCTGGCCCAGTTCGTGATAATTCTTGAACCGCTCGGCCGGCTGCTTTTCGAGGCAGCGCAGAACGGTTTTGGCCAGACTCTGCGGGATGGACGGGCGGAATTTTGCCGGGGACGGCGCGCGTTGTTCGAGCACGGTGGCGAGCAGTTGCACCGTGTTCTTCGCTTCGAACGGCGTCCGCCCGGTGAGCAGGAAGAACAGCGTAGCACCGACGGAATACATGTCCGAGCGGACGTTCAGTTCGTCGCCGCGCAATTGTTCCGGCGAACAAAAGGCGGGTGTGCCGAGGAACGCGCCGGTCGCGGTCAACGCGGGTTCGGTGCGGACAGCGGTGGAAATCGAAAGCCCGAAGTCGCCGATCTTCACCGAACCGTCGGCGTCGCGGAAGCAGTTGGAGGGCTTGATGTCGCGGTGCAAAATGCCGATGCGCTGGGCCGCCTCCAGGCCGGCGATGATTTGCAGCACACCGTCCACGGCCTCGCCCACCGGCAGGGGGCCGCGCTCGCGCACGCGCTCCTGCAGCGTGCCGCCGGCCACCAGTTCCATCGCGATGGCCGGCGTCCCGCCAATCTCCTCGGTGCCAAAAACGTAAACGCTGTTCGGATGATTGATCGAGGCCGCCATCCGGCCTTCGCGGAAGAACCGTTCGCGCGCCTCGGGCGAATCGAGCTTCTGGCTCAACACCTTGAGCGCCACACGCCGTCCGCTCTCCAGATCCTCGGCGTCAAACACCGCGCCCATCCCGCCCTCGCCCAGCAGGCGGATGATCCGGTAATGCCCGAGTTGTTCGCCGGGCTGTGGCAGTCCGCGCGAACGCGTCCGTGCCGGAGTCAGGGCCACTGTCTCCGTCTTCGGCTGGCCGGCTTGCGTGGGCAGGGCCGCCTGCAACAGGCATTTCGGGCAGAGATCCGGCGGCACGTTGGCGGGCAGCTCCGCGCCGCACCGGGGGCACCTGTGCCCGGAAGAAGAATTGGTTTCACGCTCAGTCATAATTTCGTTCCACCCTCATTTTAAGCAAAACCGGCGAAAGGTAACGGAACAAGCGATCTCCCTCTCCGCCGCGAAGCGGGGAAGAGGGTCGGGGAGAGAATTCCCCAAAACATTTTTTCGCGTTTTGAACTCCTGAACCGTAGCCGCCGACGTGAGTCGGCGCTGACCTTCACTGAATTCAAAGTGCGCGGACTGACGTCCGCGGCTACGAGGCTCATGGGTAAGGAAGCTGACCAATTGTTTGTCAAAAGGATAATTCCGAGTTTTCACGGCCCAAAGGCCGAAAACAAATGGCGGATTTCCTCCTCGACTTCCTCCGGCGCGGAGACGGTGTCGGCGATTTCGGCATGCAGGATTTCGCGATACCGGGCGCGCAGCCGGTGAACGGCCATCTTGACAGCGGCCTCCGTGAGATTGAGCCGGGCGGCGATTTCCGCATACGGCAGGGCTGACTCGTCCTTGGCGAGGCAACTGCGAAGGTATTCAAATAATTTGGCCCGGCCCGAGGCCAGATATTCCTCCTGCAGCCGCGCCATGACCCGTTCGAGCAGGGTCATGGCCCACTGCCGGTCAAAGAGCACGTCGGGTTGCAACTGGTGGGCCGGCTCCGCGGCAAAGCGCGACTCGGCCTGTTCCTGATCAATGGACACGATGGGCGCGAAGCCGCCGCGTTTTTGCGCATGTTGCCGGTCCCATTCGTTGGCCAAAAAGCGTTTCAAGGCCACCAGCAGAAAGGTGCGGAACCGCCCCTTCTCGCGCGCGGCGGACTTCAGGTAATCCTTTTCCAGCAGCCGCGCAAAAAATTCCTGGGTGAGGTCCTGCGCGTCGTGCGGCCGGCGGCCCTGGCGGCGCACGAAGGCATAGAGCGGATACCAATAAGTGCGGCAGAGCGACTCGAGCGCTTCAACTGAACGGGGTGAATCCTTGTCCTGCGCCGACAACACGAGGGACCAATGCGTGGTGACAAACACCGGCCGGGGCGCATCCTCGCTCGAAGATGGCGGCGTGGTGGAAGGATCGGTGGCCGGACTGGTGCTCACTCATCCGAGCCTAGCCGGAAGGAGTAAAACTGCAAGCCTTGCCGTGAAACGGGCGAACATCCAACTTCCGGCTTGCTCCCTGACGGTACTTGGGCGAGTCTGGATCAGGCGTGGGCTACGGAATCGCAAGCCCGACAAACTGAAATAACATCAAGCACAAGAGCGATGCCAGCCTGGCATGAGTCATAAGCTTCTCATCATTCAACCGTCCTACTATCGCTCGAAGGCGGATCGTACCGTGTTCAAGTCCAGCCGCCGGAGCGTGGTGCCGTTGACCTTGCCTTACCTGGCGGCCCTGACCCCGGCGGACTGGGAGATCACACTTCTGGATGAACAGTTGAACCCGGTGCCGTTTGACGGCCGCTTCGACCTGGTCGCCATCAGCGCCTCCACTCTCAACTCATTCCGCGCCTACGACATTGCGGACGAGTTTCGCCGGCGCGGCGTGCCTGTCATTCTCGGCGGCCCCCACACTTTCTTCCACGCCGAGGAGGCGGCGGAACACTGCAACGCGGTCGGCGTCGGCGAAGGCGAGTCCATCTGGCGGCGCATGTTGGAGGACGCCCGGGGCGGGCGGTTGAACCGGTTGTACCGGGCCGACCCGCTGCCGGATCTGGCCGGCCTGCCGCTGCCGCGTTACGACCTGCTGGACCTGCGGCGTTACCGTCCGTTCCGGACCTTTGCCGTCACCTCCTCGCGGGGCTGCCCGTTCCGCTGTGAATTTTGTTCCGAACGGTTCCTGTTGGGCGAGAACTACCGTTGCCGGCCGGTGCCGGAGGTCATCGCGGAAATCCGGCATTGCCGCTCGCGCAGCATTTTTTTTGGCGACAGCAATTTTGGGGGCAAGCGGAGCCACGCGATGGAGTTGATGGAGGCCATGATCCCCCTCCGGCTGCGCTGGTCGGCGCTCTGGTCGTCGTATCTCTGCAACGACGCGCCCTTCATGGACCTGGCCCAGCGGAGCGGCCTGTTGCACGTCAACATCGGCATGGAAAGCATCAACCCCGATACGCTGGCGGGCATGAACAAGACGTTCAACAAAACCAGCCGATACGACGAAATGCTGGCCGGCCTCCGCCGCCGCGGCATCAGCTACTCCCTGAATTTCATTTTCGGCTGGGACGGCGAGACCGAGAGCGCGTTCGACGCCACGCTCAAGTTCCTTCAGGAGCACAAGGCGCCGGTGGCCTACTTCAACATTCTTACGCCGGTGAAAGGCACGCCGCTTTATGACCGGATGCGAGGCGAAGACCGTATTCTCAATGACCGGGAAATTGACCGCTGGCCGGGCCAAATCTGCCACATCCGGCCACCGTACGGAACGCCCGGGTCCATGGAAAACGACATTCGCCGGCTGTATCGGGACTTCTACAGCCTGCCGTCCATGGTGTCCCGTCTGCCCCTGCCCCTGACCCAGTCGAGCATCGCCTCCTGGGTCATTAATATTTCCCAGCGCCGGATGGCCCGGGCCGAACAACCGAACAACAACTTTGACAATTACTGACGCCGCGCGCTAGCCAGGCATGGCTGGAAATCATTCCGTGTAAATCCGAAACCCAAAGGCCGAAGCCCGAAAGAAATCCGAATTCCGAAGGATTGCGGCCGGCTGGCTTTCGCGAATATAGCAGTTTCAATTAACATGGGCACAGTTAGATATGCATCCGGGAAAAGCGGCGGAGGGCCGCCGCACTCCAAGACGCTGCGCGCGACACGATGATTCATGAAATACGCGAAGCGTCTTGGAGTGCGCCAATGACAATATGAATTGCCATATGCCCAAGCGGGAAGCATGCCAGCACCCGGCCCGGATTTGGCTTCGGATTTCGGATTTCGACCTTCGGATTTGCGCCGCTTCAACGGCTGGCTGTTTTGTTTGGAGCGGCCCCGGGAACGGCGCTTCCCCGCTTCCATGCTTGACGCCATCTCCCGGTGCAGGTCATAATTTACTGCATGAGCAGAGCAACAATAATTTTCCCGCCGGTCTTTGCACGCGCGATGGCAAAGGACCGCAGGCCGGACTGAGGTATGACTTCACAGAAGGATTCCAAGACCATTACCGAGCAACTCTGTCAGTTTGCCCGGAAGAACTATGTGGCCGACGGAGCGGCTTTTGATGAAAACAGCCCCTTGGCCAAGGCCGGCATTGATTCGTTTGCGCTGGTCGAACTGCTGCTCTATTGCGAGCGCACCTTTGGCATCAGCGTGCCGGATTCCCACCTGACGGGCAAAAACCTGGCTTCCGTGGCCACCCTGGCCAACTGCATCGCCGAGCTGGCCCGCAACAACCACCATTCTTCAACCTGAGCGCCGCAAGTAGTCACTGACTATGCCTGACGCGCCCCGCCAGATTCGATTGGCCGCTGGTGACTACTACATGCACGCCCAGGACCACAAGCGGCGGCAGGTCGGGTTGCCGGGTTACATCTGCCGCGTGGCCCTCCGGTTGGAGGACGGTCTGGATGTGGAACGGTTACGCCGACGCGTGGAAACTTCGCCGGTCCTGGACTGGCTGGCCCGCGTGCGCCTCACCCGTCCGATGCCGGTATTCTTTCCCCCTCTCTGGCGCGCGTCGTCGCAGCCCGGCCCGATCTTCTTCGAACACAATCATCAGGATGGCAACGGGCACGAGCCCGGAGTCCTGCCGCCGGCGGTCCTGGAACGCGACCTGCACGCCAGCCGGGGGCCGGCGCTGGCGTTCGACCTGGTGCGGCACGCCGACGGGACCCGGGACCTGGTTTTTTCCTGGAACCATGCGCTGATGGATGCGCGCGGCGCGGAATTGATCTGGCTGCATCTGAACGACGGCAACGGCGGGAACGGAGCGCCCTCCCTCGAGGACCTGATCCATCCCAAACAACGGGGCGGGAGCCTGGCCGATTGGTGGCGCAGCGTGAAGCTGGCGCGCGGCTCGTTGGAATGGCTCCACAAGTCCGGGAGCGAACCGCTTTTCTCGCTGCTGCCGGAAAAACGCACGGCCGGCCCGCATCGCAACCAGTACCGCATCGTGACCTTCAGCGCGAAGGAAACCGCGCGCATTGCGGCCCGCTGCGAGCACCTCAACGCCGGCTTCCGGCGCAGCCACTTCCTCCTCGCCGGCACGCTCCGGGCGCTGCACACCGTCGCCACCCGGCGCGGCAACCGGGACGGGGCTTATTTGATCCCCGTGGCGCATGACACCCGCCGGCGCAGCGCCATGGGCCCCATTTTTTCGAATCATCTCTCCATCCTGTTCTTCCGCATCGAACCCCAACAGGCCGGCAGCCTGACCAGCATCATCAGTGAACTGTCCCGCCAGATGATGGACCAGATCCGCACCCGGTTTCCGGAGTCGTGCATGGCGGCGCTGGAAATGTTCAAGCCGCTGCCGCTGAACTACTACATCCACCACCTCGGACAGCCCACCCGCGGCAAGTTCGCCACCCTCTGCTTTTCGGATTCGGGCGAGACCTGCGCCGGGATGACCGAGATGCTGGGCGGACGGATCCGGGCGGTTGATCATCTGGTGCCGACCTGGTGGCCGCCGGGGTTGACCGTGGTGTTCTGGAATTTCAGCGGACGGCTCTCCGTTCTGCTGTCGTGGGTGGATGACTGCCTGAGCGTGTCCGAGGTGGACACACTGGAACAGGGCCTGCGCTCCGCCTTGCTGGAGGAGGAGGTGTCATGAAGGTGCTCCTGGTGGCCACGAACCGGGAACGTTCTCCCTACCCGGTGGCGCCGCTGGGAACCCTGTGTGTGGCCGCCGCCGCCCGCGCCGCCGGCCATGACGTGGATTTTTTGGATCTGGGCCTGGCCTCGTCGCCGCAAAAGACGCTGCGCCAGGCGCTGAGAAAGGACGGATACCAGGCCGTGGCATTCGGCATCCGCAACCTCGACAATTGCTGGGCGTTTGCGCCGAAGCTGTATTTTGACGAGGTGCGCGAACTGACGGAAACGGTGCGCGACGGCTTTCAAGGGCCGTTGATTCTGGGCGGCAGCGGCTTTTCCGTCTCGCCCCACGGCTGGATGAGCCGCCTCAAGGCCATGTGCGGCGTGATCGGCGAAGGCGAGCGCGTTTTCCCGGAGGTGCTCGCACGTCTGGAAGCCGGACGCCCGCTGGAGGGAATTGCCGGCGTCATCACCGCGCCCAAGAGCGACGTCCCCATCACCGCTCTTACCGCGCCCACGGTCGAGCGGTTGAGCGAACTGTCGCCGCCGGCCCACAACCTGTGCAACTATGCGGCGTACGTGAGGGGTGGCGGGTTCGTCAGCGTGCAAACCAAACGCGGGTGTCCGTTCCAGTGCATTTATTGCATTTACCCCCAACTGGAGGGACGGCGCTACCGTCTGCGTCCGCCGGAAGCGGTGGTCCGGGAAATTGAGGATGTGGCCATTCGATCGAAGGTGCGCCATTTCTTTTTCGTGGACAGTGTCTTTAACGACCCGCGCGAACATGCTCTGGCCATCTGCCGCGAGCTTGGCCGCCGCCGGCTGCCGGTCCGCTGGTCGGCCTTTTGCAACCCGACGGGTTTTGACGCGGAACTGGCGCGCGCGATGAAAGCAGGCGGTTGCGAGGGGGTGGAGTTCGGACAGGACGTGGCCTCGGCCAAGATGCTGACGGCATTGCACAAGCCGTTTGGACAGGAGGAAACCCGGACAGCGCTGCAGGCGGCGCGCGATGCCGGTCTGCCGTTCGTGATTTACCTGCTGTTTGGCGGTCCGGGTGAAACGTGGGCCGATGTCGAGGAGACACAGAATTTTTTGAACGGCTGCGCGCCGGCCCATGCTGTTTTTGCCACCTTCGGCATCCGCGTCTATGAAGGCACGCCGATGGCCAAAATCGCGATGCAGGAAGGCCAGGTTAAGCCGGGACAGGACCTTTTCGAGCCGGCCTATTATCTCTCACCCGGGCTGGCCGACCGCACCATCGAGAACCTTGACCGCATCGCGCGGCGGCGCCCCGAATGGACCTCGCCGGCGGACTGGCGCAAGTTCTCGGTCCGCTGTGGACAGAAAGTGACGAAGATGTTGAACTTGCGGCCGCAGTGGAAATACATCCGGTATTACGGCCAATACATGAGGTGACAAACAAAACGACCAACGCTCTGCGAACCGGTCCGGCCACCATTGCCTGCGACGTGCTTGTCGTTGGCGGCGGCGCGGCCGGCGTGGCGGCGGCCGCTGCGGCCGGGCGGGCCGGCGCACAGGTGGTGTTATTGGAGCGATACGGCTTTCTGGGCGGGCTGGCCACCGCCGCCCAGGTGGGCACCGTCTGCGGATTGCATCTGCGGGACACGACGAACCCGGAAGCCCTGCCGGTCGCCGGCGGATTTACAAAGGAATTCACCTTGCGCCTGCAACGCGCCACCGGCGGCGGACCGCTGCGGCTGGACGCCGGCCTCTGGGTGCTGCCTTTTTCCATCCCCGCCTTCGCGCGCGTGGCCGACGCGGTCGTGGCTGAATCCGGAAATGTCAACGTGGTATTGCACGCCACGGTCGCCGAGGCGCAGGCCGAAGGCACCCGCCTGGTCCAGGTCCGCGCCCTGGCGTGGAGCGAGCCGCTGGTCGCATGCCCCCGCACCGTCGTGGATTGCAGCGGCGAGGCGACGGCCGCCGCCCTGGCGGGCGCCAGCATGGAAAGCGGCATCGCCGACCAGGCGCCCTCCCTGGTATTTGTGATGGAGAACATTGATCCCGGTCTGGCGGAACGCGGCCTGCTCGAAGTTCGCCGCGAGTTGCGCCGGGCCGTCGAGGCGGGAAATTTGCCGGCCGCCTGTGAGCGGCTCGCGCTGGTTCCCGGCATGGACAATAACGGTCGCCTGGCCCTTAAACTCAACCTGGCTGTCGCGGAATCAAACCGCCCGCTCTGGCAGCAGGTTACCGACTGGGAACGCGAAGCCCGCGCGCTGGTGGATGAACTCCAGCGTTTCCTGGTCAAAAACATTGCCGCCTGCCGGAACGCGCACCTTTCCTCCATCGCTCCGCAACTCGGCCTCCGTTCCGGCCGCCGCATTCAGGGACGCGCCCGGCTGACCGACGAGGATGTTCTGGCCGCCCGGAAATTCCCCGCCGGAATTGCCCGCGGCGCCTGGCCGATGGAACGCTGGGGAAACGGCCCGCGGCCGGAAATGACTTTTTTCAGCGAGCGCGACTGCTATGAAATTCCCTTGGATTGTCTGCGCCCGGTGGAACTGGATAATGTGCTGGTGGCCGGTCGCTGCCTGTCCGCCGCGGCAGGGGCAATGACTTCGGCCCGGGTCATCGGCACCGCGCTGGCCACCGGCTGGGCGGCGGGAACCGTCGCCGCCTTCCAGGCCCTGGGCCGTCCGCTCGATGAGGCGGTGGAATTAATCCGAAAAGAAATGAACCAATAAACGGAATGAAACCGGATTAAGATTAAGATTAAAAAAGCATGAATGTTTACGAAACCCTTTCCCAAGCGGCGCGCCAATGGCCCAATCAAACGGCGATCATTGATGCCGCCGGACCGCTGGATTACCAGTCGCTCTGGCGCGAAATCGAATCCCTCCGGATGCAGCTCGAACGGCTGGGCGTGGGCGGCGGACAGGGCGTGGGCGTGCGCGGCCGCAACGGACGCGCGCTCGTCATCGGCTGCCTGGCGGCGCTGGGCTGCGGCGCGGTCGTCATGCCCATTCATCACCTGCTCAAACCGGACGAAATGTCGGAGATGCTGGCGCGGGCGCCGTTGTGCGTGATTCTCGACGACGGCAGCGCCACCCCGCCGGCCGGCGAGATGGCCTGCGATTTGAAATTGCAGGATGGCACCTCCATGCGGTTTACACGGCTGGCCGTGCCGCAAGCCCCCCTGGCGCCTTGGGTCGAAAGCGCCGCCTTTGTGCGGTTTACTTCCGGCACAACCGGCGCGGCCAAGGGCGTGATTTTGACGCATCAGAGTGTCCTGGAGCGGACGCATGGCGCCAACCAGGGACTGGGTTTGACCAGCCGCGACAAGGTGCTCTGGGTCCTGCCGATGTCGTATCACTTTTTTGCCTCCATCCTCCTGTACCTCGAAGTTGGGGCCACCATCGTGGTCAGTCCCGATTACCTGGCCGGCAGCATTTTGGACGCGGCCCAGCTGCACGAAGCCACGTTTCTCTACGTGACCCCCATGCACGTGCGCATGTTGAAAGCTGAGAGCTCCGGCCGCGCCCTGCCGCCGTCGCTCCGGCGGATCATGTCCGTCTCCAGCCGGCTGCATCCCCAGATCGCTCGGGATTTCCAGACGCGGTATCACGTGCCGGTGGCGCAAGGCTACGGCATCATCGAGGTGGGTGTTCCGCTCATGAACCTGGACGACGCCGCGGAACATCCCGAGGCGGTGGGACGTCCCCTGCCCGGCTACGACGCGGTCATCCTGGACGAACAAATGAAACCCCTCGCGACCGGCCGGACCGGACAGCTTGGCCTGCGCGGGCCCGGAATGTTTGCCGGCTATTTGAACCCCCAAAAACGGCGCGAAGAAATTTTGCACGACGGCTGGTTCCTGACCGGCGACCTGGCGCATCGCGACGATGACGGGCGGATCGTCATTGACGGACGGCTGAAGACCGTGATTGACGTAGCCGGCCACAAGGTGTTTCCGGAGGAGGTCGCCGGCGTTCTGGACCAGCACCCGGCGGTGCTGCGTTCGCGCGTGACCACCCGGCCGCACCCGCAACTGGGCGAGTCCATCCACGCCGAAGTGCAATTGCGCCCCGGCTGCCCTCCGACAACCACCGAGGATCTCCTCGCGTTTTGCCGCCGCCGGCTCTCGAGCCAAAAGGTGCCGTCCTCGCTCGATCTGGCTGCCGAGATCCCCTGACGTCGAGCGGAAAGGTGCGCCACGGATGAGCGTTCCGGGCGGAGGCAGTCATTCTCCGGCGGCGGCGGCGTCCGGAAACGTCGGCGACCGGATCGTCATCATCGGTGGCGGCGTCGCCGGCCTGTCCTGCGGCTGCTACCTGCAGATGAACGGTTACCAGACGGAGATACTGGAAATGAACCCGGCCCCTGGCGGGTTGTGCACGGCCTGGGACCGCGGACCTTACATCTTTGACGGCTGCCTGAGCTGGCTCGTCGGCACCCATCCCTCCTCGACCTTTCACCAGGTCTGGGGCGAGCTGGGCGCGGTCGCCGGCCGGGAAACCATCCATTACGACGAGTTCCTGCGCGTCGAAGGCCGGGACGGCCAGACCCTCTCCCTGCCAACGGACCTGGACCGGCTCGCGGAGAATTGCAAACGGATTGCGCCGGAGGATGCCGGCCGCATGGACAAACTTTTGCGCGCGGTGCGGCGATGCAACCTGATCAATCCGCCGTTGGAAAACCCGCTGGAACTCATGTCAGGTCCGGAAAAACTGAAACTCCTGTTCCGCTATTTCCCCATGCTGCCGGTCATCTTTGGCTGGAAAAATCTGAAGCTGGCCGACTATCTCGCGGGTTACCGCAGCCCGTTCCTCCGCGAGGCGCTGCTGGCTGTTACCGGCGATGAACGCCTGTCGGCGCTGGTGCTGGTGATGTTGCTGGCGCTGCGGTCCGGAAAAAACGCCGGCTACGTGGCTGGCGGCTCGCGCGCTTTTTCGGCGGCGATTGCCAGCCGCCATGCCCGCCTCGGCGGCGTCCTGCGATTGAACACCAGGGTGGAGGCGGTGACGGTTGAGAACGGGCGGGCCACGGGTGTGCGGTGCGCCGACGGAACGGTGGTGCCCGCAGCCACGGTGATTTCCTGCGCCGACGGCCGTGCGACGATTTTCGGGATGCTCGGCGGACGTTATGTCAATAAACGAATTCTTGAAGCCTACCAACAGTGGAACGTTTTCCAGCCGCTGATCCAGGTGTCTCTGGGCATCAACCAGGTTTTCCCCGGGGCGCCCCACGCCCTCAGCCTGCCGTTCCCGCAACCGCTCAAGGTGGGCGACACCATGCGCCATAATCGGTTTGAAGTGACGGTGTTTGGGCCGGACTACGGTTACTGCCCGGCGGGCCGGACCGTCATGATCGCCAGGTTTTCCAGCAATTACGAACCTTGGACCAAACTCAAGAACCAGCATCCCGCCGATTATCGGAAGGCAAAAAAAGAACTGATTGACGAGATGGTGGGAATTCTGGATCAAAGGTTTCCGGGGTTGGCGCGGCACGTTGATCAGACCGACCTGGCGACGCCGGCCACCTACGAGCACTGGACCGGCAACTGGCAAGGCAGCTACCAGGGCTGGCTCCCCACGCCGCAAATTCTGGGTCACCGCCTCCCGTACACGCTGCCGGGATTGAAAAATTTCTACATGGCCGGCCAGTGGGTGGAGACGGGCGGCGGACTGCCTCCATCCGCGCTCTCCGGTCGCTATGTCACACAAATGATCTGTGCCCGGGACAGAAAAGTCTTCACGGCCACCACGGCGTAGCGGCGCGTCGGCAGACCGCCGGTTTAACCGCCCGTCCTGGACCACCCCTTTCAAGGTGGAGCGTCATAACCAGCGAAACCGTCGGCCTCAACACGCTGCGGTGTAGGCGGCATTGTCATTTGGACTTTGACAAGCCATCAGCTAACGCTCGCTCATAGTCGGCTTCAGACCAGCCGGGACAACGTCGCTCAAGCTCCTTGAGCAATTCAGCGTGATCCGGTGCTGGCTCAACCGCAAGCTCGGAAAAGCGGTCCCAGTTTCCATTCTGAATCTCTTTTGCCAGGCCATCAGCTTCCTTAGGCAGTAGGCAATGACTCATATACTCCCTCAAAAGCGGGTCACTGGTGAAACTCGCAGTAATCTGCTCGCCGGTCTGGCTGTCCAGAACCAACATACAATTTGAATGCGGTCGAATCTTAAAATAAACAACTGCTGCGTCACGGACATGTGGAGTTTCAAGCCTGTCCTTTGTGACTTTGTTGTCTTTTAGTTGCTCGATGGCTATCTGGATTAGTTTTTCATGCGTCATAATTTCAAAAAGTTTCGTGTGGCCTGACGCAGCTCACAGCCCCGAACTCCGAAAGTCTTCGCGAGCAAGCGCTTTCGGGGCTGCCTGCTCGCGATGTTGTTTATCGGAGTTGCCTGCAGCGCCCTTAGGCTGCGTTTTTGTCATACCTGCTTGCCCATTGCTACGCGCTCAACGTGTCCATCAGCAAAACCGACAAAACGCAAAGGAGTGATTTTGTCCGCCAGCTCTACATCAAGCACGGCAATGTCCTCACGAATCCGGCTCGGAAAGCCGTAAAACCGGGTTTGAAGATTCGCAATGCAAGCGGCAGTCTGGGGTGAGAGTGCGCCAGCGGCAACTAGCGCCTCGAACGCTATTTCCCGGCGCATCGTCCACTTTGTGTGAGGACTGGTAAATGTGAATTTCAAGAAGCGCTTGTAAAACTGCCTTCGACACTTCCCAGGCCTCCGGGTCCAGTTTGGTGCTCATAGAATCTCCGTTCATATAGTTTGTTTGACCGCAGAGTCAGAAAATCGTCACGCGCATCCAGCTGCCCCCTGATGATCAGCGACCGCCGCTGACGGAAACTGTCCGCCAGCATAAATCGCGTGGTGAAATCCAACGCTGCCAAACAGTCCAGCGTAGCAGCGGTTTTCGCTGCAACGCCCTTAGGCGTGCTGGTTCCATTTTTCTCAGCGAATGGCCCCAAATGGAAGATTTAGGTGGTTGATAGCGATACATGGCGGAGCATCAACGTCCGGAACTCAGCCACGCCTGGTCTGCAATGTCAACCTCGAAAGCGGAACTGAGACGACTAAACGGCGTTGGCTGAAGCGTGAGGCTGTGTGAAAACTCATTTTTCGACCATCCCATCCATCGGCTCGATTCATCAAAATTCGCCATATCGAAAATGTGATCGTTACCGAATTTCATGTCAGCACTTTTCACACAGCCTCGCGATTTGTTAGGCGGCGTGTCAAAGACTTCATAAAACGCCCGATTGAGAAAGTCCCCAGACAACAAGTATGAATACCTCCAGTATCAAGAGACACCAAACGATAGCCGTGAAACCCAGCCGGCGGGCAAGCGTCGTCGGCGCAGTCATAATGAACGCAGCAGGAACACCCGCCGCCAATAGAACGGAAGCGCCAATGAATAAGTCGAGGGCTTTATAGCTGTGGCCATCCATTGCCGGTAAATTGCCGATAAAGGTTGCAATGACACCCATCAAGGGTGGCAAGAAGAACGCCACAATCCCGACGGACCATTTGACGCGTGATGAGCACATATACGTAATGCCGCCCAAGCTCAGGCACAGGCGCGGGAAGCGATGCCACGACGAAGCGAAAGAGCAGCGAATCTCCCTCGCCGTCCAAAACTGAAGGCGTAGCGCCTGTTGCCTGCAGCGAATTTGTTAGCCCGCGTGTCATGGGGTGAACTCTAACCGGTAAGTCCATGATGGAGCCTTTTTAATATCGGCTCGCAGATAAAAGATATCGAATCCCCAATTCTTTTCCACTTTCTCCTTGTAACCTTTTACGGGAGGAGCTTCAGGTGATTCCAGCTGCATAATCTCAGGGGCATGCACGGGCTGAACAAATTCAATATGCAGTGTATCCAGTCAACCGGTAGCGAATTCGCAGTGCTCGTTTTGGATGCCGCCCGGCTTTAAATACTGTGCCGCTCCCATATCTTGCAGAATTACCCCTTTGTCATTGAAAATAAGCCAGGGACGACTCTCCGACGGTTCGCCCAATCTCTTTAACAAAATTGGGTTTTGATTGTCATACAAGTGCAACTCGCGTGTAACATAATCTGGATGTGAAACCGTAATCGTAGAATCGCCTAAGGATACTCCCTCAGGCCAATGAGACGAGTTACCAGCGCCAACCAATAGCAAGAGGTGCCAGTTCTCTGTCTCCGGCATATGATAGTATCCAGTAGAATCTGTTTTGCATGACAAACTTGGATGGCCCGCGAAGCCAATCCTTGCCTTTGGGATTGGCTCGTGAGTGCGCTCGTCAACAACTTTGCCCTTCAGAGCTGGTGACCGTCGCGTCGTATGAGGAATTGGGACAATGCAGCCGGTCAGCAAACAGAGAACCAGAATGAGAGCGATGAATCGCATAGCAGGCTAACGAAAAAAGCTGAGCCACGCCGGGCACAAGCCCGTGAACCGCGAAGCGGAACTGAAGGCGCCACCCGGCGTTGGCTGCAGTGATCTGGTTAGGTGCGGTTTTTAAGCTCATCAAGAATCAAATGCAATTTGGTCTCTCCGCTGGTTGCGATGTCCTTCCCCTTCTCAGCGCCGGAATACTCGCTCGAAATGGCAATACACCGCCGCCTCACTGACTCTAAATAAGAATCTCCGATCGGCCAAGCCAAGAACAAATCCCACTCGTCGTGATAACCGCCGGACAGGACGTTCTCAATCGCCGCCACGACATCGTTCTTGGTAAAAGCGGCATGCTGCTTCTTGGTTTGGCGGTTCGCCCAACCAAAGAAGCTGAAAACGGCGACGACAAGTATGGCGACTATTAGAACCCAGTGCATGCTGCACCTAACGTAGAAAGCTGAGCCACCGCCGACTCGCGACGTGAACCGCGATAGCGGAACTGACAGCGCCAACGGCGGTTGGCTCCGGCGACTTGATACTCCCAGTTAAGCCCTTTTGGTTTTTGTGTATCATGGGCAAAGGGCGGGGAGTGCTACCAACACTCCCCGCATGACTTGTTAGTTTAACCGGTGCCTCGCGGCACCTTTCGTCTAACGTTATGAAATATTACACTTCGACCACACAATTCAACTGCGGAATTGATCTCCACGCCCACCAGATGTACGTCTGCCTCATGGACCGCGACGGGAAGAAGCTCGTCCATACCAACATCCGCAACAATGACTTCAACTTCTTCCTCAAGCTGGTGGCGCCCTATCGCCACGACCTGACGGTCTGCGCCGAATGCATGTTCGGCTGGTACTGGCTGGCCGACGCCTGCCAGGCCGCTGGCCTGCACTTCGTCCTGGCCCACGCGCTCTACCTCAAAGCCATCCACGGCGGCAAAAACAAGAACGACCGCATTGATTCCGAAAAGATTGCCCACCTCCTGCGCACCAACCTCATCCCGCCCGCCTACGTCTATCCGGCGGACAAACGACCCCTGCGCGCTCTGCTGCGCCAGCGCATCCTCTATGTCTGGCGTCGCGCCGAACTGTTGACCCGCATCCAATCCCATCAACTGGCCCATAACCGCCCGACGCTGCGCCAGACCCGTCCCAACCGCGAGCCCTGGGAAACCCAACTGCTGGCGCAGGAGGACAACCCCATCCGCCAGTTGGCCCTCCCAAACGATCTGGCGCTCATCGGCCATTACGACACCCAGATCGCCACGCTGGAAGCGCAACTCCAAAGGCTCACCAAAACCGCCGCGCCGCGCGACTACACCTTGTTGCAAACGGTGCCGGGCATCGGCGAACACCTGGGTTTGATCCTGCTCTACGAAATCGGCGACATTAACCGCTTCCCCACCGTCAAGGACTTCCTGAGTTACTGCCGCCTGGTCAAAGGCACGGTCGCCAGCGCCGGCAAGATCAAGGGCCTGCGCGGCGCCAAGCTGGGCAACGCCTATCTGCGCTGGACTTTCGGCGAAGCCGCCGTCATTGCCAAACGCGACCCGGTGGTCATCGGCCCGCTGGCCCAACGCCTGGAAGCCAAAATGGGCGGCAACAAGTTCAAAGCCAACACCGTCCTGGCCATCAAACTGGCCCGCGCCGTCTATTTCATGCTCCGCGACCACACCGTGTTCGATCCCGAACGCCTGGTGGCGGCGCTGACGCATAAATGAACTTGGCCCTGGCCGGAGTCAACCCGCACGTCTAACTGGAGCCGCTTAACCCCGATGCCCGCACGAGTCACAGACCCAACTCAATGGTGCCCGAGCACCCCCGGTCTGCGTTGGGCACAGGAGGACTCCGTGGATTTGATTGGGAACTCCGGCCAGCGGCCATCACCCGTTCGCGACCGCCGGGGCCGCGCGCTGGATGGCTCGGCCGCCGGCCCCGGCTCGTTTAGCTGGCCGGCGGCAGAGTCACAACATAACTTCGGAACGAAAGACAATGTGGAGTCTCCGCCCCCAGGGCACGTCCGCAAAAAACTGGAGCCCCGACTTGATCGGGGCAGCCGTCCGTCAACTTGAATGGATAGCCCAGGGGTGTACTGCTTAGAGTTTCTGGACCGCGCCGTGGCGTTTGATCACGGGGCTGGAAGACCGGTGGCGGCTCGTATGGCTGCTGCCGGCCCGACTGAGTCCGAATAGGTGTTTAGCCGGAGGACCACCCTCCGTGCTGCCAACTGAAATTAAGTCGGATGCTCGGTTCTGAAGTCGCAAAAACGGAAAGAAATATCTTTCCGTCAGGGATGCTTTTTTTCTGTTGACCTTCCGGGCTTAATAGGTGTTAGACCACCACAGCCTGAATATCAAATGTCTTCTGTCCATAAACTCCGATGACTCTCGTCTCGCCAATCCGCGTCTCCTGGCTGATGTGCTGATGACCGTGAAAAAACAATCGCGGCTTCACCCGACGAATGTAGCCAGCAAACGCCTCGAAGCCCAGATGAACCTCATCGTCTCTGTCATGGACGCGGCGTGGCGAATTGTGTGCGACAAAAACGTCAACTGGCGGAAATGCAGAAACCAAACCCTCAACTTCATCCTCGTCGTAGAGAAAGTGACCCCGTGGTTTGTAACGCCATGAGCCGCGGAAGCCGCCAAAGACCAAGCCGCCATAACTCTCTGTGCGAAGATGCAAATCAAGGATGGGAGATGGAAACGGGCCAGCTCCGTCGTGATTGCCTTTGACTGCAAAAATGCGAGAGCACTGCGCCACCTGCGCCGTCTGCAAAATGACGCGGTCATCCATATCACCGCAGGAAATCAGAACATCGGTGCGCTCGTTTGTCAGGCTCTTGATGAACGAGTCTTCGTCGGCAATGACAAGCAGCCTCATGGTGGTCTAACGAAAAAAGCTGAGCCACCGCCGACCTGCGACGTGAACCGCGATAGCGGAACTGACAGCGCCAACGGCGGTTGGCTCCGGCGACTTGTTAGGCATCATCATTGTAAAAACTGAAACCCTCCTAGCCAATAGCCAAGACCGGCGACGACAAATCCGGCCAAAGATAAGGCTACTGGCTTCCAGGTCTCTTTGGTGAACAACAGGAAAAATATCCAGCCGACAAGCGGCAGAAACAGGCAAGTGAAAAACCAGCCGAAACCATGCCGATAGGTAATGACCATGAATCGAATGTCGCCTGCCAATCCAACAAGGCAACCGAGCGCAAACAAAATGTAACCAAGAACAATCATAAAACTCAACGGCGCGATGATGCCTAACGAAAAAAGCTGAGCCACCCGCGACCTATGACTTCCGCCAACCAGCGACTTCTCGGACAACTGACAGCGATAACGCGGGTTGGCTCCGGCGACTTGTTAGGCGGATGGATTTGCATAATGTTCTGGAAACTCTCTCTTGAGTGTATCGAGAAAATCTATCGTATCGTAGCAGATGCAGAAAAATGGAGCCGGGCTGTTTGCGGCAATATCTGCAAACCGAACTGCTGGGTCTTTTATCTGCTCGGATACATTCAATGCCACATCAATAAAACTCTGTGCTGCCTCCGGGCTGCCGCGCATACAAACAACCGCCGAATCGTATGAAGAACAAAGAATCAGACTCTCTGCAAACTTTCGAGCTTCCTCAAGAGAACCCTGCTTGCCGTTTGGTGGAAGCCCCGCCAAAACAGCCGTCTCTGATAATTTCAAAAGCGAGTCTTGCCAGATTTTTAAGCGCTCGGAGTTTGATGTCATATAATAAAAACGCGAATCCGCCTAACGTCCAGAGCTCAGGCACAGCCGCCGAGCGGGACGGTGAATGCAATGATGACAAACACATTTCATAAACCATCCGCAACTGGAAGGGGCAGCGGCTGTTGCCTGCAGCGAATTGTTAGGCGTCTTGTTTCGATTCATATCGGCGCGAAAGTCTATAATAATAAATCAGTGGTATAAAGCTAAGCCACCCGACGTGCATGAGAGTTCGACACAGCCTGAACGCATACTGCGGACTCTCAGGCGGCATACAACCGCGAAATGCCAGCACCTCGGCAAGAATCGTGATGAGTGCATACCAGCACACGGCGAACAAAAAGCAAAGGCGAAAGGGCCGAGGCGGGAGGAATGGCCGCTTAAAATACGTCAAGGTGAGCACTATCAGCAATGGAAGCATAAAACCGACAGCAGCGATCCATGCAGGAACATGCGGTTTGATCAAGGGACTATAGAAACCAGCCTGTCCTATTCCTCCAAGCATGAGGCTAAAGTATGCGACGAGTTGCATATGGTGATATAGACGCCTAACGAAAAAAGCTGAGCCACCGCCGACCTGCGACGTGAACCGCGACAGCGGAACTGACCGCGCCAACGGCGGTTGGCTCCGGCGACTTGTTAGGTGTCAGATTCATGGCTCTCACTAACTGTCGTGGCTGGTGCTGAACTCTCCGTCTGCCGACGTGCAAGTGCCACCGCCCACCGGCGACCGTTCACGAACAAAACTACTCCGACGATGAATGGAACGAAAGCCTGCGAAACGTCGTAACCGCGATAGGTGTCTTCCGAGTCTCCATGTCCCGATGCTGCCGTCTTCAGAAAAAAGTGTGCCCAATTCAAAACCTGTGGCAAATGACTGGATATGTAGAATAGCCCGACTGCCATGAAAGCGATGGAATAGCAATCAACAAGCGACACTGCGCCGAAAGAAAGGTCATGCGAGACACCTCGCGTGACCAATCGCGCGATTGGTAGTGCGAACACCCAAAAGAGAACTGCGCAAATAATCATGGCGGCGAGAACAAGCAAGGGTAAAACCATGACCGAACGCGAATCATCAAGCGGCGAACGACTCGACAATCGCAGCACCATGAGTATCTGCGGCGTCAATTGGACGGCAACTCGCAACAAGAAATCCAACGCCATCAGGCGCAAGACAACGACAACAAGGCTTTGTAAGTTCATGGCGCGTGATACTGACACCTAACGACCAAGCTCAGGCACAGGCGCGGGAAACGACGCCGCGACGAAGCCGGGGAGCAGCGAATCTCCCACGCCGTCCAAAACTGAAGGCGCAGCGCCTGTTGCCTGCAGCGATTTGTTAGCCGCTAAAATATCCATGTAAACCTCGCGGCCAAAGCGTAGAGCACACCGCTGAATGCGAGCGCCGCCACCGGCTTCCAAGCCTGTCGCCACTCTTTGAGTCCAGCGTCAGTCAACAACACACACGCCGCAACGACGACGCTAGTGAGAAAGGCGTAACGTCGTGTCAGGACAACGCTGGCAAACGCTCCCGACTCATGCCAGGGATGTGAAAACGACCACGCGCACAAACCGTAAGCGACAAACGGCAGTGCCAATGCAAGCCACGAGACCGTTCCGATGAGACGAGGTCTTGAGGTGTTCATAATGACTGTTTGACGGATTTGGCTCGTAAAAGCTCCGAGTGCGGCTAACGACCCAAGCTCACCCACAGCCGGTGGCGGCAGTGGTGGAGCGGAAATGAAACAATGAAAGAATCCCCAATGCCTGAGCGGAGTGCGTACCGGCTGTTGCGGTGCAGCGCCTTGTTCGGCATAGCGATAGAAAATCTCATAAAATGAAATCGAAATCAGTTAGTCTCCGGTTTGTCGTTGGCGAGCTTGCGGGCAATGAAGAAAAGCATCTCTCCCTGCAAGCCGGTCAGTCCTCCGAGTGCCTTCTCCAAGGCATTGACGTTCATAAGCCCGCTGGTGCCCGACCCCGTAAGCCGTACATCTTTACATTCGCCACCGAATCCACTGGCGGACTTCTCAACCCATCCAACTGCTTTGAGCTTGGCGATGACCTCGTTAAAAGCGGCCAAACGCGGCGCTTCTTCTGGCGTGAAATTGTCGAAGTTCATAATACTAAAAAGAGCATGGCCGCGTTGCCGAACGATCCAAAGCTGAGCCACGCCGACCGGCGGGTGGCTCCGCAAGCTCGATAATCGTTGTATAACTCAAACCGTCCATAAACTCAAGGGGCAGTCGGCGTTGGCTCCAGCGCGGTGTTAGGCATCAGATTATGAACCAAACAAATCTGAAATAGCCGCCCAACTTTTATGTCTGGAAACCTTCCCGTTTTGTGGCCGCCATCGCAAACCACCAACATTAACTGTCAAAGTGCCCAACTTACGATCCTTCTGCTTCCACTTCTCCCAAATCTCAAACTTAACTCCGCGCTTGCCGATGCCAAAATACTCCGAAATGGTCGCTGAAACCCATTTTGTCGGTCTGCCTTTCTGTCTGCCTTTCATATTATCCTTTTGATTTGTGGTGTGTGTTACTGATGCCTAACGAAAAAAGCTGAGCCACCGCCGACTCGCGGCGTGAACCGCGACAGCGGAACGGCAAGCGCCAACGGCGGTTGGCTCCGGCGACTTGTTAGGCCACTGGTCAATCATCATACTCATAACCTCGGTAATAAAGCCCAAACTGTCCACAGCAAGCAAGACACGAAACCAACTGCTGCAAACCAACGACTCCATCGCCGGACAAAAAATGACGCAACAAAAACTATAGGCATGACAATCTCGCCGGGCTGGGCAAACAAACGATCCCAGAACCGATAACCAAATGCTCCCTGAAAAAACGAATCACAAATCCAGCAAGCTGCCGTGAATAAAGCAAAATAACAAATCAGCGTGACAAGCGCGACTCTGACAACTCGATGTGATGTCAATGTCATGGTGCGAAGTGGCCTAACGTAGAAAGCTGAGCCACCGCCGACTCGCGACGTGAACCGCGACAGCGGAACTGACCGCGCCAACGGCGGTTGGCTCCGGCGACTTGTTAGGCAGCTCACGCATGACTCACTCTAAAAAATCCGAATAACCGATGCAACCATCCAAACCGCTGACGGCGTGCTGCTCGCTCAAGCATCCGCATCAACTTCTCGCCCGCCGGAATCAGTGGCGTCAAATTATCGTCTGGCAACTCGCTGACGTGCGGGTGCGATGGAATGACTCGCCACGGCATCGAATCAAACAGCCGGTCAAACTCACGCACGACGAGCCGCTCATCATCGGTCAAAAGTGCGAGCGCATCCGCCTCGCGCAAAGTCCAAAATAAGTCGTGCAACCGATAAAACATCGCCGAGTCAGAAAAGCCCTGCATCTGATGCCGTGAAGTCGCTCGCGTCTCTGGCTTGATGAGAAAACGCAGCGGCAGGCAAGGTGCCAACAAAGACTGCTGCTTCATGTCGTCAGTAAGCATACGCAAGCTGCCTAACGAACCAAAGCTGAGCCACGGGTGCGGCGAAAGCACCAGCGGCTCGGTACAACCAAGAAAGAAACAAAATGCAAACTAACAAACATAAAACTCAAGGCGTAGCACCCGTTGGCTCCAGCGCGGTGTTAGGCATCAGATTCCCGAACATCGAAAAACTGAGTGCCCGAATACCGAACTACCAACAACTCTGCGCCGGAAACTACATGACTCGCGGGCGGCTCTACGAAAACATGCTCCTCATAATCGAGGACATGCTCCGTCTCGGCGACCTCACTTGCCCTTACACTCGGCCAACTTCTGGACCATCGCCTCGATATTTTCGAGGGCAACGGCCATCTTCTGCAAGAACTGCTCTTGCTCCTCGACCTTCAAGGCGGTCTGTGAAGTCGAATCACTGATTTGTTTTAACAACTTTGTGTTTATGTCCATAAATCAAAAAACGCATCGCATGCTGCCTAACGACCGAGCTCACACACGCCGGACCAAAAGACGCTGACCGCGAAGCGGAACTGAGAGCGCCATCCGGCGTTGTGTGCAGCGATTTTGTTGGACGACCACTTCATGTCTCTCCTGACTTCTCCGGGTACAATGCCAAGCCTGTCCTCGGCAGTCGAACACCATCGAAAGACTCAATCTCCTGGACCTCATCCGCCGACAACCTCAATGAATCATCCACAGCGTTGAACGTCATCTGGCGCAAATGCGCGTCCTCGCGGACAAGCTCAACCGCGCGCAACTCGGCATCGGCTGGAGTGAATGCCTCAACGAAAACATTCGTAAAAAAACCGACTCGCTGCCGGATACCGTCAACATCTGTCAGCAGATTCTGGCCGCGAATGATGACTCGGTATTTCTGCATGGCCCACGCCTCACGTCCAACGAAAAAAGCTGAGCCACCGCCGATTCGCGACGTGAACCGCGATAGCGGAACTGCCAGCGCCAACGGCGGTTGGCTCCGGCGACTTGTTAGGCCACGGTCTCATAATCTAATAAAGCTCAACTTCCCAGCCCTCAAACGGTGGCTCGACTGGCCGACCGGCAACATACTGGAGGATATACTGGGCTGCTCGTCTCTCTGCGTGCTTGGCGTTCGTAACCTGACCGCTCTCATCAATCTCGATGACATTTGCGAAAATGGCGTAAACCTGCTCAAGCGCACTCGGCTCGCGGAAGATGCAGGAATAGTCAACTCCCTCAAGCAACGGATGACCAACGCTACCGTTGGCAATCCAGAATGAAAACTGCCTCAATGCACCGCTGAATGAATGGCTCAAATGTGACATAGCGTGTCGAGTGGCCTAACGAAAAAAGCTGAGCCACCGCCGACTCGCGACGTGGCCCGCGATAGCGGAACTGCAAGCGCCAACGGCGGTTGGCTCCGGCGACTTGTTAGGCCACAGGTTTATACACCTCGTAAGTGCCATATAAATCCTGTCAGGGCTACTGAAATCGCACATGCAACTATGAACCCGATGCGAATCACAATCCTGTCAATCGGCGTCAACTGTCTGCGTCGCCGAATCAAGATGATCGCGACACAAACCCAATATGCCAGCGCAGCATAACTAAAGACCTGTAATACCATGCCGCCGTCCAAGATGAGGCTAGCCATGCCCAAAACCACCAACTGCTGCACCAGCGGAAATGCTAGTCCGAAACCTCTCGCCTCATCCTTTGCGTCTGAGCGTGTAAGCCTAAATGAATGGTGCGTGCTCATGTGGCCTAACGAAAAAAGCTGAGCCACCGCCGACTCGCGACGTGAACCGCGACAGCGGAACTGACAGCGCCAACGGCGGTTGGCTCCGGCGACTTGTTAGGCGGCATGGTCGTCATAACTAACTACGCTCACCAAACTGCTGTATAAGTTTCGTGACACCGGCGAGGTCTGGAATGTTCCAGACCTTCCATCTGCCTTTGTAATCCTGGCCGGTTTCAGCTCCAAAATGACTGTGCAAGAAGTGAGACAGCAATGCTTCGACCTCGCCGGATGGAGTAACGCTGAAATAATGGAGTCTGGGCGCAATCCAAAGGCTGCCGCGTCTGATGTCACTGCGCATAATCCTGTGTCGCTCGCCAATGTTCACCTGCAAACTGAGTGACGAGAACTGGTCAACGATTGCTTTTATGTCGCTATTCATGTGAGTGTGCGTAATGCCGCCTAACGAAAAAAGCTGAGCCACCGCCGACTCGCGACGTGAACCGCGACAGCGGAACGGACAGCGCCAACGGCGGTTGGCTCCGGCGACTTGTTAGGCCACAGGTCTCGAAACATATCTTACTGGACGCATAAAGGTCGAGGCAAACTCTCGCCAATTAGCGAGCGTGTGACCAGCTCGCTTGAAATCGCGGAGACGAACCAAGTAACGGCGGCCAGGATAAGAACAATCCGTGACCGGGCCATCAACGCCATCGAGCTTGCCAACAAACACATCATTGTCGGTCTGGTCTATACTGGCACGACGACAAATAACAACAAGATCAATACTATCTATGCGCTTCAGGTTGAGTGACCACCAACCTGATGAGCCTGTGCCGTCGTGATTGTCGGTAAGTCCAGTGCCGTCGGTGAATAGGACTAAAGCTGTCTCGCCGGGCGCGAGAAGCTCAATGGCTGATTTGTATTCTGGCATAAAGCGTGTGATGTGGCCTAACGAAAAAAGCTGAGCCACCGCCGACCTGCGACGCGAACCGCGACAGCGGAACTGACAGCGCCAACGGCGGTTGGCTCCGGCGACTTGTTAGGCCTCATGGCTCCTCAACTCGCTTTCTGATATACTCGATCACTCGCTTACATCTCCTCCGGTCAATGGCACTCGTATTCGGGTCGGCCAGTTTTTTGGAAAAGAATTTAATTACCTGGCGTGCTACCTCGTCATCAGGTGGTTCATCTTCAAGACCTCGTGCAGTTCGCTTGGGCGGCTTCGGCGGACCTCCGCTCATCGCTGGCTGCGGCTTTGGCCGCCTATTTGATGCAGAATCCTTCACACGCACAATGAGGCCTAACGTCCAAGCTCAGGCACAGCCACCGGAGCCTGACTCAAAAATGCAATGACGACGTTCATATTTCCATCCAACGTCCTACTGGCCGGCGCGGTGGCTGTTGCCTGCAGCGCCTTGTTCGACAATTGCTTCCTTCTTCATCTGCTCAACAAATCCCGGCGTCAGACCATTGGTCTCGGTAAAGAATGCCTGCTCCTTGGGCTTGGAGCCAATCAGTGGTGTGCGCGTCCGGAGCATATAGACCGCACCGTTGGTCTCGCCGATGTATGAATACAAATCCAGCGTCTGCATCTTGCTCGTCTTGTATGCCCGCTCGAAGTCGGTGCCCGACATGTGCCTCGGTGCCGAGGAACAGCCAACTATGCTGATCAATGCCACCAAAAGAAAATATGTCGGCTGACGCTTCACGATGTTGTCGAACGACCAAGCTGAGCCACCCGGGACAAGATGACGTTCTCCGCGAATGCGGAACTGAAAGCGCCAACCCGGGTTGGCTCCAGCGCCTTGTTAGGCCACATGGTCATTTCCAAAATTTCCAGCCCTTCTTTGGTGGCTCTGGTGTGCCGGGCTTCTTTGGCAACTGGCTGTAATAATGCCACACGTTGTTCTCTGCGCCATCAACCAGACGATTGCGTGCTCGTCCCCAAGGCCAAAATAGCGTGCCATCTAACTCGGCCTTGAGACCAGGAAAACTCTGGCCGCTCATCTCCACCATCCCCCAAGCCGCGCCATGATTCTTGCGATAAACCTCGCCGACATAACTGCCGAACATCTTGGCAAATCCCATGACCTGCTCCTCGGTCGGCTTGGCTGACTGTGCCTGCCGGGAAAAAGTATCCATCGCCTTCTCAATCTCTTGGATGCTGGCATCACTCCAATCCAGCTTGACGCGAAAATTGTCACGCAGAAAGTCGCAAGCATCGAGTGAATATGCCTCGGCAATCTTCTGAATCTTGTCGTCTGGTGTGAAGCTCATAGATGTCTGTGGTGCGAATGTGGCCTAACGTATGAAGCTGAGCCACGCCGCATCAAGACTGCGAACCGCGATAGCGGAACTGCGACGTGCAATAGGCGTTGGCTCCGGCGCTTTGTTAGGTGTCATGGTCAATCTCCCCAAATCCAAGAACTGCGGCTGGTTTTTATTTCGGGGAATTTCCAATTCGGCCCGCGAACGAAGTGAGCATCCTTTACAGGACAACTCCATCCCCAACCATCCGGCTCTGTCTTCATCGGCGACTCTCTATCATTCTCGGCAGCGCACGCAACACAGAAAAGTCCCGTCTTCGTCTTGTGGCGATACAAGCCGCTCGCCTCATCAACGGTGCAATCATCCTGAAAACGGTGCGGGCGATTCAGTGCATCCAAAGAACTCTGCAACTGCGAAATCTTCTGATGCTGCCTCACAATCCACCAAACACAAAAAACCAATATCGAGGCGGCAACTCCTGCTAATACTAGGACTAGGTGTATATTTGCCGGTCGCTCCCCTGACGTGGATTGCCAATACCTCAATACCAGCCCCCATATGGCTCCTACTGGCAACCCAAGGCTGGCTAACAGCGACACTATGTCTTTTACCTTTGGCATATATCAACGAAACGCGAATGACACCTAACGCCAGAACTCACACACGCCGGACCAACCAGCGTGAACCGCGAAGCGGAACTGAGACGGCCATCCGGCGTTGTGTGCAGTGATCTGGTTAGGTGTCATGGCTTCTTCATTCCCTCGATTGCCTGGTCAACAATTTGCCGGTATCTGGCGCGATTCTCATAAGTGGGTTGGAACTCACCATCTGCGCGTGACCACTCCCGAATCACAGCCTCTGTCTTGCCGGCTTTGAGCTGCTCAACTGAAGCTGTCAACAAATCCTTGCTGGCTCCAGTGAAATAGACGTTGGCGTTGAAGTCCTGCAAAAGACCAACCAGTGAGGCAACGCCGAATGACCACAAGATGGTAACGATGCCGAGAGTGCGGCGAATACCGGGACGAGACTTGAACTCTGCAACCAACCACGCGATTGGTAATGCAGCCGTGATGGTGAGCAATAAAATGATGCGCATGGTAAATGATGGATTGACACCTAACGCTGGAACTCACACACGCCGGACTGATGACGCGACCCGCGAAAGCGGAACTGAGAGCGCCATCCGGCGTTGTGTGCAGTGATTTTGTTAGCCGTCATGGTTATAGCTCAATGCTTCATGGATGACAACCACAACGAACTCGTAATGGGTGGTGGCTCGTCAAAAGTAACGTGAACCTCGTAGGTCTGCTTCTGAACCAAAATGTCACTCAATCGCTCTCCGTGATTGGTGCGTGACCACGTCAGAATGTAACCGTCAACGCTCGGCAGCCAATTGCAGGATGTGATGTCCTGCGAGCTGATGGGAATGCGCGCAACAACGCCAGTGGTCTGCTTTAAAACTATCTCACCGTGAAAGCTCATCTGCCCGGTCTGCGACTGTGGGACGCCAAGCACAAACTGATAGGGTGCCGAATACTGAACCGTCATCGAGAAATCCAAACTGTTCGTAGTGCAATCTGCCACCTTCTGCTCCTGCGGAACCTCACAACCTGCCAATGCCAAGGCGCCGACGAAAAGAATGATGGAGAAAAATCTCATAACGTGCGAATGACGGCTAACGTAGAAAGCTGAGCCACCGCCGACTCGCGGCGTGAACCGCGAAGCGGAACTGACCGTGCCAACGGCGGTTGGCTCCGGCGACTTGTTGGGCCACTGGTCAACGAACAAATTTATGAAAACTAAAAACATGAAACAAAAATCGGAACCGATGCCGGTGATAGACAACGTGAAATGGATGCGTGGTCACTATCACTGCAAAAACTGCGGCGCTGAAATCGAATGCTGCGCTGCGCTGCCGTGGAATGTCTGGACTGGTGTGCGGCGAGTCGGCGTGTGCGACTGCGGACAGATACTCGTCGAGCGCGAATACAAACCGGTGAAATGGCTCTGGCAGCGTGCATAAGTGGCCTAACGAATCAAGCTCACCCACAGCCGGTGGCGGCGGTGGTGGAGCGCAACCAAAAGGAGCAAATGAAAAAGAACAATGAACGTGCGGGGACACCGGCTGTTGGGTGCAGCGCTTTGTTAGGCATCGTTTTGATTGTCACTCTTGTGATTGTCTGTGATGTCCAACTCTTCCTGTATCCACCGTCTTACGCCGAACTTCGTATCTGGTATCTTCTTACCCCGCTTGGATACATAGCAGGCTTTGTGCTTGCTTTTCTCGTAAAGCCAAGTCGCAAGAAGGGCAATATCAATATCAACCGATTTATCTCTGATGAAAGTAAGCGTGAGCAAGACAGCCTGTGCAACATCGGCGCTCCGAAAACGCAACACGCTCCGTTTAATCAAAATTCCCTGTGGAGCCGATTTAATCACTTCATCCGCAAAATCGTCGTCCCGAATTTGAATCTCAATGGCCATGCGATGCCTAACGATTCAAGCTCACACACAGCCACGGAAAAATCTCCCGCGACTCCCGACAACCCCAAAATATGAATCTGCAAAACATCATCCGCAAAACTGAAAGCGTAGTGGCTGTTGTGTGCAGCGCATTGTTAGGCAGACGGCGCATGTGGACAAAATCCCGTGATAGTAGGCTCTGGCCTGAACTTGGGGCGGTGGATAACCGCAAAAACAAGCTGGGAGAAATGGAGACCTATCCAGGTGTCCTCCCCGACATCATTCACGCCCTGAAAGAGAAAGGCATGGGGTTCGATGAAGTAAGCCTCAATAACGGTGACATCCGATACCTTGATAACAACATCGTGGTCTTTCGGGGCGATGCGGCGAAGCTGCTCAATCGCGCTTTTCATGGCTTCCCAAGTGGCATGGCCGGACAGAAGATTCGGCAATGCGATCTGCGCCTCGGCAGCCGCTCTCATGCGTCGGCCCGCTTCTCTCTGTGCTGCCTGAACAGCATTAACACTCTGCGCAATATCTTGAAAATTGTTCATAAACGTAGTCTGCCTAACGATCCAAAGCTGAGCCACGGCCACTGGAAAGTGACTCCGAAATGCAACCGTGACAATCAAATTTCATATCATCGTCCAAAACTGCAAGGGCAGTGGCCGTTGGCTCCAGCGCGGTGTTAGGCGACTGTTTTGTGTCTCGGTAAAAACAAAAACACAGCCGAGACCGTCGCAAAAACACTGGCGATGTAATACATCCCCGGAAGCGACCTTAATGCAACAAATCCTGCGATTGTCGCCATAACGATCAAAAATGCAATCAAGGTAACAAACTGGCGCGCCCTCTGCGCGCCACGAAAAAGGGAAAAACCTGCCGTAGCACCAGCCCAATACAACAGGCAAAACAAAGTGCCCAAATAGAAACCCGGCGACGAGGGGACTCGTGAAAAGCAAACAATAGGGTATAAAAGCAGCCACAAATATAAGATGCCGAGCACGCCGTTAAATAGCATCCAAAGTATGCCGATAATGCGCTGTGTTTTCATATATACGTTTTGACAGAGTTGAGTGTTTACCGTCACGCAAAGTCGCCTAACGAAAAAAGCTGAGCCACCGCCGACTCGTGACGTGAACCGCGATAGCGGAACGGACAGCGCCAACGGCGGTTGGCTCCGGCGACTTGTTAGGCCACTGGCGACTATTTACAAACATAAAAATGAACTGTCCCAAATGCGGCAAACCAATGGTGGATCAAGAAAAATGGCCGGGACTCTGGCTGTGTCCTGACTATCTTGAACCGATAAACTTTCAAGCTCCGTTCAAATACAAATGCACCGGCATGATAATGACCAAAAAATCCGCTCAACAATTCCAAGCAACTCTCAACCAAATGATCTGTGAGCGAAACTAAGTCGCCTAACATTGTTAATAAACTACAACTTTGTCGGTTTATCCGAAAGTCTCCGTTATCGTTCCCGACTGTCGCTTTTGTCGGTTTCAATAAATTCATTTCAGATTGACAAGTCAAGACATTAGTTGCTTAATTTCAACGGCATGGCTGAATTGCCCGCTCGGAAACGGTCCTGCTTGCGTTCCTGATAAACCGACAGTTTTGTCGGTTTATCAGGCGTTTATTGACCCGGCAAAAGCGACCCGTATGCAGGCGTTGTACTTTTCTCATTGGCCCGAGCGGCTGGCCCAAGCGCCATTGTCAAAGCGTTTCTGGACGATCTGGCCTTGGACCAGCGACTCAGCGCGAGCAGCCAGCGGCAGGCGTTGAATGCGGTGGTGTTTCTGCTCCGGGAAGTTTTTGGCAAGGAGTTGGGCGATTTTTCGGATTATCGCCGGGGCAAGGTGCGGCCGCATCTGCCGACCTGGCTGACGCTTGAGGAGGTCCGAAGTTTGTTAAGCCAGTTGCCGGGATCGTGGTCGTTGATCACCTGCGTGGCGTTCGGAGGCGGGTTGCGGCTGATGGAATTGCTGCGCTTGCGGGTCAAGGACGTGGATTTGGAACAGGAAATCATTACCGTGCTTGGTGGCAAAGGCGACAAGGATCGCCTGGTCCCCCTGGCGAAGGTGGTAGTCGAACCGTTGCGGAAGCACTTCGAGACCCTGCGCCGGCTGTACGAAGCGGATCGCCGGGAGCAGGTGGCGGGGGTGTGGCTGCCGGACGGGTTGCAGCGCAAGTATCCCAAAGCCGGTGAGGAGTGGCCGTGGTTTTGGTTGTGGCCGGCGGATCATCTGAGTCTGGATCCGCGCAGTGGCCTCTATCGCCGGCACCATGCGTCGGACTGGGAGTTTCAACGCATCCTCAAACAGGCGGCGGTTCGGGCGCGGTTGAACAAGCGGGTGACGCCGCACGTGCTGCGGCATTCGTTCGCCTCGCAAGCGTTGGACGGCGGCATGGATCTCCGCACGTTGCAGGAACTGCTGGGCCACAAGAGCGTGGAGACGACGATGATCTACACGCACGCCATGCGTAAGCCAGGGCTTGGAGTCAAGAGCCCGCTGGACCGGATCGGCGTCTTGCCTACAGACCAATGAAAGGAACAACGCTCAGGGGTGTTGGTTGTGACGTTGCGGCGGTGGTGACTCGGTGAGCGCTTCCACTTTCTCGATCACGCTGGCCGGGGTCACCAGCCGGCGGCGGATGCGCCGCCGCAACAGTGCATCCAGTTCCGCCACCGACCGGCAAGGAATGCAGACAGGCAAGATGCCTGTGCCACGTTGGGAACCGGCTGAAGCCAGGACACCGAACATCCAACATTCAACATCGAAAGTCCAACTCCGAATGAAGACACAGGCAGGATGCCTGTGCCACGTTGGGAACCGGCTGAAGCCGGGACACCGAACATTCAACATTCAACATCGAAAGTCCAACTCCGAATGAAGACACAGGCAGGATGCCTGTGCCACGTTGGGGAACCGGCTGAAGCCGGGACACCGAACGCCGCTGACGCGCGAGCGGGCAGAGGTAGCGGAGATTTTTCTCTGTTCCCTCCGTTAGCTTCGGTTCATATCCGCAGAGTTGTTGGTTTTTTGCGCAACGAATGCGGCGCGCACGGAGTGACGCGCCCTGCCTTTCGTGTCTTTGGTGTGTTTCGTGGTTAAAATGGGGGTCCCTCCGAAGCAGTGCCCCCGAATCTGCCGCTTGCCAACCGGCTTCGGGTTTTGTTCTAATCCACCCATGCTCAATCAGCAGACGCTTAATCGTCCCGGGAGTTTCTCCCCATTGCCATGAGCTATACCACCAATTATCTCCAATCCGAATCGGTCGCCGCGCAGGGACCCGAAATCATCGTGCTGGTCAACTGCATGGTGCAGGACGCCATCAAACTCAGCGCCAGCGATCTGCATATCGAGCCGTGGGAAAAAGTCATCGAAGTGCGCGCCCGCGTCAACGGCGTGCTGACCGAGGTGGCGCATCTGCCGCTCGAATTGCTGGACAAAATCTCGATGCGTTTCAAGGTGATGTCCAATCTGGTCACCTACCAGGCCGGCCTGCCGCAGGATGGCACGGCCATCGGCGGTCCGGAACTGGACGGCGTGCAGTTGCGCGTCTCCATCTTCCCCACGACGCGCGGCGAGAAGATTGTGGTGCGGCTGTTCGATCCGAAGGACCGGCGGTTCGATTTGAACACGCTTGGTTTTGAGGATTCAACGCTAAACGGGCTGTTGCGCCTGCTCAAACGGACGAGCGGCCTGCTCCTGTTCACCGGCCCCACCGGGTCGGGCAAAACGAGCACGATGTATTCGGCGCTTTGTTACATCATGCAACGCGACGGCATCAACATGAGCATCAGCACGGTGGAAGACCCGGTGGAATTCAATCTGCCGATGGTCAGCCAGACGCAGGTTCATCCGGCGCAGGATTTCACCTACGCCCTGGCGCTGAAAAGCATCCTGCGCCAGGACCCGCAGGTCGTCATGGTGGGCGAGATTCGCGACGCGGAAACGGCGGCCATCGCCGTGCAGGCGGGGCTGACGGGGCATCTGGTCATCAGCACGATTCACTCCGGCGTTTCGGCGGGCGCGTTCACGCGGCTCATCAACATGCAAATCGAGCCGTTCATGCTGGCGTCGAGTGTGCTGGGGGTGATGGGGTTGCGGCTGGTGCGGCGCAACTGCCCGAAATGCACACAGCCGTACGAGCCGGAGCCGAGCCGCTTGAAGATCGTGCCGGAAGAATTGATGCCCGAAGCCCAATTCCGCCGGGGTCCGGGCTGCGAACATTGCAACCACACCGGTTTTTCCGAACGCATGCCGGTGACGGAACTGCTGGCGGTCACCGAACCTTTCCGGGAGGCGGTGCTGAAGAAACTGCAAACGTCCGCGCTGGAACAGATTGCGATCCAGGATGGAATGCGCACGCTGTGGCAAAACGGGCTGCAACGCGTCGTCAACGGCGAAACCACCCTAGAAGAAATCATCCGGGTGGTGGCGGTGGATATGATTTAGAAATCCGAAGGCCGAAATCCGAGGCCCGAAAGAAGCCCGAAGGCCAAAAACCGAAGGCCGAAATCGCGTCTTGGGGGACGGCTTGGGAAAGCCAAACTCAACATTCAACATTCAACATTCAACATCGAATGAGGGCCAAGGCGGGACTCCAAACGCGGAGGCTTGCCCAGCGCGCGGATTATGACCGGAACGGCCCATCCGAACCTTTTCCATTATTAAATGGCTTGAAAACCACCTTACGCCAGCTATGATCGTACTTAGTCAGCTGTGGGCGTCCGTTGTTTGATGTTACCAACGTTACAAAACGAAAAAACAATCTTATGAAAACCCTTTGCTGCTTCGTGTTCATCGTATCGGTTTTGTTTATTGCTGTCCATCACACCTTCGCCCAAGACCTGACCTTCACGACCAACACGCTCAACGCGGGAGGGCTTCCAGTGCATGTTGTGGCGGCAGATGTAAATGGCGATGGCAAACTGGATTTAATCTGTGCAAACCAAAGCGGTTATTCACTGACGATATTTACCAACGATGGCCATGGCAATTTTGGTTCCAACGCCACAATCGACTTGTCGCCCTTTTTTTCGCCGAATTGGGTCGCGGCAGCGGAGATCAATGGTGATGGTCAACTGGATTTGATCTGCTCGGCTGACACCTCATCCGAAGGTGGTTACCTGCTGACAATAACGAATAATGGCAGCGGCAGCTTTGTGATCGCCCGCGCCTACAGGGTACAGATCGGCAACTTTAGTTTCACACCCTCTGTTGCGGCAGCGGATGTCAACGGTGACAGCAAACTGGATTTTATCAGTGCGAATAAAACTGGCCACTCGCTGACAGTGATGACGAACAATGGCAGCGGTGGCTTTAACACCGATGTCATGCTCTACGCTAAAGGGCCATTTTGCGTCGTGGCGGCGGATATCAATGGCGATGGCAAGGTTGATTTGATCAGCGCGCAAGCAGTTGCAGGTGCGCTCATTGTGTGGACGAACGACGGCTGTGGTCTCTTTGGCTCCAATGCCACACTCAACGCAAACAGTAACCCTTATTGCGTCGTGGCGGCGGATATCAACAACGACGGCAGACCGGATTTGATCAGTGCGAATAATACGGGTTACTCAAATTATGTCGGCACGCTGACGGTATTGACCAACAATGGCAGCGGCCTCTTTGGCTCCAATGCCATGCTCAGCGTGAGCAGTTCTCGGTATCATTTCCTTGGTCCATATTGCGTCGTGGCGGCGGATATCAATGGCGACGGCAAACTGGATTTGATCAATGCGAATACCGATGATAACACACTGACGGTGCTGACGAACAACGGCAACGGGGCCTTTGGCTCCAACACCATACTCAACGTGGGCAGCGGGCCGTATTGCGTCGTGGCGGCGGATATCAATGGCGATGGGAGACCGGATTTGATCAGCGCAAATATCAACGACAACACGCTGACGGTATTGATAAACACGTCCACTTTCCCACCGCCCACGTTTACGCCAACGCTGAACATCACCCGTCAAGGCAACGATATACAAGTCGCGTGGCCGTCGGACTCACCTGGTTGGTCGTTGCAGCAGACTCCAGATCTGACGAAGATGAACTGGTTGCCCAGCGGGTATGAAGGCTGGCCCGTTGCCGATGACGGGACGAACAAGAGCCTCACCCTGCCATTGCCAACGGGCGGCTTGTTCTTTCGCCTGTTGCATCCGTGACATTAGCTGAAGCGTAGGACAGGCATCGTTTACGGGCCAAGCCGGGTTATTCCTCCAGCCGGATTTAACGCGGAGACTTGCCAACCGTCTTCATGTTTTGTCTAATCAGACCGTGCTCAATCAGCAGACTCTTAATCGGCCCGCGAGTTTTTCCGGCACCGGCTTGCACAGCGGCAACCGGGTGAACATGACCCTCCTGCCCGCGCCCGCGAACAGCGGCGTGCGGTTCCGCCGCGTGGACCTGGAAGGCAAACCGGAAATCGAGGCGCGCGTGGAAAATGTGAGCGAGACGAGCCGCTCCACGACGCTGGCCAGGGGCAATGTGAAGATTCACACCGTCGAGCACGTGCTCGCGGCGCTGGCGGGTTGCGGCATTGACAACGCGATAGTCGAACTGGACGCGAACGAGCCGCCCATCGCCGACGGCAGCTCGCGCGAGTTTTGCAAAATCATCCAGTCCGCCGGCATTGTGCCGCAGGCGGAAAATCGCGAGCCTTACACGCCCACCGCGCCGATTGAGTTGCAGGTGGGCGAGACGACGATGACGTTGTTTCCCGACGAGGCTTTCAAAATCTCCTGCACGAGCGCGGACAAGCGCGGGCGGTTCACGCAATTTTACAGCACGGAAATCACGCCCAAAACATGGGAAAAGGAGCTGGCGCACGCCCGGACATTTTGTTTTTTCGAAGAGATCGAATACCTCGTCAAAAACGGCCTGATCAAGGGCGGCGGTCTGGAGAATGCCGTGGTCATCCGCAACGACGCGGTGCTTACGACCGAGCCGCTGCGCTATCCGGAGGAGTTTGTGCGGCACAAGATGCTCGAACATCGTGGGCGACCTGTCGCTGCTCGGCCGGCCGATTCACGGGCATCTGATTGCGGTGAAGCCGAGTCACGCGGCGAATTGCGAAATGGTCCGGCACATTGCCGCGCAAATGCAAAAGCCATTGCGCGCCGCGCAGACGTTCTCGCCGCCGCCGGCGAAAGGCCCCGTGCCCGAACCGCTGATCCCTGCCGATGGAGCCATGGATATTGAGCAGGTCATGAAGTTGCTGCCGCATCGCCCGCCATTTTTGATGGTGGACCGGATTCTCAAGATTGAGGGCAACAAAATCACCGGCGTTAAAAATGTCACCATGAATGAAGGCTATTTTCAGGGGCATTTTCCGGGGCATCCCATCATGCCGGGCGTCTTGCAACTCGAGGCGATGGCGCAAGTGGCGGGCATTGTGTTGCTCAAACAGGCGGAACTGGCCAGCCAGGTCGCGTACTTCATGTCCGCCGAGGACGTGAAATGGCGCAAGCCGGTCGTGCCCGGCGACACGCTCATCATCGAAGTCGAGCTGACGAAAATCCGCGGCAAAATCGGCAAGGCCAAAGGCGTTTGCAAGGTCGGCGGCGAAACGGTGAGCGAGGCGGCAGTGACCTTCATGCTGCGTGACCAATGAGACCATTGCGGATTGCGGATTGCGAAATGCGGATTGAACAGCACAAAACATCATCACCATGAATCCGGAAGATATGAAAACAATTAACACCGCCCGGTCGGGAAGAAATCCGCAATCCGCAATCCGCAATCCGCAATCCAGATGATTCATCCTTCCGCTATCATTCATCCGAATGCACGGGTTGGTTCCGATTGCGAAATCGGGCCGTATTGCATCATCGGCGAACACGTGACGCTCGGCGAGGGCTGCAAGCTGCATTCACACGTCGTCATTGACGGCCATACGAAACTTGGAAAGGGAAACGACATTTTCCCGTTCGCGAGCATCGGGTTGAAATCGCAGGATTTGAAATGGAAGGGTGGCGTGACGCGGCTGGAAATCGGCGACCGGAACACCATCCGCGAACACGTCAGCATCCACTGCGCGACGGGTGACGGGGAGGCCACGGTCATCGGTTCCGACAACACCATTCTGGCCGGCAGCCACATCGGGCACAACGTGGTGATGGGGAACCGGGTGATTGTGTCCATGGCGGCGCTGGCCGGGCATGTGGTGGTGGAGGATTTCGCGCTGGTGGGCGGGCTGGCAGCGGTGCACCAGTTTTGCCGGATTGGCCGGATGGCGATGATTGCCGGCTGCTCGAAGGTGGTGTCGGACGTGCCGCCGTACATGATCGTGGACGGCAATCCCGCCGAGACCCGCACCATCAACAAAATCGGCATGGAGCGCAACGGGGTTTCCGAGGAAGCGCAGGCGGCCATGCGCCAGGCCTACAAAATTCTATTCCGTGAAGGGCTTACCATTCCCAACGCGCTCGCAAAGATCGAATCGGAATTGCCAAAGCTTCCTGAGGTGCAGCACCTGGTCAACTTTGTTCGCACCAGCGAACGCGGCATCACCAGGTAAGGCGCGTGGGTGGCGATGGGATTTTGTCAGTTCGCCGCTTCAATATCGTTGAGCAGATTGGTATAGGGCGGGTACGCGAGATTGCCATCCGCATTAACCTGTGACGCATGCGCCCACATTTTGCCGGTGATTTTGATGCCTTTGGCGCTGAAATCCGAATAAGCCACCATCAAAATCTTACTGTGATCGTGAGCCACGGTGGCCGGGTCAAGCGGCGCAGTGCCGGTGCCGCCTTTGGGATTGAACAGGTTCTCATGCAACAAAACCCGCGAGGTCCTGAAGTCGCTCGTCTTCTGATACTTCCGGTACCAGGCCGATTTACTGTCAGGTTGCGCCCAAGGATTCCAGATATAAGAAGACCGGGCAGTTCCACCTGAATCCAGCGTCACCAATGGCTGGTAAGGCACCGACGAAAGGTCGCCGGGATTGGGCTTTGCATTGTAGGATGGACAATACATAGCCCCACCGTCACCCAGATAGCTGAACACCCAGAGAAAGCCTAAATTTTGAATGTTGTCTGATACGCCCAGCGGCACTTTGTACCCAGGTGTTCCCCCGGAGTCACCATTCCACCATACATACCGTCCATAATGCTCGGACGATAACAGATTGAAACCTTTAATGTTGGAGGGCGGCAGGGAATCATTGAAGTCCGCAGCGTAGATGGCCGAGCCCTTGAGGAGTTGGGTCACGTTGTTGAGGCAACTGGTGCGATAGGCCTTGTCCCTGGCCATTGCCAGCGCCGGCAACAGGATGCCCGCCAGGATGGCAATGATGGCAATGACCACCAGCAATTCAATCAAGGTGAATCCGGGCCAGCTGCGACTGGCCCGATTCTCATGCCGTGTCTTGAGCATGCTCAAATATACTCCAGTTTGCTTAAAAAGCATTGCTTCACCCGGGCCGGTTAATAGCCCACCAGGATGAAGAATTGTTCCGGAGCCGCCGGATCCACAGTGATGGTGGCGGTGTAAGTGCCGCTGCCATCAAAATTGCCGGCAGCAGCCTGCGTCCAACCGGCTAACGGTGTCAAGATGTTCGTGGATGTGAGGACGGCCGCGGGCCCACCGACAACTCCGTTGGCGCCATGGACAGTGATGGAACCACCGGACAGCCCGCTGTAATCAACACTGCTGATGGACGGCGGCGGCAACACGGTCGCAACGCTCACCGAGCCAGCGCTCAGGTTGGTATTCCAGGTGTAATAATTCGGGAGCGTCACCGTGCTGAATGACGCGGCGTTCAATCCTGAACCGCTGAACAGTGTAAACGTTTCGCCTGGCTGGAATCGCACGCTGCCGACATTGGTCACGATCAGTGCCCCGCCGTAGGTGATACTGGAGAGCGAGGATACCAGCCGGTCGCTGTTCGGGCTGCTGGCGCCGTTCAGTTTCATCCAGGTCGTGCCGCCACTCAGGGTAACACTGTTCGTCACGGTGAGGGTCCCCACGTCTCCGGTCAAGTCGCCCGGCGCAACCCAGCCGCCGGGGGAGAGGTCAATAGTGCCGCGAACCGTTCCCCGGCCGCTGAGGGTCTGGCTTGGATTCAGATGAAATGCCCCGCCGTCCCGGCCGGAGACATCGAAAAAGGCGCCGGAAACGACGTTGATATTGGTGGTGTTGGGGAGTTCAGCGGAGCCGGTCAATGCCAGCACGCCGTTGCTGATGGTGGTGGAACCGGTGTAGATATTGCCAATTATACTGGTGTCAGCGGTAAGGGTCCAGGTGCCGTTGCCCACCTTGATGATCGAGGTGATGCCATCGTCCTCGATGAAACCGTTAAAGGTGGCGTCGGTGTTTTTCCAGCCGACGCACCAGGCGGGATTGACCGCGCTCCCGGTCCCCGGACCGACAATGGCGGCGCCGGTGCCGCCCAGTTCACCGATGTTGATGATTGAACTCGCGCTGGACGCACGATCCATGATGACATTGTCATTGAGGTAAACGGCCGCATTCGCGTACCCAAAGGTGTTGTTGATGCGAAACTCGGACGAGGTGGTGGATTTGATCGTCACATTGATGAGGCCGGTAAAGGCTGACCAGTCGCCATCCAGATTGTCACGGACGTAATTAACGACCAGGTTGAGCGTGCCATTGCCCGTCAAACTGCTAACCAGCCCTGAACTGTTGTTGGGTCCGCGGGAGAACAGCCGCAGGGTTCCGGTCTGGCCGGTGGGCACCACCAGCGGGCTGCGGAAGGTGTTGTAATTGGGAGTGGTGGAACCATTATACCCGTAAAGTTGCAGTGTGCCGCCATTGAAGACCACCGCCTGGTTGGTTGTGCCCAGGCCATTGTAAGCACCCGAATCATTGGCCGCATTGGAATTCAGGGCGATCACGCCGTTGCTGATCACCGTGCCGCCGCTGTAACTGTTGGCAGGGGTCAGGGTCAAAGTGCCACTTCCGGACTTGGTGAGTGCGCCCGGGCCCACTAACGAACCATTGACGGTCAAGTTGTTGGCGCCGACGGTGTTCGTCACATTGATGATGGCGCTGCCATTCAGCGTGGCGCCATGGTCCGTGGTGACATCGCCGCCCGTGTAACTAAAGGTTGAGCCGTAAATCACCAGGTTCGTCGGGTCGCTGCTGGAGGCGCCAATGCTGCTGGCGGCGTTGCCATAGTTCAGGGACACCACTTCCAATATGCCGCCACCAATGATGGTAGGTCCGGTATATGAGTTGGTCGTTAGCAAGGACAGCTTCCCGCTGTTGGTCTTGGTCAGTCCGGTCGAGCCGCCGATGCTGCCGTTGCCGGTTATGGTGTAATCGTTCGCCGCATTGACCACCACCGCGGCCGGCAATACGGTGGCCGCCAGATTAACGGTGGGATTGGCCGCGCCGGTATTGTCAAACGTATTGGTATCTCCCGATTGGAAGGTGAAGAAGGTTGCTCCATTCTTCCAATCACCGGGGCTGGTCGTGTCCCAACTGTTTGCCGTTCCGTCACCCACCCAGGTCAGGTTGGTTGACGGACGCGGTGGCGGGGCGATGACGACTTGGATTTGATTTGGAGGATTGGTAAAATAGCCGGAGGCGCCGCTGAGAGCAAGATTGTTGGTTCCGCCAACGAGATTACCCGTATAGGTGAACAATGTGTAGGTGCCGGGGGGGACGGTGCCGCCGCCAAGATGGGAGGCGATGATGGTGTTGACACCGCTCAACGTCAGGTCACCGGTGATACTGATGAGGTCATTCGCGCCGCTGGGCGTTGAAAATTCAAACTGATGGCTGACATTGCCCGATTCCGTCAGGCCGTTCAGGAAACTCAGCGTCCCGGCCGCGCCATTGCCGCCCGGGTTGATGGTTCCGCCCGCCGACGTCAACAATCCGCTGACAGTGCCGGAACCGGACAAGGTGTTGTTAAAGGTGGTATTGAGAGATACATCGAACGTCGCGCCACTGGCCACAAAAACCGGGCAGGACATGGAGCCTGATGAACCCACCGCCAGAGTGCCTTCACTGATGATTGCAGTGCCGGAGGAGGTGTCGGCTCCACTGTAGGTCATGGTGCTTGCGGTGTTTGACTTGATCAAAGTCCCGGCCCCGCTGATGTTGTTGCTGACCGTGAAAGCATCCGGCTTGTTGTAAACCAGTTCGCTGCCCGTATTGATTACGGCGGCGCCGGAACCGAGCGCGCCCGCGCCGCTCGTCACGCCATCACCAATTTGCAGAATGCCGTTATTGACGGTGGTTAAACCGGTGTTTGTATTGTTGCCGGTCAAGATGAAAGTGCCGGTGCCGTTTTTCGTAAGCGTCGAGCCGCTCAAGATTGTCCCGGCAAAAGTCGTGTTCAAGTTCAGCCCGCCGATGACGTAATTTGCCGAAGCCGCCAACTGCGTGTTGGGGCCGCCAGACAACGCGCCAAAAGTGGCCGTCGCTCCGCTGTTCTTTTCAGTAAAATGCGCGTTTCCTTGCCCCAAATCGAGGGACATCGCGGCATTGCCCAAGTTGTTATTGGCACCACCGTTGTTGAACCGGAAACTCCCTGCGGTTGTGGAAGCGTCCCGGTTGACGCCGGACACGATGATTGAACCCGTGAAATTTGCCATGGTGCCGCCGCCGTTTCCGTTTCCACCGGCGGTTACCGTCGAGGCAGCCACCATATTCGTGATGATCACCGTCCCGCTTCCTTGCCAGGCGCCGTCCAAGGTAAAGCTGCCAAGGTTTGCATCAACAATGCTGGTGCCGTTGAACTGCAAAACATTTCCAACAATTTTGTTGGCGGTCCGAAGCGTTGCCCCGTTGTTGGTTATCACTCCAGTGCCCACGGCACTGTTATTATTCCCGTTTGCCCCACCTGGAATAAGCATGCCACCATTCACTGAAACGTTGCCGGTATAAGTGCCGTTGACGGTGGAACTAAAATTCAAAGTGCCATTGCCTGTCTTGGTCAAAATAGTCGCGGTAGAAACGCCAAGCTGACCGCTGACTGTCAGAGTCGTACCATTGGTTACATTCCAGGTTTGATTCGCACCCAAAACTACCGGACAAGCTAAAGTCAGGCCGTTGGTGGCCAAACTCATGTCAATGCCCGAGGCGCCGACGGTAAGGGTGTTGCCCGCATTGATGGTGATGAGGGCGGCAGGATCTAAAACCTTGATGCCGCCCCAGTTCAGGTCAGCTCCCATGGTGGAGGTGGTGTTGACCTGGATCGTGCTGTCCCATGTGGCGACATCCGAAGTGCCCGGGGCCGTCCCAAGCACCCAGGAAGTGCCGAGGTTCAGGTTGTCGGTTACATCGGCCTTGAAAATGTTCGCGGCTTGTGTGCTGGCCAGGTTTAAGCAGAGGGTTAGGGCGCAGAACCAGGTGATTTTGAGGGTTTTTGTGATTTTCATAATTTTTTACCTTTCAAACGGATTGGAGCAACTGACTACGGGGCCGTGGATACGGTCACCTTCGAACAAACCGAAAGTTTTTGCCTTTATCGGGTGCACAATTGTTGAATCCGAGTATTTAACCTTGTTTTCCGCAGCAGGTCTATCGGATGTTTGTCTGAGACTGGCAATGGAAAGCCCCCCCCGCGGTTACTCCCGTCCGACCAGCTTCATGGCGGCCTCGGTCCGGGAGTGGACGTGGAGTTTCTCGTAAACGGCGCTGACGTGGGTCCGGACCGTGCTCATGCTGATGGCCAGATGATCGGCAATTTCCTTGTACATGTAGCCCTTGGCCAGCAATTTCAGGATTTCCTGCTCGCGGCTGGTGAGCGATTTCAATTCCACCGCCGGGTTCTTCACCTGGTGGAAATAATTGATGACCTTGCGGGCAACCTGGAGCGACATCGGCGCACCGCCGGCCCGGACCTGCTGCACGGCTCCCACCAGTTCTTCCCGGGGCATGTTTTTGAGCAGATAACCGTTGGCGCCCGCGCGCAATGAATCGAAAATCAGATCTCCATCATCGTAGGTCGTCAGCATCAGGACCTGTGTCCCCGGCCGGCGCTCCTTGAGCCGGGACACACACTCGATGCCGCTCATGCCCGTCAGATTGATGTCCATCAGCACCACGTCGGGATTTTCCGCGGGGATGTCCCGCAACGCCTCTTCGGCCGTGGCATGCGTGCCGACACAGCGCAAACCCGGCGCGCTGCCCAGCCATTCTGCCAGGCTCTCGCGCATTTCGCGCTGATCTTCGACGATGGAAATGGTGATGCTCATGTCCCAGCTTCTATTTGTTACATATTAGATCAAAAATTTGCCCTTGGTCATCGGATAAAGGTATGAGCCGTCGCGGTCAGCCTGGCGGCCAGGGAAATTCAATGGTGATGACGGTTCCCGCGCCCACCCGGCTTTGAATCCGGCATTCACCGCCAATCTCGGTCAGCCGCTGGCGCATGTTGCCCAGCCCATCCGCCCAGGCGTCGGGCGATGGCCCCTCAAATCCACAACCGTTGTCCTCGATGACCATTCGCAGCCCGCCGGGAATGGCGCTGATCCGGAGCCAGAACCTCGGTCGCGCGGGCGTGTTTGACGATGTTTTGCAGCGCCTCCTTGACCGCCAGGAAAACATTATGGCGCACGTTGGACGGAACTTCGCGCACCGGAGTTTGCTCCGGGACATCCAGCAGGCAGCGGATCCCCGCATCCCGCAGGTAATCGGTCGCAAACTGGCCGGTATAATCAATCAGGTGTGCCAGCGTGTCATTGCGGGGGTTGACCGCCCAGACGATTTCGTCGAGCGATTTGACCGCCTGTCGCGCCGTGCTGGACATCTTCTCGATGCGTTCGCCGGTCTTCTCCTTTTGCGCAAGGTCTCCCAGCACCGCGATGAGGGTCAAATTCGCGCCGAGATCGTCGTGAATGTCCTTGGCAATGCGGGCGCGCTCGCGTTCCACCGCCTGTTGCCGTTCCAACTGTTCCATTTTCTGATGCAGCCGCCGCGTGGCGGTGTGGCGCACCGTTCCGGCGACCACGCTCAAAATCACCATGCCCACCAGCACCCGAAACCACCACGTCTCATACACATGCGGCAGGATTTTCACCGCCAGAGCAGTGCCGGCCTCGTTCCAAACCCCGTCGCTGTTGCAGGCGATCACATGAAAACGATAATCGCCGTGCGGTAGAAAATTGTAATGGGCGAAACGCCGCGTCCCGGCCTGAATCCAGTCGGCATCGGCCCCTTCCAGCCGGTAGCGAAACTGGATTCTATCCGGCGAAACCAGGCTCAGCCCGGTGTACCGGAACTCGAACTGATGTTTCCCGGGAGGAACTTCCAGCATCGCGGGCGGCAGGCCGGGAAGGGCGGAACCGGTTTCTCCCGCTTTGCCCACGCTTTTGGTCTGGCCATCCACCAGCACTTCCTCAATCACCACCGGCGGCGGCAGCAAGTTCGGACGAATCTCCTCCGGTTGAACCCAGACGGCCCCCTTGGCGGTGGTGAACCACAGTTTGCCGTCCTGTCCCAGCCAGGCGGCCGGCTGGTAGCCCCCCGAACATTCGAGCGAGGGCAAACCGTCCGACCGGCCGTAGGCGACGCACGACACAAACCTGGCCTTGCCCTGCGCCATGTCGTTCAACTCTGATTTGCCAATACGGAAAACACCCTGATGGGAACCGAGCCAAAGATTACCCCGGCCATCGTCAAGGATCTGGCAGATGACATTATCCGGCAGCCCCTCCTTTTTGCCGTAACGCGTGAATTGCCCGTCCCGGAACTGCAACAACCCGCCGCGGAAGGTGCCGACCCACACCGCGCCATCGCGATCCGCCAATACCGACCAGATGGCTCCTGATTCCTGGTCGTCCGTCGGACGAAACGCCGTCGCCGTGTCGCCGGCAATGCGGTAGAGTTCGCCGCTTCCGGTCCCCGCCCACAAGACGCCCGCCTGATCCTCCGACATGGCCCGCACATTCCGGCGGCCAATTCCCTTGAAAGGCTGGATTTCGTCCGGCGATTTGCGGTCGGCAAAGAACAGTCCACTGGTGGTGCCAAACCAGACGCGGCCAGTATGATCGGCCAGAATGGCTTTCACCCCGTGGACCACCGGCGATACCTGCTTGAAGGCGCCCCCTTCCCGGACGAACAGATCTTCGTTCCCGGCGCTGATCCACAACCGGCCGGAGGCGTCCGGACACACACAAAAAACCGATCCCTGTGGCACGTCTTCAACCACGGTCAGGTTCGTGCCATTTCCCTCGCGCCGGCAGTTCAGGCCTCCGCTCAGCGTCCCAATCCATACCGCACCATCGGAATCCTGACAAACCGACCTGGCCGCCTTCGCCGGGGCCAGATTCCCGCCTGCCGCCGTGTGGAACTGCCGCTCGTGCAGCCGGACCAATCCGTCGGCTTCCAGGCCCGCCCACCAATTGCCCTCGCGATCTTCAAAAAAACAATTCACCCGCTGCCCGGGAAAACCGTCTTTGGCTGTGAGTTGCCGGACTTCACCGGCCGCGTCAACGTGCAACAAACCGCGCCCAAAACTGTAAAACCACATGCCGCCATGATGGTCCTCCAGGGTGCCGATCCGGCCCGGATTTTCCTTGAAAATACTCCGCGCTGTCTCCGGCCTGACAATCCAGTTATGGTCAACGGCTTCGCCCACTTCACCGTTGGCCACCATCCAGACGTGGCCATCCGCGGTCACGGACATGAACGTCACCCCCAGTGGCGGTTCGGCATTGGTCGGTGTGCGGATTTGGAACCCGGCCCCGTCCCAAATGGCAATCTCCCGATCCGTGGCCACCCACAACCGGCCGTGGGGATCGGTCACCAGACAACTGATGTCTTGCTCTTTGAGCCCGGCAGCATCCGGCAACGGTTCGAATTGGCCGCCCGCCAGCCGCCAGAGATGCCGGTTGGTGTCACGATACCACAGGGTGCCTTGGTCATCTTCGCAGCCGAGCGCGCCCAAACCCCGGCCCGGCGGGGACAGTTCCTCCCAGCCCTGACCCGACGGCGCCGCCAGCGGTTTGCGGAGGAGCCCGCCCCGGCTGGTCAGAAAGACGACGTGATTCGATGAGGATGATACCAGTGTCATCTCGGCCTCGGAACTTCGGGTGTTGCGGCGTTCGAGCGCGAAGGTGCCTTGGTGCAGGGTTGTCAGGGAACCGTCGTAGGTGTTGATCCAAAGCGTTCCCTGGCGGTCAACGAAAAGCTTGCGGATGCGGGCGTGGGTCAACTCCGGCGTGTTTGCGGGATCAAAAGTGACGAAGCGCACCCCGTCAAATCGCGCCAGGCCGTTGTAGGTGCCAACCCACAAATAACCATCCGGCGTCTGGGCGATGGCGGTAATCGAATTGTCGGGCAGGCCATTCTCGGAAATCCAGACATCGGTAAAGTAATCGCCCGCCGTGCCAGCGCCCCGGGCCGGCAGGGTGGCAGACAGCCAGATGAACAGAACCAGCCGCACGGCGTCAGCCAGGAATTGGCTGAAACGGATGACTTTGCCGCGGGCAATGATTGGCTTTTGAGCGCGCATAACACAACGCCGGTTTCAGCCACTGTCCGATTTTTTGACCCAAAAAGCAATGACGGACGATGCCAGACCCCACCGTAGATTTGGAAAACCACAAAGTGCAAGAGGGGAAACGGTCCGGCTATGGGGTCAGGTCAGGACTGTTCACGTTCACCGGATTCCCAAACGTGCTCGAATCTCGCGAAGTGTTTGGAGTGCGCGCGGTTTACCGCTGCTTTGCCTTGCGGGAGGTCATGGGCACCGCGGAATACTGAACGTCGGCCAATACACCGTGGTTCAAAAGCGGTGCTGAAGCACGCGCAGTCCAAACGTTGACGCGCTGACCGGATAGCCGATCCGCGATCCATTGCAATGTCATTGCTTGCTGTGCCCGGGGACGGGCGCACTCCGGCCCGGTAACTTCGGAGTTCAATCGCGACGGCTTGAAGGCCGCGCCTGTTTTGCTGGTGTTTTTCCGGACGGCCCTGTATCTAGATCACAAAATCCATTATCCGTCATGAACTCAAACCATTGTTTCAGGAAACATTTTCCCGCGCGGCTCGCCCTGCTGCTGGCTTTGGCCGGCACCCCGGCGGCACCCGCGCCGGCCCAGACCAATCCCATCCCGACGTTGCAAATCAAAGCCGACCAGGTCACCGCCAGGGTCAGCCCGATGCTTTACGGGTTGATGACCGAGGAGATCAATTATTCCTACGAAGGCGGGCTTTATGGCGAGCTGATCCGCAACCGCACCTTCCAGGCGAACCCGACGAATGCGGTGTTTTGGAGCGCGGTGGGCGGCGGCTCAATTTCACTCGACACCAACGCGCCGCTTAACACCGCGTTGAACGTGAGCTTGAAACTGGACGCGGCGGCAGCCGCAAAAAATTCCCCGGCGGGAATCGCCAACGGCGGGTTCTGGGGAATTCCCGTGAAACCGAAGACGACTTATCACGCGTCGTTTTACGCCCGGGCGGCGGACGGCTTCGCCGGCCCGTTAACCGTGAGCCTGCAAAGTTCGGATGGCAAAACGGTTTTTGCCGTCGCCGAAATCCCGGCCCTCACCGGCGACTGGAAAAAATATGAAGTCACGTTGAAGACGAAAAAGATGAAGCCGTCGAAGGACAACCAGCTGGTCATCGCGACGACCGCGCCCGGCACGATTTGGTTCAGCCAGGTTTCGTTGTTCCCGCCGACGTATGCGAACCGTGCGAACGGCAACCGTCCTGACCTCATGCAACTGCTGGCGGACCTGAACCCGAAATTCCTCCGCTTCCCCGGCGGCAATTACCTGGAAGGCAACTTCCTCTGGACCCGCTTCAACTGGAAAAACACGATCGGCGACGTTTCCCAACGGCCCGGCCACATGAACGACGCGTGGGGCTACTGGTCCACCGACGGCATGGGCCTGCTGGAATTTCTCAACTGGTGCGAAGACCTGCATATGGAACCGGTGCTCGCCGTTTATGCCGGGTACGCCCTGAAACACGATTTCATCCAGTCCGGCTCCTACCTGGAGCCCTATGTGCAGGATGCACTCGACGAAATCGAATATGTCACCGGCGGCACGAACACCACCTGGGGCGCCCGCCGCGCCCAGGACGGCCATCCCGCGCCGTTTCCGCTGCGCTATGTCGAGGTGGGCAATGAAGACTGGTTTGACCGCTCCGGCAGCTACGACGGGCGGTTCACGCAATTTTTCGACGCCATCAAGGCGAAATATCCGCAGCTGGAAATCATCGCCACCACCCGGGTGACCAACCGCGTGCCCGACGTGATGGACGAACATTATTATCGTCAGCAGGAGGCGATGGAGGCGCACGCATTCGATTACGACAGCCGCAGCCGCGACCAACAAAACCAAAATCTTCGTCGGCGAATGGGCCACGCGCGTCGGCAGTCCCACGCCCAACATGGCGGGCGCGCTCGGCGACGCCGCGTGGATGACCGGCATGGAACGCAACTCCGACCTCGTCATCATGTCCTGCTACGCGCCGCTCTTCGTCAACGTCAGCGACCTCGCCAAAGGCGGTTCCATGCAATGGAAAACGGATTTGATCGGTTACGACGCGCTCACCAGCTACGGTTCGCCCGCTTATTACGCGCAAAAAATGTCCAGCACGCACCACGGCGATGTCGTGCTCGCCACCGGCTGGTCGGATGTTCCCGAACAAACGTGGCAGCCGCCCGCCCCGCGCCGCGATGGCGTGGAACAACCGCGTCCGTCGGCGCAACCGATTAAAAAACTTTTCTTCGACGCCACGCGCGACAGCCGGAACGGAACGATTTACCTGAAAATCGTGAACAGCCTCGGCACGCCGCAGCCGGTGAAGATTGAAATCAGCGGAAGTTCAATCGCTGCCAAAGGCACGGCGATTGTTTTGAAGGCGGACCGCCCGGACGACACAAATTCCATCTCGGAGCCGGCCAAAATTATCCCCGTCACGGAAAAAGTGAGAGGGCTGGGAACCAGCTTCACCCGCACGTTCCCGCCATATTCCATCACCATTTTGGAATTGAAGACGAAGTGACAACTGCTCGACGTTTTCAATGAAGTTGTAATTCACGCTCGCCCTCACCCCGGCCCTCTCCCCCGGGGAGAGGGAGTGCAATGTTACATTGCTGGATAATGCCGGCGATTTTCGTTGCCCTCTCCGATTCTATGACATTGGCGGTGAGACATACGAGAACCAGGCATATTGGCGTCGCTCAAAACGCGGCGAATGATTCTCCCTCTCCTGGGGGAGAGGGCCGGGGTGAGGGCGGATGTCGTCGCTGATTTCACCGTCACACCTGCAGAAACCGGTTTTACTCCTGTCACCTTTGACCGCGGTTGGGCGTCTAAATGCGGATGCGGCCAACCAGAATGAACTGCTTGTTCCTGAAATTAGCCGTCTTCTGCGCGGCGCTTTCCCTCCCGGCAACTTCGCCGGGCGCGGAAACGCCGGTCGCCATTTCCGAAACGGATTCCAGCTTCACGCTCGACAACGGCCTGGTGACCGCGCAGGTCGCCAAACATTCCGGCGATTTGGTTTCGCTGAAATATAAAAATCTTGAACTGCTGGAAACCGGTTCCGGGCATGCGTTCGGCTATTGGTCGCAGGACGCCTCGCGCGGCGAACACGGCGCGCGCGTCACGGTTGATCCCAAATCGAACGGCGGCGCGCTGGGCGAAATTTCGGTGAAAGGCGTTTATGTCCCGCCTCCGGCCGGCAGTGGCGCCGGCGGCTTTGGCGGCTTTGGTGGCTTCGGCCGCGGCGGCACGGCCTGCGACGTTGAAATTCGCTACGCGCTCGCGCGCGGGCTTTCGGGCGTTTACGCGTATTCGATTTTCGAGCACCGGACAAATTATCCAGCCACCGGCATCGGCGAGGCGCGCTTCGCGGCCAAGCTCAATCCGGACATTTTCAATTATCTCAACGTGGACGCCAAGCGCCGCAAGCTAATGCCGGCGCCCGAGGACTGGCTGGCCGGCACCGAGTTGAACTCCCCGGAAGCGCGGCGGCTTAACACCGGGATTTACCAGGGCCAGGTCGAGCACAAATATGATTATTCGGCCAACCAGTTCGAGACCCGCGCCTACGGCTGGCTGGGCACGACCCAACACGTCGGGTTCTGGTTCATCAACCCGTCGGTCGAATACCTCAGCGGCGGCCCGACGAAATATGAGCTGACCGGCCATCTCGACATCAGCGCGGAAGCCGCGCCGGTGCTGTTGAACTACTGGCGCAGCAGCCATTACGGCGGCGCCGTTTGTGCCGTGACCAATGGCGAGGCTTGGAGCCGGGTCGTCGGGCCGTTTTTGATTTATTGCAATTCCGCGAAAACGCCCGGCGCAATGTGGCGCGACGCCCTGGCACGCGCCGACCGGGAAACGAAAGCCTGGCCTTACGACTGGGTTGCTGGCGCGGATTATCCGAACCAAAAGGAGCGCGCCACAGTGACCGGCCAGTTGGTCTTGAACGATCCGTTGGCGCCGCAATTAAAAATGGACCGGCTGCTCGTTGGCCTGAGCGCGCCGGATTATGTTCCGCCGCGGATGAACCGGGGATTCGGCGGCTTTGGCCCGCCGGTTGGCGACGAGACTGAAGGCACCAACCAGCCCGGCGGCGGACCGGCTCGGGCGCCCGGTGGCAGGGGGGAAGGTTTCGGCGGCGGCGAGGATGACCCGAGCGGTCCCGGCGATTTCTCTGGCGGGTTTGATCGCGGCACCAATGGCGGGTTTAATTTCACCAACGACGTTGGCCGGTCCGGCACCAACCGTTTTCGTGGCGGACCTTTTGGCCGCCGCGGCTTTGGACGCTTCGGCTGGCCCGGCTTTGGCGTTCCCCGCATTGTGGACTGGCAGAACGACGCGAAGTACTACGAATTCTGGGTGCGCGGCGATGCGCGGGGACGTTTCACGATTCCCAACGTTCGCGCCGGCAACTATACGCTGCACGCCATCGCCGACGGCGTGCTCGGCGAATTCACGTTGACGAATGTGGCCATTGCCGCCGGACAAACCCTGGACCTCGGTAAATTGAACTGGCAGCCGGTCCGCCATGGCCGGCAGCTTTGGGACATCGGCATTCCCAACCGTTCCGGCTCCGAGTTTTTCAAGGGCGACGACTATTATCACTGGGGCTGGTATCTCGAATATGCGAAGCTGTTCACGAACGATGTGAATTATGTCGTCGGCAAAAGTGATTTCCGCAAGGACTGGTTCTTCGAGCAGGTGCCGCACAATGAAGACCCGCTGAACACCGACGGTCATGGCCGGGGCCGCGAGACGACATGGTCCATTGCGTTTAAGCTTCCGGCCGCGCCGCACGGCCGGACAACGTTGCGGCTGGCGATCTGCGGCGCCGGTGCACGCAACCTCGCCGCGAGTGTCAACGGCCAATCCATCGGCAGCGTGACCAACCTGGTTTATAACGCCACCATCAATCGCGACGGCATCGCGGGCTCCTGGTCCGAACACGATCTCGCCTTCGACGCGTCGTTGATGAAGGCGGGCGAAAACGTGATGAAGTTGACCGTCCCCGCCGGCACGCTTACCAGCGGCGTCCTGTACGATTACCTCCGGCTGGAACTGGATGAAACGGCAGCGCCATCGCCCAAAGCTGGTCAGTAAGTTGATGCCATACACCGTGGTAGGGCGCGTCACTCCGTGCGCGCCGTGTTTAGCGTTCGGACGAGCGGCGGGCAACGGAGTGCCCGCCCTACCTTGCCGGCACATCATCCGTTAAAAACCATATTGAACAGCTGATTGCGTCCGTAATACAGTCAGTTCTGAATGGTCCTTAGTTAAGCCTTCGATAATTGCGAACGCGGCCTTTCCAGTAATCGCTGCGGTGCGAGATTTCCACGAAACAGTGGCGTGGTTGATTGAGCAAAGGAAAAGGCTTGGGTCGGTGTTTGACGGCGCGCGGTTCGCGCCGGTTGGGCCGCAGGGGTACCCAGTCGCGAGCCAGGTTGAGCCATAAATCCTCCCATAATTGTCGGCGCAGTTTCCGGTTGTGCGCCTGCCCAATGGCTTGGCTGTAGTGGCGAACCGCGTCCACGGTACCCTTAAAGCTCACCCGCTCCAAATCCACTTCATGCTGGGCGGCGGCTTGGCCCATGACAGACCGCATCAGGTTGTGGGCGATTAAATAGGCCAACCCGCCATGACCACGTTGAGCACGGCCCCGCTGGCCAGGGAAAAGAGGACCGGAAACTTCATCACCGGAAAGCCACAGCCTGATTTTTGACCGCCGGGTTGGGGGTAACACTGCTGGTTAGCCTCGGTGTCGGGCAGTTGCGTGGTGGAGCAGTCCACAACTTTGACCGGGCGTCCTTGCAAGGGGTGGCCGGGTTCCGCCCGATCTTGGGCGGCTTGGGCGGTGGCCGCCAAAGCTTTTTCCAGCCGCTCCTTGGGCAGGCGCTGGCGGGCTTGGATATAGGCCGAATCGCTCTCATCAACCGGCGCCCGGCCCTGCAAGCGCAAGCGAGTCTGGACCTGACGGACAACCTCGCGGCAGGAGGTTTGGGGTGTGAGCAGTTGCCAGACGAAGCATTCGAAGGTCAGGCGCAGGCTGAAGACGCGGTTGCGGCTGTTGGGGCCGTCCTCCTCGGCGCAGAGCAGCGGCGCGGGCAGAAAATCACGCAGGTGTTCCTGGAGTCGGGCCGGGGTGGTCTGGCGGAGGCGTTGGGTGGTGCGGCGGCCCAGGGCGGCCGGCCGGGAGCGGAAGGCGGGGAAACGGCGGGTGTGCATAGAGTGGTATATATACCGCCTTATTGACACGTCTGCTATACTTTTCCGCATGAAAAACCACACGGCCCAATGGGAAGCCCAATACAACCGGCTGCGGAACCGGTTCAAAGAACTGGGCTGGATCAGCGAAGGTTATGTGCAGAACCGCGGGCCGGGGGCGGGCGGCCCCTGTTATCAATGGACTCGCAAAGTCCGGGGCAAAACACTCAGCGTGGCCCTGTCACGGGAGCAGTATGAATGGTTGCGTCAAGCGATCAGCAACTGGCGGCAAGTGCAACAGAACCTCAAAGAAATGCAGCGCTTGTCGCGCGAAGTTCTCTTTGCCACCGTGCCCCATCCGCCACGACGCAAACGCCTCGGCAAGAAAGTTTTAGGCCTTATCTAAGGGCCATTCAGGACTGACCCGTATCCGCACGGTTCAGATGTTCGGGCGAGTCAACTGGTCCGATGTGAATTCGATAATTGTTGGAATATTCGGATTTTGTATAGGGTGGTTTTTGGGTTTTATGATCTACCGCTGCAAGAATTGGGCTAGATGGTTGTATATCGGTGTGGTTGTGTTATGGCTCGCAGGCGTTGCTAGTCACTTTAGACAGGTGACGAGAGATGACGGCGTTTTGTTGGTGTTGTATTTGACATTTTGCTTGGCGGCCGCATTCATGCTGTTTATTCCCGCATCCAACAATTGGTTCAGAGCACATGATCGGTCGGCCTCACATCGCAAGGTTATGTGAAAAGTCCGGCGCGAGGCGAGTGATGGGCGGAGAAAAAGTTTGACCGGCGGTCCAAGAGTTCGGAACGCCGGTTTTTGTTTTTCTGAGATTCAGTCCGTACCAACATCCGTCCCGGAAGATTAAGGGACGGACGAATGACAACAGGGCCTTGCCGCCCGGGTTCAGACACTTTGCGGCGCTTTCATCCCCATCTCCACAACGGGAAAAACGGCAGGACAAAATAATGGACGACCGCATCATATTTTGTCCAACAAAGGTCGGCTTGATTCCGGTGTCGCGGCGAGCCGTCCCAATAATTGTTTAGCCAAAGTTTGGCACAGTTTGCCTTGCTGCGGCTGCGCGTTCACGGGGATACGATGCGATAGAACCGGATCGGCAGGCTGGTTGAATTATCCGTAAAGGTGACCGTGCCCGCCCCAAATGTGCCGTTCGTCAGCAGCGTCCATTGGTTCGACGGCAGCATCAGATTACCGGCAACCAGAACCTGGTAGGTTTGTCCGGCCTGGGCGCTGAAACTCAAATGCCATCCGTCAGTTCCGGCAGATATGCCTTGGCCGGCAAAGGCCGGCGTCACCAGCGGCAGTATGCTGAGCGCGGTTGCGTTCCCGGCCACCTGGACAAAAGTGTAATTGCCGTTGATGGCCGTCAGCCCGGAACCGTTGATGGCGTAGTTACCCACACTGCTGGTCGAAGTTGCCGACGTGGTGAAGGTCAGCGTTCCGGTCATCGCATTAGCCTGCGTGTCGCCACCCGCAAACCCGCTTATCGAACCCGTTAATGCCGGGACCGCCGCCCCATAAATCATGCTTGCCGGGTTGGCCGTGTAGGTCAGCGTCGCCTGATTAACGGTTTGCGACAAAGCGGGTGAATTGGTGCTGCCGCTGTAAGTTGCGTCACCGGGATAGCCGGCAGTTATTGACCGGGTGCCGGTGGTGAGCTGCGTGGCGGCGGTGGCATAGGTGGCCTGACCGTTGCTGTTCAATGTTCCGGTGCCCAACGAGGTTGCCCCGCTATAGAACGTCACCGTTTCTCCGCTGACGCCGCCCGCCGCCACGCCATTGGTCTTAACCGTGGCGGTAAAGGTTACCGTATCGCCATAAGTCGAAGGATTGGCGCCTGAAACCAAGCTGACGGTGGTTGCGATTGGTGTGGTGCCGCTCGGCGTGAAGGTGAACAGCGTCAGGGAATATGGCGGGAACGTGTTGGTGAACCGGGCGCTGACGGTAACGGTATTGGTTTGGATGTCCTGCAATGCAGACGGGCCGTTCGTGCGCACGGCTTCGTCCTGCGGAATGCCGTAGGAGCGGACGGTGGCCGTAGTCCCGGGCGTGAAACTGGTGAGCGCGATTTGCGCGGTGAAATTCGAGGTTGAATCCTTGTTGATGACGAGGAGCGTCAAGGCGCCGTTGGTTCGGAGCCCTGCGTAGGCAGAAAGCAGCAGGTAATCGCTGGTCGCATTGAGCACCGTGTCGCCCGGTCGCACCAGGTTTTGCATGATTTTCATGCCGTAATAAACGGGATAGTTCGTTGTCGTCGTCCCGGGCATCATTCCGATATCGCCGTAAGTGCGCCAGCCATACAACGTCGCATCAAAGTTTCCGCTGTAGTCTGGACCATTGCGCAGGTCCCACCAGACATAACTGTTGAACTCGGTTTTCATGAGCTGGCCGAGGCTGTCCGCGAGATAAAGGGCGTTGACGATGCTGGTGGATTGCTTGCCTTGACTGCCGGAGTTGCTGTTGTTTTCCGTGGCCAGCAGTTCGATATTCGTGCCGCTGGACCCGATATAGTCGGTAATTTGCTGCCGCAAATCGGCCGCGTCCGCCGCCCAGTTGACCGACGCCTGCAGCAGAAGCGGATCGCTCTCCGAGTCCGTGTATTCGGGATAATAGTGATCCACAATGAAGTCCGGCGTCACCGCGAGACTTTTGAGCGTCGCCAGCATCACCGGCGTCCAGCCATAATTGGTCGTGCCGGTGCGCGAATTGACGGCAAAATGCGTGGCGTTATTCGAAAAAGTGTTTTCGCCGGGCGCGGCCACGACACCCACCTTGATCGTCGAGTCCGCCGCTTTCATGAGCGCGATGTAATTGGCAGCGCGGACGGCATAGGTGTACGGGTCGTGCGGCAGGCTGTTCGAATCTGCTTCCCAAGTGCCATAACATTCGTTGCCGATTTCCCAGTATTTGAAGCCGCATTTGTTGGTGATGTTGGCGGACTTGACCCAGGCGGCGGCTTCGTTGCTCGTCCCGCTTCCATAATTGACCGTGATGAAGACCTGCACCTTTGCGTTAGTGGCAATGTGCATGAAATTGCCCCAGGTAGTTCCCCAAGCCCAATCATTGGTGTATGACTTGCCGGTTGCCCAATGATATTCGTCGGACAACGAACCGCCCGGAAAACGCAGCGCCAGACAGCCAATATCTTTCAGCGCATTCGAAGTTGAGGTGGAATCGAAGGAGCTGTCCCAGACGGCGGTGTTCAGGCCGAACCAGCGGGCGTCGGCCGTCTGCAACGTATTCGTGGCATTCACGCTCAGGTGAACCAGCGCCGGCGCCGTTACGGCTGTCAGGGAAATGTCATCCAGGTAAAACGTCCCGGTCGTGCCCGACGAAGTCAATTGGATGTTAATCCGTCTGACATCGGAGCGGCCGGCCACACCGAGTGAGCTCAGGGAGATCGTGTACTTCTTCCAGGTGCCGGCCGTCAAAGTGCTCGACAGTGAAATCGTCGTTCCGTTGGTGTAGCCGGGGCCATATTGCACGTACACTTGGAGCTGTTGCCCGCCGCTGGTGCCGCCATGCGCGTAAAAAGTGAGGTTCGTATAAGGAGTCGTGTTGAAATCGTCATGCCAGAATGACAGCGCCTGCCCGGCTGAGCCGCTGAAGCTGATGGAGTAGTACCCCGTGTTGGTGGGAGAAGTGTTGTACAGGTTATGCGTGCCCCAGCTCCAGTCCTGGAAACCGTTTACCAGGTTGTCGGTGTAGATTGGCAGGCTGGCCTGGGCCAGGCCGTTTTGGACAGTGGAAAGGAGAATTGCGGGAATTGCCAGCCAAACGAAGAATCGGGTCCGCATATACAACAATTTAGCACATCCCATACCGATTCCATACAGACGGTACAACTACAGGAACTTCTAAAAATTTCGGCTGAGTACATTATGACATTTCAATTTTGCGTTGAGAACAATCAGAAAATTCTGATCAATCACGCTGCGGGCGCATCGCAATTTTTGAGCAGGCGTTCGGTTCCGAAGGAACAGCGCAATCCGGTTCCAGGTTTGCGGATGATGGTCCGGTCAATCCTGTCGCAGGTTTCGGTGAGCTGTGGTGAAGACGGATGTTCAGCTAACCCCAGAGGGAAGTTGGTTTCTTAAACCGCCCTCATCCTGACCTTCTCCCCCGGGGAGAAGGAACAGCTTTTGTTCGGTCCGTATTATCTGATGATAGTCCGGTCAATCCAGTCGCAGGTGTTTCAGAGAGACAGCGGACGATTCTCCTTCTCCTTGGGGAGAAGGCCGGGATGAGGGAGGGCGTGACAAAATTTGGGGAGCAAATTGACATGGACAGGCCGGAAAGCCGGGAATAGATTCCAAATCGTGAACCGGGTTAAACAACGTTATTGTTGCATGCTTGCTGGTTAGCTCGCTGAAACACAAATGAAGCACAAGTTCATCGCGGTTATTGTCTTTACCTGTCTGCTGCTGGTTGCGGCTGCAGCCTTCTGGCTGTCACGCCAAGGAGAACTCAGCCGAAGAGTCGATTGCCTGTCGCGCCTGCGCTCCACTGGCTGGGCGTTTAAACAATACCGTGTAGATAACGAAGGAAGGCTTCCCGAAAAGTTATCTCTCATGAGTTCCGACATTGGCGATCCGCATCTGTGGACATGTCCTTGGGACCGGTAAGAAACCCGGGTCGTGGACGAACGTCACAGAATGGATAGACTATTTCTACGTTCCCTGGCCAAGCGTGACGGGGGTCTATACAAACTACCCGCTCATGTATGACCGACGCCTGGCAAACCACAGCGGCAAAGGGATCAACATTGTCCTTGTGGAACAGGCTGTGAATCCTGGTATCCCGGGCCACCCGGAAACCTTCCACGGACAGATCTTTTGGGACGAGGGTGCCAAGTGGCTGCAGAAGTTCGCTAAAGAACATCCGGATCTCAAGGTACCATTGCCCGAAGACCTAAAATGAAGCGAGCTAACCCGGTGCTGCATCTCCCATGAGGCTTCTCCAGTCAAGGCGGCGGTGCGGAATTTAATCTCCGGCGGTTATTTTGGTTTCTTCAGCAAATTATTCAGCAGGTTCCCCACCTGCGATGAACCGTTGGTGGTGGTGTTAACACCGCCGCCGAGGGATTTAATCGCCAGGCCGGCCAGCGCCGCCTTGTTGATGTCAGCCTTCGGATTGCCAATCGTGCCGGTCATCGTCAAAAATTGCGGCAGGGGAACATAGGTTGCGCTGGCGGTCGTGTTGGCAGAAGCAAGATTGAGTTGTTTGGCTATGGGCTGGTTCACCGAAACGGCCACCGGGATGTTGATGGTGGAGTTGGTCAGCACCTGGGCCAGGACAATGCCGCCCTGGGCGTCCGCTTTGAAGGCCGTGCTCTGCACCGAAGCCGAGGATAAATCAATCCGCCCGCCGCCCGCCCGGCCTTGCGCGTTGATGACCTGGATGGGCGACTGGCGCAATTCGTCCATCAACCCGCTGCTTTGCCCGGTCGCCTGCCCCAACAGCGAAGCAATGGCACGATCCGGACTGCTCAAAAGTTGGGGGATGGTGGCAATGACATTGATCAGTCTTTTAAGGATTGGACTGTGCGCATTCATCACGGACAAGTTCAAGTTGGTTACGCCAACAATGAACTGGCCGGCGAGGTTCTGTTGCAAACTCGCGCCGGTGACGCCCGCGCCCTTGACCTGGGCGTTCGCCGTCAAGGTCCCGCCCATTTGACCTTTGCGTTCGGGCGCAAAGGTGTTTACCAACGGAGCCACCGGCACCCGGTCGGCGCCGAAAGCGACATCATACCGGTAACCCGGCACGCCCAGGTTCAAATCCACCGCGGCGTTCACGGGCGCGCCGTTGAGTGTTAGCTGGAATGGCTTTACCGTCACGTGCCCGCCGTCCACGGTCACCGTCGTCTGCCAGTGGGTTATCTCGATTTCGCGCAGATAGAACTTCCCGATGTCAGCCGCCACGGTGAAATTTTTCAACGGCAGATTCATGGCTGGCGGTTCCTGGTTGGCGTTGGTGGCGGTTGCCTCGGACGGGGAAGCCGCGGCGGGTTTATTCTCCCCTTTTGGACCGCCGGCGAGCAAATCGTAATAGCCGGTCACGTCCAGCGAATCGGCGGTGAGCTTGAGGTTCCCGCGGACCGCGTTCGGCTGCGAATAATCCACCTGTCCCTGCAACCGGACCTGATTTTGCCCGCGTTTGGTCGGGGTGAGCGTGATTTGAAGCTGGCGGATGTCCGCCGATTGCTTTTTCACGGCGGTGTCAATTTCCAACCCGGCTTCCAGCGGCGTGGCGGGAAGTTGCCGCTGCGGGTCGCTCACGACGAGATTCGTTACCTGCATCGAGGCTTTGATGGCGGAACTGCCCTTCGGATCATATTGCACGGAGGCGTTGCCGTTGACGGCGATGGAGACGAGTTTCTTGTCCGCCAACAGCGGTTCAAGGAATGGGCGCAGGCCGTTCTGATTGAAACCCGACAGGCTGGCGGTCAGTTGCGCCGATTCATGCGCGGTGTTGTATTTGCCGGCAATCTCAAAAGTGCCGCCGACAGTTCCGTCCTGGGTCAGACTGCCCGTGATTTTGTTGATTTGGATTTGCTCCGGCGTTTTGCCCACGTCGAGATCCATCGTGCTCCCGAAACTGCGGAATTGGTTCTGGCCGGCCTGGCCCGTGAGATTGGCGAGCACCAGTTTGCCGGTGATGTTCTGTGTGTTTTGTTTTTGGGTGACGCGCCCCTTCAATTCAATGCTGCCAGAGGAGAAGCTCATGCCCGGTTGGGGAATGGCCTGGCACAGTGCGACCGGCGAAGCTTGCACCGCCACCTGCAGGTCCGCGTTCCCGCCCGCAAGGTCATACGTGCCGGAGCCGGTGACGACGGCCAACGACTGGTTTTTTCGGACGGCTTGCAACCGGAATTCGCTCAGGTTGAATTTTTTGAAATCGGCGGCCTGACCGCGCGCCAGCAGGCTCACCGTCGCCTGAAACGTCTGGTTGCTTCCAAGAGGGGCGGCGAGATTGTTGACTTGCGAATCCAGATCAAATCCAAGCAGCTTGCCGCCCTGCTGCGACGACAATTTCAATGTCAAATTCACATTGCCCGCTGTGGCGGCATTGCCGAGGAACGGCTTCCAATCCGCAAGACTCAAATCCGTGACGGCCAGATCGAGTGCGGAATCCCCCATCCCATTTGCGGCATTCCCCCAGACCAGGCTCATGGGCCGGGACAAGTGCGTATTCAACAGCGGATTGCCGTTCTGCGTGCCGGCCAGGTTCAATCCGCGAAGCAATGCCGTCTGTGCCGTGCAATCCGCCGTGACGTCGTAATTGGCGTTGAAATCGAGCGTGGGCGTCGTTTGCCCCGCGCGTGTCAATTGAACATGGCCCGCTTCGAACCGGCCCGTGGCGCTGATGACAGAGCCCGACCTGGTTAATTCGATTGCGTTGGTGGAACTGATTGTGGTTGAGCCGAAATCAATTCCATTTGCGGCCCCGGCCAGGTTCAACAATCGCCGGTCAATCCCCCGCAGTTCCACCTGCAACCGGCCCTCCATTTTTTCCATGTCCAGCGGCCCGTTGACAGCCAGTTCGCCCAGCGGCGTCCCGCCCTTTTGAAAATGCAGCACGGCTTGTTTGATTTGTGACGGGGTCACGTCGCAATCCAGCACGGCGCTGAATCCGGAAAAGTCGCCGAACACGCCGTCGGCGCGCGAAACCTCCAGGCGTGTCTGGCCGGTGACGGGTGCAGGCATCAAATCCGCGCTCAACGTAAAATTGAAATTGCCATTCAACGTTGCCTGCAAATGCCCCGCCTTGCCGGTGGGCGGGTTGTTTTCCATCTCAATGAGGGCGCCCAATTGAAGCGTGCCGGACTGCCCGTTTTTCAAGCTGGCCAGCGTCACATTCACGTTGGACACTTCCAGGGAATCACGGCGGTTGCCGGGATAATTTTTTATTCTCCGGATGGTCGCGTTGCTCAAGGTGAGCTTCCCCAAATCAATTTGCGGCGGCTTCGAGGATTTGCCTGGGTGCGGCGGTTTGGATTCAGACGGCGTTTTATTTGATGCCTTCAGCGCATCCAGGTTGCTGGTGCCGTCCGGGTTTTCAACCAGATTGATCGTCGGCGAAACGAGCGCGATTTCGGACACGCGGAGGTTGCCGCGAAGGATGCTCCACAGACTGTAGCTGGCGCGAACTTCCGGCGCGGTGACGACCGGTTCCTGGCCTTTCGCCTGCACTTTCAGGCCGAGCACCGTGATTTTGCTGAACGGATGGACCGAGATGTCAGCGACGGTGACATCTGCGTGAATCGCGGCGCTCACACGGGGCAGAATGACGCGTTTAATGAAACCGGAACTGGTCGCCACAAAATACGCCACCAGGGTCAAGATCACCAGCACCCCGGCCACCCACGCCACAATCGGCAGCGCGCGCCTCAGCCAGCTCCTCCTCTGCTTTTCGACGGTCAGTGATTTAATCGTTGCCATAAGACGTTACCTTTTAACGGCCTGTGGGCCATTGTGTTTCAGGAATGGCCCGCGTTGCGGTTTCCGCCAGCCGTAGTGTTCCGTTTTTACACTGTTATCACTGGATTATTCAATTCAAATCCAACCAGAAGTTTCTTTAAAAACCGCAATGCGCCGTCTGTTTTCGCTTTCGCGTTTCCCCAAGGCCAATATATTATTAGCGTGATTGACACAGACGCAAAGCTTGCCGCATTCCTTCCCACGTTGAAATCCACGCATTGGCTGGCCCTCGACACCGAGGCCGACAGCCTGCACGCCTATCCGGAAAAAGTCTGCCTGATTCAAATCAGCACGACCGCCGGCGACAAATTGATTGACCCGCTGGCGAAAATCAACCTGGACCCCCTGTTCAACGCGCTGGCCGGCCACGAACTCATCATGCACGGCGCGGATTACGATTTGCGCCTGTTCCGCAAACATCACAAGTTTGTCCCGCGCGCCATTTTCGACACCATGCTCGCGGCGCGGCTCTTAGGCGAAGAGCATTTCGGCCTGAGTTCGCTCGCGGAAAAATTTCTCGGTGTGAAACTGGACAAGGCTTCGCAAAAGGCCGATTGGGCGCGGCGTCCGCTCACCGAACGGATGGAAATCTACGCGCGTAACGACACGCATCATCTCAAACCGCTTTCCGACAGGCTGAAACTGGAACTTCAGAACAAAAACCGCCTGGGCTGGCATCAGGAATCCTGCGCGCGATTAATCAAGGAATGTTCGCAACCCTCCGGCGTGGACGGGGATTCCATCTGGCGCGTCAAGGGCAGCCACGCATTGGGCCGTGCCGCCCTGGCCGTGCTGCGCGAACTCTGGCAATGGCGCGATACCGAAGCCATTGCCGCAAACCGTCCGCCATTTTTTATCATGAGCCACGAAAAACTCGTGGACATCGCTGTCGCCGTGGCTGCGCATCAACCCGTCGAACCGCTCCTGTCGCCGCGGATGTCGCCACGCCGCCGCGACAGTCTGGCTGCGGCCGTCAAAATCGCGCTCCAACTGTCGGCGGACCGGCATCCGGAAATTTTGCGGCATAAAGGACATCGCCTGACCGAAGCCGAGATGCGCCGCTACCGCGACCTGGAAAAACGCCGCGACGCGCACGCACGCGAGCTGGGCATTGACCCGACGGTCATTGCTCCACGCGCCGTGCTGGGGGATTTGGCGCGGGATTGGACCGGCACGCGCCGGAATTGATGAGCTGGCAGCGGGAATTGTTGCGCGCGTGAAATTCACGCATGATGCGTGAAAAATTTCCGCATTCAGAGGGCATAGCGGAAACGGTTCTGCAATTACATTGGAATTCCAGCCCATTTCCGGATGGCATTTTTAGTGCTTTAACTCTCACAAGCTCCGAAGTGGATTAGCTGAATTGAGATTATGAAGACGCGATTTCTTCCCCTGGCCGCGGCGTTCTATGCGTTGCTCTCTCAGAATACTCTCGCGATGACGCGATATGTGAATGTGAATGGCCCCAATCCGGTTTCGCCTTACCTCACGTGGGCGACGGCGGCGACGAACATCCAAAATGCAATCAATGCTGCCAGCAGCGGCGATTTGATTTTGGTGACGAACGGGATTTATCAATATGGGATCTCGTATGAATACGGCCAGGACCGTGTGAACATCAGCCGGGCGGTGACGGTGCAAAGCGTCAACGGTCCGGCGGTGACCATCATCCAGGGAACCTGGGACACGGCAACGAACGGCCCGAATGCGGTGCGCTGCGTTTATTTGATGGATCACGCAACGCTTTCAGGCTTCACGCTGACCAATGGGGCGACGGGGACCGGTGAATATGGCGGCGGCGTCCGTTGCACTTCCACCAATTGCGTCATCACCAATTGCGTCATCACGGGTAATTCGGCTTACAACCTGGGTGGCGGGGCATATTACGGCACGCTGATCAATTGCATGGTGTCGGGAAATATTGCCACTTCGTTTTCCGATTCAGGCGCGGGTGGTGGCGCGGCTTACAGCGCCTTGATCAATTGCCTGGTCACGAAAAATTTCGCCGGTTACACCGGTGGCGGGGCGGCATGGTGCACGCTCATCAATTGCACGGTGGTCAGCAATTCGGCGGCGGCTTATGACGGCTCGATATTGAACGGCACGCTGCTCAATACCATCGTCTATTACAACCACAGTTATTACTCAAACGCTGATGATTCCAATCCGCTGACCGTGACGAATTGTTTGATTACATGCAACACGGCGTGGCCGAGCGGGCAGGGCGGCGGGATTTACGGCGGGACCATTATCAACAGCACGTTGACCAACAACACCGCTGGTTATGGCGGCGCCGGCGCAGCGGTGAACATGATCGGTTGTTTGATTGTGAGCAATTCGGCGCCTTACTCGCCGCCGGAAGGTTATGGCGGCGGACTTTATCTGGGCACGGCCTCGAACTGCACGTTCACTTTGAATGGATGGGGTTATGGCATCACCGGCGGCGCGGCGGCGCAGAGCACCTTGTATAATTGCACGGTGAACACCAATCTTGCGACGTATGGCGGTGCCGGCGCTTATTTGAGCGTTCTTTACAATTGCACCTTGACCGGCAACAAATGTTCATCAACTGGCGGCTGCGGCTTCAATTCCACGAATTACAATTGTGTGTTTGCCAACAACGTCGGCACTTACGGCGGCGCCATGTATGGCGGCGTTTCGTTCAACTGCATTTTGTCCAACAACACGGCCACTTATGGCGGCGGTGGAAGTCACAGCAGCACGTTGAATAATTGCCTGCTCGTTGCAAATGTTGTTGGTAACGGCAGCGGCGGCGGCGCGACCAGCGGCACGTTGAACAACTGCACCATCGTCAGCAACACCGCGACCGTCGGCGGCGGCGGGGTGGATGGCGGCGCGCTGAACAATTGCATTGTCTATGACAATACCGCCGGCTCTTCTTCGGCTGGCAATAATTATGACGGGGCCAATTTGAATTATTGCTGCACCACGCCGCTGCCGACCAACGGCGTCGGCAACATCACCAACGATCCGGCGTTCGTTGATTTGGCAAATGGCAATTTTCGTTTGCAGACCAATTCGCCCTGCATCAACTCCGGGAACAATTCTTATGTGAAAAATTCCACCGACCTTGACGGCAATCCACACATCTCTGGCGGCACGGCGGACATCGGCGCTTTTGAAGTTCAATCGCCCGCTTCGATGATTTCCTACGCGTGGTTGCTGCAATATGGTCTGCCCACTGACGGCACGGCGGACAGTCTGGATTCCGACGGCGACGGCATGAGCAATTACGCCGAGTGGCGTTGCGGGACGAATCCAACCAACGCCGCGTCATTTTTGCAAATGAGTTCCGCAATTCCGGCCAGCGATTTTTCCAGCGCAACGATTACCTGGCAGAGCGTGAGCGGAATCAATTATTTCGTCCAGCGCCGCGGCGACCTTGGTGCGCAACCCCCTTTCTCAACGATTCAAAGCAATATCCTCGGCCAGGCCGGCACGACGAGTTACCTCGATACCAACGCCGTCGGTCCCGGTCCGTATTTTTACCGGGTGGGGGTGCGGTAAATTGGCAGGGGGCGTCACTCCGTGCGCGCCGCGGCTCGCAGAGGAGTGCGAGCCCTGCCTCACGACTTCAAGCACAAAGCCCTTTCAGTATTCTGTTTCAAGAATCGCCGGAATGAGATGTTACTATTTACTAAATTGCGGTTCCCGACGGGTTAAGGTATTGGTTAAGGCAGTTATGCCTGACAAAAATGCCGTCCTCAAAGGTCTGCCCCCTCGTCGCATCTCGGAAGTGGCCGCCGAATTGGGCCTCGATACCGAATGCATCTTCCCGCACGGCCATTATATCGCCAAGATTCCCATTGGCGAATTGGAGACGCGCCAGCGCCAGCCGGACGGCCATCTGATTCTCGTCACCGCCATGACGCCCACACCGCAGGGCGAAGGCAAGACCACCGCCACCATCGGCCTTGCGGACGCGCTCCGCCGCCTCGGCAAGAAATCCATGTTCTGCCTGCGCGAGCCGTCGCTCGGCCCCTATTTCGGCATCAAAGGCGGCGGCACCGGCGGCGGTCGCGCCCAGGTCGTTCCCGCCGAGGACATCAACCTCCACTTTGTCGGCGACATGTATGCGGTCGAGAAAGCCAACAACCTCCTCTGCGCAATGGTGGACAACCACCTCCAGCACGGCAACGAACTCGGCCTCGACCCGCGCCGCATCGTCCTGCGCCGGGTGATTGACCTCAACGAACGCTCGTTGCGCGACATCATCATCGGCCTGGGCGGTCCGTTGCACGGCGTGCCGCGGCGCGACGGTTTCAATATCACGCCCGCTTCTGAAATCATGGCCATCCTCTGTCTCGCCAGCGATTTCGGCGATCTCGGCCGGCGCATGACCAACATGGTCGTGGGCTTCACCTACAAAGGTCAGCCGATCCGCGCCGATGCCGTTCAGGCCGTGGGTGCCATGCAGGTGCTGTTGCGCGACGCCATTCATCCGAACCTGGTGCAATCGCTCGAAGGCACGCCCGCATTCGTGCATGGCGGACCGTTCGCCAATATCGCCCAGGGCACCAATACCTCCGTCGCCACCCGGCTGGCCCTCAAGCTGGCCGATTTTGTCGTCACCGAAGCCGGCTTCGCCACCGACCTCGGCGCGGAGAAGTTTATTGATATCAAATGCCGCGCGGCCGGGCTGAAACCGGCCACGGCGGTCATCGTGGCCACCACCAAGGCGATTGCTTACCACGGCGGATTCAAGGACACCGGCGGGCTGGGCAATCTGGCCAAACACATCGAGAATATCCGGCGATTCGGCCTCGAACCGGTCGTGTGCCTCAGCCATTTTCCGGATGACAAGCCGGCGGACCAGTCGCGGATCATCAAATTCTGTCAGCAACAGGGAGTGGAAGCCGTGGTATCGAAACATTTCGACCAGGGCGGCGCCGGCGCGACCGGCCTGGCTGAAGCCGTGCTGCGCGCCATCGCCGGGAAAAAACGCAAATCCATCCGCTTCATGTATCCGCTTGGAAGCGCCGGTCGAGAAGAAGATCGAAACGCTGGCCACGCAACTCTACGGGGCCGACGGTGTGGACTTTGACCGCGCCGCGCAGAGCGGCATCGAACTGCTCAACCAACACGGCTTCGGGAAATTGCCGGTTTGCGTTGCGAAGACGGCCATGTCGCTTTCCGATGATCCCGCCCTGCGCGGTCGTCCGCGCGGCTTCCGTGTGCGGGTGAACGAACTGCGGCTCTCGGCGGGTGCCGGCTTTATTGTCGTCGTCTGTGGCAACATCGTGACCATGCCCGGCCTGCCGAAGGTGCCCGCTGCCGCGCACATCAAGGTGCTGCCCGGCGGACGAGTAACCGGTTTGACGTGACTTCATAACAACCTTTTGTTGCATATGGAACAAAAGATTGCATGTTGCCTGGCAATCGGATTCATGGCGGGACCGGGTCGAAGGAAAAAATGCACGGCGAAAAATCCTCGCGAGAATGAATGACTCTGATGGCAGGCGAGGCCAGGGCGTGTCTTCAAAACACGGAGCGTGGCGATCCTCGGCCACAGCCATGTCCGCCAACTACACGTCTTCCATAATTCCATGCGTTCTTGGCTGACGGAAGTTGCTGCGCCCGAGGACGGGCGCACTCCGGCTGCGAGCGTATGCCGATTTTGAAAACCCGTCCTGGGTCGCGCCATCTCATTCTGTTCGCAATCGCATCGTGGGCCATCCGGACTCCGGGTCAGTCAATCGCCGTTATTCGGCGCGGACGATTCGGCAGCCGAAGAGTCCGCCGGCATAATTGTCGGGTTGCGCCTGTAGTCGAACCGTCACCTTTGACTTGTCTTTGGTGAGTTCGGCGGCAATGGGATAGGCGGCATCCCAGAATTCGCCGGGTTTGTCCTGGTGCAGCTTTTGCGTGGCGATTTTTGTGCCGTCCACCAGAATATCGAACGTGCGCTTTCCGGTTTCACCGCCCCACCAGGTGCACAGCAGCACGTTGTTCGTGGCCGGGTCAACCTTCATTTCGAATGAAAACCAACCGCCGTCATACGCATGCCCGCAGCTTGCGGCCCATGGCCTGCAGGGCATCGCTTTTTTCCCCTTGCACGTTGTGATCGCGTTCGGGCTGCATTTCGCCGGGCTGAAACACGTCCACCGTGCGGGCGTCCAGTTCCTTCTGCCGCCGCGCTTCCGCCTCGTATTCCGCTTGCTGGGCCAGCCATCCGGAGGCAGTGAACACCCGCCAATACACCGAGTAACGTTGATCGTGTATCTGATACAGCGGGACCAGCGTCACGTCTTCCGGATGTCCCAGACCCTTCGTGCGGAAGACCAGCGGCTGGCCGGCCGGTGCAATCTGTTCGAGCATTGGAACCCGGTCGTGGAGGAACACCGGCGCTGGCGACGTTGGCCAGCTCAGAAACTCGGTCTGGTCTTTGGCGTAAGGATGGGGCATGCCGTTGGTGCCCAGTTCGCCGGCCAGCACAATCGGGCCATAAAGCACCGCCACAAAATTCGTCGTTCCGGGCAGCGGCTCGGTGTGCAGGGTCATGGGAAGGCGCAGTTCGATGGTGTCACCGGTTTTCCACGTGCGCTCATAGGTCATATAGGACCCAGGCGACGAATCTGACGCGGCAGTCACGCCGTTGATCTTGACCAGCGGCTTGGCGCACCAATAGGGGTGGCGGATTTTCAGCGCCAGTTTGACCGGGTGCTCGCATTTGAAAATCAGCCGCGTCATGTCGCTCTCCGGAAATTTTGTCTCCTGCCGCACGAGCAGATTTTTTTTCCGCCAGGTGAGTTCGGACGGAATGAACAAATTCACGTACAGCGCAGGGTCGTTGTGAAAGTAAATCGCGTCGCCGTACCGGGCATGGTTTTCCATGCCGGAGCCGACGCAGCACCAGAATGAATCCTGCGCGGTGGACCAGGTCTTGAAATCGCCGGGCTTCATCGGCATGAAATAAGCAAACATGCCCGTCTCCGGATCCTGCGACGCCAGAATGTCGTTGTAGAGCGCGCGCTCGTAAAAATCCATCTTGGCGGCCTCGGGCGACCATTCAAAAAGGTGCCGGGTGAGTTTGAGCAGGTTGTACGTGCAACAGGTCTCGCACGTGGCGCCGGCCAGGTGGCGCGTGAAATCCGACACCGGGAAGAAGTGTTCCGCGTCGCCATGGCCGCCCATGGCGAACGAGCGATTCAAGGCAACCCGTTCCCAGAAGAACCGGGCAATGTCAGCGTAGCGATTTTCCCCGGTCAATTCGTAAATCCGCGCCGCGCCGATGGTCTTGGGGATTTGCATGTTGGAGTGCAATCCATCCAGTTCATCCTTCCCGGCCGCCAGGGGATCGAGGACCGCCTGGTGATAAAATTTTTCCGCCAGGCGGAGATAGTTGGTATTGCCTGTCAGCGCGTAGAGGTCCGCCAGAGACTCGTTCATGCCGCCGTGTTCACAGACCAGCATCTCCTGCCATTGCGCCGCCGTCAGGTTCTTCGTGGTGTTGTCCGCCCAGTTGGCGAAATTCGTGGCCACGGCCAGCGCCTTGGCGCTGTCGCAGAAGCGGCTGGCGTCAATCAAACCGGCGAAAACCTTGTGGATGTTGTACCAGGGCACCCAGGCGCCGTTCAGATCGAAACCATGGGAGCGAACGTCACCGCGGGCAATTTCGGCGAAAATCTTTTTCCCGCCCGGGATGGCTTCCACATAACCGTTCCCATTGGCCTGCTGACATTCGGCAAGCTCGTCCACGATGTGGTTCACGCGGTCGCGGAACCGCGCATCGCCCGTGTCCTGGTACATTCTCGCGCAGGCGGACAGGTAATGGCCGAGGCTGTGTCCGGCCAGTCCTTTTGATTCCCAGCCGCCGTATTTTTCGCCCCTGGGTTTCAAGCCGGCTTCCGTGCGAAAACCGCTCAACAGCCGGTCCGGTTCGAGGCTGAGAAGATATTTAGCATCCAATTCCATGGCGCGCTTGAACGGGCCGTCCAGCAGGCGAACGTCCTGCGGCTCAAACGGCCGCGCGCCCAAAACGATGGCCGGCGCGACCTTGTCATTGGCCGTCGCATCACCGGGACGGTTCGTCGCGCACGAGTTCACCCCCAGCAGAAATAAACCGGCCAGAGCCAGGCCGCCGGCAGATTTTGAATTGCAGATGTTCATGTTCATGGTTCAGACCGGAAACAGGAATCAACTTGCCGTGGCGTCTGCGAAGGTGTCAAGGGCCGAGCAGGTCCATTTTGGAGGACAGGCGAGGACCAAACTTTTTAACCACGCACAAACACGAATTGACACGAATGTTGGCACAGGACCGGAGGTCCGAAAGAAATCAACCGCGAACCACACGAATGGTGGGGCGAGGCTCCTGACGAGCCGTGCTTTAACCGCAAAGAGCAAAGCCGGGCGATCCATTTCCACAGAAGGGAATGAAGGGAACCCTGCTTCGCCAAGGCTATGCAGGGCAGGCAATGACCCGAAATGGCCTTCGTTAACTTTGCCTGCTCGCGATTCATCGGAGTTTGCTTCTGTTGGTTTCTTTTGAAAAAATCTGGCCGCCACGGGTTGACGGGTGCAATATCGCGTCATGGCTGACCAACAAGCTTGTTTCAAACTGTTCATCCATCAATGAATTGGTTCAAATCGCTTTGGAAAAAACTGACTGCGACGCCGGCGGACGGGCTCCGCGTCACTGTTCAACCGTTGAGCGAGTCGCCGCCAGGCGCGCCGCCAGTCCGGCATGCGGATGAATCCATGAGCAATTTTACACCCCGTGCCCAGCAGGTGCTGGCGTTCGCGCGCAAGGAAGCCGACCGCCTCAACCACAACTTTGTCGGCACCGAACATCTGTTGCTTGGCTTGATCAAATTGGGACAAGGCTGTGCCGTGACCGTCCTTGGAAAGATGGGAATTGGCCTCGAAACGGTCCGCGCCGAAGTCGAAAAGATGGTGAGGACCGGTCCGTACCGGGAAAGCAGCGGCAATGTTCCCTATACGCCGCGCTTGAAAAAAGTCCTGGCGCTGGCAACGAAGGAGGCCAAGGCGCTGAATCACACTTATGTCGGGACCGAACATATTCTCCTTGGGTTGCTTCGCGAAGGAGATGGTGTCGCGGCCCGTGTGCTGAAAAACCTTGGGGTGGATATTGAAAGGACGCGCCAGGAAATACTGAAAGAACTCGATCCCAACCTGCCGCCCGCCGCGGATACGTCTGGTGCTTCGGCCTCAACGACAAGTTCCGCGCCGCCCAAATCCGGATCGCCACTGCGCATCGTATCACCCCAGCCGCCGGGCGACGCCGTGGATCTCACCAGGCGATACGATGTTCATTGCACCAACTGGAGTCACGGAGTGACGGTCTATTCCAATGTCCGTTTCAAAGGCGTCAAGCACCTGTTCCCGAAGTCCCAGTACGACGCACTCTCAGGATACGTGGAACTCGAGCAAGCTGACGGCCAGACGATCTTTGTGTCCCGATCTTCCATCATCAGATTTTGCGAGCACGGCGCAACGCCGGGCCCTGAGAATGATGCGGGCAAAAAACCATAATCGCAGCCCCTTTGTCTTCTGTTCGATGTTGGAAGTTGGATGTTCGATGTTCGATGTTCGATGTTTTCCCTTCAGCTTTCCGTGCTCCCGCTGGGATTCACCTTGACTGGACATGCTTTTTGTGGATAATGTCCTCAATGAGATTGGACAAATTCAGAATTGTTCTACTCCTTGGAATTCTTGCTTTGGCGACTCTCGCGCCGGCTTCAATTTGGGGTGCCACCATCCGGGATAACCAGCCGGACAGCAGTTATCTGGCCCTTGCCACCAACGTGCAATACGCGTCGGTCGGAACGATTGTCAACAGTTGGAACTACAACGGCAGCGCCATACTCATCGAGCCGGATTGGGTGCTCACGGCCGCGCATAATTTGATCCTCGCCAGTTCCGCGACGTTCACCATCGACGGAAATTCCTATACCTCGTCCCAGCTCTTTATTAATCCGGGTTGGAACAACAGCAATCCGTTCGGCGGTTACGATTTTGGCCTGGTGCATCTCAGCTCACCGGTCGTGGGTGTTACTCCGGCGACGCTTTACACCGGGTCATCGGAATTGGGGCAGATCGGGACGTTTGTCGGATTCGGCTTCACGGGCACGGGCCTGACCGGCTACAATACCCTCAACCACCAGAAGCGGGCATTTCAAAACGTCATCGATGGCAACTTCGGCAATCCGTCCCTGGTGCTGGGCAGCGATTTTGACAACCCGCACAACCCGGCGGACAACGGTTTCGGCGACCCAACACCGCTGACGCTTGAGGGCTGTGTGGCGCCGGGCGACAGTGGTGGCGGTGTGTTTATTACGATTGGCTCGCAAACCTATTTGGAAGGCGTCATCTCCTTTGTCGCTTCCATGGATGGCAATAACAATTCCGATTATGGCGACGCCAGCGGCTTCGGTCGGGTTTCGGCCTTCATACCCTGGATAACCAGCACCATCCCCGAACCCTCGGTGTCCATGCTGTTGGTGGCAGGAGCCGGTCTCAGCCTGCTTTTGGGGCGTCGCCGCCGGCCAGCGACCAAATAGCCGCAAAAGGCGCAAAGAATTTTAACCACGAAAGACACGAACCACACGAAAGGTTTTTTACCGCAAAGAACACAGAGATCGCAAAGGGAGGGACGCACCGCCCGGGCGTCCGTCCGCTGGGGCGAGACTCCGTCGAGCCATTTAACACTCAACCCTCAACTTTCAACCCTCAACGAATTTAAACCGCCAAGGCGCCAGGAACGCCGGGTTTTTATCCGCAGATGGCGCAGCGCGGCAAAGCCGCAACCAAAGGAGCGCGGAATTTATTCCGCTTCCCCAGCCGCATGTGCTTCAAAATGGGTTTACACGTACTTGGCCGAAGCGGAATAAATTCCGCGCTCCGGTAAAATCTTCGCGGAATGTGATGATGTTGCGAGATAGCACTGCAGAGGAACGCAGATTTCCTTCCGACTCCCCTTGCCGCGGCAAAGTCTGACGAAGGTGGATTACTCCTTTTTCTGACAATTCGATGTTCGGCGTTCGATGTTGAATGTTCGATGTTTTCCCATCGCGTGAGACGGAAGTTTTTTACGCGGTTGATTGCACGAAATTTTCAGTAGGGTAACACCCCATATCGCTCCCACGGTTATCCGCGTATTATGAAGGCTGAGACAAAAAAAACCTCCTTACGAAAAAATGATATGAAACAGAAATTACAAATGATTGCCAGCGCGTCCGTCGCGTCTCTTCTGGCGTTTTCGGCGTTGGCCCAGGAAACAATCAATCCCAAAACGGGTGAAACCGCCTCCCCTCGTCAACACCTGACCCAGGCCCGCGCAGAACGGCTGAACGGCGCGGCCAAAACCACCGACATCATCGGGATGACAGTCAAAAACTATCAGAACGAAAGACTCGGCAAAGTGGAAGACCTCGCGGTGGATGTGGAGTCCGGGCGGATCGTCCAGATGATTCTTTCCACCGGTGGATTTCCCGGCACGGGCTATACGCTCACCGCGGTGCCGCCGGGGGCCTTGCGTCACGATGCCGCGAATAAAGTCCTTCATCTGAACGCCAGCAAAGAGAAACTCGCGGCGGCTCTCAAGTTTGACTCCTCGAAGTGGGACAAAGACACGCAGTCCAATCGGGTGATTGAAGTCTATGGTTATTACGGCGAACGACCTTATTTCGTTGCCGATAATGAGGGATATAGGAATCCCGGCCTGGAAGGAACGGTTGCCTCAGCCTTGCCCCGCAATATGGATGGATCAATCAATACGGAAGGAGCGCGCACCCTGGACAAAGCCAACAATGTGGAAACAGCCGGCAATTTGGAGGCAGCCAACAACTGGCTTTCAACCCGCAACCCGGACGGAACCTGGACGCGGGAATATTACTCAAATGAGAGGCGGGCCAACAATGCCTGGTCGCGGCTGGGTTATGTGCAGAAGGCGAGCCGGCTCATGGGCACGCCGGTGAAGAACCTGCAGGACCAGAATCTCGGCAAGGTGGAGAACCTGATGGTGGATGTATCGGCGGGCCGCATCGTGGCGGTCATCATTTCGTCCGGCGGATTCATTGGGCTGGGCGACGAATTGAGCGCCGTGCCGCCCACCGCGCTCCGGTTCAATGCGGAACATGACACCCTCCAGCTTGACGCCTCCAGAGAGATGCTGGCCAGTTCACCGCACTTCAAAGCCAATCAATGGCCCGATTTCAGCCAGCCCGCTTACGTCGGCGGAGTGTATCACGCCTACAAGGTTGAGCCGTACTTCACCACCGACGCGATAACCGCACGCTGACCCCGCTCCAAACCGGTCGGCCGATGAAAATCCCGTCAGCGGGGTTGTTCCGTCCCTGGATATTTCGCCCTGGACACGTTCGGCGTTTGAGAAGCGGTGATGGAATCAGGTGATATTGGTTTCAGGGTTATGACTGTAATTGCGCTCCGACAGGGGCACCGGCGCGCTGGCTCGGGCCATGCGGCGAAGGCTGATCATGCATTGCGCTTCAACGTCCCAAACCTTCAACCGCAGGCAACGGAATATCTCCACCGGGTGGAGCGACGTGGTGGTCACGGTTTGCAGTTCCGGCATCCCGCGCAGGGCCTCCGGCAGCCGGTAAAACGGAATACGCGCGTTCAGATGATGAATGTGATGATAACCGATGTTCGCCGTGAACCAGGCCATGATCGGGTTGGTCTTCATGAAACTCGACGATTCCATGGCCGCTTTTTCATAGGTCCACCCGGCCTTGTCGTTGAACGAGACGCCGGGGAAATTGTGCTGGGCGTAGAAGAGATACGATCCCAATGGCGCTGGCAATCAAGTGCGGGATGGTCTGCGTCAGCAACAGCCCCTGCCATCCCCAGGCCAGCGTCAACCCCGCGCCGATGGCGACGTGGACCAACAGCGCGATCAGGCTGTCGTAATATTTTTTGGGATCATTGAGGAAAGGGTTGAGGCACATCCCGTATAAAAACACAAAGAAGTAACCGCCGAGCATCGTCAACGGGTGCCGCATGAAAAGATACTTGAGGCGCGTCAGGGCTGGCGATTTCAGGAACTGGCTCCGGGTCATGATGGGGAAGGACCCGATGTGCGAGCCGCGCAGTTTGGAATTGTGATTGTGATGATGGTTATGGGAGCTGCGCCAGATGTTGCTCGGGCTCAAAACCAGGATGCCAAACCCCCGCATCAGGATTTCCGCGAGCCGGGATCGCGGCAGGATGGCGTGGTGTTGTTGGTCGTGATAAATCACGAACAAACGCAGGATCAACAAGCCGCTCAGAACGCTGCATGACCCCTTTCCCGGCCGGATGAATGTTCCAATGCGTGCCGGCCAGGGCGATCAGGAGCAGGAACGCGGTGGAGAGGATGTGCCACCAGCTTTTCGCGGTGGAATCTTCGGCATATCGTTTGGTGGCGACAATCACTTCCTGGCCGGTTCTCATAGGACCTTCCTTCACATCATTAAACTTATTTTGCTTTTTTTTTGCAAGATATGTTATACGATGGGCCGGGCCGGGCATATGGGGTGTTCACCCCATATCCGGATTAAAGCAATTTTGCGGAAGATCATCGCGCGCTGTTGGATTGACGAGCCGTTCTTTAACCGCGGATGGACACGGATAAACACGGATTTATTTGCCACAAAAGAACACAAAGAACGCAAAGGTAGGGACGCACGGCCCGGATGTCCGTCCGCTGGGGCGAGACTCCGTCGAGCCGTTTAACACTCAACCCTCAACTTTCAACCCTCAACGAATTTAAACCGCCAAGGTGCCAAAAGCGCAAAGAGTTTTAGCCACAGATTCACACAGATAAACACAGATGAATTAACCGCCATTTGTCGCGCCGAAGTGAACGAAGGCGGAAGATAGGCAGATAAACGCTGATTTTCTTCTGTCCATGGCAGGGCCGTGCTGCCGCGCGGCCAAATTCCGCCGGCTGCAACGCCTCAACCCTCAACTTTCAACCGATTATTAACCACAGAAGGAAACGAAGGGAACCCTGCTTCGCCAAGGCTATGCAGGGCAGGCAATGACTCGAACTGGCCTTCGTTGACTTTGTTGACTTCTGTTAACGCCGCCTGCCGTGCGGCCATCTTCCGCCCTCTTTCGGCAAACTTGTAGCCGATAGTCCACAGACGCCGGGCTTGCCAACTGGCATAACATGGGTGTTATGCCGCAGCAAAAACCTCCAAACGACATCTTGACTCATCGTCCGTGGACGAATCACTGGCCAATCGCTTCAATTTTACTCCGATGAAACTTATTTCATTTCTGAAACTTGGCGAAAACCGCCACAGCCCGCGCGTTTGGATTGAATCACGACGACTCAATTCGTTGGGTTTCACGCCGGGAGTTGGATTCACTGTCGAACCACGGCTGAACGGAGTGCGCCTTCGCCCTGCATTGTTGGCGGAGAATCACGTATCGAAGCGTACCTCGGCCCGGCAGGAACGACCGATCATTGATATCGCGAATCGGTTGTTGCTCTCGCCTTTGGACGGTTTTCCAGAAATCAAAGTCACGGCTGCTTTCAAACAAATTGACGTGGTGCCATCGGCACGGGGCTTCCACATCCGGCGCGGTCTCGCAGCCAAACCACCTTTCAAGACGATTGAAGTTTTCTGTGGCGGCGGGACATTATCCACTGCCATTGCCAGCAGTGCTGATTTTGCTCTGGTCGCAGGCGTTGAAATCGAGCCGAAGTACGCCGATGTCTGGCAACAGGCACATTCGCGAGCGTTTTTGTATCAGGCAGACATTCGGCGTATTCACGCCAGCGAACTACCTGCACATGATGTTTTGATTGCTTCAATTCCCTGCACAAGCCATTCAACACTGGGGCGAGCCAAAAAGTCATTGGCAGGAAAACCGGAACTGGGTGACACCGGCGACCTGTTTCTCAGCGTTGCACACATCGTGGCTCATCATTTGCCGTCGGCATGTGTTTTTGAAAATGTGCCCGCGTTCGGAAATTCATTGGCGTGTCTGAGTCTCGCGCAACATCTGCAAAAAATCGGCTACTCCCTCACGGAATCCATCATTGACCCGTTGAATGAGTGGAACGAGCCGCAGGATCGAAAGCGATGGATCATGGTTGCCACGTTGAAACCGGGTTTTCAAATCCACTCGCCGCAAATTCCGTTCACCGGGACGGTCGGCGAGTTTCTGGACGCCCCGGCAGATTCGGACCAGCTTGAGGTTGAGCGGATTGTCAAAAGCATCGAGGCATTGCGCCGGCACAACCAGCGCCATGCAAAACTCGGCCACGGATTTGGTTTCACCACCATCAACCGGGGCTCAACGCGAGTGCCGACGATTGTTCGCTCATACCACAAAATCAACACCGGTCCATTTGTGGAAACTGCTTATGGTCTGCGGTTGCTCCACAAAGAAGAAGTTGAACGATTGATGGGCTGCAGGATTGATTGCGACCACTATGCCACCGCGATTGAAATTCTCGGCCAAGGTGTTCAGACGAGAGTTTTCCGGGAAATTCTCCAGCAACTCGCGGTGTTTCTGCAATCGTGATCAATACTTTGAAATTGAAACCCACCACAAACGGCTAGATTTGCCGAACGCCACACCGCAAAATGAAATCTGTTGTAGCGTTTAACCACTCGAGAGGGCGTGTTTCGTCCTTAGCGCTGCCTTCGGGAACCCAAATTACCATTCCCTCGCGCGCTCGCGTTAGCAGGACGCGATACTTGTTGCGGATGAATTCCTGTGTCCCTGACTTCTGCACCTGCTGCCATACTGTTCCTTTGAATTGTCGGAATTGCCACCTGTTCTCGCTCCAGGTAAAGTCGCCACCCCAGCATACGGCTAGCCAGTCGAGTTCCAAGCCCTGGCACTCAAATTCGGTCAGTGCGACTTCGAGCACATTTGAGGAGCGGATGTCAGTTGGCGATGCTAAGAACCAGTCCTTAAACGGGAATCCTCCGCGGAAGCCAGATGAAACTTCAAGCCCGTGTGCTCTTAACCGCAAAGCGCCGGAACTGGCAAGTAGTCCACACCGCCGGAAACCGCGTGTTTTCTGGCGAAGCCACGCACGTGCTTGGTCAAGCGAGCGCGTTAGCATGATAGGAAAGGCTGAAACGCTTGTGACGATATTGGCGGCTTCGGTTGCATCGCCTTGCACCACGGCGTTTACCCACTTGGCGACAGCCTCCGCGCGAAAAGACCGAACTGACACAGGTAAGTGTAAATGCGGCTCGAAACTGACTGAGAGGGCGTCTTGTTGGCCTTCTGCAAAAAGGCGACTCCCGGCTACACTCGTGCCGCCCTGCACAGCTTCTGGCGATGCGACCACTCGCCAGTGAGGAAAATTGTCTCGGATGGCACGACCCCATTCGGCCAGACCGGCCTCGCCATCAAAAATTTCCTGTCCGCCACCAACCAATGCGAAAATTGCGGCCCACCCCGACCAGCGATCCATGATGCTCAACATAGATGCTGGTTCAGAGCTTGCCGTTTGCAACAAATCTCTCTCGTCCGCAGTCGCGCGTTGTAGAAATTCCTTGCGTACCTTGGTGGCGTCCCACGCTCTTTGTGCCTCGTCAAATACAACCACGCGCTCGGGCGGCATTTTGTCGGGTTTCCGATATACCTTAAGAAAGCTATGCACGCTCTGAATAAACGTCCGTACCTGCCGCCGTGACTCTACCAACGACTCGCCGGAGCGCCGATGGTGATCCTGGGCTAGGGCCTCGGAAATGACTTTAACCAGCGGACCATTACCTGACAGGAATGCGCCTGCTGGTCTGTTGTCTCGCATGAGTTCGGGACTGTGAACAGCATTCAACCCAGCCAGCGTTTTCCCGGCTCCGGGAACGCCAGTTACAAAGCAGATGACTTTGTGCCCTTCGCGCTGGGCTGTCGCAACAGCATCCACAAGTACGGCCGTGGTCTTGGTGAGGTTATAGACTTCTGCGTGGGCGTGGGAGAGTTCTCGCACGCTCTGATGCGCAAAGAGCATCTGGGCAGCCTCAATGATCGTTGGCACTGGTGCATAAGCCGACTCATTCCACATATGCAAGTCTGTGTGCTGTCCAACTACCTCCGCTTGATCGGACTCAGCAGCCTGAAGAATTGCTCTATTCAATGTCGTGTCGCCAGCAACAAGAACGGGCCGAACGGGGTCGCTGGTGTCCGTCGCCAAAGTTGGAGCGAAAGTTCGGTTATGCTTCACGACTATAGGCACGATGAATCGGCCACGGCTTTCCCGGTGAAAATCGCGAAGTTCGAGGGCGTAGTATTCAGCCTGACGCATCGCCGCTACCTCAGTGTCAGAATCACCTGTTTTGAACTCAAGCACGAGAATGAGCTTGCCAGCCAGAAGCACGCAATCAATGCGCCGCTCGCGCCGAGGAATCTCGTATTCGAGCAACAGCCCCCAGCCAGATGCACTGGGTTGAACCGTGATCACCTGCTGCAGTGCAGCTTTCAATACGCTAATTGTTCGTTCCCAAGAAACGACGGTTTCAACACGCACTGTTGAAATAGTGCCTCTGCTACCGAGGTTGAGTTCACCAAGAATCGCGTTAGAATCCCGCATTAAGAATTCGCCCACCGTGGCTTGGAAGAATGCTCCCATCGGGCTACTCCTTTAGCCTAAGCAACCATGTCACATCTGCATCCAACGCTTTGGCGAGAGCGACAAGCTCATAGTCAAGCACGCCGCGAATACCAGTTTCAATCTTTGCGACGCCGGCGCGGTCAATTGAGACACCCAGTTTGGAAAGGCGTTTGGAAAGTTCCTCTTGTGTGATTGGAGGTTGCGCTTTGATTCGCGCGTCCTTCACACGTTTCCCAACAAGATTCTGGCCGACTAGCCCCATCGCGCTGCCAGGCTACCAGGTTCACCCGAAAAAGTGTTGTTCTAGTATAGAACACATGCCTTTTCACAAAAGCGAAGCGGTCGGAGTGATGTCGCGGGTTCGTTCGCGCGGCAACCGGGACACGGAACTGGCGCTGGCAAAGCTGTTGCGCGCGGCGCGGATTCGCGGCTGGCGCTGACACGTCGAAATTCGTGGTAGGGCTCGCAGTCCCCTGCGAGCCGCCGGTAAAACATCAAGAAGCGGCGCGCACGGAGTGACGCGCCCTACCTTTCGCGTGAAGCCGGAATTCATTTTTCCCAAGCTCAAGCTCGCCATATTCGTTGATGGCTGTTTCTGGCATGGCTGTCCCAAGCACGCAACGAAACCGGCGAACAATCGGGCTTTCTGGAAAAAGAAACTGGCGGGGAACAAAAAACGCGACCGGGTGGTGAACCGGACTTTACGGCGCGCTGGCTGGCGAGTGATTCGAATTTGGGAACACGAACTTGCGAAGAAAAATGAGGCGCGGCTCACGCGGCGGATCCAGCGGGCGCTAATTTGATTTCGACACCTCGCCCCGGCCCAATGACTCGTTCGAGGCGGAGAGGGGAACGCCTGCGGCGGTTGCGATTCACGACGGGAATTTAAACCGCAAAGTACAGAGAATTTACACCGGGAATTGAACCGCTAATCTTCACTTATCAGCGCTAATCAGCGGAGATAAGCGGTTGGAAAACGGCTCGCGAGTCAAGTGGCCTTGTTTCCAGCCTTGCGCACACGCCGGTCGGCTTGTTCTTTCGTCTCCTCCATCTTTAGCTCAATGCCGTCTTCCGTTTTGATTTTATGCGTCTTCCACATAACGCTCCATGCGTCCAGGTTCACCTTTCTCTTTGGCCGGGACTTGTCGAGGCGCGGCTGAAGATAATGCAAAGTGACGCACAGCTTGACGAAAATCTGGAAAGCGGTGTCATCCCCAATCTTGTCGGCGCCGACGACCACTTCTTTGCCATCCAGAGTTTGGATATGACAGTGATCCCAATTGGCCAGGATGCTCTGAATGTTTTCCCACGGCCAAAACATTTCCCCATTATGAGTAACCGACAAACCTGTATCCTGAATGTCTATGGTATAATCCCCCAGCATGCTTGAATCGGTCTTCAGCTTGTCCTCAATCTCTTTCCTGGCCCGATGTCGCCGGTTGCTGACAACGATGACAATGTACAGCATGGCAAACCCAAGCAAAACACCCGGGATAAGATAATTATTCGCTCCTTCAACCTGGAAAAGACGGTGGAGGAAGATCGCCAGAACCAGCATGATCAGCAGCGGCATCAGGATGAAAACAAACCGTCGGACTTTGACCGCCGGGCTCTCTCCCAGCCCAGCGAGACGAGCATGAAAAAGATCTTCTTTCGTGTAATTAAATTTTACTTTCATTCCTTAGAATCGAACCGGCTCAATTCGGGCATGACAGGAGGTTAATTGGTTTCAATCGGCTGGCAAGCCCGACGGAGACTGCGGATACGCTTTAATCCGGACACGAACGCATGAAACGATTCCGCCACAGTCCTGTCAAAAAAAACGTGGATGCAATGCTGACCTTTGGGTTGATCGCATGGCTGTCTCACCGTTGCCGCCAAGGGGGTTTGGCGGCAACGGCCACATCCCCAGCCCTTGAATGTTGAAGCATTAATCCTATGACACCGATAAAAGCAAAGACGGCAGTATTGATCGGCACGGTGATTGTTTTGGTTGCGGGAACGATTGTATTGGCGACCAGAAAACGTGCTCCCACGCCGGGGGAAAAGGCGCAGCCGGAAAGAATTGCGGCAACGATTGATCGGATCCAGCAGGCGAACGCCGGGCTTCCCGACATCCAGATACAGGCCAAAACGCTCATCATGGCCGCCATGATTCAGAAAAAGATCCCGGATGCCGCCGGCTGGTGCGACAGCTTGAACGTCGGCAACCAGCTCTGGCCCGTGACGCCCACCAACACGGTTTTCGCCCTCAACTCCCGGATGGCGGGACATGCTTATGTGAGGGGTATCCGGGGCGACACGGTGGTATTTTTCGAGGCGTCGAGCCCGGGCTGGAACCAGGCCGGCGGTCCCGAACTGCTCGCGCAAAAGGCCGAAGGTGTGGCGGTGGCATTCACGGATGGCCGGGCGGTGATCGTGCCGTCCGGCGAGATCGCCAAATTGCGCTGGGCGCCATAATCTTTACCAAGGCTGACGGAGTTAACGGAGAGTTGAACCGCTTATCTCCGCTAATCAGCGTCAATTAGCGGTTAAAATTCTTTGTGCCCTTTGTTTCCTTCTGTGGAAATGGACTGGCCGGCTTTGCGATCTCTGCGTTCTCTGCGGTTAAATATAAAATGCGGCTTTTGCGGTTCAGAATCTCTTGGTTGATGTCTGACGTTTTCACCAGGGCGAAACGGTTGGAGGCCGCGTAAAAGCCTTCGGTTCACGCGGCAGGCCAGAACTCTTGGTTTTTCGGTCTGAAATTTGAACCGCTAATTTGCGCTAATCAGCGCTGATGAGCGGAGATAAGCGGTTTAAGATCTTTGCGGTCTTTGCGTTCCTTTGCGGTTGACAAGGCTCGTTCCAATCTGGTTTGCAGTCGCGCCAGCTTTTCCGGTTTCTCCGTCTCGCATTCCCAGATCACCATCGGGCGCCAGCCGAGTTGGCGCAGTGCGCGCTGATGCAACTGGTCGCGGGCGGCGTTGCCTTCCAGTTTCTTCAGCCACCAGTCGCGCCGGTGCGTGGGCGTGGTGCAGTTCTTGCAACCGCGATGCCGATGCCAGAAACAGCCGTGGACGAAGACAGCGACGCGATGCTTGGACAGGACTATATCCGGGCGGACAAAGCGCAGAGTCGGGGGCGGAACCGTCTTCGCTGCGCTACGACGCGTCAAGGAGTTGAGGGTTGAAACGGCTCGCGAGTACGCTCGCCCCACCTTTTGTGCTCTTTGTGTTCTTTTGTGGCCAACCGGTTTTGTGTGTATTCCGCCTTCATCTGATTTCGGCGCGACAGGCGTGGTTATCAGTATCCGGACGTTGAGGCGGAAGCGGCAGTCCAATCGGCGCAGCAGGGACCGGACGACGCGTTCCGGCGTCGTGTCTTTGCCGCGGATGCGACTCATGTTCCACGAGCGGCGCGCTTTGGTCAGGCGGTCGCGATTCACAGATGCAATATTAACCACGGATGGACGCGGATAAACACGGATTTTTACAGAAGCAAACGGAGTTAACGGAGAGTTGAACCGCTTATCTCCACTAATTTTCGCTAATCAGCGTCAATTAGCGGTTAAAATTCTTTGTGCCCTTTGTTTCCTGCTGCTGGCCCCCAAATAAAGAAACCGCCAGAAAACATAACCCGGGAGGGTTAACTGGCGGATTGTTACGTTTTTTAGGGTCACGTCACTCTAGCAATTATTGCACTGAAAGGATATGGGGTAAAACCCGTAGTGGCGAACAATGGCATTCATTCCCTCGTCCGGCAGTTTGCCAAACGGTTTTCAACCTTTGTTCCCTTTGCCTGCTCGCGACGTGTCGGAGTTTCCTTCTGTGAAAATGGACTGGCTGGCTTTGCGATCTTCCGCCTTCGGTTACTTCGGCGCGACAAGCTGCGGTTAAATCATTTCGTGTGATTCGTGTATTTCGTGGTTTGAAAATCCGTGTTCATCTGTGTCCATCCGTGGTTGAGAAAAAATGTCTGGTGAACCGGCAAAGTGAACCGGATTATCTCCCGCCCAGCAGCGCGCGTTTGGCGACGGCCAGTTCCTTGAGTTTGTCCGGGCCGACGTCCGGATACTTCAGGCCGAGTGAGCCGAGGGTTTCGATGACCGCGTCGGCCACCACCCTGCGGGTGAACCATTTGTTGTCCGCCGGCACCACGTACCAGGGCGCCTCCCGGGTGGCGGTGTGCCGGATCATATCCTCGTAGGCGTCCATGTATTCATCCCAACGCTCGCGCTCTTGCGTGTCGCTGGCCGAGAACTTCCAGTTCTTCTCCGGCTGCTCGATGCGCTCGAGGAACCGGCGTTTTTGTTCCCGCTTCGAGACGTGGAGGAAAAACTTCCGCACGAGCACACCGTTGCGCGTCAAATACTGCTCGAAGTTGCGGATGTCCTCGAAACGTTCCTTCCAGATGTCCTTGCCAACCAGCTGCGGCGGCAGCTTCTGTCGGGCGAGAAACTCCGGATGCACGCGCACGACGAGCGTTTCCTCGTAATAACTGCGGTTGAAGATGCCGATATGGCCGCGGTTGGGCAGGCATTTCATGCAGCGCCAGAGATAATCATGGTCGAGGTCCTCGGCGGAAGGCGACTTGAAGGAGAAGACCTGGCAGCCCTGTGGGTTGACGCCGGACATGACGTGTTTGATGACGCCGTCCTTGCCGGCGGCGTCCATCGCCTGGAAGACCAGCAGCAGCGCCCATTTGTCCTGGGCATAAAGTTTGTCCTGCAGCTCCGCCAGCACCGCGATGCCGGTGGCGAGCGCCTCCCTGACCCGGGGCTTGTCCTCGTTCTTGAATCCGAGCGTGTCGCCGGGGTCAATGTCCTTCAAGCGAAAGCGCTTGCCTTTGTCAACGCGGAACGGTTCGGCGATGGCCCGGGCCTTTTTGATGATTTGTTTGGTTTTCATGATGAGACCGGGAAAGTTTCTACCCGAATTGGGCCGATTGTCCAGTCATGAGGTCGAAGCCGAGAAACCATCGCGTGCAGCGCGACGGAGGGAACATTCAACTCCGCTGGCGCGCGAGCAGGCATTCAACATCGAATAGAAGGCAAAAGGGCAAACCGAACAGACTGGTGAAGCGGTTAAAATCCTTCCTGAATAACAGCGTTGGCGCGAATTAACGCCAAGTAGCGCAAATTAGTGCAACTCCGATGGATCGCGAGCACGCGACAAAGTCGGTGTTCGCGTAAAAATGTTTTCGTATTCTTTGTGTTCTTTGCGGTTAAAATTGAAGGCCTTTCCCGTCCTGCGGGATCCGCCCTCCGAAAGCGCGTTGAAATGTTTCTGGTGTTTGGCCCCAAAACCGTCTATAGTGTTAATCATGGACAAATTCTCACAGCCCAAAATGTTTTCACCTCCGCAAAAGCCCGTTGTGTCAGCAACCCCGCCCAAGACCGATTCCGAGGATGCGGATGTGCAATTCCACCTGGGGTTGAAGTTTGCCAGTGGCAAGGGCGCAGGGCTGGATTACGTGCAGGCGGCGGAATGGTATCGCAAAGCGGCGGAGCAAAACCATTTTCTGGCGCAATTCAATCTCGGGATGATGTATGCCTATGGACAGGGTGTCCCCCGGGATGCCGTCCAATCCCGGCTGTGGCTTGGCAAGGCCGCGCAGCAGGGGGACGCCGGAGCCCAATTTCATTTGGGGGACAATTGTCATCGTGCCAGCTTCAGGCAGGTGCCGGAGGAAGCCTCGGAATCCCGGATCGAGGCTTATAAGTGGTATCGTCTTGCCGCCGCGCAAGGTTACAAGGGTTCGGAAATGGCCCACGCAACCCTGACCCTCAACATGACCCGGGCGGATGTTATGGTCGGCAACCAGCGCGTTACCGCATTTGAACCCAGGAAACTGAAATCAGGCGGGTGACCAGCCTTCGCTTCCATCGTTGCAGAGGGGGAAACGTCGCCTGCTTCCATAGCGCAGCGCGACGGAGGGAACATTCAACATTCAACTTCCAACATCCAATGGAAGGCAAAAGGCGGCAGCCAGCAGTCAGAAGTCGGTAATCAGTAGCCGGATACCAGAATCGAGCAGACTGGTGAAGCGGATTGAAAAACACTTAAAGTAACCGCAAAGAACACATAGAAAAAGGAATTTCCCGGCGATTCTCTTTGCGATCTCTGTGTTCTTTGCGGTTAATAACCCGCCTTGTCAGTGGCTGCCGGTTCAGGTAAGGAAACACCGGTGAACGTCACTGCGTCTCCACCCGATGGCCCGGCTCCACTGCCGGATCCGCAACCCGCCGGAACCGTTTCAATCAATCGCCGGCGCTGGTGGATTCACCTGTCTCTCATCAGCGGTTACATACTACTGGTCGGGATGTTTGGAAGGGAGCACAGCGGAGCACATGCGCATATCCCGGCACTTTCACACACCGTCCGTGGTCTGCTCATCGTGTGCACCCGGGGACTGTTGTTCTTTGCTCTCGTGCTCGGTCTGGCGGTGGTGGCTTCCCGCGCGTCACGCGACGACCTGTTATTGAACTGGCGCCGTGGTTTCTGGCCGGTGCCGCTGGGCATCGGTTATTCCGTCGCGCTCCGTCTCGCGGTGGCCATTATTATGATGGCGGCCGGCGGCGTGTTGATTGTCACACACGCGATGACAGCACAATCCCTTCGGGAATTTGCCATTGCCAATCGTCCAGACGTGGAAGCCATTGTTGATGTTTCCGCCATGCGCCAGAATCCACTTTATTTCTGGCTCACCTTGACCGTGGTGAGTTTTGGCGTGGCGGGCTTGCGCGAAGAACTTTGGCGTTCGGCATTTCTGGCCGGCTTGCGGGCGCTCTGGCCACAACATTTTGGGACACGCACGGGTCAAATTACCGCCGTCGCCATCGCGGCAACCGTGTTTGGCTTTGCCCATCTCGGCATGGGACTGATCGCCGTTCTGTCCGCGGGGCTGCTTGGCTTCGGACTGGGGCTGATCATGGTTTTCCACCGCTCCATCTGGCCGGCCGTGATCGCGCACGGAATGTTTGATGCGACCAGCCTGGCGCTGCTTCCATGGGCCGCGGAAAAGCTGCAGGAGATTCAGCGAACACTCGGGCATTGAATGATTATCCTCCAGAAACGGGACACGGCGACGTGCTCAAAAGCGATGCCGACGCCCAAGCCAGGCGGTAGAAAATGAGCTGGCACGGAAAATGCATTTTGGTGGCAATGATGAATGAACGCACTGGTCAGCAAAGACATATACTGGTGGTGGATGACGAACCTCTCATCCGCCAGACCGTCCAGATGCTGCTTGAAGACGACGGTTATCTCGTAGATGAGGCTGAAAGCGGCGCTGAGGCGCTGGCCTTGTTTGAGCCCGGCAAGTTCGACATGATTTTCACCGACTATTTTATGCCGGAGATGAAAGGCGATCAGTTGGCTGCTGCCATCAAAAAGCGATCACCCAAGCAGCCCGTCGTGATGCTGACGGCCTTTCCGGAAAAACTTCAGTCTTCCGCTTGCGCCCTGGGAGGCGTTGATTCCTTCATCTGCAAACCTTTCGAACTGGAGACCCTGCGGACGGCGATCACCCGGTTCGCTCCCCGCTAGACCAATTCAATTAATTCGGTAGCCGCGAACGTCAGTTCGCGCCATTTCATTTTCCTGAATTCGATTTGCGCCAACTGACGTCGGCGGCTACATATTTTTTGAAAACGCTCTAAAGCCTGGAAACGCCCTCCGAAATTCGCCTCATAACCGTTTCGGACTTTACATTCTTTCGAAGTCAATGAAGCCTTTTGCCACTTCCACCAACGCCAGTCGAACGCGCACATTGTCGCCGACGTCGATTCCGTGCGCACCCCGGACCACCATGCCTTCGGCGGGGAATTTCAGCAGCCGAACGTAGGTGCCTTTGGGCGAGGCGCCGGTGATGATGCCGTCGAATACTTCGCCGATGCGGTGACACAGAAGGCAGGCCGCGGCCACTTTGTGCATCAGGCGCTCCACTTTTCGGGCGGCATCCTCCCGTTCGGTGCAATGAGCGGCGATGGCGCTCAATTCCGATTCCGAATAAGGCCCCGGGCGGCCGGCGGTGGTGGCCTTGAGCAACCGTTGCGTCACCAGGTCGGCGTAGCGGCGATTGGGCGCGGTGGAATGAGTATAATCGTTCTCGGCCAGTCCAAAGTGGCCTTCGTGTTCGGCACCGGGAGGTTCCACAATGTATTCGCCGGGGCCGAGAAGTTTTACCACGGAAAGTGAAAGGTCCGGAAAATGCCCGGGATCGGCGGCTTTCCGCTGATCCAGGAATTCGGACAGCGCGCGGGGATCGGGCACAGCCGGAAGCTTGACGCCGAATTGCGAGGCGATGGCCTGGATGCGATCCCAACGTTTGGGAGTCCGCACCACCCGGCGGATGGAGAGGGAGCCTTTCTCCTTGAGATACTGCGCCATGGCCACATTCGCGGCCACCATGAAACTTTCAATGATGTCGTCGGCCATCGTGCGCCGGCTGACAACCAGGTCTTTTACTTCGCCATTTTGCAGCACCGGCGTGGTTTCGACCGACGCGAACGATAGCGCCCCGTGTTGCTTGCGGATACCAAGCAACCTTTCCGATGTCTCCTGCTGCAGTCGAAGTTGCGCCTCCATGCCGGGCACGTTGGCGATCGCCGGCGGGATGGGGGCACGGCCTTCCAACCACGCGCCGGTCGAGCTATAAGCCAATTTCGCCCGGTTATGCAGCCAGGCCGGATAAACATCATGGGCCTTCACGTCACCCGAATCGAGGATATGCAATTCGATGATGATGGAAATGCGATCCTGCGCGTCCAGCAATGAAGTCAGGTCCGTGGAAAGTTCAGCCGGCAACATCGGAAAGGTCGCCACCCCGGTATAAACCGAAGTGGACTCCACCGCGGCGTGCTGGTCCGTGGCGGACCCTTTGGGGACGGAGGCATCCACATCGGCAATCCCCACCAGCAGACGCACGGTGCCATCCGGAAGTTCGTCAACGTACTCGACCTGATCCAGGTCCCGGGAGCTGTCGTTGTCAATCGAAGACCAGAGCAGCGAACGAAGGTCGCGGGCCGCCGGCGCGGCATTTTTTGGCGCTCCTTGATTGAGGGCTTGCACTTCCCGGGCAACTTCGGCCGGGAAATCAGGTTGGAATCCAGCTTCCAGCATGGCCTGGTGCGCCCGGGCTTTAAGATCGAACGGTGTCGTCGTCACAACGCCATTCTCATTCGAATTGGCGAGCCGGGCAATCGGAAACGCGCTGGATTTGGAGGCAGCTTTACAAAGGCTAAAACAAACAGACCGAACTGGCGGATTTGGCAAGCTGTGACGATTCTAAGCGAGTGGTCGCGCAGGCAACTTGAGCAAAACGGCCAGTTCTTAAAATCTCCCCTAGCTTTAAACTTCTGCGACAGATCCGGCCGCTTTTGGCTTTGACATGACAAGAGATGTGTGGGACGTTACACATCATCAGTCTGACGCATTAAATTAATTCCTGTTTCTTATGAATAAAATGTTTCATGGGGCAGCCGTTTTGCTGCTGCTCTCAACCCTCAACTCCCATCTCTCAACGGCCCGCGCCCAAGGCGCGGCTTTCACCTATCAAGGCCGGCTCAACAGCGGCGGCAGCCCCGTCAACGGCAGTTACGACCTGGCGTTCACGCTCTACACGACGAACGTCACGGGCAGCGCCATCGCCGGACCGGTGACGAACAGCGCCACCGCCGTAACGAACGGGCTATTCACCACGCTCGTTGACTTTGGTCCCGGCGTCTTCACCGGCACGAGCAACTGGCTGGCGGTTGCCGTCAGCACGAATGGCGCGAACAGTTTCACCACCCTCGCGCCCCGGCAGCAGGTCACGCCCACACCGTATGCCCTTTATTCCGCGAACGCCGGCTCGGCGACCAGCGCCAGCGCGGTGGCGGCGGCGAACGTCAGCGGCACGTTGGGCTTGGGGCAGCTTCCGCCGGCGGTGGTCACAAACAGCGCGACGAGCGTGAATCTGTCCGGCTCGTTCACCGGCAACGGTGGCGGGTTGACCAATCTGGCGGCGTGGCAACTCACGGGGAACACCGGCACGACGAATGGAAATTTCATCGGCACCACCGACAACCAGCCGCTGGAAATCCGCGCCGGCGGCGTGCGGGCCGGTTGGATCAGCCCCAGCAATGGCAGCCCGAACATTGTTTTCGGCCCGGCGCAGAACAGCATCAGCAACACCACGGCGGGATCCTCGATCCTGGGTGGCATCAATAATAATATCGGCACGAACTCAAGCTATTCAGTGATCAGCGGGGGCCAGCAGAACTCCATCTCAAACAATGCCGATCATTCCGTCCTGGGCGGCGGCAATGGCAACACCATCCAGACAGGGGCTTATCAATCCTTCATCGGCGGCGGCATCAACAACAACATTCAGGCTACCGCGTATCTGGGCGTCATCGGCGGCGGTTATGGCAACAGCATCACCAGCACCACGCACTGGGCCGTCATCGGCGGCGGATACCAGAACAATGTCCAAGGGAATTATGACTTTTTGGGCGGTGGCGATGCCAATGCCATTTCGGGGACTGCCGACAGTTACGCCAGCCTGGTTGGCGGTATTGACAACATCATTGGAACCGGAACTGCCGGAGCCTTCCTCGGCGGCGGCGGCAACAATTCCATTCTCAACAACGACAGCTATGCCGTCCTCGTCGGCGGCGACAACAATATTGTCAACGGCAGTTACGCGTTCATCGGCGGCGGCTACCAAAACAGCATTTCAAACGTGACCGATTATGCGTTCATCGGTGGCGGCCAGCAAAACCTCATTCAAGGCCAGACCCTGAATGCCTTCATCGGCGGCGGCCGGCAAAACAGCATTCAAGGCGCGAATCAGAATGACTATTATGCCGTTGTCGTGGGCGGCCAGCAAAACACCATTCAAGGCTACGGCTCTGCTGCTTTCCTCGGCGGCGGCTCCCAAAACAGCATCTCAAACAATGCCGAATACTCGTTCCTCGGCGGTGGCCAGGGCAACTTTGTGGGCGGCTATTGGGCGACGGTGGGCGGCGGCTACCTGAACAGTGCCACCAACAGTTATGCCACCGTGCCGGGCGGTTCCAACAATGTGGCGGGCGGGCTGTCCAGTTTTGCCGCCGGCAGTGGAGCCCAGGCCCTCCACTCCGGTTCGTTCGTGTGGGCGGATGCGGAAGGCGTGCCGTTCACCTCGACCAATGCCAACTCCTTCAATATCCGCGCCAACGGCGGCGTGCGGCTGGTGACTTCCGGAGCGGGTCTGACCGTGGATGGATTGCCAGTGCTGGCCGGAAACAATGGCAGCGGCTGGATCAACCTGAACGCGTCGCAACTGACCAGTGGCACCGTGCCGCTGGCGCAGTTGCCCGCCTCGCTGACCCAGTTACCCGGCATCGTGGTGACAAACAATGAACCGTTCGTGACCCTGGGCAACTTGTATGCCAGTAATTTATTGACGGGCGGCACGCTGACTCTGCCATTGCCGGCAAAAATTTCGGCCTATAGCACGTCCATTTTAACCGTTGATGCAAATGCCAACTCCTATTTCGGCCTGCAAGCCGGCAGCGGCAGCGGCAGCGACAACACCGCCGTTGGCGTGAATGCGTTTTCCGGCAACGGCAGCGGCAATAAAAACGTGGCCGTCGGCGAATCCGCACTCGGCAACAGCACGAACGATAACCAGCTTGTGGCCGTTGGCTATCAAGCCCTGGAGAACGACAATGCCCTCGGTTCGGGCGCTCCCTCCGGCAACGGCGAGAATACTGCCGTCGGTTATCAAGCCCTCAAAGCAAACACGATTGGGGCGGCAAATACCGCCACCGGCTACAAGGCGCTTTATAGCAGCACCAACGGCCTTCAAAATGTGGCGGTTGGCGATTATGCGCTTGTATTTAGCCAGGGCGACCAGGGCAACGTGGCGGTTGGCAACAATTCGCTCGGGAATTTAGGCGTGGTCACCGGGTTAATCACCCCCGGCGGCGGCTATAACACAGCGGTCGGCTTTCTCGCGCTTGGCCAATTGGTCGGTGGCACCGGAAATATTGCGATCGGGCAGGAGGCGGGCTACAACAACTACTCCGGCGACAATAACATTTATATCGGCAATCAAGGCCAGAACACCGACGCCGACATTATCCGCATCGGCACTCAAGGAACCCACACGGCAACTTATCTGGCGGGAACGGTCTATGCGAACGGCGTGGCGTTGACCAGTGACCGCAATGCCAAGGAGAATTTCAAGCCGGTGGACAATCAGGCGGTGCTGGCCAAAGTGGCCGCGCTACCGTTGACCCAATGGAATTACAAGACAGATAAAACGGGCGTGCAACACATCGGGCCCATGGCGCAGGATTTTCAAGCCGCCTTCGGGTTGGATGGCGCCGATGACAAGCACATCTCCGTGGTGGACGAAGGCGGCGTGGCGCTGGCGGCGATCCAAGGACTCAATGAAAAGGTGGAAAGTGGAAAGCAGAAAGCAGAAATGCAAATCGAAAAACTGGTGGCGGAGAACGCGGAGTTGAAAGCGCGGCTGGAAAAACTGGAACAACTGATGACGGAAAAAATCGGAGGCGCGAAATGAAAAGTCATTCAACCGTAGCGGCGACTCGGCAGAGCGCCGCCATTCAAATGTGCATCAGTCACCGGCGCTTTGCCAGGGGCCGCTACGCGGAAAGAAATGCGCTACTTATTTATTTCTGCTTTCTGCTTTCCGCTTTCAGTTTTCGGGCATCAGGGCAAAGCTACTTGATAGACTGGTATAAAATCGCCGGTGGCGGCGGCACCAGCACCGATGGCCAATACTCGGTGAGTGGCACCATCGGTCAGCCGGATGCCAGCGGCGCAATGACCGGCGGCAATTATTCACTCACCGGCGGATTCTGGAGTCTCATTTCCGTGGTGCAGACGGCGGGCACACCGAACCTGACCATCGCCCATTCAGGCAACAGCGTCATCGTCTCATGGCCGGACACCGGCAACTACATCTTGCAGCAAAACAACAACCTCGCTGTCCCGGCAAATTGGACCACCAGCGGCTATTCAATCTTAACCAGCAACGGCACCAACAGCATCACCATCACACCTCCAATAGGGAATTTGTTCTTCCGCCTGTCCAATCCCTGAAACGCTGGCAGCAACGCACCAACATCTGAAACCAGACATGCTCCGTCAGCCGGATGCGGAAGATCAATGACCGGTCCAGGCCAGCACCGTTTGCACGGCGGCGGCCACGGACAGTATCATCGCCACGAACCACAGCGGCTTTTTCTTGGTGACCGTGCAGATGGAAGCTGTGGCGATGGCGACGCTGAAGAAGGAGATGGCCAGTCCCATTTTGCCGCCGCGCCGGCTGGCATCGTCGCGAACTTTCTCCAGGGCTTCGGCCTTCGCCTTGATTTCAGCCTTTTCCTGGTCGTAGCGTGCCAGGTTGTCCCGTAGTTTTTTGATGGTTCGGGCCAGTTCCACGTCGTTGGTGTCGCCGATCAGGGTTAGTTGCACCAGGGCCGCCTCGTCCTGATGCTGTTTGATGGATTTGGCTTGATAGAATGCCCATTGGTCGGATGCCTGGGCCTGGCTCATCTGGGTGCGCCCGCTGTATTTGCCGGAAAATTGCGCGGCAATGGCGGCAATGACCGCGATGATGACCACGGTCAGGGAAACGTATTTCGTCCACGCTTCGCGCTTTTCCTTTTCCTTTGTGGCAGCCCGGTCTGCCTTGAGGTCGCTGATGAATTGCTTTAGCTCGCTGATTTCTTTGTCCAAATCGTTCACGTTTATTCGCTTGATAGATTTTTCAAAGTCGAAGACACGATGTCTCCGGCCCGGTTCCCAAAATTGGCGGGTTGATTTGGCGAAACGGCGGAATAAATTCAATCAGGAATTTCGTCTGGTTCGTGGTTGGAGGCAATGTACTGATTTGGTTGTAGGGCACGACGTAAGGAGTGCCGGCCCAAACGACTCACCTCGTCGCCTACAAATTAGGACAATACCTAGTGTAGTGTCAATTAATTAGCTAGATATATATGGCTTTTTGAGCCCGAGCCTAAAAAGTTTTTCAGAGAAAGTTCCGCAAAATCTTCTTACCATTTACACATCAACTACTTACTGCGGAGGATGCATGGCCGCTCGATCCAGCGCTGAAATTGGCAAAAAACGGCCGAAAACTCTTTTCCTGTCCGATTTGGATGGTGGCGGGTACTCTTCTTTAGATGAACGAACTGACCGACCAACAGCTCTTGAGTGATTATGCCGGAAGCCGGTCCGAGGCAGCATTTGCCGAACTGGTTCGCCGCTATGCTGACTTGGTCTATTCCGCTGCCCTGCGGATGGTCGGCGATGCGCACCTGGCGGAAGACGTTACCCAGAGCGCATTCGCAGCGCTGGCGCAGAATGCCGGAAAACTCACCAACCGCCCCATCTTGTCCGGTTGGCTGCATCGCACCGCGCAAAATATCGCCAGCAAGATCGTTCGCACCAATGTGCGGCGGCGTGTCCGCGAACAGGAGGCTGCTGCCATGAACGAATTGCTTGCCACTAACTCGGACGATCAGTGGGATCATATTGCCCCCCACCTCGATGCCGCGTTGGGTAAATTGAGCGAACCGGAATGTGAAGCGGTGTTGCTGCGCTACTTTGAACGAAAGTCCGCCTTGGAGATGGCGCGAATCCTGGGCATCAGTGACGAGGCTGCGCAAAAGCGCACCAGTCGCGCCGTGGAAAGGCTGCGCGAATTCTTCGCCGGGCGCGGCGTCACCGTTGGCGCCAGCGGGCTCGCCTTGCTCCTTTCTACTAATGCCGTCCAGAGTGCGCCGGTAGGACTGGCAGCCACGACCTGTTCCGCGGTCCTGGCTGGAACCGCCGCCAAAACCTCAACCCTTATTACCGCAACCAAAATCATTGCTATGACTACAATCCAAAAAGTTATTATTGCCACAACCGTCGTCGCTGCCGCCGCCATAGGAGGATACGTCGTGCTTGAACACCAGCGGGCTGAAAAAACACCAACGGCAGTCGTCGCAACGGGCAAAATTTCCAAACAGTCTTGCGTCTTTGCGGGGTATGCCACGCCAGAAGCCACCTTTCAGACGATGCTCTGGGCTGCAGCCAGGCACGACACCAACGCGCTGTGGTCCTGTTTCGACCCCGCAAGCAAGGCGATTACTGAACGTCAACGCAATGGGCTGAAGGGGCAACTCTTCTTGTTTGATATTTTGACAGCGTTCCAGGTCACGTCAAAGGAGGCAACGTCCCCGGACGTTACGACTCTGACTATTAATGTGGAAGCCGGGGCCAGAGACTCTGACACCTTGATCGTTACCATGATTCATCGCGAGGACGGTTGGAAATATAGTACATGCCATCCAATTAGCGGGCACTTTTGAACTCGTGATTGAAAAACTGGAATGACGGTTGGAAATTTATGTCCTGGCATCCAAATGACGGGGTCACCCATTAGGGCGGTATGCAAGCCACAATATTCATCTGCTTTGACCGAAGCGGATGGTGCCGCCAAATGGTACTTTTTCAATAAGCGCTGACAGCGCTGGCTGTCCTGGGAGTTGGAAAGCAAACGGACTTGTAATTGTTCTAGTTGGATGCCCCCTTGACGACGGTGGCGGGTATTCGTTATGAAATCAGGTTCATGAACCAAACCGAGACGCATCATTTTCAGGCGGAAATCCAGCAGTTGCTGGACATCGTCATCCATTCGCTATACACGGACAAGGAGATCTTCGTGCGCGAGCTGATTTCCAACTCGGCGGACGCGTGCGAAAGGCTGCGTTTTAACCAGTCGTCGGGCCGGGCCGTTCAACAGCCGGAGGTTGCGCCATCCATCGCGGTGACCACGGACGACAAGGCGGGCACGATTTCTATAACCGACACCGGCCTGGGCATGACGCACGGGGAACTGGTGGAGAATCTCGGCACGATTGCGCACTCGGGCACGAAGGCGTTTCTCAAACAGCTCGCGGAGGACAAGAAACCGGACGTGGGTTTGATCGGGCAGTTTGGCGTGGGCTTTTACTCGGCGTTCATGGTGGCGAAAAAAGTGACGGTATTGAGCCGGTCGTTCGCGCCGGAGGAGCCGGGCTGGCAATGGACGAGCGAGGGCGCCGGCGGTTACGACCTCGCGCCCGCCGCCGATCTGCCGCGCGGCACCAGGGTCACGCTCGAACTCAAGGACGAGGCGAAGGATTTTTCGCATGCCGGCACCGTGGAGCGGATCATCCAGCGGTATTCGAGCTTTGTGCCGTTTCCCATCGAGTTGAACGGCAAGCGGCTCAACACCGTTCAGGCCATCTGGACGCGGAACAAGAACGACATCAAGGAGGAAGAATACAACGAGTTTTACACGTTCGCCGGCCACGACCATGAGCCGCCGCTGTTCCGTCTGCATTTCACGGCGGACGCGCCGCTGGCCATCCAGGCGTTGTTGTTCGTGCCGCAGCGGAATTTTGAGACGCTGGGCATCGGGCGGATTGAGTCCGAGGTGAATCTTTATTGCCGCAAGGTGTTGATCCAGGCGCGGGCCAAGGGATTGTTCCCGGACTGGCTGCGTTTCCTCAAGGGGGTGGTGGACAGCGAAGACCTGCCGCTGAACATCTCGCGCGAGACGATGCAGGACACGTCGCTGATGCAAAAGTTGAACAAGGTGCTGACCGGGCGTTTCCTGAAATTCCTCGACGAGCAGGCGGAGAAGGATGCGGCGGCCTACGAAAAGTTTTACGCGGAGTACCAGCGTTTTCTCAAGGAAGGCGTCGTGACGGATTTCACGCACCAGGAGACGCTCGGCAAATTGTTGCGCTACGAGTCGTCGGCGCTGGATCCGGGCAAACTCACGTCGCTGGCGGATTACGTGAAACGCATGCCGCCGGAGCAGAAGGAGATTTACTGCCTGCTCGCGCCGAACCGGGCGGCGGCGGAAAGCAGCCCGTATTTCGAGGTGTTCCGCGAACGGAAATTCGAGGTGCTGTTCCTCCACGATCCGTGGGACGAATTCGTGATCGAACATCTGCACACTTTCGATGGCAAGCCGCTCATGCTGGCCGAAAAGGCGGAACTGAACCTCAGCGAAATGAAGAAGGACGGCGCGTTGTCCGGGGACGCCGCAAAGTTGCTGGCGCAATGGCTCAAGGAAACGCTGGGCGACAAGGTGGGCGCAGTGCGGGTGTCGCAGCGGCTGGTGGACAGTCCGGCGGTGGTGGTGGACCCGGACAAGTTAGTGACGGCCAACATGCGGCGCATCATGAAGGCGATGAAGCAGGAGGGCGGAGAAGCCGCCCCGGTGAAATACGATCTCGAAATCAATCCCGCCCATCCCATCCTGGCGCGGCTGGAGGCGATGCGGTCGAAGGACGGCGCGCTGGCGGCCAGTGTGGCGGAACAGCTGCTCGACAACGCGCGGGTCGCCGCCGGGTTGCTGGAAGATCCGCGCGCGATGCTGACCCGGCTCAATCAACTGCTCGAAAAAGTGCTGGGGTAACGAAGAGAAGTTAAGTTCCAACCGGCTTGGCGGGCGGGATGGTTTTTCGCTCAGCGCTGTTTGGCTCCCGGAAATCGCTGAGCTTGCCCTTTTTGAAGGTGCCATCCGGGAGCTTCAGCGTGATCTCCGGCGGCCAGCCGGCTTTGGCCTCAATCACATTTTCCACCACGCCCATCGCGTGGGAAATTCTGTGGACCATGGTTTCGCCGAGATAACCTTCTCCGGTTGCCGGTACTTTGACTTTGCTCATGACATCGAGTATGCAGAAACGCAACAACATGTTGAGGGCCGAAGGTCGAGGGTTCGAGAGCAGGCTCACTCGTGTCCAGCTATTAATTGTTGAAAGGGAACGAGTTCTGTAATTGAGTATCGGCAGGTTTTTCTGATGGAGGAGAAGGTTCCTCTGCAAGCAGTTCTGGGAGAGGGCATTGTTCGAAAATATTGACGCTGATGATTTGCAAAATTTCGTTCAGACTTTTTCTCAAATTGGCCGTCTTCTTGACAATGGCCACCATGAGATAGGCGCAAATGGCTGACCAGATTTGACACCGCACCGCGTTCTGGCTCCGGCCATAAAAGCTGCGGATTCGAAGGTGTTGCTTGATCCATTTGAAGAACAGTTCGACTTGCCACCGCTGGCGATAGAGTTCGGTAATGACTGGGGCGGGCAATGCCATTTGGTTGGTCAGCAGAATGAGGTTCACCTGGTTTCTGGCGTCATAAACCCGAATGCGCCGCAGCCGCTGCGGGTAGGATTGGGCCGACCAATCACTGGTCAGGCGGATGATTTGATCACAGCGCAGGCCGGTACTTTTGTCTACGGGGCGGCTTGCGACCACGCGAAAAGTCACGTGACGAAGACAACGGACCACGAATAGCGCTCCGGCCTCCTGCAACCGGTAGAGGCGGACAAAATCCAGATAGCTTCGGTCCATGATATAGAAGGCGCCGGGAAGTGCGGGGACCTGATCCAGCGTCTTGCAGTCGGGAAAGTGCGGTTCGGTCACCGCCGCCCAAGCCGGTAAATTACCCTGCAAAGACAGGAGCAAATGCAGGCGCACGGCCGCCTTTTGCGAGCGGGCATAGTAACCCCAAGGGAACAGACTCAGACACAAAGCGATGACGGAAGAATCCAGCGCGAAGGCTACTTTGGGCAAATCCGGATCGGTCCGCTCTTCCTGATAAAGCCGTGCGGCGCGACGCATCAGAATCTGGGCCAGCGCCTCAAATAAACGCCAGTCCCGATGGTGGTTGGCGTAAGCCAGATTGGTGCGAGAAACCTGTCCGCGAAAACCAAGGTGGTAGAGCAAGCCTGGCTTGGAGCGCAGGCAGGCGACGATGTCACGCAAACTCTCGCGGTAAGTGAGTTGGCCGAAACACAACGCCAGAAAGTGATCATACTCGGAGAGTCCCCGTGGCGAGCGCGCATTGGGAAACCGTTCAACACAGCGGAAAAACTCCGCTGGATACAGGGCGGCGGTGATTTGCGAAAAAACGGTGGGTGGTGCTTGCATGAACGCACGATGCCAGAAGACGCCACTGGACTTGAACCCCGTTGGCGGGAAGCGAATCGGTCAATCCGGATTCATGTCGATAACACACCTTGAATACCAAAATACCCGAAAAATAAAGTTCTTATTGATATCCAACAAAAATTAACTGGACACGAGTGCGAGCAGGCTTTGCCCGCGCGGGACGGTGCCCAAGTGGGGGTGACCCGCCTTTTGCCAGTTCGCGGGTTCAATTCGTAATCCAATCCTGCAACTTCGCGCACGGACGACAAAGATTTGGACTGCGGTGGCAAGCGAAGCGCGACACCGCTTTGCAGAACGGATTGGAGAATCGAATGCGCCACGCCATCCGAAAGCGCCGTCGCCGCTGCGCTTTGCCGGCGCAGTCCAAAATCTGTGGTTGCGGCCAAAGGCTGCGTTAGGTTTATCCGCAGTTAAACCAGGCGTCTGCTACACGCTGGCTTGTGCCACCGCCGGAGCGGTCTCTACAACCGGGCTGGCTTCGGCAAGTCCCTTGCCCCGGCCGTGATCCATGTTGATGAATTGTCTTGTCTGGGGGATGTAAAAGACGATGTTGAATTTGCCAATCGGCTCTTTTTTCGCAACGTCAAAGGCGGCTGCGGTGGCCCCAAAGTTTTTGCCTTCGGATGCTTTTTTTGTCCAGTGGTTGTCGCTGGTTAGATATTCCAGCTTCTCGGCGTCTTCGATCAGGATGTTCATGAACGGAGATGTTAGCACATCTTTCCGAATCACAAGCATTCAAACTGACAAATCCGGGTTTATTTTTCAGCCGGCTCGCGGGGACGCTCGCCCCACCAAGACCACATCAAGGAGAACCGCTAATCTTCGCCCATCAGCGCTGATAAGTGAAGATTAGCAGTTGAGGGATTTTTTATTCCATGCCCACCGGACGGCGCGACGCCTTCTTGTCGGCGTGATGGGATTTGTCGGCGAGCATCCGGTTTTTTGCCCGGCGGCTGCGACGGCGTTTCTGGCGGCGGATTTTTTCAATGCGCGCGCGTTCGGCGTCCACGTAGCCGCGTTTCAGCGCTTCCACCTTGTCGAGCAGCAGGCGGCGGGCGATGAAGCGGTTGAGTCCCTGCTGCCGGGTGGCCTGACATTTGACCTGCAGGCCGGTCGGACGGTGGAGCAGCATGACGCAGGTGGAAGTCTTGTTGACGTTCTGTCCGCCGTGCCCGCCGGAGCGGACAAAGGATTCTTCGATGTCTTCTTCGCGCACGCCCAGCGCGGCCATGCGTTGCGTGAGTTGGGCTTCCTTTTCCGGGCTGACGGGGAACGCGCTCATGGCGTCAGGTTAACGGGCTGGCGGTCTATCCCGCAACGCGAAAGGTGATTCAACGCAAAGGCGCAAAGAAGACGGATGACGCGGCAGGATGTTTTACCTGACCATTTCAATCGCGTAAGTCCTCAAGCTTAACTGCAATGAATCTAATTATTTTCTAATTTTTTATTGCATTAGTACACATTAACTGATAACCTCCCAATAACTACAGAAAGTGCTTCTATGAAACGACAGGCTTTGCTGCTGGCAGCCATTTGTTCCCTGGCTTTCATACTCAACTCATCCGCGGCGGTGCTTTGTGTGGATGTGAATGGCACAAACCCAACGCCGCCCTACGCCGATTGGAGCACCGCGGCGACGAACATCCAGGACGCCGTTGATGCCGCCAGCGATAGCGACCAGGTTCTCGTAACGAATGGTGTTTACCAGACCGGCGGCAGGATGACGGACATGACCAACCGGGTGGCAGTAATCAAGCTGATAACGGTGCAAAGTGTCAATGGTCCCGCTGTAACGATAATCAGGGGTTATCAGGTGCCCGGCACGATCACTGGTGTCGGCGCGGTGCGGGGTGTTTACCTGGCTGACGGCGCAACCCTGTCGGGCTTTACCGTAACCGGCGGCGGTGCCAACAGCTATGCGGGCGGAATCTATTGCGCCTCCACGAGCGAAATTATCACCAACTGCGTGGTAACCGGCAATATCTCGGGCTCGTATGCCGGTGGGGTTTACTATGGCACGTTGTACAATTGCGTCGTTTCTCAAAACGTCGCCACCTCCGATGGCGGTGGCAGTTATCACAGTCATTTGTACAATTGCCTGGTGGCCACCAACTCCGCCAATAATGGCGGCGGCGCGGGTTATGGTTTTCTCAACAACTGTGTCCTGGTCGGCAATTCGGCGCGCACCAGCGGCGGCGGGACTTACATTGCCAGCAGTATGAAAAACTGCACGATCATCGGCAACAGCGCCAAACTCCAGGGCGGCGGCGCGTATGGCAATGGCACTTTTTACCAGAATTGCATCATTTACTATAACACCGCTGTCCCCGGAAGCCCCTTTACGAATGTCTTTGATTTCAGTTTAGACATACACAACTGTTGCCTGACGCCGCGGCTGATCAATGGAAACGGCAATATCACCAACCCGCCGGCCTTCGTGGACCTGGCCGGTGGCAATTACTGCCTGCAAATCGGATCCCCCTGCATTGATGCCGGCACGAACATCAATGTGTACTGGTCCACGGATATGGACGGCAACCCGCGCATCGTCGGCGGAACGGTGGATATCGGCGCCTACGAAAATCAAAACACGAACCCGGTGCATTATGTGAGTTTTTGCAGCACGAGTCCAGTGACGCCTTACACCAACTGGACCACGGCGGCGACGAACATTCAGGATGCCGTGGCTGCGGCGCTGGACGGTGAGATCGTCATTGCCGGAGACGGCGTTTATAGCGTAGGGGGCATGGTGGTTTACGGTTCGGAGGCCAACCGCGTGGCCCTGACCAATAGCATTACATTGATGAGCCTGAATGGACCGAAGGCGGCCATGATTATGGGTGGATATCAAACTCGCTGCGTGTACGTCGGCAGCAATGCGATATTGAACGGATTTACGCTTGCTTATGGCCAGACAAGGACCGCCGGTGATTTGGTGCAGGAACAAAGCGGCGGCGGAGTGTGGTGCGCATCGTCGAATGCGGTTGTCTCCGATTGCGTTATCACCAACAATACGGCCTCGCAAAATGGCGGCGGGGTTTTCGGCGGCACGCTTTACCGCTGCACTTTGGCGGGCAATTCGGCCACGCATGCCGGAGGCGGCGCTGCTTCAGCCAGTCTTTTCAATTGCCTGATTGTCAGTAATAATTATTCATCCGGAGGTTATGCCAATGGCGCCGGGGTGTATCAGGGAACGCTCTCGAATTGCACGCTCCTGGCCAACGGGAAAATCTACGGCACCGCCGGTGGCGGAGCCTATGGAAGCACGCTCTTCAATTGCTTGTTGTTGACCAATTATTCCACTTATGGCGCCGGTGGCGCTCAATACAGCGAGTTGCACGAGTGTACCTTGATTGGCAACCAGGGCTCAACCGGTGGCGGCACCTTCCAATGCACCAATTACAATTGCACACTGCTGGGAAATTCGGGTAGCGGCGGCGGAATGAACGGCGGCATTTCATATAACTGTCTGGTGATCAGCAACACGGCGGCTTCTCAGGGTGGCGGGGCTTATCAGGGAACGCTCTATAACTGCACGGTGGTCGGCAACACGGCCACCAACGGTAGCGGCGGCGGGGTTTATGCCAGCTCCCTCTATAACTGCATTGTTTATTCCAACTCGGCGCCGTCCGGTTCAAACTGGGCGAGCGCATCCTTGAGTTATAATTCTTGCACGACACCCATGCCGAACGGGCCTGGCAATATCACGAATGCCCCCTTGTTTGTTGATGCTGCGAGCGGTGACTTCCGGTTAAGGTGCGGCTCCCCCGGCATCAACGCGGGTAATAATTCGTATGTCGTGACGGCGACTGACTTCAACGGCAATCCGCGCATTGCTGACGGCACAGTGGACATGGGCGCTTGCGAATTTAATCCGGTTCTGGACCTGGTGCCGCAGATCCGCAAAAACTTCAGCTTCGACAATTTTGCAGCATTCTATCCGGTGTCATTTGCCGGCCAGGTTGCCGGTTGTCCGGATTATTTCTGGTGGGATTTTGGCGATGGAGTGACGGTCACCAACCAAACTTCCATCAGTCATGCCTGGACTTCGCCGGGAACCTACAATGTGGTGCTGACGGCATATTCCGCCGGCCTGGGTTATGGCTTGTCCACGACGACCCAGGTTTCGGTGGTGCAACAGCCGGTTTATTATGTGAATGCCAACAGTCCGGCACCCACCGCGCCTTACACCAGTTGGGCTACCGCGGCACGCACTATCCAAGACGGCATCCGGGTGGGCAACACGCTGGGGCGGCTTGTTCTTGTAACCAATGGTTCGTATCAAGGCCAGGTCACCACGGCGGATGGGACCCAGTGGAAAAATGTGATGCTGACGAACATCGTCGTGGTACAAAGTGTCAACGGCCCTGGCTCCACCATCATCAACAACTACAATCCTTACCGTGTCGCCTACGTCGGAAACAACTCCATATTGAGCGGATTTACCATAACCGGTGGTTATGTCCCGTTGAGTGGCGACCTCTACAAAGATCAAAGCGGTGGCGGCCTCTGGTGCGAGCCGAATGGCATGGTCACGAACTGTATCGTGACCGGCAATTCCGCCAGTTATGGCGGCGGCGGGGCTTACCAGGGCATTTTCTACAACTGTGTCTTCAGCAATAACACGGTAAACGCGAACGCTGAAGATAGCGGTGGGGGGGGCGCCTATGGCGGCATTTTTTACCATTGTTATTTTGTCAGCAATACCGTCTATGGCTATGCTGACAATTACAGTTCGGGCGGCGGCGGCGCCTGCCAGAGCACCTTGTACGACTCCTGCATTGCCAGCAATCGGGCGCTGGTTGTGGGGCGGGGAGGCGGCTGCCTCTCCTGTGTGCTATCCAACTGTGTGGTCGCGTACAACGAGACGGATTACCACGGCGGAGGAGCCGCTGACAGCACTTTGTATAATTGCATCGTGCGCGGCAATGTCGCCACCACCAGCGGCGGCGCCGGCGGAGCATCCTGCCTCTTCTGGAATTGTGTCCTGACGGAAAACTGCGCCGCCAGCAGCGGCGGCGGAGCCGGCTGGAGCACGCTCCACAATTGCCTGGTCGTGAGCAATCAGGCCGCAAACAATGGCGGCGGCCTGTATTCGGGCACAAACTACAACTGCACCATCGTAAAGAACACGGCCCATACTGGTGGCGGATTCTATGGCGGAGACAACCCCAGCATGGTTTACAACGGTATTATTTTTGGCAACACTGCGTTGGGCAGCAGCAGCAATTGGGCAGGCAGCATTTTGAGTCGTAATAGCTGTTCCATTCCCAAACTGACTCCCCTGGCTTCCCTCTATGGCAATATCACCAACGACCCGGTTTTTATCGATGCCGCCTTTCATCTGTCAGCCGCTTCCCCCTGCCGCGGCGCCGGCAGTTCGTCCTACGCCGGCGGCACGGACCTGGATGGCCAGGCATGGAGCAGTCCGCCCGCGATAGGGGCGGATGAAGTTTACAACGCTGATTTCATCGGGGCATTGTCCGTGGCCATCCAATCAGATTGGACCAACCTCCTGGTGAATCGTTCCCTGGCGCTGACCGGGCTGATTACCGGGCGCGCCGCGGGACTGCAATGGTCATTCGGTGACGGGACCGTCGTCAGCAACGTCAGCTATTTCACCTCGCATCAGTGGACTACTCCCGGCGATTACTCCGTCGTCTTTACCGCTTACAACACGGACAATTCCGGCGGCGTTTCCACCAATCTGCTGGTTCATGTCCTCCCGCTGGATCCGCCTTTCTTGCAGCCCGCTTCATTTTCCCTGTCATCCCCCAATGGCTTCCAATTCCAATTCAACGGACAGTCCAATGCCATTTACACGGTGCAAGTGGCCACCAATCTCGTTCCACCCGTTGTTTGGCAGAACCTGCAAACCATCACCAGCACCGGCGGCGTGGTCCAGGTCACGGATGCAAACGCAACCAATGTGACGTGCTTTTATCGCATAGGCGTGCAGTAGATTGGCAGGGCGCGGCACTCCGTGCGCCCCGCGGCTCGCAGAGGACTGCGAACCCTACCTCACCAGTTCAAACGCGAAGCCCTTCAGGTATTCCGTCTCTGGAATCATCGGGATGACGGGATGATCCGGGCTTTGGGAATACGTTGCCACGCGGCGTAAAACGTGGCGCGTGTCGTAGGCGGCGGACAGAATCACGTCCATGAATGTCACCGTGTCCACGTGATGCGAGCAGCAGAACGTCGCCAGTGTGCCACCGGGCTTCAGCAGCTTGAGCGCGCGCAGATGGATTTCCTTGTAGCCGCGCAGCGCGTCGGGCACCGAGGCGCGATTGCGCGTGAACGACGGCGGGTCGAGCACGATTAAATCGAATCGCGGAATGACGCGCTCGTGCGGCCTGACGGCGGTGTTGGCCTTGAGCCAGTCGAAAACATTGACCACCTCGAAGGAACATATTTCCGCCAGGCCGTTGGCCGCGGCGTTGCGAGTGGCCGCGGCCATGGCATCAGCGCTTTGGTCGAGCAGGTGGACATGCGCCGCGCCCGCGCGCGCCGCGTGCAGACCGAATCCGCCGAGAAAACTGAAACAATCCAAAACCTGCGCGCCCCGGGCAAACTGCGACACGGCCTGATAATTCACCTGTTGATCGAGATACAAACCGGTCTTGTGGCCTCCGACCAGGTCGGTTTCAAACCTCAAGCCGTTCAAATTCACTGAAACGGGCCCCTCCAGCTTCCCGGCCAGGATTTCATTGGCCTCCGCCAGCCCTTCAAATTTGCGCGACGCCACATCGCTGCGCTCAAAGATGGCGCGCGGCGAGAAAATCTTTTGCAGCACGGCGACGATTTGCGCCTTGCGCTGGTCCATGCCGAGCGACGAAATCTGCACCACCAAAACATCCTTGCCGCTTTCGGTGGGGCGAGCAGCCTGTCCCGCTCTGCGGTGATCCTCGCGAGCCGTCGTCGCTACGCTTTGACGCGCCAGGGCCGGTTCGTCAGAAGTCTCGTCCCACCCATATTTGTCCACAATGAGGCCGCTCAGAAAATCGCTCTCGGCGTTCACGACGCGGAACGAGGTCGCCTCGGGCAGATGCTTTTGGCGGACGGCGAGCGCGGCGCGGATGCGTTCTTCAAAAAACTTCTCGTTCACCTCGACCCGCTCCGGCGACAGGACGCGGACATTGATTTTTGATTTTGAATTGAAGAAGCCGGTGCCGATCAGCCGCTGGCGATGGTCCTTGACCTGGACCAATGCGCCGTCGGCAGGTAGCCGCGACGCCCCCGTCGCGGAAGCGGGCGACGAGGCGTCGCCACCACCAGGCCGCGTTACGCGGAGAATTTCGGTGTGATAGATCCACGGATGGCCGGCCACGATGCGGTCGGCCTCGCCGGGTTTTAGTAAAACAGTCGGTAACGAGTCCATAGTTTGTAAACAGTTTGGTTGGAGTCCACGCTTTAGCGTGCTGTACGGACAAGCTGAAGCTTGAACTCCAACGCGCATATAAAACCAGAATCGGGCTGGCGAGGCGAGGAAATGTTCCGTCAAACCACCGGTCGGGGAATGGTTATGATTGAAATAATTTGCTTGAATCATGCGCGGAAGAAGCGGATAAAGGCATTAAAAACTATGAAAACCAGCGGCACAGTCAGCGCGGTGTTGCAACACAAGGGATCGAAGATTTGGTCGGTCCCGGCGGAAACCACCGTCTTCGAAGCCATCAAAATCATGGCGGACAAAAACATTGGCGCGTTACTCGTCACGTCGGACGGAAAACCGGCGGGGATTTTTTCGGAGCGCGATTACACGCGCAAAGTCGCGCTCGAGGGAAAATCCTCAAAGAAAACCCGCGTGCGGGAGATTATTTCCGGCGAGATCATTTCCGTCGGGCCGAATAATTCCATCGAGGAATGCATGAAGCTGATGACCGACCACCGCGTGCGGCATCTGCCGGTGATGGAAGGCGAAAAAGTCGTCGGCTTGGTTTCCATCGGCGACCTGGTGAACTGGATCATCACCACCCAGAACGCGACGATTGACCAGATGGCGCAATACATCTCCGGCGGGTATCCGACGTAAGCTGCATCGGGAAAACATCGAACATTCAACATTCAACGCCCAACACTCAAGGCAAGCATCCAGCAAGCGAAGTCATTCGGAGTTCGATGTTGAATGTTGAATGTTTTCCATTCTTCACCGAACCTTGCCTCGCGTGAAATTTACGGCTTGGCCGGCGGTGAATTTGTGCCCGCCTTGGCTTCCGGTTTCACCCCGGCTTTTGGTTCGGCTTCCTTGACCCGTTGGGCAACGAAGTCTTCCTCGGCAAAATCGCCCACCTTGCGGTGGAACTTGATTTCATCGCCGGAAACCTTGCCGGTGTATTCGACGCGGAGTATCCATGTCCTGGAACTTCTCCGGCTCAACAAAAGAAATTTCGTCCTGTTTGATCCTGCCTTCAATGATCGCCACATTGTTGGTTCCCATTTCCCGTTCCCCGACGGCCCTGCCGGTCAGGTTGGTTCCGTCCACCTTGAACTCATAGGTGTATTTTTGCAGCCCGATTTGACTGTCAAATTGCCCTTTCCATTTTCCGGCAACGGTTGTGTCAGCGCTCCAGGCGGAGCCGGCCAATGCCAGCGCGAACGCCGCCAGCGCAATTGATTTGGTATAGGTCTTCATATTTTTGTGGTTTGATTTGAACCGCCATAGGAAGCCACAAGCGGTCAGGGAAGGGAAGGAAATTAGCGCAGCAGGTAGGGCGCGCTCTCCGAGCGGGCCGCCAAACATCGAACATCGAACATCCAAGTGAGGGGAGCACACCCGCCCTCGGGTGTGGTTTGCCGCGACCTCGCGGCAAACAATTTCGGCACAAGAACTGACGATGGCGTGCGATCTTCCACATGCTTATGCCGACAACGAGGGCGTCGTCAACTGCACCCGAGGCGGGTGCGCTCCCACTGATTTCCGGTCGCTTCAACGGGTGATGGCGGGAGAAGGGGAAGAATCGGCTTCCCAAGCCCGCCACTGGATGGATGCTCCCATTCGCATTTTCCGCTGGCGCGAAACGTGGTCAGGCGCGTGTTCCGATGCGAACGGTGTGGGGAGCACAGCCGCCCCGGCTGTTGTTTGCCGCGCCCTCGCGGCAAATACTTCGGCGGACGAACATACGACGACGTGCGATTCGAGCACAAATCGGACAAAACTATGGTTTGACCCCTTTGATGGGGGAGTTTGTGCCCGGCATGGCGGCCAGAATCAATCCCGTGCCGTCCACCTCGTCAATTGCATACGTGGCACCGGCGGGAATGACGTAATCCGATGAAGGACCTAAGACGTTGAGCACACTGCCATCCCAATACAGAACCGATATGGGTGCCGCACCTTGTCCTGCTGCGACCCCAGCCATCGCGAACATGAAAGTTGCGACCAGGAGAGGCAACAGTCTGGCGGCAGAAAATTGTTTTTGGCGGCCACGGAGAACGGGATCTGACACGGGGGTTAAGAGTTCGGCTGCGAGCATGATGTTCATCTTCTTCATAGGATTTCCTTAATAATCTGATGGTTGGTCTAAATGCATATTGACTACTGTTTGTCTGCGGCGGGTGGCCACACGCGCAATTCACTCACGGCGCCGCCGGGCCGTCTGTGGCAAACGCTTCCGCCAACTGCCCAGGCTCGTTCTTTAAGGTTTACACCATTACATCACCGATGACGCAGTTCCACAACGGATAATATTTTGGAAAAGCGGACGTTTCTTTGGATTTTGGGCGATAAAAGGCCAAAGTTATTGCCCCGCCCTCCAAGCATCCGGCGAAAGGCCCTCATGGGCCTTGAAGGCATGACGAAAGGTGTCCGGGCTGGCGTAGCCCGTCGCGCGGGCCACTTTGCCAACGCGGTTTCGCGGATTGCGGAGCAACTCCTTGGCCTTGGACAGCCGAATGTTTTCCAAGAATTGGTGGAAGGTCACGCCCGTCGTTTGACTGAACAGGGCGGAGAGATAGGAGGCGTTCCTCTTCATGGCCGAGGCCAGTTCATCCAAGCTGATTGGGCGGTGGCCATGCTGATACACATAATCGGCCATCACCTCAACGAGCTTCTGGGCGTGGCTTCCCAAACCGGGTTGGACTGTGGATGCCGGGAAATCGGGCAATCGCCGGTGTAACCCCCCGCGCAGGCGCGTGGCCTCGGTTTGAGTGTGGTTCAACTTCCGCAAGGCGTTTTCCAATCTGCTCCCGGCCATCCGAGCCTGGGCGGTGGATTCCAAATCGTGCAGGATCAGACGCACCAAAGCCACCGCGTCATGGAAGGCGGCGGGGGAAACGGCAGGGCCGTTGACAAAGTAGCGCGGGCGTCCTCGCCTGCGGGTTAGCTGGGCGTCTCGCCCAGTATTGTTGAGGGTACTGGTGGCGGGACGCCGCCAGAAGTCGCAGGCGAGGACGTCTGCGCTACACTTGGATGACGGAGAACGAGACGCCACCCTCGCCTGCAAGACCAACGTGAGAGGGCAGATATTGTCCACCTGAAGGCGGGCACAGAAGTTGGTGGCGCCACACTGCCCGATGAACCGCCGGCCTTGGTTGGCCGGGGACAAGGCGGGTTTCCAACGACGTTGCAAGCAGGACTGGCAGCACTTGGGCGGCCGGCCATGCGCACCCGCTCGTTGGCGCGCCTTCGGGCACAGGACGGGCCTTTCAGCGGATCCCTGGAAGTTCAACGGGCGATGCCACAAGACATGAAGGCGCAGGCCGGTCAGTTGGGGAATAAGTCTGAGCATCGGCTCGCGCAGCCGTTTACGGAACAGGTCCTGACATTCCTTGAAGGCGAAAAGCTCCGAGGGTTCGGCCTCTGCCGCCCATTTCAACGACGCAGCCGGGTTTCCGCTTGGGCCTTGGGTTGCCGAACCGATAAAGTATTTAATCCCTTGCCAATTAGTTCTCATGGCCACTTTCTGATTGTAATTTAGAGTAGTTACTTATTCTAACAGTGTCAAGAGTTTTTAAAAGCAATGATTACAACGCAATTCGAGATCACACAGGATGTCAAATTCGCAATTGCGTGACACTCCGCCCTTGCGCGGTTATATTCCAAACCGATAATGAATTCGTAAATCGCCAATCGTAAATCGTAAATGACTATGCGCTCCGACATCATCAAAAAAGGTTTTGAACGCGCGCCGCACCGCTCGTTGCTCCGCGCCACCGGCTCCATCGAATCCGAAGCCGACTGGGACAAGCCGTTCATCGCCATCTGCAACAGCTACACTGATTGTATCCCCGGCCACGCCCACCTGAACGAAGTCGGCATGCTGGTCAAACGCCTCGTGCGCGCGGCGGGCGGCGTGCCCTTCATCTTCAACACCATCGGCGTGGACAACGGCATCGCCATGGGCCATTCCGGCATGCTCTATTCGCTCCCGTCACGCGAACTCATCGCCGACTGCGTCGAGACCATGCTCCGGGCGCATTGCTTCGACGGCATGGTTTGCATTCCGAATTGCGACAAGATCGTCCCGGGCATGTTGATGGCCGCGATGCGCGTCAACATTCCGACCGTGTTCGTCAGCGGCGGTCCCATGGCGGCGGGCATCGCCGAGCAAAAAGCCACGCACGACGATCTCGCGTCCTTCCTCCAGCCGGCCACCGGCAAATCGGATTTGATTTCCGTTTTCAAAGGCGTCGCCGAACTCCAGGCGGGCAAGATCACGGAAGAGCAGTTGAAAAAGCTCGAACAAACCGCGTGTCCGACGTGCGGTTCGTGTTCCGGCATGTTCACGGCCAACTCGATGAACTGCCTTTGCGAAGCGCTCGGCATGGCGTTGCCCGGCAACGGCACCGTGCTGGCCGTGTCGAAGGAACGCGAAGCCCTTTACGACCGTGCGGCCCGTGCGATCATCAAACTGGTCGAGCACGATATCAAACCGCGCAACATCGCCACGCTGGAAGCGTTTGACAACGCCATCATGCTTGACGTGGCGATGGGCGGCTCGACGAACACGATTCTGCACACGCTCGCCATCGCGCGCGAAGCCGGTATTCCCTACGACATCAAGCGCATTGACGACATCTCGCGCCGGATACCGTGCGTGTGCAAGGTTTCGCCGTCATCGGCCTACCACGTGCAGGACGTGCATCGCGCCGGCGGCATCCACACCATCCTCGGCGAACTCAAACGCATGGGTGTGCTCAACACGTTGTGCCGGACTGTCACCGGCAAAACCATTGGTGAGAACATTGACGAATGGGACATCCGCTCCGAAAAATGCAGTGCCTGGGCCAAGGCGGCGCGCATCTCCGGCGCGTCGGCGATTGTGGTGGATCCGAACGAAAAACTCGGTCCGGCCGTCCGCACGGCGAGCGGCAATCTCGCGCCCAAGCCCATGCTGTTCTTCCCCGGCGACCCGCTGGCCATCACATTCTGGCGCGTTGCCGCCGCCTGGAACGCCGGCGACGTCGAAGCGCAACTGGCTTTGTATGACCAGAAAATGGTGGTGAAGATGCCCGGCGGTATTGTGTTGAAAGGCCACGAGCAACTTCGCACGATCATCGAACACCAACTTCACGAGTCGAAGGGTCTGATCGGCGCTGAACTCGGCGAGTTCCGCAAGCTGCCGGTCCTGCTCATGTGGCAATACCAGAAGGGCGGCACCCGCACGCCGTTCTTGATGGTGCGCGCCAGAAAAGTGCGCAACTGGGTCATCACCCGCGCGGAGTTCGACAACGATCCGAAGCACCTCGCCAGGGTTCGGCCCAGCGGCCTCATGCCCTACGACTCGGCGTTCATGTTCGACGCGAATGATTGCATCCGCACCAAAGACACCGCCTACTCACCCGACGGCGGCCTCGCGATTCTATACGGCCAGCTTGCGCCCGAGGGCAGCGTGGTCAAGACCGCCGGCATCAGCGCGGAGTTCAAGAAAAACTGCGGCCCGGGCTTCATCTTTGAAGGCCCCTGCGTGATCTTTGAAAGCCAGGACGACGCCTGCGCCGGCATTCTGGCCGGCAAAGTCAAGGCTGGCGACGTGGTCATCATTCGCAACGAAGGCCCGCGCGGCGGTCCGGGCATGCAGGAAATGCTCTCGCCCACCAGCTACATCGCCGGCATGGGTTTGGGCGACAAAGTCGCGCTCATTACCGACGGCCGGTTCAGCGGCGGCACGGCGGGCGCGTGCATCGGACACGTCTCGCCGGAGGCAGAGGAAGGCGGGCCGATTGGCCTGCTCAAAGCCGGCGATCGCGTCCGGATAGATTTCCCGAATCGCAAAATGGACATTCTCGTTTCCGAAGGCGAGTTGGCTGAGCGCAAGAAAACCTGGCAGCCGGTGAAGCGCGACTTGACCGGCTGGCTGGCGCGTTATCAGAAGCTCGTCACCAACGCGAGCAAGGGTGGAATACTGAGCGTGTAATTTGTCCGCAGGTCTCGCGGAAAAGATTGGGCAAACCACATTCGCAGCCGAAGCGTCGGTTTTCATTCCGGCACGGGTGTCACACCGCCCGCGACCAAACCCTTTAAAAACGGCCTTTTTCATCACTTGCCCGCGGATGTCCGCCTCCCAAGCCATACATTTGTGCAGCTAGACATTTGTGCAGCTAGGCAAAACCGGAATTGGGGTCATAATAGTCACTCGTTCGCAAAAGCGACTTCGGTAAGTTCTTCCGCATAGCCGCCCGTATTCAAGTGAAAGTTGTACGCAAATAGTGTTCTGTCGGGTGACAGAACGCCTAAAGCAAAACCAACAGCAACCAAACTAAAAAAAACAGGAAATAGAGTATGTTAAAAAACAAATACAACAGTCTGGCAGCCGGCATCATTCTGGCGAGCAGTTTGATGGTCCGAGCTGATATCATTGATACCATCCAAGCCGCGAAGTCTGGCACCACGGTCAATGTGTCCGGCACCTACAGCGTCAGCCGCCAATGCCTCATCCCGGGCGGCGTCACCGTCACCGGTCCGGCCACGTTTAATTTCAACGGCGCGGGCAACGGCATGGTTCCCAACGGCAACAACGTCAGGCTCAACCAAATCAGTGTGACCGGTGTGAACCACCCCGGCATTTACATTTACAACCGTTCCGGGTGCGTCATCAATTCCTGCAACGCCTACGGCAACCAGGATACGGGCATCATGATCCAGGGCAGCGGCTCGGCGAACAACACCATCCAGTATTGCCAGAGCTACAGCAACGCTGACACCGCGACTCAAGGGCAGAACGCCGACGGATTCGGGTGCAAGTTCGGCACCGGTTCCGGCAATAAATTTGTTAATTGCAATTCCAGTAACAATTCGGATGATGGCTTCGACCTCTGGCAAGCGGGAGCAGCGGTCACGTTCAGTGGTTGCCAGGCCTGGAGCAATGGCAAGCTGGCGCAAGGCAACGGCAACGGCTTCAAGATGGGCAGCTCCGGCATGAACCTCGCCCACACGCTGACCAGTTGCATTGCCCACAACAACGCCGGCACGACCGGTTGCGGCTTCACCCAGAACGGCAACACGGGAAACTGCCACCTGACCACCTGCCACAGTTACAGCAACAAACACACCGACGTGCTCAACAACTGCACGCTGTCCAATTGCACGATGCAGCAATAGTCCCTTCAAGTTTCCCAATCGGAAAAAACAAAATGGGGACGCGGTCCGCCGCGTTCCCATTTCTGTGCCCGGATCATGAACATTGAACCTGCCGTCAAGCGCCGTTTGGGGACGCGGATTGTCTTCATTACCCTCCTGCTCTGCGCGGTCTGTTTTTACGCCGGCCGGCTCTCCGTCACCTCAGGCTACAAACCCGCTCCACCGGAAACACCGCCGGCCGCCCTGCCTTTGGTTTCCGACCATCAACTGGCGACCACACCGTCAGCGGAACCGGTTCGTGCCGTTCCGTCGAACACGGCTTCCTTTACAAACCGCTGGGATGAGGCGCAATGGCGGCAACTCCTTTCCCAGCCGGGGACGGCCGCACGCAACGCGGCCCTGGCCGCCCTGCTGGAAGCACTGGCCACCACCGACCCGCAACGCGCCATTGCTCTGGCACAGGCCGAAGGCAATTTAAATCTCCGGGCAGACCTCCTGCACGCCGCGTTGCGCGGCTGGGGTCGCACCGGCGCCGAAGACGCGGCCGGCTGGGCGCTCGACCTGGACGACCCGAGCGAACGCAACGCCGCCTTGGCCGCTGTTTTCGCGGGCGCGGTCGCCAATCCCGACGAAGCCATGCGCGTGGGAAGGGATATCTGCCGGGACAATCCCGGCGAAGCCGCCGTAACCGGCGGCTTGCTGATTGACGCGTTCTGTAACAACGGGAATTTCGCCGCTGCGGTTCAACTTGCCGCCGACGGCGAGGGCACAGTCCAGCGCTCGATTTGGATGGCTGAAGCCTATTCCCGCTGGGCCACGCTGCAGCCCCAGCAAGCGGCGGAAGCGGCCAGCGCCATTACCGATCCGGCGGTGAGAGAGGAAGCTTTGCACGGGGTGGTAGGCGGCTGGGCCGGGTCGGACCCGGCGGGACTGACCCAGTTTCTGACGCAACTGCCACCGGGCGGCGACCGCGCCTCGATGCTGGGACAGGCATTGCAAAGCTGGGCGCGTCTGGATCCCACGACCGTCGCCAATTGGATCAATACCCACGAAGCCTTGCCTGACTACGACGAAGGCGTGGCCGCAGTTGCGGGGGCGGGCTTTATCAAAACCGATGTCGCGCTGGGCTGGGCGGAATCCATCCACGATGCGACTTTGCGTTCCGAAACCCTGGCCGATGTGCTCCACAACTGGGTAATCGAGGATTTATCGGCGGCCAAACACTATTTCGACGAAACAAAAAATCTTCTGCCTGAAGACCGGAAGAAAATTGCTGAGATCATTGCCACCGCGGAATCCGGGGAATAACCGCCTGCTTGACAGATAAATTTCACCGGTCTTTCGCCGGTGGGGCTTCAGCATCCAGGGTATCCATGATGTCGAGAAGCTCGATTTCGTAAATCAGCGTCGAATAGGGCGGAACGCCGCCGGACGTATCCGCTCCGCACCCGAGTGACGGCGGGATGTAAAGCTTGATCTTGCCGCCTTTGCCGATCTTCTGCACGCCCTCGTTCCAGCCTGGTAACACCGTGCCGACCTGGATGTCGAGCGGGCCGAGCGTGGGATCGGTGCGGTCGAAGATTCTGCCGTTAATGAGCCGACCCACATAATTTACCTTCACATACTGATCCGGTTTGGGATGCGTCCCGTCGCCCGGCTGAAGAATTTCATAGCGAAGACCGTTCGCCTGCTCAACGACATTGGTGTTTTTCTTCAATTCGTCAAACAGGTTGTTCATGTCCGCCAGTTGCTTCCGCTGGAAGGCAAGTCGCGCCTGGTCCAGGTGGGTGTTGACGAATTTCTCGACCGCCGGAACGATGGAGGGCAGGTCGTAGCGGCATGATTTGCCTTTGATTCCCAGCGTCACTCCGTCGGCCAGCGCAGTCAGTTCCTTTTCGTTCAACTCAAATCTGGCCGCTCGCGTCCTTTGCGCAATACTCCAGCCCCAGGTTTCGAAAAGTTGCGCCGCCGTGAGTCCGGACGCGGACAGTTCCGGCTCCGGCGCGGGTGGAACCAGTGCGTCGGCGAGACTCTGCGCATCAGTGTCCCGGATATCGTACAGTTCAACCTTGAAGATCATGGCCGAACCAGGCGCTATGCCCCAGGCGAAAGCCTCCTTCTCGGGCAGCGGCGGCACATATAGTTTGATTGACCCGCCCCGGTTGACTTTTTGCAAGCCATCCACCCACGCCGGAAACGGTGCATGGTTGGTCACCAGAATCATGTCGGATGGCCCGAACTGGACGAATTCCGTGCCGTCCAGCAGGCATCCGGTGTAATGCACATTCACCGTCTGCTGCGGCTTCGGATACGGACCGCTGCCAGGTTTGATGATTTCGTAACGCAGGCCACCGGGCAGCACGACGACGTTGGTGTTCTTCTTCAATTCGTTGAAAAACTTCCTGGCCCCGGCCTCATTTGCTTTCTCGACGGCGCGCATGAGTTTCGCCCGCCGGGCCTGGCCCAGACGGTCGAGGTCCGGGGCGGCCTTCACCAGATCGCAGGGTGATGCCTGTCCATGAACACCGGCAGAAAAACCTTTCAACCAGGAGGCGAGTTCAGACCGGTTGATTTCGATGCCCGCGATGCCTTCCTGTTGGGCGACAATCCATCCCCAGGTTTCAATCAACTGTTGGTCCGTGAAACCGGCCGGGCGGGAAACGGCATTGGTCTTCGCGGCCGGGTTTTCCGCCAGGCCATTGCCGGCCAGGGTGAAAATTATTGTTCCCAGAATCAATATTCGGAAATAGTTCACGCCCCCGATTATGCAAAGCACCCCTGCCGGCGGCAAGCCGGGCAGCGCCCAGCTGCGCCTGGTGCAAACCATACATTTGTGCAGCCAGGCAAATCAAGGAGGCCGGTCATAATCGGAACATCAATCACAGGCAGAAGCGACTACGGCATATTCTCCCGCATGAACGCAGAAATCACTGAGTTCTTCCCAACTCAAGCTATGGGGGCTTGCAGATTTGCCCCCATCGCTTTAATTGTTTACACCTGATTTGAAGCCCGTCTCCAAACCTTGAGATAATATGCTTATGCCTGTTTCATCGCTTCGCCCAAGGATGGCACTGGCATTGGGCAGCGCCTTGACGATCCTGGTGTGCCTCGTGCTGTTTGGCGGAACCTTGTTGCTCTTCAGCCGCGCGGTGAACCACGATTTCATTGACCTCAACGATTCCGACTACGTCACCGCGAACATCCATGTGCAAGGCGGTTTCACGGGTAGCAGCATTCACTGGGCCTTTACCTCCGGTGAAGCTGCCAACTGGCATCCGCTTACCTGGCTCTCGCACATGCTCGACTGGCGGCTTTTCGGGAAAAATCCGCACGGACACCATGCCACCAGCATTTTCTGGCACGCCCTCAATGCGGTCATGGCCTTTCTCGCCCTGCGCCGGCTGACCGGAGTTTTCTGGACGAGCGCCGTGTGTGCGGCGCTCTTTGCGTGGCATCCCTTGCGGGTGGAATCCGTCGCCTGGGTGGCCGAACGCAAGGATGTGCTCAGCGTCTTTTTCGGCCTGGTCGCGCTGTGGGCGTATGCGGGGTATGTGACAGGAAGAAAACGAACATCGAACATCGAACATCGAACGCCGAACACCGAATGTGAAGGCGATGCGAATATCCGACACCCAATGCCGGAAATGGCCGGCCACGCATCATGCCACTATTGGCTGGCGTTGCTTTGCTTCGCCCTGGGACTGATGTGCAAACCCATGCTGGTGACGCTGCCGTTCCTGTTGCTGCTGCTCGACTGGTGGCCGCTGAAACGGGTGACAAGCGAAAAGTGGCGCGTGTCAGGGGCCCTGCCATTGTTGGCGGAAAAAATTCCTTTTTTCCTGCTCTCGGCGGCTTCCTGTGCCATTACCTACGTCGTTCAGAAAAACGCCGGGGCGGTCGCCGACACGTTCGCCTTTCCGGAACGGCTGGCCAATGCCGTTGTATCCGTCGCGCGTTATCTCGGAAAATTTTTCTGGCCCTTCGATCTGGCGGTGGGGTATTCGGCCCCGGCGCATTGGCCCGTTGCCAGTGTGGCCGGCGCAACTCTGCTGCTGCTGGCCGTTACCGTGCTGGCGTTGTGGCAGCGGCATCAACGGCCCTGGTTGCTCGTGGGGTGGCTCTGGTATCTCGGCGCCCTGGTCCCGGTCATCGGACTGGTGCAGGTGGGGCTTCAAGCCATGGCCGACCGTTACACCTATCTGCCCGTCCTGGGACTGCAACTGGCGCTGCTTTGGACTTTGCGGGAAATTGCCCTGCCCCCGGCTGCGCGGCGGCTGGCGCCGGCGGTGATCGCATCATTGCTGGTTTTGTGCGCGGCGCGCACTTGGAACCAACTGGCCGTCTGGCAGAACCCGCACACGCTCCATGAGCACGCGCTGGCGGTGACGGAACGGAATTATCTCGCCGAATCCTATCTCGGCACCACCCTCGCGAACGAGGACCGCTATGCCGAGGCGGTGGTCCATTTCCGGCGTGCGGTCGAATTCAAGCCCGATTACCTGGCCGCCCGATACCGGTTGGGAGTCGGTCTCGAAAAACTGGGACGGATGGACGAAGCGATGACCGCCTACACGGAAGTGTTGAAAATCAATCCGGGGTACGGCATTGCCCACTACAGCCTCGGCGGCCTTCTGCTGGAACAAAACCGGCCGGCGGAAGCCATACCTCATTTTAAGGCGGCCTTGCAGATCAAGCCTGATTATGACCCGGCCTGTCTGGCGTTGGGCGCGGCAATGTCCAAACTTGGCCGGCCGCAGGAGGCCATCGGCTATTATGAGAAGGCGCTGGCGATCAACCCGCGCAATGTCGTGGCGCATTTCGATTATGCCAATGCCCTGGTGGATCTGCATCGCGAACCGGAGGCTCTGGCGCGCTACGAAACCGCGCTCCAGTTGGACCCGGATTTTGAGGAGGCCCATGTCAATTACGGCAACGCGCTCCGGGCGCTCGGCCGGCTGGAGGATGCCTGCACCCAGTACCGGCGCGCCATCGCTTTGCAGCCGAAAAACGCCGGCGCGTATTTCGGACTCGGGGCCGCGTTCGAGGATTTGAACCGCGGGAACGAAGCGTTGGATTGTTATCTGAAGGCGGTGCAGTTCAAGCCAGACTATGCCGACGCCCAGTACAACGTCGGCACCATTCTCCTCAACCGGGACCAGCCGGCGAAGGCCATCCCTTACTTTCAAGCCGCGGTGCAGAGCCAGCCCGATTATGCCGCGGCATACCTGGGATTGGGGCTGGCGGCGGCGCAACAGGGCAACCAGCCGGAGGCCATCGGCCATTACGAGCGGGCGCTGGCCATTGCGCCGGACAATGCCATGGCGCTCTGCTGCATCGGCGTGGCGCTGCGTCGGCAGGACAAACTTGCCGAGGCCATTCCGTTTTACGAAAAGGCGCTGCGGGTAAATCCGGATTATGCCGAAGCCCACGCCGAACTGGGCAACGCGCTTTATCGCACTGGCCATCCGGCAGAGGCGGTTCCGCATCTGGAGCAGGCGCTCCGGCTGCATCCGGATTTTCCCGGGGCGGCAGAAACCCTGGCCCGGATTCGCGATGGAAAGGACACCGCCCCGGTCGGCGGCAAAACCACAAACTCCGGCCTGCCCGCAAACAAGCATTGATCCATTTGCCCGGTTGTCATTGGCAACAAAAGTTCATTCGAAAACCTGGTGGATGCTATGTCATCTGGCAAAGCGCCAGAGGGCTGGCGCAGTCCAAAACGCTTCGCGTATTTCGAGGAATCATCATATAGCGCGCAGCGTCCTGGAGTGCGGTGGCCTTCCACCGCTTTTCTCATGAGCCTGTCAAGCTGTGCCTTTGTTAATTTTGCGGGAAATTTCGCGGAACTGTTTAATCAGGCGTTGGCGGAAAACACCTGCTGTTTTGCTGTAAATGGCGATGAATGACAAGATTCGCTGGCGTTGAGGCAGGTTGAAAAATGTTGCGAGACGCGGCGCAGTTGGCCACAGTGCCAGCCCCGGTGGAGAGATGGCAGAGTGGTTTAATGCACACGCCTGGAAAGCGTGCATACCCAAAAGGTATCGGGGGTTCGAATCCCCCTCTCTCCGCCAGTTTGATTTTTCGGATTTTTCCCCCGCGGCAAACATGGTCTTGCCATTCCATCGAATTAGTTTGAATTAGCCTCTTGCCGTTTTGTCCCGATTATTGCTACTGTCGCCCCGTGACTCGGAACGTCCTTCGATTTCCGTGTTGGTTCAGGCAAATGGGCTGTGGATTCTTCTTGGCTGCCGGATTTGCCTTTTTCCCCTTGATTTCCCGAGCGCAGCAATCCGGGGACGCCGCCGTGCTGGTGAGTGTGGAGGGAACGGTTGAATTATTACCCGCGGCCTTGACCAATTGGGTGGCGGCAGGCGTGGGAACGAAGATTTATGTGGGTGATCAATTACGGACGGGCCCGCACAGCCGCGCCACGGTGCGGCTCTCGAATCTGAGCGTTCTGCGCATCGGCGAACTGATGTCCTATGAAATTGAGCCGCCACACGCGCCCAACGCCAAGCCGACGCTCAATTTCAAATCCGGCTCCGCCTATTTCTTCAGCCGCGACCGGCCGCAAGAGGTTCGGGTGCGGACGCCGACGGTGACTGGCGCGATTCGCGGGACGGAATTCAACATTTCGGTTGCCGACGACGGCCGCACGGTGGTGACGATGATTGATGGTGCCGTCGAGCTGACCAACGGTTTCGGATCGGTGGCTCTGAACAGCGGCGATCAAGGCGTTGCGGAAGCGGGCCGGGCACCGGTCAAGACTGCGGTCATCAACGCCGTGAACGTGATTCAGTGGAGCCTTTATTATCCGGGCGTGCTGGATGTCGCCGAACTCGACCTGACTGCCCGCGAACGCGGGCAATTGGCGGAATCACTGGCGGCTTATCAACAAGGAGAACTGCTTGTGGCGCTCAAGCAATACCCGGCGGGCCATCAACCGGGCTCGCCGGCCGATCATTTGTATCTGGGCGCACTCCTGTTGTCGGTTGGATTGGTGGATCAGTCGTCGTCACATTTGGATGCCGCCGCGTCGGGTGGGGGCAACAATCCGGCGCTGGCCGGCGCGCTGCGGGAGCTGATTACGGCGGTGAAATTCGAAACATGGCAGTCGTCAGGCACGGCCGCGCTGGCGACAGAGTTTCTAGCCGAGTCCTACTACCAGCAATCCCGCGCCAACCTGACCGGGGCACTGGCCGCGGCGCGCAAGGCGGTTGAGAAATCGCCGTCGTTCGGTTTTGCATGGGAGCGCGTGGCGGAACTGGAATTCAGCTTCGGCCACACGGGCGCGGCGCTGGAGGCGCTGAACAAAAGCCTCAACCTCACGCCGCGAAATCCGCAGGCCTTTGCGTTGAAGGGTTTCCTCCTGAGCGCGCAGAACCGGATTCCGGAGGCGATTCAGTCTTTTGACCAGGCCATTGCGATTGACGGTGCGTTGGGCAACGCCTGGCTGGGGCGCGGCTTGTGTCGCATCCGTCTGGGGCAAGCCGCAGCGGGCCGGGAGGACCTGGAAGTGGCCGCCGCGCTGGAGCCGAATCGCGCGCTGCTGCGCAGCTATCTCGGCAAGGCCTTCAACGAAACGCACGACTACGCCCGCGCCGAACACGAACTGGAACTGGCCCGCAAGTTTGACCCGAACGACCCGACCAGCTGGCTTTATTCCGCGCTGCTGCTCCAGCAGGAGAACCGGATCAACGAGGCGATTCGCGATCTGGAGAAATCCCAGGAACTGAACGACAACCGGTCGGTTTACCGCTCGCGGATGTTGCTCGACCAGGACGCGGCGGTGCGCGGCGCCAATCTGGCGAACATTTACCGTGACGCGGGCATGGATGACGTCAGTGTGCGCGAGGCCACACGCGCGGTGAACTACGATTACGCGAACTATTCCGCGCACCTGTTCCTGGCCGATTCCTACAATCAACTCCGCGACCCGAACCAGATCAATCTGCGCTATGAAACGCCGTGGTTGAGCGAGTACCTGTTGGCCAACCTGCTGGCGCCCGTCGCCGCGGGCACGCTTTCGCAAACAGTGTCGCAGCAGGAATATTCCAAGTTGTTTGAAAAAGACAAATTCGGCCTGGTTTCGAGCACGGAATATCTGAGCGATGGTTCCTGGGTTCAATCCGGCTCGCAATACGGCACGGTTGGCAACGTTGGTTATGCGGTGGACACGCTTTACCGTTCCGATAACGGCCAGCGCGTCAACAACGACCAGGAGCAACTTACCGTGTCCGCCCAACTCAAATGGGACGTGACGCCGCGCGACTCGATTTTTGGCCAGGCGATTTATTACGACGCCACGGCGGGCGATTTGACGCAATACTACGATCAAGGCAGCGCGCATGCCGGCCTGCATACAACGGAAACCCAGGAACCGTTGGCGCTGATAGGCTATCGGCATGAATGGAGTCCGGGTGTCGAGACGCTCGTGCTTGGCGGGCGGTTCTATGACAAGTACTCCGTGAATGACACCAATAATCCCGTCCTCTTGCTCGGGGTAAACGGCACCGGCCAGATCATCGCCGTGCCGGCCCCGGCGCTGCCAACAGCCAGCCAGAATTATCACAGCCAGCTTGAAATCTGGTCGGGCGAACTGCAACAAATCTGGGAACAGGAAAAGCACACCCTCGTTCTCGGCGCGCGTTATCAATATGGCACCTTTGACACGCAGTCGGCATTGGGCACGACCACGCCGACATACCTGGCGAACGTGAATCAGGTGACTCCTTTTCAATATTCCTCGGTACCAACCTATCAGAGTGTATCCCCAAACTTCGAGCGGATTACGGGTTACGGGTATTATTATTGGCAGATTTTTGAACCGCTGCTGCTGAATGCCGGGTTAAGTTATGACTATTTGCAGTTCCCCCAGAACTACCGTTCGGCACCCGTTTCCGCCGGGGAGCAATCGGAAGACCAGGTTTCTCCGAAAGCCGGGTTCACCTGGATGCCGTTGCAGGGGACGATCGTGCGCTTTGCCTACACCCGGTCGCTGGGCGGTGTGAGTTTTGATCAAAGCGTGCGGCTGGAGCCGAGCCAGGTGGCCGGATTCAACCAGGCTTTTCGTTCCCTCATTCCGGAAGCGATTGCCGGTTCGGCGGCGGGAGCGAAGTTTGAGACGTATGGGCTGGCGCTGGAGCAGAAGTTCAAAACGGGCACTTACCTGGCGATCGAAGGCCAAATCCTGAATTCGGACGTGAATCAAACCATCGGCGCGTTGAATTTGCTCCCTCCCTATTTCCCGCCCAACGCGGTTCACGGCGTTCCTGCCGGCATGGTGCAGGACCTTGATTACACGGAGGAAAATCTCATCGTGACGGCGAACCAGCTTCTGGTTGACTACTGGTCGCTCGGTGCGCGATACCAGTTGAGCTGCGTGGATACTGACGACTCGTTACCCGGAAATCCCTCCTTCAGTTGCCAGCGCCAACCACGTTAAAAACACCGCCACCCTCAACCAGCTCAACCTTTTCGTCCTGTTCAATCATCCCTCCGGTTTTTTTGCCCGTGCGGAGGGCAACTGGTATTTGCAAAGCAATGACGGTTACACACCGACGGAGCCGGGCGGTGATTTTTGGCAGGTGAATCTTTTCGGCGGTTACCGGTTCTGGCATCGGCACGCGCAAATTCAAGTGGGCGTGTTGAATTTGACCGACCAGGACTACCATTTGAACCCGCTGAATCTTTACACCGAACTTCCCCGGCAGCGGACATTGGCCGTCAACTTTCAGTTCAATTTTTAATCACAGGCAACGTAATCCTACCACCAGGTCACCGTATGAGACCGCGAGCATCCCGCAGGAAAGACAACCGCTTCTGGCTGAGCGGCGGCGTGGCCTCAGCGTTGACGGCATTGATTGGCGTCTTCCTCCTGCTGTTCCCGGTCGGTGGCAGCGTGACGCGTTTGAGTTTCGATTTGCCCTTCGCCTTGAGGGGTGATTTGAACGTTACGAATGTCGCCATCGTTTATATGGACGAAGTCTCGCATGAAGATCTTAAAACAGCCAATGATTGCACCGTGGGACCGTTCGCTCCATGCAAAGCTCATCGAACAACTGACGGCGCAAGGCGCCAAAGTCATCGTGTTTGACATTTTGTTCACCGAACCTTCGGCCAACGCGGAGGCGGATGCGCAATTGGCGCGCGCCATCAAGCAAAGCGGGCGCGTCATCCTGTGTGGCAACATCAATTTGCTCGGAGATACCTCAAGCAAGAGTTTTCCAATCTATGAGTTAACGCCTGCGCATGAGAGCAAACCCTACCGTGAAGAATATCCCTACGAGCCTTTTCGCGCCGGAGCGGTCGCTTGGGGCTATGCCAACCTGAAAAACGACCCCGACTACGGCATCCGGAGTTTTTACCCCGTTCCTCAAGGAGTTTCTAATCCCTGGCTGCCGGCTGCGGTGGCGAAATTTGCCGGTGCGCCCGAAAGCGCGGTCCGCTCTGATGCCTCTGAATCCCGCTGGCTGAATTACTACGGGCCACCCCGTTCGATTCCCAGTGTCAGCTATTACCTTGCCGCCCTCCCGGATGGCGTGACGACCGGATTTTTCAAGGACAAAATCGTCTTCGTCGGCGCGCAATTGTCCGCCGATTTTTCGGGCAAGGGCAAGGACGAGTTTCTCACCCCTTACGCGTATTGGGGAAAAGGATTCGCTCCCGGCGTCGAAATCCACGCGACTGCCGCGTTGAATCTCCTCCGCCATGACTGGCTCAATCGTCTGCCGGCGGCGCTCGAACTGTCGGTCGTTTTGCTGTTTGCCCTGCTGGCGGGTTACGGCCTGATTCGCGCCCGGCCGCTTCCCGCGGTGCTGATCACTTTGGCTGGAATCGCCCTCGTGGCCGCCATTGCGCATGGACTGGTCTGGCATTGGAATTATTGGTTCGCCTGGCTGATTCTGGTGTGTGAACTCTGGGTCGCCTTGCTCTGTTCGGTCGTTTACAACTCGCTGCGTTTGTATGTCGAGAAGAAGCTGCTGGAACAATCGTTGGCCGCGCATTTGTCTCCGGCTTTGGTCAGGCGGGTCTTGAACGACCCCAGCCTGCGCCGGCGCGGGGGCGTCAAGCAGGAGGTCAGTTTGCTGTTCACCGACATCGAGAACTTCTCGCATATCAGCGAGACGATGCATCCGGACGACCTGGTCAACCTCCTCAACCAATATTTTGAAGCCGCGCTGAAGTGCATCCATGAACTGGACGGGACCGTCATGGACCTGGTGGGCGATGCCATTTTCGTGATCTGGAATGCCCCGGTGGAGCAGCCCGACCACCGCGAACGCGCCTGTCGCGCCGCATTAAGTCTGCGGCAGCAATTGTTGGAATTTGACGCCGCCCATCACGGCTTCCCGTTGCGGACGCGCGTGGGGTTGCATGCCGGCGTGGTCTGTGTGGGAAACGTTGGCAGCGAGCAGCGGTTCGATTATGCCGCCGTCGGTGAAAACACCAACCTGGCCTCCCGGTTGGAGGGACTCAACAGGCATCTTGGCACGGCCGTGCTCGCCACGCGCGAAATCCAGCGGGTGGTGGAGGACAAAATGACAACCCGTTTGCTTGGCCATTTCCAGGTCAAAGGCTTCGTCCGCGCCATTGAAGTCCACGAATTGCTGGGGCCGCTTGAAATGGCGGAACCCTCGCGGCCCTGGCGCGAAAAATTTGCCGAAGCGCTGCAGCAATTTCGCAAACGCCAGTTCGATGCCGCGGAAAAGGCGTTCCGGGAAACGATTCAGCTTCGCCGGCAGATCGAAGGCCCGCCGGCCGATGAAGGTGACAGTTCTGTCGGGGATGGCCCTTCTTTATTCTATCTCAACCGGATCGCCGAACTGCGCCTTCACCCGCCGCCGGGCGAGTGGATCGGGGAAGTGAGCATGAAAGAGAAGTAAAGCCTTTGCGCACAGTTATGTGCTTGCCACGAAAAGATTGGACTGTTATTTGACGCCTTGTATTTGCTATGGACAAGTCAACCATCAAGCCGGCGCATTTGCGCAGGATTAAAAGCCTCGCCCTGCTCACCGACGAACAACTCACCGCTTTTTTGGACTTTGTGGAGCTGGTGCCGTGCGCGTTCTCGGAGACCCTCTTCCACGAAGGACAGCCGGGAGACTCAATGTTCCTGATTCTGGAGGGAAAGATGCGGGTTTACCTCAAGCAAAAAAGTGGGGAAGTCTTTTTCCTGCGGATCCTGAACGCGGGCGACGCGTTTGGAGAGGTCGCCTTGCTCAACCATGCGGTCCGTTCGGCGAGTATTGAAGCCGTGGAGAGCAGTGTTCTGATCAAAATCAGCTCCGCGACACTGCAAAAAATCATCGCCGAACAACCAGCCCTGGCCGCCCAGTTCCTCTATCACCTGGCCAAATCTTTGGGGCATCAGTTGAGCGACCTGACCACCAAATTGCGCGCCCAGCGTGAGTATGCCGATTTGGTTTCGTTTCTGCAATAAGAGCCAGCCGAGGTGGGACAACGAGTCGCCGTCGCACTCCGTTTGCACCGGCCAAAAACTCCCGGCAAACCTGAAAGTTTTTATACTGTTGAATCATCAGGCCCCTCTTTCTGCGGCTCGATTCGAGGTAATGGCTGAGCGCGAATTTACTTGAAGAATTCATTGCCTGGCATATCATTATACTTAATCAGGTTAAGGACTGGCAATGAAACCGACTCGCATAACCGGTGGATTCAAAAAATGGCGTGGAATCCTTGCATGCATGAGTCTATTCCTGATTGCGCTGCCCCTTCGCGCTGGCGTGACGGTTGTGCAATATGTCTCGCCCGGAGCCACGAATTGGCCGGGCAGTCCGGTCCTCGACACCATGGCGAATTTTTCCACCGCATCCGTGGGTGAGAGTTTCAACGGCGCGGGCGGCAATACCAACCTCAGCCAGACGTTCACGGTTGCCACGGCGGACTTTGCCCTGCATACAATTGATATTTTTGCCGGCATCGGTTCGGGCACCGGTTCCGGCACCAATATTGTTTTAAATCTCTACGACCTCGGAACTCAGACGGCCCCCAATCCCAGCAACTATGCCGCCGCCATTTCCGGTGGCAATCTATGGGGCTCGGGCGCCGGCCTTTCGGTCGGCTATGTCAGGCAGAACGTCGGTGTTCTGGAATTCGATTTCACGGGTGTGGACCAGGTGACCCTGACCAACGGGCACACGTATGCGTTTGAATTGACCGGGGTAAGCAATACCATTCCCGTTTATTGGTATCGCGCGGCCAGCGATACCTACTCCGGCGGCGCCGCCTATCGGAACGAGGCATGGATCAACGGCACCAACGCGCGCGATTTTGCGATGGCTGTCTATGCCACTAATGCAGCGACCTACGGTATCCAGTATTTGTTTACAAACACGGCAAGTGGTTTTCACTCTTGGAATGGAGCGGCGAACTGGTCTCCGAACGGCGTTCCTGGCGCAAATGACTTCGCCAGCATCAGCCTCCCCGGGACTTACACCGTTACTCTCAACAACAGCGCCGCAGTGAACACCTTGGCGTTGGGAACCAATGGCACCAGTTCGAACCAGACGCTGCTCATCACGGCCCCCGCCGCCCTCCCGGTTACCTTCACTGTCAGAGGCAGCGCGCTGGTGGATGCGAGCGGCATTTTGACCTGCAGTTCCAATGTCACGATCAATTGTTCGAGTAATGCCACGGTGGCGGGAACCATTCAACCACTCGCCGGCCAGATTGTTTTCAACCAGGTATCCGCATCGTCGAACAGCGTCTGGCAGTTTCTAATCGGCGGCCCGACATTTGGCATTCAGTACGGTACCGTTACCATAGCCCCTTCGACGACGGCACTCCCGATGGTCGGGGCTGCCGGAGATTTCGGACTGGCCGGCACGCTGGACATCAGCTTTACCAATGGCTATGCGCCGAACGACGGCGACACGTTCATGCTCTTCTCCTTTCCCAAGAAGCACGGTGGTTTTGATGCGGTGTCTTTGGGGAGTGCGTCGAATGGCGTCGTCAAGGTCCAGTTGCCCACGGAGGCTCAGAGCCTGATTGCGGTTTTCCGGATGACCAACGCCACAACGCCGGTCTGGTCCAGCATGCCCGACCAGACCAACGCGATTGGCAGCACGGTGACTTTTTCCGCGCCCGCCGTCGGCGTTGTGCCTTACACCTACCAGTGGCAGTTCAACGGCACCAACTTGATCGGCGAGACCAATGCCACCCTGGTGATTCCCAACGTGCAGCTCGCCAGCGCCGGGGACTACTGCGTGACGGTGACCGACGTGCTGTTGCAGACCAACACCTGGTGCGCCACGCTCTCAGTGTTTTCGTCGCCGGTTTTCACGTTGCAACCCGTCGGCCAGACCGTGTCCAACGGCGGCACGGTGACCTTGAGCGCTACCGTCAGCAGCCCGCTGCCGGTGCAGTACCAGTGGCGGTGCAACGGTGTGAACATTCCCGGCGCCACCGGCCCTGCGCTCACCGTTACCACCAATGCGCAGAACTGGCACGGCGGCAGTTACGATTTGGTGGTGGCCAGTCCGTTGGGCGTGATGGTCAGCACCAACGCGCAGGTGACCGTGACAAGTCCGGCGACGCTGCCGTTCACAAGTTTTCCCGGCGGGTATATTTATGTCAACGCGGTTACCAACGACATCATTTTTTCCGGCAGTGGCAACAACACCGGTGCCACCAGCCTGCCCGGCCAGCCGCCCATAGCGGGCAGTCCCGCCGCCCACACCATGTGGTTGCAATGGTACGTGTCCCCGTATGTCTTCAACAACCCCGTGGTGGGAGAAATAAACACGTTGGGCAGTGATTTTGACACCGTGGCGGCAGTATATACCTGCGCCGGAAATTTAGATGTGACGAACCTGACATTGCAGAACAGCTGCGACGACTGCGGCATACATCATGCGGTTGATTTGCCCATCGTGTTCCAGCCGGGAACCACTTACTATTTCGCGGTGGATGGTTATGCGGGTGCGACCGGCAACATCGTGTTAAATTGTATGGTCAACACGAACCTCCTTTCGGTTGCGCAGCTCAACGATACCACTACCGGGCCGTCGGATCAGGCGGCGCCGTCATGGGGTGGCACGGCTACATTCAGTTTGACGGTCACCAACGCGTCGAGTTTGACCTGTCAATGGAACAAAGGCGGCTGGTTGAAGATTCCGGGGGCGACCAACTCAACCTTGACCCTGTCCAATGTCACCGCTTCCGATGTTTACAGCGTCACGGTCACCGGCACCAACGGGCAGAGCGTGGACAGCCGGCGGGCCACGCTGGAGATCGGGCCGTCCCTCTCGTTTGCCAAGCTGGGGTTGTTGTTGCAGCAACTCAACCAGACCAATGGCGGTTATGTTTCTTTTCTCAAGTTCATGGCCCCGGCTTTGAGCTCGTCCTTCCCCTCGGTTTCCGCCGGCACCATCGGTTCACAGGTCATCAACAATTTCGTCTCGCTGACCGCGCAGGGCGAACCGTCCACCAGTGGCATCGGCGGTTCCGCGCGCTATTATCTGCTCACGCCCACAACCAACGGGACCATGGTGATTGACACGATGAATAGCACCATTGCCACCCTGCTGAAGGTTTATACGAACTATGGCACTTTATTCCCGCCCCTCCTTGGCAGCGACCGGAGCAGCGCACCCGACGGAATTCACAGCCAGTTGCGTTTCACGGCGGCGCCGAAGACGAACTATATTGCCGAGGTGGACGGCGTGTTGGGCGGTCAGGATCAGATTTATTTGAACTGGCGCCTGGGCACGCCGCCCAACACGGTGGGGCCGGTTCAAAACCTGGCGGTTACCAATGGTTCAACTGTGAAACTACAGTCCGGTGAGAACAGCAACGTAACATCCCCGACGTATCAATGGCAGCGCAACGGAGTGAACATCCCGGGAGCAACCAACGCGAACTATACGAATTCCAGTATCCAGTTCGACCAATGCGGCAGCTACAGCGTGGTGGTGAGCAACCTGATGGGCGTCGTCACCAACGCGATTGCCCTGGTGACGGTGGACTCGCTGTTGAAGATTGCCTCCGCAATCCCGGCGCACCTGTTGGGCAGCGCGACCCAGACCACGGTGCTGCAATTGAGCACCAACCTCGCATCGTGGAAACCGCTTTACACCAACAATCCGGCGCTGTTGCCGGTCAATTATCTGGATACCGACTCCACCAATCGCGGCCAGGGCTTCTACCGGCTGAAAAATTGGCCGTAAGCGCGGGAAGGCGGGAGTAATACCGCCACCGAATTGTAACGGCAACCATCCTTGGCTGCCTCAACGTTGAAAATGTACGGTTGCATCCATCAGACATTCGCTTTGTGGAATTGACATTGTCCGACGCCGTCCCTAGCTTCTTTGCGCAAAGACATGCGCTTTGCCCCGAATTCACGTTCGGGGATTTTTATTGTCGTTGGTAGGGCGGTGCTGCTGCGCCGCCGTGGAAAATCAAATAATTTATGGCAAACACAATTCTGGTCGGCGCCCAGTGGGGCGACGAAGGCAAAGGCAAAATCATAGACGTGCTGACGGAGGATGCGGACATCGTCGTCCGCTACGCCGGCGGCAACAACGCCGGTCATACCGTTTTCATCGGCAAACAAAAATACGTCCTGCACCTCGTGCCGTCCGGCATCCTGCGTAAAAACAAACTGTGCGTCATCGGCAACGGCGTGGTCATTGACCCGGTCGGGCTTGTTGGCGAAATCAAAGGGCTCCGCCAGCTCGGCGTCAAGGTCGGCGACAACCTCGTCGTGAGCGAAACCGCCCACGTCGTCCTGCCGTATCATCGCGAACTGGACGCCCAGCGGGAGGTGCTCAAGGGTAAAAATAAGATCGGCACCACCAAGCGCGGCATCGGCCCGGCCTACGGCGACAAGGCGGCGCGCGTCGGCCTGCGCATGATTGACCTGATTCATCCGAAACGGTTCGAGGAAAAACTGCGCCTGCGCATCAAGGAAAACAACGAAGTGCTGCGAGCGCTCGGCGCCCGGCCGCTCTCCTTCAAACAGGTTCTCAAAGAATATCGCGCCGCCGGAAATTATTTGAAACCGTTCGTCGCCAATACCGTCGTGCTGCTGCACCAGGCGACGCGGCGCGGCGATAACATTTTGTTCGAGGGCGCGCAGGGCACGTTCCTCGACATTGACCACGGCACGTATCCGTTTGTGACGTCGTCGAACACGACGGCGGGCGGCGCCTCCACCGGTTCCGGCGTCGCGCCGAACAAAATGGACGAAGTCGTCGGCGTGATGAAGGCCTACACGACGCGGGTGGGGGAGGGGCCGTTGCCGACGGAGAACGCCGAAATCGCCGACCTGCTGCACGGGATGGGCCGCGAATTTGGCGCGACGACCGGACGCGCACGGCGCTGCGGCTGGTTTGACTCCGTGGCCACCCGGCACGCGACGATGGTCAACGGCATTGACAATATCGCCGTCACGAACCTCGATGGCCTCGACACGCTGGAAACCATCAAAGTTTGCGTCGCGTATCGCCACGGCAAGGCGCGTTACGATTTTGTTCCAAACGACGCGCAGACGCTCGCGGAATGCGAGCCGATTTACGTGGAGTTTCCCGGCTGGTGCACGCCGACGGACAAGGCCCGCACGTGGAAGCAACTGTCGCCGAAAGCCCGCGCTTATTTGAAGGCGATTGCCGAACTGACCGGCGCGAAGCTGGCCATTGCCTCCGTCGGCCCGAGCCGCGACCAGACGATTTTTGTTTAATTGCCTTCTTGTAGCGCAGGCGTCTCGCCTGCACCCACGGCCGAGGTGGCTCCGCTACTATTTGATGGGCAAGTATTTCACGAGTCATACCATGCGACAGAATAAATGGCTGGACAAGGTTTGGGAATGGGTCTAAATACTGACCAATACCCCTATTGCCTGGACAGGAGAGCGCCATAAATTCTCGGGCAATATCGCATTCACCAAGTGGGGCGTTCTTCAAGCGACTACTCCAATGCTTCAAAGCGTCCTTGTCACGAATCAGTATATTTACGGTACGAACCACTGGGCGATTCCTTGAATCGGAAATCCGCGCCGCCCGCGCAATCCGCGGTAAAATGATTTCCATTCCCGATGTCAGCGACCTCCGGCAGAGCCGGAGGCTTGAGGGAGGTGGAGCGGCCCAAGGCCGCAAAGCCCTTCGGGCGATAATTCGACGCCTCTTGCCAATCCAACGCGAGCACGTTTTCGTTCAGCCACACGTAAAATCCAATCCGTTCGCATCTGCTTTTTTTCTTGGGTTCGCGGTCCCCACCAACTTCACGGCATTGTTTGCACGCGCCAAAACAAACCCAATGCTCGACCTACCGCGACCATTCCCCTCCACCCATACTCCCGGAACTGTCAAACTTTAGGAGTCCTCCGGCAGAGCCGGAGGATTTCCTGTTGATTAAACGTGGAGAGCTTACGTCGGCACGAGTTCGATTTTGATTTTGCGTCCGAGCGCGCGCGCAGCTTTGCCGAGCGTCGTAAGGGTTAGCGATGGATTCGAGGCGTTGAGCAACCGGTCCACTGCGGCGCGGCTGGTTTTCATGCGTGCGGCCATTTCCGCCTTGGTGAGTTCGTTTTTGGCGAGCAATTTTTCCAATTGCAGCGTCAGCGCCTTTTTCATGGCGCGCTCCTCGACTTCCTCCCCAATGCCTTCCTCTGTGAGAAAGCTCCGGAAATCACTTCCGCGATGAGTTCTATTCTTCATATGTCTGTAAATATTCGTTTTTTCGTTTCTTCGCCAAAGCCAGTTCATCCGGCAACGTTCGTCGTCGTTTTTTGATGAAGCCATGCAGCCGCACGATTTCTTCATCAATCACTGCGAACAATGTCCGCGCGATACGATTGAGCAGCCGTGAGCGTATTTCCCAAACGCCATCGCCCAGATTATCCACGAGCGGCTTGCCGACCGGCCACGCGTATTGCACGGCCAAAATGTCCGTGCCGATGGTCTTGCGTTCTTCCACCGGCAGGCTTTTGAGCCATTGACGCACCGGCTCATTGCCCGCACTGGTCCGGTAAAAGATCACGTTAAGCGGGCGTTCGGATTTCATCCGCAAGGGAATGTACCAAGAATGATACATTTGTCAAACAGCGAAATTATAATTTTGAAATCTGCGTAATCAGCGTAATCTGCGGTAAAACATGAGCGCGACTCCTCATCTGAGTTCCGAGGCCAAGGCTTCCCTGCCGCGGCACGTCGCCGTCATCATGGACGGCAACGGGCGTTGGGCGAAGCAGCGCGGGCTGCCGCGGATTGAGGGGCATCGGCAGGGTGCGGAATCCGCACGGACCATCATCCGCACCTCGAGCGAACTGGGCATCAAGTATCTCACGCTCTACGCTTTTTCCGCCGAGAATTGGAACCGCCCCAAGGATGAAGTGGATGCATTGATGAAATATCTCATCCACTATCTCAAGACCGAAACGCCGGAGCTGAACAAAAACAACGTCCGCCTCGAAGTCATCGGGCAGATTTATCGGCTGCCGGAAAATGTGCAGGAACATCTCAAGAAATCCATCGCGACCCTTTCCCAAAACAACGGTCTCACGCTCGTCATGGCGTTGAGCTACGGCAGCCGCATCGAGATCGTGGACGCCGTGCGGCGCATTGCCGAGAAAGTCAAGCGGGGCAAGCTCGATCCGGCGGACATCACCGAACAGGTCTTCGCCCAGCATCTCTACACGCGGAACATTCCCGACCCGGACTTGTTGATTCGCACGAGCGGTGAGATGCGCGTGAGCAATTTTCTATTGTGGCAGATTTCCTACGCCGAACTGGTCATCACGCCCACGCTCTGGCCGGATTTCCGCAAGCCGCAATTCTACGCCGCGCTGGAGGAATACGCGCGCCGGCATCGGCGGTTTGGCGGGGTGTGACGAAACCTCAGGTTGAGGCAGGCGCCTTGTCACCCGCATCCTCGCCGAGTATGGCGCGAATGGCGGCCACCAATGCGATACGGTCAATCGGCTTGGTGAAGAACCCCACCGCTCCGGTGGCCAGGGCGTTCTTTTTGTTTTTCGCCGACTTGTCCCCGGAAATGATGATGATGGGAATGTCCCTGGCTTCGCCCATGCGACGAAGCCATTCGATGATGAAAAACCCGTCCTGTAGCGCCCCGCCGACATTCGCCGCATCGGGCGGGAACAGGAGATCAAGCAAGATCAAATCCGGTTTTTCCCGGGTAACGACGGTGATAGCTTCCGGACCATCGGCGGCTGTGAAAACCTGATAACCACTGGAGATCAATGCTATGGACAACGTTTTCAGAATGATTTGATCATCGTCCACCACCATAATCTTTTTGCCAGCCGGAATGGCTGTTTCAGCATTCATAGGATCGTGAGGTATGCTTGAACTCGAAAAAAAGAGATGCCGAAGTTATGGAACTTTTGCCTGTGCCGGACAAGCCGCAGGGGAGAGGGAAAGAGTTCGCTCTCATAATGATGAGACACTGCGCAGGAGCGGCGCAGGTTTCAATAAAAATATTCAACAAAATACGCTTAACAGCCTGTTAAAGAAGTAGCAGCCGACGTGAGGAGGCTCTAAACGAATGATTGTTTCCAGGAAAATTTGAGCCTCGTTACCTCGGCTGCTACGAGAGAAAACGTTTTTGAACGGGCTGTCAATCGTCGCCAGGGTTGGAGGCGTTAATCAGATTCCGGCCGTCCTTGAAATTGATCTTCCGGATGACTTTGCCATCCGGGTTCCAGTCCGTGGTCAGTCCTTGCGCCCAGCTTCCCTGCCAATGCGATTCGGATTTCCTGGCTCCGTTGGGCCAGTAGGTGGTCCACAACATGTCGCCGTCCTTTTGGTAATCCCGCGTCCACTGCTTTGAGCCATCCGGCCGGTAGCATTCCTCCGTGCCGAGTTTTTTGCCGTTCTGGCGCGTTACTTCGTATTGTTTGATGCCATTCTCGTAGAACCATGTCTCCGTGCCCTGCAAAACCGGCGTTCCGTTCCCGGCCTTGAACCAGCTCCAGCTCAATCGCGTTTTGCCATTGGGCCATTTTTCATTTTCGTTGATGATTTTTTTGCCGGCTGGCTCGGTGGCCTGGCCGGTTTCATTGGTTTCAGCCGAGAGTATCCACGCTTCGTTCATCGCAAAGTGCATCGAGGGTTTGCCCTTGCTGGCCATCAGATGAATCAGTCCGTCCGGCGTCTGCACGGCGTCGCAATAACCCAGCGTGCCGTAACCGTGCTGCGGCTTGCCGTTCTTCGGCGGCGGGACACCCGTCCAGCCGTTGTGGGGAGTCGCCAGCGCCAGCCGCTTGATTTTCCAGGTCTGGCCTTCGTCGTCGGACAGGGCCGCGTAGGAGCCGCGCTCCTTGATGTCGTCCGGCGGCGGCACGGTAATCATCCGGATATTTTGGAAATCGCCGGCAAAGAAAAGTTTGCCGTCCGCCAGCCGGAGAATTTTGGGACGTTGATTGCTGCCCAGCGCCGCAAACGGCGTCTTTTCCGCCGCGCTCCACGTTTTGCCATAATCCGATGAATAGCATTTGGGCATGTATTTCTCAACTGAACTGTCCTTGCCACCCATCCCGAGTATCCGTCCGTCCTTGAGCAACACAAAGGTCGTGTGCCGGCCGCCGGTCCGGCCGCCAGTGTCCTGCCACGTCTTGCCCTCGTCCTTGCTCGCCCAGAGCAGGCTCTTTGCGCCTTTGCCGTCAGTCGCCACATAAATTGTCCCGTCCGGCCCGCGGAAAGCGCTGGTGATTGGCTGGGCAGTGAACGGCCCGTTTGTGCCCGTGACCACCGCCGGTTGCAATTCGCTCCACATCGCGCCGCTGTCCTTGCTGGTGGTGAACCGGAAGGGAACCTGCCCCAGGTCACGCCCGCCGCCAAAGAACCAGATCGTCCCGTTATCATTCCAGAGCAATCCGCTCTGGTCGTTCAAGCCGGAAAGCTTGTAAAACAATTCGGGCATGTCCCATTGCTCCGCGCCGCGTCTGAGCCGGGTCGCCACCATGCAGGTGTTCGGCGCCGCTTCGCTCTTGCCCGGACTCAACGAAAACGAGATCGCCAGCAAATCGCCGTTCGGGCAGAACGTGATGCCGCCGCTATGGACCTTGCCTTGCACCGCCCGGCTGTATCCCACCGCCGCGCAATCGTCCGCCACCGTGAAATCGGGCGGACTGGGAATGATGACGCGCGCCCTGAAGTATGGCTTTTGTGCATCGGGGCCTGCCGACCAGTCGGCTGGTTGTTGTTTCACACCCTGCAACGGCAATTCCGGCGTCCAATGGAGCGGCGTTGTTTTCGGCAATTCACCTTCCACGACCCGGAAACCCACGAACTGGCAGACATGATTCGAATCGAACTTCGGCGTGTCTGGCATCAGGCTGCAACGATTCGCACTCCGATACCATACCGGCGCGGGATCCGGTCCAATGCTTTCGCTGCCATCGGTATTCTTCACCGTCACCGCTCTTACCGCTCCGCCCCGGACAACCTTCGCCCAACCCGCATCGTAGCCGACCGGATCCGTCTGCTCCGCTGCGGGATATTCTCCGTGCCAGTCATAACACCATTCCGCCGGTCCCGAATGCATGTTTTTCAAGCCCCACGGGTTCACATCGTTCTTCGGTGGCGTATCGCCGCTCCAGAAAATCGTTTTCGTCCCGGCCCGGCACGCGTATTCCCATTCCGCCTCGGTCGGCAGGCGACAGGTTTTGCCTTCCTTCGCGCTCAACCATTTGCAGAACGCCGTGGCGTCCTCCCAACTCACGCCGGTGGCATAAGGCGCGAAGGACCCGGTCAGCTGGAAATCAGGCCGGAATCGCCGGAACTGCTCCACAGTCACCTCCTGTTCGCTCATGCGAAATCCACGCGTGATGTTTACCTTGTGCCGCGGCGTCTCGTCCCAGTAAGGCGCGTCCTTGGATTCGGGGGTTTTCTCGCCAAGATTAAATCCATTCGTTTCTGCGCCCATCACGAACGAGCCCGGCGCGATGGCCACCATCTTCATGCCCAGGCTGTTTGCGGAACTGACGGCGTTGCGGTCAGCCGCAGGACTGCTATGAACCAGGAAACCGGAAGCTACGGCCAGGGCAGCTGCAAAAAAGCAACGGTGCAAGTGTTTCATTTTGAATTAAGACGTTGGTATAAGGGCGTGGTTACGATGCATGTAGTTTATTGTCCGGCCGCTTCGCTGGCAATCCTGAAGGCAGGGGGCGTTTTGTGAAGGATGCATCTTGAGGGCTTGTTGCCCAAAAGGGATGAAGGTAGGGCGCGCAGTCCCCTGCGCGCCGCAGAATTCGCAAACACTCTTTATTTCGCTCCGGCTAACACTCAACAACGGCGCGCAGGGGACTGCGCGCCCTACCTTTTTTGTTTGGGTGATTTGGACAACACACCCTAGACCCGTCCACGCAGGCGTCCCATTTTGCCCGGGACTACGAACGGGGGCAGCGCCAGATTGCTCCGCTTCAAAAACACAGGACGGTCAATTTCTTCGGGCCGTGCGCGCCGAGCACCAGGATGCGTTCAATGTCGCCGGTGCGGCTGGGGCCGGTGATGAATGAAATCATGCTCGGATAATTGTCCGCGTATTTCTTTTTCAACAAATCAAACGCGGCGGGCAGATCCGGCACCAGTTGGTTGCGCTGCGCCAGCACGACGTGATGCGGCGGCAGCACGGACAGCGCGCGTCCGCCCGCGCTACGGCTCGTTACCAGCACGCTGCCGGTCTGCGCGATGAGCGCGTCGCATTCGCTGATGCCCACGTCGCACACTTCGAGCGCGTGAATGTCGTAAGGCCGGTCGGTGCGCAACAAGGGAAGGTCCAATGCCGGACAGATGCCGTCCGGCAACGCGCCGGCGTGGCAGGCCGCGCGTTTCCACCCCTCCGCGTCGCGCAAACGGACGAGCGCCTGGCGCATTTCGTCGGCTGAATTCAGCAGTTGAAAATCCGCCTTCAGGTCCACGGCGTTTTTGCCGAACAATTCAACCCAATCGTTGAAATCCTTTCCAACCGCCGGCAGCCATTGGCGTGCGCCGGCAACTGGCGGCTGTGGCAACGGATGCGCATGGATGTCGCCGTGCGAGCCAGGCAGGGGAGCCGGCGTCTTCAGCGCCTCGTGGACGCGGGCCAGGATGTTTTCGCGTTCAGTCATGTGTTCTGTGCAACTGTGAAACCACGCAATACACGAACCACACGAAATGAAAATTGCTGTCCGGTAGGGCGCGGCACTCTGTGCGCGCCGTCGTTGGCGTTCGCACGAGCGGTGGGCAGGGGACTCCGATGAATCGCGAGCAGGCTGCCCGCCCTGCCAATCGGTTTCGTGTTTTTAGTGTGTTTCGTGGTTAAAGTCATTTCCGTTTCCTCCACCAATCCTTGAATGACTCGCGGGCGATGGGCGCCAGGTCGCGGGTCCGGGTCCATGCCTGTGCCGGGTCAAGCACGGTGCCTTTGATGGGACCGTGCAATGGCTGGGCAAGCCAACCCAGTTTTTTGCCGATGGACCACAAGGCCGTGCTGTTGGCGATGACGGCGAACGCGCTGTGAGCGAATCGCTCTAAATATGAGGGCTTTTGGACCGAAGCGTTGCGGCGGTTTTGAAGCAGGTGATGGTGCAAATCAATTTTAACCGGGCACGCCTCGGTGCAGGCGCCGCACAGCGATGACGCGAAGGAAAGATGTTTCCAGTCCTGCAAACCGCGCAGATGCGGCGTGAGGACTGAACCGATGGGGCCGGAATAAGTCGTGCCGTAGGTGTGGCCGCCAATGTTCCGGAAAATCGGGCAGACGTTCAGGCACGCGCCGCAGCGGATGCAATGCAGCGTGTCGCGTTGCTCGGCATCGGCGAGCAGGGTGGTGCGGTGATTGTCGAGCAGCACCACGTGGAATTCCTCCGGGCCGTCGCATTCGCCGGGCTGGCGCGGGCCGCTGTAAAGCGTGTTGTAACCCGACATCGGCTGGCCGGCGCCCGCCGTCGCGAGCATCGGCAGAAACAACGCGAGATCATCAAACCGCGGCAATATCTTCTCAATGCCGAGCAGCGTGATCATCGTCTTCGGCAACGCGGAAGTAAGGCGGGAGTTGCCCTCGTTTTCGGTGATGGAAATCATCCCGGTCTCGGCGATGGCAAAGTTCGCGCCGGTGATGCCGACGTCGGCGGCGATGTATTTCTTCCGCATCACGCGCCGGGCGACCATCGTGAGTTCCTCGGGATTGTCCGACGGCGCGTCGCCGAGTTCGCGCTGGAACAACTCGCGGATTTCCCCGCGCGTCAGGTGCATCGAGGGGAAAACAATGTGATACGGCGGTTCGTGGCGAAGCTGGACAATGAACTCGCCGAGGTCGGACTCGACCACATCAAAACCGGCTTGCTCCAGCGCTTCGTTCAAATGAATTTCCTCGGAGGTCATCGCCTTGGACTTGATGATCGAATGCGCGTTCTTTTCGCGAACGATGCCGACGATGATATCGCGCGCCTGGGCGCCGGTGCTCGCCCAATGGACCTTGGTGCCGTGCGATTCGAGTTTGGTCGCGAGCGCGACGAGATGTTGATCGAGGCGGTTGACGGCTTCCCACTTCGTTTCGGCGGCGGCCTGGCGCGCGGTCTGCCAGTCCTGGAACGCGGCCTTGCGTTTGTCGCGGGCGATTTCGTAATTGCGCAATGCCGTGCGAATGCGCTGGCGATGGCCCAAATCGCGCGTCATCACGCGGGCCTGTTTCTTGAATTGGGTGGCAAAGGCGCTCATGCCAAAAAAGTCTTAACCACGGATGAACACGGATGGACACGGAAAATTGTGAGCGTTCGGTGTCCCGCCTTCAGGCGGTCTTCATAAACGAATCCGTGTTTATCCGTGTTCATCCGTGGTTTAAAAATCATTTGCCTGTCAGCACCTCGGCGAGGTGGATGGTTTTGAGTTTGCTGCCCTGCCGGCTGAGCAGTCCCTGCTGGTGCATCAGGCAGCTCAAGTCGTTGGACACGATGTAATCAGCGCCGGTCTCGATGGCGGAGGCGCACTTGACCTCGCCCATCGCGGTCGAGATGGCCGGGAACTTGGCGGAAAACGTGCCGCCGAAGCCGCAGCAGGTCTCGGCCTCGGTCATTTCAATGAGTTGCAGATCGCGGACCCTGGCAAGCAACGCGCGCGGTTGTTTTTTGATGCCGAGTTCACGCAGCCCGTGGCAGCCGTCGTGAAACGTGACCTTGGCCGGAAACCGCGCGCCGAGGTCGGTCACGCCCAGCTTGGTGACCAGAAAATCGGAAAATTCCCAGACGCGCGTTGCGACCTGTCCGGCCAATTCTGCTTGCGGCGTGTTGGCAAACAGCAGCGGATAAAAATTCTTAACCATGGCCCCGCACGAACCGGAGACGATGACCACCGTTTCGGCGTCCTTGAGATGTTCCAGCACCTTGACCGCAACGGCGCGCGATTCGGCCCAATAACCGGAGTTGAAGGCGGGCTGGCCGCAGCAGGCGATTTCCGCCGGGCAAACGACCTTGTGGCCGAGGCGTTCAAGGATTTGCACCACACTCATGCCCGCGCGCGGATACAGCGCATCTATAAAACATGGAATGAACAGTGTGACTGTCATGCGTTGCACCCCCATTGTTCACGCCGCGAGGCGGTGTGTCATTAAAAAAATCAACAGTGCGAATATGGAATGAGACCTGGGAGCGCCGGCGTCCCGCCGGCTCGTTGTGTGGCGATGAACCGAATTTTCTCGCCGGCGGGACGCCAGCGCTCCCAGGAAGATGGCAAAATGCACCCATCCCCACTTTTCCATTTGTTTTGAGTGTTCGCTCTGCTATTCAAATTGTCATGAACACAAAACTTGGATTCATTGCTTTGCTGTGTTTCGCCTGTTTGACGGTGGTGATGGCATCGCCAGCCAATCAGGCCAGGCTGACATCGGCCAACACGGGTTTTGCCTTCGACTTGTTGAAACAAATCGCCGGGGAACAACCCGACACGAACATCTTCATCTCGCCATTCAGTGTTTCAGGCGTGTTGCAAATGGTGGTCAACGGCGCGGCCGGCGATACCAAGGTGGAAATGCAGCGCGTCCTTAAAACGGGTGGTTTACCAGCAGAAACACTGAACGACGCCTGCAAGGATTTGAATCAATCCCTGAATTCTCAGACCAATGTGATTTTGAATCTGGCCAACGCGATCTGGTATAAGGAGGGGTTCCGCCTGAAGCCCGGGTTTGTTTCCGACAACAAGAATTTTTTCTCGGCGAAGCTGGCTGGCGTGGACTTCACCAAACCCGAATCGGCGCAAACCATCAACGATTGGGCGGACACCAGCACGCACGGGAAAATCAAACAGGTTGTCCAATGGCCGTTTCCTCCACTCACGCGGTTGATTCTGGCCAATGCCATTTATTTCAAGGGCAAGTGGGACCGGCCGTTTGACAAACAGGCAACCAAAGACCACGCCTTCAACGTCCGGCCCGGCGGAACGCCAAAGCCGGTTCCCATGATGTGGCAGCACGGGCGCTTCAATTACCAGCAAGGCGGCGGCTTTCAAGCCGTGCGGCTGCCTTACGCGGGCGGGCATTTGCAAATGTATCTCTTTTTGCCGGACACAAATTCCAGTCCCGCAAAACTCCTGGCGGATTTTAATGCCGATACGTGGCGGGACAAAATCCTGCCCAGGTTTCCAGACCAGGAAGGAACGCTCGCCCTGCCACGATTCAAACTGGATTACGACGTGACATTGAACGACCCGCTCAAGGCTTTGGGCATGCGCCGGGCTTTTGGCAACGAGGCGGATTTCTCGGCCATGGCCGATGAATCGCTCTTTGTAAGCGAGGTGAAGCAGAAAAGTTTTGTTGAGGTGAATGAAGAAGGAACCGAAGCGGCGGCGGTGACGACGGTGACCATGCGTACGAAGGGTATATTCAGACCTGAAAAAACTTTCGAGATGATTGTGGACCGGCCGTTCGTTTTCGTCATCGGCGACGACTCGACCAAATCCATTTTGTTCATGGGCGTGATATATGATCCGGCAAGGTAGGGCGGGGGCGGCTGAAAAAGCGCCACCTCGCCTCCGCCTTTGTCCGGCTACGGCGTGATGGCACGGGATCGCGTGGAGGGATGTTGAGTTGCCAAAATCAAGAACTGACCCGCTCGCGACTTGTTGTCATTCTCATTTTGGTTTCAGAGAGGGGTCATATCCCGTGCCTTGCCAAAACTCGTCCGGCATCTGCAAACTGGGCTTGCCAACCCAACCACGCTCAACCTCAATATAATATCGAGTGCGGTCAACGTTGGGATAATATGCAACGCTGTTCAAGGCAGGCTGATCCCATTGACCGGTGAACTTCAAGTCGTGCAGGGTGTCAGGATACTTTCCGTATCGCACTTTGTTCAGTTCAATCAAGGCAACCGCTGTCTTAAGATTCTGATCTCCGAACATATTATCGGGACCTTTTGTAATTCCCGAAGCAATTATGGAATGGATGACAAAATAGCCGATCAGAAATAGAATCAGGATGCCACCGCCGACAAGGCCAATGATAAGCTTAAGAGGACTCCGCTTTCGAGCGGGAATTGAAGGAATTGGAGGTGGTACATTCATATGAGTTGCGATGACACCAACGTCCAGGCACAGCCACCGGAGACTGAGGTTGGCTGCAATGATGATGTTCGAGTTTCATAAACCGGTCAACTGGCGGGCGCGGTGGCTGTTGCCTGCAGCGCCATTGTTGTCATTGGTCGTGTCCTTCCGGCTCGTCGTAGCAAATACGCATGCGCCGAGTAAAACAGCAACGCCCAAACTTACAAAACCGATTCTTCGCAATTGTTTCGCGTGTGCGTAAGAATCCATCCCCGTAATCGCTGTCTCCAACGCCGCGACCTGGCCGTGATCATCTACCAATGACGGCAAATGTCTCACATCGTCATGGTAACCAACTTCTAATCGAAGTGCAAGGGCAACAGCGAATACTGCAATCCAAATAAGCGCCAATCGGGCGGAATAAGGGATGCAAAATCTCTTCATGCGCGTTTTGATACCTGGAACTCAGCCACGCCGGACCAATGATGTCAACCGCGAATGCGGAACTGAAGCGGCCAACCGGCGTTGGCTGCGGTGAATTGCAATCTTCCTCATAATGTACCAGAATCTCGTTGCGCTGACAGGACGGTCTGCGATCAGCTTCCCATCGTAAAGGATACTGAACATGCCATAGGGCGTCGGGAACTCCCTTGACGCCTTGGCGCTCCTGACTCGAACTACTTTCGGTTCTAGCCCCAAGACTCTGGACATCTTCGCAATGTCCGCCACGCACTTTGGAACCATAGGGCACTGATCCGCAGCCAGGATCGTGAGACCCTTCTTGTGCCTCTTTAATAGTCGCTCCTTTTTGACGATGAAACGAGGATCCGGGGCTGCTCTTTTGAGCTTCTTGACGAGCAACTCGTAAGGCGGGGAGCGCTCCACCGAGACAAGACCAGCCTTGATGAAGAAATCACTTCGTGCCATGAAACTATCGGAACTGGTCACAACTGCGACCCCTCGGTATTTACTCTTCCTTGCGTCCCTGAGACAACTGTCCAACAGGAGAGTGCCCAGCCCCTTCCCCTTGTGCTTGCCGTTGACCATTAGGCAATGGATGACAAGGTAGCCCTCCGCCTCCACAGGTCTCCAGGCATGATTGCCAAGGGCGTATTCGATCATCCCAATATCACCGAATCTCCGTGAGCGGAGCACCTTGAACCTTAGGCCTTCCGCGTAGCGCTCCTCAAGCCAATCCGTTTTTCGACGATGTCCCAGGTTGTTGGCGTCTTTGTAGCCACAGAAGCTGCAACTGCTGATGTTCTCGGCGTTGGTGTCAACGATTTCGTAGTCTGTCATCTTGCTGTTCCGGTCGGTTGAAAACGTCCAGAGCTCACGCGGGACCAACCAGCGTGAACCGCGAAGCGGAACTGGACCGGCCATCCTGCGCCTGCTCGCGATTCATCGGAGTTGCCTGAAGCGAGAGGCTGTGTGAAAACTCATTTTTCGACCATCCCATCAATCGGCTCGATTTATCAGAATGCCTTGCACCAAAAAATTGATCGTTACCGAATTTCATGTCAGCACTTTTCACACAGCCTCGCGATTTGTTAGGCTGAGAACGTGACATCACTCCTTTGGCTGCTTCTGAATTATCATCACTCTGGCTCCATCCATGACACCTCCGGGTGGATTTGGAATAATCTGGGCACTGACAAATTCCCAACCATTTGTGGCCGCCCTAGCTATCTCTTCAGTGCCACAGTCATGCGTGAAGTATTTGGCGTCCTGCTCGACAACTCTGTAACGCCAATCTGTGTGGTGATGGTTGTCAGCAGCAACGGTGAAAATTACAAGGCCACCGAAAACTGCACCCAAAATGAAACTCGTTGGGTTTATCTTGATGAGATTTTTCATAGTTAACATTTGAACACCATAGCTGTTAGATCGTTGCTGCCTGTCCAGAACTCAGCCACCGCTGTTGAGTGTGACTCCGAACTGCAATCCTGACAATCGGATTTCATAAATCAATTGCAACTGACGAGGTAGCGGCTGTTGTTTGCAGCGATTTGTTCGGCGACCGTGAGGATCTATATGCAACAATCAGAATAAGCCCACTAAGAAATAACAAGCACACGGACGGCTCTGGCGTTGAAACAATTTCAAACTCCATGTTTGGCCCGAACTCACCCAAGTAGGCCGGCCCCTCCTGTAAAGTTGGAAATGTCAGTCCAGTCAAACTATCGTCATATAGAACCGTATCGAAAGTCACAGTCGGGTTATAGGTTGGAGCCGCCCCCTCAAAAGTCCGGCTGATACCAATTGGGTCCGAGCCATTCCAGGTTGCGCCTAAAACATAGCTCTCTCCAGCACTGAGCAGGACAGGCGTTGTAAGGCTGGCAAAGCGCCAACCATTTGAACTCGCACCAGGAGAAATCATAACCGAAGCCAGTAGGTTCTGATCAGAATCCCAAAGACCAACATCGTGAAAATCAAGGGTTCCATTCCCGATCCAGTCGCGAACCCCCAACGTCACAGCCGAAAGCGATGAATTTCCAACAGTAAATGCATAACCCACAGTGAATGTATAGACATCAGGGCCATGAGTTGCGCCCAATGGATCATCGGGGTTCAAGACCAGCGGCTCGCTAGCACAAAGTGGAGTCCCAGCCAAAGAGAGCCATAAGGTCATCGAAAATAATTTTCTTTTCATAATTTTACTAAACGCCTTGAACGTCGCCTAACTCTTATTCAACAACGATTCGTTTATTCAAATCCAAACTGAACCAGCCCAGACCAAAAGGCAAGCCCGCGAAGTCCCAAACCCCAGACCAGAGCATTTTTCGACCATCCCATCCATCTGCTTGATTCACCAAAAATGCCATATCGAAAATGTGAGCGAAGCTTTTCCTGGTCTGGGAGTTTTTACACAAGCTCGCGATTTGTTAGACCACAACATCGTCATATCATTTGCTCTGTTGACAGATCTTCCACCGGCGCAGTTTTCATTCCGCGGTCAGCGCCAGTAAAAACGGGGCGCTGCGAGTGAGCGCCGAAACAAAATCCACCGTGTCTATCCGAATATCAGGTTTAGGATTGGTAAAGGAGCTTTTGAAAACGCGGACGCGATATTTCTCCCTGGTCGCCTCGGGATTATCACCAACCCAGGCGACGCTGGTGTTGCCCGCCAACGACACGTCGCCGGAGCCTTTGAACCACCAGTCATAAACCTGCTGGCCATAGACGATGTTGAGCTTGCCGGTGGTTCCATCCGTGTAATGCAAAACCAAAGAGCCCACGACGGTTTGGTTGTGCTCGCTATGGACTGTTCCGTGGAGCAGATGGAGCTGATGGCAAAACCGGTCCACGGAAATACCCTCGACGGATTCGGGGTAGGGATTGTTCGTCCGGGTGACATCATTTCTATCGGCAAGCTGGATGAGTCCGGCGGCATTGAATCGGACGCCGTCAAACGTCTGATGGCCCGCAGGGAGCCGGGCAAGGTTGTTGCGAGAGTTGCGGTCATGCGGCGAGGCGGACTTAATCTTGGTTTGATAATAGTAATCCAAGTTGATCATATGCTGCCATGGGCGGGCAAAATGCCAGTAGAGCCCAGCCGGAACAAATACCAACGCAATCCCTGCGGCGATTAGCAATCCAACAACCATGCACTTTTTCATAAATAGGATTTTTTGATGAGTTGAAATTGTCGTCTGGAATTATTCCGTTGTGCGTGTTCTGCCATCTATTTTCATAAGTGTGCAATGTGGCCAACGTCCTGAACTCAGCCATGCCAGGAATAAAATGTCAACACGCGACTACCCTCTCAAACCACGGACATCCCACACGCGCTCCGGTCAATTCAATCCTTTGGTGGTTAGGCGACTGTTTTGTGTCTCGGTAAAAACAAGAACACAGCCGAGACCGTCGCAAAAACACTGGCGATGTAATACATCCACGGAAGCGACCTTAAGGCAACAAATCCTGCGATTGTCGCCATAACGATCAAAAACGCAACCAAGGTAACAAACTTACGCGCCCCCCGTGCACCACGAAAAAGAGAAAAACCTGCTCCAGCGCCAGCCCAATACAACAGGCAAAACAAAGCGCCCAAATAGTAACCTGGCGACGAGGGGACTCGTGAAAAGCGAATAATAGGGGATAAAAGCAGCCACAAATATAAGATGCCGAGCACGCCGTTAAATAGCATCCAAAGTGCGCCGATAATGCGTTGTGTTTTCATATATGCGTTTTGACAGAGTTGAGTGTTTACCGTCACGCAAAGTCGTCAACATCCAGAGCTTAGAGCTCAGGCACAGCCGCCGAGCGGGACGGTGAATGGAATGATGACGATCAAATTTCATAAATCAATCGCAACTGGCAGGGGCAGCGGCTGTTGCCTGCAGCGAGAGGCTGTGTGAAAACTCAATTTTGGACCATCCAGTCCGCCTGCTCATTTCGTCAAAGTTTCCCATATCGAAAAATTGATCGTTACCGATTTTGGCGTCGGGAGTTTTCACACAGCCTCGCGATTTGTTAGGCCAGGCTCTCATTTCGACACAATCTTCCATCCGAACTCCTTAGCCAACCGACGCACAAACGCCTTTTGACCACGCGTGGTAGGCCCGACATATCCTCGGACAATCTTCGCTGGACGATCATCCTTACGCACTTCGACTACACGAACTAACACCTCGTCTCCGCGTCTCACTTTTTCGTTAAGCCACTCCGGCAAGCCTCGCCGGAGTGAATCTAAACCGCCAACAGTCAATTTGCCCTCCTGCATCGGAAACCCACGCACGCGTCGAGTCCGCACAACCCACGAGACGTGAACTCCAACCGCGCCATCTCCGACACCTGCAACACAGCGCCGTTTTTCATTAACAGTAATCTCAAGTGCAATCATAGCTTGTGATGTGGCCTAACGCAAATATTGGCACGCGGGACCAAATGGCGTGAACCGCGAAGCGGAACTGGAACCGCCATCCCGCGTTGCCTGCAGCGAGAGACTGTGTGAAAAGTCGGTCATGTTTTTTGTAATCTTTAGACCGGCGGGGCGTCTGCTACAAGCATGAACCATCGTACCGGACTGGATCGTGCCCAAACCCTGTTGTTCCCCGAACGGCTGGAGGATTATGTTGCCGCCAATAACCCGGTCCGATTCCTGGACGCCTTCGTTGACTCGCTCAACTTGCACGCCCTGAGCTTTGCCAAAGCCCAGTGCGCGGCCACGGGCTGTCCGCCGTATAACCCGGCGGCGCTGCTTAAACTGTATCTTTACGGCTAAAAACGGGTCAAAAAACGGGTCAGTCCTAAGTATTGACACACATTAGCATCTGTCTGTCTCTGTTTGAGCAAAGAGGGCGGGATAGTGTCATTACTAAGGACTGACCCGTTTTTTTCACCCAGGGAGATCTGTGCTCCGGGCGCGGCGGCGACGCCGGGCGCGGCGGGCCGAGAGGTGCGTCGTGAGAGCACAGAAGTCAGCAGAGGCCATAGTACCGGGAGCCACGAGCCGGGGAACACCCCGGAAGGTCTCACGACCCGGGAAGGGCTGAACTTGGCAGGCAGACACGACCATAGTTGGACGCAGGCTGGCGATGAAGTTAACAGGCAGAGCCGGGCCGCGAGCCAGCGTGGCAGAGAAAGAGTGCTGTTCAATCCTTCGGGACTGCTAGGAACCGCCGGACGCGGACCCGCATGTCCGGTGGTGTGGGGGGCGGGAGGTCAATCCTCCCGCCTACCCGATTAGGCATCATGGTTTGAAAAATACTGCAATAAAACGCACTTTATCATCTCTTAGACCAAAGTTAACACCGATCGAATCGTATTTCATAATCTCGAATTCTGATTTGCCACGCGAAGATTCTGTAGCGGTCGGTTTTCCGTATGCGCCCACAACTTCAGCACGACTCGCTCCAATGCCGATACCTTCCTTCGTGTGTCCGGTGAATGACTTCATAATGCCACCTGAACCACAAAGAGCGGTCTGCACGATGCCGCCCTTGTCGGTGCCGACTGAAAGTCCTAGATTTCGATATACCAAGACCCCATCCTTCTTCTGATCCGGCTGGCCAAGTTCCGCGACCACCTGCTGCATCGTCATACCGGAATGCACGGGGCCGATGGAAACTCCCGGCTCGATGACGATGGAATCGCTGGATGTCCAAGCACTATGAGCTGGCCGCTTGGAACAACCGGCAAATAGTGAAATCAGTAATGCCCCAACAACAAGTGGTGTGCGATATTTCATAAAACGTGAATGATGCCAACGTCCAGAACTCAGCCATGCCGGATGAAGGATGTCAACCGCGAATGCGGAACTGAGATGCCCAACCGGGATTGGCTGCAGTGAATTGTTAGAAAAACGGGTCAGAAAAACGGGTCAGTCCTAAGTATTGACACACATTAGCACCTGTCTGTCTCTGTTTGAGCAAAGAGGGCGGGATAGTGTCATTACTAAGGACTGACCCGTTTTCCGTGAACCGCGACAGCGGAACTGACAGCGCCAACGGCGGTTGGCTCCGGCGACTTGTTAGGCCACTGGTCAATGTCACTGAATCTTGGCGTGAATCTCATCAGCTATCAATGTGTTCGTGCTGGCAAGCTGCTCAATCTGTGCCAGCACAGCTTTTGTGCGCTCGTCGTTATGTGTCAGGCCAGCATAAAAATGGTAATAAGTGGCTATCGGCACCGAAAGCAACTGAACCGCATTGCTACTCTCGCCAGACTCAATCATCTGGATCGCTCGAATGGCTCTGAGCGCGTGCTCCCGGTCGCCACTCTCAATCGGCTGCTGCATCGTCGCGACAACATCAGCCACCTCATGGTCAGCGTGGCGAAGCGTGAAAACCCAACCCAATGCTAATCCGAGCAGCAGAGCCACAAAAAACGTAATCAATGTCTTCATGCGCGAAGTGGCCTAACGAAAAAAGCTGAGCCACCGCCGACTCGCGACGTGAACCGCGATAGCGGAACTGACCGCGCCAACGGCGGTTGGCTCCGGCGACTTGTTAGGCGTCATGGCTCAAGCTCTCAACTTTGTGTTCAAGGTCACGAACTGCCCGCAACAAAACGCGACAGCAATACAAGCAGAGAAAAATGGGAAAGAAAAATGCGCAACAAACGATGCCGAGCAAAAGCATCAAGGTAGTGTCAGGTAACGTCGTATGATCTAGCCCACTCAACCCGCCGGAAACCATGCCAGCAATAAACAAACATGAGCCGAGCATCGCTATGATGAGAACGGAATAGATGTGGAACGGTCGCGAAATGCTCTCCACCGTCTTGCGCGCAATCGGTGCATCAATAGTATCAATGGAATATCTATTCATAGTGTGTGCGAATGACGCCTAACGACCAGAACTCAGCCACGCCGGATGTGTGATGTCAACCGCGAAAGCGGAACTGAGGCGGCCAACCGGCGTTGGCTGCAGTGATTTGTTCGGCGCTGAAATCATATCGCTACCGTTTTGATCTGCCCGCCATTCTTCGGATCTCCACGTGAATATCATCCTTCTCAAGGCGGGCAGCACCAACCAAGCGAACCCCGCCATCAAACGGGACCATGAATCGAGTGACGCCGCGGTCGCGAAACTCTCGGACGCCTCTCGACCCCATCATCTGTCGAAGAAAAGCCGTAATCTCATCACGCGTGGGGTGCTTCCCATCAATCGTGCGCCGCCCGGTGCGAGTATGAACCACAGATGGCTCGCCGGTGCGTAACGTCACTCCGAAGTCGCCATCCGCAACAACGGTTCTCAGCAACTCCTTCAAGTCATGCACCTCGTTCATGCCAGCGGGATTCGTTTACGCCGAACGAAAAAAGCTGAGCCACCGCCGACTCGCGATGTGAACCGCGACAGCGGAACTGACAGCGCCAACGGCGGTTGGCTCCGGCGACTTGTTAGGCAGCATCGTCGTCATACTCTAGTCTTCCTGCGCCTCTGCACGATGAACTCACCTGTGCAAAGAAAAATGCCGCCAACAACGGCTGTGGCTGCTGTCATCACAACGCCCAAAATAATAGCCCAATGCCAATCTGAATGAAACTTGTAATGATCCTGCAACGACAGAACCAACCCCAATGGCAGAGCCGTGAGCAACAGCATAAAACCGGTAATAATAAGCAAGCCGAGCAACTTGTCGGTGGTGCTTGGTTTGGGTGCGGTGCTCATGCTGCCTAACGACCCAAGCTCACCCACAGCCGGTGGCGGCAGTGGTGGAGCGCAGAAAGGACAAACAAAATGAATGAACCTTTGAACGTGGCGGGCGCACCGGCTGTTGGGTGCAGCGCATTGTTAGCCTGCATTTTGCTAAGTTGTGGGTGGTGGTTTCGTCCCTATCTGGAAAACTTGGCCTTTGTGTATTTCCTTGATGCCCTCAGTGCTTATTACATGTTTCGCTCGAAGCTGTTTTATTTCGCGGCAAAGTTGTGCCGAATCATTTCCATCTTCTTGAAGGGCTTTTTCAAGCTCGTCGAACAGTTTGATAATTTTTTTATTCATAAACGTGTGGGTTTGAAGGCTAACGTCCAGAGCTCAGGCACGCGGGACCAAAGGACGTGAGCCGCGAAGCGGAACTGGACCGGCCATCCCGCGTTGCCTGCAGCGATTTGTTAGACCACGGCTTCATAATTCTCAAAGGGCATCAAAAAATGCAATCCTCTTGTCACAATGGCTCGGCCAAGCGCCGCGCGCATACCTAATGACGAATGCAACTGTCCACCAACCATAACCAAGCAGCATGAGAATCCCAAGCACTCTCAAAAAAACAGCCTTCCGCTCGTTCGGTTCAGTTGTGCCAAACAAGCAAACGCACCCGACTCCGACCGCAATGCCGATGAGGCAACACAGAACATGAACTGCTGGCCACCGCTTGACCGTATTCCAGTAAAACCTGCCGACCAAGCTCGTCAGATACGGGGAATACATAAGTGGTCTAACGAAAAAAGCTGAGCCACCGCCGACTCGCGACGTGAACCGCGATAGCGGAACTGAAAGCGCCAACGGCGGTTGGCTCCGGCGACTTGTTAGACCACGTCATAATATCTCTGAATCTTGCCTCTTGCGAGTTCGACAAACCTCTCAAACTCCGCGTCGCTCGCAAAACCACGACGAGGCAACCAATGGTAAATCTGGTCAACTGGATAGAGCAAAACTCCGCTGGGAGTCCGCAACATCTTGGTGAAAGCCTGCCAAACAAACTCACTGTGACCGAGTGTGCTCTGCGTGCGTATCTTGTCAGCGGCAACCTGCCACTCAAGCTCAATATCTCGGTCGGGGCGCTTGCTGAACTGACGACGAACCACCCAACGCCGCTCGAATGGCCGAATAACAAACCAATAAATACCACCAGCCAAGAATCCTAATGAAACCGGCAACGGTGCTTTGCCACTCGGCCCGGATGACACCAGCATCAAAACTCCACCGATCAAAAGAATGGCAAATAGAAAATGCAACCCGATACGAAAGGCAGGACGACAAATATGGCGAAAGTGATAACGATACGCTTGAAACAAATCATCGTCTGTCCACCGAAAGCGAATGATGACTGGCTGTTCCATAGGCGTGTGCAAGTGGTCTAACGAAAAAAGCTGAGCCACCGCCGACTCGCGACGTGAACCGCGACAGCGGAACTGCAAGCGCCAACGGCGGTTGGCTCCGGCGACTTGTTAGGCCACCGGCTCATAGCTTCCTCAATCTAAAACCACAAATCGTGCATACAAATGCTGCTGCAATCAGGCCGCAGATCAAATCTCCTCGCGTGCCCAAACTGGTTCCGGTCAATGGTAGCCAAAACGGCGAACATAAACCAGCAATAGAACCGAGCACCATCATCACAATCAATGCTCGCTTCGCACTCCGCTGCTGGTCTGTCGCCGGCTGTGCCGCCACACCTGTCGTGACTGGTGGTGACAGTCTCTCCTGCTTTTGCTTCTTGATGAAGTAAAACATCAAACCAAGCGGAATAAACATCCCAATAATCAGAACCCACTGTAATGCCTCTGGAATGTGGAGTGGCTTTGAAAAGACATTCAGCAACATCATCGTGCTCGCCGTGTAACTGGTGATGTAAAGTTTAGTGCGTGTGGTCATGGTAAGTGGCCTAACGAAAAAAGCTGAGCCACCGCCGACTCGCGACGTGAACCGCGACAGCGGAACGGCAAGCGCCAACGGCGGTTGGCTCCGGCGACTTGTTAGGCCACACGTCTCTCATACTTTTGATGCCGCCAAGATACCAGCCAAAGTGGCAGCATGGCGAGTGCGATGATGGTGATGATGTCGGTGAATGCTGCCGACCACATCTGAAACTCCGACGCTGGAAAATCAACCCAACGACCGTCCTCCAAGTGAAAAAAACCAATAGGAATCGGAAAACTCCAAATGCGGAAACTTGTGCCGACAGGATACTCAAAATAGAAACCGCACCAAATGCCGAGCGCGACGCCGCAAATAAGAAGCACGGCAAAGGCAACCCAACAACCGGCGCTGACTTGCTGCCGTCGCAACCGCCTGAACAAAGCAATAAGTGACCAACTGCTCAACGTGAAAAAAATAATGACCAACAAAATGCCCATACGCGAGTGTGGCCTAACGAAAAAAGCTGAGCCACCGCCGACCTGCGACGTGAACCGCGACAGCGGAACTGACCGCGCCAACGGCGGTTGGCTCCGGCGACTTGTTAGGCCACCGGTTCCGAAATGACTGGATAATCCTGCTAAATAAACCTCTACGCTTGGCAATCCAATCAGGGTGATCAAACCAAAATGCCTCGTAGGAAACACTCAAATCCCAAGCACCAAAACGCCGCATCAATTCGGCAGGCATCCGAAACCAATCAAACTCGCCCGTGACACCGTGCGGATACTGTGGTGTGATGTGATAAACAATATCAACGAACGGCTTATACTCTGCTCGGATACTTGGCAACCGTGCCGCGAATGGCTCAATAGCATCAGCCAGTGCGTGAAGTCGTGCCGTCGGGTCGCCATCGGTGTGACTCTTCGGGGAATCAAACATCCAGGTATGATGCACCTGCTCCTGCATACTACCGTCGGCAGCTCTAACCTGCATCTTACTCTCACGCACGCGAGTCGGCTCCACGCCAAGCGCAGCCGTGATGGTCGCCGCGCTCACAGAATCGCACGGAATCAAAAGGCTGACGTGTGAGTATCGAATCATAGTGGCGTGCGCTAGGTGGCCTAACGTCCCAAGCTCACCCACAGCCGGTGGCGGCAGTGGTGGAGCGGAAAGGAAATAATGAAAGAATCCAAAAAGTCTGAGCGGAGTGCGTACCGGCTGTTGCGGTGGAGCGCATTGTTAGGCATCTGGGAATTTGTTAAAGGCATCCAACAACTCTTGACCGTTTGCATAAATATCTCCTGGCTGCATGGCAGCAAACTTCATAACGCCGTCAATGGCTGCCTGTATCTCAATTTAATCTTCGCCGCTCAACTCGTGGGAAATCTTGATAAACTCAGCCTTCAATCTGGGCGCATTATCTCTGAACATATTAACCCAAACCGCCGGGTCGTCGCATTCTGCGATGTGAGTCTTGATGTCACAAACGAAACCAAGAAACTCTCGCCGTCTGGTAGAGATGGCATCCATGACGGCATACTCTCGCTGAAACTTCTGGGAACGGAGCGTCCACAGATGGCCGAAATAAGCACTAATCGGCCATCCAAGAATGGCGACCAAAAGCGCGATAGTCTCGAAATAGGTCATTGGGCCATTTTGATTATTTGCATTATGAATAGTTGGGGCATCGCATGGCTTATCGGGCGTCTGATGCCTAACGAAAAAAGCTGAGCCACCGCCGACTCGCGACGTGAACCGCGACAGCGGAACTGACAGCGCCAACGGCGGTTGGCTCCGGCGACTTGTTAGGCCACACGGTCATATAACTCTACTCCTAAAAACCTGATAAAACTCAAACCAAAGTAAACCGGCGATAGCGATGATAGAAAGTAAAAGAAGCCAAGGCATGTGCCAAGGAAGAGATGAATCAAGCTGCGCCGGCAAGCTGGCGACTCGATAGCTAAAATAGCCGCCAGCCAACATCACGAAACTGCCTCCCGAAGCCAATGCAACCAGCTTGGCTCTGCGCTGCGAATGCGGTGAAAGTGCCGAAAAGCAAAATGCGACTAGGCCGCCAGTGATGCCAATGAGTGCAACAAGCAACAATCTGTGAGGCTGCTCCGAAAAATAGTGAACGCCATCACTGGCAATGAAATCGTGAAGGATGTCCGCGATGGCGAAAATGGTGAACGCCACTACAAAAATAATGCCGATCAATTTTTTCATGCGCGTAGTGTGGCCTAACGAAAAAAGCTGAGCCACCGCCGACTCGTGACGTGAACCGCGATAGCGGAACTGAAAGCGCCAACGGCGGTTGGCTCCGGCGACTGGTTAGGCAGCATGGTCATCCTTTCTATCTTTCGGATGCACAACCCAACCGATGCGAACGAAAAAATGAAACGCGCAATAACACAGAGCAAGAAACAGGCAACCACAGATAAACCCGATAATCGAACCAACCGCTGCTCCAATCAAAGCCGCACGGTGAAACCCAATCGCCGTGCCTGTAAAAGTGACGCACCAGAAAAACAACGAAAAGAGATTAAGCTGAAAGATCCCAGAACGAAAAAACTCGTCGGCTACTGGATTCAGGATGCGACTGATTTTAGTCATAGCGCGAATGCTGCCTAACGATGAAAGCTGAGCCACAGCCGACTCGCGACGTGAACCGCGATAGCGGAACTGCAAGCGCCAACGGCGGTTGGCTCCGGCGACTTGTTAGGCCACCGGTGTATAAATCTAAATCTCATGGTGTGAAAAAGATGCCCCAGTCACGCCAAAAGCAATGAACTGAAGTCAGCATATCTGTGACTGCCAAGCTGTAACTCCCGCGACGGAAAAGTGCAATAATCAAAATGAACGGTAACGACACCAGCCACACGACTGGAAATAAAATAATCCACCAGAAGAGTGTGATGAGGCACTCAACGATGAACCCTAAAACTCCCTCTATGACAACTTGTATCATAAATCCAAAACGCGGCTAGGTGGCCTAACGTCCAGAGCTCAGGCGCGCGGGACCAAATGACGTGAACCGCGAAGCGGAACTGGACCGGACATCCCGCGTTGCCTGCAGCGATTTGTTAGCCGCTGTTTTCCTGCTCATCGTGCCCATAATGCGCTTCCAATCCCGCCGATGAAAAACAAAATCGCAACAATCTCAAGCGCTGAGAATGTCTTCATAAACCAAGGCGTGTGGCCAACCCTGCGGCAAATCGCATGTGCTTCTCGATAGTCACGCAGCCACGCTGAGCCCAATGCTAGGTGCGTCGCAAGTCCTGCGGTCTTGCCTCCATGTCGCTGAACAAAAACGGGAATCCAAATGGCATAAATCAACATAGCGCTAACTTGGAAAACCCCGAATCCAATCAAGCAGATGACAAATGGCAGTGGCATACGTTCAGCGGCTAACGATCCAAAGCTGAGCCACGGCCACTGGAAAGTGACTCCGAAATGCAACCGTGACAATCAAATCTCATATCATCATCCAAAACTCAAGGCGCAGTGGCCGTTGGCTCCAGCGCGGTGTTAGGCCACTTCCTACTACTTGGCCGCTTTGCTATACCGAACCCCACAAATAATAAACGCAGCGCCAGCACCGCCCAAAAATATCGGTAAAAAAATGTCTCCGCGAACCGCAATCAAACTGCCGATGCCGAATAATATAAATAATGAGCCGCTGAAATAAAAGGCGAATGCGCCCGCTTTCAATCCCAGCAAGCTTCTACGAATCGAAAGCTCGGCAGCCGTATCAAGCTTCGCTAACGCTGCGGCGCACGCATCGGAACAAGCTGTGCGCTGGCCGCTGCCTGACCTGCTACAAGATGGACATAATGCCTTACCGCAATAGGGACAAACTGCTGTCGCTTCCAAATTGTGAGTTGCGCATTTCATAAAATGTTCGAGTGGCCTAACGAATCAAGCTCACCCACAGCCGGTGGCGGCAGTGGTGGAGCGGAAAGGAAACCATGAAATTACCCATGATGTTGAGCGGGCGGGGATACCGGCTGTTGCGGTGCAGCGCATTGTTGGGCCACAGGTTTTTGCTCATTTCGTTTTTTCTCCAAATGCTCCTGCAAAGCTCGGCCAATGGCTTCCAACTGGGCGAGCTTGGAGTGAATGTCCTTGGGCGAAAACTTACGCTGTCTCAAAATCTCGACCAGAGCGAGGGTGCGTATCAAGTAACCATCCATCGGATTGAGTCCATACTCATGCCTGGCCAGCTTCAAGTAATCAGCCTTCTCGGCAACGTGTCGCCAATTCTCAATGGCTGTCTTGATGGCAAACTCGGTCAATGCTCGCCGCTCCTCTTGGCGGCGGGAAATCCACTGGGCGACAATAACCGCACCGCCGCCAATGAGGGAACCAAGAAGTCCGTAAATGGCTGGGTCGAGCTGTGGCATGGTCTTGCTGGGTCTATTGGTTTTGCGGTCGGCTACATCGGCGTAACGCTCATTTATATGTGGTGGCCGCTCCTGTGGCCCAACGAAAAAAGCTGAGCCACCGCCGACTCGCGATGTGAACCGCGACAGCGGAACGGCAAGCGCCAACGGCGGTTGGCTCCGGCGACTTGTTAGGCCACACGGTCACTCTGGCAATCCGGGTATAAAAAATACAATGCACAGGGTTAGTAACAATGAACCAACGATATTCAAAGCCTCCAGCGACTCGTCTTTGACGACGCCTCGCCTAGCAAAAACCAAAAGAACTATCTCCCACACCAAAATCGTCGCGGCCAAAATCAATGGCTCAATAAACAAATTGCTAAACGACTTCCCGCCAAATGCGAGAACCAAAACTAACCACAAAAAAATAGGCGCTCCGCTTGCAATGACCAAATTACCTGTGGGCTTCTTTCGGAATAGCCATAATGCAACGGCAAGCCCCAACACAATGGGAATCAAATACTCAACCACCGGAGTCAACAAAAGAACCAAAAAGGCATGGTGTGAATGAATCATAGTGTGGCCTAACGACCAAGCTCAGGCACAGCCACCGGAGGGCGACTCGCGCCGGAGCAAACGACTTTATGAAATCTAAATCTCACAAAACTGGAAGGGCGGTGGCTGTTGCCTGCAGCGCTTTGTTAGCCTGCGTCCTTTTTATCGTCGGGCTTGTAAGTCAACTCAATCTCCGATGTGAAGTGCGTCAGGCACTCACGGAACATCGAACGATTCATGCGCTGCTTGCCGCTGCAAATCCCTCCTGCCTTCCGGTGAGTCTCACGCTTGGCAACCATGTCACGCAAAACATCACCAATGCACCATCCGCCATCCGTGCAACCAATCTTCGGGCAACGAATATACTCGCCCGGCGGGTTTCCAGTGGCGAAATGCCTCTCTTGCGGATTGCCGTCCATCCCGCCGCCCTGACGAATCCAAACTGTAGCCTTCAAAGTGGCGATGGTTGGGAAAGCCTTGTCAAAGGTAGTGGGTTGGCCGAACAAAAACAAACCTCTCTCAACCGAGTCCTGCTTATCCATGATAAACCTCCAATGTTATGAGTGATACCGACCGAGACAAAGCAATCCGCTGCGGCCAATGGCTGAAAGCAGCGATAAAAGAAATCCCGTGGCCCGACCACCGCCGGCAAGCCACCGAAGCGATTGATGAACTGCTCAGACAATGTGGCGTGAAATCGTGCATGGTGCTGACGCAGGCTAACGAAAAAAGCTGAGGCACCCGCGACCCACGACTCCCGAACTTATGAAACCTTCTCGAATAACTGACAGCGCCAACGCGGGTTGCCTCCAGCGACTTGTTAGGCGGATGGACTGCGATACAACTGAATGGACTGAGTGCATGGCGTGTCTGTCAGAGATTAATCTTCAAACTGCGCTCAATCTCTCGCTTCGCCGCCAAAAAGTCCTGCTCCGCTTTATCGAGCGTCCGGCGGAGTTCTTTAGTCTCAAACTTCGTGCCACAACCAGGACAAGTGTAATCGCCGCGCTTGAGCCGTCCGACCGTCTCGTTGATCTTGCGTTTGCAATTCGGGCAGTAAAAGTCCGAAAACCTCTCATTGTCAAATATAGTGCTCATAAAAGTAAAAATGCGAATCCGCCTAACGTCCAGAGCTCAGCCACAGCCACCGGCGGCCAGGCCAGCAATGGAATAATGATGATCGAATTTTCATGTCTCAGTCAAAACTGAAAGGGCAGTGGCTGTTGGCTGCAGCGATTTGTTAGGCGGATTATTTAGCATCATAAATCTTGTAATACCATCCATGACTCTCAGGCTGCAACAGCACAACCTTACGGCCGAGATTGCTGTCCATCAGGACGGCAGAATAATAAACCGACTCAGCTCCCTTCTGCAGGCTATGAACTCTCCGCACCTCCAGAGTCTTAAAGCTGGTAATCTGGTCATCTCGAAATGTGCCGCGCTTCGACAAGGCGTCAATCACCTCGGTAGGAGCGGCTGTCGCTGGCAAGTCAACCGGCATAAACAAATAGCTAGGACAATCCTCAAATGGCACCTGAGTCATTAACCGGTCAATCGGGTCGCTGTGTGAACAACCCGAAAGGACAAACGCAACCAGACCTATGAAAAATGCGATTCTCATGTGGCTTACGGAATCCGCCTAACGAAAAAAGCTGAGCCACCGCCGACTCGCGACGTGAACCGCGATAGCGGAACTGACAGCGCCAACGGCGGTTGGCTCCGGCGACTTGTTAGGCCACGGTCTCATAATCTAATAAAGCTCAACTTCCCAGCCCTCAAACGGTGGCTCGACTGGCCGACCGGCAACATACTGGAGGATATACTGGGCTGCTCGTCTCTCTGCGTGCTTGGCGTTCGTAACCTGACCGCTCTCATCAATCTCGATGACATTGGCGAAAATGGCGTAAACCTGCTCAAGCGCACTCGGCTCGCGAAAGATGCAGGAATAATCAACACCCTCAAGCAACGGATGCCCAACGCTACCATTGGCAATCCAGAATGAAAACTGCCTCAATGCACCGCTGAATGAATGGCTCAAATGTGACATAGCGTGTCGAGTGGCCTAACGAAAAAAGCTGAGCCACCGCCGACTGGCGACGTGAACCGCGACAGCGGAACTGCAAGCGCCAACGGAGGTTGGCTCCGGCGACTTGTTAGGCGGCGGATTTTTCATACAAAACGTCTGCTAGAACATATAATAAAGTATGAATATGAACCCTCACAAATTTGTCGGCTTGTCCAAGTGCATATCAACACTGACTGGCTCACACTGATTTGAATTATGAAAATTTACGATTTCTTTTTGCTGCCGGTTTATTTGGTCGTCTTTTTGTGCGCACGTTTCGTTGAATTGGGCCAATCGCTTGTCCATCTCTATCTGAAGGTTGTCTGCCTTTGTGAGAGCCGCCTTCTTGTCATGTTTAATTTCGTTAATTCGCTGCCACTGCATGAAAATGATGACAACCAATGCAATACACAAAGGGGCGAGAATGACTGTCAACACCATCGCTGTGTCCCAATCGTTAGTATTCATAATTTTATGACGCACGAGCCGCCTAACGAATCAAGCTCACCCACAGCCGGGGGCGGCAGTGGTGGAGCGGAAAGGAAACAATGAAAAAATCCCCCAAGCCTGAGCGGAATGCGTACCGGCTGTTGCGGTGCAGCGCTTTGTTAGGTGTCATGGCAACTCCTGCCCAGAATCGGGCGGTAAAGAAGCTCTTAAGGTTGCTACATAAGCTTGCATCTTCTCGTGGTCAGATTCTGCTCGTGCTAAAAGGTCTGACAAAAGCGTACTCTTCTCAGAATCAACAACTGACAATTCTAGCGCGGAAAGTCTCTGCGCTATCTCGGTCTTCCCGTCGGAATCTGGGGTCTGCTCCAACTGGGCACGCAACCGCCGTGTGTCTTCGAGATTCTGAATCCTCATCAAAACCATCTTCACAAAAGCGACCTGCAATTCCGCTTGGTTCAAGACGAACTCATCAAGCGTCACGAAATTCTTCAAAACGTCTTGGGTCATACGTAAAGACACCTAACGACTCAAGCTGAGCCACAGCCACCGGAGCCTGACTCACGCTTGGAATAACGACAATCAAATTTCATTTGTTGGTCGAAACTGAAGTGGCGGTGGCTGTTGGCTCCAGCGCATTGTTAGGCGCTTGCTTCTGGTCATAACCAAAATCGCTCAACTGAATCTGATATAGCTTGCCCTGACCAAACGGGAATGTATGCGAGAGCTTCATCCTCAAAGTCTCAACCTTGCGATATGTTGGTGTAAAAAGTGACTCGCCGGTCGTCTTGAAATACGACCATCTATCATCGGAGCCGAGGTAGTAGGAGTGCGTCACTCCGAAGCTCTTGGTCACAGTCAGGAAAAGGCCAGTCCAATCATCCTGAAATGCACTGGTCGGCGGTGGCTTGGTGGTGGAACAGCCATGCACCAAAGCCGCTAAAATCACTGCGACCAGAATCGAAACTATGGCTACCAGCTTCTTCATGGCAAAATGCGCCGAGCGCCTAACGAAAAAAGCTGAGACACCCCGGAACTGCGATATGAAACCACTGAAACCTTCTCGGCAAACGGAAACCGCCAACCGGGGTTGTCTCCAGCGACTTGTTAGGCCACGATTCGTAAATCTTCATAAAAATATCCGACAAAAATCTCTGCCGATAAATCTCGCCGCAACTCTCGCTCACCGACTTCCGAACCGGCGAAGCTGAAACCGCTCAAATCTGCCACAAACTTCCGCTCCGCAAAATCCAAATCACCGAAATCTCTCGCCGCAAAAAAACGCAAAAAGCTCAAAGCAACTCTCGTGGCCTAACGAAAAAAGCTGAGCCACCGCCGACTCGCGACGTGAACCGCGACAGCGGAACGGACCGCGCCAACGGCGGTTGGCTCCGGCGACTTGTTAGCCAGCGTCATTTCTGAACCTCGTATGCTTCTGAAAAATCTTGTTTTGACTCTGATTCAGAATTGAGTCCAGCACACAATAACGAATCAGCCGCAGGGGTGGGATACACATACCACTTGTCATCGTTCTTCTTAATTACAAAAATCCGGTAGGGTGCGGTATCACCGTTGACGCGAATTGTTTTCAAGTCCACGAACATAACTCCACGAAAATCGAATATGGCATAAGCGAGCGATTCTGGCCCACGCGTAGATAGATGGCGCGCAGCAAACACCTTGGTAATCGCTTTGGGTGCTCCCGGTGACGGTTCTTTCTTGGCTGCTTCCTCCTTCATACTCTGAATCACGTTCGTAAGAAATGTCTGGTAATTCGTGCCAAAGGTCTCGCTTGCTCCAAAGGGCTGGATGCACGTGTTGGTAAAGAGAACAGCATCGTGCTTGATAAATGCTCGCGCAAGGTCACATGCGACACCCTCGGGCGTATCGTGACCCGCCGGAAATCCATCCGCTGCAACTTTGATTTTGGGTTTGGCGTCGTCTGCGGAAAAACCACAACAAGCTGTCAGGATAATGCAAGCGATGGCGATAAGTTTTTTCATGTGGTGTGGCGTAGCTGGCTAACGAATCAAGCTCACCCACAGCCCCGGCGGCAAGGGTTGAGCGCAAGGAGGACTCCCGATGAACCCTGAATCCTTCAATCGGATGACAGAGGGGCTGTTGGGTGCAGCGCCCTTGTTAGGCTGCGTTTTGAAAATCATCCAAGTCATCTTGTGGCTCATCGTGATTTATTGCTGCTATCGTGCTCTCCTTTGCTTTGGCGGATTTTTAGTTATGACTGAATATCTGGTAAATCTGAAGAATGGCCACAAGGACAAGGACGGCGGTGAGCCAAAATACCCCACTCGTGAACCTACGAAGTTCGAGTGTCTCACTTATGAGCCTGTCCGTCTGCTGCGTCAACTTTTCGGAATGCTGCACAAGCTTGTCCACCAACTTCGCCAATTGACCGCTTGCAAGAATGGTGAGAAAACCTTGTTGGGCGTTCAATTGGGAACTGAGGGCAAGCACAATTCCGCCATCTGGAAATTCCTTGCTGTTTTGTTTGGCCAATTCTCCAAAAAGTCTGCCAATTTCTTTAGCAGCCTTTTCTGCAACGTCAGACGTTTCTTGGGACTCACTCATAAATGTAACGATTGTAAGCAGCCTAACGACCCAAGCTCACCCACAGCCGGGGGCGGCAGTGGTGGAGCGCAAAATAAACATGAAAAATCCAACTGACTTTGAACGGACGGGGACACCGGCTGTTGCGGTGCAGCGCCTTGTTAGCCAGCCCCACCGCGTCAAACTCTCTCGAAAAAAAGGCTGGAAGCTTCCGCCAAACACCGTGGTCGTGGCTCGGCCAACGAAATGGGGAAACCCGTGGAAAGTCCGCAAGCATAAAAAACTCCGAGACCTTCGAGACGACTGCTCTCCGCGTGAAGCGGTCGAAGCATACGAGCGATGGCTGCAAAGCGAAGGTCACGGAATCCTGCTCGGCGCCAAAGTTGCGCTGCGGGGTAAGAACCTCGCCTGCTGGTGTCCCCTGGATGCTCCGTGTCATGCTGACGTGTTGCTCAGGCTGGCTAACGAATCAAGCTCACCCACAGCCGGTGGCGGCGGTGGTGGAGCGCAACCAAAAGGAGCAAATGAAAAAGAACAATGAACGTGCGGGGACACCGGCTGTTGGGTGCAGCGCTTTGTTAGGCATCGTTTTGATTGTCACTCTTGTGATTGTCTGTGATGTCCAACTCTTCCTGTATCCACCGTCTTACGCCGAACTTCGTATCTGGTATCTTCTTACCCCGCTTGGATACATAGCAGGCTTTGTGCTTGCTTTTCTCGTAAAGCCAAGTCGCAAGAAGGGCAATATCAATATCAACCGATTTATCTCTGATGAAAGTAAGCGTGAGCAAGACAGCCTGTGCAACATCGGCGCTCCGAAAACGCAACACGCTCCGTTTAATCAAAATTCCCTGTGGAGCCGATTTAATCACTTCATCCGCAAAATCGTCGTCCCGAATTTGAATCTCAATGGCCATGCGATGCCTAACGGCAATAGCTGAGACACCCCGGACTAACGACATGAAACCACTGAAATCTTCTCGTCAAACGGAAACCGCCAACCGGGGTTGTCTCCAGTGCCTTGTTAGGCCACGTCCTGACACTGTGCTGATAGACGACGACTGCATGTATCGCATCGTCCCCAACAACGACTCTGCCGGAAAATCTCTCGACCTGTTTTCTTGGGATGGATGCGGTTGGGCTTTTATGGACAACATCGGTGATGCCTCCGCCGATTTGAGAATCAAACGCGCAATGTATGTGTGGGAGCGTCCGCACAAGTGGCCTAACGGCAATAGCTGAGACACCCCGGACTAACGACATGAAACCACTGAAATCTTCTCGTCAAACGGAAACCGCCAACCGGGGTTGTCTCCAGTGCCTTGTTAGGCCACGTCCTGACACTGTGCTGATAGACGACGACTGCATGTATCGCATCGTCCCCAACAACGACTCTGCCGGAAAATCTCTCAACCTGTTTTCTTGGGATGGATGCGGTTGGGCTTTTATGGACAACATCGGTGATGCCTCCGCCGATTTGAGAATCAAACGCGCAATGTATGTGTGGGAGCGTCCGCACAAGTGGCCTAACGAAAAAAGCTGAGCCACCGCCGACTCGCGACGTGAACCGCGACAGCGGAACTGACAGCGCCAACGGCGGTTGGCTCCGGCGACTTGTTAGGCGACATCTGTGTGATGAATCCTGACATAAATCAATGCTGCCACCAATACAACAGCAACCGCAGAACATAAAAGTGCTATCGCTCGCTTCAATGTCCATCCTCGCTTCAAAACATCCATCGTGGCAAGCACGATAAATGTCGGAGCGAAAATCAAGGCGTAGAAAAACGGGATAAACCAAAAATCACGCGGAAGCCCAAAGTGCAACGCACACCATGCAAATATCGCCAAGACTAGAATGGAAATGCCGCAAACCAGAATCGTGCCATCGCGGAGGCAAGCCGCCCGCACTGCCGCAGCCATTCGGCGATTCAAATCCGAATCCTTGACGAGTAATTGTTTTAGGGTCTCGCGCATGTCGCCTAACGATCCCAAGCTGAGCCACAGCCGCGAGGATAACTCACGAAGCGGTGGAGGTGTCCAATGACCTGCATCGTCCTACTGGCAGGGGCAGCGGCTGTTGGCTCCGGCGCGTTGTTAGGCTGCTGGTCAATCATAATCAATGTGTTGGATAAAGCGTCTAGGTACCCTGAGGACTGGGCCGGTTTCTCTGTTTTCTCGCTTCGTCAATCACTGCCTCTGCTGAAAGATTATGCAACTTCGGAATATCGGTCATTGGTGATACGGGTGCGGCGCATACCCCAGATAATTCTGATCGAACATCGCCTAAAATGGTCAGAAAGGCTGATGCTTGTTCCGGGCGCTCTTGTATCAATTGTGCTACCCGGCTCCTACTACGTTCGAGTAAGATGTCTGCTGCGAAAGATTCAGCAGGCCGAGTCACGTTTCCAAACGTCGTCAATTCTTGGACGCCCAAGCCAGACATCCACTGTCCCATCGTTGCTACTGCCTCAAAGATTTCTTGAGAGTTGGTTGTATTCATACGTCAAGCAGCCTAACGATAGAACTCACACACGCCGGGCCGATGACGTGAACCGCGAAAGCGGAACTGAGAGCGCCATCCGGCGTTGTGTGCAGTGATCTGGTTAGCCTCAATTCTCATATCTCAAATATCATTTTGCCGGCCCACTCTCCAAAACGTGCATCATGCGCTCAGATGCCTGGAAGGTGGAACCTGTCGCTGCCATACTGCTATAAGTCTCAAAAGCCGTGATGACAAGATTTGTCTGTCCCTGCTTGAGCAAGCTCTCGGCATCCCTGATGGAATTCCGGTGCCACGCACTCTCGTAAAATGGCCTCACTTGGCAAACAGCATAAACCAAAAATCCGCTGCTCAGTATGGCAATCAGGCCAAAGGAAATACGCGCTCGGCGTCCGAGCTTGAACTCGGCATAAATCCAGAGAGCCCAGACGGCCAAAATCAGCGGAAGAACTATGATGTTCATGTGAGGCTAACGAAAAAAGCTGAGCCACCGCCGACTCGCGGCGTGAACCGCGATAGCGGAACTGCAAGCGCCAACGGCGGTTGGCTCCGGCGACTTGTTAGGCGGCAAAATCATCATAACTCAATAAGCCCTGCCATTCTGATGAATGTGGCTCACAATGCGCGAATCGCTCTTATCAAGCAAAGGCGGCGACCATTCCGGTGGGATAATCTTAAGACTAATAGCGTGCTCAACAGGAATGTATCCCTGTGAAACCACGCTCTGAAACTTACTCCACCATGATTCTCCGTGTCCGCCAAGATGTGAACCTGTCAGACCACCAATGATAAAAAAACCATACTGGCCTTCGCGAAGAAATCCAAGAGCTATCGGCGGTTTAGTTGAAGGATGGACAAACCAATATATGACTTGCAGCTCCAAAAGTCGTTCATTGTGTCTAGTTGTCATATCGCACATCTTGCCGCCTAACGAAAAAAGCTGAGCCACCGCCGACTCGCGATGTGAACCGCGACAGCGGAACTGAAAGCGCCAACGGCGGTTGGCTCCGGCGACTTGTTAGGCATCGGGTCAATGCTCATAAATCAAACTCTGCTGCCTCGAACGGCAATGAAACGAATAATCGCCAGCAGCACAAGGATAAAGCCGATAACTCTCAAAACCACCGGAACGCTAAAACTAAAACTCCGTGGCGGTGACTTGGAAAACCAAAGCTGCGGCAACTGCACGCCGGCTCCGCTGATAATGTCCCGCACGAGATAAGGAACAACCAAACCTATGACCAAGCCGAGAATCAAAAGTATAATCGCTGTCTTCATGGCGACGATGCCTAACATTGTTAATAAACTACAACTTTGTCGGTTTATCCGAAAGTCTCCGTTATCGTTCCCGACTGTCGCTTTTGTCGGTTTCAATAAATTCATTTCAGATTGACAAGTCAAGACATTAGTCGCTTAATTTCAACGGCATGGCTGAATTGCCCGCTCGGAAACGGTCCTGCTTGCGTTCCGGATAAACCGACAGTTTTGTCGGTTTATCAGGCGTTTATTGACCCGGCAAAAGCGACCCGTATGCAGGCGTTGTACTTTTCTCATTGGCCCGAGCGGCTGGCCCAAGCGCCATTGCCTGAGCGGAACAAGCATAGTTTTGCGATCACGATTCGTTGGTTTTTAAGTTTCTGCCGCCGCGGACGCGGCGAGATAAGCCATCAGTCGGCGCGTGATTTTATCGCTTGGGCCGGGTCGGAGAAAAGGCCCGAACCCTGGCAGATCGAAGAGTGGAAGGAAGCCATTCGCTGGTTTTTCCGGGAGGCCAAAGCGGTGGCTACGGGCAGCGGGCCAAGACCACCGACCAACACCCCAGACCGAAAGTTGAGCGCCGAAAGCTCAAAAGCACCTCACCCCGGCCCTCTCCCCATTGCAGCGCAACGCGGAGAGGGGGACAGATTTCCCGCCTCGAACCTCGAACCGGCAATCATAACGCGCGGGACACCTGAAAGCCCGCCCCTGCCGCGGGCCCAGGCAGTTCCCGCCTGGAAGACGGCCTTTCTGACGGTGGTGCGGCGGCGGCACTATTCGTATCGCACGGAGCAGAGTTACCTGGTGTGGCTCCAACGGTTTGCCAGGTTTTGCCGTTCCGACGATTTGCAGTTGCGCGGGGCCGAGGATATCAAAGCGTTTCTGGACGATCTGGCCTTGGACCAGCGACTCAGCGCGAGCAGCCAGCGGCAGGCGTTGAATGCGGTGGTGTTTCTGCTCCGGGAAGTTTTTGGCAAGGAGTTGGGCGATTTTTCGGATTATCGCCGGGGCAAGGTGCGGCCGCATCTGCCGACCTGGCTGACGCTTGAGGAGGTCCGAAGTTTGTTAAGCCAGTTGCCGGGATCGTGGTCGTTGATCACCTGCGTGGCGTTCGGAGGCGGGTTGCGGCTGATGGAATTGCTGCGCTTGCGGGTCAAGGACGTGGATTTGGAACAGGAAATCATTACCGTGCTTGGTGGCAAAGGCGACAAGGATCGCCTGGTCCCCCTGGCGAAGGTGGTAGTCGAACCGTTGCGGAAGCACTTCGAGACCCTGCGCCGGCTGTACGAAGCGGATCGCCGGGAGCAGGTGGCGGGGGTGTGGCTGCCGGACGGGTTGCAGCGCAAGTATCCCAAAGCCGGTGAGGAGTGGCCGTGGTTTTGGTTGTGGCCGGCGGATCATCTGAGTCTGGATCCGCGCAGTGGCCTCTATCGCCGGCACCATGCGTCGGACTGGGAGTTTCAACGCATCCTCAAACAGGCGGCGGTTCGGGCGCGGTTGAACAAGCGGGTGACGCCGCACGTGCTGCGGCATTCGTTCGCCTCGCAAGCGTTGGACGGCGGCATGGATCTCCGCACGTTGCAGGAACTGCTGGGCCACAAGAGCGTGGAGACGACGATGATCTACACGCACGCCATGCGTAAGCCAGGGCTTGGAGTCAAGAGCCCGCTGGACCGGATCGGCGTCTTGCCCACAGACCAATGAAAGGAACAACGCTCAGGGGTGTTGGTTGTGACGCGGCGGTGGTGACTCGGTGAGCGCTTCCACTTTCTCGATCACGCTGGCCGGGGTCACCAGCCGGCGGCGGATGCGCCGCCGCAACAGTGCATCCAGTTCCGCCACCGACCGGCAAGGAATGCAGACAGGCAAGATGCCTGTGCCACGTTGGGAACCGGCTGAAGCCAGGACACCGAACATCCAACATTCAACATCGAAAGTCCAACTCCGAATGAAGACACAGGCAGGATGCCTGTGCCACGTTGGGAACCGGCTGAAGCCGGGACACCGAACATTCAACATTCAACATCGAAAGTCCAACTCCGAATGAAGACACAGGCAGGATGCCTGTGCCACGTTGGGGAACCGGCTGAAGCCGGGACACCGAACGCCGCTGACGCGCGAGCGGACAGAGGTAGCGGAGATTTTTCTCTGTTCCCTCCGTTAGCTTCGGTTCAAGATCAATTTCGGTTCTCGGATTTCGCGCGGTTCGCATGGCCGGCGGTTGATCTTTCCAAACAAAACGCCCTCCGCCGGAATGAATCCTGGCAGGGCGGGCAGTCCCCTGCCCGCCGCTTGGGTGAAGGTGTTTGAACGACGGCGCGCACGGAGTGACGCGCCCTACCATTCGGGTCTTTGGTGTGTTTCGTGGTTAAAATGGGTGGCTCGTGTACGTTAATTCGTGGGACTCAGTATGCGATCGGCCGGCCGCGGCTGTCGGTGCGGAAGGTGAAGTCGAAAATCCTGATGTCTTTCTTCTGGTCGCTAACCCGCCCCGAAATCCGGTACTCTTTTTGTGGCTCCAGCATCAGATCGGCAGGGAACGCATAGACTCTTTCGTAAGCGCATTTGTCCGGAAAAGAAATCGGGAAATTGAAGGTGAAATGCCGTTCGGATGCATCAGTTGGTTGGGTTTCTCCCCGACGGATCTGCGCACTTGAGAAATACCCGGCTTGCTTAACCGTCAGCTCGACAGGGGCTTCGGGGTCAAGGCGAGCAAAGCTCGGCGTCCAAATCCGCAGGAAAACTTCATCATCGGGAAGCATCTGGCGGTCCCAATCGAGCGGCACTCGCGCGATCCTGGTCAGGGCTTGTTCTTTTCCGGTGATCCATTCGGCGCCATTTTCCTCCGCCCGATAATTTCGCAGTCCCGGAAAACCATCATACAGCCCGGCCACGCGGGTGCTCGAAGTGTCCTCGGTGGGGGCAAAACTGCTCAACAGAATTCCATCTGAGTTGAGGTCGTCGAGCGCTCCATGAGTGCCCCCGAAAGTCACCAACTCGCTGCCTTTTTTGACCAGCCATCCGGAGTGTACATAATGGTTGTTCAGGCTGATAAGAATGGTGGCCGGATTGAGGGTGACGCAGGTGTGGCCCCGGACAATTCGCTCAACTGCCAGAGGATAGTGATTGGTCATGGTTTCAGCCATCCAGTCGTCAGCCGTGGCAAAGCCGCCGGCGTCGAGCCGGTTCTTTTGGGCGAGCGCTTTGACCACCGGGAGATAGTTAATGGGATCCCCCCGCTCGGTTGAATATCGGAAAGAGTTCTTTGCGGGATTCCACCCGATGATGGCCCGTTCGCCTTTCGCATTCATGACAATGAACCGGTTGGTCTGGCCCGGGAACCTGGCCGTCAATACATCCACGCCTTTCAGATGCGTGAGCAATTGCATGAGGGTTTCGGTTTCAGCGGGCGCATTATGGATTTCCACCCAGGACTCGATCCCGGCCGTGGGGAGGACAACGTCCTTGGGATTCGTAATGGAATTCGTGATCCGGTATCCGGCGTTTTTAAGAAAAGTCCGAATCTCGACGCGCTGGCCGACGCCGGCGTGATTGTTTCCGTGGTCCGAGAGAATCAGGATTTCGAGTTCATGTCCTTCCCGCGCCTTGTAAAGGGCGCGCAGTTCCTGGAGTTTTTCATCGAGCGCGCAGAGCATGGCGAAAGGATCGCGGGCCAGGTGCTGGGCATCGTCCGGCGTGCGAATGTAGGCGTAGAAGTTGTCGCCCCCGCTTTTGGTGTTGAGAAAGTTTTTGGCCAGTTCATACACCTCGTATTGATACATGTGGGACGGATAGACATAACCCAACGTACGAAGGAAACCGCTCTGCACCTGCCATTGCATCTGCTCTTCGTGCTCCATCGAAGTGGTGATGCCGTTCACGGAAATTTCCAAATTCGCGGCATCGCTGAAATAAGTGCGCTGGTAACCAGGCAGCGGGCGATCGCCGAATATTTCAGTCCACGCGACGTCGCTGGTCGAGGGAAACGTCGAGATCATGCGGCTGACCGGGAAGTATCCCTGATGGAAGCCCTGACGATGGAATTGGATGCCATGGGTGTCCTTGTAGGTGATCCCTGCCTGCAGGGCTTTCATGTCGCGGTAGGCAATTCCATCCAGGGCGATGATCAGCCGCTTGGGGAGCGCGGCGAGGCTCGTTGCGGGGAGGGTTGGGATGAGCAATGAGAGAAGAAGGACCGACCGGCTCAAGTTTCTGCTCAGGCAACCTGAAGTTCCAAAGCTCTCGCCAAAAATCATGCCGGCGATTGATAACGGAAATGGCCGGGCATGTCCAAATGAAATTGGGCCGTCATTTAACCGCTAATCTTCACTTATCAGCGCTGATGTGCGGGTATCAGCGGTAAAAATCTCCGCGTTCTTTGCGGTTGATTCAGCTTTTGGTTTTTCCTCGCGCCCGCATTTCGAGAAATTTGCCCCGCCATTCCGCGCGTGAAACCTTCCCGCGCGTGTTGGCCTCCAGCGACGGCACAAACCACCACTCGCGCGGCACCTGCCAGCCCGGCAGTTTTTGAAGCAGGAACTGTTTCAATTCCCCGGCCGTACTGTGCCGTTTGGCGGCCACACACGCCACAATGAGGTCCGCGCGATCGGCATTCCCGCTCGGCACGGCAAAGACCAGGCATTCGGCGACGGCTTCGTGCTCGCGCAACACGTGTTCGATGGCGGCCGGGGACACTTTGCGGCCCGCCACGTTGATCTGGTCGCCGGCACGGCCGCGAAGATAAACCGCACTGCCCTGAAATTCCGCGAGGTCGCTGGTTTGAAACCGGCCCCGGCCAAGGGTGTCGGACGGTTTCGGCCAGTACGTTTCGGCCACCGCGGAACTTCGCACCACCAAGACCCCGTCCGACTCGAGCGCCAGGTCCACGTTTTGCATGGGCCGCCCGACGCAGGCATCGTCGGTGCGCGGAACGGTTGTCGCGTCGTAGGCAATGCCGCCGCATTCGGATGAGCCGTAGAAGTTATGGATTTTAAGTTCGTGCGCTTCGAAGACCGCCTGTTCGAGCGCCAGCGGCAGGGGCGCGCCCGCGGACATGGCCAGACGCACGTTGCGCGGGATGGCCCGGGCTTCGTGCCAGGCGCGCCAGAGTGCCGGAACGCCGGCGAGCGTGAGGTCCGGCTGATCCTGCGCGGCGGCCCTCAGGACTTCCGGCAAAGGCGACGGCACCAGGAACAGCGGAATCCCGTGCAGCAGCAGCGGCAGCACCAGGTTCGAAAATCCGTAGGAATGCGCCAGCGAAATGGCGCCGAGGTTCGGCCAGTCCGGCCGCAGCCCCATCGTGGCCACGATGTTGTCCGCGTCGGCGGCCAGTTGTTCCCCGGTAAAGGCGATGGTGCGCGGCGCGCCCGTGGTGGCCGAGGTAATTTTCAGATGGCAACAGGGCGGGGGGGGCGGCAGAACGGAAGGCGGCCGCTCATGCGGTTCGAGGGGACAAACCACGGCGCGGGAACGCCAGGCGCGCAGGACGGCAAAGATAAACTCCGGCGAGTGGCCCTGCGGACAGATCATCTCCGGCCTGCCCGGCGCGGGAGTTTCCGCCGCGCGCTCCAGTTGCCCAAAGGTCCAGCATTGCCCGGAAGCCAGGTCGCGCAAAGCGACCTCGTTGTGCCTGTCCCGGGCGACCTTCTGCCAGCGTTCGTAAAGCATCCGCTCTTTCGTAAGGCAAGACTGGCTTCGGTTGCAAGGCCGATTTCGCCGACGGGCGCGAAGCCGCAACTCAACACAGTTGCAAGGTAGCAAGAACACGCGGCTGGAAGCCGCATTTACTGGCAGGCAAGGATGCCCGCCTCCACCGTGGCGGTACGCTTCCAGCGTGCCAGTGATGGCGGCATCCTGCTGCCATTCGTAATAGTCACGTCAAGTTGCACCCGTTCCGCCGCTTTCCCGGCCCATGAACTGGCTCACCGAATAACGTGCAAACTTTTGTTGCATATGCAACAAAAGGTTGTCATCGAGTTTTCCCCTCAAGCCCGCGCCACCAGCGCCACCAGCGCAGCGTGTCGGCCATCGGATGAATATGGCTGCTCCGGCCCCGGCCGATGACCCGGATCGGCACGAACGCGACGGGGTGCGCCGCCGCCAGAAACGCCATCAACGTTTCGGATTCCACTTCAAAATGTTCCGTCTGAAGCGGCAAGGCCACCCAGGTCGCGAGGTGGATGAGCCGGAAACCGCATTGCGTGTCGGGCAGGTGCCTGCCTGCTCGCCGCGACAGTTGGCGGCTTATCCAGCGGTTCACCTGCCGGCGCACCCAGGGAATGGCGCGCGCGTTGGGCATCCGGTTGCCAACAACCAGCAACGCCCCGGTCTGTCCGGCGCACTCCAGAAAAGCCGGCATGTCATCCGGCGCATGTTGACCGTCGCCGTCCAGCGTGAAGGCCCAGGCAAAACCTTGCTGCCGCGCCTGGGACAGGCCGGTTCTGAGCGCGGCGCCTTTGCCGAGGTTTTTTGCGTGCGTGACCACCTGCGCGCCCGCCGCTTGCGCCCGGGCCGCCGTGTCGTCCGTCGAACCGTCGTCCACGACCAGCACCCGGGGAAATTGTTGGCGCGCCGCGGTGACCAGGGCCGCTATGCTCACCCCCTCGTTGAAACAGGGGATTACCACCGCGCATGTCGTTGGCACAAGCACGCGTCCAGCTTGAATAAAAGCGAACGGGCAATCGAGGCAAAACCGGTTCGTATAGCCACTCGTCCTGGAATTCTTCCCCGAATTCCTTTCTTCAAATTCGATGTTCGGCGTTCGATGTTGGATGTTGGATGTCCGATATTGGATGCCCGTCGCAGGCTTTTCCGTTGCTCCGCTGTCACCTGCCTTATATCTTCCGCTGGCTTGAACCATGCGATTTAACCTCGAAACCCGGGATGTGTCTGGTCGAAACTCAAATTTAGCTCGAAAACCGGAGTTCGCCGTAGCGCAGCGCGTCCCGCCTGCCGAACTCCGGTTTTCGGGTTTAACCAATTTTCGCTGACCGGGTCTTTCATTGCCACTTTTTACCCATGCTTTTCCCATTCCCGCCAACATCCGCCCCGCCGCCGCGAGTGGTCATCACCGGCGCTGGCATTGTCACGGCCTTGGGTCTCGGGTGGAAACCGAACGCGGAGGGGTTCCGCGCAGGACGCCCGGCGTTCCGCCCGGTGTCGTTGTTTGACGTGAGCCGTCAGCGGGCGAAGACGGCGGCCGAGGTGGATTTGCCGGACGCGCTGCCGCCCACCGGCCTCAGCCGCCGCCAGTTGGTCCGTCTGGACCGCGCCGGCAAAATGCTGTTGCTGGCGGCGAATGAAGCCTGGCAACAGGCCGGTTGGAAACCCGCCGACAATCTGCCGCTGGTTTTGGGTACGACCGCGGGTGGCATGTCGCTGGGAGAGGATTATTTCCGTCAGGCGGTGCAATCCCCAGGCCGGCATCGCCGGCAACCCACCCGCGCCATCCACTACCAGCCGCAAGTCCAGGCGCGGATGGTTTTGGACGCCCTGGGTTTCAACGGGCCGATCACCATCATCTCAAACGCCTGCGCCTCCGGGAGCAACGCCATCGGCCATGCCTGGAACCTGATTCGCTGCGGCCAGGCGGAACGCGCCCTGGCCGGCGGTTATGACGCACTCAGCTTGCTGGTGTTTGCGGGCTTCGATGCGTTGCAGGCGTTGTCGCCCACCGTCTGCCGTCCGTTCGACGCCCGGCGCGACGGTTTGACGCTCGGTGAAGGCGCGGCGCTGGTCGCGTTGGAAACGCTTGAACATGCGCGGCGGCGGAATGCTCCGATTCTCGGGGAACTCATCGGTTACGGCACGACCATTGACCGGCATCATCTCACCCAGCCGCAACCGGAAGGGAATGCGGCACTGGCGTCCATGAACCTCGCCGCTGACGCCGCCCGGGTTGGTCCGGAGGATGTTGATTACCTAAACGCCCACGGCACCGGCACGATGCTCAATGACAGTTCGGAGGCGTCCGCCATTTCGCGCTGGGCCGGTCCCCGGGCCGCCACCCTGCCGGTCAGCTCCACCAAGGCCAGCATCGGGCATCTCCTCGGCGCCGCCGGCGCGGTCGAGGCGGTGATTTGCCTGATGGCCCTGCGCGAACAATGGCTGCCGGTGCAGGCGGCGTTTGAAACTCCCGACCCGGTCTGCAACTTTCCCATCGTGCGCCAGCCCCGGGACGCGCAGGTGAAGGTCGCCCTGTCCAACTCGTTCGGCTTCGGCGGCATCAATGCCACCCTGATTTTGCGGAGGTGGGCATGAGCCGGATTTTTGTGGCGGGATTGGGCGCGGTTTCCCCGGCCGGCTGGAACGTCGCCGCCTTGCGAGCGGCGCTGGACCAAGGCGAACCGCTGCCGGTTCAACCGTTGGAACGCCCCGGTGGGGACAAATCACTCCGCGCGCGTCTGGTGCCGGCTCCGGCCACGCGTCCCGGATTTCTGGCGCATCCCCGCCTGCGGCGGACGAGTCCCATCACGCATTACACGGCGGCGGCCGCCCTGGACGCGGTGGCTCATTTGCGGGCGCTCCGGGTTGAAAAAATCCGGTTGGGATTTGTGGTCTGCGAGCAGGCCGGTTGCGTGCATTACTCCTGCCGGTTTTTTGATGAAGTCCTGAAGGACCCCGCGACCGCCAGTCCGCTGCTGTTTCCCGAAACGGTCTATGCCGCTCCGGCCAGCCACGTTGCGGCGCTCCTGGAAAACGTCACCCTCGCCTGCTCGCTCGTGGGCGATCCGGCCTCGTTCCTGCAGGGAGCGGCCCTCGGCGTCCAGTGGCTGGAGGAAAATCGTGTGGACGCGTGCCTGGTCATCGGGGCGGAAGAAACCAACTGGATTCTCGCGGACGCGCTCCGCCATCTCGAACAGTCCGCCGTCATCACCGGCGGCGCCGGGGCGATATGCCTGAGCCTTGATCCGGCGTTGTCCATTGGGGTTGCACTTGAGACCATCACGGATGTGCATTCCTACCGGGCTGCCACAAGTCGAACGCAAGCCGCCCGGGCAATGCGCAAACAGTTGCCAGCCAGTTCCACCGTGGAACTGCTCTGTGATGGTCTAAGCGACAGCCCGCGCACCGACGCCGCCGAACGGGCCGCGTGGCTCGATTGGACCGGCCCCCGCGTCAGCCCAAAGCGGATTCTGGGCGAGGGCCTCATGGCTGCCGCCGCGTGGCAATGTGTGGCCGCTTGCGATGCCGTGGCTGGTGGAAAATTCACGGCTGCCACCGTCAGCCTCGTCGGCTCCAACCAGCAGGCCATCGGCGCGCGATTTGTAGCCGCTGCTCCCGGCAGCCTGTAACTTAAGTAGGAGCCGACGTGAGGCTCAAATTTCCCCAGAATGAGGAACCGGGGAACATTCAACATCGAACATTCAAGGAATGGCGTCATTGGGTGTTGAGCGTTGAATGTTTCTTCCGTTCAGAGGTTCAAGTAATTCGCATTTGCCCGCCGGCGCGCCAACGGCCACTATTCCCGCATGAGCTTGCGGGTCATTTTAATCACCGGCGCCAATGGCGCTCTCGGACAGGCCATCGCGCGCGCCTTCCTCGCGGAAAATCCGGACAATTCGGTCTGGCTGAGCGTGCATTCGCGCCGCGAACACGCTGACGAACTGGCCAAGGAGAATCACGGCCGTTGTTTTTGCGTTGCGCTGGACGTGACCCGGCCGGATTCCTGGAAACAAGCGGTGGCTGAAATCCTTGCCCGCCACCATCGTCTGGACGTGTTGGTGAACAATGCCGGCAGCCACCAGGATGCCTTGCTGGCCATGATGCCGCCGGATTCCTGGCGGCAGGTTCTCGCGACAAATCTCGACGGAGTTTTTCATGGCTGCCAAGCCGTGCTCCCAACGATGATCAGCCAGCGCAGCGGGCGGATCATCAATGTCGCGTCGCTTAGCGCGTTGCTGGCGCCCGCCGGCCAGACCAACTACGCCGCCGCCAAGGCCGGGGTGGTTGCCTTGACCCAATCGCTGGCAAAAGAGGTGGGCCGGATCGGCATCACCGTCAATGCGGTCTGCCCGGGTTATGTGGACACGGAGGCGCTGGCGGTCATGGGCGAAGCTGAACGCCAGCGCGCCCTGGAGCGGATTCCCATGCGGCGTTTTGGGCAGCCGGGCGAAGTTGCCGCGGCGATCCGCTTTTTTGCTTGCGCCGAGGCGGGGTACATCACAGGCTCCGCGCTTAAAATTGACGGTGGAATTTTTTAATGAACAACACGGCGGAACTCAAAACACAAATCAAACACCTGCTGGTGGAAAATCTCATGCTCCAATCCCAGGCGGAGGAAATCGCGGACAACCTGCCGCTTTTTGGCCCCGGCAGTCTGGGTCTGGATTCGGTTGACGCACTCCAACTCGTTGTGGCGCTCGATAAAAATTACGGATTGAAAATTCCCAATCCCGAAGCGGCAAAAAAAACTCTGCAGAGCGTCAACACCATCGTAGCCGCGTTGGAAGAGCATATGTCCGGGCAACCGCACTGAAGTCATCAGGCTCGCCCGGCGCATGGCCGCACTGGGCGTGCGCAAAGCCGGCTTTTTTCCGTCTTCGCATTGCTTCGCCGCGACAAACCGGCGGATCTTGAAAATCAAACGCGAGAATCCGTCTGGGGCGCAGTCGCTGGATTGCTCGCCTTAAAGACGGAACGATTCTCGTGCTGAAACCGTGATGGACAAACCTTACGTCTTCCACACACCCGCAATCTTCGTCCCGCAAAAACGGCATTTGCCGTCCGTGAGGTCCATGCGGGTGACGGCGAAGATGTCGCGCTCGATGACGGCCTTCTTGCAGTTGGGACACCAGGTCGTCCCGGCGTCCTCGAGGCCGGGCACGTTGCCGATATAAACGTAGTGCAAACCCTCGGCGCGGGCGGAATCGCGCGCTTTCACGAGCATCTCAACGGGCGTGGGCGCCAGGTGCGTGAGCTTGTGCTGCGGCTGGAACCGTGAGAAATGCAGCGGCTGGTCCGGCCCCAATTCCTTCGTGATCCAGGCACACATGCGGCGGATGGTGTCTGGATTGTCGGTGTAGGTCGGGACGATGAGGTTGATGATTTCGAACCACACGCCCAGTTCCTTGAGCGTCTTGAGCGTGGTGAGGATGGGCTGGAGCTTGCCGGAGTTGAGCTTCTGGTAGGTTTCCTCGTCGAAACCCTTCAGGTCCACGTGCGCGGCGTCCACGTATTGATACAGGTCGCGCGCGGCCCGCTCTTCGATCGAGCCGCAGCTCACGACGATGTTCTTGAGCTTCCGCTCGCGCGCGGCTTTGCAGGTGTCCTGCGTGTATTCGTAAAACGCCACCGGCTCGGAGTAGGTGTAGGAAATGGACGGGCAACCGAGCGCCTCGGTCACCGCCACGACGTCTTCCGGAAACAAACTCAGCCGCGACATCTGTTCGAGCGTCAGTCCCGGCGGCAGCGGCGGACGCAGGCGCAACTCCTCGCCGCGCGGGTCCTTGGTTTCTTCCGGTTTCTTCTGCGAAATCTCCCAGTTCTGGCAGTTGAGACAGCGGAAGACGCAGCCGGATGTGGCGAGTGAAAATGTCTGCGTTCCCGGCATGAAATGATAAAGTGGTTTCTTCTCCACCGGGTCAATGTGGAACGTGCAGGGATTGCCGTAAACGAGCGTGTAAAGCGTGCCGTCGCGGTTGACCTTGTTGCGGCAGTGGCTGCGGTCGCCGGGTTCGAGGATGCAGTTGTTCGGGCAGACCTTGCACTGGACGTTGCGGCCGAGCTTGAGGTAATGGCGGCCTTCCTTCACCCAGCCGCGCTTTTGCCACAGCTCCCAAAGTGCGCCCGACGGCGCGTCGCCCTTGAAGATGTCCGCCGGCGCCTCGGACTCGCGCCACTTGGCAAAAAAATCGAAAAACGATGCCGCGCCGGCCAGGCCGATCACGCCGCCAACGCCCAGCCCGATGGCGGCGCGGCGAGAAATGCCCGCATTGCGCCGTTTACCGGCAGCATCATGAACAAATGGATCGTGATAGCTCATGCGGAAATCCGAATGCCGAAGCTCGAAACTCGAAAGAAATCCGAACGCCAAATATCGAAGGGTTGCAACCGACCAGGTTTCGTGAAAGGGTTACGGAAAGTTTCCATTCGCATTTTCATACACAGGACTATGAACCAAGGCATACAAAACTTTGTTGCATATGCAACAAAGTTTTGCAGGGTCTCTTGCGGCGGTTCATGGAGAACGTGCCAGTACCCGGCCCGAATCTGGTTTCGGATTTCAGACTTCGGGCTTCCTTCGGTTTTCGGATTTCGGTTTTCGGCATTCATGCGCGGGTTTTGATCCATCCCCATCGCTGGAAGGCAAGATACACCGCCGGCACGACATGTGCCACTACGAGAACAATCAGCGGCAGGTGCAGCATGCGGTGAAACGTCAGCGCGGACTTCTCGTCCAGCAGTCGGTTGAAGCCGTGTTGGCTGGTCATTGCATAGCCGGTGACCAGGAATCCCGCCAGCACCGGCAGCAACAGCCAGCCGCTCCAGCGCATGATTTTAATGGAAATAATGTTGAGTTTGGTCATATCGAAACCTTTCTCCAAAACAGGACACCGCCTGCCATCGTATTCAGCGCCGCCGTCAGCAGACAAACGCCCGTCACGCCCATCAACGGAATCAACAGCGTGCTCGCCAGCAGCGCGCCGAGGGCTGCGCCCACGAAATCCGCCGTGTAAAGCCGTGACGCGCCCGCCGCCGTGCCGTCGAACTGCAGGCGGCTCGCCAGCGGAAATTGCGCGCCGACCAGCACCGCGAGAATCAAAGTCAGCAATGCGATGACGGCCTGAATGACAACGAACGCGGGAACTGAGCTGTTCAGACGATTGAGTGAAAACAGGAGCGCCGGCAGCAGCGCGGAGAGTGCAGCGATGGCGAACGCAAGGAAGGCGAGGTGTTTCCCACCACCGTCCATTAACTTCGCAGGAGCCGACGTGAGGAGGCTCTGATCAGTTTTGGATTCTCCAGTTAGAGCCTCCTTACGTCGGCTCCTACGATTCGTTAACACCGCCCCAACCGCCAGTCCAGCCATGAAAACCGTCACGATCACGCCGACCTGATGATAGACCGAGCCGCACAAAACCTGGAAGGCCAGCAGCAGCACGATCTCCAGCGCCGATCCCGCAAAGCCCGACGCAAAGAGCACGAGCGCCGGTCCGCGCAAGCGTATGAGATACACGAGCAACAAGAGCAACAGCACCGCCTGCAACACGCCGAAGCTCAAGGTGAACTGGCTCATCCAATGCCGCAGGTGATAAAAATAAAGCATCGGACTGAAATCCCGGTTCAGCGCGGCGGGTTGCAACACCGCCCGCTGGATGTCCGCCATCCGGTCGGCGGTGAGCATGGCGTCGAGATAATGCCGGTTCACGAGCTTCGTCGGAACGCCCTGCGCTTCGACCCGCGCCGCGATGTCGCCGTGCAGCGGGCCATCGGACGCGAGGAAGAAAACCCGGCCTCCGGGCAACACCAGAATGTTGGCGAACGACGTCTGCAGCGACCGGTGCGCCGAGGCCAGCAGTTGCGCCAGCTCCGGGCTGACGTAGTTTTCGTAACGGCCCAGCGCAAACGAAAGCACGCCGCCATCGGTCAGCACCCGTTTGACCCCGCTGAAAAACTCGACCGTGAAAAAGCGGTTGAGCTGCGCTGTGGACGGGTCGGGCAGCGCGAGAATGACGACGTCGTAGCGGTTGATAAAACTGGTTTCGTCAGCTTCCAGCCGGTGGGGCGAGCGTACCCGCGCCTGCGCCGCCGTAGCGGCTTCGTCGCCGCGAAGGCGCGAGCCGTTAGTATCTGTGAGATTCCTCTCGGGCAGCGGTTCGCCGGTAGTCTCGCCCCACCTCGCCAAAGCAGCTCCAGTCTGCCGCACGAATTGCCGTGCGTCGGTGGCGATCACCCGGATGCGCGGATCGGCGAAGTGCTCCGGCAGGAAGCGGCGGCCGGTTTCGATGACGAGCGGGTCGAGTTCCACACAGTCCACCCTGGAAACGTTGTATTTGAGAATTTCCTTCGCCACCCCGGCGACGCCGCCCGAAACCAGCAGCACCCGCCGCGCGCCGGGCCGTTGGGCCATGGCGTAGTGCGCGGCCTCCTCAACCTGCTCGACATTCGGCGTGGACACAACCGCAATCCCATTCTCGATAAAATTGGTCTCGCCCCCCGATTCCGTGACCACCAGCCGGCCGTAAGGCGAGTTGGCGCGGAACAGGACGTTCTGGCCGGGGAATTGGAGCGCCGTCGAGAGCGCGTCGGAGTGGGCAAGCCAGACAAAAGCGGCAATGCCCAAGACCAGTGTTAAAATGAAAATCTCCCGACGGAGCGGATTCGTAGCAGCGGACGTGAGTCCGCTCCATCTTATCGAAAGCAATGTCAGAGCCGACTCACGTCGGCTGCTACGGTTCGGGGGTTCATTTCCTGGGAGCGCTGGCGTCTCGCCGGCGAGTTCCGGTTTTTGGCTCTCGACAGGCCGGCGGGACGCCGGCGCTCCCAAGAGGTTCATGAAAGGAGGATTGCTTTGACTGCCAACCCGGCCAAGCCACGCCGCAGCGGCGAGGTTCAACAAGGCCGGCACGGCGAGCAGCGCAATGTGGTCGAGATACCGCACCAACACGAAGCTGAATAATGCACCGCCAGCAACACTGCCCAAACTGTCGGCGACATAGACATGGCCCGCAGCTTGGTTCGGTGTCCCGCCCCTCGCCTCGGCGAAGCCTCCGGCGTAGCCTGGGTCAGGCGATTCCGTGGTGTAAGCATCGTGTGACCGTCCCGCCGTGCGGGACGGAACTCCAAACGCATCAGCGTTCGCGATGCGCGCCAGAATCGAGCACGCCAGCGTCAAGGTGTACCCGGCAACGATACAAAACGGCAGCAGCAAAACCGCGGTGCTCAGGACGGTTCCCGTCACGCCCACCTCGGCGCCGCGCACGAAGACCACGTTGCGCAGGGCACGGACGGCAAACACCTGCGCCAATGGAATCACGGCGATGAAGATTTGCGCGGTGAACAGGACGGCCAGGGGATGGCGGAGTTTATCCGCCGTCCGGCCCAGCGAAGTTCCCAGGCCCGTGAGCAGCAGCCAGAGGCCGAGCGCGATGCCCAGCACCATTTCATTGCCCGCAAAGGCGCAGAGCAACTCGCGCATCAGCGCCAACTGCGTCATCACCGAGGAAACACCCAGCGCGCCGGCGGCAAACAGGACCGACCGCCGAGGACATTCATGTGTTGCGGTCATGTGTTCTCGAAAGATAATCGCGCCGAAAGCCCGGGCTCAATCCCGGATTCAGACATTGCGACCAATGAAGCGGGCTGAAGCCCGCGCCCCGGGAGCGCGGCATTTATGCCGCTTCAACGTGTCGCCACGAGGTCGCAACGAAATATTTCGACCACCGCTCCAAATCCAGTTGCATCAGCCCTAACGAGAATGACATATCTTCACTCCGCTTCCTTGAACGCTTCGACGTGATAGATGAGGACCGAGGTGCCGGGTTTGCGCCAATCCCCGGACGCGCAGCCTGCCTTTTCGGAAAGGTGATTCAGGAACTCAACCTTGTCCGGCAGTTGCTCCCAGACCTGGGGCAAATATGTCGCGCCCCGACCGTCAAGCTTGAGCACCACGCCATCCTTGCCGGGCTGCAATTTGGCCAGCAAATCTTCCGGCGAAGTGAACGGCAACGGCTTCGGCTCGGTCAACACGCTGATTTCAATTTTGATTTTGCCCGTTTCACCGGGCCGCACCGGCAGGAAACGCGGGTCGCTGATGGCTGCGTTCCGCGCGTTGTCCACCACGGCCTGGTAAAGCGGTTCCTGCGGCACAATGTGGCCGATGCAGCCCCGCAACTCGCCATTTTCCGTCAACGTCACGAAACAGGCCTTGGTTTCCGATAGTTTGGACGGCACACCTTTGGCGTTGACATCAAATCCCGTCAAGTCCGGATTGGTCACCACGCAGGTCAGGGTCCGGCGGGCCAGATCCAGCAGTAACTTTCTTTCCGGTGCCGCGTAGTTTTCCTGTGCGGGCGCGTAAAAGGCGATGGCGCTGTAACCGACAACCCCGTGGCTTTTGTCGCCCGAGGTGTCGCCGCTGTTGCGATAATCCAGCAACCGCGCCTGCCATCCATTCTGTTGGGCCAGGTGCAGCAGCGCCAGAATGGGCAATTTGCCGCAGGCCTCCTGAGTCTCCATGGCCTTGATGTCCAGATTGCACATCGCCTTGACGCAACGGGTATCCAGTTCTTTGGCGTCGTCATAGGGATGGTAGTGGCTCAAATCCGAACTCACCACGAGCAGGGTTTTGTCATCGAGTTGGGTCGCCACCGCCTGCGCCACCTTCGCGGGATCCACGTTGCCGAACACCACCGGCAAAATGGTGAAATTCGTCAAAACCTTTTGTAAAAACGGGACCTCGACTTCGACGGAATGTTCCCAGGTATCCGGCGTGTCCTTGCCCGGATCGGGCGCCGGTTTGGATGACTGCGGCCACCAGCCAGGACGTTGCACCGGACAACATGGCTCGCTGAGGCAGGGACTGATTTTTGCCAGCGCCCGGGCTTTGGGGGAAATAGGCACCAACCCGAGCGGCGTGCGATAGGCATCCACTGCCGGGACCGACGCTCCGTCAAAAAGCGCGTAATGGCTCGGGCCCAGAATGATGACCGTGTCGTACCGGCGTCCAGCCAGATTCTTGAAGGAGTAAGCCGCGACCGGGCCGGAAAACTCGTAGCCGGCATGTGGACAAACGATGGCTTTAAGGTCCCCAACCGGCCCGACGGGCGCGGCGGCGAGCAGGCGGTCAATCATCAGTGACAATTCGACCGGGTCTTTCGGATAAAACAGCCCCGCCACGGCCGGCTCCCGCACCAGTTGTTTGGCGACGTGTTGGAGTTCACGCTTCAGCGTGTCAATTTCGGCCGCCCCGGCCGGCTCCCGCCCCGGTTGTTTTGCAACGGCATTTGTCGTTTCGACCTGTGCCAGATGTTCATCAGCGCCGAACGTTTTTTGTTCCATCGGCGCCAACAGCACTGCCATCAGTGCTGCCGCCGTGATCGCGCCCGCCAGGATGAACCATCCTGACCGCTTGCCGCGGGACAAGCGCCCCGCCGGTTCGCCGCTCACCGCTCCAATGAGAAACAGGTTTGTTATGAAGTTCATAAACATCCTTTCATTTGCGCAAAGATTTTTCTGGAATATAGCAATTCCAGTTAACTTTGGGACCGTTTGATATGCTGTTGGTGAAAGCGGCGGAGGGCCGCCGCACTCCAGGACGCCGTGCGCGACACGTTGATGCTTGAAATACGCGAAGCGTTTTGGACTGCGCCAGCCCCCTGGCGCTTTGCACGAAGACGTATTGACCGCGAGATTTCCGCAGGAGCGTTTGTGTGCAAACGACAAGCCTTCCCCGCCGATCGGAACGCCAGTTTCCAGCCGGCTTTCGGACCAGCCCGCGCCAACCCGCCAGCACCAACCCACTCATGCCCCCCTTTTATCAAATCGCGCCGAACCGTTCAACCACTCAAGGAAATCCCCGGCCCTCTCCGCCCGGCAACGCCAAATTCCGAGCGGAATTCTTAGTGGAATTCTTAGTGTTGCCCCATTATGCAAACGCAATAAATCTGTCATCGGGCTCCCACCGATGCGACGAATGGGGGACGCGCAGAAATTATTATCATTGAAAGCGATTCATCCTTTCATCGTGCGAAACTGGCGCAAGGCGACCAAGGGAGCGATCCGGGCCAGCAGAAAATGAGTCCAGTGATTTTCCCAGCGCATTGAAAATGACAAGCCCCGGCCGGGTAGGTTGATCCGCCGGCCGGGACTGGAATAATGAAGCTGCGGCAGGTTACTGGCAGGTTAACTGGAAATTATTTTGACCGGTGGTGATGCCGCCATGTGCGCTTCCCGCATTCATATTGCCAACGCGCACCCCGCTTCCTTGACATCCGAGATCAAAACCTTGTCATCGCCCATTTTGCCCATCCTCGATGACTTGATGATGGCGTTCACCGCTCGTTCCGCGTTTTGGTCTCCCACCACCAGATCAATTCTGAGCTTCGGCAGAAAATCCAGCGTGTATTCGCCGCTGCGGTAGGTTTCCGTATGCCGGTTCTGCCGGCCAAATCCCTTCACTTCACAAACGGTCATCCCCTCAATGCCGATCTCCCCCAGGGCGACCTGGACTTCATCCAATTTGGAACGTTGGATAATCGCTTCAATTTTTTTCATACTTTTTCCAGAGTGTCATTCAATCATTCAACTGCACTTGCGTTTGCTGAACCACACCCGTTTAGCAACGGCGATGCCAGCCGGGGTAATCACCAGGCAAATGTCCGCAAAGCGCCCATTTTATAAAGGTTTTTGGGGGTGATGATAGTTTGGCGTCGTTCAAACATCCCCGGCTTCTCTGTTTCCTTTTGCCCAGCCGACAAGATTTTCGCCAGCGCACCTGCGAACTTTTTGACGGGTTGTTTTTGTGCTGTTGATTGTTGTGATCATCGCGGCGTCATTAAAAGCGATTCATCCTTTCATCGTGCAAAACTGGCGCAAGGCGACCAAGGGGGCGATTCGGGTCAGTAAAAAATTCGCCCGGTGATTTTTCCAACGCTGCCAGAAAAAAGCGGTTGAAACCACGAAACACACCAAAAACACGAAATGACAAGGCATTGCCAAGCACCGCTGATTCACCCGGCGGGTGAAGTCTATCACCGTATAAAATAATAGGTTCCAGCCCTCTTTTCGTTTGCTTCGTGACCACAATTCGCGCAAGCGAACCTTCTGATTGGGTATCTATCTCGTGGCGGGCTTGGGAAGCCAATTTCGTGGTTCATCTCATACGCCATTGGTGGCTTGGATGTTTTAGCAGGCGCTTAAATATTTCCCTTCAACTACCGGTCGCGGTAGGGACCGGAGTTTCCTCCGGTCCCCCCCGCACAGATCCGAGTGGGACGTACTGCCGCACTCGGCTCTTATGATTCGGGCGACAGCCGACCATGATGCAGGGATGAAGCATCCCGTTTAAGAGACGACTGTCCACCCGAATCAAAATTTGGCACCCGCATCATCCCATCCAGCGTCCGGGTTGTGTCAGCCGCCGTTCTGCCGCCAGCCCTGCTGCCGGTAGTCCTCCGCCTTATCTTTGACCGAACCGGGGCCTGGTGGCGGATACACGGGATAACCCTTTTCCGCTTCGCCACAAAAAGCCGATTCGTCCTGCGGGTTCAGCGGCGCGTTCAACCGGAAACGCCCGGGCAAGTCGGGATTCGCAATGAACAATCGCCCAAAAGCCGCGGCATCGGCCAGGTTCGTCCTCCAAAACCTTCGTTGCCGTTGTATAAGTGAAACCGTTGGCGACAATCAGCGGCCCATGAAACGCCTGCCGCAGTGCCACCAGCGACACCGGTACCGCGCCCTGCCGCAAATCATCTTCCGTGGGCATGCTCAAGTGCACGAAGGCGAGGTTGAAGCGATTCAACTCGTGCAGCACATGGCTGAACGTCGCCAGCGGAATCGAATCGTGCATGTCGTTGAAAACGCCACCCGGCGAGAAGCAGATGCCCACGCGGTCAGCACCCCACACCTTGGTGACGGCCACGGTCACTTCCAGCGTGAGCCGGGCGCGGTTCCGCACGAAATCGCCGTAATAATCCATGCGATGGTTTGTGCCATCGCAGAGGAACTGGTCCAGCAGACAACCGTTGGCATCGTCAATTTCCACGCCGTCGAAGCCGGCGATTTTGGCGTTTTGAGCACCGGCGGCATACTGCGCCACAATGCCGGGCAATTCCTCTTTCTTCAGAGCGCGCGGCGTGACGCAAGGCTGCATTCCGTTCTCCGTGAGCGCCTGGCCGGATCGCGGGGCGATGGCGCTGGGCGCGACCGGCAATCCGCCGTCCGGCTGGAAGCTCGGATGAGACATCCGGCCCATGTGCCAGAGCTGAAGAAAAATGCGGCCACCGGCACGATGCACCGCCTCGGTGACCCGCTGCCAGCCAGCGACCTGTTCATCGGTGTAGATGCCGGGCGAGTTGGGATAACCCGCGCCTTGCTGGGAAATCGCCGTGGCTTCAGTGATTATCAGGCCCGCCGCCGCCCGCTGAGCATAATACTCAGCCATTAACGGCGTCGGCACTCGGCCCGGACCCGCGCGCATCCGCGTGAGCGGAGCCATCACGATGCGATTGGGCGCCTCGAGCGCACCCAGACGAACGGGATTGAAAAGATTTGGAGTATTCAAAGTGTTGATTGTTTCTCCGGCGTTTGCCGATAAAATGTGTTTTAGGTCCGGTTATGAAAACTGTGAACCCGGGCGAAGTGGTGTTCCGCGAAACATTGCGCCTCAGCCTCCAGCCAGTGCTTCACCTCGTATCCGGGTAATGCTCATAATTACTGTTATCCTCGAAACGGTGTGGCTGCGACTAGGGTGTTCCTTGCCGCGCCCGGGAAAACCCTTGGTCCCGGTTTGGAAGCGCAAGCCAGTGCGCAATGAAAGGGTAAACCGGCGGGTCGCTGCCGCGCCAGGACAGGCGGATTTGGCAGGCGCTCAAAAATTTCCCGCGCTTCAATGGCAATAATTCAGGGAAATCGCTTCGATTATTTGTGTGCCGCCCAAAGGAGCGGCAGCGGCTTGCCGTGCAGGCTGGATAAACAACCACACAACAGATGATAATCAGCCACATTGGGACATCAGCGCCTCCAAATTCAACGCTTGGAGTTTGCCTGTCTGTCTGATGGGTTTGAATTCAACTTTCCGGCAGCCGGGGTGCTGGTTTGGATTGCTTCATTTATTCGTTTGCACGTCGTAGCGTAATTCACTTCATTGCGCAAACGCAATAAATCCACTGCCGGGCTCCCGTCTGTGCGAACGAAGCCGCTCCGGCGCGGCGAAGGCCTGACGAGCCGAAATTATTTTCATTGAAAGCGGTTCATCCTTTCATCGTGCGAAACTGGCGCAAGGCGACCAACGGATCAATCCTGGTCAGTAAAAAACGCGCCCGTTGATTTTCCCAACGCTGCCAGAAAAAAGCAGTTGAAACCACGAAACACACCAAAGACACGAAATGACAAGGCATTGCCAGGCACCGATGGTTCACCTGGCAGGTGAAGTCTGCCACCGCATAAAATAATCGGTTCCAGCCTTCTTTTCGTGTGCTTCGTGTATTTCGTGGTTCATCTCATCTGCCATTGGCGGGGCTGGATGTTTTATAGCATTTCAAATTGAGATTGGCGCATTCCATGACGCTTCGCTCCGGTAGGGCGCCAGTCCTCTGCGCGCCGCCGAATCGGGTGAGTGGCCCGTTTCGTCTGCAAACGCACGAGCGGCGCGCACGGAGTGACGCGCCCTACCAATCGCAAACCGTGTCCTGGCCACCCGCTTCGCAAAACTTACAGCACGACCACAGTGCTCAGGGAGCGGATGATTTGGACTTGGCCGCGATTTGCCAACGCAACTCTTTCATCCGTTTTTGAGCGTCTGTGAATTGCTTGGGAGTCAGCTCCTTTCTCAGAAGATTGCGGCTCTCGGCGGCATCTGAATCTGCCTTGGCTGCCATGCAAAACCACACATACGCCTCCACTTTATCCTTCGCCACGGCCTGGCCATTGGCGTAGCAGCAGCCCAGATTGAATTGCGCCTCGGGGTGACCCTGCTCGGCGGCCTGGCGATACCACTTCACCGCCTCAACATAATCCTTCGCCACGCCCTCGCCATTGTCGTAGCACCAGCCCAGATTGGATTGAGCCGGGGTGTAATTCCGTTCGGCGGCCTTGCGATACCACTTCACCGCCTCCCCTTTATCCTTCCTCACGCCCTGGCCATTGGCGTAGCAGTAGCCCAGATTGAATTGTGCCGGGGCGAAATTTTGCTCGGCGGCCTTGCGATACCACTTCACCGCCTCACCATAATCCTTCGCCACGCCCCGGCCATCATCGTAGCAGAAGCCCAGATTGAATTGCGCCTCAGCATCTCCCTGCTCAGCGCTGGTTTTGTATTCTAGAAATTTGCCGGGAACGGCGACGCCTTTCGGGGCGGCGGCGCGGCGCAAACGCAGGTCAGAACGCAGGCCAGTGATGTAATCGAAGATGGCGCTTACAAAGCTTCTCATTGCGGTGAAACCTACGCTTTGGCCATTAAGACCTGCAAGCCAAAATCCTTTCGCCGCAGCTCCATCTATTGGACGGCGGGTTCCAGCCGGCTTTCGGACATTTACTTATACTTTTCCTGACAAACCGCCGGGATGGTGTTTGCATGGGCACCATGATTTACGGCCATTTGCAGCATCCTGATGCCCACCGGCCCATAGTGACGGATGGCGTGTCTCCGCAGGTCCTCAAGGCGGTTGTTAAAGTGAACCTGAGCCTGCTGACGGGTGACAAATAATATTCCGGTTCAGCCTTTCATCGTGCGAAACTGGCGCAAGGCGACCAAGGGATCGATCCGGGTCAGCAGAAAATGCGCCCAGTGATTTTTCCAACGCTGCCAGAAGGTCTGTGACTTCCGCCACTGGCGGGGATCGATTCGTTGAGAGTGTTTCAGCAGGCGCTCATATATTTCCCGCGCATCAAAGGCAGCTGCCTCGTCTTCGAGCCGCAGCATCAGTTCGTAATTCAGATTGAGGCTGCGAATGTCGAGGTTGGAAGAGCCGACGTAAACCGCCCCGTCGCTGAGAACCAGTTTGGCATGCAGAATCTGCGGTTGATACTCGTATATCTCCACGCCGGCCTTCATCAGGCGGCGATACAAACTCCGGCCCGCCAGTTGCGACACCAGGATGTCGGATTGGCCGGCCAGAATCAGTTGCACGCGTCCGCCGCGCCGCGCCACGCGCATCAAATCCCGCCGCACTCTCCGGGTCGGCAAAAAATACGCGCTCACGATCCGCACCTCGCGGGCTTTGGCCAAATCCTGATACAACGCAGCTTGAAAAGGGCCCGCACCACGACCGGGATGGCTCAACAATAATTCCCCCGCCGGTTTTTTGAGCGGTTTGCGTCTGCGTTTGAACGCGCGCAATCGCATCAGCGGGTTGCGGCGAAAATCCGACAGTGCGAACAATTCATCGAAGGATGCCGCCAGCTCCACGGCCAGGGTGGGATTTTCAATCCGGACGCCGACATCGCACCAGCCGCGCGTCACGCCGTCGCCATCGTATTCATCGGCCACATTGAACCCGCCAATGAATATCGTGGCGTCATCGCAAATCAACAGCTTGCGATGATCGCGCACCCCGAACCGCCAGAGATGGAGGGGATTGAAGCGGCGCACTTCCGCGCCGGCGGAAACAAGCGGCTTAAAAAAATCATCCAACAACAGCCACGACCCAAGCGCATCCACCAGGACCTGGACCCGCACGCCACGCTGCGCCGCCGCCAGCAAGGCTCCCAAAAATTGCCGCCCCAGCTTTCCGTCGGAATAAATATAAGTTTCCAGCCGGATGGATTTCTGCGCCGCCGCCATGGCCTCCAACATGGCCGGAAAAATTTCCTGTCCCGCGCAGAGCCATTGCCAGGGAAAGGATATTGGAGCAGCCATGATTCCCCGTAATTTCCCAGATTCAAACCGGCAATCAACCCTCAACTTGCAGCGGTGCAATTTCAGTATTCGGTGGGGCGAGCGTCCCCGCGAGCCGTCGGTGGAGTGCGGGGACAGATCTCCGCTTTCCAAAGCGCTGACAGGTTGGCGCATTCCAATTTGTTTCGGCTCGTCAGTAGCCTCGCCCCACCATGCTGTACCGAGCCCGGTTTTTCCGACTGTCTTTTCCCGCTCCTTTCGAGTAGTGTGTCCCAAGGAATCCCGGCCGTTGAATGGCCCATCGCCAATGAACGTAAAACCATATTATCGAAACCCCCAGCTTCAGAATGAGATGCTGCCGGTGGACGTGGTGCTGCATCCCTCCTGGTGGCATGCGCACGCCGGCATCACGTTCGACGAGGATTTCTTTTATCACCCGGCCAAGCGGGTCGAGAGCGAACGGCGTATGGAACAGGTGTTGCACGAGCGCTTCGGCCGCTTCGGATTGGGCGCCGACCACAACCGCGACCTGCCCGTCATCGGCGCCGTGCATAATGCCGCCGGTTTCATGGTTTCGGAGATGCTCGGCTGTCAGGTACGGTACAAGGCCGATGGCGCGCCCGAGGTCATTCCCGCCGGTCGCGAGACGCTGGACGTTGACCCCGACCAGCCGTTCCGCAGCGCGGCAGCAAAACGCTACGAAAACCTGCGCGACCAGCTCAAGACCCGCCACGGCCGCGTGCTCGGCGACATCAATTGGGGCGGCGTGCTCAACATCGCCATGGACCTGCGCGGACAGGAGGTTTTTCTCGACATGGTGGATGATGCGGACAAAACCAGAACGCAGTTCCGTAAACTGGCCGAAGTGCTTGAACGTTTCACCAGTGGCATCCAGTCCGAAACCGGCACCAGCTCCATCTCGGTCAACCGCAACGTGCGGCACTTCCAAAATCCGGTGTTCCTCCACTCGGAATGCTCGCACACGATGATTTCGGTGCAAAACTACGAGGAATTCCTGATGCCGATTGACGTGGAATGGAGCCGGCGGCACCGGCCCTTCGGCATCCATCATTGCGGCAAGGACCCGCATCGCTTCGCGGCGTCCTACGCCAAACTCCCGCAATTGGATTTTCTCGATCTCGGCTGGGGCGGCGACGTAGCCCTGTTGCGACAGCATCTGCCGCACACGTTCTTCAACATCCGGCTCGACCCCGTGAGCATCGTCCGCCAGACACCCGCCGAGATTCGCGAAACCGTGACCCGGCTGGTCCGGCAGTCGGACAATCCCTGGCTCACAGGCGTCTGCTGCATCAACATGGACCACACCGTCAGCGACGAACAAATCTGCGCGATTTTTGACGCCGTGAATGAACTCCGGAAGGAATATCAAAGCAAAGGATAGCAGGAGTAATTAAATACTGGAGCATTGCGCCATGTCTTCATTACTCCATCACTCCATCGCTCCAGCAATTTGGTTCGAGAACGAGAACAATGACGAGGACGACAAAATTACATGACCAGCAAATTTGACTACACCAAATCAGACTCGATGGCGATGCCGGTAACGCCGATGGATTCCGGCGCTTTCGATTTGGCGCGCTATGAAGCGTTTGCCGCCGAGGCCGACCAGCGTTACGCCGGGTTTCTCCGCCAAAAAGAAGGCGTCGCCGTCTGGCAACGGGTCCGCGTGGGCGAGGTGTTTCGCGACCAATGCCGTGACATGAAACAGTCCTTGCGCTGGCAGTTCGGCGGGCTGACCCGGGCAATGGATTACCTGACCGATGCCCCGGCGTATCTGGAACCGTGGCATGGCATCGGCACCGCAGCATCCGCTTTCGGAGCGGAATACGAATGGCTGCCGGGGCAGTCACCGGCAGTGAAACCGGTTTACCGCACAATGGACGAAATCCCGGAATTGACGCCGCGCGAGGCCGCCGACGTGCCGATCCTTCGCTACACGCTGGAAACCATTGAATATTTTCTGGAGCAAACCCACGGACGCGTGCCGATGTCATGGTGTGACATCCAGTCGCCAATCAACGTGGCCGGCGGCCTGATGAACATCACCCAGTTTCTCATGGCGCTGCACGACGATCCCGGCCGGGCCAAAGCAATCCTCTCAGCGCTGGCGGATGAGGTGATTCGGTTCACCAAAATTCAAAGCAGCCTGATCGGCACTGCGCTGGCGCGGCCGGGTCATGGCTTTGCCAGTTCACGCGCCGGCACCGGCATCGGATTGAGCACTGACAATCTGATCATGGTTTCGCCGGCAATGTATGTGGAGTTTTGCGCGGACCACAGCGCGCGGATCGGCGATGGCTTCGGGGGCACAGCCATTCACTCATGCGGCGATTGGGGCCACTGGCTGCCGGCGGTAAAGAAAATCCGGAACCTGATCATGGTGGACGGCGCGTTCAGTCCGCAGACTGATCCGGCTTACAACCACTGCGAGGAATTCCGCGACTTGCTGACGAACACCGGGGTCATTCTGCACGTCCGCATTGTCGGCGAACCGGAAGAGGTTCTTTCCCGGGTCAAACGTTTATGGCAGCCGGGCCTGAAATTGATCGTTGGCACACACGTGCGGGACCCGAAAGCCCAGCATCAGCTCTACCACGACATCCACCGGCTCTGCGCCGAAACCTGATTTCTGCATTCTCGCCCCACTAAAATTCAGCGCGACAATAAAATGGACGACCGCATCATTTTTTGTCGCATAACCAGACCAGCCCGGGCAGACTTCCTTTAATGAATGCCAAATCCGAGGAATTCCTTTTCATGTTATGCTGGACTTGCGAAACACTCACCCATTCGACCTTTCGCAACCTGACCGACTCCTTCGAGGGTTGGGCTTATCGTAATGGCTTCCTCCGCCAGTTGTACCGTCTTGAAAAGCAGCAGCTGATTGAACAGCAACCCGGCAACCATGAAGATCGTCTTTATCGGCTGACCCAAGCAGGCCAAATATGCGCTTTAGGTGGCCGTGATCCCGAAGTAAAATGGAATCGCTTTTGGGACGGTCGGTGGCGCCTAGTGCTCTTTGATGTGCCGGAATCCTTCCGCGCCAAACGAAACCAATTACGACGTTATCTTCGAAACCGGGGTTTTGGATACTTACAAAACAGTGTCTGGATAACACCGGATCCCGTCAATGAGCAGCGTGCCCTTTTAGCTGGAGGCCAAGTGAATGTCGAGTCCATGATCTTTCTTGATGCCCGCCCGTCTGCCGGAGAAACGGATGCTGAAATTGTTGCCGGTGCTTGGGATTTTGTTGAGTTGACCCGGCGGTATGGGCAATACCGGAAAGTGCTGCACCAACGTCCTCGCCGACAGTTGCATAACCCATCAGATGCAAAGACCCTGCACCATTGGCTACGGGCAGAGCGTAATGCCTGGCTCAACGTGATGGACTGTGATCCACTGCTTCCGGCTACCTTGCTGCCACCCGATTACGCGGGTCGTACCATTTGGCGCGAGCGCCTGGAGGTAATGGCCGAAGCCGGCAGGCAAATGCGGTCATTTTCGATGATGTAAACTTTGGACAATTAATGATGCGGTCGTTCATTATTTTGTCATGAACCATCGACAGGGTTTGCCTTCTTGAAATCTTTACGATCGGCCGTGGCGCATAAAAATCAGCGTGCCGGCAGCCGCCGGAGGAGAAGACGTCACCTCATCAAGGGCGTATGGGCAGTTGCCGTCCATCGCGCAGGTAAAGCGGGATCTTGTCCAGCGGCGCTTCCGCCCGAATTGTCTTGCCTCCCTTGATTGACTTGCCCGTCCAGGCGTCCGTCCATTTGGCACCCGCCGGCAAATAAACGTTCCGGTCGGTCGCACCCTGATGCAGGATCGGCGCGACCAGCAAATCCGGACCGAACATGAATTGATCGTCAATCGTGTTGCAACCGGGGTCGGTGGGGAAATCAAAAAACAACGGACGCATGGGCGGTGTGCCTTTTATGCCGGCTTGCGCCATCTGCCGCATGATGTAGGGACACAGGCGTTCACGGAGAAAGAGCAGTTCCTTGATGATGCCGTAGGCACGGTCGCCAAAGCTCCAGACTTCGTTGGGACCGCCGCTGGTTGGGTCACACGCCTCCGGATGCGTGAGCGAACTGTTGCGCCAGCCATGTAAACGGAACAGCGGGCAAAACGCGCCAAACTGGAACCAGCGCACAATCAATTCCTGAAAATACGGCGTGTCAATCTCGCCGCCAAAGAAGCCACCGATGTCGGTCGTCCACCACGGGATGCCGCTAAGTCCGATGTTCAGACCGGCGCGGACCTGTTGTTGCAGATCCTCGAACGTCGAGTGGATATCACCCGACCAGATGGCCGCGCCGTAACGCTGGCTGCCGGCAAATCCGGCGCGACCGAGCGTGACGACTTCCGTTTCACCCGCGGCCTTCATCCCCTCGTAGAGCGCCTGTTGTTGGAACATCGGGTAGAGGCAGCCGACTTCCAAGCCGTTGCCTGCGTGGTAACGGATGTTGTCGTGGTCGTAGGCGACCATCTCCGGTTCAATGGCATCCAGCCACCAGATTTTGATGCCGTGGCGATGGTAATTCGCGCGCACCTTGCTCCACAGAAACTCGCGCGCCTCCGGATGCGTGCTGTCCAGCAGGTGGGAGATGACGGTATGTTTGGCGTTCGTGTCGGTAAAACGGATGAAGGTATTCATCCCGCGTTCGGTGCGGACGAGAAGATTGCGGCGCTCCAGCTCGGCGTAGTTTTCGCTGTCCGGATTCACCGTCGGCCAGACGGAAACCATGACCTTGATGCCCATCTTGGCCAGTTCCCGCACCATTGCCGCCGGGTCGGGCCAGCAGGCCGGGTCGAATTTCCATTCGCCCATTTTCGTCCAGTGGAGGTAATCAATCACGATGACCGACATCGGCAGGCCGCGGCGCTTGTGTTCGCGCGCGACGGCGAGGAGTTCGTCCTGTGTTTTGTAGCGGAGTTTGCACTGCCAGAAGCCGGCCGCCCATTCCGGCAGCACCGGCGGACGACCGGTCAAATCCGCGTAACGCTCCATGATGCCGGCGTAACCGTCGCCGGTCATCACCACATAATCAATCAGGCGCGTGGCCTCAGCCACCCACCGCGTCTGGGTGCGGCCCAACTCGACGCGGCCCATGCCGGGATTGTGCCAGAGCAGGCCGTAGCTGCGGCTCGACACGAGCAGTGGGATTGAAATTTGAGAATTGCGGTGCGTCAACTCGAGCACGCACCCCTTTTGATCGAGCAACCCGTGCCGGCGCTGGCCGAGCCCGTAGATGCGCTCATCGTCAAACGCGGTGAAACTTGCCTCGGCATGGCAGAGGTCGCCGCCAACGGACTTGAACGTGCGCGATGCCGGGTAATTTGTCCGCGCGTGGATTTCCTCAACCAGAGGCTGCTCACCGCCGTCCTTGAAGAAGCGCACACGGCCTTTAGCATCAACAGTTGCGGTCAACCGCCCGTTGACGATCCGGGCGCTGTCTCGCTCGACGGTGATTTTTGGCGATGCCGGTCGCGCCTTCAGCAGGCTCCAGTCGCGCTCCGGCATTTCGGGCAGCACCGTGGCGCGGACGCGGATGCAGTCAGGTCCCCACGGTTCAACCCAGAGGGTTTGCTGATTCCACCGCCAGATCAGGCGGTGGCCATCGCGGGTGAAGAGTGAACGATTCATGAGTGCATTCTCAGTCAGGTTTGTAGAGACAGCATAACCACGAAATACACGAAACACACGAAAGACAACCGAGATTCAATCCCCTGTTTCTTGCAGTTCGTGTCATTCGTCGTTTCATCAAAGTTTGCCGCTCACTTGCTTATCAGTTCAGTCAACTCATGCCGTGCCAGCACGTCGGCGATCTTCACCGGCACGCCTTTGATGGTGGATTCTTCCATGGCCTGCAGCAAGGCAATGGTAACGATGCCTTCGCCCGCGTCGGGCTTGGGCGTCTGGCCGGATTCGAGGCAGCGCGCAAAATACTCGATGTAATTCTGGTATTCGCCGGCGTGATGGCTCTGGCCTTCGAAGCGGAAGTAATAATTCTCCTGTCCCTCAAACGCTTCGATGACAGATTGCTTGCCGATTTTCCACGAGTAACGGAGTTCGTGGTAGTCGGCCTGGCTCGCGCCGTTCGCGCAGCGCAGCACGCAGGTCATGCCACTGTCGCGCTGTGTGGGAACGGTCGGTCCGGAATAGGCGCCGCTTACGCGGGCGATTTTGCCGGAAGCGGCCTTGATAACGAAATGAAACGTGTCGGGATTCGCCAGGCCGCCGGCCCGGCCATTCTCGCTCAATTGCGCGTAGCCCATGACTTCGGCCACATCGGGCAGATACCAGCGCACGAGATCGGCGGGATGGCTGAGCGCGCCGTAAAGCCATTTGAAGGCAGCCTGTTTCGCCCACGACTTTTCCAGGAACCAGCGATGGTCGGCATGGTAGTGCGCCTCGACGGTAATCAGCCCGGCAAACGCGCCGGTTTCGAAATGCTCGTGCTGCCGGATGAACGGCGCAAAGAAACGCGTGCTCTGCCCCACCATCACCTGCCTGCCGCTGCGCCGCTGCGCTTCCAGCACCTCGCGGGCGCGGGTGAGGTTGTCGAGGAACGGCTTGGTGCAGATGACGTGTTTACCGGCCTGCAACGCCTTGATGACGTGCCCGGCGTGGAGATGATCGGGTGTGTAGATGCCGATGACGTCCACGTCCTTGTTGCAAAGGAGTTCATCGTAGGAGGTCGTAAAGTTGTTCAGGCCGAACTCGGCACAGCGTTGCCGGCAAAGCGGTTCGTTCACGTCGCAAAGGCAGACGACCTCCCAGAGCGGGCTTGCGACGCCCGCCGAAATGATGCTGCGTCCTTCGCCCAATCCGAGAACGCCTAAGCCGAGTTTTTGCATGGGTTCAGTAATACGGTTCCACCAGTTTGAGCACCTGCTCCGCTTCGCGCTCGTCCTTGAACTGGATGAGCAGGTAAACGCCCTTCGAGCCGATGGCATCGAGCAGCGGCAGCACTTCGTTTAACTCGACATTGACAACCTGCACGGATTTGCCGGCGGCGAGGATGCGGCGGTACAGGTCGTGCCAGCGCTTGTGCCCGCCGGTCTCAATGCCGGCCTGCGGCGTCCATTCAATGGCATCCAGCGGCTTGATTGCCAGCAGCGCGTCGAGATGCACCATCGCCTGCGTGCCGTCGAGATGGTAGAGCGAGTGATCCAGCCACGCGCATTGCGCGGTGAGCGCCGGCACGACGAAATGCTGGTACATTTTCGGCGAAAACATCGCCGAGGCATCGCATTGCAGCTTGGCGACCTTGCCCGGGCCCCAGATGTAAAACGCGCCGAAGGTCGAGCTGCCATCCTCCAGTTTTATGAGGTCGTAAATCCGCTGGCAGGCGGCGAACCAGACCTCGTTGATCTCCCGGATTTTTTGTTCCACCCATTCCGGGCGTTCCACCATGTCCATGAGCAATGTTTGCGCGCCACGCAACGAGGAAAGCACGTCCACATTTTCAATCAAGTCCGGACAACCGACGATGTATTTGCCGCGCGAAAGCTGCACGCATTGCCGGATGATGTTTTCGGTCGTGTGCCACCAAGGATGGCTGGGATCAAAATGCAGCGGCGGCAGTTTCTCCGGTTCGAGTTCCTGCTCGAAGCACGGGTAAAACCAAACCGTGTCCTCGGCAAAACCGGGTTTGGCACCGCAGAACAAGGCGAGCGACCCGGGGCCAAGGTCGGTCGTCGCGCTCGGCAGAACGTCTGCCGGAAAGACCGAGCGGGAGAGCCGGAAATGATTCTCCGCCGCGCGGAAGGCCGCGTTGCAGTAGCGCTCTTCGATCGTGGCGGGCTTCGCCGGGACCGGCACGTTTTCATGGAGGCAACGGCCGGTTTCCGGCGCCCCCCACATGCCGATCAGCAGGCCTTCATGGTTCCACCAGTCAACAAAGCGTTTTTGAGTTTGGTCCCAGTTTGTTTTCCACATATCGGTCCGCCAGCCCGCCCGGGCCGGTTCATTGCTGCGGCGTTGAATTTGTGGTAGCCGGCGGCTTGGCCGCCTTTTCCCCGGCAGGATGAATACCCTGCGCGGAGAGATAGTTGTTAATCCGGCCTTTGCATTTCTGGAAGATGGCGGTTTTTTCCTCACTGCTGCCTCCGTCCATTGCCTCTTCCCGCGCTTCCTTGAGCAACTCCAGAATTTTCTGTTTGTGCTGGCCGGCCAGGTTGGGATAAGCCGCGAGATAACCGGCGTAGGTGAACTGTACCTTGCCATAGGTCATCTTGTCCTTGACCTTCTCAACCTGCTCCGGCGTGAGTTGGGCTGATAGTTTGGCGATGAATTCGTCATGCAGGGATTTCAGCGAGCTGCGAATCTGTGCCACGGCATTCGTGTCGCTCCTGGCCGTCTTGAGCTTCAGGTCATTGGCATCGTGCCAGGCGCGCAACGCGCGGTATTGCGTAATGATGATGTCATGGACTTTCACCGACCGGTTCGTGTCGCTCAACTCGAGGACTTTCAAAATGTCCGCGGTACGGCCTTCAATGGCCTGCGTATATTTCGCCTCGATTTGTTCCGGCGTCAGGTTGGTTTCGGTCGCCGCCGGTTTTTCTTTCGCGGCCTCCGCGGACACGACCAACATCATGGCGGCGATGGCGAACAAAGTTTTTTTCATTTTCGATCCTAATAATTATCACAACGGTTGTTTTAAAAGGATATGCATGGCGACCGGGTGCGTCATTATCAAAGTAAGACGGCAGACCAACAGCGCTCCGACCATGAAGCACGGGTGGGCATTGGGTTTCAGCCTTCGCGGCTCAGCCTCACTCCTCACGGCAAGGGCGGCCCGACTTTGATGCGATAGAATCTTGTCGGGTCTGCACTTGTGTTGGTGTCAATCCAACTGAACGGCATGGCCGGAGGATTGGTCATGAACAGCGTGTTCCAATCAAACAGATTGGTCGAGGCTTGCACCGCGTAATCCGGACCAACCTGCCCATTCACCGACAGGCTGAACTGGGCGCTGTTCCATGCCGGCGAGCTGATGTCGGGCTGGGTCAGCGGATTGACCGTGACGTGGAAACTTTGCATCGCGCTCAGGTTGGGCGTGCCACTGTCCGTCACCATCACCGTGAACAGATTGGTGGTATCGGCCTGGGTAACCAGTGGTCGCCAGATGAAAACGCCGCTGTTGGTGTCGATTGTGGCATTGGTCGGCCCGGTCGTGAGGCTGAAGGCCAACGTCTGGGGCGGCACATCCGGATCAGCCGCGGTATTGGTGATGACGAGCATGACACCGACATTGATCGTGCTGTCGGAAATGGCAGCGAGGGTTGGCGGCGTGTTTGCCCCGGTGACGGCGAGGGTGGCGTTGCTGCTGGTCATGGTGCCGGCGCTGTTGCTGACGATCACGGAATAGGCGGCGATGTCATTGTATTGCGCGTTGGTGATGGTGAGCGTGGCATTGGTGGCGCCGGCGAGATTGGCACCGTTCTTGAGCCACTGATAGTTCAGGGGCAGAAGAAGGGTGGCGGCTCCATCCGTCGTTGGATTGGCGGTCTGGATACCGGTTGCGCTCACCGTGAACACGGCGTTGCTGCTTGCGGCAACCGTCAGATTGGTCGGTTGGGTGATGATGTTGGGCGCGAGTTGCGGCAGCCACTGAGACACGGTGCCGTTGGCCCAATAAACGATTGGTCAGGCTGCGCAGGGCGGTGGCCTGTGCGGCGGTCAATTGCCTGGAGAATGAAGCGCGCGAACTCGTGTTGATCAGCTTGGTGCCGGTCAGATCGGTGCTCTGATATTCCCAAAAGTGCAGGTTACTGGTGTCGCCACTGACTATGAGAAGCCAGCCGGCAGCGGCAATATGCGTATCCATCCTGCAGTTGATGTAGATGGTTACGCTATAAGGGTACTGGGTTGGGTCAATCCGGGCGAGATAGTGACCGGTGAAACTGGACGCCTTGGTGAGCGAGCAGTCCAAAAAGACGGCACCGTAGTGATTTGTATCCGGGGTGCGCATCTGGCAGTTGTAACCCGCGTGCATCGCCTCGATTTCACAGTTCTGAAAAACCGCAGTGGCATCGTTCCAGATGAAGTCTGTGTCCCCCTGAATATGGCTGTTGTAAAAGTAGCCATAACGGGCGGAGCTGTTGACCAGCAGCGTGTCCTGGAAGCTGTCCAGATCGCAATTGTTGAGGATGAACCGCCGGCTGCCCATCCGCAAGGCCTCCGCCTGCGAGCCGCCGTACGGTGTGCTGTTGGTCAGCGTGAGATTTTCCATGGCGATGTCGTCGCCGGTGACATTGACCAATGCGCGGGTGCTTGAGCCGTTGTTGAGGTTGTTGTTGTCCGGGTAGGAGATCTGGGTCAGCTTCCGGTCTTCACCCCGGAACGTGATGTTGTTCTTCGCATTCACAAAGACAATTTCCTGATAAAAGCCCTTGCGAATGAACACGAGAACGTGCTGGGTGTTGCCACTGGGCAGAAAATCCATCGCACCCTGCACTGTATCGAAGTCACCGCTGTTATCGGCGGCGACCACGAGATAGTTCGTCCCGGCCGGGGGCCGGGTGGATTTGGTGGTGAAAGACCAGGTGCTGGTGTCGGCAATGCCCGCAAATCCCCCACTCGTCCTGTTCGTGAATACATCCGCGGTGATATTGACGTAGTAGGTCTGGTTGTTGGCTAATACACCCAGGTGCGGATAAATCGTTGCTGTGTTGTTCGAAACGATGATCGGGTAGGCGTTGTAGCTGGTGCCGGCGATTTTTCGGGACTGGAAGTCAAATACACTGGCTGTGCTCGAATTGAGAGTCATGTCGTTCGTATCCACCGGCACGCCCGCAGCGGTATAAATGACGATCCGCCCCAGGTTGGTATATGCCGGCGCCGCGTTGAAGGTTATCTGCAAATGGGTGTCCGGGCAGATGTCCGTTGCGCCTTTGGCGGGGGAAAGACTCGCAATGGTCAGCGCGGCGTTCGCTCCGGCGACGGCACCGAGGAACACCACCACGGACAAGATGCGGATGGGAAACGGAGCCCGGCCGGAGCGGAAATGCCGCGGAGAAGAGAATCGATGCGTCGTTGAATTCATAAGTTTCTGCAAAATAAATCGTTTCACAATAAACGGGTGCGACTGCAAGCACACGGCCTGCGCTCCGCCAATAAAATCACCCGCGTCACGGATAAACCGAGCGGTAGAACCGCTGCGGATAATTCGTCGCGCCAGTGTCGGTAAACTGCCACGAGCCGTCATCCGGCGCGGCCAGATTCGTGCCAATCGGTTGCCAATTCACGGGCGGGGCGAGGTTTGTCGTGCCCAGCACGCGATACGTATAACCGGGCACACCGGAAAATGTCAGGGCCACGCTGCCATCGCCATTCAGATTTGCGCCGGTGATGGCCGATGTCGGCGGGGGCGTGATCACGATACTGACGAGACCCGTGCCAGATCCGCCGTTTCCATCGCCGATGGTATAGCTGAACTGGTCATTTACATTATTGGCATTGGTGTAGTTGATAGAGATGCCGTCAAAAGCCGGAGTCACACCATTGGTGCTGGTGAGGACGGTTGCGAGGGCGGTGGAATCACCGTCGGGATCACTCCAGTTGGTCTGCAGATTGGCAATCGCGATGTGCAGCGGATACCCCGAGACACGGTCATACGTGGCTGGATTCGCCACCGGCGGCGAATTCGTGTAAACGATGTTCACCACGCCCGTGCCGGTTCCGCCGTACTCATCAGCGATGGTGTAGGTGAACTGGTCGTTCACGTTTTGAGCGTTGGTGTAATTGATGTAGGTGCCGTCGGAAACCGGCGTTACTCCGTTGGTGCTGCTGTTGATGCCGGTCAAGGTCACCGGATCGCCATCGGGATCACTCCAGTTGGCGGCCAGCAACGAAAGGGGTATCTGCAACGGGGATCCCGCGCCGCGATTATACGTGGCCGGATTCGCCGTCGGGGAAGCATTGGACGACGGCAACCGAACCGCCAGTTTCACCTGACCCGCCGTGTTGGTATCAATGCTGCAGACCCAACGGCCGGGAGTGGCGCCGAGAACGGGGGCGCCACTGAGTGTGCCGGCGGCATTGTAAGTGAACAGGATGTTGGTGCCGGGGCCAAACCCGGACCCCTTGGCGACATTGATCGTGCTGTTGAGGGTCAGATTGCCCGTCACCGCCACCTGGCTGTTGCTCGTGCCCAGGACAAAATTCAGCGCCACTGAATTGGACAGGAAAAGGTTGTTGCTGATTGTCAGCGTGCCGCCGCCCAGCGTGATCGGATTCACGGCAAACACGTTGGTGACGGTCATGGCCGCCCGCGAATTGTAGATCGCGAACAAGTTGATGCCGCAGTTATTGTTGGTTCCATCCACCGTTATCACGCCCCCGCCATTCCCGAGATGCTGTTGCTGACCGTGACGCCCGCGTTCCAAAGGGTGAGAGTCTTCTGGCTGCTGGTGGTGTTCGTAATGGCTGAGTTCAGAAATTGGACGCCGTAAGCGTTGTAAACGTCAAACGTCTTGGCGGCGGTGATTCTGACGTCGTTTAATATGATATTGGTGCAGGGCAATTCGGTTCGTCCCCAGATAATCCCGCAATGCTATTCCCGGTTACCGTTGCGGTGACGTTGCTGATGATGATGCGCTGGTAACTTGGGGTTCCGTTAAGCGCAGCCACGCCCTGCGCGACCGCGGAGGCCGGACTGATGCTGGTCGGCGTTCCAACTTCGTTGTAGTAGGCGTAGATCATAATTGCCGCATTGTTCACATTGGTCATGCCAAGGTTGAGATATTGCAGGTTCTGACAGGGGCCGCCGCCAACACCGTTATTATTGTCAGACTTGATGCGGATGGGGTTGTCGGTGCCGTTGTAGCCGCAATGGATGACCATCAGGTTGGACACCCCGCCGGGACTGGTTGATCCGCCGATGGAGGTCCCGTGCCCGATGCCAAATTGGCAGTTGGTGATGATGATATCCGAACAGTTGGCGGTAACGGCGACGTTGTCATCCCCACAGGCGATCGAAGAATCCTTGATCAGGATGTTATGCCCGGCCACGTCAATGCCGTCGGTATTGGGTGAGACGGGTGTGCTGATGGTGAGATTCTGAACGGTGATATTGGTGCAGGAAGCGCCACTGAACGAAATATGCATTTTGGGCGGATTCTTCAAGGTCACGTCCCGGACCCAGATCTGCGCGCCGTGATAGAACTGCAGCAGGTAGGGTCTGGCGGAAGTGCTGAGTCCGTTCCACCATCCCGCGGACGTGGCCTGGCCATCAATCGTTCCCGACCCGCTGATCTCGATGTCGTGATTGGCCGTGCTCCCGTCGGCGATAAAGTTGCCTCCGGAGTAACTGCCATAGGGAAGCATCCGCAACGTTACATTGGTATCCACCTGTAAATTGAGATACGACCTGATAACGATCGGGCCGCTGAGGTACACATTCGACGTCCCTGCCATCACCGGGAGCACGACGGTTCCACCGTTATTGGTAACGCAGGCGTCATTGATGGCAGCTTGAATGGCGGTGGTGTTCGTAAAGATGCCATCGGCCACAGCCCCATAATTGGTCACGTAGTAAGTCCTGGCCGGGATGGCCGGCAGTTGCGGTGACACGATTATCGGTTGTGCGTTTGCCGATGCCCCCATGCCTACGACCAGCAACGCAGCTAAGGCGCATCGGCAATGGTTTTTGTCTGAAATGGTTATTGGCATTTTCATAATCATGAGTCTTGCAGTTCTGTGGAAGAGATGTCGGGTTTACGACGAGGAAATATCAGGCCGGTTTCGTCATCAAAAACTCCACGTGAAACCGGCCAAAGCCCGCGTGACAGCCCGCCTGGCAGTTGTCAGGACCATGTCCGACAATATATGACCCACCGGGTAAATCCCGGTGCAGCCGTATCGGAGCGGGTTGTGCCATGGATGCCCACCGACATCAATTGAGCTTGGGAAAACGGCGCCAAAAAACCACATCAACTCTCCAACCATCGAGGCAAGAAACGTCTTTCGCATAATTCCTTTCAAGATAACAAATTGGGAGATATTTGTATTTATGAAAATTGACAAAGAAACAGCGAAAAATGATAGCGATGATTTGAGCTGACAGACGGGACAACAAAATTTCATCAATCGTATTTTAACCCGGTTTGGTCCGGTCGCAAATTTGATTTTCTGCAAACAGCCTTTAATTTTCGGCAGCAACCAAAGGCAGCCAGACGGACATTTCCGACGGCCCGCGATTGGCCCAGACGGAGTAAGGAATGAACCGGACATTGACCGGATCGCAGGCCGGCGGGTTGAAATTCGCGGTAGAGTTTTCCCTTCCAGTTTTCCGCGGGCCGCGCCAGCGCCTGGCCTTCCAAAACGACGACGCCATCCAGCAACCGCTGGTCGTAACGCGCCGTCAGATGGATGTTTGCCGGAATCATCACGTCCGACAGTCGGGTGCCATGCGGCAGGTCGGGTGATTCCAGGCAATAAACCACCGGGCCGCGCTGGATGGCCACCTGGTTGGCATCCTCCTCCACCAGCGGATTCGCCTCCATCAAGCGCGGCGGCATCGGCAGGTCCAGATCCACAAAATCGCCGGCCTGCCAGACGCGGCGGATTTCAAAATAACGTCCGGGCACGACGGGGGTTCCATTGGCCGGTCATTGATACGGAGCGCGGCTGTGTGCGAAGCACCAGCTGCAACATCACCGGATGTTTCACCGCGCTGCGGCTGGGTCTCCGACCACAGCCGCGCCCCATATCGCTCCGGCCCAGCCGGGAATCCGCAGCTTCAAGGCGAATTCCTTTTTGCCGCAAGCCTCGATTTTGATCCGCACCCGGCCATTCCAGGGATAATCGGTTTCCTGGGTCAGCTTGATTTTTTGGCCGCCGGGCAGTTCCGTGGCGAGCGTGCTGCCGCCGTAAAGGTTCACCCAGATGGCATCGTCGGATTTGCCATAGGCGTAGCCGGCGGATTCGGCAATGGTGCGGACGAGATTGGGCGGACAGCAAAACGAACTCACGTACGGCACGCGCGTCCGCGACCAGCGCAGCTCCGCCGGCAGCGGGTCCGTCACCCGGAGCGGGATTGGTGTAAAAGAAATTCGTCCCGTCCAGGCTGCCGCCGGAAAGCACGCTGTTGTAAAGCGCCAGTTCCACCACGTCCATGAACTTGCGCCTCGCCGGTGGCCAGGAACATCCGCCAGTTCCACAGCACGTTGCCGATGTTGGCGCAGGTTTCGCTGTAGGCGGTGGTGTTGGGCAGTTGATAATTGCGCCCGTAAGCCTGATGGACGCGCGTAATGGTTTTCTGGTCTTTCGCGCCGTCCGGCGATGCCCCGTCGTAAAGCGCGCCGCAACCGCCGGTGATGTACATTTTTTTTGTGACGACATTGGTCCAGATTGTCTCCAGTGGCTGCCACAAATTCGTGTCGCCGGTTTCCATGAACAAATCCGCCGCGCCGGCATACAGATAATTGGCGCGCACGGCATGGCCCTCCGCCTCGGTCTGTTCCGCGAAGCGGGATGCGGTCCTGGTTGTCATCGCCGCCGTCCTTGATGCCATTGCGCAGCTCGAAAAACTTTTTCGCCAGCTCCAGGTAACGCGGGTTGCCGGTGGCGCGATACAGTTCGACGATGCCCATGTAATGCGACGGGCAGACCGAACTGCGCGCCACTTCCGGCGGCGCGTCGTGGAACGTCGTGTAAAGAAAATCCGCCGCCTTGCAGGCCACCGCGAGGAAATTGGTGCGTCCGGTCACGCGATAATGCACACAAGCCGCCGTCATCAGGTGGCCCAGGTTGTACATCTCGAAATTATTCCGGTCCTGGAACGGCACGGCGTTGGTGTCGCCGTTGCGCTGCCGGACCAGAACGGGCGTGTGCAGGTAGCCGTCGGCGCGCTGGGCCTGGGCGATGACGCCGATGGCCCGCTCGATGCCCCGCTCCAGATATTCGTCATGGGTCACGGCAAACGCGGCGCAGGCGCCTTCGATCAGCTTGTAGAAATCGCCGTCATTGAACGGCGCGCCGCGGTAATGGCCCTCCGCCAGGCCGGCGGCGATTTCGAAATTGCGGAAGTACTGGGAATAATTGGTGCCTTCCATCAGCCGGCCCATGCTCGGGAAGCATTTGCGTGTGGCAAAGCTCGAAGCGGTCGGCCCAGAAGCCGTAGGTCCAGCGGGCCTCGCCCAGCTGGATCTGTTCGACTTGCGCAAACGGGCTTTGGGTGGCCAAGGCCAGGATCGCACAGCCGCAGACCAGGGCGAGGAAAACCAAAGCTCGAAGGCCGAAGGCCGAAAGAAATCCGAAGGCCGAAATCCGAAAACAAATCCGGTCCGCGCGGCGGATTCGGATTTCGAGGTTCGGATTTCTTTCGGATTTCGGATTTCGGATTTCGGATTTCATTTCACGCCTTTCCCCGCGTCACGCTTTTCCAGTTTCACCGATTGCGGCACGACGCCGAGGATGACAAAACTGCCTTTGCCGATGAACTCCAGTTTTTGCCGGCCAGCTTCATAACGGAAGGCATGGACGTTCACGGCGGGGCATTGTTCGATGTCGGCCGCGTTGCGGATCACCGGCTCGATGCCGCCGCGTTCATCGGCCTGGGCGGCGAAGTCCAGGTTCGGCACCTGCAGCCAGATGTCCTTCGGGTTGTTAAATAGCCGACCAACACCTGCACCGGTTCGGACACTTCAAACTCCACGGGCTGATAACGGCCGCCCTTCGCAGTGTCATGCGAAAACCGGATGCCGGTCAGCCCATTCAATTCCGGCGCGAGTTCCCGGATGGTGTAACCCCGGTCTGTAAACGGCCGGGCGCCGACTTTGACTTCGTACGTTTCGGCGTTGGTGCTGATGAGCTTGAAGGCGGCCAGCCGGCCAGGGTTTGATGTTCGCTTCGTCCAACACCGCCATCGGGGCATTGGTGCTTTGTTTGAGCTGCGCCACCATAGCCTGAAAATCCTCCAGTTCCTTCCGGTAAAGCGGCACCAATTGCGATCCAATGATAATTTGTGCCGACGCCCTTGACGCCGCCGGTGAAGGGTATTTTTCGCTGCGACGTCTGCATTGAATTGGCGAAGTGATAGGTTTTATCCGTTAGCGTGGCCAGTTGCTGATAATATTTGAAACTTTCGGCCAGCAGCTTTTCCGCCTGTTCCATGTCCGCCTGGTCCCGGCTGTAATCGTAACGCAACACCAATTCCGCCGCCCGGGCCTTCGCCGCGTAGTTTTGCGCCATCGCCTGAATGCATCGCACGTCGTTCGCCAGGCACGCAAACTCGCTGCGGTTTTTCGTCACCAGCGGCTCGGCCGATGAGACGGATGCGACGGCCTGGGACGAATAGTCCAGAATGTCGCGGATGATTGACTCTGGCGTTTCGCCTTCGTGCGGCTGATGGTTCCATTCCTTTTGCACGTATTCTTGCAGCCGCTCGCCCGGCGGCGCCTGGGATTCCCAAAGGTCCGGCAGCATGTTGTATTTCTTCGGGTTTACCAGTTGATCCAGCGTCATGCCCAGCGACAGCGTCTGGCGGTTGCCCTCGGTGATGCCGAAGCGGCGGATGAGCCGGGGCGCGACTTCGCCGGCATTGTTATAGGCTTCGAGGATTTTTTCGGCAGCGTTGGTGTTGCCGTAAAACTCCGCCAGCCGGGAAATCCAGTAAGCATGGTCTTCCTTTTCGAGATAATCAGGGTTCCACGCGTAACGCGCCCAGGCCTCGAACCAGATCCAGTCGCGGTCCCACTGCAGCAGTGGCTGCGACGCCCCGTCGCCGACTGTGTACGCGGCGCCATCGCCGCGCACGGGCGACGTGGCGTCGCCTTCACCTTTTGCGACGAGGGCGTCGCGGCCACCCACGATGTCTGGCGAATACGGCCAGTTCCAATACGACAGCGGATACAGGTGTATTCCCGTCGCGCCCAGCCGGTCGCGGGACGCCTGCATGCATTTTTGAATGAACTGCTGGTCGCCGTAGCGGAACGGTTCGAGGTTCGAGAGGATGTGGATGTTGACCAAGTGCGGTCCGAGTTTGCTCATGGCCTGGTGGGTTGCCTGTCCCTTGCCGCGCGGTTCCCAAGTGGTGAGCGATTCACCGTTATATTTCGTTTCGGTAAACAGATTGGAATAGACCTGAAAGGCCGCAGGCATGATGGCATTGGCATCCATCGCGTGAGTGCGGATGACCACTGGCGGCTGCTCCTTCAATCCGGCGGCTTTCATCCCGTCGAGCACGCCCGGCAGAATGGTATTCGTACACCAGTTGATTTGATTATCGGTGCCTTGCAACGCCTCGCCGAGGCAGACCATCAGGCCGACATTCGGGTATTGCTTTACGAATTCGGCGATGGATTTGCGCGTGTAATCGGAAGCCATCGGCGTGGGCGCGGCGAGCTGGGTGGAGACGCCGTACTTTTCGGCCAGCGGTTTGGGCAGGAAGATGTTGTAGAACATCTGCACCAGCCAGATGCCGCGCTTGTCGCACTCGGTCGTGAGCCAGCGGAACATCTCGACATTTTTCTGGAATATGTCGTCGGGAACCTCAACCGCCTCGGGATAATCCTTGAGCCGCACGAGCGACGCGAAGGGGTGGCCGTTCCAGAGGTAAAGCGTGTTCAAGCGGTTGGCAACGAGGAAGTCGAGGTACTCGCGCCAGAGCGCCTTGTCGTAGAACCACGGGAACAACTCCGGCGTGTAGGGATATTCATAGACCTTCCGGCCCGGCAGGATGTAGGTCTTTTGCATCCCGACGCATGTGCCGCGCAGGGTCATGGCGGGTTTGTTGTGGAAGCTAACAACTTTAACGGTTGGAAGTTTTCCTTCCTCGCGAATCCGCTTTGCCAATTCCAAACAGCCGTAAAGCGCGCCCGAATCATCGCGGGAAATTACAAACACGTCGTTGTTGTCACCCAAATCCAATGAGTATCCTTCGCGGGCCTCCGAAGGATCGTGCGCCGTATTCAAATGAATCTTCCGTCCCAATACTTTTTCCGTCCGAACAATCGTCGCATCCGACTTTACTGCCTTGAGCGCTTCCACCAGTTTCTCCGCGCCAAATTCCACCCGCGGCGCGGCGTTGGTGGGGATGACGATGGAAACAGTGTCGGCGCGGGCGGCGAACAAGAAAACAAGCGACAGGAGTATTGCAATCACCGCCATCAAATTGCCGGCGTTCCGGCTAATCCCAACGGGATTGTATCTTTCAGCCCAGGGTTGCGAGGAACGAGCTACCCTGGGATGGCGTCGCGGAGATTCACAACCCTGAAGGGGTTGAATCAAACCACGGCGGAACATTGATACAACCCCGTTGGGGTTGGAAATTATTTTGGATGACTGACCCAGGGTAGGCCGCAAGTGCGGCCAACCCTGGGCTGAGTGATTCAATCCCGTTGGGATTGGCCAAAGGGCCACGGTCTGCGACTGTGTCTGCAACCACAGCCGCGCTCCGGGGCTGGCTGATTTTTCGGCAGTTCGTTTCATTTATGCGTTATCGAAATCAATCACGTTTCATCGCCATGAAACTGAGTGGCGATAGCTGGAACATACGTTTGAGTTGTGCGCCTCTGAACTCGTGGACTTTGGCGTGGTGCATTCGCGCACTCGTGACAACCATCAACCGGAATTGCTTGTCAACTTCTGACCGCCTTACTTCCGCCGAGGTGATTGGAAACTGAATCCCTTCACCCGAAACGCCCTTCACTTCCACATGAAGCTCTATCTGTCCTTTGGTCGCATCGAGGTCGTAGCCAATTCGATCCTTTTCGCGGGAGACAACTTTGAAGCCGCGTTTTCGCAACAATCGCGCCACTCTGCCCACCGCTGCCTTTTCGACTAAACGATTTGTCTCCGCATCGCCGCCAGGCCCAGCGCCATGCCTTTGGCCATTGCTCAAAACGGGCACTTCAATTTTACATCTCGCCACCAGCGCCTTTGCCCGTTCTGGCGAGACGTAAGAGAACATAACCACGTGCTTCAGCCAAGCCCAGCGCGGGAACATCTTACGTATTTCCTGTAGGCTGATTGGGGATTCCAGCTTTCTGATTTCTCCAATCTTCGCCTCATACCATTTGCGATTCGTTGGCCGCGTCCCGCTTAACGCCTTCCCGACGGCGACAATCGCACTGACTGGCTCTATGACGTAAAACAAAATGGTGTCGCCAGATTGAGTGAGCTTAGGCGCTCCCCAATAAACAGCCCGGCCTGATTCATGCAGTTTTTCAAGTAACCGCAGCCCGCAACCCGAATTCGAGATGGTAATTTGAACACGAGACTGCTTTTCATGAACGAGCCTCCATAGACGGCCAGAGATGTTTTGAGGAACGGCTATGCCTCGACGCGGAAAACGCAGCCAATCCCAACTTGGGAATGCACGTTTGAGATCACCTATTTCGAGTTGGTTCGGCAACAACTCGAACTTACCGATTTTGGCGCGATAGGCGTAGTCGCCGGGCTCGCCTTTGACTGGATTGGACAAGATTTTGGCTTTCACAACCAGAGCGCCTGGTGGCTGTCGAATGTAAATCAGCACCCGGTCGCCCGGACGCGCAGTCTTCAGGCTGCTCCAGTTCGCTGTCCCGCCGCGCCTTGCCAACCGCAGGACCGACGAGTAATCGCCGTTCTGCTCGTCTGACCCACCGATGAAGATGAAGAGCTTTCGTGCCATTTCGTATGTTTCGTGGTTAATCCTTTACCCGCCGGATTCGGATCGCCATGTAAGGCTTGCCGGGCAACGGAATCGTGCGGCCGTCTTTGTCAGCGTAAAAATAATCATCCATTTTCTTGAGTATAAACGTACCAGGAACAGACGTCACGGTCATGTTCCAGGTATCGAGCACTTCGGCGGTGAATTTCATGCCGTCGGCGGCCTGGGTTTTGGCCCGCTTCGAATTGGGAAGGCGAAAGACCCAGTTGGTGGGCGTCTGTTTTCCAAAATAGAGGAGATAGTATTCCCCCGGCTGGCCGGCCATTTGGCCAAGGGGATTAACCCCCTCCGCCGGCGCATCATCGAGGACTTTTTTCAGGAACGCCAGGCGCGCGGGGCTTTGGCCCTTGAGCACGCCGCCCTTGGACCACCAGAGGATCTGGTCGTCGCTCTTGTAGGTTTCGCCGTGGCCGCAGTAGGTGCCGGCGACGGTCGCGTTCCAAAACCGGAACACCATTTCCTCGGCGCTCAATTGTCCCCAACGGCTTTCGATGTTGCCCTCGTATTTTACCTCGTCGTAAACCACCGGTTTGCGATACGCGCGGCGGTAAATTTCCGCGCGCACGGCGTCCTCAACCGCCAGGCCGTTCTGGATGCTCGCGTGGGTGATGAATGGCAGCATGTGGTTGAACAGCAGCGAGCCGTTGTGGATGGAAAGCAGATGATGAAACGGGTCGGCTTGCGACACCAGTTCACCGTAATGGACGAAATCGGATTCCTTTTTCTGCTTCATAAAATCCCACTCGTTGGCGAGCGACCACCAGACGTTGCGATACGCGGCGAGGCGGGCGACGACATAACGCAAATAACGGTCGTTGACCTCCGGCGGCATCCGGTCAAAACCCCAATGCCCCCCGTCATAGGGATGGAATAGGATCACGTCGGCTTCGATGCCGAGTTGTTGCAAATCGGCAACACGTTGTTCCAGGTGCTGGAAATATTTCGGATTGAAGCGTGTGAAATCCCAATTCGTCGTCATCGGGTTACCCTCAAACGGATACGACGGGGGCTCGTTGGTATTCCAGGCGTAGCGTTTGGGAAACACGCAGAAGCGGATTTTGTTGAACGGCGCCGTGGCCAGCGTTTTGAGCGTTTGTTCCTGGAGCGCTTCATCCTGCAATTGCCAGACGTAACAGGTCGTGCCGAGTTCCTTGTAGGGCGTGCCGTCGGCATAGGCGAAGTGAAACGTATTCGTCACCCGCACCGGCCCGTGATTGTCAGCGGATGGCTTGGTGACAACAAATCCGCCGGCCTTGCCATCCAGCTCCAGGGTGCTGCTGAACGTCAGGTACTTCCAATTTCCCGGCTTTTCCGGCATGAAACGAACCCGATACATGCCATCGCCATCGTAGAATCCGGGGACTTCGATCACGTTGTTGTCTTGCACGAACTTCGCGGCGAAGCGCACGTCAACAAACGGGTCTCCATTCGCCGGCCCTTTGAGCGTGACCTCAAACACGCCCCATTGCTCGACGGTGTCAACGGCAGAGGCGGGAAACACCGCGCAGAGCAACGCGAGCAGAAGCGCGACGGTAATCCCCGCACCCGACGACGTGAGTCGGCGGAGTCTGATATTGGTGTCAACGTTCGCCCTCACCCCAGCCCTCTCCCCGGGGGAAAGGGTCAGGGTGAAGGCGAGTGTGGAGGCAACTCCCTTCATTCTCATCATTCCTTCACCAGCCAAATCACCGGCGCCTCCGGCAGCTTCACCTTGCCTCCCGCCTGCACGATTCCGCCCGGTGTAACTTCGCCGGTTCCCGGGTTCACCCGGTTCACGCGGAAGGAACCGGATTCGCCTGACAGGTCGAGTTCCGCGCCGGTGCCGCGATAGATCAACGCCTGCCTTCCTTTTTCCCGCAAAGCCCAGCGGCCGGCGCCGGTGGCCTCGGGCCACGGCGTCATGCGCGGAATCGCGGCGAGCAGTTTGGCATCCATTCCTCGCGGCAGGTTCGGCATTGATCCACCCGCGCACAGATAAGCCCAGCCGCAGCGGCTCAGGTCGTAGCCTTGTTCGCTCACCGCCATGACGGGTTTCGCCGGAAATCTGGCGCGATACTCTGCCGCCATGGACGCCAGATTCAAATCACCGGGTGTGCCGCCGTGAAAGAGGCGATCGAATTGGCGCGGCGCGAGATTTTTCCCGCCGGGCGGCGCATACGTCCCCTTGTCACTGACCCACCAATAGCGAAACACAATTACATCCACGATGGCGCTCCGTTTCGCGTCGGCGAGGACCGCATCCTGGACGTCCTTGGTGCAACTCAACGCCACCAGCGGATGACGTCCGGTTTCGCGCTCCCATTCCGCAATGGTATCCAGCCAGAACTCCACGAAGGGCAGCGGCCCGGTGAACTCGGCGCTGGTGAACTGGATCACGTTGGCGTTGTTCGTGAAGTTGTCGAGGCACTGGCGGATGAAGCGCCGATGCAACTCACGCCGGACCGGATGCGTCACGTCGTAGAACAGTTCCGCCTGGAAGATGCGCTTGTCACCCGCGTACGGCGGCGGCTCGGGGAAGCCGGTGTGGTTGATGTTATTCGCCGAACGCCACGGGAAGTCGGCCCAGTGCGCCCCGGCTTCGAGGATGTTGTGCTGGAAATAATTTTCGTGGAACAGCACCAGCCCGCGCTGGTCGCAGAGGTCCGCAAATTCGCGCAGCCGCAACCAGTACCATGGATTGAACTTCGTCAGGTCGTACTGGCTCAAGCCGTCCCAGGCGGTCCCCTGCCCGCTCCGGGCAAAGGGCAATTCGTAGAACGGCGGCAGGACATCGCCGTTGATACGGCGGACGCGCTCGTGGTCGTCGCGTCGGCGCTCGTACCAGAGGCCGTAATGGTGGTCCAAAGCCGTATTGCCGCTCGCAACGAGTGAATCGGCGACATCATTGAGATCATCCGTAAAACCCGGCCCGACGCGGCCCGGCACGAAGCGTGTGAGCGCCAGACCAAACGACGGCGCTTCGTTCGGACGAATGTTGCCGCGCCACCAGGCCGTGCTGGTGCTGCCGCCGATGAGGAGCTTGCCTTCGCAGGTGAGCCAGCCGTTGGTGAATATCAATTGCCGATTTGAAGTTTGAGCCTCGTCACCGTGGCTGCTAAGGGGCAAAACATCTTCCACTCGCTTCGCTTCAACCGGCTCGCTCGGTATGGGCTCACGCTTGCCGGCAGCCGCAATGTAATCCGCAAGCCGCGGCGCGGGCTGGTGCGATGCGGCAGCGAGTTTTTGAGCCTTGTTCGATCGGCGGGTTGCTGGATTCCTCGTGCGACCGGGGCATGAGTTGCAGGCGTGCTGCGGCTTTGGCACCGAGACGGTCGTTCAACTGTGCGGCGTAAAGGCTGGCTGGCGACACAAAGTCGTTCGAGCTGTACCAGGCGCCGTCGCCCTCGAAGCTGGCCCAGGAGCCGAACGACCAGTTCTGGGCGCCGGGCGGATTCCAGCAGCGGATGACGGACGCGCTGCAATTCCACAGCACGCAATTGGCCGCCGCCCAGCCAATGCCGGCGTTGTTGCCGGGGCGATAGCCAAGCGCGAGAGCGTTGCCGTCAATGACCACGTTGTCGTAGAGCACGCCATTGGCCCAGCTTTCGATGGGACCACTGTCGTCGAGGGCTTCATGGGCTTCGCATTGCACGAACGCATTCGGCCCGGCGGCGCAGTGGCCAACGGAAAAATCGTGGCGGCCATGTTCGGCGTAGCAACGCAGGAAGAGCGTCTGCTGGCCCATGGTGAAAAACGTGTTCCGCCGATAGCCTCCGTCTTCGGAAACTGGCGCGAGCGACAGGCAATCTTGCACGGTGATGCGCTGGCAGGTTTCATAGAGAGCCACGGCGGAACCGGCAAAGTGTTTGAATGCAACCTGGCGGACCCAGGCATCGGCGGCGTTCTCCATCGTAATGGCGCACCAGGCGTGGGCTTCGTCTTTGGGGTTGGCCGCATCGAAAGTGGATTCGAGACGGAGATTTTCCACACCGACGCTGGTGAGGCGGCCCGGCCAGGCGCTGCGCGTGACAGCCGATGGCAAATAGTCAATAGCCGAATTATTTTGAGACTCGTCACCTCGTCTCCTACCAAGCAACAAGCTTTCAATGGCTGTGGTGATGGGCGCGTCCACGGTAACGAGATTGCCTTCAATGGATTTGATCACGCGATCCCAAGTGATGTCGCGGGTGCCGGGTTTCCAGCCGCCGCCTTCGCCTCCCCCGAACTCAGTGGCGCCGAGGCGCTCGATCCAGGCTTGCGTGCTGGGACGAATGAGACGAATGGTGTCACCGGACTTAAGGCCGCCGGCATTTTGCAGGTGGAAACTGGTCGCGCCGACCGGGACGTAATCGTCGGTTATTTGCCAGGCGGAATTGGCGCGAGGGGTGAGATCGTTCCGGCCAGTGATGCGGATGAGCGTGCGGCGGTCGAGTCCGGCGGCGACCAAAACAGTGCCGTCTTCGCCCATGCCCTGACCGCGCAAGACCACCCCGGAATTGGTGATGAGCAGGCCACCGAAGACTTCGTGGCGGCCCTTCAGCAACAACACCGCACCATGAACGCCGTTGGAATCCGGTGGCAAACCCGCCACGTAATCAATCGCCTTTTGAATCCGCTCCGTGCTGTCGCCGGGCGCGGGCGCAACCACCACACGAACGGGCACATCGGGAATTGCCCTGTCTCCGCCCAGGTAACCGCAACTGGAAAAATCCGGAACCCGATTGCCGTGTTCGTCGGCGTGGTAGGCGAGCTTGCCGTCTTTGGCGACGGAGATTATGGGTGACAGCTTCGGCGCGGCGGCGAGCGAGGATGCGACCGATAAGGCTAATGCGACGAATGGGACGGTGGCACGATGAAATGTGAGCATTCGGTTCATGGTAGTTTCCCGGTCATGCGTTCCAGTTTATCACTATGGGCAATTTGTTTGCCATCGGCCAGCACGATCAGGCCGGTGCCGCGACCGTAATGTTTGCCGTCCTGGTCCCAAATGATGGAGAGCACATGGCCGTGATATTTCACGCCGTCGAGACAAAACCAGTCCCACACGCCGTCAGGCAAAAGCGGCTGGACTTCCACCGTGTCATCCGCGCGCGGGCGCAAGCCAACGACGCCGCTGATGAGCAGGTCGGCGAAGGTTGAATGGTTGTAGTAACGGCTGCGGCCGTTTTTGCCGTTGATCCATTGGCCGGTGGTTTCGTCAAGATATTCGCCGATGAAAGGTTTGCCGCCGGCATGCTGGCTGTGGACATAAGTGAGGAAGGCGTCGAAATAGTCATTCGCGGTGACAAAGTTTTGCGGATAATCGCGCAGCACGTTGGCCAGGGCATCGAGCGTCTGCGAGGTGGCGAACGGCCATACCGCGCCGTCCCATTCACAGTGGCCGTAGCCGTGCGAACGGAACTGCGGATGCCGCCGTTCCGCCGTAGTGATGCCATACGGCGCGTGGAAGCCTTGCGGGTCGGTCAATTGCGTCCAGGCCGCTTCATATCCCTTTCCGGAATCCGGCAGTTCAAACATCCACGGAATAAAACCGATTTCTTCACGGGCGTTTGAGAGCCGGCCGTGGTCGAGCCGCACCTTGAAAAAATTCGCCTGATCGTCCCAGAGTTCCGATTCCACGAGGCGTTTCAGTTCGAAGGCTTTTGCGTTGAACTCTTTCACCACCACCGGCCGGCCGGCGAGTTGGGCGGCGGCGGCAATGGCCTGCGCGTTGCCGAACATGTAGCTGTTGATGGTCGGGCGGAGATTTTTGTTCGTGCGCGAGCCGCTGATGGATTCCTCCATGCCGTCACGCACGTCGAATTGCCAGAAAAGTCCGTTGGTCAGCTGCCTCTCCGTTTCCCAGGTTTTGTAATCGGCAACCAAGTCGTCCAGCAAGCCGGTGAGAAATGGCTTGTCGCCGTCCACGAGATAGCGGTCGTAAACGGCGGTCGCGAACCAACTGCTGAATTTGTGAAAGTGGGGCTGGGGTTTGCCCCCGCTGCCGCGCAGCCAGAATAAAATGTAGTCATCGAGGCAACTTTGGTTGCGCAACCAGCGGCCTTCCGCCAGATGAAATCCCGCCGCACAGCTGATGGTGTTGTAAATTCCGGCGTGTTTCACCGGCGTCAGGAATTCGGTGAACACAACGCCGTTGGTCGCCGGCACGAGATGCTTCCGAAACGACCACCAGCGGAAATAGTAGATTTCCTCCACTTCGCGGTCGGGACATTCGAAGAACGGGATGTTTTTCTGCAACCAGTCCCAGGATGCGGAATTGGAGACGTAGTTGGTGACGTTTTCATCCTCCATCGTGTTGAAGCGCTCGACGTAATGGGCGAATACGGCGGGTTTCAGGCACGGAGAAGTCGGACGCGGCGGCAAAGGAGGAAACCACGAAACACACGAAACACACGAAAACGACGGGGAGCGTGCGGCTGACGCGGCTGACGCCACAGCCGATAGCCAATGGCCAACGGGCATCACCGGCAGGTCCCCTTTTCGTGTATTTCGTGGTTATAATCATCCGGCGTTTACAAATTCAATCTCGCCAGTTCAGCCTCAATTTCTTTCAAACGGCCTTCGACCAATGCCCGTTCTTCGGCGCGGAAGCGGTGAAACGGCTCGGCCATGAAATCGTCGCAGACGCCGAGGCAGGCCAGCGCGCATTTGATGCCTTTGATGATGGACGACGAGTGGCGGCCGATGTGATAAAGCGAATTGCTGATGCGCAGGACCTGGGCTTGAAGTTCCCGGGCGCGAGCCAGGTTGCCGGCGCGGGCGGCCTCGAACAGTTTTACGTAAAGTTTCGGAAACAGATTGGCGCCGCCGCTCACGCCGCCCAGGCCGCCGGCGGCAATGGATTCGAGCAGCATTTCCTCCGGGCCGATCAACAGCGTCCAGTCGGGACGGCGTTTGAGCAGGCTGGCGGCGCTTTTGAAGTAATCAAGATTTCCCGAACTGTCCTTGAGGCCGACAACACTCGGCAGGTCCATGGCGTGCCGTACGGTTTCCAGTTCGTAAGTGACCTTGGTCAACGCGGGCATGTTGTACAGATACAGCGGCAGCGGCAGTTCGGGCACGAGATGATCGAGATATTCCCGCAACTCCGGCTGGGCTTCAGGCAAATAATACGGCGGCGCGACCACCACGGCGTCCGCACCGGCGTCGGCGGCATGACGGGCGACATTGACTGATTCAACAAACGCCGTGTCGGTGATCCCGACGAGGACCGGCACGCGATTTTTGACCTGGCGGCAAACGCGCTCAACCAGTTCGCGGCGCAGACGATAACCCAGGCTCGGCCCCTCGCCGGTGGTGCCGAGGATGAACAGGCCGCTGATGCCGCCGTCAAGAATGCGCTCGACGAGCCGTTCCAGGCCGGCGACGTCCAGTGCGTCCCGATTCAGCAATGGCGTGATCATCGGTGGAATGATTCCGGTCAAAGGAGTTTTCATTTTTGCGTTTTCAGTCTCCAAAGTCATCGCGCGGTCAATTCCGGTTCACTGCGCGGCTTCACCAGAAGAATCAGCCCCGCGCTCAACAATGCTACCGCCGCCGACGCAGCGAACGCCACGGAAAACTTGATGCCGTGATCGCGCATCCAGCCGAGCAGGACCGTCGCGCCCGCCCCTACGCTGATGCTCACGAAATTCATGCAACCGTAGCCCGTGGCGCGGTGTTCCGGGCGCGCGATCTGGCAAAGGATGGGCATGTTGTTGCAATCAAAAAATCCCCAGCCGAGGCCGAACATCACCATGAAGGCGATGGCCGCGCCGAGGTTCCACGCATGGCCAAGGCCCAGCAACGCCGGCACGAGCAGGAACACACCGATGGCACTGGTGTAAATGCGGCCGCGCGGCGTCACGCGCATCCATCCATCCGCGATCACGCCACCGAGCAGCACGCCAACGAACGACGCCAGTTGAATGTAACCCGTGGCGGACAACCCGGCGGGGCCTTCCTTGAGCTGGAAGGTGTCGGCCAGGTAGGTGGGCAGCCAGTTCTTCGTCACCCAGCCCGCGATGGCCGGGAACGTGAAATAAATCACGAGGATCCAGAACGCCGGCTGCGTCCACAACGCGCGCAATGTCTCGCCGACGGTGACGGAACTCTTTTTCGATCCCGTCTCACCGGAGGCCGCCGGCGCATCCCGCAAGGCCAGCATCAGCACCACCGCGTATATCACGCCGACCACGCCGAACCAGGTGAAGCAGTTCCGCCACGAACTGGTTTGGGCGATGTAACCACCGATGCCGCCAAGAGCGAGGCCGGCATAAATGCCACTTTGATGAATACCCACCGCCCGGGCCCGGGTGCCGCCGGAATGAAAGTCCGCGATGAGCGCCAGTGCCGCCGGGATGTAAAACGCCTCGCTGATGCCCATGAGCGCGCGAAAGCAAAGCATCTGCGAGTAGGTGGTCGCGTGTCCTGTCGCCCAGGTCACCGCCGACCACACGCCGAGGCTGCCGATGACCGTCCAACGGCGGTTGAACCGGTCCGCCACAAAACCGCCGATGGGGCTTAGAAACGCGTACACCCACATGAACACCGCGATGAGCGTGCCGAAATCCTGATCGTTGGCGATGCTCGGGATGTCGGCGCGAATCGAAACCCGGATGGTGGAAACCATCTGCCGGTCGAGGTAATTGAGCATCGCCACCGGCCAGAGCAATGCCACCACGACCCACGCATAACCTGATAAATTTTGAAGGTTGCGTATCATCTTCCGCGCCCATTAATCATCGCCAGCCGCCCGCCAAAGCAAAGAAGAAATGGCTCAGTTTTTGGCCGGCTTGAAATTATCCGCGGTCAATGTGTTCACGTTGCTTTTGGGGTCGGACCAATCAATCTTCTTCGTCGGGTCGAGTCCGTTGAGATATTTCTCAATCACCGTGTATCCGTCGCCCTGCAAATCTTTTTGCGCGAGCGCCGCGTCATTCACGTCGAGGCCGAATTTCTTCTTCCAGGAAAGAGGAATGCCGTCAACACCCAAATCTTTGATCGGCTCGCCCTTGTATTCGGGATAACCGCCAACCTGCGAAACATCCGTGATGATGCCATTGCCGGCGGTGCCAATGTTGTTTTTAGCCAGGCCTTTCATGGACGGCGGACTGAATTCCTTGCCTTCGCTCCACACTTTTCCGGTCTTGACTGCAGCAATGACGCGTTCGTCCACGGCATCGCGCCGTGGCAATGTCGCGCCGGCATTCTTCAAAACGGAATTGAAAGCGTCCGGCGCGCTTTCCATCGTCACGGGCGGCATGGGGAAGGGTTTGTCCACGCGGACTTGCGCGATGATTTTTTGGATTTCGTCGTCAGCGTCCATCGCGCCCTTGGCAATCGCCCCGGTGGCGTCGGCGTCGGGCGCTTTGCTGAATTGCACGCCGCCATCCCAGTTATTCGCAGTCACCTTCGGATACCCTTCGACAACGTTGCCGGCGACATAGGCCTTGCCCCACGGCTGACCGGGTCGGCCTTGCTCCAGCTTTGCGCGGGCTGAAGAATCCGGTAGCGCACCGCGCCATTCGGCGTCGCCGGGCCGGGTTTGTAATAATTGTTGATGATGTTGTAGAGGCTGTCCTTGCCGCCGCCGTCCACGGAACGATGCCGCCAGTTGAACAACACGTTGTTGACGAAATTGAAGTCATAGGTCATCGCGATGCTCGGATTGCGGCCCGTGTTGCAGGCCAGCAAATTGTGGTGGAACATGCTGTTGCGCCCGCCCCAGTCGCCGCCAAACGCATGGTTGTAGGTGTTGAGCGCCTCGCTGGTAATGGTCCATTGGATCGTGACGTTGACGGCGGGCAGTTTGAGCGCCGGGCCGCCGTTCGTCGGCTGATACATGTGGCGGTAGGTGTCAATGTTCTGGTCCTGGCCCCAGCTTGCCGACACGTGGTCAATGATGATGTTGCCAACCGGATTGCCGTAATGCACGCCGTGGCGGTTGAAAATGTCCAGGTTGCCGCGCCGCAAACGAAGATAGCGAATGACCACGTCGTGGGCATTGTCCACGATGCCGTTGTCCGGCGATGCAAACGCCGTCGCCGGGCGCGGTATGGCCGTCAATCGTGATGTACGGCGCTTCAATGTAAACCGGCTTTTCCAGGTGAATGATGCCGGCAACATTGAACACGACGATGCGCGGCCCGGCGGATTCGCAGGCCTCGCGCAACGTACCCGGCCCGCTGTCGGCAAGGTTGGTCACGACAAATACTTTCCCGCCGCGGCCGCCAAAGGAAAATTTTCCGCCGCCTTCCGCGCCGGGAAACGCCGGCACTTTCGCCTGCGGCAAATCTTCCGGCTTGGACGCCCACGGGATGAACGGCTTGCCCTTTTTCGCCCACTCGGCGAGTTGCGGCGTGACGTTGGAGATGACCTGCTGCTCGTATTGATTCCAGGCAACCTCGCGCTGCCTGGTGGCGTCGTCAGGGGCCGGCCAGCTTTCGCGGGCCAGACCTGGCTGGCTCAAAGACCAAACCGTTAAAAAAACGGCCGCTGTGACAATGGTTTTGATTTTCATGTTTGCGTTTCAATACAGACGGCCGCCAACCCTCGGTGGTTATACCCAACCATCCATTTCATTTGCGCCGGTTTTTAAAAACCGGCCGGGGCCAAGCTTCCGCTTAACCCCGGCCTTGCAACCAAACCGAAAACCGGTGTCCTTACACCATGTTTACGGAGAAACCATCCGGAAGAAGTAAGTACTGTTTTTGGTCGTGTTCGTGTCCACATTATTGGTAAAACCAATGTCATTGGTATAACGTGCCCAGAAAACATCAGCCCAGTTGTTGGAAAGCCCGATAGTGGACGGGTTTGCCTGCTGCTGCAGCCGCCAGCCGGTGTGATCTTGTGGCCACTTTACATCTGAAAAGATGACGTTATTGGTCGCGAAATTCGTCGTGATGACTTGGGTAGTGGTATTCGTAGTATAGCTCGTAATCGTAACGAAACCATTTGATGGCGTAATCGAAACGAATACGTTGGTTGGATGAAGCGCAACGGGAATGATGCCAATAATACCCCATGTGCTGCTTCCGCCGAAACCCCACAAGTAACGCAAATCCCATGCGAGTCCGGATCCGGGCTGCGCCGGGATTATCACCGGGAATGCATTCGTGGACGCGCCGGTGGTTCTGGGATTGCCAGAATTGGCCGAATTCTCAAACAATGTGAAATATTGCCCTGCCGCAAATGGGGCGGCGATACTATTGATGTTCGTAATGACGATGGTGCAGCCATTTTGCACTATGGTACCCTGACTGGGCCCATAGTCTTGATAACCGGACTGGAAGAGAGTACTGGCAACGCCAGGACCACTCAGGGCGGGATTCACCTTGAATATGTTGGTGGACCCAGCGCTTAACAACACCCGCGCAGGATAAAGAGTGCCCGTATCCGGATCAACCAAAGCCTTTCTAACCTCTGAAGTGCCAATGCCATCGCCGCCCGGTATGAACACGCCGCCAGGATTGACGGTCAGCATGTGCAACTCCATTGTGGGTTGGCCGCTCGCTCCGGTGTCTATCAACTTGCCTCCCACGGCGAGGGTTTCAATCGTGCTGTCAGACCCGAACCAGCCATCGTTGAACAGTGTGGCGTTGCTGGAAATGACGCCCGAGCCAAAATCGTCCAATAGCGCATTTAAACCATTATACAGGAATCCACCACCCAGTACCGTCAGCGCGCCATGTTGGATAATGTTCAAATTGGTCACGACACCACCGCTCTGAACGGTTAAAGGACCGTTCACCGTGCCAGAAACATCATTTAATGCCTGTCCGGCACAAGTAATGCCACCTTGTCTGACTTTTCCCGCGTTGCCAAACGCGGCTCCGGCAGAGACGGTCACGCCGCCGCAGGTTCCGCTTGCACTGTTGGTCAACACACCCTGCGTGATCACATACGAAATGATGGCCGAGCCATCAATTTCCAAAGTGCCGGTTCCCACTTTGGTCAGGACACCGCTTCCTTGTATCTGGCCCGTACCACTTCCGAAGGTATAATAGATCGAGTTATTCGTCATATGGACCGCTCCCGGAAATACTGCTTCCGTCGGAATGATGGTGGTGGGATAACCTCCAGCATCGTCAAACGCAACCACGTCAAAGTCGGTAAAATTGGTCATTAAACCGGTATTTTGATCATACCAGTTTTTCGTGGTTGTATCCCAATTTGGATTGGTGCCGCGCCACAGCAAATTCTTGGGGCTGCCGCTGAAGAGCATCAAGTCAATGGTGTTATTCGCCCCGTTGTCCTGTAAACCGCCGACAAACCCAGCCGGCACAACAACCGTCGGCAGACTCCCGGGCGAGCCGTTCACGTGGTAAATGAGCGGCACCGTGGTCGAGGTCAGGTTCTGGATGCTGGCAACCCGAAGAATGTTGTTCCCGACCGAGCTGCTAAAATACATGTTGGTGACGTAAATGTAAGGCCCGACGTGGTTCCCATCAATCTGAACCTGCATTGTCGAACCATTGGCGATGTTCAGGTTATCCAAATACTGATTGGGGCCCGCCATCATGTTGGAAAGGATGAGGGTGGAAGCGTTGCTCACAATGATGAAGTTGTTGAGAGAAGCGCCGTAAACCGGACCACCGACCAGGACATTGCTGGCTATCAGCGTGCCACCATTTACAACAGTAACCTGGCCGTATTCCCGATTATTTGAAGCGTATATCAAAGCGTAAGCATTGGTGTTCACTGTGGAGCCAAGCGTCAATGAATTGTTGACCTTGAACACGCCGTTGCTAACGATAGTAACTGAACCTTCAGTGGAACCGAAACCACCGGTGGTGGGCGTTGTATTCGTCTGGTTGTATTCCCGGAAACCGAGAACCACCGTGTTGGCATCCACAATGCCGTTGCCCATGGTGAAGTTTCCCTGATAGGCGGGAGTTCCAGCGGCAACAATCAACTTTCGATCCCTGGCAATGTAGAACCGGTCACAGAGCATGTCCAAAGTTCCGAGACTGAAGTCAATAGTTGCTTTGAGGTTGCTGTTGGCGGTATTGGTGCCGCCGCCATCCGATATGGTGAACACCGACATGCGCCCGCCATTGGTGCCGCGGAAGACGGCAATCATGGAATTTGTGACATAGGCAGGACCCGCGTTCGTCGTCACAAGCAGTGAGGAGTTGAACTTCACGGTGGCTCGTGAATTTCCACCAATAAAGTCAACACTGTCCACGTTGAAAATATTCGAGATGCCCAGATAGAAGTTGGGCGCCGTGCTGGATCCGCTCAGTTCGCTATACATCAGAGACAAACTGTATAACCGGCTGTCAGCGTTGGTGTAATTGTTGGGATCGGCAAAAACCGCCTTGACCACGTTCGTCTGCGCCATATTAAAGCTCGTAAGCGCCGATCTGGGCTGCCCGTTGTAGGCGTTCTGATCATTGAGGTTCCGGTAGTACGGATAAAGACGAGCGTCACCCACGCCGATTTGATTGACATCCGTCACGAACGTTCCCAGTTGGGATAGATCCAGCAGATTTGCCGCGCTGTTATCACCACCATAAACGGTGATGTTTGCCTGCTCATTGCTGACCACCAGAGTCCCGCCTCCCGTAAAGGTGACAGTCTGGCCACCATTGCCGGTGTGTAAATTCAAAGAGTCCTTCAGCAGGCTCAAACCATTGCTTCCAACCAGGGTCAGGGTCACATTCGGATTGATCTGCAAGGTGTGATATTTGGCGGTTGTATTGGTCTGGGCAAAACGCAGCGACCCAATTGTAAAATTCTGGTCAACGATGCTGTTCGTCAAAGACGTAGGCGGCGCATTCGGCGCACTATCCGAGCCAAAAATGACGTCATTGGTTGGGAAGGCGGGTTTCACACCTAAAGCCCAGCTTGCGTCGGACGACCAGTTGTAGGTGGCGTTGGTGCTGGCTGCGGTCCAAAATGAACCCACTTGCAGTTTTAACAAGATGTTATTCACCACCCCGCCCGAGACATTAAGGCTCGGTATGGAAACCCCCTCGGCCTCGTTGCCGTTAAAAACCAACCTCACGATAAGGTTGGAAGAGCTGCTGGCGCCGTTTGTGTTTATACGCGGCTGCCATGCGCCCACAGGATTGCCGTCCAGAGCCTCCACCGTGGCCGTAACACCAGACGGCGCGCCCGACACAGAAAAACTCACTGGATTGATCACCCAGTTGGTTCCCGTGCCATCAAAATAGGAGCCATTGGTTCTGACCGTCACCAAATTTGAAACCAAAAGGACTGTGCCGTTGAATTGCAGCGGCACCGTGATGCAGTTTGGCACCGACTTGAATGTAGCTGTTTGCGCCCGGAGAGGGGCGGCGCACAGGAAGCAGGCGGCCAGCACCAGGCTGGCCACGGCAAATTTAAACCATCGGCCACAGCGGGCGGACAGCGGGTTCACCTGATTGTGATAATCACTTTGGATTGGATTGATTGTTTTCACGGTTTGGGGTGCCAGACTGAACTGGGGTTGGGTTGTTATTTTCATGGCTTGGAGTCCCAGACTGAACTGGGGTTGGGTTAATCGGCAATTGGATTTGAAAAATTTTTGGTTCAACTTTTCAATGATAAGGCGTCTCATCCTCAAGCACCCTAAAGTCCCGGCTATTTCCAACCACGTAGTGGCTGCCGGCAAATACATAACCAGGCGTGCCCCCGTATGCCGGGTTGGCTGAGAACATATGGGCGACATCCGGTACAACCGGTATCAGCGACGTGCCGTTGGCGCCTCTTCCACCACCGCGCTCCAAAAACTTGACAATTTGAGAATGGCCGTCGGCAAAAGTCACACTGTAACTGCCGCCATGATAAGCGGCTGGCATGTTCCGCCAATAAACACTTCCAGCAGGCTGTCCCGGGTCAATATGGAAAACCCCATCGTCAAGAGTGTCACCATGTTCGTCCACAAACGTAAAAATGTTGGCCGGGCCAGGGTTTTTCAGGTCTGTTTCCTTCGAGGCACCAAAGAAACTCCGCTTTTGCGGATCACTTCCCACATCCAGTGGAGTCCCGCCCATGCCGGCATTCAAAGAAAGGGTCCTTACTCGAGGCCCGCTTTGCGCTTGCATGACATCCGCGGGACATTTGTAAACACCGGGATTTTTAAGGTACGGGGCCAACAAACACGTGCCTGGATCCAGAAGCACCGTCGGGTCGCTGTTGAATGAACTATCATTCCAAGTCTCATACGTATTGGTCACCCAATGGCCGTAGGCGTTGCCGTTGGGAACAAGGTTATCATTATAGTCGGCGCTGTATAACATCGCAGCCTGTTCCATCTGCCTGGTATTGGACATGCAGGCAATGCCTTGCGCTCTAATTTTTGCCCCCGACAACGCCGGCAGCAACATGGCCGCCAAAATGGCTATGATGGCAATGACCACCAATAGTTCAATCAAGGTAAACGCCTGGGTACGGCATCTTTTCTGAAATTGGACGCCTTGCACACCAGCGCCGAGACGCCCTGCCATGCATGACCGGCCAATTATAAACATACACATATTCGGTTAATGGAATTGACACTATCTATTTAACGCATTTGACAATAACTTGTAATGTAAAAATTGACAAATCGTTTGTCAAAAATGACATCGCGATTATGGGTTTATGAATTACCATACTGGCAAATGGTTAAAAAAGCAAATGGTTATTTGCGGGAAAAGGGGTGTATCCCGGCCTCCGCGCCATTGCCGGGCCGCCCTGACCCCGGCTCCGGCGATGTGTCCGCCCGTCGCGGCAAAATCCACCCGCACACAAACCAGACTTCCGGCCAGCTCAATTTTCCCGTTCAGCAAACCCGAAGACTGGCTTGCCCCACGATGCCCACGCGACCGGACTGCGCAACGCGCCACGCCACACCTGCCGGACGCTCTGTTCCGCCAGCAAAGTTTTTTCAGGGCGCGGCGGGAAGACCCTTTCCGGCAGCCTCATTCTTCAGGCGCAGTGTGTAGTCGAGGTTGTTGTGGGCTTCCGCGCTGTCGGGCTTGATTTGCAGAGCCTTTTGGTAATGAGCAATCGCTTCATCCAAACCGCCCTTTTTGAGCAGGGCGTTGCCGAGGTTGATGTGGGCATCCGCATAGTCAGGTTTGATTTGCAGTGCTTTTTGGTATTGGGCGATTGCTTCGTCCACCTTGTTTTTTTTGGACAGGGCAAATCCGAAGTTGTAGCGGACTTCCGCGTAGTCGGGTTTAATTTGCAGTGCTTTTTGGAAATCGGCGATCGCTTCGTCCACCTGGCCTTTTTGGAGCAGAACGCTGCCCAGGTTGTTGTAGGCTTCTGCGTAGCCGGGCGCGATTTGCACCACCATTTGGAAATGGGTGACCGCTTCGTCCACCTTGCCCTTTTGGAGCAGAGCGTTGCCCAGGTTGATGCGGGCTTCCACGTAGTCGGGTTTGATTTGCAGTGCTTTTTGATACTGGGCGATCGCTTCATCCACCCGGCCAATTTTGGACAGGGCAAATCCGAAGTTGTAATGGGCTTCGGCGTAGCCGGGTTTGATTTTCAGCGCTGTTTGGTACTGGGCGATCGCTTCGTCCACTTTGCCTTTTTGGAGCAGAGCGCTGCCCAGGTTGTTGTAAATCTCCGCGCCGCCAGGCACGATTTGCAGCGCCTTTTGGTAATGAGCGATCGCTTCGTCCACGCCGCTTTTTTGGAGCAGGGCGTTGCCGAGGTTGATATGGGCATCCACGTAGTCGGGTTTGATTTGCAGCGCCTTTTGGCAATGGGTGATTGCTTCGTCCACACTACCCATCTTGAGCCGAGCGCTGCCGAGGGCATTTTGAGCGATGGCGTTGTCAGAAGTGCAGGCGAGGGTGTGAGTCCATAGCGATTCGCAATTCCGCCAATAGGCAGTCTGCACGCGCGCACAGAAAATCAAAGCCACGAGGATGATCGCGGCGCAGCCGCCCAGCACCACGCGGCGGAGGCGCCAGCCGGCGCACAGTTCTGCCGCCGCCCAGGTCAGCAGCAGATACAAACCGATCTGCGGCAGATAGGTGTAACGATCCGCGCGCGCCTGCACCCCCACCTGAACAATCCCGATCACTGGCGCCAGCATGATGAGATACCACAGCCAGCCGGTCAAAAGATAGGGACGGCGGCGCAGGACAAAAGCGCCGGCAGACATTCCGGCCAGCAGAACCAGTGATAGCACCACTTTTGAAACCCCAACGTCCCTGGCTGCAAACGGGTATAAAACCGCCAGACCCGACGGCCAGAACATCTGGCCCAAATAGGCCACATAGGAGATCAAGGCATTGCCCACGCGCAAGGGAAGGGAAAACTTCTCAAACGACTGGATCGCGTCGTGCTGGGCAAAAACCGTGACCACCGCCGACGCGATTGCCAGTCCGAGCAAGGGCAGCTTTTCAAGAAGCAAGGACCCGAGAGCCGAAACCGCAGTCTTGCTCGCCCCTCGTTCCTCGACCTTCGACATTCTCTGGAGTGGCCAATAGTCCAGCAGCAACAGCACAAAAGGCAGCGTCACCAGCATCGGCTTGCACATCAGGCCCAACGCAAAAAATACCAATATTAAGCCGTAATATATTTTGGACTTTGGACTTTGGACTTTGGACTTCCCGACATAGCGCACATACGTCCCGATGGTCAGCATGAAGAACAGGCCGCTGAGAATGTCCTTGCGTTCCGCCACCCATGCCACCGATTCCACCCGCAACGGATGAATCGCAAATACCGCCGCCACAAAAGCGCTGCGCCATAGAAACCCCGTCATTCGCCGCAAGACCAGGAAGAGAAGAATCGCTGTCGCCGTGTGCAGCAGAACGCTCGTCAAATGATGCCCGCCGGCTTTCAACCCATACAAACGGCAGTCCAGCATGTGGGACATCGTCGTCAGCGGATGCCAGTTGGCACACACCCTATGAGTAAACGCCCACCCGACTCCTTTCAGGTTCAGCCCGCGGGTGACCGCGGGATTTTCATACACATACAGGTTGTCATCAAAGTTGATAAACTCGTGATGCAGCGTCTGCCCGAAAACGGCAAACGTGATCACCGCCAGAAAAATGCAGATGCCGGGAACCATCCGGCGGTCATTCAAATCCGCCGCCGGGCTTTCGGGTTTCAGCGGGCGGGAGTCTTTCACTTCCGGCATTTCACCGGCGGACGAAGCAGGCGGGTGCGAATGCGTGGCAGCGGCTTTTTTCTTCGATCTTCCACTCATGAAAAGAGCAAAATCAAACGTTCACTTCGGCCACGCGCCTTGCGGCAAGGGACGCAATTTGAGTCTGGCCGGATCAACCACGGCGTGTTTGATTCGCTCGCGCTTCCAGGTGTAGGTGATGTGAACCAGGCCGTCGCTCGTTTGAATGACCGCCGGATACGAAAATTGTTTCCCCGGTTCGTCCTCCATAACCAACGCCGCCTGCCAGTTCTCGCCGTCGTTGGAGACGGCCACGTTGAGCGGGCTGCGGCCCTTCGGCTGGCCGTTGTGGTTGTAAACCAACAGTTGCCGCCCGTCCTTCAACGTCACGGCGTCCGTGCCGGAATTCGGATTCGGCAGCGCGGTCAGCGTCATCTTTCCCCAGGTCCGGCCCTCGTCGTCCGACCAGATTTGGAACATTTTCCCCTGTTTGGTCCGCCCCAGCGCCTGAAGTTTACCGTCCGGATGAAAGAGGATGCTGGGCTGGATCGCGCCGATTTCTTTGGGGTCATTCACCGGTGAAGTGGCCTGCCACGTCTGGCCCAAATCACTCGTGCGTTCAAAGTGAACCCGCCAGCCGCCCTCGCCTTCCGTGCTGGAAGGACAAAGCAGGTCGCCATTGGCAAGTTGCACGGGCTTGTTTTTAATCGGGCCGAGTATTCCCTCGGGCAATTGGCGCGGCAGTGACCACGTTTTGCCGTCGTCACCGGAAGTCATCATCATTCCCCACCACAAGGCCGGACTCGGTCCGACCTTGTAAAACAGCAACAGCGGGCCGGTTTTGGGCCGGAACAAAACCGGATTCCAACACGGGAAACGGTTGGTGGCGAAGCCCGCTCCATTTGCGACTTCAACCGGCGCGGTCCAGTGGCCGTCCACGTTCCGCGACACGTAAATGCAAACGTCGGGATTGCGCTCGGCCGTCCCGCCGAACCACGCGGCCACCAGGCCCGATTTCGTCTCCACGATGGTCGAGGCGTGGCAGGACGGGAACGGCGCGGTTTCGTAGATGAACTCGGATTTCACCAGCCCGGGCTGATTTGAAACAGTGGCGCAGCCCGTCGTAACAAATGCAAACCACAGGCTGAATAAAAAAAACGCGCCCCGCGCCCCGGCCCTCTCCATGAACCTCCTGGGAGCGCCGGCGTCTCGCCGGCGAGTTCCGGGACTGGCCGGCGGGACGCCGGCGCTCCCAGGAACTGTACTCTGAAACAAAACGTCGCGCGTTGAACCACTGAACCGGAGTGCGCCCGTCCCGGGCGCAGCTACGGCATTAGCTAAACCGGCGTGTGCATTTGCGAAACATGGTTTCTTGCCCGTTGCTGCGCCCGGGGACGGGCGCACTCCGCCAAGTTTCATGGGAAGCGTGGCTTGCGGCCGGGTGAGGGGTTCAATTTTCATGGTCAAAGGATTTGCCGGCCGGTGGTCATTCGCTCACAAAATGGTATTGGCCGCTGCCGACGTTGAACACGGCCCGGCCGTTTTCCATTCGCAAAAATTTCACGCCGGGAGCATTCCGGGCAAACCTGCCGCTCTCGAGAACATGCTCGATGCTTTTCGCCGGCAGATAAACCGTCGCGGTGGTGTTCGCCGGAACTTCAATCTGCCAGTCGAAAGTTCCGCCGTCTTTTTTCCAGTCGCTCACAATCAAACCATAAGGCGAACGATGCGTGGCCCGGACAAACTTCAAATCGCCGGCGGGCTGCGGCTTCAGGATGATATGTTTGAAGCCCGGCTGGTCGGGGTCGGTTTTGATGCCGGCGAGATTTTCGTAGAGCCAGATCACGAGATCGCCTATGAGCATGACGTGGTTGCCGGAGTTCATCGTCGGGTCGGCGGTGTTGCCGTTCCACAGTTCCCAAATCGTGGTCGCGCCCTGCGCCATCATGTAACCCCAGCCGGGATAATCCTTTTCCGTCGCAACCCGGCAGGCCAGATCGGCGCGGCCGTTGTCGGACAACACGCGCATCAAATACTGGCCGCCGACCAGGCCGGTGCCGATGTGCCCGTGGCTTTCATTCTCTATTTTGTCCACGAGATGATCGAAGATGCGCTGGCGCATGTCGTCCGGCACGAGGCCGAACGCGAGCGGCAGCACGCTCGAGGTCTGCGTGCCATTGTCGTATTGGCCGAGTTTGCGATTGAGGAATTTTTGGTTGAAGGTGGCCTTCATTTTTTCGGCCAGCGTGTGAAACTTCCGGGCGTCATCGGATTTTCCCAGCATCTTCGCATAGTGTTCCATCAAACCGAGGTCGTGGTAAAAATACGCGGTCGCCAGCAGCGTCTTGTCCGTCGCCCGTTTCGGGTCCTGGGAATGAATCAGCGCCGGGTCTTCGGGCGGGACGCACCAATCGCCGTAGGTGTCTTTTGCGATGAGGCCGTTGGTGATGAAACCGGCCATGAAGTTCATCCATTTCCTGGCGCTGTCGTAGTGGTGCGCGATGGTCCGGGTGTCGGCGTATTGTTGGCGAAGCATTTCCGGAATGATGATGCCGCTGCTGGGCCAGATGACGTCGTCCGCGTAAATCGGCCAGTAGGCGGGGGCGATGTCCGGTACGCTGCCGTTGGTCCTCTGGGCGTCCGTCATGTCCTGCAGCCACTTGGCATAAAGCGCCTGGTTGTCGAACAGGTAGGTTTCACCCCGCGATTCCTCCGAACGGTCGCCGAGCCAGCCCTGCCGTTCATCGCGTTGCGGGCAATCGGTCGGGATGCTGTGATAATTGCCGCGCACGCCCCAGACGATGGCGCGGTAAATCTGATTGAGCAGCGGACTGGAACATTCGAACTCGCCGGCGGTTTGCAAATCGTCATTGACGACACGGCCTGCCAGTGAATCGAGCGTCGGTGTGCCGGGATAGCCGGTCATTTCAACGTAACGGAATCCGTGCGAGGTGAAGCGCGGCTCCCAAACCTCCTTGCCCGTTCCATTCAACGTGTAAGTGTCCGTGACCCGCGCGCCGCGCAGGTTGGCGAGATTAAGCGCGCCGTCCGGTTTGAGGGTCTCCGCGAAGCGAAGCGCAACCTGCGTGCCCGCCGGACCGGCGACCTGGAGCCGGCACCAGCCGACCAGGTTCTGGCCCATATCAAAAATGTACACGCCCGGCTCCGGCATGGTCATCGCCACCGGCCTGAGCGTTTGGGTGACACGCATGGGCTCGATCATTTCCGCCGCGACCACACCCGGCGGCGCCACGACAATTTGCGCCGCCTGCCAGGATTGATCGTAAAAACCCGGCTCGCTCCAGCCTTGGAACCCGCCGCGGGCGTCGTATTCCTCGCCGTCGTAATCGTTGTTGGCCACGATCGGACCGTTGGCCGCCAGCTTCCAGGATTCATCGCTGACAATTTCGGAAATCGAGCCGTCCGCGTATTCGAGGCGAAGCTGCAGGAGCAGTTTGGGAAAGCCAAAGTCAACCGTTCCCGAATAAATCTTGCTGCGATCGGCGTAGTAACGTCCATTGCCCAGCACCACGCCCATCGCATTCGTGCCGTGCTGCAATTGCTTCGTGACGTCATAGGTCACGTAAAACACGCGTTTGTTATATTGGGCGAACGCCGGGGACAGGACGTGGTCACCGACCTTGCTGCCGTTCAAATACAACTCCGACCAGCCGAGGCCGGAAAAGGAAACCGTCGCCCGCTGGATTTTCTTTTCGACGGAAAACTTTTTTCGCAGCCAGCGTGCGGGAAGGCGGCGATCTTCCGCCGTGCGCGTATTGCCCCACGGCTCCATGCCCGCCGGTCCGAGCACTTTGGCCGGAACCCAGGCCGAGTCGTCAAAATCCAGTTTGTTCCAACCGGGGATTTCTTTGTCGGAAACTTTCCACTGGTCATCGGTCGCGATGATGAGCGGTTCGCCCGTGGTGAATTCGATATCCAGCAGGCCGACCACGCCCGCGGGCTTGGAGTTCGTGCCGGTGTTGCGCCCGGTAAGGCCGAAGACGTAGGTTTTGCCCGGCTCAAGGCGGGTGCCGACGTCGTTGAATCTCACCACCCGGGGATTATTGCGCGCGCCAATGTCGAACTCGTTGATCCAGCCGCGGCATTCGTTGTCGCCGGTGTATTGAAAACGCGCCTGCTGGATCTGCCGGCCGGCGGGAATCGTCACCACGCGGCGGAAATAATTCGTGCCGGGCGGCGCGGATTTCTCCGGCTCGCCGGCCGGAAACCAGATCCAGGAAGTGTTGGTGAGATAATTGGTCGCGTTTTCACCATCAAGACCAATCCATTTCGCCTTCCAATCGGAAGGATTGAGAATTCCCATCGTCCATGATGCCGGTTTGCTCCAGTCCGACACGTTGCCGTCCTTGTCCCAAACGCGGACTTGCCAGAAACATTGTGCGTGCGACACGAGCGGCCAGCCCGCGTAACCCACCTGAATGGACCGGTCGGAACCAACCTTGCCGCTGTCCCACAAATCGCCCTGGCCGGCGGCGAGTTTTGCCGCGCTGCTGGCGACCAGAATTTGATACGCGGTCTGGCGCTGGCCGCGCTCGTCGGAATTCAAAATCCAGCTCAATCCCGGTTGGGCCACGTCAATGCCCGGCGGATTGTCCAGACTTTCGCAGCGCAGACCGGTGACGGTTGTTTTGGCAAAACCCGGAGCGGACGCCGCCAGGCAGAAAAGCAAAACGACCAGCCGGGCGGAGACAACGGCGGCGCGGCAAATGGATCTCATAAAATTTTTGCGAATGGCCTGGCGATTATAGCTTCAGGCTGGTTAACCGCAACTGTGCAAACTTTCGCCCGGTGCAAGGGGGTGGGCTACTGTGGTGGGGGCGAGCGTACCCGCGAGCCGGGACTGGTGAAATTTGCTGTCATAATCGGCTCGCGAGTACGCTCGCCCCACCAACTGAGTTCAAACCAAGTCACTGTCCGGTGCAAACCTGCATTGAAAGACGGCGACCGATTGGCTAAGGTTGCCACAAAGAAAATTCTTATGCGCATCACCCGCCGCACGGCCATCAAGTTTCTTGCCGGCACCCTGCCCGCTTATTGCGTCACGCGGGCTTTGGCCAGACCGGAGCCATCAGCAAAAGTTTTCGCCGGACCGTTTGCGGGCACTCGCGAATCGCTCGCGGCCTACCGCTGCCCGGAATGGTTCCGCGACGCAAAGTTCGGCATCTGGGCGCATTGGGGGCCGCAATCCGCGGCAGAGGACGGCGACTGGTATGCGCGCAACATCTATATCCAGGACTGCAAACAATACAAATCACACCTCGAACGCTACGGCCATCCGACCAAGTCCGGTTACAAGGACATCATTCCCACCTGGAAGGGCGAACAGTTCGACCCGGAACACCTGGTCGGCCTCTATAAAAAAGCCGGCGCGAAATATTTCATGAGCATGGGCGTGCACGTGGACAATTTCGACATGTGGAACTCGAAATATCAGCGGTGGAACGCGGCGCAGATGGGGATCAAGAAAGACGTCGTCGGCCTGTTCCGCCGGGCGGCGCGCAAACACGGCCTCAAGTTCGGCGTGAGCGACCACCTCTGGATGGCCTACAAATGGATGTCCGTCGCGCATGCCAGCGACCTGACCGGCCCGCTCGCCGGCGTGCCTTACGATGGCATTGACCCGAAATACAACGATCTCTACGGCGGTTGCCCGGAAATTTACCGGAAATTGCCATGGGACGAGGACGGCATCCCGGATTCCTGGAAACGCCACTGGTCCATGCGCATCCGGGACCTCGTGGACCAGCACCAGCCGGACGTGCTTTACAGCGACGGCCAGATTCCGTTTGAACAGTGGGGCCTGGAACTTGCCGCCCATTTTTACAATCAAAACATTCAGCAACACGGCGGCAAACTGGAGGCAGTGTACACCAGCAAACGGGCCTCGGACTCCGAGGCCGGCCTGTGCGTTTTCGACAAGGAACGCGGCGTGGTGGACGGCATCTGGCCACAGCCGTGGCAGATTGAAACCTGTGTCGGCCACTGGCATTACGACCGCAACGTCACATACAAAACGCCCAAACGCGTCATTGACCTGCTGGTGGACGTCGTCAGCCGCAACGGGAACCTGATGCTCAACTTTCCGCTGAACAGCCAGGGAGTGCTCGACGCCGAGGAACAAAAAATCCTCGCCGCCATCACCGCCTGGATGGAGGTCAATCACGAGGCGATTCACGGAACGCGGCCGTGGAAGATTTTCGGCGAAGGCCCGAACATCATGAAGCCAGAGCCGGGCCAGAAATACAACGAATCCAACCGGAAGGACTTCACGTCCGACGACGTGCGGTTCACGACCAGGGGCAAGACGCTTTACGCCTTTTTCATGGGCTGGCCGGAACAACCGCAATTGACCATCGCGCCGCTGGCCACCAGCCGTCCGTATGTCGCGGGCAAAATCCAGCAGGTCAAACTGCTGGGCACCGGCAAAAAACTATCATGGAAACAGGACGAAACCGGTTTGATTGTCCAGTCGCCGCCGGAAAAACCCTGTGCTTATGCTTGCGTCCTGAAAATCGAAGGGCTCGAAACGTGACCCGTGATTTGCCCATGATTTTTCGAAGGATTTCGAACGCATGGCCGCTCTTGACAGCCTTGAACCTTTGTGATACTAGTTTGATACTGAAATGCCGCGCAAGGTTCGCCAATTGATAGCCGACCTGGAACGGGTTGGATTTATAAATCGGGGCGGCAAGGGCAGCCACCGGAACTTCACGCATCCGAAAGGATTGCGGGTGACGGTGAGCGGTCAGGCTGGTGACGATGCCAAACACTATCAGGAACGGGACGTGCGGCGGGCGTTGGACGCGGTGAAAGAGTGACAGCCGGCAAAGGCAGGAAACAAAAGAAAAGAATATGGTATGAAGACGTGTGTTCTATCTCGCAAGCAAATCAAAGAACAGGCGGCGCGCTACGTTAAGTTTGTCGAGTGGAGCGACGAGGATCAATGCTTCATTGGCCGTTGTCCCGAACTCACGCTCGGCGGCGTGCATGGAAGCGACGAGGCCAAGGTTTATGCGGAACTTTGCGAAGTCGTCGAGGAATGGATTGAACTGCTTCACAAGGACGGCGTGTCCCTGCCCGAACCTTTGGCAGCGAAATCATTCAGCGGCAAGTTTGTGCTGCGGGTTGAACCGGCCATTCATCGCCGTCTGGCCGCCAAAGCTCTCGCCGCCGGCGAAAGCCTTAACAGCTATTGTGTGAAAACGCTGGTGAAGGCGTAAGCCAACCGCGCCGGAAACAGGACAAAACCGGACTCACCATCCAGTTGCCGGCGGAAAAACCGTGCGACTGCGCCCTGAAAATCGAAGGGCTGGAAATGTAAACCGAACAAGCAATAACCAATTGCTTGAGCAGGCGGATGCAAATTGCATCCGGTCATTGAGGACCTTGCCTGGGAGCGCCGGCGTCTCGCCGGCAGTTTGTCGGGAACTGGCCGGCGAGACGCCGGCGCTCCCAGGTCAACACGTTGCGGCCCGGAATAAGAAGCGCATTTTCTTGTCGGAAATTTGCCGTGAAATATGACATCCTAAAGACATGAGAACATTTGCAACTGTCTTTCTCCTCGCCTTGTTCGCACTGGCGTTTGTTCCCATCCAATCCACCGCCGCACTTTTACCCGCGGATTTGCGCTGCGATTACGCCGTCAATCCGCTGGGAGTGGACTCGCCCAACCCGCGCCTGTTCTGGACGGTGGCAAGCAAGGAACGCGGCCAAAAGCAAACCGCCTGGCAAATCCTCGTCGCGTCATCACCCCGTTTGCTCGCCAGCGACCAGGGTGATTTGTGGGACAGCGGCAAGGTTGCATCTGATGAAACCATTCAGATTTCCTACGCCGGCCAGCCGTTGAAATCGTCGCAGGAAGTGTTCTGGAAGGTTCGCGTGTGGGACGTGAGTGGAAAAGTTTCCGCGTGGAGCAAGCCGGCGACTTGGACGATGGGCTTGCTTAATCCGGACGTTTGGCAGGCAAGATGGATTACTTTCCCGACCACCAATTTTGAAACTCTTCTTTTGCGCCGCGAATTTGTCGTGAAGCCCGGACTCAAACGCGCGCTGGTGAACGTTTGCGGACTCGGCCAGTACGAAATGTCATTTAACGGCAAAAAAGCCGGCGACGATTTCCTGTCACCCGGTTGGACGAAATACGACAAGACCTGCCTCTACGACACGCGCGACATCACGTCGCTGCTGCACAAGGGCAAAAATGCCGCCGGACTTTTTCTCGGCAATGGCATGTACAACGTCCACGGCGGCGCACCGCTTCACCAAATTCAAAGGCTCGTTCGGCCCGCTCAAGGCCATCGCCCAAATCCGCCTCGAATACGCTGACGGCTCGGTTGAAACCATTGGCACCGACGACCAATGGCGCGCCGCGCCCGGCCCGATCACCTTTTCCTCGATTTACGGCGGCGAGGATTTTGATGCGCGGCTCGTGCAACCGGACTGGGACAAGCCGGATTTTAACGCTTCCAAATGGGAACCCGCGTTGGTCGTGAACGGTCCCGGCGGAGAACTCAAGGGGCTTTCCAGCGCCGCGCCCTCCATCCGTGAATTTGAAATTCACCGGCCGGTCGCCACGCACACGCTGACCAACGGCGATGTGGTCTATCGATCTCGGCCAGAACGCCGCGCACGTGCTGCAAATTCGGGTGAGCGGTCCGGCGGGCAGTAGCGTGCGACTGCTGCCGGCGGAATTGACCAACGCGGACGGCTCGATCACCCAGAATTCGATGGGCGTGGGGCACCGCGGCCCCGTGTGGTGTGAATTCACTAAAGCCACCGACGGCACCGAAACATGGTCGCCGAAGTTTTTTTACGTCGGTTGCCGTTATGTGCAGGCGCACCTTGAGCCTGCAGGTAGGGCGGGCAGTCCTCTGCCTGCCGATGCCAGGACCGCTCAAGATGGCGCGCACGGAGTGACGCGCCCTACCGATAAACCCTTGACGAGTGGTACTTTGCCAAAAATCAAATCCATCGCCGGGCATGGTGATCCATGCCGATTCGGCGCCGGTCGGTGAATTCGAATGTTCGAACTCGTTGTTCAACCGCATCCGCACCCTCGTACGCTGGGCGCAACAAAACAACATGGTGAGCATCATGACCGACTGCCCGCACCGCGAACGGCTCGGCTGGCTGGAGGAGGACCATTTGAACGGCCCGGCCTTGCGTTACGAGTTCGACCTCGCGCAATTGTTCACCAAAACGATGAACGACATCGCCGACTCGCAGCTCGACGACGGCCTGGTTCCCGACCACCGCGCCGGAATACACCGTGTTTCAAGGGCGGCTTCCGCGATTCGCTGGAGTGGGGCGCCGCCGGCATCATCCTGCCCTGGCAACAATATGAATTTGCCGGCGACAGGGAAATGCTCCGACGCCATTACGACGTGATGAAAAAATACCTCGCGTATCTCGGCACCACCGCGAGCAACAACATCGTCGATCACGGCCTTGGTGACTGGTATGACCTCGGCCCGAAAGCCCCCGGGGTGGCGCAACTCACGCCCGTCGCGCTGGCCGCCACCGCCTTTTATTTCTATGACACACGGGTCCTTTCGCAAATCGCCACGCTGCTCGGCCAGACCAATGACGCGGCCCGGTTTGAAAGTCAGGCCGAACAAATCTACGCCGCATTCAATCGGGAATTTTTCAACCCCACCAACTGCAGCTACGCCACCGGCTCGCAAAGCGCCAACGCGATCCCGCTCGTGATGGGATTGGTGGACGCCACCAATCGCTCCGCCGTCCTGGACGCCATTGTGCGCGATGTGCGCGCCCACACCAACGCGCTCACCGCCGGTGACGTCGGCTACCGTTACTTGCTACGCGCCCTGGCTGATGGCGGGCGTTCGGACGTGATTTTTGACATGAACAACCAGTCAGACAAGCCGGGTTACGGCATGCAGTTAAGGAAAGGCAAAACCAGCCTCACCGAAGCGTGGAACGGCGGTGCTTCACAAGACCATTTCATGCTCGGCCAGATCCAGGAATGGTTTTATCACAACCTCGCCGGCATCGGCTGCGACCCGACCGGGCCGGGTTTCAAAAAAATCATCATCAACCCGCAACCCGTTGGCGACGTGACGTGGGTCAAGGCCAGCTATTATTCCATCCGCGGGAAAATTGTGAGCGACTGGAAACGCGACGGCGACAAGTTCACCATGAGCGTGACGATTCCCGCCAACACTACAGCGACGGTTTTTGTTCCGGCCAGGTCAGCGGACACCGTGACCGAAGGCGGCAGAACCGCCGGGCGGAGCAAGGGAGTAAAATTCATCCGAATGGAAAACGACCGGGCGCTTTTCGCCGTTGAAGCCGGCGAATACACTTTCAAATCGAGGTTTTGACGCGGGTCGGAATCGAACCGGCCGGATCATTGCGTTTGGGCCGGCTTGGAAGCGGACTCGTCCTTCGCCTTCGTGGCCAACTCCTGTTTGGCGTTCCAATCTTTGTAGGCCTGGGCCACATCATGTCCGTGCGCGTTAAGATAGTCGTTAATCTGGTCCTTGTACTTTTGGAAGATGGCGGACTTCTCGCCCGCACTGCCTCCATCCATCGCCTCCTCGCGCGCGGCCTTGAGCAACTCCATGATCTTCGCTTTGTCCTGATCCGTGAGACCGGGCACGATCGCGCAGTAACCGTCGTGGGTAAATTGGACTTTGCCGTACGTCATCTTGTCCTTGACCTTCTCCACCTGCTCCGGGGTCAACTCCGCCGAGAGCCGGGCGAGAAACTGGTCGTGCAAGGGCCTGGTAATGGCCTGATACGAACTGGCGCGCTGCGAATTGTTCTTGCCGAACGCCGCATCGAGGACTTCGTCCCGTGCCTTCAGGGCGCGATACTGGCTGACGATGACATCATGCACGCGATTTGACCGGGCCGGGTCTTCCAGCGCCAGAAGCTTGAGGATTTCCGCCGTGCGATCCTCGATGGCCGTGGTGTACATGGCTTCTTTTTCCGCGGCGGAAACGGGGGGCAAACTGTTTTGAGCCGGCGCGGAACCCGGGCACACGAAAGCCACGGCCGCAACCGCCGTGAGGATGAATGAACATCTTCTCATACCGGTTTATTATTTTATCAGAACAAAGTGGCCAAGTCTATAAAAAAACGCCGGACTATCTTCTTCAGCGCCGGGTTTCGAATTGCGGCAACTTGCCGAAATAAAACCAACCGGGCCGGAGTATTCGCCATTGGCAATGCTGAGCCGGCTTTGCGGTCCCTACGTGCTTGCTCCCCGGAACCTTTGCTGCCAATCGGCAGAATGGCTTTCAAAAAAACAAGGCCGCATTGGGCCGGCACTTGCGCGGAATGACTGCGGATTGACGCGGCGACACCACTGGTCTAGTTTCGTTGGAGTGATCAGAATAAATTTCATCAAGCAAGCGCCGACACTGGCGGTTTGCCTCGGCATGACGTTTGGCGCGTCACTGGTTTCGGGGGGGGCTTATTCCAATTTTAACAACGGCGCGGTCACCGACCACGTAAAACGGCTCGATACCAGCGGAAATTCGATTAACGCGCATGATGGCGGCATCCTGTACGCCAACGGCAAATACCACTGGTACGGCATGGCGCTCCGGCCCCTTTCCGTCACCAATGGAACCAACGGCGGACAAAAAACCACGGTGGGTGTGGTAATGTACAGCTCCCCCGATCTTTACAACTGGACCGACGAAGGCGTCATTCTGGATTGCTCGACCAATCCGGCCAGTCCGCTTTACGGGCCGATGCGGTTCGAGCGGCCCAAGATCATTTACAACGACGCCACCAAAAAATATGTGATGTGGTTTCATTACGTCGGCTATCCCGGCAATCATGGCAACCGGATTGGTTTGGGTGACGCCGGCGTCGCCTCCTGTGACACCGTCAATGGCAAATACACCTTTCACGGATACCACCGACCGATTGACACGAATGGAATTGTCAGGGACTGCACGCTCTACCAGGACGACGACGGAACGGCGTATTTTATTTACGACCGGGATGTGCGTGTTCCGGGACCGGATTTCGGGCGGGTTCTTCATATCGTCAAACTCACCGGCGATTATCTGGCGGCCACATCCACGTTTTGCAAAATCACCAACGCGCCGGCGCGCGAAGCTCCCGTGATGATCAAACGGAACGGGTTCTATTTTTTAATCACCTCGGGGGAAACAGGGTGGAAATTCAACCGGGCGAATTATTATCGCGCAACAAACATTTTCGGACCTTACACCGAAATGGGCGATCCCTGCGTCGGGCCGGACACCGGCACAACCTACAACTCGCAGGGCACCCAGGCTTTCGCCGTTCAAGGCAAAAAGGACGCGTTTATCTTTATCTCGGAGCGTCACCATACCGCCTGCATGACGGACAGTTCGTTTATCTTTTTACCCGTCAACTTTCCGTCCCCGTCCACCCTCGAATTGCAATACCTTGAACATTGGGATTTGAACCACTGGCCGGCCGCCAGCGCCGCCCGGCAGTGAAGACCGCCGTCTTCAGGCCGGAGGTGAACATGCGGGGCTTCCCGACAAATCGCCAATCGGTGTCTGTTCGCAGCATTGATTTTATCCTGAACTCCGACGTTGAATTTCTGCGCAAGCGGAGTGTGTCCGTCCCGGACACAGCAACGTCAAACACACGAATGTTTTCGGATTTTCAGGAGTCTTCGGGCACAAGTCCGTTGCTGCGCCCGAGGACGGGCGCACTCCGGCACGGCTCGTTCGCCCCTCACCACTGGTAGTTGGGAGTCTGGGTTTCGGATTTCCCGCGGTTTTGAGGTTCGGGCGCGGCAGGACGGGTCTTCAGCCTTTTAAATGCTGCCGGAATTCAGTTGGCGTCATGCCGGTATGGTGGCGGAAAAAGTGGCTGAAATAAAATTCGCTCGAAAAGCTCAGTTGCGCCGCGACGTCTTTGACCGAGAGCCGTTTGTCGGCGAGCAAAAGCCGCGCCTGATCAAGCCGCGCCCGCTGGATGTGCTCATGCACAGTTCCCTGGCCGGATTTCTGGAACAGGGCGCGCAACCCGGAATAGCTGACCTTGCCCACCGCCGCCAATTCCTTCGCCATCCAGTCGCGCAGCGGATTGGCGGAGATGGCATTGAGGACGCGGACAACCGGTTCGGGCAGTTCGGCATGCGGCGAATCAAGAAAATGCCGCGACATGAGCAGTTTTCCGAGCATGTTGGTGATCACGGCATGAACTTGCCATTCCCAGCCGGTCGGACGGCGGCGCACCAATCGCAGCAATTCACTGTATGACTGTTTGACAAAACCGAAGTCGTCGAGGATGAATTCCGCGTTCCCGTCGCCCCGGATTTCTTCGTGCCAGAATTCCAAACCCGGCCCGCCAAAGCGGAAACCGGTGATGGTCAGATGCCGGCTTGGCACCGGGATGTAAGTCCGCGGCTTGCCCATGTCCACCAGCCAGACCTTTTTGGCGCGCCGCAAAGCGAAGCGTCCCATCTCGTGCTCCAACTCGCCCTCCCCGGACTGGACCCAAAACAGATGCGCGCCCGGCTTTTCAAAACGCTGATGGTGGTCGGGCTGCTCCAGCCGGCGGGAACCGATGGAAAACAGATGCCACAGCAGCCGCCGGGCAACCGGCGACGGATCGACGAAGGTCAGATTGTCTGAAGATCCGTGTAGTTTAGACATTTTTGTCGCTTTATCAGATTATCATTTACCGTTCATCCTGTCCAATTCGCCGGCCAGGCATACGTTCCAGGTTTGACCGTCAGCAACTGGGATTCGTTGCCTTCAATCGCCAGCGTCGCCACGCCCGGAGCCGGTTCACGCAACGCACTCAAACGCGCCCAACCCATGCGCCGCACCAGCTCCGCCGCCGTCGCGCCGCCCTCCGCATACACGTGCCCGACCGCCACCTGCCGGAGCACCAACTCGGCAATTTGCACCAGATGATCCGACAGCCGCCGGGCCACCGAAGTCTCGCGCACCGGCGGCAGCCCCACGTTCAGGATCACGCGCGAATTCGATTGGAACATGGCAACCACCCGCTGGCTGATGACCTCCGCGGCTCCCGGCGTGAATTCGGCGCTCCACATCAATTCCAACGGCAACGAGAACACTGGCGTCCCACCCTCCCGTGCCGCCCGCACAAATTTGCGGGACAACTGGGAAGCGGTGCCGCAGACGAACAACTTCCGACGAATTGCGCCGTTGGGAACAACTTCCGCGGCCGGCAACACCGTCTTCCTGTGTTCAGCCGTCAGCAGCGCGCCAAAATATTCCGAACCGCCCGCCGACAGCGTTCGGGAATCCCGCAGCAATGCCCAGCGTCGAACGTCCTGTGGTGTCGCCGCCTCACCGACAACGATGCCCCGGACCGGCAATGAATCGCGCAGTTTACTCACGCAAATCGGATATTTTTGCGGATGGTTCAACAGCTGGAGCACCTGGGCGGAGGTGCGGGGATGCTCCGGATCGCGCGCGAATTCCGTTTTGTGGATCGGCCGGCCCAGGACAAAATACTGTCCGCCCTGAATCTTCCGGCCCAGCGAAGGGTTTGCCGGCAGCAGCAACGCGCGCTTGAGCCGAAGTTGTTTCATGACCGACTCCACTTCAGCGGTCACCTGCCCGCGCAAGACGGAATCCACCTTTTTGTAAATCCAACGCGCCTTGGCATCGCGCAATAATTTTGCCGCGGACGCCGCGCGCCGGCCCGCTTCTTCGGGAACGCACGAGCGTGAATCCGTGTCCACGCAAACCAGGTCCGCCTCGCCGCTGGGCCTGCCTTTGACAACAATTTCCGCGCGCAACCCGTGGCGCAACCCTATGGCGCCGAGTTCGGCGGCGCCGGTCAAATCATCGGCGATGACTCCAATCATGGTTCCTCAACCCTGCCCTTTCTTCCCGCGGCAAGTCCGGCGGCGACGCGAACCGCGGCAAAAAGACTTTGCGGATCGGCCACGCCTTTCCACGCGATGTCAAACGCCGTGCCGTGGTCCACGGAAGTGCGGATGATCGGCAAACCCAGCGTGAGGTTCACACCCGTGTCAAACGCCAGCATCTTGAACGGAATGTGTCCCTGGTCGTGGTAAAGTGTGACCAGCGCGTCGAATTTTTTCCGCTGTCCCGGCGTGAATGCCGCGTCCGGCGGCAACGGCCCTTCAATCGCGATGCCGGACTTTCGGGCCTGCGCCACCGCCGGCCCGATAAACCGTTCTTCTTCCTTTTGGCCGAATAATCCGTGTTCACCCGCATGCGGATTCAAACCGCAGATCCCCAGGCGCGGCCGGCGCCGCAGCATCCAGCCCATCGCCTCGGCGGTGAGTTCAATCACGTCCAGCACGCGCCGGATCGAAAGTTTTTTGGACACCTCGCCGTAGCCGATGTGCGCCGTGACCATGCTCACCGTCAACTGGTCCGAGTACAGCATCATGCAACTGCGCTTCGCGCCGGTCAGCGCAGTGAAAATCTCCGTATGCCCTGGATATTTGACCCCCGATAATCGCAGCGCCTCCTTGTGAATCGGCGCGGTGACGACCCCGTCAATTTTTCCAGCCATCGCCGACTGGATGGCATTCTCGATGAAGACATAGCCGGCACGGCCGCACTCGGCGGAAATTTTTCCGGGCTTGAGTTTCGCGGCATCCATTGCGGCACAGTCCACGATGAACGGCCCGGTGACGTGTTCGATCTGGTTCCATTCCGCCAGGCTTATGAGTCGTATAGGTCCCATGGATCCTATAAGTCCCATCACCCGCTCCACCACCCCCGCGTCGCCGAACAACACCGGCACGCACCGGCGCAGCACGCCGGGATCGCGCAATGCCCGCAGGCAAAGCTCCGGCCCAATGCCGGCGGGATCGCCCATCGTGAGGCCGAGAACGGGTCGTAAATTCATGGTTTTCCGTTGAGCAATTGCAATTGGGACATCTCGCTGCGCAGCGAAATAAGTTCGGTTTCGGAAACGGGGCGCAACGGCGGCAGCACGTGGGGCGCGCACAACCCGCGGCAGCTCAACGCGGCCTTGAGCGCGCTGAGTGATTCGTTCAACGTGCGCCCCTTCTGGTAAAGCGCCGACACGGTGTTCATCCGCAAAAAATGGCCGTTGGCCGCCACCCAATCTCCCCGGCTGGCGGACGCGCACAGGTTCCGGCACACGTCCGGTATCAAATTCCCGACGCTGGGCACAATGCCGACCGCGCCCAGCTTCAACCCTTTTTCCATGAGCGCGCCAACGCCCACAAAAATGGCAAAGTCCGCCCGCCCGCCGAAGCGCCGGAGCAATTCTTCGAGCCGGGCCGGATTGTTTTCCGAATCCTTGATGCCCGCCAGTTTCGGATGCCCCAGCAAAGGCTCAATCATGTCGAGCGGAATGGAAACCTTCGACATCGCCGGTATGTTGTAAATGATCAGCGGCCCTTCCAACTGGCCAAGCAGGGTGCGATACCAGGGCAGCAGTTGATCCGCCGGATGCGAAACCGGCGGGCGGGCAACGATCACATCCGCGCCGGCCCGGAGAAATTTGTTGCCGAGAGCGGCCCCCTCCGCGGGGGCGTCACCGGCACCCGCATAAACCAGCGCCCGGTGGCGCACCCGGGCCACGGTGAGTTCCACCAGCCGCTGCCGGGCGGCAGGCGGCACCGAGGCGCCTTCACCCGTTGTGCCGAGGACGAAAATTCCGTCCACACCGCCGGCGATCAGAAAATCAATCAGCCGTGCGATGGCCGGCTCATCGAGCGCGCCGGTCGCCGTGACCGGCGTCACCATCGGAATCACCGCTCCACGTAAATTCATTTGTCTTGCCATAAATCAGATTGTCAGAATTTGTTCCTGGAACACTCTAACCGTGTCCCTGGGTTTGCGTTGCGTTCCGCGATGAAAAAAATCACTTTCATCTCTTCAAAAATTCGAGCACGTCCCTCTCGATGTCTTCGGCCCGGAGGCCAAAGCGCTTCATCATTTGTTCGTTGGTGCCGGACTTGCCGAACAGGTCCCTGACCCCAATGCGTTTGAGTCGCACCGGCGCTTCTTCGGCCACCACCTCCGCCACCGCCGAGCCCAGCCCGCCGAAAATGTTGTGGTTGTCCACGGTGACAATCCGCCCCGTCTCCCTGGCCGCCTGCACGACGGCCTCACGGTCAATGGGCTTCAGGGAACTCATGTTGATGACGCGGGATTGAATGCCCTGCCGGGCAAGCCCCTCAGCCGCCATCATCGTATTTTCCATCAGATCGCCGTAACTGATTAACGTCACGTCTCCGCCCTTTCGGAGGGTGATGCTCCGCCCCAGTTGAAATTCATAATCGTCCGGGACAAACTGCGGCACGGGATCGCGGCCGACGCGAATGTACATCGGGCCGTCGTAGCGGGCGGCGAACTCCAGAACGCGCTGCGTTTCCAGTGCGTCCGCCGGCTCGGACCACCGTCATGTTGGCGAGGGACCGCATGATGCCGATGTCCTCGAGGGATTGATGGGTCGCGCCGTTCTTGCCCACGAACAGTCCGGCATAAAGTCCCACGATTTTGACGTTCAGGCGCGGCAACGCGATGGAAGCCATCACCTGGTCGCACGCCCGCCGGCTGCAAAACGCGCAGATCGTCGAGGCGAAACACGTGAATCCCACCGTCGCAAGCCCCGCGGCGATGCTCATCATGTTCTGCTCGGCAATGCCAACCTGGACGAAGCGTTCAGGAAAACGATCTTTGAAGGCGGCGGTCTTGCCGGGCGTGCAAAAATCCGCGTCCAAGACCACAATGTTCGGGTCTTTTTCGCCCAAGGCCACGAGCGTTTTGCCGAGCACATCCCGGGGAGCAAGGTTCGGTGACATCAGTGGGCCTCCTTGGTATGGGCGACGGCGTCCGCAATTTCCCCGGGTGAACAGCCCAATGCCCGGAGCGTGGCCTCCACCTGGGCTTTCGTGAAAGAGACGGAGTGGCTCTCAACCGTGTCCGCCACATGAGGCAGGCCCCGGCCTTTGATGGTGTTGGCGATGATAAAAGTTGGTTTCCCTTTCACCGTGCGGGCCTCGTCAAAAGCCCGCATCAACTGGGCGACGGAGTGGCCGTCCACCTCGAGGACATGCCAGCCGAAAGCGACCCATTTATCGCGCAAGGGTTCCAGCGACATGATTTTCCCGACCCGGTCCGTGAGGCTGAACTTGTTGTAATCGATGGCCACCACGAGATTGTCGAGGTGATAGTTTCCCGCGAACATGGCGGTTTCCCAAACCTGTCCTTCCGCCGCCTCGCCGTCGCCAATGATGGCATAGACCCGGAAATTCTTGCCTTTCATCCGCGCGCCCAAGGCCATGCCGGCGGCGGCGGAAATCCCCTGTCCCAACGGGCCGGTGCTGATTTCAACGCCGGGGCAAGCGTTCAATTCCGGATGCATTTGGAGCGGGCTGTCAATCTGGTGAAGCGTGGGCAGCAAGTCCTCGGCAATGATGCCCACTTCCGCAAACGCGGCATACATGGCCGGGCAACCATGTCCCTTGGATAAAACAAACCGGTCGCGGTCCGGCCACCGGGGATTCTTCGGGTCAAATTTCATCTCGCGGCCATACAGCACCGCCAGCATCTCGGCGATGGAAACCGCGCCACCCGCGTGGCCCACGCCGGAACAGGCGATCATCTTCACCACCTTGATCCGTATGCGGTTGGCGAATTCCTCGAGCTTGCGGATTTGTGCGGCTTCGGTACTCATGCTTTCGATAATGCCAGTTCTTTTGCGGGCGCCGGCGTAAGCGTCTTCCTTTTCTCCAGCCAGCCCCAGATCGTCCACTCCCTTTTCACGTCTGTGTCCGGCGTGAAAAACCAACTGGCCAGCCAGCCGACCACAAGGACGACCACGTGGGCGACGACGCCGATCATTACTTCGGGCCAGGTGAAATTCCATGTGCCGAGGGAAATGATCTTATATTTGCTGCACGTCAATGTCGCCCAAGCGGTGAAGATCAGTCCGGCGATAATTCCAGTCCACAGACCCCGGCGGTTGGCGCGGCGGCTGAGAAACGCCAGCAGGAAAATCCCGGCCAGGCCGGCGGAGATGATTGAACTGACGGCGTAGTAGAATGACAATGCGCTGTCACTTCGCCAGGCGATGAGCACACCGATGCCCACCGCCAGCACACCGCACACGGCGACGACCAGTTTGCCGACGGCCAGTTGCCTGCGATCGGAGGCGTCGGGCCGCAGTTTGCGGTAATAATCCTCCACGATCACCGCGGAGAGACAGTTCAGGTCCGAAGACATGGTGGACATGGCCGCCGAGAATAACGCCGCCATGAAGATTCCAGCGAGTCCGGCCGGCATTTTCGTCGTGAGAAAATAGGGGAACACCTGGTCCGGAATGACTTTCCCGGCGGCGTCGTAAAGATGCGCCGGGAACGCCTCGGCCGACAGGGTGTAGTAGCACCACAGCAACGTTCCCACGAGCATGAAGGCCGCCCACGTCGGCACGCAAAGAATGGCCCCGAGCGCCACGCCTTTGAGCGCATCGCGGTCGGACTTGGCCACGAGATAACGCTGCACGAGCGTCTGGTCGGCGGTATATTTTTGGACGTAAAAGAAAAAACCGTAAAGCGACATGACCCAGAAGCTGCCGCTCTGGCTGAGATCCCAATTCATTGTGCCCAGGTTGAATTTGTGATTCTGCGCCGCGAGATGGAACGCCGCCGAGGGTCCGCCCGGCATGATGTAGAACAGAATGCCGATGATAATCACGACCCCGACGGATTTGACAATCCCCTGAATCACCTGCGTCCAAATCACAGCCTCCAAACCGCCGACGAGCGTGTAAAGGATCGTCACCAACCCCACGCCGACGATCACCTGATATTTGTCCCAGCCCGTCATGCCGGTGATGGCGGCGGTGATGGTGAAAAGGACAAAACCCATTTTTGAAAAATGTCCGGCGGTGAACGCCAGAGCACTGTAAGCCCGCGCGCCGTACCCGAAACGGTGTTCGAAGTATTCGTAGGCACTCATGCCGACGGCATGGCGGAAAAACGGGATGATGACGGCGCCCGCCAGCGCCAGCACGCCCAGCACCATGAAGCCGGGGACCAGCAGGTTCCAGTCGCCCTGGTAAGCCGCGCCGGGATAGGCGATGAACGTTATGCTGCTGATGATCGTGGCGAACATCGAAAGCCCCATCGCCCAATGCGGCACCGCCCGCCGTGCCACGAAATAGGCCTCCGTCGAAGTCTGCCGTCGCGCGAACCAAAAGCCGATAAACGCAATGCCCGCGAAGAATATCGCGATGACAACCAGATCCGGCCAGCGAAGATTAGTCATGCGCTGGTTTCAGGTTCGACCGGGGTTCCGGCAAAGGCAAAAAAACCGCCCCCACGCAAGACGGGTTGCGAATCGCGTTTCCAATAATAAGTTTTTGCCACGCATATCTTTCTGGCTGCCACATTTATTCTATAACCACCGCGTCCAAATCCGTCATCTGAAAACCGCCAAATGATTTGTGAAAATTGATAACATGTCAAACCTGCAAAAAAAACGCTTGCGTCCGCGAGGCTAAAACCGATTCCTCTGTGGGTGCGCCATTCCTGTTTTCGGTTGTTCCCGGTGGAGCAACGCGGGAATCGGCCAATGTTCCGAAACTATAAACTTTTATGAAACGTGCCACTGACAAAAAACCGTGCCTGGGCGTCATTTACGGAAACCGCGACTTTTTCCCCTATCAACTCGTATCCGAAGCGCGGGCGGATCTCGCAAAGATTTTTGAAAAAGCCGGGATTCGCGCCATCCAACTCGGCCAAAAGGACAGCAAACTCGGCGGCGTCGAGACCCATGCCGACGCCCGCAAGTGCGCCGATCTGTTTCGCCAACACGCCGGCGAAATTGACGGCGTGCTCGTCTGCCTGCCCAACTTTGGCGATGAAAAAGGCGTCGCCGACACGCTCAAGCTCTCCCGGCTCAACGTGCCGGTCCTCATCCAGGGCTACCCGGATGACCTCAAACAGCTCAGTCCGGCCCGCCGCCGCGACGCCTTTTGCGGCAAAATCTCCGTCAGCAACAACCTCGTCCAGGCCGGCATCAAGTTCACGTTGACGACGAAACACGTCTGCCGTCCTGACTCGAAGGAATTTGCCGCCGACCTGCAAAACTTCCTCGGCGTCTGCCGCGTCGTGAACGGCGTGCGCGGCGTTCGCCTCGGCGCCGTCGGCGCCCGGCCCGGCGCGTTCAACACCGTCCGCTACTCGGAAAAACTCCTCGAACGCCACGGCATCAGCGTCACCACCGTTGACCTCTCGGAATTTCTCGCGAAGGCGGGAAAACTCGACGCCAAAGCCGCCGCGGTCAAAAAGAAACTGGCCGAAATCAAAGGCTATGCCCCCGCGCCCGGCGTGCCGCCGGAAAAACTGCTGCAGATGGCCAAACTCGGCGTCATTTTGACCGACTGGATGGATACCAACGCCATTGACGCCACAGCCATCCAATGCTGGACCTCCGTCCAGCAGAACTTCGGTTGCAACGTCTGCACGCTCATGAGCATGATGAGCCAGAAATTCCTCCCCAGCGCCTGCGAAGTGGACGTCACCGGCGCCCTTACCATGTACGCCATGCAACTCGCCGGCCACACCCCCGCCGCGCTGGTGGACTGGAACAATAACTATGCCGACGACGACAACAAGTGCGTCCTGTTCCATTGCGGCAATTGGGCGAAATCGTTCCTGCCCGACATCAAAATCGCCAACGCACCGATTTTGGGCAGCACGCTCGGCGTGGAAAACACCTACGGCGCCCTCGCCGGCCGCACCCCCGCCGGGCCGCTCACGTTTGGCCGCATCACCACCGCCGACCCCGACGGCTGCATTCGCACCTATGTCGGCGAAGGCGAACTCACCAATGACAAGCTCGACACCTTCGGCAACCGCGCCGTCGCCCACATCCCCAACCTGCAATCGCTCATGCGCTACGTCTGCCGGAAAGGCTTCGAACATCACGTCGTCATGACCGTTTCCCGCAGCGCCGACGTCCTCGCTGAAGCGTTTGGAAATTATTTCGGCTGGGAGGTTTACGAACACGGGGAATAAGCCGATGAACATTCAACATTCAACATTCAACTCCCAACATCGAATTAAACGTCCGGACATCCTTCATTGGATGTTCGATGTTGAATGTTGGGTGTTGAATGTTTTCCCCCTGGCATTTCAATGACCGACCACGAACTTGCCCTCAAATCCGTCCGCTTGCGGAAGCGCACGCTGGAAATCGTTTTCCATGCGGGCGCGGGCCACACCGGCGGCAGCCTGTCGTGCCTCGACATCCTGAACGTCCTTTACAACCGCGTTCTGCGCGTGTCGCCTGAAACTTTCAGCGATCCGAACCGCGACCGTTACGTCCAAAGCAAGGGTCATTCCGTCGAGGCGCTTTACGCGGTGCTGGCCGACCGTGGATTTTTTCCCCAATCAAAATTGGAAACGCTTTGCCGGTACAATTCCCCGTTCGTCGGCCATCCCACGCGCAAGATTCCGGGCATTGAAATGAACACTGGCGCACTGGGGCACGGCCTGCCGATTTCGGTCGGCATGGCCATCGCCGGGAAATTGGATGCCGCGCCGTATCGCGTGTTCACCCTGCTGGGCGATGGCGAACTCGCCGAAGGTTCGAACTGGGAAGCCGGCCTCGCTGCCGCGCATTACAAGCTGGACAACCTCACAGCCATCCTCGACCACAACACGCTCCAGATCACCGGCCACACCCGCGACGTAATGAGCAACGAACCGCTCGATGAAAAATGGCGCGCCTTCGGCTGGATCGTCCGCACTGTAAACGGCCACGATTACGCCGCGCTAACGAAGGCGCTCACCGAGCCGGCCGCGCCGGGCAAACCCATCTTTGTCATCGCCAATACGACCAAGGGAAAAGGTGTGAGCTTCATGGAGAACGTCGTCAAATGGCATCACGGCGTGCCGAGCGACCAGGAATTTCAGCACGCCATCCGGGAATTGGATGCGGCAGAGACAAAGTTGAAGGAGGTGGCCAAGTGAACGCGCCCGTACCGTCCATAAGCAACCCAAAGCGCAGTTCGGCCATTGGGTGTTGGATGTTGAATGTTGAATGTTCGATGTTTCCCCCGTTTCCATCATGAGCGCGCCCGCCCCATCCCTGTTCACGCCCGCCGCCAAAGCCATGGCCGAAAAGCTCGGCCTGAAAATGGGCCGGGCCAACCTCGACGAATTTGCCGCCACGCTGATGGAACTCGCGAAGACCGACCGCAACATCGTTGCCGTCACCAGCGATTCGCGCGGGTCGGGCAAACTCGGCCCATTCGGCCAGGCACTGCCCAAACAACTCGTCGAAGTCGGCATCGCCGAGCAAAATCTGGTCGGCATCACCGCCGGGCTGGCGGCTTGCGGAAAAAAATCCTTTGGCATCTCGCCTGCCTGTTTTCTCACGGCGCGCTCGCTGGAGCAGATCAAAAACGACGTTTGTTACTCCGACGTTCCGGCCACGCTCATCGGCATCAGTTCCGGCGTGAGTTATGGCGCCTTGGGCAGCACTCACCATTCACTGCACGACCTCGCTGCGTTGCGCGCCATCCACAACCTCACCCTCATCGTCCCGGCGGATAATTTCGAGACCCGCGAAGCCATCCGCGCCGCGGCCAAGTCCAAACACCCGTTCTTCATCCGTTTCGGCAAGGCCGCCATGTATGGTTTGCACCAGCCCGATGCGAAATTTGAGGTTGGCAAAGCCGGCACGCTGCACGAAGGCAATGACGTCGCGTTCATCGGCACCGGCGAAACCGTCGTGCATTGCCTGTTGGCCGCCGGACAGCTCGCCGAACGTGGATTCAATTGCCGTGTCGTAAGCATGCACACCGTGAAACCGCTCGATGCTAAGGCGGTTTTGAAAGCCGGGCGCGAATGTCGCGCCGTCGTCACCGCCGAGGAACACAGCGTCCACGGCGGCCTCGGCGAAGCGTGCGCGGCCCTGTTGATGCAAGCCGGGGTGAGCGTGCCATTCCGCATCGTGGGCATCCCGGACGAAGACACCGTCACCGGCGCCCAGGCGGATATTTTCCGGCATTACGGCTTGAGCATGGAAGGCCTGAGTAAAGTCGCCAGTACCCTGATAAGTCCTATACGTCCCACGTGACCTATGAGCGCAAAAGGCTTCATCCCGCCTCACGGTAACTATCGTGAATTACTTTGTTATCAGAAAGCCGAGGTGGTGTATGATATCACGTTCCGCTTCTGCCACAAATTCCTCGCCCGGGGCGACCGCACCGTTGACCAGATGATCCAGGCTGCACGCTCTGGAAAACAGAATATCTCCGAAGGCTCGGAGTTTTCCGGCACCTCCAAGGAGGTCGAACTCAAGCTCGCCAACACCGCCCGCGCCAGCCTGGAAGAACTGCTCAAGGACTACGAAGATTTCCTGCGGGTGCGCGACCTGCATCTGTGGGACAAAGAATCTAAGGAAGCCAAATATGTCCGACGTCTTGGCCATAAGTCCCATGTGACCTATGAGTCCTTCCGCGAATTTGTGGAAACCCGCCCGCCCGAAGTGATCGCCAACATCGCCATCTGCCTGATCCACCAGGCCAACTACCTCCTCGACCAGCTCAAGCGGCGTCTGGAGCAGGATTTCCTCAAGGAAGGCGGCCTGCGTGAGCGCATGACCCGCGCCCGCTTGGAAGCACGAAAACTAAAACCAAATGAGTCTCATCAGTCCCATTTGCCCCATTCCCATGCCCCTCATCCTCGCCCTTGACCAAAGCACCTCCGCCACCAAGGCGATCCTCTTCGACGCCTCCGGCCAGGTGCTCGACCGCGCCTCGCGCGATCATAAACAAATTTACCCGCAGCCCGGCTGGGTGGAACACGACGCCGAGGAAATCTGGCAGAATGTCCTCGCTGTCATCCGCGAGGTCGCCGGGCGGAACCAGGACAAACTCGCGCAACTCGCCTGCCTCAGTATCACCAACCAGCGCGAAACCATTCTCGTGTTCGACCGTGCCACCGGCCAACCGCTCCACAACGCCATCGTCTGGCAATGCCGCCGCGGCGATCCGATTTGCCAAAAGTTGCACGAACAGGGACACGACAATCTGGTCCGCAGGAAAACCGGCCTCAAGATTGACACCTACTTTTCCGCGTCGAAACTCAAATGGCTCATCGCCGAAAAACCGGACATCGCCGCCCGACTCAAAAGCGGCAAGGCCGTCATCGGCACCATTGACGCCTATCTCATCCACCGGCTCACCGGTGGAAAGTTTTTCGCCACCGACCACACCAACGCCAGCCGCACCCTCCTGTTCGACATCGGCAAGCTGCGCTGGGACGAGGAACTCTGCGCCTTGTTCGACGTGCCGTTGCGCGCCTTGCCCGAGGTCCGTGAGAGCGCCGCGCAATTCGGCGACACCGGCGTCGGCGGCATTTTGCCGAAGCGTGTGCCCATCTTCGGCGTGATGGGCGATTCCCAGGCGTCGTTGTTCGCGCAGCGATGTTACCAGCCCGGCATGGCCAAGGCCACCTTCGGCACCGGCACCTCCGTGCTGTTGAACATCGGCAACAAGTTCCGTTCGTCGAAAAAAGGCGCCGTTACGGCGCTTGCCTGGGTTTGGCGCGGCCAGCCCACCTACGCCTTCGAAGGCATCATCAATTTCTCCGCCGCCACCATCGAATGGCTGAAAAACCAGTTGGGCTTGATCCAAAACGCGTCCGAAGTCGAGGCGCTCGCCACCAGCATCGCCGACAACGGCGGCGTTTATCTCGTGCCGGCGTTCGCGGGTTTGAGCGCGCCTTACTGGGCGCCGGACGCGCGCGCCGCCATCACCGGCATGACCGCGCATACGCGCAAGGAACACATCGTCCGCGCTGCGCTCGAATCCATCGCCTACCAGATCCGCGACGTGCTGGAAATGATGCACGCCGACGCCAAAATCAAATTGCAGGACCTCCATGCCGACGGCGGCCCGACGCGCAATAAATTCCTGATGCAATTCACCGCCGACATGGCCGGGGTGGAATTGAAGGTGTCTGAGGTCGCCGAATCCTCCGCCTGGGGCGCGGCGATGAACGGCCTGCTCGGGCTTGGGCTGTGCAAATCGCTGGATGATCTTACCGCGTTGCCGCGCGAGGTGAAAAGTTTCCGGCCGCAAATGAAAGCCGTAAAAGCCACCCAACTCCATAACGGCTGGCTCGCAGCCGTAAAGCGGGTTTTGTAAAACCTTTTCAACTCAAAAGGAAGGGCGCGTCACTCCGTGCGCGCCGCTAATCAGACATGGCCTGAAACGCCTTGTAAAGCCGCCTCGCTCGGCCGATGCTGACGGGAAACACGGATTCATGAATGCTCACCGTACAAGACATCGAGCCTTGGGATTCAACCTGATCGAATTGTTGGTGATCATTTGCGTGGTGGCGCTGCTGGCTGCTGTGCTGTTGGCGGCGCTCGCTGCAACGAAGCGCAAATCCGCGCGAATCGGCTGTGTCAGCGACTTGAAACAGGTTGGCATCGCTTTCCGCCTTTGGGAGGGAGACAACGGCGACCAATACCCGATGCAGGTTATTCTGACCAACAGCGAAACCATGAAGCTGGTGACCAACGGCAACGCTTACCTCTTGTGGCAAACCATGTCCAATGAATTGAGCACGCCCAAAGTCCTCCATTGTCCCAATGATAAACGGCGAAAAGCAGCCACGTCATTCTCCGAAGGTTTCAGCGATGCCAACATCAGCTATTTCTTCAGCCTGGATGCGGCAGAAACCTATCCGCAGATGATTTTGAACGGCGATGACAATCTGGCGGTGGATGGCTTGCCGGTTAAGCCCGGCATTTTGAATCTTCGGACCACCAGCGCCATCGCATGGACGAAAGAACGTCATGGTGGCGTAGGTAATATCGGCATGGCTGATGGCTCAGCGCAGCAGGTCACGATTGCGGGTTTGAATTCAGCGATTGTTAACAGCACCAACGGTTTCCCCACCAACGCGATTCCACCCCGCTGGGTGATTCCGTAAGTGCCCGCCGTGAAATTCGCGCGAGTCATTTTGGACTGCGGCGGGAAGCGAAGCGCCACGCCGCTTTGGAATCACGGTCCACAATCAAAAAGCGGTGTCGCCGCTGCGCTCCAGTCTTCGCTGCACTTCGCCTCGGCCGGCTGCCACCGCACTCCAAAAAAGCTTTCACCGCGCCTCAGCACTCCGGCGTTAATAACCCGGCTCCTCTGCTAAACCGGAACAAAGCTGTTGGCATTGGGGGTGGCAGCGACGCCTCGTCGCTTGAATTGGCGGCGACGTCCTCGTCGCCGGGCCGGGACCTGCCCACCGATTGGTGTGGCAAAGGACGCGACGAAGGCGTCGCGTTCGCCCTGTGGCGACGGGGCGTCGCCGCTACTTTCTTCACCGCGCTACGGCATCGTTCCGGCTCAGTGCTGCGTTCGACCTTTTGTTCGCCGGCAGATTCGGATCGATAAAAGCGTTGGTATCGGCCTTGCCGCTGCCGCCGCCGACGTATGTGATGCGCAACGCCATGCCGGGTTTGCCCGGAAGCGGCACGGACCGGTTTTGCGCGTCCACAAAATAATAATTGTCCTTCTTCTTAGTGACGAATTCGCCGGCCACCGGCGTGATGGTCATGTTCCAGGTGTCAATCACCTCCACCTTGAACTTCATGCCGTCCGTCACGCCGCGTTTGTAAAGCGAGAACGTCCAGTTCGTCGGCGCGGCCTTGCCGAAATAGGTCAGATAATATTCCCCCGCCTGGCCGGCGGTGTCGGGATCGTTCCATTTGTCAATCGGCTCCAGGCCATCCGCCGGGCTGGCCTCGAGGATTTTTCGGAGAAACGCCAGCCGCGGCGCACTTTCGCCGCGCATCTTGCCGCCAAACGAGGTCCACGTGTCTTCGATGATCGTCGTAAAATAATCGCCGTGGCCGACGTACGTGCCGCCGATCGTGCCGCACCAGAAACGATGCACCATTTCCGGGCCCGAAAGGTTCGCCCAGCGATATTTGGCGTCGCCCTCGTATTTCATTTCGTCATAAACCACCGGCTTGCGCTAGACATCGCGATACAACTCCGCGCTGCCGGGCGTTTCCACCGCGACGCCGTTCTGGATGCTGGCGTGCGTCACCCACGATTTGCTGTGGTCGAACAACAGGCTGCCGTTGTGAATCGAGCGCAGGTGATTGTAAGGATCGCACTGCTGCACGAGCGCGCCGAGCCGGTCCCAGTCCGCCTCGGTCTTGGTGTGGAGAAAATCCCATTCGTTGCAGAGCGACCACCAGACGTTGCGATAGGCGCTGAACCGCGCGACCACGTAGCGGACGTAACGTTCGTCGCCGGCGGCGTCCATTTTTTCAAAACCCCATTTGCCATAAGGATTGAACAAAATCAAATCGGCTTCGATGCCCAGGTCGCGAAGCTGCTCGATGCGTTTTTCGTAATGGCGGAAATATTCGGGGTTGAACCGCGCGTAATCCCAGTCATGCGGCGGCGTGCCGACGAACGGCCATCGCGGCGGCGGGAAATTTGTCCGATACGCCGTCTTCTGCGGCGTGAGCAGCATCCGCGCCTTGTTGAACGGCGAGGCAGCGAGCGTTTGGAGCGTTTCTTCCTGCAACTTCTCCGGCGTGTCGAGCCAGTTGTAAATCGTCGTGCCGATTTCTTTGAACGGCGTGCCGGCCGCGTAGGCAAAATGGTAGGTGTTGTGGACGCCTACCGGCCCGTGATTGCCCTTGCCTGGCGGCGCCACGGTGAATTCGCCCGTCTTGCCGGTCAATTCCGAGCGATTCGCCTTGGTTTCATACTGCCACCGGCCCTGTGAATCCGGCATGAACCGGATGCGATAAATGCCGTCACCGTCGTAAAACCCCGCCGCCTCGATGCTTTTGGAACCGTTGCTGAACACCGCGGACAATTGCACGTCGAGAAACGGATTTCCGTTGGTCGGCCCATTCAGTTCAATTTCATAAACACCCCACTGCGGCACGGCGTCAGCGGCCGTTGCGGCAACTGGAAAAGCGAGGATGGCAAATAGAAGATGGAGGATGGCGGAACACGCAAGAGTGTGGACACCAAACTTAGAAAAGGGCCTTTTCATGCGGATGATTCTATGTTGTCGCGTTCCCTCTTGCCAATAAACTTCCGGCGGAGTTCAACCGCTAATCTGCGCTAATTAACGCTAATCCCTTACCGCTTGAATGGTCCATATCCCAAAATATTAGCGTACAATTAGCGTCAATGCGCGGTTAAACTGTTGCCATTGGCTAATGAATGTATTCCGACAGAATGACCCGCTTCCATTCGAGCGTATCCTTGTGACCGAAGTTGATCAGGTAGCCGACAGGCTGTCGCGTTATACGCATGTAGTTGATGAGTTGGGCCTCATGTTCCGGCGCCAACTCGCTCACCGCCTTCAACTCCAAGACCAAGACACTAAACACAAACAGATCCGGAACATACTTTTTCTTAAGCTGCTGCCCTTTGTAAAAACAGGCCAGTTCCTCTTTCGAACGGAACGGAATTTTCCTGAGTTCCAGTTCGATCTCCAGACATTCCTGGTAAATCTCCTCCGCCAATCCATACCCGCGGTCGTTGTAAACTTCGAACGCCGCGCCCATGAGTTTGTAGCCCTCGTCCTTGTAGATTTCCGGTTTCATGCCGGAAAGAAGTAACCGCTAATATTCGCTAATCAACGCTAATCTTTCGCAATTTCGAGGCTCCTTCCCTCAATACATTAGCGTAAGATTAGCGCAGATTAGCGGTTCAATTCGCTTCCGAACACGTAACTGCCCGACCCGGCTTCGCAGACGAAAAACTTTCCTTCGCGGCCAATGACGCGCAAGCCCTCGGCCTTTTCGACGGGCAAACCGTTTTCGGTCACTCCGGTTCCCGGCTCGCTCGGCACAAATACGCGGGCGGTGGTGTTGGCGGGAATGCGGACAGTCCACGTGAGCTTGCCACCCGCGCGTGTCCATTCGCTGGCGATTTCGCCATGCATCGTCCGGTAAATCGCACGTGCGAAGTCAAGGCCTTTGCCAATGAACGGACGCAACACGAATCGCTGGAAGCCGGGCACTTCGGGGTCAAGTTCGATGCCGGCGACATGCCGGAACAACCATTCACCCACCGAGCCCAGCGAATAATGGTTGAACGAGTTCATCTGCGGATTGAAAAAACCGTCCTTCTCCGTCCAGCCGTTCCACCGCTCCCAGATCGTCGTTGCGCCATGCTTCACCGGGTAAAGCCAAGACGGATAATCGTCGCGCAACAACAGCCGGTAGGCGACGTCCGCATGGCCGGCCAGCGTGAGTTGCGGATTGAGATGGCTGATGCCGATGAACCCGGTGCTCAGATGCCAGTCGAGTGACTTGATGTTCTCCACCAGCCGTTCCGCGGCGCGGACGCGCACGTCTTCCGGCAGCAGATTGAACGCGAGCGCCAGCAGATAAGCCGTCTGTGTTTCCACCGTCAACCGGCCATCTTCCCGCAACCACTCTTTCTGAAACGCCGCGCGCACTTTCTCGAACATGGCCTGAAACCGTTTCGCCTCCGCCTCCCGGCCCAGTTCGCGCGCCATCCGCGCCAGCTTCGCCGCGTCGTCGGCCCAGCAGGCGGTCGCGAGCAGATTTTTCATCGGCGAGTGCGTGCCGAAGGTCGTGTCACTCGGAATGCAAAGCCAGTCGCCGTAGTTGTTGCCGAGCTGGTTGACCCGCAGGCCGTCAGGGTTGTGGCGCTCGATCCAGTCCAGCCACGCGGTCATTGCCTTCCAGTGACGCTCAAGAATCCGCCGGTCGCCATAGACGCGCCAGAGGGTCCAGGGCACGATGATGCCGGCATCGGCCCAGCCCGCGGAGCCGCCGAGGTTGTCGAGCCCGACAAAGTTTTCGCCTTCGCGCAGACGCGGCGCGGTGTCCGGGAAAATGCCGTCGGGCGTTTGCGCGTCCTCCACGTCAATCATCCACTTCGTGAAAAACGCCGCGACGTCCATGTTGTAACTCGCCGTGCGCAGGAAAACCTGCGCATCGCCCATCCAGCCCAGGCGCTCGTCGCGCTGCGGACAGTCGGTGGGCACGCTCAGAAAATTGTCGCGTTGTGACCACGCGCCGTTAAGCCAGAGGCGGTTCACGCCGGCATGCGAACACTCGAACTGCCCGGCCGACGCCGTGGCGGAACGGACAACGCAGCCGATGACAGCGTTCCTGCCCGGCGCAGCGGGCAGACCGGCAAGCTCAACATATTGAAAGCCGTGAAAGGTGAAGTGCGGCTCCCAGGCTTCCTCGCCGATTCCTTTGCAGATGTAAACGTCAGTCGCTTTCGCCCGGCGCAGATTTTCCGTGTAGAGCGTGCCGTCGGGGCTGAGACGTTCGCCGTGGCGGAGGGTGACCCGGGTGCCGGCGGGAGCTTTGACCCGCAAGCGCACCCAGCCGCTGATGTTCTGGCCGAGGTTGTAAACGAAAACGCCGGGCCTTCGCCGCGCCGAAGTGTCCGGGGGAGAAACTCCGGCTTGTGGTTTTGTGCCGGTGCTTGTGGCTTCCGCAGGTTCGGCTTCGGCCACGCAGGCGGGACGAACCTCGTTCACCGAAACCGGCGTGATAGTCTCCACGACCCGCACCGGTTCGGAACGCTGGGCGACGAGCGGCACGGTGGGCGCCGCCACCTCTCGGGCGGACAGCCAGCCCCGGCCGATAAAATCCGGGCGGTCCCAACCGATGCATTCGCGGCGGGCATCATAGATTTCGCCCATCATGAAGTCGGAACTGAGAATCGGGCCGGTGTTGCATTTCCAAGTGCCGTCGGTGCCAACCGTGAAGCGTTCGCCGTTGGCAAGTTCCACTTCCAGCTGGACCAGCAGGCTGTTTTCCAGATTGCCGTATCGGGCGCGCGTTTCCTGCCAGCCGACGTAGCCGCTCCACCAGCCGTCGCCCAGCATCGCGGCCAGCGCATTGCGGCCGCGGCGCGAGCAGCGCGGTGACATCGTAAGTGCGATAGTGAATGCGCTTGTCGTAATCGGTCCATTCCGGCGCGAAAATATCCTCACCGACGCGGCGCCCGCGCAGGCGCAGTTTGAACAGGCCGCGCGCACTGGCGTAAAGCGTGGCACGCTTGACCGGGCCGGGAACGTCGAATTCCTTGCGGAACAGCGCGGGCGTGCCGGGCTCGGTCAGCGTGGGCGCAATGGCTTCCTTGTCGCGCTTGATGATTTCCGGATCGGCGGCAATCCAGCGGGCCGACCAATCGTTTTTTTCCAGAAGACCCATCGTCCAAAGCGAAGGTTTGGAACGGGCGGTCTGGCCGGCATCGTCCCAAGCCTGGACGCGACCAGTGGCATACCTCTCGCGAGCACAGCGGCTTGCCGGCAAAGGCAACGTGCGTGGTTTGATTGCTCTCGACACGCCCGCTGTCCCACAAATCTCCTTCGTCCCTGGCCAGCTTTTCTGCACTGCTGGCACCCGCACCCGGTAAGCAGTTTGGCTGGCGCCCCGGCGACCGGACTCAATGGTCCAACTCAAACGCGGCATGAACTCGTCGAGGCCAAGCGGAGCGGCGAGGTATTCGCAGCGCAAATCAGAAATTCGAAAATCGGAAGCGGGCATGGAGAATTATTGGAGATGTTTGTTCAATGGGTGAAACGCACTTGCTTGACCTGGCACTTTCCATGAACCGTGCGAACCACCGCCAGGTTTTGGACTGCGCCAGCCCTCTGGCGCTTTGGAGGCATGCGGCGGGGCGAAAGCGGTGGAGGGCCACCGCAGTCCAAGACGCTGCCGCGACAACGCAAGTTCTTTGCGGTTCATGGCTTCGGTGCGCGATTGGAAATCGGGGAGGCTCTTCATAAGCCACGTATTCAATGACACAATCTCCGACGGTATGGTCATTCCGATTGATGCAGGCGGCGTTTCATCCAGAAGGGCACTGGGATGAACCAAAGCAGGGTACCCACCAGGGCGAAGATTTCGTAAGTGGGTCTGGCCATCGCGTCATTGAAAAGGAGGATTGCCGAGACGAACATCAGGCCCAGCCCAGCGAAGGAGATGATTTTTAGCAATATTTTCATGTCAGGTGGTTGCGTTGGCGGGTTGGCCGGCACTGGAAGCTTTTTGCTGGATGAAGCTGAAGACGATGTACAGCAGCACCGAGACGATCCATTCCGGCAGCACCAGGAAGATCGGGTTGGCGCCCTCATGGAAGGTGATCAGTGACAGGATCATCGGGATGATCCACGCCGCTGCCGCCGCCCAACTGATCATCACCCCGGTTTTCGCGGCAAAATTGGGCTGCAGACCGAGCTTCGGGAAGAGCCGTAGATCAATAAAGATGAACGCGCCGAGCGGCAACAGCAGAAGCGCGTTGGTCGTGATCAGGAGGTCGAGGTGCGTGATGATAGCCGGGATGCAGGCGCAAACAATCATGCCTGCGCCAACGACCAGCGTCACCCGCCAGCGGCTCCAGTTGGGCGTGGCCACCTGCAGCGCCAGACCCGCGCGATACAACGTGGGACTGGCCACGTTCCAGCCGGCGACAACAACGCAGAGTGCGCCGACCAAGCCGGCACCCAGGGTGGCGATGTGACCGGGATCGGTCTGAATCCCCCTGGCAATCGCCGCTGCGCAGAGAATGCCCGAAGCCACCCACGCGCAGTAATGACCCAGATACATCCCCGCTGACGAACAAAAACCCATCTGCCACTTGCGGGCGTAGCGCAGAATGGTCAGGTCACCCATGCCGAAGTGTTGCGGCATGTTGCAGAGCCACGAAAAGGCGATGACATGCCAGATGGTGTATTTCGAGAAACCCTCCGCGATGTTGCCCGTCCAGATTTTCTCGTTGGCCACCTGCCAGAAATCGTCGAGCGAATGGACGCCCAGCATAGGCAGCGTCGCGATGGCCGCGATGATGAACACCACCACCATCCACGGCGCCGACATCTTCGAGAAGATCGCCATGCCTTCGAATCCCAGCACTGCCAGGACCGCAATCACCGAACCGACCGCCACCGCCAGAACCATCCACATCCATTGCGGCAGCGTGCCCGGTTCCGCGCCCGGCGCCGCGAAGAAATGCTCGAACGGCAGCGCGATGGAGGTCATGGACACGCGCAACATCGCCCCGGCCAGCACGCACAGGATGACGCCATAGACGGCGCTGTAGGCCACCGTCAGCCACGGTCCGCCGAGTGTGCGGAGCTGCCAGTATTGGGTGAGGCGTGTCTTAACGGCGATGGGGGCGCAGATGAACGCCCAACTGAGCACGGCCAGGAAATTGCCGATTAACAATCCGAGCAGGACCGCCGTGGCCGTGCAACCGTGCATGACGAAGAGCGGCCCGATGACGAATTCCGTACCCGCGATGTGTTCGCCGGCGAACGTCGCCCAGAAAATCTTCCAGCCGTGCAGGTCTTTCTCCTTGATCGGCTCGCGTTCGTATTCGTAAAGCGCGTCGAGCCGCTCGACCAGGGATTTGGGTTTCGGAGTTTCAGCCATATAAATTGGTTACCATCTGTGCGCTGTTTGGTTTTCAACCGGCCTGCTGCGCGGCAACATTAGTCGCAAGTTCTTCATGTTTTCAAGGCGCAATTCAACCGCTTTTTCTGTATTTTTGCCCTTACAAAACTTTGTTGCATATGCAACAAAGTTTTGTAAGGGCCGATTCATGATTGGTCATCGTTCGCCGGCCGCTTGCGCCAGTAATTCGCCAGCACCGAACCGGACACGTTCATCCACGGACTAAAAATCGCCGCCGCCAGGCCCATCGTGCCCAGTTTGCTCATCGCGCCGGCAATGCCTGACGCCATGCCGCCGTTTTGCAGCCCGACTTCAAACGCCACCGACCGCGCGGAGTTTTTGTCCAGCCCGGCCGCCCGGCTCAGCCAATAGCCGAAGCCATAACCCGCCGCGTTGTGCATCGCCGCCGCCAGAAACAGCAACAGGCCGACCTGGAGCAGGTTGTCTCGTCCCGCCGCCGTCGTGACCGTGGTGAAATAAACGATGCCCGCCATCGAAGCGACGGGCATGAGACCGTCCAATCGCGTGAACCATCTCGTAAGCCAGTGATAAACCACGCCAATCACCACCGCGCCGAGCAGGAAGCCGCCCATGCTGATGAGGGTCGCTGCCGAATCCGAAACGTGCGCTTTGATGAAGCCCCAGCCGCCCGACGCCAGAAATAAAATCCATGCCGCACCGACCGCCGCCAGAAACAGAACCATTCGTCGTCCGCGTGCGGGCGCATGTCTTCAAATAATCGTGCAGCAACGCCGCGCCGATGGGCACGAGCACGATTTTGATGATTTCCATCATCATCTTGAAAAAACTCACCTCGACCAGCGTGCCCGCGAGCAGCTTCATCCACAGCGGGGTCATCAGCGGCGCAATCATCGTGGTGATGGCCGTCACCGTGACCGACAGCGCGAGATTCGACTTCGCGATGTAGGCCATGACGTTGGACGCCAGCCCGCTCGAACACGAGCCGATGAGAATGATTCCCGCCGCGATCTCCGGTTCAAAATGGAAAATCTTGGTGAGCGCCAATCCGACCAGCGGCATCACGGAAAAATGGCAGACGATGCCCACCAGCACGCCGCGCGGCGATTTGGCGACGCCGGTAAAATCCTTCAAACTCATCTGCGTGCCCATGCCAAACATCACCGTCTGGACAACGATGAGGATGAGCCATTTGCTGCGCAGGTCGAAATCGCCCCATTTCAAAAAGGCCGCCGGATAAATCATCGCCGCCGTCACCGCCGCAATAATCCAGGCGGTGAACTGGTAGCCGCGGAGTTTGGGAATGAAGCGAAGGACAATCGCAAGCGCGATTGTCAAAACGACCGCCGCCGGTTGCCACAATGCGACACCGTTTGACATTTTAACTTGTAGCCGCGGACGTCAGTCCGCGCCATTTCATGATTTTCAAGTATGCGCCGACTGACGTCGGCGGCTACGGCTTACAGCACCGTCGCCAGATAATCCACCGCCAGGCCCGGGCTCGCCAGGATCGGCACACGCTTGTCCGCCGCGCTCAAACCGTCCACCACCCGCGCCATCGAGGCCTGCGCCAGCACAATCACCTCCACCTGCTTCGACAATTCCTTCAACGCGGCAGCCACGAGGGAATCGTGCTTCGCGCCGTCGCCGCTCATCAGCGCATCGAACGCGCCTTCACACAGACGCGAGGTCAGTTCGATCGGCTTTCCGGCCTTCTGCGCGCGGCGCTGAATCAAATCCGCCGTCGGCTCGAGGGTGGTTCGCAGCGTGGCAATCACCCCGATTTTTTTGCCCGTTTGCACGGCTTTGTCGGCCATCGGCTGGTCCACGCGCAATACCGGCACGGCAATCAATTTCGCCGCCGCTTCCACGGCCGGCCCGATCGAGGAACACGTCACCAGGATGTAGTCCGCCCCCGCCAATTCGGCGGATTCGAGGTAGCCGGCGACGCGGCGGGAAATCTGCGCCGTCAAACTGCCGGCAGCGATGATGCCTTTCACGAGACTGTCATCAACGATGTTGAACACGTCCGTGTTCGGCAGCTTGTCCTTGCAGAGCTGCGCAAACACCGGCACCAGTGTGGCCGACGTGTGAACCAGTCCAAGTGTTTTTCGTTTCATAATTTTTTATTGATGGTGGGGCGAGGCTACTGACGAGCCGGTCTTGGCGCGTCAAAGCATGGCGACGACGGCTCGCGAGTACGCTCGCCCCACCAAATTTCCAATTGTACCTGTAACGCATTTTTACAATCCCAATTCCCGCTTCACTTCCTTGAAAGCTTCGAGCGCCGTCTCCAGGTCCGCCTGCGAGTGCGCGGCGGAAATTTGCGTGCGAATCCGCGCCCGGCCCTGCGGCACGACCGGATACGAAAAGCCGATCACGTAAACGCCTTTCGCCAGCATGGCGTCGGCGAACCGGGACGCGAGCGCGGCATCCCCGAGCATCACCGGCACAATCGGATGCGTGCCCGGCAGGATGTTAAAGTCCAGCTTCGACATCCCTTCCCGGAAAAATTTTGTGTTGGCCTCAAGCTTATCACGCAACGCGGTCGAGGCGGTCAACAATTCCAGCACCTTGAGCGTGGCCCCGGCAATCGCCGGCGCCAGCGTGTTCGAGAACAGATACGGACGCGACCGTTGTCGCAACAATTCGACGATTTCCTTGCGTCCGCTGACGTAGCCGCCGCTGGCGCCGCCCAGCGCCTTGCCCATTGTGCCGGTGAGAATGTCCACCCGCCCCATCACTTTGTTGTGTTCGTGCGTGCCGCGGCCATGCCGGCCCATGAAACCCACGGCGTGCGAATCGTCCACCATCACCAGTGCCTTGTATTTGTCTGCCAGATTGCAAATGCCGGCCAGGTTGGCGATGTAACCGTCCATCGAAAACACACCATCGGTGGCAATCATTCGAAACCGCGCGTTGACGGCTTCTTTTAGCTTTGCCTCCAGGTCGGCCAGGTTGTTGTTCGCGTAACGCTGGCGCTGCGCTTTGCAGAGGCGAATGCCGTCAATGATGCTCGCGTGATTCAGTTCGTCGGAAATGATGGCGTCTTCCGCACCGAGCAACGTCTCGAACAATCCGCCGTTCGCGTCGAAACACGACGAATACAAAATCGTGTCCTCGGTCCCCAAAAATTCCGTGAGCTTGGCCTCCAGCTGCTTGTGAACGCTTTGTGTGCCGCAGATGAACCGCACACTCGCCATGCCGTAACCCCACCGGTCAATGGCTTCCTTCGCCGCGGCAACCACCGCCGGATGTTGCGCGAGTCCAAGATAATTGTTGGCACACAGGTTCAGGACCGGCTGGCCATCGGCCACACGGATGGTCGTGCCTTGGGGAGTGACGATGACCCGCTCGCGCTTGTAAGTTCCTGCCGACTGAATGGCGGCCAACTGCACGTCCAGGTGCTTTTTGAATTCTTCGATCATTTAATCCAGGGACAATAAATTATCCAGCCGCATAAACTTGTGTGGCAACCCACACCCGGTCCCGCCGGTGCGGGAACGATGCCAACCGTGTTCACGCGCCGTATTTAGCCACAGCTCCCGCCGACCCGTCACGCCGAAATATGGTAATGTCATAATTTAGGTAGGGCGCGTCACTCCGTGCGCGCCGTTCCCGCGTTTGCGGCGGGCAGAGGACTGCCCGCCCTACCAGAATTTTGAAATTAGGACACCACCCGAAATGCAATGAAGGATGTCTCAACTTCCGGCTTGGGTTTGCTGACCTGGTTGGTGGCCTTGCCGGAAGGAGCGGACACATTGAGCTTTATTCCAAAATTGCCACGTTCGCGCCAGCCGAAGTAGAAGTTAAAACTGCCATGCTGGTAGGAAATGAACGGAAGCAAAACCATTTTGCGCCGGGCCACCGCAAAGTCCCAGCCGCCGTGCGGACAGGAATTTCGCTCCGGATATTTGCCGCTCCGCACGAATTCCTTGTCCGTAATTCCGATGACGTAATTATCAAAGTTGTGGAACGGATTGCGACAGTGCCATTTCAGACCCCGATGCTTGTCGTCCGGCTTGTACCATGCGGGCGGGACCGGCTCATCGCTGTTTTCAAACCACCAGACCGGATTGAGCTTGTTGCAGGTGTGTATTTTGTGCAACCCGGGCTGCGGTGTGACTCTGACGCTGTGCCATTTGGCCGAATTCGTGCCGGCGGGCGGGCGCTTCATGGCCTGTGGCTGCCACGCCGCCGGCTCGGGCCGCGCAAAAGCGGATTGGCCGCCGATCAACAACATAGCCACGACCCAAACCCGGCCGCGCCAATTTTTTGTTCCACGGGTCATAACGACATGTCAGCCACAGGTGAAACACGGATGAAACGTGGAAGTTGCGCGAACAACATTTGTCACGGGGAGGAGATTGGAGCATCGGTGCCGGCATGTGCATCAATGGAATTCCCCGGCACACCCGCTCCCGACAGCCAGGTCAACACGGGTGGGGCCAGGTCGGCAAAAAAGTACGTCACCGCCTCGTGCGTGGCATCAGGCACCACGATCAGCTCGCTGCCGGACGCTGCCAGCGCGTGCAATTGTTCCACGTCGGTCGCCGGTGTGATTTTGTCCTCCGCCCCGGCGACAAAAAGCGCGGTCACCGGGCACCGGGCCAGTTCAGTTGTGGTATCGAGTTCCCCGGCGGGTATCTCCAAAACGGAAGGCAGTTTTTTCAAGCCGGCTTTGATCAACGTCTTCGGCAGCCATCCGGCATATTCGTGCCGGAGGTTCAGGACGGTATTGGACAATCCCGCGTAAGGCGTGATGGCCACCACCGTAGGTACGCGCGGTTCGACCATCTTCCATCGCAACGCCAGCACCGCGCCGTAGGATTCCCCAAACGCCGCCACCGGCTCTTTCAACCGGCCAGCTTGCGCCAGTTCGTCCAGGAGCTGGCTCAGGTCATGTGTCTCCTGAATGCAGAAATAAATCCGTTTGCCCGTGGATTTGCCGTGTCCGCGCAGGTCCACCAGCACACACCGCCAGCCTTCCTGCGCCAGCCGCAACGCCCAGGGGGCCAATGAAAACTGGGCCAGCCCGTAACCATGCAGCAACACGACCGTACCGCGCGGCGCAGCGGTCCAAACATTCGTCCCGCCGGGCAGGTCGGCATGGAAGGTGAACTCAAATTGTTTCCGGCCATGCTCCAGCCAGTTGGTTGAGGAAATTTCCAGGTGATAATCCGCCGGATCGATGACGCGATAACACAGCCGCGCCGGGGGCGGGCCGACGTCCACAAATTGTTTGGGAAAGTTCGTGAGAAATTTCGGACTGAACGCCACCGCCACGGGAGCCTTGGGTGAGAACCACGTGGGATACGTGTTCGGCGCCTGCGCCATCCGGCGGGCCATGAAGCTGCCGCAGCCCGCCGTGCTCAAAACCAGCAGCACGGGCGGTAGCAACCAACACAATCTTTGCCGCATCACCCTGCTTGCTTAACCTGTTTCCGGCCATTTGCCAAAGAAACTTCGTTTAGCAGCCAGGAAAAAAACAGGAGATGACCCGTCCTACCGCCAGGTTTTGGTGCGGTGGCAAGCGAAGCGCGACACCGCTTTGGGAGGGATTGGAGCATTCAAATACGCCACGCTATTCGAAAGCGCCGTCGCCGCTACGCTCTGCCGGCGCAGTCCAAGACGCTGCCGTGCGTAAGCTTTTCGCGCCGATAATCCTTGAAAGCCCTTCGCCGGTCTGATTACGTGGATCAGGACATCAAACCTTAACCCAAAACCATTATGCCTCTGCTGAAACTCGAAACCACCGTCGCGCTGGCCGACGACAAAAGGAAAGCGTTGCTCGCGTCCCTCTCCAAAATCGTGGCCGGGACGATCGGCAAACCCGAACAATACGTCATGGTCACCATCAGCCCCGCCGCCATCCTCATGTCCGGCAAACCCGGTGACGCCGCGTTTGTGGACCTCCGCAGCATCGGCGGCCTGGGCGGCGACGTGAACCAACAACTCGCGCAGAAGATCAGCAGTTTGTTAAAGGAATCACTCGGCGTGCCGTCGAACCGGATTTATCTGAACTTCACCGACGTCCCCGGCGGCAACTGGGGCTGGAATGGCAACACGTTCGGGTGAATTAATAAATACCCAACGTGCGGGAATGGCGCCGGCAATTTCCAGGGACAACCACCCCGACCAGTCACAAATACAATCTCTGCCGGCGTTCTTCGATGGTCGAAAGAAATTTCTGATTCATTTCCAGGGAGAGAAAGCTTTGTCCCAGCAATTCGCGCCAGACCGGCAATGCCTTGTTGAAACGGGCCAGAACATCGGCCAGCAGGCGGTCGTTGATTTGCAGGTGCTCCCGGGCGAAGTAATCCACGATATCTTTGCGCGTCAGCCGGGATTTTTTTCCATTGAGGGGCAATGCCAGTTCTTCCTTGGGTTTCTTGAGCGCAATCGTCGTGTTCAGAAAATCGTAGGCGGGAGCCAGTTCCACTTTCCCCTCGCGGGTGATCAACGAAAAGTTTTTCAAGTGCATGTCTTCATTGCCGGCCAGGAAGCTGAAAAGCGTGCGCTCGAACAGCCTCAGCTTATCGATGGCGGGAAAGGTGCAGAACTGGTCTATGGCGGCGGCGACCTTTTCCATCGAGGAATCGTATTTGGTCTCGCGGCTCGCCCCGGTGAGCTGCGCAAAATCCTCCTGGGGCAGACGGTCGCGGCCCTGGCGGTCGAAGCGTTTGATGAAATACGTGAGCGAACCGTCAATAACCCGTAGCAGTCCATGGACGGGAACTTCGATGCCCACTGTCGCAGCCATGCGCATGGTGACATCCTCGTTTTCCGGCAACTCGGGATAATCCAGGCTCGGTGGTTTTAGAATGAACCTCCCGTTGCGGTCCACGATTTCAAAGCGGCCTTGCTTGATGCGCAACACTGCGCTCAATTTCAGTTGCAGCCCTTGGATGGACATCTTGCCGGCGCGATTGATCGCTTCCTGCCGTTGCTGCTCAGCTGTGAATTCCAGCCGGGCAAGCGATGTCAACGTCCGGTCAAGCAACCTCAAGCCTGGCGGCGAATAATCCGCGTCACCCGCCAGCGGTTCGTAACTGATTGGGCAGCGCTTCATTCCGCCTCCTTTACCGTCAGGGATCCAACAACATCCCCACCCACGATGAGCAGTTGGGTGAACAGATCACCACGATCAACTTTATGCCGCCGGAGCAGGGCTTCAAGCTGTACGCCTTCCGGCAAAAGCCCTTCAAACACGGCCGGGAACTGTTTGAATTCATAGACCGCCTCCCTTGCCGGCAGGGCCAGCGAAACCGGTTCTCCCGTGTAACCCGGGCCATAGGTGAAACGGAAATTGTTCCGATCCACTTCTTCAAGCGTGCCGGCAAGCTGGCCTTGTTGATAAACCTCGGCTTTTCTCATCATTCAACGGGCTCCTTGATTGATGCTTTCGCGGCTCGATCCAAGACGGGACTTTGAAACATGAATTTAATGTTCAAAGCGGCGAAAACCTTTTTCAACGTGTCGAACTGAACGGTTTCTTTCCCGTGTTCAATGTCGAAAATGACTGTCTTGCCCACGCCGGCTAATTTCGCCAGCCCGGCTTGGGTAAGCCCGCTGACTTGGCGATGATGCTTAACTATATACTTTAAATCGGATTCCATTTGCTGTTATAGCGGTATAAAACCTAATTCTAGACAAAGATTAAGGCATTGCGAACAATATGTCAATTATTTTACTGCTAAAACGGTTATAAACAATGTTATTTCACAAAAAAGCTCAATATTAATTTGTTATTCGTGATTCTTACTGCTAAAGAGGTAAAATTAAACTTGAAACGCGCGGCGAAAGGTCTAATGAGATCGGCGCTCCCGCAAGCGGGATTGGCTGCTCCGTAGAGCAAATCCTGACGCCCCGGCACTAGGGTCTCAAAGCCGGTTCTTGGATTGAGACTCTTTCGTCGCGCAATCCATTCCATAGCACACCGCACCCGAAGTTCCAGTGCGAGTTATTCACAAGTCGGATGGCGAGGCAACCCCGGAGAATGGCGACAAAAAAATGTTCGACGTGTTCCGCAGGCCATCAATTGAAACACGGTAGGAGACGAGGTGACGAGGCTCAAACTGAAAGGGCTGAAAGCCCGAAAGAAAATATCCCAGGTCAAGCGAAGTGAAAACGAGCGCCGCCTTGGGTTTACGAAACAAAAATAAATTCTCCGTCTCCTCGCCAAACGAGGAGAGGGAGGATTATTTTGTGCGACGATTACCCAGGGCGGCACTCCGTTTACCCTGGGCTATTATCTTTCGTTCCGTTGGAGCTTTGAATTGATGAACGCCAAAGACGTCGGCGTGTTCCTGAGAAAAACGCAAAAATCCATCAACAGCGTTGCATTGGGCGGAATGGAAATTAAACTCCGCGCGCGTGTTGAATCTGAATTCACTCAATCCCCAGCAACGCCAGGCCGTCGAAACGTTGAACGGCCCGGTGCTGATCCTCGCCGGCGCCGGCACCGGCAAGACCCGGGTCATCACGTTCCGTATCGCCCACCTCATCGCCAAAGGCATTGTGCCCGGCAATATCCTCGCCGTTACCTTCACCAACAAGGCGGCGCGCGAAATGCAGGAGCGCGTCACGCGGCTTCTGCCAAAGCGCAGTCGGAAGACTGAGGATAGTGGACTGAGGACTGACGACAGGCCGACCATCTGCACCTTCCATTCGCTCTGCGTCCGGATCTTGCGCCAGCACATTGAACGGCTCGGTTACAAACGGAATTTTGTCATCTACAACGAATCCGAACAGCTCGGCGCCGTCAAAAAAATCCTCGCGCAAATCTCCGCCAAGGGGGAGAAAGCGGATCCGGCGGCGGTCCTGGCCCTGTTGAGCCGGTTCAGAAACGGGGGCGAGCGCGCCGCCGTCTTTGCGGATGAAAATGTCCGCGCGCTGGCCCAGCACATCCGGTCGCGCTACGAAACCGCCCTGCACGCCTGCAACGCCGTGGACTTTGACGACTTGATCCTGCTCACGCTGCGGCTGTTCAAGGAACATCCGGAGGTGCTCGAAGCGTGCCGCGCCCGGTATCGTTACGTCATGGCGGACGAATATCAGGACACCAACGCCACGCAATTCCAGCTCGTCCACGCCCTTACCGCCAAGCACCGGAATTTTTGCGTAGTGGGCGACGACGACCAGAGCATCTACGGCTGGCGCGGCGCGGAAATCGGCAACCTGCTCGACCTGGAAAAACATTTCCCGGGAGTGAAAATCATCAAGCTCGAACAGAATTACCGTTCTACGAACACGATTCTCAACGCCGCCAATGCCATCATCAAAAACAACGTGCGCCGCCGCCCCAAACAGCTCTGGTCGGGCAAAGGCCAAGGCGACAAGATCGTTTTGCGCGCCTACACGAATGATGACGATGAAGCGCGCAACCTGGTCGAACAGATTGAATTTGCGCGCCGTGCGCACGGCGTCCCCTGGTTGCAACACGCCGTTTTGTTCCGGACGAATGTGCAATCGCGTCCGCTCGAAACCGCATTCCGCACGGCTGGCGTCCGTTATCATCTCATCGGCGGCCAGAGTTTTTTCGACCGGGCGGAAGTCCGCGATTTCCTCGCCTATCTGAAGGTCTTCATCAACCCGCACGACGACGTCAGCCTGCTCCGCATTGCGAACGTGCCAGCGCGGGGGCTGAGTGATGTGACCATGGAACGACTGCTGGCCGCGAGCCACGAGCGAAAGGGTTCCGTGTTCGCCGCGATGAAAAATCCGGCGGTGCAGGTGACCTTTCAAACCAAGGCACGCGAAAGCATTGAAGCATTTGTTGCATTCGTTGAAAAGACCCGCGCGCAACTGTATGGTAGGGCGGGCAGTCCCCTGCCCGCCGCAGACGGCGCGCACGGAGTGTCGCGCCCTACCTTTAGTCTGCAATCCTGGGCCGAACATTTCCTGGACGAGACCGGCTATTTCACCGAACTCAAGCGGCTGGAAAAAAATCGCGAGAACGCCGAAGACCGCATCCGCAACTTGCGCGAACTGACCGCCACGCTCGATCAAGGTAGGGCGGGCAGTCCCCTGCCCGCCGCCGCCGGCGCGCACGGAGTGACGCGCCCTACCAATCTTGCCGACCAACTTCATTCCTTTCTGGAGGACATCACCCTGGACAGCGAGCGCGAGGAGGAAAAGGAGGCCGGCGACGCCGTGACACTCATCACCGTGCACAGTTGCAAGGGACTGGAATTTCCGCGCGTCTATATCGTGGGTTTGGAGGAAGGCTTGTTTCCGCACGCGCGGTCGGCGGCGGAAGGCACGCTCGACGAGGAACGGCGGCTGTTTTATGTGGCCGTGACGCGCGCGATGCAATCGCTCACCCTCAGCCATTGCGCAGGCCGGATGCGCTACGGCCAGTTGATGCCCTGCCACCCGTCACGATTTCTCAAGGAACTGCCGCCCGAACTGGTGGAAGACGCCGATGCCAAAGACAAACAGCCGTTGAATCCGGCCGACGGCAAAAAAATGTTCGACGTCCTCCGCGGCGCCATCAATTGAAATTTTTGGCCGGATCTAAAAAACCGAAGCACTCCAGCGAGTACGGAAAGATAAACAACGGTTTAAAGTCAGCCACCCGACCTCAACGAAAAAGAGTATTAAACTTACATCATTCCATCTGGATATTTGGATTTAAGATAGTTGACCCCCCAAAAGTATAAGTTGAACAGAGTCATCTCTTTTGCTATACGTCTCACACATTCGATGAAAACTTGCATGAACATATCAGCCACGAGTTGGCCGACGAAGCCGGTCCCGATGACTATCGGGACACGTCATAGCCGGTATAACCAGGGCTGTGCGTTCCGCCTGGGACTATTCACGGTTACTATTGGGCAGAAGCCTGAAGTTAATTTGAATAGACTTGGTGTAAGCAGGTAAAGAATCGAAATAGACTTTCTCTCACCCTGCTTACTGAAACGTAGGCAGGGTTTTTTATTTTCCCTGTAAAACTGACGGTGTGAATGGCAGTCAAGAAAGATGAACAATCTGTGAACAGGAAAAGCACGACGTCTAGATGATGTCTTCTGGCGACAGGTTGAATTTGGCGAGGACGAGCTTTGAATCGTCACCGACGTGGTGTGCCCACGAACGGGAGATCGCATCGCCGGGAAGAGCGAAACGAATTTTACATATAAAGGGCTTCGGAGGAGGTGTGCCCCCAAACACCGAAACAGCCGCCGTGAAACCGCGGATTGGGATCGAATAGATCGCCAAGCGGTGTTTGTTCTTTGTTGAAATGGCATGGGCCGGGAGTGCCATGACACTCCCGGCCCTTTTAATTTCCTGTAGCAGCCGAGGTAACGAGGCTCATTCTTCAAGTCTGAAACTGCACTTGATCAGAGCCTCCTCACGTCGGCTGCTACTTCGATAGGCCGCGTACCAGCGTGCAGTCGAGTCCCCAAAGCCCACTCCTGCCGGCAGCGCCATTGCCAGGTGGTGTCAAAGTAGCACGACGGTTTGTTAAACCGCACGGTGTTGGTGCGAGTCCAACCCTGGCAGCCATTATTTGGTTGAGAGTTGATGGTTGAGAGTCGAGAGACCGGCGACTAATCGGACGCGACCCTCCCTCAACCATCAACTCTCAACCCTCAACCAGTTTAGAACCCAGAGCCGCACGATGGCCAAAGTTGCGTTCCTGGACTGAACAAAACCCGCGGTGGTGCTGCCTGAGACGGCGCCACCGCGCTCATTTTCAATCACAAGTTTTTTTATGAAAACATCCCAACCCGCATCCGATTCCGACGCGCCCGAAGATTGTCCTGACTCTGGATGCAACCCGGCACCACCGGAGGCAAACGGTCCCCATGCCGTGCAACCGGGGCCGGTACCACCCGCAGTTTCTGAGCGGACCGCCGGCCGACGATCTCAATTCCTGGAGAAAGTGTATTACTGGGTGCTTTCGCGATCCTGAGCATATTCATTCGGCCTGCCGATCAAAAACTGAACGCCCGGCTGACCACCGGTAGAACGCGGAGCATTCCATGCCTTCCGCCCATCATCAACCATCAATGAAAGAGAATACCATGAAACCCATTATGCGTTACCAAAGCCAGTTGCTCTTTCGCAGGAGCTACAAACCAAATCGAGTCATGCGAATCCGGCCAGCACTGCGGCTTAACTTCGTGTTCCGCCCCGTGAACCGGTTTGGCGCGAAGCCGAGATTAATCATCGTCCCGTAGCTCAAAAGCAGAGCGCCCGGCTAAGAAGCCGAAGCCCGCGGAGTCCCGACTCCGCGGGACGCAGGACGACCAGCCTTCGCTCTTCGAGCTACGGCTCGGCAGGCCAGCCTCCGTCGGCGGCTATGGCGCGGCAGGCCAGGCTTCGCTCGCCGCGAACTGCGACGCGGCAAGCCAATTTTCGTTCAACCTCAAAGAAAGAAACCACAACCATGAAAACGCAAGTTGGTTTTGACAGGCCATTGCCCTTCCGGCGCAGACCTGCGCTGGGGCGCCGCATCCGGGTACGTTTGCGACTCGCCCTCAGGAGCCTGTTGCGCGGCGAGCCTGTTCAGAACGGTTCCCAAAGCAATCCCAGAATCAATCCCATCCGCTGGATAGTGTAGTCAGTCTGCACGCCTGTTTGAAGCACAGGAGGTGTCGGCGCAATTCCGACTCCAGCGGCCAATCGGGTTGAGAGGCCGCGAACGAGAAGTTCAACTGGAAGGACGTGAACCGGTTCCTCCGCGAACGCGGCGTGACCTTGATATCCGCCGGCCTCGACGAAGTGCCGGTGGCCTATAAAAACATTCGCGAAGTCATGGCCGCCCAGAGTGATTTGGTGACGGTGTTGGGCCAGTTCGATCCCAAGCTGGTAAAAATAGCCCCCAGTGGCGAGCGCCCGGAAGACTAACCGTCCGTAAAAAAACTTCCTCTCGAAGCAGTTGAGGTAACGAGGCTCAAATTTCTTCGGTTTTTGAAGGACAAGTTAGAGACTCGTCACCTCGTCTCCTACAAAGTAAGAGATTTTCAACAGGCTGTCAGGCCATCGGTGGAAATTTGGCGCAAAATTCTTTTAGCTCATTCGATAGCTTTGATTTCAAAACCGCCTCCGGGAGCAAGAATGGCTTTCCGGTGATGGTGATCTCGGCTTTTCCAGTCGTACATTTGAATGTCCCGGTCAGTTTCCCGATTACGTGGCCGGTAAAATTACCACCGATGCCGCCGTTCTGCTCAAAGGTATAATTTCCTTCCACCTTGGGATGTTCCTTGTCGGGATGGCAGAAATCCCCACCCATTTCGTTGCCATTGATCTGGACGTCATGCTGCTTGGCCACCGCTTGAAGCTCGGAGAAAGTCGGGAGCCTACCGAGCGGTTGCGTTATGGTGAAGGGCATGGCGTAAAAAACGTCAGTTGGCGTAAATATGCAAGCAAATGAATGGACGTGGCCGATTGGAGGGCTGTATCTGCCCTGGCAGCACGCGGCTGGAAGCCGTCCCGCTTTGCGGGAGCAGCCAGGATGGCTGCCTCCACGAGGTGGCGGCACGTTTCCCAGTCCCGCATTGCGGGATCAGGGCGGCATCCTGCCGCCAATAGACTTTGTGCCCCTGACAAGACGCCATTCAGAATACTTTTCAAGTTTGGGTAGTGGACTACTTTGGTGGGGCGAGCGTACTCGCGAGCCGTGACTGATGGGATTCGTTGTCAAAATCGGCTCGCCAGTAGTCTCGCCCCACCAATCATGGCTCAAACTGACTCATTCACCGGTTTTGGTTGCCGTTGACATAGCCCGGTGAAAGCGGGAAATTTGAGTGTTTGCGATTGCAGACTGAAATTTAAAATTATGAAAGCTGTGGCCATAAATGGTAGCCCGCGCAAGGGCGGGAACACTGAAATTCTCCTGAAAAAGGTCCTCGCGCCGCTGACCGCCGCCGGTTGGGAAACTGAGTTCATCCAGCTCGGCGGAGCATCCATCCGCGGCTGCCAGGCTTGTTACGTGTGTTTCAAGAAGAAAAATTCCAAATGCAGCCAGAAAGATGATTTTTTCAACCCGTGCTTTGAGAAAATGGCCGCGGCCGACGCGATCATCCTCGGATCGCCGACATATTTCACCGACGTGAGCGCGGAAATGAAGGCGTTGCTGGACCGCGCCGGGCTGGTGGCGCTGGCCAACGGCGGATTGTTCCGCGGAAAAATCGGAGCCGCCGTGGTGGCGGTCAGACGCGGCGGCGGCACACACGCCTTTGACACGATGAACCACATGTTCCTCATGTCCGGCGCCATCGTGCCGGGCTCCACGTATTGGAACCTCGGATTTGGTCTGGACAAGGGTGACGTGGCCAAGGACAACGAGGCTTCGCGCAACATGAATGATCTGGGCCAAACCATCGCCTGGTTGGGTGCGGCGATCCATCAACACGCCGGGAACCGCCCGGCCGCTGTGGTTCGGGAATAAATTCCTTCAAACCAGTTACCATGCAATTTCGCAAATTCGGCAAACTGGATTGGAACGGTTCAGTGCTGGGCTTCGGTTGCATGCGACTGCCGACCGTGGACGGCAATTCCATCGGCCCCAACATCAATGAACCGGTAGCGGCACGCATGATCCACCACGCCCTGGATCGCGGCGTAAACTATTTCGACACCGCTTACGTTTATCATGAAGGCAAGAGCGAAACCGTGCTCGGCAAGGCGTTGCTCGGCCATCGGGACCAGGTGAAAATAGCCACAAAGTCCCCGGTGTGGTTGGTCCAGAAGGAAACCGATTTTGACCGGATGCTGAACGAACAACTGGGCAGGCTCCAGACCGATCACATTGATTTTTATCTGTTCCATGCCCTGGATAAAAAGCGCTGGAACGAGTTCGTCCTGAAATACAAGCTCTTGGAAAGAGCCGAGGCGGCGATTCGCGACGGACGCATTCGTCACCTCGGGTTTTCGTTCCACGACGATTACGAGAGCTTCGCCGAGATCATCAACGGCTACGACCGCTGGACGTTCTGCCAGATTCAATACAACTACATGGACACGGAGAACCAGGCGGGCATTAAGGGCTTGAAGCTCGCTGCCAGCAAGGGCCTCGCTGTCGTGATCATGGAACCGCTGCTCGGCGGCAGGCTCACCCGTCCGCCGTCGTCCATCCGGCAGTTGATCGAGCGCTCCGGCGTGAAGCGCACCCCGGCGGACTGGGCGTTGCAATGGCTTTGGGACCAGCCCGAAGTGTCGGTGGTGTTAAGCGGCATGAGCGACATGGACCAGGTGAAAGCCAACCTGGATTCGGCAGCCCAAGCCCGCAGCCATTCGTTTCAGGCGGCGGACGTGAAACTGATCGCCGACTTGCGGCAAAAATACCTGGAACGAACCGCCATTCCCTGCACCAAGTGCAACTACTGCATGCCCTGCCTCAACGGAGTGAACATCCCGGCCAACTTTGAAATCTACAACGAGGCGTTTCTCCACGAAGACGTTCCCGGCGCGCGCTTCAAGTATCAGATTTTCATCCCGGAAGCGGCGCGGGCCAGTGTCTGTGTTGCCTGCCACGACTGCGAAGACCATTGCCCGCAGAAAATCCCGATCAGCGACTGGATGCCCAAGGTTCACGCGCTGCTCGGCTAGAGCGTTTTCAAAAATTGTGTAGCCGCCAACGTCAGTCGGCGCAAATCGAATTCAGGAAAATGATATGGCGCGAACTGACGTTCGCGGCTACAGAATCAATTGAATTGCTCTAAGAGCCTGTCTGAAATGTGGAGGCAGGCTTCCCGGCCGGCCAGTGAAAGCGGCTTCCAGCCGCGTAACTGGCCGGAAACTGGCGGCAGGATGCCGCCTTCACTGGCAGCCAAGATGGCTGCCGCTACATTTTCAGACGCGCTCTAAGGCGTGATTCATCACGGTAGCGGAGAATTTCGTTTTCACACAGATGTGGGTTGAAGAGACAGGAATCGGAGGGGAAGATTCTTCGCTTGGACGGTTTGGGGCGGTCTGATTAAATCCGCCCGACACAACATGAGCGAAGGCAAACAACCATTTACCGAATATGTGACCAGGACCAGGCGCGGCCCGGACGCTTCCCGGTGGGGCTGGATTGTCGCCGGAATTCTGGCCGTGCTGTTGGTGGTGTCATTGCTGCTCTGGGCCTCGGCCGTGGGCAGACTGCGTGGACTGGAATCGCTCCGGACCAGGCTGGATGATGCCAACGCCAGCCTCGCACGCGCACAGGGCGAAAACCAGAAAGACAAAGACCAGATTGTGGCCCTGCAATCCAAGGTCGCCGATCTGGAACAGGAAAAGGACGCGGTCGCCCAAATGGCAAAAGGACTTGAAAATGAGATGCGCGCCGACCTTGAATCCAAGGATGTCACCATCTCCAATCTGCAGGGCAAGCTCACCGTGAACATCCTCGACCGCGTCATGTTTGATTCCGGCGAGGCAATCTTGAAACCGGCCGGAGAATCCGTGATGCGCAAGGTTGCCGCCATTCTTGCCGGACATCCGCAACTGAAGATTCATGTCATCGGTCACACGGACAACGTGCCCATCCGGCCCGAGGCCCGCATCCGGTTCGCCAGCAACTGGGAACTTTCCACCGCCCGCGCCCTGGCCGCCGTGCATTTCCTCACCGAAAAGGCGGGCGTGGACCCGCGCCGCGTCGGGGCCATCGGTTACGGCGAGTATCGCCCCATCGCTGACAATGCGACCGCCGAGGGGAGAGCCCGGAACCGCCGCATTGCCATCACCATTCTGCCGGATGAACTCGCCGGAGCCGACACCGTGCCGGCAGTGAAGCCCGATGCGTCCACCAATTCCCCAGCCCAGCCTGCAGCGATGGAGCCGCCTGAACCACCCGTGAAATAGCCCCGGCGGGGTAACAGAAAATTTAACCACGAAATACACGAATCACAAAAACGGTGGGGCGAGCGTACCCGCGAGCCGTCGTCGCTATGCGTTGACCCGGATTATGGTTTGGCACGCAACCGCCGTTCGACGGTTGCGAGTATCCGTTCCAGTTTGTCCATTGACTCCAGATCGCCTTTGAGTTCGAGCAGCGGCTTGAGTTCCGTGCGGATTTGCTTCCAATCGAGCTTTCCATGCTGGCGGATTAGCACGCGCTCGAGGTCACCCCAGTCCAGGTTGCGACCGGCAAAAGTCTTGTGAACAATCAAATCCTCGGCGGAACAGGTGATTAGAGCATTTCCATAAATAATGTAGCTTTACAAAGGAGTGGCAACCGGATAAAGTCTGGGGCATGCAAGCGATTCCTCTACCGACCCGTCAACGCATCATCCACCTCTACGAACAGGGCAAAAGCACCCGCGACATTTCCGCGTTCTTCGGTTTCTGTGTGGCGGCGGTGCGCCGAGTCCGGCAACAGTTCAAGGAGCGGGGCACACTCCAACCCCAAACTGACCGGTGCGGACGCAAGACGCTGTTAACCGTCAAACGCAAAGTTCACCTGCAAAAGCTGGTGGCCGAGCAACCCGACGCCACCCTGGCCGAGTTGGGGACGCGCATGGATCGCCCTTTTCGGACTTCGACGATGGACTTATGGCTGCGCCGACTGGGGTTGACGTATAAAAAAAACGCTGCACGCCGCCGAACAGAACCGCCCCGACGTGGCCGAAAAAAGGGCGCATTGGCATGAGCAATTGGCGGAAATAGATCCGGGACGGCTGGTGTTTGTGGATGAAAGCGGAGCCAACACCAAGATGACCCGTTGGCGGGGACGGTCTCCTGGCGGCCAGCGGTTGGTCGCCCACATTCCGCAGGGCCACTATCAGACCAGCAGCCTTATCTCGGGGGTTCGCCTGACCGGTCCCCGCGCCCCTTGGCTCTTTGAGGGAGCCATGAATGGGGAGATGTTTTTGGCATGGGTCAGGGAAGGTCTGGTGCCCACACTGCAAAAGGACGACTTGGTTATCATGGACAATCTGGCGACGCACAAGGTGCAGGGCGTCCGCGAGGCCATCGAATCGGTGGGTGCCCGGCTTTTGTATCTACCGCCCTATTCGCCTGATTTCAACCCCATCGAAAACATGTGGAGCAAGATCAAGCAAATCCTCCGCAGCCTGGCCCCGCACACCCAGACTGAATTGCTGGAAGCGACCAAACTCGCTTTCAACGCCATCTCCCCCGCCGACTGCCTCGGCTTCTTTTTACACGCCCGCTACGCTATATGAATTATGGAAATGCTCTAAGGATTGCTTTTCCGCCCAGCTCCAGACCGACGCCCGTTGTATGCTTCGCTCTTCGAATGGGAACGCGCCTAACGCCATGTCCACGCTGACACCGCCATCTTGCTTCTCCCAACGCACCACGCGAGAACGGATGATGAGTACCGAACAGTCCGCAGAAATTTCCTGGAGAGTTGTTGCGCTGTTGCCAAGCTGGAATATCCCGAGGCCAAAGATATCATTGGAATTGCAACTGAATCCGGCATAAACAGCAGCGGTCGCTCAGAAGATGCTATCTATTTTGATGCTCGGGGATGGAACGCCGAGATGGAAAACAAGGCAAGAGAGCTTCAGGAAAAACTGGGAATCCTTAAAAAGCCAAGCCGCATCGAAGAACTCGTGCAGGAATATCCTGACGTGCCGGTTGCTGGCGTCAAAATGAAAAATCCTAGGAATAAACCTTGTCCATGTGGCGGCGGCAAGAAATACAAACATTGTTGTTTGAACAAACAGCGGTGAAACAATGATGGAGCTTTGAATTGGTGAACACCAAAAAGATTATTCACCTTTCACGCCGCCATGGACGCCGTTTCAACAGTCGGTGTCTCGTGTTCGGTGATTTTCACGCGCATTTTCTGCAACGCTTCTTCCTGAATTTGCCGGATGCGTTCGCGCGTGACTCCCAGACGGTCGCCGATTTCTTCCAGCGTTTTGGGCCGGCCGTTATCCAGTCCGAACCGCATGGCCAGAATTTTGCTTTCCCGCGGCGTGAGCGTGGCCAGAACCTCCCGGACGAGGTTCCGGTCGGTTTCCCGGATGAGCCGGTCGAACGGCGCCGCGGCGTTCGGGTCCGCCACCACTTCGGAAATCTGTTTTGGCTCGTCGGTTCCAATCGGGGCATCGAGTGAAACAGGCGCCTTGGACGCGTCGCGATACTGCTGAATGCGGCGCGGATTGAGTCCCAGATGGTCCGCCACCTCCTGGTCTGTCGGGTCCCGGTCGAATGCCTCGCGCAACTTCACCTCCGCCTTGCGGATGTGCGCCACTTTGTCCACCACGTGCACGGGCAACCGGATGGTTTTGGACTGGTTGGCCAGCGCCCGCATGATGCATTGCTTGATCCACCACGAGGCGTAGGTGGAAAGCTTCGCGCCCTTGCCGGGTTTGAACCGCTCAACGCCCTTCATCAGGCCGATGTTGCCTTCATTGATCAGATCGAGCAGCGGGAGCCCCAGGCCTTCGTAGTCGCGCGCAATCTTCACCACCAGCCGCAGATTGGCCGTAATCATCTTTTCGCGCGCCTTCCGGTCGCCTTTCTTGATCCGCCGGGCAAGAACGATTTCCTCCTTCGGCGTGATCAATTTCACCTGCCCGATTTCGCGCAGGTACAATTGCAATGTATCGCCACGGATTGATTCCGATGCCACGGCTTCCGCCGAAGCGATGTTCGGGGACGCCAGCATGCAGGCAGCTGCGGTTTCGGGCGCTGGGAATCGTAATCGCCGGCTCGGACGCATCCCGGTCAGGGGGATGTGAACGGATTTGACCGTTGAGCTTCGCGCAAACCGGTTTGGTTTCAATGCGGTTCTCATATTGGCCTTTTTCTTCGATTCGTTTGATGGTGGCTTCGCTGTTCGGAAAGCGTAGTAACCGGTCACGCCGCCAGGACGATGACCGGGCTGTTCTCTCGCACGGATTGCTGACGGGCGTTCCAGGCGGCCAGCGCCTGGACTTTCTCCGTTGCGAGGGCGTGGAAAAACAGGTGCGGATACTTCGTTTGCCACGCGGCCGCCTCGGCTTCATTCAGGGCCAGGCGGACCAGCCGTTCCGGCGCCGGAAACACGCCGCTGGACTCCGCGAAAAGCGCCTCTTTGACCCCGGCAATCTGCGCCCGGATCTTCCGGCAGGACGCGCCGCAGGCTTTCCGGAGCAAACCGCCGCCTCTTCGATTGTCATATTTGCTTATCTGATTCATCGTTATTTTTAATATCAATTATATGTAATGTTAACGGTTACATAATCACACAAAAAAACGAGGCTGTCAACCGGCTTTTTTGGCGGCGCCCGGACACGCGGCCTTGATCATGCCGATCACCCCGGCCAGCGTGGTTTTTTCCAGGTCCCGTTCCAGGGCGTTCTCCGCCGACGCAAAAACCTGGTTCAACGTCTTCCGGATGCAATGGCCCACCGGGCAGGCCGTGTTGGCTTTCCGGGCGGGACTGGCAAAAGGCTCCACGTCTTCCACGGCCCGATAGACTTCGGCAAGATTGATGCGGCCCGGGGAACGGCTCAATCGGGAGCCGGCCCCGGCCCCTTTGCGGGTTTCCACCAGCCGGGCCCGCTGCAACGACAGGAGGAGCCGCCGGACGATGACCGGGTTGGTGTTGACGCTGCCCGCCAGCATGGCCGACGTGACCCGGTCGCCCTCCTTGTAAGCGAGGACGGCCAGCACATGCACGGCCATGGCAAAGCGGCAACTCGTTCGCATAATCGCTGATTAATTAGTAACCGCAGAGATTACATTTGTCAACTGGCAAACGTCGTGCCGACCCGGCACTCCCAGGACCGTTAAAGCAGGCAGGGTTGCCTGCGACCATCCTCAATCCTCAATTCTCCATCCTCGCTTCAGGCTTCACTCCACCGTCAGTCCGACGAGAAACGGGCCCGTGACGGTCTCAGTCGAGACAAAATCCAGGCTGGCAAGCTTCACCTCCGGTTGCGGATTGTCCAGGGTCGTTTTGTACAGGACCAGCGAAAGTTCCGGCTGCCATTTCCGGATGTGCGGATTGCTGCCGGTCCAGGCCCGTTCCGTGCCGGGCGCCGAGTGAAGGAATTTTTCGGGCAGCCCGGACTTGAACAGCGGAAACCACCAGTCGAACGATTGTTCCCCCGCCACCAGATTGAGCTCGCGGGTGCTGCCGTCCACATAGTGAAGGACCAGTTTGGATACCACCGTGCCGAAATTTGTATAGACGAGGTAGCTGTTGCCATGCAGCAGATGGAGTTTGGTGCAACTCTGGCCGATGCGAATATCGCTGACCTGCGCGGGGTAGGTTTTTTTATAATGATATTTCAGCCAGCCGCCCGTGAGCTGGATCGAGCCGCCAACATCGAACGGAACGCCGGCGTAGATATGCTTTCCCGCCGGCAGCTCGGCCAGGTTGTCGTCATTGTTGCCTTTCCAGCCCGACGGCCCGTCGGTCAACTTGGCGTTGATATACGGCCGGAGGTCAATGGTGATGGCATTGACGGTTTCATCAACTTCCTGGCGGGCCTTGATTTTTTCAGCCTCCGCCTTTCTTTCCTCCGGCCACACGTCCAAGTGCCACTTCGCCTGCTGGCCTTTCAGCCGCGCCTCCGCCTGCCGGATTTCCTGTTGCACCTGCGCCCGCCGGGCTTCCTGTCGTGCGCGGGTGATCTTCTTGACGACCACGGTGGTAATCCCTCCGACCGCCAGCAACGCCACGCCCACGACCGCCGCCGTTTTCATTTTTGTCCAGGCCATAAATTTCAATGCTCCCTGAATGAGGGTTAAGATTGAATCGCTCACCATTCAGACAAGGCACATGGCAACTGCTCACGCGGCGCTAACGCCAAAGGCGTGCGAGGAATATCGGGAGGTCAAATCCCGTTGACCGATTGTTGGCGCCCTTTGGTCAGACAACCGCCTTCACCCGGTATTGGTTTTGCGCGTCAGCGAGTTTTAATTTCAGAATATCGCCCTGTTTCCGGCCCAGGAGCTGTTCGCCCAAAGGAGATTGCGGTGTAATTACCAATCCCTCCCGCTTTTCATGCAACACCTCCGCGCCTCCCGCCCGGGGGCCGATGAAGTAGGCCGTTTTTTTCCGTCAAATTCCAGTTCCACGAAAGCCCCGACATCAATGGATTCACCCGCCCCGAACTTGCGCGCGTCCAGCTTTTCGAACGCGGCAATGGCGCCTTGTATTTCCACCGCCTGTTTGGATTGTCCCCGGGCAAGATAGGAGGCTTCGTGCCCGCGAGTGTCATATTTGTTCTCGGGCTTGCTCTGCTCGTGTGTGGCTTCCGCACGCGAGGCCTGGGCCGCCCGGAAATAAACCGCCAGTTCGTCCGTCAGCCGGGTCACAATCTTCCTGATGAGCGCGCGTTTGTTCATGCGAAAGCGATGAGCCTACTCCACCGATGCGCGCCTGGCCAGATTTCCCGGCGAGGAACCTTCAGCCGCATCCATGCGTAAATACTTTTTTAACCACGGATAAACACGGATAAAAAAGGATTTCAGCCGGGCAAACGAATTCACCAATCAGTGAGGCCTTCCGAATCCGCCAAAGAAACCTTTTGTCTTGTCTGAATCCGTGTCCATCTGTAATACAATCCTGCAACTTCGCGCACGGACGACAAAGATTTGGACTGCGGTGGCAGAGCACAGCGGCGACACCGCTTTCCGTCCGTCCGTCTGCATCCAAAAGCGGCGTGGCGCTTCGCTTCCCGCCGCAGTCCAAAATCTGTGGTTGCGGCGCAAGCCGCGTTGGGTGAATCCGCGGTCAAATCGAACAGGTACGGCTTCCGGCCGGATGAATTTGTATTTTCAATCGCGCCGCTTTGATTCATGTTCTCCCCACCAATTTGTATGGCTGAAAACGCAAAGCACAATTACGACGAGAGCAAGATCAAGACGCTGTCCTCACTGGAGCATATCCGGTTGCGCACGGGCATGTATATCGGGCGCATCGGCTCCGGCGCGCATCCCGACGACGGCTGCTACATCCTGCTTAAGGAGGTCGTGGACAACGCGATTGACGAATTTATCATGGGCCACGGCCGCGAGGTTGAGATCAAGATTGACGGCACGCGCGTGAGCGTGCGCGATTTCGGGCGCGGCATCCCTCTCGGCAAGGTCGTGGACTGCGTTTCCAAGATCAACACCGGCGCCAAATACAATGACGACGTGTTCCAGTTCAGCGTCGGTCTCAACGGCGTCGGCACCAAGGCGGTCAACGCCCTGTCGAAAACGTTCCTGGTGCGCAGCCATCGCGACGGCCAATTTGCCGAGGCGTCGTTCAAGGTGGGCAAGCTCAAGAAGGAAAATTCGGGCAAATCCAAGGAACCGGATGGCACCTTCATCGAGTTCGAGCCCGATCCGGAGATTTTCAAGGAAACCCAGTACCGCGACGAGCACGTCGAACGCCGGCTGCGCCATTACAGCTACCTCAACACGGGGCTGAAGCTGATTTACAACGGCAAGGCATTCCAATCGCGCCACGGACTGATGGACCTGGTCATGGAGGACCTGGCCACGGACGGCAGCGAACCGATTTATCCGCCGCTGCACTACGCCAGCAAGACGCTCGAGTTCTGCTTCACGCATAGCAACAGCCGTTACGGCGAGACGTTTTATTCGTTCGTCAACGGCCAGTACACCAGCGACGGCGGCACGCACCTGAGCGCCTTCCGCGAAGGCCTGCTCAAGGCAGTGAACGAGCATTGCAACGGCAAATACGAGGGTGATGACGTGCGCGAATGCATGGTCGGCGCGGTGTCCATCCGACTGAAAGACCCGGTGTTCGAGTCGCAGACCAAGAACAAGCTCGGCAACACGGAAATCCGCACCGACCTGATCAACAAGGTGCGCGAGGAACTGCTGCATTTCTTCCAGCGCAACAAGGCCATCGCCGACAAGATCATCGAGAAGGTGGCGGACACCCAGCAATTGCGGAAGGAATTGCAGTCGGTCAAGAAGCTCGCACGCGAACGCGCCAAGTCCATCACACTACGCATCCCGCAGCTCAAGGATTGCAAGAACCACTTCGACGCGAAGCGCGAAAAAGGCCGCGGCACGATGGTGTTCATCTGCGAAGGCCAGTCCGCCGCCGGCTCCATCACGAGCTGCCGCGACGTGAACAACCAGGCCGTGTTTGTCCTCAAGGGCAAGCCGCTCAACGTCTGGGACCTCAAGCGCGACATCATGTACAAGAACGACGAGATGTATAACCTCATGCAGTCGCTCAACGTTGAGGACAACACCGACGGCCTGCGTTACGAGAAGGTCATCCTCGCCACCGACGCGGACGTGGACGGCATGCACATCCGCAACCTGATGATCACGTACTTTTTCCGGTTCTTCGAACAACTCGTCCACGACGGCCGCATTTTTGTGCTGGAGACGCCGCTGTTCCGGGTTCGCAACAAGGAAAAAACCATTTACTGCTACAGCGAAACCGAGCGCGACAACGCAATCAAGGAGCTCGGCGGCAAACCCGAAATCACGCGGTTCAAGGGCCTCGGCGAAATCAGCCCGAAGGAATTCGCGCAATTCATCGGCAAGGAAATGCGGTTGAGCAAGGTGGAATACGCGCCAAAACCGGAAGCCGCGCCCATCTTCAATTTCTACATGGGCAAGAACACGCCCGAGCGGAAGGACTACATCATGGACCGCC
>CAVYLE010000008.1:0-218825 GCA_963769285.1 uncultured Verrucomicrobiae bacterium
CGTGCGCGCTGTTCCGCAATCTGCCGGAAATGTTGCAGGTCTGGAATTCGCACGGCGACAAGCTCACGAAGCTGCCGCGCGATATCAAACCGGTCGCCGTCACCGAAAACTCCGAATACGCCGCCATCGAAAACCGCGCGCGAAAATTTTTCGGCCTGCAATTCCATCCCGAGGTCGTCCACACGCCGCGGGGGAAGGAAATCATTTCCAATTTTGTCCACGGCGTCTGTGGCTGTGGCAAAAACTGGACCATGCGGAATTACATTGAGCGGGCCGTCGAGGAAATCCGCACCCGGGTGGGGACGGAAAAAGTGATTCTTGGACGAGTGGCGGCGTGGATTCGAGCGTGGCGGCGGCGTTGCTGCACAAAGCCATCGGCGGCCAGCTGACCTGCATTTTCGTCAACAACGGCCTGTTGCGCGGACGCGAGGCGGAAGTTGTGCGGGAGGTTTTCGGGCGCAATTTCAAAATCAAACTGCAATACGAAGACGCCGCGAAGCTGTTTTTGAAACGGCTCAAAGGCGTGACCGAACCCGAACGCAAACGGAAGATCATCGGCCGGACGTTCATCGAAGTTTTTCAAAATGCGGCCCGGCGCGCGGGCCGGGCGAAATTTCTCGCGCAAGGAACGCTCTATCCCGACGTGATCGAGTCTGTGCCGATTGGCGGCAATCCCGCCGCGCTCATCAAGAGCCATCACAATGTCGGCGGGCTGCCGAAGAAAATGAAATTCGCGCTCGTGGAGCCGCTGAAATGCCTGTTCAAGGACGAGGTGCGCCAACTCGGGCTCGAACTCGGTTTGCCGCAGGAAATAGTCATGCGCCAGCCGTTTCCCGGACCGGGGCTCGCCGTGCGCATTCTCGGCGCAGTGACGCCGGAACGCTGCGCGATTTTGCGGAACGCCGACGCCATCGTCGTTGAGGAAATGAAATCGAACGGGCTTTACTATAAAATCTGGCAGAGCTTCGCGGTATTGCTGCCCGTGCGCAGCGTGGGCGTGATGGGCGACGAACGGACTTATGATTACACCATCGCCATCCGCGCGGTGGAATCGCAGGACGGCATGACGGCGGACTGGGTGAAACTGCCCTACGCATTGCTGGAGAAACTCGCCAGCCGCATCATCAACGAGGTCAAGGGTGTGAACCGTTGCGTCTTCGACATCACCAGCAAGCCGCCGGGGACGATTGAGTGGGAGTAGGGGCGCATATCAATTTCTGTGTGGGTCGCTATGAAGAATGTGGGGGAATAACAGATGCCAACGGTTGTTGCGCCAGAAGGTTTCCAAACACATCAATCCTTCATCGCCGATCAAACTCCAGAACTGTCCGGGCCGTTTGAAGCGGCATTGGTATTGCCGACAGGTCGATTCGATGGCGCCACTGCCTTGCGGTTCGCCGGTGCGCCGTGCGGTTGGGTAGTCCATTCGCTCACGGTGGCTTTCCAGATACGACAGTTCGGATTGAACGGCTTGTCGTTTTTTCTGACGCAGCCGTTTGGCCAGAGTGCGCAGATCGTTCAACAGCGGCGTGACCCGTCCCTGCTTAAGTTTCTGGAGCAGCGGTTTGATCCAGGCTCGTGCCGCCGCTTCATCTTGCGGGTGCAGCGCATGGGCCACGGCCCACAGGTGCCCGCTGGCGTGATAGTAGTCCAACCGCTGGTGGGCGTGCGCAAAACGATCCCTGGCCAAATTCCAAATCCACACCGCGCCATCGGCAATCACCAACACTTTGGCCGCTTGCGCCAAGCCCTGTCGCTGCGCCTCGGCAAAGAGTTGTTCGCGTAAATCGTCCACGCCACCACGGGTCATCACAGTGCCGCGGCTGACAATGCGCGCCCGTCCACCGTCGCTTCCCACGCGTTGATCCAGGCGAAAGCAGGTGCCTCCATAAGCCCAATGCCAGCGTTGGGGTTCCTGGCCCGCCGCACGCTTTAGCGCACTTTGTCCCCAGTGGTCCCGCTCCCGAATGTTCCAGGCGTCCAGTTCAATCACCAGCGTGAAGGGTTCTGTGGGCAGAGCCCGCATCTGTTGGGCACCCTGGCCCGTGCGCATTTGCTCGTCAAGTTGCTCGCGTTTTCGGTCGGCGCGCTGGCCTTGGCGACGGGCCTCCCGGTCCAATGTGGCCGGCGGCAGCTTCACCCCGGTCAATCGCTCAATGACCGCGCTGGCCTCTTTAACCGGCATTTTGCTGACCGTCAGCGCGGCCATTTCCTGCACCGAGGGCGATGCTCCTCCAGTATCACTCAAGCCCAGCGCCGGATCGGCCGGATAGCGCCACGCTTGGCAGCGCCGACACCAGCCGCGCAACCGTTTGACCCTCACCGGCCCGAAACGAGTATGAAAGGTGCGTTCGTGATCGCGCGTGCGGCGGCTCAGTTTATTCCCGCAAACCGGGCAAACCGGCGGCGTTTGATCGGCTTTCTTCTGCGCCGCTTCCTCCAGAAGCCGGCGTTCCAACCCGCGCGTTTGCTGCAGTATTTGCTCCTCCATATGGCCGAGCGTCTCTTCGGAGGCTTGAACGCTTTGGTTCAACCCCGCCGTCAGACGTGCCTGCCAGTCGGCCACTGGTCGGGCAAACGTCTCGTAACTGCTGTCGGATTGAGGAACCAATTTCACGCAGCAGTCATTCATGCCCCTTTTTAACACTATCTCCCCAAAATTACCCCCTCAATTTTTGATATGCGCCCTGGGAGTAGAACGGCGCGATTTTTTGCTGGTTTGCGGGGCGGCGCGGGTTTAATCTGGGCCGACAGTCAACCTATGCCGGCTTATGGATATAGTTTTTAATTGCCCTCATTGTGAACAGGAAATGGCCGTGGACAATTCCGGCGCAGGCTCGGAAATCCAGTGCCCGTCGTGCGGCGAGAAGATTACGATTCCGTCCGCAGCCGCGGCCCCGCCTGAGTCGGTTCAGGCAGCGCCGATGGGCGGGGGCGCCAGCCACACCATCGCCTCGTCCGCCGCCGCCAAAATCGAAATGCACCTCAAGGTGCCCGTGCGCGACAAGCCGGGGGAAGTCCTCATCGCCAAGCCCAAGGCACCGTTGGAGGCGGTGGCCAAGGGCGCCGACAAAAAAATCCGGGTGCGGACGATCCGCCACTCCATGTGCATTGAGGCGGGCCACGACAAGTTTGATGAGCGGGTTACGGAATTTTTGCATGAAGTCGGCGAGCCCAATCTCATCGGCGTTCACGCGGTCAGCTACTCGCATTTTGACGTCGGCACGCAAAAGTTACTGTCGGATTATGGCGCGATGATTTTGTATCGGGGATGATACTGGCCGCACCCGCCTTGACTTGCCGATTTCGGGTCGTTACTGTCGCCACATGAATCGCCGGTTTGGTTTCCTGTTCCTGGTTGCGGCGGCTGTGGTGTTGTTTCCATTTCGCGCGCCCGCGCCGTTGTTCTATGTGCCGGGTGAAGGCTGGTATTATGAGTTGTATGGCCAGAAAGCCAAGTGGCAGCGCCCCCGGGCCAAGGAACAATTGGAAGTTGCGGAGCAGGCTTTCGCCAAGAACGACTACAATACCACGCTCCATGCCGCGCACCGCGTCTTGCGCATATGGCCGTTGTCAGACTACGCGCCGGACGCGGAATATCTCATTGGCCGCTGCCTCGAGGCGAAGGGCAAGGATGAAGCCGCGTTCAATGCCTACCAAAACATCATCGGAAAATATCCGCACAGCAGCCGCTATGAAGAAGTGCTCTGGCGGCAGTATGAAATCGCCAACCGTTTCCTCGGCGGCGAGCGGTTCAGAGTTTTCTGGGGTACCCTTCCGCTATATCGCTCGATGAGTGAAACGGCGCAAATGTTTGACAAGATCGTCAACAACGGCCCTTACAGCGATGTCGCTGCGCATGCGCAATTGCGCATCGGCGCCGCGCGCGAAAAGGAGAAAAATTATCCCGATGCGGTGAAGGCATACGCCACTGCCGCCGATCGTTATTACAACCTGCCGGCCATTGCCTCTGACGCGCTGCTCCGTGAAGGCATTTCGTATTCGCGGCAGGCGGCGAAGGCTGAATACGACCAAAACACCGCGGTGCAGGCGATTGCGACGTATACTGATTTCATGACGCTTTATCCCGACGATAAGCGCGTGCCGCAGGCGCAACAAGCCATTGCCGCGCTCAAGGCTGAACAGGTGCGCGGTAATTTTGAAATCGCGCAATTCTACGAAAAGAGCAAGAAATGGAATGGCGCGCTGGTTTATTACAACGAAGTGCTGCAGTTGGATCCAAACTCGCCTTACGCCGCGTCCGCGCGCCAGCGCATTGAAACCCTCAAATCGCGCGTTCTAGCGTCAACCGCCAACTGAAATGCGTCTGCCGGAAATTTTAGCCGTTTCCGCGGTGGCGGCGTTGCTCGCCGGTTGCGCCGGTTACCATCTCGGCCCGGTCAATGGCGCGGTCGCGGGTGAAAAGTCGGTTGAAGTTTTGCCGTTCAACAATCAGACGCCTCAACCGCGGCTCGGCGACGCGGTTACCCAGGCGTTGCGGCAACGGCTTCAAACCGACGGCACTTACCGTCTCGTCACGCACGATCCCGGCGACGTCGTCGTCAGCGGTGTGATTACGCACTACAACCGTGAAGGGCTGAGTTATTTGAACAATGACGTCACCACAACGGAGAATTACCGGGTTGGCATCACCGCGCACGTCATCGCGCGCGAACGCGCCACGGGCAAAGTATTGTTCGAAAAAAACGTGAAAGGCTACACGCTGGTTCACGTCGGCACGGATTTGGCGGACTCGGAGCGCCAGTCGCTGCCGCTGCTGGCGGAAGATCTGGCGCAAAACATCGCGGAATTGCTGACCGAAGGCGTGTGGTAAAAACAGTTGGATTGGTTGAAACCCATTCGTATTCTGCCTCGTTTTTTGAAGCTTCATGGCGGGCGGCAACGCCTGCCTTTTTTATGCCCTCTTCCACCAACTGGTGAGGCTTTTGGACTTTTGCGCCTGCGGCGACTGATTTTGCATCACGACCAGCTGGCTGCGTGCCGCCTCCAGCGCCATGATGAATTCGTCGTAGCTCAGGAAACGTTCCGCGGGATTTTTTGCCATGGCCTTCACCAGCGCATCGCTGGTGGACTGTGTGATTTCAGGCACGACCAGATTCGGCGGCGTCAGGGGCGTTTGCACCTGGGCCGTGATTACTTCCTCGACCGTCGGTGCTTCAAACGGCACATGGCCGGTCATCGCGTGATAAAGCGTGGCGCCGAGGCTGTACATGTCGGACAGAAAAGTTTCCGGCTCGCGCTTGATTTTTTCGGGCGCGACGTAATACGGCGTGCCCCAGGTCACGTCCTCCACTTCGTGTTCCACGTCGGCCTTGCGGGCGAGACCGAAGTCAATCAGCTTTGGTTCGTGGTCGGCATTGAACAGGATGTTGCCCGGCTTGATGTCGCGGTGGAGTAAATCGTGTTTGAGCGCCATGTTGAGCGCGTCGGCGATTTTGATGCCGATGTCGAGCATGTCCAATTCCTGCAGCAGACGCAGTTTCTCAATGCGCGCGTCCAGGCTGCCATGATCGGCCAGCTCCATCACGAGATATTGTTGGCCTTCCCAGTCGTCGAAGGAGTAAATGTGAACGATGTTCGTATGGTTGAGGCGGGCACAGGCGCGGGCTTCGCGATAAAAACTTTCCAACGCAATTTGGTCCGTGAGCAACTCCTTCCGCATTAACTTCACCGCCACCATCCGCTCCAGTGTCGTATCCCAGGCACGATAGACCGTGCCCATGCCGCCCGACCCGATGACGCTCCGCAACTCGAATTGCCGGATCATCATGGGCATCATGATGGGATGCCCGCACTTGCTGCACGGCACCGTGCCCAACGGCGCCAAGTCGCCCGGGATGAAAACCTTCGTCTCACACCACCCGCATGTGACCATCCGTAATTGTTCGCTCATGCTTGAACCAATTTAGCACTACTTCTCAATCCGACAAGCCTTGAGAAAGGCTGCTTTTCAAAATAAAAAACTTTGACAAACGCGCCCTAATGGTGTTTTTTCCTGCCGGTTAAATATGAAAAACACGTTTGCTCCAACGCTGAAGCAAGCGCAGACCAATGGATGCATGTCCATTTGGACGCGCGTCTGCCGGCGTTTTGGCATCGTGGAGATGAAGTTCTGATTTAAAAGAACAAATTTGAAAAAACCCGCGATTGCCAGTCAATCGCGGGTTTTTCGCTTTTTAACCCAAACCAAACGAAAGGAAAAACATGAACAAAAATGAAACATGGGGGCCGGCCAGGTTCGGCCTCGAAACGCGGTTCGAGCTGCGACCGGCTCCGCCGGCGCCGTTTCGCGCCACGCAGGAAACCGAGTTCGAACGGCTCAAAAGCCGTTTGCTCGCGCGGCAATTGGCTGAAGTGCCGACGCCGGAACTGAACCCTCAGTTGCGGCGCGCGGCCAACGACGCGGCGGCGCTGGCCTGGGTGACAATTTACCCATTGCTGGTGTTCCCGGTGCTGTTCGAGGAAAAAACGCGGGCCGCCCTTCGCCAGGCTGAACGCCAGGCGCGCATTTTCGAGAGCAGCCGCGAACTGCTCGCCGTATGAACTCGTCACGCCATGGCGAAGCGGCGGCGGAACCGCGCCAGCTTGAAGTGGTGACACAAGCGTGTGCGGGGAGCTGTTGGCACGAGCGAAAAATCTGACGCTCGCGCCAACGGCTTCCTGCCGCGCCTTTTTGTTTCCGGGAAACCATCGTCTGTAAATACTCGGGACGGTCAGGGGTTGGCAGATGGGAGATTGGAAGGAGGAGGGTAATCCTGGGAGCGCCGCCGTCCCGGCGGCGAGTTGAAGTTCAAGCTTTAGCTTGTTCCCAGGGGCACGCCAAAGCGTGAACTCCAACAAAACACGCCGGCGGGACGCCAGCGCTCCCAGGCCAGCCGGCGCGGGCTTTTCATTTGACGGTTGGGTGCGGACGTTTTTCTTTTCTTGTATGATAAAGATTGAAACCATCAGCTTTCATTCGGTTTATTCAAAGCGGGAATTGCGGCGGCGGTTTGGCAACGTCTCGCGGGCGTTGAACAACTTGATCCAGCGTGAAATCGGCGGGTGTCCGCCGCGCGACTGGCGGGAGATTTTGGAGCGTCCCGCGCCGCCGGTTTCGGACGCGGTTTATGATTCATGCCTGAGACCCGAATAGCCTTTGCGGATACCAACTCGATTTGCTCCACGTGGCGGCGGCGATGCGCATGTCTAGTAAAGCTCCAAAAGAGCGGAGATTTTTCAAGTTCGCTTTGAAACTCGACTGAATCCCGCAAAGCATTGAAAAGATGGAAATGAGTGCTTGCGGCGCGCAATTCCTCCTGAAGGCTTTCAATTTCTGCGCCCAGTTCGCGAGCAACTTGTTGTGCATCTTGCATCTTTCATTTTTCCTCCACGCGTTCAATCCGGGCACCCAACTTTCGCAGCTTCACATCCATCTTTTCGTAGCCGCGGTCCAGATGGTAAATGCGATTGACCTGCGTTGTGCCTCTGGCCGCCAGACCGGCAATTACCAGCGCCGCCGATGCGCGCAAGTCGCTCGCCATCACCGGCGCGCCGCTCAATGGTCTGCCGCCTTTGACAATGGCGCTCGGCCCTTCGATCTCGATGTCCGCGCCGAGCCGCGCCAGCTCGCTCACATGCATGAAACGCGACTCAAAAATCCGCTCCGTGATGATGCTGATGCCCGGTGCGAGCGCGAACAGCGACATCATCTGCGCCTGCACGTCAGTCGGAAATCCGGAATAGGGCAGCGTCGTCACGTCCGCCGATTTGAGCGAGCCCTTGCAATGCACCAGCAGATTGGCGCCGCGCCGCTCGACCACCACGCCCGATTCATTCAATTTGTCAATCACCGCGCGCAGGTGGTCGGCGCGCGCACCTCGGAGCGTGACCTCGCCGTCGGTCGCGGCGGCGGCAATCGCATAGGTCGCCGCTTCGATCCGGTCGGGAATGACTTCGTACTTCGCACCGTGCAAGTTTTTGACGCCAGCAATCGTAATGGTCGGGCTGCCCGCGCCGGAAATGTTTGCGCCCATCGCATTCAGGAAATTTGCCAGGTCCACCACCTCCGGTTCGCACGCCGCGCTTTCGATGACCGTCACGCTTTCGGCCAACGTTGCCGCCATCATCACATTCGCCGTGCCGAGCACTGTCGAGCCCGCGCGTCCGCCGAGAAACATTGGCACGCCAGTCAGTTGTTTTGCCGTGGCGCTGACATAACCGCCTTCAATCGTAATTTTCGCGCCGAGCGCTTCAAAACCCTTCAAATGTAAATTGATGGGGCGGGCGCCGATGATGCAGCCGCCGGGCAACGACACACGCGCTTTTTTCAGACGGCCCAGCAACGGCCCCATGATGCAAATCGAGCCGCGCATCTTGCGGACGAGTTCGTAATCGGCATAGCCGCGGATTTTTTGCGCGCGAACCGTCAGCGTGCCGTGCTCGAATTTCACCGTCGCGCCGAGCGATTTGAGAATCTGCGCCATGAAGCGCGTATCGCTCAAATCCGGCACGCCCCGGATGATGCACGGCTCGCTGGTCAGCAACGCCGCCGCCATGATGGGCAGCGCGGCGTTTTTGCTGCCGCTGATGGTCACTTCGCCATGCAATGGCACGCCGCCTTTAATCAAAAAACTTTCCATAACAAATCAAATTAAACCACGGATGGACACGGATAAACACGGATGAAAACCAACTGCGAAAATTTTATTGAAAAGTATCCGTGTTTATCCGTGTTCATCTGTGGTTGAAAATCTTGTTCAAGGCCGTGCAATCAAAATTCTGGCGCGCTGAGAGTAGTCTTCCTTGACCGCTTCGACAATCCACTTTTCAGTCTCAAAGATTTTCCAGACGGCGTCAGCCTGGCCGTCGCCGAATTCCAGCATGATTTTCCCGCCCGGTTTCAGGAACGGTTTCGCTTCCGCCGCCAGCTTCCGGTAAAAGTCCAGGCCGTCTGCGCCGCCGTCCAGCGCTGCGCGCGGATCAAAATCGCATACTTCCGGCTGGAGCGTGGCGATTTCCGCGGATGGAATGTAAGGCGGGTTGCTGATGATAAGGTCGAATTGGTGGGGCGAGATTCCCGGCGAGCCGTCGGTGATGGCATTTCCTCCCGGCTCGCGAGGACGCTCGCCCCACCTGTCTATTAGTGCGGCAAAACCATCGCCTTGCAAAAATTCAATTCGTTCCGCGACGTTGTGACGCACGGCATTTTTCCTGGCCAGCGAGAGTGCATCCGCAGAAACATCGGTCGCGACGATTTTTGCGGCCGGACATTTTACCGCGAGCGCGATGGCGATACAGCCGGTGCCAGTGCCAAAATCGAGAGCTGTAGCCGCCGACGTTAGTCGGCGCTGATCATTTTGTTCGGAAAAGTGCGCGGACTCACGTCCGCGGCTACTCAAGAATTCCCACCCCAATTCTGCCAGCAGTTCGGTTTCCGGACGGGGGACGAGGGCGTGGCGGTTCACGGCGATTTCGAAACCGCAGAACGAAGTCGAGCCGGTGATGTGCTGGAGCGGTTCGCGCTGGCCACGGCGTTTGACAAATTCACGCAGCGCGTCCGTTTCCGCCGGGGTGAGCGCGCGTTCGAAATTCAGATACAATTTCATGCGCGGCAGCTTGAGCAGATGTGCGAGCAGCAGTTCGGTCTGCAGGCGCGGCGAATCAACTCCCCTTTTGGCGAGAAATTCCGTGCTCTTCTGGATCGCTTCGAGAACCGTCATGCGATGTTTCCTTCCAGACCTTTGAGGTAGGCGAGGATGAGTTCGGGCAGGTCACGGCTGTAACCGCCTTCGAGCAGGCTGAACAGCGGCACGCCAAGCGTGCGCAGCGACTGGCCGAGCCAGTAAAAATCGTCCACCACCAGTACGCCCTGCACCAGCGGGTCGCGCACGTAGGCGTCGAACCCGGCGGACACGGCGACCAGGTCGGGCTGGAATTTTTTCAAATCGCCCAGTGCCCGGGCGAGCGCGGCGCGGTATTCCTGGCGCGGCAAGCCCGGCTCGACGGGATAATTGAAACAGTTATTGCCGGCATTCTCGCTGCCGGTGCCGGGATAACATGGAAACAGGTGGATGGAGAAAAACGCGGTGCCGGGCCGGTTGAGCAAAATGGCTTCGGTGCCGTTGCCATGATGCACGTCGAAATCGAAAACCGCGACCCGCTTTGCGCCGGTGGCTGCGGCTTCCAGCACGGCGATGGCGATGTTGTTCAGATAACAAAAGCCCATGGCCCGGTCGCGGGTGGCGTGATGGCCGGGCGGCCGCATCAAACTGAAAACGCTTTCGCCCTTGCGCGCGTCAGCCAGCGCGGTGAGTGCGGCGGCGACAGAGGCGCGGGCGAAACCGGCAATGTTTTCGTAAAACGGCGTGTCGGCATCGAAATCCAACGGCTCGTTCAAGCGCGCAAGATGTTCAGCCGAATGGACGCGGAGGATTTGCGCGTCGCTCACCCGGCCTGGTTCGGCCCATGCGATGGGTAATTCGGTCTGGTGGCGCAGGAGTTCGAGTGTGGCGAGGATGCGCAGCGGGCGTTCGGGATGGCTGGGACAGGCATAGCCGGCGCAGCGTTCGTCAGTGATGATTTTCACGTGAAAATTTAACCACGAACCCGTCCTCCGTAGCAACACTGCGGAGGGTGGATGAACACAAAGAAACACGAATTTTGATTTGGTGGGGCGGGATTCCGGGCGAGCCTTTCAAGTTTCGGCTCGCGAGTACGCTCGCCCCACCGGTTGACGGGGCGTCACGGGATGGCGTTGCTGTCAAAAATCACCCACTAAAATTTCATCAGGGGACAGCAGATTCGTTTTTGCAATTATGGCGTGTTCCGCTATGGTGGAGCACATCAAGGATTCAATTATGTATAAAAAATTACTTGCAGTTGCAGCAGCACTGGCAGCGCTGGCTTTTAATGCCGGAGCGTGGGATTACGAGGAACATCACGCCATCAATGAACTGGCGCTGGCGTCGTTGCCGGCGGATTTCGGCGGGTTCAAGTTGACGCCCGCGTTCAAGAACCGGATTGCATTTCTCGCGGGCGAGCCGGATCGCTGGCGGAATGTGGGCGATTTGCCGCTGAAACATTCCAACGGGCCGGACCATTACATTGATTTGGAGGATTTGAAACTGTACGGCCTGACGCCGGAGACGCTGCCGTTGATGCGTTACGATTTTGTCGCCATCATTGCGCGGGAACGGGCGGCGCACCCGGACAAATTCCCGCCGATTGATCCGGCCAAGGATGCCGACCACACGCGCGAGTTGAGCGGGTTCCTTCCCTGGGCCATCACGGAAAATTACGAAAAACTGAAGTCCTGTTTCAGCTACCTGAAAACGTTTCAAAAATACGGCGGCACACCGGAGGAAATCGCCAATGCCGAGGCCAACATCGCCTATGTCATGGGGGTGATGGGACATTTTGTCGGCGACGGGTCGCAGCCGCTGCACACGACGATGCATTTCAACGGCTGGGCGGGCGACAATCCACACGGTTATACGACCAGCCTGAAATTTCACCAGTGGATTGACGGCGGATACTTTTACCAGACCGGCGGCATCAACGTCGGGAAGCTGGTGGGGAAAGTTCATCCCGCCGAGCGCATCAAAAACGCGGGCCAGCCGGACGGAATGTTCCGTGACGCCGTGAGCTATATCGTCGAGCAAAACAAACTGGTTGAACCGCTTTATAAGTTGGAAAAGGAAGGCAAGCTCACTGGCGAGGGGGACAAGGGTTTGGAGGGCCGTGCGCTCCTTGATGGCCAGCTCGTCAAGGCCGGCCAGATGCTGGGCGATATCTGGTACACCGCCTGGCTCGAAGCCCCGGAGGACCAATATCTCCAAAAGCAATTGCAGGGGCGCCCCGCGGCGAGTTCGGCGGCCGGAAAGTGAAGCATCCAACGGAATAAACTTGGATGCGTGCGCAGCCTGGCGCAAAATAGCTTCGGTTTGGGCCCGTAGCTCAGTTGGTTAGAGCAAGCGACTCATAATCGCTGGGTCCTCGGTTCAAGTCCGAGCGGGCCCACCAGCCTTCGCTTTGAGCGCCGCGAAAAGCGAGGGTGCCGCGCCGAAGCTGAAAGCGGAGGCGGGCTAAGACCCACACCTGCCAATCACCGCTCAAAGCTTCGGCTCGGCAAGCCAGCATATCACAGCGGAGATAGTGAAGACTGCCGCGCCATAGCGGTAGCGAAGGCGGGCTATCAGCTTTTAAAACAACTGCGACGCTCCGAGCTTCCGCGGCAAGCCAGCCCATCACAACGAAAGCTCCTGCTCGCGATGTCTATCGGAGTTCGGGGCTGCCGCGCTGCAACTGAAAGCGGAGGAGGGCTCCGCGCACAACAAGAATTAATGATTTGTTTCCCGACTGCGAATTGCTCATTGAGCCGAAATCGTACTCAACGGCGAAAAACATGCCAAAATATCTTCACCCGTATTTTCAAGATATGTCTATAAATCAACGACTTGCAAAATTCGTTCATGTTTCGGGTGCGCTACGATGTCCCTGTTTCAGTTCGACGTTAGCAATGTCCTGAATATGATATGTAATGTCCTTTTTATGTATAAAAACTATGGCCGATTTGTGTTGAAAAAAATGTAGTCAATGGATAAACTGTACTTAACGAATTAGCAAATATGTTTGCTGGAAAAAGGCGGAATAGTCGGCATTCAGTTGGAATTGGTTTGGGCGAGCAGGACTTTTAAATTGTGAACGTGTAAGCTGTTGCACTTCACTATGATGCGAAAGTTCTGGAAGGGATGGCAAGGAAAAAGTGGATGATATTTGATATAAACGGACTGGACACTTTTTGTGCGTGGCCGGATTGCCGTAATGTTTGATTGCATTACCCTTGCCTGATGGTTTCCGAAAGTAAATGTGAAAATTTTTGTTTATTTGATGAAGTATCGAGCCTCGGTGGCTAAAGCGTTTAGCCTTGGGGATGGGAGTTCTGTGGCTTGTGCCTGACAAATGGAGATGCTAAATGCTTTCTCAAGAACATCTTACTTTGCGCTTGGTGCGCCTCAAGCCGTCTGAGAAGTGGATCAATGGGGCGAACGGGCTATCGTTCGTGTTCCCGAAGGAAGGTGGCGGGAAATATGTTTCCACAGAGGTTACACAACGTCTTACGCCTGGTGACGTTCTGGTTCTGAAAGGCGAAGGCGGACTTTGTGCCGATGATGGAGGTGAGATGGTTTTCTGGTTCTTTACCGCCCACTTTGAACACCTGTTCCCTCTGTTTGCCAGTAACGAAATCTGCCTGCTGCAAAACGTGACCGAAGGTTTCAAAGGATTCAAGTCGTATGGAGCCACCAGCCCACTGGCCGGGGAGTGCCACCGGCTGCTTGCAAAAGTTCCGCCCCAGTTCAACCTCAATCACCGCAGTCAGTTGCTGCGGGTGGTCGCTGCCATCTTAAGCGTGGAATTCAGCATCGCCCAACCCTCCCGGGTCGGATTCGTTAGTGCCGAGGAACACATGATCCAGGTCTTTGAAAAGTTGCCGGCCAATGAACTCTTGAGTTTGTCGGTCGGGGAACTGGCGTCCAGGTTTGGTTGCAGCAAGCGCCATCTCAACCGCCTGTTTCATCAGCGCTTTGGCATTTCCGTGGCCGCCTTGAGAATGGAGATGCGCCTGTTAAAAGCCGCGTCCTTGCTGCGGGATCCTGACACCAAAGTCATAAACGTGGCCGAAAAATGCAAATTCAATCATCTGGGACTCTTCAACACCTGCTTCAAAAGACGGTTTGGCGCCAGTCCGGGACAGTGGCGGAAGACCTCCGCCCATGCCGAGGGCCAGTCCGTTCGTCCGGTTAATGACAGCTTGGTCTGTCCTTTGCAATCTCATAGTTTGTGCCCATGGACCGCCAACGCCGATGACTGTCAACCGGCAGAAGGCGAGACGCCCAAAACTCAGAAGGCCGGCCCGGCAAGACTTGTTATTAGCATGCAGGTTCCGGATGAGCGCGTTGCGCACAAACCGGTGGCAAGTCAGCGAAAGAGCGCCGAAATTGCCGGCCGGCAAAACTTGCCCCGACCCGGTTCTTTAACCACAAAGAAATGATGTTCTTCATGACATCATCAGCGCACCAGGTCGAAACGGCCGGTTGCGGCAGCTCGGATGGAAACTCCATTTCCATTCCTATTGATGGCGGGCTGATCGCGCGGGTCGGAGTTCAGACGGCGCTCTGGTCCAAGGTCGCCACCTGAACCATGCCCTATGCCATCGTCCACTTTGTCCAACAAGCCTCGAGCCAGCTGGAGATTGTTTGCCCCCTCTGCGTGTTGTCCGGGCGGTCTGCCGCGTTATGCCTGGTTGACCACCTGGCTGGCGGCTTTGATGCTTCTGGCCGCCCGGCCGGCTGCGGCGCAGGAAGCCTTGCGAACCTCATTGGCCGGCGATGAGGCGGCAGAGGCCCGGCACCTCCAGCTTCAATCCCTGCCCGATACCGTCAAGGCGGGTGACTTCAGGCTGCTGGTCACGCCCTCACTGGAACTCAACTGGAATGATAATATAAACCTCACCAAGGACAACCCCGAGGCTGATTTTATTCTGCGGCCTTTGGTTGCGCTGAACGCGAGTTATCCCTTCAGCACGTACAACCTGTTGAACCTTTCGGTCGCTGTTGGTTACGACAAGTATATCGAGCATGATGAATACAGTCAGTGGCGTTTGGACTCGGGGTCGGAACTTTCGTTCGACGTTTATGTAAAGGATTTCTGGATCAATTTTCACGACCAGTTCCAATATACTCAAGACCCCGCGCAGGAAGCGGCGGTGGCGGGGACCGGGAGCTACGGAACTTTTGAGAACACGGCGGGACTGTCCGGCACGTGGGACCTGGAGGACGTCACGTTGACCCTCGGCTATAACCACCTCAACTCGCTTGCGACTTCCGGCCAGTTCGATTACACCGACCGCGCTTCGGAAATGGTCGTTGCGCGGGCAGGTCTGCGGGTGCATCCCAAGCTTACCGTCGGCGTGGAGGGGACGGCTTCGTTCACGACCTACGACCAGGCGGTGCTGAACGACTATCAGACCTACAGCGCGGGAATTTATGCAGACTGGCGGCCGGGGCCTTATTTCAGCGTTCAACCTCGTTTTGGCTATACGATTTTTGAATCCAGCCAGACCAGCGCTTCCGTTCAAGGCGAGAACCTGTCCTCATGGTACGCCGATTTAACTCTGGCGCATCAAGCCACCGACTTTCTGAGCTATTCGTTGAGCGCCGGGCACGAAATCAGGGCGGGCGTGGAATCCAGTGCCATTGAAGACACGTACATTCGCCCGAGTGTCAATTGGAACGTGATCAAGGATGTGACCCTGCAAACCTCGCTCTTTTACGAACATGGTGTCGAAGGCGGCGGACAGTTGGCAGGCTTCCTTGAAGATAATTACGACTGGTACGGAGGCGGGTTGAGTTTATCCTATACCCCCATGAAAAAAGTCAGATTAAGCCTGAATTACCGGTTAACTCTGAGGTCTTCCAATGTGCCGTCGCAAGAATACACGCAGAACATGGTTGGGCTGCAGCTGATGTACATACCCCAATGAAGATTGCCTGCCCGGACAATTTTAGAACGGTATTCCATGCCAGAAATTGCGGACGGCGCCCGTCGCTGTCCGGTGCGGCCGTTTTACTCCTCGTTTTGAGCACAATCAGTTTGTTGGCCGGCCAGTCGTTCTTTTCGGACATACTCGTCCCCCCGCCGGCGACGAACGCATCGCCGGGAAGCCCGGCCACCTTGTTGCCGGCAGCTACGAATGTTTCTCCAGCGGACATTACCAACAGCATGGATGCCCTTGACGACAAACACACGCTGGCCATCGGAGACCGCCTGAGTTTCCGGATCGTGGAGGACGAAGAAGAACCCAAATCACTGGTGGTCACCGATTCGGGGGACCTGGAAGTTCCCTTCCTTGGGCGATTCCCCGCCGAGAACCGGACCTGCAAACAGTTGGCCCGGGAACTCAAAGCGGCCCTGGAAAAAGAATATTATTACCAGGCTACCGTGATCATCGCCGTTGACTCAATGGCCAAAAGCCGCGGCAAGGTGTATCTGGTCGGCCCGGTTCGGATACCGGGACCGCAGGAACTCCCGAGCGACGAAGTCCTTACGCTGAGCAAGGCCATCCTCCGCGCCGGGGGCTTCACCGACTTCGCCGACAAGCATAATGTCAAAATCACGCGCCAGGGAAGCGCCGGCGAAGGCAGCAAGGTGACATTGATCGTGGATGTGGGCCAGATTTTTGACAAGGGTAAAACCGAGAAAGACGTGGCACTGAAGCCCGGCGACCTCATTTACATTCCGGAGCGGATGATTCGCTTCTAGCCCCGCAAGCCACCGATGCAAACGAACCAACAAAAGACTGGCCGCTCGTGAACACACCCACACCACCGCCGCCGGAACTGGGCTACGAGTTGATTGACACGCCGGAAGACTATTCAGCTCCGGCCCCGACCTTTCACGTCCGAAAGCTCCTCGCTGTTCTGCGCAAGCACTGGTGGGTGCCGGTTCTTACCCTGGTCCTTTCCCTGGTTGCCGCAATCGGTTACCTGCTTTGGGCTCCCCCCACCTTTGTATCCAAGGCCAGCATGTGGGAAACTGAAAAACTGCGCCTGCCGGAAGGCGCCATGTTTTCCGAAGATCCGCAGAGCTACCTTGGCACCCAGACGGAATTGATCCGGAGCGGCAGGATGCGGCAGTTGACCCTGGCGCACTTGCAGGCAGCGGGTACGAATACCGTCCCGCGGGGCAAGGATGGCGAGCCGCTCGAAGTGAAACTCGCGGTCAAGCTGGCTCCCAAGAGTTCAGTGATTGTGGTTGAGGCCAGCAGTTCCGATCCAGCTTACACCCAGGCCTATCTCGACAGCTTGATGAACGAGTTTCTGGAATACAAAAAGAATGTTCGCAAGGTGGTTTCCGGTGACACGCTCGCCTCCATTTCCGAGCAGGTTCTGCGCCTGGAACGGGATCTGAAAGCCGATCAGGACGCCCTCACGACGTTTGAGCAATCCAACAACCTGGCCATCTTGCAGGAAGAAGGCACCGTGGCGGGGGGCTACCTGGCCAGGCTGAAAACTCAACTCTCGGACTACAAGCTGGAATCTCAACTGCTCGAGGCCACCGCACTCGAACAGGACATGAACGGGGCCGGGACAACAAACTACGCCGGGTCTCTGGTTGATTCTTTGCGCGAGCAGAATTCTGCTCCGGCGGCGGCCACGGTCGAGCGCCAGTCGGCCTTCCAACAGGTTGAACTGCTGAAGATCGAGCGCGAGAAACTCAGCAAATACCTGCGGCCCAAACATCCCAAAATCGTCAAGCTCGATGCGGACATCGAACGGGGCCAAAAACTGCTCGAACTATACCGCAACCAGAACCGCGGACAACTCGCCACGGCCCGGCAGGCCCTCAAAATGAGGGCCGACAGCGTGCAGGCCTCCATCAAGGAATGGGAAGCCAAGGTGGTTGATGCCAATGCCCGCATCGCCGAGGCGGAACACCTCAAACTGAACGTCAATCGCACCCAAAGCCTGTACGACCGGCTCGTGTTGCTCCTGCAAAATGTGGATATCAGCCGGAACATAGATCAGGCGACCCTCGCCATCCTGGAGTCCGCCTCCCCGGTTGAGCGTTCCTACAAACAGGAACTTGCCGCGTTGGCCCTGGCAATTCTTGGCGGCCTCGCTTTGGGGGGCGGGATCATCACGTTGATCACCATGCGCGACGACCGCTTCACCTCCGTTATCGAAGTGAACGCCACACTGGGAGATGCCGTGGTTGGCTTGCTGCCGGAAGTGACGCAGAAGGACGAAGTCACCATGTCCCTGCTGGAACTTAACGACCCGCGGTACATGTATGCCGAGTCGTATCGCAGCCTTCGCTCGGCGCTGCTCTTTCTGCCCGTGCAGGGCGAGCGGCCCAAGGTCCTGCTTATCACCAGCGCCATCCCGAATGAAGGAAAGTCCACCATTGCTGCGAACCTGGCCCGGACCCTGGCCTTGGGCGGCTCACGCGTGCTGCTGGTGGATGCCGATCTCCGCAAGGGCCGTCTCCATGAAATGATGGGCTTGCAGTGCGAACCGGGCCTGGTCGAATTGCTGCGCCAACCGGACAACCTGGACGGCATCATCCAGAGAGACTCCCTGCAGAACTTTGCCTTCCTCTCCCGGGGAAAAGCCCTGGGCCACTCCAGCGACTTGTTCCTGGGCCAGGCATTCGATCAGGTCCTCGCCCGGATGCGCCAGCAATTCGATTATGTGCTCATAGACAGCAGCCCCGTTTTTGCAGCCGATGACGCCACCACACTGGCGCCGAAGGCGGATGGCACCCTGTTTGTGGTGCGCGGCAATTTTTCGAGTGCGCGGCAGGTCCGCGAAGCTCTCGAACTGCTTCGCCAGCGGCAGGCAAAAGTGCTGGGCCTGGTTTTCAACCGGGCGGACACCTCGGCGCGCTCGTATTACTATTACAAATATGCGGACTACCACGAGTCGGCGGAAAAAAGCTGAAAGCGGAAATGCGGAAAGCTGAAACCAGTTTCTGCTTTCGTCATTTCTGCTTTTGAAAGCGGGGAATGGTTGCTGTTTCCCCGATTTCTGCGCGGTGTGTGCCAGCAAAACAAACAGGCCAGTAGATCGTGGGCTTGGCAAAAACGGGCCTGCGAATTGACCGGCACGAAGTGTCGTCGGGGAAAAAGCAGAAAGCTGAAATTTAGAAAGTAGAAACAGGGAACGCAAAACAGAAAGCGCGAAGCGGGAAGTTGAAACGCTGAAAAACCAAAACTGCTTATGAAAATCACCATTATCGGACTCGGCTACGTCGGATTGCCGTTATCGTTGCAATTTGCCCGCAGCGGCGTGACGGTCCTCGGACTGGATGTTGATCCGGCCAAGGTAAAGTTGCTCAACGCCGGACGCAGCTACATCCGGCACATCGGCTCCGCCGGCGTGCGCGAACAGGTGGCGGCGGAACGGTTCTCCGCCTCGGCGGACTTCGCCCGCGTCCGCGAAGCTGAAGCCGTCATTATTTGCGTCCCGACCCCGCTCAACAAAAACCGCGAGCCGGATATTTCCTATATCGTGAACACCGGCAAGGCCATCGCACCGTACCTGCGCAAAGGCACGCTGGTTGTTTTGGAGTCCACCACCTATCCCGGCACCACCGAGGATGAACTGCGCACGGTCCTTGAAGCCGGTTCGGGTTTCAAGGCCGGGGAAAATTTTCATCTGGCGTTCTCGCCGGAACGCGAAGACCCGGGCAATCCAAACAGCCAGGTGGCGAACATCCCCAAGCTGGTCGGCGGTTACACGCCGGCGTGCCTGAAACGCGCCGTCGCCCTTTACCGCAAGGCGATAAAAACCGTTGTTCCGATGTCCTCCTGTCGTGCGGCCGAGGCCACGAAGCTGTTGGAGAATATTTTCCGCAGCGTGAACATCGCGTTGGTGAACGAACTGAAACTGGTTTATGCCGCCATGGGCATTGATGTCTGGGAGGTTATCAACGCCGCAAAGACCAAACCGTTTGGTTACATGCCGTTCTACCCCGGCCCCGGCCTGGGCGGGCATTGTATCCCCCTAGACCCGTTCTACCTGACCTGGAAGGCGCGGGAATACGGGCAGCATACGCGCTTCATCGAACTGGCCGGCGAGATCAATACCGCCATGCCGCGCTATGTCGTGGAGCGCACGGCTGAGGCCCTGAACTCACAACGCAAAGCCATCAATGGCGTCAGCATCCTCGTGTTGGGTCTGGCCTACAAAGCCAATGTGGATGACATGCGGGAATCGCCCGCCTTCCATCTGCTTGACCTGCTCAAAGCCCGCGGCGCAAACGTGGCCTATCACGACCCGCATATTCGCGTCATCGGTCCGACCCGCGAGCACGGCCACTGGGCCGGAACCAAATCCACGGGTTGGAACCGGCGGGTCATCGGCTCGTTCGACGCGGTCATCATCTGCACGGCGCACCGGGCGGTGAATTACCGCCAGCTGGCGCAATGGGCGCCGTTGATTGTGGACACGCGCAACGCGATGAAAGGGGTCAAGACGCGGACGGGACAGGTTTGGCAGTCGTGAGGCGGGAAAATGCGGAAATGAAAGCGGAAAGTAGAAAGCAGCAAATCAAAAAACAGAAATTGGGAAAGTGGAAAGCAGAAATTGGGAAAACTAAAACGCTGAAATGCTGAAATTGAAAATAGAAAGTGGAAAGCAAAAATTGAGAAAGCAGAAATTGGGAAATGAGCGGGAGACTTACAGAAGAATTTAGAGCGCGAACCAAGTTGTTTGCGGCACAGTCCATACGCCTGTATGTAAAGGTGCCGAAGGATCGGGAAGAGGTGAGGGTGTGCGGAAAGCAAATGTTGAGGGCTGGTACGTCTGTTGCAGCTCACACTCGCGAAGCGTCTCGCGCCAGGTCAGACGCTGAATTTATCTCCAAGCTCGGTGGCAGCCTCCAAGAGGCAGACGAAACCCAAATGTGGCTGGAGTTGCTCCGCGAGGAATGTGGGATCGCCTCGGTTGACACTCTGCCCATGGAAAAAGAAGCCGATGAACTCATGGCCATCATGACCACGATGATCAACAAGACCAAAGGTAAAAGCTGAAAACCAAAGTAGAAAGCAGAAATTGGGAAAGTTGAAATATATTTCTGCTTTCTACTTTCCCCATTTCTAATTTTGATTTTGTTGATTTCTGCTTTCTATTTTCCAAATTTCTGTTTTGATTTAGCTGCTTTCCCGATTTCTGTTTTTGCCTTTGTTTAACAGAACCGGCACATAAAATGCTTTTTACACTCTTGAATGAACGTAAGACATGCAGTATCAAGGTGTTGTAACCAGGTGGCGAACGTGATTATGAAGGCGAACGGAGCGATGAGGATACCGGCGATGGCCTGTTTCTGCTTTCTGCTTTCCCAGTTTCTACTTTTGCCTTCTTTTGCCCGAACGTATGTCACTCCTGCCCAGTATTTGGCCAGCCAGCCAAAACCGCATTTTGCGCCGGAAAACCATCTGCCGCAGTTGACCCGCTGGGGGTGGTGCCTTTCATCCAATGTGTGCGTTGAGCTGGCGAACAATTGGGGTTACGCCCTGCCGCTGGACAACTATGCCACGCCAACACTTGCTACCAACCTTGATTCATTCAATCGGTTGATGATTTCGATGGTGTCGAACAACCCGGCCAAATATAAACTCTCGGTGATGATAGACCGGACGCTTCCGAATCCAGTTCCCGATGGATTTTGGAGCACGAATGCCGCGGGCCTGTTTGTAGATTACTATTCCAATACCTGGTCGCAAAACATTCTCACCAATGGAATATGGCAGGCCAAAAACACCAATTCGGCTGACTGGAAGGCTTGGCATCCGTGGATGAGTCCTGAAGCCCCTGACAATTATATGGCAACGCGGACGGGATATCAGATGCAGAGCTTGCGAACGATTCAATCAAACGCCCCCATTGCCATCATCCTAAATGGTGGTGAGTATGACCTTGCTGTTGACGGATGGGGGCAACCTGCTTGGCAGCAAGACGTCCGGGTTCAGGCTCAATCTGTGATGACAAACAACTTCGGCGTGAGCAATCCTAATAACACCAACGGAATGTCATGGTGCAGGTATGTATCTCTTAAAAAAGCTCATCAGCTTGGATTTCTTACCACAGCGATAAAACAGCAATTGCCAAACCGGGAACTTTACATTTTTTATCATACAGATAACGAACTGGGCAGGGGATACATACCAACTGACCTGCACTGGATGGATTTCTATGCCCAATGGAGTTGGTGGTCTGACTATATGAACACCAATACAGACCTGCCGAGCTTCGAGTTTTATTATGGAGACACAAGCCAGTGGATTGATGCTACAAATGGTTTTCTTACAAAATATCTTAATCAGGTTGGCCATGACATCTATCTTGGATACAGAACGAATTACAGTTGGGTTACCGGAGGTTGGAGCACTACCGACACAAACGCCCTTTCAGACATTCCGCGTTACACCGGATTCCTTAAATGTCTCTATACAGGGGGGATGAATGGAGGCGTTGCGTGTTATTTTTCCCTTCCTACGGGCACAAATAACGGGTTCATTTTTGGCGGGCCGGGATTTGACGCGCCTTTCCCGTCCGACTCGCCGCCGCATTGGTTGCAGCAAATCACGGCATTGTCCCAGGTCCACGCGCTGTTTTCCCGTTTGGAAAACTTCACTGACAACAGCGACCTGCTTCCCGGAACGCAACATCATGTGCTGTCCTGGGATCAACCGGCTTACGAGTTCACCAATACGCTGGCCGATGCAACGGCACGAGTGCTGGCGCGTAAATTGCGCACCGACAACCAGTGGTTGATCACGGCGTGGGCTGCCAGCGGGACCAATCGTTATGTGACTGTTAACATACCAGTATTGGGTTCGGTTACCGTTCTTGCCCGCGATTCAGGAGCCGTCTATCAGGCAACAACAACCAATACGACGCTGATCGATCTGGATGGGATGCATCCCACGGCTCAACTCTTTCCTTGCTATCCCGCCGCTCAATCCTCTCCTCCCACAAACATGTCGGTGGGTCCTGGTGGTACGAATTAGGAAAACCCAAAAAGCCGCATCAGTCTGCTCCCGAAATGGCACCGCCCTCTGATTTCTGCTTTCAACTTTCTAAATTTTAGCTTTAGGATGTCCGTCCTCCGTTGTCCGTCGTCCGTGGTCTGTCCTTCTGCCCCATGCTGAATATCATGCACGTTGTCGGGGCGCGGCCCAACTTTCCCAAGGTCGCGCCCATCATGGCCGAGATGGCAAAGCGACCGGACCGGTTCCATCAGGTCTTGGTGCATACGGGCCAGCACTACGATTACAACATGTCGCAAGTCTTCTTTGAGCAGCTCGAGATGCCGGCGCCAGACGAGTTCCTCAACGTGGGCTCCGGCTCCCATGCCACACAGACCGCGGCCGTGATGACAACGTTCGAGCCGGTTGTTCTCAAACACCGACCGGACTGGGTCTTCGTGGTTGGCGACGTGAATTCAACTGTGGCTTGCGCCTTGGTCTGCTCGAAACTTGGCGTCCGGGTGGCGCACGTGGAATCCGGATTGCGGTCCCGCGACCGAAGCATGCCCGAGGAGATAAACCGTCTGCTAACCGATCAGATTTCCGACCTGCTGTTTACGCCTTCCAGGGATGGCGACGAGAACCTCATTAAAGAAGGGGTTGATCCGGCAAAGATTCGTTTCGTTGGGAATGTGATGATTGATACGCTGGTAAGAATGCTGCCGAAAGCCATCAGTCGCTCGATTCTAAGCGACCTCGGGTTGAAGCCGCAAGAGCCCGTGCTGGTGACCCTGCACCGGCCCTCGAATGTTGATGATCCCGCCGTCCTGAAGGAAATTCTGCGGGCCTTGGTCGAAATATCGAGGAAGCGGCCAGTTCTTTTTCCGGTTCACCCCCGAACCCGTGATCGCATCAAGAACCTGAACATCAAACTGCCGGATACAACCTTGCGGCTGATCGAGCCGCTCGGATACCTGGACTTTCTCGCGGTAATGAACAGTGCACGCTTGGTCATCACCGATTCAGGTGGCGTACAGGAGGAAACAACCTTCCTCGGCGTTCCCTGCCTCACAGCGCGGCCCAACACCGAGCGTCCGATTACCATCGCCTCTGGAACCAACCAATTGGTTGCCAGCCGCTACGAGGACCTCGTCCAAGCCGTGCAGGAATCATTTGACCACCCGAAGCTGGCGGCCCGCAGGCCTGAGTTTTGGGACGGTCAGGCAGGTAGTCGCATCGTTGAGGTTATGCTTGATTTATGAGCCGCCTGTCCGAGCCTGCCGTTCCCTGCGAAAAGCCCCCTCAGGGGCTTGATCCGTCAACTCCGGAGGCAGGATCGGAAAGAGACACCTCTTCGTCACCTGGCCATAGGTCCATCCACAGCGCGTTCTTGTGGTCCGCTGTTGAACGCCTTGGCCAACAATTCGTACAATTTGGTTTCGCAATTGTTTTGGCGCGGCTGCTTTCGCCTGTGGAGTACGGGTTGATGGGGATGCTGACGATCTTTTTTTCGGTGGCCATGTGTTTCTCGGACGTGGGCTTCTGCATGGGACTTGTTCAGCGCAACGAGATTACCAAAGATGACGAGACGTCGGTTTTCTATTTTAACATCGTTGCCGGCGCCATGCTGGCACTGTTGCTTTGCGCGATTTCTCCGCTCGTGGCGATGTTCTACCGGCAACCGGTTCTGAAAATGCTTCTTTGTGTCTCCTCCCTTCAATTCGTGTTCATGTCATTTGGCATTGTTCAGAATGCACTCATGATGCGGGACATGGATTTCAAGACCCGGGCTTTACTCGGTAACGTAGCTACCATTCTTTCCGGGGGCGTGGGCATCGGCATGGCCTGGAGGGGGTTGGGCGTCTGGAGTCTGGTGGGGCAGATCCTTTCGCGCCATTTGTTCTTTAACTCGCTGATCTGGGCCGTGCGCCCGTGGCGGCCAAGTGGCCATTTCCGATGGGCCTGCCTCCAGTCTCTCTGGCCGTTCAGCTCGTGTATGATGGCCACCTACCTGCTGAACACGGTTTTTGACAATGTGTATTCCGTCATCATCGGCCGTTTATACCAGCCGGCGGTTTTAGGACAATTCACTCGCGCATCCGGCCTGGCGCAGCTCCCCGGCGGGACGGCAACCGACGTCATCACCAACGTGACGCTCCCGGCCTTCTCCCGGATGCAGAACGACACCGCCCGCCTCAAGTTTCAGTTCCGCAAGACCATCCGAACACTGGGGGCCTTCTATTTCCCCCTGATGATAGGACTGGCCGCCGTGGCCGGACCGCTGGTCCGGTGCCTGCTGACCGAGAAGTGGATGGGCTGTGTGCCCTACCTGCAGATTCTCTGCTTCTCGGGGATCGTTTATCCTCTCCAAGCGATGCATCGCAATGTGCTTACCGCTCTGGGGCGAAGCGATTTGGTCTTCCGCTCGGAGATGATCAAGAAGGTGATTGCTGTCATCACGGTCGCTACCACGATCTGGTTTGGCGTTACGGCCTTGGTTTGGGGGATTCTGGCGTTATCGATCCTCAGTTATGTGGTGACGGGGCATTATACGCGGAAGCTCCTTGGATATGGATGGACCGAGCAGGGGCGGGACACACTGCCCATCCTCGCGCTCGCCCTGGCGATGGGCCTGACAGTCTGGGCGGTGGGAGGAGCGGCGGGCTTGGGAAACGGCTGGCTTGTCTTAGGTCTGCAGATCTTCGCGGGTGTCGTGTTATACGGCATCTTCGCCATAGCCGGACGCAGGAGCATTTACGCCGATGCATTCGAAACAGGCGGACATTTATTTCGCAAGATCTTTCCGCTCGCTGTTTCCCAGGTGGAAATTGCCGGATGCAATATGCACAAGGGCCTGATTTTCGATCTGGGCATGAACAACGGTGACGATACGGCTTACTATCTAAGATCTGGCTACAAAGTCGTTGGTGTTGAAGCCAACAAAGCATTGGCCGAACAATGCGAAAAGCGATTTGCCCGTGAAATATCGGAATCTCAACTGACAATTCTTAATATCGGTATTGGTGCTTGCGAGGGCACCTTAGACTTCTGGATATGTGACGACAACTCATTTTGGAGTTCTTTTGATAGAAACCTCGCCACATCAAAAGGCTTTAAAGCTCACGCCCAAAAAGTGGAGGTAAAACCAGTTTCGTATCTCATTAAGAAGTACGGGGTTCCGTACTTTCTAAAAATTGATATTGAAGGCCAGGAACATGCCTGTTTGAGAAACTTGGGGCCCAAGTTGCCGGAGTATCTTTGCATGGAAGCCTACTCGGAAGATGATTTGGTATTACTCGCGGAGGTTGGATATAAACGCTTCAGGTGCATAAGTCAGTACTATTTCCTTCCCATACAAGTTGAGCCTTGCGAAGAAGCGGTGAAACTTGCGCTGGCGTTGAATCCAAAAAGTTCAGGGGCAGGCAGAATGTCAAGCCGCCTGAGGTTAAGATTTCTGAGATCCCGCCTTCGAAAACGGAATGGTTGGTCATTTCAACTTGGCTCATCTGGCCCGATGCCTCAAGAAAGCCGGGGGCGCTGGATGAACTATGATGAGATGATGCACGCCTACCGCAAGGTAAAGGCTGAAGCAGATCAAAACTTGTATCAGGGAATTCATCAACAAGGCAACGTTCTGTGGATTGATTTCCATGCCACACTTTAATTCGATCGCCCTCCCCAAAGGCAGACGAGCAGCCGCCCGGTTGGTTTCGTGCCGGGGTGACTAAACCCAGGACCAGAGATGATAAAAACAGCAATGGACCGAGCGTACTACCTTGAAGCAGACCGTATCGCTTTGGGCCGGCAGCGGAATCCTTGCTTCACCCGGCAATGGCTTGCGGGGATGCTTTTTGCCGACGATCTCTGGAATTTTCAAATCGCGCTGCGCCGGCTGGAATACTTGCACAACCAGAAACAGAGGCTGTGGGTCCGCATACGCAAAGTTTTTGCATATCGCAGGTATCTTCGGCTCTCCCGGAGGTTGGGCTACACGATTCCGATCAATGTCTTCGGCCCAGGGTTGTCCATCGCCCACGTTGGAACGATCGTGGTAAACACCGGCGCCCGGGTGGGGGCCAATTGCCGGCTTCACGTTTGCGTGAACATCGGCACGGAGGCGGGGCACTATGATAAGGCGCCGAAGCTTGGAGATAATGTCTATATCGGGCCGGGAGCGAAGATTTTTGGGGAGATTGAAATCGCGGATGGCTGTGCGATCGGGGCCAATGCCGTGGTCAACAAGTCTTTTCTGGAACCCGGCTCGCTCATCGCCGGCGTGCCGGCAAGCAAGATCGGCGAGATTGATACCGGAAAAATCCTGGTGAAAGCAACGGACATTCTGGCAGCGCAGGGTTGGAAGTGCGGGGCGGGATAATGGCACCTGCCAATCATTCAACCCCGTTAATTTACCTGACCGTCAACGATGGCCCCTCGGGCGTTTACACCGGACAGGTCATTGACGTGGTCCGGTTGCTGCGGGAGGACTGCAAGGCACCTGCGAGGCTGGTGGCACTGGTCCCCCTGGTGCTTTTCCGAAAACATCGCAGGACGATCAAATCGCAGATGTCCGACGCGATTGTGATTCCAATGGTTCCAAAGCTGCGGAACTGGAGGTTTAATTTAGCCCAGTTAGTGCTTGTTTTCGGCGCGTTGAGACGCGGCTCCGTCATCGCCCGCAATCCGCTGGCCGCGAACCTGGCTCTGACTTGCAGGAGTCTGGGATTGGTGAAACGGGTCTGTTACGACGGACGCGGTGCGGTGGCCGCCGAATTGGCTGAGTACTCACCGGGAAATCCCCTGGAGCGCTCAATGCCAGGAATTGAAGGCCGTGCGGTTTGCGAATCCGATTTTCGTATCGCCGTCTCCAGCAAACTGGTTGCGCACTGGGAGGAGAAATACGGCTACGCAGCTGGCAAACATGTCGTCATTCCCTGCTCCTATTCGGGGCATTTTGAGGAGTTGGACCTTGCCGCAGCCAGAGGCCGGCGTCGCGACTTGGGCTTTCTCGACGAGGACATTGTCCTTGTTTTTGCGGGAGGAACCTCCGGTTGGCAATCAGCACAATTGTTTGCCGACACCGTGTCAGCGTTCCTGGCAAAATCTCTCGCGCACAAATTAATCTGTCTCTCACAGGACCGGGGGGTGGAGCGGTTGCTGGCGCAGTTTCCGAATCAAGTCCGGCAGTTTTGGCTGGAGCCCAAGCAGGTTCCCGCGGACCATGGCGGCGGGCGACTACGGACTGCTGCTTCGGGAACCGACCATCACCAATCGCGTGGCGGCACCCGTTAAATTCGCCGAATACCTGGCCTGCGGGCTGCCGGTGATTTGTTCCGACTGCATTGGTGATTGTCCGGAGTTTTTGAAGATGCACAAGGCGGGCTTCGTCGTGGATGGAAACGCAAATGAACCTTTAGCCCTTCCTCCTGTTGCGATGGCAGAAAAGCTCCGAATTCGCGCGCTTGCCGAAAGTTGGTATAGCAAGCGGTCGGAGAGGATTAAAGCAGGATACTCCACGGTAGTAGAGCAGCTTTGCTGACATGGAGCCGACCTTTGTAACATGTGCGTGCAATAAGGACATCCACTACGCGAAAGCGCTGGTCGGAAGCATCCGTTATTTCTATCCGGACGCAAAAGTCATTGCGATCCTGGACGAGGATGTCAGCCGGCGGGACACGCAACAACTCGCGCGACGGGGTGTGAGGGCGATTCCGGTGCATGACCTCATCCGCGGGCACAAGTTGTATCTAACCGGCTTGCTGAACAAGTTCAACGTGCTTTTCCTGCCCGGTTTGGAGGAGGCACTCTTCTGCGATGCGGATTCCGTTCTCGTAGGCCCCGTGTTGGAGATGATTGAACGGAGCAAAGACTTCGTGTCCCTGAATGGAGCAAAAATTGACTTAAAGAATCCCAGGGAGCGTGCATCCTTCGATAAATGGGCAATCGATCTTGAGGGCATCGCCAAGCTCGATCCCGACTTTCAACATGACGGTTTTGTCCATTTCTTTCAGAGCAGCCACTTTTTCATAAAACCCAAGGTGTTCCCGGTGGATGAGCTGATGCGCAATCTGGAGCATCTTTCATTACAGCATGGCGGCAAGACGATCTTCCGGGCCGGGGACCAGGGGTTTTGGAACTACGTTGTTAACAAGCAATACGTTCCAGCGGGCCGCTTTGCCCTAAACCACGTGACGCTGCCAGCGAACGAAGACCCACAAAACCATCCTGAGCTAAGGGGCGATGTAGTCTGTGCGAAGAAGCAATCGCGGTGGGGATTTGTGCATTACATTGGCTTCTCCCGAAGGTACCGGCTCTCCGGACACAATTTTGGGGATCTGCTGGTCTTCTTTACTCGTCAGTATTACGGCGGGTGGACATTTGAGTATTGGATGGACGAATTTTTGCGCGGCTGGCGTACAGCCCTGCGCGTGATACGGCGCAAGTTCTCCCCGCAGCGTTAAGTGTTCAATGTTGAATGTTGGTTGTTGGATGTTGATTCGCCCATGCACCTCGTTCTTTTGACCAACGGCTTGTTTCCCTGGGCGGTGGGAGGAATGCAAAAGCATTCCACCAATCTCATCCGGGAATGGGCGCTTATAGGTGTTGATCTGGACGTCTATTTCACTCAGGCGCCCGGTTACCCGGCCGTTGAGGAGATTCAAAAGGCGCTTGTGCCCAACCAGGCGGCGGGACGCGTCCGCTTCTTTGCCTGTGCGTCATCCTGGCTGCCCTACTTTCCTCTGCATCACTATGCCGATTGCTATGTCGAGTCCTGCCGGATGGCCAAGCAGTTGATGCGGGAATCGCCCCAAGCGGAGTTCATCTATGCGCAGGGGCTCACCGGATGGAAATTGCTCCGCATGAAACAAAATGGGGTGCAACTGCCACCCATCGGGGTGAACCTGCATGGGATGGAGGCGTTGCAGGATTTCAAAGGTGGAATAAAAGAGCGCCTGCTGAAATGGGTGGGCGGTCCCATCGAGCGATGGCTTCTCCGCCACGCCGATGTTGCGCTCTCGCTTGGGGGAAGACTGGACGAAACCATCCGCAGCGCCGCCCCCCGGGCAGCGATCCTGCACTCGGGTAACGGCATTCAGCGCGAATGGCTATGCGACCACGTTGAGATACACAACGGCGCCAGACGATTTGTGTTCGTAGGCCGTTACTCGCATCGGAAGGGATTGCATGTCCTTTACGAAGCCATTCAGCGCCTGTCGCCCGATCTGAAATTCGAGTTTCATCTGGTCGGCGACATCCCGGAGGCGAACCAGTGCAAGGATGGTCGCCTGACCTATCACGGGCCGATCGTGAACGAAACAGCCATGAAATCCCTCCTGCGCCAGATGGATGTTCTGGTCTGTCCCAGTCTGGCGGAAGGCGTTCCGACCGTCGTGTTGGAAGGAATGGCCAGCGGATTGGCAATTATTGCCACGGACGTGGGGGCAACCAAGGAATTGGTGGATGAGTCAAATGGATGGTTGATTCCAGCAGGTGACGCTGCAACGTTGACCCGCGCTATACTCAGTGCCACCGCTCAGGACGATGGCGGGTTGCGAAAGCTCAGGCAGCGAAGCGTGGAAAAGGTCAATCCTCATTTATGGTCAAGTGTTGCTGTTGAGACGGTGGACGGGATTGGACGATACCTCGGGCAGGGAAAGAAGGGCTGTGTTTATTGATTTTTCGGTATGAGCGAGAGGCGCGAATTGATGATGGAAGGAAGTATAGTTCCGCGGGTGGCGGTGGCGCAGATTGGGTCACGCAAGGACTATCAGGTCCCTGTTGCTCTTGCGATGAAGGGTATGCTGCACCGCTTCCATACAGATTTCTACATTCATGGTGCCTGGCGCGCATTTGTGCGCGCAGAAGCCTGCGTGTGGAACTTGAAGGCGCTGAGGCGTGCTGCCGGGCGGCAACACCCTGAAATTCCACCGCAAAAAGTCGTGACATATCCATCGTATGCACTGGCTTATTGGTGGAGCCTTCGCCAGGCCAAATCACCCGGAGCTTGCAGCGTCGCTTATATGGTCGGAGGCCGCCGCTTTTGCCAGCATGTCGTCCGGCATGGTCTCGGCACGTGCAACGCAGTATATGCCTTTTCCTCCGCTGCAAAAGAGTTGTTCGAGGATGCGAAATTGAAAGGCAAAGTGTGCATTCTTGACCACGAGACGGCTCCATGGCTTTTCGAACAGAATCTTGTGCTCGAGCAGGAGCGCCGATATCCGAAGTGGACAACGCCACGCGATTTCGATGAGTCGTTTGCTCTCTATGCCGAAAGGCAAAGGCAGGAGTGTGCGCTGGCCGATGTCATCATCTGTCCCTCAACCTTTGCCCAAAGGGCAGTCATCGCTGCAGGGGCCAGTCCCGAGAAGACAATGGTGCTGCCGATGGGCGCATCGAGCCGCTTTCAAACAGATGTCGCGGATAAGAAGTATCGAGGGTCTTTGAAAATTCTCTTTGTGGGAAACGATTGGGTTCGAAAAGGCCTCGCTGACCTTGTTGCAGCCGTGCGCACTCTTCCCCCAGGGACTGTTACGGCGAGAGCCGTCGGTGATTTCCACATGTCGGACGCTCCAGCGGATGACATCGGACAAACGGTCAAGTTGCTCGGGTCCGTTCCCCGCCTGGAGGTGCCGGCACAATTCCAGTGGGCCGATGTCTTTGTGTTGCCGACCGTCAGTGACACTTTTGGCCTGGTGATTCTTGAGGCAATGGCGGCGGGTGTTCCCGTTATTACGACGACGAACAGCGCTGGGCCGGACATCATCCGTGAAGGCGTGGATGGCTTTGTGGTGCCGATTCACAGCCCTGAGACCATCGCAGCCAGGCTGAACACATTGTCAGCCAGGCCGGACTTGTTGAGAGCGATGTCACAGAACGCCAGGCAGCGGGCAGCTGAGTTCTCAACGGAACGTTACGCCACGGACTTGACGTTGGCCGTCCAACGATCCATTCAAAGGAACGACCGGCCCCTTTGACAGCGCGTATGAACCGAGTGTAAACCGAGTTGCTTGGGTTGCCGAATCAATGTCAAGGTTGGCAATCATGCCCTGCTAGCTGCCGGCTCTATTGTTACGAAAGACCTTGTACCGTATAGGATTTACCAAGGTAATACGGCCGCGCCAATCAAGAAGTGAATCATAAATGCGCAAGGCTGAAAACGAGAATTGGGAAAGCGGGAATCGTTTTATGGCTCCAATTTTTGTATTGAGTTGAAACATCGTCTTGCACATCTGGATCTGCTTCGTGGCGTGGCGGCGTTGCTGGTATGCGCCGGACATCTGCGGGCTTTTTTGATGGTAGATTTTGGTGAGACCAAATTGCACGGGCTGGGCGAATGCATCTTTTATTTCTCCACCGGACTTGGGCATCAAGCGGTAATCATTTTCTTTGTGTTGAGTGGCTACTTTGTGGGCGGCAGCGTGGCAGGCGCATATCAAATGGGCAAATGGTCATGGCTTCAGTATGCAATTCGACGGCTCAGCAGGCTTTGGATTGTTCTTCTTCCTGCGTTAATATTGACTTTGATTTGGGATATGGTGGGACGAAATCTGGCCGGGGCGGGGTATAATGGCGCTTTTTATGAATTGTATTCGTCCGGCCCATCCGTCCAAGCTCCTGTGGATTTGCAACCGGTAACATTCTTTGGCAACGCTTTGTTTTTACAGACGATCCTCGTGCCTCATTTTGGCACCAATGGTCCACTTTGGAGTTTGGCCAACGAGTTTTGGTATTACCTGCTGTTCCCTCTCTTTTGGGGCGTATTCAAGAGCGGGAGGCTTTTGCGCAGTATCATCTCCGCCTCGTTGGCTGTTACCATCATTATTTGGCTGCCTCACGGAATTTTATGGGGCGGCGTGATATGGCTGTTTGGCTATGGCGCTTATTTGGCCGGGCAATACACGGTTTCGCGGCGCATTTGTGGCCATCCTTTCTGGCTTGTTTTAACAGGAGCGTTGGCGGCTGCATCGCTCGTTGCGAGTAAAAGCACTTCGCCACTCGGTTCAAATTTGGCAATTGGCGGCGCGTTTGCATTATTTGTCGCTGGTTTGGCCACTCGCAATTCCGCGCCTCATGCCTATGCAAGTCTGGCAGCGGGAATGGGAGAAACTTCTTACAGCCTTTATCTCACCCATTTTCCATTTCTGGCGTTCATATTTTTCACCTTGTTCAAGGGCGAACAATTTCAACCAGACCTTGGGGGTTTTATGCGATTCTTTGGGGTTTTGTTGATCGTGCTGGTTTATGTGATGGTCGTTTGGTGGTGCTTTGAGAGAAACACGGATCGTATCCGAAAGCGACTCGAAACGATTTTATGTCTGCGTTCCCAAAGTTCGGTTTCTTGATTATTCTGTCCGCTTCAATGAAAGGCCTTCTTTGGTTCAAGATTGTCTTCGGGTTGGTGGCTTATGTGCTGCCTCCCAAACAGCACCCCGTTTTCTGCCTGATCTCATCCTTTGGTGCGGTATTCCTTGTGAGTTGGCTGAGCCTGGTCTGCTTTGAAACACGCTTTCTCACACTCAAACTTTTCTTCTCTTACGACAAACCTCCGGCCAATGGGCAAGTCAAGGGCGAGACAGCCGTTTCTGGCAGATGACACCTATCTCAACAGGTGCGGTTTCACCTCGACTCGCGGCGGTCGAGGACGTGAAAAGAATTGCCTGGGTTGTCCATTCTCCGACACCGTACAAAGCACCGTTCTTCAGGATGCTGACGGCGCAACCGGCGGTGGATGTGCATTACTTCTTCCTCTACTGGGATGATCCACAACGAGCCTGGAACCAGGAGACAATGCCGGGAGTCAAATACAAGGTGCTGCCCGGGACTTCGTTCCGGAAACGGCCCGGAGATAGTGAACTTGTTCATTTCGGCCCGGCGGTCGTCGGAGAATTGCGAAAAGGACATTTTGACCTGGTTGTAATATGCGGCTACAGCCATCCAACACTCTTGTTCGCGTTGTTCTATTGCCTGGTCACCGGCACGCCGTTCGTTTTGCAGGGAGAGAGCCACGTCGTGCAGCAGCGGCATCCGCTGAAGAAGGCCCTGAAGCGCGGTCTGCTTTTTCCGCTGCTGCGTCGTGCCAGGGCGGCGTTCGCCACCGGCAGGAAGGCGGCGGATTATTGGGTTGACGTCGGAATTCCCCGGGAGCGGGTGTTTACCCTTTCGAACACGCCGGACATGGATTTCTTCCTTAAGGAATCGGCGTTGGGAACAGGCCGGCGCGAAGCAATCAGAAAATCCCTGGGACTGTCGAGCCGTCGCGCCGGCATCTTCGTGGGGCGTTTTGTGGAGGTAAAAGGTGTGGAGATTGTCCTCGAAGCGATGGCGGGCCTTCCTTCCGACAAACAGCCGCAACTGCTGCTGGTGGGTGACGGGCCGCTGAAGTCCAGCTACGAGAAAATCATTCAACGCCACAATCTGCCGGTGCGGTTTATTGGTTTCCAGCAGAAGAACCAGCTTCCGGAACTGTACGCGGCTGCGGATTTCTTCATCCTGCCGTCATTAAGTGAGCCTTGGGGCGTGGTGGTCAACGAGGCGATGGCTTGCGGGCTTCCCCTCCTGCTCTCGGACCAGGTGGGCGCGGCTTACGATTTATTGGAGGAGGGACGCAACGGCTTCATGGTGCCAGCCGGAGACGCCGCCGCATGGCGCAAAGCGCTGGCCGCGATGATGGAACTCACTGACGCGGAGTTGAATCGCATGGGCGCCGCCTCTCGCGAAATGGTGCGCCCGTGGAACCACGAGGCGAACGTCAGGAACGTGCTGGAGTGTGTAAACCAAGTCTTCATGTGAACTACATCCTCGGCATCTTATTTCTCGTCGGCGCTGGCGCCTGGGGCTACCGGCGTCATCGCCACGAACGCGATTGGATCAAGCCAGTCCTCGTGTGTCTGCTCTGCACCTGGTGGCTTGCTTCGGTAATGTGTCCATTCTTTAAGGACATTCGGAACCCGGTTTACCTGGCGCTGGCGGTCTTGTCGTTTGCGTGGAGTCGAAGTGACCGGTCGCCGAATCAGGCGCTTCTCTTCCATCCGGCTCTGCTCTCCTTTCTCGCGTTGATAGTAGTCTCCACGTTATGGGCGGTTAACCAAAAGGACGTTGCGCTGCGAGCCTTCGGGTTGTTGCTGGCGTTCGTGTTTATTTGGAATCTGCTGCGCACGACGGATTTGACCCGCATCGCAGCCTGGCTGGCGGATGGGCTTCTTTATGCCAGCTATGCGACAATCGTGCTCATCGCCGTGGGCAGGAGCACGTCCGAACCCGTAGCAGTCGGGGATAGGTTTAATTTGTCGGATGATCTACAGGCTACCGGCACGGCCGCGCTGTGTCTGTGGGCCTTGGTGCGATTATTTGCCGAGGGTATGAGTCAGAAGGGAAAACGGCGGATACTCCACTTTATCCTGGCGGCTGTGACTCTCGCGGCCATGATACGTACGGGCACGCGAGGAACGTTGATCCAACTGGCAATCGTGTTGCCCTTGCTGGCCTCGATACGTCTCCCCATGAAAAACGTGGCGAGCCTGGCCATGCGTTACCTGTTGCTTGCCATCGTAATGTTGGCTGCTGGGGTGGCGATATGGACCCCGCTTGGCGAGGAGAGTAAATCTTCATACATGGCATCGTTCCGCATTGACAAGAATGAAGGGGTTCTGGACACCAGAAGTATTGTCTGGATGCCGGCGATGGAAAAAGCGAAAGAGAGACCTTGGTTGGGACGGGGGTTTGGATCGAGTTCATTCTTTGGGCTTACGGATGAAGAATACAAAGAGTTTGACTCCAGGACTATGGCATTGCGGACAACCGTTCACAGTCAATATCTGGAGGTATTCTACGAATTTGGTGTTCTGGGTTTTCTGGTGTTCGTCTGGTTGCTGGTCGCTCTGCTCCAGAATGTTACTCGCATCTATTCCTATAGCGGGCCACAAGCATGGGTGTGGCGCATCCTGGCCATCTACGTGATCGTTGGCGTGGTCGAAGGCATGACACACGGAGGACAAATCACCACGGGTGAGTTGAACCTGCTTCAGAGGTGGATTATCTGTTGCTGTGTGCTCGCCTTCCCTCTGGTCTTGTCTGCATCGAAGCACCGGTTCGCCGGGCCGCGCCTTGCAGGTCGAATGAGAGCAAGCCGAGGAAAACAGGTCCGGATCCTACAACCGGCGCAACCAGCGCTGGCAAAGGTAAAAGCGTCCGCGCGGGCAGGACGGATGTGGTCCAAGCCCTCCCCATTTCAGCGCATGCGCCTTTAGTCCGGATTTTTCACACACTGCTCCAGTTAGCAGCCTGTTAAAGAAGCAGGAGACGACGTAAGGAGTCTCTAACTTGGCCTTCAAAAACCAAGAGAATCTGAGACTCGTCACCGGTCTTCGCGCCAAATGCTACGACCCGGCAGGCCTCGTTTCCTACAAAGGAAGAGATTTTAAACGGACTGTTAACTGTTTTTTGGGTTCGGAAAGCAAATAGATCAGCTAGGCCGAATCAGATTGTGCTCCACAACCGCCGTCACTTTTGCTATAAAGCGACAGACTGGCGGCAAGCCGGTGTCAGATTGACTTGTCAGCGGTGAATCGCGAAGCAAACGATACAAGCGAATATCAGAGAATGGACAACCTCATAAAGAAACCGATCAAGCCGCAGGCCTCAAGCAGACGGTTTGTCCTGTGGGCAGCGCTGGCACTGGTGCTGGCCGGGCTGGGCAGTGTCAAGGCCGACACGATCTCTTACTACGCGACCGCCGGTGCTGGCGACCTCGAACTCCTGGTGCCGCAGTTTGATCCGGCACTGGGCCAGCTCACGGACGTCAGCATCCAGTTTAGCATCAGCGTGGGCAACCAGTTTCTTGTGTACAACAACACGTCAGACGATACCCCGTTCACCATTTCCGCTTCAGCCATAGGGAGCATGAGCGCGGGCATTTTAGGCGCCTCCGGGGAGCAGACGCAAAACTTCGACGGGTTTGCAGCCGCCAACGTTTATACGGTGGTGAATGGCGGCATCACTGTTTCGGGCAGTGCCGACACCTCGCTGGCCGCAGACCTGGCCACCTTCACGGGTACTGACATGGTGTATGGCGGAGGCGGGGGCAGCCGCGGCACGGTTTCCATAGTTCCTTCAAGCCTGGATATCAATGTAATATATTCTGGTTTTGGGGGGGGCTACGGGGTAATGACATATACCTACAATCCAGTGCCGGAACCGCGCGCCCTGACACTGCTGGTCGGAGGTTTGCCGCTGCTGAGTCTGCGCTGCAAGCGAGAATCGCACCCCTTTTCGCCGACTACGTAGTCCGGCAAAATCCCCGTGAACGCCGAAGCAGAAAACCGCTCATAAGAAGCCGTGCCGGCGATGTGGTCGGGATGCATCAAGACGCCACTACCATTCAAATAATGAAGGCAAAGCCGATTATCCTGCTGCCGGTAAGATACTTTCTTCCAGCCTTCAAAGCCGGCGGGCCGGTTCGCACCCTGAAAGCGATGGCGGAACATTTAAGTGCGAGGTACGAGTTCAAGATCCTGGCCCTGGACCGTGATCTGGGCGAGCGTTCCCCTTTTCCTTCGATCCGGAAGAACGAATGGAACCAGGTTGGCCTGGCGAAGGTCCGTTATTTTCCGCCCGGCCTGATGCTTCCATTCTGTCTGGTAAGGACACTACGAAAGACTGAATTCAACATTCTTTATCTCAATAGTTTTTTTGATCCGATGTTTACCCTGGTGCCGCTCCTGGCCCGGCGGTTGGGGTTGCTACCGGGCAAACCGGTCATTGTTGCTCCCCGGGGCGAACTTTCCCCCGGGGCATTGGCTCAAAAACGACTGAAGAAGCTCATTTTTTTGAAGATGGCCCCGTTCCTGGGGCTTTACCGGAATGCCATCCTGCACGCCAGCACGGACCTCGAAAAAGGCGAAATCCAAATGGCATTGGGGTGCCAGCAAGGGGATTTAGCGGGCATGCCGAAGGGACGGGTTGCGCGTGACCTGGCGTCGGTTGACAAACTACAGATCCGTGTTGCGCGTGACATGTCTTCCGCCAGGCTTTCTGAGGTTAACTCGCGGAAGACCAAGGCGCCCGGCAAGTTAAATGCCGTTTTCATTTCCCGAATATCGCCCAAAAAGAACCTTATGGCTGCGATTGAAATGCTGAGCAGAGTCAGGGGGGATGTGTCACTCCACATCTATGGGCCAATCAACGATTCCGGCTACTGGCAAAAGTGCCAGCCAGCCATCAAGCAGTGTGGCGATTCAGTGCGCGTCGAGTACAAAGGTGCTCTGGCGCACGAGGAGGTGCCGGACACGCTCGCACGTTACGATGCCTTCGTGTTTCCAACCTTGGGAGAAAACTTCGGCCATGTCATCTTGGAATCCATGCTGGCCGGATGCCCCGTGGTGACGAGCGACCAGACCCCCTGGCGGGACCTGGCTGCGAAACATGCGGGATGGGACCTGCCGCTCCAGGCGCCGGATCGGTTTGTCGAGGTCCTGCAAGCGCTGGCGGATATGGGCGAGGAAACGCATCGCCCCTGGCGTGAGGGAGCAAAAGCGCTCGGCATGGCAACCCTGAACGACGAGCGGGTGTTCAGCGACAATGAGAAGCTATTTGCTGATTTACCCGGCGGTTCATGACGCATTGCTCGAAATTCAGCCTGGCACCATAACACAATATAAAATGCTATGTTCAAGGATAAGACACTATTGATTACCGGAGGAACCGGCAGTTTCGGAAATGCCGTGCTGCGCCGCTTCCTCAAAACCAACGTTCGTCAGATACGCATTTTTTCGCGGGACGAGAAAAAGCAGGATGACATGCGGCACGAGTACAAGAACCCCAAGCTCAAGTTTTACATCGGCGACGTGCGCAATATCGACAGCATCCGGGAAGCGATGGCCGGGGTGGATTTCGTCTTCCACGCGGCCGCGCTGAAGCAGGTGCCCTCCTGCGAGTTTTATCCCATGGAAGCTGTGCGCACCAATGTCATCGGCGCGGACAATGTCCTGCACGCGGCCATTGAGGCGAAGGTGAAGCGGCTCGTCATATTGAGCACGGATAAGGCGGCCTATCCCATCAATGCCATGGGAATGTCCAAGGCCTTGATGGAAAAAATCATGGTGGCCCGGTCCCGGCTTGCGGCCGAAGCGGGGCTGATCTTTTGTGGCACCCGGTACGGGAATGTGATGGCCTCGCGCGGTTCGGTCATACCGCTCTTCATCCAGCAGATTGAGGCGGGCGTGCCACTGACGGTGACAGACCCCAACATGACCCGGTTTATGATGTCATTGGATGATGCAGTGGGGTTGGTAATATTTGCATTCAAAAACGCCCGGCCCGGTGACCTCTTTGTTCAGAAGGCCCCGGCCGCAACTCTCGCCACCCTGGCCGAAGCCCTGAAACGTCTGCTCAAGGCGGAGAATCCGGTCAAGGCCATCGGCACCCGCCACGGCGAGAAGTCGCATGAAACTTTGCTGACCCGGGAAGAAAAGGCCCGGGCCCAGGATCTGGGCGACTACTTCCGCGTCTCCTCCGACAACCGGGATCTTAATTACAACCTTTATTTCACCGAGGGCCAGCCCGGCGTGGAGAAGCTGGAGGACTACAATTCATCAAACACGCGCCAGCTCGAGGTAACGGGCATGATGGAATTGTTGCTCAAACTCCCGGAACTGCGCGAGGCGATGGCACGAAGGGGAATTTAAGACAAAGCAGAAAGCAGAAACTGCAAAAGTAGAAAGCTGAAAGCTGAAATGAATTTCTATTTTCTGCTTTCCCAATTTCTGTTTTGATTTAGCTGCTTTCCCAATTTCAGCTTTACAACATGATTGTTCTGGTAACAGGCAGCGCCGGTTTTGTAGGCAAACACCTGATGGAAGCCCTTGGCCGCCGTCCAGGCGTTCAGGCCATCGGCTACGACCTCGGCAGCATTCCCGCCGTGCTGGAAGAGGGGTTGGCGAGGGCGGATGTGGTCTTTCATCTGGCGGGGGTCAACCGTCCTCAAAACCCCGATGAGTTTCGCACCGGCAACGCCGGCGTTACAGAGGCCCTTTGCTCCCGACTCCAAGCTCTTGGCCGCAAGCCCCTGGTCGTGTTTGCGTCCTCCATCCAGGCCGCGCTCAACAATCCCTACGGGTTGAGCAAACGGCAGGCGGAGGACGCCCTGGCGCAATGGGCGAAGAGCACAGGGGCAAGCGTGGTGATCTTCCGCCTGCGGAATGTCTTTGGCAAATGGTGCCGGCCCAACTACAATTCCGTCACCGCGACCTTCTGCCACAATATCGCGCATGATATGCCGATTGAAATTTCCGATCCCAATCGCGAGCTGGAGTTGGTCTATATTGACGACGTGGTGGCTGGTTTCCTGGCCGTGCTCGATCAGCCTCCCAGGGCTGGCGCCTGCGAGAATCGCGAAATTCCGAAATTTCACAAAACCAGCCTCGGCACGCTGGCGGCGCAAATCCAATCGTTCCGCGAATCGCGGAAATCATTGTTGCTTCCCGCCTTTGATGATGAACTTACCAGGCGTCTTTATGCCACGTACCTGAGCTATCTGGACGGCCCCGACTTTGCCTATCACCTGGATCAGAAGACCGATCCGCGCGGCAGCCTGGCGGAGTTTGTCAAATCTCCGGGCGCCGGTCAGATTTTCGTTTCCCGCACCTTTCCCGGCATCACCCGGGGCAACCACTATCATCACACCAAAACGGAAAAGTTTCTGGTGGTCGAGGGGGAGGCCGTCATCCGCCTTCGCCAAATCAACCGCGCGGAGGTGATCGAGCACCGCGTTTCCGGGCGGGAGTTCAAGGTGGTGGACATTCCGCCCGGCTACACCCATTCCATCGAGAATATTGGCGGTACTGAGATGGTGGTGCTATTCTGGGCCAGTGAAATCTTTGACCCGGCAACACCGGACACCTGTTTCAAAGAAGTCTTGAACTTGAAGAATAAAGTCGAATGACCTGGGTTTCCAGGCAAACTTTAACCATATGAGCCATTTCATTTCCAACGCCTTGCCCCCCGCTCCCAATTCGCCGCTCCCGGCTCCGAAATTGAAAGTCATGACCGTCCTCGGCACCCGCCCGGAAATTATCCGTTTGGCCGCCGTGATTAAAGCGCTTGAACAACACACAAACCATGTGCTCGTGCATACCGGGCAGAATTATGATCATGAGCTCAACCAGGTGTTTTTCGACGATCTGGGCGTGAGCAAACCGAATTATTTTCTCAAGGTGGACACGTCCTCCCTTGGCCGCACGCTCGGCGAGCTGCTCATCCGCATCGAAGAGGTGATTCTAAAGGAGAAGCCGGATGCTTTCCTGGTGCTGGGCGATACCAATAGCGCTGTGTCGCTGATCATGGCCAGACGGATGAAGATTCCAACCTATCACATGGAGGCGGGCAATCGTTCCTTCAACCCGAATGTGCCGGAAGAAACCAACCGCAAGCTGGCGGATCACCTGGCCGATTTCAATCTGGTTTATACCGAGCATGCCCGCCGCCACTTGCTGAGTGAAGGACTGCACCATCGCTTCGTGTATCTCACAGGCTCTCCGATGCGCGAGGTGCTGATGAGCCGGCTTAAGCAGATTGCCGCGTCGGACATTTTGCAAAAGCTTCACCTTAAAAAGGGAAAGTATTTCATTGTCAGCGCGCACCGGGAAGAGAATGTGGACAACCGCGGAAATTTGGAGCGGGTGGTGCGCTGCCTGGAACGCCTCCGCGACACCTACGGATACCCGGTGGTGGTTTCGACGCATCCCCGGACACGCAACCGGCTGGAGAAGGCAGGTCTGACGGTGGCGGGGCGTGACATTCGTTTTCTCAAGCCCTTCGGTTTTCTGGATTACAACAAACTGCAGATGAACGCCTTTTGTGCGGTTTCCGACAGCGGAACGATCAGCGAGGAATCGGCCATCCTCGACTTCCCGGCCGTCACCCTCCGCAACTCTCTGGAGCGGCCAGAGGCCCTGGATGCCGGTTCCATTGTGCTGACAGGGCTGGATCCGGACACCCTCATTTCTGCCATCAAGATCGCCGTTCAGGAACGGACATCATTTCCCAAACGAGAGATCCCGGAAGAATACAAGGTGGAGAACACCTCGCTTCGGGTTGTCAAACTGATCGTGGGCACCGCCAAACTGGCCCATCGCTGGCTCAACCTGGAAACGTTCAGCCGCTACGACTGGCGCTAAAAACAGGCGCGGGCTGCAAAGGACAGGTCCTTGTAAATGGCAAACATTTTAATCCTGGTCCAGGTCTTTCCGCCGGATAATGTGGCAACCGCACAACTGTACGGGGACCTGGCTTTGGATTTGTCCGCACTAGGCAATCGAGTAACGGTCCTAACCACCTCGCCGCATTACAGTCTGGATCCCGATGCAAAGGCATGGCTCCCGAAGACATCCGGATTCAGGATCCCATTTCACACAACCAATCATGCCGGAATTAGAGTTTGCCGGACATGGATGCCGAAGAAGCGACGCAACGTACTTTATCGGATCGCTTGTTGGGGCTGGTTTCATTTCGCGAGCACCCTGGCCGGCTTGATGGTGCGCGCACGTCCTGACGTTATCCTCTGCCCCTCGCCACCGCCTACCATAGCAATTAGCGCCTATCTGCTAGGAAAATATCACCGAATCCCATTTGTCTATAATGCCCAGGAGCTTTATCCCGACGTAGCCATCAATCTCGGTGCCGTGCGCAATAAATTCCTGATTCGAGGATTGTGTGCGCTGGAAAGATTCACTTACGCCAAGGCGGCGGCAATTACTGTGATTTCCCGGCGCATGCAGATGCGGATCCTGGAAAAGGGCGTTCCAGAAGGAAAGGTCGTCCTGATACCGAATTTCGCGGATACCGAGTCGTTTCGACCGCTGCCGAGAGACAACGATTTTAGCCGGCATCAGGGTCTGTCAGACAAGTTCGTCGTGAGCTATGCGGGAAATATGGGGAAACCACAACATCTCGATGTTCTGCTCCGAGCCGCCGTCCGGCTGAAACAGGAGCCGCAAATCCAGTTCCTGTTCATTGGCGATGGCGCTGAGCGAGCGACTTTGCTTGAGCTGGCCCAAAGCAGGAACCTTTCGAACGTGTGCTTTCTGCCATACCAGTCCTACTCGCTGATGAACGAAATTTACGCCGCCTCTGATGTCTCGTATGTGCCGCAGGCTGCCGGGACCAGCAGCGACGGCGTGCCGTCCAAGGTTTACCGCATCATGGCCTGCGGGAGGCCCGTCCTGGCAGCTACTGACTCCGGCTCCGATCTCGCCAGGCTGGTTGTAGATTCGTCGGGAGGCACTGTGGTCGGGGCCACCAGCGATGAGGAGGTCACGGAGGCAATCCTTGGGGCTTTCCGGAACCGCGGCGAATGGTCGGGCAGAGGCGAACGGGCACGGGACTATATTGTAAGCAATTATAACCGGTCAAGAATCACCCGGAAATACCATGATCTGCTCAATCATGTAGCGGATGAAAAGCGTAAACGTAGCGCAGCCCTGCAATCTTGAATCTCACCTGAAATGAAAACGAACCAGCCAGAGTCTGCTGTTAATTCCTCTTCTGCAGCTTCCAGTCCTGCAACCAGGCCAGATGGGGTTTCCGTCTCTCGCAATCTTAAATCGCCAATGAAGTGGCTCTTACTTTTTCTGCCGTTTGGGTACCTTTGGTTTCATCTGGTCAATAACCTGCGTCTCGAGTGGACGACCAATCCGCAGTATGCCTTTGGCTGTCTGGTTCCTTTGCTTTGCCTCGGCCTGCTCATCCGGCGATGGCTGGCAGTAAAGGACGGTGAGGAAAAGCAGACAGCAGAAACCAGAAAGCAGAAATTTACGGACCACGGACTCGAGAGGGGGAAGGAGAAAGCAGAAAGTAGTAAGCAGAAAGCAGTAATCCTTTCATTCGCGCTGTTGGCTTTCCTGTACTTGCCAACGCGTTTGATTGAGGCCGCAACGCCGGAATGGCGGCCTATCCAGTGGCTGCTTGGAATCGAAGCCATCGGGCTGACTCTCTGTGCCATTGATCTGGGCAAGGGGCGAGGCTGGTTGCGGCAACTGGCGTTTCCCATTCTTTTCTTTTTCGTGGCCATACCCTGGCCCTCGCCCATTGAAACGCCGATCATCCAGGCTCTGACCCGGATGAGTGCCTCGATTGTGATCGAGGTGCTGGGCTGGCTGGGAATTCCCGCGATGGCGCATGGCAATGTGATTGAGGTCGCCACCGGGATGGTCGGAATTGACGAAGCGTGCAGCGGCATTCGATCATTTCAAAGCAGTCTCATGATCTCCCTGTTTTTTGGCGAATTCTATGCCTTGAACCGTTCCCGCCGTTGGTTGCTGATTCCAGCAGGGTTTGTTTTCTCCATGACTTTCAACGTTTGCCGCATGTCGCTGCTGACGGTAGTCGCCGCGAGAAAGGGTATTCCCGCCATCGAGGAATACCACGATCCGACCGGAATCACGATTGCGATACTTTGCACGCTGGGACTCTGGGGGCTGGCGCTTTTGTTGAGGAGGCAGCCCGGTGAAGTGCGGGCCAGCGCCCAACCCTCAACCCTCAACTCCTCGCTCGCGATTTATCGGAGTCAACTCTCAACTTCCAACTCCCAACCCTCAACTCTCAACCGCTTGGCCTTCGGTCTTATCGTCTGGCTGGTCTTGGTCGAAGCCGGCATCGAGTTGTGGTATCGCCATCTGGAGTCGCAGCTTAAACCCGGTCCGAACTGGTCGTTGAACTTTCCCCAGGACAACACCACGTTGCAAGACATGCCGATACCCGCCGATACGCGGTACCTGCTGCGCTTCGATGAAGGCAAGCAAGTCGCCTGGACGGAGGCCGACGGAACACGCTGGCAGGTTTTCTACTCCAGTTGGCTGCCGGGCCGGGTGGCGGGGTATCTCGCCAAAAGGCATACTCCGGAGATTTGTCTTACGGCAGCCGGTATAAAACTCCTTTCCGGCCCGGAATTAACCATGATGAATGTCCACGGTGTGGAATTGCCCGTGCGAAGCTACGTGTTCGAAACGGCGGGTGGCCCGATCAACGTCTTCCATTGCCGATGGGAAGCCGGAGTGGATGAAAGCGCTTACGTGCAGCATGAATCAGCACGCTTCAATCTCATACGCGGGATATGGGCCGGCCGGGGTAACAAGGGCCAAAAGGTTCTGGAAATCATCATCTCCGGCATGGACGATCCTGCACAGGCAAGGGCGGCGTTGGTGCGCCAACTGGAAAAAATGATCACCGTTAGCAGTCCGTTAAAGAAGCAGGAGCCGACGTGAGGCTCTAAACGAATGATTGTTTCCAGGAAAATTTGAGCCTCGTTACCTCGGCTGCTACGAAAGAAGACGTTTTTCAACGGGCTGTTAGGAGTCGTTGACGGAAATGAACGCGCGGTTTTGCTTAAAAACAGTAATGCTTGGTAATTTTTGGCAGCGTCCGGTAACGTTACGAGGCAGGGTCGGGAATGGCTGGAATTCCAGGAGACTCTGACCTCTGGCATTTGATTTCTGACATATGTTCGGCGATTTCGACAAGTATATTGCGATTTTTTTAACGGCATTCGTGGTGTCCTATCTCATCACCCCGTTTGTCCGGGCGGCGGCTTGCCGCTTCGGCATCATGGATTTGCCGAACGAACGGCGGCCGCACAAATATCCCACCGCCCGCGGCGGGGGGCTGGCGGTGGTGTTGGGAGTTTATGCCGCATGTCTCCTGGCGCTGACTTTCCCTGCGGGCACACGGCCCGGTGGCTTTGACCTGCACTGGTGGTTGAGTTTTCTTCCTTCTTCGCTGATCTTGCTGGCCGTTGGGCTGATGGATGATATCCGCGGATTGGGAGCCTGGAAGAAGCTGGCGGGGCAGGCTGTCGCCGCGTTGTTGATCTGCCTTTCCGGGACCCATTTCGGCAAGTTGTTCGGCTACGATCTGCCCCCGTTTCTGGATGCCATCATGGTGGTGGTCTGGATCGTGGCCGTGATTAACGCCTACAATCTGATTGACGGACTTGACGGGCTGGCCTCGGGGCTGGCCATCATCTCGGCCACCGGCTTGTGCGGAATTCTTGTTCTCGGAAACCTGCCCGGAGTGATCCTGGTGCTCGTCGCCCTGATCGGCGCCTGCCTGGCCTTTCTGCGTTACAATTTCCATCCCGCAACCATTTTTCTCGGCGATACCGGCAGCATGTTCATCGGGTTGGTCCTGGGAGTGGTTTCCTTGCAGACGTTCACCAAGAACACCTTCTTCCTTTCCATGACCATTCCATTGCTGGTCCTGGGAGTGCCAATCTATGATGCACTGCTGGCCATCTGGCGCAGATCCGTGCGGCGCTTCGTAAATGATCACAAACCGGGCGGGGCGGCGGAGCGCCCCGGGATTATGACGGCGGACCTGGAACATTTGCACCACCGGCTGCTCAAGTCCGGCCTGAGCACGCGCCGGGTGGCCACGATCCTGTGCGGCACGAACGCAGCGCTCGTTGCGTTCGGCCTGTTGCTGACCTCCTTCCAATCCCATGCGTCGGGGATTTTTCTCCTGGCCTTGCTGGCGGCTGCTTACGTGCTTCTGCGCCACATGGCGGTTATCGAGTTGCGCGAAACGGGCCGGGTCCTGTTGACCGGCTTGCGCCGTCCGACTCATGCCCTGCTTAAATCCCTGGCTTACCCGGTCTGGGACATGTTTTGCCAGGCCGGGGCACTGGCGATCGCGATGCGACTGTTCGAGTCTCCCGGCACAGGTTTTTGGCATTCGTGGTTCCTCGATCTGCCGGTTTGGGTGACGCCTACGTTCTCGCTGCTCGCGATCTCGCGCACTTACCTGACCGTCTGGACCCGCGCGCGAGTTCTTGACGTGGTAATGTTGCTCTTGACGCTTCAGGCCGGCCTGGTTGTCAGCCTGGGCATCGCGCTGCTCATTGATCCGTCCAACATGACCAATTCACTGCTGCGGGTGCTGGTGATCGGGGCGCTCGGACATTCGGCCATCATCGGCGTGCGCGTGTTCTATCGGTGCATTGAAGAAATCGTCCTCTTCTTGAAGTCGAAAATTGATCCGAACGCGGACATGGAACGGGTGGCGCTTTACGGGGCCGGTGGGCGTTGCCAGCTTTTTCTCAAAGAGCGCGGCTTTAACAATTCATCAAGCTACGACGGGCGCGTAATTGTTGGGCTGCTCGACGACGAACCATCCCTGCATTCCCAATGGGTCTATGGTTACCTCGTGCTGGGGGGAATAAAGGATTTGCCGCATCTCATCGAGCGTCATCGCATCACCGGGATCATCATCACCGCCGCCCTGCCGACGGCGGTGCGAGCGGCCGTTCAAGAGCTGGTGCTCAAACACGGTCTGCACTTGAGCGAATGGTGCTTCGGCGAACGGAAGCTGGACGGCCAGGTTCTCCAGCAACCGTCCAAATAATCATTCCCAATCACACATCAAAGTAGTATACATCATAATAATATGCGTAAGCTGATAATAATTTTCTTGTGCTGCACAGTGGCCTTGCTGGCGGGGTACGCCGGTTATCGCGGCTACAAAGTCTGGAAACAGAATCGTATGATGAACCTCGCGCACACCTTCGCTGCCAGGGGGGACAGCCGAAATGTGTTGCTCTGCGTGCAGCAGGTCTTGCGCTCCAATCCCCGGCATCTGGAAGCCTCCCGGATGATGGCCGCGTTGCTGGAGGCCGGCCGCTCGCCCAGCGCTCTGCTTTGGCGCAGCCGCGTGGTCGAACTCAATCCGCGCTCGCTGGATGACCGGCTGGCCCTGGCCCAGAGCGCCATGGTGTTCCGCGATTACATGGACGCCACCAATGCTCTGGAGGGAGTGGACCCGGCCGGCAGGAAAACCGCCGCCTACCAGAATATTGCCGGCGCCGTGGCCGCCGCCGCCAATCAGCGTGCGGAAGCCGAGGCGCACTTTCTTGAAGCCGCCCGGCTTGAGCCGACCAACCCGGTTCCGCAATTGAACCTGGCGGTCGTGCGCCTCCACGGCACCAATGCGTCAGCCATGGCCGAAGCACGTACCACGCTCATGAGCATTTCTTCATCCAGCCCCGCCTTGCGCTGCCAGGCCTTGCGCGAACTCGTGGTGGACGCCATGGGCTCCAGGCAGACGAATACGGCTTTGGCTTTGTCCAAGGAATTGGTGCAGCAGACCAACTCGACTTTCAGCGACCGGCTCTTGCGGCTGGACGTGCTGAAAGGAAGCCAAAATGCCGAATTCAAACCCGCGCTGGCCGCCTTTCAGCGCGAGGCCGGGACGAACACGGCAAAGATTTATGAACTGAGCATTTGGCAAATGACCAGGATTGGCTCTAAAGACACATTGGTCTGGCTGCAGAGCCTGCCCAGGAACCTGCAGACAAACCAACCGGTGGAACTGTTGGCTGCCGAGTGCCATACGTTGCTGGGGGATTGGCGCGGGCTGAATGGCGCCCTCACAAATCAGAACTGGGGCGAATTGGAGTTCGTCCGCCACGCGTTCCAGACTCGCGCCCTGCGCGGGCAGGACTTGAGTGGCGCGGCGACAGCGGAGTGGGAACTGGCATTGAAAACCGCCAACGGCCAGAAGGCGAGTTTGGTAATGTTACTCCGGCTGGCGGCGCAATGGGGCTGGCAGAGCGATGCCGAGAAACTACTCTGGACCATCGTTAACCAGTATCCCGGCGAGCAATGGGCCTTCCGCGCGTTGACCCAGGCGTTGTATGCCGGCGGCCGAACGCGGCCCTTGATGATGCTTTTCAGCCAGCAGGTGAAAAGGTCTCCGTCAGATCTTGGAGCCAGGAACAATCTGGCCATGACCGCGCTTCTCCTCGACGCGCAGGAACTGAAACCGCACGAGTTGGCGCGTGAAGTGTACGGGAAGGCGCCCACCAACTCGGCCTACGTTTCCACCTGCGCGTTTTCCCTCCACCTGCAAAAGAAAGACGCCGAGGCGCTCAAGGTGATCGAGCAGCTCAAACCGCAGGAGCTTCAGAACCCTTCAATCGCGGGTTACTACGGCCTGATTCTGAAGGCGACGGGCAATGCCGCCAAAGCGAAGACCTACCTCGAACTTGCTTTCAAAGCCCCGTTGCTGCCGGAAGAGCGGAAGCTCTTTGACCAGGCAAAGGCCGGAATGTAGCACAGGCGTCCCCGCCTGCGGGTTACCCGGGCGGTCCCGCCCGGTGCTCGTACTTGTTAGGGAAATAGACAGAAGATTGATCAACACATAAGCCCTGAGCCCTGCTGGTGCTCAGGGCTTTTAGCTTTTTTAGTGGATAAAGGACGCTTTTTCCCTGTCGTTGTCGTCCTCGTTGGTCCCAAAGGCGGAATTCAGGTCATTCCGTCAAGTTAGCCGGAGTATAAACCGAGCGGTAGAATCGCTGACTGAAATGGCTCGCATTGGCATCCACAAACGTAAACGGAGCGGTATTGGTCTGTACCGGAACCCAATTAACCATGTTGGTGGATGCTTGAACTACATATTGATACCCGGGCACGCCCTCAACAATCAAAGCGTACTGGCCGCCAGCGTGGGCCGCTGACACCAGGGTGGCCGCCGCCGTATCATAAACGGTCAACAAGGCGGTGCTGCTGTTTGAGCCGTTCGAGTCGGACACCGTCACCGAGTAGGCACCGGATTGATTGACGGTTACGTTATTCAGCGTCAACACCGAACCGACGGACGCAGGCAGGTTGGTGCCATTGTATTTCCATTGGTATTTCAAAGTGCCACTGCCGCTGGCTCCAATCGTGAAAGTGCTGGTCTGGCCAATCACGGCCACCTGATTGGTCAATTGGCTGCCGAGCGTGGGACAAAGGCTGCTGGTTCTGGCCGTTGTGGTTCTGGTCGTTGTGGTTCTGGCCGTTGTGGTTCTGGCCGGTGCGGTTCTGGTCGGTGCGGTTCTGGTCGGTGCGGTTCCGCCGATATTCACGGTGAAGGTTCGGGTAACGATGTTATTGCTGTTTCCTCCGTCTTTGACAGTAACGGTGATGGTGGCCGTTCCGGTCTTGTTAACCACTGGCGTGAAGGTAAGAATCCCCGTGGTGTTCGCGCTGGTGTAAACGACCGTCGGATTGGGAATCAAACCCGTGTTGCTGGAAACTGCGGTGACAGTCAGAGTCTGATTTTCATTGGTGGCGCCGGAGCTGATGCCGGATAAACTGACCGTTTGCCGGCCGGCGTTTTTACCTATGGTGAGGTTGGTGATGGCGTTCAACGTCGGCGGCTGGTTCACGGCGTTGACCGTGACCATAAAGGTTCGGGTGACAATGTTGTTGGTTGCTCCACCATCGTTGACGGTGACGGTGATGGTGGCGGTCCCATTGCCATTGGCCACCGGCGTGAAGGTCAGGGAACCGGTGCTGTTGGCGCTGGTGTAAACGACCGTCGGATTGGGAATCAAACCCGTGTTGCTGGAAGTGGCAGTGACGGTGAGGGTCTGGCTTTCATTGGTGGCGCCGGAGCTGATGCCGGATAAACTGACCGTTTGCCGGCCGGCGTTTTTACCTATGGTGAGGTTGGTGATGGCGTTCAACGTCGGCGGCTGGTTCACGGCGTTGACCGTGACCATAAAGGTTCGGGTGACAATGTTGTTGGTTGCTCCACCATCGTTGACGGTGACGGTGATGGTGGCGGTTCCGTTGCCATTGGCCACCGGCGTGAAGGTCAGGGAACCGGTGCTGTTGGCGCTGGTGTAAACGACCGTCGGATTGGGAATCAAACCCGTGTTGCTGGAAACTGCGGTGACAGTCAGAGTCTGATTTTCGTTGGCCGCGCCGGAACCGATGCCGGACAAACCGACCGTTTGCAGACCGGCGTTTTCGTTGATGGCCAGGTTGCCGATGGCGTTCAACGTCGGCGGCTGGTTTGCTCCGTTGACCGTGACCGTAAAGGTTCGGGTGACGATGTTGTTGCTCGTGCCGCCGTCGTTGACGGTGACGGTGATGGTGGCGGTTCCGTTGCCATTGGCCACCGGCGTGAAGGTCAGGGAACCGGTGCTGTTGGCGCTGGTGTAAATGACCGTCGGATTGGGAATCAAACCCGTGTTGCTGGAAACTGCGGTGACAGTCAGAGTCTGATTTTCGTTGGCCGCGCCGGAACCGATGCCGGATAAACCGACCGTTTGCAGACCGGCATTTTCGTTGATGGCCAGGTTGCCGATGGCGTTCAACGTCGGCGGCTGGTTTGCTCCGTTGACCGTGACCGTAAAGGTTCGGGTGACGATGTTGTTGCTCGTGCCGCCGTCGTTGACGGTGACGGTGATGGTGGCGGTTCCGTTGCCATTGGCCACCGGCGTGAAGGTCAGGGAACCGGTGCTGTTGGCGCTGGTGTAAACGACCGTCGGATTGGGAATCAAACCCGTGTTGCTGGAAACTGCGGTGACAGTCAGAGTCTGATTTTCGTTGGCCGCGCCGGAACCGATGCCGGACAAACCGACCGTTTGCAGACCGGCGTTTTCGTTGATGGCCAGGTTGCCGATGGCGTTCAACGTCGGCGTCTGGTTCACGGCGTTGACCGTGACCGTAAAGGTTTGGGTGACAATGTTGTTGCTCGTGCCGCCGTCGTTGACGGTGACGGTGATGGTGGCGGTTCCGTTGCCATTGACCGCCGGCGTGAAGGTTAGAGAACCGGTGCTGTTGGCGCTGGTGTAAACGACCGTCGGATTGGGAATCAAACCCGTGTTGCTGGAAACTGCGGTGACAGTCAGAGTCTGATTTTCATTGGTGGCGCCGGAACCGATGCCGGATAAACTGACCGTTTGCAGACCGGCGTTTTCATTGATGGTCAGGTTGCCGATGGCGTTCAACGTCGGCGTCTGGTTCACGGCGTTGACCGTGACCGTAAAGGTTTGGGTGACAATGTTGTTGCTCGTGCCGCCGTCGTTGACGGTGACGGTGATGGTGGCGGTTCCGTTGCCATTGACCGCCGGCGTGAAGGTTAGAGAACCGGTGCTGTTGGCGCTGGTGTAAATGACCGTCGGATTGGGAATCAAACCCGCGTTGCTGGAAGTGGCAGTGACGGTGAGGGTCTGGCTTTCATTGGGCGCGCCGGAACCGATGCCGGACAAACCGACCGTTTGCAGACCGGCGTTTTCGTTGATGGCCAGGTTGCTGATGGCGTTCAACGTCGGCGGCTGGTTTGCTCCGTTGACCGTGACCGTAAAGGTTCGGGTGACGATGTTGTTGCTCGTGCCGCCGTCGTTGACGGTGACGGTGATGGTGGCGGTCCCATTGCCATTGGCCACCGGCGTGAAGGTCAGGGAACCGGTGCTGTTGGCGCTGGTGTAAATGACCGTCGGATTGGGAATCAAACCCGCGTTGCTGGAAGTGGCAGTGACGGTGAGGGTCTGGCTTTCATTGGGCGCGCCGGAACCGATGCCGGATAAATTGACCGTTTGCAGACCGGCATTTTCGTTGATGGCCAGGCTGTTGATCGCATTCAATGTCGGCGGCTGATTCGCAATCGGATTCGTGGGAACCAAGTAGGACACCTCGCTTGAGAACGGACTTTCCATGCCCGAAGCAGCATACGTTGTCGCCGCAAAATAGTAGGTGGTTCCCTCGACCAGGCCGGAAATGGTTGCATTGGTTGCATTACCAGCACAAATCTCGTTGGTGTAGGCGCCGCTGGCTCCTCCGTAATATACATTGTAACCCGCGACGATTGGATCAGTGCTTGTATCCCACGCCAAGGTTACACTTTCGGTTGCGAGGGCTGAAAACTGCATGACTGCAAACAAGGCGCTGAAGAGAAAAGAACTCCCAATGGCACGTCTTGACCGAATAAACACTTCTCCTTGGTACATCACAGTGGTTCACTATGCATAAGGCTTGCCAACCTGCCGGCGGTCACGCGTAAAATTTTTGGAAACGGGTGACAAACTTTGGGACAAGGGGAACTCCTGAATTGATACAGAAACCAATGCTTTCAGCGCGGAAGTTAAATATTAGCAATTATATTTTTAGCCGCCATGGCTTAATTATTAGCGGTATTCCGGTTCCGGTTCCGATGAACAAATCTTCAAGACAGAGGTTGTCTTGAAAAAGAGCAGTGATAAATGCAAGTCACACGAGCCGGCTGGATGCAAGGCGCATCCGATTGCGCCCCAATCGGGAACGGACTGGGCAGCGCGAACGCCGCATCCAAAGCGGCGGAGCAACGCCGCACTCCAAAAGCAATCAGGCCGGTCGTGAAGACCGGCCTGAACGCTAGAGAAGGCTCTTAAAAATCCGACTTGATCAATTGTTACGCCATTTGTCGCTTGCGCAAGATCCGCAGCGTGCTCGCGCCAAACGGCAGCAGCAGCAACGCGCCCGCGATCATCGTCGTAGGCTCGGGAACGGGGAATATGGTGATCGAATCGATGTTTGCGCTCGCGGGGATAGTGGCGGTGCCGTTATTCCAATCGCCGATCTCGACAGCGGTCTCATAGACCGTCATCTGCCCAAACGTAGTAGTTCCGTATGCGGTGCTGTCAAGCGTTGACAGGGTAACACCCCAGTACGTGTCCGAGGTGAGAGGACTCGTAGCGTAATCATAAAACACATGGATTTGGGAAGAACCGTTCAGATCCGGTCCGCCCATGCTGATGACCCCGATGTAACCACCGCCGGGCGCATACAGATAGGTAAGCCAGTAAGGTTGAGCCCCATTTGGCCCGCTCGAACTGAGAAGATCGTAACTCGCGCTGAAAGAGTTTAAAGTTCCCAGTGAAGGAAGCCCAACGTTAGCAGCCTTGACAAAGACTGCCGGGGCACCGCCATTGAGACCGGAGTCGGTGGTGTAAAGTTGCGCCACGTCCGGTGTCCCGGCGACATATTGCGCGACACCACCATTACCAGAGTATTTCAAGCCGCTAAGATCGGTGCCCGAAATGGTGATCAACGCGCTGGCGCTCATTGCGGCGGCCAAACTGATCGTGAATAATGCTATTTGTAGTTTTTTCATGTTTTCTTTTTTATTTTTGGACCGCTGCGGAAAGCGACTTCTGGCTTGACGTCCAAGCCACAACTCATTCTTTCACGCGAGTGGGTATGGTTTCTTCAAACTGACTAATCTCTGCCCATTGTGCAGAACGCATTGAATTTATCTATACGTTTTTGGGACATCATTAGTCACTTTTCGGATATAGATTCTGAGCGGCCCGGACTTCCCTGCGTTGCTTGAAAAGGACATGCGGGACTTGGTCACAAATTTAAAACTGCCCAGTGAAGTCGCAAACCGAAGAACTTCACGGGCCTCGGCCCATGAAGCAGGCAGCCCACTTTCACAGGCCAAGGCAAGCGGACCCGCCTACGTCCAACTTCGGCGCGGCAAGAAGCTGAAATTACAAAATCAAAAGCTGAAACCGGAGTGCCGGGAGGGCGGAGGCCAGCGGAGAAAAAACTGAAATTGTGAAAGCTGAAATCTGAAATCAGAGACGAGTGGGTCTTTCAGCTTTCAAGTTTCAGCATTTTCCAACCGGGCACGTCAGTGCCGCGGAACTTGTGCGCAGTGGTCAAGTCCGGAAAGGAATCAGGCCGGTCGTGAAGACCGGCCTGATCGCTAAAGAAGGCTCTTAAAAATCCGACTTGATCAATTGTTACGCCATTTGTCGCTTGCGCAAGATCCGCAGCGTGCTCGCCCCAAATGGCAGCAGTAGCAACGCACCCGCGATCATCGTCGTGGGTTCGGGAACAGGCACAGGTACGGCGTCCACCTTGACGAGCATATCCTGATAGTCAACGTCCCCGCCTTGCAACGCAAGATCTTCCCATCCCAAAAGGTACTCACCCGGATCCCATGACTCAGTTGTCGAGCCGGAAGCTGCCCAGCTGCCGAGGCCAGAGGCGCTCAGATTTAACGTACGATCCACAGCGGTTTGCAAAGTTACCATGTGATCGTCACCACCATTTTTGTTCTGTTGAGAATACCATGTCGGGCCACCCGCTGTTTGAAGGTAAAACCCGAAGGCGCTTCCAACATAGAGGCTCTGATTATTCACGGTGGCCGTGCCACCTGAGAATGTCACGGTCTCCGTGGATACGCCGGAAGCAGAACCCGTAAACACCTGGAGCATTTGACCGTTATTCAGGTTATAAATCCCGAATGAATTGATACCGGCATTCCCGGCAATCTCCAGCAGCAACGCGGTAGAAGCCGTCCCACTGCCGAGGATGCCCGGGACCGTCCACGTCTGATCCGTAACCGGGCTGTTGTAATCCGCGACCCGGTTCGCTGCGGCATTGACGTCGTAGGAAGAGTCGTTCAGCAAAGTCTGCATGACGGTAGCCAAAGTGCCCGGAGGATTCCCGTCCCAACTGCCCGAGGTGGCCACCGTCGTAAGGGCTGCTTGTGCACACAATGTCGCGCCGGCCAAACCCAAGGCTGATATTGCCAATTGAAATTTCAGCATTTTCATATTTTCCTTTTGATTTTTGTTTTATTGTGACCCTCGTGAAAAACGACTTCTGGCTTGACGTCTTAGCCAGAATTCATTCCTTCACGCGATCGGTCTAATTCTCTGCAAACTGAGTTTGTACACTGGCCATCGTCCACGAATAATGGAATTACATCTATCCCATTTTGGGACTTCTTTATTCACAATTGGGCCATGCATTCTGAGCGGCCCGGACTTCCCTGCATTGCTTGAAAGGGACATGCTTTGATCACTTTTGGGACGTGGGCCAAAATGAAAAGCTGAAATCGGGAAAGCAGAAAGCAGAAATCACAATGCAATCAAAAGCTGGGGGTACGGGGAAGAGGTGGAAAGCGGGGGAAAGGCTGAAGGCTGAAAGCCGCGCAAAAGGCTTCGCCTCACGCGGTGGGGGAATATCCAACATCCAATAACAGATGCCGAAGGGTGGAAGGCTGAAGTCAAAGGTCCGTGGTCTGCAACTCAAATCGGGCTGGTCGTTTCACAGTTTTGCCGCCAATTTCGATCCGTCAATGCCTTTTCCACTGGCTCACCCAGCAGCGATCCTGCCGTTGCGGCGTTATTGCCCGCGGTATCTCAGTTTTCCTGCGCTCATCATCGGCAGCCTCAGCCCGGATGTGGGCTATTTCTTCGGGCACTTTCGTCTCGGAGAGTTCTCCCACCGGCTGCTCCCGGGCAGTTTCGGGTTCTGCCTGCCGGTGGGCCTGGTGCTGGTGCTGGTGTTTTATATCGCCCGGTTGCCAGTGGTTGGCATCCTGCTTTCCAGCGACCGGCGGGCGTTCCTGCCGCTTTGCCAGCGACCGGCCGGCTCTCCGTTTCTGATCGTCAGCCCGATCCTCTTTATTGCTCTGGCCAGTCGCGGCGCGCATCAGTTGATTGGGATTGTTCCCGCCGGGATCATTACCGTCCTGCTGCTGATTGGATTTCTCCTGGCTACCGGAAAACTCTTCAGCCGGATTCGGGGCCTGACATGAAGGTCTTTCAGCCTTCAGCATTTTCCCCCTCAGGTGAGCTCGAGCAGGTCGGCGTCGAGCTTGACGGCTGCCGCCTGACCGATGAAGTCGAGGCGCAGCAACACGGTGGTCCGACCGTAACGATGTTCGACCCAACCCTCAACACCGCGCAGCGGGCCGGCTTTGATGCGCACGCGCATACCCTCGCCGATGGACGGGGCCAGACGCACTTCCAAATCCGTTTCCAAGGCCAGGAGAATATCTTCCAACTGCCGGCGAAGCGTTTCCTGATCGAACACGTCGAGGAGATTGGCGACATGGCCGTTTTGGCGGACAGCATCCTTCTGTCCGGGTTCAAGTTGAAGAAAGACATACCCGGGGAAGAGCGGCTTCTGGAACACGACCGTCTTGCCGCGATATTTATGCGCGGACTGGTAGCAAGGGAGCGTAGCGGCGATGCCGTGTCGCCGGCAGTGCTCGACCAGCTTTTTCTCCCGTCGCGGTCTGGTATGGGCCACGAACCAACGCAGTTCTGACACGGGGCGAAGAATTCGGGAGAAATTCCACGATGTCAATCCGAAGTTGCGAAGTTGCGAAGTTGCGCGTTCGTGCCGCGGCGGCAGCGGTGGCGCATCCGCGGGGCGTGTTGCCCAAATCTGAATCGGGTGGGGCGAGCATCCTCGCGAGCCGGGATTTCATACAAAACAAGCGGCTCGTCAGTAGCCTCGCCCCACCAAAAAGTCCCGGAAATGATCAGGGTAGCATGCCCCGCGCACTGCCCCCGAACGTAACAAGATTGGAGCGCGGCTGTCTCCGATTTATCGGGGCAGCCGAAGCATGTTGAAAAGCGCTACGGCCCCAAGTGCATTCCAACAGGCTGGTTTTGCGAAGCTGCTGCGGCTGGTCCCGACAAAGCGGGACACAACCGCGCTCCGGTGGCCATGTGCCGCCCTAAAAAAGAATCAGGCCGGTCGTGAAGACCGGCCTGAGCAGTAAACAGTGATTCTAGACTCCGACTTGGTCCAGCTTTTATGCTGTGCGGTTCTTGCGCAGAATCCGCAGCGTGCTTGCCCCAAAAGGCAGCAGCAGCAACGCGCCGGCAATCATTGTGGTAACCTCAGGAATTTGTTCGAACGATTGTTCAATTTGAGAAACAGTAACGAAACCGCCATTGACGATACCAAAACCAATGTCTTTGGTTATAATCAGCGTTTGTTGAGGAGGAATGATTGACAAAATGTCACCTGCCTCTGCAAAAGGATCGCTAAGGTCAGTCGCGCTCAGAGCGCTGTGACCGATGGCCGTCACACTCCCTGGAACGTAAGCATTTTCGACAATCGAAAGGTATGCTCCCCCCGCTGGCTGTGCACTGCCCGTATAACTTTGGTCAATCGCAATGATTTTCCCGGGGTTCGCTGTTACGGTGTAGCCGAGCAAAAGATCCGCAGTAGCCGGCCCGCCACTTACGAGGCTGATATTTCCTCCCCACGTGAGGGTATAATAATCAGGAGTCACTTCCGTCGCTGTAACTAAAATATTGGCGGCACTAAACGTAGTCAAGCCACTCTCGTTGTAGGAGAACCCGCTAAACGTTTTATCGCCAATGCTCAGACTCGCGCCATTCGCAAGGTTAGCCAACGTATCCGTAACAAAACTCGCTTGAGCTGTTTGTATCATCGCGGCCATGGCTATCACACTAGCCATAGCAATTAGATTTTTTCGTATCATATTTACCTTTCTGTTTACTGATATTCGCTGTTTTTATTTTTTCCCGTTGTATAACTTTTACGCCGTGCGGTTCTTGCGCAAAATGCGCAGCGTGCTCGCCCCAAACGGCAGCAGCAGCAACGCGCCCGCGATCATCGTCGTAGGCTCAGGAACCACCTGATGGAACGATTGTGTGACCTGAGAAATAGTAATATAACCCCCGTTTGGAGAAGTCACACCAAAGGCAATGTCTTTGGTTACATAGAGAACACTCTCCGGAGGAATGATATCGAGAAGATCGGATGCTTCTGCTGGTGGATCGCTCATGTCGCCGACCTGAAGGTGGCTGAATCCGGCCACCCTCCCGCCAAAAGCTCCAACGGCCGCTGTTTCGTCAACTGCGATCAATCCATTGATGGCACTGCCTGTATAAGCCTGGTCAATCTTATTAATCACCCCACCATTCGCGGTCACAATATAGTTAAGTACCAAGTCAGCAGTACCAACACCACCAGAAACATAAGATATGTTACCTGACCAAGTAAGATAATCAATCCCGCCACTTTCAGTCGCTGTGACAATAATTTTGTTGGGATCAAAGGAAGTCAAACCACTGGGGAGATAACTGAAGCCGCTGAAGGTTTTATCGTCAATGGTGAGAGTCCCACCGGCAGCAAGCTGAGCCAACGTAATGCTCGCTTGAACTGTTGGTATCATCGCCACCATGGTAGTCACGGCGAAGATGACAATTAATCTGTTTCGTATCATACGTGTCCCTTACTGACTTACCGTTTTTCCCGTCGTGTGTTTTACGCTGTTAAAATTTCCGGCCTAACTCTTGGTTTATTTTTGATATTTTTACGCCTTTTCTCTCTGATAGTCTATCGCATTTCGGGACATCTTTGCTCACAAATAGGACATTGAGGACATGGACTCTGAGCGGCCCGGACTTTGCTAAGTTGCATGAAACGGACACACTTTATCACTTTTAGGACATAAGCCCAAATTAAAGCTGAAATCAGGGCCCAGTGAAGTGGTTGAAGACATCACGGGCCTCGGCCAATGAAGTAGGCAGCCTACTTCACTGGCCAAGGAAAGCAGACCCGCCTGCGTCCAACTTCGGCGCGGCAAGAAGCAGAAATCACAATGAAATCAAAAGCTGGCAGGACGGGAAAGAGGCGGAGAGCGTGCTGTGTGCGCTGACTGAGCCTTATGACAAATCATTCCAGTCAATTTTGGGACTTTCGTATTCACAAACAGGACAAAAGACTCGAATAACCTTGCAATTTTGAGCTTCGGTGGCACTATCGCCATGTTTCTAACATTAGAAGGTTTGAAGTACGACGTCCCGGCCCCCCCAAAGGGTGCTCAAACGCCAAAACGAGAGATTCAAATGATCAAATCGCCCCGAATTCTTATAGTTGGCATCGCTGCCGTGTGGCTGATTCTCCCACGCGTGGAGGCTGGTGTTTCCCTCACCCCCCTGGTCTCCTTCGGTGGCAGCAACGGCGCCAACCCCGTCGCGGGCTTGGTGCAGGGCAAAGATGGCAATTTTTATGGCACAACCACCGTAGGCGGCGCGAACGGCTTTGGTTCGCTGTTCCAATTGACTCTCCCGGGCACGCTCGCCACGTTGATTTCGTTCGATAGAACCAACAACGGCGCCAATCCCGGCGCTGCGCTGGTGCAGGGCAGTGACGACGCCTTCTATGGCACGACCGACAATGGCGGCGCGAACGATTACGGCACAATATTCAAAGTCACGACCAATGGCACGCTGACCACGCTGGTTTCTTTTAATGCCACCAATGGTTCCCAGCCGCACGCGTCCTTGGTGCAGGGCCAGGACGGCAAATTCTACGGCACGACAGAAACCGGTGGCGCCAACCAGGAGGGCACGGGGTTTCAAATGCTCCCAAATGGGACGCTCACTTCACTCGTCTCGTTCGGTGACAACGGCTACAGTCCGCACGCCGGCCTGGTGCAAGCTGCCGATGGCAATTTCTATGGCACCGCATACCTGGGCGGCACGAGCGGCCTTGGCGCGATTTTCCGGATCACGACCAACGGCGCGCTCACCATGCTCTACTCCTTCACCGGCGGCAGTGATGGCGCGAAACCTTATGCCGGGCTGACGCAAGGCGCCGATGGCAAGTTGTATGGCACTACATACTCCGGTGGCGCCAATGGTTATGGCACCGTTTTTAAGATGACCACCAACGGCACACTCACCCCGCTGGCGTCTTTCGGCGGCACGAATGGCACCCACCCGCAAGCGGCCCTGCTGCTGGCCAGCGATGGCAATTTCTACGGCACGACCAAAAGCGGCGGCGCGTACACGAACGAATCCGTCTCCGGAGACGGCACGGCATTTAAGCTGACAACCAATGGCACGCTCACGACGTTGATCTCCTTCGATGGGACCAACGGTGCCAATCCACAAGGCGGGCTGGTGCAGGGTGCCGATGGCAATTTATATGGCACGACTGCCAATGGTGGCGCGAGCGGCGATGGGACCATTTTCCGGCTGGCGTTCCCACCACTGCCGAGTTTTCTTGCGGTGGAGGAAACGGGCGCCACACTTGCGTTGACCTGGAGCGCGACGACGGGGGAAACTTATCAGATGCTGTACAAGACCAATCTGAATCAGATCAACTGGAACAATCTCGGCTCGACCATCATCGCGACCAATGCATCCATGACGACGCTCGATGCCACAGGCCCGGACCAGCAACGGTTTTATCGGATCGAGCTGCTGCACTAACAGCCCGTTGAAAAACGTCTTCTCTCGCAGCAGCCGAGGTAACGAGGCTCAAATTTCCTTGGAAACAACCATTCATTCAGAGCCGCCTCACGTCGGCTGTACTTCTTTAACGGGCTGTTAAGCCTGGACATTTCACTGTCTTTGTAACTGCCGACGTGAGGCGGAGTTGCAGGGGGTGAACCCGGTTGGGTGGGACACGTCAGTCGAGTTTGTCTCAAAATAATTTCTGGTCGGAGGGGCGAGTTACACGAGCCCCATTTTCAGCGGCATTCTATGAGTCAGGGGCTCGTGTAACTCGCCCCTCCGATGTCCCGTCCTCTGCGCACCGCGACTGTCAACCGCCGCGTTCTGGTTTTTCCTGATGGCGCTCCCGGAGTGACGTGGCCCCACCTGGTAGTGGGTTAGTTTGAGCTAAATTGGTGGGGCGAGGCTACTGACGAGCCGATTTTGATAGCAGATCCCATCAGTTCCGGCTCGCGAGGATCAGCCTTCGCCAAGCTACGGCGCGACAGGCGCTCGCCCCACCAAAGTAGTCCACTACTCCTACCGTTGTCGGTTCGTGGGCAAGAGGTATGGGTTTCGAAAACTCGAGGAATGCAAATGGTCGAACTGCCGCAAAAAAATCAGGCCGGCGTTTAAAGCCGGCCTGAAGCAACTGAAGCCTGTGAAAAAACCGGGCTGGTCAACTTTATGCCGCGCGATTCCTGCGCAAGATCCGCAGCGTGCTCGCCCCAAACGGCAGCAGCAGCAACGCACCCGCGATCATCGTCGTAGGCTCAGGAACAATAGCCAACTGGTCCTGATTGAGTTCATAAGTTTGGCCACTTGGATTCTGGACGTCTGTGTAGTATGCCCCGTTGAAGAGGTTCAGGGCGATCACACCATACGCTCCAAGGGAATCATTGAAGACGGTCGTGTCGTTCTTGCCTGTCCCAGTTTTAGCAAGGTTATAGTAGTAGGTTCCATCAACACCATTCATAGTGCTCAGTTGGGCAAAGGTTATTTCATTCTCAAGATACCAAATAGCGTTCTGAACTTGACCCGCTTGTGAAGCGGTCAATGTCCCCAACCCTCCATTCCGGAATTGGCTGTAAAGATAGGCTGTGCCAATCGAAATATTGTCCATCGGGAGACCCGTGTTCGGATCGATCGCGTCCACACCTGCACCGCCGGCCACAGCACCGGTATTCATTTTATACTGGTACGTATTCCCTGGGCCAAACTCCTCCTGGTACTCGATGCAGAACGTCTGGAATGTGCCGAGGCCCGTAGTCGCAGCCGTGAACTCACCGCCGTTACCCCAGGAATAGGCACCCTGAGTCAGGGTAACCGATCCATCGAAACTGGCATACAAGTTGGTTGCGAAGAGAACGCCTGCAATCCCGATTAACGTAGATAACTTTTTCATATTTTTCTTCTGTTTGATTATTCGCTCGCGCGATGGATTTATAAATTCCAATTCTTTCCGTCTCAAATGTCTTTTCTTTTATATACGTTAATCTCGAGCGCGTCAATGCCAAAATGGGACATCTTTGTACACTTTTGAGACATGCGGGACATTTGCGACGGGCACCAGTCGCTGCGGTCGGATTAAAGGGAAGCTGAACGGATTCAAGAGAGCAGAACTTGAAGTGCTATAACGCCCTGATTCGTTACGCAGTCTGCCGGGTGGAAAACTGCGCCGCGCAAGCCGGCACCGTCCGCTACCTGAAGGCAAAACCTGGAGGTCAGTAAATTGCCGTCGCCCAAGTCTCAACTGCTCGAACAAGGAATGCAAAATTGACTTTTGACAAGCCAACCATAACAAATTAAAATGGTGTAAGTTATAAACCGGCTGAAGGTTGGGAGGGCCGGATTACTGTTGCAGGATGTCAAGAGCTACGGAAGCACAAGCTTCGTCCATCGGGAAACGGACCGCTCATGCTGTCCGCAGCGAATCGGGCGACGGTAAGCTGATTAAATGTTTGGCTGCTGGAAGACGAGCGCGAGTGAAGTCAAAGCAATTTCCGATTGGGGGATCCCGTCACCTGTGGATGCCATGCAGAGTGCCAAGAATGTAGCTGAAATGAGACGTTCGCTGAAAGCTTGTGAAAAAACGCTATGGTTGAAACTTTAAAAGGTAAATCCCCATCACCACAAACGATTTTCATCGTGGAGGATCACCCGGTCTTTCGCGAAGGTTTGGCGCAGCTTGTAAAAGCCGAGCAGGATTTGACTGTATCCGGGCAGGCGGGTGACGCCGCCCAGGCCATCCCGGCCATCGCCCGTCTAAAACCGGATCTGGTGTTGGTGGATATCACTCTACCTGGAAAAAGCGGACTGGAATTGATCAAAGAACTTCGGTCCCAAAACAGCCGGATCAAGCTGCTGGTTGTCTCCATGCACGATGAGGCGCTTTACGCCGACAGGGTCCTGCGAGCCGGCGGTGACGGCTACATCATGAAACAGGAAGATCCGCAGGAGATCATCCGCGCCATTCGGGATGTTCTTGGCGGACACACCTATGTCAGTGAACAGGTGATGGCAGGCAGATCAACGATTTCCCAGGAGCGCCGCTCCAAGGCGAAAACCCGGCCGCTTGAAAAGCTCACGGACTCAGAGATCGAAATCCTGGCATTGCTTGGCCAGGGCAAAGGCAACCTGGAAATCGCCCAACAACTCCACTTAAGTGATGCAACCGTCTCCACTCACTGCACACAGATCCAAAAAAAGCTGCACTTGAAGTGCTTGAACGCGCTGATTCGCTACGCGGTCTGCTGGGCGGAAACAGGCCCTTCGTAAGCCGGGCCTTTCCGCTCGCGACGTAAAGCCCGTTGCGAATCCACATCAGCCAGCCCCTCCACACGGCACACGCACAGTGATGGTTGTGCCTTGCTTGGGCGCGGATTCCACCGTGCAGGTTCCGCCCAAAAACTCAGCCCGTTCGCGCATATTTGTGAGGCCGATTCCACGCCGTTTCCCCTTGCCAGCCTTGCCTCGCTTGGAATCAAATCCCCGCCCATCGTCCTGGATTTTCAAGACGATGGAATTGCCGTGGAATGCGATCCGGAGCCGGACCTCCCTGGCGTGGGCATGTTTTTCGATATTATTGACAGCCTCCTGCATGATGCGAAAGAGATTCAGTTCAAGCGCCGGGGCCAGGCGTTGGTCAATACGTGCGATGCTGTATTTCACCTTCAACTTTGTCCGCGACCGCAGCTCCTCGCAGAAATTGCGGGAGGCGGCGGCCAACCCGAACTCATCCAGGTCACTGGGGCGGAGGTTGTGTGCGATGCGGCGGTTTTCCTCCAGCGCCTGAACGAGCAGCCGGCTGCAGCGCGCGAGGATTTCCCTGGCCGCGGGGTTTAGCGACACCTCACCGGCTTCCACCTTGCGGAGCCTCATTTTTGCAGAAGCAATGAGTTGGTTGACTCCGTCATGCAATTCGCGCGCCACGCGCAAACGCTCCGCTTCCTGCGCCTCGATGATGCGCAGAGGCAAAAGCCGCAGCTCTTCTTCGACTCGTTTGCGTTCAGTAATATCGCTGGCTACACCAATGAGTCCAATAGTTCTGCCTTCGTTGTTCTTGATGGCAGAAGTGCTGAGTGAAATCGGGAATTCAGTTCCATCTTTTCTGTGGTTCAGGAGTTCGCCCTGCCAGGAGCCCCCGAGAGTCTGCCGGAAAATGTGCTCGCAAAGCCCGGGCGGATTCTTCGGCGACTGAAGAAAATCCGGGTTCCTTCCCAAGACTTCCTCCTGGCGATAGCCGTAGGCTTTAACGAAACTCTGATTGACAAAGGTGAAACGGTTTTCGCTGTCGGTAATACAAATGAGATCCCGGGCGCTTTGAACCGCGTAGGCCAGCAACCGAATTTGTTCCTCCGCCCGCTTGCGCTCGGTGATGTCTTGCGCCACTCCCACTAATCCAATAAGGCGGCCATCCGGATTCACGATTTTGGAAGTGCTCAGAAAGACCGGGAATTCCGTCCCGTCTTTCCGGCGGTCCAACACCTCGCCGCGCCAGCCGTCAAGGCGGGTTTGCTCCAGAATCTCTGATAACAGCGTCGGTGGATTGTTCGGAGAAAAGAGTATGTCCGGGGTTTTTCCCAAAATCTCCGCCTCCGTATAACCGTAGGCCTGCCAAAAGGCGCGGTTCACAAATGTGAACCGATCCTCCAGGTCCGTGATGCAAATCATTTCGGCCGTGCTTTCGACAGCGTGAGCCAGCATCGCCACCTGCGCTTCTGCGCGCTTGCGCTCGGTGATGTCCTGGATGGTCCCCTCGAAATATTGAACGGCACCGCTGGCATCATAAACGACGTGCGCGTTCAAGCTGACCGAGATTATGCTGCCGTCTTTGCGGTAATTTTCCTCTTCAAATCCTCGAATCGTCCCTTGTTCCAGCAGCAAACGTTTCATTTCCGCCCGTTTTTCGAGTGAGACATAAATCTGCCGGCCGACATCGGCCACGCTGGACATCATTTCCTGGGGCGACTGGTACCCGAACATCCGGGCCAATGCCGGGTTGGCGATGAGGATACGGCCTTCCGGCGTCGTCCGAAAGATTCCTTCGGTTGCGTTCTCGAAGATACTGCGGTACCGGGCCTCCGCATTCCGCAACGCATCCTCCGTTTCCTTGCGCCGGGTAATGTCGCGCATGAAAGCGAACACGCAGGGCTCCCGCAATTGGAGAAACGTCGCGATGACTTCCACCTCGATGATCCGTCCATCTTTGCAGCGGTGGCGGGTCTCGAAACGGTCGCTCCCGGATTGGGTAATGCGTTGTGCGTGTTGGACGACCAGTTCCGGAGAAGGCTCGTTGACCTCCACATCGCTGGTGTGCATGGAAAGCAATTCCTGGCGGGAATAACCGCTCATGCGGCAGTATGCCTCGTTCACGTCCACGATATTCCCTTCAAGATCCAGCATCCAGAAACCCTCCATCGCGGCGCCAATGATTTTTTGGCTCAATTCCTCGTGTTCCTTGAGCGCCTCCTCGGTTCGCTTCTGCCTGGTGAGATCGGTATTGATGCACACCACGCTCGCGGACTGATCCTTCTCCCCAGGCACCAATGTCCACCGGCTGTAAACGATGAGCGGCTGGCGGGCCTTGGTCAATATATGCAACTCGCCATCCCATTCGCCGGCTTGCATCAGTTTCTCCTGCGCTTCGGCAAATGTCGCAGCGTCCTCAAAAAATAAATCCGTGGTGCGGCGTTCCCGGACTTCGTTCGCAGTCCAACCCAAAATCCGCTCGGCCCCTTTATTGAAATAATGAATGCGCCCTTCCAGGTCGTGGATGATGATCGCATCGTGTGCTTGATCGAGAATATGCAACAGTTCCCGGATCCTGGCTTCGGCCTGCTGCCGCGCAGTAATGTCACGCATCACAACGACGATCCCGCGGGATTGGCTGTCCGCGCCGGTTGACACGGCGGCACTTAATTCCACCGGGAAACGGCTGCCATTTTTCCTGAGCATCGTGTACTCAGCGTTTCTCATGACGCCGGTTTCGAGCATGATGGTTGTGCCCGCCTTCATGCGCTCATGCTCCTCTGGCGGCGTCAAGTCGAAGGCGCTTTTCCACAGCAATTCCCCCGGGCCCGCATAACCGAGCATTTCCACGGCCTGCTGGTTGGCCATAGTCAGCCGGCCTCGGAGGTTGATCATGCCAACGGCGTCAGGCAGGATTTCAACCAACCGCCGATAATGTTGTTCGCTGGCCCGCAATGCGGCGGTGGTGTCGCGGAGACGCACGATCGTTCGAATGCGCGCCAGGAATTCATCCGGGTTCACTGGTTTGACCATGTAGTCATCGGCGCCTGTTTTCGCGGCATCGACCTTGTCGGCGGCGCTGGTCGCCATTCCGGAAACCAGAACGACAAAAATGTCCAATAATGCCGCGTCGGCCTTGATTTGCCTGCAGATGTCAATCCCGTTCAGGTCCGGCAGCCTTACGTCCAGCAGCACCAGATCCGGCCGCCTTTCGCGCGTCATCTGGAGACACTGCTGCCCGTTCGACGCCTCCCAAACTTCGTAACCTGCACGGCGCAGAATCATTGAAAAAACTTCAAGGATGTCGGGTTCATCATCCACAACGAGAATGCGGGTCGCTCTATTCATGGGGTGACACTTGCTTGGTTCACAAACCACAGACCATATAGCTGGCTGCCTCAAAAAGGCAAATGCTGAAATGAACTACGAGCCCGAAGCGGGAGTATTTGCGCCGGGCCGCGCGCGCGACAGGTTTATTCCGCCAACCTCAGTCCATATCCAGGTCTTCAATTTCCAAAAAACCGTGCAACTGGCGGATGCGCGTGGGATGGCGCATTTTGCGGAGCGCCTTGGCCTCGATCTGCCGGATACGCTCGCGCGTGACGCGGAATTGCTGCCCGACTTCCTCGAGCGTGCGCGCACAACCATCGCCCAAGCCAAAACGCAGTTCCAGCACCTTCCGTTCGCGCTCGGTCAGACTGCACAACACGTCGCCGAGTTTGTCCTTGAGCAGGCTGAAACTGGTGATGTCAAAGGGATTGTCGGCGGCCTTGTCCTCGATGAAATCGCCGAAGTTGGTGTCATCGGTGTCGCCAACCGGTGATTGCAGTGAAATGGGCTGTTGCGCCATTTTCAAAACGGCGCGCACGCGGTCCACGGGAATTTGTATCTCGTCGGCGATTTCCTCGGGCGTCGGTTCGCGGCCATAGTCCTGTATCAGGCGTTTTTGGGTGCGCATGAGCTTGTTGATGATTTCGATCATGTGCACCGGGATGCGAATGGTCCGCGCCTGATCGGCGATGCTGCGGGTGATGGCCTGCCGGATCCACCAGGTGGCGTAGGTGGAAAATTTGTAGCCGCGGCGGTATTCAAATTTCTCGACGGCCTTCATCAAACCCATGTTGCCCTCCTGGATCAGGTCGAGAAACGACAGGCCGCGGTTCGTGTATTTTTTGGCGATGGAAATGACGAGACGCAGGTTGGCCTCGACCATTTCGGTTTTGGCCTGGAGCGCCAGGGTGGAAAATTCGCGCAGGCGGTCAAAGGTTACCAGATAATCCGAATGCGGCATCCGGACAAATTCCTCGAGCGCCTTGATTTTTTGCCGTTCGGCTTCGACCAGATGCCGCTGGGCGGTGGATTCGCGCTGCGCCTCGGCGTCGGACAGCGCGCGCAGGCTGTATTGCAATTTATCGTGAATGTTTTCGGCCACGAGGGCCATTTCATCAATCACTTTATGCTTGCAGCAGAATTTGGGGAACACCCTTTGCAGTTTTTGATCCAGCCGTTTGAATGCCGCCAGCGCGCGATTTTGTTTGGACTTGTTGTTATGCGCGTTCTGCCACGCGGTGTATTTCTCATCCACTTCCCGGTCAATTTCCTGAATCTGCCCGACCAGCCGGCGCAGCACGCGCAAATGCGCGTTGTGATTGTCCACCTTCTTGTCGAGAATGACGCGGTCAAACCGTTCCCGCGGCGGCTCGACCAGGAGTTTTTCCGCCAGTGCGATGTGTTCCTTGCCGGCGAAACCAAGGCTGTAAATGATTTTGCGGACTTCGTTTTCGGCGGCTTCGATGCGTTTGGAAATTTCGACTTCCTGTTCGCGCGTCAGCAGCGCCACCTGTCCCATCTGCTTGAGATACATCCGCACCGGGTCATCCAGAATGTCCAGCCGCGTGGCGTTTTCTTCTTCGGTTCCAGGGGTTTTGACGCGGTCCACCTCCGCTTGATCCACGATTTCGATGTCGAGACTGCGAAGTTTGGTGAAAATTTGATCCAACTTTTCCGGTTCAATCGCGCTTTCCGGCAGCGCTTCGCTGATGTCATTGTAGGTCAGACGCCCCTGTTCCTGTGCGAGGCGGACGAGTTCCTTGATTTTTTCCGAAAATTCCGCATCGGAATCAGTTTGTGGCGAGCCGTTATGCAACAGAGGCGTAGCGGAATGGAAAGCCTGGTCAGTGAACACCGCGCCATTGAGCCTTCCTTTCTTCGGGAACAAATCCGCCTCGGATTTCCAAACCTTCGATTTTGACATACGCGTTCAACACTTCCGGTTCATCGCCGAAAGCAAAAACAATATGGAACGGCCGGTCGAACTCGTCAAGCGGGGAAGTGCTTTTTTTGCAACCGCGACTGAAAAATTGCGGCGGCAAATTTTTTATATGTCGAAAGCGGTGTAAATTTCGTGTTTTTTGAGACGTTCCAGAATCATTTCCACCGTGCGGCCAATCGCGCCGAGATTTTCATGAACGACCCGTTGCGCATTGCGCCCCAACTCCGCGCGGCGGTTTTCATCGGCAAGCAATCCGGCAATGGCGCCTTCCAATGCTTCCGGGCCGCGTACTTGAATCGCGCCTTTCTGCGCGACAAAACTCCGCGTGATGTCGGCGAAGTTTTGCATGTTTGGCCCCAAAACCATCGCCTTGCCCAGCGCCCCCGGCTCAATTGGATTTTGCCCGCCGACGGCGGTGAGACTCTTGCCGACGAACACCACCGTCGCGTTTTGGTAAAAAAATCGCAATTCGCCGGTGGTGTTGACCAGCAGGCAATCCACCTCGCCTTCGGGAAGTTGCGTGTTCGTGATAATGTCATTGCGGTAAATAAATTTCACGCCGCGCTCCTGCAACTGCCGTCCGACCTCCCGGGCGCGCTCGAAATGCCGCGGCACGAGCACGAGAAACAGTTTGGGAAACCGCGCCCGCAACCGTTGCGCAATCTCCGCCAGAAGAATTTCCTCGCCCGCGTGCGTGCTGCCGCCAATTAAAATCGGCGCGTCCGGCGGCACACCGATTTGCCGCAGCAACATCGGCACGTCGAGGGTGTGGCGTTCATCCAGTTTGGCCGCGTCGAATTTCAAGTTGCCCACGATGCGGATGGCTTCCGGCCGGCAGCCGACTTCCCGCAGGCGCCCGGCGTCGGTTTCATTTTGCGCGCCGACGCCGGCAAACGAAGCGAAGATCGGCCGGAATAGAAATCCAAATTGTTTATAGCCCCGATACGAGCGGTCGGACAGCCGGGCGTTGGCCAGAAAAAATGGGATGCCGAGCTTGCAGGCGCGCCAGATAAAATTGGGCCAGATTTCCGCCTCGACGAGCACGATGGCTATCGGGTTGATGACGGACAACGCGCGGGTGACGTATTTCCGCCGGTCAATCGGATAGTAAATTTTGCTGATGTGTGTGGGCAATCGGCTGCGCAATTCAGCCATGCCGGTTGTCGTGGTAGTGGACACCACGATTTTGATGTTGGGCACTTGTGGTTCGAGCGCGTGGATGAGCTGTGTGCACAAATTGACTTCACCGACGCTGACGGCGTGAATCCAAATGACATGGCGGTTGGTGAGCACTTGTTTGAGGCCTGCGCTGTAATGTCCGAAGCGCTCGCGAAAACCGGGGAGCCAGTTGCCACGCCGCCGCATCCGCATGAAGTAATACGGCGAAAACAGCACGAAACAAATCGTGAACAGGATGTTATATAGTATGCGCACCCGAAGTCCCCAATCCTGACGGGCATACTTTCCTGAAAAAAGCCGCCGGGCGCAAAGAAAATGTTTCAAAATGGCAACTTATCAGCCGCGAAAGAAAATCAGCCAGATGGCCAGCAGCATCGGCAACAGAAAGGGCAGCGTGAATTTCAAAACGAATCCGGGAAACGTTGGCATTCGGATTCGCTGCTGGTCGGCAACGGCTTTGACCATGAAGTTCGGCCCGTTGCCGATGTAAGTGGCCGCGCCGAAAAACACCGCGCCGATGCTGATGGCCAGCAGGTTCAAGGCGTGCTGGTTCAGCAGTTCGCCAACGTCCCTGGCGCCGATCACGCCGAAAAGCGCGTTAAGAAAACCGAGATAGGTTGGCGCGTTGTCAAGCACGGCGGACAACGCGCCCGCGCTCCAGAAAAACCCCCCGGGCGCGGGGTTATGGCCAAGCCATTTGCCCGCGTTTTGACCAAGCCAGTCGAGCGCGGGCATCATCGTCGCAAAAATTCCGGCGAACAAAATAGCGACTTCCTGAATCGGATGAAAGTTGAAATCGTTCGCCGCGTGAATGGATTTCGGGGATGTGAAATAGGAAGCAATGGCCGCAGCAACCATGAGCGCTTCGCGCACAAAAACCGGCCGGGTCACAAAAACCGCGCCGAGAATGACGGCGAGGAAAAACAAATTCGGCAGTCCGTCGAGCCGCCACGTTTCAGGCGCGGTATCCTGCTCCCGCACTTTGCGTGGCGCCCGGGTGAAATTGATCCGGTCCACGACGTAAAACATCGCGAGCAGAATTCCAACGCCCGTCGCCCACATCGGCCAGCAATTTTTTGCGACCCACCAAAACGGCACGCCCTGCAAGTAGCCGAGAAACAACGGCGGATCGCCGATGGGCGTCAGACAGCCGCCGACGTTGGCCACGATGAAGATGAAGAAGACGATATGATACGCCGTGACGCGATATTGGTTCATTCGAATCCACGGGCGAATCAGCAGCATAGCCGCGCCGGTGGTGTTTAAAAAATTGGCGGTAATTGCACCCAAGAACAAAAAAATGACGTTGGCCGACGGCGTGGCTTCGCCTTTGACGCGGATGTGAATGCCACCGGAAACGACAAAGAGCGAACCGATGAACACGATGAAACTGATGTATTCGTGCGCGGTGTGCCCCACGCGCGCCGCGGCCTGCAAACCCAGGAAATAATAGCCGAGCGTGATTGCGCCGAGGCCGAGCGCCACTTTGGGGTAATGCCGCAACCACCATTTGGCCGCCAGCAACGGCGCCAGCGCCATCGCGCCCAGCAACAGCGCGAACGGCAAAATCATCCACGGGTTTGGCGCAATGACTTCGTGGCTCATGCCTCAAAAGACTGCTTGGGCGCATGAAGGCGGGTCAAATAGAAACGCCGGGAATTATTATTATAAATTTACATTGATATTGTTCCGTAGCTTATTAAGAATTTCTGCCGGTAAAAGTTAAAGTTTAAAAAACAAAAGATCCGTCATTGAATTAACGACATGAAAACATCCGGATTCAAATTGGTTCATTTGGCCGCATTTGCGGTTGGAATGTCTCTGCCACTGGCCTTGCCGCAAAATGCATCGGCGACGGAAAACGTCCCGCACGCGGCGTTTGCGGAATGGGCGGATTTGCCCGCGCCCGGTCAGTTGATCGCCGGTTTTCTTTACGACGAATCGGAGGCGTATCACATTTGGGCGAACGGCGGACAGCGCTACAATGTTGACACTCTGGTAAACGGAGAGCACTACGGCATTGATGTCAACCAGGGTTACTTCACATTTCAATACGGCATCGCCAAAAAATGGGCGGTGGATTTGAATGTCGGCGCGACCACCGTGGGCTGGCGCACTTTTTCAAACGACGGCACACCGGGCACAATCCGGAAAACGACGGGTTTGATGGATATCGCGTTTGGCGTGCGTTACCAGATTTTTGACGAGAACGACACGAATTTGCCGTCGTGGATCCCGACGTTGACCTTCCGCGCCGGCGCGGTGCTGCCGGGCAGTTACACTCAGAATCTGCCGTTTGCCCCCGGCGTTCGCTCAGCGGCTATTGAGCCGGAATTTCTGGCAAAAAAACATTTCGGCTGGCCGGGTTTCGGCGCCTATGGCGACGCGTTGTATCGTTGGAACCGCACGACCGGAAACGACCAGGCCATTTTTGCATTCGGATTATTCCAGCAAATCAAAGGCTGGGAACTGGACGCAGGATATCGGCATTTGCAAACCGTCAACGGCACCGGCCTCTGGTATGATCCCGGAACCCAGACGCTTTCCACCAGCGACGGCTCGAACGCTTTTTCCGGGTTGCGCGAAAACAATGACTCCGTCGAGGCCGGTTTCAGCTACACGACCTCCAAACGGCACATCAAGTATGCGTTTTACACCCGCACCGTTTTCGACGGCAACAACAGCGACCAGAAATTCTGGATTGGCGGCGGCATCGAAATGCCTTTCCAGCTTTTCAAGCGCGATTGAACCCTGTTCGTTCGCGTGGCTGACGCGAGTCAAATTTACTTGTTCCCCGCCGGCTGATTTGTTCAATTGCCGCCCATGAGGCAACCATCCGCCGCGCCGCTGCCCATCCAGCCCCGACTTTTCCAGCGGCATTGGACCTGGTGGTTCATGGTGGCGGTGCTGGTGTTGGTCGCCGTCGCCCGGCTTCGTTTGCTGAATTTTCCGCTTGAACGTGACGAAGGCGAATACGCCTATGCCGGCCAGCTCATGCTGCAGGGTATCCCGCCCTACCAACTCGCCTACAACATGAAGTTTCCCGGCACGTATGCGGCTTACGCGGTCATGATGGCGTTGTTTGGCCAGACTCCGGCGGGCATTCATTTTGGCGTGCTGTGCCTGACAACGCTGACGGCGCTGATGCTTTTCTGGCTGGGCAAACAAATTCTCGACGGGACGGCCGGGATGGCCGCCGCCACCTCCTATGCCGTGATGGCTGCCAGCCCGGCGATGCTGGGACTGGCCGGGCACGCCACGCATTTCGCCGCGTTCTTTGCCACCGCCGGCTTGTGCGTGATGTGGAAGGCGCGGCAGAACGGCGGCTGGCTGATGGGGTTCACCGCCGGTTTGCTGTTCGGGGTTGGCATTTTAATGAAACAACATGTCGCGTTCATTGGTTTGTGGGCGGTGATGGCCTTCGCCATAGATCGGTTCTCCCAGACTTCATTGTCAGCAGTCAAACGGCTCGGGTCGGTGGCAGTGATGGGTGCTGGGCTGGGGCTGCCGTTTGGTCTGTGTTGTTTGATCCTCTGGCACGCGGGCGTTTTTGAAAAATTTTGGTTTTGGACGATTGCATACGCCCGGCAGTACGGATCGATCGTCCCGATTGACCAGGCACCGCGATTGTTTTGGGAACGCCTTTGCCACCTGGCCGGTGCGGATCCGTTGTTATGGTTGGTGGCCGTCACCGGCCTGGGTCTGGTCTGGTTCGATGGCCGGTTGCGGCCGGCGCGGCTCTGGCTTCTGGGATTCTGTCTGATGTCGGCGTTGACCGTCGTTCCCGGGTTTTTTTTCCGGAAGCACTACTTTCTTTTGACCCTGCCGGCGGCGGCGTTGCTCGCCGGTTGCGCAGTGAGTGGGGTGCGCTGGCTTTGGCGCCAGCGGGCAGGAAACTCCAGACCTGGCGACTGGCCCGTCTGGTGCTTCGCGCTGCTGGTGCTGGCAACGATCATGGCCAGGAGCGATATCTGGTTTGTAAAGACGCCCGTGCAAATTGCGCGCGCTCTGTATGGGAACGACCCGCTGCCGGAATCGGAGATCATTGCCAAATACATCCACGACAACTCGACGCCGGACACACGCGTGGCCGTGCTCGGCTCGGAACCGGAAATTTATTTTCTCGCCCGCCGGCACTCGGCCACCGGCTACATTTACACTTACGGTTTGTTGGAGGAGCAGCCGTTTGCCCGGCAAATGCAGGATGAGATGATTCGCGAAATCGGAGCCAATCCCCCCGAATTTATTGTTTTTGCAGACAATCTTTTGTCGTGGGGGCGGGAACGCGATCCAAGCCAGAAAATTTTCAACTGGTGGAATTCCTATCAAACCAACTACACGCTGGTCGGGATGGCTGACATCATTTCGTCAACGCAAACCGTTTATGTTTTGGGTGCGACATGGGTTGCGCGCTATGGCCAGGTTATTCATGGGAGCGGCCTGGAAGTTTATCAGCATAAAACCACGGTGAACAATCATTGAATCAATCATGGTCGCTCCGCCTCAAAAAACATTTTGCGCATCGTTGAAGCAAAAACAAGCGGGTCTGAAAAATAAACAGCAGCCCGCTTTCCATCCACCCTGGTTTGACGCGACTTGACGGAGTTGCTTTTCACTGCGAGCTTCATTTTGCTTGGCGCAGAACGCGGCAGCGTCGGCGACAGGCAGCTTGTTCGCTGACATCTCGAAAGCTCCCGCTGTGCAATGCCTTGCGCAGCGACTGGAGCATGGCGGAGTGTGGCCTTGCGCAGGTGTCAGCCAGGCGGCGCAGCCGTTTTTTGCGGTCCTGCTCCGGAAAATTTTCCCGCGCCGTCCGATTATCGTCGTGACCGACAACCTCAAGACGCAGGAAAGCTTTCAACAGGACCTGGAGACGTGGCTTTCACTTGGTCGAGAGTCGAGAGTCGAGAGTCGCGGGCCGGCAGAAGCAGGTTCTCAACCCTCAACCCTCAACCCTCAACCATTTTTTTATCCCGCTTGGGACGTGCTGCCGCACGAAGGCAAACTCCCGCATGCCGACAACATCAGCGACCGGCTCCAAACGCTGGTCCAGTTGTCTGGACTCTCAACTCTCAACCCCCAACTCCCAACGTTTGTCGTCACCAGCGTCACCGCGCTTTTGCAAAAAACGTTTCCACCCGGGGAACTTCAGAAACGCACCCGCACGCTTGCCCGCGGCGATAAAATTAACCCACTCGACTTGATCGAATGGCTCGAAGAGCAAGGCTGCGAACCGGAAGCCCAGGTCACGCAAAAGGGTGAAATCGCCCTGCGCGGCGGCATTCTCGATGTTTGGCCGCTCACCAGCCCGTGGCCGGTGCGGCTCGAATTTTTCGGCGACGAACTTGAATCCCTCCGCCATTTCGATCCGCTCACGCAAATTTCGCGCGAAGGAATCACCGCCATCACTCTTCCTCCCGGCGGTGAGCTCGGTCTTTTGAAGCGCGAAGCCGAGCGCGGGATTCACACCGCGTCAACGTCCGCAGAGCAGGCGGCGACCGGACTTACTTCACCGCATAACAACATCGCAGCGAAGCGGCCTCAAGGCCGCGTTCCACTCGCCACCTTGTTGGATTACCTGCCGCGCGAAACCATTTTTCTCCTCTGTGAACCGGAACAACTCGCCGTCTGCGCCGACGAATACGCGCAGCAAATCCCCGAAAACGATCCATTTTTCATTCCTTGGACTGATTTTCTTGTCGAATTGAACCGTCGCGGTTTCACTGCGGTGGATCTGGATGGGGAGGAAACGCAAATCCAAACCGGGTGGGGCGAGCGTCTCCGCAAGCCGAACGATGGTCAAATGTCAGCAGCGGCTCGCGGGGACGCTCGCCCCACCGGGCTGGTCTTTGCTTCGCTCGATGCGTTTCGTCCGCTCGGTGAACGCGCGCCCGACCCGCAAATCGCCGAGGCGCAACGCCGCGAATTTTTCAACCAGCTCCACCGCTGGTTGCGGCAGGGTTGCGCCGTTCATGTCTTCTGCAACAACGATGGCGAGCGGCAGCGTTTCACGGAAATCTGGGCTGAACTCGTAGGACAGGCTTCCAGCCTGTCTCCATCTGAAAAAGGTCCTGGAAATGAAATTAGAGACCGGCGGGACGCCTGTCCTGCGCTTCACCTCGGCACGCTGGCCCGCGGATTTTTTTGCGAAGAGGCAAAACTCGTCGTCGTCACCGACGCGGAAATATTTGGCCGCTACAAAATTCAGCGGCCACGCCGGTTGAAATCCCCGCACGCGCTGGCCACCCGTTCCGCCCTCGACATTGATTTCACCGAACTGGAAGAAGGCGATTTTGTTGTCCACTTGCAATACGGGATTGGAAGATTCCTGGGTTTGAAAAACCTGCCGGCGGGCAGCAGCCGTCATCCCTCAACCCTCAACTTTCAACTCTCAACCGGCACGGAGTGCCTCGTCATTGAATACGCGCCCCGCAATCCCGGCGACGAACCACCAAAACTTTATGTGCCCGTCACCGAGGCGCATCTCGTCAGCAAATACGTCGGGGTTGGCAAGGTGCGTCCGCCGCTTAATGCGCTCGGTGGCACGCGCTGGAACAAGGCGAAGGAACAGGCCGGGCGCGCGGTCCGTGATGTTGCCGCTGAACTGCTGCAAATTCAGGCGGTGCGCGAATCACAGGCCGGCTACGCGTTTCCACCGGACGTGCCGTGGCAGCGCGAATTTGAGGGTGCATTCATTTTTGAGGAAACACCGGACCAGCTTCAAGCCATCAGCGAAACGAAGTCCGACATGGAACGCGCCAAGCCGATGGACCGTTTGATTTGCGGCGACGTCGGTTTTGGCAAGACGGAAGTCGCCATACGTGCCGCGTTCAAAGCCGTGATGGGCGGGAAGCAGGTGGCCGTGCTGGTGCCGACGACGGTGCTGGCGCAACAGCATTTTAACACGTTCCGCGAACGGATGGCGGATTACCCGGTGCGCATTGAACTGCTTTCGCGCTTTCGCACGCATCGCGAACAACAGCACGTCGTCAGGGATTTGGCGGCCGGGGCGGTGGACATCGTCATCGGCACGCACCGGCTGATCCAAGGCGACATTGTGTTCAAAGAACTCGGGTTGGTGGTGATTGACGAGGAGCAACGCTTCGGCGTGCTGCACAAGGAAAAATTCAAGCGGCTGCGGACGCTCGTGGACGTGCTGACGCTCAGCGCCACGCCAATTCCGCGGACGCTTTATCTCGCCCTCACCGGCGCGCGCGACATGAGTACCATCCAGACGCCGCCGCACGACCGCCTGCCGGTCGAGACCATCGTTGTGCAATACGACGAGCGCATCATCCGCGACGCCATCCAACGCGAGCTGAATCGCAGGGGGCAGGTTTTCTTTTTGCACAATCGCGTGATGACCATCGAAACCATGCGGTCGAAATTACAATCTCTTGTACCCCACGCGCGCATCGTCGTCGGCCACGGCCAGATGGAATCGGACGAGCTCGAGGAAGTGATGACGAAGTTCGTCAACGGCGAAGCGGACGTTTTGCTTTCGACGACCATCATCGAGAGCGGTCTCGATATTCCAAACGCGAACACCATCATCATCGACCGGGCGGACCGCTTTGGTCTGAGCGATCTTTACCAATTGCGCGGGCGGGTCGGGCGTTACAAGCACCAGGCTTATGCCTACCTGTTGTTGCCGCGCCACGCGAGCCTGCTGGCCGACGTGCGCAAACGCATCAGCGCCATCCGTCAATACTCCACCCTCGGCAGCGGATTCAAAATCGCCATGCGCGATTTGGAGATCCGCGGCGCGGGCAACCTGCTTGGCTCGGAACAAAGCGGTCACATCACCGCCGTTGGCTTCGAGCTGTATTGCCAGTTGCTCAAGCAAAGCATCTCAGCCCTCAAGGGAGAAAAGGTGAAGCCAAGGGTGAAGGTGGAGATGCGGCTGGATTTTTTGGAGGCGGAAAACGTGAAACGTGAAGACGCCAAACATGATTCACGCATCACGCCTCACGCCTCACTTCCCCACAACTACGTCACCGAACCGCAACATCGCATCGAAATTTACCGCAAGCTCGCGCAGGCGGCGGACAAGGCTGCGCTCGAAAGTCTGACCCGCGAGCTGCGCGACCGCTTTGGCCCGCTGCCGCCACCGGTGGAATTGCTGCTGCGAGTGGCTGAACTCAAAATTCTCGCCAGCGAAAAGGCGGTGACCACCATTGAAGTCAGGGAGGACAAGCTGATGCTCACGCGTCACGGTGATTTCATCACCCTCGGCGGAAAATTCCCGCGCTTGACGAAGAAGGACGCGAAAGCGCGGTTGAAGGAGATCAAGAAGCTGCTGCTGGCGATTTGAACTGCAGTCTTGCTTTGCCTTCCGCGTCCGACTAAACCAAAGCCAGCATGCCCGTGGAAACCGGCAAAACCCAAAACCAAACGATGGTCGTCACCGGCCTCTCGAACCGCGGATTTCTCGAACGCCACGCGCAGGCCGGTCGCGTGGGCCTGTGCGGCGGCGCAACGCCGGTGGATCTCGCGATCCGCCGCGCGCAGCGGCACCTGGACGATGCCAGCCGCTGGAGCGACTGGTCGCACGTATTTTTGTTTGAGGGTGTGCGCGCCGATGGCCATCACTGGATCATCGAATCGGATTTGCAGTTTCACCGGAAAAATATCCAGCTCGGCCTCCAGGAAAACCGCGTGGCGAAATACTTCGACGAAAAAACGTTTCCGAATCTTGCGGTGTTGGATTTCGGCCTGGGCGGGGAGCAGGTTGCGGTATTGTTGCGTGAAGGGTTGGAACTGGTTGCCAACCACGAGCGTTACTCGCTGCGCGAGTTGGTCGGCACGCTCATCGCGTTGCGCCGGCCGGAACTGCGCGGCCGGAAAAATGTGCTGGCGCGCGAGCGCTCCCTGTTTTGTTCGGAGTTCGTGTGCCGGTTGTTTCGCAAGGCGGGCATTGACCTCGCCCCTGGTGTGGGCGACAAGAACACCACGCCGGAGGACATCTCGCGCACGCCGGCGCCGCATGTTACCTATCTGCTGCAACGCAAGGCCGCCGCCGGAAAAATCACGGAATTGCGGGCGAAACTGAAACACCACGTCCGCGCGAGAATTCAGCGGGTCAAACGTCGCCAGACTTGATACCGGAAATTTACAGTCGCGCTTCGCCGGGTTGAAAAAACTCGCCATTCCTGTTCCCGCGATTCATTTTTTCCCCATGCACAAGAAAGTTGTCCTGGCGTTCGCCCTGATTTCGATTGCAGCTTCTGCAACAGCCGCCGACGCCGGTCTGGTCGCCGCCAAGCCGCTTTACCGCGATCCCGTTTACGACGGCGCGGCGGATCCCACGGTGATCTGGAATCCGTTGGTGAAACGCTGGTGGATGTTTTACACGAACCGCCGCGCAAATGTGCCCGGGCTTTCCGGCGTCACCTGGGTCCATGGCACGCCCATTGGCATTGCCGAATCGGCCGACGCCGGGGCACATTGGAAATATGTCGGCACCGCACAAATCGAGCTGCCGGCGGAATACGGCGGTACCAACGTCACCTGCTGGGCGCCCGACGTGACGCAGGCGCCGGACGGCACCTGGCAGATGTTTCTCACCGTCGTGCCCGGCATCTTCGAGGATTGGAAACATCCCCGCGACATCGTACAACTCACCAGCACCAATCTTCTGCATTGGACGAATCCGCGAAAACTTTCTCTGGCTTCCGACCGCGTGATTGATCCGAGCATTCTGCGTCTGCCGGACGGTTCGTGGCGGATGTGGTATAACGATGAGCGCACCGGCAAATCCATCCACTACGCCGACAGTGCCGACCTGGCGCACTGGACGGACAAAGGCCTGGCGTTCAAAAGCCGGGGTGAAGGGCCGAAAGGTTTCCGCTGGCACGACAAATTCTGGGTGATCATCAACGAATGGAAAGGACTTGGGGTGTTCCGGTCCGATGATGCCAGCACTTGGACGAACCAGCCATCCAACCTGGTTGCCGAACCCGGCAAAGGCGAAGATGACCAGGTCAAAGGCGGCCACCCGGACGTAATGGTAAGCGGCAACCGCGCGTTTCTGTTTTACTTCACGCATCCGGGCCGGCGCGGTCCGGACGAGCACAAGGACGGCGTCGAACAACGGCGCAGTTCCATTCAGGTCGTTGAACTGGAATTCAAGGATGGCTGGCTGACGTGTGACCGCGACCAGCCAACGCATATCTTGCTCCAGCCGCCGAAATGAAATGTCCGGATGCGGCTGAAGGAGTTGAAGGAACTGCTGCTGGCGATTTAAATTTCAACATTGCCTTTCGCGTCGCGGGCGGGCAGTTATTTGCTTTGAGGGCGTAGCGCTGGTAGCGCACCTGTCTCGGGTGCTTCGACTACCCTGTTGTGCGTATAAAAAACAAGAACCTATGGCGGAAACGATCATGATGGCAAAGATGCCCCTGAAAAATTGGACAAGGGACGGTGAATTGGACAAGGGACGGTGTGGTGAATGGGAAGGTTATCACAGCAGACTCGACACTACTCCTCTGAAGTCGTTAACTGACGCGTGACCGTTCATCAGGCCAATCTCAAAACCATGTCCCCGCCGCGACTACCGAAGCTTGGAGCGGAAGCCGTTGTGGCACTGGCTGGCACGGCGTTTTCGGCGATGTTGCTGATTCTAACGGCGATGTACGCGGGACCACTGTGGCGCGATGAGGCCAACACCCTCAACATGGCGCAGATGCCCTCGCTGAAGGAGTTATGGAACAACATGCCGTTCGAGTCGTTTCCCCCTCTCTGGCCGCTGCTGCTGCGCGGGTGCGGCTTTCTAGGTTTGGCTGGCAGTGACGCGGGCATCCGCGTCTTGGGGCTGTACGTGGGTCTGTTCTTTCTCGCATCGCTGTGGCTGTGCGCGCGCTGGATGGGTGGTCGCGCACCGATCGTGAGCCTTGCCCTGCTGGGCAGTCTGCCAGCGTTTATCTTCATTGTGGGGGCGAACCGGGCTTATGGTCTGGCGAGTTGTCTGCTGGTGCTCAGTTTCGGAACGATCTGGCGAATGGTGGAGTTCCCGTCGAGGTGGCGGGTTCTTTGGGCCGGGCTTGTCAGCATTCTTTTCGCCCATTGCGTTTATTATGACGTGGTGTTCCTGGGCGCAATGCTGGCCGGCGGAGCGATGGTGGCGATACGACGACGGCAACGGAAGACGCTGGGGGCACTGGTGGGCATCGGCATCGTATCCGGCGCATCGCTGGCGATCTACCTGCCCATCATCCACCGGGGATCGGCTAACGTCCCTATGGACCAGTTTCCATCCTTCAATTGCTCAATTCCGTGGCATAAGCTCGGTGAAACCCTGACGGCCCGGAGCAGTGCTCAACCCGCCGGACCGAACGGCCCGGAGGTCTGGCTCTGGATTGTGCTTCTATTGGGCGGCTCCATCGTGGCAGTCATGATGCAACGGGCACGCGGGCGCCAGGCGCAGAATCAGGAGGCTGGCGCAGTGATCATTGCCCGGGTCCGCGCCGATCTGGCATTGTTTTGTGTCGTGAGCGTGCTTTTCGGGGTGTTGGGGTATTTGGCTTTTCTGCTAAAGTTACAGTATCCGACGCAGAAGTGGTATTATATCGAGATCCTCAGTCTGTGCGCGATTTCGCTCGATGGACTATTGGGTGCGAACTGGCCCGCGCTGCGCCCCTGGGGATTGCTCCGTATCGGATTGATGGTGGTGATGATGACATGGGGTGCCAGGTCCGGGTGGGAGGAAGCGCATACAAGGCGGAGCAATGTCGATCTGGTTGCCGCCGTTCTCAACAAGAATGCCTCCGAGGGGGATCTCATCGTGATACAAAGCGCGTGGGAGGGGATCACGTTTGATCGGTATTATCACGGCCGAGCCCGTTGGGTGACCGTGCCTCCGATTGACTCCCACAAAGTGCATCGCAACGACCTGATAGTGGCAAAGATGAAACAGCGGGATCCGATGGCTCCGGTGCTGTGTGAGATTACCAACACCTTGCGCAGCGGGAATAGTGTCTGGGTAGCGGGCCATGTGACAATCGCGGCCCCACAACAGTTGCCATCGCCGCCGGTCCCGCAGATCAAGTGGTGGCTGCCGTACTTGTATTACTGGAGTACGCAAGTCACGGTGCTTCTGCGGGACCATGCCTTGCAGGAACGGGTTCTGGAAATACCCATGAATGGGCCGGTGAGCCAACTGGAGAACCTTCCCGTGCGGAGGTTCTCGGGTTATAAGTCTAATACGGACTGACCAACCTGTCGCCAGCAGGAACTTGGTTGGAGCAAAGCATGATCAGGTGAGTATAAGGTACGCAAAGCAGGTCATGTCGGAGATGGGGTTCCATTTTCGAAAAGCGCGCCAAAGCCGGAAATTATGGCGGAAACGATCATGGTGGCAAAGACGCCCCTGAAAAATTGGACAAGGGACGGTGTGGTGAATGGGAAGGTTATCACAGCAGACTCGACACTACTCCTCTGAAGTCGTTAACTGACGCGTGACCGTTCATCAGGCCAATCTCAAAACCATGTCCCCGCCGCGACTACCGAAGCTTGGAGCGGAAGCCGTTGTGGCACTGGCTGGCACGGCGTTTTCGGCGATGTTGCTGATTCTAACGGCGATGTACGCGGGACCACTGTGGCGCGATGAGGCCAACACCCTCAACGTGGCGCAGATGCCCTCGCTGAAGGAGTTATGGAACAACATGCCGTTCGAGTCGTTTCCCCCTCTCTGGCCGCTGCTGCTGCGCGGGTGCGGCTTTCTAGGTTTGGCTGGCAGTGACGCGGGCATCCGCGTCTTGGGGCTGTACGTGGGTCTGTTCTTTCTCGCATCGCTGTGGCTGTGCGCGCGCTGGATGGGTGGTCGCGCACCGATCGTGAGCCTTGCCCTGCTGGGCAGTCTGCCAGCGTTTATCTTCATTGTGGGGGCGAACCGGGCTTATGGTCTGGCGAGTTGTCTGCTGGTGCTCAGTTTCGGAACGATCTGGCGAATGGTGGAGTTCCCGTCGAGGTGGCGGGTTCTTTGGGCCGGGCTTGTCAGCATTCTTTTCGCCCATTGCGTTTATTATGACGTGGTGTTCCTGGGCGCAATGCTGGCCGGCGGAGCGATGGTGGCGATACGACGATGGCAATGGAAGACGCTGGGGGCACTGGTGGGCATCGGCATCGTATCCGGCGCATCGCTGGCGATCTACCTGCCCATCATCCACCGGGGATCGGTTTACGTGCCGATGATGAAGATTCCATTCTTCGATTTCTCAGTCCTGTGGCATCGGCTCGGCAATGGCCTAACCGCCCGGAGCAGCGCTCAACCCGACGGACCTAACGGCCCGGAGGTCTGGCTCTGGATTGCGCTTCTGTTGGGCGGCTCCGTTGTGGCAGTCATGATGCAACGGGTTCGCGGGCGCCAGGCGCAGAATCAGGAGGCTGGCGCAGTGATCATTGCCCGGGTCCGCGCCGATCTGGCATTGTTTTGTGTCGTGAGCATGCTTTTCGGAACAGCGGGGTATATGGTTTTTCTGTTCAAGTTACATTATTGGACGCAGACGTGGTATTACGTTGAAATGCTCTGTCTATGCGCCATTTCGCTGGACGGACTGCTGGGTGCGAACTGGCCTGCATTGCGCCCTTGGGGGTTGTTGCGCATCGGATTGATGGTGGTGATGATGACATGGGGCGCCAGGTCCGGGTGGGAGGAGGCACATACAAGGCGGAGCAATGTCGATCTGATTGCCGCCGTTCTCGACAAGAATGCCTCCGATAGGGATCTCATCGTGGTACAAAGCGCGTGGGAGGGGATAACGTTCGATCGGTATTATCACGGCCGGGCTCATTGGGTGACCGTGCCTCCGATTGACTCACTTAAAGTGCATCGCTGCGACCTGATGGTGGAAAAGATGACCCAGCAGGATCCGATGGCTCCGGTATTGCGTGAGATGACCGATACCTTGCGCAATAGTAACAGTGTCTGGCTGGTGGGAAACCTGTTAGTCATGCAACCAAAGCCGCCGCCAGCGTCGGGTCTCCCCATTAAATGGTATGGGCCGTACGTAAATTACTGGAGTGCGCAAGTTGCGGCACATCTGCTGGGCCATGCGCTACGAGGACGTCCCATCGAAATGCCTTTGAATGAACCGGTGAGCCAGTTGGAGAATCTTCCCGTCGTGCGGTTCTCGGGCTACAAGCCTGATGCGGGCTGACTCGAACCATCGCCTGTCGGGACTGGGTTGCAGCAACGCATGATCAGTTGAGTATAAGGAATACGAAGCAGGTCATGTCGCAGATGGGATTCCACCTTCGAGAAGCGCGCTGAAGCCAGCCACAGGTATTCCTCACGGGTGCGGACAAATTTTCCACGGTCCTGTGCCAGCAGCCAACGTGCTGCGCGTGACTGTTGGGGTACATAGCATCCATCATAAGTGACCAGATATCCAGTGGGGCGCAAAACCAGGCGGGCCAAATCAAGCAACCTGGCTGCTTGCGCATCATCCAAATGGTGGATCACACCCGTGGCCAGCACCAGGTCAAAAGTACCTTGCTCTCCCTCAATCGTAGCCAGACCCACATCTCCGCAACAGAAGCGCCCCCTGGCTCCAAAGCGCTTCTTTGCCGAACGGATATATTCCGGGCTGATATCGAGTCCCGTGTAGTTGACCGCCGGGAGGTAATTCAAAACATCTGCCGGCCCGCACCCGATGTCGAGGATTTTGTTCCCGGGGACCGGTTTTACGTACTCAGCCAGATGAGTTTTCCAAGCAGACTCCCCTCCCACCATCCACCGGAAAAGCCGGTAACCAACCGGAATCTCCAGAATCGTGGAAAACTTGCCGATGATATTCATATTAAATCAGTCGCATCGAATGAGGCGTCCCATGTAAAACCGTTCGCAACCAGGCCCAAACCGGACAACTCTCCATCAATCGCTGATGTAGCATACAAAGTTCCGCCGCCCGGTCAATAATTGAAGTCCGGCACCGGAAGAACAGACGTTGAATTATCCGGCGAGTCATCATGGTACCGTTCCAATCGGTGCTTTATCGCCGGCGGTATGCGCCTGGTAGAGATGAAGCTTGCAGTCTTCGAACTGAGGCATTTCATCTGTGTTCAAGACCATATGAAACCGGATATCCAACCCGTAATGCTCGCGATAAAATATCGTGAGGGGTTCGAGCCATCTCGTTTCCATCAGGAAAAAGACATCCGGCCGGTCCACCAGCGAAAGGGAATAAGGGTGAAGACGATGTCGTTCCAGGATTTGACTGAAAAGCGGCGAGTGGGCGATCCAGCCGTAGGGCACCAGAAAAAAGGGAACCTTCTCCGATGAAGGATGGAAGAAAAGGCATTGTTCCAATACAGAATCCTGGGGCATCGCAATCAGGATCGGTGTCTTTTGAGCTGGCATAAGCGTGCGAATCGGCCTGAGGATCTTGTGGCTGATATGTTCCAAGTTTCGGTCGGATGCGTTTGTCGACCACAGGTTCTGAGCCAATTCGGACAGATTGAACAGATACAGAGCGGCCCAAACAGGAATAAGCACGAGAGCCGCCAGCCGCAAAACTTTGGCCCGCCAGAGCGGCGCAAGGAAAACGTCAAGCCGGTCGGGCCGGCCTGTCGCAACCGGCAGGTTGTGGAAGCCGGTTGCCCAATAAAGACAGATGGCGTGAATGAACAGCGGGATGTTGTAAGAGACGCGTTCGGGCAGGCGGGCCGTCCTCAGGAGATAAAAACCAAGCACAACAAAGAGACCGTAAGAAATCAGCAACGTGGCCAGGCAGCGACGACGAAAAGCCCCCGCGGCGAGGAGGCACCATATCGCATTCAGAATGGCCAGCTTCATCAGAATACGCGCGTCGCCGTGAAACATCTTCGGCAGAAACAGAAAACTTGCCGGGAATCGCCACGAAAAAGCCGGTTTGTCCCGCGTCAAGGCTTTTATTTGGGCCACCAAACGGTGCAATTTGGGTGCGCCGCCAAACACTTCGGGATCGGAGAAGTTGAACCGGGAAAACATCCATGCGTCGTTTTCACTCCAGCCCACGGCGGGAGCCGCCTGCGGGATGAACTTTGTCAGCGCTGTGACTTGAACTTCGCCGAGCATCCGGAGGTAATCCAAATACCCGGTCCACGCCGGATCGCGCTGGTATTCCCGGCGATTAATTTCGTGCAGGGCCAGGAACAGCCCCGCGCCGGCCAATCCAGTTGCCAACAGCCGGCGCCATCCGGTCCGGCCAAACCGTTCCAATAAAAACGGGCAGGCGACGACCCCCAACAACAGCGCAACCGGTTCCCGAACCAGGCACATGAGGCCCACAAAGGCGATCCCGGCAATCAATTTGGGCCAATGAGCCGGATGCCCCGGCCGGAGTCCGTCCACCAGCAACAACAAACCCGCGGTTCCAGCCAGGAAGGCGGTAGTGGTGAATTGGAGGCATAGAAGGATGTGCGTTTCGACAATCAGGAAAAATCCCACATAGAGCAATGCGAACGGCCAACCACCCCGGCGGGACACCACCAGGAAAGCGATGGCGGTAAGCGCGGCGTAATGCACAGCCAGGAGGTAGATAAGATACCAGTTGCACCCGGCCCAAGTTCCATAAAGAAACCGGAGCGCCCAGCCAATCAAAACATTGGTGAAAACCAGATGCCCGTCGGGATGACCGGTGTGGAAACCCGACGCAATCATCTGCATCATCAGGTCGTCATTGGTTTCATAAACAGACGTGGCGCAGGTCAGAAAAAGACTGAAGAGAATGAGGTTGACCACGGCTGCCCAAAGGAGCGCCTGAAAGCCGCCGCGTTTGCCCACCAGCAATCGTGAACACCTGGAAAACCAAGCCCCGTTGAAAATTGTCCATAATCGGTTTCGACGCGTCCTGCCTGGGTTCAAATCACACATGAAATTCCCGGACGGCTCGAATGACTTTGTCCTGATCGCCCTGACTGAGACTATTGTAAAAGGGCAACCGGATCAGCCGCTCGCTTTTCTGTTCGCTCACCGGACAAGCCCCATTCCGCCCCCCCATGCGCTGGCCCATGGGAGAAAGGTGAAGCGGCACATAATGAAATACACTGAGAATGCCGCGCGACTTTAGAAATGAAATGAGTGCCTGACGCTTTTCCAAATCCGGCATGACCAGGTAATACATATGATAGGATTGCTCGCAGTGGGCTGGCAACACGGGGCAACCAATCCCGCGCTCCTGTGCCCAGCTGCGCAGGTGCTGGTCGTAATACTTCCAAATGCGCTGCCGCTGCGTCTGAATGGTCTGCCATACCTCCAGCTGGGCGTAGAGAAAGGCCGCCAGAACGTCACTCATCACATAACTCGAGCCAATGTCCACCCAGGAATATTTGTCCACCTGCCCCCGAAAGAACCGGCTGCGGTTCGTCCCCTTTTCGCGAATAATCTCCGCCCGTTCAATCAGGCGCGCGTCGTTGATGAGCAGTGCGCCGCCCTCGCCGCAGGTGATGTTCTTGGTTTCATGAAAGCTCTGGGTGGCCAGGCAACCGAAGGTGCCCAGCCAGCGGCCTCGAAACTTGCCGAACAATCCGTGCGCATTGTCTTCGACCACGGACAAACCGTGTCGGGCGGCAATTTCACCGATCACATCCATCTCACAGCCCACCCCGGCATAATGCACCGGGACAACCGCTTTCGTTCGGGAAGAGATGAGGCCTTCCAACCGCTGCTCGTCCAGATTCAGCGTGTCGGGACGGATGTCGGCGAAAATAATTTTTGCCCCGCGCAAGGCAAAGGCATTCGCCGTGGACACGAAGGTAAAGGAGGGGACAATCACTTCGTCGCCGGCCTGGATATCAAGCAGCAGTGCGCACATCTCGAGCGCGTGAGTACACGAGGTGGTTACCATCACCTTTTGCACGCCCAGCACCTGCTCCAGAAAAGCATGACACCTTTTTGAGTAAATTTGATCTCCGGCGATCTGGCCGATGGTCATCGTCCGGGAAATGTACTCCAGTTCCCGGCCCAGGAGCGAAGATCGGTTAAATGGGATTGGATGATTTTGGTCCATTTGATTTGGTTGATCGCCCGGGCATGGATGCTAATCCAAAATCGGATACCACTTATGATACCAGAGCTGCAGGTTCCGGGTCAAAAAGCCGCACTGTTGGTAAAGCCGCTGGGCAGCCCGATTGTTTCCTTGGGTAACGACCGTCACCGCCTGCGCGTCTTGCGTCCCCAACCAGCCGATCGCAGCCAGAATCATATTTTTCCCGATGCCCTTCCCGCGAACCTCTGGACTGACCCCAACCAGACCGATCTGTCCCTCCCGGCTGGCCACATCCAGGTGGCATGAGACATAACCCAAAGGCTGATTGGCCGCCGAGGCGGCAACCAACACGATTTGCGCGCGACCCTGAGATTCCAAAGTGATCCAGGTCGAATAAAGGTCTTCCACACGTTGACGTGGAAAATGCGGGTCTTTGAAAAAGCGCGTTTCCCTGTGCACCGTCCGGGCCAGCGCCTGCAATCCTGGCAGGTCATTGAGTTGAACCGGCCGGATACCGACACCTGCGGGCGGATTGGGATGATCCGGGTTGTGCGAATTCATCACCACGCGTTCGAAGGTGACACGGATATCAACCAGCCCGAAGCCATGTTTTTCGGCAGTTTGGATGGTGGCCGGGTCATCCGTACGCGACAGGAAATACAGACCCCGGATGCGATGGCTCCGGCTCCAGTCGTCAATTTGCATCGCCTGCTCCTCGTTCAGTGTATCGCCACAGACGCGGGCAATGCGACAGTGGAAAAACTCGCTGTCCCATGGCAGCAACTCGCAAGGAGCAGGGTTGGGGGCGCTCATGTCATCACTTCGTCCTGGGGGCGATTTCCTCACGGATGGTGTAAGTCGGACGCTCCATCATCCGGAAATGCATCCGCGCCAGGTATTCTCCAATGATGCCCAGAGCCAGCAATTGAGCGCCTGAAAAGATCACTATGATGGACGCCAGAAAGGTGAATCCCTGCACGCTGGTCCCGTACAGCAGAAATCGTCCAATGACGAACACCAGAATAATTCCACCGAAGGCCGTGCATAAAAAACCCATGAGATTGGCCAATTGCAGGGGTAGAATTGAAAAACCGGTCATCATGTTCATCGCGTGCCGGAACAACATGCCAAAAGTATAGTTTGAAATGCCTGCCGGACGGGGATCGTGCCGGACTTGAATGGCCACAAACCGGGTGGTGGCCCAAGTCAACACGACATCAATGGAAACAAACGGGCTGTGATAGTTTGCAAAGGCATCACGAGCCTGCGTTCGAAACGCGCGAAAGGCCGACACATGACGGGCTGTCTCGGCTCCCATGGATTTCTGAAGGGCCAGCTTGGTCAACCCCGAGGCGATATCCCTCAATAAACCGTGTTGCTGGTGTTCGGGAAAACCATAAACCACCTCGAAACCCTCGTCGAGCTTGGCCACCAGCTTGTGGATCTCTTCCGGTGGATGTTGCAAGTCGTCGTCCATCGTTACCAAGGTGTCGAACCGGGCCGTCCGAATGCCGCAAAGAAGCGCATTGTGCTGTCCGTAATTTCGCATCAGATCAATCCCGCGCACCCAGGCATGCTCCGCAGCGAGCCGTTGAATCACCCGCCAGCTTTGGTCCCGGCTGCCGTCATTGACCAGCACCAGTTCGTATTCGCGCGCCACCGCTGTCAGGACCGGTTGCAGGCGTCTGACCAGTTCGGGTAGCGTCAATTCGCTGTTATAAACTGGAACGACGACCGAGATCGAGGGCCGTGTTTCATCGCTGGTTGACATTAAAAAATCCCTTCGATTTATAGGGTGAGAGTTCGGCCACGGCAAGACAAGAAGTTCCGCAGGGAATGCTCCGTCCACGGGCAAGCCGGGCCAGCTCCCAATGCCAGACACGCTCCATGAGCGTGCGCCCGAGCCGGTGCTGGCTGGAGTAGCTTGGGGCAGGCTGCCGCCGATGGCCAAAAAGACTCGGCAGCGACCGGCACAGGAACAAGGGCAGGGGCAGAGGGGAAAACATCTTGCTCATAAACAGAGGCCGGAAACCGGCGCGCTCCAATGCCCGCCGCAAGCTGGCGAGCGTGTAGCGACGAAAGTGCCCGGCCTGCACATCGGCGTCTGACCACAGCCAGCGTCCCGCCGGCACGGTAAGGTAGATGCGTCCATCGGCGGCGAGACAGCGGCGAATCTCGCACAGAAATCCCTGCTCGTCGTCAATATGTTCCAGCACGTCGAAGAACCCGATGGCGGGCAGCGATCCATCGCGGAAAAGCGCTTCTTTCAACGTCGCATGCACCACCGAGCGCAGTCCGCGCGCCTGCGCATGGCGGATGCCGTCGGCCCCCGGTTCGACCAGGACCACGGGCAGGCCTCCTTCCGACTGCAGCGCTGCGGCCACGAAGCCGTTGCCACCACCGATGTCAAAGAACGGGCCGCGGGCGGGAAACCGCCGGAGCAGGGCCAGCAGACACGCGTTGCGATGGGCGAACCAGAACGAGATGTCCTCAAGCGCAAAGCAGGCGCTGTTGCCCGCCGCCGGGTAGGAAACCGGTTCCGTGCCGCGCCCGCGCCAGACTCCGTCCGGGTTGCGTTGCAAGCCATCCGCGAAAAGCGCGAGGTCGAACTGCAATCGGCCATCCTGCGGACCGCTTGAAGGAGTTTGAGTTTCAGCCATTAAATTCAATGGTTTCTCAATTTAGCATCCATTTTGTTGTCAATGCCCAAGACCGGATGTTTTGTCACGTCAAAAAAGCAGACCTGAGAATTTCAGCTGAGAATTTCAGAGAATTTCAGCGTTGCCTTTCGCATCGCGGACGGGCAACCTGTTTAACTCTGATGTCGGGGCGTAGCGTAGCCTGGCTAGCGCGCTTGTTTCGGGTACAAGAGGTCGTGAGTTCGAATCTCACCGCCCCGACCATCTTACAATTTTTGATTTACGATTTACGATTTGAAAACCCGCGTGGACGATCAAAGCAATCTCATCTTCCAGCTTTCTTCGATCATTGAACCGCTGGATCTGGCGCAGCTTTTCCTGCGTCCACAGCCGCTCGAAGTGGAGCTGGGTTGTGGTGACACTTCGTTCCTCGCCGAATATGCCGGGCGGCATCCGGAACGGAATTTCGTCGGTGTCGAGCGATTGCTTGGCCGCATCCGCAAGCTGGATCGCAAAGGCCGCCGGGCCGGATTGACGAATCTGCGCGGCGTGCAGATCGAATCGTCTTATTTTTTGCAATATCTTTTGCCGACTCATTCGGCATCCGCGTTGCACATTTATTTCCCCGATCCCTGGCCGAAAAAAAGGCACCATAAAAACCGGCTCATCAACGAATCGTTTCCGCGACTGGCCCAGGCTGCGCTCGCTCCGGGGGGCGAGGTTTATTTGCGGACCGACGATGAAGATTACTTTGGGCAAATGACCGGGGTGTTTGGCGCGAACAGGGAGTTTCAGCGGATTGAAACGCCGCCGGAACTGGTGGAATTGCTCACGGATTTCGAGCGGGAATTTCGCGCCCGCGGCATCAACACATTGCGCGCGGCTTATCGAACGACGGCATGAACTTCAAATGTCAATGACCGGGCCGTCGTCTTCATCGGACTTGGGCGGGCGTTGCCGGTGTTGAAACATGGCGCGTGTGTTGCTCATGCTCGTCAAGGCGTTCAGTACAAGCGACACCATGCTGATGATGAGCGCGCCGAGAAATGCAAAGCCGAAACTATCCACCCGAAAGTGTTCCGGCCCCATCAACCATCCGACGCCGTAAAGCATCAGGGCGTTGATGACAAACGTGAACAGGCCGAGGGTGAAAATCACCAGTGGCAACGCCAGCAGCATCAGGATCGGCTTCACAAAAGCATTGAGGATGCCCAGCAACAGAGCCGCAATAATCAGATCGACCGGCTTTTCATAGCGAATGTGGCCGCGAAGAATGATGGCCGCCACCACCACCGCAAGGGTGTTGATGAGCCAGCTTCCAAGAAAGCGGAGAAATGGTCTTGTTCCAGACTGCATATTCGCACGATAAAGATCAGGGTGCCACAAAGTGCGGCAGCCGGCCTTGAAAAACAAGCTGCAAACAAATTGGCAGTACAACCTGTGAATAACTTTTCAGGGCGGCCCTGCTTTGAGGCACGCTATTTGCGTACTTTGATGGGAATATGCATAAAAACTCATTCGATGCCCCTGAAATTCGTGATGAGGTTGAAATAATGCTTGATGGTCTGCCGGTGGAACTGCCGTCCGGGCACCGCTCCCTTAACGCCATTCGCTGTCATCTCGAAACGCTCGCCTTGGAAAAACATCGCGTTCTGTATTCCTTAAGTGTTGATGGGGAGCCGGTAAACCTTGCCCTGCCATTGCTGAATCAAAGAATTTGTAGCCGCGTCGAGGCCGGGACAATCGCTTTGGAAGAGACTTCTCTCCTGTTGCTCAAGAAGGCATTTCAACAAACCGACCTCGCCCGGGAATGCGTTGAAATTGCTCTCACACTTGTCCTCATCAACAATGGTCAGGTGGCGCACGAAGTCTGGTGGAATCTGGCTGCGGTTCTCAAAGAACCGGTGATTACCTTGAGCCTGTTGCCGGAAAACACTTGCGAGCCATTTGACAATCGCACGTCGCTCGCCCAACTCCGCAAGTGGCAGTTTGAACAAATTGCCGCCATTATCAGGGACGTGAACGAAACCTGCCATTCGGAAGACACCATTCCGCTTTCCAACGCGCTGGAAAACCGCGTGCTGCCCTGGCTGCAAAGCCTGAGTGAACTCATCAGCCTGTGGCACGAAACGGCCCTGGCCGGTTCACGACTCGGAATCAACAGCGCGGTTTCCTGACCCCAAACGATATAACCCTGTCGAGCAACAGGCAGCAGCGGGGTTGAGACGGACCACCGATCTCGACTGGCCAAATGCAGCAAGGCGGCCAATAATCAGATGATTAATTATGGTCGCGGCTTTGGCTTGGTCACGGGTGCGGAAACGTCTTCGGGAATTTGGGCGTTGTCATCAATGACTTTTGACAGCAGGGCCAGAGCGTGACGCGCCTTTTGCTCCTCCGGAGTCAAATTGCTCCCGTTGGCCAGGCGGTCCATGCGTTGTTCGACTTCTTTCAGCGCGGCAGCCCACGCGTCAATATGCTCTCTCAACGCCAGGCCTTCCGGATCGTTTTTCATGCACTCAGCAATCACCTTGTCGAAATCAGGCAGGGTTTTTTGGATGGCGTCCCGATCGCCTGCGTTTTCCAACAACGTCTTGATCTCGGCTTGGTGATCATCAATCAGCTTGTCAATCTGATTGCCCAAATCCTTGCTGAGCGAATTGCAATACCCCTCGTACTCCGCTTCCAATGACCGCTGCAATTCCTTCCGATACACGGGCAATTCTCCGATCAGATAGTCGGGCACCTGGTGGATGATGTGGGGAATTTCCCACTCGATCTTCGCGGCGAGGATCGGGCCATCTTTAACGGCGTGCTGGGCCAGCATACCGCTGGCGACCTCGGCGGCCTCGTACGGCCGGAAAAACCTGACCATGATGCTGCTGATGGTGCCGATGTAAGCCGCAACAAATAAAATCAGGACCAGGCAGATAATCTGCGTGCGTTTGAGGAGTTTCCGGGCTTTGGGCAATTCCTGGGCAAAATAAGCGGCCAAAACGGCTTCCCCGGTCAGGGCGGCTCCTTTGGGATCGGCGGCAGGAGATGATTCAGTTTTCATTTCTTTGTCTCCTTGGTCTTTTTGGGTTCAGCGGCCTTGAATTGGTCGGGTTCTGGAGGAGCCAGATCTTTGAATTCATGGACGAACACATCCATGAACATAAAGGCCACCTGCCAGGCATTGACATCCTCGCTGGCATTAATCGGCTCGGTTTTTTGAATTGTCTCGAGATTGATCAGGATGTTTTGGACGGAGTTCAAATGGGGGTTGAACAGGTTCTCGCCGCTCCGGGCGAGCTGGTCGCCGGTTTCGAGGGCCAGGTTGTTCAGCAAGGTGTCTATCTGCTTGTCATAAATGTCGGGATACATTTTGCGCAATTTGCCCTCCCGCCTTTGCAGAGTGCCGCTGACGGTCTGGTCGAGAACTTTTCCCGCTTGAACCATAAGCTCGTTGCCCATTTGATCCAGTTCTTTCAGGGCGACATCGGCAACTTCCGGCGCGCGCCCGTTGATTTCTTTCAATTCCTTCTCAACCGCCGGTTTGAGACGGTCAACCGAGCGCCCGGCGATTTTCTGAACGATGGGCAGGAGATCCCGTTGCAAATTGGTGCTCAGGTTGCTGATAAACATCTCCTGCCTCGGGCCTATAAGGGTGAGACTGTAAACCGACTCAATGATGGCGCTCACGCCGGTAATCATGATGGCAAGCAGCGCGATGAACGTGAGGAGGCGGAAGCGGTATGTTTGGCGACGGAGTTTTTCCAGTTCTTGGATGAGTTGTTTGGCTTCTTCGGTGCTCATAATTCAATTGTTTGGTGCAACAGTTGGAAAACGCCATAACGAGACGAGCCCAATGAAGTAAGTACCAAGCAGCAAACATGCCGACAAGTAAAAATCCATATAATAATTAATGCTGCTTAAAAGTCGTTTTCGGGGGAGAACATGCGGGTTTCTAACGAAAACACAGGGTTTCACAAAACATCCACATTTCAACAGCTTGTTAAACAGGCCCTTTCCCCTTGATGTCAAATGATGGGACACACGAATGTCCCAATGCCACATTCTCTGGCTGGCTGCCGTCGCTGATGCGTTCCAGATCAGTCCGGGGCCGGCGGTTGTTCGGTGCGGATGGGTGGCAGGCCGCCGACTTCTGCCAATGTTCGATGGCGCGGGAGAACCTCCGGTTGCCGGTGATGTTTTGACGCCGACCTTGGACGGTGATGGTGGTGCGAACGTCGCAAGTGGTGCTGCGAGCGAAGAACCGCCCAGGCGAAAAACGCCACCGCGACCAGGAAAAGAGCGCCGAAATAAATAGTGAATTGCGAAGCGGTGGATCCTGATGGAATCAACGCCCGAATTGAATTCTCCTCACCGATACGGAATGCACCGGCCAAAAAACCTGGAGTAATCATGGTTGAGCAATTTCCTTTCCTGCTGGAACGGCTTTGTCTTTATTGTTGTTGGTTATTCCTATGGTCAAACATTGCGTCTGACAGCACAGAACGTGCCGGCCAATCCTTATCCCAAACTCTGTATTTCATCAAAAGCAGGCTCACCCGTTTTGAGGGAAAGGCCGCTGGTTGTTTGCGGATTGATTTATTTGCTGCCAATTGCCGGAGTCGCAGGCATCGGCAGAGTGCCGCCGCTACGAAAAACGCTTTCGCCCCTTGTCTTTGCCGTAACTTGCCGGCTTGACTGTCGCCGCCTCTTTCGCCGGCCGACTGCCATCCATCATCCGCTTGAGTTCCTTGATCTGGTCGCGCAGCAGGGCGGCTTTCTCGAATTTCAACTCGTTCGCGGCGGCGAGCATTTCGTCTTCGAGTTCATTGATCGTCTCGGTGAGGTCCACGTCCATGCCGGCGTCGTGGAGGACGGCATCGGCTTCCTTGCGCTTCGATTCGTAGGAGGCAAGGCTTTCCTCAACCGCGCGGCTGACGCTGCGCGGAGTGATGTGGTGCTCGCGGTTGTACTCGATCTGCTTTTGGCGGCGATATTCAGTGACGGCCAGAAATTTTTTGATGCTATTGGTCATCACGTCGGCATATAAAATCACCTCGCCGTTGAGGTGCCGCGCCGCGCGGCCTGCAGTCTGAATCAGGCTCGTCTCGCTGCGCAGGAAACCCTCCTTGTCGGCGTCGAGAATCGCCACGAGCGAAACTTCCGGCAAATCAAGCCCCTCGCGGAGCAGGTTGATGCCGACCAACACATCGAACTCGCCCTTGCGCAGCGCGCGTAAAATCTCAACGCGCTCGATGGCGTCAATCTCGCTGTGCAGGTAGCGCACGTTCACGCCGATATCGCGCAGGTACTCGGTCAATTCCTCGGCGGTACGCTTGGTGAGCGTGGTCACGAGCACGCGTTCCTTCGTGTCGGCGCGCTTGCGGCATTCCTCGATCAGATCGTCAATCTGGCCTTTGAGCGGTTTGAGCTTGACCTTGGGGTCAACGAGCCCCGTCGGCCGCACGACGAGTTCCGTAACGCCGGGCATTGTGGCGGCGGGCATCCTGCCTGCCGTAGAGGGCGGCATCTTGCCGCCCGGATCAGCGCTCGAAATTTCTGCGCATTTGGAGTCATCAACGACTTTTCCGCCGGGCAGGATGCCCGGTTTACTGGCAGGCAAGATGCCCGCCGCTACGCGTGCCCATTCGATTTCCCGCGGCGCGGGGGTCGCGCTGGCGTAGATCGTCTGGTTTTGCATGGACTGAAACTCCAGAAAATTCATGGGCCGGTTGTCCAGAGCGCTCGGCAATCGAAAGCCGTGCTCGACCAGAACCGTTTTGCGCGAACGATCGCCCTCGAACATCGCGCCGATTTGCGGCACGGTGGCGTGCGATTCGTCAATGACAAGCAGATAATCCGGCGGGAAAAAATCAAACAGCGTGCAAGGCTGCGAGCCGGGCGCGCGGCCGGCGATGTGGCGCGAATAATTTTCAATGCCGGAACAAACGCCCATCTCCTCCATCATTTCCAGATCATATTCCGTCCGCTGCTTGATGCGCTGGGCTTCGAGCAGCTTGCCGTGCTTCTCGAACCAGGTGATGCGTTCGCCGAGTTCCTCGCGGATGGCGAGGATGGCGCGCTTCATCTTGTCGCCGGTGGTGACGAATTGTTTGGCCGGGAAAATGGTGACGGCGTCGAGCGTCTCAATTTTGTTTCCGGTCAACGGTTCGAAGCGGGTGAGGCGTTCAATTTCCTCGCCGAAAAATTCCACGCGCAGCCCGTCTTCCCGTCCCGCCGGACGAAGTTCCACCGTGTCGCCGCGCACGCGAAACTGGCCGCGGATGAACTCGATGTCATTCCGGTCGTAGAGCAGGTCCACGAGGCGGGTGAGGAATTGTTCGCGTGACAATTCCATCCCGGTGCGAACCGGAATGACCATCGCCTCGTAATCCTCCTTGCTGCCGATGCCGTAAATGCACGACACGCTGGCGACGACAATCACGTCCCGGCGCGAGAACAGCGAACTCATCGTGGAAAGCCGCAGCCGCTCGATTTCCTCGTTCCGGCTCGAATCCTTTTCGATGAACGTGTCGGTGCGCGGGATGTAGGCTTCGGGCTGGTAATAATCGAAATAGCTGACGAAGTATTCGACGGCGTTGCGGGGAAAAAAGCCTTTGAACTCGGCGTAAAGCTGTGCGGCGAGCGTTTTGTTGTGCGAAATGACGAGTGTCGGTTTGTCCACGTTGCGGATGACATTGGCGACGGTGTACGTCTTGCCCGAACCCGTGACACCCAGCAGCACTTGATGTTTCGCGCCGGACAACAAGCCGTCGGTCAGCTTTGCAATCGCCTGCGGCTGGTCCCCGGCGGGTTTATATGGCGCGACGAGTTCGAACATACCACGCGAAAGTAGGAGCGGAGCAGCCGGGTGTCAACGCGGGCCTCGGATTGAAATGGCGCCTACTTGGCGCAAGCGCGCTGACCGGCAAAACATAGAAACCGTTTTGCCGGCGGCGCTTCAGGTGCCAATAATGCCAGGTTCTCAGTTGCTGGCTTGCACACGGAAGAACCTTGCCGGGTCACCAGTCGTCGGCACGGGCAGCACCACCGGTCCGTTGGTGCCCGGGAACGGATCGCCGTAAGGCAGCCAGTCCACCAGGTTGGTGGAGGAATAGAGCTGGTAGGTCACCCCGGAAATGCCAAACCAGTTCATCATCAGGTTGGTGGCTTGAAGTCCGGCGGACACATCGGGGGCGATGGTGATGACCGCCACGTAGTTCTGGTTCGAGACGGACGTGGTCACGTTGGTGTAAACCCGCGAGCCGGGCGCGAATACGAAGCCGCCACCCGACGGTACGACCGTGCCGCTCCAGCCGGGCAGAATTCCCAGCGCGTAGTTGCCGTTGGTGTCGGTGGTGGTGGTGGACAATCCGCCGTCCGGCTGGATCAGGACGCCGGACACCGGTTGGCCATTGGTGTCGGTGACCGCGCCTTGAATGACCGGGAGCAAAACGGTAAACGCGCCCGTGTAAACCTGCGACATGGGCTGGCCGTACAGGTCATTGATGTTGGGCCCAACCGTGAACGTGTAATTACCCACAGCGGTCTGTTGCGGGAAGCTGACGCGGTAGCCGCAGGAACTCAACATGGAAATGCTGAGCGTGCCCGGGTCCAGCAGCCCGTTGGGAGTGGTGAGCGAAACGTCCGCTGCGGAGAACGAAACCGGGGCCGGTGCTTGATTGAAAGCCAGGTCCACATAGCTTACACCGCTGCTGACGATGCCAACCGGCGTGTGCGAGAGGACCTGCAATGCCAAATTGGTGGAATAGAATATCGAGCCGTCAGCGCCCCGGAAATCACCCTCGCCGCCGAAGACCGAAGCTAGACCGGTGAAGAAATTGGCGCGGGAATAGAGGGCAATGCGTCCGCCGGCGCCGCCACCGCCGCCGTATAATTCGCCCTCACCGCCATTCGCGGTGATTTGACCGTTCCCGACCAGCGTGCCTGCGATCACCCAGATACTGCCGCCGGAACCGCCGCCGGAATTATCCTGGAGTCCCCAGTCCCCATTGGCGCTGAGTTCGCCATTCAAGGTGAGAACGCCGCCCACGTTCAAACGGATTGCGCCGCCGCCTTCCGAACCGCCGTAAAGCGGTCCGGATCCAAATCCGCCGCCGCTGCCTTGGTCCACGGGTTGTTGGGCCGAGCCGTAGTTGGTGCCGCCGGGTGCGGTGGTTGCGGAAGCCCCGCCCAGACCGCCATAGCCCGCGCCACTTCCAGACCCGCCGGCGGATTGGCCGGCCCCCGGCCCACTGGCTTGAGCAAAGCCATTTGCGTCCACGGCAATGGCCCCGCCGGTCGCGATGTCCACGTTCCCCAAGACCACCAGATCCAGATTCGACTGGCCGGACAAACTGGTAAGCAGGCTGCCGGCCGTGACGGTCAGGTTGCTCAACACCGGGAAGGAAGTTTGCGGACAAACCACCGCGCCACCTCCAACAGTAAGATTAAAAGGTGAAGCCGGCGTGCCATAAACTGAAGACAGTGGCGTGTTGGTGCCGGCCTGGCCGCCATTGTCCACCAGCAATTGTCCCACGGACTGGCTGTTGGCCTTGGTGTAAATCGTTCCGGCGCCGCCTTGCGCGTAACCGCCGCCGCCACAAGCCGAAACCGGTCCGGTAAAGAAACTGGTCGTGTACCCCAAGGAAATGCGACCGCCGCCGCCACCGCTGCCGAACCCGTTGCCGGAGCCGCCGTTTGCAGAAATGGTTCCCGATCCGGCAAAGGTGCCGGTGGTAATCCAAAGGCTGCCGCCCGACCCGCCGCCGCTGTTGACGTCTCCATTTTTGCCGTTGGCCGAAACTCTGCCGTTGACGGCCAGTGTGCCGGTGACGGCGAGCTGGAGCGCTCCGCCGCCCGCGCCGCCACGCGGAGCAGTGCTGCTGCCACTGCCATTGCCGCCACCGCTGCCTGCGGTGACCGGTGACTGGATCAAACCGTAAGCGCCGCCATATCCGGAAGGATTGGCTGCGCCAAAGCCGCCGTGACCGCCTCCGCCTTTGATGCTGCCGGAAGAAGTAGCGCCCGCGCCTGTGCCGGATGAGGCTCCATTCCCGGTGCCGTCAACCGAAATGGCGCCGCCGGCATCTATGGTGGCGTTGCCGGTCACGATGACCGTTTGAGATGAAGTAGAGGCAACGGTTGTCAGCACACTGTTGGTGCGGATTTGAAGGTTTCGCACACTCCAACTGCTGGATGGACCTTGTCCGATGGCTCCGCCCGTCACAAGCAAGTCGAAGGAACTGAGGCTGAACGCGGTGTTGGTTCCTGCTGCGTTTCCGCCGTTGTCCAAGGTCAACTGGCCATAACTCTGCGAGTTGGTCCTGACATAGACCGTTCCGGCCCCGCCCCAGCCGGCCCCGCCGCCATAAGCGCAAACCGGTCCCGAAAATGAATTGTTGTTGCAGGTAATGGCAATGCGTCCGCCGCCGCCGCCGCCGCCAATGGAATCGGCTCCGCTGCCGCCATTGGCCGTGATGGAGCCGGAGCCGGACAGTGTGCCCACGGTCAGCGTGATGCTGCCACCGGCGCCGCCGCCGCCGCCCGAACCGGAACCGTTGCCGCCGTTTGCCGAGATGTGTCCGTCCGCCTGCAAAATGCCGCTCACATTAAGTAGAATCGCGCCGCCACCCACCCCACCAATGGAATACGGAGAATATGAACCGCCGCCACTGCCAAGACTGCTGGGGGATGTCGTGGAATCATAAGTGTTCCCCCCCAGGGCATAATTCCCAGTGCTGTTTGCGCCGTAGCCTCCGTGACCCGCGCCGCCGCACAGGTAGGTGGAATTGTAGTAATAGTTTTGTCCCGCACCGGATCCTGGCCGGCTGCGTAACCTGAGGCGTCTGCCAGAATACCACCTCCCGCTTGAATGGTCGCACTCGACAAAGTCATAGTGTAAGTGGTGTTGGTCATCTGCAGCCAGGCGTTTGAACTCACGAGCAGATTGGCGAAGGTCAGCGAGCCGGACATCAACCCGACGGCGCCATTGCGCAGAGTTAAATCCGTGGGACTTACGTAGGACAGCGGAGTCCTGGTTCCCGGGTTTCCGCCGTTATCCAAAACCAACTGGTAATTCTGTGCTCCGGCCTTGATGAGCACGGTTCCGGCTCCGCCCCAATTGGCGCCGCCGCCGCCATACGCAGAAATGGTTCCCGTAAATGTGTTGACGCTGCAGGGAATATAAATCCGTCCGCCGCCGCCGCCGCCGCCAATGGCCGCCGCTCCGTTGCCGCCATTGGCCGTGATGGAGCCGGAGCCGGACAGCGTGCCCGCGGCGAGCCAGATGCTCCCGCCGGAGCCGCCGCCGCCACCGGAACCTGAACCATTGCCACCATTGGCGGAAATCACCCCCGCTACTTGCAACGTGCCTTTCATGCTGAGCCAAATTGCTCCGCCGCCCGCGCCGCCGACGGAAGAAGAATAAGCGCCGCCGCCACTGCCAGGGCTGATGGGTGATGTTATGGAATCATAGGTGTTCCCGCCCAGGGCGGAGTTGCCGGTGCCGTTTGCGCCGTAGCCTCCGTGACCCGCCCCGCCGCCCGGGTAGGGGCTGTTGTAATAATATTGTCCCGCGCCGGATCCCTGGCCCCCCGCGTAACCAAATGAATCGGCGATAATGCCACCCCCCGCTTGAATGGTTGCACTCAACAAAGTCACGGTGTAACCCGAGTTGGTCATCAGCAACCAGGCGTTTGAACTCACGAGCAGATTGCCAAAGGTCAGCGGGCCGGAAATCAACCCGACGGCACCATTGCGCAGGGTTAAATCCGCGGAATTCGCGGATTGCAATGGCGTGTTGGTTCCGGAATGTCCGCCGTTGTCCAGAATGAACTGGCCGTTTTGTCCGTAGGGTTTGATGAGCACGGTTCCGGCTCCGCCCCAATTGGCGCCGCCGCCGCCATACGCCGAAGCATTTCCGGTGAAAAAATTGTTGTTACAGGAAACGTAAACGATCCCGCCACCGCCGCCGCCGCCAACGGAATCCGCTCCGCTGCCGCCATTGGCCGTGATGGAGCCGGAGCCGGACAGCGTGCCCACAGCAAGCCAGATGCTCCCGCCGGCCCCGCCGCCGCCGCCCGAACCGAAACCGTTGCCGCCATTCGCGGAAATGGTTCCATCCATTTGCAGGGTGCCAGTTACCGTGAGTTGAATCGCGCCACCACCGGAACCGCCGAAGGAATAAGGGGAATAATTTCCGCCGCCGCTGCCGTAGCCGGTGGGTGATGTGGGATAATCATAAGTATTTCCACCGGCGGCGTAATTTCCGAAGCTGCTTGCGCCATGGCCCCCGTGACCCGCCCCACCGCCCAAGTAGGTATTATTGTTGTAATAGTATTGTCCCGCGCCGGATCCCTGGCCACCGGAGTAACCTGCAGCGTCCGTGAGAATGCCGCTACCAGCCTGAATGGTGGCATTTCCCGAAAAGGAGAAGTACACGGTATTGGCCGGGCTGCCGTAGGAGTAGCGGTAGGCGGTCAGCCAGGCGTTGGAACTCATGAGCAAATTGGCAAAGCTCACCGAACTGGATGCCGCCCCAATCGCTTCGTTGCGTAAAATCAAATCCGCGGAACTTGCAGATTGCACCAGCGTGTTGGTTCCGCTGTGTCCGCCGTTGTCCAGAATGAGCTGGCCATTCTGTCCGGTAGGCTGGAGGAAAACGGTGCCCGCTCCACCCCAATTAGCCCCGCCGCCGCCATAGGCGGAGATCGTTCCGCCAAACAGGGTCGCCGCGGGATAGATGGCAATGCGTCCGCCGCCGCCGCCCCCGCCAATCGAATCGACGCCATTCCCGCCGTTGGCCGTGATGGAGCCGGAACCGGCCAGAATACCGGACATCACCCAGATGCTGCCGCCGGCACCGCCGCCGCCACCTGTGCCGGAACCATTGCCGCCATTTGCGGAGATGCGTCCGTCCACCTGCAAATTACCGGTCACATTGAGTCGAATGATGCCACCGCCCGTCCCGCCAATGGAATAGGTCGAATACGTCCCGCCTCCGCTGCCGTAGGTTGTCGGGGATGTTTGCGAACCATAAGCCAGGCCGCCGTAGGCATTCGTCAAAGAACCAGTTGCCCCGTTGCCGCCATGGGCGCCGCCGCCGCATGGATAACCGGTGCCATAGTAATAACGACCAGAGCCGCTGCCGACACCCGCCTCATAACCCGCGCTGTCGGCGAGCAGGCTCCCGCCGGATTGAATCGTAACGTTGCCGCTGGCGTTCAGATTGATGGATGATAACACGGAGGAAACCAGGAGCAGGCCGTTGGAAGCAATCGTTAGATTTCCAATGTTACACGTCCCGACCGGGATCATGCCGGCATTGCCGCGAATGAGCACATCAACCCCGCTTGTGACAGCAACCAGTGAGTTTCTTCCCGTCCGTCCGCCGTTGTCCAGCACCAGCAGTCCGTTCAGCGTCGTCAGCTTCGTGTAAACGGTGCCTGCGCCGCCGGTCATCGCCCCGGCACCGCCGTAGGCGGCCACCGAGCCGGAAAATGTGTTCGCATCACATTGAATCGCAATGCGTCCGCCGCCACCCCCCCGCCATGGGTTGGCTCGCCCACGCCGCCTTGCGCGGTGATGGCGCCGGAACCGGACACCAGGTGCGCCGTGATCCAGATGCTGCCACCCGACCCGCCGCCGGAGCGGCTGTTGGTGCCATTGGCGCCATCGGCTGAAATCGTACCATTGATGAGAAACGTTCCGCCAGCGGTGATTTGAATCGCCCCGCCCCCGGATCCCCCAATGCCAGTGTAGCTGGCACCGCCCCCGCTGCCCAAATTCGTGGGCTGGAGGTAGGAACCGTAGGTGGCACCGCCCATCGCATTGCTGGAACTCATCCCGCCATTGCCGCCATAGCCGGCGCCGCTGCCGTCTGCTGGATTTCCGGCAGTGTAACCGGTTCCGGGTCCCGCCCCGCCGCCGTAGCCCAGGCCATTCGCACTAATGGACCCGCCCACGGCCACCTCCACGTTTCCCGTCACCGTCAAATTGAGCCCGACGGGCAGCACGCCCAATAGCGCGTCGTAACTTACCAGAATATTGGTCCCGTCCGGGATGGTGGAGTTTGTCGTCCGCTGCAACTGGATCCAAATCCCGTCCGTGCTGGTCAACAGGTAATCCACCTCGTTGGTGTAAACGATGGTGCCTCCGGAATCGGTCACCAGCACGGTATCGGTCATAATGTTGGAATTGAGCAACGTTACCGGGTTGGTGTCGTTCAATACCTGGGATTCGTTTGTCACAGAGAGGATGTTTAAGAAGGAATCGCTGTCGTGAAACGCGTGGGTGAGCGTGCCGCCACCCGCCACGAACAGGCTGGAAAATGCGTGCGGGCCGTCCACCGTCACCGTGCAGTTGGTGACGATGATGTCCGCCCCTTCATAATTCGTGTCGTTGGCATTAATTGTCGCGTCGTTGGTAAAGGTTATCGCGAATGCCGGGAGGCAGACGAATGTCAGGGCGAGGAACCCGGCAGTCAAAACGCAGTGGATTGGATAAAACAGACGGGGAAGAACAGATGTTGTTTTCATAAAGTTAAACCCGGATGTGACACGAACTTTATATCCGATGCGGCCGGTTTTGGGAACTGTGCGTTTTAATGCACACGGGGGCCGTTCGGGGTTTGCGTTCACGGTTTTTTTTGCCCAGCATAAGGTCTGCCAAGCACTTTTGCCCAGCCGGAGTCAGCCCCTCTCACCCGTTTAACCATGCGGGTTTTTACTTATGTATTTACCCGGTGACCATCGCAATTCATTGCGATTTCGGAAACAAAACGGACTGCTGCATTATTGTAAGGATGGAAGCTTTGGCGGGGAGTTTTGCCATCCCCAACCGATAACCGCGCAAAAATTTTACGCATTATGCGTGAAGTTCACGCAGAACTGCTCCGGCCCCCGAGTGCGTTTCAGCCCGGGCTTTTTCGTTGAAACCGCCGCGAATTTTCGTAAGTTCCTTCGTCAACAAACCATGAAAACCATTTTTGCGCTGGCCGTTGTTCTTTTACTTTCAATGCGGACGCCCGCCGAAGTTCAGGCGCCCGTTCCACTCTGGCCGGATGGCGCGCCCGGCGCGCTGGGCAGCACGACCAACGACATTCCCACGCTTACCCCCTATCTGCCCGACCCCACCAACACGACGGGTGCGGCGCTGGTGATTTGTCCGGGCGGCGCCTACGGCCATCTTGCGCCGCATGAAGGAAATGATTATGCGCTGTGGCTGAATCAGCACGGCGTGACCTGCTTCGTGCTGAAATACCGGCTCGGCTTGAACGGCTACCGGCATCCGGCAATGTTGCAGGACGCGGCACGCGCGGTACGCCTGGTGCGGACGCGGGCGGCGGACTGGAAGATTGACCCGAAGCGCGTCGGCATCATGGGTTCATCGGCGGGCGGACATCTGGCGTCCACCTTGCTGACGCATTTTGATTCGGGCGGCACGAATGCCACTGACCCGGTTGAGCGGCAAAGTTCGCGTCCGGACCTCGGCATTCTTTGTTATCCGGTCATCACGCTGGGCGAATACACGCATCAAGGTTCCAAAACCAATTTGCTCGGCAAAGATCCGCCGCCGGAACTGGTCCGGCTGCTTTCCAATGAACTGCAAGTCACCACGAACACGCCGCCGTGTTTCCTGTGGTGCACTTACGAGGACAAGACCGTGCCGATGGAAAACAGCCTGATGTTCGCCGAGGCGTTGCGGAAAAATCATGTGCCGTTTGATTTGCACATCTACCAAAAGGGCCGGCATGGTTTGGGACTCAGCGACAAACCGCCATTTGCGCATCCGCATCCGTGGGCGAACGACTGCTTGTTCTGGCTGAAAGAGCAGGGGTTTGTGCAGTGATTTAGTAAACAAAGCCAGCAGTCGCCGGTGTCTCAGTTCAGGAATTGGACAGTTGAACTTCCACCAAGTCATGACGGTTTGGGGGCCAAGGCTCGTTGATTCTCTCACCGGATTCCCGTTCCCACCCCTTGGCATTGGCCATGCTTGACCTTTGAAGAGACTATGAACATTGTGAATCCGTCGAACCCCTTCCAAATCCCGGCTTGTCTGCAGAGGGCGGACAGTCAACAGCGCCGTCGGGAGCGGTTCAAAAAGGGATTTATTGTTGCTGTGGTTGCCGTCGTAACCCTGCTGGTCGGGTTGTTAATTGAAGGCTGCATGAGCGAACAGACAACGACCACGACCCCGGCCAAAAAAGTCGCACAAACAACGGGTGTACCAGCGTCCTGGACAACCCCGGCTTTGAATGTGGAGCAGAAGCCAAAACCAGGTCCGCAACCGAATCTTAACGCAACCAGCCGGACCACGCCGCCCGCTTCAAAGGAGAATGCAGTGGCCGCCAGCCAGCCCGAGAAACTTTACGTGGTCAAATCCGGCGATAGCCTGACCCGCATCGCCAAAGCCCACGGCACAACGGTAAAAGCTCTTAAAGCGGCCAACGGTTTGGAGAAAGACCGCATCGTTGTCGGTGCAAAACTGAAAATACCCACAGCTTAAGCGCGCGTTGTCCATCTGGATCCTTGTCCGGTGGAGGAGGGCGCACCCGGTTTTGGCATTGCGACGCAATAATTTGGAGGGTGGGGTTACGGAAAATTGAAACGGCGCTTATCCAGCGCCGTTTCTTTTTTTGAGATTGGGCCATAAAACGGCCATAAAACGGCTTGTAATTTGCACTTGCCATTCTCCACATTTCCTCTATCTTTCATCTTGCCTGAACGCCGCGTGTGCGGATGTTCATTGAGGCTGAGAAACAACAGTTAACAAACAACCTAACATTCAACCCTCCGTTGCCACGGCAGCGTTTGGTAGTTAGGCAATGGAGTCTTCGAAGTCCGTTTCATCGGACGATCAAGCCTCCCGCAGTTCAACCAGGAATAGTTATGCTCACGATGGAAGAAGCCATGAAGCAAAGCACGGTGCGTTTTGCTGCCGGCGAAATTGTCAAAGGCACAATCATCGAGGTCCGCCCGAAGGAAGTTTTGGTGGACATCGGTTACAAAAGTGAAGGGGTCATCCCCACCAATGAATTTGCAGACGCCAACGCGCTCAAGGTTGGCGACGAAATTGATGTCCTCATTGAAAAACTCGAAAACAAGGAGGGCACGGTCGAACTCTCGCACGAAAAGGCCGAGTTCAAGAAAAATTGGGAGCGCATCCTCACCATTTGCAACGAAGGCGGCACGATCCATGGGCAAGGTCAAGTCCATCGTCAAAGGCGGCCTGGTCGTCAACATCGGCGTCGAGGCGTTTTTGCCCGCGTCGCAAATTGATGTCATCACGCCGAGGAATCTCGCGCAATTCGTCAACAACACCTACGAATTCAAGGTCGTCAAAATCAATCAGGAGCGGCAGAACATCGTGCTCTCGCGCCGCGAATTGATCGAGCAGGAGCGCAACGAAAAACGCGCCAAGCTGCTGGCCGAAATGGTGCCGGGCGACATCCGCAAGGGCACGGTCAAGAACATCACCGATTTCGGCGCGTTCATCGAGTTGAACGGCATTGACGGCCTGCTCCACATCACCGACATGAGCTGGGGCCGAATCGCGCATCCGTCGGAAATCCTCAAAGTCGGCCAGGAGATTGACGTGGTCGTGCTCGACGTGAACAAGGAAAAGGAACGCGTCAGCCTTGGCCTCAAGCAAAAAATGGCCAACCCGTGGGACAACATCGAGACCAAGTATCCCGTCGGCGCGAAGGTCAAGGGCAAGGTCGTCAGCCTCGTGCCTTATGGCGCGTTTGTGCAATTGGAGATGGGGGTCGAAGGTCTGGTTCACGTCACTGAACTGTCGTGGACCAAACGCGTGGCCAAGCCCAGCGACGTGCTCAAGCAGGACCAGGAAATTGAGGCCATCGTGCTCGGCATCAATCGCGAGGAACAAAAAATTTCCCTCGGCATTCGCCAGCTTGAATCGAATCCCTGGGACAACGTCGAGCAAAAATACCAGGTCAGCGCCCGGGTCAAAGGCAAGGTGCGCAACCTCACCAGTTACGGCGCGTTTGTGGAATTGGAAGAGGGCATTGACGGCATGATTCACGTGTCCGACGTGTCGTGGACGCGCAAGATCAATCACCCGTCCGAAGTCCTCAAGAAGGGCGACGAAGTGGAAGCCGTCGTGCTCGAAGTGGACCGTCCGAACCAGCGCATCGCGCTGGGCATCAAACAACTCTCGCAAGACCCGTGGGCGAACATTGACCAGCTTTACAAGGTCGGCGACGTCGTCACCGGCAAGGTCACCAAGCTCGCGAGCTTCGGCGCATTCGTCGGTTTGCAACACGACATTGACGGTCTCGTGCATATCTCGCAGGTCAGCGAGGAGCGCGTGGACAAAATCAAGAACGTGCTCAAGGCCGGCCAGGATGTGACTGCCCGCGTCATCAAGATTGACAAGGGCGAACGCCGCATCGGCCTTTCCATCAAGGCCGCCAGCTACACCGACGAACAGCTCAAGGAAGAGCAGAAAATATTCGATGCCCTCAAGCCCGGCGAAGACCTCGTGGCGCTGCAACACGCCTTCGACGCCGCCGACGAGGCGAAACAGGACGAAAAACCCGAGTAATCACTACGGCACATTGAATTCACGCATCGGCGGGCCGGCAATGGCCCGCCGGTTTTATTTGTTGGTAGGGCGCGTCACTCCGTGCGCGCCGTCGTCCAAGTGCATTCACCCGAACGGCGGGCAGAGGACTGCCCGCCCTACCCATTATTATTTCAACAAAGATTTGTGCTGGTAATGCAGGATTTTGAACTCCGGCGTGTCGCGGACTTCTTCAGCCAGCACGAATCGGTCTTCAAACGGCGGGAAAAACGCATCGCCTGCCACCTCGCGTTTGACCAGCGTGAGATAAAGATCGGAACAGCGCGGCAACATCTGCGCGTAAATATCCGCGCCACCGCAGATGAAAATTTCATTGGGAAATTCCGCCGGATCCAGCCGGTCCAGCGAGTTGAAAACCAGAAGTTCCGTCTTCGGGTCCTTCTCCAGTTTGCTGAAATGAAACTGGTAGGCGCGCTTGAGATAACGGCCGCCGCGCCACTCGTGATATTGGCCGAAAATTTCCGGATGACTTTTGATGAGCCGCTGCGGATGCCGCGTCAGGATCAGATTCTTCCGGTTGGGCAGGGGCTGGCCCAGGCTTTCAAACGTCTTGCGCCCCATGACGATGACGTTGCCCATCGTCATTTTTTTAAACCACTTGAAATCCTCCGGCAGATGCCACGGAATTTTGCCGTCCGCGCCAATCACGCGGTTCAATGACATGGCGGCGATGGCTTTGAAGTGTTTCATGTTGGAGTTCAAGCTAAAGCATTACTTCAAGTGCAGCCAACGCGGTTCATCTTCTCCTTCAACTTTAATCAAAACACCGTCATCGCTGATTTTTAAACAGGTAATTTTTACTATCTGACCGTTGATCTTAAAAGCAGTCGTATCGTTTTCAGCCAAAATTGATTTATTGATAATCGCGAGACGGTTGCTTTGAGGGCCGGACACGCTGCGCAATACCAACTGAACAGGATGAGTGGTTGGTTTGGCTATCGCAAGTTGAGGCCAATTCCCGGCCTTCATTTCGTCTGCCAATAATTTCCCATGTGTTATTTCTTCCGTAGAAAGTTTTAACGCCAAATTATTCATCTCAACCCGCCCGGTTATATCCCCTTTGTCCGCTAGGAGGGCAAGCCATGAATACGCTTCTACTAGGTTTGTCGAACAACCAATTCCACTTTGAAGAGCTTTTGCCATATTACGCCAGGCGCCATGATGGCCATTTGTTGCTGCTAAATAATTCCATTTTAATCCTTCTGTTGGTTTGGCAATGACTGATTGATCTTTCGGAATTCCAAATCTTCCGAAAAGAAGAAGATTCCCAAGCTGATATTCTCCTTCAATTGAGTTTTGTTTGGCGGCAGCCTCATACCAACCGAGCGCATTCACCGATTGGTTTTTCGATAAATATGCGTCGGCCAGTTTTACTTGAGCGACTGTGTCGCCTTGCTCCGCTTTAATCTTAATGGATCCCAAATCATCGAATCCTTGAGCGAGGACTCCACGCAATTCTGGATTTTGTGCTGATGCGACAATTGCAACTGGAACAAATAGGCAAATCAACAATATCGTTTTCATATTCATACTGTTTACACCGCAATCGGCGCCTTGATGGCCGGGTGCGGGTCGTAGCCAACCAATTCAAAATCCTCGAACTTGAAACGGTCAATGTTTTTCACCGCCGGATTCAATTTCATTTGCGGCAACGGCCGCGGTTCGCGAGAAAGTTGCAGTTTCGCCTGCTCAACGTGGTTGCGGTAAAGATGCAGGTCGCCGAACGTGTGAACAAAATCGCCGGGCTTCAAGCCGCAGACCTGCGCGACCATCAGCGTGAGCAGCGCGTAGCTGGCGATGTTGAACGGCACGCCGAGAAAAATATCCGCGCTGCGCTGGTAAAGCTGGCAGCTCAACTCGCCATCAATCACGTAAAACTGGAAAAGCGCATGGCACGGCGCCAGGGCCATCTGGTCGATCTCGCCCGGATTCCACGCACTGACGATATGCCGCCGGCTGTCGGGATTTTTTTTAATCTGCCCGATGACCTGGTCAATCTGGTTTATCGAGCGGCTGTCTGTTGTGCGCCAGTTGCACCATTGCGCGCCATAGACGCGTCCCAGGCTGCCGTCCTTGTCCGCCCATTCGTCCCAGATCGTCACGCCGTGTTCGTGGAGATATTTGACGTTGGTGTCGCCGCGCAAAAACCAGAGCAGCTCGTAGATGATGGATTTGGTGTGGACTTTCTTGGTCGTGAGCAGCGGGAAATTGTTTCGCAAATCGAACCGCGCCTGCGCGCCAAACACGGAAAACGTGCCGGTGCCGGTGCGGTCGGCCTTGGGTTTTCCGTGTTCCAGGACGTTTCGCAGCAAATTGAGGTACTGAATCATCGCGGGAAAATTTAACCACGAAATACACGAAATACACGAAAAGAAATTTGGAGGCGTAAAGGCCGCGCAAAACAGAATCCGTGTCAGTCATAGCATATATTCGGATTCAACTCGGCGGGTGAATGCCACTCGACTCCTTTGGCTTTCAACTTTTCCTTTTTAAGCGCCCAGAAGCTGTGGACGGATTCCAAATTTGCCTAACGTTCCATTCTTTTTCATTTCAACTTCGACCTCGCTTTCGACGGCCTTGATCAATTGCACATATTGGGGTCGGTTTCTTTTGCATCGAAAGATCAGTTGCAACGCAGTATTTTACCGGTGCCTCCGGGTAAACTTGCGCAGAAGCCCCGATTGTGAAGAGCGCGAACCCGATTGTGAATAGTTGGCAGTTGATTCTCACGCTGGCGACTTTGTTTTGCCATCCAGTTTCTGTCCAGCGTTCTTTGCCCCGCAAAATGGTAGGGCACGGCACTCCGTGCGCGCCGTCTTTTTGCATTCGCGCGTTCGGCGGGCAGAGGACTGCCCGCCCTACCAGCGTCGTAGGCACAGCATCTTTGTAGTTCATTGCCCAAAAATAAAAAAAACTCCGTCAGGAGCGGCATATTCCGATTTCGCTCCTGACGGAGCTTGAAAATTTCGCAGAATGTTTTTCTGCAAATATGCCGTGCCTACGGCGCTCGCTTCGCCCTCTTCGTGTCCTTTACGCGACAAAAAATCTGTATTCATCCGTGACGAAAAACGATTCCATTGGAATCGGCTCGCCATGCCCAACGATTGCTGCAAAACTGTGTACGTCATGCGAATCCTTGCCCTCGATCATGGAACCAAGCGCATCGGCGTCGCGGTTAGCGATGAAACCCGGACCATCGCGCAGCCGTTGGAATTCATTCCCGCCGAGCCGTTCGCAGATTTTCTGGCGCGGCTGCGGCAATTGATCCAGGAAAAGGAAATTGAGCAGATCCTCGTCGGCCTGCCGCGCAACATGGACGGCAGCTACGGCCCGGCGGCGGAAAAAGTACAGACATTTGTCGCCGCGCTGAAAGACGCCGTGGTCGTACCGGTCAAAACCCTGGACGAACGGCTGACGTCGGCGCAGGCGAACCGGGTGTTGATCCAGGGTGGCGTGCGCCGAGACAAACGCAAAGAGAAGGTGGACAAAATGGCAGCGGCGATTTTGTTACAAAGCTACTTGGATGGGATTTAACTTTCAACCACGGATGAACACGGATAAACACGGATTGGGCAGACGACAAAGATTTGGACTGCGGTGGCAGAGCGTAGCGGCGACACCGCTTTTCGTTCGGTCAACTGTTGCCAAAAGCGGCGTGGCGCTTCGCTTCCCGCCGCAGTCCAAAAAATGCGGTTGCGGCGCAGACTGCATTGGGTTTTATCCGTGTCCATCCGTGTTCATCCGTGGTTAATTTCTTCTGTGGAAACCCTGAAATTCAAACTCGTCATCGCTTACGACGGCACCGGTTACGAGGGCTGGCAGGTGCAAAAAACCGGCACGGGGGTGCAGGAAATCGTCGAAACGGCGCTGGCAAAATTGTTTCCAAGCAAGCCGCGCCTCCATAGCGCCAGCCGCACGGATACGGGCGTTCATGCGCTCGACATGGTCGCGCATTTTGAAATTCCCGGCGCCGAAGCCAGAATGTCCGTGCGCCAGCTCATCCTGGCGCTCAATGCCTGGCTGCCGCGGGACATCCGAGTGCTTTCCGCCTCCCGCGTGCCGGAAAAATTTCACGCGCGCTTCGACGCGGCAGGCAAACAATATCGCTATTTCGTCTGGAATCATCCAGCCATGAATCCGCTGATTCGCCATACCGCATGGCATGTGACTCGCCCGCTCAATTTGAAGGCCATGCGCGCCGCCGCGCCGCTGTTCGTCGGACGGCGTGATTTCAAATCGTTTGCCGCCAGCCGGAATTATGAGATGAAATCCACCGTGCGCCGGCTCACACGCTGTGACATCAAAAAGTCCGGCCCGCAACTGACGTTTATCATCGAAGGCGATGGGTTTCTCTACAAAATGTGCCGGGGAATCGTGGGGACGCTGGTGCAAATCGGCCTGGGCAAATTTCCGGCGGATGAAATCAAGCGGATGCTGGCGAAAAAGGACCGGCGCGTTGGCGGCATGACCGCCCCGGCGCACGGGCTGGTGTTGTGGAAGGTTTTTTATCCAACGCAAAAACGCAAGGGCGCCAAGACGCAAAGAAAATGAGAACAGAATTTACGAATGCTGTGTGTAGCACCCGCGTCCCGCGGGTTCAATTCGGCGTCTCGCCGAATTGCGGGAGGGGTGCACGCACATTTTGGTTGGTTTTGACGAACAAGGGCATCGTCGTTGGCAAGAGGTTTCGGGCGTGACGCCCGAAACGACCCGCGGGACGCGGATGCTACACAACATCAAATGAACATCGTTTTGGTCGAACCGGAAATCCCGCCGAACACGGGCAACGTGGCGCGGTTGTGCGCGGCCACGAAGACGGCGCTGCATCTGATTGAACCATTCGGGTTCAAGCTCGATGACGCGCAACTCAAGCGAGCGGGCATGGACTACTGGCAGCATGTCGAATGGCATCGCTGGCCGAATTGGAAGGCGTTTGAAGAAAAACTTCCGGCGAAAGCGCGGCTCTGGTTCATCGAATCGGGCGGGCCGAAGATTTACACCGAGGCGAAATTTTCAGCGGACGATTATCTGGTTTTCGGGCGCGAGACCGCCGGTTTGCCGAAGCAGTTGCTGGAACAAAACCGTGACTGGTGGCTGCGGATTCCGATGTTCAACGAAAAATCGCGTTCATTGAATCTGTCAAACTGCGCGGCGCTGGTGTTGTTCGAGGCGTTGCGGCAGCAGGGTTTCAACGGCGAAATCCGTTAAATCGTCGGGGCGACATTCGATTGAGGAATTCTGCAAAAAAGACTGAAAAATCTGCGGGTCACTTTTCCGCCCGCGCGCCCGGTCAGGCAGCCGGCGCGCGGAACACAAGCTGCTGCAATTACTTATATGGATCATTAACCGATTTTTATGCCTGCAAAGGCGTGAATCCCCACCATCGCCGATGCGGCGCAAAGGAACTTGAAAAGAAAATCCTCCGGCTTCACAGTCACAAACGTGCGAGCGAAATCCCCGCGGGTGCTGCTGGTGCTGGGCTGGTACGATTACCGGCTGCATTGCGGCATTGAAAAGTATGCCCAGGAGCACGGCTGGCGGCTGTCCGAAGATTTAGCGCGCGAGAAGGTGGTGCCGTGGGGTTGGGACGGTGACGGCATCCTGGCCTGGTTGGGAGCGGGCGATGATCTGGCCAATTTTGTGTTTCATGCCGGCAAGCCGACGGTGGATTTCAGTTTCCGCCGGCCGCAACTGAAATTTGCCCGCGCGCTCGAAGACACTACCGAGACCGCGCGGCTGGTGGCGAACCATTTTTTGTCCCGGGGATTCCGCAACTTCCTGTTTTACAGCGACGCGCACAATTGGATTTACGATGAGCGGGGTGAAGCATTTTTAAAGGCGCTGAAGCAGGCCGGTCGGGCCGGACAGTGGCTGTGCTGGCACAAATCCGCCGCCTTTTGCACCGACCGCAAGGCTTGGCGGCGCAAACGGGCGTGGCTGGCCCGGGAAATGGAGCAGGCCCTTAAACCGGTGGGAATTTTCGCCGCCAGTGACGGTCTGGCCCTTGAGGTGTTGGAAACGTGTGAAGCTGCCGGCATTGCCGTTCCGGAGGAAGTGGCCATCGTGGGAGCCGGGAATTCACTGCTGGCGGTCGATGCCATGCACACGCCGATTTCGAGTGTGGACGTGAACATGGAAGCGATAGGTTACCGCGGGGCGGCCCTGTTGGATGCCTTGCTGCAGCATGAGCCGGCGCCGGCGCAGCCGGTGCGTGTGCCGCCGTTCCGGTTAATCGTGCGCAAAAGCAGTGATTTGGTGGCCGTCAACCATCCCGGCGTGGCCCGGAGCTTACGGTTCATGTGGGAGCATTGCCATGAGCCCATCGGCGTGGACGATTTGGCCCGGGTCGCCTCCATGTCCGTGCGCAGCTATCATCAGGCGTTCGTGGACCACCTCGGGCGCTCGCCCGGCAGCGAGCTGCATCGCATCCGCATCGAACGCGCCAAAAAGTTGCTGGCTGATTCCGGCGAGAAGATCGAGGCCATCGCCGAAATGTGCGGTTACCAGAGCGGCAACAGCTTCTGGGTGGCCTTCAAGCAGACGACCGGCATGTCGCCCAAACAATACCAGAGAGGTTTAACCGGTTCTTCGATCGCTTCGGACAAGCCTTCCCGCTGAATTTTCAATCTTGCTTCGCGAACCGGGATATAGCCGCAACCGCAGACGAAGCGAGCCATTTGTCGTTCGGCAGAAAGTTCACCATTTTTTGCCGAAACTCGGTAGGCCGACGCCTTTCCGGATGGGTTATTGTTCCAGGCAAATAAAATATAAGATGAAATCCCGTTTCAAAAGGTCATCAATAGCCCGGCTCGAAATTCCGGTCGTTGGTTCGCCCAGCCCGGCGTTGCACGAGAGCCTCAATTTTCTCCGGGAGAAGTGGCACGAACCAATTACCGTGAACGATTTGACGAAGGCATCGGCCTTGTCCCGGCGCGGCTTTCAAAAAGCTTTCCAGAAGCACACCGGAAGCAGTCCAGGACGCGAGTTGCGCCGGCTACGCATTAAACGCGGCAAAGAGTTACTTGCCAGCAGCAACTTCAATCTCAGCGTCGTGGCGCAATGGTGCGGTTATCGCAGTTTGAACAGTTTTTGGGTTGCCTTCCGACAGGCCACGGGAATATCGCCGGGAAAGTACCGCTCCCGATTTCAAAGATCGTGATTCGGTTGCTCGGCGAATGGCCGGCATCCAGCCCGGATAGCGGTTCCTTCGATTCACGGTATTCCGGCGCCGAAGCGCCGAAAATTCATACTTCTTTGCCTAAACTCGGTAGGAGTTGCCACTCAAATTATCGTAAATTAGACAATCAAACTAAAGCTTATGAACCACATGAACGTTGCAAACCCCATGGGGTTTGGACGCAAAGCCTTTCCCGCACAGGGGACGGCGCTTCAACCCCGTGACGCGTTCACATTGATTGAGTTGCTGGTCGTCATTGCGATTATCGCCATTTTGGCTGCGCTACTATTGCCTACGCTAGCCGCTGCAAAGAAAAGAGCACAGGGCCTGCAATGTGTCAGCAATATGAAACAATTGCAGCTGGCGTGGTATATGTACTCCGGCGAAAATACGGAGTTGCTTCCCCTCAATCTCGACCATGGCACTGCGCATGGCTATTTCATGGGAGGAACACCTGACCAAGGCAATACTGTTGGTATTGGTGCTCCGTGGCCTAACTGGGTGTGCGGAAATATGAGCACCGGCAGCAGTACGGACAACACCAACATTGATTTTTTGATTGGCCCGGAATTACAAACCTACGGCTCCATCGGAGGTTATACCAGGAATGCAGGCGTGTATCACTGTCCGAGTGACCAGAGTGATGATCCCAAATATGGTTCCCGTGTCCGCTCTTGTTCCATGAACTCGTTTGTGGGGGTCATCTCCATTCCGCCGGGTGATATAGCCAACGGCGCCAGCGAAAAACAAACCAAATCGGGTTATGAAACCTACAGTAAATTATCCGATTTCCGGCGTTTGTCTCCTTCGGATGGGATTGTCTTTCTAGATGAGCGGGCTGACAGCATTAACGATGGATTTTTCCAAATTGATCCAGCTGCCATCACCGGAACCGGTGTGTATGATGACCTGCCGGCGATTTATCACAACAAGGCGAGTTCTTTCTCTTTTGCCGACGGGCACGCTGAACTTCACAAGTGGCAGGACGTTTTCGTCACTGCGACGCTCCAGATCAAGGGCACTTCTTATCCCGGCAAACAAGATCCTGCTTGGCTGGCATCACATGCCACCGTCAGGAAGTGACAAACATTTCCTGAAACAGCCGGAAATTTTGGCCGTAACCATGACGTTATAAGTTAATTAAAATTAAGATTTTCAAAGCCAGAACCGCGCACCCGTAACCAAGTACAACTGTCACCCCCAATACCAATATGAAAACCAACTCAAGCCCAGGAAAAATGTTCACCGTTTCTATTTTTGCCGCCGGCGCCAGCCTCTTCCTGCTGGCAGGCGCGGCAAAGGCTCAAACCGGCGTTTGGACAAATAATGCCAGCGGAACCTGGAGTACTCCCGCAAATTGGCTGAACGGCACTGTTGCCGGTGGCCCAAGCAGCACCGCCTATTTTACCAATGACATCACGTCCGACGTGACCGTTCATCTGGACACGGTCTCAACCAATCAAGGGAACTTGGTGTTTGGAGATGGGGATGTCAGCTCCCCGGCGAACTGGTTTCTTGATAATAACGGAACGGCGGGCAACATCTTGACCCTTTCTTCGTCCACCTCTCCCACCATCACCGTCAATGCGCTGGGTGCGGGCAAGCTGGTCAATATCAGCGCCATTATTACCGGCAACAATCTGACCGAAACCGGCCCGGGTCTGTTGGTCCCCAGCGGCGCCAATACTATCACCAATATGACGATCAATGGCGGCCAGGTGGTTTGGAACACTGCCAACGGCAACGGTTCACTCGGCGCGGCGACGACCAACAATACCATTACCTTGACCAATGGCGCGACACTCATCCGCAGTAATACAGCGAACGCCCTTATATTCGGTATCAACGTGAAGGGAACGGATACGATAGATTGCTCAAGTCCGGCGGCAAACGCTGGGAATTTGAATGGTTTCTGGTTTGGAGATGGAACGTTGAACATGATCCTTGGGGTGCCCGGGGTGACCACGAACACATTGACAACTGGCGGAAATAACGCCTGGAACTCGAACATGTGGGCTAATTTCAAGGGGACCGTTATCCTCAGCGGTGGCGGGAACCTGCGTTTCGACATCAACAACGCCAATACTTTTACCTTTGGCAGCAAGCTGGCCACCTTCGATTTAGGGACGGCCAATAACACCATGAATGAGCGGGCCAGTGGCAGTCTTGCGCAACACACCACATTCATCGGTGCGCTCAGGGGTGGTTCCGGAACGGTCATCTCGTGCAATAGCAAAGCCGGGGACACCAACACGCTTCAAGTCGGAGACAACAACTTGGATGCCACTTTTAGCGGAACCATCATAAATGGAAGCGCAGCCGTGACCGCGCTTACCAAGAGCGGCACCGGCACGCTCACGCTGCACGGCACCAACACCTATAGCGGCGTGACCCGGATTCAAGGTGGAGTATTGGTACTTGGCGGCGGGGCCATCAGCAACACGCCATCCATAACCGTCTTGAGCAATGGCGTGTTCGATGTGTCAGAGTATGGCACATGGACGCCCGCTCCCAATCAAATTCTGGCTGGCAACGGAGTCATCACGGGTGCGGTCTCCCTGACCAGCGCCATCTTGAGTCCTGGGTACGGCACCAATTTTGGCAGGCTTACATTCGCCAATGATCTTGCCTTGCCGGGAATTGCAGTGAACATGGAAATCGGTTTTGGCACAAACGATTCAGTCGCTGTGACCGGCAACCTCAATCTGACTGGAACAACCACGATCAATCTTGCGCAGCCGCCCGGGTTTTCCTTGATACCCAACAGCACAAATGTGCTTTTCCAATGGGGTGGCACTCTGACGGGAGACCTCAGCAATTTACAACTCGTTTATTCATCGCAGTCAGCGTCGGCAGGCATTGTTCTGCAAACCAATCTGGGGACGAAGCAAATTATTCTGATTGTGACAAACAACGTGGGCAATCAGATTGTCTGGAAAGGCAACAGTGGGAACAATGTCTGGGACCACGGCACCGCCAACTGGCTGCACGGAGCCTCCACAGTCCTCTTTACGAATCTTGACGATGTCACTTTCAACGACAGTGGTGTCGCAAGCGTGCCCGTGAGTTTGGCGGACACGGTGGTTCCGGCGTCCATCACCGTGAGCAATAACAGCAATGCCTACACCTTCACGTCCTCAGGCGGCCAGATCAGTGGCGTGACCGGCTTGACCAAGAACGGCACGAACACGTTGACCGTGCTGGAGGATAACAGCTTGTCCGGTATGGTCGCAATCAATGCCGGAACCGTGGTGGTCGGCAGCGGTTCCGGTGCCGGATCGCTGGGGACGGCCAGCCTGGTCAACAACAGCACGCTGGTTTACAATCGCGATACGAGTGTGACCCTCAGTGGTGTCATCCAAGGCAGCGGGACCCTGGTTCAGAACAGCACAAATGGCACCCTGATTGTGACTTCGGACAACAATGCCGGCAACGTGTGGGTTCAGGCCGGAACGCTTCAGTTGGGGGACGGAAGCAGTGGCAGCAGCCATGGCTCTTTCACCGGCGTGATTACGAATAGCGCGACGTTAAATTATAATTACGACGCCAGCTTGACCATTCCCAACATGCTCGCCGGCAACGGAGTCGTAAATTATAATGAAGTTTCAGGCAATAGAACTTACACTTTCCCGCTTACTATCACCAACAGCAGTTTCACAGGCACGATGAATATTGCTTCGGGGATTACGCTGCATGCCAACACGGGCAACTCGGGATACCAATTCGGCAACGGCGCCCAGGTTAATGTCAGCTATTACGCGCAAGCCTGGCTCGACTCTATTGCCGGCGGCAGTGCTACCAGCAACTATAATTCGTCATTCACCATCCAAGGTCCCGGCTGGACAGGTGATTCCCTCCCCATTGGACACGTTACAGGTGACGCGGTGGGGTGGGGCGCGTTGCGTCTCTTTAATAACACTTTGACAGGTAACATTACCTTGGCGGGAGATGCACGAATTGGCGGCAATAGCAGTGGCTCCACCCTTCAAGGCCAGCTTTCAGATGGTGGCAATAACTATCAACTCGAAATCGTATCCGGCTCTGCAAACCTGGATCAATTCATCTTGACCCTGGCCCCCGCTGCCGGGCCGAACGCCTACGGGTCAACGCTTATCACTTCAGGCGCGCTTCAGGCAGGCAATACCAACGCCGTTACGAACGCAGTGACGATGACTGCCTTTAGCCGGATGCGGCTGAATGGCAATAACATCACCTTGGCCAGCCTTTCCGGCGGGGATCCCGCGACGGGGAGTGGAGTGACCAACTGCATGGTTTACAATTTTAACACGACCAATGCGGCGACCCTCAGCGTTGGAAAAGATAATACTTCCACGGCGTTTAATGGGATATTTGCCGATGGTACGAATCAACCCCTGGGTCTGACAAAAATCGGGAGTGGCACTCTAACTCTTTCTGGGGATAGCACCAATACCGGTCCGGTGACCGTCAGCGCCGGCACCCTGGCCTTGTCGTCCGGTTCCGGAGGTTCTGGCTCATTCAGCAATGCCACATTGTTTGCCGTTTCCAGTGGCGCGACATTGGATGTCAATAGCCGAGGCGATCAAACGCTGACGCTAAACAGCAGGCAGACTTTGAAAGGCAGCGGCACGGTTAACGGCAACGTATCCGCCCTTGCCGGTTCAATCATTAACCCTGGTGATGCTGTGGGCACGTTGACCGTGCAACGGAACGTTACCTTGGCTGGCACACTTCTGATGGAACTGAATCGCACCAATGCGCAAAACTGTGACCACTTGGTTTGTTCGTCCGGTACCATCACTTATGGAGGAACACTGTCGGTGACCAACGTTGGACCCGCGCTCCACGCGACCGACTCCTTCCAGTTGTTCTCCAGTGGAGTAAGCGGTTTCGCGACCGTGAACCTGCAGACCAACGACACTGTGAACAACGTGAAATATACCTGGAACAACACCATCAATTCCAATGGAAGAATCACGGTGGCAACGGTGTCAAACCTGGTGAACCCCACGCCGACAAATATTACCGCCAGGGTAAACGGCTCGAATTTGGAGCTTGGGTGGCCGGCGGACCACACTGGCTGGACACTGCAAGTGCAAACAAACAACCTCAATGTCGGGTTGAGCAACAACTGGGTGGATGTGCCAGGGTCCACCTCGGTTGACGGTGTGACCAATACAATCAATCCGACCAATGGCACCGTATTCTATCGAATGAAGTTATAACTCTTGAGTCGGTTCAGGTACTGATTGATCAAAAACGGACGAGGGCTTCAGTGATGAGGCCCTCCGTCTCTTGAAATTTCAACAATCCGCCCGGCATCGGCCCAATACATCCTGTGAGAAAATTGTAAAACTTATGAAAATCATGATCAAACGCATTATCATTAAAGGCAAATTGACGGCATGGTGTTGTATCGGGCTGCTGTTTTCGTCGGTGGTTGCCAACGCTCAGAATATCTTTGTGCAGTTCCCGACTTCGGGAGGGGCGGGAACTACGACCATTGCTGCTCCGGCAGGCAATAGTTACGGCGCGGCGGCGCCGGTTGCCGGCACCAGTTGGAACACTTTCGGTGAAAGCAGCATAGTGCTTCCTATCGGAACCGCCGCCGGCACATACACTTTTTACAATAACTCCGCACTGGTGAATTCCGTTGGAACAAGCATTGCCGAGACACTTACTATTTCTGAAACATGTCCGGCCACGCTCACCCACGCCAATCCGTCCACCGGCTCCGGAGAAAACACAATACAGCCCGGCGGGGTGATGAAAGGTGCGTGGAGAAATTATAATAACAGCACTGGGTTCTTCATTACTTACACCCTTGCCAATTTACCGGCCTCCACGCCATATGGTATTTATGTCTATGGAGGCACGACGACCTCTGGACAGGGCGTTGCGATTAATTTGACCAACAGCGCCAGTTGGCTGGGTGCAAATCCGATCACCAATCTTGTTACGCTGAATACGAACGCGAATAGCGCCAGCTCCTATGGCAGCATTTGGACGGTGTCGGGCGGGAAAACCAACCTCATGCCGAATTTGCCTGTCGGGTCCACCGCCAGCGGGACTCAAACCAATGGCGGAGCATGGGGGGTTCTATACGGCCAGTCTGATTCATCGGGAAATTTAATTTTCAGGCTTGGCACACCTGCACCGACCGGCACCGGAAACGGCGCTTACATTAATGGATTTCAAATTGTGCCTTTGTCGGCACCCAGCTTGACCGGCCCAACGGACCAAACCGTCACTGCCGGTAACAGCACCACATTGAGCGCAACGGCCGGTGGTTTGCCGGCACCGACGTTTCAATGGCAATTGACGAACGGTGTGAGCGGCTTCACGAATATTCCTGGCGCGACCAGTTCTTCGCTGGCGTTGAACAATGTCCAATACGCGCAAAATGGTTACGTCTATTCTCTGATTGCGAGCAACATATTGGGCGCGGTGACCAACAACATGACGCTGACGGTGATTGTTACACCCAGCATCACCGGTCTGCTCCCGGCCTACTCCACTAATTCTGGCTATGATGTCACGTTTAGTCCATCGGTTGCCGGCGTGCCGACACCGACGTTACAATGGCAGCTTAACAGCACCAATTTGTTGGATGGACCGACTGGAAACGGTTCCGGGATTTCGGGCAGCACCAGCAGCACGTTCACGATTACCAACGCGCAAGCGGCTGACAGCGGCGTTTATTCTTTGATCGCTTCCAATTCAGCAGGCATGGTGACAAACAGCGTGTTGCTGACCGTCTCTTCCGGCAGTGTTCCTCCGAGTATCATCGGCCTGATGAATCAAACGGTTGTCCAGGGTGGCAACGCCATTTTCAGCGCCTCGGTCTCCGGTTTGCCCGCACCAACGCTGCAATGGCTGGATCAAACCGAAACGCCCATCAGCGATGCCACCAACTCTTCGCTCACGTTGACGGATGTTTCCTATTCCCAGAACGGCTTCACTTACTCATTGGTGGCCAGCAACAGCGCCGGCGTTGTAACCAGCAATGCCACGTTGTACGTTCTTGTTCCAGCAAACATTTCTGGCCAGCCGCAAAATCTTGTGGTCACGAACACCCAAAGCGCTTCATTTACGGTAACAGCCAGCGGCGTGCCCGCACCGGCTTATCAATGGTATTTTAATGGAAATCTGATTCCCAGTGCGACCAGTTCGAACTATGTGATTGCCAGTGCCGTGCCGGCGAACATGGGCAATTACACGGTTGTCGTTACGAACAGCGTTAATTCAGTGACAAGTTCGATTGCAACTTTGACCGTCAATTCGACGATGGCCCTGACGGCATTATCTCCGACCAACGGCTCGACGGGTGTTGGTTATGACACGCCCTTGTATATTACTTTCAGTTCTCCGCCAGTAATCGGCACCAACGGCCAAATTCGGATTTACAATGTGACCAACAGCGCAACGCCGGTGGATACGTTGGACATGAGTGCGAATCAGACCATTGTAAGCGGTACTAACATCCGATCCAACCTCCAGTCGCGAACCATCGGAGGCGATACTTACAATTCATACCCTGTTATTGTGAATGGCAGCACGGCGGCGATTTATCCACATGCGGGCGTGATGACCTCCAACCAGACGTATTACGTCACGATTGGCGACGGCGTTTTGGCTGACGGCAGCGGCGCTTATTTTGCCGGCATCACGCACACCAACATATGGCAGTTCACCACCAAATCTGCGGGTCCGGCGAATCCGGCCAGCTTGGTGGTGGCGGCGGACGGCAGCGGCGATTTTGTCACGGTTCAAGGCGCCATAGATTCCGTCCCGGCCAACAACACGGTTCCGACCACGATCAACATTCGCAATGGTGTTTACACGGAAATTGTTGATATCAAGTCGAAGAACAATCTCACTTTTGTGGGCCAGGATCGTCATCAGACCTTGATCACCTATGCCAACAACAGCGTCCTCAATTCAGCATCCACCCAATACCGTGTTCTGCTTGACGCGCAAGGCAACGATATTGCCTTTGAAAACCTCACCCTGACCAATTCGACGCCGTACGGCGGTTCCCAGGCGGAGGCGTTGCGCGTCCGTGGTCTGCGCTGTATTTTGTTGGACGTTGATTTGGACAGTTTCCAGGACACCTTGCTGGTCAACTCCGCTGGTGATCAGGCTTATTTCCAAGACAGCTATATCCAGGGTGATACGGATTACACCTGGGGTTCCGGTACGGTCTATTTCACCAACGTTGTGATGAATGCCATGCACAACGGTTACAATTGCCAGCCGCGTAATCCGCAGGGGCAAAACGGCTTCGCCTGGGTGAACTGCATCATCGGCGGTGTCAGCGGTGTGACCAGTCAATATCTCGCCCGGGATGGTGGTACGAGTTATAATTATGGGCAATGTGTGTACATCGGTTGTGAGATGAATACCAACGTCATTCCGGCGGTGGGTTGGTCGGACCAGAACGGAGCGAATACGAGCACATTGCGCTTCTGGGAATATCAGAGCACTGATTTGACCGGAACAAATTTGATTGATGTCAGCCAACGGGTGAGCTGGTCATTGCAGTTAAACGCTTCGCAGGCGGCGGCAATTGTGAATGTGACCAATTGGTTTGGCGGCTGGCAACCGGCCTTGGCACCCAACATCATTGGCCAGCCGGCTGGTGCGAGCGTCAGTCACGGTCAATCCGCCAACTTCAGCGTGAACGCCGCAGGCATCCCCGCTCCGACCTGTCAGTGGTACCAGAACGGTTTGCCCATCGCCAACGCGACCGGCACCAACTACAGCATCGCCAGCGCGGTGCGGACCAATGGCGGCAATTACACGGTTGTGGTGAGCAACGGCTCCGGCAGCGTGACCAGTGTTGTCGCCACACTCACTTATAACGATACGGCACCGGCGACCAGTCCGGCCACCTATTCGCGTCCGGCGGGATACCCGTTGATCATTGCCATTGCGGGTGATTTGTCCACGTATTGGAGTGATGTGGACGGTGATGCGGTGGCGTTGACCAATGCCATCAGCAGCACCAATGGGGCGGCGGTGAGCTACGACAACACCTGCGTTTATTACACCAACGCCAACGATGTAATCGATGTGATTGATTACACGGTGGGTGATGGCTTTGGTGGGAACACACACGGCATCATCAATGTCCTCGTCGGGCCGCCGCCGACCAATTCCGCCGCTGGTACGGTCGTCAACGGCGATGGCAGTGTGACCCTGAACTTCGTCGGCGTTCCCGGTTATGCCTATCAGGTGGATGCCACGACGAATCTGGCACCGCCGGTGGTTTGGACAACCATCAGCACCAATACTGCGGACATCATCAGCGGCCAGTGGCAGATCACCGATCTGCAAGCGACGAATCACCCGAACCGGTTCTATCGTTCAGCGTATCGCCCGTGAACTTTCGGGAAAACATTTTATGCTGCGCCTGTGTGGTGTTGGCCTTGGGGAGGAATGTCGTTTTTGCCGATATTCCTCTTCCAAAAATTAACACGAACAATGTCATCAATGTCACCAACGCACTCTATGGTGCGGTGGGCGATGGAGTGGTGACCAACACCACGGCCATCCAGAATGCCATCAATGCCGCAGCTTTGGGCGGCACGACTAATGGATTAAGTGGTGGCACGGTGGAAATTCCAGCGGGCGTCTTTTTATGCGGGCCATTGACCATGAAAAGTTCCGTCAACGTGCAAATTGACACCAACGCGACTCTTAAAATGTTGCCTTACGGCAGTTATCCCGGCGGAAGTTCACCAACCGATTTCATCGGGGCTTCAAAACTCCATGATGTTGAAATCAGCGGTTCCGGAACAATTGACGGCCAGGGCGCGGCATGGTGGGCGGCTTACGAGGCCAGCGGAATCAGCCGCCCCAAAGCCATGTTCGCGCCTTCGACCTGCACGAATGTGCTGGTTCAAAACATCACCATGCAGAACCCACCGAACACTCACATCTCCTTGCGCAGTCTTTGTAAGAACGTGGTCATTCAGAGAATTGTCATCAATACAACATCCGATGTGTTGTCCGACAACACCGATGGCGTTGACGTGAACGCAACCAACTGTTTGATTCAGAACTGTTTCATCAGTTGCGGAGACGATCATGTCGCGATGGGCGGCGGTTCCAGCGCCATAACCATCACCAATTGCACTTTTGGCAACGGACATGGCGTGTCCATTGGCAGCAGCACTTCCGGCGGACTGCAAAATGTATTGGTCAACAGCAACACGATGACCATCTACGACAGCGCCAGTTTAAGTTCCGGCATTCGCATGAAATCCGGACGCGACCGGGGCGGATTTGCGCGCAATCTTACTTATCTCAACCTGGCGCTGACCAACGTGCAGAACCCGATTTTCATCTCCAGTTATTACCCGGACAGCACCATTCCCTCCAACCCGACCACCGACACCGGTTCGGCCATCACGTCCACCACGCCGATCTGGCGCGACATCACCATCAGCAACGTCAACATCGTCACCCCCAGCGGACGCAATGCGGGGAGGATTTACGGATTGCCGGAAATGCTCATCACCAACCTCACACTCTCAAAAGTGACCGCCAAGGCCGATTTAAGTTTCGTCATGTATCACATCCGGAACGCGCAGTTCATTGATTCGCAAATCAACGTGCCCAACAGCGTCAACACGTTCAATCTTTACAACGTTGATCTCACCCTGACCAACAGTGTCTTCAACACCAATCTGGTGAAAATCGCCGGTTGGAGTTCGGCCTCAATCACCAACCAGCTTGCTTTCTTCAATGCAAGCATCGCCTTCACCGACACGAATGTATTGCCAAGAACAGCGTCCCTTACGCTTGGCGGCAGCACACTCACCGTCAGCAATGATTGGAACCTGGATGTCTCGCAGACGCTGAACTTCACGCTGGGCGCGAGCAACGCCACCATTGCTGTCATCAGCAACCTGACCCTGAATGGAACGATCAATGTCAATGCCGGCGACGGTTTCACCAACGGCACTTATACGATTTTCACTTGCGGCAAAACGTTGACATGGGGGACCCCGGTTCTCGGCAGCGTTCCCGCAGGTCACAATTACACATGGGATACCAACACCGCGGGACAAATTAATCTAATCGTAACTTCGCCTCCGCCCGAAACCCCCGCCAATCTTACCGCCGGGGGAACAAATCTTTTGATCATGCTGAAGTGGTTCGCATCCTCCAACGCCGACAGTTACAACCTCAAGCGTTCCACGACCAACGGCGGACCTTATTCGATTATTGCCAATGTGCCCGCCACGAATTATTCCGACGCGGCGGTGAATCCAGGCGTAAATTATTATTACGTCGTCTCGGCCACTAATTCTGCTGCTGAAAGCACTAATTCAGCGCCGGTCAGCGCCGTGCCGCTGCCGTCAAACCAACCTACAAACATCGCTATGCAGGCAGTCGGTGGCCAGTTGCAACTTTCCTGGCCGCAGGATCACCGTGGCTGGCACCTGCAGATCCAGACCAACCTCAGCAGCATCGGCCTGAGCACAAACTGGATCACCTGCTCCAATTCCGCCACGGCAAATTGGATGAGCATCCCGATTGATCCCGCCAACGGCAGCGTATTTCTTCGATTGACATATCCTTGAAAGCCGCCGCCGGTTTTTCAATGCTTTTTGCAGGGAATTAATACTATTCCATGCAGACAACCGGGAAAACCGGTTTAGAATCAGATCAAACCTTAACAACTTAACCAACCATCAATCGTCATGAAAAAAATCCTGTTCAAGAACAAAGTTGTCGCCATCTTTTGTTGCATAATTGCTGCCGCAAGCAGCACCCGAGCGCAAAGTATTTTCATTGATTTGCTCACGACCACGGCAGCCCCAACCACAACCACCATTGCCGCTCCCACCGGCTACAGCTTTAGCGGAGCTGACCCCGTCGCCGGCACCACTTGGAACACCGTTGGCGAGAGCACGCTGGTTCCGGCAGGCACAACAGCTGGTACCACCACTACCACATATTCCGGCCTGTCCTTGGTGGATTCGCTGGGCAATGCGTCGGCGGCGACCCTGACCGTATCCTATTACTCCACCGTTTCAACCGGCACCAGAACACAACCTTCCAATGGCACCGGCGAAAACTCGATCCAGCCCGGCGGGGTGATGGGGCAGGAATGGCGCAATTACTATAATGGCAGCCACAACTATTTCACCTTTACGTTTAGCGGTCTGGCTGCCAATTCGTCATATAAACTGTACATGGAGGCTGGCACGACCACTAGTGGTCAATTCGGAGTAATTACAAATATTACGGGTGCCGGAACTGCAATACTCAGCACGGCAAATACGACAGCGAACAGTGCTGGTGCGTATGGCAGCCTTTGGACGGACGCTGGAGGCGGCAATTATACACTGATGGCTCAGGGGACGACGTGGAATGAAATAGATGTTACAACGGATGGCTCGGGGAATTTAAGTTTTCAAACGGGTAACTGGAGCGGCAGTGGGGCTTATTATGGCGGTTTCCAAATTACGCCGGTTCCCGAGCCAACAACTTTTACTTTGGCCGGCATGGGGGCACTGGGGTTGATGTGGATGTGTCGTCGGCCTCGCCGCTAAAACAATTAATCTTTAGCGGAACGGGCGCTGGTCTTTTCCCGGCGCCCGTTTGGCTTTTAGCCGGTATGACCCTCTACGGATCACCTGAATGTCCTGCAAATTCAAATGGCAGGAAAACATTCGTCAGTGTGTGTCTTCTCTTGTCGGCCGCGGTGTTCCTGCGCCTGGCTTGCCCTTGATTCCTCATCCGGCAGCAATCATACTCAAATGCATAATGCACCCGATTTTATGCCGACCCGCCTCGCTTTCCAAACTGATTTCCCTGGTCGTTCTGCTGGCGGGCGCTCTGTCGCTCGCGGCTCAAGACCGGGCGCCGACGACCAATCACCCGTTGCGCATTGTGCTCGTGGGCGACTCCACGGTCACCGACAACGCCGGCTGGGGCCTCGGCTTCAAGCAATTTCTCGACACCAACAAGACTGAGTTGATCAACACCGCGCGTGGCGGGCGCAGTTCCATGAGTTTCATGAAGGAAGGCCGCTGGACCAATGCCCTCGCGCTCAAGGGTGATTATTACCTCATCCAGTTTGGCCACAACAACGAGCCGGGCAAGCCGGGCCGTTCCACCGACATGCCCACGTTTGTCAGCAACATGGTCAGCTATGTCGAGGAAGCCCGCGCCATCGGCGCCAAACCCGTCCTCGTCACTCCGCTCACCCGCCGCCAGTGGGATCCGGAGCATCCCGGCAAAATCAAATCCAGCCTCGCACCCTACGCCGAAGAGGTCCGCAAAATCGCCGCCGAAAAAAAAGTGCCGCTCGTGGACCTCCAGACCCGCAGCATCGAGCTGTGCGAGTCGCTTGGACCCGAAAAGTGTCTGGAATTCAGCCCGATCAAAATCGTTGACGGCACGAACACATTCGATGGCACGCATCTCAAGGTCAACGGCAGCGTGATGTTCGCCCGGCTCGTCGTCGAGGAACTCCGCCGCGCCTTGCCTGAACTCGCGCCCGTGCTCCGCGCCGAACCGGCCGACCCCAACCCGGTTGCGAAGGAAGCCGCCTTCGACGCCGTCGTATCCGCCGATGGCTCGGGCACGCACACCAACGTGCAGGAAGCCATCGTCGCCGCGCCCACCAATGCCGCGAAACCTTTTATCATCCTAATCAAGCCCGGCATCTATCCGGGGCAGATCATTGTGCCGAAGGAGAAGCGGAATCTGAGGTTCATGGGTGAAGAAGTAACGAACACCATTCTTACCTATGCGTTCAATATCAACGAGCCGCCACCGGAAGGCGTAAATCCGAAGTTCAAGGGCACGGGGGTGGTCATCCTGGGTGATGATTTCCGCGCGGAGAAGATCACCTTCCAGAACACCTCCGGCGACCACGGGCAGGCGTTGGCCTTGCGGGTGGATGGCGACCGCGCCGTGTTCAACCACTGCCGGATGCTGGGCTGGCAGGACACGCTCCGGGTGAACAACGGACGGCAGTATTTCACCAACTGCTACGTCGAAGGCCGTGTGGATTTCATCTACGGATCGGGCACGGCGGTGTTTGATCACTGTGAGATTCACAGCAAGAACGGCGGCTACGTCACCGCCGCCAGCACGCCGCCGGATCATCCCTACGGTTTGGTGTTCCTCAACTGCAAGCTCACCGGTGATCCATCGCCGTGGCCTGGTCCGGAAGGCATTCCCGCCAATACCAACACGAGCGACAAACTGCCACAGGCGGACCTCGGCCGTCCCTGGCGTCCGCACGCCGCCGTCAGCTACCTGAATTGCGAGATGGGTGGCCACATCAAACCGGAAGGCTGGGATAACTGGCGAAACCCGACGAACGAATTGACCGCGCGTTACTCCGAATACAAAAGCATCGGCCCGGGTGCGAATCCGGCCGCCCGCGTCAAATGGTCAAGGCAGTTAACCGATGACGAGGCCGCATCCTACACGGTGGAAAACGTTCTGCGCGGCGCCGATGACTGGAATCCGGCAGTCCAACCATGATATTTTCTATGAACTCTTTCATAAAAACAGCATTCGCCGGGTCTATTTTGGCCTTGGTTCTTCCGGTCTGGACCAGCGCGGCGGACACGACGACCAACCTTGTTTTCCTTAATTCCGGGCGATTGATGGGTGAAGCCGCACCGCCCGCCGAGCCGTTGAGCCTCTGGTACCGCACGCCGGCGACGCTGACCAATTGGACCGAAGCATTGCCGGTCGGCAATGGCCGTTTAGGCGCCATGGTTTTTGGCGGAGTTAAGCGGGAACGGCTGCAACTCAACGAAGACACCCTTTGGGCGGGCGGCCCATATGACCCCGCCAATACGAATGCGCTTGCCGCCTTGCCGGAAGTTCGCCGGTTGATCTGCGATGGTCAATACACCAACGCCCAAAACCTCATCGGCGAAAAAATGATGGGGACGCCGATGCGGCAAATGCCGTATGAAACCGTTGGCGATTTATTGCTCGCGTTTCCGACGAATGGAATCGTTGGAAATTACCGTCGTAATTTGAATCTCAACACGGCCGTCGCGAGCGTCAGCTACACGGTGAACGGCGTTCACTTCAATCGTGAAGTTTTCTCCAGTCCGGTGGACCAGGTGATCGTGATGCACCTGACCGCGGACAAGCCGGGGCAAATTTCCTTCACCGCCGGGATGAAAACACCGCAGTTGGCGACGGTCACCACCGAAATGAATGCGGCAACCAATTCCATTGGAAAGATTCCAGAGGGTGCCGAGTTTGCCTCTGAATTGATCATGCGCGGCGTCAACGGCCTGGCAAACGGAGTCAAAGGAGCGTTGAAATTCCAGGCACGCGTGGGTGTGAGTTGCTGCGGAGGAACGCTGTTCACCGGGCCGGATTCCATCCGCGTCGCGAATGCCGATTCGGCCACACTGCTCATCGCCGTCGCCACCAGCTACAAAAACTATCAGGACGTGAGCGGCGATCCCGAAGCCATCACAAAAAAGCAAATTTCCGCTGCCGGTAAGAAAAACTTCGATACATTGCGGGCGGCGCATGTGGCTGAACATCAACGTCTGTTCCGCCGCGTCGAATTAAACCTCGGGGAAACGGACGCCATGAAATTGCCCACGGACGAACGCATCGCCCATTTTGCCGGGGGCAACGACCCCCAACTGGCCGCGCTGTATTTTCAATTTGCCCGCTATCTGCTCATTTCCAGTTCGCGCCCCGGCGGCCAGCCCGCGAATTTGCAGGGCCTCTGGAACGAATCCATGAATCCGCCCTGGGGCAGCAAATACACCATCAACATCAATACCGAAATGAACTACTGGCCCGCCGAGCCGTGCAATCTGGGCGAGTGCGTCGGACCGCTCACGGCCCTGGTGATGGACCTGGCCCAAACCGGCGCCCGCACCGCCCGGGTGATGTACGGCGCCCGCGGCTGGGTGGCCCATCACAACACGGATTTGTGGCGCGCCACCGCGCCGATTGACGGCCCGCAATACGGCATGTGGCCGATGGGCGGCGCGTGGCTCCTTCAAAACCTCTGGGAGCACTACCAATTCACCGGCGACAGGAAATATCTGAAGGAAATTTATCCGGCCATGAAGGGTTCGGCCCAATTCTTCCTCGACACGCTCGTTGAAGAACCGGCGCGTCACTGGCTCGTCACCTCGCCATCGCTGTCGCCCGAAAACAAGCATCCCGGCGGCACGAGCATCTGTGCCGGGCCGGCCATGGACCTGGAGATTTTGCGCGACCTGTTTGCGAACTGCATTCAGGCGTCGGAAATTCTCGGCCGAGACAAAGACTTCCGCCAGCAGCTTGCCGCCGCGCGCGCCCGGCTGGCACCGCTGCAAATCGGCAAGGCGGGACAATTGCAGGAATGGCTGGAGGATTGGGACACGAATGCCCCGGACATTCATCACCGGCACGTTTCGCATCTGTACGGACTTTTTCCCGGCGGCCAGATTGACGTGCGCGTTACGCCGGACCTGGCGGCGGCGGCGAAAAAATCTCTGGAAATGCGGGGCGACAAGGCGACCGGCTGGGCGACGGCCTGGCGCATCAATCTTTGGGCGCGCCTGCACGACGGGGATCACGCCTATGGCATTTTGGAATTTCTGTTGAGCCCGGAACGCACCTATCCGGACATGTTTGACGCGCATCCGCCGTTTCAGATTGACGGCAATTTTGGCGGGGCCTCCGGCATCGCCGAAATGCTGCTGCAAAGCCAGAACGGCGAGATTGAACTGCTGCCCGCGCTGCCCAAGGCGTGGCCGGATGGCAGCGTGAAAGGTTTGCGCGCCCGCGGCGGTTTTGAAGTGAATGTCGAATGGAAAAACGGCAAACTGGTTTCCGCCGCCATCCATTCGTTCGCGGGCAACCCCTGCCATTTGCGATACGGCATTATCACGCGCACTGTGAAAATAAAAAGGGATGCGATGCTGCGGTTGGATGGCAGGCTCCAATAATACGTCTCATCGGTTCCGGCTGCACTTTTTTCAATGATTCTTGCCGATATTCGCTGTTCTGCCACCGGCATTTAACCGCTATCATGCTTGGGACATGATGATTCAAACGTCAGCGCGGCGGGGTCTCCGGCTCCTGCTTTTGGGCCTGGGCGCGGCCGGTTTTTCCGTGGCCGGCAGGGCGGCCGACACGGCGTCAAATGCCTGGCAACAGGTGCCGGCAATCCTGAAACGCATTGTGCCGCCGACCTTCCCCGGCCGGGAATTCAATGTCACGAAATTCGGCGCCACGGCGGACGGGACCACGAAATGCACCGGGGCGTTTGCCGGCGCCGTCGAAGCCTGCCACCGGGCCGGCGGTGGACGGGTGGTCGTGCCGGCAGGAAAATTTCTGACGGGACCAATCCACCTGAAAAGCAACGTCGAGTTGCATTTGAGCGAAGGCGCGGAAATCATTTTCAGCGACACGTTCGCGGATTATCTGCCACCGGTGTTCGTTCGCGTCGGCGGCATCGAGATTTACAACTACTCGCCGCTCATCTACGCCCGCGGCTGCGCGAACATCGCCATCACCGGTCCGGGAAAACTCAACGGCAACGCCAAAGCCTGGTGGGACTGGAAGGGCATGGAGACGAAGGAGTTCTTCGACATGAGCGCCAAGGGCGTGCCGGTGGAGAAACGCGTCTTCGGCAAACCGGAATCTGCCATCCGCCCCAGCTTCGTCAGCTTCGTGAACTGCACCAACATCCTGCTCGAAGGTTTCACCGCCGGCAGCGGACCGAACTGGACGATCCATCCCATCTATTGCCAGAATACCACCATCCGCCGCGTGAACGTGGATACGGACGGCCCGAACAACGACGGCATTGATCCCGATTCATGCCGGGACATGCTGATCGAGGATTGCACGTTCAGCACCGGTGACGACTGCGTGGTGCTCAAGTCCGGTTACAACGAGGACGGCTGGCGCGTGGGCCGGCCCACGGAGAACGTCATCGTGCGCCGCTGCTTCAGCCGCCGCGGCCACGGCGGGCTGGTCATCGGCAGCGAAATGTCCGGCGATGTGCGCAATGTGTTCATGGAAGATTGCGAGTTCGAGGGCACCGACCGGGCAATTCGGATCAAGTCACGGCGCGGGCGCGGCGGCGTGGTGGAGAACGTCTTTGCCCGCAATCTCCGCGTGAAAAACATGCAGCGCGAAGTGGTGATCATGAACATGGATTACAGTTCCGGCCAGAAGCAGGCGGCGAACGAGAAACCGCCCGTGTTCCGGAACATGCGGATCGAGAACGTGACCGGCGATGGCGCTCCGGCGGCCATTGTGATCCAGGGCCTCGCAGATTCGCCCATCGAGAACATCCGGTTCGAGAACCTGAAGATCACCTCGGCCAAAGGTGTGGTTTGCAATTACGCCCGGGAACTGGTATTCAGCAACGTTGTCGTCACGCCGTCCAAAGGGCCGGTATTTGACCTGACCGGCGTCTCGCGAGTCACGATTCAGAAGGCGACCGCGCCAAAAGCAACGGATGTTTTTCTGAAGCTGGCCGGCAAAAGCTCGGGCGAAGTCCGCATCGAGGCGAGCGACCTTTTGGAAGCCAGACAAAAATTCGTACTCGGCGAGGGCGTGAACGCGGAAGCGGTGAGAGTGGAACCATAATCATGTCAACCGAACCAACAACCAGGGCATCGTCAGCCGCTTCGCCGCATGGACAGGTGGGAAATTTCCGCTGGGCCATCTGCGCGCTGCTCTTTTTCTCGGTTGCGGTCAACTACATTGACCGGCTGGTCATCGGCATCCTGAAAAAGCCGCTCAGCGAACAATTGGGCTGGAGCGACAGCGATTACGGCAACATTGCGGCGGCCTTCTCGTTTGCCTACGCATTCGGTTATCTGCTTGGCGGCTGGCTGACGGACCGGCTCGGTGTGAAACGCGGGCTGCCGTTGTTCGTGTTGTTTTGGAGCGCGGCGGCCATGGCCCACGGCCTTTGCGGTCTCATCGGAGTCGAGGACCAGTTCCGGATGCAGTATCCCTGGTTTGCCGGGGCGGAAAAAGGGATTGTATGGATGACCCTGGCAATGCCGATGACCGTGGCCGGTTTTGTAGTCGCACGCATCGTGCTGGGCCTGGCGGAAGGCGGAAATTTCCCCGCGGCCATCAAGACGGTGGCCGAGTGGTTTCCGATAAAAGAGCGCGCCCTGGCGACCGGCTGGTTCAATACCGGAACGAATGTGGGAGCCATTCTTTGCCCCATCGCGGTACCATGGATTTTTCAACGGATTGGCTGGGAAGCAACCTTTTATGTGACCGGAGCGACGGGTTTTATATGGGTGGTTGCCTGGTGGCTGCTCTACGATTCGCCGGAGAAACAGCGGCGGCTTTCGCCGGCCGAACTGGCCTATATCAAGAGCGGACAGCCGGCGGTGGAGGTCAAACCGGTGAAAGCGCCCTGGCTGTCGCTGCTGGGCTACCGGGCCGTCTGGGCTTACGTATTGGCGAGCATCCTCGCTGCACCGGCGTGGGGATTCTACCAGTTTTTTGTGCCTGATTTTCTACAGAAAGGCTTTCATCTCGAACTCCAGGCGACCGGTTGGTGGACCGGCGTGTTCTTCACGATCGCAATCGTGGGTGGCGTGGCGGGTGGGTGGCTGGCGAAAAAGCTCCTCCATCGCGGCTGGAGCCTCAATGCCGCGCGGAAGGTTTCGTTGCTGGTGTGCGCCTTGGCGGTGGTGCCGGTATTTCTCGCGCCGTTTGCCGGGAGCGTCTGGCTGGCAGTGTTGATTGTCGGCATCGCCGGCTCGGCCCACCAGGGCTGGTCGGCCAACCTCTTCAGCCTGGTTTCCGACACGATGCCGAAGGAGGCGATCAGTTCCGTAGTCGGACTGGGCGGATTTGTCGCCTATTTCACCGGGGGATTCGTTAATGGAATCACCGGTCACATTTTGGAAAAGACCGGAAGCTATGTATTGGTCTTCGCCTACTTCTCGGGCATGTATATTCTCTCGCTGATTGCGATCCAACTGCTCGTGCCGAAAATCAAACCAACAACCTGACCAATTATGTCCTCCGCGCCCGCAACTTTGCTCCCACCGGCCGTCGCCGACCGGGCGGATGGCGCTTATCCGTGGATCCCCGACCAGGGCGACGGCACGTTTCGCAATCCGATCATTTATGCGGATTATTCGGATCTCGATGTCATCCGTCACGGCGGCGATTTTTTCATGACTGCGTCCAGCTTCAACTGCACACCCGGTCTGCCGATTCTGCACTCGAAGGATTTGGTGAATTGGACGCTCATCAACCACGCAGTCAAAAACCTGCCGCATCCACGCTATGCCGAGGTGCAACCGGGTTGCGGCATCTGGGCGCCAGCCATCCGGTTTCACGCCGGGAAATTCTGGATTTTTTTCCCGACGCCGGACGAGGGCATTTATGTCACCACGGCGGATGGCCCCGCGGGCCAATGGTCCGAGCCGCATCTGGTGCAGGCCGGGAAGGGATTGATTGATCCCTGCCCGTTGTGGGACGACGATGGCAAGGCGTATCTGGTGCATGCATATGCGAATTCCCGCTCCGGCATCAAACACATCTTGCGGGTCTGCCCGATGGCCCCGGACGGTTTGCAGTTGTTGGGCGAAGGGAAGATTGTATTTCACGATCCAGACCGGCATCCCACTCTGGAAGGGCCGAAATTTCTCAAAAAAGACGGTTGGTATTACATCTTGTCACCGGCCGGCGGCGTGGAAACCGGCTGGCAGGTGGTGCTGCGTTCACGGAATATTTACGGTCCTTACGAGGACAAAACCGTGCTGGAGCAGGGCAGCACTGTCATCAACGGCCCGCACCAGGGCGCGCTGGTGGATACGCCGAACGGCGAATGGTGGTTCCTGCATTTTCAGGACGCCGGGGTGTATGGCCGGATCGTCCACATGCAACCGGTGAAATGGCAGGACGGCTGGCCCCTGATGGGTGCGGACCAGGATGGCAACGGCATTGGAGAACCCGTGTTGCATAGTGCCAAACCCTCCGGCCTTGCTGCTGGCGGCCGGATCATTCCTCAAACGAGTGACGAGTTCGATTCTCCCAGGCTGGGTTTGCAATGGCAATGGCAGGCCAACCACCAGGACCAGTGGTGTAAGCTGGACGCCCGCAAGAGCTGGCTGCGGTTGTATCCCCAACCGGCGCCGGGAGAAGACCTGATGCGCGTGCCGAATTTGTTGCTGCAAAAATTTCCGGCGCGCTCCTTCGCTTTTGAAACGCTGCTGGAATTTTCACCTGCCCACCCCGGCGAAGAGGCGGGCCTGGTGGTAATGGGTCAGTCCTGCGCTGCCCTGGTGATGCAACACAACGATGCGGGCAATCAACTGGTCTTGCGCGTGGATGGCGCTCAAAAATTCGCGCGCGACGGCCTGCCCGGCGTGGTAAAATTGCGGGTAGAAGTCAAGGAAGGCGGTATCTGCACCTTTCATTTTGCGACGGGCGGACAGTGGGTGCAGATTCCCCATGCTTTTCCGGCGCGCCGGGGCACGTGGATGGGGGCCAAAATCGGGGTGTATGCGCTCAGCCGCCAGCCGCAAGTTGCGGCCGGTCATGCGGACTTTGATTATTGCCGGTTTTCCTGAGCGTACCTTGGGCTGACCTGGCAAATGGCGGAAGGCAACCAGTCAGCACATTTTTTGCTCCAACTTTTTGATTTCTTCCTTGATCAGTTCCGTCGTCCGATGTTTGGCCAGATAAACCTGGTCAACGGATATGCCGAAGGTGGCGGCCACTTTTTCGGGCGCCCAGCCCTTGTTCACATATAAGTCGAAGATTTGAAACTTTTGCGGGTCAAGCCGGCGTTTGACTTTTGCCATGGCAGCATCGAGCAGGTTCTTTTCCCATTCCGCGTCCCACAGCGCGTCCAAATCCTGGCCTGCCGGATCGGCCACTTTGTCCACCGTACGAGTGCCGGTCGCCGTGTCTTCGGAAGCGGGATTGCCGGCGGCGAAAGGCCCGCGCTTGCGGAGCTGGTCAGTGATGCGCCAGCGGGTCATGTTCAGGAGCCAGGTTTTGAAGGAGCCAATCGCCGGATCATATTCGAAAGTGGGCATGTGCTTGGCGACCGAGATCATCGTTTCCTGCACCACATCCTGCGCTTCTGCCGCGGTCAGACCACCCTTGAGGGCGACGCCATAGATGAGTTTCCAGTACGTGTCAAAAAAACCCTGCCAACTCGACTGATCCTGCCAGTCTTTGAGGCGTTGAATCAGAGTTGCACGCGTCGGAATCAATTCATCCATCGGCTCTGCCATTTAACAAGTAATGTGGTCTGGAATCATGCTTGGCAATAAAATACACCATCATAAAATACACCATCATCCCGAAAATCATTCCGAAAAATTGTTGAAGAAAAGAATGTTATATGGTTGTCTCATCATTATTCATCAGTCAGATGCGTGAAGGGATTAAAACGCTTGAATTTGTTTGCTAAAGCCGGGCACGGTCTTTTGACAGCCGCAATCAGTTGGGGTTTCCTGACTTGCGCCGGGATGTCTTGTGCGCAGCCGGTGACCGGCGGCGCTGCCACGAACGAAATCCGGATCGTGGAACTTCAAGGCACGGCCGAAATCGCTGCGGCCACCGCCACGAACTGGATGCCGGTGCGAACCAACCAAATCCTGCACCCGTCCGACCGGTTGCGCACCGGCGCCAACAGCCGGATGGCACTCCTCTGGTCGGACCGGAGTGTGGTGTCGTTCGGCGCCTTGACGGAGCTCGAAGTGCTGTCGCCGGATTCATCCGATGCGCAGTGCGGCCTGCATCTGATCCGGGGCGTCGTGTCGTTTTTCCATCGGGATGAACCGGGACGCATCCGGGTCATCACCCGCGGCGCCGTCGCCGGCGTGGAGGGCACGGAGTTTGTCATGGCCGCTGATGAAACGGAGCGCACGACCCTGTCCGTGATTGACGGCAAGGTCCGGTTTGGCAACGAACAGGCCACGCTCCTGCTGACCAACGGCCAGCAGGCCGTTGCCGAGCCGGGCAAAGCGCCCGTTCGCACCGCCGGTTTCATTGCCAACAATGTCCTGCAATGGTGCTTTTACTATCCGGCGGTGATTGATACGGCGGATTTGCCGTTCACGCCGGAAGAGCAAAATATCCTCGGCGAATCCCTTCAGGCTTATCGCTCGGGCGATCTGCAGGTGGCGTTGGCCAAATATCCGGCCGGGCGGCAGCCCGGCTCCGACGCCGGGCGTGTTTATTACGCCGGCCTGCTGCTGGGGGTTGGACAGGTTGAACCGGCTGAAACGGTGCTTGCCTCGTTGTCCGTCTCCGATGTTTCCAGCCGCCCGCAACGGGTTGCCCTGGCCTTGCGCCGGCTCATCTCCGCCGTGAAGCGACAGCCGAATCCGGCAGCGGTCCGTCCGCAACTGGCCACTGAATTCCTGGCGGACTCGTACTATGAACAATCGCGCGCCGTCCCCGGAATTTCATTGTCGGCCGCGCTGGATTCAGCCCGAAAGGCCGTGACCAACTCGCCGGACTTCGGTTTTGCCTGGGAGCGGGTGGCGGAACTGGAATTCAGTTTCGGTCATACCCGCCGCACGCTCGACGCCCTGGACAAAAGTCTGGCCCTCGCTCCGCGCAACGCCCAGGCGCTCGCGCTGAAGGGATTTCTGTTCGCGGCACAAAATCACATTGGCGAAGCCATGAGCTGGTTCGACCGGGCGCTTGCCGTGGACTCCGCCCTCGGCAACGCGTGGCTGGGTCGCGGTCTTTGCCGCATCCGCCGCGGCGACACCAAGGGTGGGCGCGAAGACCTGCTGGTGGCCGCGGCGCTGGAGCCGCAGCGCGCCGGGTTGCGAAGTTATCTGGGCAAGGCTTACGCGAATGCGGGCGATTACCCGCGCGCCGCCAGGGAACTTCAACTCGCGAAAAAATTGGATCCCAACGACCCGACGGCGTGGCTTTATTCCGCCCTGCTCAACCAGGAGAACAACCGCATCAACGACGCGATTCAGGACCTGGAAAAATCTCAGGCCTTGAATGACAACCGGAGCGTTTATCGCTCGCAACTGCTGCTGGACCAGGACCAGGCGGTGCGCAGCGCCAACCTGGCCGGCATATATCGGGACGCGGGCATGGATGACGTGGCCGTGCGCGAGGCCTCCCGCGCGGTGAACTACGATTACGCGAATTACTCGGCGCACCTTTTTTTGGCGAGCAGCTATATTGAACTCAGCGATCCAAACGAGATCAATCTCCGTTATGAAACTCCCGCCGAAAATGAATATCTGCTGGCGAATTTACTGGCCCCGGTGAACGCCGGCATGCTCTCACCTGCCATCTCACAACAGGAATACTCCCCGTTGTTCGAGCGCAACCGCCTTGGGGTCGTTTCGAGCACGGAATATTTGAGCCGTGGGGCCTGGACGGAGTCGGGCGCGCAATTCGGCAACTTCGGGAATTTCGGCTATGACGTGGAGGGATTTTACCGATCCGACCCCGGCCAGCAGGTGAACAACGACGTCGAACAACGGCAATTATCCGCGGCGCTCAAATACCAATTCGCACCGCAGGACACCGTTTATTTGCAGGTCAAACAGTACCAGGCGAACGGTGGGGATTTGTACCAATATTACAATCCCACCAATGCGACTCGCGGTTTTCGCTTCAGTGAAGATCAAAACCCGATTGTGGCACTGGGCTACCATCATGAATGGAGTCCCGGTGTTCACACGCTGCTGTTCGCGGCGCGGTTGGAAGACTCGCTTTCGGTGACCAACCCGACCGGGCCGACCCTGCTGGCAGTCATGCCATTTGGAACGGTGACCTCGTTGCAAGGGCTTACCATGCATGAGCATCTTGAGGATGATCTGACAATTTATTCGGGAGAGCTTCAACAGATCTGGGAGACGCCGGAGCACAATACCATTCTGGGTACGCGCATTCAGTATGGCGATTTCGACATTCACAACCTGCAAAACACGCCATCTATCGTGCCCTCTTTGTTTCCAGTGCCACCCGCTGAACAAGACCTCTCTTCCCAGTTCAGGCGTATTTCCGTGTATGGCTATCATCAATGGCAGGTTTTCGACCCCCTGCAATTGATTGGTGGAGTGGCTTATGACCGGTTGACCTATCCTGAGAATTTTCAAACCGCACCCGTTTCCGGAAATTCCAAGACCGAGGACCAGGTTTCCCCAAAGGCCGGCTTCATCTGGACGCCGCTGGAGAATACCACCCTCCGTTTCGCCTATACTCGCTCGCTGGCCGGCGCCAGCCTGGACCAAAGCTATCAATTGGAGCCTTCGCAGGTGGCGGGCTTCATCCAGTCCTACCGGAGCATCATCCCGGAATCGGTGGCTGGACCGGTTCCCGGGGCCAAGTTTGAAACGTATGGATTTTCGATCGAACAAAAGTTTTCCACGGGAACCTACCTCGGCGTTTCCGGCGAACTGTTGAATTCCGACGTCCAGCAAACGGTCGGAGCATTCGATTATTTTCCACTCCAGTTAATACTGGCTGTTCCGTCCAAACTTCAAGAGAACCTGAATTACGAGGAGCAATCCCTCTTGATTACGGTCAACCAGTTGTTGGGCAAGAACTGGTCGCTCGGTGCGCGATATCGTGTCAGCCAAGCCGTGCTGAACGAAAATTTCGTGGATGTTACAAACACTCTCGGTTCAGGAAGTATTCAACCGAGCCAACGTCTGGAGGCGGTTCTCAACCAGGTGGATTTGCTCGTGGTTTACAATCATCCCTGTGGTTTCTACGCCCAATCCGAGGCCCATTGGTATGCGCAAAACAACATTGGCTATGGCTCCAGCGAACCCGGTGATAATTTCTGGCAATTCAATGCGTTTGTCGGTTATCGGTTTCTGCATCGAAAAGCCCAAGTTACGCTCGGCCTGTTGAACATCACTGATCAAAATTACAACCTCAACCCGCTCAATCTTTACAACGAACTGCCGCGCAGCCGGACACTCGCCTTGCGCCTGCAAATCAATTTTTAACCCCGGATCCTCCCAAACGACTGTTGAACGCCGGCTGTGAAACCGGTATTGTCCCGCACATGGCCACGCTTTACTACGGCGACAACCTCGACATCCTCAAGCGTTACATCAAGGACGAGACGGTTGACTTGGTTTATCTCGACCCGCCTTTCAACTCCGCGCAGAACTACAACGCCTTCTTCCACGAAAAGGACGGCACCGACGCCGCCAGCCAGATTCACGCCTTTGAGGACACCTGGCATTGGGACATCGAAACCAAGAAAGCCTACGACGCCGTCACCGAATCGCCCGGCAAAGTCTCCGACGTGATGCAGGCCTTCTACACCTTTCTCGGCGGCAACGACATGATGGCCTACCTCACCATGATGTCCTCGCGCCTCGTAGAACTGCGCCGCGTCCTCAAACCCACCGGTTCGCTCTACCTCCACTGCGACCCGACCGCTTCGCATTACCTCAAGCTGCTGTGCGATGCGATAATGGGGAAGGAAAACTTCCGAAATGAAATAACTTGACCGCGAACAAATGCACACAACATCGCTTCAAATCATTTCTCGCGGATTCACGACACAATTTTCTTCTACTCCAAAACTGAAGATTATCTCTGGATTCATCAATACGCAGAATTCTCCCCGCAGCAGTTGGATCAATATTTTCCTGATCCCGAAACCGGGCGACTTTGCACGGGGCAGGATTTGACGATGACCGGCAATCCAGAACGAAACTTTGAGTGGAGAGGCACGAAACCGCCTCCGAATCGTGGCTGGGGTCTTTCTCTCGAAGAATTGGAAAAGCTCTGGTCAAACAATTTAATCCTGAAAAAGAAAGATGGGACACCTCGCTTGGACGGGCGAAAAGTTTTCCTCGACGAGAAGAAGGGAAAACCTGTTAGCGATGTTTGGACAGACGTTGAGCGGATTGGAAATACATCTTCCGAACGTCTCGGCTACCCGACGCAAAAGCCCGTGGCGTTGCTGGAGCGGATCATCCAGGCCAGCAGCAATCCCGGCGACGTGGTGCTGGACCCGTTCTGCGGCTGCGGTACGACCATTGACGCCGCAGAGAAACTCGGCCGCGATTGGATCGGCATTGACGTGACGCAACTCGCGATTTCCCTCATCAAGAACCGCCTGCAAGACACCTACGGCAGCCGGCTGAAATTTGTGAGCGGCTCGGCAGCGCAAGGTAGGGCGGGCAGTCCCCTGCCCGCCGCCGAACGTGGCGAGTCGTCCGCACGCCAGCAGCCGTCCGACGGCGCGCACGGAGTGCCGCGCCCTACCGAATCGGTCGTCCGCATCATTGGCGAACCCACCACGCCGAACGAAGCCTCTGTTCTCGCCGAGCAGGACAAGTTTCAATTCCAATGGTGGGCGCTCGGACTCGTTGGCGCACGACCCGTCGAGCAGAAGAAAGGCGCGGACCACGGCATGGACGGCAAAATCCTTTTCCGCGACGACCCGAAAGCCGCCAAGCCGGAGCAAATCATCATTCAAGTCAAGGGCGGCAAGACCGGTGTGAAAGACGTGCGCGATTTGCGCGGCGTGCTGGACCGCGAGCAGGCTGCCATCGGCATTTTAATTTCCCTGCAACCGCCCACCGGCCCAATGGAAACCGAAGCCGCCAGCGCCGGCTTTTACGAGCACAAGACCAACCGGCAGAAATATCCGCGCCTCCAACTCCGCACCGTGAAAGAATTGATGGAAGGGAAGGGGATTGAGCGCCCATCCACCGTCGCCGCCACGGACGAAACCTTCAAGAAAGCGCCGGAATCAAAGAAGAAGCAGGGCCGGCAGACGGAACTTGGTGTGTAGAGGCACAGGCGGAAGTACTAAAAAACCGGGCTGTACTTCGGTTCAGCCCGGTTTCTTTGGGACGCGCGTATCTCCATTTTCAACTACGCCTATGGATTGAATCCAGTCAGAATTATCGGATAGGCATTCGTCGTCGGAACATTATTGGCAAAATAGATCCAGAACCGGTAAGCCGGGCTAAACGTGGGATAGGGAATGGTAACGGTGGTTTGAGCGCACCCGATATCACCATAGAGGCCGAAATATTGAACTTTGGTATCGGTCCGTCCCGAACCATCGGCAGCCTTAAGGACGGTGGCACCGGAAACGGGCGTCCAGCCCCAGCCTTGGGAAATCGTTTTGGAATAGGCAACATATCCCGCATAAGGTCCCGGGCAACTGCCTTGCGAGCCGCCGCCGGGATAAGGAGTGCCGAACACGGTGATTGGTCCTCCGCCCGTGACACGGGCCACTGCAACACCCGAACTGGCCGCAACCATGCTCGTTTTAGCCGCGACATCGCTCGAACTGGCCGCGACAACACTTGAACCGACCGTATAAACGCTCACATTGGCTGCGCGGGTCGGCACGGTCTCCATGTCCTTGGAAACCTCGCATGAGTAATATCCCACATCGTTGATTCCCGCATTCTGAATAGTGAGATTGTTGTTGGTTTGTCCATCAACGGGGACTCCGTTGCACAGCCATTGAAAGCTGTCTGCGTTGTTTGCCTGCACCGATAATACGACATCCGATCCAATGGGAACGGTTTGATCCAGCGGCTGGGCCGTTATCTGTGGAAACGCAGATTGATCAACCGGGTCAGTCAGAAGGGGGTCAGTCGTTTGGGTGTAAGCCGTGTTTCCTGCAATGGCAAGGAGTCCGGTGATGGCTGCCAGTGCAATGATGTGAGGGATTTTGATATGAGGGATATGTTTATTCATAGGTTTTATGGTTTTATGCTGTCGTTCTCCCTGCGCCCGACAACACCCTAGAATCTGCACAGCAGTTTTGCTTTTCTCAGGCGGATACTGAGCAATACGCAATAACCGAGCCAATCTTTCAGACATTTTGGCTGAATTATTATGATGGAAAGACAAAAGCAACTGACCGCCGCGCGTCATTCATTTTCCCCATTCATCTGATCGGATGAAAATCACTGATTTCCACGCCATCTTTTCCTAAACTCCAGCAGCGGTGAAGGTCAAAGCCATCGGACAAAATGAATTGTTCAAATCCGTGCTGGGCGCGGTGTTGGCGGTGCTTTGTGGTTTCATGTTGTGGAAGATGCCGCTGGGCGAGCCTTGGGTGAACGCCAGCTACGATGATTTATTCCGCTTCGGCGCGCGCGCAGTCACCAACCGGGTGACCCTCATCCTGATGGACAATGAGGCCTTCGATGAATTTCATCAGGTCCGCGGCCAGCCGTGGAACCGGGGACTGCACGCCCAATTGTTGAACCGGCTGGCGGACAACGGTTGCGCCCTCGTGGTGTTCGACTCCTTTTTCCGGCAACCGCAAACGAACGATCCGGTTTCGGACCAAGCCCTGGCCGAAGCCATGCGGCGGCAACAGCACATCGTGTTGGGGGCCGAGCAGGCAGAGGTCATCTATTCGACGCTAGAGCATTTCCATAATTCATATAGCGTAGCGGGCGTGTAAAAAGAAGCCGAGGCAGTCGGCGGGGGAGATGGCGTTGAAAGCGAGTTTGGTCGCTTCCAGCAATTCAGTCTGGGTGCGCGGGGCCAGGCTGCGGAGGATTTGCTTGATCTTGCTCCACATGTTTTCGATGGGGTTGAAATCAGGCGAATAGGGCGGTAGATACAAAAGCCGGGCACCCACCGATTCGATGGCCTCGCGGACGCCCTGCACCTTGTGCGTCGCCAGATTGTCCATGATAACCAAGTCGTCCTTTTGCAGTGTGGGCACCAGACCTTCCCTGACCCATGCCAAAAACATCTCCCCATTCATGGCTCCCTCAAAGAGCCAAGGGGCGCGGGGACCGGTCAGGCGAACCCCCGAGATAAGGCTGCTGGTCTGATAGTGGCCCTGCGGAATGTGGGCGACCAACCGCTGGCCGCCAGGAGACCGTCCCCGCCAACGGGTCATCTTGGTGTTGGCTCCGCTTTCATCCACAAACACCAGCCGTCCCGGATCTATTTCCGCCAATTGCTCATGCCAATGCGCCCTTTTTTCGGCCACGTCGGGGCGGTTCTGTTCGGCGGCGTGCAGCGTTTTTTTTATACGTCAACCCCAGTCGGCGCAGCCATAAGTCCATCGTCGAAGTCCGAAAAGGGCGATCCATGCGCGTCCCCAACTCGGCCAGGGTGGCGTCGGGTTGCTCGGCCACCAGCTTTTGCAGGTGAACTTTGCGTTTGACGGTTAACAGCGTCTTGCGTCCGCACCGGTCAGTTTGGGGTTGGAGTGTGCCCCGCTCCTTGAACTGTTGCCGGACTCGGCGCACCGCCGCCACACAGAAACCGAAGAACGCGGAAATGTCGCGGGTGCTTTTGCCCTGTTCGTAGAGGTGGATGATGCGTTGACGGGTCGGTAGAGGAATCGCTTGCATGCCCCAGACTTTATCCGGTTGCCACTCCTTTGTAAAGCTACATTATTTATGGAAATGCTCTAACCGGGGTACAGCCAACACTGCCAACCGAACTGTTTCTCGACGCGGCCGGAACCAATTGGGGCGTCGCCTGCCTCGACCCCGAACCGGTTGTGCGCCGGCATTGGCCGTTTCCATCCCCGGGGCCACATCCAAGTCTGCCTTGGACCGCCGCGCGCCTGGCCGGGGCCTCATTGAGCGAAAACCCGCAAGAACGGTGGTTGCGTTATTACGGTCGCGATGGCGCGGCAACCAGGTTGAGTTACCGGTTCGCGCTGGACCGGCCCACGAATTATTTCCGTGGCCAGATCGTATTCATCGGCACCGCGCCGAAAACATCGGTGCCTGATGGCGAAACCGACAAGTTCCGCACTCCGTACTCACTGCGGACCAATGAATCCGTCGGTGGCGTGGAAATCCTGCTCGCTTCTTTTTTAAATCTGGTGGATGGCGACTGGTTGCGGCGGCCAGCCTGGTGGCTGGAGGCCTTGATGCTGGTGGCCAGCGGATTATTGCTCGGCGGCGGACTGTGCCGGATGCGACTGTGGGTAGCCTGTGCGATGGCGGCGGCGGTTGGTTTGGTGGCGGCCTTGGTGGCGATTTCCTGGAGTTATTTCACCAATTATTGGTTTCCCTGGCTGGTGATTGTGGGCGGACAAGTGCCCGTTGCCCTGGCTTGGACGCTGGCTACGGGGCTGCGTCACGCATTCAAAAAACGAGCGGTTTCGGTTTCCCTTTCATTTCCCCGCCCGGCTGCTCCGGTCGAGAAGATGCCGGACGCCCCGGATTACAAATTGTTCAATCCACCCTTTGGCGAGGGCGCTTATGGAAAAGTCTGGCTGGCGCGGAACGCGGCCGGACAATGGCGGGCGTTGAAAGTGGTTTATCTGGCAAACTTTGACCAGAATCCCGATCCCTACGAGCGCGAATTCAACGGCATCAAAAAATACCAGCCGGTCTCCGACAAACATCCCGGCCTGTTGCGCGTCGAATTTGTCAGTGAAAAGCAGGCGGGATATTTTTATTATGTGATGGAACTGGGTGACCCGCTGGAGCCGGGTTGGGAACGGGAGCCTTCCACCTACAAACCGCGTGATTTGGTGAGTGAACGCGCCCGCTCCCACAGTCGGAGGCTGCCGGTGCGGGAGTGTGTGCGGATTGGGCTGGCCCTGAGCGACGCCCTTGATTTTCTCCATCGCCAGGGGCTGACGCATCGTGACATCAAGCCGCAGAACATTATTTTTGTAAACGGCCAGCCCAAGCTGGCGGACATGGGACTCATCACCGAAATCAGGCCTCCCGACCAGGAGCGAACGTTGGTGGGCACGCCCGGCTATATGCCGCCGCCACCGGAACGCCCGGGCACACCGCAGACGGACATTTACGCCTTGGGCATGGTGCTGTACGTGCTCAGCACGGGCCACAGCACGGCCTATTTTCCTGAGATTGCCACGACCCTGGTTGAAGGCGGGGACCCGGCGGATTTCTTTCCGTTGAACACCGTCATCCTCAAGGCCTGTCAGCCGGACCCGGCGCAGCGTTATGCGTCGGCGGCGGAGATGCACCTCGCCCTGGAAAAGGCCCGAAAAGAATTGGATGCGGGTTGATTGTCAGTCCCTCGTGCCCGCGATTTTTCCAAAAACTTCAACCCGCAGGATGCGCCGCGTCCAGACAGCTCCGCACAGTTTCCGTAAGGCTCTCCAGTGAAAATGGTTTTGATAAAATATGGCTGTGGGGTTGAATTTTTCCTGGCAGATCAGAATTGTACCCGCTCATCAATATCACCTTCAGGTTCGGCCGTTCCCCACTTAATCGGTCTGCCAATTCCCAGCCATTAAGGCCGCCCGGCATGACTATATCGGTCAGCAACAAATCAATTTGTGAAGCGTTTGTCTTCCAAACATTCAAAGCTTCCAAACCATTGGCCGCTTCCCAAATTTGATAACCGGATCCTTCCAAAACGCCCCGCGTGACGGTTCTGACGTCGGCATCGTCTTCGACCAACAGTATTTTTTCGCGCCCAATGGCTGGGATCGCTTTCGTTCGAGGAATTGATTTTTTTGCCAGGCCGGCAGCGCCCACCGGCAGAAAAATTTTAAAGGTGGTTCCATTCCCAAGCTGGCTGGACACTTCGATCCAGCCCCGATGTTGTTTGACGATGCCATAGACTGTCGCCAGGCCGAACCCGGCGCCTTTGCCGGCCTCCTTGGTGGTAAAGAATGGTTCGAAAATCCGCGGCAAATACTCCGGATAAATACCCGTCCCCGTATCGCTCACCGCGATACAGACAAACTTGCCGGTTTGTGCTTCCGGATGGGTTTCAGCGTGGGAGGCATCAATGCTGACGGCCTCCGTGGAAATGACAATGGACCCGCCTTGAGGCATGGCATCGCGGGCATTGACGATCAGATTCAGGAGAATTTGCTCAATCATGCCGGTGTCCGCGTTGACGAGGGGCAGATTCTCGGCGCAACGGCACTCCAGGACAATATGCTCGCCGATGACACGCTTGAGCATTTTGGTGAAATCGCTGATGACGTGGTTTAGATTGAGGGGTTGAAATTGAACGACCTGTTTCCGTCCGAAAGCAAGCAACTGGCGGGTTAAATCCGCGGCGCGTTCGGTCGCGTCGGTGATTTGTTTGAGACATTGGCGGGTCTCCTCCTTGAGTTGGCGTTCATCCGTCAGCACCAATTGAACGTTGCCATGGATGACGGTGAGGAGATTGTTGAAATCATGGGCGATGCCGCCGGCGAGCTGGCCGATCGCCTCCATTTTTCGCGCCTGATGCAATTGTTCCTTGCGCTGTTTTTGTTTGGTGATGTCTTGTTTTACCGCGATAAAATGGCTGATTTCCCCGTTGCTCCGCTGGACGGGCGTGATGGTCATTTCCTCGTTATAGAGGGTTCCATCTTTGCGGCGGTTGATTAATTCGCCCTGCCAGACCCGGCCCGTCAGGATGGTATTCCAGAGGGCCCTGAAAAAAGCAGCGTCGTGTTTGCCGGAGTTGAGAAGACTGGGGGTTTTGCCCAGAATCTCCTCCAAGGCATAACCGGTCATGGCACAAAAAGCCCGGTTGCCGAAAAGGATTTTCCCCGCCGCGTCCGTCAGCATTATGCCATTGGCAACGGCCTCCAGGGCGCTGGATTGAACACGCACCCGCTCTTCCGCCCGTTGCCGTTCCTTTCGTTCGTGGGCTTCGTGCAACGCGCGGCGCACGGCCGGTCCCAGCCGATTGAGGCGATTTTTAAGAACATAATCTGTCGCGCCTGATTTCAGGCTTTCCACAACCTTTTCTTCCCCGATGGTTCCAGCGACAAAAATGAATGGCGTGTCCGGCTGAAGTTCCCGGCTGGCGGTGAGTGCGGCAATTCCGCTGTAAGCCGGGAGAGTAAAATCCGAGATGATCAAATCATATCTGGCTTGTTCCAATGCCGCCTGAAATTCCTCTTTTGATTTTGCATGAGTTATCTGGCACTCCAACCCCTCGTTCACCAGCGTTTTTTCCAGCAGTTGCCGGTCGCGAAGGTTGTCTTCTAAAAGCAAAATGTGCATGGGGCATCAGGGCTGTTTCTTGCCGGCGGCAAGCGGGTAAGGGAATAAAATTTCAGTTTCGTCCCGTCTCGGTTGTATGGAATCCATGCCACTTTTTTTAAATACCAGCCCCGTCCTTATTCCCTTTGCCCTTTTTCCCTGGCCCTAATAGGTTCGGGGCTGGCATAAAACGTTGCCATCGCGGCTTCACGATTGATTTGCAACCATTCGCGATCGCTTGTTTCAAGTGAAACCGCAATGTCGGTTATAACTGCTATCATCGCTCTACAGCTCTTACGTTTGGGAATTCAGAATCTTTCAAAAATTTTCAGCCCCGGCAAAAATCGGGCGGATTTGATCCTCCGCCCCGCCCCTGTTAATCAGGTTGGTTTTTCGGCTCGGAACCCAATTTTGAAAAATCCGGCGGGTGGCGGCGGGAGACGACAATGACGTTGAAAGGGCTGGCATGCCGAGCCGTAGCTTTGAGCGGTGGTTGGCGGGTATAAGTCCTGGCCCGCCTGCGTTTTCAGCTTCGGCGCGGCAGCCTCGCTTTTCGCTTTGATGGGCTGGCTTGCCGAGTCGTAGCTCGAAGCGTTTTTGGCAAACCGTCATTTCAGCCCGCCTACGCGCTGCGCGCTACGGCGCGGCAGTCTTCGCTCTTGCTGCGCTTCGAGCGAAGACTGGTGGGCGATGAGGGATTCGAACCCACGACCTTCTCCGTGTAAAGGAGCTGCGCTACCACTGCGCCAACCGCCCAAATCTGTTTAATTACAAGGATTTACGCAGCTTTTGAGAAGTTGCGATTTTTGTTGACACCCCCGATTGTCACCCCCTATAATGCAAACATGATTGAACCGACCACCAAACGCCCCAGCACAAGGCAGTTGCTTGACAAGATTCAAAATGTTCCGTGTCTGTATCGGCATAGCGTCAACGGAAGTTACTATGGGATAAAAAAATTGGCTGGCAAGCGCAAAGAACACTCACTGGATACGACGGACAGGAAAATCGCGGAGAGAAAACTTCGCGCTTGGATTTCGGACTTGGCTAAGATTGACGCCGAGGCAGAGAAGACGACACTCGCGCAACTTCTGGAAAAGTTCACCATTGTTCGCAGCGGAATGAAGCCTTCCACCGTAAGAACGGACGCCAGCATTATCAAGAGCTTGAAAACACATTGGAAACACGGTCTGGACATCCGCGTTTCAAAAATCCGCCCCTCTATGCTTGATGAATGGCTCGCCACAGTTGAGCCACACTTGAAAAATTCGTCATTCAATCGCTACACGCAGCTTGTGAAGCAACTTTTTGACATTGCCCTGAAAGACAAAATGATTTCAGAGTCGCCTCACTCGAACTTGCGAACCACTTGGAAAAGACCACAAAAACCAATCCGCCTTGTGCCGACGGACGAACAATTTCAGGCTATCGTTGCCGACATTCGCAGTCAGCGACTAAATGCGGCAGCAGAGGAAAGCGCGGACTTTGTTGAATTTCTTGGATTGGCTGGTTTAGGACAGGCAGAGGCGAGTTGGCTAACGTGGCAACGTGTGAATTTTCAAAAAGGGGAACAAGGCGAACTCACCGTCAGGCGAATGAAAACAGGGGAGCTTTTTTATATCCCGATTTACGCTCACTTAAAACCGCTCTTGAAAAAGCTCCATGACCGTTACCAAACGTCACCTTCGCCGGAAACAAAGCTGTTCACGATTTTAGACGCCCGAAAATCTTTGGCGAACTCCTGCAAGCGGCTTGGCTATCCGCATTTCACGCAACGGAGCATCCGCGCTTATTTGATTCGGCGTTTGTGGCAAGCTGGCGTTGACATAAAGCTAATTGCCAAATGGCAAGGACACCAAGACGGCGGCAAATTGATTCTGAATACTTACACAGAAGTTTTTGGCTCGAACGATGAAGAATACATCAAGGCCGAACTTGCAAAAGTGAAGTAGCGTTCAAGTGGTCGCTTTCACAAAGTTTTCAATTGATTCGCAGGTGATAAGTTTGGTGCGTAAGGCATGAGACGTTTTCAACAGACCGCGCTCCAGAAAAGCAGTATGAAATGGCGGCGGTTTATCTCATGGGACATCAGGAAAAAATGAGGGTTCATTTTCATGTGGTTTTTTTGATTTATGGGACACCAGCCGAAACACCAGAAGAACTGGCCGTGAAACTACGGCGGGAAATTTGGAAACGGTGGGAACGGCTCAACAAAGGCGTCAATCGGACTGGCAATCTATTGAAAATTCAGACCAAGCCAAAAGGGTTGTGGTATTTGCTGACGAATCATTTGAGGGTCGGGAAAACAACCAAAGAAAAAGGAAAGCCGAACTGGTATGGTATTCGCAACAAAGGGCTGATTGAAGCCAACGGCATTCCCGTCACAAGTGCGGATGTCAGAGCGAAATTTGACGAGTTTTTCCCGATGCTCAAAGCCGTTGCCAAAAAGCCAAAGCGCGAGTTTTCCGACAGACGCAAATTGGCCGGTTTGAAGGCTTATGTTGAAGCCCAAGGAAAGTATAATTGGGAAGATTTCAAACGGATGCAGACCGGCAGAAAACGAAAGGTCAATGATGCTGACTTCATAAACTTTCTAAATGCTCAAAACGGGTGGTCGCCAGTTATGCCCGATGATGATGAGAACACACTTTGAATCAGTATCCTTATATTCCAACACTGCTATCTAGGTGGCACCAACTGCATATATTTATCAGAATCAAAAATAATCTCTTCATTCAATATTGGCATTCGGCGATAATAATTTGTTTCACGGTCATCTATTGCATAGTGATAAGAAAGGGATACGGTATTAGTATCATAAGACCATAATATTCCCCCACACATATTCTTTACAAAAGTCGTGTTGTATTGTCTTTGCTCTATCTTAGTTGAATTATCCTTTGTGGTTAGTTCAACACTCCCCGTAATAGGGACATGACTCAATCTGACATAATATCTCATAATGTTGTTGCTTGAAGGTATAAACATTACGTTATTAGTGTCTGCAATTGTAAATGTTTCGGTAGTCATTTTGCCATATAGGTTTTTTGCTTCTTCGACGTTTGTAGTGGGTATCAACCATAGTATGGGATCTCCAGCTTGCCTGCGACAAAGTAGAGCATTGCGATCTGATACTCGGTGGACCGATAGCCACGAGCCTTGCGTTTGGTCGCCGAAAACAAACTGTTGAGTCCTTCCAGAAACGCCGTCGTCAGCCCCTGCTTCCAATGGCTCAAGATTCCCTCCAGGTGCCGCTCCACCATGTCAGCGGCTTTGCGCATCGGCTCCAGCAAGCCTGAAGTCAATGCTTCGGCCTCGCTCCGCACCCAGCGACACCATGATTTGAAGCGGCTGCGCGCCTGGCCAATCGTCCCGGACGCATACGCCTTTTGTAGCTCCAAACGCATCGCGTACGCCAGTCCCGTCACCAGCGGCTTGTCTTTCAATTGCTCCCAGCGCTCTTGATCGCCAGCAGTCCAGGATTCGGGATTCTTTCGCCATAACCAACTGGTCCGTTCCAACTGCTGTCTGGCCTCGGCATTTTGCCGCGCTTCTTTGCGGCGCACTTCCTCCAGGGCCGCCACCACCTGGCTGACCACGTGAAACTTGTCGAACACGACCTGCGCGTTGCCAAAGTTCTCCCGGACGCCTTTCATATAGGCTGGGCTCATGTCGATGGCGATTTGCGTCACCGCCTTCGGATGGCCGTTGTGCTGCGATAATTGCTCGGAAAAGCGCTCCCACACGCTGGCGTCCTTGCCTTCCACCGCCAGCAACACCCGCTTGGCCACCAAATCCACAAACACCGTCAGGTAGTTGTGCCCCTTCTTGCGATTCATTTCATCGGCCCCCACCCAAACCACATTCTCCCAGCTCAGTTCCCCCCAAGCCGCGTCCACATGCGCAAAGAGCGCCCGCCACAACTTCTGATCCGTCTCGCCCAGGATCTCGCCCGCTTTCTTGACCGGCATTTCCCGCATCAAGGTCAGCGCAAACGCCTCAAACTCCTGCGTGAGCCCCCGACTGCGACCCTCCCAAGGAGCCCTCACCGTGTAAACCTTCTGGCAGCCTTTGCATTGTCCGCGGGGCAGCGAACAAACGACCTCCGATTCCAACTGGCACACGTTGAGGTGCCGCCAGCGTCGCTCCGGCGCGTGATCGTAGCCGCTCACCGACTTGCCATCGCAATAAGGACAAACTTCTGTCCTCCACAGTTCGGGCGTTTCCTCCACCCGAATGAGCACTTTACTTTCCTTCTCCACATACTCCACACCACTCACGCGCCAGGAATCACCCAGCGCCATAATCTGATGAAACATTTTCTCGGGAATCATCCTCCCAGTTTAAATCACCCGAAAACCTCGTCTACCCATTAAAAACGTCGAGGAACCGGTTTTTTACCCAATATTCTACGTCAGCAAGTTGTTTTGCTTGGGCATCTAAATTTGTTTGTTCACCCCGAATAGTTATTTGAAACTCGTCTAGTTGCTTTTGGTGATTGTCTAACCGCTTGTGCATTTCTTCCGTAGTTGCTTTAACGGTGTTCACTTGGTTGGACAAATTAATGAGCATTGCCGTTGTGGTTTCTTGAACTGTGGTCACTTGTTTTCCAAGGTCATTCAATTTGGAAATTATCTGTGAAGAAAAAAATGACTTTGCCCACCCCTGAAACCACGGGAAGGAACAGAGCAAAATAAATACAGACGCCCAAGCAACCATTACAGCACTTGGAAATTTGTCTTTTGAATACAGTAAATACGCCAAAAATAAAAGGAGAACAGCAAAGATAATTCCGACAATTTGCCCAAAGGTTTCCATAGCGGTATTCAATCACCTTGAACTGGCAGCGCAAGAGAATAATTAAACGGAAACTCACCAAAAAACACCCTGATTTCGGCGCGAAGCGACCTTTATTGCTGGACGAGACGAAAGAAAAGCTGGTTCCAATTGTCCACATCCCAGTAGTTAGTGGAACGCCAGTAGGAACTGGTAGCGGTGAACACAGAGCCTTGATTTGTCCAATTGATTAAATCAGAGGATGCTTGGACTTGATAGTTTGAACCGACAAGGAGGCCAGAGTCTTGTAAGAATACAGCTTTTACAATAGAAAGATTCCCAGCTTCAAATGAAAAGAGTTGCGCCACTTCGCTTGAGGACAAAGCGCGGTTGTAGATGCGAACGTCATCAATTGCACCGCTAAAAAACCAAGTAATATAGGATTGCCAAAACGGTCAGACGTGAGTGTCGCACTGTGAGAGACTCCATTGTTAATCCCTGCCATGTCATTTGCGTTGCCATTGAACGGGTAGTAGGCGACGAGGCCGTTTGTCAGAAATGATTGTGCATGGCTGTTCACCGTAATGAAGATGCAGACACCAAGCAGCAGTGCCGTAAGACGTGAGATGTTGGTTGTAAAGTTCATTTATTTCCCTTATTTTTAATGGTTTATTGCCGTTTGGCTTCTAAAGCGAAATATCAAAAACTGCGCGGGCGTCAAGGAAAAAGACAATTGTCTTATGACGCTCTTTTCTGTTGGCGGGCAATCTGGTATGAATGTCGCAATCTCAATCAGCTTTGTCAGATTCCTTTTCGCGGGTTGTTAAAAAACACCGCGAAAAAAGAGGTTTTAGCCGTGCGGTGTTGGCAGAAAAAGCTGGCCTACATCAAACGTATATCGGTCTTTTGGAACGCGAAAAGAGAAGCCCAAACTTGGACACGGCAAAAGCGATTGCTGAGGCGTTAGGACTTTCCCTTGCCAAGATGATTGACGAATCAGAACGGAGACAGAAACGGTAATCAGGCCTGTGCCGTGCCGGAAATGCCCTGTGGCGAGTTTTTAGAACGAGAGTTGGCCATTTTGTCTGCCAAAGTTGAAACATCTCTGGCGCAAATATACGCGGACGGCTGGAGCTAAAGCGACAATGAAAAAAAATCGGCGTGAAAATGTCTGTCACCCCTGATAGACACCCCGCGAGGTTAATTTTCGGGCTATCTGTGTCCAAGACAGTCCCTCGAATTTTAACAGGTTTGTCATCAATCGTTGGCGTGTCCAAGTGTGTCCAAGTGAGGGAAAACAGGGGAAAAAATCCGAACTTCTGTGTAAAGGAGCTGCGCTACCACTGCGCCAACCGCCCGGCCAAAACCACCTTATCAAAGCCGCGCCGGTTGGCAATGTTGGACGCGGCACTTCACTTTTCCGCAATCAATGTTCCATCCCGCCGCAAACGCATTTTCTGTCCCCGCCATTCAACGGTGTTTCCCAAAAACGCGCCCATCCAAATTGCCGCCTGAAGCAAATCTTTCACCGGCACCAGCCACGACGGCGCAAGGTTGTGGCACGATTGCATGAATCGGCGCTGGAGGTTTTGCGCCAGGACAATGCGGATGAGCAAACAAGCGGCAGCGATGAGCGGAAGGTAAAATGTTTTTGACAGAACCAGCGACGCGATCAGCCACAGCAGCGGCCAGAGTGTGGCGTTGGACAGGATGCTGAAAAAATAAGGCATGGGCCGGCAGACGCAGATGGTGCGCGCCCAGCGCAGTTGGTGTTTCCAGACATCACACCAGTTCATTGGCGCGTCCCAACATTCCACCACGACCGGGCAAAGCGCGAGGCGATGGCCGCGCTGCGCAAGGCGATGGCCGAGTTGATAATCGTCCGCCAGGCAATTCACCAATGCGGCGAAGCCGCCGATTTCTTCGAGCAGTTTACGGCGCGTGAGCATCGCCGCGCCGAGAGCGAAGTCGAGCGGCCTGAGGCTGGCGGCCTGCAGCACCTGGCTCCAGAAATCTGCGTTGACGGCAACGGCTTCACAACGCATGGCGGTCGTCGCGGGATTCGCCAGCCGGTAAAAACAATTGACCAGGCCGGTTTGGGGATCGCGCAGCGGCGCGACGATGTTCGCGAGAAAATCCGGCGGCACGCGCACATCGGCATCGCTGACGAGAATCAGCGGATGTTTGGCCAGCCGCTCCAATTGGACCAGCGTGGAGACTTTGCCGTTCGGGCCCAGCGATTCGGCGCAGACCATCCATTGCGCATCGTGGCCGGGATTTTTTTCGATGAGTTCGCGGACGATATTGCATACCGGATCACTGGCGTCAGCGACGCCGAACAGAATTTGAATCTGGCCGGCGTAATTTTGATTGAACCAGCTTTGGAGCGATTCGGCGGTGGTGGCGTCGCAACCTTTGAGCGGTTTGAGCAGGGTGATGGCCGGGGCAAAGGACAAATCCGTGACGCGCCGGTGCAGGGGAAAACGCCGGGCGGCGAGCCATTGCCAGAGCGCAATGGCAAAACTCAACCAGGCCAGGACAGCGAGAGTGGCTTCGAGAAAATTCATTGATGCTTTAAATGCGGGTGTGTTCGTTGGGCTGACGCTTTGCAATGTCAGCACCACCATATTCGCAAGTAAATTTGAAAAAAATCATTTTACGGGTTCGCACAGCTCATATTTTGGCGGCTTGCCAGGCGGTGTAAAAATGCGGTGAACGAAGATTGCATTGGTCGGTAGGCCAAGCATTTCAAAATAGTTGGTGGGGCTTTGAAACCACAGGTAAGTCGAGGTAAAATCAGTAAAATGAAAATAGGCCACCTTGCCGATGATGCCGGAAACGTCCACCGTGCAAGCCGCTTTTTCTGTTTTCCAATAGAACTGATAATAAGGCAAAGGATAAATTTTTCCGTCCTTCCATTCATATTTGCGTTGATGCGCTTCCTTCGGATTTTTAAAATCCGGCTTCGTGACAATCATTTCGTGGGTTCGCGCAACTCGTATTTTGGCGGTTTGCCAGGTGATGTGAAAACACGATGAACAAACACTGCATCGGTCGGCAAACCAAGCATCTCAAAATAGTTCGTAGGCTTTTCAAACCTTAAATACGGGTATCCAGAGAAGCCAAAGTAAGCTACCTTGCCTGTGATTCCAGAAATATCCACAATGCAAGCATCTTTTTCGGTTTCCCAACGAAAACGATAGTAGGGCAAAGGATAAATTTTCCCATCCTTCCATTCATATTTTTGCTGGTGAGCCAGTACCGGCTTTTTGAAACCCAAGTGGTCTAACGGTAACCCAACAGAGTTCATAGCTGATTCAGCGATTTGTTGGGCTTTTGCCATCGTCAAAAGATTAGTAGCGCGCATCCATTCTTCAAGCACCTCGTCATTCGTTTCAACATCTGGAGTTTGAGTCTTTAAACAGCTATAAGTTTCATCATTAAAGGTAGGAAGTCCGCCATATAGCCAAGAAAAAAAATAGCGGTTAAATAAAACAATATTTCCGCCTGCACCTCCAGGATAAGCAACCGCTTTAAAAGTTGTGACCGCATTTGTCGTAGTCGGACGAGGCAGGTCAAGGTTCCAACTTGCGATCATACCTGTCGCATGAGTAAACATTTCATGAAAAGCATAATTCTGAAACGCGGACGTGTTTGTTGGAATGGTGTTGTTCAGAGTTAGCACCACCATGTTGGCGAGTAGGTTTGTAATAATCATTGATAAAATGGAAGAGTTGGACTGCCAAAAAGAACAATCTTTTGGTCAAGTTCCGTGAATCGTTGACCTTCTTCCGTAAAAGCCGCGTTAAACAATGAATTCTGAAGCTGGTTCTGGCTATTACCGCCCCAACCGAGCCAGAAATTCGCAACGAAGTTTTTGTGGTCTTGAGGCATGGGAGATGGGCCTCCTTCTTTTTTTAGAGTCCAAGCTGCGCCTCCACCCCAGCCCAAAAATGAACGCGGTTGCAGGTGATATTTATTGTCCCAATCATCTTCGGAAATGCGCAAAGGAGGAATGCCAAAAGCCAAAGGCAAATATCCGGTCGCCGTGTTGCAGCCATCCAGAAAGACAAAACGGTAAGGATGCTTGATGGCACCATATAATTGAGCGCCGCCGTAATATGTCCAGGTACAGTTATTTGTCAGCAAAGTTTGCATTTCGGCACTGGTGATCTTATCGCCTGAATTCCGGCCGATTAAGTCGGTCCAGCCATGTCCAAAATAAAAGAAGTTGTGGAAATCAGGCTGGCTCAAAAGTCCTCTCAGTTGATTCCACCGGCTTGAAGCATTAAGGATAAGCCCCGGCCAATCACCAGCCGTCGTATTCTGGTTGTTCACCACCGCGTCATCATTTTGTCCGTAGGCTGAACCAACTACTGCGGCTACAGACGCCGCCATCATTTCATTCAAATAACCATATGAATTGTCGCCACTGTCAATCTCCCCATAAACCGGCATGAAAGCGATCGCCCATTTGCGTCCGTTCATGGGGTGCGAATATAACACTCTGTGCGCGCCAGACGATCCACCACCACCACCACCACCCGCCAGGTTTGGATGCATCCGATTGTTCCTTTGTGCCAATGCCGCGGGAAAAGTTGTCACTTGCACCGTATAAGATTCCGAAGGCCATTGATTGTTGTTCGTGTCCAACAAGCTGACGGTGATTCCCGGCTGCCCGGTGGCCGGGTCCAAGCAGAAGCCGTTCCCATCCACGTCTCCATCCAGTGAAGCAAACAAGTTCGTCTGGTCGTCATAAACATCCATCGTGTAGGTGCCGTTGGTGTTGATGGTTTGCGGTTGGACATAGAGCGAACTGCCGCACATGGGCAGGCAATTGGGGAAATAAACATCATTTTGTGCGTTCACAAATTTCGTCGTTCCGAATACCGGCATGTCCTCATCAAAGTCGTATTCCATGCTCAATTGATAACCGCCATTTGCCACTTCGGTCGTGACCCACTCTGCAAACCAATTGCCATTTGTCTGGTAAACAATCGTATTCTGTGCGATGCCATTGACTCTAAGTATGAACGTCGTGTTGGTGTCCACGTTTGTGTTAATGTTCAACGGTATTTGAACGATGCCCGACAGCGTACTCTGCTGCGGGACAGCCAATAAATTTAGCGGACTATCCGAATTTGTCGGATTCGTTCCAAAGAAGCGTTCTGCGGCTCCTGTCAGTCCATCACCATCGAGATCAACGTTGTCATAAACTGTGTTATAAGCATCCGGCGTAACGCCGTCCGTCATCGCACGTTGCCAGTCGGTTTCGGTGTCGGTGTGAAGACTGTAAGAGCCATCGCCATGCCAGTTCTCAACATAATCAGGAATCCCATCTCCATCGCTGTCGAGCGGCTGGCCGTAACTGTTTGCCGCAACGTAATGCAGACCGATGTTCACCATGTGTCCGCTCGTTTCATCACCTTCCTTCGTTTGATTCGTTTGCGTTGTGTATTGATAAAGCGCGGCATCTGCCGGCGTCCGGCTGCCCGCGCCGTAGAGCGGAGTGGTGTTGGGCAGGTAATAATTCCCAAACGGCCCGGCCTGATACGGCGGCGCGTTGCTCAAGACCTTGTCATGCACGCCGCATAGATTGCCGCAACTCGCCGGCAACAGCGTCGCCGAAAGTTCGCTCGATGTGGGTGACAGAATTCTCACTATGTCATGGAATTCGGAGACGGGCAGGAGCCGATACCCATTGTAATCAAAATCCAGCGGTTGGCCCGTATCCTGCACAAAGGTCACTTTGTCAAACAGATTATCCTCGAACACCCAATGGCCTGCAGAGGCCGGTACCGGCTCCAAGACGAACCAGGTTGCATTCCGAAACAGGTTGTTGCAGGCCTGCACCTGCAGATCACAATTCATTACCTGATTCTTCCAATAATAGGTCGGATCAAGGCAGATATTGACGTTCTCGAACAGGTTGTTCTTCCACGTTACCGCTCCAGGACCGTAAACCTGATCGTAGTTAAAAATGTGCCGACGAGAATCCGGACAATCCGGTTTTCCCAAATCAATCTGACCTCCATGTACTTTGCAGTCTTGCAGCGTGAAATACATTGAACTGTCCAAGGACCATTCAAGTGACCACAAAGCTGATACGCCCGACCAGAAATGATAAGCGGGTACATAGACATAGGAGACAAAGTTCAAATAGAAATTAGAAAAGCGGAAAGCCAAAACTGGCGGCGCAGAGCCGTCAGTCGCGGGAATGAAATCTGGGACAAACAAAGCCATGACCGGCCACGCAAATTGTTCCTGAACGGATTGAACATCCACAAAAACATTCGGCTGGTCCGGGGTTCCCTTGCTGGCAAAACTTGAATCGTTCCTCAGATCAAACCCAATGTAATTGTAATCATACAGAGCCGGGATATAGTCCATGCGAGCACCAATGGCCGTTCCGGGTTCAACGGTGATTGAACCGCCGTTTAAAGTTAATCCCGCCACTGTATAGTCCAACGCGTCGTAGTAATAGCCCAAGTCCGGCGCGCCGTCTGTGTAACGCCGGGCTTGGGGGTATAAGGTCAAACTTCCGCTCAATGACATGAGTGCCGGGATGGCGATTGGCGGGCTGGTGGTTTTGTTTTTGAATTCAGCCCGCAACCGAGGGCTGATATTGATCGTGCCCGATTGGTGGAGCGGACTGTCGGCTGCCAGATAATAACCGCCAGCACCAGAGGACAGAAAATTCGTGGCCTCGGGATTGAAGGATACCTGGACCATCGAAAGGCTAGAAGCCGTAATGGCATTGCCCCAGACAATACTGTTGGTCAGTGTCACCCGGTTTGGGATTGTCGAAGCCAGACAAAAATCACCGACATCCGCCGTTACCTGTTCCGCCTCGACATCAATGGCATTGGTCGCCGCGCCAACTGCCGCTGCACACGCGCTGAAAAGAACATTATGCAAACTGTCAACCGCACCGCGGCCTTCAACCAGATTAACAACACCGCAATAACACATGATAAACTGGCAATCCCAAACATCCAACCGGCGCGAAATCACCGGCGTCGTCACACCCCAATCCGCATAACTTATGCGCAAGTTGCTAATTGAACTGCTTTTGGCTTCTGCCAATTCCAGATACGGCACACCAGTTTCATACGGTTGCGGTGGGCCGTCGTACCCACTTAATCCAAGTGATTCGCCTGCCGAATCATCATCTACGGAGGTCAATACCGCTGGATTATACGGCTCGCCCCGACAATCCAGCGTCCCCATAATCAGCAAACTGGAATTGGTGTACCACCAGTCGGGTTTAATTACCGCTCCGCCTTCAATGGTGGTATTGCCATACAATTGAATTACAGAGTGAATATAATAGGTGATCCCGCTCTTGAAAGTGTAGTCTTGCCGCGAACCGACAATGGTCATCAAGTTTTCTCTGACACAGTCAAGATCACCACCCCATTCCACTGTCAACTGCGCCGCTGCGGTGACAATGGAATTTGTCCCGTCGGAAATAATTACCGCATAATCGCCCGCGTCGCTGTCCTGCACTTTGTTGATGCTGTAACTGTTATTCGTCGCGCCCGGAATGGCGACGCCGTTGGATGTCCATTGATAAGTCAGGTTCGTATTGCCGCCCGTGTCCACGCTGAATGTCACCGTGTCGCTGTACGTTACTTCCTGACTCAACGGCGGCGAAATCAGGTAAAAGGAAAATGAAACGGATGTGCGCGCCTGTACGAACAGATCCGTGCGGTTGTTCATGGCCAGTTGCAGCGGTGTGACATTGCCCACCGCGCCGGTTACGACCAACTCGGTCACCCAGCTTGGCAGCAGAAGATCATTGGCTTTCGTCAACACGTCATAGCTTTGGCCCTGGATGGTGTTATGAATCATGACCGTGAAATAACCCGGCGTGGCCAGACTGTTGGTGGGAACCTCAATCCAAAAACCGTTGGCGTCGAAAGTGTAGGGAGTCAGTGTTCCGTTTGTCAGTCCAGCCAACTGCGCCTCCGTTTGCGCCAACTGATTCAAAGCCACATAGTCAACGCTACGGTCGTCAACCAGCCAGTCGTTGTTCGTGCCGATGGCGTAAACCGGAAGGTCGGGGAAAGGATTGACGGGCCATGGAGCCGGAGCGCCCTTCAAAGTCCAATATGTTCCGGCGGGACTCGAAGTTTGCAATGAAACCTCCGGCACGCTCAATTCCGGCTCCGGTTCGGCCAGCAGATTGGTGATGAGTTCCAACGCAGCAGGATTCTTTGCGAACACCGGATTGTGTGTAATCCAGTTTTGTGGCGATAGCCTGACACCATTGTTGGTGATTTGCGCAAATGCAGTTGTGACAAGAGCCTCTGTAAGCACGCTCGCCATGATTAGCTTCCGAATCATTTTCATGGTTGAACTTCCCGTTTGGCCGGTTGTTTTTCCCCAGAAAACCTGAAAGGCGCACACCCCGTGCTCCTCCAGAGGTAACCCGCTAAGGCACCGCAAGAAAAAACACAAGGCGGCGCCCGTCTGGGCGCGCCTTGGCCTCGTTTCTTGCTTGCCTTGAAAATTTAGCGGGTTTTTCTGGAGCTTTGAGTAGCGGCCAACGCTACGCAAATTGATTTATTAAAGAACTGTCCAGCACTTTCGCCTTTGCCGAAAATTTAACAAGACTTTTTTTCAGTTTTATCTGAAAACCGCGTTCAACAGTCCACCCAAAAGATGGCAAGTCTTCGCCAATCGGGCAATTCCTGCTGGAAAGGGAGTCATCCCATCGGAGCCATTTCTGTCGGGAAAAGCGGCGGATTACTTCAGTTCGAAGGCCAGCGCGCCAGTTTTGCAGGTGGAAAAATCAGGCGTTGTCGCCAGACATTTTGTTTTCGGGATGTTCGTCGAGGACGAGCACGCCGTGCGGCGGAAGGTCGTAGTTGCCGGAGAAGGTGTTGCCCGTGAGGAAATCGTGCATAGGCTTGTAAAATTGGATGCGCACGGGCGAATTTTGGTGGTTGAGCAAAAAGAAGACGCGCATGCCTTCCTTTTGGCGCATGCTGACTTCGACGTTTTCGGGGACTTTAAGCAACGGATGCAAATTGCATATCTGCCGCAACCACGCGACGAGGTCGTTGTAAAAATGCTGGTGGCTCAGCGTGCCGATGTAAATGGCCTTGCCGAGCCCGAAATTGTTCATCGTGATGGCCGGACGTCCGGCGTAAAAGTCCTTCGCGTAAGTCGCCAGAACCTGGCAACCCTTCGGCTCGATGATGTCGCACCAAAGCCGCGCGGGGTGCAGATGGCTGGTCGGGAACGCGCCCTTGAAGGTGAGATGATTTTCCTCGCCGGGCGGAATGGGGTCGAATTCCAAAACTTCCATGCCAAACATGTCGGTCATGTCGTTCGGGTAGCCGGTATCGGGCACGATGCAATGGGCATTGACGAGGCCGGTATTGAACGTGCCGACGAGCGTGCCGCCGTTTTGGACGTATAGTTTGAGCCGGTCAGCCTCGCCCGCGGACAGCAGATGCAGCGATGGCGCGAAAACGATTTTGTATTGCGAAAGGTCTTCCGTTGGCCGCGCAAAATCCACGGAGATGTTGCGGTCGTGAATCGCATTGTAAATGAGTTGAATGTGCTCGCGGAGGTTGAAAAATTTGTTCGGCTGCATCGGCTGTTGCAGCGCCCAGTCGTTGTCGTGTGTGTAAAGAATGCAGGCGTCGGCCACGATCCTGGTGTCTTTGATGGCGGGGGCGAGTAATTTCAATTCTTCGCCGATCTGGCTGATTTCCTTGAAGACGCGGTCATTGCCTTCGAGATGGTGTGGCAGCAACGCGCCGAAAAATTTTTCATTGCCGATGCGCGACTGCCGCCAGTGATAATAAAGCACGCCGCTGGCGCCGCGCGAAATCAGTTGGTAGGTGAACAGCCGGATGACGCCGGGACGCACGAGCGAGTTGACGTCCTGCCAGTTGACCTGGCCGGCCTTTTGTTCGATGACCCAAAAGCCGCAATCGCCGTCGGGGGTTTTGATGTCCGATTTTTTCAGCGAGCGCAGGATGTCAATGTCGCAGGCGAGTTCGGAGGATTTGGTTTTTATGGCCGCGTTGCTTTCAACGGAGACGAAATCCACCGCGGCGGCCATGTCGAAGTGATCGAATTTTCGGTGAAGTGCGCGCAGGTTGACGGTGACGGGATGGCCGGGGCAAATTTCATGCAAAACATCGGCCTGCATCCGGGCGAAGGCAATGATGGCGTCGCTGCAAAAACGGTTCCAATCCAGCAACAGCGCGGGATTGTGCATGGTCGGCGCATGCATGGGCATCGGCACTTCGTCGAAGGAGGAAACAACCTGTCCACAATAACGCAAACCCAGACAGTCGTTGAGGTTTTCGATGGTTTCGTATTTCAACTTGAGCCAGTTTTGCCATTCCAGGCGCGAATCTTCATTGAACGACCACTCGGTTTGATGTCCGCCGAGGCCGCTGTCAATCTGCCAGGCGATCAGTTGGGGATGATCACCCAGGGCTTGGGCCATGTTTTCGACCAGGCGCTTGGAAGTGTTCCAAAAAACGTCGTTGTTGAAGCAAACGGCGCGGCGCGTGCCTTCATGCTTGACCTGGCCATACTCGTTGATCGGCAGAATTTCCGGATGTTTTTTGGCCAGCCAGATGGGCGGCGCGGCGGTGGGTGTGCCGAGAACGACTTTGATGTCGTGCTGCTCCATGATGTCCATCACGCGGCGCAGCCAAAGGAAATCGTATCGGCCCGCTTCGGGTTCGCAGAGTCCCCAGGAGAATTCGCCGATGCGGACAACGTTGATGCCGGCCTTGATCATCAATTCAGCATCGTGTTCCCAAGCGCCCTCGGGGTTGTCGGCGGTGCCGGCATAAGGGAAGACCCACTGCTCAGGATAATAATCAACACCAAAAAACATAACCTTAACTCACGGGCTTCAATCGGATTCTAAAAGCAGACCGCCGCACATGCAATCTAAAAATCGCAGATGGCAGGCACATTAAAATATGCCGGCTAATTTGTTCATTTTTTGAGCAAACCGCCAATGCCCTTGGTGATTTTGCTCGCGCCTTCGTTTGCGGTCTTCCCGGCATCCTTGACCAGGGCATCGGCGGTGTTCTTGCCGAGGTCGCTGGTGGCGCTGGCGACGGCCTTGACGGTGGCGGTGGTGATGGCGCCGAGCACGCGCCGCGTCAAATCAGTCGCGGTGATGCCGGCGTTGTTTTTGCCCAGATTGGTGAGCGGAATGTCCGGCAGCGGCAGGGTAATTTCCTTGCCGCTCATGCCGGTAAGATTGACGTGAACTATGGCGCCGGTGATCAGAAAGTCGTCCACTTCAATTTTCCGGCCGGCTTCGTTGCCCGCCTTGGCGGTGATGTTCGTGGAAGCGGGTCCGCCGCTTTTGGCGATCGCATTCACGTTGTCCATGATTTTGCTGAGGTTGTTGCCACCGAGGCCGCCTTCAAAAGTGATTTCCGCCGCTTCAATGCGCACCGAGCGGATGACAATTTTGTCCGAAAAAACCGAAAAGGGATTCACGCCCACGGCCGCGGAGCCGACGCTGATGGCCTGCGGCGTCTTGTAACCTTCAGGATTGCCGACGACGAGGCCTTTGACCCTGGCCGAGCCGGTCAGCAACGACAAATTCACCGCGTCCACTTTGATGGAGACCTGCGTGATTTTCGGGCCGACCGTTTCCATGCCCGTTTTGACGATGGTGTCCAGGAAGAAACCCACGACAATCACCGCGACAACAGTTAAAATCACCAATCCGACGACGACACCCAGGAATAATTTCTTCATCATAAATTTAATCCCGCTTCAATCTCTCCGCCTCCGCTTGGGCCGGCAAATTGCGGGCCGGCCTCAACCTGCCGCGAGTGATTGAACCAAGGCGACAAAATCGCTGACCTGATACGGCTTGGCCAGAAAGCGATCCGGCTTTACCTCCGCTTTGGTGAAAATGTTTTCGTCCACCGTGCCGCTCACGAGAATGATTTTTTGCTTCGGATGGATGCGTCTGCATTCGCGAATCAAATCCATGCCGGTCATCGAGTGCATCGCATAATCCGTCACGACCAGCGCCGGCCGTGGATTCGCCGCGGAAAACTCCGACAGCGCCGTTTGCGGATCGCGAAACGTCCGCACCTGGTAATGCAGCGGTTCGAGAATCATCACCGCCATCTCCAGCAACATCGGTTCATCGTCCACGACGTATATCGTGACCGGGGCGTTGTTGGATGGGGTGCCGTTCAAATCTGCCATAACTGTGGATATAAAGAACACTTCCGCGTGCCTGCTGACAAGTGCGTTTAATAAAAATTATCCACAACCCGCGGAAAATTCACATTGCGCCGGGCAAATTCCCGCCGTAACTTTCCCCCGGCAATAAATTAAGCGCCAAAAACAGGGATTTGCGGTTATGAAAACAAAACCAACACGCGTGGCAGCCCGAAAAAAGACGCCCCCCGGCGTGATACGCCCGCGCCGCGCTGCCAAACCCAAAACCACAACCACCCGCCGTGCTTACGTCCGACGCAAAAAAATTGAAGTCCCGCCGCTCCTGCTCGAAGGCGACCAGCCTGCGCCGCCGCCCGCCAGCGGCCCCGGCCGGAAGTACGCGCTCGGCCCCGTGCCGCCGTCGCAACATTTTGAAACGGCGGAAACCGAACTGCCCGAAGCTTACGGCACCAAGAAACTTTTTTTGACGGCGCGCGACCCGCACTGGCTTTATGCGCATTGGGATTTGACGCGCGAACAGCAGTTGAAGCTCAACGCGCGATCCGCCGCCGGCCATCTCATCCTGCGCATTTACGCCGGCAAGGTTGAAGGCCATCCGATTTGCGATATTCACGTTCATCCGGAATCGCGCCACTGGTTCGCGCACGTTGAGCGCGCCGGAGATTCCTACGCCGCCGAGCTGGGCTATTATTCACCGTCTGGCCGGTGGACGCGCATTGCTGTTTCCAGCGCAACGGTTGCGCCGCCGGACACCGTCTCCACGGAAGGCGAGATAGAGTTCGCCACCATTCCGTTTGAATTCCCGTTTGCCAGACTGATTGAGATCATCAAATCCGCCGTGCGCGAAAATCTGCCTCTGGCGCAGGCGGTCGAAGAGCTCCGCCGCCACGGCCACCCGGAATTGCCGCGCGCCAAAGGGGCGCCGATCTCGACCTGGACGCCGCAGCAGGAACAGGCGCTGGCCAAAGTCGTCAACCTTGACGAGGGGCGCCGCGTCTGGATGGGTTCGCTCGAAATCACCGAGCTCATCCGCCGCCGGCTCGCGCATGAAATTTCGTCGTTCGGCATTTCGAGTCTTTCAAGCCTTTCGAGCCCCTTCGGCGGCGCCGGGCAGCCCAAGGGCTTTTGGTTCAACGTCAACGCCGAATTGATCATTTACGGCGCGACCGAACCGGCGGCCAAAGTCACGCTCGGCGGACAGGAAATCAAACTGCGCTCCGACGGCTCGTTCAGCTACCACTTCGCGTTGCCGGATGGAAAATATGAATTGCCCGCGGTTGCGGTCTCCGCGGATGGCGACGACGCGCGCGCGGCCAATCTGAAATTCAGCCGCGAAACCGAACACCTCGGCGATGTCGGCGCGCATCCGCAGGATCCTGCGCTCAAACCGCCGCTGCCGGAAAATCTCTGACGCGCATGGACGAGCCACCCCGGGGAGCCTTGATACTTGTTTGTTTCAGCGCCGCGGCGGTGGCGAGCGTGAGCGCGTTGGTGCTTCTCCTGTATCTGGCCGAACAACACCAGCATCGCCTGCCGCCGGGAATCATCCACACCACGTTCCTGTCCCTGCCCATCGTGTTCGGTATCGTCATCCTGGTCCGGGCCAGGGCAGTGGCGGAATGGATTTCCAACAAGTTTGACATATGAGCGGCGAGCTTCATTGGCCTCAAGGATATCTGTCGCTGGTTCTGCACGCGCACCTGCCGTTCGTGCGGCATCCGGAGCATGAAAAATTTCTGGAGGAAAGCTGGCTCTTCGAAGCCGTCACCGAAACCTATGTTCCGCTGCTGCAAATACTCAACGGCTGGCGGCGCGACGGCATGGATGCGCCCCTGACGCTTTCGCTCTCGCCAACGCTGTGCGCGATGCTGCTCGACCCGCTCCTGCGCTGGCGTTACGAGCGGCATCTGGACAGCCTCATCGCTCTGGCGGAAAAGGAAATTCACCGCACCCATTGGGACCGCGCGTTTCGCGAACTGGCGTGGATGTATCACCACCGCTTCAGTCTGGTGCGCGATACGTGGCGCGCGTGCGACGGCAACCTCGTCGGCGCGTTCCGGCAATTCCAGGACGAAGGCCGGATGGAAATCATCACCACGGCCGCCACGCACGCATTGCTGCCGTTGCTGGCCAATCATCCGCCGTCCATCCGCGCTCAAATTTTCACCGCGCGCGATCATTACCGCAGTTGTTTCGGGCGCGACCCGCGCGGCATCTGGCTGCCGGAATGTGCCTACGCGGATGGCATCGAACGATTTTTGCAGGAGGCGGACATCCGCTGGTTCATTCTCGACACACACGGGCTCCTCCACGCGCGTCCGCGTCCGCGCTACGGCACTTTTGCCCCGATTTTCACGCCCAACGGCATCGCCGCCTTCGGGCGCGACTTCGATTCCTCGCGGCAGGTGTGGAGCCAGCGCGAGGGCTATCCCGGGGACGCGCGTTACCGTGATTTTTACCGCGACGTCGGTTTCGATCTTGATTTCGATTACGTGAAACCGCATCTGCCCTCGCCGGACAATCGCGGGTTCACGGGCATCAAGTATTACCGCATCACCGGCGGCGCGGGGGACAAGGAAATTTATCAACGCGACGCCGCCTTGCAGGCCGCCGCCGGACACGCCGGACATTTTCTCAACGAACGCGTGAACCAGGTCCGCCAGCTCGCCGGACTTTTGGATCGTCCGCCGCTCGCCGTGGCGCCTTATGACGCGGAATTGTTCGGCCACTGGTGGTATGAGGGGCCGGAATTTCTTGATTACTTCGCGCGCAAACTTTTTTACGACCAGAAAACCGTCGCGCTCATCACGCCGGGCGAATATCTGCGCCGGCATCCGACCAATCAAATCGCCACCCCCGGCGCGTCCAGCTGGGGCGAGGAAGGTTATTGGCGCGCGTGGCTGAACGAAAACAACGAGTGGATTTACCCGCACCTGCAAGTCGCGCAGGAATGGATGACCAGCCTCGCGCGAAAATTTCCGGCGGCGGCCGGTTTGAAGGCTCGGGCGTTGCGCCAGGCCGCGCGCGAACTGCTGCTGGCGCAGGCCAGCGACTGGCCCTTCATTTTGCGCGCGGGCACGAGTCCCGATTATGCGCGCCGCCGCGTAAAGGACCATCTGCTCCGCTTTATCGCGCTGCACGATCAACTCACCGTCACGAGGGTGGACGAAAAATGGCTGCGTGAAATCGAATCTCGCGACAACCTTTTCCCCGACGTGGATTGGAATTATTGGAAGTGACGCGGCGAAGGGGCGCTTATCGGCAAACAGGCGTTCCCGGTGACACTGTCAAAGAAATCGCGCCTGAGTGTCCAAAATGAAGAAATGCCGGCGGATTTTCATGGGTTCTTTCCCTTCTGGTTTTCAAGGGATTGCCTTCGTTTTTTGGGATTTCCGGGGCCCTTCAATTAATGAATCTCAAATCGAGACATCGCCTGCGAAAACAGGGGGTCAAGGCATGGCAAATGCTCATTTTTTCAGACAATTAACCTGCTGTCAGATTTAACATTTTGAACGACAAAAATTGCAGGTTTGGTAACATCGGACAACGAAATGAAAATTCGCGCAATACTCGTGGATGACCAGCCAACCGGATTGGCGGTGCTGCGGGACATGCTCCACCATTCCGAGCCGGATATTGAAATCATCGGAATGGTTGGCAGCGGTCGCGAAGCCGTCGAGTCCATCAACCGGTTGGCGCCCGATCTGGTATTCCTCGACGTGCAGATGCCCGAAGTGGACGGCTTCGAGGTGGTTGCCCAGATCAAGCTTCCGCGAACGCCGATCATCATCTTTGTGACGGGGCGCGATGATCTGGCGTTGAAGGCTTTCGAGGCGCACGCTCTGGACTACCTGGTGAAACCCTGCAAGATGGACCGCCTGAAATCGGCGGTGCAACGGGCACGACAACAAATCCAGAACAACCAGAACGGTGACATCCAGGAGAAGCTGGACGGTTTGTTGGATGACCTGAAGGCCGTTTCAAAATATCCGGAGCGACTGGCCGTCAAATCCAACGGTCGCATCGTGTTCCTGCGGCTGACCGATATTGATCTGGTGGAGTCGGCGGACAACTACGTGAAGCTGTGCGTTGGCAAAGAAACGCACATGCTTCGCGAAACCATGACCGCCTTGGAGGAAAAGCTGCCCCCGGACCGTTTCGTGCGCATCAGCCGCTCAACCATCGTGAACATCGAATCGGTCAAGGAACTGCACCCCATGTTTCACGGCGAATACATGGTCACGCTGCGCAACAGTACGCGCGTGACGCTCACCCGGAGTTACCGGGAACAACTCCGGCAGTTGGGCGTGATGCCTTAAGCTCGGCGTCCTGACTCGGGCCGTCCAGCCCTCCATTTCTTCCTGAATTCCGCCCCTCACCGGGTGCAATTCACCCCTTAAATCCCGCAATGTGTCCCTAATCCATTACGTTTCAGCCAGTTTCTGTTAAATAACAGTCTGGTGACCCAGTTTGGTCGGTTACCTGGTGTGGAATTTGGAGATTAAACAGGAGAAAATTATGAAAAAGTCATGGAAGTTGATTTTAATCGGTGCCCTGCTGGCGGTCGGCAGCCTGGCCATGTCAGCGCGGGCGCAGAGCAACGTCGTTTATGCCGTTGAATACAACCAGTCCACCAATCGTTTCGGCACCATTGACTTGTTAAGCGGCAACTTCACCAGGATTGCCTCCATCGGCTCATCACTGATTAACGACATCGCTTACTGCCCCACGAACGGGACGTTGTATGGCATATCCAACAGCTCGGTTCTGGTGACGTTCAATAAAACCAATGGAGCCATCACCACGGTTGCCAAGTTGAGTGTGAGCGGCATCGAATCACTGGCCTTCCGGCCCAGCGATGGAGCGCTGTTCGGAGCCACTTCGAGCAAATTGTACACGGTCAACCCCACCAGCGGGACTGCAACTTTGGTCGGAAATTATGGCAGTCCCAAGAACCTCGGCACCACCGGGCAGAACATCCGCTTTGCGAAGGACGGCAATCTCTACGTCAGCAACACGAGCACGAACACCGACATTTATCGGATCAATACCACCAACGGCGCGGCGACGTGGATGGGCGAAGCCGTCAGCTACCCCTACCTGATGCTTCAGAACGCCAGTTCGAACATGTACGGGGTTTACATCAATTTGGGATCTTCCACCAACCCGACGCCCAAGCTGGTAACCTTCAACCTGAACGGCTTTGTCAACGGTGGCACCAACGCCAATGGCAGCACCAACCAGATCATCCCCACGTTGGTGGGCGCCGGCACCAACTTCCCCGCTAATTTCAATTTCTCGGGCAATGTTCCCCAAGCGGTTACCAATCTCACCGTGCCGGTAAGCGCGACGGGGCCATCGAACCAGACCGTTACTGCGGGTGGCACTGCGGTGTTCAGCACTGTAGCTTCGGGAACCGGACCGTACAATTACGCGTGGTCGAAAAACGGCGTGGCCATCAGCGGCCAAACCAACAGCAGCCTGACATTGAACAATGTGACCACTGCCGACGCGGCTTCTTACAGTGTAATTGTGGGAGGAGCCTTGGGGACCGTGACCAACAGCGCGACGTTGACGGTGAACAAGGCCGGCGCCACAGTAACCTTGGGCAGCCTGAGCCAGACCTATAATGGCACGGCCAAGCCGGCGACGGCGACGACGACGCCGAACGGATTGACGGTAAACTTTACGTACAACGGTTTAGCAACGATACCGACCAACGCCGGTAGCTACACGGTGATCGGCACGATCAACGACGCCAATTACCAGGGCAGCGCGACCAACACGCTGATCATCGCCCAAGCCTCGGGCGCGATCTCGCTCGGCAGCTTGAGCCAGACTTACAATGGCTCGGCCAAGGCGGCGACGGCAACAACGACCCCGAGCGGTTTAACGGTGACTTTTACGTACAACGGTTCGGCCACGGTCCCGACCAACGCCGGTAACTACACAGTGGTTGCCACGATCAACGACGCCAATTACCAAGGCAGTGCGACCGGCACACTGGTCATCAGCCAGGCCACGGCTTCGATTACATTGGGCAGCTTGAGCCAGACTTACAATGGCTCGGCCAAAGCGGCGACAGCGACGACGACCCCGAGCGGGTTGGCCGTAACTTTTACGTACAACGGTTCGGCCACGGTCCCGACCAACGCCGGTAACTACACAGTGGTTGCCACGATCAATGACGCCAATTACCAGGGCAGTGCGACCGGCACACTGGTCATCGGCCAGGCCACGGCTTCGATTACATTGGGCAGCTTGAGCCAGACGTACACTGGCTCGGCTAAAGCTGCGACAGCGACGACGACCCCGAGCGGGTTGGCCGTAACTTTTACGTACAATGGTTCGGCCACGGTCCCGACGAGCGCCGGTAACTACACAGTGGTTGCCACGATCAATGACGCCAATTACCAGGGCAGTGCGACCGGCACGCTGGTCATCAGCCAGGCCACGGCTTCGATTACATTGGGCAGCTTGAGCCAGACTTACAATGGCACAGCTAAAGCCGCGACAGCGACGACGACCCCGAGCGGGTTGGCGGTGACATTTACGTACAACGGTTCGGCTACGATCCCGACTGCCGCCGGCAGTTACGCGGTGGTTGGCACGATCAACGACGCCAACTATACCGGCAGTGCAACTGGCACACTGGTCATCAGCCAGGCCACGGCTTCGATTACGTTGGGCGACTTGAGCCAGACTTACAATGGTTCGGCCAAGGCGGCGACGGCGACGACGACCCCGAGCGGGTTGACGGTGAGTTTTACGTACAATGGTTCAGCCACGGTTCCGACGAGCGCAGGCACCTACACGGTGGTTGGCACAATCAATGACGCCAATTACCAAGGCAGTGCGACCGGCACAATGGTTATCGGCCAGGCCACGGCTTCGATTACATTGGGCAGCTTGAGCCAGACGTACACTGGCTCGGCTAAAGCTGCGACAGCGACGACGACCCCGAGCGGGTTGACGGTGAGTTTTACGTACAATGGTTCAGCCACGGTTCCGACGAGCGCAGGCACCTACACGGTGGTTGGCACAATCAATGACGCCAATTACCAAGGCAGCACGACCGGCACGATGGTTATCGGCCAGGCCACGAGCACGATCGTGCTGGGCGACTTGAGCCAGACCTACGATGGCTCGGCCAAAGCGGCGACGGCGACGACAACCCCGAACGGTTTGGCAGTGACGTTTACGTACGATGAATCGGCCGATGCGCCGACGAACGCAGGCAATTACACAGTGATTGCGACAATCAACGATGCCAATTACCAGGGCAGTGCGACCAACACGCTGGTGATTGCCCAGGCTGCTGGCTCAATCGCACTGGACGGCCTGAGCCAGACTTACGACGGGACAGCCAAAGCGGCGACAGCCACCACGATCCCGAGCGGGTTGGCCGTGACGTTCACGTACGATGAATCGGCCGATGCGCCGATGAACGCAGGCAATTACACGGTGATTGCGACGATCAACGATGCGAATTATCAGGGTAGTGCGACCAATATGCTGGTGATCGGCCAGGCCACAGGCGCGATTGCGTTGGGCGACTTGAGCCAGACTTACAACGGCTCGGCCAAAGCGGCGACAGCGACGACGACCCCGAGCGGGTTGGCCGTAACTTTTACGTACAATGGTTCGGCCACGGTTCCGACGAGCGCCGGCACTTACACGGTGGTTGGCACGATCAATGACGCCAATTATCAAGGCAGTGCGACCGGCATGTTGGTCATCGGCCAGGCCACGGCTTCGATTACATTGGGCAGCTTGAGCCAGACTTACAATGGCACGGCTAAAGCCGCGACAGCGACGACGACCCCGAACGGGTTGACGGTGAATTTTACGTACAACGGTTCAGCCACGGTTCCGACCGGCGCCGGCACTTACACGGTGGTTGGCACAATCAATGACGCCAATTATCAGGGCAGTGCGACTGGCACACTGGTCATCGGCCAGGCTACCGGCGCGATTACATTGGGCGACTTGAGCCAGACTTACAATGGCTCGGCCAAGGCGGCGACGGCAACAACGACCCCGAGCGGGTTGGCAGTGAGCTTTACGTACAATGGTTCAGCCACGGTCCCGACGAGCGCCGGCACTTACACGGTGGTTGGCACAATCAATGACGCCAATTACCAAGGCAGTGCAACCGGCACACTGGTCATTGGCCAGGCCACGGCTTCGATTACATTGGGCGACTTGAGCCAGACTTACAATGGCACGGCCAAGGCGGCGACGGCGACGACGACCCCGAGCGGGTTGGCAGTGAGCTTTACGTACAATGGTTCAGCCACGGTCCCGACGAGCGCCGGTACTTACACGGTGGTTGGCACGATCAATGACGCCAATTACCAAGGCAGTGCGACCGGCACAATGGTTATCGGCCAGGCCACGAGCACGATCGATCTGGGCGACTTGAGCCAGACCTACGATGGCTCGGCCAAAGCGGCGACGGCGACGACAACTCCGAACGGTTTGGCAGTGACGTTTACGTACGATGAATCGGCCGATGCGCCGACGAACGCAGGCAATTACACAGTGATTGCGACAATCAACGATGCCAATTACCAGGGCAGTGCGACCAACACGCTGGTGATTGCCCAGGCTGCTGGCTCAATCGCACTGGACGGCCTGAGCCAGACTTACGACGGGACAGCCAAAGCGGCGACAGCGACGACGACCCCGAGCGGGTTGGCGGTGACATTTACGTACAACGGTTCGGCGACTGCTCCGACGAGCGCCGGCACCTACACGGTGGTTGGCACGATCAATGACGCCAATTACCAAGGCAGCGCGACCGGCACACTGGTCATCGGCCAAGCTACCGGCTCGATTACGTTGGGCAGCTTGAGCCAGACTTACACTGGCACGGCCAAGACGGCGACGGCGACGACGACCCCGAGCGGGTTGGCGGTGACATTTACGTACAACGGTTCGGCGACTGCTCCGACGAGCGCCGGCACTTACACGGTGGTTGGCACGATCAATGACGCCAATTACCAAGGCAGCGCAACTGGCACACTGGTCATCGGCCAGGCCACGGGCTCGATTACGTTGGGCGACCTCAACCAAACGTACACTGGCTCGGCTAAAGCCGCGACGGCGACAACAACCCCGAGCGGATTGACGGTGAATTTTACGTACAATGGTTCGGCCACGGTCCCGACGAGCGCCGGTACTTACGCGGTGGTTGGCACGATCAATGACGCCAATTATCAGGGCAGCGCAACTGGCACACTGGTCATCGGCCAGGCGATCCTGAAGGTAACAGCCAACAACAAGACCAAGATTTACGGGATGCCCAATCCGTCGCTGACGGCCAGTTACAACGGCTTTGTCGGTGGCGAGAGCACCAACATATTGTCGTCACCAGTCGTCTTGACTACGACGGCAACGACCACAAGTGATGCGGGCAAGTATCCGATCACCGCCGGCGGGGCGGCAGCCGCCAATTACACGATTCAGTATGTGAATGGAACATTGCTGGTGACTTCGGCACCGCAACTGGCCGAGGCCAATGTCAACGTTAACGGAACGGAACAATTCGTCGTCAGTTGTCCGACTGTCACCGGTCAGATGTATCAATTCGAATACACCGACGACCTCACCACCGGCACCTGGACCCCTCAAGGCAATCCCGTGGTTGGGAATGATGCGATTTTTGCCCTGACCAATAACATTAGCGCTTCGCCGCACCGCTTCTTCCGGGTGGAAGTCCTGGAAGTGCAATAAAAAAACCGTTGCCGCACTGTTCAAAAATTTTCACCTGAACAACTTGAGGTAAACGCGGGTTGGGGATGTCTCCCCAATCGCAAGGCGGGTTTTTGTCCAGGGGCTCTTCCAGTTCTTCGTCTGCATCCATGTTATGGCATCCATGTCGTTCCACGCGCTTGCTGCGGGGTTAATCTTCCGGGACGGATGTTGACCCCGAGTAGATCAACCCGGACGCGCCCGACGGAAGGAGGAGCGCAAAAGTTCCGCCAAAGGCGGCTGAAGTTCCGACTGGCAATCAGGCAGGAAAACTGATAGTATTTCTTTAGGGCTTGGAAAGACTTGTTGGTTTGCAGCGGGACCATGAAAACTCCGCCACCATGGCAGGACGAAAAACGGCGTCTTGAGGTTCTCTGGCAGTATGAAGTGCTGGATACACCGCCAGAGGAATCCTTTGACAGTCTTACCGCGCTGGCAGCGCAAATCTGCGAGGCTCCCATTGCGCTCATCTCGCTCGTTGATGAAAACCGGCAGTGGTTCAAGTCGAAGACCGGCCTGACGGCTTCCGAAACCGCGCGCGACGTTTCCTTCTGCGCCCACGCCATCCACCAGTCCGGCCTTTTTGTTGTGCCGGATGCGGCCCGCGACGAGCGGTTTGCCGACAATCCCCTCGTCACCGCCGAGCCGCGCATCCGGTTCTACGCGGGCGCGCCGCTGGTGTCCCCCGAAGGCCAGGCGCTCGGGATGCTCTGCGTTATTGACCACGTTCCCCGCGAACTGCGCCCCGACCAGCAGGAGTCTCTCCGTGTGCTCAGCCGCCATGTCATGGCGCAACTGGAAGTGCGCCGCCGGATGCTTGAATTGACCCGCGTTCAATCTGACCGTGACCGGCTCATGAAAGCCGAGAAAGAGTTGCTCGAAAGCGAACTCAAGTACCGCACGTTGTTTGAGACAGCCAACGACACGATCATGCTGATGCGCCGTGACCGGTTTATTGACTGCAACGCGCGGGCGCTGACGATGTTTGGCTGCAGCCGGGAGCAGATCATTGGTGCGCCTCCTTACAAATTCTCACCGCCAACGCAGCCGGACGGACGGCGCTCCGAGGAGAAGGCTCTCGAGAGGATCAACAAGGCACTTGCGGAAGGACCGCAGTTCTTTGAATGGGAACACTGCCGGAGGGATGGGACGCCGTTTATGGCGGAAGTGAGTCTGAACTGCATTGAACTGGGTGGCGAGACACTGTTGCAGGCAATCGTGCGCGACATCACCCAGCGCAAACGGGCGGGGGAGATTTTGCAGGAGAGCGAAACCCGCTACCGGTTCCTGTTTGAGCACAACCCGATGCCGATGCTCATTTACGAGCGCGGCACGCTGCAAATGCTGGCGGTGAACGAGGCGTTCATCCGGCACTATGGCTACAGCCTCGAGGAAGCGCTGGCCTTGCGCCTGACTGACCTCTATCCCGAAGAAGAAAAAGCGAAGATCGCCGAGTTGATAACCCGGTTGCACGGCCACGCCAACGTGGGCGAATGGCGTCACCGCAAACGCGACGGCTCATTCATCACCATCGTGGCCAGCTCGCACGACCTCGTGTATCAAGGACGGAATGCCCGGGTGGCGGTCATGACCGACATTACCGAACGCAAACGGGCGGAAGAGGCGCTGCGCCAAAGCGAGGAGCAAATCCGTCTGATCATGGAGAACCTGGCCGACCTGGTGGCGGTGCTGGATTTGGACGGCCGCCGCCTCTACAACAGCCCGTCCTATCGAGGGATTCTAGGTGATCCGGACAAGCTGCGCGGAACGTCTTCCTTCGATCAGATCCATCCGGAAGATCGGGCGCGGGTGCAACAGGCTTTCAAAGAGACGGTTCGAACCGGCATCGGACAACGGCTGGATTACCGCATGGTGGATCAACATGGGCAGGTGCGGCACATCGAATCGCAGGGCAGCGTGATTCGGGACGACCGGGGACAGGTTTCCAAAGTGGTCATGGTTTCGCGCGATGTGACCGAGCGCCAGCGGGCTGAGAAAGCGCGGCGCGAAAGCGAACAGAAATACCGCGAATTGGTGATGCTGGCCAACAGCATCATCCTGCGCTGGTCGCGCGACGGACGGATCACCTTCCTGAACGAGTATGGCCAGCGTTTCTTCGGCTACACGGAAGCCGAGATCTGCGGTCGTCACGTTGTCGGCACAATCGTTCCGGCCAGCGAAAGCAGCGGTCGGAACCTCCCATCGCTGATGGATGAGATTTGCGCCAATCCGGCGGCGTTTGAGCAGAACGTCAATGAGAACATGCGCCGCAACGGCGAACACGTCTGGATTGCTTGGACCAACCGGGTCGTGCGGGACGAGCGCGGCCAGGTGGCCGAAATCCTGAGCATCGGCGTAGACATCACAGCCCGCAAGCAGGTCGAAGAAGAGTTGCGGGCCGCCCAAGCCACCCTCGAAGAACGCGTCCTCGTGCGCACTACCGAACTGGCCGAGGCCCGGGACCGCGCCGAAGCGGCCGATCGCACGAAATCCGCCTTTCTGGCCACGATGTCCCATGAACTGCGCACGCCGCTCAACTCCATCATCGGCTTCACCGGCCTCATGTTGCAGGGCCTGGCCGGGCCGTTAAACGCGGAGCAGACCAAGCAGCTCCGGATGGTCAAAGAGAGCGGGCAGCATCTGCTGGCGCTCATCAACGATGTGCTGGACATCTCCAAGATTGAAGCCGGCCAGATTGAGATTCGCTCCACCCCGTTTGACCTGCCCACGTCCATTCGGAAAGTCCTCCAAACTGTGACGCCGCTGGCTGACAAGAAACACCTGCCGGCGGTGTTGCGTCTGGCGCCAGAGGTGGGCCAGATCACCAGTGACCGCCGGCGGGTCGAGCAAATCCTGCTCAACCTGCTGAGCAACGCCATCAAGTTCACGGAGACAGGCGGAATCACGCTCACGGTGGAAATCGTGCCCGATACCATCCGAAATCCGAAATCCGAAATCCGCATTTCAGTGGCCGACACCGGCATCGGCATCAAGCCGGAGGATTTTGACAAGATATTCCAGCCGTTCCGCCAGCTTGACACTGGTCTGACACGTCAGTATGAAGGGACAGGACTGGGGTTAGCCATCTGCAAGCGATTGGTCGAACGGCTGGGTGGCACGATTTCGGTGGAGAGTCGGTGGGGCGAGGGGAGCACGTTTACGTTCACACTGCCTCGAGAACTGGTAACGGCGGGCATCCTGCCGCCTGGCCCGAAACCGAAAGCACGCTTATGAAACGTACAATTCTTCTCATCGAGGACAACGAACAAAACCGCTACCTCACGACGTTTCTACTCGAGAAAAACGGTTTCAACGTCGTTTCGGCCCGAAACGGACCTGAGGGGATTGAACTGGCAGGCCGAATGCGGCCTGATCTGATTATCCTCGACATCCAGTTGCCGGGGATGGACGGTTACGCTGTGGCACAAGCGTTGAGACAGAACACCGCCCTGGAGAATGTGCCGATCGTGGCCGTCACTTCTTATGCAATGGTTGGCGACCGGGAGCGGGTCCTGGCAGCGGGTTGCACGGGTTACATTGAGAAGCCCATCAATCCCGACGCTTTCAATGGCGAAATTGAAAAATATTTGAAAGCCCGGTCCACCGAAGGAGGAAATCCACCATGAATATTCTGATTGTGGATGACAACGAGCAGAACCTGTATCAATTGCAGGTGCTGCTCTCCGGCAACGGCTACCAGGTCACAACCGCCACGCACGGCGTCGCCGCGCTGGACCTGGCGCGGCGAAACCCGCCGGACCTGATCATCGCCGACATCCTGATGCCGGTAATGGACGGGTTTGCCTTGTGCCGCGAATGGAAGAAGGACCAGCGCTTGAAGCTCATTCCGTTTATCTTCTACACCGCCACCTACACCGATGAGCGGGACCGGGAATTCGCGCTCAGCCTTGGGGCCGCACAGTTCATCGTCAAGCCGGAGGAACCGGACGCGTTTCTGGCGATCATTCAGAGAACTATCGAGCAAATCGAGAGTCCACCCGCCTTGCAAGCCAGGCCGGCAGCGGACGCGCCGCTCCGGCTTCCGGTTGAAATGCCCGGAGAGGAGGAACCCGTTTATCTGAAGCAGTACAATGCGGCGCTTATCCGCAAGCTGGAATCCAAGATGGAGCAGTTGGAGCAAGCCAACCGCGAGTTGGAATACGACATTGCGGAGCGCAAGCAGATGGCGGAAGCGCATGCCCGCCTGGCAGCCGCCGTGGAGCAGGTTGCCGAGGCGGTTGTGATTACCGACATAAGAGGCAAGATCGTCTATGTAAACCCCGCCTTCGAAAAAACCACGGGTTACACGCGGCAGGAAGTGGTCGGGCAGAATCCGCGCCTGCTCAAAAGCGGCAAGCACGATAACGCCTTCTACCGGCAGATATGGGATTCAATCATGCAGGGCATAGTGTGGTCGGGACGGATCATCAACAAAAAGAAAAATGGCGCGCTTTACGAGGAGGAGATGACCGTTTCGCCGATTCGGGACTCGACCGGCAAGATCATCAATTACGTGGCGGTCCAGCGCGACATCACCCAGGAAGTTGCGCTGGAAGAACAGCTTCGCCAGGCTCAAAAGATGGAGTCCATTGGCCAGCTGGCCAGCGGCGTGGCACACGATTTCAACAACATCCTGACCGTCATCCAGGGCAACGCTTCATTGTTGCTCGATGTGAAAAACCTGTCGGAAGCGGACATGGACCTGGCAAAACAAATCATCAAGGCAGCCGAACGCGCTGCCGGGCTCACGCGACAACTGCTGGTGTTCAGCCGCAAGCAGGTCATGCAGCCCGCCCATCTGAATCTCAACGAGGTGGTGGGTAACATAACCAGGATGCTCCAGCGCATCCTTGGCGAAGACATCACCTTGCAATCGGACTACACGGCCGACCTTCCCCTCATCCTGGCGGATGCCGGCATGATCGAACAGGTTCTCCTGAATCTGGCGGTGAACGCGCGGGACGCGATGCCAGACGGCGGGCGGTTGATGATCGCGACATCGTTGGAAACCATTGGCAGGGAATATGCACAACAGAACCCCGCCGCCACTCCCGGCCAGTGTGTTTGTTTGACCGTCAGTGATACAGGCTGCGGCATCGCTCCCGAGCATCTATCACATGTCTTCGAACCTTTCTTCACCACCAAGGAAATCGGCAAGGGAACCGGCCTCGGACTCGCCACCGTGTATGGCGTTGTCAAGCAGCACCGCGGTTGGATTGAAATTGAAAGCCAGGTGGGCAAGGGGACGGCGTTTCGCATTTACCTGCCGGTCGCCAGGGATATTACTGCGAAACAAATTACCACGGCGGTCGCTGAGGAGCTGCCGCGTGGTAATGAAGTCATCCTGGTCGTGGAAGACGAACAGCCCGTGCGCCTGCTCGTCGGCAATCTCCTTCAACGCTGCGGTTATACCGTGTTGCTGGCCGTCTCGGGAGTTGCGGCACTCGATGTCTGGAAAAAACACAAGGACGAAATCCAGCTGCTGTTTACTGACATGGTCATGCCGGACGGCATGATGGGACGCGAACTTGCAGAAAAGTTACAAGGCGAGAAGCCGCGATTGAAGGTTATCTATACCAGCGGTTATAGCGCAAATGTCGTTGGCAAAGGGCCATCGCTGGTCGAAGGCGTCAATTTCCTGCAAAAGCCATATCATCCTCACAAACTCGCGCAAACGGTGCGGGATTGCCTGGATCGGAAGTAATACGCCGCGTAGCGAGCCGTGGGAGATAACCGCAAAATATCCCCCATTTTCCGCATATCACAAAATCAATTCCCTCACCCATTCCTTTGAAGCCGGCGATTCTGTTTGTGTGCATTTGCAGTTGCCACACGCCCACGGCGGTTTAGAGTGTTCAGCATTCAAATGAAATTTTCTTTGCCCATTTTCGGGCTGGCGTGGCTGACATTTATCAGCGCGTCGGCGCAGGTGACCGTGGACGCGGTGTTGGAGCAGGAACAATTTCTGCCCAGCGAATCGCTGCCGGTGGCGGTGCGCATCACGAACCGTTCCGGCCAGCCGCTGCATTTGGGCGCGGACGCAAACTGGCTGACGTTTAGTGTGGAATCCGTGGCCGGTGCGGTGGTCGTCAAAAAAGGCGACGTGCCGGTGCAGGGTGAATTTGATGTGGGTTCGTCGCAAGTGGCCACCAAGCGTGTGGATTTGGCGCCGTATTTTGCGCTGACGCGGCAGGGCGGTTATCGCGTCACCGCCACGGTGCGCATCAAGGATTGGAACGCGGAAATCCCCAGCCCGCCTCAATTGTTTAACGTGATTGACGGCGCAAGATTGTGGTCGCAAACGTTTGGCCTGCCCGTGCCCGCCGGGGTGACGAATCGTGTGCCGGAAATCCGCAAATACACCCTGGAGGAGGCAAATTATCTGCGTTCGCAACTGCGGATGTATGTGCAGGTGAGCGACGAATCCGAACGGCTCATTTTCAAGGTTCGCGCGATTGGCCCGATGGTTTCGTTCAGCCAGCCGGAGGTGCAAATAGATCACCTCAGCAATTTGCACGTGATCTATCAAAGCGGCGCACGCATCTTTACTTACTCGGTGGTCAATCCTGATGGCGACATCATACGGCAGGAAATTTACGATTATTTAGACGCGCGCCCGCGTTTGCACCCCGATGACGATGGCAACATTACGGTCCTTGGCGGCGCGCGCCGGGTGAAACCAAACGATATGCCGGTGGTGAAGCCGCCAAACGAAGTACCCGCCGCTCCCGCAAAACCCTGAGCGCGCCGGTCATTGCATCAATTCTTCCTTCGATGTGATCTGCGCCTGGATGGTTTTGACAATCGCCATGGCGCGGGTGAGTGCATTGTCCTGGGTTTCGCCAAAAAATGATTTTAATTGCACCCGCACCGCCGCCATGGGATCGCCGTTCCGGTCGCGCAACGGCAGCGTGACCGCAATCGTGCCTTTGCCGCGCCCCAGATATACCTTGCCGTCGGTGATGGCGGCTTTTTCCGCGTCGGTGCCGGGCTGGCCGATTTCCTTTTCCAGCTTGCTGGCGATGACGTGCGGCTGGCCCTGGTCGTCGAGCGTGTACAGGCGCAGCCCCAGAATGCGCGGCTGTTCCTTCAATGTGCCCCGCACGACTTCCTGCGCCTTCGGCACGCGCGGCGTGTAGCTGATCGTCGTGTCCCCAAAATAACCTACCGCGTCCGACTTGGTGCGAAAACCAATTTTACCGGTGGCGAATGAATTGTCGTGCAACGTCGGCATCACCAGTTTGCCGTCCAGCCAGCAGGTGATTTGATTGCCCTGGCATTGCACGGCCAGCGTGTGCCAGGTGTTGGTGGCAATGACCGCTTCCGGGCCGATGGGGTCGGAACGGACGCCGTCCACGACCTTGTAAAAACGCACGTTGTTCCCCAGTGCGCTGGCGCGGATGACGTAACAATTGGATTCGTTCTGGTAACGGAACACGATGCCCGCCATTTGCTCGACGGTGCCGCCGGCGATTTTGAACCGGGTCGTGAGGTTGAAGTCCTTGAACGTTTCACCGTCGTAAATCAGCATCGGAAACCGCTCGTCCGTCGGGTCGGTGCTCGTTTGCGCAACCACGGCGCGGCGCGTGACCACCGGCGCCTGCGGCGAAAGCGGTGCGAGCAGCGGCGGCACTTCGTCCATGATGATTTTCCATTCGCCGGGCCGGCCGCCCCCCGCCAGTGCGGCGTGGAAATTGGCCGGCACCAGCCCGATCGCAACATCGCCGAAATCAATTTTAATTTCCGCGCCGGCTGCCGGCAAAGCCAGGGCCAGCCAGAAACTGAAAAGAAATTTTCGCATTCCGTGCAGCGTAACAAAAAGGATTTGCACGACAAGGAGAGTGTTTGCGGGCATCCTGTACGTTCCTGGGAGCGCCGACGTCTCGCCGGCAAAAAGCAAGTCCTTGCGATGCAACCAGCCGGCGGGACGCCGGCGCTCCCGGGGGGTTCAGCAAATCCTCGGCAATTGTTCGCCGCTTGGCATGTCGAGGATCCGGCTGGCGCCAATCGCGCTTTTCAACGTGACCAGCGGCGTGGAACTTTCGGTGACCCGCCCGATCATTGCCGACTCCGCTCCGCCGGCGTGGCCGCGCATGATGGCCAACGCGCGTTCCACGTCCTTCGCCGCGATGAACGCGGCAAAACGCCCTTCGCACGCCACGTGCAGTGGATCGAGACCGAGCATCTCACAGGCAGCGTGGACGTCTTCGCGCACCGGCACGAATTTTTCCTCGATGGCGATCTTGACTCCGGCGGCTGCGGCGATTTCGTTGAGCGCACTGGCCAGGCCGCCACGCGTCAGGTCGCGCAGGCAGTGGATTTCGATTCCGGCTTTCAGCAGTTGCAGTACGAGTTCAGCCACCGGCGCGGAGTCGCTTTCAATCTGGCTTTCAAATGCCAGGCCCTCGCGCACCGCCATGATCGCCATGCCGTGCCGGCCCAAATCGCCGCTGACCAGAACGCCGTCGCCGGGCCGCACGTTTTGCGGCGCGATTTTCTGTTCGTGTTCGATGATGCCGATGCCGGCGGTGTTGATGAACAGGCCGTCGCCCTTGCCCTTGTCCACCACCTTCGTATCGCCGGTGATGATTTGCACGCCGCAACGCCGGGCCGCGTCACGCATGGAGCAGACCACCCGCCAGAGTGTTTCCATCGGCAAACCTTCCTCCAGGATGAACGCGCTGCTGAGGTAAAGCGGCCGCGCCCCGCTCATGGCGAGGTCGTTCACCGTGCCGTGGACGGCCATCGAACCGATGTCGCCGCCCGGGAAAAAAATCGGGCGCACGACGTAGGAATCCGTCGTGAACGCGAGTTTTTTGCCGGTCCATTCGATCACCGTCGAATCATGCTGCGTTTCCAGCAGCGGGTTGTTAAACGCCATCAGGAACATTTTGCCGATGAGCTGGTGCATCAGCTTGCCGCCGCCGCCATGCGCCAGCAGGACGTGGGGGTAATCCTGAAGCGGAATCGGGCAAGAGAGGTTGAAATCAGTTGGCTCAATCATGGCATGAGAATGTGACTTTAAATCCGAAGTCCGAAACCCGAAATCCGAAAGAAGCCCGAATGCCGAAATCCGAAGGCAGAGAAGTATCGCAGTTCTGTTCGGCATTCGGATTTCGGGTTTCTTTCGGCATTCGACATTCGGATTTCGGGTTTCAGGCGGCTTGCCGCCGGTATCGGTAATACGCCGCACACGCGCCTTCGCTCGACACCATCGTCGCGCCGAGCGGATGTTCCGGGGTGCAGCGCGTGCCGAAGGCCGGGCATTCAGGCGGCTTGATTTGCCCCTGCAACACCAGGCCGCTGAGACATTCGGCGGGTTCGGCAACGTGATGATCCGCCAGACCGAATTTCTTTTCGGCGTCGAAAGCAGCGTAGGCATCATTCAGTCCAAGACCACTCTGTGGAATTTCGCCGACGCCGCGCCACTGGCGCGGCACGACCTTGAAAATCTTGCGGATCAACTCCTGCGCCGGCTGGTTGCCCTCGCGGCGCACGGCACGGGCGTATTGGTTTTCAACCTCGGCGCGGCCGGATTCCAGTTGCTGCACCACCATCAGCACGCCCTGCAAAATATCCAGCGGCTCGAAACCGGTGACGACAATCGGCACGTGATATTTCGCTGCGAGGGGCGGGTATTCCCAGTAACCCATCACCGCGCAGACGTGCCCGGCCGCGAGAAAACCCTGCACCCGGCAGTTCGGCGATGACATCAACGCCTCGATCGCTGGCGGCACGAGCACGTGCGAAATAAGCATTGAAAAGTTCTTCAGTCCCTTGTGCGCGGCCTGATAAACCGCCATGGCCGTCGCCGGCGCAGTGGTTTCAAAACCGACGCCGAAGAAAACGACCTCCTTGGCCGGATTTTGTTCCGCGAGTTTCACCGCATCCAGCGGCGAATAAACCATGCGCACATCGCCGCCCCTGGCTTTGACCGAAAGCAGATCGGTCGTGCTGCCGGGCACACGCAACATGTCGCCGAACGAGGCGAAGATGACGTTGGGTCGCGCCGCGATTTCCAGCGCCTTGTCTATCATTTCCAGCGGCGTCACGCAGACCGGACAACCCGGCCCGTGAATCAGCGTGATGGATTGGGGCAGCAATTCATCAATGCCGAACTTGACGATGGCGTGTGTCTGACCGCCACAGACCTCCATGATGTTCCACGGCTTGGTCGTGAGGCGATGAATCTCCCGCGCCAATTGCTGCGCGCGTTCGCCATCGCGGTATTCATCAAGGTATTTCATGGTTACTTGGTGGGGCGGGCGTCCTCGCGAGCCGGCTCGTCAGTGGCTTCGCCCCACCGGTTCAAATTGTCAGCCGCTTTGTGCCGGCGGAACGCTTGCGTCGCCTGCTCCCAGTTCGCTGAGTTCCTCCATCTCCTTCAAATACTCAAAAACCTTGTGCGCTTCGTCTTCATCCACCCGGCTGAGGGCGAACCCGACGTGGACGATGACATAATCGCCGACCTTGGCCTCGGGCACATAGGCCAGGCAAGCTTCCTTGAAGATGCCGCCGAAATTGACCTTGCCCGTACGCGACAGCGGATCGTCTCCGCTGATGCTTTCAATTTTTCCTGGAATGGCCAGACACATGGTCTTTCACTCTACTCCATCTGGCGTAGGGCGGCAACGACTTGTCCCAGTGCAATCCCGCCATCGTTCGGTGGTACGCGCTGATGCCAATAAGGCCGAAAACCTTCCGCCAACAAACGTCGCACGGTGCGTTCAGTGAGATAACGATTCTGAAAACAACCGCCGGAAAGCACCACGCGGTTTTGGCCGGCATGTTTGGCAACGGCAACAATGGCCTCAACCAGCGCATTGTGGAACTTCGCGGAAATAATGCCGGTCGGAATGCCATCTTTCACATCCGTTAAAATTGCTTCAATCATTGGTGACCAATCCAAAATAATTTCGGATTTCGGATTTCGGATTTCGGATTTTGAAGTTTTGGTGGGGCGAGCGTCCTCGCGAGCCGCAATCCGCAATTCATAAGCCTCATCTGTTTCAATGCCATCGAGCGCAAACTCCAGTTCCATCGCGGCCTGGCCTTCAAACCGGATTTGCTGGCTCAGATTGATGAGCGAGGCAACGGCGTCAAACAACCGGCCCATGCTCGTCGTCGCCGGCGAATTCAATTTTTTCGCCAGCATCGTTTTTAATGTGGCCAACTCCGCCTTTGAAAAAGCGGCGAGAGGAGCGCACGCGCCCCGCGTGCTGTTCGACGCGCCCTCGCGGCGAACTTTTCGTTCGGAAAAAATTGATTCGCCGGAAAATTCATGAAGCAGTCCGAGCGCGGTGCGGCGGGGTTCCTTGACCGCCTTGTCGCTGCCCGGCAATCGAAACGGACGCAAATGGGCGATGCGTTCGATGCTTTCGTTGGTGACGAGGAAAAATTCGCCGCCCCAGACCGTGCCGTCCAGGCCGTAGCCCGTGCCGTCCCACGAAACGCCGAGTGCAGGTGGCGTAATTTCATTTTCCGCCATGCACGACAGCACGTGGGCGATGTGGTGCTGGACGCTGATTTTGGTAGGGTGCGCAGTCCTCTGCGCGCCGGCGGCGGCGGGCAGGGGACTGCCCGCCCTACCTTCCAATTCGTTCGCAAACTTCGTCGCGAGATAATCCGGGTGCAGATCGGCGGCGATGATTTGCGGTTTGGCCTCGTACAGTTTTTCGAAATCGGCAATGACGCGGCGGAAGGCGGAATGGGCCTGCTCCGTTTCCAGATCGCCGATGTGCTGGCTGATGAAAACCTGGTTGCCCACCGCCAAAGCGATGGTGTTTTTAAGGTGTGCCCCAACGGCCAGGATGACTTTGGACTGTGGACTTTGGACTGTGGACATCAGTTGAACGGGCAACGGCGCGAAGCCGCGGGCGCGGCGCAGTACGAGTTCGCGGTCCAGCATCACGCGCACAATTGAATCGTCCACATGCCGCACAATCGGGCGGTTATGAACGAGAAAAACATCGGCGATGCCGTGCAACCGTTCGAGTGCCTCGCGCTCGTCCGTGCAAATCGGCTCGTCGCTGAGATTGCCGCTCGTGGCAACAACAGGAAAACCGAGTTCGGCCAGTAACAAGTGATGCAATGGCGTGTAAGGCAACATGACGCCGAGGTAAGGATTGTTAGGTGCGACGGATGGGGCGACCAGCGAACGATTTTGTTCAACGCTCGCCCTCACCCTGGCCCTCTCCCCCGGGGAGAGGGAACAACTATTGTGCGGGCTAATTTGTTCCACACCGGTTGAGCTGTCGGCAGTCGTACTTTCGCGAGGAATCGGAGGATGATTCTCCCTCTCCTGGGGGAGAGGGCCGGGGTGAGGGCGGACCAGCCTCCTCAGCAAAACAATGGGCGCTTCGGGCGAGCAGAGCAGCCGTTCTTCCAGCGGTGAAACTTCACATTCGGCTTTTACGCTCTCCAGCGATGGAAACATGAGTGCGAAAGGCTTTTCCTCACGCTGTTTTCGTTCGCGTAAAAGTTGAACCGTTTGGTCGCTACGCGCATCCGCCATCAAATGAAATCCGCCCAGCCCCTTGACCGCGACAATCTGGCCTCGACGGATGGCGTCTGCGGCGGCGAGCAGGGCATTGTGGCTGCGCTCGTGAGCGCGCGGCAATTTTTCAGCCGTGTTCTTACGAACACAGCCACGCCACAATTCGAGATGCGGGCCGCAAGCCGGGCACGCATTCGGCTGGGCATGGAACCGGCGGTCGGCCGGATCATCGTATTCGGCCTGGCATTGCGGGCACATGGTAAATGCCCGCATCGAAGTGTGCGCGCGGTCGTAGGGCAGGGATTCGATGATGCTGAAGCGCGGGCCGCAGTTGGTGCAGTTGGTGAACGGATAACGGTGGCGGCGGTTTTGGGGATCGAAGATTTCACGCAGGCAATCCGGGCACGTGGCGATGTCCGGCAAAACGAGTGCGGTTTTGTCGCCGCCGGTTTCGCTGGGCCGGATTTCAAATGTCGTGTAGCCGGCGGGGTCGAGCCACGAGGCTTCGAGGCTTTGGATGAAACTGCGCAGCGGTTTTTCGATTTCAAGCCGGAGCAGGAATTTTTCCAGTTCCGCGCGCGGGCCTTCAGCTTCAATAAAGACGCCCTGCGGCGAATTGTTGACCCAGCCGGCCAATCCGAGTCCGGTGGCGAGGCGGAAGACGAACGGACGGAAGCCGACGCCCTGCACCGCGCCGCGAACGGTGAGTTTCAGGCGTGTGCGCTGGTTGGCTGGTCCGGTTTGGTTCACGCGGGGATTTTGTCCGAACCGGTCCCGAATTAAAAGCGGAAGCGGCGGGCAATGGTAGGGCGCGTCAGTCCCCTGCGCGCCGTTCGTTCACACACCAGAAGCCGGGTTGTGACTTGCCCGAACTGGACTCTTGTGGTTAATTAACAACATGAGCGCGCAGGAAGTCATCGCAGAATTCAAAGAGTTGCCTCCAGCCGAACGGGCGCAAGTGGCCAAATTCGTCGTGGAAAACGATGATTCCTGGATTCCAGACGAGTTCAAAGAAGCCATGAAAGATGCCGAGGCCGGGCGTTTTGTGGACATGGAAACCGCCTTGCATGAAACGCCGCCGCCCCGTCTGCAATGAAATATCGCTATCGCGCGGTGGAGCGATTCTGGACGAGCTTTTACCGTTTGCCTCCTGCTCAAAAAGAATCTGCGCGTAAAACGTGGAAAATTTTCAAGGAAGACCCTTTCGATCCGCGATTACGGACGCATAAAATCCAGCGGCTTTCAGCGAACTACGGCCGCACGATTTACGCCATTGAAATTGAAGGCGATTTGCGCTCGCTGTTTTATCTTGATGGCGAAACCGTCGTCTCATTGGTTATCGGCACGCATGACCTTTACAAAGGGTGATAAGGTTATGGTTAACCGCGATAAAATCCAGTTCGACCTCATCAAATTGTTGAACGGCGAGCGCATTCTCCGGCTCACCGAGCCGCAGTCCGGCCTGGCTTTGGAACAGAAGCTGGCCCCGGCGGACGCGGTCGTCCGGCAAAAGGAAAAACTTCTCAGCGCCTTCCAAGCCGCCAAGGCACGGGTGGAATTGTCGGCGGCTTGAAAACAAAGAATGAAAAGCCCGTAGGGCTGGCATCTTTGTGGCCCGGCCATCCAAACAAACCAAAGCTCCAGCGGAGCGACATCGTCAGGAGCAAAGCGGTGGAGGGTCACCGCAGTCCAAAACGCAAGCGTTTGCCGGTGACATGCCAATCCCGCGAAGCGTCGTGGAGTGCGCCAGCCCTCTGGCGCTTTCGGATGGAACCGCGAACGGCGACGCGCTTTGGCCAAACCGATGCCGGCCGGCTTTGCCACGTTGCTGCGCCCGGGGACGGGCGCACTCTGGAGGTCAGGGGAAGCTTTTCGCGCCGGGCGAAGAAAACTGCCGCTGCCAAAATCATTTTGGGATGGACGACTGGGGCAAGGGGCGGTTGAATTTGTTTATGCCGATGAAAAAACAAAAAGGTGACGGCCAAATGCAGAAATCGAAACGCGATTCGACTGCCTATATTGGTTCGATAAAAATCCTTTACGATGTTCCGGTTTATCGTCTTCCAAAAGATAAATACGAATCGCAACAAAAAGCGTTTATTGAGAGAGAGCTAAAAATTAACGGCGGCAAATATGGAGAAGAAATATATCGCCGCTTTCCAGATGTGAAAGCGAAAGATGAGAATCACCTGTGGGAAATTTATGGTGGAAACTGGCTTTTTAATGAAATTATCGGGTTCATTCGGTTGTTTTTTCTTTCCACACAGATTCGAGGCGAATACTGGCCTATAATTGCCAAGAAAATTACACGCACTCGTCGAAAGATTTTCTATCCACTGGGTCATGAGATAACTCACCCGGAAACAATACCACTGGGAAGTTCAAACCTAGAAATCTACAATCTCATTCTGAAATTCTTGGCGCGCACTCAGTGTGAAAAAGAATTAAAAAAACGCCATGTCTATATATCACTTCTTGAAAACATCGGGCCGCATGTGGACTGGAATGCCCTCCTTGAAGAACAATTTAGACTCAAGACCCCCTCTGACTCTTGCCAGCCGATTGAAACCAAGTAATCATGCCGACATGAAATCGATTTTCTCGATTTGCGTTTTTCTTTTGATGCTGGGCGTGGCTGCCGCTCAACAGTCCACGAATAGCTCATCTGTTGCAACGAACAGCATCGCCAGTAACACAATGCCACGCCTGCCAAACTTCGGTGGAAGCCCGTTCGCAGCAACGAACAGTGTTACGAGCAAAACATTCGAAGAAACGAAAGCCAATGCTGAAAAAGGAGATGTTAAGGCGCAAGTTGCAATGGGTGCCTATTATTTTTCTGTTACGAATTATGTAGATGCTGCCAAATGGATTCATAAAGCTGCCGAGCAAGGAAGTGCAATGGCCCAAGCTGTGATTACAGTGTGCTATGAAGCTGGATTCGGTGTGGCTCAAGACGACAGTCAAGCAGCAGAGTGGTACGATAGGGCTGCTCAAAATAAAGACAAATCCGGTATAATTTTCCTTTTGGAAAGAGGCGCGGAAGCGGGTGATTCAGATGCACAATCAGCGCTCGGCATTACATATTACACACAGTGCAATTATGTCGGAGCTCTGCAATGGCTTCACAAATCGGGAGAGCAGGGAAATTCAAAGGCCCAACTTTACCTCTATTACTGTTATGCTAATGGGGAGGGAGTTCAAACGAATGCAAATGAGGCTGCTAAATGGATTCGTGAGGCCGCTCAAAACGGAGAATCAACTGCACAAGGCATTCTTGGAATGCTTTACAGTCAAAAAATATTTGACTGCACCAATGACACGGGGCTGATCGACTTTCCACAAGATTATGCCCAAGCCGTAAAATGGTTTCGCAGAGGTGCCAATCAAGGCAATACTCACGCACAAGCAGCGTTAGGATGGTGCTATAAGAAGGGGCAAGGCGTGCCGAAAAATCAGGTTGAGGCTTACAAATGGTTTAACTTAGCTGCTGCACAAAATAAGGAAGATGCCGTTAAAAAGATCGCTGAAGCATCACGCGATCTCTTGGCCTATGATATGTCTCCAGCAGAAATAACGGAGGCACAGCGACTTTCGGCAGCTTTCGTTCCGCGCAAAGAAACGCCCGGTTCAAATTCCAGTTCAGGTTCGCCAGTTGCCGCTGATTCTCCTATTGCCACCGGCACAGGGTTTTACATCACGGACAACGGTTATTTGATTTCAAACAATCATGTCGTCAAGGATGCCACAAAAGTTCGTTTGCTCACGAGTGGCGGTTTGATTGACGCCAAAGTGGTACGCGTGGATGCGGCCAATGACTTGGCTTTGCTGAAAGCGTCAGGCAAGTGCGCGGCATTGCCCGTTGCTTCCAGCCGTGCAGTGCATTTGGGTAATTCGGTGGCGACGGTGGGTTTTCCCAACATCGGCATGCAAGGGTTCGCGCCCAAGTTTGCGCGGGGAGAAATCGCGTCGTTGTCCGGAGCGGCAGATGATGCGCGGTATTTTCAGATCAGTGTGCCGGTGCAGCCGGGCAATTCGGGCGGTGCGCTGGTGGATGAACACGGCAATGTGGTGGGCGTGGTGTCGGCCAAGCTGAATGCATCAGCGGCACTGGCGACGAGTGGGCAGTTGCCGGAGAATGTGAATTACGCGGTGAAGAGCAGTTTTCTGTTGAGCTTCCTTGAATCCGTCCCGGCAGTTTCGGCCAAGCTGAAAGAGCCAGTCACGGCTGACCGGAAGTTTGAGGATGTGGTGAAGTCGGCACAGGAGGCTGCGGTTTTGGTTTTAGTTTATTAACCACGAAACACACGAACTACACGAAAAATTTAAAGGCCGGGAAGTTGGGACTCGTGGAACTCGCCCCTCCGAAGTTTCGTGTTTTTGGTGTATTTCGTGGTTTAGAAAGCAGCTTCGGCCCGGAATTCATTTGTCAGTCCGCAAACGGCGATATACCTTGAGCGTGTGAAACCCGGCTCCGGCAGGTTTGCCAGCCGGTTTGTTTTTTCGGCGGAACCATGCACGAATTATCCATCATGCAGAGCGCGTTGGATCAAGTACTCGAAAAGGCCCGGCAAGCCGGGGCCAATCGGGTGCATGCCATCCGCCTGCGCATCGGCGCCTTGAGTGGCGTGGTGCCCGACGCGCTGCAATTTGCCTTTGAAGCCCTCGCCGACGGCACGCCGGCGCAAGGCGCCCAATTGCTCATCGAGGATGTCCCGGCGCGGTTCTGGTGCGCCGCGTGCAATCATGAATTTGCGGCCACCCGGATGTTCGCCGAATGTCCCGATTGCCATCGTCCCAGTGCGGAACTCCGCGCGGGACGCGAAATGGAACTCACTTCATTGGAGGTTGACTGATGTGCCAGGAATGCGGATGCGGATTGCCCGGTGAAAACCCGGTGGGCATCAGTGCCCATCACCATGACCACGACCATGATCATGACCACGGTCACAGCCATGGCCATGACCATCATCACGACCACGACCATCCTCATTCCCACACTCATTCGCACGGAGACACTACTGGCCAGCATCGGGTTCTGGAGGTGCGCCAGGCGATTCTGGAAAAGAATGACCGGCAGGCGGAGCGTAACCGCGGCTTTTTCCACGCGCGCGGCCTGCTGGTGCTGAATGTTCTTTCGTCACCCGGTTCGGGCAAGACCACCTTCATCCGTGAAACTGTCCGCTTGCTCGGGAAACGCCTGAAAACCGGCGTCATCGTCGGCGACCTGGCCACCGACAACGACGCGCAGCGCCTCCGCGAATCGGGAGCGCCGGTGGTGCAGATCACCACGGGCACGGTATGCCATCTCGAAGCGGAGATGGTGGCCCGCGCCTTGAAAGAACTGGACCTGAACGGCCTCGATCTCCTCATCATCGAAAACGTCGGCAACCTCGTCTGCCCCGCCTCGTATGATTTGGGCGAAGATTTGCGGGTTGTCCTGTTGTCCGTCACCGAAGGCGAAGACAAGCCGTTGAAATATCCGCCCATGTTCCAGTCGGCGGGCGTGGCGGTGGTCAGCAAGATGGACCTCGCGACGGCCTGCGATTACAACCGTGAGGCGGCCCTGGCCAATCTCCGGCGCTTGGCACCGAATGCGCCGGTGTTTGAAACCTCCGCCAAGACGGGGCAGGGCATGGACGCCTGGTGCGAGTTTTTAATCCAGCAGCACAAGGCCATAAAGACGCGTGATCCGTTGGGTGCCTGATAGTTTTTTCTTTCCGCCGGCTGATTTTTCAGTTAAGTCATGTCACCGCCAAAGAATGGTGGCTAAATGCCAAATAGCGCAAAGCCAACCTGAACCAGGCCGGTAAGTTGTATTCCATTGAGGAATTTATTTTTGCACAGAAACGCTCTTAACACTTAAACTGTTGTGATGCTGGTTTTAACATTAATTCTGGTTCCCCTGGCCGCCGGCCTGCTGCTGCTGTGCTTGAAACCCGACCTGCCCCGAAAAATCCTCGTGTCCGGTGTAACGCTGGCGGTCTGCTGCGGTTCCGTGGCCCTGGCCCTGTTGCGCACCCCGGTTGATTTGTCCGGCGTTTCACTGAATCCCCATGCGATCAACCTGGTCATACAGTTCGTTGAGGTGGGAATGAGCATTTACATCATTTACGTCGGTGTTCGCGCACGACGCCCGCTGATCGTGGCGCTGGCGCTGGCCCAGGCGTGTCTGATGGTTTGGTTCGAGGTGACGCAGGGTGTGCATCTGGAGGGAGTGAAAAATCTGTTCGTGGACAAGCTCTCCGTGATCATGGCCTTGATCAACGGCATTGTGGGCGGCGGCATCTGCATTTACGCGCTGGGCTACATGCGCGAATACCACGAAGTGGCGCATCGCGATGTTCGGGACCGGCGTCCGCTCTTCTTCGCGCTGCTGTTCATCTTCATGGGCGCGATGTTCGGACTTATTTTCGCCAACAACCTGGTGTGGCTGTTCCTGTTCTGGGAAATTACCACGCTGTGCTCGTTCCTGCTGATTGGTTACACGCAGACCGTGGAAGCGAAGCGCAATGCGCTGCTGGCACTGGTGATGAATCTGGCCGGCGGGCTGGCTTTTGCCATTGCCATCGTGTGGTTTCACAAGCAGACGGGCAGCATCGAATTGCAGAAACTCGTCGCCATGGGATTGCACGGAGGGGCCGATAAACTGCTCGTGCTCCTGCCCGCGGCGTTGTTGTGCTTCGCGGGCATCACGAAATCCGCTCAACTTCCCTTTTCGAGCTGGTTGCTGGGCGCGATGGTTGCGCCTACCCCCGTGTCGGCGCTGTTGCATTCCAGCACCATGGTAAAGGCGGGCGTCTATCTCGTCCTGCGCATGGCCCCGGCGGTCACCGGCACAAAAGTCGGCATGATGGTGGCCCTGGTCGGCGCGGTCACTTTTGTCGTCGGTTCCCTGGCGGCCATCACCACCAGCGAGGCCAAACGGCTCCTGGCCTGGTCCACCATCGCGAACCTCGGCTTGATCGTTCTCTGCGGCGGCATCGGAACTTACGAGGCGGTCTGGGCGGGCATTCTATTGATCATCTTCCATGCGGTGGCCAAATGCCTGTTGTTCCTGTGCGTGGGCGTGGTGGAACACAAGTTGCACAGCCGGAACATCGAGGACATGTCCGGGCTGGTCGTGCGCATGCCGCGCGTGGCGATCATGATGCAGATCGGCATGGCCGGCATGTTCCTGGCGCCGTTCGGCATGTTGATCAGCAAATGGGCGGTGCTCAAAGCGGTCGTGGACGCCTATCCCGTGCTGTCGGTCTTCATCGCCTTCGGCAGCGCCGCCACACTGTTCTTCTGGGTGAAATGGATGGGCAAACTGATAGAAGTCGTCGGCACGGCCGCGCGGATCAAAAAGGAACTGGTTCTGGGCGAGGCCATTGCGCTTTACGGTCTGTCGGCGGCAACGGCTCTGGCCTGTCTGTTGTTTCCGCTCATTTCCTCCCATTTCATCGAACCGTACATCCTCGCGGTCTATGGCCAGTCAGCTTCTTTGGGTGAAGGCAACGTCATCATCATGACGATCATGATGGCGATGGTCATGCTGTTCCCGGTCAGTTTCATGGGCTACGGCCGCGGCGTGAAGGTGGTGGACGCCTATTTGGGCGGGGCGAATGTGAAAAGCAGCGTGCGCTTCCGCAGCACCGCCGACAGCGTGCAGGACGTAACCATGGGCAACTACTATTTGCGCAACATGTTCAATGAAGCCTGGCTTTCGCGCTGGGGCGTGATTGGCAGCGCGTTGCTGCTGGTGGCCATGCTGACGCTGGCATTTTTATGAATCCCTGGATTCGAGTTTTGATTTATCTGGTGGCGGCGCCCATCGTCGGCGGATTGCTGGCGGGTTGGGACCGCCGGATTTCAGCGCGCATGCAGTCGCGTCGCGGCCCGCCCATCCGGCAGCCGTTCTACGACGTGATGAAATTGTGGGACAAGCAAAACTTCGTCGCCCGCCGCTCGCAGAACTTTTACATCGGGTTCTTCCTGGTGATGATCATCTTCACCGGCGCGCTGTTCTTTGGCGGGTCGGACCTGCTGCTCGTGATCTTTGCCCTGACGCTCGCGGCCATTTTCTTCGTGCTTGGCGCGTACAAGGCCAGTTCGCCTTACAGCTTCGTCGGCGCGGAACGCGAGTTGATCCAGATGATGGCCTATGAACCGATGGTGCTGCTGACGGCCATCGGGATGTACATGGTCACCAAAAGCTTTGCCGTGAATGAAATCGCCAGCCATCCCACCCTGCTGGTGCTGATGTTGCCGGGAATTTTCCTCGGCTTCCTCTACACGCTCGAAATCAAGTTCCGCAAATCGCCGTTTGACCTGTCCTGCTCGCATCACGCCCACCAGGAACTGGTGAGCGGCATCACCACCGAGTTTTCCGGACGCACGCTGGCCCTGATCGAGATCGCGCACTGGTACGAAAACGTGTTCCTGCTGGGCTGGGTCTATCTGTTCTTTGCCTCGATGCCGGTTTTGGGCGTGGCCATGTCGCTGCTGGTGTTTGTGTTCGTCATCCTCGTGGACAACGTGTTCGCCCGGCTCAAATGGCAGACGGCCATCCGGAGCGCGTGGGTCGTGGCGGCCGTGCTCGGTTTTGGCAACATCCTGGTTCTTTCCCTGATGCGATAGGAAGATGCTATGTCTGGCTTTACCAAATCACCCTGGATCATCCACTACGACGCCTCGAGCTGCAACGGCTGCGACATCGAAGTGCTGGCCTGTCTGACGCCGATTTTTGACGTCGAGCGCCTGGGCGTGGTCAACACCGGCAACCCGAAACACGCCGACATTTTCCTGGTCACCGGCGCCGTCAACGAGCAGAGCCGGGACGTCATCCGCAACATCTACAACCAGATGCCGGAGCCGAAGGTGGTGGTGGCCGTGGGCACCTGCGCGGCCAGCGGCGGCATCTTCCGCGAGTGCTACAACATCTCCGGCGGAGTGGACAGCGTCATTCCGGTGGATGTGTATGTGCCGGGCTGCGCCACGCGGCCGGAAGCCATCGTGGACGGCGTGGTCCAGGCCCTCGGCGTGCTGGAACAAAAACGCCTGGACATGAAGGCCGCCCCGCAAAATACCGACCAAACCCTTTATCTCCGCGCCGAAAAAAGCGACGCGCCGGGAATCCTCGGCCTGCAAAAAACCGCCGGCCAGTGCGAGGCGGAAATCTACAACCACGACAATTTGCCGGCCTTGCAGCAGACGCTCGAGGAACTCCAGAACGATTTTGACCGGGCGACCTACATCAAGGCCGTGATGAACGACAAAATCATCGGCTCGGTGCGCGGCCAGGCCCGCGACGACACCGCGTATGTGAGCGGGGTGGTGGTCCACCCTTACTACCAACACCATAAAATCGGCCGCCGGCTGATGGAGGAGATAGAAAAAGCCTTTCCCAACGCGAAACGTTTTGAGGCTTTCACCGGCCGCCCGAACGTGCGCGGCCTGCAGTTGCTGGGCCAGACGGGTTATTCGGAGTTCAAAACCGAGCCGTTCACACCCGCCATCACGTGGGTCTATGTGCAAAAGGATCGCAAATGAGCCAGGAACAAATCGAGCTTATCACGATTGACGCGCTGCTGGAAAAAGTCCGGGCCAAAAAGGACCAGGGCTGCCGGCTGGTGCAAATCAGCGCCACGCAACTGCCCGGCCAGATCGAGCTGACCTACAGCTTCGATCTTGACAGCCAGCTTTCCAATTTGCGCCTGTCGCTGCCCGGCGAAGAGCCGCATTTGCCGAGCATCAGTTCCATCTATCTCTGCGCCATCCTTTACGAAAATGAAATCCACGACCTGTTCGGCGTGCAGGTGGCTGGCATCGCGGTGGACTTCAAAGGCAACTTTTACAAGACGGCCATCAAGTTCCCGTTCGCCAGCGCCAAGCTTCCCTGCGCCAGCAGCGCGGCGGCTCCGGCCTCCTGCGCCACGGCTCCCGCCGCGGTCCCGGCAACAACCACGGAAGCGAAAACGAAATGAAGACGATTCAGATTAAGAGAACGATTAAGATGAGGAACGTCCTCCATCTTCTTGATCTTGATCCTGCTCATAATCTTAATCCCCATCAGATTTAATTTTATGCCACGCACTGTCATTCCCTTCGGCCCGCAGCACCCCGTGTTGCCGGAGCCGGTCCATCTCGATCTCGTCGTCGAGGACGAAAAGGTCATCCAGGCGCTGCCGTCCATCGGTTTCATCCATCGCGGGCTGGAAAAGCTGGCGGAAACGAAGGACTACCTCGAATTCGTCTATGTCGCCGAACGCATCTGCGGCATCTGCAGCTTCATCCACGGGCAGACCTATTGCCAGGCGATTGAAACCATCATGAACATCCCGGTGCCGCCGCGCGCGCTGTATTTGCGGACGGTCTGGGGTGAATTCTCCCGCCTCCACAGCCATCTGCTCTGGATGGGACTGATGGCCGACGGCATGGGTTTTGAAAACCTGTTCATGCACTCGTGGCGCATACGCGAAAAGGTGCTCAACATCATCGAGGCCACCACTGGCGGCCGCGTCATCTTCGGCTCCTGCAAGGTCGGCGGCGTGCGGCGCGACATCAACGCCGACACCATCAAAACCATTTTGAAGGACTTGGACGAAATCGAGAAGGACCTGCAAGGCATCACCAAGGTTTTTCTCAACGACCGCTCGGTGAAGGCCCGGCTTTGCGGCATCGGCGTGCTCTCGAAACAGGAAGCCTACGACCTCGGCTGCGTCGGCCCGATGCTCCGGGCCAGCGGCGTGGCGCAAGACATGCGCCAGCAGGGTTACGCTGCGTTCAAGGACATCCCGGTGGAACCGGTCACGCGCACGGAAGGCGATTCCTACGCCCGCTGCGCCGTCCGTTGCGAAGAGCTGTTCCGGTCGGTTGACATCATCCGCCAGGCCTTCGCGAAGATTCCCGAGGGCGAGATTGCCGTGAAAGTCACCGGCAATCCCACTGGCGAGACCATCACGCGCACCGAGCAGCCGCGCGGCGAGGTGGTTTACCATTTGAAAGCCAACGGCACCAAGAACCTGCAGCGGTTTCGCGTGCGCACCCCCACCTTCGCCAACCTGCCGGCCATGTTGAAGGTGCTGCCGGGCTGCGACCTGGCCGACGTGCCGATGATTGTGCTCACGATTGATCCCTGCATCAGTTGTACGGAAAGGTGATATGGGTTACTTCGAAATGTCCAAACTGGCCCTGAAGTGGGCGCTGACCAAGCCGCCAACCACCCGCTATCCCTTCGAACCGCGGAAGGCGCTGGCCGGCTCGCGCGGCCAGTTGGTTTTCACCAAGGATAACTGCGTCTATTGCACCGTTTGCGCCAAGAAATGCCCCACCGGCGCGCTGGTGGTGAACCGCGCGGAAAAAAAATGGGTCATTGACCGCCTGCGCTGCATCAACTGCAGTTGCTGTGTGGAAATCTGTCCCAAGAAATCGCTGACGATGGTTGAAGGCCATGGCGGCCCGACGGTGACGCGCGACCGCGAGTTTCACTGAACCCGTGAAAACATGGCTAAGAAAACCACTTTAACTTTTCGCCGGTGACTGTCCATTTCCCGCCCGTCCGGCAAACGCGATAGACCAGCCCGGACGCGCTTAAACCTCCCCCCGGGTGAATGACAGCCTCAACCTCAGCCTCATCCTGGCCAAGCATCGAAATTTTCTCCACGCAGAATGCCGCTCCGCCTTCGCCACTCACCTTGTCGTAGATGAGCGTCCCGCGCCACACACCGGCAGATATGGGCTTGACTGGCGTCTTGAAATCAGAAAACCGGCGCATGAATGCGGGGTTGGGGTCGGTGGAATCGCCAAAAGATATAAAAAACACCTCATGTGCCCGATGGACGCCGGGGTTGACCTCCATCTCGACCGGCTCCGGCTGACACATGTGACGGAACACAGCTTCGGCAATGTCGTCGTGGTCATCAACCACCGCCGGCTGGCGTGAAGCACAACCAAACAGGAAAAGGCAGGTCAGAATGAACGTTAAACTTTTCAAGCCACAAATGCCTCCTGACTCAGCGGTGAACTGAGCGACGCGGGCGGCCCAGCGCATCCGCATTGGCAACTGACGTGGCCCGCCTGCGTTCGCTCCAGTGATTTAGACCGTGTCTTCATGAAAACTGAAACACCGAATATGTCTTCAAACACTTCCGGCAAATAAAAACATAAATCAATCCCTTATCAATCAGGTTATACTTCCCACCCAGCTCACCAAGCTGGCCGTAAAAAATCGTCGGCTGACCGCAACACTCAGCCACTCGTCGCCCTGAATCCAGTCTGGCTCTCCACCAATCTTATGATCGGGATGGGCAAGAGCCTGACGCCAAATAACAGCGATTTTTTCTGCCTCGGCGGCACCTCGATTATGGTTTTGTAACAGGACCATCCGGCTCCTTTGCTTTCTTCTTTCCGGGGCTATCACTGCTCTCGTCAGGAACATTCCATTGCCAACCGCTCGCTGACGTCTCTCTCTTCCACTTAAGATGGATCACAGCTTCTTCGGGTGGCGGAGTAGCAATCTCGGTCTTATATGTTTTTCGCAGATATTCAGCTCCGTCCCGATTGATCTCGCCCTTGTCGTCGACGAGATTCCATAACACACGATTTTTTTCGCTCTGCTCGTGGAATGCGACCTCTCTACCGTCTTTGTAGTTATGGGCATGCGTCCATAGTTTACGATCCAGCAGGAATATCGACTGATCGTCATCGAATGGAGCGGTAATCGAGGCAAATCCCTCCATGAGACTGGTGGGCAGTAGACAAAGCAGATGGAACTGCCCAACTTTCGGCTCAACCATCCCCGGTGCGTCGGACATCGGGCCACGACCGCGAGTTGATAGCATCAGGGTTCGCACAACCTCTCCCTTCTTCGTTCCCTTGACAGGCTCCACCACCTCCACTTCGACGTTGAGCCACTCAAAGACAACTCCTTTCCAAGTCGGATAGGTTAGCTCAGTAGTGATTCCTGAAGGGTTAACCGACTTCACCTGGCCCACGAAGACCAACTGCGAGTCATTCATCAGTGTCTTCATATCAAGGACCCGTACGAACCGGGCATGGACTTCGAATGGCAAGAAGAGGATCAGAAGGAAAAGGGCTGCAAGGGAATGGGCGGTCTTCATTTTTGAGGCAGAACCATTGATTAACAAGACGTTTTGCCCTGATAATTTGATATTGGGAGGGTTTTCGTGCAGTTTCGCCCTGTGCCATTATCATCAGCATCAACCCGGTTGTGCATGAAGAAATGATTGTGTCAATTCAACCTCAAAGTCAACCGGCTTTTGAACCAGCCTCCAGCCCCAAATTGCCCGACGCAGTCCAAAAAGATTTGGTTGTGGCTTCGCCGCGATGCGTTCTTTTACGGTAAAAAATTTCGTGTGGTTCGTGGCTGATCTCTGCCGCCTCTTCCCGTCTTCGCCATGCTTCGACGCGACAAGCCGGGGCTTGTATTCTTTCCATCTTATTCCCACGGTTTCATCGTGAGCGATTTTCTTTCGGACCTCCGGTCCTGTAGCCAAAATTCGCGCCAATTCGTGAAATTCGCGTAGAAGTGTTTCTTTGCGATCTGTGTGCTGCTATCAGAATCATCATGCACCGCGAGGATTTTTAGTTGCGCATTTTTTCCACCCCGGCCCGGTCAAGAATCTGATCGTCAGGCAATGTGCAACCTTTTGTTGCATATGCAACAAAAGGTTGTCATCGGTTTGGTTGCGATTTTGCCGCGCTGTGTTCTTTTGCGGCAAAAGATTTTCGCGGTTTTGAGTTTGGGGCTCGCGGAGCTCGCCCCTTCGAGATTCAGGCGAGGGGTTTGGAGAACATCGAACCCTCCGTCGTTCCTCGGGCGGAACTATGGAGGGCATACACCTTCGCTTGGCTATGGTGGACAGGGGCTATGCGGGGCAGACATCGAGCTTTGATGAATCACGAGCAGGCATTAAACATCGAACATCGAACATCAGACGTTCAACTCCGAAAGACACAGGCAGGATGCCTGTGCCACCTTGGGAACCGGCTGAAGCCGGGATGCCGAACCCCGTTGACACGCGAGCGGGCAGAGGTAGTGGAGATTTTTCTTTGTTCCCTCCGTTAACTTCTGTTCAAGATCAATAATGGAGACAGGCGGGACGCCTGTCCTACGCTATCCGCATCCATCCGTGGTTAAAATAGGGTCTCGTGTAACTCGCCCCTCCGAATCGGTCGGCGGCGGTGCGGCAGCGCCGCGCTACCATTGCGAAAATTGAGCGCTTTTTACTGCAGAACTTCGAACATCCAACATCGAACATCGAACACCCAACATCCAAAATTGACATTAACGTCCCAGCCAGTGCGGCAGGAAGGTAGTCAGGGCGGGAAAATAGGTGATCAACAGCAGGCCAACAATGAGGACGCATTGCATCGGGATGACGGCCTGCGAAACTTGCAGGACGGGTTTTTTAAAGCGGTAGGACGAAAGAAAGATGTTGATGCCGGCAGTCGGGGTCAACAGCCCCAGTTCCATGTTGGCCAGGAAAATAATCCCCAGGTGAATCGGGTCTATGCCGTAGGCCATTCCCAGCGGCACGATGATCGGGACCACCACCACAATCGCGGAATACATGTCCATCACGCAGCCCACCATCAGCAGGCACACATTCAGCGCGAGGAGGAAGGCATACTTCGAATGGACTGTCCCGGTGACCCACTCCACCGCACGGCTGGGAATCTGGGCATCAATCAGGTAATTGGTGAATCCCAGGGCCACGCCCAGAATGAGCAGCACGCCGCCCACCAGCAGCCCGCACTCGGCCATGACGCGCGCAACGTCCCGCGGCCTCTTGAAGTCGCGATAAAAAAAGGTCTCGATGACAAACGCATAAATGGCGGTGACCGCCGCCGCTTCCACCGGGGTGGCGAATCCGCCAAAGAGCGCGACGAGCGCGACGATGGGCAGGAGCAATTCCCATTTGGCCGCCCAGACCGCGCGTCCCGCCTCGCCCCGGTCGAACGCGCGGTGGATGCCGGTGTTTTTGGTCCCAGTCGCATGCCCAGCCAGATGGCCATGCCCACCAGCAGCACGCCGGGTCCAAAGCCGGCGAGAAACATTTTTTCAATGGTCACGCCGGCGCCGGTGGCGTTGGAACTGGCGACGATGGCGAAAAGAATCAGCGGCAACGAAGGCGGGAACAGCAGTCCCAGGCCGCCCGAGCCGGTGAGCATGCCCAGGGTGGAACGCTCGGAATAACCCGCGCCCATCAGCACCGGCATGAGCAGTCCGCCCAGCGCGAGAATGGTCACGCCCGACGCGCCGGTGAAGGAGGAGAAAAACGCGCACGCCAGGACGGTGACAATGGCCGGCCCGCCGCGGAATTGTCCCAACAATGCCTGGAAAACCCGGATCAACCGTTTGGAAGCGCCGCCTTCAGCGAGAAAATAGCCGGCCAGCGTGAACAGCGGGAGCGTCGGCAGGGTGGGGTTGGTCACCATCGAATAGTGCGTCAACGAAATCGAGGCGATGGGGATGTCTTCGCCCCAAAATAAAATCAGGGCCGCGCCGCCGAGCATGACAAAGATGGGCGCGCCCAGCACGACCGCCGCCAGCAAGGCCACCAGTCCGGGCACCACCAGCCGGGCGGGTGACAGCGGCGGATAAAGTCCGATGACGACCATGCTCAGGGCCAAGAGCAACGCGACGAGCCGTTCGCGCCGAGTGTCCGCCGCGTGCCACAGCAGGCGCAACGCAATGACGCCAAAGCCCAGCGGCATGATGAGTTGAACGGTCCACAGCGGAATTCCGTAGGCGAGAATTTTGCCGCCCCCCTTTTCCGACTGCACCAGTTGCAGCGCGGCCAGGCAGAGAAAAACGGTGATGCCCGCGGCGAAGGCGCTGCTGAAGACGCGCGCGAACGTCTGCCAGCGGCCGGTGAGAAAATTGGTCAGGGTGGAGAGGCTGAGCAGGCGGCGGTCGCGCGCGGCGAACATGCCGCCCAGCAGGCCGATGATTAATACCAGATGCTGTTGCAGGGACGCCCCGCCGCTAAGACCACCATGGAAGAGTTTGCGTCCGACGATTTCGATGAGTGGCAGAACCATCAGCGCGGCCAGGGCCAGCGCGACCAAAAGATTCTCCGCCTCCCAGAGCCGGCGCAAGCGGCTGGCCGGTTCACCCGGGTTGGAAACTGCGGGGGACGTTTCGCTGGTCACTTCCCGGCTCCTTCTTTCGCAGCGCGGAATGTTTTCAACTGGCTCATGACTTCATCAAAGATGTCAGCAGGAACAACCGCCCCGCGAATCTTGGGCCAGGCATTCTCGACGGTCCGATCCCATTCGGCGCTGATCTCCGGCGTGAGGGTGTGGATTTTCAATCCGCGTTTGCGCATCGCCTCAATGGATTCCACGTTTTCGCGCCGGCCATCGGCCTTGATAAGTTGGCCGGCTTCCCGGGCCGATTTGCGCAGGGCGGTCTGGGTCTCGGGCGAAAGGCTGTCCCAGGTTTTTTTATTGATGATGGCGGCGCCGACCAGCGGCACCCAATTCATATCGAGCATGTGGGGAGCGGCCGAGTCGAGCTGAATGGCCAGGGCGATGGCCGGCGGCACGCATAAACAATCAATCAATCCCGTCTGGAGGCCGGGCAGAATGTCGGCGACTTCCAGCGGGACGGCATTGCAGCCAACCGAGTGATAAATCTCCAATTCGGCGGGACGGTTGGCGGAGATGAACAGTTTGGTCTTCCGAAGATCATCGGGCGACACCATGGGTTGTTTGGAGAAGAAGCGGACGAAGCCGGTATCGGACCAGAAGAGCACGACGAAACCCTTTGCTTCAAGGCGTTTTTCGAGCATCGGTTGCAATTTCTCGCCGATGTAATCCACCTCCTCGAGTGTGCGGAAAGCCTTCGGGATGGTTTGAAGCCCGGCCACCGCCGGCTCAATTTCCGTGAGGCCCGTGGTCGTCACCATCGCGGCCTGCAACTGGCCCAGGCGCATGCGCCGCACCATGTCGGCCTCGCTGCCCATGGTGCCATCGGCGTAAATCGTCAGTTGCACACCGCCGCCCGGCGCCGCGCGCCATTGTTCGCCCATGGCTTGAAGATGTTTGGTGTAGGACGACCCTTTCGGCGCCAGCGTCCCCAGCCGCACCTTCACCGGTTCGGCGCCCGCGGCGCGGTTGACCGGAATGAGGAACGCCAGAACCAGGGCGACCGATGCGGATTGAACAAGTCTGGAACCGATCTCACAAATATGCGGCAACCTCCGGCGATGATGGAGTGCGCCCGTCCTCGGGCGCAGCAATGTCCGCAAATCCAGCGCTTCAGATTGGCCTGATGGCTTCCGGTCCACGATTGTTGCTGCACCCGGGACGGGCGCACTCCGGTTTATGGGATGGATTCTATTGTTCATTTTGATTCGATTAAAAATAATTCTGACTGGCGTGACCGGAGCCAGCGCGCCCGGCGCTGCATCACGGTGTTCAGCAGCCGGATGTCCGGATTGGCATCAGGATTGACCGCCAAGGCCCGGTTCAGCAGCGATTCAAATTCTTTCACGTCCTGTTTTTGAATGGTCACCGCCTCCGCCAGGGCGACCAGCGGCGAGGCGTCGTTTCCCTTGGACAGGGCCAGGGCGCGTTCGAAATGTTTGCGAGCGCGTGCCGCCGGATCGCCGGCCGCGCCCGAACGGCTCATCTCGTAAGTGATCATGAAGGTGTGAATCGCGCCATTGCCCCAACTCTCGTCCAGCTCCAGCGCCCGGTCCATGAGGGCTTCCATGGCCGGAATCTGTCCGACGAGTTCGGGGTTGTCCTTGGAAAGGGAAATTGCCGAAGCCCACGCTGCCGCCGTCCAATAGAGCAGCGGCACGTCCGATTTCGCGGTCGTGCGGACGGCGGTCCTGGGATTGGCCAGCAAAGCCTTCCCGAAGCCGGGGTGTTGCACTTCGAGCCCGCGCAGGCCGTATCCCTGGGCGCGCAGGTAGAGACGCCGTGCCCGCACCCGCATCGTCTCGGCGGCGGCGAAATCATGAGGCTCCACTTCGTCGGCTTCCTCTTGCACGAAGGCATAGGCATATTGGGTAAACCCGCTGGCCGCCGAAGTCAGCAGGCCCGGATGCCGCGGGTTCTTGGCCAGCAAACTCTCCGTGAGTTTCAGGCCGAACGGCGCCGCGGCCTTGACCAGCTCGGGATCATCATCACTGGCATAAGTGGCGCCGCTTTGGGCCACGACATCGGACGCCTTGTTTAGTGCATAGCGATGAATGGAGCAGCCGCTGCCGGCAACCCACACCAGCAACAGGCAGCCGGGAACCACCTGTGAAAACAGGGGTCTTCGCGCCAGAATTCTCTCAACCATCAAGTCTCAACCTTCAACTTTCTCGATTTTCCAGGCGGTTCAGCCTTCGTTCAGAAAGAGAACATTATCGGCGAAGCCCGGATTGAACTGCAAGCCGCATTGCAACGGAATTTAACCCTTCGGATTCACCCGTTGACTCCCGTGGGTCACGGAATATACTCGCTGCATGAACCGCCGAGCCGGCGACAAGTGGTCCGTGTCCGCGGCGCGTCCAAAAAAATGAATCCCTGCCACGTTATGAAAACAAACAGGCTGTTTATCCTTCCTGCCTTGGCCGCGCTGGTCTTGTCATTGGCTGAGGCCCGCGCCGCAACTCTTTTCCCGGTTGTTGTTGGCGACCGCTGGGGATTTGCGGACAAGTCCGGCAAACTCGTGATCAATCCGCAATTCGAACGGGCGGAACCGTTTGCATCGGGACTGGCCGAAGTGCGGCTCGACAAATGGGGCTACGTGAATGCTTCGGGCAAGATGGCCGTGAACCCCCAGTTCGACAAGACCGGCCCGTTCAGCGACGGGCTGGCGGCGGTCGCGGTCGGCGGCCGGTGGGGCTATGTCAATCCCGACGGCAAGTATGTCATCAACCCGCAATTCGACGAGGCCGGAACCCTCACCGAAGGCCGCGCTGCGGTCAAGCTCAACCACCGTTTTGGCTTCATTGACAAGACCGGCAAGATCGTCATCAACCCGCAATTCGAGGATGCCGCCGAGTTTTCCGAGGGGCTGGCAGCCATCGGACAGGGTGGCCGCTTTGGCTTCATTGACAAGACCGGCAAAATCGTCATCAACCCGCAATTCGAACGGGCCGGTTCGTTTTCCGAAGGACTGGCGGCGATGCGAATGGGGGGGCGCTGGGGCTTTGTTGACAAGACCGGAAAAATGGTCGTCAACCCGCAGTTCGAGGACGTGCATTCGTTTGTGAAGGGACTGGCGCCGGCACGTTCGGGCAAGACCTGGGGTTACATTGACCCAGCCGGCAAGTTCGTCATCAATCCGCAGTTCGAGGACGCCGCCGGGTTTGCCGAAGGGCTGGCGGCCGTGCGCACGGGCGGACGTTGGGGGTTCATTGACAAGAGCGGCAAGATCGTCATCAACCCGCAGTTCGATGATGCGATGCCCTTTGCCGACGGTCTGGCGCGCGTGAAACTGGGCCACAAAACCGGTTACGTCAACGCGGCTGGAAAATACGTCTGGAATCCGTCCAACTGAACCCGAATTTCGAAGGAAAAAACAAAACCAAAGCCAGACTGCAGGGGCGCGGCGTTCACGCCGCTTCACCGCCCGAGTGGTTTGGGACGTTTGTGAATCGCAGGCCCTGCGGACGTTGAAACGGCCTGAAGGCCGCGCGCCTTTCGCGGCCCACGATTCAAATATGGCTTTCGGGCTGAATCGTGCCGGGTATCGCGTTTTCGTGTATTTAGCGTGAGCTTCGTGAAGCGGCCGGTCCCCGGTAATGACAATTCTGGCTCGGAGACACGGGTCTTCCGCCTTCGTCCCGCGTGCGGGACTACGGTGGCCAGGCCATCTCAACCCGAAGCTTGGAATTGTTTGTAAGCCGTTGATTTACAGGCACATTTTGAAAAATGCGTGTGAAGATATTTTGGCCATGTTTTTCACCGTTGAGTACGATTTCGACTCGATGAGCACCCTTGACCTGTCAGGCGGAAACTTGCCAGAAACCAACATCAAGGATTCGGGCGTCTCCACAGCAGAGATGAGTTGATTATTAAGAGCCAATGAGTTAGTATTAATCATGATGCGGTCGCAAAGGACAATTAAAGCCTCGCGTTCAGCAGCCTTTACGCTGGTGGAAATCATGATTGTCGTGGCCATTATCGGTCTGTTGGCGGCGATTGCCATTCCCAATTTTTCGAACGCCCGCTCAACCTCACAAGCCAATGCTTGCATCAACAATATGCATCAGATTGACGGGGCGATCACTGAATGGGCGCTGGAAAAAGGGAAAAAGACGGGGGACCCGGCTCCCAGTTTGAGTACTGACCTGACGCCTTATATCAAGCTAAACTCCAGCGGCAGCATTCCCAATTGTCCGGCGGGCGGCACCTACAATATCGACACAATAGGGGCCGTTCCCCAGATCACTTGCAGCCTCAGCGACTCGGTTAATCCGCCTCACTTATTGCATTAATAAACTCAGTCCGCGAATTGACTGAGCCGGAGTTGGATGCCTGCCCTTCGCAGTTACCCAGGCGGGATGAAGGCCGGGTTCGATGTTTGCATCTGCAATCTCCCAAACCGCGTGAGGCTGAAAATTTTTGCGCGGACTGCCGATGACGTGACAAAAAATGATGCGGTCGTTCATTTTATTGTCGCAGTTAAAGGCGAATATAAAAAAGGATCGACAGTCGGGACTGACCCCTTGGTGCCCCCTTTGCTAATTCGATGTTGAGCGTTGAATGTTCTTTCACCGCGTGGCGCAACGCGCTTTACACGGCCTTTTTTGCCGGTTATAACGCGGGCAGGAAACGCTCGCAAAAAGGATAGGGAACCCCGACGGGCCGGCCAACCGGCGTCAGCTTGCCGGTGGTTTCGTCAACGCGGAACACCACCACGTTGTCGCTGTTGTGATTGGCGACCAGGATCCATTTGCCCGTCGGATCGAACGTAAAGTTGCGCGGCCATTTCCCCTGTGAAGAGACGCGTTCAACCAGCGAGAGCTTTCCCGTCGCTTGATCAATGGCGTACACCACGATGCTGTCGTGACCCCGATTGGAACCGTAGAGGAACCTGCCGTTGGGATGGATCTGCAACTCGGCGCACGTGTTCGTGCCCGTGAATCCCTCCGGCAATGTGGCAATAGTTTGAAATTCCGTCAACGAACCCTTCGTCGCGTCCCAGTTGAAACCGATGACGGTGCAAGCCAGTTCGTTGATCAGGTAAACCCATTTGCCATTCGGATGAAACTTGACGTGACGCGGTCCGGAGCCGGGTTTGACGGCGGCGAACGGCGGATCGTTCGGTGTAAGCGAACCATCCTTCACGTCGAACCGATAGACGAAGACCTTGTCGAGGCCGAGATCGGCGACGAGGGCGAACCGGTTACCCGGGTCCACGATGATCGAGTGGGCGTAGGGTCGTGTTTGACGTTCCGGATTTATGCTTCTGCCGGTGTGTTGCACAAATCCGGTGCGGTCACCCAGCGAATGGTCAGGCCTGATGGGAAGGGCGGCGATACTGCCGCCCTGATAATTGGCGACGAGCGCGTAGCGGGCGGTCTGATCAAGACTGATGTAACTCGGATCCGCGCCACCGGCCGGCTTTTGGTTGAGCAAAGTCAGCTGGCCGGTCTTCGGGTTGATTTCATACGCGCTGACCAGGTCGGTCGTCTTGCCCGAGTTGCAGGTGTAAAGATGTTTACCGTCGGGATGAATGACAAAAAACGCGGGCTCCACAGCCTCCATGATGAATTCCGGCTTCGCCAGTACGCCGGTGTCAGTATCGAAATGCCCAAGCGAAAACCCGATGCCGGGTCCGGACCGATGCGTCCCGAAATAGACGAACATATCGGCGGCGCTGGCCGGCAACGTGACGAGTAACAGCACAAGTGAAATGAAGCACACATCGTGTTTGTGTTTTGCATGCATAAGCAATCAGTTGTTGGATGGTGCTCGATTACAACCATCAGCGCCAGCCCAGGGCGTAACTGGAAGCGCGGGCGGCCTCGTTGAGCTGTTGCAGATAGCCTTTCACCCGGTCCGCCGGAATGGAGTCGGCAAAGGTGCGGTATTCCGCTTCCAGGACCAGCTTGCGGCCGGAGACGGTCACTTGACGTTGAAAGAAAAACGCGGGGTCGGAAATTGTTTTGTTCCGTTTGTCCGCCGGCCATGCTGCCGGCAAAGTCACCTCGGCGCGGAAAATCCGGTGTTCGGGAAATTCCAGGGCCAGCGGCATCAACCGGTCCTTGTCCCTGGGTCTCTGATACAGGAGGATGGTGATCGGATGCGGGGAGAATTCACACCAGAACCGTTTGTTAACGGCGGACTGCGTCCACATTTTTTCAATGGTGTAAAACTCGGTCATCTCGATCCGGTTTTGCTGCTCGTCATCGGCGAACTGAACGGGCTGCGCCGTCTTGATCTGCAGATAGTACCCGGAATAAAAATCCTGGTAGCTCTTCTGGATTTTATCCCGGCCAATGGTGGCGAACTGTTTTCGCAGGGCGTCCGCGTCAGCACCGGTGGCCACGGTCACGACTTTTAAATCGGCGGGTTCATTTCGGCCGCGCAATTGAAAGTATTCACTCACGCGGGTCAGACTCCGGTCGGCGCTGGTGTTGGTAATGACGGTCAGGCCGGCGGTTTTGGGGCTGATGATCAGCCCGCGCTCGTAATCGGGGAGGTAATTGACGGACAGCGGCCCGCGCTGGTAATTGATTGTCGGATCGAACCAGCAGAGCTGGCCGTTCAGGCGCACCGCCGCAATGACATGATTGAAGGCCAGCGGCGACGGCTGCCATTGATCGAGGGTGCGGCGTTCGGTGGTGTTGACCAGCACCGGCCAGGCTTCGATGCCCAACGTCCGCAGGGCGTTGACCAGCAGAAACGACTTGTCTTTGCAGTCGCCGAATCGCCGGTTGCAAACGGTGGAGGGGTCCGAGGGTTTGTGGGACTTTTCGCCCATTTCAATTCCGAAATAACGCACTTCATCCTGGACAAAGCGCAGGACGGCCAGGACCCGGTCCTCCGGGTTGGCCATGCGCCGCCACGCATCGAGTCTTTGGGAAAACTCCGGCGACGGAGCGGAGCCGTTTTGGTAAAGCGTCAGCGCCCATTGGTTGACTTCGTCCCAGGTTTGGAACTCGCTCAACTGCACCCACGGCTGGCATTCATACCAGTCCGGCAGGGAATCTTCCAAAGACAGCCCCGGAACCTGTCTCGAATCCCAGCAGTATTCGGTGACCTCCTGGCCGCGAATGATCACCGGTTGCGCGCTGGTTCCGTGATTTTTTACATAGAGCCGCTTTTTCGCCGGCCAGAGCAGCCGGGTTCGAAGGCGTCCAATCGGCGCTTCGGATTGAAGCTGAATGGAGCGCGCGAATCGGCCGCCAAACACCGGATTGTCCCCCTGGCAGGTAAAGGCATAATCAATGACGTCGCCCACGCGGACATCCTCCAGCAACAGAATCGCGGAATACTGGCCATTGAGGACATGTTGCTCCAAATCGCGCTCCTGCTGGATGATTTTGATCTTATCCCGGTTGAGGCGGTTGAGAAAATTCGTGCCGCGCCAGATTCTCACCCAGTGGAGTTGCAGCGATTCATAGCCGGGGTCAAAATCAAGGGAGATTTGCGCGCCGTTCTGCACGCCGGAATAACTGCAAATTTGTTTTACCCGATGGGAGAAGGTCGCACTTTCAGGAACGTTGATTTCTGTTTCAATCAACAGCCAGCGTTCGTTTTCACCGGCCGACAACGGGGCGTTCTGCAACGCGCGCTCGAAGAAATTGGGTTTCGCCCAGTCGCCGGGCGGAGCCACGGTGACTTTGGATTCGTAAATGGGAGTCTCCGCCGCCAGGGCCGTGCAGGACAGAAAAACCCCCAGCCCAAACATCCACCGGCCAAAATAGATTGGGGATATGTTCCGCATGGTCCGTCCGGATGAGCATGACGAAAATAAAGCCGCTGACAACCCATTTTTCCGGCCGGGCAATTAACATTTACCGCTGCGGACCAGGTCGGCGATTTGCTTCACCACCTCGCGCGCGGCTTGCTCGACTTCCGGCGTCAGCGTCGTGCCGAAATTGAAATCGCGGCCGCGAATGCTGAACAGGACGGCCTTCGGCTCCCGGTGATAAAGCGTTTTGCACAGCGACAGCACGTCCGCCGGCGTCAGGTAATGGGCCACGGCGTGGCTTTGGAAGTTGGGCGTCACAACGGAGCGCTGGACCGGCTCGGGCGCTTCGGGGATCGCGGCGTCCACGAAAATGACGGCGTCGAAACGGCTGATGGTCTCGGCAGCTTCGACTTCAAGCTGGTGGCTGGTTTCCAATTCCACGCCGGGCAGGTCCAGCGCGGCCAGTTGTTCGAGGACGAACCAGCCGACGCCGTCGTCGCGGCGGCTCTGGTTGCCGTAGCCGAGGATGAGGGTCGTCACAAGAAACGGAGTGTTGGAGTACTGGAGTGATGGAGTACTCGAACCACAAATCCCAAAACTCCAATAACTCCACTACTCCATTACCCCGTCAGATTGTGCTGTCGCGCTGCAGGGTTTGCAACACCTGTCCCGCCGGCGTCCACCAGTTCGACTTGCATCGGCATCTGGCCCACGGCGTGGGTGGCGCAGCTCAGGCAGGGGTCGTAGCAGCGGATGACCGCCTCGACGCGGTTGAGCATGCCTTCCTTGAGTTTCTTCGCCTTGACGTATTTCCGGGCAATGGCCTGCACGCCGCGGTTCATCGCCAGGTTGTTGTGGCCGGTGGCGACAATCAAATTGGCCTTCTCAACCCGGCCATCGGCGTCCACCCAGTAATGATGGATCAACGTGCCGCGCGGCGCTTCAATCACGCCCACGCCTTCCCGGCAGGTCGGCTGGTTCGGCACCAGGATGTCGGTGCTGGTGATGTCGGGGCTTTCCAGCAACTGCTGCGCGCGTTCGAGTCCGTACAGCACCTCGATGAGCCGCGCCCAATGATAGTAGAACGAACTGGTCTGCACGCGGCGTTTGGCGCGCCAGACCTTCAATTCCGCGTCGGCCAGCGGCGTGGCAATGTGGCTGCAGGCGTTCAGGCGCGCGAGCGGCCCCACGCGGTACATGCCCTGCGGATAGCCAAGCGCCGAGATGAAGGGGAACTTCATGTACGACCACGGCTCGACCGCCTCGCTGATGTAATCGAGGTATTTCGACGGGGGAACCTGGTCATGCACAATTTCGCCGGCGGCGTTGCAGAAGCGCAGGTTGCCGTCGTACAACTCCAGCGCGCCGTCCGGCTGGACGAGGCCCATGTAGTTGGAATCGAAGCTGGCAAAGTCCTCGACCTCCGCGAGGTTTGCCTTGTGGTAGCCCTTGAGCAGGTCGAGCGCGAACTTCGCGTGGCCGAACGCCTCGGGCAGGCCCTTGAGAATTTCGTCGCGTTGCGCGGTGGTGAGCACCTTGTTCACGCCGCCGGGCACCGGGAAATCCGCGTGAATCTTGCGGCCGGCGACGAGCTTGATGAGTTCCTGGCCGAACTTGCGCAGCCGCACGCCCTTGACGGCAATGTCGGGCTGCTGCTGGATGAGGCCGACGATGTTGCGGACGGCGGGGTCGGAGTCGAACCCGAGCAGCAGGTCGGGCGCGCTGAGATGGAAGAAGCTGAGCGCGTGGGACTGGATGATCTGGCCCATGTGCATCAGTTCACGCAGCATCTTCGCCGTTTGCGGAATCTCGCGTCCGACGATGGCGTCGCAGGCCTTGGCGCTGGCGAGCAGATGGCTGACGGGGCAGATGCCGCAGGTGCGCGGGGTGATTTGCGGCATCTCGGTGAAATGCCGGCCTTCGCAGAACTTTTCAAAACCGCGAAACTCCACGACGTGGAAACGCGCGTCGTCCACCTCGCCCCGGCTGTCGAGATGGATGGTGATCTTGGCGTGACCCTCGATGCGGGTCACGGGGTTGATGGTGATGGTCTTGGTTGTCATGTCAGTCGTACCTCAAATTCTTCTCATTCCACTGCGGCATCCGGCCGGCCAGCAATTCCGTCAGCGCGTACCAGATGGTGTCCGCATCCGGCGGGCAGCCGGGGATGGAAAGGTCCACCTTCACCACCTCCTGCAGCGGCCGCGCCTTCGGGTACAGCTTCGGCACGAGGGGATCGTTGGGGATGCAACTGATGCGGTTGCTTTCGGCCTGTTCGTAGGCGCGCGCCAGGCAGTCCTTCAACGTGAACTGGTTGCGCAGGGCCGGGATGTTGCCGGTGCAGGCGCAGTCGCCGAGCGCGATGAGAATCTTGCAGCGGTCGCGCAGCATCCGCAGTTCGTGTTCCTGGTCGGTGTTGTTCACGCAGCCCTCGACAATGCCGACGTCCACCTGCGGCATGTCCTTCACCTTGGTGTCCACGATGGGGCTGAACAGGATGTCAATCAGCTTCATCAGGCCCACCAGGCGTTCGTCGAGGTCGAGGAACGACATGTGGCAGCCGGAGCAGCCGCTCAGCCACATGGTGGCGACGCGCACCTTGGCGGGCGCGGCGGGCGCGGCGGCGGCCTTCGCCGCCGGGCGGGTGGTTTTCTTCGTCACTTTTTTACCGATGGTTTTCTTCATGCAAATACACTCTCCAAAATTGCCGCGTCTTCGCGCGCCTCGCCGCTGACGGGCAGCACGGGCCGCAGGGACAACTGGCGTCCTTCCAGGTTGGTGATGGTGCCGGACTTTTCGCACCAGATGGTGGCGGGCAGCACGACCGCCGCCTTGTCGGTGAGCGCCGAGCGGTAGCCGGCCTGCACCACCACGCACGGAATCTGGTTCAGCAGATCGGGCACGTATTTCTCGTCCAGCATCCCGGCGCCGCCGTCGGGCGCGTCGCTGGCGACGATGTGCAGGAACTTCAACGGCTTGGCGTCCAGCCACGGGCCGACGTCTTCGATGGCCTCGATGCCGGCAGCCCGCCAGCGCGAGGCTGTTGGTGCTGACCGGCAGGCCGATGAGCGCGGGTTCCTGGCCGCCCGGATGGCCTTCAAAAATTTTGATGAGCCGTTCCATCACCGTCACGCCGATCGGCGTCATCGCGTTCGGGCCATAGAGAATGGCCGGCTTTTGCGCGCCTTCGAGCGCCGCCGCCACCTGGTCCCAGAACTGGTGTTCCAGGCTGACCTCGTGGGCGCAGATGTTGGCGTACTGGTCCAGGTCGCTCTTGCGGGCGTGGAAGATGAGCAGCTTCGCCTCGCGTTTGCGGACGGCGATGCGGATGCGGGCGGCCACGACCCCGTGGTCGCGGGACGGCTGGGCGCCGATGATGATGATGGCGTCCGCGTCCTCAAGTTTCCGCATGGCGTCGGCGCTGAAAGACGGCTCGCTGGCAGAGCGCCGCCTCGTTGGCGGCCACGTACATGCCGAGCCGGTCAACTTTGCCGGTGAATTTCGTGATGGTCTGCGCGGTTTCGTTGGTCACCCGCGGGGCGACGAGCAGCGCCTTCTCCGTTTTTTTGGCGTCCTTGGCGGCCTTGCGGATGGCGGCGATGGCGTTGTCCCAGGTGGCCGGCTTCAGTTTGCCGTCCTTGCCGCGGAGCAGCGGCTGGGTGATGCGTTCGCGCGGTTCGGCCCACGTCTCGTACCGGCCTTTCACGCAGAGATGGCCGCGGTTGACGGGGGAATCGGGGTCGCCCCAGACATTCACGATGCGGTTTTCCTTGGTGAACACCTTGAGGCCGCAGCCGAGCGGGACATTCGGTGCAGGTGGTCAGCACCGTGCTGGCAGCTCGCGAGCGGGCCGCGGAAGGCCGCCGCCTTGTCGAAGAACGCGCCGGTCGGGCAGTTGGCAACGCACGCGCCGCAGGACGTGCATGTCTCGGACTCGCCGAATTTCTTCAGCATGTCCACGACGATCCGGTTGCGGATGCCGCGGTAGGCGACGTCGAGCGTGTGCACGCCTTCGATTTCGTCGCAGGTCCGCACGCAGCGGCCGCAGAGGATGCAGCGGTTGTGGTCAATCCCGAAATACTTCGCCGTGAGGTCCACCGGCATGGCGGGGTAGAGATACTGGTACCGGACATTGTTGATGCCGTGGAGGTAGCCCTGGTGCTGCAAACCGCAGTCGCCCTTGTTGTACTGGCACATCGGGCAGAAGTGGTTGCGTTCGCTGAACAGCAGCTCCAGCGTGGCCTTGCGCAGACCCTGCAGGCGCGGGCTGTCGGTGATGATCTTCGAGCCGTCCACGGCCGGGGTGGCGCAGGACGGCACGATCTTCGGGCTGCCCACGATTTCAACGATGCACAACCGGCAGCCGCCCCACGGCGGTCAGCCCCTTCAGATAGCACAGCGTCGGGATGTTGATGTCGTTGGCGCGGGCGATTTCCAGGATGGTTTGTCCCGGTTCGCCGGCGCAGACCTTGCCGTTGATGGTGAGGGAAATTTTCTTGGTTGCAGTCATGGTTTCACTCCGCATCAATGTGATTTTGCTCCGTTGCCGTTGGTTTTGATGTCGCAACGCAGACAGCGGAAACATTCTGCCTTGGCCTGCCATTCGGTGAAGGTGGGTGACACCTCCACGTTGCCGCGCCGCTGTTCGGGCGCAATGAGCCGCGCCGGATTGCGCGGCCCGCCCTGGGACGGCGGCGGGATGGTGTGGTCGTAGTCGAACTTCGGCCACAACTCCTCGAAGCGGTCCAGCCCGGTCAACTGCCGGTCAATCATCTTCGCGGCCTTCTTGCCGGCCCCCATCGCGGTGGAGACGTTGGCGGCGCCGGTGACATAATCGCCGCCGGCATAAATCTTCGGGTTGCTGGTCTGCAGCGTCCACGGGTCCACCTTGAGCGAACCCCACGAGGTCGTGTCCAGACCGAGCGCCTTGGTCAACTTGCCTTCGGGTTTCTCGCCGATGGCCTTGATGATCGTGTCGCAGGGGACGACGTACTTGTCCTTGGTCACGACCGGGGCGCGGCGTCCGCGGGCGTCGTACTTGCCGGGAATGGTCTTGGCGACTTCCAGGCCGGTGACTTTGCCGGCCGGGTCGGTGACGACGCGCAACGGCGCGGCCATGGTGATGAGCTTGACGCCCTCTTCGAGCGCCTGCTCGATTTCGTCCGGGAATCGCCGGCATTTCCCCGCGCGACCGCCGATAGACGATGGTCACGTCGGCGCCCAGCCGTTTGGCGGTGCGCGCCGCGTCAATCGCCGAGTTGCCGCCGCCGATGACGGCGACCTTCGGGCCGATGGCCGGTTTTTTGCCGAACGCGGTCTCGTTGAGGAACGACAGCGAGGACAGCAGGCCTTTGCGCGTCGTCGCCCGGAACGCCGAGCGCCTGTTCCTCCCAGGTGCCGAGCGCGAGGAAGACGGCGTCGTTGTCCTTGGCGAGCTTGTCGAGTTGCAGCGTTTTGCCGAGTTCGGCCTTGAACTTGAACTGGAAGCCCGCGCTGCGGATGAAGGCGATTTCCTTGTCCACGATTTTCTTGGGCAGGCGGTATTCGGGCAGCGCGTAGCGGAGCAGGCCGCCGGCGTTGGGCGCCCGGTCATAGACGGTGACCTTGTGGCCGAGCAGGGCGAGATAAAACGCCGCGCTCAAACCCGCCGGGCCGGCGCCGACCACGGCGATTTTTTTGCCGGTGGCGGGACTGTTTGCGTTTGAGGATGCGCTGCAACACCCGTTTGGCGCCGCCGCTTTCGTACATCACGTCGCCGATGTAGCGGTGCGTTTCGCGCATGTTGACGGAGGCATCCGCGCCGGCGCGCCGGCAGCGGAGTTCGCACGGGTGCTGGCACACGCGGCCCGTCGTCGAGGGCAGCGGATTGTCCATCACCACCTGTTCGAACGCGTCATCAATCCGGTCCTCCTTCAGCAACTGGAGGAAGCCGGGGATGTTCATGTTCAACGGGCAGGTGTTTTCGCACGGCGAAAGCTGCAGGTTGCCGCACAGGCCGGCCACGCAACGGTGTTCGCGGATGTGCTGCTCGTATTCGTGCCGGAAATATTTCAGCGTCGTCAGCACCGGGTTCGGCGCGGTCTGGCCGAGGCCGCAGAGGCTGGCGTCGCGGACGACATTGCACAGGTCCTCGAGCTTGTCGAGGTCGGCCAGCTCGCCTTCGCCGCGGGTGATTTTCTCCAGCAGATTCAGCATCTGCTTGGTGCCGACGCGGCAGGGCGGGCATTTGCCGCAGGATTCATCGCAGCAAAATTCGAGGAAGAACCGGGCGACGTCCACCATGCAGGAATCCTCGTCCATGATGACCATGCCGCCGGAACCCATGATGGAGCCGAGCTTCTGGAGCGTTTCGTACTCGACCGGCGTGTCGAGATGTTGCGCGGGGATGACGCCGCCGGAAGGGCCGCCGGTCTGGACGGCCTTGAATTGTTTGCCGTTGGGGACGCCGCCGCCGATTTCGTAGATGATGTCGCGCAACGGCGTGCCGAAGGGGACTTCGACCAGGCCGGTGTTCTTGATTTTGCCGGCGAGCGCGAAGACCTTGGTGCCCTTGGTCTTCTCGGTGCCGAACGTGGCATACCACGCGGCGCCTTTGCGGATGATGGCCGGGATGGCGGCCCAGGTTTCGACGTTGTTGATGTTGGTGGGCTTGCCCCAAAGACCGCGCTGGGCCGGGAAGGGCGGACGCGGCATCGGCTGGCCGCGGCGGCCTTCGATGGAACGCATGAGCGCGGTTTCCTCGCCGCACACGAACGCGCCGGCGCCGATGCGGAGTTCGAGGTCGAAATCGAATCCCTTTTCAAAAAGGTTTTTGCCGAGCAGCCCGTTTTTGTAGGCCTGCTCGATGGCGATCTGGAGGCGCTTGATGGCGAGCGGATACTCGGCGCGGATGTAGATGAACCCGCGGTTGGCGCCCATGGCGTAACCGCCGATGGCCATGCCTTCCATGACGC
>CAVYLE010000009.1:0-465855 GCA_963769285.1 uncultured Verrucomicrobiae bacterium
ACCCGCGCCGCTGTGGTTGCTCGTGCGCGTCAACGCGCTGCAAAGCTGGCGGCGGCTCCTGTCCGTGCGCGATCAATCGCGGTTGCTTACCGGCATCATCGCTTTGTTCATGGCCGGTTATCTCGTCGTGTCGTTCGGACTGTTCTATCACGGGCTGAAATTCATGGCGAAATTTCCGGGCCTGGGTGCGGTGCTTACGGAGCGGCTGATGTATGTGTTGTTCGCATTTTTATTCGCGCTGCTGCTGTTGAGCAACCTCATCATCGGCTACACCAATTTGTTCCGCAACCGGGAGACGGCGTTTCTGCTGACGCTGCCGGTTTCGACCCGGACCATTTTCCGCTGGAAATTCATCGAATCCACGGTACTGGCGTCGTGGGCGTTTGTTTTTTTGATTGCGCCGTTGCTCGCGGCGTTTGGTTGGTTGCGCGGAGTGCCCTGGCGTTTCTATCCGGCGACGCTGGCGCTCATCGTACTGTTTATCGTGCTGCCGGGCGTGCTGGGCGCGGTGCTGGCCATTTGGGTGGGGAGATTTTTGGACCGCGCAGTTTTCAAATCGCCATGATCGGCACGGCCATCGTTTTGCTGGCGATGGCGGCGTTTTGGTGGAAGGCCCAGCCAATTGACGACGAGTTGCTCGACAAACGCACCCTCGAGGCGCTCGATCTGCTGCTCGCCAGGACGCGATTCACCATGTTTCCGTTTCTGCCGAGCTACTGGCTGTCCACGGCCGTGTTGCAATGGGCCGAGGGCGTCCTGCACGGCGCGGCATTTTTCGCGCTGGTGCTGTTGAGCTACACGCTGTTTTTCGGCGAAATTGCGTTCACCTGGTTTGGCAATGTGTTTTACCGCACGGCATCGGCGGGGCAAAGCCGCGCGGGCAGCGGATGGAATTGGTTTCACGCCCGTCAGAACCGCCGGCCTTCCGCCGGCCTGCTCGAAATAATCGCGGCGAAATTATTCTGGCTCGACCGCGACACGCGCACGCTGGCGGTCAAAGACCTGCGGATGTTCTGGCGCGACACCACGCAATGGGGCCAGTCGGTGATGCTGTTCGGCCTGCTGGGCGTCTATGTCATCAACCTGCGAAACTTCACGCATCAGTTGACCAGCCCATTTTGGGTCAACCTGGTCGCCTTTCTGAATCTCGGCGTCTGCTCGCTGAATCTGGCCTCGGTTACGACGCGGTTTGTGTTCCCGCAATTTTCGCTCGAAGGCCGGCGGCTGTGGATCATCGGCATGGCGCCCATGGGCATGGCGCGCGTGGTCAAAACCAAGTTCTGGCTGGCCAGCACCTCGTCGCTGTTGGTCACGTCCGGCCTCATCATGCTGTCCTGCTACCTGCTCAAGATGAGCTGGGACCGCGTGTTGTTTTTTGGCGCGGTGATTACCGTGATGACGTTCGCACTCAACGGCCTCGCCATCGGACTGGGGGTCCTTTATCCGAATTTAAAGGAGGCCAACCCGAACAAAATTGTCAGCGGCTTTGGGGGCACGCTTTGTTTTGTGCTGAGTTCGTTTTACATCCTGGCCTCCGTGCTATTGCTGTTTTTTGGCGCGGCCGGCCTGCACACGCGCGCAAGCTGGGCGGCGGAAGGCGTCACCGGCTTTATGCTGCTGTCTTTTTGCATCGGCTGGCTGCCGTTGAAATTGGGATTGCGGCAATTGAAAAATTTCGAGGCGTGAGATTTCAAATCCGAAGCTCGAAACCCGAAACCCGAAAGAAACCTGAAGCCCGAATTTCGAATCCGAGAACCGGAGGTTGAACCGCCGGTCTGGTCGCTTCGGACTTCGGAATTCAGCCTGATTCTTCTCCCGGCAGCTCCTACGGGGAACGCAGATATTTCTCCAACGCTTCAAACAACAACGGCGCGCTGGCCAAGTGCAGCGGCTTGCCGTCCCGCGCCACCAAACCAAAACCCTCGCCGTAAGCCGGACCGTTCGCAATGCACAAATCGGTTGAACATTCGGCAATTTGCTGTTGGGCGGCGCTGATGGCATCTGCGCGCGCGCCGTCCGCTTGAAATTTCCAGCCCACGATTCGCGTTCGCGGAAACCAGCCGCGCAGATCGGCGATGATTTTGGGCGTTGCCACCAGCTCGACGAGCAATTTGCCCTGCCGGGTGGTAATTTTATTGACCGCCTTGATTTCGGCGAGTTTTCCGGATTCGTTGGGCGTGAAAATCCTTCCGAACGCAAAATCGCTGACTGCCGCCGCGTGAAAAATCGCGTCCACTTTTTTGGCTGACACCGCTTTCAGTTTTTCGCGCAGATCGGCCGTCGTGGTAAAGGACTCCACCCGCTGCGTGCGCCGTTCGCCGCCATACGTGGCCATGGTGCCGATGAGCAGGATCACCTTGTGGCCGCGCGCCGCGAGGAAATTGGCCAGCTCCGTGCCGAGGCGGCCGGTCGAGAAATTCGTGAGCCGCCGCACGTCGTCCAGCGGCTCATAAGTTGGTCCGGCAGTGACGATGCAGTTCATGCCCTGACTTTAACCGCAAAAGGCGCAAAGAGCACAAATATTTTCTGCGTTTTTTCGCGCAGGAACAAAATTACAGGTATACAACAAATCCCGCTGACTTGGAGACAGTGTGATGCCCCTGTTGAAAGCGGCGGAGGGCCGCCGCACTCCACGACGCTGGCGCGTTTTCCGATGACTCCCAAACCACGCGAAGCGTCTTGGACTGCGCCAGTCCTCTGGCGCTTTGCCTTCGGGACTGAGCCGGGCGTCGCGGCGGCTCGGCAGAGCGCCGCATAACAAACGGGAGTGTTTCAGATGGCGGCTTTCTCCCGAAAGCCGCTACGCCGCGCGAAACGATTTCACTTTTTCAACGGGCGAAGTCCGCCGGTGAAAACTTTTGGTTCACGACAATGTTTTCATGGGTCTGGGTGGATACAAGGCCTGATTCGAAGCCTGATTTTAACTGTTCCATAATGGCTTTCATCTGTGGTCTCATGGCGGCAACAGATTCAGGCGTGACTGGCTTGTTCTGCATTTTTAAAGACTTTTTTATCGCTTCATCAATCGCTCGATCACTGGAGTCTTCCTTTTCCACATACTTCGTGCGGGATTGGTGGATGAGAAAATCCCTTTTGCCGATCCAAAGCATCGTGGAGACTTTTCCGGGTTTGCCGATGTCAGGCACTTTGGACAAGTCGATCATTTCGCTCGACACAACAAAACAATCAACGTCACCCACCTTCGCATCTTTCTCTTTTTTGAGCGGATAGCGGCCTGATGCGGCCGGAGCAGCAAAATCACCGAGGATTTGATTGAAGAAAGTTCCGGGTATCGTTGAAGCGGCAAAACCTGAAAGCGGCACGGCCAGAGCCAGGGCCGTCTTCATGTTTGGCAGCTTTTGAGGGTTGTCGTTTTTCTTTTGTCCGGCGGCTGCGGCCAGAAAATCGGGAGCGGTAAACTGTAAATTATCTCCGCTCCCATCAGACCAGACGACTCCTTTGCTGGTATAGGGGCCGGTCGTTTGAGTCCAATCAATCCGATACAGGTTCGGTCGTTGCAATTGGATATTGAAAGTGGTCGTTACATTTTGGCCTGCGATTTCCGAAACCACTGTCCCGCTATCGCTGTAACTGGAGAGCGCAGCGTAGGCGTCGCGTGATTTTCCGGCAATTTCCTGCGCCGTCGGGTTGTCGCCGCTGTCAGTTTGAGAAATCGCCACTGTCGCCGCGCCGCCAGCAACCAAAACCGCCACGCTCACGCCCACCGCGAATTTGACTTTGAGCCACATCATCGTTTTCATAGTTCCTTTCACCAGGGTCGTTATTGTTGCCGAAATGGTTGTTCCTTTTGCAGCCGCGACCGTCACCGCCAGTCCCGCTGGCGCGGCTTGCACGGAGTTCGCCGCCACCGCTCCGGCGATGACCGTGGCCGTCAGCGTCACGCCACGTTTCACAAAGATGGTCCGCAGTTTTTCCAGTGCCCGCGCCACGCGTTTCTGTGCGGCGGCTTCCTCCACCCGCAAAGCCCCGGCGATTTCGCGGGCGGTTTTGTTTTCGAAGAATCGCAGCACCAGCGCGGTGCGGTCGGTTTCGCCCAGTTCGGCCAGGGTGTCGTCGAGCAACGGTGCGAGTTGCGCCCAGGCGTCCGCCTCCGGTTCATTCAAGGTGGATTGCATATAAGCCTCCTGTTCGCGGGCCTGGCGGCGGCGTCTGGCTCTGAGCGCGTCCGCCGCCGCGTAACGCGTGGTGCGATACAGCCACGCGGAGAGAATGGCCTTTGATCCGAGCGCCGCGGCCTTGCGCGCGAGGATGATGAACACGGCCTGGGTGATTTCCTCGGCCAGATGCGCGTCACCCACCTGCCGCAGCGCCGCCGAGTGGACGAGGGCGATGTGCCGTTCCACGAGCGTAGCAAACGCCGTCTCGGATTGCCTGGCGGCGAACTCCCGCACCAACCGCATGTCATCGCTCATCATCTATACATGGCCGCACAACGCGGATTCGGACAATTTATTTCAGCCACCATGCGAGCAGCGGCGCGAGGGCGAGGGCGGGCAGAAAATTCGCCAGTTCGACCCGGCGAACCTCAAAAATCATCAACGCAATGGCGCACGCAACCAGGCCGGCGGCGGCGTTGACCGGATCCACCAACCCGTGCGCGGCGAGAAACGGTTGCGCGTAAAACTGGCAGGCGTAGGTAATGGCGCCGAGAAAAATGAAGGCCGGAAACGCCGACAAAGCGGACGGCCAGCCGAATATTTTCACGAAACCGGTCATGGCCAGACCGTCCATCACGGCTTTGACCGCCAGCAGCCAAAAGAAACCAGTCTGGCCGCCCGGGGTGGGCAATCCATCCGTCACTGCGCCGAGCAGGCCGAGCGGGGCGGCGCAAAATAAAATGGCGCAGGCGATGAAGCCGCCGCCGATTTTGCGCGGCGCATCCGATTGTGCCGCAGCGACCAAACTGCCCGCATAACGGCCAAGCCGATTTGACAGTTTTTGCAGATGCAGCAGTTTGCCAACCCAAAAACCCACAGTTACGGCGAGCGCGGCGATGAGCATTTGCTTCGACGCCGACAAAAAAGTTCCGTTGACACTCAACCAAACGAGCCACAGGCCGAAAAAAATGGTGCCGGCGCCGAGGGCCGAACGAAAAAAAATCTGCGTGCGCAAGGACAGCGGTTGGCGCAGCGCCAAACCGAACAGCGCCCCGATCAGAATGCCCATTGCGTTGAGAAATGCGCCCGTCACACGCTGACTCAACGCGGAGCGCGGCCAAAGCGCAAGCCGGAAAATGCGTCGAACATTGGACTACTTTGGTGGGGCGAGCGTACTCGCGAGCCGGGAATGATGGAATTTGTTGTCGGGCTCGGCTCGCGAGTACGCTCGCCCCACCCACTTAGCTCAAACACCACCAAAGCCCCTCCCTGCTTGCCCGCAAGGCTCTGGCCTGTTACTCAAACGCGGATGGCCGACGCTAAAAACAGTTCCCACAGTCCGTGGTTTTGGGTTCCCACCGTTTATTTTGCCGAAGGGATGCCCAATGCACTCGTGGCAACGGTGTCGGTGATGCTTTACAACGACCTCGGTGTGTCGAACACGGCGGCGGCGTTTTTCACCAGCCTGCTTTACTTGCCGTGGGTCATCAAACCACTGTGGAGTCCGGTCGTGGACCTGCTCAAAACGCGGCGGCTGTGGATTTGGACGATGCAACTGCTCCTGGGCACGGGGCTGGCAGGGGTGGCGCTGATGATTCCCGCGCCCCATTTCATTCAATGGACGATTGTCTTTTTTGGGGTGCTGGCATTCTGTTCCGCGACGCATGACATTGCGGCAGACGGCTTTTACATGCTGGCGGCGACGGAACGCGAGCAATCGTTCTTCATCGGCTTTCGCAGCGTGTTTTTCAATGCGGGCAAAATTTTCGCGCAAGGCGCACTGGTGTATCTTGCGGGCAAACTCGCAAAACACACCGGCAATCCCACGTTTGCCTGGTCAACCGCATTTGCGCTTGGCGCTGGAATCTTTTTTGTTCTGGGTGCGTATCATCGTTTCATTTTGCCAAGACCGTCAGTGGACCAACCCAAAAACGTCGGTTTGTCAGAAAATTTCACCGCCGAATTTTTCAAAACGTTTGCTACATTCTTCCAGAAACCGAAAATCGTCGTGCTTCTGCTTTTTCTGCTGCTATACCGGCTCGGCGAGGCGCAACTGGTGAAAATCATCCCGATTTTTCTGCACGCGCCGCCGGAAAAGGGCGGGCTGGGACTCGCCCTCGAGAAAATCAGCCTGATTTACGGCACGATCGGCGTCGTGGCGTTCATGGCCGGCGCGTTGCTCGGCGGCTTTGTGGTGGCGCGCCACGGATTGAAATTCTGGCTGTGGCCGATGTTGCTGGCTATTCATCTGCCCGACGCGGTGTTCATCTGGCTGGCTTACGCGCAACCGGTCAATTTTGGGGCGATTGGCACGGGCGTCGCCGTCGAGCAATTCGGCTACGGCTTCGGTTTCACGGCGTTCATGCTTTACATGATTTACATCGCGCGCGGCGAACATCAGACGGCGCACTACGCGATCTGCACGGGCTTCATGGCGCTGGGCATGATGCTGCCGGGCATGTGGAGCGGCTGGCTGCAGGAACACCTGGGTTATCCGCATTTCTTCGTCTGGGTCCTGCTGGCAACCATTCCGAGTTTCATCGTCGCACTGCAAATCCCGCTCGAGGCGGAATTTGGCCGGCGCCGTCAAGCCGGCTGTTGACGCCGAAAAGAATTGCTTTGAACGCGCCGGCCTTCCCAGAATCAAAGCTCACAATGAAATCAACCTGTTTCAACCGTTCCTGCCGAACGCTCATCCTGGCGCTGCTGTCGGGCATGACGCTGTTCGGATTTTCACCGGGCGCCCGCGCGGAATTGTCGTTCATCGTTACCAACTCCAGGCCCGCCGCCCTGCCGCGCCGCCCGAGCATCATTTTGATTGTGGCCGACGGCCTCGGTTACGGTGATTTGAGCTGCTACGGCCAGACGAAATTCCAGACGCCGAATCTCGACCGCCTCGCCGCCGGGGGCATTCGCTTCACGAGTTACTATGCGGGCGACGCGGTGAGTTCACCGTCCCGCGCGGCGTTAATGCTGGGCAAGGATTCGGGCCACTTGAAACAGCGCGCCGACGTGGACGTGCCGCTGACGGCGGACAACGTCACCGTCGCGCAAGCGCTCAAGCAATCCGGCTATCATACGGGCTTGATTGGCGAATGGGATTTGGGTGGTGACGGCACGAGTGGCGCGCCCTGGAACAAGGGTTTTGATGAATTCGCCGGTTACTTCGATTCCGCCGACGCGGAAAATTATTACGCCGACTACATCTGGCGGCATGATCCCACAACCGGTTTTCACGGCCGGGAAATGCTGTATCCGAACACCGGCGAAAAAAAAGGCCAATACCTTCCCGACCTGTTCACGACGGCAGCGATCAACTTCGTCAAAAACAATCAACCCGATCAGTTCAACCGCTACCGGCCATTTTTCCTGCTGTTGAATTACACGATCCTGCGTGCGAACACCGCCGAAAAGGCGCGCACCGGCAATGGCATGCAAGTGCCGACCGACGCGCCGTTCTCCGGCGAATCGTGGCCGCAGCCGGAAAAAAACAAGGCCGCGATGATCACGCGCCTTGACAACTACATCGGGCAACTGCTCGAACAATTGCAAAAGTCCGGCTTGACAAACAACACGGTGATTTTCTTCACCAGCGACACCGGACCGCAAACAAACGGCGGGGTTGATCCGAATTTTTTCCGGAGCGCCGGGCCGTTTCGCGGCCGTCGCGGCGACCTTTACGACGGCGGCCTGCGGGTGCCGATGATTGCGCATTGGCCGGGTAAAATTCCCGCCGGCCGGGTCAGCGATTTTGCCTGGGCGGCCTGGGACTTTTTGCCGACGGCGACGGACATTGCCCTGACCCAATCGCCGACGAACATTGACGGCATTTCCATTTTGTCGGCGTTGTTCAAGCAAACGCAAACCAACCGGCATGAGTCGTTTAATTGGAAGCTCCAGGATCGCGATGCGGCTCAGGCCGTTCGCATGGGAGATTGGAAGACCATGCGATCAAAAGCCGATGCGCCGCTGGAACTTTACAATCTCAAGGCTGATCCGGGTGAAACCAACAACGTCGCAGGTGAAAATCCTGATGTAATCAAAAAGTTCGAGCATCTTTTGAAAACCAATTGACCCGGCCATCATTGGAGTTCACGCTTCAGCGCGTTCCCGGCGCGGCGCAACCTGAAGCCGTATCCATGCGGTCAAAGATTGTATCGCACGTGCGGTCAGGCATGTAGGACGGGCGTCCCGCCTGTCTCCAGCTTTCCTTGCTGCATAAACGCGGAACTCCAATCGGCTCGACCCGCGCGAACTTTGCGCTACATTGACCGTCATAGCGCCCATGCACGAAGCCGAATCGCCAGAAGAGTTGCCGTCGCCGCCGGGGAAAACCGGTAACGAGCATCCGTATGCCATTTTCCGGAACCGGGATTTCACGCTTTATCTTATTGGCCGCTTCGTGGCGGTGCTCGGCCAGCAGATGTTCGCCATGGCCCTCGGCTGGGAAATTTATGAGCGGACTTGCCAGACTCCCTATTCCGCCCTGGCGCTGGGCCTCGTGGGGCTGACGCTGATGGTCCCGATGTTTTTGTTCACGCTGCCGGCCGGGCACATCGCGGACAACTACAACCGCAAACGTATCATTGTTTCAATGGCGGCGGTAATGGCGGCAGCCAGCTTGGGCGTGGCCGTTGTATCGCTGTTCCAGGCGCCGTTGTATTGGATTTATGTATGTTTGTTCATCGGCGGCACGGCGCGCACGTTTTCATGGGCGGCCAACGCCGCCTTTTTGCCGGCACTGGTGGATCGGAAGAATTTCCCGCGGGCCGTGAACTGGAACGCCGCCATGTTCCAACTGTCAAGTATCGTCGGGCCGGCGGCGGCCGGCGCCATCATCGCCGCGATGTCCCGGCATACGACTTCTCCCGCCGCGCTGGTCTATGTGCTCAATGCGCTGGCGTCGCTGGTTTTTTGCCTGCTCATCGGCCTGATCCGCCAGCAACACACCGTCGCCGTCAAGGAACCCATGACCCTCTCGGCGCTGCTGACGGGGTTCAAGTTCGTCTATGCGAGCAAAATCATTCTGGGAACCATCACGCTCGACATGTTTGCAGTGCTTTTGGGCGGCGCGACAGCGCTGCTGCCGATTTATGCGAAGGACATTTTGTTCGTCGGACCGGGCGGCCTCGGCCTGTTGCAGGCGGCGATGCCGATGGGCTCCGTGCTCTGCGTGTTCATCCTTAATCACCGCCCGCCGCTGCAAAAGGCCGGGCGTTCCATGCTGTGGGCCGTGGCGGCCTTCGGCCTGGGCACGATCGCGTTCGGGTTTTCGAAGTGGTATTGGTTTTCGTTCCTCATGCTGTTCATCTGCGGCGCGGTGGACAACGTCAGTGTGGTGGTCCGGCACACGCTGGTGCAGATGCTCACGCCCGACGACAAGCGCGGTCGCGTTTCCGCCGTCAACAACCTCTTTATCGGCACGTCGAACGAACTGGGCGGCTTCGAGTCCGGCGCTGTCGCGCAAATCTTCGGACCGGCGATCGGGAACACGATTGTCATCGGCGCGGTGATTTCCGTCGTGTCCGGCGGCGTGGGCACCATCCTGTCCGTGCTCGCCGTAGCCCTGATCTGGCCGGAGATACGGAGATACGGGAAGCTGGGGTGAGCGGGCTCGCGTGAAGAACGCGGAGTGCGCGGTCACCTTTACCACAAACTGAATTGGAATGGTTGGAACCAAACCAAAGTGGGTTCGCAGCCTAACTTTTTCGTTATATTGGAGCAACGAAAGCGACATTCATTCTGTGGCGTCGCGGCTTGGCGGAAGCCGAAAACCGAAACCCGCCGGCGAGACGTCAGTCGTCGCGTGGCTTTGACCCGACAAGCCAGCGCTCCCAGGAAACGTCCGCTGCCTCGTTGCAAAACCCGTGACCGGATTTGCCGGAATATACCGCTCCTGACGGAGCTTTCTTATTTGTGACGAACAAACTACAAAGATGCCGCGCCTACGGTGCTAAAATTCCAACATTTCTGCTGGGCAATCCGTGTTTATCCGTGTTCATCCGTGGTTGAAAAAAATTGACGCCACTCCGTGGAGGTTTATTTTCAGCGCATGAAACGATTTTTAGTCTGGTTTTTAGTCTTAAGTTTTTCCCTGGCCGCGGCGCGCGCCCAGGACAACGCGACCCAGCAGCAGATCAACAAACTCAGCGGCCAGCTTCAGGACGCGCTCGACGCGCAGGCGGTGCAGGCCAAGCGCATCACTGCGCTGGAAAAGGAAATCAGCGACCTGCGCGACAAATCCAGCCAGCCGGCCGCCGCCTCGGACACTGCCAGCGCCGCTGATTTAAAGAAGCTCGCCGACCAGGTCCAGGAAATTGACAAGAAACGGCAGGAGGACCGGGAATTGATCCTGAAGGAAATCGGGAAACTCGGGAAGGTCAGCAGCAGTCCGGCTTCCAGCCACAAGGCACCACCGGCCGTTTCCACCACCGCGCCGGAAAATCCGGTCCCGGCCATAACCGTCCCGCAAAAGGGTTATGAATACAAAGTTGCGGAACACGACACGCTTTCGATCATTGCCAAGGCGTATCGCGATCAAGGAATCAAGGTGACAACGGACCAGATTTTAAAGGCGAATCCGGGGTTGAATCCGAACAGCCTCAAGGTCGGGCAAAAGATCTTCATTCCGGCGCCGGCGCAGTGATTCTCTCCGGAGGGGCGAGAGTGGTCGGTGATAACGGGTTGGACGAGGCTGTGCCGGAGTGCGCCCGTCCTCGGGCGCAGCAACTGGTTTCCGCCAATCCGCGGAACATTTCTAATCACCCGCCGCCCTACGAAGCTGCGGCCGGGGACGGTCGCACTCCGCTAACGCCACATCAGGAGGAAAATTGCAATCGCCAGCGCGATACGGTACCAGCCGAACACGTTGAACGTGTGCGTCTGGATGTAACGCAGCAGCCATTTCACGGCGATGAAGGAAACCACTGCCGCAATGGCGGTCGCCAGCCAAACCATTCCCCAATTTTCAGGCTGCGCATTGGCCGCAGGATGATGCAGAGCATGGAAAATTTGCCACGCTCCCGCCGACAGCATTGTCGGGATGGCCACCAGAAAAGAAAATTCCGTGGCCGCCGGGCGGTTCAGGCCCAGCAGGAGGCACAGTATTATCGTCGAACCGGAGCGTGATGACCCGGGAAAAACCGCCGCGATCAACTGGCCGACAGCCACGGCGATGACGATGGGCCAGGTGATTTCATTGCTCATTTTCCTGCCGCGCAGCCACCATTCGATGGCGATGAACGCCACGCCGCCGATGAGCAATGCCAATGCAATAGGCGCCAGATTTTCCGGAAGTTTGAAGCCTTTCTTGACGAGAACGAAACCCACCACACCGGTGATGAAGAAGGCGGTGAGGATTTTCACCAGGTAATCCTGCGTTTCCTTCTGCCGCCATTCGAAGAAGAATTTATAGAGGCGCTGGGGAAACAGCGGCAGGACGGCAACGACCGCGCCGCATTGGATGACGATGTTGAAGAGGTCACTGGGATGGCTGGACAGCCATTTATGAGCGATGAGCCAGTTCTCGGTGATCAGCAGATGGCCGGTGGACGAAACGGGAATGAATTCGGTAATCCCTTCGACCACGGCCAGAATGACAACGGCAATCCAGTCAGGCATGAATCATTAGGACGCGAAACGGGCGCGGCAGGCAAGGAAGAAATGCGATGAGATCGAATCTGCATCATAGCTCGAATCGCTCACCGTGCCATACACCGTGTTAGTGGACTGCCTCAAATCATCGTCAGACAGGGGGTTGATGGTGAGCATCACACCGCCCCGTGCTATGGTCATTTATGTCTTAATGGTGGCAGATTAACTTGTGGCGGCGGGGACAACTGTGGTTGTTGCGGCGCTTCCACTGTTGGAACCGATGTTACCACCATTGAAATAGGATTTAATTGATCATCCAAAATAACTTTGCCTTTTATGTGGGTGTATGATTCAAAATAAACAACTACTTCTCCTTGTTCTACTTTCGCTTCAATCTTTCTTAAACCGAGCGGTTGCGCCAAGTGTCTATCAGATTCGGACTTTAATACGGGACGCAGATCAATCATTTTCTTATATGCGTTCTCACGGTGATATTGATTTTCCATTGATTGAATTACTATGCTAGATATTGCTTCTGCAGATAATCCTGCGTTTGTTAGAGGCCGTGACATTGTAAGCCAAAAGGATTGCACATCTCTTGAGACCATAAAAAGCCTGCTCTTTAGAAAATAGACATCGTTCGTGGCTTCTACGACTAAAGCCTTTTTTAATTCTGGCTCAAACAACACCAGCGCGTGGTCGTCAATACTCTTCCCTGCATCGCGAACAACTCTGCACGCGAAAATGTTATTATTGGTCTCTTGTCCACTAATTTTCACCAAGAAATTAGAACTCACAGAAAAGTTTTCAACTAAATTAGAAGGTGATTGTGCATCTGCATTTAATAATTTTAGAACGATTATAAATGAGTAAAAGCCAAGTGTTTTCTTTTTCATAATTTTATATTGTTACGGATTTATTTGTATTTCACCTGCTCCTGTTGACTGTTCAACTCTATATCTGATTTGTGATGTATTGGTCTGTTGGCTGTCCATATAACCATAACCTGCAACAGCTTTGTTTTCAAAATCCGAAGCACTTGAATAAGTCACTCCATAAGACGGATCGTAGTAAGTGCCATTCAATTTTTGGATGAAATGGTATTCGAAAGCCTTCTCCGCCGGAGTTGGAGAGTTTTGTCCGGCAACTCCTGAATCGTTCTGCAAATCACCATAGTTTCCGACTCCGACCATGCTGTAATCAGAGTTTAATATAAAAAGATAATTGTAGGGTGGAGTGTTTGTAAAAGTTGAACCATCATACGTCCAATTATTTAACAAAAATAATTTCTGCCCAGGATCATTTACGGTTGATACCGTTGCCCCTTGCGAGGTAATTCCATTGACGAGCCACGCGCTTTCAAGAAGCTGGCGCCAGGAATCGCATTGGCCGTTGCCATCGCGCAGCAACTGATTAACTTTCGTGTTTTGATTACCATCGCTGCCAACAGCCCACGCGATGTTTGTTTTGTAATAATAAAGTATCCATCCATCCCACGTCTTGACATTTGCCGGGCCGGTTCCGTTTGAAAACATAGCCCAAGTATTGGCCGCCGCCGTACTGGCGTCCGTTGCTCCGGGGTTTGTACACGCCAGATGGACGACGGTATGATACAAGTTGGTTGTTGCCGGGGTCGCCAGCGACACATACACCTGATTGGTGCTGGTGCCGGCGTAGATGAAGTTTTGTTTGTTGGTGTCGCCGTAATACCATTTGATGGTCATGGGGTTGTAAAAATCCACCTTGCTGGCCGTCAGCGACGTGTCCGCCAGCGTGACCACAGACCCGTCGGTTCCGCTGGAGGAATTCGTCCCCCACAAAGTAAAGCGGGTCGAGCCACCGCTGACCTCGCCTTTGATGATCAGGGGAAATGAGCCGCCGCCGGACACTTTGAATTCTGTCACCGTATCTACATAATACCCTGATGTGTAAAGGACGGGCGAGTTTTGAACCGTCCCGCTGTCATCATTTGTCCAATGCGGCGTGGGGTAGCAACCGTTTCCGTTGTCCTGCAAAATACTCGTCCCATTAAAATTTACCGACCGCAAATTCAGCGTCACATTGTTTACCAGCATTCCATTAAAAGAGATTTTTTGCACCGGTGCCTTGGGCGTCACCTCCGCGTTCACGCCTGCCGGAGCTGTTACCAAAACTTCGCTCCACACCGACCCATCATCGTTGGTCACATCCGTCGGGGTTGTTCCTCGAATTTGCACCTGATTTCCCGGCACCTGCAAGCCGCTGTCCTCATCTATGACTTGTGCGCTGACCAGGTATAACGCGTTCTGTCCGGCTATCGCCGGGCCGCCCGGCGCAATCATGACTCTGCTTGCCACAGACTGTTCATAACTCGAATACTGCGGGCAAGTATTGGCGCTTCCGCTTTCCCAAACCGGATCAAATGTCGATGGCTGCACAAAACCTGCTCCGTCCGGCGGAATCGTTCCATCCCAATGGTCGGCGTAAGCCGGACGCACGATGTTCCGCCGCGTGACAACATCTATGCCATTGCCGCCACCCCAATCATTGTCGTTCCAACTGCCGCCATCCATATAATCCCAATAAGTCGCTTCGTTCCAACCCGAGGAAGGGTCGGAAAAACCGCTTGAATGCTCCTGATAACTGCCCAGCACCACCATCGGCGGCTGTGATTGCGTGTTCCATTGGGAACCCACCGGGGCGCCATCGGGATTATTCTGGGCTTGGAACCGCAGGTTTGCCTTCGCCAACAAGTTGCTGCAGACGCCGGAATAAAGTTCCACGTCCAGAACGGCCGTCCCGGTCGGACTCACCGGCACTTCGTCCGCTTCCCAATCACCATTGTCGTCAATATAATAAGCCTCAACGCCATTGACCCATACGTCATAACTCGGATCGCTGATTGTCCCCGCCACGGTCACGGATGATTGATTGAATTGATTCAACGGGTCCACCGTCACCATCACGCCGCTTTGAACCAACGTCAGATTTGTGGTTGTCGAATTGCCCGCTGCATCTGTAGCTGTCACCGTCAAAATGTTTGTGCCCGTTGCCAATGGTAAATTGTTGAACCAGACCAATCCATTTCGTTCCATTAGACCCTGAACCGCGTTCGTGTCGCCGTTCATCGAAGCAACCATCGTTGCCGTCGCGTCGTCCACCTGCGCTCGCACAGTAAAATTGTTGCCACTGATTAGCGTTCCAGCCTGCGGCCAAATGATATTCAACACCGGCGGCGTGGTGTCGGTGGCATAATCCAGCGTAACGTTGAAATTGGTTGTGACGATGTTGCCCGCCAAATCCGTGGCGTGCAGCGTGAGTGCGTTCAAGCCATTGGTCAGCGCAATGTCGTAACACTGGAAAGAATTCGTCGTGAACTGCAGAATATTTGTGGTTCCTCGACGTTTTTAATGGGTAGACGAGGTTTTCGGGTGATTTAAACTGGGAGGATGATTCCCGAGAAAATGTTTCATCAGATTATGGCGCTGGGTGATTCCTGGCGCGTGAGTGGTGTGGAGTATGTGGAGAAGGAAAGTAAAGTGCTCATTCGGGTGGAGGAAACGCCCGAACTGTGGAGGACAGAAGTTTGTCCTTATTGCGATGGCAAGTCGGTGAGCGGCTACGATCACGCGCCGGAGCGACGCTGGCGGCACCTCAACGTGTGCCAGTTGGAATCGGAGGTCGTTTGTTCGCTGCCCCGCGGACAATGCAAAGGCTGCCAGAAGGTTTACACGGTGAGGGCTCCTTGGGAGGGTCGCAGTCGGGGGCTCACGCAGGAGTTTGAGGCGTTTGCGCTGACCTTGATGCGGGAAATGCCGGTCAAGAAAGCGGGCGAGATCCTGGGCGAGACGGATCAGAAGTTGTGGCGGGCGCTCTTTGCGCATGTGGACGCGGCTTGGGGGGAACTGAGCTGGGAGAATGTGGTTTGGGTGGGGGCCGATGAAATGAATCGCAAGAAGGGGCACAACTACCTGACGGTGTTTGTGGATTTGGTGGCCAAGCGGGTGTTGCTGGCGGTGGAAGGCAAGGACGCCAGCGTGTGGGAGCGCTTTTCCGAGCAATTATCGCAGCACAACGGCCATCCGAAGGCGGTGACGCAAATCGCCATCAACATGAGCCCAGCCTATATGAAAGGCGTCCGGGAGAACTTTGGCAACGCGCAGGTCGTGTTCGACAAGTTTCACGTGGTCAGCCAGGTGGTGGCGGCCCTGGAGGAAGTGCGCCGCAAAGAAGCGCGGCAAAATGCCGAGGCCAGACAGCAGTTGGAACGGACCAGTTGGTTATGGCGAAAGAATCCCGAATCCTGGACTGCTGGCGATCAAGAGCGCTGGGAGCAATTGAAAGACAAGCCGCTGGTGACGGGACTGGCGTACGCGATGCGTTTGGAGCTGCAAAAGGCGTATGCGTCCGGGACGATTGGCCAGGCGCGCAGCCGCTTCAAATCATGGTGTCGCTGGGTGCGGAGCGAGGCCGAAGCATTGACTTCAGGCTTGCTGGAGCCGATGCGCAAAGCCGCTGACATGGTGGAGCGGCACCTGGAGGGAATCTTGAGCCATTGGAAGCAGGGGCTGACGACGGCGTTTCTGGAAGGACTCAACAGTTTGTTTTCGGCGACCAAACGCAAGGCTCGTGGCTATCGGTCCACCGAGTATCAGATCGCAATGCTCTACTTTGTCGCAGGCAAGCTGGAGATCCCATACTATGGTTGATACCCACTACAAACGTCGAAGAAGCATATTTGTGTTATAAAATGCCGCCTGCCAATAGCCCGGCTGATTAGTAATGACACCCACGGCGTTGCTCACATCAAAAGTCAGCGCACTCAATGTCTCGTTCACAAAGCCTTGCAGTTGAATCATCGGCGTGGAAACGGTTGTGGGAGCCGGTTCAGTGATGGCAATCGTCAGGGCAACGGGTGCGGATAATATCAGTTCCGTCTGCTGCCAGATTTGCCGCGCATCATCCGGCAACCCGCGCAAACCCACCCAAACCGTGTAAAGGCCATCGCTGCCAGCTAATGAGACGGTGATGTTGGTTCCGGCGTAAGGTTGCCAAATCGCATCGGCAGTGTTCGTATCGTTGACCAGCACGGCTATGTAAGACGGCACACCGCCTAAAACTGTGATCGTGCCGGAAACCGTGCTCGTATTGACGTATTGATTCGTGAACAAAAGTGAAAAGCTGATGACGTTCGGGTCAATCCCGTTCAAGTAGTCATATAAAAGCGTGTTGCCTTGACTGTCCAGATTGGTGGCGTTTTCCGAAAGGTCGCCGAAATACTTCCAAATCCACCAATCAGGGATGCCGTCACCATCACTGTCAACGCCCGTCCAGTCCTCCGCCCGCAGGAACAAATTCTGCCGCTCCAGCGTCGGCACCGTGAAGGGCATCACCTCTGAATTCGTCGGCCACACTTCCGCTGCCACACTCCAGTTTGCCAGTAGATCTGTCGTGCTCAGGATGGCATAAATTTGATTTGTCGAGTTATGCAGGTTGAACCAAGCCGCGCCGTTGCTGACGCCGGCGATCTCCAGCCACAGCCCGCTGGTGTCCATCGTGTAGCTGCTGCCGGCAATATCTTGGTTGTCCATCTCCAAACCCATTGCCCTGGACAGCATGTGCATCGCCGTATTTTGCTGTTCCAGCGCCGCGTAGTCGAAATCCTGGTCCGCCAGAAGCCAGTTGCCACCCCCTAAATTCCACGCCGGCAGATTATTGATGTTCGATGGCAGCGGGGGATAATTGATATTTTTAGCGGACCAGAATGTGGCGCCCCGTGGAACTGATTCCGCCGGCAGCGGCGTCGTCGCCTCCAACATCACCGCCAAGCCGTTGGTTGAAGCTGACCGCAATGATTGAATGGATATGGTCGTTGTTTGGGCGTGTAAACTGAAAGTAATTGCGAGAACAAACGCAATCCCCACTGAAACCATCCGCGTCTTTTTCATAAGTTTTTAACCCGGTTTCTCCCGAATTCAGGAGCGATTCTAAACATTTCCGCGAACAATGCAAGCGGAAAATAAAAGGTTATACGATGTGTCATCTCAGATGACTTCTTGCTTGCGTAGTAAGCGTGCCAAAAAAGTTGCCACATCAAAAAGTAATTGGGGAAGCCATCCGAAAGCACCGCAAAGCGGCTAAAATGAGCCAGGAAAAACTGGCGGAGAAGGCCGACTTACATCCAGTTTACTTTGGTCAAGTTGAGCGCGGAGAACAGGCTGTCAGCGTTTACGCCTTGGTGAGAATTGCGAAAGCATTGGATGTTCGCTTTCGTGACCTGGTTGCCAACGTGTAAATAACGACCTTATTTTTTTGTTCCCCAGAAGGTTTTGGTTTCCTCGCCGTGTTGTTTGACCTTGAGCTGGCCCAGGATGGAGTGCCAGGAGATGTAAATTTTGTGCCATTGGGATTCCAGGCCGCGGAGCGCGCCTTCGCTCATTTCGCTGAGGTAGCGCAACGACGGCGCATTGCCGATGAGCGCGTGGATTTCGTCGCGCGTGGGCGAGGCGACTTCAATGGAGGCGTAAATCAGTTCAATCTCCTGCACGATGATGCTTTTGATTTCAAGAAAATGACCTTCTTCCGCCGGCCCGAATTTTTTCCCGCGCGCGACGTTGATGAAATAGTTGAACTGTTTCCAGCACTCGATGTGGGTTTCAATTTGAGTGACCAGTTGGTTGAGTTCTTTGGCGGTCATAAGCGTGGTCCGGTTGTTAGCGTCGAAAAAGCGGCTTGCGGGAACAGGAAAATGATGGCGCCGCCGCGCAATTCGCGGGCGGTGATGTGGAGGCTGGCGAAATGGATGCTGACTTCGGCCAGCGGCACTTGCGCCTCGCGCGCCTCGCGGAAGAGGGACAGCACCTCCTGCCCGATGTCGCGCAGCATCTCCTTGGGATAGGCGGACGAGACGGTGTAAGTGACGATGCGGCCATTGCGGTCCACGGCGACACTGCCGCTTGGCAGTTGCTGGACTGCCGCGCGGGAACGGAAAAATCGTTTTAAGAATCCCATGATGAAACAAGTTTTTTGCTTTTTTCCAATAACGGTCCGGCCGCGACATTGGGCGGCCAGCCAACGAGAAAACATTTGTTTTCCTGGTTCAAAACAAGCATCTGACGTTCCAAATTATGGCCGGCGACATGCGAAAGCGGTCCGGCTTCGATCCGTTCCCCAAGGCGTTTGGCGGTTTCGACGGCCTGGCGCGCCCATTTGGCGAGCGGCTCGGAAGGTTGCGTGCCCATGGTTTCGATTTCGCCCTGGCCTTCTGGCGGCACAACGATGACGAATTCCGCGCCTTCGCGCGTGAGCAGCGCAAGTTTCCAGATAATTTTTCGGTGAGCGGTTTGCTCGATGGACCCTGGCTCGGCGGAATCAGCGGTTTCATCAATCGCCTGCGCGGATTCGAGCAGCAGGGCATTGACGGGTTTGGTGATGGTGCGTTCGCGCCCGGGTTCGGCGGGCATATTTTCAAACGTGCCGGATTTCCATGCCAGAATCCGGTAGAACGCCGCTTCCCCGCGCGCGCCTTCGCTTTCCGCGTCAATCAATTCGCCATTTTGAATCCAAAGTTTCGCCACGAGCGGTCCGCGCGTGATGCGCAGGACGGTGGAAGTGCGCGAGAGGCATTCCATCTGGATGATGTCCATCAGGCTTTTGCTTTGAATGCCGCGAAAGCCTCCTTCCATGTCGCGTCCCAAAAGCGATTCGATACAATCCAGAAACATTTGCGTATTGGCCTGCATGTCGGTTTTGAGCCAGAACAAATCCACACCCAGGGCGTAGGCGCGCGAGCGAAATTCCTCGTCTTCCAGCCCGCTCAAAACGACCGTGCGCAATTCGGGAAACCGGCGGCGGACGATGGACAGCACCTGCAGGCCGTCCATGCGCGGCATCTTCAAATCGCAGATTAATAGCCGGAACGGCTCGGTTTCCATGAGCGCCAGCGCGCGGGCCCCCGACGCGACGGTGCGGATTTCAGGCTGGCTGGGAAGGTGTGCAAACATTTCGTTGCACAAGTTCAGCCAGTCTGCATCGTCATCCAAAACGAGAATTTTATGGCGCATTTCCATTCTGTGGCGTTAATCGCTAACGCCGCCGCTCCGCAAATACAAGCGCGAAAAATGCCAACAGCGCAAATTTATTAAGAGGAAGCAATCGGCGTTCCCAATTGAGACCAGGCGGCAAAAAAATCTAAATGCCAGAATGTGAACAGACTAGGGACAAAGAAGTCCAACGCTGAGACAAGTTTTCCACCCGCCCAACGCTCCTTTCAATGCTTTCAAAGGTTCGGACGGCCAAGTCAGAGGAAAAACCAACCATGGCGTGCTTCCTGCTGAAACAAAGGAGCCTGGCGGCTGACCGCCGCCGGTAAAGCATGAGTGCCATGACAAACAGTGTGAAAATAAAGTTCACCGGGATGCTCCGAGGGCTGCTTCGCCGCCTCGCCGATGGTGAAGCAACCGCACCCCAAACGCCGTGCGCGCTCGCCGTTGCCACACCGCCCGTGGCCGTCGCACCGGCTGCCGCCGCGCGCCCGCAAACCACATCCCCGGCATCCACACTGCCGCCCGCGCCAGCAAAGAACCCCGATGAATTGCAACTGCCTCTGCAATCAATCCTTGCCGCGATGCCGATGGATTTGCGCGCGAAAGTCATGCAAACACCGCCCGCAGGGATGATGATTGCCGTTCCGCTGGAAAAAATTCTCACGCAACTCGCGTTTGGCTCCGTGAAAATCGCTTTTGGTGAATTGCGAAAGGCCGCTCCGGGCGTGTTCGTCAATTCCGGTGGCGAGCATGACCACAAGCCAGTGATGCTGCCGCTCAATGAAATCCTCGCCCGGTTGAATCCCGCTCTGCTGTCACGCCGCTCCGCCCAGAAACACGTCGAAGTCGCCGAAGACATCACCGGGCCATTCGGCGCCGGCGGCGAAGGGGTCGAAATTTCCGTCGCCGCTAAACCCACGCCGTCCACCGCCTTGCCACCGTTGCGGATGACTGCGCCGCCATCGTTTTCATTTGCCTCACGCGCCATTACACCTGCCACCAGCGCCACGACTCCGCCCCCGCCGCCGTACATGCCGCACGCTCCGACGCCGGCAACCAGCTTCGTCACGCCGCGAAGCAATGGTGCGCCGAAACCCGTTGCTCCCATGCCTGCACCTTCACCCGCGCCGCAAATTCCGGTTGACCCGGCGGCCATTTCCGCACCCTTGGCCGCACTCTCGGAAAATTGGCCGGCAGGACTGCGACTCGAAATCAGACAATCGAATCTGGCAAATGCCCAGGTTTTATTGCCGGCGAACTTGATTGAACCGGCTTTAAAGCGCGGACGCATAACCTTTGCCTGGCGAAACCTGCGGCTTTTGATCCAGCCCACGCCGCCGGCGTCCGTCCATGATGGCATCGAATTGGAACTGCCGTTGAATGTTATCGCACCGTTGTTTTTCGCACGACAAAAAACGGCGCCGCAGCCGCACCGGGTGGAACAGCCTCCGGCTGACATCCCGAATTTGTTTTTCGGTTTTCCGCAACCCGAAACACCGCAGCCAAAACCTTTTCCGCAACCCGAAACGTCGCAGCCAAAACTGCCGGCTAAAATGCCGGAACCGCAGGTAAAGGCGCTGGAACCGCAGGTGAAAGCCCCGGAGACTCAGGTGATCCGTCCCCCCCTCAAGCCGGTAGATGCCAAGCTGGCGGACACAAACTACTATATCTGGAGCGACGCCGCCGAGGTCCCCAGGGTGGACGAAACCGAATACAAACGTTCGCAAAGGCCGGCGACGGATTTCTCCAGCCGTTACGCGACGCCAGACGAGATCATCGCCCGTGCGATGGCGTTGCCCGGGGTGGTGGGCGCCCTCGTGGCGTTGCCGGATGGCTTGAAAGTGGCCAGCCAGATTCCGTCCGAATTCAACGCCGACACGCTCGCGGCGTTTTTGCCGCAAATTTTTGACCGCGTGAGCCAGAGCACAAGGGAATTACGAATGGGCACGCTGAATAATTTCCATTTCACCGTTGGCAACATACCGTGGAAAATTTTCCGCGTGAACGCCGTCTATTTCGCCGCGTTCGGTCGCGCGGGAGAAGCGCTGCCAACCGTGCAACTGGCCGCGCTGGCCGCCGAACTCGACCGCAAAAAACAATAATATTTATGGCCATCATCAACCAAGCCACCAAGGAATTGCAGGTTAAAATCGTCTATTACGGCCCGGCCATGGGCGGCAAGACGACCAACCTCGTGCAAGTCCATGACCATGTACAAACCGCCTCGGGCAACAAGGGCAAACTCGTGTCGCTGGCGACGAGTTCCGACCGCACGCTGTTCTTCGATTTTCTGCCGATTGAGGCAATGACCATCAAGGGCTTCAAGACGAAGTTCCAGCTCTATACGGTGCCCGGCCAGGTGATTTACAACACGACGCGGCAACTGGTGCTGCGCGGCGTGGATGGCATTGTGTTCGTGGCCGATTCACAATACGAAAAGATGCCGGAAAATGTCGAGAGCTTCCAGAATCTCGTGGATAACCTGAATGCACTCAAGCTCAACCTCGAGGGAATTCCCTTCGTGCTGCAATACAACAAGCGCGATCTGCCGAACGCCGCGCCGGTGGAATACATGGAATTTTTGCTGAACAATCGCGAAGCGCAGGTGCCGTCGTTCAGCGCCACGGCGCACAAGTGCGAAGGCGTGTTCGAAACCCTGAACATGATCACGCGCCTGCTGTTGCACAAATTCATCAACCAAAGCGTTCCTCAATACGCATGACATGGCCACCCTGCCACAACTTCTCGAGGATGACATCCGGCGGTGCGATGAAACGTTACGCGCATTCATCGCGAGCACGGACGCGACGGTCGCGCTGATCATCGACAAGGGCGGTTTCCTCATCACGCATCAGGGTGACGCGCATGATTTCGACCTGACCACCATCGGCGCGCTGGCGTCCGGTGCGTTCATGGCCAACCAGACCATCGCCGGCCTGGTCAACGAAACCAATTTCAGCAGCATTTACCAGCAGGGCGAAAATTTCAGCATGTTCGTCATCAATGTTGACGAATATTCCCTGCTGGTCGTGATTTTCAAGTCCCACTCCGGTATAGGTGTGGTGAAATATTATGCGGCAGCAGCCGTCAAACGCATTGCGCGCCAGCTTAAAACCGCCAAGGAGAGGTCTCCGGAGTCGGGACTTGATCTTTCCGTTCTCAACATCGCCGAAACCGGACCGTTCTTCAGGAAAAAAAAAGCGTGAGACCGGCCATGCGACCCGTGTTAATCCTCGAATCCTGATCGCAACCCCGCCCCATCCGGGCGGTTGTGATCGCGGGGGGGTGTCCTGGCTTGAAAATGGCATCTTGGCTTCTTCCCAGAATTTCTCAGCGTGAACGCCCAGCGGTGACAGACGGTGAATGGCCAGATCAAAACACCGTTTCAAATCCAGCATCGTTCGCTGGATTTCCGGATCCGTGGTTTTTTGGCATACCGCCCCGGACTCTTTGTAGGCAGTAAAAATCTCCGCGAGAATCGCGTCCTTGAATTTCCGGGTTTCAACACTCTCGGCTCCCCCTGTATCCATGGAATTATTTTTGGTTTTGCTGATGATTTTACGATGTAACGATTAACGTTTCACGGCAGATGGCTGTGACTGCCGTCGCAGAACGCGCCGTTCTTCGAGTGCTTGCAACCGCACCACGCCACCGTTTTGGCCTCGGGGAGGTCCACCTTTTTTGGACCGAGGCCGGTGCCTTTGTGCGAGCCGTCGCAGAATGGCTGCTTCTTCGACGCACCGCACGCGCACCACCAAAAGGCGCCCGGCCCGGCTTTTTGAACAAATGGAGATCTTTGGGCAATAATTGGTTCACTCATGGCGGCTTTCAATATCATCGCCTGTTTCACCTGGCAACAGCTTTCCACGCCCCGGTTCGATGGCCAGCCCGACGTTTGTGGCGCGCGGCAAGGGCAACGCCGCGTCGCTCAACTCCGCCTCGCACGGCGCGGGCCGCGTGATGAGCCGGCACAAAGCGAAGGCAACCTACAACTGGAAGATGGCCCAGCCCTGTCTGGACGAACGCGGCGTGAAATTGATTTCCGCCGGCCTGGATGAAGTCCCGATGGTTTATTAAAACATCGAGGCAGTCATGGCCGCGCAAACCGACCTGGTGGAACCGCTGGCGAAATTTTTCCCGCGTATCGTCAAAATGGCTCCCGCGGGCGAGCAGGCGGAGGATTGAATTCGTTGTCCCGAAGGGATTATGTCCTTCAGCCCAGGATTGCCCGATGAAATCGGGCTACGCTGGGTGACGAATCAGAAATTTAAATCAACCCTGAAGGTGAATCAAATTGCGACAAATGGTGATCCAAACCCGTTGGGGTTGCCGATTCATCTGCGAGTTCAAATGCCCAAGTCCGGTGTGGTTAGCACGTTTGGATTTAAAACCAGTCAGCCTATTGATCCAGCCCGAACCTCTCCCTTCTCGTTCGCCTGCCAGTATTGCCCGGCGTCTGCGTCTAGACAAGTAAGCCATCCTCCCACAGCTGGGCCAGTGTCAATGCAAGCGGCAAATCCCAAATCCCTGATTTGACCCGAACGTTGAGGGCTGTGACCACAGATGATTTTTTTCCCCGATTTATGTGGCTGAATTCTGTCAAAAAACTCCCAATAAAGCAGCCAGGCAGGCTGTTCATCCATATCAAGATCCGGAGCCAGGCAGGCATGTACAAAAATGTGCTTCGGGGTTTCAAAAAATGGAACCGTGCGCTCCAGAAATTTCCAGTGCGATTTAGGGATGGCCGAAGGCCAATCCTTTTGATACTCGGCTGAATAAGAAATCAGTGTTTCGAAGCCTCCATAGCTTTGCCAGAGATTTGCTTTCAAAGGATCGGTACGCGCCTCTAGAATCATCACCTCGTGATTTCCCCGGAGAAACACCGGTGAATACAATCTTTTCTGGCCAACCATCCAGTCTAAAACAGATCGAGACTGGCAACCCCGGTCAATATAGTCCCCAAGGAATACAACCTGATCACTGGAGTTCGGACTGACTTCGCGAAGCAAGGTGGTCAATGCCGTGTGGCACCCGTGAATATCTCCAATCGCCAAGACTCGCATAGTCCATTTACATCGCGCGCAGATTTCTTCCGCCGCCGTTGGCTTTCATTGTGGCCATCAGCAAACGCCGATTCGTCATTTCTGGCAAGGCCAATCGCAAAGTGAAATTAACCCAAACTCCGCAGTCACGAAAACAGGCTCCAATATGATGGTACAATTAATGAAATGGCTATTTCATTAATTGTACAAATAGCATGACAGGTTGTTCACAACGCCGGCGGGGGCGAGGCCAAGCCGGAGTGCGCCCGTCCTCTGGCACAGCCACTGGCTTTATTCAAGCCTCGGAAAATTTCGCAACCCCTTACCCACCCCACCAGGCTGCGACCGGGACTCCGATAAATCACCAGCAGGCGGCCGCACTCCATTAACACAGTAATTCAACTTCGGAGTTCGGGATAAATGGCCTGTTTCTTTCAGAAACTCATCCGAGCAGAGCTGATGCAGATGTGGTAAAGCAAAAGTGAACTTGGAAAACGCCACGTGCCCGTGGCGCGCGGCGTGGCAAGTTGGCAGGAGGTTGTATGATAAAGGCAAAAATGGCGAAGGAAGCAATCGTCCGGCTTAACAACCGGACCGGCGTGCTGGCCCAAGTCACCAAAAGCATAGCGGAAAAGGATGTTAACCTCGAGGCAGTAATCGCCACCGTGGGTGGCACGGACGCCATCATCCAACTGGTAAGCAAGGAGCACCAGCGCGTGATGGATGCGTTGCGCGAGCAGCATTGGGAGGTGCAGGAGGCCAAGGTCATACTCGTCGAAGGCGATCACCGGCCCGGCTTGTTGCAGTTCATCACCGAGAAACTGGCCAAAGAAAATATTGACGTGCTTTACCTCTATGCCACGGCGGTGAATGTGGACAAATGCCTGGTCGTTCTCTCGTCTGTAAACAACGAATGGGCCGTGATGGTGCTGAACAGTTGAACCGGCGGCAAACAGCCACCATCGTGGCATTCAGCAAACGTTCGTGGTTTCTTTCGGGCAAAGGCCATCACTTGGCCGCCTCCAGCCCGACACCCTGGACGTTGGTCTGCGTGAGGAACGGACCTTCGTAACCGGTCACGTGGATGTCGCGGACCACGGCATTGGTCAGGTTGGCCAGCGTGATGGCCTTTTGGCACGTGCCGGTGATGTCCACGAGCGAAAATCCGTTGATGGGTTTCACCGGCGAAGTCTGGACAGCGTCCACCAGCGTTCCACAATTTACCTTCACGTCTCTGAAGCTGAAATTTTTGGCCGAGGGAATCCCCTCGTCGCCGGTCACCGGCTCGGCGTCCTTGATGCCGCTGCCGGTTAAATTGATGCGGAGAAAACCGCCGGGCGCGGTGGCCACGTCCAAATCGCGCGCCGAGATGTCCTCAATGAACGCGCCGCGACCGGTGTTGCTCTTGATGTAAACGGCATAGGTTTTGGCATGGGTGAATTTGCAATGCTCGATCCGCACGTTGCGGATGCCGCCGGAGGTTTCGCTGCCGATGCCGATGCACGCAAAAATGCTGTCCCCCAGTGTGCAGTGGGAAATCAGGACGTCTTCGGTGGGCTGGGCCAGGCGGTAACCTTCCATGCCCCGGCCGGACTTGATGGCGATGCAGTCGTCGCCCGTGTCAATGTCGCACGATTCGATGCGGACATTTTTGCAGGAGTCCACGTCAATGCCGTCGCCATTGCCGCCGGTGGTGCGGATAAAGAGGTTTTTAGCCGTGACCGTGACGCAATAGGTGGGATGAATGGACCACATGTTCTTGTGTTCGGTGGCAAAACCTTCCAGCCGGACATCAATGCAATTGATCGGCTCGATGAGGACCGGCCGCCGGGGCATTTCCCGCCCGCCCAGTGCGGGATTGCCGGAAATCTTTCCCGATCCGACAATGGCGAAATGGCCGGCATTCTGGGCGGAAATCAATGCCCGATGACCGTCAATCCAGTGGCCTTCCCATCGCACCTTCATCACGGGATAATCGTTCAGGTCGGCACTGCCAATCAGGTGGGCGCCCTTTTCCAGCCGCAAGGTCGTGTAGGATTTCAATTCGATGCTGCCGATGAGATAATCTCCGGGCGGCACCACCACCTCACCGCCCTTCGCCACAGCGCAGATATCCAGCGCCTTCTGAAACGCGGCGGTGTCCTTGGTCCTGCCGTCGCCGACAGCGCCGAACGTGCAGACGTTGAGCGCGTTGCGGGACATGCTGACGCATCCGGCCTGCACAAGCAGGGCGAAAGCGATTGCAACAAGGTAGAACGGTTTTATGGCACCACTCAACTCGCGTGAACGCTTCAAGCCGGCGTCTCTCCAGCGTGGGACAGGCTTCCAGCCTGTCTCATTCTTGATGGCATCCCGCCAGGAAGTCAGAGACAGGCAAGATGCCTGTCCCACTTCGACTGCAATTTTGCCGCACCATGAAATAATTGTGTTCATTTTGCAGGAGTTTGTTGTGGCGCCGGTGAAGCGGGTTCGGGCGGGAAACGGTCGAAGCGTCGTTCGATGTTTATCCCGCGAAGTTGTTGGTCGGCAAAATCCAGCGCGGCCGTCCAATCGGCCGGCGGCAACCCGTGCCGGTGCGGTTCGTAGTTGACGCCCACACGGTCCGTGCTCACGCCCAGAAATGCATATACCGGTTTGGCCTCCAGCACGGATTGTTTCACCGCATTGGGAACGCAGTTCTGGTCGTCGGTGCCTTCCACCGAAATCCAGGGACGCGGCGCCGTCAGCGCGATGTACCAATGCGCATCAAACGGCAGTTTTTCCATCTGGCCGGTGAACTCCTTGAGCCGGGGCACGAAATAATACGGAAATTTCCGGGTCATGTCCTCGATGCCTTCCTTGCCGCCGCGGCCGGGGCCGCAGAAACGGTAGGCGCCGGTCCCGGCGCCGCTCGACCCGGCGGGCGCGCCGAGCGAGATGCGCTCATCAAAAGCCGTCGCCACCATCGTCAGTTTTCCGAGCCGCGAATGGCCCAGCGCGATGAGCTTGTTCTTGTCCACGAACGGTTGCGTTTCGAGAAAATCCACCACGCGCGACAGTCCCCAGGCCCAGCCGAGCAGCACGCCCCAGTCGTAATCCGGATAGGCGGGATAAAATGATGAACTGCGGAAATTGGCATTGTCCTCGCCGCATTGTGTGTAGCGATACGTCACCAGGGCGTAACCACGGTTGAGCTGGTTCGAAAAACCGATGGCCGCCGATACCGGATCCACCGGCGCGCCAAAATTGAATCGGGGCCGGGCCGAATTGGTGGTCGCCGTGTTGGTGGCCGTCACGACCGGTTGATTGGTGGCGGCAGCGGGCTGGTTGGTAACGGCCACGCCCGGCGTGCTGAAAAACGACGGGTTGATGACGGTTGGGAACGGTCCGCCCCCAGCCGGTGTGAAAATCGCGATGTCGAATCCCAGTTTTTCTCCCGGCCCGAACTTCAGGTGAACGAGCCGATACTTTACGGTCCCGTTGAGCAGGGTGAGGGATCTGATGTCCTGCCCGGTCACATTGCCCGGTGGCGGTGGCGCATGGCCGAGTTCGTAATGCTCGAGGATTTGTTTCATCTCCTCGCGCCGTTGACGCCATTGTTCGATCGTTGTGACCCTGGTACCGTCATTCATTGTCATCACATCCGGCATTTCCTTGCGGACGGGCAAATCACTCACGTCTGGAAACGTTCCCATCGCAGCCTTGTTTTGGGGGATGGAATTGGAAGGCTGGGCTTGTGCTGCGTCAGGCCATAATCCGATGTAGATTGTTGCAATCAAGATGGTTAAAACGTTAAACAGCCTGGTCTGCCGGTGTTTCATGATTCATCCACATCATGCACCGACAGGCTGGAAATGGCAATGCCGGGATTCATGTTTCTGGCAAGGTTTATTGCGAGTTCGCAGCCGGAGTGGGGTACTGGCGGTCAAGTGGTCAAAATTTTGTAACCCGGGGAAATTTCCAGCGTCTGTTCCAGTGCAGTTTAAACCAACAAATTGAACAGTTATTACAATGAATATGAAAAAACTCTTAGTTGCAGCCATCGGACTTCTCTGTGCCACCGCCATCATGGTCCAAGCCCAGGACAACAAACCGCCCAAGAGAGAATTGACCCCTGAACAACAGACGGTCATGAAGGAAATGCTGGCGAAATACGACACCAACAAGGACGGCAAGCTCGACAAGGAAGAGCGCGCGGCCATGACCCAGGAAGACAAGGACAAGATGGCCAAGGTCGGCTTGATCAAGCCCAAGAAACCTGCGCACCCGGCCGACGCTTCCACCAATGCTCCGGCTGCCACCGACAAGTAATCCCATTCCCATCTTAAATCATTACGCTCCACTGAATTCAGTGGAGCGTTTTTGCTTTCAGCGGGATGATCTGCCCGTGACCAGCGCCGGCGGCGCCGGGTTTTACTCGCGAACCTTTCGGAGTTGAACATTGTCGCGTGTCTCGTCAAAGTTGTCTTTCAGGAATAGCGGCGATGAATCGCACGCAGTCCAGACGCTGGCGCGACCCACCGGGCGTCTCCGAATCTCGCGAAGCGTCTGGAGTGCGGATGCTTCAGCACCGCTTTTTTGTACGTCTGGCGAGGCTGGGGTTTTAAGAAACAAGTGGCGACTAAAATTTCGTCCCTCTCCGGGCGCAATTCGCCCCTCAAATCCCCCAATATGTCCCTTATTCCTGAAGTGTTCGTCCATTTCTGCTAAATTTCTGCAAAATCAATACTTTGAAACTATGACTGAATATATTGTGTATCGCACTGGCAAGTTGTTGTTTCCGCACCTCGCGCGCGACCAACGCAAACATCAAATGACCGTCATCATGCTGGTCCTGGTGGCCAGCCTTTCCGCCGCCTGCCCGCTGGTGATGTGGATGTTGTCCGGCCGGCATTAAACGGATTTAACGCAACGACGCCAAGGCGCAGAGATACGGGGCGCGGTCCCGTCCCATGCGGGACCGCTTCAATTCACAACAACCCACGGGCGCAGGATTTTTTAAAACCTCACGACCTCAAACGTAAAGCGGACTGAAGTCCGCGCTCCAATACCTCTTTAATTTTGATATCGTAATCGTTTTTGATGAACGAACCCACGGCGCTGACGCCGTGGGCTATTTTTTCCGTGCCTCCGGCGCTGAAAACGTTGGGCCGCCGACCCGGTCGCTAATCCGATAAATTCAACATTTCATGCAACCTTTCCGGACGGATTCCTAAGTACAATGGTAGAGACGCGAATTATGAAACACTTTTCAAGCATCCTGTTGGCAACACTGGTTTCCGCTGCGCTGATGCAATTGTTCTGTGCTCATCTGGAGTTGAAATACACGCGCGAAGCGCTGACCTGGGAACTGAAAAGCGAAGCCGACCTGCTCACCATGAACAACGAACGAACGCGCCGGCAGGCGGAGAAAACAGCCAGGCTGGAAACAAAATTAAGGGCGTTGACCGCCGGGAAAACCCAATCAACTGACAGCGGGCCGACTCCCGCAGCGCGGTTCTGAAACTTTCTCCCGGCTGCCGGCTATTGCCTGCGTCGGGAGCTCCGGATTCCCAAACATACTGATTAAAACAACAATGAATGACCTATGAAAACAATGCTTCGTTACCCCCTGACCATCGCCGTCCTTGCCGCCGGCGTCAGCCTCAACGTTCTCGCCGGTCCTCCCCCGGGCCGGGTGGATTTTGGCAAATTCACCCCGTCCGACGACGGCGGCGAATTTGTGGAAATCCAGATCAATAGCAACCTGCTGTCACTCGCCGCCCAGATGGTCGAGAAGCAGAGCCCCGAGGCGGCCAAACTCGTGCGCAGCGTGGAACTCATCCACGTGAACGTCATCGGGCTCACCGACACAAACCGCGCCGACGTGTTGAAACGCGTCCGGCAAATCCGCCATGACCTTGACGCCGCAGGCTGGGAACACAACGTGGTGGTGCAGGAGAAGGACGGCCAGGACGTTGGCGTTTACACCAAAACGCGCGGCGGAGAGGCGCTGGCGGGACTCGCCATCACGGTAATTGATCCGAAGGATGAAGTTGTGCTGATCAACATTGTCGGCGACATCCGGCCGGGACAGGTGGCGGCCCTGGGCGAGAAGCTGGACATCAAACCCCTCAAAGAGATTGGCGCCGCCCTGAAAGATGCGGCCCCGAAAGACGCAGACCCGAAAGAATCTGCTTCGAAAAAATGATGGGTTGGGTGGAACGGGCGCCGGCGGGTAAACCGACCGGCGCCGCCCCGCTCAAAACTTTACCCCCACCGCCTGTGAATACATCTTCTCCTCCGCCGGCAACGCGCCGGCCGGCCCGGCGACTCTGGCTCTGGGGTTTCCTTGCCACGCCTTTTCTGTTGCTCGTCGTGCTTGCCGCAGTCGTGGTGAATTGCTTTTGCCTGGGTTCCGATGCCCGGGCCTTGCGCAGTGAATTGATCAAGTCCAGCGGCGTTGAGTGGCGGCAACAGATCGCGTTGAACGCGGGCTGCCTCACGCTCGGCGCTGTCCGGGCCGGGCTGTCCTGCGTCAGGCTCGACCCCGGAGCGCGCGCCGCCCTTCAGTCCGTCCGAAGTGCCGGGGTGGGGGTTTATCAGTTGCCGTCGGGAACACCACCGCCGGATCGCGCGGCCATGCTCGCCGCCGCCGACTCGGCCATGACCGCCCGTGGTTGGGAGCGCGTGGTGGAGGTGATGGACGGCCAGGACCTGGTCGCGGTGTATTTGCCGGAAAAAAATGTTTCCGTCTATCGCTTGAAATGCTGCGTGATGGTGTTTGACGGAGAGGAAATGGTCCTGGTTTCCGCCCAGGGCAACCTGGAGCCGCTCCTTAAATACGCGCTCGATCAACCCGGCCTCGGCGCCCAAGCCCGGCGATTGGCACAACGCTGAGTTGCGGAGACTCGCGCGAAGCCGGAGAAAGCGGTTGGTGACAAAGATTCCGCTCCTCACGGTGCGGGGCGGCGGGCGGGGCTGGCGGCTAAACTGTAACCTTCTCCTGGAAACGTTGTGTCGTTCGCCGCTGAAAGACATAAACTGCGCCAGCAACCGCGAGCGGGATGGCAAATCTAATCCAATGTGGAGTCCAGGAAATATTCAGCCCCAAAAAATGTGGCTGGATGATGGCCTGGGTGAATAATGCATAGAGCGAACAAATGGCGCATGAGGTCCCCATCCACTTGAGGCTCACCGCCGATCGCCGTGCCAGCCAGCAGAAGAGAAGCGTCACCAGAGCAATCGCGGCATAGTCAGCGCAGTGCAGCGTTATAACAAGATGGTGAAATGCAACCGGGTTATCGGCGGCAGTGTGGAGTTTTTTCGCATCCCAGCCGAAGCCCAGCGCGAACTCCAGCGACAGTTCGAGGAACAAGAACAGGGCCCACAGCACCGGAACGGCCAAAAGTGGCAGCAGACAAAAGCCGATGAGGGAATGACGGCCCCACCAGGACGATCGCAGCAGCATTACCATCAGGTGCTCGGCCAGGGTAACCGGGTCTCCGAGCTGCACGTTCGCGCGGGCTTCCGCATTGGCCTCGGATAATCCCTCCGACAAGGCGGCTTGTTTCAAGTCCTCGTGGTGGTCGGCAACTTCCTGGACCAACCGCCGCACCTTCACCGTTGGGCAGCCAAGTTCCAACAACCGGCGGCGCAATAGTTCAATGAAATCAGTTCTAGGCATGTTGTACCCCCATCAATAGCGAGACGCCGGTCGTAACGCGTTTCCACTCGGAGGTTAATTCCTCGAGCCGTTTCCGTCCCCGCGCGGTGAGTTTGTAATAATTGCGATTCCGGCCCGCCACCTCCCGCCGCTGGCTGCTCACCTGCTTTTCCGCCTCCAGATAATGCAGGTAGGGATAGATGCAGCCTTCGCCGAAAGACAAAGATTCCCCGGTCCGGGTCCGGATTTCCTCCACGATCTGGTATCCGTACATTTCCCGTTGGGCCAGCAGCCGCAGCACCAGCAGCTCCGGGATGCCGTTCAAAAAACTGGGGTTGGTTTTCTTCATCGCCGGGATATTACCTCTAACTATGAGGTATGTCAACCTCAAACTGTGATGTGTCGCGACTCTTTAATAATGTCCCCATCTGAACTCGCTTAAAATGTCCCCATTGGGGCGTTGCTGGTGTAGAGCAACGGCCATAAATGGAGAAATTATTAATGAGCAGCAAGGAACGGAAACGGATGGTAGCGCTGGCGGAAGTTAAGCGAGGCAAGTTGAGTGTGGCAGCGGCGGGACGGCTGATGGGTGTGTGCTACCGGCAGGCCAAGCGGATCTGGCATCGTTTCAAGCAAGGCGGCGACGCTGGCTTGGTGCATCGGAGTCGGGGCCAGCGCGGACCGCGGCGCAAAGCGGCGGGAATGCAGCGCCAGGTGCTGGCCCGCTACCAGCAGCGTTATCCGGATTTCGGTCCCACGTTGGCGGCCGAAAAGATGCACCAGGAAGGTTTGATCGTGGATCATGAAACTTTGCGGCGCTGGCTGGTGGAAAAAGGAGTCTGGCGTGTTGGGCGCAAGCGGCAGCAGCACCGATCCTGGCGTGAGCGCCGGGAATGTTTCGGGGCGATGGTGCAATTGGACGGCTCGCACCACGATTGGTTTGAAGGGCGGCGGGACAAGGCGGTCTTGATGGTGATGGTGGACGATGCGACCAATCACACGGGAGCCCGGTTTTCGGAGGAGGAGACGACGCGTGCCTCCTACGACGTGTTGGAAGTGTGGGTTCGGAAAAATGGAGTGCCTGGCAGTCTGTACGTGGATCGGGACAGCATCTACCGCTGCGAGCGCGAGGCCACCGTGGCGGAGCAGATCGCCGGTCAGGAGCCCCGGACGCAGTTTGGCCGGGCGATGGAGCAACTGGGTGTGGAGTTGATCTTGGCGCATTCTCCACAGGCCAAGGGGCGTGTGGAGCGACGTAATGGGCTGCTACAGGATCGGCTGGTGAAGGAACTGCGATTGGAGGGGATCAATGACTTGGTGGCGGCCAACGAGTTCCTGGAGAAGAAGTTTTTACCCGCGCTGAACCGGAAGTTCACCCTCGCGGCCCGCAGTTCCGTGGATGCGCATCGCCGAAGCCCCTGGAATCTGGGCGAGGTTCTGAGTTGGGAGGAATCGCGGGTGGTGGCCAAGGATTGGACGGTGGCCTGGGACGGCCGCTGGTTTCAAATCGACGCGGAGCATGAACGGTTAAGTTTGGCGGGTCGGAAAGTGGTGGTGCGCCAGCTTCGGTGCGGCAAGGTGCAACTGCTTTATGCGGGGAGGAAACTGCGCTGGAAAGCGCTGCCGGCGCGCCCAGTACCGGTGCAGGTACCGCTGCAACGAACCGGACAGATCAAGTTAGGGAAGCCGGGAAAGGCACATCCTTGGCGCCAGGACGGGGTGGCCTGCGGGAAGGAGTTTTGGCGGAGCGAGAAGGCCCGGGGAGCGGCGGTGAACGCGCCGCAGTCCAGACGCTTCGCGAGGTTTGGTGCTGCCCGGTAGTCGCGCCGGCGTCTGGAGTGCGGTGACTTCAGCACCGCTTTCTGGCTCGTTGCGACGGATCAGCGGCGTCCATCTTCACATCAGTCGTCCACCACGCGCGGATGTCTTCCTCGGTGGTGAGGGCGCGATAAATCGTTTCCGCCGGCGCGGCGATGCCGATGCGATGGATGAGGTCGGTGGGCATAATTAATTTTTGACTGGAGCGCAAATCATAGACTCAACTTTTGTGGAACAAATCTTAAAGCACAGATAACTCAACAAAATTGCATCCATCTCATATTCGTATTCCGATGTCGGATTCCAAATTTTTTTGTGCCCAAGCGAGTGATGGTGGAGAAACCCACGCAAATTAACAATGTGTTCAAGATACTGTTCTGGAGTTTTGTTTGAAAGTTTCTGTTTGAACTCATCTAAAACTATAGTTCTTGTGCCCCTGCCTGCAATAATTTGCCCACCTTCTTTCAAAACTTGTGCGGCGAAGGCGACAAGCGACGGCGATTTTTTGAATTCTTCTACCACCTGATAATTCTTTGTTTTCCCATTTGCAAATAACGTTTCAAGCAAGAAATAAAAATCATGAATTGCGTCAATGTATTTTCTGTCGTGATGATCATTAGTTCCCTTACGATAGAAACCTAACGGCACTTCCCAATCGAGTGCTTGGGTCGAGGCCATGACCGATCGCTTAACCACAGCAAATGGAATTTTTGCATCCGGTGCTTTTGGCCCGGTGTGTTTGAGCTTTAAGTGCTGTTCGCCAAATTTTTGTTTTTCCTCTTCAGTGTCTGCGAGCCAAGCAGTGTCAATTTCATTAAGTCCGATTTCTTCTAAACCGTAGACAGATAAAAATCCCTCCAAAGTTCGTAACGATTTCATCAACAGCTCAGTTGAAGCTGGCTGATTTATTGCGAAGTCAATAATTTGAGAATTTTTTGGATTTGGTGTTAACGTCGGCATTTTATCAAGCTCCGCCATCGGAACGGAGATGATAATTTTGGAAATGAGATCGTTCTCTTGAACAAAATCAAAGTGCCAGCCGTTGTGTGTAAACGGCTGGACTCCGTTAACTTTTACAATCCATTTAACCGGAAATGTGAAAACACATTTCATTTCTTCTTCCCATGCACCTTCGCGGCGACTTTCAGGCGCAGGGCGTTCAGCCGGATGAAGCCGGTGGCGTCGTCCTGGTTGTAGGTCCCGCAGCGCAGGATCGGGTCGGATTTCATCGTGGCAATCATACTGGCACTGGCGCGCGGGTCACACTTTTTTCTTCGCCTTGCTGCCCAGCTTGTCATCCGATTCCACGTGAAAACCAATCCGCCGCCGGGGCGGGGCGGGCGGCAGCGGAGGCGGGTCGAGAATTTCCATGACGCGCCGCAGCACGTCCACAATCACGCTCTCATGCACATCCAGACGGGCCGTCAGCTTCTTTTCCAGGTCAGCCAGTTGGCGCGCGAGTTCCTTTGTGCCACCCAGCAGGTCGCGCATCTGGACAAACGCGCGCACTACGAACACGCTCATCCGCACGGCTTCCGGGCTGTTGAGCACATTGGCCGCCATGATCGCGCCATTTTCAGTGAAGGCGTAGGGACGGTATTTGATATTCATGCCCCGCTTCAAGGTCACAAATTGTGACCTTGAACGAAATTCTATTTCAGCTTCTTCTTTGGTGAGTTGGAACATGAAATCCCGCGGAAATCGGACTGCATTGCGTTTGATTGCCTGGTTCAATGCTTTGGTCGGCACGTCATAGATACGAGCCAAATCAAAATCAAGAATGACTTTTTGCCCGCGAATTGTGCGGATCACTGAAGCAATGGTCGCAATCTGATTTCCCATAAATTTTTCCCGAACCGGTCGCAAATTGCGACCTCAAAACCATGCCCACTCAACTTAAAGTTCCAATTTGGAACTTCAATATTATTAATCCAAACGTAATAATTTTTCAATTATCTTGAAGTCACAAATTGTGACCTCAAGTTGCGATTTATTTCTTCCTCTGCACCTTGGCCGCGACTTTCAACCGCAATGCGTTGAGCCGGATGAAACCCGTCGCGTCGTCCTGGTTGTAGGCTTTCGTCGGGTCGGCTTCCATTGTGGCGATGTGCGGATTGTACAGGCTCACCGGACTCTTGCGGCCGGCGACCATGATGTTGCCCTTGTACAGTTTCACCCGCACGGTGCCGGTCACGTTCTTCTGGCTCTCGGTCACCAGCGCCTGCAACGCATACCTTTCCGGCGCGAACCAGTAGCCGTAGTACACCAGCTCCGCGTAGCGCGGAATCAGCGAGTCACGCAGGTGCATGACTTCCCGGTCCATCGTGAGGCTTTCCATCTGCCGGTGGGCAAAGTGCAGGATGGCGCCGCCGGGCGTTTCATAGACACCCCGCGATTTCATGCCCACGTACCGGTTCTCCACCATATCCACCCGCCCGACACCGTGTTTGCCGCCGATTTTGTTCAGCGTCTGCATCACGCCGAGCGGATTTAACTTCTTTCCGTTCACCGCCACGCAGTTGCCTTTCACGAAATTCAGCGTCACGAATTCCGGCTGGTTCGGCGCGTCTTCGGGGAACACGGAAAGCGTGGTGAACGAGCCGCGATACTTTTTGTCGCTGGCGTCCATCCACGGGTCTTCGAGAATGCCCGCCTCGTAGGAAATGTGCAGCAGGTTCCGGTCGCTCGAGAATGGTTTTTTGGCGCTGGCCTGGACGGGGATTTTCTTTTTTTTACAATAATCAATCATCTCCTGCCGGCCGGGAAAGTCGGTGCGAAACGAGGGATCCCGCCACGGAGCGATGACCTGCAATTCCGGCGCGAGCGCGGCGGCGGTCAATTCAAACCGCACCTGGTCGTTGCCTTTGCCGGTGGCGCCGTGGGCGATGGCGTCGGCTTTTTCCTTTTTGGCGATTTCGACCATGCGTTTGGCGATGAGCGGCCGGGCGATGCTGGTGCCGAGGAAATACTGGCCTTCATAGACCGCGCCGGCCTGGAGCATCGGGTAAATGAAGTCGCGGGCGAATTCCTCCTGCAAATCGTCAATGTAGATTTTGGATGCGCCGGTCCGTTTGGCCTTGGCTTCGAGGCCGCGGAGTTCCTCCTCCTGGCCGATATTGGCGCAGAAGGCGATCATCTCGGCGTCGTAATTTTCCTTGATCCACGAAAGCAGCACCGAGGTGTTGAGGCCGCCCGAATAAGCTAGAACAATTTTCATGTCCGCACATTAAACCGCTTGGTGGGCGGACGTGCAAAGGGAAAATGAATGACGTTCGATTTTGGTGGGGTGAGCGTACCCGCGAGCCGGAAATTTTGGACTGCGCCGACATGTCGGCGCTTTGAAAAGCGGTGACATGTCACCGCACTCTCCAAATATGGGAAAATCAAACCGGACGGCTCGTCAGGAGCCTCGCCCCACCAGGAACGCAAAAAGGAAAATGAATCATTCCCAGCCGTGCAGGGAATCGTAGCGGAAGGTCATTTCGCCGGCATCGTAGCCTTTGTACCATTTTGAATGGCCGTCGGCGAAGAGAACGTTCTGACCCTGGGAGTGAATCTGCCAGAGTTGAAAAGGAGAGCCATTGGTCGGGCCGCCGACACAATTCTGCGTGTAATCGTCCTTGTCCGCGTCCAACGGGTCAAATGTATCGCCGCCGGTCGAACCGGCTATGCCGCCGGTGTCGCCACTCAAAACATAAGCCGCGGGCAGGGAGATGGCCGTGCTTTTGACCGGGGAAAAACCGTTGGTTATTACATAGGCTGCACGATCGCCGTTGAAATAGTTGAAAGGCCCCTGTTCCGCCGGAGGCAACTGCACGTTGCCGGGGCAATTGTAGGCGTTTGTGTTGCCGACATAGGAAAAAATTTGCTCCATCCTACTGGCTTTCTCCGTCTCGGGATCGGTGGCGCCCCAGTAAATGGTTGCACCGGATTCGGGATAAAGTTCATTGTTATCATCCGCAAACATCCTCATGCCGAGTCCGATCTGGCGCAGGTTGGAGTTGCAACTGGTGGTCCAGGCCCTCTGTTTGGCCTTGCTGAGTGACGGCAACAGCAAGGCGGCCAGTATGGCGATGATGGCGATGACGACGAGCAGTTCGATCAAAGTGAACGCGCGTCGGCGCACTTTTTTGTCCGGACAAACACCCATAATCAAGCATTGGACAGTGGGCAGGGAAAAAAGTTTCATTTTTCCGAATCGGCGGATTCGCGGCCGGTCCACGCCGAATCGGGGTTCGGCGCTCCAATCCGGCGCCTTGGCCCTGGATTGTCGGACAGCTATTTTGCCGATGTTCGTTGTTGCATCCACTCCCAATCCTGCTGGTCCGAGGGATCAGTGATGGCGGCTCCCCCGCTGCCCTTCCCAGCCCGGCTCAGCCACCGGTGGGTTTCGGAATGGCCGTCGGCGAACGCGAAGCCGCAACCGCCGTCATGATAGGTCCCGGGCGCGTCGAACCACGCCGGGCTTTCCATGCCAAAGGCAAACGCTGCGTCATTCAGGCCATTGGCGTCTTCGTCCAGCAACACCCAAAGCCCGGAAGGTCCCGGCGCGTGAATATCGGATGCCTTGCCGAACGTGTGCCAGGGTGAATCCCGGCGATGAGTCTGCTGATTGTTTAGCCAAGGGCCATTGACTGACAAGTTCGGCACGCCGCTGTGAACGTAGCCGGAGCCGGAGAATTCGGTGGCTTCGAAGCCGGGATCAATAGTACCCACCGCCTGGCTCATCGAAAAGGTCCTGGCTGCGGGGACGATCTGGCCGATGAAAGCCGGCTTGGTTCCCTGATACGGGCCCATGCGCCGGTCCGCCGGGCAGCGGAACACATCCACCTTTCCGCCAAGATAACCGATAAGTAACGAACGGGTCGGGTCCGCGAGCACATCGGGGTCGAATTCCTGCGGCTGGCCAATGCCCGCCTGACCGCCGCACCAGTTGTAACCCGCATTGGTGTTGCCATCGTCGGGATTGGGCGGAAAAAACTCGTTGTTTTCAGTCGTGTACAGGAGCATCGCCGTCATCATCTGCTTGCCCTGGTTCACGCAAGCAATCCCTTGCGCCCGGCCTTTGGCCTTGTTCAGCACCGGCAGCAGCAACGCCGCCAGGATGGCGATGATGGCGATGACGACGAGCAGTTCGATGAGCGTGAAAGCACAACGGCGCATTTTTTTGTCCGGACCAACACCCATATTCAATCATTGGACGGTGGGCAGGGAAAAAAGTTTCGTTTTTCCGAATCGGAACGCCCGTCTCCTGATCGGCGTGTTGCCGATAAACATCCAACAACCAACACCGAACTTCCAATTGTTGCCTTCAAACCATTCATTGGATGTTGGGCGTTCGATGTTCGATGTTCGATGTTTCCATCAAACACCTGATGAATTGGAATTCGGCGCTCCACTTTCATCAAGGAGGGGTGCCGTTGTTGTTGCGGGCCCATTGGATGTTTCCGTCGGTTCGGGGCAGGTCGTAACGAATGGCGCTGTTGCGCTCCCGCAAAACGTGCCCGTCGAAAAAGGCGGCGTTCACCTGATCGCTGTGCCGGGGCACCGAACGCGAATCGCCCACTGGATAATCCTTGGTATCACTCGGCACCCGGAAATAGGCGCAACCGGTGGCCGGGATTTCCTGCCAGTTGTCAGGATTGGTTTCGTCGGGATTCGAAATCTGGCCCGCATCTGCGAACACGATGGATTGGCTGGGCTGGGACACCTGATTTTCCTTGCTGGTGGCGTAGATTGGGAACGGAAATCCTTCTGCCGGCGAAATCCATCCATATTCGGGATAATTCATGCCGAGGCCCAGACTGTTGATGTCGCTGATGGACCCGCCACGGCCGCCGGTGGCGGGTTGGGTCAGGGTCGGACAATCAAAAAGTTTTGGCGCCGGGGCGTAGCCATCCAGGCGCAGTTTGTCCGGCCACCAGAGATGATCCGGCCATTGGATGATGAAGGTTGCGGCATCATAAGTCCAACCGCTGCCGCCGGGGGCGCCCTGCTCCACCCACAACGGGACCATGACGCCGTTGTGGTCATCCAGATACACTTTCGTCGCCAGCATGATCTGCCGCATATTATTGGCGCATTGGGTGGCCCGGGCCTTTTCCTTGGCGCGGGACAAAACCGGCAACAGCAACGCCGCGAGAATGGCGATGATGGCGATGACCACGAGCAGTTCGATCAAAGTAAACGCCCGGCGATCTTCGCATGGCGCTGAATCTTTATCACGAGCGGGGGTTTGGTTGGATGAAAGGCTGTCCATATGGCCGCTTATTTTTCGAGCATGTCGAAGATACGGTCAAGTTCCTCCGGGGAGCCGATAATATTGCCGGAGGAGGAAGGCGTGAAGCCCATCTGGTCAACGGCGTCGAAGACCTCGGGGCTTTTTACGAAGGCTGCGCTGTTGTCCGTGAACAGCACGCTGTAACCCTGATCCCGGAGATGCGCCGTGAACTCCGGTTTGATGTCCGTAATCACGTCGCAGCCAAACAGTTTGTGCCCTTCCAACTGGCTGGTTTTCTGGTAACGGCGCAAATAATCCCCCTGGACGGCGTTTCGCGTGCGCGGGTTGAAAAAATAACTGGAGCGCACACAGCCTTTCACGTCGTCCGACGTGAGCAGCGGCTCGTAAAATTCCGATGAATACTCGCCCGCCTGGAGGCTCGGACAGAAATAGATTCTGGCGTCGCCGACGTATTTCGTCAGATAAAGGAAACCGGCGTTCTCAAAATGACAGCCCATCGGCTGGTTCACGTCAGAGGCGACCTTCCATTTGAGATGGCTGTGGTTTTCATCCCGCCACAGATAGCGGCTGTAGTGTGAGGCGGCCATCAGGTTCATCTGGCCGTTGTCGCTGTAAGGCGGATAACCGCGCCACGGCGGCAGCATGTCCGAGTAATCCGAGGCATAAATCATCGAACCGAGGCCCATCTGCCGGAGATTGTTGATACAGCCGGTGCGTTGCGCCTTCCGTTTCGCGCTGCTCAAGACCGGCAACAGCAACGCCGCCAGGATGGCGATGATGGCAATCACCACCAGCAATTCAATCAAAGTAAAGGCCCGCCGTTTTGTGTTTTTGTCCATTCTGTCATCCATTGATATTCGATTTACAAATCAGGCTGGGAATTCGCCGGGTCGGAACCAAAATCCGGCGTCACCGGTTCCACGTGATTGTCGGTGAAGGTCACGTCCGCCTTGCCGCCGTGCCGGAGCGTCAACGGATCCATGCTCGGGACCCAGCGGCCATCATAAATGACGCTTCCATTGGGACTATCCCTGTCCCCGGCCGAACCCGGCTCTTCGGCCAGCATGATTTTGTTCGCCGGATTGCGCACGCGGGCTTCCTTGAAAAGATACGCGATGGCCGTGCCGCTGGAAGTATCTATCACGGAAGACATCCCGACGTTGTTATTGTCGGGATTCAAACCATAGCCGGTAAAGCTGTAACTGAAAAGATAAGGGCCGTAGCCGTCACCGAACATGGCAATTTGCGCCAACCGGTCTTTATCGCTGGTGTCCAGCGGGCAGCGGAGGGAAGGGCGGCCTTCACCGGGCAATGAGGTGAGAATCGGGCTTTGCTCAAACGGCGGGTAGAGGCCCGCGTTCGTCCGCCAATAAATCCAGTCCTGAGGATGAAACCCATACATCCGCGACGCGATACCGGGGAAAGTGCTGTTGTTGTCGTCCACATACATCTTCATGCCCAAACCCAATTGCTTGAGGTTGTTGGTGCATGTGGTTTGGGCGGCTTTCCGTTTCGCGGCGGAAAGCACAGGCAGCAACAACGCCGCCAGAATGGCAATGATGGCTATGACCACCAGCAATTCGATGAGCGTGAAGGCACGGGTGTTTTTCATCGCGGATCAAGCTGTGCAGATCATTGGGATTGGACGGCGTAGGCGATGCGGGCGTCGTCGGTTACACCCCAGAGGTTGATAGGATAGAGAATGTCGCCGAATTTAACAAATCGCACGCTCCCGTCCACGAACGCGTAATCGGAACCGCCGCCGCCGGAATTTTCCACGCCGATGCCGCTGTGCCGGCTGCGGTCCAGTTCAAAAAGGTCGTTGCCGGACCCGCCGCCGGGATGTGCCTCCAGCAAATCCATGTGGTAATGCGTTGAGGTGTTCTTCTTCTCACCGAAGACGACCGTTTCCGAGGGGTGCGGGATTGCGGATGATTTCATTACCGCATTGGTCATGTAGCCATCCATGTAGAGCGCAAAGTCGTCCGCGCTCAACACCGACTGCATGTAATCATTCCAGCCGTTGTAAATGTAACTGCGCGGCGCCGCATCCACTGGATAGTGGTTGGTATCATCCCCGCCCCATGTCGCCGGGTCCGGCTTGTCATTCGGGCAAATGAGGATGCGGATGTCCTTGTAACCGTCGTAAAGCCGGCTGCACCACATATTACAGCGCGGGCGCGGCGGGAAACATCCCTGGTTGTCGTCCGCATACATCAGCAGCGACAAATCCAGCTGGCGCAGATTGTTGATGCAGGAAATCCTGGTGGCGCTGCCCTTCACCGGCTCAACACCGGCAACAGCATCGCCGCCAGAATGGCGATGATGGCAATGACCACCAGCAATTCGATGAGCGTGAAGCCCGATAGTTGCGAAACAAAACCCCGACGATTCAAGGTGTAGCGTCGGGGCTGTGCCCCGAAAAATCCGGCCACAGGCCGGACGCTACATTTTTCGCTGATCTGGTTTTGCCAGGAATTCATAAACATCTCCCTCACCGGTGCGACCCGCCCGGCGCGGTGATTTTGAAGTTGTGTTCGCCTTTGATTCCGCCGGCCTCAACCAGCAAACGATACTCAACATCATCCGCGAGCGGTTCGGCGTTCGCACCCGTGACCAGCGGTTTCATACCGGCAATCGGCAGGCCATAGACGATGAACCGGGTGGGAGCGGATTTGGCATCGCCCACCAGGTGCCAGAGCGGCGAAACATTCTGGTTGGTCGGGAATCCCGCGGCCGGAACGACCTTGACCGAGGTGAGTTTGTATTCGCGTCCGAGGGAAAAGGTGAGGGTGTAGGCCGAAGGATTGGCGGGATTGCCGGGATTCCCCCGCCGGCTCGGGACCGTCACATTGGGGCGGACGGCATGTTCAATGCGGATGTGTTTTTCCTTCAGCCAGTCCGTGAAACAGCCGAGGTAAACCCCGGCCAGGATGACGGCCAAAGCAACGAGGATGGTTTCTTTTGGGGTCATGGCGGCAGGCCCATCGTCAACGAGCCTCCTCCACCACCAGCATCTGAACGGATTCCGTGGCCGGCTCCAGCTTGAGCCCCAATTTGCCAAGCGTATTTTTCAGTTCGTCCGGAGTCGGCTCGTCGTTCGCGTGCCAGCTTATGGCGACGGAAAAATCGTAAAAGTTCGTCAGTCCCGTCCGATCCAGCACCGGTTGTTTGAAGCTGTCCTCGAGGTATCCCATGATGGAGGCGGGGCGCATGTGGAAGAACCAGTATTTCCCGCCCTGGAAGTAAGCTTTCTCGTTCGGGTCGGCGCTTAATTTGAAGGCCGGCGGGTTGGGGATGATGGTTTCCAGCAGCAGCACATCGGTGTCGCGACTTTCCCAGTGCGCGGTGTAGCCCAGCTTCTTTTTTACGGCCGCCTGAAAACGTTCCCGCGGCTGATCCGGGACGGTGATCAGACAGTCAAAATTGCCATTGGGCTTGAGGAGGGGCGGCACAACGCGGGCAGAGTTGCCCCCGTAAGCCATGGCCATGACCTGTTCCAACGGCACGTTGCGTCCCAGCATCCGCAGCACGTTTTGGCCGGGCTTGGGACTCGTGGTCGTGATAAAACTGCCCGTGCCCTTCGTGAAATGCGTCGGGCGAACCACCAGCAGATTCTTTGGCACCATTCGGAATTTCAAGTAATTCAGTTCAAAGTAGGAATCCTTGATTGCCGGGGAAAAGCCCGTCTTGACGACAATGGCGGTCGCCACCACCGCCAGGAGCGTCAGGCCAGTCACTGCGGTTTTCGTTTTTGTCCACGCCATAGGCAGGTCAATAAGTGCCTGGGTCGCCGACCGGTTGCGTTCCGACGTGCAGGTCAAAGTAGAGGTAATTGCGGACGGTTTTATGCACCGGATTCATCGCCACAAACGCATATTTATCGGTCCCCAAAAAATTCTCGGCGCCGCCAGGATCGCCCGATGAAACCCCGCCCACCGCCCAATCCAGATCCATCAAGGCCCACGCATCGCTCAACGGCAAGGCGGCCGCAATTTCGGACAGTTTGAGCGATGATTGTTCCTGGTTTTTCTTGCCAAACGGATAAAGACCGTTGAGTTGCGACATGGGCGGATTGTTGTTACGCGACAGGGTATAACAAAAGGCGTGGAAGCATTGGTCGGACTCCGGCTCATAATGGCTGTAGGTGTTGCCGGGCAGACTGTTTGCATACGCCGGACACAAAAACACTTTTGCCAGGTTGGTGGCGTTGTAGCCGACTTGGGACGGGGCGGGCAGCGAAAGGTCGGCCGCCAGGTAATACGGGAGATAATTGGTGCAAGCCGCGTTGTAAGCGGACATCCCGGTCAGGTCGAGTGACATGGGTACCGGGGAATCCTGCCGCCCGGTCCCGGGCGGCAACGTGTCATGGTTGTCATCCAGGTACATTTTCAAGGCCATTCCCACCTGCCTGTCGTTTGAGGCGCAATCAATCTGCAACGCCCGCCGCTTGGCGGCTGCCAACGTCGGCAGCAGCAACGCCGCCAGGATGGCGATGATGGCAATCACCACCAGCAGTTCGATGAGCGTGAAAGCGCGCCTCACGCCGGTTTTTTCCCGATTCATTTGCATGATTCTTCCACCCGAACAACCGCCGTTTTACAAACCCGGCTGCGAATTGGTGATGTCGCTTCCAAATTCCCAGTTCACCGCCTGCACGTGGCCGTCGGCAAAAGTTACGTCGGCCCGGCCATTGTGCCTGGCCGTCAAAGGGTCCCCCTCGCTCGGCACCCAGCGGCCGTCGTTGATGACCTTAAATCCGGTGGGATTGTCACGGCTGCCGACAGAGGCCACTTCTTCCGCGAGCATGATTTTGGCCGCAGGATTGCGAATGGCGGCTTGTTTGAACACATATGTTTCGCCACCCGTGAAGATCGTCGTCATTCCCGGATTGATACCATTATTGTCAAGGTTGTAGCTGGTAAGACTATAGCTGTAAAGATAAGGGCCATTGTCCGGGTCGCCTGCGGCCTCTTGAATCCGTTGGCTGTCATCGGTGTCCATGGGACAGCGAAATAATTTGCTGCTGGTGTCCGCCAGCGTCCTGACAATCGGACTTTTTTCAACCTGCGGGTAAGCGGAGTTCGTCCGCCAATAAATCCAATCGGACGCGTTAAACCCGGCGTGCTCCGACGCCCAGCCCGGAAACGCGCCGCCGTTGTCATCCACATACATCATCATGCCCGTGCCGATCTGTCTCTGGTTGTTAAGACAAGCGGTTTGCGAGGCCTTTGCCTTCGCTGCACTCAGCGCCGGCAACAATATCGCCGCCAGGATACCGATGATGGCAATGACCACCAGCAATTCGATGAGCGTGAAAGCGCGCCTGGGAATCATACCTTTATCCACATAGACACCGGCACCGCCCGATTTGCATGGAAACGCGCCGGATTCACTTCCATATAGACACCGACGGTGACGAATCGTTTCGCGGTTTTGGCTGCGAAATTCGCCATCAGGCCCAATTGCCTTGTTCATGTCCCATCCTTCATTCATTACTTGGGCGCCGAACCGCCAAAGGGCCACATTTTGTCGCGATGTCATGGTCTTAACATTTACTTAGGTTTTTTGGCGGATTGGTTACAGGAAATGTGGAATTTTAGCCGATTCAGCATTGTTTTGTTGTCGGTCGTCAACTTAATAAGTGTCCGCCCGAAGGCAAAAGGTGACATTTTTTGCCAAAATCCGCTCCCTGGCACCAGGGAACCGGGTTGGGGACATTGGCTGCCGGCTTCATGGCGTCTGTTCCCGATGCCGGACGTCCTTGGGGATTATTTCGCCAGTTCCTCCACATCCACCAATGTGACGCGAGTCTTCTGGTTTAAAGGCACGGTCAGGACTTGTCCCTTTTGGTTGATCTTCAGTTGCGCGTTCACATCCTGAGCGCTCTCCACCATCATTCCCAACTGCGGATCAAACCAAACATCACCGGAAATCTTTCCCTTTTCGATTTTAGCGCGAAGCGGGGAAGTGTCGGACCCAGCCTCGGCTGAAATACTGCCCGTGAATGTGATACGCATGCATTTGTGATCAGCCCGTTGTTCCCAGTTTTTGAAGGCACATTTTATATCCACATTGAGATTTCCGGCGTTGCTGGGAACTTTCAATCTTATCAGCCAATGATCGCCCGGTTTCACCACCCGGCGCGGCGTTGTATCCTCCCCCACCGAGCCATACTTTTCGAGACTGATTTCATCGAACAAATCCTTGAAAGCAGCCTGTTCCTGCTGATTCCCTCCCGCAACCCGGGTCACCAGTTCCTGATACCCGTTCATCTTCTCGACTTTGCCATTGGCGTCGGTGAAATATTCAAGGCGGGCGCCGGTCATTTTGCGCAGCCGCGCACCCACCGGATTCCTGGCGTCCTGGGCCGGTTTTTGGGTGGAGTCAGCCTCGAATACTTTGCGATCTCCCATCGTGACCGCCAACGCGAGACTCTCAAATTCGAGTTGCAGTTGCCAGCCGCCGTTGTCGAGTTTCCTGACAGGGTAGAAACAGAAATCCTCGGTTTTTTTCTGCACCTGTTTCACCGGTTTCGCCTGGCCGGGGTCCTTCGTTTCCATGGTTTGGATGTCTTCTTTGTGCATCAAGTACTTTTTGCCCGTCAGCCATTGAATCTGCATTTCGACGGGGCGGCGCTCCACGTCAGTGCCGGATGGCGCCGCGATTTCGCTGATCGTAATGGCGGTGCCCGCCGCCAGAATGGCTGCCGTCCCGATGAGGATTGCCGTTTTTGCTTTTGCCCAGGCCATAAGTTTCAAGGCTCCTTTCACGAGGGTTAAGGTTGAGGCCGTTGCCACCGACCCCTTGGCGGCGGCAACAGCGGAAATGGTCAGTCCGGCAGACGCGGCTTGAACGGAATTGGCCGAGACCGCCCCGGCAATCACCGCCGCCGAAAGCGTGACGCCGCGTTTCGTGAAGAATTTCCGCAACTTTTCCAGCGCGCGATTCACGCGCATCTTGGCGCCGTCTTCGCTCGTGCCCAAGGCCGCGCCTAAGTCCTTGAAGTCCCGGCCTTCAAAAAACCGGAGCACCACGGCGTTGTGGTCCTTTTCGCCGAGCCGCGCCATTGCCGTGTCCAGCAGCGGCGCGATCTGCAGCCAGGCGGAGGATTCGGTTTCGTTTAAAAGTGATTGCATATAGGCCTCCTGTTCGCGGCGTTGGCGGCGGCGTTGACTTTTCAGCGCGTCGGCGGAAGCGTATCGCGCCGCGCGGCAAAGCCAGCCGGAGAGAATCGTCTTGGGGCCGAGGGTCCCGGCTTTCCGCGCCAGAATGATGAAAACGGCCTGGGTGACTTCTTCCGCCAGATGCGGGTCGCGGACCTGGCGCAGGGCGACGGAATAGACGAGGTTGACGTGCCGCGACACCAGGGTGGCAAACGCCGCCTCGGAATTGCCGCGGGCATATTCCCGCACCAGGACCATGTCATCGGTCATCATCCACCTGATACATGGACGCCGACGCGGGAAGGTAACAGATTTTTTTGGAAAATTGTCGCTGGCTTCTATGGCGATTCCTCCACCACCAGCATTTCAACCGGCTCGCGGCCGGGCACCAGCTCAAGGCCGAGTTGAGCGATCAGCGCCTGTTTCAAGCCATCAAGATTCGGATAATCGGGATCACCGACGCCGGTCTTCCCGTCGTGTTCCTGCCATCGGATATTGAAATCGAAACTGTTGGTCAAGCCCGTCTGATTGATGACGGGAATTTTGAAATAATTTTCCAATACGCGGGCCAAATCATCAGTCGTCGCTCTCACCATCCTGATGGAGCCATTTCCATCACTGGTTGAACCGCTTTTTGACACACTGGGTTTCAGCCCGGCCGCGTTTGGATATTTGACCTTGAGCAACCAGACATTGGTTTCCATGGTTTCAAATCGGCCGGCGACGCCAAACATTCTTTTAATTTCCTGGCGCAGGGCCTCCTTTGATCCCTTCGGCGGATTGGAAAAAAAATCGTAGTGGTTGGTCGGGACTTCCGCGCTGAGAACGGTTCGATATTGACTGACCGAACCATAATCCATGTCGGCCACGCGCAACATTTCTTCGACCGGCGCATTCAATCCATAAGCCCGCCCGTCTGCCATCCAGACCATTCCGCCAATTCCATTCTGGCGGTTTCTTTTGGCGGATTGGGTGGGGAGAATCACGGTCCGATACGGCGGCTGAAGCAGGAATTTGGAATTTAAATTCCCGAGCTGCCACGCCTCGTTTTGATGTTGGTGAATGGTTTGAACGGTCACCGTCGCCGTTCCAGCGGCGAATAAAATTCCCACGCCAACCACCACCGCCGTCTTCGCTTTTGTCCAGGCCATGATTTTCAACACTCCTTTCACAATGGTTAAGGTTGAACCGCTGGCTGCCGCGCCTTTCGCGATGGCAACGGCAGTAATGGATTTTGCCAGCGCCACCGGCGCGGCTTGAACGGAATTGGCCGAAACCGCTCCGGCAATCGACACAGCCGAAAGCATGACGCCGCGTTTTGTGAAGAACTTCCGCAACTTTTCCAGCGCGCGATTCACGCGCATTTTCGCCGCGTCCTCGCTCGCGCCCAAAGCCAGCCCGACTTCATGCAGGTTTTTGTTCTCAAAAAAACGCAGCACGATGGCATTGCGATCCTGCTCGCCGAGCCGCCCCATCGCGGCATCCAGCAACGGCGCGATTTGCGGCCAGACCTCCGGTTCCGGTTCGTTCAAAAGCGATTGCATGTATGCCTCCTGTTCGCGCCGTTGCCGGCGGATTTCGCCGCGCAGAAAATTCGCCGCCGTCAGCCGCGTGGTTTGATAAAGCCAGCCCGAAAGAACCGTCCGCCGGGACAGACTCCGCACCTTTTTCGCCAGAATGATGAATACCGCCTGGGTGATTTCCTCGGCCGCGTGCGGATTACCCACGCTGCGCCACGCGATGGAATAAACGAGGTTGACGTGCCGTTCAACGAGCGCGGCAAAAGCCGCTTCCGAACCGGTTTCGGCGTATTCCCGCAGCAACGTGATGTCGTCCATCTCCGGCATTTACCAATAAATGTCCGCTGAAGTGGAAAAGGGAACAAACTTTTTAACCGCTAATCGGCGCTAAAGTTCGCTGATCCATCCGGATTTTAAATTCCATCAGCGTTTATCAGCGAAAATCAGCGGTTATTTTTCCCTCAGCAGCGCCGCGAGGCCGAGCGGCTCGATGTGCACCAGCACGTCGCTGACGGCAGGGATGGCCTCGCGGATTTTATCCTTCACGTCGTGGGCGATTTTATGCGAACGCAGGACGGTCATCTGCGGATCCACTTCCACATGCATGTCCACGAAATATTGGTAGCCCACCTTGCGAACGATGCACTTTTCCACGCTGTCCACGCCGGGCGTGGCGGCCGCAATCTGCCGGATCCGGTCAATCACTTCCGGCCCGGGCGCAGTGTCCATGAGCTCGTTGAGCGCCGGCCGGAGCAGATGCCAGCCGTTCCAGGCGATGACCCCCGCCGCCGCAATCGCCGCCACGTCATCCGCCGCCTCGTAACCCCTGCCGCCGATGAGCGCCACGCTGATGCCGATGCCGGCGGCCACGGACGTGATGGCGTCGCTGCGATGGTGCCAGGCATCGGTTTTGACGGCGGAACTGTCCACCGCTTTGCCCTCGCGCGAAACAAACCGGAACAGGCCTTCCTTCACGGCCACCACCACCAGCAACACGATGAGCGTGAACGGCGCCGGCTTCTGGTGGGGTTGCATGATTTCGCCAAACGCCGTGAGCACAATCCACAGCGCCGCCCCCAACAACATGGCGGCGACGATGGCGGAGGCAATCGGCTCGGCCTTGCCGTGGCCGTAGGGATGGTCCTCGTCCGCCGGCGCCGCGGCCACAACGAGTCCGCGCCACACGATGAGCGAACTGAAAATGTCGGCGAAGGATTCAACCGCATCGGCGACGAGCGCGTGCGAATGGCCGACGATGCCAGCGGCGAGTTTCGTGCCTGAAAACACGACATTGACGGCCATGCCCGTGAAGGTGGCGCGCAAGCCGCGTTGGAGGCGATTCAGTGGCACAGCCGGATTTAAGCATGGCAGCGAGGAATGGGGAATGCGAAACTGAGTCGTGATGAGTGAAACGTAAAACGTGATTCGTGAAGGGAAGCGAACAATTTCTTACGCTTTACGTTTCACGTTTCACGCAATCAGGTGGCAGAACATGGCGTCGCGGAGCTTCGGCTCAAACCAGGTGCTCTTGGGCGGCATGAGGCCGCCGGCGTCCGCAATGGCCATCAGGTCCTCGATGCCCGTCGGAAACAACGAGAACGCGCAGGCGTATTCGCCGCTGTTCACCAACTTTTCCAGTTCCGCCGTGCCGCGGATGCCGCCGACAAAATTGATTCGCTTGCTCGTGCGCGGGTCATCGATGCCAAACACCTGTGACAGAATGTGTTCCTGTAACAGCGACACATCGAGCGAATCAACCGAGTTGCGCGGGGCGTTGAGGTTTATGCGGAGGCCCAGGGTGTACCATTTGCCCTGCAAATAAAGGCTGATCTCGCGTTTGCCCACCGGCTGGGCCGGGCCGTCCGGGTTAATGGGAAAAACGGCGCCGATAATTTCCAATAATTGCTCCGGCGTCCAGTTGTTCAAATCCTTCACCACACGGTTGTAGGGCAGGATTTGCAACTGGTTGTGTGGAAAAATTACGGCGAGAAATTGTCCGCTCTGGCCCGCGCCATGACGCGATCGAAAAATCCGCGCCGCCGCCGCACAGCGATGATGGCCATCGGCAATGTAGAGAGACGGGATGGTTGAGAATTGGGTCTCGATGAATTTGATTTTGTCCTCATCGGAGATCGCCCAGGCCGTGTGCCGCACGCCATCCTTGGCCGTGAAATCCACGGCCGACTTTTTGAAAGCAATCTTCTTCGCGATAAATTTGTCGAGTTCGGCATTGGCGCGGTAGGTTAAAAAAACCGGGCCGGTTTGCGCGTTCAGGGCTTCGATGTGCCGGGTACGGTCGTCTTCCTTGTCCGGTCGCGTCAGCTCGTGCTTTTTGATGGCCCCGTGCAGGTATTCCTCGCAACTCGCTGCGGCGACGAGGCCGACCTGCGAATGTTTGCCCATGATCTGCCGGTAAAGATAAAAACACGGTTGCGCATCCTGCTTCAGCGCGCCGTCATGGATGAGCTTTTGAAAATTTTCCACGCCCTTCGCATAGACTTCCGGCGCGCAAGGGTCCGTGCCCGGCGGCAAATCAATTTCCGGTTTGCTGACGTGCAAAAAACTGAGCGGGTTGCCGGCGGCGATTTCGCGCGCTTCGTCCGACGACATCACGTCGTAGGGCAATTCACAAATGCGCGCGGCCAGTTTGGGTTCCGGTCGCAACGCGGCGAATGGTTTGATCACTGCCATAAAACAGCGCGAGGATACGAAGAATGCGGGCTGAAAGCACGCAGAATTCGCCGGATGGGACCCGGCTGGTTCTCTTCTTGTTCATGCGGGTTGTTCTGTTATCCTGAGCGACCTTTGTGGATATCGCCAAAGAAATTCAGCAACGGCGCACGTTCGCCATCATCTCGCATCCGGACGCGGGCAAGACCACGTTGACGGAAAAGCTGCTGCTTTACGGCGGCGCCGTGCAGCTCGCCGGCTCGGTCACCGCCCGCAAAAACCAGCGCGCCACCACGTCCGACTGGATGGAACTGGAAAAGAAGCGCGGCATTTCCATCAGCTCCACGGTTCTCCAATTCGATTATGCCGGCTACCGCCTCAACCTGCTCGATACGCCGGGGCACAAGGATTTTTCCGAGGACACCTACCGCGTGCTCACCGCCGTGGATTCCGTGGTAATGGTGATTGATTCGGCCAAGGGCATCGAGCCCCAGACGCGCAAGCTCTTCGAGGTCTGCCGCCAGCGCGGCGTGCCGATCTTTACGTTCATGAACAAGTGCGACCGGCCCACGAAAGATCCGCTCGCGCTGCTGGATGAGCTGGAGCGCGTGCTGGGCATCGGCGCTTTCCCGGTAAACTGGCCCATCGGCAACGGCTTCGACTTCCGGGGCGTCTATGACCGGCAGACGAAGCTGATGCACCTCTTTGAGCGCACCGTGGGCGGCCAGTTCCGCGCGCCGGTGCAGGTCGGTGAGTTGGACGATCCGGCGGTTCGCGGCCAACTCGACGACGCGACGTTTCATCATACGGTCGAGGAACTTGAAATGCTCGAACACGCCGGGCACGACTGGGATGACGCCGCCGTGCTTGCAGACAAAACCACGCCGGTGTTCTTCGGCAGCGCCAGCAACAACTTCGGCGTGCAGCTTTTGCTCGATGGTTTCCTCAAACACGCGCCCGGTCCCAAGGGGCGAAATTCTGAAAATAATGTAGCGCCGGCGTCCCGCCTGCCGGCCAATGGGGAAGCGGATGATTCAAGCAGGCGAGACGCCTGCGCTGCTTTTATCACCCCCGAACACCCTGCTTTCTCCGGTTTTATCTTCAAAATCCAGGCGAACATGGACCCGAAACACCGCGACCGCATCGCGTTTGTCAGGGTTTGCTCCGGCAAATTCGAGCGCGGCATGACGGTGCATCACTCGCGTTCGGCCAGGAAGGTGCGCCTCTCCAGTTCGCACAAACTGTTCGGCAACGAACGCGAGACGGTGGACGAGGCGTATCCCGGCGACGTCATCGGCATCGTCGGCCACGACGGCTTCGGCATCGGCGACACCCTCACGACCGATCCAAAAATACTTTACAAGGAAATCCCGCGCTTCACGCCGGAAGCTTTCAGCTATCTGCACAATCCGAACACGGCCAAGTTCAAGCAATTTCGCCAGGGCCTGGAGCAGTTGATGCAGGAGGGCGTCATCCAGTCGCTCGACCTGCGCAATTCATCGATGAAAACGCCGTTGCTCGCGGCCGTCGGCCCGCTGCAATTCGAGGTCGTGCAATTCCGTCTCGAAAACGAATACGGCGCAGCGTCGCGGCTCGAATCCGCGCCATGGACCGTCGTGCGCTGGCTGCCGGTGGACATGAAGGAAGATGATCTGGACGCCCTGTCGCTGCCAACCAGCTCGCGGGTGGCCTACGACATGGGCAAAAATCCCGTGGTTCTATTTGCCAACGAATGGGCGGCGGATTATTTCACCAAAACCAACGAGCGTGTGCCGTTATCCGCACTGCCGGTGCAAACTGCAAAGGAATAAACCACACATGGACACAGATGCACACGGATTGATTGGCAGGGCGGGCAGTCCTCTGCCCGCCGCCATGCCTGACTGCGAAGTCCGGCGCGCACGGAGTGACGCGCCCTACCTGTGGATGATATGTCTTCATCCGTAATACAATCCTGCAACTTCGCGCACGGGCGACAAAGATTTGGACTGCGGTGGCAGAGCACAGCGGCGACACCGCTTTCCGTCCGTCCGTCTGCATCCAAAAGCGGCGTGGCGCTTCGCTTCCCGCCGCAGTCCAAAATCTGTGGTTGCGGCGCAAGCCGCGTTGGGTTTATCCGTGTCCATCCGTGGTTAAAAAAACATGTCCACCATCCTGACCGCCACTGAAATCACCGTGCGCTACGGCAACCGTACAGTGCTCAACGCCGCAACGCTGGCCATTGAAGAAGGCGACCGCATCGGGCTGGTCGGACGCAACGGCTGCGGCAAGACGACGTTCCTCCGCATCCTCGCCGGTCTGCAATCGCCCGACCGCGGCGACGTCACCCGGCGGCGCGAACTCGTCGTCAGCTACCTGCCGCAGGATTTCATGCTCGATCCGGCCAAAAACGTCCTCGAAAACATCCTCGACGGCGCGAAACCGGTGCTCGATTTGATTGCGGAATTTGAATCGCTGCCGCATGACTCGAAACACCACGGGGAACTGGAGCATCGCATCGCCGCGCTGGAGGGCTGGACGCTGGACCGGCGCATCGAAACCGCGATGTCGCACCTGAACTGTCCCGCCGGCGACCGGCGCATCGAAACGCTTTCCGGCGGCGAAAAGCGGCGCGTGGCGATGTGCCGCGCCTTGGTTTCGGACCCCGACCTGCTGATTCTCGACGAGCCGACGAATCATCTGGACCCGGAATCCATCGAGTGGGTCGCTGAATTTCTCGATGGGTTCCACGGTTCGTTCCTGGTGGTCACGCACGACCGCTATTTCCTCAACCGCGTGGCGAAGCGCATGGTCGAGTTGTCCGACGGCCGGTTTTTCTCACACGCCGGCAACTATACCGATTACCTGCTGGACAAGGCCGAGCGCCAGGCCGCCGACGCCACCATCGAGCACAAACGCCAGATGTTCCTGAAAAAGGAACTGGCCTGGGTGCGGCAGGGGCCGCGGGCGCAGCGCAGCAAGCAGAAGAACCGGTTCGAGCGCTACTACGAAACCGCCGCGCGGGACGGGCCGGTAATCGAGGAGGACGTGGAGCTTTGCATCCCGCCGCCGCCGCAACTGGGCAATCGCGTGGTCGAGTTGAGCAATCTCGGCATGGACCTCGGCGGGCGCACGCTGTTTCGCGGATTTAATTTCACATTCGAGAACGGCCAGCGCATCGGCGTGGCCGGACGCAACGGCCTGGGCAAAACCACGTTGCTCAAGATCATCATCGGCCAACTGGCGCCCGCCGAAGGCACCGTGAAGACCGGCCAGCTCACAACGTTCAACTACGTGGATCAGGGCCGGATCCAATTGCGCGAGGAGCGCACTGCGCTGGAGGAGGTCAGCGACGGCACGGAGTTTGTCATCTTCGGCGACGGCAAGATTTCGGTGCGCTCTTATCTCAAGCGGTTCCTGTTCGCCGACGATCGCATCACGACGCAGGTGAAATACCTGAGCGGCGGCGAACGTAGCCGGCTGCTGCTGGCGCGCATTCTGAAAAGCGGTGGCAACTTCCTCATCCTCGACGAACCAACGAACGATCTCAACCTGCCGACGTTGCGCGTGCTGGAGGAGGCGTTGATTGCGTTCCCCGGCACCGTGCTGGTGGTGAGCCACGACCGTTATTTTCTGAACCGCGTCTGCACCGACGTCCTGGCCTTCGAAGGCGACGGCAAAATCCATCACAGCGTCGGTGATTACGATTATTACCTGGAAAAGAAGCAAAAACAGGCCGTAGCCGCGTCTCGTCAGAGCGCGGCCATTGTTTCCTTGAACAAGAGGTCTTCCGCACTCTCACGAGATGCGGCTACGAAGGCGACGAAGACAGCGAGCCCCACGAAACCCCGCAAACTTTCATTCAAGGAAGCACGCGAGCTGGAAGGCATGGAGGCGCAAATCCACGCCGTGGACGCGGAAATCGCCCGAATCGAAGGCCTGTTCGTGCTACCTGATTTTCACCGCACGCACGCCACCCAAACCAGCCAGCTCAACGCCGACCTCGCCGCCGCAAAAGAAAATCTTGCGAAGCTCTACGCCCGCTGGGAAGAGTTGGAGAAAATCAAGGTTGCCAGCGAAAAATAATCGGTGATGGTAGGGCGGGCAGTCCTCTGCCCGCCGCCGAACGGGGCGTGATGCCCCATATTAACAACCAACCGACGGCACGCACAGAGTGACGCGCCCTACCTTGCGGCTTGATTCTTTATAAAGTAATGCTAGGCTTACCGCATGATTGCCAACGTATCAGTCAAGGGACAGATGGTCATTCCCGAGGCCATCCGCGAACAGGCGCGGATCAAAACCGGCGACCAGTTGGATGTCGGTTACACCAATGGGCTGATTGTGCTGCGGAAACGACGGCCATTGACCCCGGCCCGGGTGCGGTCGCTGTTGCTGGGCGGTCGCGAACTTCCTGAAATGACCCCGGCGGATGAAACTGCCGTCACCCGCGCCGTTCAACGTGTGAGAACCCGTGTAAAAGACTTTCAGTCTCACGCGGCAAGCCGCCGCAAACAGTGAGAGTGGTCTTCGACACCAACGTCGTGGCGAGTGCCAGCTTCTGGCACGGCGCGCCGTTTGACTGCCTGGCGGCCTGGGCGCAAGGCCGCTGCGAAGCCGTGGTCAGCCCCGCGTTGCTGGCCGAGTATCACGAAACCATCGGGGAACTCCGGCTGGAATATCCCCGGCGCGAGCCGGTCGAATGGGTTGAAGTCCTGACCGAATCGGCGGAATTGATTTTCCCCACGGAACGCGCCACGGGGGCGACACCTGATCCCGGTGATGAAATGGTCCTGGAATGTGCCCTGGCGGCGGAGGCGGATTATATCGTGAGCGGCGACAAGAAACATCTGCTAGCGCTCCGGGAATTTCATGGCATCCAGATCATCTCCCCGTCAGATTTTCTGCGCCGCCTGACGTAGGATAGCGCTTCCAGCCTGTCTCTGAATTCTGTCTGGTGTTACTCAACTGTTTCGCACAACCGTCCGGAGTTGAAACTTAGAAGTTTCTTCCAGTCAATGGCGCAGTCTGATTCACAAAATTCGTCTGTAAATTCCTTCGTGAACCGGGTGAAAACCTTGCCGTATTCCTCCTGAAACGCTTCATTGCGTTCCTTGGCTCTGTGGCCGAGCGGTTCGATGATTGTGGTGGAGAGGTCCTCGTCGCCAGAAATAAAAGCCCAAAAGCTCTGACCGCATTTTTTTAAATAGTCACCCTTGTCTTCGACGTTCTCGATGCCATAACAACACCCGTTTACCGCAACGACATTTTTCTTGGCCGCGTTGGTTCCAAGGATTTGTTTCGCTTTCTTGAAGTTTTGCACCATTTTTTGGATTTGGCTGCTGTTGCCCCAGTTAGGTCCGGACTTGATGGACACGATGTAGTAAATGCCTTGGCGTTCAAACTCCATATCAACGCCTTCGGCAGAAGATTTCCGGCCTTTAAACGCTTTCTGGCAGATAAAGACCGCCAACTCTTCAAGAAATCTACCAAAGATTGTTTCCTCCTGCGAAGACAGTTGGCGATGTTCTTTCCAAAGCCGCTGCCCACTTGTGAATCGAAACGGACCACGTCGTTCTTCCCAAGTGCTTTAAGTCGCGTTTTGGCCCAATCACCCATCGGCACCATGACCGCCTCCTGGTTCATCTTGAATTTGCGGGTTTTGTTGAACTGGAGACACCGCTCCCAGGCATCGCGAAAGCGATTCGGCCATTTGCCTGGATAACAGTTTCTTTTGTGCCAAATGAATTCCTCAGTCCAAAGCCAGCCCTGCTGGCGCAGAGCGAGAATGAGCTCGATGACAAATGTATGACGTTCCCCGTTTTCGACCTTTTCCTTGATGTTCAGGATGAAAGTGCCGCCCGGTTTGAGCACGCGCAGAAACTGCGCGCTGCGCGGAATAAACCACCCGACATATTTTTCAGGCGGAACACCGCAGTAAGTATGCTTGCGCTTGTCTGCATACGGTGGCGAAGTGACTATCAGATCGAAGGTGTTATCCGGGAATTTCCGAAGCACCTCCAAACAGTCACCTTGCTTGATTTCCGCTGTGGTAATCCGCATGGCCGAATTCGCTCGCGTGCGAATCAGCCCTGTGTGGAGACTGTCTTTGTGGGAACTCTGGTGCCTGAAATACGCTCGCCCCACCAATTTTTGCATTTACACATCCGCAGAGTTTTTTGCGCCCTTTGTGCCTTTTTGCGGCTGGATTGAATCCGTGTCCATCCGTGGTTAAGAATCTTTGCGGGCTTTTGCGGCTACGAACGCGGCGCGCACGGAGTGACGCGCCCTACCTGCCGCAATTGAACTTTAACGGGAATTTCAGGGCAGCAGGCAGGGCACGACTTGGCGGCTGTGGCGGCGGTAGATTTTGAAATCGGTGTCGGTGGTCAGCACCACCGGGTCGGGCAGCGTTTCAGTCATGCGCACCAGACAGGCATCGGCCAGGCTCATGGGCACATCGGCGTATTTGTCCATCAAGTCAAAAACCGGCTTCCCTTCATCGCGCAAACCGTAAACCACGCGCAGGCGTCCATCGTTCAGCAATCGCACCAGCCGGGCAGCCTCCGGTCGCGCCAGCAGGAAAAAAGTTTCGACGACCGCGGCTTCGCAGGTGAGCCACGGCAGGGGCAGATCGGCGACCGCCGCCCTGGACCAGGCGTGATGTTGATCGCGCGGATCGAGCAGGGCGACGAGCGCGCTGCTGTCAATAATGACGCTTCGCGGCACGGTAATGAGCGCGGATGATTTCGGGCAGCCGCTTCTTGTCGCGAGCGGCGTTGCGCGGGCGGCCAGTGACCGGCGAGCGGTCAATCTCCGCGAGAATGTCGGCCAGCGGGTGGTCCCGGCGCGCGGACGGCAAGGCGGCGAGCCGCTCGCGAACAATGTCGGACTTCGACACCCGGCGGGTGAGCGATTCCTGTTCAATCCGCCGGGCCAGAGCATCCGGCAATCGAATGGTCAAAGTTTTCATGGGCATACTGTAAGACAAATGCGGCAGTAACGCAAGACGATTGTTTTTACGCCTTCACTTCGGGGCGCACCTTGGGCCCCGCTACCCAACTGGCGGCTGGAAGCCGCCATCACTGGCACGCTGGGAAGCGTGCCTCCACAGTGGAGGCGGGCATCCTGCCTGCCAGTGAACGCGGCTTCCAGCCGCGCGATCCATTTGTTTTTGTACGGGTACCCGGACGCACCCGTCACCTCGTTGAGCAGCCGATGAATTTGCGCATCTGCCTTTTCAACACCGCTCCGCCTGCGTAGAGTGGGTGGACTGTGCCGGCCACGTTGTATGATCTGATTCCGCGGGGTGAGAAACCCGGCAATGATGTCTTGCTGGGACGCTTTCTGGATTATGTGGAGGGACGGCGGCTACAGCTGTATCCCGCCCAGGAATCGGCCATTCTGGAGTTGTTCGAGGAGAAGAACGTCGTCCTGAACACGCCCACCGGGTCGGGCAAATCGCTCGTGGCCACCGCCCTGCATTTCCAGGCCATCGCCCGGGGCCGCCGCTCCATTTACACCTGCCCGATCAAGGCGCTGGTGAATGAAAAGTTCATGGCCCTGTGCCGCGAGTTCGGCCCCGACAACGTCGGCCTCAGCACCGGCGACGCGTCGGTCAATCGTGACGCGCCCATTCTTTGCTGCACGGCCGAAATCCTCGCCAACATCGCGTTGCGCGAAGGTGCGGCAGCCAACATGCAGGAGGTGGTCATGGACGAATTCCATTATTACGCCGATCGCGAGCGCGGCGTGGCGTGGCAGGTTCCACTGTTGACGCTGCCGCAGACGCGGTTCCTCCTGATGTCCGCGACGCTGGGCGATACCACGTTTTTCGAGGAGGAACTCACGCGGCTCAACGGGCGGCCGACGGTGGGCGTTTCGTCCACAGACCGGCCAGTTCCGCTGGAGCATGCATATTCGGAATTGCCGCTGGCCAAAACGCTGGAAAGCCTCGCCGCCGATGGCAAGGCGCCGGTGTATGTGGTCCACTTCACGCAACTGGAGGCCGCGCAAAGCGCGCAGGATTTCACGAGCATCAATGTCTGCACCCGCGAGGAAAAGGCCGCGCTGGCCAATGCGGTCGAAGGATTCAAGTTCAGCAGCCCATACGGGCCCGACATCAAAAAATGGCTGCGGCACGGCATCGGTTTGCATCATGCCGGGTTGCTGCCGAAGTATCGCGTGTTGATTGAGCAGCTCGCGCAGAAGGGGTTGCTGAAAATCATCTGCGGCACCGACACGCTCGGCGTGGGCATCAACGTGCCAATCCGCACCGTGCTGTTCACGCGGTTGTGCAAGTACGACGGACAAAAGACCGGCATCCTGAGCGCGCGCGACTTTCACCAGATTGCCGGCCGGGCCGGGCGCAAGGGCTTTGATGACCGCGGTTGGGTGGTGGCGCAGGCGCCGGAGCACGTGATCGAAAACCTGAAGCTCGCCGAAAAATCCGCGCGCGACGGTAAGAAAACCGTGAAGCGTCAGCCGCCGGAAAAGAATTTTGTCAACTGGGACAAAAACACCTTTCTGCGCCTGATTGCCGCGCCGCCGGAACGCCTCACCTCGCGGTTCCAGGTGACGCACGGGATGTTGTTGAATGTGCTGAGCCGTAACGGCGACGGCTGCCGGGCGATGCAGCAGCTCATCGCACGCTGTCATGAATCGCCCCGGCAGAAGCAGGCGCATATCAAACGCGCCTGGCAGTTGTTCCGCTCGCTGCTGGATCGGAAAATTGTGGAAATCATTCCCCAATCCGAAAGGGGAGCGCAGGCGCCTCGCCTGCCGGTTGACGCGCCCTCGCGTCAACCATCTGACGGTGAGATTTCCGGTATGAGCGGCAAGTCCGACGCCAAAGAGCCGACGGCGGGGGCACCGTCGGCAGCACGCGAGGCGCGTGCGCTCCCCAAGTTGCGTGTGAACATCGAGTTGCAGGAGGATTTCTCGATGGACCAGGCGCTGTCCATGTATTTGCTCGACACGATTCCGCTGGTGGACCCGCAGCAGCCGGATTACGCGCTCATCCTGCTGACGCTCGTGGAATCCATTCTCGAAGATCCGGACATCATCCTGCGCAAACAGCTCGACCGGGTGAAGGACGAGAAAATGGCCCAGATGAAAATGGAAGGGATCGAATACGACCAGCGAATGGAAGAACTGGAAAAGCTCGAATACCCGAAGCCAAACCGAGAATTCATCTATTCCACGTTCAATGCTTTTGCCGACCGGCATCCGTGGGTGGGTCAGGAAAACATCCATCCGAAATCCATTGCGCGGGAGATGTTCGAATCATTCCGCTCGTTTTCCGATTACATCCGGGACTACGAGCTGCAGCGCGCCGAGGGCGTCCTGCTCCGGCACCTGAACCGGGTTTACAAAGTCCTTGCCCAGAACGTTCCGGACGCGGCCAAGAACGACCAGATCCGCGAGATGGAATTGTATCTTGGCTCGATGATCCGGCAGGTGGATTCGAGCCTGCTCGACGAATGGGAGAAAATGCGCGACCCGAATTTCCAGCGCGCCGAAACGAAGGAAGTGCGTCCGCCCGGCGCCGAGGAAGCCGCCCAGGACATCACGCGCGACACCAGGGCCTTCACCGCGGTGATCCGGAATCGGATTTTTATCTTCCTGCGCGGGCTGGTGATTGCTGATTACGAGGCGGCACTGCTGACATTGGCATCCGGACAGGCACCAGCACCGGTAGCGCAGGTTTCCAAACCTGCTGGATCGTCGACTTCCAAGTCGGCTGTAGCGAACGATGCGCCAGCGGGTTTGGAAACCCGCAATACAGCAGACTTGGAAGTCTGCGCTACCAACCAACCGTGGACGGCAGACCGTTTGCGCGCGGTGATGGAAGCCTACGAGCAGGAACACGAGCGCATTTGCCTTGATCCGAACGCGCGGAATGCGCGGCACACTTACGTAACCCCTTCCGAAGACCAGAAAAGCTGGCGTGTCCAGCAGATGCTGGTTGATCCGGAGGAAGCCAACGACTGGGTGGCGGAATTCGAAGTGGACCTGGCCCAGTCGCGCGCCCTGGGCGAACCGTTCCTTCGGCTGCGGCGAATCGGCAGTTTGGTTTGAGTCGAAGCGCGGCAAAAGGTTTGATCACTGCCACAAATCTGTTGCATCACGGCGAGGTTAAGACGGCCTCTGACGCAATCCCACCCGCACCCACAATTCGTCAAGCTGAATGGAATCGGTTTGAGGTTGCGGACAAGCTCCAGGATTTGCCTGATGACGCCGGCCGGATTCGAAGGTATAATATGCATATACCCCGGAAATAGTGCTTGCCACAGTGGATTTGGCTGCTAGTCTTTGCGGCTTATTATTTAAAATTTATGGCACGAATTTGTGAACTGACCGGCAAACGCCCGATGAAAGGCAGCATCATCTGGCGCAGTGGCAAGCCCAAGAAACAGGGCGGCATTGGCACGCACATCACCGCCATCACCAAACGTAAGTTCATGCCGAATTTGCAGCGCGTGAAAGCCCTCCTGCCCAGCGGCGAAGTGCGTTACATCAGAGTCTCGGCCAGCGCCATCAAAAAAGGCCTGGTCACCAAGGCACCCAAACGGAATTGGACCAAGCCCGAGCCGGTCAAGCCCGAACCGGCCAAGGCCTGACGACCCGGCGAAAATTGAGAATTGAAGATGGAGGATGGCGGTCAAACGCCGTCCTCTTTTTATTTCCATCCTCAATTCTCCACCTGCCGGGCCGAAGCTTCTGAGCGAAGGCCGGTCTTCCATCCTCGTTTCCTTATTTTCCGGCCAGACCCGCACGGTGTTTGATGTCCGCGATGTCGGCTTTCTCGATGAAGCTGACGAGGTCGTGCCAGGCCGGATTGAAATCGAATCCGCCGTTTTTCATTTCATCAATCGCTTCCGGCTTCGACCAGCCGCAGACCACGATGCGATACATGGCGCACATCAGGCCGGTGCGGTCCGCGCCGCGCTGGCAGTGGACGAATACCGGCAGATTGTTCGTGTTGGTAACGACCTTCAAAAACCCGACGACGTCCTCCTCCTCGGCGTGCCACGGTTTCGTTTCATAGCGCACACTTTTCAAACCCGTGCCCGCGACCTCGTCTTTGTCCGAATGAAACGCCCGCAGGTTGATGACGGTCCGGATGCCCAGCGCCTTCAACTGTTTCATGCCTTCCGCCGTGGGCTGGGCGCCGCGATAAAGGTTGGTGGTAACCTGGTAACAGTTTTTAACCCCAGCCACCTCAACCTTTTGCGCCCAGTTCGCCGGGCGGACGGCGGCGTTGGTTTCGCCGGCAAAACCACAGGCTGCGGCGGCAAACAAAGCTGCAACCAAAACCATTTGCTGATTTAATCTCATTTGCCCTTGGACCATTTCATCGTAGCGCGTTTGACTTCGCGGTCGGACTCGCGCTTTTTCAAATCCTCGCGCTGGTCAAATTCCCGCTTGCCCTTGCCGACGGCGAGCGCGACTTTCACCTTCCCGTTCTTCCAGAAAAACGCGAGCGGCACGAGCGCGTGGCCTTTGACCGCCGCCAGTTCGAACAGCTTCCGGATTTCCGATTTGTGCAGCAGCAGTTTGCGCGGGGCCTTGGGTTGGTGATTTTGAAGATTGCCGTGCGAGTATTCGTCAATGTGCGCGTTGTAGAGCCAGACCTCGTCCTTTTCCACGCGCGCAAAGGCGTCGGTGATCTGCCCCTTGCCGGCGCGCAGCGATTTGACCTCCGTGCCATGCAACACGATGCCCGCCTCGAACGTTTCGAGGATGTGATAATCGCGCCGGGCTTTGTGATTGGTCACGATGTCGGCCATGACCCACAGGTTACGCGGATGGCGCGGATTAAAAAAGCCGGAAGAGTGACGGTTGGTGGAATGGGTTGGAGGTTGCGCCGGGGCGGGCGTACTCGCGAGCCGGCTCGTCGGTAGCCTCGCTCCACCAAACAATGCCACTGCTGAATCGCGGAACTCAGCGCTTCTTGCGCTTCTTGGGTTGCGGGCGGACCAGCTCGACCGGTTCCGGCATTTCCCAGCCGATTTTGTCCTCCAGCAGTTCGCGCAGCGCGATGTCGGCCGCGCCCAGATTCCCCACGTCGCTGATGAGCGGACGGCTCAGGCCGCCGCCCCCGGAATTCAACTGGCGCACCCGTCGGGAAATGAGGTTCACCAGGATGTTCGGGTTGCCGACCTTTTCGGCGGCTCTTTTGCAAAGTTCAGCGTTCACAATTTGTTTTGATAAACAGAGCTGGAAATTCTAATCAAGCCGGGCGTGAATGCAATAAGAATAATCACCTCATTTTCACGAGTAGCGGCTCCAAGCTTCTCCCTAACGCTCCGGGGACAAAGCCTGAAGCCGAAATTCCGCAAGGTGGGACGGAGTGGAGGCAGCCCGGAACGCAAAACTGCTCGTGAGCCGGTTTGTCCTTCGGATTTCGAGCTTCGGGCTTCTTTAGGATCTCGGATTTCGACCTTCGGATTTATGCTGCCCCCTATCACCCACTGCCAAATTTCTTGCCGTGCTGTGCCGGTTGGAAACATGATGTTCTCATGCAGCGAACGATGCTTTTCCTGATGGCGTTCCTTTTCGGAGCGCTCCGGTCCGGCGACGCGCAGATTCCCAAGCTTGCCGGGAAACCCACGCCGGCGGACGCGATGCTGGCCGATTATTTTCGCAACGAAACCGCCGCGCTGTCGCAGCACAGCCTGGCCGACATCAAGACGCTGGACGATTGGAAGGCGAAGCGCCCCGAGTATCGCCGCCAGTTGCAGGAAATGCTTGGGTTGTGGCCGATGCCGGAGCGGACGGACCTGCAGCCGGTCGTCACCGGCCGTCTCACCAACGACGAGTTCACCGTTGAGAAAATTTATTTTCAGGCGTCCCCGAAACTTTACTGCACGGCCAGTTTGTATCTGCCGAATAACCGGACCAATCCGGCGCCGGCAATTTTATACGAGTGCGGCCACATCGGGGTCGTGACGAACGGGGTGAGCTACGGCAACAAGGCGGTTTACCAGTCGGACGGCGCATGGTACGCGCGCAACGGTTACGTCTGTCTGGTGCTCGACACGTTGCTGGCCGGCGAAATCCGTGGCATCCACACCGGCACGCGCAACAACGGCCTGTGGTGGTGGAACTCGCGCGGCTACACGCCGGCCGGCGTCGAGGCGTGGTTCGGCATCCGCGCCCTGGATTATCTCTGCACCCGGCCGGAGGTGGACACCAACCGGTTCGGCATCACGGGCCATTCCGGCGGCGGCGCGTATAGCTGGACCATCACCGCGCTCGATGACCGTATCAAGGCCGCCGCGCCGCTGGCCGGCATGGCCGACGTGCAAAGCCATGTCCTGGACGGCGTCATGGACAGCCACTGCGACTGCAATTTTTTCATAAACATTTACCGCTGGGATTTTCCGCAGGTCGCCGCGCTTGCCGCCCCGCGTCCGCTCCTGATTGGCGGCACGGATCGGGACCCCCTGTTCCGGCTGCCCAGCACCATGCGCATCTCTGAAAAAGTCCGCCGCATTTACGACCTTTACAGCGCGAACGACGAGCTCGGCCTGGTGCTGGCGCCCGGTCTGCACGACGAAACGCCGGAATTGCAGCTCGGGGTGATGCGCTGGTTCAACCGTCATCTCAAAGGCGAGGAAACGCCCGTGGAAACCGCGGCCAGGAAATTCTTCTCCCCTGAACAACTCAAGGTTTTTGCAACGCTGCCCGCCGATTCCATCAACACCAACATTGCGGAAACCTTTGTGCCCCTGGCGAAGCCGGATAAGAAATCAGCCGGCGAACTCCGCTTCACGTTGCGCGAAAAAGTTTTTGCCGGCTGGCCGGATGAGGGAACGTCGCCGGAACCGAAGCGGGTTTTTTCCGTCGAACGCGACGGCGTCCGTTTCAGCGCGTGGGATTTCACCAGCCAGCACGACGTTTCCTTGCGGCTCTACGTCCTCGAAAAGGCGGCGGCGAAACCGCCGGAACAGGTTGAACTCGACGTGTTCGATCAAACCGGCTGGACCAACTGGCTGACCGCTGTGGGCGGGAAGTTCGGCGGCGAACTGACCGAAGAACTGGCGGGCCCGTCTTCGCCCGCAACAAACTCCGTCGCATTTGAAGACTTAAAACACGAGTTGGAGGCAAAACGCGTCGCGCTCGCATTCTTCGCGCCGCGCGGGGTCGGGTTGACGGCATGGTCCGGCGGCGAAAAGCGTCTCACAGAAATCCGGCGCCGATTCATGTTGCTCGGCCAGACGGTGGACGGAATGCGGGTGTGGGATATTCGGTGTGCCGTACAGGCGTTGCATTCCATGCCCGGAATGGACGCGGCAAAAATCAAAATTCATGCCGAAGGTTCCATGGGGGTCAACGCGCTTTACGCCGCGTTGTTCGAGCCGGCCGTGCGCAAACTGATTTTGGCGAACCTGCCGAAATCGCACCGGGAAGGGCCGGATTATCTGAACGTACTAAAAATTACAGATATTCCGCAGGTGATGGAGGCTGAGGCAGCCACGCTGAATTGAAGCTCGAACACAAACCTGGGAGCGCTGGCGTCCCGTCGGCGGGTTGTTGCGTGGACTGGCCGGCGAGACGCCGGCGCTCCCAGGAATGCCTGCGTCACAAAATCCGCAAATCACGCGGTCGCTGGCTTGATGCCCGTTTGAATCGCCGCGCGTCTGGCGCGTTTGCGCAGATACCATTGGTGGAATCCTTCGAGGTAAAGATAAACCACCGGCGTGATGTAGAGCGTCAGGCATTGCGACACCACCAGGCCGCCAACGACGGTGAGGCCGAGGGACCTGCGGGAGGCGCCGCCCGCGCCGAGACCCAGCGCAATGGGCAGCGTGGCCATGAGCGCGGCCATGGTGGTCATCATGATCGGCCGGAACCGCAGCAGGCAGCCTTCGTGAATCGCTTCGGCGGCGGATTTCCCGCCCCGCTGCGCCTCGATGGCGAAGTCAATCATCATGATGGCGTTTTTCTTCACAATGCCCACGAGCATGATCAGGCCTACGAAGCCATAGATGTTCAAATCAAGGCGGAACAACATCAACGTCAGCAGCGCGCCGAAACCCGCCGACGGCAGACCGGAAAGAATCGTCAGCGGATGAATGAAACTTTCGTACAGGATGCCGAGAATAATGTAGATGACGATGATGGAGGCGATGAGCAACAGGCCCAAGCCTTTGACCGAGGATTGGAAAACCGCCGCCGAACCTTGAAAACTGCCGGCGATGGTCGCGGGCAGGTGCAGATCATTTTCAATTTTCTGAACCCGTTCGACGGCGGTGCCGAGGGACACACCGGGCGCGAGGTTGAAGGAAATGGTGACGGACGGCAATTGGCCGACGTGCGAAATGCTGGTCGGCCCGAGGTTGCGGGTGAGCCGGGCGACGGCGCTCAACGGAACCAGGATGGGGGTCGTGCTGTTGGTCGGGGTGAATGAACTGGTGATGTAAAGTTGCGAAAGTGCGTCCGGGTCGAGCTGGAATTGCGGCAAAACTTCAAAAACGACCCAGTATTCGGCCACGTCGCCGTAAATCGTGGACGACTGGCGTTCACCGTAGGCGTCGTAAAGCGCGTTTTCTATCTGCTCCGGCGTGACGCCAAGCGCGGCGGCTTTGTCGCGATCAATGTCAACATTGACCTGGGGATTGGCGATGAACAAATCGCTCGTCACGTCCTGAAACGTGCTTTTGTCCTCCGCGATTTTGTTCATCAGCAACGGGGTCCAGTGAAAAAGCTCCTTTGTGTCCGTGTCTTGCAAACTGAATTGATACAACGCCTTGGTCAGCATGCCGCCGATGCGGATGAGCGGCAGGTTTTGCATGTAGACGCTCAAGCCCGGGATTTGTGCGAACTGCGGCCGCAGCTCCTGGATGATCTGGTTCGCGTTCAATTTGCGTTCGGAACGCGGTTTCAAACGCATGAAAAGGCGGCCGTTGTTCAGGCTGGCGGACGAACCGCCGGCGCCGATGGCCGACATGAAGCCTTCCACGTTCGGATCGGCGGCGACGATTTTGGCCGCGGCCATCTGGTGTTCGCGCATCGCGTCGAAGGAAATGTCCTGCGACGCCTCGGTGATGGCGAAAATCTGGCCGGTGTCCTCGTCGGGGAAAAAGCCTTTCGGGATAAAGACGAACAAAAACAGCGTCGCGACGAAAATCACGAACGACACGATGACGGTTGCGCGGCGATGGTGCATGGCGAATTGCAGGGTGCGGTCGTATTTGTTGCGCATTTCATCGAAGAACCGCTCGAAGGCCGCGTAAAGCCATCCGTGTTGTTGCCCATGTACCGCATGCACGAACCGGCTGCACATCATCGGCGTCAACGTCAGTGAAACGAAGCCGGAGACCAGCACCGCGACCACAATCGTCACCGCAAATTCGTGCAGCAGACGGCCGAGCAGCCCGCTCATGAACAGCACGGGGATAAACACCGCCGAAAGCGACAGGGTCATGGAAATGATGGTGAAGCCGATTTCCCGAGAGCCCTTCAGCGCGGCCTCCATCGGCGGTTCGCCGTTTTCCATGTGGCGCACGATGTTTTCGAGCATGACGATGGCGTCGTCCACCACGAACCCGACGCACAGCGTCAGCGCCATCAGCGAAAGATTGTCGAGGCTGTAACCGAGCAGGGCCATCACCGCGAACGTGCCGATGAGGGACATCGGCAGCGCCAGGCTCGGAATGAGCGTCGCCGACAGGTTCCGCAAGAAGATGAAAATGACCATCACGACCAGAAAGACGGTCAGCAGCAGCGTGTGCTCCACGTCCGCCACCGACTGGCGGATGCCCTGCGAACGGTCGAAAAGTACGTCCATGTGGACCGCCGCTGGAATCGCCTTGCGGAATTGCGGCAGCAATTTCCTGATGTTGTCCACCACTTGGACCGTGTTCGCGCCCGGCTGGCGCTGCACCGCCAGCACAATGGCGCGCGTGTTGTTATACCAACTGGCGATCTTGTTGTTCTGCACGCTGTCGGTGACATTGCCGAGTTCCTGCAGGCGCACCGGATTGCCGTTGCGATACGCGACGATCATCGGGCGGAACGCCGCCGCGTTTTTGAGCTGGCCGCTGGCTTGCACGGTGAACGCCTGATGCCGGCCGTAAAGCGTGCCGAGCGGCTGGTTCACATTGCCCGCTTCCACCGCCTGCTCGACCTGGTCAATGCCAAGGTTGTAGGCGGCGAGTTTGTTCGGATCCACCTGGATGCGCACGGCGTATTGCTGCGAACCAAAAACGGAAACCTGTGCCACGCCATTGATCATGGAGATTTGCTGCGCCAGCAGATTTTCACCGTAATCGTCCACCGTCCACAGCGGCAGCGTCGGCGACGAGAGCGCCAGATAAATGACTGGCTGGTCAGCCGGATTGACCTTCTGGTAAGTTGGCGGGCTGGGCAGGTTTGGCGGCAATTGTTTGGCCGCGCGCGCAATGGCCGCCTGCACGTCCGCCGCCGCGGCGTCAATGTTGCGCGCCAGCGTGAACTGGATCGTGATCTGTGTAAGTCCCTGCGCACTGATGGAGGACATCGAGTCCACGCCCGCAATGATGGAAAATTGCTTTTCCAGCGGCGTGGCCACGGCCGAGGCCATCGTCTCCGGACTCGCGCCGGGCAAACTGGCCGAAACCTGGATCGTCGGATAATCCACACTGGGCAGATCGCTCACCGGCAACTGGAGAAAGCCAATCAAGCCGAACAACAAAATGCCGGACATGACCAGCGTGGTCATCACGGGCCGGCGGATGAAAAGTTCGGAAACGCTCATGGCGCGTTGGTGGACGAAAGGGCGCTCTTGATGTTCACCTTGGTGCCGGGTGCCAGACGCAACTGGCCGTCGGTCACCACCGTTTCGCCGGCTTGCAAACCACTTTGCATCACGGTTTCACCTTGATACGTAATGCCGATGGTTACCGGACGCTCCTCGGCCGTTTGATCCGGTTTCACGACGTAAACAAACTGGCCGTTTTGTCCCGTCTGCACCGCCTGCGAGGGCACGACGATGGCGTTAGTCAAATCCGACAGCGTCAGCGCCACTTGCACAAACTGACCCGGCCACAATGTCCCATCCTCATTCGGGAACGTGGCTCGCAGCTGAATCGTGCCGGTCATCGTGTCAACGGTGTTGTCAATAAATGTCAACTCGCCTTGCGGCGGCACATCCATGTTTTGAAAAGTCGCCATCACCTTCAGTGTTTTCTCGCGCATCTCCCTTTTGATTTCCGGCAGGTATTGCTCCGGCACGGCGAACGCGACGTAAATCGGATGAATCTGGTTGATGGTCAGCAGTGTGTCGTCAGGGGCCTTGACGACATTGCCTTCATGAAATTGCAGGCTGCCCGTCCGGCCATCAAACGGCGCGCGGATTTCGCAGAAGTCGAGATTCAATTCATCCGTTTGCACCGTCGCCGCGAGCGTGTCCCGGGCAGACTTGCTGGTGTCGTATTCATCCTGCGAAACCAGTTTTTGGTCGAACAATTTTTGCTCGCGGTTGAACTGGATTTCCGCATTTTCCAACTGCGCTCTGTCATGCGCCAGCGCCGCCTGCATCGGGCGCGGGTCAATCGTGAAAAGCAATTGATTTGATGTCACCTCTGAGCCTTCCCGAAAATGCACCTGGCTGATGACACCGCCGATTTGGGGGCGGATGGTCACCGTCGAATACGGTATCACGTGGCCGACCGGCGGCGGATTGATCAGCACCGGCACATTGGTTGCGACCGCCGGCGCCACGAGCACCGGTGCGCCCGTGCCACCCGCGCTTTTTTTTGCGCCGCCCGAACAGCCGTTGACCAGCATCGTCGCGGCAACTGCCAGCACTGGAATCAGGGTTGAATTTTTCATGCCATCTTCAATTTACGAAATGTTTTGTTGCGGCGGCTGCCTGCGGGCCGGAAAGCGCCGGCGAATTTTTTCAGAAACTCCGCGTACTCCTTTTGAAAATGCGGATCAGAAACCGGCTGGCCCGTGATAAGCCGCGTCAACTGCGGGAACGCCAGCGGGAACATCGTCAGCGACCGCATCGCCAGCAAAAGGTGGTGCGGCTCAAATTCACCGGCCAGATAGCCGAGCGCCTGCTGTTGGCGGGTACGGTCCACTGCCTGGATCGCCAGCGCCCGCCGGCCGGTTCCGTCAATCAACCGGTTGTCCGCTTCCTGCAACGCCTCCCACTCCAGCAGGCGAACCCAGTCCGCGTCCTTGCACGAGAGTTTGAACCGAAATGGCAGGCTCTCCGCCGGGTCGCCCGACAAGCCTTCGGCTGACGCCTGCCGCTCGGCGATTTTGCGGCGCAGCACTTCGCGGAACAAATGCTCCTTGTTGCCGAAATAATGGTAAAGCATCCGCTTGTTGATGGCGGCTCGCCGCGCGATGGCGTCCACGCGCGCGCCCGCGAAACCATTCGCCGCGAATTCCTTCAACGCGGCGGACAAGATGCGTTCGCGGGTGCGTTCGGGATTCCGCTCCGCCACTGCGCTGTTCGGTCTGACAGGTCCGGCCATGTATTCCACTAAGTAACCATCAAGTTACTTGGAACGCAAGCCGGATGATCTGTTCCGGCGGCGGGTCAGCCCGGCGGCCGTTCGCCGCCCGGCCGGTTGGCTGCCTTGATTTCCGCGATCATTTTCTCCGCCGCCTCCTTGGAAAGTCCGTGTGAAACGGAAAGACCGAACCGGCGTTGCAGGTATTCGTCCAGGCGAATCCACTCGCCCTCGTATTTTACCTGGCCGGTCCAGGCGCAGATGGTGACGACGTGTTGCAGTTTTTCGAGTCGCCGCAGGATGATGACAATGAAGATCAGCACCATGACGACGGTGGCGATGAGCACCACCGACGTGATCTGGCTGGAGATGGAGTCGTCTTCCGCGCGCTGCTGATTGATACTCAGCGAGTATTCCTCTTCCTGCCCCATTTGGAACAGCACGCGGCCGATTTTCTCCATCGTGTTCTTGCCCTCGTCGGTCAACTTGATGGCCAGGGCCTCGCGCACATTGACCTTGCTGCCGGCAATCGTCTCCGGATTAATGCCCAGCCGTTCCGCAATGAGGTTTTGCAATGCCACGAGGTTGGTTCGTTGCCCGGCCCTGACCTGGACGAGGCTTTTCAATTGATCCAGGTCATTGCGGGCCGCAGCCATGGCCCGGCCGTATGAATTAAAATAGTCATTGCCACCCGTCAACAGGTAGCCGCGCCGTTCGGTTTCCGCATCCTGAAGGTGAAACTGGGTTTGCTGGATCAGGGTCAGGACTTTGTAGGTGTGCCCCACTTGAAAAAATGAATCCCGGAATTGTTCGGTCGTCTTATGCACGAGCCAGCTCATTACAACCAGCCCCAGCAGCGGAATGGACATCCCCACGAAAAAAAGAACTTTGTTGGCGCGCGGACTTGGTTTCATACCGGATACTCTGGCTCAGATTACTGTAGGTTTTTTTTCATTGTGCCACAAGGTGTTTAGCTCATAAGCATGGGCAATGGTCAGAAGCGTTTCCTCGCCAAAAGGCTTGCCGAGCAGCTGCAGGCCGATGGGCAGTTTCGGATTTTTGGTGAAACCGCAGGGAATGCTGATGCCACAGATGCCCGCCAGATTGCACGCCAGCGTGAACACGTCACACAGATACATTTGCAGCGGGTCGTCAAATTTCTCGCCAATCTTGAATGCCGCCGTCGGGGTGGTGGGCGTGACGATGGCGTCCACTTTCTCGAACGCCTTCAGGAAATCGTTGCGGATGAGCGTGCGGACTTTTTGCGCGTGCAAATAATAAGCATCGTAGTAGCCGCTGCTCAAAACATAGGTGCCGAGGATGATCCGCCGCTTCACCTCCGCGCCAAAACCCGCGCCGCGCGTCCGGCAATATAGTTCAATCGGATCTGCGCCGTCCACCCGCGCCCCGTAGCGGATGCCGTCGAAGCGCGCGAGGTTCGCGGACGCCTCGGCGGGCGCGATGATGTAATAGGTCGCCGCCGCGTAATCGGTGTGCGGCAGCGTAATTTCCACGATCTCCGCGCCCTGTTTTTCGAATTGTTTCACGGCGGCGTCCACGGCGGCTTTCACTTCGGGATCCAGCCCGCCAATCATGTATTCCTTCGGCAGGCCGAGCTTCAAACCTTTGATGGATGGCCAGTCCGGCTCGGACCGGTCAGGCCCGCGGCATAATCCGGCACCGGTTGCGGCACGCTGGTGGAATCGCGCAAATCGTGTCCGCTGATGACGCCAAGCATCGTCGCCGCGTCGCGAACGTCCTTGGTGAACGGACCGATTTGATCGAGGGACGAGGCGAAGGCGACCAGCCCGTAGCGCGACACCCGGCCGTAGGTTGGTTTCAGGCCGACGCAACCGCACAACGCGGCGGGCTGGCGAATCGAGCCGCCGGTGTCCGAGCCGAGCGTGGCAATCGCCTCGTCCGCCGCGACCGCCGCCGCCGAGCCGCCGGACGAGCCGCCGGGAATGCGCGTGGTGTCCCACGGATTGCGCGTGACGCCGAACGCGGAATTTTCCGTCGAACTGCCCATGGCAAATTCGTCCATGTTCAGCCGGCCAAAGACAATCGCGCCCGCCGCCTTTAATCTTTCGACGACCGTCGCGTCGTAGGGTGAAACAAATTTGCCGAGGATTTTCGAGCCGCAATTGAGCGGCTGATTTTTGACGGCGAGCACGTCCTTGACCGCGACCGGAATTCCCAGCAGGCATTTTGCGGCGCTGCCACCTTTGGCCAGTTCCTTGTCCGCTGCATCGGCTTGCGCCAGCGCGTCATCGGCATTGCAGCTGATAAAGGCGTGGATTTTTTTGTCCACGCGCGCGATTTGGTCGAGACACGACTGCATGGCCTCGCGCGCGGAGACTTCGCGCTTGGCGAGTTTGGCGGTCAGTTCGGAAATGGTCAGTTGGTTGAGCATTGGAAATTTTTAACCACGGATGAACACGGATAAACACGGATGTAAGGCCTCAAGCCTTGGGACACGTCCCCCGCTCCGCTTGGGCGAAAGGGATCGCGATTTTTGGCGGTGGTACATTTTGCATCTTTCGGTGGGGCGAGCGTACTCGCGAGCCGGCTCGTCAGTAGCCTCGCCCCACCAATTTGTACCACTGTCTAATTTGTCCGAATCCGTGTTCATCCGTGTTTATCCGTGGTTCGTTTTCTTACTCCACAATCTTCGGCACCATGAAAAGCCCGTTGGCCTGCGCGGGCGCGTTACGCAGGGCGTCGTCGTGCGGGAGCGAAGGGCGGACTTCGTCCGGGCGCGTGACATTGACCAGCGGCACGGCGTGAGCGGTGGGCTCGACGCCGGCCACGTCGAGTTCCTTCAATTTTTCGATGTAGCCGAGAATGCCGTCGAGTTGCGCGCCGAGTTTCTTTTCCTCGTCGGGGGTAAGATGCAGCCGCGCCAGATGCGCGACGTATTTGATGTCAATTTCAGCGGCAGCCATGTGCTGAAATTAAAGTCCCCAGCCCAAAGTTCAAAGTCCAAAGTTTGCGAAAACGTGAAGCGTGAAACGTAAAAATGGGGCGTGAGCAACGGTTCCCTGGAGCATCTTCACGTTTCACAAATCACGCGTCACGTGCCTCTCATTCCTCATCAAACTTCCGTTTGACGAGGGCTTCGAGTTCGAGGATGGCGGCCTGGGCGTCGGCGCCGCGAACGTGCAGGGTCAGTTTGCTGCCCGGGCCGGCAGCGAGCATCATCAATCCCATGATGCTCTTGCCGTTGATTTTTTCACCGTTCTTTTCAACGAAAATTTCGCACGCGAACCGGTTGGCGATCTTGACGAACATGGCGGCGGGCCGGGCATGGATGCCCAGCTTGTTAGTGATCGTGAGTTCCTTGGTGAAGAACTCGCTGTCCGGCAGCTTTTTTGCGCTCATCAATTTGCTCATGCTACACTAAACGATGTGGGGACGAAGTGCCACTGATTTTATTCCACCGCCGACGGATTGTGCTGGCTCATGTGAGCGATCAGGCGGTCGTTCAATTCCTGAGCCGCGTTGTGACCGGACATTTTCAACTTGGTCTGAAACGCGGCAACTTCGATGAGCCGCGCCAGGTCGCGTCCGGGGCGGACGGGGATGACGATGTGCGGAATGTCCACGCCCAGAATTTTCTCGAATTCCTGTTCCATGCCGATGCGGTCCACATCCGCAACTTCGTTCCATACCTTGAGCGTGACGATGAGGTCCAGGCGCTTTTGGTTGCGGATGCTTTTGACGCCGAACATCGCGGCGACGTTGATGATGCCGATGCCGCGGATTTCCATGTGGTCACGCGTCAATTCGGCGCAGGTGCCGACGACTTCGCGGCCGTCCTCCAAAACGACCCTCGTCACGTCATCGGAGACCAGGCTGTAGCCGCGCTCAATGAGCGCCAGCACCGCCTCGCTTTTGCCGATGCCGCTCTCCCCGCGAATCAGCACGCCCACGCCAAGGATGTCCACCATGCTGCCCATCTCGGAGCCGCGCGGCGCAAACATCGTTTCGAGCTCGAGCGTCGCGGCATTGATGAACTTCATCGTGACCATCGGGCATTGAAAAACCGGAATGCCCGCCTTTTCGGCGGCGGCCAGGAATTCCTTGTCCGGGCGGAGACTGCGGCTGAAAACGATGCACGGGATTTTGAAGGCAAAAAAATGGTTGTAACGTCTCGCGCGTTCGGCGGCCCTGAGCGACCGCAAATAAGACACCTCCGCGTTGCCGAAAACCTGCACGCGTTTGTAGGCGAAATAATGGGTGAATCCGCTCATGGCCAGGCCGGGGCGATTGACGGTCGGTTCGCGGATGATGCGCTTCAGCCCGCGCTTGCCCGCCAGCAGCCGCATTTGCAGCGCGGCGGCATGTTCCTTGTAGAACCGTTCGACGGTGACGATCTGGTGTTGCATGTTCACAAATTAAATTCCGGGCCCAGATAAATTTCCCGCGCCTTCGGGTCGTTCGCCAGAAATTCGGACGAACCCTCCACGAGCACCTGGCCTTTGTGGATGATGTAGCCGCGGTCAATCAATTTCAAGGTTTCGCGCACGTTGTGGTCGGTGACCAAAATGCCCAGCCCGCGCTCCTTCAAGCGGCGCACAATCTTCTGCACTTCATAGACCGCGATCGGATCAATGCCGCTGAACGGCTCGTCCAGCAGCATCAATTTGGGGCTCGTCACCAGCGCGCGGGTGATTTCCAGCCGCCGTTTTTCGCCGCCGCTGAGCGTGTAGGCCTTGTTTTTGGCCAGCGGCGTCAAAGCCAGTTCCTCGAGCAAATACTTCAATCGCACGCGCGCGTTCATCACGCGACAGCCGGCACATTTCGAGAATTGCCAGAATGTTTTCCTCCACCGTGAGTTTGCGGAACACCGACGGTTCCTGCGTCAAATAACCGATGCCCAGCCGCGCGCGCCGGTGCATCGGCAGGCGCGTGATGCCGCGGCCTTGAAATTTCACCGCGCCCCCGTCCGGTTTCACGAGACCGACGACCATGTTGAACGTCGTCGTTTTGCCCGCGCCGTTCGGCCCGAGCAACCCGACGATTTCGCCCGCGCCCACGGAAATGGACACGTCGTTCACCACGCGGCGGCCGTGATACTCCTTCACCAGATTTTCCGTGGCGAGCAGCAGGCCGTTCGAGGATGGGACGGGGGTTTCCATTTACTGAGTAATGGTGGTGTCAGTGTTCTGAATCATTTTATCAATATTTTATCAATGTTCTGAATCGTTCCCGGCGGAAGGTTGGTTTTATTGATAACGGGCGTGTCCGTGCCTGCCGGCGCCGAATTCGTGTCCGGCCACAGCGCCGTTGGGGTTTTGCCGGGGAAATCATGTGCGGATTGTCGAAATGGAGATTGTTGTTCGCGCAGGTCCCAGGATAATCACATCACCCGCCTGCGTGCCTTGCGCGTTTTCCATCTGCGGATTGCCGGTGAGCGTGACCGTCTCGTTCGTCACGCCGTTTTGCACGATGTAAATGTAAACCGCCTTGTCACCGGTCGCGTGATTGGTCTGGCCTTTGGTGTCCGTGAAATCAATCACCACATTCGTCTCGGCCACGATGTGATTCGGGTGCCCGCCCTCCGGCGGCACATCCGCGACGAGCAGGGCACAGGTGAGCTTCATTTCCGGATCGTCCACGCGCACGTGTCCGCGATAAATCGCCTGATGCCCGTTCAAATCAAAATCCGCGCTGTCGGATCTATCCGCGTCGGGGCGCGCGGCGGACGCGGCGCGCCGGGTGAATTGGTTGTCGCACTCGCGGGGGAACTTTGCGCGGTCGCGTCGGTTTGCGCGTGAACCATCCAGCCGCACAACATGGCAATCACTATGAGACTGAAACGTTTCATGGTTTGGTGTTCATTTTTGCCCCGTTTTCAATCACGGTGCACATTGTTCGAGATGGTGAGGAATGATCGCTTTGCCGCCACAAAAAACCGTCGCCCTCGATGCGGAAATTTCCATCGCCCGTCCGCACCTCCAAATGCCCCGGCGAATTCGCCTCGCCTTTGAACGTGTCATAAACGCATTCCGGCGCATTCACAACCCATTCCAGCTTGCCGTCCGGGTCGAACATTTCGAGCTTGAGTTGTTTGATGATGAGCAGTCCGCCCGGCTGGGGCAACGCCTCGGCGCCGGACAAAATTGATTTGATTTGTTGTTGATTCGTCGGCCCGTAGTATTCGGTGGAAGTGAAATTCCTCGCGCTCTGGACGCTGGTTTGCTGCGCGCAAACGCCGAGCGCGACGGCGAACAACAACCCCGCGATCATTGCTGGCCAGACGGAGGTAAGTCCCGAAACCCGAAACCCGAAACCCGAAAGAATTCCGAAGCCCGAATGCCGAAAATGAGATCTACGGCCCCCGGTTTTTTTTCGGCCATCGGATTTCGAGCCTCTTTCGGCCATCGGATTTCGGATTTCGGATTTCATTTCGTGTAATGCGCCACAATCGCATCCCATTTCCCCTGCGCTTTCAAAATCATTTCCACGACTTCGCGCACCGCGCCGCGCCCGCCCGCCGCGCGCGTGACCAGATGCGCCGCCGCCTTCGCCTCGCGCACCGCATTGGCCACCGCCACGGCAACGCCCGCGCGCTGCAGCGGACCCAGATCCACAATGTCGTCGCCGACGAAACAAACCTCGTCCCAGCTCAATTTTTCCCGGGCCAGGAGTTTTTCGACCGCGGCGACCTTGCTGAGACGGTCTTTTTGCTGGATGAGAAAATTAATTTTGAGTTCGCGCGCCCGCCAGGCCGTCGCCGCCGATGGCCGGGCCGAGACCCAGCCGATTTTCAAGCCGGCGCGCCGCAGCAGCACGAGACCGAAACCGTCCTGGATGTTGAATGGTTTGAATTCGCCCGCGCCGCCGATGAACACCGAGCCGTCGGTCAACACGCCGTCCACGTCGCACAGGAGCAGTTTTATGCGCTCGAAGACGCGAGCGAAGTTTGGGAGAAATCCTGGCGGGCATGGAAAGTTAGAAGTGGGAAACATCCAACAACCAACATCCAACACTGAACATCCAATGGTAGCCGCCGCGCAAAAACATTGGGCGTTGGATGTTAGATGTTGGATGTTCGATGTTCATCTTTTCACCGCATTGAAAACTTTCAGCAGTTCCCGCAGCAACGCCGGCATCTCCGCCAGCGGAATCATGTTCGGCCCGTCGCTGAGCGCGCGCTCCGGTCGCGGATGCGTTTCGATAAAAAGACCGTTGGCGCCCGCCGCCAGCGCGCATCGCGCCAGCACCGGCGCAAATTCGCGCTGGCCGGATGATTTGTCGCCGCCGCCGCCGGGCAATTGCACCGAATGCGTCGCGTCAAAGACGACCGGAAAGCCGGAACGCTTCAGGATGGGAATCGAGCGCATGTCGGCGACAAGATTGTTGTAGCCGAACGTCGTGCCGCGTTCGGTGAGCAGGATTTTTTTCGCCCCGGCGCGCCGGGCTTTTTCCGCGACCTGGCCCATTTCCGCCGGCGAAAGGAACTGGCCCTTTTTCAAATTGACGATCTGGCCGGTGATGGCGGCGGCTTCAATCAAATCCGTCTGGCGGCAGAGGAACGCGGGAATTTGCAAAATGTCCACGACTTCGCCCGCGATGGCGGCCTGCGTTTCGGTGTGAATATCGGTCAGCACCGGCACGCCGAATTCGGCGCGGACCTTGCCGAGCACGCGCAGGCCTTCATCGAGGCCCGGCCCGCGAAAGGATTTGGCCGACGTGCGGTTGGCCTTGTCGAAACTGGCTTTGAAAACGTAAAAAATGCCGAGCGCAGCGCAGGTTTTTTTGAGCGAAGCGGCCACTTGCAGGCACAGCTTTTCGTTTTCAATCACGCACGGCCCGGCAATCAAAAACAACCGGCGCGGCGAATTGAGATTTTTCCAGATGGCGGCGTCGTTGAGCACACGGAAGTTTTAGCAGCGAAGCGAAGGAAAGTAAATGACAGTGAATAACCACAGATAAACACGGATGAACACGGATTGACCGTAACCAGCTGCTGTCCTAATCTCGCCGCATGGCAAAAAAGGCTGCGGCCAAATCTTCCGGTGGGGCGAGTGTCCCCACGAGCCGTCCGAAACCTTCCTCCCTCGTTGACACCCGCGTCATTTACTGCGGCGACAATCTGGAACAGCTCGCCAATGTGGACAAATGCATTAAGGGTCTTCACAAGCGACGCCTTGTCGCACTCCGCGGCAAATTTGATCTTCCAGGAGACGACTTCATAAATGCAGAGAAATTGGCAAATCTCAGGAATAATCTCTTCCACGAGGTCTTATGGCACGGTGTTCGTCCAGGTTCAGCAAGGGACAGAACGGAATATCATATGCCAACGAGGCTGGAGGTTTTGAACCAGCAGTTAATTTTTGCTTTGATAAACGAAAGTGCAAAACAGCAGAAGTTAATTTGAGTAACGCTCTCCCTCAACCCGGCCTTCTCCCCACGGAGAAGGAGAATCGTTCGCCGTCCCCTTGAAAATTCGCGTGCCGGGATTTGCCGGACGGTCGGCCAAAAACCAGAAAGCGTGATTGTGAAAATCCTCTCCCCGGGGGAGAGGAAACAGGTGAGGGCGAGCGTAAGTCACAAACACTGTTTACCGCCAATTCTCTCCCGCCCCGCTTTTCAAATCACCGTGCCGTGCGGGATGACGGCGTTTTTGGGAATGACGATGATGCCGTCGCGGATGTAACAGAGTTCGTGGTCGAGCTTTTCGGGCTTGCCGGCGGGCGACAGGACGACGTTGTTTCCGATGCGCGCGTTCTTGTCAATGATGGTGTTCTCGATTTTGCAATTCGCGCCGATGCCGATGCGCGGTTTGCCCTCGCGTTCGTGGCGGTCCACCGATTCCTGGGATTCGTAATAGTCGCTGCCCAGGCCGATGACGCGACTCAATTCCGTGCCCGCGCCGACGACGGTGCGCAGGCCGATGATGCTGCTGGTGATGCGCGCGTGGTTGATGATGCAGCCGTCGGAAATCACCGCGTGGTCAATCTGCGCGCCGTTGATTTTTGAGCCGGGCAAAAAGCGCGGACGGCTGAAAATCGGCGCATTCATGTCGAAAAAATTGAAGCGCGGCAGTTCAGAAACGAGATCGAGGTTCGCCTCAAAAAACGAACGGATGGTGCCGATGTCCTCCCAATAACCCTGGAAAACGTGGGAGCAAACGCGGCGCTCATTGATGGCCTGGGGAATGATGTGTTTGCCGAAATCGGGCAGTGGATTGTCAAGCAGGCTGCGGATCAAATCGCGGTTGAAAACGTAAATGCCCATGGACGCGAGGAACAATTCGCCCTGCGGCGCGGGCTCGGCAATGCCGAGTTTTGGATACAAATCCGGTTGCAGCCGCAATGCATCAAGCACCGCGGGGTCTTTGGGCTTTTCATCAAATCGCGTGATGCGGTAGTCCGCGCCGATTTGCATGATGCCCAGCGATTGCGCCTCGCGCCGCCCGACCGGAATCGTCGCGACGGTAATGTCCGCGCCGGTTTCGACGTGTTGGGCGACCATGGGACGAAAATCCATCCGGTATAATGCGTCGCCGCTCAAAATGATCAGGTAATCGAAATCGTGATTGAGAAAGTGGATCAGATTTTTCCGCACGGCGTCGGCGGTGCCTTCATACCAGGAGGCGTCGGTGAGCGTCCGTTGCGCCGCGAGAATTTCGACAAAGCCGCTCGTGAACTGGTCGAATTTGTACGTTCGCGAAATGTGGCTGTGCAGCGAGGTGGAGTTGAACTGCGTCAAAATGTAAATCCGCCGGAACCCGGAATTGATGCAGTTCGAGATCGGGATGTCCACGAGCCGGTATTTGCCGGCCAGCGGCACGGCGGGTTTGGAGCGGTCCTTCGTCAACGGAAACAGCCGCGAGCCCTGACCGCCGCCCATGATGACGCAGAGGACGGTACTGGTGTTGAGTGACTGGCGCCCGGTTTGTGACATAACCAATTGCGTTGGAATTATACCGCCGTCCGCCGGGTCAGGGCAAGCGGTGGATTTGTAACTGACAATCCTAATCGTAATCTTGCTCTTACTCGTAATCCATCCGGCAAAGGATTTAGATTACGATGACGATTAAGATTAAGATGCGGCTTCCGCCTTGGACACGATGTACGGCGCGAATTCGTCGTGGTAATGCGGTGGAATACGGACTTTGAACCGCGCCGCCGGACCGCGATAACTGCGCGAAATGACCTGGCCCACCTTGTGCAATCGCGCAATCACCGCCGCCTGCTCGTGCGGCACGCGCAATTCCAGAAACTCGCGTTTGGGACGCAACTGCGTTCCGATTTCCGCAAGCAATGACGCAATGCCTTCGCCGGTCGTGGCCGAAATCGTGACGGCGTTTTGATGCCGTTCCTGCAAACGGCTCAATGCGCCGGCACCGCCCGCCCCGGGGCCGCCGGCGTTGAGCCGGTCCATTTTGTTGAAAACCATCAGCGTCGTTTTCTCACCCGCGCCGATCTCGGCCAGCACGGCATTCACCGCGGCAATTTGTTCCTCGGCCTGCGGATGGCTGATGTCCACAACGTGCAGCAGCAAATCCGCCTGCACCACTTCCTCGAGCGTGGCCTTGAACGCCTCGACGAGTCCATGCGGCAATTTGCGGATGAAACCAACCGTGTCGGTGAGCAACACATTCTGGTTCGTCGGCAATTTCAACCGCCGCGTCGTCGGATCGAGCGTGGCGAACAAAATGTCCTTCACCAAAACCTCCGCGCCGGTGAGCGCGTTGAGCAATGTGGATTTGCCGGCGTTGGTGTAACCGACGATGGAGGCCAGCGGCCAGTTGCTGCGCTGGCGGCCGGTGCGCTGAATGCCGCGCTGCTGCCGCACCATTTCCAGTTCGCGGGAAATTTTCGCGATGCGATCCTGCACGCGGCGGCGGTCGGTTTCCAATTGCGTTTCGCCTTCGCCGCCACGCATGCCGATGCCGCCCGTCTGCCGTGACAGGTGGCCCCAATATTTTGTGAGTCGCGGCAGCAAATGCTGGAGCTGCGCCAGCTCGATCTGCAGCTTGCCTTCGCGCGTCCGGGCGCGCTGGGCGAAGATGTCGAGAATCAGCGACGTGCGGTTGAGGACCTTGCAGTTGAAAATTTTTTCGAGGTTGCGGCTCTGCGCCGGTGAAAGATCGTCATCGAATATCACCGTGTCCACGTTCTGCCGCCGGCAGAAGTCCGCGAATTCCGCCGCCTTGCCCTTGCCGATGAACGTGGCGGGATTCAGCGATTCCGTTTTTTGCAGGCCGTCGCCAATGACTTCGCCGCCCGCGGTGGCGGTCAGTTCGCCGAGCTCGGCCAGCGAATCGCTCGTATCCGCATGGTTGCGGGATTTGAGTTCGACGCCGACGAGGAAGACCCGTTCCGGCCGGGTTTTTCTGGTTTCGATGAGCGCTTTCAAAATCTTGCGAACCGGGCAGTCAAATCTGAAAGTCCACGGCAGTCATTTTTTTTGCTCTGTTCAACACGCGCATGTCGGGGCTGTCGTAAATAACCAGTGACTTCGGCGCGACGCTGTCCATGAGGAACACGTTGCCGCCAATCGTGCTGCCGGCACCAATGACGGTCTCGCCGCCGAGAATCGTCGCGCCGGGATAAATCGTGACGCGGTCCTCGATGGTCGGATGCCGTTTCTTGCCGCGCAATTGTTCCACGGCGGCGGTGGATTTCGCGCCGAGCGTGACACCGTGATACATCTTCACGTGGTCGCCGATGATGGCGGTTTCGCCGACGACCGTGCCAGTGCAATGGTCCACGAAAAAGTGCGACCCGATTTGCGCGCCCGGATGCAGGTCCATGCCCGTGCGACATGTGCGCCCACTCGGTCATGATGCGCGGGATGAGCGCGACGTCCTTCAAATACAATTCGTGCGCCAGCCGCTGCACGGCAATCGCCTCGATGAACGGATAGGAAACCAGCACCTCCTCCTTGCTCTTCGCCGCCGGGTCGCCGTCGTAGGCGGCTTCCATGTCCGTCTGCAACATTTCGCGGATGCGCGGCAGGCTGCCGAGGAATTCCACCGTCAGGCTGTGCGCCGCCGTCGTGATGTTCTGTTTCGGCAGATGGGACGGGGGATTGTATTCCAGGCTTTTGCGGATTTCATCCTCCAGCGCGCCGAGCACCGAATCGAGCAACTCCGCCGTCACCACCTTGATTTCCGAGGAATGGATGAGTTTCTCGTCGAAATATCCGGGGAACAGCAGCCGCAGCAAATCCTGCGTGATGGCGGCGATGGCGCGTTTGGACGGCAGGTTTTTGCCGTCCAGATGGTTGATGCCGCCCACGCGCGCATACGACGCGACGAGCTGGTTCGTGAGTTGAGTGACCGTTTCCACGAAGACGAATTACCACGAAGGACCGGGACAGAAAGTCAATAATCCTGCAGTCGCCGAAGCTCGTTTCAAAAACGGAAACAAGCCATGCCAATCGCTGATGCCGGAATAAATACGGGTAGGGCGGGCAGTCCCCTGCCCGCCGCCGAATGTGGTGAATCGTGTGTCCGCAAGCGATCGCCCGACGGCGCGCACGGAGTGACGCGCCCTACCGGATCAGGTCGCATCAATCCGCCTTGCCGAAAACGTTGCCGAGAAACTGCGGCTGCTTGGGAAGTTTCAGCAAAGTGTATCGCTCGTTATTGGTCGCGATCCGGCCACAACCACAGGCTGCCGTCGGCAGCAAGCGCGATCACATCTTCCCACTGCTGGCAATCGCGACCCAATCGTTGTGGATGCCCAGGCGAGCGGGTGGCTTTTGAGTGGCCAGGATGAATTGTTCCTGGGTCATATTCCATGAATTGCTGAAGCCCCATTGCCACAATGAGCCGTCGGATTTGAGCGCCACCATCCTGCCATAGTTGACTGCGACGGCCCGCCAGTCGTTTTCTTTCCCGACCTGCAAAAAGCCGGTTTCCATCGTCTGCCTGGTTTTTTCATCCCAATGCTGGTTGAGCACCCACAAGGTTCCGTCCGCGCGAACAAACGCGGTTTGCTCGTCGCCGGCACGGGATGATGCCGTTTGCGAAACAATTTCGTCGTAATTTGTCATCCGGTACAGTTCATCTCGTCCTCTTTTCCAATTCACATTCAGACTGCCACACACGACCGTCCGCTTGTCTGGCACAAATCCAGCCCAAAGTGAAAAGTTCCTTCCAGTCGGAATTGGTGCCGATTTGATACGGCGTGAAGGTGCGCAGCCCCGGCCATTGATGCAATTCGTCCGGTAAGACGGTAATCCCCAGCGCCAGAGCGTGCCGTCGCTTTTCAAAAGCAAAATGCTGGTGCGGGACTGCGACGAGCTTGCCGCCAGTTGGTTTCGTCGCCAAATTGCTGCAACGTCCCCGCCGTCCAGTTTGTTTGATCCAGGCTTTTCTGAAATCCAAAGTGTGCCGTCCGGCTGGATGCCAACCGTCTCCATAAAGCCGGATGCAAAAAATTGTTTGCCGGAAATATTCCAGCACAAAATGCAACGTGTCCGGCCGTCGCGGCCACCCAGTTTGAACCGGCAATGAACTGCTGCGGCCCGGCACTTTCGGTCAGCAGGATGCGTCAGCATTCGCCACAAATAGCGCCACCTGACTGGATCGCCATCATAATAATTGTAAGAGTAATCCAGGTAATCAAACCAGACACGGCCATCGGGCAGCCGCACGAGCAAATTATTGTATTGCACCATCTTCAGGGTTGGCGGATTTGCCAGGGACAATCTCACCGCGCCATGCGCCGGTTCCGCCGGCTCAAAAACTTCCCAGGCGCGATTGTACAATGCGGCAGTGGTCACGAGAATGAACACAAACGCCCCGGCAAAGCCCAGCAGGTTGCGCCGCCACAAAGGCCAGCCGTCGCGGAAATTTTTGAAGTTCAGGTAAGCCAGCCAGAGCAGGGTGACGATGAGTGTCGGGACCGTGATTACCAGCGGCAGGATGGAATGCACGGATATGAGGTCAAAGAGAATCACCCGGCTGCTGGTGAAGAAGACTGGAATCAACAGCAAGCAACAGAAAAAGGTGGCGATGGCCAGGCCGACAGCCTGCAGGAAACTTTTGGCAAGCGTGGAGGCGAAAAGGCTGATCAACGCCAGCCACGCGGCGATCGCCACGACGCCAATGACGGGAAAAATAAAACCCCAGATCTTGCCATGTCGGTTTCCGATGTGAACATCGGATTATGCGCGCCCCATCCAACTCCAATGGCTTCCAGCAACATCGGCATGACGCCGCCGAGAAAAATGCCGAGAAACAAAGTCAGAAACCCTTTGATGGCGAATTGAACCCGGCGCGAAACCGGCAGGCACAACTGGCCTTCCATCACCCCCAGCCTGCGTTCCTCAGCCACGGCCAGGCTGCCAATAATCACCGGCATGACCAGCCACAGCATCCAGAAAATTGCCGTGAGGACTTCCCCGACGGAATCTTTGGCGAAGGGGTGATATTTCCGCAGGATGATGACGCCGAGGTGCAGCGCCAGCAATCCGGCCGCGCCCATCAGACTGGCTTGATGCAATTGAAATTCCTTTTTGACCAGCGCAAAGATCGGCTTTCGGTTCCGGGCGGAAACGGCATTTTCCGAACGGGCCGAGAAAAATTTCCATTCCGGAAGCGGAATGACTCCGCCGGACCAGCCCACATCCTGCGCGCGGAAAAACAGCCAGCGCGCAAACAGAAATCCGCCGACCGAGTAAACCGCGAAGACGACGCACAGGACGGCGATGATGGTGCTGTTGGACTGGCTTTGGGCAAGAAATACTGTGGCGACTCCGGACAAAACCGCCGGCACCAGCAGCGTGAGCCAGAAGGCGCCCGCGATCTGGCGCAGCAGCAACGTGGTCCACAGCCCGCCGGTAAATGTCGCGGTGGCAATCAGGCAGATGGTGATGAACAAGCTGTAATCGTCGTAATCGTTCGTTGCGAAACCATGCAAACCAGAAATGACAAAAGCACGCGAGCCATGAGCCGAAGACACCGTAAGAAAGGCGACGGCAAGAACGGAGATTTTTGTCTGCCAGATTCGCAGCCGCTCCGCCGGCTGGGCCAGCAGCAACGAAAACGTGTTGAGACTGGTTTCGCGGCCAAACGTCGTCAGCGCCATGATCGTCAAACCGAAGAAAAGCAGGCACGCAATATAGAAATCATAGGGCCGTGTGATCGCCTGAACCAGCGCCAGCAACATCGCCACCATCCAGCCCGGCAGCAGCAACCGGATTTCCTTTTTGACGAGCGCGTTCATGGGCGGTTTGGGAAACGGCTGGCTTCGCTAACGCGGAGATGCCGAAAACGCAGGGATTTTGGACTGCGGTGGCAGCCTGCCGAGGCGAAGCGCAGCGAAGACTGGAGCGCAGCGGCGACACCGCTTTTCGGCTGTGGCAAGAGCTTCCGAAGCGGCGTGGCGCTTCGCTTCCCGCCGCAGTCCAAAAACGCCTGGTTGTGGCTCGTCGCAATCATGGTTTTCCAGCGTTTGTCGTTTTCAGAATACCCGACGCCACAAAAATTTCCTCCAGCGACAGCGATTCGCAGCGCAGTTCCTCCGGCTGATGCGCGCGGAGTTTTTCCAGCAACGGTTCGCTGTTGCCGTCGGCCAGGATTTCCACTTCGCGTCCGTTTTGTTTCACATTCAATGCGCCGGGCAAATCGAGTTTGACGGGCGGTTGGGCAAATCGCGCGCGGATTTTCCGGAAACGGTCGCGCGCAGCGTCGGCGTCCATCGTCAGCAGTTCGCGGCCCTGCTCGATGATGGTGAATTCGTCAATCAACCCCTCGAATTCCGAAATCAGATGCGTGGACACGAACACCGTCCGGCTGCCCGGATCACCCGATTGGTAGGCGCCGATGACCGTCTCGATGAATTCGCGGCGCACGATGGGGTCGAGGCCGGAGGTCGGCTCATCGAGCACGAGCAGTTCGGGTTCTGGACAAATTGCGCCAATCAACGCGAGCTGCGTCTTCTGGCCTCTCGAGAGATTGCTGGCCTTCTGGTTTGGATCGAGTTGAAAGCGTTTCAGCAGGTCGGCCTCGATGTCGCCGTTCCAGTGTTGGCGGAACGAGGCGAGATATTCCAGCGTACCGCGCACGGTCATCCACGGATAAAACGCGACCATGTCCGGCACGTAGGCGAGGCGCGATTTCACGGCCACTTCGTTGCGCTGCGGATCGAGTCCGAACACGCGCGCCGTGCCGGAGTTGGGCCGGAGCAGGTTCAAGAGGCATTTGATGGTGGTGGTCTTGCCCGCGCCGTTGCGGCCAAAGAAGCCGTAGCATTTTCCAGCGCGGACGGACAGGCTCAGGCCGTTGACGGCGTCCAGCTTGCCGTAGCGGCGGGTCAGGTTTTGGATTTCGATGACCGGTGTGTCAGTGTTCATAGATTTGAAATGGGGAAAACATTCAACATTCAACATTGAACGCCCAACATCGAACGAATTCTGCCCGTCGGCGCGCCATTGGATGTTCAATGTTGAATGTTGAGCGTTGAATGTTCGTTGTGTCGTTCATTTTTCCTCCCCTTCCCTTGCCTTGCATTCGAAGTAATCCAGCCGTTCCTTGACCAGGGCCAGGAACTTCTCGCGGTCCACCTGCAGGTGATGCGCCATGACCACGGCTTCGTCAATTTCCGCCGCCAGCAGTTTCTGGCGGACTTGTTTGTTGAACGGAGAATCGCTTTTCTTCAGGAAACAGCCCTTGCCGGGAATCGTCTCGATGACGCCCTGTCCCTCCAGTTCCGCATAGGCCTTGGCGATGGTGTTGCGGTTGACGCGCAGCTCCTCGGCCAGCGGACGGATGGACGGCAGCGGTTCGCCCGCGCGCAGCCCGCCCGAAGCCGCCGCGTAGCGGATCTGGTCCACCAGTTGCAGGTAAACCGGCTTGCCGGACTTGAAATCAATCTGAAACATCATGGCCGTCTTTTACTGTCATAGAACAGTATGACAGTTGGCTTCCGGTGTCAAGGGAATTTTTCACGGCCGTAGCCGCGGACGTCAGTCCGCGCACTTAAACCCTTGAAGTTGGCGCCGACTGACGTTGGCGGCTACGAAGTTTGGAGCACGGACGAAACCGCCTCCACCACGCGCTCGACGCCGATGCCGTTCAGGCAGCGGAAATCAATTGGACATTCGCGCAAAAAACACGGCGAACATGGCGCGTCGGATTTGAGCAGCCGGTGCCGCGGGTCGCCCGGCAGGCCCGGCCCGGTGAGCTCCGGCGACGTGCTGCCGAAGGGGACGGCCACCGGGATGCCCAGCGCGGCGGCCACGTGCATCGGGCCCGAGTCGTTCGTGAGCAACACGCGGCAAATTTTCAGCAGCGCCATCAGCTCGCGGAGCGAGGTTTTCCCGGCGAGATTTAAAATTGCGGATGGCGGGCTGGGGATGGCGGATTCGATCCGGTCAGCAATGGCAACGTCGGCCTGGCCGCCGAAAACCAGCCAGGTGCAGTTGGTCCGCTGTTGAATTTCGCGGGCGGCGGCGATGAATTTGTCCACCGGCCAGCGTTTAGCCGGGCCGTATTCCGCGCCGGGGTTCAAGCCGAAGAGCGGCCGCTTCACTTCACCCAGTCCGAATTTTTTCTTCACCGCTTCAATTTCGCCGGGCGCCACAACCAACTGCGGCGGCAGCGGTTCCGGGTTGGCGCCCAGTGCGGCAACGAGATGCAAATACTCATGAATCTGGTGGGCGCTTGAAGGTAGCGCAGGCGTCCCGCCTGCAAATTTGTTTTCGGATGCAGGCGAGACGCCGGCGCTACGGTTATTGGCGGCAATAAGCCGTTTGATTTCACCGACGGAACGCTTCTGCATTTTCACAGCTTCCGCCCGCGCAGGCACCGCGTTGGTCAGGAAAAAATTCCGCCACGGACGAGCGTAGCCGATGCGCTGGGGAATTCCCGCCCGCCAGACTTCCAGGCCGAGCGCGGTGAGTTTGGGAATACCAGCGCCAGGTCATATTTGCCCGCCCGCAATTTCTTGCCGGTCAAAAACACATTTTCACCCGAGGCAAATGGAATCGTTTCGTTGACGGCGGGATGATTGGTCCACAAATCGCGCAATTTTTCCGGAGTGAGCAGCGTGATGTGCGCGCCGGGAAATTTTTCGCGCAGACGCAGCAGCGCGGGCGTGGTCATCACCGCGTCTCCGAGCCAGTTGGCGCCGCGAACCACAATTCGCGGGGCCGATGGCAGTTGGCCGATGGCAGTTGGGGAATTCATCCGACGGGGCCGGCGTTTTCGACTCTGGACTCCGGACTTTGGCCTTTGGACGCATCCGCCTTCCACCGTTTATGCACCCAGAACCAGTTGGCCGGGTCGCGGCGGACGGCGATTTCAAACGCGCGGTTTACATCGCGCATGATTTCCCCGGACGGACGGGGACGGTTGTTTTCGTGCGTGGGAATTCTTTCACCGAGTTCGAGCCGCCATTTCGCCAGGGCAACGCGGTAGCAGATGCCGGTGAAGAGTTCGCACTGATAACGCAAGGCGAACACGGCGGGCGCGAGCGTGGTGGAACAGTCGTGGCCGAGGAACGGCGCCCGGAGGCCGCTGGAGCTTTGGTCGGTGAGCAGGCCGAGAAGGACGCCCCCCCGGTTCATCGCGGCGCGGAGCCGCGGGCCGTCGGCGCGGCGCTCGAAGTAAAGGCAGCCGCTGCGCGTGCGCAAATCCTGCATGAGCCGGTTGATCGCAGGCTGCTTGAGGGCGCGGTAGGTCGTGGCACTCTGGTAATCCGGCCGGACGTCCTGGATTCGCGCGTTAAGCTCAAAGTTGCCGAAGTGGCCGATGGCGGCAACGACACTGCGCGCCGGCCCGTCGCCGGATTTTTGCGGCAGGCGGTCAATGCCGGCAAATTCGACGTGCGGCCGCAATTCCTCAAAACTCATCGCGGCGGTTTTGATGGCGCTGGCGTAATTTTCGCCAATGCGCCGGAAATTTTCCCGGGCGAGCGCGCGGATTTCCTCCGGCGATTTTTCCCGGCCGAAGCACATCGCCAGGTTTTTCAACGCCACGCGCCGGTGCCGCGCATCGAGCCAGAAGGCCAGCCCGCCGCCCGCCCGCCCGAGGCGCGCGACGAGGGTGAGCGGCAACGCCTGAATCAACGCGATGAGCGCGCGAACGGGCCAATAAATCAGCGTGTCCATTTTCAGCGGAAGCAGATTTTGCGGACGCAGTCCTGAAAGTCGTTGGCGCCGCTGACGATCTGGATTTCGACGCGCATGAAATAAATCGGCAGGTCGCGCCGGTCGATTTTGGGAAAACGCACGGCGTCTTTTTGGGTGGTGACGATGGTGGTGGCCTGGCGTTTTTTGCCGCGATTGATGACGTTTAGAATTTCCTGTTGGGTGAAGCGGTGATGATCGGCAAAGCGTTTGGAATAAACCAGTTCCGCGCCGAGTTTGACGAGGCTTTGCTCGAAACTTTCCGGTTGCGCAATGCCGCTAAGCGACGCGACTTTGAGCCCTTGCAGCAAATCCAGTTTGCGCCGCTGGCCGGTGAACACATCCTCGAGGAAAAGCGGATGATGCACGCATTCGATGATGGCGGCGGCGGTGTTGAATTCGGCGATGCGCCGGCGGAGTTCGGCGGTCTGGCCGTCGCTTTTGGTGATGAAAATCGTCTGGGCCCGCGCGAGGTGCGACGGCGGCTCGCGCAATGTGCCGCGCGGAAGCAAATGTTCGTTGCCGAACGGCTGCTGGCGGTCAACCAGCACCACGTCGTGCCGGCGCCCGCGCAAATCCCAATACTGAAAACCGTCGTCGAGCAGCAGCGTGTCGCAACCGAATTTTTCTATCGCGTAACGCCCGCTCTTCACGCGGTTTTTGTCCACGAGCACGACCACGTCCTTCAGATTGGACGCCAGCATGTAAGGTTCGTCCCCGGCCATTTCCGAATCGAGCAACAGCGATTTGCCGTCGGACACGACGCGGGGCGGGGTGTGGTCTTCGCGCAACAAAATCTTGTTGAGCAACCACTGGTGAACGGGCTGGGGTTTGGAACGATAACCGCGGGAAAGAATCGCGACGTTGCGCCCGGCGTCGCGCAGTTCGCGGGCGAACTTTTCCACGACCGGCGTTTTGCCTGTGCCGCCGACGGTCAGGTTGCCGATGGCGATAACCTGGACGCCCAGCGTCTTGTCGCGGAGGATGCGCACATTGTAAAGCCAGCGGCGCAATTTGACGGCGACCTGGAAAACCTTCGAGCTGCCAAACAAAACCGCGCGCGTGAACTTCGCCTTGAAATCGTGGCGTTCGCCAGAAATGACTTCGAGGCCGAAAGTTTGCAGGGTTTCCGCCCAGACCCGGAATTGTTCGCGCATGCCGCGTCAGTGTGCCATGTCGGCCGGCGTGCGGCAAGAAATGGCGGCAGACGGTCGGCAAACTGCCGCTGGAGAAAATGACCGAACCTAAAATCCGAATGCCGAATGAAGCCCGAATTCCAAAATCCGAAGATGTGGCCTGCACTGACCCGCCGTTGTTTCGGTTTTCGGGCTTCGGATTTCTTTCGGATTTCGAAATTCGGGATTCGGGCTTAAAAACCCATCCGCGCCATTTCTTTTTGCAACGCCGCTTGAAATTGCTGCACGTCCGCCGCGGACGGCTTGTACCCCTGCTGTTTGGTCATGATGCCCAGCCGTCCGGTCTGGTCGAGATACCAGTCGGCCTGCTGGCCGTCGCTGAAGGCAACCTTGCCGCTGACAATCGCGCCGGGTCGCGCCAATTTGTCCACCGTCACGGATACGCCAGGTGGCGGCGACGCCTCGTCGCCGGTAGTTTTCGCGGCGGTGGCGCCGCGGCCACTGTTTTGCGGGTCCGCTGGTTTTACGGTTGCCAGCGGTTTGGCAACCGGCGCGGCAACTTTGGGCGGCTCCGGGTCTTTGGGCGTCAATTTCAAATCGTCCACCAGAAAACGCACTTCCATGTAGGTGAGCTTCAGGCCGAACTCCGACATGAGCCGGGTTTGAATTTCGGAAAGTTTCGCGCCGTCGGCAATCCAGGCGGCGACTTTTTGGCGTTGCGATTCGTCCAAATTCATGCCGTCAGTTTAACTAGGCGGGCTTGATAATCCAGTCGTAACCCTTCGCCTCAAGTTCGAGCGCGAGCTGCTTGTCACCGGATTTCACGATACGGCCGTCGTAAAGCACGTGGACAAAATCGGGAATGATGAAGTTCAACAGCCGCTGATAATGCGTGATGACGAGCTGTGCGCTGTCGGGCCGTTTCAGCTTGTTGACACCGCCGGCGACAATGCGCAGCGCGTCAATGTCGAGGCCGGAATCGGTTTCATCGAGGATGGCGAGCCGGGGTTCGAGCACGGCCATCTGGAAAATTTCGTTGCGCTTTTTTTCGCCGCCGGAAAAACCCTCGTTCACCGAGCGCCGCAGCAAATCCTCGTTTAACTCCAGCAGTTTGATCTTGTCCTTGACGAGGTTCAGGAATTCCATCGCGTCGAGTTCGGACTGGCCCTTGGATTTGCGGATTTCATTCAGCGCAGCCTTGAGAAAATAGGTGCTGTTCACGCCGGGGATTTCGACCGGATACTGGAACGCAAGGAAAACACCTGCGCGGGCGCGCTCCTCGGGGTCGAGGTCGAGCAGGTTCTTGCCGTCGTAAATGACCTCGCCGCCGGTCACGTCGTAACCGGCGCGCCCGGCCAGCACGGCGGCCAGCGTGCTCTTGCCGCTGCCGTTGGGCCCCATGATGGCGTGGACTTCGCCGGGAGAAATCGTCAGGCTGATGCCTTTGAGGATTTGCTTGTCCTCAACGCCCGCGCTGAGGTTTTTGATTTCAAGTATCGGTTTGCTCATTTTCTAAAAAGTTATTTTACCACGGATGGACACGGATAAACACGGATTAAAAATTATAAGACAACGCGTTCAAATTCCAACCGGGCGTTTTTGAAATTCAAAATCAAGCCGACCCGCAACTTTGTGATGCGGAGATAATTCAACATTTGGCCGCGCTCATGGTCGGTAATGCGATCAATCGCCTTCGTATCCACAATTACCGAACCAAAGACAATGAGATCGGGAACAAACTCGCCGACTTCAACGCCACGAAAGAAAACTGGAAACCTTCGCTGCTGGTCAAACACAATGTTGTTCAGCTTGAACAGAACCGTCAGCGAGTTCTCATAAATTTTCTCGTTCAACCCATGGCCAACCTCATTCAAAACTTCAAAAGCAAAACCAATAATCTTTTCCGTCTCGGCTTTCAAAAGAAGTTTTGATCCGCCGCCACGACGCAAATCCGGTCTTTCATCCGTGTCCATCCGTGTTTATCCGTGGTTAAGACTAGCCCACACTGCCTTCCAAACTCACGCCTAAAAGTTTTTGCGCTTCCACGGCAAATTCCATCGGCAGTTCCTTGAACACTTCCTTGCAGAACCCGTTCACGATCAGGTTCACGGCGTCCTGCGTCGCCAGCCCGCGCTGGTTGCAGTAAAATATCTGGTCCTCGCCGATCTTCGAGGTCGAAGCCTCGTGCTCGACGCTCGCGGACGTGTTCTTCACCTCAATGTAGGGGAACGTGTGCGCGCCGCACTTCGACCCGATCAGCATCGAGTCGCACTGCGAAAAATTGCGCGCGTTGGCGGCACTTTTCCGGACTTTTACCAGTCCGCGATAGCTGTTTTGTCCGTGCCCGGCGGAAATGCCCTTGGACACGATGGTGCTGCGCGTGTTTTTGCCGATGTGAATCATCTTGGTGCCGGTGTCGGCCTGCTGGTAATTGTTCACCGCGGCCACGGAATAAAATTCGCCGATGGAATTGTCGCCCTGCAGAATGCAACTGGGATATTTCCAGGTGATGGCCGAGCCGGTCTCAACCTGCGTCCAGGAAATCTTCGAGTTCCGGCCCTTGCACAGGCCGCGCTTGGTCACGAAATTGTAGATGCCACCCTTGCCGTTCTCGTCGCCCGGATACCAGTTCTGCACGGTTGAGTATTTGATTTGCGCATTTTCAAGCGCGATGAGTTCGACCACCGCCGCGTGAAGCTGGTTTTCATCGCGCATCGGCGCGGTGCAACCCTCAAGGTAGCTGACGTAAGCGTCCTCGTCGGCGACGATGAGGGTGCGTTCGAACTGGCCGGTATTGGCGGCGTTGATGCGGAAATACGTCGAAAGCTCCATCGGGCAGCGCACGCCTTTCGGGATATAACAGAACGAACCGTCGGTGAAGACGGCGGAGTTCAGCGCGGCAAAAAAATTATCGGCGGGGGGCACGACCATGCCGAGGTATTTCTTCACCAGGTCGGGATGTTCCTGCACCGCTTCGCTGAACGAACAGAAAATGATGCCCTTTTCGGCCAGTTGCTTTTTGAACGTCGTCCCGACCGACACGCTGTCAAACACCGCGTCCACGGCCACACCGGCGAGTCGTTCGCGTTCACGCAGGGGGATGCCGAGTTTCTCGTAGGTTTCCAGCAATTTCGGATCAACGTCTTCAAGGCTTTTCGGCCCGTCGCCCTTCTTACCCGGCGCGGAATAATAAACGATGTCCTGATAATTGATTTTTTCGTGATGAACTTTCGGCCAGGTGGGCTCCTGCATGGTTTGCCAGTGCCGAAACGCCTTGAGCCGCCAGTCGGTCAGCCATTCCGGCTCGTTTTTCCGGCGCGAAATCAGCCGGATGGTGTCCTCGCTCAAACCCGGCGGCGCGGAATCGGTTTCCACGTCGGTGTAAAAACCGTATTTGTAATCCTGTTTGACCAGGTTCTCGATGGTTTCGGTGGCGGTGCTCATGATTTCAAATCGTCAAAGTGTTAAGGTGTGCTCAAAACCAGTTTTTCGCCTGACTTCGGCAAAAGCTTTTGGACTGCGCTGGCAGAGCGCGGCGGCGACAGCGCTTTTCCACCGCCATCGCCCAAAGCGGCGTCGCGCTCCGCTTGCCGCCGCAGTCCAAATCTCCATTTTAGAAACACGCGTCAAATCGTTGAATTGGTGCATCGTCATTTCTTTTTCGCGCAATCCGGGCAGATGCCGTGGATGGCGACCTCGTAATGTTCGGCCTTGAACCCGTGCGGCAGCATGATGCCGGAACGCGGCTTCGCCGGCAAATCCACATCAAACACCTTGTCGCACGAATCGCAATAAAAATGGCAATGCTCGCGCATGTTCGGACAGAACCGGGTGGCGCCGCGATCCAGCTGCACCTGGCGCACGAGGCCGCACTTTACCAGGGCATCGAGGCAGTTGTAAACCGTGGCCATGGAAATGTCCGGCGTCCCGCGTTTAACGCGGATGAAGACCTCCTCGGCGGTGGGGTGGTCGCGTTTTTCGACCAGCACGCGGTAAACGTGCTCGCGCTGCGGCGTGGAGCGCAGGCCGCCCGCGCCCAACCGCTCGGTCAGGTGATTCTCAATCTTGCTGTGACCGGATGTTTTCATCGCGGCGGGAATATAGCGCGCCCAGGCCGGCCAGGTCAAGACTTAGAATAATTCTAAATCAAGAGACTTCCAGGGCGGTGGCGGTGGCGCGGACGGATTTTTATACAAATTCCGTGCGCTCCGGTGTCTATTTGATAAACCGGTGTGACCAGCGGCATTGGAATGTCCGTCCGGACAGCTTAAAAAAACGACCTATGAAAACAATGACTCAATCCCTGATGGTTGCAATCCTTGGCATCGGATTATGCGCGGGCGGTTGCGCCAAAAAGCAACCGGCGACGTGGAACTCATTCAAAAATCCGGAAACCGCCACGCAATTAAAATCATTCGTTGCGGAAAAGGAGGCGCAGGCGAACGCGGCGACGAACGAAATCCCATCCGAGTTCCACGCGTTTTTTGCGGCGGCGGCCAAAGGCGACTGGCTGAGGGTCAGCAACCTGTTCGTGGAATTTCGAAAGCACGCCGGACAATACGAGCACTCCGGCAAAACCGATGAGCGTTTGCATGGCACGGCCTGGCAGGCGGTGTTGGAAACCTGGGGCACGTTGGATGCTTTCGGCGAGGGCGATGAAAAATATTCCGCCGCCTTTGGCAACGACATTATCGCTTCCATCCCGCCGGGAAGCGTTTACTTCGGCGGCACCGATCCCGGACGTTTCATCGTGACAGCGTTGCAGAAATCACACGTGGATGGCGATCCATTTTTCACGCTCACCCAGAATGCGCTGGCCGATGGCAGCTATCTCGATTATCTGCGCGCGATGTATGGAGACAAAATTTACATTCCCACCGCGGAGGATTCAAAGAAATGTTTTCAGGATTACATGGAAGACGCCCAAAAGCGGATGCAAAACCACCAGCTCATGCCGGGCGAAAATGTCCAGCGGGGGGCCAACGGGCAAATGCAGGTCAGCGGCCAAATCGCCGTCATGAACATCAATGGTCTGCTGGTCAAACTCATCCTGGACAAAAATCCCGGCCGCGAATTTTACATCGAAGAAAGTTTCCCGTTCGACTGGATGAAACCGTATCTCGAACCGCACGGCCTGATTTTCAAAATCAACCACCAGCCGCTGCCAAGATTGTCCGACGAAATCGTCGAGCAGGACCACGATTATTGGCGGAGCCTTGTCCGGCCAATGATCGGTGATTGGCTGAACGATGACACATCGGTTGCAGAGGTGGCCGCTTTTGCCAAAAAGACCTTTGGGAAACAGGATTTCACCGGTTTCACCGGCGACCCGCGTTTCATTCAAAACGCCTACTCCCACAGGATGTTTTCCAAGTTGCGGAGTTCCAGCGCCGGACTTTACGCCTGGCGCATGCAACACGCAGCCGGCGCCACAGAAAAGGAGCGCATGGCACACGAGGCCGATTTCGCCTTTCGCCAGGCCTGGGCGCTGTGTCCGTATTCACCGGAAGCAGTTTTCCGATATGTGAATTTCCTGCTGGAACAAAAACGGGGCGCCGACGCGCTCATCGTGGCGGAAACCGCGGCGCAAATGCCGGCCATGCAAGGCCAGGATGGCGAACAATTGCGCGGCCTGGTTGAACAACTGAAAAAATTCCAGAAGGCGAATCCCAAATCATCCGACGGGAAGTAACGACGGTCGTTTCCGACAATCGTTCGTGCGGGCCGCCGGCGTGAAGAAAAGTATTGTCAAATCCATCGAGCAGGAGCATAAGCAAATTTATGAATGAGGAGCAGAAATCATGGGCATCAACGTGCTCGTTTCCGGCGTCGTCGGCTGGCGGTCACCCTGACTGATTTTGCAAAACCGTGACAACCGGTTCTTGCCGGGGGCGTAGGCTTGGCCCATAAAGAAAACCCATGGCCAGCCCGCGAACACAACGTAACCCGACTTTCTTCTGGCAGGCAATCCTCATCCTGCTGCCGGTTGCCGTGCTGGCGGCGATCGGCTGGGCGTCGCTGCGACAGGACAAAATTCTGGCCGAGCACGACGCGCGGGAGCGGGCTCAGGCCATTGCGGATGACTTTCTTCAAAAATTCTCCACCGAACTGACTTCAACGGGGGCGCGGACAAACGCCGCATTTTCTTTTGTGGTGAATCAGGCCGGCGGGTTGATTTTTCCACCCCGGGTGGAATCCGCTGCCAACGCCGCAGCCGTTCAATCTGGCAGAATTAAACGCCGAACAGGCGCGGTGGTGGGCGATTCTGCAAGCTGCGGATGCCGACGTCCAAAAGGGGGAGGCACTCGACCAGGCCTTCAAAGAGTTCATTGACTCCAACCCGCCGGAGAATTTTGCGGCGGCGGCCAGCTACGGTCAGGGTTTGCGACTGATTCAACAGGGAAAACTCCTGGAGGCGGCGGAAGCATTGAGTCTGGTGACGGAAAAATATCCGAACGCGACGGGCGAGAGCGGCCTGCCCCTTTGGCCGCTGGCACAGTTCAAGTTGTTCGAGCTCCTGCCCCACCCGCAGGGAGACTCACGTTATCTTACTTCTTATTCCCGCTACTTCGTTCAGAGGAACAACATTGACCCCGTCCTTCTTTCCAATGCTTTCCAACATTTCATTTCGCTGGACTCTCTCTGCTCCAATATCGTTTATCATCCAACGCCATTGTCGCCATATCTTTTGAACTGTATTCAAGAGGACCTGGGTCTGCCAGACACATCATTGGGGACGTATCACACAGAAAAACTTCGGGAACAGCGGGAGGATGAGGGGTGGAACCGCCTTCGCGCCCGCATTCCGGGATCAGAGAGTAACGTAATACAACGCCCTCGCGTCCGCTTTCCGCGGTCGGAGGTGCAACTGATCGGGAATGGGGAAGTCGGAAAGTGGCAGCGCCTCTGGCAGGACTACGAAACGGCGCGCCAATTGTATGCGGCGGCCCGTGGGTATTTTTATGCCCGGGCCAATCCCGCGCCCCCCTCGTTTCCTTTGCTTTCAACCAGTGCAAACGACGGAAATCAAACGGCGGGTGATGAAACCCTGCGGCTGAAACCCGGAGGAACGGTGGCGACCATTTCGTTTCCTCGTCTTTTTTGGTTCACCACGCCCAATCTCCTGTACGTACCGAATGTCGCGGGCTCGGGCAAGGAAGCCGCGCAAAACACTTATCGGGGTTTTGTATTGATGACCCATGCTTCCGGTTCAATCTGGAATTCAAACGCCACAACGACCCTGGCGCGTTCGTTTGCCGGAGGCGGCACGTTGGACCGGGATTGGCTGGCCATCAGGTTTGATGACCATGAAACCAACCATTGGTTTGTCTGCCGCGGCGAATCCGAAATCGGTCTTCGCATTGCGGAACTGGCGACCGGCGAAAAACAAATTCCCGATTATTTCGGCATCGGCGTCGAAGTGGCTGGAAAGAAAATCAGGGCGTTCGCACCGGACCTCCATATGTGGGACCTTCAGTTACAAACCCGGCGGCAAGGCCGGTGGCGGGGAAGTCAGAGTGCCATTGGACGCGCTGGCCACCAACGTCCTGACATCCGCGATTCGGTCGGAACAACTCCTGAAAGTGAATGTTTATCTCACCAGCCCGGACAAGCTCTATCAACGGCAGGGTGCCCGTACGTTCTGGTTCGGCTCGCTCGTGGCCGTCTCGGCCGCGGCCGCCCTGATCGGGTTGCTGACCGCCTGGCGGGCGTTCCGGCAACAGCGGCAACTCAACGAATTGAAATCCAACTTCGTCTCCAGCGTCTCACACGAGTTGCGCGCGCCCATTGCGTCCGTGCGATTGATGGCGGAAAATCTTGAAGGCGGCAAAATCCCGGAGCCGCAGAAACAGAAGGAATATTTTGGTTTCATCGTCCAGGAATGCCGGCGGTTGACGTCGCTCATTGAAAACGTGCTCGACTTCTCCCGCATCGAACAAGGCCGCAAACAATACGAGTTCGAGCCAACCGACATCTTCGCGCTGGTCAACCAAACCGTGACTTTGATGCAGCCAAACGCGGCGGAGAAAGGCGTAAGCTTGAAGCTTGATACCTCGAATCTCCGTAGCAGCCGAGGTAACGAGGCTCTAACTGAAGGAACATCCTACTCCGATAAATCGCAAGTAAACATTCAACCCCGTAAAGTGGCGTGGCCACCACGGGGCGGGCATTCAACATCCAACATCGAACTGGAGATTGACGGCCGGGCGATCCAGCAGGCGCTGGTGAACCTGATTGACAATGCCATCAAACATTCGCCGAAGGGTGAGGTGGTAACGGTGGGGTTGGAGAGCGTTCAGCGTAGGACAGGCGTCGCGCCTGTCTCTAACTCCAACCCCGGCATTGAAACCGGGCAACCATACAGAAACGAAAATAATTCAGAGACAGCCACGATGGCCGTCCTGCTTTGGGTTCAGGACCACGGCCCGGGCATTCCGCCGGAGGAGCACGCGAAGATCTTCGAGCGGTTTTACCGGCGCGGTTCCGAGTTGCGGCGCGAGACGCAAGGTGTTGGAATCGGCCTGAGCATTGTGAAACACATCGTCGAGGCGCACGGCGGGCGGGTGCTCGTCGAAAGCGCCGTCAGCCAGGGCAGCCGGTTTATCATTGAATTGCCGATTCAGCCATGAAGACTCAACATTCAACAACCAACATTCAACATCGAACGCCCAATGTTCGGCCCGGGCACCGCCTGCCCATCATTGGATGTTGGGCGTTGAATGTTGAATGTTCGATGTTTTCCACCGTTTGAACATGTCCCGAATTCTGATCATCGAAGATGAAGCGCCCATGCGCACGGCGCTGGCTGACCTGCTTTCGGCAGAGGATTATCGTGTGCTCACCGCCGCCGATGGCGAGAGCGGCCTGCAACGCGCACTCGACGAAAAGCCCGACCTCATCCTGCTCGACATCATGCTGCCCAAGCTCGACGGCTTCGCGCTGTGCGCCGAGTTGCGCCGTCTTTCCAACGCCGTGCCGGTGCTCATGCTTACGGCCAAGGGACAGATCGAGGACCGCGTGGCCGGATTGGACGCCGGGGCGGACGATTATCTGGTCAAGCCGTTCAGCACCGAGGAGTTGCTCGCCCGTGTCCGGGCGCTGCTGCGGAGATTCCAACGGCAATCCAAGACGCCGGTGAAATTAAAACTGGGCGAAATCGAAATTGATCTGGCCCGGCAGACCGCTGTGCGCGGCAGAAAGCCAATTCACCTGACGGCCAAGGAATTTGCCATGCTGCGGCTGATGGCCGAGGCCGAAGGCGAACCGGTCACTCGCGAACGATTTCTCGACGTGGCCTGGGGTTACACGGCGTTTCCGACCACGCGCACCGTGGACAATCATATCGCCAGCCTGCGGAGCAAGATCGAACGGGATCCGGACGAGCCGCGCTGGATTACGACGGTGCACGGGGTGGGATACAAATTGGAATTGGGGGGAAAATGAACATCGAACAGTCAACATTCAACGCCCAACATCCAATGTGGTTTGGGATCCCCGTTGGGTGTTCGATGTTGAATGTTGAGCGTTGAATGTTTTCCCGATTTTGCAAAAGCGTGACAACTCGAAAACACCATTGAACCATGATTCAAACCATGAAAACTGAATTCGCATTTGGACTGTGGCGGGAAGCGAAGCGCCACGCCGCTTTGGAAAAGCACAACCGCCTCCGAAAAGCGGTGTCGCTGCTGCGCTCCAGTCTTCGCTGCGCTTCGCCCCGGCAGGCTGCCACCACACTCCAAAACATTGCGTCTTTACTCCTTTGCGTCCTAGCGTTGATTCCCGCCGCCGGTCACGCTGCCAACAACGATCTCACTTCGGCCCTGCAAAAGGGACTGTTCGAGGAGGAGGCCAACCGCAATCTCGACGCGGCCATTTCCAACTACCAGTCGCTGGCCGCGCAATTCGACCAGGACCGGCAGGTGGCGGCCACGGCGATTTTCCGGCTGGGCGAATGTTATCGCAAACTCGGCCAGACCAACAACGCGGTTGTCCAGTACCAGCGGATCATCCGTGAATTTTCCGACCAGAAAACGCTCGCTACGTTGAGCCAGCAAAACCTGACCGGATTGGGCGTCACCTCCCAACCCCGCTTTCAGCAACGGTTACAGGCCATCAGTACGAAGAATCCGCAGGATGCAACTGTTCCAACCACCGCTGAATCGGCGGCCGGGGCGGCAACGATGGAAGCCGAAGCGGCCTCCTTGAAGACGCAAATCGAACACCTTACGGGTTTGAAACGGGACGACTGCCGGATTGCCATCCAGCAAAATTTTTCCAACCCGGTGCTGACGAAATTGATGCAGGATTTGACGGAAGCCGAACAGAAACTAGCAGTTCTGACCAACGATTACTCGCCAACCGACCTCCACATCACCCGGGTAACCGCGCAGGTGGACGCCATCAATGGTCAGATTGACGCCCAGGTGGAGGGCGTGATCAAAGGATTGCAGGCCAAAATGGAAGCGGACCTGAACGCCGCCAAAGTCCTGCGCGAGCAATCCAGACCGGTTCAGGCAGTCCACGCGGAAACTTCCATGGTGGCTGACGATGAAGACCAGGAAATCCGCCGCCTCCAAGCGATGATCCAGAACAGCCCGGATTTGATCAATGCGCCCGCGTCCGACGGGTTTACGCCGCTCGGAAACGCCGCCCGCAACGGCCAGATCAAAGTGGCGACTTTTCTGCTCGATCACGGCGCGGGCATCAACGTTGCTCAACGCCGCGACGTGACGGCTTTGCATGGTGCCGCGAGGGCTGGCAACCGGGCGATGGTGGAACTGCTTTTGAGTCGCGGCGCGGAGGTGAATTCAAAAGAAGTGACCGGACAAACGCCATTGCACATCGCGGCGGACAAAGGTTTTCAGGCTGTGGTCGAAGTTTTGCTGGCAAACAAAATTGACGTAAACGCGCAAGATGATTCGGGAAATACGCCGCTTCATCTGGCAGGCGGCGGCCAAGCAAAAATCATCCAGATGCTTCTGGCGGCGGGCGCAAACCCAAATGCGGAAAACAAACTGGGACGGACCCCATTGAGTTTTGCCGCCGAAAACGGCTCGCCGGAAAGTGTGAAATTGCTTCTGGCTGCCAAGGCCGATCCCAACGGCGGCAAGCTGGACGCGCCCTTGCTTTGCGCCGTTCACAAACAGGATGTCGCGTCAATCGAACTGCTGCTGGAGAAAGGCGCGAATGCGAATGCAAAAGGAGCAGTTAGTTGGGAGGTCGCTTTCAATGGCCACATGTACCTTGCTGATTACTTTAGTGATGACCGCCCTTCAGTCGATCCATTATGGCTGGCAGTCTCAACGAAACAGTTGCCGATGGTGCAAGTGCTCCTGAAATTCAAGGCTGATCCGAACGATTCCCAAACCGATGGACGGCCATTGCTGTTCAACGCGTTATCGGACACCAACATTCTTGAAGTGCTTCTGGACGCAGGCGCAAAAGTTGACGTGCGCGACAAGAACGCCTCCATGAACGGTGTCCTCTTCAATTGGACGCTGCTGGATGCCGCCATTCTGGAGAAGGCTATTGCAGCGGTGAAGACGCTTTTGGCGCATGGTGCCGATCCAAATGCGCACGATGCCAGCGGCAACATGGCCTTGCATTGGGCGGCAAATCCACTGTGGGGTCAATTGATGGATCGCAAATTATTTGAGTTGTTGCTTGACCACGGTGCGAATCCGAATGTGCGAAATGATGATGGTTATACGCCATTGGACTGGGTCAAACTCAGGTTGGCGCAAAATGCGCTTTCGAACGACACAACCAACGCCAGTGTAATTGCCGACCTGCTCCGCCAGCACGGCGCGTTGGACAATCTGCCGCATTGGGACCGCATCACTGTCAGCCGTCCCTCGGCCAATTATTCACGTACGGTGTTTCAAAAGGGAACCAATGACTGGAACCGGTTCACCTTATTGGAAACGCTTTTGAATTTTTACGCGGGGTTATACGCGGGGATATCTCCCGGCCCCGGCAGTTATTCCCCAACCTCCCTGCCGCTTCCTGATTTGACACGCGTGACGATCATCCGCCACAAGCAGAACACCACCAACGAGCCGCGCATCAAGGTGGATCTGCTCAATTCCACCAATGGCATTGACTGTACCAGGGACGTGCCGCTGGAATTCGGCGACGTCGTGGAGATCCCGGAACGCGAACACGCATTGGGAGACGAACCCATCGGGCTGACAGACAGCCAGCGTGTGGCAATGGCCAACTGCCTGACCGGCAGTGTCCAACTCGTGGTGCGAAACCAAAAAGTGAAGATTCTACTTTATCCCGATCCCGACCATTCGCTCATCGGTGCGGTACTGGATGGTCGTGAGGCCAAAAAAATTCTATTGTCTTCGTCCGACTTGTCACGCGTGAAAGTCACCCGCCGCGACCCAAAAACCGGCAAGAGACTCGAATGGGAGATAAATTGCATAACATCGCCGGAAACAGCTCCGGCCGGCAGCAGCTTTCAGCAACGTTTGCAGGCAATCAGGGGACGCAGTCGCAGTGACGGGCAATTTGGCGCCGGGCCCGACCTCTGGCTTCGCGATGGCGATGTGATTGAAGTGCCGGAAAAATAGCGGAGGTTCTCCGACGCTTGTTTAATGAAGAAAACAAAGAAAAGGAAGCCGGGGACAATCTTTGTTCCCTTCGTTTCCTTCTGTTGAAAACTGCCGTTCCGGGACAGGCGGGACGCGCCGGCCTACTTCTGATAAACGTTCACGCGGGCGGGCGGGAAATTCAGCCAGACTATCTTGGAGGCCAGCCGCTGGAAACGCGTGGCGCTTTTGTGGCGCCCGTTGCCAAGGTGATAGCTGTATTGAACCCATTTGCCGCCATGCTCCAAAATCGCGCGGATTTTTTCGGCGAGCGCGTCGGCTTCAGCCGCCGGGAAATTCAGCAGCGGCAGGCTGGAAATGACCGCGCCGACGCTTTCAATCGGTTCCTGGCATTCGCGCAGCAAAACGTCCAGATGCCACGCGTCGCCGGTGATGATGTGCGCCCGGGGAAAACGCCGGCGGAGCAGGCGCGCCAGCTTGGGATTATTTTCAATGGCCACGAGCCGCTCCTCGCGCAAGCCGCGCTCGATGAGCGCCTGGGTGACCGCTCCGGTGCCGGGGCCGAGTTCGAGCACGAAACTTTCCGGATCGGACGGCAGCCAGCGCGCCATGGCGGCGGCGAGTTTGGGCGAACTGGGTGTGACGGAGCCGGTCCGCTGCGGATTGGCGAGCCATTCGCGCAGGAACAGGCTTGAGTCCGTCAATGCTGCAATGAGCTTTCTGGCCATGACGTAAATATACTTTTCTTCGACTCTAATGTTCAGGCGACAGGATAATTCACCCGTGCGGCCGCTGCCACAGAAAATTTCAGTTTAATTCAACGGCTGCTTTTCGGCGGTTTCGCCGGGCCGGCGGTTTCGTCGAGCTTTTTGTGCGCGGCCACGCGGCGCGTTGACCAGTCATCCCAGCTTCGTTCCCATGTTTCACCGGTAAAATTCGTTTGCGCGGACGGCCAGAGCGCGTCGAGCGTTTTCAATTCGTTGCCGGCGGCTTCGCGGTCTTTCCATTGCCAGTACGATTCAACCAGATTCAACCGGTTTTCGGGATAATCGGGCGCCAGCTTGACGGCCTGTTCCAGCCATTCGCGCGCCTTGTGCCGGCTGCCGATGCTCACCGGCCAGCCGGGCGCGTCCCGAAACAGCAGGCCGAGACAGCGCGCAGGCCCGGCGTAATCAAAATGTTCATCCAGGTCGTCTGCCGTTTTAAATTCGCGCTCCATTTCCTTCACCATTTTGAAGGCCGCCAGGTTTCTTTTGGTGTCCGCCAGCTGCCCCAGTTCGATGGCCAGGTAATAATGTCCCGGGGCCGAATTGGATTCGCACGCGAGCGATTGCCGGCACGCGGCGATGCCCTGATTGGCCAGCGCGGCGCGCCCGGCGTTGTTCGTGGCGAAATCATTGAAGTCAAAACACGCGCGGGCAAACTGCCAGGCGGCCGCGGGATCGTTGGTGTTCGATTGGTATTGCGTTTGCGCGCGTTGATATTCCGCCCCGGCGCGGACGGCGAAAATTGGGTTGCTCGATTCGCCGGCGAAAATAATTCCGCCGGCGGCGGAAAGAAAAATTGCGGCAGCCAGTCCGCCGCTGGTCGCGCGCCGGGTTTGAGGATTAAGAATTGCCATGTTATGAATTAATGGTTGCCATCGCATCGGGCTGATTTATAATAAGCGAGTGAGATTAAATTGGAATTTCGAGCACCTGGCAATGCTGGCGTTTATGACGCTGTTTGGCGCCGGTTGTGCCGGCATTAACGCCGGCGCGACGGTTTCGCCCGCGGATTTTTTTTTACCGGGGGTGGGGCGCTTTCTGAAGGCTGACCCGTCGCCAATGAATGCTCCCGGTTTATTCCCTGAAACTTCCACAGCGGTTGCTTCCGTAAGATAAATTATGCGATTTCCATTTGCGCTGACGAAGAAGATCGCCAGTCACATCATCAAACACAAACTGCGCAAGACGCCGAAGTTCGCCATGGTCTTGCAGCTCGAACCGCTGCACACGTGCAATCTCACCTGCACCGGCTGCGGACGCATCCGTGAATATTCCACCAATCTCAAGGACATGGTGGCGCTGGAAAAATGCCTCGCGGTGGCGATGGAATGCGACGCGCCGATGGTCAGCATTTGCGGCGGCGAACCGCTGATTTATCCGAAGATCGAGGAGCTGGTCGCCGGTCTGCTCAAACAGAACCGCGTCATTTACATCTGCACGAACGGCGTATTCATGCGGAAGAAAATGAAGGACTATCTGGCCGCGGTTTATTCGCCGGAAATCGAGCCGAAGCTGAAAAAGCTGCTCGACCAGAAACTGATTTCCGACAAGGACGCTGAGACGATCCGCCGGTCCGACACCGCGGCGCGGAGCAAGGTTGTCATCCGCCCGACGAAATGGATTTATTGGAACGTCCACGTGGACGGGCTGGAATACACCCACGACCTCATTGTCGAACGCGAAGGCGTGTTCAAGGAATGCATCGAGGCCATCAAGATGGCGAAAATCCTCGGTTTTCAGGTCGCCACCAACACGACCGTCTATAAGGAAACCGACGTGGCGGAAATCGAGGACATGTTTAAATTCCTCAGTTCCCTCGAAGTGGACGGCCACACAATTTCGCCCGGCTACGAATACGACGCGGCGAAAAAGGACATGGTCACGCGCCTGGGCAAACAGCCCGAGGATTTTTTCCTCACGCGCAGGATGACGCGGCAGAAATTCGCGAAGATTCTCGACTGGGGCGAGGCCTTCACGATTTTCGGCACGCCGGTGTATCAGGAATTTCTCGCCGGCAAACGCGAGCTGACCTGCACTGCGTGGGCGATTCCCACCTACAACATCAAGGGCTGGAAAGCGCCGTGTTACCTGATGACCGACGGCCATTATTCCGGCTACCAGGAAATGCTGGCGAAGGTGGACTGGGACAAATACGGCGTTGTGGACGGCGTCGCGCGCGACCCGCGTTGCGAAAACTGCATGGTCCACTGCGGCTACGACCCCAGCGGCGCGCTCGGCACCAATTATCAGTCCGGCGACAACTGGAAAAACATCAAATACAACTTCGGTGCGAAACCAAAACCGTATCCGGCATCGCCGGAACTGGCGCAGCGCGCTTACAACGGTGTCACCATCGGCAAAGGCCATCTCGCCGAGGCGAAGGCCGCCATCAACTCACCCGCCGCCGGCGCCCGCGGCGCGTTCTCGCGCAAGGAAGACGACCATCCCGGGGCACACGTCAGCACTGTCTGCGGCACAAGCGACACGTCGCAACGCGGCGATTTGCTGGCGAAAATCAAGGAAGCAAAGAAGACGGAATAAATTGCTTCGCCAGGGAAATTTTTAAAATTCAAATGAGCCGAACACTTTATCTTTCACCCCCGAGCTTTGACGGTTTCGACGGCGGCGCCGGGGCGCGTTACCAGGCGCGTCGCGAAGTCACCAGCTATTGGTATCCCACGTGGCTCGCGCAACCCGCCGCGCTCACACCGGATTCCAAACTGCTCGATTGCCCGCCGCACAATATCGGCATGCAGGAAACCCTGCGCATCGCGAAGGATTTCGACCACGTCATCATTAACACCTCCACGCCGTCGTTGAAAAACGATTGCAAGGTGGCCGAGGCCATCAAGGCGCAGAAGCCCGGCACCAAAATCGGCTTTGTTGGCGCGCACACGATGGTGCTGCCGGCGGAAACCCTCAAGGCGTCGCCGGCGATTGACTGGGTGGGCCGCAAGGAATTTGATTTTACCTGCAAGGAAGTCGCCGAAGACCGCGAACTTTCCACCATCGCCGGGCTTTCCTACAAGGACAAGGACGGCAAGATCAAACACAACCCCGAGCGCGAGATGATCTCGGACATGGATTCGCTCCCGTGGGTGGCGGACGTTTACAAGCGCGACCTCCAGATCGAGAAATACTTCATCGGTTACCTGTTGCATCCTTACATCAGCATGTACACCGGCCGCGGCTGCCCGGCGCAATGCACCTTTTGCCTCTGGCCGCAGACCATCGGCGGACACAAATACCGCGTCCGCTCGCCGCAGAACGTCGCCGACGAAATGGCCTACATGAAGAAACTCTTCCCGCAGGTGCAGGAATTTTTCTTCGACGACGACACCTTTACCGCCAACCTGCCGCGCGCCCGCGAAATCGCCAAAAAACTCGGCCCGCTCGGCGTCCACTGGTCCTGCAACAGCCGCGCGAACCTCGATTACGACACGATAAAATCGTTCAAGGACAACGGCCTGCGCCTTTTTCTGGTCGGCTATGAAAGCGGCAACGAGGACATTCTCACCCGCATCAAAAAAGGCGTGACCATGGACGAAATGCGCCGGTTCACCAAGGCCAGCCATCAGGCCGGTGTGGTGATTCACGGCACGTTCATCCTCGGTTTGCCCGTCGAGACGCAGCAATCCATCGAGAACACCATCAACTTTGCCAAGGAACTCGACGTGTTCAGCCTGCAGGTCTCGCTGGCCGCGCCGTATCCGGGCACGGAACTTTACGAAATGGCCCGTCAAAACGGCTGGTTCGTGAAGAAGGACAAGACCGACCTCGTGGAAACCGACGGCTTCCAGCAGAGCGCGCTGGAATATCCCGGCCTCAGCAAGGACAAGATTTTTGAGGAAGTGGACCGTTTCTACCGCGCCTACTATCTGCGTCCGAAACCGATTCTGCGCATCATCAAGACCATGCTGGAGGACAAAGACGTTTGCGTCCGCAGATTGCGCGAGGGGTATGAATTCTTCAAGAGCCTGCGCGAGCGGAAGGCCGACCTGGCCGCGTCCCGGGCCGCGGCGTGATCTACGCCGAGGTTGGATGATGGACTGTTACCATTGGCAACCGTCCCGTCGCACGATAGGCGTGGGTCATTGGTTAACCGCCAGAACCGGGATTGGGTCGCATCCGCCATCCGCGTAAACCTCCACCTGCGGCATTTCAGATGATGACAAATTCTTGCTGTTCATTTCTTCCAGCCACGCAAATAAAGCAATTCCTCGAACTCTTTGAATTCCGGAGTTCCAGAAATTGTCTGCTTGAACTCGTTGTGCAGTTGAGAATATTGCTCATGGAGCAACGGGTAATCCTCACCTTTCAGGACTGCATTAACCCGTCTTCCGCAGTTCGGAGGGAAGCCGTGCTGATTGTCAGGGGCTTAGGTAATTTAGACCCCGGTTTTCTGCACTACATTTTCGACTGCATTTTGAATGATCCGGCTCTGCTCTGGCAGAAGCAGACCCAATCGCTGCAACAGTTCAGCCACCAACCGCTCGGGGCGTGCCACCGTTCGTAGGCGCAGCTCGCTCACGCCCTCGGCAGTCTTGACGGGCAACACGATGTCCAGCGACTTGATGGTCGCAATCTCGCCCACCAACTGCCGGGCACAGGTGCCCAGTCCCTTGCCGCGCATCCACATTTCCAGTGTCCGCCACAAAGCCAGCGACAGGAAGCAGACCAATATGTGCGCCTCGACCCGCTCGGCCTTGTGATGAAAAATCGGCCGCAAACTCAGGTCGCTCTTGGCACAACGGAACGCCGCCTCGGCCTGCTGTAGTTGTAGATACCACTCCCACACTTTAGCCGGATCCTCTTCGGTACAGTTGGTGCGCAGCAAATACGCTCCATGCGCTTGGGCCGCCCATTGATTCCGGTCCACCAGGCAGGCCACGACCAACCCGCAGGCTTGTTCTCGCTCGTTCAACTGGACTTCCACTTCGAAGAGCTTGTCAGCGGCTGGATAGCGTCCCAGCCATCGGCCGACACGCCGTTCGATCTGGTCGGCGGGTGCCGGCCTTTTTTGCAGGCCTTGGTGGATTTCCAGAAGCTTCTGCCACAGGCGCTGTTCCTGCCGGGCCAGCATGGCTTTTTCTTTTTCACGCCGCGCCTGGCTGCGGCACAACACAAATTGCTCCCGGCCTTTGCCGTCCGGATGCGCCAGGAGTTTGACTTCGACGCCCTCACGCACCTGCTTCCAGTCTTTGACATCGAGCAACGCGGCTTCGAACTGGCGCAATTGGGCTTTGGGCGTGCCGATGATGTATTGCGCGTTGCGCTCACGTAAAAACTCGATGTTCTCTTCGCTGACCATGCCGCGGTCCATCACCCAGATGCGTTTGGCCTGACCGTATTTTTCTTCCATGACCCGGATGATGTCCTGGACCGTCGTCACGTCGGCACGGTTGCCGGCAAAGACTTCGTAAGCCAGCGGCAAGCCTTCCGGGCTGACGACCAAACCAATGCACACTTGCTTGCAGTCCGGACGATTGTCGCGGCTGTAACCCCGTGCCGCTTTGGTGTTGCCCAAGACCTGGCCTTCAAAAAATGTGCTGGTCACATCATAGATCAGGAACTCAAAGCCCACGCCAAACCAGCTTTGGTAACGTTCGAGGAGGTGTTGGGTCAGTTGCTCCTTGTGTTCGTGAAGGGTGTCCAATCCCCGATACAGCCGGTCGTCGTTGATTTTCTCCCACGGGATTCCAAGCAAGTCCTCCAGCGCGGTGCGTTGATACCAACGTTCGGCAATGCCCAGTTCACTGGGTTGTGCACAGAAGCGGGCCAGGGTCAGCAGACAAGCGGTTCGTTCCCAAGGAACCTCTTCACGGCCTGAGGGGATCAACTGGTTCAAGAGGCGGTGCAGACCCAGACGACGCCAGAGTGAAAGGGCCAAATAGACCTGGCCAAATTCGCGCACCCGTTCGACCCGCACACCGCGCACGTTCACCTCTCGCCATAGCGGCTCCTCCGGCGCTTGGATCTCACCCCTCAGTTCAAGCTGCCGGGCCGGAGGGCGGCCCTCCAGCAGATCCTCCATGGTCTCCCAACCAGCGTGAACCTTTTCATCCAGCCCAGGAAGCTTGCCCACAGTCGCGACGGTATGTTGACGCGGCCCGCTGGCCGTACGACGCGATTCCACCAGCGTCCAGTACTCGTAGGTGTTGTCGTCCACCGTGCGGCGATGTCGTCGCAAATACATGAATGTAATTTGCGCTCATCAGACCAGCGACGGCAATGATGAGTTCTGCACTACACCCCAATTTGGACCCTAAACCGATCGGCACTGCGGAATTTGCGAGAGAATCCGTCAGCCTGTTTCCAAAAAATCTGCTATCCTTCCCTGTACTGCGGAAGACGGGTTAACGTAACGGCAACTTTCTTTGGGAGAAGATTTCAGCACGGGATTTTTAAGCAACTTGTCAATGATGCCGTAGGCAAACACATCCTTTAGCCTCATCTGCACAACGCGCTGAACTGCTTCCGAAAAGACAGGGACAAGGTAAAGACACCAATCGGCCATTGCTTTTGTTTCTTGATCCGATAGTGCCACTGGCACTCCGACGAGACGCAAGTCGATGTATTCTTTCAACCAAAGATTCCAAACTTCACCCATCTTCTCAGGAGGCATTGCTTCCAGAAATTCTCCCATTCCCTGTGCCAGCGATCCACGTACCTTTTCGGGCAAACGTGGAAGAAAATCACGGAAGAACCCGGACTCGACAGGGTTCTTTATTACGCGCATCGCTAGGCCGGCTATCTGTCGAGCGCTTGGTCTTCTTTGCCCGGATCAACAGTTCTTAAGCCGCTAATCTCACAGGCGAGTCCATTAAATGATGGAAGATTTGATGGCGGCGGCACCGAAATTCCTGCTCCTGCAAAAACAACCAACCGGCCTTCTTCCAAGGCTATCCTGATTTGATCTGGAAGTTTGACGCCGGCAAAAATCATATTTGTTTTTTTTGATCGTTCATGGCGGCCAAAGTTTTTCCGCGCGCAAGCGTTTGGCAATCACTTCCGCCGAGACGCCGAACTTTGGCGCGATGCGCGTGGCGATGTAGTCCAGCGCGGCTTCGTCGGCAGCCAGCCAGTCGGAATAGCCGGCGGCTTGCGCGGATTGGATTGCGGATTGAAAGGTTTGGCGCAACGCCTCGGGCGGGACAAGCAGGCGTCCGGCGAATTCATAAGCCTGCCATTCCACCCAGCCGTATTCCACGTCGGGAAGGGCGGCGATGTAATCGAACCATTCCCTGGCGCTGGCGTGTTTCTGCCTGCCGTAGATGTCCCGGTGCAAAATGAGATGGCCGATTTCGTGCGCGACGGAAAAGCGCAGGCGGTATTCCATGCGCGGGTTCATGAAGGCGCGCCGGTCCACCAGAATGGATTTCAAATCGCCCATGAGCAGCGCGTCCATTTCGAGTTCTTCGCGCAAACCCTCCGCCGGAATCAGTTCGAGGCCGAGATCGAATTCGGCGAGTTCGAGGACTTGGACCGGCACGGTGCATCCCGCCGGATGGGCTGCGCGCAGCTTCTCGGTTTCCTGCCAGATTCGTTCTTTGGGGATGAATGGCGCTTTGAATTTGCCCGGGTCGTTCAAGGTTGGTTGGCGCTTCTGATGATTTTGAGCAGTTTTTCCAAATCTTCCCGCGAGGGTTTCTGGCCGGACAAAGTGCGGAAGAACGCTGGAAGCCTGGCCAGCAGTTCCTCGTTTTCCATGACGTGATCGGGGATGCGCCCGGCATCCACGGCGGCGTAATCATGGAATTTGTGCCAGTCGTCCGAACCAGGCTTGAGGCCAAGCTGTTTGGCCCACTTGCCGAGGGTTTCCTCGTCACGCGGCGGCGACGAGACTTCGCGTTCGATTTTGCTCCAGTTGCTGGGGTCGTGGCCGTGCTCCAGACAAAACTCGCGCAGGCCAAGCCGCTGTCGCGCCCGCAGTTCCTTGATGAAAGTGCCAAACATAGATTTTAATTTAAGTTCGTGGTAAATTATTTACCACACACGGCGGGACTTGTCCAGCAAAATCTGGCCGGAACCGCGCGGTGGTGAGTCTGGAAATGGAGGAGAATATCGAACTCCGATGAATCGCGAGTAAACATCGAACATCGAACGCTGAACATCGAATCAGAAACCGGCGCGCACGGAGTGACGCGCCCTTTTGGCGGACGGAAATCCCATGTTTGGAGACTGTGAAACCCTTGCGCTTCAATTCAGCCGCCAAAATCAAACCGCCGTTTCAGTTGATTGCCGCGCGAGAACGGCAATTTTTTTTCGTGTTGGAGTCGCCCGGCAACAATGCCGGGGGCGATGCCGATCCGGGTGGCGAATCGGCGAATAGCCGCCAGGCTGAAATCACCATTCGCACAGAAGCGTTCATAGTCCGTTACTGGAATCAGAAGGTCGCAAGCAAACGCGTCTGCTGCGGCTTCGCGCGGATCACGAGCCGCCGCTTTTTCATCGCCGTCTTCCACAAACACAGCGCGTTTGCCATGTTTTAACACATGACCGGCTTCGTGGAAAAAGGTGAACCAGAGGTGGTCGTCGGTCTTCCCACGCAGACTCAACTGAACCAGCGCTTTGGTGGAATGCAGCCATCGCGTGACTCCGTAGGCGCGCACGCCAGACAGCGGCGGAACGAACACCACAGCGACACCGGCGGCTGCACACTGCTTACATAGAACCGGCACGAACTGCGCTGGTTCCTTCGAAGTGAATCGGCGCAATTCTCGGAGTGCCTTCATGAAAACAGGTTCATCGAATGGAGCACAAACCACCTTCTGGGCATCAAGTTCGCCCTTTCGGAGCCACGCCGCTGTGGCACCACGATTAGCGGCGAACGCAGCGGATTGGCGAAACACGGCTTCCGGGCTTTCCCAAAGCGACCGCCATTCCTCTACACCCGCCACACCGAAAAAGCCCAAGACAACACGAAGTTGACCGACAGGTTCAGCAACGGCAGAAATCCAGCCAGCCCGGATGAGTTCCTTGACCGGCATGGCCTTGAGCCAGTTGAGTTGCTGTTCCAGTTCACTGGTTTCCCGGCGACGAGCCAACGTGTCACGGTAGAGGCGTTCACGGTTGGTCCAGAAGGATGCCGGCACGCCAAGCACCTTCTCGAGTTGCAGTGCGGTGTCGGCGGTGATCATCGCTTTGCCGACGACGATTTCGTTGATTGTTTTGAGAGGGCGGCCCATCCGCTCGGCAAGTTCCGCCTGCGTCATGCCGAGGGCCCCGAGCGTTTCCGCCAGCGTTTCGCCGGGCGGCACCGCAAAGTTGGGTTCAAATGTCGTGTTCATGTTCATTCAGTGCGTATCCGCGATTTCGATGATCTTCACTTTGGTGACGCGTTTCCAGTCTAGCCCGCCGTCCGGCTTTCGCGGCGTCTCGTTGTGGTCGGGCAAAATCAGGAAACGATATGGATGCTTCACGTCCACCGAAATCTGTCCTGTGCGGTCGCCGGTCAATTCGTGGGCGCGCAATTGCGGAAGAAACCGCAATGTTTCCAGATTCTCCGCCGCCATCAAATCAGCCAGCCGCTGGCAGATGCGCCTGCCGTTGTCGGCGCCATAACTCCGCATGATGGACTTTTCGTCCGCCAGTTCCCTGGCGAGTTTCCGGTTGGCGAATGAGAGCTCCACGCGTTGATATGAGATTAACCTATGGGGTTAATATCTGTCAAGCAATATCTTGATTGTCCGATGCATCAACCTCCCCAACCTGCATCTGTTTCACGCCAACTACTTCGGCCACTCGCTGATGCGGTGCCACCAGTGCTCGAGCCGTTTCAGGTATTTCCTGGGGTTCGGCATCCGGTCGGCCAGTGATTGGCTGCCGAGGGATTTGTCCGGCCACAAATGCAGGTGCTTCTCAATGCTGAGTTCCTTGGAAATTTCGGAAACAGTGTGCAGCGCGCTTATGGCATAATTCTGCCAGCTTTCGCGTGTGGCAAAAACCTCCGTTCGCAGGCGAACACCCGTCTCTGCGGATTGTTCCTCGATGCGCGCCACGTTTTCAGCCCGGATGTTGATGGGTTCGTGAAAAATCGTGATTGGCTCCAGTTCAGCCACGGCTTTGAGCGTCGCGCGCAAATCGGTTTCGTCACATTCGGGATACGTCGGCGCCATGGCCACATAAACATGCAGCCCGGCTTTCTTCGCGGCACACAGCGTGGCCAGCCGTTGCGACGGCGCCGGCGCTTTCGGTTCATACACCTTGGCCAGATCGTTGCGCAACGTTGGCAGGCTCATGCCGAACACGAGACGCTTGCCAAAACTGCGAAACAAATCGAAATCGGCCCGCGCCAGCGGACTGCGGGTGAGGATGCGGACGTTGAGCGTGGACTGGTCGCGGATGAGTTCCAGCGAGCGGCGCACGAGAAAACGCGCATGCTCGGCCAGTTCCCGCTGCCGCACCGGGTCGGGGTGCCGGATGACCTGATATGGGTCGGTCGTGCTGCAATAAATCACCGCGCGATTGCCATCGGGCTTGAGTTGTTTGCGCGGCGTGTTCTCGGCGGAGCGCAGAGACGCAAGAAACTTCTGTTCATCCCACGGGCGGAGCAGGAGATAATCACCCCACTCGGCATCCGGATCCTCGACGCCGTATTCCGCCAGCTTCGCCCCCTGTTTAATGGTCGCCGCGCTCGGCACGTAGCAAAACCGGCAGGCGTGCGAACAACCGACCGCGATGTTAAACGCCCAATTCGACAAACTTTTGTAAATGAAATTGTTCTCCGCGATGACCGCCGGCGCGTGCCAGAAATCAACCGGCGATTTACTCCGCTTCAAGCGCGCGCCTGCCTGCAGCTTTCGAGACGGAATTTCTGGCCGTGTCAGATGAGGCGGCGGTTCAATTAGGAGTTCGGGCGTCACGGCTTAAAAGTGTAGTTCACGCTGACCGGTTTCGTCTATCCTCAGAATTTGGTTCCAGAACTTTTCGGCGAGCGGATGTCGGCTGAACAGAGTGAAACGATAAAGCGGTTGGTCTGACGGGACGGAAACGTGCTGGGTGCCAATGAAACCCTCCTGCTGAATTCTCTGGCTGAATGCATCGATTGCCATGTGGGCAAACTCTGAAGCTTCTTTCCACTTCCACTTGCGCCAGTTGCCCGAGTCCAAGAAAGCATCCAATGCTGTTTGCCCGCTCACCGATTTAATGTATTGTGGGACGTTCCACGTGATGCCAAGGCTGTGTTGAATCGTGACCAACAAGTCAATCCGCCGGTTTTTCGCGAGCTGGAGCATAGCTCTCATCGGTACTTGTGAAATTCCGGTCGGGTCAACAAAGGCAACGACCAAGATGTCATCGCTAAACTGTAGGCGACCCTGTTCGAGGGCTTTGATCCAATTCTTGGGAACAATCTCGACGAGTCTGGCTTTCGGATGCTTGTTGACACGCCGTTTCAACGCGTCCGCAAGCAGAGGATCATCCTCGATAAGAATGAATTCGTGGAACTCGTAATCCAGCGCGACGAATGGAGAACCGGGGAATTCCTCACCTGTATCCTTGATCCTGCAAAGTCCCGGGCCAGCCATCACGTCCAAGTAAACCAGTCGCCACTTATTGTGCATGGATTTGGTCGTGATACCGCAGTAGTTGCGGAGAAAATGGTGTTTTCGCTTAGCCCAATATCCGCTCTTGCGCGCCAACAGTCCGTCGCTCGCTGGCAAATATGGAGCGCCTTCCATGTCGGCAGCATGACGATTAATTTGCATTTTTCCAGCGTATTTTAAAGGAGGCGGGTGGACAAAGGCTGTCCATGACGAATGGCGGGAATTCGTAAAATTCGTGTCAAGGCCTTTGCGCGCTTCTATCCGTCAAAGTCATTCGTTTTCGCGAGGATTTTTCGTCGCGCATTTTTTCTTCGACCCGGCCCTGCCATGAATCTGATAGCCATGCGACATGCAACCTTTTGTTGCATATGCAACAAAAGGTCGTCATCGGTTTGGTTGCGGCTTTGCCGCGCTGTGTTCTCTTGCGGCAAATGAACTTCGCGTGGTTGCATGGTTGGCGGTTTATTCTTTGCGCTTACTTGCGGCCAGACAAATCCGTGTTCATCCGTGTCCATCCGTGGTTAAAACTTCTGCCGGCTTCCGCATTGATACTTGTTGCCGGCATGGCAGTCTGAGCCGCAGCATGTCAAACGAAACCCCGACCCTCGTCAGCATTCAACCGGCGACCGATTACGATCCCGGCCGCGTGCTGACGGCCCTGCGGGCATGTCTCCAGCCGCTGGGCGGGATGAAGGCGTTTGTGCAACCGGGCCAGCGGGTGCTGCTGAAGCCAAATCTGCTCGGGCCGTTCGCAGTGGAGCGCGGGGTCACCACGCATCCGGTTGTTGTGCGCGCCGCAGTCCTGCTCGCCCAGGAAGCGGGCGGACGCGTGTTCCTGGGCGACAGCCCGGCGCTGGGACCGCTGGCCGGCGTCGCGCAGGCCTGCGGTCTGGCGCCCGTGCTCGCAGAAACCGGCGCGGAACTGCTCGACTTCACCGAACCACATGAGTTCGACGTGCCGGCCTACAAGGTCGTGCCCCGGCTCACGCTGGCGAAGGCGTTGTTACAGGCCGACGTGGTCATCACTCTGCCGAAGCTCAAGACCCATGCGCAGATGACGCTCACCGCCGCCTTGAAGAACCAGTACGGCTGCATCCCGGGCGCGTTGAAGAGCAAGTGGCATTTCCGCCTGCAACAGCCGGAATGGCTGGCGTCCCTTATCCTCGATGTCAACCGCGTCGTGCGGCCCGCGCTGGCCATCATGGACGCCGTGATGGCAATGGAAGGCCCCGGTCCCACGAGCGGGCAACTGCGCCGGGTCGGAGTGTTGCTCGCCAGCCCCGACCTCGCCGCGGCCGATACGCTGGCCTGTCACCTGATTGGTCTTGACCCGATGCGGGTTCCGTTGCTCGCCGCCGCCCGCGAGCAGGGTTTCGGCGAAACGCGCCTGGAACGGATTCGCGTGATCGGCGACAACTGGCAATCTTTGCGCGTGCCGGATTTCAAGCAGGTGGAGCGGATGGTGGACTTGCTGCGGGTGTTGCCGCTGCCCCGGTCGGCGTTGACCTGGCTGCGCCATCAATGGACGCTGCATCCGCAGATCATTGACGGTCGCTGCACGCGCTGCGGCATTTGCGAGAAGGGATGCCCCGTCACGCCGCCGGCGATTCATCCCCACGCCCCGCCGGCCGAACGCCTGGAAGACGCCCGCTGCATTCGCTGTTACTGTTGCCACGAGTTCTGCCCGTCGCACGCCATCGAACTGCGCGCGCCCTGGCTGGCCCGGCATCTGCCACTCGAAACGCTGGCCAATCGCGCCAACCGGCTGGTCGGTTTCCTCTCATCCTCGCGCCGCCGCCGGAGTTGAACGCACACTCCACCAGGCTTTTGAACCATGGCCGACGATGTGAGCCGGCGCTGATCTTCACCTGGTAAAAAATGCGCATTGGAGCCATGAACTGAAACAAGGTAGGGCGCGTCACTCCGTGCGCGCCGTCTGAAAATCAAAGAATGTCCTCCACATTTGCGGCGCGCAGAGGACTGCGCGCCCTACCTTGGGATCCTTGGAAATGGTGAATTCCTGCCCGGCGTGGTTAAGGCCGCCGCGAGCAGCGCCGCCACAAATTTTGCAAGACCCGGCGCCTGGGACTCGCGCGGGCCGGCGATGTTCAACGCCCGAACGTTGTTCCGTTTCAGGAATTTTGAAAGGGCGGCGGCACTTTTTGACACACCCTCCGGTTCGCAAACGACTATTACCGGACGGCCCTGTTGTTCGGCGCAGGTTTTCGTGAAGGCGGTGCCGCCGGACAATTCTTTTTCCCGCACCACGATCAACGTGGCGTCCGAATCCACCACGTTCTTTTCCGTGCGCTCGTCGTAATCCGCCGAGTCGGTTTCGCACAACCGGTAAACCGGCGGGATGACGCCGTCCTCGGCGCGACGTCCGCGCGGACACCAGCCGCCGTGTTCGTAACCGTGCCGGATGGCAAAATCCAGCGCGGCCCGATCCACGCCGGTCTGTCCGCCGGAAACGATTTTCATCCCGCGGCGTCCACCACGAGGGCGATGACATCCCCGTTCCATACAGCGAGAATGAAACGGTCAAACCTGCGCCGCAACGGGAAAGTTCGACCGTGAACAGCGGTTAATTTCATGGTGTTGGCCATTCAAACGAAGTTCAGGTCGCAACGCAAATTTGCCCGGTTGCAGGTAGTGTCCTAATTTGCAATTCTTCGGAGCGCGACTGTGCGCGCAGCGTCAGCCACAGCACGTTGAAAATGCTGCGGCTGGTCTCCAACACAGCCGCGCTCCGGTCAAATCAGGACACTGCCGGCTGGTGGAGGCGTTCATCCCGCCGGATTTTTTGTTCAATCAAAACCATGGTGTCAAAACCATGGTTGAAGAATCGACGAGGGTTGGTTAAGGTCTGAATCGTCGCCGAAAAATTCCCTCCGATCGTGCGGCGAAAGGCATGAATCTGACATGAACGACACACCACAAAATGACGTGAAAAGGCGAAGCGGGCGCCGGATTTTGTTCTGGCTGGGCGGCATTGCCTTGCTGGTCGCGGCCGTTGTCCTGATGCTGTGGTGGAGCGGCGCCAGCGATTGGGAAAACTATAAACGCCAGTGGGAGGCCAAGGGCGAGCGGTTCGACCTGGCCAGTTTCGTTCCCAAGCCGGTGCCCGACGACGAGAATTTTGCATTGGCGCCCATCGTCGCCAGCAGTTATGCGAAATGTCTGGATGAAAACGGGCATAGAATCAGCCCGCCAAACACGAATGTTGCTGACCGTTTAATCCTGGAGTTGCGCGAGGGCAATCGGTTGGTCGAATGGCCGACCAACGGCGCCGGTAATTGGATGAAAGGAACCGCCACCGACCTGCAAGTCTGGCAAAATTATTATCGGGCGCTGGCAGTCAAGACGAACATCTTCCCGGTTGCGCCGCAGCCACAATCGCCCGCCGCTGATGTGTTGCTGGCCTTGAGCAAATTCGATCCGGCCATCGAGGAATTGCGCCAGGCCGCCCGGCGGCCCGGTTCGCGGTTTCCCCTGAACTACGATGCCGACCCTCCTTCTTTAATTTTGTTGCCGCACCTGGGGGCGTTGAAACACTGCAGCCAGGTGCTTCAGCTTCGGGCCATCGCCGAATTGCAAAATGACCAGAGCGACAAGGCTTTGGCGGATGTGAAACTGGCGTTTCGTCTGATTGATTCGATCCGCAGCGAGCCGATTCTGATTTCTCATCTGGTGAGGGTGGCCTTGTTGAACATCACGCTGCAACCGGTGTGGGAAGGTGTGGCGGAACACAAATGGTCTGACGCGCAGCTCAGGGAACTGGACCGGGAATTGGCGGGGCTGGATTATTTGGCGGATTACGAATTCGCCATGCGCGGTGAACGGGCGATATCAATTGCATCGGTTGAACATCTGCGTCGCAAGCGGGATTTTCAGCAGATGATTAACGTTGACACAGATATCTCCGGAAATAACCAGGAAGACCCGTTTCGCCCAATTGCCGGGATCGCTTTTCATCTGGTTCCCAGCTCGGTTTTTTATCAAAACGAACTCAACCTGGCCCGGATACACCAGCAATGGTTGCTGCCCATCGTGAATGTCGAGCGGCGCATCGTTTCTCCCGAAACCGCCCGGCAGGCTGAGATCGCTATCGAGGAAGAACAAAAACATTTTTCACCCAACAAAATGCTCGCCTTGCTTCTGGTTCCGGCCCTCGAGGCGTGCGCAAAAAAAATTGCTTCCGCCCAAAGTTCGGCTGACCTCGCCCGAACCGGCTGCGCGTTGGAACGTTACCGGCTGGCGCGGGGTGAATATCCCGAATCGCTCGACGCGCTGTCGCCGCAGTTCATGGAAAAAATTCCGCACGACATCATCAACGGCCAGCCATTGCACTATCGCCGCCCAAACGGGAAATTCCTGCTGTATTCCGTCGGCTGGAATGGAACAGACGACAACGGCCAGGTCGGTTTCAAAAGCACCGGCTACCTGGATATCACCAAAGGCGATTGGGTTTGGCCGGGCGCAGTGGAACGAAGTGAATAAACCGGGGAAAGGGTGGGACAGCCGATTTCGCTAACATTAATTCTGGTGGCTGTTGAATCGAAGGAGGTCAGGGATGAAAAGCGGTGGAGGGCCACCGCAGTCCAAAACCTGGCGGACGTTTCGGCAACTCACATGGGCGCGAAGCGTTTTGGAGTGCGCCAGCCCCCTGGCGCTTTTGAATCGAAATGTCGAACGTCCAATTTGGAGTTACGCCACCGTCAGCGGACCGTCGAAAATGGTCAGGCTAATGACTTCCGTTTTGGCGACGTGCGGGCCGTGCCGGACGCCTTCGGGCGCGAAGAACAACGTCCCGGCGGTGTAGGTCTTGTCGGATTCCTCCCATTCGCCGGAAAGCACGTAGGCCCATTCATTGGCGTCCGGATGCGTGTGGGCCGGGATCGTACAGCCGGCCTTGAACTTGCGCAGCACCACGACCCCGCCGGTGCTTTCATTTTTGTGCAACACCATCAACTCGACGCCGTCGTAAGGCCCGGGCTGCCAGCCTTTATCTTTGGCCGATGCAATATAGGGAAACATGGCTTTATCGAAGCGGATTGCATCCGATTTGCAAGCCCGGCGCCAGCAAAGCAGCAATCCATTTCATAATGTTTGCCATTCAAACAAAGTCCTTGCCGCAACGCAAGCCGGCCGGACGCCGCTGTGCAGGAACCACAAGTCTTGCATCAGCCTCAAGCAGGGGAGGATGGTTTCGAAGCGGCAAAAACAACCCGGGCAGCCGGTTGTCTGCCGTTGGTTCACAATTCCCTTGTGCTCGTTCCCCCGACACATAGACTCCCCATCCATGAATGGCAAAAGGGCCTGCTCTCTCGTACGGAAGGCCGGTCGTTTGTCCCAAACGCAACTTTTCGTCGCACCCGGAACAAGATGAAAACCACATCATTTATTCCAATCACCCTCAGCATCGTCTTCCTGGCGATGAAACCTGTCGTCAATGCCGCCGACCCCTATTACCAGGTGCCCATGCCGGCGCTCAAAACCACCGAAGCGGCGCCGGGCGAAATGCGCTCCGTCCCCCGGCATGGCCGGGGCATGTCTCAGATGTCGTGGCGGGCCATGCTGGATGGGGACGGCGAAGTTTACGTGTTCGATCCGGACCTCAGGCCGTGGATGCCGGTGGACCAATTCTCACCCAATGCCACTATTTCCATCTGCACGGCCCAAACCGGCGATATCAAGGGCCGCGTGTTTGTGTCGAAGCCGGATCAGGATGGCGTGACGGAACTCGAATTCAAGGTCACTTCCGCGGACGCCAAACCGGGGGCAAAGGATGCATTCTTTAAAGCCAAGGAAAATCATTACCAGCAACTGCTCAATCGGAACATGCCTGGCGCGGCGTGGTTTCGTCATCAGATGCAGGAAGCCAGGAAGGGCCAAGGCGTTTCCACAAACCGCGAGCCCGATTTCGGCACGAGCTTCAACCGCCAGCGCCAGTCGGAGCTGGAGGACACGTACGACCTGTTCACCGGCGGGCGCGCGATGAGTGAGAACCTGCAATTGGACCGCGTGCTGCCCGCCACCCGGGCCACCAACGAGGAGACCCTCGACCTCACCAACCTCGCCGGCATCACCATCCGGGCGATGGACTGGAAATCGCTGATCAAAGAAGCCAAACCGGAACTGGACCCGCTCGCCCCGTTCATCCCGGCGGACCAGCACGCCATCTTCTTCCCGTCGTTCCAGGCGATGTCGCAAATGATTGACGAGGCCGACGCCAACGGCACGCCCGTGCTGCAACTGCTCGAGCCGCGATCCGAGGATGCCGGCTCACGCGACCGTTATCAGAAGCAATTGTGTTTGGGATTGAGCGATCTCTCCCGTTTGTTGGGACCGCAGGTCGTCGCCAGTGTCGCGTTCACGGGGTCGGATCCCTTTTTGCGCATGGGGACGGATGTCGCGATCCTGTTCGAAGCCCGCAACGCCGAACTGCTGAAGAATTTCATCAGCGCGCAGCAAAAGGCCGCCCAGACGGCCACCACCGACGCGAAGCCCGTCAAGGGCGTGATTGACGGTGTGACCTACACGGGGGTGGTGGCGCCGAACCGCTCGGTCAGTTCCTACCTGGCTTCCGTGAAGAACGTCGTCATTGTCTGCAATTCGTTGAAGCAGCTGGAAACACTGGTGCGGGTGGCGCAAGGCGAGGCCCCGGCGCTGAACTCGCAGGACGAATACATTTTCTTCCGCAGCCGTTATGCGCGAAACGACGCGAAGGAAACGGCGTTTTTGGTCCTGACAGACGCGGCGATTCGGCGCTGGTGCGGTCCCCGCTGGCGCATTGCCGATTCGCGCCGCACCCGCGCTGCCGCCGTCATGTCCGAACTCCAGGCGGCGCATCTGACGGACCTGGCCGCGGGCAAGGCGGCTGATGCGGTGTTGACTTCGGATTTTAAACTGCCCGATGCCGGGGAACTGCGCCTTACCCGCGCCGGCGTCACATCCGCAACTTATGGGACGTTGAATTTCATGACCCCCATCGTGGAATTGCCGCTGGCCCGGGTCACCCGTGCCGAGGCCGATGCCTACCGGCGGTGGTGCGACAATTATCAGCGCAACTGGCGGCAATTTTTTGATCCCATTGCCGTGCGCTTTGCCGTGGAACAGCACCGGCTGGGGGTGGAACTGACCGTTACCCCGCTGATTGCGTCCTCGGACTATGGCCGGTTCATCGCGTTCTCCTCGGGGGCGCGGATTGCCTCGAACGCCGGCGATCCCCACACCAATGCGCTGCTGCACTTGATCTTCGCCATCAACACGCAATCACAGCCGGTTCAGGAGGCCGGCAACTTCATCGGCACCATGGCGCCGGGCCTCAAGGCGAATCCTTTCGGATGGATGGGCCAGTCCCTCGCCCTTTACGCGGATGACGATCCGTTTTGGGAGCATCTCAATCAGGCAACGAACCCGGAAGTGTTTTTCGAACACAACTTCACGCAACTCCCGATGGCACTCCATGTTGAAGTCGCGAACCCGCTCGGCCTGGCGGCATTCCTCACCGCCCTGCACGCCTATGTGGATCAATCCGCCCCGCAAATGACCGCGTGGCAGACCCTCGAATATCAGGGCCAGCCTTACGTGAAGATCGCCTCCAAAATGAAGGAACCGGAAAACGAATCGGAGAACTATGCGGTCTATTACGCGGCAACGCCGCGCACCCTGATCGTTACGCTCAATGAATCGTTGCTGAAACGGGCGCTGGACCGCCAGGCCGCGCGCGCCGACACCAACCGCGCCGACCAGGTGACGTCGGGCCTCAAACCGTGGCTGGGCGCAAACCTCTGCGTCAACGGGGAGCGGAAATTCTTCGACGTTCTCCAGGCTCTGACGCAGGACAGTTATCAGGCGCGGCTGCAAACATTATCCTGGTCCAATCTCCCCATCCTGAATGAATGGAAAAAGCTTTTCCCCGGCCGGGACCCCGTGAAGGTGCATGAAGAATTGTGGGGCGTAAAACTGCTCGATCCCAGCGGCGGCACCTACGTCTGGAATGAAAAGCTGAACACCATGGAGTCCACCGTATCGGGCAGTCCCCTCGTGCCGAAAACCGGTTCCGGCCGTGCGCTGTCGGAAATCGTCGGCGCACAATTCGGCGTTACTTTTGAAAACCAGGGACTGTCAGCCAAAGTTGGCCTGGACCGAAAGTAAGGGGGAAATCTTCAAAGCCGCGGACGTTTCATCGCGCCTGCACACGGCGTCCGCTTTCATTGCCTTTTATCGAGGCAAGGCGGAGTGGTTTGCGGATGTGATCGTTCATGCCCCCGTTCGCGTCAATCGGTGAAATTCGTGTAAAAATGTTTGCGCGTCTTGGGCCATTTTTGCGGCCGATTCGTGTTCATTCGTGGTTAACAATGTTTTCCTCCGCTTTTTATCGCGTGAAACTGATTTGATTCTTCATTCTCAATTCTGCATTCTGCCCCGGTTGTGAACATTCCCGAACATCGCAAGTTGATTGACCGGCTGGACGCGCACATCGTGCGGCTGCTCAACGAGCGCACGAAGCACGTGCTCGCCATCGGCGACATGAAGCTCAAGGCCGGCGAGGAAATTTACGCGCCGCACCGCGAACGCGCCGTGTTGCAACGCATCTGCCAGTCGAACGAAGGGCCGGTCACCGACGAGCAGCTCTGCGCGATCTACCGCGAAATCATGTCCAGCGCCCTGGCGTTGGAGAAAACAATGTCCATTGCGTATCTCGGCCCGGAGGCCACGTTCACGCATCAGGCCGCGATTCAAAAATTCGGTTCCAGCCTGCGCTACGCCCCGCAAAAAACCATTGCCGACGTGTTCGCCGAGGTCAGCAAGAAGCACGCCGACTATGGCGTGGTGCCGGTCGAAAACACCACCGAAGGCGTGGTCACGCACACACTCGACATGTTCGTGGACAGCGATTTGAAAATCGTTTCGCAGATTGTTTTGCCAATTCAATACTGTCTGGCCGCCCACTGCCGGCTGGAGGCCATCCGGCGTCTCTACGTGCATCCCCAGGCTCTCGGCCAGTGCCGGTCCTGGGTGCAAAAGAACCTGTCGCATGCCGAAATCATTGAAACCTCCTCGAACGCGCGGTCGGCCGAACTGGTGGCCCATCCCCACGGCAAAACCTCCCGGCCGCAAGGCAAAGCCGCCGCCATCACCGGCATCTTTGCCGCCGAGCGATATGGCCTGGACGTGCTCGAACAGGACATTCAGGACAACGTGGGCAACGCCACGCGCTTCCTCGTGCTGGGACGCCAATGCAGTCCGCCCACGGGCGACGACCGCACGAGCCTGTTGATGAGCGTGGCCGACAAGGCCGGCGCGTTGCATGAGGCGATTGCCGCGTTCCGCCGTTACAAAATCAACATGACGAAAATCGAATCGCGCCCCAGCAAACGGAAGGCGTGGGAATATTTCTTCTTCATTGATTGCGCCGGCCACGTGCAGGACCGCAAGGTCGTCAAGGCCATCCAGCTTCTGGGCGAGCACTGCAGCTTCGTCAAAGTCCTCGGCTCGTATCCGAACACGGAATAGTTCACCCCCTTAAACGATGCGATCGTGGGTCAGTTTGCAATTTCGGCGGGGCGAGCGTACTCGCGAGCCGGCTCGTCAGCAGCCTCGCCCCACCCAAACTGACACACTAACAATAATGCGCGCAACTTGAGCCGGACGCGAAGTTGGTGTAGCTTTACCCTGAATAACAAGACTGTATGCCTCAAAATTTTGGCAATGCTTTTTTGCGGAAGCCGCCGCACAAGGATGAACCGATCAAGGTTGGACCGGTCATTCCTAAAATTCCATCCGTCCTGGTGGTTCCGGCGCATAAACCGGCGGCCCGCCGGCAGACTTACAGCAAGGTTTTCCGCTGGCGTCCGCTCAAGGGCCAGACGCCGGCGCCAGCCGCGGTCGAGGTCGCCGGCACGTTCACGGGCTGGGAAAAGGTGCCGCTGATGCGCGACGGCGTAATGGATGCCTGGCACGTCACGCTGCATAATCTTCAGTGCGGTCGCATGCATCATTACATGCTGCTGGTGGACGGGCAGCCGGTTCGCGACAAGCATTGCGATGGGCTGGCCATTCCTCATGGCCCGCAGGAGGAGCAATATCAGTTGATGACCGACCGGGGCCCGCGCGTGTTGATGCTCTTTGCGCAGACGAAATAATTCCGGCGTCAGGCGCGAGTTGACCAAGGCAGAGCCGCATCCCATTTTTTGAACACCTCTCATTAGCACCCGGCTTCAGCCGGGTGGAGTCGTGTCGTGGGGTTCTGACCCGTTTTAACGGGTTTCCCGCGGTTGAAGAAGCCGTCGAAACGGCCAGGCGCGGCGTCCCGGCGTCCACCCGCCGGGCAGAAGCCGGGGTGAATGAAATGCTCCGGAGACTGCTCAAAAGTGAGATGCTCCCAGAACGGGGGCGCATCTTGACACCTGCACCAAACTGGCGGCTGGAAGCCGCCTTCACTGGCACGGTGGAGGCGGGCATCCTGCCTGCCAGTGAGCGCGGCTTCCAGCCGCGTGATCCTTTTAACATGGTGCCGGTGTATAGCTGCCCCCCATGACCGGTTCCGGTCATTTTTTGCTTCCCAAAAGTTCATGGGTGGTGATAGAATGGCACCATGGATTTACAGGACAGCGCAAATGAGTTTTTCATTTGGGGGATTGACGATTCCCCTTATGGACCTGTGGACCTGCCGGTGCTGGTTGACTGGATCAAGGACGAACGCGTCCTGGCCGACACCTGGATCTTCGCGCGCCGCGATGGCAGCTGGCAGCGGGCGGCGGAAATTCCCCAACTACAGAAGTATTTCAGCCAGGAAATCGTTCCTGAGTCGGTTGCCGTTTCCAGTTCGGGCATCAAACCCGGCTCGCTGCGGCGCATCAAAATCCTGTCCGAACTCAACGACGCCCAGCTGGATCGCTTGGCTGAATTCATGGAAGTAATCCGGGTGCCGCAATGGATGGCGGTGGTGAAACAGGGTGACGTCGGCAACGGCATGTTTCTCATCCTTCAGGGGGAGTTGCGCGCGCGGGTGATGGTCGGTGAAAAAGAGACGATTCTGGCCACGTTCGGCCCCGGAGATTTTTTCGGTGACATGTCGCTGTTTGATCACGGCCCGCGTTCGGCCGATGTCATTGCCAATGCGGACAGCGTCGTGCTGAAAATCTCCGCCGTTGCTTTTGACCGGCTCACCCGGGAAGCGCCCGCCCTCGCGACGCCCTTCCTGCAGGCCACGGCCCGGACCCTCGCCGCGCGGATTCGCGCCGACAACAAGCGCCTCGACCGGCTTTCCCAGCAGTTTCGCGCCAGCGCCTGATTTCTATTTCAGCATCGCGAAGGTAAACAACGGGTTCCAAATTTCTCTCCGACAATGCTGGTTTGAAGTTATAATCCTTGATGGAAATTTGCAGGCCTGATTTCATAAACTCATGATAAAGGCCGTTGATAGAAAAGTCAGCCGTGCACAGCATTGTGTACGCTCTGCGGCATAATAATACTCTTGGACGAAATGAAAAGTCGCACGCCATATATTGCCGTCCTCATTGGCCTACTCGCAATAGCTCTCTTGTGCAGCTTGTTGCTCAATGCGTGGGGTTATTTGCAGATTTATGGCATTGGCGGTTGGCGTGACCAAGTTTACGGCTCGGAGGGAGTGGCAGCTTCAGATCAGGCTTTGGATGACTTTCGAAGCGGCTTCCTCCGTTTGTATTGCCTCGGCGGTGAGAACGAGAAGGCCAAGTATACCGGAACGAACGACGGGCCGTTTGAAATCTGGATGCCTCAGTTTTATCCTTCGCTGGGGCGCGCCCACCGGTATTCGACAGAGCAGTTCATTGAGTTCTACAATCGGAAGATGCAGTACATGCACACACATCCTGACAAGTTCCTCCGACAGAAAGGAGAATTCCAACCAGACGGTGCAGCGAACGGGAGCCAGCCGATTCGCTCAGAGACAAATTCAACGTCATCGGCAGCTGGCTCCCGTCGCTGACCTTATCGTTAGTCTGCATCGCGCACTATGATTCCACGAGACCCAAAGCGAATAGACAGGATGATTGAGTTGCTGCGAGAAGCGTGGCATTTACTACCGGATGAGCGGCTTACGCAGCTTGTCATCAATGCTTCAGACACGCATCACGACTGCGGCCCGGTTTTTTATCTGGAGGACGACAAGATGGAACAGAGACTTCAGAAGTTGATAGATGGTCGCCGTAAATATATGAAGGAGACGGGACATGCAGGCTGACAAATCGCGAGCCTGTGTGAAAACTCCGACGCGGCGCAAGTGGTAGGCGGGGAAAAGTTTGACCGGCGATCCGAAAGTTCGGGTCGCCGGTTTTTGCTTTCCTGAGATTCGGTCCGCGCGGCAGCGGTCAGGGAGAATCTCGTCCGCGACTTCTAATCCCCTGTCATTTTCATTTTCGAGCCAAAGGGTAGGGCGCGTCACTCCGTGCGCGCCGTCTTGGTGTGCGTGCGAGCGGCGGGCAGAGGACTGCCCGCCCTACCAACCCAAGCTGTCAGCGGCTTACTTCTCCACTGTCGTTTCCGCCAGTTGGAAATTGCCGTCGAGCAGCAGGTCGCGCGAAGAGCTGCCGACCAGGATCTGGTAGGCGCCTTGGTCGGCCACCCAGGCTTTTTTGTCCGGGTCGTAATGCGCAAAGGCGGGCCGGTCGAGGATGACGGAGACCTTTTGTTTTTCACCGGGTTGCAGGAAAACTTTTTTGAAGCCTTTCAATTCCTTGAGCGGCCGCGGCAGGCTCGGGCTGGTTTCCCGTACATAGACCTGCGCCACTTCCGCGCCGGCACGGCTGCCGGTGTTGGCCAGCTCGAATTCAACCGTCACGGGCAGGCCCGGCGCCCCCGGAGCGGGAACGAGTTTCAGATTCGAATATTTGAACGTGGTGTAGGAAAGGCCGTGGCCAAACGGGAACAGCGGCTCAATGTTTTTTGTGTCGAACCAGCGGTAGCCGACCAGGAGTCCTTCCGTGTAAACCACCGTGCCGTTGGTGCCCGGATAAGCCTGCAGCGCGTGCGCCGGTGAATCCGCCAGCCGCTTCGGGAAGGTGCAGGGCAGTTTTCCCGAGGGATTCACGTCGCCGAACAGGGCGCGCGCCAGCGCATTGCCTCCTTCGATACCAGGATACCATGCATAGAGCACGGCCGGCGCCCGGTCGAGCCACGCATCCATCTCGACGGCCCCGCCGCCCATGAGCACCACGACGGTCCTGGGGTTGGCCTGCACGATTTTCTGGATCAATTCGTCCTGGCCGCCGGGCAGTTTGATGTCCTTGCGGTCCGCCCCTTCGGTGTCGTAACCGCCATGGTGGTTCAGGCCGCCGACATAAATGACGGCATCGGACGATTTGGCGGCGGCCACCGCTTCGGCGCTTAGTTTGGCGCTGTCCAATGGTGGCGCTGTTTCTTCGTCGTCCGCCTTGGCGTTCACGCTTCTCGAATCGGCCGGCGGATTGTAGCCCTGGGCATAAATGAGCTTCACGCTGCCACCAAGGCGATTGCTGATTCCCTCCAGAGCAGTAATTTCGTAAGGCGCCTTGATCCTCGCGGATCCGCCGCCGTGGGCAAATCGAGCCACAGCGTTGGCTCCGATCACGGCAATGGTTTTGGTTTGAGCGGCATTCAGCGGAAGCAAATCTTTGTTTTTCAACAGCACAAAAGATTCTTCGGCCACCTGGCGCGCGGTTTCCTGGTGCGCCTTGGTGCTCAGCAGGATTGACGGCGCGGCATTTGTGGCCGGCGGCGCAGCGGGATCGTGAATCAGATTCAATTTAAACATCACGTAGAGGTTCCGGCGCACTTTATCGTCCAAAACGGACACGGGAAATTTGCCGGACTTCAACCCTTGCAGAAACGGATCGGCCAGATAATTACTTTCGTAAGGCGGACGCGTGCCCATTTCGATGTCCATGCCGTTCGTCGCCGCCAGATCGGTATGATGCACGCCGGCCCAGTCGGAAATGACGGCGCCTTGGAACCCCCATTCATGCTTGAGAATTTCATTCAGCAAACGCTCGTGCTCGCAGCAATACTGGCCGTTGATTCGATTATAAGCCCCCATGACCGTCATCACGCCCGCCTCCTGCACCGCCGCGCGAAATGCCGGCAGGTAAATCTCGCGCAACGTGCGCTCGTCTATGATTTCATTGATTGTGTTGCGTTTATTTTCCTGATTGTTCGCGGCGAAATGTTTGACACAGGATGAAACGCCCCGGGCCTGCTCGCCTGTGATGTAATTGACCGTCAGGCGCGAGGTCAGAAACGGGTCTTCGCCCAGGTATTCAAAATTGCGGCCGCACAACGGCGTGCGCTGAATGTTCACCGCCGGTCCAAGCATGATGTTCTTGCCGCGCTGTCTTGCTTCCTGGCCGATCACCGTGCCGTAAGCTTTGGCCAGATCCACATTCCACGTCGCCGCCAGCCCGAGCGTTGCCGGCATGGCCGTGGCAAAGTCATCCTGGCGATTGAGCACGACATCGTGTTCGCCGACCTCTTCGCGCACTCCCAACGGGCCGTCGCTCATTTTCAAGCCGGGAATGCCAAGTCGCGGAACGCCCGCGGTTGAAAAACGCGTGTTGGCGTGGACCAGCGAAACTTTTTCCTCCAGCGTGAGCCGCGAAAGCAAATCTTCGACGCGCGCTCCGACGGATTTCGTGCCGTCAAGATAAAGCGGGTGCTCCTGTGCGCCGGCGGTCCCGGAACCTGCCGCCAGAACCGAGACCGCAAACAGCGGTATGATGCGACGTTTGATTTTGGACATAAGACTCATAATTTTCCGCTGGTTCAATTTGGGTTTTCATAATCAGGACCGGATCATGGTCAGCAGCATCTTGAACCGCGTGAATGCCTTGAGGGCGTGCGTTTGGTTCGCCGGCATGAGGATCAGTTCGCCGCCGGTCAGGTGATGCGGTTTGCCGGAGATGATGATCTCCACCTCGCCGTCGAGCACCTGCACCAGCGCGTCGAACGGCGCCGTGTGTTCGCTCAACCCCTGGCCTTCGTCAAAGGCAAAAACCGTCACCGTGCCGGTGGGTTTCTTGACCAGTTCGCGGCTCACGATGGCGCCGTCCTGGTAGTTGATCAATTCGGCGGCCCGGGCCACCTGCGCGCCGACAAGTCCTTTGGTTTTTGGTTCCGCGTCGTGTTTCATAATTGCTCCGTTTGCTTGAGATGCATCCGGCAATGCCGCCATCACCGTGGAGGCAGGCATCCCTGCCTGCCAGTAAACGCGGCTTCCAGCCGCGTGTTCTGTTGCGCCAGATCGCATCCCGCAGGTTGCGGGAATGATTCACCGTTGAAATGCCTGTTCACTGCTGGCAACCTACGCCATATGAGCCATCTCGCTCAAGCCCGCAAAGTGTTTAACATCGAACTGGCCGCGCTCAAGGCCGTGCGCGCCCGGCTCGACCGGTCCTTCGATCGCGCCGTGGAAACCATCGTCGAAATGTTTGTCCACCGCGGCAAGATCATGGTTGTCGGGATCGGCAAGTCCGGCAACGTCGGCCAGAAAATCGCCGCCACGCTCACCAGCACCGGCTCAACCAGCGTCGTGCTCAACAGCGTGGACGCCTTGCACGGCGACGTGGGCATCGTCAACGACGGCGATGTGATTCTGGCGTTGAGTTATTCCGGCGAATCGGAGGAATTGCTGAACCTGCTGCCGGCGTTGAAGCGGTTTTCGGTCAAAATCATCGCGCTGACCGGCAACGTAAAATCGTCGCTCGCCCGGCACAGCGACATCGTGCTCAACGTCCGCGTGCCGCAGGAGGCCTGTCCGTTCAATCTCGCGCCGACTTCCAGCACCACCGCAATGCTCGTGATGGGCGACGCGCTGGCGATGGCGGTGTTGCAGGCGCGCGGGTTCAAACAAAGCGATTTCGCCCGGCTGCATCCGTCCGGCGCGATTGGCCGCGCGATGCTGATGAAGGTCGGCGACATCATGCGCACCGGCGAGCGCAACGCCGTGGCCAATGAAAATCTCAGCGTGAAAGAGGCGCTGTTGGTCATGACCAGCGCCAAGTCCGGCAGCCTGGGCATTGTGAACGCGCGCGGCCGGCTCGTGGGCGTGTTCACCGACGGCGATTTCCGCCGGCACATGGCCACGGATGAAAATTTGCTTGCCCAGCCGCTGAAAAAAGTGATGACGCGCTATCCGGTCTGCATTCGCGACGACGCGCTGGCGGTCGAGGCGCTGAAAATTTTCAACGAGCGGAACATTGACGATCTCATCGTCGTGAACGCGAAGCGCCAGCCCGTGGGCCTGGTGGATTCGCAGGACCTGCCGAAGCTTAAAATCATGTAGCAGCGGACGTGAGTCCGCTCATTCTTTAGTCAGAGCCGACTCACGTCGGCTGCTACCCCGCAAACTTCAGGTAAATCACCTTCAGATATTCCGCTTCCTTGAAGGTGGCCGGATGATCCGGGGGATGCCGCAACGTTTTCAGCTCCGCGAATTTTCTTCCCGACTTCGCCGCCGCGCGCCGGATGACTTCAAAGAATTCCTCCGCCGGCACATGCGCGGAACACGAACCCGCCACCAAAATTCCATCGGGTGCAAGCCGGATGATGCCCAGTGTTGCCAGCCGTTCATAAGCGCGCAGGGCACCTTCGCGCTCCGTGGCGCGCTTGGCCAGTGACGGCGGATCCAGCACCACCAGATCAAACTTCGCCACACTCGCCGCGAGCCATTCAAACGCATCGCCCTGCGCGGTGTCGTGATGACACGCGGCCACGCCGGGGACATTTTTGTTCAGCGCGAAGTTCCGTTTGGCCGCCGCCAGTGCGTGCGCGCTGATGTCGAGGTCAGTGGCTGCCGTTGCCCCGCCGCGGGCGGCGTAAACCGAGAAACCGCCGGAAAAACTGAAGGCGTTCAGCACGCGGCGACCCCGCGCCAGCGTTTCCACCTCGCGCCGGTTCTCGCGTTGGTCGAGAAAAAATCCGGTCTTCTGCCCGCGCAACACATCGGCCTCGAAACGCAGGCCGCTTTCCAGGAAAACCTCCGGAGCGCCGGCCTCCGGCACGGCGTGTTCAGAAAAAACAATTTCGCCATCACGCCGTGCCAGAGGCCGGCGCTCCATATTGCGGCTCAGACGAAGAACAATACGTTCGCCCGGCACATTTTCCCTGAGCAACGCGAGCGTGTCGTCCAGTCGCGGCAGCCACGCCGCCGTGTAAAGTTTCAGCACGAGTGTCGTGTCGTAGCGGTCCAGCACCAAGCCGGGCCAGCCGTCGCTTTCACCGTTGATGAGGCGATAACCGGTGGTTTGCGCATCGAACATATCGCGCCGGCGGGTGACGGCCTGCTCCAGCCGTGCCCGCCACCACGCGTGATCGATCGTCTGCGGTTTGCCCGCGTGCAAAATCCGCACGCGAATCGGCGAATCGGGATCGAACAGTCCCACGGCGAGAAAACGGTCCTTGCGGTCATAAATCACCGCCAGTTCGCCGGTCTGCCCGGCGCGGTTCGACTCCAGGATGCTGTCGGAAAAGACCCACGGATGCCCGGAGCGCACCGCCGATTCGGCCGCCGCGGTGATCCGCAGCCGCAGCCGAGTTGCCGCCGGCTGGTTTGCTGCGGCGTCATGAGTGCGAGGTGGGGTTTTCATTCCGTGATTTATGGCAAATGCACAAGTTGGAGTTCACGCTTTGGCGTGTCACCCGAACAAGCTAAAGCTTGAACTCCAACTACTCCAGTCCGCTGGCCTTCCGCGCGCGTTTCAAAACTGTTTGCGCCAGCGTCCGGGCTTTTACCGCTCCATCGGACAAAACCTGGTTCACGTAATCCGGGTTGGCGACGAGTTCCGCCCGCTTTTTCCGCGCCTCGGCGAAATAATTCCAGTAATGTTCGAACAACGCCTTCTTCAAATCGCCGTAGCCCAGCCCGCCGGTGCGCAGGCGGTTTTCAAAATCTTTGGCCACGTCCACCGGTGCGACGAGTTTGAGCAGTTGGATGGCGAGATTTTTGTCCGCATCCGGTTTTGGCTCGGCCGGGGTGCGGCTGTCCATGACGATGCCCATGATTTTTTTGCGCGTGGCCTTTTCGTCGCCGAAGATTTCAATCGTGTTGCCGTAGCTCTTGCTCATCTTCTGGCCGTCCGTGCCGGGCACCACGGCGACTTCGTCGCGGATTTGCGGTTCGGGAATCACGAACGTCTGGCCGTATTGCTCGTTGAACTTGATGGCGATGTCCCGCGTCATTTCGAGGTGCTGCTTCTGGTCGCGGCCCACCGGCACCACGTTCGAGTCGTAAATCAAAATGTCCGCCGCCATCAACACCGGATAGGCAAACAGGCCGTGCATGGGCGCGATGCCTCTGGCAATTTTGTCTTTATAGCTCGTAGCCCGTTCGAGCATACCCATCGGCGTCACCGTCGAGAGCAGCCAGCTCAGTTCGGTCACCTCCGGCACGTCGGATTGGCGGAAGAAAACAGTCCGCTTCGGGTCGAGGCCGCACGCCAGAAAGTCCAGCGCCACGTCGAGCGTGTTCTGGCGGCGTTCGGCGGGGTCAAACAGCGACGTCATCGAATGATAGTTGGCGATGAAATAAAACGCCTCGCCCTTTTCCTGCAGCTCGAGGGCGGGTTTCATCATCCCGAAATAATTTCCGAGATGCAGCGTGCCGCTGGGTTGGATGCCCGACAGTATTCTCATGGCGGAAGTTTAACGGGAAAACATCGAACATCCAACATCGAACATCGAACGCTGAATGATTTTTACTTCGATGTTCGGCGTCCGATGTTCAATGTTCGATGTTATTCAGCAATGGGGTTCGGTTCTCCTCCGGCCGTTTGCCAGGTCTTAATATGACGACAGGAAACTTGTGCCTTTGTACGATTTGACGTGCCCGTCGAAGTACACGGCGTTACGGATCGTCCCGTGACTCGGAGTCGTTGCTTCCATGGGCCAGGCGTCGAAGAGTTCTGTATCAACATCAGAAACGGCAAAAACATCGGAAACCGGGCCATATTGACCGATGCTGGCCAGCTTGACACAGTTTGTGCCAAATAATTGATGATCGCCTTCGCCCGGGTAACCAAACGGATTGACCGTCAAATTTACCACGCCGTTGCTGTAGGGAAACGCCACCACGTAAGTGACACGGGTCATGGCTTCATCGGGGTATTCCGGCGAAAACTTGCCGTGACCCGGGCAAAACAGGACCCGGATGTAATTGCTTTCGGTGTCCGACATTTGCCGGGATCTTTTGCCCCCAAGTCACTTGCCAGATAGTAGGCGAGTTCGGTGTTGAATCTGCCATCGGTGGCCGTCGTATTAAAGTAATAACATCGTTGGCCATATTCACAAGGGCCAGGCAAAACATCGTTATTCTCATTTGCAAACATGATAATCGCCGTGCCGGTTTGTTTCAGATTGGAGGCACATTGGATGGCATATGCTTTAAGCTTGGCCTTGGCCAGCACCGGCAAAAGCAGCGCCGCCAGAATCCCGATGATGGCGATGACCACCAGCAGCTCGATCAACGTAAACGCCCGGCGTGTCTTCATGCCGGATAAGACACCGCCATCAGATGTTCATTTCAAGTTATTTTCGGCCTCATCAGTCCATGTCTGCCGGCCAACAAAGTCTCAACAGAAGGGCGCGTCTTTCTAACCATTGCCGGGCAACGCGCACTGGACGGGTTGCCTGATAATATTCGCCTGACAATGCATAACTAACAATGAGGAAGGCAGAAAAGCAGGAAAACGGAGGGGTGCCAACCACAAACGCCCCTCAACACGGTTCTTGATTTCCAATGATATTCACCACCGAGGTTGAGAATAACGATACAGCCGGTTAAAATTCGCGTTACCAGAACGGAAGATGTCGAAGTTTATCGGATTGACGCCATGGCGGATGGCGTGGTTTGCTTTTATTAAAGTGTGTCTCCACAAAGTTTGAACCATCCGTTCAAGGATGCATTGGCCGGCACCGTAAGTTTTTTCCGTGCGGCGGTAAAGCGCGAAACAATCTGGCGTGCATTTGTCGTGGCTTTGGTGGCGATGGTTTTGATTTACCGGCTGGAACTGGGCGCCGCCATCTACTCCCAAGCTTTACCAGTGGACCGACTGCAGCCGGCGGCCGTGCCGGTTGGCAAATTTTTACAGGCGGCTCTCAATGATTTCACCTTTGTCGGTTTGTTGGCGTTGTTTTATCTGGGGCTGAAAATCCTGGCCGGCTTGCACTGGCCACGACTGGCGGCCAATACAATCATCAAGCTTGGCGAAGGCCTGTTGGCGATGGGGCTGCTCTTGTTGCTGGCGTTGGTTGATCGCACGCATTACCAACTGCTGCTGCAACTGGACACCGGCCTGACGCTGGATTTTGTGAAAGCCGCCCAGGAGTTGGTGGAGCCGGGTGATTTTTTCCGAATGCTGACGTGGCCGGATGTTGCTTTAATTTTGGCTCCGACACTGGTTTTTGTTTTGACGTGTTTATTTGCCCGGACATGGCGGCGGATTGACAAATATGTTTTTCTCTTTTTGTTGTGCTTCGTTTTGTGCGCGCACATGGCCGGTCCGCAGACATTGCCTCCTGAGATTGCCACACAATCCGGTCGTTTACTTTTCGCACGACGTCATTGATGACTGGGTGAACGAACTGCTGCGAGAGAACGATTATTTCGCGCGGCGCGGGGATTTGCCGGGAGATGAGCAAACCAACTCGATTCAACTCGTGGACAAAGCCTTTGTCAATCCGCGGCTTCAACCGCCGGCTCCGCGACGCGAACCGGCTTCAACCGCCGACGGCAAGCCCTGGAATATATTATTTTTCGTATTGGAAAGTTGCGGCGCCGATTACGTTTTCGACACATCTTTGGGGAACCAGACCCCGATGCCGTTTTTGCAGAAGATGACTCGCGAAGGTTTGTATCTCAGCAACCATTTTACGTCCGCCAACAACACCGCCAAGGCGGCCTTTTCCCTGTTCACCGGCTTGTATCCTTCCACCGGCCGTAAAATTATTACCACGGACAAGAACATCGTCATCCCGATGCTCAATCGTTATCTGCCGGCGGAATACGACTATTTTTTGATCCATCCCACCGAGCCGGATTTTTCGTTTCCGCCACGCCTGTTTCTTAACAATGGCCTGCATGATTTTTACAATCAGGAAACCTTGCCGCCCGACTGGCACCCCGCGCCCAATAACCTGGCACGCAATGAAATTGACAGCTTCGATTTTTTGATCACGCGTCTGGAAGGCGCCCGCGAACCGTTCCTGGGCATCTACTGGTCGTTCATCCCGCATTACCCTTATGCCGACTATGGGCCGGAATTTCGAATTTTGCCCGGCACCACCAAGCTGCAAAAATACTACAATAATCTGCGCACGCTCGACGCGCTGCTGCAACGCGTTTACGAACATCTCGTGCAGACCGGGCTGGCCGATCGCACGCTGTTGGTTTTTGTCGGCGACCACGGCGAGGCCTTTGGGCAGCATCCCCATGTTTGGGCGCACACCTTCGGCTTCAACAGCGAAATGTTTCGCACCCCGATGCTGTTCTGGCAGCCCAAGCTGGTGGCGCCGCAAGTCATAAAATTCCCCACCTCGCACGTGGACGTCACGCCGACGCTGCTCGATATTTTGGGATTTCCGTGTGACGAATCCAGATTTCAGGGGGAATCCGTCCTGCGCAGTCCGCCGTGCCGAAAATGTATTTTCACCATGGACGCCCACTGCGAATACATTTCAGCCATCAGCCCTGAAATGATAAAAGTCATCATCGGCTTCCACGAGAACTATTTCGGCGCAAACTATTTCGGCGCCTTCAATCTGACCAAAGACCCCGGCGAGAAACTTCCCCTCGACGAAAAGCGTTTTTGGCTGCAAGCTGAAGCCATCATCAAATTTCGCAATTACCAAACGCGGATGATTGAAACTTACAACCAGGCCATCCTTGCCGGGCAAATATTTCCACCAAAAAATCATTCCGATTCCGGGAAAAATGAACCTGCGACGCCCTAACCGGGCCGCTGAACCGTTCCTGCTTTTACTTCCCATTTCTGCAAGTCGCGGCCCAATTCTGCCGGCCAGTTTTCCTCGGTGGCAGTCATGAAGGCCTGGCCGCCGGTTTTGCGCGCCTGCTCCAGCAACGGCAGCAAACCGCTGCGGCGCTTCACGTCCAGCTCGCCCATCACGTCGTCAATCAGCAACACCGGCGCGGAGCCGTGGATGCCCGTGAGATATTCCGCCTGCGCCATTTTCAGGGCGATGGCCAGCGTGCGTTTCTGGCCTTCGCTGCCGAACTGGGCGGCGGATTTTTCGTTGAGCAACAATTGCAAATCGTCGCGGTGCGGCCCGACGAGCGTGGAACGATAGGTCCGCTCCCGGTTGCGGGATTGCGCGAGTTCCACGGCGAAATCCTTTTTGACGCTCGGCTGATATTCGATGCGCAATTCCTCGGCGTCGTTGGAGATGCGGCGATACGCCAGCCGCGCCAGCGGGGAAAATTTCGGCGCCAGTTCGCGGCGGGCGCGGATGATTTCACCGCCGAGCTTCACGAGTTCCTGCGAAAAACTGTCCAGCGTGGCCTCGTCGGTCCCGCCCGGGCGGGAGTGTTTGAGCAGCGCATTGCGGGCGCGGACGGCGCGCATATAACGCTGGAGCAACGGCAAATAGCCGGGTTGCGTCTGCGCGAGCAGCAGGTCGAGGAAGCGGCGGCGGGCGCGCGCAGCGCCCTTGACCAGTTGCACATCCTCCGTGCAAAACACCACGGCGCGCAGCGTGCCGAGATAATCGCCCAGGCGTTTGACCGGCTGGCCATCCAGCGCCAGTTTGCGTTCGCGCGCCGACCAGTAGATTTTGACTTCGTGTTCGCCCTGGCCGGTGACGCTGCCGCCGACGAAATAGCCCTTTTGCCCGTGCCGGATCATCTGGGCGCCGCCAACGCCGCGGAACGAGCGCAGCGTGGCCATAAGATAAATGGCTTCGAGGATGTTCGTCTTGCCCTGCGCGTTGTCGCCGAGCAGCAGATGGAAGCCCGGCGCAAAGTCGGCGTCCAACCGCGCGTAATTGCGGAAGTCCCGGAGTCGCAAATGGGCCAGATGCACGCGGAGAAAATAGAAGCGCCGACAGCCTGTCCGCGAGTTTTTTCAGCGCGAATGGAAATTGTTAAACGCGATAAATGGCGTGACTGCCAATGTCCACGGTGAAGATTACGTCGCCCTCGACATAAAAGCCGCGCGCAGATCGCCTTCAATCTCCGCCGCGTAAGTGGTTTTGCCGTAGTAAGCCGACAAGCTGTTGATTTTGTGCGTACGCAATCGCGGGTCGAAAGGATTCGCTCTGAAAATTTTGAAGGCTGCTTTTGCCGAAGCCTGTTGCCGCTCCGGCAATTTGGTGAAACTTTTCCAGGATGCGCGCGACGCCTTGAACCGAAATTTCATTCTTTCGGGAACGGCTTGGAAAGAGCCTCGTCCAAATCAACCACGCGACCGGCGGCGATGTCCGCCATGCCTTCGCGGAACGATTCGGGAATCCATTTTGGCGCGTGCGCGTGCAGTTGTTCGATGACTTTCGCCCGCTCCTGCTCCGGCAGGGCTTCGATTTGCTCGACTAATTCAGTGGCACTCATGCTTTGAAATTAACACAACATGGCTGGCCAAGGCAAATAACGATTGGAAATGGCTTCCAGAGACGTTTGTCATACGCTGCGCGTTGTCGCTGAACAGGAGATGGAAGCCCGGCGTAAAGTCGGCGTCCAACCGCGGGTAATTGCGGAATTCTCGGAGTCGCAAATGGGTGATTCCACGCTTTCATTTGGGGGTTGAAAAATGGTTTCATCTGCGCATGGCGCCGTGCGTGATTTTTGAGGACGAGCATCTGCTGGTGGTTCACAAGCCCGCCGGCTGGAACACGCACGCGCCCGGGCCGCACGCGGGCGAGGGCATTTATGACTGGCTGCGGCATCGCGAGCCGCGCTGGGCCACGCTCGCCATCCTGCACCGGCTTGACAAGGAAACCAGCGGCGTGCTGGTCTTCGGCAAAACACCGGCCGCCAACCGCTCGCTCACGGAACAATTCACGGAACGCCGTGTCCGTAAAAAATATCTGCTGCTCACCGACCGGCCCGTGCCAAAACGCGAGTTCACCGTCAAAACCGCGCTGGTGCGCATTGGCGAGAAATACGCGAGCCGTCCGCCGCACACAGGCGCGGAAATCGCGGAAACGAAATTTAAGGTAGGGCGGGCTGTCCCCAGCCCGCCGCGGCGCGGTGGGGACACCGCGCCCTGCCAATGTGTCGAGGCTGAACCGCTGACGGGTAAAACACACCAGATTCGCGTCCATGCGGCGGAAAGCGGGTTCCCGGTTCTCGGCGACACGCTTTACGGCGGCACACCGGCGGCGCGGGTGTTTTTGCACGCAGCGGAAATTTCCTTCACCCATCCGGCGACAGGCAAGCCGGTGACATTTCACGCGCCTACGAATTTTGACGCCATTTTGGAGTCCGGTGGGGCGAGCGTACCCGCGAGCCGGAAAGATGGTTGCTCCAGCGGCTCGTCAGTAGCCTCGCCCCACCTTTCCGATCCGCGCCTGGCGCTGCGCGCCGCTTTGATTGACCCGCAGGAAACAAACGCTTTCCGCGTGATTCATGGCGCAAGTGATGGCTGGCCGGGCTGGTATGTCGAGCGGCTGGGGAAATTCCTGCTGTCGCAGTCCGAACAACCGCTGCGCCTCGACCAGCGTGAAGAGCTGGCGCGGCTCGCGAAAATATTTTCCGCGACCGGAGCGTATCACAAAATCTTGTCGCGCCAGGTGCGGCGCACGACCGCGGCCGAGGCATCGCCGCAACCGGTTTGGGGTGAAGCCGCGCCGGAGCGGTTTGAGATTTGCGAGAATGGTGTCCGATTCGAACTGGGTTTCAACGAAGGCTATTCCACGGGGTTGTTTCTGGACCAGCGCGACAATCGCAGGCGTTTTTTAACCGGCCACATCGCCGCCGATTTCGACTTTGGACCCTGGACTCCGGACTTTGGACTATTGAACTGCTTTGCTTACACCTGCGGCTTTTCGGTGTGCGCGGCCAGGGCCGGTGCGCGAACGACGAGCCTCGATCTCTCGAAAAAATATCTCGCCTGGGGACGGCGCAATTTCGCGTTGAACGGCGGCGACCCCGCAGCGCACGATTTCATTTACGGCGACGCGTTCGACTGGCTGCGGCGGCTGGCGAAAAAAGGGCGCGCATTCGACGCGGTGGCGCTCGACCCGCCGACGTTCTCACAATCGAAGGAACACGGCGTGTTCCGCGCGGAAAAAGATTACGGAAAACTGGTGGCGGCCGCGCTGCCGCTGGTCAAGCCGGGCGGAGTCTTGTTCGCCTCGACCAATGCGGCGGACTGGCCGCCGGAAAAATTTCTAGCGGACATGGAAGCGGCGGTTCACGCCGCGAAACGGAAAATTGCGCAACGCCATTACGTCCCGCAACCGCCGGATTTCCCCGTCAGCCGCGCCGAGCCGGCCTATTTGAAGACGGTGTGGTTGAGGATCGGGTAGTTTTCGGGCCGGTGTCCGCTTTCAAATCGCCAGCCGCAGACATTTTTATTCCACACTATATCCCAGTTCCCGAAACCGCTGGAGTTTGTAAATCAACGCGCGCCGGCTGATGCCCAGCGCCTTGGCGGTTTCCGTGCGGTTGGAGTGATGCTGTTTCAACGCCTGCAGGATGGCCTGCCGCTCGATTTCCTCCAGTTGCTGGGCGTCGCCGGCGGGCGCGGCGGCCGCCAGTCCCGCGGCCTCGCGCACGCGCGTGGGCAGATGTTCCGGCAGAATCAGTTCGCTGCGGGAAAGCAACACGGCCCGTTCCATCGCGTTGCGCAACTCACGCACGTTGCCCGGCCACGGATACCGTTCCAGACAGGCGGAAACCGTGTCCGAAAACCGCGCGCGGCCCCTGGTGAATTCCTCGATGAACCGGCCGGCCAGCGGCAAAATGTCCTCGCGCCGTTCGCGCAACGGCGGCACGTTCAGCTCCACTACGTTCAAACGGTAAAACAAGTCCTCGCGAAAACGGCCGGCCTTGACTTCATCGTCGAGCACGCGATTGCTCGAGGCCAGGATGCGCGCGTTGGTATGAATTTCGCGGTTGGAGCCGATGCGCTGAAAGCATCCGTCCTGCGTCACACGCAGCAGCTTGGCTTGCAGCGGCGGCGACATCTCGGCGATTTCATCCAGGAGAATGGTGCCGGCATTCGCCTGTTCAAAACGGCCGAGGCGCTGGGCGTGCGCGCCGGTGAACGAACCCTTTTCGTGCCCGAACAATTCGCTTTCCAGAAGCGTTTCGGGAATGGCGGCGCAGTTGACCTTGACCAGGGGGCCCGCCGCGCGCGGACTCCACGCGTGGATGACATCGGCCACGATTTCCTTGCCCACGCCGCTCTCGCCGGTGATCAGCACACGGGTCTCGGAAGGGGCAATCAGCGCCGCGTCGCGGAACACGGCCTGCATGAGCGGGCTGCGGGCGACCACAAAATCCGGCAACGGCTGCTCCCGGTCGAGGTGCAGCGGGGCGGATTCGGCAATGCCGATGGCCTGGCGGACGCAAGCCATCAGTTCATCCAGATCAATCGGCTTGGCCAGATAATTCACCGCGCCGTCGCGCATGGCGGCGACGGCATCGCGGACGTCGGTGAACGCGGTGACGAGCAGGACGGGCAGGGTGGCGTGTTCCTGACGCGCCAGCCGCAAGGTCTCCAGTCCGGAAAGTCCCGGCATCCGCACGTCGGAAATCATCATGCCGAATTTTCCGGTGCGGAGGGTTTCGAGGGCGTGCTGGCCGGAATCCGCCGTGACGGTTTCAAATCCCTGGGTGCGGAGGAAGGTGTTCAACAGGCTGCGCTGACCCGGGTCGTCATCCACGATAAGGATGCGCGACGATTCGGCGGTTTTTTTGCGCAGTTCAGTTGCCACGCGGCAAGGCTAGACAAACCGGGCGGCGGCCAAAAGAAATTTTGCGGGTGTTTTTGATGCCACCCGGTACACCCGCACACTTACCCCAACCGGGGAACGCAGATACGGACGGAAACTTCACTTGCTACTGATGAAGAGTGTCCCGTTCGGCAACGCGGCAGTGGGGAAACTCAAGGATATAGAGAGTAACCACTTCGTTGTCGTGGAATAGTGTGATATAACGCATGCGTCTTAGCTGCCGTTAGGTAAGCATGCAACAAAATTGTTGTCCATCCCGGTTCACGATTTGGACTTTATTCCCGGCTTTCCGGCTTGTCCACAGGAATTGAGTTTTCAAGATTGTGTGACGACCTCCCTCATCCCGGCCTTCTCCCCAAGGAGAAGGGGAATCGTTCACCGGCTCCCCGAAATACCTGCGACGGTATTGGCCGGACAATCATCCGCAAAACCAGAACCGGACTACGGCTGTCCCTTCTCCCCGGGGGAGAAGGTCAGGTAGAGGGCGGTTCAAGAAAACCAACTTCCTGCTTGAGTTAGTTTAACATCCGTCCTCACCCCGGCCCTCTCCCCAAGGAGAAGGGGAATTGTTCGCCGTCTCTCTGAAATACCTGTGACTGGATTGGCCGGACAATCATCCGCAAAACCAGAGCCGGACTGCGGCTATTCCTTCTCCTGGGGGAGAAGGTCAGGTTGAGGGCGGACGTAAAAAACCATTCATTCCGCCATTCAGGCCGCCCGGATCAACCGATGACTTTCAGGTGGGTGATGCGGAAGACGGCGCCTTTAGGCTCGTTGGGCAGGCATTCGATTTCCCAGCCGTGCGCGTGGACAATTTGCTGGACCACCGCCAATCCCAGCCCGGTGCCCTTTTGATTGGTCGTGAAGTAAGGTTTGAAAATTTCCTGGCGGCGTTCGGGCGGAACGCCGGGACCGTCGTCACAAACTTCCACGGTCGCCTCGGAGGCACTGACCTTCCCGGTCACTATTTGTATCCGGCCGTTCTCGCCCACCGCCTGAATGGCATTGAGCACCAGGTTGAACAGCGCCTGGCGGAGCAATTGTTCGTCCGCCTCGATGGTCATTGGCTCACCCCTGGTTTCGATGCGGATTTTCTTTTCCTCGACGTCGTAATCCAGCGTGCGAATGACTTCGTTCACGACGGAAGCCAACGCGAATTTCGAGCGGCGGACTTCGCGCGGACGCGAATAGTTGATAAATTCGTTCAACTGGGCGGTCACCTTGTCGGTTTCGTCCACAATGGCGCGGACTTTTTCCCGGATTTCCACCGGGGCTTCATTTTGTTTCGAAATCATCTGGGCCATGCCGCGGATGATGTTGAGCGGGTTGCGGGTTTCATGGGCGAGGCCGGCAGCGGCGAGATTCATTTCCCGGAGATGCGAATTCAACTCGCTGGCGCGCACGAGGCGCAACTGCAGGTCGGAGGACCGGCCCAGGCTGCGCCAGGCCAGTCCCGAGCCGATGACCGAGATGGTGGCCAACACAGCGATGATGGACCGGAGCCAGAGGTCCCGGTCAAAGGTTTCGTGGAGCGTCTGGGTGGACATGACGATGACAAAACTATGCACGCCTTGTTTCTGACGCAGGGTTTGGTATTCCTCCTCGCTCATCCAGCGGGGACGCCCAAAGCGGGGACGAAAGCCGCCTTCACGGGAGCGCATCCGGTTCGTGTCATTGTCCGGCGGAGGCGGCGGAGGTTCTTCGGGACCAGCGGTAAAATTGCTCGGATTGTCATTGGTTGCGGTGCCAGGCGGCGGTTCACGTGGCGGCCCGCCCAAGCGGTTGGTGGCGGCGAAGCGATTGGTAAAATCCTGCCGGGACAGGATGATGGGCAGGTTGGTGCCCTCGATGTCGTAGGTGAGGTTGGTGCCGAGATCCACCGGATTCACGAGGGTGACGGTCCGCGCATTCCACTTTTCCGTCGGGCCCGCGGCACCCCGGCCTTGAAGATCCATTCCCGTCCCGGCGGAAGCGACCATTTCGCCCGCGGCGTTCAACAGGGCGATGCCGTTCAATTCCGCCTTCTCCTGCCGGACCAGTTCCGTCAACGAGGCTTCGAGCCGTTCCTTGGAAACCACGCCGCCAAAGCGGCGCTGCGAGCGGAGCACGATGCCGAGCGTCGTGGAAATGTCTTTGGCCCGGTTGACGAGCGCGGCGCGGGCTTCTTCCCGGACGCGCAGGTGCTCGACCGCCTGCCAGCCGACGACCAGCACCCAGACTCCCAGCAGGAGGCCGTAAACCAGGGTGCTGCGGTGGTTCAGTTCCATAAATTGCTTTCAGTCAGGCCAACGTCCTGGGGCATATTTTAAAAATACGGAGTGTGGCCGTCCCCGGCCACAGCCATGTCCGCCAACTGCAAGCTCTCTGTAATTCCATGCGGTCTTGGCCGACGGCAGTTGCTGCGCCCGAGGACGGGCGCACTCCGGCTGCGAGCATTGTTAGATTTTGAAAACATGCCATAGAAAAATACAATGCGTTCTACGGTTTTTTCTTTACCGGCACGCGCTCCAGGAACCGATCCAGTTCCTGCTCCGAAATCGAATTGGTGATGAGCTGCGACTGGCCGGTTTCATTTGCGGACAACGCGGCGAGCTGCGACGGCATCTGGACAATGTGCGGCGTGATGAACATCAGCAACTCGTTCTTCTGGTTTGACTTGACACTGAACTTGAAAAGCTGGCCGAGCAGTGGAATGTCGCCCAGAAGCGGGATCTTGGTGTCGTTGACGGACTTTTCGCTGGAAATGAGGCCGCCAATAACGACGGGCTGTCCGTCGGGAGTGACGACCACGGTGTTGGCGGAACGTTTGTTGATGTTGGGCGCATACACGGCGGACGAAATGATGCTCCCGCCTTCGATGACCTGGCCGGGCGTCGAGGTGTCAATGGATGTGATTTGCGGCTGGAGAATCATTTGCACCAGATTGTTCGCCCCGATGAACGGCGTGACGTCCAGTTGGATGCCGACGTTTTGATAGTTGCCGTTGATGGTCGGAATGGTGGTGGCGGTGCCGCCGACCGCGCTGAAACTGACTCCGCTGGGCAGATAAACGCTTTGGCCGACGACAATCTCCGCCATCTGGCCATCGCGCGCGAGAATGGATGGGCGCGAGAGCACTTGCGCCTTGCCGGCGGCGGCGATGGCCTGGAGCGTTGCATTGAAATCGCTGCCCATGAATTGATAGAGACCGCCATTCCCGGTCGTTCCCGCCAGGGCCTGGGGCAAATCAAAGTTGTGGTTCACACTCAAGGTCTGGTTGATCGGGGTAATGCTCGAGGGAACAATTTGCGGAATTGCGTTTGAACCGAAGCTTCCCACTGTGAAATTGGTCACATAGCCCATGATTTGCGAATAGTTCTTGTTGACGCCGGTGTAGGTGCCCTGAACCCCGATGGCGGACGAATTGTTGTCCTGCACTTCAAGAAAGACGACCTTGATGAGCACCTGCGGTTCGGGCGCGTCGAGGCTGGCGACAACCCTGCCGATTTGCTCGCTGGTTGCCTTGTCGGCGATGACGATGATGTTATGCGTCACCGGGTCCACGGAAATGATCGCGCTGCCCACCGTGCCGTTGTTGTTGTATTGGCCGTTGCTGGAACTGCTGCTGCCGCGGTTTCCGCCCACGCCGCCGAACCCGCCGAACCCGCCAAAACCGCCGAACCCGCCGAACCCGCCACCGCCGCCAGGGCGCTGCTGGGCATGGATTTCCATTGCGGCGCAGAAAAGCAGGGCCAGAACAACGCCGGGATATTGTTTGAAACAGTTTGTTTTCATAATTTGCCTTTTCATTAAAAAATTGTTCACGTTTTAGAATGTCGTCCGGCCGCCGCTGCCAACACCGCCGCTGCCACCGTTGCCGCCGATTCCGGTGGTCGTGGTGGTGGTCGCGCCCATTGTGGTGGTGCCGTTCACAGCGCGTTGCTGGAGCGCGCTGTTTTGCGACGACGAACTCGTGCCACTGCGCGAAGTGCTGCTGCTCTGGAACATGTTTTGCAGCACCGTTAGCGCCTGCTGTGGATCGCCATTTTTCATCTGGAAAACGTAAACGTTCTGGTCGCGGTCCGAAGGCACATCCAAATCCGCCATCATGCCCGCAATTTCGTTCATCAAATCCTTCGGCGCGGTCACGATGACCGCCTGGATGCGCGAATCGGCCACCGCCGTGACTTGCGTCGCCTTTTGGATGCGTTGCTGGCTGCTATTTGCAGGAGTTGCGCTGCCAAGCAGCGCCGCAAGCCCGCCGCCGCCACCGCCGCCGCCGCCGCCAAATCCACCGCGGCCAAATCCGCCCACGCCGCCAAATCCACCGCGGCCGCCGAACTGGATTGGCGCCTGGTTGCCAGAGGCACTGGAGCTGGGGAAAACGCTGTTCAACTCGCTGGCCACATCCGTCGGGCTGGCGTATTTCAGGCGGAACACGCGGATTTCCGTCTCGGCCTCGGCACTGTCATCCACCGCCTTGATGATTTCGGCCAGATGCCGGATGTTGGCCTGCGTGTCGGTGATGACAATCGAGTTGCCGGTTTCATTGGCGACAATCGTCGCCTGCGGTGAAACGAACAACGACAAATCCGACACCAGTTGGCGGGCCTCCACAAACCGGATGGGAATGATTTGCGTCACGATCTCGTCGTTCTTCGGGATGTTGGCCGGAATGTTGCCGGTCTTGACCGGGATTTGGTGCGTCTTCGCCTCGTTTTTGTCCATGATCGTCAACGTCCGCCCGTCGCGGATGGCGGCGTAATTATTCCGGTTCAACTCGGTGTTCAGCAAATTCACCACCTCATCCTTGGTCAAGTGCTTGCCGACGATTGTCACGGTGCCGTTGACGCGCGTGTCCTGCACAATGATGAAACCCGCCGCGTCGCTCAAATAATTCAGCACCATGTCCAGCGGCGCGCGATTGAAATTCAAATTCAAATCGTTTGAATTCGTGCCCATCACCTGTTCGGGCGGCACGAAGGCCGACGGCACGGCTTCCGGCGCATTCCCCTTCGGCAAAATGACCGTTGACCCGATGGGTTTGTTTTCCGCCGGCACGGCGTTCGTTTGACCCGCCGGTGCCGTCTCCGATCCGTTCATTGCGCCTTGATCTTGAGCCGTCGCGTCCGGCGGCGGCGCGCCTGCATCCGGCGCGTTGGTGTTGTTCATGTCCGCTCCGCCAGCCGGCAGCGTGGATTGATCCGGCATCGGCGGCGGGTTGTCATTGTTTTCATCCGGTGTAGGCGGCGGAGTGGTCGTCGTTTGCGCGGCGGCCGACAGGAGCAACCCTGAAACACAAATCGCCGTGAGGATGGTTGTGATGGTGGCTTTCATTTTAATTCCTGTTCTCTTTGTTGCATGAGTTTTTTCAAAATGTCATTCGGTTCACCGGCGGAACCTGGAGCGGAGCTTGTGTCCGGGCTGGAATTTTCCGCACCGCTGGCGCCGGCGGACAATTCACCTTTTCCGGCCGGCAGCCAATGGTTGCCTTCCTGCCGCATCATTTCGCCGATTTTCATTTGCACCGTTTCTTTTTTGTCGGCGGTCTGCAAGGTAACGCCCGCGAGGGTGATTTCCGTCACGGTGTAACCGGCGATGCTGTTGCTGTCCGATTGATAAAGCACTTTCCGCAGATCGGAATTGTTCCCGTCGAAAAACGCGAACATCCCCTTTTCATAACTCATCGTGCCGACGAGCGTGAACGTCGGCGCGGACCGCTGCGTCCGCGTCTGCCGGACATTTGTCCGCGGGTTCCGCGAATTGCGCGGCAGACGGTTCGGATTAAAAATGTTCCGCTCGGCGATGAACCCGCTGAAGGCCGGATAAGCCGTCGGGCCGGGCGCGCTGTTGGTCTGCGCGGTGGCGAAGCAGCCGTTCGCCAGCGCGAGCGCCAGCACCGCCCATTTTTTATATCGTGTCGGTTTCATTTTTTCACGGGTTGCAAAAGCGCCAGCCCGCTGATTTGCAGGCCGAGCGTGAGTTGCTGCCCGGTGTTTTCATGCGCGCTCAACTCCACCGAGTCGAGCTTGAGCGCCAGCGGGCCTTTCTCAACGTTGTAAAGGAACTGGCTCAAGGTGCCGAGCGCGCCGGACGCCTCGACGCGGCAGTTGTAGGTCATATAATTCGTCGAGTCATTTTTCCATTGCGGCATGATGCTCGTCACCTCGGCGCCGCTGGCGCGCGACAAGTTGTCAAACGCCTTGATCACCTGTTGTCCGGCCAGAGACGGGTTGTCCGGCAGCACGTTCGCGCACATCTGGCTCCACCGGCTGCGGATGCCGGCCTCGCGCTGGATCAACAGTTTCCCGTCCTTCACCTGCTTGCGCAATCCGGCAATTTGCGCCGAGCGCGCCGACCAAAGATTTGCCAGCGGCTCGTAAATCATGCTGTTGCCGATGAGCAGCGCCGCCGCCGCGACGGTCAGCACGATCAAAAACTGCTGGCGATTTTCAATTTTCATGGCCGCCTCCGTTTCCGTATTGGAAGTTGAATGTGAACTGCATCGGCGCCTTGCCGTGAATCAGGTCCACCTTCAAATTGCTCACGCCGTCCGCCGCGCCCAGTTTCGCCAGCGTCGCCAGCAGCGATGCGTTGTCGCGCGCGGTGCCGGAACAGCTCACCGTGTTGCCCGCCTGGATTTCGATGGTCTTGGCCGTCACGGCGCCGTCTTCGGGAAACGCCAGCGTGAGCTGCCGCATAATCGCCAGGTCGCGGAACGAGTCGTCGAACCACGGCCGGAACTGCCGGATTTGGTCCTGCACGCCCTGCAATTCCAAAACTTTCGCCGCCATGCCCGACCACTGCGAGCGCAGCCGCCACAACTGGATTTGCTGGAGCAAAAACAACCCGCCGACAATCGCCACGATGCCGGCGGCCACCGCGCCCGCCGCCCGCAAACGGCCGGACGTATACTTCGCGGCAAATTGTTCGAGGATCGTCAGTTTGGGCGGCAAAAATTCAAACGCGGGCATCTGCCCCGCCAGCGAACGCGCCGCGAGGCTGAACGCCGCCGACAGCGATGCTTTCGGCGGAAGCTGCGCGCCAAATTCATCCGGCTGGTAAGCCGCGACGATCTCCACGCTCAAGCCCATCGGCTCGAAACGCAATTCCATTTCATCCGCGAGCTGCTGGGCGAGTTCGCGCGGGCCGAAAATGCGGATGCGCTTTATGGCGTCGCGCAGTTCGCCGGGCAACTGACCCAGCGTGATGCGCGATTCGCGGGCGACGAGATCGGGCAGCAGCGCCGGCCGGCCGTTTGGATTTTCAATCGCGCCTTCGAGCGCGCGCAAGGCCGCCACGCCGCCGCCGCAGGTGATTTGCAGCGACACCGTGCTTTCGCCAACCGCCAGCGCGAGCACGCCGTTGGAATTTTCCGCCGCCGGCGGCTGCAACGCCGCGAGCCCGAGCGCGAAGCTGACCGGTTTTAATTTCGCCGCCGCCAAAACCTGTTCGAGCGCCGCGAGCTGGCTGTTGGGAATGCCCGCCAGCGTCACGTGCTGTTTGCCCGCCGGCAGCGGGCAACGCGAATTGACGAGCCGCAGCGTCGTGGTGTCGCACGGAAAACCGCGCTCGGCTTCCAGCTGCAACAGGCTCGCGGCGTCGGCCTCCGGCAGCGGCGGCAGTTCCGTGTACGACATCAAAAGCCATTTCAGCGGCACGCCGAGGACGCAGTGCCGTTCACGCACCCCGGCGGCGTCGAGATGGTTGCGGATTTCGCGACCGACGAGTTCCGGCGCGGCGGTCAGCGGATCGAGCGTGAGCGCGGCGGAAAAACTCTGCTGCAATTGCAGCGAGCCATTCGAGCGCCGCAGCACCACGCCGTTCGAGCCGTCCGCCGTTGAGCGCGAGACCGAGCAGGCTCGTCAGCCGCCGGCGTTTCCGAAATTTGATCTTCAAGATGTTGTTCATTGCGTTTTGAAACCACGAAATACACGAAACACACGAAAAGATTCAGAGAACGATTCGTTCATATTCGAGTTTCGGGTAATGGCCAAAGTTCACCAGCAGACCGAGCTTCATGCCGGTGGCGCGAAGGTAATTATGAACCTGCGCGCGATGTTCGTCGGTTAATGCCGTCACCGCCTTCAACTCAACCACAATTTTGTCGTGGCAGATGAAATCCGGTTTGAACTTGCTCTTGAGCGGGCGGCCCTTGTAAGTCAGCGACAATTCGGGCTGAACCTTGAAGGCAATTTTCCGCTCGTCGAATTCGATTTCCAGGCACTCCTGATAAACCGATTCAAGAAATCCGCTGCCCTTTTCCTTATACACTTCAAAGCACGCGCCCATGATTTCAAAGCTTTCAAGCTTGTGAATGATGTTCATGCGGTTTTCCTTTCGTGTGTTTCGTGTATTTCGTGGTGAAATTTTTTCATTGCGTTGTGTTGTTCGCCAGCAAGGTCTGGCGGGCCTTGTCGCCCAGCGCCCAGCCGAGCCGGCTCAAGTCCTGGCGATAAAGAATGATCGGCGAGCCGTTGCTGATGTCGAAAATGAATTTCACGCGCCGATAGCCGCGCCCGAAGGGGCCGACCGCCGCGATGTCGGCGGTGAATTGAAAACTGTGCGTGGTGACGTAATCGCCGCGTTGCAGCGCCGTAATCACCGGGCTGTTGTTGCCCATCGCGTCAATCATCCATCCGATCGAATTGAGATTGTCCGCGTTTTGCCCGCGGTAAGTGATGAGCGACTGCGCCGCGCCCGACGCCGTCGGCTCGTCCACGTTCAAACCCATAAAGAGCGCCGTCAGCACATCGGCGCCCGCGGTGTTGACGTTGATGCGACCGCGAATATAGGTGTTCGTGCTGGTGGTGACGTCGTTGTAAATCTTCGCGAAATCCGCCGCGCTCATGCCCAGGCCACGGCAACGGACGGCAAAATCCAGAATGCCGTTGCAATTGTTCAGCCCGCCGACGGCGGGATGAATGCTGCGATAAATGGATTGAGCCACGGCGGTGGCGCTGCTGACGCCGTCGGCTTGAAGCAATGCCTGAATCTTTTGTTGGGCCGCCGTGTTCACGTTCGTCAGCGACGAGCCGTCGGAATGAAAATTCGGTTCGCGCGTCCAGACCGTGGTGTATTCAAACAGGCCGGAATTCAACTGGCCCGTGCCGGTCGAATCCTTTTCGTTCGCGTCGAGCACGCCGTTGCGGTTGATGTCGTCGCCGGCGAGTAAATCCACCGTCGCGCCATAGACGAGCCGCAGTTCGTCCACGGTCTCGAACGGCGCATTTTTCGGCAGATAACCGAGCGTCGCGTAATCCAGCGACACGACTCCATTCGTGCCGCGCCAGTCCATGATGGCTTGCGCGAAGTCCGTCGTCATGTTCGGCAGATACGAAAGCGTGTTCGTGTTGGCGGTGTTCAAATTCAACTTCGAGCCTTCGTCAATCAGTCCAAAGGACGGCTCGGTGGTGTTTTGGCCGGTGGCGTCGCGGCCAATGAGCCAGAATTTCGCGTCGCCAACCGGCACGGCTTCGCAGGCAAACTGGCTGGCGTCCGGCACCGCGCCGTTGGTCGCGAAATTCTGGAGCACGTAACCGACGTAGCGCGCCGCGCCTTCGATGGCCTGATCCGACACGAGGCCGCTGACGCGGTTGTCTGACGCGCGCAGTTCATACGTCATCGAATTGGCGAAATACAGCGCGATGCTCACCAGTCCGAGACAAACCCATATCACGATGATGAGGACGGAACCGCATTGGGAATGCGGGGAACATTCAACATTCAACATTGAACTTCCAACATCGAATGAACACACGCCCCGGACACCTTTGGGCGTTGTGCGTTGAATGTTGGATGTTGAATGTTGAATTTTCATTTCAACTTCCGGTGGCCGTGTTCAAGACCATGTTCGTGCGCGACTGCGAATCAATCGGCACGACCATTTCAATCGGCTGCGCGTTGTTGTTGCCCGACATCTGAATGTCCACGCGGACGGCCAGCGGCAAATTGGTGTTCACCGAAGTCATGCCGGTCGTGTCCCAGGCGTCCTGCCATTGCGAGCCGTCGAAGCAGGTGATCTTGATGCTCGCCACGCCGCTCAACATGAGCTGGTTTTCCACGTCCGGCGTCGTCAGGGTCAAAAGATTCCGCACGACGCTGCGGACCAGATCCTTGCCGGCGGCGGCGTGGTCGGCCGGCTGTTTCAATTCGTAAGTGACACGCTGGATGTCGCCCCACGGCGCGTTGACGCTCAAGGCGCCGGTCGCGGTAAACATTTCAATCGCCACCGGTTCCGGCACGCCGAGGCTGGCCACGTTGCCGACCCGAAAATCGCCGGACAAAACCTTGCTCGTGCCGTTGGTCGGCGTCACGACACATTGCAAATCGCGGCGCAGAAACGTCACCGCCTGGTCCACCGGCGTGGCCGCGTCCACCGTGTCCGCCGTGACTTCGCGCAGGTGCAGCGAGGTAAACAGCACCGCGTTGACGGCTATCAGCACAATGGCGGCAACGCCGATTGCCAGAACCATTTCAATCAGCGTGAACGCGTGCAGGTTGTGCATTGTGATTTTCACTGTCGCGAACTCATCGTAGTCGCCGGCTGGTTTGGCGAATCCGCCAGCGTGGTCAACTTCACCGAATAATCCTTCCCTTGCGCCAGAAATTTCACCTCCGCCGTCAGCATTTGCATCGAATCCTGCGGCCAGTTCTGGCTGGTCAGCGTCCAGCGGAAATCCAGCGCGCCTTCCGAAACCGTGCCGCTTTGCACGTTGCCACTCCAGTTCGACGTGACGAGGCTCTCGTTCAAAATCCGGTCGGCGATGCGCCCCGCCGCGCCTTTCCGGGCCGCGACCTCGCCCGCGAGGCTGGAGACGTGCAGCGCCTCGACCGCCACCGGAATGACGATGGCCAGAAACAGCATTGCCGCCAGCACCTCGGCCAGCGTGAAGGCAGAAACGTAGCGGCGACGCCCCGTCGCCGACAGGGTGGCAGCGACGCCTCGTCGCCCGGCGCAACCCGCAGCGAGGGCGCTGCGGACACCCTCCTGCGACGAGGCGTCGCAGCTACGATCACTGTTTCGTGTCGCTAATTTCATAACCCATGCGGTTGCGCGATTCGATCAGCCAGCGCGAAACTCCGGCGGAATCGGTCAACTGCAACGTCTGCGGACTGTTTTCGTCCACCGTGCCGTCCGCCAGAAACCGGATCGCCGGCAGATTGTTGAACGTCGTCGGCGTGCTCAAACCGGTGTTCAGCACCGTGATTTGCAGCGTCGAATCCACCGTTAAATTTTCCGCCTTCGGGTCGCCGGTCTTGCCGGATGTTTCCGCCGAGAGTCCGTAAGCGCCCTGCTTTTGGTCCACCCAGAGCACCATCGGCATGCCTTCGGAAACCGCGCGGCTCTGGCCGGCGTGTATCAGCGCGAACAGCCGCCGCGCCTCGGAATCCAGCGCGTGGCCGCGGATGAAATTTGCCATCGCCGGCGCGGCCAGCGAGGTGATGACCACCAGCAGCGCCAGAACGAGAGTCAACTCGATCAGCGTGAAGGCGCGATTTTGGAGTGCGGCGGGAAGCGAAGCGCCACGCCGCTTTCGAAGGCTGTGCGACCAGGCGAAAAGCGGTGTCGCCGCTTCGCTCCAGTCTTCGCTGCGCTTCGCCTCGGCAGGCTGCCACCGCAGTCCAAATTTTTCAAATCGCACATTCATTCCAGCGTCAATTATTTTGTCCAGCTGACAATGTCATCATCAGTTCCTTCCTTGCCGTCGGGACCGACCGAGAGCAAATCGTAGCCGGTGGGGTTGTGCTTGCCGGGATAATAATAGACGTAGGGATTGCCCCACGGGTCTGTCGGAAGTGTCGGCGGATCAAAATAGGGCCCATGCCAGTTCCGGGCGTTGCTCGGCTGCTGGATCAAGTCCTGCAAGCTCTTGGGATAAAAACCGTTGTCCACTTCAAAAGAATCGAGCGCGGTTTTGATGCCTCCGTGAATATCAGCGTGCGCTGCCGTGACGCGCGCCCGTTCGCCCTGCCCTGAAATTTTGGGAATCACCAGTGCCGCCAGGATGCCGATGATCATGACGACCAGCATCAATTCGACCAGCGTGAAGGCGCTTTGGCGCGCGGCGGGAATCCCGCCATAGCGGGAGCCACGCCGCTTTTGGATGCCACACGAGCCGGTGAAAAGCGGTGTCGCCGCTTCGCCCGGCCACCGCAGTCCAAAGGCGCGGCGATTTCGGATTTCGGATTTCGGATTTCGGATTTTTATTTTCATAAATTTTCAATAATTATTTGATGTATTCGCTCATGGAGAGAATCGGCAGCAACATGCCGATGAAAATGGTGCCGATGAACGCGGCGATCATAAACAGCATCACTGGCTCGGCGAACGCCACGGCGGTCTTGAGGTTGCGGTCCAGGTCCGCCTCGGTGACGACGGCAATGCGCACCAGTTCGCTGTCGAGCTTGCTGCTTTCTTCCGCGACGGAAATCATTTCCAGCGTCGAGCCGGAAAAGAGCACTTTGCAATCCGCGAGGCTCTGGCCGAGCCGTCCGCCCTGCTGCACGCGTTCGATGGACTGGGCGACGGCATCCACGAGCACCTGGTTGCCGATGGAGCGGCGGGAAACATTCAGGCCATGCACGAGCGGCACGCCCGCGCCAATCAAGGTGCCCAGCATCCGGCAGAAACGCGCCATCGCAAATTGCGCGATGAGCGGGCCGACCAGCGGCGCCTTCAAAACAATTCCCTCCCACACGCGCTTGCCTTTTTCCGAAGCGAACCAGGTGCGCACCAGAAATCCGACGGTCACGAAACCCACCGCGACGAACAGTCCGTAGGAGCGCACCAGATGGCTGGCGCCGATGATGATTTGCGTGATCATCGGCAGCGAACCGTGGAGGCTCGCAAAAACCTTTTGGAACTTCGGAATGAAAAATATCAGCAGCACCGTCAACACGACCAGCGCGAGACAGAACAGGATGCACGGATAAATCATCGCGGTGACGACTTTCGATTTCAGCTCCTTTTCGCGCGATTGAAATTCCGCAATTTGCGCCAGCACCACGTCGAGGAATCCGCCCGTCTCGCCCGCCTCAACCATCGCGACATAGACGCGCGGAAAGGTTTCCGGCGATTTCGCCATCGCGTCGGCCAGCGACATGCCGTCCACGACGAGGTCGTGAATTTCCTTCCATTTGGCCTGCGCCGCCGGCGACGAGGCTTCCTTGTGCAGAATCACCAGCGCGCGGCTCAACGGCACGCCCGCCGCTAGCAGGCTCGAAAGCAGCCGCGTGAAATTTTCCAGTTCCTTCGCCGAAACCTTGTGCCCGCCGAATTTGAAGGAAATTTTCCCGAGACTTTCCAGATCGGCGGGAAGGCCCGCGCCGTTCCTGGAAGCCGAACCGTTTTTCGCGGCGGCTTTTTCCGCGAGGTTCACCGGACGCAGGCCGAGCGCCTCCATTTGCCGCAGCGCGTCGGGCCGGCCGGGGGCGTCAAGTTGCCCTTCGGCCATAGTGCCGTCGGTCTGCAATGCTCTGTAGGCAAAAGTGGGCATTTTAGTTCGGGGGAAACATTCAACATTCAACATTCAACGCCGAACATCCAACGGTTCCGCACTTGGGCGTTGGATGTTGAATGTTGAATGTTCGATGTTTCATAACTTTCAACTTTACCGTGACATAGCGATACTGCCGGGAGTTGGCGCCGGCGCTGCGGTGTCCAAAGTTTCATTCTTCGTGGTGCGCTCCACCTCCTTGGCGGTGGTCACGCTCAAAACCTCCTCGACGGTGGTGATGCCCATGCGCACCAGGCGCCAGCCATCCTCGGCCAGCGTTTTCATGCCGGTGCGCCGGGCGGCGTCGCGGATCTGGTCGCTCGAGGCGTTTTTCAAGACCAACTGGCGGATTTCACTGTCGCTGTCCATCCACTCGAAAATAGCGTGCCGGCCGAAGAAGCCGGTGTTGCGGCATTCGCGGCAGCCGACGGATTTGTAAATGGCGACCTGGGCGGAGATTCCCAGCCGCGCCTTGAAGGCCAGCGCGGTCGGCGAATCGTCCACTTGTTTGCAATGCGTACAAAGCACGCGCACGAGGCGTTGCGCCAGCACGGCTTCGAGCGACGAGGCGACGAGATACGGTTCGACACCCATGTCCACGAGGCGGGTGACGGCGCCCGGGGCGTCGTTGGTGTGCAACGTGGAGAAAACCAGATGCCCGGTGAGGGAGGCTTGGACGGCGATTTGCGCCGTTTCCTGGTCGCGGATTTCGCCGATGAGAATCACGTCCGGGTCGTGGCGCAAAATCGAGCGCAGTCCGCGCGCAAACGTCAGTCCGGATTTTTCGTTGACCTGGATCTGGTTCACGCCTTTGAGCTGGTATTCGACCGGGTCTTCAATCGTGATGATCTTGCGGACGGAATCGTTGATTTCGTTGAGGGCGGTGTAAAGCGTCGAGGTTTTGCCGCTGCCGGTGGGGCCGGTGACGAGGATGATGCCGTGCGGCAGTTGGAGGACGCGCCGGAAGCAGTCCAGTTCGCGCCGGGCCATGTCCAGTTCGCCCATCCCGCGCAGCGTGGCGTTTTGCCGGAGCAAACGCATGACCACGGCCTCGCCGTGCAGCATCGGAATCACCGAGACGCGGATGTCCACCTCGGCGTCATCGAGGCGAATCTTGATGCGGCCGTCCTGCGGCAGGCGTTTTTCCGCGATGTTGAGATGGCTCAAAATTTTGACGCGCGAAACGATGGCCGGCTGAAAACGTTTCAACTGCGCGGGAACGGAAACTTCCTGCAACTCGCCGTCAATGCGATAGCGGATGCGGAATTCGTCCTCGAACGGTTCGAGATGGATGTCGGACGCGCGCAGCTCGATGGCATCCTTCAAAACCTGGTTGACGAAGCGGATGATGGAAGCCTCATCCCCGGCGGCCTCATCCAAATTGGTGTCCTCGGCGTTTTCATCAACGACCTGAAAACCTTTTTCCTCGTCGAGTGTGCCGATGGTATCGGCGCCGACGCCGAGGCGTTTTTTGATTTCGCGCTGGATCGCTTCGCTGGAAGCGAGCACCGGTTTGAGGTTCAAGCCGGTCATGGTCTTCAGCGCGTCGAGTCCCTGCGTGGCGAAGAGGCGGCTGGTGGCGACTTCGACGGTGCCGTTGAGGCGTTTGAGAGGCAGGAGTTCCTCTTTCAGCAGAATGCGGGCGGGAAAGAGAGAGAGAAGCTGACGATCCGGGTCAACGTCGTCCAGAGTCGTGTAAGCGAGACCGTATTCCTCGGCCAGCCAGCGCAGGATGTCTTCCTCGTTCTTGACGGGGGATTTCGCGCGAATCAAAGACGCCGAGTCAGTCGAAGACAGTTGCCGGGCCGCGACCATGCGATCCAGCAACTGTTTCAACGTGACATCTTGAGCGGGAGTTTCACTCATATTGTGAACATCAGCTTCTCTTTTGGATTTGTTACTCCACCAATCCGAGCAAAGCGGCCTGGGCTTCCTGTTTGACCGTGAGCACCTTGCGAAGGTTTTCCTGTGCTTGCACGAGTTTGGCTTGCTTGTCCTTTTGCGAAGCGTGGTATTTTGCCAGCGCCGCTTTTATTTGCGCGGTGGGCGCGTTGTCATCAATGGCCTTTTGCAAGGCTTCGGCTTCCGGACTGGGAGTGCCGCCAAAGCCGCCACGGCGTCCGCCGTTGTTATTGGCATTGGCAATGTTATTGGTATTGCCACCGCGGTTGCCGCGACCAAACATCCGGCCCATGCCTCCGCCGAAACCGACATCGCGTCGCGCGTCCATCACTTTTTGAACCATCGGTTGGATTGCATTCCATTCGGTGTCATTGGTGAAACCGAGTTGTTCCCGGACGTTATCCATCATGCGCTGCTGCATTTGCGCCGGGTCAAAGTTGCCGCCGCCGCGGCCGCCGCCACCACCACCGCCATTTTGAGCGGAAACATTGCCGGCACCCAAAAACAGGGCGGCGGCGACTCCGCATATTGTTAACAATTGATTCATTTTCATCGAATGTTCTCCTATCACAGTTGGATTGTTGTTTTAATACTTTCGCTTCGTTACGGGACGACACACACATGCTGTCCGTCAGTTGCGAACCCGCCTCTATGCAATTAACATACCAGCGCAAAAAAGGCGGTTTACTTGGGAAACAGAAGAACGGGCTGCGCAATTGCTGCTCATTTCCTTTCCGCGCCGCGCAGATTTTGCGCACGCCGAAAACATTTGAGATGAAGCTTATGCGCCAGGACGCAAACGCCCCAAACCGTGCGTTTGGAGTCTGGCCAGGGTGCGGCCATACTATGCCGTTCAGGCGCAGGCATACATTTCATCGGTTCCTGGTTTCTTTTGCCACGCCACGACGAAGAGGGTTAAGGTTTTTCGTGGTAAGGAACATTGGCTTCATAGAGCTTGAGCCGGGACTGGATGGCTTCAGCCAGAGGTTGGTTGTTTTGGGTGGCGTTAAGGTTTAGCGCATGCCTGGCTGTTTCGACCGCGTCCGGAAATCGTCCCGCCTCGGCATAAGCCGCCGCCAGGGTATCGAGGACATTGGGTTGGTTTTCACCGGAAAGTTGCTCTGCCTGCCGGGCGAATTCCATTGCCTTGTTTCCGTCCCGCAACGATGCCTCCGGACTGGTCGCGAGCAGCCAGGCCAGATTATTTCGCGTCAGTGCATGATTGGGGTTGAGTTCCAAAACTTTTTCATATTCTGCCATCGCCGCGGCGAATTTTTTCTGACTTTGCAGCGCCAGACCGAGTCGGTAATGACCTTGAGCGGAATCCGGCATCAATTCATTCGCCCGCCGAAAATGGGCAACGGCTTCGTCCAAACGGCCTTGTAACGCAAGAACCACCGCCAGGTTGTAATGAAATTCGCCATTGGTTGGGCTCAGTTGAAGGGCTCGAGCATAATGTCCGATGGCTTCATTCGAACGCTTTTGGCTGACCAGCAAATTGCCGAAATCATTGTGCAGATCGGCAGTTTCACTGACACGGAGGGTTTGTTTATAGCTTTTGATTGCTGCGTCAGATTTCCCTTGCGCCACCAGCAAGCCAACAAGATTTTGAAATGCTCCCGGAAAATCAGGGCGGATTCTTACGACTTCCCGATAATGTGCCACAGCGTCATCGAGCTGCCCGCGCAACACGAGCATGCCCGCCAGATTGTTATGGGCGTCGGCCAGATCGGGGTCAATCTCAACCGCCTGTTGAAAACAAGGAAAGGCCTCATTGGTTTGCCCGAGGCGCAAGAATGCGCATCCCAGATTGTTTCGTGCTTTCGAGAAGTTGGGATAAATTTCCAGGGCTTTGTTGAATTGCTTGATCGCTTCCTCCGGATGCCCGGTTTCAAGCCAGGCGTCTCCATAATTATAATAGGAAGCGGCAGCAGTGTTGCGATCCGATTGAATCAACTCAAGCGCCTTCCGGAAATGACTCATCCCTTCGTTGGTTTGCCCGACTCGTATCAGCGCATCGCCCAGGTTATTGTGAGGTTCACTGAAATCCGGGTTGATTTCCAATGACTTTTCGAAACAGGAGATCGCATCTTCCAGTTGGTTTTTTCCGAGAAGAATATAACCGAGGTTGTTATACGCCAGAAAAGCCGCGGGATTCTTGGCGATGGTTGTCCGCCACAGCGTTTCGTTATCCGCATACATCGCGCTTTGTTTCCAGGTTAAACCGGCCAGCACCGGCAGCAAAAAGACCGCCGATCCCCAAAGCATTCCCGGTTTGTCAAAATGCGCGGCCAACCGGGCGATCAATGCCGCGCCCAGCGCAATGATGCCCAGGCTGGAGAGGTAAACCCAATGGTCCCACACAAAGGAATAACGCATCCCGTAGGCGTTCATGAACCCCAGCACCGGGAAAATGGTGCCGGCAAAAAAGAACATAGCGGTCGCCGGACCACGTCCAATTTTCTTTCGACACAGCCACAGCCCGACCAGGGCGCCCAAAGCGGCAAGGGGATAGAGCCATTGCCACAATGAACCGGTCTCGGGCTTCCAGCGCGGATAGATGAAACATAGATGTGCCGGCCATAGTAGTTTGCCGAGATAAAACCAAAATGCCCGGCCGGCAATCAGACAGCGTTCCGGAAAAGAAAGGCTCCATTCCCAGCCCGTCGCGCCGACATGATTTTTTTCCAGCCAGCCCGTCACGCCTGAACAACCGGCGGCAATGGCAAAGAACGGCAAGCTGGGCAGCACGTCTCTACGCCACTGGATACGCCCCTGTTTCCACCAGCCAATCAGCAAAATCACCGCCGGGAGCGAACAGGTCGTTGTCTTGGCCAGCAGGGCGAGCAGCAACAGGATAAACGCCAGGGCGTACGCACCCCACCGCCGGGGCGGACCGTTGTCCTCTTTCCAAAATGAATTGAACCGTCCATAGGCCAGCAAGGCGCCCAGGAAAAAAACCATGGAAAGAACATTTTTTCTCTCCGTTATCCAGGCCACCGATTCGACCATTGCCGGATGCAGCGCAAAAATGCCGGCGGCCAGCCACGCACCCGGCACTTGAAGTTTCTGCAACAATCGCCAGAACAACCAAACCGCAACCAGGTGCAGAACGACGTTTTCAACGTGGTAAGGCAGGGTCCAAAGTTTCCAGCAATGATAATCAATCCAAAAAGTCGTGCCCGTCAAGGGATAGTATTGCTGCAACGTCGTTGGCCGGATCCATATCAAACCAAGGCCGGAAGCGTCGCGCAAAAATTTGAGAATGTCTGTAGTCCACGCATTGTCATCCCAAACAAATTTACCCTGCAGCGCGGGCCGATAAGCCGCAAACGCAACGATCATCAGCAAAAGGCACACTCCCGGAACAGCCCATTGATTGCCCGCACGCTTGGAGAGCGGCTGTGTTGGGTCTGACATCATGTTGGCCAAAAATTAAACAGGCGCTGGAAAATTTACCAGCGCCTGTCGTGAAAAAATGACGACCGGAGATTAACGGCGGAACCGGCGGAACCGGCGGACCACAGCCAACAGGCCAACGCCCCCGCAGAACAACACCGCTGAACCCGGCTCGGGAACTTGCTGAATCAAATCAGTGACCAATATCGAATTGACATCCAGACTGGAAGCCGCTGCAGTAGCAGTACGACGCCAGCCGAAGGCAAGCGAGTCAATTGAACTGGTTACCAAAGTTGCACCACTCGCGGTATCAGTCTGAGAAGCGAGAAGCGTGTTATTACCATCATAAAGAGACTCGGTGACAACCAGACCTGATGCGGAAAGCGCAAGCTTGTAATCCAGCGTATATTGCGAACCTTGGGTTAAACCAGTCGTAAACCCGGTTGCGGTGGTGCTCCCGATTTGTACGCCAGTAGGATCTTTAAAAGCGCCGCTCCCGGCGTTGTTGAAGAGCAAATCCTGATTTGTGTTAGCAAACCCGGCAGTTTGCGCCGGGCGGGTAATAACGTTGGCATTGCCGTTCAGAAAAAGGCGCCCAATGTAACCGACATAGCCTGCCGCCCCGCCGGTGGCAGACGTGGCCGTATCAAGCCGACCACCCTGAAGCGGCAACACGCCGCTGGAATTGTACAAGCCGATGTCCAGTTGAGCGCTGGCATTTTGTCCTGAAAGCAGAACATTCGATGTATCTGTGAAGACCAAGGTCAAATCAAGGTAATCTCCGGCAGTGGCGAGTGTGACCGGCGTGCTGGCAAATTGAGCCTGCACTTCCGAGAACACACTGGCTGTGTTTCGCGCCGCAAAATGCAGGGCGCCTGACGCAATGGAATAACTGGCGGGGTTGGCGCCCTGCGACCAATTCTGATATGCGGCCGTGGTGGCAGTGGGCGCTGTCGGAGTGCCGTTAATCGTGCTGCCGCTTCCAAAGGTGTCACTAAATACAGTGTCGGCCATGACGGCGAATGGCGCGGCGAAAGCCAATGCAATTAAAGACAAGCGTTTCATAACATTACACCTTTCTTTTGGGGTTCTCTGAGTTGTTACAGTTGTTACTTTTACTGATTCGCTCAACTCTACCTTGCTTTCCGGGTTTGTCACCATCTTTTTTTTGCAGCCGGCTTTGAAAATTCTGCACTTGTTGAGCAATTGGAGGTTGCGGATGATTGAAGATTAAGGGCTGGTTTCAATCCAAAAACTGAATTTCAAATGGGGAGCAAGCCCTAACGGCGGGAGTTCGAGCGGCGGCTGGCGAAGAAGGGGTGCACGTTCGACGCGGTGGCGCTCGACCCGCCGGCGTTTTCGCAATCGAAGGAACACTGTGTGTTTCGCACGCAAAAAGATTACGGAAAACTGGTGGCGGCCGCGCTGCCGCCGGTCAAGTCTCCGCCAATTTGAAATTCACCCCGTCGGCTCGTGTGACATGCAATAATCATTGCTCTTTTAGGACAACTTCTGTCTTGAAATTTTTTCATCAGAATCGGATGAGATGCCGCTATTTGAGGCATGGTGACAAAAAATTAATCGCAGGCATTTGAACTCCGGGTTGAGAGCCTTGGTTCCTGTATCAATCTGAATCAATATCGGAGTTCTCCTTGTCCCAAAATTTGCAACTCGTTTCAAAAAATATTCAGGCGCGCCCGCTGTTTGGTTGGCAAGCCTCATGCATAGGGAACTCCCGTGCTGTATCCAGTTGAAGTATTTGTTCGGTCAAGATGTGCTGTTTGCGGTTCATATCTCTTTAGCGTCTTGTTTTCATTAATGCAGTCTTCAGCCTTTGCTGCCGGGAGTGTAACGTTGGCATGGAACGCAAGCACTGATCCAATCGTCACGGGTTACAACGTTTATTACGGAGGAGCCAGCGGCGCCTACACCAACGAAATTTGTGCTGGTAACGCAACCAATGCAACCATTTCCGGCCTGGTCGAGGGAACCACCTACTATTTTGCGGCGACAACTTATGCTGCTTCGGGCATGGAAAGTCCGTTTTCAACCGAGGTATCCTACCGGGTTCCCATGAATGCTCCGATTATGAATCAATCAAATAGCTATACCGCCGTTGTTTGCACAAACCTTTTCCGGTTCAAGACAAACACGTTGCCGTCCGGAAGCAAAATCGTCTCGCCCCTGCCACCGACTTATACGAACATTGTTATTTCCGGCTTTTGGATTTATTACCCCCCATCGGGGGTGTGGACACTTCAATCAAGCTCGAACCTGCTGACATGGTTTAATTATGCGACTGGCACAAATGCCGTGTTTATCCCCAATACCGGCGGGAATTGGTATTTCCGGTTTAAAGCGTCTTAACTTGTCGGAACAGGCGTATAACTGAATTAATTCGCCCACTATTCGCTAACGCGGGTGGATCGTAATGTGGAATTCGTCATCCTGCTTCAATATCCGACAATGCAAGCCGGTGCTTTGAACCTGGACCGTGACAACAAGCGCCATTCAAGTCGGACGGGTGCAGGAAATATGCTGGCCAGCCAAACGGATTCCATTCACCATCGGCACCCAAGCCATGCGCTTCTTTTTGCTGGATAAAATCACCCGCTGGGAAGTGGGTGTCGCCGCGGAAGGCCTGAAAAGCGTTGCGTTGAGCGAGGACTTTTTTGACGACCATTTCCCGCGCCGGCCGGTCATGCCGGGAGTGCTGATTCTGGAGGGAATGGCCCAGCTTTCGGGATTGCTCCTGGAAGAAAGTCTTCACCAGCAGTATGCGAAAAACGCCAAGGCGGTCTTGACCGTCCTGGAACGCACCAAATTCCGGACTCTGGTCAAACCAGGTGACACGTTGCTTTACCGGACGGAAGTGAAATCGGTGAATGAGGCCGGCGGCAAGGTCAAAGCCACCGCGTTCCGGGACAAAACCGTCGTGACTTCGACGGAGATGGTGTTTGGTTTCAAGTATGTGGACGACCCGCTGCTGGACGAGAAGCGACGACGGTTGAAGGAGATTTGGATGAACGCAGGGTAAGCGACGACGGAAGCCATGCGCACGCGTGTCGTCATCACCGGAATCGGCATGATCACCCCGCTGGGTAAAAACCCGCTGGAGATTCTGCGCGGCCTCGAAACCGGCCGGTCCGCGGTTGCTCCGCCAACCCATTTTGACGCGACGCCGTTTTCGTGTCCGGTTTGTGCGGAGGTCAGGGATTTCCAGCCGCAATCTTATGTGACCGAAGGCAAAATGATCCGCTTGATGAACCGGGATGCCCAGTTGGCGGTGGTGGCGGCGCATCTGGCTTTGGCGGATGCAGGGGTAAAGCCAGGCGTGGTTTATCAGCCGGATGAGATTGCGCTCTTTGGTGCGACTGGCCTCGCGGGTTTGCCGCTGGCGGAAGTCATTCCCCTGGTCAAGGCCTCCACGGGACCCGACGGCCAATTTGATCCCGGCCGTTTTGGCCAGGCCGGCTTGCGCACGGTAAGTCCGATTCTTTCCTTCAAAATTCTCAGCAACATGCCGCTGTGCTTCGTGTCCATCTGTGAAAACATTCAAGGGCCAAACAGCATCTACACTCCCTGGGAAGGACAGGGGGCGCAGGCGATCGAGGCCGCCATCCGGTCGCTGGAGTGCGGCGATGCCCGCTGCGCGCTGGCGGGCGGCTGTGATGTGAAGACGCACGAACTCGCATTTCTCAGTCTGGAGCAACACGGACTGTTTGCGTCCTGGCAACAAAACCACGCCGGAATGGCGCCGGGTGAAGGGGCAGTCTTCCTGGTATTGGAAACCGCCAACCGTGCGGCCGACCGCGGCGCGCGGGTGTACGCGCGAGTGTCGAGATTCAGCCTGCACACACACCAATCGGGAGCGAGCCGGGCTGACACGTACGGCAAAGTACTCGAAGGTTTGAACCTTTCGCCGGAATCTTTGGGCGCGCTGGTCGCCGCCGACAACGGCGACGTTCCGGCAGGCGAAGACGAAAGGCAGGCGCTGTCGGCCCGGCAAATCACCGCGTCCACGGTCATCAGTCCCAAGAAACAGGCGGGCGATTTGTTCGCCGCTGCGGCGGGATTGCAGATTGGCCTGGCGGCTTTGCTGGCGGAACGCGGCAGTGGGCGCGTTCTCGCCAATTGTTTAGGCCACGGCAGCGAACAGGCCGCTTTTGTTTTGGAGAAGCCATGAAACATCGCGTCGTGATTACCGGTGTGGGGCTTTGCACGCAACTGGGACGCAGCGTGGATGTGTTCTGGCGGAATCTATTGGCCGGGCAATCGGGCATCGGCCGCATTTCCCTATTTGACACCAGTTCGTTGCCGGTCCGAATCGGCGGTGAGGTGAAGAATTTCAGACCGGATGAATTGCTGGGAGAATTTCCTGAAGCCAAAAACGAAAAGGATCGCAAAATCTGGCTCGGATTGGACGCTGCGGCCAGCGCGCTCGCCGACTCCCGGCTGCCCCTTGATGATTTTCAGAATGCGCCGCTCTTTGTGGGTGTCAGCCTGGAAACTTTCTTTCTCGAGGACGTAACCCCCATTGCCCATGCGCCGGATGCGGCGCAAAGTTTTGCGCGTCAGGTATTGAATCAGGCACCACAACGCCAGCTCCAGACGCCATTGGATCGGCTGACACAAATTTTGGGCGACCATTACGGTTTGAACCACGGGCGATATACGAACTGTTCCGCCTGCGCCGCAGGCGCACAGGTCATCGGCGAGGCCTTCCGCCGAATTCGAGACGGGACCGCCGCCATCGCGCTCGCGGGCGCCGCCGACAGCACGTTGAATCCATTGGCTTTGGGCGGGTTCAGCCTGCTCCAAATCCTTTCCACCGAAAACGACCAGCCGGAAAAAGCCTGCCGTCCGTTTGACGCGACAAGACAGGGAACGGTTCTGGCAGAAGGCGCCGCTTTCGTCGTGATGGAGACGCTTGAGCATGCACAGCAACGCGGGGCGCGCATTTACGCCGAGGTTCTGGGGTATGGTTCTTCGCTGGATGCGTATCGCGTCACGGACCCCGAACCCAATGGGTGTGGCGCGGCGCTGAGCATGGCCAAGGCCATTGCGGATGCCGGACTGACGCCGGACGAAATTGACAGCATCAACGCGCATGGCACCGGAACCCCAAAAAACGACGTGGCCGAAACGCTGGCAATCAAGCAAACTCTCGGTGCGCGGGCCAAAGTGATTCCCGTCACCGCAAACAAATCCATGACTGGCCACATGATTGCCACCAGCGGAGCAATGGAAGCCGTTGCCTCGGCCATGACGCTTCACACGCGCAAAATTCCGCCAACCATCAACCTGTCGTGTCCCGATCCCCGATGCGACCTGGATTATGTTGCCGGGGGGAGTCGCGATTTTGAGGGACGAACCGTTTTATCCAACTCATTCGGTTTCGGCGGACAGAACGCCACATTGATTTTCCGGAGATTCGACGCATGAACAAACGTGTTGCTTTAATCAGCGGCGCCTCGCGCGGCATCGGCAAAGCGATTGCGTTGGAGCTGGCCCGACGGGGCCACAGCATCGCCGTGGGTTTCCATGAACGCGCCGATGCGGCGCAGACCGTTGCCGAAGAAATTCAACGCGCCGGAGGCACGGCTTTCCCCGTTCAATTTGATGTGACCGAGCCGGCATCGTGCGGCCAAGCCGCTGCCGCGGTCAAAGAACATTGCGGCAGCCTGGACATTCTCGTGAACAATGCAGGCATCACCGATGAAGCCCCGGCCCTGGCCACCGACAACGACGCGTGGGAGCGCGTGCTCAAGGTTTGTCTGACGGGAGCATTCAATTTGTCCCGGGCGAGTGCCAAATTCATGGTGACGAAGCGCTGGGGCCGCATCATCAATATTTCCTCGGTGGTCGCCAGCCGGGGCGGGCGGGGGCAGGCGAATTATGCCGCCGCCAAAGCGGGTCTGGAGGGATTGACCCGCGCGCTGGCCATTGAACTGGCGCCGCGCAACATTCTGGTCAATGCCGTGGCTCCCGGCGTGATTGCCACCGAAATGTCCCTGGCAGTGTTGGAAAAACATTCCGAGCGCGTGCTGTCGCACGTGTTGCTGGGCCGGTCAGGCCAGCCGGAGGAAGTGGCTGGCCTGGTTGGTTTCCTGGCTTCGGATGAAGCGTCCTACATCACCGGCCAGGTTTTCCACGTGGATGGCGGCTTCGGGTTGAACCTATGAGTGATTACGACCAGCTCTTGGAATTGATCCGGTCAAGGCGTTCAATTCGCCGGTTTTCCGACCGCGCCGTCGGTCGGGAAGACATTGCGCGGCTGCTCGAAGCCGCGCGCTGGGCGCCGTCGAACCATAACCGCCAGCCTTGGAGATTCCTCGTTATCGAGGACAAACAACAAATTAACGGACTGGCGGAAGCTGTTCGCCAGGGTTTGTCCGAAAAGCTGAAATCGTTACCAGAGGCGGCAGCCGCGTACGCTGGTGAATTCACGCATTATGCCACTTTCTTTTTAAATGCGCCGGCGCTTTTGGTGGTGTTGCACAAGCAGCCGGTCAGTGTGTCGGCACCGCTTCTGGCCGGACTCAAAAATCCAGACTTGGTTTCCGGTGAACCTTTGAGCGTGGCGATGGCGGTGCAAAATCTTTTGCTGGCGGCACAGGCCTTGGGGCTGGGAACCTGTGTGCTGACCGGACCGCTGCTGGTCCAGGATGCTTTGGCCGGGGGATTGGATTTGCCCGCCGGTCACAACCTCACCTGTCTGGTGGCGTTGGGACATCCGGCGGAGTCGCCGGCACCGCCGCGGAGGAAAACCATCGAACAAATCGTTGAGTTCAGAAATAATCCCCATCGAACGAAGGCTTGAAATGACAAAAGAAGAAATTTTCGGAGAGTTGAAGCCGCTGCTCGTGGAAGTGTTGGTTGTGGCGCCGGAAAAAATCCGGCTCGATAGCGTGCTGGTTTCCGATCTGGGGGCGGAGTCCATCGATTTGCTCGACCTAAGCTTCCGCATCGAGGAGAAGTTTGAGGTTCGAATCGAAGCAAATGAAATTGAACGGGAGGCCGTCAAGCGGCTCCCGGGTGGGGTGTATGAAAAGGACGGCTTTTTGACGGAAGCAGCGATTGGCGAAATCCGAAAGTCCCTGCCGGAACTGGACCCGGGTAAATTCGCGAAGGGCCTGCGGAAGATGGATTTGCCTTCGTTGCTAACGGTGTCCTTCTTTGTTCGCCTCATCGCCCGCAAACTGACGCAAAAATAAAAACCCAAATCCCAATCACCAAAACCCAGGAAGTGAAACCCCAATCTCCAATCACCAACCTGACACGGCATTGCTTGGGAATTGGGGTTTCTTTGGCGCTTGGTTATTGGGGCTTGGAATTTCTCGATGAAACCATAAAGCGCAATCTTCAAAGGAGCAACCATGTTTGACAACCAAACAGCTTTTGTCACGGGCGGGACCGGCGCGGTGGGAGCGGCCATCGTTCGTTGCCTGGCGAAGCGGGGCGCGCAGGTGGTTTTTTCCTACAACAAACAGGAGGATAAGGCGCGTCAGCTTGAAAAGGAACTGGCCGCCGGAAACCGGACGGTGAAGGGATACGCCCTCGATCTGCTCGACGCCGCCGGAGTGTGGCGATTGGCGGAACGGATCGAGCAGGAACTCGGGCCCGTGGACATCCTGGTTAACAATGCCGGGATCACTCAAATTATGCCGTTCGCACTCATCGAGGAGGCGGATTGGGACCAGATGATGGACGTGAACGTGAAAGGGATGTTTCTGGTCACCAAGGCATTCGTGCGCGCCATGATCCGGCGGAAGCGCGGCGTCATCGTCAACCTGGGTTCGCTCGCCGGGGCGCGCGTGCTGGAGGTCCCGGTGCATTACGCCACCGCCAAGAGCGCTGTGGTTGGTTTCACGCTGTCGCTCGCCCGGGAACTTTCGCGTTATCACATCCGGGTAAACGCCGTCGTGCCCGGCCTGCTGGAAGGCGGGGTGAGCAGCCATGTCCCGGACAAGCAGCGCGAGGACTATTTACAACACTGCACGGCAGGACGCGCCGGCAAACCGGAGGAAGTGGCCGAACTGGTGGCGTTTCTGGCCAGCGACCGCGCCAGTTACATCAACGCTCAGGTGATCCAAGTGGATGGAGGTGTCTGATGAAATCCCAAATCCCAAGCACCAAGCACCAAAGAAATCTCAAATCCCAAGCACCAAGCGCCAAGGAACGACATTGCGTTTGGAATTTGGAGCTTCATTGGGGTTTGGGGTTTGGGGCTTGGGGTTTCCCTTTCAGCGTATGAAATTCCGGCTGGTGGACAAAATCACATCCTGGTCGCCATATCAGCGAATCAGCGGGGTCAAGGCGGTGTCCTTTGAGGGGTATTGCCTGAAGGAATCTTTTGGCGATGAGCCGCGATTACCGGAGACATTGCTATTGGAAAGTTTTCTGCAACTGGGCAACTGGCTCATCCTGCTGTCGTCGGATTTCAAGGACACCGGCATGGTGGTGCGGATTTCCGAAGTACGCTTTCACGGTTTCCTTATGCCGGGTCAACAATTGCAGATGGAGGTGACCCTCGCACGTCAGCGGGACGATGGGTATGAGCTGTCGGGCGAAGGACGGGTGAATGGTCGGACGATCATCAGCGGCTTGGGCTGCCTAGCCGTTCCCGTGCCCGCAGCGGAACTGGTGGATCCGGCCGACCTGCGCGTGTTGTTCTCGGAGATTTACGAACCGCAATGATGAAACCCCAAAACCCAAACCCCAATCACCAAAGAATCACCAAGCTCCAATCACTAAACCGGCACCGTGGCGCTTGGGATTTAAGAAATTACATGCGATGAAAACTCCGAAGTCTTCCAGCATCTCCCCCGAATGGTGGGAGGCGGAACCGTCCGACCAGGAGATGGCGTTGCACGAAGAGCCCACGGGCGCTGCCGGTGCCCGGCATCCCTTCGATCTCGAAGAACGAACGGCGCGTTTCGGGGAAGCCATCGTACGCTTCACCAAGAAGATACCTCGCGATCCATCCAATAACCGGTTGATCGACCAATTGGTCGGATGTGGCACGAGCGTGGGTGCAAATTACTGCGAGGCCGACGAGCGTGTTTCGAAAAAGGACTTTCGCTTCACCATCAGCCGTTGCGTCAAAGAGGCCAAGGAAACCAAGTTTTTCCTTCGTATGATTGCTGCATCGGAACCGCAGTTGGCCGGGGAAGCACGCCAGTTGTATCGGGAAGCCAAGGAACTGCATTTGATCTTTGCGTCAATTTATAGAAAGTGAAAACCTGAGGTGAAACCCCAAAACCCAAACCCCAATCACCAAAAAATCACCAAGCTCCAATCACCAACCGAGCGCGGCGTTCGGCACTTGGGCATAGGTGCTTGGTTATTGGGATTCCTTTGGAGCTTGGAGTTCGGAATTTGGGGCTTCTTTGGGGTTTGGTTATTGGTTATTGGGGTTTAACAAATGCGCCCCTCTCGTCCTTACACCTACCTGGGCACCGTGCGCGGCATGTGCCGGGATTGTCGCGCCCTGATCCCCGCGCGGGTCCTGGAGGAAGATGGCGCGGTTTTTCAGGAACGGCTGTGTCCGAAATGCGGGACGAGCCGCGTGCGGATTGCCGACGGGGTGGAATGGTACCTGAACCGCGTGACCACGACGGTGCGCTGCAAACCCGCCCGGCTTCCCGGCCTGGACGTGCGCGAAGGGTGCCCGAAGGATTGCGGTCCGTGTGCCTTCCACGCCAACGCCTGCCATCTGCCGGTGTTCTCGGTCACCAATGCGTGCAACTTGGATTGCCCGATTTGTTTCACTTACAACCGGCCGGATCGGAAATATTTCATGACCCGCGAGGAACTGCGGTCGCTGCTGGACAAACTCATCGCCCGCGCCGGGCCGTTCGACCTGATGAACATCACCGGCGGTGAACCAACGCTGCATCCGCAGATCGTGGATTTGTTGAAGGAATGCCAGCGGCCGGAAATCGGGCGCGTGACCATGAATTCCAACGGCCTGCGACTGGCGACAGACGAAGATTTGTGCCGGGCGTTGGCGGACCTTGGGATTTATGTGATTCTCTCCTTCGACACATTCCAGAGCGACCGGGCGTTGAAGATTTACGGCAAGGACGTTTTGAGCCTGAAACATCGGGCACTGGAAAACCTGCAACGCTTCGGCATCGGCACGACGTTGCTTAACGTGATGATTCGCGGGGTGAATGAAGATGAGATTGGACAGGTCATCGAACTGGCCCGGGCCCACCCGGTGGTGCGCAGCGTAACCATTCAGACGATGACATTCACCGGCAAGGGCGGAAAAAATTTCAGGCCGCGTGAAACCATGCCGCTGGACGGCGCGGTGAAGGCGATTGAAGCTGCCACCCGGGGTGCCCTGCGCCAGGTCCACTTTTTCCCCCATGCCGGGGCGCATCCACTTTGTTACAGCGTCGCGTATTATCTCAAGGACAACGGTGCGTACCGGTCGCTGACGGATTTCCTGACCGTGGAGGAATTGCGGCAGATGCTCGGGCACGGTTACCTCCTGCAACCGGAGGACAACGGCCAGGAGGTTTTCCGGGCGGCCATTGACCGGCTGTGGGCGGCGGGCGACGACTCAAAGCTGTTGCCAGCTATCAAGGGATTGGTGGAGCGGATGTATCCGCCAGGACAACCGCTGACCCGGCCGGCGCGGCAGATGGTCGCCGAGGAATCGCTTCTGGCGGTTTACATTCATTCGCACATGGACGAGGACACGCTCAACCTGGCCCGGCTGGTGGCCTGTCCGGACCAGGTGCCCGATCCGGAAGGCCGGCTGATACCGGCGTGTGCGTACAACCTTTTTTACCGGCAAAAAGACCCGCGCTTCTGGTGCGCCTGAAGAAAACCCCAAAACCCAATGACCAAACCCCAAACAAACATCAAGCGCCAAGTATCAAATCAACTCTGGCGAAAACCGTTCGCATGTTCTTGGGGTTTGGGTTTTGGAGTTTCTTTGATGCTTGTGGTTTTCCATTCCTTCAAAGCATGAATACACCCACATCACAGTCCGAAGGCCGGGAAATGTTTCGGCAGTTCCTCGCCGGCAAGGCGACGGAACGCGTTTTCTCCTGGCCGATCTACCATCCTTCTTCGCGGCCAATCGGGTTCTGTCCCTGCGACCGGGCGTTGCCGGTGAAACTCTGGTTTTATTTCAAAGCAACCCTGCTGCTGACGGCACTGAAGCTCCCGTTCAACTCACCCAAAGTCGCCTTGCTGCGCTGGCTCGGCGCACGGGTGGGCCGCAATGTCTTTATTTCCACCGACGTGTGGATTGATCCGGCGTTTCCTGAATTGCTGACCATCGAGGACAACGTGATGGTGGGTGTTGGCGCCAAGATCGCGTTGCATCAATTTGACCCCGGCCATTTCACCGCCGGACGGGTCGTCATCCGCAAAGGAGCGGTCATCGGCGGATTTGCGATCGTTGGTCACGGCGTGGAGATCGGAGAAGGGGCGGTGGTGGCTGCCGGCGCGGTCGTCGGGCGCGACGTGCCGGCCGGAAAGACCGCCATCGGCAACCCGGCGCGGGTTGTGCCTCTTGTTCCATCGGCAAGTTCCAAGGAGGATGTAAAATGAAAATCCTCTACATCGAGAACCACGAGGTCTTTGCGTCCACCGTCACACGCTTATTTCTAGCTGCGCACCAAGTCGTGGTTGTGCCGAGTCTGTCTGCCGCAAGACAGGCACTCGCCGCTACTAGCTACGATTTGGCTCTCGTTGATTACGACCTTGATGACGGGAAGGGTGATGAGATCGTTCGCGAGATTGTTGTCTCCCAACGCTCGGTTGTCATCATAGGCGTTTCCTCGCATGACAAGGGTAATGAAGCGCTGTTAAAGGCTGGAGCTTCGGCAATTTGTGACAAGGGGCACTTCGACCAGATTCAGAATGTGATCGAGGCAACTTGTCGAAACCGTCATGTCTGACTACCTCACCACCACCCAATCCACGTGCCGAACCTGCCGGCGGCTGGTTCCGGCGCAGATTGTCGTGGAAAGCGGCAGTGTCTGGATGCAAAAGGAATGTCCGGAGCATGGCCGCCAAAAGACACGCATTTACGGCGACGCGCAGGCCTATTTGACGCTGGGACATTTTCATCGCCAGGCGTCAATGCCGCTGGCGTTCGCGACGAAGGCACTGGGCTGCCCGGACTCCTGCGGCATCTGCCCGGAGCACGAGCAACACGTCTGCCTGCCGATTCTCGAAATCACCGACCATTGCAACTGGGATTGTCCCATCTGCCTGGTCACCAATCCCGGCCATCACCATTGGACCCGCGAGGAAGTCGCGCGCGTTCTGGACGGACTTATCCAGTCCGAAGGCCAGATTGACGTGCTCAATCTTTCCGGCGGCGAACCGACGTTGAATCCCTATTTTTGCGAGATCGTCGAGGAATGCGTTTCGCGAAAAGAAATTTTGCGCGTGAGCGTCTCCACCAATGGTTCAGTGTTGGTCCGCGATCCGAAACTACTCCGGTTTCTGGCGGAGCGCCGGGTGATTGTTTCGCTCCAGTTCGATGGCCTGAGCGATGACATTTACCAGACTTTGCGCGGCCGCCCGTTGCTTGAGGAGAAACAGCGGCTCATCAATATATGTGGCGAGCTCGACTCGCCCATGTCGTTGACCGCCACCGTGGCCAGAGGGGTCAATGACAACCGTTTGGCGGAAATCGCCGACCTGCTGTTCCGGCACGAGCATATTCTCAGCGTGATGTTTCAGCCCGCCGCCTACGCTGGCAGCGCCGCCAGAATCGGCCGGCCCGCCGGGGCGGTGACGATTCCCGATGTGATCGCAGCCCTGAAAGGCGCGGGTGGCGGCGCGGTTTTGCCGGACGATTTCTCGCCGCTGCCATGCAGCCACCCGGCGTGTTTCTCGCTCGCTTTTTATTTGAAAGTGGAGGACGGGCGTCACGTGCCTATCAAGCAAATGGTCAACGCGGAGCGTTACCTGGACCTGATCCAGAACCGCGCCATCTTCGGCACGGACGCGGAGAGCTTCGAGCGTGTCTCCGATGCCGTGTATGAGCTTTGGTCCGGCCCGGCGGCGCTGTCGCCGGATTCGCAGAAAGCGCTCGGCGCAATTCGAAAATTGCTCGTGGCGGCAACCGCCGGCGACGGCTACTCACCGCAGAAGGCTTTGACCGTGGCGGAACGTTCGGTGAAATCCATTTTCATCCACCAATTCATGGATCCGGAAACCTTTGACCTGTCGCGCGCCCGGAAGTGCTGCCAGGTTTATCCGCAGCTTGATGGACGTATGATTCCGGTGTGTGTGCAAAACTGCTGCGGTTCCCGAGCACCGACCTAAAAACCCCAAACCCCAATTACCAAATCCTAAAGAATCCCCAAGTTCCAATCCTCAAACTGATACCGAGATACTGAAACATTGGGGCTTGGTGATTCTTTGGTGCTTGGGTATTGGGATTTGGAGTTTCCCCGGTTTTTGGGGTTAATTGTCTTGCAATTGCTGCATCGGATGAGATTTCTTGTTCAAACAATCTGAGGCTCGCCATGAAAAAACTATGTGATCTCTATATCGCCAAGGCGGGATTAATCGGGGCACTGTATTGCATCGTCCCCACCTTGATCGGTTTTGCCATCCTGTTTTGTGTACACCCGTTCCGGGAGGTTTACCTGTATCGCCTGGCCATTGCGATTCTCGTCGGCGGACCGGCAGCCGCGTATCTCAACCGCTTTGGCCTCTCCCTCTGGCTGATCAAACACGCCTCGCCCAAGGGCCCGGCCACCACTCTGGATGGAGTCCTGATCGGATCGTTTTTAGGGATGGGGATGGCGGTCATTCCCGCGTTCATCCATTGCATCGCTTCCAGCAACTTGAACCAAACCAAGACGGTCATCATCGGCATCTGGTTGTTGGGCGCCGTCGGCGGCGCGATTATCGGTGGTATCCTTGGCCTGGTCGGAGGAAAACATCTGGACCGCCCATCCAGCACCTGATTTCACCAGTGATCTTCTGGGTCCGAAACGTCTATCTCGATCACAACGCCACCACGCCTGTGGCGAAGGAGGTCCGGCGCGCCATCGTCAGGGCCCTGAGAAAGACGAACGGCAATGCCTCGTCGCTCCACACGCAGGGAAGGGCCGCGCGCGGGCTCGTGGATCAGACCCGGCGCTCGGTGGCTGCCCTGCTGGGTTGCCAGCCCGAGCGGGTGATTTTCGTCTCGGGCGGTACGGAGGGAAACAATGCCGTCATCAAGGGCGTCTTCAGCCATGTCGGCAAAGGGCACATCATCACTTCAAAGATCGAGCACGAATCGGTGCTGGGTGCCTGCCAGCAGGTGCAGGCCAGGGGCGGCCGGGTCACGTATCTTCCGGCCGGACGCGACGGGCGCATTCAGCCCGAGGCGGTCCGCGCCGCCCTTTGCCCCGACACGATCCTGATCTCGATCATGCACGCCAACAACGAGACCGGCGTGATCCAGCCCATCAAAGAGATCAGCGCCATCGCCCACGAGGCCGGCATTCCATTGCACACTGATGCCGTGCAAACCTTCGGCAAGATCCGCACGAATGTTGACGAACTGGACTGCGAGTTCCTGACGCTGACCGCGCACAAGATTTGCGGCCCCAAGGGTGGGGGGGCGATCTACTGGCGGGGCGGCGCCAAATGGAATCCGCTCATCTATGGCGGCGATCAGGAGCAGAAACTGCGTGCCGGCACGGAGGGCGTACCTCAGCTCGCAGGCTTGGGTAAGGCAGCCGAGCTCGCGGCAGCCACGATGGAGCGCGAGTTCTCCCGGCTGGGCGGCTTGCGGGTCCAATTCGTGGAGGGCCTCCGGAAACTCAAGCCGGACGTGCAAATCAACGAGGCCCCGCCGGAACATCAACTTCCCGGATCCGTCAATGCGACTTTCCCCGGCGTCGAAGGCATTCGCCTGCTCGCCGGGCTGGATTGTTACAAAGTCAGCGTCTCCATCGGCTCGGCCTGCACCGCAGATCGCATCGAACCTTCGCACGTCCTGCTGGGCATGGGTATCAGCGAGGCCGACGCCCTCTCAACCATCCGCTTCAGCATGGGCCGCACCACCACGGCCAGCGACATCCGCTATGTGCTGGCCGTGCTCAGCAAGGTCCTCAAGGCTGACCCACCCGGCCTCGGCTACATTGACCCCGAGCACATTACGCCGGAACGGATCAAGTTGAAGGACACGTTTCTGATTGACCTGCGCTGGCCTCATGAGCGGATGCTGGCCCCCTCGATTCCCGGCGCCCGGGAGTGGACGTGGATTTATTTCGAGCGTTACTTCAAGCAGATTCCCTGGGACAAGGAAGTGATCCTGATGTGCACCACGGGGATTTTCTCCTACGCGGCCGGCTACCGGCTGGCCAAAGCCGGCCATCCGAAGGTGCGCGTGGTTTACGGCGGCTACGCGGCGTGGCAGAGCTTGCATGACATCCACGCCTTCGGAAAGCAGGAGAATGCTAACATCGGATGAACCCACATCAGGCGCTATCCATTTTGCTCGTGCATCCGGCCTGGCGGGGGCTGGGAAACCGGAAGAAGGTCAAGGTTTCGGAGCGGAAGATCCATCCTTTGACACTGGGGGTGATCGCCGCCATCATCCACCGGCATGATTCGCGCCATCGCGTGAGAATTGTGAACCAGGCTCACGAGGCCGTTCCCTGGAACGAGCCTTGCGACCTGGTGGGAATCACGGTCAATACCTACACGGCTCCTGTCGCGGGGGAGATCGCCTCACGGTTCAGGCAGCGGGGTGTGCCGGTGATCGTGGGCGGCCCGCACGCTTCGCTGGCTCCCGTAGAATGCCGGCCCTTCGCGGACGCGGTCGTCACCGGTGAGGCGGAGGAAGTGTTGCCGGAACTGCTGGATGATTTTCTCGCCGGAAAACTGAAGCCGCTTTACCGCGCCCCAACGTTCCGGAATCCGGGCCTGATCCCGGCGGCCGATCGCTCCCGGTTCAACATGCCGCGGGGCAACACGGCTTTTGTGCAGGCGACGCGTGGTTGCGGCAACGCCTGCCGTTTCTGTTACCTGGGTTCGGTGAACTGGGGACCCTTCCGGGCGCGCCCGGTGCGGCATGTGTTGGACGAACTGGCCGGGATGCGCGAGCGGATCATTCTGTTCGTGGACGACAACATGTTCACGGATCGGGCCTATGGTCTGGAGCTGTTTGCCGGGATGCGGCATCTGGGCAAACACTGGTGGGCACAGGCTCCGACAACGCTGGCCGCCGATGGCGAGTTGCTCCAGGCCGCGGCGGACTCCGGGTGCTTTTCGCTCAGCTACGGATTTCAGACGGTCAAACGCGCCTCCATCGCCTGCGACCACATCACGCACAACCGGGTGGAGGATTACATCCAGGTCGTGCGCGAGTCGCAACGGCGGGGCATCCTCGTGGATGGCACCTTCATTTTCGGTTTCGATGGCGATGATGAATCCGTCTTCGATGAAACGGCGGACATGATTCTGCGGATGGACCTGGACACTTACACCATTTACTATCGCACCGTGTATCCCGGCACTCCTGCCTTCGAGCAGTTGCGGTTGAAGGAGCGGCTGCTGACAATGGATTATGCGAAATACGATTGGGATCATCCGGTCGTGCAGCCCTTGAACATGACCGCGGAACAACTGGAGCGCGGCCTGACCCGGGTTTACACAACGCTCGACCGCGCTTATCGGGGGCGCTTCGCCAGGGCCATGCTGGGCGGCGCGTGGCTTCTCCTGCGGTCGCCCGCCCTCGCGGGCTTTCTGCTTTCGGCCGGTCTTCCGAGACGCTACGTTGTCCGGTATTGAAAGGAACAGCCGATGCAGCGAGCATGGTTTGCTGGATTTGCGGTCGTTTTTATTCTGAGGCTGGTGGCCGAGGCGTGGGTCAAGCCGCGTAACACCGAGTCCCGCCCATCGCAACGCGGCAAGATTTCGCTGCTATTGCTTTCGCTCCCGTTCCTGGTCTCGGCGTTTGCGACCGGCTTCCTGCTCTGGCGGGATGGCGGCAGCAATCCGGTTCTTTACGGGGCGGGCCTGATTCTCTTTGTCGCGGGATACGCGGGCCGGGTGTCCGCGCTGCGAAAGCTGGGGCGAAGCTACAGTCTTTACATAGATCCGGCGCCCACCGAGGCATTGCGGACGGGGGACCTCTACAACCGCATTCGACATCCGATCTATGCCTTCTATTTGCTGGAGACCCTGTCCTTGGCCATCATCCGGCCCAACTTGGTTTCCTGGATTTCACTGGTGCTGGTCGCGTTAGCCACGGCGTGGAGAATTCACGAGGAGGAAGGCGCGCTTTTGGCCCGCTATGGCGAGGAGTACCGGCAATACATGCAACGGACCAATCGCCTGTTGCCATGGGATCTACTAATCAGTTCGGAACCTTACTCTTCCAAAAATCACACCGCCCAGTCACCTTCAGAAATGATACTCCGGGTTCTTCGGATCGAAGTCCTTGTCGCTCAACCCGGGATTGAGGCTCAGGTGTTCGTAGCCGTAGCACTCGACGAGTTGGTCCTCCCAATCGAAGATCCGGGCCTTGATCGGCATTTTGGTTTCAACATCCAGGTTCACAATACACCGGTAGCAGTAATAACCCTTCGAGGGATCCTTCGGTAAAACACCTTCAAGCTCCCGGGTTTTCCGTCCGTAAACCGTTCGCTCGCCGTGGTCTTTGGCAGTAAGCTCGCCGGCCCGCAGGCCCCGCAGAAGATTCGAACCGATTTTTTTTACCAGGTTCTCCAGCCCGGCGTCCGTGACGGGATGGCGGGAATTCTTCATCGCCAGTGTGCCGGTCGGATTTAGATTGACGGTTAGAAGTCCAGCGAAACCCGTGCTATGAGCCCGGACCTTGTTGTGATTGGCGCCTTCGATATACAGCGACTCCTGGCCATCGAACGGGCTGATCCACCTCATATAGATCATGAAGGGCCGCTTGAATTTGAGAAATGTGGTTGTTTCCGGAACCAGTTTGCCATCAACGCGTTCAATCCGGTGAAAAACTGCCGTGTAGTTGTCAACCTTGGCCAGCGCTTCCTCCGTTTCCTGGAGTTGTTTTTCGAGGCCGGTGTCGTCCCGGGCACGTGCGTTGTTTTGAGCAAACAGAACGGAGAGCAAGGCGAGTAAGGCCAAAAAGATTCCTGCCGTGCGGCGCAGGTGATACGAAAGCGGATCCTGTTCCCAACTGCTGGAACGTTGCGTTGCGATGCCTCGCCAGTTTATTGAAGTCGTTTGGTTGAGAGAGGATTGGCTTTCGCTCGCACTCATTGTGGCACCATGTTGCCAAATGGGGAGTGGAAGGCCAAGCGGCAAGTTCTGCCGGTTTTACAACCTTTTTTGAGATTGGAGCGGGTGATCAGCGCCAAGACGAGAAAGAAAGGAATGTATGAAACCACCAGCTATAGAAGCCGTATTTTCCAACCATAGGAATGGCACTTCGCAACCCCGCTTGCGCTCTCTAAGGGAGGGGATGATGAAGATGATTCCTTGCCGTCGGCTGATGCGGCTCAATTTTGACTGGAAAAAGACCTTGTTCCTTGACCTTCCTGAGGACTTCCTGTGATGACTCCGCTTCCAGCACGCCTTCTGTCTGTTCATTCATGCCGCTGGGGATGTGAACCCTGCGCACTTTCAGGATTTCAAAACTTTTCACATAACCGGTCACTGAAGCTCTCTGCATTGTGGTATTGAATTCCGCCAATTTAAAACATTCCGTTAAGACCTGCTTTTTAGAAGCAGACTTTGGCAGTTGAACGATCCCCTGATATCCATTCAACCACATGCCATGAGTAGATGAAAGGTCGGCAACAAGTCTGTCAATCGGGTCAGGCGTTCTGGCGCAGCCGGAAACAAACGAACAGATGGCCAATAATGCGATGAAGTGTTTCACACCAATGTATAGACACCGCAGTAATCCATTTTTGTGCTTCTTCGACGTTTGTAGTGGGTATCAACCATAGTATGGGATCTCCAGCTTGCCTGCGACAAAGTAGAGCATTGCGATCTGATACTCGGTGGACCGATAGCCACGAGCCTTGCGTTTGGTCGCCGAAAACAAACTGTTGAGTCCTTCCAGAAACGCCGTCGTCAGCCCCTGCTTCCAATGGCTCAAGATTCCCTCCAGGTGCCGCTCCACCATGTCAGCGGCTTTGCGCATCGGCTCCAGCAAGCCTGAAGTCAATGCTTCGGCCTCGCTCCGCACCCAGCGACACCATGATTTGAAGCGGCTGCGCGCCTGGCCAATCGTCCCGGACGCATACGCCTTTTGCAGCTCCAAACGCATCGCGTACGCCAGTCCCGTCACCAGCGGCTTGTCTTTCAATTGCTCCCAGCGCTCTTGATCGCCAGCAGTCCAGGATTCGGGATTCTTTCGCCATAACCAACTGGTCCGTTCCAACTGCTGTCTGGCCTCGGCATTTTGCCGCGCTTCTTTGCGGCGCACTTCCTCCAGGGTCGCCACCACCTGGCTGACCACGTGAAACTTGTCGAACACGACCTGCGCGTTGCCAAAGTTCTCCCGGACGCCTTTCATATAGGCTGGGCTCATGTCAATGGCGATTTGCGTCACCGCCTTCGGATGGCCGTTGTGCTGCGATAATTGCTCGGAAAAGCGCTCCCACACGCTGGCGTCCTTGCCTTCCACCGCCAGCAACACCCGCTTGGCCACCAAATCCACAAACACCGTCAGGTAGTTGTGCCCCTTCTTGCGATTCATTTCATCGGCCCCCACCCAAACCACATTCTCCCAGCTCAGTTCCCCCCAAGCCGCGTCCACATGCGCAAAGAGCGCCCGCCACAACTTCTGATCCGTCTCGCCCAGGATCTCGCCCGCTTTCTTGACCGGCATTTCCCGCATCAAGGTCAGCGCAAACGCCTCAAACTCCTGCGTGAGCCCCCGACTGCGACCCTCCCAAGGAGCCCTCACCGTGTAAACCTTCTGGCAGCCTTTGCATTGTCCGCGGGGCAGCGAACAAACGACCTCCGATTCCAACTGGCACACGTTGAGGTGCCGCCAGCGTCGCTCCGGCGCGTGATCGTAGCCGCTCACCGACTTGCCATCGCAATAAGGACAGACTTCTGTCCTCCACAGTTCGGGCGTTTCCTCCACCCGAATGAGCACTTTACTTTCCTTCTCCACATACTCCACACCACTCACGCGCCAGGAATCACCCAGCGCCATAATCTGATGAAACATTTTCTCGGGAATCATCCTCCCAGTTTAAATCACCCGAAAACCTCGTCTACCCATTAAAAACGTCGAGGAACCATTTTTGTATAATCCTGCTTCCGCCTTTCGTACCTATCAGCCTGTTGAACAATGGTCATAATTAAGGCGGGCGGGTGAGGCGCGAAAAATCGCTGCGGCCATAACTTCCACCCGCGCCACCAATCGCCGCCCGTATCTTTGCAGTCCCGTTCCAATATTTCCGGCAAACCGGAACCCTCCCTCCAGCAAAAGCCTCCAGACCACGTAAAAAAGGGCCTTCCCCCAGGCCACCCATTGTTTGGGTGTTCCCACGCCCAGCAGTTTCCTCATCAGTTGCGACAGGTTGTAAATGGCCGCCGAAAACTTGAAGCGCTTGTTGAGGTTGTCCCGTCCCCGGAGCGTCGTCCGCCGCGCTCCTCCGGCATCCAGTATGTGCGCGAACGGTCTCTCAAGGTGCATCCCCCGGCTCTTCAACAGTTCCTTGCCCGACTTGCTTTTGGCGCTCCGTCTGGCACTGCGCACCACCTTGGACTCTTCGTCGGTGAGTTTCTCCATGTTCCGGTTGATCACCGGATCGGAAATCACCGTGCGAATCCCCTCCTGCTGCAAGCCGCCCATTTCCGGCACCGCGTGATAGCCCTTGTCCGCCGTGGCGCTTTCAATCGTCAGGGTTCCCGCAGGAAGCTCTTTAACCTCGTTGATGTTCTCCTGCGCCTCCAGCACATGCAGCGCGAGATCCTTGTGATCGGGTTCATCGCCCGGACGCACCTCCGCGTTCAAGATCGCGCCCGTGTCCAAATCCACCGTGTTCTCCGGCTTGTAGATCATGTCGGTGGCCCCGGCCTTGGTCGGCCCGATCTTGGCGTCAGGGTCATTGGGGTTTTCCCAGTCCTGGTTGCTCATCTTCTTGGGCCGCTTGCGGTCAAACCGCCGGACGGCGTCGGCATCCTTGGGATCAATCCCGTTCTCCGCGGCCAGACGGCGGACATATTCCCAATAGACTTCCTCGGTCTGGCGGTTGACCAGCCCTTTGAGCGAGGCGTTGGCCTCGATCACGGAGGCGTCTATGCCCACGTTGCGGCCCTTGACCAGCCCGTGCTCCTGCAAGGCCGCCAAGATCAGAAGGAATACCTGGTGGTAAACCTCCACGCCCAGACGGGAGCGGATGACCGACAGGGTGGAATGATCCGGGGTGTTCCCGGTCAGGTCATAGCCCAGGAAGGCACGGATGGAAATGGAATCCTGGCAGCGCTCGGCAATGCCCCGCTCGCTGGGGATGTTCTCAAAGAAACCGACCATCAGCATCTTGAAATACACCACCGGGTCAACGCCCGGACGACCACGGCCATTGCCGGAATAGCAGGCCGCGCAAAGCTGCCGCACTTCGGAAGCAAAGGAAAAAGACTGGAGCGTCTGGTCGAGCTTGATGTAAAAAGAGGAGGAGACAGGCTGCACCAGTTGACGGGATGGAACGAAAAGTTCCGGCGGCGGCAATGTTTGCGGTTTGAACATGAAAAATTGTAACTTATACTAACTATAAGACAACACAATTATATTTTATTTTCACAATTACTTCAACAGGCTGCTATGGCAAGAGCGGCTTTGTTCGTCTCGGATTCACCCGCACAAGCATGAAATCCTGTAACAAGCATAGTGCAAATGATTATGGTTATGTATGGCAATTTCATTTTCATTTTTTGGGTCAATTCTTTCATCTCGCCCATGAGAAGCGGCCTAACTGTTATTCAACAACTGCCGGTTCGTTTATTGAAATTCCAAACTGAACCTGTCCAGACCAAAAAGGCAAGCTCGCGAAACAAACATCCCTTTCGATTCATCAAAATGCGTCATATCGAAAGTGTGAGCGAAATTTTTCCTGGTCCGGGAGTTTTTTACACAAGCTCGCGATTTCGTTAGGCCGCCCCAGATGCAGTATCACGCTTGGAAACTCGCATATAGCCAACACCCGCGATCATAAAACCAACCCCGCTAGCTCCAACAAAAATGGTCAACGGCCATTTATGCAAATCAAAGTAAAAAGCAATCGCCGAGACGAAAAAAATCGCGGCAACAATGAAACAGAAATACGAAGCAACACGTGCGCCACGAACAGCCTTGTGACGTGTGCTTGCGATAAACTCTTCAATCTGCTTACTCGCGGCAGCACATGCCGGAGAGCAAACAAGTCTCCCGCTCTGAGATGGTGTGGCACAAGTGGCGCAAAGTGCGCGACCACAGTGAACACAAACTGCAACAGCTTCGGCATCTTTGTGTGTATAACATTTCATAAAAGTTCAGTGGCAACTAACGACCAGAACTGAGCCATGTCAGGAATGAAATGTCAATACGCGACTACCTTTGCTGTTGGGTTGTGAATAACTTTTCCTAGACAGGAATTAGAGATCAGCGTATAGTCGCAATTAATCAGAAAGTAGCTGGCGGCTGGATCCCCGACAGGCGCCTTAGGTTTCGAGTAACCGTCCATCGGCAATGCCGGCCAAGGCCCGTGGAGCGACCCCGCCAGCGCCATCGCAAGCGAATAATGAAGCAACCATCTGGAACCCATTCGGCCGGCAAAGCGAAGAAGTTGTCGTCACCTGTCAGCCGCCATTTAACCTGAAATACATACAACCAACAATCAACCCACTCTCATGAGCAGAAGGAGTCAATCATGGACTATGCAATTGAAATATCGAAAACCATGAAAGGATTCATCTTCTCTAAAGTAAGAACCCTAAACAAACTCAAACAAACCGGCGCCATTCCACAGCGCGGCAATAGAAAGAAGTCGTCATCATGAAAAAAAAGACCAATTCATTCAAGGCCCTCGTAACTCTCAATCTGGCTTTGCTCGTACTGCTCGCCCCGGCGGTCGGATCTGCCCAGGTCATTCACATGAACTTTGATAGTGTCGATACAAGCAGCGGACCGGTGGATGCTACGGCCTACCTGAACTCGTTTGGAATTACTCTGACCGATGTCAGCCCAGCCGGCACGGCTCTAATCTGGCCCTCCAGCACCAGTGGTATCCCCTGGGTGCAACCTTCTTCAACGCCTAATTTCCTTCTTCAAGACGCGGCCGGCTCGCCTCCGTGTTCATACACGCTGGACTTCGGCACGCCGCTACTGAGCCTCACCTTCACGCGTGTCGCCTTGGACCCCAGTGCCGCTTGCGCAACGCCATATTGGTCAGCCACCGCTTATGTGGGAACACAAGCCGTGGGTTCGGTGGGAGACACTTATTTGGACGCCTTCACATGGGCGCCAGCTGAAACTTACACCCTGTCGGGCAACGGAATAACTTCGCTGGTCATCTGGGCAAATGGAGTGAATTGGTCCGGGATAGCTTCGGCGCCGTTGGATAACTTTTATCTGACAGAAGTTCCGGAGCCGAGCACAGCGACTTTGCTGGTGCTCGGCATCGGCGCGATTGGTGGTCGCATTTTGCGCCGCCGCTCATCGTAGCCATGAACCCGTTGACGGTCTTCATGCCTGACTTTCAGGTATCCATATTTTCTAGGCTGCGGGTTTGATGTGTTGACATTTTATTCCCGGCGTGGCTCAGTTCTGGACGTTCGGCGGCATTACGTTTATGAGCATTTCGACACGACGACGGCTCGGATTGTTACTGGCTTGCATCTCAGCCTTGGCGTTGGTAGTTGCTCAGATATTCTTTTCACACTCTCGGGTGATCGGAAGCGGATCGTCAGGCAACGCCACATGGACTGCCGTCGAGGTAAGGAGTGATCTCGGTTGGCGATTTTTTCTTCCTGTCATTTTATGTGGAGCGGTTGGTGTATTTTGCTTGGTATGGCCATCACGAAAGCCACCGCAGCTGCCCAAATCAGGTTAGTGGTATGAGACATTTGCCGCCTAATTCACTGACCCCTATGAATACTCCCGCGCGTGTCATATTGTCAGGGTGGGGAAAAGCTTCGTTTTGATTGATGTAGGTCGAGTTGTAATTTGCATGTTCGAACCTCCTATAGGTTGAGTTTTGGCCACAAAGCTACACAGTCAGGCAGTGTGGAATTTGCACGAAGAGGTCGAGAATCCACGCTCGCCACGTGGAGCCGCTCCTGATCGATCTGTTGTGTCCTAATGCAACCAGTAGGCGGCCGGCTTGGACAGGAATTCTTCCAGTGGGATTCCCTGTCCACCTACCTGCAATTGGCGATGGGGCTTGAATTGTCGGGCAAAGGCTTCCATGCCGGGGAAGACTTCGCGCCGGCCCCCGCTTTTAACCTCAATGGCAACGGTGGTTTTGCCTTGGTGCAAAACGAAATCTACTTCTTGATTTCGCTCGCGCCAGTAAGCGATTTGGATATTGGTACCAAAGCTGGAATTGAGCAAATGCGCGCCGATGCAGGATTCGACCAGGCGCCCCCAACGGTCGCCGTCCTGTCTGGCTTCCTTAAGCGAGCGGTGGTCCTGAGCGCTCATGAGCGCGGTGTTCATTACCTGCAACTTGGGACTGGAACCACGCTGGCGCACCTGACCGTGGGCATACTTGGAAAGTCCTGCGAGCATTCCCGCGCCTTGCAGCAATTCGAGGTAATGCGCGAGGGTGGTCGTGTTGCCGGCGTCCATAAGCTGGCCCAGCATTTTCTGATAAGAAAGAATTTGCCCCGAATAAGCGCAACCGAGTTGAAACAAGCGGCGTAACAGCGCGGGCTTGTCCACCCGCGTCAACAACAGGATGTCACGCGAGATTGTCGTTTCAATCAACGAGTCCAGAATGTAACGCCGCCATCGTTCTGGATCTTCAATCAATTCGGCAGCGCCGGGGTACGCGCCATAGAAGACGTATTCCTCGAGTTTCAAGCCAAACGCCTCCCGCATCTCGTCAAAGGACCAGTGCGGCACGACGATGACTTCGAACCGGCCGGCCAGGCTTTCAGTCAGTCCGCTTTGAATGAGCAGTGGCGATGAGCCAAGCAACACCACTTTCAACTGAACACCCGAATGAGTGTCCGCGTCCCAAAGCAATTTCACGGCCCGCGACCAATCGGTGATTTTTTGAATTTCGTCCAAAACCAGCAATGCGCCGGTTTTGTTTTCGCTGGCCGTGAGCCGCGCAATGTCCCATTGCTGTTCAAGCCAGGTGCGGTCGCGCAAGGACGGTTCATCGGCGGACGCGTAATGACCCGGAAGTTTAGACGTGGCCATGACTTGGCGGACAAGCGTGGTCTTGCCAACCTGGCGCGGTCCTGCCAGCACCTGCATGAAGCGGCGCTTCTCTTTCAACCGCTTGATCAACTCGTCGTGGATGGTCTGGCGTATCACAATTTACTCAATGCACTGAGTATTTTTACTCAACGATACGGAGGAAAACAAGCCCGATTTTGGAAAGCGGGAATTCCCAGCGGGCAATTCGCGGGGAAAAAGAGTTTTACTTGCACTTTACTTGCACTTCTTCGTAAGTGCTTGATTATGAATGGAGCGGGTGAAGGGAATCGAACCCTCATCTCAGGCTTGGGAAGCCCGCATTCTACCACTGAACCACACCCGCCTTCGCGGCCAAGCCGCTTCGGCGGGCAGGCCCGCCATTAATGCAGCTTCGGCTTCGGCCTGTCGGGTCGTAGCCCACAGGGCATAGACTGACACGGCCATCCGCGTTGAATTTCATTATTTCTACCAGACTGATCGGCGGCTGGCAACAGGTTTGAGGAAGCGAGGTTTGAGGAAGCGATTGTGAGTCAGTTTGATGAAAGATGGTTGGGGAAAATAATGACTAAACCCTTAATCCAAATGACGAAAGAATATCCAATGACAAATGCCGAATGCCGGCTGGTGGAAATCATTTGGTCATTCGGGCTTTGTGCTTCTTTCGTCATTATGGTTTGGTCATTCGTCATTCTATCGAGATGCGCCGTCATGGCTCGAAAGCGAGCTGTTTGATTGCGTCGCGCAGACGGTCCTCAATCACCAACTGGCGTTCGGCGGACACCACCTTGCCTCCCTCCAGTTCCCGCACGTAAAAAGTGTCAATGGCCGCGCCGCGTTCGGTGACAATGCGCGCGGCGGAAATGTCCAGCGCCAGCCCGGCCAGCACCTGCGAAATGGCATATAGCAGGCCGAGGCGGTCCTCGGTTTCAATTTCAATGAGCGTGCGCGTGTCGGAGGCCCCGTTATCGAAATAAATCTGCGTCGCCATGCGCTCGCCGGCGTAGGCCTGATAGTCCGGCTGGCGGTTGATTTCGCGCGCAATGAGTGCCGACAGGTCAATGCCTTCGTCATTCAAAACCTTTCCGAGCAACGCGGTGAATTTGTCCTGGCGCTCGCGCGGCGCGAGGTTGCCGGTTTTGGCGTCGTTGACGAAAAATTTATCGAGTGCGACGCCATCGCTGCGCGTAAAAATTTGCGCACTGAGAATGTTCAGCCCGACGGCGCTGAACGAGCCGGCGATTTTGCTGAACAGCCCGGCGCGGTCCCAGGTGCAAATCTTGACCAGGTTGTAACCGCGGTCGGGCTCATCCAGCCAGGCTATCGCGGGTGACAAGACGCGGTCGTCTTCAAGAATCTGCCGGCGCATGAAGCGGTGGGTCAGTTCGAGGTCGTGGCCAATGTCCTTCGCCGTGTGAATTTCAAAATAACGCTGCGGCAGCGCGGCGAAATGCGCGTTCATTTCCTCATTGGTGACCGGTTTCGGCGCCAGTTCGCGGACTTCCTGCAACAGCGACTCGCGTTGAATCCGCGAAGCGCGGACGAATTCCGTGCCGCCGGTGAGCAGTGTCATCGCGCGGTCGTGCAGTTGCCAGAGCAGCAAATCCTTGAAGCCGTTCCAAAGCTTGTCGCTCGTGCCCTGGGAATCGGCGAACGTCAGCAGCGTGAGCAGATTCAGCGTCTCAGGCGTCTGGATTTGCCGGGCGAACTGGCGGATGACGGCGGGATCGTCGAGGTCGCGCCGCTGGGACACGCCGGCCATGAGCAAATGATTTTCGATGATGGTGTGCAGCAGGCGGGACGCCGGGGCTTCCAGCCGCAGCCGTTTCGCGGCGCGCACGGCCATCTCCGCGCTGACTTCGGCATGGCGGCCTTTTTTGTGGTGATTGGACTTGCCGACGTCGTGCAGCAGCAGCGCGAGGTAAAGCAGGCCTGGCCGCTCCAGGCCTTGAAGCAGGGGCGCGTAATGTTTATACGGCTCGTCCGGCGCCTCCCAAATCCGGTCGAGTTGTTCCAGGCAGACCAGCGTGTGTTCGTCGGCGGCGTATTGATGATAAAACTCGTGTTGCACCAGGCAGGTGAGCCGGCCGAATTCAGGAATGTATTTGCCGAGCAAATTCACCTCATGCATGGCGCGCAGAACCGGCGCGACGCTGCCGCGGCGTTCGAGAATGGTCCGAAACGTCTCGCGCACGTGCGCGTCGTTCAAAAAATCGCGGTCCACCAGTGAAATCTGGTTCCGGATGAGCTGCGCGAGATCGGGATGCAATTGCAACCGGTGTTGTTGCGCGTGAAGGAACACGCGCATCAAACGGCGCGGCTGATCGCGGAAAATGCGGTTGGACGCGGCGCGGATTACGCCGTCCCCGAACAAAAAACCATCCACCGGCTCCACCGGCCGGCCTCGTTTGGGCAACCAGGCGCGTAGCGAGTCCAGCCGGTTCGGCGACGGCGCGAGCAGGGCCATGCGCTGCTCCAGCGTGCGCGTGATGAGAAAAATGTTCCGCATGTGCGTGTAAAGGTCGCGCATGAATTTTTCGATGCGCAGGCTCGGCGACCGCTCGCCATAGCCGAGGCCGAGCGCGACGGCGGGCTGCAAATTTTTGCCCAGCGCATCCAGCGGGCGATTGACGTGGTAGTGCAATTCCGTCCGCACGCGCAGCAGAAAGTCGTAGGCGGCCTCGAGCTGCCGGCGCTCGGCATCGGTGACGAACTCGCGCTCCTGCAATTCCCTCAGCGAGCGCGAACGATACTTGAAAAACGCCATCCACAGCACATTCTGGAAATCGCGCAGGCCGCCGCAGCCGTTTTTAATGTTCGGTTCCTGCATGCAGGCCGAGTTGCCGAACTTGCCGTGACGCCCCGTTTGGTCTTCGAGCCGCGCGGCAATGTATTTTTCCTCATAACCGTCAACACACCTGGCCACGAGCGCCTTTTCAAATTTTCTAAACAACGCCTCGCTGCCCGCGATCAATCGCGCTTCTATGAGCGAGGTTTTCGACTGCATGTCGGTGTTGGCGACATTGCCGCAATCGTTAATGCTCCGCACCGAGTGGCCGACCTTCAGGCCGGTGTCCCACAGCGGATACAGCACCCCGTCAATCAGTTTGGACAAATGCGGCAGTGGTTTGCCCGCCGCGACCTGGCCCTCGTGCAAAAACATGAAGTCAATGTCGCTGTGCGGGTTCAATTCCGCGCGGCCGTAACCGCCGATAGCGACGAGCGCGAGCGGTGGAAATTCCTTTTGCGCCTGCGCCGACAAACCGTTTCGCGACGAGTCCCAAAGATGCCGCAACAGCGCGTCAAGAATTGTTGCGCGCGCCTGGCAGATTTCACGCCCGCCGGCGCCGGCACGATGCTGCAATTTGAGCCGGTGCGTCTCGACCTTGAGGAAGCCTTTGTAGCGCGCGAGTTTTTCCGCCGGGTTGCTGTTCGGCGGTGACGGCAGACGCGCCCTGGCGTCGGCTTCAATTTTTTTGATTAAATCCTGCACGGGCGCACTGTAGCGGTGGTCTGCGACTGCCGCAATTATTTCGATTACCCGCCTGGCGCGCGGCAAAGCAAGCCGCGGTAGCGACTCATCGGGTGGGGCGAGGCTACTGACGAGCCGGTCATGGCGTGTCAGTATAGCGACGACGGCTCGCGAAGACGCTCGCCCCACCGAAATGGCAAATTGCTTCACCGTCCAACGTTCTTCTCATCCTTGTCCTCGTTGTTCCGAACCGGGAGCGAGGACGAGGACGAGAACGATTTGGGAACAGCGAAACCTTTTCGTGCGGGCGGCGTCTGTTACACTTTGCCCGCCATGCCAGACCAACCCGACCCCGATGCCGTCCTGATGATGCGCGTCAAGCGCGGCGACCGGGCCGCGTTCACCGGGCTGGTGGAAAAATACAAGCAGCCGGTGTTGAATTTCATTTACCGCTCGCTGCGCGACGAAACCGAGGCCGAAGATCTGGCGCAAAATGTATTTTTTCAAGTTTACAAATCCCGGAGCCGCTACCAGCGGACGGCGAAATTTTCCACGTGGCTGTTCACCATCGCGCGCAATCTTTGCCTGAACGAACTCCGCCGCCGCGCGCGTCACCGCGCCGAATCCATCGAGGAAACCCACGCCGAAAACGAGGATCAGACGCAGCGGCAATACGAGGATAAATCGCAGATGGCCCCGCCGGAAAAACTGTTGCACGGCGAACTGGTCCAGAAAATCGAGGAAGCGCTGGCCGAACTGCCGGAAAACCAGCGCAGCGCCATTTTGCTCTGCCGGCAGGACGAGTTAAGCTACGAGGAAATCGCCGAAGTTCTGGACTGCTCGCTTTCGGCCACGAAATCGCTCATCCACCGCGGCCGCGAAACGCTCAAGGAAAAACTCAAGCGCTACCTGAGCACCGGCGATTGGGCGGAATGAGCCTGGCCAGATTATCCCGAAGGGATTACGTCATTCAGCCCAGCGTTGCCACGACGAAGGAGCGGCTACGCCGGGTGGTGAATCACAAATTTAAATCAACTCTGAAGGAGTTGCATCCCATCACAGCGGGACACGATGCAACCACGTTGTGGTTGATGATAATTTTGGACGTTGACCCGGGGTAGTCGCTCCGCGCCAACCCTGGGCTGATGGATGGAATCCCGTTGGGATTCAGAGCGTGGGTCTGCGGCTTGGGACAAACCGAAGGCATATTTTCAATCCAAGCTTTGACTTGATCTCTTGTTCCTGAATCATCGCTAAAGACCAGCAAATAGGCTTTTTTCATTGTTCACCTCCGCTGCTTTGAGGTGACAGCTGCCTTCGTTCGGGATTCGATATGACTTCAACCCCAGTAGTGCTAATCAGTGTTGGAGTGGAGTCATTGTTTTGCTCCATAAGTTCAAGTCGCTTGACTGTTTCGATATGTCGTTCCGATCGGCAGAATGCGGGGGGTCTTGAAAGCATTTAATTGCAAATAGAATTACAAAGCCTCCAAATGAAAAGTAAAGACTGGTAACAATGAAGTTGCAAAGTGGTTCGATATCGCGGAAAGCCGAAAGGATGGCGATTGCGAAGCCTGCGTGAATCAAAAGAAAGATTAAATAGGGTCTAAACCCGCTCGACCGTTCCGTTTTACGAAACCAGTCTTGTGCTGACTGCACCCAATTCAATGGATTGAATGGATTAGGCATGATTCACATTTATTTCTTCCTATGCACCTTCGCCGCGATTTTCACGCACAGCGTATGAAGAGTAAATCCAATTCTATTTATCCCGCTTCAAAAGAAATTCAGCCAGGGCTTCGAGGGCGACAGCTTTGCCTTTGAACGTTTTCAACGCGGCAAACGCTTTGGCCGTCAGTTGCTCGGCAATCTTCCGCGATTTTTCCAGGCCCACAATCGCCGGGTAGGTCGCCTTTTGCGATTTTGTGTCCTTGCCCGCCGTTTTACCGAGCTGCTCACTGGTCTGCGTCACGTCCAGGATGTCGTCAATCACCTGGAACGCGAGGCCGACGTGATAGCCGAAATCCGTGAGCGCCTTGAGTTGCGCCGCCGTGCAGTTGGCGCTCATGCCGCCCAGCCGCACGGAACAGCACAGCAACGCCGACGTTTTGCGCTCGTGGATGTATTTCAACTCCGCAACGGAAAGTTTTTTGCCTTCGCCTTCCAAGTCCGCCACCTGGCCGGCGACGAGTTGCAGCGAGCCGGCCGCTTTGGCGATTTCCAGAATCAAATCGCGATGCGGATAGCGCGGCCAGCCTTTGGCCTGCGCGGCGATTTCAAACGCCTGTGTCAACAGCGCATCGCCCGCCAGCACGGCGATGCCTTCGCCGAACACCTTGTGGTTGGTCGGCTTGCCGCGGCGGAAATCGTCATTGTCCATCGCCGGCAGATCGTCGTGGATGAGCGAGTAGGTATGGATGCACTCGACGGCGCAGGCCAGTGGCAGGGCATCGGCTTCGCGTCCGCCGCACGCCGCTGCGGCCGCGAGGCAAAGCGCGGGGCGCATCCGCTTGCCGCCGGCAAAGAGCGAATAGCGCATGGCTCGGTGGATGGTCGCGGGCCGGGTTTTGTCGCTGGGCAGGAATTTATCGAGCGCGGTGTTGACGGTTTTGGTGCGCGTGGCCAGGAATTGCTGCAAATCGAACTGGGTCTTGGCGGACATGACGGTTTGTTTTAGAAAACGTCTCCCACCGGCGCAAGTTTTAAGGGGATTTTATTTGCAGCGGCGGGGTGTGACCCCCGGTAAAATCACGCGGGCGGGGACGCATTGCTTTTCAAAACCACGAAAATGCTGCAGCCCTGCCCGGACGCGCTTTTCACTCCAATCTGTCCGCCATGTGACACAACGATTTCCCTGGCGATGGACAGTCCCAGTCCGACCCCGGATTGGGGCTGGCCGGGGACACGGAAAAAACGGTCAAAAATCCGGGTGTGATATTCCTCCGGAATGCCGGGGCCATGGTCGGTGACGTTGAATTCAACGGCATTATTTTTAATCAGCCTGGCCCCCAGAATAATCTCGCCGTTGGCGGGTGAATGCTTGATGGCATTGGACAGGAGGCTGGTGAAAACGTAATTGATGCGTTGCCGATCCACCGGGACGGCAGGCAAATCCGGATCAACCATGAAGTTCACATTCAAACCCCTGGCCGAAAATTTGTCGGCCATTTCCTTCATGGCGCCGGTCAGCAGTTCGCCCGGGGCAACCGGCTCCTTGCGCAGGCTGTCGCTCCCTTCCTCCAATCGGGCGAGCTCCAGCAGATCGTTCAAAGTCCGCAACAGCTGTTCCGTGTCGTTCCGGGCCGCCTGGAGCAATTCATCCTGCTTCTGCGTCAGCGTCCCGAAGGTTTTTTCGAGCAAAAGTTGCAGCGCCATCCGCACGCTGGTCAGCGGATTTTTAATTTCGCGGCTGACCGTTTCGACGAGATCGGTTTTGGTGGCATCCAGCAGGCGGAAGCGGGTGACGTCGTACAAAACCACCGCCACCCCGAACAGCGCGTCCTCCTTGTTTCGCATGGCCAGCATGCGCGGCAAAAAATACTTGTCCACGTCGTTGATCTTATAGGTGATGACTTCGTTAAAGCTGTCGGGGAGAAAATTTTCGCCGCTGGCGAGGGTGTCCCTGGCGATGGCCTGCAACTTGTCGGGCAATTGACTTTCCAGGTGGAGGCCGGAGGCCAGGCTCTCCGCCGCCGGATTTTTCGATTCGATGCGCCCTTCCTTGTTCAAAACAAAAATCGGGTCCGGAAACGAAGCGAGCGTTGCTTCCATGGTGCGATGGAGGCGGACGATTTTCTCCGTGGTGCTTTGGCGGAATTCCTGAAGCTGGGCCGCCATTTTGTTGAATGCCTGGACCAGCCCCCCCAGTTCGTCCTGGGTCGTAACCGGCACGGGTTTATCCAGCCGGCCTTCGCTCAATTCGCGTGTCGCCGGGGTTAACAATTGAATCGGCTCCAAAATCGAGCGGCCAAGTTGATAACCGGCATAGGCGGAAAAAAGCAGCGTGAGAACCACGCCGAAGATCATCAGATGGGTGACCTCCTGGGTGATTATCCGGATGTGCTGGCTGGTCCCCATCATGGCCTTGTGGTTCAGGTCGTGAATTTCCCCCAGCAGCAGGTTCAGCCTCTGTCCGCTCAGCACAACTTCCTTTTCATACACCTGACGCTGGTTTCCCGGGCTGTCGAGGGAACTGATGGTGTCAACCGCTTTGAGGAAAGCCTGGTAATTGGTCGCCACCTGCCGGGTCAGGGCCATTTCCCCGGGCAGCGTGCCGGCCTGGAGCAGCAAAGCGAGGTTTTCATCGAAGCTTTTCTGGTTTTGAGAAAAGGCGTTTTTATCAATAAAACGTTTCGGATATTCCACCGGGTTGTTTTTGTCGCCGACGCGTGATCCTTGCACCACCCACGACACCTCCCGGTCCATTCCCGACAGGGCCAGGCTCATGGCCGATGCCGCGGTGAAAGTCTGGTAACTGTTCGTCACGGAGGCGTCAACGACGTTGGCCAGGCGGGCACAGAGCACGATGGTATAAGCGCCGATGGCCAGCAGAATGACCACGCACGGCGTCAGGTAAAGAAACAATCGGGTGCGCAACATGGTGTGAGCACAGGTTATCCGTCCTGAACGTCCGGGGCACGGGATATTTCTTTCGGCTTGCGATGCAGCGTGTCCCGGGTGATGCCCAAAATCCTTGCGGCTTCGAGCACAACGACCGCGATTCGACGGATGTATTCCCCGCCATCAATAATCAGCATTCGCATCGGACTGCTCCTTTTTCCAAGTTACCATACCCATGATAAGCCACCGGCCCCGGAAAGGCGAAGCGGTTTTTTAAGCCGAACACACCCCTACCGAACTGAATTGGTTTGGTATCCTGTCCCGCCTTGCGGAACGGTCCGTGTAGCACATCCAAAGATTTCCGCGTGGCAAGTCGCCCGGGGATTTGCTCCAATCAACCGCGTTCAAGTTCATGAAATCAACGGGCAACGCAAAATTTGATGCTGCGGCGCTCCGGCAATTCGGGGCGGCGCTCCTCGTTGCTTCCGGACTTGCGGATGAACGCGCCCGCGACGTGGCGGAAGTGCTGCTGGAAGGCGACCTGCTCGGCCACACCACCCACGGCTTCGCCCTGCTGCCTGCCTACCTCAAGGCGCTTGCGGACGGCACGATGGAAAAACGCGGCGAGCCAATCGTCGTGGCGGACCACGGCGCGGCGCTCACGTGGGATGGACGTTACCTGCCCGGCCCGTGGCTCGTGCAGCGTGCCATCCGCATCGCCAGCGAACGTTTGAACGAACATCCGGTCGTGACCGTCGTCATCCGGCGCAGCCATCACATCGGTTGTCTTCAGGCCTACCTCAAACCGGTCACCAATGCGGGTTGTTTTATTTTGCTGACCTGCTCCGACCCGCAATCCCGCACCGTCACGCCGCACGGCGGCGCCGCCCCGCGTTACAGTCCCAACCCGCTCGCCATCGGCATTCCCACCGGCGGCGAACCGGTGCTCATTGATATCAGCACGTCCTCAACCGCGAACGCTCTTTGTCAACGGCGGGCGGCGGCGGGCGAACGTCTGCCCGGGCCGTGGCTCGTGGATCGCGCCGGCCAACCGACGGATGATCCGCAGGTGCTCTTCAACAATCGCGGCGGAGCCATCCTGCCGCTGGGTGGAACGGATTTGGGCTACAAAGGTTTTGCCCTGGGCCTGTTCGTCGAAGCCCTCACCAATGCGCTAGGCGGTCATGGCCGTGCCGATGGCGAAACGCGCTGGGGCGCCTCGGTGTTTTTGCAGCTCATCAATCCGGAACAATTCGGCGGCCGTGAAGCCTTTCTGCGCGAGACCAGTTTCTTCGCCCGATACTGCGCCGTAACACCCGTGCCGGCAGGCAAGCCGCCCGTGCGCCTGCCCGGCCACGCCGCACTTGCCCGCCGCGCGGACCAACTTGCCCACGGCGTCCAGTTGCATCCCACCATCCTGCCCGCGCTGCTGCCGTGGGCGGAATCATTGAAAGTGAAGTTGCCGCCGGCTTTTAGTTCAACATGACTTAAGCGGCTAAAGCCGCGCGAGGATTTGCCGAAGATCGAAATCCTTTGAGCGCAGGCGGATATAACATTGTCACTCATCACCGATAGACTCATTTCCGACAAAGGTGTGAAGTATGGACATGCGAAAGCGTGACCCTATCCTTTGCTCGTTTGGCCAGAGCGTGGCCAAACACCGCCGAGCCAAAGGACTTTCCCAAGAAGCCCTCGCCGAAAAGGCCGACCTCAACCGCACTTACCTCAGCGACATCGAACGCGGTGTCCGCAATCCTGGCATCAAAAACGTCATCGTGATCGCCAAAGCTTTGGGCATCACCCCCTCTGATTTGATGAAGGGAATCGGCGGATGAGCCAAATCCGGACCATGCGGTTAAAAATCGCCGCCCTCTTTGAATTCGAGGGAAAGACACCGCCCACAAATGCAACCGACCTTGCTGCCATCATTCCGCTCGTGTTGAAGCAGTTTGGTTTTCTCCCACAACCCGTGATGGTGACAGTCGAAGGCGACGAGGTGGTGATTCAACATCCTGAAGAATCAACGGCTGCCCAGGCGGAAGCCGCCCGGCTCGCCGAACGCGCTGGAAAACGCGCTGCCGAGGGCAACTACGAAAAAGCCATCGGCATTCTCAAACGCGCCTTGGAATTGCAACCTTCGCTGCACAAGGCACGCCGCGACCTGGCGATGGCTTATGTCGAGACTGGCGACGTTGACAACGCGACTAATCATTTGATTGAAGTTCTCCGGCTCGATCCGGGGGATGCGTGGAGTTGGGTTGTGCTGGCCAATCTTTACATCCGGAAAAAGTCGGACAAGAAGACAGGAGAAAAGTTTCTGCGCAAAGCACTCGAAATCGCGCCGAATGATGCCTGGGCCTTGAACAGCCTGGCGTCCGTAACTTTCGAACACGGCAAGACTGACGAAGCCATTTCGCTTTTCGAGCACGCGATTCAATCCAATCCTGACTTTGCAAACGCCTATTACGGCGAAGCCATCGTTTATCACGACCTGCAGCAGCCGGACAACTCGCTCGCGACACTCGAAAGACTTTTTGCCCACGCAAAAAAGCAAGATGTGCGGTCAAAACCGGTTTACGACGGTGCCCGCCAGCTCTTCGGCAAGTTGCAGGTTGATCTTGCCCAGCGCAACGAATCGGAAACTTTCAAGCTCGTCCAGAATTACAAAGGTGAGATGGAAACCCTGTCCGGCTATCCGATTCGGATTCAGGAAGAGAATTTTGAAAGCAAGCTTGGCGCGACCATCCAGATGGCTTGGAAATACAAACGCGACTTCCATTTGTTGAAGATAAGAGCGTCTTACCCCCCCCCATTAGTCAGCCATTTAGAGAGCCACGAACTCACCCATCTCAAGCTCGAATCCGAAGCGCGCAAGGCCGCCAAAAATCTTTTCTTTTCGACCACAGCCAAGACTCGAGAAACAGCCATCCGGTCGTTTGCGGGCGACATCCGCAAGTGGGAAAAGGCCGGCTACACGGAGCAGAAAATCACCGGGCTGACGCTGACCCTCGTCAACGGACTGTGCGAATTCCTGTTTAACTGCCCGCTGGACATGCTGATTGAGCGGCACCTCCGCGACACGTTCAAGCCGCTCCAGCCCGCGCAATTCCTTTCCGTCCGGCTGATGGCTCATGAAGCGTGGCAGACCAGCAGCAAGCCGGAAGTGCGCCAGTTCACACCCCGAAAAATCCTGCTCGCGAGTCTCGCGCTGAATGGAGCTTACGCGCTATTTCTGGATGATTTGTTTCACGGCGCATCCGACTTCGCCGCGCCGTATCGTCGGGAAGAAACTTTCAGCCTGTCGCAAAAACTCTGGCAGCACTGGCAGGAACGCGCGATGAATCCTGGCCCGGGTGACGAATATCGGTTGGTGGACGAATTCGCGGATATGGTTGGCCTGCGGGACTGGTATGAATGGCATCCTGATCCCGGCCAACACGAGGCGACGGCAGAACCGTTGAAAGAGGGGACAACGAACCCCGCTTTGCTCACGGCCAAGCAGCCTGCGGCGGTCTTTTACTTTCTCGATGCCTTCAAGCGGTTCGACGCCATGACGCCAGAGCAAATTCGGGACGTGGCTTTTGAAATCGCACTGCTGGGCCGGAACGGACTCGACTACGCCGCGCCCGACGAGAAATACGAACTCCGCGCGCTGCCCGACCGGAAGTTTTCCGGCCTGCACCTGATGTGCCTCATGTTTGCAGGATTCAAGCGGGTTGCGCCCGAGCACGAAGTGCAGATGGATTTGAACGATTCATTTCTAGCGGCACTTCAGATGCACAAAAACGGAGAGGACAAGAGATAACCGATGCAAATTCCCCTCGAAGATTTGGAATTTCAGCGCCGCGCGATTGCGACGGTGGTCGGCGTGTTGGAAGGCCAGGTCCGCAATTCGTTCGACAACTCCAATCTTTTTGGCATCCAGGCAAACATCACAGACCTGACGCCCGCGCAAATCGAAGAGAACAAGAAACGCATCCTTGCGGAAAACGGGGTTTCCGAAGCCGAAGCAAAGCTCTCGCCCGACAACGACATTTGCATCGAGATGGAAACCGGCACGGGCAAGACGCTCGTTTACTTCCGCACCATCTACGAACTCTACCAGCGTTACCGCCTCACCAAGTTCATCATCATCGTCCCTTCCATCGCCATCAAGGAAGGCACGCTCACCACATTCGACACCTTCAAGAAGCCGCTGGCTGATCGCTACGGATTCTCGCCCGCCTGTTTCGAGTATGACAGCGGCAAGCTCTCCCGCCTGCGCCATTTTATCGAGGACACGCAGCCGCAAATCATGGTGATGACCATTCAATCCATCACCGGCGAAGATCGCATCATCAACCAGCAGGGCCGCGACGATTCGTTTCTCGGCATGACCTACCTGCAAGCGCTCGGCAAATGCCAGCCCGTCATCGTCATGGACGAACCGCAGGAAGGCATGGACACCGATGCCGCCACTGCGCGCCTCGCCACGCTCAACCCGCTGGCCAAACTCCGATATTCCGCTACGCACAAAGTCGTCAAGAACCTGCTTTTTCGGCTCACGCCCTTCGACGCCTACCAGCAGGGCATGGTCAAAAAGATCGAAGTCCTCTCCGTGGCGGAAAAAAACGACGAAGCCACGCTCAAGATCGAACTCGCCGGCGCGCGAAGCACTGGCAACGCCGGCCCGCAAGCCAAACTCAACCTTTGGCGCGGGAACAAGGACGGCTTCAAGTGGAAAGTCACGAACTGGCTCAAGGTTGGCGCGAATCTCGAAGAAGCTTCCGGCAACATCAGCTATCGCGGCTACGTCATTGACCGGATCCACAAGAGCCTTCACGATGGCAAATGGCACGTGAAGTTTACCAACGGCATTGAAATCGTCGAGAAGGAGCGCGCCGCCGACTTCACCGGGTTGTTCCGCCAGCAACTCCAATGGCTCATCCGCCGTCATTTCCAAAAGAAGCTCGGCCTGAACGAACGCCGCGAGAAAGTCCGCCCCGGCCTGCCCGAACGCGGCATCAAACCGCTCTCCCTCATCTTCATTGACCGCGTGGACAACTACGTGAAGGACGGCGGCATCATCAAGACTCTGTTCCGTGAGGAATACGCATCCGTTCATCGCGAGTTTCACGGCACCGACCCCACGCCCGACCAGATCACCGCCGTTCAGGGTTATTACTTCGCCAAGACCGGCGGCGGCGAATACACCGACAGCGAAAATTCCATGCTCAAAAACCAGGAAATTTTCGACCTTATTTTGCGCGACAAGGAAACGCTGCTCGCGCTCGACAATCCCATCGAATTCATCTTCTCGCACTCCGCGCTCGGCGTCGGTTGGGACAACCCGAACATCTTCAACATCGCCACCCTGAACCAATCCTATTCCGACGCCAAGAAGCGCCAGGAACTCGGACGCGGCCTCCGCATCTGCCGCAGTCAGGCGGGCCAGCGCATTTATGACGCCGACGGCACGAAGGAAGGCGAGGAAATCAATCTGCTCACCATCGTCCCGAACGAAACCTACGAAACCTTCGCGGCGCAATATCAGCAGCAGATTGCCGAGGTCTATGGCACGGCTGACGCGGGCGGGATGCTCCGCAAGAAACACAAGGGCCAGGACGAGCGGAAGACCGTCCGCCGCACCAAACTTTACGAATCCGCCTCGTTCAAAACCTTCTGGCAAAAACTCGCTCGCAAGACCGATTACACGGTGCTGTTCCGCGAGGACGAAGTCGTCAACCGCGCCATCGCCGCGCTCAACCAGCTCACGGTTGGCGATTATGAAGCCGAGGTCGTGCTCACCCGCATCCGAGGCATTGCCGCCACCGGCTTCGCCAGCGATGAAATCGGGCGCGAAACCGAGAAGCTCCGCGCCAGCTTCACGCCGCTCGACCTGATTGAAGAACTCAGCGAGAACACCGCCCTTTCGTATCCCACGGCGGCAAAAATCGTTTCCGGCGTCACGAACTTCGCCGCGGTCTCGAAAAATCCGCCCAAGTTTCTCGCGCTGGCCTGCGCCATCATCCGCAGCCTCGAACTCGACGAAATGCTCCGTTCGTTGAGCTACCGGCTCACCGGGGAGAGCCTGCCGCTCACGGCGCTGGAGGAAGTCATCGAAACCTACTTTCCCATCGAGCCGACGCCGAACCGGGGCGTTTACGACCATTCCATCTGCACCCACGGCAGCACACCGGAGCGCAACTTTGCCAGGGCCGCCGAGGCGGACAACGAAGTCGTCTGTTTTCTCAAGCTGCCGGACTTTTACGAAATTCCAACGCCCATCGGCATGTATCGGCCCGACTTCGGCCTCGTGCTCAAGCGCCGCGCGCTCCGGGACGGCGCGGAGGGCGAGTATTACTTCGTCATCGAAACCAAAAGCACCAACAACATTGACGACCCGAAGGCGCTGACTGACACCGAGCGTTGGAAAATCAAGTGTGCCATGAAACACTTCGAGGCGCTGGGCGTCGAGACGAAGCTGGACTACCGCCTCTACCACGCGCCGGTCAAAGACTACCAACCCGACTTCAAAGACAAGCTGACCGTATGAAACAGGACAACCAACCCGCACCTTCGCCCCTCGCCGCCGTCTCGTCGCCCGACCACAACGCGGAACGGCTCGCCGCGCTCAAGAAACTATTGCCCGACCTGTTCTCCAACGACGGACGGTTGAACGTGGACGAGTTGAAAAAGGTGGTTGACCCCGCGCTCGTGAGCGAGACCGAGCGCTACGACTTCCGCTGGTATGGCAAGACTAAATCCAAACGCGAAGCCTTCACGCCCAGCCGCGCCGCGCTGGTGTATGACCCCGCCCGCTCGGTGAACCCGGAGAAGGCCGGCGGCAACATGATTATCGAGGGCGAAAATCTGGAAGTGCTCAAGCTTCTCACCAGCGCCTACCGCGAGCGCATCAAGTGCATCTACATTGACGGACCTTACAACACCGGCAAGGACTTCATCTATTCCGACACTTTCGCCGAAGGCCAGAAGCCATATTGGGAGCAGACCGGCGTGACCGAAGGCGGCGTGAAGGTAGACACCAACACCGAGAGCGATGGACGCTTCCATTCCAACTGGCTCTCAATGATGCACAGCCGCCTGCTCGTCGCGCGGTATTTGCTCAAGCCAGATGGTGTCATCTTTGTTTCGATTGACGACAACGAGGTTCACAATCTGCGACGGGTGATGAATGAGGTATTTGGTGATGAAAACTTCATCGCTCAAATGGTCTGGGAAGGAGCGTTCAAGAACGACGCGCGGCAGATCGGTGTAAATCATGAATATGTCGTAGTGTATGCGCGTGATCGCTTCACCTTGCCGCCCGAGTGGTCCATAGCCAAAGAGGCTGTTGAACCTGTCTTGGCCGAGGTAGCTCGCTTGAAAAAAGAGTTCGGCGAAAACTACGAGGGAGCTACCAGTGCCCTCGCAGCATGGTTTCAGAACAACAAAGCCACGCCTTCCTTTGCGCACCGGCGGTTTCGTTACATTGACGAGCGTGGCGCATACAAAGAAGACGATCCTACTGCCCCGGGAGGACGAAAGTTCGAGTTGATCAATCCCAAAACGGGGAAAGTCATTCCATTGCGCGCAAATCGAGGATGGGCATTTGACCAAGACACGTTCAACAAAATGGTTGATGAGAAGCGGATCACGTTTGTAACTGAGGAAAGCGTCATGGTCCGGCGCTACCTCCACGAGACCGATCACATGACTCCGCAAAGCGTGTTTTACCAACCAGCTCGGTCTGCATCGGAAAAGCTGACAAAGATGATGGGGGGAATGGTCTTTGATTTCCCCAAGGACGAGAATGTCCTCAGGCAGTTGGTTGAGATGTTGACAAGCCGCGACTCACTGGTCCTCGATTTCTTCGGCGGCAGCGGCACGACGGCACAGGCGGTGATGGAGCAGAACAAAGCCGACGGCGGCATCCGCCAGTTCATCCTCGTGCAGTTGCCCGAACTCACGCCCGAGGACAGCCCCGCGTTCAAGGCCGGTTTCAAGCGCATCAGCGACATCACCATCGAGCGTGCCAAGCGCGTCATGCAGAAGTTCAAAACCGAAGCGGAAGGCTTGTTGCCCAACGATCCGCAACGCCAGTTCGCCGATTCGCTCGGCTTCAAAGTCTATACGCTGGCCAAGTCAGCCTTCCCGCGCGTCGAGTTTGCGCCCGACCCGGCCAGGACCGAGGCGGAGAACATCGAATTGCTCAAACAATACATCCGGGAGAAGGAAGCCACGTTCCATCTCCAGTTCGAGAAGGACAAAGTGCTGGACGAAGTGCTGCTGAAAAACGGCTTCATGCTGGACTACACGTTCACGCGCCAGCCCGACTTCAAAAAGAACGAAGTCTTCCTCGCCAAAGACGCCCACAAGGAAAGCCTCGTCTGCCTCGACGCGAAGCTGGAGCCGGAAACCGTGGACCACTTCAAGACCCACAAAGATCAATTCTTCATCTGCCTCGAACTCGCCCTCGACACCACGAAGAAATGGAATCTCAAACACAATCTCGGCGAGAAGCTGAAAGCGATTTGAGCCGCAATCCGGCATGAATGCGAAATCCGAAATCGAACCGGCCGAAATACAGATCACCGTGGACGGCGGGGAATTTTATTCTTTTGTGCGAGCCATGAAACGCGCCTACCGCGCCAGTGATCTTGGCGAGGTGGTCATGTCCGTGTATGGCGGCAAACTGACGATTGAATCCGCCCGCGGTGGTTGTGTGCTGGCCTGCAACGATTCCGCGCCAGTGGTTGCACGGGTGTTTGGTGGGAATTTTTGCCGATTGGCGAGCCTGGTCACGGACGCCAAAGCCACCGGCCCCCGGGTGATTGTGTTTCGCCCCGAGTTTGGCGAAGTGGCACTGCCCCACGCCGGCACAAAAGCCAAGTTTGACCGGCCAGACGGACAATAATCCAAACCCATCACCGTTCAGCGGGAATGGAGTTGATTTTACCTGGAGCGAATTGATGTTCCGTCCGGAACAGTGCTTGAACAAAATTCTCCCGTTTTCTCAGTAAACTGCGGTTGAACTTTCCAGACATTTACGACCTCGAAACGGCCATCGGGTTCAAGCCGCTGCTGCCGCTGCACCCGCTTTCGGCGGCATGGGCACCGGGCTGTCGTGCGTGGGCATGGGCGGATACTCCGGCAGCGGTATGTCCGGCACCAGGGCGGCAATCTCCACCGTCTCGCCACTCACGAACGAATGGTTCGCTGCGATGCCGGTGAGAATCGAGTAGGCTCCCGCCCGTTGGTCGGCGGCGTGCAGATATTTGTCCTCGTGTTTCCCCGGAACGAACAGGTCGCGCAACATCAATCCGTCTCCGCCGGCGTGGTCTTCGATGACCTGCGACGTGGCGATTTCATAAGCCGGCGCGCGCAGGGGGAAGATGCGGATGGTGGTGCCGGTCCCCTTGACAGCGCCGGGCACCGACCCGGTTTTATCCAGGGAAACCTTCTCCTCCATCTTATGTTCGAGCCGGCCCTTGGTGCCGTTGAAGGCAATGAAATAGCCTTCCCAGCCGTTGAAGGCGTTGAGTGAATAACTCATCGTGGCGCCGGTGTCGTAGCGCACGAGCACGTTCATCGTGTCCTCAATGTCAATGTCCGGCCGGAAGACGCAGCGGTCGCGGAAATAGCCGTCGTATTTTTCCTGGTCGAGATACAGTTCCTTGAGCTTTGCGTCCTTCGTAAGGTCGAGGAGGAACGTGCATTTGTCCTTTTCCGTACAGGTAAGGCAACGCTCGTGATAACCTTGCAGACCGAGACGCTTGGCCATTTGCGGCGTATAAAATTCCCGCTTGCCCTTGGCCGTCACCGAAACCGGCACGGCGGAGAGCCACCAGTTCACCAGGTCAAAGTGGTGCGTCGCCTTGTGCACCATCAGGCCGCCGGAATCGGCCTTGTGGCTGTGCCAGCGCCGGAAATAATCCGCGCCGTGGCTCGTGTCCAGCAGCCAGTGGAAATCCACTGACAGCACGTCGCCGATGATGCCGCTCATGAGCAGGTCCTTCACCTGGGTGCGCGCCGGGGAATAACGGTAGTTAAAATTGACCGTGAGCCGGCGGCCGGTCTTGCGCTGCGCGTCGAGGATGGCGCGGCATTTCTTGTCGTCGGTGGTCATCGGTTTTTCCGTCATCACATTGAAGCCCAATTCCATCGCCCGGATCAGGTACTGGTTATGCGTGCCGTCCTTGGTGGTGACAATCACCACGTCGGGCTTCGTCTCGCGGAGCATGCGGTCGAAGTCCGCCGCCGGATAAATGGGCACCTCCACTCCGGCCAGGTCGCGGGCCTTTTGCTGCGCGAGTTTGAGCCGGCCCTCGTTCAGGTCGCAGTAACCGACCATCTCGCAATATTCGGCATGGGTTTTCAGCACCGCGGTGCGATAGATGTCGGACCGGTGGCCGACGCCGACCAGCGCGTAGCGTGTTTTGCGGGCCGAGGGCGCGGCGGCAGGGGCGGATTGCGCGAGCAACGCCGGCGCGGCCAGCAGCGCGGTGCCGGCGACGGCAGTGGTCGTGATGAATTCACGGCGGGAGACGGGCTGGGTTGGGTTCGATGACAAGTTTTTCATAAACGTTTGCTTCATTGACGGCCAAGTGTTGGTTCAAGATTTACGCGACAGCGGATTCATTGCAAGCGCCGAAGTTTGGGTCCGTCGCCCAAATCCGAAATCCGAGGCTCGAAAACCTCACCCGCTACTCCAACGGCTGCCGTTCGGATTTCGACTTTCGGTTTTCTTTCGGAATTCGGATCTCGCATTTCGGGTTTTTCCCGTGTAGCTCCGTGTCCATCCACCCTTCGCAGTATTGCTACGGAAGACAGGTCCGTGGTTAAATCTCTCCCGCCATTATGGAATACGAAGCGGTCATCGGGCTGGAAACCCACGTCCAGCTCAAGACGAAATTGACGATGTGGTGCGGTTGCTTTTCGCGGGAAACACGGATACTCTTGACTTGGAGCGGCATATCGCACCCATGAAAACTACCGATAACTACAAGGCCAAGTACCGGCTCTGGGCCGAGAATCCCCGGGTGGCCCCGGCTCCCGCACCCGTGCAGATTCCGCATTTCCGGAGCCGGCGGTTTTCCTCGCACGCGGAGATGAACATTTGGAAGGAGTCCGTGCTGCGGCAGTTGGCCCAAGCCACCCCCGGGAAATGAATGAACTGATCCAGCAGTTCAATGCTGCAAACATCCGCTATCTTTTGATCGGAGGCCAAGCTATGCGGCTGACGGGCATGCCGCGGTTTTCAATGGACTGGGATTTTTTCATTCCACCGCGCGACGAAGACAATTTTACCCGGCTGAACAAATTTTTGGAGCAGGAGCTGGACGCGCCGCTCATCCCGCTCGGGCCGGCGGGGGAAAACTTCATCCAGACGTACCAAACCCGCTGGGGAGTGTTGCAATTTCATCTCGGCCTGCCGGGCGTGCCGCACTTTGACGAAGCGGAACAGGCCGCGGTCAGCCGCAAGACGGAACAGGGAACTCCTGTGAAATGCCTTTCTGGAACACACCTGCTCGCGGCCAAGCAGGCCGCCAATCGGCCGCAAGACCAGGCAGACATCGAATTCCTGTTGGAACTGAAGCGGCTGGGGAAACTTTCCTGAGCGGAAAGTCGTGCCTCATCCGCGACTGTAAAAAATTCGTGTCCATTTGTGCCCGTTCGTGGTTAAACTTTGCCTGCCATTATGGAATACGAAGCGGTCATCGGGCTGGAGACGCACGTCCAGCTCAAGACGAAATCGAAGATGTGGTGCGGTTGCGCCAACGCGTTCGGCTCGCCGCCGAATACGAACGTCTGCCCCGTCTGCCTCGGCCTGCCCGGCGTGCTGCCCGTGCCCAACGACGAGGCATTGCGCCTGACCGTGCTCACCGGCTTGCTGCTGAATTGCGAGATTCCCCGCTTCGCCAAGTTCGACCGGAAAAGTTATTTCTATCCGGACATGCCGAAGAATTACCAGATCACCCAATACGACAAGCCATCCACGGCCAACGGCCACGTCGAGTTCGAATTCAACGGCGGGCTGTCGCGCGTGCGCATCACCCGCGCCCACCTGGAGGAGGACGTGGGCAAGAGCACGCATTTCGAGCGCAACAGCGGCGTGGACTTCAACCGCGCCGGTGTGCCGCTCATGGAAATCGTTTCCGAGCCGGACCTCACGAGCGCCGACATGGCCTATGAATATCTCAACGCGCTCAAGGACATCCTGGTTTACGGCGGCGTGAGCGATTGCGACATGGAAAAGGGCATGGTGCGCTGCGACGTGAACGTGAGCGTACGGCCCCGGGGCACGAAGGAACTCGGCGCGAAGATTGAAATCAAGAACATGAACAGCTTTTCCGGCGTGCGCCGCGCGCTGGAATACGAAATCCCGCGCCATATCGAGGTGCTGACGAGGGGCGGCAAGCTGATTCAATCCACGCGCCGCTGGGATGACGCCGCGGGCATCACCGAGGAAATGCGCACGAAGGAAGATGCCCACGACTACCGGTATTTCCCCGATCCCGACCTGATGCCGCTGGCGCCGACGGACACGTGGCTGGCCGAGGTGAAGTCGCGCGTGGTGGAACTGCCGCTGGTGCGCAAGCAGCGGTTTATGAAGGATTACGGATTGCCCGCATCCGATGCCCAGACGTTCGTTTGGGATGTTCCGCTGGGAAATTATTTTGAGGGGATCGCCAAAAAGTCGAAGAACCCGAAATCCATTGCGAACTGGGTGATCAACAATCTCCGGGCCAAGCTCACTGAGGCGAATGAAAAAAGTAGAGCAGGCGTCCCGCCTGCTCAAGGCTCGGATGAGAGTGCAGGCGGGACGCCTGCGCTACGTTTTACGCTGGCAGATCTTAAATTCAAACCGGAAGCCATCGCTGAATTGGCCAGCCTGGTTGAAAACAAAACCATCAGCAGCGCCGCGGCGCAGCAGGTATTTGCCGAGATGTTTGAAACCGGCAAATCACCGGCCACGATTGTTCAGGAAAAAGGTCTGGCGCAGGTCAGCGATGCCGGCGCGATTGAAAAATTCTGCGACGAGGCAATTGCGGCCAATCCCGGCCCGGCGAACGATTTCAAGTCTGGCAAGGTTGCCGCATTGAATTTCCTCAAAGGCCAGGTGATGAAGCTGAGCAAAGGCAAGGCGAATCCCGCCCTCGCCGGCGAGATTCTGGAACGGAAGTTGAAGGGTTGATTTTCACCCGCACCTGAAACTTCATGGGTTCCGGCCACGAAATCCGTATTTGAAATTGCCGCTTCATAGAAACTTCAATTGCGTTTTACTCTTTGTGCCAGCCTGGGGGAACTGAGCGTCTGGCCGCACACCCTGTGCATTTGATTGCACACTTGCCGCCGCCGGTGGATAATCGGCGCGACCCCAACGGGTTGGCAACCATGAAGCTTTGGTGGCGTATTTTCTTGTCGGGAACCGCTCTTCTGGCGCCGGTGCCGGCCGGCCTCGGCCAGAGCGATTCCTATTGGCGCGGATACAAAGTTGACGACGGCTTGCATCAATCCGCCTGCATCTCGGTGTCGGTTACACCGAACGGGAAGGTTGTGGTTCTGCACCGTAACCGGTCATTTGCCACCGAACTGGATGGCTACAGTGTAAAGTCCATTCCCATGCCGGAACCGGCGGGCAATGTTTCCGAAGGCCCCGGCGGCCAGTTTTGGGCGACCAGCCGGAACGGCCTGCTGCAAGAGGTCAAATCAGACACCTGGGTGGCGCATCCGGTGCCGGAAAGCGGCGCCGAATTCAACATCCTCGCGCCGCTCTACCCGGCCCGATATGGTCATGTTCTGTTTTTGCGTGACGACCAGTTGATGGATTTTAACGTGGAAAAACCGGAGCACCCTCAAACCCAGTCGTTGCTCCGGTGTGACCAGACGCGCCTCGGGAAATTCACAGACCTGGTGGCGGCGCGCGACGGCGGACTGTGGATCACCGGCGAGCGGGGCCTGGGCAAGGCGTCGAAACTCAAAAATGCCTGGAGCGATTACCTCCCGCCGGAATCGCTGCAGATCCAAAACCTGCGCGAGCCGCGCGAGGACGACGAAGGCGGCGTCACCGTTGTCGCCGAATCTATCGCCGGCGGACAAGCCATCGTGGCGCATTTTGACGGCACCGGCTGGACGGCACAGCCGGCCGGCGTGGAAGAAATCCGGCGGGCGTGGCGGAGCGGCAACAAGGCGTTATGGGTCATGGCCTCGGAAGCCCTGCTGTGGCAGGCGCCGGGAGAGACCAAGCTGGCGGAGAACCAGGATATTTCCGCCCGCCGGTATTACGACGTGGCGATGGAACCCGGCGGCACCTTCTGGCTGGCCACTTCAGCCGGCTTGTTTCATTACGCCCCGCCCCTCTGGCGCAATCCACGCCCGCTCCAGCAGCTCAATTCCCTGGTTCACTGTCTTGCGGACGACAGCGCCGGCCGGCTTTGGTTTGTCGCCACCGGACAACTGCACTCGCTTCAGGGCGAAACGCACCGCGAGTTTGCGCTGCCGGAATCCGCAACGCACGATGCGCAGCCCATTCGCGCGCTGTTTCCGCTCAAGGACGGGACCCTGCTGCTGGACGCGGCTGAAAATACGCTCCGGTTCAATCCGGATTCAGGCGTGTTCGGTCCCGGCCTCCACCTTCGGGACGACGTCCGGCACGTGAAGCCGCTGGGTCTGCTGCTGGACGGCAGTCTCGCTGTCCAAAGCTGGAATTCCGAAGCGGCCACGGGGAAATACACCGCGTGCCATTTCGACCGGTTCGACGGAGTCCAATACCAACCGCTGGCCGAACCGCTGCCCGACCTGGACACGGTCGGTATTTGCTCCGTCCTGTTCGCCGCGCGCAATGGCGATCTTTGGTTGAGCGGGGACAAGGGCATGGCCTGGTATCACGAGAAAAAGTGGCGGGCGTTCCCGGTTTCGAACCGCACCGTGTCCGATGTGATTCTTTTCTTCACGGAACTGACCGACGGGCGGATTTGGTGCGCCACGCAGGACGGGCTTTGGGAATTCAACGGGCACGACTGGTCATCCATACATTCCGGCTTTGACCACATCAATGCCCTCCAGCGCGCCCGTGACGGCAGCGTGTGGGTGGCCGATGACGCCGGCGCGCATCGTTACTTCCAGAACGTCTGGATCGATAACAACCGGGAAGACGGGCTGCCCGACGCCACGGTGCATGAGATTTTTGAGGATCAGCACGGAAACATATTCGCCGGCACGCCACACGGATTGAGCCAGTACCATCCTGAAGCCGACCCGGACCCGCCGCACACGTTCATCGAAAAACCGGCCGACCGGGAACTGCGCTTCCGCGATGGCGATCCCATTTTGCTCACGTTCACAGGGCAGGACAAATGGAAGTTCACGTCCCAGGACCGGCTGCTTTACTCCTATAAACTGGATTACCGGGACTGGTCCCCCTTCACGGAGACACATATCTTTTCCTTTTACGACCTGCCGGCCGGCCGGCATGTCTGCCAGGCGCGCACCATGGACCGCAACGGGAACATTCGATCCCAAGCCGGCGCTGGTGGAATTTGTGGTAACCCTGCCGTGGTACCGGGAAATCCGGCTGGTCCTCATTGCGCTGGCGGGCGCGGCGGTGGCGCTGTTCTTCGCGGCGCTGGCGTTCAACCGCCACCGGCGGCTGCTCCGCAGTTACGCCGAGGTGGAGCGGAAGATCGCCGAGCGCACGCGCGAACTGGAAGCCGCCAGCCGCGAACTGCTGCAAAGCCAGAAGATGAACGCCCTGGGCACGCTGGCCGCCGGCATCGCGCACGATTTCAACAACATCCTCTCCATCATCAAGGGTTCCGCCCAGCTCATCGAGGAGAACCCGGACAACCCGCAGAAAATCCGCACGCGCGTGGACCGCATCAAGACCGTGGTGGAGCAGGGCGCAGGCATCGTGAACGCCATGCTAGGCTTCAGCGGCGGCGCCGGCGAACTACCCGGCCCATGTAATATCAACGCCGTTGTGACGGACACCGTCCGGCTGCTGGGCGACCGTTTTCTGCGCGAGGTGAAGGTGAAATTCGAACCCGCGCCGGACCTGCCCGCAGTGTGGGCCTCGAAAAATTTAGTCCAGCAGATCCTGCTGAACTTCATCTTCAACGCCGCCGAGGCCATGACCGCGCGCAAACAGCTCATTCTGGCCACGCAAAAGCTGGAACGGCTGCCCGGCGGCCTGGTGCTGACGCCCCCGGCGGCGGCCACCCAGATTGCGGTTTCCGTGCGCGATTTCGGCTGCGGCATCCCGCCGGAAAACCTGCCGCGCATCTTTGAACCGTTTTTCACAACCAAGGCACTGTCCACCCGGCGCGGCACGGGCCTGGGCCTCTCCATGGCCTATGAACTGGCAAAAAAAATCGAGGCTGGCATTGCGGTGGAATCGGTTGTGGACCAGGGCAGCACGTTTATACTCATCCTGCCGGTGCGGGACGCAGCGCCGGAAGCAAAGGCATGAAAATAAACATCGAACACCGAACTTCGAACCGGATCAAGGCGCGTCTTTTATTGGACGTTGGGCGTCTTGCCGCGGCGAAGCCGGGTCGTGTTTTCTTTGAACACCTATGAATCCGCCCACCATCCTGATTATTGAAGACGACGATTTTCAGTTCGAAATCTACGAGGAAGCGCTGGCAAAATACCGGCTGGTCCGCGTGAAAAACGGCAGCGAGGCGCTGGCGTGTATTCCGCACCAGCCCCCGGACGTCCTCATCCTCGATCACGTGCTGTCCGCCGGCGAATTGGGGCTGGATTTTCTGCCCGAATTCAAGGAACTGCTGCCGCACGTGCCCATCATCATTGTCTCCGGGGCGCTGGAAGTGCGCCAACAGATGGCGGCCTTGCAGGGACCGCGCCGCGCGCACTACTGTCTGCCCAAGCCGGTGGATCTTCACGACCTTCGGCGCACGGTGGAAGCCGCGTTGCAGGAATGCGGTGAAACCGAGGTGGTCCGGCAGTTTCAAGCGCTGGAACGTTCGCGTCGCGTTGACGCGCAGGAATTGTTCAGCCGTTCCACCGACCGCCTTGCCCGCCAGAACCACATCGTCGAACGCCTGGGAAAAACCAGGGAACGCCCGAACGTCTCGGCGCTCGCCCGCGAATTCAAGGTGGCCCGCCGCACGATCATCCGCGACCTGCAGGAACTGATCCGCCGCGGCCAGCTCAAACCGGAAGTCTATCCCGAATGGGAGAATCCACCGGCGGAAGATCAGACCTGATTGTACCACCTGCTCGTCGGGGAAATTTTGGAGCAGTAGCTGAGGTAGCACCCGCCTCTGGCGGGTTCAATGCGGCGTCCCGCCGCATTGCACGGCAAATGGACAAAGTTTCCTTGTGCTGTCATTACCAGCTAGCGGGCAAAACTTTGTGTCCGTTTGTTTCGGGCGCGACGCCCGAAACCACCCGCGGGACGCGGGTGCTACATTATTTTTCGTCCGCCTTCTTCACCTCGACGGCATAGACCTGGTTTGAACCGGTCAGGTTCGAGCGGAAGATGAGCCATTTCATGTCGGGCGAGAACATGGCGTTAGGCTCCAGCGCGTAATCGTGCCTGGCCATGTTCACCAGCTTCTCGGAATGGAACATGCCGGACCGGATCAGCTTGCTGGTGTCAATGTTGCCGGCGGATCGGTCCTCCAAAAGTTCAGGGCGGAACAGGTAAATCCATTTTCCGTTGCCGGCGTGGGCCACCATGTGCCCGTCGCCGCCATCGCCGGAAAACAAGCTGCCGTCGGGCGAGACGTTGAAATGCACCGACCACTCGTCGCGCTGGAGATGATACCAGGTCCGCGCGCCGCCCGGGACGTCGTAGCCCGCCAGCCAGAAATCCTCGCCCCGGGGCGTTTGCAGGTCGTACCAGATGGTCCGGCCATCGGCGCTCCAGAATTCATGGCCGGCAATTTCCATCGCCATCGTCCGCTGGTGAACCAGCTTCAAATCCTTGCCGTTGGCGCGGATGGTCCAGATGCGGTCCACCTTGTGCCACGGCCCTTCGTGGCAGAATATCAGCCGGCGCGGGTCCGTCGGTGAAAACTGGAGATGCCCCAGCCAGTCGGTGCCGCGGTTGCATAATTTGGTCTTGCCGGTCCGGAGGTCGTAGAAAAAAAGTTCCATCGGATAATGTTTGGCCAGGCGCTCCTCCATCATCAGCCCTTTCTTGCCGCGCTGCTCGTCGGCACGCTCGACATCCGTTTGGCGATCCGAACCGCCGTCAAAAAAATCCGCGTTGGTCTTCCAATCAGTGCGTTCGACAATGGTGCCCGCGAGCAGCGTTTCATCGGCGTTGACCGCAGACACCTGCTGGCCGCGGGGAAATCTGGCGATCTCACGCACGGCTTTCGTATTCGGGTCAACGGCGAAAACGGTGTGGTTGGTATCACCGAAATAAATCTGTCCGGTTTTGCGCCCGACCATGATGACGTGCAGGCGCCGGCCTGCCACGATTTTTTCAATGGCGCGCGTCTGGAGATTGACCAGGGAAATCCCGCCCGGCGAATCAAAGATCATCTTTTGCCCGTCGGGCGTGAAGGGGTTCAGGTTGAAGTAAAGGCTTTCGCTGCCGGGCTCGCGCGAAAGCTGGACGACGCGATGGCCGGTATCGGGATCAATCCACTCGGTCGGCGGGTTGTTGGTTGTGTCCGCCCGCGCGCCCAGGGCCATCAGACAAACACCCGGCATCAAAATGGACCAAAAACGTTTCAGATAAAGAGTGCGTTTCATAACTTGAATGCTCGAAAGCCGTCCCCAAAGAGACACGCTTAAGGCCGTCGTGGTTTCGTTTCAATTTGGCATGGCAGCCTGGATTCATCCAGCAGATAGTCCGTCAGCGGACAATTTGTCAGTTCGCGCAATCCCTCGACCACACCGGCGGTGTTTAATTGCGCGCCGGCCGGGCTGAAATGCGTGTTGTCCTGCGGCGTGAAAAAGCGCGTTTTAATTTCATTGGTCGTCAGCCCGGTGTAATGGCCCAGGATGATTTGATTCAGATTGATGAAAAAAACCTTCCGGTCCGCGGCCACCTGTGCGGACCAAACCACATTACGATCCACGTCACCGGCTGGTAGCGGTTGCCGTGGCATCCGCGGCACGGGCGAACAAATAATGGGCGTCATGCCTTTCGCGCGCGCGTCGGAAATGTATTTGCGCAGATACCAGCCGTAAGTGTGGACGACCTCCTGCTTTTGCATGACCGGATTGTAAATTTCACGGCTCTCGTCACCGATGCCGGGGATGGTGCCGCGGGCGCGGTTCTTGTTGTCCAGCGGACCGCCGTCGTTGTGGCCGAACTGGATTAAAACAAAATCGCCCGGCCGCGATGCCGCCAGAACCATGTCCCACCAGCCCTGCGTCTGGAACGTCCGGCTGCTGCGCCCGGCCAGCGCGTGGTTTTTCACGATGATTTTGTTTGTGTCAAAATATTCGCCGATGACATCGCCCCAGCCGCAGCGGCCACCGCCGAAATTGTGAACCGTCGAATCGCCGACGATGAACAGCATCGGCAGCGTGCGGTTGGTCTCCGCCGCCAGGGTCGCCGCGCAGGTGGCATCCTGGCTGGCCTCCATGTTCGCAGAAGTTTGGGCGGAGGGCGCGGGTTGGGACGGAGGCGCTGGCGCGGGAGTTGATTTGCATCCGGCCAGAAAAAGTGCGGGCAACAAGAGCGCGAGCTTCGGCAGATTGGATTGGAAAATCCAAAAAACCGATCGGGCGGAAGAAGCGTTTGCATGCATGAAGTGAATGTGCGGCGTTTGTGCCATTTTCATCGCGTGAAAGCAATTCAGACGGCGCAATTGTTTTTTGGTTTCAAAAAACTTCGCGCCCCGGCGGACGTTTTGGCTTTGGCAACTGCCGGTTGAAGCTACGGCGAGCGGAGGCGGTAGAAACGACCGGGATAATTCGTCCATTGCGAATCGCTGAAATAGGACGAGCCGCCGGTGAGGGTGTTGGTTCCCGCCGGAGTCCAGTCGGGATTGGCCAGATCCGTGCAGGCTTCCACCACGACGACCATGTCACCGGCCCACGTGATGTTGAATCCAAATTGATTGTTCTGCACGCCAAAGCTGGCATCGCCAGTCTGCGCTTGCGGCAGCCAGAGAGCGGTCGGACAACCGCCAAACGGCGTGCCCGGTGTCGGCCAACCCGCGGTCCACGGCAAGTAATAGACCGTCGCATTGCTGTTAGGGGCGAGTAAATACCCATATTCAACAAGGCTGGGAGCGTTACCCCGAAAATAGATTCCCGTCAGGCTGGGGCAGTTCGGGAACATAATGCCAAAGATGAAGCCGACCTTGACGCCTATCGTCGCGCTGGTCAGGCTGGTGCAGCTATAGAACGCATAGTCCCCGATGGCGATGACGCTGTCGGGGATCGTGATGCTGGTCAGGCTGGAGCACCCGTAGAACGCATCGTTCTCAATGCTGGTGACGTTTGTGCCGATTGCGACGTTGGTCAGGCCGGTGCAATCAGAGAACGCATAGGGCCCGATAATGGTGACGCTGTTGGGGATCGTGATGCTGGTCAAGCTGGTGCATGCTCCGAACGCAGAGGCTCCGATGCGGGTGACGCTATTGGGGATCGTGATGCTGGTTAGGCTTTTGCATGTTGCAAACGCAGAGGCTCCGATGTTGGTGACACTTTGGGGAATCGTGTAACTTCCGCCCACACCACACGGATATTGAACGAGTATGGTTTGGTTTTTGTTGAAGACCACTCCATTCGTGCTGCTATAAAATGAATTGGTCGGATTCACCGTTATCGCGGTCAGGCTGGAGCAGCCAACGAACGCCCCATTTCCGATGTTGGTGACGCTGTCGGGGATCGTGACGCCGGCCAGCCCGGTGAGGCTGAACGCATACGATCCGATGCTGGTGACGCCACTGCCGATCGTGATGTTGGTCAGGCCGAAGATGTTTTGGAACGCATAGGATGCGATGCTGACCGGCAGGCCATTGATTGTGCCGGGGAGGACCACCGCACCGCCAAGGCCGGTATAGCCCGTGATGGTGATCGTGCCGTTATTGGTTGTGTAAGTTAATTGGCCGTAAATGCCGCTGGCTTTAGCGGTCGAATTGGCGCTGACGGCAACACTTTGACTGGCGGGTATCGCCAAGCCGTTGACGGGGCTGAAGTTCAGCGTATGATTGCCGACGGACAGGCCTGAAACAATCGCTCCGCTGGGCTGGGCAACTCCACCATCCACCTGCCATCGCGCCCCGGCGGTGCTTACCCAAGCCGGAGAGAGGGTTACTTGCAATGAACCGGCCGGGTTCGGGGGGTTCAACATCACGGCAGGACGGCCGCCAAACGTCGAACTCCAACCGCTGGTTCCCGGCAGATAATAGACAGTCACAGGGTCATAGAGGAACACACCCAAACCAAGGCTGGAGGCGTTACCTTGGAAATAGATTCCCGTCAGGTTGTAGCAGTTGTAGAACGCATAGTCCCCAATGTTGGCGACGCTGTCGGGGATCGTGACACTGGCCAGGCTGGTGCAGTTTTGGAACGCATTGGTTCCGATGCTGGTCACTGCCAAGCCATTGGTCGTGCTGGGGATGACCACCACGCCGCCGGAACCGGTGTATTGTTTGATGTTGATCGAACCGTCGTTATTGGTCGTGTAAGTGAACTGGGCTTGCACCGCGGCTGGCAGCATCGCCGCGCACAGCAGCCAGATTTTAATCAGATTTCGTTTGTTTTGCATGGGTTTTGCTTTTGGTTGCCATTTCAGCCACCAATAGCTCGCAGGCAAAAGACCGGTTCTTTCAAAAATCTTCAGAAATTTTTCGGGTTGAGGTTTTTTACCCGAATTCCGAAGCGGAAACCGCTAATCCCCGCTCATCGCCGCCAAGCCCACATTGGTCCCAGTGTTCCGGGCGGGTCAGGGATCGGAGAACCGCAGGCGATAGAAGCAGTTGGTCCCATTCATCACGAGCGGAACCAGACATTGACCGCCAATCTGAATCGGATTACCAGGAACCGGCGCCCAGACCGCCGGCAACAGACTTCCCGAGCTCTCCAGCACAAACCCGGAATATCCCGCCGGCCACACAAACAGCGCGATGTCGCCGGATTGCAGCATGACCAAATACGGCGGGCTGACCACATTGATGGGATTTGCCAACCCGATGTGCCCCAACCCGTCTCCTGCCTCCAAGACCAGATTTGTCACCGGTTGGACAATCACCACCGTTCCCGTCCACACTCCCTGCACAAAATCGCCCGAAACCGGCGGATTGACAGCCACCCCGTTGGTGGATCCCAACAAAACGGTGCCAGTGAAATTGGTGAACAGGCCGTTGGTGGCGTCCCGCGCCTGAAGTGCAACGGCTATCGGCGTGTTGATAAATCGTGGCGACGGAATCTGATTCCAGGTCAGATGATTCAACGTAACCGTCAAGGTGGCATTGGAACTGAGGCTGGAACCGAAGACATTGGTCACCAGCACCGCATAATTGCCCGCTTGGCAGGGTTGAACATTGGTGATGATCAACGAAGCATTGGTCGCCCAGACAAGGTTCGTCCCGTTGAAGTTCCACTGGTAACTCAACGCCGGCATGCCGTCCGCCAGGACCGTGAATGTCGCCGTGCCGCCCACCCCCACCGTCTGATTCGTCGGCTGGACGGTGATGGTTGGCGGTAAATCCACGGTCAACACGGCGTTGGAACTCAGGACGGAGCCAAAGGTGTTGCTCACCAGCACCATGTAGTTGCCTGTCTGGGCAAGTTGAACGTTGGTTAGCGTCAGGATGGTGTTGGTTGCCCCGCTGATGTTCGTCCCGTTGAAGTTCCACTGGTAACTCAACGCCGGCGTTCCGTCTGCCAGGACCGTGAATGTCGCCGTGCCGCCCACCAACACGGTCTGGTTAACCGGCTGATTGGTGATGATGGGCGGCCCCGTCATCGTTTCGACAAACCAGCCGGAGCCGTTGTATTCCCCGCCGGTGACAAATCCCCGCGCCCGCAGGCTGGCATTCGTGGGCCAGGCCAGCCCGGTCAACTGCCAGCCGCCCGCCACGCGTGTGCCGGCTCCCAGCGCCGTCCAGCCGGTGCCGTTGGTCGCGCCGTCGAAGAACGTTCGCCAGACTTCCGGACTGCTCCCGCTCCGCTGCCAGTTGATTGTTGAACCATCGAAGGTCAGGCTTTGCGTGGCCGGGACCGTGGGGGTCAGGCGTCCGATATTCGTGCGGCTCTGTCCGCCCAACGCGGTGAAGGCGCCGCCCACCAGAATTTTGCCATCCGCCTGCACTGCCAGCGAATTTACAGAACAAAGTGAATAATTGGTTGCTCCGGGATTAAAACTGGTGTCCAGCGTGCCGTCGGCATTGAGCCGACCGATATTTGTGCAACTTTGGCCGCCCAGCGAGGTGAAGGCGCCGCCTACCAGAATCCCGCCATCCGCCTCCACCGCCAGCGAATACACACAAGGCGACAGACGCTTAGTTGCTCCTGGATTAAAACTATAGTCCAGCGTGCCGTCGGCATTGAGCCGTCCGATATTCGTGCGGCTCTCGCCGTTCAGCCCGGTGAATTGACCGCCCACCAGAATCTTGTCGTCCGCCTGCACCGCCAGCGAATAGACATAACAATCCGGATAATTGGTTGCTCCGGGATTGAAGCTGGTGTCCGGCGTGCCATCGGCATTAAGCCGGCCGATCCGCAAATGGCTCTGGCCGCCCAGCTTGGAACCAAAATGACCGCCCACCAGAATTTTGCCGTCCGCCTGCAATGCCAGCGAATAAACCGTTCCACTTGCTCCGGGATTGAAGTTGGTGTCCACCGTGCCGTCGGCATTGAGCCGGCCAATCCGCAAACGGCTCTGGTCGCCCAACACGGTGAATTGACCGCCCACCAGAATCTTGCCATCCGCCTGCACTGCCAGCGAAAAGACAATATCGTTGGCTCTAGGATTGAAGTTGGTGTCCAGCGTGCCATCGGCGTTGAGCCGTCCGATATACGGACGGGTCTGGCCGCCCAGCGCGGTGAAGAAGGCGCCTCCCAACAGAATCTTGCCATCCGTCTGCACTGCCATCGAATTAACCGCTCCACTTGCTCCGGGATTGAAGTTGGTGTCCACCGTGCCATCGGCATTGAGCCGTCCGATATTCGTGCGGCTTTGGCCGCCCAGCAGGGTGAATTGGCCGCCCGCCAGAATCTTTCCGTCGGTCTGCACCGCCATGCAGTAAACGCTGCCATTCGCACCCGGATTGAAGGAGTCCAGCATGCTCGGAATCGCCACCATCAGCACGGCATTGGAACTGAGTGCCGACCCATACGCATTCGTCACCACCACCGCATAATTGCCCGCCTGGCCGGGTTGAACGTTGGTCAATGTCAGCGAAACATTGGTCGCCCCGTCCAGGTTGGTCCCGTTCCAACTCCACTGGTAAGCCAGCGGCGTTGTTCCGCCGGCCGCCACCTCCAGTGTAACGGTGCTGCCAACGGGCGCCTCCTGGCTCACCGGCGACGCTGCGATGAATGCCGGAACCGCATAAACCGTCAGCAGCGCGTTGGAACTGACTGCCGAACTCAGCAGATTGCTCACCACCACCGCATAAATCCCCGCCTGTGCCAGTTGGACGTTCTTCAGCATCAGCGACGCATTGGTGGCGCCATCCAAGTTCGTGCCGTTGCAACTCCATTGGCAAATCAAGGGCAGCGAACCTGTAACCTCCACGTTAAATATCGCCGCGCCTCCCACCGCCACCGCTTGGTTCGCTGGTTGGGCAGTGATCGCCGGCGGCGCATCCTGAACCGTCAGCACGGCATTTGAACCAAGCATCAGGCCGGCCGTATTGCTCACCACCACCGCATAATTCCCCGCCTGCGCCAATTGGACATTGTTCAGCCTCAGGGTTGCGCCGGTCGCCCCGTCCAGGTTGGTCCCGTTAAACTGCCATTGATAGTTCAACGGCAAGGTGCCGCCGGCCAGCACGGTGAAGGTCGCTGTGCCGCCCACCAGGATCGTTTCATCGGCCGGCTGGATAATGATGACGGGCGGGATCAATGAATTGTTGGTCATCAATAAATAAATATTCCCGCCACCATCGCTCCCGCCGCTCGATGTCGTCCCGTAGAAATTGCCGGACGCGCCTTGCACCAATTCCGCATCGGGGCTGGAACCGTTGGTGCCGTTGATGTCGAACGAAAACAGGTTGGAAAATGTGCCCGATGGAGACATTTGAAAAACCTCGCCGCGTCCGCCCGCGCCGCCGTATTCCGTCGTGCCATAAAAGTTTCCGTCGGTTCCCTGCACCAACCCAGCCGTCGGGTTTGCTCCATTGGCGCCGCTGAATGTGAATAGCGTGGTCAACCCGCCAGCGGTGGTCGCCTGGAAGACCGTTGTCGCGGTTGTGCCGTAAAAATTTCCATCCGTTCCCTGCACAGGTCGTGCAACCGAAGCGGCGGTTAAAGGAGCGATAACGGAAAATATCCCATCAGGTGTCAGTTGGAAAATTGTGCCCGCCCCATTCGTGCCGCCACTGTAATTCACGCCATAAAAATTGCCGTCCGCACCCAGAACCAATCCATCCGGCGGATTGTAACCGTTCGCATTCGCCGAGGTGAGCGACAACAAAGTGGTCAGTGTGCCATCGGCAGTTATTTTAAAAATGGTTCCGGCGTCGCTGGCGCCTCCTCGAAACGTGGTGCCGTAAAAAAGGCCATTCGTTCCCAACACCAGCCCGCCACCGGGACAGGCGCCGTTGGTGCCGTTGAACGAAACCAACGAAGTGAGAGTTCCATCTGGAGTGATGGCGAATACCGTGCCGAGGTTGCTCGTGCCGCCTCCGCAGGTGGCGCCGTAGAAAACGCCATTGGAACCGGGCGCCAGGCCGGCCATCGGACAGGCGCCGTTGGTGAAATTGAAGGAAGCCAGGGTCGTGAGCGTTCCCGCCGCCGTCAATCGAAAGACCGTTCCGCAGTTGTTCGTGCCCCCGTATTCCGTCGTGCCGTAATAATTTCCGTTTGTGCCCGGGACCAAGCCGGCATGGGGATTGGCGCCTTCGGGGCTGCTGAAATAAACCAGCGTGGCCAATGTGCCATTTGTCGCCAGCCGGAAGGCGGTGCCGTTGCCGCCGGGCAGGCTGTGCGCTGTGGTTCCGTACAGGTTTCTGTCCGCCGCCAGCAACAACGGCGAATCCGGTCCGGCTCCATTCGTGCCGTTGAACGAAGCCAGAGTGGTGAGGGTTCCCGACGGAGTGACCTGGAAAACGGTGCCATAACCGTTGGCGCCGCCGCCCACGGTGGTGCCATACAAATTGCCATCCGCGCCGACGATCAACCCGGCCTGCGGGCCAAAGCCATTGATACAGTTGAAGGAAACCAATGTGGTCAGCGCGCCATTCGTCGTGACCCGAAACACCGTGCCGAAACCATACCGGCCGCCCGTGTAAGTTGTGCCGTAGAAATTGCCGTCGGCCCATTGCAGTAATTTCCCGGTCGGATAACCACCGTTCGTGCCCTTGAATGAAACCAATGACGTGAGCGTGCCGCCCGTCGTGATTTGGAAAATGGTTCCCCGGTTGCTGATGCCGCCGGATTGCGTCGTGCCGTAAAATTTCCCGTCCGTGCCTTGAACCAGCCCCGCCCACGGCGCCGCGCCGTTGTCGCCGGTGAACGAAGCCAGCGTGGTCAGCGCGCCGGAAGAGGTGACTTGAAAGACTGTGCCGCTGCCGCCGGCGCCGCCGGATTGCGTGGTGCCATAGAAATTTCCATCCGCGCCCTGCACGAGTTCGCCGAACGGGGAAGCGCCGTTGCTGGCATTGAAATGGACGAGCGTGGTCAATGTTCCCGACGGCGTGAGTTGGAAGACCGTCCCGGAATTGTTCGCACCGCCAGCCTGCGTTACACCGTAAAAGTTTCCGTCAGCGCCGACAATCATGCGCGATTTCGGGTCCGCGCCATTGGTTCCACCGAACGCAAGCAAGGTGGTGACCGTGCCATCCGGCGTCATCTGATAAACCGCGCCATAACCGCCGGGCCCGGTTTGGTGCATCGTGCCGTAGAAATTTCCGTTGGCGCCCTGCGCCAGGCCGGCGGGCAGGAAGTCAGAATTGGGGAACGCGTGAATTTCAATCGGTGCGGCGGCGTGCGTGATGAATTCGGGCAGAAAAAACATCAGACCCATCAACGATGCCATGCGCTGAAATATTCCGCGCCGGCGAATGTGATTTTTTACTGGAGGTTTCATTTTAATCGGTGGCCATTGGCGCCTGCCAGTCAATGGTCAAGTTCGAGGTAATTAAGAATCTGATCCTCCTGTATTTGTGATGTTGTTGTTTCTTCGACAAAAAAATTCTGAATCAAATTGTAGGCCTGGTCATTCTGTGAAAATTGCACGCTGCCGTCGGTAAAAAGCACATTCCAGCCACGCTCACGAAAATGAGCGAATCCATATCCATCGCCAAAATAGTCCACGACAAACAGCTTATGCGGCTCCAAATCGCTGGTTTTTTGGTAACGGCGGGCAACGTTGTAGTTGGTTGGGTCAACTATTCGCGGATTAAATGCATAGCTGGATCGGACATATCCAGATCCATATACAGATGAATCGGTTGTCAATAAAGGCGAGTAGGCGTTGGCGCCTAAATACGTGCCCCACTGATCCGGGCAGTAAAAAATACTCCCATTGCCGGCAAGACCGTTGCGATAAAGATACCCTAGATTTTGATAATAGCTGGACGGCGGTGTTGCATTTGTAGGAACTGGTGAATTCGCCGCGCCCTGAAACACATATCGAGTATAATGCATACCACCCAAATAGTTAAACGTCCCAAGGTTGTAGGTCCCAATGGTGCATATCGGCATCATATCGTTGTATTCGGTCGCATAAACCATGGTGGCAACGCCAATCTGGCGGAGGTTGTTGGCGCACTGCATCCGCCCGCCTTTGTTTTGGGCGCCCGCCAGCGCCGGCAACAATGTCAATGTCAGCAACGCAAGCATGGCGATCACCACGAGCAATTCGGTCAAGGTGAAGGCTTGTTCCGGTTGCCTCGGAACCATCGGCGTCCGGTCCGATTGTTTTAAACGGTTTGATTTGCTCATAAACATTTTCATCCCTTTATAGCTCGCAGACCCAGGAACGATTCTTTCAAAAAACTTTCAGGAAATTATCATTGGTGGAGCCGCTTGGTTCTCAATGAGTTGCAAGAAACCAGTTGGGAAAATTCTCCGTGGAACGTGTTTCAGAATCAGGGAACACGCTGAAGCCGTTTCTATGCAGTGGAAAAATCTTTTAACCACGGATGGACACTGATGTACGGATAGAAAAAGGATTTCAGCAACGCAAACCAGTTCATCAATCAGTGGAACCTTCCAGGTTCACTGAAGAGACTTTTGGTCTTGTCTTAATCCGTGTTTATCCGTGTCCATCCGTGGTTTCATTGAATAGATACGGCTGAAGCGTGGATACCCGGCGCCAAAACCCCGGCCGGTCAATGGGGAGGGTGTTTCAGCAGCCAGATGAGGCGCCAGAGCATGGCCACGATGACACCAAAGCCGATATACGGACCGGCAACGCTGATGAATCGAATCAACCGCTGCCGGGCATTTTCGAGGCGCGGATCGTAGTGGCTGAATTGGAACGCCAGCAGGACGGTCATCATCTCATCGGCGGATTTATAACGCTGGCCCGGATCGGCGCGGCAGGCATCCAGGACGATTTTGTTGAAATGGACCAGGTCCCGCCCCTCGGCGTTGTCCTCCAGCGGCGATGGCAGCACCGGATATTCGTTCCGGTCCTTGCCGGTGCTGATTTCGTAGAGGACCTTGCCGAGCGAGTAGATGTCCGCCTGCGCCGTCCCGGCGCCTTCTGGCGCGATGAAACCTTCCGTGCCCACCTGCGAACCGGGGGCGGACAGTTCCGAAACCAGTCCCACATCCGCCAGCTTGGGAAAACCGTTCACAAAAATGATATTGGAAGGCTTGACGTCGCGATGGATCAGACCATGCCGGTGCAGGTAACCCAGGGCCGAGGCAATGGCCGCACCCAGCCGGATGCATTCGCCGATGGGCAGGCGCCGGCGCTGGCGGCAGTCATACGCCAGGGTGCGGGGGCAGTATTGTTCCGGAACGATGACCTGGCCTGTGCTGACATCGTCGCAAAGTTCCATCACGTAATAAAAATATCCGGCGGCATCGTTGCATCCCACCTGGAGGATGTCCATCAACCCATCATGCAACCGCGAGACTGGCTCGAATTTCAACACGCCGTCAAACTCGCGTTCAAAAGACCGGCGCTGCTCGAACGCCCGCGCATACACAATCTTGACTGCGCGGTAGGTCCCCAGAATATTCCGGGCCAGCCACACTTCGCCGCCGCTGCCGCCGCCAATGACCCGGATGAGTTCATGATCCGGAACAACGAGCAGGACGGCCGACGGGACGGCCGCGGCTGATGCTTCAGGAGCTGGTTTGGTGGGTTTCATTTCCATTTTTCCTCCAGCCGGCGTATTTCTTTTTTGAGCAAAGCCGACATGCGATATTTGACCAGATAGACCAATCCCACGTTGACCCCCAGCGCCCGGGCCACGCTTCTCACCGGCCATTGCTTGATCACGTATAAATCGAAGATTTGATAATGTTCCTCCTTGACGCGGGGTTTGATTGTTTCCATCGCGGCTTTCAGCAGATTGGCCTGCCATTCCTCTTCCCAGACGGATTCCGCGGTTTCGCCGGCCGGGTCGGGAAGTTCCGCCACGTCCGGCTGCGGCAGGTCCGCACCGGTCTGGGCAGCGTCCCCCCAACTGGCGCGGGTGCGTTTGCGCAACTGGTCGGCGATGCGCCAGCGGATGATGTTGCGCAACCAGCCCTTGAACGAGCCCAGCGCGCGGTCGCGCTCGAATTTGTGAATGTCCCGGGCCACGGAAATGATGGTTTCCTGGACCACGTCCTGGGCCTCGGCTTCCGTCAGCCCGGACTTGACGGCGACCGAATAAATCAACCGCCAGTAGGTGTCGAAGAAATCCTTCCAACTGTCCTGGTCGCCCCGGTCTTCCAGCCGGCTCAGGAGGGTGTAACGCGTGGGAATGGGATCTTCCACCAGCAACGTCATGACACAGCTCATATACCGATTACTCGCAAATAGCGACGCGTTTCTTTCAAAATCATTCAAAAAACTTTGCGTGGACGCCCTGTCCTGGATTCATTTCACCGCGGAGACGCCAAAGAATTCAACCGCTGATGAACGCTGATTGACGCTGATAAATTTCCGGCGCACATTCGGCGGGTTCGGAAAAACCAAACGACCAGTAGACCAATTTAACCAAAATCATTTCGCGTAGCTTCGGCTGCTGTCCTTCACATTCTTCGGGACTTGTGACGATTTTGGGGAAATGTCGGGGTAAGTAATTCGTAGATTTCCAAGCCGAATCCGGCGGCAAGTTTTTCCAGCGACGCGAGGCCGGGGTTCTGTTTTATGCCCAGTTCGTAAAGCTGATACAGCTTGTATCCGATGCCGCACCGCTCAGCAGCCCGCTCCTGTGTCCAGCCACGCTCCGTTCGGAGTTGGCGCAGGCGTTCTTGAAACAGCTTCGCAGCAGACTTTTTCACTCATGACAGGTTGGCGCTTTGGGTTTGACCGTAACACTATCTAAAGGTAGTTGTCTCCCTTGTGCCGACCCTCAACTGGATAGGGAAAGAAGCGGTGGTGAATCACCACTTACAAGTTCCGTTTCATCTACTCAAGGATGTGCCGGAACTTTCTGTCGGCGACCCCGGCGCGGGCAATCTCATCGTGCAGGGCGACAATCTGGTCGCGCTAAAGGCTCTGCTGCCTTACTACGCGGGACAGGTGAAGTGCATCTTTATCAACCCACCCTACAACACCGGCAACGAAGCTTGGATTTACAACGACAACGTCAACAGCTCGCTCATCCGCGAATGGCTTGGCAAAGCTGTAGGCAAGGAAGCTGAAGACCTGTCCCGCCACGACAAATGGCTTTGCATGATGTATCCGAGGTTGGTCCTTCTCAAACAATTCCTTCGCGAAGACGGTGTGATATTCGTTTCCATTGATGATAACGAAGTCGCTTTGCTTCGTTTGTTGATGGATGAGATTCTTGGTGCTGGAAACTTCATTGCTCATTTCGTTTGGGAAAAACGGAAGAATAGAGAAAACAGAAAAACGGTTTCCGTCAGACACGATCACGTCATCGCGTATGCGCGAGACGCCAACCAAGCGTTAAGTCAATTTCACCTGCTGCCCATGAATACTGAGGCGCTGGCTAGATATAAGAATCCAGATAACGACGAACGTGGGCCTTGGAAATCAGACCCAGCTACTGCACAGGCTGGACATGGAACAAAATCACAGTTTTATGTATTAAAAGCTCCGAACGGGAAACAACACCAACTTCCGAGCGGTAGATGCTGGGTGTTCACCGAAGATGTCATGAATGAGGCAATTACGGATAAAAGAATCTGGTTTGGTGAATCTGGCAATAATGTTCCGCGAATTAAGACCTTCCTACAGCAGAAAGAACGAGGTCTCACGCCTGAAACGATTCTCTTCGCAAAAGACGCGTCAACAAATGAGGAGGCCAAAAACGAACTAAAAGAGATTTTTGGCGGCCACGCATTGTTCGAAACGCCAAAACCTGTTGAGCTTATCGTGCAGTTTTTGCGCATGTGCACAAGAAACAACGACCTAATTCTCGATTCATTTGGCGGTTCGGGCACAACTGGCCATGCCGTTGTTAAACAGAACACCGAAGACGGCGGCAATCGCCGTTTCATTCTCATCGAAATGGACGAAAAGATTGCCCGCGACATCACCGCCGAACGAGTCAAACGCATCGCACAAGGCTACACCAATGCCAAGGGTGAAAAAGTTGAAGGCTTGGGCGGCGGCTTCCGCTTCTGCGAACTGGGCGAGCCGTTGTTTGATGAGCACGGGCAAATCAAACCGTCCGTGCGGTTCCCAGATTTGGCGCGGCATGTTTATTTCACCGAAACGGGTGAACCGTTGCCGCGCGAGCGCGTGCTGAAATCGCCCTTGATTGGCGAGTGCCGAGGCGTCGGCATTTATCTTTTGTTCAACGGTATGCTAGGCGACAAGAGCGCGAACGGTGGCAATGTTTTGACACGTAGCGTACTGGCGCAACTGCCGAAATTTGACGGGCAGAAAGTGATTTATTGTGCCGGTTGTCTGCTGGGTAAAGACAGATTGCAGGCGGAACGCATTATTGTCCGCCAGACGCCCTACGAAATCAAAGTGTCATGATAACGCTCAAAGATTATCAATCGCGGGTGCTGGATTCGCTGCGGGATTTCTTCCGCATCGCGGCGCGGCAACAAAACCCCGACCCGGCGTTTCGTGAAATCACAGCGCGCACCTTCGGAACGGCCATGCCTTACATGCCGGTCAGCGCCGCCGGCATGAAACCGGAAATGCCCTACGTCTGCCTGCGGGTGCCGACTGGTGGCGGGAAAACCCTGCTGGCGTGTCATGCGGCGGGATTGGCCATGACCGATTTCATGCGCGCGGAGCGTGCCGTCGTGCTCTGGCTGGTGCCCAGCAACACGATTCTCGACCAGACCGCCGATGCGTTGCGTGATCCGCGCCATCCGTATCGCCGCGCGCTGGAACTGGCCTGCGGTTCGGTGGAGGTGGTGACGATTGAAGAAGCGTTGCGGCTTTCCCGCGCGGTGGTGGATGGACAAACGGTGGTCATCGTTTCAACGATTCAGGCGTTCCGGGTGGAAGATACGACCGGGCGGAAGGTTTATGACCAGAACGGAAGTTTCTCGGAACATTTGCTGAACGCGCCCGCCGACCGGCTGGCGGATTTGCTGCCGGGCGCGGATGGAAAACCGAAACCGTCGTTGGTCAACATGCTGCGGTTGCGCCGGCCCATCGTCATCGTGGATGAGGCGCACAATGCGCGCACGGATTTGAGCTTTGCCACACTCGGAAATGTTTTGCCGTCGTGCATTGTGGAATTCACCGCCACGCCCGCCCGCACCGGCACGGCTCCGTCGAACGTGCTGCATCACGTTTCAGCGGCGGAGCTGAAAGCAGCGGACATGGTGAAGCTGCCGTTGCGCGTCATCACGCGGCATCCGAGCCAGCGAAATCAATTGCTGGCGGAAGCCATCACGTTGCGCGGGGACTTGGAGAAAATCGCAATAGCAGAAACGCAAAAGACCGGCGAGTATTTGCGTCCCATCATGCTGATTCAAGCGGAGCGCGTGGATGCGTGCGAGCCGTTGCGCGAACGATTGGCAAGCGAGTTTGGCATCGTGAAAGACCAGGTGAAGATCTCCGTTGGCAACAACGACGAGCTGCCCAGCGCCGGGGAAATCAGGTCATCGAAAGAGCCGGCGGTGCGGTTCATCATCACGGTTCAGAAACTGCGCGAAGGCTGGGATTGCCCGTTTGCCTATGTGCTTTGCAGCCTGAAGGAGACGCGTTCGGCAACGGCCATTGAGCAAATTGTCGGGCGCATACTGAGATTGCCCAACGCGCGGGCGAAGCAGCATCCCGATTTGAATTGCGCGTATGCGTTTTCCGTTTCGGATTCATTGCCGGAAGTTTTGAACGAACTCCGTGAAGCGCTGGAAAGCAACGGCTTCACGAAAGCCGAAGCGGAGCGGATCATCATTCCCGTTTCGCAAGGCGCGCTGCCACTCGGCGCCCAACCCAAGACGGTGCAGATTTCGCCAGCGGAGATTGACGCGACGGTGGCGCAAGCACAGGTGATTGCGCTGGCGGGCAAGGCGCGGATTGACGCGGCCAGCGGTGCAATCACCGTGCTGGTTCCGCTCGACAAGGTGGACGCGGAAAAGTTGGCGAGTTGTGTGAAGACGCCGGAAGCAAAGGCGAAAGTGGCCGAAGTGGTTGAACTGGTGCGCGAGTTGGACAAGGCATTTGGCGGCAGCGGCAAAACGCGCGAACCATCGCCTTACGAAAGGCAAATTGATTTCATCGTGCCGCTGCTGTGTGTGCGCGAAAACGGGCAGTTGTTCGAGTTCGAGAGCACGTTCCTGATTGAGCAGCCGTGGAAATTGAGCGCGAAGGATGCTTCACTGGCGGATGGCTACAATCCGTTGAAGCGACCGGCGGGCAAGGCGGGACTGGTGGACGTGGGCGCAAAAGGCGAAGTGCTGACGAGCATGTTGCAAGACAAGCCGGACTCAGACTTCGTTGCGACGCTGCACCAACAAGTGATTGCCCTTGGCAACTCAGGCGATTGGACACTTGAAAGTTTGGTTGCGTGGCTGGACCGGCATATTGACCACTACGACATTCCTGCCGGTGAATCGGCGGAGTTTTTGCGGCAGGTGCTTCGCGGCCTCATAGCGAAGTTTGGCATTGCCAACATCGGCGTGCTCGCGCTGGATCGTTTTCGTTTGCGGGAACAAATTGAGGAACGAGTTCAGCGGCATCGTGACAGCGAGCGGAAAACGGCATTCCAACAATTCCTGCTGCCGGATTCGCCGTTGGTTGTGAGCAATGAGCGCGCGATCAATTTCAGGACGATGAACTACGAACCAAGCTGGCTCTACGAAGGCGGTTTTCAGTTCAAGCGCCATTACTTCAGTCCGAAGCCGGGCGAATTGCTGGAAACAACCCCGAGCGGCAAGCTCAAAGAGGAGTTTCAATGCGCACAGTTCCTGGATGGCCTGCCGGAAGTAAAATTCTGGGTGCGGAATCTCGCAAACAAAGCAATTTCGTTCCGGCTGCAAACCTCGAAGAATTGGTTTTATCCCGATTTTATTTGCCAACTCATCGACGGCCGCAGGCTCGTGGTTGAATACAAAGGCGAGCATTTGTTTGCTGACGCGGAGGAAAAGCGAGCGGTCGGTGCAGTTTGGGAAAGCCGGAGCAACGGGAAATGTTTGTTTGTGATGCCGGAGGGGAATGATTTGGAAGCAATCCGGAAGAAAATTGGTGGGGAGTTGTCTTAATTAGTGTTCATCAGCGTCAATCAGCGGTTTAAATCTTGGCACTTTGGCGTCTTGACGGTTACTTTCTCCGGCATGTTTTCATCGGAAATCAAATCGGTTCACTTTGTCGGCATCGGCGGCACGGCGATGGCGTCCGCCGCCGCCATGCAGGAAAAAGGTTTTGCCGTCACCGGCTCGGACCTGAATGTGTATCCGCCCATGTCCGGCTAACTCTGTCCAGATAACCCTTGAATTGAAATCTGGCTTGTGGGATATTCCCACTATGAAGATTACGGATGAAACCCGCATTGATGATCGTTGCCGGCCTGGCGCCTTGACTGGCCTGGTAAAACCGGGTGAACGCTACAAGGTGAACAAGCCATCTCCGACTGAGATTCGGATGCAGTTGATGGTTGTTCAGGAAAAAGTCTCCAAAGCCCGCCTTGTGCGGCGCAAGGGCAGAACCTACGCGGTGACTGATCATCCACTCACCAATGAAGACGTTCAGAGGGTCATGGCTGACTTCCCATGAAGCAACTCCTCGATGTTTCAACGCTCATTGCCCTGATCTGGCCTGAGCACGTCAACTTCGCCAAGGCCAATGCCTGGCGAAAAGGAAAAAAACTGGTCTTGTGCCCAATAACCGAATTGGGTTTTGTTCGGGTTTCAACCAGCCCGGCCTTCAATCTCACGATGGAGGATGCCCGTAAAGCATTGGCGGACTTCATCGCGGATGAAAAACCGGAGTTCATCGCCGCCGATCTGCGCGCTTTGGATGGAATTCCGGCCCCGAGCTCGGCAAAAACGACTGACTGGTATCTGGCCAACCTGGCGAAGGCTCACGGCCTGCAATGGGCGACACTTGACTCGAAAGCCAAACACCCGGCCGCCAGTCTCGTCTAAAATATCCGGCCGGTGAGCCGTCCCGGATTCATTCTGTGGCTTCCGTCTTCGCGTTGCTCCGACGCGACAAGGAAAAACTTTGTGTCTTGGCGTCTTGGCGGCTAACTTCTCCGGAATGTTTTCATCGGAAATCAAATCCGTCCACTTCGTTGGTATCGGCGGCACGGCGATGGCGTCCGCCGCCGTGGCGATGCAGGAAAAGGGGTTCGCCGTCACCGGGTCGGACCAGAATGTTTATCCGCCCATGTCCACCTTCCTCGCCGACCGGAAAATCGAGGCCATCAACGGCTATGCGGAGCGAAACCTCGCGCACAAGCCGGACCTGGTCGTCATCGGCAACGCCATCTCCCGCGGCAATCCGGAAGCCGAGTTCGTGCTCGATCACAAGCTGCGTTATTGCTCGCTGCCCGAGCTGCTTCGCGAATTTTTCATCCGCGGCAAACGCTCGATCGTCGTCACCGGCACGCACGGCAAGACCACGACGACCTCGCTGCTGACGTGGGTTTTCGAGCACAACGGGCTGAATCCGAGTTATCTCATCGGCGGCATCCCGAACAACCTCGGCCAGGGCGCGCGGTTCACCGGCAGCGAATGGTTCGTCATCGAGGGCGACGAATACGACACGGCGTTTTTCGACAAGCGCAGCAAGTTCATCCATTACCAGCCGGAAATCGCCCTCGTCAACAACCTGGAGTTCGATCACGCGGATATTTTTGACAACCTGGACGCGATCAAAAAAACGTTCTCGCATTTCATCCGGATCATTCCGCGCAACGGCCTGCTGCTCGGCAACGGCGACGACGCGAACCTCGCTCCGCTGCTCGATGTGACTCATTGTCCGGTGAAGCGCTTCGGCCTCGGCGCGGACAATGCGGTGCATGCCTTCAACATCCGCTACGGCCCGACGGCGACCGAGTTTGAAATCCCCAGCTTCAAATTCCACCTGAACCTGATTGGCGAATTTAACGTGCGGAACGCGCTGGCCGTGGTGGCGTGCGCGAAACATTGCGGGCTGAAAAACCAGCAGATTCAGTCCGCCTTCGAGACGTTCAAGGGTGTCAAGCGCCGGATGGAAGTGCGCGGCATCGCGGGCGGTGTGACGCTGATTGACGACTTCGGCCACCACCCGACGGCCATCCGCGAAACGCTGCAGGCGTTACGCCTGAAATATCCGCATGAGAAGATTTGGGCCATTTTCGAGCCGCGCAGCAACACGACGCGCCGGAATGTCTTTCAATCCGAACTGGCCACCGCCTTTGCCGACGCCGATGCCGTCGTGGTTGCGGAAGTGGCGCGGCTGGAACAGATCGCGCCCGAAGAGCGGCTCAATCCCGAAAAATTGATGCAGGATTTGAAGGCCTCGGGCCGGGACGCCACGTATCTGCCGGACGCGGATGCAATCGTCGCGCACGTGGCGAAGACCGTTCAGGGCGGCGACATCGTGGTGGTGTTCAGCAACGGCGGCTTCGGCGGGATTCACACGAAGCTGCTACAGCGGCTGGGAAGAAGGTAGTCCAGGTGGCGGGAACATCGAACGCCCAACGTCCAACATCGAACACAGAAACATCATGACAGCGCTTTTTGATGGAACAACTCCAGCCATGGCCTGGTTTCCAAAGCGGCGTCGCGCTTCGCTTTCCGCCGCAGTCCAAAATTTGAGTCTCGTTACCCCGACTCCTACAGGTCACTAGCCGCTTATTCGATTTTGAAACTTTCGCGCGCGGCGCCGTTGGACAAGTCAAGATCCGGCCGGGCGGCCTTCAAATCGGTGCGCTTGATGACGGCGGTGTTGTTCGTCCCGTCCGCCTTGATCACCGCCCCGTCGCCGGTGGCATAAGTCAGACGGTCAACCGACACGTCGCGGCTGTTGAGCAGGCTCAGCACCGGGCCGCGGGAATTGAGAATCTCAACGTGGTCGAGCGTGATGTCCTGCGCGTCGGTGCAGGCCACACCGTTTTCTGCGGTGATGGAAACGTCGCGCAGATGAATGCCGCGGATCGGCATTTCGGGCAGCCCCTGCAACGCCACCGCCTGGAGCGCCCCCCGGCAAATCACATTTTCGATGTAGATGTCGCGGAACTGCGGCGTCTTTTCGCTGACCGGCTCGGGCTTGGCGGCGGCCGCCGCCCCTTCGCCACCCTCGCCCGGCGCCTGATTGTTGTAAAACAGATTGAACCCGATGGCGTCGGTGGCGATGTCGGTCATGCGGACGTTGCTGATGTAAATTTTTTCCACCACGCCGCCCCGGCCGCGCGTGCTCTTGAAACGCAGGCCGAGGTCGGTGCCAATGAAAAGGCAATTGTTGACGCGCACGTTGCGGATGCCGGCGGACATTTCGCTGCCGATGGTGACGCCGCCGTGGGCGTGATAGACGACGCAATCTTCAATCAACACGTTCTCGGTGGGCACGCCGATGCGGCGGCCTTCCTCGTTCGCGCCGGATTTCAGGCAGATGCCGTCGTCGCCCACGTCGATCCGCGAGCCGGTCAAAACGACGTTCCGGCAGTTTTCAATGTCCAGGCCGTCGCCGTTCTGTGAATACCATGGGTTGCGCACGCTGATGTTGCGGAGGGTCACGTCCTCGCACAGGGTCGGATTCAAATTCCAGCCCGGCGAATTTTGGAACGTGACGCCTTCGAGCAGGACCCGGCGGCAGTTGACCAGCTTCAACAGGTTCGGGCGATTGCGGCCTTCCTTGCCCTCGCGTTCCTTTGCCTCGCGTGACGGCCACCAGATGGTGCCGTTGGTTTCCAGCACGCTGTTGGTGATGGCCAGCAGTTGTTGCCATTGGTTTTCGGTCATCTTGTTTTTTTTCACGTACCGCCAGGCGTTGCCGGAGCCGTCCATTACGCCCGTTCCGGTGATGGCAATGTCCTCCAGATTTTCGCCGTGGAGGGGCGCGGTGGCCACGGAGCGCGGGCGGCCTTTGATGTCCAACTGGATGGGCGGATACAGGCTGTAATCCGGCTGGAACTGGACGAGGGCGCCCTCTGCCAGATGAAGTTCCACGTGGCTCTTCAAACCAATCGGGCCGGTCAGCCACAGGCCGGGCGGGATAATCAACCGCCCGCCGCCCTTTTCGGCGAGCGCGGCAATTGCCCTGGCGATGGCCTCCGTGTTGAGCGTCTTGCCGTCAGGCACGGCGCCGAAATCGGTGATGGACACCGTTCGCTTCGGAATTTTTGGTTCCCGCACCCGCGGCATTTCAAATTTCGGCAGGGTGGCGGCGGAGAGAGCGCAGGTAAAAAGCAGCAGGAGCGACAAGGCTGAAAATTTTGGTCTCATGGTTCGACAGAATAGGTTTGCCCCGGGTCTGGCGCGAGCGAAAAGTGGGCGCTGTTCTAACCGCTTCCGTTCATTACACCCCTCGCCAACGGCCACTTACCCGGCGTAGTAACGATCCTAATTTTTCGGTCTGCTTCTGCTGTTTTCTTGAAAACCGCCATGCGGTTGTCCATGCTGTGGCGCGTAAATGGTGCCGTGGCAGCCCCGGTTGAGAACCTTTGGCCGCGCGCGGCACAGGAAAGACGACCATGTCATATCGAGCCTGGTTCCAATGTATCAACCCGGAGTGCGGAGAAACTTATCCGCTCAACTCCATCGTGTACCAATGCCGGCGCTGCCATTCATTGCTGGAGGTGCAGCACGACCTCAAGGCATTGAAACGCCGCAGCGCTTCGACCTGGAAAAAACTTTTTGAAAAGCGGTACATGAGCAACGAATGGCCCTACGGCTCCGGCGTGTGGGGCAAGAAGGAATGGATTTTGCCGCAGATCAAGGACGACGATGTCGTTTCACTTTACGAAGGCGGCACCAACCTTTTCTGGGCCGAACGCTTTGGAAAGATAATCGGGGTAAACGAACTTTGGGTCAAACTGTGCGGCAACACCCACAGCGGCTCGTTCAAGGACCTCGGCATGACGGTGCTCGTGTCGCAGGTCAAGCAGATGATTTCCGAAGGCGCGCCCATCAAGGCCGTCGTCTGCGCCTCCACCGGCGACACCTCGGCGGCACTGGCCACCTATTGCGCCGCGGCCGGCATCCCATCCATCGTGCTCCTCCCGCGCGGAAAAATTTCCGGCGCGCAGCTCATCCAGCCGATTTCGAACGGCGCGCTCGTGCTCTATCTCGACACCGACTTCGACGGCTGCATGCCGGCTGGTCCAGGAAATCACCAAGGACGAAACGCTTTACCTGGCGAACTCGATGAATTCGTTGCGGGTCGAGGGCCAGAAAACCGTGGGCATCGAAATCGTCCAGCAATTCGACTGGCAGGTGCCCGATGTGATGATCATTCCCGGCGGCAATCTCGGCAACGTCTCCGCGCTGGGCAAAGGCCTGATGATGATGAAAACCCTCGGCTTGATCTCGAAGCTGCCGCGTATCGTCGTGGCCCAAGCCCAGCGGGCCAATCCGCTTTACCGTTCGTATCTGAAGAACTTCAAGACGTTCGAGCCGGTCCAGGCGCAGAAGACGCTGGCCAGCGCGATCCAAATCGGCAATCCGGTGAGCATTCAAAAGGCGATCCGCACGTTGAAACAATTCAACGGCATCGTCGAGCAGGCCACCGAGGAGGAGCTGGCCAACGCCGCGGCGCTGGGCGACCGCACCGGCATGTTCAACTGCCCGCATACCGGCGTGGCGTTGGCGGTTTTGATCAAACTGCTCAAGGCCGGCAAGATTGCCAAGTCCGAGCGCGTGGTCGTCATCTCCACGGCGCACGGACTGAAGTTCGTCGAAATGAAGGTGAAATATCACCAGAAGGAACTGGATTTTCCGTGCCGCCATGCGAACCAGCCAATCGAATTGCCGGCCCGTTTGGACGCGGTGAAAGACGCGCTGCACAAGGCGCTCAAGCAAAGGAGCCGATTCAATGTCTAGGGTGTGTTTTCAAAATCGGCAAACGCCCGCAGCCGGTGTGCGCCCGTCCCCGGGCGCAGCAACTCCCGTCAGCCAGGAGCGCATGGAATTACGGAAAACTTGTAGTTGGCGGACATGGCTGTGGCCGGGGACGGCCACACTCCGTATTTTGAAAACACGTTCGTGCAATCGGAGGGTCGAGTTACACAAGACCCTGAATCATTTTTCACTGAAAGTCAGGGGCTCGCAGAGCTCGCCCCTCCGAAACAAGGATTTGAACCGAAAAATGCTTGCGACGGCGCGGCAGCGTCTTGGACTGCGGTGGCCCTCCACCGCTTTAGCATTGCTGGCGTCTGCCCAAAGCGCCAGAGGGCTGGCGCAGTCCAAAACCTGGCGGACATTCGGACGGTTCCTGGAGAGTGGGGGACACACAGGTCTCGTCCCCCAGAAATGGGGATTTATTCAATGACTTCAAAGAAACAAAGTTTGAAAAAGTGGGGTCCGTCCACCCTCGCCATTCATGGCCGGGGCCGGCGGCGCAAGGCGCACCACGCTGTTTCCACGCCCATCGTTCACACCTCGAACTACAGCTTCGATTCCACGTCCGAAGTTTTCGAGTTTATGAAGGCCAAGGGCCAGGGCCGCGTCATCCGCGAGCACGAATACGGCCGCTACGGCAATCCCACTCAGCAAGAGACCGAGCGCAAGCTCGCCGCCATCGAGGGCGCCGAACGGGCCATCCTGTTCTCCACCGGCATGAGCGCAGTCATCCTCACGCTCATGGCCTACATGAAAAAGGACGGCCACATTATTTTCACCAGCGATTGTTACCGGCAGACGCGCGATTTCGCGACCAACCTGCTGAAGAAATTCGGGATTCAATCCAGCCTCGTGGACCCGACGGCGTCGGCCATCGAAAAAGCCATTCAGCCCAACACCAACATCATTTTCACCGAATTGCCGACGAATCCCTATCTGCGTGTGCCGGACCTCCCGGCCATCGTGAAAGTCGCGAAGCGGCACAAGCTGCTCACGATGATTGACGCGACGCTGGCCACGTCCTTCAACATCCGTCCACTGAAACTGGGCGTGGACATCGTCATCCACTCGGCCACGAAATATCTCGGCGGCCACAACGATCTGCTGGCCGGCGTCACGCTGGGCAACCACAAGCTGCTCGATGACCTGAACAAACTGCAACGGATGATCGGTTCCATCCCGGGACCGCTCACCTGTTTCCTTTTGGAACGCGGATTGAAAACCTTCGGGTTGCGGATGGAACATCATAACCGGGCCGGACTCGAGATCGCCCGGTTCCTCGAATCGCATCCCAAAATCTTGAAGGTCTGGTATCCCGGATTGAAATCACATCCGGATTACCGGCTGGCGAAAAAACAGATGCGCGGGTTCGGCAGCGTCATCACTTTCCTGGTCAAGGGCGACGACAAGGCAACGCGGCGGTTCATTGACTCGCTGGAACTCTTTCTCATCACGCCCAGCCTCGGCGGTTCCGAGAGTCTCGTCACCCAGATGTCCATGATGTCGTTCTTCGACTATCCGGTGGAATACCGCGAATCTCTCGGCATGGTGGACAACCTCGTGCGCATCGCCCTGGGATTGGAAGACGTCGAAGACCTGATTACCGACCTGAAGCAGGCGCTGGCGAAGATTTGACGCAAAATCTGAAGTAGCCGCCGACGTGAGTCGGCGCATACTCTTGAAGATTGGCGCGGACTGACGTCCACGGCTACGGACAATTTGATACAGGGGCCGCTCTGCAGAATCAACGCCAACAACGGCAAGATGTGCCCCACCAAAAACACGCCATTGACTTCTCCCGTTGCCGGGTGTTCACTCGCCATCGCCCCGGCGGGATTGAAACGCAAACGCGTGGACTTACATCGCGTTTGATAAACACATCACCACCGATGCGGCCAAGAATGAAAATTAACCGCGGATAAACACGGATGGACACGGATATCCAGAATCCCTTGCTATGAGTGCTGACCTAATAATTGAAAGGTTGAGCCCTCGACAACAAGCCGTCATTACATCAGTTATTCCTTTGGCGGTTCCTTTATCAAAATCTTTGTAGCAAACCAGCCTGACTCCGTTCATCTTCATATTTCGAATCGTGGACATGAGTTGCCAAAGGGCGAAGAACTGAAAAGGATTTGGGACTTTGGATTTAGGGGAGCGAAGGCAAAGGAACTTCATGTAAACGGAAGTGGAATCGGCCTGTTTACAGCAAGGAAGATCGTGAATGCACACCATGGCCGCACGTGGGCCATCGGGCATCAGAAGAATTTCCCGGACACGTGAATGTTGGCTAACCAACGCTGAGAATAAAACGTTTGTATCAACGACAATGAGCGGATTCATTTCCGTTCACCGGTGAAACGACTGTGGTTTTGCGCCCACCAAGTGGACTTTACGTCCTCGGCCAGTTTCCAGGCCGCATCATCGGTCAGACGGCTGCGCCGCGCCGCCGCCTCCACCCGCAACCAATCCAGAAAAGCGCGCACCGCTTCCGCCGGCATTCCGTCGGTCGGAATGTTCACGCGAATTTCGTGGTCGTTGGTTTCAACGGCGATCATGGGAGCAATATCTTCTTTTCAAACGTTAAAAGCAAGTGCGCCAATCGCCTTGCGATGTTCGGAAATGTTTACGCAAAGGCAGAATCAGCCGTGACAATCACGCATAAACCAACCGTCCGCGTGGCCGTGGATTTTCCTGGCCGTCTTCCTTCGCGGTTTTGATCCAAAACTTGATGTCACCTTCGGCGTTTTTGATGGCGTCCTGCCGTGTCGGCCCGTGAGCCATACAGCCGGGAAGTTCCGGCACGTCCACCACATAGGCGTCGTCTTCCGCGCTCCACCAAATAATCATTTCGTAGCTGTTTGGTTTCGTGGAGTTCATTTCGATTTTTCAGGTTCGTCATAGCCTTCCGAAAGCTCTGGCTTTTGGCTACCAGCTTCTTTATTCCCGCCTTCGACCGACGCCGGCACGGTGGGTTGTAATGCGAGCTGTTCCGGCGGCGTGGTGGCCAGGCCGGGCTCGGCGATGACCGGCGCGGGCGGCCTTTCAACGACAATGCGGCGGAGTTCGTCCGCGGCGGGCAAATCTTCCAGACTGCGCAGGCCGAAGTATTCGAGGAACAACGCGGTCGTGCCGTAGGTCGGCGGGCGGCCCACAACTTCGGCGCGGCCAACGGCCTCCACCAATCCGCGCTCCATGAGCGTCTGCATCGTGGCATCCACGTTCACGCCGCGGATCTGTTCGACCTCGGCGCGCGTGATGGGCTGGCGATACGCGATGATGGCCAGCGTTTCGAGCGCGGGCAGCGAAAGCCGCGGCGGACGCGTCTTCACGCCCACGAGCGTGCGCAACCACGGGCCAAATTCCGGCTGCGTGACGAATTGCCAGGAACCGGCGACGCACGCGAGGCGATAACTGCGCGCGGCGGTTTCGTGTTCGCGCGCCAATTGTTCCAACGCGGCGGTCAGTTCGCCCTCCTTGGCTTTGGCCAGCGATTTGGCTGTGGCATCGGCGCCTTCCTGGTCAGCAGCAGCGGCGAGCACATCATGAAGATCTTTCACGCTCAACGGTTTTTGCGCGGAGAACAGCAGCGATTCCAGAATGAGTTTAAGTTCCATGCTAGGATGATTGCGGATTGCGGATTGCGGATTGCGGATTGGTTTCGGCGGCTACCACAGGTTCAGGCGCTGTCGCCGGCGTGGCACAGGTCTCCGACCTGTGTTCTTTTTGATCAGATTGAATCATTCCCCCTTTTGCCTCACGCAGATCAGAGGTCTGTGCCACATCTGCCGCCGCCACAGCCAGGCGGATTTCGATTTCGCCGAAAGGTTCGGGTTGCGAGCAAACGAGTTGCCGCAGGCGGATCAATTCCAGCAGCGCCAGAAAGGTGCAGATGACTTCGGAACGGCCGGCGGCGCTGGCGAACAACTCGGCGAAGCGCAGGCTGCCGCAACCGGCAATCGCGCGGAGAATGGCCTCGATTTTTTCACTGACGCTCCATTTGTCCTCAAAAATGTCATCCCGGTCTTCACGTTTGGCGAACCGTTGCAGCACGCCGTTGACGGCGTTGAGCAAATCAAAAATCGAAACGTCCGGCTTGGGCGGCGGGGCGGCGTTTTCAAATTCGAGTTTGCCGGGCAGACGTGGATAAATGTTTTCCTGTTCGGCTTCGAGGACTTGCAGGCGCGCGGCGGCGTCCTTGAATTTTTTGTATTCGACGAGCTGGCGGATCAACTCCCAGCGCGGGTCTTCGCCTTCCTCCTCGCCTTCCACCTGCACCTGCTGGTCCACGGGCAGCAGTTCGCGGCTCTTGATGTACATGAGCGTCGAGGCCATGACGAGGAATTCGCCGGCGATCTCCAAGTCAAACTGCCGCATCAGGTCGATGTATTCGATGAACTGGGTGGCGAGTTTGGTGAGGTTGACCTGGTAAATGTCCACCTCCTCCTTCTTGATAAGATAGAGGAGCAAATCGAGCGGGCCTTCGAAGACCTCGAACTGGACTTTGTATTCCGCCATGCGCTGAATGAACTGTGAAAATTCTAAAACGGGCGCCGGACGTTTGCAATGGCGGAACGAAAATGAAAAATGCGGCGTGGTGACTGCGCTCATTCGCCGGCTGATAACATCGGCACGGTTTGATAGGCTTCTGGAAAAGCGGCGGAGGGCCGCCGCACTCCAAGACGCTGCGCGCGACACAATGATTCCTGTAATACGCGAAGCGTCCTGGAGTGCGCCAGTTCCCTGACGCTATGTCAGCGGGCGAAATATCCGCGAGATTTCCGCATGAACTTTTGTGCGCCAATGCCAATGTGAACTGCTATATGCGAATCCTGGCTGGGCGAGATTTGAGAAGTTCGATTATTGCGGCCATGCAGAGAGTTGCGCGGCCAAACCAACAACTTGTCTTAAATTAGGACACTGCCAAGCAACGAAGTTTCTTGACTAATTTATTTAACAGGTGCAAGAATCTGCAAGACAGACAGGTGTTTGTAACAGAAGTAACCTGGAATTGATTATGAGCCGAACCACTGGACAGGTCTGTCCTGTTTCTGGAGTGTACCGCGCCGTTGGGAATTGCGGCCATTCGGTTGAGCGGGTAATCCCCAAAGGCTACATTTTTCCTCCCTGTGAGTACTGCCAGAAAACCGGTTACAAGGCAGTCACCTGGGTTTTGGTGGTGGAAACTCAACCCAAATAATTTAACTCAAGTAATCGCCCACCCATATTTCCGACCATCCAGCCCAGGGTGTGGGTCTGTCTTCAACAAAACGACGTTGACGTTCGGCCATTTTTACCAGCCGATTCGTGTTCATGGAAAGACAGAGTGTTTGAAATGGCCGTCCTGTTTTCAGGCGCTGCCGGAACATTTGCCATTCAACCCCAAGAGTAAAGGCGATTTCTGAGTTGACTCCCTTTAACGAATTGTCGTCCGTTTCAAATGGTTCAATCAACTCATAATCATCATTCTCGTCCTGACGCTTCATACGCGCCACCTGTAGCAAGAACCGTGCTAGCCAATCGGACTGGATTTCAAATGGCGGGAACTCAACAATGCCGCCCCCACACATCATGGCAAACTTGACGGACGCGGCTAATAAACTTAATTTGTCAGCCGGTTGGTGGTCGTAGCTCAATGGTAGAGTCCAAGCTTGTGGAGCTTGTTGTTGCGGGTTCGAGTCCCGTTGACCACCCCATTTTCATGAGTCCCCGCATCGAAGCGAGTTCAACGGCCGCCAATTTTGTTGCTTAAGATCAACGTCAACACAATCAGGCCCCCCACCAGCAGGCCAACGAACAGAACCACCAGGAGAATGTTAATTTTACGCCTTTGTATATCGGGCGGCAGGCGTGGAAATAATAATCTCCCCAAAAATCCGTTCATTGGCACCAATCTCTCAGGGTTTGCCGCCGGGTTCAAATCGAATAATCGTCAGCAAAAACCTTCACGTTTCGCAATTCCACGAACACCGGTTCCCCCGCTTTGAGCTGTAATTGCTGGAATTGTTCCTTGCTTAACTGCACGGTGAATTGTCCGCCCGTGTTGAGCCGCACCAGCTCAAGATTCGCCAGCGGACCCGCGGCGTTGCTGCGAATGACGCGCGCCGCCAGCGTCGCCGGGCCGCCCGGCTCGCGGGTGACGCGAATGTCGTGCGGCCGCACGAAGGCGATGGCGTCCGAGTCGGACTCGCCGGCGGTTTCCGGCGCGGCAAATCCGGTGTTGCCAATGACCACGGTGCCGTCGCGCATCCGGCCGCTGAACAGATTCACATTGCCGAGAAAATCATAAACGAATGGCGAGGCCGGATTGTCGTAAATTTCCTCCGGCGTGCCGATTTGCTCGACCCGCCCGACGCGCAAAATGGCCACGCGGTCGGCCACTTCCAGCGCCTCTTCCTGATCGTGCGTCACAAACAGCGTGGTGATGTGGATTTCATCATGCAATTTGCGCAGCCAGCGGCGCAATTCCTTGCGCACTTTCGCGTCGAGCGCGCCAAAAGGTTCGTCCAACAGCAGCACCTTGGGTTCGACCGCCAGCGCGCGGGCCAGTGAAATGCGCTGGCGCTGGCCGCCGGAGAGTTGCGACGGAAACCGTTTGGCGAGCGGCTCAAGCTGGATGAGCTTTAACAATTTTTCCACGCGCGCACGGATTTCAGCTTCGCCCGGCCGGTTCGCCCGCGGACGGACCCGCAGGCCGAACGCGATGTTTTCAAAGACGTTCAAGTGCCGGAACAATGCATAATGCTGAAACGCGAAACCGGCCTTGCGCTCACTCGCGGGAATCATGGTCACATCCTCGCCGTAAAACAAAACCTGCGCGTCGCTGGAATCGGGGAACTCCAGTCCGGCGATGATGCGAAGCAGCGTCGTCTTGCCCGAACCGGACGGGCCGAGCAGCGCGACGAGTTCGCCGGACTCGATCTTCAAGTTCACGCCATCGAGCGCGGTGAACTGCCCGAATTTCTTTGTTATGTTGCGAACTTCGACACTCATGCGTTCAAATCAGTTTCCCGTCCCGCGCAACGCGGCGTTTTTGTGTTCCACCCAGGTTTTCAGCGCCAGCGTGACGAGCGCGAGGAACGTCAGCAGCGATGCCACGGCAAAAGCACCGGCAAAATTATATTCGTTATACAAAATTTCGACGTGCAGCGGAATGGTATTTGTCTGGCCGCGGATGTGGCCGCTCACGACCGACACCGCGCCGAATTCGCCCATCGCCCGTGCGTTGCAAAGGATGACGCCATAAAGCAGTCCCCATTTGATGTTTGGCAGTGTCACCCGCCAGAATGTCTGCCAGCCGCTGGCGCCCAGCACGTGTGCGGCCTCCTCCTCAATTCGGCCCTGCGCCTGCATGAGCGGAATCAATTCGCGCGCGACGAACGGAAACGTCACAAACATCGTCGCCAGCACAATGCCAGGCACGGCAAAAATGATTTTGATGTTGTGCTCCAAAAGCCACGGACCGAGCAATCCCTGCGCGCCAAACAGCAACACGTAAATCAATCCGGAAACGACGGGCGAAACCGAGAACGGCAAATCAATAAGCGTGACGAGGACGGTTTTGCCGCGGAAATCGAATTTGGCAATCGCCCATGCCGCCGCGACGCCGAAGACGCAATTCAGCGGCACCGCAATGCCAGCGGCGATAAACGTCAGTTTGATGGCGCTCAAAGTATTCGCGTCATTGAACGTGTGGAAATAGTAACCAACACCCCTGGCAAAGGCCTCCACAAAAACTGCCGCCAGCGGCACAACCAGAAACAAACCGAGAAACAACAACGCCGTACCGATGAGCAGCCAGCGCACGAACGGCGGCTCGGCCGTCACGCGGCGTTGAGCAGCGCGGCGCGGGGCATGAAGTTTTGAAGCGGGAACCATAAATCAAACGGGCCGGTGATGCCGGTGGCTCCACCATTGAAGGAAATTGATGGTCAGCAACAGCACGAAGGAAGCGACCAGCATCATGACCGCAATGGCGGTCGCGCCGGAATAATCAAACTCCTCGAGTTTGGTGATGATGAGCAGCGGCGTGATTTCGGTTTTCATCGGCATGTTGCCGGAGATGAAAACAACCGAGCCGTATTCGCCGAGCGCGCGGGCGAAGGCGAGCGTGAAGCCGGTCAGCAACGCCGGTCGCAGCATGGGCAAAATGACGCGCCAGAAGGCCTGCCAGCGATTCGCGCCGAGGCTGGCGGCGGCCTCCTCAATTCCCGGATCGAGGTCTTCGAGCACCGGCTGCACGGTGCGAACAATGAACGGCAATCCGATGAACGTGAGCGCAACGAATACGCCGAGCCGCGTAAAGGCAACCCGGATTCCGAACGGTTCGAGCCATCGGCCGATCCAACCGTGCGGCGCATACACCGCCGTCAACGCGATGCCAGCAACCGCCGTCGGCAGCGCGAAGGGCAGGTCCACCAGCGCGTCCACGAACCGTTTGCCCCAAAACTGGTAGCGCACCAGCACCCACGCGACGAGCAGGCCGAAAAATAGATTGGTCAGCGCCGCCAGAAACGACGCGCCGAAACTCAGGCGATAAGACGCCAGCACGCGCGGTGCGGCAACGGCGTGCCAGAACTGGCCCCACGTCAACTCGCTCGTTTTCCAAAACGTGCAGGCCAGCGGAATCAGGACGATGAGACTGAGATAGAGCACCGTGAAGCCGAGCGTCAGCTTGAAACCGGGCAACACGCTGGTGGTTTTCCTTGCCATGCAAATTGTTCGTCAGCGATATAACCGTTGTTAAAATGCAACGAAAGACATTCTTTACGCGGCGGCGCGCACGGCTTTGGTGATCGCGTCCACCAGACTCGCGACATCGTTGGGCCTGGCAATCACCGCGGGTTCCAGGCCCAGTTTGTCCAATGCCCACTTGATGCTGACATTGGCAATTGCCAGCCGTGTGCCCGGGAAGCGCGCCATTAACTTTGGCAGGTCAAACCGGACATGGAAGTGTTCGATGGCCAGGCCGCTGGCGAAGACAATCCAGTCCGCGCCTTCTTCGACCAGCCTGGCGGCATCGCCGGTTGGGTCGCTCATTTCCGGTTTGGCGGCGTAGCACTCCACCGCGTCAACCCTGGCCCCTGATTCCGCAAGCGCTTCCGGAACTTTTTCCCATGCCGATTCGCCGCGAAGCACCAGGAATCTTTGCCCGCGCACGTCGCCGCATTTCCGGATGGCCTCCATGATCAGCGGCGTCTTGTGATCGGCGGCAACCGCCGCCGGGTGCAAGCGCCACTCGCGCAGCTTCTGCGCCGTCATCGGCCCGTACGCGCCCAATCGCACGTTGCCAAGTTCGCGCAGGTCGTCGTAAATCCGGAAAAAACGCGCGAAGAAAAATTCGATGCCAACCGGGTTGCTGAAGAGGATCCAGTCGTAGGATTTCAACCCGGCCACCGCCTTGTCCAACGGAACCATTGTCTGCAAGCGGACTCCAACGAGTGGCGGGAACCTCCAACACTTGTGCGCCATCATCGCGGAGCAAGGTCACCAGGGGACGGGCCAAATCACTTCGCTGCGTGACAACCACACGCCGGCCAAACAGCAGACGCTGCTCGAACCAGTTTAATTTTTCCCGCAGGCTCACCACGTCCCCGATCACTGTCACAGCGGGCGGAGGAAGGTTTGCATGATCGGCCAGGTCCGCGATCGTTGAGAGCGAACCGACGACTGTTCTTTGCCGGCCCGTCGTGCCCCGGCTGACGATGGCGGCGGGCGTTTCCGGCAAACGCCCGCGGGCAATCAGCGTCGCCGCAATCGGGCGGATGTTTCTCAATCCCATCAGCACCACCAGCGTGCCGGGAATTTTTGCGAGTTGTGCCCAGTCCACCTTGTTTGCCGGCGACGACGGCTCTTCGTGGCCGGTGACAATGGTGACACTGGAGTTGTGATTCCGATGCGTCAGCGGTATGCCGGCGCAGCACGGCACGGATTGGATTGAAGAAACGCCGGGGACCACCTCGAAGGCAATGCCCGCCCCGGCGAGCAGCTCCGCCTCCTCGCCGCCCCGGCCAAACAGGCAGGGATCTCCGCCTTTGAGCCGCACCACGCGTTTGCCTTCACGCGCTTTGGCAAGCAGGAGCGCGTTCAACTCATCCTGTGACACGCAACGGCTGCGGTCATGTTTGCCGCCGTAAATGATTTCCGCCGAGGCCGGAGCCAGGCGAAGCAATTCGCGGTTGACCAAACCGTCGTAAATCACCACTTCGGCGCGGGCAAGCAGCTCAACTCCGCGCACGGTGAACAATCCGGTGTCGCCGGGACCGGCCCCTACCAGATGGACAATGCCTTGGTTTGCCATGGACGGATCCTCCTCAAATCGCAAAGTCGTTGTATTCGGGTTTCACAATTTCCGTGGGCGGGAAAAGCATGCCGGCGCCGACGGTCGCGTTGGTGCCCGGTTCAATCAGAATGAACGAGCCGGTCAGGCGATTCGTCGCGTAACCGTCGAAAATCAACGGCCTGGAGGTCTTCAAATGGATTTCGCCGATGTCATTTAGCGCGAGTTCCGGCGCCTCCGGTTCCGGCTCGAAGGTGGAAACGTTGATACGATCTTCGATGTCCGTGATGACTGCCTGGACGGTTTGCGTGGTGTGTTTCAGGAGATATTTTCTGCCGCGTTTTAGCGGATGCGGATGCATCCAGCAAACTCTGGCGTGCAGGTCGGTGCTCATGCCAGGAAGGTTTTCCCGGCCGATGATCATGTCGCCCCGGCTGACGTCAATGTCGTGTTCGAGCACCAAGGTGACCGGTTGCGGGCAGAAGGCCTCCTGAAGCGTACCGCTGTAGGTCCAGATTTCCTTGACCGTGCTCTTCAATCCACCGGGCAGCACCATCACATTCTGGCCGACCTTCACGATGCCGCCGGCGATTTGCCCGCTGAGGCCGCGGAAGTCGTGAAGTTTCGGATCGCGCGGGTGGTTGGGACGATTGACCCATTGCACGGGAAAGCGGAATGCGCTCAAATTCCAATCGCTGGCGATATGGACGCTCTCCAAATGACCGAGCAGCGTCGGGCCTTCGTACCAGGGTGTGTGTTTCGAGAATTCGACGACGTTATCGCCATTGAGCGCGCTGATGGGAATGAACTTCACGTCCCGGAACACATCGAGACGCGGCAGGAAATCTTCAAATTGATCGCGGATTTCCAGAAAACGTTCCCGGCTCCAATCCACCAGATCCATCTTGTTCACCGCAATCACCAGGTGTGGGATGCCGAGCAGCGCCGAAATGTAGGTGTGACGCCGGCTTTGCTCGATGACTCCCTGGCGCGCATCCACCAGCACGACGGACAGGTTCGCCGTGGACGCGCCCGTGACCATGTTGCGGGTGTACTGCACGTGGCCCGGTGTGTCGGCGACGATGAACTTGCGGCGCGGCGTGACAAAATAACGATACGCCACATCAATCGTGATGCCCTGCTCGCGCTCGGCGCGCAGGCCATCGGTGAGGTTCGCCAAATTGATCTGACCGCCCCCGGTGATGTCAGCGGAACGCTCCAACGCCTCAAGTTGATCCTCCATCAGCGATTTTGAATCGTAAAGCAACCGCCCGATAAGCGTGGACTTGCCGTCGTCCACCGAGCCGCAGGTGGTGAAGCGGAGAATATCAATCGGATGATGCGTGTGTGGCATTGCAAAAACTTTCAACCGCAGATGGACACGAATGAACCTAAAGCAGCCGGTGCCGCAGCCACAGGTTTTGGACTGCGGCGGGAAGCGAAGCGCCACGCCGCTTTGGAAGTTCTGTCCGCAGCCGAAAGCGGTGTCGCCGCTGCGCTCTGCCACCGCACTCCAAATTTTTGTAAATCCGTGTTCATCTGGTTAATCCTTGGTTAAAAATATCCGGCTTTCTTGCGATCTTCCATCGCGGCCTCGGAAGATTTATCGTCAGCCCGGGAACCGCGTTCGGTCACGCGGGCAGCGGCGATTTCGGCGATGATGTCGTCCACGCTGTCGGCGGGCGATTCGACCATGCCGGTGCTGATGATGTCGCCGATGGTGCGGACGCGAACGACGAGTTCTTCCACGCGCTCGCCGTTCCGTGGCGGCACGAGGTCGTTTACAGGCAACCACTGGCCGTGACGCCGGACACATTTCCGGCGATGACTGAAATAAATCGTCGGGACTTCCAGGTTCTCCTGGCGGATGTATTCCCACACATCCATCTCGGTCCAATTCGAGAGCGGGAACACACGCATATTTTCACCCGGATTGACGCGGGCGTTGTAAATATTCCAGATTTCCGGGCGCTGGTTTTTCGGGTCCCACTGGCCAAAGCCGTCGCGAAAACTGAAGAATCGCTCCTTGGCGCGGGCTTTTTCCTCGTCGCGCCGCGCCCCACCGATGCAGCAGTCAAAACGGAACTCCTCGATGGCGGCCAGGAGTGTGGGAATCTGCAAACGATTGCGGCTGATTTCACCCGGGGAGGGAACGGCGATGCCCTGGCTGATGGCATCTTCGACTTTGCGCACGATGAGTTTCGCGCCGAGTTGCTGCGCGCGGCGGTCGCGAAATTCGTTCAACTCCGGAAAGTGATGGCCCGTGTCCACGTTGAGGAATGGCATCGGGATTTCGGACGGTCGGAACGCCTTCTCGGCGAGACGCAGGAGACAAATGGAATCCTTGCCGCCGGAGAACAGGAGCGCGGGCCGGTCGAATTCCGCCGCCACCTCGCGCATGACGTGAATCGCTTCCGTTTCGAGATACTGAAGATGGTCGAGATGATACGAATTCATTTTTGATCGGGTGGATGATTCCATAATTCAGCCGTCAAATGCCAGCCCCGGATGAAATCACCGCGTCCGCGCCCCAGCTTGCGTGCAGACCGCATTCGCGCTTTTCGTCGGCTTTGGCGGGATCGAAATAATCCCACTCGTTCGGAAGGTTGTGCTGCTTCAAATAATTCTCCATGTCCGCATCGCTCCAGTAAAACACGGGGTTGACCTTGAGCGTTTTGAAATTCTTGTCCTCGGAAACGATGTCGAGGCCCGCCCGATTTGGATTTTGCACCTTGCGCAACGCGGTGAGCCAGACCGTCGGCGCGAGTTCCTTCATGCCGCGCTGGAACGGCTCCAGCTTCATCAGCGCACTGAACTTCTTCAGCCCCGCCTCGTCGTCAATGGTCGGAACCGGCCCGAAAACCGCATCGCGATGCGCGCTGGAAATCTTCGGCAGGCAAGCCTTGAGATTCAACTTGAGGATTTTTTTCAACTGCTCGGCGTGCGTGTAAGTCGCCGGGCGATTGTAGCCGTGATCCACCCAAAGCACTGGAATATCCGGCTGCACCTGCACACAGAGATGCAAAATGACCGCCTCGTAAGGACGAAAATTCGTCGAAACAATCGCGCGCCCCTTCGCTTGGGCGACGGCCCAGCAGACGATTTCGAGCGGCGATTGGGAACGCAACCCGGTGTTGGCTTTGGCAATTTGGTCGGGGGTCATGAAAAATCAGTTCGCAGCAGCGGGTTGCTCTTTCCACAACACTCGCTCGACCCAGTCGCCAAAACGTTCACTGTTGTTGCGCTCTTTTGCATAGCGCACAAGGATGGGACGCAATTCGCTTTCGATGTCCGCGTCCTTGACCACGTCCTTCCAAATGCGGTTGAGGCGCGTGCCGGACGTGTCGCCGCCGAGCCAGACTTGATAGCGTCCCGGCGCTTTGCCGACGAATGCGATCTCCGCCATGTATGGCCGGGAGCAACCGTTCGGGCAGCCGGTGGAACGGATGATGATTTCCTGTCCGGCAAGCCCGACTTCAGTACAGAGCTTTTCAATGCGATCAATCAATCCGGGCAACATGCGCTCGGATTCCGCCAGCGCGAGGCCGCAGGTGGGCAGTGCGGGGCAGGCCATCGAAGCCGCGTGCAACACGCTCGCCTGATTTTCAGTCTTAACGCCGTGTTGCGTGAGGATCGAATTGATGCCGGCTTTGTCGGCGTCGGACACGTTCGCGAGAATCACGTTCTGGTTTGCTGACAAACGGAACTCGATGCCGGAAAATTTTTCCGCGATCTGGCGCAACGCAGTTTTCTGCGCGTCTTTCACACGACCCATGCTGACGAACAATCCGAGGAACCAGGTTCCGTTCACGGCCTTGTGCCAGCCATAGAGGTCGCTGGTCGTCGTGAATTTGTAAGGCTTCGCCGGCTCAAGCATGATGCCAGCGCGTTTCTCGATTTCTCTTCGCGTCCAATCCACGCCACGCTCGGCCACGACGTATTTGAGGCGTGCGCGCTTGCGGTCGGCGCGGTTGCCAAAATCGCGATGAATCGTCAGCACGGCCTTCGCAACTTCAATGAGCCTGTCTGGCGTGATAAAGCCGATGACATCCGCAAGGCGCGGAAAAGTTTGCTCATTGCCGTGACTGCGGCCCATGCCCCCGCCGACGGCGAGGTTGTAACCCAGAAGCCGGCCGTTCTCGACGATGGCGATGAAGCCGAGACAATTCGTGAAAACGTCCAGGTCGTTCACCGGCGGAATGACGAAGGCAATTTTGAATTTGCGCGGCAGATAAGTTTTGCCGTAGAGCGGGTCAACGAAGTTTTTGTTCTCCGGCTTTTCGAGATCGAGTTCCACGCCGTCAATCCAGATGGAGTGATACGCGGGCGTTTTCGGCGCAAGCGCCATTGCCACCCGATGGGCGTCCGCATAAACCTGTTCGCGCGCCGTCGTGTAAGCGGGCGTGGGTGGCGCGAGCACGTTTCGGTTCACGTCGCCGCACGCCGCGAGCGTGGAGAGCAGCGACTCGTTGATCTTTTTGATCAGCGGGCGCAAATGATTTTTCACGACACCGTGAAATTGGATGCTCTGCCGCGTGGTGATACGAAGCGTGTTGTTGCCGCAAGTCGTCGCGAGTTCGTCAAAAACGAGCCATTGTTTCGCCGTCATCACCCCGCCGGGAATGCGCCCGCGAATCATCATGATGTATTTCTTGCCGGTCTTGCGCAGGTCGCGGTCGTCCTGCTGATACGAGCCGTGAAATTTCAGGAACTGGTTGTCATCCTCGGAAAAATGGCCGGCTTGCGCATCGGCGAGCGTTTGAGCAATCGTGCCCGAAAGCGTCGGGCTGTTCTCCTTCAAGAACTCGTTATGTGACGGCGGAGCGGCATTTGTGGTCGGTGTCATAATTCAAACAAGTAGAGAATTTAACATTGACTTACGATTGTTCAACTTCAGCAGCATGGCGAGGGAAAACGTCCTGGGAAATTGTTTGATCTTCGCGGCTGATCACAAAGATGGCCAGGTCGGCGTTGAGATTCGGGTCCTGTTCGACTTCAACCCCGGCCTCCGTGTCCAGGGCGATCCGCCGGTGCACTTGGATGTGTTTGCGATGACAAAAGTCGTCAAAATCGGCAATGGTGAGAAAACGGATGTTGGGCGTGTCGTGCCATTCATAATGCAACACGCCGGCGGACCTGGGCGCGCGCCCATTCTCGGCGAGCATGCGGCGCAGTTTATGGTAGGCAAAATTCGGGAAGCTGACGATGCCGGTGCGCCCGACGCGAAGCATTTCGTTGATCACCGCCTCCACGTCGTACACGGCCTGCAGCGTCTGGGAAAGCACGACACAGTCAAACTGCTGGCCGGCAAAGGCGCGCAAGCCCTGGTTCAAATTGGCCTGGACGACGTCGAGATTGCGGCGGAGGGAATCGAGAATTTTCTGCTCATCCAGTTCCACCCCCATCAGCCGCCGGTGGTTTTTTTCCTTGAGGCGCGCCAGCAATCTCCCCGAACCGCAGCCGAGATCGAGCACGCTGGCGCCCGGCGGTATCAATTCGATGATGCGGTCGTAGTCGAGGCGGCGCTGATGAAAGATGCTGGTCGGGTTTTGCGGCTCGTCCTGGGCAACGGAAGCGCTTGGGACGGCTGAAAGATTATCCATAAAGGCGCGGATCATCTCGCCGTAGGAGGCCAGATCGTCCGGCAGCAAAAAAGCGTCATGGCCGCAGGCGCTTTGGACATTGCTGTAGCTGACCGCGGCTTTGTTGGCCAGGAGTGCCCGGACGATGTCGTGGGATTGATCGGGTGGAAACAACCAGTCGCCGGAGAAACTGATCACGAGCCATCGGCAGCGGGCGTTGCGAAATGCGGCAGTCAGTTGTTCGGCCGTGCCGCCCAGGTCAAACAAGTCCATGGCCAGCGAGAGGGTCAGGTAGCTGTTGGCGTCGAAACGCTCCACAAATTTCGCGCCTTGATAGCCCAGGTACGAACCGACGGAGAATTTCTTTTCAAATTGAATCGCCACGTCGCGCGGCTGGAGACGGTTGGCGTCGAATTTCTCGGTCATCGCCTCGCGCGAAAGATAGGTGATGTGGCCGATCATCCGCGCAATGGCCAGCCCGACGTCTGGACCGTGCGGTTTGTCGTAGTACTGCCCTCCGTGAAAATGCGGATCACGCAGGATGGCATTGCGGCCCACCACGTCAAACGCGAGCGACTGGCTGGTCAGCCTTGCCGAGGTGGCAATGGGGATGACGCCGCGGACCCAATCGGGATGGCGCGTGGCCCAGGTCAGCGCCTGATGTCCGCCCACCGAGCCGCCGACAACGGCCAGCAATCGGCGGATGCCCAGGAATTCCAAGAGCCGGCGCTGCACTTCAACCATGTCGCCGATGGTGACCGTGGGAAAACTCCGGCCATAGGGTTTTCCCGTTGCGGGATTGATGCTGCCGGGGCCGGTGGTGCCACGACAACTGCCCAACAGATTGGGGCAGATGACGAAAAACCGGTTCGTGTCAACCGGCTTGCCGGGACCAACCACAATGTCCCACCAGCCCGGATCGTCTTCATCATCGTGCCGGGCAACGTGCGAATCACCGCTGATGGCATGGCAGACAAGCACGGTATTATCCTTGGCTGCGTTCAGTTGGCCGTAGGTCTCGTACGCCACCGTCACACCCGACAATTCACCACCCAGTTCCAGCTTCAACACGCCGTCCAACACGGCCGATTGCACGTGCCGCAACGGATTGGCTTGCCGGATGTTGTCGCTGCTGTCGAAAAGTTTGTCGGGCATGATGATTCCGGTTCAACTTTGTGACGCGTGGAGTGCCTGGTCAATGTCCGCCTTGATGTCTTCCACGTCTTCCAAACCAACGGAGAGGCGGACATAGTCCGGCGTGGCGCCGGTTTCTTCCAATTCGGCCAGGGTCAACTGCGAGTGCGTGGTTGAGGCTGGATGAATCACCAGGCTCTTGGCGTCACCGATGTTGGCCAGGTGCGAGAGCAGCTTCACCGAGTTGATGAATTTCTTGCCCGCTTCCAGGCCGCCCTTGACGCCAAAGCCGACCAGGCCGCCAAAGCCGTGCTTCAGATACTTCGCGGCAACCTTGTGGCTGGGATCATCCGGCAGGCCGGAATAGGTGACCCATTTGACGAGCGGATGCGTCTTGAGCCACTTGGCGATTTCGAGTGCATTGGCGGAATGTTGCTTCTGCCTGAGCGGCAGCGTTTCCAGCCCCTGCAAAAAGAGGAACGAGTTAAACGGACTGAGCGCCGCGCCAATGTCACGCAACAGGGTGACGCGCACCTTGAGGATGAAAGCCACGTTGCCCATGCCGGGCACGTTGCTCAAGGCATCCCAATAAACCAGGCCGTGATAGCTCGGATCGGGTTCGGTGAATTCCGGGAACTTGCCGTTGTTCCAATTGAACTTGCCGGAATCCACGATGACGCCGCCAATGGATGTGCCGTGGCCGCCGACGTATTTCGTGGCCGATGTGACAATGATGTCCGCGCCATGATCAAACGGCCGCACCAGGCCCACTCCGACCGTGTTATCCACGACGAGCGGAAGACCGGCCTCGTGCGCGATTTTGGCAATCGCCTCAAAATCCGGCACGTCGAGTTTCGGATTGCCGACGGTCTCGATGTAAATGGCGCGGGTCTTGGGCGTGATGGCCTTGCGAAACGCTTCCGGGTCGCGGGAGTTCACGAACTTCGCCGTACGACCCAGCTTGGGCAGGGTATAATGGAAGAGCTGGTAAGTGCCGCCGTAAAGGTTGTTGCCCGCCACAATTTCGTCGCCCACCCGGGTGATGGCCAGCAACGCGAAAGTGATGGCCGCCGAACCGGACGCCACGCCCAGCGCACCAGTGCCGCCCTCAATGGCAGCAATGCGCTGCTCGAAGACATCGGTGGTGGGATTCATGATGCGGGTGTAAATGTTGCCGAATTCCTTCAGCGCAAAAAGATTTGCGGCGTGTTCGGTGCTCTTGAAGACGTAGGACGTCGTCTGGTAAATCGGCACGGCGCGCGCGCCGGTGGTGGGATCGGGGACCTGGCCGGCGTGAAGCGCCAGCGTGTTAAGACCTTTTGTTTGATCAGGCATAAACGATTTTGTTGGTTGGTGGTTGATGGTATTTTGAAATTGGTTGAAAGCAATTACACAGCACGTGAAGTCAAATCGCTGACATCGTCGGTATCCGCGTTGATATCCGCAAACAGCCACGTCGAAAGGTAGCGTTCGGCTGATGACGGCACGATGGCGACGATGGTTTTGCCCTTGTTTTCCGGGCGTTTGGCCACTTGCAAGGCCGCCCAAATCGCCGCGCCGCTGGAGACGCCAACGGGAATGCCGTCAAGCTGGTTGACCTCCTTGGAAACCGGGCCGGAGTCCTCCTCGTTCACCTGGATGACTTCGTCCACGATTTTCACGTTCAGGTTGTCGGGAATGAACCCGGCGCCGATGCCCTGCAGTTTGTGCGATCCGGGCGCGCCGCCGGAAATGACCGGCGACTTCGCCGGCTCGACGGCAATCGCCTTGAACGACGGCTTGCGTTTTTTGATGACTTCCGCGACCCCGGTGACGGTGCCGCCGGTGCCAACGCCCGCGACAACAAAATCCACCTTGCCGTCGGTGTCCCGCCAGATTTCCTCGGCGGTCGTCCGGCGATGGATTTCCGGGTTTGCCGGATTGGAAAATTGCTGGGGAATGAAGCTGTTGGGAATTTGCTTGTTCAATTCCTCGGCCTTGGCAATCGCTCCTTTCATGCCTTTGGCTCCTTCCGTAAGCACCAGTTTTGCGCCAAGAATTTTCAACAGCTTGCGACGCTCGAGACTCATCGTTTCGGGCATGATCAGGATCAATTTCAATCCCTTAGCGGCGGCAACGAAGGCCAGGGCGATGCCGGTGTTGCCGCTGGTCGGCTCGATGAGGACGGTGTCCGGTTTGATCTTCCCGGCCTTCTGGGCAGCGTCAATCATGGCGATGCCGATGCGGTCCTTGACGCTGGAGAGCGGGTTGAAGAATTCGAGTTTGAGCAACACGTCGGCGATGGCGCCATGTTTTTTGGCCGTGCGGTTCAGGCGCACGAGCGGGGTGTTGCCAATGGTTTCGGTGATGTCGTTGAATATTCGGCTCATATAATGTTAAGGTTATAGGTTTGGTGCGGCAGGTCATGGTTGGAAGATCTGGTCAAAGACGCCGCCATCGGCGAAATGGGTTTTCTGTGCTTTCTGCCAGCCGCCGAAAACTTCGTCCACCGTGACGAGTTTCAACGGGCTGAACTGCCCGGCGTATTTGGCCGCGGCCTTTTCCGAGCGCGGACGATAAAAATACCGTCCGGCAATGTCCTGGCCTTCGTCGGAGTAAAGATATTCGAGATAAGCCCGCGCCACGTCCGATGTGCCGTGCTTCTTCGCCACCCTGTCCACAACGGCCACCGGCGGCTCGGCCAGGATGCTCAACGGTGGCGTGACGATGTCAAACTTGTCCACGCCGAATTGCTTGATGGCGAGATGCGCCTCATTTTCCCACGCGAGCAGCACGTCGCCGATTTCGCGCTCCACGAACGTCGTGGTCGAGCCGCGCGCGCCGGAATCCAGCACGGGCACATTCTTGTAAAGCCGCTTGACGAAGTCGCGCGCCCTGGCGTCGTTGTGGCCATATTTGTTCGAGCGCGTAAGCCCACGCGGCGAGGTAATTCCAGCGCGCGCCGCCGGAGGTTTTCGGATTCGGCGTCACGACCACAATATTCGTTTTCACGAGATCGTCCCAGTCCTTGATGCCTTTCGGATTTCCCTTGCGCACGAGAAACACGATGGTCGAGGTGTAGGGCGTGCTGTTGTTGGGCAAACGCTTCTGCCAGTCGGCGGGCAGCAGCTTTGCCTGCTGTACTATCGCGTCAATGTCGTAAGCCAGCGCGAGCGTGACGACGTCGGCTTCGAGACCGTTGATGACGGACTGCGCTTGTTTGCCGGAGCCGCCGTGCGATTGCGCGACGACCACGTCATCGCCGGTTTTCGCTTTCCAATATCTGGCGAAGGTGGCGTTGTAATCCTGATACAACTCGCGCGTGGGATCGTAGGAAACATTCAGGAGCTTGATGTCCTTCGCTTCCACTCCGGCGGCGACGACGAGCATCACAAAAATTTTCAACCATGCTTTTTTGTTCATAATATTTTGATTCCAATTTGTTTCGATTCCACTTGCAAGGCGGTTCTAATTTCGCCGCCATTGTCCGTCTGTCCATGAATTCGTGAAAGTAGTTTCCGCCGTGTGGCCATCCGCGTATCCCGCATTGGCGCGGCGGTTATGCCGTTCCAGCATCTGCGCCTGTGAGGTCGTGCCCGGCGCGATAACCTGAATCGGATACAATCCGCCGCGGGATGGCGTGTTGTCCCCGCGTCCGGCGTCAGCGAGGATGATGAAATCCGACGGGTTTCGGATTGAGCTGTCCGTATAATTTTCATTGAAACCATAATCCGGGTTCGCCTTATACCAGGCGCTCTGGCCGAAACCGGGTGAGTAATTGGCCTCGCTCAAATTGAAACCGTAGTCGGTCGTGAACCATTGGCCGGCGGCCGGCGCAGGCCAATCCAGCGAAGACCGGCATCGGAACGCGTTTGCGCCGGGGTCGGAATTGGCGTTGGTGTTGAAGATAAAATTGACGCTGGCGATGTAATGCTCCAATTGTCCGCGAATGGAGAACGCCGCGCGGTCCCCCGGCGTGTCGGGAATCGTCCCCCAACGCGCGGTGTCCGTGGCTTCCCGCTCCGTCACGGCTTTGGGGAAACGATCATCATTGTCTCCGAGAAAGAGTTTGAAGGCGATGCCGATTTCCCGGGCGTTCGATACGCACGCTCCGCGCTTGGCCGAGTCCTTCGCCCGCGCCAGCGCCGGCAGCAGCATGGCCGCCAGGATGGCGATGATGGCAATCACCACCAGCAGTTCAATCAGGGTGAACGCGGTTTTACTGACCCGCACTTTTTGTGCGACTGTGTTTTGTGTCGCGACGATATATTTATGTATTTTCATGGTTCCAGTAAAACTTCATGCCAGTTTGACGGTTTTAATAGCGATATATTTGGTCGTCATTACGGCGAAATAAAAACTGCTACTCCACGTGCTGCAAACGTCTGCCAAATGCAGCAACTTGAAACTATATTTTCAATTTCATTATTCATTCGATAAACGACCTATATTGTCGTTATTATCCATGGCCGGCCGGAATTGTCAACTGGTTTTTTGATTTTTTTCTAAATGCCTTCCCCGCCAATAAAACCGGCTGAAATCTCCTGTTTTGACACTGGCGCGCCCTTGGCAACTTCGGCAAGCGTTGCCTGCTCCATCAGTCCGGCAACGTAATTGCGTGCGTCGAGAAACACACGTCTGAACCGGCAAACCGGCTCTTGCGAACACCGCTTGTACCCCGGGACCGAAACACAATCAATCGGCGCTAAAATACCGTCAAAATGTCTTACCACCTCGCCCATCGTAATCTTGCCTGGATTTTTGGCGAGCAAATATCCGCCGCGCACACCCGCCACACTGTCCACCCAGCCCTGCGCCTTGAGTTTGAGCATGATTTGCTCAAGAAAGCGTTTGGGAACGTCGTTCCGCCGGGCCAGCTCACGAATCGGTATCGGCGCACCGCCGAAATGATCCACCAAGGTGAACAAGGCGCGCAACGCGTAATCAGTTTCCTTCGACACTCGCATGACGAAAAACGATACGCCAAGTTGAGATTAAGTCAATTGCGGTTTTTTATGGCCTGTTCAGCAGATGCTGAATCAACTGATAATACGACGTCCTTCGTCGAGGAATATGCCTTTGAAATTCATTTCCAGCGCCTGGGGATTGGTGGCTTTGGACAGGGCTTCCTTCTCGGTCACGCGTCCCGCCTTGACCAGATTGAACAAGGCCTGATTGAACGTGAGCATGCCATCGTCCACGCCGGTTTCAATGGCGGCGGGCAATTTGTCGAGGCGGTTTTCTTCGAGGAGTTTTCTGACCATCGGCGTGTTGATGAGGATTTCCAAAGCCGGGGTTGATTGGCCGTCCAGGGTGCCGACCATGCGCTGGCAGACCACCGCGTACAAAGTGGAGGCGATTTGCCGGCGGATTTGCTCGCGCTCATCAGCCTTGAAGAATTCAAGGACGCGGGTGATGGATTGCGACGCATTGGTCGTATGGAGCGTGGACAATATCAGATGTCCCGTGTCGGCCGCGCTCATGGCGGCGGAAAAACTGAGGTTGTCCCGCATTTCGCCGAGCATGATGATGTCGGGGTCCTGGCGCAGAACGTTCCGGAGTGCGTGATGGAACGAAAGGGTGTCCAGGCCGACTTCCCGCTGCTCAACCACCGACTGGTTGTCTTCAAAAACGTATTCAATCGGGTCTTCCAGCGTAATAATGTGTTTTTTGAAATTACTGTTGATGTGTTCGATCATGGCTGCAAGGGTGGTGGATTTGCCACAACCCGTCGCTCCGGCCACCAACACAATGCCGCGGGGGTGTTCGGCGATTGTCCGCACCTGCGGAAGCAACCCGAGTTCTTCAAAGCTGGGCACCTGCGTCTTGACGAAACGCATGGCCAGACACCATTGGCCGCGCTGTTGAAACAGATTGGTGCGGAAACGGCCGACGCCCGGGACAAAATACGAAAAATCAATTTCCCGTTCCTCGTCGAGGCGCTTTTTCAAATGCACCGGCGTGATGGCCTCGACAATTTTTGTCATCCATTCCAGCGTCGGGTTGGGGGCTTCCACCGCGATCAATTCGCGGTTGATGCGAAAAACGACCGGCGTGCCGATTTTCATATGCACGTCCGACGCGCCACCCTCGATGGCCGTCTTCAAAATGCGCTGAAACAGTTCCACACGCCCAGTCTAACAGATCGCCGCGCCAGCGCCAGCCGGGAAAACGCACCGGGAAAACGCGCCCTCATTTCATCGGTGGGGCGAGCGTCCCCGCGAGCCGCGAAAACCGAAAATCAATTGTCGGCTCGCGGGGACGCTCACCCCACCAGGGAAAAATACTGGCGACTTTTTGCCGGGTCCATGCTATAAAGCGCCCATGTCTAATCATCGCATTGGCATCATCGGCGGCACCGGCCTTTACGACATCGAAGGCTTCACCCACCAGAAATGGGTGAAAGTCAAAACCCCGTTCGGTCCGCCGTCGGACGATTTGTTGACCGGCAAACTCACCGGTCGCGACGTGGTTTTTCTTCCCCGCCACGGGCGCGGCCATCGGATTCTGCCCTCCGAACTCAACCATCGCGCCAATATCTGGGCGATGAAAAAGCTCGGCGTCGCCTGGATCATCAGTGTCAGCGCCGTCGGCTCGTTGCAGGAAAAATGCAAGCCGTGCGACGTCGTGCTCGTTGACCAGTTTCTCGACCGCACCAAACAATCGCTCGCCCACACCTTTTTTGGGCGCGGCATCGTGGCGCACGTCGCGTTTGCGCATCCGGTCAGCGAGGAATTGCGGCTGATCCTTTTTAAGATTTCAATTCTTTGCCGGGCGCAGGCGCACAACGGCGGCACGTATGTCTGCATGGAAGGCCCGGCCTTCAGCACCCGCGCCGAATCGCTCCTCAACCATCGCGCCGGGTTCAACGTCATCGGCATGACCAATCTGGGCGAGGCCAAATGCGCCCGCGAAGCTGAAATCGCCTACGCCACCCTGGCGATGGCCACCGACTACGATTGCTGGAAGGACGACGAGCATGTCACGCTCGAAATGGTCGTCGCCAACCTCCATCGCAACGCCGACATGGCCAAACAGATCGTCGCCCGCGCCATCCCGCAAATCCCGGCCGAGCCAAACTGGCCGTGCCATTCCGCGTTGAAAAACTCGATCCTGACCAATAAAAAATTCTGGCCGAAGGAAACCGTGAACGAGTTGAAGCCGATTCTGGAGAAGTATCTTTGAACAAGGAGCGCAGGTGTGTGCGCAGCACCAGCCACAGGCGCAGCCACCCGGCAACCAACATGAAGCCATCCAACCCATCCCAATCCCGGTCATCCAGCGTCGCCAGCGTCCTGACGCGCACGCAAGGTTTTCTCCGCACCCAGTTGTGGGTCTGGCCGCTGGTCGCGGCGGTGATCCTCGCGTTTCTCGGTGTCTGGCTGCGCGTGAAAATGGAAGGCGCCACCAAACAGCAGATCGCCGACACGCTCCAGACCATCCTGAGCGCCAACACCGAGGCGCTCCGCGCATGGTCGGTCACCATGAAGTCGGAGGCGGAGGACATCGCGGAGGACGACCGCGTGCGCGAACTCGTCACCAGCCTGATTCAACAGACGAAATCCAGCTCGCAGGTCCAGGCGGCATTGCTGACGGCGCCAGAGCTTGCCGCCTTGCGCGCCCATTTGAAGCCCGTGCTCAAACGCCGCGGCTTCGACGGGTTCTTGGTGCTGGACACAAACTTTCTGGTGGTCGCTTCAATGCGCGACCAGCTCGTGGGCATGCAATCGCCGCCCGGCAACAAGGAACAGTTGGCGTTGTGCCTGACCGGCAAGGTGCTGGTCACACAACCTTTCCCCAGCGTGGCGATGCTGCCGGACCAGCAGGGCAACCTGCGCGCCGGCGTGCCCACCATGTTCGCCGCCGCCCCCATCCGTTCAGCCGACGGCCAAGTTATCGCCATCCTGGGATTGCGCATCGTGCCAGATACGGATTTCACGCGCATCCTCGCCACGGCCCGCGCCGGCCAGACCGGCGAGACCTATGCCTTCGGCCGCGATGGCAAACAACTTTCCGAAAGCCGCTTCGACAACGACCTCAAGCGCTTGGGATTGATCCCGGACACGGACGACGCGCGCTCGACTTTGACCTTGGACTTGCGCGACCCGCTGGTGGACCTCGGCCAGGGACGCCAGTCGCCCAAGCGCCGCACGGAACTGCCGTTCGTCCATGCGGTCAGCGAGGCCCTGGCCGGCCGTGCAGGCGCGGATGCCAACGGCTACCGCGATTACCGCGGCGTGCCGGTAGTGGGTGCATGGACGTGGCTGGACGATTTCAACATGGGGCTGGTCACGGAGATGGACCGGGCCGAGGCGTTCCGTCCGTTGCACATTCTGCGGCTGGGTTTCTGGTCCATCTTCGGACTGCTGGTGGCCGGCGCGGTGCTGGTTTACGTGCTGATGCGCCTGGCCAACCGGCTGCAAGCAGCGGCGCGGAAGGCGGCCATGAAAGCCAAACAACTTGGCCAGTATGCATTGGATGACAAGATAGGCGAAGGCGCGTTCGGCGCGGTTTATCGCGCCCACCATGCGCTGATGCGGCGACCGGTCGCGGTGAAATTGTTGCAGACGGAAAAAATGAACCCGAACAACGCCGCGCGGTTCGAGCGGGAGGTGCAAATGACCGGCCAGTTGACCCATCCCAACACCATTGCGCTCTATGATTACGGCCGCACGCCCGAAGGCATTTTCTATTACGCGATGGAATATCTCGACGGCCTGACCCTTGACCGGCTGGTAAAACAATACGGCGCCCAGCCGGAAGGTCGGGTGATATCCATTCTGCGGCAAATCTCCGGCTCGCTCGCCGAGGCCCACGCCATCGGCCTGGTTCATCGCGACATCAAGCCGGCCAACGTGTTCCTGACCCGGCGCGGCGGCGTGCCGGATTTCGTCAAGGTGCTCGATTTCGGCCTTGCCAAGGCGCGCGTTGATGAAGGCCAGGTCGAGTTGACGGGAGCCAACGTCACGCTCGGCACCCCGCTCTACATGGCGCCCGAGGCCGTGGAACATCCCGAGATGGTGGATGCGCGCAGCGACCTCTACTCGCTGGGCGCGCTGGGTTATTTCATCGTCACCGGCGAGGCGATGTTCGACTGTCTCACGCTGGGCGAAGTGCTGATGCACCAGGTGAAGGATTTGCCCGTGCGGCCCTCCGAACGATTGGGCAAACCCGTGTCCCCGGATTTGGAGGAACTGTTGATGCGTTGCCTGGCCAAAAACCCCGCATCGCGTCCGGTTAATGCCCGCGAGCTGGACGACGCGCTGGCCCGCTGCCGGAGCGCGGCGGACTGGACGCGGGAGCAGGCCGACGAGTGGTGGCGCAAATTCGCCGCCGTGCAAAGCGAGAAAACCATGGTGATAACTCCACCCGTGGTAAAATAACCGGCCCGGACCAACGGCAGCGTTCCGGGAAAAAGTGATTATTCCCTGACTGCGGGCTTGGGCGTGAGGTTTTGAACCAAAGGAATGTGAACAGATTACCAGCCATGAACAAACGTGCGCTTATCAAGAAAATCGTCGCCCGGCTCACGGAAGAATTGCAGATTTATTTCCGCGCCGCGAACGCCTCGCGCGCCGAAGCCACGCACGAACAGAACAAGGCCGAGGACAAATACGACACCCGCGGTCTCGAAGCCTCCTACCTCGCCCGCGGCCAGTCCAAGCAGGCGGCGGAGATCGAATCCGCCATTGCTGAATTTGAAAAACTCGGTGCGCGCAGGTTCGCGGACGGCGAGGCCATTGGCATTGGCGCGCTGATGGAACTGGAACACGGCGGCGAACACTCCTTTTACTTCATCGGCCCGCGCGCCGGCGGCACGGAAGTCGTTCACGATAAAAGAGAAATCCTCGTCATCACACCGCAATCGCCGCTGGGCGAACAGCTCCTGGGCAGGAAACAAGGTGACCAGCCACAACTCACCTTCGGCGGCGTGAAACAGACAGCGAGAATCGTCAGCGTGGAATGATTTAAAAGCGGGCTGGACAGAAACTTAAACGCGAAACACACTCAATACCATGAAACGGGACAGGCTGCGAAACAAGCCGTCCGTTACTAGTTAGGCGCAGAGATGGTATGATCTTCACAAGATTCCTAAAAGTCATCGGGTATTTGCTGGCTGTGATGTTTTTATTCGGCGTTGCCACGCAAATCGTACAGGCAGGGCGTCCATTAGGCCGAGAACACCAGCAGGCGGTTGATGCATGGCGCAAGGAGTTCTCTGACGCCTTGCAGCGCTCCCAACCATCTTCGGAAGCCTCACAGCGACTCGTTGCATTGTACGAGCAGTCTCTCGGCGAGCGCGAGCGCCTATTGAATGTCGCCAGCAGATTTATGGCAGGAGCCTGTACGATTGTGGTTGGACTGCTTTCCATCATAGCTTTTTTGTGGTGCAGGGTTCGTGTTCTTCAGACAGTGATTCGAAAGAACGAAGCGCCTAATATGAGGATAGGTTGCAAAATATAAATCACTATCACCTCGGCTTGTTAATTTCATCGTTCACCAATCCGTCTCGCGGTAGTCCTTCAGGAATTTTCCCCAGACGTGTTCGCCGGTGTTGCCGCCGGAGTGTGTCCGTCCCCGGACACAGCAATGTTAAACATGCCAACGTCTTCGGATTTTCAAAATTCTCCAGGCACAAGTCCGTTGCTGCGCCCGGGGACGGGCGCACTCCGTCAGTCAGGCAGACACAGCCGTTCGTAATCGTCCAGGAAGCGCGCACTGCCCCAAGGCCATTCCTTGCAGGAAGCAACCAACCTGGCCTTGACGGGGTTGTTTTCAATATATCTTAGCGACCGCCGCTCATGCTCCTTGTCCTTCATGAAGGTGTCCCAATATCCGTCCTGCCAGAATTTACCGCGCTGACCCAAAACCTTGTTTGCTGCCTTGGCAGTGAACCCTTTCCAAGCGTCCATCAACTGTGACATCGGTACGCCAAAAACTTTGAAGAGGAGATGAACATGGTTGGGCATGATCACCCACGCCCGCAGTTCGTAATCTTCTCGATGCCGAAAACGAAACGAATCTTCAACGATCCTTGCTATTTCCGGTCGCTGGAGATGACAAGCTCCTCGTCCCTTATCCAAGTAAGCCTCCAACTCAATCCGCCGTTGGCGGTCGTTCTCGATCTTCAACAGCGACTCCCACTCGGAACGCAACTTTTCTGGAAACGCATCGGCGAGCCGGAAGGTGACGAATTGAACCAACCCCGGTTCGTCGCGGTGCGGTAGATAACCACTTTCATGCCAGCCACGAAACCCGCGCTCAATGTCCGCCTGTGCGAGGAAACGCGACCCTTCGCGTTTGCCCTGCACCAAATCCCTGACACCCGGATTATGCGGCGGACTTGGAAGACGCTTGAAAATCACAACAAAGAAGATTCATGCCACTTCATTCGTTGACAAGTTTGAAATCCCCGGAGTGTGCCCGTCCCCGGGCACAGCGATGCTCAATCTGTGAACGTCTGCGAATTTTCAGAAGTTTTCAGGCGTAAGTTCGTTGCTGTGCCCGGGGACTGGCGCACTCCGTTCACCAATCCGTCTCGCGGTAGTCCTTCAGAAATTTTCCCCAGACGTGTTCGCCGGTGTTGAAGCCCGCGATGATCGGGTCCACGATGCGCGCCGCGCCGTCCACGATGTCCAGCGGCGGATGAAACCGGTGTTCCTGCACCTTGCGCGCCGCAATCTGCACCGGATCCTCGTCCGTCACCCAGCCCGTGTCCACGCTGTTCATGTGGATGCCGGCCGCGTGATAATCCGTCGCCGACGTGCGGGTCATCATGTTCAACGCCGCCTTGGCCATGTTCGTGTGCGGATGCCGGGTCGTCTTGAACTTCCGGTAAAACTGTCCCTCCACCGCCGACACGTTCACGATGTGCTTGTCGCGTTCCGGCGTACGCAACATCAACGGCTTCAGCCGCGCATTCAAAATGAACGGCGCGATGGCGTTCACGAGCTGCACTTCGAGCAGTTCGACCGCCGGCACCTCGGCCAGCAGCAGCCGCCACGAATTGCGCTCGCGCAGGTCAACCTGTTGGAGGTCCTTGTCCAGCCGGCCCTCGGGAAACAAATCCTTCTGCGCGGCGAGTTCGTCCGGCAACAGCGGCACCTGCGACAACGCCGCCGCGTGCGTCAACCCCGCGACCTGCGAAATGCCCGGCAACATTGGAGCGCCGAGCACCGTCTCGGCTCGTTCCGATTGCTGCTTTAACAAGCCGAGGCGGTGCTCGGCGCTCCGGCTGGCTTCACCTTCCGGCAGCAGATGATAGCCGCGCAAACCTTCGTAAGCTCCCAGCAACCGGCGAGCCTCCTGTGGCAGGTCATGCAACGGCCCGTTTTCGCGCTCCATCATGTGCTGATAAAAATCCGGCGGCCGCCGCACCGTTTGGCACGCGTTGTTGATGATGAAATCCAGCCGCGGCCGCGTCACGAGCAGATGCCGGCAAAAGGCCTCCACGCTCGGCGTGTGGCGCAAATCGAGTCCAAAAATTTCCAGCCGATGCCCCCAATCCGCAAAATCCGGCTCGGCCGCGTAACGGGTCGCCGCATCGCGCGGGAAGCGTGTGCTGACGATGAGTTGCGCCCCGGCGCGCAGCAGCTTGATTCCCGCCTGATAACCGATCTTCACGCGCCCGCCGGTCAGGAGTGCCACGCGCCCGCGCAGATCCGCCGACTCGGTGCGCTTGCGGAAATTGAACTCCCCGCATGCCGGGCAAAGCTGGTCGTAAAAATGATGAATCGTCGTGTAGTCCTGCTTGCAGATGTAGCAATTCTGCGGCTCGACGACTTCACGGAAATCCGGGTCTCCTTCCACCTCCTGCTGCTGGAATTCGATAAGCGGAACCAAGTTTGGCGTGGTGAAGATTTTTTCCCGGCGCAGTTTCCGGATACCGGTTTTATTGAGTTTGGACTGGTCCCGCTGAATTTTCTCCGCCTTGCGCTGGCGCACTTTGGCCTTCACCAACCGCCGCCGGGCGTTCACATCCGGGCAGTAAATTTCGCCTGCCGCCTTGAGCAGGCGCATTCGTTCCTGCTCCGGAAGCCCGGCGAGCAACGCGCGGTTGGCCGCCGCTTTTTCGAGAATCTCGGCGGCCGCCTTCAACTGCGCGGACGGCGAATGGTTTTCCTTCGCGCCGCCGGTTTCATGGTGGTGGTGAACAGACATTAATTTGGCATTTAGCATAACAACCGCGCGGACGGCGCGCGAATGAAAAGCACAGGCATCTTGACCGGCTTAGAATGAATTTCAGCGCCGGTTGTTTTGGAGAAGCCCGGCGACAACCAGCCCCGCAATGATATGTGTGGACATTGGCGGGAAAGTTAATTATCGCTTCCATCGTTTGGAAGTAACGATTCAGTTATGGCCAGGCTGATTATTTATTCCGGCACACCGCAGGTGCGCGAGCTTGAACTCAAACCGGGGGCAAACAGTTTGGGGCGGGGCAACGATAATGATATTCAAATCCATGATGATTCGGTTTCCACCCATCACGCGCAAATCATCGTGGACGGCAGTTCCGCCTTCATCAAAGATTTGAATTCGACAAATGGAACCTTCATCAATGACTCGCAGGTGAACGAAGGCGTTTTGCAACCGGGCCAGTCGTTGCGTTTGGGCGGAGTGGAATTGATCTTGCAGGCAGATGCACCCGCTGCCGCTGTTATTCGAACCGATGTTTCCAGCCCCGACCCGGCTCCGGTTCCGGCCGGTAGGAGTTTAAAGCCTTCCAGCCCGCATCCAACCACAGCGATACTCACGCCGCCACCCATGCCGGCAGCGCCGGCCGCCATTGCCGCCGGCGCACCGACCGACACGGCGGAATTGGCGAAACCGCCGCGGGGAAAAACCACGTGCAAATTTCATCCGAAAATCGCCGGGCAATGGTTGTGCCGCAATTGCAACGAGCTGTACTGCCTGGTCTGCGTGACCGCCAAGCCGACGAGCGAAGGGATGATTCATTTATGCCGCAAATGTGGAACTGCCTGCGTGCCCGTAAAAACGAAACTCAATGCCGCCAGGGAAAAGCGAGTGGTCGTTTATTCCGACAAGATGCTGTTGATCCGCAGTCTGGGTTTTGGTTTTGGGGCGGCACTGCTGGGCGCCCTGATCTGGACCGGGCTTTCTTATTTTATCGGCGTCAATGTGCCGTTCCTTTTTGCGCCGATGGTTGGCGTCCTTTGCGGATTCGCCGTGAAAATCGGCGGCCAGGACACGCCCGGTCGTGTTTTTTCAGCGATTGCAGCCATCTGCTGCATCATCGGTTCGGTGCTGGGCAAGCTGGGCATGATTGCGGTGACGCACCTGACCGCAGACACCAATACCACCTATGTCACCAGCAGCCTTGGCCTCGTGCTCGCGATTTACGCGGCCTGGAAAATTGGCGGCGATCTTTGAGGCGCGGCAGTTTCGCAGAACGGCTGCGGCCACATTGTTTCCGGTAGTTTCAAATTCTTCGCGGATGAACCGCCGCACCTTGACGCTGGTGAACAAAAACGAGAGACTTTGCGCAGCCGCCGCACAAAATTGAGCATGAACTCCCGAAATGCCCTGCTTGCGTTGTTACTGCTCGTGCCGGCCCAGAGCATCGCCACCGCGGCATTTTTCTGGTGGGCAGATACGGCAGCGGGCAAAATCATCGTTGTTTTATGCAGGCTCTGGCTGGTCCTGTTGCCAGCCGTCTGGCTGAAGTCTGTGGACCACGGGCAATGGAGCTGGTCACCGTCGAAACTCGGCGGTTTCAGAACGGCTGTCGTTTTAGGACTGGCGATTGCCGCGGTGATTTTTGCCGCCGACGCCATCGCCATGCATCTCGGCGTAATGCATCCGGAAAAAATCACAGTCAGCGCCGCCCGGACCGGCCTCAACCATCCGGGAGTTTACCTTGCGGGCGCGTTGTATTGGATTACTTTCAATTCGCTGACGGAGGAGTACATCTGGCGCTGGTTTGTTTTCCGGAAATTCGAGGCTTTGCTGGGCGGCAAACTGGCCGTGCCGGCGGCGGCGCTGGCGTTCACGGCGCATCACGTCATCGTGCTGGCGGCGCAATTCGACTGGCCGATCGCCCTGCTCGGCTCGTTGGGCGTGTTCATCGGTGGCGCGGCGTGGAGCTGGCTTTACCTGCGGTATCGTTCCATCTGGCCGGGTTACGTCAGCCACGCCATCGCGGACGCGGCGATTTTTATCATCGGCTACCAGCTGATTTTCGGCGGCGCGTGACAAATCGCCCCGGAGTGTGTCCGTCCCCGGACACAGCAATGTTGAACATGCGAGCGCGTCCGAATATTCAAGAATCTTCGTGCGCAAGTTCGTTGCTGTGCCCGGGACGGGCACACTCCGGTTCAGCAATCTGTCTTCACGCCTTTCCTTGACCCGCGCGCTCAAAGCCGTTAGACCTTGCGCCGCATTTTATGGCGACCAAAACCATCATCAAACCCGCGAAATCACCGGCAGCGGTCGGCCCCTACAACCACGCCATCCGCACGGGCGACCTGCTGTTCTGCGCCGGCCAGATTCCGATTGACCCGGCCACGGGCAACCCGATTACCGGCGACATCAAGGCGCAAACCGAGCGCGTGCTCCAAAACGTGCAGGCCATCCTGGACGACCAAAAATTGACGTTCGCCAATGTGGTCAAGAGCACGGTGTTCCTGACAAACCTCGCCGACTTCGCCGTGATGAATGAGGTTTATACAAAATATTTCACGAGCGATTTTCCGGCGCGTTCGACGGTCCAGGTCGCCGCATTGCCCAAGGGCGCAAACGTGGAAATCGAAGTCATCGCACATTTTTAAATGAATAATTGGCCAGTTGGAATTCTGATCGCCGTTGCGTTCGTCGCTGGCGGCTTGCTGATTGCCATAATTGGGTGGTTGGTGCGCCGACAATCAAGAGGGACTGTGGCACTTGCAAACTCTCGTGACGACTTGATACATAGCCAAGAAGCGTTGGTAGCCGAACTCCGCCAGCAAATTACCCAACGCGACGAAAAGCAGCGAATGTTGGAGGGACAGCTGCTCACGCTCAACCAGCGCAACGGTGAATTGGGCGCGGAGTTGAAATCGCTCAACGAACGGTTGACGACAGAGCGGCAGCAGCTTGAAACAATCCAGGAAAAATTTCGCAAAGAGTTTGAGGCGGTTTCAAACAAGTTGATCTTGGACAACGCGAGCCGCTTCAACCAGCAATCCACGGAGAGTCTCGGCAAATTACTCACACCACTGAAAGAGACGCTCGGCGAATTCAAAACGAGCCTCGATACGACACGCAGGGAAACAGCCACGCACAGCGCGCTGCTTAAGGAACAGATCAGTCGCATCGGTAATGAGGCGGCAAATCTTTCCAAGGCGCTCAAGGGTGACGTGAAGGTGCTGGGCAATTGGGGCGAGAATATGCTCGACCAGATTCTTGAAAAGTCCGGATTGCAGAAGGATATTCACTATCGCCGGCAACGCAGCGCGAAGGACACCGATGGCGACCAGCGGTTTCTCGACGTAATTGTGGAATTGCCGGAGAAACGCAATCTGGTGATTGATTCCAAAGTTTCGCTGCGCGCCTATGAGGAATCTGTGAACGCAGCCGACGATCCTGCCAAACTCGCTGGACTTGACCGGCACGTCGAGGCGTTGCGCAAACATTTCCGCGACCTCGGCGCAAAGCGTTATCAGGACATTCACGACATCAATACACCGGATTTCGTGCTGATGTATGTGCCCATCGAAGCGGCGTTTTTCGCGGCCATCGCGCGCGAGCCGGGATTGTTCGCGGAGGCAGGGGATCACAATGTCGTGATCATTACCAACTCGACTTTGCTGGCCACCCTTCGCACCGTCGCGAACGTCTGGCGGCTGGCCGACCAGCAAAAACACGTCCTCGAAATCGCCGACCGCGGCGGTAAACTCTACGACAAGTTCGTCGGCTTCGTGGAAGACATGCAAGCCGTGGGCGATTCGCTTGGCAAGGCACGCAAAGCATGGGAAGACGCCTCGACCAAACTTCACACCGGCTCGGGAAACCTTATCAGTCAAACGGAGAAGTTAAAACAGTTGGGGGCAAAGGCCGCTAAGTCGCTTCCGAGTGCGCTGCTCGAAAAGGCAAGCGAAGAAACACTGCCGGCCGACACGACATTGCGTTTGCCGCCAAATTCAGGGTCGTAAATTCGAATCACCCCCGTTGTTCGGATGCGTCGAGCCGGGCGCGAATCTCGCTGCAGCGTTCGCGGGTCAGGGGATAGAACAAAATACCGAAGAAGCCGAGCAGGAAGCCGAGCGGCTGCGTAATCACCAGCATCAGAATCCACAACTTCACCGTCTCCGGCCGCTGCGTCGGCAAGGTGGCGTCGAACCCGGACCACACCAGCAGGATGCCTTGGAAGATGGTGGCCACCGCGATGGCCATTTTGTCGCAACTGACGAATACACCGCTGTAAAACGCGTCCCGCCGCTGGCCGGTCTTAAGTTGATCCTCATCACAAACATCAGCCAGCATCGAGTTCATGATCATCGGCATGGTATTGGTGAACAGGCCGATGAGGGCGCCCGTAATCAGGGTGGGCCATTGAACCACCACGGTCCACGCAAAGGGCATATGGAGCGTCCAGTAGGACGAAGGGGCGGTCGAAAAGGCAAACCACAGCGACCCATAGGTCACGACGCTCATCGCCATGCAAACCAGCAGCGCGGGTTTCTTGCCGATGCGGTCGGTCACCCACGCCATGGCAATCATGCCGATGAACAGGTTCACCAGGTTGATGCTGTTGCAGTACGTCCCGTAGTAGGAGGCGCCCATCCGGATGTCGCCGTTCGCAATGTGATAGTAGAACACATACCGGAAGAATATGCCGGTGATCACCATGCCGAGCTTGGTGATGAGATTGCCCAGCAACAACGGCAGGAATGCCGTGTTTGTCAGCGTGCTCCGGGCCGCCATCAGGAACGACATCTTTTTGTCCGCACCCGGCTTGTCTCCCGGCTGGCCCGCCGGGGCGTGGCTCTTTTCCCGGCAGAAGAGGATGGGCAACAGGCCGGCGAGGACGATCACAATGCCCAATCCGAAACTCACGTAATGAACGCCCTGCGCGCCTTTGAGAACATTGCCTTGCTCTTTCCCTTCGATCTCCATGCACAACCACGGCAGCCAGGGCGCGAGGAAACTGCCCACGGCAAACGCCATCATCCTCCACTTGAACAGATGTGTGCGTTCATTGTAGTTGTCGGTCATCTCGTAACCCATGCCGGTGTACGGGATCGTGTAGAAGGCGTAGCCGACGCTGTACAACGCGACCATCGCCAGGGTGAAAAACAGCGCGCCCTTCCACTGAACCAGTGCAGCGGCGGTCCAGGACATCGTGGCGTTGACGGGTACGGATGCCGGCGGAAACCACATGCCAACCGCCACCAGTGCGGAAATCACCAAACCCGCCATCATCCAGGGCCGGCGCCGTCCCCAGCGCGAGCGGGTATTGTCGGAGAGGTATCCCACGAAGGGATCGGTGATGAAGTCAATGAAGCGGGGCAGGGCGCGGATGAAGCTGATCAAGCCGGCATGATAGCCGAGGGCGATGATGTAAATCTGGTCAATCAGGCTGTTGACCCCGAGGTACATCATGCTGTCCGCCAGGCCGCCCATGCCCCAAAGAACCCGCTTTGAGGTCGGCAGCTCCCGCTTGGGGATCGGCTTTTCCACAGGCGCTTCTGTTTTCATGCGAGCGAGACGTTTGGACCGGCTAAAGCCGCAGGACGGACCGTCAGGTTTTGGAGTGCGCCAGCCCTCTGGCGCTTTCGCGTAGTGGACGCCCGTTTACAAAGCGCCAGAGGGCTGGCGCACTCCAGGACGCTACCGCGCCTACGTATGACCAGACCCGATTCCTGAGCACAAGGCGCGAGCATGGCTCCGATTCCTATTTCTTCTTGCCCTTCCTGGTCGTCTTGCCGACGACCTTCTTCGAGCCGACGCCGTAGATGATGTTCGCCGCCTGTTCGAGGCAATAGTTGGAACAGCCGTAGGTGCAGATGACCGTCTTGTATTCCGGGCACACGGTGAACGGATACGGGCTGTTGGTCAGAACAATGACCGGCTTTCCCCATGTGTGGACCTTTTGCGTGAATTCATTGCCGCCCAAAAAACGGCGCCCGTAATAATTCGTCATGACGATCACATCCGCCTCGTCCACGCGCGCCTTCGCGCGCACCTGATCTTCCGGCGGATACGTCATGTTGCATTCCACGCTGCCCACCTTGTCCGAATGTTCCAGCATCTTCATCCACATCAGGGAGGGACAGCATTGCGTCGTGTTGGTGTACAGGTGCTGCAGGTGGACCTGCTCGATCAACAAAACCTTCGTGTCCTTCTTCAACGGCAGAATCTTCTGCTCGTCGCGGATCACCTGAACCACGCGCTTCGACGCGTCGGTGATCGTCCGAATCACCCACGGATCGTTGATGCCGTCGCCGGCCTTTTTGACGTCGCGAGGGTCGCCTTTTGACGGCTTGTCGAAGAATCCGTAATCGTATTTGACGCCGAGCACGCGCCGGTTGGCGTCTTCGATGCGTTCAATCGGAATGCGTCCTTCTTCGGCAGCACGAACGAGCGCCGGAACGACTTCGGGGATGATCTGGCCGCCGTCGCGCAGCAGCAGGAGGTCGGCGCCGGCGTTCAGGGCCTTGACGCAGGCTTCCGCCAATTCGAAGCGGGCCAGGATTCCGCCCATTTCCATGGCATCGGTCGTGATGACGCCCTGGAAACCCAGTTCGTCCTTGAGGATGCCCGTCAGGATGCGTTTGGACAATGTCGCCGGGATGTCGGCAGGCTCGAGCTGAGGATAACAGGTGTGCCCCGTCATGATGGCCGGGACGCCCTCGGCGATGAGCCGGCGGTAAGGCGCCAGGTGCACTTCCATTTGCTTGCGCGAAATGTTGATGACGGGCAGCCCGGAATGAGCGTCGGAAACCGATTCGCCGCGTCCCGGGAAATGCTTGCCGGTGCAGATGATCCCGGCATCCCGCCAGCCTCTCATGGCCTGCACCGCGTATTCGGCAACGGTATCGGCATCCTGCCCGAAACTCCGGATATTGATTTCCGGATTCATGGGGTTGGTGTTGACATCCAGGACCAGCGAATGGGTCCAGGAAAATCCGAGGGCGGCGTACTGCTTGCCGATCGCTTTGAAGACATTATAGACGAGCTTGGGATCCTTGAGCCGTGCCAGCCCCAAGGCGTTGGGCGTCTGGTGGAGCCCGCCGCGATAGTAATCGGCGTTCTGGTCGCCCTCGTGGTCGAAAGTCAGGTGCAGAGGAAGCCCCAGGTTGTTATTCAACGCCTCCCGTTTCAGGCGGTTAAGCATCTCGCCATACTCGCCATTGGTGCAGTGCGGCACCGGCAGATCCGGCAGGCAGTCAAACGTCGTGCCGCGCGGGGTGCGCTGGACGCGATGAGCCAGCTCCGGCGGCGTGCAGCCCGGATCATGGCGGGCGTCCCGCTGACGCCAGTATAAACCGCCGCGAATTCCGGCCGGAAAGTATTCGCGGATGCGCCGCAGGATTTCCGGCGTGCAAATGGTGCCCACGTGCCCCAGCACCAGACACTGGCCGACCTTCTGGGCCAGCGTCATCTTTGAAATGCGCGACTTGATAAAATCACTTTTCGTCATCATCGGAGTCCTTTTCAACTATTGTCCTGTGTGGTTTTGATTTCTTTTCTGCCGAACCAATTGTCCACAGCGATTGACTGGCAGTCGAGTCTGAAAAGCCGGATTGACCACGAAATACACAAACAACACGAAAGGTAGGGCGCGTCACTCCGTGCGCACCGGGTTTTGCTATTGGACGAGCGGCGGGCAGAGTACTGCCCGCCCTACCTCAATAGACCAGCACCAACACCGCCGCCGATTGCGCCGACTTGACCATGTCCTCAAATTTCCGCTCCGCCGTCTGTGGCTCTTTCAATTTGCTCGCCACGTCCGGCACCGATTCGAGGAAGCCCAGGAGAAAACTGCTCTTGACCGCGTAATTCACATTCTCCGGCAGCGCGCCACTCGCGGCCAGCGCCGTGGCCGCATCCAGCTTGGCCGACACGACGCCAACAACGTTACCGTGTTCATCCACCAGCGCCCCGCCCGAATTACCCGGCTGTACCGGCACGCTGATCTGAAAATACCGCGCGTCATCCGCCGCGCCCGCCAGCGCCGCGATTTCTCCCTTGGCCAGTTTGGGTGAGAATCCTTGCATCCCGATGTTGGGAAACCCCACCGTGGCTACGGTGCTTCCCAATTGCACCTTGCGACTCGGCGCAATTGGCAATGAAGAAAATTTTCCCTCCGCCTTGAGCAACGCCAAGTCATTGGCCGCATCCACCTGTACCACCTTGGCGGGAGTAATTCCTGCACTCGTAACCACCTGGACTTTGGCCGCATCCTTGACGACGTGATAATTGGAAATCAAATAGCCGTCATCCGTGATGAAAAAGCCCGTGCCGCTGGCTGTTGGACTGTCAGGTGAAGTGGAATCGTTAGAACCTGATCCCTTATGTGGCTTGAACTTGCGCGCCAATTGCTGTGCTTCAGTGATTTGGTCCGGGGTCATTTTTTGTTCGACTATTTCGCGACCAGTTTTTGCCGGTTTAAAACCGTGAGCAGCTGAAAGATTATACCATTTGTGGGCCAGCACAAAATCCTGACTTACTCCAACACCAAGGAAATAAAATGTTGCAATTGAAAATTGGGCTTCAGCATGACCTTGTCCAGCAGCTTTACTATACCATTTTGAAGCCTCTGTTTGATCTTTGGGAACAACGACACCATTCGCATAAAGAATGCCAAGCTTGTATTCAGATTCAGCATCTCCCTTTTCTGCCTTTATTTTAATCCCCTCAACTTCTTCACCGGTAACCCTATTCAGGAAGTTAGTAACAGCCTCTTCAATGTTCCCATTACTAATTATATTTGTTTGAGCAGTCGCCACGCCCAGTATCAAAAGAAAAATGCAAACCGGGAAAATTTGTTTCACATCGGCAGATTACTTGGTTTCAGTCTCCTGGCAAGCATCTCAAATTGCTGCTTTTTTGATTGTGCCGTTAGGGTTTAAACAACTCGCGTGGGCAAAACAGAGATAATTCATCCAATCGCCTGTTACAAAACCAACGAGTTGACATGGACGATCTTCCCGTATCAAGAAGCAAGGGCTACCACTGATACCACCGTGTGGGCTCGATTCAGGAACACGCACAGGTCGCCGAACATATTTCGATTTTATGTTGGAAATACTGGTGTGGAAACGCAAACCGTCAACGCTCGAAACGCGAACTAAATATGTCGTTACTCCAAATTCCAATCCAGCATCGGTGAGAGAACGGAATATCCCCTGATCACCCAACAAAACGAGCTTGTCGCCGCTTGCAACACGCGGGGCAGGATTTTGATTCAATGGGAAAAATTTATGTTCGCCACAAGCGCCCAGTACAGGTGATATGTCAAACGTCGCGATATCAAGAGTTGCATCTTGACCAATCGGTTCGCACTTATCAAAGGCAACGGGTAATCTTTCATGTAGGCAAACGTACATTCTTGCTTTTGGATTTTGTTCTCGTTCTTGTAAAAACCCTTGCCAAACATGATGGCATGTCACTAAAAGCTTTTTCTCTCCAGTGTCAACCAGACCAAAACCGCCGTTTGTAATCACGTCTTCGCTGCCGCCGATTACAACCCCGGAACGGGTGAAGATTATCGTGCCACGAAAAGGATTAACTTGCGGCCCAATTACAAACGTCAATTCGTCTTCCAGCGCAAACATTTTTAGGATTCAAACGCCATTTGCCCCTGGCGTCCATCCCAAAACTGAATGGGGAGCGCGACCGTCCCGTCGCCGTTCGCAACGTCCCGTTGCGAATCTTTTTGCCTTCGGCGCGGACACCCGCGCTCCCTCGTCATCCAACAAAACGCTTCGCTCCTTCGCGCCTTGGCGTGAGATTTTCCGAAGATGTCGCTCCGAACGGAGCTTGGGATTATTTTGATGGGGATTTTCTACAAAGATGCCAGCCCTGACGGGCTTGGGAAAATTCGTGAACCGACCGAACTGCCGCCAGGTTTTGGAGTGCGGTGGCAAGCGGAGCGCGACACCGCTTTTCGATGCCACGCCTGCCATTCAAACGTCCCTCACCACCCGAAAGCGCCGTCGCCGCTGGCGCTCTGCCGGCGCAGTCCAAAAAAGCAAGATGACGGGAAATCTTGTTTGACTGCCCGTGCGCTTCAAGGCCTACTTTCCGGGCACGAATCTCATGAGCGACCCGCAAATCCTGAAAGACCTGAAACCCACAAAGGAATTCTTCATTGGCATTGACTCCGATGGCTGCGTCTTCGACACCATGGAGCTCAAGCACAAGGAATGTTTCGCGCCGATGTTCATCAAACATTTCCGCCTCCAGACCGCAAGCAAGTACGCGCGCGAAGTCTGGGATTTCGTCAATCTTTACTCTAAGTCACGCGGCGTGAACCGGTTCCCGGCCGTCGTGCGCGCCCTCAACCTGCTCCGCAAACGCAAGGAAGTCATCGCCCGCAAGGTCGCCGTGCCCGACACGAAGGCGCTCGAAGCCTGGATCGCCCGCGAAACCCGGCTTGGCAATGCCGCGCTCCAGAAGGAAGTGGACGCCGGCAACCGGGCGCTCGCGCCGGCCCTAGCCTGGTCCCTCGGGGTCAACCAGGCGGTCGCGGACATCGTCTCCGGCGTCCCCCCGTTCCCGTTCTTCCAGGAAAGCCTGCAGAAGATGGTTCAACAGGCCGACGTGATAGTCGTCTCACAGACACCGACTGAGGCGCTGGTGCGCGAATGGAAGGAGCACGGCATTGACCGTTTCGTCCGGGCCATCGCCGGCCAGGAACTGGGCACCAAGACCGAGCACATCCAATTTGCCGCCGGCGGCAAGTATCCGGCCGGGAAAATCCTGATGATTGGCGACGCCCCCGGCGACCTCCAAGCCGCCGTGAGCAACCGGGCGCTCTTTTATCCCATCGTTCCCGGCCATGAAGAAGCCTCGTGGGAGCGTTTCTTTAAGGAAGGCCTTGACCGGTTTTTCGCCGGCACTTATGCCGGCGCCTACGAAAACGGGTTGGTGCGGGAATTCGACGCCTCGCTGCCCGAGCAACCGCCGTGGCAGCCTCGGGGATGAGCAACAAAGGAAACCAGGAACAAAGGCGGTTTCTGCTCCTGGTTACTTTATTTCTTTGTTGTTGGGATTCAAACCCATCTTATCGAATGGCACCGGCGCAAAGCCCTTGATGCCGATGTCCGCGCCGGGCTTCAGGCGGAAATTACAGCGCTCCAGGTCCGCAAAGCCGGGGTCGTCGCTGGTTTCGCGATTGGCTTTCAACTCGATGTACTCCGGGTATTGGTTTTTGAGGATGACCTCTTTGCATCTGACAATCAAATTGCCGGCCAGCAAATCGCCGCGGGGCATTTTTGCCCGATCCTCCAGGTAATTGGCTAATCCGGGATAGTGCTCGCGCCACGGCGATTCGTTATAGTGCAACGCTTTGAGCCGCTGCTCGAACCGCCCTTCTCGCTCCAGCCAGACGCTACGCTTGTACAGTCGGATGACCGAGGCACAATCCACGAAGATATTATTCGTAATGATGATATCGCTGCCGCTGTTAACGAAAATTGCCGCCAGTTTGCCGGCTTTGTAGAACACGTTGCCATAGATTTTGGCGCCATCCCCGCCGGCGTCGTCGAAATAAAGACTGAAAGTCTGGTGGGCATTGGGGCCAAACCCGATGTCGTGCCAATAGTTGTAACGGATGATAGTGCCGCGCTCTGACGGGTCGCGTCCCATATAGAAAGCCCCCTGGTCATCGCCGTCGCGCATCACATCGTGGATTTCGTTGTATTCGATGACATGGTCGTTGCCATGCAGATAGATCGCCACGGCGGGCGCATTATAAATGAGATTGTGGGCGATGCGATTGCCGACGCCGTCAATGTTGATCGCCCCCTTGTAAGTGCGGCCCCAGCGGTTGAAGTCGTGAATGCGGCAGTTTTCCACAAAATTACCGGCGGGCGTCAAAGTGAGGCGATCTCCACCGCCCAAGGATACACCACCCTGGCCGATATTATAGATGTTGCAGTTGACGACTCCCTGTCCGGTGCCGGCCTCGCGGTTATAGTTGGGATTTTCGTAGATGTGCTCGTGCCAGGAACCCAGCGCCCGCGACAAAGGCTGGCCGGTGTAGCCATCGTGCCGATACAACGGGTCGGGCGCGACTCCCTTGCCGATGCAGACGGCCACGATTCCCAGATTGCGCAGGGTGCAGTTCTGAATGCGATTGTCTGCGCCGCGCTCGATATACACTCCAATCCCGCGGGAACATTCCAGGGTGACGTCTTGAAATGCCACGTTTCGGGCGCCTTCGATCGCCACGAGGGGTTCATCGAGCATTGATACATCGAGACGGGCCTTATCCATGTTCTTCCCAACCGGGGGAAGGAAATAGAGTTTGCCCGATGATTTATGAACGAAGTACTCGCCGGGCAAATCGATCTCTTCCAGCAAATTCTGAGCGATCCAACAGTTCCACGGTTTACCCGAGGAGAAACCATACATGTGGGGCTGCAGCGTGGTGATTGTGCGTTTCTCAAAATCGAAAGCCTTTACTTTCACCGTGCTGTCGGCATAGCCATTATCGAAGAGGCCGGAGATCCACACGTCGTTCGCCTGCTTCCAGCGAAGCGGCCGGTCGGTTTCAAACTGAAATGTGCCTCCCCGATCCGGTTTGTCACCCTGGCGCGTGATGGATCCCTTGTCCAACACCTTGCCGATCGGAATCCCGGGCTCGCCGGGATTGGGCCACTGCGCCACCGTGAGCGCTTCATCATCAACAAACAACTCCAGCGGCGCCGCGATATAGGGCCGCCGAAAGCCCCGGGGTCCGATTTCGCCGAAATTGGAGACGCCGAGCGCGCGCAAATCGGCTTCCAGCACCTTGCCGCGAACCTCCGGCAGCAATCTTGACAACACTTCCGGGTCCGTCACCGGTTTCAATGCGCTGTTCGGGATGCTGATGCTGCCGGCGATGCGCACCTCTGCCCCGGGCGCAGCGCGGTAGGTTGTGGTTGAATCACGATCATCCAGCGCAAAAGTGTTCGTCCGGCGGTAGGTTCCGGCCGCCAGCCATATCGTCGCCGAACCGTTGACCTTCTTCTCCGCTTGAACTGTCGGGACCGCCTCGCGCACCCTCGGCGACATGAGCCACCTCATCCGGGCTTGTTTCTCCGTTCGAATTGCGCGGACCGCATCGCGCGCCTTTTCCAGGGTGGCAAACGGCTTTTCCCGCGTGCCATCGGCCGCGTCATTGCCCGAAGTGGAAACATGGAACTCCAGTGTCTGGGCATTTACCGCGATCACGGCGCCCAACACCAGACAGCTTGTTGCATTCCGCACAATTATTTTCATCGCGACGCTTCAAACACGGCGGTCAAGGACGAATACATGAGCGTACCGATTCGAGAAAGTAAATTATTTGCGGAACTCGCTCCGAGGGTGAGTGTTATGAAATCGAAAGCCGCCGGCGACCCGGATCCGCGGAGTCAATCCTGGTTGGCAAAGGCTCTTTTGACCGCGCGAACCAGCGCGGTGGCGTCGTAGGGTTTGAGCAGACAATTGACCCCCTCAACCAGTTCGATGCCTGAACTGAACAAATCCATGCTGTAGCCGGTGGAATAGATGACGCGCAGACGGGGTTCTTCGCACAGGAGGCGGTCCGCCAGTTCGCGACCGGTCATTCCACCGGGCATCACCATGTCCGTGAATAGCAAATCAATTTTCCCGCGGTGTTGCGGCCAGAGGCTCAAGGCCTCGGGACCGTCCCGGGCCACGACCACCTGGTACCCGAGCCGTTTTAAGATTTTGGAAGCCATCTCACGCAACGGGGCTTCATCTTCGACGACAAGAATGGTCCAGGGCGGAACATCGGCCTTCCGAACCAGATCTGTCCCGGGTTCGGATGTCTTTTGCACCTCCCCATCGGCCACCGGGAGGAAGACTTTGAACACCGAGCCAACCCCGGGCTTGGATTCAACTTCAATCCATCCTTGATGCTGTTTGATAATGCCATAAACCGTGGCCAACCCCATTCCGGTCCCTTTGCCAACATCCTTGGTGGTAAAAAACGGCTCGAATATTTTGCTGCGCACGGTTTCGTCCATTCCGCTTCCCTGGTCAGCCACAGTCAAACGCACGAAGGTTCCGATCACGGCGTCCGGCACCTGTTCCATGTACTTGGCGTCAATCACCACCGGTTCGGCGGTGATGGTGAGCGGGCCGCCCCGCGGCATGGCATCACGCGCGTTCACGGCCAGATTGATGACAATCTGCTCAAAATTGACCGCATCGGCGAACACGGACGGAAGATTTTCCGCGCATTGAATCCGCAAATTAATGTGTTCGCCGATGACGCGTTGCAGCATTTTGCCGAGATTGTTCAGCAACTCCCGCAAATCGAGCGGGCGGCGGTGCAGCATCTGTTTGCGGCTGAAAGCCAGCAACTGACGGGTGAGGGACGCGGCCCGGGCCGAAGCGCGGGCAATTTCATGCAAGGATTCCACGAGTGATGCATCCATTTGCCCCACGTTCAACTGCATCTCCGCGTGGCCTTGAATGACGGTGAGGATGTTGTTGAAATCGTGCGCGATGCCGGCGGCAATCTGGCCAACCACCTCCATTTTTTGCGCCTGACGCAATTGATTTTCAATGTTAACCCGCTCGGTGATGTCCTGGATTGACGTCAAAACATGCGGCTGGCCGTCCAGTTCAAACATTTCCGTGGAGATCAGCACGGTCAGGTTTTTCCCTTCCCGTGTGCTCAGTTCGGTTTGCAGGTTGCGGAACAGGCGTTTGGATGAAAGTGCGTCCAACATTTCCAGCCCGGTTTCCGGTTTGGGAAATAATTTCAACCCGGCGGGAGTTTGTCCCAAAACCTCTTCGCGTTTGAAGCCGGTCAACTGGAGGAAGCTCTCGTTGACATCCACATACTGCTGTTCGCGGACGCTCTGCAGCACCAAGGGAACCGGGCTGGCCCGAAACGCCTTGACGAACCGCTCCTCGGAGCGCCGCAGCGCTTCGTTGGCCTCCTGCAAGCTGCGCGTACGTTCCTGAACGCGCTCCTCCAGTTTGTCGTGGGCGGTTTTTAACTCCGCCTGGGCCTGCAAGAGCAGGCTGTTTTTGCGCCGGGTGGCCAGCGTCCACAAAAGGGCGAGCAGGGAAACCAGCAGCACGCCGGCCAGCACCAGCAAAAGCCGGCGGAGCGTCCACCAAGGCGGCGGGACCAGGACGCGTACATCACTCCCGTTGCGCAGGTTCAACAGGAAGGAGCGGGGTTTGCCATATTCGTCCCGTTGGATGCGATACACGCCAGTGAGGGCGAGTTTGCTGCCGATGGCCGGCCTCTCCGGCGCCGATTCTCCGACCCGATCCAGCTTGGCTTCGAAAACCAAACCCCGGCCCTCAACGATCAGGTGCATTGCATCGGTTCTTTCCGCAACATCGAGCAACACCCCTTCCTCACGCACGAGCAAACCATCCAAATCCTCTTTGACGGATTGCGAGCCGGGCAGTTGCACGGGAACTGGCTCGGGCCCGGGCGCAATTCGACGATACACCGCATTCCGCAACAAAAAATTCCCGCCGTCATTCCCGGGAAATCCGACGATTTCGACGCGATCGCCGGGGTGCAACGGTTCGATCTGGTCGCTCAGGGCAAAAATGCTGCTGTCGCCGTCCTGCACATACAGATAATGTCCCGGAACCTGCAAGGTGACCGAACCGCAGGTGCGCACCCGTTCATTCAGTGTATTGAACAGATTAAACTGTCGCAGGCTGGCGAGGGGCCGCATGGGCAGGGCAAACAAATCCCCGGGCGCGTATTGTTCGATCTGGACGTTTGCGGCTGACGGCGACCAGATTTCAACGTCCGTCAATTGCCGGCGGGCATTCGCAATGACCGCACAACCCCCCCGAACCAGGACAACCGAGCCTTGCAGGTTTCTCAAGGTGCTGTCCCGGGGAACGCGCGCCGTGAATTCACCGCCGGGGGCGACCATCTGGAATTCCAGTGTCCGGTTCACCTCGGTGACTTTGCAAACGTAACCGCGCACTTGAACCCAGCGACCTTCCTCCGTACCCGTCAAGGCCTGTTCGAGACTGGTCAGCGGCGCATCTGGCAGACTCATGGTCCCGGTCTGGCGCACCACGGCATTGGTAATGACGGGCGCGAACTCTCCCGCGACAGCGACGCCATCCACTTTGACCAGCGTACTCGTCTGAATGCGGTTTCCGTTCTGAAGTCGAGTCTGCATGACGCGAATCCCGCCGCTGCTGTCCAGGATATAGATGAAATTCGTATGGACATCCACCCAGGTTACCACTCCTTCGAGGCTGACCGCCGGTTGTTGGACGATGCTTCCCTGGTCCAGGCTGCGAATTTGGTCGGCCAGGCGCAATTTTGTCCGGTTCGTGGAAACCCCATAAGCATTGGTCGTGCTCTGCGCGACCGGGCGGAACCATCCATCCAGCAAAACCCGGTCAATGCCCTGAATCACCGGATAGCCGACCGCTTCGATGTGGTTGCCCACCTGCAATGGCCGCCGTTGTTTGGCAAAAATGCGCACCTGTCCCGCCTCATCCCAAATCGTGACGGCTTCCCCGGGCCGTTGACTGCGAACAACACCTTCAACGCGAACCATGGTCTTGGAATCAAATGCGGCAAAATTATCGGAAGATGTGACGGGAATTAAAAAACGGGGATCCTCCTCCAGCGAACCGACGATTTCGACCTGGTTCAGCCCGGGAGTCCACAAGGTGATCTCGGCGATCTTGCCCGAGGCGTCGAAGTTCTCCGTATAAACCCCATTGATACGGATAAATTTGCCGGTCAAGACCGGCAGCGCTGCCCCGAGCGGGCTGACTTTTACAAACGCATTCAAATTAAAATTCTCAACCAGCAGATCCAGTCTCAAGACATTCGATGAGAGCAGCCGTTGTGAATCCACCAGCCCTTCCACCTCCACAAAACATTTGTCGAGGCTGGCAGCGTCAAAAAGCCTTCCCCGGGTTCGAGACGGATGCGACGGCATTGGATTCCGAAAGAATTTTGATTGAAGTTTTATCCCACAAAAATTCCTGGTTGACGGGAAGAATCAGGCCATCAATAAAGATTTTCGGTTCCTCGACGTTTTTAATGGGTAGACGAGGTTTTCGGGTGATTTAAACTGGGAGGATGATTCCCGAGAAAATGTTTCATCAGATTATGGCGCTGGGTGATTCCTGGCGCGTGAGTGGTGTGGAGTATGTGGAGAAGGAAAGTAAAGTGCTCATTCGGGTGGAGGAAACGCCCGAACTGTGGAGGACAGAAGGCCCAACCGATGATGAAAACTCCAAGCTGCGCTTCTTGCCAGGACTGCAAATCCAATCCACTTGACACACCCGATGACGCGTGGTTGATTTGCCTTGCGTTCAGGACGCGTCCGAGTCCGCGGAAAGGGCTGAGCCCACCTCTTGAAAGCGTTGGTGTTTAAACAACAACCTTGATGCTGCCTGAAAGCGGACTGCGGGCGATAGCAGAAAGGTTATATGTCAAAATCGTTTCCGGCCCGGCCGAGTCTTGAGCAACTCAAGAAACAGGCCAAAGAACTCCTGAAATTCCACAAGTCCGGCGATCCTGATGGTATTCGGCGCATTCAGGAAAACCATCCGGATTGGAACAAACGTCCGCCGGAGGAACTTCGCGCCGCCCGCTTCACGCTCGCGGATGCGCAACTGGTGATCGCCCGCGAATACGGCTGCGCCAGTTGGCCGAAACTGAAGACGCAGGTGAAATCCATCCTGGCCGCAAACCAAAGCCCGGTCGCCGCGCCGGGCTCGGGCATCACCTGGAAGAAGATCGGCTATTTGTACAAAACCAGCACCGATGGCAAGCGGAAGTCGCTGGTGCGCCAGCCAATCCTGCGAGAGGCATACCAACCGCCTGGCTGCTACCGGGAAACCGAAATTGACGCTCAAGGGCAAATCTGCCGGGTGACAATCACGGATACTGTGCGCGGGCGGAAATTGATATGCTTGCCCGATAAAAAGAAAGCACGCCTCACGGAAATTGAACAATTCTCATCCTTTGAACAAAGGTCATCCGGACAGTTATGGTCCGACCCGCGGGGGCCGTTCGTTAGGGTTTTCGAGGCGATGAAAAAGGAAAACCCGCAACGGGTGGAAACGCGAAAAACCGCGGCGGGCACGGTCAATGTCTTCCGCCTTTTCGACAAGGAACGCAATGTGAGTTGTGACGTCTGGATTGATCAGAGGACCAAACGACCGGTTGAAATCCGCATTCCAGGAAGAGACATTTTTGATCCGGAAACCGATCCGGCGCGCGATAACCCGCCAGAAAAAGAGCCTTCCTACGCGGATTTGGCGGGAATCATTAGTTGTGACATTGCCTTTGACGTAGCGTTGGACGAATCGCTCTTCCGCCTGGACCCGCCCGAGGGCTATGTCGTCGAAAGCCCGCCTCCATTCACGGAACAGGATGTCATTGACTATCTGAATATCGCGGCTGAATCCAACAAGAAGACGTTTCCCGATCAGGTTGAATTTAAACCGAATGATTTTCAGTCGGTACAGGTTTGGGGCGATCCGCTGAAAACCGTATTCGATCGAAAGTTCATGGAGACGCAACAACGTTTTCTCAATTATGGCCCGGGTGCGCCGGTGAATCCCTTCATCAGAAACAGCACGGAAGAGAACACCTTTCGGTATTTGGGCAAAGGCGTCAATCTCGGCGACAAGGATCGCATCGTCTGCTGGTACAAGCTGAAAGGCGCAACGAGCTACCGGGTCGTTTACGGGGATTTAAGCGTAAAAGATCTCCCTCCGGAAGCGCTGCCGCTTCCCGTGGAGCCATGAGGGTTGAGCTCATCTCCAACCTGTTTGAGGCAGGCGAGACGCAATGTCCTACAACAAAAACAAAAACCCCGGAGAATTTTCTCCGGGGTTTTATTGAAAAACTGGCGGCTACCTACTCTCGCAGAACCTATAGGACTACTACCATCGGCAAGACTGTGTTTGACGGCCGAGTTCGGAATGGGATCGGGTCGGACCACAGCTTTATGGCCACCAAGAATGAAACGTGAAACGTGAGGCGTGATTTCCAAACACGCCGTCAGATTCACAAAATGTTAAAGAACGATCCACCACCGCCACGGATCACGCATCACGTGTCACGGTTTGGTTTTCTCTGAAAACTGCACACAGGATTACCGAACAATTACTTTTCGTGAGTTTTAAATCGCATTCTTTCCCTTCAAAGAAGAAAAAGAAAAGCGATCAAGCCGCACGACCGATTAGTACCAGTCGGCTAAACGTCTTACAACGCTTACACCTCTGGCCTATCAAACGGGTGGTCTGCCCGTGGTCTTTAGGGGGCTTGCGCCCCGGGAGACATTATCTTGGGATGAGCTTGGCACTTAGATGCTTTCAGCGCTTATCTCTTCCGCACATGGCTACGCAACGATGCCGCTGACGCGACAATTGCCACACCAGAAGTGCGTCCAACCCGGTCCTCTCGTACTAAGGTTGGAACCCCTCAAGTCTCCTGCGCCCACAGTGGATAAGGACCGAACTGTCTCACGACGTTCTGAACCCAGCTCGCGTACCGCTTTAACCGGCGAACAGCCGGACCCTTGGGACCTTCTCCAGCCCCAGGATGCGATGAGCCGACATCGAGGTGCCAAACCGGGTCGTCGATGTGAACTCTTGGACCCGATCAGCCTGTTATCCCTAGCGTACCTTTTGTCCGTTGAGCGACGTCAATTCCACATTAAAACGTCGGATCATTTGGGCCTACTTTCGTACCTGCTCGACTTGTTGGTCTCACAGTTAACCTGGCTTCTAGCCATACCCTCAACGCACGGTTGCCAACCGTGCTGAGCCAAGCTTCGCGCTCCTCCGTTACTCTTTGGGAGGAAACCGCCCCAGTCAAACTGACCCGCACGCACTGTCCCCCAGCTGGCTTACAGCATGAGGTTAGAATCCTAATTAGCAAAGAGTGGTGTTTCACATTGCGACTCCACGGGAACCGAGGCCCCCGCTTCAAAGTCTCCCACCTACGCTACGCATCACGAACCAGAACACAATACGAGCTTACAGTAAAGGTGCATAGGGTCTTTCCGTCCTACTGCGGGCAGGCGGCATCTTCACCGCCGTTACAGTTTCGCCGAGATCCTCTCCGAGACAGTCGTTCAGTCGTTACAAGATTCGTGCAGGTCGGAACTTACCCGACAAGGAATTTCGCTACCTTAGGACCGTTATAGTTACGGCCGACATTCACGGGGACTTAAAGACCGAGCTTCGCCTTGCGGCTAACAAAATCTCTTAATCTTTCCGCATTGGTCACTTGTCACTCCCTATACGTCGTCTTCACGACTTTGCAGAGAGCTGTGTTTTTGTTAAACAGTCGCTAAACGCAATTTATTGAAACCTTACGCCGCAACATTGCTGCTACGGTTTCAGGCACCTCTTTTCCCGAAGTTACGAGGCTAATGTGCCGAGTTCCTTAGAGAGGTTTCTCTCGCGCGCCTGAGTGCGCTTACACTCACCCACCTGTGTCGGTTTACGGTACGGGCCGTCGGGGAAACGACTGCAAACTTTTCTAGGCACAGGAACCCACCAATACGCTTTGGCCGAAGCCTAAGCTCAGCATTCGATTGCCTAGTTGATGTCTTCCCATGCGTCATTCGCAGCCTTAATCCCGGCGGGCGCAGGAATATTTAACCTGCTGTGCATCGCTTACGCCTTACGGCCTCAGCTTAGCTCCCGGCTAACCCTGGGAGGACGAACCTGGCCCAGGAAACCTTGGGTTTACGGCGACCAGAATTCTCATCTGGTTTATCGCTACTCGTGTCTGCATTCTCACTAATCAGCGCTCCACCGTCCATTTCCGTCCGGCTTCGCAGCACTGATTACGCTCTCCTACCACTCGAAAGATTCGAAAACCTCTCGAATCCATAGCTTCGGTATGTGATTTGATCGCCAATCATTTTCGGCGCGACCTCGCTCGATGAGTCAGCTATTACGCACTGTTTAAATGATGGCTGCCTCTAAGCCAACATCCTCACTGTCTAAGCAAAGTCACATCCTTTCCACTTAATCACATTTAGGCACCTTAGCTGATGGTCTGGACTGTTATCCTCTCGGCAATGAACCTTATCGCCCACTGCCTGATTCCTATGATACTGAGACCGGCGGTATTCGGAGTTTGATTGGTTTTGATATCCTGGTGGGGACTCTAAGCCATTCAGTGCTCTACCTCCGCCGGGTACTTCCATAAGACTCGCCCTCAAGCGATTTCGGAGAGAACCAGCTATCACGGGGTTTGATTAGTCTTTCGCTCCTACTCTCAAGTCATCTCAAGATTTTTCAACATCTACGAGTTCGGTCCTTCACTGCATGTTACTGCAGCTTCAACCTGCTCAAGAGTAGATCACCTCCGCTTCGGGTCTATTACCAGCGACTAGTCGCGCTATTGGCACTCGGTTTCCCTTCGCCTCCATCTCAAAGAGATTTAGGCTGGCCACTGATAATAACTCGCAGACTCATTATGCAAAAGGCAAGCAGTCACCACACCTTGCGGCATGGCTCCTACACATTGTAGGCATATGGTTTCAGGTTCTATTTCACTCCGCTAACAGCGGTTCTTTTCGCCTTTCCCTCGCGGTACTAGTTCACTATCGGTTGCCAAGGAGTATTTAGTCTTATCCGGTGGTCCGGACGGATTCGCACAGAGTTTCACGTGCACCGTGCTACTTGGGATACCTCTAGACGGCTTTGAGTTTTCGCTTACCCGGCTGTCACGGTCTATGGCTCAACTTTCCAGAAGATTCTGCTAACTCTCGGCCTGTCACATCAAGGTCCCTCAACCCCGGGAAGACAAGTCCTCCCGGTTTAGACTGTTCCGCTTTCGCTCGCCACTACTGACGGAATCGCTTCGTTTTCTTTTCCTGGGGTTACTGAGATGTTTCACTTCACCCCGTTTCGCTTCATTGGACTATGAATTCATCCAAGGATAACCAGTTATGAAACTGGCTGGGTTGTCCCATTCGGAAATCCACGGATCAAAGCCTGCTTGCGGCTCCCCGTGGCTTATCGCAACTTGCTACGTCCTTCATCGCCTCTTGGCACCAAGGCATTCACCATAAGCCCTTAGTAGCTTGATCACAAAAGTTTCCCTATAACCTCTTGCGAGGTTAATAGGAACTCAACGAACTGTATTTGCCCTGTAATTTACCTATGTGCAGTTGTCAAAGAACACCACCGGTCTTATTCACCCAGGGATGCAACCCTGGGCAATTATTCCCGGTAAATTGTCATGCAAGTGGTTTGCTGTCCGGCCCGCCTTCGCCTCCGCTCCGGCGCGGCATTTTTCGCCAGGCGAAAAATGGTGGGCGTGGATGGAGTTGAACCATTGACCCCGCGCTTATCAAGCGCGTGCTCTAACCAACTGAGCTACACGCCCCCAAATTCCGGCTTGCCGAGCCGTAGCTCGCAGCACTTGAATCTGATGTGCGCTCAACCGCCCGCCTTCGCTTCGCTCCGGCGCGGCAGCCTCGCTCTCGCTTCGCTGCGAGCGAAGGCTGGTGGAGCTGAGGAGACTCGAACTCCTGACCTATAGCTTGCAAAGCTACCGCTCTACCAACTGAGCTACAGCCCCGTTCTCAAAATCTCAAATTCACATTTGAAATTTCAAATTAAGGATCGAGTTCGATCTCTTCCACTTGCCAAAGAGCGATTGCTCATTGTAAAACTGAATTGTGCGATAAGGTATTAAGCCTAGTCCCCCGACTTGCATCGGGGTTCGACCTCGGAAGTCCGGTTTTTAACCCGGACCCGTGGTTTCTCCTTAGAAAGGAGGTGATCCAGCCGCAGGTTCCCCTACGGCTACCTTGTTACGACTTCATCCCAATCACCATCCATACCTTCGGCGCCTTTTAAGGGGCGACTTCGGGTACAAACGGCTTTCATGATGTGACGGGCGGTGTGTACAAGGCCTGGGAACGTATTCACGGCGCCGTAGCTGATGCGCCATTACTAGCGATTCCAGCTTCATGCCGTCGAGTTGCAGACGACAATCTGAACTGGGCCCGGTTTTGGGGGATTTGCTCCACTTTACAGTCTTGCTTCCCTTTGTACCGGGCATTGTAGTACGTGTGCAGCCCTGGCCGTAAGGGCCATCCTGACTTGACGTCATCCCCACCTTCCTCCTCGTTGAAGCGAGGCAGTCTGTCCAGAGTGCTCCAGCCTTTCGGCCGGGTGGCAACAGGACACAGGGGTTGCGCTCGTTGCGGGACTTAACCCAACATCTCACGACACGAGCTGACGACAGCCATGCAGCACCTGTGCAAGCTTCCCTTGCGGGATCGTCACCCTTTCAGGCTTCTACCACTTGCATGTCAAGGCCAGGTAAGGTTCTTCGCGTTGCATCGAATTGAGCCACATACTCCACCGCTTGTGCAGGCCCCCGTCAATTTCTTTGAGTTTTAATCTTGCGACCGTACTTCCCAGGCGGCACGTTTAACGCGTTAGCTACGCCACAAAAGGGGTCGATTCCTTTTACAGCAAACGTGCACCGTTTAGGGCCAGGACTACCGGGGTATCTAATCCCGTTTGCTCCCCTGGCTTTCGTGCCTCAGTGTCAGAAGTTGTCCAGGGACTCGCCTTCGCCACTGGTGTTCCTCTCGATATCTACGCATTTCACTGCTACACCGAGAATTCCAGTCCCCCCTCCAACTCTCAAGCTAGATAGTATCCAATGCAGTTTCGGAGTTAAGCTCCGAGATTTCACATCAGACTTACCCAACCACCTACGCACCCTTTACGCCCAGTAAATCCGAACAACGCTTGGGACCTCTGTATTACCGCGGCTGCTGGCACAGAGTTAGCCGTCCCTTCCTCTTCCGGTACTATCAACGTTTGAGATGTTCACCCAAACGCATTGATCCCGAATGACAGGGGTTTACGGGCCGAAGCCATTCATCCCCCACGCGGCGTCGCTCCATCAGGCTTTCGCCCATTGTGAAAAATTCTCGACTGCTGCCACCCGTAGGTGTCTGGACCGTGTCTCAGTTCCAGTGTGGCTGGTCGTCCTCTCAGACCAGCTACCCGTCTTAGCCTTGGTGAGCCGTTACCTCACCAACTAGCTGATAGGCCGCGGGCTTATCATGAAGCGTCAGGCCTTACGGTCCCCAACTTTGAAAATCAGAAGATGCCTCCCAACTTTCACATCCGGCATTAGCTCGCCTTTCAGCAAGTTATTCCAGACTTCATGGCAAATTACCCACGTGTTACGCACCCTTGCGCCGCTCCGACCACGGAATATTGCTACCCCGTAATCAGCGCTCGACTTGCATGTCTTATCCACGCCGCCAGCGTTCGTTCTGAGCCAGAATCAAACTCTCCGTTAAAAACGTTAGTTTAATTCGTGTCCGATGATTAGTCGGACGAATTACAATTTTAAAACTCTTCAATAACAGCCACTAACTGGCCGTCAATGAAGGGGCTCTCACTTATCGCACAATTCAATTTTCAATGAGCAATGGGTGCTTTCACCCAAAAATCGCCGGGCACTTTTGCCCTTTCTTTTTCCCCATTTAGGGGACAAAAAACCCGAGCGCCGAATCATTACTTTCAACTCGGCATCTCAGATTCGAGTTTTGAAGGCGCGAAATTTATCAGACTCGCGCCGGTTGTCAACAGGCTTTTTGCCAGTCGTCTCTTCCGCCACGCGGAAGACTGCTTCAAATTTACCAGCGTTTGCCAAAGCCGCAAGAGAATTTTTAATTATTTTTTACCGCACAAATACAGGCTATTCCAGCCCCCGCTCGGTTAATTCGTCCTCGTCCAACCCCAAATAGTGCCCCAGCTCATGTAAAAAGGTCGTCCGCACTTCCTCCCGAAAAATCACCTCATCCCCTTTGGCAAAATCCCGAAGGTTTTCCAAAAATAGAATAATCTGCGCCGGCAGGGGAACATTTCCCTCCTCGGCAAACTCCGCCCCGGTAAACAATCCCAACGTGTCCGGCTCAATTCCATCGGCTTGCAAATCCGCGTTCGGCCGACGCTCAAATGTCACCGGCAATCCCCCCGCCCGTACCCGCAACGGTTTGGGCAATGCCGAAACCGTCGCCTCGACTTCCGCCGATGCGAGCGCGCACAATTTTTCCCAATCCACGCTCACGCCGTGAGTGTGGCGCGCACTTCGCGCCGATGCAACTGTTGCCGTGACACTGTTGCCGTGACGCCATTTTGTTTCGCGCTGGAACGGCTGGCGCACATCGTTTGTCCAGGCAACAGATTGCACAATGCACTTTGAAATCCTTGCGGATTGTCGCGCGGCGGCAGCCGCTGCCGGTCGGGCGCGAACTGTGGGAAACCCGTTGGTCAGAAGGCAAAAATGTCTTTCAGCTCCAGCTCGGTTACCGCGCCTTCTTTCCTGATTTTTTCCAGGTCAATTTTGTTTTTGTCCCCGACGATTGAAATCAGTTTTGGCCGGTGTTGCAGGTGCTCCTGGTCGAACCGCAGCACGTCGTCCAGCCCGAGGCGCTGGATTCTCTCATAACGCGCCTTGCGCGGGTCAACCGGCACTTCGAGCCGTTCCCAGGAACGGACTGCCCAGAGGATTTCGCGGAAGCCGAGCTTCCCGGTGCGATAGCGGCTGATGATTGAGTCGCGCGTGTCGGCAAACCGCTCCGGCGAGGCGGGCATTTTTTCAAACAGGTCGAGGAAGGCGTCCAGTGCCTCCGGGGTCTTGTCCGCCTGGCACCCAATGGAGCCGGACATGACATTCTGCTCCCCTTTTCGGCTGCCGTTGCCATAAACCGCACCGACGGAATACGCCAAAGCCCGCGCCTCGCGCAGTTCCTGAAACACGATGCCGGCCATCCCGCCGCCAAAGTAATCGTTGAAAAGCTGCACTGGCGGCATGTTGGCTTCGTTGACCTGGCCGTCGGCAAATTCGATCCGCACCTGTGCCTGTGCCTGCTCCTTGTTGAAGAAGTAAACCCGGCTTTCGGCGGGAGCGGCGACCTGCAGGAATTTGTAGGGCGGCGGTTCCTGCAATGGGCCGGCCACGGAACGTTGCTGAACAATCTCGCGGACTTTGCCCAGTGGCAGCGAACCGGTGTAGGTGACGACGTGCCGGTAGTGCAACAGGTTTTTGATCAGGTCATGCAGTTCGGCCGCGGAGAGCTTTTCGACGGCGTCGTTCGGCAACGCCTTCAGAAAAGGCGCCTCAGCGCCGTATCGGTTGAACTGCCCGACCGCCCTGGTGATTGTTGAGAAATCCTTCTTCGCGTCTTCGCGCCGGACGAGAATGATTTTCTTCAATTCCTCCAGCGTTTCGTTGTCCGCCGCCGGCTCCTGCAACACTTCCATCAGCAATGCCCATGAAGCGGCGAAATTTTCATCGAGGCCGGAGATGCTGATGGTGGTTTCGTTGTCCGCCGTGCTGATGGCAAAGTCGGTGCCGAGTTTGTACCATTCCTTTTTCAGGTCTTCGCCGCTGAACCGTTTTGTGCCGGACTTGTCGAGGAGCTGCGCGGCGATGCTCAACCGGTTGTCGTGCCGCGTGCCGAAATCCACCGCGATGGTCAGCGCGAAGAGATCGTTCAGCGGATTTTTGACGTAGTAAAGCTCCACCCCCGCCTGGGCGTCTTCCTTCCGATAATCCCTGCCCGGTTTGACCCAGATCGGCTCGATGGGTTTGACTTTCATCGCCATCACTTTTTTGAAGAACGCCGACTGGCGCGTCGGGTCAATTTCGATTTTATCAATCCGCGGCTTTTCGATTTTCGGCACGTCCTGCTGTTCATCCAGCCGGTAACCGGCCACATAGCCGCCGCTGAAATATTTGTTGGCCGCGCGCACGACGTCCGCCTTGGTCAGCTTTTCCATGCGGGCGATTTCGCCGACGGCAAAGTCCCAGTCCTGATGCGCCAGAAACGCATTGAGCATCAACCCCACGCGCGCGTCATCGGATTCCAACTGCGCTTTGCGGCTCTTTTTGAAATCGTTGATAATCGCCGGAAGAATCCAGTCCTCGAACCCGCCTTTCCGGACCAGTTCAACCTGTTGCAACAGCAGGTCTTCAACCTCCTTGAGCGACTGGCCCTTTTTGGGGATGCCCCAGAGATATTCCGCGCCATAATCGTTGTTCAGTTCGGGGCCGGAGCCGGCCTGACGGACTTTTTGTTGCTGGTTCAGGTTCAGGTTGATCAAGCCCGCAGTCGAGTTGTCGAGAATCATGTCAATGAGTTTCAGCGCCGGGGCGTCGGCGTCGTTCCGGCCTGGCGTGCGGAAAGCCAGCAGCGCGTATTCCTCGGCCTTGTATTTCACCGTGACACGCTCGGCACCCTGCAACGGCTTTTCCTCCCAGGTTTTCTGCGGCGGGACCGGCTCCGGTTTCCATGCCGAAAAGTATTTGTCAATGAGCTTGATGGCCTGGCGGGCATTGATGTCGCCGGAAATCACGATGGCCATGTTCCCGGGCACGTAATACTTTTTGTAAAAATCCATCACGTGTTCCAGTGACGGGCTCTTCAAATGCTCGACCTCGCCGATGGTGGTCTGCTGGCCGTAGGGATGATTCTTGAACAACAGCTTGTTGACGGCGTCACTGATGATCTCATCCTTGTTATCGAGCGTCCGGTTTTTTTCCTCATAAACGATCTCCAGTTCCGGTTGGAAGAGGCGAAAGACCGGGTATTGAAAACGTTCGGACTCGATCATCGCCCATTGTTCCAGCCGGTTCGACGGCAGGTTCACCTTGTAAACCGTCTCCTCGTGCCACGTATGCGCGTTCAATCCCTCTTCGCCCATGGTTTTGTACAGCTTGTCCATTTCGTTGGGGACTTCATACTGCGACGCCAGCTGGTTTTCCTTGTTGATTTCCTCGTAAATCGCCTTGCGTTTTGCCGGGTCGGTTTCGTGGAAATGCTGTTCGTACAATTCGGTGATCCGGTCCAGGTGCGGTTTCTCCAGCGCGAAGTTTGTGGTTCCGAGATGCGTTGTGCCTTTGAACAGCAGATGTTCGAGATAATGCGCCAGACCGGTCGTTTCCGGCGGATCATTTTTGCTGCCGGCGCGCACGGCAATCTGCGCCTCGAACCGCGGCGACTCGTGGTTCTCGGTCAGATAAACTGTCAGGCCGTTGTCCAGCCGGTAAATCTTCACCACCATCGGGTCTGCGGGGTTCGGCTGGTTGATGCGCGTGTAACCCGCCAGCGCGGAAACCGGCAGGGTGGCCAGAACGATGGCCAGGGTCACGAGGGAAATGAACTTACGGTTGGTGTACATGGTCGGACGTTTAGTAATCATTCGGTTTTTGAAGTTTGGACAAACGTGGGGGTAATCTGCACAAAGGATAATTCAGCCGCCAGTATTCTTTCATCACTTCTACCACAACCGGCTGAATGACGCCTTTTTCGCCGGCAAGCCGAAATCATCAATAAAAACAGGGCGGGAGCCTAATTTTTCTGGCACATGAATTGCGGCAAAAAGTTCCATGGCTAGAAAAATGAATGCATTGAAACTCTCTCAAGAGGTTCGCGGACAGACCGAAGTTATCAACCGTCGGCTTGCACCGCAAGTGGTGCCTTATTTGCTGCAGCCCCACATGCAACCATATAAAATTTCTCCTCCCAAACGCCGAATGCAGCTTGCCATTGAGGTTGAAATGCGCGCTGAAACTTGCGACCCGGTTAAAATCATCCACACTGTCTAATTTTGGGGCAGTGCCGCGCTGGGTTCTTGTCTCAGCGAAATTCAACCGTTTCAAAGCCCGCTTGACGCAGGAATAATTCCAGTTCCAGCCGCGCCCGCTTGTCGGCTTCGTTTAAAAATGCCGTCCGTCCGCGCTGTGCGGTAGATGTCATCCACAGTGTTTGCCCAGGCAGTTTGTTCAAGGTTTTTGTCAAGCGCGCAACAATCCGGTCGTGCGGTCAATCACCTGGCTGTTTCATCATCAAGACCCCTGGCGCGGTGTTTTCCATGTGCAGGCCGGAGCCCCATTTCACCCAGCGCGGGACCGTGAAGCCAAGCCAGATGCCGCCGGCAAAAATGACCAGCACCAGCGCCGCCCCAAAAATTCCATTCAACCGCTGCATCGCGGGAATGTAAGAGCCTGTCTGAAAATGTGGAGGCAGGCTTCCCAGCCTGCCAGTGAAAGCGGCTTCCAGCCACGTAACTGGCCGGAAACTCTGGCGGCAGGATGCCGCCTTCACTGGCAGCCAAGATGGCTGCCGCTACATTTTCAGACGCGCTCTAACGGATTTTGCCGCGAAGCAAAGAATTGTTGTCGCACGAAGGATGCGAAGTTGGCAACGCATTTTGTAGCAGCCGACGTGAGTCGGCTCATTATTTTTGCGGAATGATTTTAGATGGAGCCGACTGACGTCCGCTGCTACCGGATTAAATTCCACGACCATCTTTTTCTGGACAAACTGTTCCACCAAACGCAGAGTCAAAAATATGAAGCCGCGCGTTTCCAATCGCAAGATCGCCGCGCTGACGCTGGTGGAGGTGTTATGAGTCATCGTTGTCGCCTTTGTGTTGGTAATTATTGCAACCCTTCCGCTGGCGAAAGAAAAGTTAAAACGATAAACTGCTGCAGCCAGTTGAAGGCTGGAGGATGTGTTTTTTGGCTTTGGGCTGGTGACAACAACAAATTTCCAATGGAATCTGTGTTTCATCCGTGTTCATCTGTGGCTTAAAATCTGCCCTGCACTTTCGGCTTTGCTCTTCCCGCTTTGAAACTTGAATGGGTTTGTGAGCTTGCAATCCATTGGACAATTCCCGGCGTATCGCCCGCGCCGGCTGCGGCAGTCGGCGGCGTTGCGAAAACCCGCTTGAGCGTTTGCTGAAATTGAGCTATAAAGTTCATATGACATTGAAAGCCATCATCCACAAAGCGAAAGAAGGGGGGTTCTGGGCCGAAGTGCCATCGCTGCCAGGTTGTCTGACGCAAGGCGAAACGCTTGACGAATTGAAGGCCAATTTGCGCGAGGCCATTGAACTCTGGCTTTCCGTGGATGATGAACACATGGAATCCAACAGCAGCGACAAAGTGCTGGAGTTGACCGTGTGAAACAGGTCTCCGGCAAGGAATTCACCCGCATTCTCCAAAAGCACGGATGGATTCTCAAGCGCATCAGCGGCAGCCATCATATATTCACCAAGGAAGGCCGGCAGGAACGCATCGTCATTCCGGTGCATGGCAATCGTCCGTTGAAAATCGGATTATTGAAACATCAGATGAAAATTGCGGGACTCACCGAGACGGATTTGTAATTGACTGCCTCGAACTTTCGGCTTTGCTCTTCCGGCTTTGAAACTAGAATGGGTTCGTGAGCCTGAAATTCATTGGACAATTCCCGGCGTATCGGCCGCGCCGGCTGCGGCAGTCGGCGGCGTTGCGGCAACTCGTGGCCGAAACCCATTTGACCGCGGCGCAACTCGTGTTGCCGCTGTTCGTTCGGGCCGGACGAAAAATCTGCCGCCCTATCGCCGCCATGCCCGGCGTATTCCAGCTTTCACCCGATGAACTGCTGCGCGAGGCCATCCGCGCGCACACGCTCGGTGTCCCGGCCATTTTGCTTTTCGGCATTCCGGACCACAAGGACACAAAAGCCAGCGGCGCCTATGCCAAAAATGGCATCGTCCAGCAAGCCGTGCGGCTCCTGAAAAAAGAACTGCCGGCGCTGCTCGTCATCACCGACGTGTGCCTGTGCGAATACATGGAGCACGGCCATTGCGGCGTGGTGGAGCGCCGAGCACCGGCTCGGCACGATGGAAAAAAATCAGCACCTGCCGGGGCGGTGCCCGGCGCTCCGATGAAAATTTTGAACGATCCCTCGCTGAAACTGCTCGCGCGCGCCGCCGCCAGCCACGCCGAGGCAGGCGCGGACATCGTGGCGCCCAGCGACATGATGGACGGCCGGGTGCATGCCATCCGCACGGAATTGGATCGCGCCGGCTTTGCCGACACACCCATCATGTCCTACGCCGCGAAATTTGCGTCCGTATTTTACGGGCCGTTTCGCGAAGCCGCCGAGTCCGCGCCCAAATTCGGCGATCGGCGGAGTTACCAGATGAATCCGGCCAACGCGAATGAGGCGTTGCGCGAAGTTGCGCTCGACATCCAGGAAGGCGCGGACATCGTCATGGTCAAACCCGCGCTCGCTTGTCTCGACCTGATTTACCGCGTCAAAACGGAGCTCGGCTACCCGACCGCCGCCTACGCCGTGAGCGGCGAACACGCGATGATCAAGGCGGCGGCGGCCAACGGCTGGATTGATGAGCGCGCCGTGACACTGGAAAGTTTGCTGGCCATGCGCCGCGCCGGCGCGGACATTCTCATCACCTACGCGGCGGCGGATGCCGCCCGCTGGCTGAAAGCGGGCTGAATCCGTGCTTTTACGTTTGACCGCAATTGGCCGGGCGGGTTATCCTTAACTTTTCCATTTATCACTATGATCGGGACAATTCGCAAACATTCGGGATGGCTGTGGTTCGTTATCATCGCTGCCACGGTTATTTCTTTCATTTACTGGGGCGCCGGCCCATCGCGCATGGGCGGTAGCGGTGACGGCAGAGCCTCCAACTTCGATTTTGGTTCGATTTATGGCCACAAGGTCACGCAACAAGCTTTCATTGACGCCAGAAACTATTTCGATCTTTTTTATTGGTTCCGTTCCGGCGAGTGGCCGGATAAAAACCCGAATTTCTCCGAACCCGATCTGGAACGTGAAGTCTATATCCGCATGATGCTCGCTCAAAAAGCGAATGACCTCGGCATTTATGTCGGCAACGACGAGGTTGCGACGGTGGCCAATGAGATGCTTCGTTCGCTCGGTCGCAACGGCCAGGCCGTGCCGTTGAGCGAGTTTGTGAAACAGGTTTTGCAGCCGAAACGTCTGACGGCCCAGGATTTCGAAAACTTCGTCCGGCAATCCCTGGTCATGGAGCAATTGCAGCAGGCGATCGGCCTGACCGGGGAACTCATCACGCCGCAGGAAGCCGCCGCCGCCTATCAGCGCGATCATCAGGAACTTTCCGCCCAAATCGTTTTCTTCTCCACGTCGAATTATCTGTCGTCCATCACCGCCACCCCCGCCGCTGTCGCGCAATTTTACACAAATTACCTCGCGGAATACCGCCTGCCCGACCGCGTGCAGGTCAGCTACGTCGCGTTTGAAGTGACGAATTATCTCACCGGGGCGGAACAAAAATTGTCCAAGACCAATTTCAATGACCAAGTGGATGCCATTTACCGGCAGTACGGCGCGAGCGCTTTTCCTGAAGCGAAAACTCCCGCCGCCGCCAAAGCCCAAATCCGCACAACCATGATCCGCCAGCAGGCATTGATCGACGCGCGCCAGCAGGCGAATGAATTCGCCAACACGGTTTTCAACCAGGAACCGGCGCGACCGGAAAATCTCACAGCCGCCGCCAAAAACAAAGGATTGACCGTTCACGTCACCGCGCCCTTTGCCGCCAAATTCGGGCCGGAAGAATTCATCGCGCCGCCGGGCTTTGTCAAAGCCGCCTTCGGACTGACGCCGGATGAACCTTTCGGCGGACCGGTGGCCGGACCGGACGCCGTGTATGTTCTCGCGTTCGCCAAGCGGCTGCCCACCGAAATTCCGCCGCTCGACCAAATCCGCGAACGCGTCACGCAGGACTATCAATGGCGCGAGGCGACCTTGCTGGCCCAGCGGACTGGAACAAATTTTGCCCGCACCCTGACGGGCATGACGGCGGATCGCGGTTTCGCGTCCCTGTGTGTTGCCGCCGGTTTGCAGCCGCTGGTATTGCCGGCGTTTTCGTTGAGCACGCCGGAATTGCCGGAACTGGGCGAACCCATCGAACTTGAATCATCTCAAGCAGGCCGTGTTCACCACGCCGGTTGGGAAGCCGAGCGATTTTCAGGCAACCCGTGACGGCGGCTTCATCGTCTATGTCCAATCGCGCCTGCCGGTTGACCAGGCGAAAATGAATTCCGACCTGCCGCAATACATGGCCGGCTTCCGCCGCCAGCGCCAGAGCGAGGCGTTCAACCAATGGGTCAACCTCGAAGCCAACCGCGAATTGCGCAGCACGCCGGTCTTTCGCCAGCAACTCAAGTCCGGCGCCGCAAATTAAATCTTAATTGCCCGTTAAATAAGTAGCAGCCGACGTAAGGAGGCTCTGACTTTTCATAACTCTCAACTCTCAACCATGAACCATCAACCCGATCAGAGCCTCGTTACCCCGGCGGCTACGAGAGAAAACGTTTTTAAATGGGTTTTTACGCGTCATCCCGGCTCGATTCAAATTTGGATTAAGAACAAAATCACAATTGGGAAAAAGTGAGCGCGGCCATCAAACTGTCATCACCCGCCACCCGTGAGTTTTGGGAAATTCCGGTGCTCTTTGAAGACGAGCACCTGCTGGCGCTCGACAAACCCGCCGGGCTGCCCGTCTCGCCCGACCGCTACGACCCGCAGCGGCCAAACTTGATGACGCTGCTCCACACCGCCATCGCCGGCGGCAAACCGTGGGCGCGCGAACGCGGGCTGGATTACTTGATGAACGCGCACCGGCTCGACCTGGAGATGAGCGGCGTGATTCTGCTCGCCAAAAACAAACCCGTGCTCATTGCGCTGGCGAATCTTTTTGGCTCGGAAAAGCCGGTGAAAAAATTCACCACCCTCGTGCAAGGCCAGCCGCCGGAAAATCAATTTGAAATGAATGCCAAACTTGCGCCGCATCCGGCCAAGTGGGGATTGCTGCACGTGGATCCGAAAAACGGCAAGCGATCGAAGACCCAATTTGAAGTGCTGGAAACATTTCCCCGCGGCGGCTACACGCTCCTGAAGTGCGAACCGCTCATCGGCCGCACGCACCAGATCCGTGTTCACTTGCGGTACGCCGGTTTCCCTGTCGTCGGCGACGAACTTTACGGCGGCAAACCGCTCTGGCTTTCGCGCCTCAAACCGAACTATCGGCTCAAGCCCGGACACGAAGAACGCCCGCTGCTTTCCCGCGCCACACTACACGCGGAAGAACTGAGCCTCCCGCATCCCGTCACCGGCGCCACCGTGACGATCACCGCGCCGTGGCCGAAGGATTTGACAGTCGCGGTGAAATATCTGCGCCGGTTTGCAAAGTAGGACAGGCATCCTGCCTGTCCCAAATTTCATTGCTTTGCACCGACTTCGTTGTTTCGTTGATTCAGAGACAGGCGGGATGCCTTTCCTACGAAACCGCCCAGTTCAAGATCGCCTTCTGCACGTGCAGCCGGTTTTCGGCTTCCTCGAAAATCGTGTCCGCGTTGGCTTCGAGCGTCGCGTCGTCAATTTCCTTGCCGCGATAGGCCGGCAGGCAGTGCATCACCAGGGCCCCGGGTTTGGCCAGCTTCACCAGCGATTGATTGATCTGGTAGCCCGTCAGAATCTTGATGCGCTCCTTCGCCTCGGCTTCCTTGCCCATCGAAATCCACACGTCGGTGTAAAGCAGGTCCGCGCCTTTCGCCGTGGCCTGGATGTCGGTGGAAACGGAAATTTTCCCGCCGGCGCGTTTCAACAGGGCGGCGGATGGCTGGAATTTTTTCGGCGCGGCAATGCGCAGTTCAAATCCGAGTTTTCCCGCCGTCCAAATCCACGAGTTCGCCACGTTGCAGGCGCCATCGCCAATAAACGCAACGGTTTTGCCCGCAATCGGCCCCCGCTTTTCCTGGAACGTGAAAATGTCCGCGATGATCTGGCACGGATGCTCGTCGTCCGTCAGCGCGTTGATGGTCGGGATGCCGGAAAATCCGGCGAACTCCTCCACGTCGGCCTGCGCAAAGGTGCGGATGACCGCGCCGTGAATCATCCGGCCCAGCACGCGAGCGGTGTCCTTGATCGGCTCGCCGCGGCCAAGCTGGATGTCGTTGGCATTGAGAAACATCGGCCGCCCGCCGAGTTCGTGGATGCCAACCTCGAACGAAACCCGTGTGCGCGTGGACGATTTGGAAAACATCAACGCCCAGGTCTGGCCGGCCAGCGGTTGGGTCTGGTGATGACCGCGCTCGCGCTTGAACACGGCGGCGGCCTGTAGAATTTTTTCAAAATCCGCGCGCGGCAATTTTTCCAATGACAATAGATTTTTCATCTTTCAAAAGTCCGGGTATTTCGCCCAAAGTAGATGTATTAACCCAAGTTTGGCCGGACGTCACTTCAATTTTCGTGGCGTTAGGCATCCTGCCTGATGTTGAGGGCGGCATCATGCCGCCCGGAAAATGCACCGGACTTTCTTCCGCGTTTTGAACCTGCCAAGGAACTTCTCACTCCCGGCATTTCGTCCGCCGGGCTGGAAGCCCGGCTCCACGGCAGGCAGGGATGCCCGCCGCTACTTCTTCTTTGCCGCATCAGCCACCAGCCAGAGATACCACGAGGCGGTGGTGCGGTGCGGACGCCAGCGTTCGCCGAACGCGAGCAGTTCCTTTACCGCCGGCAAGTCGCGTTTTTTGTAGGCATGGCGAAAACCGTTGCGCACGCCGAAATCATCCGCCGGCAATACGTCGGGACGGCCCAGTTGAAAGATCAGCAGCATTTCAACCGTCCAGCGTCCGACGCCGCGAACTTCCGTGAGCCGCTCAATAATTTCGGCATCGGACAATTTCGCAATCTGCCTCAACGCCGGCACAACGCCAGACAGGGTTTTCGCCGCGAGGTCGCGGATGGCCAGAATTTTCGCCCGGGAAAAACCGGCGCCGCGCAAATCACCGTCGGAAACCGACGCCAAATCCTCCGGACGCGGAAACCGGCGTCCGGGAAACAATTTTTTGAAGCGCGCTAGAATGGCGTCCGCCGCCGTGCCATTGAGTTGCTGATGCGCGACTGCCATGACCAGCGATTGAAACGGCGAACGCCGGGTTTCCGGCTCCAGCCCGCACGATCCGAAATCCCGGATGAGCCGCCGCATCACGGGATCAACGGCGGATAGATGTTTGAGCACGACGGGGGTCATGGTCCTAAATTTAAGTTTAAATCGCATTCGGCCGGAGTGCGTCCGTCCCCGGACGCAGCAACGCCCGTTTTTCGCCAGGCTCTCAGTTTTTTGAAAGCGGTTTTGGCATTTGCCGCCGCTGCGCCCGGGGACGGGCGCACTCCGTCAAGCCAGCGATTTGACGACCTCTTCAATTTTCGCAATGCCTTCGCCGGCTTCCTGCGGCTTCAGATTCAGCGGCGGCAGTAAACGCACAATTTGCGTGCCCGCCGGAATCGTGAGCACGCCGACTTCATGCAGACGATTCACGAATTGCAGCGCCGCCGTTTTATCGTTTTTGGCAAATGCCGGTATTTTCTCTTTTTCAACCAATTCCAAGCCCAGAATAAATCCAAGACCGCGCCCGCGTTTGACGACTTGCGGGTAGGTGGCCGCCAGATGTTCCAATTGCTCTTTTAACCATTTGCCGAGCTTGCGGGCTTGCTCGTCCAACCGCTCGCGTTCGATAACCTCGAACACCTTAAGCGCAACCGCGCAGGCGAGCGGCGTGCCGCCAAACGTCGAAGCATGCGTGCCCGGCCCCAGCAAATCAGCATACGGCGCCCGTACCCAGAACGCGCCGATGGGGAATCCGCCGCCGAGCGACTTGGCCATCGAAACGCCATCGGGCAGAAATTTCTCGCCGCCGGGAACGTTTTCCAAAATCCGCTGAAAACTTTGGAACCGGCCGGTGCGATAATGCCCGCACTGCACGCCGTCCAAAAACAGCAACAGTTTTTTCTCATCGCACAACGCGCGCAGGCCGAGCAGATATTCCGGCGTGGCCGGCGTGACGCCGCCTTCGCCTTGAACGCCTTCCATCAGGATGGCGACGGTCGCGGGCGAAATCGCGTTGCGCGCGGCGGCCAGATTATTGTACGGAATGTGCCGGAATCCCGGCGTCGCCGGCTCGAAACCTTTCTTGACCTTGTCCTGGCCCGTCGCGGCAATGCCGGCCAGTGTGCGTCCGTGAAATGAATTCACCGCCGTCAGGATTTCAAACCGGCCCTCGTCATGGCCGAACTTGCGGGCGAGCTTGAACAGGCCTTCGTTGGCCTCCGCGCCGCTGTTGGCAAAAAAGCATTTGCCCGCGCCGATGCGCTTGACGATTTCCGCCGCGAGCCGGCCCTGCGGTTCGGTGAAATACAGGTTCGAGACGTGAATCAGCTTTTTCGACTGTTCGACGAGCGCCTCGGTAATGGCCGGATGCGCGTGGCCCAGACAGCACACGGCGATGCCAGCGCCGAGGTCGAGATAGCGCTTGCCGGCCACGTCAAACAGGTAACTGCCCTGGCCGTGGCTGAACACGAGGTCAAACCGGCCGTAGCTGGGGATGACATTTTTGGCAAACAATTCCCCCACTGACTCGTACTGGTTATGCGCGAGCGGCGGCGGTGATGGCGGTACAATTTCTTTCATCGGCGGATTGTTTTAACCGCAAAGGAACGGAAAGAACATAAAGAAATTTGGGTAGTGGTACGTTTTTCAGGTTTCGGTGGGGCGAGCGTACTCGCGAGCCGGCTTTGGCACGCTAAAGTGAAACGATGACGGCTCGTCGGTAGCCTCGCCCCACCAGAATGTACCAGTGCCGAAATTTATTTCTCCGCCTGCAAGGCGTCCCAGGTTTCGGTGTAGAGCGCGCGGACAACGGGGTTCACGGCAAGGTCGCGGGGAAGTTTGCGGCGCAAAATAAGTTCATTCACATCCGCCTTGTCCTTGAGCCGTCGGGCTGGACTGCCCGCCCAACTGTCGAGCTTGAGTGCGATGAGTTCCTCCAGTTTTACGATTTGAAATTGTTCAGCCACGGTGGTGGGTTGCGGAAACGGCACTTTGCAGCCGCTTTTCAATACCTTTCCCGCCGGCAGCAAATCAATATGCACTCCATTCCGCCGATCTTCCACACGATCATGAACCTCCGGTACGCGATAAAACGGCCCGGTGAGACTGGCGGTGAGAAATTCCACCGCCTCCAGCACGTCAGGCACCACGATGTCCACATCAATGGTCACCCGCGGATAGCCATGCTCCTGCACCGCCAATCCGCCGACAATCAGATGCGGAATATCGTGTTCCGCCAGCACGGACACCGCCGCGCGGGCAGACTCCACAATCCCGGAAGTTCCGGTGTTCTCGCGCAAAATGTAGGCGGCCTGATTGGTCATGCTGCAAATGTTGCACTTCCCGGCAGCTTCATCAATTCGGTTTCTTACAAAACGATTTCCGTGCCGACGCCTTCGTCGGTGAAAATTTCCAGCAGCACGGCGTGCGGCACGCGGCCATCCACGAACGAAACCTTTTCGACGCCGGATTGGATGGCCGCCACGGCGCTGTCCGTCTTCGGAATCATGCCCTTGTCAATCACCCCGGATTTTTTGAGCCCATCCACCTCGCTGGTTTGCAGGTGGGGAATGATGGAGTCGGGCTGCTTCGGATCGCGCAGCAGGCCCGGCACGTCGCTCATGAACACGAGCCGCTTCGCCTTGAGCGCGATGGCGGCCTTCGCCGCGGCCACGTCGGCGTTGCAATTGTAAATCTTGCCGTCTTCGCCGCGCGCCGTCGGGCTGATGACGGGGGTGAAACCGCACCAGATGGACTCCTGCAACGGCCCGGTGTTGACTTCCATCACTTCGCCGACGTAGCCGATGTCAATTTTCCGGCCCGGATTTTCCCTGTCGTCGAGCCAGAGCTTGCGGCACTTGAAAACATCCGGCCCGGCAAAGCTCATGGCCTTGCCGCCGAGGGCGTTGATGGTTTTGACAATTTCCGGATTGATTTCGCGCGACAGCACGTCGTCCACGATTTTCGCCGTCGCCTCGTCGGTAACCCGCTGGCCCTGGATGAAATCCGGCTTCAGCCCGGCTTTTTCCATCGCGCGGGTGATGGCCTTGCCGCCGCCGTGAACGACGACGGGGTTGATTTCGACCGCTTTCAGAAAAATGACATCGCGGGCGACTCCGTTGCGGACGTCCTCGTCCGGCGAGTCCATGAAACTTCCACCGTATTTGACGACAAACGTCGCGCCGCTGAATTTCAGGATGTACGGCAGCGCTTCCAGCAGCGTCTCGGCTTTGGCGATTAAATCTTGCACGGACGTATTCGTAGCAGGAATCCGGCGGTAAATGGAAGCGCGTTTGTGATAACATTTTTGCTTTCGCTGGCGCGGGACTTTCCCTAAATTACCTGTCATGCCTGAGATTGCGAGATTCGTGAACAGCGCCGCTTCGAACGTCACCCCGGCCATCGCGGGAAAAGTCGTGCGCCAATTGCCGCAGTGGAAGCTCGAATTCACCCAGATCAACGCGCCGAAATTCCCCCATCTCGTGGATCAATTGGAATTTCTCGCCGACGCGGTTGAGGACACGATCGAGGGCGTTTACAAGGATTTGCCGTATGGCACGATTGCGCAGGCGGTGTTTGCGCTTCTCTACGCGCACAAAAAAATGGGCATCATCCCGGACAGCATCCTGGAACTGGGGCGCGCGGATGATTCGAGCGTGGTGCGCGCCGTGCTGATTCAAAACGAAAAGGCTTTCTCCGCTTACGCCACGGCCCAGGGTATCAACTGGCAGAAAATCACCAGTCAGCCGTGAGGTTTGCCACCGCCGGCGTATTCCTCGTCCACCCGCAGATCCATGCCTATGAGTACGTATTCGTGCATGACGGACTGACCGGCGGAATGTTCAGATCGTCAGGGATAACTTCGGCACAAATTCGCCATAACCGTCACGCCGGCAAGGTTCGCCGTATAACCAAAGTCATTGAAGCCGGATAAATCACGATTTGCGCCGCCAGAAGCTCAAAGCGGCCAGCCCCAAACCTGCCAACGCATACGTTGCCGGCTCCGGCACCGCTGTCGCATAGATTCCAAGTTGGAAACCGAATTGACGAGAGTAATCCCAATTTGAACCATCGGTTGAAATTTTATAAATCCCGCCAATAATCCACCCATTGTTGCCTACAGTAATGTTATTCGCTGCACTCCAATCGTAATCACCCTGTACGACCGTTGTTTCAGCTGTGACGACAACATAATAATCGGTGGATGGTGACAGGGTGATGTTAGAAGCCGTGTAAGTGAAAAGCCCGCCAGCCAAGGGATCTGGGCCACTAAGATTACCAAGATTATTTGTGGGATTAAGGCTGCTATAAATGGATATGTTAAACCCGCTGGGGCTTCCTGACGAAGCATTCATCAGTAACTGAACGGAATTGAGATTATAGCCACTGGAATTAGTTCCCGTAAAAAATATTTGAGCAATCCATGAATCGCGTCCCACGAACATGCTGCCAGTCGGGGTTTGTCCCAAGTTTGACACATAAAGAGTGCTTTGCGCTTGCGCCATCCGCGGCAACAACAGGCCAATAATCAAAACGATGGTGAAAATTATTTTTCGCATATTGATTCTTTTGTTTGTAAGCGTTACTGACATTGACACGGCGACCAAGCTTTAAGGAAAACGGCTGAATCATACCAATCATCACGATAATCCTCGATGGCGATTTTGATATGGTAAGTGATGTTAGCAGAAATATTTGTCTGCGCTGTGAGCAACACGGTTATGCCGTCATATTGGATGTTATCCACTGGCATCTGATTGGTTGAACAAACCGGATCCGCATTGTCCACATAGTATTGCGGGTTGCTTGGAGGGACATCATACACGTGGGGTTGCCCATTACTATTGCCTCCACCATTTATCGTATTGACACTCACCGACTGGTTGGGGCCAGGCACCTGTGCAATATTATTTGTAGCAGTAATAATCCAATTTGTACCCACGTGGTTGGTGGTGACAAAGACAGCCATCGGGTCGTTAAAATTACCAATCCATTCCGGGTATTCTTCGGAGGCAAAGATGTATTGGAATTTTAGCACAAACGAATTGGTCGAAACGATGTCAAATTCCAACACCGCGGCATCATGCGTGCCGTTGTTGCCAACAAGAGTGTCCAAATTAGTATCGCCGGGTTGTCCAAGACATGAAGGACCCGAGCCACCGCCTGAAGCAGTCGAGCCATCATCATTATTCGGCCCAATGGCATTGGTGATGTAGCCCGTTGAAAGAATTACTCCGCTATCTATCGGCAAACCACAGCCGTTGCCGCCGGCAAATGTCCCGCGCGCCACGTTCGTGCCGGTGTAAGTCGCATTGGTCACCGTAACCCAGGGCGGCACCAGCAGTTGCGCCAGTTGTTGCGGCGTCGCGTTGGTCGTTACGGTCAAATTGCCGTTGGTCTGGCTCAAACGAAAAAATCCCTTCGCATCGCACAGGTCCGGCACAATGACATTGGTGGATATACAACGCATCAGAAAACGCCAGTTGATCGGCGACACCAGATCGGTGGTATAAAACAGATCATGGGTCAGATTAGTATCGTTCCAGGGAGTGTGGATTGTCAAATTTGCCGTCAATCCCGTTCCGGTGTTGGTTGTTCCCATAATTTGAAGCCACAGGTCGTTGGTCGTGAATACTCGCGGAGAATAGTTTGATGGATAGTCATTCGTGCCGTTTCCCCCATAAAAGCCGGGAAGTTCGATGTCCATGGCCTGCATCGCATACCGTTCAGCCTCGGCTTCCAGATCATCCAGAAGCCAGATGTTGGAATTAATCTGCCACGCGTTGAACCCCATGCTGGTCGGGAGTTGCGGCCATTCCAAGTGGGCCGCGCTGAAAAAATTTCCGCCCCGGGGCAGCAATTCCACCGGCACCACCGGCGTCGCTTCCAACGCCTCCAGCATCGCGTCCAAATCCTCCACTGAAACCGCCTGCCCATTCGTGGAAATGGCCTTCAGCAAAACCGGCGATACCTGGGCGTCAAGAATACCGGGCCAGGCAATGAGTCCGATGGCGATGAACAGGCTGCCAATAATGCTTCTGATTACTTTCATGATTCCGTTTTCTTCCAAGTTGTTTGGTTGCGGAATAAATGCCCATTGTCGAATGCTTACAATGGAACACTCCAGCTGTTATGCCTTTTGTCGGAATTAACCAAGATTTATTTCGAGAATCCTCGCCGACAATACCCGCCAGCGTGGAGAATCACTTGCCAGCCGGGCAATTAAGGGTTAACAGAATCTGATGCAAGTCCCGTTGGTGATGACGATCATCGGCCCGGACCGCACCGGCCTCGTGGAATCGGTGGCGCGCGCGGTGGCCGATCAAGGCGGCAACTGGCTGGAAAGCCGCATGTGCCGGCTCGGCGGCGAGTTCACCGGCATTCTGCGCATCGAAATTCCGATTGAAAAACGCCAGACGCTGCTCAACGCGCTGCAAAAACTCCAGGAACACGGTTTGCAGATTGTCGTTCGTCCCGGCGAAGCCGCGGCGGCCGCGGCCAAAGGCCGGCAAACCAGACTCGAAATCGTCGGACACGACCGCCCGGGCATCGTCCGCGAAATCACCAGCGCCCTGGTGCGCGCGAATGTGAACGTCGAGGAATTTTCCAGCGAATGTGTCAGCGCGCCGATGTCCGGCGAAACACTGTTCAAAGCCGCCGCCCGATTGCAACTGCCCGATGGTTGTAACAATGCCGCGCTGAAAACGGATTTGGAAAAAATCGCCGCTGATTTGCTGGTGGACATTTCTTTTGCGGAACTTGGCAATCAGTAAGAAATCCCCGAGGTAGGGCGCGCAGTCCTCTGCGCGCCGCGAACGGGGAAGGCAAATCCTGGTTCAGATAACAATCATGCGCAACCTCGCCCAACCCCGAGTCTTGATATGGGCCGGAATCGCCGCCCTGGCCACGGCCCTGGCGTGTTATCCCCGCCTGCCGCTTTGGCTGAACCGCGCCGCTCCAATCTGGTATTTGGAGGCTGTTATGTTCCTTTGCTCCATTGTCCTTTGGAGCTTCGTCTTTGCGTGGCATACCCGATACACCCATCTGCCGGTCTTTGCTCTCAAAGTCGAACCCCGGCTGTTCATCGCTGTGACCGCGGCCGGAATCGCCGGCGCAACTGTGTATCATCTGTTTCTTGATCCATCACTCCAGCTCAGGTCACCGGAAGAATATCCGGCCGATATGAAGCAGTGGCTGGCCATCGTGCTGTTTTCCATGGCCTTCAACCAGTTGTTTTTCATCTTTGCTCCCTTTGCCTGGCTCATGCGGCTGTTTCAAAACCAACGGATGGCCACCGTGCTGACCGTTCTGTTTGGAGCCGTCGTTCTCGCCATCAAAATCCATTCCACACCTACGCCGATCTCGCCCATATTGTTCGCGGCGTTTCTTGCCGGCCGGATCATCATGGGTTTCCTGGCGGTCTCATTCTATCTGCGCGGCGGAGTGCTCTTGAGCTGGTGGTGGACCTTGCTCATCGAATCGAGGCATTTGTTGGATGTGGCGGGCAATCCGTAAATGCATGGGAACATCGAAGCCTGTCAAAATAAATTTCCACATCATCCAGCCGTTGCCGTTTTCCGAAATGCCACTTCGACATTGCGGGTCAGTTCCGCTCAATGATGTCTGAACCAACGGATGAAACTCCCCCACCAAACTCTGAAGCCATCTGCCTGTGTTTCGGCGTTCCATTGGACTGACGTATTCACGTAACCGCCAATCGTCGTGTTGGATAGGGCGGTCTGGCCGGGATTCATCTTTTCATCGGCAAACACGGAAACTGACGAGGCAAGGAGAATCCCCAGCAGCATACATAATGGTATGAACCGTTGTTTACTCATAGAATGGACCAATCTTACCCGAACCATTATTTGATTCCAAGCGATAATTGAGCGCAAACCAGCGATCTTGGTTAGCATGAACAAAACCGAGCGAAGTCATCTTAACATCAGAATGCAAAGGCATGGATGGATGCTGAAATATTTCCCTTTGCGACTTTGCGGCTTTGCGACTTTGCGTTAAAACCTTCACGCGATGTTTGAACTGCTCAAAACCGATTCGCAAACAAAAGCGCGTTTGGGGAAATTGACCACCGCGCACGGCGTCGTGGACACGCCGGTGTACATGCCGGTCGGCACCCAGGCCAGCGTCAAGGCGCTCAACCCGCGCGAATTGATCGAGATGGGCACCCAAATCATCCTCGGCAACACGTATCACCTCAACATCCGGCCCGGTCTCAACATCATCCACGCCGCCGGCGGACTGCACCGGTTCATGAATTGGGAACGTCCCATCCTCACCGACAGCGGCGGGTTCCAGGTTTTCAGCCTCGCCAAAATCCGGAAAATCAAACCGCACGGCGTTGAATTCCGCTCGCACCTCAACGGCTCGCTGCTGTTCCTCGGCCCGAAGGAGGCGATGGAAATCCAGCGCGTGCTCGGCTCGGACATCGCGATGGCATTCGACGAATGCCCGCCGCACGATGCGCCGGCCAAGGAACAACGACTGGCGGTCGAACGCACCATCCGCTGGGCACGCGAATGTCGCGAGCAGCGCCGCGCGCCGGGCCAACTGGTTTTCGGCATCGTTCAGGGCGGCGCAAATCCGGCCTTGCGGGAAGAATGCGCGAAGGCGCTGGTCGCGATGGATTTCGACAGCTACGCCATCGGCGGCGTAAGCGTAGGCGAGCCGGAGCCGGAAATGTTGAAAGCGATTGAATTCACCGAGCCGTTTTTGCCCGCGCACAAGGCGCGTTATGCGATGGGCCTCGGCACGCCCGCGCAGATGATGGAGCTGATTGCGCGCGGCGTGGACATGTTCGACTGTGTGCTGCCCACGCGGGTGGCACGCAACGGCACAGCGTACACGCGCAAGGGCGCCATCGGCATCAAGGGCAGCGCTTACAAGGCGGATTTCCGGCCGATTGAGGAAGGCTGCGATTGTTTTGCGTGCCGGAATTTCACCCGCGCCTACCTACGGCACCTGTTGAACGTGAATGAAATCCTCGGCCTGCGCATGTTGAGCGTCCACAACTCACATCTGTTTTTGAAAATCATGGCGGACACCCGCGCGCATCTTGCCGCCGGCACCTTCGCGGAATTTTACCGCGAATTCATCGCCAACTACACGCCTTCACGCAAAATCCTGTCCGCGCGGCAAAAGGTGGTTGAACGATGATTTAGATCGCAGCCGGGATCGAAAGCGACGGAGGGCCGCCGCAGTCCAAGACGCGAGGCGTTTACCTAAGACTCACGAATTGCGCGCAGCGTCTTGGAGTGCGCCAGCCCTTCCGCCTTCGCGGCGCGCCATAGCGCCGCTCCGGCGCGACGGCGGCTGGCACCCTTTTGCCAACACCGGTTTCCAGGGCTTGGCCGCGCAGTTTTTCTTCCGGCAAAAACACTTGCCCCGCGCTTTGTATTATGGCAGTATATTGCTATCGTTAAACCAATAATTGCAAAGCTATGGAAAAACCTAAAATCATTGCCTATTTGAAACCGACTTGCGGCTGGAGCAATGGCGTGCGCGCTGTACTCCGCAAATATGATCTTCCCTTTGAAGACCGTGACATCATCAACGACCAGGACCAACGCCGGGAAATGGTCGCGAAAAGCGGCCAGATTCTCAGTCCGTGCGTCGAAATTGACGGCCAGATGCTTACCGACGTCAGCGGTGAAGAACTCGAGATGTGGCTGCTCACCAACAGCGTCGTGCAGCCAAACGGCCTCGCGGCGGAAGCGCCGATCAATCAGGCCTGTGGCGCACACCAACGCCGGTAATCTCTTGAAATATTGATTTTTACTACGGTCATAGACCGCCGCTACAGGCGAAAGCCGCGCAGAGCAATCTGCGCGGCTGTTTTGTTTACGGTAGCACCCGCGTCTCGCGGTTGTTTCGGGCGTCCCGCCCGAAACCCCCCGGTAAACTTCGATCGCGGTTTATCACTCGAACAAAACAATTCCTTCGCCGGCAAAGGCAATGCGGCGGGACACCGCATTGAACCCGCCGGAGGTGGGTGCTACCAATATATTCCGTCAGCTTAACAAAACCGACAATTGCATTGATTGGCCGCGTTTCAACGCTAACTTTTCCGGTGTGAGAATCATCTCCTCCATCGTCGCCATGCAACAGTTCGCCAAACAATGGCAACGCACGGGCAAACGCATCGGCTTCGTTCCGACGATGGGCTACCTGCACGCCGGGCACCTGAGCCTTGTCAAATGCGCCCGGCAGGTTGTCGGTAAAAACGGCATCGTGGCAGTGAGCATCTACGTGAATCCGACGCAGTTCGGACCGAAGGAGGATTTCTCAAAATACCCGCGCGACCTGAAACACGATTTCAAACTGTGCCGCGAAGCGGGCGTGGACATCGTATTCACTCCCAACGACAAGGAAATGTATCCGCGGTGGGGCGAGGCTGCTGACGAGCCGGCCTTGGCGCGTCAACTTGTCGCGTCGAAACACCGTGAAGACGGAAGCGTAGCGACGACGGCTCGCGAGGACGCTCGCCCCACCCGATTCAGCACCTGCGTCGTCGAGGAAAACCTGTCCCGCACGATGGAAGGCGCGTCGCGGCCGACGCATTTCCGCGGCGTGACAACGGTGGTGGCCAAGCTGTTCCACCTTGTGCTGCCGGACGTGGCGGTGTTTGGCGCGAAAGACTGGCAGCAGGCTGCCATCATCAAACGCATGACGGCCGATTTGAATTTCCCGGTAAAAATCATCGTCGCGCCTACGCTGCGCGAACGTGACGGGCTGGCGATGAGTTCGCGCAACAAATATCTCGAAGGCGATTTGCGGCGGCAGGCGACTGTGCTTTGGCGGGCGATCCAAACGGCACGAACAGCCGTGAAAAGGTCAAAAGCTGTCATGGCGTTAAAACTGAAGGTGGACTTGAAAAGGTTGATTGAAAGCGAGCCGGACGCCCGATTGGATTACGTGGAATTTTTCGAACCGGACACGCTCGTGCCGATCGTCAAAGTCACGCGCGGCGCGCACCTGGCGCTGGCCATATTCATCGGTAAAACGCGGTTGATTGACAACGCGCGATTGTGAAATAACGAATGGGTTAATCCATTTACTTCTTCGCGTCTTTGCGGCTTTGCTTTAAAATCTTCCTGTCGGCATGAAACAATTCGATTATCTCGTTCTCGGCAGCGGCCTCGCGGGACTGTCTTTCGCGTTGAAGGTCGCGCCGCGCGGACGCGTGGCCATCGTCACCAAAAAGGACCGCGCGGAGTCGAATACCAACTACGCGCAGGGCGGCATCGCGGCGGTGACGAGCAAGGAGGACTCGTTCGAGTTGCACGTGCGCGATACGCTCACCGCTGGCGCGGGCCTGTGCAAGAAAAACGTCGTCCGTACCATCGTCGAGGACGGCCCGGCCCGGATTGCGGAGTTGATTGAACTGGGCATGAAATTTTCCGAGCGCGATGCGCCCAGCGAAGACGGCGGCAAGGAACTCAACCTGGGCCGGGAGGGGGGCCACTCGAAACGGCGCATTCTGCACGCCAAGGACGTGACCGGACGCGAAATTGAGCGCGCGCTGCTCGCGGCGGCGGCGCAACAACCGAACATCCAGATTTTTGAAAACCACCTGGCGATTGATTTGATCACCAGCCAGAAGCTCGGTTACGTCGGCGAAAACCGCTGCCTCGGCGCGTATGTGTTCGACAAAAAGGCCGGGCGCGTCTGGACGTTCACCGCGCCGGTGACGCTGCTGGCCACCGGCGGTTGCGGCAAGGTTTATCTCTATACGACGAACCCCGACATCGCGACCGGCGACGGCGAGGCAATGGCGTATCGCGCCGGCGCCGCGGTGGCGAACATGGAATTCGTCCAGTTCCACCCGACGTGCCTTTATCATCCCCAGGCGAAGTCATTTCTCATCAGCGAAGCCGTGCGCGGGGAGGGCGGCGTGCTCAAGACGCTCGAAGGCGTCGAATTTATGGATGCCTATCATCCGTTGAAATCGCTCGCACCGCGTGACATCGTGGCCCGCGCCATTGACAGCGAGATGAAAAAAAGCGGCGCGGAACACGTGTGGCTGGACATCACGCACAAACCGGCGCGGTTCATCATCGACCGCTTTCCGAACATTTACCAGACCTGCCTGCGCTACGGCATCAACATCACGAAAGAGCCGATCCCCGTCGTGCCGGCGGCGCATTATCAATGCGGCGGCGTGGTGACAAACGTGGACGGCGAGACGGACATTGCCGGGCTTTACGCCGTCGGCGAGGTGGCCTGCACGGGATTGCACGGGGCGAACCGGCTGGCGAGCAATTCGCTTCTGGAAGCGTTGGTTTGCGCCCATCGCGCCGCCCAACGCGCGATAAAAAGTTCATCGCCGAAAAACGATTTGAAAATTCCGCTGTGGCAATCCGGCGATGCGCACAACCCGGATGAAATGGTCGTGGTCTCGCACAACTGGGACGAAATCCGGCGGCTGATGTGGGATTACGTGGGCATCGTGCGCACGAACAAGCGGCTGGCGCGCGCCCAGAAGCGCATTGCGAATTTGCAGGAGGAAATTCATGAGTATTACTGGAATTTTATCGTGACGAGCGACCTGCTGGAATTGCGCAACATCGCCACGGTGGCGGAACTGATCATCCGCTGCGCGCAGATGCGGCCCGAAAGCCGCGGATTGCATTACAATCTGGATTTTCCGGAGATGAACCCCGAATGGGCGCAGCGCGACACGGTCTTAAGAAAATCTTGAAATAACGCGGGCGGTGAATATCCTGTCAGACGGTCGCGCGCTTAGCTCAGCGGCAGAGCACTTCCTTCACACGGAAGGGGTCGCAGGTTCAAACCCTGCAGCGCGCACCATCCTTTATTTTCAATGCTTTTATGATTCTTTAAGGTCAAACTAACAACAAAACTAACAACGGATTCAAATAGATTCACTCGTGTTATCAACGTTCACTGATGTTTGGCAAATTGAATTTCCTGCCCTTTTCCGTCTGCGAAGCGATCTCATTTTTCCGTAAATAGTATCCAAAATGTCTCCGAAAAAATCTCCAATTTACGGTAGTGAGGTGGGAGTTTGCCAAATGCGTTTTTTGCTTTGATCGCTGGTTGGCAGAACTGCAAACAGGACGACGTTGCAATTGGTGTCAGCGGACGGTCAAAACCAGCCAGGGAGGGTCGAATGAAAACCAGCCACTTTGAGGGACGCATTGCGTTGAGTGCCGAGAGAACGGCACAAAGACGCGATGAACATACTCAACGTGAGCCTGCAACATTCGATTTTGAGCTTGGCAGCGCATGGCTGGTCGCACCGGCGGATTGCGCGCGAACTGGACCTCAACCGGGAGACGGTAGGCCGGTATCTGCGACTGGCCCGGTCAAAACCGGCCATTTCGACCCCCGGCTCGGAGGATGATTCTGATCCAAAACCAGCCATTTCGACCGCCGGGTGTGGCCGCCAAAGTTGCTGCCTGCCTTGGCAGCCGCAGATTGAGTCGGCGGTGTCGGTGGGGTTGAGCGCCCAGCGGATTTATCAGGATCTGGTCGGGGACCACGGATTCGCTGGCAGTTATCAGGCGGTCAAACGGTTTGTACGGCAGTTGCGGCAGACCCAACCGATCCCGTTCGTACGGATGGAAGTGGAGCCGGGAGCCGAAGCGCAGGTGGATTTTGGCCAGGGTGCATGGGTGATGGTGGAGGGTAAGCGCAAGCGACCACACCTGTTCCGGGTGGTCTTGAGCCATTCGCGCAAAGGCTACAGCGAGGTGGTGTGGCGACAGACGACCGAGAGCTTCATCCGCTGTCTGGAAAACGCGTTTCGGTATTTCGGGGGTGTGCCCCGGACGCTGGTGATTGACAACCTGCGCGCGGCCGTGACGCGGGCCGACTGGTTTGACCCCGAACTCAACCCGAAGGTAGAGGAGTTTTGCCGGCATTACGGCACCGTGATGCTGCCGACGCGCCCGGCGATGCCCCGGCACAAGGGTAAGATCGAGTCAGGCATCAAGTACGGTCAGGAAAATGCGCTCAAGGGCCGCAGCTTCGAGAGTCTAGCGGCGCAAAACCTGTTTCTCTCAGATTGGGAAGGCAGCGTGGCCGACACGCGCATTCACGGCACCACCCGGCAGCAAGTAGGCAAGGTGTTCAACGCCGTGGAACGCCCGCAACTGCTGCCACTGCCGGAGAGTTTGTTTCCGGCGTTTGAAGAAGCCCCGCGCACGGTGCATCGGGATGGCTACATCGAGTTGCAGCGGTCGTATTACTCGGTGCCCCCGGAGTATGTCGGCCGCCAGGTCTGGGCACGCTGGGAGTCCCGGCTGGTGCGGGTGTTCAACCAGCGCCGGGAAGTCATCGCCGTCCATGCGCTGGCCGAGCCGGGAAAGTTCACCACCGACCCGAACCATCTGCACTCCCCGCATCGGCACGTCATCCAGCACGGTCTGGATTATCTGCTGGATCGCGCCCGGTTGATCGGCGCGCACACTGGCAGTTGGGCCGAGGCGATGGCGCAACAGCGCGGTCCCATCGGCATACGGGTCTTGCACGGCCTGTTGTCGCTGGCCGGCAAACATCCCGCCTCCGCCCTGGAACGCGCCGCCCAAATCGCGTTGCATCATGGCACCTGGCGTTTGCGTGACCTGCGCGCCTTGCTGGAAGTGGCCGGGCCAGCACCACAGCTGGACTTTCTGGAAACGCATCCCCTCATCCGCAGTTTGGACGCCTACCAGCACTGCGTCCCCGATTGCTTTGCTCCCTCAACCCTCAACCCAGAACCAGCTAACTCACCATGAACACCACCAACCTCGAAACCACCCTGAAACAACTCCGTCTCTCCGGCCTGGGCCAGACCTTGAGCGTCCGGCTCCAGGAAGCCGCCGCCAACCGGTTGAGCCACGCCGAGTTTTTGGAACTCATCCTGCAGGACGAACTGAATGTCCGGCAACAACGCCAGTTGGAGCGCCGCACCCAGGCGGCTGACTTCCACAGCCTCAAACCGCTGGACGATTTTGACTGGAGCTTCAACCCTTCCGTTCACAAAAAGGAGATTTTTGATCTGGCCAGCGGCAAGTTCATCCGCGAAGCCAAAGACGTGCTCTTCCTCGGACCACCCGGCGTCGGCAAAACCCATCTGGCCCAAGCCATCGGCTACGAGGCCATCAAGATGAACTTCCTGGTGCTCTACCGGTCCATCTTCGATCTGGTCCGGGACTTCCTGAAGGACGAAGCCTTCAACCAGCAGGATAAAACCCTCCGCAAATACTTGAAGCCCGATCTGGTCATCATTGACGACATGGGCCTCAAACAGTTGCCCAAACATTCCGGCGAATACCTGCTGGAAGTCATCATGCGCCGTTACGAAAACCGTTCCACCATCATGACCAGCAACCGGCCGCTGGAGGAATGGGGCAAGTTGCTCTGCGATGTGCCCACCGCCGGCGCCATCCTGGATCGGTTCCTGCACCACGCCCAGGTCATTGCCATCACCGGCAAAAGCTATCGCGTCAAGGAAGCGCCGGGTATCAGCCCGGAACACAAGAAAAGCCGGAAATCAAACGAACCGCCGACCGCCGGGGCCGCGAGCTAAGGCTCGCAGCTCGGCCCCGGCTCGTTTATCCGGCTGCCGGAGCCGACACGACGTTCAAATACAAGAAACCTTGCATCCAAACATGAACCTGTTATGAAATCCACGCCTCAGAGTGGCCGGTTTTGATTCGACCCCGACTGGCTGGTTTTGAAGTGACCGGTGACACAATTGGCTGGTGTGGACGTGAAAGCCGTTAGCAGTTGTGCGTTGATGATGCGCCCACACCAGCTTTTTCACGTCTTCCCGATCTCAATCCGATCCATACAGCCGCCCAGTTTCACGGTCATACGCAAGCCAATGCATACCAACTGTCCAGCGAGGAGTAGGCCCAATCCCACTATCGCGATATTTGATTATAAACACCTGCTCCTCAATTCCAGCCACAACCAAAGCCAGCGCAAACCCAACTGGCAAAAGCGAACCGAGAAAAATCGCCCCGAGTTTCCAATTGCCCGGCATCCTCACCACAATAGACCTTTCCGCTATCTTTCTGTCAAGGATGCTTTTTTTCTGTTGACCTTCCGGGCTTAATAGGTGTTAGGCAGGATGACGTTCCGAGCCGACCAAAAGGATGCGGCTCATAGAGCCTCACGAGTCCAATGGAGAGCACAAAAAACACTACAGGGGTAGCCAACTCGCTCGCCCGACGAACCGCTGCAAGCTGTCAGCAATCTTTTGAGCCGACAAATCGGACTCGGCTTCATACACGATGTATGGCATGCGCTTCCTTCAGCTAACTTTTATTCAACAACTGCCCGTTCATTTATTGAAATCACAAACTGAACCTGCCCAGACCAAAAGGCAAGCCAGGAAGTCCAAACCCAAGACCAGGACATTTTTCGACCATCCCATCCTTTATCAAAATGCATCATATCGAAAATGTGATCGTTACCGAATTTCATGTCAGCACTTTTCACACAGTCTCGCGCGGGGTTAGGCATACGATGCAATTCTTGAGAAGACGATGACATTACAGCACTTTCAATATCAGGGACATTGCCAGCATCACAAACCAACACCCTGTGCCTGCCAATAGCCCAAGAATAAAGAGTGCCGGTGTCCGCCGCGATTCGGGTGCCAACTCTTTGGTTTTCACAACAACAGTTTTTCCCCATACATCACCATAGCGTTGGTTGAGGGGAGACTTCGACATCGAACTGTAACCAACCAATCCAAAGAACAACGCATCAATATAATACGCCAAAGTGCGAATCATAGCCCCCTTCACGTTGCTCGGTTTCATATCTTCCGTCACCACACAAATGCCACAACAAAGCTTTCCCAGCGTCGCTCCATGAACGCCCTCACAAAAGACGTGATACGCAATGTCTCCCACCAAACCGATTCCGAGACCCGTAAGACTGAACCCGTGGATGCGTTGCTGCCACCCTGGAGCGAGAACTCCGGCAGCGTTCAGAATCATAAGTACTACGAACGCTGCAATGCCAGCCGCGAATCCAAGGAGAAGTCCAAAAACAGCATCAGCTATTCTCGCTAGTGCGCGAATCCAAAATCCTGCGGACGGAGACTTTTCTTGTATGGAACTGGTTTCCGGTTGCGATCCATCAAGCGGCTGTTGGTCAATCGCACAGAAAGTCACGTCATCCGAGTATTCCGCGCCGCAATATTGACATTTCCTCATGTGATAATTGTTTCACTTTTCGCCGCCTAACGTCCAGCTCAACCAACACCGCTGAGGTTGACTCTGAACTGCAATCCTGACAATCGAATTTCATAAAATCAATTGCAACTGTCAGGGGTAGCTGCTTTTGCTTGAGATTTGTTAGCCTGCGTGTTCATGGAATGAATTCCAGCCTGAATAAATTGACTACATGCGAACCCAACGATTCGTGAACTATGCCAAACTCCCAATCCAGCCCATTGTGCCCCAAAACCCCATACCCGACTCCAGCGGAATCGTCCATTGGCGTAACCTTCGGCTCATATACGCGCTGCACAAATTCAATGTGCATCCGGTATGGTGTGGTGAGCATCTTTTTATTTTCAGTAACGTATCCTGTAATATGGATATCGCCCGGCTTCACGTATTGCCCAGCTCCCATCTCTTTCATAATTTCTCCTTTGCTATTGAAGATCAGCCAAGGGTGAAGCTCCGAAGGCTCGTCTAACTTCTTAAGCAAGACTACGTCGTCGTATCTGAGAACCGGACCAATATCGCTCCGTGTTATGTAGTTCGTGTGTGAAACTATAATATCCGACCTACCCAAGTCCTTATCACGAGGCCAGTCCGCGCCGCCGGCTGGGCCACCACTGTAGCCGGATTTCCAATTAAGGACTTTGTTTACCTTGAAATGACCAGAGGAGTCAGACTTGCATATCATCTCCGGATATGCAGTGAAGGAAATCTTAGCGCCTGCAATGGGAGCATGAGTTCGCTCATCAAGGATTGTTCCGTCAATTGGCCCATACCGAGTTGTGGTATGGGGATCGAAAACAAGAACGCCACCGCCAATTGGGACACAGCCATCCAATAGAACAACCAAGAGGATGAGCGGTATGAGTCGCATAGCGCTAACCACTAACTGAGCCATGCCGGGAATAAAATGTCAATACGCGACTACTCCCCAAACTACGGACCTCCCCACTCGCTCCGGTTCAATTCAATCCTTTGGTGGTTAGGCATCATGGTTTTGGTGCCTCTAACTTCGTCTGTGCAGATTGCTCAACGAGTGCTGGCAGCCACAAATATGCTGCGCCGAATAACACAAATATAAACGCTAACTCTCTCAAAAGCTCGCCACCATCAACTTCAGTCCGCACTACTCCAACGCCAACATCCGGCTCCGTCTTCGCCAAATCCGGCCCCCATGCTGAAAACCTCGATATGTGGGTAGCCACAAGATGATGATCAAGATCCTGTGGCTCGACATATACATGGCTGGCGCTTCGTAATGGTGGAAAAATCAACTCGAATAAAATTACTGCGATTCCGATTCCAAGTATGAAATGTCTGATAATTTTCATGGCGTGTGAATGATGCCTAACTTTTATTCAACAACAGTTCGCTTATTCAATCCAAACTGAACCTGCCCAGACCAAAAGGCAGGCCAGCATTCATCTCTGCTCGTTTCGTCAATACTCGCCATATCGAAAATGTGATCGTTACCGAATTTCATGTCAGCACTTTTCACACAGCCTCGCGATTTGTTAGGCCACTGGTCAATCATATCAATCATCGCACTCACAAAAAGCTAACTGACCACCACAAACTGGACAACGCTCAACATCGCAACCAAAAACATGAAACTGACCTTTGATAACTCCACAATCATGGCATGGCTGCCGGCCTGCTCCCCAATCCTCTGCTTCCTCACCGTAGCGGACGCGCTGACGCTCGACGCCTCCGATTAAAACAGTCGGCTGCAACTGTGCTGCCTCAATTTTTTGGCTCATGGCGCGTGAAGTGGTCTAACGTCCAGCTCAACCACTGCCGCTGAGGATGACTCTAAACTGCAATCCTGACAATCGAATTTCATAAAATCGTCAAACTCACTGGCATAGCTGAGGTTGGCTGCAGCGATTTGTAAGCCCACATGGTCATGATTTTGGTAATACCTTTACCGAACCAATGATGGTCTGAACATCCGCCACATCCTTGAAAGGTTTTGCAAGTGACAAGAAAATAAGAGAGATGGAATGTCCCTCATGAAACCAAACCACCTGAATAATGGAATGGGGTCTGTCTTCTCGCGCTGCCCCGCAAAGATACGCATCGGAGCCCGCCACCTTGATAACCTCGCTGCGAACAATCTTGGTAAATCCTTGGTCAATCAACGACTGCTTAACACCGTGCTGAAATCCTGCATCCTTGACCGGTGCCGGCTGCATCGGCACGGGAGGACGTGAAAAAATAAACCGTAGCCGCCCAGTATCTGACTGGGCGCAAACCAAAATGCCTGTGCTCTGGTCGGGCACTTGCTGCCATCCATCCGGCAATGTAAGTGCGATATGATACTCTGGTAGGGGAATCTCGCCAGTGAATGCCGATGCAAGCATCGTCGCTGATGTAACCAAAGCAAACATGAGTGTGCGATATTTCATAAGTTTGAATGTGGTCAACCTCCAGAACTGAGCCATGCCAGGAATAAAATGTCAATACGCGACTACTCCTCCCAGACCAGGACATCCCCACCCGCTCCGGTTCATTCAATCCTTTGGTGGTTAGGCGCTCGTCTTTTCATGTCTGGATATAAATAATAAAATTAAACCCACGCCTGCAACTCCGACCGATGCAATCTGCACCCACAATGGAAAATGGGCCTCATATATCGAAGCGGTGACTGTGTTGGAGCCTGATGAATATGTGTGTGACTCCGCTAGCCCTTCCTTCCACGGACCAAAAAACGCGAGCGCTAATCTACTCATGACCGAAACTACGATTAGTCCCACTCCAAGCCATCTACGTGTCGAAGTTTTCATATGTACTGATAACGCCTAACTTTTATTCAACAACGATTCGTTTATTCAAATCCAAACTGAACCAGCCCAGACCCAAAGGCAAGCCCGCGAAACAAAACCCAACCCCAGACCATGACATTTCTCGACCATCTCATCCTTTATCAAAATGTATCATATCGAAAATGTGAGCGTTGCCAAATTTCATGTCAGCACTTTTTACACTGGCTCGCGAATTGTTAGGCAGCAAAAACCTCATGTCTCAAGGCGTCTTTACTCGCTCAACTTTCCCATCAATATCTCGCACTTTCAATACTACTCGCGTAGCATTTGTGGACGTGACAAAAACTTTGCCATCAGCATTTGTCGTAGTGGAAGAAACGCCCCAAACACCTTTTTGAACCTCCAAAATTTCCCAAACTCCATTTCTGAACTCACAACGAAGCGCCGATTTCTGGGGTAACTCTTTTGACGCAATCTCAACAACCTGATGCTCGGACATATGCCGCCCCGGTAATACCTGATCCTTATCATCTGTCGGCTGGTCTCCTTTGCAACCGATGACCCCAGCCAACGCCAGCTAGGCGGGCTAAAGATCACCGATTAACCATGCGCTCCGAGCTACGACTCGGCAAGCCGCAGTCATTCCGAATGAAATTCTTCTACGTCTATATTTTGCAAAGCGAAAGCAGTGTGAAACATTTTTACGTGGGCTTCACGGAAAATTTGCAAGACCGTTTGAAAGCGCATAACGCTGGACACGTTCCGCATACGATTAAATTTCGGCTGTGGCGGATAAAAACTGCCATTGCTTTCACCGAACGCCAGCGGGCCATCGAGTTTGAGCGCTACTTGAAGACAGCCTCTGGACGAGCCTTCGCAAAAAAGCGGCTTTGTATCTTTCGTTCTCCGTTCCGGGCTAGTTTGTCTCGCCAAAACAATGTGAAGGCGGACGGTCCGGCAAGCGGCTACGATGTGACCCGGCAAGCCATCTCCTAAAACTGGTCTTCCTTTTCCTTGAACAGCACGTTGAACGTGGTCAGGGAACCGTAGCTGCGCGAGATGTATTGCTGCATCTCCACCTTTTCGCCGTCAGTCAACTTTTCGTGCGCGTTGATTTTTTGTTCCAGCACGCGGAGGTTGTTCCGCACCATCACGATTTTGTGGAAAAAGGTTTCCAGCGGGACCTCCTTGGCCTGCAATGCCGGGTCGGCGGGATGCATGACCAGTCTGCCGCCGTGCCAGCGGACGCCGAGCTTTTCAATCACGGCATCCGGCTTTTCCAGCCCGAGCCGGACCACGGCGGCATCCACGGTTTGCTCGATAAATTGCTTGAGTGGAACGTTCAATCCGCTGACGGCGGTTTGCGGTTCGGCAAGTTCGAGTTCGGCGGCATCCGGCGCGACGGTGCGCTTGTCACCGCCGTCAAATTGAATTTCCGCGGTGAGTTCGTTCAAAGCCTTGACGATGCCGGTGCCGTATTGCTGGTGCCGCACCCGTGTGCCAATGTGGAGGGATTCGATTTTCATGCCGGAAATTTAACCACGGATGAACGCGGATGCACACGGATTTTTCAAATAAGGTACGGATCGCGTTGCCTGGCGTCGCAGGCGCGGCATCTGTGTAGATTTGTGTGGTGATGGTTCCAAGCTCCGTCAGGAGCGGCATATTCTTTGATGTCGCTCCTAACGGAGCTGAATTATTTTTTGCGGTTATTTTCTACAAATATGCCGCGCCTACGGCGCTTAAAAATCAATGCTGACAACTTCGCAAAACGCGCTAGGCTCTGAGCACAGAAATGTCCGCCAAACTTTCAGATCGCTTCGAGTTTGAGCGTGAGTTGTGGAACCGGGGCGTGGCTCGGATCGCGGGCGTGGACGAAGCGGGCCGCGGCCCGCTCGCCGGACCGGTCTTCGCCGCCGCCGTCGTTTTGCCGTCGAAATGGGCGGAATCCGGCCTGCCGCGTGAACTCGAGGGCTTGAACGATTCCAAGCAACTTACCGCCGCCCAACGCGAAAAATTCTCCGCCTTTCTTACCGCGTGCCACGAAGTGCAATTTGCCATCGCGCAAGTTGGCGCCGGACAAATTGATGCCATCAACATCCTGCGGGCCACGCATCGCGCCATGAACGATGCGCTGGCAAAGTTGCAGCCCGCACCCGAACATGCGCTGGTGGACGGCCGCCCGGTCAAAACGATGCGCGTGCCGCAAACGGCGATTGTGCAGGGCGACGCGCGCAGTTATTCCATCGCCGCCGCCAGTGTGCTGGCCAAGGTCGCGCGTGACCGGCTGATGCTTGAATTCGACCGGCAATGGCCGAAATACGGATTTGCCGAGCACAAAGGCTACGGCACGGCGCAACATCTGGCGGCGATCGCCGCGCACGGCCCGTGCCCGATCCATCGGCGCAGCTTCGCGCCGCTGCGACCGGTTCAACGCGAGCTTTTTTAGACGCGAAGGGAACACTGATTGAACCCGAACAATTCAGCGCCCCTCGCCCCGGCCCTCGCCCCGCCCAGCGGGGAAAGGGTGGCGCGGAGCGACGGGTGAGGGGATTGAATCCGACTGAATGAATCTGCTGGAAAAATTGAAAGCCCGGCTCGCCGGCAAGGAAAAGCCGGAGCACCTGCGCCGCGGCGAACTGGGCGAGCATGCGGCGAAAAAACACCTGCAGCGGGAGGGACTGAAATTTCTCACGGCCAATTTCCGTTCGAAGCGCGGTGAGATTGACCTGGTCTTTCGTGACGATGATTGTCTCGCATTCGTCGAAGTCAAAACGCGGTTGTCCGAGGATTGGACGCGCCCGGCGGCGGCGGTCAACGCGCGCAAGCGGCGATTGCTTTCGCAAACCGCACTGGATTATTTGCGCCTGCTGAAAAATCCGCAGGTGAAAATCCGGTTCGATATTGTTGAGGTGCTGTTGACTGGCGGACAAGTGTGCGAAATCCGGCATCTGCCGAACACGTTTCCGATGGAGAAACCGTATCGTTACGGGTGAAACGTGGCTGCGGTGCCCCGCCGCAGATGGGGTGTTGGCGACGCCCTCGTCGCCACGTGGACATGAACCGGTTTGACGAGACAAACGCGATGGGGCGTCGCCGTCATTCTGCCATCAAAAGATGACAATGCCAGCGTGACATTGGCGCGCGAGCATTGTCTAATCAACGGTGAATATACTCATGAACGAGCCGGCCGCAGGATGTGAGTTTGTGGCAGAGCCGCCAGCCGACCTGGCGTCCCCGGAATTTTCCAGTCTCTACGCCGAAAACAGCCGCGCGATTTATTATCTGGCCCTGCGTTTTCTCGGCGACCCGCAAAAGGCCGAGGACGCCACGCATGACGTTTTCCTGAAGGCGTTCCGCAAGCTGGATCAATTTCGCGGCGAGGCGTCCCTGCGCACGTGGCTTTACCGCATCGCTATCAATCATTGCCAGAACCTCCGTCAGGGCTGGCATGACCGCCACGTGTTTTCCAACGCGGACGACGCGGTGTGGGACAATACCGCGGCCAAAACCGACTCGCCCCTGCGCGTCCTGGAAATCAAGGAACTGGGCCAGCGCATCCAGAAAACACTCGATGGGTTGTCCGACGAATACCGGCTCCTGTTGCTGCTCGTGGCCGACGAGGAGTTGAGTTACGAGCAGGTGGGCGCGCTGGTCAGGCAATCTCCCGACGCGGTGCGCGGGAAATTGCATCGCGCCCGCAAAGCCTTTGCCGCTCTTTTTGAGAAAACCGCCTGAGGAGGCCCAACATGAAACAACAGACCAAACTTTCCGAGGAACAACAGCAACAGGCCCGACAGGTCGGGACTGAACAGCAGACGCAACAGCAATCCGCGCTCGAATTTGCGAACGCCGAAAAGATGCTGCGTTACGACGCAGAGCACACCACCGTGCCGCCGGCCATCGCTCAACGACTCCAAAAATCCACCGGGAACCTGCCCGGGCCGAAAACGTCATGGTGGAAACGTCTGTTTGGAGGAACCGAACGATGAAAAACCTTGTCCGAAATTATTTCACGTCGCTGCCATGGGGCATGCGTCTTTTCATGCTGGTCTTTGTGCTTGGTTTCCCGGTGGCCTGGATCGGCCTTCACGCACAACTTTTTGACCTGGAGGGCTGGATCGCATTAACCCCGGCACTCGTCTGGAAAGGACAGGTCTGGCGCGTGGTGACCTACGCCTTTCTCCCGGCAAGTTCTTTGGATTGGGCCATAGGCCTGTTCTGGCTCGCAACGCTCGTTTCCGTTTTGGGCCCGAACTGGACCTCTCGCGGTTTTTGGGGCTATTGCCTGTTGGGCGCCCTGGGGGGCGGGCTGTTCATTTTGCTGCTCAAACCGGGAATGCAAAGTAGCGTGGTGGGCAGCGCGTCACTGATTTACGCCCTGCTAGTGGCGTGGGACTGGATGTATCGCCACGAGCGCCTCATGCTGCTTGGTATCGGGGAAATCTCCGTGCGGCAGGCGGCCATTTTGATCGCTATCATCAATTCCCTCGTCCAGTTCTTCTGTTCCGGCTGGTTTATGATGGTGGCGATGTGGTGCGGCGGCCTGGCCGGCTGGCTCTGGCTGACCGTGCGCACCAGATGGCTCATGGGCAAAACCCCGCAACAAACCCGCTCCGAACGCGTGTCCCGGCTGGAGTTATGATTTGTTCAACAAACTCACGGTTGCCAAGCACCGGTGCTGACAGGGGAAACGCGCCGGGTTTTGGACTGCGGCGGGAAGCGAAGCGCCACGCCGCTTTGGTAGGCGCTGACGAGGTCTTCAAAAGCGGTGTCGCCGCTGCGCTCCAGTCTTCGCTTCGCTTCGCCTCGGCAGGCTGCCACCGCAGTCCAAAATCGCGTGCGTCCGTCGCTCGCGAACGGGCGCGGATCGCGCGCGGGATGCTGGCGGATTGCCGGTTCTGCGCGCACGACTGCGGCGTCAACCGGCTGGCGGGAAAAACCGGTTTATGCCATGCCGGCGCCGAGGCGCGCTTTTTCTGCGCGCAAACCGAGGTCTCGGACGAACTGGAATTAATCCCGACATTCGCCATTGCATTGAGCGGATGCGATATGCGCTGCGACTTTTGCATCACCGGCGCCACCAGTTGGAATGCGCGAGCGGGCAAACCACTTTGGGTGGCGAAAGGTGGCGGCGACGCCCCCGTCGCCATACCCGGCGATGGCGCCGCGTCCACCCTGCTGCGACGAGGCGTCGCAGCTACGCCCATGGAGCAGCTTGCTCGACAGGCGGAGCGCGCCCTTACCAACGGCGCGCGCACGGTGATGGTATTGGGTGGCGAACCAACAATTCATCTGCCCGCCGCGCTTGAATTGGTGTCGCTGCTGCCGGACACGGCGAGGCTGATTTGGAAAACCAACGCGCACGGGTCGGCCCAAGCGCGCGAACTGCTGGATGGCATGTTTGACGTGTGGCTGGCGGATTTCAAATTCGGCAACGACGCCTGTGCCCAGCAGCTGGCAAAAACGCCGGATTACGTCCACATCGTTCAGGAAAACCTGCTTTGGGCCAATAAACACAGCGAATTGATTGTGCGCCACTTGCTGATGCCCGGGCATGTGGAATGTTGCTGGAGGCCGGTGGCGGAATGGCTGGCTGAAAATCTGCCCGGCGTGAAAGTGAATTTGCGCTCTGGTTTCTGGCCGGCATGGCACGCGGCGCGGCACGCCGAATTACGGCGGACGGTTTCGACGCTGGAAAGCGACCGGGCAATTGACCTGGCACGACGGCTGGGTTTGAATTTAATTCCATGAAAAGGCAAAGGCATCCGACCAAAAAAAATCGCGAATTGTCCGGCAAAAGCCAGACCAGCGAACTTTTGATCATGCCGGACGGACGGATTTTGGTCCACAATCTGACCCCGGCGTTTGCCGGGCTGCTGCATGAATTGAATCCCGACGCCGAACAAATCTCGTCACGTGTCACCCGCCCGCCTTTGCTTCGCTCCGGCGCGGCACGCCACCCATCCCCGAAATCATGAACTTCCAAACTGAACTCGAAACCCTGATTCGCGCTCGTTATCCGATCCTCTACATCATTTCTAACGAGGAAATGCGCGTGCAAAACGTGGTCGTCGAGATTGCCCAGAAACGCCAGAAGAAGGTATTCGAGTGGACCTTCAGCAACGGCATCGTTCCCGCCGGCGCATCCATCCAGTCGCAAAAAAACCGCAACGCCTCCACCAAGGACCCGCTCGCGGCGCTCGACCAGGTCATCGAACAGGTGGAGCCGGCCATTTATGTCTTCAAGGATTTCCATCCGTTTCTCACCAAAAACAATTTCGCCATCATCCGGAAGCTCAAGGACATCGCGCTGCACCTGAAAAACAGCTTCAAAACCATCGTGCTGATTTCGCCGGTGATGGAAATCCCGGCGGAACTGGACAAGGAAATCACGGTCATCAATTTTCCGCAGCCGACCAAGGAGGAACTCGGCGAAATGCTCGACAAAATCATCGCCGAGGTCAGCGACCGGAAACAGATCCAGGTGGACCTCGACGCCGAAGGCCGGGAGCGGCTGCTCCAGGCGGCGATGGGCCTGACGCTGGGGGAAGCGGAAAATGTGTTCGCCAAAATCATTGTCCAGAACGGCCGGTTGAGCGGTGAAAATGTGATTGAGGTCTTTGCCGAAAAGCAGCAAATCATCCGCAAAAGCGGGTTGCTGGAATATTACGCGGCCAACGAGGATTTCTCCAACGTCGGCGGCCTGGCGGTGCTCAAGGACTGGCTGAACAAGCGTGCCGTGGCGTTCACCGACGAGGCCCGCGCGTTCGGGTTGCCCGCGCCCAAGGGAATTTTGCTGCTCGGCGTGCAAGGCTGCGGCAAGAGCCTTTGCGCCAAGGCGGTCTCGCGGCTGTGGCAACTGCCGCTGCTGCGGTTCGACATGGGCCGGATGTTCGGCAGCCTCGTGGGGTCATCGGAGGAAAACGTGCGCCAGGCCATCGCCGTGGCCGAATCGGTCGCGCCGGCGGTGTTGTGGGTGGACGAAATTGACAAGGCGTTTGTCGGTTCGCAAAGTTCGGGGGCGACCGACGGTGGCACCACCGCGCGCGTTTTCGGCACGTTTCTCACCTGGCTTTCGGAAAAAAGCGCCCCGGTGTTCGTGGTGACGACGGCCAACGACGTCTCACAACTGCCGCCGGAACTGTTGCGCAAAGGACGTCTCGACGAAATATTTTACGTGGACCTGCCGGTGGACGAGGAGCGCGGGGATATTTTCCGGATTCACCTGGCCAAACGCGGGCGCGACCCGAAAAATTTCGATCTGCCCAAGCTGGTGGAGGCGAGCAAGGATTTCAGCGGCGCAGAAATCGAGGAGGCCATCATCAGCGCGCTTTACGACGCCTTTTATGCCAAACAGGAACTGGCGACGGAGCATGTGCTGACCGCACTGGGCCAGACCGTGCCGATGGCCAAGACCATGATCGAAAAAGTCAGCGCCCAGCGCGCGTGGGCCGCCGGACGGGCGCGCAATGCCAGCACCGCCCAGTCCGTCAAAATCGAGCCGGAATCGCGGCGAATGGAATTATGACGTTGGCAGAAATGTAAAATTTGAACACATAAAACACCGGCCCGATGAATTCTTTTTGGGACAATCAGTATGATAATTTTAAAGATCGCCATTATGCGGCCCTTTTTTGGTCCACCCTGATGGTATTGATCGGCTTGTTGGCTTTGGGGATCATCATCGCCGCGGTCCTGTCCGGGGTCGGGATGCAGCAGTATTTTCTGAAGGCGCTGCCGGCCATTGGCATTCTGGGTCTGGCGTGGGTTTTTCTGAAATTCCGGCAGGCCCGGATGCGGAGCCGGGAAAGATTGCCGCACGACCCCTTGTCGCGTGACGAATTGCGCGTAGCCCGGTCGAAACTCAGGAATGGAATGAAACCGATCCAACGTCCGGCACCACGAGTTCCGGACATCAATTTGAAATATTAAGGTTATGAGTTGTGTGTGTATTTTGACGCCGGTGGTGATTGCCGCGTGGCCGGCCTTCAGCGCGGCAGTCGTCGCGGCGGCATCCTCCCTGGGCTATACGATCGTCCAGGAAGGCATCCAGTTGGGCCAAACCAGCAAGGTCAGTGAAACCGGCGAACGCAAGGTCAATCTCGAAATCGAACAGAGCGAAATCGTCACCAACCAGCTTGGCCGCGACCAGCACATCCAGGTCACGCGCGGCGGCGTGACGGTGACCTTCTCCCGCGACGCGCGCGAGAAGGCCGCGATTTGCGTGACCGGGCCGGGCCATTCGGACGAGGAACTGCGGGCCATCGGCGAGGAATTGAGCCAGCGGGTGGTGCAAAAATATGTCCACCGGCGGCTGATGGATGAAATTCACGCCCGCCAATTCCTGGTCGTGGAGGAGGAAGTGGATGAAAACAACACCATCCGGCTCAAGGTCCGGCATTGGGATGGGTGAATTTATGACGGGAACATCGAACATCGAACGCCGAACATCGAACTCTGAACGAGTGCGTTCCGCTAATGATTCGATGTTCGGCGTTCGGCGTTCGATGTTCGATGTTTTTGTTTCAACCAAATATTATGCCTCAACGCGAATTTGAAATCACGATAGCGCCCGACGGCAGCGTCGAGGTGCATGTCAAGGGCTACAAGGGCAAGAGCTGCCTGGAAGCGATGAAAATCTTCGAGCGGGTCGTTGGAGAGATGAAGTCGCAGCGGGAAACCAGCGAGTTTTACGAGCCCGACGAGCAGGTGCAGTTCAAAATCGAGCAACGGCACTGAGGACATTGGCGATTTACGATTTATGATTTACGCGTTGGTTGGCAGTTGACGCGTAAATCGCATATCGAAAATCGTAAATCCACAGAATGGCCAGATTAAACGCACAGGAAGATTTTTCGCCGTACTACCCGCGCCGGGCGCGGTGGTACAGCCGGCTTTTCTATTTGGGCGGCGCCATCCGGCGGCGGCTGGCGTTGGACCGCATTCATGTTCATCTGCCCAATGAGGTGACATTTTTCGGGCTGGTGGCCAGCTTCCTGATGCCCGGCCTGGGTTTTTATTTCCGACGCCCAAGACCCTGGGGAACAGCCGCCTTGATCGGTTCCGGATTACTGTTCCTTTTCTTCATTGCCGGGCTGGGTTATCCGGCCGGGAATTTTGCCTTTGGCGGGCTGATTGCAATTCATGTCACCGGTTTCATCTATTATTGCAGTCCGCTCATTCGGGACGAGGAGCTCGGGCACCGCCTCATTTTTACCCTGCTGTGTGTGATCGGAATCGGCCTGCTCTTTTACCTGCCGATCCGGAACCTCATCCTGCAACATTGGCTGGTGCCGTTGCGTGTCAACGGGCATGTATTTGTCGTGCAGCGGCGGTTCCCCGTCAGCGCCGTTCAACGCGGCGACTGGATCGCTTATAAATTGGGCCGCGGCAGCAGCCGATGGGAGAGCGGCTGGGCGCATGGCGCCGTTCACGTGCAGTCCGGCATGGGATGGGGGCCGGTGCTGGCGGCAGCCGGCGACCGGGTGGGATTTTCCACCAACGGATTCACCGTGAACGGCATTCTGCATGCCCTGCGGCCGCACATGCCTCAATCCGGTGAAGTTACCTTGCGGGAAAAGCAATGGTTTATCTGGCCGGAAGTTGGTATAAGCGGCTACGGCAACACGCCCGAAGGCACGATCACGGCCACGATGCTGCAGTTGGCAGTGGTTCCCGAAAATGATTTCGTCGGGAAACCTTTCCAACGGTGGCTGTGGCGCCGACAAATGACACCATGAGCCGTTTCGTCAATCTTGAATTCGGCGATGAGTCCGAAGATCAGTCGCAACCAAAAGAAAAAGCGCTGGTCAAGGACGAGGCGTATTATTACACCGAGGCGCGGACGGCGTTTGAAACCGGAAACTTTGAGCAGGCGCTGCGGTTTTATTCGAAGGTCCTGGAATACAATCCGCAAAATGCCGCCGCGTGGACCGGGCAGGTGCGCATGTTGATCGAGCTGGGCGAATTTCGCGAGGCGAAGCTCTGGGCCGACAAGGCCCTGGAACGGTTTCCCAACGAGCCCGAATTGCTCGCCGCCAAGGCCGTGGCGCTGGGCCGCAGCGGCGATTTGCAGGGGGCGCTGGCGTTTTCGGACGCCTCCATCGAGGAGCGTGGCGACACGCCTTATGTCTGGCTCGCGCGCGGCGACGTGATGCTGGCGCGCGACGAGCCGCGGGCGAATTATTGCTTTGAGAAAGCCTTGCTGCTCGCATCCAGGGACTGGTTCACCGCCTGGCTGGCAGCCCGGATCCGGTTTTATTATGAGCAATTCGTGCTCGCACTGAAATTGCTGCAACAGGCGATCGAATGGAACACCGGCAATTTTCGTTTATGGCTCGAACAGGGCCAGTGCCAGCAGGCGCTCGGCTTGATCGGTCCGGCCAAAAATTCGTTCTTGCAGGCGCAACAATTGAACCCGCATTCCCGCGAAGCCGATCTGGCACTGATCCAGCTTTCCCAAAAAGGGCTCTGGACGCGCGCGCACGGCTGGTGGCGGCAACTTTTCAACCGATGAGCACAAAAAACCTGAATCAGCTTTTGTCCGCTGCGAATGAATTCGATGCTTCCGATCTGCATCTGGTGGCCGGGGTGCCGCCCGCGTTTCGCGTGAACGGCGAAATCATCATTGCCGACGAGGACGCGCTGGCCGAGGACGAAATCACCGTCATGGCGAACAGCCTGTTGAACGAACAGCAGAAGAAAAAATTCGGGGAGGAATGGGAGCTGTGCATTTCCCTGCTGCACAGCGTGGCGGGGCGCGTGCGCGCCACGTTTTACCGGCGCAACGGACACCCGGAAATGAGCTTCCGCTTTTGCGGCGACAAGGTGGCCACCCGCGAGGAACTCGGCCTGCCGGAGAAAATTGACGACCTGTCGCGCAAACCGAACGGGTTGGTCCTGATCACCGGCCCGACGGGGGCGGGCAAAACGACGACGCTCAATTACATGGTCAACCTGATCAACAACGAGCGCCGTTGCAAGATCGTCACGATTGAAGACCCGATTGAATTCGTTCACGAAAACAAACGCGCCATTGTGGTGCAACAGGAGGTGCTGACCGACGTGCACTCGTTTAATCGGGCGCTCATCCACGTGTTGCGGCAGGACCCGGACGTGATTGTCGTGGGCGAGATGCGCGATCCCGAGGCCATTGCCACGGCCCTGACCGCAGCCGAAACGGGACACCTGGTGCTGGCCACCATGCATTCGCCGAGCGTTACGCACGCGATCGAGCGCATCGTCGGCGTTTTCGAGGGAAGCGCCCAGCGGCAGGTCATCATGCAGTTGTCCAACGCGCTGCAGGGGATCATTTCCCAGGACTTGCTGCCGGCGGCGGACCGCACCCGCCGCGTGCTGGCGTATGAATTGGTCGTGGCGAATGGTGCCGTGCGGAATTTGGTCCGTGAAAACCAACTGCACCAGTTGGAAAACATGATCCAGACCGGACGCAAGGAAGGCATGGTGCTCATGGACAATTGCCTGTACGACCTGTACTGCAAGTGTGCCATCACGTACGACACCGCCATCAGCCGGGCTCACCACCCCGATCACATCATCCGGGAAAAGTCCCGGAACGTTTGAATTTTACCGCCAGCCCATCGCAAAAAACGCCGGGCATGAAACCCGGCGTTTATGAACAAAATCTCGGACTGAAACGCGGTTCAAGACCCCGATTGTGTTTGTAATTGCAGTGCGATTTCAGTGTTAAGCTGGGCAGCGAGGTTAATGTCCTTGTTGTGCCAGGTTTTCGTGCGGGTTTGCACGATGACCGAGGTGATATTGGGGTCCATCGCTTCGACACGCACCCAGACATCACACTGATCCACCTTGCCCGTGAACGAGCGCACGACATTGGTGGTGTCGTGCGGTATGTATTCCGTGATGATCGTCCCATTGTTTTTGACGACCTGCACCGCCGCCCGATAAACTTGATCCATGTTCCGCGGATAACGTGCCTCGACTCTATCCTGGCCAAATGAAACCGTCGCCACGTGCGTGTCGCTCACCGTTTTGACACAACCGGCGGTGACCATGGCAATTCCGACCAACACCGCAAAAATTTTTGTCTTCATATGGGTGACAATCCAATCGAAAAAGCCGCCCGCGTCAAGCACGATTACATTTTTGCGCGGCTCGACAAGCACATCAAAAAATGCGAGCTTGGAACCGTGTCAGCCAACAAGCTTGAACAACTTCGCGCCGTGCTGCGCGCCTATGGCTCGTGCCTGGTGGCGTATTCCGGCGGCGTGGACTCGGTGTTCCTCGCGCGCGTGGCGCATGATGTCCTCGGCGACCGCGCGCTGGCGGTGATTGCCGATTCACCGAGCCTGCCACGGCGCGAATTGCAGGAGGCGCTCGCAATCGCCGCCAAATTTCAATTCCCGGTCCGCGTCGTGCAGACGGCGGAATTTGACAATCCCAATTACCTCTCGAATCCGGCCGACCGCTGTTATTTCTGCAAACACGAATTGTTCGGGCAACTGGCGCCGATTGCGCGCGCGGAAAAATTCGCGGTGATTGCCTATGGCGAAAACGCCAGCGACAAAGGCGATTTCCGGCCGGGCGCGCAAGCGGCGGCGGAATTCCAGGTGCGCGCGCCGCTCAAGGAAGTTGGTTTGACGAAATCAGAAATCCGCGAGTTGTCGGCCCAGCTTGGTTTGCCGACGGCGGACAAACCGCAAATGGCCTGTCTCAGTTCGCGCATTCCCCAGGGCGAGCCGGTGACGCCGGAAAAACTGGCGATGGTTGAAGCGGCGGAAAATGTGCTGCGCGATCTGGGATTTCACGATGTGCGGGTCAGGCACCATGAACTGCGAGTGGCGAGTGGCGAGTGGCGAGTAACGGGAAAAGAACCCCTCGTCACCCGTCACCCGTCACCCGTCATCCACCTCGCCCGCATCGAGCTTGGGCCGGCGGAAATTCCGCGGTTTTTGAACAACGGTCTGACGGACAAGGTGGCCGAAGCGTTGAAAAAAATCGGTTACGCGCATGTGACTTTGGATTTGCTGGGCTACCGGCGCGGCAGCTTGAATGAAAAACCGGATTCACGGATCACGGATCACGCATCACGAAAGGTGAAACGTGAGGCGTAAAGCGTGAAACTTTCAGGCGGAACCGGTTATTAACAACTAGCATATGCCGCAGTTTTCCTACAGGGCGCGCCGCCGCAGCGGCGAACTCGTTGAAGGGGTTTTGGACGTGGCCGACCGCTCGGCGGCGGTCACGCAAATCGAGCGCCTCGGTCTTTTCCCCGTCGCGGTGGACACGGCCAAGGCCAGCGCAGTGAACGGCGCTCAACGCACGGGAAAAGGCGTGGATTTGATGGCGTTTCTGCCGCCGACGCTGCGCGCGCAGCTGCAACAAAAACGCAAACCGAAGATGCAGGAGCTGGCCACATTCACGCAGCAACTGGCGAACCTGATCCAATCCGGCATGCCGCTGACGGTGGCGTTGAACAGCATGACGCATCTGGAGTCGAAGGGCATTCCCGCCGAGGTGAGCCGCGACTTGAAGCAGGAGGTGACCGAGGGCCGAAGCCTGTCCGATGCGATGGCGAGACAGCCGCGGGTGTTTACGGATTTGTATATCAACATGGTGCGCGCGGGCGAGCAAAGCGGTTCGCTGGTGGAGGTGCTGCGACGCATGGCGAATCACTTCCAGAAGTTTGCCGAACTGCAGTCGAAATTAACCTCGGCGCTGATTTATCCGGCCCTGGTGGTTTGCATGGGCATATTGCTTATTGCGTTCTTCATGATTGTCATGATGCCGCAATTCACAAAAATCTTTGAGGGCTTTAATATCCAGCTGCCGCTGCCAACGCGCCTGTTGATCGGATGCAGCCAACTTTTCCTTAATTATTGGTGGTTGCTCGGATTTGTCCTCATCGTCTTGATCATTTTATTCATCCGCTTCAAGGCAAGCGAAGCCGGCGGACGGAGGCTGGACGAATGGAAAATAAAGGCGCCGGTGATCGGCAAAGTGATTAATTTAAATTTGTTCGGGCAATTTTCGCGGACACTCGGCACGTTATTGCAAAATGGCGTTCCCGTTTTGACGGCGCTGAAAATCACGGAACAGGTCCTGCCCAACCGTCTCATCCGGGAGGCCGTTGCCAAAACGCGCGATGCGGTCACAGACGGCAAGACGCTCGCTCAGCCGCTGGCGCAGAGCAAACTGTTTCCGCAACTGATGGTTGACCTGGTGCGCATCGGCGAGGAAACGGGCGACGTGCCGGGCGCGTTGAACAATCTGGCGGACACTTATGAGGGCGAACTGGACATCGCGCTGCGGTTGATGACGCAACTCATTGAGCCGGTGTTGATCGTCCTCATGGGAGGCATCGTGGCCTTTCTCCTGTTGAGCATCTTCCTGCCGCTGTTCCGGCTGATTTCGGCAATCCGTTGAGCCTGGCAATGAAAATGGCGACGGCCAAAATAAAATATCCGCGGGTGGCGTTCACGCTGATTGAAATCATGATCGTCGTGGCCATCATCGGCCTCATTGCGGCGATGGGCGTGCCCGCCATTCTCCAGGTCCTGCGGAAGGACGGCATGCGCAAAGCGGTGAGCGATGTCATGGACGTGTGCAGCGACGCGCGGGCGCGGGCGATTTTTCGCGGACAAACCACCGAAGTTGTTTTTCATCCGGCTGAAAAGCGGCTGGAAATAGCCGACGCGCCGGTGGATGAATCGCAGACGCCGCTGATGGGAGCGCCCCTGAACAATTCCGGAACCACCCCACCAACGCCTTCGCTGTCAAACACCAAAGGACCGGTTGTATTGCCGGACAACGTGGACATTGCGATGCTCGACATCAACCTGCTCGACTTTGGCGCGTCGGACGTGGCGCGCGTGCGCTTTTTCCGGAACGGCACATGCGATGAACTGACGCTGGTGCTGCACTCCCGTGACGAGTGGCAAAAAATCACGCTGGAATTTTCCACCGCCCTGGCGTCGGTCTCGCCGGTGACAAGATGAAAACGGAATTGAAAACCGGCGTGCGGCGCGGGCGCGAACAACGGGCGTTTTCGCTGCTGGAGGTGATGATCGCCATCGGTGTTTTTTTTATGGCCGTTTTTGCGATTTTGGGACTGGTGTCCAGTTCGCTCGAAAACGTGCGCCGGCTGCAGCGTCCGATCGTGGACGCCGGGCTGGTGGCAAGCGAATTGTCGCTAACCAATCAGCTGACTGAATGCCTGGCCTCGGGAAACCTGGGCGAATTTCTCGGCAAATCCTATCAGGATTACACGTGGACCTATGCCATCCAGGAGGTGCAGTCGAACAAGCTGTTCCAGGTGGATTTCATCTTGCAAGATAATTCCCACGGCCGGGCTGTCGTGTCCAAAATGAGCATTCTGCTCTTCCGCCCCCAATCACCGGCGGGCAGCCTTGATTGAGCAACCACGAGACAATGAAACCGAACGACCATCCACGTTGTCGCGCGCTTTCGCGGCGCCGGCCCTGGCTTCGCCGGGGCGGGAACCGCTTCGGCGGCAGCGCCGGCGCGTTCACGCTGGTCGAAATCATTATCGCCTTCACGATTTTCAGCATCCTGGTGGCGGCCATTTACTCGACGTGGACGCTCATTTTGCGCTCCAAGCAGGTCGGGAATGAGGCCGCGGCGCGAATCCAGCGCCAGCGCATCGCCGTGCGCACCCTGGAGGACTCCCTCACGTGTGTCCAGTCGTTCCAGGCGTCCCTGGCGTATTACAGCTTCATCGTCCAAAACGGCGACCAGCCGATACTGAGTTTTGTGGCCCGGGTGCCGGCAATTTTTCCGCGCAATGGCCGGTTTGGTGATTTTAACCTGCGGCGGCTGACATTCACCCTCGAGCCAGGACCGGATTCGGAAAAAGATCTGGTGCTGCGGCAGAACCCCATTCTCATGGACATGGATTCGGACGAGCGAAGCGCTCCGCTCGTGCTGGCGCGCGATGTGTCGGTTTTCACCGTCGAATGCTGGAACACGAACACCTTGGACTGGGTGGATGAATGGACTGACACCAACTCCATTCCATCAATCTTGCGCGTCGGTCTCGTGTTCGGCGGCTCCACCGATTCCTACGGCAAGGGATCCGTCCTGGCCATCACACGCGTCATCACGACGTCGTCCATGATGTTACCCAGCGTTATGCAAACGCCGAAGATGGGGGGTGGTGGGGGTAGGGGTCAGCAGGGTGGTAGCCAAGGGAGCGGTCAAGGTGGTAGCCAAGGCGGTCAAGGTAGTAGCCAAGGCGGTCAAGGTAGTAGCCAAGGCGGTCAAGGTGGTAGCCAAGGTGGATTTGGTGGTGGCCAAGGCGGATTTGGTGGTGGCCAAGGCGGACGTGGTAGTGGCGGAGGCCGTCCTCGATGAAAACGACCCCTGGTCACAACTCCGGCGGCATGGCGCTCATCATGGCGATGATTGCGATCTTCGTGATGTCGGCCTTGGTGGCCGGATTCGCGCTGGCCATGAAAGTCGAGACTCGCCTCGCGCAAAACGCGGATTCGGAGCAGCAATTGCTCTGGCTGGGGCGCTCCGGCGTGGAACTGGCGCGTTACGTGTTGTCGCAGCAACTGACCATTCGGAACGAACCTTATGATTCGCTGAACCAAAAATGGGCCGGGGGAACCGGCAGCCTGGCCGAATCCAACACCGTGTTGTCGTCCATTTCGCTCGACAATTATCCGGTCGGCGACGGGACGGTTTCGGTTAAAATCATTGACCTCGAACGCAAAGTGAACATCAACACCGCGAGTCGCGATACGCTTGTACAGGCGCTCACGCTCATGGGTGTGAACGCCAGCGACATTTCCGTCGTCGCCGATTCGATTTTGGACTGGATTGGTCCGGCCGACTTGCCGCCGCGAGCCGCCGGCGCGGAGAGCGATTATTATCAAGGACTCCCCGTGCCTTATTTCGCCAAGAACGCGCCGATTGACGATTTGTCCGAACTGCTGCTCGTCAAAGGCGTCACGCAGGAAATGTATTGGGGCAGCAACGCGACGAATCACACGCCTTCAGTCATTCAACATAAACTCGGTTTTGGCACCGCACCCGGCCAGGCGCCCGATTATCCGTTCGGGCTGGTGGAGATTTTCACGCCGTTTTCTTCCGGGAAAATCAACGTCAACACCGCCGATGCAAACGTCCTGCAAATGATTCCTGGCGTGGATGCCGCCGCGGCCGATGCCATTATCAAACAACGCGCCGGTCCCGATGGCGTGGACGGCACGGAAGACGACATCCCGTTCCGAAATCCCGCCGCCGCCATTCAAGGCGCCGGCGTCAACAATCCGCAAGCCGCGCAACTGTGCACCGAGCGCAGTATCACCTTTGAAGTCCACGTCACCGCGCAAATCGGCAACTACAAACGCGAATACATCGCCATTCTCTACCGCAAGTCAGGAACGGACATTCAAGTCGTGAGCTTTTACTGGAAGTGATTTTTGTGGCGGCGGCCTATGACCGTCGCCGAAACCGGCCGCCGTTCACAGAGCGCCGCCACAAATCAGTGTTGAATTCGCAGAGCCGCCCGTTATTGTTTCGCCATGCGCCGGTTTCTGGTGATTTGGCTTTTGCTCGGTTCGCTTTCGGCAACGTTCGCGTCCGACGCCGTCAGCGGCCGGGTCGTCAAGGTCCTGCCGCTGCTCCTCGACCTCAAGGGCTGCGACGCGGTTTCGCCGAGTCTTTACGACCGCGACGCCTACCAGTTTTATCTGCGCCAGCACACCAACGAAATTTCCGCCATACGCTTCGACGTTTTGTGGAAAGCGTCGAACGCCAAAGGCGCCAAATTGAAATTGCGGATTGAACTCCATGGCGTTGGCGCGGGTGGTTTGCCGCGCCAGACCACGCTGGAACAATCCGTCACGCCCGGATTTTTCCGCCGCTGGACTTCGCTGACTTTGGGCGGCGCGGACTATAAAAATTTCGGCGCACTCGTCGCGTGGCGCGCCACGCTGTGGTCGGATGACCAGTTGCTTGGCGAGCAAAAATCATTTTTATGGTGAACGCCGCGCAACCTCTGGTCCTGATGTTTGACATCACCCGGCCCGGCGCGGCGGCGGCAACCCGGCAGGCATGCTCATGGCAACCGTCAAAATAATTTGCGGTTGCGGCCAGAAGTACGCCTTCGACGTGCAGCCGTTGAACGGCCGGATGCCGGCACCCGTTCAATGTCCCGTTTGCGGCAGGGACGTCACCGCGATTGCCAATGAAGTTATCGAGCGCACCCTCGGCGCACAGCCCGTGCCTTCTGCGCCTCAATCCGCGCCCGTCCTTAATAATCCGGCGGTAAAGGAGGGCAAAAAAGGCAACTGGAAATGGTGGCGTTGCCTCCTGGCCGGTTGGCGCGACTCACGGCTGACCGCATCCACCGGAGCCGCTGGAAGCGAACTGCCAGTTCCAGATGACCTCTGGCGGCAACGTGCGCTCATGACGGAACAGCGCGCGGAACCGGCCCAGGCCGTTGTCGGTGCCAGCCTCGCGCCACATCTCGCGCAGGCGCTCAAGGAAGCGCTGGTTCAGGAGCTGGCCGTCCAGCGAAGAGAACTGCTTCAGGCGCAGCAAATCGCCGCCGCGGAAATCGCCCAATTGACGCACCGCCTGGACGAATTGCGGGCGCCCATCCAAGAACGGTTGTGCGCTTACGAAATGCGAATTCAAGAACTCGAAAAAGAACTCGCTGCCAGAAACAAGGAAAATCGCGAACTGCTGAAACTTAAAATCGAAATGTTTCGCCGCCAGCTTGAAGTCGAGAGCCCACGCAACCGGCTGGAATTCAATTGAGGCTACGCGGCGGTCTTTTCATCCGGCGTTTTTTTCTCCTGCGTGCGCAAGGCTTGCTCGTAACAGTGCAACGCCTCGTCATAACGCGCCATGCGGTTGAACAGGCCCCCCTTGTGAAGATAGGCGATGGTCATTCCGCTGTCCGCTTCAATCGCATGGTCGTAACAGGCGATGGCCTCGTCAAGCAGGCACAGCTTTTCGAGCGCGCCGCCCTTTTTGACCAGCGCATCGGCGTGTTTCGGTTTCAGCCCCAACGCCACATCAAAACATTCCAGCGCCTTCTGCGGCTCGTTGGCGACCAGCAGCGACTGGCCTTCGGCGAGCAGGTTGGCGACGCACTCATCGCGGTCGCTCGGAATCTTCGGGGCTCCATTCGGTTCTTGAACGGCGGATGAAGTGGTTTCGTTCAGCGGGGCGCGCGTAACCTGTTTCAACTCAAGGATGCGCTTCTCCATCTGATCCACCGCGTTGAACAGCCGCGCGTTCGATTGCTCCACGCTGGCACTGGTCACCAACGGGGGGGAAATGCGGCCATTGCCCGGGGCCAACCCCGGCGGATGCAGCGAGGACAATTCAACGAGTCGCGAGACGGTGCGCCACTGCAAATAAGCCAGCAACAATACGACCACCAGGCCAACCGTCCCCAAAACACCCGCCAGGACCAGCATGAATTGCTGCATTCTCTGCATCGTCTCAACCGCACTCGCGTGCTGGGCGACGATGACCTGTTGTAAAGTTTCGAGGCGCACAGCCATGCCGTCGGCGTTGCGCTTGGCGGCCGCCTCGGCTTGTTGATGGTTGCGCTCAATGGCCAGTTGGGTGTCGTGAAGCTGTTCCTGAATCTGAAGATAACCGTTTAGCTGGGTTTGCACCGTGCTGTTCTCCGCTGGTGACGGAGCCATGGGACCCGTTTCGGCGGCTGAAATCCGCACACTGAGGGCAGCGCAGACAAAAATAATCAGAAAATTTCGAAGCGGGCTCGCATTCATAAAATCTCGGGCGAGCCTGACCGGTCAACCGGTTTATGTCAAGCATGTGGCCGGCTGACTTGTTCGCAATTTATCACCAAGCTGTCCACGGGGGACCGGCCACACCGGTCATTCCTTCTTCAAATCGAACTCCAGCCGCGTGCGCGAGCCGGTCTGGACGTTGTCCATGATGACCGCCTCCACCTGCCAATGGCCGTTGACCTTTGCCAGACTTTTTACATTAAACTCTTTCAGCAGCTTGTCTGCTCCATCGTAGGCTTTGGCCTCGATAACGGCGCCACTTTCCTCGTCAATCCAGGAAACCACGCGCGCATAGCCATTCGGGGCGGGATGAGGACAGGTGCTTTCCAGCACGGCGCAGGCGCAGTTGTTGTGGAACTCCTTCTTCAAAATTTTCTGTTCCGGCCAGAACAGAAACTCCAGGCCAAAATCGGCAATCCAAAAGTCCGATCCGGCGAACGGAACCGCGGTTTCGTTGCCAGTCAAATCGGACGGCTCGTCCTGCCGGACTAGCCGGTAATGGTTGGGCTGGTTTGCGGAATGGCTTATGGTCAAAAGCCAGCGGTTGGTGCCGGTCGTTTCATAGCAGGCTTCCCAACCTGGCGAACCTGCCTGAGCCGCGATTATTTGGAAGCGGACCGGAATTTCCAGCCGGCGTTTTTTTGCGTCGCGGATTTTTAAAATTCCGGTGTTGGTGATGTTTTCCGCCGGCCTGGTATCGCAGAGCTGTTGCGCGAACCGGCGGCCTTGAATTTCCGCGCCGGACAAGTCATTCGTCGTCGCCGCCGCACCAGTCGCAAAAAATAAAATCATCGCGGCCAAAAGCGTCAAAACAAATTTGGTGGGGCGAGCGTCCCCGCGAGCCGTGGCAACGCTTTGCAAAAGCCGGCTCGCGGGGACGCTCGCCCCACCTTGCGAATTGGATTTCATTTCACCTCCAGCGCCAGCCGGAGAACGTCGGCAACGTGTTCGACGAAATGGACTTTGAGCTTGGCGCGGACCTCCGCCGGCACGTCCAGCCAGTCGGATTTGTTTTGTTCCGGCATGATGATTTCCCTGATGCCAAAACGCGACGCGGCCAGCACTTTTTCCTTGATGCCGCCAACGCGCAATACCCGGCCGCGCAGGCTGATTTCGCCGGTCATCGCCATCCGGAAGCGCACGCGTCTTTTTGTCAGCAGTGACGCCAGCGCCGCGACAATCGCCACGCCCGCGCTCGGGCCGTCCTTCGGCGTCGCGCCGGCGGGCACGTGAATGTGAACGTCGAATTTGTTGTAATCGCTCAAATCCAGATCAAGCAATTTGGCCTGGCTGCGCAGGTAACTCACCGCCGTCTGCGCGCTTTCCTTCATCACTTCGCCCAGCGAACCGGTCAACAGCAAATTGCCGCGCCCGCGCATCCGCGTCGCTTCGATGAACAAAACGTCGCCGCCGTACGGCGTCCACGCCAGCCCGGTGGCGATGCCATATTCGGTGATTTTCTCCGCGGTTTCGGCAATGAACGGCGCATGGCCTAAAAAGTCCTTCAAGTTTTCGGCGTCGAGTTTGACCATCGTGGCCTTGCCGTTTTGGGAAATGATCTTGCGCGTGGCTTTGCGTGAAAGCGCGGCGATTTCGCGTTCCAACTGCCGCACCCCGGCTTCGCGGGTATATTCCCGGATAAGTTTGCGCAGCGCGGAGTCGGCGAATTTCACATCCTGCCGCGTGAGGCCGTGCTCCTCGATCTGGCGCGGGACGAGATAGCGTTTGGCGATTTGCAATTTTTCGGACTCGGTGTAGCTGGGCAGTTCAATGACTTCGAGCCGGTCGCGCAACGCGGGATGAATCGGCTCCAGCCAGTTCGCCGTGGTGATGAAGAGCACCCGCGAAAGGTCGAAAGGCAGGTCGAGGTAATGGTCGGTAAACGTGTGGTTTTGCGCCGGGTCGAGCACTTCCAGCAGCGCCGCCGCCGGATCGCCGCGAAAATCCGCGCCCACCTTGTCCAGTTCGTCCAACAAAATGACCGGGTTGCGGCTTTCGATGCGGCGCAGCGTCTGGATGATCCGTCCGGGCATCGCGCCGACATAAGTGCGCCGGTGACCGCGAATCTCGGCCTCATCGCGCATGCCACCGAGTGAAATGCGCGCGAACTTGCGTCCGAGCGCGTCCGCCACGCTTTTGCCGAGGGAGGTTTTGCCGACGCCGGGCGGGCCGACCAGGCAAAGAATCGGTCCTTTGATTTGCTTGCGGCGTTTGATGACGGCGATGAATTCGAGCAACCGGTCCTTGACCTTGGCCAGGCCGAAATGTTGCTCGTTCAAAATCCGCGCGGCCGCCTTCAAATCCAGCTTGTCCTCGGTGGATTTTTCCCACGGCAAACTCAAAATCCAGTCGAGATAATTTCGCCCGACGGCGTATTCGGCGGCGGCGGGCGGCGTCTGCTGCAGGCGCTCGAGTTCCTGCTCGGCGGCTTTGCGCGCCTCGGCGGGCATGGGTGTCAGCTCGATTTTTTCGCGCAGCGATTTGGTTTCGCCCGAACCGGACTCGCCTTCGCCGAGTTCGCGCTGAATGGCGCGCAATTGTTCGCGCAGAAAAAAATCGCGCTGCGTCTTGGCGATGGAAGACGCGACGTCGTTTTGAATTTTTGAACTGAGCGTCAGCACCTCCTGCTCGCGGTTGAGCATGGGCAGAAGTTTTTGCAGCCGCTCGCGAACGGAGATGGTTTCGAGCAGCTTCTGCCGGTCTTCGAGGCTGAGATTCAGGTTCGCGGCGATGAGGTCGGCGAAATGGCCGGGATGCTCGGTGTTCAGCGCAGAGATTTTGACCTGGTCCGAAAGCGCGTTGGACATTCTGGCGATTTCCTCGAATTGCTTGTGCGCGTTGCGCAACATGGCCTGCAACTCAATGGAATCCTCCGTTTCGTCCCGCAGTAATTCGTAGCCCGCGCGCAGATACGGGGCCGGCAGCGCGTATTTGGTTGTGCGGATACGCCACAAACCCTCGACCAGCACGCGCGCCGTGCCGTCGGGAAATTTCACCATTTTGGAAAGGCGCGAAACGCAGCCGACTTCGTGCAAATCCTCCGGCATGGGTTCGGCGATTTCGGGTTTGCGCTGCAGCACCGCGGCAAACAAACGGTCGCCCGCGACAATGTCATCAATCAATCTCAGGCTCGGCCCGGTTTCGACGAGCAGCGGCACAACCGCCCCGGGGAAAATCACGATGTCCGACAGGCCGAGGATGGGCAGGATTTCCGGCAATGAACGCGACGAGATGCGCGGTGGCTCCGTTTTTTCGGCGCCGCCGAGAATGCTGACAAATTCTGTTTCCGGCGATGTCATCGTCGTTTTTATACCATTACAATTAGATGCCGGCGCACGGGAAAAGATTCATGCGCGGCTAATTTCCTTCGGCAATTGGAACTTTCGTGCTTTTGGTGTGCAATTGGTGTGCCACCGGCACGTCAATTCGCAGAAATCCGTTCACATAAATCGCCTTGGCCAGGCTGAGATCGTAATCCGCAGGCAACTCGAGCACGCTTTCGAACGGCCCATAGCTGATTTCCATGACCAGAAAATTGCATTTGTGCGCCCGGCAAACGTCCGGCCGGCTGCCACTGATGCGCAGACGATGACCTTCGACGGTGATTTCGAGATTTTCGCTTTTCATCCCGGCCAGTTCCACCTTGATGACCAGCCCGGTGTCGGTGGTGTAAACATCCGTGTTCGGAATCCAACGGCCGCTGGCCGCGCCCCCGCGCCCGCCCACCGCCGAACTGCGGGGAATAAAATGCATTGTGGAACTAACTTTGGTTACAGCCATGATGAAAGATAATATCCTATAAAGTTTGCATTCGCAAGTGCGCCGGGTTCACTTCATTTTGACCACCACTGCGGGCCGTTCGCCTTTGCGCGCGTGAAAAACAATGGAGCTTTTTGTCTCCGCTTGCCCGTGCGCCGAACAACCGCAATGCGTGTCGCGCTCAAAACTGAATTTGCGCCGCCGAAACTGGCCCCACAAAAACAATCCGGCGACCGAAGCCACAATCGCCAGCGAAACGGCCTGTTGCCAATTCATTCTCAGAACATACGCGCAAAAACGGTTCGCGCAACCGATTTTCAGCAATGACTCATTTTGGTGGGGCGAGGCTACTGACGAGCCGTCTCCGCTCCACCGCGCCGAAGCCGGCTCGCGAGGACGCTCGCCCCACCTTAAATAGCAAATTGCATCACTACCCAATTTTCGGCGTTGAACTTTCGGCGCGCGCCTTTACGCTGCGCCCATGTCCACTCCCTTCCGCCACCCGCACCGCGTCAGCTACGCCGACTGCACCGTCGGCAACCACGTCTTTTATTCGCGCTACCTCGATTTTCTCGAAGCCGCGCGCGGCGAATTCATCCGCTCCCTTGGCGCAACGGTTCTGCAATGGCAGGAACGCGACGTGATTTTTCCCGTCATTGAAGCCCGCCTGCGTTACAAATCACCCGCCCGTTACGACGACTTGCTGGCGATTGAAGTCTGGCCGGCGCTCATCGAGCGCGTGCGCTTGAACTTCGCCCACCGCATTGTCAACCAGGACGGCAAACTCATTCTGGAAGCCGAAACCTTCCACGCCTGCGCCGGCGTGAACGGAAAACCCAAACGCCTGCCGGAGGAACTGGCTGAAAAACTGAAGCCGTATTTGAACGCGGTGATTGCGAGCGTTAAATAAACACAAATGATTTTGTGACAATTTTCGCCTTTTTCTTCTTCGTCCGCATTCCTATTTGGGCGGTTGCCACAGGACTGATGTTTGTTTTGATTGCATACCTTGTTTGGAGAGTCAGAAGCTCGAAATAAGATACCGCCCATATTGGGGTAGTGGACTTCTTTGGTGGGGCGAGCGTCCTCGCGAGCCGGGACTGTTGGGATTGCAGTCAAAATCGGCTCGCCAGTAGTCTCGCCCCACCAATTTAGCTCAAACCGACCCACTACCCATTTTTGTTCCGCCTTACGCAGGCCGTCAGTATTTGCGACAATTCTGCAGCGGGCACAAATCCGAAGTGGAGGTTTGTGTTTACGCTCGCCCTCATCCTGACCTTCTCCCCCGGGGAGAAGGAACAGCATTCGCACCGGACGTGATGATTTAACAACTCATGATACGCTGACCGATTGGCGACAATTCCCCCTCTCCTCGGGAGAGGGCCGTGGTGAGGGCGGACGTTATCTGGCACACTTTCCCTTCCGCCTTGCGTTCGGCGATTCTCTCTGCGACAATTCAGCGGCGGGCGCGAGCAAGAAGTGATGCAAAATTATCCCAAACATTATTGCGGCGTGTTCGGCATTTTTGGACATCCCAATGCCGCCGAACTCACCTATTACGGTCTCTACGCGCTGCAACATCGCGGACAGGAAAGCGCCGGCATCGTCACCTGCCACGACGGGAAATTTTTCAAGCACCATGGCATGGGCCTCGTGCCGCAGGTATTTAACCCCAAAATCCTGCACGATCTGGTTGGCAACCTGGCCATCGGTCACACGCGCTATTCCACCACCGGCTCGTCGCACATCCGCAACGCGCAGCCGCTCACGGTGGACTGCATGCGCGGGCAGATCGCCGTCGCCCACAACGGCAATCTGACCAACGCCGCCCGGCTCCGCGACGATCTCGAAAGCCGCGGGCTGGTTTTTCAAACCACCGTGGACAGCGAGATCATCATCATGATGCTCGCGCAGCCGTCCATCGGCGGCGTCGAAAACACGCTGGTGCAGACGTTCCGCCATCTCCAGGGCGCCTACTCGCTCATCGTCATGACCGAGAAGGAATTGATTGGCGCCCGCGACCCGTTCGGTTTCCGCCCGCTTTCCATCGGCCGCCTGAATGGCTCGTATGTGCTGGCCAGCGAATCGGTCGCGTTTGACCAGATTCAGGCCCAGTTCATCCGTGATGTCGAGCCGGGCGAAATCGTCATCATCAACGAAAAAGGTCTGGTCAGCATTCAGGCGTTTCCCGAACACCAGCGCCGGGCATTTTGCATTTTTGAATATGTCTATTTCTCGCGGCCGGACAGCGTGATTGGCGGCCGCAGCGTTTATGAGGTCCGCAAGGAAATGGGCCGCCAACTCGCGCGCGAACATCGCATAAAGGCGGATCTCATCGTCCCCGTGCCCGACAGCGGCGTCTGCGCGGCGTTGGGTTATTCCGAGGAATCCGGCATTCCATTCGAGATGGCCTTCATTCGCAATCACTACGTCGGGCGCAGCTTTCTGCAGCCATCGCAGTTGATCCGCGACTTCGACGTGCGCATGAAATTGAACCTGATCGCCCCGCTCGTGAAAAACAAGCGCGTCGTGATCGTGGACGATTCCATCGTGCGCGGCACCACGTGCAAAGCGCGCGTCAAAACCCTCAAGGAGGCCGGCGCCCGGGAAGTTCACGTTGCCGTCAGTTGTCCGCCGCACATGAACCCGTGCGTCTATGGCATTGATTTCCCCGACCGCAGCAAGCTCATGGCGGCAAATCACAGCGTGGACGAAATCCGCAAATACCTGAACGCCGACTCGGTGCACTATCTTTCGCAGGCCGGCATGGTCAAAGCCACCGGCAAACCGGCGGAGTCATTTTGCATGGCGTGTTACGACGGGAAATATCCCGTGTCCTACGATCCCGTGCTCGACAAGCACATCATCGAACGCCGCCGCCGCCAGGCGCAGACGCTCGGTGAAGCCGTCGCCAAGGACAGCGAACAAATCAAATTGCTGCAGGTTTAGTGGGAATTTCGCGGATGCGCGGACGCAAGAAACGCAGCCGCAAACCGAAGCTCCTACGGAGCGAAAGAAAATAGCTCAGGGCAAACGCCGCGAAGCAAGTGCCGCCCTGGGTTAATTGTTAAAATTCTCAAGCCCTGGAGGGGCGACAGAAAAGCTGGTTTGTGTCGGCTTGTCAGTCGGTTTTTTAGTCGGCACAATGCACGCATGAACGATCAACCAAACACGCAAGCAAAGCGCGAACGGTTGACCAAGCTTTTTGAATTTCTTAAGGCATATACTGACCTTCGCTATCCGCCGGTTCGAGACATCAATCAGCAGCCTCGCACTCTTTGGCTCAAAGACTTGCCGACTCATCCATCAGTTGAGTTGGTTCGCGACACGGGCAAAGATAACGAAGAAACTGAAGACAGTGACATCGTGTTGCGTTTGACGCGCCCGACAATCACTCCCTGTCCGCCGCCGCCTGCGGCGCTGTCCGTGTGGCTCAAGCTGGGGTGGCGCGAATATCGTGGCACGGTAGAAATTGAGGAAACCCGCAATGTCGTCAAAGACGACCAGACGCACATCGAACGATTTGAGGACGACTATCAACGTCCTGTGCTGTTGCGAGACTGGCAGCGACAGCGCGATGTTTGGGTAACGAACGAGCGTCCCGCCCGGCACGCACTGGCGTTTTTTCAAACTGTTTATGAGTGGTATGGAATCCAGGAAAGGGAGGGCGAAAAGATTGAATTACTGGTTGGTGACGGTTTGCTGCATTGCCCGAATGCCGGCGGCGAGTTCCTGCATCCAGTGCTGCTACAAAAATTGGAATTGGAGTTTTACCCGGAGAAAAAACAGCCGCAATTTGTTTTTCGTAAGCGCGAACAGCCTCCAGAACTTTACATGGAGTTTTTGCGAACATTGCCAGAAGTGAACAATCAACAGATTGCTTGTTGCGCGGACGAATTGAAAAAGGCGGAGTTCGCTCCGCTCGGCGACGAGGACACAGCCGGATTTTTACTGCGCTTGATTCAGGGTTTGTTTCCTAGCAGTGGCAGGGTGCGTGAAAGCACTGAACAATCAGACCTCGAAATGGAACAAGACGCTCCGACCATCGAGCGTCAGCCTGTAATCTTCATGCGCCAGCGTCGCACAGGGCCGGGCAGTATTTTCGACGCTGTGTTGAATGACATTGCCAACCGCGTTGATTTCTCGCCCGCACTTTTACAGATCCTCGGCTTGGCAGAAAGTGAGACGATCAAGAAGGAATCAATCGGCGGTGGATTCGGCCTCGGCAATGAAGACGAGGACGTTTTATTGAGCAAACCAGCAAATCAGGAGCAACTTGAAATCGCAAGACAACTCGCCCGCAAAGATTGCGTGCTTGTGCAGGGGCCGCCCGGCACTGGAAAGACCCACACCATTGCCAATCTGCTTGGCCACCTGCTTGCGCAGGGCAAGCGCGTGCTCGTAACCGCACACACGCCAAAAGCTCTGCGGGTTCTTCGCGAAAAGGTCGTTGAGCCATTACGACCGCTTTGCGTGAGCATCCTTCAAAATGACAAGCAAAGCCAGGACGAGTTGCAAACATCCGTCAAAAAGATCAACGAGCAGTTGAGTAAAGATGACCACCTACTAGAACGTGAAGCGAACCGTCTCCGTGAAAATCGGAAGCGAATCCTCAAAGCGTTACGTGACGTTCGCCAAAAATTTATTGAGGCGCGACAGGATGAAATCCGCGATGTGGTTTTTGCTGGTAAACCAACACGTCCCATCGAAGCAGCGAAGCGGGTGAAAGACGGCGCTGGTAAGGATGATTGGATTCCAAGTCCGGTTACGCTCGGCGAATCGTTACCTGTTTCCTATGCAGATGTAGTTGCACTTTACCAAACAAATTCACGGGTTTCCGCTGCCGATGAACGAGAGTTGAACGGGTTCAGACCGGAATTGAGCACACTACCGACACCCAAGGGATTTCAAAGTGCCGTTGAAGAATTGAACTCACTTGCTAATTGCAACCTGCGCTTTCGCGAGGAGCTTTGGGACGCAAAACTTGGGCCGGATGATTTAAATGAATTTGACCGTATGCTCGAAACGGCGAGCAAGACGATTGAGTTCTTACGCGATAGCACGGCATGGCAACTGGAAGCAATACAGGCTGGGCGTGACGGCGACGAAGCGTGTCGCGTGTGGGGGTCCCTGTCGGAATTGATCGAAACAACTTGGCGCGAAGTCCAGGAATGTCATGCCCTCGTGCTGGAGCACGGGCCAGTTATCTCTGATACGCGACCACCGCATGATCTCCTGCTAATTATTGAGGAAATCATTCAGCATAACGAAGCAGGTAAATCTTTCGGTTTGCTCACCAAACTAACCAAACGGCACTGGTTTGAATTTGGGGGAAAAGTCAAAGTGGGAAGTCACAGCTTGGATTTGAGCAATTCGACTCACTTGCAATCGGTGCGCGCCCTGCTGCGGATGCGCCACCTTCGTTCAGAGTTAACCGAGCGATGGGAACGCCAGATGGCGTGCCAAGGCGGTCCGGCTTGTTCCGAACTTGGCGACCGACCGGAGCAAGTTTGCAAACAATTCGTCGGCAAAATACAAACCTGCTTGGAATGGCACGTCACCACGTGGCAGCCACTTGAATCTGAATTTCAACGCTTGGGATTTTTATGGGCTGCTTATCTTGAATCCACTCCGCCGGAGACGGGGCCAAACGCTGAACTGAATCGTATTCGCCAGGCTATCCTCGGAGACCTTGGAACAATCCTCGGATCACGGGGCGGTTGGCTCCGGCATGAACGGCTCAGAACAATGCTGGCCGGGTGGCCTGAATCAGTGCCAACTTCAGAAACGCCGGACGCACTCGTGACCCAACGATTGCGCCGGGCGATGCGTGAGGCTTCGCCATCGGAATATCAGGTGGCTTATGAAGAGTTGGCGCGGTTGAAAAACTTGGAGCTAGATTTGAATCGCCGCCGTGCGTTATTAAAGCAAATCAGTCGTTCCGCACCCGCTTGGGCGTCTGCCATTGAAAATCGGCACCCCAAGCATGACCAACCGCAACCGCCAAGTGACCCGGATTCTGCCTGGGAATGGCGACAGCTTTATGACGAATTGGAAAGACGGGCGAACGTATCACTCGACCAATTGCAACGTCAGATTGAAAGTCTTGGACACGAATTGCTCGAAGTCACCGCTCAACTTGTTGAAAAGCAGACGTGGATGAACCAAATCCGACAGACTGGCAGCGAGCAAAAGCAAGCGCTTGGAGCATACGCGGCGATGCGAAATCGTCTCTCTAAAACTGGAAAGGGAATCCGTGATGCAGAATTTCGGGCCGCTGCTCGTCGAGAGATGACCACGGCGAAAGATGCTGTTCCAGTTTGGATCATGCCTTTGCCTGAAGTGGCTGAAACTTTTGACCCACGGAAGGCGCGGTTTGACGTGGTGATTGTTGACGAGTCAAGCCAGTGTGACCCAACCTCTTTGTTCGCCCTCTACCTCGGACGACAGACCATCATTGTGGGTGATGACGAACAGGTTTCGCCGGTCGCAGTCGGCGAAAAGGCCGAAGAAGTGGTGAAGCTCATCAACGCTTATTCCAATCAAGAAGGCGCGTTCTGTTTTGAATCATACAATTGCCGATGAACGTCGCGCTGAGCGGCTTCGTCTGGACAACGGTTGGGAATTTGTCTGGCGAGCCTAAATGAAAACGAGATCCCGCAAAAAATGCTGATGAACTAAAAGTTTATGAACCAACAAACGCTCTCACCCGCACAACTGGCCGCTTACATAGACCACACCCTACTCAAAGCCGATGCCATCGCCAAAGACATCGAGAAACTTTGCGCCGAGGCGCGCGAAAACCATTTCTACAGCGTCTGTGTCAACGGCTCCTGGGTCGGACAGGCCCGCCATTTTCTGGAAGGCACCGGCGTCAAGGTTGCCTGCGTGGTGGGCTTTCCGCTGGGCGCCATGTCCGGCGACGTGAAACGTTTTGAAACCGAGGCGGCCATTGACGATGGCGCGACCGAAATTGATTTCGTCCTCAACCTTGGGCGGCTCAAGGCCGGCGACGACAAATATATTCTGCGCGAACTGTGCGACGTGGTGGAAGCGGCGGACGAATGGCCGGTGAAGGTCATTCTCGAAACTTGTTTGCTCACCCGGGAGGAAAAAATCCGCGCCTGCAAACTCGTGGTTGAAAGCGGAGCGCGCTTCGTCAAAACCTCCACTGGCTTCAGCACCGGCGGCGCCACCGTGGAAGATGTAAAGCTGATGCGCGAAACCGTCGGCCCAAAGTTCGGCGTCAAGGCCTCCGGCGGCATTCGCGACACGAAAACCGCGCTGGCGATGATTGCAGCGGGCGCGACCCGCCTCGGCACCTCAGCCAGCGTCGCCATCGTCAAGGGACTTGCAGAAAACCAGCCCGCCGGCTATTGAATGAAAGAGCCTATGCAAAAAATAATCGGCGTTGGCTGTCTGGTCATCGGTGTGGCGTTGTTGCTCCGGGGGCACGATGTTGCGCGATCGATCAACTCGCAGATCAAAAACATCTTCACCGGTTCACCGGCGCACAAGGTGATTTATTACTACCTCGTCGGCGTGGTGCTGTGCGCGGTCGGGTTGACCCAGATTTTCTGGAAGCGGAAATAAAAACCGGGTTCAATTTCCCGTCAGTTCCTGCGGCCCCTTGCCGCCGTTGACCAGATACAAAACGGCCATGCGCACGGCCAGGCCGTTGGTCACCTGCTCCAGAATCAACGAACGGGCAGAATCGGCAATTTCGCTGTCAATTTCCACGCCGCGATTGATCGGGCCGGGATGCATGATGAGCGCATCCGGCCTGGTTTTGGCCAGGCGGGCCTTGTTGAGTCCGAAAAGCTGCGTGTATTCGTTGATGCTGGGAAACATCGTCTTGCGCTGGCGTTCGTGCTGGATGCGCAGCAGGTTGATGATGTCGGCGTCGCGAATGGCTTCGTCCATGTTGTGGGTCACGCGGCAACCCATTTGTTCAAAAGTCCGGGGCACGAGCGTGGACGGCCCGCAAAGCGTGACGCGCGCGCCCAGCTTCGTCAGCGCCCAGATATCCGAGCGCGCCACGCGGCTGTAAAGAATGTCGCCCAGAATCGTCACGTTCAGCCCGGCGATTTTCCCCTTGCGCTCGCGGATGGTGAAGACGTCGAGCAATGCCTGGGTGGGATGTTCGTGCGCGCCGTCACCGGCGTTGATGACGCTGGCATTGAGCACGCGCGCCAGAAAATGCGGCGCGCCCGACGCGCTGTGGCGCATGACGATGAAATCGGCGTTGAGCGCCTCGAGATTGCGGGTGGTGTCCTTGAGCGTCTCGCCTTTTTTCAGCGACGAGGCCTCGGCGGTAAAGTTGATGATGTCCGCCGACAACCGTTGCTCGGCCAGCTCAAAACTGATGCGCGTCCGCGTGGACGGTTCGATGAACAGGTTGACGACGGTTTTGCCGCGCAGCGCCGGAACTTTTTTGATGGCGCGTTCGCCCACCGCCTTGAACGCCCGAGCCGTGTCGAGGACGGTGACAATTTCGTCCGCCGTGAGCGATTCGATGTCGAGCAAATGTTTGCGGTTCCAGGCCACGTCAGGAACTCCTGATTTGAGAATTGGGATATTCGTTTGTCATCGGCGCTTCGTCATCAATCATTTTTTCACCAGCACAACCTCGTCCCGTTCCGCTCCGGTTTCAGTCAGACACAGGGAAATTTTCTCTTCCCGGGCGGTGGGCGCATTTTTACCGACGAAATCCGCCTTGATCGGCAATTCGCGATGGCCGCGGTCCACCAGCACGGCCAGTTGAATTTTTCTGGGCCGGCCAAAATCATTCAGCGCGTCCATCGCCGCCCGCGCCGTGCGGCCGCTGAACAGCACATCGTCCACCAGCACAACGGTTTTGCCGGTGACATCGAAGGGGATGACCGTGGGATAAATCTTGGGTGCGGCGCGCTGGTCGAGATCGTCACGGTGCATCGAAACATCGAGCGTGCCCACGGGCACCGGCTGGTTCCAAATGCCGGCCAGAATGGCGCTGAGCCGCTGCGAGAGCGGCACCCCGCCTTTGGGAATGCCGATCAGCACGACTTCCGCGCCGACCTCGTTGCGCTCGGCGATTTCGTGCGCGATGCGCGTCAGCGCCCGCTGGATCGCCAGGGCATTGAGGATGACGGTGGATTCAGGCATGGCAGCGGGTTGAGGGTTGATCCGTCTTCGCTTCGCTTCGACGCGACGTGGAGTTGAGGGTTAAGAGCAACCTTGAAAGGTAAAAAAATGGAAACGGCGGCGAGGTTGAAGGGGAAAAGAAAAACCACGAACCCCTCCGCCGGGCGGAGCCGATTCGCGTTGCGCGTTTGGCGTTCATGGTTTCCTTCGCCGCCTCACCGGGCAGCGTTAAAGGAACAGCTAATTTGTTTTCAGCGACCGGTGACCTGGCGGGCTTTGCGCCAGCTTGAGCGGTGATTGATGATCCAATCCGTCAGCGCCCGCTCGAAGCCGATGTCATGCCCGGCCTTCTCCGACTCAATCCACTTGTGCCGCAGAATCTCTTCGCGCTCGGCCTGAAACTCGCGGTAAAGCGAGGAGTTCTTTAACAAATCGTTCGCCGTTGATGCGTCTTTCATAGCGTCCGACATAGATGAAATACAAAATTCGTAACTAAATTTAAATCCTCGCGGCAAAACTGGCAATAGAAATCTGAACTGGTCAAACACCGCAAATAAATGATTTCCTGAACGCCGGTGAACGGTTCGTTCAAATGAAATCATTCACCCCAATCTTTTCCGCAAGGCTTCGGCAATTTGAATGAACGCCCGCCCCGCTGGTTTGTCGGGCGCTGATACCACCACCGGCACGCCGTGGTCGCCGCCTTCGCGGATTTCAGTGAAAATCGGCACTTCGCCCAGGAACGGAATGTCCTGCCGCGCGGCCTCGGCCTGGCCGCCGCCGTGACCGAAAATTTCCACGCGCTCGCCGTTGGGCGTCGTGAAATAACTCATGTTTTCGACAATGCCGAGAATCGGCACGTTGACCTTCTTGAACATCGCGATGCCTTTCCGCACGACGCCGAGCGACGCCTCCTGCGGCGTGGTCACGATAATACCGCCGTCCAGCGGCACGGCCTGGCACAGCGAAAGTTGCGCATCGCCCGTCCCCGGCGGCAGATCCACGAGCACGAAATCCATCCCGCCCCATTCCACCGCGAACAGAAATTGTTGAATCGTTTTCGCAATCATCGGCCCGCGCCAGATCACCGGCTGGTCGTCGTCGAGCAACAACCCGATGCTCATCACCTTCACCCCGTGATTGGACGGCGGCACGAGCCGCTCGTCGTCGCTGACCGTCGGACGTTCGTGAACACCCATCATCAGCGGAATGCTCGGCCCGTAAATGTCGCAATCCAGCAGACCGACCCGCGCGCCCAGCTGTTTCAGCGCACAGGCAAGATTCGCCGCGCAGGTGGATTTGCCGACGCCGCCCTTGCCGCTGGCGATGGCGATGATGCGTTTCACGCCCGGAATACGATTTTGGTTCGCCAACCCACCCGTGGGCGCGGCTTGTCCGGCGGCGGGCTGTTTGACTTCGACGTTGACGGATTTCACCCCGGGCAGCGCCTTCAAAACCCGCTCGCTGTCTTCCTTGATCTGGCGCGCGGCTTCGGGATTCGACGTGGTCAGTTGCATCACGACGCTGATCCCGCCTGGCGGGACGGAAATTTCCTTGATGAGTCCGAAGGAAACGATGTCGCGTGAATAGCCGGGATACTTGACGGCCTTCAGCGCGTTCTTGATGTCATCTTGCTCAAGCATGACAACATGTTAGCACATGGACGATTGTGCGCCAGCGTTTGGAGTTCCAGCTTGGCCGGTCTTGTCCTGGGAGCGCCGGCGTCTCGCCGGCGGGTGCAATGATCTATTATCAGGTAACGAGCCGGCGGACATCGGCGCTCCCAGGCGCAATCGGGCACCGCGGCGGAACGCCGCATTCATGCGGCAGCGACTCTTGTGATTTAACGTCCTGCCGGAACGATGCGACTGGACTTTTCGCAATGTCAGATGCGCCCGGCGCTCTCGGAACCCGTGCTCCAGACTTGCGCAGCGGCGCATTGCATGGGAAATTGGAAGTCTAATTGTTGAAATTGGATAATCAAATCATGACGCAAAAGCCGCCCAAACCGGTCGCCGGACCGTTCCTTGAAAAATTCAACCACTTTGAATCAGCGTCTCTGCTGTCGTGGCTGCTGCCGCTGCGCAAGGCGGGCCTCGCGCGCTTCAACGAATTGGGCTTCCCGACGTTGCAGGACGAAGACTGGCGTTTCACCAACCTTGCGCCTCTCACCAAACTGCTGCTCCAGCCCGCATTTGAACCGGCCAACGATGCCGCCGCCAAAACCGCCCTGGAAAAATACTTGTTCACCCATCTGCCCGGTACCCGGCTCGTTTTTGTGAATGGTTATTACTCGCCGACGCTCTCGTCGGTGCATGGATTGCCCGACGGGGTGCGGGTGTCGTACCTGACAGCGGCGCTGGTGGCGGACTCGGAACCCATCAAAAAGCAGTTCTGTCTTTACGCGCTGACGGACGACAATGTCTTTGCGGCGTTGAACCAGGCGTTCTTCACCGACGGCGGATTCGTTCGCATAGCAGCCGGAGTTTCGGTGGCCGAACCCATCCAGTTGATTTTTATTTCCACCGCCAAACAAAGCGGCGAAACCATCCAGCCGCGCAACCTGATCGTCGCCGGGGCCGACAGCCGGGCAACGGTCATTGAAAGTTACATTTCGACGGACAACACGGCCTACTTCACCAACGCCGTCACGGAAATCGTCGCCGATGATAACGCCGCGCTGGAGCACGTGAAATTTCAGGACGAAGCCGATGACGCGTTTCATCTGGCGACGATTGCCGCCCAGCTGGGCCGCGCGAGCAACGTGAGCGTCCATTCTTTTGCGCTCGGCGCGAAGCTGTCGCGCACCAACATCCGCGCCAAACTCGCGGGCGAAGGGCTGGAATGCATTCTCAACGGCCTTTATCTGACGCGCGGCGAGCAGCTCGCCGACCATCACATGATTGTCGAGCACGCCCAGCCGCATTGCGCCAGCCACGAATATTTCAACGGCATCCTGGATGACAAATCGAAGGGCGTCTTTCACGGGCGCATCCTGGTCCGGGAAATCGCGCAGAAGACCGACGCCAAGCAGACGAACAAAAACCTGCTGCTCTCCGACGACGCGACCGCGGACACCAAGCCGCAACTGGAAATTTACGCCGACGACGTCAAGTGCACGCACGGCGCGACGGTCGGACAGTTGAACGATGAATCCATTTTTTACCTGCGTTCGCGCGGCATCGGCACGGACAATGCGCGGCGGATGCTGATTCACGCCTTCGCCGGCGAAATCATTGCGCGGGTGAAACACGATGCCGTGCGCGAAAACCTGGACAAGCTGGTGTGGGACCGGCTGGAAGCAAACCACCATCTGGCAAAAAAGAATTGATGAAAGCGATGCGCGAACCGCAATACCGGATGCCGGATAACCACCCGCACGCGCATTCGTATCACGTTTCACGTATCACGTTTCACGTATCACGCACCCAGCCATGTTTGAAGACTTAAATGATCTTTATCAGCAGGTCATTCTTGATCACTGCAAGAAACCGCGGAATTTTCACGAATTGCCCGCGGCCACCTGCTCCGCACAGGGCCACAACCCGCTCTGCGGCGATCAGTTGCAGCTGTTCCTCGCGCTGGATGGCGACATCATCAAGGACATCAGCTTCGTCGGCTCCGGCTGTTGCATTTCCAAGGCCTCGGCCTCGCTGCTCACCGAATTTGCGAAGGGCAAAACGAAGGCGGACGTTGAAAATATGTTCGGCCAGGTCCATGAAATGGTCATGACCGGCAACGTCCAAGGCGACGTCGGCAAGCTGGCGGTATTCGCCGGCGTTCATAAATTTCCCGCGCGGGTGAAATGTGCGATTTTATCCTGGCACGCCGTCATGGCCGCGCTCAAGGGCGACGCCAAACCGGTGACGACCGAGTCGGAACAAAATTGAGTTGAGCTTGAATCCGTTTCGAGAATCAGTTAGTTTGTTGCCATGAGCACGGTTGAAGAAATTGAACAGGCTGCCGAGCAACTTGCACCGTCTGAATTTGCCCGGCTTGCTTCGTGGATCAGCGCGCGTTATCACGCTCTGTGGAAGCGGCAGATGGAGCGCGACGAGGCATCGGGAAAACTGGATTTTCTTTTCACTGAAGCCGAAACCGAACGCCAAGCCGGTCAACTTCACGACTGGCCTTTGCCCGAGAAATAACCGTATTCGCTAATATCTTCGATGCCATTGATGCGCAAATTTGAGCATTAGCAACAAGGAATGTGATTGAACCTGCTGCTTCAATCTCAATGTCTCTAACCAAAAATGGCGCGCTGAATCCGCGCCATAAAAAAACGACTTCATTCCATCTTCCCGGTTGAAAGCTGGTGATTGGAGAATTAAAATTCTATCGGTTGTGAAAAAACCATCGGGACAGATTAACCGATTTTGCCGCCAGAATAAGATTGTTAAAACAGAAATTAAAAATGATTTCAAAAGCGACAAGACGGTTTTGGAAACTCTATCAGAAGTTGCCTGATCCCATCCGTCGGCTGGCCGTAAAGAATTACCGGCTCTGGCGCGACAATCCTCGTCACCCGTCGCTTGATTTCAAGAAGCTCGGCGGGCGTGCCGAACGCTTTTCTATTCGAGTTGGCGATCATTATCGCGCGTTGGGCCATAAGGTCGGCGACGGCATTGAATGGGTTTGGATTGGCACGCATGAGGAATACAACAAGCTTGTGAGGTAATCCTTTAATTGATTTCAACCGCAATTGCGGCGAAGATACTGGCGGTGATTGATTTGAGAGGTGTTTTATGAATCCGAACGACCCAAAAATTTTGACCCGCGACGTGGAAGCTTCGGTCGTCCCCGTCGGCACAAAGGTCACGTTGCAGAAGGGCGGTCAGGCTTACGTCACGCAATCGCTCGGCGGCGCCTTTACCGTCATTGTTAATGGCAATATGTTCCGCATTGACGGCAAAAACGCCGACGCGCTAGGACTGGAAATTAAATCCGCGCCGGCCACGGCCGTTTCCGGCCCGGTCACGCAGGAGCAATTGGAAAAACAAATCTGGGACGCGCTCAAAACCTGTTATGACCCGGAGATTCCCATCAACATCGTGGATACTCGGCCTGATTTATGACTGTCATCTTACGCCCGTGGGCGAAAACAGTTTCAAGGCCGACGTGAAAATGACTTTGACCGCGCCCGGTTGCGGCATGGGGCCGGCGCTTGCGCAGGACGTACAAAACAAGTTGATGAGCATGGAGCCGATTGACGAGGCGAACGTGGAACTGGTCTGGGACCCGCCCTGGAACCAGGGCATGATGACCGAGGCGGCCAAGTTGCAGCTAGGTTTAATGTAGCAGCCGACGTGAGGAGGCTCAAAAATAAACCCGAAATCCGAATGTCGAAATCCGAAAGAAACCCGAAATCCGAGGTCCGAAAAACCGCCTCACATCCACACTTTCGGTTTTCGGGCTTCGGTATTCTTTCGGGTTTCGGGTTTCGGGCTTCGGAATTCGGGCGCGCATTTCAATGAATCTAGAGACTCCAAACTGGCCCGCCTTGCGCGCCGACTTCCCCATCCTCGACCAGCAGGTCCACGGCAAGCCGCTGATTTATTTCGACAATGCTGCGACGTCGCAGAAGCCGCGCGCGGTGATTGACGCATTGGTGCATTATTACGAGCACGACAATGCCAACGTCCATCGCGGCATCCATGAATTGAGCAATCGCGCCACCGCCGGCTACGAAGCGGCCCGGACGCGCGCCGCCAAGTTCATCAATGCCCGCAGCGCCGAGGAAATCGTGTTCACGCGCGGCACCACCGAGGGCATCAACCTGGTTGCCAGTTCCTGGGGTGCGAAAAACCTCAAAGCCAATGACGTTATCCTGCTCACGGAAATGGAGCATCACAGCAACCTGGTACCGTGGCAATTGCTCGCCCAACGCACCGGCGCCAAGCTCGCCTTCGTGCCGGTCACCGGTGACGAAGGCGTTCTCGATTTATCCAAGCTCGATTCGCTGCTGACGAAACAGGTCAAAATTTTCTCGATGGTTCACATCTCGAACTCGATGGGCACGGTGAATCCGGTCGCCGACCTTTGCGCCCGCGCGCGCAAGCTCGGCATCACCACGCTCGTGGACGCCGCGCAAAGCGCCGGGCATTGCCCCGTGGACGTGCAGGCTGTCGGTTGCGATTTTCTCGCGTTTTCCGGCCACAAAATCTGCGGGCCGACCGGCATCGGCATTTTGTGGGGCCGACAGGAACTGCTCGACGACATGCCGCCGTATCAGGGTGGCGGCGAAATGATTTTGTCGGTGGAATATCAAAAGACCGAGTTCAAGAAAGCGCCGCATCGGTTCGAGGCCGGCACGCCGGACATCTCCGGCCCGATTGGTTTGCACGCGGCCATGGATTACCTCGACGCCATCGGCCGGGAAAACATCTGGCAGCACGACCAGGAACTGGCGACCTGCGCCTACGAAAAACTGGCCGCGCTGAAAAATATCCGCCTGTTCGGTCCGAAAACCGGCCGCGCCGGTCTGGTGAGTTTCCTGCTCAAGGACGTCCATGCACACGACGTGGTGACGCTGGCGGACCAGGCGGGCGTGGCCTTGCGCGGCGGCCATCATTGCACCCAACCGCTCATGCACCGGCTGGGCGTGGAGTCCACTGCCCGCGCCAGCTTTTATTTCTACAATACCAAGGCCGAGGTGGACCGGTTTGTGGAAGTGGTGCAGGAAATTCAGAAATTTTTCGGGCAGTAAATTTACCTGTGAGCCAAACTGAGCTTGCAAACAGGTTCGTTCACTGTGGAAAAACGGCTGCGCAATGAAGAAAGATGTGAAGCAATTGAATTGTCTTACCGTTGTTGCGTTTGTGGACTGATGAAACTTCGTCAGGGATTTCGGTGATGATGCGGCACTCTTGAAGATGGCTAATAATTTTCAACCTGTTTCGCCCAGATGAAACATCCTCACCAAATGCGTTCGTCATAAGTTGAAGCCAAAACTGGGCATCGTGTGCTTGTACACAACCCTGCATAGCTGCCTCATCATTGTCAGCCTCGTAGCGACCCGCGACAAAGCGACCAATACCATCGTCACCAAGGTAATACTCAAGTGAATCCGAGGCACTGGCCCTATCATCATCTCGCAGTCGCTTTGCTTCGAATGTGAAGTGTCGTTTGGGCCGGATAATTTCGGCAACACGGCCTCAATCTCAGCAATCGTACTCACGCCGACAAGATAATCGCCAATGAATCAGGCGTCAACGGGGCTTATTCCCATTTTTTTGCCCCGCTTCGGCCTGTGGTTGTGTGTGGGCAGATTGTTGCTGGCCGGTCTAATCCCCGCTTTTATCCAGCCAAAAATCTGTACACTTATTGCCCGCAGGATAGGACGTTGGCCCACCCATTCCAATCAACCACGCCTTGCCTGTTATTGTGTCAATTATTACAGCACAACCCTGTCCGGTTGAAGCTTGGTATCTTCCAACACTGTTTGATGATGTTCCCGCCCCGATTGCGAACATTGCCAGAATGCCAACAGCAATTCCAAACAGAGCACTTTTGATGTCAATTTGAGTTTTCATAGGGAACAAATTCAACGCCCTTTTATGGGCTTGGTCAAGTATCGCAGTAATTGGCAGGAGCAATTTCCGGCTTTTGTAGCGCGGACAGGTATTGGTTTCAGCCCCCCGGCTTTTGACTTCCGGTTAAACACAGAAATTCAACTTCGGAGTTTGGGTTCAATTGGCATCGGGCGGGCGGCCGGATTGTCCCGCCAGCCAGAGCTCCGCCTCGGCGGGATCGCGGAAGACGTTCATGGGGAAGTAATCGGACATAAGTGTAACAAACATGCGGACCAGCCCAAACACGGCCAGATCCTTGACGATCACTGCTCGCGGCCCGACCGACCGCCGGTCGAATTCCACGGCCCGCACCCGGTCGGCCGCACGCCAGATGTCCGTCGGGGTAAGGAACGGCTGGGACGCCTCACGTGTATCAATCAATTCGGCATAGGGCAGGAGTTGTTCCTGGCGGGATGCCTCGAAATGTTTCAAAATGTCATCGGTGGTGACAGGTCCGTTGACGGTCGTGCGCACCCGGCGCGTTGTTCGATCAAATTTGTAGGTTATTGGCATGTAATCCTTTTACCTTTGTTTCAAACCTTCTGGCGATATCAACTTGAGCCACCGGCGGACGGGCTGACAAGCGAAATTTTTCAGAACGTGCGCTCCGACCTAGTCCGCAAAATCAAAATCCGAGCAGCTCATGAAATAATGGCAGCGTGGGCAGCGCAACTTGCACTTCTCGTTGACCAACTCATGGCCGCATTGCGGACACCAGCGCCAATGCTCGCCGGAACTGTTTTTGTCGGACGGCGCGGGACAAACCTCATCTGAAGCAGGCGCTTCAGTCTTTTGCTGGCTGGAGGAATCCATCCTGTTCGATGATTTAATTTGTTTTGAGCAAGCCATTGATTGAATTTGCCAAAGCATCATGCCCTTTTTGAGATAAATGCAGTCCATCCACAGTGCCGTCTTTCAAACCAAATACATCAGTCAGGTAATGTTTCGGTATCAATGTCACATTATATTTCCTGGCAAGATTTCTTTGGGCTTTTCCAATAGCGTTGCAGAACGGGAAAAGTGGAAGTTCAAACACGACGACTTGATTGTTTCCGGCAGCCAGCCGGCCAAGAAGGCGGTCGAGCTGAAGGTGGAAGGTTTTGCTGTCGGTATGGCCGAGAAGATCGTTGCCTCCAATTTCAACCAGGACTACAGAGTTGCTTCCAACAATATCCGCGACTTGATCCATGGCCGATTCAACAGTAGCGGCTGGTTTGGCGAGATTGATTACTTTGAAATGCGAAATGTCGGCCAAAACATCCGGCCAAGCCCGGTCCTTTGCAGATATGCCTGCGCTGATGGAATCGCCGACGACAAAAACGGGTTGTTTCGGTGATGCTTTAATTGTCGGCGAACGGTGATAAGGAAGCTCAACCAGGCACATGACCAGCGAGCAAAGCGAAACGGCAATTGACATCAGCATCTTTCTTTGAAATGAAAACTTGTTGCTGAAAACAGCCAGCGCGGCGGTCACGCAAAGTCCAAACCACAAGCAATAAAACCAGATGGGCAGTGGCGTAGCCGAAAAAATTACAAAAACAATTCCCGCAATGTAACTGATTCTTAAAACCAAACCCAGAATGCGACCTTCAAACCAGAGCCGCAAAAATAAAGCGGCAACAATCATAACCAAACCGACAAAGAACAAATTCCCATTGGCGAGCTGGAGAACAATGGGATTCATAATTTATTGCATCCGCCCGAATTTTTTCTCCAACTCGCGGTAGTTCATCTCAATCAGCGTCGGGCGGCCGTGCGGACAGGTGTAGGGCATCGCGCAACGCCGCAAATCTTCGACGAGTTTTTCCAGTTCCGCGCCGGCGAGCGGATCGTTGGCCTTCACCGCGTGGCGGCAGACGGTCTTGGCAATGGTGTGCTCTCCCAGCCGCGCCAGGTTCACCTCGCGTCCCGCCGCCTTCAATTCGTCCACCAGATCGAGCACAAACTGGCGGGCGTCCGCCGTCTTGACAAACGGCGGCAGCGTGTCGAGCAGGAACGTGCGCTCGCCGAACTCGCTCAACCCCACGCCGAGCCGCGTGAGCGCGGCCAGTTGTTCGCGGAGAAAGTTCGCGTCGCGCGCCGGCAGTTCGATGGTCTCCGGCAACAGCAGTTTCTGCGACGGCGCGGAACCGCCCGACTCCATCCGGTTCAACATCTGCTCGAACAAAATCCGCTCGTGCGCGGCGTGCTGGTCGAGCAGGACGAGTCCGCGGTCGGATTCGAGCACGACATAAAGTTTGCCGATGACGCCGACGAGCCGGAGCGGGACGTTAAGCAGCGGAGTCGGCGATTGCGGATTGAGGACACCGACTGTCGCCGCGTGCTCGCGATCTATCGGAGTTGCAGATTGCGGAATTGGCTCCGGCAAGGATGGAGTTTGTGGTTCGATGGCTGCGGATTTGGCCGGAGCGCCCGTCTCCGTCTCGCTTCGACGCGGCAAGAAACCCATTCGTAATGGCGATTGTTCGCCCGGAGATTTTGGCGGTTCAATTGCCGGTGATGGCTTCAGCTTTTCCGGAAAATTCGGCAGCGCCGGCGCGGAAATTTGGTGGGGCGAGGCTACTGACGAGCCGGGCAGGTCAGGTGGTTTTAAATTTTGTTTTCCGAGCGGCTCGCGGGGATCGGTCTTCGTTTGACTTCGACCCGACAGGCGCTCGCCCCACCGCTTGGACTCGCTCCCGTGGAACGCAAGCAACGCTTCCTGCACCGCCCGGGCGGCGAATTTCCGGATTTCAAACTCCCGGTGGAATTTCACTTCGCGCTTGGCCGGATGGATGTTCACGTCCACCGCCGCGGGATCGATTTCCAAAAACAGGCAGCAGACCGGATAACGGCCCTTCATCAGCGCGGTATGATAACCTTCAAGCAGCGCGTAATTGAGGCCGCGATTCTCGACCGGACGGCGGTTGACGAACAGGTGCTGGCCTTCGCGCGTCGCGCGCGACACCCCGGGCGAACCGATAAAACCCCAGATTCGGAGTTCGGAGTTCGGAGTTCGGAGTTCGGAGTTTTCTGCCTGGGCCGTTTCAAAGATGTCGGTTTCTTCCGGCGTGACCGACTCGTCGAGCGCGGCGGCGAAATTTACGGACAGCAGCTTTTCCTCGCCGAGCAGCGAGCGCAGCCGTTCGCGCAACGCGTCGAGGCGGCTTGAAATGGCCGCGCCAAATTTCTGCGCGGGCAACTGCCACACGAGCCGTCCGTCCTTTTGGAACGTGAACGCAACTTCGGGATACGCCAGCGCGGCGAGCGTGAGGTAATGCTGAATGTGCGCCGCCTCGGTTTCTTCCGTGCGCAAAAATTTCCGGCGCGCGGGCAGGTTGAAAAACAGTTGCCGCACCTCAACGCTGGTGCCGGGCGCGCTGCCGGCGGCCTTGACTTCAACGATTTTCCCGCCATTGACGATGATTTGCGTGCCTTCCGGCGAACCGCCTTCGCGCTCGCGGGTGGTGAGCGTGAAGCGGCTGACGCTGGCGATGCTGGGCAGGGCCTCGCCGCGAAAGCCCATCGTGACAATCGCCGCCAGGTCCTCGGCTTTCTGAATTTTGCTCGTCGCGTGGCGCTCGAGGCAGAGCAGCGCGTCGTCCCGGCTCATGCCGGTGCCGTCGTCGGTCACGCGGATGAGGCTGCGTCCACCGGCCTGGATTTCCAGGGTCACGCGCGCGGCCTGCGCATCGAGCGCGTTTTCGACAAGCTCCTTCACGACACTCGCGGGGCGCTCTATCACTTCGCCGGCGGCGATTTGATTGGCGACTTGCTCGGAAAGCAGGTGGATGCGGTTCATCGCTGGGGGAAACGTGTTGCGTGTTGCGCGTTGCGTCAAGCAGGTTATGAGTTGTGGCAGTGGTGCAATTGAGGTGGGGCGAGGCTACTGACGAGCCGCCGTCTCTCGCAGGACGGAATTTGGCACGCTAACGCCGGCTCGCGGGTACGCTCACTCGTGTCCAGCTATTAATTGTTGAAAGGGAACGAGTTCTGTAATTGAGTATCGGCAGGTTTTTCTGATGGAGGAGAAGGTTCCTCTGCAAGCAGTTCTGGGAGAGGGCATTGTTCGAAAATATTGACGCTGATGATTTGCAAAATTTCGTTCAGACTTTTTCTCAAATTGGCCGTCTTCTTGACAATGGCCACCATGAGATAGGCGCAAATGGCTGACCAGATTTGACACCGCACCGCGTTCTGGCTCCGGCCATAAAAGCTGCGGATTCGAAGGTGTTGCTTGATCCATTTGAAGAACAGTTCGACTTGCCACCGCTGGCGATAGAGTTCGGTAATGACTGGGGCGGGCAATGCCATTTGGTTGGTCAGCAGAATGAGGTTCACCTGGTTTCTGGCGTCATAAACCCGAATGCGCCGCAGCCGCTGCGGGTAGGATTGGGCCGACCAATCACTGGTCAGGCGGATGATTTGATCACAGCGCAGGCCGGTACTTTTGTCTACGGGGCGGCTTGCGACCACGCGAAAAGTCACGTGACGAAGACAACGGACCACGAATAGCGCTCCGGCCTCCTGCAACCGGTAGAGGCGGACAAAATCCAGATAGCTTCGGTCCATGATATAGAAGGCGCCGGGAAGTGCGGGGACCTGATCCAGCGTCTTGCAGTCGGGAAAGTGCGGTTCGGTCACCGCCGCCCAAGCCGGTAAATTACCCTGCAAAGACAGGAGCAAATGCAGGCGCACGGCCGCCTTTTGCGAGCGGGCATAGTAACCCCAAGGGAACAGACTCAGACACAAAGCGATGACGGAAGAATCCAGCGCGAAGGCTACTTTGGGCAAATCCGGATCGGTCCGCTCTTCCTGATAAAGCCGTGCGGCGCGACGCATCAGAATCTGGGCCAGCGCCTCAAATAAACGCCAGTCCCGATGGTGGTTGGCGTAAGCCAGATTGGTGCGAGAAACCTGTCCGCGAAAACCAAGGTGGTAGAGCAAGCCTGGCTTGGAGCGCAGGCAGGCGACGATGTCACGCAAACTCTCGCGGTAAGTGAGTTGGCCGAAACACAACGCCAGAAAGTGATCATACTCGGAGAGTCCCCGTGGCGGGCGCGCATTGGGAAACCGTTCAACACAGCGGAAAAACTCCGCTGGATACAGGGCGGCGGTGATTTGCGAAAAAACGGTGGGTGGTGCTTGCATGAACGCACGATGCCAGAAGACGCCACTGGACTTGAACCCCGTTGGCGGGAAGCGAATCGGTCAATCCGGATTCATGTTGATAACACACCTTGAATACCAAAATACCCGAAAAATAAAGTTCTTATTGATATCCAACAAAAATTAACTGGACACGAGTGCGGGTACGCTCGCCCCGCCGGAATGCTAACTGAGCAGCCGGTGAATTCTTGAGGAATACGCCATCACGCTTCCTCACAGCAGCGGCAGGGCAAAGGCAAACACCGCGCCCCGGCCCGGTTCATTGCGCGCCCAGATGCTGCCTTTGTGGTCTTCAATGATCTTTTTGCAGATCGAGAGGCCCAGGCCGGTGCCGTGGGCTTTGCCGAACGTGACGAAGGCTTCAAACAGCTTGTCGGCGATTTCAGGCGCGATGCCGGGGCCGGTGTCCGCGATTTCGGTGACGATTTCCTTTCCGGCGCAGTAAAAGCGCAGGGTGATCACGCCGCCGTCCGGCATCATGTCGGTGGCGTTGTGGATGAGGTTGGAGAAAACGCGGCTGAGGCGGCGCGGATTGAACGTGATGAGGACGGCGGGCGGTTCGTTTTGCATTTCGATGCGCGCATCCTTGAGTTCCGCTTCGCCGCGGAGATCGGCGATTAAATCGAGAACAAATTTGTGGTAACTGGCGGGCTTCATTTCCGCGTCCGTCGGTTTGCCTTCCGTGAAAATGAGAATGTCGCCGACCATGTCGCCGATGCGTTCGACCTGCTTGCGGATGCGGGCCTGGGCCTGGGCGCGCGCTTCCGGGCGGACGTCGGGCCGATCCAGCGTCTCGGCGGAGAGGCTGATGATGCTGAGCGGATTTTTCAGGTCGTGGACGATGGAACGGGCAAAATTGCCGACCACGGCCAGGCGTTCGGCCTGGACGACATCGCGGAGGTAGAGACGGTTGAATTCGCGCAGGCGGTGGCTGATGTGCTGCAACAGGTCGAACGCCAGCGCGGGCGAGCGCTGGATGAACGAAAGCATTTCGCCGCGCGGAAGGAAATAAACGTCCGTGGCCTTGACCGCGATGGCGGTGGCCGAGCGCGGGCGATGTTCGATCATGGCCATTTCGCCGAAAATTTCCCCGGGGCCAAGTTGGGAAAAGACGCGCCGGGTGCCGGCGCTGACGAGACCGGAAATTTCCACCAGCCCGTCTTTGACGAAATAGACGCCATTGCCGGGGTCGTCTTCATGGAAAATTTCACAACCGGCGGCAAAATGCCGTTCCTGGGCGATCATGCGCAACGCCTGCAATTCGGCGCGACCCAGATTGCGGAACAAGGCAATGGATTCAAGCGTGGCCACCGGCACACTTTATACCAGTTTCGGCTGGAATTGCACATTTTTTCTGGCGGCGTTTGTAGCGGCGTCCTGTGCGGGGCCATCCGCGCATTGCCCTCGATTGCATACGAACCGGAGCGCGTTTACCCCGCTTCATCGTTCAGAAATCCACAGGCCAATCGTTTTGTTTATACCAGCTCGGACACTGAAGCGGCCTGAAGACCGCGCGCCGGGGGCAGTGTGCGGTTACGCCCGTTGGAAGCCAGGCGAAGGATGGAAGCGAAGGCTGGCACTGCCGCGCCGAAGCTTCCCAGCGAAGGCTGGGTCCGGGCCCGGCGGAGGTTGAAATCCCGGCAAAAACCCGCCGTATCGGGAAATCGGGGCACCCCTCGGCGAACGCCAGAGGATTCAATGGCGACAGGGCAAAACTAACTGTAAATGGTGTAATTTGGCGTCGAAAAGCCAAGAAATGCCAAGAATGACAGCTGGGTTGTGAATAGGAACTTATTGACAAAAAGGTGCAAAAAATGCCACAATGTAACATTCGGGTAGCAGTACGTTTCTTCAGCGGGGTTCCCCACCCCCACCTCCTTGGCGTCTGCTGCCCGGATTTTTTTTAAAGCTGCTTGACGCTTCCCGAAGCTTCTTTTAACCTTGCAGGCTCCATTGCGGGGGCGTAGCTCAATTGGTTTAGAGCGCTGCCCTGTCACGGCAGAGGTTACGGGTTCGAGCCCCGCCGCTCCCGCCACTCTTCGTTCGTAGCGCCAGTGGAGAACGAAGACTGCTGTGTCCCGCCGAGCGGGACGGGCCTCGTACCCACTGGGGGATAAGCCATGCTCGCAACGCTCTGGTTCATGTCCGCTCCGCTGTCCGTGGGGACATCCAATGACGGATTCTGACTGTCTGCGACCAGACTACTGTGATGGGGGCTGATGGTAAAAATGATGCTAAAGCCTCAATAGCCATATCTGGCCCCAAACATCCTCTTGCGCAAACAGGTTCTGGCTCAACCCACTCCCCAAGGCAAGGACCTGACTAGGTAGAATCCCACAGATTGGACGCTCGATCCCTTAGCTCCTGTTCTTCTAAATTGGTTTTTGCGATCCGATTTGTTTGAACTTTACCTGAAAATTGATCGTATTTCTTCCTGAGGTCAGTCATCTCTTCGTTTTCACTTAAGGTTCCAGCCATTACCAACCGCGAGTTTTTTACCTCGTATGCCAGCTGATAGCCGTGCTTTCGGAGGATAGGAATGATTTGCGCTGCCGCAAATCTCAACGCCTCATTAAGTAACCCGTAACCTCCCCTAAAGGCGCCACGAGGTTTACTAAAATCATGCCAATATTTGCACGGATAAATCTCCGCCCGCACGATTTCCGCAGCCTGAGCCGCCAAAGTTTCGACTTCGGATTTCAACAACTTCATTTGTTCTGGTGTAAGCTTGCTAGTAATGCCGTGTTGGGAAGTCACGACCATCTTTGCACAATCCTCATACCACCCTTTTAAAAATCGTCCAGCCGCTTCTACATAACTGCGGCGAGCGTCCTCAGCACTGGCAACGAGACTTGTGAATTCTTCCGAGTTTTTCGCGAGTTGCTCAGCATAATTGTCCATATTGTTCCTGAGTATAGGCAACTGCTCGATACAATCAAGTAATGCCAGTTCATCGTCAGATGATATTGGCAAGCTGCAATATCGGCTGAACAGCTCAAAATGCCTTGTTGACTTCGCTCGCGCGTTTGATAAATTTCACGTTCCTTTGCTCAGTTTTAAGATGAAAACGTATTTGCCAAAAGTGAATTTAGACCAGCGGAAATGGCACGTGATTGACGCCGACGGCGCCGTGCTCGGCCGGCTGGCCGTGCAGGTTGCCGATATTTTACGCGGCAAAAACAAGCCGGTTTACACGCCCCACCTCGACGCCGGCGATTTTGTCGTTGTCATCAACGCCGAAAAGGTCCGGCTCACCGGCAAGAAGGAAACGGCCAAGGAATACATGAGCTATTCCGGCTGGAAGGGCGGCGAGAAATATCGGACCGTCGAACAAATCCGCGCCAAACATCCGGAAAAACTCATCCTGCACGCGGTCAAAGGCATGATTCCCAAAAACCGGCTCGGCAGCCAGTTGCTGACGAAGCTGAAGGTTTTCAAGGGCCCGAAACATCCGCACGCCGCCCAAAAGCCCGAACCGCTCAAAGCCGCAGCCTGATTTTCCCAACCCTCAACCCTCAACTGACAGATGGCTGAAACCAAAATTCCCGAATATCTCGGCACCGGACGGCGCAAGACCGCCATCGCGCGGGTCCGGCTCGCGTCCGGCAATGGCAAAATCACCGTCAACGGACGCCAGTTTGAAAATTATTTCCCGCTGGAAACGCAGCGCGTGACCGCGACGCAACCGCTGACCGTCACCGGCACGGCGGAAAAGTTCGATGCGCGCATCAACGTCAGCGGCGGGGGGCCGAACGGCCAGGCCGGTGCGGTGCGGCACGGCATCTCCCGCGCGTTATTGCAATTCGACGCGAGCCTGCGTGGCGCGTTGAAGGCCGAAGGTTTCCTCACGCGTGATTCGCGCATGAAAGAGCGCAAGAAATACGGCCAGCCGGGCGCGCGCAAACGTTTCCAATTCTCGAAGCGTTAATCGCCTTGGAAATTTCCAAGCCCCGCTGGTTCAATCCGGCGGGGTTTTTTGTTGGAGTTCAAGCTTTAGCTTGTCTGAGTGACACGTTGAAAGGTGTGTGCCAAATGCATGTTAAAGAGCCGGAGGTCTGTTCGGTGTCCACCCTTCAGGGTGTGGGTTTGCGTTAACCACGCTAAAGCGTGTACACCAAACCGATGCCGAACGCTGCGTGTCCAGCGTAAAGCGCGAACTTCAACGCGGTGCATTTTTTTCTCTGCGTTTTTGCATCGTTGCGGTAAAAGAAAGGCAATATGAACTTAAAAAGAGTCGTTATTGTCGGCGCGTCCGGTTACTCCGGGGAAGAACTCCTCCGGTTGGTGCTGAACCATCCCCACGTGGAATTGGTGGCCGCGACCTCGCGCCAGAACGCCGGGCAAACGCTCGCTCAGGTGTTCCCCAAATTTGCGGGCCACTCGCAGGCAAAAGCGTTGCGTTTCATCGAGCCGAACGCCGGACTGATCGCGAAGCAGGCCGATGTGGTGTTTCTCGCGTTGCCGCATGGCGTCGCCGCCGAATTTGCCGTGCCGTTGGTCAAGGCGGGCTGCATCGTGATTGATCTCAGCGCCGATTTCCGGCTCAAGAGCGCCACGGTTTACCGGGAATTTTACGCGCACGACCATCCCGCGCCGGATTTGCTGGAGAAATCGGTTTATGGTTTGCCGGAAATCTACCGCGAGGAAATCAAGAAATCGGTGCTCGTGGCATCGCCGGGTTGTTACCCGACGAGCATTCTGCTGCCGGCGATGCCGTTGCTGCGAGCGGAGTTGGTCAAACCGGTCGGGATCATTGCCGACTCCTTGAGCGGCGTGAGCGGCGCGGGCCGCAAGGCCGAGCTGGATTATCTGTTTTGCGAATGCAACGAAAGCGCGCGGCCTTACAGCGTGCCCAAGCACCGGCATTTGTCGGAAATCGAGGAACAACTTTCATTCGCCGCCGGCACCAAAGTCATCATCCAGTTCACGCCGCATTTGATCCCGGTGAACCGGGGTATTTTGACGACGCTCTATCTCACGCCGGAAAAGCCCTTTTCCACCGCGGCGGAAATGAGTGCGCTGAACGAAAGGATTTTAGCGTGTTACACGGAGGCTTACGGCGGCGAACCTTTCGTGCATTTGCTCGAAGGCAAGGCGCTGCCCGACACCAAAAATGTCGCCGGCACCAACGTCATCGAAATCGCGTGGCGGCTCGACCTGCGCACGGGCCGGCTCATCGTGATGAGCGCCGAGGACAACCTGATCAAGGGCGCGAGCGGCCAGGCCATCCAGAGCATGAATCTGGTCTGCGGTTTCCCCGAAACGGCGGGATTGGTGTAACTGAATTTACGATATCGGATTTACGATTTACGAGAGTCCCGGATTCTCACCGGCCGCGTAAATCGTATATCGTAAATCGAAAATATCCAACGCGATGACCTCGGCTGCTACAAAGACAAAAAAAGGGTTGCATTGGAATGCGGCTGATTACGCCGCGAATTCCGCCGCACAACAAATCTGGGCGCGCGAACTCATCGCGCAGCTTCAACTGCGTGGCAATGAGCATGTTCTCGATGTCGGCTGCGGCGACGGCAAGGTGACCGCCGAGCTGGCCCGCGCTGTGCCAAAGGGTTCGGTCACCGGAATTGATACTTCGCCGGAAATGATCCGTTTTGCGCGAAAGACTTTTTTCCCAGGCAAACATCCGAATCTAGATTTTCAAATCTGCGATGCGCAAAAAATCAGTCTTGCCGCCTTGTCTTCTCCCTCTCTTCCTCAAAAGGAGGAGAGGGCCGGGGTGAGGAGGCGTTTGCTTTCAAATTCAAATCCCCGCTCCCCGACCCTCTCCCCGCTTGGGCGGGGCGAGGGGGAAGAAGATGCTTGGTTCGACGTTGTCTTTTCCAGTTCGGTGCTGCACTGGGTGGCCGATCATCCGGCATTTCTGCGCGGCGCGTCGGCGTGTCTGCGTCCGGGCGGACGGCTGGTGGTGTCGTGCGGCGGCAAAGGCAACGCGCAGGACGTTTTTGTGGCGTTACGCCCCGAAATGCGGCTCAAACGCTGGCGCAAATTTTTCCGAAAAATGGAGAAGCCGTATTTTCTTTACGGCCCGGCGGATTACGAAAAGTGGCTTCCGCGGTTCGGCTTCAAATCAAGCGGCGTCAGGCTGTCGCCCAAGGATGCGGTTTATCAGGGGCGCGACCGCTTTGCGGCGTGGCTGCGCACGACGTGGCTGCCCTATATTCAGCGTGTGCCGGAGGATTTGTGCCAGGAATTCATCGCCGCCGTTACGGACCGTTATATTGCGAAACACCCGCCTGATGCGGACGGACGCATCCACGTCCGCATGATGCGGTTGGAAATTGACGCAGTTAAAACATGACCACGAAATACACGAACCACACGAAAAGTTGTAGTGTCGGCGCTGTGCGCCGATAAAGTCGAGCCACAGGCTCGACGCTACACGGACTTCGCATGGCCGGGACTGTCTGTTTTTCGTGTCATTTCGTGTATTTCGTGGTTCAATAATTTTGAAAATGAAAAATCCGTTCAAAACAATTTCAGGTTCCATAGTCGCGCCCAAGGGCTTCCTCGCCAGCGGCGTGTTTTGCGACATCAAACGCCTCGGCACCGGCAAAGGTTCGGACAAAGGCCAGAAGCGCGACCTCGCGCTTATCGTATCCGAGGTGCCGGCGACCGTCGCCGGCATGTTCACTACCAACCAGGTTTGTGCCGCGCCGGTGAAGGTTTGTGTTGAGCGCGTCAAGCAAGGAACCGCCCGGGCCATCGTCGTCAATTCCGGCAACGCCAACGCCTGCACCGGCAAACAAGGATTGTGCGACGCGCAGGAAATGGTCCGCTACGCCGAGCGCGCGTTGAACTTTCCAAAAGGCTCGGTTCTGGTCGGCTCGACCGGGCGCATTGGCGTCACGCTGCCGATGGATAATGTTCGCGCGGGAATCATTGAGGCGTGTGTCGAATTGGGTTCAACGCACGAACATGCAGCCCACGCCGTCGAAGCCATCATGACCAGCGACACGCGGCCCAAGCAAATCGCGGTTGAGTTCAAGCTCGGCGGAAAAACCGTCCGCATCGGCGGCATCTGCAAGGGCGCGGGCATGATTCAGCCCGGGATGAGCGCCACCGGTGCGCGGCCCGCTGCGCTGTCCCAAGGCGGACTGCACGCGACGATGCTTTGTTTCATCACCACCGACGCAGCAATTGATTCCAAAGTTTTGCAAACTGCATTGCAGGAAGTGGTCGCGCAAAGTTTTAATCGCATCACTGTGGACGGCGACATGAGCACGAACGACACGGTGCTGGTACTGGCGAATGGGCTGGCGGGAAACCGGAAGTTCGGAGTTCGGAGTTCGGAGTTCGGAGTTTTCCAAGCCGCGCTTGGTTATGTCTGCCTGGAGCTGGCGAAGATGATTGTTCGTGATGGTGAAGGCGTGCATCGCGTCGTAACGGTGCGCGTGAACGGGGCGAAGACGACGGCGGATGCCGATGCCGCGGCGCGCGCGGTCGCCAATAGTCCGCTGGTGAAGACGAGCTGGCATGGCGGTGACCCGAACTGGGGCCGCATCATTGACGCGCTGGGTTATTCTCCGGCGAAAATCGTCGAGGAAAAGGTGGACATCGGTTACAGCAAGCCCGGAAGCAAACAGATTTCATGGAGCCTGAAACGGGGCCAGCCGACGAAGGCGACGTTCAAACAACTCTGCGCCGCCGTGGCGCCGAAGGAATTTGATTTGCACATCCACCTGAATCTCGGTGCGGCCGGTGCGGTGATTTACGCCGCCGATTTGACTGAGGAATATGTGGATTTCAATAAAGGCGACGTGGGCGATCCGGAATCGCTCGGTGGCTGATTTTTAGCCACAGATGAAACACGGATTCAGCACAGATGCTGAAATTTCAGTTTAACCTTTCTCGCAACCATCGAAGATTTCATTCCAGCCACACCGTAAAACCGACTTCAATTTCACCAAGTTCGGTAAACTTGGGAAATACTCTCCCGCCTCTAAACTCTGAACATATCGCGCACTGACACCGGTTTTTTCAGCCAGTTGTTCCTGCGTCAATTTTCTTCGTCCCCGTAAAGCCGCAATGTTCCCACCAAGTTTCGCTCGGTGGGCACAAGATTCAGGCTTTTGTGACGGCATGGCATTATCGTCCTGAAAATCCGGGCAGGCAAACACGAGGTATTGCCTCGCGTTGTGGTTTTCGGTAGTTTCGAGCCAACGCGAGTTTTCCGCGCAAGCGGACGACTCCAAAACCAGCGTAAAACACAGAAGAAACTATGAAAATCATCGTAAATTCAATTGAAGAACACCCAATCTGGAATTGGGAAGAGAAGCAAAAGTCAGAAACTCATATTCCCGCTGGCATATCTCTCGAAACTCAACGGGCTTTAGATGCCGACGCCAGCCAGCGTGATCCGATGGGCCGAGCGGGTGAAGTGAGTTTTGAATGCGATGTAACTTTCGCTGTAGGAACAAATTTTTCCGTGAAAGAAGATGGTCGTAAATTTCGCGTGATACAAAGTTTGGGAAGAAAACATTTCGCAAATCGTAGTTTGTGAATCACTGCACTTTAAAAATCCCAGCGCTGCACTCGCACCCGTCTCACCACTATGGCTGAATTTAAAGTCAACTGTCCAAAGTGCGGGGAAAACATCCAGTGCGATGAGGATTGGCGTGGTTTTGAAATCAATTGCATGGCGTGCGGGTGTACGTTGGTGATTCCGCAAGCAGGACAAATTGTAAAAGAAGCTCACGTCGCAAAACATTCCACTCCGGTCAAAGCTGAAATCAAAATGTTCTGCCCACATTGCGGGCAACATATCCAGTGCGATGCAAGCCATCGCGGGAAACAAATCAATTGCCCGACGTGCAATCAAATGTTCCTTGTTCTGACAGCCCAGAATCAAGCGGCTGCATCAATTGCACCACCACAAGCACGGCGGACTGCTGCCACTCAATCCCCCGCGCCGGTCAACACATCTGCAATGCTTCAGGAATGTCCAAAATGTTCCTCACCCGATATTCAGAGAGCGTCAATGGGATACATGGCAGGTGTCTCGCAAGTGTCAGGGGCAGGCGTTGGCGTAACGATTGATGGGGATGTTGGCGTTGGCTCTTACGGAGGGACGCAGCGAACTTTGCTTTCACAGTATTTGAGTCCACCCGAAAAGCGCTGGGTAGTCCTCGTTGTAATCATCATATACTGCCTAGCATCAATTGCGTTTGCTGTTTATTCATGTATTAAAAATGATGCAAGTTTTGCAGGTATTCTTGCCGCGCCGCTTTTTATTCCTTTTATAGCTCGTGCTTTGTTTGTTAACGCGCTAGATCAACAGGATTTGCTGGTATTTATCTTATTGGTGGTCGCCCCCACTGTCGCCGCATTCTTTTTCGCAAAAAAGAACAAAACTTGGAACAAGACGATTTATCCCCAATTGATGCAGAAATATAATAGAACGTGGTATTGCAGAAGGTGCGGCCACGCATGGTTTGTCTGAATCTGAATTTGGAAGCTGGTTCACCTGTGGCACGCAAATGATGCAGTAGCCAACTTTTTCTTCACGCAGCGGTTGAAACTTCAACAAAAAAGCCGCCGAATTGCTCCAGCGGCTTTTAATTCTTTACGCGGACTTTAGTTTGCCGTGCGTCCCGAGACGCCCTTGGTGCCTTTGGCGATAAGCTTGGCCGATTGCTTGGGACGCAACTCGCGGGAAGCCGCGCCGGCGCGCCACATTTCGGAATTGTGGATCTGTCCCAGTTCCTTTGCCAGCTGCGCCTGGTAATTGCGGGCGCCGCAGGCGGAGAGCACACGGGCGCATTCCTTGCCGGTTTTGACGCGCTGATAAAGGTCCTTGAACACCGGCAAAGTGGCCTTCTTGAATTTGGGTTTCCAGTCCAGCGCGCCGCGCTGGGCGGTCGCGGAACAATTGGAATACATCCAGTCCATGCCGTTTTCATCCACGAGCCGGATGAGGCTCTGGGTGAGTTCCTCGACGGTTTCGTTGAACGCTTCGCTCGGGCTGTGGCCGTGTGCGCGGAGCACTTCGTATTGCGCCTCCATGATGCCGGCCAGCGCGCCCATCAATACGCCGCGTTCGCCAGTAAGGTCGCTGAACACTTCATGCTGGAACGTGGTCGGGAACAGATAGCCGGAGCCGATGCCGATGCCGACGGCCAGGCAGCGCTCTTCCGCGTGGCCGGTGGCGTCCTGCTCGACCGCGAAGCTGGAGTTGATGCCCGCGCCCGTGAGGAAGTTGCGGCGCACGTTCAGACCGGAACCCTTCGGGGCGACCATGATCACGTCCACGTTTTTCGGCGGGATGACGCCGGTCTGTTTCTTGTAGGCGATGGAGAAGCCGTGCGAGAAGTACAGCGCGGCGCCGGGCTTGAGATTTTTTTTCACCATCGGCCAGATCGTGCGCTGGGCGGCGTCCGAAACGAGCATCTGGATGATGGTGCCCTTCTGCACCGCTTCCTCGATGTCGAACAAGGTCTTGCCGGGCTTCCAGCCGTCCTTCACGGCGCGGTCCCAGTCGCGTTTGAACGATTTGGCCTGGCCGACGATGACGTGGAAGCCGTTGTCGCGCAGATTCAGTCCCTGTGCCGGCCCCTGGACGCCATAGCCGATGATGGCGATGGTTTCGTTCTTAAGCACCATGCGCGCCCGGGCCATCGGGAACTCCTTGCGTGTGATGACTTTTTCCTTCGTTCCGCCGAAATCAATAATTGCCATAAATCAATCTTTCTTCTCCAAGTGTTGGTTCAATGTCTTCAGTTCGTTCAAATGAACTTATAATTTTAAACATCAGGGTCGTTCCGTCAAATGCAAACGAAGGTGAAATTGAGTCGCCAAGGCCGCTCTTATGAAGATGAAAGCCGGTGAGCGAGCATAAATCCGAAGGCCGAAATCCGAGTTCCGAAAGAAGCCCGAAACCCGAAATCCGAACGTCGCGCCCGGTGGCAACTTGGTTTGTGATTCGGAATTCGAGGTTCGGATTTCTTTCGGGTTTCGGCCTTCGGACCTCGGCTTTCAAGCATAGAGAGTTCGCCGGCGGCTCAGAGCAGCACCGTAAATTGCGAAAAGTGTGAGTTGGAGAGCCAGCTTGTGGGCGGCTCACTTCCTTGGCAAGGCGATCTTGCCGGTGCGCGTGATTTCCTGCACGCCGAACGAATTCATCAGGCCGATGAATTTTTCCACTTTGCTTTCGGCGCCGGTGATTTCGATGACGAGGCTCTTGGGCTGCACATCCACGATTTTGGCGCGGAAGATGTCCGTGATTTGCATGACCTCGGCGCGCGACTTGGAGTCCACCGCCACCTTGACGAGCACCAGCTCGCGGTCCACGTATTCGCCTTCGTGAAAATCCTGCACCTTGATCGCGTTCGGCAGTTTGTTGAGCTGCTTGACGATCTGCTCCAGCGTGGCCTCGTCGCCGTGGGTGACGATGGTCATGCGCGACGTCTCGGGTCCTGGGTCGGGCCGACGTTGAGGGTGTCAATGTTGTAGCCGCGACCGCTGAACAGGCCGGTCACGCGCGTGAGCACGCCAAACTTGTTCTCCACCAGCACTGAAATGGTATGTCGCATAAATTCCGTTGGAACGGAGGAAAAGGCTAACAACGCGAACCAACCGGGTCAATTTGCAAATTCATCTGCAAATTCAATTGGGAATCCAGATGACGGGCAGCTTCTCGTTGCGGTTGCGGCGATACCAGTTGAAATGGCTGTCGTTAGTGATGATTTTGAACGACGGAAACAGTTCGCTGGCGCGCACGAGGGTCGCGTCCGCAAAGTCCATTTCCGGCGCATATTTTTCCAGCAGCGCGGCCAGCGCGGATTTCTCCTCCTCCACGTCCAGCGCAAAATGGTAGTCGCCAATGATTTTTGCGGCGATTTTGCAGTCCCCGATCAAATAACTGGCTTCGGTGAACGCCGCCGCCGTCATCAACGGACCCGCGGCCGCGTGGCAAGCGTTGGTTTCGTTCGGGGAAAAGCAATTAAAAATACCGGTCAATCACGCGCGTGAGACGGTCGTTCACGTAAACGGTATTGCGGTGGCCAAACAATTGTTTGCGCCGTTTCTCAATCCGCACGTCCGATTTCTCCGCGCCGTCAATCACGAAGTGGTAAACTTCCTGGACCGGCTCATTGAAAAGGCGGGTGGATTGGAAAATCGGCCGTTCGTCCACCTGGATAACCAGCGTGCCGCAAAGCTGGTTGAAATTAAATTCGATGAGGTGTCTTTCCGACTTACCCACTTCCAAGGCGAATTTCATAGATCGTGTGTTTCTTTTTAATCTTTCTCCACGCAATCTCCGTGCCATTTGCGGGAAAAACCTCGCCTGCAAACCACCCCGGCAATTCGAGTTGACGCGCGCCTTATCACCGGTTGCCATTCGGTCAAATCCGGGATGGAACCCGGGGGAAAATGCGTCTCCGATTTGAGTCGAGCCCCGGACGGCCGCACAATGTGTCTCAATGGTCGCAAGGCAATGTCCAGTTTTGCCCTGGCCATCGAAAACCATCCCGGTATCAAAAGAACGGGTTGTGTGCCTTTTCCTCCGCCACCGTCGTCAGCGGGCCGTGGCCGGGGCAAATCAAGGTTTCCGCCGGCAGCGTGAAAATTTGTTCGCGCACCTTTTGCCTCGCCAAATCCCAGGACTGGTTGCCGCGCCCGATGGAGCCGGCGAAAATCGCATCGCCCACTATCGCCACGTGCGGCGCGTCGTCCGGCCACGTGCCGATGATATAGGTCACGCCATCCTCCGCGTGGCCGGGGGTTTCACGGTTCGTGATGCGCAGGCTGCCGAGCATGATGAAATCGTTGCGCCGGTTGCGGTGTTGCGGGGGGGCGCCCCTGGCATCCGTGTGCAGATGAATTTTGGGGAAGCGTTCGCGAATCTGCTGCAGTCCCGCCACGTGGTCCTCATGCGTGTGCGTGATGAACAGGTGTTTGAGTTGAAGCTGATTTTCCTCAATCAGCTTGAAAACGGGCGCGGCATCCCAGCCGGTGTCGAATAACGCGGCATCACGCGTGACTTCGTCCCAAATCAAATAACCATGCACCGTGTTGCCACCCTCGGCCGTGCTGATTTGCCGCAGTTCGCGCCAGAGGCTCAAATCCTTTTCGCCCGGATGCCAGCCGTTGGCAATGGCTTCGAGCTTGGCCGGGTTCAACCCGATCAGGGCCGCCAGCGCCGTGAAATCCGGGCGCTGGCCGGGTTGTCCGGTTGCTTCAAGTGCGGACAGCTCGGTTTCGGAAATTCCCGCCGCGGCCGCCGCAATTGCGGCTGAAACGCCGCTCATCGCCCGCGCCTTGCAAATAATGTCACCCGGATGATCTTCAAGATTCATGCGGGAACGGTAGCGGTCGGTGCCAATGACCGCAAGCATGCGACTTGACGCCAGTGGCTGTTATGCTAGGAATTGAGCGGAAGTCAGAAATGTATGTTTCATTCAAAGGCTGATAAAGAGCCTGAACGTTATTATTTGCTGCCGGGCATGGGCGGGCGGGCAGCCCGTCGCAAGCACCGTTATTTCCTGAAATGGTCCATCATCGCCGGGTTGGGGATATCGGCGATTTTGGCGGCGTTGCTGTACTTATTGAATCGGTTGGGCTTTTGAGCGGCGCGCTTGACCCGCCGGGGTTTGTTGTTAGCATGCGCGCGGATTTTGATGAAGTTTCTCCGTTTCATTACAATTTTGTCGGCGGCTTCTTGTTTCAACTTGCCGTTGCGCGCGGAATTGGTTGATGCCATCAAGGCCGTGGTGCACAACGGGGTGGTTACGTATGCGGAAGTCGAGGAATTCGCCGCGCCGGCGGCCCAGGCATTGCGGCGGGAATATGCCGGCCAGCCGGACATGTTCCGGCAAAAACTTGGCGACGCGGTCAACGACGGTCAGGAGCAATTGATCGAGCGCCAGTTGATTCTGCATGACTTTGACGTTGAAGGCTACAAGCTGCCGGACCCCGTGGTGGACGAACTGGTCCAGGAACGCATCCGTGAACGGTTCGGCGACCGCATCACGCTGATGAAGACGCTTCAGGCGCAGGGCCAGACGTTCGAAAAATTCCGCCGGGAGGTGCGCGATCAATACATCGTTTCCGCGTTGCGCGCCAAGAGCATTTCGCCGGAAAAAATCATCATCTCGCCCTACAAGGTTGAAACTTACTATCTCGGCCACCAGGACGATTTCAAAGTGGAGGACGAAGTCAAATTGCGCATGATCGTGCTCAACAAAACTTCCGGCGACGACACTAACACGGTGCGCCTGGCTGGTGAAATCCTCGCCCAAATCAAGGGAGGCGCGACGTTTCAGGAAATGGCCTCCGTTTATTCGCAAGATTCGCAGCGCAGCCAGGGTGGCGATCGGGGCTGGATCGAACGCTCCGTTTTGCGCAAGGAACTCGCCGACAACGCCTTCGCGCTCAAATCCGGCCAGGTCAGCGATGTGATTGACATGCCCGAGGCCTGCTACCTCATGCTGGTCGAGCAGGCACGCCCCGCGCACGTCAAACCGCTCAACGAAGTGCGTGATGACGTGGAGTTGACCCTCCGCACCCAGTCGCAGAAACAACTCGAACAACAGTGGATCGAGCAGTTGAAAAAGAAAACGTTCATCCGCTTGTTCTAAAATTTCATCGTGGGTGGGGCGTTTTTCTCCCAACCCCCTGGCGCAGCGAATCCCGTGATGCGGGAGAAGACGGCTCAACGAACAACTCTCAACTTTTATGACAGGCTGGATAGGCATCACGCTTGGCGATGTCACCGGCATCGGCCCCGAAGTCGCGCTCAAAGCCATCGCCGCCGAAACCGCCGGCGATCAAACGCGCTACCTGCTGATAGGCGACCGGGATTGCGTGCTTCACCTCAACCAAAAGTCCGGACTGAATCTGCCGCTAAAAAAGTTTTCCAATTACGACGACCCCGGCCGGTTCTTCGTCACGAATCCATTGGCCGGGCCGCTGCCGGGGAATTTGCCCGCCGGTTCAGCCGTGGCTGCGCGTGCCGCCGTTGCCTCGCTGCGTGATGGCGCCGAACGCTGCCTCCGCCACGAACTGGATGCGCTCGTCACCGCGCCCGTCAACAAGGAATCCATCATCCGCGCCGGTCATAAGTTCATTGGCCAGACGGAATTTCTTTCCGGACTCGCCAAGGCCAAACGCACGGCGATGATGCTGCTCGGCCACGACGAACGCGGACGCTGGCTGCGCGTGGCGCTGGCCACCATCCACATTTCGATCAAATCGGTTCCGAAAAAACTCACGCCGGAAAAACTCACGCTCGCCATCGAGCTGGCCGTACAGGCCTGTCGCGATTTGAATTTACCGCGCACGCGTATCGCGGTTTGCGGACTGAATCCGCACGCGGGCGAAGGCGGGCAATTTGGCGATGAGGAAATAAAAACCATCTCGCCGGCGGTTCTCGCCGCGCAAAGACGCGGGCTCGACGTTGTTGGTCCGTTAAGCGGCGACACGGTTTTTCATTATGCCCTGCAGGGGGATTTTGATGTGGTGGTCGCGATGTATCACGACCAGGGGCTCGCGCCGCTGAAAGCCGTCGCGTTTGACACCGGTGTGAACTGGACGCTCGGCCTGCCGTTCATCCGCACGTCGCCCGACCACGGCACGGCTTACGACATCGCGGGAAAAGGAATCGCCCACCCTTCGAGCATGATTGCGGCGATCCGGCTGGCGAAGCAACTCGCGAAAAGCCGCGCGTGATTTGTGGTAGCACCCGCGTCCCGCGGTTCGTTTCGGGCGTCGCGCCCGAAACTGACGCTGACACAGATTGCTGCTGCTTGGCCGATGATCAGCCATTCTTCGTTTGCCGTGGCAATTCGGCGGGACGCCGAATTGAACCCGCCGGAGGCGGGTGCTACCCAATCAATTCGCGGACCTTCGATTTGATATCGCCGTGCTTTATCAACGATTCGCCCACCAGAATGGCATTGGCGCCGCACTTCTTCAATCGCTCCACATCCGCGCGTGTATGAATCCCGCTTTCGGCGACGAGCGTAGGACAGGCATCCTGCCTGTCTCCATTTTTAATTTTAGAGACAGGCTGGAAGCCTGTCCTACAGTATAGTTTCGCAGCCAAACGTTCCGTCGTCGCTAGATCCACCTTGAAATTTTTCAAATTGCGATTGTTCACGCCGATGAGACTTGCGCCGATTTTCAGCGCGCGTTCCAATTCAACCTCATCGTGGACCTCGACCAGCGCGGCCAGACCCGCGTCCACCGCGAGGGAATGGAATTTTTTCAATTGTTCGTCGCTCAAGATGGCCACGATGAGAAGAATGGCGTCCGCGCCCCACTCGATGGCTTCCAATATCTGGCGTTCGTCAATGATGAAATCCTTGCGCAGCAGCGGCAGTTTCACGGCGGCGCGGATTTGCCGGAGATGATCGAGCGCACCCTGGAAAAATTTCCCGTCGGTCAGGACCGACAAACAACTTGCGCCCGCCGCTTCGTATTCCTTCGCAATCCGAACCGGATCGAAGTCCCGGCAAATCACCCCTGCCGACGGCGACGCCTTTTTGACCTCGGCAATCAACGCGATGTCGCCGTGTCGCGGTTTGCGCAACGCCGCGAGAAAGTCACGCCGTTCGCCGCGTTCGAGCAACGCGTCGCGCAAATCGCCGGCGGCAATGAGCCGCGGGGGCAACTTCGCGACTTCGCGTTTCTTTTCTTCAACGATGGCGTCGAGGATGGACATGCTTTAATGGGAAACATCCAACTACCAACATCGAACGCCCAACATCCAATTTGCACCGGAAATCCGGCATTGGCTGTTGGAGGTTGGAAGTTGAATGTTCGATGTTCTCTTCAATTTATTCCTCCTCGTCTTTCACTCCCTGCATCCGCTTCAGTGGACAACCGGCGCGGAGCCAGCCGTTCACGAATGGATCCAAATCACCGTCCATCACCGCTTGCACATTGCTCGTTTCCACGCCGGTGCGCAAATCCTTCACCATGCGGTAGGGCTGAAAGACGTAGCTGCGAATCTGGTTGCCCCACGAAATGCTGCCCTTCTCGCCGTAAAACCGTTCCATATCGGCCTTCTGCGCGTCCACCCGCTGGGCGTAAATCCGCGACAGCAACAGCCGCATGGCCGTGGCGCGATTCTGGTGCTGCGAACGCTGGGTCTGCGACGCGACGACAAGGCCGGTGGGAAGGTGCGTGATGCGCACGGCGGTTTCGACCTTGTTAACGTTCTGGCCGCCCTTGCCGCCGGAACGGAACGTGTCCACCTGGAATTCATTCGGCGGAATTACGATGTCGGGATCGCTCTCCTCGATTTCCGCAATCACATCCACGCTGGCGAAACTCGTGTGCCGGCGTTTGTTGGCGTCGAACGGCGAGATGCGCACGAGCCGGTGCACGCCGCGTTCGGCCTTGGCAAAGCCGTAGGCGTTTTGACCCTCGAGCAGCATCGTGATGCTTTTGAGTCCCGCCCCTTCGCCGGGCAGCGCGTCGGTGACCTCGATCTCCCAGCCGCGTGATTCGGCCCAGCGTTGATACATGCGCGACAGCATTTCCGCCCAATCCTGCGCCTCGGTGCCGCCGGCGCCGGCGTTGATGCTGAGGATGCAATTCTTCCGGTCGTGCGGGCCGTTGAGAAAAACGCGCAGCTCGAGCGACTCGAGTTCCCTGGAAAATTTTGCGAGGTCGCGCGTGAGTTCCTTTTCCACCTGCGCCTGCGCGCCGGGCGGTTCGCCCTCGCCGAGTTCGAGCATGACGCGGAAATCGTCCAGTTGCTTTTCCGCCTGGAGCAGCGGCTCGATTTTGTTGCGGAGGGAATTGGCCTCGTCAATCAGCCCTTGCGCCTTTTCGCGGCTGTTCCAGAAATTGTCGGCGGCCATGAGCGCATTGAGTTCGCCCAGGCGTTTTTGCGTTGCGGGCACGTCAAAGAAACCTCCGCAGATGCGTGAGTTTCCCGGCGACGGTGGCGATGTCGGTTTTGACCGTTTCGAACATGGCGGCGGAGAATACCGGAGTCGGCAGCCGGAAGCCAGAAAGGAAAAGACTTCTGACACGAATTACGCGAACTGGCGCGAATCAGAGAATTGGTAGGGCGGTGCTGCTGCACCGCCAATCATGGAATCACCAGCCGGTTGGTGGCGGGGGCGGCAGTTTGCACAGCTTCGCGCAGGCTGGAGTTGTTCAGTTGAAGAACATTGCCGTTCGCCAGACAAATGTTGCCCTCGTATTTATGCAGCTCTGCCGTCCACCGGATATTTTGATTTGCGGTCAATTGAACGATGCCGTTCTCAGGCAGCGTATCGTTGGTAAGATTCCGGTCACCGTAAAGAAACAGGGACATCTTAATTTCAGGAACATTCGTATTATCTCTGCACGGCGCGTCCACACCGACGAAGTAACTGATATTGGTATTGTCAAAGCCGGTTGCGAAGTTGTTCGCGCGGACCCGATTGTCAGCCGGACAAAACAAAACTTTCGGCGTGGATAATTCATTGGACAACACCCGGAAGACTTCAAAGACCTTTCCTTGCAGAAGCCATTCCCTGGCGCCACCGTTGTTGGTGGATAATTCCATCGGATATTGATAGTTGTTGTCACCGGCCCAAAGCCTGAAACCGCACTCGCCGGCTTTCAAATTGCTCAAACAATTGATCCTTATTGCCTTCGCCTTTGCCTGTGGCAGGCCTACAAAGATCACCCAGCCAATCGCAACCGCCAAAATCACCAGTACCACCAGCACTTCTACCTGTGTCAGCGCCCGGTTTTGTTGTTGGGAGAGGCGCGGTATCATGGAATGGCCAGCCGGTTGGTGGCGCTGCCGGTTTGCTGAAGCAGTTTTTGCAAACCGTCAGTGGTGACTTGTTGAACCGAGCCATCGGCCATGCCGATGTTGCCAGCGAATTGGTGTCGTGCGGCTGTCCAAGCGATGGAAGCATTTGTCGAAAGTTGTAGCAGGCCGGATTTCACCGGCATACCGCCGATTGCAAAATTGTCGTCACCAACAAGCAGCATTTGCGGATTGATTTCATTGGTGACCTCCACACCGATGAAGTAGCTGATGTTGGAATTGTTGAGGCCGGCTGAAAAATTGGTCGCCGCAATTCGTTTGGTGTCTGCGAAACAAACCAGGAATCTGGGCGTGCTCAACTCGTTGGACATGACCAGGAAAGTCGCCGCCACATTTCCCGTTGCCGCCAATTCCATTGTGCCACCATCCGCCACGGGGACTTGCATGGGATATTTATCGTTGTGGTCTCCTTCCCAGATCCGGAACGCGATTCCAATTTGTTTCAATTCACTGACACAGTTGATCCGGCTTGGTCGGCGTTTGGCCGTTGCCAGAGCGGGCAAAAACAAAGCCGCCAGAATGGCTAGGGCGGCAACGATGACCACCACCTCGATTTTGGTCAGCGCCCGGATTCGTTGATGGGAGAGGCGTGGTTTCATGGCGAATTCATGGACCGACGGATTTTTAGCATACGCCATACCGTGACCTTTTTAAGCTTGAGTCAAGCGGTGATGAAGTAAAAACGGAAAAATTTCACGCACTTTTGCGTGAAGCTCACGCATTCGGTTTCATGGCAGCGTGGTGGTTTTGTTGGCGGGAGAAGCGCGGTTTCATGGCCGCGACCGGCTTTATTTGCCGGGGATCTGCGACCTCGCCCAGAGCAGCAGAACCACAATTATCCCCCCCACAATGGCAACCCCAATCCAGAAATAGATGCCACTCCGATTGCGCTTTTTGGAAAAATCCTTGCTGGTGTCGAATCCCGGCGGGCGTCCGCCGCCTTCCAGTTCGCTCAAGCTGACGCCGCGCGGTATGACCATGGTGGCTTCCGCCTGCTTTTTGGCCGGGCCGGGAGCGGGGGCTGTGGCCGGCGCGGAGGCCGGCGTGGAAGCTGGCCCGGGGGCAGGCTGTCCAATTTCCAGTTTCAATTCAATCTGGCCGAGCCGCAGCGTCTGGCCGGGCTTCAAAACACTTTCGGTGATTTGTTCGTTGTTGATGAACGTGCCGTTCGTCGAATTGAGGTCTTTGATGACGACATCATTGCCGCGCAACAGCACTTCGCAATGGTGGCTGGAGATGGAAGGCTCGGCGATTTGGAACGTGTTGTCCTCGACACGGCCAATCGTGGTGCGATCCACGTTCAGCTCGTGCGCGCGGCCGTTCAGGCCTTGAGTCAGAATAACAAGTTTGGCCATGGACTTACGATAAGCCGATTATGGTCATGGCGCGTTTCAAGTCAAACCGAAATCTGGGAAAATGATTTTTTTAACCCCGTCGCTCTATCAGCGCACGGAATTCGGCGAACAACGGCGTCGAATCGTGCGGCCCGGGCGACGCTTCCGGATGATATTGCACGCAAAACACCGGCCTGGTCTTGTGGCGCAGGCCCTCGACGGTCTGGTCGTTCAAGTTGATGCGGTTCACCGCGACGCCGGACGGCAGCGATTTCGCGTCCACGGCAAAACCGTGGTTTTGCGACGTGATTTCGACCCGGCCGGATTCCAGGTCCTTCACCGGCTGGTTTGCGCCGCGATGGCCGAACTTGAGCTTAAAGGTTTTTCCGCCAAAGGCTTGTCCGATAATTTGATGACCCAGGCAAATCCCGAAAACCGGCACGCCGCTGTCCACCAGCGTCTTTACTTCGCGCACAATGTAGTTGAGCGCCGCCGGATCGCCGGGGCCGTTGGACAGAAAAATGCCCGCCGGCTTGTGTTTAAGCGCATCGCCGGCGGTGGCCGTGGCCGGCAAAACCTGAACCCGGAAACCATGCTGCCGAAGCCGGCGCAAAATGTTGTATTTCATTCCGTAATCGAAGGCGACGATGGGAATGTCAGCCGGCGGCAGCGGCTCGCGCAGTTGGCGGGCGTTGGCCGGTTCGTTGCCGATGGCCAGCTTGAAGCTCGCGCTCTGCTCGTCCTTTTCGTCCCAGCGAAACGCGGCCTTGTGCGTGACTTCCTTGACGTAGTCCACGCCGATAAAAACGAATTCCTTCGCGCGCTTGACGGCCTCCCGGTCCGAAACGTCTTCCGTGGAAATGAACCCGTTCATCGCCCCGCGCACGCGCAGTTTTTTGGTCAGGGCGCGGGTGTCAATGCCCTGAATTCCCGGAACCCCGTTTTTTTTGAGGTAGTCCGCGAGCGAAGCATCCGCGCGCCAATTGCTGACGACGGGCGAAAGTTCGCGGATGACGAACCCGGCGACGTGCGGCCGCCACGACTCCACGTCCACCTCGTTGACGCCGTAGTTGCCGATGAGCGGATACGTCATCGTGACGATCTGGGCCTTGTAGGACGGGTCGGTGAGGATTTCCTGGTAACCGGTCATGGAAGTGTTGAAGCAGACTTCGCCGCACGCGGACGCGCGCGCGCCGAAACCTTGTCCTTGAAACACGGAACCATCTTCGAGTGCCAGAATTGCTTTCATCAAAATAAAACTGCGTGATGCTAACCACGAATTGACACGAATCAACACGAATTGTCTTTAATGCGAAAACTTTTGGGTGCGAATTTCACAGGCAATTGTTGAATGATGTGAGATTTCGTAATCACTCCTGAAGCAGCCGACGTAAGGAGACTTTGGACAATCGGTGGAGAGTTGATGGTTGCGGGCAGGAAGATGGAGCCTCGTCACCTCGGCTGCTACGACAGCAATTCGTGTCAATTCGTGGTTCAAGCCGGGACGAGTTCACTTTTCTCTGTCCAGACTTTTTTCCCGCCGACGATGGTGGCCACCGCCCGGCCCTTGAGTTTCCAGCCGAAGAACGGGCTGTTGGCCGATTTGCTCGCGGTTTCGGCACGGTCAAAAACCCATTCGCGGTCGGGATCAAAGATGGTCACATCGGCATCTACGCCCACGGCCAGCGTGCCCTTGTTCAAATTCAACAGCTGTGCCGGGTTGAGGGTGTATTTGGCGATCAAATCGGGCAGGCTCAATCGTTTGCCGTGGTAAAGTTGCATGAGCGAAAGCGCGAGTTCGGTTTCCAGTCCGGTGATGCCGAATGGCGCGTAGTCGAATTCCACTTCCTTCTCGTAATCGCAGTGCGGCGCGTGGTCGCTGCACAATATCTCAATCGTGCCGTCGGCCAGCCCTTCCAAAACCGCCTCGCGGTCGCGCGCGGAGCGCAACGGCGGATTCATCTTGAAATTTGTGTCGTAGGCCGGCCACTCGGGCAGGTTGAGGGTTGAGGGTTGAGGGTTGAGGGTCCGGAAAATTTGTTTTCCGTCGCTGCCCCAGAATTTTTCACTTCCGGAAACGGCGGCGTCCGTCAGCGTAAAATGGTGGGGACAGGCCTCGCCGGAAATCGGCACGCCGCGTTTCTTCGCCTCGCGCAGCAAAGCGACGCTGCCCGCCGCACTGAGGTGCTGGCAATGGACGCGCGCGCCGGTCAGTTCGGCGAGCAGGATGTTGCGCGCAACGATCATTTCCTCGCCGGCCGACGGCCAGCCGCGCAAACCGAGCGCGATGCTCCAATATCCTTCGTGCATTACGCCATCGGTCACGAGCGAATAATCCTGGCAATGATCCATCACCGGCAGGTCGAACATCTTGGCGTATTCCAGCGCGCGGCGCATGAGTTCATTGTTTTGAACGCAATGGCCGTCGTCGGTGATGGCCACGACGCCGGCGCGTTTGAGCGAGCCGATGGACGCGAGTTCCTCGCCCGCGATATTTTTCGTGATGGCGCCGGCGACGAAGACGTTCACGACGCCGTGTTGGGCGGCGCGTTCATGGATGAGGGCAACGGTTCCGGCGTTGTCAATGGCGGGCGATGTATTCGGCATGCAGACGACCGAGGTGAAGCCGCCCCGTGCAGCGGCGGCGGTGCCGGTGGCGATATTTTCCTTGGTCGTCTGACCGGGCTCGCGCAAGTGGACGTGCAGGTCAATCAAGCCGGGACAGACGACGAAGCCGCCTGCGTCCATTCGTTCGGTGTCGCGCGGCGCTTTTTTTGCCGCCTCCGGGCCAATCGCCGCGATTTTGCCTTCGGAAATTAGAACGTCGTTTTTGGCGTCGAGGCGGTTAGCCGGATCCACGACGCGTCCGCCGGTAAGAAGCAACGCTGCCATGCGCGTGAGGCTACACGAGCGGAATTGACAACGCAAGCCTGGGCGTTATGCTGCTTTTGTTGCAAGCCTTGCGGGCTTGCCGTGTCAGCCTTTGCCCTTTTGGCTACGGCTCGACAAGCCGGTTGGGTTCGCTGCGGTGTGGCGGGCCTGCCGCGCCGAAGTCCCGCCCGGCGGGACGAAGGCGGGCGTAGTTCAATGGTAGAACGGAAGCCTTCCAAGCTTCACACGTGGGTTCGATTCCCATCGCCCGCTCCAATCTTAATTGCTGATAAGCCAGCAAATAAATTTCATTGTTCGGTAGATAAATGGGACGCATTGTAACAAACGCAGCCATTTCCCCTTGCGCGGGCGTTTGGGTTTGTGCTGATTGATCCGAATGAAACAGAACTGGCAGCAAACCTCCGTGCCGGTTTTAAGCGAGTGAAACCGCAAGCGTAAATTCCCCACGCGAACTTGCAGCCATTCCATTACTTTGACGTGGTGCGGCCTTGTTATGCTGGAGGTATTGCAGCCGATGTCATCGGATTTATCTGAATTTGTATTCATTCAGAAAATCCATGCGAGTCAACCGCGCACCGCTGCCGCGAATCTATTTTTACACTTGGTAGTATTTTAGTTCATGTTTCTTGAAATGTTCAAAGGCGACTTCCACGTCCCGCTTGAAATTTTCGTGAGATTGATGCGGAAACAAATTGCGGTATTCCCAAGCGGCCTTCCGAATCTTCCGCAATAGAATTGTGAAATCAGGCCAGCGATCCCCGTAGCGGAATTTTCTGATTTCGGCGTATGCCTTCGCGCCGCGCAAACCGTAATAGGCAATTGAGCAGGCCGCGCTAATCAGGCATTTCTTTTCCTCAATTCGTCCAACCGCAGCCAGAATCGCGCGCCGGTTGCGGAAATAGGCAAGCAAGGTTTCCCGCGCTTCGTGTTTTGCCAGGATGTCACACGCCCGTTGCGCTCTGTGGTAGTTTTGCACCATGCGCGGGGTCATCTTCCTGTTGCCAAGCTCCCTTTTCTCCCAAGCGCGATGCTTCCGACTGGCATATTTTCGGGGTCTGCCCTTGGGCCGAAGATTTTTGGAAACGATTTCCGAAAATAAATCGTCAAGCCCTGGCAAGGGTTGTGGTTTTGGCTTCAAGTGGCTTTTCCCGCAGGATGGCAGATTTCGCCGCCCTTGTTCAACCCGGCAAATTCATTTCATTGGCCGGCGTGTGCGGCTCCCGCTTGGTCTGTGGTATTGGAATGAACGGGCGTGACTTTTCAGCCGCGGCGTTAATATCGTTCGTTGAGTGATCTCAAATCAGGAAACAATTCCGAAAGAGCCTCAACGAATTTATAGTCACTTGCAACGCCAGCATAATCGGGGGGAAAGACATGCTTTGATTTTATGTGTTCCCATGCCTTTGCGACTTCTGCTTTAGTGACTTTTCGAGGACTTGCTCCGCTCTCGTTTATCGTTTCACGAATCATATCCAGTTGTCCCTTTTCCGACTCTAAATAGTCGCATCGCTGACAATTGCATCGTGGTTCGCCTTCCATATTTGCCTTTCATTTTTGCAACTTGGCGAGTTTGTTTGAGGCTTCCGTGTCGCCCTGATCGGCGGCTTTTTTCAGCCAGTAAATGGCTTGCTCCCGGTTCGTCTCGCATCCTTGCCCATTCAAATAATGGATTCCAAGACTGCATTGCGCGGAAGCATCGCCGTTGGTAGCTTGAGGTTGCAACCAGCGGACGGCATTAGATTGTGCCAGCCAATTTTTTTGCGCGGCAATAACGCGCTGCTGTTTTATTTCCACTTCCCGCTGCCAGAGTAATTTAGCGTTTGCGTCGTTAACTGCCGCTATGTCCGCGCTGTCATCGTAAATTTCCCACAATTCGAGAACCACCCCTGCTTTAGGGGAACCATCATCCTCAACAGCTTGAATGGTGCCGATCTTGACCGCCTGAACGCTAATTTTGTTGCCGATAGCCAGCAATTCAGCACCGGGATATTTTTTCAAAATTATGGTCCGAGATGAGTTTTCCAAATATAATTTCAGATATTTAGGATAAACTGCCCGGACCTCACCGCTGATGTCCTCTATAAACCCGCGTTGCCCGAGCGTAACAATAGATTTTCGGTTTGGATCGCGGTACGGCTTCACTGTCACCATGACATCATTGCTCTGCGCCAATGCGGGAACCGCTACGCCAAATGTCGCCGCAATTACGGCAAGAGCCACATGGAATTTAAGTTTCATAATTGCCCCCGTGCTGTCCTTGCCGCTACCGATAAACAAGGCGTGTCTTACTCAGGCTCCGCAACATGCACGGGAATGCCCTCAAAAGAACGCTTTCAGACGGTAATGTCAATTTCGTTCGCGGGCGTTTTACTTTGAACCAAGGGACGGGATTTTTTGGACGTCGGCGCGGTCAGTGGCGGTGCATCGTCAGAATTCAATTTCGCGGAATTGCTGTTGGGCGCGTTGCGCGGGCCGGATGTCGCGCACGGTTTTCTTGTCCGCCCCGCCCTGCTTCCACGGCTTGCACAGGCCGCACGCGGACGATTTGCGCGCCTTGATTCACGCCATTGCCGGTTCCAACGCAGCCAGCAGAGTTGCGGTCAAAAAATGAATCCGCGTACGCCGAGCCGTGCCGATTTGGAAATCGGCGCTCCAATTTGGGTCAGAGACAGGCGGGACGCGCTGTCCTACGTCATCAGCGGTTAAAATCTTTGCGGCTTTGCGCCTTGGCGTCTTTGCGTTAAAACCCGTTCGTGTGTTTCGTGGCGTTCGCGGTTTCCGATTGAATGGAGACAGGCTGGAAGCACTGTCCCACGCCACCAGCATCCATCGGCGGCTATTTGTTCGCCGTTCGCTTCACGGCTTCACTTTTAATTTTTCAGCGGTGGCGAGTTTGCGTTGGTTGGTGTCAAAGGTCAAAAATTCCCGCGCGCCCAGGTGCAACGCCGTCGCCACATGGAGAAGGTCCAGGCTGTGATGCCCGCCCGTCATGGTGTGGCGTTTGGAAAGGGTTTCGGCCAGCCGGTGAACGTCCGGCCATTCGGCAGTCACCACCACCAGCGCGCCGGTGTCCAAATTGGATTGAAGTTTGGCGAGCGCAACTTCGGCCTCGCTTTGCGGATAGCCTCGGGTCTTGTCGTGCGCCTGAAGCCAGACTTGGAAACGGACGCTTTGCCTAAATTCATAAAGCAGCAGGCCGGAGACGTGCAACGCTTCCGGCATGGCTTTGAAGTGCGCCGCCGCCGTCAGCGAGTTATCCTGCCGCACATACAGCGCGCATAAAAACGACGTGTCGGGAAAAGCGATCACCCTTCCTCGCCTTCCAATTCCGCCGCGCGCATTTCAGCGACTTCCTTGGCGGAAAAAATGCGGTCACCCCAGGTGGCTTTCAACTGCGCCATGATGTCGGGCTTGACGAGCTTGGGCGTTTTGACTGGCGTGGGCGGCACAAGGCGGGCAAATAATTTTCCCGCCCTGGTGATCTCCACCGGCTCGCCTTCGGCAATCCACGCGGCAACGCGCGGAAAGCGGTTTCGCAAATCTCTGACGGTTGCTGTTTTCATCGTGAGACAAATATGTATCACGCTATCGGCAATGTCAACTGTGTTTGATAATGTCCGGCGGGCGGAAATTGAATTTCAGCCGAGCGACGGGTTTTTTTACGCCGGCTTGACCATCCGGAGGAGCAATTCGTTCAGTTCCAGCATTTCTGGCGGTTTGTTGACCACGATATCCACTCCCGGGGCGGAATTCCCGTCATCCCTGATAATCGCGCCCCAGCCGGTCAACATTATGATCGGCGTGTTGGGAGATTCAGCCTTGATCGTCCGGGCCACTTGGCGGCCATCAATATCCGGCATGCGCATATCGGTTACGACCGCTTCGTAAGGCTGGTTTTTCAGCGTAGCGGCGCGGAACATTTCCAACCCTTCTTTTCCGCCGGGGGCAACCATCACTCGATGACCGAAGTGCGTAAGACAATCATTCAGAAGGTCCAAAATATGCGGGTCGTCATCAATGCAAAGAATGTAAAGGGAGCGTTTCGGTTTGGTTTGGGGCATGTCCCCGCCCGCGTGATTGATGGTTTGCATATGATGCCGGGAAACCTCTGAGATATCCGGCGGCGTATTAAGCAGCAGATTCGGATCAGCGACCATGGAAGATCCGTTCATTTTTGAACCGGTTTGTCAATTCGTGATTATGGTAGTTGTGCAGGTGCAACACCACGATAAAAACGGCTGGGATAATTCGTCGCGTCGGAGTCAACGAACGTGAACAGCCCGTTGGCATCGGTCAGATTGGTGCTGATCGAACTCCAGTGTTGCATGTCGAAGGAAGCCTGGAGCACATAAGTCTGGTCGGCGCTCCCGGACAGGGTAATAGCTGGATTCCCATCCTGCAGGGCGATTGAAATCGTGCTGGCGTTGGGAATGTTCACCGGCAGCGGATCGGGGACATTACCCGAGAAATTGAAATTAACCGGGAACTCGCCGCCCGCGCCCACCATCGTAACCGAGATCTGATGGATGCTGCCATCCGCGTTGGTTCCGCCATCCACAAAGCTGCCGAGGTCGAAGGAAACCAGTACCGGCTGCGCAGCGGCTCCGTTGATGGAGGGAATGCTCACCCCATACATGTACTGGCTGCCGTTTTCGAGTATCAGGTTCGCGTAGCCGGTCACTTCTCCGACGAAGGTCGCACTGCCGTTGTCGGTGTTGACCCGGTAAATATCCGTATTTTCACTGGTATTGCTCAAATAGAGGTTACCATCGGAGTCAAAACGGATGTTCTGCGGGAACGGGTTGTAGAGGTTGTAAGCATCGCCAAAACTCCCAACCAAAGTTGTTTCCCCGGTGGTGGGATTGATCGTGTAAAGGCCGTTCTGCGGAGCGCCGATAACACTCAGTCCCACCCCGAATAATACCCCGTCACTTGGCCGGAAAGCTATGGATTCAATACCGGCCACGCTCAGGGGCGCCACCGGAGTGACGGCCCCGGTCGTTTTATCAAACGTCACCAGGGATGAACCATTATTATAGAGGCCGAACAATGACCCGTCCGGGGCATAGGCAATGTCGTTGTAGGTTCCGCTCAAAGAGGAAATTTCCGTGAAGCTGCCGTTCATCAGGTTGATGGTGCCAAAACGGTTGTTGCCTAGAAACTCAACAGCGTAAACGTCGTTCTGCGCGTGCGCCGACAGGACCAGGCTGCCTGCCGCTAACACACCGAACATAGTTTTGTTGATTTTGTTTAACATAGTCTTTGTACTCGATTTAACCGTTATTTATGCTCCACCAGCCCCCTTGCTAACCACTTATTGATTTCAGTTTTTCCAGTTAGATGTCTTAGAATGATACACTGAGTGTCTCATAGCAACTTACATGCCACCAAAATTATGACATGCAATCATTGTTATCTGCGGAAAATGATTCTTGCAGAACTTGTTGGGGTGGAAGTAAATCCGTTAGACAAGTGGCGAATTAAATTGGGTTGACACAGCAGAACAATAGCTAACTGCCTTTACGAAAACGTATTACGCCAAAATCTTTATTGCCGGCCTTGTAAAAAGGCGGAAAATCGGCCTTTTTGAATGGGAAAACCTACAACAAGCCGGTTTCGACAGGAGATTGATGCCAGTTGTATTTAATCGTCATGTCGGGCACATAGTATAGAAATCTAAAAAATGTCTTATATATATACATTTATGTCCTGTTAAGCGTCCTATTTAATTACATTATATGATAATATTAGTTATGTACCCGAAACTCATTGGAACGTTCTGATTTTCATGTCCATATTCTTTACATAACAATGCTTTCGGGTCAATAAAGTGTCTAAAACATTAATTCTGTTTAGCCAGAATTCTGTTTAGCCAGATGACATGCAGCCCGATGTCTGGATGAAATCTCGCGAAGTGGCGGAATATTCGTTTTGCAGCGCTCTTCGGCAACCGGACAACGCGGGTGGAATGGACAACCCGGCGGCGGATGAATCGGCGACGGCACATCGCCCGGCAAAATGATGCGCTGCCGTTTCGATTCCGGGTCCACTTCCGGGATGGCGGAGATCAATGCTTGCGTGTAGGGATGCTGTGGTTCACGGATGATGTTTTTGGCCGCCGCCGTTTCCACGATCTTGCCGAGATACATCACCATCACGCGCTGGCTGATGTGCTCCACCACCGCGAGGTCATGCGCGATGAAGAGATACGCCATGCCACGCTGCTGCTGTAAATCCTGGAGCAGATTGATAATCTGCGCCTGCACGGAAACATCCAACGCACTCACCGGTTCGTCGCAAATAATCAGTTCCGGCTCAACCGCCAGCGCCCGGGCGATGCCGATGCGCTGTCGCTGGCCACCACTGAATTCATGCGAATAGCGCTGCGCATAGACCGGATCAAGCCCCACGTCATGGAGCAGTTCCAGGATGCGCTTTTGCCGCGCGGATTTGCTGTCGGTCAATTGGTGGATGTCCAGCGCCTCGCCGACGATTTGCTCGACCGTCATGCGCGGATTGAGCGAGCCGTAGGGGTCCTGGAAAATCATCTGGAACTTGCGCCGCCGCGCGCGCAGTTCTGAGCCGTTCATCCGCGTGATGTCCTCGCCATTGAGCAAAACGCTGCCCGCCGTCGGTTCGACCAGCCGCACGACGGCGCGGCTGAGCGTTGTCTTGCCGCAGCCGCTTTCACCGACCAGCCCGAGGGTTTCGCCCGGCTCGATGGCAAAACTCACGTCATCCACCGCCTTTACGAATTCGTGGACGCGGCTGAACATCCCGGGCTTCACCGGGAAATGCACCTTCAGGTTTTTGACTTCGAGCAAGGGCATAATCGCACGTCAAAGTTTGTTGTATTCCTCGTGCGTGCCAATCCAAGTCCAAACAAAAATGTCCGGCGTAAGAAAATGACCGGTGGCGCGGTAGTGGAGGCCAACGCGAGCCGACCATTGCCTTCGGCTGACTTGTTTGAATTGCAGCGAAGGATGAAATGGATTTACCAGCCAGAGCGCATAATTCTTTCGGGCAAGCTCCTGAATCCGGGCAGGCAATTCATTGTAGCGCCGCCAGAATTCCGGGTCGGCTTTGGCCTTCATTTCCTTTTGCAGGTCGGCAAGTCAATCAATTTGCCGGCCTTGGCATTTTTTTCTGAAGTTTCCATCAACCGATACAGCTTGCCGCCCGGCTCGGCATCCGCAGCCATCTGACGATCCCAATCGTCGTCCGGCCAGGGATGGAGCAACGCTTCCAACTCGCAACGCTCCTGCGGCGAAAGCTGGTCAATCGCCGCCTTGATTTCAGCAACCGTGCTCATGCTGGGAAATTAAGCCCAATGCGGATTGGCGTCAATTCGGCAAAACTGTGGGCACGGCTGAACGCCCCGCCTGCGTGGCCGAAGCCACTTCGGCGCGACGAAGGCCCGTGTTTGACCGGGAAGTGGACCTTCAGATTTTTGACTTCGAGCAAGCTCACAGAGAAAATTCCTTAAAAAGCCATCTCGTGCTTTTTCCTTGTGGTCTGGGTTTATCGGCTGGCGAAGGTTCGCAAGAGAAATCTAAAGCTTTCTTCAAATGTCTAGTCCAAAGATAACATTCTCGAACATCATATTCCTTAGCAGTGCATGCTGCTTTCACTCTTTCCAAAAGTTCGATTCCGTCTCTGGTTAAGTCCCAACAATCGCGCTGGTTGTTGAATAACAAACCCCATTCAACGCCATCTTTACGGCGGAATGCTATATCTGTATTCCAACGAGGTTCGGTTTGGGTTATGTACCTTTCTAAATCTTCGGGGCGAATATCCAAATATCGTCGTTGCCGAATATACTCGATGACTTCTTGTTTTCTGGCTGGACGGCGAGGCATTTCTTCAAGAACGAAAAGCAAACAAATTAGTCTTTGTATTTGTTGGGTGTAGTAGTTTCTCATAGTTGACCCTCCGACGTTTTCCAAAACGGACACCTCACGAAACGTCCGGGTTCGACTTCGACCAGTTCGGGTATATTTTTCGAACATTCCGGCCTGGTCATCGGGCAGCGCGGGGCGAACCGGCAACCGGGCGGGAAATTGCCAATCCGCGGCACGTTGCCGGGAATGGACTGCAATCTGGTGGGGCGAGCGTCCTCGCGAGCCGTCGTCGCTACGCTTTGACGCGCCAAGGCTGGCTCGTCAGTAGCCTCGCCCCACCGGATTCCCCCGCCGAGCTTCGGCACGGAGTTCATCAACGCCTTTGTGTAGGGATGCAGCGGACGGCGCAACAGCTCCTTCGCCGGAGACAGTTCGACGATCTGCCCGGCGTACATCACGGCCACGCGGTCGGCCATGTCGCCGACGATGCCGAGGTTGTGCGTAATGAGCAAAATCGCCATGCCGAGGCGCTGTTTGAGATCGTGGAGCAGTTCGAGAATTTGTGCCTGGATGGTCACGTCGAGCGCGGTCGTCGGCTCGTCGGCCACGAGCAGTTTTGGTTCGCTGGCCAGCGCCATGGCAATCATCACGCGCTGTTGCATGCCGCCGGACATCTCGAACGGATAATTTTTGATGCGCGATTCCGGCGCGGGAATGCCGACGAGTTTGAGCAGGCGGATGACCTCCGCGTCGAGGGCCTTGTTGGTGAGCTTCCGCGGTGGCGGCACGCATCCTTGCGTGCCAGTCAAGGCGGCATCCCTGCCGCCAGACTCGCGGCTGGAAGCCGCGTCACCGGCAGGCTGGGAAGACCGCCGATGCAACTTGAGCGATTCCTTGATCTGGCTGCCGATGCGGAAAACGGGATTCAGCGACGCGCCCGGTTCTTGAAAAACGTAGCTGACCACGCCGCCGCGAATTTTCTGCAATTGACCGTTTGACATCTTCAGCGTGTCGCGGCCGTTCAACAATATTTCCCCGCCGACGTAATTCGCCGGTGGCATCGGCACCAGCCGCGCGATGGAAAGTGCGGTCACGGTTTTGCCGCAGCCGCTTTCACCGACCAGACAGACGGTTTCACCAGTGCCGATGGTGAGGGACACGTTGTCAACTGCCCGGAGATGATCATCGCCGGAAACAAAATCGAGCGTCAGGCTTTTGATTTCGAGCAGCGGCATGAAGGAAGTTTCGGGTGTCAGGCGCCAGGTGTCACGCCGGATTTGCGGCGGAATCCGTTCGGTGTCCAGCCTTCAGGCTGCCGAGGTCATGCCATCCTCTATTCCGGCGCGCGGATTGTCCTCAATCCGCAGCGGCTGGATTAGTCGGCGATGCTGCGAGTTGGGACAACTCGCGCTCCAGTTGTTCGAACACGCTGAAGCGTGGACGCCCAGCCGGCATAAAACCGCTTGAATGTCGCGCCTTTGCGGTTAGCTTGCACGGCAAATGTACTGGAAAATATTATTCATCTTCGCGGTGGCCTTTATTCTTACCGCCTGTCACACCGTTTCACTCGAATCCGCCGGCTCCATCGGAAAGCTGGGGGAGTTTCAAAAGCGCGCCGCTAAATTCAATTCTGTCGTCACCGTACCGACATTCGAAACGACGACGAACGAAATTGCGACAACGCTCACGAACACCATTGCCACCGGAAACACTGCGCTGGATCGCATCGGCGGACTGGTTCCGGCAGAAGTCAATTTCGCCAACACCGTCTGCGCGCTCGACGATCTGGGTTTTCAACTGATGCGTGCGGCCAACCGTCTCGACCTGCTCAAGGAAACCAGCACCAACGCCGCTGTGCGTGACGTCGCCACGGAAGCCATCAAGCAATTGAGGGAATGGTCGGTCGGTCTTGAATATCGCGAGGACGTTTACCGGGCGGTGCAGGCTTACGCGGACACAAAACCGTTGCTGGCCGGCGAGGACGCGAAGCTGCTTTTCGAAACCCTGCGCGATTATCGCCGGGCGGGTTTGCAACTGCCCAAGGCGGAGCGCGACGAGGTGGAGCGCCGGCGCAAGGAGTTGACCGCCCTTTGCACGGATTTCGAGAGCAACATCACCAAGGCGGAGCGGCCGCTCAAGTTCACCAAGGCCGAGCTTGAAGGCGTGCCGGACGATTTTCTCAAACAGACCAAAACCGGCGACGACGAATACACCGTCATGGCCAACGTCACCTGGCAATATATGATGGTGATGGAAAACGCCCGGCGCGAAGACGTGCGCCGGAAACTTGAAACCGAGCGCGACAATCTGGCGCGCGCGGCGAACCTCCCGCTGCTCGAAAAGATTCTGCCGCTGCGCGACGACATCGCCAAAAGGCTCGGTTACAAAAACTGGGCCGATTATGAAACCGAGGTCAAAATGGTCAAAAACGGCGGCACGGCCATCAAGTTCCTGGAAGACTTGAAAACCGGTTTGCAACCCAAGTTCGCCGCGGAACAGGAGGAATTCCGCCAGCTCAAAGTCGGGGACACCGGTGATACCAACGCGCAGATTTACATCTGGGACTGGCGCTACTACAACAACCAGTTCAAAAAACAGCGTTACGACGTGGACGCCGAGCAGTTGCGCGTTTATTTCCCTTATCAACACGTGCTGGACGGCATGTTCGCCATCTACCAGCACATCTTCGGATTGAAGTTCAAGCCTGTGGAGCCGCCGTATAAATGGATCGGCGACCTGCAACTCTACGCCGTGTCCGACGCCCGCACCGGCGAGCCGCTTGGCCTGTTCTACCTCGACATGTACCCGCGTGAGGGCAAATTCCACCACTTCGCGGAATTCGGCATCATTGACGGGAAGTTGCTGCCCGACGGCAAATATCAGCGCCCGGTCTGCGCGCTCATTTGCAACTTCCCAGCGCCGACCGCCGATCATCCTTCGCTCATGTCGCACGGCGACGTGGAGACGCTCTTCCATGAATTCGGCCACGCGATGCACACGATCCTGACGCGCGCCAAATACGCGCGCTTCTCCGGCACGAGCGTACCGGGCGATTTTGTCGAAGCCCCGTCGCAAATGCTCGAAAACTGGGTTTGGGACAAGAAGGTGCTGGACAGTTTCGCGGCGGATTATCGCGATCCGTCGAAGAAAATCCCGGCGGATATTCTGGCGAAACTCAAGGAAGCGAAGCTGGCGACCGAGGGTACGCGGTATCGCCGCCAGCTCGCCTTCGGCCTGATGGACCTCGCACTGCACACGCAAATCCACGACACGAACACGTCGGAAACGCTGCCGTTGTCCAACGAGAAACTGAGCGACGTATTCCTGCCGATGGTGCCGGACACGGCATTCGTGGCGTACTTCGGCCACATCATCGGCTACGGCGCGGGTTACTACGGTTACGCCTGGGCCGACGCGATTGCCGCCGACATGGCCACCGTGTTCGAGGAGTCGCCGGACGGGTACTTCGACCCGGGCGCCGGCATGAGGTTGCGGAAGGAAATTTACGAAGTGGGCGACTCGCGCGACGTGAACGTTTCGATTGAAAAATTCCTCGGCCGTCCGCGTTCCCTCGAGCCGTTCCTGAAGAAAATTGGCATCGGAAAGTGACCGCATGAGCGCCGGACCAAAGCCCGCCATTGTTCGCTGGCCGCGCCAAATCAAATACATCGTTGGCAACGAGGCCTGCGAGCGGTTCAGCTACTACGGCATGCGCGGTGTCCTGGCCGGATACATCACCGGCGAAGCGCTCAAGGGTGGTCTCGGGCAGGATGTGGACACGGCCACGAGCATCATCCACACGTTCATTTTCGTGAACTATTTCATGCCGCTGTTCGGCGCCTGGCTGTCGGACAAGCTCGTCGGCCGTTATCACACGATACTCTGGGTGTCGCTGTTCTACTGCGCCGGGCACGGCGTGCTGGCGTGCAGCGATTTTGCCGGCAGCGTTCACGGCAAACTGCTGCTGCTTTACACCGGCCTGACGCTGATCGCGTTTGGCTCGGGCGGCATCAAGCCATGCGTGTCGGCGTTCATGGGCGACCAGTTCAAGCCGGAGCAATCGCATCTGCTGCAAAAAGCCTATGGCGCATTCTACTGGGCCATTAACTTCGGTTCGTTCTTCTCGTTTCTGGTGGTTCCGTGGGTCAAAAACCATCACGGTTACAGCCTCGCGTTTGGCGTGCCGGGAATTTTGATGGCCATTGCAACGCTCATTTTCTGGCTGGGCACGAAGCATTATGTCCGGGTGCCGCCCAGCCGGGAGACAAAATCCGCCGGGTTTTTCAAGGTTTTCTGGCACGCGCTCGCCAGCAAACGCGCGCCGGGACAATCCTTCTGGGACGCTGCGCGGGACCGGTTCAGCGAAAAGGAAATTGACGCGGCCAGATCGGTGCTGCCCATCCTGTACGTCTTTGCGCTCATCCCGCCGTTCTGGTCGCTGTTTGACCAGAGCAATTCCACGTGGGTGTTGCAGGGCGAAAAAATGGTGCCCTTCAATTTCCTGGGGCTGGACATCGGCGCGGAGCAGATGCAATCCATGAATTCGCTGATGGTGATGATTCTCGTGCCGCTGTTCACGCTGGGAATTTATCCGCGCATCGGCCGGTTCGCCGCGCCGCTGCGGCGGATGTCCTGCGGAATGTTTCTGGCGGCGGGCTCGTATCTCGTCGTGGCCGCGCTGCAAAGGCAGATCGAAGCCGGCGCGCAACTCAGCGTGCTGTGGCAGACCGCGCCTTACCTCATCCTGACTGCCGCCGAAGTGCTGATTTCGACGACCGGCCTGGAGTTCGCCTTCCGCGAAGCCGCGCCCGAGATGAAAAGCCTGATCATGAGTTTCTGGCTGCTGACGGTGGCGTTCGGCGATTTGCTGGTGGTGGCGATCACGGAGCTGCTTCCGGGTACCGGGGCCAACGCGCACGCGGCATCCGTGAGCACAAACCGTTTTCTGCTTTACGCCGGAATGACGTTCGGGGTGGCCATCCTGTTCAGCGTGGTCACCATCTTCTATCGCTATCGCGACGAGGCCGCCGCCCGCGGCGCTTGATGGGATTTTGACACGGAACTTCCCCATGAACCTTTTTCAAGTAGTACAATTTTTGAAATAGCTATTACAAAAATTGTACCAATTTAAGCCCCCCTCCATTCACAACACCGTCTTGAGCAGCCCGTAAATGCCCACGCTCAGCGCCGCCAGCGAATCGCCGGCGATCAACCCGCCGCCCACGAGCGAGGTGGTGCTCATGTCCGCCGGGACCTCGCTTTCGCCCGGCTTGACGTCGCGCCGCTTGAGCCAGCCCGGCACAACTTCATACAGCGATCCCGCCACGCCCCCCGCCGTCCACCAAAGCACGGTCGGCAATTCAACGAAACCACCGAAAGACGAGGCATAAGGGCTCGACAACAAAAACGCGTCGAGAATGAAGTCCGTCGCGCGGCCCCGGCCTGAATTATGGACGAATTGTTTGTACCGCTGGTTGCCCTTGATCAATTTACGTGTGATTTCGATCAACAAGCCGAGCGCGATGCCCAATTGCAGCGCTCTCATCACGTGCGGCTGATGGGTGGTGATGCCTTTGAGCGCACCGACGAATTTGAAGGTCATGGCCGACTGCCATTGTTCCGCGCCGGGAATGTGCGGGTTACTGAACTGGTCCTCGCGCAGCACCGGGTAGGAGTTCATGAACGTTTTTGCCAGCACCACCGCCAGCACGGCGCCCATGGCGATGCCGATGACCTGATACCGGAATTGCACGACGCGGTTGGTGCCCAGGCGCCAGCCGGTCGAGCGGTCCTGCTGCATGTCGCCGCCTTCGCTGCACGCGATCAACACAATCGCCGCGCACATCAGCCCGACGCTGGGATCCTTCAGCCCGACCGTGGCGAGAATGAACACCGTCAACACGAACGCGCTGGAAACCGGATTCCAATCCGATATGCCCTGCGAAATGCCGTTGATGAGCACGAACAAAAACGACAAACAAACCGCGACGATCAGGAAGAAAACCGGCTGATGCATGACCTGGCTGCCGACCACCACCGTGCCGGCCGCCCAGAACACGACCCACAGAATGAGGCCGACCAGGTTGACCCGTTTCCAGTCTTCGGCGGGCCGCTCCGCGGTCGTGCCTTGTGCGCGGAAACGTTTCACCGCCTCAAAGAGAATCAACGCGATGTCAATGATGGCGGCCCCGAGAATCGTGCCCAGGGAGATGATGAAACCGATCTTCCGGAACGGCGCGCCGGGTTCGAGCCAGCCCATCTGGACCAGATGCGGGCTTTGCCATCTTCCAATGCAGCAGACCACGAAGGCGGGAATGGCGATGCGCGCGCCGCAGATCATGCCCGCGCCAAAGGTCGAAGCGGAGATGTTCAATCCCCCGAACCACGCCGCGGCTCCACTGGACAAACCGAACGAGGCGGTCTTCAAACTGAAAATTCCGATGCCATAGCCGCTGAACAGGCCGCCGCCGAGTTTGGCAATGGAACGTTTGAGCAGGTTCCGATCCGTGAGCGCGCGAAGAATGTTGGCGACGGCGTAGCCGGACGGATACGTCAGCCGCATTCGATCAACGAGGATGGGCGTGTAGAGCATGCCGACGCCGACGCCGAACATGCCGAGGCACATGAAATAAAGAACGAGCTTCCACGCGGGCGGCTCGGGTAATCCGAGCCAGACCATCGCCTGCATCAGCACCGCCATGCCGCACATCCCGGCCACCGAGGACGCCATGGTCTGCAGATAATTCGCGCCGTGCCGGCCTTCCGGCCCGTAGGGCAGCGTCACCGTGCTGCCCAGAATCCCGGCGAGCACCTGGCCGCCGACGAAAAAGCCAATGGAAAAATTCATGAACGCCGCCGAAATTCCGCCCAGCGGACCCAGAATGAAAAGCGCCACGACGGCCAGCATGATATGGTAGGCCGGTGAGCCGATCGCAGGCAGGAAACGCCGGCGTCCGGTGGAAATCGTCGAATGATCCGTCATGAGTGCCTGTTTTGGCTGGCGAGCATAGTCAAAACGCGTGATTGGGAAATGAAAAACACGCTTTCGCCGGAATGCTTTTCAGGCGTTGAAACGCCGGTCTATTGCAACGGGATGCCGAACAAGGCTGCCAGTCCCAGACGCGTTGCATCGACTGCGAACCGGAGTGTCTGCCACACTGGCTTGATTTGGATCACGACAATTACCGCGATAAAACCAAACCGCGCGAATTTTGCGTAAGCTTCCCAGCTCATGCCGGTCAGGACCCGCATCACGCGGGAACCATCCAGCGGCGGGATCGGAATGAGATTGAAAAAGCATAGCAGCAGGCTGAGTGAAGCGAATTGCCAGCAAACGTTCGCCATTTGCACCAGATGAACCAGCAACCCCGCGCGCGCCAACGCCACCAGTGCGACGGCCAGGACCAGATTCATCGCCGGGCCGGCCATCGTCACGAGGATGTCGTCACGATTCGGGTTCCTCAAATTATAGGTGTTCACCGGCACTGGTTTCGCCCAGCCAAGAACAAACCGGGAGACGCTCGAACGGGCCAAAAATCATGAACAGCGGCAGCAAGATTGTGCCAATCGGGTCAATATGGACGATGGGATTGAGCGAGACGCGGCCCTGCAGCCGGGCGGTGTCATCACCGCATTTCAAAGCCACCCACGCATGGCCGAATTCGTGAAACGTCAGCAGGATGATCAGCCCCAAGTACGAGATCAGTCCTTCAACGATGACATTGCTTGTGTTTGCATCCATTACTGTCAGCTTACCGGTTGTGCATCCGTCCGTCGAGGATGCACCTTGGACGGCCACCATTTTCGTTCTGGGAGCGCTGGCGTCCAAGTGGACCAACCTGTCGCAACACAGCGGGCCGGCGGGACGCCGGCGCTCCGAGGTTTCATCCCGGCGATTTGTTTTGCGCATCGCCGAGGCAACCCTTTAACATTCTGATAATTAAATGATTTAACAATTTAGATTATGCCATTGCTTGAAGGGAAACTCGGAATCGTCTTCGGTGTTGCCAACCAACGCTCCATTGCTTGGGCCATCGCGCAGGCGTGGGCGCGCGAAGGCGCGAACCTCGCGTTCACTTATCAGGGCGATCGCGTCAAGGAAAGCGTTGCGGAACTTGCCGGCGAGTTCGGCGCGGACACGCTCATCCTGCCGTGTGATGTGACGAAGGACGATGAAATCGCCGGCGTCTTCAAAACCGTCGGTGAAAAATTCGGCAAGCTACATTTGCTCCTGCACTCGGTGGCGTTCGCGCCCAAGGCCGCGCTCGAAGGGAAATTTGTGAATACCACCCGCGAGGCATTCCACATCGCCCACGATGTGAGCGCGTATTCGCTCGTCGCGCTGTCGCGTGCCGCTGCGCCGCTCATGCCTGACGGCGGCAGCATCATGGGCATGAGTTATTACGGCGCGGAAAAAGTCGTGCCGCATTACAACGTCATGGGCGTGGCGAAGGCCGCGCTCGAAGCCAGCACGCGCTATCTGGCCTACGATCTCGGCCCGAAGAAGATCCGCGTCAATTGTATCAGCGCCGGGCCGGTCAACACACTGGCGGCGCGCGGCATCAGCGGATTCGGCGAAATGCTCAAACATTACGAAGTCCACGCGCCACTCAAGCGCAATGTGCTGCCCGACGAACTCGGCGCCACCGGAGTATTCCTCGCCAGCGACGGCGCGGCGGCCATCACCGGCCAGGTGCTTTACGTGGATTGCGGCTACCAGATCATGGGGATGTAAAAGGTGGCACAGACCTCCGGCCTGTGTTTCCCGCGTCAGGTCCGAAAGCAAGGCGCGCAAGGGTGTGCATGCAGAATGAGTTGCCGCTGGAAATTTGGCGGCAGTTTTTGGACTGCGGTGGCAGAGCGCAGCGGCGACAGCGTTTTTTTGGGAATCCCGTGCCGTTGACTTGCTTTCAAAGCGGCGTCGCGCTCCGCTTGCCGCCGCAGTCCAAAATTTTCCGCAGCCGATGTTATTTTAAAGAACGCACTAGATTTGCTTCATCCGCGCCACATAAGCCCCATCAACATTGTCTGCGAGCGGCAATAATTCGCGTTCGCTTTCCAATTTGAAATCAGCGTGTTCATTCAAAAACTGTTTCACGACTTCGCCGTTTTCCTCCGGTTCAAGGCTGCACGTGCTATAGACCAAAACCCCGCCGGGTTTCACCTGTGTCGCGGCTTGTTGGAGCAAATCCAGTTGCGCGGTGCGAAGGCGCTCGATTTCCTCCGGTTGAATCCGCCAGCGCAAATCCACGCGGCGGCGCATCACGCCGGTGTTCGAGCATGGCGCGTCCACCAGGATGCGATCGAACAATTTCCCCTCACCCCGGCCCTCTCCCGTGGGGAGAGGGGGAATGGTTGCCAGTCGGTCGGCAAAACGGGCACGGTTTGAAATTTCACGGGTCGCACATGGCTGTTCCCTCTCCTGGGGGTCGGGGTGAGGGCGAGCCCTATCACTAACCATTGTCTCCACGCAGGTTACACCCAGCCGCTGACAGTTTTCCTGAATCCATTTCAGCCGTTCATCCGAAACATCCTGCGCCACAATGCGGCCCTGGTTGTTCATCAACTGCGCGATGAACGTCGTCTTGCCACCGGGCGCGGCGCAGAAATCCAGAATCGTTTCGCCCGGCTGCGGTCCGAGCGTGCAAACAGCGAGCAGCGTGCCGGGATCCTGAATGTAAAACCAGCCGTCGCGAAAACTCGCCAGCGACGATAACGGCGGATGCGACTTCATCTCAAAGACCAGGTTTTCCTCCAGCCAGTCGCGCCGTACAAAATCGTATTCCACGTTTTCGTCACGCCAGCGGGTGAGCAGGTCGCCGGCGTCTTTCAAGGTAGGGCGCGTCACTCCGTGCGCGCCGTCCTCAGCCTGTGGGAGTTCGGCGGGCAAAGGACTGCCCGCCCTACCAAATTTCAGCGTGTTGACACGCGCAAAGGTTTTTGGCGGCGTGTTGTTCCATTCCAAAAGCGACGCGGTTTTTTCGATGCCCCAGCGTGTTTGCCAGCGGGTGACGAGCCATTCAGGATGCGACCAGCCGAGGGCGGGCTCCGAAATTTTTAATCCGGCCAAAAGTTTTTTGGTTTCGTCATGCTCGCGCAAGTAGCCACGCAGAACGGCGTTCACAAAACCGGCCTGGGCGCCAAAACCGTTCTGCTTGGCCAGTTCGACGGTTTCGTTGACGGCAGCGTGGTCAGGAATCCGGTCGAGCCAGAAAATCTGGTAAAGGCCGAGCTGTAACAAATTCTGCAAGGCAGACTTTTGCCCGCGTTCGTCGGTTTTGCGGGCGATGAGCCAGTCCAGTGTGGCCTGCCAGCGAACGACACCGTACGTGATTTCCTGACAAAGGCCGCGGTCGGCGGGTGAAAGCTTTGCGCCGGCAAGTGCTTTTTCGAGCAAATCTTCAATGAATTTGCCCCCGGCACGTCGTTGCTGCAAAACGCGCACTGCGATTTCTCTTGGTTTTTGGCCGCTCAACAACTTTAATGATGCCATACGACTTTGGGGACGCGAGTTAAAAGGCTTTTATGAGAGAAGAATTTGAGAAATTGGCGGCGGCGGGAAAAATCGAAGGGCGGCACGTGGAACCGCTGACGTTACTGGCGGAAAGCGGCTGCTGCATGCATCGCAGTTGGGGCTTCGGGCGCATCAAAACGGTGGATACGGTTTTTGCGCGGTTCACCATTGATTTCGCCGGCAAGCCGGGACACACGATGGATTTGGGCTTCGCCGTCGAAAGCCTCAAACCGATTCCCAAGGACCACATTCTCGCGCGCAAAGCCAACGACCTGGAAGGCGTGCGCCAGCTGGCCGCGCACCATCTCGATTTGATCAAGCTCGTGCTGAACAGCTACGGCGGCAAGGCAACGGCGGAACAGATCCAGCAGGCGCTCGTGCCGGATGTCATTCGCGACGATTGGAAGAAATGGTGGGAAACCGCGCGGCGCGAAATGAAAAAGGACGGACACTTCATCGTGCCGCTGAAAAAAACCGAGCCGGTCGTCTATCAAGCCAAGGAAATTTCGTTGCAGGACCGGTTAATGGCGAATTTTCGCGCGGCGAAAGGTTTGAAGGCGCGCGTGGCGGTCGTCAGCGAATTGTCGAAGAGCGCCCCGGACCTGGCCGACAAGCAGGCCGCCGCCGGTGAAATCATCGCCGGGTTGAACACGGACATTGCGTCGTATCAACGCACGCAACCGTCGGTCGCGCTGGAGGCCATTTTCGCGCGCGACGAATTGCGCCAAATCGCCGGGTTGCAACCGGCGGCCGACGAAATCACCGCCGCGCAACTCTGGGCACAGGACATTAAATTCGGTCCGACGCTGGAACAAATTCCCGCCGCGAAACACCACCACGCGCTGGGGTCGTTCAAGGCTGCGAATCCCGAGCGCTGGCATGAAGTGCTGCGCAGTTCGTTGAATTTCGTTTCCGCGAAATTGTGCCGCGAGTTTGCCAATTTGCTGATCCAGGAAGGCAAAATGGATTTGCTCAAGGAAACGCTCGCGCGGCTGGTCAATCAACATACGGCGAGCACCGAACTGTTGCTCTGGCTCGGACGCGAACGCAGCGACGCCTTCGCCGACATTCTCGGTCCGGAAGTTTTTCGCGCGATGCTCACCGGGATGGAGCGGGATCAATTCAACGAAAAGCGCTCAAACCGTTTGCGGGAATTCATTTTGGACAACCACGAATTGATCGCCGAGCTGACCGCGTCTGCCGACATCGAGGTCGTCAAGGACCTCACGCGCGCATTGCAACTGTCGCCGGTGTTCGATGACATGGATAAACGCTCGCTCCTGGCGCGGCTGGTCAAAAGCCATCCCGCCGTCCAATCGCTCATCACCGGAGAACAGGCCAAACAGGACTCGTCGCTCATCGTTTCCTGGGAGAGCCTCGAACGCTGGAACCAGGAATACCGGGAATTGGTGGACAAGAAAATCCCCGCCAATTCCAAAGAAATTGCCCTCGCCCGCAGTTATGGCGACCTCAGCGAAAATCACGAATTCAAGGCGGCGAAGGAAATGCAGAAGATGCTCATGCGCCGCAAGGATGAACTCGAAGCCCAGCATGCCCGCGCGCGCGGCACAGATTTTTCCAACGCCCGCACCGACGTTGTCAGCGTCGGCACCATCGTGCAAGCTACCGACCTGGGCACGAACCAGCCGGAAACCTTCATCATTCTCGGAGCCTGGGACTCCGACCCGGACAAGGGCGTCATCAGCTATCTCTCGCCTGTGGCGCAGTCATTGCTCAACAACAAGGTCGGCGATGAAGTGGAATTTGAGCTGCACGGCGCGAAACGTCGGCATCGTATCGAGCGCATCGAGGCCTTCAGAGCGGCGGCGGTTGCACCGAATGGGACGGCGTCGGCCGTTTCAACTTCTTAAAAACACGAAAGGCGCAGAGTTTTCTCTTTGCGCCTTTGAGGATTTTGGACTGCGGTGGCAGAGCGCAGCGGCGACACCGCTTTTCGACTGCGGCTAGAGCTTCCAAAGCGGCGTGGCGCTTCACTTCCCGCCGCACTCCAAAAAATCGGTTGCGTTTTCGAACGGGCTCGAAAAACCGCAGGAGCCAACATCAGGAAGCTCTTTATTCCCGATTTCCGATATACGATTTACCCGATCGGTCGTGACGCTGGAAGGACGCGTAATCGCCAATCGCATATCGTAAATGCATCAGGCTTTGCCGCCGAAACTCACGTAATCGTCCAGGTCGAGCAAATCGAACCAGGTCACAATGTCCGTGCGCTTGGGCGCGCCGCTCTTGTGCAGGCCGTTGAAAAATTCGCGCGCATCCGGATTGTCCGGCGCCCGCTGTTCCTGCCACATCGTCCAGGCGGCGATTTCCGGTGCGGTGCGTTTATGCTTCGCCTGGGCGTTGATCCAGGCCAGGACCTCGGTGTCGCTTTTCGTTAATTCCTTCTTCAACGCCTCGGGGTCAATGCCCGCGAACGTCAAAAACTGCTGGTCGAGCGGGCAGGCGTAATGGTACTCGCCGTTTTTGCCGGCGAGGGTTGCGCGGCCCTTGTCGAGGCAGCGCGGCAGAATCGCGTAGCCGCCCAGCCGCACGCGCGGGCTGCGCGGTGGTTGCTTGGTCAGATCAGGAGTGTGCAATGACATAATCGTTTTGGTTTGTTGGTTTTAGTTTCAATTGGTCGCATTCCATTTTTCACGACCCGCTAAAATTGCCCCGAAAATGCCGAATTGCAAGTGGCACAATCAACAATGCGCAGGTTGGCCCGTGGCGTAATCCCATGAGCCAGACCGAAATAAGACTGTAATCAAATCAAGGCTTGTATTTGCATGCTCCTTGTTTTAAGACGGACACAGTTCTTTTCCATAGCCAACTCCGAAAGTTTCGGGGTTGGCACGAGTCTTTGCGTTGCGAGGACTCGAATCTCTAGCCAAAAACCACGACCAATGGAATCAGTGATCGTATCTCTCGAAGTTTGCCTCGACGCGCGAGCAATCGCGCGTCCCGGTGTGCTTTCGAGAGGGGGTCACTTGGTCGTGGTTCCTGGTTAGAGAGTGCGCTGGGCGCGCATTCTCTTTTCAGGCAGGACAGGAGGTTCGAGTCCGGGCAAAACATTGCCCGGTGCGGGAAATAAAAAACAACATAAAATGAAATCGAACTCATGGATCAGACGGAGTCTCGGTGTAGTTTTGCTGGGATTGTTATTCACAGGCAATCAAATGTCATTCGGGCAACGGTTGGCACAGCAATTGTCCGAAGCACAACTCACGGGGTTTATCAACGAGTTGGGAAATACTCCGCAATTGTTGGCTGATGCGGTTCCTAAAACAGGAAATTTTTACTCGCTGGCTCATCCAGAATGGCCGCCACTTCCATCAAATCTCGGCTTCCCAGTCTGGAAAATCTCAGACGATCAATATCTCTTGGACGACGCTGGCGTCACCGCAGCCGGCGTTACTGCCAAGTCGCTAATCGAAACGGCCACCGCAAACTACAATCCAGCGGCTGACGCCAGTCCGCTGGCAGACGAAGTATCCAACTACGCGAAATACACCACGCAGGCGTTCCTGCTGCTTAACACAAATGCCGTCGCAATAAATGACACCAATCTTTACAACGCACTGTTGGCATTCGGCGATGACACCAATACGTCGCCGAAGCTCCAAATCGCTACGTATCAGCAAGGCATACTGCTTATCAAGGCCAGCCACTTCGACTATTCATCTGAAAGCCGCAACTTCGGCATAGCAGTCTGTGACAAGGTCGAAACCCCGCTATTCAAAACGCTAGACTTGCAAAATCCCTCCAACAATATCCAATACGGCGGCTGGCTGCTACAAGGCTCCGTGCCGCCGAGCCAAGTAACCGACCCCATGTTCCTGATGGTGTCGAACATTTCGCGAGCATATAACGCGTTCTTCCGCGCCATTCCCTACAGCGGGCCACAAATCAATATCAGCGGCTATAACCTCTACGATGCTGTCAGCGGCACCATCAATTTGCAGGTGGACGTGACCGACCTCTCCGGCGTGACCAACGTCAATTTCAGTATGGATGCTTCCGGCGTTCCCGTGCGATCCACAATCACCGGCCCCGATACCGTTTCCATTGACACGCGTTACAATTTCAATAGCTATGAAAACTTGGACTTCTACGCGACAACCAAGCCAAGTGTTTGGAATTCTACTGACGCCCCAGTTGATAATCCGCAACTGATATTCTCGTCATTCAATGCACTGACGCTCGATTTCGAGAATCCAGTGTTCCTTGCATATCAGAGCGATGAAGCTTCTACCGACATCGGCCAAAATGACATCAACTTCTACGCGATGGTCCAAGTTTATTGCGCAGCCACCATTCGCGACCTCAACAGTGGTCGGCTGCTGGCGAGCTATTATGGCATCGCCGACCCTGGATACATCCCGCTCTACTGGAATTTTACCGAAGCCAACGGTGTGACGCCTTGGACTAACGAACAATATGTGGTTAGATTCACCGCCTCGCCCACTTCAGGTAGCTTTTCGGCGAATTTTGCCAGTGGCAGCATCGGCGGGGGTATGACACCAAACGATACCGGTGGCGGTGATGACGATTCCTCAATTACGATTACAAACAAAATTGACACTGGGGTGAGAAAAGGAGCTGGCTGCATCATCACATATCAGGAAGAAGATCCCCGTGGCACGACCGGCAGCTATTGGAACTCCAAAGCCTTGGATTGGGCTCAAACTCTACAGTATCTCTATGTTGACATCTATGGCTGGTATTCACTCACCCAATACTCCCCCGGTGATTGTGGAGCCAACCGAAACCACGGAATTTACTTCTCGATGGGCAGCATATATTCGCACTGGTCAGACTTCTTGCCTCCGGTTCTGACCAACGCAAATTACTCCGACTTCGACATTATCGGTGCCCACGGTGACGGTGAAACCATTGGCTATTCCCACGCATACTATCCAGACAAATTTAGCACGACAGACCTGTTCAATTGGCTAGGCAACAACAAGCACGCCGGCAGCAACTGGCGTTTGCGAAGGACAACTATCTGGGCCTGTTGGAGTGATGCTGGTCCTGGTTACGGCTACATTCCATTCCCACAAGCCGTCGGTATCCGCCCAGAGGCGCAACAAATGCAAACCTATTGCTACAAAAACGCTGGCCTATTCTTCGGTGGCAAGTCTCCGCAAATGTTCACTCATGACGGTAACATTATTACGTCTGCCGAAGCTTCGGCTATGCTGGACGAAGCTTTCATGTGCGGCGCGGATCCGTGGCCGGGCGCCTGCGACCCGACATATTCGTTTAGGTGGTCGCTAACCGCGCTTGAATCGGAATACCCCGAAATGATGTATGAACCGAAAAACGACGGCAGCCCATCTGCAACCCCGTCGCTGCCGCATGGTGTAGGTTGCCCCAAGCTGATTTTCACGACCACTTATGACAATGAACTGACAGTTTTGAACTTCAGCCATGTGAAAGAATAATGAGAACGAAAAACCGCAGAGTGGACTGGATACGGCTTTTGGTCTGGTCAACACTGGCGCTCATCCTCGTCGTTGGCTGGTTTTGGTTTCAGCGAGCCAGGCGGGATGTAATGGAGCGTGCTTACCCTTGGCTCAAGACACAGAGGGAACGGGAGAAACAAAATGAGAAGTATAATTCCACTCCTAAAACCTTCATGCTCCCTGCCCCGACCAACTCCCAGCCGCACCTGATTACCAGAACCAGCGCTTTGCCGGACGAAAAGAAGGCCGACATCGCCAAACTATTCTACGAGAAATTCCGGCCAGCGTTAGAGCGATGGGGTGCGGCCTATTCCAACCGCATCCCCTTTGCTCTGTCCGATGTCACAATGGACAAGTTCCATAGCACGCTGGGTTCTCACATGTTCACATTCATGATCGGAGACACCACATTGACGTTCATGCTGGATAAAAACGGAGAAGCAAAAGTCGGTTACCTCATGGTGCGACAAGCGGCACTGGACATGAACCGCTTACCGTCCAATGGATTTGTTCCTGATTTAAACGTCCCGGTAACGGCGACGCAAATTATCAGCATGATCCGAGCGGATACTGGAGTGGCATTTAAGCCCAACGAAGTAATCATCCGGCCAACGGGCAAGGCCAGCGCACTGAACGGAGGAGCTTTTGTTGACATTCTGCCGACTGGGGCAGACCCGAACAATTTTATGAATTACAAGCTGTCAATGACCTTCGATTCCAGTGGAAAACTGGTAAACTACGAGCGAGACCCCAGCCTATAGATGAAACGAACTTTTCTTGCGGTTGTATTTCAAATGCTTCCCGGTGGCACCGTTTGCTTACAAAATGCCGAATTGCAAGCGACGCGCGGAATTTTTATCCTGCGGGGATGAAACATTCGGGAAAAGCCATGCTTGCCGCGCTACGCCTCATAGGCCTTGCGTTCGCGGTGCTGCTTGCGCTGGCGGCTATCGGTTTTCTCATTGGCGCCTTTGTTGTGCCCCGCCTCGCTGGCGGCCACCCGCCTGTCCTTGACGTCACGTTTCTGGGCAAAGTCATGGGCGACTTGTTGCTGAATTACTTGGCTTGGGCGCTCGTCGGGCTTTGGGTGTTGTTTGCCGCGTTCACCTTTTATTTCTTCCGGGACCCGAATCCGATGGTGCCGGCCGGTCCGGACCTCGTCATTGCGCCCGGTCACGGCAAGGTGGACGTGATTGACACGACCACCGAGACGGAATTCATGGGCGGTGAATGCCAGCGCGTTGCGATTTTTCTCTCGGTGATTGACATTCATGTCCAATATGCGCCGGTGCTGGGCCGGATCGCTTTTTTCAAGCACACGCCCGGGCAATACCTCAACGCCATGAAAACCGACTGCGCGAAATTCAACGAGAACGTGCTCTTCGGCCTTGACGCCGCCGAGCCGCGCGGCGAAAAGATCGGCGTGCGCCTCATCGCCGGCCTCATCGCGCGCCGCATCGTGCCGTGGACCAGTCAAAACGACACCGTCCAGCGCGGCGAACGCATCAGCCTGATTCAATTCGGCTCGCGCGTGGAGGTTTATCTGCCGCGCCGCGCCAAAATCAAAGTGAATCTCGGTGACCGGGTGATTGGTGGTGAAACCGTGATTGCCGCGTTTGATTGAATTATGACCGAGCCTGTTCCACAAAAACCCCTGCCCGACGATTCGGACGAAAGCCGGTTGAAAATTTATTTTCTGCCGAACCTGCTGACGGCGGGCAACCTGTTCTGCGGTTTCGTGGCGCTGACGAAAATCGTTGAGGCCAATCCGGACGCCGACAATTATGTCAGCCAGATTTACCTCGCCCTCATATTTATTTTATTCGCGTGTGTTTGCGATTTGTTTGACGGTCGGGTGGCGCGTTGGGGTGGCGCGGAAAGCCCGTTCGGGCGCGAATTCGATTCGCTGGCGGACTTGATTTCGTTCGGTGTCGCTCCGGCGTTTCTGGTGCACCGCATCGTGCTGCGCGAAGTGTTTCCCGAACATCCGGAACTCGGCTGGTTCATCGCCTCGATTTACCTGATCTGCGGCGCTTTCCGGCTGGCGCGGTTTAATGTGCTGTCCATGCAGCCGGGCGGCAGCGGCAAGGAATTTGTCGGCTTTCCCATTCCCTCGGCGGCGGCCCTGGTGGCGTCGCTGACGCTCTTCATCATGTGGGTGGAGGAAAAGGATTTCCCCAAGGGCAAATGGCGGTTTCTGTTGCCGGTGCTGTTGCTGTTCCTGTCGTGGATGATGGTCAGCCAGGTGCGGTATCCGAGCTTCAAATCACTTAACCTGCGCGCGACGCGGACATTCACCAAGACGCTGGTGGCGATTTTATTTGTCGGCTGTGTGGTCATTTTGCAGGGGAAAATCCTGGTGTTCATTCTGCCGCTGTTTTTCACGGCGTATTTGATTTACGGATTTGTGCGCCCGCGCATCTCGCGCGCCTGGCGCCGGGAAATTGAAGAGGAAGACGAGGACGAGCCGGAATCCACCCACTGAAAACCATGCCGGAACTGCCGCCCATTTTACTTTCTGCCCTGACGGGTTTCATCAGCGGCCTGCTGCTCTCGATGCCCGTCGGTCCTGTAAATCTGACCATCATCAACGGCGGCGCGCAGCGCGGGTTCAAATATGCGATGCTCATCGGCCTCGGCGCGGCGACGATGGATGTGATTTACTGCACAATTGCGTTCACGGGGTTTTCGTCATTTTTCGGCGATCGCGTGGTAAAAGCGTCAATGGAAGTGTTTACCTTCGTCTTCATGTTGTTTCTGGGTGTAAAATTTCTCTCCGCCAAAACCGTGATCGCGCCCACGCAATTCGGCGCGACGGCCACCAGGATTGAACAGAGAATTGACGAAAAACTGCATCCGCACTCGGCCTTCATGATCGGTTTCACGCGCGTGCTGGGCAACCTCGGCGTGCTCCTGTTTTGGATCGTGCTTGCGGCCAACTTCATGTCGCGTGATTGGGTTGATGAAACATTGCCCGGAAAATCCGCGTGCATCGCCGGCGTCGCGCTGGGCGCGAATTTGTGGTTTTTTGCGGTGAGCTACATGTCGTCGCGCGGTCAGGGCCGGTTGAGCGAACGAACGCTCCTGCGCATGGAGCATTTCTCCGGCATTTGCCTGCTCGTGCTGGGATTTTATCACGGCGTGCGCATCGCGTTGCAGCTGGCGCGGCATAGACATGGAATTTGAAATGCCGGCGCGTGAATATTTTCCCATAATCAAACCATGTTAAAAGCTGGAATCGTCGGTCTGCCCAACGTGGGGAAATCCACGTTGTTTAATGCCGTCACCCGCTCGCACAAGGCGCCGGCGGAGAATTACCCCTTTTGCACCATCGAGCCGAACCTCGGCGTCGTTACCGTGCCGGACGCGCGGCTCGAACCGCTCGCCAAAATCGCAAAAACCCAGACCCTCATTCCCACGACGATTGAATTCGTGGACATCGCCGGCCTCGTGAAAGGCTCGTCGCACGGCGAAGGCCTGGGCAACAAGTTTTTGAGCCACATCCGCGAAGTGGACGCCATCCTGCATGTCGTCCGCTGCTTCGAGGATCCCGACATCGTGCACGTCACGGGCAGCGTGGATCCCGTGCGCGACATCGAAATCGTCACCACCGAACTGGTGCTGGCCGACCTCGAGGCGGTCAAAAAGCGGCGGGAAAAAATCGCCAAGGACGTGAAACGCGGGGACAAACACGCACTGCTGGAAGAGCACCTGCTGGAAAAAATTGGCGCCCGTCTGGACACGGGCAAGCCGGCCAATATGTTCGCGCTGCCGATGTCACCGGATGAAAAAATCATCCAGCGCGGCTTCTTTCTCCTGACCGACAAGCCAACCGTCTTCGTTTGCAACGTCAAGGAAAACGAGCTCGCCAACGCCGGCCAAAATCCCTTCGTCCAAAAGGTGCGCGACTACGTCAAGGCCCATCTCGCGTGCGAAGCCGTCGTCGTCAGCGCGCAGATTGAAAGCGACCTGGTGGATTTGCCGCCGGACGAGGCGAAGGAATTTTTGAAGGAACTTGGCGTAGCCGAATCCGGCGCCTGCCAGCTCATTCGGGCCGCGTATCGTGTGCTCGGCCTGCGGACGTTTTTTACCTTCAACGAAAAAGAGGTCCGCGCCTGGACGATTCACGCCGGAGACACCGCCGTGAAGGCCGCCGGCACCATCCACACCGACTTCGAGCGCGGGTTCATCAAGGCGGAGACGGTGAACTGCGATGATCTGGTGAAGTGCGGCTCGGTTGGCCACGCCCGCGAAACCGGCCACTACCGCATCGAAGGCCGCGATTACGTCGTCAAGGACGGCGACGTGTTGCTGTTCAAGTTCAACGTGTAGTCATTTACGATTTACGATTTACGCGGCGCGCTGAATTGTGGATGCGGATCGTAAATCGTATATCGTAAATTCAGCCGATTTAGAGTGCGGTAGTCGCTAACGGCACACTAAACTTGACTAAAGATTCCGTTCTGTTACTTTGGAGGCGTGAACAGCAAGCAAGTGACCAACGCAGCCAGCAGCCAATATTTCTTTTATTGGTTTAGCCCGGTCGGCGCGCACTTGCGGCTGCGATAAAATTTTAACCAAACAAATCGCCGCAGGTCGCCAAAACGCCTGCGGCGTTTTTGTTTTGGCAACCAGCGGTCAACCACCCAACAACCTATGATTATCGTGCTCAAACCCCGGATTTCGAGGAAGGACGAGCAGTCCGTCCTCAAGGAAATCCGCAAACTCGGCTACATCCCCCATGTCATGCGCGGCGTGGCGCGCACCGTCATCGGCGCCATCGGCGACGAACTCACCCACGCCAACCTCGAAACGCTGGTCACGCAATTCCCGGGCGCGGTCGAAAGCGTCACGCCCATCCAGAAACGTTACAAGCTCGTCAGCCGCGAGGCGCACCCGTCCAACTCCACCATCCGCGTCCGCGAACACGTCATCGGCGGCAAACAATTCCACGTCATGGCCGGCCCGTGCTCGGTCGAAAGCGAGAAACAACTGCTGGCGACCGCCGAGGCGGTAAAAGCCGCCGGGGCGACCTTCCTGCGCGGTGGGGCGTTCAAACCGCGCACCTCACCCTACGAATTCCAGGGACTGGGCGAGAAGGGATTGAAGCTGCTCGACAAGGCGCGGCGGGCCACCGGGCTGGCCGTCATCACCGAACTGCTGTCCGAAAACCATGCCGACCTGGTGGCCGAATACACGGACATCATCCAGATCGGCGCGCGCAATTCGCAGAACTTCCAGCTCCTCATTGCCGCCGCCAAGACCGGCAAGCCCGTCCTGCTCAAGCGCGGTCTTTCCATGAAGATCGAGGAATGGCTGCTGGCGGGCGAGTATGTGCTCGCCCACGAAAATCCGAACCTCCTGTTCTGCGAACGCGGCATCCGGACGTTCGAGACCTACACGCGCAACACACTCGACCTCTCGGCCATTCCCATCATCAAGCGCGAATCGCACTGCCCGATCGTGATTGACCCGAGCCAGGGCGCCGGGCGCGCGGACCTGGTGTCGGCGATGTGCAAGGGCGCGGTGGCGATGAGCGCGGACGCGTTGTTGATCGAGGTGCATCCCAATCCCGCGGAAGCCTGGAGCGATGGCGCGCAACAGGTGACGCTCGCAGGATTTGCCGAATTGATGCAGGAATTGAAGCCATTCATCCAGGCCGCTGGAAGGGAATAAGCCCCGTGTCAAAAAAATGTTTGGCAACTTCCCCTGGTTTTGGCAGGCTGCTGTTATTCAGCACGGGGCAAATTTGATGAGGGCTTCACGCGCATTCACATTGATCGAATTGCTGGTGGCCATCGGTGTCATAGCAATTCTAGCCGGATTGCTTTTGTCCGTGCTCGGCCGCGCCAGGGCCTCGGCGCAGACGCTTTCATGCCGGAACAATCTTAAGCAGTGGGGAACAGCAACGCTTCTTTATGTGGCGGACAATAAAGACTTCCTGCCGCCGGACGGCACTCCAAATCCGGACGACAATGATACAAATAAGGGCTGGTATATCCAACTGCCGCAATATCTCAATCTAACCCGTTACCATGACATGCCTTGGCGCACAAATGCAGATGCCGATCTGGGGCATACGATTTGGATCTGTCCCAGCAACCCCCGTCGAAGCAATGGGGAAAATTTATTTCACTATTGTCTGAATGGACTTATTAATGGATCTGGTAAAAATAATTTTTCCACGAGACTTGGATCCATCCAAAAACCGTCGAGCGTCGTGTATTTGTTCGACAACAAGAACAAGCCAGCGGTTCACTGTGACACTAATAATGTCGGCAGTTACGTTCACACCAATCTGCACAACAAAGGCGCACAGTTTGTCTTTCTGGATGGTCATGCTGCCCGGTTTCGTAATTTTGAGTATTGGAATTCCACCGCCGGCAAGGGCATCACCAACAACCCGGACCTGGTCTGGATTCCGTAGTGTGCTGACACCGCCAGAAGAATGAACGAACGATCATCAAAACCCGGAAACCAAATCATGCACATGCGTACGCAAGGCCCCGGCAATTTTCACGAGCGAATCCATCGAGGGAGATTCCTTTCCCCGTTCGACCCGACTGATGAAAACAGTCGAAAGGTCAGCCCGTTCCGCCAATTTTTCCTGACTGAAACCAGCTTTCTTGCGTTTGGCGCGAATCGCCTCGCCAAGAAGACGACGATGTTGCTGACTGGCGTGCATGACCAGCTTAAAAAGCAGGGCTTGAACAATGTTGCCATGTCGTTAACGACCATTTTTTACTTGCGCACCATCAGCTTTATTTGATATGAACCAATCAACATGTTAAGGGACAACTTCGGGAATAAATTTATGAAAACTTCGATGAAAGTCTTAGTCGCTCTTTTTACTCAAGTTATCCTATCCTTATCGGCCATGCTCAACTCATACCGCCCGGCGCGGGTGGCGGATGCACAAACTGCCCGCCTTATACGAATACTTATGTGCCACCGCATTATGTGCCGGGGTTGAAAATGAACATTTCCCCGTCATATGGCACCAATATTCTTCTCTCCCTGTTGGAAGCAGATTCGGCCGGGAAATACGACATTTACTTTGCGACCAATTTCATTTCGGCCACTTGGACCGACGTACTTCAGGGCACAAACGGTCAGACCAATTTCATCCTCCCGTTTCCGGTATCGCAGAGCGGATTCTTTCGCGTCGCCAGGACTGATCCGGCTGTGGCTGATGCGGCAGGTATATCTTTCTATTTTCTTAATGGTTTTGTTAACACCAACATCACCCTGGCAGCGATAACCGGCGGCCCAGCGGCGGCAACGGCAATATTGGCGGATTCCACCAATTTCGCCGGAGTAACATGGATTCCATTCAGTTCCATGCCATTTGTGGTTCCTCGACGTTTTTAATGGGTAGACGAGGTTTTCGGGTGATTTAAACTGGGAGGATGATTCCCGAGAAAATGTTTCATCAGATTATGGCGCTGGGTGATTCCTGGCGCGTGAGTGGTGTGGAGTATGTGGAGAAGGAAAGTAAAGTGCTCATTCGGGTGGAGGAAACGCCCGAACTGTGGAGGACAGAAGTTTGTCCTTATTGCGATGGCAAGTCGGTGAGCGGCTACGATCACGCGCCGGAGCGACGCTGGCGGCACCTCAACGTGTGCCAGTTGGAATCGGAGGTCGTTTGTTCGCTGCCCCGCGGACAATGCAAAGGCTGCCAGAAGGTTTACACGGTGAGGGCTCCTTGGGAGGGTCGCAGTCGGGGGCTCACGCAGGAGTTTGAGGCGTTTGCGCTGACCTTGATGCGGGAAATGCCGGTCAAGAAAGCGGGCGAGATCCTGGGCGAGACGGATCAGAAGTTGTGGCGGGCGCTCTTTGCGCATGTGGACGCGGCTTGGGGGGAACTGAGCTGGGAGAATGTGGTTTGGGTGGGGGCCGATGAAATGAATCGCAAGAAGGGGCACAACTACCTGACGGTGTTTGTGGATTTGGTGGCCAAGCGGGTGTTGCTGGCGGTGGAAGGCAAGGACGCCAGCGTGTGGGAGCGCTTTTCCGAGCAATTATCGCAGCACAACGGCCATCCGAAGGCGGTGACGCAAATCGCCATCGACATGAGCCCAGCCTATATGAAAGGCGTCCGGGAGAACTTTGGCAACGCGCAGGTCGTGTTCGACAAGTTTCACGTGGTCAGCCAGGTGGTGGCGGCCCTGGAGGAAGTGCGCCGCAAAGAAGCGCGGCAAAATGCCGAGGCCAGACAGCAGTTGGAACGGACCAGTTGGTTATGGCGAAAGAATCCCGAATCCTGGACTGCTGGCGATCAAGAGCGCTGGGAGCAATTGAAAGACAAGCCGCTGGTGACGGGACTGGCGTACGCGATGCGTTTGGAGCTACAAAAGGCGTATGCGTCCGGGACGATTGGCCAGGCGCGCAGCCGCTTCAAATCATGGTGTCGCTGGGTGCGGAGCGAGGCCGAAGCATTGACTTCAGGCTTGCTGGAGCCGATGCGCAAAGCCGCTGACATGGTGGAGCGGCACCTGGAGGGAATCTTGAGCCATTGGAAGCAGGGGCTGACGACGGCGTTTCTGGAAGGACTCAACAGTTTGTTTTCGGCGACCAAACGCAAGGCTCGTGGCTATCGGTCCACCGAGTATCAGATCGCAATGCTCTACTTTGTCGCAGGCAAGCTGGAATACCCATACTATGGTTGATACCCACTACAAACGTCGAAGAAGCCCATTTGTGGACATAGGGACAAATGAAGGAACGCATGAGGTCTGGTTTGGATTTAGAGGAACGAATGGTGTCGTCTATTGGACAAGTGACACGATCACTCTCGACAAGACGCCACCGGCAATTGTGATCACGAACCCGGTTTTCAGCACGACCTCCCGTCCAATCATCCAACTTCAAGGCTACAGCACAGAGCCGCTGTCCAGCATTTATTTTGACGTGACCAATGCGGCGGGCAGCATGACCGACCAACAAGGTTTCGTTACCGGTCAGGATTTCAATACCAACAATTTTAATGCCACAACGAATTGGTTTCAATGCTTTGACATTGAACTGACAAATGGAGTCAACACCATCACCGTTCGCGCCGCCGATTTGGCCGGGAATGTTACCACGACAAACGTGATCATTACTTTGGATTTTTCGGGCGACACCAATCCACCAGTCATTACGGTGACTTGGCCACAAGACGGAGCGCAAATCAGCGGGACAAACTTTACGTTGCGCGGCACTTTGGATGATGAGACGGCTCAAATAACCGCGCAGATGGTGGACACCAATGGCGTGACAAATATCGTGAGCGGCGTGGTGGAACGCAACGGAACATTCTGGCTGGAAGATTTGCCGTTGAATCCAGGAACGAACATCGTGGCGATTGTGGCGACTGACGCGGCAGGTAACAGCTCCGCGACCAATCTCACTTTGTTTTGGAGTGATGTAACACTGACCATTAACCCTGTTCCTAACAGTCAATTAAATCTACCGACCACAACGGTAACAGGCACTGTGAGCGATCCAAGCTACGATGTTTGGGTCAACGGCGTCCAAGCAACTGTTGATGGTTCCGGCAATTGGACAGCCAGTGATGTGCCGGTTTACGGAAATGGCACTGCCACTTTTGACGCCATTGCTTATCCTACCGGCCAATCGCCCAACTTGCGTATGCAGATGAATTCGAATAGCGGCCAGTCACCAGTTCAAACATCGCAGGCGAGAGAGCAGCCTCCCGCCGTCTTTGTTGATCAATTTTCGGATCAATGGACGCATCGTGGAATTTATTGGAACGATAAGCATTGGAGTTGGGGCGCTTCCAAAAATTATACGGCGACCCTAGATAATTCAGGCCATCTTTCGTATCAAGGTAGCGGCACTTTTTTCTATCATGATGAAGCTGGCACTGGCTGGTGGGACACAATTTATAACTGGTCAGAAAGCGACCCAGTCGGAACATTCACAAAGACAGGTGATGATCCTTATGATGATGGAGATTCTGGAACAGGTTGTGGAGATATTTGGAATCCAGATCCTTATTTGGTCCCATCGTTATCTTCGGACGGCGGCTCCGGTTATCTTTCGCACTTTTATGCAAATATCAATTATGATTGGGATCAGTCATCTTGTATAGATGCGAAGCATCAGAATTACACCCGAGGTTCAAAAACATACATGAAGTTTAGAACTGGTGGAAAATCTGGGATAACTCGTGAGAATTTATTTAGAATCAGTGCCAGTGCTACAGAATACGGCCGCCCTGAGTGCATTGCTTGGGGCAACGCCCCAGATGAATGGATAAATACACCTGGAAAAAGCATTGTCCCCAATCAAATCCGCGTTTTGGGGAAAAATCTCGGCAATGATGGCAATCTTTTCATTGTGCTTCCTGACAATGCAACGCTCGACTTGGGCGCTGTCGCACCGGGCAGACACTACTCGCTCGGAGTGGGCGCAACAAAACACAAAATGTTCATCCAAGCGAACTCGGCCATTCTTCGGTCGGATCGCGTTGTGCCAACGGCAAAGTTCTGCGTGGGGCAAAAAATCAGCCTTAGTTCGTTTATGAACCCTCCAATTGATGGCTACGTTCAGAATCTCAACGCTGAATGGGCTCCGCAAAGCATTTTTGTAAACTACATCGAAAACTGGCCAAATAGTGCAAAGAAATATTTAATTGACTGGTCATTGCTCAATCAAAAAGACACGTATGCTTGGTGGGTAACTGGTGGCGAAAAGAAATTAAGATGCGATTGGAATTTAACTTTCAATAACGGTCAAACCGTCAAGGTTCACACCGTGGGAAGAATGAATATGCACAGGCCGCAAGTGATTAATTTTACAGATATGCCTCCGCATTACGCATGGATCAACACGAACCGGCTACATTTGGGCAGGCCGTGGCTACAACTAGGCGAAGATAATGGCAATGCAACAGGAAGCATGGGATTCCACTGCGACATCAAATCTGATTTCAGCGGACAGGCAAATTGGACTCAATTGATAAACGGATTTAAAAACCGAGACGAAACATATCCGCTTGGTTCTTACAGTTGGAGCACAGACGGACAGTATTGGCTGGATGGTTCCAAATGGGGATTTGCTAACGAGTTTTACCTTAATAATTCCATCACCGTGAACCATTCTCCGCTTTATACCGAACCTCTGATCTTTGGTGATGGGCCAGGATGGCCGGTAGGTTTAACCGTCTGCACAATAAATGATCAGTTCAAAACATTTGTCCGATTTCGGCCAAGCGGAACTGATAGTATTTGGGTGACACTCGGACGCGTGGACTGGAGTTGGAGTGCAACGGCTGCATTGGGCGGACAGTGGGGAATCACGAGCCAGTATGTTCCAACGCCACAATTACACGATGACACCGATTTCCCATTTTGGCTTGATTACGTAATCAGTTTTGACTTTTGACTATGAAAGCTGGCCATAAATGGGAAGGAATAGCCTGTCTGGTTTTTTTTGCATTGGCAGCGCTTGTCTTGCGTTTGGACGGTCGGTCACCAATCGCCCTCATTACAGTCTTCGTGGTAGGCCTCCTCGGCACATGTTTTGGCCTTTCATACATGCGCACTTGGAAGGGAGTTTACCGAAATGTTGTCCTAGCGATTTTGTTAATTATCTCTTTTGCGTTTTATTTGGTCTTGTTGTTACCGTCAAAGTAACAAAACCATCACCAACAACCCGGACCTGGTCTGGATTCCTTGATACTGCGCTTACGGTGCGCGGCGGATGCGGAAGAACTTCATGCCGCCCGGCACGTTCGTCGCGAACGTGAAATTGGCACCCGTCGCGGTGAGATTGCTCACCCACGGCGTCCAGGCGACCGGGTTCGATGCGACTTCCACGTGGTATTGCCGGTTGCTGGTGGATTCCCATGTCAACGAGACGATTTGGTTCGTCCGGCCGATGGAAAGCAGGCGGAACGGCGTGTTGAACGGGTTGGCGAAAACCATGAACACCGGCAGATGGTCGGAAGCGGTGCTGTCATCGTTGCCATAGAGGCCGGGCGGCACCGGGCTTAACAAATCCGTGCGAAATACCTGGCTGCTGACGATGTTGGAAAACAGCATCGCGCACGGCAGGATGTAATCGTAGCGCACGGTCAAACCGTCGGCATCCTGGATGGACCAGGTCAATTCGCTGTCGGTGAAGGGGTTGACGGATGTGGTCGGATACAAACCGGTCGGCGTGCCGACCAAACGCTGGATGGATTGCGGATTGCTTGCCGGCGGACGGAGGATGTCTTCATTCATGTCGCCGCTCAACACATAGAGCTGGCCGGCATTGGCCGGCAGATAGACTGTGGCGAAATAGTTAGAGACGGCACCGGCTTCCGCCGACCGTTTCGCCGCCGAATCCGCGTCCTGCCCCGACTTCAAATGCACGACGAACACGTGCAACCGTTGGGAAAAACCGGGCACGGAAATCTGCGCCTCGAACAAATCGCGGGTAAAACCCGACCCGGAGTAGCCATAAGGTGTGAGGTCGGTGGCGTGCAGCCGGCTGGTCGAGGAGATGATGGGATAACGGCTGAGGATGACGCTGCGGATGAATCCGTCATCGGTGGAGTTGGTAACGAGGTAAAAGCCCGGACGGAAGGCGGTGACAAAATCCGCCATTTGCGCCGTGCAATTGTTGGTGACCGGGATTTCATTGAAAGTGATGACGTCAGGATCGAGGTGTCGCATCTGGCGGCCGATGGCCTGCACGTGCCACATGTTCGTGCTCCAATTGGTCAGGCCGTTGCCATGCGCATTGTAAGTGAGGTATGAAAATGACGGAGAGGAACCACACCAGACGCTCAATGCCACCGGCGTGCTGGCGGCGGAACCGAGCACGTTGGTGATTACAACACTGTAAAAAACGGCCTGGGCGAACGTCGCGCCTGTCAACGTGAGATTGGAACTGGTGGCTCCCGGAAGGTTTGTGCCATTGCATTGCCATTGATAATTGAGCGGCGGAGTGCCGGTAGCCGTGACACTGAAAGCGGCATTCGCGCCGTTGGTCACGGTCTGGTTTTGCGGCGAGGAAACGATGGCAGGACGTTCCAACACCGGCGCGTTGGTGATTACGTCGGGAAACGTGGTGCCGACACGCAAATCATCAACAAAAAAATTCCCAATCGTTCCCGAGGAACCATCCTCCCGGAAGCCATACGAGGTGACAGTTATCGCGGACGCAGTGTCGGTCGCGGTTACCCCGGCGTTGGTTTCCGCCGCGGGATTGAGCCACAGCGTGCTCACGACATTGCTCACGTCCAGGCGCGCCGCGATGGTGTAATCGGTGTTGGTCTGCAAATCGGTGTTGATAACAGCGGAAGGCGAACTGGCGGCGTTGGCGATGCCGACGCGGAAGGCGCCGCTGGCCGCGCCCGCGGTCTGCGCAAAAATCCGGGCGCGATAACCCGTGCCGCCGTTCTTGAATTCGGCAAAATAACTGCCCGCACCGGCGGGGAGGTTGGTGTAATTGATTTTGAAGCTCACATAGAGAACCACGTTTGAGGCGGGAACGAAGGGCTGTCCCGCCAGCGTCGCATTAATGTCCTCGGAATTCGCCTTGCTTAAAAACATCCGGCCGGAAACGACCTGCACCTGGCCGCTGATCCCGCTGTAAGTCGTCCAAGGACTGTTCGTTGCCGTCACCAGGGAACCGTCGGCATAACTGAAGGGATCTTTCAGCAGCAGCGCCGCGCCTGACAAAGTGGCCGACAGAAGAAATGCCGCGATACAAAATACAACTTTTTTCACAATGGTTACGAAGCGGACGGCACATTCCACGCAGCCTGCCCGCACACTTAAAATCTCATATCTGCACAAAATGTAAATGTTTAACGTTTCCGCAGAAATGCCGGTTGCGAATATTTCTGGCTGGCCAGAAATTCCGCGCGCTCCCGCAGCGTCTCGTCCGGCGCAAAATCCGACCACGCAGCCCCAAATTCAACACGCCCCACATCAATTATGGCTTTCTGCCAATCGGTCCGAGCGATTGCCATCCCGAGGCAGCGGGGTTGCACCGAGCCTTGAATCAGCAGGCCCAGTTTGTTGCGCCGCTGTGCCGCGCCGGCGATCTTCCTTCCGTGCCAGAGCAAATCGAATTTTTCATGGCCGACGAAGCACTGGCCCGGCAAAACGATTGTAGCAGCCGACGTGAGGAGGCTCTGATTTCCAGGTTGAGGGTTGAGGGCCGGCTCGCGATTTATCGGAGTTGAGGGTTGAGAGCCTGATTTCAGAGCCTCCTCACGTCGGCTGCTACGGAAATTGGGATGGGATTTTTTGCAACACGGCGCGGGTTCCGTCGTCACGTCGAGTTTTGCGAACGCCGCTCGAATCCACTCGTGGACGCGGCGATAGCTTGCTTCGGCCTTGAGGGAATGCCATTCGTGGCCCGGCGGGAACACGAGGCTGTAGGTCCAGTCCGCGTCATGCGGCACAATGCCGCCGCCGGTGGGACGGCGGATGAGCGGACGCAGCTGCGTGGCGCGCTCGACCTCGGCGTATTTTTGGAAGTAGCCGAAGGTGGCCACCGGGTCCGTCCAACCGTAAAATCGCAGCACCGGCCGGCTAAGGCGCGGCATGGCCTCGAGCAACGCCTCGTCCAGCGCCATATTGAAGGCGGCGGGGCCGGGGCCGGAGGCGAGCAAGAGCCAGGAGTTCATGGCCGGATTGTAAAAGACGATGCAAGGAGTCTCAAACTCGATTAACTGTGTGCTGGACGCCAGGGTCTTCTCAACCGACAAGGAATACAGCGGCGACTGGCTCAAGGATTTGGTCCCCACGGAATGATGCCCCTGTGGTGGATTGGGGAAACATCGAATCCCGGCTTAGAGGGCCCTTCTTCCACGCCTGTCCAACTGAATCGTTCCGGCTTGCCACGGGTTGGAATTCTATTTGAATCAACGAACCGGCGGTCGTTTAATCAGGCAATGTTTTATTGATAATGAATGGGTTGGAATTTTTGAATTTGGCAAAAGAAATGATTTGAATAAACGAACCGGCAGTTGTTGAATAAAAGTTAGGCCGAGCGAGCATTTTCTATGAGCTACGATTTCAGATTGTTCAAACGCAAAGCTGGTGAAGACCCGCTCGTGACCGCACATGCTGATTCGGATGGTCTGCCTACCACGCCACCAGACCCGCAAAAGGAGGCGCTCAAGCGTCGGGTTGCAGACGCGCTGATTGCTCGAAATCCACGGCTTGAGATTTTTCAGTTTGATTACGACGCGGTAGCCAAGGCGCGGAAGATTACCGTCGAGCAGGCACGCCTCCAGTATCGCCATTTTGAGTTGAACGGCCCGCGAGAGGGCGCAAACGGCATACAGATTACATTGTTTGACGATGAGGCATCGGTGACAGTTCCGTTTTGGCACAAGGGCGACAAGGCGGCAGACACCTTCAGAGAGATTTGGAGCTACTTGGAGATTATCAGCCGAGAGGCGAGCTACCTCATTTATGATCCACAGACCGACCGCGTTTTCGACACGTCGGCAGGATTTGATGAAGCGTTGGCGCGATACACGGGAGTCGTCAGCCAGATACAACAGAAGCCACCAGTGAGTCGCACGGCGAAGAAGCCGTGGTGGAGGTTTTAGTGATTCGCGCTCGGCCTAACAAGGGCGCTGCAGGCAACAGCCGCTGCCCCTGCCAGTTGTGGTTGATTTATGAAATCGTTCAGCATACTTTCATTTCCACGTCCCGCTCGGCGGCTGTGCCTGAGCTCTGGACGGCTGCGTATGCGTTTAGAGTTGCCACCAGAAATCACCAAGCATTTGCCAGACGGTTATCAGCCGAATCAGGGTGTTTGGTTTGTTTTGCCGGAGTCAGACGCGAAGCATGACGGGATTGCCACCGTCAATTCATGGATGCGTGCAGAGGATTGGTATCCACAATCACTACAAGATGTCATTTGGTATGGCGACGATGGTGTCGGCAATTTTTTCGGTTGGAGACCCAAGACGGCACAAGCCATTTTGTGGAATCCCGAAGATGGAGACAAGCCTTTCAAAGAAGGCACGATTCAGGAGTTGTGGGATTTTGTTTTGAGAGGTTACGATGACGCCGTCTCAAATCGCAGGCAACAGCCGCTGCCCCTGTTAGTCCCAATTGATTTATGAAATTTGTTTGTCATCATTGCATTCAACGTCCTGCTCATCGGCTGTGCCTGGACGTCAGGCGACGTGAGCTATGTCGCAACGAAATCCAATAATTATATTCAGCGCGTTCAGCATCCCTGCAGTCGTGTTGGCAGATTGTCTTTGGGTCTGTTGCACCCGTGGTCCTTGGAATTACTATTGGCTATTTGCAGTTGGATGCTGGGCTGTTCTGCGGATTTATTGGATTCTAGCGGCGCGCAACACAAAACCGGTATCCGTGAGCACGCTGCACAGTTTGGTATTTGCGGCGGAATTTCTTCTTTACAGCTTGCCGCTCAGTTCGATTCCGATTTTGGGGCTGCGATTTATGCCACATTTCTCCGTGGTAGACGCATCGGGCGCGTTCCTGTGTGCATTTGGTGTTGGAGTTGCCATTTGGGCACGGCGCATTCTTGGTAAGAGCTGGAATCCGGTGGTCACGCCTAGGGATTGTCATGCGCTTGTTCAGGATGGGCCATACGGGATTATTCGGCATCCGATTTATTTTGGATCCATATTGGCAGCTATCGGGATGATTCTTGCCCTTGGAGAGGTCAGAGCTTTGGTGTTGTTGGTTGATATAGTGGTTTCCTTTCGGCGGCTGACGCCCGAAGAGAAGATTCTCCGAGAAACATACCCGAAGGAGTATCCAGAGTATGAGCGAAGAGTTAAGAGACTGTTGCCTTGTATTTGGTAGTCGTGCGCCTAACAAATCGCGAGGCTATGTGAAAAGTGCTGACATGAAATTCGGTAACGATCAATTTTTTGGTGCAAGGCATTCTGACAAATCGAGCCGATTGATGGGATGGTCGAAAAATGAGTTTTCACACAGCCTCTCGCTGCAGGCAACGCGGGATGGCCGATCCAGTTCCGCCATCGCGGAGGACGTCATCCGCCCCGCATGCCTGGATGTTCGGCGACATTAACGCGTGAGCTTTTATGTGCGACGCTGTCCATAAACATACAACCAAAGGAATCATATGACTCGTAAGCATTCGGTTGTTATTGGAGCCATCACTGGTCTGGTGGTGGGCATTATTATGTTTGCCATCGGTATTTGGCTGCGCTACGCGCCAGAGCCGTTTGTTCTCAAGGCATTCCTTTTCATTCATGCGCCAGGCATGGGATTGCTTTCTCGGTTGCATGAGTCGGCTTATGACTGGAATACCGCCGCAGGACTTTCACAGGTATTGGCAATGTTCTTGGGTTATTGGACGCTGCCAGGAGCTTTGGCCGGGCTTGGTTGGCGGACTGTTTTGAGTCGGCGACACACGAGCCTTGTCGCGTAAACAAGGGCGCTGTAGCCAACGCCGGTTAGCCGTCTCAGTTCCGCTTTCGCGGTTGACATTGCAGCCCCGGCGTGGCTGAGTTCTGGAAGTTTGGCAGCGGAGGATTTATGTGGCAAAGCTACATCTTTGGGATGCATTGGAAGCACGACGGCAAGATGTATTACGATGAGATTCCTGCCGAGTCGAAGGAGGAGGCGGCAGATTATTTCATTGACCATAAGCGAGACGACGTTTCGTTGGTTCGCGTCGTGTTGGTTCGTCCTGATGAAGGCGGTGTTCGAGAACCTGCCCATTCACCTTATTCGCCTTTTGACCCATTGAGAGCATGGCGCAGGACTGACATAGATGAGGATGCCAGATGACGACGCTGCCTTACAAAAGCGCGAGTCTGTGCAAAACTCCCAGACCAGGAAAAATTTCGCTCACATTTGACATATGACGCATTTTGACGAAACGAATGGATGGGATGTGGTCAAAAAACGTCTAGTCTGGGGTTTGGACTCACTTCCTGGCTCACTTCCTGGCTTGCCTTTTATTTGGGCCAGGTTCAGTTTTGGATAAGCAAACCGTTGTTGAATAACAGTTAGCCATCATGATTGCATCACCTCAATTCCCCGACGACGCAAATGGCCGCCTATTGCGTCGTATGCACGAAGAGGGCGATGACTAGGGGACACCTCCCACAGCGAACCATTCCCCCAAAACAGGTGTATCACTGAGGCGGAATTGCTGCGACAATACTCTGTTGGTTGCCAAGCATGGAAATTTCATCCGCCATTTTTGATTGCAGCGCGCCGGACCTGGATTCGTGTCCGGATGAGTCCCTGCCTGAATTCGCCTTCATCGGCCGGTCCAACGTCGGCAAGTCCTCGTTGCTGAACATGCTCTCGGGCAAGCTGGATCTGGCCCGGGTCTCGCCCACGCCGGGATTCACCAAGCTCATCAACATTTTCACGATGAACAAGACCTGGCGGCTGGTGGATCTGCCGGGATACGGGTTCGCCGAAGGGGCGCGCAAAGCCAAATTCAAGTTCAACCACGCGGTGGACGATTACCTCAGGCATCGAACGTGCCTTTGCTGTGTCTTTGCGCTGCTCGACTCCGGGCTGTCACCGCAGGAAATCGATGTTGAATTCATCGCCTGGCTCGCACGCAATTCCGTCCCGTTCGTCCTCGTCTTCACCAAGGCGGACAAAGTAACGCCCGCAATGGTGCAGGCGAACATTGCGGAGTTCATTGATCGAATCTCCGGATGGTTCGAGAAGTTGCCGGCGATCTTTACCTGCTCCGCGATGACGAAGCAGGGCCGGGAGGAATTGCTCAGGGTGATCGACGAGGCGATGGCCGCCATACAGGCTGAGTTGGAACAAGCGCAGCCGGAGGCTGTGATTCCGCCCGATGATTTGGCAACCACTGGCCGGAAGGCGGGCACTTCGGCTGCCCGCAAAAGGCGTCCCGATCTCTCACGCCCCTGGTGAAGTGCTGGCGCGTGGCCACCAGCATTCGCAGACCACGCACGACTTTTCCAACCGTCTCCCGTTTTCTCCGCGCTTCCGCCTTCATTTCATTTCGGCGCGACAGGTCGGCGCGACGAGGCGTACAATCTTGCTCCGTTTCACAACTCCGGCAGGGGCGAAATATACCGCTCCTGACGGAGCTTGGATGGTCCTTTTGTTGCGCTACTACAAAGATGCCGCCCCGCTGGGGCTGCGGCGGGTCAGAACACAGGCTCTTCCCTCAGGCTTCACTTGGGAGTAGATTATGCGCGTGGATAGAGGCACGGATTCGGCAGTGCCACCTGAATGAACGCGAAAATGAACAAGTCCGAAGGCCAGGTGATTATTGCTGCGTTGATGCCGCACGCGCCGATATTGGTGTCGGCGGTCGGAGGGAAGCGCGGCAACCGCGCGGTCGCATCCGTTAACGCGATGACCGAAGCCGCCCGGCGGATTGTGAGGGCCGGGCCGGAAACAATGGTGCTGGTTTCGCCGCACTCTCCGCGGCGGCGGATGGCTTTTGCGATTTGGGCGGGCGGGCGGATCAGCGGCTCGCTGGCCCGGTTCGGCGCGCCGGCGGCGGTCGTGGATTTGCCCGCTGACGAACCCCTCGCCACGACCATCGCGGAGGAGGCCGGGTCGCGCGGCCTGGATGTCTGGTGGCTGCGCGAGGCGGAACTCGATCACGGCGCGGTCGTGCCCTTATGGCATCTGGCCGATGCCGGCTGGCGTGGGCCAACGATCGTGATTGGTCTCAATTACCCGGGAGAACCGGGCTTGGTGGAATTGGGCGAGGCCATCGCCGGCGCGGCGCGGCGCACGGGCCGGCGCGTGGCCGTGGTGGCCAGCGGTGACATGAGCCATCGCTTGCAACCCGACGCACCGGCGGGCTTTCATCCGCAGGCAAAAGAGTTTGATGGCGCATTCATCGAATGTTTGCGGGCCGGGGATTATCACAAGCTTCCGGACTTCGATTCTGAGTTGCAGGACCTCGCGGCGGAAGACGCGGTGGACTCCACGCTCGTTGCGGCATCGGCGGTCAACTGGAACGCCGCCGGCCACGAGTTGTTGAGCTACGAAGGCCCCTTCGGCGTCGGTTACGGCGTCGCAATCCTGCACCAGCCGTCTCCGGAGAACGCGTCAACTGGCGCCCATCAGACTGGCGCACTCGAAAGCAATGTCACCGAAACCGGAAAGGCGATTCCGCAGATCGCGCGGCGTTCGGTCGAAGCCGCGTTCCGCGGTGATGCGGAAGAACCGGCCATCGCGGCGGAGGGCATCCTGGGCGAGCGGCACGGCGTCTTCGTTACCATCCGCGGTCCGCGACGGAAGTTGCGCGGCTGCACCGGCACGATGACACCACACTTTGCGAACACCGCCGAGGAAACGTGGCACGTCGCGCGCGATGCCGCCTTCTGTGATGGCCGTTTTGCGCCGGTTGACGCCCATGAACTGAAGCATTTGCGCTTCGAGGTCAGCGTGCTTTCGATGCTGGAGGAAGTCACCTCGACGGCGGAGTTGGACCCGCGGCATTACGGCGTCGTGGTGACCACCGAAGATAATCGTCACGGATTGTTGCTGCCCGATGTCAAAGGCATTAAAACCGTCGAGCAACAACTCACCACCGCGCGGCTCAAGGGTGGCATTGGCGAGTCCGAGCCTGTGCGCATCCAGCGGTTTACCACGAAGAAGTTCCGCGAGGAGGATTGAAATTTCCATGAACTCCACGATCGCCGAATCCAACCACCCGGGGCGTTGGTGGACGCCACTGCCGGACGGACGCATCGAGTGCCGCCTCTGCCCGCGCTTCTGCAAGCTCAACGAGGGCCAGCGCGGGTTCTGTTTCGTTCGCCGGCGCGCCGGCGATCAGATTGTGCTCACGACCTACGGCCGCAGCAGCGGCTTCTGTGTGGATCCCATCGAGAAGAAGCCGCTCAACCACTTTTATCCCGGCACCAGCGTGCTTTCCTTCGGCACCGCGGGCTGCAACTTCGGATGCCGGTTCTGCCAGAACTGGGACATCAGCAAGGCCCGCGAGTTCGACAGGCTCACCGACACCGCCACGCCCGGGATGATTGCCGACGCCGCGCGGCGACATGGATGCAAGTCCGTCGCCTTCACCTACAACGACCCGGTGATCTTCGCCGAATACGCGATTGACGTTGCGGATGCCTGCCGGGCTTGCGGCATCAAAACCGTGGCGGTGACCGCGGGCTACATGACCGAGGAATCGCGGCCCGAGTTTTACCGGCACATGGACGCGGCGAACGTGGACTTGAAGGGCTTCACCGAAGAGTTTTACCGCAAGCTTTGCTTCGGCGAGCTGGCGCCGGTGCTCGAAACGCTCAAGTTTCTCAAGCACGACACCGACGTGTGGTTCGAGATCACCTCGCTGCTCATCCCCGGAGAGAACGACGACGAGGCGCAACTGCATTGGGCGGCCGAATGGATTGCCGAAAATCTCGGCCCTGACGTGCCGTGGCATTTCACCGCGTTCCATCCCGATTTCAAGATGCCCGACCACCCGCGGACACCGCCGGCCACGCTGAAACGGGCGCGGGAGATCGCGCTCTCCAAGGGGCTCCACTACGTCTATACCGGCAATGTCCACGACCGCGACGGCGGCAGCACTTTCTGCCCGAACTGCCACGCCCTGGTGATCGAGCGCGACTGGTATGAGTTGGGCCGGTGGCACCTGGTTGGCAATCGCTGTGCCGCCTGCGGGCACCCCATTGCCGGGCATTTCGACCGCGCGCCGGGACATTGGGGTGCGCGCCGAATGCCGGTTCGGCTGTCCGACCAGGTCTGTTAAAACGGGGGCATGGAAAACAACACATCCCTCATTCCGCTCGAACGCATCGCCGCACGATGGCCTTGGCCCTATTTGCGAAGAATCCTTCGATGGGCTACTGTTTTGCCATGAGGTCCAAGCAGATGTTCGTCTTGTCGGGAATGATTTTCATGTTCGTCGCCGCGCCCCGGCTGCGCGCTGACCTGGTGGAAATGCAAAACGGCGACCGTTACTCCGGCAAGGTGTTGTCCGTATCCGCGGACACCGTGGTGTTGGACAGCGAAGTGTTGGGCAAAATCAATGTGCCGCGCAAACAGGTGGCGACCCTGATGTTTGGCACGAACGCCGCCGCGCCGAAAGCGGCAGCCAATATCGCGCGCGTCTCCGTGTCCACGAATCTCCCCACCACGGCTTCATCGGCTGCCTTGGCGAACACCAACTTGGATTTGTCCGCCGCGTTTCGCAATCTGGGCGCGAACACGAATTTTGTCGGACAAATTCGCCAGCAAATGCTCGCCGGCAGTCCCGAGGCGGCCGGCAAATACGACGAGATGGTCAACGGCTTGATGAGCGGGGAACTGAACCTGAACGACCTGCGACGCGAAGCAAAGTCGTCCGCGGACCAGTTGCGGGAACTCAAGCGCGACCTGGGTCCCGAAGCCGGCGACTCCATAGATGCTTATCTGGGGGTGCTGGATAATTTTCTCAAGGAAACTGCCGCCGAGCCAACGATCGCCACTCCCGCTCCCCAGCCAAAATCTCAAGCCCGTTAGGCAGCAACCGCGTTAGTAATGCGGTGTTTGTATACAAAGCATGAAAATAAGAAGATTGATTGAGATTGTCGCTCTGACGTGTGCAGCAGCCATAGCAGTCATTTCTTTTTTTGCCTCGGCTATCAGCAAGCCAGGCATTCGGAAGTGGCGAGTTTGCCAAGGTATTTTGTGGGGCAGTCTCGTCCGTGGCAGGTAAATTCAGCCCCGTTCATCGTCACCAGTGCCGTTAACATTCCAACCAGAAAGGCACCGAAAGAATGAGTAACCTCGTGCTGCCTAACCACCAAAGGATTGGAAAGGACCGGAGCGCGTGTGGGATGTCCGTAGTTGGGAGGGGTAGTCGAGTATTGACATTTTATTCCTGGCATGGCTGAGTTCTGGACGTTCGCCATTTGGATAAGTGAAGAAACTCCTCACCGCCGTTGCAATATTGGGGCTTGTTGGAATCGGTGCCTTGTACTTTCTTCGTGATTCCAATGAGAACCCTTGTCCGACGAATTGATCAACTGAAAAATCAGAAGGTGGACGGCATAAACATGACGTGGTACGAACAGGAACTATTAAGACGTCATTTGGTGCGCCGGGGCTATTTGGTGAAGAAGATATTTGATATGCCACACACGCGGATGGAGACTCCCGAGTCAAAGGAGCTTTGGAACGCCAGGCTCACATTCCGAGATAAGGAATGCTCGTCGGTGGCAAATTTTGGAATGGGGCCGGCCGATGGTTCTACGGACCTTTTGTATGTGACGGTAACGGACCTGCCAAGTCGCATTCCTCAATGGAAGACGACGCTCCTTAAATGGGATAGCGGAGCCGAAGAAACCAGAGACGTGCAAAAAAAGGGGCCAGAATCAGCGCCGACGAATTAACCGGCGAGACAATCGAAGATGAGTGCAATTTACAATAGCGAACCAGACGCTGCACCCAACAGCCGCCCGCCCTCGCAGTTGCAATCGTCACCGGTAGTTCAGCCGTCCGATTCGCAGCGGACGTCTTCTTCCGGCGGCTGTGGGTGAGCTGGACGTAGGCGACTCGGAGCATCCCCTTGAAATGAACACTCTTGAAGAACGTGTGCAGCGAGCCGTCCGCGAGGATATAGCCATTGTCAGTTACGATTCCCGCTGGCCTGAGCTCTTCCGCCGGGAGGCCGAGCATCTGCGTTCTTGCCTTCCCGCCGGACTCGTTCGCCGCATCGAGCACTTCGGCAGCACGGCTGTTCCCGGACTCGCCGCCAAACCCATCATCAACTTGCTCGTGGAGGTTCGCTCCCTCCGAGCCGCCCGTGCCAAGATCGCGCCCATTCTGGAGGCGCAGGGCTATGACTACTTCTGGCGTTCGAGCTTCGATGACGATGTTCCGCCGTGGTATGCGTTCTTCATCCGGCGCGACCAGCGCGGCAGGCGCACCCACCACATCCACATGGTTACTCGCCGGAGCGTATTTCGGGAGCATTGGGACCGGCTGCTCTTCCGCGACTACCTCATTGCCCATCCGCAGACCGCCCGCGCCTACGAGCGCCTCAAAATTAAGTTAGCGACCGCGCACCCAAACGACCGTGTCGGCTATACCAACGGTAAGACAGTTTTTATTCAGCGCATCACAACCCTAGCAAAGACACCGCAATGATGTTTTCTAACCATCACTGCAGGCAACGCCGGTTGGCCGTCTCAGTTCCGCATTTGCGGTTGACATCACACGTCCGGCATGGCTGAGTTCTGGCGTTCGGCATGAAAGCACCCAAGCCGGCCATCCCAAAATGCGCGCCATCGGGGACTGTTTGGTTCGGTGGTCCGATCGAATGGTTCAGCATCACGTTGCGGATCACCTCCGAGGATCTCATTCCTGATGACGTAACAAAGGTCATGGGCTGTGAGCCCGATGAGTCGCAACAGAAAGGGAAGCCGGTCCTTCGGGAAGACGGCACAGTGATGCGCATTGCCGGATTTGGGGCATGGCGGCTTACCCTGAAGCCCAAGGATACAGACGAGTGGGATTGTGCCGAGGCCATGATACTGGTTCTTCGTCGGCTGCCGAGTGCGGTTGGGCTTTGGCATCGGCTCACGAAGAAGTACAAGGTTGATTTCTTTGTGGGGTTTTCGATGCCGTCCAAAAACAAAGGTTTCGGGCTCTCGCCGGAGGTTATGAAATATCTCGGAGATCGCGGTATTGAAGTGGGCTTCGATATTTACTACGACGGCAAAGAAAATGCCAAACCAAGCGCCCCACCGAACCGCCGCCCAGCACAGTTTCGGGCAACTCGGACACGCAGGAAGGGCGGCGGTCGGTGAGCTGGTCGTTAGGCGGCACTATGCTTATGAAAATACAATCGCACATAATGTATCAAATCAGATTACTACTGATGGTTCTTATTGGTATTTTAACTGTTGGTTCTGGATTTGCTCAAACTTGGATGCAGTCTGAAGCGCCAGCGAGCATGAGCAGTATTGCTTGTTCCGCAGATGGCAGTAAATTGATCGCTGCTGGCAGCAGCCGTGTTTATATATCAACAAATTCAGGCATCAGTTGGATACAAACCACTTCGCCGTCCCCGATGTTTTATGTTGCTTCGTCTGCCGACGGAACCAAATTAGCGGCTATTGGTTCGGTTTTATGCACTTCAAGTGACTCGGGAAAAACCTGGACAGTTCAATCCAACGCCCAAAGCGTATATGATTGGTATTCCATTGCTTCATCAGCCGATGGAACCAAACTGGCAGCGAGTGGCTTCAACGGTTTTATTTATACTTCAACCAATTCAGGGATTACCTGGATAACGAATGACGTGCCTCAAAGCGATTGGCACTCTATTGCTTCATCCGCGGATGGGAGCAGGCTGGTGGCTGTTAATGGAAGCGGTTCTATCTATGTCTCAACAAATTCTGGAACTGCCTGGCTGCAAACGGAATCGCCAAGTGCCTATTGGTATTCAGTTGCTTCATCTGCGGATGGAAATAAACTGATTGCAGCGGCATCTCCTGGCAGTGTTTATTCCTCTACTAACGGAGGCATAAGTTGGATATCCAACAGTTTGCCAAGTGCCGAGTGGTATTCGGTTGCTTCATCTGCGGATGGAAACACATTGGTGGCGGCGACTGATAGAGGCATGCTTTACGCTTCGACAAATTCAGGAACTGTTTGGATTTCGACCAATTCACCTTACCCTTATTTTGGTTCGGCATCATCGGCGGACGGAAAGAAGTTGTTTACAATGGGCACCACTGGCTATCAAGGCGATCTTTACACCTTGCAATTTACTCCAACTCCGCAACTAAACCTCAAGGCTTCCAGCTGCAATCCAGCATTTTCCTGGCCCGTGCCTTCCACGAAGTTTGTCGTGCAACAGAATTCGGATCTGACCACGACTAATTGGGTAACGTTGACGAACACGCCCACGCTTAATCTCACCAACCTGAATAACGAGATCACCTTTTCGCCGTCCAACGGCAGCGGTTTCTTTCGCCTGGCGACTCCTCCTTGATTATAAAGACGCCGCCCAGGGCGCTGCAGCGAACCGGCGCTATGCACTTGAGTTTATGAGTCACTGATTTTACAACATCATCGGCTTCGGCGGACGCGCGCTGCCCGCGTCGGTCGCTGAGTTGGGTTGCTCAGCGTTCAATGTTCGGTGTTTTCCTGCAATATTCACCCCGATGCGCGGGCAGTGCTTTTTGATCTCACAACCCTCACAGTCCGGCTTGCGCGCATCACACCGGCGGCGGCCATGCCAGATGAGCCAGTGACTGAACAGCGTCCACTGTTTTTGCGGCACCAGCGCCATCAACTCCAATTCTATCTTTTCCGGCGTCTTCTGCCTGGTAAGGCCGAGCCGCTGCGACAACCGGGCGACGTGCGTATCCACAACCACGCCGACGTTGATGCCGAAGGCATTGCCCAAAACGACGTTGGCCGTCTTGCGCCCGACGCCGTCGAGCTGCGTCAATTCCTCCATCGTGCGCGGCACTTTACCGCCGTGCCGCTCGACGAGTTTGCGGCAGCAGGCCTGGATGTTCTTCGCCTTGTTGCGGAAAAAGCCGGTGGATTTGACGGCCGGCTCCAGTTTCGCGAGCGGCGCGTTCGCGTAATCCGCCGCCGAGCGGTATTTTTTGAACAATTCTTTGGTGACGAGGTTGACGCGCTTGTCGGTGCATTGTGCGGAGAGGATGGTGGCAACGAGCAACTGGAGGGGATTGGTGTGACTCAACTCGCAATGCGCCGCAGGGTAGGTACGGTCCAGCGCCGCAATGATTTTCATCGCGCGTTCCTTTTTGGCGGCGGTGGTTTCGTGTGACATCAAAACGATTTTGTCACATCGCCGGAAAATAAAAAGCCCGGACGCGAACATCCGGGCAGTGAATATTTGGCGAAAACTATTTTGCCGGGACGGCGTTGGTCGCCGTGGAAACCGTGGACGGTGCAGGAGCGGCGGCGGTGGCTGTATTCGCCGGCACCTGGTCGGCAGCCGTCTTCTTGTCTGCTTTGCCCTGCGCATGTTGCAGGTTGAGCAGCTTTTGGACTTCCACGGACGGTTTGCCGTATTTGCCATCCGTCCAACGATAGAGCCGGCCCTGGCTGTCGTTCAAAAACGCCCAGATGAACCAGACCACAAACGCGAAGAGGAGCAGTTTGGGCCAGATGGCGGGTTTCTCGGCATACTCATCCGCCGTGCTGAAGGTGGATCCCGGCGGCAGGGCGGCCACGCCTGTCAGCGCGCCACCAAATGGCACGTTCATCCTGGCCTTGGCGTTCACGGCCCAGCCGTTGGCGTCGAGAATCGGGCCGAGATTGCGCTTGCGCAATTTCAACCAGGCGACGGCCATGGACGGGGCGGAAATGACCAGCATGATGCCAATAATGACCAGCGGCACCTGCCAAGCCTCAAATTTGCCGAGAAAACCAAGAATACCCGCGAATGCCGCCGCCAAGGTGCCCAATGCCAGACTAAGCAGGGCGATGACACTGGGGTCAAATGCGGTTTTAGCCGGAGCTGCCGGAGCCCCCGGGGGAGCCGGAGCGACTGGTGTATTGGCAACGGCTGTCAATTGCGCATTGGCATTGGCTTCCTCGGCGGCGGCCTTTTTGGCGGCGCGTTCCTCAATCATGCGCACCAGCTTTTTGTAAGGCGACCAGAACGCCTGCCGGATGCTGATCGGGTTGTCCACGATCCTGGTGATGGTGGCGTCCCAGTCGCGGCCTTTGCGGTCGTAGAAAATCCCGTTGCGACCGACGATGAGGTTGTCAGAATCGCCGCCGGTGAACGCGGCGACGATGGACAATTTTTCTCCGCTGCCCTTGCGCACGCCATCGCAGTAGGCGAGATAGGTGCCGGCCATGCCCGCCATGGCGGCGTGTTTGCCCGCGTCATCCACGGTGAGGCACAGATCGCAACTGCGCTGGTCGAGGTAAAGCGTGCCGGCCTGGAAAATGGCCTTGTCCTTCCGGCCATAAAAATCGCCGAAGTTGACGAAGTTACGGCAAAGCCTGGCCAGATCGCGATGGTAGTGAACCAGGCAGTGCAGGCCGATGACGGCAACGGCATTGCCTTCCTCGGTCTTGTCCTTGCCGATGAGCGCGGTCAGGGTGTCTTTGGCTTTGGTGGCGAGAATTTCCCGCGTGCGTTTCAATCCGATTTTTTCGACCGCGCCGCCGGTCTTGCCGGCATTCCAGGCATCGAACGCGGCGAGTTTGCCGAGCAGCGCATTCCAATCCGCCTCGGTCAGCACCGTCCGGGCGCCGAGCAATGGCACGATGGCGTTGGTTTGCAACGCGGCAATGGCGTTTGCCCAGGCCGGGTTGATGCCTTGCGTCAGCGGCAGCGGCGTGGTGGCGCCGACTTGCGCCAGCGGCAGGCTGGCAATATCGGCGTGCGTGTTGGTCAGGTCTTTGGCGCTCAAGGCGGCGTATTCGTTCTCGTCGCGGTTCAGCGCGTTGACGGAGCGCGGATCGAAAGCGGCAAGTCGTCCGCGCGCAAAATAGTCGTCCATCTTGGCCTTGACGGCCTTGACGGCACCTGAGGCGGCTTCGGTGTTCAAGCCCAGCGGCAACACGGCGGCGTCACCTTCGGCCTTTTTCCACCAATCGGAGTAAGCAGCGGCATCGGAGAAAAACCGGTCCACTTTGGCCTGGCTGACGCCGGGCTTGCCGCTGGCATCGGCGTCCGTACCCAGGCAGGTGATGATGTCGGCGATGACGGCCTTGGTAACGTCGTCACTTGCGGAATCGGCGGGCACGATGCCATCGCCGTTGAACGGTTTGGCGGCAAAGGTCTGCGCAGCGGCGGCGGCTTCGTCAATGGTGATTTCCGCACTGTCCGTCTTGCCCAGCACTTGCCGGGCAAAATTGGCAATCAGTTTGCCTTCCGGATTGGTGTCGTTGATCGCCGCCGGCCGCAGCGTCGGGCTGCCTTGGAGCAGGTCATCCGGGTTTTTGAGCAGGCCACCGGCCCATTTGACGGCGGCAATCAACTCCGGTGCGCGGATGCGACCGTCCTTGTCCGTGTCAATCAGCGCGAGCGTGGTTTTGTCAAACTCGACGCCCGTGGTGGGACAGGCCAGTGCGACCCAGAGCTTCTGGTCCAACTGGTCGAGGTTGAGGAGGTCGGCTCCCGAGTTGAGAACGACCTGGTTGAAGCCGCCGGCGCGGAAGAATTTCCAAGTGTGAGGCATATCTAATCCTTCGATGTTTTTGGGAAATTAAACGCAAAAGCACGAAGGCACAAAGAAAAATTTTGCGGCTTACAAACCCCGATAAACATCGCGGCGATGGCGAATTATCGAAACGTCAACTGTCCTGGAAAAATCATCAATCGCATAAACCACGCGGTAATCGCCGACACGCAACCGCCAGAGATTTTTCTGTCCATGAAGCTTGATGACGCCGGCAGGCCGCGGGTTACTGGCCAACATTTCAACCTTCCCGAGGACTCGGTCTGCAACATCGCCGGGAAGCCGCTCCAATTCCTTGCGCGCAGAACGGGCGAAACTGATGGAGTAATCAGCCATTCCGCCGGGATTTTAGGCGTTGTCGGACAGATGCAACGCTTTCGCGCGGCTCGCGGGCGCGCGATGTGGCCAGCAGCGTGTCGTAGAAATCCTCCCAAAGTTGTTCATGCTTCCGCAGGTCAATGACGGCTGCTGTCTTCTGGCCGCGCTCATCCACCATGAAAGTGATTCCGCTCATGGAAACAATCTGGCAGAAAATGCGCGGATGTAAATTTCAATTTAACCACCAAGAATTCCCCCTCTCCTCATGCCCTTCGCCCATCGGATGTGAGAAGGTGGCGCAGCCGAATGAGGGTCGTCAGGAAAGAGGGCCGGGGTGATTGGCGGCATGAATGGCGGCGGCAAGACGTTGCTGGAAGCGGTCACCCATTTTATTGTTTCTTCGATAGATACTTCTCGGCTTCGTTTTTCAATATCCGGTCTTGGTAAACTTGAACTTTACGATACCAATTCCAAAAACCATGCAATGTGAGAATTAAGGAAAAAGAAATTCCTATAACCGACGTTCTCCACAAATTAATAAGTTTGGAAGCCTTGTATTTCATTAAATCAATTCTACCCCCAAGCCCCACCAATGCTTGAAATTTATAAAGGTTATCGGTTGGTAAATTGGGCATTTCCATGTCATTATTCAATCACCACGAATTGTCCCCGCAAGTAAATTATTTGGTGCGTGTCACCATCCGAATGGCAAAGACGCTCCTACGGTCATAGGGGCGGGCAAGGGTGGTGTTTTTTGCAGCCCGGAGTCTCTAGGAGCCGTTTTGATTGAGTGCGGGTATGGACAAACGGGCAGTTGTGGCGGGTATATTGCTCCGGGATGGATTCACTTATTAAACAACATTCCGCCCAGCCGGAGCAGGCGGTGGCCAAAGCCCACGATGCGTTTGCCGGGCGCGGTCAGGTGTTGCGGCGGAATCTGGTAGAGCCGGCTGCGTTCCTGCACCACCGCGCCGGCCTTGCGCAACACGGCAAGGTGTTTGGACGCCATGTCCGGGCTGCCGGTTGAAGAAATGTCCGGCACCGTCCATTTAATGTTTTACACCAACTGCGGCTCTTGAATTTCTTTCGGCGGCGGGGAAAGCGGCGTGCCGTCCGGGGCTTCGGGATACTCGAAGATTTTGCCTTCGTAGTTGCGCAGCACCACGCGGTCGGCGTTGTGGCTCAAAACGTAGTCCGGATTGATGGGCACCTTGCCGCCGCCGCCGGGGGCGTCAATGACGTATTGCGGCACGGCGTAACCGGTCGTGTAACCGCGCAATTGCGTCATGATTTCCAGGCCCTGGCGGACGCTCACGCGCAAATGGGCCGAGCCGGAAATCAAATCACACTGGTAAAGGTAATAGGGCTTCACCCGGCACATGAGCAGCTTCTGGATGTGCGCCTTCATCACCGCCGCGTCATCGTTGACGTGCTTGAGCAACACGGACTGGTTGCCGAGCGGAATGCCGGCGTCGGCGAGGCGGCCCAGCGCGTCGCGGACTTCGGTTGTGAGTTCGCGCGGGTGGTTCGAGTGAACGCTCATGAACAGCGGATGATATTTTTTCAGCATGGCGCAGAGTTCGGGCGTGATGCGCTGCGGCAGGAACGTGGGGATGCGCGAACCGATGCGCAAAAATTCCACGTGCGGGATCGCGCGCAGCCGGCTCAAAAGAGATTCGAGTTTTTCGTCGCTGAGAAGCAGGGGATCGCCGCCGCTCAACAGGACGTCGCGGACCTCCGGATGCTGCGCGATGTAGGCGATTTGCTTGTCGAATTCGGGATGAAAATCGTAACCGGTCGCGTTGCTGACGAGCCGCGAGCGCGTGCAATAACGGCAATACGAGGCGCAACGGTCGGTGATCAGGAACAGCACGCGGTCGGGATAACGATGCACAAGGCCGGGCACGGGTGAATGTGAATCCTCGCCGCACGGGTCGCTCATTTCCCATGACGCGGTGTGCGTCTCCTCGATGCGCGGGATGACCTGCTGGCGGATGGGACAATGCTCGTCCAGCGGGTCAATGAGATTGAAAAAATACGGCGTGATGGCGAGCGCGAGCTTGTGGTTTGCCAGTTTGGCGCCGGCGAATTCCTCCGGCGTGAGCGTGGGCATGAAGCGCTGCAGTTGCTCCGGCGTGGTGATGCGATGTTTGAGCTGCCAATGCCAGTTGTTCCAATCGGCGTCGGGAACATCGCGCCAGAAGCCGCGGCCGGCGGAGTGAAATTCCTTCAAGGATTGGAGCCGGTGGTCCGCTGGCGGCTCCCCGCCATTCGCCGTTAAGTTGTCATCCTTCATTTTTTTCAATGGGAACTATAAGTTGGAATTGCGACCTGTCAAGTTGACTGCATTTCGCGTCCGCCGCGTTCAAGCGGGGCTGAAATCACGGGGACACACCGCCCAGCTTGATGGCCGAATTGATTGCCCGCCGCTGCGCATCCAGCGCGTCCAATTTTTTCAGCGTTTCGTTCATGATCGTTTTTGACGGTGAAGTAAAAGGATGTTTGAACCGTCGCAACACGAGCGAGGCGCGTTTGGCCGGTTCGATATATTCCTCGAGGGCGCGGCGATAGCCGTCGGTCAAACCCGCGTACTGCAAAGCCATGCGCAGTTGCGCGAGTTCAAGGGCGCGCAATTTGTTTTGGAGAATCGCCACCTGCTGCGCTCGGTCGAAGTTGCGGATCGCGGCCTGGAGTGAAATTTCCGCGCGCGCGGGCAGGGCGTTCGAGGCCGCGCGCATTTCCACCGGCACTCTGAGGATTTCGTCAAGCCTGTCGCGGCTGACCGCGGGCGTCCAGGCCGGGCCGGGGTCGCGCGCAATGAAGCTCACGACCCGCACCGCCCACCATTTTTCCACGTCGAGCGGCCGCGGAAAATTTTCCCGGAACGCGGTTTGGAACGCCACCTGCCAGTTGTAAAATTTCGGCAGGGATTCAAGCATCGCGCGCAAATGCGCCGGGCCGTTTTTCAAGGCCAGCAATTCGTTGACGAACAATTGCGCGCTGGCGCGATAGACGCCGCCGTCCGCGCCGGACATTTGCGCATCGGCCGGCCAGCCCAATTGTTCAAACGTCAGCGCGGTTTGATCGCGCAACACGCGCCGCGCGCCGGCCAGCGAATCCATGCCGCGGGTGATGGTTACGGTAGGCCTGACCGGCAGGCCGTTCACCTTCTTGTCCGGCGATGACAGGATGATTTCCTGCCAGGCGGTCGCGAGCAATTCCTGCGACAAACCATCCGTGAGCCAGGCGGGAATCTCCGCGGAATTCAGCGCCGCGGAATTGCGGTTGGCGAATTCGAGCAGCAGCACGCCGGTCATCGCGCGCAGGTAACGGGTGCGCGACAAAACGTCGGGCAACTGGACTTGATAATCCCAGCCCCCCGGGGAATGCCGGGAGACAATGGTGACGTCTTCATTCGTTGACTGTGCCGGGTGCAGGACGAGATAAATTTTCCCGTGCGGCGGCGCGCCAGCTCCGGAGTTTTCGAATTCCCGGTTCAATTCGCGCCGCAGCGATTCCTTGATGCGCTCGGCGGAAACGGCCAGCAGCGCGGGTTCCAGCCGGACAAAATCGGTGTTGGTGGCGATTCCCGGCCTGGCCGCCGGCCCCGCCCCGGCGGCGGGGGACGGCACACCGGTGACGATGAACTGGCCGGAAACGCTGCGCGCCAAACTGGTGTCCGGAAATGGAGCTTGCGCGCGGGCGAACAGGGGAAAAGCCACCACGCAAAGAGCAAAAAGGTTTTGAGCGGTTAAACCGTTGAACCGCTGAATCGTCGAATCATCAAACCGGCGCAACGGCACGACGATGCCATCATGTAACTTCCGGATCATTTCCCGGCCGCCGGGTCCGGTGTTTTCACCGGGGCGGGTTTGGTTTCGTTTTTTGCCGGTTTATTTTTGCCGCTGGACAAATTTGGCATGGCAGCATCTTTTTTCGCGGACTGTTTGTAGCCTTCGCTGCGGTAATCGGTAATGTAAAAGCCACTACCCTTGAAAAGCAGGCCGCCACCCGCGCTGATTTTGCGTTTCACACGGCCGCGGCCCCATTTTTTCCGGCCGCAAAGTTCCTTCGGGCAAATCCGCAGCGGCCCGGTGGAGATGGATTGAACGGCTTCAAATTCGTGCCCGCATTTTTCGCAAATGTATTCGTAAGTCGGCATGGTGGTTCGTGAACGGCCCGCTCCGGCTGCAAATTAAATTGAAAATTTCAACTGCACGCGTCACTGCGCCGGCAAATTTGTCGCGGTTGCGGGCGTGTTGTCCGGCAATGGAATGACGTGGATGGAGCCATCGGAGCCGACCTCGACGTTCAGATCGTAGTGCGGCGGTTGCTCGGGGGCGGACACCGTATGCTGCATCAGCAATTGCGCGCCTTTTTGTTGCTGTGAAGCGGGGTCGGAGCCTTCGCGCATCCATTGCAAGCGGCGGGTGACGAGCAAATCTTCCCGCAATTTTCTGACCTGGGCGCGCATCGCAGACAGGTTGTTGAACTTGCTTTCCAACTCGGCTTTGGCGGCCGTTTGCCGCTGCAATTCCTTTTCGAGAAAGGCTTTATTGGTTTCAGAACCGGCGAGTTTTTGCTGGGTGTCGGCGATTTGCGCGTTCAGGCTGGCAATGGCGTTGGTGAGCGCGGCGGCGCGCTGATCAAGCACCTGATTTCGCGTTTCCAAACTGGTAACATGGCTGTTGAGACTGGCGATTTGGTCCTGGGCGCTTTTGAACGAGGCTTTGATGCTGGCCAGCTTGCCGGCGGTTTCGGTGAATTGGTTGCTGAAAGTCAGCGCTTCCTGGCGGCTGCCGGCAAGGTCATGGCGACTGCCGGCAAGGTCATTGGTCAGCATCAGATTGATCTGGCGGAGTTTGTCGAGGTTGGCAGCGGCGACGACCAATTGATTGGAAAATTCGAGAATTGCGTCGGCATCTTTATTGAGCCGTTCGTCCGCCGCTTTTTTCGTCGCAAACAAGGCAATGGCCAGTCCGCCACAGGCCACTGCAAGAATAACAATTCCAAGTTTTGTCTTCATAACGCTTTCCAAAGTGCCTTGGCGGAACAAGCCAGGCCAGCGCCCCGCAACCCCGCGCTATTTTTCGGGCGTTGCGATGGGCGCGTTCGCGGCGGCTGCCGCCGCCGCTGCCGCTGCCGCTTTCAAATCCGCATCCAGAATTTGCACATCCGCGGCTTGCTTCAACTTTTCTATATAAGGCGGGGCGAGTTTTTCAATTTTCTGTTGTGTCAGGAAATCCTTGATTTTGGGGGCGACCGTCGCGTAATCCACTCTTTTGGCCGGAGTTTTGGAGAGCAACTTGATGATATGGTAGCCGTAAGCGGTCGTGATGACGTCGCTGACCTGATTGTTGGTCAGTGAAAACGCAGCCGCTTCAATCTCTGGTGGTGTTCCTGGATTGCCGCGCGCGAGGGTGATTTCGTTGGTGCTGTCCTTCGAGGCGGGATCTTCGGAGTATTGTTGGGCCAGCGCCGTAAAATCCGCGCCGCCGCGGATGCGCTTGAGGAGGTCGTCCATCTGTTTGCGCTTGGCCTGTTGCTGGTCCGCCGACAACGGCGCGCGCGTGACCGGGTCCATGGTTAACGCCAAAATGTGGCGGACATGAACCATTTCCGGCTGCTCAAAATCCGCCTGATTCGTGGGGTTGTCGTAAAATTGCTTCGTCTCGGCATCCGTAACGGTGACATTCAACTCCCGTATTTTTACCGCCTGCGCGGTGTTTTCCTGAATGATCTTGCTGCGCAGTTCAGCGACCGTCAAGCCGACGGCTTTCATTTGCCGTTCGAGGGCTTCCTGCGAACCGAAGCGTTCGAGCAGCATGTTCATTTGCACCCCGGCATTTTGGACACCATTGGATCTGTCCGCGTCCGTGGCTTTTTGCAACAAAAGCTGATCCTGGATGAGCCGGCCGAGCAACTGGCTTTCGATCTGGGCCAACTGCCCGGGCGGAATGGTCTGGCCGCGCGCGGCAGCGGTGGATTTAACCCCCACCATCACCTCGTCCAAGGTACTGCGTTTGATTTCAAAACCCTTGCCCCTGGCAATAACCGGGTCGTCAAACAACGCAGCCATCGCGGCTTGGGAGCTGCCATTGGTCGCGGTGGGCGCGGGCACGTTGGTGGCGGCGTTGGCGGAAGCAGCATTAACGCGCGGCAGCGCGAACAAGGCCACGGCGAACACGGCAGGGAAAATCAATTTTATTTGTTTTTTCATTTTTGTCTTCTTTCAATTTAACGGTTTTACAACTTTACCACTTTCACATTGCTGATGTCAGGGTCTTTCTGGAGTTCTTCGAGCACCGCCGGCGGCGGCGCGCTGTCGAGATTCAAAACCGTCAACGCCAGCCCGCCGGCGGTGTCGCGCGTCAGGCTCATGTTGGCGATGTTGACCTTGTGTTTGGCGAGCAGCGTGCCGAGATGGCCAACGATGCCGGGCCGGTCCTTGTTGTTCAACAGCAGCAACGTGCCGCTGATGGGAATTTCCACCGGCGTGCTGAACAGCCGTACGATGCGGGGATTGTTCGGCGAGCCGAAAAACGTCCCGCCCGCCGAGATCAGTTTCTTCCCGTTGCTGAAAACCTGCACGTGCAGCCATTCGTTGAACGTGACCGGCTCGTCGGATTTTTTTTCCTCGACGGTGACGCCGATGCTCGCGGCAACGGAGCGGACGTTGACGTTGTTCACGTCCTTGACCGCGCTGCTTTCCAAAAAGCCGCGCAAAATCGAGCGGGTCACCGGGTCGGTGTTCGGCAATTGCCGCGCGTGGCCGCCGTAGGTGATGTAAATACGGTCGGCGCCCGCCGGCGCGAGCTGCGCCAGCAGTTTGCCGAGCGCCTCGCCCAGCGGCAGGTAGGGCTTCACCTGCTCGTAGGTCTTCGCGTCCAGATACGGCAAATTCACCGCGTTGCGGACCTCGCCCGTGAGCAGGTAACCCGCGATGACTTCGGCGACTTCGATGCCGCATTTTTCCTGTGCTTCGTCCGTGCTCGCGCCGAGGTGCGGCGTCAAAATCAGGTTCGCCTGCTTGCGATACGGATGGTCGGCGGGCAGCGGTTCAACGGCATAAACGTCCAGCGCCGCGCCGGCGATCTTGTTCGATTCCAGCGCCGCAATCAAATCCGCTTCGGCGATGATTTCGCCACGGGCACAATTCACGATTTTCACGCCGGGCTTCATCTTGGCGAAGGCGGCGGCGTTGAGCATGTACCTGGTTTCCGGCGTCACCGGCATGTGCACGGTGATGAAATCCGCCACGCGATAAACTTCGTCCACGCTGTCGGCGAATTCCGCGCCGATGGCCTTGGCGCGGTCCTCGGTTAGATAGGGGTCGTAGGCGATGACGTGCATGCCGAACGCAATGGCGCGTTTGGCAACTTCCGTGCCGATGCGGCCCATGCCGAGCACGCCGAGGGTTTTGCCCATGAGCTCGGCGCCCTGGAAAAGTTTGCGGTCCCATTTGCCCGCGATCATTGAGGCGTGCGCCTGCGGCACCTTGCGCGCGAGTGAGAGCAGCATGGCAAAGCTCAATTCGGCGGTGGTCACCGTGTTGCCGCCGGGGGTGTTCATCACCACGGTGCCATGCTGCGTGGCGGCTTCGATGTCCACATTGTCCACGCCGACGCCCGCGCGGCCCACGACGCGCAATTTGGGGGCGGCCTCGATGACTTTGCGTGTGACCTTGGTCTCGGAGCGGACGACCAGCGCGACGGCATCCGCGACGAGGGGGAGCAGTTCCGGTTCGGGCAGCCGTTTGGGCAGCACGACCACTTGAAATTCAGGCCGCTGTTGCAATAGCACGATGCCTTTTGGCGAAACGGGATCACAAATGACAATTTTCATATTAAAGGGGCGTGAGTGTAGGCCATGACCCAGGCAAGGTCAAACAGGGAATCTCAGTTCTTAACAGGCCGGGCGCATCTCAATTTTTGAACAGTGAGGGAAAAATTCTCATCAGCACCAGGCTTCAGCCCGGTGATGATGGTCGAAAACGTCGGGAAGCCGTTTTAACGGCTTCGGTGGGCAGTGAAACCCGTTGAAACGGGTTTTATCCTTGTGACAACGGGTTACACCCGGCTGAAGCCGGGTGCTAATGAGAGGCGCTCATCGTGGCATCGCCATCGGAACACCGGATTCATCCAGCCTTGCTTAAAAGCATCACTGCAATTTTTTCTTCGCTTCGTCCGGCACTTCGATTTTGGTCGAGTTGACGTCTTTGATTTCCACGGTGGTTGTGCGGTAAACGTCGCGGTCGTTGCCGTTGAAGCTGACGGTGCCTTGAAGATGAAATTGGAATTTCGCGAGTTTGCCGTCCTTGAGCCAGAATTTCGCCGAACCTTTGGCATGGCTGACGGCCGGCTCTTCGCCCCCGCCATTTCCGCCTCGCGGCCGGAACATCAACAACGCTTTCGCGCCATCTTCCGTCAAATCACCGGAAATCCCGTTGGTGTCTTTTTTCAGATCCTTTGCCTGGTCGGCCAGGTCGGCGGCCTGGACGGCCGGGTCTTTGAAATTTTGCATCATACGGGCGAGGAACAAGGTGGGATTGAACCCGCCACCGCCGTCATCGTTTGCGGCTTCCGCCAGCGATTGCCAGCCATCGTCCGGCGTCTTGATCGCGCCATTGGTTCCTTTGAGCACGGCTTCGTTCGTGTTGTCGCCGAAGCCTATCAACAAAGTGGTGTAACCGCCCTTTTGCGTCCTGCCCTCCGTCGGGCCGGGGCGGAACCGCGAATTGTTTCCGACTTCCACCGTCGTTCGCCAGCTGTAATTAGTCTGGTTGCCGAGCGCGGCGGCGGCGTTCTTGATGTCGGCCTTGGGACTGGCATCCGCCGCGAGCAGCGGGGTGGCCAGCAAAGCCATCAGGCCGGGTAAAACAAGTCTTTTCATAAGGATTTTGGTTCAATTTTGGAACGGTCGAATGGTCGCATTGGCGGCAGTGTAAATTCAAATCAAATGCGCTTAAAAAATTCCTTATTTCTTTTGCCGGGTTTCGCTATGTTAAACAGCCAATGAGCAAGCTGCTGCTGATTGATGACGAGGAAGACGTGCGGTATTCGTTCCAACGAATCTTTAATTCGCCGGAAATCGAACTGGCCACGGCATCGTCCGGCGAGGAAGGGCTGAAGGTCATTCCCAAATTCAAGCCCGACCTCGTGCTCATGGATGTGCGCATGGGCGGCATGAACGGACTCGAAACGCTCCGCCGGATCCGCGCCGCCAACCCCAAGCTCCTCGTCATTTTGATGACCGCCTACGGCACGACCCAGACGGCCATCGAAGCGATGAAGCTCGGCGCCTACGATTATCTGCTCAAGCCATTCGACGCGCTGAAGCTCAAGGAAATCGTCGGCAACGCGCTCAAGGCCGCGTACGACATGCAGCAAGTCGTGTCGTATCAGCCGTTGCTCGAATCCGAGGATTACGAACTCGGCATCGTGGGCCGCAGCGAGCCGATGCAGCAGGTGTTCAAGCTCATCGGCCAGGTGGCCGCGACCGACGCCACCGCGCTCATCACCGGCGAGAGCGGCACCGGCAAAGAACTCGTCGCCCGCGCGATTTATCATCACAGCAACCGCAGCACGCAGCCGTTCCTGGCCGTCAACTGCGCCGCGATTCCCGAACAATTGCTCGAAAGCGAACTCTTCGGCCATGAACGCGGCGCGTTCACCGGCGCCACCGTGCAACGCATCGGCAAATTTGAGCAATGCAACCACGGCACGATTTTTTTGGATGAAATTGGCGACATGACGCCCGCGACGCAGACAAAAATTCTGCGCGTGCTGCAAAGCGGCACCTTCGAGCGCGTCGGCGGCAACCAGCCGATTCAGGTGGACGTGCGTGTCATCGCCGCGACGAACAAGGCGCTGGAAGCCGCCGTGGCCGCGAAACAATTCCGCGAGGATTTGTTTTACCGGCTCAACGTCGTGCGCATCCACATCTCGCCGCTGCGCGAGCGGCGCGAGGATGTTCCGCTGCTGGTGAACTATTTTCTGGAAAAAATTGCGCGCGAACAGCAACGGAAGCCGAAATCCATTGCCGCCAATGTCATCAAGGCGCTGGGGAAACATCATTGGCCGGGCAACGTGCGCGAACTGGAGAACGCCATCCGCCGCGCGCACGTCATGGCCAAAAGCGACGCGATTCTGCAAAGCGATCTGCCCCCGGAAATTTCCGGCCGGGGTGGCAGCGGCGCCCCGCCGCTTTCTGCAGCCATGGGCGTCGGGGGCGAGTCCGCCACCACTGATGTTGCGGCACTGGCGCGGCAACTGTTCCAATGGGCCAGGCGCGACCCGAAATTGAAGGTCATCCCCGCCGTCGAGCGCGAACTGGTCATCCAGGCGCTCAAGGAATCGAACAACAATCAGGTCCACGCCGCGAAGCTGCTCGGCATCACGCGCGCCACGCTGCGCAAACGCATCGAAAAATTCGGCATCCAGCGCGAGTTGAACGTGAAATGATTGGTTGGCAAGCAACCCCGCCCGTGCCACCGCCATCCAGCGACCAGAATACGCTGACACCTGTTTTTTAAGCTTCACACCTGACCTATATACGTTGACACTGGGCCAGTGAGGACTAACACCTTTTTCAAACCCGTTGCGCGTGGCAACCGGGTAAAAATAGAACGGAAAGAACCATGAAAAGCAAATCCATCATCCCAAATCCCTTCACCCCCGCTGGCGTGGCCGGCCTCGCGCTGGCTGCCGTGCTGGCTGCTGTGGCGGGATGTGCCACAACCCGGCCAGGCCCGCTGCGAGTCGGCATCACGCCGGATTACCCGCCGCTGGTTTTTGAAAACGATGACGGCTTCGCCGGCGCCGAGATCGATCTCGCCGACGCTCTGGGCGCAAAACTCGGCCGGCCCGTGCAGTACTTTTCCATGCGCTGGGAGCAACTGATGCCGGCCCTGCAGGAAGGGCGCATTGACATCATCATGTCCGGCATGTCGGTGACCCGGCCCCGGCAGTTGCGGATCGCATTCAGCGACCCCTATCTGCACAATCAGCTCCGGGCAATCTTCAGCCGTCAAAATGCCGGCCGGTTCAAAACCCGGCAGGACCTTCTGAACACCGAGGCAAAAATTGGCGTGGTGCCCGGCACGACCGCCGACGTGTTTGTGCAGGAAAACTGCCCGAAGGCGGAGCGCGTCAGCATCGGTACGAGCCGGGACGCGGCCTTCCATCTGCTCCAGGACCGGCGGATCGATGTTTTTGTTGATGACAGTTTTGCGCTGGCCCAAATCATATCCGAGAACGAAGCCGGTTTAACCTATCTCGCGCAGCCGCTGGCCGAGGACAATCTCGCTTGGGGGATTCGGCCCGACGACCAGGACCTGTTGCGCCAGGTCAACCTGGCGCTGGCTCAATGGAAATCCGACGGAACGCTGGACAGAGTTCTCCTGCATTGGATTCCCTATCTGAAAAAATATGAATCACTCCAATCGAGTGAATCCACAAGCGAAAAGGCCCGATAAAACACGAAGCTGCTGGGCATCACACGCGCCACACTGCGGTTGTGGACGGTTAGATTGTGAAAGCGTTTTGTTCAACAATTGAAGGAAACTTAGGGGTGCACAGATTGTTGCTGGGAGTTGGCTCCATAAAATGGGGCCAACTTGTGGTGTCGTGGGCAGTTAGACTGCGCCGTCGAGTTTTGCAGGAGCGGATTGCCGCCGGCAGTCTGTATTGATTATTAATATGGACTAAAACCGATATTTTCGGTTGAAACGAAAATTTGAACCCCGAAATCTGTTTAGTCCATGCTTCGATCCGTTTTGCGTTCAGGAGGTCGCGGCGGTCAGTGTAATCGTTTTCTCAAATTAAAAATGAGCATCGAATTTTGTGTCTCTTAATAAGACACATACAATATCATCGAACGTCGTAATTCATACCCACATGTAATTGTGTAACAAGGAAAGGTGTTCACATTTATTCACCGGTTGTTCACGGGTGGTTTAGCGTGATAACGGCCGAAGCCTTCAGTGGTACATTACAAATCACCCGCCATCCTGTTATGCTGCAGCCGGGGACAGCCGCACTCCGCCAACGTAGCAATGCAACTTCGGAGTTCGGGTTAAACTTACGGCCACCGCGACCTTCGGTGGCAGACGCGGTGGACGACGTTACCTGGCTTCCGCCTTCTGCGGTGAATCGGCGGTTTGGATGACGGCATTAAATGCCGGTTTGGGCTGGCCGTTGCGGTCGAATAACAGCGGGTACGCGGTGCGGCCTTTCACCGGCCAGTTGTTGAGCCAGGAATCGCCGTCGGTCACACCCCAAAAAGTCACCCGGCTGACCACGTCATGGTGTTTGACAAACACGGCGAACAAATCGGCGTACCGTTTTGCCAGTTGCTGCTGCACGGCGGCCGGCAAGCCGTTGGTGTAAGGATTCAATTCGGCCCGCAACGCGAAATTCATCGAGACTTCCGCCGCCTGAGACCTGGTTGCGGCCGGCAACACGTCCATGTCCAGCTCGGTAATCATGACTTTGACGCCCAGTTTGGAAAAGGCTTCGATGGTTTCGTCCATCTGCTGCAGACCCGGCCTGTCCATTTTATAATGGCCCTGCAAACCGACGCCGGTGATGCGAATTCCTTGGGCTTGAAGTTTTTTAATCAACGCAATTGCCCCATTCCGTTTCGACGCATTTTCAAGTGAATAATCGTTGTAATACAGTTCGGCCTGCGGGTCGGCCTCGTGTGCGAATTGATACGCCTTGAGCAGATAATCCTCACCGATGATTTTTTCCCACGGCGATTTACGAAGCGTCCCGCCCTCGTTCAACGCCTCGTTCACCACGTCCCAGCCGCCGATTTTTCCCTGGTAACGCCCGACCACGGTAAAAATGTGATTGCTCATCCGCAACAACAGCGTGTCGCGGTCAACCGGATTCCCCTTCTCATCCTGAAACACCCATTTCGGCGTCTGTTCATGCCAGATCAAATTGTGGCCGATGATGAACATTCCGTTCTTCCGGCCAAATTCCACATATCGGTCCGTCGCCGAAAAGTCGTACCGGTCCGGCTCCGGATGAACGGATTCCCATTTCAAGACGTCCTCGGGCGAGATGGTGTTGAACTGCGCCTTGATCAGGGCGGTGGCATTGGTGTCCCGGCCGGAGAATTGCGTCTCGTTGAGCGCCGCGCCGACGAGGAAGTCGCCTTTAAAGGCCTCTTTGAGGGAGGTTTGCGCAAAGCCACTGGTGGCCAGGAAAATTCCCATGATTCCGACGGAAGCAATGATTTTGACAAACATTTTCAAGCAGAAGCGGCTTGTTTGCGGCGTTCGGCCAGTTCGTCGGCCATCTGGATGGTCAGCTTCATGTTGAGCTTATAGAACATCAACAGGACCGTGCAGATGGCGAACATGATGCCAACGACGATGCCGACGCAGACGCGGTAGCCGGCAACCGCTTCAGGAGTGCTCGGGAATTTCGTGTCATAGCCGAAAAAGCCAGCCAGGATCCAGAGCAACGAGGCCGAACCCAGCGCCAGGCCGGCCTTGAGGGCGAAGCCGAGGGTGGCGAACACCATGCCGGTGAAGCGCCGGCCGGTTTTCCATTCCGAATAATCCGCGCAGTCGGCGAAGATGGCCCAGATCAGGGGAATGGTCGGGGCATAGACAACCGAGCCGACGATGGTCAAGGCGATCATGCCGCCAACGGCCGTGGACGGGAGCAGATAAGTGGCAAAGGCGTTGACGGTGGAAAGGGCAAAGCCGGTGATCGCGACCGCCTTCTTTCCGTATTTCTTGGCGAGGGGCGCCGAGAGGAAGATGACAATGATGGTGGTGGTGGTGCCGAGCATGTTGATGATGCTGTTGAAGACGTCGGCGACATTCGCGGCGGTCTGGTCGCCGTGGGCGATATAGCCGAGCGTATCCAAAAGACCCCAAAACCAGCCGGACACAGACACACCTGCCGGAACAACGAGGCCAAGCTTTTGCATGCAGTCGAACATCGCCGCCTTATCGGCGTAATGATGGTAGTAGTTGTAGTTCGCGCCGCCCCGCAAAGAAAGGATGCCGAAATGAACCATGGTCATGACCCACATGACCGCCCAGGGACTGTTCTTGAGCAGATCGCTGAAATCTTGAAACGGCGAACTCTTTTCTTTGGAGATGGGCTGGATGCGCTCCTGGGTGGTCGTAAAAGTGATCATGAACAGGATCAGGCAAAGGGCGGCCCAGATGGTCATGGTCATTTGCCAGCCATGCGCGCGGTCGTGGCCGACGGCGAATTTGGCCACCAACGGCAGCGTGAAGCCGCCCACGATGAATTGCGCGATGTTGACGGCGATAAACCGGAAGGAGTTGAGTTTGGCGCGCTCGTTGAGGTCGGCGGTCATGACGCCGCCCAGCGCCGAGTAGGGCATGTTGTTCATCGAGTAGAGCGTCATCATCATCGTGTTTGTGATTGCGGCGTACGCGATCAGGGCGCCCAGGCTCCAGCCCTTGGGTGTGGTGTAGGCCAGAATCATCACGACCGCCCAGGGAATCGCCGTCCACAGGATCCACGGACGAAACCGGCCCCAGCGCGTGTTGGTCCGGTCGGCGAGGACGCCCATGATCGGATCGAAGAAGGCATCCCACAACCGCGGCCACAACAGAATGGCGGCGGCGGCGCTGGCGGTAAGGCCAAAACTGTCGGTATAGAAGTTCGTCTGGAAGAGAATCATCGTCATGAAGACGAAATTTGCGGCGGAGTCGGCCGCGCTATAGCCGGCCTTCTCAAAGAACGAGAGCCTCTGGTTTTGATCGGTCATAAGGGATTTCGTTGATTGGTTTCGACCCGGTTACTCCACCGTCAAAATCAACTTCTGCAAATCGCTGTCGCGCGAGGAATTGCCGACCATGATTTCGAATTCGCCTGGTTCCACAACGTACTTCATGTGGAGGTCGTAAAATGCCAGCGACTCCGGCGTGACGTCGAGCGCGACGCTCCGGGTTTCGCCCGGCCGCAATGAAATTTTTTGGAAGCCCTTCAGCTCCTTGACCGGCCGGGTCACCGAGCTGATGCAATCACGAATGTACATTTGCACCACCTCGGTGCCGGGGCGCTTGCCGGTGTTCTTGACGTCCACCAGCAGGCGCGTGGATTCGTTCCGGCGGATTTTATTCTTTGCCAGGCGCGGATTTTTAAAGGCGAAGGTCGTGTAACTGAGACCGAAACCGAAGGGATGGAGCGGGGAAATGTCGTCGAACAAGTAGCCACGGCGTGCGGACGGCTTGTAATTGTAAAAGGCAGGCAGGTGGCCGGCCGAGCGCGGGATGGTAATGGGCAGCTTGCCGCCGGGATTGAAATCACCGAACAGCACGTCGGCGACCGCGTGGCCGGTTTCCTGGCCCAAGTACCAGCATTCGAAAATGACGGGCACATTTTCGTTCAGATATTGGGTGGACAACGGGCTGCCATTGAAGAGAAACACGATGACGGGTTTGCCCGTTGAGAGCATGGCCGTGACCAGTTCCTGCTGCCGGCCGACCAGGTCGAGACTGGTGCGGTCGCCCATGTGCTTGCGTGACCAGGCCTCGCGCGAGGTCTGTTCGTTGCCACCAATGGCCACCACGATAACATCCGCCTGCTGGGCGACTTTGACGGCCTCCTGGATGAGTTTGCGGTCTTCTTCCGGGTGGCTGGGGGTTACCAAATCCTGGTTCCACGACCCGCCCACGGTGATTTTGCAGCCTTCGCAATAGGGGACCTGCACCCGGTCGCCAACCTTCAAACGGATGCCTTCCAGCAGCGAGGTGTAAAACTTGGGGCGACAACTGTTACCACCGAGCATTTCGCGGTCGGCATTCGGTCCGATGACGGCGATGGATTTGATTTTACTGGGGTTGAGCGGCACCAGATTGTTTGTGTTTTTGAGCAACGTGATCGTCTCCCGCGCGGCTTGCAACGCCAGCTTGCGGTTTTTTTCGCTGCCAACTATCCGCTCCGCTTCATCGGGGTTCACGTAGGGATCATCGAACAATCCCAGCTTGAACTTCCAGAACAGCATCGGAGCTACGAGGTCGTCAAGTTCGGTTTCCTTTAACACGCCCTGGCGGACGAGTTCGACGAGATGCAGGTAGCAATCCGGTTCCGGGAACTCAATGTTCACCCCGGCGCGCACGGCGAGTGCGCAGGATCCCTTCTTGTCTTTGGCCACGCGGTGGCCGTGGGTGTCGGGCCGGTCACTCAGTTCCCAGATGGCATAATAATCCGAAACCACGAACCCCTTAAACCCCCATTCCTTGCGGAGCACGTCGCGCAGCAGCCATTCGTTCGCGTGCGCCGGCACGCCATCAATTTCATTGTAGGCCGGCATCACGCTGATGGCGCCGGTCTTTTGGATTGCGTCCTTGAACGGATACAAAAACGTTTCGCGCAGCAGGCGCAGGGAGACGTTGACCGGGGCGCAATTGATGCCGGATTCGGGCTGGCCGTACGCGGCAAAATGTTTCAGGGTGGCAATGATGCGTTTTTTGTCTTTGAAGGATGCGTCGCCCTGGAATCCCCGCACTGCGGCCATGCCGAGTTGTGTCACCAGAAACGGATCCTCGCCGAAGGTTTCCTCGACCCGGCCCCAACGCGGATCCCGCGCCACGTCCACGACGGGGGTAAGCGCCTGGTGCGTGCCGCGGACGCGCGCCTCTTCGGCGGTCATGGCGTAAAGCGATTCAACCAGCCCGGGGTTGAACGTCGCACCCAAACCAATCGGCTGGGGAAAGCTGGTGCTCCCGATTCCGACCTGGCCATGCAGGCATTCCTCGTGAAACATTACCGGGATGCCCAGCCGGCTGTTTTGCAGGAAAAATTTCTGAATGGCGTTGGTCAGTTCGGCCATTTCGCGCGCATTTTTGCCTTTGCCGGTGTCGCTGGGGCGGCCGACCTGGCCAAGTCCGTGCCCTTGTTTGAAGGCGGCCCTGGCCTTCTTAAGGTCAAAATTGCCGTCGCCATCAACGAGCGTCTCGGATTTTTGCTGCCAGACGCACATCATCTGTGCAGCTTTCTCCCCGAGCGTCATGCGCGACAGGAGATCGTTCACGCGTTTGGCGACAGGCAGGGCCGGGTTTTTGTAGGGCAGGACCGGGGAAACGACTCGCTTGACGGCAGGAGTTGGCGTCTTCATGCATTCCAGTTCTTCCAAAAGGCTCGGGCCGACACAACGTCGCTCATGACCGCGTGCTTAATGCCCGTTGCCGCCTGTGCTGTCAATTGTGAAATGATGGAGAATACTCTTTCCACGGTCGCACACCGAACGTGCGCGAACCCGCAAAACCGCACGAAGTCTCCGCGTTGAAGCGGCCTGATCCCGCGGCCATGCAGTCAATTGCGAAACTCGATTTCATCCGAAGTCACCTCGCAAACCAATTCTCTTCTTTTCCACAGTGCGACACGCTCCATAATGGCGCTCGCAAAAGAGCAATGACGTATGAATATTTTGTCTTGTCCTCGTCTGCCGCCTTCCGTAGAAAGGGCGCACGCAAAATGCCGTCGTGCGTGCAAGGGGAGGGCGATGTTGTGCGATACTCGAACCAGCCGTCTGCCCACCGACGGCGAGAGCGTCGCGAGCGAGCCATGATGAATGCACCAGACCAAACCGTTTCGGCAGACACTGTCGGAGGCGCAGGCCAGACGGCTTTGAAAGAAGTTTTCAAAGACGACTTTTATATTGGCGCCGCGCTCAGCCTGGACCAGATTTCCGGCAAGGAGCCTGACGCCATGGTCCTGGTGGAAAAACATTTCAACTCCATCACACCGGAAAACATCCTGAAGTGGGAGGAGGTTCATCCAGAGCCGGGCCGATACAATTTCGAAGCGCCGGATCGTTATGTCGCCTTTGGCCAGAAGCACAAAATGCACATCATTGGCCACGCGCTGGTCTGGTGGCATCAGACGCCGGACTGGGTGTTTCAGGACGCATCGGGCAAGCCCCTGAATCGTGAGGCGTTGCTGGAACGAATGAAGGACCACATCTTCACCGTGATGGGCCGCTATCGGGGACGAATCCACGGCTGGGACGTTGTCAACGAAGCCATTAACGCGGATGGTTCCTGGCGGAAATCCAAATGGCACCAAATTCTTGGCGAAGACCACGTCGCCAAGGCCTTTGAATTTGCCCGCCAGGCGGACCCGAACGCCGAGCTTTACTACAATGACTTCGATTTGGAAAATCGTCCCAAATGTGAAGGCGTCATCCGTCTGGTCAAGGGTCTCCAGGCCAAGGGCGTCCGCGTGGACGGCATCGGCATCCAAGGCCATTGGTTCGTGGACCATCCGCGGATGGATGAGATTGAAAGCCATTTCCTGGCTCTCGCCCGGTTGGGCCCAAAACTGATGATCACCGAGTTGGACCTGGGCGTGCTTCCGTATTATCCGCTTGAGTCAAAAATCGTGGACATCTCGTCTTTTGACCCGGCAACACAGAAGAAATACAATCCCTATCCGAGCGGCCTGCCGGACTCGGCGCAGAACGATTTGGCAAAACGGTACGCAGAGCTGTTTTCACTCTTGCGGAAGTACCGGGACAAGTTCGGCCGCATCACGTTTTGGGCCGTCCATGACGGCCAATCCTGGCGCAACTACTGGCCCATCACCGGCCGGGCCGACTATCCCATGCTGTTCGACCGTCGCTGCCAGCCAAAGCCCGCCTTCAATGCCGTCGTAAAAGCCGCGCAGGGGTAAAGTTGAAAATAAGGACACGCCGCTACGAAGAATGCTTTTCTTTCAGTCTTTTCAGGACATCCTCCAGCGTTCCCTTGAAAGGTCCGGGTGTTTCCATCTTTATCGAAACAAGCGCAGCGGCGAATTTCAGGGATTCTCCGGGGTCATGATCCAGCCGCCAGGACAGGTACGCCGAGAAGGTCGTATCGCCGCGACCGGTTCTGCCCACGATGCTGCTGTTCGAGAACTTCTCGTAGTACGTCACGCCCTTCACCCGCGCCAGCACGCCCTGGGAGTGCGTGATCAGAATTTCCGGGCAGCCCCACGATTCGACTATGATGGCGGCTTTCTCCAGATCTTCGGTGCCGGTCAGAATACGGGCTTCGACGACGTCCAACTTGAGCTTGTCCATCATGCCCGCTATGTCTTTCTTGTTCGCGACGTCGCTGTACTCGATGTCGTGGGTCACCGGGGTGACGTGGCGGACGAAACTCTGCATGTCGGTTGACAGGCTGTAGCCCCTGGATTTCAAGCCCTTCATGAGCGCCATGTCGAATTCAGTGTCGGAAATCCCGGCCAGGTGAACGCACGTCGAGCTCAACGCCGGGACGTCGTTGATGGAAATCAGACCGGCGGATTTGACGAGCGTCAGTTTGCGTTCATCGACATTGGCGGAATAGTGCAGAACCCTCGAATAGGTCGTTTCTTCGCTCGGGATGAGGTAGGTGTCAACGCCGGCATCCTTCATCGGCTGTAGGATGTGCTCGTCCTTCTGGGCCATCTTCACGACCGCGGCGACTTTTTTCCCGACGCGGGGGGCGACCATGGCGCCGCACAAAACGGCGCTTCCCGGAGCGATGTGCGGCTTTCCCCCGAAGGGGATGATCTCGTCATAGCACATGTGACCGACGAACGTGATGTCGTACTTCTTGGACATGTCGATTGGCTGCTTGGTTGGCTATTTCCCGTTTCCCGCGTCACGAACCCTTCAGCAGCTCGGGGAAGAACGGCATCAGGTCCGGCGACTCAATTGTCTTGGATTGGGTCTTGGCCTGCAGGTCCTTGACGTGGTTCAAGACCAGATGCGTCCAGACGGCCCCGGGCCGGGGATAGGCGGCGACGATGTAATGGGGTACCGGCTTGGATTCTCCGGCTTCCTTTTCCAATTCGGCCCGGAGGTTGTCGGCCGTGATCATCGAGTTGCCGTAATCGAAAACCACCCGGTCCATGTGCTTGTAAACGTCTTTGCTCTCTTTGGCCATGCCGTAGTAATCCAATAATTGGGCGAATACGTAATTGGAAGTCGTATAGACGTCTTTTCCCTGGTCCGATTCCACGGGTTTGCCGTTCTCGGTTTTGCACATGGCCCAGCCCATGAAGGAGCGATTGTTCCGGTAAATCGTTTTTAAGATCGCCTTGGCGCGGTCTTCGGGGATGAAAGGCTCTTCGCCGATGGAGATCAGATACCACAGGGCGTCGAGTTGATTGGTCCAGACATCGGTGTTGGCGTTTCCGGTCTTGGGATCGAAACATGTGATATAATACTGGATTTTTTCGCCCTTCTTGTTCTTCACATCCCGCCACAGCTTTTCGAGGCTGTTCCAGCCCTTGTCGAACGCCTTCTTGATTTGCACCTCGCCGGCTTTGTCTTTGAGCATTTGAGCCATTTTGATCATGGCCTGGCAGCCGCCGAGGAACTGCGTGGCGTCGTAGGCATCGGCGCCGAACAGGACCAGGTTGTCGAAGGTGTTTTTCACCTCGTCGGGATAGCCCTCGGGTATGCCGTCATCATCGAAATCGAGTTTGAGCAGAGACGCCAAACCGAATTTGAGCGTCTCCCAATTCTGCTTCAGGAAATCGATGTCGCCCGTGAACTTCACGTTGCGCAACACCCGCATCATCAGCTTGGGGAACAGGTCCACCCAATAATTGTTGTTGTACCAGGCGTAATCGCTGACGTTGCGCAGGGGATGGCCCTTGGGCATGGCGCCCAGATCGTGGGCGACGCTGCCCTTGGTCTTGAAGGCGTCGCGGATCTGCGTCAGCGACTTGCCTTCGTATTCCTCGGGATGTTCCTCGAAATGCTTTCGGGCTTCGACGAACGAGGCGTGATAGTGGTAATAGCGCGGGGTGGAATCCTCGGCCTGAATCGAATCAATGAAACCCTGGCACAGATCTTTTTCCACGCGCGGGAAGAGCATCAACAGCACCATCGAATACCAATCCACGTCCGACGGATCAATATAGGCGTAATCGAAACACTCCAGGAACCGGGCGCGTTCATTTCCCTTTTCGTCCTCGACCCAGACGATGGCGTTAGAGAGCGGGAAATGGAGTTCGTTCAGGATCAGTCTGGTCAGGCGCAGGGCGCCGGCCCGGTCACCTTTATAGGATGGGCTGGCCTGGATCGAATCAAAGATTCGTTTCTGAATCGTGAGGGTCCGACTCCACCATTGTGGATAGCTATCCAGGGCGAGCTTGGCCATATCCACCGCCCGCGACCGGTCATCCTTGAAGCGCTTGACGTACTTGCGCTCGAATTTCGTGCCGTCAATATAGACCTGCTCCGGGAAGTCCAGCACCACGGCCACCGGAATTTTTTGGGACGCTTTCGGTTCCACAGTAAAGGTGAGGCTGACGGCTGATCCATAATCGCTTCGAAGGACCGGTTCCCGTTTTTCGTAGAAGCTCCCGTCCGCGTTCAAAAGGAGATCCCCCGTGTAGCGGTTCAGGCAGAAATAGGGCTGGGTGTCCACCGCAACGCCAGGCAATTCAGGAACGGCCAGCGTCATGCGGTTGCGGGTTTCCGTGCTTCCCATGATCACGCCCCGGACGCCTGCGGACCGGAACTCTTCATGCTTCTGGCCGTGGACCGCTGCGGAGCAAACATAGACGCTATCCTGGTCAGTCGGTTTGAGCTCCTTTTCCTGGAGATTGACCAGGGACGGCCTGGGCAACACGAGCGTGATCTCCTGAGCCTCATTCGCGTTGTTTTCCACCTCGAACTCTTCAACGCCGAGGGGCATCAATGTGTGGTCTCCTCCAGAGAGCAAGGGAGAAATCAGTCTCCTGATGACTTTCACTTTTCCCAGCTTGTAGGCGATCTCCAGTGACGGCGTGGCGATGGTGAGAGAAACGTTCTTTTCGGCAACCGGAGGATGGTAGTAGTTCTTGATCGCCGGGATGTCGTCGGGCAATTCGGCTTCTCCCGGCTGCCTCTGGGTCAGCATCATGCATTTGTCGCCGATGCGGATGAACGGCGCGGATGCGAACTGGACGGCTTTCTGGTTCAGCATGATAAGCCGGCCCGCGTCGTTCAGGCGGTTATAGAGACCGTAGGGGGAAATGCCGATTGAACAAGTGGGCGCCCCTTGCAGGGCCACCGTTTGCGGGAACTGAAGGGTCTTGGACATACCCTGAAAGTGGACCGCCATTTTGTTTTGCTCGTAAATGGCGGCTATCTTGTCCCCCGGGATGGTATAAATATCGCGTACGTCGAACACAGTGGATTTCGGCATGTTGCTCTCGCTCGTTGGTCGTTTTTGTTTCGCCTGTA
>CAVYLE010000010.1:0-772468 GCA_963769285.1 uncultured Verrucomicrobiae bacterium
TTTATATGCAAGTCCGCGTGCTGTTTATCTGTGCGGTGGTTTTCGCGGGCGCGTGCGATCTCATCTGCCCCTGCCCCACGTTTTTTCATATAATACTCCCATGTGTACGACATGTTCGTGAGGCATAAATAGGCAAAGTAATGTGCGATTGCCTTTTGCCGGTGTGTAGCCGGGTACTTGCAATTCGGAGGCGCTATTGCCTCAGCACCCTTCTCGTAACACCAAAGTTCTTTGTCCGGGTCGATTAAATCATGATAAATTCGCCCTAAATCCGTATAGACCAGAGTCAAATCGAGTGAGAAGTGGTCTTTCTCTTCAATCGCCGTCTCAAGGATATTTTTCGCAGCCTCAAGGGTACCAAGCTCCATTGCCGCATCTGTCAGAACTGAAAGGTGCTGGGGATTCTGCTGTTCGTTCCTGAACTCCTGAAATACCTTTTGTAGGAATTCTGCTACAGTCTTGTCGGCTTCACCATTTCTTCCGACTATGCGCAGGTTGTTAGCCTGTTTACCGACGAGTTCTGACCAAGCCCTCAAAAGGATTCTTCGAATACGAGGGTCTTTCTCCGTTAACTCGCCTAGCGGGTCTTGCTTTGGTTTGAGGAAGTCGAAAAATCCCATAGGAAATGCTCCGGTTTAAAAAAATCTGCTGAAAAATCCTTGTGTCCTTCGAAATGCAGAATGAAGGGATCGCTTCAATTCAGCGTGGGACGCGGGCCTGTCCGAAGGTTTGGGAGCAATCATTGACAAAATAAGTCGGCAAGTTGGCGCGGACACCTCAGAGCCTTTGAGCAACGCAGCAGCTACGGGAATATAGGACGAAGAGAGTAGAGTTTCGATCGGCGAACAGTCAGTCCGAAAGGGCAGCTTGCCTGTGACCAGTTCGAGAAAAATCATACCTAGCGAGAACGTATCCGAAGCTACGGAAGATCGATAACCCCTCACAAATCGCTCCGGTGCCATGTAGAGAATAGTCCCCATGTTGTTGAGCGTCTTGAGACACTCTTCGTGGGAGGGTGGCAAACCAGCGATAGCGTTAAGCTGGGGTTGCTTAATCGAGGCAATCCCCCAATCGGCCACCATGAATATGCGAGCCATGAAGCTATTCTCGCCGCGCCGCTTCATGCGATCTATGTCAAAATCGTAAAGAATGTTCTCTGGTTTCAGGTCAAGGTGTATGACCCGGTCTTTTTCGTAGGCATACGCAAGGCCCTCAAGAACATCGTGAAGGATGTGGAGTGCGTTTGGAAGGCTGGTCCGGCCCGTAGCTGAGATGTGGTCGCGCAAGGAACCAGGATACCAATTCATCGCAGCTACCCATCCGTCGCGACCAGCGTTGAGAATCTCGTTCAGGCCAACAATGGTCCCAAATTGGAGTCCGCTCCAAACGACGAGCTCACGTCGAAACAAACGAGCCGATTCATCATCGAGTGCATTTGGCAAAATTGACTTCAACGCGATACGGAGGCGATGAACACTGAATGTCTTTGGCGCATTGGTCCCATCGAGCGCTAGAAAGAGGAGAAATCCCATTCCACCGCGTGTTCTTTTTTGGACGATATAGGGTCTATCCCCGACATACACGCGTTGGCCCTTTCGGAGTTCATACAACGTCCTACAGTCATGGTGCAACGGCGTCATTTATTTCACGTGAGAAGCGCCAAAATAAAAAGCAGGCACAGAAATGCACGAATTAACTGATTCGTTTTCATATCGGCAGATTATTTGTGGTTCCTCGACGTTTTTAATGGGTAGACGAGGTTTTCGGGTGATTTAAACTGGGAGGATGATTCCCGAGAAAATGTTTCATCAGATTATGGCGCTGGGTGATTCCTGGCGCGTGAGTGGTGTGGAGTATGTGGAGAAGGAAAGTAAAGTGCTCATTCGGGTGGAGGAAACGCCCGAACTGTGGAGGACAGAAGTTTGTCCTTATTGCGATGGCAAGTCGGTGAGCGGCTACGATCACGCGCCGGAGCGACGCTGGCGGCACCTCAACGTGTGCCAGTTGGAATCGGAGGTCGTTTGTTCGCTGCCCCGCGGACAATGCAAAGGCTGCCAGAAGGTTTACACGGTGAGGGCTCCTTGGGAGGGTCGCAGTCGGGGGCTCACGCAGGAGTTTGAGGCGTTTGCGCTGACCTTGATGCGGGAAATGCCGGTCAAGAAAGCGGGCGAGATCCTGGGCGAGACGGATCAGAAGTTGTGGCGGGCGCTCTTTGCGCATGTGGACGCGGCTTGGGGGGAACTGAGCTGGGAGAATGTGGTTTGGGTGGGGGCCGATGAAATGAATCGCAAGAAGGGGCACAACTACCTGACGGTGTTTGTGGATTTGGTGGCCAAGCGGGTGTTGCTGGCGGTGGAAGGCAAGGACGCCAGCGTGTGGGAGCGCTTTTCCGAGCAATTATCGCAGCACAACGGCCATCCGAAGGCGGTGACGCAAATCGCCATTGACATGAGCCCAGCCTATATGAAAGGCGTCCGGGAGAACTTTGGCAACGCGCAGGTCGTGTTCGACAAGTTTCACGTGGTCAGCCAGGTGGTGGCGGCCCTGGAGGAAGTGCGCCGCAAAGAAGCGCGGCAAAATGCCGAGGCCAGACAGCAGTTGGAACGGACCAGTTGGTTATGGCGAAAGAATCCCGAATCCTGGACTGCTGGCGATCAAGAGCGCTGGGAGCAATTGAAAGACAAGCCGCTGGTGACGGGACTGGCGTACGCGATGCGTTTGGAGCTACAAAAGGCGTATGCGTCCGGGACGATTGGCCAGGCGCGCAGCCGCTTCAAATCATGGTGTCGCTGGGTGCGGAGCGAGGCCGAAGCATTGACTTCAGGCTTGCTGGAGCCGATGCGCAAAGCCGCTGACATGGTGGAGCGGCACCTGGAGGGAATCTTGAGCCATTGGAAGCAGGGGCTGACGACGGCGTTTCTGGAAGGACTCAACAGTTTGTTTTCGGCGACCAAACGCAAGGCTCGTGGCTATCGGTCCACCGAGTATCAGATCGCAATGCTCTACTTTGTCGCAGGCAAGCTGGAGATCCCATACTATGGTTGATACCCACTACAAACGTCGAAGAAGCTTATTTGTTTTCAATTGGCTGACAAGTGGATTCGCTGTCTATACACGGTGTCGGCTTGGGAGATTTTGGATGTCATCAAGATACGTCGCCAGAAGCACATTGATTGTGGTGAAAAGCTCAGTTTGTTGAGGAAGTGACGACACATCTTTATTGCCGTGGTAAAGATTGTTCCTGATTCGGTGAGCAATGAGGAGGAGCGCATAAATAGTGTTATTAAGGTTATCAGCATTTGCGGTTAATGCCTGTTTAACAATGTTTTGAGCGGCTTCGTCTGTTAGCAACAGGCTGTCGAAGAAATCATCGAATCTTTTCACGTCAGCCAGATAATAATGTTCGCGGAAATAATCAACGAATTTTTCATATCTGTTTTTTGAAAGCTCGCATGATTCGTTGGCACGATCCACGGATTTGCGAATGGATTTAGGGGTCGCATTGCGTCTGCAAGCCTCAGTCTCAAAAAGATTCCAGATGAGTGAAAAACACAAAATCGGTTTCATCTGTTCGTAATCTAAGTAGCAACCAACTCCTAGATGATTGTTAATCCACCGAATTTCGTCAATTCTTAATGCATTTGTCATGTGCATATTTTACGACAAGATTGCGCAAGCAAAAGAAAATATGGAAGTGATCCATCCCAAATTGCTTTTGGCCACGGCGGCTGGCCCCGGGTCTTGCGGCCACCATTCGCCCGGCGCGGTAGGGCGCGTCAACCCGTGCGCGCCGTCGTGGTGAACCAGACCGCTCTCATTGGCCACCGGCACGGGCAAGGGATTGCCCGCCCTACCATCCCCAGCGCCGTCCGGCGCGGCATCTTTGTAGAACCCCAAACCAAAAAATCCGCAAGCTCCGTAGGAGCGGCATATTCCTTGCGGCCGTCCCGGAGCGCGGATTGTCCCAATCCGCAGCACGTCGCCAGACAAACCAACCATCGAAATCATCCCAGCCGTCTCCCGTCATGCCACCCGCTGCGAGTTGGGACAACTCGCGCCCCGCAATCCGTGTCCATTCGTGAAATCCGTGTCAACCCCCCTTCCTGTCTCTTTTTGCCCACCGGCAAGCGGCCCGGACGCTCAAACCCCGGTTTTTGGCGTTTTTCACCGTTTTTTGCCCCATTTACAACGTCCCCGCACGAATTGACACGCGCCCCGCATCGTCTTACACGCTTCCCGCCCAAATTTACATGCTCCCCGCGCCGTCTGACACGTTTCCCGCACCCATTTACAAGCACCCCCGGTCGTCTGACACGCGCCCCGCTGGAATTTACACTCACCCCGTTGCGCCTTACATGCTCCCCGCACCGATTGACATCGGCCCCGCCAAAACTTACCGGCTCCCCGCGTCAACTGACACCGACCCCTGATCGTCTCCCATGTTCCCCGCATCGCCAGGCACCCGCCCCTCGATTCTGGTAGGGCAAAGCTGCCGCTTTGCCTTGACAGTAGTGCCGGCGAGCGGAATCTCATCAACGACCAGACAAGCAAAAACATCTCTTCGCTCGTTTTTGCGGTGGTTGGCGTCGCGGCAGCGACGCCCTACCACGGTGGCAGTGCGCGGCATGTGCCCGCAGACAATTGCCCCGCGCCCCGTTGCCGGCATCTGCCACCCGCCGATCCATCGCAAAAAGATTTTGGGAGCGGCAGTTTTCTTCGCCAGACGCGGGAACGGTTAATTTCCACTCATCGCCGCATAATGAGCCGGTGAAATCATTGTAGGAGCCGACGTGAGGAGGCTTGTTTCCCGCCGCAAATCGTAGGTTCCGAAGAAGGTTGAGACTCGTCACCTTGTCTCCGACAGATTACATGAATTTCCTTTCTTGAATTTCAGCGCATCACCCGTAATCTTTCCGCGTTTTAAATTATGAATTACAAAATTTCTCAACGCGCCGCTTCGTTGTCGCCATCTCTCACACTTGCCATTGATGCGAAAGCCAAGGCCATGAAGGCCGCGGGCGAGGACGTTGTCGGTTTCGGCGTGGGCGAGCCGGATTTCGACACGCCGCAACACATCAAAGACGCCGCCGCCAAGGCGCTTGCCGCCGGGTTCACAAAATACACGCCGTCCAGTGGCATCCCGGAATTGCGCCAGGCCATCGCTGACAAGTTCAAGCGCGAAAATGGCCTTACTTACAAACCGTCGCAGGTCATCGTGAGTTGCGGTGGCAAACATTCGTGTTACAACGTCATTCTGGCGACGTGCCAGGAAGGCGATGAAGTGCTCATTCCCGCGCCGTATTGGCTGAGCTATCCAGAAATGGTGAAGCTGGCGAGCGCGAAGCCGGTGATAATGCCAACCACCGACAAAACCGAATTCAAGGTGACACCCGCGCAACTCCGCGCCGCGATCACGCCCAACACGCGGCTTTTCATCCTGAACTCGCCGAGCAATCCGACTGGCAGCGTTTATAAGCCGGAGGAGACCAAAGCGCTGGGCGACGTTTGCGTGGAAAAGGGCGTGCTCATCATGAGCGACGAGATTTACGAGCACCTGCTTTACGATGGCGCGAAAGTAAAAAGCGTCGCCAGCTTCTCGCCGGCACACCAGGAACACACCATCATCGTTCATGGATTCGCCAAGGCCTGGAGCATGACCGGCTGGCGGCTTGGTTTCCTCGCCGCGCCGGAGCCGATTGCCAAAGCGATTGACGCCGTGCAAAGCCACAGCACCAGCAACCCGACGTCGTTCGCGCAGAAGGGCGGTGTCGCCGCGCTTACCGGACCACAGGATCATTTGCCGAAGTGGCTCGCGGAATTCGACAAACGCCGCCGGTTCGCGCACCAGAAATTGAACAGCATTCCGGGTATTTCCTGCGTGAACCCGAAAGGCGCGTTTTACCTGTTCCCGAACATTTCCCAGACCGGCCTCAAGTCCATCGAATTCTGCGCGAAGCTGCTCGGGGCGGAGAAGGTCGCCGCCGTGCCCGGCATCGCATTTGGCGCGGACGATTACATCCGCATCAGCTACGCCACCAGCATGGCAAACATCGAAAAGGGGCTGGAGCGGATTGAGAAATTTTGCAGGACACTGGTGAAGTAAATTTCGGAGGTACAAGCTCTGCAGGTCCCCAACTTTATTCAGGGTGTCGTAGAAATCCACCCTCCAAGATACACGGTCTAAAAGCGGTGGAGGGCCACCGCACTGCTATGAGTAATGTCAAGGCTTGTGTGGCGCTTCGGCTGTTTTTTCTTAAAAGCGGTCTTTGTTTTTCCTTTCCGGCTTTTCGTTTTTCAAAACGTTTCCTTGGCGCGGTCAACGGACTTGGCCGTTGCTCTTCCTGCTATCCGTGCGCGGCCCCGAAGGGACGGCACCAGTTGACGCGTGCGGTCACAGCCAAGAAACGAGCGCGCCCAATCTCCAAATCGGGTCGTTGCCAACCCCAGTGCGGCTCCGGGCGCGCGCCGTTTCAAATCATCTCGGTCGGCCTTCATTAGTTTTGAGTCTTTACGGTTGGCAAACCTCAGTTCTCCGTGCCGACCATCGTCCAGCCGAAGGTTTGGGCAGGAACACGTCCGGTGCGCCAGCGCCACAGATCAACCGCCATTTGCCGCGCCATGGCCACGATGGCTTTCTTCTTGGCGGCCTTCGTCGCCTTCGGGTTGCCAAAGACATGTCGCCATTTTTTCACCAACGCACAGTCGCGTTGCCAGACGACCAACCGCCAAGCCAGTTCCACCAGCGCGGTGCGCAGCCGCACGTTGCCGTGTTTGGTGATCGGCAACAAATGCTGGCTGTTGCCGCTGGCACTGACTCCGCCACACAGGCCGGTGTAGCTGCCGACTTGGCGCCGGTTGCGGAAACGATGCCAGTCCCCGATCTCGCGTTCGACCACTTCGTAACTGAGTCCGCCCAAGCCTTTGGGGCGCAGGGCGGGCGCAGCCTGTTCCAAGGCTGTAGTGGCGGCGTCCAGCTCGGCGGTCAGGGTGGTCAGCACGCGGCGGAAACACTCCAGCCGTAACACCAGCCAGGCCGGAAGTTTGAGTTTGAGCTTCGACCAGCGCCGGTCCCTCCCACCAGCCTTTCTTTTGGCGCTGGCCCTGGGTGAGCAGGAGGCTGCGGCCTTGCGCCGCCACGCGTTTGACTTCGCGTTTGAGTTGTTCCCGCTGGCGGCTTTCGATGCGTTTTTGTTCCTCCTGTGGCGTGGGCACACGGACGGTGGCCAGGGCGTGCGGATTGCCGGCCACGTAGCGATCCAGCCGCAGCGCCAGTTGTTTGGCGTCGCTCTTGTCGTGGTTGACACCCTTGTGCTGTTCGTCCAAGCAGACGGGTTGCACCACCAGGTTGTGGACGCCCAGCGCGATCAAGGTGCGGTGCAGGCCGTAGCCGAAAGGGCCGGCTTCATAGCAGCTATGCACCTGCCCGGCCAGCGGCAGCTGGGTCTTGATCCAGTCCGAGAACTTGGCCGGGGTGAACTTTTGAGCCGGCTGGGGCGCGCTATTATCCAGAATGCGCACGACCACAATCGTGTCGGCGTGAACGTCCAATCCCAATTTGAGGGTTTGAGGTTTATTGCTCGCGACTTGATCCGCGCGAACTTCGGAGGTATTTAGTTTTTGTTTGAGCATACAGTTGGTTGGTGTAGCGCCTCGGCGCCCGCCAGCCAACTACTCATGTCATCTCCAAGACCTGTCGGACGTTTCAACAATTATCACAATCTCGCGCCAGCGTCATGGACTGCGCCAGCCCTCTGGCGCTTTTAAGTGGTAGTGGTGGATAAAATGTGAATGGAAGTTCACCTGTTCTTCACACGGCTATAACACGCCCAAGATACCCGGCAGGGAATTGATTTAACTTAACGGCGGGGAAAGCTGTTCGAGTTTCGCGCCTTCACGCTGCCAGAGGGTTGCTTCAACCCGCGGCACATACATTTGCGTTCCCGCGGGCAGATGTCCGGCGATGGCGTCGTAACTGCGCGTTTTATGACGATCCAAAAGCTTTTGCACCGTGCGTTCACCGGCGTTGTAAGCGGCCAGCGCGAGCCGCCAATCCTTGAAATGGTCGTAAAGCTCTTTCAGATACCGGGCGGAGGCGGTCGCGCTCGGTTCCGGCTGATAACGTTGATCGCGCGGCCACAGGGAAAGACCGAACCGTTTGGCCGTGGCCGGCATCAGTTGAAACAATCCCGCCGCTCCCGCCGGACTCCGGGCGCGATGGTCAAATGACGATTCCACTTCCGCCATCCAGACCAGTTCCGGCGGGATCTTTTGCGCGGCAAATATCGGCTTCAACTCCGGCACATATTCCTTGGCCAGGGCCGGCCAGGGATGGCTGGATACTTTTTTCACCCAAAGTTCGCGTTCCTTTTGCGGCGGGGGATTGGGAACCGGTGGGGGCGGCTGGTTGGTTTCAACTTTTGGCGGTGGCATCGTGAGCCGGATTTCGTCCGCGACATCCAGGTAATCCATCTGCGCCCTGAGCCACGCGGCATAGGGCTGGGTTTCCTCGTGACTTTCCAGCAACGGCAGGACGGTGCGCGCGGTTTGCCGTAGCGCCGCAATGTCCACCACATAGTCGCCTTGAAAACTCTGCTGCACTTCACGAAAAAATTGCTCAACGGCGCGTTCGTCCACCTCGGGAAGTGCGTTGAGAACATTCGTGTCGAGATTTTCCTGTGCCCACTCTTGCGCGCCTTGAACCAATTCCGGTACGGTGACCATGTCGTCATCCGCCCGCGCAACAAGCAAACCCGCCAGCAATAACGCAAGGACGCCACACGCTTTCATCCTTGCTCCATTCTGCCGGTCACGTTTCCTTGCGCCGTTTCTACCAACTCGCGAATGCGGCGGGCATCGGCTTTTTTGTGGCCGTGACTTGCCAGCGGGTCGCTGCCGCCGGAGGATTCGATCAATAAATCCGACCAGATGATCCCGGTCTTGATGTGGACGGACGCCACCTTGGTGATGCTGATGCTGATTTCGTCCTTGCTGAACCACGACCGTTTGCGGCGGATGACCGCCTGGTCCGTCACTTCGATGACGGTGGGAAACAGGAAATTCCCGTGCGTCCAACGGCTCGCCTGAAATGTTTCCGAAGCCATAGCGGCATCATAGGTCAAAGCGCTGGCAGGGCAACGGATTTTTCATCAGGTTAAGCCAAACAAGCTGAAGCTTGAACCCCAACCGCGCTGCAAATCTTATTTCAGAAAATCCCGCTGGAGGGTTTGCATCAGGTCGTTGACGGCCAGCATCAGTTCGCCGCGCAATTCGGCGGCGTCCGACCCGGCTGAAAGATCAATCGGCGCGCTCATGGTTTGCTGGTAACGATGAGTCAAGGCGAGATGTTCATCTTTCTGGCTGAGTTGCCGCAACAGCTTGCGCACCTTTTCCGCGAGGCCTTGCGTCTTGACAATTTTTCCCAAGGCCGCTTTCGCGTCCATCCCGCCGGCCTGAACGCGCTTCAACAAACCGCATTCAAATGTCCGGCAACGTTTTGGACGCTCGTTGTAAATCCGGCATAGCTTGCCATCGAAGCACGCGCACGGCTGCGCAAAAGCCCGTTGGCGGCCTTTTTCCTCCAACGACAACCCAAGTTTCGCCAGTCGTTGGACGTCATCGCCTTTTCGCAATTCCACATCGGCAAACAAGACACTGTTGCAGCACAAGCCGCAGTTGGGACAAAGCTTTGAAACAAAATTATTCATCGCCAGAGATGTTTCGGATATTTCCGCTGCAACTCGGATTTGATGCGCGGATAGTGTTCACGCCAGAAACTGGCCAGGTCCTGTGTAATCTGGATCGGCTTCATGCCCGGAGTCAGGATGTGAACCAGCACCGGCACGCGCCCCATCGCAATCTTCGGCGTCTGGGTCACGTCGTAAAGCTCCTGGATGCGCAACGAAATATGCGCCGAGCCGGTTGCCTCGTAAGCGACTTTTGGCGTGCGACCATTCGGCAGCGACAACCGCTCCGGCGCGTGTTTGTCCAGCAACCCGCGTTGCGTCTCGGACAGCCACGACATCACGACCGGTTTCACTTCGCGTTCCTTGATGTCCTTGTAACTCACCGCGCCGTGGCAAAGCTGCCCGATGATGTGCTTGCGGTCGTCTTCGGTGATGGGCGGGAGCTGGAGTTCGGGGCAATGCTGGCAAAGCAGGCGCAGCCGCAACAACCATTGCTCAACGCTGTGATCCCAATTAGGCAACAGCAGCCGTCCGGCAATAATCTCATCGGCCAGCAATTGTGCCGCCCGGTTGGCCGGGGGCGGTTCAACGCGTTTGGCCGATAGCGCCAGTCCGCGAAACTTCAACAATTCCGCGGCTTGCACCCGCCTGGCCGTTGAATCGAATTGGACGTGCAAATCCGATTCCATGTCTTCGGGATAAAGTTCACGCAGCCAGTCCACTTCAATGGCCGTGGCCAGGGAAAGAATCGTGTTCACTTCCCTACCCTCAACTTCGCGGACTTCGGCAGCGACAAATAATCCGTAGCAGCCGGCGTAAGCCGGCTCATTCTTTCCGCCTGAAGTCAGAGCCGACTCACGTCGGCTGCTACTGGAATCCAAATAACGCGACACCACGCTTTCGCGCGCCAGTACACCACGGCGTCCGTGAACGAGTTCGCAACGCAGCGTGCCCTGGTCCAGCCGCCGCGCCACGCGGTCGGAAAACCCGATGAGAATACACTTTTGCAACGCCTCGTCCTTCACCTCGCGCGGCTTTACATCGAGCCCTTCGTCTTTGGCGATGCGAAGGAATTGTTCGAACAACGGCCCAACCTGCCGGGCGGTTACGGCGTGAATGCCGAGTCGGCGGCAGGCATCGAGGCGGAACTGGTTATTGGCCGCATAAGTCCACGCCCGCATGAGAATCCAGAAATCCGACGACGCCTTTTCCCCCAGCAAATCCTCGCGGAGCGAGTTTGTATCGCGGTCCACGTTGCGCAGCAGCAAATCGCGCCCTTGCGTGAGCGCGGCAACAAGGCAGGCTTGATGGACGCAACCATACTCGTGGGCGGCGAGCAGCATCCGCGAGTAGCGCGGGTGCAAGGGAAACGCGAGCATCTTGCGGCCGATGGGGGTGATGGTGTGTTGAGGGTTGAGGGTTGAGGGTTGAGGGTTGGATTTCAACGCGCCCAAATCCAGCAGCAATTCCTCCGCATGGGCCAGGCTTTGTTCGTTTGGCGGTTCGAGCCACCGGAATTTCCGCAAATCTTCCACCCCGGCGGCTTTGAGCGTGAGCACCACTTCGGCCAGGTCGAGCCGCTTGATTTCCGGCAGTTCCTGCACCGCGCGATGTCCATGTTCCTCGCGCGACCAAAGTCTCATGCAAACGCCCGGCGCGGTGCGGCCCGCCCGGCCCGTCCTTTGGTCCGCCGACGATTGGCTGATTTTCTCAATGAGCAGCGTGTTGATACCGCGATATGGATCGTAACGCGGAATGCGCGCCAGGCCGCTGTCAATCACCAGCCGGATGCCGTCAATGGTCAACGACGTCTCAGCCACATTGGTGGAAACAACCACTTTGCGCTGGCCGTAGCGTGCCACCGCGGCGTCCTGGTCTTTGGGGGAAAGTTCGCCGTGCAACGGAAGCAGAATAAAGCCCTTCGATTCCGAAGTGTGGCGGATGGCCTCGATGGTCTGCGAAATCTCATAACCACCCGGCATGAACACCAGCACGTCACCTTCCCCACCGGAGCCGACATAATGACTGAAAGCCTCGGCGGCCTGCTCCCAAATGGGACGCTTGTCCGTGTAACCCGGCTCCGCAGCGTATTTGATTTCGACCGGGAACACGCGGCCTTCGGAAGAGAGGATGGAGCATTGGTAGGGCGCGCAGTCCCCTGCGCGCCGCGGCGGGCTGGGGACAGCCCGCCCTACCTGATTGAGATAATCCCCCAACAACTCCACGTCGAGCGTCGCGGACATGACGATGAGGCTCAGGTCAGGCCGATGCTGCTCCTGCAAGTCGAGCGCGCGCGCCAGCGTGATGTCGCCGTAAAGATGGCGTTCGTGAAATTCGTCGAAGATAAGGATCGAAACGCCGCGCAACTTCGGATCGTCAATCATCTGCCGCAACAAGACGCCTTCAGTCTCAAAACGAATTTTCGTCCGCGCCGAGGTGACATTTTCGAAGCGGATCTGGTAGCCAACCTCGTTGCCAAGCTGGACGCCGAGTTCCTGCGCCACGCGTGAAGCGAGCAACCGCGTAGCCAGCCTGCGCGGCTGGAGAATCACGACCTGCCCGTCGCCGAGCAATCCGTGCCGGAGCAGCATCTGCGGGACTTGTGTGGATTTGCCGGAACCGGTTGGCGCGGACAAAATCAGCCGCCGGCCGGTTTTCAGCCGGGCGATGATGCCGCGCTCGATTTCGTAAATGGGCAAACGGTCAGCCATGCGCCTCAATCGTAACTGGCAAAGGAAGCTTCTGGCGAAATGATTTTTTGCACCAGACGCAGTTCGTCGCTATTCTTAACTGGGGACTGGAAAGTCCCCAAAACCCGCAGGCTGGAAAGCCTGCGTTACGTAGCGCGGACATTCCTGTCCGCGGGTTCGGGCGACTTTCCAGTCGCCCGACGCTTCCGGCTCAGACTTCCCGACCAAGTTTTGGAGATTGCCTTGGCGCAGGGAATTGGCAATAAAAGGGTAAAAGTGAAAGTGCTGGCGTGGATGGAAACCATGAATCAGGCATGAACAGACTGAAATGTCATAATTCAATCCATGAGTTTTCTCAACAAAATCAAAGCTGGTTTACGCACCGCCGCCGCATCCACTCGTTCTCGTCCCGGATGGGAACGAGATTGGGCCATGATTAAATATAGTGAATCTAGTTTGCCACGGGCTGTTGAAAGGGGACTCTTGCCGAAGGAGACGCTTGATTATGCTATGGAAATTATTGAGTTAAAGATTCAAGGAAAGATAGTTGCAAAAACCCGTTATCAGTGGGCACAATGGGAAAATTCTCAATCTCCCTTTCCGAGATATCCCTATCGGAGTTATGACAGCGATAAAACCAGAGCCATAAACACACAAGCCGCGCTTTTAGATTTAGTTTCACTGAATAAAGCCCACCCAGAACTGTCGCTTGATGAGTTGCATCGTCTGATTCAAGAAAAATACTTCTGGGGATATACGCCTTTAGGGGTGGACCGTGACATATGAGAAATAGGAACCATGAGAGAACAGTGAATCGGTTGTCAGCCGACCAATTCGGCAATTGCGACGGCGTGCTGAGAAAGTTTGAGCAGGCGAAAAATTTTGAGCGTTATCGCAAAGCAGCAGAGCAAGGCGACGACGACGCGCAGTTTTTTCTTGGCTGCTGTTACGCGGAAGGCGAAGGCACCCGGCAGGACTATGCCAAAGCCGTAAGGTGGTTTCGCCTGGTGGCGGAACAGGGCGTCGCCCGCGCGCAATTTAAACTCGGTATTTGCTACGCGCGCGGCCTCGGTGCCTCGCAGGATTACGAGGAAGCCGCCATTTGGTTTCTCCGGGCGGCGGAACAGGGGCTTGCCGAAGCGCAAAATAACATTGGCGCGCTCTACATGACGGGGCAAGGTGTGTATCGGGATTATGAAAAGGGATTGAGTTGGTTTTACGCGGCTGCCCAACAAGGTCTGGTGCGTGCAATGTGCAATCTCTCTATATGTTACAGGAAAGGCATAGGCGTCAGGCAAGATAGCGACGAATCTCATAGATGGATTCGCAGGATGGTAGAAGTGGCAGAGACAAACCGGCCCCGGCTCGAAGCACTTATTGCACACCGGCGGTCAGGTAGTTTTGAGAATCCTGCCGTGTTCCAAGCAGACCCCCGCAAAGGTTAAGCTCGTGGAAACGATATACCAGTGCCGGAAACGCGACCAGCGGCCCCGGTTCTACTGACGAAAACCCCGTCATTGGTGCTTATGTTGACTTCCCAGAACCAGAGCACCCCCGAAATCAATCGGCACCGTTGCCGTAAGTGCGGTGAAGATTTAACTAATAAACCTTCAATCGGGGGACGATACGGAAACAAGTGCGTCCGATGCTTCTGTCAAGATGCCAAAGTTGACGAAGAGCTTTTTGTGGAAGTAATAGCCAATCGGCGTTGCTGCCAATGTGATTGGGAATATGACCGGAACTTGGCAATTGCCGAGATACGCATGGGTGAAATCCGGGACGAACGCCAATGTGATTGGGAATATGACCGGGACTTGGCAATTAAGCCCGCAATCATCCAGTTTGAAAACGGGACATTCCGAGGATTGCTGTGCTTCCGATGCCGATACGAGCAGGATAAGGATGATGATCTGGCGAATGAAAAGAAAAAACAACTTTATGAGAAGCAATACGCAGAGTGGCGAAGCCGATACGAGAAACAAGACGCTGAACGGCAAAACCGATATGAGAAAGAATATGCAGAGTGGCAAAGCCAATGCGTGAAGGAGCACACGGAGTGGCAAAACCGATGCAACAAAGAATATGCAGAGTGGGAAACAAGCCGAGATGGAACTCAATGGAAAGCGCAACAAGGGAGGGTCAAATACATAGAAGGTTTTGCTACTCTGGTTGGAGTCATAATTTTTATCATCCTCGTTTGTTTGATTTTTAACTCAACCAATATGCGGAGTGACAGAGATCGCTTTGAAGGTGTGCTGTATGCTTTTTTCGGGGGCGGTATTGCCGGTTATCTAGTTAAAGAAGTTCTATCTGGTTTATCTAACGTGTTTGCGTCACGAAGTTGTCCGCCGCCAGAAAAGGAACCTCCACCGCCAGCCCCGCCGCCGCCGGAAAAGGACCCTCTCCCGCCGCTAGACCCCCCGCCGCCGGACTACACGTTGCCCATAAATACCCTTTTCTGCGGGTATCCTGAACTTTTATTTGATGGTAATAGGGCAGCGGACTTGAATCCTTGTTTTGTTCAACTTGAATTATTCGACTGTAACGAGGAGGCCGACTTAAACCCGAATTTCGCTGGTTTTGAAAATAATAAGCCGCCCGACTGGGAAGAGCGTCGAAAGGTATGCAGGCAACGAGATGACTTCCGCTGTTGTATTTGCCACAAAAAGGAACACAAAAAGAAACAGCATGACGTGCATCATGTGATTCCTAAAGCCAGAAGGTATCAAGGAAGTCATAGCCTTCAAAATTTGGTAACGCTGTGTGAGGATTGTCATGACGCCCAAGAATACTACGACCACAAATACCTACTTGAAAAAGCACGCTCTAAGAAACCCTGAATTGCCAGGGCTTGGGCTCACGTCCTGGCCCCATACGAGTTTTCGCTGTCACCCTTTATGGAGGCGTAGGGGGAATCTTTAGGCAGCTTTACACAGCAGACAGGAACTTGTCATTGTCGAATGGCATCCAAAAGAAGGCATCAACACCGCCTTGTTTTAATAGCTCAGGAAGATCAAAGGATGGCTTGAAGCCGCTAAGAGCAATAATAGGCATACCGTATTGTGCCTTCAGGTGCGCAAAATGTTCCACAACTTTCAGAATACGACATTCGCCTGTTGCGCCAGTAAAGACGTTGTTGACCACCGGAATAATGATGTCGAAATACTGCCGTTTCACCGACTCAAGTATCTCTGTCCCCTTCCACTTGTCGGTAACTTCTATGACGTAATCACTTTCCAAAAGCGTTTCGATCAACGATTGCAATAATTTAGAAATATCATTATCGCCACAACAAGTGAGAACATGAAACACCCGTTTGTCTGGCAGCTTGTTGTTGGCCGGTGCTGGCGTGTCCGCAATCTTGCCGGACAGGATGCGCCGCGAAATCCGCCGCTGAGGATTGTCGCTGGGGCCAACGTGAACAAGCAATTCCCGATAAAACTGCTCTGGCGAGAAAGGTTTCAATAGAACTGAAACATTCAGGTTCGGACCGGCGCGCTGCCGCAGTTCCTTTTCGCCAAAATAACCGGATGTCACCAAAATGGGAAACTTGGCCTTTCTCTCCGCCAGAAGAGGGAGTAATTCCTGGCCTTCCATTGGTGTTTGCAAGATGAGAAGGTCAGGGTCTGCTTGTGACAACTCCTGCCATGCTTCGCTGCTGTTTGAGAAGAGCAGCAATGCAACATCCTTGAACCAATCACGAATGAATGACTCCATGAATTGCATAATGACGGACTCATCTTCCACCACGACAATTCTGGGCTTTGGCCGCTGCACCTTTTTCACCAACGCCAGTGTGTCCGCGACCATGCCGGACAGGATGCGTTTCGCTCCCGGCTCCGCTTTTTCAAGCGCACCCGGCGGTCTTGGCACCGGTGGAAAGTCGTTCTCCTCGTTCATGGTGATGCCATGCAGGTTGGCGGCATCGTAGTCCCCGGACGGCAGGTTGGAAAGGGAGGAATTGCGTTTGGCAAAGGGACTCGTGAGGCAGGCAATCCGGGAAGGGTTCTAGAAAAATGACAATTGGGGTTTGAGGGCGGCCAAATTTAAATTGCCACAAATCAGGGCAAGGCCAGCCAGGAATCGACCCGTTCACAATACCAGTTCCGGGTTAGCCTGACACGTCACAGCCAGGAAATCCGGCCACAAGCTGTTTGCTTGACAAAAACTGTTTGTGTCAGACATTATTCAATTATGTCAGACACCACTTTAGGCAAGCGGCGCACCGTCCGCTTTGAAGCTCGAATTGATGGACTCATCTCCGCCCGCGCCGAAGCGGAAAAAAAGTCCATCAGCCGCGTGATCCGTGATTCGGTCATTGCCGGACTGCAAACGGGTGGAATGACGGCGGGCGACTGGATTTTAAGCGTGGCGGACAACAAGGCGCGTCCCGCCAGCGCGGAACGGCTTGCCTTTCGCAAAAAATACCGGGAACGCCACCAATGAAAGCCATTCTGGACGCTGGTCCGCTGATTGCAGCCTGGGATAAAACCGATGAACACCATCAATGGGCAAATGCTTTGCTTAAACAATATCCAGGCCCCTATCTGACCACGGAATTTGTCCTGTTCGAAGTTGCGCACATGACCGGCAAGGATGCTGAAATAATCGAAGGCGTCCGCACGGGAAGATTTCTTGTTGCTGGCAGCCTGAAAGATGACGCACCCGCAATTCAACGCGTCCTGTTCGCCTATGCCCAAAGCGATATCGCCGATGCTTCCCTGGTAGTTTTGAGTGAGAAAGAAAACAACTTGCCGGTATTAACGACTGACAAGCGCCATTTCCAATCCTATCGCCGGGCGGACAAATCGGCGTTGCCAATCGTGACGCCTTAAACAGCTCCAGGCAGAGGCAGGCGGGACGCCCGCCCTACTTTACGCCAAAACCCAGCCGGGTTTGATTTCCTCGTCCAGCGAGGTTGGCGCGATGTTGGCCAGAAGTTTTCGTTCGGCCAGAATGCCGATCATCGCCGCGTTGTCGGTGCAAAGACTTTTTTCCGCGAGACGCAGCTCGAAACGTTCGCGCTCGCACGCGCGCGCCAGTTCGCGGCGCAACGTGCGATTGCAGGTCACGCCGCCGGAGGCGGTCACACAACGGACGTGGTTTCGTTTCGCGGCCCGGATGGTTTTCTTCACGAGCACTTCAACGATGGCCGCCTGGATGCTGGCGCACAAATCGCGCACCCGTTGCGCATCATCCAAAATTCCCGGATGATCGCGGAGAAAATAGCGCACGGAGGTTTTCAGGCCGCTGAAGCTGAAGTCGTCACCGGGGTCATTCAGCAACGGGCGCGGGAAATCATACGCCTTGGGATTCCCCTGCTCCGCCAGCCGGTCAATTTCCGGTCCGGCAGGATAGGGCAATCCCATGAGCTTGCCGGTTTTATCGAAACATTCGCCCGCCGCGTTGTCCACCGTCGAACCGAGCACGCGATGTTTCAATTCGGATTCCACCCGCACGAGCATCGTGTGCCCGCCGCTGACGACGAGCGAAATGTTAGGTTGAAAGGCGGCAAAGTCGGCGCGTAACGGAGTGTGGCCGTCCTCGGCCACAGCAACAGGGCCAGCACTCGGCGCACTGACGGTTTTGGAATCCATCGGCGTTTGTGCATCGCTGTGGCCGGGGACGGCCACACTCCGACTGAAAATCCACGGCGAATACAGATGCGCTTCGTGATGGTTGATGCCGATGAATGGCTTGCGCAGGGAGAACGCGATGGCTTGCGCGGCCTTGAGCCCGACGAGCAAGGCCATCGGCAAACCCGGCCCTTGCGTGGCAGCAACCGCGTCGAGTTGTCCCGGTTCCACACCCGCATCGCTTAACGCGCTTTGCACGACGGGAATCAAATTCCGCAGATGTTCGCGCGCGGCCAGTTCCGGCACGACGCCGCCATATTCGGCGTGCAGCTTGATTTGCGAGGAGACGGCGCTGGACAAAACCCTGCCGTCGCGCACGACGGCGGCGCTGGTTTCGTCGCAGGAAGTTTCAAGGGCCAAAAGGGTCATGCGTGCTGGAGTTCAAGCTTTATAGCAGTTCGTATTGTCATTGGCGCTTAAAGTTCATGTGGAAATCTCGCGGACATTTCGTCTGCTTGCACAGCGCCAGGGGACTGGCGCACTCCAAGACGCTTCGCGTATTTCAGGAATCATCGTGTCGCGCGTAGCGTCTTGGACTGCGGCGGCCCTCCGCCGCTTTGCCCATAGGCATATCAAATTGTGCCAATGTTAACTAGAACTGTTATAACTTGCTCCAAATAACATCAAACATTGGAACCCAAGCTGAAGCTTGAACTCCAACAACCTTATTTCGCGGCCATTTGTTCCACCCCATCCACGCGTCCGCTATAAAGCATGATTCCCTGGAGCAAATCCCTGGCGCGTTCGAGTTGGATGTCATGAACTTTTTCGATGCTGATGCGATTTGTTTCGCTGAGGGATTCAAGCCCGCCCGGCGCGCGTTTGAGCACCACTGCGGCTTCCTGTTCCTCGGTCATTGGCACTTCGATGTCCGGCGTGATGCCATGCTGATGGATGACCTTGTGACTGGGAGTGTAATATTTGGCGGTCGTGAGTTTCAGCGCCGAGCCGTCATCGAGCGGAAAAATGCTTTGCACCGAGCCTTTGCCGAAGGTTTTCTCGCCGAGAATGACCGCGCGGTGCAAATCCTGCAAACAGCCGGTGACGATTTCCGCCGCGCTCGCGCTGCCGAGATTGACCAGCAGGACCATCGGCTTGGGGGAACCGTCCGGGTTGGCAAATTCATCGCCGCTGCCGGCGGCGCGACGGACAAAATTCTGGCCCGGATCGCGTCCTTCGGTGGTAACGACCAGCTGGCCGCGCGGCAGGAATTTTCCACAAACTTCCACCGCCTCATCCAGCAAGCCGCCGGGATTCCAGCGCAAATCAACAATCAACGCCTTCATCCCCTCCGCTTTCAGTTTGTTCAAGGCGGCTTCGAGTTCTTCGCCGGCTTTGTCGCCGAATTCCGTGATGCGGATGTAGCCGATTTTGTCATCATCCAGCGGAAACTCCTTTTTGCCGTTGATGTCCTTGACCCGGTCCATTTTGATGATGGCGCGCGTGAGCGTGAAATCCTTCACCAAACCCGACGACGGACGCTGGATGGTCACCGTCACCTTCGTGTCCGGCTCGCCGCGAAGCAGTTTCACCGCGTCCGGCAACGACATTTTCTCGGCGCTCTTGCCGTCAATTTTAATGATGCGGTCGCCGGACAAAATTCCCGCGCGAAATCCCGGCGTATCCTCCATCGGCGCGATGACGGTCACATAATTGTCCCGCATCGAGACGACGAGTCCGAGTCCGCCAAAGTGTCCTTCCGTGTCGTTCTGCAATTGCTGGTAATCATTCACGTCCATGAATTCGCTGTGAGGATCCAGCGAGCCGACCATGCCCTTGAGCGACGAGTACACCAGGTCGTGATAAGTCAGATTCTGGCCGTCCACATATTCCTTGCGCACCTTTTCCAGCACGTTGGCGAACAACTCCAGATTCGGATACATCGCGTCCTGCTTGCCCGCCGCGTGTGCCGATCCCAGATAAATCCGCGCGCCAAGCGCCAGATTCAATACCAGCACCACAATCACCAAACCATAGATCAAACTTCTTCTCATAAACGGGGAAAAACTACCACAAAGGCGTCCGAACACCAAGCCGCTTCGCGGAATGACCAGTCGGTCCTGGATCAAGCGCTGCCTTTCAACAACGTCTCAATTAACGATAAATCGCCCGGCACCGTGACTTTCGGATTCGGCGCCACGCTGGACACCAGCCGGACCGGCTGGCCGATCAATTCACACGCCGACGTGTCGTCGGTGAAAATCAATTTGCGACGGCGCGCTTCCGCCAGCGCCCGGCGAATCACCCCGACCCGAAATGTCTGGGGTGTTTGCACCGTCCAAAGCCGCGACCGTTCAAGCGTGCGTTGAATGAACCGGCCGTCGTCGGATTCCTTGATGGTGTCCGTTACCGGTTGGGCCGCCACGGCGGCGCCGTTTTCATCCGCCGCCTTGACCGTGGCGGCAATCAACTCCCCGCTCGTGCAGGGCCGCGCCGCATCCTGAATGGCCACAATTTCGGCCGTCACCGACAACGCCTCCAGCCCGTTCCAGACCGAATCCTGCCGTTCCGTCCCGCCAACGACGACCCGAAATGGTTTTTGAAAATGAAATTTTGCCGCGAGTTCCGAGAAGTTTTTTTCCATCCCGCCGCGGACGACGAGAATAATTTCGCCGATGCATTTCGCGTCATCAAACCGCTGCCAGGTGTGCGCGACGACCGGGCGTCCGGCCACTTCGAGAAACAATTTGTCCACACCCGCGCCCATGCGGATGCCTTTGCCGGCGGCGACAAGAATGGCGGCGTTCATGCAGTAAAAGCGGTTGCTGGCCGGTTGCAGACGCAAGCGCGGCCGCAACAAAATATTCCTCCGTCAATTCAGCCCAACCGCCAGACGATGCGTGCCTTGTTCAAATCGTACTGTGACATTTCCATTTTCACGCGGTCGCCCACGGTGAGGCGGACAAATCGTTTGCGCATCTTGCCCGAAATGGTGGCGAGGACCTGGTGTTTATTATCCAGCTCGACGCGAAACATCGTCCCGGCCAGCACTGTCATAATGCGTCCCTCAATTTGTATGTGTTCTTCCATGAAGGAAGCCGGATTTTATCCAGGGAAGCCCCGTGAAAGCCAATAAAAAACAGCACGGGGCGACGCCCGTTAAGGACGTCACCCCGGCCAAAGCTGCTTGCGGTTATGATTAATTAATAACGTTCACGTCGTCCGCCACCGCCACCGCCACCGCCACCGAATTCACGGCGCGGGCCGCGGTCACCGCGGGGACGCTCTTCTTTCGGACGGGCGATATTAACCGTCAATTGACGCTCGCCCAGTGTCGCGCCGTTCATGGCGGCGATCGCTTTTTGTGCTTCCTCAGGCGTGGACATGGTGACGAAGGCAAAGCCGCGCGAGCGACCGCTCATCCGGTCCATCATGAGGTTGGCTTCGACGACCGTGCCGTGGGCGGCAAACGCTTCCTGCAGGTCATTTTCCGTTGTGTTGAAGGAAAGATTTCCGACAAACAGTTTCGTGCTCATTTAATGATTTGCTGTTCAAGACGAACCGTTTTTCCAGACTGTTCCCGACCATCGGGTCTCAAATCATCACTGAACCACGTTCACTTGAAGATTTTCCATGCCTCGAAAGGACAAGTTGTCCAACAGACGGTGCCACTGTAGTCATTCCCAAAATAATTGCAAGTAATTTCTAACAAACTTCAGGCCGCCCGCCAATCAAGCACTTTTAATTGCACCGTGCGGCGGCCGTTGAATTCATTGACCTGCGGTGCGAATGCCAGGTCAAACTTTCCGACCGGCAACGACTTGTCGCCACCATTCCACCAGACCGCTTCGTGCGTCACGGCGCCGTCAGTCACCCAAAGTTTGACGTGCTGTTTGTCCGCTCCCATGCGCTGGAGCGGGCGCTGGTGATTGACGCTGCGTGCGCAAAATTGCACCGGTGGATTCCCCTGCCCGGCCGGCTTCAAGCGCGCCAGTTCGCCGAGCGAATCCAAAGTCATTTCGTCCAAACCAACTTCCGCATCGAGGCGCAACGGCGGCTGCAAATCTTCCGGCTTCAACGCGCGCCGCGCCAGTTCATTCAACCGCTGCCGGAGCGCGTCCACCTTGTCCGGCTGCAGCCTCAAGCCCGCCGCCATCGCGTGACCGCCGTGCCGCACGAGCAAATCGCCGCACTCACGCAACGCGGCGGCCAGGTCAAAACCCGCGATGCTGCGGCCCGAACCGCGCCATTCGCCGCCTTCACCGCCGAGAATGATCGTGGGGCGGTAAAATTGTTGAAGCACGCGCGACGCGACGATGCCGACCACGCCGATGTGCCAGAGCAACCGCCCCTCGACGATGACGAAATCCGTCTGCGGATCAAATTTTGATTTAACGACACCAATGACTTCTTCGAAGATGCCGCGCTCGATCTTCTGGCGTTCGCGGTTTCGCGAGTCGAGGCTTTGGGCGACAGGCAGGGCCGCGGCCAAATCGCGCGCGAGCAGCAGATGCAGCGATTCCTCCGCGGTTTCAAGCCGGCCGGCGGCATTTAGACGCGGGCCGAGTTGAAACCCGACCTCGTAAGCGCCAAGTTTGGACGGGCATTGCGCCACCTGTTTGAGCGCAATCAAGCCGGGCCGTTGCGTCGCGTTGAGCCGTTGTAAACCGGCGGAAACGAGAATCCGATTTTCACCGTTCAATGGCACAAGGTCGGCAATCGTGCCGAGCGCGACCAAATCGAGCAGCGGTCGCAAATCAAATTCCGACGCGCCGGGCAGGCCAATTTCGCGCCCGCGTTTGACCAGCGCATGGACCAGTTTGAAGGCCAGACCAACCGAACAAAGTTCTTGAAAGTTTGATGTCCCGCCTTCAGGCGGTCCGGGTGAAAAACCGCCTGAAGGCGGGACACCAAACGGAAGCTGTGGATTTACCAGCGCCACAGCGGCCGGTGGGGGCGAGGAAACCTGATGATGGTCGAGCACGATAACGTCCACCCCGCGCTCGTGCAGCTTTTGAACGGTATCCACCGCGGTTGAGCCGCAGTCCACGGCCAGCAGCAGTTTAACGGGAAACTTTTTGAGGCAATTTTCGACGCCATCGGCGCTAAGGCCGTAGCCTTCGTCCATGCGGTTCGGCAGATAAAAATCCACCTTCCAGCCAAGCGGACGCAGAACTTCGACGAGGAGCGCGGTGGAAGTCACGCCGTCCACGTCATAATCGCCAAAGATGACCAGCGATTCATTTTGTTCGCGGGCGCGAAGCAACCGCTCGACGGCGACGGCCAGGTTCGGAAGCAAAAAGGGGTCGGCCAGGTTCTTGAGGCGCGGCGAGAGAAAGTTTTCAATGGCGGACGGTTCGCTGAAACCGCGATTGAGCAGGCATTGCGCGAGCAACGGCGGGATTTCGAGCCGCGCCGCCAGTTGGCCGGCAAGGAGCGGTTGCGGTGGCGCGAGCGACCAGCGAAATTTCATTTTTGTTCAACCACAGATGAACACAGATGAACACGGATAGAAAACAAAAACCGCTGACGTGGATTTAGTAAATGATCCGAATTGAGTTTCGTCCGATCAGCCGCGGCAAAACATTCATGCATTTCGTGCTTCTGCATCCGTGTCCATCCGTGTTTATCCGTGGTTAATTTTCTTCTCGCGCCAGGCGGCGGTGACAGACAGCGCGATGGCAACGGACAGGATAGCCGCCACGACCAGCAGCGAAACACCTGTTGGGATTTCAAACTGAAACCACTGCGGGGGCCGGTCGTGCGGGTCAAGCAGCATTTTCACGCCGATAAAGGCGAGCACGAACGACAAACCGATTTTCAAATAGCGAAAATAACCGAGCGCGCCGGCCAGCAAAAAATACATCGAGCGCAGGCCGATGATGGCAAAAACGTTCGAGGTAAAAACAATGAAGGCTTTGCGGGTGACGGAAAAAACCGCCGGGACGGAATCCACGGCGAAAATCAAATCGGTCGTTTCGATGAGCAGCAGCACCAGTGCCAGCGGTGTGAGCGCAAAGCGCCCATCGAGACGGGCCTTCGCCGCGCCGGAGTGTTCTCCAACCGGTCCAGCGCCGGATGCCGGGCTTGGCTTGGCTTGGGAAAAGGTTTCCAGGCTACGGCCACGCAGGCGGGTGAAAAATTTCTGCCCGTCAAGGTCCGGCGAAAAAGTGAAACATTTTCGCGCGAGCCGCAGCGCAAGGTTTTTTTCCGGCTGCACCGTTTCCTCGCCGGAAAAAAGCATTTTGATGCCGGTGAAAACGAGAAACGCGCCAAAGACATAAAGCACCCAGTTGAACTGGTTGATCAGTTCCACGCCGGCGGCAATCATCACGCCACGCATGACGAGCGCGCCGAGAATGCCCCAAAACAGCAGGCGATGCTGAAATTGAATCGGAACGCGAAACCACGCAAAAATGAGCGCGATGACGAGAATGTTGTTGAGCGACAGCGACAGTTCGATGATATAACCGGTGGTGAATTGAATTGCCTCTTCCCGCCCGCGCCAATGCGCCAATGCCCCGGCAAAAGTCATTGCCAGCGCAAACCAAACCGCGCTCCAGGCGGCGGCTTCCTTGAATTTGACGATCCGCGCGTGGCGATGAAACAAGCCGAGGTTGAGCGCGAGGAAAATCAGCACGCAAAGAATGAAACCCACCCAGTGCCAGGGTGTGATTTCAACAAAACCAAGCATGGTTTTACGCCGTCAGACGCGCGCCGTCGCCGTGTTTTGCATCGTCACCTGCGAAGCGCCGATGGCCGGGCGTTCGCCTTTGTGCAACCACAACACCAGCGCGCTGGCGATGTAGATGCTCGAATACGTGCCGGTGAGGATGCCGATGAGGAAGGTGAACGCGAAGTCGTTGATGACGCCTCCGCCAAAAACGTAAAGCGCCGTCGTGGCCAGAAACACCGTGCCCGAGGTGATCAGCGTCCGGCTCAAGGTTTGATTGAGCGCCTGGTTGATGATTTCCTTGAACGAGCCGCGCACGCCGAGCTTCAGATCCTCCCGGATACGGTCAAAAATCACGATGGTGTCATTGGTGGAGAAGCCGATGATGGTGAGAATTGCCGCAACGACGGTGGCATTGAATTCGCGGCCCGAAAAGCCGTTGGCCAGGCAATAACAGCCAATCGTCATCAACACGTCGTGAATGACCGCGACGACCGCGCCGACGGCGAAGTAAAATTCGTAACGGAACGCCACATAAATCAAAATGCCGAACAGCGACAGCAAACAGGCGATGATGGCCGAACGCTTGATTTCGTCACCCACCACCGCGCCGACGCGCTGCAGCCCGATGTTTTTGAACTGTGCCTGCGGGAATTGAGTGGCGAGGGCTCGCTCGACTTTTTCGGAGGAGTCCTTTGAAGTGGTCACGCGGAGCGTTTCCGTGCCGCCGCCCACGTCTGTTTGATATTGGATTTGAGAATCCTTTTCGCCGATTTGCGTCAGCGCGGCGCGGATCTTCTCCACGTCCAATTTTTGTTGAAAGCTGAACGTCGTGCTGTCGCCGCCGGCGAAATCCACGCCGAACAATTTCGAGCCGCGATCAAAGATTCCATAACCCAAACCGACCAGAATGATCGTCCACGTCAAAATGAACGCCGGCTTGGCGAGACTCATAAAGTCGAGTTTGGTGGCCCGAATGAGGTGAAACATCGGCAGCGATTTGATCCAGTTGTGGTCGAGCAGAAAATTGAAGATCAGCCGGGTCACCACCAGCGCGGTGAACAGGCTGGCGGCCACACCAATGGTCAGCGTGACGCCGAAACCCTTGATTTCACCCGTGCCCATGAAAATCAAAATGACCGAGGAAATCAGCGTGGTAACATGTGAATCGAAAATCGTGCCGAAGGCGCGGGCGTAACCGGCGGCGATAGCGCCGCGCAGTGATTTGCCCTTGGCCAGTTCCTCGCGGATGCGCTCGTAAATCAGCACGTTGGCATCCACCGCCATGCCGACGGTGAGCACCACGCCCGCGATGCCCGGCAACGTAAGCGTGGTGCCGATGGAACACATCACCCCGAGCAAGATGATGATGTTCGTGACCAGCGCGACATTCGCCACGACACCCGCGAGCAGATAATAACAAAGCATGAACAGGGAAACCAACAGCACGCCGGCGATGGACGCATGAATGCCGCTGCGAATCGAGTCCCGGCCGAGCGTCGGGTCAACGTCATAGGAAGAATCAATTGTGAGCGGCGCGCGCAGCGGGTTTTGCAGAACATTGGCCAGTTCCTGGGCCTGCTCAGGGGTGAAATGACCTGTAATTTGTCCACTACCCGTTTCAATCGCACTTTGGATCACTGGCGCGGAATACAAGTTAGTGTCCAAAATGATTGCCAGTCGTTGCCCAATATTGTTTTTGGTCACCTCGCCGAATCTTTTCGCGGCTTCACTGTTCAGCCGGAAATCAATTTGCGGTTCGCCCAGATTGCCACGCACGGCCATGGAGTTTTCGATGATGTCGCCGGACAGTCCTGGTTCCGGCTTTTTCTTCACGATGACCTGCTCGATGACCGGCGGGCCGTTGGGCTGTGGCTCAATGCGCTTGAGCAATACATAACCGGGCGGAATCGGCTCGTTGTTTTTGATGATCTCGTCGCTATCCTCCTTCACCATCCGGAATTCCAGATAAGCGGCCTTTTGAATCTGAATTTTGGCGCTTTCCTTTGCTTCGTGAGACAGTCCGGGCAACTGAATCAAAATGCGGTTGCCACCCGCCGGTTGAATGATTGGCTCGGCCACGCCAAAAGCATCCACACGCTTGCGCAACACCTCGACCGCCTGCGACAATGCGCCTTCCGTCCTGGCCATGTTCGTAACCGTCTCGGCCACGCCCTGACTGTTCGTAACCGTCTCAACATAGACCAGACGGTTGGTGTCCATACTTACGAGGAACGACGTGCCGCCCTGCAAATCCAGTCCGAGTTTGATTTTGCCCAACGCGTCGCGTTGAAGCTGATTCAGGATGAACGTGTTCGGATACAACTCATTCTTGACATCAAAGAACGGGAAATACGGCTGGATGGAGTTGGTGCCGATGGCCTCCTGTAAATTGCCAAACTCGTTGTTGGTTCGGGTCTGCAGCAACGGCTGGAGCCGCTGCACGATGCCCGTAAAGTTCGTGTCCCGGTTCACCGCCCGCATTTCAAACTCCTGCACCAGGCTGCGCGACCTCGGCGGGTACATTTCGTAAAACGACCAGCAGACGATCAGAATGACAAAAAGAATTATCCAGGGATTGTTTCGGCTCATGGTTGGCTCAGGATTCTGCGGCATTGCCGCCTTCGAGGATTTCTGTGACGGAAGATTTGGTGACTTCCATTTTGGCGTCCGCCGAACGGAGTGAAACCGTCCGGTCCTTCACCGAGGTGACGACGCCGATGATGCCGCTGGACGTGACGACCTTGTCGCCCGACTTAAGGCCGGCAATCAATTTGGCCTGCTGCTTGGCGCGCAACTGCTGCGGACGAATCAAAATGAAGTAAAACACGATGACCAGCAGAATCATCGGGGCAAACGTCATCCAAACGGGCTGCTGCGGCTGGGTCGCCGGCGGCGCAGTTACGTCCGCTAAAATTCCGCTTGCGCGATATAGGTCCATAAATTGAAAAAAGGCCACACACTTTAATACAGCGCGCGCATTTGGCAAGCGTTATTGGCCGCGAGTTATGGGCCGTTTTAAAGAATCCAGGGAGGATTCACTTTGCTTAAGCGATAATAATAGCGTATATTTAAAGATAACTAAGGTAAGGGACACTAGGCTTATGACCGCTGCGCGACTTAGAACGGTTGCTCTCCTGGCAATTCCCGTTTTTGCCATCGGGGGGTTTGTTTTGGATCTGTTCAGCCCCTTGGGAATTTCCGACTGGGTTTGGTATTTCATTCCGCTGCTGTTGTCGGTTTATGTCGGCGGCCGGCTTTTACCCATTTTGCTCGCCGCCGTATTCTCGTTGCTGATGCTGGCGGGGTTCTTTCTTTCCCCGCCGGGGATTGATCTCCATTTGGCGATACTCGACCGTTCGATGGGCGCCAGCGTGTTATGGGTGATGGCATTCGTGATTTGGCAACGCAAGCGGGCAGATGAAGAAGTCCGCAAGTTGTCGCGCGCAGTCGAAGAGAACAAAATGCGATTTGAGTCGCTGTTTGAAGACGCTCCGGTGGGGTATCACGAGTTGGACGAGCAGGGACGCATTACCAGGGTTAATCGCACTGAACTGGTCATGCTGGGATATACCACCGAGGAGATGGTGGGACATTTCGTGTGGGACTTTGTTGCTGAACAGGAGACAGCCAGAGAAGCGGTCATGGCCAGGCTGGCGGGAAAAACGCCGGCGACCGAATTGGTGGAACGAAACTATCGGCGAAAGGACGGCGCCTTTCTGCCGGTCATGATTGAGAACCGGATTCTACGCGACGAAAACGAACGCGTCACCGGCATCCGCTCCACCCTGCAGGACATCACCGAGCGCAAGCGAATGGAGCACTCCCTGGCTGAGACATTCGATTTTAACCAGAGAATCATCTCGGACGCTCCCGCGGGGATCCTCGTCTTCAAGGCGTCCGGCCAATGCGTATTGGCCAACGAGGCGGCCGCCCGGACGCTCAATGCCACGGTGTCCCAACTTTTGGACCAGAATTTTCGGCAGCTCGAATCGTGGCGCAATTCGGGCCTGCTCAAGGCGGCGGGAAAAACCCTGGCCACCGGCAGCCCGCAGCAATGTGAATCCCATTTCATCAGCACCTTTGGCAAGGAAGTCTGGCTGGTCTGCCAATTCAGTCCCTTTGTCCGGGGCGACGAACCTCACCTGCTGCTTCTTTTCAACGACGTCACCGAAAAGCAAAAGCTCGAAGCCCAGTTTTTGCGTTCTCAACGCATGGAAAGCATCGGCACCCTGGCGGGCGGCATCGCCCACGACCTCAACAACGTGTTGACGCCACTCCTCGTCGCGGTGCAGATGTTAAAGGAAAAAATCACCGATGACGACGGGCAACAATTGCTGAACGTTCTGGAAACCAACGTCCAGCGCGGTGCGAGTCTCGTGAAACAAGTGCTGGCCTTCGGGCGCGGGGTTGCCGGCGAACGGGCCATGGTTTATCCCGCTCACATCGTCCGTGAAATCAAACAGATTGTCCATGAAACCTTCCCCAAATCAGTGAGGTTTGAATTTCATTCACCCGACGACCTCTGGACCATCATCGGCGATCCGACCCAAATCCACCAGGTCCTGTTGAATCTCTGCGTCAACGCGCGCGACGCCATGCCCAAAGGCGGCGCACTGATCATCCGCATGGAAAATGTAATGTTCGACGAAGTCTATGCCGGCATGAATCTGGAAGCCCAGCCCGGTCCGTATGTGTGCATCAAGGTGGAGGACACCGGCACAGGAATTCCAAAGGCGATACAGGACAAGATATTCGACCCTTTCTTTACCACCAAGGCGCTCGGCAAAGGCACCGGCCTGGGCTTGTCCACCGCGTTGGCCATCGTCAAGAGCCACGGCGGTTTCATCAATTATCACAGCACGCCGGGCAAGGGCACCGTATTCAAAGTCTATTTCCCGGCCAACACCACGCTGGCGGAAGACGCGGAAATCGAACAATCCAAACTGCCGCGCGGCCATAATGAACTGGTGCTGGTCGTGGATGACGAGGAGCCCATCCGCAACCTTGCGCAAAAAGTGCTGACCCGTTTTGGCTACCGCGTCCTGCTCGCGGCTGATGGCGCTGAAGCCGTCTCGCTTTACGCACCCCGGCAGAAGGAAATTGACGTGGTCATCACGGACATGGCCATGCCCGTCATGGATGGCCGGGCCACCATTATTGCCCTCAAAGCCATCAATGCGGGAGTCAGGATCGTCAGTTCAAGCGGCCTGGCCTCCGACGGCGGCATAGCCATGGCCAGGAACGCCGGCATAAAACATTTTATTCCCAAGCCCTACACCACCGAAACCATACTTAACACACTGCATGAAGTGCTTCATGGGAACTCTGAAAACTTAAACCGGCCAGCAGATTGAAAGAGTCTGTTGTATTTTCAAACTTCAAGAGGATTAACCTTCTGCTTGTGCGGAACAAACGGGCCACTGGGCGGCAGCAAGATTTGGCAGACGTGGAGCGGATTGGCGGGGAAAAGTAATGCTTTCGGGTTCACATGGTCGCTGTTTCGGAGCGTGACTGTGTGCAGAGCACCAGTCGCAGCTTGCCCGGCATTTCAAACTGCCAGAGAAAAGCGGCGGTGAACGCGCCGCAGTCCAAACGCTTCGCGTGTTTTGGCGACGCCAGACAGTCGCGCCAGCGTTTGGACTGCGGTGACTTCAGCACCGCTTTCGGATCGGAGCACAACCTTCAGAACATACCGCCGCGCTCCTCAAAATGCGTCGCAGTCAATGGCGCTGACTTCCAAACCGGGTTTGCGAAATTGAGGTTGCTGTCTATGATGGCCCTGACCTGCGTGGCCATGAAAACCTGCACCTATTGCGGAAAGGAGCATCCGGATGAAGCGACCGTGTGCGTCATTGATAATCAACCTCTGTCACCGACTGGTTCGCCATCCGCCTCTACGAATAAATCCAAGTTGTCATCCATCTTCGGTTTGAGGCGTTGCAGCAAAATTTTTTGCGGCATAGTGTTTGCCTCCACATTCTCGTTCTTCGCCATATTATATATTGGCGGCCAATTGGGAATGCCCCTGTTGATCGGTATGTTGCCAGTTCACATTGTGCCCCTTTTAACAATTCTATTTTCTATCATGGCCCTCTTTGTCATTTGCGTAGTGGCTTTGGCCAAGGGCGCCGATCGTTGCTTTGCGTTTTCCATGCTGACTCTTTCCCTGCTTTTTTTGGTGCCGGGATTTGTGATTGCCCCCAATTTTTTTCAAATCGGATTCCGTCACCGAATCAAATCTACCATTTCTCCTGCTGAACTGCGCGAAATCGCACGCGTTTGTTTCACCGTCATACTATTGGATAGACGTTTGCCCGGCCCGGAGAACTGGTCGCCAGGGGATGAATCGGAGTATCGCACGCGATGGGATGCTTTGACGAACTCAACCTCGCTTGGAAAGCTTGATGCTCCCACGGTCATCTTCAATCACGCCGATAGCGTGGAGATTGCATGGGGCGGTGCGTTAGTTGGACACTGGGGTATCATCATCCAAAAGAACCGATCGGTCGGCGGCGATATCACTCCGGACATCAGGACTTTTTCCGGCCCTTAAAGAACAGTCTGTAAAGCAGATTGTCCTGGCTCTCCGGCTCCGCCCACTTGCCGTGTTCTTTGATGAGGTCCACCAGCCGGTCCACAGCCTCGGCTTCGGAGATGTCGCATTCTTTCCGGTGGCGCAACCTCACGATTTCCTTTTTGAACGGCGAACGGCTTTTGTTTTTGACTTTGTTTTCTTTCCCGCCCTGCCTGCTGCCAATTTTTCTGCGTCATCCAGGTCGTGCCGGCGTCCGGTAGCACGCTTGTTCACCAGCAATTCGTCCAGACCGATGAACGGAAGCACCAGGTTGCCAGCCTTAATGATCCTGCGCCTCTTGTAGGCTGCGTCAAAGTCAACAGCTTCGATGGAAGTAAGAATGTCAATGCGATAAGGCTGTCGCCCCAGTTGGACGGCGTAACCTGGTTTGGAAAAATCCCCCACCTTGAACAATTTTCCAAAGCCAAAGTCCTTGACCACTTGTTCGACGCGAGCCGCGTTGTCAGGATCGGTCGCCACCCAAACATCGAGGTCGGCGGTAAATCGCGGGTTGCCATGGAAGGTAACCGCGTGACCGCCGACGATAAGAAATTTAACTCCGTTTGAGTTTAATAACGCGATAAACTCGCGGAAGTCTTTGTTTTCCAGGAGCAACATAGGCCTTGATGTACATACGGCGCAGCAAATCCAATGCGCGAAGCCGTTCCACCGGCCGACGCGACCGCCAATAGGCAACGTCATCGTTGCCTTCCTCTTTCAGGGGAATTTTGCGGGTAACTTTGACCATGAGGAATTTTCCCAAATTCAGGCCGGATGAGCAACCTTTTGCTCCTAATTCTCCGGTTCAACCCATTTCCCGTGTTCCTTGATGAGGTCCACCAGCCGGTCCACAGCCTCGGCTTCGGGGATGTTGAATTTGATGGGCGTCTTCCCAACGTAGAGGTTGATCTTGCCGGGCGCGCCGCCCACGTAGCCGAAGTCCGCGTCCGCCATCTCGCCCGGGCCGTTCACGATGCAACCCATGATGGCAATCTTCACGCCCTTGAGATGTTCCGTGCGCGACTTGATGCGCGCCGTGACCGTCTGCAGGTTGAACAGCGTCCGCCCGCAGCTCGGACACGCCACGTAATCGGTCTTGAACGAGCGGCAGCCCGCCGCCTGTAAAATGTTGTAAGCCAGCCGCAGCGATTGCCCGGGGCCGGATTCTCCGCGAATCAGAATCGCATCGCCAATCCCATCCGCCAGCAGCGAACCGATGACAACCGATGCGCGCAGCAGGGCAATCTTTGGTGCAAGTGGCACAGACCTCTGGTCTGTGTTTGGCGTCTGTTTCACAAGCGGGACGCCTGTGCCACTTAAACAATCCTTCAGTAAAATCGGATTGTTCCGGCCCAGGTGTTTCAACTTCGCCGCGAGCAAACGAAAAGCAGTAATCACAGGCAGCGAGACCCCGTCCTTGACGGTGACGAGCCCCGACGCAGAGTCGGGGTTGATTTCAAAATCCTTGGTCGGGTCAATCTCGGCAATCTTCAGGCCTTCATATACCGCTTCGGGCCGTACATCGGTCCTGGCCTGGATCTTTCGCGCGACCTTGTCAAACGTGGCGCGGGTGACGACCACGCGGATGAGCTGTTCGCCGCCGCATTTCGCGCCGCCGGCCAGTTCGATTTCCGGCGTCTTGCGGCGTTCGAAATGGAACGGATCGAAAGGCCATGTGGCCGCGTTCGTGAGAACACGGCTGATTTCCGGCGATGCCATCGCTTGAGATTCAGTCAGCCGCGAACTCACGTTCGCAGCCACGGAAAGGCTGGGGATTTGCGCCAACAAATCGGTACAAACCTCGATTTCACGCGGCGAATCCTCCGTAAGCGAAACGCGAATCGTGTCGCCCAAGCCGTCGCACAGCAACGAACCGATGCCGATGGCGGATTTGATGCGGCCATCCTCGCCCTCGCCCGCTTCGGTGACGCCGAGGTGAATGGGATAATTCCACGATTGCGGATTGCGGACACCGACTTTCGTCGCGTGCTCGCGATTTATCGGAGTTGCGGATTGCGGATTGAATTCATTCTCGTCCAATTCATTTATTCGCGCAACCAACAGCCGGTAGCACTCAATCATCACTTTGGGATTGCTCGCCTTCATCGAGAACTTGAAGTTGTGGAAGTCGTGCTTGCGGCAGATGCGGGCGAATTCCAGCGCGCTCTCGACCATGCCCAGCGGCGTGTCGCCGTACCGATTCATGATGCGGTCGCTCAATGAGCCGTGGTTGGTGCCGATGCGCAGGCAGCGTTTCAGGCGGATGCATTCCAGCACGAGCGGCGTGAATTTTTCCTCAATGCGCTTCAGCTCGGCGTTATATTGCTCGTCCGTGTATTCCTTGACCGCAAATTTTTTCGAGTCGGCGTAATTGCCGGGATTGACGCGCACGACTTCAACCCATTTCACCGCCTCCATCGCGGCTTCAGGCTTGAAATGGATGTCCGCCACAATCGGCACGAAACAGCCGCGCTGGCGCAGTTCGGCGACGATGTTCTGCAAATTCGCCGCGTCCTTGACTGTCGGCGCGGTGATGCGGACGATCTGGCAGCCAACCGCAACGAGATCGAGCGTCTGTTTCACGCATTCGGCGGTGTCCATCGTGTCGCACGTGAGCATGGACTGCTTCACGACGGGATGGCCGCCCCCGATGATGACCCCGCCGTGCGCCGGATCGCCGATGACGACTTCGCGGGTCTTTCGCCGGTGATAAAAAAATGGGGATTCGCAGTAACGCACGTTGGGGAACTATTTTGCCGGCGCGGTTTCCGCCGGCGGCGCGGACTGCTGGATTTGCACGTCGTTTTTGAACATCGCGCGATAGAGCGAAAGCCGTTTGATGTCTCCAAAAACCGTGATGTAAAGCATGAAGCCAATCAACAACATCGCGAAGCCGGTCGTGGTGTATTCAACGAATTTGATGCTCAAGGGCCGGCGGCGAATTTTTTCAATGATCGCCATCAAAATGTGTCCGCCGTCGAGCACCGGGATCGGCAGCAGGTTGATGAACGCCAGGTTGATGTTGAGCAGCACCAGGAAACTCAAAGCCAGGCGATAGTCGCCGATCACCGCGTTGGCGAGCATGGCGAGGATGCCGACCGGCCCGGCCAAATCTTTTGCGCCCACGCCGGTCTGTTTGGAGTGCGCCAACGCGTTAAAAGTGGCGATCATCTTTACACAAACGTCCTTGACCTGCGCCCATGGTGTCGGGTGCTGCACCTCATAAACACCCGCACTAAATACGATGCCAATCCGGGCGCGTTTATTGGCTGGATCGTAATGTGGCGTTATGGTCACGCTTTTCTTTTCATTTTTGCGGTCGAAAACAATTTCACAGGGCTTGCCTCCTGATTTTGAAATCACCTCAATCACCTGGCCCTGGCCAGGCACGGGAATCCCATTTACAGATAGAATCCTGTCGCCTGACTGCAAGCCGGCCGCCGCCGCCGGCATGCCGCTTTCCACCGCGCCGACCACGGGATGTTCGCGCGGGTCGAGGTTCAGAGTTTTCAGGCCGATCACTTCATTGACCGTGGCGGTCAGGTTGTAGGTATTTGAAACGCCATTATGTTCAATAACCACCGGAATCAAGTTTGTGCGGGCAAGCATCGTGAACTCCATGACATTCTCCCACGACTTGATGGGGTTATTATCCACCATGACCACCCGGTCACCTTCACGAATCCCCAACCTGCCTTCCGGAGAAGCAGGATCAACGTGGCCGATAATTGGCTGACTGACCGGCACCGGCAAGCCGACGAAATAAATCAGCGTGGCGATGGCGAACGCGAACACGACGTTCATGAAGGGTCCGGCAAAAGCGACGAGAATTTTGTGCAGGGGCGGCGCCGGCGGAACGTCTTCCACCGACTGGCCTTCGAGCGCCTCGGCGGTGATCATCTGCGGCAGCTTCACAAAACCGCCGGCCGGAATCCAGCGGATCGAATATACAATGCCCTCGCGCTTCCAACTGCGGATTATCGGGCCAAAACCGATGGCGAATTCCTCGACCTTCATGCCCAGCTTCCGCGCGACCCAGAAATGGCCGAATTCATGGATGAAAATGGCCGCGCCAAACAACACCAGCACGGCGGCAATTACGTAAATGATATTCAAAATGGTCATGTTAAAAATCAGCCCCCAACGCGGGGACATTGTAATTATATCAGGGAAAACTCCGCCCGCAATCACGGAACGCAGGGAACTGCCACCGGCCGATTTTCAAAAGCTGGAATTCGATTGGTGATTTAGCCCGCCCTCGCCCTGACCCTCTCCCCCAGGAGAGGGAACAGCAAAGATCGCCGTTCGAACTTTCCAACCGTGCTTGTTGCGCCGACCGACTGACAACGATTCTCCCTCTCCCGGGGGAGAGGGCCGGGGTGAGGGCGAGCGTTGAATCGCAGAACCGTAGCCGCCGACGTGAGTCGGCGCAAATTTCCCGATTTGAAAGTTGCTCCCGGATTATTTTGGCGCGGACTGACGTCCACGGCTACGAAACTCAGGGTAGGTTTGCCCTCCAACCTTGGACGCACATCAGGGCCGGGAACCGGGGCACAGTTCCTGGGAGCGCTGGCGTCTCGCCGGCAAGTTCCGGTTTTCGGCTCTCGACTGGCCGGCGGGACGCCGGCGCTCCCAGGAGGTTCATGGAAAGGGCGAGCGTTGAACCAAAATCATTCTGGACAGCCACGCCCGACGGAAATAGGGTTGGCACATGAAACCGGACAGCCCCCACAACAGGCCGTCCATTATCTGTTAGGCGGTCGATCACGGTTATGGAAATCAATCCTTCTTGGTTGACGAAACAGACGACCTACGAGGACGCCATCCGCGACAACATGTTCGACGGAAAAGAGTTTGGCCACTCGAACGACGATTGGGAACGCCTCAAGGCGGAGATACGGCCAGGCGACGAGTTCGGGTATTTTGAGCCACCCGCCGACACTAAAGAAATCCGTTTCTGGGGTTTAGCTTTAGTTCGGGCTGGCAGAGTAGTCTCAACAGTTATACAAGCCGTGGATTAGCTTTTTTAGAATACTCGCATCACACAAGTCATCCCAAAGCACCTAGAGCATTTCCATAAATAATGTAGCTTTACAAAGGAGTGGCAACCGGATAAAGTCTGGGGCATGCAAGCGATTCCTCTACCGACCCGTCAACGCATCATCCACCTCTACGAACAGGGCAAAAGCACCCGCGACATTTCCGCGTTCTTCGGTTTCTGTGTGGCGGCGGTGCGCCGAGTCCGGCAACAGTTCAAGGAGCGGGGCACACTCCAACCCCAAACTGACCGGTGCGGACGCAAGACGCTGTTAACCGTCAAACGCAAAGTTCACCTGCAAAAGCTGGTGGCCGAGCAACCCGACGCCACCCTGGCCGAGTTGGGGACGCGCATGGATCGCCCTTTTCGGACTTCGACGATGGACTTATGGCTGCGCCGACTGGGGTTGACGTATAAAAAAAACGCTGCACGCCGCCGAACAGAACCGCCCCGACGTGGCCGAAAAAAGGGCGCATTGGCATGAGCAATTGGCGGAAATAGATCCGGGACGGCTGGTGTTTGTGGATGAAAGCGGAGCCAACACCAAGATGACCCGTTGGCGGGGACGGTCTCCTGGCGGCCAGCGGTTGGTCGCCCACATTCCGCAGGGCCACTATCAGACCAGCAGCCTTATCTCGGGGGTTCGCCTGACCGGTCCCCGCGCCCCTTGGCTCTTTGAGGGAGCCATGAATGGGGAGATGTTTTTGGCATGGGTCAGGGAAGGTCTGGTGCCCACACTGCAAAAGGACGACTTGGTTATCATGGACAATCTGGCGACGCACAAGGTGCAGGGCGTCCGCGAGGCCATCGAATCGGTGGGTGCCCGGCTTTTGTATCTACCGCCCTATTCGCCTGATTTCAACCCCATCGAAAACATGTGGAGCAAGATCAAGCAAATCCTCCGCAGCCTGGCCCCGCGCACCCAGACTGAATTGCTGGAAGCGACCAAACTCGCTTTCAACGCCATCTCCCCCGCCGACTGCCTCGGCTTCTTTTTACACGCCCGCTACGCTATATGAATTATGGAAATGCTCTAATATTAGGAACGGCTACCCCGCCGCAGTTTCAAATCGTTAAGGAAGGAGGCCATTTATTTGTCGCCTCGGCACGCGCCCAAGCATCAGCCTCCAAAATTTGTTCCAGTGTCGGAGTGCGCCCGTCCTCGGGCGCAGCAACTGGCTTCCTTCGAACCACGGAACATTTTCAAATCGTTCCCCCCATTTCACGTTGCTGCGGCCGAGACGGCCGCACTCCACCAACGCAGAAATTTAACTTCGGAGTCCGGGTTAAACGTCCTCAATTCATATTTTTCGAGGAGGAGGACGATTTGTTATTTTGCCGCCTCCCGTCTCGCCCAGGCATCCGCCTCCAAAATTTGTTCCAGCGCCGGGTGCAACACAACTTTGTACGCGTCCATCGTCCGCCGGACCATTTCCGTGATTTGCGGGAAATTGATTTTGCGGTTCAAGAACGCCGCCACCGCCACCTCGTTCGCCGCGTTCAACACCGACGGCAACGTGCCGCCCACCTCCCCTGCCCGCCGGGCGAGAGTCAGCGCCGGAAAACGTTCCGCGTCCGGTTCCTCAAACGTCAGGCTGCCGAGTTTGGTAAAATTGGTCTGCACGCGGTCGCTCGGCACGCGGTCGGGGTAGGTCAACGCATATTGAATCGGCAGGCACATGTCCGGCGTGGAAAGTTGCGCGAGCAGCGCTCCATCCACAAATTCCACCAGTGAATGAACGATGCTTTGCGGATGCACCAGCACGCCGACACGTTCCATGCCGATGTCGAACAGCCAGCGCGCTTCAATCATTTCCAGTCCTTTGTTGAACAACGTCGCTGAATCAATGGTGATTTTTTTGCCCATGACCCACGACGGATGTTTGAGCGCGCGCTCAACGGTGATGTTGGGAAATTCCTCCTTGGGCGTGGTGCGAAACGGTCCGCCGGATGCCGTCAGCCAGAGTTTGCGGACGGAACTGGACGGCTTGCCATCGAGACACTGAAAAATCGCCGAATGTTCGCTGTCCACGGCGAGCACGCGAACGCCGTGTTTGCGCGCCTCGCTCATCACGATTTCGCCGGCCATCACAAGAATTTCCTTCGACGCGATGGCAATGTCCTTGCCGGCGCGAATCGCGGCGAGCGCGGGCCGCAAACCCGCCGTGCCGACGATGGCAATGAGCACGATGTCCGCCGACGGCAGTGTGGCGAGTTTGATCAAGCCTTCGTCGCCGGAATAAACCTGCGTCGCCGCTCCGAAGGATTTTCCCAGGTCGCGGGCTTTTTCGGGATGGTTGATTGAAATAACCTCCGGCCGATGTTTGCGCGCCTGTTCGAGCAACAGTTCGGCATTGTTCCCGGCGGCCAGGCCGATCAGCCGGATGCGGTCCGGCAAATCCTCGGCCACCTTGACGGTGCTGGTGCCTATGGAGCCGGTGCTGCCCAAAAGAACGACGTTTTTCATTTTCGATTTACGATATACAATTTACGCGTCCAGACGATGTTCGCGCGGTTTTCGCTGATGAGACGATGATGGCCAAAATTTCATCGGCTTCCTTCATCAGACTGCCCAGACGGGACAGTTTAACCAGGTTATTGTCCACCAGCAGTTCCATCCAAAACAATGACTCGTCACATTCCTCCTCGACAATACGAAGCTTGTTGATGAAATCCGAGTTGGATTTGGCACGGCAGACAGCGCGATAGTTCGCCCCCACAGAAGTTCCGCTGCGGAGAAGTTGCTTGCCCAGTGTTTGTGCCACCCAATTGTGCGGCAGGGCTGCGCATACGCGAACAACGCGATTCGCATATTCCTTTGTCCGGGATTTCATTTCTTCACGAGTCATAGCAGTTCAGTTGTTGTATGTTTAATCATCATGATCTGCTGGCCACGGGCGTAAATCGTATATCGTAAATCGTAAATCCCCTCATGGATGGGTCAGGATATGGCGCAAATAGAGATACATGATTGGCGCATTGAACAGCAAACTGTCCAGCAAGTCGAGGATGCCGCCGATGCCGGGAAACAGTGCGCCGGAATCTTTCACGCCCGCCTCGCGTTTGAACAAGGATTCAATCAAATCGCCGATGACCGCCGTCAGACCCAGCAACACGCCGAGCACAATGGCGTGCAGCCGATGCATGCCCGCCATTTTGTCGCCCAGAAAATGCACAAAGACCAGGCTGGCCACTGTCGAAAGCAAAACCGCGCCGCCAAAGCCCTCCCACGTTTTACCGGGGCTGATGCGGGGAATCATTTTGTGCCGGCCAATGAGCGAGCCGACGGCATACGCGCCGGTGTCGCTGAACTTCGTCACGATAATGAAGTAAAGGACATAAAACCTGCCGTCCACGCCGGGGAAAAAATTGATTTTCTGGATGAAATTCAACAGCCACGGCACGTACATCAGGCCGAACAACGTTGTGGAGATTGCCAGAATGCCCGCCGTGTTGCTGCGCGAAACAAATTGCCGCACGCACAAACCGAGCACGAACAGGATGAGAAAACCCGTTTCAAAATCGTTCGCGCGCGCTGGTGAATTGTAAATGCCTAGATGCCCGGTCACATGCAAAAACGTGCCCGCCATGAGCAACACACCACCGAACAGCCCGCACCATTTGAAGCAGACCAGGTTGCGCCGTTCAACGAGTCCGTAAAATTCCGCCAGCCCGGCCGTCGCAAGAAACATCATGATGAGAATGAAAACGCCGTTGGAAATCAGCCGGGTGCTGGAGAACAAAGCCACGAGAATCACCGTCCAGAGAATCACCGAGGTGATCAACCGGCGGAGAAACACCCGTGCCTTCGAGGGCGTTTGGGCCACAACAGCCGTGTCGGACATTTCCAAAAGGGTATCAGGAGAAACGGTGGTTGCCAATCCCGACTTCTGCCGCGTGTTCACATTCCGCCGGCCGGAACGGAGTGCGGGTGTCCGACCTCGGGAGCGCTGGCGTCTCGCCGACGAGTGGGCAGCCAAAGTCCTGCAACAAGCCGGCGGGACGTCGGCGCTCCCAAGAGATGAAAGGTTGAGATGAGAAGTGCCCCGTTTCACTTCTAGGTTGCGCGCGGCGATTTTTTTGGCGAAACTATCTGTGGTTGACGTGGATGGGGTCGTAGCTCAGTTGGCAGAGCGTCTCGTTCGCAATGAGAAGGTCGCAGGTTCGATTCCTGTCGGCTCCACCAGCCTTCGCTTGAACGCAGTGAAAGTGAGGGCTGCCGCGCCGTAGCGCAGCGAAGGCGGGCCTACATCAAGCTTCGCCATGATTTCGGCTCGGCAGGCCGGTTGACGGTTTTGCAGCAAATGCGAGGAGGCTTTAAACCAACAAATGTTTCCAAGTAAATTTGAGCCTCGTTACCTCGGCTGCTACGAGAGACTTACATGAAATTTTCATTGAAAAACAAATGGGTGCTCATCACCGGCGCTTCCAGCGGCTTTGGCGCGGCGGCGGCACGAATGTTCGGCGCGGAAGGCGCAAAACTTTTGCTCGGCGCGCGCCGTGCCGACCGCCTGGAAAAGGTCGCCGCCGAGGCGCGCCAGGCCGGCGCATCGGAGACGCATTTTCACATTTTGGACGTGACCAAAACGCCGAGCGTCGAAACGTTCGTCGCCTGGGCAAAGGAAAAACTCCGAACTCCGAATTCCGAATTCCGAAATCTGCACGTTTTGATCAACAACGCCGGCGGCGCGCATGGACAGGACACCGTCGCCGAGGGCAAGGACGCCGATTGGGAGACGATGCTGCAAACGAACGTGCTCGGCGTGTTGCGCGTGACGCGCGCGGCGCTGCCATTGATGCCGCACGATGCGGGCGCAAGCATCATCAACATCGGTTCCAATGCCGCCCACGCGGCCTACGAAGGCGCGGCGGCGTATTGCGCGGCCAAGGCGGGTGAATTGCAAATCACCCGCGTGCTGCGATTCGAATTGAATGGCACGGGCATTCGGGTCAGCACGATTGACCCGGGCCTGGTCAAAACGGATTTTTCGCTCGTGCGTTTCAAAGGCGACGCCGTGCGCGCGGAAAAAGTCTATGAAGGCATAAATCCCCTGACGGCGGAAGACATCGCGGAGATTCTGGTCTGGGTGGCAAGCCGTCCGCCGCACGTGAACATTGACGAACTGCTGGTCAAGCCGGTGGACCAGGCGGCGATGCACAAGATTTACCGTCGCAAGACCTCATAAATTCGGTGGGGCGAGAGTCCTCGCGAGCCGATTATAGCAGCGCATTCCATCAATCCCGACTCGGGAGCCGGTCTCGATGCGGCGAAGTGAAGACGGCTCGTCAGGAGCCTCGCCCCACCGAAGCAGTCTGTTGTGTGATTTTTCAAATGCCGCGATTCGCGCGCCACAGCAGCACGGCGCCGACGGCTTGAAAGATAAAATTCGGCAGCCAGAGAATCAAATGCGGCACCAGCTCAGGCCGGGCGGAGAACTGTTCGGCAGCAATGATGAAGCTGTAATAAACCAGCACGAGCAAAAGCGCGATGGCGACGCCAACGTTCGTCTCGCGCCGGTGCATGCGGATGCCGAGGGGAATCCCGACGAGCGTGAAGCCGAAACACGCAAACGAAAACGAGATCTCCCGGTTCATCTCCACTCGAATGGTTGAGATTTCCCTCTGCATTTTGATGCGGATGGGCTCTACCGATTCGTTCGGCGACTCCTCCGGCAACGTGGGGATGGCAAAGAACTGGTCAAGCGCGTGTTCGCGGCTGCGCAGTTCGTCCCGCAATTGCCAGAATGTCATGTCGCTGATTTTGGGTTTGCCCGGCCGGTTCGTCGCCGTGTTCAGATCGAAACTCTTTGTCAATTCGGGCACCGAAGAGATTGCCGGACGCGACCCGTTTAACGTCACGCTGCGGGCGTCGAACAGGTGCAAAATCATTTGTTTGTTGGTGACATCCATTTCCAGCCGCCCCCGCGGCGCGCGCACCGTGGTTCTGGCTCCCACGTTGGTTCCACTTTCGAGTATGAAGATTTGCACGCCCTGCAAATTGCCGCCGCGATTTTTTTCGGTGTAAAAAATGTAGCCCGGAAAATCATAAATCGGCCGGCCTTCAGGCAATTGGGCGTTCACCAGTTCAGCCTGGACCTGGAAAAGCAATTTCTTGTAGGCCACGCGGGAACGCGGGCCGAGGTCCGTGTTGATCCAGGCGCTGAGAACACAGCAGAAAAGACTCAACAACAAAATGGGCGTGATGAGCGAAAGCAGACTGACGCCGCTGGCGCGCGCGGCGGTAAGCTCCTGATCCGCGCTGAAACGGCCGAACACCAGCAGCGTCGCCGTCAGCAACCCCATGGGCAGCGCGAAGCCCCAGGCAAAAGGAATCAACAGGCTGATGGCTTGGAAGACAATGCCGGGACGCGCCTGGCCGTTGATGAGCAGATCCAAAACCTGCTTGATGACGTTGCCGAGCAACAGCACAAAGGTGAATACGCCCACCGTCAGCACCAACGAGGCGAGCACCTGGCCGGTCAGATATTTGTGCAGCGTTTTCAAGCGTCTGGCAAAACCCTAAAGCCAAACCGCTAAATCCGAAATGATAAAATTGAAGTGGTTTGCCATCCGCAGCTCGGAATTTATGGCAAAAAACCTTATCATGAATGTTCGCTGGCTTGCCGAGTCGAAGCCCGCTGGCAGTGCGTCGTACCAGCCCGCCTGCGCACTCTGTGCTACGGCGCGGCAGCCTTCGTCCTCGCTATGAATGATTTGGCTGGCTTGCCGAGTCGTAGCTTGGAGCGTCTCTGTTATTTAACCATTTATCGCCCGCCTTCGCTGCCGCTACGGCGCGGCAGTCTTCGCTCTCCGCTACGCTCCGAGCGAAGACTGGTGGCTGGGGGCGGAATTGAACCGCCGACACAAGGATTTTCAGTCCTCTGCTCTACCAACTGAGCTACCCAGCCGACTGCGGTAGTGCATTAAACATCGCGTTTGGCCCGTTGGCAAGGCGCAATGTTGAATCCGGGGGAAGAGGGGCACCGCCAGTTTGAGAGGCGGCTGGAAGAGCGACGTCAACAGGAAGACCCGGCGCCCATGACGCAAATAGCTTGCATCCCCCTGCCACTTGGCGCATAACCGAGTTGTCCGAAAAACTCAAAGTCAGGATGAAAACAATTCGCCACTGTTGGCTGCGGATCATCGCATTATCGGTCTTGTTTGCCCTGAACTCGCATTTTGATAACTGCCATGCAGACCCACTCAGTTCTTGGAATGCGGTTTCAGATTCTCCATTTCCAATAACCAGCATGGCGTATGGTAATGGAACTTTTGTGGGAAGCGGGAATGGGATATGGGCCATTTCTCACGATGGGGCGAGTTGGCAATTTTATGTATCACCTCCGATGATTAGTGGTGGGGGCGTCGCTTATGGCGGTGGAATGTTTTTGGCGTTTGGGACAAATAATGAACACCATGCCAACTATATCCTCCAATCAACAAATGGAACGACGTGGTCAACGATTTATACATCTTCAAACACTTTAGTTGCCGCAGCGTATGGGAACAATACTTGGGTCTTTGTTGGAGGTAATGAAATCGTAAGTGCCAACGTAACATCTACAAATTGGAACTGGATGGAATTCCAACCCCAACCTTTTAATGGTCAATATACCAACTTTTCTCCTGTTTGTATTACTTATGGAAATGGAGTTTTCGTGATGACTGTCGAATGGTTTTACGAAACTACTACTTTCACATCTATATATCCGCGCATAAGTAATTCGACATCATAGTCAAAAGAATGGGCGCATTAAATTGGCAATGTCTTCCGGGTGGCGTTGAACATGGCGGAAGGTGCGAAAGAGCGCCTGGCAAAGGTGTTGGGGTTGTTCAAAGAAACGGTTGTGGGTCGCGTGCTTTCGCGTGTAATTCCAAATCCGTTCGGTGGCGTTGAGTTCCGGCCAGTAGGGAGGCAATGGGAACACCTCGACGTAACGGCGGTGTTGGGCGAACCACTGGTAGGTTTCCTGCTTTTTATGATACGAGGCGTTGTCTTGGATTAAGAACACACGATGGCCCCGCCGATAAAACGCCGGCACTAAAACCTGATCCAGAAACGCCACATAGGTTTCCCATTGGAAATAGTCTTGTTGGTGGAGGTAGATAAACTGTGCGGTGTCCAAACGCATGGCCCCAAAGATCTTCTGCGTGTTCCGCTCGCCCCGGGTCGGAATGTGCGGCTGGCTGGCCACGCGAGCCCAAGTGGCGTGCAGGGTGGGCGTCTGGCGGAACGACGCCTCGTCCTCAAAGACAATTATCGCCCCTTCGCTGCGGGCTTTTTTTTAAGGCGCGGATAGGTATAACGAACCCATCGGTTCTTCCGATCCGGGTCGGCCTGCACCAGTCGGGTGGTCGGACGCTGCACCGAATAGCCCAATTGCTTGAGCAGCTTGCGGACGTGTCCAGGATGGTAATGCCGATTGAACTCATCGCCGATGACGCGGCTAATGACCGGTGAAGTCCAAATGCCGGTTTCCAAACCATACGCTACCGGGCCGCTGTCCAGAATATCCTGTAGTTGTTCCCGCTGCACATCGTTAAGTCCCTCCGGACGGCCCGCACGATGACCCTCCAGCAATCCCTGCTCCCGATGCCGATTCCAGTGTTCAATCCACAGGGGAATGGAGGAGCGATGAACTTTCAAGGACTGGGCGATTTGGCTGGTCGTCTGGCCTTCAATGCTTAACGCCACGGCGTGAAAACGCTGGGCCACGCGCGGCTCTTGGTCTTTGATGGCTTCCTTGCGCAGTTGCAGCAGCAACTGCACGCTTCGTTCATTGCCTTTGGCAAACACAGGGCGCATATTGCCCACAAACCATAATGCGCCCCCGTACACATGTCGAATTATTTATGCGCGGATATATAGCTGTCCCAGAACACCCTACAACGTGCCCGAACTAACGAATGACTGATTGCATCCGAAACGCCACAGCGCGACCAGCCAGCGCACAGCGCCACGGCAAAACGCCGGACGTGACAAGTCACTGACACAACCGAACCGGGCACGCGAAATCAGCTTCTCACCGGCGCGTGACAAGTCAAGAGCAAGCGCGAGTGAATCAGCCGTGCCTGAGACAATGTGAGATAACTGGATTCACCCGGCTGAAGCCGGGTGCTAATGAGAGGCGCGCCGGACGGAGCCCGGGCCCGGCCGTTATTCCTTTGGATTTTCTTCTTCAGACACTTTCGGCAACTCCTCCTCGCCCCGACCGTCAACCGGGTTGCTGAAAGCCAGAAGTTTATGCCGAAGCGTCTCCGCTGCCTGGCGCATTCCATGGCGAACCGCCGGCTTCGGCAGACGCCCTGAATTTTGTTTTTAATCGCGCCGGCGGCCCATTCGTGTTAATCAGTTTGCATCCGTGGTCAAAATTCTCAACGACAGCGAGCGCGAATTTCTTAACGCCACCGCCTGGTGCAACGCAGCCTGTGAACCTCTCACCGGCGATGCCTCCGCCCGAAAATATTTCCGCCTGCAAAAGGACAAACAAAGCGCGGTCCTGATGGATGCCTCATCGGTTCTGGAGAGCGTGGCGCCTTTCATCCAGATCAGCCAGCATCTCCATCGGCTCGGGTTCAGCGTGCCGGCCATTCTGGCCCGGGATGAGAAAAGCGGCCTGTTATTGCTGGAAGATTTTGGCGACGACACGTTTGCCCGGCTCCTGGATGATCAATCCGATGCCATTTCCCAAAGGCAACGGAAACAAACAACAGGCAGGGCGGTCAGTCCCCTGCCCGCCGACCATGAGCCTGATAATTGCGGCGCGCACAGAGTGACGCGCCCTACCAATGCGGAAAAGCTTTATACACTGGCCACTGATGTCTTGATTGCCCTGCACCAGCATCCCCAGGCAACTCCCAAAGATTTGCGGGTGTATCACCCGGAAAAAATGCTGGAAGATATCGGGCTGTTTTTGGAATGGCGCACCCCCGCGATTTCAGAAGCCGGCAAGGCGGAATTCAAAACCGTCTGGCGGAAGGTGTTGCCGGTGGCGCATCAGGTTCCAACCTCGCTTCTGCTGCGCGATTATCATGTGGCCAATCTGATGTTGCTGCCGAACCGCCAGGGCGTCCGGCAGGCCGGACTCCTTGATTTTCAGGACGCCTATCAAGGCCCGATCACGTATGACCTGGTATCGTTGCTGGAAGATGCCCGGCGCGAGGTCCCGGACAAGCTCAGGGAAAAAATGGTGGCGCGTTACCTGGCCCGGTCCCCTGCCCTCGACCGGAAGGCTTTTGAGACTTCCATGGCCATTCTGGCGGCGCTGCGGCACACCCGGGTGCTGGCCATTTTTGAACGGTTAAGCCAGCATGAGGGAAAGCATGACTATAAGAAACTTCATTCGCCGCGTGTGGAGCGCCTGTTGCAAAGGGCCTTGCGCCATCCCGTGCTGGCCGGCGTGAAACAATGGATGGAACGTTTTGCTGAATTTAAAAAATAGGGGAACATTCAACATTCAACATCGAACTCTCAACGTCCAACAGACGATCTTAGCGAGACCATTGGATGTTCGACGTTGAATGTTGGATGTTGAATGTTTATGACCACCAAACTCAAAAAAGCCTTTGTGCTTGCCGCCGGTTATGGCACGCGGCTGAAGCCGTTGACGGACCGGATGCCCAAACCGCTGGTCCCCGTGGCAGGCAAACCGATGATTGAATATGCGCTCGACAAGCTGCGGGCGTACGGGATCGAGGAAGTCATCATCAACGTCTCGCATCTCAAGGACCAATTGACCGCTTATGCCTCCAATTGTCGCGGCCTGACCATTAAAATCTCAGAAGAGGCCGAACCCCTGGAAACGGGCGGCGGGTTGAAGAAGGCGCTGCCGCTTTTGGGCAACGAACCTGTTTTCACCATCAACAGTGACATCATCTGGACGGATGAACAGGAAAGTGCGCTGGAACGTCTGACCCGATATTGGGATGACGCCAAAATGGATTTTCTGCTGCTCGCGCAATCCAAGGCCAAAGCCATCGGGCATGACAAGGGCGAAGATCATCTTTTCATCAAACCCGGCAACACTATTGATTGGAGTGAGCGGGAGGCGCCTTACATCATTGCCGGCATCGGGATCATGCATCCCCGCATTTTATTGAATGCTCCGGACGGGAAATTCACCGTCAAAATCCTCTGGCACCAGGCCCTTGCTCAAAATCGCCTCTTCTGCCTGTCACAACACGGTCAATGGTTCCAAACCGGCACCATTGGGGACATCAAAACAGCCGAAAAACATTTGATGCAGCATGGAGGCTGTCCGTAAAATGAGCCGGGTCAGCGGCCGGTTTTCAACCTGAACCGTGGTAAAATGGAAACTCAATCATCAATGCCGCAAACGCCAGCTGCAGCTCCCGCCGGGAAAAGCTGGATTCGCCTGTCGGTTCTTGCCCTGTTGCTGAGCTTTGTCACCTTGTGTGTCACCAGCATCCGGCAGAAATCCATCACGTATGATGAAACCCATTATCTGGGTGCCGGGAATTATCTCCTGAGAACCCACAACTGGGGCCTTCCCGACAGTCTGCTGCATCCGGTTTTCTGGACCGTCTGGCACGACTTGCCGCTGTTAATGGTGTCTTGTCCCAAAAACGTCCGCACCGAACTGGACGGAACCATTCGCGGCCAAAAAATCATCGCCTTGCGCCCGGATGACGCGTTGTTGAATGCCTGCCGGTTCACGCTGCTGCCATTCGCCGTCGCGCTCGGCCTCATCGTCTTCCGCTGGTCGCAGCAACTTTATGGGGATGCGGGTGGACTCGTGTCCCTCGGGGTTTTTTGTTTTTGTCCGAACGTTCTGGCGCATACGCCGCTGATGACGCCGGATATGACATTAAGCTGCTTTGCCATGCTCACCGCCTGGCGGTTATGGACCCTGGCAAAGAATCCCGGTCACCGCAATTTGTTGTACGCCGGTCTGGCCCTGGGACTGATGCTGCTGACCAAGCACACCGCCCTGCTCGTGCTCCCGATTTTCTTCGCCACTGACTTTGCGTATCGCACCGCAGCCGGCCGGGTTCACTGGCGATCCGGACAAAGCCTTTGGCAGGAATTGCGCCACTGGCCGGTGCTCTTGAGCATGGGTTTCCTCCTGGTCTGGGCCGCATACGGATTTCAGGTCGGTGGATTTGCGCTGACCTCTGGCAGGTGGCTTACCATGCCAGCCGCCCCGTACTTTCAAGGGGCATACTTTCAATTCCAGCAATCCCGGTCGGCACATTCGTTCTTCCTGATGGGTATGTATTCCAACACGGGCTGGTGGTATTATTTCCTTGTCGTTTGCCTCATTAAAATTCCCGTCGCCATTCTCATCCTGCTCGCGGGGCTCGTGGTGGCCCGCCGAAAGCTGGGAATGCCCTGGCGTCCGGACGAATTGTATCTGGTTGTGCCTTTTGTCCTGATGTTCGTCCATCTTTCATTTTTCAACTCCATTCAAAACGGGTTCCGTTATTTATTGCCCGTATATCCGCTATTGTTCATTTGGCTCGGCAACTACGGAGCCACCCTGCGACGGAGTGTTGGGATGCGCCTGGCGGTTGGTTGCCTGGCCGCCTGGACCATGATGGGCACGTTCCGGACCTGGCCTGATTACCTTGCGTATTTCAATGAATTTGTCGGCGGGCCCCGGAATGGATACCATTGGCTGGGCGACTCAAATCTGGATTGGGGGCAGGACCTGAAGGAGCTGAAACGCTTCATGGTTCAGCGCGGCATCGACCGCATCCAGCTCAGTTACTTCGGGACGGCAGATCCCGCCCACTACGGCATTGATTACGAATATCTTCCCTCGACCAAGAACAGTTTGCGACCTTCGCCGCCCCTGCGCGAGGGGGAATCGCCATCCCGTTTCGTCGCCCTCAGCGCCAGCCAGTATCAAGGCATTACTTTTCCAGACAAGGATTTCTACCGGTTCTACTATCAGTACGTGCCCAATGAAATGATTGGTAATTCGATTTTGATTTTCGATCTCAAGGCGCTGACTCCCCGGACCCGGGCGCCCTTGCCGCTCAAGCTGCGTCAGTTCGTGGGCTTGGCAACCAATGCCGCCCCAATCAATTCCTGTCCTTGAAAGGCAGCCGGACATGATTTTCCCGGTTGACTCGCCGCCGGAGCCGAATAGCCTTGCCCAAAATGGGCCGGGCCGGGGCGGTCAGGCCCGCCTGAACCGCGCCAAACGTGAGACGACTTTGAACCAGCCAATTCCTTTTGATGGCAGATGTTTCCGGTACGCAGCATGGGGAATCGTGCTGCTGGTGCTGGTTCATCTGTGCTGGTTGCAGTTGCAGCCGGAATCGGAACTGCACCGGACTTGGGTTTTTGCCACGCGATCCGCAGACGGTCGCACGGCCATGACGGAGCCTGATCAATCCGACCGGATTGCCAGGCAGGCGAGGGATGGCAACGTACTTTTGAAGCTTGCCGGGTACGCCAGGACCAATCCAGCCGTTGAAAATTCCCTGGGCTATTTTTATTTCCGGACAAGTTATGCCTTATATCCCAGACGGTTGTACGCCGCCCCGGCTGACCGAGTCATCAATGACGGACGGGATATCATGCGAATCGGATTCAGTCCTGGCCCGCAATGGTTGCAAGCGCATGATGTCCGCTCCGTGTTGATATTTGGCAACGACACCCCCGGCGGAGAAACGCCGCGGTTGGAAATTCTGCAGCCCCGGGATGGTCGGGCCGGGATGCAGACCAACAAATCAGGAGGCAACTGATGGCACTTCTGGCCTGTTGCCTGTATCTGCTGCTGATTCTGCTGGCGGGGTACGCCGTGCTCTCGATCATCCATCCCTCGAGCCGGGTGACGATTGTTCAATTGATTGGGCTTGGCCCGGCCGTCGGCGCGGGAACCATGGGTTTACTGCTGTTTTGGGCGTCATTGATCGGGTTCACCCCCTCGCGGAAGATGTTGGTTATCATCGGATTCTTGACGCTGGCCAGTCTGTTGATGATGAAAAAGAAAAAATGGCTGATGCCGATAAAGATCGTGGCAAACGACTGGGAGAAAGGCGACGGGTGGATTGTCGCGCCGTTGGTTGTGATGATGGCGGGGCTGGTGATGATTGTGGCGGGCGCCGTTTCGTCGCCATTGACAGAATGGGATGCGTTTGCCATATGGGGCTTCAAGGCGAAAGTGCTGACTCATGAAGCCTTGCGCCCGACCCCGGCTTATTTTCATGATCTGCCCCTGAGTTACAGTCATCTGGATTATCCGCTGATGGTCCCATTTCTGACGGCGGGCGCGTACGCTGCGATGGGAGCGGTTGATGACCAGACCGGGAAACTGGTGTCGGTATTTCTGGATGTTCTGATCGTGCCAATGGTGTATCTGGGGTTGCGATGGAAACTGCGGCGGCTTCCGGCAGCGTGCTTGAGCGCCATACTGACCTTGCTGCCGGTGATGTTTCGATATGCCGGCGTAGGATGTGCAGATCTGCCGCTGGCGATGTTTTATGCCGGCAGCATTTTTTATGTGGCCAGATGGATTGACCGGCAACAAGCGCAGGATCTCATCCTGGCAATCCTGTTCAGCGCCTTTGCGGCGTTCACGAAAAACGAAGGAACGGTGTTGGCGCTGATGAATGGCGCGGTGATTCTGGGATTTGGACTTTGGAGCGGGCGGCGACGCGCCTGGGTTGGAGCAGCGGCTTTTTTCATGGGGTTGCTGGCGATGGACGCGGCATGGTTGATCTGGAGCCGGAATTTGCCGCGCACTCATGAAGATTACGGATCGAAATTATTGTCATCGGTTTTGGTGACCCATTTGCCGAGGTTGAAGGAAATTGTTCCGGCGATGCTGTTGCAAACAACCGAATTCCATGTTTGGGGCCTGTTATGGATCATGGCGGGGGTGCTGGCGCTGTTGGGGTGGCGGGCGTTGACACGGCCATATGTGCTGGTCATGTGGATTTTGCCTGGCATGCAACTGATGGTTTATGCACTGGCGTACAGCGTGACACCATGGGACCTCTCCGTGCTGATGCCCATGACCATGGAGCGGTTGCTGTTGCATACGATTCCAGCGGTCATTTTTCTGGCCGGATGGCATTGGGCTGAAGTGGAAACGGCTATGAAACCAAATTGCCAGTCCACACCGGCGGGGAGCCAGCCATGAGCGCCAGGGTGTATTCAGTTGCCAAGACCGACTCGCCGGCCGCTCATAATTTGCGATGCCTTTGGGGAGCGGCTATGTTCTCCAAACCGGCGTACCAGGAAATTGCCCACAGCCTCAGGCTTTTCGATTGGCTAGGGAGAACCATGGCGTTTGCGGAACGCCATCGGGCTCAAGTGTTTCTCCTTGCGAAAATAACGGGCGATATGCTGTATATTTTCATAACCCAATGCCCCGGCGATGTCGGACACCGGCAAATCGGTTTCCATCAACATCTGCGCGATCAAGTCAACACGAACCCGACGAATCTCCCTTAAAATGGAACGCCCCAGTTCCAAGCGGAACCGGTTTTCCAAAGCCCGTCGCGAAAGGCCGGCCGCCCGGGCAACATCCGCCACGCTCATGTGTACGCGGGCATGGTCGCGGATGAAACGCAGTGCTTTTAACAACTGCGCGTCCTCCACCGCGAGAATGTCGGTGGACAATCGCGGAATGACATGAGTGGCCGACGCAGCAATTCTGGCCGGCCGGGAAATTTTGCCATCGGCGCATCCAGTCATCCAGCAAGCGGGCGCTTTCATAACCGGCGCGTTCAAAGTTGATCGCCACACTCGAAATCGTCGGGGAAGACAATTCACAGACCAATTCATCATTATCCACACCGATGATGCCAACCTGGTCGGGAACGTGCAAACGGGCCGTCTTGCAAGCTTCGACCAGATGGTGGGCATAATCATCATTGCAGGCCATCACCCCGACAGGTTTGGGCAACGATTTCAGCCAGCGCCCCATGATCGAGTGCTCGTTTTTCCAGGAAGTCTTGTGCCCCTCCGCCGGCGCGTTAAAAAAGTGAACCTTCCAGCCGAACTGCTTTAAATGCTTGTGAAAACTTTCCCGGCGGGCGGCGGACCAGCGGATGTAATTGGGACCGCAGAAGGCGAAATGTTTAAAACCGCAACCCAGCAGGTGCTCAGCCGCCAGGCGTCCGGCCGCTTCTGAATCGGTGACCACATGAGCGACACCAGGGAAGTCTTCCTTGCGATGCCCCACGACCACCGTGGGGATGCCCAAAGCCAGCACCTTCCGGACATGTTTGCCATCACGCAGAAAGACCCCCTGGGCGTCAACCCGGCTCAGGCGGGGCCAGATTTCATTCAAGCCACCCGGTTCCCAATTGAATGCCCAAGGACCATGGTGCCGGGCGTAATTGGCGAAACCGCGCAACAAGGCGCGTCCCGCCCCACGGGAAGATTCCAAAAGCAAAACCACCTGCGGCAACTTATCCATACGTCGCTCCCATCCTTGCAGGAAACCAGTAATTTGCAACCCTTTGACATGAGTTACATAAACTTGCCGGGGTTAAGGCAATACATTCACCAAAAACGGCGAAATGCATCATCGTTATGCGATGATGCGCCTGCTTCGCCAGCAAAGCATGTTTTTTACCTTGCCTTGATCAATTTCAACCGGCGGTTCGTCACGGCCGATACACCGAGCGATAGAACTGGATCGGGCAATTCGTTGCCTGCCGATCGGTGATCTGCCACTGGCCGTTGATGTCGGCAATGTTGGTACTAATGGTCGTCCAAATCACCGGCGGAGCCAAGTTCGTTGTCGCATCCACCTGATAAGTGTAATTGGCAACGCCGACAAAGCTCAGAGTCACACTGCCATTGCCGTTGACGACCGTGCCGGCGACGGAATTGGTCGGCGGCGGTCCGACGACGATGTTGATTACGCCAGGGGTCGTGGCCCGGCCATCACCAACCGTGTAATTGATCTGGTCAACCACGTCGTTGGCATTGGTGTAATAAACGAAGCTGCTGTCGTAGCTCACCGCCGCCGTATTGGTGCTGCTGATGCCGCCGGTTAAAGCGGTTGGATCGCCATCGGCATCGCTCCAGTAGGTTTCCAAATCGCCCACAATCGGGATATTTAGTGGATATCCCGCCGGACGCGAATAGGCGGACAGGTTGGCCACCGGGGCCGTGTTGTTGTAAGTCAGCGTGGCAACAATGCTGGTCACACTGCCGGAGCCGTTGCTGGCCACCACTGTGTAATTACCGGCATTAGTCCGCACCGTGCTGGCGATGGAGTACCAGGCGGTCGTCGCCCCGGAGATGAGCACGCTGTTTTTGTACCACTGATAAGCCGGGTCGGGTATGCCGGTGGTTTCCACGCTGAAGTTTGCGCTTTGGCCGGCAGTCACGGTCTGATTAGCCGGCTGGCCGATGATGTTGGGCGCCGCTGTCGGTGTCCAACCATAGAACCAAACTGTGGGATCCGTAGCTGCAAGCAGTCGCGGCTCGGGGTTCGTCAGGGTAACAAAACAGGGGAATATGATGCGATTTGTACAGGTAATATCGTAGTTTGTGTATTGCCAGAAGTTGTATGTGGTCAACAGTCCGGCCGCCGGACACACATAGGCATTGGTATCAATGCAACAATAGATCCAAGCAACCACGCCGCCTGCCGTGCCATTGGCCCCGGCCATGGTAATGTCGGTGACGCCAGGGTCAGCTTCAAAAAAAGAGTGCACAAACGTAAATCCGTCAGCTGAATAAGTTGTCCCATTCGGATTCACCCACGGAGTGATAGAGTTCGAAGAGGGGGAGGTGAGCGTGCGGGCGGCAGTAACATTATACGAATTGGAGCAGATATTTGTAATGGTGTGGAATATGCAATGGTCGAAGTAACCAACGCCAACTCCCCAGATGTAGTCAAAGTTACCCACTATCTTACAGTCGTAAAAGTAGGCTTGAGATGCTGCGGCATTGATCAGAATGGTATCCTGGCGGCCGAATATGTCGCAGTTGTTAACAATGCACCGCAAACCGTTGTTATAAATCTCCAGGGTTTCGGCCTGTGACCCGCCTTGCGGCGTAGCGTTGGTCAGCGTTAGATTCTCAATCTTGATGTCACTCGCATTGACCTTGAACGCCATGCGGCCGGCGGTGGTGCCAGTGAGGTTATTGTTGTTTTGGTAACCAACAATCGTTCCGAACCGACTTTGACCGCGGAAAGTAACGTTGTTCTTGCCCGAGATGTCCACGATTTCCACGTAATTGCCTTCGCGAATGTTGATCAATGTGTAATTGGTGTTTCCAGGCGGCACGGAGTCCACCGCACCTTGCACGGTGACAAAATCTCCCGTGCCATTCATCGCCACGATCATGTTCGTCGGATTGGCCGGACCGTTCGACTTGGTCGTAAACCGCCAGGCATTCGTGTCCGAGATGCCCGCAAAATACGCCCCGCTGCTGTCAGCGACGACGCCATTGTCCATCGTTACATAGTAAGTTTGATTGCTCGTCATCACGCCCGAGTGCGGATAAATCGCCGCGTTGCTGCCCGTGGTAATGACCGGGAAATAGTTCATCACCTGGCTATCGCCGGAGAACAGGCTGTGTGGCTGGACGTTATTGGTCAGGTACCCCGTGCAGACGGTGCTGACAATCACGGTGTTGGAACTCATGTCGATGACATCCACCGGCGTGACAGAGTTGGTGGCGTCGTAAATGCGGACCTTGCCGCTGTTGACCACGTTAACAGGGCCATTGAAGGTGATATACAACGGCGTGTCGTAGCAAATACCCGCGGCGTTGTTGGAGGGAGACAATGTCGGCGGCGGGGGGAGAAGCACGGAAATTACGGTGAGATTGGCCGAGTTGGTTACCGCGCCGGCGGGGTTGGTGGCCACAATCGAGTATATCGCGATGTCCGAACCTTGGGCATTGGTAATGGTCAGCGTGTCACTGTTCTGGCCGGGGATGGCCACACCGATCCCGGGGCTGCCCACGGGTTTTTTGTACCATTGCAGGCTGGGCGTAGGAATGCCGGTGACACAGGAATGGAAAACGGCAGTACCACCCACATAGATCGTGATGTTGGTCAACGGGCAGGTGATTGGCGGCACGATGACGGTCAGCGTCGCGTTGTTCGTTATAATGCAGGCGGCATTGCTGGCGATCAGGGAAACCGTGGCATAGTTGAGAGCATTGTATTGAACATTATAGAGCGTCAATGAAGTGCCCGTCGCGCCGTCAACATTCACGAAGTTGGTCTGCCATTGCAAGGTTGGATAGGGATTGGCCATGAGGATATTGACGCTAAAGGTGACATTGCTGCCTTGAATGACGGTTTGATTAGAGAGTCCATTGACGAACGGACATGGTGGTATGCCGACAATCATCGTCGCGACCCTGCTGGTCACGGAATTGTAATCATTGCTGACGACCACGTTGTACAAGCCGTAATTGCTCCCATCAGCGCCGGCTATGCAGTACGAGGAACTGGTGGCACCGTCTATCGGCGAAGCTGGGGTGCTGAGGTTCGGGGCGAAATACCATTGATAACTGATGGGCGCGCTCCCGGTGGCGCAAACGCTGAAGCACACTGGGTCGTTGGTGGAAACGATGACATCCACCGGCTGGCAGGTGATCCTCACTTCAGGAATGAGCACCAGGTTGACCTGGCCCGCTGTGCTGGTGTCGATGGTCATTGAGCAATTGATCGATCCGCCCGCGAGGGGCACGACTGGATTGAATGGATTGAATGATCCGGTCAAGTTTCCCGAGTATTGAATCAACGTGTAGGTCCCGGGCTGTAGTGTTGTCCCCGGGACACTGATGGCAATCGTGCTGTTGCTAGCGAACAGATTGCCCTGCACGACCAACAGGTCGCTCGCTCCCGGCGAGTTCGCCACTTCAAAGAGGTTCGTGGAACCGCTTTGCAGCGTGAGGTTGGTCGCCAAAGTCAGCGTGCCAATGCTGTTGCCGGGCGTGATGGTCCCGCCGCTCTTGACGGTGACCGCCCCGGAAATCACTCCCACGCCGCCCAAGGTGCCGCCATTGACCGTTACCTTGCCCGCATCCCATACGGCGGTGTTGCAATTATTCGTACCGTTGATGGACAGAACACCGGCGTTCACCACCGTCTCACCGTTAAAATTATTGCTCGCCGTGAGCACCAGTGTGCCGGCGCCGATCTTGGTAATTCCACCGAGGTCGCCGATGGCGTCACCGGAGCCATTGATGGCACCCGATTGCGTGACCGTCGTCCCGCTGACAATATCGAATGTCGGTCCCAAGCCCCGCGTTACAACTGCGCGCGAACTGGGGGTGTCTGAACCCGTGTAACGCAGCGTGCCGCCGTTCATGTCCAGCGGGCCGCTGGCCAGCCTGGCCAGATCACTGACTTCCACCACGCCGCCGTTCAAATAGTTGGTGCCCGTCATGTTGTTAACACCGCTGATGATCAGCTTGCCGGCGCCATCCTTGGTGAGCGAAGTGGCCGCTCCATTGTCGGCCAGAGTCGAGCTGATGGCCAGGTCAGCCGAGGCGTTTTGATGCACGATGAGGTCCGCACCGCTGGCACCATAAAGCGTGCCGCTTTGGATCGCCGTCCCACCGCTGCCGGTGACCAGCAAACCACCGGAGGAATTTGTCAGCGTGCCGCTGAGAGTCACCGTGGAAACAGAGGTTAGCCTCAAGCTGTTAATGGTCGTCCCATCCGGCACGGGCGTCGTGTTCCCATTCAAAGTCACGTTGGCAGTTGCCACCCAGTTTGTAGGATTGAGGTCAGCCTGATAACTGCCAGCTGCCAGGGCGACCCAATTTGTCGTGCCGGTCGTCCAATCGGTCAGGCCATAAGTGTTCCAGCCGCCGATTATCCCGTTTACGTCAACAATGTTGGCACTGCCTATGCCAATAGTTCCAACCGGACCGGTAGGCGGGATGAGGTTGAACGTGGCCCCGACTTTGCGCGTGATGGGACCCATCGTCACAGAACCACCGCTTGCGCCTGAGTTCAACTGGTAAAACGCGCTTGCACCCGAATTGAAAAATACGCCGCCCGGACTTGGATTTACTGTCGAAGGATTGATCCCGGTGAGACCGTTGCTAATGACCAGCGTCCCGCCAGCAAACGTCAGCGGCATATTGGCTTTCAATCTGGAGGAAGCATTGTTGGCGTACCCGTCGTCGATAAGGAGCGTTCCGGCGTTCAGGGTCGCAATAATACCGTCATTGGCCGACGAGTTTGGCCGGGTGCCAATCCTTACCGTGCCGGCCGTTGATTTATACACCATGTTGGTCAAGCCAAACCCATGTCTCGTTAGCAGCACCGCACCACTGCGGGCATCCAGGTTGGTAACAGAATAAGTTGAGGAAACCCCGCCGTTGGCATTGGTGATACTGCCATTATTCGCCAGCACGACCAGTGAAGCGACAATGGCACCGCCACTGCCAATTATCACGGCACCCCCGTTGATAATGGCCTTCGCTCCCCCGAAAACACCCTGCCCTCCGCTCGATATACCTGAGTTGCAACTGAAAGCGCCATTCGGGTTAACCACCAAATTGCCCGGAATGTATAACTGGCCGCCTGTGCCTCCGACTTGCACCGTGCCGTTGTTGATGATGGTATCACCGGTGTAGGTGTTGTTGGCAGTTTCAGCAAGCGACAACGTGCCGCCACCCGCCACCGTGAGTCCACCGGTACCGGTAAGAACATTATTAATCGTTGCCGTTGTGGTTGAACCAGCAACCGTGATGACTGACCCGTTGGTGAGCGTCAACGCATTGCCGGTGAGGGCATAGTTGGTATTAAAGGTAATGTTGCGAACAATCGTCGTCGCGTCGGTATTGGTAATCGTTCCCGGCGCTCCGCCCGACCCGATGATGGCATTGTCCCCGGGTTGCCAGCTGACTTCAGCCGAACCATTAGACCAATTGGTGAGCGCTCTGGACCAAATGCCGCCACCATCGGTCGGCGCCAAGGGGTTGATGCCGCTGGCGTCCCAGGTCAAGGTGTCCACGAGGGAAATGGCGCCGAGAGTCACGGTAACGGGACTGGCGGTGGTGTTGTTGAACATGAAAGCGAATTCATCGAACGTGGATACGCCACCCAGCAACGGCGTCACTGGATTACAATACGCGGATTGCAGCGTTATATTTGGACCGCATATCGCCAACCCGGCGGCAGCAAGAGGCTTATTGTAGCCGATCTGAATCCCGGTGGCGGCGGCGTTCATGATCAATTGAATCTGGTTGGTGTAAGTCGTGTTGTCTAACGGCGTGCCGGTGTAGGTGCCGCCCTGCCCCTGATGGACGCCAGAAAACAAATTGGCCGCCCCGGATGCATGAGTGTAGGGCTCGTTGTAAGGTCCAGCGCCGTTCCACAAACCGAAATACCCCACATCATCACCCAACCCAGCCGTGCCGGCGGAGTTGTAAAGACCCCAGCCCATGGTGCGTTGAGCCACGCCACCAAAGCCTTCGGAAGCGGAACACTTGAAGATCACCGCATATCTGGTACTCGCCGCCCCCAAGTCAATCGGCTTAAAATCTTTGGTTACGAAGAATAATTGGGTGTTGGCGGGAATGGTAAAGGTCACGCTGGTACCGGAAGCCAAATCGCCGCCGGTCGCCACATTGGCGGCGACCAGAATGCCATCGGTGTCATACGAACTCCATTTCAACTGGCCAAAGGCAGGCAGCGCCAGCCCGCACATCAGCAGGAATAAAAAACTTTTCAAACCGAACGATTCGAGTTTGATGACAAGGTTTTTGAGGGTGTTCATAATTTTATGATGCACGTTCCACCGGCCATTCTTGCTGCAAGAGCGGGGCGCTGACCCAAGGCAACAACAGGTTTTAATTTCAATATTCTGCCCGAATTCCGCAATTTGTATAGCTGCACAAATATATGGTTTTTAGGTGAGTGGAGAGACTGGCCGCCGCCTTGCCGCCGGGCTTCCAAGACCGCCAGCGAGAAGCGCATCATCGTTTTGGAATGATGCGCCCGCTTTACCAGCAAACAGCCGGAATTTGATTGGCGCGGTCGCAGACCGCCGCTATAGGCCGGGACCAACCGCCTTGGGCTTGTTCAACAGGATGTAAAAAACAAAAACGCGACCATCGGCCGGCGATGGTCGCGCCAGTAACAATCTCACTGACTATTCCGCTTTACTGCGTCCGCTGATTTTCCCCATCCCGGCCAGCATCGCCAAACCCATGATGCCCAACGCCACGACGGACGGTTCCGGCACTGTGATGATGTCTAAACTCCAGCTTACCAACTGGCTTTGGGAACCGACGGACAAGTCCGCCACGAATAACGTCCAGCCACCGTTCGGGTCTGTCCCGTTGAATGAACTCAGGAGCGCGGACGGCGCGGTTGAGCCGAACAACGACGGCGCAGAATACTGCGGATCGATGGCCCGTCCATCCGGCACCCACGTTCCCGTCAACTGCCCGCTCCCGTTCAACAGGTAGCTCGCACTCTGGTAGTAATGCACGTCGTTCGCCGCCGAGTCCGACAGCACTATGTCAAACCCGCTGTTACCATATCCGAACGACGAGGCGTTGTTGCTGACGCCGACGCGATTCAGCAGCACGGCAAACCCGCCATTGGGACCCGACAGAAACGCATACAGGTCCCCATTGTAGCCGCCACTAATGTCCAGCGACACCGTTACATCACTGATGGTACCGCCCGTGATGTCGAGGTTGGTCGTCATGAACAGGCCGTTGCGGTTGGCATCCGGCACCAACTGGTTCACCGAGAACGTGAAGTTAGTCTCGCTGGTTTGGGCCCAGGCCGCTCCGGCCCACACCATTAATCCAGCCGTTATTCCCAATAGTTGCTTTGTTTTCATATTCATTTTTCTCCTGAGGTTAAGGTTATGGGTTCGCAGTGCGATAGTATGCCTCAGGTGGGGCTATGCCACCCAAGTCGCTGAAGTCGTCTGTGTATTTGAACACCCCGTTGCTGGGCGCATTGGTCATGTATATCGTCACCCAGTCAAGCAAGTTGGTCGAACGCTGGACCTGGTAATGAGAGTCCGGGATGCCAGCGAAGGTCACCGTGGCGCTGTTGCCTGTAAGTGTGACCGCTTGGCCGCCGCCAACCGACGAGCTTGTATCAACGGTGATATTAATCACCCCGGAACCAGTGCCACCCTGACCATCGCCGATCGTATAATTAATCTGGTCGGCCACGTCATTCGGGCTGCTGTAGTACACAAAGTCGCTGTCGTAGCTTACCGTCGCCCCGTTGGTGCTGCTGATGGCATTGGTCAAAGCGACTGAATCGCCATCCGCATCGCTCCAGTAGGTTGACAGACCACCGGCGATGGCAATCTTCAACGAGAACCCGGCCGGACGCGAATACGTGGACGGGTTGGCCACCGGCGCCACATTGCCGGTGTAGGTGAGCGTAGCGACAACACTGGTGACGCTGCCGGAACCATTGCTGACAACCACTGTGTAATCACCGGCATTAGTCCGCACCGCGCTGGCGATGGAGTAATTGGTGGCCGTCGCCCCGGAGATGAGCACGCCGTTCTTGTACCACTGATAACCCGGGACAGGAATTCCGGTAGCCGCCACGATGAAGTTGGCGGATTGACCCTGACTGATGGTCACACCAGACGGCTGGCTGACGATGTTGGGCGCCAATGTCGGCGACCAGCCAGAGAACCAAACCGGGATGTTCGTTGCTGCAAGCAGCCGCGTATCGGCATTCGTCACTCCAATCGTCTGTACTTGGCTAAACGTGACGGGCTTAGTGCCCGTAATATCCAGGTTGCTATATTGCCAGAAGACATACGAGGCCGAAAGCCCGCTTTGCGGATTTCCATAGGCATTGGTGTCAATCAAACAACTGACCCATGAATCCAAGCCGCCCGCCGTACCATTGGATCCTGCCAAGCTGATGCCGGTGACGCCCGCATCGGCTTCGAGGGTGCAATTAACGAAGGTAAACCCGTAGGCAGAATAGGTTGTGCCGTTCGGATTTATCCACGGAGTATTAGTGCTCCAAGCTGAGGAGGTGGCCGTGCGCGCGGCCGTCAGGTTATACGAGCCGGAGTAGATATTTGTAAGGGTGTGGAACACGCAATGGTCGAAGTAGCCGACGCCAACACCCCAGATGTAGTCAAAGTTACCCGTGACTTTGCAGTTATAGAAGTAGGCTTGAGACGTGTTGGCATTGATCAGAATGGTATCCTGCCGGCTAACGATATCGCAGTTGTTCAGAACACAACGCAAACCGTTGTTATAAACCAGCAGGGTTTCGGCTTGTGAACCACCTTGCGGCGTGCTGTTGAGCAGCGTCAGGTTCTCGATCTTGATGTCACTCGAATTGACCTTGAACGAGGCGCGGCCGGCAGTGGTGCCAGTGAGGTTATTGTTGTTTTGGTAACTGACAACTGTTCCGGCACGGCTTTGTCCGCGGAAGGTGATGTTATTCTTGCCCGAGATATCCACGATTTCCACGTAATTGCCATTGTGAATGTTGATCAATGTGTAATTGGTGTTGCCGGTGAGCACGGAGTCCACCGCGCCTTGCACGGTCAGGAAATCCCCGCTGCCATCCGCAGCCACGACCAAGTTGGTCGGATTGAACGGCCCGCCCATTTTGGTCGTAAACCGCCAGACATTTGTGTCCGAGATGCCCGCAAAATACGCCATCGAGCCGTCAACAACGATGCCGTTGTCCATCGTCACATAGTAAGTATGATTGCTCGTCATCACGCCACCGTGCGGATAAATCGCCGCGGTGCTGCCCATGGTAATGACCGGGAAATAGTTCATCACCTGGGAATCACCGGAGAACAGGCTGTGCGGCTGGACGTTGTTGGTCAGGTAAATCCCCGTGTTGAGGGTGCTGACGATCACGGTATTGGAACTCATGTTGATGACATCCACCGGCGTGACGGAGTTGGTGGCGTCATAAATGCGGACCTTGCCGCTGTTAACCACGTAAACCGGACCATTGAAGTTGATATACAACGGCGTGTCATAGCAAATACCACTACCAGAGGGCGACAATGTCGTTGTGGCCAGTGCCGTGGAATTTACTGTCAGTTTTACACCCGCATTGGTAACTGCGCCGGCAGCGTTGGTGGCCACGAGCGTGTAGATCCCAATGTCTGAACCTTGGGCATTGTTAATGGTGAGCGTGCCGCTGGTCTGACCAGAGATGCCCACACCGATACCCAAGCTGCCCACAGTGTTCTTGTACCATTGCAGGCCGGGCGTGGGAACGCCGGTGGCGCCGGAGACGAAGCTGGCCGTAGCACCCACGTTTACGGTGGTGCTTGTCGGTGCCGGGGTGATGACCGGCGTCACGATGACGGTCAGCGTTGCGCTGTTCGTGACAATGCACGCGGCATTGCTGGCGATCAGGGAAACCGTGGCGTTGTTGAGAGCATTGTATTGAACATTATAGAGCGTCAATGAAGTACCCGTCGCACCGTTAACATTCACGCCGTTGGTCTGCCATTGCAAAGTCGGCTGCGGATTGGCAAGGATGACGGTGCCGCTAAAGGTGGCATTGTTGCCTTGAATGACGGTTTGATTAACGGGCCCACTAAGCTGCGAACACACATTGCCGACAATCAGGGTCGCAATGCTGCTGGTCACCGAATTGTAGCTGTTGCTGACGACCACGCTGTATATGCCGTTATTGGTCCCATCAGCGCTGGCGATGCAGTACGAGGAATTGGTGGCACTGTCTATCGGCGATGCCGGAGTGCTGACGTCGTCCGTGTAATACCATTGATAGCTGATGGGCGCGCTGCCGGTGGCGCTGACATTGAAGCACACGGTGTCGTTGGTGGAAGCGATGGCATTCTGCGGTTGAGCGGTAATCGCCACTTGTGGAACGAGCACCAGGTTGACCTGCCCAGCCGTGCTGGTGTTGATGGTCATTGAGCCATTAATCGATCCACTTGCAAGAGTCACCACCGGATTGAAGGATCCGGTCAGGTTACCCGAGTATTGAATCAATGTGTAAGTCCCGGGCTGAAGTGCCGCCCCCGAGACATTGATGGCAATCGTGCTGTTGTTGACAGTCAGATTGCCCTGCACCACCAGCAGATCGCTCGTTCCCGGCGAGTTCACCACTACAAAGGAGCTCGTTGAGCCGCTTTGCAGCGTGAGATTGGTCGCCAAAGTCAATGTGCCGATTGCGTCACCTGGCGCAATGGTCCCGCCACTGTTGACGGTGACCGGACCCTTGATTGTTCCCGTGCCGCCCAAGGCGCCGCCATTGACCGTTACCTTCCCCGCATCCCATACGGCCGAGTTGCAACCATTTATGCCGTTGATGGCGAGAACGCCGTTGTTGACCACCGTCTCACCGTTATAATTGTTGTTCGCCGTGAGAATCAACTTGCCGGCCCCGATCTTGGTAATGCCACCCAGGTCGCCGATCGCGGCGCCGGAGCCAGTGATGGCACCCGACTGCGTGACCGTCGCACTGACGATATCAAATGTGGGTCCCAAGCCCCTCGTCACCACTCCACGCGAACTGGTCGGGGTATCCGTACCCGTGTAACGCAGCGTGCCGCCGTTCATGTCCAGCGGACCGCTGGCCAACTCGGCCAGATTATCCACTTGCACCACGCCGCCGTTCAAATAGTTGGTGCCAGTCATGGTATCCGTGCCGCTGAGGATCAGCGTGCCGGTGCCATCCTTGGTCAGCGACGTCGCCGGGCCATTGTCAGCCAGAGCCGAGCTGATGGTCAGAGCTGCCGACGCGTTTTGATGTACAATAAGATCCGCACCGCTGGTTCCCAGAAGTGTCCCGCCCGTGATCGCCGTCGCGCCGCTGCCGGTCACCAGCAATCCACCCGAACTTAGCGTCAAGTTGCCCGCCAGCGTAACCGTGGAAACCGCCGTGAGCCTCAAGCTGTTAATGATCGTCCCGTCCGGCACGGGCGTCGTGTTCCCATTCACAGTCACATTGGCGGTTGACACCCAGTTTGTAGGATCAATGTCTGCCTGATAACTGCCAGCCGCCAGCGCGGTCCAATTCGCCGTGCCCGTCGTCCAATCCGTCAGATTATAGGTGCACCAGCCACCCACTATCCCGTTCACATTCGCCGTGCTGCAACCCACCCCAACACCAGTCGAACCAAAAGGCGCGACATAGTTGAGCGTCGCACCAGGCTGCCGCGTCAGCGGACCCATCGTCATGGCACCACCGCTGGCGCCCGCGTTGTACATGTATAACGAGCTGGCTCCCGAATTGAAAACTACACCGGCCGGACTCGGATTGATCGTCGATGGATTGAGCGTGCTCAGTCCGTTGCTGACGACCAGCGCACCGCCGGCAAACGTTATCGGCAAATTCGCCTTCAATGTCGAGGAGGCGTTGTTGGCGTAACCTTTGTCAATCAGGAGCGTGCCCGCGTTCAAGGTCACAATAAATCCGTCATTGGCCGACGAGTTGGGCCGCGTGCCAAGCCTGAGCGTGCCAGCCGTCAATTTATACAGCAAATTGGTCAAACCAAACCCATGCCGCGTCAGCAGAATCGCTCCACTCCGCGCATCCGTGTTCGTAATCGAATAGGTTGAGGAAACTGTGCCGCCGGCATTGGTTATACTGCCATTATTCGCCAGCACCGCCGTTGAGGCAATAATCGCTCCGCCACTGCCGACAATCACGGCACCCCCGTTGATAATTGCATTCGCACCCCCGAAGACACCCTGCCCACCGCTCGATACGCCCACATTGCAACTGAAAGCGCCATTCGGGTTAATCGTCAAATTGCCGGGAATGTATAACTGCCCGCCTGTGCCTCCGACCTGCACCGTGCCGCTGTTGATGATGGTATCGCCGGTGTAAGTGTTGTTGGCCGTCTCAGCCAGCGACAATGTTCCGCCACCCGCCACGGTGAGTCCACCGGTACCGGTAAGAATATTATTAATCGTTGCCGTCGTCGCCGAACCGGCCACCGTGATGGTTGAGTTCGTCAACGTCAACGCATTGCCGAGGATGGTATAGTTCGTGTTTATCGTAATGTTCCCAACAATCGTCGTCGCGTCAGCATTGCTAATCACTCCGCCCGGACCACCCGAACCTATGATCGCATTGTAACCAGGCGACCAGACACTATCACTCGCGCCAACGGCGCCGCCCACACCGCTGGACCAATTGGCGGTGCCAGCCGACCAAACATTGGTACCGCCGTCTGTCGGCGCAACAGGACTGGCGCCGCTGGCGTCGAACGTCAAGGATGTCCCCAATCCAATGCCGCTCAACGTCACCGTAACCGGATTCGCCGTCGTATTGTTGAACATGAAGGCGAATTCATCAAACGTGTTCGTCCCATTGGACGGATTGGTGTAACTCCGCGCGGTGAGGCTGCCGCCATTCATCGCCAGGCCGGCTGCCGCCAAAGTCGAACTACTGCTGCCCAAGGCAACTCCGATGGGCGTGGTTTTCATGAACAGCCGGGATCTGATTCGTATAAGTAACGCCGTCATTCGGTACTCCAGTGGTGGTTTTACCCAAGCCCGGGCTGTCCCGGTCCACAAATTGGCCGATCCTGCTCCGTGGAACAAACCTTCGACGTAAGCACCCTGCCAGTCTCCATACATACCTATATCGTCAGCCAGACTCGCCGTTCCGCCGGAGTTGTATAGTCCCCACCCAAAAGTCCTTGAATTCACACCCGTCAGACCGGCGGAAGCCGAAAATCTGAACGTCACCACCGCCGCGGCATTCGCCGGTGTCAGCACAATCGGCGTAAAGCTTTTGGTGATGAAGGTCATCTGGGCGTGGACGGGTATGGTAAAGGTCACGCTGGTGCTGGAAGCCGCATCGCCGCCCGTCGCCATATTGGCGGCAACCAGAGTGCCATTGGTGTCATACGAACTCCATTTCAACTGGCCAAAGGCCGGCAGCGCCAGCCCGCATACCAGCAATGGCAAAATATTCTTCAAGCCGAACGATCCGAATTTGACGACAAGACTTTTGAGCGTGTTCATAATTTTAATTTACGTTAGTTAATAGGATTCAAACAAAATTCTGTCCGGGAAATGGAAATCGCCATCCGCAAATATTTATGCAAATGACTTTGAACGTAGTGTCCAATCCGATTTTCGCTGGTGTCCATCTGATACATCATATTATCTACACAAAATCCACCGGCTGTTCTTGCTGCAAGAGCAGAGTACTGACCAAAGGAAACAACAGGCTTCAATCCGTGCATTTTGCCCAAATTCCCGAATTTGTCTAGCTACACAAATGTATAGTATGGTTTTGCGAAACTGCCCGAAAAGCCTGTGTTTTGAGACCCAACGCCGCTGGCTGGCTCGCATGGGTCAGAAATCCGACAGCGCGACCGTGTACGGAATCAACGCCGGGATGGGCGAGACCGGAGTGATGGGACAGGGATTGAAACCGGCTTGCCGCTTTTTTTCCTGCTGTGCGGTAAAGACAGTTGCCCGTCTCATTATTCTCCAGCATATTTCAAAGGTGTGTGGCATAGCCGGATTTACCGCTTTTACTGGCAGTCAATCTGATCAGGATCAGATTATCCGGTCCATGATGGGGGTAATGGCGCAGCGTGGGCCTGATGGAGAGGGCTACTTCCGGGATTCCAGCGTGACTCTGGGCCATCGGCGACTGGCCATCATTGACCTGGACGGTGGCGTTCAGCCGATGTCCGATTGTTCCGGGCGATATCGTCTAATTTATAACGGCGAGGTTTACAATTACGTCGAATTGCGCCGGGAACTCGAGGGCCGGGGATATCGCTTTGTTACCCGGTCGGACACGGAGGTGGTGCTTCAAAGTCTGGCCGCCGACGGCGTTGCCGCCGTGAGCAAGTTCGACGGGATGTTCGCCTTTGCACTGTGGGATAGCCAGCAACGCCGGCTGCTACTGGCGCGTGATCGAATCGGGATCAAACCGCTCTATTATTATTGTCACGGACCCGATTTGATTTTTGCTTCGGAGCTTAAGGCCCTGCTCAAACATCCGCTGGTGGCGCGCACATTAAATCCCCTGTCGGTGAGCAAATACTTTTCGTACGGTTATGTGCCCACACCCGGCACGATTTTTTCCAACATTCACAAGCTCGAGCCCGGAGCCTGCCTGAAGTTTGACGCAAACGGTTTGAGCCGGGAATTCTACTGGGACATTCCACTGGCAGACAATCCCGTCAGCCCGCGGCATATTGATGAATGCTGCGATGACCTGCTGCAAATGATGCGGGATTCCGTTCGGCGGCAACTTCGCAGTGACGTGCCCGTCGGTGTGTTTCTTTCCGGCGGAATTGATTCCAGCGTGATCACGGCATTGGCGGCGCAGGAATCGTCGAACCGATTGCACAGTTTTTCCATCGGGTTCGATCAACCCAGTTACGATGAATCCGTTCATGCGCGCCGGGTCGCTTCGCTCTTCGGCACGGAGCATCACGAGGAAGTAATGACGTTGCCGCAGGCGGCGGATTTGTTTCTCCCGGTGATGAAGTTGCTCGACGAGCCTTTTGCCGATCCTTCCATTCTCCCCACGTATTTCCTCAGTCAACTGGCAGCCCGGCATGTCAAAGTGGTTTTAGGCGGCGATGGCGGCGACGAATTGTTCGCGGGCTACCCGGCATTCCAGGCGCACAAGGTGGTGGAGAAACTTTCGGTCCTGCCGGTCGGATGGCGCGAATGGCTAGGCCGTCTGGCCCGGCGGCTGCCGGTTTCCCATCATTATGCGAGCGCCGAATTTCTGATGCAGCAGTTTCTGCGGGGGCTGGGTTTGTCGCCGGAAGTGCGCTTTCTGCTCTGGATGGGGTGCTATGGCAATTTAGAGAAACGACAACTCTTTTCCACCGACTTGCAACAGCAACTGTTGCGCAGCGATCCTTTTGAAGATATCGCGCGTTACGTCAAGCAGAGCGGTTTAACAGGACATTTCCAGCGGCTTCAGTATTTGTGCCTGAAACTCTATTTTCAGGACGATATCCTCGTGAAGATGGATCGCGCAAGCATGGCCCATGCTTTGGAGGTGCGTGTTCCTTATATGGATCGCGATTTGGTGGAATATGTCAGCAGGATTCAACCGTTCTACAAGCTAAAAGGTTTGCAGACCAAATACGTGCTGAAACGCGCGGTACGACGGCTTTTGCCTGAGGACATCATTCATCGCCGCAAAGCCGGTTTCATGATGCCGGTGGCGGCTTGGCTGACTCAGGAGATGCGCGGGATAATCGAGGATTTGTGTTCACCGACAGCCGTCGCTGATACCGGTCTGTTTGACGCTGCGTTTGTTCGACAGATGCTTGATGAACATTTTCAACGCCGCCGTGATCATCGAAAACACATCTATCCGCTGTTGTGTTTCATGGCCTGGCGGCGAAACTACGGATCATAATGGCGCCTCCGAGAAAGACCGCAAATCGCAGAATGCCATCCAGGGAGCCGAAGCTGGTGTTGAGGGATGGCGCATCGGCGCTGCTGCTGATGGCGGCGGTGGTAATGGTGTATTGGCCGGCGCTGCACGGGGATTTTGTGTGGGATGATGACACGCATATTTCCGCCAACCAAACGCTGCGATCATTGAAAGGTTTGTGGGATATATGGTTCCAGCCCGGGGCGACCTGCCAGTATTATCCGTTAAGTTTCACAGGGTTTTGGATTGGCTATCACCTCTGGGGATTGAACCCGCTGGGATATCACCTGGCAACAGTGGTGCTTCATGGAACGGTGGCACTACTGCTATGGCAGGTGCTCAAACGGTTGGAGGTGCGTGCCGCCTGGCTGGCCGGGGCCATCTTCGCCTTGCATCCGGTAAACGTGATGAGCGTGGCGTGGATGACGGAACTGAAAAACACGCTGGCCGGGGCGCTGGTTTTGGGGGCGGTCTGGGCCTACCTGCGCTTTGCCGGCCTGGGCATTTATGAAACAACGGCGCCAGAGGGGAAAAGCTGGCGTTACGGCCTGTTGGCGCTGGCGTTTTTCCAACTGGCAATGTTTGCCAAAACGGCGGTGAGTTTTCTGCCGGTGACTCTCCTATTGTTGGTGTGGTGGAAGCGTGAGCGGATCGTTTGGCGCATGGCGTGCCCGTTGTTGGCCATGTCCGGGATTGCTATGGGGATGGGATTGCTGACGTTACACGTTGAGCATCTTCATGGAGCAACCGGCGATGAATTTCGAATGGGCTTGCTGGAACGGGTTTTGGTTTCCGGCCGGTCGTTCTGGTTTTATCTGGGGAAACTTTTCTTTCCCTATCCGCTGACGTTCATTTATGAACGGTGGAAGATCAATGCCGGGGTCTGGTGGCAATATGGGTACCCGGCGGCGACGGTGGGGATATTGGGAGGATTGTGGTTGCTGCGGAGACGTATTGGCAAAGGGTTTTTTGTAGCGCTGCTGCATTTCGACCTCACCACCTCCATGCTGGTGTTGATCCAGGTGCTTTACATGATGCGTTATTCGTTTGTGTCGGACCACTGGCAGTATTTTGGCTGCATGAGCGTGTTTGCGATGACAGCGTCGGGGATCGCCTGGTCGCTAAGTCGCCAGGGAATGTGGGCCCGGCCTTCGGGAACAATGATAATAGCCGGGTTGCTGCTGGCGCTGGCAACATTAAGCTGGCGGCAATGCGCGATGTATGCCAGCGAAGAAACACTCTTGCAAACAACCATCCGCCGGAATCCCGATTGCCCGATGGCTTATTACAACCTTGGCCTGGTTTATTTCCAACATGGACGGCTGGACGAAGCGATCGCACAGTACCAAAAGGTGCTTCAATTCAACCCCGATGAAACCGATGCCCTCAACAACCTGGGCAGCGCCTTTCTCCAACAGGGACGGCTGGACGAAGCGATCGAGCATTACCAGAAAGCACTCGCCATCAATCCGGATTCCGCCGAAACCCACTACAACCTTGGCAACGCCTTGTTCCAACAAGGACGGACGGACGAAGCGATGATGCATTACCAAAAGGCACTGGCCATCAATCCGGATTCCGCCATGGCTCACTACAACCTTGGCAACGCCCTGCTCCAACAGGGGCAAATGGACGAAGCGATGGCGCAATACCAGAAGGCACTGGCCATCAAGCCTGACTATGCCGAAGCCCATAACAACCTCGGCAACGTCTTTATCCAACAGGGGCGAATGGACAAAGCGATCTTACAGTTTCAAGAGGCGCTGGCCATCAAGCCCGACTACGCCGATGCCCACAATAATCTTGGCAGCGCCTTTTTCCAACAGGGACGGCTGGACGAAGCAGTCGCGCAGTACCAAAAAGCACTCGCCATCAAACCCGGCGACGCTGATGTCCATGACCATCTCGGCAACGTCCTGCTCCAACAGGGACAGACGGCGGAAGCCCTGTCGCATTACCAAAAGGCACTGGCCATCAAACCCGACGATGCCGGTGTCCAAAACAAACTGGCCTGGTTGCTGGCCACCAGTCCGCAGGCTTCGTTGCGAAACGGCTATCAAGCAGTCGAACTCGCCCAAAGAGCGAATCAGCTTGCCGGTGGAGAAAATCCGGTCATTCTCTGCACGCTGGCGGCGGCCTGCGCCGAGGCCGGGCAATTTCCTGAAGCCGTGGCAACCGCGCAACACGCCGTGCAACTGGCCGAGGCGCAGTCAAACCAGCCGCTGGCCGATGATCTTCGGTTGGAGATGAAGCTCTATCAAGCACACATCCCGTTCCATAGCCCTGAACCAACCTCTTCCGCCCACCCATCCCCGTAATCCGAAGCCGAAGCAAAAACCACACCGGAAAAGTTCTGCGGTTCATCCGGTTTTACTCGAACGGAATTTCAGCGCCGCTTCGGTGCGGGAGCGGACATGCAGTTTGTTGTAAACATGCCGAAGATGCCACCGGACGGTCCCATCGTTTACTCCCACACGGTGGGCAATTTCCTTGTTGGGAAAACCCTGGGCCAGCAATTCGAGAATCTCGTGCTCGCGCGGCGAGAGTCCTTCCACATTCGCCGCCGTCGTCAGCGGCTCCTGGAAAGAGGCGATGACCTTGCGCGCGATGTCCCGCGACATGGGTGCCCCACCCTGCCGGACTTCCCGGACGGCGGAAAGAAGTTCCTCCGGTGTGCAACGCTTCAGCAGGTAGCCGCACGCGCCGGCCCGCAGTGCCTTGAATATCCTTTCCGTGTCCTCATAGACGGTAACCATGATGATATGGAGCGAAGGGATCAGGCGTTTGAGTTGGGCGGTGCATTCGATGCCCGAGAGTTTTGGCAATTGAATGTCCATCAGCACGATATCGGGCTGGTGTCGTGGGATGGCCTCCAAAGCCTCCTCCGCCGTCCTGCAGGCGCACACACAACTGCACTCCGGATCCGTCTGGACAAATTCCATGAGGCTTTCGCGGATTACCTTGTTGTCCTCAACGATGGCAATTCGGGTCATAAATTCTCACTTTGAAGGCACGTGGAAACGCACGGTGGTGCCCTTTCCGGCTTCGCCCACAATTTCAAACCGTCCACCCAGTGTTTCAATGCGCGACCGCATGTTGTTCACGCCGTCCATTTCCTCGGTGCGGGCATTTGACGGCAGACCGCGGCCGTTGTCGGCAATGACGAAATGCAATTCTCCCTGCCGGACCTGGATGCCCAGGCGGACTTCGGAGGCGCCGGAATGGCGCACGACATTGGCCAGCGCTTCCTTGAAGGCCAGAAACAATTGGTGCCGGTGCCGGGAGTTGACCACCTGGTCAGCCGGGCTGGTTGGGTCTTCAAGCCGCCAGGTGATGTTCGCCAGTCCCAGGAAACGGTCCGCGTAAAGGCAGAAATAACTGACGAGCGAGGCCAGCGAGTCATGGGCGGGGTTCATGGCCCAGACGATTTCGTCCAGCGCCGTGACCATTTCCCGCGCTTTGCCGCCCATCTGATCGAGATACCGGCTGCGCTTATCGTCAGGGGCGGATGCGGATTTTGCCCGGGCGGCCAGCATGCCGATTTCAGTGATGCCCGAGCCGAGTTCATCGTGCAGGTCGTGGGCAATGCGGGCGCGTTCCTGTTCCATTTCCCGCTGGTGTTCAACGCGCTGGCGGCTCTGGATCTGGGTTTCCACTTCGGCGGTGCGCTTCTCGACCTGCCGGTGGAGTTGGGTGATCCACAGCACCATGCCGGCCAGCACGCACGCGAGCACACCGACGGTCACCAGCAGCTTTCGCAGGGTCCACCAGGACGGCGTGGCCAGCACTTTAATGTCTGCCGGTGAGTGGAGCAGCAAATCAAAAGAGGCGACATCCTCGGCCGGGACCCGGTTTCCACCCTGGACCGCATACACGCCCGTCAACTCCAGCCGGCTGCCGGGGCGGAGCAACCGTACCGACTCGTCCGGCGTGTTTAATCGCGCCAAAAATCTCCACGGCCCGGTCTGCATTTCCAACACCTGGTTCGTTGGGGTCCACCGGACGTTCGCCAGCAACGCCGCCACCCGCACCCGGATCGAGTCATTGTCCGTCCGGATTAAATTATCCAGCGACAAATTTTTAGGTTGCGGCAGGGGGGACTGGCCGGTTTTTCGCGCCCACGCCTCGCACAAGACCGGCGCGGCATCGCTCAACTCCGGAAACCCGGCCACTTCCACCTGGTCGCCAGCCGCCAGCCCCAGAGGCTCCCGGGCCAGGAAGCGCACGCCGTTGGTGCCATCCATCATGAAATGTTCCAGGCCGCGCACGTGGACAATTTGTCCCGACATCGTCACCCGCTGAAACGCGTTGGCCTGGGAGTCAAACAGCATCAGTTCCGCCGCCGACTTTTTCGGGGCCGAGAACAAATCCGCCGGTGCGGACTGGTCCACCATGAGATCGTTGACAAACATCCGGATCACGCCCCGGCGCACCTGGCCGGTTTCGGTGTCCCAGGAGACAAACAGGCATCCGCGCAGGCGAACGAGGGCATTTTCCAGATGCTCCAGCGTTCCGGAATTCGCGCTGGCCATCCGGAAATCCACCTGGAGCGTGCCGGCCTGCGTGCGCAGGCGGGCGGACATCCATCCGACCGGCCGGATGGGGGAAACGGAAACAACCACACCCTTTAATTCCACCCATTGGTCATCCAGGCTGCCATTCATCAACTGGTCCCAGGCCGGCTGGAGCGGCTCGGGCAGATTTCCCAGGCCCAGAATGTCCACCCCGCGCGCCCGCACAATCGGGGCAAACGAGCCCTTGTCCGTTTTCCCTTCAACCTTCAAATAACAGCCGACCTGCGGCAGCTCGGAAATGATCGCCGAATCCACCACCACATAGACTGCACGCGTGGCATCCTGGACAATGAAGGCGGGACGATTGGACACAACGCAAATGACCACGCCCTGGATTTTGACGGGGTATCCGCGCTGTGCCTCCTCGCGCTTCATCTGGTTGATGTCGGTCGCAGTCATCAGCACGGGCAGCACCACCGCGTTGGTGTTCGCGCTGTTGGCCGTGTTGTCATCCAACGCATTGTCGATCAATTCGATTTCCTTCCGATCCGGCACCAGCAGAACGCCAGGGACTTTCTGTCCGGTGGTGGTGAAGGCGCTCTGACAAAAGCCCATTGCGCGAATCCGCCGATTCAACAGCGCGGCGGCGGACAAACCGGAAGCGTCCCCCACCTCCACGCACATGCGCCCGCCCATGGCGCTCAACTCCAGAACCAGCAAACCGTCCGGTCGTTCAGTCGCCAAGGTCACCTCCCCCTCCACTTCCGCCCAGGAATCCTCGTCCCCCTCGCGCAGGGTTTGGCCAATGGCCAGCCAGTGCATTTCCGGGAACGCCTCCCGGCCAATCACCTCCAGCCGCAACGGCGTGCCGGGGTTCCCCGCCGGTTCGACCGGGCCAATTTTAATGTCGGCTCTGCTCCGGAGGATCTTGCCGCTTCCTTCCAACCGCACCCGCTGGCCCGGCTGCGCCGGATGGCCGGGCAAATCCAATTCCAACTCGACCGCCCCTGACGCGTCGTGCAACACCAGTTTTTCCCGGGCCGGGCTGACCCACCAGACGTTGCCCTCCAGACGGATGAGATGGCTGGCACCCGGGTTCTGGGAGCTGAAGTTCCGCAACTGCGCAACGTTGGTGAGCACGGAAGGCGAATGCCCCGCCGGTTCCTCTCCCAAGGCGGCGGGTCCCGCCGCAATGAAGAGCGCCCCGGCCAGCAGGCCGGCCCAGGCTTCCCCCCTTCGCCAAGGGGCAAGATAAATCACGCGCATGGAAATAGAGTAAACGATCGCCGCAGCTTTTTGAACCATTAAAGGTTGCCAACCGGGGAACCGGTTCCGGTTGACGAAGTTCAACCGGTTTGTTTTCCAAATTCCATGGGTCAAAACTTGCGAACCCAAAGGCATCAGTTCGACTGCAAACGGTAAAAACGGCTTTGGCTGGAATCCACCGACAGGGTGACGGTAAACACCGCTCCCGTGGTCTGGGTCGGATCGGGCACCGATAACCACACGGTCGAAGGCACCAAAGTGGTTGCGGTCTTCAAATTCAAAGCCGCTCCACTGAATGGCCACTGTAACTGCAAATTTGAGCCATTGAGGGAGGGTCTTATCAAAAGTGGGGCGGCCATTCCACCCAAGGCGTCGGCCGCTGGCAGCACATTGCCACCGGTATCAAAAAACGACGCCGTATTGAAACCGGCTTCTTTGACGCCGCTGACCGCCTGGTATTCTGTTGCCCAATAGAAGACGCCCGCCCCGAGTTGGTTGGGCACACTTTTCACGATCTTGGCCAGCGCCGCGATGAAGCTGACCTGACCGTCCGGGGTGGTGGGAAATCCAAAAAGCTGGCTCTTCCAGGCAGTGGGGCAAGTGCTGGTATGGGGAAAAGCGGTTTCTGCGACAATAATGGGTTTGCCGAATTCAACCGCAGCATTGCTGAGGCAGATATTCAGATTCGTTGGTGATCCCTGGTAGAAGGGGTAATAACTCAAGCCGATGATATCGTAAGGAACTCCCTGAAATTTCAGGTTTTCAAAAAACCACTGGGTGTCGTTCCAACTTCCGCCCTTGTCAATATGAACAATGATTTTGGGCATCGTTGCGCCCGCAGCACTTGCTGCGTCCTGGATTCCCTGAACCGCAGCTTTCATTAATTGACCCAGCTGGTTCCATGATGTGTTGTAACTGCCCGAAACCTTTCCAATGATCGTGCCCGCACTGTTGGTGAACAACATGCCTTGGCTGATTTCATTTCCAATCTGGACGTAATCCGGCATCGCTCCCGCAGTTGCAAAAGCAGCGATAGTATTGCTGTTGTAGGCGCGCATCTGCTGCACCATCTGGGCGAAGGTCAGGCCGAACCAGGCGGCGGGGACGGCTTGATGGTTGGGGTCGGCCCAGGTGTCGGAGTAATGAAAATCCAGGCAGAAAAGCAGGCCCGCATTCTTGACGCGCACCGCCAGCGGCACGGTGTAGGTGGAGTTATTGATGTAGTTGTAGGGATCCGAGCTGGCCTGGGCCGCGCTGCTGGTGAAAAGCCGCAGCCGCACGCAATTGATGCCGTGGTTCTTTAGTATTTGAATCCCATCCCGAACCTGTCCGCCATCTTTGTACGTTACACCCCGGGATTCGAAAAACGCCAGCAGGGAGAAGTCCGCGCCGGCCAAGAACGGAGCGGCGGACGCCGCAAAAGTCGCCCCCAGCAACAAGCCGGCCATAAGCACTCTCATTTTCCAGCCCGGAAAGCCGGCCAGCCGGTGAAGAGTGAAGACTGCCACCGCAGCCGGAACCGGATTTGCGAATTTCGTGTCCATGCGACTGTTTACAACCATACCACATTCCACAAAATCAAAGCCGGAACTGCTCTGCTTAAGGCCAAACAGTCCCGGCTTCCTGACTTCCGCCGTCGCTCCGGACAGCGGTTTTTATTTATATGATTCAAGCCGCGCGATTTCCCGAGACGCGGCGTCGCTGCGCCACCAGCAGGATTACCCCTCCGCTTAACAGCACCAGTGTGGTGGGTTCGGGAACGGGCGCAACGGTGTACATGCTCGCAGCCGTGCCGAACGTCGTGCCCCCTGCGTCTGTAGCCGAGTCATAAAACGAGGTGCCATCCCAAGGTGTATAGGCATTATCTGACTCCGCGGGCCAACTCGTGTTGTCCAATGCACCATAAGCACTTTGCCCGCCAGGATTGGCGTACGACGACACAACGTCGAAGTAGAAACTGTTGCCGACACTCAATCCAAGGCTGCTTAACGGAACCGTTATTGTGGCGAAAGTAGATCCAGTGCCACCAGCAACATAGGACGCCCCTGAGCCCATCGTCCAGACGCCGCCACTATATGTGCCAGTAGTGGCACCAGTTCCCCAAGTGTTAATTAGGGCGTTTTCACCGGTACTGATGCCAATATGTTCACCCCAAGGGTTAATGAGTCCTGTATCTCCAACGGGTCCGCCAATATTCTGAATTTCGATCGCATAAAATATCCATGAAGCCATCGGCAGGGTCGAATTGATGGTGAAAGTGATATCGCTCGCGGTGTTGTTGACCACAACGCTGCTTAGAGCGCCGCCATCCGCGGCGGCGCCGCCGTTAACGTTGCCAGTGCCAAGATAAGTGGCGGCTCGCGCCGGCAACGCGACCACTGCCAAGGCAGCGAGGACGGAAGTGATTGAGAGAATGGTTTTCATGGTTTTCATAGATTGTTATTATGGTTTTTTACGGGTTTGCTGATGGCTGAATTATCGTTCATATATTGGATTTGCCTAGCCTGACAAACGTCAGGCTCGCGAAAATCCCGGTAAAATCAGCAGAATGTCGCGGTGTTGCCCAAATATTGCCATTCGAGGACGGCCTTGGGGCGGGTTTCAACCGCAGATTGGTGGTATTCACGGATATTCAGTTATTGTAGTAAAAGGCATCCAGGACCGGCAACGCATGGCCGGTAAAGTCGAACAGGGTTGTATTGTCCACCACATTTGGCTGTCCAAGCTCCCATCCCTCGCCCGGCACGCAGATGAAAACCGGGTCCCAATATAAATCTCCGATGCAATGGCCCTGATTGACCATTTTGATGGCGTTGAAACAATTCAGCAGGAACTCCTTTTGTCCCAAGGGCGTGCTGGGGAACGGTTCCGGGCCATTGTTGGAAAGCTGCCCGGGATATCCGTCGCACTTATTGGTGCTCCAGTTATACCCGGTCTCCATGATCAGCACCGGTTTGTTGTAAGTCGAATACCAGGAATTGATCTGGTCCCGGGCTTGTTCGGCGGTATATCCGGTCCAAAAAGGATAATAGGAACAGCCGGTGATGTCCCAATTGACACCATAAAGGGGTCAGGCCGTGAATAATGGTAAACTGGATTGACAAAGGGAAAGGCCGCAAGGAGAATGGGTGGCGATGGCTCGGCCGATACGAATTGAATATGATGGGGCTGCTTACCACATTATGGCCCGTGGGAATCAGGGGCAGGCGATATATGCCGACGACCTGGATCGCAAGGTCTGGCTGGAGACATTGGCCGAAGCGTGTGAGAAGACGGGCTGGCGGATTCATGCTTATGTGATGATGGGCAATCATTATCACATGTTGGTCGAGACGCCGGAAGGGAACCTGGTGGCGGGGATGAAGTGGTTACAAGGGACTTACACCCAGCGATACAATTCACGGCATTCGGTTTTTGGACATTTGTATCAAGGGCGCTACAAGGCGTTGGTGGTGGATGGAGCGGCAGGCAATTATTTTGGGGTGGTGAGCACGTATATTCACCTGAATCCTGCGAGGGCCGGGCTGATCCGGGCGGGGGCTGAACCGCTGGCCAGCTACCGGTGGAGCAGCTACCCGTGGTATTTGAAGCCGCGTCGGCCGAGGCCGGGTTGGCTGATCACAGAGCGGGTGATGGGGAATCTGGGTTTGGAGCCAGGGGATCGGAAGGGGTATGAGGCGTATATGGAGGGACGGGTACTGGAGTTGGGGATCAAGGCCGGCAGTAAAGCATTGGAGAGCGAATGGAAAAGGATACGGCGCGGATGGTATTTAGGGGGCGATGGATTTCGGGGGCGGATGTTGAAGATGGTGAAGGCAACAATTGGGAAGGGGTGTGCGGCCTCTTACTTGGGACAAGCCAAGCGGGCGCATGGGGAGGCGGAAGCAGAGCGAATGGTGGCGCAAGGAATGGTGGCGTTGGGTTTGGACGACCAATGGTTGGCGGTAAAACCCAAGGGCATGGCCGAGAAGCAGGTGTTGGCGTGGTGGTTGCGTCGGCGAACAACAGCAGGGCGTCGGTGGGTGAGTGAGCGGTTGTGCATGGGTGAGGAATCTGGGGTGTCAAAAGCAATCCGGCTGGTGCAGGAAAGCCGCGATGGTGAATTGAAAAGAATAAAGCAGCAACTGTTGAAGGGCTTGAATGATGGCTGCGAGAAAGAAAAACAGGTTTCGGTATGATTGAACACCATTATTCACGGCCTGACCCCTTTACGATGGGGACAATTCTTTTTGGGACTGAGCTTTTTTGCAGCGGGTTTCAGTCTGGCCTTAGCTTCAGGAGCGGCGGCCATTCCAACCGCAGGGCTTTCGGCAGTCACCGCTGTTTCAGGTGCTGTTATGCTCTCGTACGGGCTCGGGAATATGGTAGCCGCTTTTTCTCCTTATAAAGATAGAGCAAAGGCAATGCTTGACAGCCCGAAGAATTTGGGCAATGCTATCACTCAAGTTGTTTTTCACGACGACGGCCCCGCAGCCAAAGAACTTGGAGGCATGTCGGAAGACGTGGCGGCAGCATTATTTAGTGATGATCCATTAAGCGCAGCTCTCTTTGGTTTACAATTTATACTACCGGTTATGCAAGGAGCCGGACCGCTAGATGAAGAATGCTTTATGCAGGACTTTTAGCGGAATGGCGTTATTTTTAATAAAACAGTTGACTCAATTTTATGGAAATAGCAATGGGAATACTGGCGGTGTTAAATGGAATTTTATTTATTGTATGGGGAAGGAAACCAAACGCACCCAAATGGTACCTAAGGTTTGGAGTCGGCCTTGTTTTCTTTGGAACACTTGCGGCAGTGGGCAAGCTGGTATTCCAGAGCGCCTTCTAAACGCGGTGGAGGCCCCGCAGAGTACCTTGGCGCGGGAATGTGGTCTTCCGAAAGCGAAAGGGTCAGTCCTACAAAAGCGACATTTTTAGTTTGCCGGCGGACAATTTTGGTTTGTGGGCGTTTCGGACATTGTGACTGGCTGAAGGTGTGGTAGAACGATTACCGGAGGCGGTGAAATGATTGAGGCAGCATGTATTATAATTTTTTTGGACTGACCCCAAAGCTATTTTGCCTGTTTCTGATTGGCCAAGCAGCCCATTCCGTGGCTTCAACCGAATCCATTGGTTATCTCTCGCCAACAGCTCTTGCAGCGACTAGGAATGGCAATTCGCTCTATATCGCTTGCGCCACGGCCAATCGGGTTTTGTGCTTTGACATCAGGAGTAAAAAGGTGACGGCTTCAATTCCCATGCCGGAACCGCCGCTGGGTTTGGCGCTTTCGGCGGATGATAAGCAACTTTATGTCACCTGTGCCGCTCCGGAAAGCAAGGTTTGCATTGTTAATGTCGCGAAGCGCAAAATCGTAGAAACCATCCCCGCCGGGCATACAGCAATGGCTCCGGTGCTCAGCCCGGATGGGAAAACACTCTACGTTTGCAGCCGCTTCAACAACAGCATCAGCGTGATTGACCTGGTCTCCAGAAAGGAGACGCGCCGGATTCCCGTCCAGCGCGAGCCGGTGGCGGCGGATATCACAAGGGACGGAAAATTTCTGCTGGTGGCCAATCATCTGCCTGCCGGTCGTGCGGACATGGAAAATGTTGCCGCGGTGGTAAGTGTGATTGATTTGGCAACGGGCAAGGCAATCAAGGAACTTCAATTGCCCAATGGTAGCGGATCACTAAACGACATCCGTATCTCGCCGGATGGAAAATTCGCGGTGGTTACCCATATCGTGTCCAGTTTCAACTGGCCGGCCAATCAGGTCAATTTCGGTTGGATGAACGCCAATGCGCTGACAATCATTGATCTAAGAAAAATGGAGGTTCATTACACGCTGTTGCTGGATGAACCGCAACGCGGCGCGGCCAATCCGTGGGGTGTGGCCTGGTCGGGTGATGGTGTGAAACTTGCCGTTGCCCATGCGGGCACGCATGAGGTCAGCATCATCAATTTCCCAATGTTGCTGGCAAATATACTGGATGTTTCCACCAATCAGGTTGCCGGACGGCCAGCCAATCCCGTGCTGACTTTTGTAATACGTTATGAGGGGATGGATGCGGTATTGCCCTTTCTGACGGGCGCCCGTGAGCGTGTCAAACTGCCGGAGGGAAACCTTGGCCCGCGCGCATTGACAATTATTGGCCGGAAGGTCTATGTGGCCAATTATTTTTCCGATACGCTTAACATCATTGATCTCGATGCTCCGCAGTCCGGGATCGAGTCCATTTCCCTCGGCGCCAAACGGGAGATGGACGTTGTCCGCAAGGGTGAATTTTATTTCCACGACGCGGCCATTTGCTTTCAAGGCTGGCAAAGTTGTTCCAGTTGTCATCCGGGCGACGCGCGGGCGGATGGATTTGATTGGGATTTGCTCAACGATGGGTTCGGCAATCCGAAGAACACCAAAAGCCTGCTACTTGCCCACAAAACTCCACCCGTAATGAGTTTGGGCGTGCGAGGGACTGCCGAAACCGCAGTGCGGGCAGGAATTAAATTCATCCTGTTCACCAACCAGCCGGAAGAGGTTCCATCTGCGATAGATGAATATTTGAAATCGCTCAAACCGGTGCCGAGTCCGTACCTGGTGCATGGCAAACTTTCCGATGCGGCCAAACGAGGCGAAAAATTGTTTTCCCAAGCTGGTTGTGCGGATTGCCATGTGCCGGGGCTTTTCACGGATTTGCATCCTTACGATGTCGGCACTCGTGCCGCGTATGACCGGCCAACGAATAAATTCTATACGCCCACGTTGATTGAAGTCTGGCGCACAGCCCCTTATCTGCATGATGGCGATGCTGCCACCATGCGTGACGTGGTAACGACCTGTAACCCGCACAATCAGCACGGCACGACCTCAAACCTGTCGGATCAGGAGATTGACGACCTCTGCGAGTACGTTCTCTCCCTATGAGCCAATTTGAAATAAGGGGAAATCCGGCCAGACAACGGGTACCTGATATTCGTCCAAATTCCTATCGTAACAAAGAAATTTATCTGGGGTCACATCTCGACATTCGACAATTGACCTGTCGGCATTTCAACCACAGGCTAAATCCATCCCACGTGGCCCGAAACCTGAAATGAATATGAGGGTAAGCAGCGGTAAAGCAGGGACCCCTGTTGCGACGGGAAATCCGTGATAAGATGGCGAGTTGGCGTGGTACCGAAGGAGATTCAGTTATTGTAGTAAAAGGCATCCAGGACCGGTAGCGCATGGCCGGTAAAGTCAAACAAGGTTGTGTTGTCTATCACGTTTGGCTGTCCAAGCTCCCACCCCTCGCCCGGCACGCAGATGAAAATCGGATCCCAATACAAATCCCCGATGCAATGGCCCTGATTGACCATTTTTATGGCGTTGAAACAATTCAGCAGGAACTCTTTTTGTCCCAAGGGCGTGCTGGGGAACGGTTCCGGGCCGTTGTTGGAAAGCTGCCCGGGATATCCGTCGCACTTGTTGGTGCTCCAATTGTAGCCGGTTTCCATGATCAGCACCGGTTTATTAAAGTTTGAATACCAGGAATTGATCATGTCCCGGGCTTGTTCGGCGGTTTTTTGGGCCCAAAAAGGATAATACGAACAACCGATGATATCCCAATTGACACCATTCGCGACCGCATTATTGAAGAACCAGGTAACGGTACTTGAACTGATATCAGAATTCAGGTGCAGGATGACCTGCGTGGAGGGAGAAACCACCTTGACGCCCGCATAGCCCATCTTGAGCAGTTGGGCCAGTTGCGGCCAGTTGGTGCTGCTGCCATCGGGAAGCAAAATCCCTCCGTTGATTTCATTGCCGAGCGAAACATATTCGGGGGTCGTGCCTTGGTTTTTCATCAGGGTCATGAAATTCGTCGTGAAGTTGTACACCGCGTTGGTGAGCTGGGCGAAGGTATAATTCATCCAGGCTTGCGGTTTGTTATTGGCCCAGCCGTCACTGTAATAAAAGGTCAATTCGATTTGAAGTCCCTTTGCTTTTGCCCGAGCCGCCAGGGCCAGAATGTTCGTCGGGCTTTGAATGCCCACCGGGAGATCGCTATTGGCCGGGCTCGGGTTGTTATACAGGCGCAGCCGGACGATGTTAAAGCCGTGATTTTTCAAAATCTGCAAACAATCCATCGGCACACCATTGGTCTCGTAAAAAACACCGCCGCCAACGCCGTTGCCGTTGGGGCCTTGCTCCACATAGGTCAGTTCGGAGATATCGCCACCCTTCAAAAAGGTGTAAGGCAGGTCGTCCTTGATCAGTTGAACGAGGTCCACCCGGCACCAGTTGCCGCCGGCGCCGTCATCGGAATAAATGCTGACCAGGCATTGTCCGTTGGTGACGTTGATGCCCCTGACAATGGTGTTGGTCCACTGCGGGGAGATCGGCAGGCTGGTCATCCGGTCATTTCCGGCAAGGTAACAAGCATTTTGGCCGCCGCTGTTCTCGACCATCGCAGTCAGTTTGTAGTAACCGTTGGGCAGGTTGGTGACCAGTTGATAAATTTGCACCTGGTAGGGAACCGGATTGCTTTGTTGCAAATACAGTGAACCGGAGAACGCATTGCCGGACAACAGGGAGGCCGCGGCGGGATTTCCCGAATTTTGCCAGTGCGCCGCAAGGTTGCCGGACTCAAAATCGCCGTCCTGCAATCCGCCGATGGGAACCGCAGACAGGCGGAAGAAGGTTGACGTAGTGTTCATTGGCACCATCGCTGAACCTTGCCCGGCGGTTCCGGGAAAACTGTTCCAGACTGCTCCACTTAGATTCGTCGTGCTCTCCAGACGAACATTCAATGCGGCAGGCCAGGAAAACGAAACCATCCCGTTCGAGATGGAACCAACCGCCAAATTGCCGGCATTGGCAGCGGTAATGAGAAAATTGTCGAAATTAAACGTCCCGCCAGTTCCAGTGTGGGTGAAGACCAGTCCGGCGCCGGTAATGTTTCCGGTCAGATTGCTCGCGGCCACGGGACCGATGCTGGCGCTGCTGCCGGTTCCATTGCCGCTGACGGTCAATGAATCCCATTGTGAAGCGGCGGGATTGAACATATTTGAACAGGTGGCAAAAGGACCGACGGCTGCGGGACCGGCAAGGTATTCGCGGAAACAAACCAACTGCCACCGTTCATTTGCACGGCAAACCTCGCGGTCACATTGGCCGGTGTCAGATAGGGTTGAATGTCGGCATAAAATGTTATGCCGGGGTAAAGCGCCGTATTGATGCTTGGGAAAGTCGCACCGGTTGCCGCCGAAAGAACCGTGGAAGTGTAAAATGCCGTCGTCCGGGCGGCGTTCTGGTAGGCATACACGGCCCCATCACCTCCTGAGTTTTGATAAAGCCGGGCCGGATTGTTCAGGACATCGTTGGCCCAGCCCACAGTGTTGACGGAGAAATTATCCGACAACCCTGGATACGGGAACGTCTCCTGATAAAGCAACACCTGACCGTACGCCTGGCCCGCCACGGACAATGCGCCGGCCAGCCCGATCAGCAACGGGCTCATTTTCAACCTTTGAATCAGCACTTTGTGCATGGATTGTATAAAATTACCGCGCCTCAAATTGAACCTGGTAACGGGGAATGATTTCGACGCCGTTGAGCGAGACGACGCTCGGCTGGCTGCCAAAACCAGGCCGGGCCTCCCGGGCCAGATAAATCGGGGCGTCTTTGCGCAACGGAAGAATATCTACGCGCAAGTCACCGCTCACGATATCCGGCGCGTAACGACGGAGCCCGACATCCAGGGCGTTGCCGTTGTAAAAATCATCCGTCAGCAGTTTTCCGTTTAAAGTCACCCGCGCGACATCGCCGACGTAGTGAAGGCGAAGGATGGGATCGGTGCCGAGGTCAACATCGTTCGGGATTTTGACGCGCCAAACCGCCGCTGCTTCAAAGTCTGGATCAAGCGGCGCGGTCGCCACGGGCTGCTCGATCTTGCCGACGGGAATTTCCCGCGGCGGCCCGGCGGCCTGCACGCCTTTTAAGGTGGCTTTTAATTTGACTGCTCGCCGGGCCGGAGGTGTAAAACGCTGGAAGATGCCGTCAGTTTTGCGTGCGAGATCGCGGCTGTTGTATGCGAGCGAAGCGGGGGGCGGATAAATGGCCACCTTGAGGTCAGCCGGGGCGGTGGCAGTCATACGCAGGTTGTCTCCATCAAGGACGAGGCCAGCCGGGGTGAGAAATACACGGTCGCGACCCTGCAAGTTTCCCTTCCAAAAAACGAGGGAGCTTTTGGGGTCAAGCACGACGATCTGTACGAAACTGCCGTCCGCCAATCGCATCCTCGCCGCGACCTTCGTGCCGGGTTTAGTGTCGCGGAACAGGTTAACGTTTTCGCCGTGCGTGATATGACCGGTAAAAGCTTCGACGGCTGGACCGTTTGTTTCGAAGGCAAATTGCGCCGGGACACCTTCGGTTTCGGCAAAAAAGACGGTGCGCACATCGCCCACGTCAATGGCGGTCAGCGGCTGAGCTGTGGCCCAAATCAGCCGAACGCCCCGGCCAAGATCGAGATTGAAGGGCCAGATCAGGCAGGCGTCGGACGGAATGGTAACGGGTTTTTGCGGAAAGGTGATGGGACCGGAAGGAAGATTGACCACGAATTGCACGTCTTTTTTTGGAGGCATGGCCTGAAGGCGCTGGTAATTATTCACAAAAACGAATCCGCTCTTGCCATCGGAACGAACGCTCCAGCGCAAGGTGTCAAAATCATTTTTCCCATGCGGGCGCTGGTCCGGCATGGCCGCCGGCATTCCCGCCAAAGCCGGACCCCATTCATGCAGGAAAAGATGGAGGCGTCGCAAGAGATGATATTGCTGGCGGATTTGACCGTATTGGCCCAGCGGCGCTTGAAAGTCGTAGTTTTTCACCGGCATGTCGTTCCAAAACCCCGTGGCTTGCGATTCCATCAAGGTGGTCAGTTGGCCTTCGGGATTCACGCCGCCGTGATACATATAGTAACCGGGCAAGCAGCTGCCCGAACCGAGCTTGATGAGCGTGGTGGACTCAGCGTCCTTGGGATTGACCAGGATGCGCCGGTGGTAGCTGCTCATCATGCCGCTGCCAATTTCGCAGGTGAGATACGGGTATAGTTCAGCGTCCGGCGGGTCCAAGACACCTCCTTCGCCAGGAATCTCACCGTAGGTGGCATCATCCACGCGAAAATTGGAAAAATAAAACCCTTTCCAATAGCCGGCCGGCATGGGTGTGAGTACCCGATCCCAAAAGCCTTCCGCATAGACGCCATAGAGCGGAACCAATTCGCCAAAAGGCATGCGCCCCCTGGGTTGGTTCCAGCCGGTCCGGGTGTAGATCGGCACATCGAGTCCAACTTCCTGGCCCATGTGTTTGAGTGTCAACATATGTTCGGCGGGCCCTTTGTATTCGTTTTCAAACTGGATGCCAATGACAGGTCCGCCATTTTTCCAGAACAGCCCGTCAAGTTGTTTGGCGATTTCGCCATAGAAGATTCTTGCCTTGTCCAGGTAGTTGGTGTCGTTGGAGCGCGTTTTCCAGCCTTTGGCCAGCAGCCAGTCCGGGAAACCGCCATTTCGCACTTCGCCATGGTCCCACGGACCACAGCGCACAAACGCTTTCAAGCCGGCTTCCTGGCAGGTTTGAATGAAGCGGCGCAGGTTTCGTGATCCCGACCAATCAAATTGTCCTTCAATCTCTTCATGATGAATCCAGAAAACGTAGGTGGATACGATGTCAATGCCACCAGCCTTCATTTTGAGCAATTCTTCGCGCCACTCATTCTCCGGATAGCGTGTGAAATGGAATTCGCCCATGACGGGCGTCCACGGCTTGCCATTGAGCAACAGGCTGCTGCTATCCAGCGTCAGTGTGGCGCCGTCGGGGCTGCACGCCCCGCCCATTTTGAAACCTTCAGTTACCGGAGGCTTTGGGCTGGCAATGGTAATGGTATGGCTGCCCGCAGCGGCAATCGTCGAAGCAAGAATGGCAAGGCACGCTGTCAACCCAGGTTTCCGCAGATCAAATAATCCGGTCATAATAATAACTCTGTTCCTTAATCACATGGAGACCCGCAAATCAATAAAAACTGCAAGCGGCCTTGACCGCTTGCAGCTTCTTCGAATTCAGAGTCTGAGTAATTCAGGGCCAAATCAGGCGGTAGAACTTTTGGGGAACGGTATTCGTTACTATTGCCGTGCTTTGTCCCGTGGTACCAGGCACATCCTGCCAGACGATCGGTGAAACCAAGTTGGTCGTGCTTTGGAGGTGTATAGACGGGCCACCTATCCACGAGAAAGTGATGTATTTCCCATTGTTCGTGACCGAACTGACAACAATTCCGCCCGGGGCACTGACACCCGTTGTGGTCGTTACGAGAAAATTGTCGAAATTGACAGTTCCCGTCCCGCTGAAACTTGAAACCAGGCCGACCCCGGTGATGTTTCCGCTCAGATTGCCCGAAGCCACACCCCCGATGGTTGCGCTGGTGCCGTTCAGGGTGAGCGTCTTCCAATTCGATGCGGCGGGATTGAACGATTGAGTGTAAGTGGTGAACACATTCGTCGCCACGCCGGGCACGGGTATGGCGGTGGTGGAAACAAACCAACCGCCTCCATTCATCTGCACGGCAAAATATTCCGTGACGTTGGCGGGACTGGTGCTGGGAGCCAGATCCACCGAAAAGACTATGCCACCATAGAGCGTCGTGTTGATAGACGGGAACGGCAATCCGGAGGTGCCGGTGTCCAGCGAGGTGGTAGTGTAAAATGCCGTGGTGACGGGAGTGCTGCCACTGGGTTCATACGCATAAGCGGCTCCATCGCCGCTGGAATTTTGGTAGAGGCGGTTGGGAGCATCGGGAATGGCGTTCCCCCAGCCAACCAGGCCCATGGGATAGTTTTGCGCTGCGGTCGGCCCCACATAGGGCAACATTTCCGCATACAAGAGGCCGGGCGGGACACTGTTGACCGTCAAAATGCTGATGGCATAGTTCAAACTGTCATCGGTGCCCACGGAATTGCTGACAATCACGGAATAGGCAGCTTGATCGTCGGTGCCAGCATTCAAGATGGTGAGGACGTTCGTTCTCGTGCCCGAGAAACGGCCGCCATCCACCAGAGGCACTCCATTGGACTGCCAATAATAACTCAATGGCTTGGTGCCGGTGGCTACGACGGCAAACGATACTCCGGCACCCGCATAAGCCGTTTGGCTCAAGGGCGGCACCTGGATCACGGGTGCAATCGCCGGCGCCGTATCTGTTGTTATCAGGAAATTATCGAAGTTTACGCCCCCGCTGCCCGTGTTGGCAAAAACCAGGCCGGCGCCGGTGATGTTGCCGCTGAGATTGCTGGCCGGTTGTATGCCGATGGTCGCAGCAGTGCCGCTTAACGTAAGCGTGTTCCACTGAATGGCATCGGGATCAAACTGCTGCTGATACGTGGCAAAGACTGTGCCCGCGACATTCACCGGTATGGGAGTCTGGGAAACGTACCAGTTGGCTCCACCCATCTGGACTGCAAAATAAACCGGGATGTTGGCCGGCTGCCAGGTCGGCTGAATATCCACGGAAAAAGTAATGGCCGGGTACGCGGCCGGATTAATGCTGGGAAAAGGCAATCCTGATACTCCGGTATCAGACGCCGTGGTGACGTAAGCCGCCGTGGTCGCCGCGTAGGCCTCAAATGCATAAGCCTCACCGTCTCCGCTGGTGTTTTGGGAAAGACGATTGGGGCTGTCAGGGATGCTGTTCGACCATCCGACCACGCTCAACGGGTAATCAACGGGGACCGCGCCAACGAATGGAAACGATTCCGCGTATAAATAATCAGCGGGGACGGAATTCACCGTTAAAGTGGCGGTGTTGTTGGTGCTGGTGTCGAAAGAACCCGCAGAATTGCTGACAATCGCGGAGTAACTGCTTCCCGAGTCGCCGAGGTTGACATTGGTAATGGTCAGCACGGAGTTGGTTGCGCCGGAAATCCGGCCGCCGTTGACGAGTGGGACTCCATTCGACCGCCAATGATAAGTGAAGGGCGCTGTTCCTGTGGCAGCAACCGCAAAGGACACGCCTGCCCCGCTGTAATTGGTCTGGCTAAACGGCGGCGCAGCGAGGGTCGGCGGCAGTGTCGTCGTATTGGATATGGATGTGATCAGAAAATTATTATAATCCCAACTGGAACCGGTCGCGTTTGCAATCGCTACCACCACACCAATGCCGGTGATCGGGCCGGACAGATTGCCCGGGGCCGGCCCGCCAATGGCACCGCTGCTGATCGTCAAGGTGTTCCAATTGGTCGCCGCCGGGTTGTAGGTAATGCTGGAAAGATAAAAGGTTGGACTGGCGCTGTGTTGTACCGTCGTCAATGGCTGATTGGTGGCCACGTACCATGACCCACCCACTTGAACCGCAAACCAGCAACTCAGCGTGCCACCTTGCCAGCTCCATTGGGATTCCAGGGAAATATTCAGATTGGTATAAAGCGTCGGGTCAATGCTGGTGAAAGCAGAGTCACCACCGGAACCGCTGCCCGCCCCATTGGTGGTGTAAAACACACCCGTTCCGGTATTGCCTCCAAAATAGAGCGTCCTGATCGGCAATGCTTGTGAGGTGGTTCCGTCATGCGCACCCGATTGGTTATACATGCCGCTGTACCCGGAGGGAGGAAGAACCTGGCCCCAGCCAACAGCCGCCAGCGAGGCGCCTCCATTCGTGGTGCCCCAGTCCTGTTGATAGAGAATGGCAGTCTGCGCTGAAACCAGCGTGACGGTTGCTGACCAGGCAATCAAGGCGAGTATTTTTTTCATAGGGTATTTGGATTTCCAGGTTTTTAGGGACTTATGTGTTTGATAAGACAATTTCGGATTAACGACAATGGATGATCAACCGGCTCACATGGATAATTTCCGGGGTTTCGCAGTTAATTGTAAGCGTTCATCCAGGCCGGCCACGCGTAACTTGGCATGGACGGCGTCTGCCAATTGCTATACCACTGCAGCCCCCAGAGTTCTTTCAATCCCACACTTCTCACCGAGGTATCCATGAAACACATGTTCACCGGGCTTCGGCCACTGTGTCTGGGGAGGCAAAAAGCAGCCATGTTTTCATTAACCGTTCCAAGCGGATACTCTTTGCCCCGCTTGGTTGGTGGCACATCGGTGGGAAAAGGAGCGGTTCCATCCCACATGCAATCCGCAAACAACGGAATGGCATCACCATTGCGGAGGGCCCCCATTTTCCGCCAATAGTTGGATTTGGGATCAGGCATATTCCCTCCGCTGCCGACGAGTGAGTCCGGAGGATTCTCGGCCCAGGCGTTGATTCCATAGCTGCCGTAATCACCCGCCGTTCCGAAAATGGGAACGCCGTAACTGCCCTCGCCCATGATGCCCCAGGAATAAAATGTCACATCTAAAGTCGTGGTAAAAGGACTGGCGAGTTCACTCAGGTACTTATTCGCAATGGGACACAACCGGATGTCAGGACTGGAATAATAACTTCGCAAAGCCGACATCCAACAACCTTTGTAACCACCCCATTTGGAGGGATCATTCCAACCCATCGGCATGCTGTCGTCGTTCTCGGAGCAATACAACGCAAAGCAACCACCCCATTGTTTAAGATTTGAAATGCATTGAATATTCTTCGCGCGGTCTTTTGCCCGGGCCAGGGCAGGCAATAGCAGTGCCGCCAGAATGGCAATAATGGCAATCACCACCAGCAATTCAATCAAGGTGAAACCCCGGAAAGCTCGCAACGGGTCACCAGGATGCGTCGGACGGCGTTTTCCAATCATATATGGTATGTCGGGAATAATACTCGCTCAACTTCCCGCCTTTGCCTAGCCTGTCAAATGTCAGGTCTGAGCCCATGCCCTTTTGCCCGAAACCCCCTGTAAATCAACGACATCACCGCCTTCAAGACCAAAAACATGACTCGTGGCCGGAAAATTATTATGCCGTTTTGGTTGAGCGGAACTTTAACAACGCTTCCGTGCGGGAGTGGACGTGCAGTTTATTATAAATGTTTTCCAGATGCCAACGCACCGTCCCCGTGCTCAAACCCAACCGGTCAGCAATCTCTTTGTTGGCCAGACCCATCGCCAGCAACTCAAGAATTTTCCGTTCGCTGGGCCGGAGTTCGTCCAACCCCGCCGCCACCGTGAGCGGCTGCTGAAATGACGCGATGACCTTGCGCGCAATTTCGCGGGGCATCGGCACGCCGCCCATCCGGGCCTCGCGCACGGCCGAAACCAGTTCCGCTGGCGTGCATCGCTTCAACAGGTAACCGCAAGCGCCTGCGCGCAGCGCCGCGGATATCCGGTCGGTGTCTTCATACACTGTCACCATGATGATCTGGATCGCCGGCAGCATTTTTTTGATCTGGGCGGTGCATTCAATGCCGGACAGTTTTGGCAGTTGGATGTCCATCAACACCACCTCCGGCTGGTATTTGGGAATCCCCACCAGCGCCTCCTCCGCCGTCGCGCAGGCGAACACACAATGGCACTCCGGATCGGTCTGCACAAAATGCGTCAGGCTTTCCCGGATGGTCTTGCTGTCTTCGACGATGGCGACGCGGATCATAAATTCTCAATTCAAAGGCATGTAAAAACGCACCGTCGTGCCGCGACCGGGCTGGCTGGCGATGGCAAACCGCCCGCCCATCTTCTCCAGCCGCGCCCGCATGTTGACCAGTCCGTCACCGCCCCGCCCGGCGGCGCCGGCCGCCAGGCCGTGTCCGTTGTCGGCAATGGACAAACGCAACCGGTCGCCAATCAGCCGCACCCCCAGGCGCACTTCGGTGGCGCCGGAGTGGCGAATCACGTTGGTCAGCGCCTCCTTGAACGCCAGGAAAAATTCGTGCCGGTGCACGGATGACACCGCCCGGTCGGGCAGGTCAACCGCCCCCTTCAACTGGCAGGCAATGTTCGCCAGCTTCAGGAGCCGGTCTGCATACAGGCAGGAATAACTCACCAGCGACATCAGGGAATCGTGTTTAGGGTTCATCGCCCAGACGATTTCGTCCAGCGCGGTGACCATCTGCCGCGCCCGGTCGCCAATCTCCTCCAGTTGCCGGCCCTGGCCATTGCCCGGGGCGGATGCCGTACCGGCCACGGTGACCAACATGCTGATTTCCGTGATGCCCGACCCGAGTTCGTCGTGCAGGTCCTGGGCGATGCGCGCCCGTTCCTGCTCCATCGCCCGCTGATGCTCCACCCGCTGGCGTTCCCGGATCTGGACTTCAAGCTCGGCGGTGCGGGCCTCGACCTTGCGGTGGAGCTGGGTGATCCAGAGCACCGTCACGGCCAGCACGCACGCCAGTGCGCCCATGCCGATCAACAGCCGTTCCAGCGTCCACCACGGCGGTCGCGCCAGCACCTTGATGTCCGCCGGCGAATTGAGCAGCAATTCAAAGGACGAAATATCCTGGCCCACCGCCCGGTTTCCGCCCTGCCCCGAATACACCCCCGTCAATTCCAACTGGCTGCCCGCCGGCAACGACCCGACGGAGCCGTCCGCAATCTCCAGCCGCGCCACAAAAGTCCGCAACCCGTTCTGCATTTCCAGAATTTGTTCCCCGGGTATTGTCCGCACGCTGACCAGCACGCCTTTCACCCGCACGCGCATCGCGTCGTAATCCGACCGGACCAGGTTGGTGGCTGGCAGGCTGATTGCCGCGGGCAGGATGGCCGAGCCGGTTTTGCGCGCCACCGCCTCGCGCAACACGGGCGACGCGCCGCTCAATTCCGGAAAGCCCACCACCTCCACCGAATCGCCAGCCGTCAGCGCGATCGGGTTGCTTCGTGATGAAGCGCAGCCCGTTCCGGCCGTCCATCATGTAAGTATTCCGTGTCCCGCGCATGGATGATCTGGCCGGAGACTTTCACCCGCTGGAACGACGCTGGCCTGCGGGTCGAACAGCAACAATTCCGCCGCCGTCTTCCGGGGAATGGCGAACAGGTCCGCCGGCGCCGGCTGGTCCACGGAAACGTCCGCGCCGTAAATCCGGATTTCTCCCACCTTCACCTCGTGCGTCACATAATCCCACGAGGCCAACAGGTTGCCGCGCACACGGACCAGTGCATCTTCATAATGTGCCAGCGCGTCGGGATTCAAACCGGTGACGCGCAGTTCGAGTTTGATCCGGCCGCCCTGGGTGAGCAGGATCACGCCGTTGGTCTGCACGGCGGTGATGATGCCCTGGATTTCCACGTACTGGGCATCCAGACTGCCGTTCAACAACTGGTCCCAGGTGGGATACACCGGCGTGGGCAGATGCCCCTCGCCCAGGCTGATGATTTGCTGCGCATCCACGATGGGCGCAAACAAACTCGGGTCGGTCACGCCCTGGACTTCGAGGAACTCGCCGATTCCCGGCGGCCGCGAACGGATGGCGGAATGGTCCTCCACGTAAAGTCCGCGGCTGGCATCCTGGAGGACAAACGCCTGGCGCTCGGGCAGGACGCAGGTGACCACGCCGTGGATTTTGACGGGGTATCCCCGCTGGGCTTCCTCGCGTTTGAGGCGGTGGACCTCGGCCGCCGTGGTCAACACCGGCAATGGGCCCACATTGGTGTCCGTGTTTTCCATCGTCTCCGGACGCGTTTCCAGCACCTCAATTTCCCGGGCACCGGGCACGAGGAGGATGCCGGGCACTTTTTGCCCGTCCGCAGTGACCGCGCTCTGGCAAAATCCGGTCGCGCGGATCCGGCTGTTCAAAAACGGCACCGCCGGTAAGCCGGAAATGTCGGCGATTTCCACCCGTATCCGGTCGGCCCCGGCGCTCAACTCCAGTTTCCTTCCGTCCGGCTGTTCGTTCACAAAGGTCACCTTCCCCTCCACGACCGCCCATTGGCCGTCCTCTCCATCGCGCAACGTCTGGCCAATCACGATCGGCCGCGGCCCGGGAATTCCGCCCGCCCGGTCACCGTCAATTGCAGCGACGGCTCGCCGACGAACAACTAGCTGCCGTCATCCGACTTCGTGTGGAACGTGTACAAACCGTCGCGCGGCACCTCCAGGAAACCGGTGAATTGCAGTCCGACATGCTCCGGACGGGCGATGACGCTCAGATCAAAGTTGGCGACCGTCCCGGTTTTAATCGCCGTCAGTTGGCTGAAATCCGGCAGCACTTCCCCGCTGACTTCATAACATCGGTAATCCAGCCCGTTCACAATATGGCTGGTCCCGCCGGTCGCGTCCGCTTGCAGCCGGAACAGCACGGTGTCGGAAATTTTCTGCCGCGGCAGGCCCGGGCCTTCGTATTCCACCTCCAACCCGTATTTTTCGACGCCGTTGAACCAGTCCAGGCGGAAGGGATGCCGCCCCGCTTTCAGATAAATGGCTCCGGATTTTTCGGTCATCCCATGGATGCCGTTGTTGTCCACCACCGATCCCCGCGCGCCGAGCCTGAAACTGGCGCCTCTCCGGACAATGGTTCCGTTTCCTACCACGCGCACCCGCTGGCCCGGTTGAATCGGCTGGCCGGCCAGATCCATTTCCAATTCCGCCGCCCCGGATTCATCCTTTAAAACGAATCTTCCCTGCGCCGGGTTTGCCCACCAGACGGTCCCTTCCAGACGGATGGCATGGCTGACGTTGGGATTCTCCGAACTCAGGCGGGCAACCTGGAGGACATTGGTCACGTCGAAAGCCGGCTGGCCGGTCGTCCCCTGCTCGGCCGCCGCCGTTTGAATCTTCAACGTTGCGCCCAACATCAAAGTGCAAGCGATGATGGCAAGCCGGGGCCAAACCGGAAAAACTGCGCGCATGGCGTCAGGATATTTGTTCAAACCGGATTCTGCACGACGAAATGGAGCGCCGGACTTCGATTGCGTGCTTGCTGGTACCGTGTTTCTGGTGGGGCGAGCGTCCTCGCGAGCCGTCGTCATGATTTGGTGTGCCAAAACCGGCTCGCGGGTACGCTCGCCCCACCGCGAATGCTGTCCCGCCCCCGGCGCGCCGAACTCCGATTCGGCACACTGTGCGGGGCCATGGTTCTGATGGGACGAGGCTACTGACGAGCCGACGACGCGCAGAAAGATTTCTCCAGCCCTCATGGAATCGAATTCGTCGTTTCCGTCTGAAGGCCCAATACATTCATCGCCGGCAACGGACGCCCCTTGCCATCAAAGAGCGAATTGGCATCAGGCTCTCTCCAGCGGTTCATTTCTCCCCGAATGAACGTCGCCTCCGGATGCCAGTAGTTGACGCCGATGCCGCCGCTTTCCTTGACCGTCTGGATGAGATCGGCCAGGAATTGTTTCTGCCCGGCTGGGGTCTCCGGCCAGACCATGTATTTGGCGGCGGCGGGCGAAGGATGCGTGTCGCGTGCAGGATAGCCGGTTTCCACAATCATCACGTCCTTGCCGTAACGTTGAATGGTCTTGCGGATATTGGCGCGGACATTTTCGAGCGAGCCGTGCCAGTGCGGATAATAACTCTGGCCCACCACGTCGTAATCCAACCCGGCCTTGGCCAGATGATCCAGATACCATTTCGTCACCGGCCAGTCGCCGCCGCAGTCAATGTGAATGATGATGCGCACCGGATCGGTCAGGGTAACCGAGCTGACGCCGTCAATGTCGGCCTTGAGCAGGCGGATAAGATGGTCCCACTGCTTCGCATCGTCATACGGCTCCGGTGGCGACATCACCGTCACATCGCCTTCGAATACCTTGACGGCCGAGTGCGGGACCTTCACCTGCCCGTCCGGCCACAACATGCCGCCGGTGATTTCGTTGCCCACCTGCACAAAGTCCGGTTTCGCCCCGGCATCCTTCAGCGTTTTGACGACCTGGGCGGTGTAGGCGCCGGATTTTTGGACGAGCGCATCAAAATCGAGGCCGGCCCAGGCGGCGGGTTTGTTCTGCTTCTGCGGATCGGCCCACCAATCGGAGTAATGGAAATCGAGCATGAACGTGCCCCCGGCGGCCTTGATGCGTTTGGCCAGCTTCGTGGTGTAATCGAGTCCGTTCACGCCGTTGGTCGGGTCCACCCAAATGCGCAGTCGAAAACAGGTCCAGCCATGCTTCATGAAAATGGCAATCGCATCAGCGGGCTGGTCGCCGTCCAGGTAAACGCCGCCGCGCTGCTCGATGGCGGCCAGCGCGGAAATGTCCGCGCCAAGATAAAACGGCGAAGTCCCGGCCGTGGCCGGCGCGGTCGCAGCCTTATGGCTCGCGCACCCGGCAATCAGGAATGGAATGACCGCGGCGACAGTTACGGCGCAAACGCGGACAAGATTCGGGACCAGGAGTGGATGCCTGGTTTTGATTTGAAATTGCATAAATTTTTCCGGCGGTCGCAAATGCTGGAAGGGACGGCTTATCCCTCAACTTTCAACATTCAACCCTCAACCAGCCCCCTATGGCATGAACTCTCAATGATTTTGTCGAAATTCCCGCCCTTTGCCTAGCCTGTAAAATGCAAGGGCGCTGCGCCAAATGACCGTTCGATGCGCAGCGTTCGATGTTGGATGTTCGATGTTCTCTCAAAAACATGAAAAGGTGGTACCCCGGCTAGGACTTGAACCTAGAACCAATTGATTAAGAGTCAACTGCTCTACCAATTGAGCTACCGAGGCAACCGTTAATTAACAATCACTTACGCCATTTTTAGAAAAAGGCGCTTGACGTTGTGCTAGTGGTTGTGCTAGTGTTTCAACATGCAAGCCAGTGAAACACAAAGCGGCAACGCGCCCGGCGCAAAAGTCAGTTTTGATGCTCGTCAACATGAAGGCGCACAATACCAAAAGGTATTCGACCCTCGCAAGCGCAGATTGCGCGGACTCTGGCAACGCAACGGCGCGTTCTACGGTCAATTGACCATCACCAACGCAGAGACGGGCGCCAAGGCCGTGCGGCGCGTGCGCCTGGAGGACAAGGATGGCAACCCCGTCGCCACCGTGCCGCAAGCCGTCGCTGCCTTGAACAAGTTGAAAGGCCAGCGCGAGGATGACACCTTGACGATTGCGCCCAAACGCACGCCCACCCTTGCCGAGTATGGCAAGACATACACGTCCCGGCTCGACCAATTGAGCAGCGCCGGCGGCAATGCCAAGCGTCCTGCCACCATCCGGCTTGAAAAGGCACTGCTCCGCGGCATGGAAGCAACACTTGGGCAACGCCGATTGCGGGAATTGACCCCGGGCCTGGTCCACGATCACATTGCCGCCAGAATTAAAGCCGGCGTATCGGCGCGCACGGCTAACCTGGAAATCGTTGCCTTGCGAAACGTCCTGAAAAGCGCGATTGAGGACAAGCTGATAACCGCGTTGCCGGCGTTCAAGCGGTTGAAGGAAATCAAAACCACCCGGCGCTGTCTCACAACTGCCGAGATTGAGCGCGTGGCCGCCGCCGCAAAAGAGATTGCTCCCAGGACGGGCCAAATGGTTCACGACTTCATTTTGCTCATGGCTTTCAGCGGAGGCCGCTGGTCGGAAACTTTGCGCCTTCGCTGGCAGGACGTGGACTTTAAACAAAAGCAGCTTCATTACGGTCGGGATGGATTGAGCAAAAACGGAGAAAGCCGGGCGGTGGATTTCAACGGCCGGCTCAAAAAACATTTGCGCGAGATGGCAACCCGGCGCGATCCCGATTGCGAATTTTTATTTCCCAGCCCGATGCGTGGAGAACGCGAGGATCTTCACGCCATCACTTTCAATAAAACGATTCGCGATGCCCGGACCAAGGCAAAGGTGAATGACTTCACCTGCCACCTGTGCCGGCACTATTTCGCGAGTATGGCGCTCATGGGCAAGGTGGATGTTCACACTGTCGCGAGCTGGCTGGGCCACAAAGACAACGGCGTTTTGCTCGCCAAGACGTATTCGCACCTGCTCAATGAACACAAGCGGGAGCAGGCAAAGCGCGTGAACTTTTGAACCCAAGGAAAACGAACCACCAAAGAGAAAGGCACAAAATGAACTCATTGAATCCGGAACTGATACGCTACGCAAGAAAGCACGCATACAAAGACGCCGAAGGCTTTAACACGGAAGAGATAGGGTTTAACCTGGCTGATTTGCCGGCACACTATTCAGACTGGTTTACGCGGGAAGTGATTGCTCTGGCCGAAACCTCGTGCATCTCTTACGAGGCTGCCCAAGGTGCTTTATTGTCTTGGATGATTGAGCAAGAATTTAAACGCCGTGGTATTGAGATAGACAACCAATGAAATCAGCCAAATGGAATTGAAGCCATGATTGCCGCCGCCAACCCGATTTTGCACAAGCCCGCGTTTGTGGCGCTGACGCTGGCGGATGGCTTGCGGCGCGACTGGCGCGGGTGCCTGGTGCAGGAAAAATCCGACGGTTGCCATGAATTTCTCGTGCATGATGGTAGCGTGTTCAATGCCGAGCGGATGCCGGATGGCTGGCGCGTGGTGAATGATTTGATCGTCGCTGGCGGGCAGGACATCCAGCGCGAAAGCACGGCGGCGCGCTGGCGCTGGTTGAACGAACTCGCCCGGCAAGGCGCACTGCCCACCCGGTCCCGGCTGTCACGTGCTGGCAGTGGCGCGGAATTTATCGAGGCGGAAGCCGGGCGCAATGGTCCGGCGGACATCGTGGTTTGCAAGCCGCTGGCCGCGCCGTTTGGCGTGGACTGGTTCAAGATCAAATTCGCCGTGCCGTCGCTGGTGGTGGTGACGGCGTTGGATTACGCGCACGGCAGCGTGGCGATGGTGGATGCGCAGACCGGCGCCGGGCGCGGCAAGCTGCCATTACGAGGCGGACGTTTTGAGCGCGTTCGCGCCGGCTCAATTTTGAAGGTTGTTTCTGCCGGGATCACGGCGCGCGGAATGTTGCGTGAAGCCAGGCCGGACACGGACGCGCCGGAAAGCTGGCTGGTGAAATTTTGAAAAAAAGGTGAAGCCATGAAAATTAAAAAAACATCGAAGCGCGCAACCGTTAATCAGCGCAGCGGTTTTATTTACGGCAAAATTGGATTGCTGGCGAAATATGGCTACTTTACGCCACAGGTTCAAAAAGTTGTGCGGCGTTGGCAGAAGGGAAAATCGCCGCGCATTGCTCCCGAATGTGATATTCAAGAATACTTCCTTCAGATTGCGCCCGCGGCGTTGTGGATGACGCGAGCGAGACAAATAATGGTTCACTGCTATGCTCATTGGTTACTTGTTTGGGAACTCGGCTGCGCGTGCGATAAACTGTTGAGGATCCCAAAGGAGCATCCTCATTACTGGTTGCTGTTCGGAATTGAGATTAATTTGAGTGGCGGAAAACCACAAGGAACAGGAAAATTTCAGCCGGCCCGTTATCTTTCGTGGAATGAAATTGCCGCCGAAATTGTCCGGCGCGGTGGTCCAGACTTCGACCAAGATGGAAAAGCCACAGTTCTACGACAATCTGCTAAAAGATTGAAAATGACTGTGCCCGCCGAAGTTTCAAACTCGATGCGACAAAAGTAGCGTAGCAAAATAGTATTATTATTTGTCACACCGCCCGCGTGGCAACTCTTCACGGTTAGCATGATGATGACATCATGCTATTAAATGAAATCGGGCAACAGGAAGCGCCGCCCCTCGTATCGGTCAAGAGCTTTGCGCGGCAGATTGGCCGCACACCTGTAACTTTGTGGCGATGGCAGAAGCAAGGATGGCTTGATCCCTCGGTCAACATCGCAGGCAAGCCATTTTTGACCCGCGCCGCGATTGAAAAATTCACCCGCCGCGCCGAGGCCGGAGAATTTTCCCGACCGGCGCACGCGCCGCGTATAGGAAAGGCCGTCGCATGACACCACCCGACCCCAAAAAAATTGCGCGGTGGATCGTTTTGTTTTGCCAGGTGCTCGCGTTTTTATTTTTGCTGCCACTGTGGATTCTGCGCTGGATCGTCTCACCCCGCCAATTTTTGCGGTTACTCCGGCACGTATGGCGGAATTGGAAAGGCCATCCGTGAAACCCGCCGTGCAGCGTTCGCCCGAAATTCTCACACGGCTCTCGGAGCTGGTTCGCGCCGGGTATTGGTTCTGTCGGAGTTGCGACAGGCCCGTGGAAATCCTAAACGATGACCCTGGGGACGTTCATTTAATCTGCAAAGAATGCGGTTCGCACAATGTCGTTTGGATAACCGGAGTGCCTGATTTGAACCGGACAGGATGAAAAAAACGCGCGGGTCCCGGCCGGAAATCGCGCGTTTGTTAATCAATGAATACCACCATAAAACATGCGCAGTCAAAAGCGATTGTATGTAGCCGAGAGGCGGTTTCGATATGAGCCTTTTCGTCCGCGTCAACTGCAACTTTTACAGCCATCGCAAAACAGCGAAGTTGCGCGCCTTGATCGGATCCGATGCTCTCTGGTTGCCGCCGCGGTGGTGGTCCTACGCGGCCGAGAATCAGCCGGACGGCATCTTCAAGGATTACACGGCACCGGAGCTTGCATCGCTTCTACGTTATGAGCAGGACCCATTCAAGATGCTTGAAGCATTGATACAGGCAGGATTCGCGGACGCAAACCCGCTTAGAATTCACGATTGGCAGGATTACAACGGGTATCACCAGGCATATTCGGAGCGCGCAAAGAAGGCGGCAACGGTTCGCTGGCAAAAAGAAAGAACCAAAGAAAAAGAGACAGAGAAGAGAGGAGAAGAGCCAAGCATTGCTTGCGGTATGCTTGTAGCATCCGATTCGCCGGAAAGCCAGCAAATGCTTGTCAAATCCCTCCCAATTTTTGAGCCAGTCCAGCGTGGCCTCTACCAAAGTGCATACGCAGGGATGATCGCCGACGCAAAAGAGCAGCTGAAGAAAGCAGAAAAAACACTCGTGGAGAAAATTCTCACGCCGCCGGCCGTCAGTTTCATTGCCTGGGTGAAGGAACATGAACCCGACGAAGCCCAAAGGGAGAAAAAGATAAAAGAAGCCAAGGCGGATCCAAAAAATTATCTGATGAAGTTATCAGCCGAAGGCGAAGCACACAAAAAATGCTGGCTTGCCCGTATCGAAGAAATCACGCGCGCCAAGCTGGGGCAAAAACAATGACCAACGCCGAATTGAATCAAGCGCATTGAATATGGAAACCAACGAAACAGAATTCTCGCCAGGCGATCACGCGAACGGCAACGGAAAGGAAATCAGTTTTGAGGTTTTCGATTTTGAAAATCTGGATCGGCGTATCCACCCGGACGCTGCGCCACATTCGGCAAACGACTACCGAGAAGCCGGGCGCGCGTTCATCTCCTTTTACGATCAAGTCCTGATGTTCATCTTGACCAGCGAAAATCCGCGCCTGGCCGCCTGGGTGGTGGCGATGGCCTCCGGCCGGTCCCTGATCACCGATGGCATTTCGCAAAAAGAATTGGCGGATCGCATGGGGATCACCAAAGCCGCTGTGTCCAAGTGCGTAAAAAAATTGCAGGCGCGCTTTGGAAATCGGATTGAAGGGATTGAACCGATGCCTGGCCAGCGCCCACAAGAGGCGTGCCGGAATTTTGCCCGCATAAGAACTGATCAACTCTCACCACCACCACCACCAAATGAAAACTGAAAAATCACTAAAAGTCCAAGCGTCGGAAATCACGCCGAAAACCATCGGCGCGGCCATCGTCGAATTTCAAAAGAAATGCGCCAGTCATGCCGCGTCACAGATCGCCTTGACGAATGAAGCCAGGGAGATCGGCTTGCTGGTGCAGAGCTGGTGTGGACACACCCAGATGAATTTTGATTTCTGGCAGAGGCACCGGACGGAACTGCCAAAGAAAGTTACGTTTGAGATGTTAAAGACCTTCGTGGCCATCGCTACCCGAATGCCGGACACGGTAGAAAAATTGGAGGATGCCCGGCGCGTTTGGCAGTTGGATTTCCAAGCCGCGGGCCTGTTGCAAATACCCGAACGAATAGAACGTCAGCACCAAACCAGTGTGTCGCACTATTCCGAACTGTTGAACCGCATCGGCGCCGTGCGTAACGTGCTCGTCGAGTGGAACCGTGACGAGCCGTTCGAGACATGGAACCCCGAAACCCGGCAGACGGTGGCTGCACAGATCAAACCGCTCGCGGACTTTTACCGCCAATTAACCGAAACCGAGGATGTGAAATGACGGCTCCCCTACACCCCCCAGGCAAGGAATCTATTTTTTCAAACCCCGTAAAGGTAGTTACCGAACCGCGAAGGTCTGCCGTAAATGAGATTTTTCCCGCCATTTACACCAAAGTAGTAAGCACAAAGTGTTGTAAATCAATGAGTAAAATCTTCAATTTCTCAATAGAATCAATGGTTTTGTGCGGTTTTACTGGATTTTCAGGAATGCCGTGAATTTGATCTCGTTCGTGAAAGATGACGGCTCGAAAAAAAATTCTATCGCCGGCAAACGCGGCACGGCGGGCGGCGCGGGCAGAAAACCCTATCCCCGACCGTCTGGCGTGCGCTGCCTGGGCGCGCCGCAACCGGGACAAAGTAACGGCGCGAGTTCGCCGGTGGCAGCTCGCCAACCCGGCGCGATACAAGGCCCAGCAGCGCCGCGCCAAAGCCGCCCAACGAGCGCGCCGCGCTGCCGAAGGTCAATTCATCCTCCCGCTTTCCGGGCCTTCACAGGTCGCCACCACGGCGCGGCAATCAGCCGTGTAATTTCTTATGAAACAAGATCACCTGGTCCACTGGCTCACCGATCCCAAAACGGCAGAGTATTTTGGGGACACCTTCAAATTGCGCGCGGATGTTCTTAATGCCGTCATCACCGGTGGAAACCTTGCCGCCGTCGCCCGTCAGCACGGCGTGACGAAACAGGCCGCAAGCAAACAGGCGCGTCGGGCGAGATCAATCTATGGCGACTTGCGGGCAACTACAGGTTGACTCCCGATAATTCTTGGACTGAAAAATTTATGCTCACTGATTTAATCAAAACTCTCTCGGCCACTCCGCCACCCGCGACAACATTTCGCAGCGGCCGGCACGCTTACGCGCGAATCGTGCAACTGGAATCGCAGCTTGGACTTGAACCAAGCCTCCCGATTTTCAACACCATCAAAGCCAATGCGCGGATCGCCGAGCTTGAATCCTTGCTGGCGTCGAAAAACGCGCTCGCGCCCGCGCCGGCCATGCCGGCAGCACTCGCGGCTCCCGTTGCCGCTGCTACACTTCCGGCTAACGTAAAATCTTTGGCTGATTATTTTAAGCTGTCCAGCGCGGACCGCCTGCAGTTCGCCCAGGATAACGGCGCGCTTGCAGAAGCGGATTTCGATACGCTCAGGCCCAAGGCCAAAATGGATTTCATCCGCGCCGGAGGCCGAATAATTTCAGCTCGCACGGAAACACTCCGTTCGTACGCGCCTGGCAATCCCGATCCCGGCGCGCCGTTTCGCAAGACTCAATTCGCCGGCAATGGCAAAACAACAACCGAAGCCGAATTTGAGGCCATGACCCCTGCAGCGAAAATGGATTTCATCCGCAACAATGGCCGTGTGATCTGATTACCGAACCCTCAACCAAACAAAATATTCCTATGGCCAAAGACACCACCACCGATCCAGTCTCCGAATTGAAAGCTATTCAAGCGCGCCAGGCAGCACAAAAAATTCAATTTGAGACTGAGCAGCGCGCAGCGCAAGCCCGCGTTGAGGTGCTCAACAAATTGCAGCACCCGCTGATAGTTTTAATAGGCGCCTGGCGCGAGAAATTTATCCAGATCAAAAAGATCAAAATGTTGATTGCCTCGTTCACCGCCGATACTGACAAACTGCGCCAGCAGCTACACGATGAGCTTGTGCGCGGCAGGGGCATTGATTACCGCGCCGGCCTGGTCGAAATGCACAAGTCTCTTTTTCACACGGAAGCTGTAATCACCGAATGTGCGCACAGTGTGGAAGTCATTCAAAACGAGATGGGCAAAATATTCGTTGAAGCCTCCGAATATGCGGACAGGAACAATCTGAAAGCACTTCTCTCCGGTTTCAAGGAGCCCGAGGATTGGTAGAATTTCCGGCGCAGCCGTTCTGCGTTTGGGAAAAAGAGAAATCATAAGTCCCGGCGGCCGGTTGCCGCCGGGTTTTTTAAAATATGAAAAAAATTTACGCATTTTTGTTGATGTCCGCCGCGCTTACCGCACTGGCGTACGATCTCCAATCCTACGACGTGGCGGCGCCGATTGTGCCGGACACCACGAATACACTTCCCCGTGCTATTGATCTCCGCACGGCAAAGACCGCGGCGGTTGCTATCGGCATTACTGCGACCAACGCGGGCACAATCATCTTACTCGCGTCCAACTCCCTTGACACTGTCAGTTGGTTCGCCGATCCCACCAATGATTTGACGGTGCCATTCTCGGCAGGCGTCACCTCATTATTGACAAATTTGACAGTCAGCGCGGCGGTCGGGTTTGAAACCTATGCCCTTTTTTCATTCAGCACGAACAGCACAATCTCCGACATCACGTTTAAAACGGCATCGAAGCCGTATTGAAAATTCATGGCCAATCGCCTGATGTTTGAAACGGGTTTGGACGGCAGCGGTTTCGAGCGCGGCCTGGCCAAGCTCGGCGCCACGGGCGCGGCCAGCCTCAAAAATTTTGTTGTGGGCGCCTTCGGCGTTTATTCAGTCCACCAGGCCATCGCCAAGACAGTCGAGAGCGCGGATGAACTTGTCACCGCCAGCCAGCGCCTGGATACCACAGTGGAGCAATTGCAAGTGTTGAGGCAGGCCGCTAAGGAAAGCCGGCTGGAATTTGGAAACCTCGAAAAAGCGTTTGAAGGATTTAACGTGGCGCGTGATAAAGCGCTATCTGGCGGAAAAGAAGGATCGAAAATGCTGGCGGCGTTCGCCCGGCTCGGTATGACGGCGCCGATGTTGCGAACGGAAACGGCGCCCGCGGCTTTCATGGGCCAACTGCACCAGACAGCGTTGACGACAAATGCCGCCGATCTTGACGCTGCGTTGAAGCAAATTTTGCCGGGCGTCAAAGGTTTCGGGCAACTCATTCCGTTTTTGAAAACTGATTTCGGTGCCCTGGAAGAAAAAATGAATCGGTTTGGAATGATTATTTCGACCGAGACAGCGGCCAAGTTGAAATCCGTAAAAGACGAGCTGGGGCTGTTGGGACAGTTACTTGTGACTGGCCTGGCGCCGGCAATTGTCGCCGTGATAGACGGCTTAATGGTCGGGATCGGCCATTTTCTCCATTGGATTGATGAACGTTCCGGCGGCGCAAAAGGTGAACCGAAAACCGCATTCCAAGGCATTAACTGGGGACATTTCGGAACGAATGTCATGGGAATTGGGCAGGGAACACTCGGGGCAATTGATGCGTTGCTCGGCGAAGCTTTTTCGAGAAAGCTATACGAGCGCGGCACGGATCTTTTGGCCGCGGCCGAACTCAAGTTTCAAAAAACTGGCTTCACCGGCGGTCCACTAGACAAAATGGCCGAGGCACTCAACAAATCCGGCGGCGGGCTTGGTGACGCTTGGGACGCTCAAATGATGGCCAGGAAAAAAGCCCTTGATGAACTGGTAAGGCAGCTAAAGAATCAAGTCCCGGCTCTGCTGAATCCTACTGCCGACGAAAAGGAAAAGGCTGTCAAAACGAAATCCCCGGCCGCCGGCCAAGTCGAGATGGCTGATGCCCTGGTCCGAACGGGCAACTTCCTGGGTTCATCCAGGGGCCAGATCGAATCGCTGGCGCAGGAAGCCAACCGGATTGCACGAGAGCACCTGATTGTTGCCAGGCAAACCCTTTCAGCCATCACCCGCCCGCGCCGACCGGATAGTGTTTATCCGATCCATTGATTTTCCGCTGGCGCGCCCGCCGTCAGCGCGGCCGGGAACCAGACGGTAACTCAAGCCGGGCAATGATTGATCGCATTGCCTGGCTCTTTTTATGTCCATGCCAGCGCGCTACGATGGCCGCTGGCAAGTCGGAGAGACGGAAGGCGATGGCCTGTTGCCGGCTTGGAAATCGAAGCTTGGCGCGGGACTGGAAGAGCAGTTGATATTCAGTCAATTTCCCACTGTGCTAGTTTTTGTGCTAGTCTTGCATCGTCCTTGATTCATTCAGTGGAGGCAATCAAACACACGCTTTGCGCTTGAAAACATTGGCCGAAATGATTTTCTAATGAAACTTGATGCAGCTTGATTTTAGACACCCATTGTCTTTTAAGAGTCAACTGCTCTACCAATTGAGCTACCGAGGCAACCAATATGCCACATCGAATCGGCACGAAAACATTGTATTTCACCGTGGCAAAACAGCAAGCACTATTGGCGGATTTGAACCCGGAACCAACCCCAACTCGTGTCACTCCGTTCCCTTCGCCTGCTCGCGACGTGTCGGAGTTAGCTTTTGTTCAAAGCGTTTTCCCGGGGATTTTCACAGAAGGAAACGCAGACTGTCCACGCGCGGTCGCCTGCCGATTCGTCTTCAATTCTGGCATTGGGTGTTCGATGTTGGATGTTCGATGTTCGATGTTTTCCCACCGCCCCACCTTTGGCCTTCAGCCTTTAGCCTTTAGCATCTGCTTTGGCCTGTCCCCTGCCGCCCTTTCATTTGGGCTGCGCGGGTGGATTTGCGGGTGAAGCAACCGGCGGCGTTGTCCCAGGCGCGTTTTGCAGATCGCGGTCCAGGGCCGCACCGGCGAATGGAACCACGAGGATTTTACTGCCGTGGTTGTCGTCGCCCCGGTCCTGGTTTTTGGGAACGTCAATGACTGCAAAGGTGAAGCAAGCCACATGGCCATTTTCCAGGACCACGCCGGGACGTTCCATGATGTTCCAATGGTTCATGGTCCCATCCGTGTACCGCACAAAGTCGGCGGTCGGATCGTAGGCCGTACCCCGGTTGGTCCAGTTGTGGATGCCGTCGGGTGACGTCAGGTGATACGCTTTACGGGCGCTCCAGCAATTCACCACGATATGATAGAGACCACCGCTGTGCCAGATCACCGGATCTTCCAGGTTGCCCGTTGGCAGATCGGGCAGGCTCGGATAAATGCTCGGACCCTGAATCTTGTAAGTCCCCAGGATGCCGTTCGTGCTGATCCAAATGGCGCCGGACCGCGGCACGATCTCGAAGGCGCCATCCGCCCGGACCATCAGGCTCAGATTTGACATTCTGCCGGCCCGGGCGTCAAATCCATTGGTGTCAACCTGGATCGAGCCCAGTTGTTCCCACGGTCCATCCAGCGACCTGGATACAAAAACATCTCCCGGTCGGGTCTCGCTGACGACCACGGCATAGCGGCCGTCCGGAAGGACCAGCGCCGTCACATTGTGCCCTTTTCCACCCCGGTTCTCAGGCCAGCAAAGACCCTTGTCCACGTAAGGCCCGATGAGATTGTCGCTCACCGCATGCACGGCCAGCGAGCCGCTCCAGCCCCGGTGGCCGTTGGTCTGGTTCCAGCGGCTGGCAAACATGTGATATTTGCCATCCGGCCCTTTGATAATCTGTCCATCCCAGTAATTCCACAGCTTCGCGGTGGTATCTTCCAGGCCGTTCTGCGCATCACGCGGCAGAACGTTCGTGGCGCCCCAGGCATTCGTGGACAGGGAACCGTGGATGGGCATGGGAAGAAAATAATTGATCAGGCTCTTGCGGGCAGCCGGCTGGGTTTGAGCCGGACCGGCGTTGATCGCCTGCCCGAAGCTGTTGGCAACCAACGCCAGACAGGCCAACCCCATCCCGGCAACGCCCAAAACCAAAACCTTGGGACCGCGTGAAAGGATCGGGCGCAGACGATGGCCTTTGACGGGTTCAGGATCGGGAGCCGCGAAGGTTGATTCCGGTGATTTCATAGCCGGATGCTACCCGATAATTTTTTCGCAAACAATTTTCTTTTCCGCCTTAAACCGTAGAGATCGCAAAGAAAAGACAGGAATTGAAACCGCGAAAGACGCGAAACATGCGTAAGGTAGGGCGCGTCACTCCGTGCGCGCCGCCCCAAAAGGCACAAAAAGTTTAACCGCTGATGAGTGAAGATTAGCGGTTCGGAGCCCCTATCAGTTGCGGTTGATTTTATGAGATTTGTGTGTCACTTTGCACTTCGACATCCCGCTCGGCGGCTTTGCCTGAGTTCTGGACGTCAGGCACTAATGAACCAACAATAACTAAAACAAATGAACAAATTAAAATTCATACTCATGTCATTCGTCTGCCTGGCTCTGGTCGGATGCGCTACCCGAACTGCAACCATTGGGAGTGAATTTGACTCCTCGAAAATCAGCAGCATCAAGAAAGGGGCCACTACCGGCGATGAACTCGTAGAATTGCTGGGTCAACCATTCAGCAAATCGGTGCACTCGAAGGATGGGGTGATATGGGTTTACTCATGGGTAAAGGCCACGTCCAGGATAAGACCGGGTTGGATCAGCCCAAATGTTTCGACAGAGGGACACAAGAAGAAACTGGAGGTGCTCATCGAAAATGGTGTGGTTGTAAATTACGTGTTTATCGAAGGGCCTTTCCATAGCGACAGCAAAGAAGGCAGTCAATAGCTTGCAGCTTCGGCACAACGAATTTGCGGCATGTATCTGCTTCCGTTGACATTGGCAATCTGATTCCAAGTTGAGTCCCCGACCAAGCAGATTCGAGAGCATCGTAGGACGGACAGGACCATTTGCAATGGAAAACCACGCCGAGTAAAAAGCTTTGCGTTAAAACCCCCGTGTCTCCCCCGGTTGCCTCCGGTTCAATCAACTTCGGTTTTCCGGTTACAAATTACTCGGAACCGGCGGGTCGCCATGTTAAGTTATTTCCAACGAGCCGCCAAATCAGCGGGTCGCACGAAAGCCGAACGAAAGGAAAATTTATGGCCCAGGCAATCATGGATCCCGAAAAGGTGCGGCGGTTCGCCGACGAACTGAACCGGTTCAACACCGACCTGGAGAACCGGCTGGTTTTGCTCCAGGCCCGCTTCACGTCGCTGGGGGAAACCTGGCAGGACCAGGAACACGAGAAGTTCGCCGATGAATTCAGGCTGGCAATGAAGGCGCTGAAGAAGTTCGTCGAGCTGTCCAAGGAACACACGCCTTATCTGTTGCGAAAAGCCCAGCGCATCGAGGAATATCTGAACCAACATTGACCGCCGTCACCAAACGATGCCAATGAAAACCCTTGAAGCACTGGATATTTGGATTATTGGATTATTGGATTGCTGGATTGTCCAGCCAGTCCGCTCATCATCAATCCATCAATCCATCAATCCATTCATCCATTTTGTCTGACCATGGCCGACCGCGCCCAAGTCACTTCCTTTGAAGCCGTGGAATCTTTCCGGGCCGACCTGATTGTATTCCTGACCCGGGCGCGCGCCGTTCTGGAGGAGGCGAGCGATGACGTCCTGCGCACCCGGCTTTGGGTGCAAAATGATCAACGCCAACTTTGGGAAGGTGAATTGCGCGTCCGCTACCGGAAGCTCGAGGAAGCGCGGGCCGAACTGTTCAGCGCCCGGCTGTCCCGATTTCACGAGGCGACGGATTTGCGCCTGATGACCGTGCAACGGGCCGAACGCGCCAATCGCGAGGCCGAGGCCAAACTGGCTGTCCTCAAAAAATGGAGCCGGGACCTGGAGAACCGCACCGACCCGCTGGTCAAGCAGGTCAACCAATTCCACAGTTTTTTGACCGCCGACATGGGCCGCGCCGTCGCCTATCTGGACCAAACTGTGAAGGCCTTGGAAGCGTATGCTGGCGTCCCCACGCCAGGCGCGACCACGGCGGCGGCGGCAGCGGAAAACAAACCGGCCGGCGAAGGAGAAAACCAGCCATGAACCTGAGCGGAAGCAAAAACCGGTTGGCCGCCCTCACAAAAGAGCTTTCCAATCGCTGGCAGGACACCAAAAATTACTGGCGCGACGCCAAAAGCCAGGAATTCGAACAGCGTTACATGACCGAACTGTTCGCCAACGTGGAAAGGACCATCACGGTGATGGATAAATTGAACGAACTTTTGATCAAAGTCAGGAAGGACTGTGAGTAGGCCAAAGTGAGGATGGTCGTTGCGGCACGGTATCGCTGCCGTTCACGCCGGGCAAAAACGACCGTGTGGTTGTGAAGATTTTGAAAATGACATGAAAAACAATCAACCGCAAAGAACGCAGAGAACACAAATAGGGTTCCTCGACGTTTTTAATGGGTAGACGAGGTTTTCGGGTGATTTAAACTGGGAGGATGATTCCCGAGAAAATGTTTCATCAGATTATGGCGCTGGGTGATTCCTGGCGCGTGAGTGGTGTGGAGTATGTGGAGAAGGAAAGTAAAGTGCTCATTCGGGTGGAGGAAACGCCCGAACTGTGGAGGACAGAAGTTTGTCCTTATTGCGATGGCAAGTCGGTGAGCGGCTACGATCACGCGCCGGAGCGACGCTGGCGGCACCTCAACGTGTGCCAGTTGGAATCGGAGGTCGTTTGTTCGCTGCCCCGCGGACAATGCAAAGGCTGCCAGAAGGTTTACACGGTGAGGGCTCCTTGGGAGGGTCGCAGTCGGGGGCTCACGCAGGAGTTTGAGGCGTTTGCGCTGACCTTGATGCGGGAAATGCCGGTCAAGAAAGCGGGCGAGATCCTGGGCGAGACGGATCAGAAGTTGTGGCGGGCGCTCTTTGCGCATGTGGACGCGGCTTGGGGGGAACTGAGCTGGGAGAATGTGGTTTGGGTGGGGGCCGATGAAATGAATCGCAAGAAGGGGCACAACTACCTGACGGTGTTTGTGGATTTGGTGGCCAAGCGGGTGTTGCTGGCGGTGGAAGGCAAGGACGCCAGCGTGTGGGAGCGCTTTTCCGAGCAATTATCGCAGCACAACGGCCATCCGAAGGCGGTGACGCAAATCGCCATTGACATGAGCCCAGCCTATATGAAAGGCGTCCGGGAGAACTTTGGCAACGCGCAGGTCGTGTTCGACAAGTTTCACGTGGTCAGCCAGGTGGTGGCGGCCCTGGAGGAAGTGCGCCGCAAAGAAGCGCGGCAAAATGCCGAGGCCAGACAGCAGTTGGAACGGACCAGTTGGTTATGGCGAAAGAATCCCGAATCCTGGACTGCTGGCGATCAAGAGCGCTGGGAGCAATTGAAAGACAAGCCGCTGGTGACGGGACTGGCGTACGCGATGCGTTTGGAGCTGCAAAAGGCGTATGCGTCCGGGACGATTGGCCAGGCGCGCAGCCGCTTCAAATCATGGTGTCGCTGGGTGCGGAGCGAGGCCGAAGCATTGACTTCAGGCTTGCTGGAGCCGATGCGCAAAGCCGCTGACATGGTGGAGCGGCACCTGGAGGGAATCTTGAGCCATTGGAAGCAGGGGCTGACGACGGCGTTTCTGGAAGGACTCAACAGTTTGTTTTCGGCGACCAAACGCAAGGCTCGTGGCTATCGGTCCACCGAGTATCAGATCGCAATGCTCTACTTTGTCGCAGGCAAGCTGGATATCCCATACTATGGTTGATACCCACTACAAACGTCGAAGAAGCACAAATAGTCCCTGGCTTTTTCAACTCTGCGCTCTTGCAACACGTCAGAATCCTCGCGCGCTGCGACGTTTTTCCGGAGCGCGGCTGTGTCTGGAAGACCAGCCGCAGCAATGCAGACTGGACGGAAATGGGCAAGGGAATGAACGGCAGCGGAATGAAACACGGATTCTCTCTTCGTTATTCCTGTGCCGTTCATTCCCCTGCCTTCACCTCGGGGAGTGGCGGATTGCGGCTTTGCCGCGCTGTGTTCTTTGCGGTTAAATAATCATGAAGCCGCCAGCACCTGAATCCGGCTCGGAATTAATCCTCTACCAGACGGAGGACGGACAAACGCGCATCGAGTGCCGGTTCGAACACGAAAATGTCTGGATGACCCAAAAGCTGATGGCGGAGCTGTTTCAGAAAGATGTGCGGACGATCAATGAGCACATTCAAAATATCTTTGAAGAGGGCGAATTGCAACGGGGGGCAACTATCCGGAAATTCCGGATAGTTCAACCGGAAGGCGCACGAAGTGTCGAGCGCGAAGTGGAATTCTACAATCTCGATGTCATCATTTCGGTCGGCTACCGGGTGAAATCGCATCGCGGCACGCAGTTCGCTCAACACGCGCTTTCAACCTAGATAGTCCTGTCATGGACAGCTTCTTCCACCGCGTTGTCAGAGGCCTACTCCACGAGGAGAGACAGTGTGGCTTCGTCCCTTGCACGATTGAATGGCGTTGCGCACGGGATCCAGTCATTTGCGCCAACTTTTCTCGGGAGCGTGGATCATGTGCCGTTGGCGACATTTTCTCGTATTCGGTCTTGTTTTCTGAGGGGCATCTTTCCTCCATTTGGCTGCTCACATTTTATGACCGCCTTCATTTCTTCATTCATCTGCGGGCGTGAATAGGGGCTTGGCAGCCGATTGAAACCAGGTAATCTGCCGATGTGAAAGCAAATCGGTTGATATGGACGTTTTTATTGCTGTTCACAGTTGTCCTTCAACTGGCCGCTCAGCAAAGCGAAGCGGATCACATATTGCTGGTCGACATCCAGGCCAAGGCGGAAAAGGGAGACGCCAAGGCCCAGCTCCAACTCGGCTACCTCTACAGCGAGGGCAAGGGAGTCGCCAAAGACAGCGCCAAGGCTGCAAAATGGTTTCGCAAAGCCGCCGAGCAGGGTAACGCCGAGGCAGAAAACAATATTGGAATGTGCTGCCGCGATGGAGAAGGCGTGACGAGGAACACCGCGGAAGCCTTTCAGTGGTTTCACAAAGCGGCTGACCAAGGAAACGCCGACGGACAGTACAACTTCGGCGTCTGCTACAACCTCGGGCAAGGCGTGCCCCAGGATTACGCCGAAGCTGCCAAGTGGTACCGCAAAGCCGCCGATCAGGGCGACGGCGCCGCCCAGTACAATCTCGGCGTCTCCTACCAGAGCGGCGAGGGAGTCACCAAGGACGAGGTTGAAGCAGTGAGATGGTATCGCAAGGCCGCCGACCAAGGCGATGCCGACGCTCAACACAGGCACGTCTATTGCCGATATGCGACCGGTCGCTTCCGGCACCGGATTTTTTATTTCGGAAGATGGATATCTCGTCACGAATGAACACGTGGCAGGAAACGGGGCAAAGGTGCGGTTGGTCACGAGCACGGTATTAATTTCCGCCAGGGTGGTAAAGGTGGATGCGGCCAATGATCTGGCATTGCTCAAGGCGGATGGCAAGTTTGCTGCGTTGCCAATTGCGGCGAGTCGAGCAATAAAGTTGGGAAGTACGGTAGCGACAGTTGGTTTTCCCAACATCGGTTTGCAAGGGTTCTCGCCCAAGCTGGCTAAAGGCGAAATCGCGTCGTTGTCCGGCGCGGCGGATGACCCGCGCTATTTTCAAATCAGCGTGCCGGTGCAGCCGGGCAATTCGGGCGGGGCGCTGGTGGATGAACGGGGCAACGTCATCGGCATCGTGTCGGCCAAGCTAAATGCGTCGGCGGCGCTGGCGGCAACCGGGGCGTTGCCGGAAAATGTCAATTACGCGGTCAAGAGCAGTTTGCTATTGAGCTTCCTCGAATCCGTGCCGGATGTTTCGGCCAAGCTCAAAGCGCCAATCACGGCTGACCGGAAGTTTGAGAACGTGGTCAAATCCGCCCAAGATGCCGCCGTCCTTGTCCTCGTTTATTGACGTAGCAGCGGACGTGAGTCCGCTCATTATTTAAGCCGGAGAAGTTTGAGCCGACTCACGTTGGCTGCTACAATCCTCGATCTTGATTTGCCCTCACAAACACACTCGCGCACCGGACGGGTTTCGTTTAGCTTTTGAGAAACAAAGATTGTGAGTGGCCATCTGGGAGTCAATGAAATGCTCGCGCTTTTGGACCGGTTCCAAGGCGCCCTCCAGGATTTTGCCGCCCAGGAGGATAAATTAAGCGGCGAGATTGGCGCCCGGACCTCCGCCGAAACGAAGGCCTTCGAAGCCGCCACCCAGGCGCATGAGTCGCGGTTGTCCGAACGCATCGCCGAAGCGGAAACCGGCCTGCAAACCGAACGGAAAAATTGCCGGGCCAAATTCGAAAGCCGAAAAGCCCGCATCGCCCAGGCCCACCTCACCTGCAACCGGCAGGTCATGGAGGGAACCGACCTCGAAGGCCGCCGAAAGCACCAGCTTCAGACGAGTTCAATGGGAGCGGAACGCAAACGGGACGCCGACCTGGCCAATGCCGCCGCCACCCTGGAAGATTTCAATATCAAGCTGGCCGCACGCCGGGAAGCCTTCGTGCTACTGGAAAAAACGGCCGGAAGCGCTTTTCGCGGTTACGGCGCTTTCCGCCGGCTGCTCTCCCCGCACCGGCCATGGCCGGAGCCGAATCTTCCCCCGGCTGAGGATCAATTGTTCGACGAGTTTAATCGCCTGGAGTCCCAAACGCGCGATGATTTGAACCGGTTCAAAAAAATTCCGCTGCCGCGAATTTTCAAATACCTGCCGATGTGGCTGCTGGCAATTCTGCTGCTGTTGATATTTGGCGCCGCGATTCCCCTGCTCCATCACCGTGGATTGAACACCATCTTTTATTGGGTGAAGGCCGCGGCGCTGGTGTTGGTTTGGGTGGTTGCACTGGTCATTCATCAACACGGAAAGCGCCAGGCCGGGCCGGCCGCCAGCGCGATTGCCGCCAGCCTGGCCAAGGCGCGCCAACTGCACGACCACTCGCTGGACCAGGCCGAGGCGCGATGCCGGCAGGAACAGGAACGGATCCAAAGTGAGTTTGAGAACACCAGCCGCACCCTCAACCAACAATGGAAGCAGACCTTGAAAGAGGGTTATGACACGCGCGGCATCCGGGGCCAGAAAGTTGACGAAAAAGGGTTTCGCGCCCTGCAAACGAACGAGCGGCTCCATTTGGCCAAACTCAAACAGGTTGAACGCCATTACGAGGATACCGTCGCGCGTCTGCGCCAGGAGACGGGCGCACAGACGCGACAACTCGCGGATGCTCACGCGGCGAAAATGGCGAAGCTGAACGCGGACAGCCAGGCCCGGTGGCAGACGCTGGAAACGGATTGGAAAAGCTGCCTCCAGCCGATTTATGAATCCTTCCGCGCGGCCAACGCCGCCGCGGAGGAGCTTTTCCCCGAATGGCAGTCGCCGGCATGGGAAAAATGGACACCGCCGCAGGATTTCAAAAACGTGGTAAAATTCGGGCGCTTGGAAGTGGACGTGGCGAAATTTGCCGAGGCGATGCCGAAAGACAAGCACCTGGCGTTGCCAGGACCGTCCGCGTTTTCCGTCCCGCTGGTGCTCGCTTATCCACTCGGAGGCTCGATCCTTTTTGAGGCGGCCAAAACCGGAACCGACGAATCGGTCGAGACGATCAATAATGTCATTTTCCGGCTCCTTTCCACCACCCCGCCGGGAAAATTGAGCTTCACCATTTTCGACCCGGTCGGGCTTGGACAAAATTTCGCCGCGCTGATGCACCTGGCTGATTACGAGGAGAGCTACATCAACAGCCGCATCTGGACGCAGACGAATCAGATCGAGGAAAAGCTCGCGGAATTGAACGAGCACATGGAAAAGGTCATCCAGATGTATCTCCGCAACGAATACGAGACGATTACGGAATACAATGCGCAGGCGGGCAGCATTGCCGAGAAATATCATTTCCTCGTCGTCGCCTCGTTTCCGGTGAACTTCAGCGACACGGCGGCGCGGCGGCTCCGGAACATCGCCGCCAGCGGCGCCCGGTGCGGAGTGTACACGCTCATTCACTGGGACCAGCGGCACGCCCTGCCCCCGGAATTCGTTCCCGATGAACTCCGGAAAAACAGCATCGGCCTCGTCAGCATGGAAAAGGGTTTTGCCTTGTCCGGCTGGCGCAAGGCCGGAACACGATTGGTTCTCGACCGGCCTCCCTCCCCGGAATTCGCGACGCAATTCCTTAATAACGTCGGCCAGAGCGGCAAGGATTCCAACCGCGTCGAGGTGCCCTTCGAGCAGGTCGCCCCGCCGGACTCCAAACTCTGGACGGAAGAAACCACCGAGGAACTCACCGTGCCCATCGGGCGTTCCGGCGCGACCAAATTGCAGCAGCTCGCCATCGGCAAAGGCACGCGCCAGCACGCGCTGGTGGCCGGCAAAACCGGTTCCGGCAAGTCCACCCTGTTCCACGTCATCATCACCAACCTCGCCCTCTGGTGCAGCCCGGAGGAGGTCGAGTTCTATCTCGTGGACTTCAAGAAAGGCGTCGAGTTCAAGTGCTATGGCACCCGCCGCCTGCCGCATGCGAAGGTGGTGGCCATCGAGAGCGACCGCGAATTCGGGTTGAGCGTGCTTCAGCGCGTCGATGAGGAACTGCGCCGCCGCGGCGATCTGTTCCGCAAACTGGGCGTGCAGGACGTCGCCGGTTACAAACGGGCGGGCGGCACCGAGCCAATGCCCCGGGCGCTGCTGATCATTGACGAGTTCCAGGAATTTTTCACGGAGGAAGACCGCGTCTCGCAATCCGCCGCCGTTTTGCTCGACCGCATTGTCCGGCAGGGCCGCGCCTTCGGCATTCACGTGGTGCTCGGTTCCCAAACCCTCGGCGGCGCCTACACCCTCGCCCGCGCCACCATCGGCCAGATGGTCATCCGCATCGCCCTCATGTGCAACGAGGCCGACGCCTACCTGATCATGGACCAGGACAATCCGGCCCCGCGCCTGCTCACGCGGCCCGGCGAAGGGATTTACAACGATACCGCGGGTTCCATCGAAGGCAACAGTCCGTTCCAGACCGTGTGGCTGCCCGAGGATGTGCGCGACGGTTATCTGGCAAAAATCCGGGCGCGGGCCGATCAAAACCAGAAACAATATCCGGGGCCGTTTGTGTTTGAAGGCAACGCGCCGGCGGACGTGAAGGAAAATTATTTGCTGAACGAATTGTTACGGAGTGCGCCCGTCCCGGGCGCAGCAGCGCAGAAAGGCAAACCCGTTTCAAAAATTTCAGAGCCGCAGCCAGGATCGGAAGTCGCTGCGCCCGGGGACAGGCGCACTCCGGCCCAAGCACGCATCTGGCTGGGCGCGCCCAATTCCATCAAAGGGCCGACCGAAGCCGTTTTCCAAAAGCAAAGCGGCAGCAATCTGCTGATTGTCGGGCAGAGCGAGGAACGTTCCGTGACGCTGCTGGCCATCGCGCTCGTATCCCTGGCAGCCCAGTATCCAAAAAACTCCGCGCGTTTCATCCTGCTCGACAGCTCACCCCCTGGATTTCCCCAGCGCGAATTCCTGCAACGGGTTATCCAGGCGGTTTCGCACGACATTGTTCAGGTCAACAACAGCAACCTCGCGGAAATCATGAACGGCTTGGCCGGGGATTTAAAACGCGAGGAAAAAAGCCAGACTCCGGAGACGTTTGTGTTGATTAACGGCCTGCAAAATTACAAGAAGCTGCGGCAGGAGGATGAATTCAGCTTTTCCAGCAGCGACGCTGGAAGCGCCGCCAACCCCGCCGCCGTGCTCATGAGCCTCATCAATGAAGGCCCGGCACAGGGATTCCACATCATCGCCACCTGTGACACCTACAACAACGTGAACCGGTTTCTGGGCCGGAAGACGCTGACCGAATTTGAGATGCGTGTGCTTTTCCAGATGAGCGCCAGCGACTCCGCCAGTCTGATTGACGCGCCGGATGCCAGCACGCTCGGCCTGCACCGGGCGCTCTATTACAACGACCGCGAGGGATACATCGAGACGTTCCGTCCGTATGCGCTGCCCGGCAACGATTGGATTGAGGAAGTCGCCCAGCAACTCAAGCGGCTGCTGGGGTAACCATCAGGTCGTTCTCGTCCTCGTCCTCGGTTTTTATTTCCGATTAGTCAACTGTCCGGCGGATCGATTTTCAAATGGGTGGCTCATGCCTCGCCATTGTTTTATTCGCCGAAACGACTGTCTTCCTGCTGATAATCCGGGTTTTTCTGCCAGTCCTTAATTTTCGGATCGACTTCAGGAGCGGGATACGGTTGGAAATTTTTCGCACGGTTGTCCACTTCCTGTTGCTGGTCAGTGGTCAGACCAGACAATGCATTTGAGAGATTGATGCTCGCACGCCTTGAAACATTTGTATCCGAAGAATGGGTAACCGCCAACTTGCACCACATGGCTGCTTCCGTTGGATCAATGGAAGAAACGTCGCCGTTCAGAATGGCGAACCCCAAATCATTTTGTGCCTGGGCAAATCCATGTTCTGCCGCGTCTCGCAATAATTTCTCCGCTTCCGCCTTGCTCTGTTCTATGTCCTGCCCACGAATCAGCATGACGGCCAATAGGGATTGCGCTTGATAATTTCCATGTTCTGCGGCCTGGCGCAGCCATTTGATCGCCTCGATTTTATCCTTCGGGTAGGCTGGGCAGTCCTTTCCAGGGGGAAGCCCGTTATAATATAACTGGAACAAACAGAATTCAGCTCTCGGCCATCCGTTTTCTGCCGCTTTAGACAGCCATTCCCTCCCTCCTTCAAAATCCAGACCGACATCGCCACGGAAACAACTCATGGCGCATTGAAATTGCGCTTCTCGATGCCCCATTTGCGCAGCCCGGAGCATCAATTCATTTACCAATAGCAATGAAGCGCGGTTGGTCTTGTCGTCAAGATAATGCAACGCGAGGTTATACAGGGCTTCGGGATGGTTCTTGGCTGCGGCCTTGCGATACCACATCAGGGAATTCTGAGCATCCTTCGGCACACCGTTGCCTATCCGGTATGCCTGCCCCATGAAAAACTGCGCGTCGGTCGCTCCAAGTGACGCAGCCTTGAACAGCCAGTAGCGATAGCTGGCAAGATTTGTTTCCGTCGCGCCCCAGCCACGGAAATAAAAATTAGACAATTCATAAGCGGCCAGCGCGTCTCCCAGGTCGGCGCTTTGCTTCATCCATTTGAATGCTTCGGTTATCGCATTCGTGTCGGGATATTTCAGACTGTATAGCACGCCAAGATTATACATTGCTCGCGCATTACCCCCTTCTTTTGCTGCCCGCATGAACCAAGTATTTGGCTTCGTCCTCATTTTTTTCCACGCCATAACCATTCATTAACAGATAGCCAAGGCTCTTCATGGCCGCGAAATTGGTCTGCCCGGCGGAAAGCCGATAATACTTTGCCGCCATGGAAAAATCCTGGGTTGTTCCCAAGCCGTAATGATAGCAGCCGCCCAATTGAAGCTGCGCTTCGGCGATTCCCTTTTCCGCCGCCAGGCTGAACCAGTGAAAAGCCTCATTGTAATCTTTAGGAGCATATTTTTCGCCCTCAAACAACAATCCCAAATTCATTATGGCCGGAACGTAGCCGCTGTTTGCCGAGTCGCGTAACAACTGCAATCCCGCCTTTGATTCCTCCGGCGAACGACTTTGGACGAGCACGACAATCCCCCACAACCCTTTCGCCGCATTGTTCCCGCGCCGGCTCTCGCAGCACAATGAATTGGTGATCTCTTGAAAACTCAAGTCGCCTTTCGCCAGATACCTGGCCGGAAGCGCCGCCTTTGCGGCCGCCACCCAGTTGGTTGACAGCGTGTCATTCAACGCGTTGGCTGGCACCCGGGAAGCGACTGTTCGGGTCATATGTGTTTGGCACGAAGCCAGCAAAAGCAACGCAGGTATGAGAGTAAAAACCTTATGCAATTGGAGGCGCATACTATTGGTTGCTACATTTCATTGGATTTCTCTGTTGCTTTAGCTTCTGTACCACTCCGAGATGGATTTTCATGTAGGTGACGATTGTCATGCCATCGGTTGGCACATTTATTCCATCGCCAAGCTACTTTATGGCACCTGACCGCGCAAAATGAAGGTTAATGCAAGAACAAACGCAACTCTCACCCCAACCGCCCGCGTCGTTTTCATAGGTTATTTAACCAAGCTTTCCACCAAACTCGGCAGCTAGTCTAAATACTACCCGCAGACAAGGCAAACAATTGTGATTGGAAGTTTTCGGCCGTGACGGCAAAGACGGCCTGTAGAACACAGGCTCGACGCTATTATTCTTCCGCCCCTGCCGGGGCTTATCTGCATCCAACATTTTTCCCACGGTTCCACCGTGGGCTATTCTCTGACGCGCCTCCGGCGCTCCATCCCTCACACATACAGCGCGCTTTCCAAATCGCGCACCAGCACGCCCATGAACGGATAACGCTTGTCCGGGTCGCGAGCGAGGCACTTCATGACCACTTTTTCCAGCGCCGCGGGAATGTCCTCGTTGTGTTCGCGCGGCGACGCCGGGCCCGAAGGGTCCATCTGCGCGGCCAGGATATCCGAGGGGGTCTCGCCGGGAAATGGCTTCTGGTTGGTCAGCAATTCGTAAGCGGCGACGCCGTAGGAAAAAATGTCCGTGCGCGGGTCAATGGGTTTCTGCTGCAACTGCTCGGGCGACATGTAACCGGGCGTGCCCGGGTTCTTCGACATTTTCTTCGGCTTCTCGGGGATCGGCTGCGCGAGGTCAAAATCAATCAGCCGCACATTGCCGTTGCGCGTCACCAGCACGTTTTCCGGCTTGAAATCGAGGTGCATGAAGCCGCTTTCGTGGACGTGGCTCAGGCCCAGCGCCATATCAATCAGAATTTGCGCGACGTTTTCCGTCAGGACGGGGTCTTGTTGCGCGAACAGTTCCTTCAAATTCGCCGCCTCGACGTAATCCATGACCAGGTAAAGCGTTCCACCCTGCCGGCCATGCTCCACATATCCGACGATATAATCACTTTCATTGATCTTGGAAAGCACCTCGCACCCGCGCAAGAACCGGCGGCGGGCCAGCAAATTGAACCGCAACCGGTCGTTCAATTTCCGCAGTGCATAAGGTTTGCCGCGGTTGTCCGTCACCAGCCAGATTTCGGCCATGCCGCCCCGATTGATGAGTTCCTGCGTATAAAACCGCCCGATTCGCTCCTGCGCCATCGGTTCCCCCGTCGCTGCTTCCTGCAATTCACGCGCCATTCTGTCTATTCCTTAACACGTCGCGCCCGCCAACGCGAATAAAAACAATTTTCATCGCTCAAATTTACAGACGAAATGGGATTGCCTTTGGTGACGAACATTTCACGTGATGGCTGTTTGAACCCGAACTCCGAAATTGATGGGGAGCGCACCTGCCTCGAGTGCGGTTTTCCGCGCCCTCGCGGAAAACATCGGTCGCGTCGGAATTTCAGAAACTTCTGTGTTCGTCACACACGCAAGAGGCTGGACGCGAGGCGCGTCCAGCAACACCCGGGGCGGGTGTGCTCCCCATGCCCCTCGCTACTTCACCTCGTCCACAAAACGGTGATACTGCGCCTCGACCTGGTCCGGCGTCGTTGGCCCGGAAAGAATCAACAACCGATAACGAAACGTCACGGACTGCTTCGGTTTGAGTGTGAAGTTCAGCTTTTCCCTGCCGTTGCTGAACGCTTCCTGGCCCAGCGGGTTGGCGGCAAACAAACCATAACCGCGCGCATGCCAGTAAGTTGGGAAGCCGGTGTTCCGTGGATGGTCCAGCAGGACCAGTGTCACGGCTTCCGAGTCCACCTTGCCGGTCAACATCATCCAACGCGCCCGCGTCCCCCAAACGGCGTCGCCCGTCTTTCCTTCACTGCTGCAATACAGACCGGTGACGCCCGTGTTATCCATGACCGGCACGGTGGTGGTCCGGCCGCTCGCATCGGTAAAGACGAGCGGCTCATGGGAAGGCTGCTCCAGCTCGCGCCGCACGCGCAGTCCAAGCATGCCTTCTTTGTCGTCGCGAAATACGACCCGCTGGTCCAAAGCGGTCAACGTAGTTATCCGATCCACCGCTCGCAGGTTCGGCCCCGCGTGAAAGATGAACCGGGCGGCCTCACGCAAAATCGGTTGACCGCCGGGCATCATCCAGTCCATCTCGACCTCCAGTTCACCCTGATTCGTTCCGCCAGCCGCGTGTACGACCCGGCAATGGACGACCGTGCCCATCTTGCGCTGCTGTTCCGGCGGCAACGTGACGGAGTTGTTCCAGAAATCAACACCGTTGACATTGCCGTAATTCAGCCAAAACCCGGCATGATGAGGATGGTCCACGCGCTCGCCCGGCCGAGGGTCGAGCGGAAAGCCGCGGGTGATAATGGTGCCCTGGGCCGTCCGCAGCGGAAAAAGCACGGGCACTTTCAGTTTCTCAGGCCAGAGGTAGGAAGTGAAGGGCTGGCCATCAATTAAAACATCAACGCGCCGGGACGCCTCGTTTGGCACGAGGCGCACGCCGCGTTCCTGTGCTTGTGTGTTCACGGCCAGAAAACTCAAAGCCAACAACAACACACCTGGCCAGGCCGGGTTCATTATCCCGGGCCACCCGGAAAGTTGGTTGGAGATAAACGGGTTATAGGATAATACGCGTATTGGTTGCCACATTTTTCAAAGTCGAATTGGCTGATGTTGGCGCGCCTTTTGCAGGATGATACCTGATGTGTCTAACGAGTTCCCGTAAAAAATCAGGCTGGAAATGTTTGGACACCGGGTTGCACGTTTTAATTGTTCGGTCCATTCGTCCACCTCATCGTCTTTGCCCTCTCCACGCTGAAGTCGGGCAATGAGTTCAAGAATCTCTGCGTCGGTCATAGGCAAACATGAGTAAACATAAACGGGTCAGAACCGCTCCGCCATCCCTTTCAACGCCATTGTCATTTCATGTCCGCCATCTTGAAGCCAGGCCGGTGCCAAATTCGCGGTGGCAGTATGGTTTGGTGGGGCGAGGCTACTGACGAGCCGTTTTTTGCTTCGCCAAGCTACGGCTCGCGGGTACGCTCGCCCCACCGAAAACCAAAATCGGACGGTTACCGAATTCGCACTTGGCTTGAATTGCGTGAAAACGTATCGTCGCGCCATGCGACCGCTCCGGGCGCTGGTCATATATCTGGTTGTCGTATTTATCGGCGGCGCTTTGCTCGCGCCGTGGCTTTACCGGCTCGCGCAAACCGTCGGGCATTCGTTTCCTCAAATCGCCGGCGCCCCGTTTCACCGCTTTGTGAATCGCTCGCTGCTGATTTTCGCGCTGGCCGGGCTTTGGCCGCTGATGCGCTCGCTCGGCGCGACCTCGTGGCGCGAAACCGGCCTGGTTCATATTCACGGCCAATGGAAAAAGCTTTTCGGCGGACTGCTGCTGGGTTTCGTTACGCTGGCCGTTGTCGCCGGAACCGCCCTCGGCAGCGGTGACCGCGTTTTTATTCAAAGCCTGACCGCCCACAGAGTCGTGGGAACCATTTCCAATGCCATCGCCGCAGCCGCCGTCGTTGGCACCATCGAGGAAATTTTATTTCGCGGCGGAATCTTTGGCGGTTTGCGCCGGATATTTATCTGGCCGCTCGCTTTGATTGCCAGCAGCATGATTTACGCGCTCGTCCATTTCCTGCAACGCGCGGAATTGACCGGTCCGGTCGCCTGGAATTCAGGACTGGTCCTGCTCCCGCGGATGCTGGGCGGTTTTGCGGATTGCCACGCGCTCGTTCCCGGTTTTTTCAATCTCACGCTCGCCGGCATCCTGCTCGGCCTCGCGTATCAGCGCACCGGCAACCTCTATTTTTCCATCGGCCTGCACGCGGGCTGGATTTTCTGGCTGATAACCTACGATGCATTCACAACCAGCGCGCCGCGCGCCGCAACCTGGTTTTGGGGCACGGGCAAATTGATCGACGGCTGGCTCGCCTTGATTGTGCTCGCCGTCACGCTCGTGGTTTTCAAATTTCTGCCCCTCAAACCGGCGCGCGAACCGTTTGCGATTTCGCGATGACCGCGCCCGTCGAACCATGGCAAAGGTGGTTCAGCATCGGCCTCGGTTTTTTCTATCCCGAAATCTGCCAGCTTTGCGAAACCGAACGCGCGACCGCCAGCGGCGGCTTCGTTTGCGCGCGTTGCTGGTCGCAGGTGCGCTTCATCAAACCGCCGTTTTGCGGACGCTGCGGATTGCCGTTCGCGGGCGACATCACGACGCCATTTGAATGCACGAATTGCCGCGAGATGGAACTGCACTTCTGTTCCGCGCGCTCGGCGGTCGTCGCCCGCGGCGGCGTCCTGGAGGCAATTCACCGCTTCAAATACCGGCGCCAGTTGTGGTTTGAACCTTTTCTCGCCGGCCTGTTTTTGCGCGAAGCGGTGCCCGCGTTGCGCGGTCAAAATTGGGATTTAATCGCGCCCGTTCCATTGCATCCGGTGAAACAGCGCGAACGCGAATTCAACCAGGCCGGACGTCTCGCCGCGCGCTTGAGCGTCGCCCTGCAAATTCCGTTGAACGAAAAGTTGCTCCGGCGGGTTATCCCCACGGCGACCCAGACTTTGCTGACGCGGCAACAGCGGACTGCGAATATGCGCGGCGCGTTTGCCGTCCGCCCCGGCGTGCGTTTGAACGGCGAACGGGTGATTCTGGTGGATGATGTTTTTACGACGGGTGCGACGACGAGCGCGTGCGCCCGGGTGCTTTTGGCCGCAGGGGCGGGCGATGTTTGCGTCTGGACAGTTGCGCGCGGACTTTAGTATTATATTATTCAACGACTCATGGGCACGACTACGTTTACCAAGAAATCGCTCGGTCTCGAAGCAGTCGATCCGGCATTGACTCCGACGACGATCAAGGCGGGGACATTGACTCCGACGACGGCTGACAAGCCGACCACGTTGCCCAAAAAGCCCAAGCTCGGCTCCGGCAAATCCAAAAAACGCGACATTCCGGAAGGGCTTTGGACGAAATGTCCGAAGTGCGAAACCATGGTTTTCGACAAGGAACTGGACGAAAACCTGAAAGTTTGCCCGAAGTGCGGCCATCATTTTCCCATTGGCTCGCGCGAACGGATTCACTCGCTGGTTGAAACCTGCACGTTCGAGGAAATGGACGCGCAAATGACGAGTGTGGACATGCTCGGCTTCAAGGGCGTAGCCACGTATGCGACCAAACTCGAATCACATCAAAAAAGAACTTCGTTGAAGGACGCGGTCGTCACCGGCATTTGCAAAATCGGCGAAGACCGCGCCGCGCTCGGCGTGATGGATTTTAGTTTTCTCGGCGGCTCGATGGGCTCGGTCGTCGGCGAAAAATTAACGCGCCTCATCGAACGCGCGACGGAAAAGGAACTGCCCGTCATCATCATTTCCAGCAGCGGCGGCGCGCGTATGTACGAAGGCATGTTCAGCCTCATGCAAATGGCCAAGACCGCCGCCGCGCTCGCCTACCATGCGCAACAACGCCTGCCCTTCATCAGCGTGCTCACGCATCCCACGACGGCGGGCGTGATGGCCAGTTACGCGAGTCTGGGCGACCTGATTCTGGCCGAGCCGGGCGCGATGGTCGGTTTTGCCGGCCCGCGCGTCATCAAGGACACCACCCAGGCTGAATTGCCGCCGAACTTTCAGACCGCCGAATTTCTCCTCGATCGCGGCCTCATTGACGCCATCGTCCCGCGCACGGAAATGAAACAGCGGTTGATCGAGTATCTGAATTTCCTCGCTGTCCGGAAAAAGGCCGCTGCCGCATGAAAGACCATCTGCTTCGGTTTATGGAACCGAAGAACGGTGGGAGAAAAGCGATGAGACAATTACCGTCAATTGTCGGGATTGACCCCTGCTCGTATTCGGCTTCTTTCCCGGGTGTTCAGGCTTGCGGCTTTTCTTAATCATGGATTCGACCCCATGAATCGAAGATCGAAGAAGAAAGCACGGCCGGGAAAAGTCACTGCCGTGACTTCGAGCACGTCCACTTCGACCGCCGGTAAAATGCCGGAAGTGAAAAACTCCCGCCCGCTGAAATCCGAAAGCCACACGGCTGGTTTGAATGACCGCTGGACGCTCACCGGGGTCTGCATTTTTCTGGCGGTTGTCATCTGGTTGGTTTTCGGCCAGACGCTTCGTCACGAGTTTGTCAACTTCGATGACGATGAGTATGTGTCTGAGAACCCTGTCGTCCAAAAGGGACTGACCTGGGAGGGATTTCGCTGGGCGCTGACTTATGGCCAAATCGGCCACTGGCACCCGCTGACCTGGCTCTCCCACATGCTCGACTGTCAGTTGTACGGGTTGCATCCGGGCGGCCATCACCTCACCAACCTCCTGCTGCATGGGGCGGCGACGATCCTGTTGTTCCTGGTGCTGCGGCGGATGACGGGTTTTTTGTGGCGCAGTGCGTTTGTGGCGGCGGTGTTTGCGATCCATCCATTGCGGGCGGAGTCGGTGGCATGGGTCGCCGAGCGCAAGGATGTTTTGAGCGCGTTTTTTTTCATGCTGACGCTCGGAGCCTACGTCCGCTATGTGCGCCGCCCGCCCTCGATGATGCGCTATGGCACCGTGATGCTGCTCTTCGCCCTGGGACTGCTGTCCAAGAACATGCTGGTGACGATGCCCTTCGTCCTCCTGCTGCTGGATTACTGGCCGCTGAACCGTCTTGCAAGCTTCACGCCCCAGGTTTTGCTCCGGCGGGTGGCCGAGAAAATCCCCCTGTTTGTGTTGATGGTCGGATCGTGCGTGGCGACGGCCCTGGTTCCGGAGAAAATGGCCGCTGAGAAATTACCTTTCGGGCTGCGGATGGAAAATGCCGTGGTGTCCTACGTTACCTATCTCTGGCAGATGATCCATCCATTGGGACTGGCGTGTGTTTATCCCAACCCGGTAAACTATCTGCCGTTATGGCAGGTGGCCGGGGCACTGGGGTTGCTGCTGGCCATATCCGGAACAGTATGGGCATTTCGCAAGACGCATCCCTGGCTCATGGTCGGCTGGCTCTGGTATCTGGGAATGATGATCCCGGTTATCGGGATGGTGCAGATATCCTACTACGCTCATGCGGACCGCTACACCTATCTGCCGCAGATCGGCTTGTATCTGTCGCTGACCTGGACGGCGGCCGATCTATGCGCTGGCTGGCGTCATCGCCGCGTGGTGCTGGCCGGCTTCTCCACCATCATCCTCATGGCTTTGATTTTCTGCGCGCGCATCCAGGTCTCCTATTGGCGCAATGATGAATCGCTGTGGACTCACACGACCGCCTGCACCTCAGACAATGATTACGCCCACGATTGCCTGGGTGTTGCTCTTTTCCAAAAGGGCAAGGTGGACGAAGCGATCGCCCATTACCAAACGGCCCTGCAAATCAAGCCCAACTGCGTGGATGCCCACATCAACCTGGGTAACGCTCTTTCCGAAAAGGGGAGCGTGGATGAAGCGATCGCCCATTACCAAACGGCCCTGCAAATCAAGCCCGACTATGCGAAAGCCCACTACAATCTCGGCAACGCGCTGCTCCAAAAGGGCAAGGTGGACGAAGCGATCGCCCATTACCAAACGGCCCTGCAAATCAAACCGGATGCCGTGGTTGCCCATAACAATCTGGGCATGGCTCTTTCCCTAAAGGGGAGAGTGGACGAAGCGATTGCCCATTACCAAACGGCGCTGCAAATCCAACCCAACTATCTGGAAGCCCAAAACAACCTGGCTTGGGTGTTGGCGACTGCTCCCCAGGCGTCGCTGCGCAACGGTCATCAAGCCGTGCAACTGGCCGAACAGGCAAATCAGCTTGTCGGCGGAAAGAACCCCATCATTCTCCACACACTCGCCGCTGCCTACGCCGAGGCCGGGCGATTCAGTGACGCCCAGCGGAGCGCCCAAACGGCGATGGCCCTGGCGCGGGCGGCGGGGCAATCAGCCCTGCTGGAGCAGATCAACGGCGAGTTGAAGCTTTATGCCGCGGGACTCCCGTTCCATCATGAAAATAAATGAGCGGAAGATCGAGTATCTGAACTTCCTCGCCGTCCCCAACAAGCCGGGTGGCCGTTTGCATGGACCGGCGGGCAGCGGCGAGTGCTCCCCCCACCTGTCCAACTCACTGCCCGCGGACGCGGTAGAAACGGCCCGGGTAATTCGTCCACTTGGGATCGCTGAAATAGACCGGCCCATCGCCGAGGGTGTTGGTCCGCAACGGCACCCAGTTGGTTCCTGCCAAATTGGTGCAAGCCTCCATCACCACGACCAGATTGGAAATACCGGCCACGTTGAAACCAAAGCAATTGGTCCGCGCCCCAAAGCAGTCATCGTTGACCAGAATCTCCGGCGGCACCGTTAAACTGAACACCACCCCCACACCCGAACTGCCGCCGCCGGCGGTTGTCCCATAAAGCGTGTTGCCGTTTAAAATCAAGCCCGCAAATGGACCCGCCCCATCGCTGTTGGTGCCGTTGATATAGCCCGGAAAATGTTTCAGGACGGCAAAACCTGTTCCATCTGTGTTCATCTTGAACACCACGCCATTGCTCGAAACGCCGCCGCTGATGGTTGTCCCATAAAGCGTATTGCCGTTAAAAATCAGGCCCGCACGCGGATATGCCCCATCACTGTTGGTGCCGTTGATCAAGGCCGGAAAATGTTTCAGGACGGCAAAACCCGTTCCATTCGTGTCCACCTTGAACACCACGCCATTGCTCGAAACGCCGCCGTAGTAGGTTGTCCCATAAAGCGTGCTGCCATTTAACACCAGCCCCCCCAGCGGATCCGCCCCGTCGCTATTGGTGCCATTGCTTAAAGCTGAAAAACTTTTGAGAATGGCATAACCCGTTCCATTCGTGTCCACTTTGAACACCACGCCATTGCTCGAACTGCCGCCCCAACAAGTCGTCCCATAAAGCATGCTGCCGTCCAACACCAAATTCGCCTCCGGTCCCGCCCCGTCCGGGCTGTTGGTGAAGCTTCTGAGAACGGTAAAATCCGCCCCATTTGTGTTGACCTTGAACACCGTGCCGCCTGAACCGATGCTTCCTTCGGTTGTTCCATAAAGCGTGCTGTCGTTTAACACCAACCCTCCCGCCGGATTCATCCCATCCGACCCACTGTTGTCGTCAAAGTCTTTGAGTTCGGCAAAGCCGGTTCCATTTGTGGCGACTTTGAACACAATGCCAAAACCTGGGGAAGTCGGAACCATGGTGTCTCCAAGGGTCGTCCCGTAAAGTTCGTTGCTGCACAACACCAGGCCCGCATAGGGATGACCATTGGCAGCGAAACGATTGAGAACAGTATAACCTGTTCCATTCGTGTTAACCTTGAACACCGTGCCTTCACGCGAACTGCCGCCACCCTTGGTTGTTCCATAGAGTGTGCTGCCACTCAACACCAAACCTGCCCACGGATATGCCCCGTCGGGGCTGTTGGTGAAACTATGAATCACCTTGAACGTCTGCGCCGGGACAGTGACCAGCGACAACATTGTAAGCCCACTTATCAAGTGGTATAATTTCATGCTTCGACTGATTGGCTTTAGTTTATCTTAATACTTGTGTTTCCGCAAGAATTTCCAAGCCCAATTCCCCATTCCTGTTTTGGCGGGGCGGAACTCTGCCGGGGGCCGCAGCAACACTGTGGACACAACAACTGGTTGTTCATAGCCATAAACAACATCCACTGACTGGCCCGTCCGATGCCTGGTTGGGAGTTGAATGTTCGATGCCTGCTCGCGCGCCAGCGGAGTTGGTTGTTCCCTCCGTCGCGCCGCGCGCTATGGAGGGCAGGCGATGTTTCCCCGCTGACTCACCGCCGGCCGTCATACCACAGGGTGCAGGATTCGCGGCGGGTCAGGGCGCGGCGGTTGAAGATCACGTGGACCAGCAACCTGAGGTGATCCCCCATCGTGTAAAGCCGCATCTTCCGCGCGGAAGTTGTCAGCGGGTGCCGGTTCAAAATCACGATTCCCCTGCCCGTCTCCCGCGCCAGCCGCTTCAGTTGTTTGCTCAAATCCAATTCCTCCGCCGCAAACAGCTCATTGTTGAATCCGCCAATTTTCCGGAACGTCGCCGTCTCCACAAAAATAAACGAGCCGGCCAGCAACCGTCCCAGCCGGCTGGACCAGTTCCAAGTCCAGGTAAAAAAACCGGACAACAAAAAATTTTCATCCATCCGCACCGTGGAGCCGCCGCCCAGACAGCGGCCGGAACTGATTTGCTCCGCCACGTCGGCAAACAATTCCGCGCTCGGATGCGAATCCGCGTCCACAAAAATCAGCCAGTCGCCGGTGGCCGCCGCCGCGCCGGAATTCCGGGCGCGGGCGATTTGATTGACCGACTCGAACACGACGGTTGCGCCCGCCGCCCGCGCGATTTCGGCCGTGTGGTCGGTGGAATTGTTGTCGCACACAATCAATTCAAAGTCCCAACCGCGCTGCGCGAACGCATTGGCCGCTGATTTGATTTGCGCCAGCGATTCGCCAAGCAACCGTTCTTCGTTGAACGCCGGTACCACAATGGAAATTTTCACCGCCTGCAATTTGCCCGATTCCCCGCCCGCTTTCAACGTGCGAATCCGCGTTCCTCTTGATATGCGACAAACCTGGTCCGGCGGAGGTTTTACGTTCCGAATGGGTTTTCAACCGTGGGGCAAAATGGAAAATGCCTGGTGTTGCGGGTGGCCAAGCCTAAACCATATTCGCGCGCTGTCGCGGCCAGCATCGTGTCCCGGTAGTCGAATTGCTGATACCAGCCCTTGCCGTAGTGCGTTTCCAGTTCTGCCGCGTAGCGCCCCCATTCGGCGGCAACGTTGCCGTCCACGTCAAAAAAACGCCCTTGATAATCTTCCATCAAAAACTGGAATTCCTGTTCGAGTTCCTTTTTGCGCCTGCTGTTGGCGAGCCGTTCCACACCATAACGCAACTCGGCAAGGGTGATGGCGGAAAGATAACACTGTCCGCGCCGTACCTTCAACCAAGCCAGCACCACCGCCGACGGATTTTCCCGCGTAAGCTCGGAAACCACATTCGTATCCAGCAGCCAGTTCATACGCGCGGCGCGGCCAGGTGCTTGCGTTCGGGAATTTCAATCCCTTTGAAACGGCGTAGGTGATCCACCAAATCAAGCTCCGGGCTGGCCTTTGACGGACGCAAAATCATGTCACCGCTGGCGCTTTCAAAAAACATCAGCGTGGACTTATAACCCAGCTTCCGGCGCGCCCGCGCCGCGCTGGGAACCGTCACCTGCCCTTTTTCTGTCATGTACAATACTTCCATAAGTAGGAATTTCCCACATCAGGCACAGAATGCAAGGATGATTTCTGTTTCGCAATTGTCCGCCAGTTGCAGTTCGTTCATCTGCTTCAAATGCCAGAAGGTTAAATTTTAGCGTGCTTTTTTGGCAAAATGGTTTTATTTATGGGTATGACCATTTGGATTCTGGTTTCGGTGATGCTGCTGTCGCTGGCCGCTCTCGGCTACCGGCAGGGCGCGGTTCGCGTGTCGTTCTCGCTGATCGGCATTATTGTTTCCGCGTTTCTGGCCGGGCCGCTCGCCAAATTCGTCAAGCCGATGCTGCCGCACGTGGGCATTCATGATCCAACCGTCATCTGGCTGTTGTCGCCGCTGATTGTGTTCTGGATTTTGATGATTCCGTTCAAATCGGCGGGGTTTTTTGTGCATCGCAAGGTGGAAGTTCATTTCAAATACAAAGAAGACTCCTTGCAATTGCTCCGGTGGAACCGGCTGAATGCCCGGCTCGGCCTCGGTCTCGGCCTGATAAACGGCCTCGCCTATCTCGTGCTCATCTCGTTCATCATTTTCGATTTGAGCTACTGGACGGCGCAAGTCGCCACGTCCGACGACGAAGGCAGGCTGGTTAAACTGCTGAACCGGATGGGGCATGATTCGGAAACCACCGGGTACGCCCAGATTGCTCGCGCCATTGACCCGATGCCGGACAATTATTTCAAGTACGCCGATCTTGCCGGACTGCTCTATCAAAACCCGCAGTTGCGCGACCGGCTGGCGGATTATCCCATGTTTATTTCACTGACCGAACGCGAGGATTTCAAACAGCTCGGCCAGAACAACGAGTTTCAAAATGCGTGGAAACAACGCGCGCCCATCCGGCAATTGCTCGGCAACGACCAGTTCAAATCCCTCTGGAAAAACCAGGAGACGGCCAATATGGTCATGGGCATTGTCCAGGACAATTATGACGACCTGTGCACCTATCTGCAAACCGGCCAGTCGGCAAAATATGGTTCGGAAAAAATTGTCGGCCGTTGGGGTTTCAACGTCGCCGCGACCACGAGCCGGCTGCTGGAGACGCGTCCGGTCATCTCGTCGCGCGAAATGCGGACGCTGCGCGCCTGGGTGACGCAGTCTTATGCCAAGACCGCCTTTGTCGCCGGCGCCGATGGCCAGGCGTTTCTGAAAAATCTGCCTCATCTTAAAACGCAGCCCGGGCAGCCGCCCACCACCGAAACCGCCACATGGCAGGGCAAATGGAAAGGTGACGGGAAGGATTACGATTTATCGCTCAACAGCGGCAGCAAAAAACAATCCATGCCCGCCCAGATCAACGACACCCGATTGACGATCAAGGACGACAAAACCACACTGGTGTTCGCCCGCGAATAATTGATTGTAAAATGGTCGGGGCGGTGAGATTTGAACTCACGACCTCTTGCACCCCAAGCAAGCGCGCTAGCCAAGCTACGCTACGCCCCGGACCATTAAATACAATCAGATTGTGATGGTCTATTGAATTCAATTTGACAATCTGATACTGCAATCTGATACTGCCCGCATGAAAACGATGCGGACGCCCTTAAAGCGTGATCCAGACTGGCAAAAAACGCCGTATGCAAACTTGATTCGTTACAAACCATCACAGACGTATTTTGCCCGGATCAGGGTTAAGGGCAAGCTGATTCGACGCAGTCTCAAAACAAAATCCCCCTCAGTAGCCAAGCTGCGTTTAGCGGATCTTGAGAAATCCGAACGACAGCGGGTTCATAGCGCATCTGCGGTAATCGGCGGCAGAATGACTTTCGGGGATGCCTTGTCTGTCTTTAAACAAAGGCTGAATGACAATCCGGCGCTCAAACCCAGAACCAAGGAGTATTACCAATTTCGTATCGAAGCGCTGTTGAAAGCCTGGCCGGGACTGGCAAAAAAGGATGTCAGCAAGATTACCAGTGCGGAATGCTTGAACTGGAGTGCGGCCAATGCCAGTAGGAACAGCTCGTCATCGCATAATCACACCGTCAGCATCCTAACAGCCTGTTGAAGTAATTGTGAAAATAAAATATAATTGTGTTGTCTTATAGTTAGTATAAGTTACAATTTTTCATGTTCAAACCGCAAACATTGCCGCCGCCGGAACTTTTCGTTCCATCCCGTCAACTGGTGCAGCCTGTCTCCTCCTCTTTTTACATCAAGCTCGACCAGACGCTCCAGTCTTTTTCCTTTGCTTCCGAAGTGCGGCAGCTTTGCGCGGCCTGCTATTCCGGCAATGGCCGTGGTCGTCCGGGCGTTGACCCGGTGGTGTATTTCAAGATGCTGATGGTCGGTTTCTTTGAGAACATCCCCAGCGAGCGGGGCATTGCCGAGCGCTGCCAGGATTCCATTTCCATCCGTGCCTTCCTGGGCTATGACCTGACCGGGAACACCCCGGATCATTCCACCCTGTCGGTCATCCGCTCCCGTCTGGGCGTGGAGGTTTACCACCAGGTATTCCTTCTGATCTTGGCGGCCTTGCAGGAGCACGGGCTGGTCAAGGGCCGCAACGTGGGCATAGACGCCTCCGTGATCGAGGCCAACGCCTCGCTCAAAGGGCTGGTCAACCGCCAGACCGAGGAAGTCTATTGGGAATATGTCCGCCGTCTGGCCGCGGAGAACGGGATTGATCCCAAGGATGCCGACGCCGTCCGGCGGTTTGACCGCAAGCGGCCCAAGAAGATGAGCAACCAGGACTGGGAAAACCCCAATGACCCTGACGCCAAGATCGGGCCGACCAAGGCCGGGGCCACCGACATGATCTACAAGCCGGAGAACACGGTGGATTTGGACACGGGCGCGATCTTGAACGCGGAGGTGCGTCCGGGCGATGAACCCGATCACAAGGATCTCGCGCTGCATGTGCTGGAGGCGCAGGAGAACATCAACGAGGTTAAAGAGCTTCCTGCGGGAACCCTGACGATTGAAAGCGCCACGGCGGACAAGGGCTATCACGCGGTGCCGGAAATGGGCGGCTTGCAGCAGGAGGGGATTCGCACGGTGATTTCCGATCCGGTGATCAACCGGAACATGGAGAAACTCACCGACGAAGAGTCCAAGGTGGTGCGCAGTGCCAGACGGAGCGCCAAAAGCAAGTCGGGCAAGGAACTGTTGAAGAGCCGGGGGATGCACCTTGAGAGACCGTTCGCGCACATACTGGATGCCGGAGGAGCGCGGCGGACGACGCTCCGGGGACGGGACAACCTCAACAAGCGCTTCAAGTTTTCGGCGGCCATTTACAACCTGTCGCAACTGATGAGGAAACTGCTGGGCGTGGGAACACCCAAACAATGGGTGGCCTGGGGGAAGGCCCTTTTTTACGTGGTCTGGAGGCTTTTGCTGGAGGGAGGGTTCCGGTTTGCCGGAAATATTGGAACGGGACTGCAAAGATACGGGCGGCGATTGGTGGCGCGGGTGGAAGTTATGGCCGCAGCGATTTTTCGCGCCTCACCCGCCCGCCTTAATTATGACCATTGTTCAACAGGCTGCTAAGGCATGTATTCCAGATCGCCATTGATAATGGGGCGCGCTATGACAATCCTGCGCTTGTCGCCAAACGGGTTAAGGAGCGCACCAAAAAGCACATCGAGTTGCCGGAGTTTGATCGGTTTCAAAAACTGGTTGAAGAGGTGAAAAATTCTGGCAGCGGCTACGCCAAGCCGGCGAGCGAATTGGTAGAATTTTTGGCCTATGGCGGCTTTCGTATATCTGAAGCGAAATACATTACTTGGGGCGACTGCAATTTAACAAAGGGTGAAATCATTGTTCGTGGGCATCCTGTAACCGGGACGAAAAACTCTGAAATCCGCCGCGTGCCGATGATTCCCGACATGCGCACGCTCCTGGAAAAAATGAAAAGTGAGCGGGCAGACGAACCCGCAAATGAAACGGTCATGCGGGTTGCAGAATGCCAAAAATCAATTGATCGAGCAGCAAAAGTGCTCGGCATCAAGCGCATCACCCACCACGATTTGCGCCACCTGTTTATCACCAGGTGCATTGAAAAGGGTGTTGATATTCCAACTGTTGCTCGATGGGCAGGACACAAGGATGGTGGTGCGCTTTTGATGAGGGTTTATGGGCATCTGCGAGCCCAGCATAGCGCCGAAATGGCTGCAATGGTGACTTTCAAGGAGACTTTAGCCGCACCGCAGCCAACACCATCAAAATAAACATCCCTGCCCGCCTATAACAATCCAAGGAAAACACGCCTAACGCAAAGCGAGTTGCTCCCGTTATAAAGAGGTGACCGATTTATAATTGATGCCCATTTCGCTCAGTGTAGAGTCAACCTGTCGGCGACGTGATGCCGCAGTGGATTTTAATTGAAGCAACCAATTGTTGTTTTGAGAGAAATCCACCGTTTCCCTTCTTCCCAACTTTTTTGGGTTGAAGTGGTGTATCGCACCACCGATTTGTTCATTGAAAAATTAACAATTCGGTGCTCCGGCTCAAACATGGGATTTATAAGCAAAAATCAGTAACACAAGCTGGGATGTCCAGTTGATGAGTAGCCCCATGTCGCACCGGAGGCCTTTCCTAATAACTCAAATGAGCAAAATTAAGGAAGACGGCTCTGAGCTGAAAAGAATTTTCTTTTCTGCGTCAGAGGTATTCCCCAACGAAAAGCACAGCGTCTCTTGTGGTAAGCAACATTAACGGTCAAAGTCATAGTTTTGTCATTGAGACATCCACTAATTTAGGTTCCACAAACTGGCTCACGTTCACCAATCTAGGGCCAGGCCAATTACATCCTGTTTTGGTTTTTACATATTTGCCGGCGACAATTTTACAGATGTTTTTCCGAGCTAAATCGAATTGATGTTTATGAGTATCGGTCTAACCAATCACGAGCTAGAGTTAAAAGCTCCGACAGAATGAGCAGATAAAGTTCCCCCGGCGAGCTAGTATAGGTTGTTCACCCCCTCTCCTCCAATCCACTAATAGAGTGGGATAATAATAGGGTGACGGATTAGCCCACCCGATCCGCCCCCATCCCCTGCCTTTTCGAGGACAGGGGATTTTTCTTCATTTCAACCCCACTACCAAAAGGAATCCTATGTCCCCTCAAGCTGGATGGATTTTACAGGAAGAAATTGTCCCACGTCTCAGATCAGCAATACCAAGAAACGTAAAATTTGTCGGTTCAGAAGATGCAGAGGAATTGATCCAGGACGCAACAGTAATGGCAGCAAAACTTCTGGATCGGACTGAACAATTGGGTAAACGAGTCACACCAGGTAACCTTGCCTTCTACACCATCCTCCACATGAAATCTGGCAGGCGTAGTTTTGGCAGTTCTAGTTCAGATGTGCTCGGAACTGGTACGCAACTCAATGGCAGATCGACCATCAACAGTTTCGATGAGATAGTGGCCGGGGATGAGGGTGAAGAAATATTCCAGATCCATGACGTACTTTCCAATGATCATGAAGACCCGGCAGAGAGGGCAGCGAGGAGATTGGATTGGGACGAATTCCTTGGCTCATTGAGAGAGAGGGAGCGGATGTTGGTTGAGTCAATGTTGGCTGGGAAAAATCGTACTGAAGCTGCCCGATCAATAGGCGTCAGCACTTGGACGGTTAGGCAGGACAGAATGGACTTGGCCAAAAAAATCCTGGAGTTCATGGGCGCTGATATTCTGGTCACAATTGCACGAATACCTGGCTGGAAAAATAATCTGAATGCTAACAGGGAGAGGCTGGCGTGTAAGGGTGATCGGAGGGATTGAGGTTTGGTCCCTGCATCTGCCTGCTTCTCTCTTAGGAGGGGAGTGGGTGGGTGTGGGGAGTCTGGGGTGGGATTTCCTTTTGTTTAGCTATCCGTTGTCAGAAAATAGGCAAGAGTCGGAATTGAACGAGGGAAGCTTTACCGTTCCGAGCCTAACACATTCTGTTTCAAGGCTTAGTATAACCTTGTTTTACAGGGGTTCAAGCCATTTTTTCGACCGCCCGTTCAACGCCCGCTCAATTGCCCCGTCACCGCCCCTTTATTGCCCGCCAGGTGAAACTTTAGGTGAAGAATCAGGTGAAACTTTTCCTTATGCCACATTTAATTTGATTTTGAATTGGCCGAGGCGTAAAAACGGCACTGTAAATCAGGTCATCATCGAAGAAAGCAAAACCAAACCCGAATTCATTATGAAAACCAAACTTCACTCACTGTTCATCGCGCTGGCGATCATTGCTGGCTTTCACCAAGCCACCGCGCAAGTGACCAATCTGGGCATCGCCCCGGTCGCGGGCGGGCAATCCCTCCTTTACTGGCCAACGAGCTGCACGACGAATTATGTGTTGCAAACGACCACCAACCTGACAACGCCCAACTGGGTGACGGCGACTAATGCGGTCTCAATCAATGCCGTAACGGTGACGAACTCGGCCCCGGCGGGTTATTTCCGCTTGCTCCAATCCACCAATCCTCCGGGCATGGTGCTGATTCCGGCGGGTTCTTTTTTGATGGGAAATTATATCATCCAAAATATCTACGCGGTCACGAATGAACCGAACATCACGGATGCCCATCCGACGAATGTGTATGTTTCGGCATTTTACATGGACGTGTTCCTGGTCACCTCCAATCAATGGGCGGCGGTTTACAACTACGCCACGAGCAATGGTTACACCTTTTCCCATGCAGGCTCGGCGAATCAGGGCAACTATCCGGTGGAGAGTGTGGATTGGTATGATTGTGTGGTGTGGTGCAATGCGCGGTCGCAGCAGGCGGGCTTGACGCCATGTTATTACACAGATGCGGGTTTGACGCAGGTATATACAAACACCACGGTCACGAATGTTTATATGAATATGGCGAATAATGGATATCGGTTGCCAACGGAGGCTGAATGGGAGAAGGCGGCACGGGGCGGGATGACTGGTTTCCGTTTTCCGTGGGGCAATGCCATTTCGGAATATGAGGCCAACTACCGAGCCGCCCCAAACACTTACAATTATGATGCGGGACCGTATCAGGGCGAAAACACGAATTTTAATCCCGTCGGAGTCAACTCGAATCCGGTGGGGTGGTTTACACCGAACGCGTATGGGCTGTATGACATGGCCGGGAATGTGTGTGAGTGGTGTTGGGATTGGTATGCGCCACCGCCGTATCCGGCGGGCAGCCCGTATCTGGGAGGCAGCGATCCAACGGGACCAGCATCCTCGCCAACTACCCACCGTGTGGTGCGCGGCGGCTGTTGGGGCTACGTGGCCTATGAGGCGGAGTGTGCCTATCGCGGCGTCTACTTGCCGACCAGCATCGGCGGGGGCTACGGGTTCCGTTGTGTGAGGAGACCTTAGTTTTTGCTCTTTTACGCTTTAACCCTTTTTCACTCACACTCGACGGATAACTGTTCTTGACGCGGCCAGGTGATTCGAGTGCCGCTCGCGCTTGTTCCGCCAGTATTTTGAAATCTCTTTGGTGGCCTTGTGCAGCCAGTCTTGGTCGGCGGCCAAACGAATCATCTCGACGGCCGCAAACCACTTGGGCGCATTAGCTAGGCGACCAACTTGCGAAGACGGCGGGCGAGGAATGCGGTGACGCCAACGGCCAGCAACCCCAATGCCGAAGGTTCAGGCACGGGCTGGAAGGCCAGTCCATAAGGTTCGTCCAACCCAGAGGCAAAGGTACTTTGCGTTCCGTCCGGGGTGATTTCGATGATGGTGCCGTACCCATTCGCCACAAACATATCGCCCGCGCTGTTAAAGGCCAGTCCTACAGGAGTACCCAACCCGGAGGCAAAGGTGCTTTTCAATCCGCCCGGCGTAAATTCGTAGATTTTGCCGTGAACGGGATTCGACACAAACAGGTCACCCGCACTGTTAAAGGCCAGTTGTTCAGCACCATTCCCATTCAACCCGGAGGCAAAAATGCTTTGCGCTCCACCCGGCGTGAACTCATAGATGTTGCCGCTGCCGTAATCGAACTCAAACAGGTTGCCCGCGCGGTTAAAGGCCAGTCCTGTAGGATTACTCAATCCGGAGGCAAATGTGCTTTTCACTCCGCCCGGCGTGAATTCATAAATGTTGCCACTTATGTAATCCGCCTCAAACAAATCGCCCGCGCTGTTAAAAGCCAGTCCCCAAGGGGTATTCAACCCGGAGGCAAAAGTGCTTTGCACTCCGCCCGGCGTGAATTCATAAATGGTGCCGCTGTTATCTCCCACAAACAGATTCTGCGCCTGCGCGCTGGAGGAAATCAACAGGACAGCTCCCGCACAAACCACTCCGAAAAATGAATGAAATGTGGCACGAGTGATGTATTTGGAATTCGTTTTCAAAGGGTTTTACGGATTCAAGTTTTTCCGACTGATTGATTGCGATAATACGCCGATCTCCATTTTTGTCTATTCAAAGTTATTCACATCCCAACGAGCATGGACGTGATGAGGGGTGAGTCTGATAACACAGAGTCTCTTTTTCAGCCATGACCAGTGCAGATTGGTTTTGACTTTCCTATGCTTTAACGGCATATCTTGACGGTATATGATTGATCTAACACCAAACCAATTACGTCAGGCCGCTAATCTCAAAGAGAATATTGTGGCCTTGGAAAAAGAGTTGAGCCGGTTGTTCGGTTCCACTACCAAACCTGTTGCTGCGAAAGTCCCCAAGAAGAAACGGAAGGTGAGTGCTGCGGGGAAAGCCAGAATCGTTGCTGCCCTAAAAGCTAGATGGGCAAAAGTTAAGGGGCAAAAGACAGCCGCAAAGCCGGTCAAGGCTAGGCGCAAAATGAGTACAGCGGCCAGAGCGAAAATTGCGGCGGCAGCTAGGGCTCGTTGGAAGACAGCCAAGGCTCAGGGGAAGAATTCGCTCTAGCCCAGATCAGTGCTGCGGCTAGCTGCGTGGGCGAAAATTGGGCTGGGAAGAAATTGCATTTGCTTTAGAGGGAGACTCTGTGTGAAACGGGGTCTTCTTTTTATTTATTGAGGTTCTCGTGAAGACCTGGGCGAAGTCAGTCCCGACCGTCCGTGCGCCTGGCAATTGATTTACAAACGTCTGAAAGAAATCGGCCAGCTCAACCGTTTGAAAGAGCTCAAGAACTGGCGCTCGAGCCTTTCCGGCGGTACTCGTAAAATAGTTCGAGAAGACCACAGGGTTTAGCCTTTCAGCCAACCTCGTGGTATTGGATTAATCGCCCACCACGTGGCGTAGTTTACTTGGCCGCAAAATCATTCGCGAAGACCACAGGGTATAATGTCACTTTTCTAGGACTGACCCTTTCACTTTCACGGTATCTGTCGCAGCAACTCCTTGCAAAACGAGAATGTGTCGAAAAGCTGGTTGTCCAGGTCGTTGCGGTCGGTGAACATCACGATGGTGGGATTTTCCATCGCCGGGTGCTGCACGATCTTTCCGGCGTAGAACACCATCGAAAGACTTTTGACGCTGCCTTGCGTGTGCCCGATGACGCCCGCGCGACGGTCGCCGGATTGTGCGCGTAGAGATCAAACCGATGGCCAGCTTTTTCGATTGCCCTTCAAAAGCTGATCTATTGGCAGTTTATTCTCTTCGCTCAGGAGCTTATTGGGTGGGATTTCTTTAGCGCCTGATGCCTTGGGTGCATATTCACGCTTGGAGAGAATTGCACGGGTGAGTTTCTTTAGTTCAGGTTGCCTGTCCGTTCCGTGGCGCAAGTCCGAAGGCCGATATCCGAGTTTCGAAAGAAGCCCGAAATCCGAACAACAAAAGGGCCTGGTCGTGTCTTTCAAATTCGAGCTTCGGATTTCGGATTTCAAGCCAAGAAACTGTCGGCAATGCTTGGAACAGGCTTGCTCCATCCTGCCTTTGCGATACGGAACGCAATCACTTACCTCCGGCCGCGGGGCGGAATGATCCTGGGACGGAGCGGAGGCGGCAATGAAATTTTCGGCGGCTTCTCCCCGGAAGGATTCGGCCAGTGCTTTTCGGCATATTCAGCCACCCGTTGGGCTACGGTCGTCTTCGTCTCCGGTGTGCCGGGGATTGCCGCTTCAATCTTCCCCGCCTTTTGCGACAGCCAGTCCTCGGCGTTCGTTGCCAGCTCGCCGATTTTGGCTTCGGGGAATTTCATTTCGCCGATGTTGAACGCGGCGAACGAACCGAGCGCCTCGGCCACCGGCCCGGCGACTTTGATCGCGTCGCTGGTGCTGGGCAACGTCTGCCAGGTTTCGTAGCCGTTCACAATCCATTCGAGCTTGCCGGTTTCGATGTCCACCAAAAAACCATGCACCGGGATTTTCGGGCCGATGAGCGGGCTGTGCCGGACGATGTCGCAGGCCTTGATGACGTTCTGCCGTTCACTGGCGAACAGGCCGAAAAATTCGTTGATGTTTTCCGGCAACAAATGCCGCTCCACGCCCAAGTCCTTCAATTTATCGAGCAACTGCATCGCCGTCGTCTGACCAACCTGGCAGTCCGTGTGGCCGATGATGGCGATTTCCTTGCCGCCCTTGACCGCACACGCCAGCGCCAGCGAACGCATGGTGCTGCTCAGCGGCCCAGTGATAATATTGCCCGCGTTGCGCAGCCAGATGAACTCCTCGGCGGGCAGCGCGAGCGCGTTCGGAAAAAGCGCATTCAACCGCGGATCAACGCATGTGAGCGCGATGACCGGCAATTCAGACTCGAAATCCGCCGGATGCAACCCGGCCGTCGTGTCACCGGCCACCGCCCGGTGGTTGGCGTCAATAATGGCTTCAAACAGGTGCATAATTCTGTCCTTTCTTTCAACTTTCAGATTGCTTTGGAGCAGCCAGCGAGTCATAGGCCAGGTTCAGGGCCTTGGTCCATTCCTCCGCGACTTGTCGTACTTTTTCGTCCATGCCGGCAAAATGATCCGGATGACATTCCTTGATGCGTCTGCGGTACGCGGCTTTGACTTCAGCCGACGTGGCGCCGTCAGACACACCCAGAATTTCCCAGGGACTGAGCTGTTCCGGCTGGGTAACCGCAGGCGGCAATTCCTCATTCGCGGGCGTGCCGGACGGTTCGTGATAAACGGCGAACTGGCGCAGCTCCATCCGAAGTATCGAGGTCAGCGACAGCCGGGACACATCCGGCCGCAAAAAAAGAATCCCATCCAGCAAGCGAAGTTGTGCGATCAGCCGTGTCCAGTCCAGCTCCGGGAATTCACTCACCAATTCCGCCCGCGAGGCGGACGAATCCCTCCCCGCGAGAAAGGCCAGCACATTGCCGCACGTATTAATATCCAGTCGAAGCAACTGCGCGGCGCGGACGCCATTACGCCATCCGTCCATGATCAATCTGGGACCGGCGTGGACGAATTCCCGGACCAGCCATCGAGGAAGAAACGACATATCATCCCGCTCGGCGTGCAGGCAGTCCCTCCAGATCAGGCCGATCCCCAGGCCGGAAACCCCGCTGCATAAAAAAATGGCACGATTCGGCTGCAGGTGCGGCAAAGTCAACAGCAACGCAATTTGAGCAAACACATAAATCATAAAAAATACGGGCAACAGTGTAATGGTACCGCCGACCACGGCTAAAACCGCGTACACCGACAACCCCACCACCAACTGCCACCGTTTTGCTCTCAGCCACCGATTGACTTCAGGCGAAGACATAATTGTCTACATGTGCAATTCTGCCAGCACCCAATCCACCGGCCACCGCCCGGTGGTTCGCGCCAATGATGGCTTTAAACAGGCGCATGTCTCCGAAAGTGTGAATAAATTCTTTGTCCTGGTTTCGTCTTCACAAAATATTTTCCAAATTTTTCTTCAATTCAATTATTTCGTAGCTTCCCTTTTGGTCGTTATTGCGTCCCCAGTCATTATCTTCCCAACAAACAATCAAATCACACTTCTGGGGTTTGTCCGGCAAATGATCTTGAAAACTGCCAGAGCGCAACTCAAATTCGACGTTCAACTTTTCCCACTTCTTGCCCTTTTTTCGTTCGACGATTGCATCTGGAAACCGAGTCCCAAACTGAATAATCCTCATGCCGAAATGCTGCAGCATGTGACTAAAGAGAATCATCACTTCGTTTTCGTATTCCGGCGCTTGAATCAAACCGCCCCACATTTGGAGATTCCTAAATGGCGTGCTGACTCTGTTAAGCCGTTCGCAGAATTCATTCCATTCGTCGGAGTTCAAATCCCGAATTGTCCAAGAACTCAAGCCATGAAACTTGTAATAGAAAGATGACTTTTCTAACCTCAATAAATCAATAGGCACCGGACTCCAGAACGTCGTATCCCATTGAACCTTTCGACTGTGGCTATATTCAAGTGCTTCGTTGTATTCGTAATCTCCTCTGATTGTTCCGATCGCGTAAATTCCTTTCCCGCTCGTGCAAACAATAACCTTATCGCCCTCCCCAACCTTCCAACGAAAGTTGGAAAGTTGCTCGAAGGCTCTTTTCCCTGGCCACCGCATATCGCGTAGTTTTCCCTTCAGCCAATTTTCATCTTTTTTCTTTAGACTGCCAGTTTCCGACCAGCCAATTGCGATACAGTCGTTCAGTTTCTGTTCTCGCCAAAGATAACCTCCTTGGCCAGGGCTAATTCTCCAATATTGTATTTCTCGTGTTTCTTTCTTTTTCACAGGAATAATCTACCTAGCATTAGCCAACTCATCCGGTCTTCTTCCACGGCTGCAACGGCGGCGGGTCAAAAGTGGGCGCGGGCGGCGGTTCTTCCGGCAGCAAATACCAAAGCGCCAGATACAACAAAACACCCGGAAATGCCGCGCTGAAAAGCGTTCCCAAAACCCAGACCACGCGCAGCTTCGATGATGGCAGTTCAAAATGCTTCGCCAACCCGCCGCATACTCCGGCCAGCTGGCGGTCGTCGCGCGAACGGTTCAGTTTCATGGTTTTCAAAATAGGCGGAGCGGCAGCTCCGCCCTACCGACGCCGAATTTGGTAGGGCTGCGCTGTCGCGCAGCCCAAACTTTCTATTTGCCCTTGTCGTCGTCCTTACCCATCGCCTTTTTGAGCGCGGGGACCTGCTCCAGCAATTTCTCGAATTTCACGCCGGTCAGGCTCTCCAGCACCGGCGGCAACTGGCTGATGATGGTGGTCACGTCGCCGGTCAGCTTGCTCGCGCCGCCGCCGGGGCCGTTGCCGCTGTTGATGATGACCATCTTCTCCATCTTCGCCAGCGGTTCGCTGATCTTGCCAGCGATTTCCGGCATCACGCGAACGATCATTTCGATGACCGCCGCCTCGTTGTATTGCTTGAAGCTTTCGGCCTTCACGCGCATCGCCTCGGCGGTCGCCTTGCCTTGCGCCTCGATGACTTCCGCCTGCGCCAGACCGCGCGCCTTGTTCGCATCGGCTTCGGCCAGACCGGTGGCCTTGACGACGTCGGCGCCGGCAAAACCGGTCGCCTTGGTCGCGGACGCCGCACCAGCCGCCTCGGTTTCCAGTTGGAATTTCCGCGCGTTGGCCAGCGTCTCGACTTTGTAACGCTCGGCGTCGGCGGGCTTTTGCACGGTGGCTTCGAGTTCGCGCTGTTTGCGCTGGATTTCCTGCTGTTGCAGCTCAATCTGCTTCTGTTTCTCGACAATGCTGACCTGAACTTCCTCGGCCTTCACCAACTGGCCGGTCTTGAATTTCTGCAAATCATACGCGAGGTCAGCCTGCGCCTTTTGCACGTTCACCGTCGCCTGATATTGCGCGACGTTGGATTGATAATCGCGCTGCGCCTCGGCGACTTTCGTGTCGGCCAGGAACTTCGCCTCCTGCCCGGCCTGATTCGCCTGCGCGGAACGGATGACGGAGTCGCGATCAGCTTCGGCCTGCGCGATGATGGCATCGCGTTTGACCTGGGCGATGCGCGGTTTGCCGAGGGCATCGAGATAACCCTGGGTGTCGCGTATGTCGCGGATGGTGAAGCTGACGATGCCGAGGCCCATGTTGCCCATGTCGCCGGCGGCCACTTCCTGGACCTTCTGGGCGAAGGCGTCACGGTTCTGATAAATTTCCTCGACTGTCATCGTGCCGAGAATCGCACGCAAATGGCCTTCGAGCGTCTGCATGGCAATGTTCTTGATGTCTTCAACGCCCTTGCTGAGGAACTGCTCCGCCGCCGTCGAAATGGAAATATCGTCGCCCTTGACCTTGATTTGCGCCACGCCGTCCACCTTCACCGGCACGCCCTTGCTGGTATAGACTTCCGGCGTCTGCACATCAATCGTGAGCAGTTCGAGCGAGAGGACGTCCACTTTCTCGAACACGGGCCACACAAAGCGGCCGCCGCCCTTGACCACGCGGAAGCCGACTTCGCGCGTCGTGCCGTCCGGGTCCATAACCTTGCGTTTGCGGCCGGAAATGACGAGCACCTCGTTCGGGCCGACTTTCGTGTAACGGCTGGCCCAGATGCCGAGGAAAATGAAGAAGACGATGACGATCGCGACCACGCCGCCGATGATGGTGAACCACGGCAGGTCACCGAGTGCCAGCAGGGGAATAATGTGCATAGGGATTATTTGAATTAGTTGATTGAGGTTTTGGTTAGTTCACGGGTTCGACATAAAACTGCGTGCCCACGATACGCGTAATCTTGACCGGCTGGCCCGCGGCGATTGCCACATTGCCTTCGGCCCGCGCCGGCGCGGTGTAACGCGTGCTCGACTGCACGTAAGCGATTTCACCCACGCCGTTCTCCGGGATGGGCGTGTTAACCGAGGCGACCATGCCGATCACCGTGGACTGCCGCGATTCGCTGGAGCTTTGGGTCTTCTCAAACACCATGTTGAAAAACCAGAACGTGGCGAGAGCGATGCCCGCTCCGCCCAGGACGGCCAGCGGTGCGCTCAACCAGACGCTGTGCGTGGCCGGAATGCGCGTGAAAACCAAGCCAAACGCGCCAAAGGCCGTCACAAACGATGCCAGCACCGTGGGGCTGAAGAAAGAAATGGTCGCCAAACCCGTGTGGTCGAAACCGGCCTCGGCGTGCCCGCCGGTGCCGACGTCCATGTGGCCATCGTGGCCGCCGAAGAAATGGCCAGCCACGGCGCTGATAAGGGTAAAAACCAGTCCAACAACCAGGCAGATTCCGTAGATGAATGATTCCATAATGCCTTGCTAGTATTTTGCCTGAGTAAAAGCCCAATCCCATCCCGGCGCAAGCCGGAAAGAAAAAGCCGGTTTTATGGTTATCGTGCTCCGCCGCATAATGCCCAATCAAACACCATATCCGGCTGGTCCGCATTTATAATCGGCCGGGGCGTTTGTAAAGGTTCGGAACCCTGCGTTTACGCGGCTTAACATATGGTTATCGTGCTCCGCCGCATAATGCCCAATCAAACACCATATCCGGCTGGTCCGCATTTATAATCGGCCGGGGCGTTTGTAAAGGTTCGGAACCCTGCGTTTACGCGGCTTAACAGTCCGTTAAACAAGTAGCAGCCGACGTAAGGAGGCTCTAAACGAATGGTTATTTCCATGGATATTTGAGCCTCGTTACCTCGGCTGCTACGGAAGAAGCGTTCTTGAACGGGCTGTTAGGTTCGGAGTTCCGCCTTCAGGCGGCCTGGATCGCGTAAACGCAGAACTCCAAACTTGCCAACGTTCCCCGGCTTTTCCATTGTCTCCCCATGCATTCCTACGAATTGTTGCGCGAGGTCTTTGATAAAAAGGCCCCCAAACAGGTCGCCGCCGACCTCGGCCTGTCGCTTTCCATGGTCTATAAATGGGCCGAACCGCCGGACCACGCCGCCGGCAGCGGCACCGGCAATCCGCTCGACCGCATTGAGGCCCTGCTGAAAAGCACCGGCGACCACCGGCTCGTCCAATGGATTTGCCAGCGCGCCGGGGGGTTTTTCATCCTCAACCCGAAGAACGCGCCGCATCCGCATTTCCTCATCCCCGCCACCAACCAGATCGTCCAGGAATTCGCCGACCTCCTCGCCGTCATCGCCACCGCCGCCGCCGACAGCCAGATCACCCAGGCCGAGTCCAGGCAAATCCGCGCCCGCTGGGAGGAATTGAAAACCGTGACGGAAGGCTTTGTGGCCTGCTGCGAGGAAGGAAATTTTGGCCCGATTAAAAACGGAGCCGCCAAACGCGCGGCGGCGAGTCAGGGATGAATCACCACTCTGGTCTCGTAGCGTTCAACGGATCGGATAACCCATCGGCGCTCCGTAAGCGGCGATCTTCGTTTGCATGGCGGGAGTCAATTGCTTGATCAGCTCCGCATTATAAGTATGCGACGATGTATCGGCGAGGGCGGTGATGCCGATGATCCGCGAGGCACCGATGGCATACCCGCGCGAATCCCACGCCGGCGACCCTTCCTCGACTTGGGGATCGAACATCGGTCGTCACGATGGAAATGGTGTTGTCGCTGTTACGGAGGATTTCCCAGGTGCGGAACTGCTGGGGGAAGTCCCGCAGCGAGGGGGTTTCAACCTCCCAGAAGCCGTATTCCGGATGGGCTGGGTCCGGTGATGGTTGCGGTGTCACCGTGTTTATATGGCGATGCCCCGCCATCAACAGGATTAGATTCGGGTAATGGTGGAGCGTGGCAATCATTTGCGCTTCGGTTTTGCAATCGGAAAACTGGGTTTGATTTTTGGGCGTGACGTAGAATTGCGGTTCGTTGTCGTTGTGTTTCGCATCGAAGAGGTCCGCCTGCGGATTGATGGGAATATGGCACGCGAGAATCATGAGCTGGCCCGCGTCCTGGCCCATCTGAAGTTCGTTGGTAAGCCAGGCGTAGCGTGCCGCGTCCATCCAGCCGCCGCCGTAATACAACGGTCCGCCGGAAGGACCGATCAATTTGCAGGTGTCGTCGAGCACAATCACCTTGACCGGCATGTTCTTCATCGGCTCGAACGTGTAGCAGGCCAAATTGTTCTCGATGTTGGCCCGGCTGAATCCGTGCCCTTTCGGGAATGAAGTGGTATTGAAGAATTCACTCATGTAATTCGTGCAAGAAATGGTGCCCGAAGAGGAAACCGCCGTGAGGGCATAGCGGTTCGGGTCGGCAACAACGGTCGGAGGCGTCGCAAAGAGTTTCGCCGGTCCTCCTTTGACCACGTCGCCGTAGCGTGTGGCCCCATCCACAACGCCCATATACATGCCGGTCCCCTCGGTGGCATTTGCGACCAATGGATTTGGTTCCATGTTGAGGATCGTACCGCCGACCAGGGTTTTTCGTACTTTATCGGTCGGGAAGCCGATACCCATCCAGAACTGATCGTGGTTGCCGATGACCTCATACCAGGGAATGGAGCGGTCGAGCCCGGTGGCCTGATAGGGCTTCTGATAAGCGATGGTGTCGGCGCCGAAGTGAGCGCCGGAACTGGGCGTGATACATTGTCCGTCCATGACATCAATAAACCAGCGGAGTTCGTTAAATTGTTCGCAGTTGGCCACATCACCAAGACAAATGCCGAAATCGAAAGGCGTCTGACGGTGCAAGCCGTTGATGGTTTTGACGGCGGCGTCCAGGACGTGGGTCGTGGAGAGGTTGATCGGCGAATAGGCTGACGCAAAAAGCCCTCCTGCGCCAAAGGGTGCGCTCCAACCGAACCAGGGCAACTGGGCCGGGGATTCCTTGTCGTCAATATGGACATCGCTCATGGAGAAGAACGACAATAGCCGCGCGGCATTGGTTGCGCCCGTGTAGCTGGACGGCATCAGGTTAATTTTCCGGCCCTCATCCACGCCGGGCCCCAACTGCCACGCGCTGTAGCCATAGAGCTTGTACAGGGCGACGTCCTTCAGGGTAATCTTCAGCGTGTCCGCCGGTATGGCGAGCGGCCTGACCGTCTGCTGGCGTGTGGTCAAAGGCAGATCAGCTCCGTTTCCGGAAATCGGAAGCCATAGTGGAATCGACAGGCTGATGATTTGGAAAATCTTTGGTTTCATAAATTTGGATAATCTCTAGGGCGTGTTTTCAAAATACGGAGTGTGGCCGTCCCCGGCCACAGCCATGTCCGCCAACTGCAAGTTCTCCGGAATTCCACGCTCTCTTGGCCGACGGAAGTTGCTGCGCCCGAGGACGGGCGCACTCCGGCTGCGAATATTTGTAGATTTTGAAAACACGCCATAGTTTGGTTGGTGTCCATAAACCACGCCTTCCCTTGAAAGCCGGCTGAATTTCACTTTGGTAAAGTCTTTCTTTTGCACCGATTCAGAAAATGCCAAAAAATCATGCGGGCGCTATGGGGTGTTTACCCCATGTGAGATTTCATGAAACCATACTACGATTGGATACCTTTATTGGACGGTGAATGATTGAATCATGATCACGCCACAACCACCGGAACCCCGGAACGCCGCGCCCCGGTGTATCGGCCTTAACCGCTTTTCGGCGGCGGAATTCCTGATTGCGGTGGTGCTGTTGTTCGTCGTGTCTCCGTTCGTGGAATTGGTCCCCAGCGGCAATCTCATCGAGGCGGTGCTCATAACGCTGGTGCTGGTGATGGGCGTGCTGGCGGTGGGCCGGCGCCGGCGGACACTGGTGGTGGCGGCCATCCTGGCCCTGCCCGCTTTTATTGGCAAATGGGTCAATCACTTCCGTCCGGACCTGGTGCCAACGGAGGTTTTTTTCGCCACCGGGCTGTTGTTTGTCATCTTTGTCGTGGCACACCTTCTGGGTTTCATCCTGCGCGCGCCCCAGGTCAATTCCGAGGTGCTGTGCGCCGGCATCTCGGCCTACCTGTTGCTGGGATTGTCATGGTCGTTCGCCTATCTGCTGGTGTCGCAACTGGCTCCGGACGCGTTTTTCTTCAACAACGGCACGACGACCGGCCATTCGCTGCAAGGCGCCGATGCCTTTTACTTCAGCCTGATCACGCTCACCACCGTCGGCTATGGCGACATCATCCCGGTGTCCAATGTGGCACGGATGCTGGCAGCGATGGAAGCGATTACCGGCTCACTTTTCGTGGCGGTGTTCATCGCACGGCTGGTGGCGCTTTATTCATCCGAGAGGCTGCGGTCGGGTGAACCGAAGCATTGATGCCGGCGTGACGCCGCCGCAACCCGCAGTCGGGACGGCTGCGCTACGAGGGCAAATCCAACCGGCAAATCCGGGCGGATGCGGCCTTGCAAAATCTGCACCACGGCGCTATAATTGGCCATCAAGTTGTTGTTGTACCAGTTGTCGGTGTTGTTTTTAGCTGTTTGCCAGGCGAAGGCCACCATTGATGTATCTCTGCAAATGCAACTGGGAAATCCCAGCAATGCCAGCGCGGACACGAACAATCACGCCCACTATCTGATTCAACGCACGGTTGAGGCACTTGATTACAGCGACAACCTCGGCGAGCCAGTCTGGGCCAGTTGGGATTTGACGGCGGGCGACATCGGCGGCAGTGGGCGCAACAGCACTTATTACACGGATACCAACCTGCCGCCAAATTTCACCCGCGTCACCACCGCCGATTACAACGGTGTCGGCAACATTGATTTCAATCGCGGGCATTTGTGTTCTTCCGATGACCGCACCGACACCACAAACGACAACAAGCTGGTGTTCTATATGTCCAACATCATGCCGCAGTCGGGACCGAACAACCAGGGCGTCTGGGAAAATCTCGAATCGGACTGCAACACGTTTGCCTCGGCGGGCAACGAACTTCTCCTGCTGTGCGGGCCGAGCGGCTTTGGCGCCAACAAAATCCCCAGCGGCAAGGCTTACATCGGCTCAAATGTCTGGAAAATTGCCGTCATCGTGCCCTTGGGCAGCGGCACCGCACTGAGCCGCTTGAATGCCACCAACCGCGTCATTGCCGTTTCCATTCCGAACGTCACGAACGGATTGAGCAGTTCGTGGCAGACCTATGTGACTTCGCCCGGGAAGATCGAGCAGGACACCGGTTTTACCTTTTTCAGCGCCGTCCCGGCGAACATCGCCGCCGTGTTCCGCGCGAAGGTGGATGGGTCGCCGGTGCCGGGCATCACCAATGTCTCACCCGCCAGCGGCAATGTGGGCACCAGCGTGGTCATCAAGGGAACAAACTTTAACGGGGCTTCCGTGGTCTGGTTCAACGGCGCCAATGCCGCCTTTACGCTCAATTCCGGCAGCCAGATAACCGCCACGGTGCCGGCGAATGCGGCCACCGGGCCGGTTTCCGTGATTGCTCCCGGCGGGCTGGCCGTGAGCGCGGGCAATTTCACCGTGACACCTGCAGGCAAACCCGGTTTCCAATCCGTCAGCTTTGCGGGCGGAAATGTGAGCCTGACCATCACCGGCGCGGTGGCGACCAGCTACACCATCATGGCGGTGACGAATCTGGCGGATACAAACTGGGTGATGCTGTTGACCACCAACCCTGCCGCCTTGCCGTTCACCTTTGTGGACACCAACAAACTGCCCCAACGCTTCTACCGCGTAAACACACAGTGACACCGGCAAATCCGGGCGGATGCGGCCTGGCGGCGCTGCTCGATGAAGCGGGTGGTGGAACCATCCAGCAGGACAGGCGTCGCGCCTGTCTCTGACTTTGAACCCGAAACGGAAATCCGTGGTTCCGCGTTTCTTTGTGTGCTCTGCGTTCTCTGTGGTTAAATTTGTTTTCCATCAACCGCAAAGAGCACAAAGAGCGCAGAGATAAATTCCCCGGTGACACCCGGAAAGCCGGTTTGGCCGGGTATTTGGGCCGTCTTAATTTCAAAATCCTGCTCCTCCGGTTCATCCTGTCAACGGCTTGAACCGAACGCGACGTAGCGCAGGCGTCCCGCCTGCGAGTTCACCGGGCGTCGCGCCTGGTGTTTTGCATCTCTCAACCATGAACTCTCAACCATCAACCGTTTTTAACGACCGACCCCGGCGGAACAAAGCGCCTTCAAAAAAAACTGGATCGCAAGTTCCGGCCAATCCCGGCGCTTGTCGCCAAAGCCAACCATGCAAGAGCAAAATTGAATCAATGATGGCGGAATTGACGGGGGAAAACATTCGGCGCACAATCGCTTTTCATCATGGAAAAGGGAAACAGTCAGAAAAAGGCGGATGGCTCCGCCCTCCAATTTGAAGCCCAGCTTTGGGCCGCCGCCGAGCAGGCAGTGCCTGCACCCCACTTGAAAATAACGAATGCCGCCGGTAAACAACGCCAGGTAAAACGCAACACGGGACACTAACCGCATGCAACGCCAAATCCAAAACCTCCGCCGGACGCGCGACCTGCTGCTGCCGCGTCTGCTGTCGGGGCAGGTGGAAATTGCAACCAATTAAACCATGAGCACGAATAAAAACTTAAGCAAACTGGAGCGCGTGTCGCTGAACGAAGCGTGGAAGCATGAGGCCGGCGAATTTACACCTTGGCTCTCCGAAACGGAGAATCTGAACGCGCTGTCCGACGCGCTTGGATTGAGCGAACTGGTAAAGGTGGCCACCGAGCACTGGGTCGGCGACTTCAAGCTCGATATTCTCTGCACAGATGGTGACGAGAAAGTCATCATCGAAAATCAACTGGAGGAAGCAAATCACAAACACTTGGGGCAGATCATCACGTATGCTGCCGGAGTCGGCGCGAAGAAGGTCATTTGGGTGGCGGAGTCGTTTCGGCCTGAGCATGTCGCGGCTCTTCAATTTCTGAACGACAACACAACGGACAACCTGAGTTTCTTTGCCGTCGAAATTGAGTTGTGGCGCATCGGAGATTCCCCGCTTGCTCCCAAATTCGAGGTCGTAGCGAAGCCAAACGATTGGGCCAAATCTGGACGCGAGCAAGCAAGCGCAGCCGCATCCGCCTCACCCACAAAACAGTTACAGCAGAAGTTCTGGATGGCCCTGATCGAATACTTGACTGCAAAAGCGCCACAAATTCGCCCGCAGAAGCCTCGTCCACAGCATTGGCTCAATAATTCAATTGGCCGCGCTGGATTTGGTTTGAACATTACGGCAAACACCCGCGACGAGCGCCTTGGCGTCGAATTATGGATTCCCGGAGCAGAGGCCAAGAAACACTTTGCTAACCTGTCGGCACAGAAGAAGGACATCGAGGGCAAGCTGGGGTTTGAGCTGGACTGGCAGGAGCTTCCCGATGCCAAAGCGTGTCGAATCGCCAGTTGGTATCCTCACGCCTCCATCGAGGAGGAGTCACGGTGGGGTGAATACTTGGACTGGTTGACGCAGCGCTTGGTGAAAATGGACCAAGTGCTCCGGCCAATCGTGAAGGCTCTACCATGAACAACAACCTCCGCCAAACCCGCGACCTGCTGCTGCCGCGTCTGCTGTCGGGGCAGGTCAACCTTGATGAGAATTAGAACTATGAGCACACCAACACCATCCGGCCCGCCTCCGCGTCCGTCCGCACCACCAGCACGCGCCACAGTTGCACCTGCGCCCGTCCAGAAGTGCCGTTTTCAAAACGAGACCGCTTGGCGACCGCTTAAACCAGATGGGGACGAGGAAGCCAAGAAAGCAGCCGAACAAACGAGCCAGATGCTTCGGGAAAGACTCGGCAGTTTGTTGCTGTCGCAAAACCTTCTCCTTCTTGTTGGTTCGGGTGCGTCTGTCGCGGTCGGCGGCCCTTCGATGCCTGCGTTGTGGGATGAAGCGGCTGAATCTCAGAAAGCGATCTTCGCCGAGGTATGCGATGCCGTGGGCCATCCCAAAGACAAGAAGGACATTGAAGCATTGCTCAGTCGGTGTCAGGGCTCGCTGGCTTTTGCCCCAGCTAAAGCTGCTCTCATCAAGACGTTCATTGAATCGGTCGAAGGTATCATCCGGGATAGATGCCGAAAGATTGAAGCATGGGAGAAGATCAAAGGAACTAAGCAGACACCACTCAAAACCATCACACCACACTTGACGCTTTTGTCGCGTGTAGTTCCGCGTCGGCAAGACCTTCCGCGCACTCGCATTTTCACGACGAATTATGACGCCTGCCTCGAACTCGCCGCGAAGGAGCGCAGGATGCCAATTCTGGACGGGTTTGACCTGATAACTCCACGAACCTTCGATGGGCGGTGGTTTGATTACGATTTTGTTCGCCGGAGCACGAAGGAGGGCGCGCCAGACTATCTCGAATCTGTCTTCCATCTCTACAAGCTGCACGGCTCAGTGGACTGGCATCGCTCATCGGACGGCATCGTGCGCGACCCAGACACAAAAACTCCTTATCTGATTTACCCGCGTGACGAGAAGTTTGCATTGTCGTTCGAGCAGCCATTCTTGGAAATGATGTCCCGCTTTCAGATGGCGCTGCGAGAGAAGGATACTGCGCTCATCCTCATTGGATTCGGCTTCAATGATCACCACCTCAACCAACCCATTTACCACGCGCTGGCTACCAATCCAAACTTCAAGCTCTTGGTAGTGGATTACTGCCCCGAGGCCAACCTCGCACCGGGTAAGGCTTGGGACACACTTTACCGACTGCAAGCGTCGGGCGCTCCTCTCAACCTTATCCAGATGGATTTTCAGGATTTTCCGTCGCTGCTGCCAACTTACTCGGAAGCGCGGGCGAGCAACACGCAGGAGCGCGCGGCGCAACTCCTGAAAGTGCTCTCCACCAAACCATGAAAACCACGCCATTCGATCCAGAGCGTCGCATCGGCACGGTGACACAGGTCTTGCCGGATGCGGTGTTCGTGAATCTCAACGCTGTTACCCAGCGCACGGGCAGGCTGTTGTCCGGGAAGCCGCTTCGCGGCGGTCAGGTTGGTGATTTCGTGGTGTTGGATTGCGACAGTCACGCCTTGTTGGGAAGGATTCTCGAAGTGAAGCTGCCCGAGAAGGAGCGTTTGGACATCGAACAACAACTAGGCCACACCCCCGACCCACACCCTGTGGCGAAGCTGCATTTACTGGGTGCTCTCCAGACGGGAACGGACAGAGTCATCAGTGGCATTCCCAATTATCCGGCTTTGGGTGCTTCCGTGTTCGCCGCCAGTGCAGACCTTGTCAGCCATTTTGCGTCATCCTTCAGCTTGAAAGATGACGGTGGAACGAAGCCAGTTACATTGAAACTCGGGCATGTGCGCGACGGAGTTGGGAACGCCCGTCGAAATCCGGGCTGACCATCTGTTCGCTCGCCACTGCGCAATTCTCGGCGCAACGGGTGGCGGCAAGAGCACAACCATCTCACGGTTGCTGGAGCAGTGTCTCGCAAGCCACATGTTCCCGAAGATCATCCTCATAGACCCAACCGGGGAATATGCAGCAACTGCCACGGGACACACGTCACTCTTCCTTGGTTCAACAGATGTTCCAGCCGGAGAAACGCAAGTTCGCATCCCGTGCGAGCATCTACAGGACGGGGACTATCTCTGTATCCTTGCGCCCTCGCCTACGCAACGTGTGAGACTCAACGATGCGATTCACAGTCTGAGGCTGGTTGAGGTTTTGGGCAGAGAAGAGTTTGAAGCCGAGCGTGGCCAATTGGCGACTTTTCTCGCCGTTGACGGCGTGATTACGAAGAACGGTAAAACGCGGTCCACGTTCTACGGTGTGCGCACGTCGGCGGCGGTTGCTGACCTTGTCGAGAATCCGACCACGCCTTTCGCCTTTCGACACCTGACGACACAAATAATGAATGAGTGCGTTGCCGACGCCGACAACGGCACATGGAGGCCATATCCTAACGCCTTGGAATGGTGTCAGCCCCTCCTGTCAAAAATCAATGCGCTCCGAGTCTCTGCGGCTTGGTCGCCAATCTTCGGGAATGAAGGGGCATCTTCGATTTTCACGGAGATTGAAAAGTTCTTCGACAATAGGGAGCGATTGCTGCGTATCAACCTTGCCGACCTCAGCTTCGATTTTCGACTTCGAGAAATTGCCGTGAATTTGATCGGAAGGTGGCTTCGTGAGCACGTTCGGGACTACAAACTAAAGGCCGACAGGCCGGTCCTTGTCGTGCTGGATGAAGCACACAATTTTCTCAACCGGCATCTTGGCGACGAGGATTTCAAACAGCCACTCGATGCGTTTGAGAAGATTGCAAAGGAAGGCCGAAAGTTCTGGTTGAATCTGGTGCTGGCGACGCAGCAACCGAGAGACATTCCGCCCGGCGTCTTAAGTCAGATGGGGACTTTGATTGTTCACCGTCTCATCAACGAAGCAGACAGAAAAGTGGTTGAGATGGCCTGTGGCCAGTTGGACGCAGCGGCGGCCAAGTTCCTGCCCAGCCTTGGGCCTGGTGAGGCGGCAATCATCGGCGTGGATTTCCCGATTCCGCTTACCATTCAAATCGAACAACCGGCGGAGAATCTCCGACCTACTTCCGCAGGTCCGCAGTTTACAAGATGGTTGCAGCCGAAGCTGGCGGCCACTTCTAAGCCAGTAGTGCCAGCGGTTACGGTCGCCGCGCCGAGTCCGAAGACTGCGAAAGCACCTCCGACCGCTAAACCAATCGCGCCGCCAACAACCGACGACGACATTCCCTTTTAGCGTCATGCCCCACGAACCAGATCGTCGAACTATGAACAAGACCAGCGTGAAACGCATTTTCTCTCCCGCTCCCGCGAGCGAAGGAATCCGTCCTGCCGCGCCTTGGCTACTCGGCTGCACGGTAGAACTTCGTGCCGTTCGCAGCCGACACCGCGTAGGGACTGTTGTTCGAAACGTTATTCCACGGTCCGAGGATGTTGTCCGCGGACTGCAATTCACCGAGGAAGTTGATCACCACTCCGTTTCCGATGTGATCAATGGCCACATTATGACCCAGCGGACCTCCATAATTGGCAATCTTCGCCTGCATGGGAGGAGTCAACAGCTTGAGCAGTTCCGCATTATGCGCATACGAATTCGTGTCGGCGAGGGAGGTGCAGGGTGTCATGAATATCCGCGCGGCGCCGACGGCATAACTGCGCGAAGTGTCGGCGGGCGAACCGGGTGTTTCTTCCGGGTCAATGTCCGTCACCCGGATTGAAATTGAATTGTCGGTGTTGCGGAGGATCTCCCAAGTGCGGAACTCCTGGGGGAAATCCCTTAAGGATGCGGTTTCGACCTCCCAGAAGCCGTATTCCGGACGGTCCGGATAGGGTGACGGTTGCGGTATTATGTCGTTGATATGAACATGTCCGCAGATCCACAGAAGGAGATTCGGATAGGTATGCAGCAGCGCGAGCAGATTGGTGCTGGAGATGACCGAGTTGGTGCTTCCTGGCATGTCGATCTCCTGAATCGGTTCGTGCGCCGCGATGATCATGAGCTGGTCTCGAGCCTGACCCTTGTCCAGTTCATGTACCAGCCAGGCCAATTGATGGGCATCGAGACCTCCCTGCCCCTTTGAATCGTAATCTTCGTCCGTCATGGTATCGTCGAGCACAATGACCTTGATCGGCATGTTCGACTTCGGCTCGAAGCTGTAACAGGCAAAGTTATTGGTGACGTTGCACAGGCTGAAACCGTGGCCGACCGGCTTGGAAGTGGTGGTAAAAAATTCACGCATCCAGTTGCTGGTCGTCAATGAATAGCGGTTGGTATCGGGTGCAATCTTCGGAGTGTTGGTGACGCCGCCGACAATGAAGTTGGTGACCGATCCCACATCGATGATGTCACCGAAGGGCGTGCTGCCGTCGATGGTGCCCATATAATCACCTGCCAACAAAAAGACATCCTCATTGGTAAAAGCCTGTTGAAAACCCTCGATTGGCACTCCCCCCATCCAGAAATGATCGTGATTGCCGAGCACTGCATACCAAGGGATGGCAGGGTCGAGCCCGGCGGCCTGGTAGGGTTTCTGATAATCTATGGTGTTGGCTCCGGCATTGGTGCCGGAGCTTGGGGTGATATATTTTCCGTCCATGACATCAATAAACCAGCGGAGTTCGTTATACTGAGGGCCATTGGCATCATCGCCGAGAGAAATGGCAAAATCGAAAGGGGTCAGACGATTCACGGCGTTGGCGGTCTTGACGCCGGCGTCGAGAACCTGGGTGGTATAAAGCATCACCGGTGAATAGGTCGAAGGATTATCGCCAATGCCGCCCTGGTAGGTGGCATAGATCGCCTGACAAGGAGATTCTTTGTCGGTGATATGGGCGTCGCTGATAGAGAGGAAAGACAAGAGCCTGGCCGCATTGGTTGCTCCCGTGTAGCCGGCCGGCATGTTGGTGAGTTGCTGGCCTTCATTCTCGCCGGGACCCCACCGCCATGAACTGTAGCCATAGATATCGTAGGCGGCGACGTCTTCCGGGTAAAGCAGCGGCGTGTACGGTGACAAGGCGACCGGCGTGATCGTCCGCTGGCGCGTCCCCAGTTCGGCTCCGTTTCCGGAAAGTGGAAGCAATAGTGGAATTGAGAGGCTGATGATTTGGATAGTCTTTAGCTTCATGTGATTCCTTGTTTTGACCATAAATTGTTTGGGGCTTCGGTTATTGGTTGCGCAGGCGATAGAACACAGACGTGTTGGCTGGATTTATGGGGATGAGCACCGTATTGACGACGTCGGAGCCGGGTAAATCGAACCACTGGCCGGAACTCAAGCCGTTAGTTTGGGCTTGGAGAATCCAACCGATATGATCAGCCGGCCACGCAATGGTGAGCGTGTTGCTGCTGACGCTGGCAGTAATGTTCGTCGGATTATCGGTGGTGTAAGGGTCTTGCACGATGGGCTGGATCTCATTCGTAAACGACTGCACATATTCCATGCCAATGGCGGCGTTCATCAGATTGGTGAAGGTGGTAAAATCAACGTCCAGATTCGTGGTCGAACTGCCGCCGGGAACCAGGAGCTGCTGGGTTGCCGGTGGCGCCCCGAGAGTCAGCGGGGTCAGATTACGCAATTGGTCGAAGGTTTGGGCGGTATAGAATACGCGTACCAGATACTCTCCCGTCGCTGTTACCTGCCGCAGTTCAAAAACGAGGGCACCGCCCGGAGCGCAAAAGTCCGGTTGATAGCCGGGGAGCAACCAGTGCATATTAAGCAGCCCCGCCAATCCCGCCACATAGCCGTCGGAACTGATAATGACCAGAACCTGTGATTCGGGCGTGCCCAAGGCCCCGTCCAGCGGCGCCCCGCCCGTGACCTGAAGCATGGAACGCAGAATGTGGGAAGCAGCACTCGAGCTCTGCACCCGGGCAAGGTAGGGCTGGCGCATGCAAATATCAAATTGCAGGGTCACCAGCCGGGTCTGTTGCGAAAGCGTGTCCAACGTCAGCCGGCCCCACCCCACTTCGTTGGTCGTGAAGTTATCAGCATATTGCATGACAAACGGGTCGGCGGCGGACACGGTTGAATCCAATCCGCCCATATCAATCACTTCCCCGGTATAATAATTCGTTAACCACTGGGGCGCATTGGTAGTCAGCAGAATTGGCTGGGTGGTCGGATCCACCGAGCCTTGGGTGGCGTTGGTTGCTGGCGGATAGGTTGGCTGTGTTCCGGTCGGATAGAGCACTTTACTGATCAGGGAAAGCTCGCCGCTGTAGGCGGACGACAAGTTGGTTCCGCTGCCAAAAACGCCTTGAATTTCGGTCAAGGCGCGGGCCGGATCCACGGTCGCCACCCCAGCCAAAAGGGGATCAAAAACCAGGTCGGCGACGGCGGGGTTCGTCGGGTTAAAGGTGTGAACCGGCATGTTTGCACCCGGGATCAACTTCGCCCCGAATTCGGCCGCGGTGATGTAGGAGCGCTCAATGACATTGGCGCGGAAATACGAACGGGCCAGGTCCGTATTTGTGTCGCCCGTCAGCAACCCTTCGTGCAACAGATATTCGTGGAAATAGGTGCCCATCAAGCCGGCCGCCAGCCGTCCGTTCGGAGTCAGGTAGCCTGTTGGGACCCCGACGAAAATGGGGAACGGATCAGCGGAATTCAGGTTCAATTGGTTGGTGGCGCTGGTAGGAGCGCGGATGCTATGGCGGCCAAAGATGATGATTTGCTTGAGAACGGTGCCATCATCCGCCGCATTAGTCGTCTGGGCCAGCACCGGCCCCTCCATGGCGACGGCGAGCAACAGAACGGCCAGAATCGCCTCAAGGAAACCTCCGGCAACTTTTTTCCGGCGTTGGGTTGATGGTTTGGGTTCAACATTTGAAGTGATCGGATTCATGGCGACTGCTTTCATTTGTGTTATTCCAACGTTTGATTCTAAATTGTCAACGGTCGGCATCATTTGGCTGATTTTTAATTATAGTCACACCCACTCACCAAAGACCGCCATTACTCGACTGCGCGGTAGAACTTCGCCCCGTTCACAGCCGACACCGAGTATGGGCTGTTGGTCGAAACGCCGGTCCATGGTCCGTTGAGGTTGTCCGCCGACAGCAATTCCCCGAGAAAATTGATTTTCACTTCAGTCCCATCATGATCAATGGCCACCTTATAACCCAACGGTTCGCCGAGGCTGGCAATCTTCGCTTGCATGGGCGGGGTCAATAGCTTGACCAGTTCGCCGTTCTCCGTATATGACGCCGTATCCGTGAGGTTGGTGGAAGGATTCCCGAATATCCGTGAAGCGCCGATGGCAAATCCGCGCGAGATGTCAGCTTGCGAACCTGGTGCAACTTCCGGATCAATGTCGGTCACCCGGATGGAAATGGAATTGTCGGTGTTGCGGAGGATCTCATAAGTGCGGAACTCCTGGGTGAAATCCCTCAAGGATGGGTTTTCGACTTCCCAGAAGCCGTATTCCGGACGATCCGGGTAAGGAGATGGTTGTGCTTTGATATTGTTTCGATGCATGTGCCCCGCAACCCACAGGATGAGATTCGGATAGTTATGAAGCAGGGTTATCAGATTGGTGCTGGAGATGACCGAGTTGGTGGTTCCCGGCAGGCCGTCCAGTTCAATGGGGATGTGCGCCGTGACGATCATGAGCTTGCCTTGAGCCTGTCCCTTGTCCAGTTCATGCACCAGCCAGGCCAGTTGATGGGTATCCAAACCTCCCTGTCCATTCGCGTCGTAATCCTGATCCGTCTGGGTATCGTCCAACACAATGACCTTGAGCGGCAGGTTTGCCTTCGGCTCGAAACTGTAACAGGCAAAATCGTTGGTGATGTTGGCCTGGCTGAAACCATGACCGGCCGGCTTTGAAGAGGTGTTGAAAAATTCACGCATCCAGTTGCTCCGCGTCAGGGAATAGCGGTTGGTGTCGGCTACAATCGTCGGCGCGTTGGTGACGCCGCCGACAATGAAGTTGGTGACCAATCCAGCGCCGATGATAGTTCCGTAAGGCGTGCTGCCGTCAATGGTGCCCATAAACTCAATGCGGGCATTTACCCCACCATCTGACTTGCTTCCCAACAAGAGGATAACATTGTTGGTGTAGGACTGTCGCAGGTAATCAGTCTCCAACAACGATCCCGTCCAGAAATGATCGTGGTTGCCGAGCACCGCATACCAAGGGATGGAAGGATCGAGTCCGACAGCCTGGAAGGGTTTTTGATAATCAATCGTCGTGGCTCCGGCATTGGTGCCGGAGCTTGGAGTGATATACTTGCCGTCCATCACATCAATGAACCAGCGAAGTTCATTATATTGGGAACTATTGCAATCATCGCCGAGGGACATCCCGAAATCGAACGGCATGAGCCGGTTCAAGTCGTTGGCGGTCTTGACGGCGGCGTCAAGAACCTGGGTCGTGCGCAGCATCACCGGCGAATAGCACGAGGAATTGCCAGAGTCACCCGTTTCGCTTTGGTAGCTGGTTATTATCGACTGGGAAGGGGATTCTTTGTCCGTGATATGGATGTCGCTGATGCAGAAAAAGGTCAAAAGCCTGGCCGCATTGGTGGCGCCCGGATAGCCGGCGGGCATGTTGGTGAGTTGCTGGCCGGGGTTGTTGCCGGGACCCCACTGCCATGAACTGTACCCATAGACCGCGTAGGCGGGGAGGTTCGATGCCATGATCGGCGGGGCGTTCGTCAAGGCGACCGGCGTGATCGTACGCTGGCGCGTCCCCAGTTCGGCTCCGCTTCCGGAAATCGGAAGCCATAACGGAAGCGACAGGCTGATGATTTGGATAAGCTTGAGTTTCATATGCTTCATATTCGTTTTTTACCGTCCAGCTCCATTGACAAACCGCTTCATATTTGACCACCGCCAACACCAAAGACAATGGGGTGTACACCCCATAAGACTCAAACCAACACCCTCCCTGGTTTCATATAATGGTTAACTATCGGCTCGATCGCCACGGGTTCAACGCCCCAAATTTACCCTAATTAAGGTAGTGCCGGATGGTGTGCGGCTGGGATGAAGCGCGCATCGGACAGGAATTGGGAATCAGCCCGGCCACGGTGGGTGCGCACCGCAGGCACATCCGGCAGAAGTTGGGTTTGCACAACGACCGGGAACTGCTCGCGTATGCGCGCAAGTGGGGTTTGGATTCCAAAACTTCTGCGGCGCAGGCTGAATCAGGCTTTGCCCGGATGTGGACGCGCTACGCCCGCTGGGAGGAACTGAAAACCGTGACGGAAGGTTTTGTGACCTGCTGCGATGAAGGAAATTTTGGCCCGATCAAAAACGAAGCCGCCAGACGGATCGGGTCAGGTCAAGCATCCGGGTAAACGTCTTTGATCACATCTTCGGTGCGAATATCATCTCTGCTGATTCACCTCTCCGCTCTCTCGTGGCGGTCGCTGGCTACAGGATCATCCTGCGGCACTACGTAGTCGGCAATCTTCTTTTGCATGGCGAGGCTTAATAGCATGACCAGTTGCGCATTATACGCACGCGACATCTCATCTGCGAAAGCGGTGTTGTCAAATAGCTTTGTATGCTTCTTTGGTGTGTTAGCTTTGCGTGCCATAACACTGCTTTCGTTCTTCGCCCTTCATTTTTGTTTGCTGTTGGCTTCTGACTAAAAACCCGTTTGAGCATTAGTTATACCGCAATCTGCTCTGGTGGCAACAAGAATAATGCGCCGGCCGGGCCGGTTTCGCCAGGGGGTAAAACCCTGCCGCGGATCAGGGAAGACACGGACCGCCATCGAAGGCGACAAGGACGATTCTTTACGGCGTTGGCTTTTTCTTCGAAATCGTGTGCGTCGCGTAGCCGTAAAACACCTCGGCACATTCCATCAGCGTCTCGGACAGCGTCGGATGCGGATGCACCGTCAGCGCGATGTCCTCGGCGGTCGCGCCCATTTCCAGCGCCAGCACCGCCTCGGCAATCAATTCGCCCGCGCCTGCGCCCACGATGCCCACGCCGAGCACGCGGTCGCTTTCGGGATCAATCAACATCTTCGTCAGGCCATCCGTGCGGTCGAACGACATCGCCCGGCCCGACGCCGACCACGGGAATTTCGCCACTTCGTATTTCACGCCTTTGGCCTTCGCCTCGGCTTCGGTCAAACCGCACCACGCCAGTTCCGGGTCGGTGAACACGACCGCCGGAATGACAATGTTTTCAAAGGTGACGTCCTCGCCGTTGATGTTCTCGACGGCAATCCGCGCTTCCTTGTGCGCCTTGTGCGCCAGCAAAATCCCGCCCGCAATATCGCCGATGGCGTAAATGTTCGGGTCGCCGGTCTGCTGGTGATGGTTGACCTTGACGAAGCCTTTGTCATCCCGCTCGACCTTGGTGTTTTCGAGGCCAATATCGGCGCTGTTCGGCACGCGGCCCACGGCGACGAGCACCCGGTCGTAAAGTTCTTCCAGCTTTTGCCCACTGCATTCCATCTCCACTTTGATTTGCTTGCCGGCGGTCGCCATCTTCGTCACCTTCGCCCGGAGCCGGATTTCCTTGAACATTTTCTTCGCATTCATCACCACGGGCCGCGCGAGGTCGGGATCAGCGCCGGCCAGAATGGTGTCGAGCGCTTCGACCAGCACGGTTTTGCTGCCGAGCGCGGCATACACGGTGCCCAGTTCCATGCCGATGTAACCGCCGCCCACGACGAGCAGGTTTTCCGGGATATCCTCGATTTCGAGCGCTTCGTTGGAGGTCATGATGCGCGGGTTGCCGAGGTCGAACACCTTGGGCAGCGCCGGCAGCGAACCGACGGCGAGGATGGCCGTTTCAAACTGGATGAACTGCTGCCCCTGCTCCGTCTCGACGCGCAAGGTCTGTGAATCCTCGAAATAACCGCGTCCTTGAAGCACCTGCACGCCGCGTTTCTGCGCCAGAAACGACACCCCGCCGCCGAGTTTTTCCAGAATGGATTCCTTCCACGCGCGCAGTTTCGGCAAATCCACCGTCGGCGGCGTGAACGTAATGCCGCGGTGTTCGGATTCCTTGGCGATGGTGATTTGGTGCGTGGCGTAAAGCAGCGCCTTCGACGGAATGCAGCCGCGATTCAGGCAAACGCCGCCCAGCCGCTTCTCGCGCTCGACAAGGATGACTTTTTTGCCGAGGTCAGCGGCATGAAACGCCGCCGCGTATCCGCCCGGCCCTGCGCCGACAACCACAATTTGAGTTTTGATCGGGTCCATAATTAAATTTTAACCGCTTCCTCGTTGAAATCCTCCATCGCCGCTACCAAATCCACCATGAATCGCGCCGCCGCGCCGCCGTCTATCACCCGATGGTCGTAGGACAATCCGAGCGGCGTCATCATCCGCGCCTCAACCTTGCCTTCCCGGACAACCGGTTTCAGCGCACCACGTCCGAGACCGAGAATGGCCACCTCCGGTTTGTTGATGATGGGCGTGAAATGCGCGCTGCCGATGGCGCCCTGATTGGTGATAGTAAACGTGCCGCCTTTCAGTTCCTCCGCCGTCACTTTGCGCTCGCGGGCCTTTTGCGCGAGTTGTTCCAGTTCCTTCGCGAGGCCGAGCGCGCTCTTTTTGTCCGCGTCCCGGATGACCGGCACAATCAGCCCCTGCTCGGTGTCCACCGCAATGCCGATGTGAAAATATTCCTTGTACACAACCTCCTGCGCGACTTCATCAAGGCTGGAGTTGAAAATCGGGTGTTTTTTCAACGTCCCGACCAGCGCCTTGAGCACGAGTGGCGTGAGCGTGAGCTTTGCGCCCTTTTTCTCATAAACCGGCGCATATTTTTTTCGCAGGTCGTTGAGCCGCGTGAAGTCGGCATCGTCGAACTGGGTGACATGCGGAATGGCGTTCCAGTTCTCCCACATCCGCCGCGCAATCACCTGGCGCAACTGCGTCAGCGGCTTCTTCGTCACCGGCCCCCATTTGGAAAAATCAATCTGCTCGGCAGCCGGTCTGGCCGGCATGCCGGCGGCAGCCTTGGGTTTGTCCGTCGCTTTCTGCAAACGCGCGATATAGGCGCGAAGGTCGCCGGTGACGATTCGTCCACCTGCCTCGCTGCCGCGCACCTTGGACAAATCAATGCCCAGCTCGCGCGCGCGCCGGCGGACCGACGGCGACGCGACCGGCGCGGCCACCGGCGTCGGAATCTCCTCCCCGGCCCCGGCAGCCGGTTCTCCGGAGGGAGTTTCAGGCTCCCGCTCCGGCGCGACTCGTTTCACGGCAGGCGCGGCGGCGGCCGGTTGATCACCACCACTCAATGAGATGAGGCGCTGGCCGACGCTGATTTTGTCGCCCGATTTGACGTAAATTTTCGTGACGACACCGGCGGCCGTGGACGGAACGGAAGCCACGGCCTTTTCATTTTCCAATTCAAGGATGGCCTGATCTTTGGCAACCTGGTCGCCTTCCTTCACGAAGACATTGACCACGACGCCCGAATCAGCGCCCTCTCCAAGTTTAGGAAGCTTAACATCCATAATCAACGGGGGACAAGTTGGCGGAAAACCCTGCCGCTTTCCAGTAATAATTTTGTGCGCTTAACGCCTTTTCCCAATCGCGCACCCTGCCGGGAATAATCCGGAACAGCGGATGCGGCGCGGAAACTATTTCGTCAACAATGGTTGACAGAATCCCCTCCAAAAACTACAAAGCCGCCGGCCCAATCTTGACTGGGTCACATCATGCGCCACGAGAATTTCATCCGGGTTGGTTCGAACCGCTGTGACCTGTTTGCAGCCAGGCACTGGAAATGAGCAGTCATTATGGCACGTAACCCTTGCTGTCCATCATCCACCGCGGGCGCCGAAGCTTTGCCGGAACCGCTGGCCTGGTTTGCCGGCATGATTGACCATTGTTACGATTACGCCGAAGCTGCCAAGGCGCAGGGCCGGCCCGTGGTGGGCATCCTGTGTGAGTTCACGCCGCGCGAAATCATCCTGGCCGCCGGCGCCGTGCCGGTCTGCCTGTGTGGTGGTTCGGCGGCCACGATTTCCGAGGCGGAACAATATCTGCCGGCCAACCTGTGCCCCCTGATCAAATCCACCTTCGGCTATCACGTCAAAGGCTCGAATCCATTTCTAAACTGGTCGGACCTGGTGGTCGCCGAGACGACCTGCGACGGGAAGAAAAAGATGTTCGAGCTGATGGGCGCCACGAAGCCGATGTACGTGCTCGAGCTGCCCCAAAAAGCCGATGACCCCGACGCGCTCGAACGCTGGACACACGAGGTGAGGAAACTCAAGGAACACCTTGAAGAGCGCTTCCACACGAACATAACCGACGAAAAGCTCCGCGACGCTATCCGGCTGATGAACCGTGAGCGCGGCTTGCGGCGGCAGCTGGCGGATTTGATGACTGCGGACAATCCGCGGCTGACCGGCCGGCAATTGCTGGAATTCAAGAGCATCATTTCGGGCATCGAAGCGGACCTGCAACAATATGAACGGGCGATCCAATATTTCGGCGCCCATGGGACGGTGAGTGCCCTATCCGAACCAGAAGGTAGGGCGCGCCACTCCGTGCGCGCCGATCTGGGAAATCGCGAAGGCGGCGCGCAGGGGACTGCGCGCCCTACCATCGGCAGTTCATCCGCATCGCCGGCCAAACCCGAACGCAAAGTCCGCGTCCTGCTGACCGGCGTGCCCATCGTTCACGGGGCGGAACGGGTTTTGGAAATCATCGAAAATGCCGGCGCGGTGGTGGTCTGTATGGAAAATTGCACCGGCCTCAAACCCATTCTCGAAGATGTGGACGCGGACGAACCGGACCCGCTGCGCGCCATCGCCAAAAAATATTATCACCTCCCCTGCTCCGTCATGACGCTGAACACGCGGCGGTTCGAGTCTTTACGGGCGCTGGCGGCCAAATTCCGTCCGCAATGCGTCATCGAACTGGTCTGGCAGGCCTGCCTCACCTACGACGTCGAATCATTTCATGTCCGCAAGCTGGCCGGGGATGAACTCCATCTGCCCTACCTGAAAATCACGACGGACTATTCGCCGTCGGACTCGGTGCGCATCACCGCGCGCGTTGAAGCGCTGCTGGAAACCGTCCGGGCGAAAGCACCCAACCGTTAACCGGGCCGCATCTTTGGATTTCGTCCGTTGCCTTGTGCAACCTTTTGATGCAGGTGCATCAAAAGGTTGCACATACAACCCAAGACCCATTTCGCAATTGAACCGTTTGAAAGCGCAGTTTGGTTGGACAAATCGCCGGGTTGAGCGTAAACCACCACTCATTTTATGAAATCAAATCCTCAAATTCATTTGTCCGATGTTCAAAAGGTCTATGCTGGTCCGGAAGGCCAGCTCTGGGAACTCCTCATGGGTGAGCAAATCCACATCGGCGGGCTGACCTCCTCGATGGACCTGGCGGAACGCGCCGGTATCGCGGAAGGCTGGTCGGGCGTTGACCTCTGCTGCGCTCTCGGCGCCGGGATGCGCTTTCTGGTGCGGTTCCGCAAGGTGGCGCGCATGACCGGCGTGGACGCCACCCGCGCGATGCTGAAATTGGGACGCAAACGCTGCGCGGAGGAGGGCCTGGCGGACCGCATGAAGTTTGTCGAAGCCAATGTCTGCACCACCGGTTTGCCGGCGGCAAAGTTCGATTTCGTCTGGGGCGAGGACGCCTGGTGTTACGTGGAGGACAAGACGCAGTTGATCGCCGAAGCCGCACGGGTCATCAAATCCAAGGGGCTGATTGCCTTCACGGACTGGATGGAAGGGCCGGCCGGACTCACGGATGAGGAAGCCAAACGGTATCTCGGCTTCATGAAATTCCCCAACGTGCTCGGTCTGAACGAATACACCTCGCGGCTCCAGTCAAACGGCTGCACCGTGCGCCTTGCCCAGGACACCGGCCGGTTCGCAAAACATGTGCCGCTCTATCTCAACATGATCGAGAAACAACTTACCTATGACGCGCTCAAGATCATCGGCTTCGACATGGCGCTCGCGCAAATGCTGATCGGTGAAATGCGCTTCATGTTATCCCTGGCGGAAAAAGGGAAAATCATCCAAGGCCTGATCGTCGCGCAGAAAGGCGCTCAGGCAGTCCGTTAAAGAAGTAGCAGCCGACGCCTGCCGGGTCGTAGCACTTGGTGCAAAGACTGGTGAGGAGGCTCTGAATGAACGAATATTTCCAGGGAAATTTGAGCCTCGTTACCTCGGCTGCTACGGGAGAAAATGTTTTCGAACGGGCTGTCAGGCGGTAATTGTCGTTCGCCTCGCCACTCCCACCCCCATGAAAGTTTTTTACAGCTGCCCGTGGGTTCCGGCGGAGTGGATTGAGGCCCACGGTCTGCAGCCATGCGGTGTCTGGTTCGCAGAAGATTTGGACGGTGGTGCGTTGCCGCTTTCCGCCGGCGTCTGCGCTTTTTCCGAGGCGGTGCTTCGCTTCGCCGAAAAGCACCCTGACCCGGCGATGATCTTCACCACCGCCTGCGATCAGATGCGCCGGGCCTTTGACGCATTTGCCGGTTCACGGCCGGCTCACGCTTTTCTCTTCAACCTCCCCGCCACCTGGCAATCCCCGACCGCCGGGCGGATTTTCCGGGCGGAAGTGGAACGTCTGGGCCGCTTTCTTCAGGCGCATGGGGGTCGGGCGCCGGGCGCGGAAAAACTGGCGCAAGTGGTCGAACGACGCAGCCAGGCCCGGAAACAATTGCTGGAACTGGCGCCGCGCTGTTCCGCCCGGCAATATGCCGAAGCCGTGGCCCGGTTTCATTGGGACGGTTCAGTTCGCATGCCCGACCATCCGCCCTCGCCGGCTTCCCGCGCCACTCCGCTCGCCATTGTCGGCGGGCCGTTGACGGCGTCACAGTGGGGTTTGCTGGATTTGATCGAAGCCGCCGGCACACGGATCGTGCTGAATGCCACCGAGTCCGGCGAACGGAGCCTTACACCCTTTTCCGAGTTCAACGACTCTTTCAAAGAACCATCCGAACTGCCGGAAGGTTTTGGAGTGCGTCAGTCCTCTGGCGCTATTGGCGGACAACAGCAGTGCCAAAGCGGTGGAGGGCCACCGCAGTCCAAGACGCTATCGCGCCAACGCCTGGGCCTTGTAGTTCATCGTCCCAATGCATTCCCTGTTTCAGGATTGGAAGCTTCCCCTGATCCGTTTGATTTCCTGGTGCGGAATTATTTCGAGAACATCGTGGACGTTTTTCAACGGCCCAACACCCGGCTTTATTCCTGGCTGGGCGAACGCCTGACCGCCCGGGGCGTCCGCGGGATTGTGCTTTGGATCCACACCGGCTGCGACCTCTGGCGCGCCGAAGAGCAGACTTTGCGCGAAACCTTCCGGCTGCCGGTCCTGTTGCTGGAAGCGGATGAGGCGCTCGCCGGCTCTCCGCGCGAAGCGGGCCGGATTCAGGCTTTTGTGGAGATGTTGAAATGAATGCCGCCCCGCGCAAACTCACCCTGGACGAGTGGGACAACCGCTACACCCGATTGCATCGCGCCGGTCTGCTCGAACCGGTTTACGGCGGGCCGCTGCGCCGTCACGTCGCGCAGGAGCAGGATTACCGCCTCGAACACCTGCGCTTCGACAATTCGCCGGCCGCGCTCCGGCTCTGGAATTTTTTGCTGACGGAAAACGAACGGTTGCATCAGGCGCGCGCCCGCGGCGAAAAAATCGTCGGCGCCATGAAAGACCTCGGCACGGTGCCGGTCATGGCCTACGCCTTGCCCGGGGTGCGGGCGTTTTATACCGACGGCGCGTGGTGGACGCCGTGCCTCATGGAGTGCAGCGACCGGCTGCTGCAACAGGCGGAGGCACTGGGCATTGACGCTTCGTTTTGTCCGGTGCGCGCCATGCTGCCCGCTTTTTTGAACGGCGAACATTTCCCGCGACCCGACCTGTTGATTTGCAGCACCGGCGCCGTTTGCGATGATCTCTCCGCCATCGCGCAGCGGCTGGAGAAAATGGGATTCCCGATTGTGTGGTGGGAAATGCCGCGCCGCCGGCAACCTGATCCCGCCGAGGCGGCTTGTGCGCTACCGGGGAATCTGACCGCGCCGCAGATTCAGGTGGATTGTGTCCGCGAGGAATTGCAGCGGATCGGTGAGTCGCTGGGCGCGCTGGCCGGCCGGCCTTTGGACGAAGCGACGCTCGCGGAGGGAATCCGCCGGGCAAACGAAATCCGCCGCCGGCTGCAGGCGTTGCGGACGGCCGCCTATTCCGCCGCCGGCGCGCCGTTGCCCGCGCTGGAAATGCTCATTGCGGAAATGCTGGCCATTCATTTCTGTTCTGATCGCGAAGAAACCGCCGCAGTGTTGGGCGAACTGCTCGCGGAAGCCGAAACGCGCATTCAGCACGGACAATTCATCATCGGCGCGGATGCGGTGCGGATTTTCTGGGTGAATCCGGTGGCGGATTTGCGGGCCATGAACCTGGTGGAAGACTGGGGCGGGCGCATCTGCGGTTCGGACTACATGTTCACGCATGCGCTGGATTTGATCCCCGAAGACCTGCCGCCGCTCGAAGCGCTGGCGCGGACCGCGCTGGCGGACCCGATGGTCGGTGCCACCGGGGATCGCGCCGCGCGCATCATCGCGGAGTGCCAGGCGTTTCGGGCCGAAGCGGTGGTGGTATCGCGCATTCCCGGCGCCAGCCATTGCGCGCGGGAAGGGGCGATCATCCGTGAGGCCGTGCAAAAATCGCTGGGTCTTCCCACAATCGAGCTTGAAATCCCGCCGATATGTGATGCCATGCTGCCGGCCCTCGGTTCGCGGTTGCAGGCATTGATGGAAACCGCGCGCGCCCGGAGGCAATCATGATTTGTGCCGGAATTGATGCGGGATCGCGTTCGATCAAAGTCGTGCTGTTCGACACCGAGCCGCCGCGCATCCTTTCCACCCGCATTGGCGACCAGGGCGTGGCCCAGGAACGCCTGGCCGCGGAGCTTTTCGAGCAGGCGCTGAACGATGTCGGCATCGGGCGTTCACGCGTTTCCGCCGTGGTGGCCACGGGCTACGGTCGCAACGCCATCCGTTTCGCCGACACCACCATCACCGAAATCACCTGCCATGCGCGCGGCGTGCATCACGTGGCTCCCGACGCGCGCACGATCATCGAAATCGGCGGCCAGGACAGCAAAATCATCCATCTGGAGGACGGCGGACGGGTCCGGGACTTCGCCATGAACGACCGCTGCGCGGCCGGCACGGGCCGGTTTCTGGAGATGGTCGCCTCCCGGCTGGGCGTGGACTGGCAGAAACTCGCGGAACTGGGTCGCGACAGCAAAAACCCGGCCCTCATCAGCAACATGTGCGTGGTGTTTGCCGAAACGGAGATCATCGGGTTGCTGGCGGAAGGCGTGCCCGTGCCGGATGTCGTTGCCGGCGTGCAAAACGCGATTGCCACGCGCGTCGTGGCACTGATCGGACGTTCGGTCGTTCCGCCGATCTATTTCACAGGCGGCGTGGCGCTGCAACCGGGGATGGAGCGGGCGCTGGCGGAAGCCCTGTCCTGTCCTCTCCGCGTCGCGCCCCACCCGCAACACACCGGCGCACTCGGTGCGGCCATCCTCGCCGGGCAATCCCGATGACGGTTTTGCCAGCCAGTTCTTTGGGCTCTCGCAAGGTTGACCTGGCAGGACCGGGAAGTCATTCTGTCCGGGTTGCGCTCAGCTGAAACAAGCGCCGCGCCAGGTAATAATATGTCGGACCCAAAACAGGAGGTGCTCCGGAACCTCCCCTCCGTCACCGAGTTGCTGAAGGGCGATACCGTCGCCGGCTGGCTCCGGCGACAGCCCCTGCCGCTGGTAACCGATTGTTTGCGCCGCGCCCTGGCCGGGCTGCGACAACAAATCCTCGATAATCGTGGAACAGGCCTCCGGCCTGTCTCTGATCTGGAATTCAACCGCCTCGTGTTGAGCCGCGCCAACGAGTTGCTGCAGCAAGCGACCGAACCGCGTGTGCGCGAGGCCATCAACGCCACCGGCATCATTCTTCACACCGGCCTGGGACGCGCGGTGTTTCCCGGCTGCGTCGTGGATTCGATGATTTCCGGATTGAAGGGTTACGTGAACCTGGCCGTGGACCGCGATTCCGGCGAACGGGTCGAGCGGGATGAACTGGTCGAACCCCTGCTCGCCGAACTCACCGGCGCGGAAGCAGCAACGGTCGTCAACAACAACGCCGGCGCCACGCTGTTGGTCCTGGCCGCGCTCGCGGCGCGACGCGAAGTCGTCGTTTCGCGCGGCCAGCTTATCGAGATCGGCGGTTCATTCCGGCTGCCCGATGTGATGGCGCAAAGCCGGGCGCGGCTGGTGGAGGTGGGCACCACCAACCGGACGCACCTCAAGGATTATCGCAACGCCATCACGGACAAGACCGCCGCGCTCATGCGCGTGCATCCCAGCAACTACCGCGTCGTCGGTTTCACCAGCGAAGTGCCCCTCGCCGAACTCGCCGAACTGGCTCACGGCAAGGGCCTGTTGATGATTGACGATCTCGGAGCCGGCGCGTTGCTGGATTTGCGCCAGTTCGGGCTGCCGCACGAAACGACCGTCCGCGAATCCATCGCGGCCGGGGCGGACGTGGTTTTGTTCAGCGCCGACAAGCTGATTGGCGCCAATCAGAGCGGCATCATCGTCGGGCGCAAGGAGGCGATTGTCAAAATCCGGAAGCATCCCCTGATGCGCGCCCTGCGCGTGGACAAGACTTGCATCATGGTTTTGGAACGCACGCTGCATTTGTTCCGCGACCCCGAGCTGCTCCGCCGCGAGCATCCGACCTATCGCATGATGACCACGCCGCCCGACGTGCTGCAAATCCGTGCCGGGGCGCTGGCCCAGGCCATTCAGACAACAGCGCCGCGCGCGAAGGCGGACATTCACGCGAGCCAGGCTTATCTGGGCAGCGGTTCGTTGCCGGAGGAAGCCATTCCCAGCTTCGTGGTGAGCGTCAGCCTGCCCGGCAGGAAAGCCGCGGACCTGGCGCGGGCGCTCCGACTGGACCGGGCGTGTGTCTTTGGCCGCATCGAACACGAGCGGGTTTTGTTCGACGTGCGGACCATCACCGACGAGCAGGTGCCGATGGTTGCCGGGGCTTTGGGGAGGATTGGGGGATGAAGAACGATGGGAGAAACATTCAACATTCAACATTCAACTCTCAACATCGAATGAACGGACGTACCGGATTGAGCCCAAACTTGGACGTTGAATGTTGGGCGTTGAATGTTGAATGTTCTTTTTTCCCATGCCAGCCATGAACGCCGCGCGGAGAAATATCATGCTCGGCACCGCCGGGCACGTGGACCACGGCAAGACCGCGCTGGTCAAGATGCTCACCGGCTGCGAAACCGACACGCTGGCCGAGGAAAAACAACGTGGCCTCACCATTGACCTCGGCTTCGCACCCTGCCAGTTGTCGGACAAACGCGTGGTCGGCGTCGTGGACGTGCCGGGCCACGTGGATTTCATCCGCAACATGGCCGCCGGCGCGCACGGCATTGACGTCGTCATCTTCGTGGTCGCGGCGGATGACGGCATCATGCCGCAAACGCATGAGCATCTTCACATTCTCACGCTGATGGGACTGCGTCATGGACTGGTGGCGCTGACCAAGGTTGACCTCGTTGACCCGGCCCGGCGCAGTTCCGTGATTCAGGACCTGAGGCGTTTGCTCGCGAAAACGTTTCTGGCGGAGGCGCCCATTTGCCCCCTCTCCAACGTCACGGGCGAAGGCTTTGACGAATTTTTCGACGCGCTGAACGAGGTGGTCGCCAGATGCGAAAACCGTCCCTGCTCCGGCTGGTTCCGCATGTGGGTGGAGGACGTGTTTACGATTCGCGGCTCCGGCACGGTGATCACCGGCATACCCACCCGGGGACGCGTGGCACCGGGCGACAGTCTGCAGCTGCTGCCCGCCGGCCTGTCCGGTCGCGTCCGCCGCCTGCAGGTCTATGGCGAGGACGCATCGGAGGGCCGGGCCGGGGAATGCGTGGCGCTGAATCTTCCCGAGATCGATCATGAAGCGGTGCGGCGCGGCATGGTCTTGTGTGAATCGAAGGCCGTGGCCCCGGTGACCATGGCGGAAGCTGAACTGCGGATCCTCGATTCCGTCAAGGGCAAAATCGCCGACTACCTCGAAGTGCAGTTGCATGTCGGAACGGCGGCGGTGTCGGCCCATCTGGCGATGCTCGAAAACACCGAGATGACCGGCGGACAAAAGCAGCTGATCCAGCTCCGGCTGGCGGAACCGCTGGCGCTGGCGCCTGGCGAACGTTTTGTTGTTCGCGCCAATGTGGCCGGTTCCGGCGCCGCCGGTTTGACCACGATTGGCGGCGGACAGCTTCTCGGCATCGGCAACGTGCGGCTGCGCCGGAAGAAACAGTGGACACTCAACCAATTCGCAGCCCGGCGGGAGGCCATCGCCGATCCGGCGCGCTGGTGCGAACTGATGTTGCGCGAGAGCGCGCTGCCGGTGACTGTCGCCGAACTGCAACTAAAATGCCTGATGCGCACGGAGGAAATGACGACGCTGCTTGATTCCCTGCGCGCCGGGGGCCGCGCGGTCCCGGCGCCCGGTGGTGCGTGGTTGCACCGCGATGTCATCCGGAAAACCGGGACCGACATCCTCGCGGCCATCCAAGCCTTTCATTCCACCAATCCGCAACGGGCGGGAATCGGCCGGGATGAACTGCTCGCCACCCTCAAGGCCGACGGCAAGCTCCTGGATTTGGCCGCGGCGGCGCTGATCGGGACGAAGCAGGTTGAGTACAACGGAAACGTGCTGGCCCGGGCGGGTTGGAGCGCGCGGGTGGTGGACCGGGACCAGCGTTTGTGCGACCAGATTGCTGCGAAGCTACAGCAGGCCGGCTGGGCGCCGCCCGGCGCGGACGAGCTGGCCGCGGCGCTCGGCGAACCGTCGCCGCGCGTCGGCACGATGATGCGGCTGCTGGGCGAGCGCGGGATTTTGGTGCGGCTGGATGACCGCGTCTGGATGCATCGCGACGCCGTGGAGGCCGGCAAACAAACCGCCTTGAAACTTTTCGCCCGCGCGCCAATGTTCTCCACCATGGATTTTCGCGACGCCCTTGGCGTGAGCCGCAAATATGCCGTGCCCCTGGTGGATTATCTCGACAAGGTCCGGTTCACTGTCCGTTCCGGCAACAACCGGACGCCGGGAGTGGAAGCAAAGAAACTTTTAAACTCAAAATCTTAACCACGGATGGACACGAATAAACGCGGATGGGAAAAGTTTTACCGCGGAGACAAAATCGCGCCAGCGTCTTGGAGTGCGGTGGCAGAGCGAAGCGGCGACACCGCTTTTCAACCGAGGATCGAGCTTCCAAAGCGGCGTGGCGCTTCGCTTCCCGCCGCAGTCCAAAATCCTGGCCAGGGCCGTTTTTTATCCGTGTTCATCCGTGTTCATCCGTGGTTAAATCGCCTTGGAAATGAAAATTGATCTGGCCAGGCGCCGGCGCGTGATGGAGCGGTCACAACTGCTGGGCCATTGCATCTGCGACGTGCGGCGTCCCTGCCCCTGCGACGTTTTTTGCGACGACGGGATTTGTCCGTGCGCCGGCGAGCGGCCCGACCCGGTGGACCTTTCGCAGGTGAAGCTGATGGAACTGGTCCGCAACGCCGGCTGCGCATCGAAGATCGCCCCCGCCGAACTCAACGCCGTGCTGGGCCGGCTGCCCGCCGTGAATGATCCGGCGGTGATTTCCGGACTGGCGGCGGGAGACGACGCGGCGATTTACCGGATTTCCGACGACCTTTGCCTGGTGCAAACCGTGGACGTGTTCACGCCGTGTGTGGATGACCCGCATCTTTTCGGACGCATCTGCGCCGTCAACTGCCTGTCTGACATTTACGCCATGGGCGGCGAACCGCGCACGGCCTTGAGCATCCTGGCGTTTCCCACTGAAAAATTGCCGGGCGAGGTGATGTATCAAATGCTGGCCGGCGCGATGGAGATTTTTGCGGAGGCCGGCGTCGCGCTCGTAGGCGGGCACAGCATCAAAGACGACGAAATCAAACTCGGCTTTGCCATCACCGGCCTGATCAATCCCAAGGTCGCCGCCGCGCTGGAAAGGCCGGAGGCTGGCAACGTGCTGGTGCTGACCAAGCCGCTCGGCACCGGTGTACTGACGTTCAGCCGGCAAATCGGACGCGGACATCCGCAAGACATGGCCGCCGCCGAAACTTCGATGGCCACGCTGAACAAGGCGGCGGCGGAAGCCATGAAGGAAGCCGGCGCCTCGGCCTGCACGGACGTGACGGGCTTCGGCTTGTTCGCACATCTTTATCGCATGTTGCGCCCGGGCAAGCTGGGCGCGGAAATTTTTGCCGATGCATTGCCGGCATTCGACGGCGCGGTTGAAGCCCTCCGGCAGGGCGTGATCCCGGGCGCCGTTGAGCGAAACCGCGAGTATGTCGGCGAGGCCATCCGCGTCGCGCCGAAGGTGGACGAAGCGCTGGTCAACCTGGGCTTCGACGCGCAAACCTCCGGCGGCCTGCTGATCGCCGTTCCCTCTAAACGACTTGAGACTTTGTCTCAGGCTTTGGCCCGAAGCGGCACCGGCAGTTTTGTCATCGGCCGGATTGTCGGCTCCTCCAACGGACAAATCCTGGTCATCCCCTCTTCATCGGACGCGTCGGAGATTCGCGGGAAGAAACCTGGCGTCCATCAACCGGAAAGCAAATCCATGAAACCATCAGCTTCAGATTCCACCGCTCATCACGACGGCTGTTGCGCGGACATGTTTAAGGGCGAAGGCGCGACAAGTTCCGTCGGCGAAACGCAAAAGGCTTTTGGCGCGATGATCCGCTCGGTACAGGCGGGCGGCGTCTTGAGCGAGAAAGCCAAGGAACTCATCCTGTTCAGCCTGGTCGTACACAGCCGGTGTCACCCGTGTTTCGACGCGCATTATCGCCGGGCGTGCGAACTGGGCCTCACCCAGGCGGAACTGGACGAGGCGGCGTGGTGCGCCATCGCCATGGGCGGCGCGCCGGTGAAGATGTTTTATCAGGAGAGCCTCCACCGAATGACGAAACCATAATGACGAATGACTCAATGCGCTATTTACAAAGGAGTTTGGGACAAAGCAGTATAAATTCCTCTGTCTTCAATTCCTTTGTCGCATTCGGGCTTCGGGCTTCTTTTGTCATTATGGGCGTAAAGCCGTGTAAAGCTGCGCCACGCGGCCACGCCCCTTTACGGGGTTTAGGAATTAGTCATTATGCCTGGCGGCGCTTGTAAACTGTGGCAAAACATACCATGCTAAAACCATGCCTGACAATGGCAATAACCGGTTTCCGCCAGGAACAACAAGAATCGCCTTGGGTCTGCTCGTCTGCGGTCTGATCGGCATCGGGTTGGCCTTCCAAATCGGCAGGTCTGAAACCAGCAGCAACGGAACGTACAAGCTGCGCGAAGTCTCGGTCTTTGACCCGGGCAAGAACAACTTTCTCCGGGGACAGATGTGCCGGTGCCAGGACAAGCCCTTTTCTGAAGTTAAGAACTATCCCGCGTTCGTCTCCCAAGTGCCGATTTTTGGCTCGGTTCGATTCGGTGAAAGGCCGGACAAGACAAACTCCGGCGTGCTCTATTATTTTGCCGTGGATGAAAGCCGCGGGACCGGCAAAGGCTATGACCGCCTCTATTTCGACGCCAACCGCGACCTCAACCTGCGCAACGATCCGGTCGCCAAACCCCGGCAATCGCCGCCCGATCACGGCTACAAACCGAACTTCGGCGGCATTAAGGCGGTGGCGGCCTTCGACTTTCTGAAAGTCAACCTGGGCACCAATGGCGGCAGTCCCAACCTGGTGGAAATCATGCCGCGCCTGCTCCTCACCGGAAATGATAAACAAACCAATCAGTTCATGTTTTTCGTGCGCACCCGCCTTTTCGAAGGCAACATCCGGATCGCGCGCGAAAAATTCCGCGCCCGGCTCGGGAATGATTATGTCATATCCCCCAGCTTTGATTTTCCCGGCACCGCCCTCGAGTTGAGCGGGAAGAAAACCTCATTTGACTGGTGGGGTGGCGACCGGATATCGGCCATGCACAAGGTGAACGGCCGATTCTTCAGCTTTTCCGCCACCCAGGACGGCGAGTTGACCGTGCATCCGTATTCTGGAGACCTGGGAACCTTTGAGATTGGACCGGGCACCCGGAAGTTGACCAACACCAGCTTCCGCCTGACTGGCTCCATTGAAGCCCGGGATTGGGCCGTAGCGGCGGGCGGCGACATCAAAGATGGTCGGCCGGTCGAGGCCAGCCGTTGTCAGGTGCCGGCCGGCGATTATCTGCCGGAATTTCTCACGCTACAATTCGGCCGGCTGCGAATTCAGCTTTCGCAAAATTACCATTCGGAAGGCAAACGCCAGAGCCGCGCCGGACGGCCGAACGTTTACGGAATAACGATCCGCAAGGACCAGCCGTTCGTGCTGAATTTCTCAAACCAGCCTGACGTGATGTTCACGTCACCGACCAACAACCAGCGGGTCAAACCAGGCGACACCGTCATGGTCATGGCCGTGCTGGTGGACCCGAAGTTGGACATCATGATCCGCCGGCTGGAAGACACTTCGCACAAGCAGACCAAGGATGCCGAGGGCAAGCCCTTGGGCTATGAACGAAACCTGTCGCTGGATCCCACGGTGATCATCACGCGGGCCAATGGCGAGAAAGTGGCTGAGGGCGTCATGCCCTTTGGGTGAGACGGCACCTGCGGGTACTCATGGCGGGTACCAAACGATTTTAAACTGGACGGCAAGGAAGAAACCTTCAACGTCCAGGTGCTTTACGACACGCTGGAACTTTACGGCAAGGTCAGCGCCAGCCGGACCATTACGGTCTATCGCGAATAAGGGATAAGCCCATCGACATGAAACCGTTCACTTATGGCTTGACCGGTGAAACTTCATTGGGCGCGGTGGATGCATACTCTTCTCGAAGCAATGCATATGAAAAAAATCTATCCATTCGTCTTTTCGGAAGCGGGCTTGGATACAATGCGCCTCCCGGCGGAATCCCGCCTTCTCCAAGATTCTGACTGCGGCTATATTTCGGCAGTCACACCAATTGCTAAGGCGGTGGATATTCAGTCCTGCAAATGCGAATTGCATAGCGGCACGGATGCCTTCGGTCGCAAAACCCCGGGAGCGGTAGCGGCGGTTTACCATTACATCGAAACCCATCTGCCGGTTATCTGCATCGCGATAGAACAGTGCGATATATCCGATAACTTTAGGCTCCTCTAGGAGTTCGATCGCCAACCAAAAATTGTGTCCCTCCTGGAAAAGTCGTGTGCTTCGGTCACTCTCCAGCCAATTCTCCACCTCCTGCACATTCAGCGAAAACCCCGCAAAATAGCGGAACGAATCTTCATCAGCCACAATGTCCAGGAGATCCTTCGAATCAATGGGTGCTAACCGCCGCAGCAACAATCTTGGTGTTTTAATCGGGAGCGGAAGCTTTAAGCCCATTGCCGCTCCGTTTTTTGGAACGATCAGAATCTGGTAGCAAGTCGGACACTCTTGCGCCAAGCCAAGCCATTGGTCTGGAAAGGAAACGGGGTTTCCGCAATGCGGGCACTTGAAACCAACATAGGTGATTTCCTCTGGAACTGGATTCTGATTCATAGGCACGTTGCTGTCTAACGATAGAATTTAACCAGGGGGATCGCAAGACGTGAACCGCGACAGACGTGAACCGCGAAGCATCTCCGTCGTACGGCTACGGATGATGGGTACGCCTATTTCGAGCCGCAAGCTCAACACTACAACACGCTGAAGCGTGGACACCAAACCGAACAGTAGGTTATCAATCCGCACGCACTATCCGCCGTTTCACAACGGCGGCTACGGATGATTGGCCATCCGGTTCAGCCCTTGTTTGGTTCGCCAGTCTTTTCCGGCAGGGCGAAGCAGGGCTCAATCGCGCCGCAGGTGGTGCATTCGAGGCAGCGGATGCAGCCGGACACGTTCACCTTCTGGTCCACCTTCACTCCCATCGAGCACCGGCTGCGGCAGAGATTGCATTCCACACATTCCTTGGGATTGAACCGGAGATGGAACAGGCTGAACCGGTTGAACAGCGAGAGAAAGCCGCCCAGCGGACATAAAATCCGGCACCACGGACGATGAATGAACAAGGCGGCGGCGAGGAAAGCCAGAAGAATTCCCGTCTTGAACCAGCTCATCATCCAGCCATTGCCGGCCATCAGGCTTTGGATGGAATAAGGCACGCCGGCTTCCAGCGCGCCAGCCGGACAAAGACGGCAGATGGACACGGCCTGGTTTTCGAACGGAATGCCCTTGAATCCGAGAACCATCGGCAGCAGCAGCACCAATCCAACCAGCACGGCGTAACGCGTGTGGCCCACCCAGCCCGGCAGGGAAATTTTCCGGGGGGATATCTTGCCCAGCAAATCCTGCAGGAAACCGAACGGGCACGCCCAGCCGCAGACGAGTGAACCGCTGGTGGCGCCGACGAGCAGGAGCAGGCCGATCAACAAATACGGCACTTCGCCGGCCACCGGCAGCAGCGCGGCGTAATTTGCCGCCACGCCCACCGGACAGGCGAACGCGGACAGCGGGCAGGAGTAGCAGTGGAACACGCAGCCGGGAATGCCATGCAACCACCGCCCCAGCGGCGCGAGCCACACGCCGAGAAAGCCCGTCTGCAACCAGGGACGAAGCCCCGACAACTTCCGTCCGAGGGCCGCCGGTTCACGTTGCTGACAATTGGGCACCGGGCAGTCCATGTTAAAATCCGAATGCCGGATGCCGAATGCCGAAAGAAATCCGAAATCCGAAGCACGAAAAAAACGGATACCTACACGTATTCGGATTTCGAGCTTTTGTCTTCATTCGGATTTGGAATTCGACATTCGGTTTTGATTCGGCCACGCCATGTGGCCGGAAATTATTTTATTCAGGTGGGACAGGGCGTTTTCGCGTCGGCATCCACCCGGATTTTCCACTTGGGCGGCGTCGCATTAGCCTGCTGTTTGGCCCAGCGGTCGAGCGCCTCGGCTTCCGCGGCGGGGTCCTCGAGCTTGGGCGGCGGCGCGGGAACAATTTGACTCGCGTATTGCAGGCCGCCGGAGGAGAAAGCCTTGACCAATTGGATTTCCGAGGCGGTGCTGCCTCCGACCGTGTCCACACCGGTCAGATGCTGCGCGCCGCAAAATGCCAGCACAACGCCGGCCAGCACGATGATGAAGCCGGGCCAGAAATCATGGTGTTCCGGGTCGCGCAAGGCGGGATCCACCTTTGGTTGGGGGATGCGTTTCATGGTTGGGAACATCGAACGCTGAACATCGAACATCGAACATCGAATGAAATCACCAACTGGGCCGGCGCTGGTATTCGGCGTTCGGCGTTCGGCGTTCGATGTTCGATGTTTCTTTGCCTTTCACCATTCCACCACTCCACCAATCCAATTTCCCAACGGCAATTGGCGGAGGCGGATGGGAATCGAACCCACCTGGGACTTTGTTGAGCCCCACGCTGGTTTTGAAGACCAGGAGCGCCACCAGGTCGCCTGACACCTCCGAAATGGGTTGTTGCGCCGCCTGCAAAATGCAACGGACGGTCCAGGTTGCCGTTTCCAAACAGCCGCATAGCCGCATTGGGGCAGATTCCGCGGAGGATTTCAATCGGAATAAATGCGGTTCCTTGACGTTTTCAATGGAATGAGTGCTTACGCTCGCCCTCACCCCGGCCCTCTCCCCCGGGGAGAGGGAGAATCGTTTGCCGCTTTTTGAGCGATGCGACGGGTCGGGTCATCGCTCATATCGAGGCTGCCAACACAAAACCGGTGAATGCAACGGGGATTGAGAAATTGTCCGGTAACGTGAAGTTGCGCCCCCCTCTCCCGGGGGAGAGGGCCGGGGTGAGGGCGGATGTCATCACTGTTACTTCGCCAATTTCTTGATCTGCGTGTCCAACTCGTCCACCAAAAAGCCTTCTGCAATTACGCGGTGATCGGCGTCGGTTAGAATCAGCCAAGGCAACGCTGGAACGGCTGAAGCCCATTTTGTTTTATCGGATTTCTCTGTCACGCGTCCGACGGGAAAAGAAACCGGGCTGGAGGTTTTCCATTCATTGAATGTTCCATCGCTGACAACCGCGGCTTGAACGCCCAACAGCGTGACGCCCTGTTGCCGCAGTGCGGCGGCCTGTTCGTCCAACTGGTGGATGGCGTGCCGCGACGGGCGCTGGCCGGCGTCAAACAGGCAGATCAACACCGGCTTGCCGGCGGGCGCGATGTCACTGGCGAAATTCACCGTTGTCAGATCGGACAGCGGACGGCCTTTGAGCGAGGCACGACGCGGGGTCTGGGGAAAACTCCCCGACCGGGAACTCAAGGTCATCACGATGTTGGTGTCGCCGGCTTCGACCGTGGCCTGCGCGTTGCCACTGCCGTTTTGCGAATAGGCAAACAGGCGGATTTGTCCCTCGCAAACCTGAAAATGAAAACGACCCTGGCTGTCGGTGGTAAGGTTGCCATCCGGCTGGCCGTCGCCGTTTAAATTGATGTTCACGCCGGACGCCGGTTTTTCGTCATCTTTCAACACCTTTCCGGCAATGACACGGTCGGCCTGTTTGAGGACGAACGTTGCGAGTTCCACGTGATTCGATTCATATTCCGGCTGAAGCTGCTGCTGGCCTTTGCCATAACCTTTGGCCGACGCATAAACCAGGTATTGTGCTTCCGGCGGGAGGCATTTGATTTCGAAGCGGCCTTCCGCATTGACGGGGCTGGTCGTCTGCTCATTGAGCTGTTCGTAGCTGTTGCCCACCTTGAGCCACAAACCCACCTGGGCCGCGGTCAACAGAGCGCCGTCGGTATTTTTCACCTGCCCGGAAAATGCCAGCGCGGGTTTCAATTTCACGTCGAGGTTCGTGGCATCCTCCGGCAACTCCTCCGAACCGGCCAGGTTGCGCGCCGGGTCGCGAAACACCAGCATCGCGCCTCCGTTTTGCAACTGCCACGACTGGAGCGACCAAGTGAGGCCGAACGCGCCGTTGGTTCCGGTCTTGGTCCAGCGCGGACCATTTCCATTGGACGGAAACACCGCCACCTGCGCACCGGCGGCGGGTTTGCCGTCGCCGTCCACCACGGTGCCCTTGAGTTTGTGGGCCGTGGAACCGGGCGAATTGTTGTAAGTTTGACCGAGCCGCAGGACGACGTTCGTGTCGCCGCCTTCCGCCGAAATGTTGCCGTATGAATTCCGGCTGTTGGCCGAGAGTTGAGCCGGGCCTTCGCAAACATGCTCGAAGCGGAATCGCCCCTCGTGGTCCGTCCGCGCATATCCGCCGGGCTGGCTGTCACCGTTAAGATTCACATCGGCGCCCGCAACCGGCTTGTCGTCCGCGTCGAGCACCTGGCCGCCGAGTTTGAGGTTCGCCAGCTTGAGTTCCACGGGGTCAAGTTCCTGACGACCGGCTTCGGTGAAAATTTCAAGGTTTTGAAATTGTTTCTGGCCGTAACCCGGCGCGGAGACGATGACGCCATATCTTCTGCCGGGCGGCAGCGCGGGAATTTCATATTGTCCCGGCGCATTGGTGCGGGCCAGGCCTTGAAGCCACGAACCGCTGCGGCCGGTCCAGAAAACCAATTGCGCCGTCGCGTTGGTGAGCGGCTGGCCGCTGCATTCCGCCCGGCCGGCGAGCGTCAGTCCCGGCGTGAGTTTTAAATCGAGCGGGCCGGTGTCTTCGTCAATGTCCTGCGCCACGGCCAGATTATGTTCCACGTCCCGAACCAGAATACAGGCGGTCGAGTCGTTTTGCCCGAACCGGCGCTGGTTCCATTCCAGTTCAAACTTGCCGCTGGCATCGGTCTTGACTTCACTGGCTCCACCGCCAAAAGAACCCACAATTCTCACCAGCAATCCCGCCGCCGGCTGGCCGTCCGGCTGGCGGACGATGCCGGTGATTTTCTGCGGCGCGGTGATTTCAATCTCCACCCGGTTCGTCTTGCCGGCTTCCACGCTGGCGGAAGTCTGGTCTCCGGGGATGAATTCCTGAGACGCCATCACCCGATAATCCCCGGGCGGCAGGCGCAGGAGGGCGATGCCGTTGCTATCGGAACGGGCGGCGGATTGAAAGCTTTCCCGGTAGGCATTGACCATGACTTGTGCCAGCGGCTTGCGATCATTTTTTCCAATCACGGCTGCTTCGAGCAAACCGCCGTGCGCCGCAGTCACCTGCACACCGTGCGTGGCTTGTCCGGATTCAACCGAAACTGGAATGGCGTCTGCAACCCATTCCGGAACGGCGTTGGTGCCGAAGACGGCATGAATGCGGTACGAACCAGCGGCCACGTCGTTGATGCGGAACGCGCCTTCCGCACCTGATTGCACCGGCTCATGCCCGGTGAATCCAAAGAAGCCAGGAGTGTCCGGCTGCAATGTCAATTCCGCAACGGGCGGCGGCTGATTGCTGCCCGCGGCAATGATTTTGCCTTCGATGCTGCCGGCCGGCTCCATGACCAGTTTGATGTCTGCCTGGCCCGCGCGCCAGGGCAGTGAATCGAAACCGGCGAAATCCTGTGATGATGAACGCAGCGCTTTTCCCGGCGACTCCACCGCGAGCATGGCGGTGGCATTGGCGGGAAAATTTTCGATGCGGAAACGGCCGGCGGGATCCGTGCGGGCGGCAAAACAATCTTGCGCGGGTTTGCCCGTGATGTAATTGAAAGTCCGCGCACCGCTCCCTTGGGGAATTTCACTGACGGCCATGGCCACGGAAACCTCGGCGTTGGCGACTGGTTTGTCCGCTTCGTCCACCACCACGCCCGCCAGCGCCGCCGGGGTGGCCAGTACCAGCTTCCATTTTTCTCCCGGCTCATGCGCGGAACCGGCCTGCGGACCCAGTTGTTGCCACGCCGGCGCCAGGCCGGGCTTTCGTGCCAGCAGATTTCCCGACGCCCGCGACACCTGGAATTCAAAGGCGCCATTGGTGTCCGTGGTGATTTGTTTGTTCAATTCCAGATGGTTTGCCAGAAACGGATTTCCCTCGAAACGCCAATACTCCACAGTCGCGCCGGCCAGGGGGCTGCCGGCAACGTCGGTGACCGTACCGGAACAGTTGAGGTTTTGAGCGGCAGCATTGGTGCCGGTTTCCGGCGCTCTTTGAATAATGGCCTGCAGCCGTTGCTGCATTTGGGCGAACACGCCAAAGCTCGCAAACACAGATACGGCGGCGACCAGAAGAATTTTCCGGGTCGTTTTCATGGGATGTTTGATTATTTTTTTGCCTCCAGCGTCAATGGACTCGTCAGCACCTGGAACGGGCTGAAGATTTTGACACCGCCAGTTAACGGACGCTGAACATTTTTGGGCTCCCGCCATGAGAGCGAACAAACGCCGCCTCACCCAAACTCGAACGTGTTGGTGTAACACAACGTCCCGGCGGCGTTAGCCAGCATCAATTTCGGCCCGCGGGGCCGCTGGCCGTCGCGCAGCATCTCGATGGATTCCTTCTGCCGCCCCACGAAACTGAGGTTGAAAGTGTCCAGGCGGTTGGTGTTCCCGGTCGCCTTGAGCTCGGCTTGCACCGGCTCGCCGATTTCCAGCGTGCTGGTCCTGTCGGCGGCGACCTCGAAGCCGGCGGTTTTGGGGAAGTTATAGCCCGACAGCGTCCACGCCACGCCTTTTTCATCCTTGCGGTTGATCGTCCAGTGAAAGATCCGGTAACTGCCCGTCGGCAGGGTGAATTCGCCATTCACCGGATTGCGCACGAAATGGCCGTTCTCGCCGAACGCGGCGAATTCGGAAATGTTTTCCGGCACACGCACCGGGCCGAGCGTGACGTTCTCCGCCTTTTGCACCTTGACGAACGCGCCGTCGCGGGCCGCCTCGATTTTGAAAAACTTTCCGTCCACTTCCACCATCTTGCCCAGAAAACGTTCCGTGGTCTTGTCGCCTTCAATCTGGATGCGGTCGCTGTCATACGGGTCCGACGCGACGTCATTGAACGTGCCGTTGACGTTGCCGTCAATCAGCAGGATGCGTTTTTTCGCGCCGTCAAAATTCACCACGCCTTCGTACCAGCCGGCGGATGACGCCAGCAATTGCGCGGGATTCTTTTCATATTGATAAAACCGGAACACGAGATGATACGTGATCGGCCCGTCCTCGCCCTTGAAAATAACGGGTGCTGGCGGAAAATTGGCGCTGTAAGAATCCAGCCGCGCTTGGATGGGCGTTTTGTCGTCCAGCCGGCCATTGCCATTGCTGTCCAGGTACAGCCGGTCGTACGGCCCGGACTTGCGCGTGCGATCCAGGCAGAGCCAGCGGCCGCCGGCGGGGTCCATCGGCGTCTCCCAGCGCGCGAAATAGGGCGGCGCGTTCAGCTTGGGCAGGACGATGCCGGGCGGCGGATTGGTCGTGAGTTGCATCGAATGATAGGCGCGACCGTCGTTGCCGGTGTGATACTCCAGCCACTGCTCGGGCTGCGCCAGCGCCGTGGTCGCCAGAACCAGTCCGGCGGAGACAATCCATCTTCCCAACCGGGTGACAGTTTTTAAGGTGTTCATTTTTCGCATAACACAATTTTCAGATTCTTTGGTCATGATCAAACATTTTTTCCGGGCACCGCGCCGGCCAGCGGTGCCAGCTCCGGCGGCAAAACCGGCGGCGGAGTTTCGCGCCCGGAAATCAACAGCCGCTGGAACCGTTCGCGGAAGAGTGAGTTGGCGGAAGATAGAACCAGAAACGGAAGCAATATGCCGAAGCTGGCTGCCGTCAGGACCAATATCGCGATGAAGAATTCCGACCACGCCAACTCACCACCCGAAACAATCACGGCGAAGACAAAGAACGGCGCGACCACCACGAACCAGACAACAAACAATGATGCCAACAGCCAAAGGTAAAAACCGAGTGGCCGATACCGGCCCCGGCAAACCAGCCCCGCAAGCGTCATGGCAAGAGAGATCACAAAAACGCTGATGGCCAGCGGAACGAGCATTCCCAGCGCCATGACCGCTCCGCCCTCGTCCCAATCCTGCCTGGCCAGAAAGCTGAAAAGGCTGAAGCCCGCCAGGGTGGGCGCGAAGCACAGGAAAGTGAGGATGCGATGGCTGCGGGCCAGTTGGGGCGCCAGCAGCCAGACGGCGGCAACGCCAAAAGCCAGTGAACCCGCCAGCCCGAGGAACACTTCCGCCGTGCCCGAAGGCAAAAAATTAAAAGCCGACTGCAACCCATGTTCCGCGCCCGCCACACATCCGAGTGGCAGCCAGATCCACCATGCCCGGCCGCAACGGTTTGGCCTGGCCAATAACAGCAGCAAAACCGCCAGCCACGGCAGAACCAAAGGGACGAGACTGGGGGGTGTCCACTGGCAACTGATCGGGACGCCTTCCTTCGCACCGAGCCCGCCGAGATCGGAAATGGCCACGACCTTTAGTTCACCGGCGGATGTGAGAGGTACTCGCCATGAGTACGAGCAGGTGCCGCCTCAGCCATAGGCAAATTTGTCCGACGCGATTTTCCGGTCTCCTTTGTACGCCGCGAACTCCGGCGGCTGGGAGCGATTTTGATTCGCCAGTTGGTAGATTTCGCCGCCCGCGCCAACCAGCCGGTAATCAAGGCGCAAATCTTTTCCGTGGCGGCTGACGATGACGGAATTGGTCAACGGCCCGCCCACGTGCAACACCGCCGGGGTCTTGTCATCCACCGAGAACCGCCACCGACTTTGCGTCTGGCCGGGTTTGCAGAAAGCTTCGATGCCATTCTGTTCCAGCAGGATGTCGGGGTGGACGTAATTGCCGGTCGGGATTTTCACGCTGGCCGCCGGTTGATCGAGCACCACCAGTTGCGATCCGCCCGACAAGACCAGCCGCTGAATAAACTTGCCGGTGATTTTCAATTCGCCCAGCGCGACAGATTGTTCCGTGAATTGAAGCGCGGGCCTGGCTTCGCCGTCCTGCGGCCCGGCCGCCAGGTCCAGTTGATAGGCATGGCCGTCAAAAAAAAGTTTCCGGGAAAAGGGAACGGTGACTAGCGAATCATCATCGGCGCTGAACGGCTGGCTTCGTTTTTCCCAGGGACGCAGCAGCAACTGGCCGTTCTCGAACGAATTCGATTGGCTCGACACATTGGGGATGATGCCCGCCTGCCAGTCATGTCCCTGCAGCGTCATCTTGCCCTGCCAGAACGAGCGCAACTCGAGGGTGCAATACGGCCGCGAAACGTAGTCATAAAAAGTGATGTTTGCCAGCACCCGGCACCTTCCGGAAGCGGTGTTGAAAAGCAGGTGGATGTTCGTGAACGTCTGATAATAAACCGTCTTCGCCGTGAGCGCCAAAAAAACGCCGGCGGGATCGTCGGTCAAATCCTGGTTGTGATTGAGGTCGAGGTAAAGTTTTCCCGCGGCCCGGTCCCAGGCAAAAGCGATTGAATTGCTGTCGCCGACGCCGGGCTGGAAGGTGCCGCGCACAACTTTTTTCCCGGCGAATGCCGGTTCCTTTGCGAACGGGAGGGACCGAGTGACAACCGGAAGACTATGATTGATTAAGTCATACCCGGCCTCGACATACTCGAGCTGGACGGTTTGACCCTGTCCGGATTGAGGATTCGCGGCAGCCGTCGCTTCGCCGCCGGGGGCGGCATTGACTATGCAACTCACTCCGAAGAGAAACACACCCAATAAGATCACGCCTGACCGGGTAATTTCTTTCAGCGCCGAACTCATGATTGTCCAGTTTGTCGCCGTGATTGGGATTACATCGGGTCGTGGCCTGTCAAGCAAGCAGATTTCTTGGAGCGTGTTTGAAAAATGCAGGAGCCGCCGGGAGGACGCTTGCTTCACGCCGCAAATCGGTGGTTTCTAATGAAAATTGAGACTCGTTGCCTCGTCTCCTGCAGGAGACCCGTGTTTTAACACTGGCTCTTTACGCGGCTCGGTAAACAGCAATGTCAACCTGTCGCACCTTTTCCCAATCCTGCACCCTGCCGGGAACAATCCGAAACAGCGAATGCGGCACCGGGTTTTTTACCAGCGACAGATCGCGATGCTTTTTCGGATCGCGCATTTTCAATTTCCGTTTCAAATGCCGCCATTCATAAAGCAGTTGGCCGCGCGTCTCGGCCATTTTCCCATGCATCCGCCGCGCGCCGATTTTGGACGCGTCAAACCGGTAACCGCGCTGCACTGCCTCTTTATGCACCGCCGCCAGATAACTCGCCAGCGCGGCGGGCGGATTGGCCAGTACGGAAAAGCGGCGCAATTGCGGGTGATGCTTGTACCCGCGGGTTTCACCGCGCAGGACCTTTTGGGCCAGCAACGCCTCGCGCCAGAGAGCCACCAGCCCCCGGGCGTCCAGATACTTTGGATGCAACGTCCACAATCGCATGAGGAATTTTAAGCAACCGTGATTGGGAAGTCGCGGTTGAAATGCTGTAGTCTCACGACACAGCGACAACAAAAGCGGCGGTGAACGCGCCGCAATCCAAACGCTTCGCGCATTTCGAGGATGCCAGGACCACGCGCCAGCGTTTTGGACTGCGGTGGCTTCAGCACCGCTTTCCGTCACGAAATGACCGTCCGGCAAATCCAGTCGCACGGATTTTCAAGGAGACGGAGAATGATTCTCCTTCTCCTCGGGGGAGAAGGCCGGGATGATGGCGAGCGTTGTTCCAGTACAAATTCACTTCAAACGTTTGCCCAAATCTGGCATCTAATTGGTGTGCGACGCCTTGGAACCATTCTGGCGGGCTGGATTTGCCTCGCGGCTATCGCTGCGCAAGCCGCCCATACCCAGGTGCGGCTGATCTTGGCCGCCGACACCGCGAAAGCCGGTGACACGGTTTGGGCCGGGGTGGACATGAAAATGGAACCAGCCTGGCATACTTACTGGAAAAATCCCGGCGCCGCCGGTCTGGCCACCAAAATCGAATGGCATTTGCCTGCCGGCGTCACCGCCGGCGAAATTCAATGGCCGCTGCCGGAAAAATTATCCCCCGCTGAAGTCACCACCTATGGTTACGATAACGAGGTTGTCCTGCTCGTGCCGCTCAAGCTTGCCGCCGATTTGAAGCCCGGCCCGCTCGATTTGAAGGCCAAGGTCTCCTGGCTCGAATGCAAGGAAGTCTGCATCCCCGGCAGCGGCAGCGTTCAGGCCACCCTCAACATCGGCACCGAAACCAAGCCTTCCGCTAACGCTGCGTTACTTCAATCATGGCAAGAAAAAGTGCCGCCATCTGCCGAAAGTTATCCCTGGCCGGCAAGCACGTGGTGGGAAAGGTCCACTAACAAAGACACACGGTCACTGATTATCGAAGGTTTTGGGACTTTGAAAGCTCCTTGGGGACAGACAGACAAAGTTGATTTTTTCCCGGATGCCAGTGATACATTTGAGGTTCAAGGTGCAACCGAAATGCTTCCAGCCCGAAACCATGATTTCGCCTTGCGCAAACTGGTCCAAAAATTTTCCAGCGACTGGCCCAAGGAAATCAGTGGCGTGATCGTCGAGGAAAGTGGCGGTATGCGAACCGGTTTTTCAGTCAAACTGCCGGTTGCCGGCCAAGCTCCCGCTGGTGAAACAACTCTCGCGCAAACGTCGCCGGAGAGTAGCACAGGCGTCCCGCCTGTTCGGGCAGGCGAGACGCCTGCGCTACCTTTACAGCCGCTCTGGCGGATGCTGCTCTACGCCTTCATCGGCGGGTTGATCCTGAACATCATGCCGTGCGTCCTGCCGGTTATCGCGCTGAAAATTCTCGGCTTCGTCGGCGAATCCAGAAGCGACCCAAGGCGCGTGCGCAAGCTCGGTCTGGTATATGCGTTCGGCGTGCTGGTGTCGTTTCTCGCACTCGCGGTTATCGTCATCGGTGTCAAGGCCGCCGGACACCGGGCCGGCTGGGGTATGCAATTCGGCAGCCCGGTCTTCGTCGTCTGCCTCACCACGCTGGTCATGCTTGTGGCGCTGAATCTATTCGGCGTGTTTGAAGTCACGCTCGGTAGCCGCGCGCTCGACGCGGCGGGTGGACTGGCGTCGAAGCATGGCGCGGCAGGCGCATTTTTCAACGGCGTGCTGGCCACGGTGCTGGCCACACCCTGCACCGCGCCGTTTTTGAGCATCGCCCTCGGCTTCGCCTTCGCGCAAAAAGCGCCGGTGATTCTCTTGATGTTTCTCGCTGTCGGCGTGGGGCTGGCCGCGCCTTATGTCGTGCTGAGTTGGAATCCGGCCTGGCTGAAATTCCTGCCGAAGCCCGGCGCGTGGATGGAAAAACTCAAGATCGCCATGGGTTTTCCGATGCTGGCGACCGCCATGTGGCTGTTCAATCTCGCCGCTGGAAGTTACGGCGGACGCGTTTTATGGCTGGGCGTTTTTCTGGTGGTCGTCGCGCTTGCAGCGTGGATTTTCGGCGAGTTCATCCAGCGTGGCCGCGCCGGTAAAGGCGTCGCACTCATCGTCGTTTTGTTTTTGCTGGTCGGCGGCTATGTCTTCGCGTTGGAAAACCAGTTGCGCTGGCGCGAGCCGGTCACGGAAACGGGCGCAACCGGTTCGCTGAAGGGATCGGCGGACGGAATTGACTGGCAACGCTGGAATCCTGAAGCCGTGGCCAAAGCCCGGGCGGAAGGACATCCGGTTTTGGTGGATTTTACCGCCGACTGGTGCCTGACCTGCCAGGTGAACAAGAAAACCAGCATTGAAATCCCGTCCGTCCGCGCCAAGCTCAAGTCCCTGAATGCTGTCGCGTTGCTGGGCGACTACACGCGATTCCCCGACAACATCACGGCGGAGTTGAACCGCTTCAACCGCGCCGGGGTGCCGCTGGTTTTGATTTATCCCAAGGACGCCACCCAGCCGCCAATTGTCCTGCCTGAAATTCTGACACCGGGCATCGTGCTCAATGCCCTCGACCGCAGGTAGTGGTTCAGTTTGGTGGGGCGAGGCTACTGACGAGCCGTCTTCGCTTCGCCTCCCCAAGGCCGGCTCGCGAGTACGCTCGCCCCACCGAAAGCCGCAAAATGCACCGCCACTGGACTGCGCAGGGCATTGACATTTTGAACGGAATGGCTACATTGGTGTCTCTTAATCAAACAATTAACTATTCTAAATCTATGAAAAGAGCATTGGTATTATTGACGGCCATGGCACTGGCTGCGAACGCATTGGCGCTGGAAACCGGCAAACCCGCGCCGGTTTTCTCGGCCACGGACATCAACGGCAAGACGGTCAAGCTCAGCGATTACGCGGGCAAGATCGTCGTCATCGAATCCTACAACTCCGACTGCCCGTTTTGTAACAACCAATACAAAACCGGTGCGACGCAGGACCTGCAAAAGGACCTGGCCGCCAAGGGCGTCGTGTGGCTCATCGTCAATTCCGTCAATCCCAACCATCCCAGCCATCGCACCCCCGACCAGGCCAAACAGGAAATCGCCGACAAGAAAATCATTGCGACGGCTTGGATTGACGACAGTTCCGGCGCGGTCGGCCATCTTTACGACATGAAAACCACGCCGCACATGTTCGTCGTGGACAAGGCCGGCACGCTGGTTTACGACGGCGCGATTGACAACCAACCGGATCCGCAGCATGACCCGCGCACCGCGCGCAACTATGTCCGTGAATCCGTGGACGCCCTGCTGGCCGGCAAACCGGTTGAGGTCAGCCAGACCAAGCCTTACGGTTGCAGCGTGAAATACGCGAATTGATCAAGAAACCCGAAGCTCGAAGTCCGAATTCCGAAAGAATTCCGAAATTCGAATATCTGGGATGTCGCGAAGCGTCGTGGACTGCGCCAGCCCCCTGGCGCTTTCGAATACAGGAATTGTTCGAATATTTTGGAAGCGCACCTCAGGCTTCCTGGCGGGCTTCGTTTGCAAACCCGTCTTGCCATCTCACATGTTCGAAGAATTCAGACGCCACCATGTAACCGGCGCATTCCGCCGCGCCGCAGCGGCAGGGATGCTCCCGGTAATCCTCGAGATCGTAACCGTAGTTGAACGTGATTTCCTCGCCCGCCCGGATGCCGCGTCGCGCCACAATCCAGACGCGCCCGCCGTCCGGTTCCGCCTCGCAATTCGGGTCGCAACTGTGATTCAGGAAACGCGCCGGGTTCCACGGCACGTCGCCGTCCAGATCGCAGGTTTCATCCAGCGAAAAAATGTATCCATTGCCCGACTCGCACCGGCGCAATGATTCGGCTTTGGTAATCTTTTCGCCGACGTATTCAATGACGCGTGTGCCGGCGGTGATGTCCGCCTTCGCAAACCCGCCGATTCCATGAATGGCGGATTCCTGAAAACAAACCAGTGCGGTTTCCGCCACCTGGGATTTGTCCACGGCCTTGGCCGGCCGGTCTTTGTTCGAAATCGGAATTCGCTTGCACCCCTGCAGATCAATGGATTTTGGTTTCATTACTGTTCGGAGGGCCGAGTTCCACGAGGCCCTGACTTCAATGGAAAAGAATGAGACTCGCAGAGCCTGCTCCTCCCAAAAATCAAGTGCGCCGCCATTCCTTCTTCGGCGGCTCGGGCAGGCCCTGCGCCCGCAAAGCCGTGCGGAAATGCATCTTGGCGATTTTTGCCAAACCTTCCGTTCCCTGCTCTGCCACAAATTTCTTCGCCGCCTCGTCCACGGCCGTCGAAGCGCCTTTCGGCAGTTCCACGTTGAATTGTTTCTCCAGCTTCGCCAGCCCTTTCACAAATCCGTCCCGCGCCAGAATGGATGCCGCCGCCACCGCCAGGTCTTCCTCGGCCCGGTGCTTCTGGACCAATTCAATCTCCCGGCCCAGCGACATCAGCGCCTTCGCCACCACTTCCTTGCTCGACGCAAACTGGTCGCTGATGGCCTTGACCGGCGCTGGGTTCATCTGGTGACGCAAGGCCATGAGATTTTCAATCACGCGCGCATGGCCCCACGCCAGGATCGTGTTCACGCTCTTCATTTTGGCGTAAAGCCGGTTGTACGCTTCGTTGCCAATCGTGACGGTGTTCACCACGCAACCCGGCGTTTTGCGGATCAGCTCCGCGAGGTCGGATATTTTCTTGTCGCTGGAAATGTTCTTGGAATCGCGGATGCCGGAATCCTTCCACGCCTTGACGACGTTTTCGTTGATGTACGCGCCGGCAATGCACAGTGGACCGAAGAAATCGCCCTTGCCGCTTTCGTCCACGCCGATGCGCGGCAGCAACAAGTCGGGATTCAGGATCGTTTCGTAGCCCAGTCGTGCCTGTTTCAACACCTCCGGTTCCAGGACGAATTCGATGAATTCCTGCGTGCCTTTTCCCTGCACCACCAGCTTGCCGCTTTCATAAAAGACCACGTTGATTTTGTCCTTTTCGCCGGCAAACCGCGCATACGGCACCGCGCGGAACTTGAAGCCGCGCGAGCTTAAGGCGGCTTCGAGCGCCGACGCCTGTTCGTCGGTGAGCTTGCCCGTGTAGGAAGTCAGCGGTTTCACTGAAAAATGATAACCACAAAGAACACAAAGAACACAAAGTTTTTTTTGGCGGTTCCGGTTGGAGTTCAAGCTTCAGCTTGCTTCGCGCAAAAACCTCTGCTCGTGACAAGCTAAAGCTTGAACTCCAACTCTGGGACAATCCTCAGGGAGCTGTTGTCAAAAACCTTTGCCCGAAACACGGCTCGTCGGTAGCCTCGCCCCACCAAATTGATGTGCGAGCCAGCTCAACACTAAAAATTCAAAACGCAAAACTGCAAAAGCTTATCGGGCTTTTGCTCGATTGGTTTGCCGCCAACGCCCGCGATTTGCCGTGGCGGCGCACCCGCGATCCCTACGCCATCTGGGTTTCCGAAATCATGCTTCAGCAGACCCAGGTCAAAACCGTCTTGCCATATTGGGAACGCTGGATGCTCGATTTGCCAACTATCCAGGCGGCGGCCAACGCCAGTCCGGACAAAATCCACAAGCTGTGGGAGGGACTCGGTTATTACACCCGCGTCCGGAACCTGCAAAAGGCCGCGCGCCTGATCGTGGAAAAACACGACGGCAAATTCCCGGATAATTTCGACGACGTCCTCGTGCTGCCCGGCATCGGCCGTTACACCGCCGGCGCCATTTGCAGCATTTCATTCAATCAGCCGACGCCAATCCTCGACGGCAATGTCATCCGTGTCCTGACGCGGGTTTTCGGCATTTGGGAAAATCCGCGGGAAAAGAAAACCAACGCGCAACTCTGGCGGTTGGCGGAAGAATTGGTTTCATGCGCACGAACAGAACGGTGGGGCGAGACTACTGGCGAGCCGGCCTCGACGCATCAAAACAAAATGACCACGGCTCGCGAGGATCAGCCTTCGCCAGGCTACGGCGCGACAGGCGCTCGCCCCACCGAAAACAAGAATTGCTCCCACCTCAACCAATCGCTCATGGAATTGGGCGCACTGGTCTGCACGCCGCGAAATCCGCAATGCCCAATTTGCCCGGTAAAAAAACTCTGCGTCGCATTTCGCGAAAACCGCGTCGGGGAATTGCCGAACCTCGGCAAACGCACCGTCACCACCGCACGTCGCTTCATTGCCTTCGTCATCGAGCGCAATGGGAAATTCCTTGTCCGGCAGCGGCCTGCCGGGGTCGTGAACGCGCACTTGTGGGAATTCCCGAACGTGGAAGTAGCGGCAGGCATCCTGCCTGCCGTGGAACCGGGCGTCCCGCCCGGCGGAAAGAGCGCTGATAATTTCAAGCCCGTCAAAATTTCACGCAAAATTTCGGGCGGCAAGATGCCGCCCTCTACGGCAGGCGGGACGCCCGCCGCTGCCACTTTGGCACATGCCGCAAAACATCTCGGCCTCGAACCATTGAACGCAAAACCGCTTTGCACCGTGAAACATTCCATCACTCGTTATCGCATCACTCTGGAAGCATTTCACGTTCAAGTCGGAGGGCGGAGTGGCACGACACCCAAATTAATTGGGGCTGGCAGCCCGTCCCCCGCAGTAGCTTTGTTACGGAGGGTGGAAGCTCGCCCTTCCGAAAACACCGGCGTCTGGCTGACGCCAGCAAAGCTTGATTCGCTTGCCCTGACCGGAGCGCATCGGAAAATTCTGGAACGGTTAAACTCAAAACTGACGCCGCCTGCGAATGAAGACGCAACTTGACACAACCTCCACGCTGGCAAGAAGCACGCGGCTGGAAGCCGCATTCACTGGCAGCCAGGATGGCCGCCACCACAGTGGCGGCACGCTTCCAGCGTGCCAGTGATGGCGGCATCCTGCCGCCCGGCCGGATGGCGGAATGATAACCAACCTGGACACCGGGGCGTCGGCCTGCTCTGGTCGGTTCTACCGGCTGCGGCTCCATTTCTGATTATGTGGTAGCACCTGCGCCCCGCGGGTTGTTTCGGGCGTCACGCCCGAAACCGGCTGTTAACTGGGTTTGCCGTTGTTTTTCCGGCCAACGAATTTTCTGTGGCGTCAGCGCAATTCGGCGGGACGCCGAATTGAACCCGCAGGACGCGGGCGCTACCACAAAATACTCGCCAGTAAAACCACCGATTGTATCCTGCCGGTGATGATTTATTTCGACCATAACGCCACCGCCCCCGTGATGCGCGAGGCGCGCGAAGCCTGGCTGGACGCCACCGAGCACAATCCGGGCAACGCGTCCAGCCCGCATCAAATCGGGAGTCGCGCCGGCGCCGCGCTCAAGGAAGCGCGCGAAAAGCTCGCGCATTTCCTCGGCTGCCAGCCGGCGGACATCGTCTGGACGAGCGGAGCGACCGAGGCCAACAACATGGTCATGCACCATTTTGGGCGGACGCTCGATGCGAAGAGCGAGGTCTGGATTTCCGCCATCGAACATCCCTGCGTCCACGAGTCCGCAAAGCATTATTTCGGCAAACGCGCCCGATTGATACCCGTCACCCACGACGGCGTGATTGACCTGGACTGGCTGACGGCCGAACTCGCCGATATACGCCCCGGGCTTGTAGGCATCATGGCCGCGAACAACGAGAACCGGCGTCATCCAGCCCTGGCGCGAGGCACTGGCGATTTGCCGTCAATACAAGGTGCCGTTCTTCTCCGATGCCGTGCAATGGCTCGGCAAAATGCCGGCCAGGGATCTGGGCGAATGCGATTATCTCAGCGGTGCGGCGCACAAGTTCGGCGGGCCGCGCGGCGTGGGCTTTTTGAAAGTGCCGCATCGCAGCCAGGTCACTCCACTGATTCTCGGCGGCAAACAGGAACAAGGGCGCCGGGCCGGAACAGAAAATGTCCCGATCATCGTGTCCATGCTTGCCGCCCTGGAAGCGCGCGAAAAACAGATGGCCCGCAGCGAACACATCCTGCGCGGCGTGTGGCGCGAGAATTTTGAAAGGCAGCTTTTGCACAAACTGCCCGGCACGGTCGTCGTCGGCGCAAATGCGCCGCGTCTGTGGAACACCGTTTCAGCGTTGATGCCCGAAGGCGTGCAACTGCGCTGGCTGACGAAACTCGACAAGGCCGGGTTTGCGGTTTCCACCGGTTCCGCCTGCACGACCGGCAAGGAAGAGCCGTCGCACGTGCTGGCGGCGATGAATTTCAAGCCGGCCGAGGCGCATCGCGTGCTGCGATTCAGCAGCGGTTGGGAGACAACGGAAGCCGACTGGGCCGCGCTGGCCGACGCGCTGGCCAAAGTCCACGCCGAGGTCCATCACACCAAGGCTTGACGGTCCCCCAAGGCGGCACAGGCATCCTGCCGTCTTCATTCAAAGCGAGTGAAATGCTTGCCACGTAAGACGCATTCTTTTACGTGGCCTGTCGCATTCTACGCGAACCGCTAACTGCTGCAACAGAATCCGGATTTGACCACGACGAACTGGGTTACATTGACAAATACATCCACGCTCAATCTCACGAACCTGCAAAATCAAGTCATCCTTTCACCGTCCGGCAGCAACATCTTCTACCGACTCAAGACGCATTGAAGTGGTAGGGAGGGCACTCCGCTGCCCACCACTCGTCTGAATGCCAAGCACGGTGCGCACGGCTTGTCCCGCCATAGCCAGGCGACGGCGGAAGTGACGCGCCCTGCCTTTCGTATGCTTCGTGGATGATGAATCGTCCTAGCCATAGTGTGAGCGCAGGTTCCATTCGTTCAACAAATCGCGCGGGATTTCGCTCAGAAACCGCGACGGCTCCTGCATGGCATCCATGCCGGTGCTGCCATAACCGGCGCGCATCAGCGGGTAACTCAGATAAAGCTCGTTCTTCGCCCGCGTGATGGCCACGTAAAACAGCCGCCGTTCCTCTTCCTCGCCCTCGTCGGTCTCCATCGAACGTCCGGACGGGAACAAGCCGTCGCACAGCATGATGACGAACACCACGTCGAACTCCAGGCCCTTGGCCTGATGAATCGTCGAAAGCCGGATTTTTTCCGTGTCGTCCTTCGCCGCCTGGTTGTCTTCGGCCTCGACGTTGGTGAGCAGCGCGAGCTGGGTCAGGAAATCCTCGACCGACGCGAATTGATACGCAAACACGGCGAGCTGTTCGAGGTCTTCCAGCCGGTTGCGGTAATTGGCGAAGTTTTCCTTGAGATAATCGTCGTAGCCGGCGTCCATTACCAGCCGCAGCATCTTCGCGGCGCTCTGGCGGACGGTCTTTTCTTCAAGCTGGGAAACTGTTTCGATCAGTTGCTTCCAGGCAGCCTCCGCTTTGGCCGGCACAGATTTGGTGCAACTCTGCAATGCCGCGGCAATTGGATGTTGAATGTTTTTTTCCGCCCCCCCCTTCGGTCTTCCATCTTCCATCTTCGCGGAAAAAATCTTCCAGATTTTTTCCGCCCCTTTCGCGCCGATTCCCGGCAACAACAGCGCGATGCGTTTGAAAGCGAGTTCGTCCTGCGGGTTGGCGACCAGCTTGAGATACGCGGTGGCGTCCTTGATGTGCGCCTGCTCGAAAAACCGGATGCCGCTGGTGATGGAAAAGGGAATGTGGCGCTTCGTCAGTTCAAGCTGCAATTCGAGCGCGTGGAAATGCGAGCGGTACAGCACGGCCACCTGGTTCGGGTTGACGCCTTCCTCGGACAACTCCCCCACCCTTTGCGCGATGAATGCCGCCTGCTGCGCGGCATCGGCACACGTGACGAGCGCGGGTTTCAGGCCGGACTTGCGCGCGGGCGTGAGAATTTTGGTAAACTGGTCCCGGTTCGCGGCGATGGCGGCGTTGGCCACCTTGAGAATTTCCGGCGTGCTGCGGTAGTTGGTCTCAATCTTGAAAACCTTCGCGTCGGGATGGCGTTTTGGGAATTTGAAGATGTTCTGGAAATTCGCGCCGCGCCAGGCGTAGATGCTTTGCGCGTCGTCGCCCACGACGGTAACGTTGTGATGCCGCTCGGCGAGCAGGTCAATGAGGTCGCTCTGGAGCTTGTTGGTGTCCTGGTATTCATCCACGAGAATGAACTGGAACCGGCGCTGATAATGTTCGCGCACGTCGGCGTGCTCCTGCAACAGCCTGAGCCAGAGCGCGAGCAGGTCGTCGAAATCCATCGCGTTGGTCGCGCGTTTGCGGGCGATGTAACGCTTCTGCACGTCGGCAACCAGCCGGGTGATTTGCTCGAAGTAATCGAATTGTTCCTCAAGGATTCCGGCGGTGCTCTTGTGCGTGTTGACCGCGAGCGAAAAAATTTCGCAGAGCACATCGGGCTTCGGGAAATGCGTGCCCTTGGTTTCGATGCCGGCGTCAGCAATGCAAGCCTTGATCAGGTCCTTCGCGTCGTCGCGGTCGAGAATGGTGAAATCGCGCCGGTACCCGAGCAAGTCGGCGTGCGAGCGCAAAATCCGCGCGCCGATGGAATGGAACGTGCCGCCCCAGAGCGACGGAAGCTGCCGGCCCAGCAACCCGGCGACGCGATGCATCATTTCGCCGGCGGCCTTGTTGGTGAACGTGAGCAGCAGGATGCGGTCGGCGGGGATGCCCTGTTCGAGCAGGTAGGCGACGCGGTAGGTGAGCGTGCGGGTCTTGCCGGAGCCGGCGCCGGCGATGACGAGAGCGGGACCGGGCGGCGCGGTGACGGCGGCGAGCTGCTGCGGATTCAATTCGCGCGCGTAATCAATCTGCAAATTGATTTCGGAACGGAACGGTTCAATAACGTAATCGCGCGACATGGCGCGGAATTGAAAGGGCAAACCGCCGCCGGCAAAAGGAAAAAAACTGCGGTTGTGCAAATTATTTTTTGCGAACTGGTCCGGCGGACGGTTTTGGACGATAAATTTGTCATGCAAGGAGAAAAATACTCCTGGCCTTTCTGGACGATGCTTATGAAGACCTGGAATTGTGGTATCCCAAGCTGCGGCTGGAGGAGGCGGGCTACACCATGAAATGCGCCGCACCGGAGATTAAAACCTACACCGGCAAGCACGGTTATCCCGCGCAATCGGATTTGCTCCTGCGGGATGCGCGCAGCGACGATTTCAAGGAGCAACGGCCTGTCCCGATTCACAACTTGTTGCCGCACAACACGATTTTTGGCTTGTATTTAGATTGGTTAATGATAGGTATTAACATACTACAAATAAAGGAACGGCTATGAAATTTTACCATCGGCGAGGGGTAGCGGCTTGTCTGGCGCTTCTGGCATTTAAAACATCCGCTGCCGTCCTATGCGTTGACGTCAACGGCATCAACCCTGCCCCGCCCTACACCAGTTGGGCCACCGCCGCGACAAACATTCAGGATGCCGTGGACACCGCGACGAACGGTGATTTAATTCTGGTGACGAATGGAGTTTATCAGAACGGGTCAGGGTCATTGGATGGCTTCACGACCAACCGCGTGGCCGTTACCAATTCACTGACGCTGCGAAGCATCAATGGTCCGGCGGTAACAGTGATTGACGGCAGCGGAGCGATGCGATGCGTGTCTTTGGCGGACGGCGCCACGCTGGACGGATTTACTTTGCAGAACGGAATGGTCGCTGCGAATGGCGGCGGCGTGGCGGGCGACACGACAAACGCTCTTGTCATCAATTGTATCATTACCCAGAACACTGCGGATTACGGTGGCGGCATATTCCAATGCACCGCCAGCCGCTGCATCATCTCGACCAATTCGGCTTATTATAATGGCTATTACGGCACCGGCGGCGGCGCCAATGGTTCGATTTTGAACGATTGCTTGCTGGAGGGGAACTTCGGGTATGAATACGGCGGGGCTGCGGTCAACACCACCATGAACAACTGCACAGTGACGGGCAATCATTCCCGGATATATCCCTCCACTTTTGACAACTGCATCATCAATAATTGCATTGTCTATTTCAACTACGGAGTCTTTTACGTCTATGACGGCCAACTCGTCCCTGTCTACTTCACCTACAACGGCGGCAGCGGCACCTACGACCATTGTTGCATCACGCCCGATCCCGGCGGCACGGGCAACATCACGGATGACCCGCTATTCGTGGACGCGGCGAACGGTGATTTTCATCTTCAGACTGGTTCGCCGTGCATCAACGCGGGAAACAATGACCTCACACCTACCGCGACCGACCTTGATGGCGTGATCCGGATTCAGGGCGGCACGGTGGACATCGGCGCGTATGAATCGCCCGGCTATGTCATTCCCATTCTGTATTTTACCGCCGACCGCACCAACGTGGTTCCCGGCTACCCGATCAGTTTTTCCTGGCGGCTGTTCTTCACCAACTCGCCGGTGGTGCTGCTGGATTATGGTGATGGCACGGTGGTGACCAATGCTGTTTCCGGCACGGAGCATAGCTGGAGCGCGCCGGGCAATTACACCGTGCAACTCATTGCGTTGAGCAGTGATTATCCATCCGGCACAAATGCCTCGATTGCCATTCACATCGCCGATGCGACCAACTACGTTTCGCTCGCCTGCACCAATCCCGTACCGCCTTACAATTCCTGGGTAACGGCGGCGACGAACATCCAGGATGCCGTGGACGTGGCGGTTCTGGGAGCCACCGTCATGGTGGGCAACGGCGTTTATGACGTTGGCGGCCGCGGGCTCACCAGCCTTACCAACCGCGTGCTGATCCCGATCCAGCTGGCAGTCAAAAGCGTGAACGGCCCGGCGGTGACAACGATTGTCGGCAACCAGGTACCCGGCACCATCAACGATTTCGGCGCGGTGCGGTGTGTTTATCTGGCCGACGGCGCGACTTTGAGCGGCTTCACGCTTACCAATGGAGCTACGGAACCCGGTAATGACGACGGCGTTTACGAATCGTACGGCGGCGGGGTTGAGTGCGGATCAAGTTATTCGACGGTGACAAACTGCGTTTTTATCAACAACTCTGCTGGTGACGCGGGCGGCGGTGTTGCGGGTGGCACTTTGAACAACTGTACGTTCGTCGGCAATCAGTCGGGTTACGGCGGTGGAGCTTACAACGCGTGGTTGAACAATTGTGTCCTGGCCGGCAATCCAGCCGGAGTCCAGGGTGGTGGCGCGGAATATTGCACTCTGAACAACTGCACCTTGACCGGCAATTCAGCGGGGAGCGGTGGCGGCGCAGATTCCAGCACGTTGAACAATTGCATCGTCTGCTTTAATAGTGGCCCCAGCGGCTCGAATTATTCCAGCTGCACATTGAACTTCTGTTGCACCACGCCCCTGCCCGAGAGCGGCACCAATAACATCACGACCGACCCGCAACTGGCTGACTTCTCCCATATCACCACCGGATCACCCTGCCGCGCCGCAGGCAGCACCAACTATTCAACCGGCATGGACATTGACAACGAGGCTTGGGCCAGCCCGCCGTCCATTGGTTGCGATGAATTTCATCCGGGTGCGATCACCGGGCCGTTGACGGTTGCCATGCAAGTTTCATACACCAACGTGGCCAGGGGATTCGTGGTGAATTTTACCGGGCTGATCAGCGGACATGCCGGCTCGAACACCTGGGATTTCGGAGACGGAACAGGGATGAACAATCAGCCGTACACTTCACATGGTTGGGCGGCGTTGGGTGACTACCCGGTGATCTTGCGGGTATATAACGAGAGCTATCCGGACGGGGTCTCGGCTACCCAGGTGGTTCATGTGCTGGAAGCGATTCATTATGTCGCTCCCAACAATACCAGCCCGGTGTCGCCCTATACTTCCTGGGACACTGCGGCGACAAACATTCAGGATGCAGTGGACGCGGCATTCCCCGGTGGCACGATTCTGGTGACCAACGGTGTCTATGGCAACGGCGGGCGTATCGTCTTTGGGACGCTGACGAATCGCGTGGTCATCAACCGGCAGACGGCTGTGACCGTGGAAAGCGTCAACGGCCCGGAGGTAACGGTGGTACAAGGCTATCAAGATCCGGTCACCATCAATGGCGACGATGCAGTGCGATGTGTGCTTCTGAGCAACGGCTCCCGGCTGGTGGGGTTCACCCTGACCGGTGGCGCCACCCGGAATGATGGGGATGGGGTTACGGAACAGAGTGGCGGCGGCTTGTGGTGTGATTCCACAAGCGTGGTCGCGTCCAACTGCGTACTCACGGGCAACTCTGCCGCCTGGACTGGCGGCGGGGCATCTGGTGGCACGCTGAATAATTGTGCCTTCATCGGCAACTCAGCTTCCTACGGCGGCGGCGTCTATCAGGACACGCTGAGCGCCTGCACACTCTCCAACAATTCGGCTGCCAACTACGGTGGTGCGACTTACAATAGCGTGCTCACCAATTGCGTGTTGTCCGGCAACTCCGCCGGCGGCGTTGGCGGCGCGGTATGCTATGGCACCGCGAACCACTGCACCCTGGCAGGCAATCTCACTGGCGACAGCGGCGGCGCGGCCTGCGGCGCCACGTTGAACGACTGCCTGCTGGCGTCAAACTCGGCATTCTACACCGGCGGAGGCGCCAACTCCTGTTTTCTGACCAACTGCGCGTTGTCCGGCAATTCAGCCTACTGGGGCGGCGGCGCGGGGAACAGCACGCTGCAATCCTGCGTCTTATCGGGCAATACGTCTGCTCTCAATGGCGGCGGAACTCTTTTTTGCACCATGAATCATTGCACGCTGTCAGGCAATTCCAGTTCCTGGGGCGGCGGCGCCAGCGACAGCACTTTAGACACCTGCACGCTGTCCAACAATTTCGCTGTTCTGTTCGACGCTGAAGGCGGCGTGGGGGGCGGGGCGGCTTACTGCAACTTTGTCAACTGCGTGCTCGCCGGCAATTCAGCCGAGTATATCGGTGGCGGGGCCGACAGCAGCACGCTCAACAATTGCACGCTCGCCGGCAATTCGGCGAGCAGTTCCGGTGGCGGGGCCTCCGATAGCACCTTGAACAACTGTATCGTTTATTTCAACACCGCCCCGGATGGAACCAACTTCGCCCCGCCCACGGAATATTATTACGGCTGCACCTTGAATTATTGTTGCACGACGCCGATGCCCGATGTTGGGGTTGACAACTTCACCAATGCACCGCTGGTCGCGGACCCAATCGGTGGCGACTTCCATCTCCAGTCCAACTCGCCGTGCATCAATGCTGGCAATAATGCATACGTTTCCGGCACGAACGATCTCGACGGCAACCCGCGCATCAAGGGTGGAACGGTGGACATCGGCGCCTATGAATATCAGACACCAACCTCCGTCATCTCCTACGCCTGGCTGCAACAATATGGCCTGACCAACGATGGCTCGGCGGATTACGCGGATGCCGATGGCGACGGCATGAATAACTGGCAGGAATGGCGTACTGGAACCATTCCCACTGACCCCTCATCCTTGTTGAAAATGACGACGGTCACCACCGATGTTTCCGGGAATACGGTGACCTGGCAAAGCGTCAGTGGCGTGACTTATTTCCTCCAACGCGGCAGCAATCTCGCCGCACCATCGGTGTTCACGACCATTCAAACTGACATCGCCGGTCAGCCGGACACGACGAGTTACACAGACGCTGACGCCGTCGGTTCCGGGCCCTTCTTCTACCGCGTGGGCGTGCAGCAGTAAGCTGGTAAGCTGTAACGCGGTCGCCAGACCGCCGCACAACAAACTGCTCGGACCGTCTTTGATCACGACTCGTGGTCGGGCTGTTTTTTGCTTGAACTGCATGAGGGTTTGTGATAATCATTGGCAACCTTAATCAGTGACAACCTCTGAACTGAATAAATATTTTATGAGAACGCATTCTTTCCAACTGGCAATCGCCGGTTTTGTGTTTCTGGCCATTAACGCTTCGGCAACGACGCGGTATGTGGATTTGAACAGCACCAACGCGATGCCGCCTTACACCGACTGGGGCACGGCGGCCGTGACCATTCAAGACGCCGTTGATGCCGCCAATAACGGCGACACCGTTCTCGTGACGAATGGTGTTTACCAGACCGGCGGGCAGGTTGTGGACGGGGCGATGATGAATCGGGTGGCCGTGACCAAGGCGGTGACGGTGCAGAGCGTCAACGGACCGGAGGTGACGGTGATTGAGGGCTACCAGGTGCCCGACACAATCAACGATGACGGCTCCGTGCGTTGCGTGTATTTGGCCAACGGGGCCACGCTGATCGGTTTTACGCTAGCCAACGGCGCCACGCTGAGTTGGGGTGATTTGGATTACGAGCTAAGTGGCGGCGGGGTGTGGTGCGAATCCGCCAGCGCGGTCGTGTCCAACTGTGTGCTGAGTGGCAACTCGGCATTCAACAACGGCGGCGGGGCATATCAGGGCACGCTGAAGCATTGCGTGCTCGCGGACAACTGGGCGGGCAATTACGGCGGCGGGGTGTTCAATGGCGCATTGACCAACTGCCTGCTCATGGGCAGTTCGGCGTTCTACGGCGGCGCGGCATACGGCGGCACGCTGAACTACTGCGCGCTCACGAATAATTCGGCCGCCTGCGGCGGGGGAGCTTATCAAGGCACCCTGACCAACTGCGCGCTGGCGGACAACACGGCCTGGGGTGGCGGCGGAGCGTACTTGAGCGCGTTGAACAACTGCCTGCTCATCGGGAACTCGGCAGACGAATATGGCGGCGGAGTCTATGGAGGCTCGTTGATCAATTGCACGCTCGCGGGCAATTGGGCGGGCGACTACAACAGCGGGGGTGGCGGTGAAGACAGCATCGAAAATTACTACCAGGGAGACGGCGGAAATACCGGATACGGCGGCGGAGCATACGGAGGCATGTTCAAAAACTGCACGTTCTGCACCAACTCGGCCTCCTATGGCGGCGGGGCGTACTATGCCACGCTGAACAACTGCACGCTCACCGGCAACTCGGCCAATTATTATGGCGGGGGAACCTATTATGGCACGTTGAACAACTGCGCGCTCACGGATAACTCGGCCTTCTATGGCGGCGGGGCTTATTACGGCACGTTCACCAACTGCACCCTCATCGAAAATTACGCATGGTATGGCGGAGGGATCTATGGGGGCATTCTGACCAACTGCACGTTCACCGGCAATTCGGCGGACGATTGCGGCGGCGGAGCGTACTCTTCCGAACTGTACAACTGCACGCTCAACAACAACTCATCAACCCAGGGCGGCGGCACCGGCTATGGCACGCTGACCGCCTGCACACTCACCGGCAATTATGCAAATTATGGCGCCGGGGCATACTATGACACCCTGACCGGCTGCACGTTTGCCGGCAATTATGGAACCGATGGCGCCGGGTCATATGGATGCACGCTGTACAACTGCACGCTCACGGGTAATTCGGCCGAAAACGATGGCGGCGGAGCTTATCAAGGCACGTTGTGTAACTGCATCCTTGCCGGCAACTCGGCTTACGACGGTGGCGGGGAATACTATGCCACGATGTACAACTGCACGCTCACGGGCAATTCGGCGGAAGATTCGGGTGGCGGGGCGTATCAAGGCACGCTGTATAATTGCATCGTTTATTTCAACTCCGCGCCCAACGGGGCCAACTACAACAACCTGGTCCCCAGTCTCATGAACAGCGGCGGCACGAGTTTTATGAATTACTGTTGCACGACGCCGCTGCCCGATGGCGGTGTGGGCAACATCTCGGACAACCCCCGGCTGGCCAGCCTGTCCCATATCAGCTCCCTCTCCCCCTGCCGTGCCGCCGGCAGCGCATCGTACACATACGGCGTGGACATTGACGGCGAAGCCTGGGCCAACCCGCCTTCCATCGGCTGCGACGAATATCATGCCGGATCGGTCACCGGCCCGCTGACGGTGGCTATTCAGGCGACCTACGTGCTCCTGGCAACGGGCATCGAAGACGATTTCACGGCACTGATTGGCGGGCGCGTCAGCGGCAGCCAGTGGGAGTTTGACGACGGGACCGTGGTGAGCAATCAGCCTTATGCTTCGCGCACCTGGACGGTGCCGGGAGACTACCCGGTGGTGTTGCGGGCGTTCAATGAGAGCTATCCGACCGGGGTGATTGCCAGGGTGATCGTGCAGGTGAGGGTGCAGCCGCTGCATTATGTCGCCCTGAGCAGCAGCAACCCGGTGGCGCCGTACGGTTCCTGGGCCACCGCAGCCACGAACATTCAGGATGCGGTGGATGTGGCTTCGCCGAATGCGCTGATTCTGGTGTCCAACGGAGTCTATATCACCGGCAGCCGGATGATTTGGGGAGCGCCAGCCCGGGTGGTGGTGACCAAGGCGGTGACGGTGCAGAGCGTCAACGGGCCGGCGGCGACGGCGATTGACGGCGCAGGCTTGATGAGTTGCGCCTATCTGACAAATGGCGTTTTGATGACGGGTTTCACGCTGACCAACGGGGCCTTTGGGGAAGGCGCTGGCGGCGGGGTGTGGTGCGATTCCGCCGGCGCGGTTGTGTCCAACTGCGTGCTGACCGGCAACTCGGCAAATTACGGCGGCGGGGCGTATCAGGGCACGCTGAACAACTGCACACTGACGGGCAATTCGGCCTATTATGGCGGCGGGGGAACATACTATAGCGTGCTGACCAACTGCATGCTCACCGGCAACACGGCAGAATATGGTGGGGGAACATTTGATAGCACGCTGAACAACTGCCAGATCAAGAGCAACTCGGCTTCCTATTATGGCGGCGGAGCATACTATGGCACGTTGAATAACTGCGCAGTTTTTGGCAACTCGGCGGACGAGGGCGGCGGGGCATATCAAAGCACGCTCAACAACTGCACGCTCACCGGCAATTCAGCGGACGATTCCGGTGGCGGGGTGTTCCTCGGCATACTGAATAATTGCATTGTTTATTACAATATCGCTTCGAGCGGATCCAATTATTATTATGACACCAACTTAAATTACTGTTGCACGACGCCGCTGCCCACCAATGGCACGGCCAATATCTCTGACGACCCCCAACTGGCCAGCTTGTCCCACATCAGCGCCATCTCTCCCTGCCGCGGCGCCGGCAATGTGACGAATGCCACCGGCGTGGACATTGACGGGGAAGCCTGGGCCGACCCGCCTTCCATCGGCTGCGACGAATATATTTCCGGATCGGTCACCGGTGCATTGACTGTGGCCATCCGGGCGACCTATACACTCCTGGCAACGGGCATCGAAGACGATTTCACGGCATTGATTGACGGGCGCGTCAGCGCCAGCCAGTGGGAGTTTGACGACGGGACCGTGGTGAGCAACCAGCCTTATGCCTCGCGCACCTGGACAGAGCCGGGAGACTACCCGGTGGTATTGCGGGCGTATAATGAAACCTATCCGACCGGGGTGATTGCCACGGTGATTGTGCGAGTGATGGTGCAGCCGGTGCATTATGTCGCCCTGAGCAGCACCAACCCGGTGGCGCCGTACGGTTCCTGGGCCACCGCAGCCACGAACATTCAGGATGCGGTGGATGTGGCTTCGCCGAATGCGCTGATTCTGGTGTCCAACGGGGTCTATAATATCGGGAGCCGGGTGCAGGAAGGATGGACAGTTCGAGTGGCGGCGACCAAGCCGCTGGGTGTGCAGAGCGTCAACGGGCCGGCGGTGACGGCGATTGACGGCGGAAGCGCGATGAATTGCATCTATCTGACCAATGGCGCTGTGCTGACTGGTTTCACGTTGACCAATGGGTCCACGGGGGGAAATGGCGGCGGAGTGTGGTGCGAATCCGCCAGCGCGGTTGTGTCCAACTGTGTGCTGACCGGCAACTCGGCATGGGATGGCGGCGGGGCATATCAGGGCACGCTGAACAACTGCACGCTTACGGGCAACTCGGCATCCTACCAGGGCGGCGGGGCGTGCTATTGCATATTCAGCAACTGCACACTCACGAACAATTATTCGGAATGGGAGGGCGGCGGGGCATATCAGGGCACGCTGACCAACTGCACACTCACGGGCAACTCAGCTTATTACGGCGGCGGGGTGAATAGCGGTGCATTGAACAATTGCCTCCTGACCGGCAACTCGGCAAACTACTATGGCGGTGGCGCCTGTTACAGCACACTCAACAACTGCACAGTTGTCAGCAACTGGGTTCCTGAAAACTATCAGTTCGAAGGCGGCGGAGCGGCTTCCTGCACACTGAACAACTGCATGGTCACGGGCAACTCGGCAGGGTATGGTGGCGGAGCATGCGACAGCACGCTGAACAACTGCACGGTCACGGGCAACTCGGCGGACTATGGCGGCGGGGTGTGTTGGAACACGCTGAACAACTGTATCATCTATTACAACACGGCTTTGGCAGGCGGATCCAATTATCTCAGCAGCACTTTGAATTACTGCTGCACGATGCCGCTTCCCAGTGAAAGCGAGGGCTGCATCACCAACGAGCCACTCTTCATTGATCTTGCCGGCGGCAATCTGCGCCTGCAAACCAACTCCCCCTGCATTGACGCCGGCACCAATTTGTATGTCGTCGGCAACACCGACCTCGACGGCACTCCACGCATCGTTAACGACATCGTGGACATGGGGGCTTACGAATATCACACCAATTCGCTTAGCCCGTTCCGGTTGTGGCTCCAAAGCTACGGTCTGCCCACCGATGGCTCGGCGGACTACACCGATCCCGATGGCGACCACATGAACAACTGGCAGGAATGGGTTGCCGGCACGAATCCGACCAACGCCTTGTCCGTCCTGCAAATGTTGACGGTGTCCAACAGTGTTTCAGGCGTGACGGTGACATGGCTAAGCGTGACCAACCGGACTTATTTCCTCGATCGGAGCACCAATCTTCTGGCACTGCCGGCTTTTCACACGATAGCCACCGACATCCCAGGTCAGCCGGACACGACCATTTACACGGACACCAATGCCACAGGCGAGGGTCCGTATTTCTATCGCGTCGGCGTGGATGAATGATTCGTGGCGGCGGTCGGCAGACCGCCGCACAACAATCTTTTTGGCCGGTTTTTGATTACGACTTGAAGTCGCGGCTGAATTTACTTGAGTCGCATGAGGGTTGTGATAATCAGTAGGCAACCATCAGAACCGATAAACAACTGATGAAAACGACTCTTTTCCAACTGGCAATCGCCGGTTTTGTGTTTCTGGCCATCAACGCCCCGGCGACGGTGCTGTATGTGGATGTGAACAGCACCAATCCCGTGTCGCCCTACGCCGACTGGAGCACCGCCGCGACGAACATCCAGGACGCGATTGATAGGGCCAGCGATGACGATTTAATTCTGGTGGCGAATGGCATATATCAAACCGGCGGACGCGTGGTTTATGGGTCGCTGACAAATCGCGTGGCCATCAACAAGGCCCTCACGGTGCTAAGTGTCAATGGACCGTTGGTAACAGTGATCCAAGGCAGTTCACCCACCGGTGACGGCGCTGTCCGTTGCGTCTATATGACCAATGGCGCGGCGTTGATTGGATTCACCCTGACGCAGGGGGCCACGCGAACGGATGGCGATCGCAACGCGGAACGCAGCGCCGGCGGCATCTGGTGTGAATCATCAGATGCAATCATATTAAACTGCGTCATTGCCGGGAACACGGCGGACGCCCAGGTTGGCGGCGTCCTGAACGGCACCCTGTTTGATTGCGTGGTGTCCAACAACATCGTTCCGTGGGGGGTGCGGTTTTTTGGCTATTACCAGTATGAATTCCTTGGTTATAGCGGCGGCGCGCAAGGCAGCGGGATGAACCACTGTCTGGTCATCAGCAACTCGGCGGGGCTGGTTGGCGGCGGAGTGAATGGCGGCACATTGAACGATTGCGTTCTGACCGGCAACTCCAGCGGGGATGGCGGGGCGGCATTCGGCGCCACGTTGAATAATTGCGTGCTGACGAACAACTCGGCCAGTGGCGGCGGCGGCGCGGAAGCCTGCACGTTGGACGGGTGTGTACTGACGGGCAACGGCAGCTACAGCGGTGGCGGTGCGTATTCCAGCATTCTGACCAATTGCATCCTGACCGGGAACACTGCCGTTGGGGGCGGTGGCGCGTACAACTCTACATTGGTTGGCTGCACACTCTCCGGCAATTCAACCTATGACACCGATGAAGGCGCCGGCACCGGCGGCGGCGCCAATGGTTGCACGCTGGAAAACTGTTCGCTTTACGGAAACTCCTCGTCCTATGGCGGCGGTGCGGAAGCGAGCGCGCTGGTCAATTGCACTTTGATCGGCAATTTAGCCACGCAAGATGGCGGCGGGGCATGTCAAGGCACGTTGAACAACTGCATCCTGTCCACTAACTCGGCAAGCGGGGGGGGGTCCGGTCGCGGCGGCGGCGCATGTTCTGCCACGCTGAACAACTGTACGCTTACCGGTAATGTGGCTGACGAGTTGGGCGGCGGCGCGTGTTACAGCACACTGAGCAACTGCGTGTTGTCCGGCAACTCGAGCTATTTCGTCGGCGGAGGGACGTATGACAGCACGCTGAACAACTGCACCCTTAATGGCAACCTGGCTTACGCCGGTGGCGGGACGGGTAGCAGCACGCTGAACAACTGCGCGCTGACGGGCAACTCGGCTTGGAACGGCGGCGGGGCGTATCTCAGCACGCTGAACAACTGCACGCTTACGGGCAATGCGGCTGGCAACGGCGGCGGAGCGTATGTCAGCACGCTGAACAACTGCATCGTCTATTTCAACACCGCGCCGACCGACGCCAATTGCTTGATCAGCGACTTGAATTATTGCTGCACCACGCCACTGCCCGACAGCGGCACGGGCAATATCACGAACGAACCGCAGCTTGCCGACTTCGCACACATCAGCGCCGGTTCACCGTGTCGCGGCGCGGGCAGTGCGGCTTACGTGAGTGGCGTGGACATTGACGGCGAGGCGTGGCTCAACCCGCCATCCATGGGCTGCGACGAATATTATCCCGGCGCAATCACCGGAGCATTGAGCGTCGCCATTCAGGCGGACTACCCGAATGTGGTGACGGGTTTTGTGGTGAATTTTACCGTGCAGATCAGCGGACATGCCAGCTTGAACACCTGGGATTTCGGAGATGGAACAGTGGTGAGCAATCAGTTGTACGCCTCGCATAGCTGGGCATCGCCGGGGGATTACCCGGTCGTGTTGACTGTTTACAACGACGACAATCCGGGTGGCGTGAGCGTGACGGTGATGGTTTATGTGGCCGAAGGAACCAATTATGTTTCCCTCGACAGCACCAATCCGGTACCGCCTTACCTTTCTTGGGACACAGCGGCGACGAATATTCAGGATGCCGTGGATGCGGCCGCGGTCGGGGCGACGGTGCTGGTCAGCAATGGCGTTTATCAAGCCGGCGGACGAGTGGTTTACGGTTCGCTCACCAACCGTGTGGTCATCAACAAGGCGGTCACAGTGCAAAGTGTCAACGGTCCCACGGTGACAGTGATTCAAGGGTATCAAGATCCAAACACCGTCGTCGGCGATGACGCGGTGCGGTGCGTGTATCTGACGAACAACGCGGCATTGATTGGTTTCACCTTGACCGGCGGAGCGACGCGGAGTGATGGCGATGGAATGCTGGAGCAGAGCGGCGGGGGGGCCTGGTGCGAATCCAACAACGCCATCATCACCGATTGCGTGCTCATAGCCAATGTCGCAAACAACAACGGTGGCGGGGCCGAACGAGGCACATTGACCGATTGCACCTTGACCGGTAACTCGGTGGTGAACTTTTGGTCGGCTTACGGCGGTGGGGCCGATTCCAGCATCTTGAACAACTGTGAGCTCACGGGCAACTGTGCCGGTGGCTTCAGTGTCGAGGTTTCAATCAAGGAATCAAAACCAACCGGACCAACTCCCATGATGTTGGTGTTCTATTACGGAGGCGGGGCCGAGAACAGCACGCTGAACAATTGCACGCTCATCGGCAACCAGTCAAACGGTGGCGGCGGCGGGGCCGATTCCAGCACCCTGAACAACTGCATTGTCACGGACAACAGTGCTGGTTATGGCGGCGGGGTCGAAAACAGCACGCTGAACAATTGCACACTGACTGGCAACTCGGGCTCGGAAGGAATCAATATCGGCGGGGCGGAGGACAGCACCCTGAATAACTGCATTGTCTATTACAATACCAACGGCGGCGACTATGGCAACTGCACGTTGAATTACTGTTGCACAGCGCAACCGCCTGACAACGGCATCGGCAACATCACCAACGAACCCGCTTTTGTGGATCTGGCGGGCGGCGACTTCCACCTCCAACCCAACTCTCCTTGCATCAATGCCGGAAACAATTCTTTTGTCATCCTGACCAACGACCTCGATGGCAACCCGCGCATCCGGGGCGGGACGGTGGACATCGGCGCCTACGAATACCAGACCCCGACCTCGGTCATCTCCTACGCCTGGCTCCAGCAATATGGGCTGACCAACGATGGCTCGGCGGATTTCGCGGATACCGATGGTGATGGGTTCAACAATTGGAACGAGTGGCGGGCCGGAACCATTCCCACCGATCCCTCGTCCCTGCTGAAAATGACGGCCGTCACCAACGATGTTTCCGGGATTACGGTGATTTGGCAAAGCGTCAGCGGCATCACCTACTTTCTCCAACGCAGCACCGACCTTGGAGCACAACCGGCGTTCTCCACCATCCAAACCGGCATCGCTGGCCAGCCGGACACGACCAGTTATACGGACACTGATGCCACAAGTGCCGGTCCATATTTTTACCGAGTCGGAGTGCAGTGAGAATACCGGAATTTTTGAACCACGGTTTTCCCCATTGAATTTTGCCTGCGTTCCCCCTACCCTTTCCAAGCATGGAACAGTCGCAATTCGCCCAGTACCTCGCCGTGTTGATGCTCCTCGGCCCGGCCATCGCCGCGCCGTTCGGGATGATTCTGGTGTCCATGTTGGTCGGCAAACGCGGCAAACGCAGCCCGATCAAGGACACCGCCTACGAATGCGGCATGCTCCCCGTGGGCGAAGGCAACCCGCGGATGTCAGTCAAGTTCCACCTCGTGGCGATGCTGTTCATCCTGTTCGACATCGAGGTCGTCTTTCTTTATCCGTGGGCGGTCGTTTACAAGGACATGCTCAAAGACCCGGCCACCAGGAATCTGATCCTGGGCTCAATGGTTTCGTTTCTGGCGATTTTGTTCGCCGGTTACATCTACGCCGTGAAGAAAAAGGCGTTTGATTGGAAGTCGTGAAACGTGATGCGTGATGCGTGAACCGTTCATCGCTTGTCACGCTTCACGCATCACGTTTCACGTTTTCCGTTTCACTTTATGATCAAATTTGGCACCAGCGGCTGGCGCGGCATCATCGCACGCGATTTTACCTTCGACAACGTCCGCCTCGCCACCCAAGGCATCGCAGACTATTTGAAGTCCACAGTCCAAAGTCCACAGTCCAAAGTCGTTATTCTAGGTTACGACACGCGGTTTCTGGGACGCGAGTTTTCCCTGGCTGCCGCCGAGGTGCTCGCCGCCAACGGCCTTGAACCTTTGCTTTGCAATCGCGACACGCCCACGCCAGTCATCGCCCACAACATCCGGCATCGTAAAGCCATCGGCGGCATCAACCTGACCGCCAGCCACAATCCGGCGGAGTATCAAGGCTTGAAATTTTCCACCAGCAACGGCGCACCCGCCACGCCGGAAGTCACCGGGCAAATTGAGGCGAACATCATCAAGCTCCAGGCAGCAGGCTGGTCGTTCAAAAGCGCGGTCATCGGCACATTTCAATGCAAGACGTTTGATCCGCAGCCGGCTTATTTCAAGCAACTCCACAAGCTGATTGATTTCGCCACGCTCAAAAAAGCGAAGCTCAAGGTGGCCATCGAGCTGGAGTATGGCACCGGCCACGGTTATCTCAACAAGCTCCTCGAAAGCGTCGGCGCGAAAGTGACCGTCTTTCACAACGAAATCAACCCGCTCTTTGGCGGGCATCATCCGGAACCGAGTGCCGAAGGCATGGCCGACGTCAGCAAATTCGTCCGCAGCGGCAAGGCGCAACTCGGCCTCGGACTCAACGGCGATGCGGACCGCTTTGGCATTGTGGACAAGGACGGCACGTGGCTGACGCCCAATCAGGTTTTGGCGCTGACACTTTATCATTTGAAGAAGAACCGTGGCTGGACGGGCGCGGTGGTGCGCACCGTGCCGACAAGCCACCAGGTGGACGCCGTGGCGGAATTGTTCGGCGTGAAAGTGTACGAGACGCCCGTCGGCTTCAAATACATCGGCGCGCTGATGGAAAGCGAACCCATTATCGTGGGCGGCGAGGAATCCGGCGGCTTGAGCGTCAAGGGCCACGTGCCGGAAAAGGACGGCATTCTCGCCTGCCTGCTGATGGCGGAGCTGGTGGCGACGGAAAAGAAATCGTTGGGCCAGATTTTGAAGGAACTCGCCAAAAAGATCGGCAATTTTTACACCGACCGCATCAACGTCAGCTTTGCGCCGGAGAAAAAGGACGCGTTGCTGGCGAAGCTGGGCGGCGGCTTGAAAAACATCGGGCCGTTCAAGGTGGAAAAGTTCATCACGACGGACGGCTATAAATTTCTGCTGCCGGACCGCGAATGGGTGGCGTTCCGCGCCAGCGGCACCGAGCCGTTGATCCGCTGCTATATCGAGGCGAAAACGAAGGCCGGCTTGAAAAAGTTGCAGACCGCCTGCCGCGAGTTGTTGAAGGTGTAGATCGTTTTGGGATGGACGAGCGCGGCAAGGAGCATTTGGTCGTCGCGGAGCGACGCGATGACAATAGCCCGGCGTTTCAACGCCGGGAATAGTTTGGAATTGCCAAAGTCCCGTAGGGACGGCTGAATGAACGCCATGTCCTACATCAGTTCCTATTTCCACTGCGTCTTCAGCACCAAGGAACGTCGCCGCCTCATCACGCCGGAACTGCACGAACGCCTCTGCCCATTCCTCGGCGGCATCGCCCGGCAAAATAAAATGAAGGCCATCGAAATTGGCGGCGTGGAAGATCACGTCCATATTTTGCTTTCGCTGCCTGCCACAATGGCGGTTGCCAAGGCATTGCAATTGATCAAGGGCGGCTCGTCCAAATGGATTCACGAAACCTTTCCCGAACAACGCGAGTTTGCCTGGCAGGAAGAATATGGCGCGTTCAGCGTGAGTGTGTCGCAACTGGACAAAACCATCGAATACATCAAAGGACAGGAGGCACATCACCGGAAGATGACGTTTCAGGAGGAATTTCTGGCGTTGCTGAAAAAACACCGTATCGAATACGACGCCCGGTATTTGTGGAAATGAATTTCAGCCGTCCCGATGGAATATTTGCCAAGGCATTTGGTTGTTCCGAAGGAACATTTGAAAATAGCCCGGCATTTCAATGCCGGGTTGGTCATAAAACAATGATCAGTCCCAACGGGACAACCGAGGTTTTTCGAAATGAAATGATTGGCAATGGTGAATATATTGTGCCGTCCAATCAGCCGTCCCGGTGGGACTCATGCTGGTGGCGACGATGACCCGGCGTTGAAACGCCGGGCTATTGTCGGATTGTCCCTGCCGGGACGAGCGAAGGCAGATGGATCGCACCCGCACACGGGACGGAAGGGAACTCTTTTCCTGAATTCAGTTTGGGATAGAACGGATTTGCGTGGATATTCCATATTCAGCTTGAATCTCACGAGAAAGGCCTTCTAAATCTGGGAATATTGTTGTTTCTGTTATGCCCAATCTATTCAATTCAAGCAGCATTCTGCTAATACCTTTTTGTTTTGGAATAATCCTCAATTGACAGATTTGAGCCTTGGGATATTTTTTACAAAGGATATTGAATCCACCAATCTGAATAATCAACCCGCATCATTCGGTTATTCGGATCTGGAACCCAGACCGTTTTGGTTTTGGTGTTGTAAAGGCAAACACACAAAAGAACCAAAGTTATTAGCATCCAAATTCGTTTTTTCTCATTTTCGGCATAACATCTCTTTTCAGCGTCATGCCAATACTCTTGAGCACTTTTATATTCTTGAAGAATATCTTCAGGCGTCAAAAGCTTTTCGTCATCGGCATTTTTCATATTTGGGAATTATTTGTAACCACCGTAGAAGTGTCAAATCGCATTTGGTTTTGTCTTAATCCGTGTCAATCCGTGTTCATCCGTGGTTGGAAATCTTTTTTTTCACGAATTGCCAATCAAAATTCCCGCCAGAAAAACCAACGCGCCGCCCAGCGCCACCTGGAACAACGCCGACGCCCACGGCGTGTCCATGAACCGGTGGCGTATCCACGAGATGATGCCCAGCTCCACCAGCACCACGCCCACGGCGACGGCGACGGCGGTTTTCAAATTCGGAATCAAGAACGGCAGCGTGTGGCCGAGGCCACCCAGCGTGGTCATCAACCCGCACACGAAACCGCGCGCCCACGGATGGCCGCGGCCGGTGAGGCTGCCGTCGTCGGACAACGCTTCCGCAAAACCCATGCTGATGCCCGCGCCGCTGCTGGCGGCAAGGCCGACCAGAAATGTTTCCCAACTGTTGTGCGTTGCGAACGCGGCGGCAAACAGCGGCGCCAGCGTCGAGATCGAGCCGTCCATCAGTCCGGCCAGGCCCGGCTGAATGACCTGCAGCAGGAAGAGCCGTTTCTGCTGCGATTTTTCATCTTCGCTGAGTTTGGTGAGGGTAATGCGTTCAGCAGTGTGCGCGTGGTTGCGTTCCTCTTCCGCAAGGTCGCCGAGCAACTGCCGGATGCCGGTGTCGGTCGCGCGCCGTCCGGCGACTTCGTAAAATCGTTTCGTCTCCAATTCCATGCTTTCGGCGGTTTTTTGGACGGTTTTCAACCCCAGCGGACGCACGAGCCAGACGGAGCGGCGGTTTACAAACCCGCGCACGTCCTGCCGGCGAATCAACGGCACATGGTCGCCGAAGCGGCTTTTGTAAAGTTCGAGCAGGCGGTGGCGGTGGCCATCTTCTTCGCGACGCATGATGCGGAATTTCTCGGCCTGTTCGGGGTAATTTTCCTGCAGGCCGGCGGCAAAATCTTCATAGACGCGCGCGTCCTCCTCCTCGAGCGAAATGGCCAGCGCCAGGATTTCCTGTTCGGTAAGGCTGTCAAAGGTTTTCATAGATCAAGATTGAATTGGATTGCTTTGCGATGGGTAGGGCGCGCACTCCGTGCGCGCCGTCGGATAATGGCTGGTGCGTGAACGACAAACCGCATTCCACGGCGGGCAAGGGACTCCGATGAATCGTGAACTGGCTGCCCGCCCTGCCTGTTTGTTGTTTCTCATCATAAATACGGCGAGAACAGCCGCGCAGCGGCATCGCGCAATTTCCCCGGGATCGTCCGCGCGTCCACCTCGGCCAGCGTCACCTCGTGCGCGCCGTGCAGTTTTTTTCCGACGATCGCCGTCAGGTCATGCGCCAGCTCCCGGTTGTAACATTCCACGTTCAACTCAAAATTCAGCCGCAGGCTGCGTGCGTCCCAGTTCGCCGAGCCCAGCAGCGCCCAGTGTCCGTCCACCACCATCAGCTTCGAGTGGTCGAACGGCGGCGGCGTGAGCCAGATCCGGCAGCCGCGTTTGAGCACCTGCCACCACATCGCGCGCGACGCCCAATGCACGAACGGCAGGTTGTTTTTGCCCGGCAAAATGATGTCCACCCGCACGCCGCGCAGAACCGCGAGGTTTAATGCGGAAATAAGCGCGGGGTCCGGCAGAAAATACGGCGTGAGAATCTGCACGGAAGTTTGCGCCTCGGCCAGCGCGGCGAGCAGCGTCAGGCGCAGTTTTTCAAAATCCGCGTCCGGACCATCGGTGATGACCCGCGCGATGACGTTGCCGGATTCCTTCAATTTTGGGAACCAGATTTTGCCGTCAAGGATTTCGCCGGTGGCGAATGTCCAATCGTTGGCAAACGCGTCCTGTAATTGCGTCACCACCGGGCCTTCCACGCGAAAGTGAAGGTCCTGCACAGCGTTTTTGGTGGGGCGAGCGTCCCCGCGAGCCGTCGTCCCCATGTTTTGACTGCGCAAATTCGGCTCGTCAGTAGCCTCGCCCCACCGTTTGCCGAGCACGTTGCCGTGCCGGATGTTCATGCCGCCCGTGAACGCCGCCTGGCCGTCCACCACGAGAATCTTGCGGTGATTGCGCAGATTGACCGTCGCCACGCGCCACGGCGTGAACACGGACGCCGGCAGAAACTTTGCGCACGGGACCGGTGCGCTTTTCAACCGGTGGGTGATGGGCGGCCACGAGTAGCGCGTCCCGGCGGCGTCAATCAACACCCGCACGGCCACCCCGCGTTTGACGGCGCGGCCGAGCGCGTCGGCAAATTGTTTTCCGCTCGCGTCATTGTCAAAGATGTAAGTGACCAGCGAAATGGAATGCTTCGCGGACTCGATGGCAGCGAGCATCGCCGGAAACGCCTCGTCGCCATTCACCAGCGGCTGGACGCGGTTGCCGGGCGTCAGCGGGCGCTTGACGACGTGGCTGACGACGCGCGCGAGCAGCTTCAAATGCTCCGCGCCTTCATGTTCGGGTTCGCCGAGGTCTTCCGGGATCCGGTGGCGGATGGTTTTATGCACCCCGAGCACCAGCGCGCGGCGGCGGATGCGATTGACCCCCAGCGCAAGGTAGAGCAGCGGGCCGATGGCCGGCATCAGCCAGATGAAGCCGATCCAAAGCGTTGCGGCGCGGGTATCGCGTTTGTGGAGCAGGGCATGGGATGAGGCCAGCAGCGCGGCCAGAAAATCAAAGCCCGCAGCCAGGTGCGGCCAGTAGCGGTTGATCAGGTTGAGCCAGTCCATCGTTTGCCAACTTTACGAATGAAGAAAGGCCGGTGGCAAGCGTCCGTTGGCCGGAAGTGTTATGGGGATGTGCCGCCGCCATGGGATTCCGCTTCAAACTACACTGGGAATGGCTGTGGCCCAAATCCGAAACCCGAAAGAAGTCCGAAATCCGAAGCCCGAACTGACATGTACTGTCAGAGCCTGTCTGAAAATGTGGAGGCAGGCTTCCCAGCCTGCCAGTGAAAGCGGCTTCCAGCCGCGTAACTGGCCGGAAACTGGCGGCAGGATGCCGCCTTCACTGGCAGCCAAGATGGCTGCCGCTACATTTTCAGACGCGCTCTCAGACTGTGGCCGGCTTTCGGGTTTCGGGTTTCTTTCGAGCTTCGGATTTCGGAATTCGGACCTCCCCTGCTCCTCCGCTTGGCTCTGGACTAAAAGCGGTTTGCTCCATTAGCTTGTTCGCAAATGAACAGTGACAATGCCCCGGCAGCGCCGGAAAAAATGGCTGACACGATCCCATGCCCCGCTTGCCGGGGGGAGATCCAGTCGTCGGTGAAGCACTGTCCGCATTGCGGCCGGCCAACGGCCAGGTCGCACAGTTTTTTCTACTACGCGTTCTGGGTCGCGTTGTCGCTGGTTGTAGCGGCGTTGATTGCCTTCTTTATTTACAAGGGATTTCTGCTCGTGAACCGGATGCTTTGAAAGGTGTTGCGAGTTGTCAATAATATGGCCCCCTTCCGGCTGGTTTGCTTTCACGGTCCAGCTTCAAATGCCCCGATGTCCCAGGCGCCGTCCGCGCCGCGGATATTGCCCTCGAAATCCGTTGCGAATGGCGCCGCCAGCGTGGCGCCCTGGTTGCGCGGGAACAGCGCGCCGAGGTTGGTGACGATGTGGTAGTTCGCCCCGGCATAGTTGACGAAGATGTTGGTGGCCGCGTCCCCGATGCAATGCGAACCGAAGGTGAGGCCGGTCACGCTGGCGTCGGTCAGCAGGTAATCATCCGCCCCGTTGTAAAAGCCGTAAAAGTGCGGATCCCCCGCGTTGAAGAACAGGTTGTTGGACGAAACGCAACCCACCCAGGTACCGGTGCCGGATTCGTCGCTGACCGTGGTGATGCCCCAGTAAAGGTTGACAAAGGAATTATTGAACAAAAACACCGGGCCGTGCGCGTGTTTTTGGGCCTCCAGAATGCGTGAGGCCTGGACGGGCGTGGCGTCGTGGATGAGGTTCCCGTAAATCTGCCAGTTGGTGTTCGAGTCTTCCGAAAACATGAAGCATTCCACCATGTAGTTGGAGATTTCGTTGAAGCGGAAGACGCAATTGTGGTCGCCGCCGATGGAGTTCCACACGTTGGGATGCCAGTTGGTGGTGTTGGCCACCACGTTGTCATACAAAAAATTGTGTTCCCACAGCATGCCTTCCTGGTTCCCCGTCAAAATCAAGGTCGGCTCGCCGTGCAGTTTGCAGTACGCCACATGCAGGCCATGCGACGCCGTGGTGGCGCTGAAACAGCGGCCTTCCCCGGTGAAGAAGGAGTCCAACGTGGCCACCCCGCCGATGTCGAGGTTGAGCAGCTCGACATAGCTCGCGCCGCTGGCGTTCAAGTCCACTGCATAGGATTCGTCCTGCAATGGATTGGTCACCACAATGCCACCATAGGGAATCTGACCGTCCAGGGTCACGTAGTTGCCGTCTCCCGGATTGTTGCACACCACGAAATTAAGGATCACCGTCGAGTCATAATTGGCGTTCCAGCCGGTGGCGCTGGCGGGAATGGCGTTTGTGGAACGCACGCGTTGAATGAAAATCCGCCGGCTGGAGTTGCCGCTCGCGCCGACGGTGAGCTTTCCATAGGTCCCCCCCGCCAGCCAGATGGTGTCCCCCGGTTGGACAACAGCCCAATTGATGTTCGTGACTTCACTCCAGGCATTGTTCCAGTCGGTGCCGTTGTTGGCCCCGGCCGCCCCGCTGCGGACGAACCAGTGGGCGCCGCAGGCCAGATTGCTGACCAGGGCGGTGTTGAACGGGGACACGCCGTAATTCTGGTTCGTATCGCCGGCGACGGCAAAAATCTGGTGGGTTCCATTGCCCATCGGACAGGTGCTGAGGGCAAAGTTCGTCACCCCGCCGGCATTGGTGCCCGCCACGGCACCGTCCACAAACAGCCGGATGCTGGCCACCCCCACCAAACTCGTGACGGAAACCGTCACCGCGGCGGTGCCCGTCAAAACCGCACCGTTGGTGGGGATGATGATTTTGACCTGGGGCAAATGCGCCAGGTCGTTGGTTTTCGTCTGGACAACCCGGTAAAACCGCGTCTGGCCGGCGCCGGGAATGGCGGAGAGCGCCGCCGGGTTTGAGCCGCTGGTGTCCGTCAACAGCGTGTTGGTGCCTTGTGATGGATAATTGTCGCAAAGGACATCCCAGACAATCTGGCCATACAAGGTGCTGGTACAATCGATCCGGTAAAGGGCATTTGATTGACTTTGCCAGTGCAGCCGGACAGCACCGCCCGGGATAACATCCATGCTGGTGAACCTCAAGCTTTGGGCACGCGTGTCCAGCGTCAGACCGAACGCGACCAGCAACACGGCCATTCCGCCAGCGATATTTCGGGTTTTCATCGCAGTTTTAATGTTCAATGCCGTCGAATGGGCCTGCAGCCCATCCGTCAAAGCATGGCTTTTGCTGTTAATACCTCCTCATATTACAATTCCTAAACTTGGTTATTAAACCATCTGAAATAACAAGTCAAATAAAAAAACGTTTATCGCAACGTTCCGGATGCATCTGTACACCTGCACCTTGTTAAATGGATCACGCGGCTGGAAGCCGCGCTCACTGGCAGGCAAGATGCCCGCCTCCACTGTGGCGGCACGCTTCCAGCGTGCCAGTGAAGGCGGCTTCCAGCCGCCAGTTTGGTCCAGGTGTCAAGATGCGCCCCAACGCTCTCCCCGACAGCAGCTGCCCGGCGCGGGCAAAAATACCGGTTGGGATTTAACGGACGACAATGGCCGCGTTGCGGGCGGGATGCGCGGACGTTCCCCGGAATCCGGTCAGGCACAGGCCGGTCACGTTTTCGGCTTCGAGCGCATAAGTGAAATAATCCGGCCGGTTCCCGCCCCAACAGACGGCGCAGTCATTCAGCGTGACGTTGTCGGCGTGGCGAAGGCTGAAACCTGGATTCCCGTGTGTCTCGATGGGCTCATAAACCTTGGTCGGGCGGTTGTCGAATAATCCCCCCCTGTATTTCGTCCAACGGTCAAAGGTCACCGTGACATTCTCGAATCGCACGTCGTGGATGCGTTGGGCGGGGGTGCCATTGACGCGCACACTGTTCTCGGCGCGGCCCGTGACGTTTTGCACGACGACGTTGCTCAGGCAACCCGGCACGGTTGTATTCGTGCGCGGAATGGCAGTAAACGAGATGGCTTCGCCCCTGCCCCACCAGGGATCGGAGTAGTAACGGGAGACGAATTTGATGTCGCGGAAGGTGACGTTGTAAACATTGCCTTCGTCGCGGAGCTGGATGGTCAGGCCGCGGCTGCCGGTGAGAATTTTGCAGCGTTCAAACCGGATGTCGTGAATGTCGCTGGTGGTTTCGGTGCCGATCTTCAAGCCGGAATCCTGCGTCTTGAGCACGCAATCCCGGACCACAATGTTGGCCGAGGGACCGTAGTCATTGGTCTGGCGGGTGGTTTTGACGACGATGGCGTCGTCGCCGCAGGTAATGTCGCAGTTGCGGATTTCCACGTCCTGGCAGTGATCCGGATCAATGCCGTCGCAATTCGGCACGTCGAGCCGGTTGCGGACGGTGACGTGGTCCACGAGAACATTTTTGCAGCCGAGCATGTGCAATCCCCAAAACGGCGCGTCGCCGAACGTGATGTCGCGGACTTCGAGATTGGTGCAGCCGGTGAGGATGAACAGCTTGGGCCGCCATTCCTTGAACAGCCACCACTCGTTCGTCTTTTCATAGCCGGTCATGAACTCCAGCGAGCGCCCGGTGATTTTGCCGGCGCCGGTGATGTGGAGGTTCTCCGCGTTGAGGGCGGTGATGACGCCGTCGCCCCGGTAATCCGTGCGATTGGTGCTGATGACCAGTTCACCGGCGAGGTGGAAGTCAATGCCGCCGCGCAATTCGAGCGTGCCGATCAGATAACGGTGGCCGCGCGGCACCAGGACCTGCGCGCCACCCGCTTGAGCCGCGGCGTCAATGGCGTGCTGGATGGCAGGGGTGTCCACCGTGATGCCGTCACCGGTCGCGCCGAACTGGAGCACGTTGAAAACTTTCGGAGCGTTTGCGGCCTCGAGCGATGTCAGCAGAGTGAAGAGAAGTGTCGCAGTGATTGCGAACAGGATGGTATTGGTTTTAACAGGTTTCATGGTTGATTAATATTTTTGAACTGGCGGCAGGATGCCGCCTTCACTGGCACGCTGGAAGCGTGCCTCCACACCGTAGAGGCAACCATCCTGGTTGCCAGTGAATGCTGCATCCCTGCTGCGTTTGGATAAATGCGCCGCATCATGTGACTTCTGGCTTCCGTTTGAACCTTTCCGCCAAAGGACTGGCACTGCTCCATGACCATTCCTCCGGCCGCGCACACAATCCCGCCTTCACCGGATTGTCCGCCACATAAGCACATAACCGTGATCTTTCTTCGTCGTTACGAATCAGGTGGTCATAGGCTTCCTTCTGCCAGAAATGACTGCCGACGCGGCCCAGCATTTTATTTGCCTGGCTGGCCGTAAAGGATTTCCAACTGTGTTGGATGCTGCTCAAGACATGCCCCGGTCGAGGCCAGACCACGACATGCACATGATTCGGCATGACCGTCCATGCGTGCAGGTCGTAGCGTTCACCGTTGAAGAAGTTCAACGCTCCCGCCGCCAAATCGGCAATCTCCGGACGTCGCAGCCAACACTCGCCCGCCCCGGCATCAAGGAACGCCTCCACCCGCTTTGAATACCAAGCGAACAATTGTTGTTCCTCCTGCCAGGTCAACGGCCGTTTGGCTGCCATGGCACCTTGAACGATGGCTTCACGTTCACGCTTCAACTTGAACACACTCGCCCGCGGCAGCGAATCCGCAAGACGAAAAGTCACAAAATACGCCGAGCCTTCGCGCTTCAAGTGCGGCAGCTTGCCACGGAAATGGAACCCGGAAACCAAACGGCAAGAATCGGCATTCGTTCTGGAAGGCTGCATAATTCCGTGTGTATATCCCAATCGAAATACAATTGCCAATCCTGATGATTGCCGCATTGTGCAAAAAAAGGCTTCTTCGACGTTTGTAGTGGGTATCAACCATAGTATGGGATCTCCAGCTTGCCTGCGACAAAGTAGAGCATTGCGATCTGATACTCGGTGGACCGATAGCCACGAGCCTTGCGTTTGGTCGCCGAAAACAAACTGTTGAGTCCTTCCAGAAACGCCGTCGTCAGCCCCTGCTTCCAATGGCTCAAGATTCCCTCCAGGTGCCGCTCCACCATGTCAGCGGCTTTGCGCATCGGCTCCAGCAAGCCTGAAGTCAATGCTTCGGCCTCGCTCCGCACCCAGCGACACCATGATTTGAAGCGGCTGCGCGCCTGGCCAATCGTCCCGGACGCATACGCCTTTTGCAGCTCCAAACGCATCGCGTACGCCAGTCCCGTCACCAGCGGCTTGTCTTTCAATTGCTCCCAGCGCTCTTGATCGCCAGCAGTCCAGGATTCGGGATTCTTTCGCCATAACCAACTGGTCCGTTCCAACTGCTGTCTGGCCTCGGCATTTTGCCGCGCTTCTTTGCGGCGCACTTCCTCCAGGGCCGCCACCACCTGGCTGACCACGTGAAACTTGTCGAACACGACCTGCGCGTTGCCAAAGTTCTCCCGGACGCCTTTCATATAGGCTGGGCTCATGTCAATGGCGATTTGCGTCACCGCCTTCGGATGGCCGTTGTGCTGCGATAATTGCTCGGAAAAGCGCTCCCACACGCTGGCGTCCTTGCCTTCCACCGCCAGCAACACCCGCTTGGCCACCAAATCCACAAACACCGTCAGGTAGTTGTGCCCCTTCTTGCGATTCATTTCATCGGCCCCCACCCAAACCACATTCTCCCAGCTCAGTTCCCCCCAAGCCGCGTCCACATGCGCAAAGAGCGCCCGCCACAACTTCTGATCCGTCTCGCCCAGGATCTCGCCCGCTTTCTTGACCGGCATTTCCCGCATCAAGGTCAGCGCAAACGCCTCAAACTCCTGCGTGAGCCCCCGACTGCGACCCTCCCAAGGAGCCCTCACCGTGTAAACCTTCTGGCAGCCTTTGCATTGTCCGCGGGGCAGCGAACAAACGACCTCCGATTCCAACTGGCACACGTTGAGGTGCCGCCAGCGTCGCTCCGGCGCGTGATCGTAGCCGCTCACCGACTTGCCATCGCAATAAGGACAAACTTCTGTCCTCCACAGTTCGGGCGTTTCCTCCACCCGAATGAGCACTTTACTTTCCTTCTCCACATACTCCACACCACTCACGCGCCAGGAATCACCCAGCGCCATAATCTGATGAAACATTTTCTCGGGAATCATCCTCCCAGTTTAAATCACCCGAAAACCTCGTCTACCCATTAAAAACGTCGAGGAACCAAAAAAAGACTATCAACACGCCAACTGGCGGCAGGATGCCGCACTCACTGGCACGCTGGAAGCGCGCCACCACACCGTGGAGGCAACCATCCTGGTTGCCAGTGAACGCAGCATCCTTGCTGCGTTTGGAATAGAGTGACTTTCACAAGCCAACTGGCGGCAGGATGCCGCCTTCACTGGCACGCTGGAACCGTGCCTCCACACCGTGGAGGCAACCATTCTGGTTGCCAGTGAACGCAGCATCCTTGCTGCGTTTGGAATAGAATGACCTTCACAAGCCAACTGGCGGCAGGATGCCGCCTTCACTGGCACGCTGGAAGCGTGCCTCCACAGATATTCATTTCACCGCCACGTCCCAGACCTTGGCCCGGCGCGATTTGCCTTCCGGTCCTTCAACCCAGAGCACGACGACGTAATGCCCGGCTTCCTTGTAGGCATGAACCGGGTTGGGGTCGGCGGAGGTTTCGCCGTCGCCGAAATCCCATTTCCAGGAGGTGATTTTGCCGATGGACAGGTCCTTGAAAGCGACGAGCCGCCGGTCCATGTCCACGACCTGGAACGACCATCGGGCTTCAATGGGTTTGAGGAAACGGGGTTCCAGCGGCATGAGTTTGAAGGTGACCAGTTCATCGGCGTTGCCATACATCGTGTGCTTGCGCGAGAGATTCCAGAAGCCGTTGTTGGTGTCGCCGGAATGCACGTCGTCGTAATCAATCACCGCCCAGGACAGGCCGATGATTTTGTTTTCCTTGAGCACGGATTCCACGGCGCGTTGCGGGCCTTCGGCGCCGGCGTAATCGAAGGGCGTGATCCAGAATTCCAACACGAGGCGGCCGGGCTGGCCGGGTTTGAAGTCGTAGGCACAGGCGGCGTTGGCGTAGGGCAATTCCTTGAGCCACTGCGCCGGACCCCAGACCATGCACCAATCTTTGCCCTCCGCCGGGGTGAAGATATGATAGTTCTGGGCTTGCGTGCCTTGGAGGGTGAAATAGGTCTCCCAGGTGCCGAGGATGCTTTTCGCCGGAAAAAATCGCTCGATCAACGGGCCGCCGGAAAGATCGCCGTCCACCACCAGCTCGAACGTGTCGTTATGCAAGCCCGGCTCGGAAAAATCCCAGTAATCATCGTACGCCTCGTAAAGGAAATAAAGCCGGTTGAGGCCCTTAACCCAGCCGACCTTCACGCGCACGTCGAGCGTTTTGGGGTCCGACGCGGGATGCTTGCCGGTGTCGTCCACGAGCTGGTCCGTGCCGATGACATAATCCTCGGGGACGATGTCCCAATCGTTCGTCTTGCCGTCAATGGTGGGAATCAGGTTGGGCGGGAACTGGAATATTTTGAACGTGACATTCGTCCGTTCCAGCGCGGTGGCGGTTTGAGAAACCAGGAGCAGCGCCGCGAGCGTGAAAACGGGCAGGAAGAATTTCTTCAACGGAAACCGGGCGGGCCGGTGAAGGCGTGAGGAACGGGATACCGATGGTTCATTCATGCGAAAATGCTCCATGATTCCGCCGGCGTGTCAACGTCCATTACTTGGCTGCTGCCATGCCGGGTGCAGTTTGGCGCCCCGCCATCCAACTGGCACGCTGGAAGCGTGCCTCCACACCGTAGAGGCAACCATCCTTGGCTGCCAGTGAACGCAGCATCCTTGCTGCGTTTGGAAAAGAGTGACCATCACACGCCAACTGGCGGCAGGATGCCGCCTTCACTGGCACGCTGGAAGCGTGCCTCCACACCGTAGAGGCAGCCATCCTTGGCTGCCAGTGAACGCAGTATCCTTGCTGCGTTTTGGAATAGAGTGACCTTCACACGCCAACTGGCGGCAGGATGCCGCCTTTACTGGCACGCTGGAAGCGTGCCTCCACATTTCCAGCCGCGTGATTCAGGGACATGGGGCGGGTGTCAAAGTTACGTCCTGCGTTCCCCCGACTACAATCTACATTTCAGGGGCGAGGATGCCGACGAGCCGGGTCCGGTCCGCGAGTACGTCCGCCCTCACACCGCTCGTCCTGCTAATTATTATCACCATTTTCCAGCCAGTTGAAAAGCTGGTCATATTGCTCATTAGAAGCAGTGGTCTCTTCAGTCTTGAGTACGCCGGTACATAGAAATTCAAACGCCGCCTTGCTCTGGACAAATTTCACCGAGCCATCACAAAAAAGAACGTTGAATCCTTTGCTGGGATAGTGGGCAAAAGTGTCTGGATTAAATCCGGTAACGCCCGCGTCGTCCAGATAATCAGTTCCAAACAGCGCGCCGGGGGCGCTGCTACTGGTTTTCGGGAATCGCCGCATGATAATGCCATTCGTTGGATCAACGATGCGCGGATTGTACAACATTGTGCCACGAACACATGGACCGCTGCTGCCTGCCACAGTACTTCCAGCATCCGTGCTCATAAAACTCGGGTTTGAATATTGCACAATACTCAAAGCCGAAGTATCCGGAAAACTCGGACAGTAAAGAGCCCTGCCGTCGCCGATCATAGCGGTCTCATATAAATAACCAAGGCAATCAAATACTTGAGTTGCCGTCCCGGCTGCAACGGTAACTTGAACACCTTGTCTAATCGGTGTGTTGGCAGCATATCCGCCCGTCACAATATACCTCGTGTAATGCGCGGCAGCGAGGTGGTTGTAGTGAAAAGGATCACCGGCCGGAGGATTTATATTAGCATTCCCTACCGTACAAATCGGGAAATAATCGTGGTAGTCGTTTGCGTAGGTGAAACAAGCAACGGAAATCTGGTGAAAGTTGCTCTGACACGACGCCAGCTTTGCCTTCCGCTTGGCAATCGCCAGCGCCGGCAGCAGCAGCGCAGCCAGAATGGCAATGATGGCAATGACCACCAGCAGTTCAATGAGGGTGAATCCGCCGGTACCCGCGGAGCGGGGCACACTGCCAATTTGATGTTTCATGATTTAAAAGTAAACCAATCTTTGATTTCTCGCGAATCTTTTTTGGAGGCGCGCGGTCCGCAAGGCAGACCGCGCGCCACAGGTCTGATCAAGGCAGACGCAGGCGGTAGAACACCGTCGAATTGGTCGGATTGATGGCGATCACCGCGTTGGTTTGAGCCGCGCTGTTGGGCACGTCAAACCAGGTGTTGGACGCGGTGGTAAGCCCCACCGCCAGGGTGTTCGTCTGCGACTGGAGAATCCAGCCCAGATTGGTGGGCCAGCCCAGCGTCAACTGCGTGCCATTAAGGGAAACGGAAAACTGCATCAGCGGCGGATTCGTATTGATCGTCGGGGCGTTCGTATTCACCAGCGCGATGCTGCCGTCCAGAGTCAGGTTGGTCACCCAAATCAGATTGCCGGGCATCGTTGGCAGGGTGACGTTTGTGATGCCGCTGCTGGGGCCAACGGGGACGGCACCGCTGAAGAACCGGAACACATTTGAACTGGCGCCAGGATAGTTCGTGTCGCCGATGTTGACCACGGTTAACCTGGTACTCTTGATGGTGAGTCCGCCCCCGGCAATCAAACTGTCGTTGGTCAACGTTGCCGTCACGGGATTGGTACGGTTGATGGCCATCGAGAGCGTGCTGCCGAAATTAATGGTGGCAGTGCCGCTCACATACATACTGCCCGGGTAACTGCCGGGATCGCTGGCGCGCCGGGCAGGCGCGATCAGGCTGCTGTTCGAAGTCACCAGGTTGCCATTCAGCGTGCCGTTGCCGAAGAGGGTCTGGGCGCTGTTATGGCCGAGGTAAAGTGTGCCGCCCATGCTCGTAACATCCAATATGCCGGGCGAGACAATCGTGAAATTCGTGCCGTTGAGATTCGTCGCAATAAGCGAATAACCACCGAGCGGGGCAAAGGCCAGCGTGCCGTTGCTGACCACGGTCTGACCGCCGTAGGCGAGAGAAAGGTTGGTCAGGGTCAAGGTGCCGTAGCCGACCTTGCGGATGCCGCAGCCGGTGTCGAGGAATTGGGAACCATTGGTCGTGTTCACAGGATTCGCGAGGGTGCCCAAACTGCCGATGGCCCAAATCGTGGTTGCGGCGCCGCCGCTGCTGCCATTGCCCTGGGTGCCACCGCCTATGGCGGAGGTGTTGTCGCCGCCGGTCAGAGCGCCGATGCCGAACACGTTGCCGGATGAGCCGCCGGAGATGTTCAATAAGGCCAGGTTATTGGTATGCATAACCAAGGTGGCATTCGGAAGGCCAAGGTTGCCCGCGCCCGTAATTGTGAACCCACCCTGGCTGGTGCCGTAGGTCGTGGTGATCAACTGGAATATGATGGTGCCGGTAAAGGCAGTCCAATCACCGCTGACTTGATCACGCACATAATCCGGCTGAATGGTGAGCGTGCCGCTGCCGACCAACGGGAACGAAACCCCGCCATATCCGTCCAGGAATATCGAGCCGACCTGCCCCGCCGGGACATTGATGGTGGGGTAAACATTGTATTCTGACCTGGCGGAGTTTGGCGTGCCATATTGGGCCGGAAGAAGGATGCCATTGGTTGGGAAGCCTGTAGCGCTATTCGTAACAGTTCCCAGACCGCCGCACAGCGTAATCATCCCCAAGCCGGCGGCGTGCTGACCGTTGATACGGTCAGTGCCCTGGCCGCCATTGCCGAAATGCACCGTGGCATTGCTGATGATCAGGCCGCCGCTGAACGTGCTGGCGGGGCTATTGCCGGAACCGTCATAGCCGGGGTAGAGGTTCAGGAAGGTGTTATTGTTTACCACCAAGGCCAGCCTGCCACTGCCGCCGTTGGTGTTGTCAAGCAACTGGCCGTAGCAGGTGTAGTTCCCGCCGTTGCCGATGGTCAGGGTGTTTGTGCCGCTGCCATTGTTGACAATCCGCCACGCCTCGAAAGTTGAGGTTCCGATGCCGGTGTTGGTGCCCAGCAGGCTGGTGATGGAAACATTATTACCGTTCAAGTCCAGCGTGCCGACCGGGTTGGGTGAAGTGTTGTCATCCAGGTAGAGCGCGGTGAGCGGAAGGGCATTGGACGAACCAACCCGAAGGGTGCCGCCGTTGACGGCCGTGATGCCGGCGTAGGTGTTGGTTCCGCTCAACGTTACAGTTCCAGACACGTTGGAAATACTGCCGCTGCCGGTGATGGACCCGCTTACCGCAATGTTGCCGTTGGCGTTGAAAATCAAGGCACCGTTGTTGGTGATATTGCCGGTACCAAAGGTCCCGGAAACACCGTCGCCTACCTGCAGAATATTGCTGACGGTTGTCGGTCCGGCGAAAGCGGTGTTGTTTCCGGTTAAAATCAGCTTCCCGGTGCCTTGCTGCACCAAAAGACCAGTGCCGCTGAGGCTGCCGGCCATTGTTTCCGTACTGGCATTGTTGACAATCAAGGTGCCGTTGTTGGTGATATTGCCGGTGCCAATCATGCCGTCGGCGGCGCTGGCGGTGCCGGCGCTGTTAAGCTGGACCACGCCGCCATTGATCGCGGTTGAACCTGAATAATCGTTGACGGTCTGCAGCGTCAGGGTGCCGGGACCATTTTTGGTCAGGTTGGCGCCGCCACTGATTCGGTTGACGCCACTGCCGCCGCTGAGGCCAAAAGTGTAATTATTGTTGGTCGAATTGACGGTGACGGTGGCCGGGTATTCCACGATGTCAAGGTTCACGGCCGGACTGGGGGAACCGGAATCATCAAAGGTCACATAGGCGCCTTGCGTATAATGCGCGCCAAACTGCCAGATCGAAGAAGCGGTCGTATCCCAAAGATTTAGCGAGCTGTCACCCTGCCAGGTCAAACTCGGGGCAACCCCCGAATACACGAGCAAATCAAGCTCGTTGGCCGTGGAATTCGTCAACATGGCCAGTTGTCCTGATTGAAGGAACCCGATGGCGATAAGATTATTCGCCGAGGTGCCATTCAAACCGTTGGTGGCATAGACCAATGGGTAAAGACCGTTGGCCAGCGGTGTTCCCTTCACATTGATGAGAACGTTGCCCGAATTCTGGTTGAGGACTCCGCCGACCAGGATTTGGTCACTGGTGCCGGGGCTGTTGGTGACATCAAAAACGAGGTTGCCGCCGCTCATGGTCAAATTGTTATTGAAGGTCAAAGTTCCAATGACGCCATTGGTGCCGGGCAAAACCCTCGTGGAGGGGGTTACCACCACCGTGCCACTGATTCTGCCGCTGCCCGCCAGAATTTCGGGAGGCGCAGCGCTTCTCAAGGTGAATCCACCGGCGGCCGAGGCATCAAGCAGAGCTCCCGCGTTGACCACAATGCCCGCAGCGTTGGAAATCGAGCCGGAAGCCGTCAACACGAGTGTGCCGTTGCTGACGACGGTATTTCCGGAATAGGTTTCATTGGTCTTCAAAATCAGCGTGCCCGACCCATTATTCTGCACCACTCCGCCAATGCCGCTGATGACACCGCCATAACCCAACGTGCCGTTGTTGTTGAAGACCAGTGTTCCGCTGTCAACCACGCTGGTTATATTGCTGATGCTGCCCGTTGCGCCGCCGTTGCCAACCTGCAACGTGCCGGCATTGATGGTGACCACACCTTTCAAGGTGTTGTTGGCAGTCAGGATCAGCGTGCCGGTGCCCAACTGCGTTATCCCGCCGGTTCCGCTGACCGCGCCGACGCTGGTGGAATCCGGGCGGTTGAAGCTGAGGATACCCCCACTATCAATAATGCCGGATGAAGTGGCAATGCTGCCCAAAGCGGCTCCCGCACCCACTTGCAGACTGCCGGCGTTGATGTAAGTAGCGCCAGTATAGGTATTGTTGTTGGTCAGAATTACAGTGCCGCCCAAACCGCCCAGCGTCAAGGCCGTGGCCGAACCGTTATCAGCAATGACCGAGCCGATGGTGAGCGCATTGCCACTGCCGGCCAGGTTTTGGAGGACAATCAAGTCCGCGCCCGCCGCGCCCTTAATCGTGCCACCCGTAATCGTGCTTGGCCCGGCGCCGGCGCTGGACACCAACAGGCCGCCGGTCGCATCGGTCAAGATCATGCCGGAAGTAATTGTCACAGTTGCCGGACCGGAAAGTTTCAGCGTATTGATTGTCGCCGAGGCGGTGAGCGAGAAACTGGCATTGCTGACGCTTATATTGTTGGTCGGCAGCCAGGTTGCCAGGGCACCGTTGTTGGTATAACCCGCGTAGTTCAAAGAGCCGGAGGCGCTGTTGTTGCCGTTGTTGATGTTGGTTAGTGGCTGCAGCCAATCGGTGCCGGTATGGGCCCAACCGGCGAGCAGGAGACCGTTTGACCAGGGCAGAGTGTTGGTGAAATAGACGCCACTGTTTGCCGTGGCGGCTCTGGTAGTGAAACTCACATAAAGCGAACTGCCGACACTGCGGTTGATGTTGGAGCCAAAACTCATAAATCCGCCGTCGTTGGCGCCTCTGGTTTCAATGGTAGTGAGCCGTGCATTCGCGCCAGAATTAAGGGTAAGCCCGGCAAAGGTTGTTGACTGGGAGGTATTGGCGAGGTTTTGACCATTTGCCAGAGTGCCATTACCGCCAAAGACAAGCTGTCCGGGCGCCACACCATTATAGAGCAACTGGTTTCCATAGCCGCCGTAGGAACCCAATATCAGCGTGCCGCCGTTCAGGGTGACGGGACCGGTAAATGAGTTGGGGTTGTTAAGCGTCACCGTGCCTGACCCATTCAAGGTAAGGCCGCCAGTCCCGTTAATAAGCGCGGTGCTGTTGGCGGTGAACGTGTAGTTCGTGTTGTTGTTGTTAAATGTCATTCCATTCGCACCGGGAGTCACCGGGATGGGCAAATTGATGGTTCCAAAACCGGTGTCATCGAAGGTCACGCTGTCCTGGCTGTAGAAGTAATCGCTGGTGCCATTATTTTTCCAGTTTTGCGTCACATGGGTGTCCCAACTGTTGTTGGCCGTCGAGGTGGCGGCCCAGACCAGCGAAGCGGGATTGGCATTAAAAGAGGTAATCTGCAAAAGTATGTTCTTCCCGCTGCTGGTGTCAAACGTGCCGGTGATTCCGCGCGGCGCAATCAACTGGAGGTTCGCGTTGCCGGTGTATTGACCGGGTGTGCTGTTGACATAATTGGTGCTTTCAATCAAGGTATATTCACCGGCAGCCAGAGTGCCGGTAAGGGGGGATACCACGAAATCAAGCTCGTCGCCAACGGCGAGCGTGCCATTGACCACGATCAAATCGTTGGTTCCGCCGCCCGGAGCCGTGGTGTTGTTCAATGAAAAGTTCACCCGGTTTATCCCCGAGTTCCCAGGAAGATCAAGGCTGTCATCCAAGGTCAAACTGCCATTGATGGTCCAAGTGGCAATCCCGGGAGCAACGGTCGTCACCGGCGAGATCGAACCGCCGCCGGCCACGGAAAAGTTGCCATTAATGTCGTTGGTAATGACGCTGATGATGCTGTTGGTCGAATAGGCATACGACAAAATATTGGTCGTATAATTGGTGGAAACCCCCACCACGTTTGTGACCGTATAGTAATTCGTGCTTGGCGTCACTACAAAAGCCGGATAATTGGCGTTATAGCTGCCCCAAAAGTTGGTGTAAGGTTTCGTGGGCGTGCCGGCACCCACGTTGAGGGGCTTCTGCGGGTAGTAGCCGTTAACCCCCAACGCCGTCACGTCAAGGATGGCCCCCGATTCAATCGTCAACACCGATGAATACGTACCCAGCGAACCGGCGGCGCCAACCACCAGCGTGCCCTGGTTGACGATCGTCTGGCCTGAATATGAGTTGGGCCCATTGAGTGTCTCCGTGCCCCAACCGGTCTTGGTCACTGCCACCGAGCCGGCGGTATTTTGAATGATGCCCGAGAAGACCGCGTTTGAATCGCCATTGCCCATGGTTAAAGTGCTGGTGGCGGTATTCGTAACGCTGTCCACCGTTCCCGATCCCTCAAGCCCGTTGATGTTCGGGCTGTTCCCGTTCAAATCCAGCGTGCCATTGACCAACACGTTACCGACAGAAATCCCGTCAGGTATCATAACGGCACCGGCAGGGGCAGCCGCATACAACTGAAGAGTGCCCCCGTTGACTGTCACCGCGTCCAAAACGCTGAAGATGCCGTTGGTCACATACGTGTACGCGTTATTGGTCGTGATCACAGTATTGGTCACGATTCCTGTTGGTATGCCATTGACAAACAGGTTCGTGATATACGTAGGCGGGTTCGTCAAATACGTGGTGTTCGTGCTTGTTACTGTAACCGGCACCGTGTTTGAGCCGAATGTGTTTCCAGTAGAACCGCCGGACGGCCCCAGCCTCGCCAAGCCGCTATTGACTGTCAGCGTGCCGCCGTTGGTGCTGGTGATAACGCCGTTGAGGTAAACATTACCGCTGCCAGCAATCGCCAGGTTGTGTGGGTTGAGGATTGCGCCGAGGGCAATCGTTCCGCCAATAGTCGTTCCGCCAGCATTATTTTGGAAGGTTTGCGACGCGCCGAGCGTGAGTGGAATGTTGCAGGAATTTGAACCGTTGTAGTCCGTGATGCCGTTGTTAATCGTCACGGCGTTGCCACTCAGAACATATCCATTGGTGTTAAAAGTGATCGAATTAATCAGCAGCCCCGCCGTAAAATCGTTGGTCGCAAGCGGCTTGGAACTGGCCGGGAAGACCAGATCATCGCCGCCGGTCGTCACCGCCGTATTCCAGTTCAAGGCCGTGCTCCAATAGTTGTCGGCTCCCAGGCCGGTCCAGGTGTCGGTTTGGGTGGCGTGCGCCATCGCACTCCAGCCGAGCAGGGCGAGCGCCAGCAACAACTGGAGGCATGAACGCCACGACCGGACGGTGAGCGGGTTTTGAAGGGTTGAAGTTTGTGTTTTCATAATTTTGTGGGTTTGTTGGGTTGAATAACGAAATGATTCAGGGGGAGGCGGGACATTTTTGTTTTGGTTCAGGGCATGTTCAAAATGATGGTTCCCGACGGACCTTTTTTGATGGTGTCATCCAAAGCATTCGCCAGGTCGAGCAGGCCTGCCTGCTGGACACTGCCATCCACAAGGGACAGGTTGCCGGAAGCCAGATGTATATTATTGGCCGTCCAAGCCCAAGGCATTATTTTTGTCTTGGCGCCGGTCGCAGCGGCGCTGGAATAGGCGTTGCAGCCCATATTCATGGAATCCGCGGGCAGTAATCCGTTTTTGGTCTTGTCGCCGCTGGTGCCTCCGAGAACGTTTCCTATATTGCGGTCGCCAAGCAGAATCATGGCCGGGAATTTTTCATCCGCGTTCCCGGAAACAAAATAACTAAGGTTGTTGGTGTTGAAACTGTCCCAGTTCGTTGCCGCACTGTTGACGAGATCAGAAGGGCACCACATAATCTTAACCACGGTTAACTCGTTGGACAAGGAATTAAACACGTTGGTTATTCCATATCCAGCCGCAGCGGAACTGGTTGCGCTGACGATTTTCTCCTTCGCGCCGCCATCGGCCGTGTTGACGGCCGTGGGATATTGAAGGTTGTGCTCGTTATCAAACATGTTGAAGTACACACCGAGTTGTTTAAGATTATTAACACAGCTGCTACGATTTGCGGCGCGCTTGGCTTTGGCCAGCGCCGGCAACAGTAACGCCGCCAGGATGGCGATGATGGCAATGACCACCAGCAATTCAATGAGTGTAAAAGCTTTTGGCGGTTTTACAATGTTTTTCATCTGCTTTTATGTCTAATTTATATCTTCGTATATTGCACTGACTACGTCAACGACAAAACCCCCCGTGTCTGTCCTGCGAACACACCAACATCCAGCACATAATCGCACCCGTCATCACCGTCATAGCGGCGGCTGAATACAAAGAGGGCGAACGATCTGACTGTTGGTTTCAATTTATAGGCTTACGCTTCATTTTGCAGCCTGCAAAACGGTTCACGGTTCTACGGTCTTGTTCAATGGTTTCTTCTGACAGGAATATATAACATTTTTGCATTATTAGCCATCGCCAATTCTGGTGATAGCCTCCCGCTTAGGAATCCCCGCCGGTTCGCGCCGGGACTGGGACTGGCCGAGGTGCTTGGCCACCGCCTCGGTGCGCGAACGCACGTGCAGCTTTTCATAAATGTGGCGAACGTGGGTGTGGACGGTGGCATAAGTCACCTGCATCGCCTCGGCAATTTCCTTGTAGAGATAACCTTTCGTCAGCAGATTGAGCACCTGCTCCTCGCGCGGCGAGAGGCTTTGCTCCCCGGGCGACGCGGAGGATGGCTGTTGAAAGGATTGCACGATTTTGCGCGCGATATGGCTGCTCATGGGCGAGCCGCCGCCATGCACATTCTGAATGGCGGTGAGCAGTTCAGCCGGCGGCGTCTGTTTGAGCAGATAGCCGGTGGCCCCGGCCGCCAGGGCGTTGAAAATGTTTTCCGTGTTTTGATACACCGTCAGCATGATGATCTGCATCACCGGCAGCAAGGGCTTCAGCCGCCGCACACATTCGACCCCGTTGATGCCGGGCAGGTTGATGTCCATGAGCGTCACATCCGGCTTGATTTTGGGGATTTCCTGCAAGGCATTTTCCCCGCTGGCATGCTGGCTCACACACCGGTAACCCGGCGAGCCATTGATCAACTGCGCCAGGGTGGTCCGCACCTCGGAATCGTCTTCAACGATGGACACGGAAATGTTCACGCCCGGAAATCCTCCCCCTGCCCTGCGCCAGGCCCGACCAACCCGGCCGGAGGACCCCCGGCTCCGGTCATGACGAAATTGCTCCTGCTCAACACACAGCTCATTGTCTTATCCTAGCTTGCCGGGCGGGTTTTGACCAATCGCCATAACTGGCGATGCCACGTTGTTGACGGCCACGGTCATTTCCACGCGTGTTCCCCGGCCGACGATGCTGTGGATTTCGCAACGGCCACCAACCGCGGCGAGGCGTTTCTGCAGATTGACCAGCCCGGAGCCGGAGGCGATACGCTCCGCGCCGGCGCCGGGTGCGCCGTTGCCGCCGGCGGGCAGGCCTTGGCCGTCGTCCTCAACAGTCAGGGTAAAAGCGCCGGGTTCGATGCGCAGCCGCAGCCGGACTTCGGTAGCTTTGGCGTGCTTGACAATGTTGTTGAGCGCCTCCTTCGACGCGAGGAACAAATTGTAACGCAATTCGGCATCCACGTGCGTCGCGGGCAGCGCCAGGGGCACATCCATGCGGCAACGGATCCCCGCCGTGCGGAGAAAATCCTCGGCGAAGGCGGAGATGTAATCCATCAAGCCTTCGAACGTGTCGTGCTGCGGATCCACCGCCCAGACGATTTCGTCCATCGCCCGGGTCAGTTGCCGCGCGGACCCGGAGATGCGTTCGAGATGCGCGCTCACCTGTTCCGGTTCGCGCCGGGCCAGTTCCGTGAGCAGGGTGATTTGCGTCAGGCCCGCGCCGATGTCATCGTGAATGTCTTTGGCAATGCGCGCCCGGTCGCGTTCGATGGCGTGTTGCTGCTCCAAGAGCGCGAGCTGGCGGCGGTATTTCCGCGTGGCGGCGCGGCGCGCGGCCAGGGAAATGCCGCCAACCACCGCCACCACCGCAAAGGTTTTGAACCACCAGGTCTGGTAAAAAAACGGCTGCACCTCGAACCGGACCGCCGCGCCGGTCTCGTTCCAAACCCCTTCGCCGTTGCAGGCAATGACGCGGAAACGATAGTTGCGCGGCTCCAGGTTGCGATATTGCGCCGTGCGCCGGGTGTCGGCATCCACCCAGTCCGCATCCAAACCGTCCAGGCGGTAACGGAACCGCGCCTTGTCGCCGGCGTCAAAACTCAAGGCGGTGAACCGGAAATCGAACTGCTTGTGCCGTGGTGGCACGATGACGTTTCCACCGTTCAATGCCATCGGCTCACCGTCCACGCGCAATTCCTCGATGACGACCGGCGGCGGCAGCGAATGGGCCGTCAGTTCGCCCGGGTCCACCCACACCACGCCGCGGACGGTGGTGAACCAGAGCCGCCCGTCGTCCCCGCGCCAGCACGCCGGCTGGTAGCCGTCGGAAAACTCCAGCGCCGGCAGGCCGTCGTGCCGTCCATAGACCACATAATCGAGCGTGTTGGTCCGCCCGGCGGCAACCGCGCTCAGCGCCGATTTGGCAACGCAATAAATGCCCTGATGAGTGCCCAGCCAGAGCCGGCCGTGCTTGTCGTCCAAAATTTGACTGATCACGCCCACCGGCAATCCCTCCTTGGCGGTGAACCGCGAGAATTTTCCGCGGCTGAACCGCAGCAAGCCGCCCCGGAACGTCCCCGCCCAAATGGTATCGCTGCCATCAGCAACCAGTGAATAAATCGGCTGTTCCGCCAGCGCGTCCCTGGGCCGGAAAGCCTCCAAATGATTCGTTTCGCAACGATAAAGCGTGCCGTCATCGGCGCCGGCCCACACGGTTCCATCCGGCTTTTGCACCAATGCCCGGACCGCCGGCAATATAACATTATCATTCGTGGCCAGAAACCGCCGGTCATTTCCCGACCACACGGCAATGCCGGCCTTGGTCCCCATCCAAACCCGGCCCGCGCGGTCGGTCAAAATGGATTTGACTCCATGCACCTCCCACGTTGCGCGCTGCAACAGTTCGTCGTGGAACTGATGCAATATTTCCCCCTCGGACGCGCTCAACCACAGTCCGCCGTCCGCGCGCGGATAAACCGAAAACACGAAATTGGCCGACGCGCTGGCGCCGACCGGAAAGCGGGTGATTTTCCCGTTGTTCCAGCGACACAAGCCGCCGCCGGCGGTGCCAATCCAGATCACGCCGTTGGCGCCCTCGCAAACCGACGATGCCGTCCGCGCCGGCAGGCCCTCAGCGGTGCCGATCACATGAAATTGCCGGTCGCGCAATCGCGCCAATCCGCCGTGGTCCACCCCCAGCCACACGCCACCATCGCTGCCTTGGAACCAGGTGCCGACCCGGTCGCCGGGCAGTCCGTTTGACGGCGTGAGCCGCTGAAATCGTCCGTCCGGTGTGATGTGAAAAAGTCCGTTGCCGTAATGGTTGAACCACATGCCGCCTTCGCGGTCCTCATGCGCGCCCATCGCGCGCCCCGAAGCCCAGCCGAGCAAGCCGCGCCATTCGGCAACCTCCGCCACCCATTCGCGCCCGGCCATTTTGCGAAAACGATTGCCATCCAAAACCCACATCTCCCCGTTCTTCATGGGAATAAGCAGTTGTGTCGAAATTGCCGTTGCTCCGTTCGTGGGCGTCAGGTCTTCAAACTCTCTGCCATTCCAGCAGCCGATTTCATTATCGGCACCGGCCCAGACCCGGTCGCGGGCATCAACCACGAGCGTGTAAATGCGTCTGCCGGCCAGGCCGCCGTCCTGCGGCAATTCCTTGAACGCGCCGGCGGCAAACTGAAGGATGTGTCCGTCGCGCGACAAAAACCAGAGCCGGCCGGCGCTGTCGGTGCATTGAAAAATCGGCCGCGAACCGGCCGGCGGCGTGGAAATCTTCCAATCCAAATTGGTTCCGGCCGGATTGCGTTGCAGGACTTCGCCAAATTGGGTGACGAAGGTGATGAGGTTCGACGACGAGGACACGAGCGTGGTGTGCAAATCGTACGTGGTCTGATCCGGCCATTCGTTGCGGAACACGCCGTCGCGATAGGAAGTCAGCCCGCCGCGAAACGTGTTGATCCACAGCGTGCCGTTGGCATCGAGGAAAAGCCCCTGGACCCGCGTCTGGCTCAACTCCGGCGTGTTGACCGGATCGAAAGTGACAAAACGCACCCCGTCGAAACGGGCCAGCCCGTTGTAGGTGCCGACCCAGAGATAACCATCCGGGGTCTGGGTGATGGCCGTAACGGTGCTGCTGGGAAGGTTGTTCTCCGTGTCCCAGACATCAACGAGATAATCCACCGTCGCCGCTTCCATGGCACTCCCCGCGCGCAGCAGCAGCCAAACCGCCATTCCGCCAAAAACCAGGCGGCGCATCATCAATGAAAAGATTCGCGGGCGCACCGATGAAATAATAGGGTGATTACGGGAAAAATGCCACTGCAAAGGAAGAGGCGGGTTGATGCGGCACAAATCCGAAAGCCGAAATCCGAGGTCCGAAAGAAGCCCGAAATCCGAAAACGAAAGCCAGCCCGTCTCACGAATGGTTGTCGTGTTTCGAGTTTCGGTTTTCGGATATTTTCGGGTTTCGGCCTTCGGGCTTCGGGCTTGTCCCTGGAGAATGCACACAGGGCGGAAAACATCAGTTGCCGCTGTTCCGCGCTTGACCCCCGCGGGAAAATCATTGCCTAATGAATCCATGACCTATCCCGGCAAACTTGGCTTTATCGGAGCGCTTTCCTTTCTCTCCCTCATCGGGACCACCACCGCGACATTTGCAGCCGAGGATGCGCTGGCCTGGCCGGCACTCACCTCGCAAACCCGGCCCTGGGTGTGGTGGTGGTGGCACGGCAGCGCAGTGGACCAGACAAATCTTACGCACGAATTGCAGCGATTTCACGACGCGGGCCTGGGCGGCGTCCAGTTCACCCCCATCTTCGGCGTGAAAGGCGGGGAATCGAATGACATGCCGTACCTCAGTCCCACTTGGATGGCGATGATGAATCACACGGTCACGGAGGCCCATCGGCTTGGCCTGGGCGCGGACATGACGCTCGGCACCGGCTGGTGCTTCGGCGGCCCGACCGTCAGCGACCAGGACGCCAACGCCAGTGTCATCGTTAAAACTTTCGATGTGGCGGCGGGCGGAAAACTGGAGGAAAAATTCGACCGCGACGCGACGCAGGCCCTGATGGCCTTTTCAACGGATGGAAAAAGCGCTGAGCTGACCGGCAAAATTTCCGCAGACGGTTCGGTGAACTGGACCGCCCCGGCCGGTTCGTGGCGCGTGTATGCCGTTTCGCAAAAACCATCCGGCCAGAAGGTCAAACGTCCCGCACCGGGCGGTGAGGGCTGGATGTTGAACCCGATTTATCCGCAAGCCATGCGTGACTGGCTGCCATGGTTCGACCAGGCGTTTGCCGGTTACACCGGCGCCAAACCGGGCGCGGTGTTCCAGGATTCCTACGAGTACCGCTCCGACTGGTCACCGGACTTTTTCGCGCAATTTGAAAAGTTCCGCGGCTACAAGTTGCAGGCCGAACTGCCCGCGCTTTTCGGCACAAACGAGGACGATCATGTCGCGCGCGTCAAATCCGACTATCGCGAAACCGTCTCCGACATCCTGGCCACGGAATCGGAACCCATCTGGATTGACTGGGCGCACAAAAACGGTTTCACCGCGACCTACCAGGCGCATGGGACGCCCGGCAACTGGCTGGACCTCTACGGCGATGCGGACGTTCCCGAAACCGAGATGTTCCACACCGACCGCAGCGTGTTGATTTCAAAATTCGCGTCGTCGGCCGCGCACACCCGGGGCCGCAACCTGACCGGCGCCGAAACCGGCACGTGGATCGAGGAACATTTCACCGAGACGCTCGGCGAATTGAAGACCCTTGCCGACGATATGTTCCTCTCCGGCGTCAACCACATCTTCTACCACGGCGCCTGCTATTCGCCGGACGACGCGCCCTGGCCGGGTTGGGTGTTCTACGCCTCGACGGAAATGAACCCGCGCAACTCCATCTGGCACGACGTGCCCGCGCTCAATGAATACGTGGCGCGCTGCCAGGCCGTTTTGCAGTCGGGCAAATCCGACAACGACATTCTGCTCTACTGGCCGGTTTCCGATTTCTGGCACAATCCGGCGGGCCGCCTGCAGATCATGACCGTCGGCATAACCAACTGGTTTGAAGACCAACCCATCGGCAAAACCGCGCACCAGTTGTGGAACCAAGGTTACGCCTTTGACTACGTCTCCGACCGGCAGCTGCAAAGCGCCAGGGTCACAAGCCATGGAGAAGTCCAGATGCCGGGCGGCAAATACGGAATTGTCATTGTGCCGGAATGTAAATTCATTCCGCTCGACACCTTCAAACAACTGCTCACACTGGCAGAAAATGGCGCAACGGTGATTTTTCAAAACCAATTGCCAACGGATGTTTCGGGCTGGCATGACCTGAAAAATCAGCGGAAAGAATTTGCAAACCTTCGTCGCAAGCTGAAATTCCAAAAGAAAGAATGGGGCATGTCAATTCTTGGCAAAGGTTTTGTCCAGGTATCGTCATTGGATGAAAGTCTTGCCGCGCCTCGTGAGCCGATGACGGATGCTGGACTGTCATTTGTTCGCCGCTCGTTTGACGAAGAAGGATGGAATTATTTCGTAGCCAATCGCAGCGCAACGAATTTCAATGGCTGGATCACGCTTGGCTGCGCAGCCAAGTCCGTTGTTATTTTTGACCCGATGACCGGCAAGTCCGGCGTGGCAGCAATAAAACAAAACCCTGGCGGTCGGCCGCCTCTTCTTTATTTGCAGCTTCAAGCTGGCGAGTCCGTAATTCTCCGCGCTTTCGCCGACAAAAAGGTTGAAGGTGCGGCTTGGAATTACTGGCAGACCAACGGCCAGCCGGTTGCCATCACCGGCACCTGGAACGTGAAATTCATCGCCGGCGGACCCGCGCTGCCGACCGATTTTCAAACCGCCAAGCTCGCCTCGTGGACGACGTTCCCCGACACGAACACGCAGATTTTCGCCGGCACGGCGCTTTACACCCTCACCTTTGATACTCCAAGTTCGGAGTCCCGCCTTCAGGCGGCCCGCGTAAACGGGGAACTCCAAACATATTATCTCGATCTCGGTGACGTCCGCCAAAGTGCGCGCGTCCGGCTGAACGGCAAGGATTACGGCACGCTCATCATGCCGCCGTTCCGCGTCGTGGTGGACAATTTGAAACCAACCGGCAACCGGCTCGAAGTCGAGGTCACCAGCGTTTCAGCCAATCGCATCCGCGACCTGGACCGGCGCGGTGTGCCGTGGAAATATTTCAAGGACATCAACATCGTGAATGTCAATTACCGTCCGTTCAACGCCGCGGATTGGCCGCTGACCGATTGCGGCCTGCTCGGGCCGGTGACCCTGACGGGCGCGGCGCCCCGCCCTTGAGCCGGGGAAACATTCAACGCTCAACATTCAACACCGAACATTCAAGGAATGGAACAATGCGGCGCTGGACGTTGAATGTTGGATGTTGAATGTTCACTCCTTTCACCGTCCTCGGATGTATGTCTGATAGACCTTTGGCGTAAAATCGGGTTGAATGTCGTTGTATATCAAGAATCCCACCAAGTTATGAAAAAAACGGGCCATCTTGTTGCGTGTTTTGGTGCAATCATCCTGGGTGTTTGCGCGACCGTCCGGGCACAAACGCCGGCTTTTCCCGGCGCGCTCGGCTTTGGCGCCAACGCCACCGGCGGCCGCGGCGGCACGGTGTATCACGTCACCACGCTCGCCGACAGCGGCGCCGGCTCGTTCCGCGACGCCGTGAGCCACAGCGGGCGCATCGTTGTTTTCGACGTGGGCGGTTATATCAGCCTGTCCTCGGCGGTGTCGGTGCAGAGCAGCATCACCATCGCGGGCCAGACCGCGCCCGGCGGAGGCATCGGATTCAAGGGCGGCGAGATTTCCTTCGCCAGCCGGTCCAACATTATCTGCCGTTACATCCGCATCCGGCCCGGCACCGAGACCGCCGACCCCGTCAACGACGATGCGTTGAGCCTTTACCGCGCCCAGAATGTCATCTGCGACCACGTCTCGCTGGAGTTCGGACCCTGGAACAACATTGATGCCGTGAGCGACGACTGGCAGAACTATCCCGTCACCAGCGTCACGTTCCAAAACTGCCTCGACGCCGACCCGACCGGCCAGCAGTTCGGCGCGCACACCGAATCCGTGAGCAGCACCATGTCGTGGTTTTACACCATCTTTGCAAACTCCCACAACCGCAACCCGCTTTCCAAAATCAACGACGTCTTCGTCAACAACGTGCTCTACAACTGCTCGGCAGGTTACACCACGCACACCAGCACCTCGTTCAGCCACGATATCGTGAACAATTACTTCATTGCCGGCCCGGCCTATTCCAGCAGTTCGGATTTCCCCTGGTATCAGGTGGATGACAACCAAAGCATTTATTACTCCGGCAATCTCTTTGATTCCGACTCCGATGGGGCGCTCGATGGCAGCATCACCACGCCCTACTGGTATCAAGGCGGCACCGGCACGATTCTCCCGGCTCCCTGGTCGCCCGTCACCACCAATGTTCCCGTTTACAGCACGGCCTCAGCGTACCGCATCGCCGTCTCGCAGGCGGGGGCGTTGCCGCGCGATCAAATTGATGATCTCGTCATCAGCCAGGTCAAAACCCTCGGTTCCGGCACCACCGGCACCGGCGCCGGAACGGTGGGTCCGGATGGCGGCCTGTACACCAGCCAGACACAAACCGGCCTGGGCAACAACGGGTATGGCACCATCAACGGCGGCATCCCGGCCACCGACAGCGACCTCGACGGCATGCCGGATTATTGGGAGCTCGCCGTCGGCTTGAGTCCCACCAGCAACGATGCCATGACCATCGCCACCGACGGTTATGCAAACATCGAACACTATTTGAACTGGCTGGCCGGCCCGCACGCCGTGACGGTAACGAACACCTCCGTGGATGTGGATTTGTGGCAATACACCAGCGGTTTTACCAACGCCAGCCCGGTTTATTCCGTCTTCAACGCCAGCAACAGTGTCGTCACGCTCACCAACAGCCACCTTGCGCATTTCACGCCCAACGCCAATTACTTCGGCCTCGCCAGTTTCCAGTTCGGGGTCAGTGCCTCCGACGGCACCGGCTACACCAACACGGTGACGGTCGCCATCGTGCCACAGTCGCTGGCGCAAACCCAGCCGTCCTACCTGACCTGGCGCGGCGATGGCGTGACCAATCTTTGGGCCGTCGGCAGCGGCACCAACTGGTTCGATGGCACCAACCTCGTCACCTTCAACGCCGGCGACACCGTGACCTTTGACGACACCGGCTCCAACACTCCGGCCATCAACCTCTCCGGCGCGCTCTCCGCCGGGATCGTTTATGTTCTGGCGGAACAGGATTACACCTTCGGCGGCAGCGGCATGCTGGCCGGCACGACGGCGCTGTTCAAGACCGGCTCCGGACAGTTGAACCTCAACACGACCAACACTTACTCGGGTGGCACGCTCATCAACGAGGGCGTGGTGCAGGTCGGCGACGGCGTGAATTTCAGCGGCAGCATCGTTGGCAACATCACCAACAACGACACGCTCATCTTCAACAATCCGGGCACCGTTTCCTCTTCCGCCAGCATCAGCGGCTCCGGCACGTTGACCAAAAGCGGCTCCGGCACCCTGACCTTGAGCGGCACGCAAACTTACACCAACCTGACCACCGTCAACGCCGGCAGCCTGCAATTCTCCGGCACGCTGCCGCACAGTGACATCACCAACAACGGTTCGCTCATCTTCAATCCTTCGTCCGCGCAGATTTACACCAACAACCTCAGCGGCGCCGGCAGCCTGACCGTCAGCAGTTCCACCTTGTTGACCCTGAGCAATGCGAACACCTATACGGGAGGCACGACTAATTCGAGCGGCGGCCTTTTCCTCGTCAACAGCAGCGCCGCCGGCTCCGGCCCGGTCGTTTACACCGGCGGTTACGTGTTCATCGGCAACAACGCGGTCATCACCAACGACTTTTCCGTCCCCAGTTCGACCTCGGATTTGATGATGGCCGGCACCAACAACAACACCGGCACCTGGGCCGGCAACATCGTCAACCTGGGCAGCGGCGCCCAATGGCGGCCCGGCAGCGACGGCGGCACCTTGATCTTCACCGGCAACGCCCTGATGGGCGCGCACATTTTCATCATGCCGCGGGGCACGTTGCAAATCGCCTCCAACGCCGTCGTGAGCTCGACGGTCAGCGGCTACCTGGGCCGCGACGGCAGTGGCAGCAAGCGCAGCGCCAATATCACCATCCGCGACAATGCCTCGTTGACGATGGCCGGCTGCGACATGGGCGGCAACAAAGCCGGCGCCTCCATCACCATCACCCTCCAGAACAACGGAGCGCTTTCCTTCGGCGCGAACAGTCTCGAGCTGCACGACGTCGCCAACTCCGCCGCGATTTCCACGCTGCGGCTCAACGGCGGCACCCTGACCGCTGGCGGCTTCACCAAAACCAAAACGTCCTACACCAACCAGATCAACTTCAATGGCGGCGTGTTGAAGGCCGGCGCGGCCAATACTGCGTTCCTGCCCGCGTTCACCGTCTCGTCCAACATCGTCCAGGCCGGCGGGGCCATCATCAATGACAGCGGTTTCGCCATCACCATCGCCGCGCCGTTGATCCACGATCCTGCGCTGGGCGCCATCAACGACGGTGGCCTGACAAAGCTCGGCGCCGGCAAGCTCACGCTTTCGGGCGCGAGCACCTTTACCGGTCCCACCCTGATCAATGCCGGCACCCTGGCCCTGGCCAGTTCCGGCTCGATCGCCAATTCAACCAGCATTGGCGTCACCGCCGGAGCGGTATTCGATGTCAGCAACATAAGCGGTTACACCCTGGGCAGCGGACGCACCCTTTGGGGCAACGGTTCGGTGAATGGCAGTTTCATCCTGGGCAGCGGCGCCATCCTGTCCCCCGGCAGCAATTCCGTCGGCACGCTGACGTTCAACAACGACCTGATCGTCAATGACGGGGCCGCGCTGCAATATCAGCTGGGCATCAACAGCAATCTCACCGTGGTGCATGGCAATTTGACGCTGGGCGGCACGCTCAACATCACCAGCCCCGGCGGCCTGGGGGCGACGAATTACACCCTGTTCACTTACTCCGGCAGCCTGAGCGGCAATATCACGTTTGGCGCCACCCCGGCGGGTTACAGCTACTCCATCAACACCAACATCGCGGAACAGGTGATGCTGGTCGCTCGCCCGTATGTGACGATTCAACATGCACCGTCAAGCCAGACTGCTTATCTTGGATCCACCATTGACTTTGTAGCCCACGCGGCTGGCTCCCCGCCGCTGTATTATCTCTGGTTCGCCAACGGCACAAATCTGGTCGGTTGCAGCACCAACTCCAATCTGGTGCTGACCAACCTCCAGTTCTCACGGACCGCAACTTACACCGTCGTCGTCACCAATACGCTCGGCGCGGCAACCAGTTCAGCCGCGATGCTGAACGTGATTCCGCCGGTTGACCAAAGCGCGGTACCGGCCATCAACTTGACGGGTGAAGCCGGAAGCTTGTTGAACCTGGATTACACTTCCGCCCTCAGCCCCACACCCAACTGGAGTCCGCTCGGTTCGGTAAACCTGACGGGCACGTCGCAATTCTATTTTGACCTGACCGCATCACTCCCGCCGGAGCGGTTTTATCGGGTGTGGCAGACGGGAACACCCGCGGTGCTTCCCTCGCTGAACCTGAACTTTGTTCCGGCGATCACGTTGATCGGGAACATTGGGGACTCGGTGCAACTGAATTACATCAACCAGATTGGTCCGACGGACGCCTGGGTGACACTCGATACGATAACGTTGACCAACACGTCGCAGCTTTATTTCGATGTCTCCGGGATCGGCCAGCCGCCACGGCTCTACCAGATTGCACCGGTTCCTTGAATCCGAACTCCGAAGTTGAATCTATGCGTTGGCAGGTTGCGTCCGCCTGCTCGCGACACCGACTTTGTCGCGTGCTCGCGGAAACGGAGTTTATCGGAACCGACCGCAGCCGAGTTGTGCGGGCTAGTTCCCCAGCGGCTTGGCGCTGGAACGGATGGGACTGGCGGGCATCTGGAACTGGTCCACCGGGTCGGGATGCGCCGGATCAAAGCCCCTGAAGTCGTCCACAATGAATTTTGCCAGCGGCAGTTTGTCCTGCTTGATGCCTTCCACAACACATTGGGCCAGTTCGTAGCTGCCAAAGTTGTTGTGGTGCGTGGGGTCCTGGAACGCCTGGCCAATGTTCGTTCCCAATGCCTTGTAAAAAACCAGGCTCATCGCGTTCAGATCAATCAGCGCGCACTTTTCCTCCTTCGCCACCGCGCGCACGGCGTCGGGATAACCCATGAGCGTGGGGGCTTCGACCCCGTCCTTGCGTTCCATCGAGGTCACCAGCACCGGCGTGCCGCCCCTGGCGCGAGTTTCGGCGACCACTTTTTTCAGGTCCGATGTGTAACTTTCCAGCGCGTTGGTCGCGTGGTTTTTCATGTCGTTATGACCGAACTGAATGAACAGGTAATCGCCCGGCTGCATCAGGCTGAACACTTTTTCAAAACGTTGGGCGCGCAGGGAATTGGCCAAGGTCTCGCCCGACTCGGCATGGTTGGCCACGGCGATTTCCGGTTTGAAAAAGCGCGGGAGCATCTGGCCCCAACTGTTCCACGGCTCGGCCGCCTGATCGCACACGGTTGAATCGCCCAGCAGATAAACCGTCGGCACGGCGGCCTTTTCAATTTCGAGCGAGCGCAAACCCGGGTGTGTGCCGTTGAATTCCAGGGTCAGCTTGTCATCCCACGCCCACCATTCGTTCGTCTTTTCGCGCGGTTTCAAGTGTACCTCGCCGCCGCCCGCCGCCGCTCCGCTTTGGCGCGGCAAGCCCGCAATCTGCGGCGTGCGCACATTCACGATGAACGAGCGCGTCACAGTTTTTCCCGGTGCGATGTGGACCTTTTCCAGCATGAGCCGGCGCAGCTCGGCCTTGACGGTCGTCGTGGATTCGCCGGCGGGACCACCCAGCGCGGCCCTCACCCGGTAATTCCCCTCCGGCAGCTTGACGGAAAAGTAAAAGGGATTCGTGCTGGAGACAAAGCCGTCACCCGCCGCGACCGCCGCACCCGGCTCGAAGCCGTAACCGGTCTGGACGGAATAAAAATTTGTCGGAGAAACTTGAATCCAACCCGATTTTATTTTCCCGTTGCCGAAGGCGAACTCCGACGCGCACGCCGGGCCAGCCAGCAGGAAAAGCAGGATCAGGCCCGCGGCCATCCCGCCCGCCATCAGTTTTTTCAGAGGTTGTCGAATCATCAACATATCAATTCCGCCGCCGTCTGGCCGGTAAACCGGGGACTCATGAATTCTTCGGCTTATCCCGCAATACCATTTCAGCCGGGTCAATGTTGCTGTATGTCGTTTTCATCGCAGTTGGGGCTAAGATGCGGGTGGCAGCAACGGACGTTGGCCGTCCTCGTTGACCAATGCTTCGTCGAAGCCTGAGGCGAGCCTCACCACCCGGAACTCGATCTTCCCGTCAGTTTTCAATCGCTCGCAATACTTGCAAAGCGTCGTTTCATCCTCCGTGACGAGCAACCGCGCCTGCTGCACGACGGCTTGAGCAATGATTTTGAAATCGTCCTTTACTGAATCGCGTTGGCCGGCGTTTCCCAATTGCTGGCGATAATGATGCACGTTCAACTCGGCGCACTTCACGGCCTCCGGCAGGTTGAATGGCAGCACGCGAAAATTCCGCAACGGCAGATCGGTAATGGGCTGCACCACTGAAAACTCCGCCGCCACGACGGTCGGCAGCAGCATCACCACGCTGTGTTCGAGGAAATATTTGTAGTAGCTCCGGGCGGCCTGATGAAATGGGCGATTACGATCCACCAGGCTGATGAGGAAACCCGTGTCCAGCACGGCCATATTATTCATCGTCGTTCCCCCTCATGTCGTTCAGCCAGGCAACGCTGTCCGGCACCTTCGCCCAAGCCTTGGTTCCCTTGGCAATCGCAGCCTCTAACTCCGCTTCATCGTAGGATGGTCCTTTTCCCACGAACGTTATCAGCCGGACATCGCGCAGTTCTCCGGTTTTCACGTTCTCCTGCGCGGATACATGCACCTGAACTTTGCGGTAAAGGTAGTTTTCCTTCTGTTCCCGCAGGAAATCCTCCGAACTCAACGCCACCAACCGCTTCCCGGTGTCGTCGTTGACCAGATGCACATTGGCCGCTGTCGTGCCCCCCATATCCACCACCGTGCCGACGGCATATTTTTCCACTGCCACCCAATCGTCCTCATCCGGCGTGCGGTAATCGGTTTCCTTCGAAATCTTGATCGGCTTGAACGTTTTTTCGGAAGAGTCAATGGCAACGTAATAATCCGGGTTGGTTCGGGCGCGTTTCTGCCACTGCTTGACTACATCGGCACGCTTGGGATCAATGTCGCCCAGCGCGTCTTCGCGATGAAGTTTGCGCAGATCGGGCTCCAGCGTTGCCGCCAGCAGAGCCGGAAGGATGAGCAATAATTTGTAAGACCCGTCTTTAATTTCCAGGCGAACCTCATCCAACGGCACCCGCCGCTGTCCACCCGTCAGGAACGCCTCGACCTCGGAATTGAACTGGTTGAACAGGGACAATCCGATGGTGGCCGGAGTGACTTCCCGTTGGTTCACTTTGGCCCGCAACGTAAAACTGATTTGGTTCGGCGTACCCATGTCCAAGAGCAGTATCGGTTTTTCCAGCCAAGCCGTCAAATACGCAACTCGCCCGACAGCAGCTTCGGCAGCGGCGCGTCGCACAACTCGGCAAGGGTGCGGGATTCGTCGGAGATATATTTCAGGAAGATGAGGCCGAGGACAACATGTTTGTATTCGGCAGCGTCGAGATTACCCGCAAGCTTGTCCGCCGTTGCCCAGAGCGTTGCCTCGAAACCAAGCGCGGAGCCGCCGGATGACTGTTTCTGAGTTTTTCCTGTCGCCATAAGAAATTCCCTCTGCATCGTAGGACGGACACAAAGTTTTGCAATGGCAAAACTGCGCCACGTAAAAGGCATTCAGCCACACGCGGCAGGTGAATTGTCCTGCCACTTAAAATCGTTTTTGCCAGGGCCGGCTATTGGTTCTTCTCAAACCAGGCTTTGACCTCGGCATCCAAGGCTTTCAAGTCCGGACGGGTGTTGGCGGCGGCCACCGCGTCGTTCCATTCTTTGTTTAAATCACCGAGTTCAACCTTCGAGCCGGCACGCACAAATATCGGCATTTGATGAAGTTCAGCGTGAACCGTGATCGTCTGGCCGCCATCCCAGATTTTGTCCGGGTTCCACGCGTCGCGCCACTGGCTCCCCGCCGGCAGATACACCTCCTGCGTCCGCTGCTCCTTTTGCCAGACGGGCGAAACCAGGATGTCCGGCCCGTAAAGATACGTCCACCAGTTCGTCCACGCGGCGGGCGCCTTGGGTTCGACCAAAAACAACGGACGCACAATCGGCATTCCGGTTTTGTGGGCAGCCCTGGCCTGCTCATAACTGTAATCGGCCAGCCGCGTGTGCAGGCGCGCATACAGCCGCCAGATGGCAATCAATTCCGCGTCGTAGGCCGGCGGATTGTGAAAATTCCAGAACGCCCGGTTCTTCGTCGGCCCCACCTCCATGATCGGCGTAAAGCAACTGAACCCCAGCCATCGCCCCACCACTTCCGTGTCCATGGATTGCTGGTTGTAACCTCCCGTGTCCGAGCCCCAGTTGGGATAGCCCATCACCGCCGCCCGTTGCACGGCAATAATCTCGGCCCGCAACCCTTCCTGCGTGCCGCCGATATCCCCGCCCCAGAATACCCCATACGGCGAACTGCCGGTGTATGCCGCCCGCGGCATGCAGACAAAATCGTCACGGTATTGTTTGGCCACGTCATAGGCGGCTTTCAAATACATCACTGGATAGGCATTGCGGTTTTCGCGGACGCTGCGACCGTCAAAAACCATGCCGGGCCCGCTTTCCGGTAGGTTCTCCTCGCTGCGGTCCATTTTGAAACCGCTCACGCCCAGCTTCAACAGTTTGGCCACCCCGTCCTGCCAGTATTTTTTTGTCTCGGGATTGGTAAAATCGGCCAGCGGGTAATTGTTCCTGGCGGGCTTTTGGCCGGCGCTGGCCAGTGTCCAACCCCGGGCCAGCGCGTTCGTGGCCATTTGCCCCTGAAAAAATGGCCCAATCCACATAAACATCTGCACCTTTTGCCCGTTCAGCCATTTCACCGACCTGGCAAAATTCGGCAGCCGGTTCGTATCAATCTCAAAGTCGTCGTAACCTTCCCGGCCCGGCCCCCAAGGACGGTCAACCCAATAAACCCCCAGCGGTATCCCGTAGGCTTTCATCAACAACACGTCCTCCATGAACTCGGAATTGAACGGCCCGGTCACCGGCGTGCCGTCGTAGTAGTTCGTCCGTTGCTTGATCTCGTCGCGCCAGCGCCACGTGCCGTACATCCACTGCGGCGGCAGGAACGGCGGCCCGGCATCGAGCGCGTGCGCCCGAACCAGTGCCGCCGGATGGTCAGCCGTGTAAATCTTCGCCGCGAACGACGGCCCTTCAAATTCAATCGCCACCCGGTTCGAAACGCCCGCGCAGAAATCGAATCCTCCCGGCCAGTTGCCCTTGACGAAGAACGCATAACCCCGCGACGAAAGATAAAACGGCGAATAGACCGACATCGTCGGCTTAAGGATCATTTCCACCTTCTGGCCGCGCAGGTTCAGGTCGGCGTTGAGGTTCGTCGCCCACGAAGCCTGTTGGGGCCCGTCCACGGCGCGCTCCATCAGGCCGGTGAAGTATTCGTCCGGCGCGGCGGCCACGGCCAGGCCCCATTTGACGATGTCCGAGGCGGGTATGGCGTTGAACTGGAGGTTGGAATTTTTCCCGTCGGGCTGGACGGAGACTTTTACGACACGTCCGTCGGGCATGGTCGCCTGGCTGTGGCCATGCTGTTGCGCGTCCGCGATCAACTGCACCGGCAGCGGGGTCCGGCTGTTGGTGGTCTCATAAAACAACTCTTCAAACCCGGGCCAACGGCTCGTCTGCTCCGAATCCCCGGTTCGGGGCGCGGAACAGCCGGACAACAAAATGGCAACCAACAGGGCCGACAGGCATGAAAGACCAGTTTTAATGTTCATGAACGCAATTTAAATACGATGAAACCTTGACCCGCACAATCCCTGAAGACGGACCTCCGTGCGGACAGGTTTCGTCGTTATCCTGCCACATTCGTGTGATCACGCACCTCAACAGTTCTGGTGATGCGATTCACGGCGTCCACTTGGGCCGCTGACGTGGCAGACTTCGCTGCTGTTCTGCAATCTGCGGCGGCCCGCCGCCACTTTTCCCGGAGACGTATCAAACTGTGCCCGGATGAACTGGATTTGCCGTGGAATCCCCAAAGGTCATTCACTAAGACGCAGTAATTTAGATGATATACATCAAGCAAAGTTAATCCGGCGTTTTAGGGAAGAAAAAAACATAAGAGATATTTACAGGGAAATAAACGGGATGCCCAAAGAAGATTTTTTCCCTTTGGAATTTTTGAAAGAGTATAAGCAAATGGGAATGAAATTAAATCTAGTTTGTTGAAACCCGGGCATTTAAATGACAGCGGCCGGCGTCTGGAGTGCGGGTCTGCGACCGCAGCAACCCGCCAAAGGCGCGCATTTCAAGGGTTTCCCTGCCATTTTGCCGTTCACATGTGCTGCGTCACAGAGTCGCGCTCCGCCAGCAGGTGGCGCGAACCTCAATTCGGCATCAAACCGTCCTTGATTGCCACCGGCCGGGATTCGATTTTTGCCGTGGCGGGTTCCAGCCCCGCACGGGTTGCGGTCAAGGTGACCATACCCGGCTGGAGCGTCGAACGAATGGCCACGCGGTTGATGCCGCATTCGGTATCGAGCCAGAGGTTGTTGATCGAATTGGTCTTGCCGCTGTTGTAACCGCCGCGCCAGATGGCCGGGCCTTCCAATTTGAAATCCACCCGCGCCTCGTCCGTCGGGCAGCACCGCCCCTGTGCATCCACCACTTCCACGTCGAAGAACGCCACGTCCGAGCCGTCGGCCTGCAAGCCGTTTGGCGAAACATGCGGTGTGAGTTTCAATTTCTCCGGTTCGCCAGCGGTTTCGATTTCATCCTCACAAAGTTGTATTATCTGCGGAGTATCCATTTCACCGTGGCCACCCATGAAACCGATGGCTTTGATTTTGTCTGGCTCAAATTTGATTTGTGGAAATGCAAATAGATAGCCATTCGTCGGAGTTAATGAAATGCCTTTTGGTTTCCCATTCACGAATAATTTTACTCCGGTGCAATGGTTTGCTGTGACATACATGGTCTTCACCGTGTTGGTCGGATAATTCCAGTGGCCGATGATGTGAATATCCGGCTGGTCGTTTTGCATCACGCGATAGACGTAACAGGCCTGTTTGGGCAGCCGGACGGAATCCACCTTGCCGCTCACCCGGCAGACTTCGCTGCTGTCCTGCCGGCCGTCGGCATTCGAGTCCGACCAGTAAATCGAGGCGTACCCGGACCATTTCGCGTGCGCCGGATCGGAATTGGTAATTTTGTTGAGGACATAAGCGTGGTAACGGCCCGCCGCGGCGAGGCAGAAGGTTTCCGAGTTCCAATCGTACGTGTCGTTTGGCCCTTTCTTGAACCCGAAATGCGGCGGGGAAAAATCGTCCCAGAACCGCCGGGCAGCTTCGTCGCGAAAATCCTCGGTCTCGATGAGCGGCGCCCGGTCGCGGCGCTCGGCGTTGTAGGCGCGGAACATTTCGGTGCGGTTGGTCAGCGCATCGGTGCGCGGGTCCTGGCCGATCATCACGCCGAACCATTCGGCAATGGGCGTGGAGGCCGCGTCGTTCAACGTGCGGCAGCCCATCCCGCGTCCGCCGTTCGGGTCCCATTGTTTGCGCAAATCCACCATTTGTTGCAGGTGCTCCGGCGTGATGCTGTTGTTGCCCGCCTCCCAGAACAGGATGCCCGGGTTGTTCCGGAAATAAATCATCGTGTCGCGCATCACTTCCACTCGCTGTTCCCATTGCCGTCCTTCGGCATCCTTCTCCTTGTCGCCGGCAGGGCAGATTCTGGATGATGCCGGTTTTGTCACAGGCGCGAACATCCACGGCCTGGGGCGCGACGTGCATCCAGCGGATATAATTGGCGTGGGTGCCGCGGACCAGTTCCGCGTTGAGATCGTGCATCCAGTCGGGGTACGCCTGGCCGAGACCGGCCCAATCATCCGCGGAACGTTGTGCATAGCCGGTGAGCCAGACAAATTTATCGTTGAGATAAACGCCGCCGGTGCCGGCGCCACCCTTGAATTCGGTTTTGCGGAAACCGGTCCTGATTTTCTGCACGTCCACCACTTTTCCATCCACGGTGAGCAGGCTATAAACGTCGTAAAGATTCGGCTGCGCGTCGCTCCAGAATTTGGCGTCCGCCAGTTTGCCGCCCGCCGTGAAATTTTCCGTCTGGCCGCCGACCAAATCCAGCGCATCGCTCGAAAACTTCGCGCAAACTTTTCCATTCGCGTCCACGACCACCGCCGACAGGGTGATGGACTGCTGGTCACCGGATTCGTTGCGGACCTGTGATTCCACCGCCACGTCACAGGTATGGTTGCTGATGGAAAAATTCGACGGATAAATATAGATGCCGGTGGTCTGGAGATTTTCGTAGAGCGGCAATGTCTGATAAACCTTGCCGGTGAGGTGCAGCCGGATGTCGTGGTTCAAGCCGCCGTAATTGGGATTGAACGCGCGGCCCATCCACTGATACTCCGTGCCGGTCGCCTCTTCCTGGTAATTGTTGCGGTTGTCCACCTTCACCGCGATGACATTTTCCTCGCCGCCGAAGTTCACGAGTTTGGTCAGGTCGAGGCCACAGGGGGTAACGCCATTTTCGTATTTGCCGGCGAACTGGCCGTTGACCCAGAAGCGCCCGGCCTGTTTCAAGCCTTCAAATTCGAGGAAAACTTTCCCGTCCCTGGCGCCGGCCGGCAGCTTGAAATGCTTCCGGTACCAGGCAATGCCCGCGTAGGCGTGCCGGTCGCCACCGCTATGACTGATGATGTTGGCGTAAGAATCGGTGTCGTTGAACGTGTGCGGGGCGCTGACGGTGACCCATTTCGAGTCGTCGAAATCAATTTTTTCCGCGTTGGTCGCGTCCTCGCGGATGAATTTCCATCCGGGGTTGAAGTTGAATGTGACCCGCGGCGACGCGGGCGGGGTGTAGGGTGTTTCCGCTGCCGGGAGCGGCAGGGTGATGGCCAGGCAGAGCAAAACGGCGGACGTGGTCGGTTTTTTCATGGGTAAAATTATTTTGCCGCGGGCTGGATTTTTATCAGCACGACGCCGTGCGGCGCGACGGTCGCAGTGAATTCCTTTTCAAATTTGCCGAGGGTCCTTTTGCCGCCAAAGGTCCCGCACGAGTTGCGTGCCGGAAAGTTTCAAATCGTTCCAGCCCGCAACCATCGTTGCTGGCTCATTGCCGAGATTGAACAGGCCGACGGCTTTGGCACCGTCGTCCAGATCCTTGGCAAACACGCGCAGAACGCCGTTGGAGGAAACACAGGTCGCCGGTTTGCCGAGCGAATCCTGGTCCACGGCCAGCACTTCATCGTTGGTGAGCAGGCCCAGGGTGAAATCGTCGAGCTTTTCCAGGTCGCAACCGATGAGCAGCGGCGCGGAGAGGAGGCACCAGAGGCTGAGGTGCGTGTACTGCTCGTCGGGCGTGAGGCGGGTCGGGTGGAGTTTCGACCCCAGCCGACCTGGCCGACGACGAGCATGTCGGGATCGTTCCAATGTCCCGGCCCGGCGAACGCCATCCATTCGTCCTGCTTGAAGCCAACGCCACTCATGCTGCCCCATGAATCATTGATGTCGCCCGTGGTACGCCAGGCTTGGGCGAGCGGGGCAATTTCGGCGATGCGATCCAGCAGGCGGTCACGCGAGTTGTTGGACAAGCTCAGAATGATATCGCGTTTCGTCGCCCGCAACGCACCCGCCATTTCCGCGACCTGTGGCAACTCGATGGGATTCCAGTCGTATTTCAAATAATCAAAACCCCACGCGGCCCATTGGGCGGCGTCGTTGGTGGCAAAGGAGAATTTTCCGACGGCGTAAGGCAGAACTTTTTTATTGCGCGGAGCGCCGTTGGTCGGCGGACCAGGCCAGCTGCCTTCGGGATTTTCCGCCGAGCCGCCCGCATGTTTCGCGTAGGAGGTGACCCACGGCGTGGAATAAATCCCGGCCTTCAAACCCAGCGCATGAATCGCATCGCACAGCACGCCCAGGTCGGAAAATTTGTCATCGGGCTGGAGCGCGTTGTATTTTCCGCCACGTTTGCCCTGCCAGGTGTCGTCAATATTGATGTAAGTCCAGCCGTGCTGCGCGAGGCCCGACGCAACCATCGCCCGCGCCGCGCGCAATACCTTGTCCTGATCCACCGCCCCCGCCCAGCAGTTCCAACTGTTCCAGCCCATCGGCGGCGTGAGCGCGATGGTGTCGCCGCATACGATGCGGAATTTCTTCTCCGCGACACCCGATTTGTTTTTCGCGCGCAAGGTGACGTTGAACTCGCCCGGTTTTTTCAGTTTGCCGGTGATCCGGCCGGTTTTGGCATCCAGCTTCAAGCCGCGCGGCAGAGGGTCGGCGGAGAATTTCATGGGGCGAACCCCGGTGGCGGGAATGGTGAATAAAAACAGCGAGCCGGGGCGCGCGCCGAAGATTCTTCGGGCCGTTGATGCGCGGCGTATCCGGCGCGGGCGGGGTGAGGATGACCGGAGCGGTGTTCGCGGATGTTGCCGGGGCGGTGGCTGGCAAAATCCCTTGCGGCGCCACATCAGTGTAGTCCTTCGCCATCTGCGGATAGAGAGCCATCAACTCATTCACATCGTAGCGGCCGCCGAAACGGCGTTTGCGCCACTCGGCGCGCGCGGATTCGTTCGTCCCGAAACTGCGGTAAATGAATTCGGGCGAATTGGTATTTTCCGCCATGTTTGTCGAAGCCGGCAAACGGGTCGGAGGGTTCGTTGCCGGAATCGAGTTGGTCCGCGCGCCCTGGTTGATGCCTTGATCGGTCGTGAAATTCGAGGCCTGGCCGCCGCCGGCGTTTTTGCCTTCCCTGTCAAACAACGCCTCGCGATGCCGCGTCGGTTCCCAGATAAACGTGCCCAGTCCTTTTTTGTCCGGGGTGTTAAACATCAGGTCGTTGACGTAACGCTTGCGCGCGGAGTATTCGACCACGATCAGCCCCTTATCCGGGTAACGCGTGGCCAGGTCGTCAAAATTTGTTTTCCAATCGCCCTCCTGCGCCTGCGCGTAACATGACATGCCAATGATGTCGAACTGCACGCCGCGTTGAATCAAATTGTCGAGCCACGGCCGCATCCGCTCGTTGCTCCGGCCCAGGTGATGTTGCAGGACAATTTTCACCGACGGATCGGCCTCCTTCGCGCCGGCGACTCCGGCCCGCAGCAAGGTGGCGAAGTTATCCCAATTGCTTCGGCGCCCGTCGGGGAAAAGCATCCCGTCGGAAATTTCATTCCCGATCTGGACCATGTTCACCGGCGTGCCGTTGTCCTTCAGACCCTTGATGGCGTGAAACGTGAAATCGTGGACGGCCCGGGTCAGTTCCTCGAAATTCAAATCCTTCCACGCCACCGGCTTCTCCTGATGTCCGGGTGAAGTCCAGGTGTCGCCGTAATGAATGTCCAGCAGGAGGCCCATGCCCGCGGCCCGGGCGCGTCTGGCCAGCGCCTGGACGTGCTCCAGATCGCAGAACGCCTCGGCGCGCCGCCGCGCGTAGCCGTTGGTGGACGCGGGATTCACAAACAACCGCAGCCGGATGTAATTGAACTGGTAATCCTTCAGAATTTGAAAAATGTCCTTCCGGACGCCATGGTCGTAATACGTCGCGCCATCGGCCTCGTCTTCGGGCGCCCAGGAAACCTCCGCGCCAAGAATGAACGGTCCGGTGCGGGAATTTTTGTTGGTCGCCGCCGCGTCCGCCGCAAAGGTTTGCAGGCAGACGGCGGTGAGGATAATGGCGGTTAATGCGGCTCTCATGGTGAGCTGCGATGGTTTTCGAATCACGTATCGGAAATAGGTCGGGCGCGTCACTCCGTGCGCGCCGTCCCTGAACCAAGGCTGGTTCTTCCCTGTTCGCGGCGCGCAGAGGACTGCGCGCCCTACCAGGAGATCCATGAAACGGGGACGATTCATGGTGCGGAAGCCGGCGGACAGGTTTTGATGACAACATTGCCGCTCTTCAAACCGGGAGCGGACGCGGTCACCACCATTTTGCCGGAAGGCGCACTGGCTTTAATGAAGGCGACGCATCGGCCCTGGAATGCATGGCGTTCGCAGGCCTGAAACTGCTCGTGGCTGGCGTTGTCGGCATTGTCCACGGCCGCAATCTCGCCCGGCCCGGAAATTTTGAAGGAAATCAAATCGGTTGCGCCTGGGACAACCACATCGCGCCTGTCAACCACCGTCGCGCGCACAATGGCGACGTCATTCCAATCAAACGGAAGCCGGTCATGACTGGTGGTGAGAATAATTTTTGCGGGCGGGCCGGCCGTGCGCAGTTCATCGGTGGCGACAACCTTCCCGTTGTTCCGGGCGATGGCTTTGAGTGTGCCCGGCGCGAAGGGCACCGTCCAGGTGCGAGGCGAGGCGTCGGCATTCAGAGGTTTCGATCCGAGCGATTTGCCATTCAGGAACAGTTCGACATCTTTACAATTGGAATAGACTTCCACGTTTTCGTCGTGTGGCGCGGCATTGGTCGGCGTCCAGTCGGCAAACAGGACCTGCCGCCGTTCCAGGGGTGCGAAACCCGGGTCCGCCGGCATGTTTGTCGTTGCACCGGTTCGGCGCGCCATAAACACCATCCGTTGGTCGCTCCACCAGCTTTGACGCTCGAACGCCATCGGCTTGGGCGCGCCGGTGCGGTCCAAAAGTCCCGAGCCGGCGGCGACCACCGGCCAGCGGCGCGATTCGCCCAGATAATCAATCCCGCTCCAGAGAAACTGGCCGGAGTGTGAAGGGTTGTCGCGCAGCCACAGCCAGGTCTGGCGGTCATGGCGCTGCTCCGTGCCGATGATTTTGCGCGACGGCTTCGCGCGTTGCGCGGCGAGCAGTTCGTTGTCGCGGTAGTTGGTGCCGATCACGTCCAGCCGATCGGCCAGGCCGTTGGTGTAATCACCGCTGACGTTCGGCCGGAACAGCGCCTGCGTCACCGGCCGGGTCGGATCGGCTGCATGAGCGGTTTCCACCAATCCTTGGAGAATGCCCTTCGCCAGCTCCGCCTTCGGCGTGTCGTGGATTTCGTTGCCCACGCTGTAGAGGATGATGCTGGGGTGATTGCGATCGCGCCTGATGGTGTCGCGTTCGTCCGTTTTTGACCACTCGTTGAAGTAGAGATGGTAGTCATAGGGATTCTTGGCCACCGTCCAGCAGTCGAACAGCTCGTCCATCACCAAAAATCCCAGGCGGTCGCACAAATCGAGAAACTCCGGCGCGGGCGGATTGTGCGCCGTGCGGATGGCATTCACCCCGAGCGATTTCAAGGTGGTCAGCCGCTGTTCCCAGACGCCCAGCGGCACCGCCGCGCCAAGCGCGCCGCCGTCGTGGTGCAGACAGACGCCCTTGATCTTGAAATTTTTTCCGTTCAGCCAAAAGCCAGTGTCGGCGTCGAACTTCGCCTCCCGGATGCCAAAGGCGACAGTTTGCTCATCCAGTGTTTGGCCGGCAGAGCGCAGCCGCACCCACGCAGAATGCAGGTCGGGATGTTCCAAATCCCAGAGCCGCGGCGACCAGGGGATCGTCACGTCGAACCCGATATTCGTCGAAGCCCCGGCGGCCACGGCAACCAACCGGGACTCGCCGGCACAAGCGTAACAGCCGTCGGGAGCGGAATGAGGTGGTCCATAAATCGTCGCCGTCACCGAGATTTCCCGGGACGAATCCGACTCGTTCGTCACCGAGGCCTGCACGCGCACCAGTGCCTGAGTGGCCGAAATTCCGGGCGTGGAAATGAAGACGCCATCCCGTTCGAAATGGACCGGGTCCGTCACGACCAGCCGGACATGTCGGTAGATGCCGGCGCCGGAATACCAGCGCGAGGCGGGCTGCCGGGAAGAATCGGCACGCACGGCCAGCACATTTGTCTGGCCAGCGCCAAAATGGAGGTGACCGGTGAGTTCGTCGCCGAATCCGACGTAGCCGTAAGGCCGTTTGCCGAGCGACACGCCGTTGATCCAGACCTCGCTGTTCTGCATCACGCCGTCGAACTCAACGAAAACACACCGATTTGAATCCGTATCCGGCAGCACGAAAGCTTTGCGATACCAGCCGACGCCGCTGGGCAGAAACCCGCCTGACCCGCCGGTTTTGTTCGTCTCCGCAAACGGCCCTTCAATGCTCCAGTCATGCGGCACGTCAACTGTACGCCAAGCATGGTCGTCAAACGCCGGTTGCTCCGCGCCGGGAGCGTCGCCCGCCAAAAACTGCCAATGGCGATCTAAATTTCTATCTTTGATGTTGAAAACCATCGTATGGCCGAAGGTCGTCAACTGGAGCAGGACCATTGCCGCAATCAAAGCCGTTCCAAGAATGTGGCGGCAGCCATCCTGGCTGCCGGTGAAGGCGGCATCCTGCCGCCGGTCCCCCGATCCAACACGCGGCTGGAAGCCGTCTTGACTGGCAGGCTGGGAAGCCTGCCTCCACATTTTCAGACACATCGTCAGGAACCTTTGTTTCATTTTCGCTTTCACGGTTTTTCGTCGCGCAGATACGGCGCGAGCGGGTTGTTCGTGAGCGCCTTCAGGCCGGCGATAACGCATTGGGCATTCAGCTCCGCCCCAGCTGCGGTAGTGTGCGTGTGTTCATCACCAAAAAGCGGCTCGACCTTTTCCGGACCCAGCGCGTCGTAGCGCTCGCGCGACGATTTCATTGAGGTTCACGAAGGCGACATCCTCGGCTTTCGCCACCTGCCCGGCCCAGCCCGCGTGGCTGTCCTTGCTGCGGGCAATCTTGCCGTCCTTCCAGGTTTTGCGCGGGACGAGCGAGCAGACGATGGGCGTGGCGCCCTTCGCCCGGGTGTCGGCAATGTATTTCCGCAAATATCCGCCGAACGTCAGCACCACTTCGTGCTGATGGTTGGTGGGATTCTCCACGTCCAGCGTCTCCGGGCCAATGCCTTTGATGGAGGCGCGGTCGGTGGCGGGCGACCCGTTGTCGTTGTGGCCGAACTGCATCATCACAAAATCGCCCGGCTTGAGCATGGCCAGCACGCGGTCCCAGTGGCCTTCCGTCAGATAGGTGCGGCTGCTGAGGCCGCCGACGGCGCGGTTGACCACGTTGATTTTTTCCAGATTGAAATGGACGGCCGACATAATCGCCCCAGCCCCACTGGCCGTTGGCCCCGTTGCCGCGCCCGTTGCGCACGGTGGAATCGCCGATGAGAAACAGCGTGGGCAGCGCGGGATTTTCGGGCCGCGGCAGGTTCAGCCAGCCGAAACGGTCAAACGCGACGGCCTCGCCTTTGGCCGAAAGCCATTTGCCGACGGGACTGGGTTTCAGTCCTTTCAATCCGGCCACCACGGCGGCGGCGTGCAGGTCGGCGCCGGTGGCATTGAAATGCGTGTGGTCGCGGGGATACAGCGCCTTGACCTTGTCCTCGCCCATCGCGTCGTATTGGTCGGCCATCAGGTCGGTCACGTTAATGAATTGCACCTGTTCCGCTTTCGCGATGTCGGCCAGACCACTGGCTGTAATGGCCGGAACCGCGCTCCACCCGGCCGTCCTTCCAGATGTTGCGCACAGTGAGCGAGAGCATGATGGGCGTGGCGCCCTTGGCCTGGGTGTCCGCGATCATCTTGCGCATGTACCAGCCGAAGGTGTGGACGACCTCGTGTTTTTTCGTGAGCAGATTGTCAATTTCCTGCGTCTCCTCGCCCGAGCCCGGGCAGCGAGCCGCGGGCGCGGTTCGTGTCGTTGATGGCGCCGGCGTCGTTGTGACCGAACTGGATCAGCACGATGTCGCCGCGTTTGACGTCGGCCAGCAACTGGTCCCACAAGCCCTCGGTAATGAACGTGCGGCTGCTGCGGCCGCCCCGCGCGCGATTGACGATGTTGACCTTCGTCTTGTCAAAATAATCGGCGAAGGGAACCGCCCAGCCCTGCTGGTTCGTGCCGTTTCCGCGCGCAGCGGTGGAGTCGCCCGCAATGAAGATGCTGGGCAACGCGGGATTGATGATGGAAACCGGGGCGGCCGGATTGGTCGCCAGATCCGGAGCCAGGGCGGGCGCGGAAGTTTCCGTTTTGGCCGGCGCGTTGGTCTGGGCGGAAAGTGGGCTGGCCATGGTTCCCGCCAATGCCATTGCAATAAGAATGAAACGAGACATAAGTTTGCTATTCATAAACCGGTATCGGTACGCATCAATTAACAGACATCCATCTGCCGTCTCAGATTATAACGGGCCAAAGCCCGCGCTCCGGAGCGCTGCATTTATGCCGCTTCATCATCGCCAGGTCAGACATGTCAAATGTTCATGCGCACTTGCAAGGCAGCCGTCCCGGCCGACGAAATTATTTGTTCCCCTGCAAATTCCGGGTTTCCGGGGGCCAAACATAGCCCAACGGCCCGTCGCCGCCATCGCCAATTATGGTGTCCAGCACAATGCCCGGATCCACCATCCAAAGTTTCAGCACGTGAAGTCCGGGATGGGCAATGGCATGGACGCTGGTGGTCGGCGCCGCATTACGCAAGACGTTTTCCTGCCATTGCCGGTCGGTTTCGCTCAGGGATACCGGCAGCGAAACGATTTGCGGCGGCGCGTCGTCGAGCGCAATCGCGTAACGCTGCGGCTGGCCGGCTTCGACGGAAAAGGTCGGCAGCGACCGCACGGTGAACTTCCAGTCGCCGGGATGCTCGACCCAGATTGTGTATTGCAGGCAGGGTGACCCGGCCAGAATTTTCTCTGTCGTTTCACTCACCGGCACCAGCGTTGGGAAAACCGAAACGGCCCCGCCGTTGTAGCCAAGCCCGGTGATTTTCCGCCACTGTGCATCCTGGCCGGGCAGGAAGGCTGAAGCGTGCTCCGCCTCCATGACCACGCGGTGATTGTCCTCCACAAAATCTGCGCCGGCGCTTGTAGCGGCGGGCGTTTCGCCTGCCGTAGAGGGCGGCATCTTGCCGCCCGGAATTTCGCCCGAATTTGATCTGCCCGCTGAATTTTCCACGCGTGCCGTGCCGGCCATGCCGGTACCGCCGGGCGGGACGCCCGGCTCTACGGCAGGCGGGACGCCCGCCGCTACATCAACCTGACCGCGCGGGTTGGACGACATCATGTTCCACCATTTGCCGTTCGCGATTTCGTTGTTGTAAAGGCCCGTGAGCAGTTGAATTTCATCCCGGGCCTGCTGCGCCTTGGCCGGGGCGAGGATTTTTTCATTGGCCAGGGCGGCGGCGCGGACGGGATAACCGACCAGCTCAAAAAAGGCGTCCGCCGTTTCCGGCGGCAGGTTTTTTTCAGCGGTGTCAACGCGCGCGGATAATTTTTGCCACGCCTCCTGCCGTTGCCCGGCTGCGCCGCCATTGAGCGTCGGGGAAAATAAATTGTTGTTCGGAAACCCCATGTGTTCCGGCTTGCGCTGGAAATTCAGGCGGTAGTATTCGGCCAGAATCGAGGTGAGTCCAGGCGCGCTGGCCGGGCCGAAATCGCGCGCCAACTGCCGCTCCAGCAATTCATACGTGTTCGTCCCGTTCCACGAGTGCGGGTCCCACGCGAGCTTGAGGAAAAATTCGACGTCGAGTTCCGCCGGCTTCAAGTCGCCCACGTTGAGCACCCAGACCCGATCCGCCCCATAGTCGTAGGCCTTGGTCATTTCCTCGGCGATGAGCGCCGGCGGCGTGGAGCAGAGCCAGAGATAATCCCGCGGGCGGCCCCAATACGAGACGTGATAATAAACCCCTGCCCCGCCGCTGCGCCGGCGCTCCCGCGCGTCGGAAAACTCGCGGATGTAGCCGTAGTTGTCGTCCGGCCAGACGAGCGTGACATCGTCCGGGATGTCCGGTGCGCGCTGATAAAGTTCGAGGACTTCCTTGTAGGGACAGAAAATCTGCGGGACCGGCGCGACATTCGTGTTGACCAGGCGCGCCAGCATTTCGCGCTGGCACTTGATGATTTCGTGCAGGCGTTCGGCCTTTTCCTGGACCGTGCCGCCGCCGGGCATCGCGCCGTCGTGGATGCCGCGCATCCCCAACGTATAGACGTTCTCAAATTTCCCGTTCTCGCGGACGCGCTGCTCCCAATACTTCAGCACCCCGGCGGAATTGGTGACGAAATTGTATTCGCCCTGCCCGTCGCGCTTCCACTCGTCCACGTTGTCGCGGAGCATCTGCTCGCAATGGGATGAACCCATGACGATGCCATAAGCGTCGGCGATTTCTTTGTTGGTGGGGAAGAAATTGAAGGCCGGCGTGCCGGGATGCATCGCCGGCCAGAGATAATTCGCGCGCAACCGCAGCAGCAACTCGAAGATTTTGGCGTAGGTTTTGGGCCCGATGTTGCCGGTCTCCGGCTCAAAAGTTTTTGCCGCCCACGGCCGCAAGCCCCAATCTTCGTCATTCAGAAAAATGCCGCGATACTTCACCGCCGGCGGACCCTGTTTGAAAATGTCGCCGTGAAGCGCGACCAGATTCTTCTGCTTCACCGGCACGTCGGCCCACCAATACCACGGCGAGACGCCGATGAGTTCCGACAACTGATAAATCCCGTAAATCGTCCCGCGCCGGTCGCTGCCGGCGATGACCAGCGCCTGGGCGACGCCGGGCAACGGATTTTTCACGACCTGCAGAATGTAACTTTCCCATTGTCCGCGAACGCCGCTCACGTCCAGTTTTCTTTCCGCCACCAGCCGGTCAATCGTTTTGCTTTGGCCAAGCGTGCCAATGATGACCACATTGGTGTTGCCGCCGGCCTTGGATGCCAGCTCCGGTTTGGTGCCGGTCACCCGCTGGACATCCTCAACCAGATCGCCCGCGGCGCGGATGACTGCGCGGTCAGCGCTGGTTTCGACGAAGATGGGCGCGGCGCTTTTGCCGGTGAACAGGATGAAATCGCGCGCTCCGGGCGAATCGGCGAGCGACAATCCGCCGAACGCCCGCAGGGAAAACAGGAGCATCAAACTAATGGCAGCTAGTTTTGCTGCCCGCAAAGGAATGGCACAAAGTATTGTCATTTTATAATCGCACGGTTTGAAGAATTGACGCCCAGCATCCGCCAAAGGTGACGAAAAGACAAGCCAGCCGAAGGAGGGATGGCCGGTTCCAGCATTTCAAGGAGATCAATTCAATGCTTCATAAATGCTTAAAAGAATCACTGGCCCCAAACCCGGGCGCAACACGAGCCAGAGCAGCCCTGCGACAATGACCACTCCGGCCAGCGGCCATCACCCGTTCGCGACCGCCGGGGCCGCGCGCTGGATGGCTCGGCCGCCGGCCCCGGCTCGTTTAGCTGGCCGGCGGCAGAGTCACAACATAACTTCGGAACGAAAGACAATGTGGAGTCTCCGCCCCCAGGGCACGTCCGCAAAAAACTGGAGCCCCGACTTGATCGGGGCAGCCGTCCGTCAACTTGAATGGATAGCCCAGGGGTGTACTGCTTAGAGTTTCTGGACCGCGCCGTGGCGTTTGATCACGGGGCTGGAAGACCGGTGGCGGCTCGTATGGCTGCTGCCGGCCCGACTGAGTCCGAATAGGTGTTTAGCCGGAGGACCACCCTCCGTGCTGCCAACTGAAATTAAGTCGGATGCTCGGTTCTGAAGTCGCAAAAACGGAAAGAAATATCTTTCCGTCAGGGATGCTTTTTTTCTGTTGACCTTCCGGGCTTAATAGGTGTTAGGCGTCATGGTCATGGTTTAGTAACCGGTAAATTAGTAAGCAGCTCCGTCACAGCGGCTGGATTATTGGAATAAGCCATCGAGTAAATCTTGCTGGCCATCATCATAATCTTCAGGTTCTGAATCGTCTGCTCTCGGCGTGACTTCAAATCTCTAAAACCAAAATGCCAACCAACGAAGAAACCAATCAACAAACCCAGAGCAACTAAAGCAATGGCGCGTGATGGTTTCATAAAAACGTAATGACGCCTAACGATCAAGCTCAGGCACAGCCGCCGGAGGGCGACTATGACCGGAGCAAATGACTTTATGAAAACCAAAACTCATACAAAACGGAAGGGACAGCGGCTGTTGCCTGAAGCGCCTTGTTCGGCCCTTTCGAAAAAATTGCTGTGGGACATCTGTGAACTCGTCATGCTCCAGGAGGACGGCAGGCCGCTCGAACTCTGGCGGGTCGCAAAAGTAACCGGCATGGATGAATGTAAAATCATCGCTGCTCTAATCCACGAAACAGGCGTGCGTCGGCAGGAAATAACATTCCGCTACCCGCCACTCCCTCGCGCCGCAATAACAGCCATCGGGGCAATTGGGCCGAACGACCCAAGCTCACCCACAGCCGGTGGCGGCAAGGGTGGAGCGGAAAGGAAACAATGAAAAAACCCAAAAGGTCTGAGCGGAGTGCGCACCGGCTGTTGCGGTGCAGCGCCTTGTTAGCCTGCGTCATTGTGTGCCTCCAAACTTTATGGGCGTCTGTAATCCTGGCGCCCAAGTCTTGACGATATGAACCAAAGCCATCAAACCATCCTCGTCGCCTCGCAGCCCAAGCTCTGCGATGCTCTCTCTCCAATCCCGCGCCAAATCTTCGGGCACATCTCCGATGAAACTAAAGCCGTCGGGAAGACGCTCGCCGTGCGCGAGTATATCAAAAATCATGGCGGTCTTGTCACCCTCATCAAGTCCAAAGCACTTGGCGATTTTGACGAGTCGAAGGGCACGCAAGCCGCCAGTGGGAGTCCACTCCAAATGATGCCCTTTGCCGTCGGTGAAAGTGTGACTATGCAACCAGCGAGCCTCGACCATCCGGTCCATGACTCGCAGAAACAGCGGCTTGATTTGCTCGTTGGTGAACATACGCCGACGCAGGCTAACGTCCAGAGCTCAGGCACGCGGGACCAAAATGCGTGAACCGCGAAGCGGAACTGAGAGCGCCATCCCGCGTTGCCTGCAGCGATTTGTTAGCCATCATTTTGTGTTCTTCTTGACCATCTCATCCATCTTCTGGGCCGCTCGCGCCATCTGCTCGTCTGACATCGGCGGGAAAATGCCGACCTCTGTATTGGTATCGGCTCGCTGCAAGTAAATTGCCACACCAACATCTCGAACAGACCAACCAGCCTGACTCAACGGAGGGCCAAATGCCGACCGCAGGTAAGCATCAACATCGGAATACTGTGAAACGGGAAATAAAACAGCAACTCCGAACTCGTCCTGAACGTATCGCCAATCGCCGCTAATGGTAGCCAAGCCATTTGTGGCGATGGGACGCCCACCGTAAGCAATCGCTCGCTGAAGAAGAAACTGTCCAGCGTCGCCACTACCCTGAACGTAATGAACGTGGCTGCACCCGCACAGTAACGCTACGCCACAGACAATCAATGATGTGAAAACGCGCATGGTGCTCGATGATGGCTAACGTCCAGAGCTCAGGCACAGGCGCGGGAAATGATGCCACGACGAAGCCGGGGAGCAGCCAATCTCCCACGCCGTCCAAAACTGAAGGCGCAGCGCCTGTTGCCTGCAGCGATTTGTTAGCCCTCATCGTTTCTCCAACTCTCGAATCTCGTCTCTCGTCTCCTGATTCGCAGCATCTATCCGCGACTCCCGATAAAGCACAAGGTCTCGCTTCCAGTTGAGGGTGGTGCCCCCGACTTCAAGACGCAAAGAAAATCCGTTGTAGTCGCCTCGCATATAAATCGGCTCGGCATTGGTTGTGACAGGAACCAGGCTAAAAGTAAGCTTCCAATCGTCCACGCTCCATTTCGTAACGTGGTAACCGCTTACGCCATACTTGTGTAGAACTGTATCGGCCGGAGACACTCGACCGCAGAATCCGGTAAAATCAGAACGCAGGTCGAGTCTGGTAAACTCCAACTCATCGCTATCAAAGCCAATCCAAACCCCTGCCAATTCTTCAGGCTTGGGTGGTGTGGCTTTGATGACGCAAAGTGTCGGCGATGCGCAACCGACCAGTAAACTCAGGCAAGCTGCGGCAGCAAAAACATATGAAGCAGTGTGGCGCGTCATGAGGGCTAACGAAAAAAGCTGAGCCACCGCCGACTCGCGACGTGAACCGCGATAGCGGAACGGCCAGCGCCAACGGCGGTTGGCTCCGGCGACTTGTTAGGCGTATCGGTCGTCATCTCTTAACGTCACAACCCCAACCATCATAATCGAGGTCGTAAATCTGCGATAGACAAACCATGAATGCCGAAAGTGTCATCGCAACATTCTCGGTCGTCGGTGCGTGAATCGTAATCAGCAACCGCCAAGCAATCGTGCCTCGATGCTCGACGCGCTCAACCGATGGTCTGCCATACCGATAATCTGTGACAAAGCTCGCAACGAGCTTGGCTCGCTCCTCGTCCTTGGCGTAGAGAACAAACTCAATATCTCGCGGAATCTCGGCTCGGTCTCCGATCTCCTGATTCTTGGCCAACAGCCGACTATCCTCGACTGCTGTATCCATAAGTGACTGCGCAATGCTCATAAAACTAGATACGCCTAACGAAAAAAGCTGAGCCACCGCCGACTCGCGGCGGGAACCGCGATAGCGGAACTGCCAGCGCCAACGGCGGTTGGCTCCGGCGACTTGTTAGGCCACGGCTTCATGGAAATCTAATCCAATACTTCTGACTCGCTGAATCTGCACGCAGCAACGAGGCCGCTCGCGACTCTGTGCCCGGCGGAACTGAAACTCCATACACGACTGAACCTTCGATGATGGACTGGATGCCTGCACGCTTAAGAACCTGATCAACGTGGTCTGCCATCTTCTGGTCAATGAAGGCAACGTGGACAAACTTGCTGTAATCAGGAGTAGCCGCCTGCGGTGAGGGCTGGTGAGCGCACGAACCAACGCCGAGCGTCAGCAAACTCAGAAGGACTGTGGCGATGATTCTGTGCATGATGTGTAAAGTGGCCTAACGTTTAAGCTCAGCCACCGCCGCGGAGGATGAGCAACAACTGCAATCCTGACAATCGAATTTCATAAAATCGTCCAACTGACCGGCGTAGCGGCGGTTGGCTGCAGCGCCTTTGTTAGGCGGCTGAATCGTCATACTGAAATCTTGTCTCGCAACTTCCGGCGCAACCAAATCATCCTCGCAATAACCGAAACCGTCAACAAAGCTGAAATGACAAAAATCGCCGACCAGCAATGGCAATCATATCTGGCTCGCTCATACTGTCCGGGCGAAAGCGGCGTGGCTCCAAGCCAAGCAAAGAAGAATGTGGCATACATCGCAAGCCCAGAAACCAAAATCAGAGCAAATAAGATGATCCAGTATTTCCTCATACGCGCAAAGCCGCCTAACAGCCTGTTGAAGTAATTGTGAAAATAAAATATAATTGTGTTGTCTTATAGTTAGTATAAGTTACAATTTTTCATGTTCAAACCGCAAACATTGCCGCCGCCGGAACTTTTCGTTCCATCCCGTCAACTGGTGCAGCCTGTCTCCTCCTCTTTTTACATCAAGCTCAACCAGACGCTCCAGTCTTTTTCCTTTGCTTCCGAAGTGCGGCAGCTTTGCGCGGCCTGCTATTCCGGCAATGGCCGTGGTCGTCCGGGCGTTGACCCGGTGGTGTATTTCAAGATGCTGATGGTCGGTTTCTTTGAGAACATCCCCAGCGAGCGGGGCATTGCCGAGCGCTGCCAGGATTCCATTTCCATCCGTGCCTTCCTGGGCTATGACCTGACCGGGAACACCCCGGATCATTCCACCCTGTCGGTCATCCGCTCCCGTCTGGGCGTGGAGGTTTACCACCAGGTATTCCTTCTGATCTTGGCGGCCTTGCAGGAGCACGGGCTGGTCAAGGGCCGCAACGTGGGCATAGACGCCTCCGTGATCGAGGCCAACGCCTCGCTCAAAGGGCTGGTCAACCGCCAGACCGAGGAAGTCTATTGGGAATATGTCCGCCGTCTGGCCGCGGAGAACGGGATTGATCCCAAGGATGCCGACGCCGTCCGGCGGTTTGACCGCAAGCGGCCCAAGAAGATGAGCAACCAGGACTGGGAAAACCCCAATGACCCTGACGCCAAGATCGGGCCGACCAAGGCCGGGGCCACCGACATGATCTACAAGCCGGAGAACACGGTGGATTTGGACACGGGCGCGATCTTGAACGCGGAGGTGCGTCCGGGCGATGAACCCGATCACAAGGATCTCGCGCTGCATGTGCTGGAGGCGCAGGAGAACATCAACGAGGTTAAAGAGCTTCCTGCGGGAACCCTGACGATTGAAAGCGCCACGGCGGACAAGGGCTATCACGCGGTGCCGGAAATGGGCGGCTTGCAGCAGGAGGGGATTCGCACGGTGATTTCCGATCCGGTGATCAACCGGAACATGGAGAAACTCACCGACGAAGAGTCCAAGGTGGTGCGCAGTGCCAGACGGAGCGCCAAAAGCAAGTCGGGCAAGGAACTGTTGAAGAGCCGGGGGATGCACCTTGAGAGACCGTTCGCGCACATACTGGATGCCGGAGGAGCGCGGCGGACGACGCTCCGGGGACGGGACAACCTCAACAAGCGCTTCAAGTTTTCGGCGGCCATTTACAACCTGTCGCAACTGATGAGGAAACTGCTGGGCGTGGGAACACCCAAACAATGGGTGGCCTGGGGGAAGGCCCTTTTTTACGTGGTCTGGAGGCTTTTGCTGGAGGGAGGGTTCCGGTTTGCCGGAAATATTGGAACGGGACTGCAAAGATACGGGCGGCGATTGGTGGCGCGGGTGGAAGTTATGGCCGCAGCGATTTTTCGCGCCTCACCCGCCCGCCTTAATTATGACCATTGTTCAACAGGCTGCTAACGAAAAAAGCTGAGCCACCGCCGACTCGCGATGTGAACCGCGACAGCGGAACGGCCAGCGCCAACGGCGGTTGGCTCCGGCGACTTGTTAGGCGACATTTTGTGATCTCTATCAATCATGGCCAAGAGTGAAACTGCCAGTAATGAACTCGCCCGTATCTTTGTCCAAGTAAACGTCAACTGACTGCTTCTTATTTCCAGGCTCTCGAAACTTGACTATCGCTGCCGTCCTGACTTGGATGTCTGTGAGTTTGGAGACAACATCTCGCTCCGCGTCATTCTGTCCAAAATGACCTGCGTGCCTTTTGGCTATCTTTATCAGTTCGTCGTCGGTCATAAGTCAAAATCGCGCGATGTCGCCTAACGACCAAGCTCAGGCACAGCCACCGGAGACTGAGCTTGGCTGCAATGATGATGTCCAAATTTCATAAACCGGTCAACTGGCAGGTGCGGTGGCTGTTGCCTGCAGCGCCCTTGTTAGGCCAATCACATTCCAGGTGAATAGTCTGTCACCTTGCCTTCTTTGTCTATCGTAATGGAGCAATGCTGGCCTATTCTGCCACCCACGACAATCACTCTCCAGCCTGTGTCGGTCCGAGTTGCAAGAAAATGGCCAATATTTGAAGCCCAAAGTTCATTAGATGCAATGACTGTCTGCCGAGCAATCTCAATCGCCTTGGCTTCGTCAAGAACAACAACTTGATTCGTTGCAGTTGATGCCACCTGATTGGCGGACGGCAATGTGGGCTCAAGGCGGTCACTTGCTTTCTTGGAGCAGCCAATGACGACCGCGACAAAAATCATTGAAACAAGAATGCGCATGAGTGGCCTAACGTGCAAGCTCAGCCACCGCCGCTGAGCGTGACTCTAAAATGCAATTCTGACAATCGAATTTCATAAAGTCGTCCAACTGACCGGCGTAGCGGCGGTTGGCTGCAGCGCCTTTGTTAGACCAAGTCTTCACCTCTCTCATCTCACCGCCTCCGGTCAATCGCTTTTACGAGATGTGGCGCTCCAAACAAAAAGTAAACCGCGATGACTAAAAGAAACAGCCCAAATACCAACTGCGGAATGGCTGAGGTCGGCACCTTTGAATGCGCAGCCGCATATGCAAACAGTATGAATAACCCTGAAAATGGCAGCAATAGAACGCCTACGATTCGGAGCAGAATCTTAAGGCTTGGAGTCTTCATAACGATTTAAGTGGTCTAACGAAAAAAGCTGAGCCACCGCCGACTCGCGGCGTGAACCGCGATAGCGGAACGGACAGCGCCAACGGCGGTTGGCTCCGGCGACTTGTTAGGCGACTTCGTGCTCATCTGTAATCTCCTGCCGTAAATCCAAGACTCTGAATCTCAGCCGACGGTGCTGACGAAAAATCGTGGTGAAATGAAATGCCGCAAGCGTGACAGCGAGTGGCTCCGCTCATGTCTCCAACCTCTCAACCTCTGTGGCGATCCTGAATCTCAAAAACTGTGCTGCACTCGGCGCAGATGAAAACAATAACTCTGCAAGATGGACACTGCGAAAAAACTAGCTCACCAGCCTCGCAGTAACTGCACCGCTCTGCCTTCAACGACCAAGTTGGTGGCTTGATGTCCATAGTCGCCTAACGTAGAAAGCTGAGCCATGCCGAACCTAAATCATCCAACCGCGATAGCGGAACTGACAGCGATAATCGGCATTGGCTCCGGCGTCTTGTTAGGCTGCTGGTCATTGCTCAACTTCCTTGTCGTATGCCTGTCCGCAGCTATCGCATTTGTAATACGCCTGCTTAAATCCCATCGAAGCGAAGTGTGGATTTGGGCTGCCCTTAGTCTCAATAAGCCGCAGGGATGGCTTGTGGCAAAATGGACACGACTCAAATATCGCCTTGGGATACTTGTCCTCAAGCTGCGATTTGAGCTTCGCGTTCTCCGCGCGAAGCTCCAACAACTCCTTATGAACCAAAAGCTGATGCTCCTGTATCTGCTGGACAAGCAGACTTGTCTCTCTGTCCTTCGCGATCTTGACAAGACGAGTAAGCAACTCGCCGATCTTCGTAATAGCTTCGATGCTAGTCATAAATCAAAAACGTGTAAGCAGCCTAACGAAAAAAGCTGAGCCACCGCCGACTCGCGACGTGAACCGCGATAGCGGAACTGCCAGCGCCAACGGCGGTTGGCTCCGGCGACTTGTTAGGCTGCATCTTCATCTCTGCTCTATAAACTTGCCCGTGCTCTTATCCAAAGCAAGCGAAAACGACGCGATGTGATTTGAGGCTGCGCTCTTGTCGCCACTAAGCATCCCATCACCCCAATCATAAATCTCAACGGAAACTGCCTCATCAGACAACCAATGCGCCTGCCACTCAACAGCCGAACCGGTGATGACGTAACGATGCTGAAATACCAGGGTGTAGTTTGTGCCATTGGTGCTCTGAATCCAAACCCATAACTTCTTCTTGGTCTTGTCAACGTAGGCATGACCGTTTGCGCCGTCACATTCGGTCGAAACCCAGAATCTAGCGTCTGGCGACGCTATGCTCCGATGGCCAATATAAGTGTAAGAACAGCCGCAAATAAATGCGGCCATCAGAATGAAGAGTGGCGTGCGAATTCGCATAACGCTCAATGCAGCCTAACGTCCAGAGCTCAGGCACAGACGCCGAGCGGGACGTGGAAAGGAAAAATGACAAACAATAATCATAAACCGTCCGCAACTGGCAGGGGCAGCGGCTGTTGCCTGCAGCGATTTGTTAGGCTCCTGCCCGACGACGCAATCGCATGGTCGAATCTCATCATGGATGTGGTTTTGGTGATTGGGCTGTCACTGGTGGTGGCGACTGTATTGTGGCTTGTGTGCTCTGGCGGAACGCCTGCCGCCAAGACACAAACAACGCAAGAACAGAAATCACAATAGCTGCAATGCTGACCCAAAAAGAACGCCAATGAAACTCCTGACCAAGTCGAACCTGCAAAAATATGAAAATAGGCCGTGCCGGAAAACAACAGAAAGCCTGCTGGCGAAGCGAGGCGCGATGCGAAGCGCACTGGTCGCGTGAGCCGATAGACTATGTGACCCTGCAAAAAATGCTGCAAGGTCATGCTGCTGGCTGGATAGCTGGTGTCTCATGGGCAAAACGAAATATAAAATCAAAACGCTCCGCCGCGATGCCTAACGAAAAAAGCTGAGCCACCGCCGACTCGCGACGTGAACCGCGACAGCGGAACGGCAAGCGCCAACGGCGGTTGGCTCCGGCGACTTGTTAGGCCACATGGTCATATCTAAATCTTCGGACAACAAACAATGCCGTGCCAAGTCCAATCAATGCAAAGCATGATGGCTCAGGAATGACCGCGATGAGCGCAGGCGGAATGCCGTTGTTATATGCAGTTGATGTGAAATAATCGGCTCCGTCGTCAACTCGAAGGTCGAAGCCAAAAAATGAGCCTTGAGAAGACTGAACAAAATCTGTCACGTCGAAGAGAATCTCTTCGTTAAAACCGAGGTCGAGTGGAACGTCCCACTGGCCAATGTAGGCTCCGGCATTGTAATCAGAACCACTAAGTGTCCCGGAGGCATTGTCATAGCCATAAACATACAGGGGCGTGGTTTGAAGCGGCGACGAGCCTAGATTAAGCTCCAAATAAATGGAGGAGAATGGCGTGGCATCGAAAGATGCGAATTGGAGGTCGCCTTCAAAACCGGCTGAGGCTTGGCTCGCGTAGGCAGCCACATAAGTCGTGGCGACGTTGCCGTCGTTGTAAACTGAGCCATCACCGACGGGCAAAAATGTAGATTGGCCAAAGGTGGCATTGGTGAGCAATAAGAATGTGAACAGAATGTTTTTCATTGGTGATGTGCGAATGTGGCCTAACGAAAAAAGCTGAGCCACCGCCGACTCGCGACGTGAACCGCGACAGCGGAACTGCAAGCGCCAACGGCGGTTGGCTCCGGCGACTTGTTAGACGGCATGGTCATAGTCAATGCTTTCGAGACCACGGACGCGGTTGCTCGCCCAAGAATGTCGGAAGCGCACCCTGAGCTTGCAATACAATCTTGATACCCTTCATCGTTCCGGCTTTCTTGACAACTGCGTCATCAATATCTCCGTTCGGGTCTTCAATCTGACACCACTTGGCGTGTCGTAGCTCACTGATAACGTGAAGCACGTCGTCCTGCGTCAAGCCCACGAACGAAAAGCTAATCTCGTCCAGAGTTGGTGAGTGTGCCAACTCCATCAAACCACTCAATGTAACATTCGTGCAATAGGCCACATTTACACCGGTCACAGAATGTTTCGCGGCCAGAATCTTGCAACCATCATCGGAAATGGACGTGCCTTCTAACTGCAAATACCGAAGTGCCGGAAGCTGCGCCAAAGACTGGATGCCCCGGTCAGTAACACGAGGGCAATTGAGCAGGTCAACGTCAAAAAGATTGGTGAGCCAAACGTGTGACAAGGCGAGCAACTTCTGGTCGTCTGCACCTGTGCCTTCTTGTGTGTGGAAGTGAACTCGCTTCAGTTGCGCAAACTTCGCAAGGGCTGGGTAATCCTCGATGGGAAGCTTGGCGATGAATATGTTGTCGGTGTCGGCAGAGGCGCTGGCAATGTCGCGTCCTGAATTAAGTGGCTCTGGATACTTGGAGAAATCGCCACAATAAGCAGATGTCGCGGCACACAACAACGTGCTGGCAGCGAATACTCTAACTAAAGAAAAGGTTTTCATAGCTCAAGAACGCTCAATGCCGTCTAACGAAAAAAGCTGAGCCACCGCCGACTCGCGATGTGAACCGCGATAGCGGAACGGACAGCGCCAACGGCGGTTGGCTCCGGCGACTGGTTAGGCGTCATGGTCAATCTCTCTTCCCTAATCCTGATAATCTCTTCCAGCCGAAATAACACAAACCTAAAAGAAGCGGCAAGCAAGTCAAAACCGCTCCGGTCGCAAATGCAAAAGCTCCAACTCTGGATAAGCCGTGATTCTTTGTAACCATCCCGACTCCAAACAAAATGAAGCCTCCAAATACCAATGGCGCAACTACCATCAGAAAAATCCGCTCTGGTCGCACTCGACGCATGATGACGCCTAACGAACCAAGCTCACCCACAGCCGGGGGCGGCAGTGGTGGAGCGCAACCAAAGGACTCGAATGAAAAGTGACGTTGAACGTGCGGGGACACCGGCTGTTGTGGTGCAGCGCGTTGTTAGACCACATGGTAGAATCCATAAATCAATCGGTGGTCAGGTCAACCTCTCCGACAATCTTTCCGCTTCTGAATTTTGGAGTCTGGCTCTTGATATCATCAAGCTCCGCCTGCAACTTCTCTGCCTGCGCCTTAAACTTATCCCGATCCGCCTTGAGAACATGGTTCTCCGTTTTCAAGCCAGATACTTCCGACTGAAGTGCCTCCATCTTGCTTTTAAGAAGAGCAACATGGTCTCGGAGGATGGCAGCCGAACCGTGCTCACTAATCCATTTTTCTATGCTGTCGAATGGTTCCATATATTTCGTGGGTCGGTGTGGTCTAACGAACCAAGCTCACCCACAGCCGGTGGCGGCGGTGGTGGAGCGCAACCAAAAGGAACAAATGAAAAAGAACAATGAACGTGCGTGGACACCGGCTGTTGCGGTGCAGCGCTTTGTTAGGCCACTGTGCGGTTGCATAAAATCATGGGGTTCTCAAACCAGGATCGCCCATGTCTCCGCTTCTGGATTTGGGCGTTTGATTGTAAATCTCCTCAATCTTGGCACGCGCCGCGTCACGCTGCGCCAATGCCGCGTCACGCTCCGCATACGAATCCATCAGTGCCTTATGAATTACAAGTTGGTGCTCTTGTATCTGTTGGATAAGCAGGCTTGTCTCTCTATCCTTCGAGAGCTTAATGAGTCGAGCAAGAAGCTCGCTGATTTGAGTAATCGCTTCAAGTGCAGTCATAGTGATAAGTGGCCTAACGACCAAGCTCAGGCACAGGCGCGGGAAATGACGCCGCGACGAAGCCGGGGAGCAGCGAATCTCCCGCGCCGTCCGAAACTGAGGACGCAGCGCCTGTTGCCTGCAGCGATTTTGTTAGCCTGCCGCAATCTTCTCATCGTGCTTCCTATGAGACCACCGATAAATGCCGATGCCTGCCAGAAATATGAAATACCACTGGACCAACGCAAAGAGAAAAAAAACAACTGGAATCTGTATCGGGTGTACCGACCCTTTATCAAACGAACTCTCAGGAAGGCAAAGAAACATACCAAGTCCGGCCGGCATGTAGAGGAATGACAAAACGCGGTGCAACAGCGTGCTACCCCAGTCGGGCCAAACAAGCCAATCGGAAATAAAGAAGAGCGCAAATGACAGAACCATGAAAGCAAGCGTCAAAGCCAACGCCAACCACGGTGCTTTGTATTTGGCTAGACGCATAGCAGGCTAACGCTCAAGCTCAGGCACAGCCGCTGGCAGCGCGCTCGCGCCTGCAACCACAGCGACCGGACTGAAAGCAAAGGTAAAAACGCCCGGCGCGGCGGCTGTTGCCTGCAGCGCCTTGTTAGGCCACCTCAACGACCCAACTCCAAATAAATCTTGGCGAATCAAAACGCTCATAAATCTGACGGCTCCGCACTTGCCCGCGTCGCGAAACCGGCGCGAGCTAAACCCGAACTAACTGCCGAAATCTTTCGCATCTAAATTCTGCGAACCAACTATCACTCCGCAACGAAACCGGCTCAATCAAAATCCAAAAACTTGATGTGGCCTAACGATCAAGCTCAGGCACAGCCGCCGGAGGGCGACTATGACCGGAGCAAATGACTTTATGAAAACCAAAAATCATACAAAACGGAAGGGCCAGCGGCTGTTGCCTGAAGCGCCTTGTTAGGTGTCATGGTTTTAATTTTTTCATTGCCGCCTGTAACTGTGCGTCTAATTCAGCCAATTGCTTCTCTTGTGCCTGCCACGCTTGTCTATCCCGCCGCTGTCTCTTGACGGCATATCTCTCAGACCTGAAATATGAAACAACCAAAACCACCAGAAATGACAAAGCCGATACAGCAAATAAGGATAGGAGTATGGCTAATTGCACTGTGGGTGACGTTTCCAGAAAATGCAAAAACCGAACACCCAAAGATAACAGTAATGGGGTGTGTTCTACTGGCCACCATAATGCCAAGACTAATAAACCTCCTATTACGGCTACTTGATAATCTCTTTTCATGGCGTGTGGCTCTGACACCTAACGAAAAAAGCTCACCCACAGCCGGTGGCGGCAGTGGTGGAGCGCAACCAAAGGAACCGAATGACAAGTGACAATGAACGTGCGTGGACACCGGCTGTTGCGGTGCAGCGCATTGTTAGCCAGCCCACCCGAATCCAACTCTCTCGAAAAAAAGGATGGAAGATGCCGCCCAATACGGTGAAGGTGGATCGCACAACCAAGTGGGGAAATCCTTTCCGTGTCGGGAAGAAAAATCCCTACGGCACAATCACGAAGGATGTCCGCCATTCCTTCATGCTCTACGTCGGCTTCGCGCCGCAAAACGAAAAGCTCGTCGCCGCTGCCCGCGCTGAACTCGCCGGGAAGAATCTCGCCTGTTGGTGTAGGATTGGTGAATCGTGTCATGCTGACGTGCTGCTCAAGCTGGCTAACGAAAAAAGCTGAGCCACCGCCGACTAAAATCATGTAACCTATGAAACCTTCTCGAATTACTGACAGCGCCAACGGCGGTTGGCTCCGGCGACTTGTTAGGTGTCATGGCTTTTGGAATAAATGCTTTATCAAATCAGGAAGCAGATTTGCGACGATGCCCATAACGAAACCAAACGCCACTAACCCATACTTCTTGAACCGTCCGAGTGATGACTCCTCGCGGTCTTCTCTCAATAACTGCTGCAAAAATAATCTGCCGGCTACTGTCACGCCGGTAGTCTTGGAACCAATAATGCAATGATTATGGTCATAATTAACATCACCCTCCAAATACTTACCCAATATGAGTTCACCGCTTAACATCGCATCTCGCTCTGAATCGGTATCACCCGACAAAGCATCAACCGACTCCTGCAAAAGTCTGATGTATGCCTTCCGATGGGTCTCGGATTTCTTTGACAGGCATCCGGTCTGGGCTGGGTTTGTGCTTGGACTCATAGTGCGCGTAATCTGGAAAATCGTAATGACACCTAACATCCCAAGCTCACCCACAGCCGGTGGCGGCAGTGGTGGAGCGCAGAAAGGACAATCAAAATGAATGAGAGCATTGAACGTGGAGTGCATACCGGCTGTTGTGGTGCAGCGCCTTGTTCGGCTCTGCTTGATGCGTTGGAGGACATGGCTCGCCAGCACTGCTTCACGCAAACGCAACCAACCAGTGAACAGCCAGGACTTACTGACAGCCAAGCCCTGACTGCCAATGCCACCGCGCTCGAAGTGCTCGCGGAAAACAAACGGTTCAGAATCATTCGAGGGTATGGGCGCATGATTTGTGGTTACTGGCCGGAGAATGAGCCGAACAGGTATTCGGCCAAACCGCGGTTTGGCCTAAGTCGGGAAACAAGACCCTTGCTTTCGTTGCCATGTGGTTAAAATAAGCTGGTTTATGAAAAACAGGCAAGTTATTTGTTTGGCCTAATTCATGAATGCAAATTCAGGCGACTTTCCAAGACGTCCTGCCTATGCGGCGGATGCGATATCCCGGCCAAGGAGGCCGATAGGGCGACTGGTTCCGAATCCCAAGTTGAAATTTCTGGACCAGTGCCAGGAGGTCATGCGCTTCAAGCAACTGTCGCGTCGGACGGAGGAAACGTATCTTCAGTGGATTCGGCGGTTTATTTTGTTTCATATTGTATGGAACGGGGCTGCGATTGCTGGAGTGCCTGCGGTTGCGAATCAAGGACGTGGATTTTGCGCGGAATCAGATCGTGGTTCATGGTGGCAAGGGGGACAAGGATCGGATGACGATGCTGCCGGATACGCTGAAGTTTGAACTCCAACGGCATTTGGAAGTGGTGCGGCAGACGTGGCGTGAGGATGTGGCGGCGGGTCATGGCAAGGTGTGGTTGCCGGAAGCTTTGAGACGAAAATATCCGAAGGCGGAACAGGAATGGGGCTGGCAATGGGTGTTTCCGTCGGCGGAATTGAGCATGGACCCGGAGACGAAGGTGAGGCGGCGGCATCATGTGACCGATGCGGCGGTGCAGAACGCCATCAAACTGGCAGCGGCGCGTGCCGGGCTGATCAAATCGGTGACCCCGCACGCCTTGCGGCATTCGTTTGCCACGCACCTTTTAGAAAATGGTTATGACATTCGCACGGTTCAAGACTTGTTGGGGCACAAAGATGTCAGCACCACCCAAATCTACACGCACGTTATGCAAAAACCCGGGCTGGGGGTTAAAAGTCCGCTGGACCAGCTTTAGGGGGCTGGGATCTCGCGGCTGGCGTCTCGGATTGCGGCCAAAGGCAGCGTCAGGTTGATCCGTGGTTAAAAGGGAGGCGCTCCCGCACGGCGGGATCACTCCGCCGCCGAAAAATTGTTTTGAGACAGGCCGGCCGCGTAAACTCCGATGAACTCCGATAAACTCCGTTTCCGCGAGCACGCGACAAAGTCGGTGTCGCGAGCGGGCGTCTAAGTCTTGCGGGACGGCAGGAGTTTTTCGTAAGGTCGGGCGTCATGAATTTGGCCACTGCGTTTGCCGCCTCGGTGGAAAAACGGCCGGATAAAATCGCCCTGTATTGGGGCGAAAGCGAATTCAGTTATGCCATGCTGTTCGCGCAATCGTGCGCCCTGGCAGCGGAATTGACCGGCAAATACGGCGTCAAACCCGGCGATCGCGTGGGGCTGTGGGTGAAGAATTGTCCGCAGTTTGTGTCATCGGTGTTCGGCATTTTGTCGGCCGGCGGCGTGGTCGTGCCCATCAACAACTTTCTCAAACCCGCCGAGGCGAGCTATATCGTGAACGATTCCGGCGCGAACGTGCTCATCACCGACGCGGAACTGGCGGCACACGCTGATACTTTGAAAGCGGCGCGGCCATCGTTCGAGATTTTGCGCGTCGAGGAATTCCAGACGGAATTCGGAGTTCGGCCTGCCCTCCGTAGCCGGGCGAAGGATGGGAGTTCGGAGTTCGGAATTAGTTCGCGCAGCGAACAGGACCTCGCGGCGATGCTTTACACCTCAGGCACGACCGGCCATCCGAAGGGCGCGATGCTTACGCACGGCAATTTTCTCCACAATGTGGCGAGTTGCGTGGAGGCGCTCACGGTGCGGGAGGACGACCGCGTGGTGGTGACGTTGCCGCAATTTCACAGCTTTATGTTCACGGTGGGCACGCTGCTGCCGGTGCTTTGCGGCGGCGGAATTCTGCTGCTGAAAACGCTGCATCCGTTCAAGTCGGTGCTGGAGGAGATCGCGCGCCATCGCGGCACGATTCTGCCGGCGGTGCCGTCATTTTACCGCGCGCTGCTGGCCGTGCCGGAGTTCGGCCGGCTGCCGCTGCGGCTGTGTGTCAGCGGCGGCGCGCCGTTGCCGGTGGAGGTGTTCAACGAGTTCACGCGGAAATTTCCGTTTCCGCTGCGCGAAGGCTACGGCCCCACCGAGAGCAGTCCGGTGGCCACGGTGAATCCCATCTACGGTATCAACAAACCCGGCTCGATCGGCAAACCGATCCCGAACGTGGAGTTGAGCATCCGCGACGAGGCTGGCCGGGAATTGCCCGTCGGTGCCATCGGTGAAATCTGCATCCGCGGCGGGAACGTGATGCTCGGCTATTGGAATCAGCCGGAAGAAACGGCGGAGGTTTTGCGCGACGGCTGGCTTTACACGGGCGACGTGGGGTATCGCGACACGGACGGTTATTATTACATCACCGACCGGAAGAAGGACATGCTGCTGGTCAACGGAAACAACGTTTATCCGCGGGAGATTGAGGAAGTCATTTACCAGTTTCCGGGCATCAAGGAAACGGCGGTCATCGGCGTGCCGGATGCGCGCCGGGGCGAGCGCCCGGTGGCGTTTGTCATTGCGACGGAAGGACAATCGGTCGAAGAAAAGGCGCTTCTGCAATTCGTGCGCGGCAAACTGGCCGACTACAAAGTGCCGAAACGGGTGATTTTCGTGTCAACATTGCCTCGAAACGCAATGGGGAAAATACTTAAAACCGCGCTTCGGCAACAGCCACTGGTTTGAGGCTTCCAGGAACAACAACTCGTTGGAATTCAATGGCTTGACCCGATGCCTTTTACCAGTTGACGTGGCCAGACAGCCACCGGTAAGCTATTAGACCTTCCGGCGCATGAAGCGCGTGGACGGAAAATGATTTTATGGCCGAAGGATATTGCGTTAAGTGCAAAGCCAAGAAGGAAATCGCCAACGGCGTTGAAGAGACGATGAAAAACGGGCGCAAGGCGATCAAGGGCAAATGCCCGACCTGTGGCACGGTGATGTTCAAGATTTTGGGCGGCAAAGCCGCTGTCAGTGCGACGCCGGCCAATCCGCCGACCCCAAACTGATTATGCCGCAAGAACTCGCTTATGTCATCATCACGCCCTATTCACTTTACAAGTCGCGCACGGGCGGAATTTTAACCCGGTTGATATCGCGGACGGGTTTGGATCTGGCGGCCATGCGCATGTTTGCGCCCAGCGCCGAGCTGATCAAGCAATATGCCGAAACCATTGTCTCCTCCCATGACCCGCAGGATCGGCGAATTCAGGAACTGCTTTGCCAGTACGTCCTCCAAAATTTCTCACCCGACCCCAAGACCGGACGCCGCCGCCGGGTGATGACGCTCCTGTTCCGTGGCGATGACGCCGTGCGAAAGGTTCGTTCCGTCGTCGGCAACCTCAGTCCGGAGCGCCGGGTGGGAGAAACCATTCGTGACACTTACGGCGACCTGATCACGGATGATGACGGGCAGTTTCGATATTTTGAACCGGCCGTGCTCGCCGCGCCAAACGTGGAAGAAGCCGATACGAAACTCAAATTGTGGGCGCGATTTTCCGACAAGGACGGCGGCGTTCTGGAGAATGTCATTTTCTACCAACCCGGCGATACCGGCCAGCGCACGCTCGTGCTCATCAAACCGGATAATTTCCGATTCCCGACCGGGCGCCCCGGCAATGTCATCGACTTTTTTTCACGCGCCGGCCTGTTCATCGTGGGCATCAAGGTGCTCTGCATGAGCGTGGCCCAGGCGATGGAATTTTACGGTCCGGTCCGCGAAGTTCTCCGCACCAAGTTCAAGGACATGGTCGCGGCCAGGGCCAAAGCCGCGCTGGAAAAGGAATTTGGCTTCAAAATTTCCGCCCCCGAGGAAAAACAGCTTGGCGAAACCCTCGGGGCGCCCTTCGGCGACAATCAATTCGAGAACATCGTCCGTTTCATGTCCGGCCATGCGCCGTCGGAGTTGCCGCGCGAGGAGTGGACCCGGCCCGGCACGGAAAAGTGCGTCGCGCTGATCTATGAAGGCGTGAATGCCGTCGCCAAAATCCGCGATGTGCTGGGACCAACCGATCCGTCCAAAGCGCCGCCCGGCTCCATCCGCCGCGAATTCGGCTCGACCATCATGGTCAACGCCGCGCACGCCAGCGACTCGCCGGAAAACGCCCGGCGCGAAATGGGCATCGTCAACGTCGGCGAAAACAACTTCCGCCAGATCATCGAGGAGACTTACGGCAAACTGTAAGTCGGAGGTCAAGCTTCAGCCGTGTCTATTCGATTTAACCACGGATGGACACGGATAAACCCGGATTAAGACAAGGCAAAAGGTCTTTTCGCTGAATCCGGAGAACCTCCCTTGTTAGTGAACTCATTTCAATTGCTCAAGTCCTTTCGTATCCGTGTCCATCTGGGTCCATCCGTGGTTAAAACAATTCTGCTGCATGGATACGACTAAAGCTTGAATTCCAACGCCTGGGGCAGTTTTTTCAGCAACTTGGCGTCCGCCGCGGGAAACTGGTAATGGTCCATTTCCGCCGCGCTGATCCACTTGAACGCCGCGCAGCCGAGCCTCTGCGGTTCACCGCGTTCCAGCCGGCAGACAAAAAATTTCAGGCGAACAGTTTTCTCCGGATAAGTGTGAGTGACGGATTCAAAAAGTTTGCCGACGGAGATTTCCACGCCGAGCTCCTCGCGGATTTCGCGCACCAGGCATTGCTCAAAGGTTTCGTCCGGTTCGCGCTTGCCACCGGGGAATTCCCACAACCCGCCGAGATGCGCATCGGAGTGGCGCCGGGTGATGAGCAGTTTGCCGCCGCGGAAGATGAGGGCGGCGGAAACGTCAATGCACTTTGGTTTCATCTCTTAATCCTGCTCTTAATCATAATCTTAATCTCCCGCCCGGAAGATCAGGATCAGGATTATGATTAAGATTACGAACGTCACCGCCCCACGCTTTTGTAAATCCAGCCCCCCCGTTCCATTTCTTCGCGGTCGAACAGATTGCGGCCGTCGAACATGATGGGATGGGTGAGCGACTTGCGGGCGCGTTCGAGATCAAGCTTTTTAAATTCATCCCATTCGGTGGCCACCACCAGCGCGTCGCAACCATCGGCCACGGCATTCATGTCGTCCACATAGGTCGCGTCCGCGAGCACGGCTTTGGCCTTGTCCATCGCCTTCGGATCATGCACCCGCAACCTGGCGCCCTCCTTTTGCAGGCGGTGACAGAGTTCAATGGCCGGGGACATGCGCACGTCGTCGGTGTTTTGTTTGAAGGCGAGGCCGAGCACTCCGATTTTTTTGTCCTTCAACACCCAAAGCGTGTTGGTGATCTTTTTGACAAAGCGGTCCATCTGGTCGGAGTTGATTTGCTGGACTTCCTTCAGCAAACGAAAATCGCAGCCGTTTTGCTCGGCGATTTTGATGAACGCGCTTAAATCCTTTGGAAAACAACTGCCGCCGAAGCCGATGCCGGCGTTCAAAAACCGGCGGCCGATGCGCTCATCCAAGCCCATGCCCGTCGCGACTTCCTGGACGTTTGCGCCGGTTGCCTCACAAACGGCGGCGATGGCGTTGATGTAGGAAATTTTAAGCGCGAGGAATGAATTCGACGCGTGCTTGATAAGCTCGGCGGAATTGATGTCAGTGACGACAATCGGCGCGTTGAACGGCGCGTAAATTTCCTTCATGGCCGCGACGGGCCGCGGGGAGCGGACGCCGATGACCACGCGGTCGGGCTTCATCAAATCGCCGACGGCAAAACCTTCGCGCAGAAACTCAGGATTGCTCACCACGTCAAAGTCCACCTTTGCCGGGCAATAGCGTCTGATGGTTTCGGCGACCTTTTCGCCGGTTTTGACCGGGACGGTGCTTTTGTCCACGACGATCTTGTAATCAGTCATGGCCGCGGCAATGTCGCGCGCGACTTTTTCGATGAAGCTCAGATCCACCGAACCATCCGCTTGCGGCGGCGTGGGCACGGCGATGAAAATCACGTCGGATTTCCGTACGCCTTCAGCGGTGCTGCTGGTGAACGTGAGCCGTCCGGCAGCCACGTTTTTCTTCACCAGCTCTTCGAGTCCCGGCTCATAAATCGGAATGCCGCCCGACTGGAGCAGTTTGACCTTGGCGGCGTCGTTGTCCACGCACACGACCTGATGGCCGACTTCGGCGAAGCAAGTGCCGGTGACCAGACCGACGTAACCCGTGCCGATGAGGGTGAGCTTCATGGCTCAGTGGCCTGGCTTGAATGGAGCCGCCGGGGCGGTTGCCGGCGCGGCCGATGGCAGCTTCGTTTTCAATTCCATCAAGCGCAACGTGGATTCCGAACCCAGCGAGCTATTGGGATTGTAACGCACGATGGCTTCGTAAAGATTTGCCGCTTCGGCAAGTTTGCCCTGACGTTCGTCAATTTGCGCCAGGGCGAATCTTGCGGAGTCCACCGCTACCGTGTCCGAATAGGTGTTGATGATCCGCTGGTAAACGCCGGCGGCCAAATCCGTTTTGCTTTGGGCGTCCAGACTGGTCGCCACGCCCAGCGCAGCCTGGGCGGCAAAGACACTGCCCGGGTGGACATTGAGAAACTTTTGGAACTGCGCTTGCGCATCGGCATATTTTCCCGCCGCAAACAACATCGCGGCGCCCTGCAATGAGGCCCGTTGCCCGGCGGACGTGCCCGGATAGTCCGTGGAGATTTTCGAATAGAGGTCGGCCTGCTTCAAATAAAAGTCGGTCTGCTGGCTGGCGGTGGCGTTGCGTGGCATGGACCTTATCACTTGCGTCAAAGCCTCGCCCGCCACGATCTCCTTTTGATCCCGCTGCCAGGTATAATACGAAATCAGCCCGGCGACGACGACAAAGATGCCGCCACCCCAGGCAATCCGAATCCAGTTGGCTTCAATTTTGGGCCACAGTTTATAAAAATAAGCTGACGGTGCTTCTTGTAATTCCATAATAAACAAACAGTTTTTCGTCCGAAGCCCAAAAACACAAGCTTGAAATCAACCGCAGTTGAAAAGACGCCGGGGTCAACACGCTAAAAACCTCTCAAGTTGGTGCTGGAGCGACCGGGCAGACCGGGTGCGGGTATGCGCTTGAGCACCAGATATTGAATGCCATTTTCTTTGCAATATTCGCGCTTGCCGCCCTTGTCGCCGTCCTCGTTCACCGCATAAATGTCCGGCTTCAAACGCTGGATTTCCGGATCGGCATCCAGCCAGCCGTCGCCAGTGGAAATCAGCGCCTGCTTGACATACTTGATTGAGCCGACAACGTAACGGCGCTCTCCCTGCGGCAGGAGCGGATGGCCCGGCCCCTTGAGCAGCCGGATGTTCGCATCGTGGCCGACGACGACGTAAAGATCGCCATACGCGCTGACCTCCTCAAAGAACCGCACGTGGCCGGAGTGAAACCAATCATAGGAACCGGTGACGACGACTTTTTTTCGAACTTCGGCCGGGGCCGGGCCGGGGCCGGCCTCAGGGGAAGTAGGATCGGGAAAGCCCTTCAGCCATTCGTTGCTGAAAACGCGATACTCGAGATTATGCCACTGGCAGAACGCCTTCCGTTTCTCGCTGTATTGGCATTCGACATCAGCCCACACTGCCGGACGGTAACCACTCACGTCTGGAAGCTCGTTAAAATTATTCACCACATCGGTGATGGGTATGACCCGGCTGACATAGCGGACGGCATTGAGGAGATAAAGCCTTTCCGCTTCGGCAAACTTCGGCGGCTTGCCGGTAAGTTTCTGCACCGCCTCGTCCGGCCAGAGCACCACCGTCACTTCCCCGAGCCGGGCGGCTTCTTCAAGAAAGCGCAGGTGAACCGAAAGAAAATCATCGAAGATGCCGGCGACAACAACCTGTTTTGCGAGGGTAATCATTATGGCGCAATTCGAATGGTGACCTGAAACGTTCCCGGCACCGGTTTCCTTGACGCTACCAGAAGGTAACCGCCGCCGCAACCGGAGAACATCGCGCCCGGATAATTTTTCTGGTAAACTTTCAAGATGGCCTTCAGGTCGGGTTTGATGAGCGGGTGTTTGACGACGTGCGGCAGGATTTTTTCCCAGCACACCATGCAATCATTCATGGACGCCCCCAAAGCTCCAATATCCATCCGGCGGATGGCATCGAAACAATCCTTGCCCGTCCGGCCAAGCCGCGCGATCCATTTCGGGTCAAGGTGTTTTACCCCCAGCGGATTGTAGCCTTCCGGCCGCGGCTCGATGGGCAGCAGGTGCAGGACTTTCTCGAGCCAGCGCGCCGGCCGCGCGCGGTTCAGCGTCTCGATGTGCGACGGGAACACGCCGCCGTTGGCCGCGAAATCGTAGTCCAGGCGGTTGATGCCGGGATAAACCAAACCAATCATATCCTGCGACCCGCTCGGTTCGGCCTTGCCCTGGTTCTCGGCGGCGTAAAGTTCGCGCACCAGTTTCTCCGGCGGTCGCTTCGGCAATCGGCCATGCCACAACTTCGTGGCCACGGCGCGTGTGCCGCTGGCGCAGCCGGAACGGTCCATCACGCGAAAGGTCGGCTCGAGCGCCACCACGACCATGGAACCGGGCGGCCGGGGATTGAGCCGGGAGACGAACGGCTGGTCAATCCACCCGCCCGCGAGTTGCAGGCGGTTGGGAATGGCACCAATGACCCCGGTGACAAACGGCGTTTTTTTCATTCCACCACGCGTTTGCCTTTTTTCCGGTTGAAATATTGCTCCTGGATCCACTGGTAGGTGGCGGCCAGGCCTTCATTCAGCGGCGTTTTTGGCTCCCACTTGAGCATTTTCCGGATGAAGGTGTTGTCGCTGTTGCGGCCGGCCACGCCCCGGGGCGCGTCCAAATCGTAATGCCGCTTGAGTTTCACGCCCGCAATCTTTTCCACCTTGGACAACAATCTGTTGATGGAGACGAGTTCGTGGGAGCCGAGGTTGATCGGCGTGGCGATCAGCTCGTCGCAGTGCATGATCATGTCAATGCCCTTCACACAGTCGTCAATGTACATGAAGCTGCGGGTGGCCGTGCCGTCGCCCCAGAGGGTGATGTTCATGTCCTGCTTGTCAATGGCCTCGATGACCTTGCGGCAGAGCGCGGCGGGGGCCTTTTCGCGGCCGCCGTCCCAGGTGCCGTACGGGCCATAGACGTTGTGGAAACGGGCGATGGCGGTTTTCATGCCGCGTTCGGCCCAGTATTCCTGGCAGAACATTTCCGAAATGAGTTTCTCCCAGCCGTAACCGCGCTCCGCCATCGCCGGATAGGCGTCGGATTCCTTCAACGCGCGCACCTTCGGGTTCTGCTGCAGGAGGATGTTGTAGGCGCAGGCGGACGAGGAGAAGAAATAGCGGCGGACGCCGGCGCGATAGGCGGCCTCGACCATGTGCGTGTTGATGAGGATGCTGCGCAGGCATTCCACGCGGAATCGTTCGATGAAACCCATGCCCCCCATGTCAGCGGCGAGATTGTAAACCTCGACCGCGCCTTCGCAGACGCGCTTGCAATTTTCCTCGTGGCTGACATCCAAGCAAAGCGATTCGACCCCCGGCACCTTGAGATACCATTCGTAAAGCGGCTTCTTGTCCACGGCCCGGATGCGGGTAAAACCCTTGTTCTTGAAATACAGGGCCAGGTTGCCGGCGATGAAGCCGCCGGCGCCGGTGATGACGATCAAATCGTCCTTTTGCAGTTGGGGATCTTTCTCGATGAATCGTTTCGTTTCCATATTACACTTCCGTTTAAATGATGTTCAATGAGTCTGAAATGAGCCTGACGCCGTTTGATTTCACAAATCCGGTCGCATATCCTATCCCCAACCGACCTCTGCTGCAATAGCGTTCATCGCCCAAAACCGGGTATTTTGGTATTGCACGTTGTTGCACGGAAAGCGGCTGGTTTTTGAAACCGTTGCGGGGTGTGCTTCGGGGTTGCAAAGCAGGTGTGCGGGAGAGTGCAACAGTGATTTGTTGCACGGGTTTTAACTGACATCACCGGTCCGGCTTGGCGCGGCGCTACAGGGTGGGCTTGGAATTTCCGGTATCATTGTTTCAACCAACTCACGATAACTTTTTGCCAGGTCAGCAATCCACTGTGGATCGCCATGGAATTGGATGGGCACATTCTTTAACTGTTCCCAATGATATGTCCTTTTTGCCCGCTCTTGCACCAAGTGTTCGGCATTTAGACCACACATGCGTATGTGCCATCTTGCAGCCGGAGTTGTTCCAATCAGTTCGTGGGTCGTTGGATTTTCAAATATCTGACTTCCATAGTCCATTTCCTTACATGGATTCAAAAAGCGAAAACCGCTTGCCAATTCTTTTCGAGTCGGCCAGTGGTTGCTTTTTTTCCCATTACAGTGTCGAGACGCAGGGAAAAGATTTTTGTAATCCTGAATAACAGCCTTTTTCAGCCTAGGGTCGAAGTGGTCAACTTCCAATGGACCGGCTGCAAGCGAATGCTGCATTGAGTATGCACATCGATGCCCAAAATCTCGTAGGAGTTCGGGCAATGCATCCCGGTATGTGTGGCGTTTTAGCCTTTTAGACGGAGGGTCTCCTCTGATGACTCGCCCCCTGCTTGTACTGCACATAATCTTGGAAAGTCTTTGACATCTTTTCCAACATATTGTCTCGCTTCATCTGAAACAAGATTTCATCGGCGTCTCTAGGAACAAGCAGCCGTTCCCTCCAGCTATCAAGTTGCCCTAACCTGACAGCAGACTTTCTGTCAATGGTGCCTCGCGCTTCCTCTGCGGCTAGAGAACGGAATTCCTTCTCCAAAGTCTTAGACCATTCCGTTGGAATGTCCTTGACGACGATAGAAATTGATCCGCTTGTTAAACTGCCCTCAAGTACTCGCGCAAACTTTGGCTGCTCCGCAATTGTTGAAATATCAATCGCGGGTATCGCATTATTAATTACAGGTTGGCTGGTGGGCGCAAGGCATCCTACTGCCAGCGAAGCAGCTGCACCACGTGCCAGTTTCACAAAAGTCTTTTCACTCATACAACGCCTTGATCAATTGCTTTTGAGCATCAGTGGAAGACCTGAGCAAAACAACCGCCTGACCTGGCACCTGTTTACTTTCCCCCGACCGGGCAATTCTGAATGCTGCAACGTGTGCGAATAAAACTAACGCCGTCTCTGCATTCTTGCCTTGAAACGTCATACTCACAACGTCTGCAACGTCAGATTTTTGCGTTGAGGCCACCCCTTGCCAAGGTAAAGTGGAGGTTTTTGGCTCTCCAGTCCGACCATAGTATTCCAGCAGTGCGGTTCGGTTATTTGCCAGCGCCTCGTCTGTGAATGTGCAACAATAGGTGTCAACCAGTATGCCAGAACTAGAAACCAGCCCAAAAGTAACAATTGTAAAACCATCTTCCTTCTCTACGCGAAAACGATTAAAGTACATTGTCCTTGGAAACCCAAGGTCCGGCACGAGTATCTGTAACTGATGTTCTTTTTGTTCGGTTTTTGCCACAGTTTTAATGGGTTAACACACCCCAATTTACATCGTCCAAATAGTATTCCGCTTTAGCCAATTGTCCAGTTGGCAATCTCCAAAGCAAACATTCAGTTAAATCCTAACATTTTCCCTGCCAATTCCAATGAGTTTTTTTCTTCAAAACCCCAATAAAATCAGGGGGTGGATTGCTTTAGTTGTGCCACCTCTGCCCGAAATACCCGCTTCATAAGCGCCAGCGGAATCAAACCTGCCGGGTCACTGAGCAACTGCGCGGTCCTAGAAAAATGATATTTTAAGGAACTTCCGGGGCAGGTCGAATTATCACCAACATACGGGCGTTGATTCACCTTGTCTCCGTTCTTGACTCTGCCAAGGCAATTGCCAGACTGTTTGAACCAATCAGATTGGCTTTGGGTGGAGAGATGGCCGAGTGGCTGAAGGCGACAGTTTGATAGACCGTTGCCGGTAGTCTTCTTCTCTCCCTTCGGCGGCAATCAAAGTCCGTCATGGGAAGGTGGGGAAGGATTTTTTGAACCCCCGGTCGCATTCTTTAATCTCAGCATTTCAGAATGTAATTGCTTCGCCAGTTCCTTGCGGCTGCTGTCAGTGGATGGAATGGGTGCAAAGCGAACCGAAGCCCGGACGGTGCGCTTGCTCAACAGGTTCAACAGGTGCGCGAGAAACGTCACGTCGCCCCAATAACAAACGTCGCTGCCCGCGTCGCCATCATCGAGCTCATATTGAACCAAGCTGATGGACAGGGAATGAATTTGCCGCGTGGCCGGCTCGAGCAACGATGACTTGAACGGCAATACGGTCTGGCCATCCGAACTCGTTCCTTCGGGAAACACCACCACCAGCGCGCCGCCATCGAGCGCGGTTTGGACGGCGGCATTCACCGGCGCGACGTCCATCCGCCGTTCGCGATCAATAAACAGTGTGCCCGCCAGCCGGGCGAGCCAGCCGATGACCGGCCACGACTTGATTTCGTTTTTCGCGACAAAAACTATGGGTGTGAGCGACGCCAACACCGGCACGTCAAGGTAGCTCAAATGATTGCTCACGAGCAGGCCGCCGGACGGAACCGGCCCGGCGACTTGTGCTGTGAATTTGAAAATTCGCAGGCCACGGCGGGAAGCCCGCTGGAGCCACAAGGCACGCGCGGCCAACGCTGATTTTTTTGGACAGAACGCGCAGCGAACCAAAAAATCAAACAGCGCGATGATAACTTCGCCGGCAAACCAAAGCAGCCGCCACAAAACGCGGAATGGATGCCGGCTCAATCCTTTCATGCGCAAGTTTCAAACGCGATGCTGGTGGCGGTCAACCAAGAAAATGAAAGGCCTGGAATTGTGACATTTCAAAGCGCATCCAGCATGGCGTAGCGAGGCATGTATAGCAACGTGGCGTGGCTGGCATGGCGGGGAAAATCTCTTCTGCTGCCCCGGCTTTCGATGTGACTGCCCGAAAGGGTCGCGAACGGTCCTGGAAAAATGGCATTTTAGGGAACTGCCGGATCAGGTCGAATTATCACCAACGTACGGGCATTGACTCAACTTGTCTCCGTTCTTGACTCCGCCAAGGCAATTGCCAGACTGGTTGAACTAATCCGGTCGGTTTCCGGTGGAGAGATGGCCGAGTGGCTGAAGGCGACGGTTTGCTAAACCGTTATACGGGTTAAACCGTATCGGGGGTTCGAATCCCCCTCTCTCCGCCAGTTTGCTTATTTCGGCGACGCGCCCGCAAGGCTCAAGGTGATTTCAATGGTGTCGGAAACCTTGTCCTCAAACTGACCAGGCATGATGTTGAAATCGCCGCGCTTGATGGTGAAGTTGGCGCGGATAACCAGCAAATCGCCCTTCTGATTCGGCACACGCTCGCCAAGCCTGTCCTTCAGATAGGTCAGTTTCACGGGCACGGTGATTTCCTTGGACACCCCTTTGAGCGTGAACGTGCCGGTTACGTCCGCCGTGGTGGTATCGCCAGCAGTCCGGACGTTTTTGAATTCCTTCGATTCAAAGGTGATTTCGGGATACTTCGTCGCGTCGAGCCATTTGTCGCCCAGCATGTGCTGTTTTTGCATCGGGTTTGGCAACATGAGCGATCCGGTGGCCACGATGATTTTGCCTTTCGTTGCACTGGGATTCGCCAGGTCAAATGTAACGGTGCCGGAAACGCCGCTGGCGCTGCCGTTGATGGCTTCGAGCGGCGCATCGAGCTTGAATCCTGCGTTGTTGATGCCTTTGGAGTCGTTAAAGTCAAACGTCTGGGGCACGGCAAGAGCAGCGCCCGTCAAGGTGATGAATGCCAGGATGGTGAGTTTCGTTTTCATTTTTTGGTTTCGGTTGATGGATTACTTTGGTTTTGCCCGGGACAAAAAGGAAAGGCCAGTCAAGATCCCGGCGCCCAACCAGACTGCGCCCAGAAAATCAACGCCTGGAACAAATTTCTCCTGCCATTGAATTCCTTCCAGACCCGTGGCTTCGTCCACGATTTTCTTCGGGACGCGCGTTTTCGTCCAGCCGCGATTTGCCCCGGTTGCCGCCCAAAAAGCGATTGAGCCAACGATGAGAACTCCGGCAATGATACGCAGGGTCCTTTTCATGGGTTCGTCCTGATGCCAAAGCCGCCGCCCGCGATCATTTTCGCTCAAACTTGTTGCACGATTTCTTTTGCCTCATACCGCACCTTCGGCAGGCTCGCGTATTTGTCGGTGGCGGCGCGATAACCCAGCGCGCAGGCCACCACCGTCGCATAGCCGCTGCCGTTCAAACCCAGCACCCGGTCATATTCGGCGGGGTTGAGGCCTTCCATCGGACAGGCGTCCACACCCAACACGGCGGCACAGGTCATCAAATTACCAAGCGCGATGTAGGTTTGCCGGGCCGCCCATTCATGGGCGGTTTTGCCGCGCGGACCGTTGACGATGTCGTCGAGCATCAGGTCGCGGTAAAAGTTCAACGACTCGGCGGGGATTTTGCGGATGTCACTGGTGCGTTGGATGAGTTTGGCCACGTCGGCCCCGGTCATTTTGGTGCGCGCGGTGAACACGACCAAGTGCGACGCATCCACGACCTGCTTCTGGTTCCACGAATGCGGCAGCAGTTCGGCGCGTTTGGCCGGGTCGTGGATGACGAAGAAATGATATGGCTGCAGGCCGTAGGAGCTCGGCGTGAGCACAAGCGCGCGCTCCAGAGTTTCCCAGACATCGGCGGGGATTTTGCGGGTCGCGTCAAAAACTTTCGTGGCGTAGCGCCACTGCAGCGCATTCAACAATTGTTGGGTAATTTTATCATTCATGGTTCAAATTAGATTTTATCACGGCCAGAATGGCATAATTTTAGGGAAAAGCAAATGGCCGATGTGCCCGGTAGTGGCACAGTTTGGTGGGCGAGGCTACCGACGAGCCGGCTCGCGGGGACGCTCGCCCCACCGAAAATTGAAACCAGTCGGAACTCTTTTACCGGCTCCAGTTGCCATGAGGCTGGGGGACTTGGTATAAGACCGGCGATGAGTCCGCCCAACCTTCGCATTCGGCGCGCCACGACCGACGATTTTCAAAGTCTGAAATCGCTTTGGAATTCCATGCGCTTCCCGGCGGGTGACTTGGAAAAGCGGCTGACCGAATTTCAAGTGGTTGAAGCCGCCGATGGACAAATTGTCGGCGCGATCGGCCTGCAAATCGCCGGCCAGCACGCCCGGCTCCACAGCGAAGGTTACACGGATTTTGCCGTGGCCGATGCCGCGCGGCAATTGTTCTGGGAACGCATCCAGACCATTGCCGCCCATCACGGCGTTTTTCGGTTGTGGACGCAGGAAAATTCGCCGTTTTGGGTTCGGTGGGGCTTTCAACCCGCCAATGCCGAAACCCTCGAGCGCCTGCCCGCAGAATGGAAATCGTCCGAAGGGAAATGGCTTACCATGCAGCTTAAAAATGAGGAAGCCATCGCCACGCTCGAAAAGGAGCTTGAGGCATTCCGGGAATCGGGGAAAAAGCGCGCGGCTGAAGCGGTGGAACAAGCCCGCACAATGACCACCACCATTACCATCATCGCGTTTGTCGTGGGGATCGTCTGCTTCGGTGTTGCGATTTATCTGTTCGTGCGCCGTGGTTCATCCCTGCCGATGCGCTGACGGCAGGTTGAACTCGTCCGCGTGATACGAACTCCGCACCATCGGGCCGCTGGCGACGTGAACAAAGCCCAGCTCCCCTGCCCGCCTGCCGTATTCTTCAAATTTCGCGGGCGAAACAAATTCCACCACCGGCAAATGTTTCAGCGTGGGCTGAAGATACTGGCCCAGCGTGAGAATGTCGCAACCCGCCCGGCGCAAATCTTCCAGCGCCACCATGACTTCCGCTTCTGCCTCGCCCAAACCGAGCATCAGGCCGGATTTGGTGTAAATTGTAGCGGCGGTCGGCAGACCGCCGCATAATTCATTGGCGGCTCTCTGCCGAGACGCCGCTGCCCGTTCCTTAACCTTCCGCAGTACGCTCAACGAACGGTCGTACGTCGCGCGGTGACGCACGGACGGCGTCAGTCGCCGCACGGTTTCCAGATTGTGATTGAAAATGTGCGGGTTGGCCGCCAGCACGGATTCAATCGCCGCATCGCTCTCATTGAAATCCGGCACCAGCACTTCAATCACGATGCCCGGATTCAACTCACGTACGGCTTCAACCGTCTTCCGGAAATGCTCCGCGCCGCCATCCGACAGATCGTCGCGGGCGACGGCGGTGATGACGATGTGTCGCAGCCGCAGCCGCCGCGTCGCCTCGGCCACGCGTCTCGGCTCGTCCGCTTCGAGCGGCAGCGGCCTGGCCGTTGACACTGCGCAAAAGCCGCAGGCGCGCGTGCAGCGGTCGCCGGCAATCATGAACGTCGCCGTGCCCTTCTCCCAGCATTCCCAGTGGTTCGGGCACCTGGCGCTTTCGCAGACCGTGTGCAGCTTCAGCTCGTCCAGCAGGTTGCGCGTGCGCGCGAAACTGTCGGACGTGGGCAGCGTGATGCGCAGCCAGTCCGGCAAACGCGGTCGCGGTTTCAATTCAGTCGTCGTCACAAATTTATTTTAACCACGGATGGACACAGATGCACACGGATAAAATAATAGGGCGGGCAGTCCACTGCCCGCCGATCGTCTCGTGTACAAAAGGCGGCGCGCAAGGGACTGCGTGCCCTACCAATGCCAATCCATCCGCGCCAAGTTTATCCGTGTCCATTTGTTGTAGAAATCTTTTCCCAGAACTTCTCCAACTCTTCGGGACCAAAATCAGCGAGAATCTGGCCATCCACCTCAATCACCGGCGCCAGCGTCTGGCTGGAAAGATTCACCATTTCCGTGTATGCCTTGCTGTCGGCGATGACATCCAGCTTTTCGTACCGGATGCCCCGCCCGTCGAGCCAAGCCATCGCCTTGTAACACCACGGGCAATATGGCTTGATGAAGAGACGGATATTCATGCACTAATTTCCCCAGGCTTTGAGCAGCCTTTTAGGATGAACCACGTTTACCTCGCCAATATGTCGTTCACGGCACACGGCACAAAGTTCGTCCGATTCGATGTTCGAGCAAATGTTTATCGGATGACACGAGCAATGGAATACCCGCCAATCCGGTTTCGGCCAGAATCAATCCGTCATTCAACTCGGCTTCCGGCAGTAATTTTAATTCGTGCAGGCGGCGGGCGAACTGCTCGGTAATTCCGTGGCCGACCGCTGCAAGGTCAAACGGAACAATCCCCCAACCGCGAAGATTTTGCAGTGCCGCGAACGCGAGTTTCTGTTCTTCACCGCGCTTTTTCAAGGCGGCAAAGGCCAGTTCCTGAACGACCGTGGGTGGGAGTTGCAACGAGAAACCTTTTTCTTTGGCGACATCCAGAAAGGTAAGCGCAAAATCTTTTTTCTCCGCGAGGTCAAACAGCAGGTTGCTATCGGCGGCCAACAGTTTCTTTTTTGCCGCCATAGATCATCTGCATTCCCTTTTTGAAAAGCGCCTCGCGCTCCGACTCTGACAGGCGATTGGCCCCCGCCCGCACCTTTGCGGCAGTTTCGCCGCCCTTGGTGGTAACGGGATAATCAAAATTCCGCCGTTGGCTCGTTTTCTTCATGCGTGGGTAAGTTAATGCAGCGATGGAATATTGTCGAATCCATTCCCGCCACGCCCTTAAGCCAGCGCATGGCTTTGTGACACCATGGGCAATACGGCTTGATGAAGAGACGGTTTTTCATCGGAGAGATTTAACCACGGATGGACACGGATGGACATGGATTTTTTTATGTGCGGCTGATGATGAGAGGGATTTCAAATGCAATCGAGCTTTCCAGCATATTTTAATCCACTATCATTCAGAAATGAGCCAAGCTAGCTGCTGTCGCCGCCGGCGTTGGTGAACGGCTTCCTGCGGCCAGTGCAATTGCCGCGACAACTACCGGCATTGCTGGTGTGATTCATTCCGAGTGGAAACGTTCTGCTTTATTAAAACAGCCTGCTGGAATGTTGTTAAAGCTAAAACGAGCTATTCAAGACTGAAAATTACCCACCAATCTGCTTCTTGTAATCTTCCGGCGACAGCAGCGCGTTCAGCTCGGCGGGGTTGCTTAATTTGATTTTGTAGAACCAGCCGCTGGCGTGAGGCTCGCTGTTCACCAGCGCCGGGTCGTCTGCGGCTAATCTGTTCGTCTCCAGAATTTCACCGCTCACGGGTGAGTAAATGTCACTCGCCGTCTTCACGGATTCCACTACGGCACAGGCTTCGCCGGCCTTGACCTTGCGGCCCTTGTCCGGCAGTTCCACAAAGACAATGTCGGTCAGTTCGTGTTGCGCGTGGTCGGTGATGCCGACCACCGCTGTGTCGCCGCTGACGCGCACCCACTCGTGAGATTTCGTATATTTCAAATCCGCAGGAACATTGCTCATAAATTCAAGCCACAAAAAGCCACAAACGGCGCGAAAAAGAAATAATTTTTATGCCTTTTGCTCATTTATCAGGAAACCTGGGTCATTAACGTTTTCAGTGGAGTTGGTGTTCACGCTCGCGCTCACCCCGGCCCTCTCCCCCGGGGAGAGGGAGAGCGATTTATGTCGCTGGACAATTTCTTGATCCTCATTGCAGTCACCGATTCTGTACCACTTGCCGTGAGACACAGGATAACCCAACTCATTGCATGGTTCAAAACGCGGCGAACAATTCCCCCTCTCCTGGGGGAGAGGGCCGGGGTGAGGGCGGATGTATCACTGATTTTACGGCCGCACCCAAGAGTCCGATTTTTACTTCATGTCTCCCACTGAAAACATCGAGGAAGCGGCAACTTGAACCGACGTATCGGCCGCGTTTTACAAATGGCACAGCAGCAATCCCGGAGCGCAACCGAGGAGAATCACCAGCGCCGCCAGCAGGACCAGCGCAAACATCGTGACCAATGGAACCTTGATGGCGGGCGCGTTTTCAGTGGCGTCCAGCACCCAAGCCTGCTTCAAAACCCGTAGGTAGTAGTAAAACGACACGGCACTCATCACTATGGCCAGAATCACCAGCCAGAGCAGGCCGAGATGTCCGCCGTCCACGCCCGCCACCGAGCTGAACAGGAAAAATTTTCCGATGAAACCCGCCAGCGGCGGAATGCCGGCCAGCGAAAGCAGGAACACCAGCAGGCACAACGACAATACCGGCGCACGCCGGCTGAGTCCGGCGAAATTGGCCATCGCATCGCCGCCCGTGGCCGCTTCCACCACCGTCACCACGCCAAATGCGCCGAGCACCGTCAGAGCATAGGTGATGACATAAAACAGGAGCGCGCTGTGGCTGGACGGCGTATTGGCCAGCACGCCGAGCAGCATGTAGCCCGCATGGGCGATGGCCGAATAAGCCAGCAGCCGTTTCACGCTCGATTGCACTATGGCTGTGAGATTGCCCAGCACCATCGAAAGCGCCGCCACGATGGCGATCACCGGCGTCCAGCCGGACACATAGCCTTGCCAGACCGCGCTGCCCTCCGCGCCGGCAAAACCCACCGTCAGAATTTTGGCCAGGATGTAAAAGCTGGCAACCTTGGAACCGGACGCGATGAACGCCGCGCTCGGCGTGGGCGCGCCTTCATAGGCATCGGGCGCCCACAGATGGAATGGCACCGCCGCGACTTTGAAACCAAACCCGATCACGGTCGTGACGATGGCCACCAACAGCAACGGGTCAAGTCCCCTGCCCTTCAGCGCCCCGGCGATTTCTGGTAAATAAGTCGAGCCGGAAAGCCCGTAAAGCAGGCTGAAACCGAACAACAGGAATGCCGCGGACATGCCGCCGAACAGAAAATATTTCAACGCCGCCTCGCTGGACCGGGCGTTGCGCTTGTTAAACGCCGTCAGGATGTAGAGCGAAAGGCTGGCCAGCTCCAGCGAAATGAAAATCATCAGCAGGTCCTCGGCGCTTACCAGGAACATCAGTCCGATCGTCCCCAGCAGGACCAGCGAAAGATATTCGCCGACGTGCTCGGTGAATTTGCCGGACGCAGAAATCATCACGGTGAAAATTGTCAATATCAGCAGCACAACCTTAAGAAAATCCGTCTGCGGGTCCACGACCAGCATGCCGTGCAACAGGTTGCCTTGTTCGAAATGGGCGAACGCGAGTGCCACCGCCATCAGGCAACCAATAATTGAAACCAGCATTCCAGCAAGGAAGCGTTGTTCAATCGTTTGTCCGCGCAATGCGATCAAATCCACTGTCAGCACCATCAGCACCGTAATGGCCATGGCGGTCTCCGGCGCGGCCAGTTGAAGCACCTGGAGATAGTTCACAGCGAACCTCCCTTCAACAGCCGTTCAAACAGCGGCGAATTCAGGCACGGCTGAATCCAGTTCAAGAGGAGACCCGGGAAAAGGCCGATGACGAGTGACGCCGCGATAAGCATCGCCGCCCCAATGCGTTCGGGTGTCGAAATGGGTTCGAACGGATGGTCGGGGCCAGATTTGTCCGCCGCTGGTGCGTCCGAATAAAACGCCTTTTGTATCGCCCGCAGGATATAGGCCACACCAACGATAATTCCCAATCCCGACATGATGGTTGCCACCGGAAACACTTTCCACGCGCCCATGAGCACCTGAAGTTCGGCAACGAACCCGCTGAACCCGGGCAATCCCATCGAGGCCACGCCCGCCAGCACAAACGTCACCCCCGCGAACGGCAACAACCGGCCGAGTTGCATCGTCTGCAGGTCGTTGAAATCGCGCGTGTGCGTCCGGTCATAGACCATGCGGCCCACGACGGCGAACAGCAGGCCGGCGATGATGCCATGCGAGAACATTTGCAGCACCGCGCCGCTGAGGCCGATGGTGTTGAGCGTGGCCAGGCCCAGCAGGACAAACCCCATGTGGCTCACACTGGAATAGCCGATGACAAATTTGAAATCCTTCTGCACCAGCGCCACGCCCGCGCCATAAACGATGCCGATGACCGCCAGCGCGGCGATTTCGTTCTGCCACATGCGGGCACCGTCGGGGAACAGCACCATCGCCACGCGCAGACAGCCATAGGCGCCAAGTTTCATTACCACCCCCGCCAGCAACATCGAGCCGGCGGTGGGCGCGGCGACGTGACCGGTGGGCGCCCATGTATGAAACGGCCACAGGCCCGCGAGAATCCCAAAACCGATGAATACCAGCGGAAACACCCAGTGCTGGAAACCCAACGGGAACGACACTTTCGACAATTCCAGCAAATCGAGCGATGCGTGGCCGGTCTGCGCGCGGGCCACGACCCATGCGGCAATCAACCCGATGAGCACCAGATGGCTGCCGACAAATGAAAAGAGAGCCAGTTTCATCGCGCCGTATTCCTTGCGCGTGCTGCCCCAGCGGGCGATGAGGAAATATTTCGGGATGATGGTCAGCTCGTAAAATACGAACAGCAGCAGCACGTCAAAACTGAGGAACACGCCGTACACGCCGCCGATCAAGGCGAGGTAGAAGGCGAAAAATTCCTTGGTGCGCTTTTCGATGTTCCACGAAAACAAAATACCCGCGATGGCCGCCAGGCCGGTCAGAACCACCAGCACCAGGCTGATGCCATCGGCCGCCAGGAAATAATTGGCGCCGAGCGCCGGGATCCACGGGACTTCGACAATCGTCGCGACTTCGCCCGGATTCGCCTGCTGCACCGCCCCGGCAAACGCCACCACGCAACCGGCGATGGCCGTCAGCAGCGCGATGATCCGCGCCGCCCGCGCCGCCTCGCGCGGCAGGAGCATCAGCACCAGCACCCCGATGAACGAGATGTATATGGTCCAGGCCAGCATGTTTAAAAATTAAATTGTTGCACCATCTTCATGACAGTCGGGTCAATCACGCCCAGCACGAGCTGCGGCCAGAGGCCGAGCACGAACATCAGCGCGATGGGAACGATTACCAGCGCGCGCTCGGAAAGCGTGAGGTCCGGCATTTGCGCCCAGCGCGCGTTCAACGGCCCGCAAAAAACGCGCTGGATGAGCGTCAGCAAAAATATCGCCGTGACCAGCAGGCCGAGCGTGGACAACGCCGCCGCCCAGGGCGCCAGTGGGAACACGCCCTTGAAAATCAGAAATTCGCCCACGAACCCGTTCAAGCCCGGCAATCCCAGCGACGAAAACAGCGCAATGCCCATCAAACCGGTGAACACGGGAACGACTTTGCGTATGCCGCCGAAATCCTCCAGCCCGCGCAGGCCGCCGCTGCGTTTCTCGATGAGCCACACGAACAGGAACAGCGTGGAAGCGGTGAGGCCGTGGTTGAACATTTGCAGCAACACGCCGTTGAGCGCCGCGGCCTTTTGCAGTTCCGGCTGGTTCACGCCGGTCGCCGCACCGGTCACCGCAAACAGCGCGAGCAGGCAGTAACCGAGGTGGTTGATGGATGAGTAGGCCAGGATGCGTTTGAGGTCGCGCTGGGCGAACGCCGCGCAGGCCGACAATACGATGGTCAGCACCGCCAGCCACATCAATGGCGTCAGCACCAGCCGTATCTGTTCGGGGAATATCGGCAACAGGATGCGCAGAAAACCGTACACACCCATCTTCGACATGACGCCGGTGAGCAGCATCGTCACCGGGCTGGGCGCCTCGGTGTAAGCCGCGGGCAGCCAGGTATGAAACGGCACGACTGGCACCTTCACCGCAAATCCGAGGAATGCGCCGAAGAAAACCAGAAGGCCGATGTGCGCTTTCCAGCCGATGGCGCTGCCAAGTTTGGCCGTGATTTCGCCGCGCTTGGCCATCTCGGCAAGTTCGATGAAATCAAAACTGCCCGTCGCCAGCCGGATGGCCAGGAAGCTCAGCAGTAACGTCACGCTGCCGACCATGGTGTAAATGAAAAACTGCGTCGCCGCCGGGCCGCGTCTGGGTCCGCCCCAGAGTTTGATGAGGAAGAACGCCGGGATGAGCACTAGTTCCCAAAACAGGAACCAGTGGAAGAAATTCAGCGCGGTGAACGTGCCGAACAATCCCGCCTGCAACCACAACACCAACGCGTAATAAAGTGGTGCGCTGCCCTGGGTAGGGCGCGTCACTTCCGCCGTCGCTTGACTATGGCGGGACAGGCCGTGCGCGCCGTCGTCGCCAAGCGCACCAGCGGCGGGCAGAGGACTGCCCGCCCTACCATCAAATAAATTTCCGGACGCCAGGATGGAGAGCGGCACGACGATCGCCGTCAACATCACCATCAACAGGCTGAGACCATCCACGCCGAGGAAATACTGAATGCCGAGTGACTTTACCCAGTCGTGCTTCTCAACGAATTGCAGATCGCCGGAGGCAGCATCAAAATGTTTCCAGAGGCACAGCGCCCCCGTCAGCCCCACGAGGCTGAACGCCAGCGTCAGCCCGCGCGCGAGCCGCCGTTGTTCCGCGCCCAGTCCGGCAACCACGATGCCGCCGAACAGCGGAACCACGATTAGAATGGTCAACCAAGGCAGATTCATGATTTGCGTCCCCAAATCAGGAACAGCACCAGCACCACCAGCGCCACACCGATGACGCGAAGATAGGTTTGCACGCGGCCACTGTGCCATGAGGATATTTCGCCGCCGCCCTCCCGCAGGGTGTCACAGCCGGCATCGAAACCTAGGTTTACCACAAAATCATCCGTAAACTGGTACAGCCGGGACAGCCCGATCGTCACCCAGGTAACCAGCAGAACCGCCCCACCCCAGATCCAGCGGTCGAGGAAATCGCAAGTGCGCGCCGCTCCGGCATTGAAACGAATGACGGTCACCTCGTAGATTTCATCCACATAATATTTATTTTCCAGCAACCGGAACAGAACCGGCTGTGCGACCTGCAATACGTCGGGTTCTTCCACCGTCTTCCGCTGGCGTTTGCCATAGAGCCACCAACCAAGGCCGAGACCGGTGAACACAATCACCGCGGACGCCAGCATCAGGCCGAGCGTGCCACCTTCCGTCAATTTGCTGAAATTGAACCCAGCGGATTCACCTTTCAGAAAACCGTCAAACCACGGCCAAGCCGGCGTGCCGACAAAGCCCAATAAAATGGCGAACACCGCCAGGATGACGAGCGGGATGGTCATGACCGCAGGGCTTTCGTGCGGAGTGCGGCCGTCCTCGGCCGCAGCAACGTGGGAACTGGAAGAGCCGTGAGATGAACCAGGCGCTTGATGCGAATCGTGACTGCTGCGGCCGGGGACGGCCGCACCCCGATAACTTCCAAAAAACACCAGCGCCACCTGGCGCGTCATGTAAAATGCCGTGAGCAATGTCCCGGCGCAGCCGATGAAAAAGGGAATATGCGACACCGGCCAGCCGTGAGCCGAATGCAGGATTTCGTCCTTGCTCCAGAAGCCGGAGAAGAACAGTGGAAAGCCAGACAATGCCAGCATTCCGATGGCATACGTCGCAAACGTCACCGGCATGAATTTTTTCAGCCCGCCCATCTTCCGCACGTCCTGCTCCTCATGGCAGCCGTGAATGACCGAGCCGGACCCGAGGAACAACAGCGCCTTGAAGAACGCGTGCGTGATGAGATGGAACATGCCCACCGCCACGCCGCCAACGCCCAGACCCAGCATCATGTAACCGAGCTGTGAAACTGTGGAATAAGCGAGGATGCGCTTGATATCCGTCTGCGCCACCGCGATGGACGCCGCAAAAATCGCTGTGAGCGCGCCAATCCACGTCACCACCTGGAGCGCGGTTGTCTCAGCCGCAGCGCCCCAGGGATGAGCGCTCATCAACGGATAAACCCGGGCGACGAGGAAAACGCCCGCCGCCACCATCGTGGCCGCGTGAATGAGCGCGCTGACCGGTGTGGGGCCTTCCATGGCGTCCGGCAGCCAGACGTGCAACGGCAACTGGCCGGATTTGCCGACCGCGCCGAGGAAAATCAGCAACCCGATAGCGGTGGCCACCGTCATACCGACAGCTGTTGTGTCCATCACCAACAGGTTAAGTGCAAACGGTTCGAGGCAACCGTCACCTTTCGCATAAAAAGTCAATGTGCCGGTTTCGGCATAAAGCCAGACCATGCCCAGCAACAGGCCGAGGTCGCCGATGCGCGTGGTGATGAAGGCCTTTTTCGCCGCCGCCGCCGCGCTCGGTTTGTGATACCAGAACCCGATGAGCAGATAGCTGGTCAGGCCGACGATTTCCCAGCAGACAAAGAACAGGAGCAGATTGTTGGCAATGACCACTCCGAGCATCGCTGCCGCGAAAAGCGACATGAAGCAGAAAAACCGCATGAAATTTTCATCATGCGCCATGTAGCCGACGCTGAAGATGAAAATCAGCAGGCTGACGAACGAAACCATCACCAGCATGATGACCGTGAGCGGGTCCAGCACCCAGCCGAGTTGCAACCATTGCCCGCCGAACTGGAACCAGTTGAATCCGGCGACTTCCCGGAACACGCCGTGGTCGCCGTGGTGGAGGAGCGTGGCGCCGAACGCGCACAGCGAGAACAGGAACGCCAGGACCATCGAGCCGATGGCCAGCGTCGCGGCGAGCTTGCGTTGCCGTTGCTTGTTCACGGCAATAACGCCCGACGCCGCCAGCGGCAGCACCGGAATCAGCCACAGATTTTGCGTAATCCAGGTCATCCCTTCAAATTCTTGATTTCATCCAGGTTGACGGTCCGGTAATGACGGTAAATTGCGATGATGAGCGCCAGGCCCACCGCCGCCTCCGCCGCCGCAATGGCAATGGAGAAAATCACGACCATCATGCCTGACAACGTCTCGGGATGCGCTCCGTAACGCCAGAACGCGATAAAGTTCAGGTTCGCAGCATTTAGCATCAGTTCGATGCCGACCAGCGCGAGAATGGCGTTGCGCCGCGTGACCGCGCCAGCCAGACCGATGGCAAAAAGCAGTGCGGATACAAGCAAACAGCCTTGAAGCGGAGTCATACGCGGCCTCCCTTTTGCGATTCGTAGGAGCCGACGTGAGGAGGCTCTAACTTTGTTGAAGAATGAGCCTCGTCACCTCGGCTCCTACCGGAATTAGAAAGCGGTTCTTCCTTCATCGCGATGATGACCGCGCCAATCAGTGCCGCTGTCAGCAGCAGGCCGATGACTTCGAGCGGCAGGATGTATCGGGTCATCAGCAGGTCGCCGATGTTCTTGACGGTGGCGGCGGGCGCGGGCGGCATTTCCTTGGGCAGGCCCATGCTGTTCAGCGCCGCCCAGCCGAGCATGGCAAAGATGACGGCGGAAACGACAATGCCGAACAGCCAGCCGGGCGCAAGAATGGTCTGGTTCGGTGTCGCATCACTGCGCGTCAGCAAAACCGCGAACACGATGAGGATGGCGACCGCGCCGACATAGACCAGGATTTGAGCGAAGCCGACGAACTGCGCGTCGAGCGTCAGGTAAAGCGCCGCCAGTCCGGCCAGCGCCACCACCAGCGACAGCGCACAATGCACCAGATTGCGCAGGCTCATCGCCGCCGCTGCGGCAAAGAGCGTCACAATTGCAATGATGATGAAGGGCAAGGACATGGTTAGGGCGTTAAACCATCAAAGTGGTTGCAGCCGATGTAAGGAGGCTCATCATTTTCGATTTGCGATATACGATTTACGCGGTCTGCGCGGATCGTCGAGCGACTCGTAAATCGTAAATCAAACATCGTAAATTTAATCGGAGCCTCGTCACCTCGGCTGCTACGGAAAGATGTGGAATGATTCATATTTTTCATTCAGCGAACCGATAGGCGCGTTTGCCGAGTTTTTGGTTTTGCATCAATCCCCGGCCGAGGATGGCATACGAGCCAAAAATCAGGGCCGAGCAGACCAACCAGCGCGCCGGACCGTAGCCCATGAAATGCCAGATGCCGGACGTGACGATGTTGACCAGCGACAGGGGCAGCATGAATTTCCACGCAAAATTCATGAGCTGGTCCATGCGCAGCCGCGGCAGCGTGCCGCGGATCCAGATGAACGTGAAAACCAGCGCCATCAGCTTGGCAAAGAACCAGGCATATGACGGCACCCAGGTCAGGAACGAAAATGGCGCGGTCCAGCCGCCCAGGAACAGCGTGATGCCCAGTCCGTTGATGGCAAACATGCCGAGATATTCACCGAGGAAAAACAGCGCGAACTTGAATCCGGAATATTCCGTGAAATAACCCGCAATGATTTCGGATTCCGCTTCCGGCAGGTCGAACGGCGTGCGGTTGGATTCGGCCAGTGACGCAATGAAGAACAGGATGAACCCGGCCAGACCCCACGGCGTGAACACAAACCAGTGGGCCACGCCGAAGAGGTAATGATTTTGCGCCGCGACAATGTCCACCGTCTTGAGCGAACCGACAATCATGATGACCGGGACGGCGGACAGGATGAGGGGGACTTCGTAGCTGATCATCTGCGCAATCGCGCGCATGGCGCCCAGCAGCGAGTATTTGTTATGGCTGGACCAGCCGGCCATGAACACCGACAGCTCCACCGCCCCGCCCACGGCAAAGAAAAACAGCACGCCCGCGTCAAAATCCACCGCCGTCATGTTGCGGCCGATGGGCAGCACCGCATAGGCCAGCAAAACCGGGATGAGCAGGACGACCGGCGCCAGGAAATGCACCACCTTGTCCGCCGCGCGCGGCACGATGTCCTCCTTGGTCAGCATCTTCAGGCCATCCGGAATGAACTGGCCGAAACCAGCAAGACGCCAATTGACTAATTTATTGAGCGGCCAAGGCATGCCGACACGGTTGGGCCCGTAGCGATTCTGGATGCGACCGATGCCCTTGCGCTCGAAGATCGTGACGATGGCAAACAGGTTGGCAAACACCAGCGGGATGAGCGCAACCGAAATCAGGGCGGAAACCACCGGCTGCCAGGCGGCAGGGACAAACCCCACCGCCTGTTGCTTCAACGTGACAAAAATCTGATCCAGTGTTTCAACCATGTTTTAAACGGGTTGGTTCTTTGGAATCGTTTTGGCACTGGCTTCGGTGGCCGCTTTCGCCTTGGCCTCCGCCCTCGCCTTTTCCCCGGCCAGATGCGCATCCACCGCCGCCGCCTCCGTGGGATGGATGCGGCGGTAATGCTCGTTTGATTTGGCGAGCTTGTCCTTCGTCAACAACAGGCCGCCGAACCGGTCGTCCGTGCTCAATTCAAACCCGGTGTCCATCTTGATGGCGTCGAAAGGGCAGACCTCGACGCAAATCTGGCAGCTCATGCACACCGAAATATCAATGTCAAACGTGGCGGGATAAAACTGGGCCTGCCCCTTGTAATCCGGCTTCTTGTCCTTGCTCTTGACGATGTAAATGCACTGGGGCGGGCATTCCTTCTCGCAAATCTGGCAGGCCACGCAGCGCAGTCCCTTTTCCGGGCCGTCGCCGTCATAAACCAAAAACGGAAACTGCCGGGCGTTTTCCTTCTGCGGCAGGCGTTCCTCGGGATATTGCACGGTGGTGAGCCGCTCCTTCGAGAGGTAACTCCCGAAGAAGTTCCGGGCGGTCACCGCCATGCCTTTGATGATCTGTTCGCCAAGCATGAGATTAGGAGGTTTATATTTTTATAAGGAAGCCAGGAAAGCAGGAGATTTTGAACGTACAAAAGCAAAACAATTCTTGCCGACTAAACCGGTTTGCTCGGCGTTCAGCTTCATTTTCATGGTTTCCTGGTTTCATTATTAATGACTCCGAGCTTCCTCATTCGGCGATTACTCTTTTGGCTTCGAGTTTCACTTTGGCAAAGTTCAACAGCAAACCGTGCTTCCGCTTCACTGCACGCAACTGCGATTTCACAATGGCAAAATGTACGTCGAGCAATTCGCTGATAGCTTTGAGATCAACCACGATTTCACCTTCAACCAACAAATCGAGCCGGTGCTTGCCCACTTCGACGTTGCCGTCGTAAACAACGGGCACTTCGAGTTGTTGTTCGACTTTAAGCCCCTGTTTTCGCAACTCATAAACGAGCGCGTTTTCATAAAATGACTCGATAAATCCGGGGCCAAGCTGACGATGAACTTCAATCGCCGCGCCAATAATTTTTCCCGTCAATTCTTCAAATTCCAAAGCCATTTTCCCTCCCGGTTTTAATTTTCTGGTTTCTTGGTTTCATTATTATGAAACCCGTCTTTCTATAAGGAATCCAGGAAGCAGAAGGGTTCTGCCGCCCAAACCGACTGATTTGGCGTGAAGTTTCCATTTCTTGGCTTCCTGGTTTCCTTATTATTTTTCCTCGTTTCATCGATCCACCTCCCCCAGCACGATGTCCACGCTGCCCAGGATGACCACCGCGTCCGCAATCCGGTGACCGAGGCACATGTCCTCAAGAATGGTCAGATTGATGAAACTCGGCGGCCGCACCCGGTAGCGATACGGATTGGCCGAGCCGTCGCTGATGAGATAAAAGCCCAGTTCGCCCTTCGGCGCCTCGATCCGCCCGTAGGCTTCGCCCGCCTTCGGACGAAATCCGCGCAGCTTTGCCTTCGGATCCATGACCGATCCGGACGGAATGTCGCGCAGCGCCGGCCGCAAAATTTTCAGGCTCTCACGCATTTCCAAAATGCGGACCATGTAGCGGTCATAAATGTCGCCGTGTTCGCCCAGCGGCACCTTGAAGTCGAACCGCCCGTAAATGCCGTACTTGTCCACCTTGCGAACGTCATAATTCACCCCGGCAGCGCGGAGCATCGGGCCGGTGACGGACGCGCTCACGGCCAGTTCCTTGGGCAACACACCGACGCCCTGCGTGCGCGCGAGGAGAATTTCGTTTCCGGTCAGGAGGGCTTCAAATTCGTCGAGAAATTTGTTGTAGCCATCCACCAGTTGCTTCGCCTCGGCCAGCCAGTCGGGTGTGACATCACAGCGCACACCGCCAAAGCGCAGGTAATTGCACATCATGCGCGCGCCGCTCACCGACTCGAAGAGGTCGAGGATTTTTTCGCGTTCGCGGAAGGCATACATCAGCGGCGTGCCCAGCGCGCCCATATCCTGCACAAAAAAGCCGGCCAGACAGGTGTGATTTTGCAGGCGCGTCAATTCCGCCATGATGACGCGGATGTATTCGGCGCGTTCCGGCACCGCCAGGCCCGCGAGCTTCTCGACAGCGAGTGCGTAGGCCCAGTTGTTCGTCATCGAGCAAAAATAATCCAGCCGGTCCGTGTAGGGCATCGAGCCCAGGTAGGAAATGTTCTCGGCGATTTTCTCATGGTTCCGGTGCAGATAGCCGAATACCGGCTTGAGTTTCACGACCTTTTCGCCGTCCAGCACCACATCCATGCGGAACACACCATGCGTGGACGGATGTTGCGGCCCCATCGAAACTTCGAGGAGCTCGCCGATTGGTTCGCCGGTATCGCTCGTCTTCGGCAGAATTTCGTAGTTTTTGGAGTGCGCCGACATGTCGGCGCCTTCCAAAGCGGGGACATGTCCCCGCACTCCAAATTCCACACTCACGCCTTCACCTCCGGTGGATAATGCTTTTTGGCCTGCTCCAGCACCTCGTCGTGCGGCGTCGGTTCGTATTCAAAGTCGTCGGGCGGAACATAATCTTTGCGCATCGGGAACCCCTTGAATCCGTCCCACATCAGGATGCGCCGCAAATCGGGGTGGCCTTCCAGCCGGATTCCGAACAAATCAAAGACTTCGCGTTCCTGAAACTCGCAGCCGCGCCACACGGACGTGAGCGAAACGGCGGGAGCCTCGGGGTCGCGATTGGCCGTGCGCTGGCGCAGCACCAACGGCCCGTGTTTCAGTTCCATCGAATACAGGTGATAAACCACCTCGAGAAAGCCCGAACGCAGCGTCTCGATTGTTTCCTCAATCTCACTCTCAACGCCGGCCACAACCACGGTCTTTTTGATCCTGGATTTGACAACCGTTTCCGGCCAGTCCACGCCAGTCACGTTGGAGCAGAAATCGAGGCGCAATTGTGGGTCTTCACGGAGAAACTTCGCCACGGCCAGCACATGGGCCGTATCCACCAGCAACGACCGTTCGCCCGCCGGACAATCGTTCGGAAGAATTTCAATTCTTGCGCCCGGCACCGCCGCTTCGAGGCGCATTTTGATTTGGTCAGGTGTTTCCACGGTTATTTTTATCAGGAGACCAGGAAGCCAGGGCGTGTTCTCAAAATACGGAGTGTGGTCGTCCCCGGCCACAGCCATGTCCGCCAACTGCAAGCTCTCCGTAATTCCATGCGTTCTTGGCCAGTGGAAGTTGCTGCGCCCGGGGACGGGCGCACTCCGGCTGCGAGCATTTGTAGATTTTGAAAACACGCCATAGGATTTGTTTTTTTCTGTATTCCTGGATTCCTTAATAAATTCTCATTTTCTGGTCATTAATAAATTCTCATTTTCTGGTCATTATCGGCGGTTGCCAGACTTCGGGATTGTTTGGCGGTTCGAGATCGTGCTCGCCGCAGGCCGGCACCGGAAATTCGCCGGGCGCGTCGGCGACCAGATGCCGCGGGCGATCCGGCCCGGTGAGTTTTTGATGCAGGATTTTTTCCTGCAAGGTCATGATGGCGTGAATCAACGCCTCCGGCCGCGGCGGGCAGCCGGGAATGGACACATCCACCGGGATATACCGGTCGATGCCCTTGAGCACGTTGTAACCCTGCTTGAACGGACCGCCGGAAATCGCGCAGGCGCCCATGGCAATGACGTATTTGGGCTCCGGCATTTGGTTGTAGAGCCGCACTACCAGCGGCGCCATTTTTTTGGTGACCGTCCCGGCCACAATCATCAGGTCGGCCTGCCGGGGCGACGGCCGGAACACTTCCGCGCCGAACCGGGCCAGGTCATACCGGGCCATGGACGTCGCAATCATTTCAATGGCGCAACACGCCAGCCCAAACGTCAGCGGCCATACGGAATTGGCCCGGCCCCAGTTATACAACTCCTCCAGGGTGGTGGTGTAGATTCCCTGCTTCTGCAATTCACTTCTTAAACCCTCATCCACGCCGGAATGGAGCGCAGGAGTGTTGGAGGGTTGAACAGTTGAACCGTTCGGCATTGTCCCATGACTCCCCTGCTCCGTTTCTGTTTTCATTTCCATGTCAGCACTCCCTTCCGCCACGCCCAGACCAATCCCTCCACCAGGAGCAGGAGAAAAATCACCATGGCCAGAAACGCCCCCACGGATAATCCGCCAAAGGAAACAGCAAACGGCAGCAGAAAAATCGTTTCCACGTCGAACACCAGGAAAATGATGGCGTAAAGGTAATACTCCGACCGGAAGGAAATCCAAGCGTCGCCTTTGGATTCCAGGCCGCATTCATAGATGGCGTTCTTGTCCTTGCCCGGCTTTTTCGGGGAAAAGAACCTGGCCCAGGCCCACGCCGCCGCCAAAGGCGCCAGCGCAAAAGCCACCGCCACCGCCATCAGCAAAACGACCACCAGATAAGGATTTTGGGACATTCCCATCACACGTTCATATTCTTGGGGAAGTACCGGCAACGCATCCTGTCCAACAAAATTGTCGTATGGATCGGGATTAAACAATTTTGCGGATACTCCCGCCTCACGGCCAAACACTAACAGACGCTAATATTACTGATTAGAAAGTCAAGTGCCGTCAGGAACGGCATTGTACGAATTTGTCGTAGAGTCGAGCCTTTGGCTCGAATGAATCGGCGCACAGCGCCGACACTACAACTTAAATTGAGTCATGCCTTGGGATGGCAATAACTGCCCGCCATCAAATCTTCCGGTAAATCGGCTTGGGCACAACGACAGCGGAGAACCGTTTGCCGCGGATTTCGATTTCGATCTTCGTGTCGGGCTTCGCAAATTCCGGCGGCACGTAACCCATGCCGATGCCGATGCCGAGTGACGGGCTTTGCGTGCCGCTGGTGACGACGCCGGCGTTCGCGCCGTTCACCCGGATTGGATAATGCGGCCGTGGCGGCGCGGATTTACCCGTCATCTTAAAGGCAGCCAATTTCTTTTTCGTGCCGCTTGCCCTTTGTTCAGCCAAGACCGAGCGCCCGTTGAATCCGCCTTTGTCGAGCGCGACAAAAAATCCGAGTCCGGCCTCGATGGGCGTGGTTTGCTCATCCAGCTCGTGGCCGTAAAGCGGATAGCAAACCTCGGTGCGCAACGTGTCGCGCGCGCCGAGGCCGCACGGTTTGATGCCGAACGCATGCCCGGCAGCGAGCAGAGCGTCCCAAACATGCCGGATGGGTTCATCCGAACCGACGATTTCGAATCCGTCTTCTCCGGTATAGCCGGTGCGCGAGACGAGCAGGCCGCCTTGTTCAAAGTGAAAGCCAGCGATCTGGTTTTTCTTCAAACCGGTCACGCCGTTCACCCGCATGCCCGAAACCGAGGCACCGGGAATGCAGGCATCAATGAATTCCTTCACGCGCGGGCCTTGCACAGCCACGGCGGCGTAATTGTGCGAGGCGTCGGTAAGCTTGAGTTCACCGGTCCCGCAAGGCGGGATTGCGGCCTGCGCCTGCAACCAGGCGACATCCGGTTCGATGCGCGAGGCGTTGATGACCAGAAAAAAAACCTCACTGGACAAGCGGTAAGCATAGAGATCGTCAATGACGCCGCCGCGTTCGTTGCACATCAGGGTGTATTGGCCTTCGCCGGGCGCGAGCTTGCGGATGTCGTTCGTGAGAAGGGAATTCAGAAATGCCGCCGCGCCCGAACCGCTGACGGTGACTTCGCCCATGTGCGAGATGTCGAAGATGCCGGCGGCATTGCGGACGGCGAGGTGTTCGTCCGTGATGCTGGTGTATTGCACTGGCATTTCCCAGCCGCCGAATTCGACGAGTTTGCCGCCGAGTTTCCGGTGCGCGGTAAAGAGTGGCGTTCGCTTCAGCATATCAAGTTCCCAGTCGTTTCAAGACTTCCTGTGCGAGAAGTTCATAAGCCGCCGCGCCGGAACTGTATTTGTCGTAATGGATGATCGGTTTGCCGAAACTTGGCGCTTCGGCGAGGCGTGTGCTGCGCGGAATCACCGTTTCAAACACACGCGCGCCGAGCTGATTGCGGACTTCGCTGACGACCTCGTTGGAAAGCTTCGTCCGGCCATCGAACATTGTCATCACGACGCCGAAGATGTCGAGGCGCGGATTGATGCCGGCGGCGCGCAACTGGTTGAGCACGCGGTTCATCATGGAAATGCCTTCGAGCGAATAATATTCGCATTGCAACGGCACGAGCAAACCATCACTCGCGGCAAAGGCGTTCAGGGTGAGAATGCCCAATGACGGCGGGCAGTCGATCAAGACCACGTCGAATCGCTGCGATTCCAACACCGGCTGCAATATGCCGGCAAGGCGGAGCAGATGATTCTCCATTCGCGCCAGTTCAAGATCGGCGGCGCACAAATCCACCTCGCTGGGGACGACGGCCAGCCCCGTGAACGGGGTATCTTTGATTTTGTCGAGCAGGCTGCCTTCGCCCAGCAAGACGCGATACGCGCTGGCGCCCTCGGTTTTTTCCAGGCCGAGGCCGCTGGTGGCATTGGCCTGCGGGTCGAGGTCAAACAGGAGCACGCGTTGGCCCAGCGCGGCGAGGCACGCAGCAAGATTGACGGCCGTGGTCGTCTTGCCCACGCCGCCTTTTTGGTTGGCGACCGCGATGACTTTGGTTGGCACCCGCCCGATTTAATGACAAGCGCGGCGCGGTTTCAAGCGCGCAACGCATTTCAAATTGGATTAGTGGCCGGGAATGGTAAAGCTGACCGGCTGGGCGAGCGGATTTTGCGGTCCAAACAGCGAAGCGACCGGCTGAAGGCTGAGCACGGGATTGGTGCTGCACACGATCCCCATTTGGTCCACTGACTGGGCCAAGGATGGCGAAGTGGCGGCGAGCGAAGCGCCGGTGGTGGCCTGCATAATCGGCGGCGACGTGAGATCCGGCCGTTCCGCATAAATAATTCCTAGAAACAGCAGCAAACAAAGCGCTCCGGCAAAGGTACTCGCGAACATCGGTTTCACATCAAACACTTGCACCAATTTTCCCAGCCAAGGCGCCTGACCGAACAAATCCTCCACCCAGTTGGCTGATGTTCCAACGTCGCCGGCGCGGATTCGTTGCAGGACCTGGCTTGAAAAATAGTTGAAATATCCCGGTGGCGGCGTTTCGTACCGTTTGAGAACCAGCAAGCGGCGCAACGACTCGAAGTTATTTTCGTGTTCGTTCATATTTACTGCAAGTAATCGGACAACAACGCCTGTAATTGCTGTCGGGCATAAAACAGCCGCGACCGAACAGTGCCAATGTTGCAGTCCATAACCTTTGCAATCTCTTCGTGGGATTGCCCCTGCACATCGTGCAGTACAACGACCAATCTATGAGGTTCAGACAACTTTAACAATGCCGCGTTCAATTTTTCCTGCAATTCCGTCAAACTGGCATCACGGCGCGGTGTTTTGTCCGAAATCAAGGCCATCAAATCGGGGTCGTGCTCGGCTTTGAAGTCCAAGTCATTCAGGCTCATGTGAATGCGGTTCTTGCGCTGTTTGAGGAAATTAATCGTTTTGTTGACTGCAATCCGGTACAGCCAGGTGTAGAAACTGGAGCCGCCTTTGAAGGATTTCAGCGCCTGAAACGCCTTGATGAACGATTCCTGGGCCAGGTCGTTGGCGTCCTCGTGATTGGAGGTCATGTGATAAATCGTCGCGTAGATGCGCTCCTGATTGCGCCGCACCAATTCATCGTAAGCCTCCAAATTGCCACGCCGCGCCCGCTGCACCAGCAACTCTTCATCCGCTGGCGCGGGCGTTTCTGAATCATCCGTGCGTGTGCCTGGAGCGGACATAATCATGATTTATTCAAATACAAACCGCCAGGGCATTGGTTTGTTGCGCTAAAAAATCCGCCAGACCGAACAATCCCGCGCGCCCGCCGGATTCCGGCAAAACCCGCAACCCCCGCCGCGCCTGCTCCAAATAGCGTGCGATGACTTCCTGCGACGGCCCAAACGTTTCGTATCGGGCCAGCAATTCGTTCACGGCGAACAAATTATCCGGCTGCCAGTTTTCGACCAGGTTCTCCAGGCGCGCCCGGTCGGCGGCGCTGGCGCGTTCCCAGGCCAGCAACACCGGCCACGTTAATTTGCCCTTCGCCAGGTCCGTGCCCAGCGATTTGCCGGCCGAGGCCTCCGTCCCGAACAAATCCATGCAATCGTCATAAACCTGATACGCCGTGCCGAACGCCGCGCCGAACTGCCGCAAGGCGATGCGCCGTTTTGGCGTTGCCCCGCTCAAAAACGCCGCCAAATCGCACGATAAGGTGAACAATTCGCCGGTTTTCATTTCGATGACGCGGAAATACTCGCGCCGCGAGATGGGAAACTTGCACCGGTGCTGGGTCTGTAAAATTTCCCCGGAACAAACCGTGTTCGTTGACATGGCCACGGCGCGGCAGACTTCCGTTGTGGGAAAACCGGCCGCCAGTTTCAATGCCTGGGCAAACAGGCAATCGCCGAACAGCACGGCGATATCGTTGCCCCAATTGGCCGCCAACGTGGGCCGGTCGCGGCGAATTTCCGCCTCGTCCAGCACATCGTCATGCACCAGCGTGGCCAGATGCACCATTTCAATGATGACCGCCGCCGTCACGTGCGCGTCGGTGACCTCGCCGAGGGCGCTGGCGGACAGCGCCAGAATCGTGGGCCGCAAATGTTTCCCGCCGCCGTTCAGGGCGTATTGGGCGTAGGGGACGATTTGCGGATCAAAATCGTTGACCTGCCGGATCAATTGCCGCATGACCGCCTGGAGAAAAGGCTCCACCGGTTCCACGATATGTTTCCAGGAACGATTCGGATTGGCATCAGGCGAGCCAACCGCGTTTGCGCTCGCCACCTTTGATTCAGCAACCAACATTGGTTGGAAATTTACGTTTGTGCCGCCGCCGAGTCAAACCCCTTATATTCCGCGCAAAAATAACGCCGGGCTGATGACCGCGGCTGTTTGCTGCCGCGATTTTAACTTCCAACGCCCGGTTTCTGACAACCGCCAAGAGGGTGTTGCCATGTTCATAACCATCTTCCTGCGAGAAAGTCTAAAGGATAAACGCTAAATGCTAAAGTGATTTTCAGGGTCAGCGGTCAAACGATGCCTTCTTTTTCTGCCTTCAGGTTTTGAAATGGCCGGCGCGTAAATCTTCCGGGATTGTTTTATTGCCACATTTTTGAGCTTGCTTTGCCCAGTCCCGCACTCGATTCATCGTCTCCGCGCGTTGTTCCGGCCGGACGTATATGGGTAACCTCCCGTTCTCCCATCCCAACAGGATGGCGATGGTCGCCGCCGCCCGGTCGCAAACCCGCCATTCCGGGCCGGGCAGAGGCCGCGAATAAACAATTGGCGTGGTGTCGTCCAGCAGCGGAACAAGATCGCGTACACGATTGGTTGCAGAGATGTTGCCAAGAGTGATCATCGCTTTCTCTCGCATGTAACTGTCAATCTGCTTGTCCAAGGCCGTGGTCAGCAACTCGCTGGTCAAGCGATCGGGGGCGAGCTTGGCCAAAGCACGAGTGGCTTCCGCGTCATAATCCGTTCCGCGAAGTTTGAACAATTCATCCACAGCCGGCGCGTATCTTAAATCGCCGAGCGCCTCGATCAGGGCGGTTGCCAGATCGTATGTATGAGTCGGGAGATTGAATGGCCGTGGCGGGAGCCGCATCGCCGCCATTCGCCCGGCATTGGCACCCACATCGCGCCCGAGCTGGATGTGCAGTTCCAGATGTTCCGAGTCAAGCAAGTCTCCTAAACCAGGGTGCGTTCCTCCCACCGGTCTGTAATTTCTTTCCCGATCGTGACTGATTGCCTGCGCTTGTTGTCGCTGCACTTCCAGCGACAGGCGGGGTGGTTGCAGACAGGCTTCGAGCTGGGACATCAACGCCGGTGCCATGTTGGTAGCGCCGAGACGAGCCAGCGAACGCGCGGCGGCTGCAGCGACGTATTGATTGGTATCCTTTAAGCCGCCGGCGAGGGCGGTAATTGGCGGTTCATTTTTCCAATGCGCGTTTCCGATAGCCAGCATAGCCTGCCAACGAACGCCAGCGTCCGAAGTTTGCATGGCCTGCAACAACGCTTTGCAGGTGGCTTCGGTCTGTTGCGGTACGCTGCTTAACAACACGCAATACAGGCGGCGGGCACGTGTCGGCTGGTTGTCAAAACCCGAAATCAATGTGGCCGTATCCAAACTCTCTGGCCGTTGCAGTAGAATCTGGGCGGCGAAATCTGAAACCAAGGTGTCCGGCGACGCCAGCAATTGGATGAGTTGTCTTTGATACGGTTCCCACCGCAATCGCTCGATGATTTCACCAATACCGACGGTAACGTCTTCGTCCGAGTTGGTGCTCTCGGCCATTAATTTGATCAAATCGGGCAATTCCTTTTCTGTTGCCCTTGACCCCAGGTTCCAAAATATGTCCTCAAGATTATCGTAATTTTCCTCCCGTCCCAGAACAGCATGAAGTTCCTTCATCCATTCAGTCGCCGACTTCTCCGTATAGAAACTGCGCGTGAACGGCGGAGCCGGCGGTGTCTGGCCCTTTGATACCAGTTCACGCCACGACACGTCGTCCAGTAGTTGATCGTTCGGCCGGACAAATTCCCGATAGGTCATCACCGCTCCGCGATAAAGCTGCGCAGTTTTCCCGTCGGGAATAATAATGTAGAGCGCCTGTGGCCGGGCGAGGCCGGCATACAGGATGGAACTGGCCAGCGGGCTGGAAAAAACCCGTGTCACAATTGGAAAATCGTCGCGCGGCACTTCGTAGGAGTTTCCATAATAGAAGTGAAAGCCGGCCAGGGTGACGCCGTAATTCTCAATCCAATTGTCATCATCCTCCGTCAAAGCCTGGCCGGCCAGGGATTTCCGCGCCAGTTCGGCCAGCCGGTCGCAGACCGGCGCAAAACCGTTGAGCAGGCGGGATATATTTTGCCGGCATTCAAAAAACGTATGGAGCGTTTCAATGTCAGCCTCATTCGTCGTTCCGTTTGCTGCGCAACGCCGGGCTAGTTCTTCCAGTTCCTTTTCGAGTTTTTTGTAGGCGTCTCGCGATCTGCCCTGCTCCAATGCAGCCCGATGCTTTTTATAGTATTGATTTCGAAATTGATCGAGCTGCTCCAGCTTGCCGGAATTTTTCTCCAATTCTTTTTCGTCCCTGATACCCGATAATTTGTGCGACAGGTCAAACAGCTCCAATAACTCATCGGCAACGGTCCTGGCGTCAAACTTTTCCTCCAGGCCCGCCCTTTCAAACGCCCCGGCCGTCCGGCGTGTCAGTTTTGCCAGGCCGGAGAAAAATTCTGGATACGGTGCCACCATTCCTTTGGGCGGAGTTATGATGCCCAAATACCCGACAGCCAGCTTGGTATGCAGCGCCCAGGTGTGCCGCTGCTCGGCCCAAGCTCCGAGTTGCGTCCAGAGTTGCAGGTCCGACCATGCCTCGGTTCGCATTGGCGCCGGGACTGGCGCGGGCAACGGTTTCTGAAGCGTGGCCAGCAATTGCATCGCTTCGCCGTGAAGCGAATCCGGCATCGGTCCGCAGTCCGCCTTCAGAATGAGTTCGCCAACACGTTTTCCGAACTCGTTTTGCACGGCGCGAATGGCGGCGGGCGAACGCAGTACCGGCGAGGCGGCCAGAAAATCCAGGCCGGACGGATCCATCCGGCCGGGAATTTTCGGATCCACCGTATTGTGAAAACAGACCGCGCAGGGCAAGCGCCGCGGTGGCAGCAAACGAAATCCCCGGGTTTGTTTCGAGAACTCGGCGTATTGCTCAGGCGACAGCAACTGGTCGCTGACCCGCGGCAAGGGCAATTGCGCTTCCAGCTTCTTTTGGATTTCCGCAACCTGCGAATCTGAAACGGAGACATTTGGGAAATTGGTTCCAAGAACGGAGGTTGCGGTGTTGGCATATTCCCGAATGGTTCCATCCTCGGCAGAAGCAAGGAACACATCAAATGGCTCCGACAATTGTTTCCACAGCGCCAGCAATTCCGGATTGCCATTCACGAGCATTGTCAGGGCGACGGCGGATTTGGTCTCCCGCGCATTCGAGAGCCGGAAAACGACACTGGCATACCATTGCCGGGCGGCGAAGTAATCGCTCAATTCTGGCGACTGCGTGTAAAAGCTCTGCGCGCGGAACTGGAGTGGTGACAACGGAAATCCGACCGGCACTTCAACCGGTGTCGAGCCGGTCCGCAATCCATCCACGATGCTCTTTACCTCCGGTCGGAGCGATTGCCGGTAATGCTCGTCCTGCAAAGCCAGTCCGACCGAGGCGAACAGAACCAGATTGCTGTTTCCAATTTTCGGGTCGCTCGCGGCAGCCAGAAGCCGGCGCGAGAAATCAAGCAATCGGCGGCTCTGAATTTCCTCCATTCCCTTGACGCCTTCTTCGAGCAGCACATGGTACGTATGCCAGGCGGAATCGGTCGTGATGAACGATGGCAAAGAACTCCCCATGTCATTGGTCTCGGATGGCGCTTCCGTTTGCGGGCTTTTGATGTAAGGCTCGAAAATCTGTTTGAAGGCGGGGTCGGCCACCACAAAGCCGTTTTTTCCGAGGAGTTCCCTTGCCGCCGTCGAACCGTTGAATGCCTCGATGCCCTTGACGGAGTGAAGATCATATGATTCGCCCCATGCCAGCGCCGGTCTCATACATAAGCTGCAACTTGCCAGAAGCAACAGCCAAAGACATGACTTTTCCCTGAACATAATTCTGATGAGGAGGCTTTCATCATTTCGGGGTCCGACACGGGTAAGATTTAGGTCTCGTTTCATGCAATGACTCCTTTCGCGATTTTGATTTTGGCGGGTCTGAGGATGCCTGCCTGCCGAAGCTGCGCCACAGACAGGTAAAGATCATAGACCAGGGCGTCAATCCGGCGATCGGGGTCGTTTTCCCACCCGGCACCGTGAAGTTTCTGACTGTTTCCCCTGATCATGCGGATTGACTGGCATCGTAGGCCGGATACGGCCATTTGCAACTGGAAAGCCGTGGAAAGCCGTGTAAAGCATACTCCACGCGACCGTGAAATCAACGAGTCGGCCACGCGCAGAAGATGTCGCGCCTGGATTCGACACCTCACCTTTAATTCCTCTCCCCCCATCGAGGCGGAGAGGAAATCCGGGCAGCGGGTTGGCGCCTTTTTTCTCGACGTAGCGCAAGCCGTGAATGCTGCGTTAGCCGATGAGCAAAATCGCGAAACCGATCCGTGTCCATCCGTGGTTAAGATCGGTTTGGCGGATGGGGATGGTCAATGAATACTTTTGCCCGCATGGGGCAAAAAACATCACCCCCAAAAAAGTGAACGATCGAAAAGGCCAGCAATTCGAGGAGAACAACGGAGAATCACCTTTGGCACGTCAGTTGCATGGGCTGCTTCCATGGAAAATTTGTTCAGTGTACCTAGAATTTACTTCGCAACATTTGGCGAAGAAAACACGGCGTCAACAGCGCCGGCAATCATGATCTCCAGTTAAACTGCCAGTAATCCTACCAGTAGTTTCATACTTCCAGTCCCGACCGGCGGATCAACCTACCGGACGGGGCTTATTTTTGTGAAAGGATTCAGGGAACAAGCTTCATAATTTGCTTCTTTGGGTGTAGGTAATCGGGTAGGAGGTGAGGAATAGAACCTCACCGTCCTCCCACACCACCGGACGTACGGTTCCGTATCCGGCGGTTCACAAAGACTTCGCTGCTCGCAGCGCAGTCTGCCTGGCCACTTCCTCGTTCAGCAGAAGCAGTCCCCGCCGCCGAAAGTAGGCGGTCGGCAGCGCGGCATTCATGTGCGATGCTCCGGCGTTCCACCACGGGCCTCGGCCGTTGAAGGCACTGGCTTGGGCGACTTTCCCGTCCAGTCCCAGGGCGATCAGCCGTTTGCGCCGCGTCCGTCCGCGCTTCCTCTTCCTCCATTCCATGCAGCGCAGTTTCCTGCGTATCCACTGGTCCAAGTCTTCAAACCCGCCGCGTGTTTGGGCCACGCTGAAGTAGCCAGCCCAGCCGCGCAGCAGCGGTTTGAGTCCCGCAAGGAAAGTCCGTAGGTTGCGGCCTCTCCCTTCCCGGAACTTTTCCCGCAGTTTGTCCTTGAACCGTTCCACGCTTGGCGACGCCACTCGCACCCGGCTTTCCTGCTCCGCGGTCAGCGAAAAGCCCAGGAACTTTCTCTTCCACGGGCGTTCCACCGCGCTCTTGAGCCGGTTGACCGTCAGCTTGAGTTTGTCGCGCAGGAATCGGGTCAGCGATTGCATCACTCGTTCCCCGGCCCGGCGGCTGCCTACGTAGAGGTTGCAGTCGTCGGCATACCGGCAGAAGCGATGCCCTCGCTTTTCCAGTTCCTGGTCCAGATCATCCAGGAGGATGTTCGAGAGCAGCGGCGATAGCGGCCCGCCTTGCGGCGTGCCTTCCACCCGTTGTTCCACCAATCCTCCGCACATGATCCCGCTTTCCAGATAGCGCCGGATCAAGCCCAGCATTCGCTCGTCCTTGACCCGCCGCGCTACCCGCGCCATCAGCGCGTCGTGGTTGACTCGATCAAAGAACTTTTCCAAGTCCATGTCCACGACCCGGCGTTTGCCGGCGCGCACGTGTCTTTGGGCGGCTTTGATCGCCTGCTGCGCACTGCGTCCGGGCCGAAACCCGTAGCTGTGCGCCGAAAACACCGGTTCCCAGATGGGGCTCAGTGTTTGATGGATCGCCTGTTGGATGAACCGATCCATTACGGTCGGTATCCCCAACATGCGTGTGCCTCCTCCGGCTTTGGGGATGTCCACCCGCCGCACAGGCCGGGGTTCATAACTGCCGTTGAGGAGTTGCTCTTTGATCCTGTCCCAGTTTTTCAGCAGGTAGCGGCGCAGTTGGCTCGTTTCCATGCCGTCCACTCCGGCGGCACCAGCGTTGCGTTCCACCGCAGCCAGGGCTCTGAGCAGGTTGCCTCGTTCAAGCATCGTCTCGATGGGGCCAGGCTTTCTGGGATCGGTTTGTTCCTCAATTCCCGGAGAGTTTGCGCCGCTGGCCTGCATCGCTCGCAGCTTCCGGCTGCCACCGTGCAGGTCAACTTCGGATATCTCAATCGTCTTTTCTGGCGCTGCTGCTCTCATCGAGAATCGAGGCTTCCGTTCCTGTCTTTCTGTTCGACCCTTCGGCGCAAGGCTGCGCCTACTATGGTCTCGGCTGACTTCTCCGGCTGCCTCGTCCCAGCCTTGCGACCGGGCTAGCTTTATCGCAAAGCCGGAGACCTCCCCGGGTAATGCGCACTGACCTCCACGCTTATGTCCGCCGCATCTACGTCCATGACTTCCGTGCAAGCACCGGGCTTTGAAGATATTGGCCTTCTCACCCGTCATGGCCGCCTCTATGCGGTTTCTGTTCGTCAGACCAGCGTTTTGCCTGCGGCTTCCTTCGGATTCCACCTCACGATGGACACCCTTGCCGTCCGGCTAACAGTTCCCCTTGCCGGGCCTGTATTGGACTTTAACCAACAAGTCAGTGCGCCCTGCCGGGCGCACCAAACAAAAAGCGCGGACGGTTTTCCGTCCGCGCTGGAATTGATTTCGCCGGGATTATCTGGCTTCTTTTCCCGCTTCTTCCTTGCCCGCCACTTCCTTGTCGCGATCTTCCATCGCCGCCTTCCGCGAGAGCCGCACCCGGCCCTTTTCGTCCACCCCCAGGCATTTGACCGTGATGTCATCGCCGACCTTGACGATGTCCTCGGTATTCTTGACACGGAAATTGGCCAGTTCGCTGATGTGAACCAGGCCGTCCTTGCCGGGCAGGAATTCCACAAAACAGCCAAATTCCTTGATGGTGACGACCTTGCCGCGATAGATTTTCCCGACTTCGGCTTCCGCCGTCATGCCGGTGATGGCGTCGAGCGCGATCTTCATGCCTTCCGGCGAGACGGAGAAAATGTTCACCGTGCCATCATCTTCGATGTCAATTTCACAGCCGGATTCCTCGACCAGTTTCTTGATGTTCTTGCCGCCCGGGCCGATGAGCGCGCCGATTTTTTCGGGGTTGATCTTGACCGTTTGAATGCGCGGCGCGTATTTGCTGATTTCCTTGCGCGGGGCGGCGAGCGTCTTGGCCATTTCCGCCAGGATGTGCAACCGCGCGACGCGGGTCTTTTCAATCGCCTCGGCCATGATGGCGTGCGGCAGCCCCTTCAACTTCAGGTCGAGCTGGAAGCCGGTGATGCCCTTTTCCGTCCCGGCAATCTTGCAATCCATGTCGCAGTAATGATCTTCCCAGCCGATGATGTCGGTGAGGAGCTGGTATTTGGAAATTTTCTTGTTCGCGTCGAGTTCGGTGCAGATGCCGACGCTGATGCCCGCCACGGGGCGAATCATTGGAACGCCCGCATCCATGAGCGCCAGCGTGCCGCCGCAAACGCTCGCCATGGAGGTCGAGCCGTTGGATTCCATGATCTCACTGGTGACGCGGATGGTGTAGGGATAATTCTCAGTCGGAAGCATCGGCTCGATGCTGCGCTCGGCGAGCGCGCCGTGGCCGATTTCGCGCCGGCCGGGCCCGCTGATGCGTCCGGTTTCGCCCACGGAGAAATTCGGGAAGTTGTAGTGCAGGATGAATTTCTTCTCGCTCCCGCCGCCGGTATAGGAATCGAATTCCTGCGTGTCATCACCGGTGCCGAGCGTGGCCAGCGTTATCGCCTGGGTTTCGCCCCGGCAGAACAACGCCGAACCATGGGCGCGCGGCAAAATGCCCACTTCGCTTAAAATCGGGCGCACGACATCAAAGGCGCGGCCGTCGAGACGTTTGCCGTGATTCAAAATCAAACCGCGGACGCCTTCCTTTTGGATGTAGTAAAACGCGTCGTTGATGACAAATTCAGTGACCTTTTCCGCGCCGAATTTTTCAACGAGTTTGGCGCCGACTTCGTCCTGGATCGCCTTGCACGCATTTTCGCGGGCAAGTTTGCCGGGTGTGAGCAGCGCGGGAACAAAGCGTTCGCCGGCGAGCTTCTTGGCTTCCTGGAGGATTTCGTCGGGGACGATGTTGAGCGTGATTTCGCGTTTCTTCCTGCCGGCCCGGGCGACGAGTTCCTTTTGCGCGGCGATGAGCGGCTGGATGGCTTCCTGCGCGTATTTCAACGCGGCATTGAAATCGGCTTCGGAAATTTCCCTGGCCGAACCTTCATACATCACGATGTCATTCGTATTGCCGACATAGACGAGGTCGAGGTCGCTCTCCGCCAGTTCGGTATGGGTCGGATTGGCGACGAACTGGCCTTTGATGCGGCCGACGCGCACAGCGCCGAGCGGGCCGTCCCACGGGATGTCGCTGACCATCAGCGCGGTGGACGCGCCGATGATGCTGAGGATGTCGGGATCGTTTTCGCCGTCAGCGCTCAACACCACGGTCTGCACCTGCACTTCGTTATACCAGCCCTTGGGAAAGAGCGGGCGGATGGGCCGGTCAGTGAGCCGGCAGGTGAGGATTTCCTTTTCGGTCGGGCGGCCTTCGCGTTTGAAGTAGCCGCCGGGGAACTTGCCCGCCGCCGCGGCTTTTTCGCGGTAGTCCACGGTCAGGGGGAAAAAGTCCTGGCCTTCCTTGGCTTTCGTGGCGGCGACGGCAGCCACGATGATGATAGTTTCGCCGAGCTGGACGGTTACGGCGCCGTCCGCCTGTTTGGCGAGTTTTCCGGTTTCAATGACTATTTGTTTGTCGCCCACCTGGGCGGTAATTTTTTCTGGCATATGAACTGGTCCATTGCCTCCGGAGGAACTTCAATGAACTCTGAACGCTTTCGGAGTTGATTGAAATTTCCCAGGGGCAATGGATTTCTTTTTCGCGATGATTTCGGTTTGGAAATCGAGCCGTTCGCGTTTCCGGCTCAAATTCGAGTGCGAAAGGCGGCTGGCTGAAAATAAAAGCCGCACCTCCGCAAATTCAGTGGCGCAGCTTCAATTTCTTCGTGACCGCCTGATAGCGGTTCAAATCTATGGTTTGCAGGTATTCGAGCAGACGCCGGCGCTGGCCGACCATCATCAGCAGCCCGCGGCGCGAGCTGTGATCCTTTTTGTTCGTTTGCAAATGTTCGGTCAGGTGGTTGATCCGCTGGGTCAGCAGGGCAATCTGCACGTCGGCCGAACCCGTGTCCTTGCCATGCAACTTAAATTGGTCGATCGTCTTTATCTTCGCTTCCATATTTTAATTAGAATGTGGGATAATAGTTTTTCATAATCGGGGTGTAAAGCAATTTCCCCGACACTTTTGGGGTGCAACAATTCATTGAATTCAAGGCTCCGCCAACTACCCGTTTGAAAACATCTCCTTCGTAGTAGCCGAGGTAACGAGGCTCAAATTTCCTTGGAAACAACCATTCGTTTAGAGCCTCCTCACGTCGGCTGCTACTTCTATAACGGGCTGCCAAACTTTCTTTTTCAAACGCCGGCCAAATGCCGCCAGCGCCAGATCAACCGGCGCCTGGTCTGCGGAGTTAGCTTGAAATTCTCCGAAATCCGCAGGCCTTCAACCCAAAATATTTCGCCGTTCTCCGCCGCCGCCACCATCAACTCCCGCCGCCGGGCGCGCGGAATTTTCCGGTTCGTGAACAAATCCTGAAGTTTCACCGATGACTTTAAACCAATCGGTTGAAACCGGTCGCCCGGATGCCAATGGCGCAGCGTGATTTTACCCCCGACCCTGTCCGCATCGAAAAACTCCGTCTGGTGGGGCGAGCGTCCTCGCGAGCCGCCATATTTTCTTGCCGCCCAGAGGAATTTTCTACCATCAAACTCCACCTCCCCCGCCCTGCCCGCCAGCTTGACGACCGTCTTGTTCGCGTTGAAATCGGACGACCGCGCCGGGCGCAAGCTGACCGCGCCGGCCGCATCGCGCACAACGGAGATCTGAGGGCCAAGGTTGACCGGAACATCGGCCGATTGCCGGAGCGATTCGATCAACTCAAAATCCGCCGGCACGCCAGCCTCCGACAATTGCAATTGCAAAACGCGGCGTTGAACTGCAACGTGCAAATGATTGAAGGAAATCCCCTCGCCCGGTCTGTCGGGCAAGGTAGGGCGGGCAGTCCCTTGCCCGCCGCTTCTCCCAACGCAATCCACGGCGCGCACGGAGTGACGCGCCCTACCAAGAATTTTATGGGCTTGCCACATTTTCTTTTTTTGGTTCAGCCATTGCCGCGCGGCTCCACTAACGTAATCCGCCTCCGCGCCGACGATTTCCATGAGTCGCAAAACGGTTTTGGCCAGGGCCGGCTGGTAGCGGCGTCGCAGCAGCGGCAGCAATTCGTTGCGAACGCGATTGCGCGGCAGGTCGAGTGACATGTTGGTGGCATCTTCCCGGAAACGGATTTTGTTTTCGCGCGCGAACCCTTGCAGTTCGGCTTTGGCCGCGTCGAGCAACGGACGAACGAGCATGATTTTTGAATCCACCGGCGACGGTGACCGCCATTTCATTCCGGCCAGACCTTCGCCGCCCGCGCCGCGCAGGACGCGCAGAAAGAACAGTTCCACCTGGTCATCCGCATGATGCGCTAGTGCCATGACGCGGATTTTGCGTTCCTTTGCCACCCGTGCAAAAAACTCGTGACGCAGCCGGCGCGCGGCCATTTCGGCGGACAATTTTGTTTTTTTCGCAAATTCCTTCACGTTTGCCCGCCCGGCGGCGAAGGGCAGTCTCATCGCGGCGGCGGTTTGACGGACCAGTTCTTCGTCGGCGTTGCTGCTGCGTCCCCGGAGCTGGTGATTAAAATGGGCGACGGTCAGCCGCCACCGGTGGCGGGAGGAAAGTTTGTGGAGCGCCTGCAGCAAGGCCATTGAATCCAACCCGCCGGAGACACCGACCAAAACCGCCTGCCCGTGGTTGAGCAGCCGGCGATCCTGGATGTTGTTCTCAACGCGCTGAAGCAAATCGTTCACGCCCTGATGCTACCGCATTGGCGGAGCGGAGCAAGAGTGGCGGAACTTCAGGGTGACATCATGAGGCGATAAAACCGCTGCGGCGGGGAACTGATGGCATTGGTGTCGGACACCGTCATATTGCCATCGGTGGCAATGAGCGGTTTGCCAAGATTAATCCAGTCGGTCTGAAGCAAATTGGTCTTGTATTGGACCTGATACACCAGGCCGGTCATTGCCCCCCAGGTAAGATTGAAAGTGCTGGAAGTTTTGGTTGCTGTCCGGAACGCCACCACTGGAATCGGCGTTACGCTGATGTCATCAAGACCGAGATAATAGGGGTCATCCCGGAATCCGAGCTGGAGAACCGTGCTGGAACTGGTGGCCGAGACGATGAACAGCAAATTGGTCCACCCGATTTTGCCCATGTTGGATTGGTCGAAAATGATATTGCCGTTCCATGATACCCTGAATTCATTCGGAGTGAGAGTTCCGGATATATTCGGGCTGTCCACCCAGAGGGAGAGCAAATAGTTCTGTCCGGCAAAAGTCGGCAGGGTTTGGGAAATATAACCCAGTGAACTGGAAGGCCCCAGGGCCGCGCCGCAGGTGCCCGAATGAACGAACTGCGAATTGCCGCTGGTAACGGTGGTATAAGCGGTGTTGCCGGATTGAGTCCAATTGGCAAACGTGCCGGCCTCAAACCCGCCGTTCTGAACCAGCGGTTGTCCAACCAGCAAAGTGAACGGCAGGACGACAGCCCCGCCATTCTGGTTGGTGATCACCACGTTCGCATTGTAGGTTCCAGAGGCAAGACTGTTGGCGGCGGAATTCAAGCTCACCGTCAATGGGGTTTGGCTGCCAGCCGCCAGCGCGCCGCTGGCCGGTGAAGCCGTGAGCCAGGATGCGGCGCTGTTAACACTCCAATTCAGTGAAACCGTCCCCAGGTTGGTCAACGAAAAGGTTTGCGTGGTCACGCCAAATGGACCGCCAACCGGTCCGCTGGATGCAAAGCCGTTGGTCGGCGAGACGGCCAGCGGCTGGAAGACCTGCAAGGTAAACTGCCGGCCTTGCACCACCCCACTGGTCAGATTGGTGAACCAGACATTGGCGGAGTAAGTTCCCACCGCCAGACTGTAGGCCGCGGAATTCAGGCCCGCCATCACGGTGGTTTGCCCGCCAGCCGCCAGCGCGCCGCTGGCCGGTGAAGCCGTGAGCCAGGATGCGGTGCTGTTAACACTCCAATTCACTGAAACTGTCCCCTGGTTGGTCAACGAAAAGGTTTGCGTGGTCACGCCAAATGGACCGCCCACCGGTCCGCTGGCGGCAAAGCCGGACGCAGGCGTAATGACCAGCGTGTCGGACGGGCCGGCAAGAGTATTGATTAAATTTTGTCCGTTAGGCGTGCCCCAGCCGGTGCAGAGATCGTAACCGGCGGTGGCGTAAAATTGATTTGGACTGCTGGACCAAGTGTTGTTGCCGGTCGTGATGTCGTGGAAGTTGGCGGTGTAATTCGCGCTCTTGCCAATCGCATAGATGGCCGGGTTGATAAAGCCCACGCCGGGTCTGCCGGCGGTCGCGGCCTGCTGGTTCACCAAGGCGATAAATCCCGCCCACAACGGCGCGGCGCAACTGGTACCGCCGAAATTCCCGGTCGCTCCGTTGTTGTAAGTGACAAAAACATTGTCCGCTGTGAGCGCCACATCCGGCACGTTGCGCAGGGTGGTTGACCCCCCGTTGGCCGTCATGCTGATGCCCTGTTGCCAGACCGGAATCGCGTAATGCGTGCTGACACCGCCGCTGCTGCCAGTGCCGCCACCCCAGTTCCAGACGGTTTCCGACGACCAGTTGGTGCCGGAGGTCGTCAAGGTCGTCCCGCCGACCTGGGTGATGTTGGTGCTTTCCGATGGAAATGGGATTCCCGAAGTGAACGCATCCGAATCACCCGACGCATTGAAGAAAGACTGCCCCTGTGCCGCCATTTGTTTGAAAATCTGTTCCGAGGTCGGGTCGGGCGAACCGGGCGAAGTGTCGCCCCACGAACAACTGACCTGGCGGGCCAGATTGTCATTGGCAATGCGGCTTAAAATGGTTGACCACGAGGTGCTGCCGTTCGGCGCTTCATACACGATAATCCTGGAAACTCCCGGAGCCATCGAAATAACCATTTCGATGTCCAGACACACCTCGCCGTTGCCGCTGCCGGGCACGGAAACGCCGCCGTTCACCGGGACGTTGGTCAGACTGATGTTGTAATTCGTCAAGCCGGCCCGGCTGATGTAGGCGGCGATGTCGCTGGAATAATAACCGTCGTACTGCAACAACGCGACGCTCTGGCCGCTGCCCGTCAAGGAAACGCCCGGAACGTAAGCCGCGCGAAAATCCCTGCCCATGTAAGTGCCGCTTGGACCGGAACCGGAATTGGGCGTCACCCCGGCTGATGAACTGACCGTTTTGATTCTCAGATAGGGATGCGGCAGCGAATAATTGTTCAATCCGCTGACCTGTAAAATCGGGACCGCCAGATCAATGGAAGGTTCAACATCGGGCGAATGAAAATTGCGCGCTTCCCTCGGATGCCGGTAGGTGTGAAGCGTCACGTGAAAAACCCGTTCGATGTTTGCCACCGACCCGCTCACATCCAGCACCACCCGGTTCGGATGCGTCCCGGTCACCGTCAGGCCGTTCGTCTTCGCGAAATCAATGACGGCCTGATAATCCTGCTCCGTCGGGCCGAACATTTCCGTGAATTGCTCCGGCGTCAGATACCGGCGGAAATTGGGGCTGGCCGGGTCGTAGATTTCCTGGAGCAGATTGTTCAGCGCTTCCTGGTTCCGCAATGGCAGCCCGATTGCCAGGCTCAGGCGATTCGTGCCCGGAAAGCGGCCAATCGGCTGCAAGTGTGGCACGGCTTCCGGTATATGACCGTGTAAAAATTGCCTTCCAGCAGCGAGGCTGGAACGGCTGGGGCCGAAAAGCAACGCAACGCCAACCACAGTAACCACCCACAACCTCCTAGGATTCAACATAATGCAATTATAACCCACTTGTCTTAAGATTGTCTTAAGATATGATTAAGACAATATTTAGATACAAAAATTCAATAAAATGTGAGATATTCGATTCGCACCAATTGTCATAAAAGCAAATTCCATTCCACAATTAAGCAAAACTCTCCTTGATTCACGGCGCAACCTTCGCGCAGACCGCGCCAAAAAGTCAAATGACCGTCCGGTTAAGGACTGGGGCAACTCGACACCGCCCGCGGAGCGCGAGTTGTCCCAACTCGCAGCAGCCAGGATACCATGCAAGCCCCAAGAACATCGCAACGTGTAGGTTGTTTTTTGACTGCTGCGGCCAGGGACAAGCCGCGCTCCGTTCTCAAGGCGGTCTTCGTTCGCGTGGCGGCGCGCGGATGTGCCTCCCTGCCTTGTGATGGAAATATGTTTGCCCCTTTGCGTCCGCGCCACTAACGTCCATGCGTGTCCGTCAAATTCACCATTCTCGGCAGCGGTTCCAGCGGCAATTGCGCCTACATCGAAACCGATGAAGCCCGCATCCTCGTGGATGCCGGATTCAGCCCGCGCCAAATCCGCCAGCGGCTCGCCTCCCTCAGCCGGGTGCCGGAAAATCTCACCGCCATCCTGATCACGCACGAACACTCCGACCACGTCCAGGGATTGATCGGAATCGCCGCCAAACTGAACATCCCGGTTTATTGCAATCGCGCCACGAAAGAAGCATTTGAATTTCAGTTGCAGACCAAATTTAACTGCCACCTCTTCAACACCGGCGCGAGCTTTGAAATCGGCGACCTGCTGGTGGACACCTTCCCCATTCCGCATGATGCCCAGGACCCCGTCGGCTATTTGCTGCGCACGCCTGCCGGCAATATCGGTTTTGTCACCGATCTCGGCCACATGACCAAACTTGTGCTCGAACGCATCCGGCCGGCCAATGTCCTCGTGCTCGAATCCAACCACGACGTGAAGATGCTGCAGGATTGTCCGCGCCGCTCGTGGAGCCTCAAGCAGCGCATTCTGGGCCGTCACGGCCATCTCTCGAACGAAGCCGCCGCCGAAGCCGCCGCGCACACCATGTCCGCGGAGTTGAAACACCTTTACCTGGCCCATCTGAGCCGTGAGTGCAACCGTCCCGAACTGGCGCATTACGTCATGGCCGAGCAACTGCACCAAATCGGCGCCACCCATGTCCAGATGCAAATTGCCGCGCAGGATGTGCCGTGTGCGACCTTGGAATTGTAATTTGAAAATGATTGCCCGATAAAAAACCAAATGTAAATTTGAGTTGCAAATCGCGTGAAAAATATTCGTTTCCAAACCGATTATCGCCTTTGGTTGTGGACGGCTCTTGCGTTGTTTTTTGCCAGTTGGTTCTTTCCAATCATAATTGACAAAGCTGGTGGAACACCTGTTGAGAGAATACGCTGGCTGCTAAATTTTGCCGCCTACGGCAACACCACATTTAATCAAATATTGGCGAACGTTTCTGGGCAGGCAATCTTCCCAATGGTTATTTCTATTTTCCTGGCGTGGCTTGTTCAGATTGCAATTGTCATCGTGCGGACAACAAGGCCGGAGATTTATAATCGAATCACAAATCCCCGAAGACTTCTTCAATTTGGTATAGTCGTTGCGGTTTTGATGGCGATATTTCCACCTTGGACAGGTAAGTGACGCGTTTAAAAAAATAGACGGAATAAAAAGCACAGACGGAAAATGGATTTTCCCAACCACAAATAGCATACAAAGCCAGACAAATTGACTTTTCATGTTCCAACTCACAACAGATGAGGTGGAATGAGTGTTCACGCTCGCCCTCACCCCCAAGGAGAGGGAGAGCGCCATTACGTCGCCTCGCAATTTCCCGATCCTTGTTTCCGTCACCGATTTGCTGTTATTTGCAGGGAGACGCAGGACAATTCAGCCTCTCATCCGGCTCAAAACGCGGTGAATAATTCCCCCTCTCCTGGGGGAGATGGCCGGGGTGAGGGCGGACGTCTTCACTTATTTCATGGTCGCACCTCAAAAGGCTCTATAAGGATGTCGGCACACACCGCCCTCGTTTTTTTCATTGCGATTCAACCCAGCCACGCAAACATTCTTGAAATGTTCCAAATCCAAAAAATCACCTCGCTTGACCTGCCTGAACTCGTGCCGTATCGCACCATGCGGCGGCCGCTGGAGCACGAACGACAGGGCATCTTCGTGGCCGAAGGCGAAAAGGTCGTGCGCCGGCTGCTCGAAAGCCGTTTTGAAGTCGTCTCCGTCCTGCTGCCCGAAAAACATCTGGAAAGTTTTCGCCCGCTGCTCGAAGCGCGTCCGGAAAAACTCACCGTTTATCTCGCAGACAAAAAGCTGCTGGAAACGCTCATCGGCTTTTCCATGTATCAAGGCCAGCTCGCCGTCGGGAAGATTCCCCCGCCCGCTTCACTTGACGACATTTTGTCGAAAAACCCGAAACCGTTGTTCTTCGTGGCCGTGGACGCGCTGACGAGCGCGGAAAATCTCGGCGCGCTGGTGCGCAACTGTGTCGCCTTCGGCGTCCAGGCGCTGCTCGTCGGCGAAACCTCCAGCAGCCCGTTTTTGCGCCGCGCCGTGCGCAACTCGATGGGCACGATTTTGCAATTGCCGGTTGTCGAACTGGCCAAGCTTGGCTTGCGTCACAAGTTCACCACTAAACCACACACCACGGCCCAAACGCTCGTTGGATGCCTGAAGGAACTTCGCGCCCGCGGCGTCCGCTGCCTCGCCGCGCATCCGCACACGGACAAAAAATTCCTGTCACAGGCGGATTTCTCCGGTGATTGCTGCCTCGTCTTCGGCAGCGAAGGCGACGGAATTACGCCGGCGGTTTTGGCTGCCTGCGATGAAGCGGTGGCCATTCGCATGCCACCCACGGTGGATTCGCTGAACGTCGGCGCGGCGGCGGCGGTATTTCTTTACGAAGTCAACCGCCAGCGGAAAAAGACTTGAAACACAGAAGCATCGCGACGCAGGAATAATACGGTAGCACCCGCGTCTCGCGGGTGGTTTCGGGCGTCACGCCCGAAACTGTTTGTGATAAAGATTTCCACCATCCATCCGATCCCGACAATCGCACGCGCGCCGAAGCAATTCGGCGGGACGCCGAATTGAACCCGCCGGAGGCGGGTGCTACCCACAGCTTTTTTGATTCTATTTTCTTGTTCGCACCTTGGCGTCTTTGGCGTTGAAAACCCTTTTGTAAACCTCGCGAATGGCCTGGCGCCATTTCGCCAGCGCCTTTCCAAATTCCTCCGGCGTGGCAAAACCGCAGCGTACGGAAACGCGATAATACGGGGCGGGATCGTCCGGCAAAACCGTTTCACCTTCGTAACTCCAGCGCCGCAAAATACCCTCGACGCGGCGCAGTTTGCGGTAATTTTCCAATAGCTTGTCTGCGTCCGGCAGCACCCCGGCATCGCGCGCCCTTTCGAGTGCGCGCAGGGTGTTTGCCTCCTGCCAGCCGTTTTCCAGGCACAACACCTGGGCGATGAACTCCGCATCCATCAAACCGCCCTCGCCGGTTTTAATGGCCAAGTCGTCCTGACCATGCGGTGTGCGTTCCTTCTCGATGCGCAGGCGCATTTGATTAATTTGCGTTTTCCAGTCCGGCGTGAAACAGGCGGGTAAAGTAGCGCAGACGTCCCGCCTGCTCTGGCTTGACTTCGTTTTCGGCAGGCGAAACGCCTGCGCTACCTTCGAAAAATCCGCCAAGGTCGCCACCAGTCTCTGAAACTTTTCGCCGAGCGCGAAATTTCCGGCCACGGGCCGCGTGCGGGTAAGCGCCTGGATTTCCCAAAGCTGCGCCCGCTGCCGGTAATATTCCTCGTAAGCTGCCAGCGTGTTGACCAGCAAACCTTTCTCGCCGTCGGGACGCAGCCGCGCGTCGGTGTGAAACACAATCCCCTGCTCCGTCCGGCGCGACAGCAATTCCTTCAGCTCCACGGCCAGCCGCTGTAATTTCGGCAGGTCCTTCGCCTTTGCATCCGTGACCAACAGGAGGTCCAGGTCGGAACCGTAATCTATTTCACACCCGCCCAGTTTGCCGAGTCCGATGACGACGAACGGTGGCGTCTTGATTTTGTTTTTGCGCATGACCACTTCCAGTGCGTATTGCAGGCAGGCGTCGGCGAGCGCGGAGAGTTCGGCGAGATTTTGCTCGAAATCAGCGAGGCCCAGGATGTCGCGCAGGCCGAGGCGCATCTGCTCCGCTTCATGATAACGGCGCAACCAGAGAAACTGGTCCTCGTCGTCGAGGCCGTGGCGCAAATCCTTCAAAATTTCCGGCGCCGTTTTGCGCTGGCGCAGGCGCCCGCCGGCCACAAAATCGTCAATTAAATCCGGGGTGCGAATCGCCGCTTCCGCCAGAAACTCGGAGCGATCGAACAACAACAGCATCAGTTCAAATGCCTGCGGGTTGCCGTGCCACATCTCCAGCAAAGCCGCATGCGACCCGTAAGCCTCCAGGTAACTGTCGAGCCGCGTCACGACGCGGTCCGGATCGGAGAGCATTGCCGATGGTGAGGAGACTGTGGACTGTGGACGGTGGACGGTGGACTTTTTTTGGGGACAAAGAGCCAGGAATTTCAGGATCAATTGCCGCGCCAGTTCCGTCGTGTGCGGCGACACATGAACGTAACCCGGGCCTTCGGCGAATTCCTTGAACAGGCGAAACGCCGTCTCCGGGTCGCGAAACGAATGCGCGGCGAGCAGGTTTTCCCATTCCGCCTTCGCGCCATCGAATTCCGGCGGCAGAACCGCGTGCGTTGATTTTGGCGCGTCTGATTTCAGGAGTTTGTCATAAACCCGCCGCACATTGCCGGTGTGCATTCGCAGCGCGGCCTCAAATTCCGCCAATGACGCAAAGCCCATCAACCGCGCCAGCCTCAGTTGCGCAGGGCGGTCGGTGGGAATCGTGTGCGTCTGCTGATTTTCCTCCATTTGCAGGCGATGCTCGACATCGCGGAGAAACTGGTAGGCGGCGTCGAGTTGTTGCGCTTCCTCTTCCGCCAGCAATTTGTACTGCGCGAGTTTGGCGAGGCACGGAAGCGTTTGCGCGGTCTGGAGAAAAGGCAGTTTCCCGGCATGCAGGATTTGCAGCGATTGGGCGACAAATTCAATTTCACGAATGCCGCCGCGCCCCAGTTTGACGTTGCGCTCCAGTTCTTCCTTGCCCACCACTTCCTTTTCGATCCGGTCCTTGACCGCGGCGATTTCCCGGAGCACGTCGGCGTTCAGCGAACCGGGAAACCGGAAGGGCTGGATCATTTCGATGAACTCGGCGGCCAGGCCTTCGTCGCCGGCAACACCCCGCGCCTTGATGAGCATCATCCGCTCCCAGGTCTGGCCCCATTCCGTGTAATAATTCTCATAGCTTTCCAGCGAACGGCACAATGGACCGGCGTCACCCTCAGGCCGCAATCGCAAATCAATGCGGAACAACATCCCCTCCGGCGTCACGCGGGAGACTTCGGCGATGAAAGCTTCAGCAAGCTTGTTGAAAAATTGGCGGTTGGACATCGTGCCGCGCTGCGTTTTTTTCTTCGCCGGCGTGGCTTTGAACACTTCGCCCTCCTCGCTGTGGAGGAACAGCACGTCCACGTCGGAGCTGTAATTGAGTTCCTGCCCGCCGAGCTTGCCCATGCCCAGCACACAAAATTCCGTGCGTTGCCAGTTCCCCTCCGTATCCTGATGAAAAGGCCGGCCGAATCGTTCGGTGAATTGCTGCCGGCAAATCCGCCACACGGCGTCAAGGCACGCGTCGGCCAGGTCCGATATTTCGCGGGTGATTTCAACCACGTTGCTGAGGCGGGCAAGGTCGCGCGCGGCGATGCGCAGCATTTCGCGCTGCTTTAAGCGGCGCAGTTCCGCCAGCGCGCCGGCGTAATCGCGCGCCTCCAGTTTCGGTTTCAACCCGCCTTCGATCTCGCGTCGAAAACCCTCTGCGCGGCGTGGATATTTGAGCTGCTCGAGGTCCAGCACCGACAGCCAGCCGGGATTCGCGACCAGCAAATTGCCGAGCGCCGATGAACCGCTCAACAGTGCAACCACAACGCGAATCTGGCCGGTGGGAAATTTTTCAAGCCGGGGGCCGGCGTCGGTCGCGGCAAGCAAATCGAGGAAATGGTTGACCCGGGCCGGATCGGCGGAAGTTCCGGCCAGTTTTTGCCAGTCCGATTTTTTCATGCGACGGGCACGCGTCAGTTTTGGGAACGCGCGTAAATTCCTTCAACAAAATCAACCGTCCGGCGGCACAGCGGATCCCAGTCGAGTTCGGTTTGGACCCGCGCGGCGGAATGGGCGGCGCGGATTTGCCAGGCCAGGGACGGTTCATCAAGCCAGTCGAGGATTTTTTTGCCGAAATCCGCGCCGTTGAATTCCGAGAAGCGCACCATCGGGTCATTTCGAAAATAGCCCCGGATGCTTTGGAGGGGCGTGCAGACGGCGGGCAGTCCGCAGCCGACGTATTCGACGACCTTGGCGACAAACGCGCAGTGCGTGCCGGCGGATTCCTCATACGGCACGATGCCCACGCTGGCGTCGGCAAGGTGTCTTGCGACTTCGGCGTAAGGCACAAAACCGGTGGTTTCAAATTTGAAGCCTGGAATTTCCCGGTTTGCGCGTGCCAAAAATTTTTCCAGCGCGGCAGTGCGCTGGCCGACAAAACGAAAGATGGTGCCGGGCCGGTTTTGGGTCACGTGTCGAATCGCGCCAAAGGCGATGTCTCCGAGGTGGTGAAAATCCAGCGAGCCGTGCATGACGACGACCGGCGGGCGATTTTCCGCAATCATCCGCACATAAAATGGAAAATATTCCGCCGCATAACCGTAGTAAATTGGCAGGATTCTTTCCCGCGGATAGCCGTGCTCGACAAAGTAATCGGCCAGGATGTCGGAAACCGCCAGCACACCATCCACGCCGTAACGGACGGGCATGGAAATTTCGTAGCGTTTGAGCATCTCGACGACCGGACGGGGCACGATGTAGGCCGGCCAGGTTTCCATGAAACCGGCGAGGAGGTCGGGGAAATTCATCACCACCGGCACGTTCAGGCGGCTTTTCAACCGCCCGGCGGCCACGGCGGAAATCGCGTGTTGCGAGAGCAGCAAATCGAATTCGATCGTGCGCGCGGCCCGGACAACCATCCGCTCCAAAAAGGATGGATAAAGCAAGTATTTGAAATTCCGCAGCCGGGCGTAGCGTCCCATTTGCCAGGCGGTGAACAGGTGGAGGTGAATGCCGAATTTCTTTTCGACGGCATCGGGATCGGCGATTCGCGGGCAAAAAACGTGGACTTCATGGCCGCGCCGTACCATTTCTTCGACCAGGTAAACGGCCTCCGCCGAGCCGCCGCCGGACGGCGGATAAAACGGTTCATGCGTCAGAAACGCGATACGCAGCGGGAATTTGGATTCGCGCACGCGATGACGCTATGCAATTTGGGCCGGGCCGTTCAATCATAATCAGCGTCCGGCGGCAGGCAAAAAGTTTGACAACTGCGGCCGGGACTTTAGAGTACGTCCTCCCCGGATGGGGTCGTAGCTCAGTTGGTAGAGCGCCTGAATGGCATTCAGGAGGTCAGGGGTTCGAACCCCCTCGGCTCCACCATCCCGGACCAAGTTCACTCGGAACCGACGCCCGGAGGTTCTGAGCGTAGGAGGTGTCCTCCATAGCCTCGCGACGCTGGATGAAGGAAGTTTGCCGGACGAAGACGGGAGCCTTTAGCCTTTGTTGACTTGTTCAATGAGTTCACCGGAGCAACTTGAATTTTTAAGCCGGAGGACTAAATTGATAGCGTGTCCGCTTGGGCATGATGCACGTGCCCGCTTGGGCACGATAGGGAGCCGCAGATTGGTCCGGTCGGGTCATGTCGTTCTGCGGCTCTTTCTGCGGCTCTTTCGCTGTTGAGCCTGCTGTGCAGCTTCCGTCTTTCCTGTATCTGCCGTGCTGAGATGGCGGCGTTTCATTTTGTGAGGAAGGATGTTTTTGGGGAAGGCAGCTTGAGCGTCCGGCCCGGAACCACAAACACGCCTTCTCCCTGATGATGAATCGTCCGTGGCCGTTTCCGACGCGGATCAATCCACGCCTTGACCACCTCCAGGATGAAAAAGTTGTATTGGGCGACCAGTTTTCGATCAAACACCCTGCATTCCAGGTTGGCATAACACTCGGCGATGAGCGGGGCCTCGACGACCGACGCGGTCGCCGTCGTGAGACCGAAGGATTTGAACTTGTCCACCGACAAACCGGAAATGTTTCCGCAACCCACCACCTTTTTCGCCAATTCCGCCGTTGGGATGTTGAGCACGCATTCACCCGTCGCCCGCAACATTCCAAACGAGTGGTTTTGACTGCTGATCACGCAGCCCACAAGCGGCGGCATAAACTCCATCATTGTATGCCACGACATGGGCATGATGTTCGCTTGTCCCGCGCGGGCCGTGGTGACCAGCACGACCGGGCCTGGTTCCAGCAACCCATACACTTGTGCCAGAGGAAATTCTCTTTTTTTAGCCATATCACAATTCTCCTTCCTGGGTCGCGCCGTAATCCCGCAATGCGGTTGAAGGCGGATTACGCGGGCTTGATGCACTCCGGCGTATCGTTCCGGGCGTTGTTTACCAGTTTGGAGACCCGGTAACAATCCATGTCCCCGGCTGGATAAGGCCGGAGCAATGATTTTACCGACTCCCCGTCGCGCCGCTCGTCAATCCACCACAACCAATGATCGGGATGCACAATCACCGGCATACGGTCATGAATCGCCGCGACCATGGCGTTGGCCGTGGTCGTGATGATGGAAAACGTCTCCACTTCGCGGCTGGGTGGTGTTTCGTCCAGATCATTAAACTCAAACTCGCCTTCCTTGGGCGGTCGGATCCATTTCTCGTAAATCCCGGCGAAACAAAAAAACGAATTGTCCCGCATCGTGAACCGGAACGGCGTTTTACCGGTGGGGTGAGAGTCCGCGCGAGCCTTTGCCCCTCGGCCTTTTGTCGCGTCGAAGCGATGCGAAGACGGATCGGCCTGCCATTCATAAAACCCATCGGCAGGAATCAGGCAGCGTTGCCGGTCCATCGGCTTGCGAAAGCTGGGTTTCTCAAAAATCGTTTCCGCCCGCGCGTTAATCAGCTTGTCGCCGATGCTTTCGTCCCTGGCCCAGGACGGGATGAGCCCCCAGCGCATGAGTTTCAAGGTCGGCCGGAAATGGTCGAGGACGATGACCGAGGCTTGCTGGCGCGGGGAGATATTGTAACGCGGAGCGAAAAAGGCGACGCGGCAAACGAAGTTGAAGAACTTCGCAAATTCGGACAAATCCTTTGCAACGGTAAAACGGGCGCACATAATCCGACCGCATTCTACACCAAACCACGGACAAATGCTGTCCTACCCCTTATTTCATTAACACCCTGCTTCAGCGGGGTGTTGGTGGCTGACCTGACGTCGTAACCGCTTCAGCGGTTTTCTTCCCGCACCACGTTTAGAATGTGCCTCTACTGATCGTGGTCAATTCTCGAGCACCGTCCCTTTTTGCTCGGTCTCCATGAATTCTTCGCGGTCCTCATAGATGTTCTTCTTGCTGCCGGTGGCGCGAATGATGAAGCCGGCAATCAAACCGCCCACCAGCGCCAATGCGACCGTGAAGGCGATGCCGATCAACTGAGCCTTGGCGATGCCGGGGATGACGACGACAGCCACCAGTCCGCCAAACAGACCAGGCATCCCGTGCAGGTTATGCACCCCGCAAGTATCCATGATTTTGCAGGTGTTCTTGATCTTGGCTTGAACCACCGCATAACCAAACACGCACAAAGCACCCGCGACCGCGCCGATCAGCAGGGCGGTGGGGGCCTGGACCACGTTACAGGTGGCGCCGATCGCAACGCCACCGGCCAGCGCCGCGTTGGCGACGTCGCCAATCATCATTTTGTGCCGGTTAAACAACACGCTGCAAACACAGGTGGCGACGGTGGCTCCGCACAAGGCGAAAATGGTGTTGACGGCGGTGGCGGCGACCTGCTCGGGGGGAACGACGGCACAACAGAAACTGGGCCAGAACAACCACAGTACCATCGAACCAATCATGGCGAATCGGTTGGAGGTGGCGTTGCCGGGAATTTCTTTGGTCAGGTGCGGCTCGCGAGTCAAGGCCACAGCCAGGCCCAGGCCAAAATAGGCTCCGAACGCATGGATGATGATCGAGCCGGCCGAATCCACAAAACCCTTCGTGATCCCCAACCCGCCATCCAGCACCAGCCACTCATTGAGCATGTAAAGCGGCACCAACAACAGCGCGAGCAGCCCGTATTGATGCAAACGCACCCGGCCCAGAACTGCGCCCATCGAGATCAGCGCCGCCGCCACGGCAAATTCCGCCAGCAGCAGCCCCTTGATGCTGTGCAGGGGCACCGCTTCCGCGGTCAGCAGTCCCATCGAGCGCAGGATGAAATAAACCGGCAATCCGACGGCCACCACCAGATAGGTGCCGGTCGTGGCGCTGTATCCGTAGCGCTGGACGAACACCATCAGAAACCCGAAGCCGACCAGCAACATCGCCAGGATGTGAATCGCGAAATTATACTGCTGCACATCGCGCAACGCGGCGGCGGAACCGCCCGGCGCCGCCGTCTCCGCAAAGACAGCCGCCGGGGTTAAAAACAAACAAGCCAGGAAACATTTTTTGACAGGTGTGATTTTTGACATGGATAATATTTTTTGTTGGGCGGCGTTTTGAAATTCCAAGATGACAAAGTTTTTTGGATGGACCGCCCGGAGTCAAGCCCCGATTGAAAAACCGTCGCGCCGTCAGCAATACAGGACAGTTTTAGCCGCGAAAACGAACCGCCAAGAGGCCAAGCCGCCAAAAGATTTAAACCACGAAAAACACGAATCACACGAAATGGGATCGGCTCGTGGAGATCTCTTCTCAACACACGGGAGTGGGGAAGGTTAAGAAAACGGGAAAGCTGGCGTGGGCGTATCTACTACGGATGACTAACTGCTCTACCTGCTGCGTACAACAACTAACAACTGCCAACTGCATTCACGTCCACACCAGCCAACCTTAACGTCGCCCTGCTTGAGCCGCTGTCAAGTGGTCATCAAGACAAAATTTCCCAGGACGTTGTTCAGATGTTTTTCCACCACCGGCCGCACGGCGTTCTTGATCTCAGTCTGGGTCTTACGGGACCGACCCCTTTGCGGTGGCTATCAGGTGCGCGATATCCGGCGGCAACTTGCGCCCGCGCTCAACATCCTGACCGGCAATCGCCTGCACTTTCTCCAGCAAGGCCGCCCGGAAAAATTCCGCCAGTGGCATCGCGGATTTGCCGGCACGATTGGCCGCCCAGCGCACCGCCGCGAATTCATCATGCGATAATGAACACTTCAGACTCCTGAAAGCCTGTCAATTCATTCCTGCCGGCCTGGACCCCTTCGGGCCGGGCAAATGTTTTCCAACCGAATCCGGAGCGTGGGGCTTAAGCGGTGTATCGTTCATTTTTTGATTCATAGTTTAAGGCTCTCATTCCATGTTCCGCAAGCCGGCGTGTCGAGCGCGAATGGCCAACAGTTTGGCTTTGCGGTGCCCGTGCTTCCGCACCGAAAATATTTCCCGCGCGACAACATACGGCCTGGGGCTCCAGGTCCGCCTGCAATGCGTCCAGCGCCAGAGGCGCGGCATGTTTATGAGATCTGGTCGTTCAAAGTGTTACAAGCCCCAGCGGGGCGGCATAATTCATTCAATCGGCTGGAAAAGGTAACGCTCGTCATACGCCACCTTGAACTTTTCAAGGAACTCGAGGTATTCCTCCCGAAAGCACTTCTTCAGGTGATGTTGTTCCTGGTTCCGGATATATTGAATCACGTCGGTCAGTTGCGAATGCGAATAGGAAAACGCGCCAAACCCTTCCTGCCAGGCAAAGCGACCCGCCACCCAACAGTTCTCGTTGATGTGGTTCGTCGCGCCGGTCTTGATTTCCCGCACCAGATCGGAAAGCGCCATGCTCGGTTTTAGTCCGACCAGAATGTGCGTGTGATCGGGCATGCAATGAATGGCCAGCAGCTTTTGCTCCTGTCGGGTGATGATGCCCGTGATGTATTTATGGAGTTCCTCCTTCCGCTCGGGACGGATCAAATTTTGACGGCCTTGCACTGCGAAGACCACTTGGATGTAAATTTGCGTATAGGTGTTGGCCATAGGTTCATCCCGCTCCTACGGAGCTTGATTTGTTTTTGGGGTGCATGGGGCTATAAACATGATGCTCCTACGGAGCAAACACTTGTCAATGCTAGTTGTGCATTTCCCATTCAACGCCGGAGGCGCGACATGTTTATAGCCTGCGTTCATTCAAAAGACGTGCAAGCCCCATCGGGGGAATGGCGCTTACATAAGGCCCAAAACTTTCTTTCCCAGTCTCTTACGTCTGGGGGGGTTGGGTACGGTAGCAAACAAGACGTGGCGACTTAATCGTTGCATTTCCTTGAGGGTGGTTTGCACCTCCCGCCACTGGATAATGGCCGAACGCAGCCATTCATACTGTTCCTTGGACAGCGCGACACTGAGGGTTTTGCCTTTGACCTTGCGTGTCCACTGATAGCAAGGACCGCCGGCACCTGGACCGCGGTCTTGCACGTAACCTTCACTGATCCAGCCGGTGGTGCTCAACTGCTGTGCCAACCGGGCATACTGCCTTTGCGCCCGGGCCAAGGAAAAATCGCGGTTCATGCCCAAAAGTCTAGCAGACGTGTCAATAAGGCGGTATTACTACCGCCCTATGCACGACACTCCCTTCTTCTCCGCCTGGCGCGCCCAACTGGCACCCTCGGGCGCGCGCACGGCCAGAGCCCTCGCCGACTTGCGGGCTTGCACGCTCTGCCAACTGGAAGCCCGCTTCGGCTCCTGCCTGCCGGCCACGCTTTTCCCCAAGGCCCCGGAAAAGCAAAACAGCCGCGACCGCCTCTACACCCGCTGGCGCACCTTCTGGTGCCTGCTCTGGCAAAGCCTTAATCCCCAAGCCACCGGCCGGGAAGTCGTTCGCCAACTCCAAGCCTTGTTCCAGCTGGAGGGCGGCCCCAGCCTTTCCGAGGAGGATGGCGCTTACTGCCGCGCTCGCGCCCGGCTGCCCTTGAGCGAATTTCCCAAGGCCTTGGCGGCCACCGCCCAGGCCGCCGGGCAGCACGCCACCCCTTTGAACTGGCTCCAAGGCCGCCCGCTCAAGGTAGTGGATGGCTCAACCCTGACCCTGCCCGACACGCCCAAAAACCGCGCGGCCTATCCGCCAGTCCAAGCCTCGCTGCCCCATTTTCCAATGCTCCGTCTGGTCGTGTTGTTTTCCTTGGGCAGCGGCGCCCTGCTGGCCCTGGCCCAAGGTAGTTTGTTGCAGTCCGAACTGTCACTGTGGGGCCTGCTGCTCAATCAACTGGCCAAGGGTGATGTCGTCGTGGGCGACCGGGGCTTTGGCAATTTTGTGGTGGTGGCGCTCTTGCAAACGCTGGGGGTGGATTTCCTCGGGCGGTCGCGGCGCCATGGCGATGGCCGGCGCCGAACCCGGCGGCTGGGCAAAAACGACTGGTTGCTGGTCTGGAAAAAGGGGCCGTGTCCCTCCCCGTGGTTGACGCTGGCGCAGTGGGTGGGCTTGCCGGTCGAGTTGACCGTGCGGGTGGTACGGGGCCGCTGCCATCAAAAAGGCTTTCGCGTGCGCCAAGTCACGCTGGTCACCACGCTGGTGGATCCCCAACACTACCCCGCACAGGAACTGTTCGAAGCCTACTTGCGGCGGTGGCGGCTGGAGATGTGTCTGGACGATCTCAAAACCACCCTCCAGTTGGAAATGCTGCGCAGTCACTCGCCCGAAATGGCGCAAAAGGAAGTTTACGCGCGACTCATCGCACACAATCTGGTGCGCTGGACGATGGCGCAAGCGGCCCTCCAGCACGGCGTGGCGTTGGAACGAATCAGCTTCAAAGGCACGCTGGATGCACTGCGGCAGTTCAGCCACGCCATGAGCCAAACGCGCTCCTCAAAGAAACGGCGGGCCTTGTGGGCTGAACTGCTCCGTACGCTGGCGGCCGATTTGGTGCCGGCACGTCCGGGACGGCGCGAGCCGCGAGCCGTCAGGCGCAAGAAAAACAAATACCCACGGCTCAACTTGCCGCGCCGCCACTTCCGGGATCACCCCAAACGCGCTGTGCGCCGCACCCGTGCCCGCTTGCGCAGGCTGGGCCTTATGTAAGCGCCATTCCCCCAGCGGGGCGTCATGTCGCTCCTCCGGAGCTTGGATTGGTTTGGGTGGGTGGGGGCTATAAACATGATGCTCCTACGGAGCTATAATTCTCCTTTGAAGGCGCGGTCCAGAATGGACGGCAAAAGTGCATCCAGTTCCTGGGCGGTTTCGGCTTGCAGGCGCTTCAGCGCGTCCACCTCCGCCTGCAACGCGTCCAACTCGGCCACGATCCGGCGCTGTTCAAGAATTGCGCTCATCGCATTTGCATATTTTTCTCCAGGCCTCGTTGAAACGCCTTGGATTTCTGTGCAACAGTTTTTCAATCTCGAACGCCCTGATATGCCACTTTATAACTTGGCGGCTGTATTTTTTGAGCGAACGACCATACATCAACAGGCAAGGATTGCTGTCAGGATGATCAGCCAGACCCTTTCTTGGCTTGGCAATCTCTTTCAACTCGTCGCAACTAAAGATGAAAACATCTTTGGGTTTTGCGCCGCCAGTTTCGGCAAAGGTGAGAAATACGCAGTAATCAAACTTTTTCTTTTTGATCTGATTCCCGAGCGCAAATGAGGCGTAGGCGAAACCATCACGAAAAAAGGCGGACTTCACTTCGATGCGAAGTTCCGCATCTGGCAGGTAAACGTCAGCACTGGTCACCTCACGCTCATCGAGAATTTGGACTTTGTAACCCCGCTGACAAAGCTCACGCGCGACCCAATACTCTGCGAATCTTTCGGTGATTCTGCTGTCTTCGTAGCCCTGCCGTTTGAGTTCGCCAAGCGCTCTGCCCAAAGCTTGTGTAATTTTCAGCAGAGATTGCCGATTCATAATTCTCCTTTGAAGGCGCAGTCGCCTGTCGGGTCGAAGCAGGGCGAAGACTGAAGGATGGCGGGGAGTAAGGCGTCCTGCTCGGCGGCGGTCTCGGCTTGCAGGCGCTTCAGCGCGGCCAGCTCGCCACGATCTAAATTGAGTATGAATGGAATCACGGTCATAAAGCGCTAGGAGGCATAGCCTTTGTTAACGTGTTTATTGTGATACAAAACCACGCCGCGTAAAACTTCCAATTAGAACCCACAGGCTGGAAAGCCTGCGCTACGTAGTGCGGACATTCTTGTCCGCGGGTTCGGGCGACTTTCCAGTCGCCCGACGCTGCCGGCCCGGAATTTCTTATTCGACGCTGATCTTTTCACCCCGTGTATCGCGCTTCGAGCATTGGGCAATGCGCGCATCCAGCAACGCGCGCAACCCTTTGAGAAACTCGAGCCGCGCGGCGTCGAAATGCCGGCGCGCCGGTTCGGGCGGACCCAATCGCCTCAGCAACTCGCACAGGAGCGGACCAGCCCCCTGGCACAGACACGGGCCGGATTCTGTCTTTCGGGATCTTTGTTTCCTGGTTTTCATATTTTTTCCTCGAGTTCCACGACCAGCGTGCCGCCATCGAGCCGCGCCCGGACCGGCGACAGTCCGGTCATTGAGCTGGGCAGGCCGATGTGCCGGCGCACGTTGCCGACTTCGACCACCAGTTCTTCACCTTTTTTGAACAAGCCGACTTCAGCCTTCGCCGCGAAGGGCGCCTGGAGCCGGACCTCATAGACGCCGTTCCGCTTGCGGAAAGAATAGGGCCGCTCCGTGCGGGTGACAGCCGCCGGGTCCGCCTTGCCCGGGTACAGCTCGCGGGCAACCTCGCGAATTCGCTCGAGGCCCAGGACCTCGTGCCGGAACAGCGGGACGCAGCGGATCGGCACCGGATCGAAATAGCTCTCGACTTCTTTGAGGAATTTGGCCTGCGTGCGCCGCCATTCCCGGAAAAAATCATCTTCCACATCGTCGGGCAGCACGCGGTTTACCAGCACCTGGTCCACGGTCAAACCATGCATCGAGAAATAGACGAACGCCCGCTGGGTTTCACGGACGACCATTTTTTCAGCGTTGGTGACGAGCCGCACGCTGGTCACGCGCGGATCTTCCAGCAATTCATCAATGCCCTCGATGCGGTCGAACAGGTCTTTGATGCTGGCGAAGCAGGCGTCGGGCGGCAGCTCGAACGGAGCGATCCGGTTGGCCAGGGGGCGCACCGCCTTCAGCAGCCCGCGCTCGAAGGGGAAGATGTGCTGCATGTACCATTTCATCGTGGTGGGCATGGCGACGAAGCGCAGACTTTCACCGGTGGGCGCGCAATCCAGCACGATCACGTCATAACGCCGCTCTTTGTACCAATCGTTGACGTAAAGCAGGGCGCTGAGTTCCTCCATGCCCGGGAAGATGGCCATTTCCTCCGCCTCGACTTCGCTCAAACCGGAGGTGTGCAGCAGCGAACTGATGTACGACCAGATGCGCTGCCAATTCTTTCTGATCTCTTTCTGGATGTTGACCTCGTGAATCCAGAGGCGGTCCGCAACCTGGAAAGGCTCGGCCGTTTTGTCATCGAACAGACCGGCATCGAGGTCGAAGACATCGGCCAGCGAATGCGCCGGGTCCACGCTCATCACCAGGGTGCGATAGCCCAAGTCCGCCAGTCGGGTGCCGGTGGCTGCCGAAAGGCTGGTTTTACCCACGCCGCCCTTGCCGCTGAACAGCAGAATCCGCATGACCAAAGACTACGCCTCCTCCAGCCGAAGCGCCAGTCTAAGCAGCCCGTTGAAAAACACCTTCTTTCGTAGCAGCCGAGGTAACGAGGCTCAAATTTCCTTGGAAACAATCAATCGTTTAGAGCCTCCTCACGTCGGCTGCTACTTCTTTAACGGACTGTTAGCCATGCAGGGGAACATTCAACTCTCAACTCTTCGCCTCTTTGTTGCCCACAAGAAATAGACCGGCACACCGGCCAGCACTATCAATAGCCCGGGCCAGGTGGTCTGCGTCCGGTAAGCGAGCAACACGATCATGACGACGCTGGCGCCGATGATGTAGAGCGTCGGCAACACCGGGTATCCGAACGCACGGTACGACCGCTCGGCGTCCGGCCGGGTGCGGCGCAATACGAAGATCCCCATGATGGTCAGCACGTAAAAGACCAGCGTGGCGAAGACCACATAGTCCAGCAGGTTGCTGTAGAGATTGCCGTACTGTTCCGCCTGCGTTGACGCGTCCAGCACGGGCGCGCCCGACGCGTCGCGCAGACGGGTCCGGGGCAACACCAGCAGGGACGCCCACACACATTGCAGCACGAGGCCCGTGGCCGGCACACGGCAGGCGTTGAGTTTGCCCGTGGCCCGGAAGAACAGCCCGTCGCGCGCCATCGCGTAATAGACCCGCGCCCCGGTCAGGATCAGGCCGTTGTTGCAGCCGAAAGTTGAAACCAGGATGGCGATCGCCATGATTCCGGCGCCGGCGCCGCTGAACACCGTGTTGATGGCCGCCGTGGCGACCCGATCGTCGGGCGCGCGTTGAATCTGGTCCAGCGGCAGCAGACCGAGATACGCCACATTCACCAGGAGGTAGAGCGCGATCACCAGCGCCGTGCCCCAGAACAGCGAGAGCGGGAGGTTGCGTTTCGGCTCCTTCACTTCCCCGGCCGTGAACGTGATGCTCTCCCAGGCCACGGATGAAAACAACGATCCGACCTGGGCGACGCAGAACGCGATCAACAACCCGAATCCACCCGCCGCCGTGACGGTGGAGAGGAAAGACAAATCCGGCTTGATCGGCGTCACGTTGCGCGGCGTCCACCAATCGCTGAAATTGGCATGCCAGGCCCCGGCGTGGCGTCCGGCCAGCACGCCGACAACGATCAACGCGATCAGCGACAGGATTTTTGCCGAGGTAAAAAAGTTCTGGATGATTTTTCCGAGCTTCAAACCGCGGGTGTTGACGAACGTGAGCAACCCGATGAGGAAAATCGCGACCAGTTGCTGCGTCGAAAGGCTCAAGGCATAACCGGTCGAAAGATTGACCGGGGCAATGATCCAGGCGGTCGGCGAAACCGACGGCAGCAGCACGCCGAGAAACCGGGCGAAGGCGACGGCGACCGCCGCGATCGTACCGGTCTGGATCACTAGGAACAGTGTCCAGCCATAGAGAAACCCCCAGAGCGGGCTGTAGGCTTCGCGCAGATAAACGTATTGTCCGCCGGCGCGCGGCATCATGGCGGCAAGCTCGCCGTAGCTCAACGCGCCGATGAGCGTGAGCGCGCCGGTGAAGAGCCACACGAGCAGGAGCCAGCCGGCGGAACCCACCTGCCGCGAAATGTCCGCCGAAACGATGAAAATGCCCGACCCGATCATCGAGCCCGCGACAATCATGGTGGCGTCCAGCAGGCCAAGACCTTGAACGAATTTTTCGTCGTTGCGGGCAGAGGGGGCCGGGTTGGTATTCATAAAGAAAGATTAAATTCTGAAGGCCAAAGGCAGGGCTTTGAGCCTTTCCTGGGCAAAACCGGCTGCCGGCTCCAGCAGGACGGCTTCAGACAACAACCGCCTTGCCTCTGCAATATGACCGCTTTCGACCAGCGCATCAGCCTGGCCGCAGGTGGCAAAAATCAGATTCATTTTTTGTCGAAGCAGACTGCTGGCTTCGGCGTCATATTTGAAAGGATAGCCCTCGGGCGGTATTCCGGGAACTGGCTGGTCGATGCCGGCCCAATCAATATAGACTTTCGAAATAGGATTAGGATTGTAAGTTTCCATGGCTGCTTTGAGCCGTTGATCGGTTTGGCTTGCGTGGGCCGGATCCAGGGCGCTGACGGTATATCGCGTTCTTCCGGCAGCCCGTTCAATGGCCAGAATCCTGCCGCCAGCCGCTTGCGCCTCATATCCCATCAGCGCCTGGCAAACCACATCCGTTATATGGTCCGGCCCGATGCAGGACTTCGACCACGAGATCGCCTCGGCGAACAGTCCCAGCGAGTAGAGACAGTAGCCGACGCTCGCGTGGACGTCTTCGTCGTCCATGCCTGAGTGTGGATCGGGTCTCGGAGCTTCCAGTTCGGCGATGAGTTCGCGATACCAACGGAGAGCGCAGATGTACATGCCTGCATTCGCATAGACCTGTCCCATCAACTCAAAGAAACCGGCGTCAAAGTAGTCAATGACCGATTTCAGATTGGCCGCTTCTTCCTCTGTCAGCAGGCCGCATCGGAGGTATGCCTCAACGACTTCCCGCCGGGTCATGTCATTTCGAGCGGCCAGGTGCGCTTCCTCGGCGCCAATCAAGCGTTCATCGTCCGCCACCGGGTCCTGAGATTGAAACGGCAGGACGCGTTTGAAGCTGATCGGGTGAAACATGCTGAACGCATCAAACACCGTCGTATCGCAATACAATCGCTTAAAGCCGCTGGACAAGTTCTGTGTGTTGGCATTCATAATCTGATACGGTCGAAAGGGTAAATGTTAACGCTAAAAGTTAAAGGCGGAAGAAAGGCTGAAGACTTCCACCGTCGTCCGCGGGCAGGACCATGGCGGGCAGGAAAATCTCCCGCCGTCGCCGAGGCTATGGCGGGCAGACCCGCCTTCATCGGATTTCGGCGCGTCAATAAAATGGACGACCGCATCCGTTTTTGTCGGACAACCCAATGGACGACCGCATCATATGTTGTCACAGCTCCGGCTGGCCGCGTATTTGGTGCGGTTCGCGGTAATTAGTGGAATTTGCGTAAAACCCGCTCCCGCGCAGCCGGAACAGGTCTATTTGATTCGGCCCAACATTCTCAGAAGTCCGTCCAGAATCGTGATCGGATGCGGCGGACAACCCGGGATGTAAAGGTCCACCGGCATAACCTGGTCAGCCCCGTTGTGCTGCTCGGGATGGCCGGCGTATGGCTCGCCCGATATGGCGCACGCACCCACGACAATCACCAGCTTCGGCGACGGCACGGCGTCGTAGGTTTTTCGCAAGGCCGATTCCATGTTCTGCGTCACCGGCCCGGTGATGAGCAGTCCGTCGGCGTGGCGCGGCGACGCAACGAATTGAACTCCAAACCGTCCCAGGTCAAACACCACGGTGTTCAGCACGTTCACGTCAGACTCGCAGCCGTTGCAGCCGCCGGCGCTCACCTGCCGCAGTTTGAGCGAGCGGCCAAAAATCCGGCGCGTCTTTTCATCCAGCGCCCGAGCCAGTTGAAATTCTTTTTCGCCGAGGACCAGCTCTTTCCGGCACGAAGTCGCGAGGCGATGCTCGGTGGTAAAGCGGATGGCGCCTTTCGGACAGGCCCGCTCGCATTCCGGGCAAAAAAGGCAGCGGCCCAGATCGAGCTTTAACCTTTTTTCAACGAATGTAATCGCGTCCGTTGGACAGGCGTCGGCGCAAACGCGGCAGCCGGCCGGGCATTTATCGGCATTAATTTTCGGCCGACCGCGCAATCGGTCGGGCAAAACCGGCGGCACCTTCGGGAAACCGACGGTGCGATGCTTCTGTTGAGCGCGGGCCAGCAATGTTTTGATCATAAAACAAAGTCTCCCGGCTTTCGGTCCTCGGGCTTCGGACTTCTTTCGGATTTCGGGTTTCGGATTTCGGTCTTATAGATCATGGCCGCAATAGGACAGGTTGAAGCTTTTGTTGCAGAGCGGGAAATCGGAAATTTGCTGGTTCCGGAGCGCCTGGGCCAGGCCCATCCAGTTGTGGAACGAAGGATCCACAATTTTGTAGTGCGCAAAGCGGCCGTGAGCGTCCGTCAAGGCTGTGTGGCAGATTTCGCCGCGCCAGCCTTCGGTGAGCGACACCACGGCGGAATCGGCCGCGAGCGCGCCGATTTCCGAGCGCACCGGGCCGTCAGGCAGCGCCTTGAGCTGGTCGAAGATGAAGGCGATGGAGCGCTGGATTTCCATCCACCGCACATAGGCTCGCGCAAAGACGCTGCCCGTGTGATACGACGACACGGGAATCTGGGCGAACCGGTAAATGCCCGAAGGAAACTGGGACCGGACATCATGCCCCAGCCCGCTGGCGCGCGCCACCACGCCGACCAGCCCCAGCTCAACCGCCAGCTCGCGCGAGACCGGCCCCGCGTTCTCAAACCGGGCGCGGACGGATGAAGTATCCCAGAGCAACTCCACCGCGTTCGTCACATCCTTGTGCGCATCCGCCAGACGCTCCTCCAACTGTTTTTGCCGGGCTTCGTCCAGGTCGAACAGGACCCCACCGGGACGAATCAACCCGCGTCCGAACCGGTTCCCGCAAATCAAGGCGGTCAGGTTCAGAAAGTCTCCGCGAATCCGCCCGCAATAGCTGGCGGTGGGCAGATAGCCGATGTCGTTGGCGAGCGCGCCGAGGTCGCCGGTGTGGTTCGCGAGCCGTTCCAGTTCGAGCGCAATGGCTCGAAGTGCCTGCGCGCGGGCCGGAACTTTGCACTCTGCCAGGGCTTCAACGGCTTCGCAATACGCCAGCGCATGGCCGACAGTGGTGTCACCGGCGAGCGTCTCCACGTAAGGAATCGTCCGCTTGTTCGGCCCTCCGACCAATGCGCGTTCAACACCCCGGTGCTGGTAGCCGAGCGAAATCTCCAGGTGATAAACGTGTTCGCCGTGACATTGAAAACGGAAGTGTCCCGGTTCGATGATGCCCGCATGCACTGGCCCAACGGCAACTTCATGGACTTCATCGCCGGTCATTTTGAAAAAGTCGGTGACGCCGGGTTGAATGGGAGTTTCGGCGGAGCGGCCCCAGGCATCATGCCCCTCACGATAAGAATGGTGAAAGCGAATCGGCTTCAACCAGGGATGTCCTTCGGGACGAACGCCCCATTGCTCGGCAATTTCGCGTTCAAACCAGTGCGCCTGGGTGCAGGCAGGTGTGAGCGCGGGATAACCGTCAACCACCTCCGTTGACCACGCCGCGAGTTGTCCATCCGCATCATTCGCCAGCACCGCAAACAGACGCACGCGACCGGCGTCCGCCGGCCGGCCAAACAGTGTTGCGATGCGCGCTCCGCCTTCACAGGCTTGCAACACCTGTTCGCGGAAATCAACCTGACTCACGCAGGGAATTTCCGCGAACGGCACAACAATGCCATTGCGGAGAAGAGGTGAAGCGCCGGTTATCATGGACCACCTCCCAGCGTCGCGGCGATCTGCCGCAGCACATTGTTGAGCGGTCCCGGGATCGCCAGACCGAGCCACAAAACCAGCAACCCGAGCACGGCGGGCGGCGCGAGCTGCCACCACCGGTCGCGGTTCGCCAGCTTGGACGCGCCTTTGTCCGGCACGCCCTGCGCCATGCCAAAGAAGGCCGTCGTCATGCCGATGAAAATCACCCCCAGCGCAACCAGGAACAGCACGCCGATCCACGTCCGGCCGCCGTCAATGGCCGCTTTCAAAATCGTGAACTTGCTCAGGAAAAGGCCAAAGGGCGGTGTACCCGTGATGGCCAGAAAACCCGCCACCCAAAGCACACCGGTCACCGGCGCAGCGATCAGCAGGCCGCGGACCTGGGCGATGTTTTTGGTCTGATAACGGGCCAGGATGTTTCCCGAAAGCAGGAACAACATCGCCTTGGCGAGCGAATGGTTCACGGCGTGGAGCATGGCGCCAAACGCGCCGGCACCGCCCAGACCAACCCCCAGCGCAACAATGCCCATGTGCTCGACGCTCGAATACGCCAGCAGCCGTTTGTAATCCGTCTGGCCGATGATAAATACCGCGCCCACAACCAGTGAAACCACACCCAGCAACACCCAGACATCCCGACCGAATGCGCCCAGACCGGCAGCCACACAGACCTGCTGCACCCGCACCAAACCCAAAAACGCACAGTTCAGCACCGCGCCGGACAACAACGCCGAGACGACCGACGGCGCTTCGCTGTGGGCATCCGGCAGCCAGGTGTGCAGGGGGGCCAATCCCATTTTGGTGCCGTAGCCGACGAAAAACAGCAGGCACGCAGCCTTCAACCACGGAGTTTGCAGTTGTTGGGCTTTGGCCACGAGTTCCGTAAGCACCAGCGGAAATCCCTCCCCATTCGGCGGAGTTGCCGCCACGCCCAGGAAAAAACTGCCGAGCAGCGCCAGGGCGATGCCCACGGAGCAGACCAGGAGATATTTCCAGGTGGCTTCCAGCGAACGATGGTGACGGTGAAAATAAATCAGCGGCGCGCTGGCCAGCGTGGTGGCTTCGATAGCCACCCACAGCAATCCAAAATGCTGGCTCACCGTCACCAGCGTCATCGTTGCAAGAAACAAAAGCATACAGCCGATGAAGACCGCTTCGGGCGCATTGTCGAAGAGCAGTCCCTCCTCGATGTCCGTGGTGTGCTTGTTCGCCTGCTGGCCGAGATAACCCGCGGCATAGAACGACGCGACCAGGAACAAGCCGCTGGTGATGCTCAAAAACAACAATCCCGCCGCATCCAGCGCGAGCCAGCCGCCGAGGGCCGCGCCGGGCGTTGTTTGCCAGCAGCTCGCCGTCAGCGCGGCATGTACCAGCGCCGTGCCGACGAGCAATCCCCGGCGAACCGCCGGCGAACGCAAGGCGAACGCCGCCAGTCCGGCCAGCGTGGGAATGATGAACAAAAGCAAAATCATGCGAATAATTCCGAAACCCGAAGCCCGAAATCCGAAAGAAATCCGAATTCCGAAATCCGAATGTGCCGTTCACTGATCGGCAAGCGTTTCGGCTTTCGGTCTTCGGACTTCGGCCTTCTTTCGGCATTCGGCATTCGGCACTCGGATTTCATCAGCTCAGTTCTTCAACGTGCTTAATCGGTTCGTTTCAATATGATCGAACTCGCGGTTGATGTGGAAGATGGTGATGCCCATGACGAACACCGCCACGAACACGTCGAGCAGCACCCCCGCTTCAACCAGCAACGAGGTGTGCGGCGCCAGGCCCACGCCAAAAGTGTAAACGCCGTTCTCCAGCACCAGAAAACCCAGCACCTGGTTCACCGCGCGTTTGCGGCTCACGATCAAAAACAACCCGGCGAAAATCGAGAAAATCGCCACCGGCGCCAGCCAGGACGACGCCAGCGTTTCCGGCATTGGCAGCCGCTCGCACATCCAGAATGACACGGCCAGGATCAACACGCCCGCCAGCAGCGAGGTCACATAACCCACGTATGGTTCAACTTCCCGCGTCACTTCCGCTTCCCGCACGGCGCGAAAAAGGAACCAGGGAAAGACAATTCCTTTGAGCGCGATGGTCCCCGCCGCCAGTATGGCAAAGCGCAGCGACAATTCATTGGTGTGCGCCAGGACGGGCAAAAAGCCGAGCACCACACCCTGCATTGCCACCACGCGAATCGAAGCGCCGAGCCGGCTGGAGCCGAGCAGCTTCAGATTCGTCAGCACGACCAGAACCAGGATGATGTTGGTGTTGTTCATGGAACGTGTTTATTTAAGCCCCAGGAGAAACGCCGCTGCGGCCAGCGCCCCCGCGCCGACCAGCAGTTGCGGCACCATCACCAGACGCAGCCGCGCCAGCACCGACTCGACTACACCCACAACCACGGCCACGGCAAACATCCCGCCCATCACCAGCCCGAGATCCAGCCACGGCGCTCCCGTCGCCGGCACCACCATCCCCACCACGAGCGCCCCCAAGAGCCACAGTTTCAGCGCGGCGCCATAAACGATGAAGGCAAAATCCGGGCCGCCGTGGTCGAGCACCATCACCTCGTGGATCATCGTCAATTCGAGGTGGGTGTTCGGATCGTCCACCGGAATACGCGCGTTTTCGGCGAGCAGCACAATCATCAATGCGATCATCACGAGCGCCAGCACCGGCCCCAGATGCAGCCAATGTCCGCCCGACACCTGGCCGAGCAGGGTCGAGAGGGAATAGCTTCCCGCCTGGCGCGCCAGCGTGGCCAGCGCCACGAGCAGTGCCGGCTCGGCCAGCGCGGAGAAAAAGACTTCGCGGCTTGCGCCCATGCCCTCGAAGCTCGAACCGGTGTCGAGCGCGGCAATGACCGTGAAAAAACGCATCAACCCGAGCAAACCGGCAAAGAGAATGAAATCCGCCGGAAACGCGATGAGCGCCGGAAAATTCCCGAGCGGCACCAGCGTCGCCGCCGTCAGCGCCGCCGCCAGTCCCAGCATCGGTCCGGCGCGGAAAACCCAGGTCGTCGTACGGCTGTAAATCGCCCCCTTGTGCAGCAGCTTCCACAAATCAAAATAAGTTTGCAGCAACGGCGGGCCGCACCGACCGGCGAACAGCGCCTTGATGCGATTGATGATGCCGGGCAGCAGCGGCGACAGCACCAGCGCCAGCAGCAATGGAATGAAGGATCGGGGGTTCATGTTTCAGCGAAATTTCCACGCCAGCAGCACGATCAGTGTCACGGCGATGTAAAGCACGTAAAGCTGCACCTGGCCACCCTGCAACTGGCGGATCCGGGAAAGGCCCCAATTCACCTTCAGGAAACCCGGCCGATACAAATTGCCGTGACAGAGGTCGGGGGTCTCGGTCGTCAGCGAAGCCTTTGCCGGCAGGATGCCCTCCGGACGCTGCAACCGGCGATGAGTGGCGAGCAGCCAGCGGAACAACGTCATGACCGGCTGGACAAAGGAAGAAGCGGTGTATTGCATCCGTACGGTCGGCTGCGCGTAACCGCATCCCCAGGTGACGCCCTGCTCCACCCGGCGACCGGCAAGCAAACCGCGGCGCAGCAGCACGAGCACAACCAGCACCAGCAGAAATGCGACCGTTCCAACCACAACCCACGACAGCGGGCCGGCCGCGGCGGCAAGGTTTACGCGGACAACTTCGTGCCGCAGCCCCGTCGCACCCTCCAAAACAGTCTGCAAAGCCCCGACCACGACCGGTGCAAACAAACCGATGACGACGCATCCGGCCGCCAGCAACAACATGGGCAAGCGCATGGCCCAACCCGCCTCCGGCGCGTGCGACGCGTGTTCGGTGCGCGGCTCACCGAGGAAAACAATGCCGAATGCCTTGGTGAAACACGCCGCCGCCAATCCGCCAATCAGCGCCAGGCCGGCGATCAGCGCGAGCAACGGCACGGCGCCGGCGGCGCCGAGCGTCGCGCCACCCTGGAACGCGCCCAGAAAAATCAGGAACTCGCTCACAAAACCGTTCAGCGGCGGCAGGCCCGAGATGGCGACCGCACCAATGAGAAAAGTCGCCGCCGTCCACGGCATTCGTTTCAGCAATCCGCCGAGGTGGTCAATTTCATGTGTGCCCGTGCCCTGCAACACCGCGCCCGCTCCAAAAAACAACAGCCCTTTGAACAAGGCGTGGTTGAGCACATGCAGCAATCCGCCGCCGAACCCAAGCACCATCAGCGCCGGCGAACCCATGTTCACTCCCAAAAGCCCGACCCCGATGCCCAGCGCAATGATGCCGATGTTCTCGACGCTGTGATAAGCCAGCAGCCGTTTCAGGTCGTGCTGCGCCAGTGCAAACAACACGCCGAGCACACCCGAAGTCAGCCCGATGCCAATGAGCAGCCAGCCCCACCACAACGGCGGGGCGCCCAAAAATGTCAGCGAGCGCAACAAACCATAGATGCCGGTCTTGATCATCACTCCCGACATGAGCGCCGAGACGTGACTCGGCGCGGCGGGATGCGCCTCCGGCAGCCAGACGTGAAATGGCATGAAGCCGGCCTTCGTGCCGAACCCGACGATCGCCAGCAGAAAGAGAATGTCGGCCAGACCGCGGGTTTGAATGCCTTTCTCCGCCCAAACGGTGAAATCCATCGAGCCGGTTTCGCGCGCCGTCAAAAGGAAGAACACCAGCAGAAAGGCCGTGCCCAAGTGCGTGGCCACAAAATAAATCCAGCCCGCCTCACGGACCGCTTCGCGTTCGTGCTCAAACGTGACCAGAAAAAAGGAGGCCACCGCCATCAGTTCCCACGCAAACAGGAACAGCACGGCATTGCGCGCCAGCAATACGAGCATCATGCCCAGCACCAGCACGCAATAGAAAAACCAGACCGGGCCCAGCGAGCGCCGGCCCTGCCACGCGCGCAAATAACCCACGCCATAAATCGCCGAGAGTGCCGAAAGCAGCAGGGTCGGGAAAAGAAACCATGCCGCCAGCGGATCCAGTTCAAGGAAGAATTCCCCGTAAGGCACCGGCCAGGGCACGCGCACGGCTTCGATTGCCCCGCCGGACAACACCTGAATGACCGGGACGCAACCCAGCACGGAAGCAATCGCCACCGATCCGGCGCCAAGCCAGGAAACATTCCGGTCCGGCCGGCTCAACAGCAGCACCGCCATCCCGCCCAAAAGCAAGATGGCCATCGCAAGCAACAACCACATCACCGCACCGCCTCCTTCTGCGTTGCGTTCACGGGAACGCGCAGGCTGTCACTGATCCGTCTGGCCGAAGCCATGATTTCGTCGCGGCCCGCCTGTTTGACAATCAGCGCCTTGAACTCCGGGTTGCGCAGCGCGAAGGCCAGGCGCGAAAGCAGATGCAGATGCGCCTTGACCACCGGGCTGATGAACGTAAACAAAGTGTGGACCGGCTGGCCGTCCAGCGCCCCGAAATCCACCGGTGTTTCCAGGAAACACAACGTCACCACCGGCTGCGGGACATGGAGCACAATGGGATTTCGCACATGCGGAATGGCGATGCCATCGCCGACCGCAGTGGACTCCAGCGCCTCGCGCGCCAGCAAAACCTGCAACAGAAATTTACGATCCACCTCGTCCGGCAGCCGGAGTATTTCGACCACATTACGGAGGACTTCCGCCTTGTTCCTGCCAGCCACACGGTAGAAAACCCCACCAGCTTCCAAGGCATCGGACAATTCAGGAAGCGGGCCCGATTGGCTTTCCGGCTCCTCGAAAATGCGGGGAGACACGTTGATGCGGTTTGCCGTCGCCCATTCGAGCAACTCGGCTCGGTGGAAGCGATACTGCCCGTTCAGCCGATAACCTGGCAATTTACGCTCATCAATCCAGCGATAGACCGTTTTTTCAGAAATATTCAGCAGACCGGCGACTTCTCTTACCGTAATTTGCATTGTATATAGACGCCCAAAGATTCAACTCAATTTGGACAATTTTAGACATTATCTGATTCATGCCCATAAATGTCAAGCCGTAACGGGTGCCGTAACGGGTGCAGCGTGCGCACGGACGTTAACATTCCCGGCTTTACCTAACAAAGCTCCAGAGGGCTGGAGCACTCCAAGACGCTTCGCGTATTTCAGGAATCATCGTGTCACGCACAGCGTCTTGGACTGCGGCGGCCCTCCGCCGCTTTTCCCGGAAACTGATCCAAACGCTACATGATTTATGGCAATGCTCTAGCAACCCGTTAAAAGCAGGAGACGACGTAAGGGGAATCTAACTTGTCCTCAGAAACCGGAGAAAGTTGAGACTCGTCACCGGTCTTCGCGCCAAAGGCTACGACCCGGCAAGCCTCGTCTCCTACAAAGAAGGATTTTCAACAGGCTGTCAGCCCTCCGGGAGTCACGCCCGCGGATGGGCGGCGTCGTAGGCTTTCTTCAACCGCTCGGTGGTGACGTGGGTGTAGACCTGGGTCGTGATGAGATGCGCATGGCCGAGCAATTCCTGCACGCTCCGCAAATCCGCGCCGGCATCCAGCAGGTGCGTCGCGTAACTGTGCCGCAATTTATGCGGGGTCAGGCCGGGATCGAGTCCGGCGATAATGAGATATTGTTTCAAACGCCGGGACAACTGGATCGGCTGGAGCGGTGCGTTCTTTTTTGTTTCCGCAAAAAAAACCGGCGCCTCACCGGACGGCGGTTGCTCCAGCGTGCTCCAATAACTTTCAATCGCCTTCAACGCCGGTTCGCCGATCGGCACGAGCCGTTCCTTTTTCCCCTTGCCGCGCACCCGCACCAATTGCTCGCTCCAATCAACATCCTCCGCGCGCAACCCACACAACTCGCTCACGCGCAGTCCGCACGAGTAAATCGTTTCCAGCACCGCGACATCCCGCAGACACACGGTGGCTGAAACCGGCCGGCCCGGCCCTTTGCTCCGGGGCATGGTCATGAGCTTGAGCGGCGCGCCAAGCAAATCGCGCATTTGCTGGAGCGTGAGAAATTTCGGCAGCCGCCGCGCTTGCTTCGGCAAAGCCAGATTTTTTATCGGCGACGCTCCGACCACACCGTGCCGGATCAGAAACTTGTAAAAGGTCCGCAAGGCGCAGAAGCGCAGTTGGATCGCCGCGCGACCCAGATTCTGTCGGCCCAAAAAACGGAGGTAACCGCGAAAATCATCACGTTGGAGTTTTTCCCACGCGACAGCGTGTCGCGCCGAAGCGGATTCATCCGCGAAGGCGGACTGTTCGTTCTGATGCCAGTGAAAAAATTCCAGCAGTGCCTGCTGGTAATTCCGCTGCGTATAAACCGACGCGTCGCGGTCCGTGGCCAGATGCGTGAGAAATTTCCGGATCCACCGGTCGTCGGGAGTCGGTTTGGTCGTTGCGGCATCAGTCACACGAAAGGAATACACTATTCCACCGGGATATGCAGCAAAATGGAAACGTTGCAGGAATAAGTTTTAATGCCAGGGCGCAAGGCAAACTATTTGGAGAGTGCGGCGGGAAGCGAAGCGCCACGCCGCTTTGGAAAGCACTTCGCAGCCGAAAAGCGGTGTCGCCGCTGCGCTCTGCCACCGCAGTCCAAAATCTTCTTCCCGGCTTGTCCTTCACTTCAACGTTGGGCGTTCGATGTTGGATGTTCGATGTTTCCTTGTTTTCGTGTATCCGCCGTAAGGAATGACTCTTTCCTGGTTGCGGGTATCGCTGTTTAAGAGCAACACCGCCTCTTCCATCGGTTGCTTCGCCGCATCAAGCACGTTGCCGTCCAACATGAGACCTTTCAACTCGCCGGCAGGAACGGAAAGATATGTGCCGGTGCCGGCGAACGCCCGGCTGTTCCGCACGATGGCGCCGGGACAGCGTTCCAGCCGGACCACGGGCGCATCCGCCAGCGGCTTCCGCGTCGTCACGCCGTCCAGTTCCAGTTCTTTCGAATCCTGTATCAGAAAGGCCGGGCCGTTGTCCGCGTTCACTTGCAAGTTGCGCAGTTCCAGCGCGTCGGTGAATGAGCCGCGCAGGCCGCTCTTCGCCGACACGATGACGTCGCTGATGCGCAGCCCGGAAATCGGCATCTCCGTCAATCCCTTGATGTCGATCGCCAGCTTCGCCCGTTTGATGGTCATGCCGCTGATGGCAATGTTGCGGAACACCGGCGTCCGCTCCGAAACCGGTTCCTCCGGGGTTTTTACCTCGCCTTCCATTTGGTAATCGGTGGTCACGTTGATGGCTTCGCCGACATCTTCCATCGTCCAGTTATTGAACCGGACGTCCTCCACCGAGCCGCCGCGACCGCGCCGGCATTTGATGCGCACACCGATGGCGGTTTCCCGGCAGGTGATGTTGTCGGCCACGAGGTTGTGGATGCCGCCGGCAATTTCACTGCCCAGTGCCACCGCGCCATGCGCGTGGTGCACCGTGCAATTCACGATGGATACGTTCTCCGTCGGCCGGTTGACCCGCCGGCCGTCGGCATCCTTGCCGGATTTGATGACGATGCCATCGTCGCCGGTGTCAATGTAACAACTGGCAATCCGCACATTGCGGCTGGAATCAACGGCGATGCCGTCGGTATGCACGCCCGGGTAGGTTTCGATGATGACGTTCTGGACGACCGCGTTGTCCGTGTACAGCAGATGAATCGTCCACATGGGTGAGCCGACAAAATGAATCCCCTCAACGAGCACATTCGTGCAGTCCATGAAGCGGATGAAGGAAGGCCTGAGTTCCGGCGCCGCCTTCTGGTAATCCTCATCCGGCGCGGGCGTTTTCACTTCGAGATCCTGCAACAGGCGTTCCCAGTTGGGTCCGTTGGCCGATCCCGGATCATCTTTCGTGGCCTTCGTCCGGGGCATGAGTTTGAGCCACTCGGCATTGTCGGTGGTCAGCAAACCCCGGCCGGTGACGGTGACATTGTGCAAATCATGCCCGCCAATCAGCGGGACCGGTGTGAGACATTCAATCCCCTGCTGCCGGCCCTTGGTGAACGGAAGTCTGGCCGCCGGGAATCGCAATGTGGCCCCGGCATCAATTTGAAGCACCAGGTCGCTCACCAGTTCAATCGGTCCGGTGACATAATTCCCAGCCGGTACGAACACCGTTCCGCCACCCGCCGTCCTGGCCGCCCGGATGGCGGAGCGGAAGGCCTCGGTTGAGTTGGTTGAACCGTCCCGGTGCGCGCCGTAATCCAGGATATTGAAAACCGGGCCGGCGCCGGACGCGTTCAGGCCAAGAAGAACAAACAAGGCCAGCAGCTTTGAACAATATTTACGAAAACAGAACATCGAACATTCAACATTCAACATTCAACATCGAATGGCTTCGCCGATACTTTGAATAACTGGATGTTCAGCGTTCGATGTTGAATGTTGAATGTTTCTTGGCATTTTTCTTCTCGCTCTTGGCGCGGAACCAACCGTCTATTTCTCCTCTTCGCGCGGCGGAAAATCGAACGTGACCTTGCCCTTGTCGTCCATCACGAGATACGCCGGAAACGGTCTCCCGGCCTTGGAGATGAATTTGCCGAGCAAATCGGTTTTGCGCGTCGCCAACAGCTTTTGCGCCTGTACCGGTTCAATCGGCTGCTGCAAAATTTCCCGGCTGATCTTGAATCGGCACGGCTTGGAATCCGCCTGCGATTTCTCGCACAGATATCCCGCCTCCGTGTCGAAAACCTTGCCGCCGCACTTCGGACATTTGCCCAGCGGCGCCTTGCCGGTAAAATCAATCTTCGGCAGCGGCTCCTTGGGCGCCCCGCCCTTCGCCTTGCCCTTGCGTTCCCGCGGCGCGAATTCAAACGCCGTGCCGCCATCCTTGATCACCAGGAACGCCTCGAACTTGCGGTTGGTTTTCTTGGAGACAAACCCCTTGAGCAAATCCGTTTTGCCTTCGGCGAGCAATTTCTTCACCTGCTCCGGCGGAATTTCCTGCTGCAGAATGATTTTGCCGGTGCGGAACTTGCAAGCCCGGTCCGGGCCCGTCGCCTTCTCGCAAATATAATTCATCCCGGCGTCGAACACCCGTGCGCCGCACTTGGGACATTTGCCGAGCGGTTCCTTGCCGGTGAAATCCACCGCCGCGGCCGCTTCGCCGTTTTCGCCTTTCTGACCGTCGCCGAAATCGAATTCCATCTTGAACTCGGCATTCAACTTCAACACGGCGGTGAAGGGAAATCCCTGTTTGCTGCGGAAATTTTGCAGCGGCCCGACTTGTTTGTCCGTGATGAGCTTTTCAACTTCTTCCATCTCAAACATCCGGCTGCACAGCGTTTTCCAGATCGCGAAGTCGCACCTTTCGTTGATGCATTGGAATTGTTTGTATTTTTCGTGGACCTCGCCACCGCACTTCGGGCACGGCACCTTTAATACGCCGAAATCACCGGGAATCGTGTCTTCCTCGAATTTTTTGGCGCGCTCGACAATATGCCGCGTCATATCGGCAATCTCGGACATGAATTCGCCGCGGCTCATCTGTCGGCGCTGGATCTGGCGCAGTTTGAATTCCCAATCGCCGGTCAACTCCGGTTTGGTCAGTTCCGGAATGCCCAGGCCGTTCAGCAGTTCCATCAACGAAAACGCCTTGGCCGTCGCTTGCAGTTCACGCCCGTTGCGATGGATGTAATCCTCGTAAATCAAACCTTCGATGATGGCCGCGCGCGTGGCCGGCGTGCCCAGGCCCTTCTCGCGCATCGCCTCGCGCAATTCGTCGTCCTCCACGAGCTTGCCCGCGCCTTCCATCGCGTAAAGCAATGTCGCTTCCGTGTGACGCGGCGGCGGTTTGGTGACGTTTGGTTTCACCTCGACAGCGCTGGTGTTGACCTTTTCGTCCGGCTTCACCGGCACGAGGCTCGGCGTGTCATCCGATTCCGCCTCCTTGCCATAGACCGCCAGCCAGCCCGGGCTTACCAGCACCTTGCCAGCGCTCTTGAACGGTTCGCCTTCGACGCGGGTGATGCGATTGGTTTCGAGAAATTCCGCCGCCGGATAAAAAATGGCGAGAAACCGCTTGGTCACCAGGTCATAAAGCTTGCGTTCCGGCTCGGACAAACCATGCGGCTTTTGTGTGGTTGGAATGATGGCGAAATGGTCGGAAACTTTGGCGTTGTTGAAAATGCGTTTGTTGGGATGCACCCAGTTGTTCTGGAGAATGGTTTCGGCAAATGCCGCGTATCCCGTTTCGCCCAGCATCTTCAATGCGTTCTTCACCGTGCCGAGGTAATCCTCCGGCAACGCCCGCGAATCGGTGCGCGGATACGTGAGCACCTTGTGCCGTTCGTAAAGCGCCTGCGCCAGCCCCAGTGTGTTCTTCGCGCTGAAACCGAAGCGCGAGTTCGCGTCGCGCTGCAAACTGGTCAAATCGTAAAGCAACGGCGACAGCGACGTGCTCGGCTTGCTTTCCTCGGTGACAATGCCGGGTTTGCCGAGGCATTTGTCATGAATGGCTTCAGCCTTGGGCTGGTCCCAGATGCGCTCGGGCTTGAGCTGGTCGTCGCCGTCCTTCGCGTCAGGCCGGGAAAACTTTTCATCGAACCAGCGTCCGGTATATTGCCCCGCCGCCGCGTCAAACGTGCCGATGACCTCCCAGAAATCGCGCGGCTCAAATTTGCGGATCTTCGCCTCGCGCTCAACGACGATGGCCAGCGTCGGCGTCTGGACGCGGCCAACGGTGGTTTTGAAAAAGCCGCCGAGCTTGGAGTTGAAAGCGGTCATCGCGCGCGTTCCATTGATGCCGACGAGCCAGTCGGCTTCCGAACGGCTGTACGCGGCGTCGGCCAGCGGCAGCATGTCCTTGTCTTCGCGAAGCTGTGCGAACCCTTCGCGGATGGCGGCCGGCGTCATGGATTGCAGCCAGAGGCGTTTGATGGGCTGCTTCGCTTTGGTGAACCGGACGATGTTGCGGAAAATCAATTCACCTTCGCGCCCGGCGTCGCAGGCATTGACCAGCGCATCCACGTCGGCGCGCTTGATCAGCTTCTTGAGCACCTTCAGGCGGTTCTCGCTTCTCTCGATGGGCAATAAATCGAAATGCGGCGGGATGACGGGCAGATGTTTGAACGTCCATTTGCCGCGCACGGCCTCGACGCCTTCCGGCGGCACGATGGTGAGCAGATGGCCGACCGCCGACGAAAGGACGAAATGGTCGCTTTCGTAAAAGTCGTCCACCTTTTTGAATCCGCCGAGCGCCCTGGCGATGTCGCCGGCGACGGACGGTTTCTCCGCGATGATGAGAGTTTTGCCCATTTCAGTGCCCGCGTTTTTACACCGGGCGTGGCAAACATGCGAAGAAAAAATTATTTGTCAACTGGAACCCGCAACGTTTTCAACCACGGATGAACACGGATGGACACGGATGAGCATAAATCCGGGAGCCGAAATCCGAGAACCGAGAACCAAGACGCCGGACCCGAATTCAACCGCAAAACACACAATACGCGAAAGAAAACTTTGACGTTAATTACACGAATTGACACGAATCAGGGGGCTCGAATCGTGAATCCGCAATCCGCGATTCCTCCACCCTCAACTCTCAACCATCATCACTCAACCATCCGCTTACTGCACCCCGACGCGATAGAAATACGGGCCGCTGTTCGTGGCGGTGGTGTCCGTGTAACTCGTGGTGCCGGCCTGGCCGGCGATATCGGTTTGAATGGTGAAGAACGGCGGCTGTACACCAAGGTCGGTGCCGCGTTGGAGATAATACGTCCGTGTGTTCACACTTTGCCAGGTCACCGTAATGCCGGAAACATCGTTGGTAACCGCCGTCATTTTCAGCAGGGACGAGGAATCAGTGGGATCAGTTCCGGCACGCCATTCGTTCCAGTTGTTAAAACCGTCGCCATCGCCATCCGCGTAATCTGCCGTGCCATTATTTGTCAGGCCATATTGCTGGAGCCAGGCATAGGAAATGATTGAAGTCGGGGTTTGATATTCATAGGCGCCGATGTCCACCGTGCCGCCCTTGATGCGCGCGTTGCCGTCGAGGTCAGTGCTGCCAGCCACGGTCGTGTTGTCGCCGGAGTTGATGCAGGGTGAGTTGGTTTGGAGGTGGAAATCGCTGTTTATCAAGTCCACAAATAACGGTTCGTCGGCGATGTTGCCCACTCCAACAGTTGGAAGCGGCGTCGTGCAACAGTAAGACAAGTCGCTGTTGTCGAAGTTATCGTTGTTACCATTGTTGTAATAGAGGATGCAATTATTGAGGGCGCAGTAAGCGGCCCCTCCACCGTATCCCCCTTCACCTTCGTTACAATTATTACCGACGAGTGTGCAATTGTTCAACGTGCTGGATTCGGCACCTCCGCCTGCATTAGCCGAGTTGTTGACAATGAGACAGTCGTTTAAAGTGGAAGCATAGACCCCGCCACCTACTCCCCAGATAATCGAGTTGTTGGTAATCTGGCAGTTGTTCAGAACGCAGGCATCGGCACCACCACCGTAATTGTGCGCATAGCTGCCGGACAGGGTGCAATTATTGAGGGCGCAGGATTCGGCACCGCCGCCACTGGAACCAAAGTCACGGCCAAAATTTCCAGACAATGCACAATTGTTCAATGTTGCCCCATATGCACCACCGCCGCTGGTACCAGCGCTGTTGGCAAAGAGTGTGCAATTATTCAACGAGCCTTGATAAGTGCCGCCACCAAACAATGTGGCAGAGTTTCCATTCAAAACACAATTGGTTACCAGCGAATTAGTGGACTCGCACCATATGCCACTGCCACTTTGTTCTTGATTGATATCGCCATCATTTCGTGTGGCACCGTTGGTAAGGGTAAATCCGATCAACATTGCGCCATTGGTCAGGTAGACACAACGCACGGCGTTGTCGCCGATTTCCGGATAACCTTGAATCATCGTTACTGCCGGGCCGTTGACGCTCTGCACGGTCAGCGGTTTGATCACGGCCACGCGGTTGGTCAAAGAGCCATAAACCACCCACCCACCGGTTTGATAAACGCCGTTACTGACCAAGACCGTTCCGCCAGCAATTGCTGCATCCACCGCGTCCTGAATGTTCGTCGCCGCCGTGTCCCACGACAAATACGGCGCGACCGGATTCGTGCTGTCGAGTGACACAAAATAAGTCGGCGGCAGAATCACCGTCAGTATCCCGTTGGAACTGAGGACCGAACCGTAAAGATTTGTCACCGTCACCGCATAATTGCCCGCCTGGCTCAACTGCACGTCGGTCAGCGTCAGACTGGTATTGGTCGCCCCGTCAATGTTCGTCCCGTTGTAATTCCATTGGTAGCTCAACGGCTGTGCCCCTGTGGCCATCACGCTGAAGTCCGCCGTAAAGCCCACACACACCGTTTGACTGGTCGGTTGTGAAATGATGACTGGCAAGGTGAGCGGACATTTGCCTTCGCTGCCGACCGCATAAATGGTCTGGATTTCCGAAGCCGTCAGCGCCCGGTTGTAGATGGATACCTCGTCAATCAACCCGTTCCAAAGATGTCCCGGCGCCTCCGCGTTTTCACCAATGCACATCGGATAGCTGTTCTGCGCAATCGTACCCGTCGCCGGCTGCGTTACATCCAGCTCGCCGTCCACATACAGGAACATGTTCGTCCCATCGTAAACACCAGCCACATGGTGCCACTGGCCATCGTTGACATTCCAACTGCCAGTCAAGTCCCCGCTGGGGCTGACGCCAGACACGCTAAAGGTAACCGTATCAGCCCCAGCCGTGCCCTGCAATCGCCAGGATGAATTCCCCTTGGTGACGATCCCCACCCAATCTGAGTTGGCACCCAACTGGTTGACCTTGATCCAAGCCTCAATCGTGAGGCTCGAAACGAAGATGTCCAGCGATGCTGAATCCGGAATGGTTACGTAGCCGCTCGATCCGTCGAAGGAGAAGGCCTGGCCCACTACACCAGGCGCAAAACTGACGCCCCCGACCAATGTCCCGTTGTTGGCGCCCGCAACGTCATCGGCGTTGCCTTCCCCAGGCCACCAACTCACCGTCCCGGAAGACGCCGGCGCACACGGCGGCAACGGATTGACCGTCAACACCGCTTCCGCACTGTTCGTTGCACCATAAACATTGGTCACCGTCACCGCGTAATTGCCCGCCTGGCTCAACTGCACGTTCGTCAATGTCAGGGTGGTATTGGTCGCCCCCTCAATGTTCGTCCCGTTGTCATTCCATCGGTAACTCAACGGCTTTGCCCCTGTGACCATCACCCTGAAATTCGCAGTTCCACCCACATACACTGTCTGATTGGTCGGTTGAAATACAATCGTGGGGGGAATAGCCAGCAACGTCAGCACCGCGTTGGAACTGGTCATTGAACCAAGGAGATTTGTCACCGTAACCGAATAGAAGCCCGCATCGCTGGGCTGCGCGTTGGTCAAGCTCAATATTGAATTGGTTGCTCCGTCAATGTTGGTTCCATCGAACTGCCACTGATAGCTCAACGGCGAGGTGCCGCTGGCCGTAACACCGAAATTCGCCGTGTCACCCACAAATATCGTCTGATTGGTCGGCGACACAATAATCGTCGGCGGCACCGGGCATTTGCCGCTGGTGCCGGCACTGTAGATGGATTGAATCTCGGCAGCCGTCAGCGCCCGATCGTAAACGGACACCTCGTCAATCAATCCGTTCCAAAGATGTCCCCACGCCTCCGCGTTTTCACCGATGCATATCGGATAACTATTCTGGGAAATAGAACCCGTCGCCGGCTGCGAAACATCCAGCGTGCCGTCCACATAGAGAAACATGTTGGTCCCATCGTAAACCGCAGCCACGTGATGCCACTGGCCATCGTTGACATTTTGGCTGCCGTATAAGTCCCCATTGGGGCTGACACCAGACGCGCTAAAGGTAATCGTATTTGCCTCAGCCGTGCCCTGCAATCGCCAGGATGAATTCCCCTTGGTAACAATCCCCGCCCAATCCGAATTGGCACCCAACTGGTTGACCTTGATCCATGTTTCAATCGTGATGCTGGAGACGAAAATGTCCAAAGCAGGAGAATCCGGTATGGAAACGTAACTTGTCCCGTCCAAGGAAAAGGCCTGGCCGACCATCCCATTCGTAAAACTTGCGCCGTTTATCAACGTACCGTTGTTGCCTCCGATGCTGTCGTTGGCATCCCCTTCCGCCGGCCACCACCCCATCAACCCCGAAGGGGCAGGCACGCAGCACAATACCGTGGTCGAGGCACTGAAAAGGAACAGCGTACAGAAGATTAAAACCCGTTGTAATTGGCTCGGTTTCATACTTTTTTTGAATTGAATGATTCTTATCAATTGTTTTAATTTCTCTAATTCCAAGTCAAATCCGCTTGTTTCTTGCCATGACAATGCCTGGAATGCATGAAATTGAACCACGAATCATGCCAATTACTCGAACCAAATACCGGGAATGAAGTGAGTTCGATTAACAGCCGTTGCTCCCGCTAAATTATTTTCCCTTTTCGCGTATTCGGCGTATTTCGCGGTTTCAACTTCGGTTTTCCGGTTTAACTTGAATTCCCGGCTCGCGGGGATCAGCCTTCGCCAGGCTACGGCGCGACAGGCGCTCGCCCCACCTTTGTCACTTTGCCGGCACGGCGAATTTCTGTTGCATGGCGGACTGGATTTGCGACCAAGGCAGGCAGTCCATCCCCTTCGTTCCCGCCGCCACGCCCGTCGCGTAAGCCGTCGCCGGTGAAGTTCCCTGGACGATATACGGCTGGTTGCCGAGGTACACCACGCTCGCACCGGGCAGCGCGAGGGAAACAAAACTGCCGAAGTTCGCATACGGCGCAATCTGGCCGCCCTGCGTGGCGGTGACAGCGATGACGCCCGGGGCTGCCGCCGGATACGTCGGCGTGGACACCGGCTCGTTGCCTGCCGCCGCGTAAACCGGAATGCCGGCGGCAATGGCCTGCTGAATCACGCTGTCCAAAACTGCGCTGTCACTGGAACCGCCCAGGCTCAAGTTGAGCATGGTGGCGCCGTTGTCCACCGCCGCCTTGATGCCGAGCGCCACATTCCAACTCGTTGACGTCGTTTCACCCGCGCCGTAAACGTTCACGGCCAAAATCCTGACGGAACTGCTCCCGCCACCCGCCTGCGCGACTGCCCGCAAAATCGTCTCGGCCATCGCCGTCCCATGCGTGATGGTGGACGTGTTCGTGCCCGCGTCGCCGGCCACGGAGATGGGCTTCAGCATGAACGGGTCGAGCTGGCTGCCGAGGGATTGCACAGACGTGTCAATCAGGCCGACGACGGGATTGCAGGGGTCGCCGGTGGTAGCCGGGTCCAGCGTGAGTGAAACGGGGCCGACCGGCGGGTTCGCGAGCAGTTGCGGTGAGACCGGCGGGTCCAAATAATAATTGTAGTCCACGGCGAGAACGTCGGAGTTACCCTTCAAGCTGGCCAATGCGGCATCGGTTGCGCCAGCGTCGGCGAATTGCAGCCGGTAAAGGCCCAGCTTGTCGTCGCGCCCGATGATTTTTGCGCCGATCATCTTTGCCAGCGCGTCAACGTCCGTGCCGGGCTTGAGTTTCACGAGCAATTCGTTGGGAACGTGCTTGGGCGCCGCCTTCGGCGCGAGCACCTCCCGCGTGGCATTTTTCATCACGGTGCGAAACACATAAAGATTCGGGACGCCATTGGTCCGCGGCACGAGCGCGAAGTTGAGCTCGCCGAGCAACATTTTCAGCGCGTCGCCGGACGGCAGGTCCTTGAACTTTGCGGAAGTGGTGTGGGTGGTGTCCGGTTCGACATAAATCCGCCAGCCGGCATCCGAAGCGATTTTTTCCAGCAACGGCCACAGCGCGATGCCCCGCAGGTCGGCATCCACACGGTCGGTTGCCCGGTGCCAGACCAGCGAATTGGTGTCTGCCGCACACGCGCTCAAAGAAAGCGCGGCGAGCAACAAACAAATTACAGAACGCATTTTTGACATGGCAATTATCAACTCCAACGGTAACACAGTCGCCCCGCCAGTGAAACCCAAAAACCACCCCGTGGGAACGGAGGGGCGCATCTTGACACCTGCACCAAACCGGCGGCTGGAAGCCGTCTTCACTGGCACGCTGGAAACGTGCCGCCACGGTGGAGGCGGGCATCCTGCCTGCCAGTGAGCGCGGCTTCCAGCCGCGCTCCACCGCCTTTACGGCGCACGAACGCGATAAAACTGTTGCGGCGCGCCGGTAAGGGTATCAATCCACAGTCCGGCAATGTTTGACGGCGTGACCGAGCCGCGCAACTGGAAGGTGTCCTTGACGTTTGTGGCACTCAAGACCTCGTACAGCCGCCCGGCCGTGGCGGGCCAGCCAATGCTGGGCGGCGGCGCGGTGAGCGTCAGCCCAAACGGCGGTTCCGACCCGCCGATGCGAATCCATTCCGTCCCGGTGCGGTACTGTTTGCCGTCGCTGCGCGTCACCACGGCGTAGAACGGATGCAATCCAATCCCCAGGTTGGTCGCGGCAACCGCAAAGGTGGCGGAGGCGAGGTTGGAAACAACGCCGACCGAACCGCCCGTGGTGAACAGTTCGATGGTGGAAATCGTGTTCGTGTTGACGGCAACCGAAAACAGCAGTGTGAAGTCCAGCACCGTGTTGGCAGCGCCGGCCAGCGTGGTGAAGGTGGCGTTGAGCGGCGTGTTCTGGATGCGCACGTTTTGTGTCACCCGCGCCTGGGTGCGCACATGACTGCCTTCGTAGGCCACCGCCGTGAGTTCGTGGCTGCCGTCGGACAGCGCGGAGGTGTCCAGGGGAAACGTGAGTGAAAGATTGGTGACCCCGGCCGTGAGATAAAGATGGTTGCGCGGCTGGAGGTCGCCGAAGTTCTGATTCAACGCCTGGGTGTTGGTGGGAGAAATATCTAGGCCGGCCGAACCGCTGAAATCCACCAGAATCTCCGAAGCGGGCCATCCGGCGGTTCGCGCGCGCAGATTGAACTCGGCGGCGTTCATCGGCGGCGACGTCACGGGCAGATAATCAATGAAATCCTCCGCCACGACGCCATCGGTCGCTGACAGATCGGTGTTGCCATTGATCGCAGTGATCAGTTGCTGGACGAGTTGGCCAACGCTCGTATTGCCGGGGTTGTTCGTAACCGTCAGGACGATCGAGGTTCCATTCGTTTTAGTCACACTCAGTTGGAGAAAATCGTTGGAGCCGGTGGGATTGATAACAAAATAATTGCGAATTCCATACGCGATGGAATCGAGCAGATTGCTGCGACCGGCAGCAACAAAAGTGGTGAGCGCGGGCGCCGAACCGATGGCGGCGCTGACACTCACCGGAATTTGCGCCCCGGGTGTGTTGAGGTCGGTGCCTTGCAGACTGAGGCGGTCGCCATAGGCAACAACCTGCGCCTTCGACTGCGCCACGTAGTCAGTCTGGTTCAGAACGTCAGCCAGTCCGGCGGCGACCGATTGAAGCGTGGCATTGGTGGGGACCGTGTAATTGGTGGCGCAACCGTTGATAGTCACGGAAATTTGGTTACCCGCGGCGGGCGGAATGTTGGTCAAAGTTTGCAGCCACGTGCCGTCGAGGAACAAATCAACCTCCTGAATGGGGCGGTTCGCCGTGCTGGCAGCGCACTGAAACGTGAGATTGGTGACGCCGCTCAAGACGCTGTTGGCAGTCAAATTGGTCCACGCGCCAACGGGTGGTTGGGCGAAAGGCGCGGCCAGCGGCTCGCCTACAATCAATCCCTGGTAAGGATTGGCAAGGCTCTGGTAGTAACATTCCGCCAGACTGAAGCCGCGCGCCTGATAGAAATAAACCTGCGGCGACGGGAATTTTTGCAGGTAGGCACAAGGCTCGGTAACCGTGCCGTAACTGCCACTGGCGCCGGCGTTCAGGAAGGCCAGCAACGTTGTCTGTCCGGTGTATTCATAGAGCGCCCCCGCATACGACGTCAGGCTGTCGGCAATTGCCCCCGGCCCAAACGCGTTCAACAGGATGTTAAACCCGGCCAGGCCGGTTTGGTAGCCCAAAAGGTTCGTAAGACCATAGGGCGAATCTGAATTTGTCCGTTGGATGAAAAAATCGCCGGCCAAACGCGCGTCGAAAATCGTACTGTCAAATTCCTGATACCGGATGTTGCGAAAGTAGTCGGTGGTCTTGGCCAGCCAGACTGTTTGCGTGGTAAATATGCCGTCGCCGGCCACGCCGCGGTCAATGATCGCCTTCGCCTGCACAAGATTGCTGGACGTGAGCATGGTCACGAGCCACGAGTTGTTACCAACGGCAACCGGCGGCGTCTGGCGGAAAATGCCCTCGCTGCCGGCATAGGCATTGGAACTGGCGGCGGGCAGGTTGCAGCCGGGAATGCCTTCCGGACAATTGGTGGTGCAATCGTCCGCCTTGAACCCGTAAAACAACGCGGCTGTGGTGCTGTTTGCGCCGGATTGCGCACCGGTTTGAACCACGCGGTAGGGAAAATCCATGCTCAACACGACGTAATCAATCTGATTGGTGAGGCCGCGGCTTGAAAGCATGGCAAGCAATGGATTGACCAATGAATTGGTAAAATCCGTTGTTGTCCATTGCACGTTCCCGCCGGTCCAATTGGTGATCCGCAACAGGTTTTGCGGCGGCACGCCGCGCTTTTCGCAATAGTAATTGCCAAGTTGGACCGAGTTCGTGCTGTTCTGGTTGACAACCACGACGACGTTCAGCCCGCTGCCGCCCGCGAAAAGTCCGGCGGCGGAAAGCAGCCAGACGGCAAAACCCATCCCAAAGCACAGGCGAATGTTCACTGCCTTATTCTCGCCTGAAAATGTCGTTTCGTAAAGGGCGGCAGAGTGTCGTAGCAGCCGAGGTAACGAGGCGGAGAGATGCGGCCGCCGACATAAGGATGGGAATTTTGATCCTTGGGAGCGCCGACGTCTCGTCGGTGGTTGGGACTGACTGTCGCAACGCAAAGAGCCGGCGGGACGCCGGCGCTCCCAGCGAAAAGAAGCGGTCAGGCTTTCGTCTTCGCCAGGACGGTCTTCACCCAGGCCTGGTTGTCCAGATACCAGCGCACCGTCTCCCGGATGCCGTCCTCAAATTTGTGCGCGGGCGTCCAGCCCAGGTCGCGCTGAATTTTCGACGCGTCAATGGCGTAACGGCGGTCGTGGCCAAGACGGTCTTTGACGAACGTAATCAGCTTGCGCGAATTGCCGCCGAGTTTGGGAACGAACTCGTCAATCGTATCGCAAATCACCTCGACAATACGGATGTTCGCCCATTCGTTGTGGCCGCCGATGTTGTAGGTCTCACCCAATTTGCCGCGCGTCAGCACGAGCCACAGCGCCTCGTCGTGATCGCGCACGTAAAGCCAGTCGCGGACGTTCATGCCGTCCCCATAGACCGGCACCGGTTTCCGCGCCAAAATGCTTTGAATCACCACCGGGATGAGTTTTTCGGGAAATTGATACGGACCGTAGTTGTTCGAGCAATTCGTGATGACCGTCGGCAAACCGTAGGTGTGATGATACGCGCGGACCAGCAAGTCGGACGATGCCTTGCTGGAGGAATACGGCGAGTTCGGCGCGTAAGGCGTCGTTTCGGTGAAAAAGCCGGTGGCCCCGAGCGAACCGTAAACTTCATCGGTTGAAACATGATGAAAACGCACTTCCGACTGTAGACTCTGGACTGTTGACTGTGGACTCAACCAACTGGCGCGGCAGGCTTCGAGCAAATTGAAAGTGCCGAGGATGTTCGTGGTGATGAAGTCGCCCGGACCGGTAATGGAACGGTCCACGTGCGATTCCGCCGCGAGATGCATGACGTGGGTGATGGCGTGTTTTTCAACGACCCGCAACACGGCGGCCTTGTCGCGCAGGTCCACCTTTTCAAAGGCGTACTTCGGATGTTTGGAAACCTTTTCCAGATTTTCCAGGTGGCCGGCGTAGGTGAGGCAATCGAGATTGACGAGCTTGGCAATCTCCGGACGGTCAATAACGTGATGGATGAGATTGGAGCCGATGAAGCCGGCGCCGCCAGTGATGAGGAGTTTCATGGTTTATCCAGGACTTGTTGCAGGCTGGCCTCCCAATCCGGAAGCCGCAACCCGAAAGTTTTTTGCAATTTGCCGCAATCCAAAACCGAATACGCCGGCCGCTTTGCCGGCGTCGGATACTCCAGCGTGGTAATCCTTTCCACCACGCGGCATTTCCGTTCCGCTTCCGGCATCCACTCGATGATGCGGGAGGCGAACCCATGCCAGTTCGTCTGGCCTCCGGCGGCGAGATGATAGTCGCCGTTGTACGCGGAACGATCCGCACCGGCCAGGACCTGCTTGAGCGCCAGTGCGGTGGTTTCAGCGATCATCCGCGACCACGTCGGGCAGCCGAACTGGTCGTCCACCACGCGCAGTTTCTCGCGCTCGCGCGCCAGACGCTGCATCGTGAGCATGAAATTCTGGCCGCGCGCAGCGTAAACCCAGCACAGCCGGAAAATCAAATGGTCCACGCCGGAAGCCTTCACCGCCCGGTCGCCCTCCAGTTTTGACCGCCCGTAAGCGCCCAGCGGATTCGGCGCGTCGATTTCGACGTAAGGCAACGTCTTCTTCCCGTCAAAAATATAATCCGTCGAGTAATGCACCATCAGCGCGCCGGCCTGCTTCGCCGCCTCGGCCAAAACTCCCGGGGCCACCGCGTTGACCTGCCGGCAAAGTTCCGTTTCCGTTTCAGCCTTGTCCACCGCGGTGTAGGCCGCCGCGTTCACCATCACGGTCGGATTGACTGCGGCCACCGTTGCCCGCAGCATCGCCGTGTTGGTAAAGTCGATTTCGGGATAATCCATGGCCCTCACTTCCGCCAGCGGCGCGAGCGTGCGGCACAATTCCCAGCCGACCTGTCCGTTTTTTCCGAAGAGTAAAATCTTCATGGGATGCGGGTGCCGTTCAGGCAAACAGGCGGTCCCGGGGCAGGTCTTTCAACCGCGGCCCGCGCGCGTCCTTCTCCGAAAGCTGCGGTTGGTCCAGCGGCCATGGGACGCCGATATCGGGATCGTTCCACGCGAGCGTCAGTTCATTCTGCGGGAGGTAAAATTCCGTGCATTTGTACGCGAACAATGCGGTTTCGCTCAACACCGCAAATCCGTGCGCGAAACCCGGCGGGATGAAAAATTGCCGCTTGTTGTCGCCGGAGAGATGCAGTCCATGCCACCGGCCAAACGTGGGCGAGCTGCGCCGGATGTCCACCGCCACGTCAAACACCTCGCCTTGCAGCACAAAGACCAGCTTGCCTTGGGCCGCTGGATTCTGGAAATGCAACCCGCGCAGGGTGCCGCGCCGTGAAAGCGACACGTTGTCCTGCACGAAATTCCAGTCCAGCCCCGCCTCGCGGTAACGTTCGCGATTCCATATCTCCATGAAAAAGCCGCGCGCGTCGCCAAATACCTCCGGTTCGACGACCACCAATCCCGGGATTTCACAGGTGATGACGTTCATTGCTCAAGGGCGGATTGCGCCCAGCCGCCGGGCCTCCGCGATGACTTCCTTGTCCAGGTAATCGCGATATTCGCACTTCGGCATTTTGTTGGTGAGTTCCTCCAGTTGCGCGAGCGACAGAAATCCGGCGCGGAACGCCGCCTCTTCCGGACAGCCGATTTTGATGCCAGCGCGTTTCTCAATCGTCTGCACGTAAGCCGAAGCCTCGTGCAGGCTGCTGCTGGTGCCCGCGTCCAGCCACGCCAAACCGCGGCTCAGCCGGTGCACCCGCAACTGCCCGCGCCGCAGATACGCCACATTCACTTCCGTGATTTCCAACTCGCCACGCGCCGACGGCTTGAGCGCCCTGGTAACGGCCACGACGTTGTTATCGTAGATGTACAGTCCCGGCACGGCGTAATTGCTCCGGGGCTGTTTCGGCTTTTCCTCAATCGAAATCGCCTGCCCCTGCGCGTCGAATTCCACCACGCCGTAACGTTCCGGGTCGTTGACGTGATAACCAAAAATCGTCGCCCCCGATTTGAACTCGGCGAACGCGCGATGAAACGAATCGCCGCCGTAAAAAACGTTGTCGCCCAAAATCAGCGTGACGCTGTCGCCGCCGATGAACGATTCCGCGATCAAAAACGCCTGGGCGATGCCCGCCGGGTTCAATTGTTCACGATATTCGATGGTGAGTCCCCACGCCTTGCCATTGCCGAGCAACTGCATGAAGCGCGGCAAATCCTGCGGCGTGGAAATGACACACAAATCGCGGATGCCGCCCTCGATGAGCGTCGTCAGCGGGTAATACACCATCGGTTTGTCATACACCGGCTGGAGCTGTTTGCTCGCGACCAGCGTGAGCGGATACAGCCGTGAACCGGCGCCACCTGCAAGAATGATTCCTTTCATTGGCCGACAGCGTAAAAATTCCCGGGGAAAATGAAAGCCGGAAGTTTGGGAAGAAACCAATCAAGTTCGCGCCGGGAGGATGGCGGCGGCTGACAAGTCCCAATGATGTTTATCGGAATTTGTCGCATCTCATTGCGCAACACACAACCATCGTGCTCCACGAAATCTGGCCAGAGCACACCTCTCCACGCATTAAGAAGAGGCAGAAAATGATCTGATGTCATACGGGTGCGACGCTATTTCCAGCTTTTTCTTTTGTCGAGAAGAAATCAAGTCGTGAGGTGACAAAAACATGAAAACAGGGAACACTACCTCTTGTTTAAGCCTCCAATCGGGTGAATGAAGAAAAAGTTGAAATGGATTTCTGCCGCGGTCGTCGCGGCGTTCGCGCTGTTGCAACTCACGAATCCGCCGCGCACGAACCCGCCGGTCGCGCCGGGGCACGATTTGCTGGCCACCAACGCGCCGCCACCGCAAATCGCCACGTTGTTGCGCTGTGCGTGTTACGATTGTCACTCTTACGAAACCAAGTGGCCGTGGTACAGCCGCATCGCGCCGGTATCATGGCTGGTGGCCGGTGATGTCACGGGCGGGCGCGAGCGGCTGAATTTTTCCGAATGGCCGCGTGAACTGCCCGAACGCGCGGCAAAACGGCTGGAGCGGATCAGCGAAGAAGTGGACTACCAAGACATGCCGCCGGCCAAATACACCTTGCTGCACACTGAAGCCCGGCTCACCGCCGGCCAGCGCCAGCAATTGATACATTGGGCGGACCAGGATGCCGCGCGGCTTAAAGCAAGCGGCGGGACCGGCAAAGAATGAGTAGCCATAAGGGCGCACGCAGCGGCGCTTTGACAGGGCTGGTCGCACTGCCATCAGCACGTTGGCCGCTTACACCCGTGAATCAACGGCCCGCCGAAGCCTTCTTCAGTTCCAGTGCATAAGCGAGGTTGTGGCGAGCCTCGGCATAATCGGGTTTCAGACGGATGGCTTCCTGAAATTGGCTGATCGCCTCGTCGATTTGGCCTTTCACCCCCAAGGCGGTGCCGAGGTTGTAGTGGGCAGCGGCGTCATCCGGCACCAAGCGGATGACTTCCTGGAATTGACGGATGGCCTCGTCGGTTTGGCCTTGCGTGCCGAGAATGGCGCCGAGGTTGCCGTGGGTCTCGGCGAAATCGGGTTTCAGGCGGATGGCTTCCTGATATTGGCGGATGGCCTCGTCGGTTTGGCCTTTCTTTTCGAGAGCGACGCCCAGATTGTTGTGCGCGAGGTAATTATTATCTGTGACTTCGAGCGCATGACGGAAAAGGGTTTCATCGTCCTTCCAATACTCGAGCTGTTGCCGCGTCACCCCGAAGCACAGGACGATCGCCGCACAACCCGCCACCGACAACACCAGTCCATGGTACCGCCAGCGGCCGGCCAGTTCGCATATCCCCCAGATCGTCAGGACCAACACCCCCAGCGACGGCACATAAGTATAACGATCCGCCATCGCGTGGTTGCCCACCTGCACCAACCCGATCACGGGCACCAGCGTCCCACAATACCACAGCCATCCCATCAGCAAAAACGGACGACGACGGCATTGCACAATGAACAGCACCGTCAGGCCCAGAATCAATCCGCCCGCCAAAACCACCTCCTCCCGCGGCCATTTCCCGGGGTGCGGATAGAAAAAAGCCAGATCCACGGGCCAGAACAACTTCCCCAGATAGCGGCAATAGGAAATCAGCGCGTTCCCGCTGCGCGCCCCCAAGGGCAGGTTTTGAATCATCTGCACCATGCCGCTGTGCTGCTGTACCACATAAGTCACGATGCTCATCACCGCCGCGAGGGCAAAGAACGGGATTTTTTCCCAAACCAAACTCCGAACATTTGCCACTTGCCACTTGCCACTTGCCACCCTCTGCAACGGCCACCAATCCAGCAGCAGCATCAGAAACGGCCAGGTCACCAGCATCGGCTTGCTCATCAATCCAAGGGCGAATAACAAAAGCGCCAATCCATAGAACAGTGACGCGTGACACGCGACACGTGACAGGATGGAGTCTGTTCGTGTCACCTGCCACTTGTCACTTGTCACATATCGCGTATACGCGATCAGCGAGAGCAGCCCGAAGCACGTGCTCAACACGTCCTTGCGCTCCGCCACCCACGCCACCGATTCCACATGCAACGGGTGCAGCCCAAACAGCGCCGCCACCAGCACGCTCCTCCAGAACGCTCCGGTCAGCCGTTGCAGCAACACGAAGACCAGAACGGTGTTGACGGCATGCAGCAGCACACTGGTCAGGTGATGTCCCCAGGGCTTCAAACCGAACAGTTGACAATCCAACATGTGGGACAACATCGTCAATGGATGCCAATTGCCGGCCACAGGATTGGAGAAAGCCCATTTCACCCCCGCCCAGTTCAAACCGCCTTGAACATGGGGATTTTCGGTGAGGTAGAGATTGTCATCGAAGTTGACGAAGTCATGGCTCGTCGCCGGCCAATACAGGGCAATCGTCACCAGCGCCAGCAATGCCGCCATCAGCCACACCGGAAAACGCGGCCAAGCCATGACCGGAGTTGATGCACTCTTCGGTATGGGGCTGGATTTCGTCTTTGGCCTGCGCATAGGACTCCCCAAAATATATTCGGAGGACGGGAACGTTAGCACGCCCATTATTTTGTGGCCGGAACAGCCGCCGGGCGGATTTCAGTTTCTTGGAGGGCTAAACGCGCCGTCCAAGAATCCCAAAGGGATTCCGCCTCAAAGCCCAGGGTCGCGAGGAACGAGCCACCCTGGGTTAATCGTCGGGAATCACAACCCCAACGGGGTTGCGGCATTGGTGAACGGCGCCGGGCCACAACCCCGTTGGGGGAATGGCGCTTACATAAGGCCCAGCCTGCGCAAGCGGGCACGGGTGCGGCGCACAGCGCGTTTGGGGTGATCCCGGAAGTGGCGGCGCGGCAAGTTGAGCCGTGGGTATTTGTTTTTCTTGCGCCTGACGGCTCGCGGCTCGCGCCGTCCCGGACGTGCCGGCACCAAATCGGCCGCCAGCGTACGGAGCAGTTCAGCCCACAAGGCCCGCCGTTTCTTTGAGGAGCGCGTTTGGCTCATGGCGTGGCTGAACTGCCGCAGTGCATCCAGCGTGCCTTTGAAGCTGATTCGTTCCAACGCCACGCCGTGCTGGAGGGCCGCTTGCGCCATCGTCCAGCGCACCAGATTGTGTGCGATGAGTCGCGCGTAAACTTCCTTTTGCGCCATTTCGGGCGAGTGACTGCGCAGCATTTCCAACTGGAGGGTGGTTTTGAGATCGTCCAGACACATCTCCAGCCGCCACCGCCGCAAGTAGGCTTCGAACAGTTCCTGTGCGGGGTAGTGTTGGGGATCCACCAGCGTGGTGACCAGCGTGACTTGGCGCACGCGAAAGCCTTTTTGATGGCAGCGGCCCCGTACCACCCGCACGGTCAACTCGACCGGCAAGCCCACCCACTGCGCCAGCGTCAACCACGGGGAGGGACACGGCCCCTTTTTCCAGACCAGCAACCAGTCGTTTTTGCCCAGCCGCCGGGTTCGGCGCCGGCCATCGCCATGGCGCCGCGACCGCCCGAGGAAATCCACCCCCAGCGTTTGCAAGAGCGCCACCACCACAAAATTGCCAAAGCCCCGGTCGCCCACGACGACATCACCCTTGGCCAGTTGATTGAGCAGCAGGCCCCACAGTGACAGTTCGGACTGCAACAAACTACCTTGGGCCAGGGCCAGCAGGGCGCCGCTGCCCAAGGAAAACAACACGACCAGACGGAGCATTGGAAAATGGGGCAGCGAGGCTTGGACTGGCGGATAGGCCGCGCGGTTTTTGGGCGTGTCGGGCAGGGTCAGGGTTGAGCCATCCACTACCTTGAGCGGGCGGCCTTGGAGCCAGTTCAAAGGGGTGGCGTGCTGCCCGGCGGCCTGGGCGGTGGCCGCCAAGGCCTTGGGAAATTCGCTCAAGGGCAGCCGGGCGCGAGCGCGGCAGTAAGCGCCATCCTCCTCGGAAAGGCTGGGGCCGTCCTCCAGCTGGAACAAGGCTTGGAGTTGGCGAACGACTTCCCGGCCGGTGGCTTGGGGATTAAGGCTTTGCCAGAGCAGGCACCAGAAGGTGCGCCAGCGGGTGTAGAGGCGGTCGCGGCTGTTTTGCTTTTCCGGGGCCTTGGGGAAAAGCGTGGCCGGCAGGCAGGAGCCGAAGCGGGCTTCCAGTTGGCAGAGCGTGCAAGCCCGCAAGTCGGCGAGGGCTCTGGCCGTGCGCGCGCCCGAGGGTGCCAGTTGGGCGCGCCAGGCGGAGAAGAAGGGAGTGTCGTGCATAGGGCGGTAGTAATACCGCCTTATTGACACGTCTGCTAGACTTTTGGGCATGAACCGCGATTTTTCCTTGGCCCGGGCGCAAAGGCAGTATGCCCGGTTGGCACAGCAGTTGAGCACCACCGGCTGGATCAGTGAAGGTTACGTGCAAGACCGCGGTCCAGGTGCCGGCGGTCCTTGCTATCAGTGGACACGCAAGGTCAAAGGCAAAACCCTCAGTGTCGCGCTGTCCAAGGAACAGTATGAATGGCTGCGTTCGGCCATTATCCAGTGGCGGGAGGTGCAAACCACCCTCAAGGAAATGCAACGATTAAGTCGCCACGTCTTGTTTGCTACCGTACCCAACCCCCCCAGACGTAAGAGACTGGGAAAGAAAGTTTTGGGCCTTATGTAAGCGCCATTCCCCCGTTGGGGTTGCTTTCTTGGACGTAGTTCCCAAGGTAGCTCGTTCCTCGCAACCTTGGGCTGAAGGACACAATCCCTTTGGGATTGAGCAACCAGGCCGCTTCTCAAAAACTGAGATGCGCCCCATCGACGATCGGTTAAAACTGTTTGCGCATTGACGGAACGAGGCCCGCCAAACATGCTTTTAATTTTATGCTGGACAATGAATTGATTCCCGCCGCCGGAAAAAAATCACGGCGGCTGATGGTGATGTTGCACGGGTTGGGCGACAGCGTGGATGGCTGGCGCTGGTTCCCGGAGGTGATGAACCTGCCGTGGCTGAATTATCTGCTCGTCAACGCGCCGGACAACTACTACGGCGGTTACTCGTGGTTCGATTTGGACAACATGGTTCCCGGCGTCCAGCGCAGCCGGAAATTGTTGTTCGACCTGCTCGATGATTTGCGCGCCAGGGATTTTCCTGCGGAGCAAATCACGCTCGGCGGTTTTTCGCAGGGCTGCCTGATGGCCATCGAAACCGGACTGCATTATCCGCACCGGTTGGCGGGCATCGTCGGCATCAGCGGCTGGATTTATGAGGCGCAAAAACTGGTGCGGGAACTTTCGCCCATTGCGCGCCAGCAGCGCCTGCTCATGACGCACGGCACCAGCGATCCCATGGTTCCGATTGACAAGGTGCGCCCGCAGATTCCGTTGCTCAAGGCCGCCGGCCTGCGCCTGGAGTGGCACGAATTTATGAAGGCGCACACCGTCGCCGGCGAAGAGGAAATTTCCGTGATCCGCGATTTTGTGCGCGCCGGCTATTCTGATGTTGTGGAGAAATAACCGGCGCGCCCGTGTCGCTGTAAACGGACACGGAATCCCGCAGCGCGGGAGGGAAGAACCTCTTGATTTACGATTTACGAATTACCTGACGATCGCGCAATTTGCGTAAATCGTATATCGCAAATCGAAAATCTGATCACACCTTCACCTGGCGGCTGGCGCCGGGAATCCAGATTTGCTCCGGCCGCGACTCGCCGGCGGCCTCCCAATCCATCGCGCGCTCCACGATGTCGCGCATTTGGGTGAACCACCAGCCGGCGCGGGCGATGCGCCCCCCATGCCGCGCCGGGTTGGCGCCCCGATATTGGATGTCGGGGTTGAAACCAAGTTCCAGTTGATTGTCTGTCGCGTTTGTCATAGTGAACCTTTCTTTGCGCGACATTCTGACAGAGGGGGTTGGACATTGGCTGTCCAAGGTAAAAGATTTTCGGGAGTATGTACTTAGCGCAACCAGACGGTCGTGGGACACCGGATTGTGAAGCGACTTGTGGCGGAAGAAGTAAAGACCAAGCGCCCTAAAGTCATTTTTTAACACATTGAGCAATTAGGTAGGCCAACCCGACAATACCCGATCCCCACTCGTCCTTATAAGAGCCTGGGGTGAAGTCGGGAGGTGGAGCATCACCTGTGAGCCAGTTGCGCACAAACCACTTCATTGGGTAATTTTGTTCCGCAGACGCTTGTTCTTGGGCAGGAGAAGCGGCTGTGCTTTGTCCTTGTGTTGGCTTTAGACTCGAGCAGCCAACATATAAAAACAAACACACTGCCACAACCAGCCAATTGACCATAAACCGTTTCATGTGGTTGATGCTTAACAAAACAAAATGTCAGTCACAAACGCTCTAAAATCAAGGTGGATGCGGAATTCCCGCACACCGCGTAAATCGTATATCGTAAATCGAAAATAGTGAGCCTCCTTCCGTCGGCTCCTGCTTTTTGCCGGAATTACTCCTGAATCATAATCGTATCGCCCGGTTCCAGCGGCACAACGTTGCCGTTGAGCAAATCCTTCGGATTGATGGTGGCTTGTTCGCCCTGACGGGTTAGGGTGATGAACTTCGGGTTGCGGTGACCGGTGTACGTGGCCGTCGCGATGGCCTGCGACAGAGTCAACCCTTCAACCCACGGAACATTGTGATATTGCACCGGGCCGACAATGGCCACGCCCTGGCCCTGCCCCGCCATGCTGGCGAGCGCGGCCTTCTGGCCGGCCAGGTAAGCCTCCCGGGCCCGGGCATTGGCCTGGGCTTCGGTAACACAACCGCAGAACAGCGGCACCATCACCAGCGCCAAAACCGCGCCGACGCAAAGAGACTTTCGGGACCAAACCATTGTAAACCAATTCCCGGCGGGAATCGGCACATGGGTAGGGCGCGTCACTCCGTGCGCGCCGCCATCATTGTGCGGGTGAGCGGCGGGCAGAGGACTGCCCGCCCTACCGAAGTTTGTTAGCGTTGTCATAGGAAAATGGCATTATTCCGGTTTTTTAAGAATTTTTCCGAACTCGCCCTCGACCGGTTCGATTTCAATCCGATGACCTTCCTTTGCGCCCGGAGCGGGCATCGAAGTCCTGCCTTTCTTTTCCGTCCGGGGCGCGGCCCCGGCAGGCGGCAGCGGCGCGGCAATAAAACCTGTCTCCGCCGGCTCGCTGTCCGGCGGTTCCGCATTCCGGTCGGGAATGAAGAAATTGGTCCGGTTCTCCAGCCACTTGGCATAACGCTGGAAACTCCACATGCCGTGCTCGGCGCCGGTTTCAACGGCGGAGCCGATTTTGAAAAATTCGCGCGTGCGGATGAAATTTCTCACCGCCAGCGTCGCCACCAAAATCTCGCATTCGGGCACGCGGATGTTCAAATCCGGACGGAACCGGAGCCGTTGCGAAATGACCGCCACCAGGCAATCAGCCAGTTGCGCGCAAACGGAACCCTGGATTTCCGCCGGGAAGGCCGAGGCCACGCGTTGCAAGGCCTCGGCACAGTTCGAGGAATGCACCGTGGCCAGGACCAGATGGCCGGTTTCGGAAGCGCTCAACGTCAGACGCATCGTTTCCGGATCGCGCATTTCCCCCACCATCAACACGTCCGGGTCTTCGCGCAGCGCGTCCAGCAGCGCCTGCTCAAAACTCGGCGTGTCGCGCCCCACCTCCCGTTGCCGGATGTAGGCGCGCCGGGGACGGAACGCGTATTCGATGGGGCTTTCCACGGTGACAATGTGCCGGGTCTCGGTGAGGTTGATTTCCTGGATCAAGGCCGCCAGCGTCGAGGACTTGCCGCAGCCGGTCGGGCCGCTGACCAGGATCAGGCCGTGCGTGTTTTTGACGAGTTTCTTGAGGTCGGGATGCAAATTGAGTTTTTCGACCGTGGCCTGAAACGAACCCAGCAAACGGATCGCCAGGCCGACCCCGCGGGCTGTCTGCAAAACATTGATCCGGCAGCGGACGCCGTGAATGGTTTTGGACAAATCAAACGAGCGCCGTTCCAGAAAAACCGGCCATTGTTCCTCGCCGATGAGCTGGCGCGCGATTTCCGCCAGCGCCCGCGGCGGGACGGGTTCGCCGGAAACCTGCAAGGCGCCGCGAACACGCACCGCTGCCGGCATCCCGGCCTCCAGGTGCAAATCGCTGGCGCCGCCGCCCGCCGCTGTTTCAATCAATGATTCCAATTCCATCGGACCTACTTTAATGAACAATTCAACCGGCGAAAAGTTCTGGTTCCTGACGTTTTCAGTGGAATGAGAGTTTACGCTCGCCCTCACCCCCGCCCTCTCCCCCTGGAGAGGGGGAATCGTTCGCCGTGTTTTGAGCAATGTGATATAACGGGTTGTCGTACGTCCTATTTGTAAATGACACGGAATCGGCGACGGCAACAAGGATTGAGAAATTATCTGGCGACGTGACCATGCTCACCCTCTCCCCGGGGGAGAGGGCCGGGGTGAGGGCGGTCGTCATCACTGATTTCATCTGTTTCACACCCTGGCACCCATTGAAAACAGCGAAGAATCAAAGTTCATTGGTTGCGTTAAAATATTTGTTCGTCCGCTTCCTCGATTCTTTCAACAAAATTCCGAGGACGAGAACGATTTTGATCCGCCGGTGTTGCCGATGAACGTCAGGCTGGCGTGATGGAATTTTTCCACTCCGCCACCGCCGCCTTGATTTCCGCCCCGGCACGGCGCCGGGGTTTTACGAACCGCGGCGTGAACCACGGGAACAATCCGATCAAATCATGGGTCACCAAAATCTGTCCGTCGCAATCGTCACCGCTGCCAATGCCGATGGTGGGAATGGGAATGCGCTGCGAAATTTCCTTTGCGACCGGCGGGGTCACGAGTTCGAGCACAATCGCAAACGCGCCGGCGCCGGCCAGCGCCTTTGCGTCTTCGAGCAACGCCTGATGCTCCGGCTCGTTTTTGCCTTTGACGTGGTAGCCGCCCTCTTCCAGCACGTGTTGCGGCAACATGCCCAGATGCCCGCAAAATGGAATTCCGGCGGACACCATCGCGCGAACCGGTCCGATAATGTCGCGTCCGCCTTCGGCCTTCACAAATTCCGCGCCGGCGGCGACCAGCTTTTTCGCATTTTCCACCGCTGCTGCCGCGGTCTGATAACTGCGGAACGGCATGTCCGCGCCAAGCAGCGCGCGCGGTTTGGCGCGGGCGGCGGCGCGGACGTGATGTTCCATCTCGGCCATGGTCACGCGGGTGGTGTCCGGATAACCGAGCACGACCATGCCCAGCGAATCTCCGACGAGAATCAACGGGATGCCCGCTTCGTCGAGCAGCTTCGCCATCGGAAAATCATACGCCGTGAGCGCGGCAATCTTTTCGCCGCGCGCTTTCATGGCGCGGATGGCATCGGCGGTGATTTTGGTCATCAGTTTTCGTAGCGGCGTCTCGGCAGAGCGCCGCTGACTGTTCGTAAATAATTTTGCGGCGCTCTGCCGAGACGCCGCTACGACTTAAAACTGTTCAGCAATTCCTCCGGCGTCGCGATGGCCGTGCCGAATTTTCCGACGACAATGCCCGCCGCGTGATTGGAAAGAATCGCCGCCTCGACCGGTGACGCGCCCGCCGCGATGGCCAGCGTGAAGGTGGCAATGACCGTGTCACCCGCGCCGGAAACGTCGAACACTTCCCGCGCGACGGTGGGAATGTGAAACGGCTTTTGGCCGCGCTGACAGAGCAACATGCCGAGTTCGCCCAGCGTGATCATCAACACCACCGGGCGCAGTTCGTTCAGCAGACGTTCCGCAACGAGCATGAGGTTTTTGTCGGCCAGCGGGTTCGCGTGGCGCGTTTCATCCGGCAAATTGGCAAGCTCGAAAGCCTCCTTGCGGTTCGGCGTGATGAGCGAGAGGCTGCTCAAATTCAAATGATGCACCGGCTTGGGATCGAAACTGAGCCAGATGCCGCGCGCGCGGCAGAGCGTTTTGATTTCATTGAGCAATGGCTGCGTCACGACGCCCTTGCCATAATCGCCGACAATGAGGGCGGCCGCCTTCGGCAGTTTCGATTTGAGTCCGGCCAGCAGGCGACCGGCCAGTTTTCCATCCAGACCTTCGCGCGTTTCGCGGTCAATGCGCACCACTTGCTGTTTATGCGCCACGACGCGGGTTTTGACACTGGTATGCCGCGCGGCGTGCGTCACCAATCCGCTGCAGCCGATTTTCTGTCCGTTTAATAATGTTCGCAGCCGGCGGCCGGCGTCGTCGCTGCCAATTGCGCCGAATATTTCCACGGGTACGTTGAGCGCGGTCAGATTGCGCGCGACGTTGGCCGCGCCACCGGGCATGAAGCTTTCGCGCTCAAAATCCACCACCGGCACCGGCGCTTCGGGCGAAATGCGCGATACGCCGCCCCAGATGAACTGGTCGAGCATCACGTCGCCGAGAACCAGCACGCGGGTTTTCGTCGCGGCCGCCAGGATTTGCCGCGCTCGCGAATGGGAAAGAGTTTTTGTGCTCATTTAATTGTTTAACCACGGATTAACACGGATTAACACGGATGAAAAACAAAATCCCCTCACCCGTCGCTTCGCGCCACCCTCCCCCGGACGAATTCGCATTTTGAATCCTTGAACCGGGGTACAGTTCCCGGGAGCGCTGGCGTCTCGCCGGTGAGTTCCGGTTTTCGGCTCCCAACTGGCCGGCGGGACGCCGGCGCTCCCAGGAGGCCCGAGGTGATGGACCATTTAATATTGTTCGTTTTCAATCCGTTCCCATTCGTGTCCATCTGTGTCCATCCGTGGTTAAGTTCAATCCAAAAATGCCGTCAATGGACTTGTGGCGCTGGCGGTTTCCTGCGTGGCACCAAGTCCGGATTCAAACGCGGCGCGTCCGGCTTCAACGGCCATTTTGAAGGCGACGGCCATGCGATTCGGATCGCTCGACACCGCAACGGCGGTGTTGACCAGCACGGCGTCCGCGCCCATTTCCATCGCCTCCGCCGCGTGGCTCGGCGCACCGAGAACCGGCGTCCACGACGACGGGTACCGTGGCCTGCTCGATGATGATGCGGATTTGGTCGCGCGTCTGGATGCCGCGATTCGATCCGATGGGCGAGCCCAGCGGCATGACAGTGGCCACACCGACATCCTGCAATCGTTTCGCCAAAACCGGGTCGGCGTTGATGTAAGGCAAAACGGTGAACCCGTCCTTCACCAAAATTTCGGCGGCCTTGAATGTCTCCACCGGGTCGGGCAGCAGGTAACGCGGGTCGGGATGGATTTCGAGTTTCACCCATTTCGGCAGGCCGGCGGCGGCGGCGAGTTTCGCGAGGCGCACGGCTTCTTCGGCGTTCATCGCGCCGCTGGTGTTGGGCAGCAGCAGATATTTTTTCGGGTCAATGAATTCCAGAATATTCGCGAACGGGTCTTTCTTGCCACTCAAATCGGCGCGGCGCAGGGCGACGGTGACCATTTCCGTGCCGCTGGCGGCGAGGGCATCGCGCATGGCTTCGGGCGCCGAAAATTTCCCGGTGCCCAAGATGAGCCGCGAACGGAAACTCCGGCCGGCGATGACCAATGGCTGGCTGGCAGACGACATTGCATCTAATTTAAGAAATAATGCCGGTTTGTCGAGCAGCGAAGCCGCGTATCCCGGCATTGGGACGTATGCGGGGGCACTGCCCTCGTAGCGGCAGCCGTGCCTGGCCGCAACCACACTGTGATCCATCCAGATCGTTGCGAGCGCCGCGAGATTTCCCGAACGAACATCGAACACTCAACATCCAACCTCGAACCGGGGCAACGCAGCGGGATTTGCGGGAGGATTAAATTGAACCATTTGACCCGCCTGCTTCAGTCGGGCTGGTTTTGGCAGCGTACGACACCAAGGTGTGGCGGATGCAAAGTCTTCTGCCGTATCCGGCCAGCAACCAGACGGAGAACACAATAAAAAGAAAGTTCTCCGGCAGCTTGCGGCAGATGAACTCTTCGCCGTTGCCGCAACCACAATCGAATTTCACCGCGCAGAACGGGATGGCCTGCGCCGACTGGATGGCCAGGGCGCGCCGGAACACCGTCACCGTGAACGGCACCAGCATCACGATCAGCATCACCGCCGTCCCGCGCACCGCCACCCCCGCCAGCAGCAGCAGTCCGCAAAATATTTCAAACCAGGGCAGGGCCGCGGCAATCGAGTTTAACAGCAGGGAACTTTGCACCAGGTCGTATTGCCGCACCAGTTTGAGGAACTCGACCGGATGCAACGCCTTGTTCAAGCCCATGTAAAGAAAGACCGCGCCCAACAACCACCGCGCCAGCACGGCGAAAATGTCCGCGGCGGCGCGATTCCAGGACGATTGGCTGGCATTCATTTGTTGGGGCTGCGCAGGTTCCCGCTGTCTCGCCCGCCGATCTCAACCGGCAGTCCGTTAGTGGTCCACTCCGTGATCCCGCCCGTGTAAACAAAAAGTTTCCGGCTCGCAATCCCAATATCCCTGAGCGTGATGGCCGCAGACTCGCTGTCGTCGCAATCGCCGCCATTGCAATACAGCACGATCTGCTCCGCTGCCTGGCAAACCGGAAGCACGGTGGCAAGGTATTTTTCCGGTCGGTAGGGGTCGAATTCCCAGGCCCCGGGGATGTGCCCTTCCCGGTAGTGTTGTTCGTCCCGGGCATCCATGAACGCGATGCTCCCCTGCTTGAAACGCGGATCATGGAAAAGCTGCGCCGCCTGGTTGCTATCAACCCCTTGCAGTCCCTGTTCCTTCAATCGCACCGCGAGAAGTTGAGCGGGAGAAGACGCCGGGGAATTGGTGTTTGCCGCGTCGTGTGCCGCCGGCGCCGGGCGGTTGATATCGGCTGGAAAATAGTTGCGCGTGAGCGCCAGACCGCGCGGCGAGATCAGGTTGGCGCCAAACGCGAAGGCCGCGCCGATGACCGCCACGAAAAGGGCTTCCCGGAGGATTTTGGCCGCCCCCGCGCGCTCCGGCGTTTCAAACTGAATGATTGTGTCCTTCAAAGGAATCGGCCAACCAGCGTGGGCCATACCCCGGCACACGACAAACATTTTTTTGGCCCGGCCCCCCCCCGCAGCCCGTTCGAGGGCAATGCGCGAACGCACCCCCGCGCCCATCTCCTGTCAGAATAACCTTGAATCTTCATCAGTCCGCCATCTAATTTTGCATTGTGATAAGTCGTCCGATTGAAAAAACCGGGGCCGCCCTCGGGCGCCGGTTCAATAAACGCGCCTGGCGGCTGCCGGTTTTGACGTCGTTGCTGTTCCTGACCGTCGCCGGTTGTCACCGCGACGAGGTAAAAGTCTATCGCGTGGCCAAGGATCAGGACCAGACGCAATCGCAAACCACCCCGGTCCTGCCCACCGATTCACCCAACCCAACCCTGCCGCCCGGACACCCCGACATTTCATCCGCATCCGCGGTGCCCGGTCTTGCGGCATCCGGTTCCGTCCAGCCGCAATTGACCTGGCAGAAACCGGAGGGCTGGACGGAAGTTCCGCCCGGCGAAATGCGCGTGGCGTCGTTCAAAATCCAGGGCCAGAACGGCAAACAGGCCGACGTGAGCGTCATTCCCCTGCCCGGCTTGCCCGGCAGCGACGAAGCCAACGTCAACCGCTGGCGCGGCCAGGTCGGTCTGTCACCCGTGTCGCCGGATGAATTGAAAAAATCCGCAGAAAGCGTCTCGGTTGCCGGCCAGCCGGCGCAGCTCTACGACATCGCCGGCCAAAATCCGGACAGCGGCGAGGCCGCGCGCATTCTGGGTGTTATTCAACATCGCACCGACGCGGTGTGGTTTTTCAAAATGACCGGTGACGCCGATCTGGCTGAACAACAAAAGCCGGCGTTTGTTGCCTTCCTCAAATCGGTGGAATTCACAGCCGTCCAGGCACAAACGGAATTGCCGCCGTCGCATCCGCCCATCGGCGACATGGGCGTGGGCGCGCCAACCGCTTCCGCGCCGGTTTCCAACGAAGGCAAACCAGACTGGCAGGTGCCCGCCAGCTGGCGGGAAGTTTCCGGCGGACAATTCCTCGTCGCTAAATTCAACATCACCGGCCAGAACGGCACCGCCGCCGTCAATGTCAGCAGTTCCCCCGGCGACGGCGGCGGCTTGTTGCCAAATGTGAATCGCTGGCGTGGTCAACTTGGCCTGCCGCCAATTGTGGAGATTTTGACAACGCCGATTGATGTCACGAACGGCAAAGCGCAGTTCGTGGATATGAGCGGCACGGACGTCCGGACTGGCCAGCCGACCCGGCTTGTGGGTGTGATGGTCCCGCAATCCGGCCAGACGTGGTTTTACAAACTGATGGGCGATGCGAAGGTTGTTGAAAGCCAGAAGGACGCATTCACGAAGTTCGTTCAAACCGTGAAGTATTGATTGCCACATGCATCTGAAACGGACTTTTTCCCGGGACAAGCCGAAATGCCGCAAGGTTTTGGAGTGCGCCAGCCCTCTGGCGCTTTCCCGGGACAGGTTGACACTCCAAAAGCGGCAGAGGGCTGCCGCAGTCCAAGACGCTGGCGTACCCATTCAACACGCTGGGCAAATGAGAACCCTTTTCTAAAATGCTCAATCTTTTCATCCGGTTCTTTTCGTCGCTCAAGCTGACTGTAACGTGTCTGCTGTTGGGTTGTGTTCTGGTGTTTTGGGGCACGCTGGCGCAGGTGCATCTCGGACTCTACAAGGCCCAGAACGAATTCTTCCGCAGCGTTTTCGTTTACTGGCAACCGGCCGGGTCCGGATTCCATATCCCCATCTTCCCGGGCGGTTATTGTATCGGCACCGTGCTGCTCATCAACCTGCTGTTTGCGCATGTGCGTTACTATCAGCCGGGCAAACGGAAGATCGGCATCGTGCTGATTCACCTCGGCGTCGTGCTGCTGTTGCTCGGGCAAATGCTCACGGATTTCCTGTCCCAGGAAAGCCTTCTGCATCTGCGCATCGGTGAAACGAGAAATTATTCCGAGGCCGACCGCGCCTTTGAGCTGGCGGTGTTGGACACCACGGACAAGGACTCGGACAAGGTCGTCGCCATACCCTGCTCGCTGCTGGTGCGTCGGGGCGAAGTGAGCGACCCGGAAATGCCATTCACCGTGCGCGTGAAAACCTTTTACGCAAATTCAGTGCTCGCGCAGCAACCCCAGCCGGGCTATGCCCCGGTCAAAACCACCGCCGGCGCCGGCGCCGGCATTTGGTGGCGTGATGTGCCGCGCGAAACGGAAATGAACCGGATGGACATGCCATCGGCCATTGTCGAAATCACCAGCCCTAAAAGTTCCATCGGCACCTTCCTCGTGTCCGGGTGGCTGGACCGCCCGCAGCAGTTCACTTGCGACGGTCACACCTATGAATTGCGGTTGCGACAGGAACGGTTTTACCTGCCATTCAGCCTGCACCTGGTCGAATTCCGGCATGACAAATATCCCGGCACGGACATCCCCAGGAATTTCTCCAGCCGCGTCCGGCTGCAAAACCCGGAAAACCACGAAGACCGCGAAGTGCTGATTTACATGAACAACCCCCTTCGTTACGCGGGCGAAACCTTCTATCAGGAGAGCTTTGACGCCGACGACCACGGCAGCGTGCTGCAGGTGGTCCGCAATCCCACCTGGCTGACGCCGTATTTTTCGTGCGTGCTGGTCGCCATCGGATTGCTCATTCAATTTCTCAGCCATCTGATTCCCTTTTTGAAACGTCGGATGACCAGTCCTGGGAGCGCCTCCGTCCCGGCGGCAGGTGGCGCTGTCCATGCCAATCCCACGTTGAAAACAACAAAATGAACCGTCTGAAAGCAAACCGTCAGTTCCACGCGAAGCGTCTTGGAGTGCGCCAGCCCTCTGGCGCTTTCCGGATGGCGGTTGGTGACTCACAAGCGGCGGAGGGCCGCCGCACTCCAAAACCTGGCGGATATTTCTCGCAACTCGTGCAATGTTTCCCAATGAAGGCGTCCACACCAACCTGGTCTGGTCCGGATTTTGCGAGGTGATTATGAAAAAGTGGATTCCCCTCATTTTGGCCGTGGTGATGGCGGGATGGGTTTTGTCCGCGCTGCACCAGCCGCCGGAGACCGGCTTTCATACGCGCGAATTCGGCAAACTGCCCGTCCTGATGAATGGCCGGTTTCAGCCGTTCGATTCCGTCGCCCGCAATTCCCTGCTCCAAATCCGCACCATACAAAGTGTCGCGCAGGAGGAGAACGGCAAAACGCGGACCCTGACGGCCATGGAATGGCTGCTCGAAACGATGATGAAACCCGAGTCGGCCAACGATTTGAAAATTTTCCGCATTGATAACAACGAAGTCCTCGCGCTGCTCAAGCTGCCGGACAACCAGAAATATTATTCCCTCAACCAGATCCGGCCCCGGATGGATGAACTGGAAAAGCAGGCCGACCGCATCGAAAATATCGGGTCCGCCAACCGCACCGTCTTCGAGTCGCAGTTGATGAAACTGTACGAAATGATGAACCTTTATCTAAGGCTCGAAATCAGCCTCAAACCGCCGGACAGCGACGATTTCGCCGCGGAACTGGACGCCTACCAAAAAAGCATCGGCCCCGGCATCGCCGCTGTGAGCGCCCGCGATGCCGGCCAACAATTCGACCAGGACGCCTTCAACACCCTCCTCGGTTTCATGGGCGGCTACAACACCGTCGCCAGCTTCGCCCTGCCCCTGACCATTCCGCCCGCAGACCCCGGCCTGCCGCACGACGCCTGGGAGAACATCGGCACCAACCTCATGCAAACCGCCCGCACCGGTGAAATCAATCCCGCCATAAGATTTTATGCGGAAATGATCTCCGCCTACCGCGCCGGCCGGCCGGACAACTTCAATCGCATCGTCGGCCAATACCGCTTCTGGCTGGTTGACCGTTTCACGCCCCAGTTGCGCAAGGCGGACCGGGAATTTTTCTTCAGCACGATGGAACCGTTCTACAAAGCCGCCGTCATTTACGTGCTCGCGCTCGTGCTGGCGTTGTTGTCGTGGTTCGGTGGCGGTGGCGCCACCGCCACCCCAAAAGCGGCGACATTCAATGTCTCCGGCTTGCTGCGGCGCTCGGCGTTTTATCTCATCGCCCTGGCGTGGGTGATTCACACCACCGGCCTCGGGTTCCGCATGTATCTCGAAGGCCGGCCGCCGGTGACCAATCTTTATTCCTCCGCCATCTTCATCGGCTGGGGTGCGGTTATTCTGGGAATGGTCCTGGAAAAAATATATCGCGACGGCATCGGCTGCGTTGTCGCGGCCTTCGCCGGCTTCGTCACGCTCATCATCGCGCACAACCTCGCGCTCAGCGGCGACACCATGGAAATGATGCGCGCCGTGCTCGACACCAATTTCTGGCTCGCCACCCACGTCGTGACCGTTACCCTCGGCTACGCCTCAACCTTCGTGGCCGGATTACTCGCCATCATTTACATCCTGCGCGGCGTGTTCACGGCCACGCTCCCGGCCGAAACCGCCAAATCACTGGCGCGGATGGTTTATGGCATCGTTTGTTTCGCCACGCTGTTCAGCTTTGTGGGCACCGTCCTGGGCGGCATCTGGGCTGACCAATCGTGGGGCCGGTTCTGGGGTTGGGACCCCAAGGAAAACGGCGCGCTGCTCATCGTGCTCTGGAACGCGACCATCCTGCACGCGCGCTGGGGCGGCCTCGTGCGCGAACGCGGCCTGATGAACCTCGCCGTGTTCGGCAACATCGTCACCAGCTTCTCGTGGTTCGGCGTGAACATGCTCGGCATCGGCCTGCACAGCTACGGCTTCATGGACGCCGCCTTCAAATGGCTGATGCTCTTCATCGGCAGCCAGGTCGCCATCATTCTTCTCGGCCTGCTGCCCCCAAAACTCTGGCGCAGCTTCTCTGCGGATACGAACAGGAGCTAACGGCCACTGCCCCTTCAGTTTTCGATTGAGATATGGGGCTTGCTCATCATCTGTATTCATGCCTTTTGTCTGTCTGCATTGATCCAGGGAACGGATCGAGTTCTGCGCGTGCTTGTCATTGCTTTCACCTTTCAGTTGACGACTTCGATGATTGTGGCCGTTACCTTTGACAGAAGCACATTGCCACATGCGGCGGCGATTTGGCTTCCGGTACCACAATTTCCACAATTTATTTAATCAGAAGCTTTGTGAAACAGAACAACAAGTAAATGGTCTGACGAACAAGTCACCGGAGCCAACGCCGATCGGCCTTTCAGTTCCGTCCCGCAATGCGGAACGGATCACATCATCGTTCCGGCGCGGCTCAGTTCCGAATGTTGCATAAACAGGGTTTCAGGAGTTTTGCAGAGATCCCTTTCTGTGTTTTTGGACATTGGGCCTAAAAACGGGACAAATTGTCAGCCAAGCTCCAGAACGCGTTAAAAATCCCGTCCTTCTGCCAGCACATTTTCATAATCGGAACCAAAAATGCTTGAATTTCAAAAACAACCTGACGGCGCAAGCACGCCGCCATAGAAAGGAAAATTATGATGCGCATGGCCTCCGTCATCTGGCAGGCTGGATTGAAAGATGGCACCGGACTTATTTCGACGGAAAGCGGCGTCCTCCAAGAGACGCCGTATTCCGTCAACCCAAGCTTTGAGTGGCAGCCCGTCACCAACCCGGAGGAATTAATTGCGGCGGCCCTCGCCAGTTCCTTTTCCACGGCGCTTTCCACCGAATTGGACAAAGACGGCCTGATTCCCGAAAGCATCCGCACAGCAGCGGGTTTGACGATGGAGCGACTCGAAAGTGGCTGGATCATCACTCAGATTCACCTCGAGGTGAGGGTGAAGCTCCTGAAAGGGGATTTGGACAAGTTCGAGTCCGCCGCCAAGGCAGCCAAGGCCAACTGCACCATGTCACACCTCCTTACCACGAAAATCACGATGGATGCACAGCTGGAACGTGGGGGAAGTTTTGGGGAAATTGCACGCAAATCAGGTCCCATATCGTTGGGGGAGCGGTTGGTCACGATTCCATTACAAGAGGAAAATGAATTAAGTAAATAAATACGGATTCCAAAGTCGCCGGCCTTTGGCGCGGGACCGGGCCGGCCTTTTTCGTGCCCTGATGCAACAGGCGTCATCACCACCCGCAGAAAAAAGCCGGAGTCAGTTAAAACTCCAGCTACCGGAACAATCCGGCCAGCATCGTGGACGGAAACGCTGTCATCACCCATCCGCCGCAGTCGCGGTTCCCGCTTTTTTATGGCGCGGCGGTGAGCATCCGCACCTCGCGTTGCGGGAAGGGAATTTCGATTTTGTTCTCGTGGAACTGTTCGACGATGGCCTGGTAAATTTCCGCCTGCGCCGGGCCGTAATCGGCCACGGTCGTCCACGGTTTGATGGCAATGCTGATGGATGAATCCGCCAGCGTCGTCACGCCAACGATGGGCGCGGGTTCTTTGAGCACACGGGCATTGCGGGTCAGCACACCCCGCACGATGACCAGAGCGCCGCTGATGTTTGTGTTGTAGGCGACCCCCACCAACAAATCAAGCTGCCGGATGTGGCCGTAGTTGTGCAAAATCTCGCCGACGATTTTGCGATTGGGAATGACGATTTGTGAGTGATCCGCATGCAGCAGTGTGGTTGTGAAAAGGTCGATATTGGTCACCTGCCCCTGCACGCCGGCAATTTCAATATATTCGCCGAAACGGAAGGGTTTGGTGAAAATAATGGTCAACCCGGCCATGAGATTGCTGAGGATGCCTTGCATGGCCAGGCCAATTCCCAAGCCAGCCACGCCGACACCAGCAATCAACGCCGTCACGTCCATACCCGCCGTGCCCAGCGCGATGACCAGGGCCATGCCAAAGACAAGCAACCTCGCAACGCGCACCAAAAGCATCCGCACCGGCGGCTCCATCGCTTTGCTCGTCAGCCAGCGATCCGTCAGTTTGCCGATCCAACGCGCGGCGATGAAACCAACCACCACCACGACCAGCGCCGAAAAGAGCGCGCCGCTGTGGAGGATGACATATTGAACGAGATTGTCCTGCCAGGGTACTGTGCTTCCGGTTTTATTCATGGGTCACCTCAAGTTAATGGTCCGTCGCCATCCATTCGACCATTCGTTAAATCAATCCCATGCGTTTCGTCAATACTTGAATTGTTGACGCCAAAGGCCTTTCTGCCACTCTGTCGTTACCGCATGACGAAAAACGCGCGCCGCCGGCTCATTCTGGTTCTGCTCATACGAAATCAGCGAAGATGAGCGCGAATTAGCGGTTGGACTTTTGCGTCACTCCCCGCGATAGACGGCACGCGCCGTGCAGGTTTCCGCCACGACGACTTCCGCGAGCAAGGGCAGTTTTGGCTTCAGCTTTTTCCAGATCCACACGGCGATTGCCTCGCTCGTCGGATTTTCCAGGCCGGCAATCTGGTTCAGATAATTGTGGTCGAGTTGCTTCCAAAACGGCTGGAATGCCGCTGCGATGTCCGCGTAATCCATCAGCCAGCCCAGCCTGGCGTCGCACTCGCCCGCCACGACGATGTCCACCTTGAAGCTGTGCCCGTGCAATCGCCGGCACTTGTGCGTCTTCGGCAAACGCGGCAGCAAGTGCGCTGCCTCGAATTGAAATGTCTTTCGCAGTTCCATTTTCATACTTTTTTCAACCACGGATGAACACGGATGGACCCGGATAAGACTTAAATTGACGGGCAGGGCGGGCAGCCTGCTCGCGACCTGCTCGCGATTCATCGGAGTTCATCGGAGTCCCCTGCCCGCCGTTCGTGCAAACACCAACTGCGGCGCGCACGGCTTGTCCCGCCATAGCCAGGCGACGGCGGAAGTGACGCGCCCTGCCTGCATACAATTTGCCATTTCTGTTTACCAATCCGTAATACAATCCTGCAACTTCGCGCACGGACAACAAAGATTTGGACTGCGGTGGCAGAGCGTAGCGGCGACACCGCTTTCCGTGCAGCCGGTTGCTTCCAAAAGCGGCGTGGCGCTTCGCTTCCCGCCGCAGTCCAAAATCTGTGGTTGCGGCGTAAGCCGCTCTGGGTTCATCCGTGTTCATCCGTGGTTAATTACATTTCCATATCCGTCCACGTCACCAAATCGCCGAGCGCCGGACGGCCGTCGTGCCGCCAGGTCAGCGGCGGGTTTTGCATCCGGCCCAGCGGACACACCCGCGTCGCACCCCAGCGCGCCAGTTGCATCGCCAGTTCCTCCAGTTTGTGTTCCGGCACGCCAAGCCCAACCGTCGAGACCCGGCCCCGCACCATGTCGGCGCATTGCAGGGCCTCCGTCAAATCCCTGACGCCTTTTACATAAATAAACCGGTTCAGGCACGACAGTTGAAACCTCGCGTCCGCCTCAAAAACTACCGTCCAGGCCGTCGAATTCCGGCTGCACCAATGCTGCGTTGTCTCCGGTGAATGCGCCGCGCGCACCTCGTAAATCCCGCGGCGCGACGCAATGGCGGCCGCGTGTTCCGCCGGCAATTCACCGCGCGGTTCGGTTTGTTCGCGCCGTTCCAGTTCGTCGGCGAGCAGCTCCGCGAATTTCTCCGGCGGCACTTCGCCGCCGGTCTGCACGTAAACCACGTGCGGCGAAAGACAGCCCAGTTGGTTCCACGCCACCACGTCATCCGTGGTGCGCGACACGATTTGCCGGGTGTGCAAACCCGACAAGACCTCGTGGGCCACAAAACCAAAGCTCACGCGGTGGCCGTAACCGAGAAAGCGGGTTGTGACCGGCAACCGTGCACGAATCGCCGCCAGCGTCTCGTCACTGCCGGTCGCCGTCACGCAATCCGCCTCGGCAAACAACGCCGTCTCCAGGTCCGCATTGCCGCCGCGCCATTCGGCGATTTCCAGGCAGGCGCCCAGTTTTGCGTCCGCGTCGTAAATGGAGTGCGCAAACAAGCGGGGCAGAAATGTTGAACCACTTGCGCATTTCATGAACTGCGCCGAACGGGTCAGCAGGCCGAGCCCAAGGCTCATCAACGCCGGGTTCGGGAGATGGCCCGCCGCGATGTGCACCAGCAATTCCGGTCCGACGGCCAGTGCCACCCGATCTGATTTTTCCCGACTGCTGTTTTCGACAAACCGGTCGAGCCGCCGCGCGTCGCCCAATTCCTGCCCGAGCAGCGCATGAAAATTTTCCGGCGTGAACTGGTGGAAAAAATTGTCGAGTCCCTTTTCCAGGGTGGCGCGTGAAAAACCGATGAACGGAGCATCGCCTTGTTGGAGTTCACGCTTTGTTGTGCCATCCGAACAAGCTAAAGCTTGAACTCCAGCTTGTTCCAGCGCCAGCTTGCGAAACCGATTTTCCGACTGCAGCCAGCCCTCCGCCACGGCGCACAGCACCCCGACCAGGCTGTCCGTGGAACGCTGCGCCAGATACCGCTCGCGATTGCGCTTCAGCGTCCGGCACGCCTCCATGACCATTACCGGCGACAGCACCGCCTCCGGCGGCAAATCGGCGAGAAAATAATTGGGCAGGTTCACTTGGATTCTTCCGGCGGCAGCCGGTTGAGTTGAACTTTGATTTGTGAATAGAGTATGCTCGTCCAATCCGGCAGTTTGACCGATTTGGGCGCCGATTTCCCATTTCGAAAATCCACGGGGGCGATAATCAGAGTGACGTTCGGCAATCCCGTGTCCGACGCCAGGACAAACAAATCCTCCGCGGTTTCATTACCCATGGCCAGGCATCCCACCGAGACCGAACTGCCATGAATCATGATGTCACCGCCCAATTTGGTTCGTCCGTCCTTTTCCGCCTGCGAACGGTCAAACGCATTGGGATAGCCAACCCGCAAGGCCACATGAAAACGGCTGTTGGGATTGAGTGATTCAATCGGGTAAACACCTTCCGGCACCTGACCATCACCTTCCTGTAATTTGGGTCCCGGGGCGCCGCTGGCTGCGAGGATGGGACACGAACGAATCCAATGGTATCGCCCTGACCGGTCGGCGGCATAAACCTGCAAAACCCGTTCGGTTTTCAAAGCAACGAGTTTTACCCCGACCGGCGGATAAGCGGTGTGCGTTTTTTCAAAATATGGTTTCCACCTTCCCCGGGCGGTTGCGCCAAACTGATTGAGCCGCTCGGCAACCGTTTTGGCTTTGGTGAACTTCATCGCCACGGGAGAGATGGCCGCCCAAATGTAGGGCCGGAAAACATAGGCCAATCCCACCAAAACCACCAGGCAAACAAAAATGTAGATTCGTTTCATAAAATTTGTTTTCAAATCGTCATCAATGAACAACCCCGAGCTTCAGCCAATACCGCCCGGCCAATCAATTCAAATCCGTCTCCACGGCGAACACCCAAATCTTCCGTCTGGATGGCCATGACGGAAAAGACATTCGCCAGATCGAACACGCGAATCAAACCCGTTTCGCCATCGGCCACTTCGTGTCCGGTTTCCGGCGAGATGATTTGGACACGCGCCCAGGGAGGAAAATGAAAATAATGGGTTTTGACGGCGCGTTTCCCCTCACCCTGACCCTCTCCCTCGGGGAGAAGGAACAGCAAAGTTCGCTCTTTGGACTTTCCACCCACGACAGATTTGCCTGCCGACTGACGACAATTCTCCCTCTCCTTGGGGAGAGGGCCGGGGTGAGGGAGGTTCAAATCGTTTGCTTGAATTGTTCCATCATACGCCTGTGAGCTCAACTCGCTCATGCCGTATTCGCAGATGATTTGCGATGGCGGCACGCCGAGTCTTTCGGTGATGAGTTGGTGCAATTCGGTCTTGGGCATCGAACGCGAGCGATTTTTATAGCCTCCGGTTTCCATCACCCGGGAACCGGCGGGCAAATTGAAACGCAGATTTCTATTCGCCAGAAAATCCAACAAGTGGACAAAGGAAAATGCGGTGCCGAGCACGTGAACGGGGTTGGCCGCCCGTGGAACATGTAGCAGCCGACGTGAGGAGGCTCTGACTTCCCGCTTTTTGGAATCGGTTTGCGCCTTGTCACCTTGGCCGCTACGAGAGTCAGAACATACGGAAGACAAAACGTCAACCACGGCGTCGAAATCCAGCGTCCAAGAACCGTCGGCCGCAATGCCGCCAAGGAAGGCGCGGCTCGTGGAGATCGCCGCAGAGCGGGACAGGCTGCTCGCCCCACCAAGTTTTTGCCGCACGGTTTCAAACATGTGGACCAGCGACGAGTGCGGCGCCTGCTCCGGCGGCGGCGTGAGGCAAACCAATCGTAAATCGTAAATCGTAAATCGTAAATCCGGCAGGACATTTTTCAGAAACCAAGGCAGCAACGACGCCTCGTAAATTTTCAATGATTCCGCACTGTGGTAGTGCCGGCTGGGCTTTTGTTCCGTCGTGCCGCTGGAATGGAAAACCGCGGTGCGTTCCGCCGGCGGAATACTGGAAAGTTCCAGTTCCTTGAACGCCGCCGTCGGCACGTGGGGAATCTGAGTCCAATGTTCGACAACTTTTGGAGTGAGACCCCGCGCTGCGCAGATTTTCCGGTAGGCGGCGTTATGTCTGAACTGGAGCGCGAAGAGTTCAAGAGCGAGAGTGTTGAATTCATTTTCGTGGCAGCCGACGTGAGGAGGCTCTATTCGAGCGGATGGTTGAGGGTTGAGGGTTGAGGGCTTGAAAATAGTGAGCCTCCTTACGTCGGCTGCTACATCAGAAAACAAGGAAATATGCTCGCGCAAACGCGCGGCGAAATTTGAAAGTTCGGTTGTCATGCGGTTTTTGTTTGCCGGCTGGTTTTCCGCCACAGCCGGCCGGCATTATAGCGCGAAATCGCCTTGCAGCAAGCGCGAACACTTCTTCAGGTGGGGCGAGGCTGCTGACGAGCCGTGCTTCCTTCGGTTTCCGGCTCGCGGGGACGCTCGCCCCACCCCAATCCTTAGCCAGTTGAACGATGGATGCACTGGAGGGTGAAGTTTTCCGGAGGGGATTTTGAACAAAAGTTGTGGCGGCAGGTCGGTAACACATGCCGGCCTTGACCAAACGTTCTTCCAAGCTCCGCCTGGAGTTTGTCGCTAATACTTCGCACAGCGTGCATGGCGGTTTGCCCGCCGTCGAAGCGCTCTGCCAGCAGTTCGGACTCTGGGAGAAGCTGCGCCTGATTCCAGGGTTGGACCCCGCAAACGCAAGACGCACGGTTACAGTCCTGAGTTGATGGTCGCGCAGTTGCTTTACAGTTTGTGTTCGGGTGGCGCTTCGCTGGCCGACGCCGAACGGCTCAACGAAGAGCCGCTGGCCAAGTTGCTGGCACGGGTGCCGGCGTTTGCCGATCAGACGACTGTGGGTGAATGGTTGCGCGCCCAAAGTCCCCAGACGGTGGCCGCGTTCTGGGAACTGATCCGGCAGTTCGTGAACTGGGTGTTGGCCCGGGCCGACCCCCGGCGCTGGACCTACTGCGGCCGGGCCGAAGTGTTCTTCGACGACACGCAACTGGAGGTCAGCGGGCCGAGCTTTCAAGGGGCCAGGGTCAACTACAACGGCGATCTGGCGCTCTCGTGGCAGACCTTTTGGTTTGGGCCCTTTCTGACGGACAGCCATCTGGACAGTCCGGGCGAGGTGAGCGCAGCGCTGCCGGCGATGCTGGAACGCAATCGTGATCTGTGGCGGGAGCGAGCCGCCGAGTTGCTGGCCGACAGCGGCTCCAGCGCCGGAGTGTATCTGAAGGCCATCGGCGCGGCAGGCTTTGCACGGTGGAGCGTGAGCTACAACAAGTGGACCGGGCCGCTGGAACGCACGGCGGCGGCACAGCCCGAAACGGTGTGGGGCACGCCCCAGGCAGCCGTATGGCGCGATGGTTTGCCCATCACCGAACAACACTGTTTGATCCGGCATCAGCCTGAAGGCGCGGAGCAGCCGCAGACCTTTGCGGTGGTGCGGTTCAAACGCGACGACGAGATGTTTTGGAACTACCGCTTCGTCGTGTGCGAAGGTGCGCGCTCCGACGCGGCGGCGGTGTTTGCGCGGCACAAACTCAAAGGCGAGAAGGAGCAGTTGTTCAAGGAAGTCTTGAACGGATTGGATTTGCACCATCCGCCCTGCGCCGAATTGAATGCCAACCGGATGTTTTATGCCGTGGCGGCGCTGGCCTATAACCTGATGGCGGCGCTCAAGCTCTTGCACTTGCCGGACGCCTGCCAAGGCTGGCAATTCAGAACCCTGCTGCGCCAATTGATGCTCTTGCCGGCGCAGTTGGTGAATCACGCGCGGGTGTTGGTGGTGCGCGTGCAGGTGCCCGAGGCGTGGCTGGTCTGGTGGCGGCAACTGATGGCGCGACTATGGCCCTTGCCGCAGGCCGGACGGCCCGCCGGGTAGCGGGTTTGTCCCGGATTGATCCCCGACGCTGCGCCGCCAGATGGCGAAGGGGGGACTGTGCCCGCTCAGGACAAAAACACCATCGCCGCCGTCTCTTTCCAGCCCAAACACTCACGACGCTCAACGACAAGGCCAACGCAGTGCTTCCAAAAAATGAATCCGCTTCCGTCAACCGCCAAAACCCAATTCATAAAGCGTGCCCAATTCCTTGCTAAGGATTCGGGCGCCCCACCAAGTCACACCCTACAGTTGCCAATGCCGCTTTTGTCCGCCACACTGGTTGCCCCGATGAGCAAACGGTTTTACATCACCACCGCCATTGATTACGTCAACGGCCAGCCGCACCTCGGCCATGCCTACGAGAAAATCGTCGCCGACGTCATCGCGCGGGCGCGCCGCAGTCTGGGACAGGAAGTTTTCTTTTTGACCGGCTTGGATGAACACGGCCAGAAGGTCCAGCAGGCCGCACAGGCCGTGGGCAAATCGCCGCAGGCCTACTGTGACGAACTGGCGGCGGACTGGCAGGCGTTCGCCAGGAAACTGGAACTGACCAACGACGATTTCGTCCGCACCACCCAGCCCCGCCACAAGGAAATCGTCCAGGCCGGCCTCGCCAAAGTGTTCCAAACCGGTCAAATCTACAAACAAACCTACTCCGGGTTTTATTCGACCAAGGAAGAAACCTTCCTGACCAACAAGGACCGTCTTCCCGACGGGACTTTTGATCCCAGCTACGGCGAGGTCATCGAGTTGCAGGAGGAGAATTACTTTTTCAAGCTGGGCGAGCAGCAGCAATGGCTGATTGATTACATTGAAAAGAACCCGTCGTTCGTACAGCCCGATTATCGCCGCAACGAAGTGCTCGGCTTCCTGAAGAACAACAAGCTGGAAGACCTGTGCATCTCCCGGCCGGCGGCGCGTTTGAACTGGGGCATTGCCCTGCCCTTCGATAAGGACTTTGTCACCTACGTCTGGTTCGATGCGCTGGTGAATTACATCAGCATCCCCGCCGCCCACGGTGATCCGACCGTCCTGTCCGCGCTCAACCCTCAACCCCCTGGCGCGGCGAAGCGAAGCGGAGACGACTCAACTCTCAACCCTCAACTCAGCCCTCAACTCAGCCTCTGGCCCTGCGATATTCACGTCATCGGCAAGGACATCGTGAAATTTCACGCCGTCTATTGGCCGATCATGCTCAAGGCGATGGGCCTGCCGTTGCCGAAACAAATCCTCGTGCACGGCTGGTGGCAGAAGGACGGCGCCAAGATCAGCAAAAGCACCGGCAACATCGTTGACCCGGTCGCGGTCATTGACGAATGGGGACTGGACGCGTTTCGTTTTTACGTTCTGCGCGAACTGGACATCGGCCCGGACGGCAATTGGACGGACGCCGGATTCAAGTCACGTTATCAGGCTGAACTTGCGAACGGCCTGGGCAATCTCGTCAACCGCTCGCTCTCGATGTTGAAACGTTATCGCAACGGCGTGGCGCCGGCGAAGCATGACGAACTGGCCGCCGCAGGGGCGAAAGCCGCGGACGAAACGCGCGCTTTGCTCAAGCAATGCCAGCTGCAAGCTGCGTTGCAAAGCATCTGGGGACTCGTCGCGCGCGCCAACCAATACGTGGACCAGACCGCGCCGTTCAAGCTCGCCAAGGACCCGGCGCAGGCCAAACGGCTCGACGAAGTGCTCTACAACCTGACGGAAACCTGCCGGGTGCTGGCGGTTTTGCTCTGGCCGTTCCTGCCCGGCACGGCGGTGAAAATTTACGCGCAACTCGGTTTGACCGCCGCACCGGACAAACTCGACGCCGCAACCTGGGGCGGTTTGACCGCCGGCCACAAAATCGGCGAACCGGCGCCTTTGTTTCCGCGGAAGGAAGAGCGATAGGAGCGCCGTGAAATGTTTAACCACGATTAAACACAGATAAACCCAACGCGGCTTGCGCCGCAACCACAGATTTTGGACTGCGGCGGGAAGCGAAGCGCCACGCCGCTTTTGGATGCAGACGGACGGACGGAAAGCGGTGTCGCCGCTGTGCTCTGCCACCGCAGTCCAAATCTCTGTTGTCCGTGCACGAAGTTGCAGGATTGTATTACGGATAGAAAAGAGTTTCAGCCAGGCAAAATGTGTTCACCTGTAAGTGAGACTTTCCGGATTCACAAAAGAAACCTTTTGCCTGGTCTTAATCCGTATCCATCCGTGTTCATCCGTGGTTTAACTAAATAGATACGCTGAAACTTGAATTTCAACCCGCGGACAAGCTGTCCGCGCCCCATTTCTAAACCCGAAAGACATCATTTGCAGGTGGCATGTGTTCTGCTAAATTGCACTTATGAAAATATACCCTGTCGTAAAGTTTTCACTGCCGGCCGTTTTGTTGCTTGCCATTACGTTCGTCACCGGCTGCACCACCACCAAGCCGGTTGACTGGGACAGCCGCGTCGGACATTACACGTATAACCAGGCGTTGACCGACCTCGGTCCACCGGATCGGCAGGCCAGACTCACTGACGGCAAAGTTGTGTCCAAATGGTTTGTCCAACCCCAGGCCGGTACCCGCATCAATAGTGGCATGTCCTATTATGGCAGCAATGGTTTCGGCGCGGGCCAAACCCCCGGAAGCAGCTTTAACGACCAGATGCTGCAATTGACCTTCGGCACCAACGGCACGCTGATTGAATGGTCGAAGAATTACTGAACCAGATTCAATTCAACGCCACGCCGCGGCGGACGTAGGTCGGGATGTCGAGGTCTTCCCCCTTGTGAATCGTCGGCTCGCTTTTGTCAAATCGTCCCTTGGAAATGATCGCCAGCGACAATTGCGCCTGGCGCATTTTGGGACCGGTTTTCCGCGCACGAGTCCCGCTGTTTTTGGCCACCGACTGTTCGCGCTGCTCGGGCGTCAATGATGACGCACCGCAACGCGAACCCGGCCGCGAAATTATGCCGCGCGCAGTCACTTGTTCCACTGAATCACCAGACGCCCCGAGGGGAGGCAATTCCATGGGAACCGGGCCTTCTTTTGCCGCAATCACCGTCACCGACAAACGGTTTTTCAGCGTTTCATCCACGGCCGCGCCCATGATGATTTGCGCGTGTTCGCATTGACGGCCGATTTGTTCCATCACGCGATTCACCTCGGCCATGGCCAGTTCCTTCCCGCCCATCAGGCTCACCAGCACCGCGCTGGCTTCGGCCAGCGCCCGGCCCTCGTCGAGCAGCGGATGCGCCACCAGTTTTTCGACGACCTCGCGCGCGCGCGCCGGCCCGGTGGCTTCAACGCAGGCGAACACACTCTCGGAATGGCGGTCGCGCAGCAACGCGCACAAATCGTCGAAATGAATCTGGATCAAACCCTTCCGCGTGAGCAGACGCCAGACGCCGCGCACGCTTTCAATGAGCAGCCCGTCGGTGATGCGGAACGTGTCCAGCACGCTGGTGTTTTCGTCAATCAGTTTGAAGGTCTTCTGGCACGGCAGGCAGATGACGCCGTCGGCCACGGACCTGATCTGGTCGAGTCCCTGCTGCGCCTGCTGCTGACGGCGGTTGCCCTCGCACGCGAACGGCAGCGTCACAAATGCCAGCACCAGCGCACCGGCTTCCTTCGCCGCGCGGGAAAGCACAGGGCTGATGCCGCTGCCCGCACCGCCACCCAAGCCGGCGATCACAAAAACGACATCCACCCCTTCGCACGCGGTCTTGAGCGTGGCAAATTGTTCCTCGGCAATGGCGCGGCCGCGTTCCGGGTCGCCACCGGTGCCCAAGCCGCGCAGCAATTTTGTTTCGAGTTGAATTTTGATGGCCGCGGACGATGCCGCCAGCGATGACGCGTCGGTGTTGACCGCCACAAAACCCGCGCCCGCAAAATCGCCGCCGGTCAACGGGTCGAGCATGGCGACGCCGGCGCTGCCCACGCCGAATATTTTCACCGCCGGCACGCTGGCCGGCTCAAGCATTGCCGCTGGAGACTGGAGTTTGGTTTTCATGATGAATTGAATTCAGGAACGGCGTAAAAAACTGGCGATGGTGCCCTTAATCCCCTGCGCCAGGGACGGTTTGCCTTCGCGTTTGCGGGATTTGAACGAGCCGAATTTGACCAGGCCGATGGCGCTGACAAATTCCGGCTGGTCAAGCGCGGATTTCAGACCGCTGATGGAATTGGTCTGGCCGAGCGACACCGGCATTTGCATGACCTGCTCGGCCAGCGCCGCAATTTGCGGGACGCGGGCGCAACCGCCGCATAGAAAAACACCCGCGCGCAGATAATCGAAGAGTCCGGCCTGCTCCAGATCCTGCGCGACCAACTGGAAGATTTCCTCGAGCCGCAGCGACATGATGCGGCGCAGATGCTCAACATTGACCGTTTTCAACGGCAGGCCGAGTTCGTTCGTGATGGTAATCGTTTGACCTTTGGTTTCCTTGTCCACCAGCGCCGAGCCGTGCTCGCGCTTGAGTTTTTCGGCACGGCTCAAGGGCACTTTCAGGCCATAAGCCAGGTCGTTGGAAACATGATCCCCGCCAATCGCCAGGACGCCCGTGTGCCGGATGACGCCATTGGTGTAAACCACGTAGTCCGTCGTGCCGCCGCCGATGTCAATGACCAGCGCGCCAAGTTCCTTCTGTTCGTTGGACAGCAGCGCCAGGGATGACGCCAGGCCGTTGAAAACAATTTCATCCACTTCCAGCTGCAAACCTTTGACAAGACGGATGGCGTTTTGGAGACGGTTGGTGTTGCCGTGAACGACGTGGACGTCCACTTCGAGCCGCGAACCGAGCATCCCGACGGGATTCGTGACGCCATCCTGGCCGTCCACAAAAAAATGCTGGCGGATGGCGTGGACCACGTTGTTTTCCGTCGGCAAATTGATTGCCTTCGCGTTTTTAACCACGTCCTGCACGTCGTCCTCGGAAATTTCGCGGTCGGCGGAAACCACCGGATGCACGCCGCGATTGTTGAAGCCGCGGATGTGCGCGCCGGTGACGCCGAGATAAACGTTCCGGATTTCCACGTCGGCCATCTGCTCGGCCTCGACGATGGCGTTGCGCACGTCCTCCTCGGCCTGCGTGGTGTCCACGATCTCGCCCTTGCGCACGCCGCGAGAACGCGCCTGGCCAAGGCCGATGATATTCAGCGAGCCATCGGCATTTCGCTCGCCGACGACGGCGCAGACTTTGGACGTGCCGATTTCCAAACCGACGATGATGGATGAATCATCAAACATTTTACCTCCGGGTAGTTGCGGGGTTGACTGGCCTGGGCGATGCCGACGGCACCGCGACGGTTTCCATCCAGTGAACTGGAACGTTGTTGGAAACCGCCAGATTGAGCGACGCCACCGCTTGGTTCATGCGCTGTCCCAAATCGTAAATTTCGCGCCAACGCCGCAATTGTTGCTCCAAATTGTTCAAACCGAAAGTAATTTCGCCACCCTCACCCGTCGTCGCGACCACGACTCCCGGCAAGGACACATCCACGCGCCGCAAATCCACCAACCCGGCCATCGGGGAATGGCCGAACGCGCCGATCAATTCCAGCGCCGCCTGCACCTGCGGCAATTCGACGCGATGGCCTGATTGCAATTGATAAACATTCAGTCCGGAAATCACCGGCAACTGGCTGTTCACCTGCGCCAGCGGAATCACGCACAACCGCGGATCCAGCGGTTGCATGACATAGCCGTCGGCATCGAGTTGGAACACCTCCACGGCAATGCCGCCCGCCGCGCCGGCGCGCGGAATGTTCACCTGCGCCACCGGATCGCGCTCGGTCACGCTGATTTTCAACGTGCGCGGCAGAATGCGCTCGATGGACACGGAACCGATGGTGGAAACGAGTTCCAGATTCCGCTTCACCGCCGTCAAATCGAGCGCAATCAAATTGTCGCCCAGCTTCACCTTCGACCACCGGCGCAATTGATCCGGCGCAATTACGCCGTCGGTCTTCGCTTCGAAGTGTTGAATGGCGAATTCGGAGTTTTCGTAAACGAATTTGTCCAGCGCCCACTCGCCCGTGCGCCAGAGCAGATAAAGACCGAACACCGTGCCGAACAGGATGCCCACCGTCAGCGCTACCAACCGCGTGCGCGTCGCGCGCACCTGGTCGGAACGCAGTTTCACGTCCAGGACATGAAAATGGTGCAACCGCCGGTTTTTTTGTTTGCGCCTAAACCACATTTTTCAAATTTTAACTTTGTCGAACATTCAACATTCAACATTCAACTTCCAACATCGAACAATTCATTGTCAGCAACCTTCAATGTTCAATGTTCGATGTTCAATGTTCCCAACTATTTCCGTTTCAACGCCAGGTCCACCATCCGCTGGCAAAGCTGCGCGTAATTCAGTCCGGCTGCCGCCGCCGCCTTGGGCAGCAAACTCGTCTCCGTCATCCCCGGCAGCGTGTTCACTTCCAGCACCATCGGTTCGCCGCTGGCGCGCACCATCACGTCCACACGCGCATAATCCCGCCCGCCAACCGCTTGGAACGCTCCCAGCGCCGCCGCTTGAATCCGCTTCGTCGTTGCGGCGTCAAAATCAGCCGGACAAAAATATTCCGTGCATCCCGTTGTGTACTTGTTTTTGTAATCGTAACCGCCGGTTTTCGGCCGGACTTCCACCACCGGCAACGGCTGTCCGCCCAGGATGCCGACGGTGGTTTCACGCCCGGCGATTTTTTCCTCGACCAGGACCTCAGAATCAAACTGCAACGCTACGGCCAGCGCTTTCAACCAGTCGGTCTTCTGCTCGACGAATTGCAACCCGACGCTGGACCCCTGCCGCACCGGTTTCACCACCAAGGGCGGCTGCCAGTTTTTCGGCCACGGGACCGGTTGGGAATTCACGACCAGATATTTTGCCGTCGGAACCTTCGCTTCAACGCACCGTTTCTTTGTCAGCACCTTGTCAAAAGCAATGCGGCTCGTTTCGGCATCGCAGCCGGTGTAAATCGCACCGATCTCGTCCAGCCGCCGTTGCACCGTGCCGTCCTCGCCATAAGTCCCGTGCAACGCGAGAAAAACCACGTCCGTGTCCGGCGGCAGACTCCACGACCCATTGTGCGGATCGAGTTCATGGACTTCGTGTCCCAACGAACGCAGTGCCCTGGCCACCGCCGCGCCGGAACGCAGCGACACCTCGCGCTCGGCGCTCGGGCCGCCAAGCATCACGGTGATGTTCAATTTCCGGCTCACTTTTTCTTCTTCGCAAATTTTTCCAGGGACACGGCGGTCTTCGGAAACGCGCGCAGAATCTGTTTGTCCGTCGTCACCAGCGGCACTTTCAAATCCTGCGCCAGCGCCACATACTCGCAATCGTAAGCAGTGCAATCCGAAGCCAGCACCAGCTTGAGGATGCGTTCCGTCGGCACCGTGAATTCCTGCGCACCCAAATCTTTCTGTGCATTCAAGTAGGCGGCGTTGGCCTCCGCCTCGGTCAAAAGCTTTCTCCGCAAATATCCCGCCAGCACATTCCTGAATTCCGCCCGCCACAAAACCGGAGCCGCCCAAATGCCGTCCTGCGCTTTGGCCGCCTCCGCCCATTCCGCGAATGCGCCCGGCAGCCAGAAATAGACCAGCACGCTGTTGTCCACGACAATCACGCACGGCCCTCTTCCTTGAACCGCTTCAAGTCCGCCGCCGTCACCCGGAACTTCAGAGAGTTGCGAAACTCCCGCGCCCGCTGGATGACCGCGCTGGAATCAGCCGGCGTACTGCGGACGCTGGATTCCAGCACGGCAATCGCCTCCGTGTTCAGGCTGCGCCCATGCGTCACCGCGCGCCGTTTCAATTCGCGGTGCGCTTCCTTCGATATGCCCTTGATCGTGATCGTTATCATGCCGCAACCATAACGCAACCATTTTGGATGTCAACAAAACTCCGCTCATTCCACGCCGATGATTTCGACTTCCGTTTGCAACTCTATTCCGCGTACTTTCTTAACCCGCGCCTTGAGAATCGCAATCAATTCCAGAACGTCCCGCGCCGTCGCCTTGCCGTCGTTCACGATGAAATTGCCGTGCTCGGCGGAAACCACCGCCCCGCCGATGCGCGTGCCTTTCAATCCCAGCTCGTCAATCAATTTGCCCGCCGGGATCGTTGCCGGATTTTTGAACGCGCAGCCGGCGCTCGGCGCGGCGGGCTGCGATGCCCACCGTTTCTCGCTGAACGCCTTCATGCGCTGCTCGATTTTCCCGCGCGGCGCAGGCTGACATTTGATTACCGCGCCCAGCGCAATTTGATCTTTCAGCAGCGGACAGCAGCGATATTCCACGGGGATACCGGCGCGACGGCGTTCCTGGATCTTTCCGGTGTGATCCATGAGCCGCACCGACTCGACAACATCAAACGTCGCGCCGCCCATCGCGCCCGCGTTCATGCGCAGGGCACCGCCGACGCTGCCGGGAATGCCTTCGAGAAACTCAACCCCGGTCAGACCGTTTCGTTTTGCCTCGACCGCGACCGTTTTTAATTTTGCCCCCGCGCCACAACGCAAACGTTCGCCCGCAGCCACAATGCGGCTGAAACTCGCGTGCGCCAGACAAATCACCACGCCGCGAACACCGCCGTCGCGCACGAGCAGGTTCGAGCCGCGGCCAATCACGAAAAACGGCAGGCGGCGTTCATGGCAAAACTTCACCACCGCGGCCAGATCCGTTTCCGATGCCGGCTCAACGTACACGTCCGCTGGTCCGCCCATGCGCAGGGTGGTGTGCTTCGACAGCGGTTCATTGCGGCGAATCACCGTTGCGCGCGAAACGCGTTCAGCAAGTTCGTCGGCAGTGTTTGCTCCGGCTTTCATCGGTCGTTCCTCCGGGGAAAAGCGGCGGAGGGCCGCCGCACTCCAAGACGCGAGGCGTTTGCCTGTGACTCACGAACCGCGCGAAGCGTCTTGGACTGCGCCAGCCCCCTGGCGCTTTGCCAGGAAACAAAATATTTGCCAAATTTCCACATGAGTTTTGTGCGCAAATATCAATTTTGACTGTCCTTGAATCCGTCGCGTCATGCGCCCGGTAACACTGTCTGCTTCCTGGATTTATCGGCGCAACCGCAGGAACATTTTGACGCCCGTACCGCCGGTTCCGGTTGACGCGCAACGGCAGCCAGCATGATGTCCGTGATCTGTTCCGCCGCCCGGGGCGCGTGCCATTGCGCCAGCGCGGCCTGCATTTTCTCGCGGGCGGCCCGGTCTTCAATCAATTCACTCAGCCATGCGGCAACTTTCTCCGGTGTCGCATTTTTTTGTTCGAGCAACCGCGCCGCACCCGTCGCTTCAAAAGCCCGCGCGTTGTAAAATTGATGATTATCCGCCGCGGCGGGATACGGAACCAGCAACGACGGCAGACGCATGGCGGCGATCTCCGCGAGCGATGAAGCGCCCGCCCGGCTCACGGCGGCCGTTGCCGCCCCCAGCGCCAAATCCATTTCAGCGAGGAAGGGTTTGACCACGGCCTTGAAGCCGTGCGCGTCATAGGCTTGTTTTACTTTTTCCACGTCGTTCGGGCCGGTGAGATGCAACCATTGCCAGTTTGCGGCGCGGTTGCCGAGCGACGGCAGCGCGGACAAAATCATGTCGTTGATGCCGCTCGCGCCCTGGCTGCCGCCCATAACAAGGATGACAGGGCGATTCGCTTCAAGTCCAAGCGGCATGCGATAGTTTGCGGCTTTGGTGGGGCGAGCGTCCTCGCGAGCCGTCGTTGCCGCGATTTGACCATCCCGGCCCGGCTCGTCAGGAGCCTCGCCCCACCTAAATTGCGGACGGACGGGGGTGCCGGTGGTGGTCACCTTGCGGGCGCGAAGGCGCGCAACCGCCGACGGGAAACCGACAAACGCCTCGTCCACAAAGCGCGCCAGAAAACGGTTGGCCCGGCCGGGAATGGTGTTGGATTCGTGCAGGAAAGTTTTTGCGCCCAAATCCTTTCCCACCCAGATCGGCGGCGCGCTGGTGAATCCGCCCATGGCGAGCACGGCGGCGGGGCGGCGTTGGCGGAAAATTTTCCGCGTGGCGAACAACGATTTCACAAAACTGCCGGCAAAGGAGAAATAATTCCGATTTTGCAGTCCGACCGCCGGCAGCGTGAAAATTTCCATGTCGCGCGCGGATTTCACGGCTTCCTGGTCCACGTCCTTGGGCGAAATGAGCAGGCCCACGGCGCAGCCGCGCTTTTGCAGTTGTTCCGCCACCGCCAGACCCGGAAACAGATGCCCGCCCGTGCCGCCGCAGGCGATGGCGACGAAGGGCGTGTTGGCTCCGGGCGAAGTCATGTGGCTTTGGCAGCGAATGGATTTTCGTCAATGACCGCGGCTGTTGCCCGGACCTTTTCCCGCGCGGGCGCCTGACGGGCGACGCTGAACAACAGACCGACGCACGCGAGCATGGCCAGCAGGTTCGAGCCGCCGTAGCTGATGAACGGCAGGGGCAGGCCCTTGTTCGGCAGCGCGCTGGTGACCACACCGATGTTGATGACGGCCTGAAGGCTGATTAAAAACGTGACCCCGGCCGCCAGCAAACTGCCAAACGGGTCGCGCGCCCGGAGCGCAATGTAAATGCCGCAAATGGCGATGACGACAAACGCCAGAACGACGAGCAGCGTCGCGATCAAACCGAGTTCTTCGCCGATGATGGAAAAAATAAAATCGGTGTGATCTTCCGGAACGAAACCGAGCTTTTGCCGTCCGTTGCCGAGACCGAGTCCCGTCCAGCCGCCGGAGCCAAGGGCAATCATGGCCTGATACGCCTGATAGCCGACGCCGTCCTTGTGCTGTTCCATATCCCACCAGCCGAGAATACGCCGCAGGCGCATCGGGTCGTGCAGAATGGAAACAGCCAGGCCGGCCGCACCGAGCAGAACGGGCAGAACAATATATTGCAAACGGACACCGGCGATGAGCAGCATCGTGCCGCTGACGGCGGCGAGCAGGACGGTGGTGCCGCGATCCGGTTCAACGAAGACCAGACCGAGCATCAACACGATGAGCGCGCCGGGAAAAACGATGCCGCGTTTCCAGGTCTGCATCTGCCGCTGGTAGCGGTCGCCATACCACGCGAGCAGGATGATCAGCGCCATTTTCCCGAGTTCGGACGGCTGAAAGCGCAGGCCGTGGAAATCGAACCAGCGTCGCGCGCCATTGATTTTTCTGCCAATGTGCGGGACGAGCACCAGCAGGAGCAAAACCACGGCGAGGATGAAAACCGGCCAGGCGAATTTTTTGAGCCATTGATAATCGAGGGCGGTCGCCGTCACGCAGAGGACGAAGCCGAACGCGCACCAGACGAGTTGCATCATCAGGTAATGCGCGCCGACTTGCGTCACACTCGAACTGTAGAGCATCACCAGCCCCAGCGCCAGCAGGGCGGCGACGCAAAACCCCAAAGTTGTGACGGCGACTTTCATTTCAATGCATCAAATCCCGCAAAGCGGGACCAGCCGCTATCATTTCACCACTTATTGGCCGGCAGGTGCGCCGGCAGGCGCAGCTGCGGGCGCGGCTGCGGGCGCGGGCTCAACCGGAGCTGATGCTGGGGCCGGAGCCGCAGCTTCGGTTTTTGCCGGAATCTTCAGCTTCTGTCCAACCTTGATATGGTCCGTGTTCAGATTGTTTTCGGCTTTGAGCGCCTTCACGGTTGTGCCGTGCGCCTTCGCAATCTTCGTCAGCGAATCGTTGGATTTCACCGTGTAAGTTTCCCCGGCCGCAGCCGAACCGGTCGAAACCGGGCCGCCCGTCACCGCCGGCGCAGACGTGCCGCCGGATGACGCCGGAACTGAAAGTTTCTGTCCGACTTTCAATTTGGTCGGTTCAACGCCCGGGTTTGCCGCTTTCAACGCGTTGAGCTTCACGCCATGTTTCCTGGCAATTTTTTCAAGCGTGTCGCCCTTGACCACGACGTATTCCGTTCCGGCAGCTTCCGGCACGGGTGCCGGCGCCACGACCGGTGGTGCTGCCACCGGTGGATTGGACGCTTCCATGGGTGGAGGATTCGTATCCATGACCACCGTGTTGGTTTCAACCGGCGGCTGGTTTGCCGTTTCGGTATTCTGTTCGCGTTTGCAGCCCTGAATGAGTATTCCGGCCAGGCCGACGACTCCAAACAGGAGCACGCAAAACACGCCGAGTTTCAAGTGCGAACGGCGTTTGCTTTGCTGCTCCAACAGGGAGCCTTTGGGTACAAATGGATTCGTATTATTCATTGCTTTGGCGCTGATAGCGTCCTTTCTTCGAGGTTGGTTGATTTTTTTGCAGTGAAATTTTCCCTCGGCAAATTTCACGGCGTGTTAAATTCACTTTGTTCATTGGCACCGGGTTGAAGGCGCCGCAAAATTTCGAACCGGCTGGTGAAACGAACACTCCGCCGGCCCTCGCGCGTCTGGCCGCTGCCGGCAAAGTAATTAACAGCCGGAAGCCGCTTGTGCAAGGATCAAAGCGACCGGTCAAAACTTCATCAGGGTACGATGGCAGCGTCATTTCTACCTCAGTTTCAGCGTGGCCAGGGCGACGACCGCAAACAGCACGCACAAAATGTAAAATCGCATCACCACCTGTGACTCGTACCAGCCTTTTTTCTCGAAATGATGATGCAGCGGCGCCATCAAAAAAATCCGCCGGCCGGTGCCGTAATACTTTCGCGTGAAGCGAAACCAGCCGGTTTGCATGATCACCGAAACGGCTTCCAGCACGAACACGCCACCCGCAATCACCAGCACGAACGGCTGGTGAACCAGCACCGCGATGATGCCGAACGCCCCGCCGAGCGCCAGCGATCCGGTGTCGCCCATGAACACCTGCGCCGGATGGCAGTTGAACCACAAGAAACCCAGGCCCGCGCCGATCATCGCCGCGCAGAACACCGTCAGTTCGCCGGCACCGTACACGTAAGGGATCTGCAGGTAACCCGCTATTTTCGTGTTGCCGGCCACGTAGGTGAACACGAGAAACACAAAGGCCACAATCAGCGTGCAGCCGATCGCCAGACCGTCGAGGCCATCCGTCAAATTCACCGCGTTCGAGCTGCCGACAATCGCCAGCACCACCACCAGCAAACCGATCAAGCCTGCGCCCGTTGCCACCGGGTATTTGCAAAACGGAACCATGATCTCCGAAACCAGTTTGCTCGTCGAAGGGGTCATCCACAAATAGACGCCAATAAAAGTTGCCAGCGCGAATTGCGCCACCAGCTTGACGCGCGGCGGGGTCCCGCCGCCGGTTTGCTGGATAATTTTTGCGTAATCGTCGTAAAATCCCAGCCCCGACAGCACCAGCACCGAGAGCAGCGTCAACAGCACCAGCTTGTTGTCCAATTGCGTCCACAGCACGGTGGAAATCAGCAATACCGCCACAATCAAAATGCCACCCATAGTCGGCGTCCCCTTTTTGCTCAAAACCCGCGCGGCCAGACCGCCGGCCTCCTCGGCCCGGTCCGCATAGTCCTGGCCGAATTTCAATTGTTTCAGCCAGAGGATGATTTTCGGGCCGAGCCACCAGCTCAGCACCAACGCCGTGACGGCCGCGCCCGCGCTCCGCACCGTGATGTAACGAAACAGCCGCAACGCCGAGACATGGCCCGCCCAGGGTGTTCCCCTCGACCAATCGAGCAACAGTTGGCTCAAATAATAAAACATTGTTCCAGTTCACGACTTTTCCGACTTCAGCGTCCCGGCGATGCGCTCCAAACGCGCCGCCCGCGACGCCTTCAACAAAACCACATCACCCGCCTTCAAAAAATCCTTCACCGCCTTCACCGCCGCTTCCACATCCGCAAATTCCATCACGCGATTCAATCCCGCGGCGCGCGCCGCGCGCGCCGTGACCGGCGCCATTTTGCCGATGACAAACATCTGCCCGATGCCGAGTTCCGCCGCGCGGCGTCCAACCTCCGCGTGCGCCGCTTCGCTGTGCGCGCCCAGCTCGTTCATGTCGCCGAGCACCGCCACGCGCCGGCCCTGCAACGGCAGATCGCAAAGCGTTTCCAACGCCGCGAGCGTCGAATCCGCGTTCGCGTTATAGGCGTCGTCGAGCACCCGCACGCCGCCCGCTTCCCAAAATTGCATGCGCATCTTCGCCGGTTTGCATTCGGCCAGGCCGTCCCGCACCGCGGGACGGCCCAGGCCTAGTTCCTCACTGACCGCAACCGCAAACAAGGCGTTCATCACCTGATGGCGCCCCAACAAATTGATCCGGTACTCGCCGCCAAATTCAGCCTTCGGCGCGTCCACGCGAAAAGTCGCGCCGTTCTTGTCCAGGCGGATCGAACGCGCCCGCCAGTCGTTTTTTTCACCGAGTCCGACGCGCACGACCGCCGCGCGCGTGCGCCGGACAACCGGCTCCGTCCATTCGCTGTCGCCGTTGACAAAGAGCCGGCCATCCGCCGGCAGCAATTCCGCGAGCCAGCCTTCTTCCTGTGCCACACCCGCCAGATCGTCAAAAAATTCCAGATGCTCGCGGCCAATGTTCGTCAGCACGCCGTATTTCGGCCGGATCATTTTCACCAGCGGCGCGAGTTCGCCCGGATGATTCGTGCCGGCTTCGAGCACCGCGGCCCGGTGCGGCTTTTCCAGGCGCAATAACGTCAGCGGCACGCCGATGTCGTTGTTGAAACTCGCCTCGCTCCAGACCGTGGCCAGCGTTTGCCGCAGCGCCGACGCAATCAATTCCTTGGTCGTCGTCTTGCCGTTCGAGCCGCCAACGGCAATGACCGGCAGATCAAATTCTTTCCGATACGCCGCGGCGAATTTTCCGAGCGCCGCGCGCGCGTCATCCACCACGAGCACCGCGCAATCCGGCAACGGCGCGGGAACTTTTTTTCGTTCCACGACCACGGCAGCCACGCCTTTGGCCGCGACTTCGTTTAAAAAGTCGTGGCCGTCAAAGCGCTCGCCCTTGATGGCGAAAAACAGGTCGCCCGGCTTCGCCTGCCGCGAATCAATGCCGGCGCGTTGAACGGATGTTTCCACCGACCCGCGCCTGAGTTCGGCGGCGCAGGCCTCGGCGACAAATTTCAAAGAGCGTGTTTCCACCGTAAATTCACTTCAGCAAAAACGTGGCGGTTACAACCGCGGTGATGGTTTTCTGGCGCGAGGTTGTGTCATTCTCCCCCTGCCAGCTTGTCCGCGTTTCGTGCTGCGGCGTAATTTGAAAAATACCCTGGTCCGCGTCGTGCAGGCGGGCGATGACGCGGCCGCCCTGCGTGGCAATTTGCTCGGCGCGCGCGCGGGCGTCCTTCGTCGCCTCAGCCAGCATCTCGATTTTTGTCTCGCCGGCCTTGGTGTAAATAAACTGCGGCGGCGCGACAGTGAAAATCACGCCCTGCTCCACCAGCGGTGTGGTGTCGAGCTTGTCAAGCCGATCCACGTCGTCGGATTCCACGGACACACTCTGGTTCAGACGATAACCGGTCGTCCGCTGCTGCGTCCAACCGCCGGTGGTTTTCTGCGTCGCCTTCAATTCCTCAATGCCGATCGGCGCGAAGACGAAATTCGTCACGCCCGCGTCGCGCAGGAATTTTTCCACAAGCGCGCGATCCGTCCGGATTTTGTGCTGCGCATCGAGCAACATTTCCGCCTCGACCAGAAAACTGCCGGACCAGATGGCGAGGTCGGCCCCGATGTTTTTTTGCACCGAGCCTTTGACGGTGACGAACTGAGAATTTTTGATTTTGACCCACGCGCTGGTGCCGAGCATCGCAGAGAACACCAGCCCGGCGGCCAGGAAAAGTCCGGCGAGCATGCCACATAGTTGTGGACGGGAATTGTTCATGGATTTTGAGTTGAATGTGAGCCGCCGGCCGCCACGAGCGGCGGCGGCGATGCCGCCGGCTGTAAATTTTTGTCCGCCGGAATGTTCAAATAACTGGCGCAACGTTCGGCGATTTCCTTGAAGACCGGTCCGCAAACCTGGCCGCCGAAATAACCCTCCTTCGGCTCATCCATCACGACGGAAATGCAAAGCTCCGGGTTGTCGGCCGGGAAAAATCCGACGAACGAAGCGAAGAATTTATGTTCGGCGTAGGTGCCATTCTCGACTTTTTGCGCCGTGCCGGTCTTGCCCGCGCCGGTGTAATCTTTCATCGCCGCGCCGGGCGCCGTGCCTTCCGGCGTCACGACGGTTTTGAGCGCCTCAACCATTAATTTATCCGTGGATTCGCTGACGACCTGCCGCACACGCTGCGGCGCGTATTGTTCCACTACGTTCCCATTGCGGTCTTCGAGCCGGTTCACCAGCATCGGCCGCATGAGCCAGCCGTCGTTCGCCAGCGCGCCCATGGCCATGATCATTTGCAACCGCGTCACCGCGATCCCCTGTCCCATCGGAATTTGCGCGATGGAAACCTTGCTCCAATCTTTCACCGGATACAAAATTCCCCTGGCTTCGCCCGGCAGGGAAATGCCTGTGCGCTGGCCAAAACCAAAATCCCGCACGTAATCGTAAAGCCGGTCCTCACCCAGCCGGATGCCGATCTTCGCCGCGCCGATGTTCGACGATTTCGTGATGATGCTTTCGGTGGTAAGAATTCCAAACGGTTCGTGGTCGTGCAAAACCCGGCCCGCAAAGGCAAAGTGCCCCCGCTCGCAATCAAATGTGTCCGTCAGGCGCACGATGCCTTCGTTCAACGCCCCGGATACGACGACGATCTTGAACGTCGAGCCGGGCTCCATCACTTCGCTGATGACGCGATTGCGGCGCGCCTCAGCGGACGAAGCGCCGGGATTGTTTGGATCAAAATTTGGCAGCGTCACCATCGCCAGGATCTCGCCCGTACGGGGACGCGTAACGACGGCGGTGATGCTGATGGGCGTGTGTTTTTGCAGCGCGTCGGCCAGCGCGGTTTCCACGATGTGCTGAATCGCCGCGTCAATGGTCAGCACCACGTTCAAGCCGTCGCGCGCCTGCACATCTTCATCGCGCAACGCGACCAGCTCGCGCTTCTGCCGATCCGTTTGCGTCACCCGCCAGCCCGCCACGCCGCTCAACGCTGAATTCAAAATCAGTTCCACGCCGTCGCGCCCGACGGTCTGCGAAACGCGGTTGCTGCCATTCTCCGTTCCCGTGAAACCGATCGCGTGCGCCGCCAGCGGGCCGTTCGGATACACGCGCAATTGATCGTCCACCGGCTCGGTAAAAATCGCGCTCGCGCGCAAATCCCGGAAAAAGGCGCGGCCGGCCCGGGACAATTTTTTCTCGTCCACGCCGAAGGCAAGGTTGGTCATCGTCATCTGGATTTTCTGCCACGTTTCATCCGCCACCTTGTGTTGCAGCACGACGTAACGGTTCGTGACCGTTTCACCCTTTTGATTTTTCACCAGGCGGGGAAGCAGGCGCTGATACAAATCGCCTTCGCTCATTTGCAGCAGCGGTGCGAGCGAGCGGGCGACCACGGCTTGCTGGGCGCCAATCAAGACCGGATCGGCGCAAACCGTTTTCACAAAAATGCTCGTGGCGAGCAGATTGCCGTGCGCGTCGAGAATGTCGCCGCGGCGCGGCGCCCGCCAAAATTCGCGCTGGGTGTTTTGCTGCGCCTTGGCGGCCAGTTCGTCGTGACGCAACACCTGCAAATCCACGAGCCGGTAACCCAGGCCGCCAAATGCCAGGCAGAGCAGCCCCAGCAGTGTCACCACCCGTTTCCATTGCAGCCGTTTGGTCATCGCAAAAACGGCCGGCCGCCCGTGGCGATCGGTTCCTCAACCAATGGCGTCACGAGCGGCGGCCAAAATTTTCATGTTATTGGGTCATGGCGCCGGCGGGTCGTTCCGCGAACTGGCGCGTCAAAATTTTATTTTCCGGCGGCGCGGACGCAGGTTCCGCCAGCCGCAAAACCTGCATCGGTTGCGCCGGCGCCAGACCGAGATTCAGTTCGCGGGCGCGGCGATCCAGCATCGTCGGCGACCGCAATATTGAAAGCTGGTCGCTGAGTTTTCGGTCATCGTTTTGCAACCGCACCAGACGAACCTCACGCTGCCGGATCTGCTGGCCGAGCTGGTAAATCTGGCTCTTTTGCCAGACGTAACCCACCGCCGAACCGGCAATCAACAGGCACAAAAACAACGCCTTCAGCGCCGGCCCGAACCGGATTGCCGCCGACTGATTTTTTCGATTTTTTGCCATCTAAATTTTCTCCAGCACCCGTAATTGCGCGCTGCGGCTGCGCGGATTGTCGTTCAACTCATCCGCGCCGGGCTTGATTGCCTTGCGCGTCACCCATTTCAACTCGGGCGCGCGCGGCCGGCGCAATTCCGGCACGTCCACCGCGCCGCTGAACGTGTAATCGCACGTCCGTTCCCGGCCAAATTCCTTCACCACCCGGTCCTCCAGCGAATGAAACGTGATGACCGCCAGCCGTCCGCCCGGCTTCAAAATTTTCACCGCCGCCGCCAACCCGTGTTGCAAAGAACCCATTTCGTCGTTCACCGCGATCCGCAGCGCCTGAAAAATCTTCGTCGCCGGATGCGCCTTTTTCCCGCGGCGCGGACTGAGCCGTTCGATCAATTCCGCCAGTTGCCGTGTCGTCTCAAATTTTCGCCGTTCCCGGTCATGGGCAATCGCCTTCGCCAACCGTCGCGACTCGCGTTCGCCGCCCAACTCCCAAAAAATCTTCGCCAGTTCTTCCGCGCCGGCGCCGTTCACCAGATCCGCCGCCGTCAGCGCCTGCCGCGTGTCCATCCGCATGTCCAGCGGGCCGTCGTGCTGAAAACTGAATCCGCGTCCGGGCGAATCCAGTTGCGGCGAACTCACGCCCAGGTCCAGCAGCACGCCGTCGCAGCACGCCGCCGGAATCCATCCGGCCATTTCCGCAAAATTTCCCTGCCGGATCTCAAAACGTCCGGCGAATTTTTCCGCGAGCCGTTTTTTCGCGGCTTCAATCGCGGTGCCATCGCGATCGCACCCAAACAGCCATCCGGTCGGCGAACTCGCGGCCAGGATGCCCGCCGCGTGCCCAGCCCCACCGAGCGTCCCGTCGGCGTATCGTCCGCCCGGGTTCGGCTTTAGCGCGTCCAGCACCTCCGCCGCCATCACTGTTTTGTGAACGAAATCCGGCACTGCGCATCGTTGTTCCGTTGGTTAATCCACCGTTGCGTGAAACATCCGCTCCGCCAGATATTCCCAGGATTTTTCCGGGGGCGGCAGCATCGGCACGGCCGTTTTGTCCGCCGTGTGCGATTTGATCGGCACCACCTCCACGTCGGCATCGCTGAGGTCGTTATGCACGACTTTCACGCCGTCCAGCGAAAGTTCGGACTGCACCGGACACGGGGCGCTTGGCGCCGCCTGGGCCGGATTGCGCCACAGTGAAACCGGATTCAATTTGCCGGCCCAGGATGTCGCGCGCGCCGGACGTGCCAGCCAGGACGGTAATTTTTGCGTCTTGGCGGCATCGGGCGTGACGGCTTCTTTTTTGAGCGGGGCGGCGATGGTTTCCGCTGCCGGTGCCGCCGGCTTCGCCTCGTCCGGCGACTTGAATGGATTTTGCGCCATCCCGAATTTGGGCAGATAAACGTGCCGGTTGACGCGATACGAAATTTTCGCGCATCCGTTCATGACGCTTTTTCCGGCAACCAATAATTTTCCAAGATTCATAATTACTTTACTCCATCAGCTTGAAGGCTTCGTACGCCAGCACGGCATCGGAAGCCTTGACCTTTTCGTAACTCTGCGGATTCCAAATCTCGAAGCGGTCCAACAACCCCACCAGCATGGCTTCGTCCTTGATGCCCGCTGCGCGGGCCATGCCTTCCGGCAGGCAAATCCGTCCCGCCTTGTCCACGCTCACCTGCACCGACTCGCTGCCGATGAAACGTTTCAAAACCACTTTGCTCGCGTCGCCGTTGGACATCGCGTCAATGGCTTTCACCATCTTCGCCATTTCCGCCGGCGGCAAAACGCGCAAACACGGACCCTCTTTCGCCTTCGGCCAAAGCATCAGTGTCAGTTCCATGCCCGGCTGTTCCGGCCGCCACTTGGCCGGGATTTGGACGCGCCGCTTCTCATCCACTCCATGACGATAGAGTGAATTGTAATAAGTCGGCTCGTTATTCACCGCGTTTCTCATATACCCACAATCCTGACCCCAAACCACTTTGTTCCCCACAACGCCCCATTTATATCCACTTTGCCCCACCAAAAGTCAATACATTTTTTTGCGATTTATTCAAAAGTTATTCACAACCCAAAAAGGTGGCGTTAAAGGTTTTAAATTGAAATCTTATGCCTGACGGCTTGAAACTTGAAACCCGACACTTGAAACTCGCCGCGTGCGAACCGCTGACTTCAATTTTGACCTGCCGCCCGGACTGATCGCGCAACATCCCGCGCCTCAGCGTGATGAATCACGGCTGCTGTTCTTGCATCGTGCCGATGGAAACATCGAACACCGTCACTTTCGGGATTTGCCGGGGGTTTTTCGCGCGGGCGACGTGCTGGTTCTCAACAATTCGCGCGTGATTCCAGCCCGGCTTCGAGGCGTGAATGCCCGGACTGGTGGCAAATTTGAAATCCTGTTGCTTGAGGAAAAAGCAACCAACGACTGGTGGGTCATGCTGCGCCCCGGCAAAAGCGCCCGCGTTGGAACACAAATCATTATTCATGACAATCGCCAAACGACTCCGATTCGTGCGTCGGTCGTGGAAGTGAACGCTGAGGGGCACCGGCGGCTGCAATTTTCCGGCACGCCGGATATCAGCCGCGAATTGGACTGGCTGGGCGAAGTTCCGCTGCCACCCTACATCACCCGCGCCAATCCGGATGAAATGGGCGAGGACAAGGAGCGTTATCAAACCATTTATGCCCGGACGGACGGTTCGGTCGCGGCGCCGACCGCCGGCTTGCATTTCACCGGGAAATTACTGGATGAAATTCGCGCGCGCGGCGTGACCATCTGCTTCGTCACGCTGCACATCGGACCCGGCACGTTTGCGCCGGTGAAAACCGAAACGCTGGCCGCGCACAAAATGCATGAAGAACGATTCGAACTGGGCGAAGAGACCGCGCACACTGTAAACGAGGCCAAAAGCGCCGGTCGCCGCGTCTTCGCCGTCGGCACCACGACGGTGCGTGTGCTGGAAAGCGTTGCCGCCAACAACAACGGAAAACTCAATGTTTACAAGGGTCGGACGCACATTTTCATTTATCCGCCGTTTCAATTTCAAATCGTGGACGCGCTGTTGACAAACTTCCACCTCCCCTGCTCCACCTTGCTGATGCTCGTCAGCGCATTTGCCGCGCCGGGTGGAACACATGGACGCGAAATGGTTTTATCCGCCTACACCGAGGCGATCCGAGAACGTTACCGCTTCTTCAGTTACGGCGATGCGATGCTAATCACATGAGTCCAAAGTCCAAAGTCCGAAGTCCAAAGCTGCCTTTTGTTTTGGTAAACATGGCGATGACAGCGGACGGGAAAATCGCGACGGCGAATCGCGCGGTGTCGTCGTTCGGCAGCACTCACGACCACAAGCACTTGCTGGAATTGCGGGCGACGGCAGACGCGGTGATGGCCGGCGCGCGCACTGTGGATTCAGCGGCCATCAACCTGGGACCAGGTCCGGCCGGATTTCGGCGCTTGCGGCTTAAAAACGGGCTGATGGAGAACAATTTGCGCGTCATCGTCAGCGGCAATGGCACGGTCAATTCCAACGCGGAAGTTTTCAAACATCGTTTCTCGCCCATCATCATCCTCACCACCAAACGGGCATCGAAAGCCAGGTTGTATCAATTACGGACATTGGCGGATGAAGTAAAGGTTTGCGGCAAGCGCGAAATCAATTTCCGCGAGGCATTAAGCTGGTTGCGCCGGAAATGGGATGTCAAACGCCTGCTTTGCGAAGGCGGCGGCGGATTAAATGACGCCTTGTTCCGGGCCGGTTTGGTGGACGAACTGCATTTGACGATCTGTCCAAAAATTTTCGGCGGGCGCGATGCGCCGGCCATTGCTGATGGCAGAGGCTTCCGCCGATTGGCGAATGCCCTACCCCTTCAAATCAAGTCATTTAAGCGCATCGGGAACGAGGTTTTTATCATGTTCCAGCGGTTAACGCGAAGGTGAGTAACCCTCAACTTATTCACAAGGCGGTAAAGGTAGCTGTAACCGGTTCGTAACAGGGATGAAACACCCACTTTAGCCGGTTTAGCGGCTGGTTGAACGATAAAGTAAACCAAACCGGCTTTGACCCGGCCGGCAGTAAATCGTCTGTACCAAGTCCAACGCCGCGCTAACAACTCATTAACGAAGTAACAGCCGACGTAAAGAGGCTCTAAACGAATGATTGTTTTCAGGGAAATTTGAGTCTCGTTACCTCGGCTGCTACGAAAGAAGACGCTTTTAGCGGGCCGCTTATCCGGTTTCCACCTTCATTTCCACCCAGCGCGCGAACAGCCATAGCAAATCGCTCAACCGATTGAGGTAAACCACAATCTCCGCGTTTTTTAATTCGCCGGTTTCCTTCAATGCGCACACCCGCCGTTCCGCCCGGCGGCAAATCGTCCGCGCCAGGTCCAAGGCCGCGCCTGGCGGAGTCGCTCCCGGCGTCGCCCAACTCTTGGGACTCACGTTCTGTGCCTCGATTTCGCGCACCAGCGCATTGAGCGTTGCCGTCATCACTGGTGTGACCAGCGAATGGCCGTCCTTGACGTAACGCGGCAAATCCTCCGGCTGGACGCACAGTTCACCCATCAACACAATCAGGTCCTTCTGTATCACCAGCAGGTTGTTGCGCACGAAATCGTGCTTCGCCGACGGTCGTGCCACCCCCAGCGCGGCGTTCAACTCGTCCACCGCGCCGCATGCCTCGATGCGCGGATGCGTTTTCGGCACCCGCCGGTCATACATCAACGCCGTCGTGCCGTCATCGCCGTTTTTGGTCGCAATGCTCACTTGAAACAAAGGCTAAAGGCTGAAGGCTGAAGGCTAAAGGCTAAAGTTGCTTTGGATTTCGGCCGCATTTTGTTTTGTTTCAGCCTTTAGCCTTTAGCCTTGGTGGCCGGCTTTGCCGGCACCACCGGCGGCGGCGGCGAAACCAATCTTTGATAGGCCAGAATGCCCTTCACCATCGCCTGCGCCATCTCGTGCCGATACGCGGCATCGTAAATTTTTTTGCGTTCAACCGGATGCGTCATGTATCCGCCTTCAATCAAAATCGCCGGCATCGTGGCGTCGCGCAAAACCGCGTAACGCGCCCGGCGCACGCCGCGGTCTTTCGCAATAAGAATTCTCACCAGCGACTTCTGCATTTGATACGCCAGCAGCAGACTCTTTTGCTCGACGCGATTTGCCGTGGTCGAACCGTAATTGGCGCCCTCGCCCTGCGCGTCGGTGGAACTGGCGCCGACAGGCGTGATGCAATACGTCTGCGGCCCTTCAACTTCGTCTTTCCCGGTGGGCGTCGCGTTGAAATGCAGGCTCACAAATAAATCCGCGCCGCGCCGGTTCGCCAGCGCCGGCCGATCGGGCAAATCAACATAGACGTCCTTGCTGCGCGTCAGGATGACATTGAAGCCGGCCTTTTGGAGCTGATCGCGCAATTCCAGCGCCAGCGCCAGCGTGTAGGTTTTCTCACTGTGCCAGAACGTGTGGTTGCCCGTGTCCTTGCCGCCGTGGCCGGGGTCGAGGCAGATGGTCGTGATGCGTTTGGGGTCGGCGACCCGGGGCGGAAACAACAACGGCCGGATGGCCGTGTTGAAATCCATTTGGGCGACGAGCAGCGCGCCGTGGTCCGCGGCCACCGGGAAGGACAGCGCCACATTGATGCCGTTGACCTCCGCCATGCGTGAATCCCTGTCAAAAACCAGCCGCGTGGTGCGGTTGGTGGCCACGATTTCGTCCCCGCGCTTGAGCCAGTAACATTTCAAACCGTTCGCCCGCGCCCAATCCACCAGCGGCACGTAGTTTTGTCCGTTGATGGAGGCGGCGTGCGCGGGCAACAGGCCGGACGCCAGGCACAACGTGATCAACCACGTGAAATTTTTCAGCGGAGCGAACCGTTTACTCATTGGCCGGTCAACTTGCCCGCCCCTCGCCAGCGATACAAGGGAAATGGTTGCAACTCCTGTCGTCCCTCGTCTCTTGGCGCGGCAAAGTGTAATGAAGACGGCTCGTTCTCGTCCTCGCCCTCGAAAAGGTCTAACGCAGCGACACAGCGCGGCGGAGCCGCAACCAAACCGAAACACCTTCAATGCAGAGACCTGAGGACTCAGAGCGCCGCAGAGCTTTTCTTTAACCACGGACGGGCAACTGAACCGCTGTGTACCAGAGGAGCATGTTGAATTTCGGCCGTCCCTGCGGGACTCAGGTGTTTTCCCAACCTGTCCCGGCATTGAATGCCGGGCTGTTTTCAGTGGTTCCTTCGGAACTTTAAAGCTGACGCGGTCAAAAGAGCCGGGGCGAAAACTTGTAATCCTTCGCCAGAAGTTCACGAACGATTTCCACCGACCATTCTTCCACAAGCTTTCCATCATCCACGTCCCGGGCCAGGTCCTTGAGCGGGACAAAAGTGCCGCTTACAGCAGCGCCCCGTCCGTCGAAAAATTCCCCACCGCTCAAAGCGATGGCCGCGTCGTCGGTTTTTGCCTTCCATTCATAGACGATGACGGCGCGCTTGGGAGTGCCTTCGCCACTGCGTCCGGAATAAACCGCTCCCCGCAGTTTCAGTTCGTGAGGCTCAAGGCCAAGCCGCAATCCCTCTTGAATCTCTCTCAAGGCGCATTGTGTAATTGCATCTCCGCCGGTTTTATCATCCTTTCGCACGCGTCCGCCGGACCAAATGACCAGCTCCTCGTTCGCGGGGTTTTCGTCGGTCCATTCCTTCCTGCGGAGGCGCAACACCCGGCCACTTTTATCGCGGACGACAACCACGGGCAATGCTTGAACACGGGTTTTGTCCGCCTCCACCTCTTCCCTGGGCATATAATTGCCTGATTTGACAAACAACCCAACCAGGGCGGCGGCTTCCGATAAATTCAAACATTTCCTGCCGGCAAACATCCGGCTGACGTCCTCTGCCGGCAGGGTGAGAACATCCTCGCGAAGGTGTTCCTCAATGACATTCAGCGCCAGATTCGCCACGGCTTCGGCAATTTGTTTGACACCGCCCTTTCGTTCGGCCGAGGTGTCAATTTCGAAAATCCGAAATTCGTTCTTCAAGCTTTGGGATGTCTTTCGGGTCATGTTTAACATCCGGGCCAGTACTTTTTTATTCATGATCGCGCCTTCCTGGCGTTCGACCGGCAAAAGGCCCTTTTCCCGCTGCATGGCATCTTCGGGTGATGCCGTCATTACGAAGACTGCCGAAAGGCGTTTGCGCCAATCCGCCAGCCTCAAAAAACTCTCGATCACTTTGCGTTCCTCGGGGCGAATCCGTTCCAGATGCTCCATCAGTCTGAGCCAGCAAAGGGCATCAAACAGGCCCTGGTCCAAAATCAATATGTCCGGGCCGTCAAATCCCGGCGGGTTTTGTGTCTTTTCCAGAATTTGCGCCAGCGTGGTGCAACCAGCCCGAACATTGAAATTTGAGCGCGTCTGGTCCCGGAACGGGAACGGGGAAGATTGTCCACTGACGGTTTCGACCCGGAATCCGCACCGCTTCAAAAAAACCTGAAGCGCGTTCGACGTCGATGTTTTGCCGGCTTTGGGAAGTCCGGCAAATTCAAATATGACCGGTTTGCGGGCGCCATGGAAGCGTTCGGCGGCGTCCTCTGCACGAATTTGCAATTCTGTTTTCATCGGGGAAAATCCTTGTGCGGAGCAGCCTGACGATTTCAGTCATGGATGTCAATGGACAGATAATGTTTCAGACGCCCCGGCGCGGCTGCGCCATAGGTTTCCGTCTTCGCACTGCTCCCGTCTTCACTGAGTTACGCCGCGGCAAGTCGCCGAGACAAGTCGCCGCGGCGAGCGGTGCGTCCCTGCCTTGCGTGTGATGACCGTGGTGCGAGCTCCCGGACTGGCGCTGGAATGGCCGACCAACGCCGACGGTTACCACGAGCAATACGCCACCAACCTCCTGTCGCCAGTCATCTGGCAAAGATTCAGCGGCAACCCGGCCACCAACGCAGGAAACTTTCACCAAGCCATCGGACAACCCGTCGGCAGCGATGCATTTTTCCGGCTGTCAACCGGCAGTCCTTGAACGATTCAATTAAACCACGGATGGACACGGATGAACACGGATTCGGAACAGGAACTTGAGCCTTTAGTCTTCAGCCCTCAACCTTGATTTCAGGTAGGGCGCGTCACTTCCGCCGTCGCGCTGCTATGGCAGGACAGGCCGTGCGCGCCGCTCCGGCACCCAGTTTGGTGGGGCGGTACTGCCGCGCCGCCGGCTTGAGTTCAAATTTGGCATTCCATGTTTCCCGCCTTGATCCACGCGTCACTTGTCACCTGTCACCCGCCAGACCGACTGCAAGGGCCGAACGAGCGGGCGCGACTGAGTCATTGGAATTAAAGGTGAGGCGTCGAATTTCTCTGATGACGAATGGACAAATGGTTTGCAGAAGCGGCGATTCATGATATTATCTGCCAGCCTAATGGAATCAGAGATGAAAGCGCCATTTTTCATCGCATTTTGGAGCGTCTTGTTTGCCGCAATTTCTGCGTTCAGCCAGACTTGGACGCAAACCCTCGCGCCGATGAATACCTGGCGGGCGATTGCGTCTTCGGCGGACGGAACCAAGCTCGTGGCGGTGGCCGGGACGGGCGGGCTGTTCGTTTCGACTGATTCAGGAGCGGGTTGGACGTCAATTAGCGTGCCGGCCAACAGCAGGAATTGCGTCGCGGGGGCAGCCGACGGAACCAAATTCGCCGTGGTGAAAGGCAACAGCATCAACACCTCAACTAACACCGGGTCAACCTGGACCTCCCATGCAAATCTGGGCTCCGATTTGAACTCCGTGGCCTCTTCCGCGGACGGGAACAAGCTGGTGACCGTTAATCCGATCGGGAACGGCGGCTTTATTTATAGTTCTGTCAATGCGGGGATGACCTGGACGACGAACAATCTTTCCGGGAAGAATTGGTCCGGGGTCGCTTCGTCGGCCGACGGCGTCAAACTGGTGGCCGCCGTCAACAATGGCGGGATTTATACATTGACGAATGCAGGAGCGACCTGGACATCCAACAACCCTGGCGCTCCTTTTCCCAACTGGGCTTGCGTGGCTTCATCGGCCGATGGCGTCAAACTGGCCGCGGTCATCGGCGGGAACGGTGGTTCGATTTACACCTCCACCAATTCGGGAGCGACCTGGACATCCAACAACGTGACCCGGCAGGTTTGGACGGCCATCGCCTCGTCGGCGAATGGAACGAAGCTGGCGGCGGTCGGCTATCCGGCCATTTATACCTCCACCGATTCGGGTTTGACCTGGACCTCGAACAACGCGCCCCGTCTCAGTTGGACCACGATCGCCTCTTCATCCGACGGCAACCAATTGGTGGCCGCGGCCAGTGGCAGTGGCCACATTTATGTCCTGCAAACCACTCCCACGCCCCGGATGAACCTGGCGTTCACGAACGGCGGCCTCACTTTTTCGTGGATCGTGGCTTCAACGAATTTCGTGTTGCAGCAGAATCCGGATTTGAGCCCGGCGGCCTGGGTGACGTTGACGAATACGCCCACGTTGGACCTCACCAATCTGCAAAACCAGATCACCCTGCCACTTTCTGGCAATAGCGGCTTTTATCGGCTCCAGTCACAATAGGCTGAAGACCGTGGTGCGAACTCCCGGACTGGCGCTGGAATGGCCGACCAACGCCGACGGCTACCACTTGCAATACACCACCAACCTCCTATCGCCAATCATCTGGCAAAGATTCAGCGGCAACCCGGCCATCAACGAGGGAAACTTCCACCAAACCATCGGACCACCTGTCGGCCGCACGGTGAGGCCGAAAGCCTTTTACGTGGCCTGCTGCGTGAGGCGGAGCCTTTTACGCGGCATTTTCCCGTCTGTCAACCGGCAGTCCTTAAGAGCCTGTTTCAACCACGGATGGACACGGATCCCGCAATGCGGGACGGATTGAAACCACGAACCATATGGACCACATGAAAGGCAGGGCGCGTCACTTCCGCCGTCACTTCAACTTGGGAATCTTCACTTCAAATGTGCCGGCGATGTAGCTTTTTGAATCATCAGGAAGGCACAAATAAATTTTCCCGGATACTTTCCGGTTTGCGACCTGCGCGAATTGCAGCTTCATTCCATAGCCTTTGCCATAGGTCGCGGCCTGAATCACATCCCCTTCGTTCCAGGTCAACTTGACACGAGGATTGGCACCGATGTCAGTCGTTCGGATTTCATAACTTTTGCCGCCAACGGGTTGATCCAGACCGAGGATCTCCAGCGACGGCCCGTTTTCAGAATTTAATCTGAGGTTGGCGCCTCTGAGGGTCGCCGTCTTGAGCGCGAAATACATGCCATGCACTTTCCCAACGACCGGATGGTCTGGAAACGCCGCTTTGCTGATGTCGGATATCCAGCCGGATACGGGAGATGCCATTGGCTGCTGGTTGGTGAAAGCGGCAACGGTCTGGACGGGCTCCATCTGTTGGGTGGCGTTGGATACAGTTGCGGATTGAGTCCGGGCGATGATTATATTGTTGGTCGCCAGGTTCTGCCGGACATTTGCAATTCCCTGTTTCACAGCGTTTGAAAAAGACCAGATACGATATCCAGCGGTTCCCGCTTCCAGCATCATAATCAAATAACCGATGGTGAGGCCGGCCGTGGCCAGACCATTTCCTTTGAGCGACGAATCCCGGCGGATGCGTGATTTGGCCAGATGCCCGCAGATGATGCCCGGAATCCATCCGATACACGTGACCAACGATGCCAGGGAGCAGACCAGCGAAGCGATGGCCAGCCGGGAGGTCCGCGGAGCAGTGGTGGTTGCGTTGTAGCCCGTCCATGCCGGTGTGGTTTCGGTCTGGGGAGAAACCCCGGCGGGTTCGGCAAATGCTGTCGGCACACCGATGGTGTTATTGCAATGCGGACAGATGTGTTGTGTTCCCTCAAGAACCGTGTCACACAAAACATTTTGGCCACAGATAGGGCAAGAAAAATTGAATTCACCCATGGAATTTATCCTTATGCATGTACATCAATGCTGTCTGACGTCCAGAACATAAAATTCGATGTTCAGCGTTCGATGTCTTGCCGGGGCGAAGCATAGCGAAGACTGGTGGATGTTGGATGTTCACTCCCCATCTCCGATCTCCGAGACGCCAGACCTGAAATTAACCACGGATAAACACGGATCCCGCGATGCGGACGGATAGAAACCGCGAAATACGCGAAAACTTCCGTTTCAATCGTAAATCGGCAATCGTAAATCGCAAATCCTGACGCCCTGCCGGCCGGCATCGCCTCTGGGTCCTGCGCCAAAAATCCTCTGTGATGGAGAAACCAGATCAGGTGTCAGGTGACAACCGTTGAAAGTCTTCTGTAACGTACGAAATTGGTGGCCGATTTGGCCGCGGTGCAATCACCGGCTGCATCCACATAGATGCCCTCGATCCTGGAAGAGCCATCTTCCTCTTGAAACAGGGCCCAGCAGTTCAGAGGCATGGACAATTCCGCTCCGTCATCCATCTTAAACACAGCAAACCAATCATCGGCGGGAATGATTTGTACAATTTTTTCGTTCATTTTTATGTATGATCACAGAAACAAATGGCTTCCCTGGTGCAATTCCGTGCATCGCAAACATCATAATGCGGCTTCTGTGACTGTCAAATGCGAGGTGCCAATGAGATGTCCTCTGGCTTCATCCGCTCCCGGCCACCAACGCGGGAAACTTCCCCCAAACCATCGGACCACATGAAAGGTAGGGCGCGTCACTTCCGCCGTCGCGGTGCTGTGGCGGGACAGGCCGTGCGCGCCGGCTCCTTTGATTCGATGTTCAGCGTTGAATGCCTGTCCTGCATAGCCTTGGCGACGCGGGATTCGATGTTCCCCGTTTTCCAAATCCTGTCACCCGCCACATGTCACCCGTCACCCGCGCGGCCTGCCGCGTGAGGCGGCTTGGAAACGGAAACGTCGGAAACGGGAAACGGGTCGGTTCCTAGTATTGTAGTATTTCGGTGAACCGTGAAGGCGTCAGTCGGCATGTTGAACCATGTTCGCTCTTGCCGGGCGGCAGCCGCGTAAAAACGGCGTCAAAGCCCATCCCGGAAATCACCTTTATGGAACAGCTTGGCGAGATTGGCCAGCGGGTGGAAGGAAAGGCTGAAGGCTAAAGGCTAAAGGCTGAAGTTTACAGGGAACATTCAACATTCAACTCCGATGGATCGCGAGCAGGCATTCAACGCTCAACGTCCAAGGCAACATAAAGGCTGAAGCGCCGGTACTGAAAATCACTTTAGCATTTAGCGTTTCCAGCCAGTCGCGTTCCCTTGTGTCTCAGTTGCTTCGCTTCAGTCGCCACACCAAGCCGGGCCGTTTCCGGACGGTTGCCGGAATTGGCTAAAGTAACCGGTTGGCTTCAATGACCTTTTGATACCAGCGGAAGCTCTGTTTGGGCGTGCGTTGCTGCGTTGAATAGTCAACGCGCGTGATGCCAAACCGCCGCGTGTAGCCATAATTCCATTCGAAATTGTCCAGCAGGCTCCAGACGAAATAACCTTTCAACGGATAGCCTTCGCTGATGGCGCGATGCGCGTTTCGCAAATAAGAACGCAGATACATCACGCGAGCCAGGTCCAAAATCTCTCCTTTGGCTGTCACGTTATCCTCGGTGGCGCAGCCGTTTTCGGTAATTAAAATCGGCAGGTTCTTTTTGCCGAGCGCATCAGTGATCATCCGGACGCCCCAGTAAAGCGATTCGGGCGCGAAGTTGAGCCAGGGCATGTGCATCTGCGGATATCCGCGCGGCAGGGGCAGAATTTCATAACCGAGCGCGTTGCCAGCCGTGCGCACATAGGAACCGGTATAAATGTTAAGGCAGAGCACATCGAGCGGCTGCCCGATAATTTTCATGTCGCCGGGTTGAATGTCCGGCGCATTGTTGCCGAGCGTTTCGAGCGTCTGCGCATGGTAGGCGCCCGTGAGCGCCGGCACGAGCACGGTGCCGTTGCCTTCCTCGGCCACAAATGCACGTTTGGCGGCCTCAATGTTCTCCGGCGTCTCGATGACGGGGAGGTAAGATTCGCAATTCACGACCAACGATACGCTGGCGGGTTTCGGGGACGCGGCACGGATGGCCTGGCAGCCCATCCCGTGCGCGAGCAATGCGTGATGAACCGTTTGAAGCACTTCCTTCCGCGTTTTCACTACGGTGCCGGGTGCCAGGGACGGTATTTGGCCCACGTCGTAGCCCATGTAGGTGAAACAATAGATTTCGTTGATCGTCATCCAATTCGTGATGCGGTCGCCGAGCCGCTGGACCGTTTGGTGACAATACTCCGCGAAATCCCTGGCCATTTCACGGCTGCGCCACGAACCGTAAAGGTCTTCCAATGCCTGCGGGCTGTCAAAATGAAGCAACGTGGCGTGCGGCGTGATGCCGTTTTCGAGCAGCGTGTCGGTGAGTCGGCGATAAAAATCCACGCCTTTTTCGTTCACCGCGCCGCGGCCATCCGGAATGATGCGCGGCCAGGCAATACTGAAGCGATAATGTTTGATACCGAGTTCAACCATGAGCTTTATGTCATCCTTAAACCGGTGATAGTGGTCGCACGCCACATCGCCGGTGTCGCCATTTTCCGTGCGGCCGGGAATCCGGCTGAAGGTGTCCCAGACGCTCGGTTTCCGGCCATCCTCGTTCGCCGCGCCTTCAATCTGATACGCAGCGGTTGCCGCGCCCCAGAAAAAATCCCGCGGAAAGGTTGAACTGTCCGGCGACATCTTCAATTTGGCCGGCGCCGCCTCCGCGATTGAAGCGGGCATGCCCGCAGCTGCGACGGTGGCCGCCAGCCCGGCGGTTTGGGCCAGAAAATGACGCCGGCTGGTGACAAAGGTTCTGGTTGGCTTTGAAGTTTTTCATTGAATTTTTGCGTGATGGATTTGTTGGGACATGTTATTCTCGCCGACGCGATTGTCACGCGGTTACCGTGAAACGTGAAGGGTCAGTTCCGCATTTTGAACAACCTTCGCTCTTGCCGGGCGGCAGCAGAAGAAAGGCTGAATTCTGAAGGCTTCCACCGTCGCCGAGGCTATGGTGGACAAGGAAGGCAGCGGCGGCCCTGAAAATCACTTTGGCGTTTGGCATTTATCCTCTAGCCTTTCCCGACGTTATGAACCGGAATTGGACACCGGAGAGCCATGTGACTGTCACCGAGGCCGGCATGGTCATCGAGATCAAGTTGAGTGCGGCTCAGGCCGGCCGCGTGGAAATGTTTGTCGATGCGGGCCAGTTATGTGTTCGCGGACAGCATGACAACTTTGGCCCGTTCGAGGCCCGGTTTGACATCACGCTCAATCACAACCCGGCGGCCGCCAAGGCAAGTTTTATGAAAGGCATCCTGCGGATTGAAGTGCCGACGATAGATAAATCATCCGGCTTCCAGCCGATGACGGTCAGCATGCTAACCTCAGAATCGCTCCTGGCTTACTTCCTCAAAGAGCCACGCGCCATGATGATTTACTGCAACGGGTGCGGGAAGCATTTTGACATCGTGGTTACCGGCAAAGGTTCCGAGGATTATCATTGTCCGGCCTGCGGGAAGGTTCAGGCTTTTGATCTGGGGGCTCTCGTGAAGAAGGCGATTGAGCAGGGCAAGAAGATGTCGAAGAAAAAGCGCGGCCGACGATAGATTTTTTCATGAAGGTGAAAGGGCACAGTCCCGCATTTTGAACCATCATTTTATATGCACACCGAAAAATTGATCACCGAAGCCAGGGCGAAAATCATTTGGGGCGAGCCCGCGGAGTCAGTCCGTTATTTCCTGACCTCGAACGGCATGTCCGGAGCGGAAGCTGACGAGCAGATCAAGGCCTTCAATCTGGAGAGAAACCGGGAGATTCGAAAAAAGGGCATCAAATATACCCTGATTGGCGCCGCGCTCACGGGCGTCAGCGGCGGCCTGATCTACCTTTTGCTGGCAAAATCCGAGAATTATCATTGGAGCAGCCGTAGCGGCAGAGGTTTGGGAGTATTGATGCTGGCCGGAGGCTATGGTTTATGGAAACTGGTGAACGGAATCATTTACCTGGTTCGTCCGCAATCCGAACATCAATCCATTTCCGATCTGTCGGACTGAAAACACAAGGCTTTTTGTTGGTGGTGGGGACGGCGCGCTGCGCCGTCCGCGCCACTTGCAGCGGTGCAACGCCCGGGGTGGTTCGTCTGTCACAGCCAATTCATTTCGCCCGCCGTACGCGGGCGAGGACATCGCAGCGCGATATCCCTACCACAATGGATCGAATCTCCCGGCCTTGCGCAATGACCATATCCGGTTGAGAGTTGAAAGTTGAATGTTGATGGTTAACGAAAGAAACCCGGCGGATGCGGAGGCGGTGGATGCTATCATCGCCTATCACGACCGGACGAAGCATCATCCCGAGCGCTATGCCCGTGGACCGGGCGGTCTCGACTGGGCGACTCAGCCGGATCCGTTTCGCCGTTTCGCTGGTTCACCCGTGCTCAAACTGCCGTTGGCCGTCTGTGACGACACGCCGCCAGCGGCCATCCTGTTCGGCATCGGCGCAACGCCGCCGCGGCCGTTCACCCTCGATGCGTTGGGGTTGTTCTTCGAGTTGTCCATGGGCCTTTCCGCACGCAAGGAGATTCCCGGCATGAGCTGGTATTTGCGGATGAATCCTTCCAGCGGCAATCTGCATCCGACCGAAGCCTATGCCGTCCTGCCCGCGCGGGAATGGTTGCCGGGCGGCGCGGGAGTTTATCATTACGCACCGCTGGCTCATGCCCTGGAACGACGGGCGCGCCGGGCGCCGGGCGCCGGACCGGACGCAGCCGGATTTTGTGTGGGGCTGACTTCCATCACCTGGCGCGAGGCATGGAAATACGGTGAACGGGCCTTTCGCTATTGCCAGCACGACGTGGGTCACGCCCTCGCCGCGCTTCGTTATGCGGCCGCCGTACTGGGCTGGCGTGTGGAACTATTGCCGGAGTGGGATGATGCGCAACTCGCCCGGCTGCTCGGCCTGGACCGCCCGGAAGATTTTGCCGATGCCGAACGCGAAACGCCGGAACTGCTCGTGAGGGTGATGGTGAACGCAACGGCGGAGCCGGTTCCGTCACCGGTTGCCGAAGCCTCGATAAAATGGTTCGGACGCGCCAACCGGTTGAGCCGTTCCCATGTCGGGTGGCCGGTGATTGATGAAGCCATTGCAGCCTCGGAGCGAAAAGGTCCGACGATGGACCAGTCCATCATCCACAAATCCATCAATCCAGCCTGTTGGCCGTCGCCCGCGCCACCCGCCTGCGCCCACTCGTCCGGTCAACTGATCCGTCAACGCCGCAGCGCGGTGGATTTTGACGGCGCCACCAGCATCACGCGCGAAAAGTTTCTGGCCATTCTGGATGCCACGCTGCCGCGGGCATCCGCGCCGCCGTTCGATGCGTGGCCATTTCCGCCGCGGTTGCACCTGGTTTTGTTCGTGCATCGGGTCACGGGACTGGAACCCGGCATGTACCTCTGGTCGCGCGCGCCGGCGGATGAGGAAGCCTTGCGGCACGCCTTTCGCGCCATTCCCGATTGGGAAATCCTGGCGGACTTGGAACCCACGGTGCCGCTCCGGCGGTTGGGACGGGGGGACCTGCGCGATTTTGCGCGGACCTTGTCCTGCCAGCAGGACATCGCCGCCGACGGGGCGTTCAGCCTCGGCATGCTGGCGTGGTTCGAACCGGTTTTGCGGGAACGCGGCGCGGCGGCCTGGCGCGAGTTGTTCTGGGAGGCTGGAATGATCGGACAGGCGCTGTACCTGGCCGCCGAGGCTGCCGGGGTGCGCGGCACGGGCATTGGTTGTTACTTCGATGATGTGTTGCATCGCGCGCTCGGTTTGACGGGGCGCGATTGGCAGAGTCTTTATCACTTCACCATCGGCGCTCACGTCGAGGACCTGCGGCTGCGCACCGCACCGCCGTACGCGCATCGGGAGTGAGATGGGAATTGACCTGATGGCCGGCTTCGCGGATTCTCCGCACGTCACAGATTAATCCCTGCAACTGGCAAACATATGAAATTATTTTTTATCCTGACGCTCGCGCTCGGCCTGGTCGCCGGTTGTGGCGCCAAAAACGACCAGGCAACGATGGAAGCAAATCTCAAGGCGGAATCCGGCCCCGGCGCAGCCTTTCTCGCGGAGAACGCCAAAAAGGAAGGTGTCACCACCACGGCCAGCGGTCTGCAATACAAGGTCATCAAGTCCGGCACGGGCGAGTCCCCCAAACTGTCCGACCGGGTGAAGGTACATTACCACGGCACATTGATTGATGGGACGGTCTTTGATAGCTCGGTGCAACGCGGCCAGCCCATCTCCTTTCCGGTCGGGCGCGTCATCCCGGGATGGGTCGAGGCCTTGCAACTGATGAAGGTCGGCGACAAATGGCAGTTGTTCATCCCGTCCAGACTGGCCTACGGCGACCAGAGCCCCAGCCAGGCGATTCCCCCCAAAAGCGTATTGATCTTCGAGGTGGAATTGCTCGGTATTGAGAAATAGCCGCATCTCACGCTAAAGCGTGTACACCGAACGTCGAGCTCGGCCTTTAGCATTTCCTTATGGATACGAGCAAGGTCAGCCCGCTGTTGGATTGGTTGCTGCGGAAGCATCCCGACACGCCGAAGAGCCGCGCCAAACAATGGATTCTGGCGGGACGGGTCAGCGTCAACGGCGTCATCATCCGCAAACCCCATCAAACCATCCCGGACCCGGGCGACACCCTGGAACTGCGCGATCGTCAGGCCAGCACCCTGGCGTGCGGTTCCGGCTGGCAGATTCATCCGCGCGTTTCGTTGCTTTACCTGGATTCCGCCCTCGCCATCGTCAACAAGGGGCCCGGCCTCATCTCCGTGCCGGCGCCGAATTGCGATCTTTCCGCGCTCAGCATCCTCGCCGATTTCCTGGCGGGAAAATTGAAGGCGCAGAACCGCGGCGTCGCCGGAAAGTCATTGCCGCCCGCCTATCGCCGGCTGCAACCTTTGCCGGTTCATCGCCTCGACCAATATACCAGCGGCGTCTTTTGCATGGCCACCAACCCCGCCGCGCGTCACCACCTCATCGAGCAATTAAAGGCGCACTCCATGAAGCGGGAGTATGTGGCGTTCATGGAAGGACGTCCGCGCACGCCCGCCGGCACCTGGCGGCAATGGCTGCAATTGAGCCGGGACGAACTGCGCCAGCATGTGCTTTCTGAAACGCAACTCAAAGACCCAAGCTCCGAAGCCCGCGAGGCCGTCACGCATTACGAAGTTATCGAGGAATTTCCGCTCGCCGGCGGCAAAGGCTTCGTCACCAAATTGCGGCTCCGGCTGGAGACGGGGCGGAAGCATCAAATCCGCGCCCAGGCGGCCCACGCCGGACTCCCCTTGATCGGCGACCGCACGTATAACCCGGCGTATCGCGGACGGGACGCCAACCCGCCCATAGATTTTCCGCGTCAAGCCCTGCATGCCGAAGTCCTCAGCCTCGAACACCCGGACCAGCCCGGCGAGCGCATGACCTGGACGGCAGAATTGCCCAAAGACCTTCGCCAACTCGAAGCCGCCCTGCGTGCCTCACGATTCCAAAAAAAGCCAGCTGTGAAAGTCCCGGGAAAGTGACGCTGTTCTCCGGCCTGAAATCGACGCCGCCCTTGAATGGTTCACCACCATCACTGAAGACTTGAAGCAATAATCCAATTTCGCAGGAATCTGTCTCCGGAAGCCTGGACAGAGGAGTTTTCCACAGGGGAATTATCTGGGTCTGATTCCTTTGTCCCCATTCCCTTGTCAACTCCATCTGGAATCGGCTGCCAGACGATCTCGTGGCTCGAACCCATCGGCGCACAGCGCCGACGTTACACCACAACTTTGCTGGTGTTAAAAGTTTGATTTCCGGTCACAATCGTTTTTAATGCGCCGGGTCAAATTTTGAGATGAACATTCACGAATTTCAGGCCAGGCAACTGCTCGCCCAATATGGCGTCGCCGTCCCGCTGGAAATCCCCGCCAGCAAGATTGCCGTCGCTCTCGGACTCAAAGGCGATTCCATGGCCGACGCGGCGCAGGCGGTGGGGAAGGCGGCGGGGAAATAAGATCGTTTTGACGAATTAAGGCACATGGCCCGGCATGGGAACGACAAGGCGGAAGCGAAAACGGTCGGCGACGACCTGGCGCCTTATCGTCGGCTGGTGGAATTGCAGAAGCAGATGATTGAACTGGCGCAACAACACGAGCAATCGAAACGCCAGCACGAAGTCCTGCGCGAACAGATGATGCGTGAGATCATCGGCCGGCGGCCCCGCCGCCGCGGTTTGCGGCACCAGCTGCACCGGTCGGCGGCGAAACTTTTGAAACGGGTGCCGGGGTTTGCGGCGGAAAAACCAGCCTTGGGTGCGCTCAACCACAAACAACCGTTATCATGTTGAAAGTCATCGAAATCGCGTTCAGTTGTTACCCGGTCACCGACATGGCGCGGGCGCGCAAGTTCTACGAGGGCGTGCTCGGCCTGAAACCCACCGGCACCGTCGGCGAACCCGGCGGGATGCAGTGGACCGAGTATGACATCGCCAGCGGCACACTTTCCCTGGGCTGCGGCGCGCCGGATTGGAAGCCGCGGCCGGACGGCTGCTCCGTTGGTCTGGAAGTGGAAGATTTCGACGCGGCCATCGCCCACCTGCGCGTGTCCGGCGTGAAGTTCCGGATGGAGCCGTTTACCACCCCCGTTTGTCGCATGGCATTCATTTCCGACCCGGACGGCAACACGATTTGCATTCACAAACGGAAGGCGAAATGACTGCGGACGAAACAAAACGACAAGGTTTCGCGTCCGCAGAATTGGATCCGTGAATCAACGAGCGATCCTTGCTTGACGAAACACGCCACACGTAATACGCATCAAGTTTTCATGGGCCTGATTGACTTCATTCTGAACCTGGCGGCCTTGTTGCTGTGGCTGAACTGGCGTTCGGTCCGCTTCGATCCGCTCGGCAAACGGATGCCCGCGACGTTGATTGGCACACTGCGGCGGGCCGAGCCGCGGCGTTTGCGGAGATGGCATTTGCTCGCGGCGCTGGGCGGGCTGTTGCTGCTGCGCGCGTTGTTCTACTGGCAGATCGGTTCGGCGGCACACTGGACGGGCACCTTGAATTTGAGCGTCATTACGCTTTCGTTCCGCAGCGATTATTTTGTGCGTATGTTGTTGTTTTCCATTCTCAGTTTCGGGCTGACGCTCGGTGTGTTTTATCTCTGGCTGCTGCTGCTTTCCATTCTGGCCGGGCCGGAACCCCTGCCTTTTCATCGTCTGGTGCGAATGCCCCTGGGCGGAATTGATCGCTGGACGCGCGGGATGAAATTTCTTTTGCCGCTGATGGTCATGGCGACGTTGTGGTGGCTGGCCAGCTGGCTGCTGGCCTGGCTGCAAGTCATTCCCCAACACGTCTCGCCGGCGCATCGCATCGAAGAGGCGCTGGTCATCGGGCTGGGCAGTTACCTGGCCTGGAAATATCTCATCGGCGCGCTGCTCGTCCTGCATCTGTTGAACAGCTACATTTACTTCGGCAAACATCCATTCTGGGGTTATGTGAACGCCGAAGCGCGAACCTTGTTGTCGCCATTACAACGTTTCCATTTGCGGCTGGATAAAGTGGATTTTGCGCCCGTCGTTGGAATCGCCCTGGTTTTCCTGCTCGCCCATTTTGCCCAGAATGGCATCCCGTTACCCTGGTTTAAAATTCCGGGTTTGGTGGACATTTACGGGAAACTGCCGTTCTGAAGTTTTACCGTCCCATCACACAGGCACCTCGGTCTTCGCCTTGGGGAATCTGGCCGAGATGACCGCGCCCATGCCCGGCTCACTCACAATGGAAAGGGTGCCGCCGTGCAGGGCAACGAGCCGCTTGGCGATGACCAGGCCGAGCCCCAATCCCTGCTGCTCCTGCATCGTGCGGTCGAATTGCATATAAGCGCCAACGCGCGTGATTTGCTCGCCGGTAAATCCGCGGCCCTGATCACTGATGGCCAGGGTAATGATGTTGAACGCCTCGCTCAGGGACAGGCGAACGGACGAACCGGGTTCGGAAAACTTGAAGGCGTTTTGCGTGAGTTCATCCACCACCTTGCTGAGATATTCCTCGGCCATCGGCACGGTAATGTCCGCCGCCTCCAGGGACAAATCCGCGGAACGGTTCACGATCGCGGCCTGCGCGGCAGCATGCTTCTCCAGCAGCGCCGCGGGATGCTCCGTCCGGCCGAGACGCAGGGCGTTGACGTTCTTCGGATCGGCGGCAATCAATTCAAGCTGCGCGTAAATCAAAAAGTTTTCGATGAGCCGTTCCAGCCGCTTGCCGGACTGGTGAACGACGTGGCCCATTTCGGCAATTTCGGCGGGTTTGAGTTTGGCGGCGTCGGCGGCGAGAATTTCGCCGTAGGCGAGAATGCCGTTGAGCGGCGTGCGCAACTCGTGCGGCAGCATCAGGCTGATGTTGTCACGCAGATGAGCGAGCTTGCGCTCGGCTTCATCGCGCACGGTCTGGGCTTTTTTCAGGCGCGCATCCACGGCGGCGTAAAGCGCATCGGTGGTGAAAGGTTTCGGCAGGTAATCGTCGGCTCCCAATTCCATGCCGTGCCGCATGCCCGCATTGTCGGCGAGGCCGGTCATCAGAATGAACGGGATGGAGGCCGTGGGCGCTTCCGTGCGCAACGAGGACAGGCACAGGTAGCCGTCCACCTTTTCCATGTTCACGTCACAGAGGATGAGGTCGGGCAATTCCTTGCGCGCTTTCTCGATGCCATCCGCGCCATTGACTGCTTCGATGACTTCAAAGCCCTTTTGCTTCAGCGCCAGGTAAATCATCTCGCGCAGCCACTCCTCGTCGTCTATGACCAAAATTTTCTTCATGGCATTTTTGCCCTGAAATGAGCAGGATTTATGCCTTTCTCAAGCGATTCTGCCTCCAAATCCTGGAGACAAAATCATAAAATACAACGCTATTTGCACGGCTTTTACTTGCGTTCCGCCGGGGGCACATAATGGTTGAGCGTGCGCCCGGTGTAAATCTGCCGCGGCCGGTAGATGCGGCTTTTCGTCTCATCCATGATTTCCCTGTAATTCGCAATCCAGCCGGGCATCCGCCCAATCCCAAAAATCACGGGAAACATTTCCCCCGGAATGCCGAGCGCGCGCATGATGATGCCGCTGTAAAAATCCACGTTCGGATACAGCTTCCGTTCGATGAAATACGGATCCTTGAGCGCCACCGTCTCCAAATTCTTGGCGATGTCCAACAACGGGTCATTAAAGTTCAATTTGGACAAAACGTCGTCGCAGGCTTTTTTGATGATTTTGGCGCGCGGGTCGTAATTCTTATAAACGCGGTGGCCGAAGCCCATGAGTCTTTTGCCGCTGTTTTTGTCCTTCGCCGCGTTGATGAATTTTGAGCCGTCGTCTTTCTCGCGATGAATTTCCTCCAGCATCTCGATCACCGCCTGGTTCGCGCCGCCGTGCAACGGCCCCCACAACGCGCACACACCCGCCGCGCAACTGGCGAACAGATTCGCCTGGCTCGACGCCACCATGCGCACGGTGGAGGTGGAGCAATTCTGCTCGTGGTCCGCATGCAGCAGGAAAATCAAGTCGAGCGCCTTGACGACTTCCGGTTTCAATTCAAAATCCTCGTACGGCATCGAAAACAGCATGTGCAGGAAATTCGCCGTGTATTTGTAGGCCTTCTTCGGATAAATCAACGGCAACCCGCGCGATTTGCGATAGGAATACGCCGCAATCGTCCGCACCTGCGAAATCAGCCGGGCCACATACAGGTCAAAATCCCCGCTCTCGCCCCATTTCCAGGACATCAGGCGCTCGTCGAAACAGCTTGCCGCGTTGATCATTGCCGAAAGAATCGCCATCGGATGCGCCCCCGTCGGAAAACCCTCGAAATGAAACTTCATGTCCTCGTGCAGAAACTGGTTGTCGGTGAGCAAATCCGAAAACCGTTTCATTTGCGGCCGGCTGGGCAGGTCGCCGTAAATGATGAGATACGCCGTCTCGATGAAATTGGATTTTTCCGCCAGTTCTTCGATGGGAATGCCGCGATAGCGCAGGATGCCCTTGTCGCCATCAATGTACGTGATTTTGCTGACGCACGAACCCGTGTTGCCGTAGCCGTCGTCCAGCGTGATGTAGCCCGTGCTCGCGCGCAGCGATGAAATATCCACCGCCTTTTCACCCTCGCTGCCTTCGACCGTCGGCAGCGCATATACTTTTCCGTCCAACTCCAGCTTTGCCTCTTTGCTCATGTGCTCCTTTTTCGATTCCGGCATTTATTGCCCGTTTTGGAAAGTTTGCTGGGAAATGAAAATGTTGGCAAGACACGAAAACAACATTTCACAAAAATTTGACGCGCCGATTTCACTGGCGTGGCGTTGGACTTGGTGGCTGAATTCAGCCGTCACATGAAACGCTGGGCCGCACTCACTGTCCTGCTTTACACCGTCGCACTGCTGATGCTGACCGTTCCCGCCATTTGGATTGCCTTCAACAGCTGGTCGGGAAAAGGTGTCAGCCTGCCCTTTGCGCTGAGGATATACCGGCATGGGAGCTACTGGCTCTGGTTGACCATGCTCGTCGCCGGCCAGGCGCTGCTGCTTTTGTTGCCCATCCATATCGCCGAACGCCGGCTGCCCGCACGCCGTCCGCTCAAAACACCCGTCATCGTCAGCGCGTTCTTTCTGGCGAATCTCTGCTTCGCCGGGCTGGTCTCGATTCTTTGCCTCTACTTCCAGGAGGATGGCGTTAATTTTTTCGGTTACTTCCTGCCGTTCAAGCCCAACCAGGTGTCGCCCTCCGACTTTTCAACCGGATTGGGAGCCGTCATCACCGGAATTGCTTTCTGGATAATTTGGGCCGTCATCTTTCGCGGCTTCGCCAAATCCGACGGCCCGGACGCGCTGCTCAAACGCATTGTCCGCTGGCTGCTGCGCGGCAGCATCCTCGAACTCCTCGTCGCCGTTCCCAGCCACATCATCGTCCGCCGCCGCGGCGACTGTTGCGCGCCCCTCGGCACGTTCTGGGGCATCGCCACCGGCATCTCCGTCATGCTGCTCTGCTTCGGCCCCGGCGTGTTTTTCCTGTTCGTCGAACGGTTCGGGCGGCTGAAACCAAAACCGCAGAGCGACGACAAAGATTCAGCCCCGTCAGAGGCGAAATCTTTGTAGAAAATTTCCAACATACTTTAAGCTCCAGCGGAGCGACAAACGGCAGTCAAGTTGACATGGGCATACAAATAATCTCGCAGAGTGCATTCTGCCCATCGTAAAGCGCCAGAGGGCTGGCGCACTCCAGGACGCTTCGCGTATTTAAGGAATCAACGTATTGCGCATGGCGTCTTGGACTGCGGCGGCCCTCCGCCGCTTTTCCCAAAGCCGCACCCAATTGTGCCAATGTTACCACAATCAACATGGAATATGCCGCTCCTGACGGAGCTTTTTATCTTGTTTGGGCAAAACTACAAAGATACCGCGCTTACGGCGCTTAATGCAGCGTTCTTGGACTTGAGAACTTGGATTCAAGAACGCGCTGGACAGCAACTTGAACGCGAAATACAGTCGCAACGATTAAACGAGACAGGTTATAAACTGCCGTCGCCAATTTCGCGTCATTCACACAACAAAATTTCTTTTGCTTTTACACGCCGCGCCTTAACTTGCGCAGACGCAAATGGGCTTGAAACTATTCAACACACTGTCCCGCTCAATTCAGGACTTCGCGCCGCTCGACCCGGCGGGCAAAAAAGTCGGCATGTATTGCTGCGGGCCGACCGTCTATGACTTCGCCCACATCGGCAACTGGCGCACGTTCGTTTTCGGCGACCTCGTCCGGCGCACCCTCGAATTCAAGGGCTACGCCGTCACGCACGTGATGAACATCACCGACGTCGAGGACAAAATCATCAAGCGCGTCTGCTTGTCGCGCCAAAGCGCAGCGACGGCGGAGGAATCCAAAACCTCGCTTCGCGAATTCACCGGCAAATATGAAGCCGCGTTCTTTGAGGACTTGAAAACGCTGAATTGCCTTCTGCCCCACCACACGCCGCACGCGACGGAACACATTCCCGATATCATTTCGCTCATCGAAAAACTCATCGCCCGCGGCATTGCCTATAAAGCCGCCGACGGCTCGGTTTATTTCAGCATCGAAAAATATCGCGGCTGCGGCTGCACCTACGGCCAGTTGCTCAAGCTCAATTTCGACGAAATGAAGACAGGCGAACGCGTCAAGAGCGATGAATACGCCAAGGAATCCGTCGCCGACTTCGCGCTCTGGAAGGCGCGCGTGCCAGAGGACGGCGACGTTTTCTGGCCCAGCCCGTTCGGCGAAGGCCGCCCCGGCTGGCACATCGAGTGCAGCGCCATGAGCACAAAAATTCTCGGCCCGAGCTTTGATTTGCATCTGGGCGGCGAGGACCTGATTTTTCCGCATCACGAGGACGAAATCGCCCAAAGCGAAGGCGCGACCGGAAAACCGTTCGTCAAACACTGGTTGCACGGCGCGCATTTGCTGGTTGAGGGCAAAAAAATGAGCAAATCGCTCGGCAATTTTTTCACGCTGCGCGATTTGCTGGCGAAAGGTTTCACCGGCCGCGAAATTCGTTATTCGCTGTTCACCGCGCATTACCGCGAGACGTTCAACTTCACGCTCGAAGGTCTGTCGAGCGCGCGCGCGGCGCTGGCGCGAATTGACGAATGCGTTAGCAAGCTGCGCGAAGCGGCCGGAGCGCCGGGCACCGCCCCGGCCAGTTCCAAGGTTAACACCGGGCAACAACCTGCCGAGACAGTGCTCGGCGCTCCAAATGATCTGGTCGCGCGCTTCACCGGTGCCCTCGACGATGATTTGAACATTTCCGCCGCTTGGGCTGCTGTGTTTGAATGGGTGCGCGAAACCAATCGCCGGCTGGCCGAAAACTCTCTCGGCACAACCGACGCCGCCTTCGCGCTGGCCGCGTGGGATAAGGTTGATTCCGTCCTCGGTATCGGCACAAAATCAGACGCGGAAATTACCGCTGAAATTATGGCGCTGGCCGAAGCGCGGACCGCCGCGAAGAAAGCGAAGGATTTCAAACGCGCCGACGCCATCCGCGATGAATTGAAGGCCAAAGGCTGGGTCATCGAAGACACGGCGAAAGGGCCAAAGCTGAAAAAGATTTGATCCAGTGGGAAAACATTCAACATTCAACGCCGAACTTCCAACATCGAATGTTGGGAAAAAATGGATGTTGAATGTTGAGCGTTGAATGTTTCCAATTCTTACATGAAAAGCCTGTTCATCACCTTTGAAGGCACGGAAGGTTGCGGCAAATCCACGCAGATCGAGCTGCTGGCCGAACGGCTGCGCGCCCTGGGACATCGCGTGCGCGTGTTGCGCGAACCGGGTGGCACCCCCATTGGCGAGGAAATCCGCCACACGCTCAAGCACAGCAAGGTGAACGAGACCATGACCCATGAAACCGAATTGCTTTTGATGAATGCCAGCCGGGCGCAACTCGTCCGCGAAACCATCCGCCCCGCCCTGGCCGCCGGCGAAATTGTTTTGTGCGACCGCTTTTACGATTCGACGACGGCGTATCAGGGATACGGACGCGGATTGGATTTGGCGCTGGTCAAGAGCGTGATTGATTTTGCCGTCGGCGACACGCGACCGGACCTGACCCTGCTGCTGCACGTGCCGTCGGAAGTCAGCGCCGAACGCCTGCAGTCGCGTCAATCCACCCTGCCCTTTGTCCGCGACCGGATTGAGGAGGGGGACAGATATTTCTTTGAGCGCGTGGCCCGGGGTTACGAGGCCATCGCCGCCGCCGAACCGGACCGTGTGCGCGTGCTGAGCGGCACGGGTGCAGTTGAAGTGGTCTGCGAAAACATCTGGGAACTCGTCCGGCCAATTTTACCGCCCGTCGGACGGTGGTGAATATCACGGTTTGGAGTTCCGGCTTCAGCTGGTTTTCCCGAAATGTGGGTGGGGCGAGGCTACTGACGAGCCGTTGTTGTACGCTTGAATGTGCTGAAGCCGGCTCGCGAGTACGCTCGCCCCACCACATCATTCACCGGTGAAGTTTCTGTGCTCTTGCCGAATTCGCGGCAAGGGTTAATCTTGGGACGGAAACCATGATCGAAAAAACCATTGGCGAAATTGAGGCGAAAATCCGCGGCACGGACGCCGTGAACGAAGAGCGCAAACGGGAATTGCTCCAATTGCTCGGCACGCTCAAGTCCGAGGTCGGCACGCTGGCGAAAACGCACGATGAACAGGCCAAAAGCATCGCGGGCTTCGCGCAGGTTTCCGCGCACGAAGCCACGCGCACAAAGCAAAATCCGCAATCACTTCACCATTCGCTTCAGGGTTTGCGCTCATCGGTGGCCGGCTTCGAGAAATCGAATCCCCGGCTCGTCCAAATCGTCAATGCCATCAGCAATATCCTGTCAAATTTGGGGATTTAGGCCGAATTTATGATCTATGATTTATGATTGATGATTGTTACGGCGTCTGCCGAATCACTATACAAATCATAAATCATAAATGATTTAATCCTCCCTCGGCTCCAGCTTTGCAATCGCCGCCATGATTTCGTTGGCGATTTCCTGGTAGATTTCCTTGAGCCGCGCCTTGGAACAATTTTTTGCCTCGGCCCGCAATTGGTCAAACTTCATCGGCCGGCCATATTTTACGGCCACCGGTTTTGGCCGGGGAACCCTGACGTGCCGTCCATAAGCCTCGAACGTTCCAAAGGTTCGCACCGGAATCACAATGGCATCCGATTTGATGACCGTCAGCCCGATGCCCGAGCGCGCGGGTTGCAACCGCCCATCGCGCGTCCGCGTGCCTTCGGGAAACAAAATAATCGCGCCGCCGGCGAGCAACCGGCCGAGAATGGCTTTCAATCCCGCCGCGCCGCCACCGTCGCGGTCCACCGGTACGGCCTGCCACGAACGCAACAATGCGCCCATCCCGGGAAACCGGAACAAACTTTCGCGGGCCAGATAGTTGATGCCCCGATGCAGGCCGGACCCGACCAGCGGCGGATCCAGAAAGCTCGCGTGGTTGGAGGCCAGAATGACCGCGCCGGTCAACGGCACCCGCTCCGCATTGAACACGCGCCAGCGGAAATAAAACCGGTACAGCGCGCGAAAACCGATCCAGGCGAAGCGATAGGACAGGTTCATGCGGACAATGAAAAGCGGTGGAGGGCCACCGCAGTCCAAGACGCTGCCGCGAATTTTGATTGAACGAGAACAACGCGAAGCGTCTTGGAGTGCGCCAGCCCCCTGGCGCTGTTTGGCCCACACCTCAAAGAATCTGCCGGCAAGTGCTTGAGATCTTGGAATTCTTCAGTCATGGGGCAAACGTTCCTCATTTCACCGCCGCCAGCCGGCGGCGGATCTCCGCCAGAATCAAACCGCTCGTCTGTTCGGACGTCATGCTCGAATTATTAATGACCTTGGCGCCCAGCCCGATCATCAACGGCGCCGTTGCCCGCTGGCTGTCGCGCTGGTCGCGCGCCGCGAGATTTTCCCGGACCCCGTCGGCGGCGCGGCGGCGCGAGCGTTCCTCCAGCTTTGCGTCGAGATAAAATTTGAAATCGGTTTCGGGAAAAACATTCGTCCCGATGTCGCGTCCTTCCATCACCAGATTGCCGAACTGGATGCACTCGCGCTGGCGTTTGACCATCCATTTGCGCACCTGGGAAATTGCCGCAACGTGCGGCACGGCGGCGCTGGTTTCATCGCTGCGGACTTCCTTTTCGGGATAATAACCGTCCACGAGCAGCCGCACGCGGCCATCCACGCACACCAGCGACGTTTTCCATTTGCGGCAGGCGGCGGCGACGGCTTTGGCGTCGTGCACATCAATCCGCTTCCGCAGGCAATGCCACGCCAGCGTGCGGTACATCGCGCCGGTGTCCACATAAACATAGCCAAGCGCTTTGGCCACGAGCTTGGCGTTCGTGCTCTTGCCGCTCGCACTCGTGCCGTCAATCGCGATGATAATCGGTTGTTTCAATTTGGTTCTCCAGTGGCCGCGTCTCGTAAGAGCGCGGCAATATAAATTCTTTGGTCAGCCGCGTTCTCACGAACGCAGCCACAGTCAATCCGCAAATAATTCCTCTTCTTTCAGCTTCCGCCCTGTCTTCACATCCAGAATGGTCGCGCCCAGCCCTTTCGGCGGCGGCGCGGCCAGCTTCTGGAAAAAATTCGGAAACGTCTTCTTCACGCACGCGGGATTCTTGATTTTGATGCCCGGCACTTTCAATCCCAAAACCGCAAAACACATCGCCATGCGATGGTCATTATAAGTCTCAATCTCCGCGCCGTGAAGCTTCGACGGATAAACCGTCAGCGTATCGCCCTCCTCCACCACCTTCGCGCCGCACCTGGTTAGCTCCGTCCGCAACGCCACCACGCGCTCGGTTTCCTGAACGCGGAGACGGCCAAGGTCGGTGAATTTTGTTGGGGATTTACCAAATGGAGCAACCATTATTGCGGTCATAATGCTATCTCCAAGACTTTTCTCGCGAGATACGAGCTTAGACATTTGCCACATTGGAAACCGTTCATCTATCTGCCAAGTTGAAGCTGGCCAGCTTAAGACACGCACTACAAACCAAGTGGTTTTGTAGAGAAGATTCAAGTCCATCGGTTGTTGCGGGCCAACCGGCAGCGAATTCAACCGTGGTTTCCACGTTGACAACCAGTCAAACATCAACACCGCCCAAAAATAACTCCCGCTCGACGCATCCGGCTCGATTTTAAATTTCCCACCACGATGGGGAAATACTTCAATCAGCTTTGATGTCATCGCCACATAAGGCGATTCTTCCGCGTTCTCGCCGATAATTTTAACCTTCCAGCCGCCACGTTTTTCGCAGAGCAGCAGCGCCGACGCAAACTGCGAGCTTTCCTCGATGCTGACTTTTACTTTGCTCGTAGGAGACGACGTAAGGAGTCTCTGACTTTCTTTTGAAGAATGAGTCTCGTCACCTTGACTCCTACTACCACCGCCAAAAATGGTCGCCGGCAATTTATCATTCGGCGAATCCACGCGATAACCCAGCTCGCGCAGCGCCTGGAACAACGCCGCCTGCGGACGCTCGTGCATCCGCGGCACGCCGTGCAACCGGTAAACGCCCTTGCCCAGACACACCAACGCAGCCAGAAACCGCGCCGCCGTGCCCGCGTTGCCCACAAACAGTTCCAGCGGATTTTCCATCGTGCCACCGCCGGGGACTTTTCCGCCTTGCCCATAAACCGTGATGGTGCGATTGCAAATTTCGTCCGGGTCGGGCGCGACATTCACCATGAAGCCAAGTTCCTGCAAACACTCGACCATGATTTGCGTGTCCTCGCTCCACAGCGCGCCTTGGAGGGTCACTTCGCCGTCCGCCAGCGCCGCGAGAATGAGAGCGCGGTTGGTAATGCTCTTCGACCCCGGCACGGTAATTTCCGCACGCACCGGTTTGTCCAGCGGTACGATTTCGATCAAATCAGGTAGAGCCATTTTAACCACGGATGGATACGGATGGACACGGATCGGTAGGGCGGGCAGTCCCCTGCCCGCCGTTCGTACGAACACAAGCTGCGGCGCGCACGGAGTGACGCGCCCTACCTGTAAACAAGCTGCCGTTTCTGTTTTCCAATCCGTGTTTATCCGTGTTCATCCGTGGTTGATTCATTCGGGTGATGGTGAAGCGCAGCCGGCGCACCAGTTGTCCCGGCGTTTTTTGGCCGTTTCAAAAAATTTCGCCAGGGCCTCCGCGTCGGCTTTTTTCAGCACGCGCCGGAATTTTTGCAAATCGGCGATGAAAGCATCCAGCGACTTCGCCAGATTCCTGCGATTGGCCAGGGCGATGTCGCGCCACATTTCGGGCGAGCCGGACGCGATGCGCGTCGTGTCGCGAAAACCGTTCGCACACAGCGCGGCCTGATGTCTGGGATGCGCCGGATTCAAAACATGGCTGGCCAAAGTCGCCGCAACCACGTGCGGCAGATGGCTTGACCGGCTGACGAGAACATCATGGACCTCCGGCTTCAATTCCAGCACACATGAACCAACGGCATTCCAAAACTGTTTTACCTTCTTCAGCGCCGCCCGGTTTGTTTTCCTCGTGGGCGTGACCACACAAACGGTTTGCTCGAACAAATCCGCGCGCGCGGCGCTGACGCCGGTTTTTTCCGCGCCGGCCATCGGATGACTGCCGACAAAATGCGCGCCCGCTTTGGCCACCAGCGATTCGAGTTCGCGCACGACGCTGGCTTTCACGCTGCCGACGTCGGTGACCATGGCGCCGCGCTTCAAGGCCGGGAGCATTTCCCGGACGCGCAAACGCATTTGCGACAACGGAGTGCACAGGATGACGAGGTCGGCATCCCATACCGCCGCCAGCAAATCGGTGGTGGCGAAATCAGTTGCCCCCGCCCGCTCACAGTCTTTCAGGCTGGCGGCACGGCGGACGAAGCCCGCGGTCTGGCGCGCGAGTTTCCGGCGTCGGACGGCCAGTCCGATGGAACCGCCGAGCAGGCCGACGCCGATGATGGTGATCTTCCGGAAATGCACGGCGGAAGCATAGAGGATGGAGGCTGGCGGATGGAAGATGGAAATGTTTCAAACCACGAAATACACGAACCACACGAAACGGTTTCTTTCGTGTCATTTAGTGTATTTCGTGGTTTCAGAAAGTTCTTACCGGCTTTCCAGCTTCCTGCGCCGACTCGAAGCACGCATCCATCACCTGCTGCGTTTTCAGCGTCCACATCGGCCAGTCGTCGTTGAGTTTGCCCGAGAACACCTGGTTGGCGAAGTTGCGGAACATCCTGGTGTCCTGCGCCGTCGGATGGCCTTGGATCGCGGAGTCCACGCCGGGCGGACATTTTGCCCCTCCGTCCGCAACGCGAATTTCGTTCCGGTTGACCTCAAAGGCCGGTTCGTAACTGTCAAAGGGGTGGACGAAATCAGGCAGATGCAACCAGCCATTCATGCCGCCGATATTGACCCATTGCTGCAACGACGCCACGAATGAACAGTAAAAACCCATGGACACGTTGCCGTCGAAAATCAGTTCGCTGGAAAATTCCGTGGGCGTAGGCATACGCCCGTTCACAGCAGTGGATTGCGACAGGATGCGGCCGGTGACTTCGCGGGGCAGTTGCCAGTTCATCGTCCACAGCGCAAACCGGATGCTGTACCAGCCGAGGTCGCCCAGGCAGCCGGTCGGTTCCAGCCGGCCGTCCACCCGGATGTTGTCGCGGAAAAATTCGTCACCGAAGTAAAAACTGAAGCCGGAGGAAATCCGCCGCACCGGGCCAATGCTTTTGCCATCGTCGAGCACTTCCCGGACGCGCGCCAGGCGCGGGCTGTGCATGAACATGACGCCGTCCATGAATTGCACGCGGCTTTTTTTGCAGGCCCCGGTCATTTCCCGAACGTCGGCAAAACTGACGCCGCAGGGTTTTTCGCAAATGACGTGCTTGCCTGCTGCCGCCGCGCGCAGGACCCATTCCTTGCGCAAGCCGGTCGGCAGCGGAAGGTAAATCGCATCCACATTTTTGGACGCGATCAATTCCTCGTAACTGCCGAAAGGTGCCGGCGGAGTTTCAAACGGCGTTTCCCGCTGGCACTCCGCGATGAATTGGCGGCTGCGCTTCACATCGCGGCTGGCCACGGCGGTGACGACGCAATTGCCGGAACTGCAAATTGCCTTCCAGTTTTTCCGGGCGATGCCCGCTGTGCTTAATATTCCAATTCGTAGTTTGTTCATAAAATTTTTGCTGCTTCACGCACACTTTTCAGAATCACAAGAACCGTTATCGTTCACACGAGAAGGTTGGCGCAACGAACCGCCATCGGCAAGCCTCGCTTCGGAACCGGCTATTGGTAGCTGGTTGGTTTGGTGGGGCGAGCGTACTCGCGAGCCGGAAACCGAATGAAAAATGACATATCCCGGCTCGCCGGGAGTCTCGCCCCACCAGTCGCTGTGAAATCGATCCGCTACCTTTATTTGAAACCTTTTGACACCACGACCGTTCTGAGTTCAAATTGTCCGGGAAACCAACTGAACCCATGAAAATAACGAATTCGACCAAACTCACCATTGCATTGGCGGCCATCTTCGGGTCGGTGTTGGCCGCCGTTGCCGCCGATACTGCTCAACTGCCGCCCGCTTCAACGAAAACCGGCGTGACTTTTGCCGCCGACATCAAACCCGTTTTCGATGTCTCCTGCATCAAGTGCCACAGCGGCGACAAGCCGAAGGCCCACCTGAAGCTCGACACGCTGGATGGTGTGCTCAAAGGCACGAAGGACGGCAAGATCGTGACAGCCGGCGACAGCGCCAAGAGCCTGCTCATCCAGAGCGTTGCCCATCTCACCGCCGACCACGATACCTGGATGCCGCCGTTGCACAACAAGGCGAACATCGGCCCGCTCACGCCCGCGCAAATCGGTCTGATCCGCGCGTGGATTGACCAGGGAGCCAAGTGAATTGGCCGCCAAGAAGCTCAAAAGGCACAAAACTTTAATTCACGGGCCGGACCCAAACGGTAGGGCGCGTCACTCCGTGCGCGCCGTGCTTCTGTGCCACGCCACCCGTCACTTCATTCGTTGCAACGATCCGGCAGGTCGCAACCAGTGCTGTAAGAAGCCGGAAGCCGGGCAAAAAGCTGAGGGCTGCGTCTCCGAATCATTGCGGCCAGCCAGTGACGGGTGAAAATCCACAGCCAATCACGACCCGTGCTGCCTTGGCCGCGGATTTTTCGGCGGAAACGCGGATTGTGGTGGTAAATCACGTCCGCCCGGATGGCGAGCCGGCGAATCCATTCGCGCGGCAACTCTTCATCCAACCACGCGCACGCCTCGGCCCAAACACTCACGGCAACCGCGCGCGGGACGATGGGTGTGTCAGCTTCAATTTGCACACGGCGCTTCCGTCCGCGCCCGGGATGCACGCAGCCCGGCATCGCTGCCGATGTTCCCAAATCAAATAGTAATCCCATAACGCCCGTGATTCTGACTGACCGGGTGGGACAAATGCCGTCCCAGCAAAACTTTCCATGGCGCAATGGCAGCCTCGGAGAGGCGGAAGAAAATAGCCCACGGCGCGAGCCGTGGGTTTACGGATTGAAGGAAACAAGCCCCGGCAGGGGCGAAAGAATTTTTCACATCGGTCCTGTCTGCCGTCCCTACCGGGGCTTGGATGGTTTTTGTGGACTTGAACCCACGGTTAAAACCGTGGGCTATTATCGGACGCTGCTCCGCAGCGTTCATTTTGTTCCTTCGACGATGGCAATCTCTTCCGCCGTCAGACCGTAAAGCGCATAAACCAGCGCGTCAATTTGCGCGTCGGTGGCGGCAATCTGGCGCTCCAGCGCGGTCTTCTCCTGCGGCGTCCGCGCCCCGGCCAGCTTCGGGTGCAACTCCAGCATCTGTTCCACCAGCTTCACCATCCGGTCGTGCGCGGATTTGTCACAAATTTCAGGCATCGGAAAACGAGCCAAGTATTGCTGACGAAGTTCAAGTCTGCCGCCTTTGTTGACATCGCCCAAACACGAGCACATCAATTTCAGAATCTCCCAAGCGAGCCGCGAGTTTAAAATACCGAGAAGTAATCGTGAGGTGCAGTCCGTGAAAAAACATTTGTTGTTGAGATAGATTCCCGGACCTACAACAGTGAAACGCGGCTCTTTTGCTATCTCGGGCCAGACAATCTTTTCCACCTCGAACATTTCACCGTATTTAGGCTGTGGCTGTTGAAGTTCATACCAAGGGTGTGTTCCAGCTGTGGCGCGTTTGGCCAACGGGCCTCTGAATGAACATAAATGTTCTTTGACATGAGCGAAACCATCCAAATTAAAACCTCGGCTAGCATAGATTAGGTATTGGTCGGGTGAAACCGTGCTGTAGCGACGAACCTCGTCACCAATTAATAGCGGCTTCACAACTTCGCGTAACTTCGGTGTGGCCTTCAGCCATTTCTTCGCTTCGGATTCTGACAACACGAATGCCTCGTTGAGGCCGGTCTTAATACCCCACCCAATCAGTGATTTGCCGAGCCACCTTTCCAAAGCGACAAACCCTTTCGGGTATGTTAGCAGTCTCGTGAGAACAGTTTCGTGAGCGAGTCGCCAGCTTTCTTCAAGATGCTTTGGGCCTTCTTTGACTATGAATCCATCCCTTGCGACCTGCTTTGAAAGTTCCGTGGGCTCCAATTCTTGAATCGGAACATAGCGAAATTTGACCGGCTGAGACTTTGTCTTCTGAGGACTTTTGTCGGCGGTGAGAATGCACGGAAATGTGCTGGCAGAGGTAAAGACCCGAAGTTCTCCAAAATCAATCAACTCTCGAATCTCCAGGTTCTCCGCAATAAATTTTCGGAGCGGCCCGCCATATCTCGCCTTCATCCACTTGTTGCTCACGATCATTCCAAATTTTCCGTCCACATGAAGGAGATTCGTTTCTTGCTCGATAAAATACGTGTAGAGGTCGGCGCGCGGTTCAAATGATTCATACTTTCGCAGGTAATCTTTGACCTGCTTGAGTTCTTCCATTCGCACATACGGTGGATTCCCAATCACCGCATCAAATCCGCCCTCCCATTCGGGTTCAATCGGCGCTGGTGGCACGGTTTTTTCCTTTATTTTCCGGGTGCTGTATTTGCCGTGCAGCGGCACGCCGGGTACGGTGTAGTCCAACGGCGGGGGTGCGTCGCGCAATTCGCCTGAAGAAGTTTGAGACTCGTTACCTCGTCTCCTACGAAAGATTTGGGGGAACTCCTTGTGCCAGTCGAAGACGTTGATGCGGTATTTCTCGTCGTCGGTCAGCAGCGGGAGTTCGCCCTGCTGGTAAAAATCCGGGCCGATGAGCGAGTTGCCGCATTTGATGTTGTCGCCGAGGTCGGGCAGCGCGCGTTCCTGAAACAGCCGGAAGATGGTCTGGAGCGTCTGGCCGGTCTCGCCCTCCAGCACCTTGAGCAGCAGCGAGAGCTTGGTCACTTCCACCGCCTGCGTGTCAATGTCCACGCCATAAATGTTGGCCAGCAGAATCCGTTTGCGTTCGGCGATGGTGAGTTTCCAGCCCTTGCCGGATTGGACGAGAGCCGGTTTGCCGCCTTTGGCCCACCGGGCCGGGTTGTTGGCCAGGTAGAATTGCAGATGCCAGTCCAGCAGGAATTGATACGCGCCGATGAGAAATGAGCCGGAGCCGCAGGCCGGGTCGAGGATGCGGAGTTTGGCGACGCGGCTGAGGACGGCGGTGGCGGCGCGGGAAGAAAGGGGAGCACACGCACCCCGCGTGTCGGGTTGCGCGCCCTCGCGCAATCCTTTTGGCGCAACCGGTGAAGAGCCGTCGGCGGGGGCGCCGCCGGCAGCAGGCGAGGCGCCTGCGCTCCCCATTGCTTCATCCAAGAGCTTGCCCACCGTTTGCCGGACGATGTAGTCCACAATGTAGGTGGGCGTGTAATAGACGCCGCCGGCTTTTCGGACTTCAGGTTTTAATTCAGGAACCGCGTGATGTCCGTCGGTGAGCCGGATGACCGTGCCGAGAAACTGTTCATAGACCTGCCCGAGGATGTCGGCGGAGAGGACGGAAAATTGATACGGACATTCGGGATAGTACAGGCCGCGCAGAATTTCACGGAGCAGTTTGTCGTCCAGGTCGAGTGCCAGTGTGAGTTCGTCGGGGTCTTCATGACGCCCCGGCTCTTTCTTGAAGTGGAAGAGGCCTGAGTTGTAGCGGGCATCGGCGTCCTCAAACAGTTTGGTCAGGCGCGGATAAATGCGTTCACCATTGACGAGGGCGCGCAGGCGTCCGTAATCCTCAATGCCACGGTCTTCACAAATACGAAGAAAGATAATGCGGTCAATAATCCGCTGGACGGCAAAGTTTAGCTCGCGTTGCGTGAGCTTGGGATTGCGGAGCGCGAGATTCTGGGCGATTTCCTTGCGCCAGCCTTCAATTTCAGCCAGAAAGGCTGCGTCCACTTCGGTGGTGCCGCGCTTGCCCCTGCCGGATTCGGCAAATTTATCAAACGAGCCTTTGAGGACGGCATCGCGGGAAAAGATGGAAACAAGCCAGTCCCATTTCCCGGCATACTCGCGAAAGGTGCAGTAGAAGATGCGCCCGAGGGAAGCCTTGTCGTCTTTGTGTGGTTTGATCCGGCAATCATAGACGGCAAGCTCCTCGAAATCGCTCAGGATGCTCAGCGGCAGTTTGGCCGACCATCCATAACTGCGCAGTTGGTGCGCGGGGCTGATGTCCTGCTTGATGTCAACGGACGGTTTCTTGGCTTCGAGGAAAAACTTGCGCGTGCCGCCAATGCGAAAACAGTAATCCGGCGCCTTCGTCGCGCTGCCCATGCGGATGGCATCTTCATGAATGACGTCCTTGTAGGCTTCGGCGTAGCCTTGCTCGTTGTCAATGTCCCAGCCCAGCGCCTTGAAAAAAGGATCAAGGAATTCGCGGCGCAACTGGGTTTCGTTGTATTGGCCGGATTTGTAAGCGTCGAGTTGTTGTTCGAAGCGTGCGACCAGATCCAAAATTTCCCGGGGCGCGGGCACGGAAAGACGTTAGCAGCCAGGCGGTGGGTGGACAAGCGCAGGAATTAATCTGGCGGCTTGACGGGCAACAAATAACGAGTGCCAAATGCTGGACGCGGGGCGCGTCCAGCGACACCCGGAGCGGGTGTGCTCCCCGGTCATTTCAACGGTGCGCGTTTTTGCTGCCGCAACTCCTGCTGCTGGCGCAACAACTCCATGCGGTCGGCCTCGGAAGTTTCCGGCTGGCTCGCGCGCTGGATGGACGCGGCAATCTGGCGGTCCAGAAATTGATTGCGCAATTTCAGCGTCACGTCGCTCAGTTGCTGGTCGGGATTGGGAATTTTGCGGTCTTCGGCCACGGCTTCGGTGATGAGGCCCCGCATTCCAGGCGATTCGCACTCATCCAGAAACGCGGCCAGGCTTCGCCAGGTTTCATTGGTCTGCGCCGTCAGCCGTCGTTCGACAATTTGCCGCACGAACGGATGGGAAATCCAATTGACGTCCAGATGCAACGCCACCCAGCCCACCAAGTCGTCGTGCAGCAACAAAAGTTTCAGCAGCCAGAATTCTTGAGTGGACGGACGCGGCGATTCGGTTTCCGACTCAACTGACACGGATTCGGCATCGTCCGGACTGCGGACGACAGACTGCGGACTGCGGACTTTCGAAAATTCAGCGCGCACGGCTTCGGGAGAAACGCCCAGGCGCAACGCGGTTTTCTGCGCGTATTTGTCAACCAGCACGTCATTGCCGGTCTTGTGGACGGCTTCGGCCATGTCGCGCAAAATGGCGTTTCGGCCTTTGTCGCTGTTCACATCGTCCAGCTTGCAGAGCCGGTTTAAATAATAATCAAAAAATCCCTCGGCACCTTCCACCAACTGGCGGAAAGCTTCGCCGCCTTTGGCCTTGATGAAACTGTCCGGGTCGTGCGGCGCGGGCATCACCGCCACGCGCACGGCCAGCCCGGACGCCAGCAGATGGTCGAGCGAACGCACGGCGGCGTTTTGTCCGGCTTCATCGGAATCGAAACAGAGCACCACCTCGTCCACGTAACGTTTGATGATGCGCGCATGGTCGGCGGTGAAGGCCGTGCCTTGCGGCGCGATGATGTTCTGCACGCCGGCCATGAAACACGCAATCAAATCAAGCTGGCCTTCGCAGACGACGGCAAATCCGGCATCGAGGATGGCGCGTTTGGATTTGTCGAGGCCGAAGAACACTTTGCTCTTGGTGAAGATGGGCGTTTCGGGCGAGTTGACGTATTTGGCGGTTTTTTCGTCGCCGGACAGGACCCGTCCGCTGAAGCCAATCACCCGGCCCTGTTCGTCGCAGATCGGAAACATAAGCCGTCCGCGGAAACGATCGTAATAATGCTCACCGCCTTCCTTGCGCAGAATCAGCCCGGCCTTTTCGACGAGGGTGAGGTCGTGGTTCTTGTTTTTGGCCCAGTTGACGGTGTCGTCCCAGAGATCGGGCGCGCAACCGAGCCGAAAGAGTTTCACGGCTTCCGGCGACACGCCGCGTTTCGTCAGATAATCGCGGGCAATCTGGCCGCCAGCTTCATTGAGCAGGCAACTTTGCCAGCGCTGGGTGATTTGCTCATGAATTTCCAGCAACTGGTCCTTGATGTGGCGCGATTGCTGTTCGCCGGGGGTCTGATCGAATTCCAGGGGAATTTTCGCGCGTTCGGCCAGCCGGCGAATGGCATCCATGAACCCGATGTTTTCGTATTCCTTGACGAAGGTGAACACGTCGCCGCCTTTGTGGCAGCCGAAGCAGTGAAAAATCTGGCGGTGCGGATTGACGTTGAAGCTGGGCGTCTTTTCCTTGTGAAACGGGCAGAGGGCGACAAAGTTTGCGCCCGCCTTTTTCAGCGGCAGATACGAGCCGATGATGTCCACGATGTCGCTGGCGGCGCGGATGCGTTCGCGGGTTGCGGGGGAAAGCGTGCCGGCCATGCTGTTTGGCGACGCGATGATTACTTCTTAATGTTAACCACCGCCGGTTTTGGCGCCGGCTTGGCTTTCGGCGGCGGACCGGTTTCGATCAGCAGCGGGCTCAGGTAATCTTTGATGTAAGGCCCGGTGAAGGATCTGGTGAAGACCTCGTCCTGAATGGTCTGCAAACTGGGAAAAAAGTCGCCGCTATACGTTCCGCCGCCGAACCAACGTTTCACGTAGGCGTCGTGTTGTTTAATATCCGCCGCCGTGTAGAAAGGCGCGTTCAGGAAAGCCAGCACGGCCAGCAGCAGGCAGGCAAACTGAATCATGCCTGACACCATCCCCAAATAGTATTCGCCACTGCCGAATAAATTGTTCTCGGCCAGGCGAGAAACCATGAGCCGTCTGATAATCACAAACACGATGGAAACCGCGAACGCCAGAAGCAGATAACCAAAAATGCAACTGGGCAACTTGCTCAATCCAGCGGTGTTGACCAACAGTTGGGCCGCCTTCGGATACCAGAGCCCGCACACCACAACCAGCGACACCCATTTCAACAACGGCAGGACTTCCTTGGACATGCCGAGCTTGCGCCCGCGGAACAATCCGATGATCAACATTCCCAGAACCACCCCGTCGAACCAATTGACCGGCAGATTATTAAGAGCCAGCTTTGGTATGGCCGCACCAATCATAATCGTAAGATTAATTCCTCCCATTTAGAATGCCAATGAAATTTTATTTGAATCTCCTGTAAAATGCCCGCCATCCCACCCGCCCCCGAAAAAGCGCCCGTTTGCTTCCCGGTCATCAATCAAATACTTCCCATCACCCAAGGAGTAAACCGAGCAACCCGGATAAAAATCCACGGGCAATGGTGGCCAGTTGGGTTCTGACATCAGGTAGAATGTCCCAACGCGCGGCGGAGTAGAAACAATGGCGAGATTTTGGGCAAAGGTTGTGGTGGCGATGCAAAAGCTGGTTAAAAGGATTTTGGCGCGCATTTTGTTTCCTCTGATTGTGGGTTGCTGTTCGATTTCCGACGTAGAATTTGACTTGCAAGAATACTGAACATAACTAACGACACAGATGAAGGTTCGGGCACATCTATCACTCCTTCGCGAAACCATAAATCGTGATTATTTATGTCGGGCGCGCCATTGAAATAGGCTGTTCCATTTGCATAATTGAATACTTCAGACCCAATCACGGTCCATGGATCATCGCTGCCGGGTTGAACAACGACAGGTTGAATGTAATAAGTTGTCTCAGGCGTTACTGACACCGGTGTTGAAAAGTAAAAATTCGTTGGAGTTAAAAAACCAAAACCACCAGAACCACTGCCAAAACCATTCGGCATGAAAACCGGATCGGTCGAACCCAGCAATGTTCCATTACTAATCGAATTTGACCACAGGTTCACAAACACTGTCGCGCCCAAACCGTTTCCCGGGCGAGGGTCATCAAACTCCAATTGAACAAATCCTATGGAAGATAAGATTGGAATGAAGGACTGGCCCATAGGCTGGTCTTCAGCAATTGGAAAACCAGCTCCACCGGCACCCGCATTGGTCGAGGACTGCTGGTCGTAAATAAAAGTTCCCTGGCCCTGTGCGTTGCAAACGGCCAACGCCACCGCTGTTAATTGCAGAAGAAGTTTAGGTTTCAACCTCAGGGTGGATTCGATGAAAGCCAGAACTGAATGTCCTGCGCCTGCGGATTGCGCGGATCCAGCGCCAAAACCTTCGAATAATGCTGCCGCGCCAGCGCCGGGTCGTACAATTGCTGCGCGTAGAGATATCCCAGCGCCAGATGCGCCCGCACCTCGTCCGGACTTGCCGCCAGAATCTTTTTCAATTCATTCACCGCGTCGGTCACATAACCCGCCGCCTTGAGCGTCAGCGCGAAATTATAACGCGCATCCACCGATTCCGGCTGGATCGCCAGCGCCAGCTCGTAAGCGGCGAGCGATTGATTGAAGTCCCGCAGCCGAAAGGCGATCACGCCGTAATTGTATTGCGCCTCGAACCAGCCCGGATCCAGTTCCGTCGCCTGGCGATAGGATTGCAACGCGTCCGGCCAGCGCGAATCCTTTTCCAACTCCCGTGCCCGGGTGAACGCACTTGATGCCGTCCGCCGGTCGCCCGCCTTCGGTTTGCGCGGTGAAAGATACAGGTAACGCGGAAACACCGGCGGCGCGGGCTGAACAATCTTGACCGGCTTCGGCGCAACAGCCGGCGCCGGCGCGGATGCCGTTGGCGCCGGGGTGCCGGAATTTGCCGGCGACAACGCCGTTGAACCGGCGTGGGGGTTGTTCGAAGCCGGTGGCGGCAGGGGCGCCAGTTCCGTTTCGTCGCTTTTTTCCGGCGCGGAAGAACGAAACCAGTTCAGCGGATTCAGCTTGTGGATAACGCCCGTCTTCCCGGTCGCCGGTTCCGGCGGCGTTTCTGTCACGGGCGTCCCGATAATCACCGGCGGCGGCTGGACCTTCACCATCTGCGCCGAATTTGTTACCCGCGGCGGATTTGAACTGGCGCGGACAACCGCCTGTGTCCGGGGCAACCCGTTCGTGCGAACCGCGCTGACGGCCGCCGGCGTTTTGTTTTCAGTGGTGGCGGCGGCAGCTTGATTTTGATTCACCGGTGGCGGGTTCGCCGCCGCGACCGCCGCCGGCTGTTCCAGACTGTTCACGATGTCGTTTACCGCGTCCCAATTTGCCGGGCGCGGCTTCAGCGCCAGATACGCGCGATATTTTTGCAGCGCCAGCGCGTTGTCGTGCAAATGCTGCTGCGCCACCGTTGCCAGGTTCAGCCAGGCCGGCGCGTAATCCGGCTGTTCCTTTGTCGCCGCCGCAAAAAATTGCGCCGCTTCGCGCGGACGACCGCGTTCGACCCGCGCGAGGCCCAAACCGTTCAAGGCCTCGGCGTTGTTCGGACTCAGATAAAGCGCGGTGCTGAAACTTTTTTCCGCCGTCGTGACATCATGCGACTGGAGTTGCGCGAGGCCGAGTTTGAGCCAGCCTTCCGGCGCCTTGGGCCGGCGCAACGTGTAGGCGGTAAACTCGCCTTCGGCCGCGTCGGGCTTGTTTTGCTCCAGCCACAAACAGCCGAGATTGTAATGCACCTCCATCAAATCGCGGTCGAAATCCAGGGCGCGTTTATACGCCGTCACCGCGTTGGTCGGCTGGCCGGCATACTGGCACGCCACCCCGAGATAATTCCATGCCTGCGCATTCGTGGCCAGCAGCAACGTGGCGGTCTTGAACTGCGCCACCGCGCCGTCGTAATCGCCGCGCTCCAGAAGTTTTTTGCCCTTGAGCAACGCGCGCGGACCGGACGGCGTGCAGCCCGCCAGGAACAGGGCCAGCGCCAGGAAAAGCAAAAAACGAAGATGGAAGATGGAAGATGGAAGATGAAAAACGGCGCGCCGCCCAAAAACTCCGTTCTCCATCTTCCATCCTCCATGCTCGCTTTGCGCATTTTTTATGGCCAGCATCGGTGCTCGTGGTAGCATCCACGCCCAAAAGTGTCAAGAAACGCGCAAACTCAATTCATGCCCGCGGTCCGGCGGCTGGCCATGGCAGCGGCTGTTGGACTGGCATGTTTGCCCGTCCGGGCTGCCGATTCGTTTGCCGGTCATCCCACCAACGCCAGCGCACGGGTCGTCACCGTTGAAAATGCAAACGCCATCTCCGATTTTCAGCCCGATACCGCCCAGGTGCAGGCCATGCTGAATTGCGGCCTTACGAATTTCACCGGCGAAGCCACGGTCGCCGCCGCCTGGCGCAGCCTCGTCTCGACCCAGGACGTCATCGGCATCAAGGTTTTCTCCACCGCCGGCATGCTCAGCGGCACGCGGCCTGCCGTCGTGGCGGCGGTGATTCACGGATTGTTGGACGCGGGCGTACCAGCGCAGCACATCGTCATCTGGGACAAACACGAGGACAATTTGCGCGCCGCCGGGTACTTCAAGCTCGGCGCGCAACTCGGGGTGCGTGTGGCTGGCGGTGCGGAAACCGGTTACGATCCGACGAATTTTTATCAGCCCGACACCGCCATCATCGGCAATCTCGTCTGGGGCGACTTGGAATTCGGCAAAAAAGGCGAAGACGTCGGGCGAAAATCCTTCGTGTCCATGCTGGTCAGCCGGCAGATCACCAAAATCATCAGCATCGCGCCGCTGCTGAACCAGGAATATGCCGGTGTTTGCGGACATCTTTACGGCCTGGCGATGGGCAGCGTGGACAACACGCGGCGTTTCGTGGACGACCCCGGGCGGCTGGCAATTGCCGTGCCGGAAATTTACGCCCTGCCCGTGCTGGGTGACCGCGTGGTGCTGAACATCACCGATGCGCTCATCGTCCAATACGAAGGCGGTTTGCACGGTCTGCTGCATTATTCCTCGGTGCTGAATCAACTTTGGTTCAGCCGCGACCCCGTTGCGCTCGACACACTGGCCATCAAGGAACTCGACCGCGAACGGCGCGCGCTCGAGGCGCCGGAATTCAAACCGAATCTAATGCTTTACGCCAACGCCGCCCTGCTCCAGCTCGGCGTGAACGACCCCGCGAAAATCCAGGTGGAAAAGCTGCGCTGAAAAAACGACCGGAAAGTATCCATGCAAATTCAACTGGACAAAGTGCTTTCCTGGTCAAGATTGGTCTTGCCAATGAATGATGATCCCCATTTCAAATCCGAATCCAGGAAATTGACATGAAAAACTCTTTATGGTTGCGGGCTTCGACCCTGCTGACCGGCGTCGCTCTTGCGGTCGCCGCACGCACGGCGGAGGCGAAATTGACGGTCGGCGATCCGGCGCCAGAACTCCAGTCCGGCAAATGGGTGCAGGGTGAGCCGGTGGAGGCATTCGCCACAAACCGGGTCTATATCGTGGAATTCTGGGCCACCTGGTGCGTCCCCTGCCGGGTTTCCATGCCGCATCTCAACGAATTATCGCTGAAATTCAAAGACCAGGGGCTCGTGGTCATCGGACAAGACGTATGGGAGGAAAATGAGGATGGTGTGGCGCCGTTCGTGAAAAAAATGGGCGACCAGATGACCTATCGCGTCGCGCTGGACAACAAAAGCCGGGAAACCAGCGGCGCGATGGCGGTCACCTGGATGAAAGCCGCGGAACGGAACAGTATTCCCACCGCGTTCATCATCAATCACCAGGGCCGCATTGCCTGGATCGGCCATCCCATGGAAATCAGTGAAAAACTGCTGAACGACATCCTGGCGGACAATTACGACCCGGCCAAAGCCGCCGCGGAATATGAACAACAGCAACAAGGCCCGCAAAAATTCAATGCCCTGCTCAATCAATTCGCCACGAATCTCAAGGACAAGAACTGGGGCGACGCCGAAGCAACGGTGGCGGAAATCGAGAAGTTGTTGCCTGATGACCAGCGCGACAGGATTGGTCTGATGCGTCTGGAAATTCTTCTGGGCCGGAAGGATTACGCCGGTTTCTATAAGCTGACCAGATCTCTCAGCGACGCGCACCCGGATGACGCGGCTCTGCAAATCATCATCGCCTGGAAGATTGCCACGGAACCGGATTTGCCGCAACGCGACCTCGCGCTCGCCACCAAGTGCGCCGAACGCGCCAACCAGTCCACCCAGGGAAAAGAGATTGGAATCCTCGATGCGCTGGCCCGCATCCAATTCATGAGCGGAAAAACCAACGAAGCCGTGGCCACCGAACAGAAGGCCGTCAACCTGGTTGAAGGCCCCGGCAAAGAACAGCTCGAGCAACATTTGACGAGTTACCAGCAGGGCAAATTGCCGGAGATAAAGTAGTAATTGCTTTTTCTTAAACCTCTGCTCCCGGTCCCGCGCTGACCCGGCTGCGCCTTTTTTCTCCAGGCCATGGCATTTTTCGGTGGGGCGAGCGTCCCCGCGAGCCGGCCTTGGCGCGGCGAAGCGAAACGGAAACGGCTCGCCGGGAGTCTCGCCCCACCGAGCAGGACCACTTGCCTGTTTCTGCTTCTCAATCGCAACCGGCTCCGGCAACCTGCACGCCAATGCGCATCCTGATTGCCACCGTCACCGCCGGAGGCGGGCACATTGCCGCCGCCGCCGCCCTGGAGGAAGCCTGGCGCGCCTTGCGCCCGGACGACGACGTCGAACGGCTCGACCTCATCAAGTTTTTCTCCCCGCTCCACAAAAAAATCCACGCGGACGGCTACGTGCAACTGGTCGAGCACGCCCCGGAACTTTGGGGCATGCTGTTCGGCAAAACCGACAGTCCCAAGGTCGCCCGCCGGTTGGGCAAATTGCGCCGCGTGTTTCCGAGCAACTCGCGCAAGAAGTTCGCCCGCCACCTGAAACAGTTCAAACCCGACGCCGTGCTCTGCACCCATTATCTCCCGCTCGAAACGCTCGGCTTGCTCCGGGCAAAAGGAGCGCGGCTGTGGCGAAGCCCAGCCGCAGAAGGTCCGAGTGGTACAGTGTCTGGGAAAATTCCAACTTTTTCTCGTAGCATGGCTGCTGCGGCTGCCCCGATGAATCGGGGACAGCCGGACAAACCACATCCCTTCGTCGTCAGCATCGTGACCGATTTCGAAGCGCACGCATTGTGGATGGACGCGTGCGTGGATTTGTATTGCGTCGCCGCCGAGGAAACGAAGGCGCGGCTGGTCGCGCGCGGCGCCACGGCGGCAAATGCCGTCGCCACGGGCATTCCCATCGCTGCGAAATTTTCATCGAAGCCCGATCCGCGGGCGGTCCGCAAACAATACGGTCTGCGCGATGATCAGCCGGTGCTGCTCGTGCTCGGCGGCGGCTTCGGCATGGGGCCGGTCGCGGAAATCCTCGCCGAACTCGATAAGGTGCCGGGCCAGTTCCAAACGGTGGCTGTCACCGGCCGCAACGAGCAATTGCGACGCAAGCTCGCCACCCAAACCCGCAAGCATCCGACGCACGTGCTGGGTTATTCGACCAACATGCACGAGCTGATGGCCGTCGCCGACCTCATCATCACCAAGCCCGGCGGGCTGACCACCTCCGAGGCCTTGGCGCTGGGCAAACCACTGTTCATTCTGAACCCGATACCCGGACAGGAAGCGGCCAACAGCGATTTCCTACTCGAACGCGGCGCGGCGGCCAAGGTCAATCGCGTCGAGGATCTGCCGTTCCGCATCGAAAAACTGCTCGGCTCGAAGAAACTGGCTGAAATGGCCAAAGCGGCAAAGTTATTGGGCCGCCCGCAAGCGGCCACCGCCGTCTGCCAGGAAGTTTTGAAACGGCTCCTGTGATGATCGCCGGGATCGCAAAGTCGTCGGTCGATAATTCCCCCTCTCCGCTCCATCGGATGGAGGGGAGAGGGCCGGGGTGAGGTGAGGTTTGCCCTGATCGTCTGTTGCAACTTTCCATTATTCACGGCCTGACCCCTTCACGTGGGGCGCTTGGGGCGGCACAAGCATAAAGTTTTCGCTTCTTTTGGGGCTCTTTGTGGAGGAACCCGACGTGCCGGCAGGAAGCTTGACGCGATTCTCTAAAGAGGTCATCTTATTAAGGGCTTATCACAAACTGAGTAAAAACATGCCCAACGACGCGAAAATTACGACACAGCAACCTGAAATTGCGATGAGCGAAATACCTGTTTATTACGTCAAAAGCAATTTTTACCGCGTTATACACGCCGATGGAGTGTACGGTGGAGGGACGCCAACGCCAGGGAACATAATGATGACTATTTTTAGCCATCGAATTGCATTTCCAGAGAAGATTGTAAACGATTCTTTTGGCAATGAAATCCCCGGGAAAAGAGTTGTGAAATCAGGATTTGAAAACGAGCTTGAAGTTTCTGTAGTTATGGATTTGGCAACAGCAAAAGTCATGTACCAGTGGCTTGATAACGTTATCAAGAACACTGAAGCCATATTGCGACAACCACAAAAATAAACAGTTATGACCCTTGTAAACGCAATTCAATCTGTCTCGCGTAACAGTGCGACTGCTGCGTGTATTTTTGCATTACAGAACACGACCACTTTCGCCGCAGCCTCATATTTAGCCAAACTACCAGTTCAAACGGCAACAGTCAGTGCGCCAGTTTTGTTCGATGGACAAACAGTTACGGTTGCCGCCGAACCACAACTATGGTTGTTTGACAGGCATCTGACGGTTTCTGAAATGACAGCCCCACTATGGCTAATACAACGCATGGAAGCCTTGCGGCAGATGCTGCCGCCCACCTTAGAAGAAGTGGACACACAATTAAAGGCGTCGGCGGAAATACGGATGAGATTGACCGACAGGCGGTTTGCCTCCTTGAATGGGCACGAAACAGGAACGTCATCTTAACCGCCGTTCACACGGCGGGACTAAAAAAACATAACAGCACAACAGCGGAACACGAGGTCTTCTATCGTGCTTCCGACAATCGTGTCGTTAAACTCACTTACCCTGGAACATTTGGAGTTACACCTGACCCCAAAGGGCTACAGCAGGCAGCTACGCCTTTATTTTATTTACTCCGGCTCGAACTGATGAATCGTGTGTTCGATTCAGATTTTAAGCTGGAGGGCATTGCCCTAGGGAAATCACTCCTGATTGGGGTAAAAGGGGAACAACCGAGAATGGTAGTTTCACAACCGTGGATTCGTGCAGAGAACCCAACCTTTCCTCATCCGTCCACAACAGAGCTTTCGCAGTTCATGGAGTCATTAGGCTTTGTTTCATTAAAAGGTTCTTACTATGGATGGCACCACAAAGAAAATAATATCACAATACTTGACGCTCGCCCTGATAATTTCATCAAATCCCACCAAGGTGTTGTTCCGATTGATTTGGTAATCAGCAAAAACGACCATTAACAGCGGAATTTACCTGACAAAAAAGGGTAATAATATACTAAAAGGGGTCTAAAAGGGGTCGAACCATAACTTTTCACTTTTTCTCTTGACCATGCGCCGACGTCCGGGCACAGTGACCGCTGATGCCGCGCAAACTTAGAATCGAGTATCCTGGGGCCATCTACCACGTCATGAGCCGTGCCGACGGCAAAGGCGACATCTTTCTGGATGACGTGGACCGCCAGGACTTTCTCAAAACGCTTGCCGAAGCGTGCGTGAAGACCGGTTTCCAGGTGCATGCCCACTGCTTGATGCGGAACCATTTCCATCTGGTGGTGGAAACGCCCAATGCCAATCTGGTGGCGGGGATGCGCTGGCTTTTGAGCACTTACACCATCCGGCTCAATCACCGGCACAAGCTCTTTGGCCATGTCTTTAGTGGCCGCTACAAGGCTTTGGTGGTGGATGGAAGCGGCAACGGGTATTTGCGGACGGTGTGTGATTATGTGCATTTGAATCCGGTGCGGGCCAAGCTGTTGGGTCCGGAGCAGCGGCTGCTGGAATACCCTTGGAGCAGCTTCGGCTTGTATCTGGCGGGGCGGGCACACCGGCCGCAATGGCTTCGGGTGGACCGGTTGCTGGGGGAGCACGGGATAGAGGAGGACACGGCGGCGGGACGGCGGCTCTTTGAGCAGCAGATGGAAGCGCGTCGGGCCGAGGGAGACGACCCAGCGGAGTGGAAACCGATTCGCCGGGGGTGGTGCTTTGGGCCGGCCGCGTTTAAGGCCAAACTTCTGGAGCAGATCGAAGGCAAGTTGGGCGAGCACCATTCCGGGGAGATGCGCCGGGAGAGTGCCCAAGCCAAAGGCGAGCGGATCATCGGGGAAGAATTGAAGCGGCTGAGGTGGAGCGAGCAGGATCTACAACAGCGGCTCAAGAGCGACGCGGCGAAACTGAATCTGGCGGCGCGGTTGCGGCGGGAAACGACGCTAACCATCCGGCAGATAGCCGAGCGCCTGCACTTGGGCAGTTGGAAGAGCTTAAACAACAAGCTGTATCTGCGCAGCAAAAGCAAACATAAGTGTAAAGTTATGGTTTGACCCCTTTACGCCGCGAAGGCGCGAGCCGGCGCTTTGGTGTGTCAAAAGAAAAACGGCACAGTGGCAGCCGTCACCTCAAAAGAACGATGAACGGATCATCCAGGCCAGACTTGCCAAAGCCGGCTGGCGGGAAGAGGATTTGGCCCGACGGCGCAAGAGTGATCCACTGAAACTGCGCTGGGCAGCGCAGTTGCGCCGGGAGACGCCTATGACGCTGAAGTACATTACGGCGCGGTTGAAAATGGGGACATGGAAACACCTGAACCGGCAGCTGCATGAAGACGCCAAACCAAGAAAAAGGTAAAAGTGCCAAAGTTAGGAACCGACCCCTTTTCGTCAACCCCTTTTTCGTATATCGTAAATCGAAAATAATGAGCCTCGTTACCTCGGCTGCTACGAGAGAAAACGTTTTTAAACGGGGTGTTAATTTGGCATTCCATGCCCCAGTTCCGGGTCGCCGCCGTCGGCAGAAAACGGATAACACCACAGCCGGTTTTTGCCGCGATCTTCCTGCTCTTGTTTCCATTGGTCGAACCGCACAAAATTCGCCGAGGTGTCAAAGACCGCCTGCACCCCGCCTTGCGAGTGACGCGCACTGACACCCTCGGAAGGATAATTCGCGCCGTCGTTGAAATAGAAGGGATCGGATTCGTCCGTTTCCCAGAAGGCGCAATCGGTCGGCTGCATGTTGGCCAGTTTCACCGGCGGGATTTCCGGGTGCCGATTGAACTGCATGTAACCCACCACCGCGCCATTCATGGCGTAGCTGGAAAGCTGTTGTTCGCGTTGCACGTTCGCGCCAAGGATCTGCGAGTAGCGCGTCTCGGTCAGATTATCATTCGGACAGACATAGACTTTGGGCGCATGCAACGTCGGCCAAAGCAACCCTTTCTCCAGATTAAATCTTTGCGGACCGCTGACGCCGGCATCCACCGTGTAAAGCCAGCCTGGATAGCTCTTGCCATCATCCATCGTCGCGCTGCCCTGGTCCCAATTCGGCTCGGGCAACACATCGTTGTTGTCCCCGGCATACAGATGCACAGCCAGCATGATCTGCTTGAGGTTGTTGAAGTCGGTGACTTTGCCCGCGTTATTCTTGGCCCGGCTAAACACGGGCAGCAGCAGCGCCGCCAGTATCGCGATGATCGCAATGACCACCAGCAGTTCGATGAGCGTGAAAGCGCGTTTGGAATTCATGCCTTTGCCAGGATAGACACCGGCAACGCCCAATTTGTATGGAAACGTGCCGGATTCACTTTCATATAGACACCGCCGGCAACGAATCGTTTCGCGGTTTTGGCTGCGAAATTCGCCGTCAGGCCCAATGGCCTTGTTCCTGCCCCATCCTTCACTCAATTCCTGGTTACCGAACAGCTCAAGGAACGACATTTTTCGCCGTGATGTCATGGTCTTACCTTTTACTTAGGTTTTTGGGCGGATTGGTTACAGTAAATGTGACATTTGAGCGGATTCGGCAATGGTGGTTGGTCATCTACTCAAGATGTGTCCGCTGAACGCGAAAAGGTGACAATTTATTTTTTAATTCCTTCAACCCACTTCTTTCAAAAGGCCGGTGGAAGAGGATTGCCACCCGGCGAGAAACCATGATGTCCATTCCCGAGACACGCCGGGGAACGAAATTTGTCCGGGGTTAATTTGTCTTTTCCATCACCAGCATCTCGATGGGTTCGCGGCCGGGCGCCAGTTGGAGGCCGAGTTGATTGAGCAGGGCCTGCTTCAAGGCGTTGTGGTTGGGATCTTGCTCGCCCCGTTCATTCCAGGTGAGTTCAAAACTATATTGGTCGGTGAGACCGGTTTGATCCTTGACCGGCAGGTTGAACATCTGTTCCAAAACGGCGGCGACGGTGGAAAGCGGTTGATTTTCACACTTGATGCTCCCATGGCCGCCATCGGTGGTGGCCGAGAGGTTGCCCGGCTGGCCCGTTGAGGGCTTGAGTTGCGGAGCGTTTGGATTTCTGACTTTGAGCAGCAAAACGTCCAGGTCCTTCATTTCCCGCCGGCCGACCAGGCCGAATTTACTTTTTAGTTCTTGCTGCAAGGCTTCCGAAGCTCCGTGCGGCAGCGTCGCGATAAAGTCATACCGGCCCGGCGGTTGCACGGTGGCAAAGCGTATCTTTTTGGAAGGCCAAGGCAGCCCCTCGCCGCGATAGGCAAACCCGGCGATGTCAGCGACCGACACATTGATCCCGACGAATTTATCAAAGGCCGCGTTTGCCCTGACCAGTTCGGAACCGGAAGGAAATTTCGTGGGCAGAATCCTGACCTGCGGCGCTGCGTTATCCACCATTTCAGAACTGATATTTTGTACCCGCCATGATTCGTGGGCTTTGATGTGGTTGACGGTCACGACGGTGGTTCCGGCGGCGAGCAGGATGCCCACGGTGGTGACGACGGTGGTTTTTGCCTTTGTCCAGGCCATAATTTTCAATGCTCCTTTGATGAGGGTTAAAGTTGAACCGCTGGCTGCCGCGCCTTTGGCCATCGCCACGGCAGTCACAGATTTTGCCAGCGCCACGGGCGCGGCCTGAACGGAGTTTGCCGTGATCGCCGTGGTCACGACCGCCGCCGGCAGGGCCACGCCGCGTTTGAAAAAAAAGTGGCGCAGTTTTTCCAGCGCGCGGTCCACGCGCTTGTGCGCCGCCGCTTCACTCAGCCTCAGCGCCGCCGCCACTTGCCGCGCGGTTTTGTTTTCAAAGAACCGCAGCACCACGGCATTGCGGTCGGTTTCGCCCAGACAGCCCATGGCTTCATCCAGCAACGGCGCGATTTGTTCCCAGGCCGCCGGGTCCGATTCGGTCAAAGTGGATTGCATAAAAGCCTCCTGCTCGCGTTTTTGCCGGCGGATTTCGCCTTTCACAAAGTTGGCCGCCGTCAGCCGCGCGGTTTGATACAGCCAGCCGGACAACACCGTGCCGCGCCGCAGACCGCCGGCCTTGCGCGCCAGAATGACGAAGACCGCCTGCGTAATTTCCTCGGCGTGGTGGGGATTGCCGGTAAAACGCCAGGCGGCGGAATGGACGAGGTTCACATACCGCGCGACGAGCGTGGCAAACGCCGCCTCGGATTCCGTGCGGGCGTATTCCGCGAGCAATTCATGGTCATCCAGTTCGGTCATCTGCCGATAAGATGTCCACGAACCGCGAAACTGGACAAACTATTTCACTTTTTCCACCACCAGCATCTCGATGGACTCGCGGCCGGGCACCAGTTCGAGGCCGAGTTGGTCCAGCAGGGCCTGTTTTAAGGCGTCATGGTTGGGATCTTGTCCCCACCGTTCATTCCATTTCAGGTCAATATGATAATTTTGCGTGAGACCCGTTTGGTCAATGACTGGCATCTCGAAGTACTCTTCTAAAAAGCGTGCGATGCCGGGATACCAACCATGCTCGCTGGAAATAGGCGAATTGTCACAAAAGTAATGACCACGGCTGCACCCGTCGTTGTGTCCGAAGAAGGCGGTGGCCTTGAGCCCGGGCGCATTTGATCTTCGAACTTTAAGCACCAAAGCGTCCATGTCCCTCATCTCCTTGTGTCCGACGAAGCCCAGTTTCTTTTTAAGTTCTGCTTGCAGAGCGATACCGGAACCTTGCGGTAGAGTCGAAATAAAATCATATCGCTCCTTGGGTTGAGTGCCTGCAAAGAGAATTCGTCCCGGGCGCCAGCCATAGGCGACTCGGGCTATATCCCTCACCCGCCGTCCGATCCCTATCCAATTATCACCCCGGTTGCCTACATTCATATCGTCTACGGAACTGTATTTTGTGGGGAGAATCTCGACCAGCAACGGCGCGCGATCCGGTTGTGGATTGGGAACCCGCCAGGATGCCTCCGCCTTGCGCGCGGCGATTTCGCTAATGGTCACGGTGACGGTTCCGGTGGCGAGCAACGCGCTCGCGCCCACCACAATTGCCGTTTTCATTTTTGTCCAGGCCATAATTTTCAATGCTCCTTTGATGAGGGTTAAGGTTGAACCGCTGGCCGCCGCGCCTTTCGCCATCGCCACCGCGGCCACGGATTTGGCCAGCACCACGGGCGCGGCCTGGACGGAATTCGCGGAAATCGCCCCGGCGATGATGGCCGTCGTCGAAATCACGCCGCGTTTGGAAAAATAACGATGCAGCTTTTCCAGCGCGCGGCTCACGCGTTTTTTGGCAGCCTCCTCGCTCACGCCCACGGCGGCCCCTACTTCATTCAAACTGCGCCCTTCAAAAAATCGCAGTACCAGCGCGTCACGATCGGTTCGACCCAGCCGCGCCATCGCTTCATCCAGCAGCGGCGCCAGTTGTTCCCAACTGGAATCGGTTCGGGCCTCGATTGTGGATTGCATATAAGCCTCCTGTTCCCGCCGTTGACGGCGGAATTCCTGTTTCAGCATGGCCAGCGCGGCATAACGGGTGGTGCGATAAAGCCAGCCCGAAAGAATGGTCTTCGCCCCGAGCGAACCGGCTTTCCGGGCAAGAATGATGAAAACGGCCTGGGTCACTTCCTCCGCCAGATGCGGATCGCGGACCTGCCGCAACGCGGCGGAATAAACGAGATTGGTCTGACGCGAAACGAGCGTCTCAAACGCGCGCTCGGACTGGTGCAAGGCATACTCCCGCACCAATTGCATGTCGTCGGCTGTCATTCACCCTATTGATGCACGCCCAAGGCCAAAAAGGGGACAAAGAATTTTAAATTTTTCCGCCAGCCGCATCACGACGTATTCGCAGCGGGGCGCCCGATTCGAGGGGTTGTGCCCTTGAATTCAGCGGATCATTCGGCGGAATCAATATTTGAAAGCTGCCAGGGCTTGTCAATGACTCTGGATTTCGGATAAAGCGGTTTGCCTTTGGGCCCCCAAAAATCTTTCGGTGAAAGTTCGCCGATGACCCTTCCCCAGGTCCAGACCTCGCCATCACGTGTCAAAATCACACCGATGTTATCTCCTCCGGCAGTAAAGGCGACAATGTCTTTGGGCAGATCGAGTTTGCGCAGTTTCACCGGTTTGTATTCCGCGGCGGGTTTGACCTGGCGATGTTCAGAGGCGTCCAGCGCCCAGAACGACCCGTCCTTTTTCTTCAGAAGATGATAAAAGCCTCCGGGTGAAGAAGCGCATGATTGCCAATCGTCTTCCGTTCCCACCTGCTGGGGCACCGCATTCAAACTCGTGTCCGATGCCCGAGTATAAAAATTTGCCTCCCGCCCCCAACTCCACAGTGTTCCGTCTGACTTGATGGCTAACACCGTAAAATAGCCAAAACAGGCATCCACCCAATTTGTGTCCGGCGACATGCGTGTCGGAATAAGAATTGAATTTGTGTTCTGGCCATCACCGGTCATTGATCCCCAAAACCAAAGGCTGCCATCCGATTGCAAACCGACCGTTTGAATATCTCCAGCCCAGATTTTTTGCCAATGTGTTGAGGTGCCCACTTGCACGGCGTTGGTATTCTCTTTTATGCCTCTGATTCCCGACCGGCCAGTCCAGATACTACCCCAGGTCCACAAGGTGCCGTCATTTTTAATGGCAATACTGGTCTGATCACTTACTGCCACCTTTTTCCAATCATTTCCGGGAATCGACGGCACAGGTGTGGGACGCGTGGTCTTTGTACCGTCTCCCAACTGGTAACTGAAGTTTCCACCCCATGCCCACAACGTACCATCTGACTTAATAGCCAGACAATGATAGGGACCCACAGCGACATCCGTCCAATCGTTTTCATTCCCGATACGCAGCAGGGAAACCGTGTTTTGGGTGTTCGTGTTTTTCAAACCCAGTACCGGCCAGCCCAGCCGTTCTTCGCCCCAACACCAAAGACTGCCGTCCGAAGCCAGAATAATTGCACAACGACTGAAACTGTAACCAATCATTGGCGTGACGTTACCGGTCGGCAATTTCAGTCTGCCGGTTTGAGCCGGAGGAGCGTGTCGAAAATGACTCGTCACCGTAATTGTGCTGACCGTCGCCAGCACGATTGCTGTGCTGGTGATGATCGCCATCTTCGCTTTGGTCCAGGCCATAATTTTCAATGCTCCTTTGATCAGGGTTAAGGTTGAACCGCCGGCCGCCGCGCCTTTCGCCACCGCCACCGCCGCCACAGCCTTTGCCAGTGCCACCGGCGCGGCTTGGACGGAATTTGCGGAAATCGCCCCGGCGATGATCACCGTGGTCGAACTCACGCCGCGTTTGGCAAAAAATATTCGCAACTTCTCCAACGCCCGGCTCACACGCTTCTGCGCGGCATCGGCGTCCACACCCAAAGCATTCCCGACTTCCCCGAATGATTTTTGTTGGTAGAAACGCAGGACGATGGCGCTGCGATCCTTGTCGTTGAGCTGGGCCACGACTTCGTCGAGCAAGGGCGCGATTTGCATCCAGTCCGTGTCGCTGGTGTTTTCCATCCGGGCGGCGGCCTGTTCGCGGTGCTGGCGCCGGCGCTCGGCCCGCAACGCGTCGCGCGACACGAAATGCGCCACGCGGCAGAGCCAGCCGGAAAGCGTCGCGTGACGGCTCACCGCCCGCGCCTTTCGCGCCAGAATGATGAACACCGCCTGGGTGACTTCCTCCGCCAGTGGCGGTTCGCGAACCTGCCGCAGCGCGGCGGAATAGACCAGCGCGACGTGGCGTCCCACCAATTCCGTAAAAGCCTCTTCCGAGTGGCGGATCGCGTAGGCGGTGAGCAGTTCGGCATCATCCGGCGGTTGCATTTACCTATTAAATGGCCGCCCGGACAAAAATCCGACATTTTTCGAGCGAAAAACCGGCGTCTGACTGTGGGTGGGCGCGCCGGCTATTTCACTTTTTCTCCACCACCAGCATCTCGATGGGTTCGCGGCTGGGCACCAGTTCGAGGCCGGCTTGAGCAAGTTCATTGGACAAAGCTTGTCGCTGATCTTGCGCATCCTCCCATTGGAAGGTGATGTCGTAGTTCCCGGATAATCCAGATTGCACAATGACCGGCTTGCCAAAAACGCCTTCCAAATAGTCTGACACAAAGGATATCGGGAAATTGGTCCAGGCCCATAGGTTCTCGTCGTGCTTGAAATCCATTTTGCTTCCACGTTTGCTGGTATGCAACGCCAGCAATCCGGCGTCTTTGACTTTCAACAGGAGCACATCGGTTTCCCTGGTTTCGCGTCGGGCGTTGATGCCAAACTTCCGTTGGATGGCTTCTTGTAGCGCTTCCTTTGGCCGGTGCGGTAGCGTCAGCATGAGATCAAAATGGTTTGTCGGGTGATCGGTCGGGAGAATCATCCTCGGCTGACTGAACGAGTACGCGGTTTGGAGAAGGCCGACAAAGCTGGTGTTATGGGCCATTACTTTTTGAAAGGTTTTGCCGTCGCCGACGGTTAACATCGAACTCGAGGTCGGACTATAGTATCGCGTGGGCCGGATGATCAGAACCGGAGGCACTTTGTTAAAATTTGTGGTTTCCCAAAACGACTCGTCCATGGTGGGCGAGACGACCTTTTCAACGACGATCACGGTGGTGCCAGTCGCGAATAATACCGCGGCACTCGCCACCACAACGGTTTTTGCTTTTGTCCAGGCCATAATTTTCAATGCTCCTTTGATGAGAGTTAAGGTTGAGGTCGAAGCTGCCGCGCCTTTGGCCAACGCCACAGCAGTTGCCGTTTTCGCCAGCGCCGCCGGTGCGACTGTTACCGAATTGATAGAAATCGTCTCACCGATGGCCGCCGTTGTGGAATTCACTCCGCGTTTGAGGAAGAATCGCCGCAGTTTTACCAGCGCCCGGTTCACCCGTTTCTTGACGGCTTCTTCGCTGGCACCCAGCGCGGAGCCGATTTCATTCAGCCTACGGCCCTCAAAAAAGCGGAGCACCAGCGCGTCTCGGTCGGTCCGATTGAGACGCAGCATGGCTTCGTCCAGCAGCGGCGAAATCTGCTCCCACGCCACGGCATCCGGTTCATTCAAGGTGGATTGCTGCATATAAGCCTCCTGTTCGCGCTGTTGGCGGCGGCGTTCCCGTTTGAGCACGGCACCCGAAACGTAGCCGGCGGCGTGATACAGCCAGCCGGAAAGTATGGTCCCGGTGCCGAGTGAAGCTGCCTTGCGCGCAAGGAGGAAAAACACCGCCTGGGTGACCTCTTCCGCCAATTGCGAATCGTGCACCTGTCGCAAGGCCGCCGAATAAACCAGGTTCGTGTGACGGGAAACGAGCGTGGCAAAAGCGCTCTCGGATTGCTGCGAGACGTATTCCCGCACCAATCGCATGTCATCGGTTGTCATCCACCTTATTCATGCACACCGGAAGATAAAAGGGGACAATTAATTTTGCCCGTTCCGCTTCCCGTGTTTCGGTTGCGCCAGTTACTTCATCAGCCCCGACTTCCCGGTTGTCATGGCCAGGATGCAGCCTGCGCTGTTGGTCTTGCAGGAATACAAATCAATGGAGGTGACTGTGAGGAGCGGATTGGGATTGGGCAAGGCGGTGAGACTGAAGCGCAAGTGGGTCGTCTTACCGTCCGCAAGATAATCGCCGTGCCAGGCCAGCTTGGAATTATGACTGGCGGGAGGTGGAATCCGGCCGCGTCTGTCGGGGGTGGCATACCAGTCCAGAATATCGGCGCCGTAGCGAATGGTGTTGGTGACGGATTCTCCGTTGTCGTAACGGAACACCAATTGATAAATGGGCGCATTGTTGGGCGACCAGAAAATGGCCGTGTGATAAAGGTAGAGGGTTTCAAAACGCCGGTTCACGGGAATGCCTTCAATCTGTTCCGTGCCGCTGCCGCCGCCATAGGCCGGAAAACCCGCGCCCCATAATTGCAGTGAGCCATCCGCCTGAAAGGGCACATGATAAAAGGTTTGAAACCCGCTGGGCACAATCGCCCATTCTTTGTCAAAATTGTCCGCCCGCTTGTCGTAATAAGCGCTTAAATCCACTGGCTCAGCCAGGCGATTGGCCATGGCGTGCCGGCCGGCGGAGAGTTCCAGCCGGTGAGGGATGTCCAGATGCGCCACCACCCCGGTGGTGGCGCCCACGGCTAGCACAATCGCCGCACTCGTTGCCGCTGTTTTTGCTTTTGTCCAGGCCATAATTTTCAAGGCTCCTTTGATGAGGGTTAAAGTTGAACCGCTGGCCGCCGCGCCCTTGGCCAGCGCCACCGCCGTCACGGATTTTACCAGCGCCGCCGGCGCGGCTTGAATGGAATGGGTGGAAATCGCCCCGGCGATGACGGCTGTCGTCGAACTCACGCCGCGTCTGGCAAAATAGCGGTGCAGCTTTTCCAGCGCGTAACTGACCCGTTTCTTCGCCGCATTTTCACTGACGCCGGCGGCCGTGGCCACCTCGGCGAAACTTTTGCCGCCGAAAAACCGCAGCACCACCGCCGCGCGGTCCTGGTCGCCCAATTGCCCCATCGCATCCTCCAAGAGCGGCGCGAGCTGTTCCCAGGTTTCATCGGGTGGAATGGTGTATGGCTCGGTCTGCATAAAGGCCTCCTGTTCACGGCGGACGCGGCGGATTTCACGCCGCAGGAAACTCGACGCCGTCAGCCGCGCGGTTTGATACAGCCAGCCGGGCAGGATGGTTTTGTCCAGGATGCGCCCGGCTTTTTGCGCGAGGATGATGAACACCGCCTGCGTGATCTCCTCGGCGGCGTGGGGATTGCCGGTCTTGCGCAGGGCGGCGGAATAAACCAGGTTCACGTAGCGCGCAACCAGGGCGGCAAAGGCGGCGTCGGAATTCCCGACGGCATATTGCCGCAACAAATCCATGTCCGTCGCGTCGTGCATCCATTAATTAGTGGCCGCCGCCGGCAAAAAGAGCCAACCAATTTTGAATTCATCCCCGAGACTGCCATTTTAACCACGGATGAACACGGATTCGGAAACTGGCATTGGGAAATATCAAGCTGGCTCACACCAATTCGTTCCGCCCACCCTATTTTGGCAGCCAGCCGCCGACGGCTTGCAATGGCTCAAGCTTTCCAGCGCGCGTGACCCAAACGGCCAGTGCCAAACGGCCCACGGTTCCTTTTGGATTGGGGTCAAGCGTGAACCAGCCTTGGAATCCGCCGTCCTTGCCGGTCAGCGGCTGCTTCACCAGGGTGAGCACGGCAAAATCGTGATTCAAACTGCGGCCCTTGTTTTCTCCGGCCTTCACTTCGGAATTTAATTCGCAATCCAAAAGCGCGGCATTCACCTCGCAACCTATCGCCCCGATTGCCGCGGGAACAAAACTGACATGCCAGTGATTGGTGCCTTCCAAGCTGACCTTGAGTACGCCGGCTTTGGCACCCGACAAACCGGGAGCGCCTTTCAATCCTGACCCGTTGCGCCATTCCTTGCCATTGAGAACAAATTCAGGGGTGTGAATGGTATCGCTGCCCCGCTGTCCGGCGTAATCGCGCTGGCGTTCGGAGAATTGTTTGCCCGCCCATTGATCGCGCCAGCCGAGATGATCCCAGTAGTCAACATGAAAGGCAACGGGCACAAAGTCGCTCCATAAGCCGGGCGCCTTTTTCAACCCGCTCAACCATGATTCAGCCGGCGGGCAACTGCTGCAACCCTCGGAAGTGTAAAGCTCCAGCAACGCCGTTTGGCGTTCGGAACTCTGAAACACGGTGGGCGCGGCCTGGGCGGAAACACACGCCAGCATTCCCAAAAGACAGAAACATTTCACCTGGTTTAAGGTGAAGTTTGACGCCGGGCATTGCTCCATTTTCATTTGTTGGACTGCCAAACAAGGTTCCCGTTCATCGCAAAGTCAAATTGAAGCCCCAGCCGGGGATCAAAAACCTTCAATATGTGGTTATGTCCGCCGCCGGTCAAAATTGCCAACCAATTTTGAATCCATCCCCGAGGCAACTTTTCGACCACACCAGGACACGAAATGAACCTGACGCGGCTGATGCCGCAATCACCTGTTTTGGACTGCGGCGGGAAAGCGAAGCGCCACGCCGCTTTTGGAACCAGCCCGGCAGCACGGAAAGCGGTGTTGCCGCTGCGCTCCAGTCTTCGCTGCGCTTCGCCTTGGCAGGCTGACACCGCAGTCCAAAATCCTCACGCCGGCCGTGCTTCCCCGGCGGAAATGGAAAAATTTAGGCTTGCCCTTTTTATCTCAATGTATTAATTGTTTAATACATTCATCGGACAGTCCCGGTTCGGGCGGCCCGGTGATTAAAATATCATGCAACTCCGAATCTCCGTGCAGGATGGCGCGCCGATCTATCAACAGATCGTCGAGCAGGTGAAGTATCTGGTCGCCGCCGGGCGGCTGAAGCCCGGCGACGATGTCCCCCCGATCCGCGTGCTGGCGGAACAATTGCGCATCAATCCCAACACCGTGGCGCGCGCCTATCTCGAACTCGAACGCGAAGGGATCGTTACCATGCGGCAGGGTTTCGGCACCACGGTGGCCCAGGTGAAGACGCTCCTGCCCCGGCGGGAAAAGCTCCGGCTCCTGGCCGAGCCGGCCGACGTGCTGCTGACCAATGCGCGCCACCTGAACGTGGGGTTGGACGATGTCGTCACCCTTCTCCACGAGCGGGATGCCGCCATGCAACCGGAATCATCCAAATGAAATTCCCTTCTCCTTCATCGGCCGAGGCAATCATCGCCATCAGTGGCCTGTCGCGCCATTTCGGGTCCAAGGCGGCGCTGGACGATGTGTCGGTGTTCGTCCCGCGCGGCAGCGTGCTGGGATTGGTGGGCGAAAATGGCGCCGGCAAGACCACCCTGATCAAGCATCTGCTGGGCGCACTCAAGGCCCAGACGGGGAGCGTCCGGGTTTTTGGCCTCGATCCGGTGCGGGATCCGGTGGGCGTGCTGGGCCGCGTGGGTTATTTGTCGGAGCGGCGCGATTTGCCCGGCTGGATGCGGGTGGACGAGTTCATGCGCTATACCCAGGCGTTTTATCCGGGATGGGATGAACTATATGCCGGGCAGCTCTTGGAACAATTCCAACTGGACCCGGCCCAAAAGATCAAAACCCTGTCGCAAGGACAGCAGGCCAAGATCGGTTTGCTGACGTCGCTGGCGTACCGTCCAGAGCTGTTGATTCTGGATGAACCCAGTTCGGGTCTGGACCCCGTGGTGCGGCGGGACATTCTGGAGGCGATCATTCGCATCGTGGCCGAGGAAGGGCGGACCGTTCTGTTCTCGTCCCATCTGCTCGACGAAGTCGAACGGGTGGCGGATCACGTCGTCATGCTCCAGCAGGGACGCGTGGTGTTGAACGGACGGACTGAAGAGGTGCGAGGCGAACACATTTCGGCGGTGCTGGCGTTTGCGGAACCGCCGGCGAAGGCCCCGGTTCTGGCCGGGGCGCACGCGGTCGCGGGATACGGTTCGGAATGGCGGGTGTTGTTTGGCGGCTCGCATCTCGAACTGGAAACGGCGGCCGCCTTGATTGGCGCCCGCGTGGTCGAGGAACGAACCCCGACACTGGATGAGATCCTGGTGGCACGGGCCGGCGGAAAAGGGAGTTGATTTATGAGTGTTGGCAGACTGGCATGGCGAACCCCCACCGGCGCGATGCTCTGGGAAATTTGGGCCCGGAACAAAGCGAGTTATCTGTGGCACGGCGTGGCTCTGGGAGCAGGTCTTTGCTTCGTCCAGTGGAAACGGCAGGGCGTGTCTGAAATTCTCGCGGCGTTGCTGGCCCTGGCCTCGCTGGCAGGCTTCGTTGGCGGCTACCTTCAACTGCTGTCCTGTTTTGCCCATGTCGAGGTGGACTCGGCCAAGGTGAAAGCCGGCTATCCCGGCCCCCTGCTGTTGAAACCGCTGCGCACTTTCCATTTGGTCATGGTGCCAATGCTGGTGGGCGGACTGGTTACGACCACGATGCTTGATATCTGGGTGGCGTTCGTTCTGAAACCGCTGGGCTTGCTTCCCGTTTATAATCTATCTTGGATCAGCATCGTGGCGTTGTCCTTTTTTTGGTGGATGCAGGCTCTTGCCTGGGGCCTCCCGTTGGTGAGGTTCAGGTCGTTTGTAATGGTTGCGGTGGCCCTGGTGCATCTGACTGTTGGAGTGATGCCGCAGTTGCCCTTTTACATTTCACCGGGGTGGCAATGGGGAATTGTGGCCACCTTGCTCATGTCAGCCGTGCCATCCGCATGGGTTGGACTGAAACTGATGAGAGAGGGACGATGGGACGGCCCATCCCGGATTTCCATCCTATGGAGCCGCTGGTTCCGGACTCGCGCGCACGGCCGGCGCGCCAGGTTCCGCTCCGCGTTTGGCGCGCAATTCTGGCTGGAATGGCAAAGGCAGGGATGGTTGCTCCCCGGTTTCTCAGGCGCGATGTCGTTGCTGGTTATGCCATCCGCATTACTTGTCGGAGTCAAATGGTCGGATGTGGGCGCTCCTCCGCCGGAGGCGATTCTGGCTCTGATGTTGTTCGGGCCACTCGTGCTTTCCGGTGTGATGGGATCCGCGATGGCAAAGTTTGATCTGCTCGGTTCCACGCGCGAACTGCCGGGCTACATTTCCGTTCGTCCCATGACGAATGGCGGATTTGTCGTGGCGAAACTGGCGATGGCTTTGGCATCGAGCGCCTTGACCCTTTTGATCAGCGTGGCTGGAATTTGTCTCTGCCTGGCGATCACAGGCAAGTGGACCCTGTTTTCCAAAGCTGGATTGGTCACCCCTTTCGGGCCGATTTCATACCTGACCGGATGCCCGCCAGCCTTGTTGCTGCTGGTGATTATGGTTTGGAAAAATCTGCTGGCCGGGATTGGGTCGGGTTTGACTGGACGCCCTTGGATCGCCAATCTGGGCATCGCGTGGCGAGGCGCTGCCTATATGGGGCTGATCGCACTGGTCATGGCCGCCAACCTTTACGAGGATTTCAGGGAAACACTGCTGCATTGGTTGACTGCAATTCTGATTGCGTGTCTGGCGGCGAAGATCGCCGTTTCGATTGCCACTTTTGTCTGGGGATTGCGTCGAAACGCCATCACGGCCCGCGCGGTCGGCTGGATCGCCGGCGGCTGGCTGGTATGCGGCCTGTTCGTGGCCGGCTACGCGAGCCATGTTTGCAACGCGATCAACCAACCCGGCCTGCGGATTTGGGTCACGCTCGGCGGATTCCTCATCCTTCCGCTGGCGGATCTGGCCATCGCCCCATTGGCGCTGGCCTGGAATCGTCACCGTTGAACCCCAAAATGGCCGTGCCGGAAAAAAGTGCCAACCAATTTTGATAGTAGGTCGGTTTGCAATTGCGGTAGGGCGAGCGTCCTCGCGAGCCGACTCGTCAGCAGTCTCGCCCCACCCAAACTGACACACTATACGCGGATAAACACAGATTCATTTCAACGCCAAGGCGCAACGGAATCATTTTGGACTGCGGCGGGAAGCGAAGCGCCACGCCGCTTTGGGATTTAAGTCTACGGTCGAAAAGCGGTGTCGCCGCTGCGCTCTGCCACCGCACTCCAAAATCCTCACCCGCGCTGCCGGGTCGCTTCGTAAAGGAATATTCCCGTGGCGACGGCCACGTTCAGTGAATTCATGTAAGATGGCATCGGGATTTCCACCATGTCGTCGCACGCCGTCAGCACGGCCGTCGTCAGGCCCGGTCCTTCCGCGCCAAACACCAGGCAGCAATCGCCCCGCAAATCCACCGCGGTCAGCTTCCTGGACCCGGGCCGGGGATGCGCGGCCAGACATCGCACGCCCCGCGCACGCAGTGACGTCAGTTTTTCCACCAGGTTGTCCACGTGGATCAATGGTTGCTCGAAGGTGGTGCCCATGGCACCGGACACCGCGCGGCGCTGGAACGGGCTGCCGCAAGTCTCGCCCACAATCAGAAAATGCGCGCCAAAAGCCGCGCAGTTTCGGACCACCGCGCCCAGATTTTCCGCGCTGGCAATGCCTTCCACGGCGGCGAGCAGCAACGGCCGTGGTGAATTTTTCAGGAGCGTTTCAAAATCCGGCTGCGGCGGGATTTTGGCCACGGCCAGCGCGCCCTGATGCAACTGGTAGCCGGTGATGGTTTCCAGCAGCTTCCGTTCGCCGACATAGACGCAGATTTCTTCCTCCGGCCGGGCGCGCAATTGCGGTTCGAGCTGTTCCAGCCACGCGGGCGTGAGCAGGGCGGAGACGACGGTGTACCGGCTCGCCAGCAACCGTTTGACCACCTTGATATTGGTGGCCACCAACACGCCGGCCCGCTCGTGTTCCTCGACGCGGCGGAGGGTGCAATACAGTGCCAGTTCCGGCGCGTCGAGAGATTGAACCGGTTGGATGCGCAGGATTGCCACGCCGGAATTAAAGCGCGTGGCGGCAGCAATGAAAAGCGCGAAGAAAAACCAGGTCTGGTGGACTCATTACTGGCAATTGCTCAAACGATTTTTGGAAAAATGATTTTACCATATCTCCGGACCGTCAGCGCACTTCAAGCAGATAGAACATTTGTGCGGCATTTGAGCCTGGGACGTTCGTGAACAGGAAATGGCCGTTGGCATCGAAGGGGTTCGTGTCAACGACCGGCCATTGCGCCATCGGCAGAGTGAGATTCGTCGAAGCCAGCACGTTGAAAAGGCCATTCGTTACGCCACCGCTTCCGCTCATGACAAAAGCCCCGCCGCCACCTGGTGCGACCTGGATGTTTCCAAAGCTCGGCGGCGGAGGCGCAGCAACAACCAGGTTGACCTGGCCCGGGGTGTTCGTATCGAGGGCGTAATTGTAAGAGTGAACCGTCGGAGTGGCGCCGAGCACGGGGATGCCGCCGAGGCTGCCGCTGTAGCGGAACAGGGTGTAGTTGGTGGGCGTGAAACCGCTGCCTGCGCTGACGTTGATGGTTCCGTTCAGGACCAGATTGCCTGCCACCACCAGGCAGGTGGTGTTGGTGCCGAGGACAAAGTTCAGCGACGAGGCCCCGCCAAGGTTCAAACTGTTGCTGACAATGAGTGTGCTGCCGCCCAAGGTGATGGCCGGACTGGCGGCTAAGAGATTAGTGTTTTTCACGATGGCCCGGGTGTTGTAGAGCAGCAGGGTGTTGCCGATGCCGTTGGTGGAGAAGCCATCCAGGCTGACAGGCGTGGACCCGGGCGCGGAATTGCTGAGGGTCAATTCGGCGTTGTAGAGCTCGAAATTGTAGAGGCCGGCCAGCGTGGTGATGGGCGAATCCACGAACCGGACGCCTCGGGCGTTGAGGACGTAAAACGATTTGGCGGCAGAGATGGACACGCCGGTAAAGGTCACGTTGGACACCAGCATCTCCGGCAGGCCCCAGATCGTGCCGGCCCGGTCGGTCGTCGTGGCGATGATGTTGCTGAAAGTGATGTCACGCCAGATGGGTGTCGTGGCGGTGACGGGCTGTCCCGGGTCCAGCGCGGCGCTGGCGGGGGTCACGGTGTCCGTGTAGCCATAGAGGAGGTTGGTGTAATAGCTGTAAATCATAAACGGCATTTGCGATATGTTGGTCATTACCAGGTTGGCGTAAGTGAAATTCTGCATGAGATTGCCCCGGTCGCGGTCGCTCTTGAGGTAAATGGCGTCAACGCTGTTGGTCACGAGGCAATTGACGACGTAGAGATTTGTGGCGCCGCCGTTGGCCAACGTGCTGCCGACGGCCAGGCCGAGATCGCATGCCAATGTTACAGTCGGCAATAGTCACATTGTAAGCCGGGCCTTTGAGCACCGGGCCATCGTCGCCATCGTTAATAAAGCAATATTGAACGAGGCAATTGTTGGCGGAGATGTCAATGCCGTCGGTGTTGTGAGCGCCGGAAGCGGGCGGCTGATTGAGCGTATTGACGGTGATATGCCGGACGTTCACATTCTGACAAAGGCTGTTGAGGTCGAAGTGAAACATCGGCGGATTCTGGAGGGTGACGTTTTGCACCAGCACGTTGGTGCAGACGATACATCAGAATCATGTCGTGCGGTCGGAACGCGTTGGTATTGGTTTCGAACACCCACCACCAGGGAGCGCCCTGGCCGTCAATGGTCCCCGAGCCGCTGATTTCAACGTCGTGCAGGCGCGAGCCGGTGATGAAATTGGAAAAGTTCGTTGGCCAACTGCCATAGGGCAGCATTTGCAGCATCGCGCCGGCGTCAATTTGCAGGTTGATACTGTTGCTGAGATTGAGCGGGCCGGACAGATAAACGCCGGGAGTAACGCGAACCGTGCCGCCGCCGGCGAGCGAGGCGGCGTTAATGGTGTTTTGAATCGCCGTCGTATTGGTCACCACGCCGTCGCCCTTCGCGCCGTAGTTGGTGACATAAAACGTCTGGTTGGGAATCACCGGCAGGGGAATTGACGGCAGGATGACCAGCAGCCGGCTGGTCGTGGCTGGCAAACCAATGGCGCTGGCGGCCAGTTGTTTGGTGCCGGTCAGGTTGATGGTGAGGTCGGTGAATGTGGCCAGTCCAGTGGGATCGGTATTGACGGTGTTGATGCCGTCGAATGTTCCGCTTCCGCTGGTCATGGCAAGATAGACGGTGATTCCGTTGCTCGGGGAATTGTTGCCATAACAGTCAACCAATTGCACGGTGACGTTCGGGGTGATGATCTGACCGGCGACGGTGTCACTGGGTTGTTGAGCAAACGCGAGGCTTGCCGGTGGCGCGGCCAGAACGTTGAACCCGGCGCTGTTGACCGTTTTCCCGCCCGCCGCCGCGCGCAAAATTTTCGGGCCGGCGACGGTCAAATTCAAATCGGTGAAGGTCGCAATGCCGTTGGCGTCGGTCGTCCGGCTCAAGGTGCCGTTGAGAATCCCCGTGCCGCTAAAGAGTGAAATGAAAACCGGCACGTTGGTGGCGAATGTGCCGTCGGAATTGGTCGCGGCCACCTTCACCGCCGGCGAGATGGACGAGCCGGCGACGGTATCGCCGGGTTGCTGCAGGAATGACAATCCACCGACCGTTGGCGTCGGTCCGCTGGTCAGCAACAGGTCAACGGACTGGTTGGCGGAATTGTTTACCAGGTAGGCGCCGGGCGCGGACGCGGACGAATTGGCCAGGCCAAAATTAAATGAATCCAGCGTGGTGTATTTGATGAGCACGACCTGCGTCGGATAGGTCGGGAAAATCGGGACCGACGCCAGACCGATGCAGTTGGACGTTCCACCGGTTTGCAGGGCCGTGACAACCACGCCCGGCACGGCATTGCTGTTCACACTCATCCAAATAGTCGCATTGGATAACGTCAGCGTGGTGAGCGGCTGGCTGACGGCGCCCACGGTGTTGGTGACGATGAGAGTGCCGCCCAGCAGGTTGATGGTGTTGTTCGTGCTGAAGGCACCGGCGGTAATCGTGTTCGCCCGGACGATGCCCTGACTGACGTTGAGGGTGCCGGACGTAAGCTGGGCGGTGACGCTGTTGGTGACCGTCCGGCCGAGCACCAGATTGCTGTTGACCACCAGGGTGGCATTCGCGCCGTTGACGTTCACGATGCCGATGCACGCGTTGTAATTGCCGCCGCTGCTGCCGCCTCCCAGAGACTGATTGCCGACATAGAGCGTGTTGACGTCCACCGTGCCGGCCGTAAACGTGAGCGTGCCCTGGTTGTTGGCGCTCGCGGTGGTCAACACACTGCCGTCCCGCGCCAGGGACATCATGTTCACCAGGGCGTCCACCTTGCCGTTGCTGAAATCACAGGTGCCGACCGAGGATTGCGCCGAGGAAGCGCTGGCGTTCATGTCCCCGATGCCCCACCAGGTCACCCGGCTCGAGTCGCCGCCTGTCCCGCGGAAACAAGCAGTGGGATTGCTGTTGGTGACAGCGGGGTTGAAACCCAGCCAGCCGGCGGCCGAGGCCGAAGCCTTGTCCCGGCCCACGCCCAGGCTGTCGAGATAAAACGCATTGGACCGGCCCAGATAAAGATAACTGACACCGCCCGCATTGTTGCCGGGATTCCGGCTGAGCTCGAGCGCATTGGTCGCGTTGGCTGCCAGATAGGTTGCGAGCGGGACGACATAGTTGAGCCGGATAAGATTTGTCTTCGCCAGATAAAGTGTGCCGAGGCAGCGCTGATTGCCCGTGCCCCCGCCCGGATTTCGCGAGTTGGGCAAACTGACGGTGCCAATGCCGAGCCGATTGAGATTGGCCGTGAACGTATCCAAGCCCGACAGATCCAGTGTCGCCCGTCCGCCGGGGCTGTTGGTGTGGCTCTGGTTGATCACCAGATTGGCGTTCGTATTGCCCAGGTTCAGGGTGGCGCCCGGACCCGTGATTGTGGCAAACACCGATTTTGCCGGGCCGGCAGCGGTGTCCTGGGCGGGCATAAATACCGAAAGCCCATTGGTGCCGGTGACGTTCAATGTCTGGCCAGTGGAGATGAGGGTGGTGTGAAAATTGTTCGTGTTGCCGTATTGCAGTGAGCCGATGGTGCCACTGAAGGCCCCATCCACCACGTTGTTGATGTTGGAAACCGTTGCAACTGCGCCAGCGTCGAAGAACTTCACGTCGTCCGCTGCGGCAGGGAAAACCGATCCGGCCCAGTTAGTCCCGTTGGACCAGTTCGTGTCTGTCCCACTGGCCCCATTCCAAACGACAGTGCCTGCCTGTGCCGCGGGTACAAGTGCCAGCGCCGCCCAACAAACCAGATTGCGATGCAGATATTTGGTTGCATCGGCCAGGGCTTGAATAATGGGGATTTCCTTTTTGCGGCCTCGCTGGTTTTTTGGCGCTCTGCGGGTAAGGGAGAAGGCATTTTGTTTCCCGCTTATCATTGAGGTAAGGATAGCAGAAATGGACGGGAACATCAAGCAGCGAACGTTGTTGCTGAGTGACCAGTTGGTTGCTGTTGTTGAGGCAGAACACGCCCTGTGCCCGCTGCTTGGTTTTGGACAAAACCGGCAGCAGCAGCGCCGCCAGAATGGCGATGCTGGCAATCACCACCAGCAGTTCAATCAAAGTGAATGCCCCGAACCTCGACTTCACAGTTCTTATGACATCGTCATGACTGGTTTGTTTCAACTTTTTTGGCGATTTCAGCACCGGAAAGTTTCAAGGCGTCCAATTCAATGACGCGTAACTGATCACATTGGTTTCGCTTACTTCACCTTTTCCATCACCACCATCTCGATGGGCTGACGGTCGGGAACAAGCTCCAGGCCGAGTTGGTTGAGCACGGCCTGTTTTAAGGCGTCGTGGTTGGGATCCGCCTCGCCCCGCTCCTTCCATTTGAGGTCAATATCGTAATACCCCGTGAGGCCGGTTTCATTGACGACTGGCGACTGGAGATACATTTCCAAATATTTGGCCAGACCCAAAGGAGGAATCGGGGGTGCCGAGGAAAGCGGCTCGCCGAAACAATGGATGTGTCCCCCATTGTGCCACTCATCCGGAAATCCGAAGCCATGGGGTTTCAGTCCCGAAGCGTCCGGGTTTCGAACTTTGAGCACCCATACGTCCATGTCCATGGTTTCCCGCCGCCCCATGAAGCCAAGCGTTTTTTTCAGTTCCTGCTGCAAAGCTTCCTCCGTGCCTTCCGATAAAGTCGAGATGAAGTCGTACTTCTCCGGTGGTTCCCCGGCGGGGAAAACAATCCGGCCGGGACTGCAGCCATAAGCTGCCCGCACTATTTCTTTCATCGAGACTCTGACCCCGCCCCATTTGTGACCATCGCAAGTCAACATGTGGGTTACCGGGGCTTTGAATTTCGTTGGCAGAATTCTGATTTGCGGCGCGGTCTCGCCCACCTGCTCCCAGGTGAGTTTGGCGGACCGCCACGAATTGCGGTCCATTTCATACGCTTTGATTTTTTTGACGGTCACCGTGGTCGTTCCTGCTGCCAGCAACACTCCCACGCCAACCACAATCACTGTTTTTGCTTTTGTCCATGCCATAATTTTCAATGCTCCTTGGATGAGGGTTAAGGTTGAACCACTGGCCGCCGCGCCCTTGGCCACTGCGATGGCCGTCACGGTCTTGGCCAGCGCCTCGCCCACCTCCTTGAAGATTCTTGTTCTCGAAGTACCGCAAAACAATCGCGTCGCGGTCTTTGTCCCGCAGTTGGGCCATCGCCTCGTCGAGCAGCGGCGCCAGTTGTGCCCAGGCCGGGCCAGCCTCATCCAGACAGGTCATGATTTCCATCTGCGCCTCCTGTTCCCGGCGGTGACGGCGGGCTTCCCGCTTCAATGCGGCCCCGGCGGCGAAACGGGTTGTCCGGTAAAGCCACCCGGGAAGAATGGTGTGGGAATTGAGGGAACCCGCCTTGCGCGCCAGAATGATGAACACGGTCTGCGTGATCTCCTCGGCCAGTAACGGACTGGCAACCTGTCGAAGCGCGGCGGAATATACCAGATTGATGTGCCGGGCAACCAGCGTCGCAAAGGCGCTTTCCGACTGGTTGACAGCATATTGCCGCACCAACCCCAGGTCATCGTCCGTCATTCACCTTATATATGCACGCCAAACGGGAAATGAGACATTTTTCTTGCGTGGCACTGCGTCGGCCCAAACCAGCCTCCCGGCTATTATTTCAATTGCTTGGAGCATTTTTGCGCCATTGCCTGAACCAACCGGCGTCGGATTGCCGTTTCTCCTTCTTGAGCAGGGCCATATAGCGATAGACCGGGGAACAACTTTCGGGCGAACAGGGCCACAGCGCCAGCGCCTGACGGAAGGCAAAGTCCGCTTCGCGAGTCATGCGTTTCTTTTCCGCCGGGTTGGTGGCGTGGTCCGCGCGCCAGGCGTAAACCCCGCCGATGGCATTGCGCAGCTTGGAGAAAATCTGTCGTTCCCCCGAATTGCCTTCGACAAAACGGCGGTCACCGGTAAAGCCGCTGAAATCATGTTTAAGCCGCACCCGTTCCGTCCACGCGGCGAGTTCCTCGACCGGCGTGTCGTAGGTGAGCCAGTCGCCAATCATCGGTTGGAGCAGCTTGACCCAGAAATCGTGATCCTGCGCAACCGCGTCCTCCGACAATTCGGACAGTGGCTGCCGGTTGATTTTCAGGATCAGGCCGTGCGGCTCAAGACAGGGATACATCCATTCGACCGGCCAGGCTTCTTCAAAGTAAAACTCGTGGTTCGGGTTCTTGTCGAAAATGACTTTGGCAATCAGCCGGTCAATGCGCTGAAAATCTTCCCGCTGGAGTTTGTTTTGTTGTTTGCGGAGCAGAGCGTCGGGCGCGTAATCCTGAAAACACTTTTGCACGTCTTCCTCCGTTGGAATATCTATTTTATCGCCATACATGTTTCGCAGGTAGGTTCGATAACTCTCGTCCACCAATGTGCCTTGATCAACGGTAAAGCAAGGATCGGCACCCGCTTCTGACTTCTGCAAGGCGGGGATTAAAAACGCTCCCGCAGGCACGCCGGTAAAATAAATGCTGCCCGGCGGAATGGATTCGATGATGCCATGGGCATAAGCCAGTGCATACTTTTCGTCCCACATGGAAAACATTTCGAAGGCGTAAGCCGTTTCCTTGGCTGCCTCCCAGGAGGTTCCCGTCAACTGAGAATATAAGCCGTCCAAACGGCGGCGCATCGCCGGCAAATTGCCCTTCTCTGCCGCCGCGAAGAATGCGTCATACTCGGGCGGCATTGGTTTTCCTTCCGCCGCGGCGGCCGCAATCACCTGTGCCTTCTTTTCTGCGACGAAGGTTTTGAACAAGTCAGCGGCCCGCGACCCATCATAAGTTCTCTCTTGTGCCGCGTGAACCGCCTTGACGACCAACGCGGTCGTGCCCGCCGTCAGAATCAGACCGGCGCCCACGACGATTGCCGTTTTTGCTTTTGTCCAGGCCATAATCTTCAATGCTCCTTTGATGAGGGTTAAAGTTGAACCGCTGGCCGCCGCGCCCTTGGCCAGCGCCACGGCCGTCACGGCCTTTGCCAGCGCCACCGGTGCGGTTTGAACGGAATGGGCGGAAATCGCCCCGGCGATGATGGTCAACGTCGAACTCACGCCGCGCCGGGCGAAAAATGTCCGCAATTTTTCCAGCGCGCGGCTCACGCGCTTCTTGGCCGCCTCTTCATTCGCACCCAAAGCCGCGCCCACTTCCCGCAGGCTTTTGCCGTCGAAAAATCGCAGCACGACGGCGTGGCGGTCGGTTTCATTCAATCCAGCCATCGCCGCGTCCAGCAGCGGAGCGATCTGCCTCCAAGCCTCGGATTCGTTTTCATTCAAAACGGTTTGCATCTGGGCCTCCTGTTCGCGGCGGGCGCGCCGGATTCCGCCGCGGATAAAAGTCACCGTGGTCAGCCGGGCGGTTTGATACAGCCAACCGGAAAGGATAACCCGTTTGCTCAACTGCCGGGATTTCTTCGCCAGGATGACGAAGACCGCCTGGGTGATTTCCTCGGCTGAATGCGGATTGCCGGTAAGGCGTAGCGCGACCGAATAGACCTTGTTGACGTGCCGCGTGACGAGCGCGGCAAAGGCTTCCTCGGAATCGCGTTCGACGTATTCGCGCAACAGGGCGGTGTCATCCAATTCCTGCATCTACCTGTAAATGCCGCCGATTGGACAAAGGGGACAATCTTTTTTTGTGGCGGCGTGGAATTTAACCACGGATGAACACGGATTAATACGGATTCATTGGCCGCGGGAAACACAGCGCGGCGTAGCCGCAACCGAAAACAACTTCATAAGGAGGCCAGGAAACCAGGAAGGCTTTCCTTTGGTTCTTGGATTCCTGGTTTCCTTATAAAAAATCTTCGCGGGGTGTTCGGACTATTTTCTGTCACCCAAACACCCTTTTCAGGAACGTGTAAGGTGATATGATGACCATCAAGACCATGCCCGCACTGGAACAAAACGATGCCGACCTCGTGGCCGAAAGCCTGGACGGAAGCCGGGACGCCTTCCGCCGGATCGTTGAACGGTATCAAACCCTGATCTGCTCCCTCGCCTACAGCGCCACCGGCAACGTGAGCCGGAGCGAGGACATGGCCCAGGAAACCTTCATCGCCGCGTGGAAACAGCTTCGCGCTCTGCGTGAACCGGCCAAACTCCGGGCCTGGCTGTGCGGCATCGCCCGGCACCGGATCCAAAAAAACTTTGAACGCGACGGGCGCGAGCCGGCGCTCAATGCCGCGCCCTTGGAAGAAGCGCATGATTCACCCGCCGTCGAAGCCCTCCCGTCCGAGCAAGCCATCAGCCGCGAGGAAGAGGCGATTTTGTGGCGGTCGCTGGAAAAAATCCCGGAGCTGTATCGCGAACCGCTCATCCTGTATTACCGCGAACACCAATCCATCGAACACGTGGCGGTGGAGTTGGATTTGACTGAAGACGCCGTGAAACAACGGCTGTCGCGCGGGCGCAAACTGTTGCAGGACGAGGTGCAGACGTTTGTGGAAGGCGCCTTGCGCCGGACGGCGCCCGGCCAGGCATTTTCCGGCATGGTACTCGCGATGTTGCCGTTGGCGGCCGGCCCGGCAGCAGCGACCGCCGGTCTCGGCGCGGGCGCCAAAGGCACTGCGGCGGTCAAATCGGGTTTTCTCGCTGCTTTGCTGCTGCCGTTGACGCCGATTCTCGGCATCGCCGCCGGCGTCGGAGCGCAATGTCTGCTGGTTCGCTCCTCGACCGCCGACCGCAAGGACCGGTTCAGACAAATCGCCTTTATCATCGCCTTCTGGGTCGTTTATCTGGGACTGGCGATGGGCAGCGAATTAACCATGCATGCGCTGGGCCGGCATTTTGAATGGAGCGACCGGGTCCGGTTTGTGACGACAATCGGTTATTGGTGGTTCTTCATCCTCGCCACCATCACGTTCCTCAACGTGGTCGTTCAACGGGCCACCGCCAAACGTCAGGCGCTCATGCACGCCGGCATAATTCCGCCGCCCATCACGACGCCGATGAAGCCGGGCGCACTGGCCCGGGCCGTGGCCGGCTCCTATTTGATGTTTTCCTGGATAATCTGGCTGACGTGGACGGCCCATGATCCCCTGGCGACCGGCATTGCCGCCGGAACGATGCTGGCACTGGCACTCTGGTCCTTCGTCCAGTTGCGCGGCAAGTCTGCTGCCGCAGTCGGACTGGCTGTCGGCCGGCACGTGAATCTGTTTGGATTGATGATTCTGGCCATCCTGAACCTGCGCGCCGACGTGTGGGTGGCCAAGGCGTATGGCGTCACCGTGGCCGAAGCGCACGATCTTCAGCCCATCTGGATCATTCCCGTCCTCACTCTGGCCCTGATCGCCTGGTCGGCCCTGGTCATCACCTTCACCAAACCAAAAGCCGGAGTCTAATGCGTCCGAACCAAACCTCCAGGCAACATTCAACGCTCAACATTCAACTTCGAACATTCAAGGAAATACCCTTCGGCGTTGGGCGTTGAATGTTGAACGTTCAGTATTTTCTCCTGGTTGGACAGCCTTTGTCCTGCCGGTCGTTATAAGATTGCGTCAAAAAATTCACTCGACACTCAACTCTCAACATTCAACTCTCAACCACCACTATGAATCCTCCCTCACTCGGTTACGTGCTTTTGTATGTGAACGATGTCGCCGCGAGCCTCGCCTTTTACGAAAAGGCGTTTGGCCTGGCCAAGCGCTTTTTCCACGACGACAACGGCAAGGCGTACGACGAACTGGAGACCGGTGCGACCCGGCTGGCCTTCGTCAGCCTGGCGCTGGCCAAAGAACATTTGAAACAGGAAATCGTGGCCGCCGGTCCGGACAAGGCGCCGTTGGGAGTGGAGATCGCCCTGACTACGCCCGATGTCCCGGCATTATTCAAGCGTGCCGTAAACGCCGGAGCGAACCCGGTGAGCGAACCGATGACCAAGCCGTGGGGCCAGACCGTAGCCTACCTCCGCGACAATTCCGGCCATTTGGTCGAGCTTTGCACCCCACTTCCTTGATTCAGTCGCGCCGAAGCGAAGCGAAGGCGGAACCAAAGCCCCATCGGGGGAATGGCGCTTACATAAGGCCCAAAACTTTCTTTCCCAGTCTCTTACGTCTGGGGGGGTTGGGTACGGTAGCAAACAAGACGTGGCGACTTAATCGTTGCATTTCCTTGAGGGTGGTTTGCACCTCCCGCCACTGGATAATGGCCGAACGCAGCCATTCATACTGTTCCTTGGACAGCGCGACACTGAGGGTTTTGCCTTTGACCTTGCGTGTCCACTGATAGCAAGGACCGCCGGCACCTGGACCGCGGTCTTGCACGTAACCTTCACTGATCCAGCCGGTGGTGCTCAACTGCTGTGCCAACCGGGCATACTGCCTTTGCGCCCGGGCCAAGGAAAAATCGCGGTTCATGCCCAAAAGTCTAGCAGACGTGTCAATAAGGCGGTATTACTACCGCCCTATGCACGACACTCCCTTCTTCTCCGCCTGGCGCGCCCAACTGGCACCCTCGGGCGCGCGCACGGCCAGAGCCCTCGCCGACTTGCGGGCTTGCACGCTCTGCCAACTGGAAGCCCGCTTCGGCTCCTGCCTGCCGGCCACGCTTTTCCCCAAGGCCCCGGAAAAGCAAAACAGCCGCGACCGCCTCTACACCCGCTGGCGCACCTTCTGGTGCCTGCTCTGGCAAAGCCTTAATCCCCAAGCCACCGGCCGGGAAGTCGTTCGCCAACTCCAAGCCTTGTTCCAGCTGGAGGGCGGCCCCAGCCTTTCCGAGGAGGATGGCGCTTACTGCCGCGCTCGCGCCCGGCTGCCCTTGAGCGAATTTCCCAAGGCCTTGGCGGCCACCGCCCAGGCCGCCGGGCAGCACGCCACCCCTTTGAACTGGCTCCAAGGCCGCCCGCTCAAGGTAGTGGATGGCTCAACCCTGACCCTGCCCGACACGCCCAAAAACCGCGCGGCCTATCCGCCAGTCCAAGCCTCGCTGCCCCATTTTCCAATGCTCCGTCTGGTCGTGTTGTTTTCCTTGGGCAGCGGCGCCCTGCTGGCCCTGGCCCAAGGTAGTTTGTTGCAGTCCGAACTGTCACTGTGGGGCCTGCTGCTCAATCAACTGGCCAAGGGTGATGTCGTCGTGGGCGACCGGGGCTTTGGCAATTTTGTGGTGGTGGCGCTCTTGCAAACGCTGGGGGTGGATTTCCTCGGGCGGTCGCGGCGCCATGGCGATGGCCGGCGCCGAACCCGGCGGCTGGGCAAAAACGACTGGTTGCTGGTCTGGAAAAAGGGGCCGTGTCCCTCCCCGTGGTTGACGCTGGCGCAGTGGGTGGGCTTGCCGGTCGAGTTGACCGTGCGGGTGGTACGGGGCCGCTGCCATCAAAAAGGCTTTCGCGTGCGCCAAGTCACGCTGGTCACCACGCTGGTGGATCCCCAACACTACCCCGCACAGGAACTGTTCGAAGCCTACTTGCGGCGGTGGCGGCTGGAGATGTGTCTGGACGATCTCAAAACCACCCTCCAGTTGGAAATGCTGCGCAGTCACTCGCCCGAAATGGCGCAAAAGGAAGTTTACGCGCGACTCATCGCACACAATCTGGTGCGCTGGACGATGGCGCAAGCGGCCCTCCAGCACGGCGTGGCGTTGGAACGAATCAGCTTCAAAGGCACGCTGGATGCACTGCGGCAGTTCAGCCACGCCATGAGCCAAACGCGCTCCTCAAAGAAACGGCGGGCCTTGTGGGCTGAACTGCTCCGTACGCTGGCGGCCGATTTGGTGCCGGCACGTCCGGGACGGCGCGAGCCGCGAGCCGTCAGGCGCAAGAAAAACAAATACCCACGGCTCAACTTGCCGCGCCGCCACTTCCGGGATCACCCCAAACGCGCTGTGCGCCGCACCCGTGCCCGCTTGCGCAGGCTGGGCCTTATGTAAGCGCCATTCCCCCATCGGGGCGAAAGATAATAGCCCGGGGTGCCCCACACCCCGGGTTCGAGGGCTTTCACAGCTTGGTTGTCAACTCCGTGTCGCCGGTTCATTGCCAATTGAAAGCTGGAAAATCGCGATCTCCCCGATACACTGCCGCCAACGCATGGCCGACCAATCACAGTTTCGCGTTGAGATTCTTAATCCTGCCGTTCATTGCCGGGAAGAGTTCTCGTGTGAGTCGCCGGAATTGACCGGGTTTCTTCACACGCGGGCAAGGAAGGAAGCAAAGTCGCGGACGTCAGCCTGTTTTGTTCTCGTGCCGGTTGCTGATCCAGGCCAAATCGCCGGTTACTACACGCTCTCGGCCACGTCCATCGAATTGGAGAAACTGCCCGTCGAGCTGACCAGGAAATTGCCCCATTATCCACGACTGCCAGCCACGCTGTTGGGGCGGCTGGCCCGCGCCATCGCATTCAAGGGACAAGGCATCGGTGATCTGCTCATGGTGGACGCCCTGAAGCGGAGTTACGAAAGCAGTTCCGTCGTCGGTTCAGTGGCCGTCGTGGTTGACCCGAAAGATGGGCCGGCCGCAAAATTTTACGGCACCTTCGGTTTTAAGCCGCTGGATGAACAGAAAATGTTTCTGCCCATGAAAGCCGTTCCCGAATGGCTCGGATTGGAAAAGCCAGACCCCCGTAGCTCAGGCAGCCACACGCTGCCGGTAAGCGGCGGCAGCTTTCTTCAACCGGTTCGGAGCCGAGGGTGTGGGATTCAGCAGAGCCTTCACGAAGCGACGTGACTGGATGGCATCCAACTCGATGGTTTCCTGGGCAGCAACGATCCGCCGCGCCATTTCGCGCGCATGAGTAATCACAAAGGTTGCGACCGAGCGCCCTTCGAGAAAGGCGGCACGTTGGAACAGCAGTTTGTCCGACCCGCTCACGCGGGCGACCAACCGCTCTCCACGACGTTCTTTGGTTAGAACCGGCACAGGGCTAATGTGTGCCTCTGCGGCACACATTTCAAGTTTAATTTTCAGCCATTCCCGGCGTGAGCGGCAGTCCGCGTAAAGCTTCCAACTTCGTCCTGTGTTGCAGGACTACGATGGACAGGACGCCACGCGGCAGGCTCGCGTGAGCGTTGGCCATGTCCGCTGTCCAAATGAACATGAAAGTGCCAGGACGCGCGGAGCCTGATGCCCTGCAACCCGGGCCGGGAGCCTTTACCTTGATCGAGTTGCTCGTGGTCATCGCCGTCATTGCGATTCTGTCGGGATTATTGCTGCCGGTGTTGAGCCGCGCCAAGGACCGGGCGCGAGATACTACTTGCATCTCCAATCTCAAGCAGTGGGGCATCACCTGGCGGCTTTATACCGACGAAAATAATGACACGTTCATGTCCGGCACCGCCGCCGCGTGGGCCCGGGGCGTCTGGGTGCTCGCCTTCACTAACGGTTCTTCGCAAAAACCCCCGCTGCTCTGTCCCAAGGCGACCGACCGGCGCGGTCCGGGCGATTATGAAACTCATGTTTCTCCGAATGACCCGAACGCGGTGGATATTGGCGGTCCCACGACCGCGTATGATTTCCCCCTTCCCGACCCGGCTGATCCCGTGCTGCCATTGATTGCCAGTTACGGTCTCAATTGCTGGGTCTATAATCCCGACACCAACAACATTCAGGGGCGTGACGCCAGTTTGCACTGGAGAAAATATGGCGCCGTGACGCAACCCTCGGTCACACCGCTGTTTCTGGACTCACAGTGGCGCGGCGGTGGCCCGTTTGCCACCGACCTGCCACCCGCCTTCAACGGACAATGGCAATGGGTCGAGATGGATTTCTTTGCCATTGCGCGGCACAGCAGGGGCGTGAACATCGTCTATTTCGACGGCTCCGTGAACAATGTGCGCACGAGGGATTTGTGGAGTTTGCCGTGGCACCAAAACTACATCGCCGCTCCAAACCTTGTATTTCCAGACTGGATGAACTGAGAAGCGAAAAATTGTGCTTCCTCGACGTTTCCAGTGGAATGAGTGTTTACGCCCGCCCTCACCTTTTATCCTTTCCCCGAACCACCTGGGAGCGCTGGCGTCTCGCCGGCCAGTCGGAGGCCGAAACTGGAACTCGCCGGCGAGACGCCAGTGCTCCCAGGAACTGTCCTACGCAATTTTGCACGGAATCACCGCGTCTTCATCGAAAGAGTACACCGCACACATCCGATGGTATCCGTCGGCAATGACAACCTTGCCATTGGCCGGGTCCCTTACCAGCAGGAGCGGCGACACGGCGCAACCGGACTCTATTTTCAACTGGTCCTTTTTGACATGAGAATTGTTGACCCCCAGCAACGGTAATCCGGATGCCCTGAAAACATCCTTCGCTTTGAACTCTGACATCGAAGCCTTTTTCAATTTATTGACAAAGCCGGCGGCCGTCTTTTTATTGTATATCAGAGTCAAATACGAAAGGGCGGCCGGATAGTCGTGTCCTTCCGGCTCGCTTAACCATTTAACTTTTAGGGACATTTTATTAATCATCCATACCTTTCTTCGTTTCATCCTTCAAGCGCCATATTCACCGTTGCCGTGTCCGCGGAACTGTCAGCCAGCTCGCCTGGCGGACGGAGAGCCGGTCGGCGTTGACCGGCGGGATTGTATCCCCGCCTGCCGAGCTTATCGAAGGCGATTTTGTAACCCAAGTTTCTGGGAATGTTCCACCACAGACCGGTCCGGGACCCGGCCAGCAGCCGCCGGGAGATGGAACTCAACGAGTAAAACTGTTTCGTCACCCACTCGACTCCCGCCTGGAGTTGATCCGGGGTCATTTGCCGCGGTCGAAAAACAACATCCGTCCGCGCGTTGTATTTCGACCAATCGCAGGTGAGAATCCGGCCTTCCTCCTCCAGCTTGCGAAAGACCGGCGTTCCCGGAAATGGCGTGAGACTTCCAATCGAGGCCACATCCACCCCCGCCTGCTCCAGGAATTCCAGCGTGCGTTCAAAAACGGTGACGTCGTCGTGGTCAAAACCAAAAACCAGACCGGTCTGGACCGCGATGCCGGCGTCGTGAAGTTTCTTGATGCCATCCAGGTATCGCCGGGGATGGTTGAAGGCCTTGCCCGTCTCCCGAAGGCTGGCCGCCGAGATGGATTCCAAGCCGATGAAGAGCGCCTCGCAACCGCTCGCGGCGGCGAGCTGGATGAGATCATCGTGATCCACGATGTTGAAGGTGGCCTGGCTGGTCCACCATTTGCGCAACGGAATCAGGCCGCGGAAAAGCTCGCGGGCGTAGTCCAGGTTGCCGATGATATTGTCGTCCCAGAAGATCAGCGCTTTCTCCTGAATCGAGGCGGCTTCCGCAATCACCTCTTCGCCGGGCCGGCAGCGATACTGGTGATGATAGTAATGAGGCAACATGCAGTAGCCGCAGGCGTTTGGGCAACTCCGCGTGGCAATGAGCACGCCGCGTCCATAGGCCCGGCGTTCGATAAGCTCGCGGCGTGCCCGGGGCATCCCGGCCAGCGACGGCGGAGCCGCCGCCCGGTAGAAGCGCTTGAGCCGGCCAGCTTGAAAATCCCGTATCAACGCGGGCCAAACCCCCTCCGCTTCGCCGATTAAAACGCTGTCCGCATGTTGGGCGGCTTCATCGGGCAACAATGTGGGATGCGGCCCGCCGAGAACAACTTTTACGCCGCGCCCGCGAAACTCATCGGCAACTTCATAGGCGTGGGGCGCGGAACAGGTGGTCGTGGTGATGCCGACCAGGTCAACGGCGCGGCTGAAGTTGACCGGACCGACAATTTCATCCGTGTGATGGATTTCAACGTCCCCCGGCGTGAGGGCGGCGAGGAGCGGCATGGTCAACTGCGGAAACCGGATCAGCCGCCCTTTGCGCATCCACAACGTCGCCGGCCCTTCCGCAGTGATCAGTTCCAGCTTCATGCCAGGAGGCGTATTAAAACTGCGGCGGCGGGCATGTGTAGATGAAAACCGGTTTGCGAATTTCCATCAAGGATTATCAACGTCACCAAACTGTGTTCAGCCCCCACCTGCCGGATTTAGCCACGGTGTCCGGGCCCAGTACCACTCCGATGCTCTTTTTATTTCCACATGTCCGTGAGGTAGAGATGCGACGCGAAGCCAAGCGCCGGCAATTGTTCACGCAGAAACTCGTCCGGGCGCGGTCTTTCGTCCTGGACAGGATGGGCAGCAAGAGCGCCGCCAAAATCGCAATGATGGCGATGACCACGAGCAGTTCCAGCAGTGTGAATGCGCGATGAGAAGAATTCCCGGTCATAGACTCTCAAGTTTGGACCTTCGAATCCCTGCCATGTTCATCATGTTAACCTTTTTGCAAAAGTGATACCAAGCGTTTTCAGGGAACGGGAAATTCTTCCCTGACCTGTCCGTTTTGGAATTCCCTCAGATCAGTATTTGCTGGTCGTTCGTTCCACCAGCCATGCCATATCGCGGTCATCGGGCGAGGTTGGTTTTGATCCCCCCGGCAGGTGTTCACCAACCACAAGCGGCGGATTGGTCGTTGGTTCCAACCATTTGTGATATTCCATGTGGCCATCGGCAAATGAAAGAGAAGAACCGCCATTATGATAGCTGGCCGGATAGTCAATGATGGCATAGCGCGCCGCAGCATCCACGGCGAAAAGACCATCGTTGATGGAGTCCTCGCGTTCATCCATGAAGACCCAGGCGTCGCTGGGTCCGGGAGCGGTTATTTCCTGCATTCTCATGAAAAACCGAAAGCCAGGCAGTTCTCGCGCGCCCATGTAATTATTCATTGACACACTGCGCACCCGGGGAAAGGTTTCGCCGTCAATGGTCACGGTGCTCTGATCCGCCGGACAACGATAAACTGCCGGATTTTTGGCATAGCCGCCGATGGAACCAAAAGGAGCATATTGATTCCCGACCAATAAATCGGCGTTTGTGCTCTCGGTTATGTCCCTGTCCTGTTGTCCGGCATCAGAATTCAGCCACATATTCCCCGCCACCCATCCTGGATTTTCAAGGCATTCACCGGCCCCCACACCGCACGAATTGTGCGGCAGGTAATCGTTAAAATCGTTTGCGTACATGATCCAACCAAGTTGAAGCTGCCGGACATTATTTTGACAAGTGGTTTGCCACGCTTTCTGTTTGGTTTTGCTCAAAACCGGCAACAACAATGCAGCCAGTATTCCGATGATGGCGATGACCACCAGCAACTCGATCAAGGTGAACGCGATTCTGTCTTTCATGGACGGCCCGGCGCGGCCACGGGATTTCGTCCGGTGCGCCGGCGCCAAAGTTGGATCAGCAGCAGAATCAAAACGCCAATGCCCGTCAGAATGCCCACCCCGACGAGCGCCTTGAAAAGCAGTGAGCGCGGCTCGGTCGTGACGGAGAAATCATCAAAGCGTGCGGCGCCTGAAACCCACGGCTCGAAAATATTGGCGTTGATCCAGATATCGGCCGTCCGGGCTTTTCGCGGGGCCAGGATGCCGTTTATCGTCAGCGTACGGTACTCGGTCATGGCCGAATCACCCGTATGAGCGCCGACCAGGATGACCCGTTCCCCAAAGAAGTTGGTGCCGGCTGAATCGAAGAAGCGCAACTGGACACGTATGTTGTTTTTGGCGGCCACGCGATCCGGGAGCTTGTAGGCGAAGGAAAAGGTGATGGGCCTTGCGCCACCGGCCGCGGGTCCGAGTGAAAAAGGCACACAGCGCGTGTCCGCAGTGTTTTCCTTGCCGGCAACCGAGTTGCTGAGCACGAAAGCGCAAACGCCCTTGGACGGATCGTTAAAATCAAAAGACACGGAGGCGTCGCCATACCCGCCGGTCAACCATTTCTCGCTGCCGCTCCAGGTGCCGGACTCGGGGGGGCCGAGAAAAATCTGCCCCTTCCCTGAAGTGGTCAGCGTTGTGATGATGAAAGTTGTGACTACCAGGGGAATAATACACCGATGCATCAGATTGATTTTTATATTCATTTTAGATCACTCCGTTCAAAAACCAGCCGGGGGGGTTCGCCGCCGTCGTTCCACACTCCCGAGAGTTTGCCATGCTCCAGTTTCCCTTCAAAGGAACATCCGCTCCAAACCCACTCGATCCGGACCGTTGGGCATATTCCCGCAGCAACGCCATGTCATCGGTCATCATTTTACCAATACATTTACGCCGCCATGAAAAAGGGACAGATTATTTTCAATCTTTCAGCCGTCCCATCCATGTCAATCTTCACCCCATTGATATTCGTAGCTGTCCGGCGGGTTGTAAAAACACGGCCAAACTGACACGGCATCCGTGTTATCGTAGTAAAACTTGATATAACTGACGTGGCCATCCACGAAACTTGCCATGTTCTGCGAATCATTTACCCGGTTCGGGAACCGGGTCAGCCAACGCTTGCGGCTGATGCCAGGAGTAGGCGAAGCAGGCCGGCTGGTCCACCACCATGATGGTTCGAACCTGGTCTCGAATCGAACTCATTTTCCGGCCGGCAATCCCGTGATAAAATCCCCCGGTCGCCGGGTTCGGCACCAGGTTCAACCGGCTGAACCAGTAACTCGAGTAATCCGCCCAGGGATCGTCATGCATGCTCGCGTGGATAAGCGCTATCCCAAGCTCGTTGCGATAGTTAAAGGTGTCCGCCGGGCAGGCAAACAGCTTGTCATCGGCCGAGGACGGGCCGTTCAGACCGTCGTAGCTCTTGGTCAATTCCTTGAAGAACCGCCATTGGTATGCCCAGGGCATGTCATTGGTGATGACGATTGCGGGCAGAATGTCGTTGTTGTCGCCGGCATACAGGTGGATGCCCAGACAGATTTGTTTCAGGTTGTTCAGGCAGACCGTTCGTTGCGCCCTGGCTTTGGCCCGGGACAGGACCGGCAGCATCAAGGCGGCGAGAATGGCGATGACGGCAATCACCACCAGCAGTTCAATCAAAGTGAACGCCCCGGACTTCGACTTCACAGTTCTTATGACACCGCAATGACGGGTTTGTTTCAACTTATCTGGCGATTTTACGCACCGGAAAATTTCATGGCATCCAATTCAATGACTCACTGCCGGCCCATAACCGCCGAGACGCGGAGACGCAGAGCAAAAAGGTTTTTAGTTTTTCAAGTTTTCACGACTCCAATCAATCCAAGCCTGCGGATTGTTTGTGACAATGTAAGTATTAAAATTGTTAGATGCCCATTGAAAGAATTCAGGGCTGCCGGCTTGGTAATTCAACCCATTTGTGATGCAATTGTACCATTGCTCCAAAGTCGTAACATTGGTAAACGCAACGCGCTGATGGTATACCCACTTGATAAAATCTCTGGAAGACGTACCAACGAGGAATGAATATAGGTTCTCAACCGTCTTCTTTCCTAGCCCTTCCAGGGAGCAGATTTCCGACAGGCTATTTACGCGTCGGTTTCTGACGGCGGAGAGAATAACAGTTGCCGCCGATTCAGTCAGGTTAGCTTGGCGACGAAAGTCCTCAGTGGTGCTGTGCTCCGCTTCGGAAAGTAATCCCTCAAAAAGCGGATCGCGAGCGTGAGGGTCGAACTCGACCAACTCAATTGAAATATCTGGCAGGTCGCTCAGATACGAATGAATCAACGAATGAACCTGATTCCATTCCAAGCGACCGTTCATAGCACCGAGCCAAGGCATCGCCACGCTCCGTATTTCGAGCTTGCGGTAGCTCGCCACAAATTTGGCGAGACAACTCTCAACCCATTCAATTTTCGAGGGATGCTTCCAATCGTCTTTGACGGCGAAATTCAAAATCCACGGTTGCCCCTTTCGGTAAGGCAAGATTTGGCCTGGGCGTAGAGTCCCCGCTTCGCAGATTCGGCGGTATTCCTCGAACATCATTGGAAAACGACGCCTAAACTCTAATGCGACTCCTTTGCCCATGACCCCGACGCAATTCACCGTGTTCACTAAGCACTGCGCGTGCGAGGCGAACAGATTGCCTTTGTATTCGCGGTATGACATACGTGCGTATTTTTGGCTACCGTCACGGCTAAATTAGCAGACTCTCATACAAATGAAAACCCTTGAAATAACAGATTCTGCCTCGGACTTTACTTCTTCGTGAAAACTAGTTCGTCATCCTTCGCTGTTACTTTAATTTTTTCTCCCGGCTTGAACTCGCCTTCGAGCAGGCGCATCAACAGCGGATTGAGGATTCGTTCCTGCACCGCGCGTTTGAGCGGGCGCGCGCCGAATTGCGGGTCGTAACCTTCCTTCGCCAGCAGTTTCTTCGCCGCGCTGTCCACATCCAGCGTGAGTTGCTGTTGCGCGAGGCGTTTCTTCAGTTTCTCCAGTTGGATGTCCACGATGCGCTCCAGGTCCTCTTCGTCGAGGCTCTGGAAAATGATTACGTCGTCCACCCGATTCAGGAATTCCGGCCGGAAATGACGTTTCAACTCGGCCATCACCTTGTCTTCCATCGTCTGATGCGATGACTTATCCGTGTGACCATCCATGAAATATTCCTGGATGATGAGCGAGCCGAGGTTGCTGGTCATGATGACGATGGTGTTCTTGAAATCCACCGTCCTCCCCTGCCCGTCCGTGAGCCGGCCATCATCAAGCACCTGCAACAGCACGTTGAACACGTCGTGATGCGCCTTCTCAATCTCGTCGAACAGCACCACCGAATACGGACGCCGCCGCACCGCCTCGCTCAATTGCCCGCCTTCCTCGTAGCCGACGTAACCCGGCGGCGCGCCGATGAGCCGCGACACGGTGTGTTTCTCCATGTATTCGCTCATGTCTATGCGGATCATCGCGTTTTCGTCATCGAACAAAAATTCCGCCAGCGCCCGGGCGGTCTCGGTCTTGCCCACACCCGTCGGGCCGAGAAAAATAAACGAGCCGATGGGCCGGTTCGGGTCTTGCAAACCGCTGCGGGCGCGGCGCACGGCGTCGGACACGGCCTTGATGGCCTCCTTCTGCCCGACCACACGTTGCGCCAGCCGTTCCTCCATCTTCACCAGCTTCTGCCGCTCGCCTTCCAGCATCCGCGAAACCGGGATGTGCGTCCACGATGCCACGACCCTGGCAATGTCCTCGTCCGTGACTTCCTGGCGCAACAAAGTGGGACGGGCATCCTGCCTGTCAGATTTAACAGGCTGGAAGCCTGTTCCACCCTCAATTGCTTTCAGTTTTTTCTCCAAGTCCGGGATTTTTCCGTACTGGACCTCGGCGGATTTGGTCAAATCTCCGCGCCGCTGCGCCTGTTCCAACTCCAGCTTCGCCTGTTCCAACTGCGATTGCACCACGCTGACGGCGTTGACGGCGGCTTTTTCATTCTGCCACTGGACGGTCAGCACTTTGGATTTGTCCTTGAGGTTGGCAGTCTCCTTGTCAATCAGCTTGAGCCGTTCCTTGCTTGCGGCGTCCTTTTCCTTGGCCAGCGACGTGCGCTCGATCTGCAGTTGCAAAATCTGCCGGTCAAGCTGGTCCAGCTCCGTCGGCTTGGAATCCAGTTCCATCTTGATGCGCGACGCCGCTTCGTCCACCAGGTCAATCGCCTTGTCCGGCAAAAACCGGTCCGTGATGTAGCGGTTCGACAGCGTCGCCGCTGCCACGAGCGCCGAATCCTGGATGCGCACACCGTGGTGAACTTCGTACCGCTCCTTCAATCCGCGCAAAATGGCGATGGTCGCCTCCACCGTCGGTTCGGCCACCTGGACCGGCTGGAACCGCCGTTCCAGCGCCGGGTCTTTTTCGATGTGCTTGCGGTATTCGTCGAGCGTGGTCGCGCCCACGCAACGGAGTTCCCCGCGCGCGAGCTGTGGCTTCATAATGTTGGCCGCGTCCGTCGCACCTTCTGCCGCGCCGGCACCTACGATGGTGTGCAACTCATCAATGAACAAAATGATTTTGCCTTCGCTGGCTACGATTTCCTTCAGAAACGCCTTCAATCGGTCCTCGAACTCGCCGCGATATTTCGCGCCGGCAATCATCGCGCTCAAATCCATTGCCACCAGCCGCTTGTTCTTGAGCGATTCCGGCACGTCGCCGCTCACGATGCGCCGGGCCAGGCCCTCGGCGATGGCCGTCTTGCCCACGCCGGGTTCGCCGATCAGCACCGGATTGTTCTTGGTGCGGCGCGTGAGCACCTGCATCACGCGGCGTATTTCTTCGTCGCGCCCGATGACCGGGTCAATCTTCCCCTGCCGCGCCAGCTCGGTGAGGTCGCGGCCGTATTTGTCGAGCGCCTGAAATTTCGCTTCGGGATTTTCGTCCGTCACGCGCTGGTTGCCCCGCAATTCGGCAAGCGCCTTCAAAACCGTGTCGCGCTTGAGGCCGTGCGTTTTGAAAATTTGTTTCAGCGATGCGCCGCCCTCGGCCAGCAGGCCGAGCAGCAGATGCTCGGTGCTGACGTAATCGTCCTTGAGTTTGGTCGCCTCGGATTGCGCGGCATCGAGCGCCTTGCGCAGGGCCGGGCTGGCATAAACCTCCGCGCCGCCTTCGACCTTGTGGCGGCGGGACAAATCGAGTTCCAGTTCGGACTGAAGTTTTGCGGGCGGCACGCCGATTTTCTGGAGCAGTTCGGGCACGAGGCTTTCCGACTGGCCGAGCAGGGCCAGCAATAGATGTTCGCCGTCCATTTCCTGGTGCGACATTTCGCGCGCGAGCCGTTGCGCCTCCGACAGCGCCTCCTGGGATTTAAGCGTCAATTTTTCCGTTTGCATAACAGCGCGAATTTAACGCAAAGGCGCCAGGACGCAAAGAAGTGAAATTTCAACCGGCGTAAAGCCGCGTGGCGGCCGCGCCGCTACACGCGGATGAACACGGATTGCAGGCGTGGCCAGCGAACCAGGTCTGGCAATAAGTTCACAATTATTTACCTTGACATACGCTCAGATGTTGTAATACTTCAACCATTCAGAAGTCTGGCACTGCCCAGTGGAATTTTGTCCGTCAATACGGCAGCGGTTGTGTCACATTCCACCCACGGTACTGCCGAATTTCCAAGTGGAAGCATGAAACCAAACTGATCAACAGCCAGGACCAACCATGAAAAATCAACTTACAAGGATAGCGTTAAACGTGGCGATGTCTGCTGCAACCTTCCTTCTGCCGAACCAAGCGCTGGCGCAATATAATTACACCACGATTGATGTTCCATCAGCCACCGACACTTATGTCTTGGGCATTTCCGGCAACAACATCGTCGGGGGTTACCAACAAGACAGTCGCAGTCGCATTAGTGGCTTTCTCTACAACGGAAGCAGCTATACGACGCTGAATGTTCCATCAAGCACAGAAACCATGGCCTATGGCATCTCCGGCAATAACATCGTAGGGATGTATAATGGGAATGGCGGCAGCTATGGTTTTCTCTACAATGGAAGCGGTTATACGACGCTGAATGATCCGCTCGGTGTCAATGGCACGATTGCCACTGGTATCTCCGGCAATAACATCGTCGGGATTTACTCTTACGATTCGGGCAGCCGCGAAGGTGGTTTTCTCTACAACGGAACTACCTACGCGACGCTGAATGTTCCTTCGGCCACTGACACTTATGTGTATGGCATCGACGGTAACAACATCGTAGGGGCTTACTACAGCAATAGTGGCTATAGTGGTTTTCTCTACGATGGGACTAGTTACATAACCCTGAATGATCCCTTAGGTGTCGATGGAACTAAGGCCTTTGGCATCTCCGGCAAAAACATCGTGGGGGTTTACTATGACAGTAGTAATAATACTCATGATTTTCTCTACAACATCAGCACGGCCAGTTATACGACGTTGAATGATCCTTTAGGTGCCGAATATATTTTTGCCCGAGGCATCTCCGGCGACAACATTGTCGGGGGTTACGACGATAGTAGTCGTAATACTCATGGTTTTGAAGCAACGCCTGTTCCTGAACCGTCCACCCTTGTGCTCGCCGGATTTGGAACGGTCAGTCTGCTCGCCTTCCGGCGCAAATTGAGCAACTAAGTTGTCTGTAATTCGTTTGCCGGGGCTGGCGCTATGGGGTGCGGTGACATGTCACCGCTTTGAAAGCGCAGACATGTCAGCGCAGTGCAAAACTTTCGGCTCGCGAGGATCAGCCTTCGCCTGGCTACGGCGCGACAGGCGCTCGCCCCACCAAACAGAACCAGTAACCGGATTAAATTTGCGTCAATTTGCGTCTTGCCCTTATCCGTGTTTATCCGTGTCCATCCGTGGTTAAAAAAACTCCCCGCGCCTTTGCGCCTCCCGCGCGCGCGCCAGCGGAGTTGCGTGAAACCTTTTTTTCGTTAACCTGCCCGCATGAAATATCGCGAACTGGGACGGACGGGTTGGAAGGTTTCGGAAATCAGCTTTGGCGCGTGGGCCATCGGCGGCACGTGGGGCAAGGTGGATGACAAGGAATCCCTCGCCGCCCTCCACGCCGCGCTCGACGGCGGCGTGAATTTCTTCGACACGGCGGACGTCTATGGCGACGGCCACAGCGAACGGCTGCTGGCGAAACTGCGCCGGGAACGGAAGGAAACATTTTACATCGCCACCAAGGCCGGCCGCCGGCTCAACCCGCACACAGCCGACGGTTACAATCGCCAGAATCTCACCGCCTTCATCGAACGCAGCCTGAAAAACCTGGAAACTGACACGATTGACCTGCTGCAACTGCACTGTCCTCCCATGGAAGTTTTGTACCGGCCGGAAGTATTCGGCGTCCTCGACGACCTCGTGAAGGCCGGCAAGCTGCGGCATTACGGCGTGAGCGTGGAAAAGGTCGAGGAGGCGCTCAAGGCCATCGAGTTCCCCGGCGTGCAAACCATCCAGATCATTTTCAACATTTTCCGGCAGCGCCCCGCAGAATTGTTCTTCCCGGAAGCGCAACGCCGCAAGGTCGGCATCCTCGCGCGCGTGCCGCTGGCCTCGGGAATGTTGTCGGGCAAAATCACGCGCGACCGCCAGTTCGCAAAGGATGACCACCGGAATTTCAACCGTCACGGCGAGGCCTTTGATCGCGGCGAAACGTTTTCTGGCGTGGATTTCGAGACCGCCCTGCGCGCGGTCGAGGAATTGAAGGCGTTTGTGCCCAAAGGCGCAACCCTGGCCCAACTGGCCTTGCGCTGGATCCTGGAATTTCCGGCGGTGACGTGCGCGATTCCCGGCGCCAAACGTCCGGCACAGGTCGCGGAGAACATCGCGGCGTCGGACCTGCCGCCGTTGTCCGCCGACACGATGAAAAAAATCCGCGCGTTGTACGACGCGCAGATCAAGCCGCTGGTGCATCAGTATTGGTAAAGATGCGGTGGGGCGAGTGTCCCCGCGAGCCGGCTCGTCAGTAGCCTCGCCCCACCGGATTCTCCGATCTCCAAATCGGCAGGTGCATTTATTTTCGATTTACGACTTACGATTTACGCGACGCGTTGCGATTGTTGAATGATGCGTCAATCGTAAATCGCATATCGTAAATCGGTTTGCCAATCCGCCTTGCTCCCCCGCCTGTTTTGGGCTAGTTTGCGGGCGTTATGGATATGGAAACACCACCGTTGCCGCCCAGCGCCGTACCGCCGCCACCATTGACGCCGCCGCCGATCATCACGGCGCCGCCACCAGCCAAACCGCGCATGAGCCGGGGCTGGATGATTTTTGCGATCATTCTGCTCGTGTTGCTGTTCATCAGTGTGTTTGGAAATTTCGCGCAATTTATCCGCGCGTTTAGTTCCGGACTCAGCCGGGGCAGCTTTCGCACCAGCATGGCGCGCGAAGTCGGCCCGCGACTCGAGGAATGTCTGCTCAAAGACAACGACTCGCGCAAAAAAATAATCGCCGTGGTCACGGTGGACGGCACCATCACCGACAACTCGGTTGACCGGGCGGGCAACAACATGGTGGATGTGATCAAAGCGCAGTTTGACCGCGCGAAGGAGGATGACCGGGTCAAAGCGGTGATTCTCAAGGTGGATTCACCCGGCGGCGAGGTGATGGCCTCGGACGAAATCAGCAAAGCCGTCGCGGATTTCCAGACGGACACGCTGGATGAGTCGGGCAAGCTGGTCATGCGGGGCAAACCGGTGGTGTGTTCGATGGGCAGCCTGGCGGCGTCCGGCGGCTATTACATCTCCGTGCCCTGCCGCTGGATTGTGGCCAACGAATTGACCATCACCGGCAGCATCGGCGTCATGATGCCCGGCTGGAATTACCGCGGATTGATGGACAAGGTCGGGATCGTGCCGATGACGTACAAGAGCGGCAAGTTCAAGGACATGCTCAGTGGCGAGCGCAGCACGAATGAAATTCCGGTGGAAGAGCACGCCATGGTGCAGGCGCTCATCGACGAAACTTACGGAAGATTTACCAACGTCGTGTGTGCCGGCCGCACGCAGGCTTACCAGAAAAACAGCAAAGAAGGAGGCAAGGCGCTCGCCCCCAATTGGACCAGTTTTGTGGACGGTCGCGTGTTTTCCGGCTCAGAGGCGCTCAAACATGGTTTTGTGGACGAACTCGGCGACTTTGACAAGGCGGTGGAGCGCACAAAAAAAATCGCCCATATTGCCAACGCCAACCTGATTGAATATCGCGAGCGCTACGACATTTCGGATTTTTTCTCGATGTTCGGGCAGAGCAGTTCTGCGCACGACATCAAGCTCGATTTGGGCATGGAAATGCCGAAATTGCAGGCCGGGCAGCTTTACTTCCTGTCACCCACCTTTGTGAACTGACGTGAAAGGCGTCACCGTCATCGCGCACCCGCTGGTGCAGCACAACCTCACCCGGTTGCGCGACAAACGGACGCAGCCCCAGGAATTCCGCCGCCTGCTGGGCGAAATCGCCTCGCTCATGCTCTACGAGGCTTCCCGCTCGTTCGCCACCCGCCCCACTTCCGTGCAAACGCCGCTCGCGCCCGCCCGCGGCTTCCGGATCAAACGCGATGTCGTGCTCGTGCCCGTGCTCCGCGCCGGCCTCGGCATGCTCGATTCCATTTTGCAACTGATTCCCAACGCCCGCGTCGGTTTCATCGGCCTCAAGCGCGAGGAAACAACCTTGCGCGCGCAGTTTTACCACAAAAGTCTGCCGAAAAACCTGAGCCGGTTTGAAGTGATTTTGATTGATCCCATGCTGGCGACCGGCGGCAGCGCCGTGGCTGCGCTGGATTTGCTCGCCGAGCAGGGTGCCAAACAGGTGCGGCTCGTGAACCTGGTCGCCGCGCCCGAAGGCATCCGCCGCGTGCGGAAAAGTTACCCGAAACTGCCGATTTTCACCGCCGCCATTGACCGGCGGCTGAACAACCGAGGTTATATTTTGCCCGGCCTCGGCGACGTGGGCGACCGGCTTTTCGGAACGTGATGCGTGAAACGTGAAACGTGAACACAATTCACGCATTACGTTTCACGTTTCACGAATTACGATTACAATGAGAGGCTCTGAAACGCTATTGATGGTCGCGGACAGCGAACGCGACGCGAACATGCTTTACGCCGTCGGCACGTTCGTGCCCGACCCGTTCATTTACCTTCGCACCCGCGGCCGCCCCCTCCTGGTGATGAGCGATTTGGAAATTGACCGCGCCCGCGACCAGGCCCCGCACTGCCGCGTCGTGTCACTCGGCCAATATCAGCAAAAACTCCGCGCCCGGGGAATCATGCGGCCCGGCCTGGCCCACGTCGTCCGGCAAATTTTGCGTGAAAAGGGAATCCGCCGCGTCACCGTGCCGGATAATTTCCCGCTCGGTCTGGCGACGGACCTGAAAAAACTCGGCGTCCCGGTCAACGCCCGTCCGGGTAATTTTTTCCCGGAACGCGAAATCAAATCCGCCGCCGAAGTCAGAAAAATTTCCGCCGCGCTGGTGATGGCCGAGGTCGGCATGGCCGAGGCGATGCAGGTCCTGCGCGCAGCCAAAATCGGCCGCGACCGCAAACTGCTTTACCACAATGTTCCATTGACTTCGGAAAAACTGCGGTCGGTGATTGATTGCGCCATCCTACAGGCCAGCGGCCTGCCCGCCAACACCATCGTCGCCGGTGGGCGGCAGGCGTGCGACCCGCACGAACGCGGCTACGGGCCGCTGCGCGCGCACGAGCCGATCATCATTGATATTTTTCCGCGCTCGCAAAAAACCGGTTACTTCGGCGACATCACCCGCACCGTCGTGCGCGGACGCGCCAGCGAAGCGGTTGGCAAGCTTTACGACACCGTGCTGCGCGGACAAAACATCGCGTTCCGAAAAATCCGCGCGAATGCCCCGACCGGCGATGCCCATCGGGCCGTGCAGGAATTTTTCGAGCAGCAAGGCTACAAAACCCGCCGCCACCTCGGGCGCATGGAAGGATTCTTTCACGGCACCGGCCACGGACTGGGTCTGGAAATCCACGAATCACCGCGCGTGGGCGCAAATTCCATCGGCAAACTCCGACCCGGCCACGTCGTAACCGTCGAGCCGGGACTGTATTATCCGGAAATCGGCGGCGTGCGATTGGAAGACGTCGCGCTGGTCACGACCAACGGTGCGCGCAACCTGACCCGGTTCGAGAAGGTCCTGGAAATTTAAACCTGTCATCGGGAAGAACGGCGTATCGCCGTCCCAAAAACAAATCAGGGTCGCCGACACGGCAACCCTCCCAAACGAAAACTCCGCGCGCAACCTGACCTGGTTCGAGAAAGTGCTGGAAAATCATGCTGTAAAAGTCCAACCCGTTTGTCAGGCAATGACGATACTCATCACAGGAGCTGCCGGTAATCTCGGATCGCTACTAACCCGGCACCTGCTCGCCCAAGGGATTGGCCAGCTGCGCCTGATGGTTTTCCGGCGTGATGTGCCTGCCGATTTGAAGGTGGCAGGCAGAACCGAGGTCGTTCGCGCCGACCTTTCTAAACGCGAATCACTGATAGCCGCCGTGAAGGGAGTTGATGTCATCGTCCATTTTGCCGGAGTACTGTTTAAGGCCAATCCCGAACAGTTCTTAAGCATAACGAACACGGGATACTTGAAAAATCTCGTTGACGTCGCGAAAGAGAACCGTGTTCGAAGGATCATCCTGATCAGTTTCCCCCATGTGGAAGGACCGACGTCCATCGAAAAGCCGGCGAAAGGAAGATTGGACGGAATGCCGATATCCGTTCACGCCAAAACGCGCCTGGAAGAGGAGCGATATCTTTTTGCAAATGCGGCCGAGCCGATTTCGCTTCGCGTTGGCATGGTTTATGGCAGAGGTATTCTGATGATTGATGCCGCCCGCTGGCTGGCCAGGCACCGGTTGCTGGGTGTCTGGAAGGAGCGCACCCAAATTCATTTGATATCGAAAGATGATTTTTGTGCTGCCTGCACGGCGGCTATCACCAACCACGCCGCAGCCGGCATTTATCACATCGGCGATGAAGGCAATGTCTCCTTGCAGGAGTTTCTGGAATTGGCTTGCCGCCATTGGGAGGCGGGTCGGCCCCGGGTCTTGCCGTTATGGCTGATTCATGCCGCCGCTGAAGCTTGCGAGTTCTATTCGAAAATTACCGGGTCCATTTCGCCGCTGACGCGCGATTTCATTGATATCGGCAGGGTGTCTTACTACGGCGACACGGAGCGAATGCGGAAAGACCTGTTGCCCGTCCTGAAATACCCGACGATTGCAGACAGAATTTCCACATTGTGATGAAGCCAAACCGTCGCTGATGTCACTCATGAGCCGCGCACCGGCCAGGCACCTGTGCCAAAACCATGGCTCAACTGTGTCGCGCTGGCACTGAAAATTCTTTCAACCAACGCCAAGGCTTGTAAATTCAGGGGAATTGATTTGGCACGCGGCTGGCTGGTTGAATGAAAACAGCCGGCGCGCTGTCAATGGAACGAATTTATGATGCATTTCGATCTGAATTATCTTTTGTATGTTTTCCTGCCGTGTCTGGTTATCGGCGGGTGGGCGCAAATCAGATTGTCTTCGGCTTACGGCAAATACAGCCAGGTGCCGGTGGAGTCCGGGGCGTCCGGCGCGGAAGCCGCGCGCGAAATCCTCAATCAGGCCGGCCTCACCAATGTGCCGGTGGAGGAAATTCCCGGCCGCCTGACCGACCATTACGACCCGATGAAGCGGGCGCTATTCCTGTCATCGGACAATTTCAATGGCCGGACTGTGGCCGCCGTCGGCGTTGCCGCCCACGAATCCGGCCATGCGCTCCAGCATCAAGCGGCATACGGATTGTTCAATGTGCGGATGGCGATCGTGCCGGCCACACAGTTCTCAAGCACAGCATCCTACATTATTTTGTTTTTGGGCCTTGTGCTGCAGTTGCCATTTTTCTTGCATCTGCTTTGGCTGGCCGCAGTGCTTTTCGCCGTTACGACGCTGTTCCAGCTCGTGACGTTGCCGGTGGAATACGACGCCAGCCGCCGGGCCAAGGAACAATTGTTCCGGCTGGGCCTCGTGCATGAGCCGGAACGCGCCGGAGTGAGCAAGGTTCTGGACGCCGCCGCGCTGACCTACGTGGCCGCGCTGGTCAGCAGCATTTTGACGTTGTTTTACTACATCACCCTGGCGCGCAACAACCGGCGATAAATAAATCTTTGGGAGGGACAGTATGTCGCCGTCCCAAAAACAAATCAGGGGCGCCGTGTCGGCAACCCTCCCTTGGTTTGAATTTTCTTGCAGGCTGGCATTAAGGTCGTAACGTTTCCCCCGTTGTATGGCGGGCAAGAGGCAAAAAAGCAAAGCAGCCAAATCCAAACGGCGCGCAACCCAACCCCTGGTTGCCGCGCGCCGCGCAATAGTTTCCGCACGCAGGCGCGTTGCGCCTGCCGTTCCCGCGCCCGCCCCCCCGAAGCCAGCCGGTGAAAATGACACCACGCAATTCATCCGGCGGGAACATTCGACTTACGACGGCGACACGGCCATCAAACTTTACCTGCGCGAAATCGGGCAGGTGAAACTGCTCACGCCGCAGGAGGAAATCCAGCTGGCCGCGCGCATCAAAAAGGGCGACAAAAAGGCGCGCGAGCTGATGATCAAGGCCAACCTCCGCCTGGTGGTAAAAATCGCGCGCGATTACGATGGCATCGGACTGCCGCTGCTGGATTTGATCAGCGAAGGCAACATCGGCCTGATGAAGGCCGTCGAGCGGTTCGATCCCAAAAAAGGCGGCAAACTCTCGACCTACGGTTCGTGGTGGATCAAGCAGTCCATCAAACGCGCGCTCGCCAATCAATCCAAGACCATCCGCCTGCCGGTGCATCTGGTGGACAAGATTTCCAAGATGCGCCGCATCGCGATGCGTTTGCAGGAGGAGTTTGGCCGCGAACCGACCGACGAGGAACTGGCCGACGAACTCGACGTGACGGCCACCCGCATCCGGCAGATGCGGCAGGTTGCGATTCGCCCGGCATCGCTCGACGCGCCCATCGGCGACGACGAATCGAATTATTTTTCCGACGTCGTCGAGGATGAAAATGCCACTTCACCCTACGAAAATCTGAAAGACAAAACCGTCACCGGCATGTTGCAGGACATGGTCACGCACCTCGACCCGCGTGAAGCGACCATTTTGCGTTACCGTTTCGGCCTGGACGGCGGCACGGAAAAAACCCTGGAGGAGGTCGGCCGGAAATTCGGCGTCACGCGCGAGCGCGTCCGCCAGATCCAGAATCTCGCGTTGAGAAAACTCCGCAAAATGATCGAAAAACTCGAAAGCTCCAAAAACAAAGGCAACTGACCCATGTCCCAAACCACCGCCACGCCCGGGGAAATCGAACAGGCCATCCGCAACATTCCGGACTTTCCCAAGCCGGGCATCCAGTTCAAGGACATCACGCCCGTGCTGGCCGACGCCAGGTTGTTTTCCGGCGCGATTGATTTGCTCACGGAAAAATTCAAGCCCGGTTCGGTGGACGCGGTGGTGGGCATTGACGCGCGGGGATTTATTTTTGCCGCCGCCGCCGCCGTGAAATTGCGCGCCGGGTTCGTCCCCGTCCGCAAAAAAGACAAGCTGCCCTACCAAACCATCGAACAGGATTACGCGCTCGAATACGGCTCGGCGACCGTCGCCATGCACGTGGACGCGCTCCGGCCGGGCGCGCGGGTGCTGCTGATTGACGATCTGTTGGCGACCGGCGGCACCGCCGCGGCTGCCGCCGCGCTGGTGAAGAAACTCGGCGCCAACATCCTTGAAATCGGCTTCCTCATCGAACTGAAATTCCTGAACGGCCGCGGGAAATTGAAGGGTTATCCGGTGCGCTCCATCATCGCTTTTTGAATTGTTGTCGCGGTGGTCTATGACCGCCGCCAACTTCAACTGCTGCAAAACAAACGCTACTCGTAGAATCGATTGCCGCACCAGCAGTACAATTTATGAAATAGCTATTACACTTATTGTACACTTGTTTTTTCCGCGGTTTAACATCCCCGACCAGGCCGGTTGAAACTCAACCACCAATCCGGAGTTCAATTAAGTTTCCAATTTTCCGGTTCCCGCTACACTGGCGGCGATGCACTGGCTGCAAGCGCTGGATACAAACCTGTTTGATTTCATCAACCGGTCGTTGGCCAATCCGTTCTTCGACTGGCTCATGCCGATTTTGAGCAACAACGCCCTGTTCTTTCCCGCCCTGTTCCTGCTCGGCGTCGGCCTGCTTTGGAAAGGCAATATTCGGATGCGACTTTGCGTCCTGCTGCTGCTCTTGATCCTGCCGCTGGGCGACGGTTTGGTCACCAACACCCTCAAACACGCCGTCGCCCGCCCGCGCCCGTTCGTCACGCTGCCGGAGGCACGGCTGTTCGGCACTGTCGGCAAAGGCTACGTCGCTCCCGAGACCGGCGCCACCGGCATGGAGATGTCCATCAACAAAGGCAGCCGCACCAGCATGCCTTCCTCGCACGCGGCCAACTGGTTTGCCGCCGCCATGATTCTTTTTATTTTTTACCGGCGCAGCTTCCGGTTCATGCTGCCGATGGCGCTCGCCGTCTCCTTTTCGCGCGTCTATAACGGCGTTCATTATCCCAGCGACGTGTTCATCGGCGCCATCGTGGGCGCGGGCTACGCGGCGGCGGGAGCGATTGCACTGCAAGCGGGGTGGCGGTGGATTGGGGGAAAATGGTTCCCGGTCTGGCACGCGCAATTACCCTCGCTGTTAAATCCAGTCCAAAGTCCAAAGTCCGAAGTCCAAAGTCAGGAACCGCCGGCTGAAATTAAATCGGAAATCGGAAATCGGAAATCGGAAATTGAGTGGCTGCGTCTCGGCTACATCGTCATCTTCGTCATGCTCATCGCGCGCTGGATTTACATTGCCAGCGGCACGATTGATCTGGAAAAGGACGAAGCTTATCAATGGCTTTGGTCGAAACACCCCGCGCTGTCGTATTACAGCAAGCCGCCGGGCATCGCGCTGATTCATTTCCTGGGCACTTCGCTGTGGGGTGACACGGCCTTTGGCATCCGGTTTTTCCCGCCGTTGTTCGCCGCCATTTTGAGTGTGATGGTGCTGCGCTTCTTTGCCCGTGAAGTCAGCGCGCGGGCGGGTTTTTGGCTGTTGCTCATCGTCACCGCCACGCCGCTGCTGGGCATCGGCACGATTTTGATCACGACTGATCCGCCGATGGTGCTGTGCTGGATGTGGGCGCTGGTGGCCGGCTGGCGCGCGGCGCAACCGGATGGCAAAACCCGCGACTGGCTGGTCGTCGGTCTGGCCATGGGCCTCGGTTTTCTCTGCAAATACACCTCCGCCTGCCAGATTGCGTGCTGGGCAATTTTTTTCGCGCTTTGGCCGGCGGCACGCGCGCATCTGCGACGGCCCGGCCCGTGGCTGGCGTTGCTGATTTTCCTGGCTTGCACCACACCGGTCATCATCTGGAACGCGCAACACGGCTGGATCACCGTTCATCATGTCGCAGGCAATGCGGGTCTGCATGGCCAGTGGCGGCCGACGCTGCGTTTTTTTGGGGACTTTCTGATTTTGGAAGCCTTGCTGCTGAATCCGATATTTTTCATCGGCGCACTTTGGGCAATGTTCGCTTTTTGGAAGCAACCCCGACACAAGATGTCGGGGCTTTGGCTCTACTTTTTCTGCATGGGCGCTCCGGTTTTTCTCGGTTACTGGCTTTGGTCGTTTCATTCGCGGATTTTGCCCAATTGGATTGCACCCGCCGTGGTGCCGATGTTTTGCCTGATGGTCGCGTATTGGGACGGGCGGCGGCGCATCGCCAAACCTTTTCTGGCGATTGGCCTCGCGCTGGGTTTCTTTGCCGTTGCGATCCTGTTCCAGAGCAATCTCATTGGCAAAGTCGCCGGACAATTATTGCCCGGTGAAGTAGATCCCTTGCGCCGCGTGCGCGCGTGGAAACCGACCGCCGCGCTGATCGAAGGCGAACGCGAAAAATTGGAGGCCGGGGGCAGTCCCGCGTTCATCATCGCCGATCATTACGGCATGACCGGGCTGTTTACATTTTATCTGCCGCAGGCACGCGCGGCGTTGCCAGCCAGGCCGCTCGTTTATTGCGTGGATTCGGATGAACCGTCAAACCAATTATTTTTTTGGCCGGACTACGACTATCGCGCCCAGCGCCAGGGCCAAAACGCCATTTACGTCACCGAACTTGACCCCTACCCGCTCGAACCCGGCTGGCTTTGGAAATGGTTGACGCATCAAAAGGTCGGTTACGGCAAAGTGCCGCCGCCTTTTCCACTGCCGCGGCGAATGCTCCGGGAATTCGAGTCCGTCTCCGACCTCGGCGAATTCGAAATCAAGATCGGCAAACGCGTTTTCCGCCGCGTGCATCTCTGGGCGTGCTATAATTTGAAATGAATTTTCAACCATGAAACACATGAAAGGTAGGGCGGGCAGTCCCCTGCCCGCCGCCGATAGCCAATGAACATTCTTGAACTTGCACCAACGGCGCGCACGGAGTGACGCGCCCTACCTATGTAATTTTCCAATTCGTGGTTCCTGTAAAAATGTCTTCAGTCATAAAGCCGGCAATGGAAATTACTTTGCCTGTTCGCGAATACGATCTGGCCGCGACACTGGACTCCGGCCAGACCTTTCGCTGGCAACCACGCGGCGATTCCTGGGTGGGCATCATTGGCCAGCGTTGGGTGCGCTTGACCCAAAGTCGCGACGGCATTCGCGCTGAAACCACCGGGCCGGTCGCCGGCTGGCAATGGTTGCGCGACTACTTGCAGACCGGCGTGGATTTAACCGCCGTGCTCAAGACTTTTCCCGATGACGCGCCGCTGCGCGATGCGGTTGCCGCGTGCCGCGGATTGCGCGTGCTGCGGCAGGACCCGTGGGAATGTCTCGCGTCGTTCATTCTGTCCTCAACCAAACAGATCGTCCAAATCCGGCAAATCGTCGCCCTGCTTTGCGAACGATTTGGCGAACCGATCGCCCAGCCCGCAATCACCTGGGAGCGCCGGCGTCTCGCCGGCTTGCAGCATCACGATGAGTCAGTTCGTTCGCCGGCGGGACGCCGGCGCTCCCAGGACACAATCATCTCGCTAGGCGGGGCAAGGGAGGAGAATGGGCTTTGCTTTGCCTTCCCTCCGCCGCAACGCATCGCCGCTGCAACCGAAGCCGAATTGCGCTCATGCAAAATGGGTTTTCGCGCGCCGCATCTGCTCGCCGCCGCACGTTGGATTGCCGATGGCAAATTCGATTTGGAACGGCTGCGGCATCTGCCGCTGGCGGAGGCGCGCGGGGAATTGATGAAACTGCGCGGCGTGGGCGGCAAAATCGCCGATTGCGTGCTGCTCTTCGCCTATGGTTTTGACGGCGCGTTTCCGGTGGATGTGTGGGTCGAACGCGCGTTGCGCAAACTCTATTTCCCACGCCACCGCGTCAGCGACAAACGGTTGCGGCATTTTGCCGCGACGCATTTCGGCCCGCATGCCGGCTACGCCCAGCAATATCTTTTTCATTACATGCGGACGAAGGTGAAAGGATGACGCGAGTCAAATTTTTCTGGTCTTCGAGTGCAGCTGCGTAATTAGTGATACATCCGCCCTCACCCCTCTTCCCCAGGAGAGGGGGAATTGTTCGCCGCGTTTTGAGCCATGCAACAGGTTGGGTTATCCTGTGTCCCACGGCAAACGACCCAGAATCGGCGACTACAATAAGGATCGAGAAATAATCCAGCGACGTGATGTGCTCTCCCTCTCCCCGGGGGAGAGGGCCGGGGTGAGGGCGAGCGTAAACACCAACTCCACTGAAAACACCAAGAAACTTAAAAACACCTTTCCCTTGATAGATATTGGCCGGTCAGCTTTCATAAGCCCACGATGAAAGCCGTAGACGGAAAAGTCTGCCATGCACAGAGTCGTGCATGCTCTGCGGCATAATAATAATGTTAGCCTGCATCCGATCATGCTGCGATTCTTGCCATTTGTTTTACTCTTGATGCTTTCGGGTTGCGCAACCGATAAGGCTCGTGTTTCCAGCCGCAACTCCACACCGCGATTTGAACTTCCGAGGTTCTCACTGACGGAGATTGTTTCGCGGACATGGCAGCAACCGGATGGTCACACCGTCTCATTATTGCGGCAGGTTGATTTACCCACCTCAGATTCTCGACGACCAGATTGCACGGCTATGATTTTCGGTTTCTCAGATAGCGGGAGAGCCTTGTGCATCGAGTTTTACGCACACGACTCCCTTTATTTGGACGAGCGCCAGTATTGCCTGATGGAGCGCGACTGGCACTGCCCGCCCGTTGACACCAGAGTCAACTGCGAGAGGCAGAAGGAACGAGTGTTTATTCATATCGAAGGAGACAACCAAGCCGGGGGATCTGTGACGCATCGCACTTATGATTACGAGTTGACGCCTCACTTTCAGTTGATTCCAATGTTGAGCGAGTTCGAGTGGAAGAAATGAAGAAGGCTAAGATCACTGCAGCCAACGCCGGATGGCGCACTCAGTTCCGCATTCGCGGGTCCTGTCATTGGCCCGGCGTGGCTGGACGTTGACTGAAAAACTTCTTCACTGCCTTCGCGCTCTGCGCGCAACATAAAATGAAACTCGATGCCATCCTGTCACCGGCGGAACTACCCGCGCTGGCCGGACGTGATGTGCGCGACGCCACCTGCGTCGTGTTCGACGTGCTGCGCGCCACGAGCACGTTCGTGACCGCGTTGCATCACGGCGCAAAAGCAGTGATTCCCGTCGCTGAAATTTCCGAAGCGCTGGCCCTTCGCCAAAAGCAGCCGGATATCCTTCTCGGCGGCGAACGCGACGGCGTAAGAATCCGCGCCGACCAAACCGGCGGCATTGATTTTGACCTCGGCAACTCGCCGCGCGAATACACGCCGGAAAAGGTCCGCGGCAAAACGATTGTTTCAACGACAACGAACGGCACCCGCGCGCTGCGCGCCTGCACGGGTGCGCAAACGGTTTTGGCCGCCTCGTTTTTGAATCTCACGGCCACCGCGAGATTCATCCGCCGGCTTCAACCGGCGCAAATCGTGCTCGTGTGCGCAGGCACGCGTGAAAACATTGCCACCGAGGATGTGCTGGCGGCGGGTGCGCTGGCTGAAATTTTGTTAGACAACTTTGGAAAACCTGACGCCCAAAATCTGAAGGTAGGGCGGGCAGTCCCCTGCCCGCCGCCGGTCGAATCGAGCGTGCCGGTTCAACCGCAATCGCACGGCGCGCACGGAGTGACGCGCCCTACCCTTTCAGATGCGACTGAAACCGCCCGCAATGCCTGGCGAAAGGCGAAGTCCAGCCTGCTTGAAGTGGTTTCGGAGGCGGAAAACGCGCGGCGTTTGCTGGCCGATCCCGAATTGCGCGATGATGTGGCGTTCTGCCTGCAGCAGGACAAATATCCCCTGGTCGCCAAAATGGAAACTGGCGCCATAATTCGAGTGCTTCGCTAAACCTGGAAAGCGGACAGCTTGAGGATATTGATCTTCCTGCAAAGCGCCAGGGGGCTGGCGCACTCCAATACGCTTCGCGTACTTCAAGGATCATCGTATCGCGCATCGCGTCTTGGACTGCGGTGGCCCTCCACCGCTTTTCCCGGAGGCATATCAAGCTGTGCCCGTACTGACTGTAATTGTTATCGCCATCCGAATTTTAATTTGAAACCGGTGCGCCCAGCGCCTGCAATTTCGCCCTGATTTGGGGGTCGCCGGGTTTGAGCCGCAACGCTTCCTGATAACATCGCACCGCTTCGGCGGTTTGCCCTTGCTTCACCAGGGCATCGCCCAGGTTGGCATGAATCTGCGGGTTGTCAGGGGTGAGGCGGAGGGCTTCACGATAATGTTGTGCAGCTTCGTCGAACCGGTGTTCGATGAACAAAACGGTGGCGAAATTGTTGTGCGCGGCGGCGGAATCGGGATTAATTTTCAGCGCCGCTTCGAAATTCACAATGGCCTCGGCATACTGCTTTTTCGCCGCCAGGGCAAATCCCAGGTTGTCCAGCATGTCAGCCTGGTTCGGTGTGATTTCCAAGGCCTTGCGGTAATTGGCGATGGCCTCGTCCCACATGCCCAGCTTGGCAAAGCCATTGCCCAGGTCATAGAGAACGCCAGGCTCCGACGGATTCATCCGCAGCGCCTGGTAATAGCAGTTCACCGCGCCCTGGACATCTCCTCTGGCCGACAGGCAGGTGCCAAGATTGACACAAGCGGTGTAGTTGTTCTCCGTCACGGCGAGCGCATGTCGAAAGAGCATTTCGGTGTTTTGCCAGTAGCCCACCTGGATTTTCGTCAGCCACGCGCTGGCAACCAGCAATAAAACGACAACCAGGACAAGGAAGGGTTTGGGCAGGCATCGCCGCGACCATAACTCCCCGCCGCCCCAAGCCAGGACGATGAATAAACCGATCAAGGGCACATAACCATACCGGTCGGACATGGATTGCCCCCCAACCTGCACCAGACCAATCACCGGAACCAGGGTCCCCACAAACCAGAACCAGCCGGTGAATCCAAACGGATATTTCCGTCCCAGCCATACGGCGGCGACGCAAAGCCCGGCCAACAGCGCCACCGCAGGCAACAGGCATTCCCAAGGCCAGTGCTCGAACATACGGATAGGGAGTGGCGAGTGAAACCGGCCAAAAGGTCTTTTCCAAATACCGGGCGTAGGAAACGAAGGCGTTCCCCATTCGCGCGGAGACGGAAAATCTCGTCAGCGCCGCAACCGCGCCGGCTTTCTGTTGCACCAGAAATGTCACCAGGCACGAAACCGCGCTCAGGGCGAAAAATGGAACCTTTTCCGCCACCAAATGTCGGGTACTCGCCACCCGCCACCCGCCACCCGCCACTCTTCCTAGCGGCCAGTAATCCAGCAGCAACATGACAAACGGCAGCGTCACCAGCATCGGCTTGCTCATCAGCCCCAGCGCGAAAAACAAAAGCGCCAATCCATAAAACAGTGACACGTGACACGTGACACGTGACAAGATGGATTCCGTTCGTGTCACCTGCCACTTGTCACTTGTCACATATCGCGCATACGCGATCAACGAGAGCAGCCCGAAGAACGTGCTCAAAACATCCTTGCGCTCCGCAATCCACGCCACCGACTCCACGTGCATGGGATGCAAGGCGAACAGCGCCGCCACGAACGCGCTCCGCCACGTCGCCCGAGTCAACCGCCGGAGCAGCAGAAAAAGCAGCACCGTGTTGGCAAGGTGGAACAACAGATTTGTGAAATGCGGCCCGGCCGGCCCGGGGCCGAACAATTCCCGGTCGAGCATCAAGGACAACCACGTCAGCGGATGCCAATTGCCAGCGTGTTCCGTGCAAAAGGCCCAGACGAGATTCGACGACGACAGGCCGGCCAGCACGTGCGGGTTGGAGAAAAAATAATCCGGGTCGTCGTAATTGACAAAGTCGCAACGTGTGACCGGCCAATAAACAACCAGGGTCACCGCGACCAGCAGCAGGCAGAGAACAACCGGCCGGGCGAACCCGCCGGGTTTGCCGGCGGGTTTAAAATTTTCCGATGTCATTCGTTCACTCACGCCAATAGTCCAAAAGGAACGCGGACAGCCGGTCCGCGCTTCCGGAGTTGGAGTTCAAACTTTAGTTTGCACTCCCGACAAGCTAAAGCTCGAACTCCAGTTCCGGTTTCATACCACAAATTCCAAGTCCTGCCGGTGCGGAATCAGGCCGCGCTCGAAGGCCTGGCCAAGAAAACGGCGGATCGCTTCCCTGCCCCGCTCGCCGTAATCGAGTGTCCAGTGGTTTACATACATCCCGACGAATTTGTCGGCCAAGTCGCACCCCATGTTGCGCGCGTATGGCAACGCGTGTTGCACCGCCGCGGCCCGATGGTCGAGGCTGAATTGGATGCTCGCGGTGAGAATCCCGGAAATTTTCCGGCGCGCCGCCAAATCAAATTTCTTGTGAATCACATTCCCGCCGAGCGGCAGCGGCAATCCATCGTTTTCCTTTCCCCACCAAACACCTAAATCTTCACAAACCACCAGGCCCTCCTTTTGATATGTCAACTGGCCTTCGTGGATGATGAGCCCGGCATCCGCCCGACCTGACCGAATCGCCTGGAAAATCTGATCAAAAGGCACGATGATATATTCGAAGTTCGGAGTTCGATGTTCGATGTTCGATTTTTTTTCGCAGCCGAGCCACAATTGCAGCGCCAGAAACGCGCTGGTCAGGGTGCCGGGGACGGCGATTTTTTTCCTCGCCATCTCCGCCCTGGAAAACTTTTGTTTGGCCACCAGCATCGGGCCGTAACCATCGCCCATGCTCGCACCGCTGGGCAGCAACGCATATTTGTTGCTCACATGGGCATAGGCGTGGATGCTGACGGCGGTGATATCGAGTTCGCCACGCGTGGCGCGTTCGTTCAGCGTCTGGATATCCTGCAAAATGTGCTCGAACCGGAAGCCGTGCGTCGGGATCAAACCCTTCGCCAGCGCGTAAAACATGAAGGCGTCGTCGGGGTCGGGTGAATGGCCGAGCTTCAGCGTCGTTTGCTGCATGAACGCAGCCTAAACCACACGGTGCGGACTGTCACGATGAGAAGAAAATTGGCCGTGGTTCAGTTTGAAGTAAATTGGTGGGGCGAGACTACTGGCGAGCCGATTTTGGTTGCAAATTCCATCAGTCCCGGCTCGCGAGGACGCCGCCCCACCAAAGCAGCCCGCTACTGGAATATTTGCTGTCGTGTTGCACTGCCCCGGCTCTGTGTCGGGATGACCATTGCCATTGATTCCACCGGTGCTCACAGAGGTCCGTTGCAAAAAATACCGTAAATTCAGTTCCCTTTTATCATCATTTTTCTCTTTCTTTTTGGTTGGGTAGTCATAAGTTTCCAGCAACTATGAACTCAAAAACACTACTGTCCTCTCTGGCGCTGGCTTCCGGATTGGTGTTCACCTCCGGGCTGTTGGCACAGACACCCAAGGTTGATTTTCCGGCTGCCAGTCCCGCTGGCACGCTAAAACAGCACGTCGGTCTCACCGACATTGAGATTGTCTATTCCCGGCCCGGGGTGAAGGGCCGTCCGATCTTCGACGGCCTGGTCCCTTACGGCCAGGTATGGCGCACGGGTGCGAATGCCCCCACTAAAATTTCCTTCAGCACCGCCGTCAAGCTCAACGGCACGGAAGTTCCCGCCGGCCAATACGCCCTTTACACCATTCCCGATAAAAACGAGTGGACCGTCATCATCCACAAGGACACGACCGCGAGCATCTTCAACTACAACCCGACCAACGACCTGGTGCGGTTCAAGGCGACGCCGGTGAAGCTTGCCGAACCGGTCGAGACTTTCACCATTGAGATCAACGACGTTCGTGACGAGTCCGCCACGCTCAATCTCACCTGGGAAAAGACCCGCGTGCCGGTAAAGCTCGAAGTCGAGCTGGTCAGCAAGCTGGTGCCGCAGATCGAAGCCGTGATGGCCGCGCCGGAGGGCAACAAGCCCTATTACCAGGCGGCCATGTTTTACTATGATCACGGCCAGGACCTGGAGAAAGCCCGCAAATGGATTGATGCGGCCATCGCCCAACGTGAAGCGCATTACATGGTTTACCTGAAGGCGAAAATCCTCGCCAAGCTCGGCGACAAGGAAGGCGCCATCGCCGCAGCCAAACGTTCGACCGAACTCGCGATCAAAGCCAAAGACACCGGCTACGTGAAGTTGAACGAAGACCTGATCTCCAGCTTGAAGTGACGAAGCCTGTTACCTTCGCCCCGGCCAAAACGTCAACCATAGACAACCAACAAAACCAATGAGAAAACCATGAATAAAATTAAATCCACACTCATTATCGGCGTCATCCTCGCCACCGCCTTGCCGGTGATGGCCCAGCACAAACGCATCAGCCCGCATGAAACCATCAGTTCGACCATTGATGGCAACAAGGTCACGATTGTTTATGGGCGTCCTTATTCCAAGGACCCCAAGACCGGCGAAATCCGCAAGATCTGGGGCGGGCTGGTGCCTTACGGCAAGGTCTGGCGCACGGGCGCCGACGAAGCGACACTCCTCACCACGGAACAGCCGATCGTGATGGGCGGGACAACGGTTCCGGCCGGCACCTACTCATTGTTCACCCTGCCCGCCGCCGACGGCACCGCGAAGCTGATCATCAACAAGCGGACCGGGCAGTGGGGTATTCCCTACAAAGAGCAGAGTGAAGCGACGAATGAACTGGCGCGTATTGACCTGAAGCAAGACAAGCTGGACAAGACGGTGGACCAGTTCACGATGGCCATTGAGCCGAACCCGTCAGGTGGCGGGATGTTGAAAATGACGTGGGAAAACACCGGGTTCTCGGTGCCGTTCACGGTCAAGAAATAGTGCGAAGAGACAAGCCTTGGTATTGGGCCGCACTTGACCGGTTTCTTTCTCGTTATGGATCGTGCGAAAGGCCGGCAGGTTTTGGACTGCGCCAGCCCTCTGGCGCTTTTGGCATCGTGGAGTTGTCAACGAAGAAAGCGCCAGAGGGCTGGCGCACTCCAGGACGCTATCGCGCAACCGGAAGGTTATATGTAAAATGGCGGTAAGCCTACGGCAGGATTGGGAGGTTCCAATTAAGAACATGACAATCTTATTCAAAAAGCCCGATCGTTGCAGGCGCTGGCTCCCGTACCTTGCCATTGCCGGATTGTATTTGCTCGCCGGTTTCCCCGGTAACAGCCGGGCCGCCGAACCGATGCCGGCTTCAGCCATTTTGCAACAACTGCAAAGCTTCCGCGAAATGGGCAGCGTGCTCTACCTTGCGGCGCATCCCGACGACGAAAACACCCTGCTGATAGCCTATCTGGCCCGGGGACGGAATTATCGCACCGCCTATCTCTCGTTGACGCGCGGTGACGGCGGTCAGAACGTGCTGGGTCCGGAATTCGGCGAGGAATTGGGCGTGGCCCGCACCCAGGAACTGCTTGCCGCCCGCCGTCTCGATGGCGGCCGCCAGTTTTTCACCCGGGCGATTGACTTCGGTTATTCCAAGGATTATCGCGAAACGTTGAGCATCTGGGACAAACAACAAGTGTTGTCCGATGTCGTGCGTGTCATCCGCGAGTTCCGTCCGGACGTGGTCATCGTGCGTTTTTCCCCCGAGCCGGGTGGCACCCATGGCCATCATACGGCGTCAACCGTGCTGGCGCTCGAAGCGTTCAAACTGGCTGGTGATACCAATGCGTTTCCCGACCAGCTCCGGGAACTGACCCCCTGGCAACCCAAACGCATTCTCTGGAATGCCGGCGGATTTCAACGCGGTGGAAGCGGGACCAATATGCTTCGAATGGAAATCAGCGGCAATGACCCGGTTTCCGGGGAATCGTTTGCTGAAGTGGCCGCGCGTAGCCGCGCCATGCACAAGACCCAGGGCTTCGATAATTTCCGGGGCTTCGGCGGCGGTGACGGGCCGAGGACCGAGTCGTTCCAAACCCTGGACGGCGATCCCGCCACCAATGGCATCCTTGATGGCGTTGATACCACGTGGAGCCGTGTGCCCGGCGGCGCCGACATTGGCAAATTGGCTGATGAGGTCATTGCCAAATTCAATCCGCGGGAATCCTTCCGCGAGTGTGCCCGCGTTGCTGGAATTGCGCAGCCAACTGACTGCTTTGCCGACAACCGATCCTTTGGTCGTCGAAAAACGCGCCCAACTCGACCACATCCTGCAGGCCTGCCTGGGCTTGAAAGTGGAAACGATAATTCCCCAAGCCGAAGTCGTGCCGGGAGAGTCGTTGAAGATGCACCATACGGCCATCGTGCGTTCCAGCGTTCCAATCCGCTGGCAGGGGGTGCGCTTTCCGGTCACCGGAAATGGAATTACCAATGCGGTGGAATTGCGTCCGGACCAACCGGCTTGGCTGGATTCGGTGCAGACACTGCCCGCCAACACTCTGCTGAGTCAGCCTTACTGGCTGCGCGAAGAAGGCACGCCGGGCATGTTCCGCGTGGATAATCCCACGTTGATTGGCCGTCCGGAAAATCCGCCCGCGTTTTCCGTCGAACAGGTCTTCGAAGTCGGCGGCCAGACGTTGGTCGTACCCGATGAGCCGGTACAGTTGATGGCGGCTCAGACGGAGGCGCAAGCCCGGCGCCGGTTGGACGTGATTCCACCGGTTTCGCTTGGTTTCGACTCCGAGGTCGAGTTGTTTGTGCCCGGCAAGTCCCGTCCGGTGGAAGTCGAGGTCACCGCCTGTCGTACCGGGGCAGTCGGCACTGTGCAATTGGAAATACCGGTCGGCTGGAAGGTTGCGCCGGCCAAACGATCTTTTCATCTGACCAAGGTTGGCGACCACACAAGGTGCAAGTTCACCGTCACCGCGCCAGCCGAATCCGTCACAGCCAAAATCATCGCCAGCGCGGACATCGGCGGTGTGCGTTATCAGAACGAGCGCAAGGAAATCAATTACCCGCACATCCCGCTGCAATTGCTCCAGCCGCCCGCGAGCCTCAAGGCCGTCAGCCTCGACCTTGCCATCCGTGGCCGCAAGGTCGGCTATCTGCCGGGGGCCGGTGACAGCGTAGCCGACAGCCTCAAGCAGATGGGCTATGCGGTCAAAACCTTGACCGACGCGGACCTGACGCCTGAACGATTGCGCGAATTCGACGCCGTGGTCATCGGCGTTCGCGCGTTCAATGTCCGGACCAATCTGGAGGCGCATTTGCCGGGGTTGTTCGCCTACGTCGAGGCGGGCGGCACAGTCGTCGCCCAGTACAACCGGCCGGGTCGCGACCAGAAAACCAACCAGTTGGCGCCGTACCGCCTGCAACTTTCGAATGAGCGTGTTACCGACGAAACTGCGCCGGTAACATTCCTTGCACCCGACCATCCGGCGCTGAACAAGCCAAATAAAATCACCGGCGCCGATTTCGACGGATGGATTCAGGAACGGGGAATTTATTTCCCGAACCAGTGGGACGAACACTTCACGCCAATCCTCGCCTGCAGCGATCCCGGCGAGGCTCCGCTCAAGGGCGGGTTGCTCGTGGCGCAATATGGCAAGGGTTATTTTGTCTATACCGGCCTCGTGTTTTTCCGCGAGCTCCCGGCGGGCGTGCCCGGCGCCTACCGGCTGTTCGCCAACCTGGTTTCGCTCGGAAAATGAAGCCCGGTGACCATATCACCACGGCGGATACGTCCTCCGGACCTGTGCAAAATAACGAGGCCACCGGCCTGCCGTGGTTTCATACCTGGCGCGGCGTTTACTTTTTTGTATTCGGCTGTTTTGTCCTGTGGGTGGCGCTGCTCTTCGCCCTGACGGTGAGCTTTTCATGAATCGTGCGAACCACCGCCAGGTTTTGGAGTGCGCCAGCCCTCTGGCGCTTTGGACGAGCCGGTGGCAGTGGCAAAAGCGGTGGAGGGCCACCGCAGTCCAAGACGCTGTCGCGCCGAAGCAGGCCCTTTTCGGTTCATCGTCCAGTTGCGCGTCCAAAGTTGGAGGCCGAAGTTCTTCATGAGTCCGCTCGATTTCGTCGTCCTGATCGGCTCCATGGTCGGCATCGCCGTTTACGGCATCTGGCGCACGCGCGGCCATCGTGATCTGAGCACTTACCTGAAAGGCGACCAGAACATCGGCTGGGTCACGATCGGCATCTCGGTCATGGCTACGCAGGCAAGCGCCATCACTTTCATTTCCACGCCCGGCCAGGGTTATCAGGACGGTCTCGGCTTCGTGCAGAATTATTTCGGCATGCCGCTGGCTCTGATCCTCATCGCCGCGGTGTTCCTGCCGATGTACCGGCGGCTCAATGTCTATACCGCCTACGAGTTTCTGGGCCGGCGTTTCGATGCCAAAACCCGCCTGCTCGGCGCGGCGCTCTTCCTCCTGCAACGCGGGCTGGCCGCCGGCATCACCATTTACGCGCCGGCCATCATCCTCTCCACCATGCTGGGCTGGCGCCTCGATCTCACCATCATTCTCAGCGGGCTGCTGGTGATTGTTTACACCGTGATTGGTGGCAGCGAGGCAGTGAGCCTCACCCAGAAATACCAGATGGCCGTCATTTTTGGCGGAATGGTCACCGCCTTCATCGTTCTGCTGGTCAAACTGCCGGCGAATCTCACCGATGCCTTCACGGTGGCGGGAGGTTTCAAAAAACTGGAGGCGGTGGATTTTTCGTTCGATGTCAAACAGCGCTACACCTTCTGGTCCGGCCTGCTGGGCGGACTCTTTCTGTCGCTTTCGTACTTCGGCACCGATCAATCCCAGGTGCAACGCTATATTTCCGGCGACCTCTTTGCGCGAAAGCCGGCTCGGGCTGATGTTCAATGCCGTGCTCAAAATCCCAATGCAGTTCTTCATCCTGCTGCTGGGCGCCATGGTGTTTGTTTTCTACCAGTTCGAGCAGCCGCCGGTCTTCTTCAACCAGTCAGCCTGGAATTATGCGGTCAAACATGATTCCGGCGCGCAATTGCATTCCCTTGAGCAGAAATTCGACGCCATCCACGTGGAAAAGAAGCAATGGATTCACGTTTGGCTCGACGCCAGGCACGCGGGCAACCCGGAGGCCGAGGCCCAGGCGCGGGCACAGGCGCTGGCAGCGGACGGGCGCAGCGAGGCTGTCCGCGCCGAGGCCAGGACCGCCCTGCTCGCCGCGGAACCCGGGGCAAAAAGCAACGACTCCGATTACGTCTTCATCACGTTCATATCTGAACAATCTGCCGCATGGGGTGATCGGCCTGCTGGTCGCGGCGTTCTTCGCCGCCGCGCTGTCGTCGAAGGCCGCCGAACTCAATGCGCTGGGTTCAACGACCACCATTGACTTTTACCGGCACGTGTTCAAGCGCGAGGCGGGTGATGCCCATTATGTCGCTGCCACGAAATGGTTCACGTTCCTCTGGGGATTGGTCGCGCTCGCCTTCGCCCTGTTTGCGAATCTGGCGGAGAACCTCATCCAGGCCGTCAACATCGTGGGTTCGGTTTTCTACGGCGTCGTGCTGGCGTTGTTTCTGGTGGCGTTTTTCATCCGGCGGGTCGGCGGCACGGCCATCTTCTGGGCGGCGCTGGTTGCCCAGGCCCTGGTCTTTGTCCTCTATTTTTCGCTCAACATCAGTTATCTCTGGTATAACTTCATCGGGTGCGCCGCCTGCGTACTGTTCAGCGCGGTTTTGCAGGTTGTGCTTGGAGCAAATGCCAAACCTGCGAGGACCTGAAATGAGATTCGATTCCGCCAGTGACGTCATGGAGTGCGGCGGCAAGCGGAGCGCGACGCCGCTTTTATTGTTGCACGCTCAGATACGCGGCCTTGGCAAAGCGCCTTCACCGCTACGCTTTGCCGGCGCAGTCCAAAATTCATGACCACCGCGCCTGTCATTTGCTTCGGCCAGCAACCGTGCGGGTTTTTTCCGCGGCGGTTCCTGGCCGCAAAAATCCAGACCGCCCGCCGGCTGCAGGGGGAAATGGGCGGCGAAATCGTCTTCTTCTGCCACGACAGCGACCATGACCCGCGCGAAACCCAGACCATTCTGCGCCATCGTAAAACCAATGAGCCGGCCAAGCTTAACTTTACCTTCGAAAACCGGCTCCAGCGGAAATTTTCCCCGCTTTACCTCAAACAGATTGCCGCAGGGTGGAAGGAGAAGACGTTGCTCCAGTTGCCGAATTACGTCGGTCATCACTTGATAAATATTTTCAAGAAAGTTTCCGCCGCCAACGTCGCCGATTTCTGCCTCGAGATGTATCGCGGCATGGGTCTGCTTGAGGGAATCCGCGTGGTGCGCTCGAGCGATCCGGCTGTCCGCCGGGCGGCCTGCGACGTGCCGGAATTTTTCGTGGATGTTCCGTATGAAGGCGAAATCGTGCGTGCCCGTTTCAATGCTGGAGCGCCGGCCTCCGGCCCGGCATGTATCGGTAACACGGCCCAAGAACTCGCCGTGCCGGAGGCCGGCGTTCCAATGCTCACGTTGCACGAAGGCGGGAATTCGTTCATCACGCTGCCCAAGGCCGCCTTTTCCAAGGAACAAATCAGTCCCACCCGCGACACCCGGCTCCGCTGGATGCAATCCGTCGTGCATTGCACGCATTACATTGCCGGGGCCGGCGAAAAGGCCTACCTTCACCTGGAAGAGACGCCGGATATCACCTTTGTAGATCGCGATGCCATTGAAAATGCCGATGAAGCCTGGACAGAAATCATCCCTTGAACGCAAACACCCGGGTTCGGAGCGCCGAGCACCGTCTCGGCTCGCTTCGATGAAAACTTCACGGATCGTGCCGGGCCGGTGCTCGGCGCTCCAGCCGCTGCTGGCCTTTGGCGCGCATCCGGACGACATCGAATTCGGGTGTGGCGGCGTGGTCGCAAAAGAAACTCGTGCCGGCCGCGCGGCGCATTTTGTCATCTGCTCGCGCGGGGAAGCCGCCTCCCACGGCACGCCCGCCCAACGGGTGGCGGAAGCGAAAAAATCCGCGGCGTTGCTGGGCGCGACAATTGAATTTGTCGAACTCGACGGTGACGCGCACCTGGAAGTCCGCGTTGCCCACGCCATCAAGCTGGCGGGTATTCTGCGGCGGCTGCGGCCGGGTATCGTGCTGGCGCCGAGCCTGGTTGAAAACCAGCACCCCGATCATGCCCGGCTCGGACAACTGGTGCGGGATGCCGCCCGGCTCGCCCGTTACGGCGGACTGAAGGAACTGCGCCGCCAGTCCCCGCATGCGATTGAACAACTGTTTTTTTATGCGGTAACGCCGGAATCCGAACCGCCCGGCCTCACTCCCGTGCTCATTGACGTCTCCGCACCGGAAATCATGGCGGCCTGGACTGCGGCGATGGAAGCGCACATCTCCCAAACCTCAGCCCGCAGCTACGTTGAATTGCAACTCACGCGCGCCCGTCTGCGCGGGTTGCGCGCCGGCATTGGTCATGCCATTGCCCTCTTTCCCAATGATCCGCTTGTCCTCGACTCACTTGCCGCCGTGAGCCGGGGTGCGCGGCGATTTTGAATTTAACCACGGATGAACACGGATAAACCCAGCGCGGCTTACGCCGCAACCACAGATTTTGGACTGCGGCGGGAAGCGAAACGCCACGCCGCTTTTGGAAGCAACCGGCAGCACGGAAAGCGGTGTCGCCGCTTTGCTCTGCCACCGCAGTCCAAATCTTTGTCGTCCGTGCGCGAAGTTGCAGGATTGTATTACGGATTGATTGGTAGGGCGGGCAGTCCTCTGCCCGCCGTCCGTCAAAACACACAACACGGCGCGCACGGAGTGACGCGCCCTACCTGTGATAGTTTTGTCTTTATCCGTGTCCATCCGTGTCCATCCGTGGTTAAAAACGTATGAAAATCGGCATCACCTGTTATCCCATGATCGGCGGGAGCGGCATTCTGGCCACCGCGTTGGGGGAAGAACTGGCGCGCCGGGGGCATGAGGTGCATTTCATCAGTTACGAACGTCCGTTCCGTTTGCCGGTGAATGCGCCCCGGCTTCATTTCCATCCGGTGGCGGTCAATGATTACGATCTGTTCAAGTATCCGGATTACACCCTGCCGCTCTCCGTGCGGATGGCGGAGGTCAGCCGCGATCATCACCTGGACGTGCTGCATGTCCACTACGCCGTGCCCCATGCCACGGCGGCGATTCTTGCGCGGGCCATGCTCCCGCCGGAACTGCAGCCGCGCGTCGTGACCACGTTGCACGGCACCGACACCACGCTGCTCGGCTGCGATCCGGGCTACGGACCGGCCATCCACCACGCGCTCACCTGTTCGGATGCCGTCACGACGGTGTCGGCCTATCTGAAACAGGAGACGCAGCGCGTGCTCGGTTTTAACGGGCCGATGGAGGTCATCCACAATTTCTTCGAGCCGCGTCCGCCGCGGCACAAGCGCGAGGAGGTTCGCCGTGACTTGGGTTTGCAGAACGAGCTGGTGATACTCCATTCCTCCAATCTGCGTCCGTTGAAACGCATTGATTTGCTGCTCGAAACCGCCGCGCGCATCCAACCGCGTGAGACGTTCAAGCTCGTCATCCTGGCGGGCGGGGATTTCGCGCCCTTCACCGGCGACGTGCGCCGGTTGGGACTTGAAGACCGGGTGATTGTGCGCGAGAAGGTCAACGATATCGAAGACTACCTGCAGGTCGCCGATGTGGGACTATTCACGTCGGAGTCGGAAAGTTTTTGTCTGAGCATCCTCGAAGCGATGTGTTTCGGTTGTCCGAGCGTTGCCTCGCACGTTGGCGGAATTCCCGAGGTGATTGAAAACAACGTGACGGGTCTGCTGGTGCCCTTTGGCGACCCCGCTGCGTTTGCCGATGCGGTCACGGGTTTGATCCGGGACCCGGCCCGCCGGGCGGAGTTGGGCCGGGCAGCACAGCAACGCGCCCACGAACAATTTTCCGCCGGGGTCATCGTTCCGCGTTACGAAGAACTCTACCGCCGCGTCTGCGGTTCCGCGCGCCGCTAGTAAAATTCGACGTTCAGCGTTCGATGTTGAATGTTCGATGGTCGGTCATCGTACTACACTACTTCACCATACGCGCGCTGACCAGGTCCGGCTGCAACTGGTTGCCACCTCCTTTGTCGCTTCGATTCACGGTCCAATTTTGCAGCCAACCCGGCGGGCGCGTGCGTCGTGTTCCTCCTCCCAACAAGTGCGAATTTGTTTGTCTTCAAAAAATCTACAGTCTGGCCGGCCCACCTCCTTTCATTTGTTCCAATGTTGTCGAGGTTCCCCACCCCAACGCAACCAACACAATTTCAATACCTGCCGGCACTCAAGCACCCGGTGTGCCGTCTGGGAATTTTGTGGGAAATCCTGAAAATCCGCCGCAAATTGCGGGTCCCGGCCGGACGGGAAATCAAAATCGCTGTTGCTTTTTTTCCAGCCTGATAAAAATTTCACCGCCATTCCCCTTGCCGCTGGCATCGTGTGTCCTCACGCCACGCACACTACAGCGCTACCGGAGGCAGGCATGGGTTGCCAATTCCGGCAATCCCCGGTTTACTACGTCATGCTGTTTGAACGAATTTTCGGACCCAAGCCGCCACCAGCCTCACCGGTTGTCCACCTGTCGGTGGGGCCGCAATCGTTGCCGCTCCTGATGGTGCGTAATCCGCGCGCACGCCGCTATCTGCTCCGGTTGCGTCCCGATGGCACCGCCCGCGTCACGATACCCCGCGGCGGCTCGTCGGCGATGGCCCGGCAGTTTGTCGAACGCCATGTCGCCTGGCTGGAACGCGAGTTTCAGCGGCTCCAGGCACAACCCCGAAAACCGACGGTCTGGAATATTGGGACGGAGATTCTCCTGCGCGGCGACTCGGTCCGCATTGAAGTCGGGAACAACGGCGAAGACAGGGGAATCGAGGATCCGCCTTCTTCCGGCTACGGCGCGACCAGCGCGGACGATGCGAGAGGGGTAACTGAAACCGTCCGCTTCGGCGGCGAGTCAGTCCGGGTTTCCGATCCGGCGGCTGATTTGCGCCCCGCCATCGAAGGCCATCTTCGCACACTGGCCGCGCGGGAATTGCCGCCGCGCGTGCTGGCACTGGCCGCCGGGCACGGATTGACCGTGCGCCGCGTCACGGTGCGCAGCCAGAAATCGCGTTGGGGCTCCTGTTCGCGTCGCGGCACGATTTCCCTGAACTGGCGGCTCATCCAGACCCCCGCCTTCGTAAGCGATTACATTTGCCTGCACGAACTGATGCATTTGAGGCAAATGAATCACTCGCCCCGGTTCTGGCGGGAAATGGAACGCGTTTGTCCCGATTACCGGATGGCCAAACGCTGGTTGAAAGAACACTCCGGCCTGTTGCGGTAAACAACGGTGGCAATGGATTGAAGCAATTGATCACCTTTTCGCGTCCAGCGGACATTTATTGAGTGGATGACCGATAATCGTTGTCGAATTCGATTAAATCCAACATTTCCAGCAACCAATCCGTTAAAAAACCTATGAATGTGGTATGGCAATGAATCCGTCGCGTTCTCATACAAATCGGGCGGAGTCGGGGTCTATACCGGTGGCAGTATGAATCCAAAGCGCGCCTTCCCGCTCATCGAACTGCCAGTAGTGATTGACATCAACGGCAACCTAAGAAATCTTATCCATAGAATCAGGCGATATTGTACACGCGTTTTTATGAACAGCACTGTCAAAGAACTTTATGAGAAAGCGCACACTGATTCCTGGACTCAATTTGTTGCAAGCCAACTCAGAACCATAAACCTTGTTTAGATATGATTAAGAAACATTTTCAACACTGGTCGAGATACGGCCTGATCCTCGGGTTTGCCGCACTCTCTTTTTCCGCGCAGGCACAGACCATTCCGAATGCCCCGGCCAATCTTACGGCATCCGCGCAGTCGGCCTTCCAGGTCCGCCTGTCGTGGACGGATACTTCCGCCAACGAAGACGGATTCAGGGTCGAACGGTCGCTGAACGGAACCGATTTCAACCAGATCGCTCAAGTGTCGGCGAACGTGACGAATTATCTGAACGCCGGACTTTTTCCCGGCACAAATTATTACTATCGGGTGCGCGCCTATAATTCCGCGGGCGACTCCGCGTATGCCGGCGTGGCCAGCGCCCAAACGCCAACTCCGTCGTGCCCGTTATCCGTCGTTGGCTGGGGGTATGACGCGGATGGTGAAATAAATGTTCCCTCCGGACTGGCAAACGGGTTGGTGGCGATCGCCGCTGGTTACTCCCATAGCCTGGCCTTGAAAAATGACGGCACGGTAGCCGGCTGGGGGGATTCCGCGGCAACGCCCCCGACGGGATTGACCGGGGTGGTGGCCATCGGTGCCGGTTATTCCCACAGCCTGGCCTTGAAGAACGATGGTACTATTGTCGGCTGGGGTAACGACGTTTACGGTTCAGCGACGCCCCCGGCGGGACTGACCGGCGTGGTGGCGATTTCAGCCGGTTTCTACCACAGCCTGGCCTTGAAGAGTGATGGCACGGTGATCGCGTGGGGCAACAGCTCCTACGGTCAGACGAATGCGCCGACGGGACTGACCGGGGTGGTGGTGATTTCTGGCGGTCTCTACCACAGTCTGGCGTTGAAGAGTGATGGCACGGTGGTCGCGTGGGGCGCAGGACTAACCAATAATCCAAACGACGGGTATGATTATGGACAATCCATGGTGCCTGTTGGCCTGAGCAACGTGGTGGCGATTTCCGCCGGTTACTTCCATAGTCTGGCCTTGAAAAGCGACGGCACTGTCGTCGGCTGGGGTTACAGCGGTTACGCGACGCCCCCGGCAGGGCTGACCGGGGTGGCAGCCATCGCAGCCGGTGGTATTTACTGCCAGGCTTTGAAGAATGATGGCACTGTAGTTGGCTGGGGTGACAGCACCTACGGCGAAGGGACGCCCCCGACGGGATTGAACGGGCTGAAGGCAATCGCATCTGGTTACCGTCACAGCCTGACCTTGGCAATCAGTCCCGGCCCGCCGTCGGCGCTCAGCACGACCGTGGTTGCCACGAATGAAATTGATCTGTCGTGGAACGAGTATTCTTCGGGCGTGGAAGGGTTTGAAATCGAACGGGCGCCGGACGCCGGCGGTATTCCCGGAGTCTGGGCGCAAATTGCCACCGCAGGCGCTGCCGCTACCAATTACAGTGACACGACCGTGGCGGCGAACACGCCATGTTGGTATCGGGTGCGGGCACAGAACTCGTGCAGCGACTCGCCCTATGCCTTGGCGCGGGTGGTTTTGGACATTCTCGACGACATTTGGCTCAACGGCACACGCACAATCCAGAACCCGCCGGCAAGTTCCGCGTGGTTTACGTCCAGTTCCGGGTCCTTGAATGCCGTGCCTGGCGCGATGACCCTCACGGTCGGGAGCAGCGTCATGATCCTTACTTATTTCACACCCAACAGCGCCAGTCCACCCGTCACCTTGAACGTCGGGGACACGCTGACAGCGGCAATCAGCCTTACTTTCAATGGCCTCCCAACCGCGTCGAGCAGTTCGCAAGGCTTCAGGATCGGGCTGTTCGATTTTGCGGATGGAAGCAATTCGCCCAAGCGTGTAAGCGCCGACGGCTTCAGCAACAGTACCCAGGGGTCTTCCGTGGCGGGTTACGCACTGTTCCAGAAAATGTATACGACCTTCAGCGATTCCACCCCGATGGACATCCGCAAGCGCACCAATTTGTCGGACGCCAGTCTGCTCGGCACGAGCGGAGACTTTACTTCGATGGCCAAGGGCGGCGACATCAGCGCATTTCCCGGTTTTGCCAATCTGACCCCGTACACTTTGCAGATCGTGCTGGAGCGGACCAGCTTGACCTCGATGGCCATTACCATGACCTGGTCGAACCAGGTCACGGGTGCGATACTCACAATCTCGACCACCGACAACGCGGCGTCCAATTTCAGCTTCGATGGAATTGCCTTCCGCCCGCAGAGCAGCAGTCAAGCGGCGGTCTCAAATATATTCACCGAGGTAAAAGTCGCGGTGACCTCGGCGCCGCTCGCTCCCACGGTCGTCACGCAACCGCAGAACGTGAACGTTTCCTCCGGGCAAAACGCGTCGTTCACCGTGTTTCCCAACGGCACCCTGCCGCTGAGTTACCAGTGGTATCACAACACGAACACACCGGTGGCCAACGGCACCAATGCCACACTGACACTCACCAACGTCCAGGATGCAGATGCAGGCAGTTACTCCGTCATCATCACCAATTCCTACGGCTCGGTTACCACCGCGATGGCCGCTTTGACGGTGAACACTCCTCCCTCGATCAGCACGCAACCGGCCGGCCTGACCGTTATCCCGGGCCAAAACGCCACGTTCACCGTGGTGGCCGACGGTTCGCAACCGTTGAATTACCAGTGGTACCATAACACCAATACGCCGTTGACCGGGGCGGCTTCTCCCACGCTGACGCTGACCAATGTTCAGCCCGGCGACGCGGGCAGCTACTCCGTTGTCGTGAGCAACACCACCGCTTCCGTCACCAGTTCCTATGCAATCCTGATCGTCAACACCAATCCCGTGGCGCCGCTCTTCATTCTCCAGCCCGTTTCCCTCACGGCACGCGAAGGTGATGACGTCGCTTTTACCGCCGCCGCCATCGGCACCCAACCTATCGCCTACCAATGGAATTTAAATGGCGCGCCGATTCCCGATGCCACCTCAAATACGCTGAACCTGGCCGGCATCCAGTCGTCCGACGTGGGCAGCTACACGGTCATTGCCACCAACAGCATCGGCTCCACGACGAGCATCGTTGCCGTGCTGACCATGGTGCCCATCGTGCCGCCATTGCCGGTCATTCCCACCAATCAGTTCCTGACCACGGATTACGGCGCGGTGGGTGACGGTGTTTCGGACAACACGACCGCGATTCAGAATACCATCAATGCGGCGTCCGCAGCGGGCGGTGGCACGGTCGTCGTGCCGCTGGCGGGGTCATCCGGCACCTACCTGTGTGGTCCGATCGCTCTGGCCAATAATGTCAACCTGCAGGTCAACGGCGGCGCGATGCTGCAGATGTTGCCGTACGGCAGTTGGCCCGGCACCTCAACGTTCATCAACGGGGCCGGCCTGCACGACGTCGAAATCAGCGGCTCGGGAACCATCGATGGCCAGGGCGCGGCCTGGTGGGCGGCCTACGAAGCCAATCACAACATCGGGCGGCCGTATTTCATCAACTTCAGTGGTTCCTGCTCAAATGTATTAATCCAGAACGTGACGATGCAGAATCCGCCGACGTTCCACATGATGTTAAAGGGCAACAACGTGAATCTGACCATTCGGGGCATTACCATCAATACTCCGGGGGATTCACCCAACACCGACGGGATGGACCTGGCTTCCATCCACGTGCTGATTCAGAATTGCTACATCAGTGACGGCGATGACAACATTGAGATTGGAGGCAGCGGCGGACCCGCCGCCGATGTCACCGTCACCAATTGCGCCTTTGGCACCGGCCACGGCGTGTCGCTTGGTAGCATCACCTCCGGGGGAGTGCATGACCTGACGGTGGTCAATTGCACGTTCAATGGCACGGATTACGGCATTCGCATGAAATCGGACGATGACCGCGGCGGTTTGGTGCAGAATCTCATGTATGGCAATCTCACCATGACGAATGTGGGATACCCGATCGTCATTTACAGCTACTACAACGAGTTCGGAACGCCCAATAACATCTCTCCGCAAATCGCGATGAGCCAGCCCGGCACCCCGGTCAACGGCACGACCCCCATTTGGCGCAACATCGTCATCAGCAACGTGACGGCCACCGCAACCACCGGAAATAATATCTCGGGCATCATCTGGGGACGACCCGAGATGCTGGTGTCCAACCTTACGTTGTGCAACGTCACGATCGCGGCGCCGACAAAGACGTTTGATATTTACAACGCCCAAGGCATCCAGCTCGTCGATTCACCGCTTGCCGCGCCCAACACGACCGCCAATACCTTGACGCTCTACAATGCCCAGGTCACTGTCACCAACACCACCACCAGTCCCGCGCTGGTGACGTTGGGTGGATTATCCGTGCCTCCGGTCAACAACACGCTGTCCTTCTACAACACAATGGCCGCGATCACCGACACTGGCATGCTCGGTTCCAGCCCCATCACGCTGGGCGGCAGCAGCCTCGCGTTCGCCCCGGACTCGGTGGCTTTCTCCAACAACCTTGGCATCGTCTCCGCGAGCACGCTGGCAATGACCAGTGGCAACAATTCATTCAGCGGCGCATTCCTCGGCTCCGGTCCGCTGGCGTTCAGCCTGCCGACGGGCAGTTCGCTGACGTTGCAGGGCAACTCCTCGGCCTTCAGCGGAGCTCTGACGGTGAACGACGGGACGTTGCTGGTTGACAATACCGCCGGCAGCGGGACCGGTTCCGGTGTGGTTACCGTGCTGGGCGCCGCGACGCTGGGCGGCAACGGGGTCATCGGCGGGCCGTTGACGGTGAACGGAACCCTGGCGCCGGGCAACAGTCCCGGCACCCTGACAGTCAACAATGACTTGGTGATCAATAACGGCGCGGTGCTGCAATATCAGTTGGGAACCAGCAGCGATCTCACTGTGGTGCATGGTAATTTGACTTTGGGCGGCACGCTCAACATCGCCAACTCCGGCGGCTTGGGGATGGCCAATTATCCCCTGTTCACTTACACCGGCAGCCTGAGCGGCAATGCCACACTCGGCACCACCCCGCCGGGTTACAGCTACTATATCAACACCAATACGGCGGGGCAGGTGGTTCTGATCGCATATTCCCCGGCTCCGACTCTGCCAGGGTTCGCGGCGATCAGTTCCTTGGGAAGCAATGTCGTGCTGAGCGGCCGGGCCGGTTCAACGAACGGCCCTTATTATATGCTGACCTCGACCAACCTGGCACTGCCGCGAAATCAGTGGACGCGCTCTGCCGTCGGCCAGTTTGACAGCAATGGGAATTTTGTATTCACCAACGCTCTTGGAACCAATACTCCTCAGCGATTCTATTTGCTGCAACTGCCCTAGCAGCCTGTTAAAGAAGTAGGGGACGACGTAAGGAGTCTCTAACTTGGCCTTCAGAAACCAAGAGAATTTGAGACTCGTCACCTCGTCTCCTACAAAGAAATAGATTTTAAACGGACCTAGCCGCAGGAACCGGTGGCGAATGCCTGTAATCAGCGGTCCGCCGGAGTGTTCTTCATTTCCAGTGCGTGAGCGAGGTTATCGCGAGCCTCGGCGTAATCGGGTTTCAGGCGGATGGCTTCCTGGTATTGGCTGATCGCTTCGTCAATTTGGCCTTTCTTCAGGAGGGCATTACCGAAGCTGTTGTAGGCCTTGATGTAATCCGGTTTCAGACGGATGGTTTCCTGATATTGGCTGATACCCTCATCGATTTGGCCTTTCTTCAGGAGGGCGATACCGAGGTTGTAATGGGCGTCGGCGAAATCCGGTGCCAAGCGGATGGCTTTTTGGTATTGGCTGATCGCCTCGTCGATCCGGTCTTTCTGTAGGAGGGCGTTGCCCAGGTTGTTGTGGGCCTTGGCGGAATCCGGCTTCAGACGGACGGCTTCCTGAAGTTGGCTGATCGCCTCGTCAATTTGGTCTTTCTTGAAGAGCGCGATGCCGAGGTTAAAGTGGGCTTCGGCGTCATCCGTGTCCAAGCGAATGGTTTCCCGGAATTGGCTGATCGCCTCATCAATCTGGTCTTTCTTGAGGAGGGCGTTGCCCAGGTTGTTGTGAGCCCTGATGGATTCCGGATCCAGACGGATGACTTCCTGGAATTGACTGATCGCCTCGTCAATTTGGTCTTTCTTGCCAAGGAGGGCGTTGCCCAGGTTGTTGTGAGCCCTGATGGATTCCGGATCCAGACGGATGGCTTCCTGGAATTGGCCGATCGCCTCTTCAATTTGGCCTTTCTTGAAGAGCGCGATGCCGAGGTTATTGTGGGCCTTGGCGAAAGCGGATTTCAGACGGATAGCTTCCTGGAATTGGTTGATTGCCTCGTCGGTTTGGCCTTTCTCATCGAAGGCGTTGCCGAGGTTGTAGTGCACGAAGTAATTGTTGTCCGCGACTTCAAGCACATGCCGGAAAAGCATTTCACTGTCCTGCCAATACCCGAGCTGTTGCCGCGTCAACCCGAGGCACAGGATGATCGCCGCACAACCCGCCACCGATAACGCAATCACATGATACCGCCAGCGCCGGGTCAGTTCGTACGCGCCCCAGATAGCCAGAATCAGCACCCCCAGCGACGGAATATAAGCATACCGGTCCGCCATTGCCTGTTCGCCCACTTGCACCAGCCCGATAACGGGCACCAGCGTCCCACAAAACCACAGCCAACCCATCAGCAAAAACGGATATCGCCCCCGCTTCATAAAAAGAAGCACCGTAATGCCGATGATCAACCCACCCGCCAGCAGCACCTGCTCCACCGGCCAATATCCGGGGTGAGGATAAAAAACGGCCAGATCCGCCGGCCAAAACAGCTTCCCCAGATAACGGCAATACGAAATCAGCGCGTTCCCGCTGCGCGCGCCCAGTGAAAGGTTTTCAACCGCCATCAAAGTGTGTGTCTGCTTCTGCACGACGAAGGTCACGATGCTCATCACCACCGCGAGGGCAAAGAACGGAACTTTTTCCACCACCAAATGCCGGGCCCTCGACACTCGACACTCGACACTCGACACTCTGCCGAGCGGCCAGTAATCCAGCAGCAGCATGACAAACGGCAGCGTCACCAGCATCGGCTTGCTCATCAGCCCGAGCGCATAAAACAACAGCGCTAGCCCGTAGAAGGCTCCGGACTGCGGACTGCGGACTGCGGACTTCTCCACGTATCGCCCATACGCCAAAATCGTTAGAAGCCCAAAAAACGTGCTCAACACATCCTTCCGCTCCGCCACCCAGGCCACCGATTCCACATGCAACGGATGCACCCCAAACAACGCCGCCACCAACAAACTCCGCCAGACCGCACCAGTCAGCCGTTGCAGCAACAGAAAGACCAGAACGGTGTTGACGGCGTGCAACAATACGCTGGTCAGGTGATGTCCCCAGGGCTTCAAACCGAACAATTGACAGTCCAACATGTGGGATAACATCGTCAACGGATGCCAATTGGCTGCCACAGGATTGGAGAAAGCCCATTTCACCCCTGCCCAATTCAAACCGCCCTGAACGTGGGGATTCTCAGTGACGTAGAGATTGTCATCGTAGTTGACGAAGCCATGGCTCATCGCCGGCCAATACAAGGCAATCGTCACCAGCGCCAGCAATACCGCCATCAGCCACACTGGAAAACGCGGCCGGGCCATGACCGGAGCGGATGCACTCGTTGGTGCGGGGTTGGATTTCGTCTCTGGCCGGCGCATAGGGCTTCCCCAAAATTATCAGGAGGGCGGGAATTTTGGCACGCCTATTTTGTAGCTGGAACAGCGTGCTTTGACAAGATTGGCCGCTCTGCCATCAGCACGTTTGCCTTTGTACGATAGCCATTATGGTATGCACAAACTACTTGTCTGTATAAACAATCGCTTTGTATCGGAATACGCTTCGTGCACCGCTCCCCCCTAAGCCCACTGCGTTCATCATTATCTGTTTTTCAACTGGACCGGCGACATTGACAGTGCTTTCCCTCCGGGTAGTGATCGTGCCCGCATTCATCACTCCATCCGCTCCTATCTCCTCACTTGGAACCTGAGCATTCCGCTTTACGTCGCGCCGCAGACCATCGCTGATCCGTTGCCGGGTGGAGAAAAGAAGGCTCCCCCGAAACGGTACTCGGCATCTGGCTTGAAAGTTCTTAAAAACTGAAAGTCATTATGAATGAACTGCTTATGAAAAAGCCCAATACCGGGAAAAATTAATTAATTTGTTTTGAAACAAATCAATACTACTATTTGTTTCAAAAAGCATATGGGAAAACATTCACAATCTATTGATTTAAGGATACTTAGCCGTATATATGGAAGCGGTAGGGGTTGGGTGTTTACACCCAATCATTTCCAAGACCTTGGTAGTCGTACGGCTGTGGGCTTGGCGCTCATGCGGCACACCCGTACTGGCACAATCCGCCAGCTTGTTCGGGGCCTTTACGATTACCCCAGCCGGCATCCGGCTCTTGGCTTTTTAAGCCCCCCTGCAGACGCTGTTGCCAAAGCTCTGGCTGGGCGGGATGCCACACGACTCCAACCGGCAGGCGGATATGCGGCCAATCTCCTTGGCTTGTCTGATCAAATGCCCATGAGGGTCGTTTTTCTAACGGACGGACCTACCCGCAGCGTTGTGTTGGGGAAACAGACCATCACTTTGAAACGGACGACACCAAAAAACATGGTCGCGGCCGGAAAAAAAAGCGGCCTTGTCATTCAAGCGTTACGCCACCTTGGCAAGCGCCACATGGACGACAACTTGATCTCTCAATTGCGCGCGCGATTGACTGACGATGACAAAAAGCAACTCCTCCAGTACATCAACTACGTGCCAGCCTGGATCGCGGACGTGATGCGCCAGCTTGCAACCAGGAAAAAATCCTGACGCATGGACGCTTTTATCAAACTTTCGCCGAACGACCAGCGGCTCTTTTGTAAGCAGGCTGAATCCAAACTGAACCTTCCACCCGCCAGCATCGAGAAAGATTTCTGGGTCTGCTGGACACTGCGCGAACTTTTCAATCTTCCAGGCTGGGGCGGACACCTGTCCTTCAAAGGCGGCACATCGCTCGCCAAGGCGTGGAAGCTCATTGAGCGATTTTCGGAAGACATTGACGTTGTCATTGACCGCGAGTTTCTCGGCTTTGGCGGTGAAACACTGAGCGGCAAGCGTCAGAAAAAGCTCATCAAGAAATGCAGTGAAAAAATCCATCATGAGCTTCGTCCGGCAATGGAAGTCCGGTTCAAGGCCGTTCTTCCCCCGACAGCGAAATGGACGCTCACACCCGCCGATGCCGCCGAGGACAAGGATCAGCAAACGCTGCTCTTTGAATATCCCGGCGTGCTCACCGGCAAGGCAACTTATCTTCGCCCGGTCGTCAAAATCGAGATGGGAGGCAAAATCATCATCATGACCATGACCACCCACACCACCATGACCATGACCGCAACGACGAGTATATTGGTTATAAGTGATATGGTGCCGGTGGTGGGACTCGAACCCACACGACGTTTTGACGCCCTTCATTTTGAAAAAAGCCTGTAAAAGCCATATAATAGAACACTATTGACAACACCGCACGTTATGCGCTACCGTTATGCGTATATGGCAAGCATCCACAAGCAACCGGGCAGGCCGAACTGGTTCTGCGCTTTCTACGATCCCGAAGGCTTTCGCCGCTTCCGTAGCACCGGCACGGAGAACGCCAAAATTGCCCGCACGATATGCGTGAACGTCGAGCGCGCCGCTGCGCTGACACGGCAAGGCAAGCTCTCAAATGAAAAGGCGTTGAAACTTGTCCGCGAGACGTGCGACGCCATTGCCGAGACGCACGGCAAGCTGGCGGCAACCCGCGCCGAATCCGTCTTGAAGCCCGCCGTCGAGGAATTCATCCGCATTGGCGGGGGGGAATTTACATCCTACACCGTGCGGGGCTGGCTGGATGCATGGATTGCCGGACGCACGGACGCGAGCAAGGCAACGGTGATTGAATACCGTCGCATCATTGATTTGTTCCTGAAATTTTTGGGCGCGCGTTCCGACCGCGCCCTGACGACGATGCAACCCCGCCAGATTGAAGATTTCAAAACGCATCTTGGCAAGCGCGTCTCGCCGTCCACCGTCAATAAGGGCGTGAAGGTGTTGAAAGCCGCGCTGAATGCCGCCGTGAAAAGCCGCCAGTTGGAATTCAATCCCGCCGAGCACGTCGAGTTTATCCAGACGGAACAGGAAAGCCGCCGTCCGTTCACCGGGAAGGAATTGGCCGCGCTATTGGCGAAAGCGGACGCGGACTGGCGCACGATGATTTTGACGGCGTTTTACACCGGCCTGCGGTTGCGCGATTGCGCGAACCTGACATGGCGCAATATCGAGTTGCACACGAACACGCTGAATGTCCTAACGGAAAAGACGGAACGCCGGCAAGTGTTGCCATTGGCCGAACCGTTGGCGCGGCATTTGTCCAGCATGGCGGGGGACGATCCAGACGGCGCGCTTTGCCCTACGTTGCACGGCAAGCCCGCTGCGTGGCTCTCCGCGCAGTTTTACAAGGTCATGGTTGCCGCTGGCATCGTCGAGGAGCGCGGACACGAAAGCACCGGCAAAGGGCGCGACGGACGCCGCGAAACCAGCCGCGTCAGTTTCCATTCCCTGCGCTACAACACCACCAGCGCATTGAAATCTTCCGGCGTGTCTGACAGCGTGGCAATGGACATCGTTGGCCATGAAACCGCCAGCATCAGCCGCAACTACACCAAAATTGACGACACCGCCAAGCGCGCCGCCGTCAACAAACTGCCGGACATCACGAAATAGCCCGCCAGCGGGGGGAAATTTCAGTTCGCGCTTTGCGCCGCGCCGCGCTCAATTCAGGCGGGCGCGCAACCCTTCACGGTTTTCTTTTGGCGAATGTCACCCGCCGCGCGCGTCCGCCGTCGCTCATGCTGCGGCCTAACGGCCTTGCACCGGCACGCCATCCCCGGTTTGCGAAAGTCCCGCCCGGCGTGCCTTTCGCTTCACCCGCGCGCGAATCACGCCGCGCCTTGCTCGATTGTCACCTTGCCAATCCACCCGGCGAAGACGTTCAACGGTTACGGCGCGCGGGTGACGGCGGGGGAACTCGCCGCTGCGCGGCTCGCCGGGGCAAAATTGGTTGGCAACACCCCCGTTTTTTACGGGTAAAAATCCCGGCGGATCGCCAAGCGTGCGAGCGGGCAGCTTTCGCCCCGTTGCCGTGCCGCTGGCTTGCCCCGGTGCGAAACTGTCCGCACGCGCGGGGGGAATTTGCATGGATGCTCGACACCTTGCCGCCAAGCTCCGCGCGCTGCGCTTTGCCGGCATGGAGTCCAGACAAGCGGCTTCGCGCTGGCGCGACTGTGCCGGGGGAATTGTGCCGCGTAAATTCAACCTGGCTCTGCGGACGGCTGGCATGAAGGATGCGAACCCGGCAGCCACACAAGAGCCATTATCTTCAAAGCCGCCCCAATGCCGTATCCCGCTCCGCGTGAACCCTCGGCATTGAGTCCCCGCCGGCTCCCCGCGCGACACGCGACCGCCGGCCCGGTTCATTGAAGATAACAGCGTCTTGTGTGTCCCCCGGCTGCGGCGTTGTCACGGTGACTGCTACCCGCCGTCCCCCGGCGGCACGCGGACGCCCGCCGCGTGGCAGTCACCGCGCCAACTTGCAGGCATCCTTCCCGCCAGCCGTCCGCGCCGCCGTTTTGAAAGTTAGCGCGGGGAAAAGCGCGCTTGAGCAAGCCGGGTGTTTGCGGTTAAATCAACATCGTCAGCTAAAAAATACCGACCAGAAAAACACACAACATCCAATTTGCGTAGCTTCGGCTGCTGTCTCTCACGAAACGGGAAATTTCAAATCAAAGACAGCGTTTGAAGGCACGCCCCATCGGGCGTGTCTGAAAGCGTTCTTTGAGGGCATTCCCGTGCCTGTGAGAGAGCGTGAGTAGGTCACGCCTTTTTCATTGGTAGCGGCAAGGGCAACGCGGGAGGAAATTCTATGAAACAAATTCGTGGTTGTAGTTTCGGCTTCATCATAATGCTGCTGACATTGGCAGCAGCGGCTCAAAACAGCCGCATCGGCGCATTTAGTTACGGCAGTGGTGGAGGGATAGATATAAAACCCAAAGTGGACGTAAAACAAGAACCGGAATTTATCAAGGTAGCGGATAAAATCTACAGAGCTGATCAATGCGAGAGTGTTGAGGGAGAAATCAGCTATAAGACTGGCGAAATCCTGATTCTTGAAACCAACCGGCGCGGTGGTAACAGCCGCATGATTACTACCGCCATAAAGAATTTTAGAAGTTCAGCGGCGAGCGGACAGAGAATCCGCGCGAATGCCGTGCGGATTGGTGATTATACATGGAATGAAATGCCACTGGAATACTACGATTGCGGCATAATCCCCAGCAAAACTGAATTGATTGCATACCTTTCCGAGCAATCAAAACAAGAATCCGACCGACTCGCCATTCTCCGAGCAGCGCAAGAAAAAGCAAATGCCGAGGCCAAAGCCAAAGTCGCCGCGCAGAAACAAGCCGCCGCCGCCCGTGCGCTCAAAGTGAATCAGGATGCCGCCGCCAAAGGCGATATGTTTGGCCTGCTCCGCATGGGCGAGCGTTACCGCGACGGCGACGGCGTGGAAAAGGATTTAAGCAAGGCGCGGGAGTATTTGCAAAAGGCGGCGGACGCCGGATCGCCTACGGCCAAAGAGGAGCTTGCAAACTTGAAACAGTGACGCCCACGGGCGGCGCGGGGGAAATTATGACTCAAGATCGCCCCGGAGACTTTCAAAAATGCGCGTGTCCGCATTGCGGGCAATCCATCGAATACCCGGCAGAGGGAACAGGGCAAGCCGTTCCGTGTCCAACTTGTGAAAAGCCCGTCACGCTCACACCGGGGGAATTGTCGCAAACCAACGACGAAGCCCAGAGCAAAACGGCATGGGATGAATGGATCGCGCTAAATGAGCGATTGGCGGAAAGACGAGCTAAATCAGGCATTCCGCTTGCGGATGAATCCACAGCGGCGCAAGTATCAACGGCAGATAATTCGCCGCCGGTTGAAGAATACAAGGAACCGAGGCCGTTATTCGCTACGCTGTCAGAAGCCACAATTCGCAAAGTGACAAAGGCCGGGGAAACTCCGCTTTACCGTGCCGCCAAAATGGGCAGGATAGCGGAAATTCCAAAGCAGCTTCTCACGCTGGAATTATTCATGGCAAAAGATAATTCATTCGGTCGAAAAACTCCGGTTCATATTGCGGCCGAGTTTGGGCAACTCAACAAAGTCCCCAGAGAATTTTTGACGAGCGAAACCATGACGGCTTCGACGGAATACGAAAATAAAGAATCCCGCACTGGGCCAACGCCACCGCGAACAGAAACACCTTTGCACATTGCCGTCCGTTGCGGCCATGCCGATCAAATTCCGGTGGAATTTTTGACGCCAGAATTTTTGAGCATTGAAGCTAGCGGGTATCGTGAAACGGTCTTGCACTATTTGGCGCGTGAAAATCGGCTGGATTTAGTTCCTGCGGTCTATGCCAATGCGCCGATGTGGAACTTGCGAAACAGCTATGGGCAAACGCCGCGCGATGTAGTTGAGGCGAACAAATCGCGCAAAGCCTACGTCGCGCGCGTGCGGAGCGAACCGGCGACAGAAAAGCAGAAGGAAAAACTGCGCTGGTTCGCATACGCATTTGAAGAAACAATTTCCAAAGGCGAAGCCAGCGACGTGCTCGACAGGTGCGCCAGAGAATTTCCTGAAAAGGATCGCGCCTATTACAACCGACCTGCCACCGAAGAACAATTTGAACGGCTCAAACCGCTCTTAAAAAAACGCAGAGCAAAGTTGGAAAATTACAATGCGCTCACATACGGACAAGCGAAAGATTTGATTTCAGATTGGGATATGCAAGAGCGGGAAATTGCGCGCGAAAAGCAAGATAGGGACGACCACTATAATTTTGTAATTGAAAGTTGCATTCATCATCAATACGGGTTCAGTCCGCACCTGACTTTCGGGCGGGTAAAAAAAGCCGCCAAAGCACTTGATGAAATTTCTCCGGGCTGGATGGACAATAAAGACTGTGAGAAATTGTTGCTTCAAAAAGTCGCGGAACTTAACCCGGAGTGGGCGGCAAAAGAGCGTTGGTTGTGAACCTATTTTTGATTTATGAGCGAACCAATCAGCGGTGACGTGAACCAACCGACCGGCGCGACAATTCCACCCGCGCCCGGCGAGAAATCGCGGGCGGATTTCCGCGACATCAAATGCACGCTGCCGGCGATGGAATTCAGCGCGGTGCAATGGGCAGCCAAACGCGCGGGGGAAAACCGCATTTCCATGCCGCTGGCGGAATTCATGCGCGGGGCGATGCTGGCGCGCGTGCGTGAGACTGTGCGGGCGGAGATCGCGCGCGGGAAAAGCATCCCGCCGGACATCGCCGCCGCGATTGACGAAAAGCGCGGCGAAATCTAACTAATAGTCATCCTCGAAGTTTGCTTTCATGGCCGGCTCTCTGGCGGTTCTGATTGCCGCTTGAATGTCGCTGGTAGAATAATACCGATAGAGTGAGGCGCGGGAAATTCCCAAACGAACCGCAATCCCCGTTGCCGTCAAAGTTTCGTCCGCCCGGACAATCTGATTCGCGGCCAGAATCAAGCGCGTCTGAAATTCATGGAACTTGGCCGCTTTCATCGCGATTTGTGGATTAAAGCCGGCCGTTTCGTGCAAGTTTTTGGCAATGCTCATTTGTCGCCTGATTGTATCGGTGTCGGCACGCTCACGAAAAAAACGGCGTTCGGAACGTGACCATGACTTGCGCGTGAGTCCCCGAATTTTTCGCCGCACCATGACCAAGGCACGCCGGCCAGAGCGGACGCGCCAATGACCGCCTTTGGTGCGATATGCTCCAGGCACAAGCCCCAGCTCGCAGTATCGGCGGACTTGCCGGGCGGATTTTCCTAATTCAACGGCCAGCCAATGAAGTGATTTGCGCGGAATTTTCCAAGGCTGTTTTTTGGCCGGGCGCTCATGCTTGCGGATAAAGTCATTCATCCGTCGCGCGGATTCGAGCAGATACGTTTTTTGTTTCGCCGGGTGTGGCCGCTTTTTTTGAAACTCGAAATCGTAAATGGAGACTCCGGCGCGCGGGAGTTCTTTCAGGGATATGCCCGAACTGGCGATCACCTTGTTTATCGTTTCGCCGTCCACATACTGCGCCATTTCTTCCGGCTCCATTCCCTGCGTCCACGCAAATTGAAAATCGTCTTTCAGGGCTGGCTGGCTACCGTTTTTGTGCTTAAAACCGGACATTGAGACACTACTGAAACAAATTTCAGTAGGTGAAGGCAAGGTCAGAAAACAAAGCTGACGTGATTTGACTTCAATGAATAATTACTATGACGACCAACAGCACACAATCAGGCGGCACGCCCGCCGGCAAAACGAGACTGTCGCCCAAAGCGGCAGAGTTACTTCAAGACCGCGCCGGAAATTTTCCGGTGTGGATTCGCTCCCCCAAGACCGGCCCGGAGCATTTCACGGGATTCAGCCGCGCCAAGCTCTATGAGTTGGCCGGCGCGGGCGCGATCCGTTCCGTGTCCATCCGCGAACCGGGGCAAATGCGCGGCACGCGGCTTTTCAATCTGGCATCCATTCTGGCCTTCATTGAGAAGTGCGAGCAAGGCGCGGCGGCAGCGGCAGCGGCGGCAGCGTCGGAATCTGGAAAGGGGAATTGATATGTTCGCCAAAATCTTCACGCAGATTTTCGATTCGTCCATTGCGGAGAATTGGCAGACGCGCCTTGTTTTTGAGGATTTGCTGAAATTGGCCGACATCAACGGCGTTGTGGATATGACGCCAGAAGCAATCCATCGCCGCACAAATGTCCCGCTTGAAATGGTAAAGAGTGGAATCAGCGAGCTTGAAAAGCCGGATGCACGCAGCCGAAATCCCGACCACGGCGGCGCGCGAATTGTCCGCCTTGACGATCATCGTGATTGGGGTTGGCTGATTGTGAACTATGGACATTATCGCGGCATTGCGTCAGAGGAGCAACGGCGGGAAAAGACCGTGTTGCGCGTGCAGCGTCACCGTGAGAAGTTGAAACGCTCTGTAACGCCCGGTAACGCAGGTAACGCCATGCAGAGGGATATGCAGACGCAAACGGAGATGCACGACAAAGGCTATAAGCCTTCAATGGAAAAGGAGTGTGAGGAAAAACCAAAATCCCCGGCGAAAATCAGGTTGACGGCGCGCGGTAAAGAATTGGCGGAACGGTTTGAAGCCGCCCTGGGCATTGAGTGGGTAAATGACGCTGGGAAGTGGATCAACCGCATCAAGGACGCGCCTAATGATTGCGAATCGGTAATTGGCGAGGTGGAATCTGCCGCCCGCGAAAATCGGATTGATACCACCCCGGCGCGTTTTGCTGAATACTTTTGGAAGTGGCTTACAAAGCAGCCGCTTGACGACAACCAAAAAGCAAGTTTGCCCGCGTAATTTGAAGTCCGCCGAACAAATTCAATTTCACACCGGATAAGTGCGCCGCGCAAATCGCCGCGCGTCGTATTTCTTAAAATCCACAAACGCCAATGATTGCAAGGCGTTTGTTGGCTTCCAGCATCGCAAAACCGTCGCCGTAAGTGCCTGATAATGCGCGAAATCGGCGAACAAATTTTGTGTAAATGCAACCGCGCAACGCTCACACGGGCGAGCCAAGCCGTTCCGTCACTGACTACCGGACGGAATAATTGAGAAGACTCCTTAACGGGGGGGTGTCCGCCATCGCCCCGGCCATGATGGACGGCCAAGCCGCAACGCGCGGCGAGCATCCGCCGGGCGGACGCATCCGCGCCCGTCGCCGTGTCCCCGCAATAATGGTTTCAAACCGCGCAGCCCCGCCCGGCGATCACGCCCGCGCCCGCGCGCCCGGCATGGCTTGGCGGCAGACTGGCGTTAGGGATTGACGCGGTGAAAACTGGTTTCTTTGTCATGTTCAAACGTAGCTGAAAAACATGGATGCGTTATGCGATACCGTTATGCAATGCGCCCGCCGCTCGGCTTTGAATTGATAAAAACCGCGTATTTGTTGACGTTTATTGAAGTGGTGCCGGTGGTGGGACTCGAACCCACACGACTTTTTACGGTCCCAGGATTTTAAGTCCTGTGCGTCTGCCATTTCGCCACACCGGCGTTTTCCCAAAACGCTAGCCGCGAAATGTCGCAAATGAAAGCGCGAACTTCGGGGCGGCCTTCCGCCAAGTGCATCTGGACACTGTATCTGCCTTGGGAACACGCGGCTGGAAGCCGCATTGACTGGCAGCCAGGATGGCTGCCTCCACGAGGTGGCGGCATGCTTCCCAGCGTGCCAGTCAGGGCGGCATCCTGCCGCCAACAGATACAGTGTGTGCCATTGCACCCCCTTCCGCTTTCCTTGTTTACGGACGCACTTGCACCCGGAACATGTGGACGTAGTTGCCGAAGTCGAAGTTGGTTGCGGTATAGGATATGGAACTGCCCGAGGCTTGCAGCCAGTCGGTAAGCGGCAGGTAGGGGAAATAATTGGTCGAAGCCTGGACCTGATAAAGCCGGCCGGGAACGGCCGCCCATTGCATCTGGACGAACTGGTTGCTCTGGACCGTTACCGAGAGGAATGCAAACCTGGACGCGGCATTGGTCGGATTGGTCCCCGCGATGAACTCGGCGTAATCTGTCATCCCGTCTCCATCCGTGTCGGTCAATTGTGTCCGGTTGGCGGTAACGGAGCCGAAGTAATACATTTCCCAGGCGTCCGATATGCCGTTGTGATTCGCGTCGAGGAAGGTGTAGTTGCCGGTGAAGTTGATCGCGCCGCCGACGGCCAGCGTGTTCGTCTGCTCGTCCGGGGTCTGATAAAATGGCACATCGCCAAATTGCACGACGTAGGGTCCGGCGGCCACATTGCTGATGGTGATGGACGGCACAGTGCCGGATTGAACCGGAACGAGGCCGATGGGGGAGAGCGAAGACAACGACCAGGTCCCCTGTCCTAGATTTTTCGTAATGCTGACATTTCCGCCCGCAACTACACCGGTGATGGCGATGTCGTCAATCGTCCAGCCATAAATTTCGTCGCCGTAGGGATATGCTTGATAGTAAAAGACTACTTGAATCGTCTTGCCGACCCACGGCGTCAAGTCCACGGTTTCCTTTGTCCAGGAGTATGCGGTTTGGCCGTAATAATCCGCTGCGGTCGGCAGATTGAGGCTCGGTGGTACGCTGGCATTCGTGCTGATTAACACGCCGCCGTCTTCCTCCCAAATGGTCATCCCGTAAAAATCCAGCGACCGGCTGAAGTCGAAGACGTTTGAAAATGTCAGCGTCGCGGAAGCCAAGCCGGACAGGTCAATGACGGGGGCATACAGAAAGCTGCTGGCGATGGTGAAATCCTGGTTGCCGTCGAGATCGCTGCCCCAGGCATTGGTGCCCGAGTGGGCGCTGGTCACGAGCCCGTTGTTCGGCGTGCCGAGTGCCCAGTTCTGATCGGAACCGAAGCCGCCGGGGTCGGGAACATTAGTCCATCCCAACGCGCCGCTTTCCAGATTGTCGAACCACGGCGGTGCCGGCGGCTTGAGCGTCTGGAACACGTAAAAATTGCCGTTGTTGTCATCCACGGTCGTGTTCCCGGCCTGGTCGCGGCTGACCACTTCGTAATAGTAAATGTGGTTGGGCAGCAGTCCGCTGATGGTGATGGCATGATTCGTGACCAGCGTGCTGGTGTAAACCGAGTTGGCTGGCTGCTGTTGCATGCCATATTCAACGGCCGAATCCGCCCGCTTGGAGGTCAGCCAAGTCACCCGTGCGTTGTAGTAATCGGTGGCAGCCGCCACCTGCGAAATGGCGGGCGGCACGGTGTCAATGCCCGCCGTGGCGGTGACGTAGCTGCTGGCCGAGGCATCGAAATAGGTCGCGGTGATGGTGTCGCCGTTCTGAACGCGCAGTTGATTGGTTGCCGCCATGCCGCTGACCAGCGTGACGAATCCTTCAAACAATCCCGTATGCGTCGTCTCGAACAAGGTGATCGTCGTGCGATTGGTGCGCGAGCTGGCGGCGAAGCTGACCTGTGTTTGGCCCGTTCCTGCCAAATCCGAATCGCCGACTTCCACCGTCACCACGTCGTTGGTCGTATAGATCGTGTTGTCGAGGATGATCACACCCTGACCGTTGGCGCCGGGCGCGAGGAAGTCAATGACGTTCCGCAGCAGCGTGACGGCGTTGTTCGGCGCCACACCGTTTGTCGGGATGGTGTCGAACGGGAACGAAAAGAACACAACGCGCCCCGGACTGTCCGCGCCAATGTTCGGATAACTCATCCCACACGGCTTGCCAGACACCGATTCGAACGTGACCGCCGTGGCATCGGATGACGGCGTGAAGGTGTCGGAGAAATCCGGACCCAGTTGGGACTCGCCCAGATCCAACCCGCCAAGATCAAACGACGGATAACTGCTGTAATCCAGCGTCACATTCATGCCGCTGGCGACGGACGCCGGCGCGCCGACAATCGCCGGCACGCCAAAATCCTCGTCGCCATTCGGGTTCGGCAGAGGCGGTTCGGGATTAGGAATGAATCCGGCCACCTTCAGGATGTCTCGCCGGAATGGCACGTCGCCCAATTGCGAAAGGATTCCCATCGAGGCCATGAAGAACGAGCCGCCGCCGTTCAAGTAGCTCTGGATCATGAATTGTTGCTGGGCGTTCAGCGTGTTGTTGGTGGCCGTGGGGTCGGGCAGGCCATCAGCGTCCACTCCGTAGTTGACCTCGTCATCGGTAATCCGCCAGATGACCACCGGGAACGGTTGCAGATCGGCGAGCTGCGGATAACCGCGCGCGTTCACTTTCCAGAATCCATAACTGACACCTGCCGCCGCCAGCACGTTGGTGTAGGCGCTGTCGGGGATCACCGTTGAACCATTTGCTTCTTCCGCCGCGGTATCATACGCATCCACCAGTAACACTGTCGGCGTCGCCACGCCGGTGAACGTGTAATACGCGCCGGAGTTGTTGTTCGTGGCAGCGTTGCCGGCGGCATCACTGGAAACGATTAGATAAAAATACGTCCGGCCAGGGATGAGCCCGGTCAGCTTCACCGCGTGGCTCGTCACCAGCGACAAATTGGTCACGCCGAGATTCAGATTGGAACTGTTCGTGCCGTAGCGGACAATGGAAGTTGCCGGCTCGCTCGTCTGCCAGGTAATGGTGAGCACGCCGACATCGGTGCTGGACGCGACCGAACTGATGACCGGCAACACAAGATCGGCCACGGCGGTCGCAATTCGTTTCGCCCCGCCCGCATCAAAATAATCCGCCTCCAAATTGTCACCGTTGGCAATCTGGATTTGTCCCGCGCCCGCCGTGCCGGTGACCGTGGCGACCGCGCCGGTGAACGCGCCGTAATTTCCCGCCGCGTGCAATAAATTGGTGACCGATTGGTGCGCGGTAAGATTGGTCACCAGCGCGCTCACGGTATTGCTGGCGGCGCGGGCGGCGTCAAACACTTCGATTTGCATGACGCCCGGCGCGGTGTAGCTGGTGCGGTCCAGCAAAATGAATCCCGTGCCCGGCCGCGCAAGATTGCCGGACGAAACGAGCGCAAAATCCTGATCAATCGCGGGTGTGTTGGAAACCGCGTCCTGCACAATTTTGCTGCCGCGCACGCGCACGAGATAATCGCCCGGCGCCGGCTGCGAGAGGTAAATGCCTTCCACGTTGTTGAGCTGGTCTGGAGTTGGCGCATTCGGCACCGATTCGCCCGCGCCGAATTGGTTGCCGCGATAGAGCGTGCCGTCCGGCGCGACGACTTCCAAATCCAGATCGTTCACCAGCGCGGGAATCGCGCCGGGAAATCCCGGCACGTCCGTGTAGGCCAGCGTGATTTTCAACGGCTCATCCGAACCCTGCACAAAAATGTGCTGCGAATAAACCTGGCTGTTGGTCAGCAGGACCGTTTGATCCAGATACTGGTAGAAACGCGGCGCGGAATTGATGTTGGTGACGATGATGTTGGCCAGATTGATGCGCCCCCAGCCTTCGTCGTTGTTGGGAACCGGACCGGGACCGCCGTTGGACTCATCCAGTTCATCGGCTGAATTGATCAAGGCCGCCTTGACCAGCGCCGGCGAAGGCACCGCGTTCGTGTGCAAACTTTTGTAATATTGAACAAACACCGCCGCGGCACCCGCCGCGTGCGGTCCGGACATGCTCGTGCCGCCCATATAGACGTAATAACCATCAATCACTGTCCAAGCCACGGCGGATTCATCTACGTTGGTTGAGGCCGCCGAGGCAATCCACGTGCCCGGCGCCACCAGGTCCGGTTTGATGCGGCCATCCTGGCAGGGGCCGCGGCTCGAAAAATCCGCCATCGTGTCGGGGCCGTCGGCGTAAAGCCCGTAGGTTTCCGCGAGGGTCCCGGCCACATTTTCCGAGGCGCCGGTGGCAATGACATTTTTGCCCGAGGCCGGACTGTCCATCGTCTCGGAATCAGGCCCGGCATTGCCGGCTGAAAATTCCAGGATGTAAGGCTGGTCCCCGGCGGTTGAGGGGTCCGCATCGCGCACCAGTTCATCAAATTGTGCCGCGTCAATGTCGTACTCGCCCTGGACATCGTTGCCCCAACTGTTCGCGCCGATTTGCGCCCCGGCGCAGACAGCATCCTGAGCGAGTTCAGTGTCGCTGGGCGCCGGGCTGACCTCGTTCGCATCGTTGTCGAAGAGGCGTTCAATAAAAAGGCTGGCGCCCGACGCGACACCCAAGCCGTAAAAAGCCCCGGTATCCGGGTCCGTTTCGCCGGTGGCGGCGTTGCCGGCCACAATGCCGGCGCAATGCGTGCCGTGGCCGTAGCCGTCGGAGCCGTTCGTCAGCGAGCCGTAATATTTGAATCCCGTCACCCGCCCCCGCAAATCCGGATGCATCGTGTTCGTGTTGCCCGTGTCCAGCCCGGTGTCCGCCACGCACACGGTCACTCCGGCACCGGTGAAACCCTCCTGCTGGGTGAGCGTGGGGGTTCCAGTGTTGCCGTCGTCGCCACCCACGATTTTCGAAGCGAGTTCATCCACCAGTTTTCGTTTGGGCGCGCGTTCGATCCAGAGAACCGAACCGGATTGCGCCAGCGCCGGCAAGTTGACCGGATTGAGGGTGCCCCGCAAGATGGTGCCCTGACGCAGGTGGTTTTCGTGCTGGACGGATGAAAGCAGGGAGCGCACACCGGCGACTTCCGCTGATTCAGCATCGGGTGAAAGCAAAATGTTTACGGCAACCAACTGGTTGGTTGACAGCGCACCACGCGCCGCGGCGGACAGCCCGGGGTGAATCTTGTCATCCGGGCGGTAAGGTCCCACCCAGCGCACATAACTCAGTTCGCCAACTTTGGCCGCAGACACATGGTTGAACCGGGCAACGAAGGCATCCTCGGGCACATACTTGAGGAGTTCAACACCCAGCGCGCGCAATTCCGCCCGTTCGGACGATGGCACCGGATTTTCGAACTGGACCAGGAAAAGGCCGGAGGCAGGCGTTTGGGCCGATAGTCCCTGCGCCTGAAACCGCGCGGCCGGGGCCATTTTTGCCGCCGACGTGGTGGTGATGATCTCATTGCGCAGCCGGATTTGCCTGGTCTGGCCGGCAGCGCTGAAATAAAGGAGAACCACACCCACTGCAAGCAGGATACAACATGTTCGCGACAAACACCGGAACTTCACCAACCAACAGTAAGCTCACAGAGGACTTTGAGCAAGTCGGCGTGGCAAGGAGGTGGTGTCCTGATTTGAAGTTCGTGATGACGTCCGCCCTCACCCCGGCCCTCTCCCCCAGGAGAGGGAGAATCGTTTGCTGCGTTTTCAGCCATGTGATATGACGGCTTGTCGTGTGTCCTATTTGTAAATGGCACAGAATCGGCGACTGCAACAAGGATCGAGAAATGATCCAGCGACATGAACATGCTCACCCTCTCCCCGGGGGAGAGGGCTGGGGTGAGAGCGAGCGTAAAACCCCATTTCACTGAAAACACTGAGTTACCAGAACCATTGAAAAGCCGGGCGAGGCGGTGTCCGCACACTGCCCCCGAAGCAAGCAGGTGTTTTGTTCGGAGTTCCGCGTTTATGCGGCAAAGGGTGGTGAATAACCCAAGCCGCCTGAAGGCGGAACTCCAAACGGGCCCAAGGCACGGCATGCGCCCAACCATTGCACACGGGGACATTCCGCTTGTTTTTCCGCTTGTTTTTATTTGCAGCCGGGTTTAAATGCGCGACATGCAAGTCAGTCGTTGCAAGTCGGATCGGACCATTTCTTTCTCAACAAAATCACCGGCAGGATTCATCGCTCTGCTGCTTTGACCAAACAGGAAAACAAGGGTTAAGAACCCATGACCACTGAACACACCATTCATCGGGAGACGGCGCACCGGCTGGCCCGCCGGGCCTTGTTCGGTTTCATTGTGACGTTTGTTCTGGCGCGGGCGTTTGTGTTTCTGATCATGTCCAAGGAGATGCCGAATCTTTACTTCTTCATGCACGGCACCCATGTTCATCATCTGAACTATGGCATTTTTTTGCTGGCGGCGGTGGGTGGTTACAGTGTTTTCCGCCGGCCCATCGGGCGCGCGGCGGAAATCACCGCGCTGCTGTATGGAGTGGCAATGGGTCTCACGTTCGACGAGTTCGGAATGTGGCTGCACCTGGGCGGCAGTTACTGGCAGCGGGCGAGTGTGGATGCGGTGATTGTCGTGACGGCGTTGTTTGGGCTGGTCGCCTTCGCGCGGTCGTTGAAGCGTTTTGAAGCGCGTCACTTTTGGGCGTTCATCGTTTTGCTGATTGTGCTGGCGGGTTTTGGCGTGGTTTTATACACGACGGGCAACCGCCTCGGCGATGTCGTGGGACCAACGCTTCACGAGCTGGAAGCCGCTTCTTCACCCTAGCCATTTCGGAAAGCTGCCCGTTGGTCTCCGCTGGCGGCATGGCATCCCTACCAGCAAACAGCAACTCCTGAAATCCGCCCGACATCCATTGGGACGAGGAACCCGGTTTGAGGACTGACCTCAAACCGGTTAATCAGATCAGTTGCCGGAACGTTCCAGCCTACCCGGTTGGATGTAATTTGAGTTTCCTTCGGTGGAAACTCGCACGCTACCAGGACCGCCGGTTATTTGGACTTCTTGGCTTTTCTCCTGGCCCAAATCATTTTCATTTTGGCGGAGAGTTGGGCTTTGGCCGCGGCACTCATCTTCCGTCTGGCTTTTCTGGCCGGTTTCACTGGTGCCTTTGACCCTTTCAGTTTCGCCCATCTTGCTTTGGCCGCGGCACTGATCCTGGCCCTGGCCGCTTTACTCATCTTAAACTTCTTCCTGGGAACTGCTTGAGCGGCAGGTTTGGTGGAAGAACCCAATAGCTGGCCAAGCTCTTTTTCCAGCGATTGAATTTTCTCCTTGAGTGCGGCTGCTTTGCGTAATTGCTCAACCGATAGACTGCTCAATAATGTACTCATAGGAAGGGATTTAAGGTTTTTGACAGGGAAAGTCAATGGTTATAACGGTTATAACGGTGGTCAGGTAATAATCGGGAAATGGTATTAGGAGCTTTACGAATCCAATGAGTTCGAGGATGCTCTAGTCTCATGTCGGCAATCAAGCGATTCTGGTTTTATTGGTGCGAAAACTTCAAAACAGCAAAGGGGGTATTCGATGCGAGCGCCTTGATTGCCACGGCTATCCTTACGGCCAGTTGCGTACTGTACAAGCTGGGAAATTTTAAAAGTCCCATCAAAGGTTTTATTGCCGATTCCAAATTTGCGGATGGTTGCGAAATAGCTGCCATCATCGTTTTTTCAGGATGGTGCTTTCTTTGGCTACCGTTCCGCAGACATGAAGCGCAACAAAAAGCTCACAAGGTCGAAAGACAAAATCTTACCTCCCAGGTTCAACAGGCGGAAGCGCGCTTAATAATGGTTGCTGAACGCAAAAAAAAACCGGTTGAAGCCGTCCCGGTCGAGGCCGTCAGCCAAAACCAAAAAATCAAGGACTCGCTGGGAGCTTATCTGGTTCAATTGGAAAATCGTATCCTCGCGATAAAAAAGATGGCTTCATCGGAATACAATAAAAGTCTCAAAAACGAAGAAGACAAAGAGTCAATTGACCTGTTAAACGAAATCTATTTTTTCCTGGATTTAAACCTGGGCAAAGCCGAGTCCGCCCGGTTTAAAAGTCGGACCGGCATCTCTTTCGCTTCGGTAAACGATTGGGGACAGTCCGCATTCAAGGCGGAGAAATGGCAGGGCATGATTGATAACTTGAATCATTACGCGAGCCAACTGAAGAAGATAATCCAAAAACAAGGCTAAATTCCCCCGCCCCTTCAAAAAATGCAGTTCGGCAAGCCCCCACCGGTGCCCTCAACAGATGCACCTGGACGTTTTATCTTCCCACCATGGCCGCCACGGCAACCCCTGAAGTCCGGCCCGACATTCACCGGGACGAGAAAACCGATTCGCAGACCGACCGCGAACCGGGCTACCTGGTTATTTGCTGGAACGACCCCGTCAACCTTATGGACTATGTGACGCATGTGTTTCAGGTCGTCTTCGGCTGGCAGCGACAGAAGGCCGAGGTCCACATGCTGCAGGTCCATAACCAGGGTAAAAGCGTGCTGACGCGCGAAAGCATGGAAAAGGCGGAGTTTTACGTCCACCAACTCCAGAAATATGCCCTGCATGCGACGATGGAGCGTGATTAGGTGAAACTCATCCGGACCAGGCGGGAAAAATTTGTTTTTGAAATCAGCCCGCCGGAAAAACGCCTGCTGTTCGAAGTCCTCAAACTCTATCCCCTGATTTCCCCGACGCATCATCGCCTCAGCAAAACGGCCAAGGCCGTCCATCCCGACGAAAACCAGCGGCTGTTGGAAGAGTCACTCGCCGCCCAACGGGAGGAGAACCGGAAAAACGTCCGGGCCATGCTGAACGAACCCGGACGCTTTCAGGCAACAATTTCCGGTTTACAACTCATGCTTTCCGGGCCGGAAATCGAATGGCTGTTGCAAGTGCTCAATGATGTCCGCGTCGGAAGTTGGATCGCCCTCGGTTCGCCGGACCCGGAGTCGGGTAAAAAGATAGTGTTCCATGAAAAAATCCTGCCGCATTTTCGCATGATGGAACTTGCCGGGGCGTTCGAAATGGTTTTTCTCGATGCGCTAAGCGGACGTTAAACAAGGATTTTCGATTTACGATATACGGTTTACGCGACACGTGTGGAATCTGGAATGACTCGTCAATCGCAAATCGTATATCGTAAATTCAGTCAGATGCCAATCTTGCTGAATAAAAACATTGTTTTCCCCGACCCGAATCTGGCCGACGCGGAAGGCTTGGTAGCCATTGGCGGCGATCTCGGCGCCGATCGGCTGCTGGCCGCTTACCGGGCGGGGATTTTTCCGTGGACGGTTGATCCCATCACCTGGTGGTCGCCCGATCCGCGGGCGATTTTTGAGCTTGATGGTTTTCACGTTCCCCAAAGCCTGGCCCGGGTCATCCGCCAAGACCGTTTTGAAATCACCCTGAATCAATCATTCCGCGCGGTGATGGAAGGTTGTGCCGCGCCTGCGCCGGGACGGGGCGGAGCTTGGATCACGGAGGAATTCGTCGAGGCCTACACCCGGTTGCACCGGCAGGGACATGCCCACAGCGTCGAGTGCCGGCTCCGGGGCGAACTGGTGGGCGGGATTTACGGCGTGGCCATCGGTGGCCTGTTCGCTGGCGAATCCATGTTCCACCGCGTCAACAACGCCTCCAAGGTGGCGCTGTATCATCTGGTCGGGCATTTGCGCCGGCGCGGTTTTGCGTTATTCGACATCCAGATGATTACACCCGCCACCAAACCGCTGGGCGCAATCGAAATCCCCCGCCGCGAATACCTGCAGCGCCTGTCCGCCGCAGTGAAAATGAAATGTTCCTTCTGACGCCCTGGAGCGCCGGCCTCCGGCACGGCTCGTTGAGGTTTGTTTCACCATCCCGCCGTGCTGGAATCCCGCGCCGTGAATACCTACAACGCCTGTCCGGCGCTCAAAACTAGGCGACTTCAAAACGTTTCTGCCGCAGGCGTTCCACACCCAAAGCGAGCGCGGATTCAATCGCAACCCGGATTCGCGAATTGCAATTCGCAAAATGCAGTTTCGGCAAAACTTCCGGGCTTTGGCTGACGAGGTTTGCAATCAGCGCGTTCGCATACGAACTGTTCATGTTGCGGACGCCTGCAAAGTCCAAAACGATTTGATCGTGAGAATGCACAAAGGGGTCTATCCGGGAAAAACGAAAGGCCGCCGCCTTTTCGCCGTCCGCCAGAAAATTCCCAAACTCGGTTGCTAGTTGAATGTGCAAGGTCACGTTACGTAAAATATTTACCAAACTCTTCACCCGCTGGCAACAAGCTAACCGACTGCTTCGCTTTGTGCAACAGCTCGGGGAAATTCCGAATCTTTGCCCGTGTGAATGACAAAGCACAGACTGTGCCGCAAAAGCTGCCTTGCAAGGAAGTTTGGCTCAAGGACTTATCCCCCGCCAGTTGGAAGCACACCCCGTTGCCGCTGGCCATGAAAAAACACCCGCCGGCCAGCGAGCAAAATTCCTTCAGCAAAGTCAGCCCGACACCGGCATTGATGGACTCGCCCCAGGCGGTTGTCAGATGCGATTTGGATGAAACTTTGGGTTGCAGCGCCAAAGCAATCGCCTCCGCATCGGTCAATTCCGGTTTCCAAAATGGCGAGCCATTTTCCATAAAACTTCGCAGCACGCCGATTCCTGTGTCGGCAATGGCCACGCGAATTAAATCCGTCCGCGCCATGTATTGAGCCGTCGCGAAACCCGGCGCTTTGGCGTGCTGGATGACATTGTTTGCCAGTTCGGAAACTGAGTATTGGAGCAGGTCAAATAATCCGCTTTGCTCCGGGTCATCCACGTCGGCGTCGGGAAACAAACAATAGGCAACATCCGTGGAAAGTTCTGCCACGCTGGCCGAACCTCCTCTGCCAACGCGCCGCAATTCCACAAAACGGCTGCCCGCATCGCGGCGGCGAAAATCCTCCGGCATCTGCAAACCGCAAAGGGAAAAGAAATTGATTCGTTGGAAATAACGGAAAGCCGGAGACTCTTTGCAGTTGTGGAAAACCACCCGCTTGTTTTGCCCGAGCCAAAATTGCGTCTTGGCCAGAAGCAAAACCAGCGCACCCGGCGTCCAAAAAGTCACCGGCAAAAAATCCACGGTAATTTCATCCGCTGCGTCGCCCGCGCCCAGCCGGTCAAGCAACTCCGGCAACTCCGGCTCGTAAGCGTATGCTGGCAAAAGAATTGTTGTCATTGGTTTGCCGAGAAGATTCCCTTGCAAACAAAAGCCGCTGACACCTCACTGTCTTGAATTCCCAAAGACAATTGTGAACTGGCGGTGGATGATCCTTTGCGCTTGGACAACATGACGGACATCTACAACTTTTTCGGGCAAACGAAAAGCATAAACCATTTTTCTCCCCGCAAATCCGCGGTCAAAAACTCTGCGTCTTGGCGCCTCCGCGTTAAAAACCTGCTTCGCCGGCGCCAGCCCGGCGGCGAATGGCGCGGTTGACGCTGGCGCACGTCCGCACGCTGGCAAACATTTCAGCGTGTCCGCCGATTTGTTCCTGCCGTAAAAGCACTTCCCCACTGCGGTTCTACGGACAAAATCAGACTGGTAAACACCGGCCACCAAGCCGCTGGACGCCATCGAAATCCCGCGCCACGAATATGCTCAAATAACATATTTGCTTGCTGTCGGTGTTGTGGCATCATTGGCACATGGAATCGCATCCATCAGTGAAGTCAGAGCCGACACCGTTCCAACGGTTTGATTCATTTGCCCAGCGTGTGATGTCTGTCCCGGAATCAGAAATTAACAGACGGACAGCCGCAGATCGAAAACAGCGGCCGGAAAATAAGCGTGCCAAGCGGTATTAACGCAATAAAATCAAGTTGTATTGGCTCGTGATATTTTGGAAAACATGGAAACGATCAGCATTAATCAGTTCGCCGGTCTCAATGAAGCATCAATAGAGACAGGCCCCATTACGCTCATTATTGGACAGCAGGCAACCGGAAAAAGCGTTACGGCAAAATTGATTTTCTTCTTCCGAGAAATTGGAGTTCAGCTTTACAGTGCAGCCACTTCGGGCAGAAGCATCGAAGAGTTTAACACCGAATGCAAAAAGAAATTCTGCCGTTACTTTCCCCCCGATAGTTGGCCTCCGAAAAACTTCTCGATTGTTTACAAAAATAATGACCAGAAACTGTGCGTTGAATACAATCACGTTGAAGGAAAGGCGCCGGGGGATTCTATTACGATGACGTTCAGCGCGTTTTATAAAGACGTGCTGGAGCGTTTTAACATACGGTGGGGCGAACTTTCCTCTGGAATAGCAGAAGGTGATTCACAAAAAAAAGAAGAGGCGGTTCAGCAGTTCCGTGGAGAATTTTTCGGAGCAATGGATAAGGCATTGGGCAAGTGGAGCAAATTCCAGCAAATCTTTATTCCGGCTGGGCGTGCATTTTTTTCGCTTTTGGAAGCCAGTGTTTTCAGAACCCTGGAGTCGGGACAGGATTTAGATCCGTTTCTCGTTTCTTTTGGAGCTTTTCTTGAAGACAGCAAGGGAGTGCTTTATGAACGACGACTTTTTAGAAAAAGCGGAGATCGATCTGTGGGCATGAAGGCTTTTCAGAAAATGTTGTTGATGGTAATGAATGGAGATTTTAAGCGGGTGAAAAGGCATGACTTCCTGCATTATCCTGATGGACGCCGCGTGCGCTTGGCCCAAGCTTCTTCTGGACAACAAGAGGCGTTGCCGTTGCTTTTGATTTTAGGCCGATTTATTTCCCTATCTCACATCAGCGGTAGATCGGTCTATATCGAGGAACCGGAAGCCCATCTTTTTCCCGCTACGCAGCGCACAATTGTAGAGTTTATGGCAAGCACATACCGGGAGAGGCGCGAGGAAATGTGTTTATTAATTACCACACATAGCCCCTACATTTTGACGGCCATGAACAATCTTCTGCAGGCGGGGAAAAAATACTCTTCTTCAAACGCGGAGACTGCCAAAAAACTGGAAGGCATCGTCCCTTCTTCTGTTGCACTGATTCCGGGCGAAGTAAAAGCTTATTCATTGGAAAACGGAGCAGCAAAGTCAATTATTTGTCCCGATACCAAGCTAATTGATGCTGAAATAATCAACAATGTTTCAGCAGATATAGCCGTCCAATTCGATCAATTGTTAGAAGATTTATGATAAAGGGACCACACGGAGAACGTTGTGATGAGGTGGTTTGTCACCAAAAAATTGAGTTCTCCGGCCCCCAGACCAGTACTGTTTATCTGATGAATCCTCATCAGCATCAAGTTGAGAAGATAAAGGTGGATGGTTGTGCCATTGTGATAGGGAAGCGATGCGATTGGATGGCCAGAACTAAAGGAAACCCACCGGAAGAAATCTTTATTGAACTTAAAAAAGCAGGCCGGATACAAAAGGCTGCCCACCAACTTGAGGCCACTATCAATTCGCTTTCCAACGACATAAAGAAATTGAGAAAACGTTGTTTGGTGGTTTGCACGTCAATTTCAGTACTCAGCACAGCCGCTCAAAAATACAAAGATCAATTCAAACGCAAATATAATGCGCGACTGATGATTGTCCGACATTGCCAAGAAATTGCATTGGACAGTTGACGCCCGGTTTTCTGCATTGGGAATGTGTTAAAGCAAATTTGTGAGTCATTCATATTACACAAGTTAGAGACTCCTTACGTCGTCTCCTACGAGGTTAAAGGAAAAACTCCGCGGCGCTCTGCGTCCTCGGCGTCTCTGCGTTGAAGCGTTAAAAACCTATTTCGCCAGGGCCAGTTCGGCGGCGGGGGCGGCGGTTTCCACCGACGGCGCGGTTTCGCCGGTCTTGTGGAATTTCACGCTGACAATCTTGCTGATGCCGCGTTCTTCCATCGTCACGCCGTACAGCACGTCGGCCATGCCGATGGTGCGTTTGTTGTGCGTGATGACGATGAATTGCGAGTTGGCGATGAACCGCTGCAGCACCCGGACGAAACGGTTGATGTTCGATTCGTCGAGCGGCGCGTCCAGCTCGTCCAGCACGCAGAACGGACTGGGCTTGACCTGGTAAATCGAGAACAACAGCGCCACGGCGGTCATGGTCTGCTCGCCGCCGGACAGCAGCGAGATGCTTTGCAGTTGTTTGCCCGGGGGCCGCGCCATGATTTCGATGCCGCTCTCCAGCACGTCGTTTTCATCCGACAAAATCAGGTCCGCCTTGCCGCCGCCGAAGACCTCGGTGAACATCAGGCGGAAGTTTTCCCGGACTTTTTCAAACGTCTCAATGAACATCTGCCGCGTCTGCACGTTGATGCGGTTGATGACTTCCAGCAGTTGCGCCTTGGCCGAGACCAGGTCGTCGTTCTGCTTGCTCAGGAACTGGTAGCGCTGCTCGGTCTCCTCGTATTCCTCGATGGCCACAAGATTCACCGGGCCGATTTCGTCGAGTTTCTGTTGCAGCGCCTCGATCTGCTGCCCCACGGCGTTCCAATCCGTGGCTGCGCCGGCGGCGGCCATTTCTTCGGGCGTCATCACGTGCACCTTCGCCGCGCCTTCGTCGGCAAACGTGATGGTGATGCACTCGCTCCGTACGTCGTCGAGGTTGAGATGATATTTCTGCTGGATGCGCTCGCGCAGGTTCTGGACGGACATGTTTTTCTGCGCCAGTTCAACCTCCAGGGCGCCGCGCTGTTCCTGCAACTGGGTCAACTGCCGCCGCTGCCCGCTCAAATTTTCTTCGCGCGCAACGACGTCGCTCTCCTGCGATTGTTTCCGCGCCAGCAATTCGGCGGTTTGCGCGTTCACCTGCTCGCGCTCATGCTGCAAACGCCCGATTAGCGACCGTGAATCCTGAATTTCCGACTCCGCCTGCTGTTTGCGGCCAATAGCGGATGAAACTTCGTTGCGGCGCTGCTCGAGCATCTGGGTCAGCTCGCCAATGCGTTGCTCCAAAGCCTGCTGTTGCTGGTGGAATGACGCCAAGAGCTGTTCCTCCGCCGCGAGCGCCACCTTGCTCTCGGTGAGCGCGGCATGGGCGGCGTCGCGCTGCTGGCGCAGATTTTCCAGTTCGGCCGTGAGCGCGGCAACCTGTTCCTGTCCGGCGCGTTCGCGGGTTTCCAGTTCGTTCAACCGGGCCGTCAGCGTGTTGCGTTTTTGTAAACCTTCCTGCTCCTGCGCAGCAAGGCTTTGAACTTCAAAAACGACCGTCTCGATTTTCTGGTGCAGCAGCCGGTTGGAATTCTGCAACGCGTTGAACTCGCCTTCGCGCGTGGCAATGGCGACTTCCTGCTCGCGCAACTCTGTCTGGGCCTGCTGCAGGCTGGCTTGCAATTCCGTCTGCTCGCCCAGGAGCGCACCGCGTTTGCGGCTCATCTCAGCCACGCGGGTCTGGACTTCCGTCAGTTCCCCGTGCAGTTCAGAGATCTGGTTTTTGCGTCCCAGAATCGAAGCCGGAGCCTTGGGATTGCCGTTGCCGTTCAGATAACCGCCCGTGTAAATGCCGTGCCGGCTCAGCAAATCGCCGGTCAACGTGACGAAATCGCAACCGGCGTGGCCGTTTTGAATCTGGGCCGTGGCCGTGGCCAGGTCGGACGCAATGAAGGTGCGGCCCAGCAACGCCTTCAGGAGTTTTTCCACCGACGGCTCGCCCTGGACCACTGCCAAGGCATGAATGACCTCACCCTTTTGCAACCCGTTTTGAATCGCCGCGAGACCGCTGCCCGGCGCCATTTCGCCTTCAAAAAACAATTGCTTGTCGTTGGCGTATTCGAGGGAAAGCGCGGCGATGCTGGCGCGACCGGATTTGTTCGCGCTCAAATCGGCCAGAATGGCCTGTGCGGATTCCGGCTGCTCGGTCAAGACCAGTTGCAAGTGATGTCCGAGCGCGTTTTCGACGGCGACGACATATTGTTCGGGAACGCGGATGCGGTCGGCCAGCGAGCCGATGACCGTGCGCGATTGGCGCAAGGCGGCCTGGGTGCCCGCGCTGAAACCCTCGTGCGAACCTTCAAGCTGCTCGAGCACGTTCAGGCGCGAACGTTTCTCGGCCTGCGCCTGTAAAAATTGATCCTGCTCGGCGGACGATGCCTGCAATTCCACCTGGAGTTCGCGCAACCGGTTCTGCCGCTGCTCGACCGAACCGCGCTTGGTCTGTGCGTTCAGCTTCTCCACCTCGACACTCGCGGTGAATTCCTGCAGGCGCGCTTCGAGCCGGGTGCGTTCCTCTTCGAGCTGCACTTTTTCGGCGGAAAGCTTTTCCAGCCGGATGCTGTTACCCTGCTTTTGCAGATCGAGCGCGGTGATTTCGTTGCGAATCCGCGTCAAATCCTGCGCCGCGGTGAAAGCCTCGGACTGCGCCTGGCGCAACGCTTCCTGCCGCTGGCGCAAGTCATCCTCAACCTTGTTCAATACCCACTGTTTCTGCTCCAGCGTCAGGCGATGTTGCAGGAGCGCGTTTTCCGAGGCGGTCAGCCGCTCCGTCACCGCCTTCAATTCGGCGGACGCAGCATGGCAGCGTTCCTCGGCCTGGGCAATTTCCGCCAGCGCCTTGGTGTTTTGCGACGCGAGTTCGCGCAGGCGTTCTTCGTTGAATTGAATCCGGCTTTCGTGCCGGTCGGCTTCGCCCTTCAATTCCAGACTGCGCTGCTGTTGGCCGGCCACTTCATGTTCCAGTTCTGAAAGCCGCTCGCGGAGTTGCTTGATTTCGTCCTCGCAACGCAGAACGTCGGCGGAGCCGGTTTCAATCTCGCCGCGCAATTTTTCGGCGGTGGCCTGCTTTTCGGCGATCTCAGCCGCAAGCACGTCGAATTGATGGCGCGCGAGCTGCGTGTCGAGGTGTTGGAGTTCCTGGGAAATCTGTTTGTAACGGCGCGCCTTGCCGGCCTGGCGCTGGAGCGAACCGATCTGCCGCTTCACTTCGCGGATGAGATCAGCAATGCGCAACAGGTTCTGGTCGGTGTATTCCAGTTTGCGGAGCGATTCCTTTTTCTGGCTCTTGTATTTCGTGATGCCGGCGGCTTCCTCGAAAATCATCCGGCGGTCTTCGGGTTTGCTGGAAAGAATCTGGGTGATGTGGCCCTGCGCCAAAATGCTGTAGCTGGTGCGGCCCACGCCGGTGCCCATGAACAACTGCTGGATGTCCTTAAGCCGGCACCCGGTGCGGTTGATAAAATACTCGCTGTTGCCGTCGCGGAAAATCCGGCGCGTGATGGTGACTTCGTTGTAAGCCACCTCGACCCCCGCCGCGCGCAGGTGGTCCTCATCTATGTCGCCCAGCGTCAGCGACACCTCGGCCATGCCCATCGGTTTGCGTCCGTCGGTGCCGGTGAAAATCACATCGGCCATTTCGCCGCCGCGCAAAGCCTTGGCGGATTGCTCGCCCAGGACCCAGCGAATGGCATCGGAGACATTGGATTTGCCGCAGCCATTGGGGCCGACGATGGCAGTTACACCGGGCTGAAAATTCAGCGAAGTTTTGTCCGAAAAGGACTTAAACCCCAAAAGCGTTAAATTTTTGAGATACATGACTTATGACTTTCGTTTAAAAGACCAAAATTACCGGTTTATGTAAAGCAAAAAACCACAATATAAAGCACACAACCGCTCTTGTGGCACAACTAATTGGTGAGGAACCATGGTTTGATTTGTGCCAACAACCGTTATTTCATACCGCTAAAACGACCCTGTTCTTATACGACTGGAAGGCGGTTTCGTCAACTGGTTTTTGGCTCACAGCACCGGGTCCCATTTATCCATGAGTCAACACGGGGCAAGGTTAAGATCAGGACAAAGTGATCAATGAGCAATGTTTCCTTGGACAACCACTATTTTTTCATGCGGGTTCGTATCAATGAAATAATAGTCCCAATAGCGCCAAAGAATGACACAACAACTATTGAGCCAAGCAAATAGACAGCGTGCTTTACTTCTATATATCTCTGCGGACTAAGAGGTGTAGCCGACAACCATAAATTTGTAATCAACCCCATTGTTGAACACAAAAACACGACTAAAAACAGGCAAAGAAGAAAGATTTTCATCTGATTTAGGGCGTTGGGGCGTTGACTGGACCACCACTATAATACGGTGGAGAGGGTGGCGGGCCGTATTGATTTATTTGATCATTAACCCACGAATGGCAGTTATAAACTGGGAATCTTCTCCCAGTTGGACTCCGATCAAGCATACTAAATAGTAAACCGCAACAATTCTGTATTGTCACGGGTTCGCAGGTTGTTCCAGGCACATCGGATTGTCCTGAATGGTCAACAGGTTGTGTCAGGGGAAACCAATTAGCTGGATTCAAAGGAGAATTTTGTCCCGGCACACCTCCACCTTGTTCTCCAAGACCAACTTCGAGTGTCGTTTCAGTCAATAAATTGAATCCTCCGTTACCTGAACAGGAGCAAAAGCAACGGCTCTCTTCGCCTAAGCCGAACGATGCTTTCAAAAACCAATGGTACGGCAAGGCACCTGCAACTGGCCCAGGTAAAAAATCCACTGGCCGCTTGCATAAGTATGCTGTGCATAATCCCAAAGCATCTATGGATGTGATTGGGTCATTTGCAGCAAAAGCATACCGATTAGGCTCTTTTTTCGCTGCTATTGTGTCGCGCTCAAAAAATCTGCCGGGCGGTAAAGATGCGGGACTGACAACTTGTCCGACTCGCGGCACAATGTTTGCCGTGCGAAGGGCTTCAAAACCCGGTTCGCCCATCGGATCGCGTGACAGCCAGCGTCCGGTGGAGGGGCAGTAGTAAGCGGAGGCGATTTGCGCTGCCAGCAGTACAAACAAAACAACGGCGATTGATTTTGCAGTTTTCATGGTGTCCTCATTGGGTTTTGTGACTGCCGATCTCATCAGTGTGAATCGTGGCCCGAATACGTCTTCCGAAAAAACGATATATTAGAAGCCCCAGCACCGTTATACCCACTGCAATCCATTCTGAAAATCGAATTCCCAGCAGGTTAAGGATAATGATTGCCGCGAATGCGAGCGCGTAAACGCCGGGCACAGCTATCCATAGATTCTTTTTATCGAGTGCCCAAATCATTAGCGGTGAAACTCCAAGGCCAACAACGCCACCAAAAACAACTGCAATCGGCAAAACTGCTGGTAGTTCCAATGCTTTCCAACCTGTCGATGGGTCAACCGTCCCGCTGAATACCATCGCGGACAGAATCCCGCCAATTATGCTGAAAAACAAAATGGAGAAAGTGCGTATCATTTTCGACAGGAACACCAGGCAAGTCCGAGACTCGCGGTGGGGCGTGGGTAGGTCTTATCTGCAACAGAATAACAAGCACTGTGTGCATCGCCAATGGGAACTCCCTTGGCATCCATGCATGCAAGACAAGCCCGAACGTAACGGGACCACGGATCGTCAAGCCACGGAGTTTTGCAGAAACACTTCAAACTGGCTCCCAAGTACGTTCGGTTCCCATATTTGTCGCATACTGGATCTGACGGAGGCAATGGTTGGCAGGTGTAACATTCTGGCACATCATCGGGTTTTGGTGGTTTGCTGCTCTCCAATCCAAAAGGATCAAATTCGTTTTGGGGATCATTGTTTACAAACCCATAAAGATTTGCTTGGTCAGGACGGACTTGCTGGCCTTGCTTGGCATACACACGATCAGAACCAAGTTTCGCAATTGTATCGCGCTGAATCCACCGACTTGGCGACAATGAAAAGGGACTTCTGACTTGCGGCACGACACTTGCCGCTTGAAGAACTTGGAAACCCGGTTCGCCCATTGGGTCTCTTGAAAGCCAGCGTCCGGTGGACGGGCAGTAGTAAGCGGGGGCGATTTGCGCGGCCAGCAGCACAAACAAAACAACGGCGATTGATTTTGCAGTTTTCATGGTGTCTGGAATGGATTTCGAGGTTGGATTTGTGGCATCGGGTTCGGGTCTGCGGGAATGTTCGGATTCATCGGCTGATGTTGCTGAACCAGCATCACAGGCCGGGCAAGCCTGGCGCGAGCCTGTGCCAGCATCCCTTGGTTGCCTTTCCACGCCGGCGCATATTTGCAGGCAAGATTGTAACTCGCCAGCGCATCGCCAAGTTGCTCGCCCTCTGCCTGGCAGGCCCCACGAATGGACAGGAAAACCGACAACTCCTCTTTCGCAGAAAGTGATTTAAGATAGTCCTCCTCTTTGATGTCCGTTTCGCTCAACGGGAACGGCCATTTTTTGTATTCCTCGTCATTATAGTAATGCACGCCTTTGGAAGTCGCTTCCATGTCAAATTTTTCCGTCGGGCTGTCCCAGCGCATGAAAAGATGCCCTTTGGCTTTAACCAGTTTGAGCGGATAACCGAGCCGTCGTCCCAAAGCGATGTAGAGAATCGGCATCGAGCTGCACGTTCCCAAATGCTGGTCTCCAATCAATCCGTGAATCAGAACATCTCGTGAGTCGGCAAAGAAATGGTCGTCGGGACTTTCTGCACCCGGCGGAGCGATCCATTTCGGGTTGTAGCGAATGCTGTAATCTTCATACAACACGACACCCATCATCGCCATTTTGTAAAAGTTCGCCGAGTTGTAGAAGTAGGCCGGGTCTTCTCCGTAATGGTGAAAACTCCTGTCAATTTCGGACTTGATGTGCTGCGCCCAAGCGTCGAGCGTGGCAAGCATCTCATCCACGTCCAAATTTTCCGCACCGGGCAAACTTTCGGCGCAAAGCAGATTCATCTGTGCGATGTCGCAGTGTTCAAGTTCGACCGGGGACAAATCCAGAAGTTTGGCCAAGCTGCGTGGTATTTTGAAGACGGGATTTTCAGTCTTGACAGCAATTCCGTTTTGAAACGCAACTGTGGTCTTGTGAGAGTTTCTTTGAAAAGTGATTCCCGCGAGAATTGAGCCGGCAATCAAAAAGGCGACAGAGAGAATTGTGAGCCTGCGATTGGATAAAAACTTCCCTTCAACCTTGCCGGCTTGGTTCGCGCACCCATTGATTTGCCCGCCGCGTTTCACAATTACCGATGCTAAAAATAAAATTCGAGCAAGCAAGTAAAATTTTTACCTTAAATTTTAACCCTAAAAAGTTTTGACAATGCTCAGCATTTATATCATTTTATCCGTATCCGTTGATTTGACGGACTCATGACGAGTGGCTGAGGGACTGGCCCGTTGACGCCACGGCAACCGGTTGAATTTTAATTTCAATGCAGGTGCCAAATCCAGCCCCGATTGACATCGGGGAAAAATGAGAAGAGCACGCAGGTTTTGTCAGCCCCTTCTCAGCATGAGTCGGGGCTTTTTTGTCGCCCCCAAACGTCCGTAGCAGCGGACGTCAGTCCGCTCTAACTATTTGAATAATGAGCCGACTGACGTCGGCTGCTACGTGGTAAAGAGAAAATTTTATGAAAGAACATTACGGTTTCATGAAGGCGCTCAAGTGCCGCGAATGCGGGCGGGAATACCCGCTCACCGCCACGCACGTGTGCGAATTCGACTTCGGCCCGCTCGAAGTGGTCTATGATTACGACCGCATCAAGAAGTCGCTGACCAAGGCGGCCATCCAGTCGCGTCCTAAATCCATGTGGCGTTACCGCGAGTTGCTGCCCGTGGCGAACGACCCGACGGTCGGTCTGCAAGTCGGTTTCACGCCGCTCGTGAAGGCCGACCGGCTGGCCAAAAAACTCGGCATCCGCGAATTGTGGATCAAGAACGACACGGTCAATTATCCGACGCTGTCCTTCAAGGACCGCGTCGTGAGCGTGGCGTTGAGCCGGGCGCGCGAACTGGGCTTCGACACCGTCGCCTGCGCCTCAACCGGCAACCTTGCCAATTCCGTGGCCGCCAACGCCGCGGCCGCCGGATTGAAAGCCTACGTGTTCATTCCGTCGGATTTGGAGCAGGGCAAGATCATCAACTCACTCGTCTATGGCGCGCACGTCATCGGCATCAGAGGCCATTACGACGAGGTGAACCGCCTGTGCGCCGAGATCGCCGGCAAATTCAACTGGGCGTTTGTGAACGTGAACATGCGGCCGTATTACGCCGAGGGTTCCAAGAGCATGGCCTATGAAATTGTCGAACAACTCGGCTGGCGTCTGCCCCGGCACACCGTTGTGCCAATGGCGTCCGGCTCGCTGCTGACAAAAATCCAGAAAGGCTACCAGGAATTGGTCAAGCTCGGCCTGGTGTCGGAAAGCGAGACGGCCATTCACGGCGCGCAGGCGACGGGATGTTCGCCGATTTCCACCGCGCAAAAGGCAGGCCTGGACTTCTTCCGGCCAGTCAAGCCGGACACGATTGCGAAATCGCTCGCCATCGGCACGCCGGCGGATGGTTTTTACGCGCTCAAGGTGATGAAAGACACCGGCGCGGCGGCAGACGATGTGACCGACGACGAAATCCGCGACGCCATCAAGCTGCTGGCGGAGACCGAAGGCATTTTTGCCGAGACGGCGGGCGGTGTGACCGTGGGCGTGGCGCAGAAACTCATTGCTTCGGGCAAAATTCCGCGAAATGATTCCGCCGTTCTGTGCGTCACCGGCAACGGCTTGAAAACGCTCGAACGCCGTGGCCAGCCACGTCGGCAAACCGCGTGAAATCAAGCCCAGCCTGCGCGAGTTTGAAGCCCTGCTGGCGCATGAGGAAAAAGTGAATGCTTAATTATATTTATGCCAAAAAAAGTCCGAATCCCGACGCCGCTTCGCAAGTTGACCAACAACGAGGAGCTGGTTGAAGTCAACGCCGCCACCGTCGGCGAGGCGATTGTCGAATTGCAGACGCGCTTTCCCGGCATCCAGGAACGGCTCGTGGATGAAAAGGGCGAGGTGCGCCGTTTCGTGAACGTGTATGTAAACGAGGAGGACATCCGCTTCCTGAAAAACAAACAGACGCCCTTGAAAGACGGCGACGAAATCAGCATCATCCCGGCGATTGCCGGCGGCTAGAATGAGTGGCACAGGCTTCCAGCCTGTGTCTCTCCGGGTGCCGCAACGCGAAAACAAAACACAGGCAGGCAAGATGCCTGCTCCACTTTGAAAGAAAGTTGTTCAATATGGCCAAGATGATAAAGAAATTGCCCGTCACCAAATCCACCACGCCCACGCAGCGCCGCCTGTGGCTGATGTTTCCGCCCAAGCTCATCAAGAAGCCGCTCATTTGGGAAGTCGGCCACCGGTTCAAGGTTATCACCAACATCCGGCAAGCCAGCGTGACCGATGAAATTGGGGTCGTCTGCCTCGAACTCGACGGCCCGCGCAACGAAATCAAGGCCGCCATCGCCTGGCTGGAGAAACTGGGTGTTAGCGTCGAGCCGGTCGAAATCAGCGTGGTGGAAAGCTAGAAATATTACTTCTGCCGGCGGCGTTTGACTTTGAGCTGGGTCGCGGCATGCGCAAGGGCGCCTTGAATGCGCGCGGCTTCCTCGTCGGTGATTTTTTCCTTGAGCCGCGACTCGGCGCGCAGGCGGGCTTCCTCGGCCCTGGCTTCGTCAATGTTGTCGGCTTGAATTGCCATGTCGGTGAGAATCGCCACGCGGTCGCCGGTGATCTGCACGAAACCGTCGCCGACAGCGAGGAAGATCGTGTCCCGCCCCTTTTGCGCGACGATTTCGCCCGCGCACAGTTGCGTCATCAGCGGCACGTGATTCGGCATGATGCCCATCTCGCCTTCAACGCCGGTCAGCGTGACCATGTCCACGTCGTCGGAGAAAATCTTCGCCTCCGGCGTGACAATTTCCAGTTTGAGCGTATTGGCCATTATTATTCTTTAATTTCTTCGATGCCGCCCTTCATGTAAAAGTTTTGTTCCGGCACGTCGTCGTGTTTGCCGTCCAGAATTTCCTTGAACCCGCGCACGGTCTCGGCCACGGGCACCTGCCGGCCGGCGCGGCCGGTGAACACTTCCGCCACCGAGAACGGCTGGCTGAGGAAACGTTGAATCTTGCGCGCGCGGTAAACCGTGAGCTTGTCGTCGGGCGACAGTTCGTCCATGCCGAGGATTGCGATGATGTCCTGTAAATCCTTGTAACGCTGCAAAACCTTCTGCACACCGCGGGCGACCTCGTAGTGTTCCTGCCCCACAATTTCCGGCGCCAGCGCGCGGCTCGTCGAGGCCAGCGGATCCACGGCGGGATAAATGCCGAGTTCGGCAATGGCGCGTTCCAACACGATGGTTGCGTCGAGGTGCGCGAACGTTGTGGCGGGCGCCGGATCCGTCAGATCGTCTGCCGGCACATACACCGCCTGGAACGAGGTGATGGAACCTTTCCTGGTTGAGGTGATGCGTTCCTGCAAATCGCCCATTTCGGCGGCGAGCGTCGGCTGATAACCGACGGCGCTGGGGGTGCGGCCGAGGAGCGCGGACACCTCCGAACCGGCCTGTGAAAAACGGAAAATGTTGTCAATGAACAGCAGCACGTCCTGGTTCTTCTCGTCGCGGAAATATTCGGTCACGGCGAGCGCGGACAGCGCGACCCGCAAACGCGCGCCGGGCGGCTCGTTCATCTGGCCATAGACCAGCGCGATTTTGGATTTGCCCAGGTCTTTCTGGTTGATGACGCCGGCTTCGGACATTTCCGTGTAAAGGTCGTTGCCTTCGCGCGAGCGTTCGCCCACACCCGCGAACACGGACACACCGCCGTGCAGTTTGGCGATGTTGTTGATCAATTCCATGATGATGACGGTTTTGCCGACCCCCGCGCCGCCAAAGGCGCCGACCTTGCCGCCTTTCAAAAACGGGCAGAAGAGATCGATCACCTTGATGCCGGTGACGAGCACCTGCGGCGTGGTGGACTGTTCCGCCAGCGTCGGCGCGGGGCGATGGATCGGGTAAAACTTGTCGGCCTTGACCGGCCCACGCTCGTCCACCAGATCGCCGACCACGTTGAACACGCGGCCCAGCACACCGTCGCCGACCGGCATGGAAATCGGTTTGCCGGTGTCGGTGACTTCGTAACCGCGCTTCATGCCTTCAGTCGAGCCCATGCAAACGCAGCGGACCCAGTTGTCCCCGAGGTGCTGTTCCACTTCGAGTATTCGTTTCGCGCGGCCCTCGCCGGGCACGTCGAATTCGACGGCTACCGCGTTGTAAATGGCGGGCAGCGGGTCGGGAAATTCCACATCCACGACCGGTCCGATGACTTGAACGATTTTGCCTTTGTTCATGAGTTTGTTTTTCGATTTGAAATTTTAGATTTGAAATCAAGCATAGCGTGGCTAGCTCACCGCCATTTGCGCGGTGGCGATTTCCAACAATTCCTTGGTGATGTTCGACTGGCGCAGCTTGTTGTATTGCAGCGTCAGGTCCTTGATCAGCTGTTGCGCATTGTCGGTGGCGTTCTTCATCGCCACCATGCGCGCGCTGTGCTCGCTGGCTTTGGCTTCCAGCAAAATCTGATAAATCTTGAAATTCAAACTGTGCGGCAGCAATCCGCCCAGCACCGTCTCCTCATCCGGCTCAAACAAATAGGGAACATCGCCGCCCGCCGGCAATTCCCCCGCTTCCGCGTGGCTGTGAATTCCAGCGGTGACCGTCTGGATTTTTCCCACCGGTAAAAACGGGACGATTTCCGGCCGCTGGACCAATGTTGAAATGTAGTTGGTGTACAAAATGTCCACCGCGTCCGCTTCGTGCCTGGTAAACAAGTCCTGCGCGAATTGGGAAATCGCCCGCGCCTCGCTGAATTGCGGCGTGTCCTTGTAAGTGAACTCCGCCGCCAGCGAACGCTTCGTGCGCGCGATGAACTGCGACGCCTTGCGTCCCGCCGTGACGTAAAGGGTCGTGTCCCGGTCGAATTTCACCGCTTCGCGGAACAAATTGCCGTTGAGCGCGCCGCACAAACCGCGGTCCGTGCTCACGAGAATGATCGCCCGCCGGCGCACGTCGTGGGTTTCCATGAGCGGATGCCGGAAATCCATCGCGCGCGCGGTCGCTTCGGCCAGCACTTCATTCATCAACGCCGCATAAGGCCGGCCACCCAGCGCGGCCTGCTGGGCCTTGCGCATTTTGGACGCCGCCACCATCTGCATCGCCTTGGTGATTTGGGCTGTGTTCTTGACCGACTTGATGCGTCGGCGGATGTCGCGCGTGGTGGCCATGAATTATTTATATGTCTGCTTGAATTCTGTCACCGCTGCCTTCAAATCATTGACGGTGGCGTCCTTCAGTTCTTTTTCCTTCACGATGCGCGTCATCAATTCCGTCTTCCGGGTCGTCATGAAATCCGTGAGCTTGTGCTGGAAATCCTTGATTTTGACCACCGGCACGTCGTCCATAAATCCATTTTGCCCCGCCCACAAAACGACGACCTGCACTTCGATCGGCAGGGGGTTGTATTGAATCTGGTTGAACAACTCGACGATGCGTTTGCCGCGCTCGAGCTGCGCCTGGGTCCTGGCGTCGAGGTCGGAACCGAATTGGGCAAACGCCGCCAGTTCGCGGAACTGGGCCAGGTCGCCCTTGATGCGGCCGGCGACCTGTTTCATCGCCTTGACCTGCGCCGCCGAACCGACGCGCGACACGGACAAGCCCACCGAAATCGCCGGGCGGATGCCCTGATAAAACAAATCCGTCTCCAGATAAATTTGTCCGTCGGTGATGGAAATTACGTTCGTAGGAATGTAAGCCGAAACGTCTCCCGCCTGGGTTTCGATGATGGGCAGCGCCGTGAGCGAGCCGTTGCCGTATTGTTCGGCCACCCGCGCGCTGCGTTCGAGCAGGCGGCTGTGCAGATAAAACACGTCGCCCGGATACGCCTCGCGGCCTGACGGACGCTTGAGCACGAGCGAAACCTGGCGATACGCCACCGCGTGCTTGGACAAATCGTCGAAAATAATCAGCGCGTCCATGCCGTTGTCCATGAACCATTCACCCATCGCCGCGCCCGCGAACGGCGCGAGATACTGGTTGGTCGCGGAATCCGATGCGGCGGCCACGACGACAATCGTATAAGGCATGGCGCCGGCTTCGTCCAAAACGCCGATGACGCGCGCGACGTTCGACTGTTTCTGGCCGATGGCAACGTAAATGCAATACAGCGGACGGTAATCTTTGTTTCCAGCCTGTTGCGCGGCCAGATTGAGCCGCGCGTTGTTGATGATGGTGTCAATGCCGATGGTCGTCTTGCCTGTCGAGCGGTCGCCGATGATCAATTCACGCTGGCCGCGGCCGATCGGAATCATCGCGTCAATCGCCATGATGCCCGTCTGCACCGGCTGGCTGACGGATTTGCGTTTGATGATGCCTGGCGCGATTTTTTCGACCGGATACGCGGTGTCGCTCTTGATCGGCCCTTTGTTGTCGAGCGGCTGGCCCAGGGTATTGACGACGCGGCCCAGCAGGCCTTTGCCGACCGGCACCTGCAGCAGCTTGCCGGTCGTGCGGACCTCGTCACCTTCCTTGATGCTGGTGTAATCGCCGAGAATGATCGCGCCGACCTCGGTTTCTTCGAGGTTCAACGCCAGGCCGGTGATGCCGTTGCCAAAGTCGAGCATCTCGTTGAGCATCGCGTCGGTCAGACCCTCAACCTTGGCCACGCCATCGCCGATTTCGCGGACAACGCCGACATTTTGTTTGGCCGTCGCGGCCTTGGCGCCCGCGATCTGGGCTTCAATTTCCTGTAATAGATTGCTCATAAATTCTATGTGATTCGTGATTCGTGAAACGTGAAAAAGTTTGAATGTCCGTCACGCATCACGTTTTACGTCTCAGTTTCTAAAAACTCTCCGCCAGCGCTTTCAAACGCGCCTGAATGCTGCCGTCATAAACGTCGCTGCCAACCTTGACGCGCAGTCCGCCGATCAACGCCGGATTCCGGTCGAATGTCAGGTTCACACCCTCGCCGTAAATTTTTTTGATCCGGGCCGCGACATTAGTTTGCACATCGGCGGGCAAGGATGCCACGCTCTCGACGCGCGCGGTGCGGCGCTCCAAATCCAGTTTCACCAGCCGGTGCAGGCGCGACAATATTTCGAGGTAACGGCGCGGCTTCTGTGCCAGCACGAGCGCGACCGCCTGCCGGACGCGGTTCTCGTCCAGCAAACCGTTGACCTGGCAACTGCGGAACAATTGCCGCGCGTCGCGTTGTGCCCGTTTGGATGTTTTCATTTGATTTCTGGCAGGGCGGAGTGTCCCCACACCGCCGCGGCGCGCTGCGGAGAGCGCGCCCTGCCTTTTATGATGCCGACATTTGTTTCTCCGTTTCCTCGGCCAGCCGGCGCTGATCATCCGGCGTCAGAATTTTGCCGGTGACCGTCGCGGTCGTCTGCACGACCAGCCGGCCAACTTCACGTTTCAACCCGGCGAGCATCTGTTCATGTTCCAGCGTGGCGGCTTCGCGCGCCCGGGCCATGATTTGTTCCGCGGCCGCGATGGCTTTTTGCGTTTCCTGCTCGCGCACACGTGCGGCGGCGATTCTCGCTTCCTCGATCAACTGGTTGGCTTGATCATTGGTCTGGTCGAGGATTTTCTGGCGGGCCGCTTCGGTCCGGGCCAGCTCCGCCTTGATTTTTTCCGCGTTGGCCAGGCCTTCCGCAATCCGCTGACGGCGATCTTCGAGGACGGTCAGGATCGGTTTGTAGGCAAACCGGGTCAGCAGCGCGGCGACAATCAGGAAACTGATGACCTGGGCAAAGAAATGCGGCGCGTCCAGGCCGAATTTCTCCGCCGTGCTCCGGGCGGTATCGGCCAGGTCGCTGCCGATGCTTCCCAACAAGATAAATTGGTTCATAAATTTGAATTGATGCGGGGCGCGGAGCCTGGACGGCCCCGCGCCACACAAGGCGCTACTTCACCAGGAAGAGCGCGTAGAACACGATGGCTTCGGCGAAGGCCATGCCAATCAGTGCCAGGGCAATGATCTTGCCGAAGGCGCCGGGATTGCGTCCCACCGCCTCGGAAGCCTTCATGCCGACCAGCCCCACGCCGATGGCCGAGCCAAGGCCGGCCAGGCCGACGTGAATGCTGCCGCTGATATCTCCCAACATGGGCGTTAACATATGTTTCCTTTCGTTTTCCTCAGCGGCTCCCGCGGTGGACCACGGTCAAACCGCTGAAATTCTCAAGTTATATCGTGGGCGGTTGTGTGTTCCTCTTCGTGCTCGCAGATCAACATGGTAAACACCGCCGTCAGGAGCATGAACACGAGTGCCTGCACAAAGCCCACCAGCAATTCCATGAAATAAAACGGCATGGGCAGCAGCACGCTGAAAATGACCTTCGCCCAGGCGGGATGCTGAATCATGGTGGACATGGATTCCAGCAGGTTTTCACCCGCGAAAATGTTGCCGTAAAGACGGAAGCTCAGTGAAATCGGCCGGAAGGCAATCGAGAGCAGTTCCAGCAGGCCGACGGCGAAGAAGATCAGGATCATCAGATATTTGACCACGCCGGCGCTGTCGCCCTTGGGACCGAAGATGTGCAGGAAGGCGCCTTTGACCCCGTTGGTCTGGAGCGCCCAGATCGTCCAGCAAACCATGAAAATCATGGCCATGGCAAACGTCATGTTGAGGTCAGCGTTGCCGCCGCGCAGCAGCGGGCGCGTCACTTCAAAACCGTGTTCCCCCGCCACGCCCCAACCAACCGAGCCGACACCGGGAAGCAATCCGAACCAGTTCGTCGCCAGGATGAAAATGAAAATCGTCGCAAAGAACCAGAATGTCTTCTTCACCAATTCCGGTCCGATGATGCTTTCGAGAAAACCGTGAAGTCCTTCCACGAGCCATTCCCAGAAATTCTGCGCGCCTGACGGCACTTCCTGGATTTTCCGGGTGGCGAACCGGGCAAACAAAATCACGCCCACGGCCACCATCCACGTCACCAGCATGGAATTGGTGACAAAACCGCCTTGATGCCCGAGGGACTGGGCGCTTTGTGGAATGCCCTGCTCTGCGGGAGCAGCCGGCGACGCGCCGGAGGCCGCCAAAGCGGCGGGCTTGGATGCAGCAGGAGCGGCTTCGCCCGGTGCCGCATTCAGGGCGGCGAGCGGGGCGCAAACAACAAAGGCGCACGCGATTATCAGTTTGAGTGGCTGCATCTAACCTCAACAAATCCATCCGCCGAACTCGGCCTCTTTGTTCTCCCGCAGTTCCGGTCGGAAGCTTAAAGACACTGCCGGAACACGGGAAAATCACAAGCATTTTTTGGAGAATTCCCAAACGAATTTTGCCCAATTCCCGCCCGATGCATCCCTTAATTGAACCTCCGAACCAAAGCAAGGTAGGGCGCGCAGTCCTCTGCGCGCCGTGGCTGGCCGACATTCGCCTGAGCGGCGCGCAGAGGACTGCGCGCCCTATCTTGAAAACTGGCTCAGTGATTCCGGCGTTTCCCCCCGCTCGCGAAGCGCCCGCAGGCTCAACACGTCGTGGCGCTTGGCCAGCCGCTTCCCTTTTTCGTCCAGCATCAGCGGGCAGTGATAAAACGCCGGCGGTGTCAAACCGAGCGCCCGGTAAAGCAGAATCTGCCGCGCCGTGCTCAGCAGCAAATCCGCCCCGCGCACGACCTCGGTGATTTGCATCGCCGCATCGTCCACCACACATGCCAGTTGATACGCCGGCACGTCGTCGTGCCGCCACACGACGAAATCGCCGAAATCCTTCCCGGCCACGAACTGCTGCGCGCCGACATTGCCGTCCACGAACGAAATGGTTTCGCCGTCGGGAACGCGAAAACGCCACGCGAATTTACGATTTACGATTTCGGATTTACGATTTTGGCGACACGTACCCGGATAAATGGGTTCGTTGTCATCTTCCGCGTGCGGGGCGCGGGCGGCATCCCGGATGTCCTTGCGCGAACAGGTGCAGGGATAAATGAAACCACCGGCCCGGAGTTTTTCCAGCACGGCAGCGTAGAACGGCCGCCGTTCGCTTTGCGAATACGGTCCAAAAGCCCCGCCGCAATCCGGCCCTTCCTGCCATTCAAAGCCGAACCAGCGCAGGTCTTCAATCATTTGCGGGACGAACTCGAGTTTGAAGCGCGTGGAGTCAATGTCTTCGTTGCGCAAAATCAGCGTACCGCCGTTCGCCCGCGCCCGTTCCTGCGCCACCCAGAACGTCCGCGCATGGCCCAAGTGCAGAAGGCCGGTCGGCGATGGCGCCAGCCGGCCCCGGTATTTCGAATTTTCAGACAAGCTCACGGAAGGGAATTAACCCCCAAGACACAAAGACACAAAGCTTTTCTTGTAGTCTAGGTGCCTTTGTGGTTCAAAATGGCTCGTCCGGATTTGCCGCCAGCCAAAATCATTCAGATCAGTTTTTAAATTTCTTTCCATCCAAATCCCGCAACCCAGTTCTATGGCGGATGACAGTAGTCAGGCGAGAATAATATGCGACTCTTGATTCATCCGTGCCGGCCGGCTGAAGGAGCGGCGGCCACTCGACGCCAGACTTCGCTGACGTTTAACCGGGCGCCAAGCTTGGACAAAAGGTGGTGGAGTCCCATGTCCGCCCGCATGACGAACGCAAATTCCGGGTTGATCAACTTGTCCCGCAGCACCAGTTGCTGGTGTTGCCGGCGGATTTCCTTCAATTTCGGCTGCAACCGGGGATCGCTCCGGAAATCAATCACCAGATCCTCGGCAGCGTCCGGCGGGTAAACAACATCCATCCACCGCTCCAGGATCGGCAGCGCTTTCCGGGCGCGCCGATAGGGCACACCCGGACCGTAGGCCAGCGCCAGAAAGCGCCGTGCCGCCGTTTCGCTTTCCCGCCACAGGCGTTCCCGGTACCAACGGCGCAATTCCAGAATGTCGAACGAAAGGCGTTTCACACACCCGAAATCAATCAGCCCGATGCCGCCGTCGGGCGAGAACAGATAATTTCCCGGATGTTGATCCGCGTGCAGTGCTTTGAGCCGTTGTAGCTGGGTTTCGAACGTCTCCGCCAATCGTGCGGCGACCAGGTCGCGCAACGGCTGCGAGGGTTTTCGCTTCAGCCAATCGTTCAATGTTTCGCCTTCGATAAACGACATCGTCAGCACCTGGTCCGAACTCAACTCCCGGTGTACGCGGGGAACCGTCACATAGGCAAGTCCGCTCAACCCTTTGCGGAAAAACTCCAGGTTGTCCGCCTCATGCACATAATCGGTTTCTTCCAGCAAACCTCGCTGGATTTCATCCAGCAAGGCCACCGGCACATGGCCGGTGAGCTGCGTCGGCAAGGTGGCAGACCGCAGCAGCTTGAAATCGCTTTCGATGGCGGACCGGATAGCCGGGTACTGGATTTTGACCGCCACTTTTTTCCCGTCCCGGGTGATGGCGCGGTGTACCTGACCCAGCGACGCGGCGGCGAACGAATCGGGTTCAAATTTTCGAAACACATCCTCCGGGTATTTGCCGAACGCAGCCTTGAACTGCGCCCGGGCCAGGCTCGCGTGCATTCCTGGGGCTTGCATCTGCAGGGCCGCCAGTTCCTGCACCGATTCATCCGACAGGACGCCGTTCTGCATGCTCAGCATCTGGCCCAGCTTCATCGCCGGACCTTTCAACGCCCCCAGTTCCTCCCGCACGCGCCGGGATGCCTGCCGCTGGAAACGCGCCCGCCGTTGCGGCAGTGCCTGTTCGCCCAGCAGAAGATTCTGGGCCTGGTATCCCAGATAGCTGCCCACGAGGCTGACGCCGAGTTTGCCGAGCCGGAAACCGCGGGCCAGCGCGCCGTTCCTGCCTTTGGGGCTCACCATTCCCAGCCTCCTTGCTTCAGAAAATGTCCGCCCAGCTTCAGGCACCGGTCCAGCAGGGCCAGCGTCTGTTCCTTGCCGCGCGAGCGGTCCCGCAGCCAGTGCGTCGTGATCGCCAGATGAAACAGACCGAAGGCATACGCCCCGAAGTCGCCCACGCGCGGAATTTCGCCGGCGTCCTCGGCTTCCGCGAGAATGCCCCGGATGAACCGCAGGTAGCGCAGGTTGCGCTCCTGGGATTGCAGATTCCAGGGCCCGAGCTTGGAGGCGGGCGCCAGCGCGCGCAGATAGACCGCGCCGATGAAGTCCTCGTAAGGCGCCAGGCGTTCCAGGAAACGCTGGATGATGGCGAACAGTTTTTCGGCCAGCGACGCCCGCTTCATCCGCGCGTCGCGCTCATACCACGCGATGACTTCGTCCAGCTCCTGCTCGAAGAAATAGAGCGCCAGGTCCTCCTTGGTTTCAAAATAATTGAAGAGCGTGCCTTCGGCGATTCGGGCCTTTCGGGAAATGGCTTTCGTGGTCGTGCGGTAAAACCCTTTCTCGGCGAACAATTCGAGTGCCGACCGTAGAATGGCCCGCTTGGTGTTCTCTTTGTTCTTGACGCGTTTTCCCCGACTATTTTCCGCGGGGACGCGGTTGATTTTCCGTTTCATATCAGAATATGAGTAAACTCATGTTTTTGGAATACCCGCCATCGCCCGCCTTGTCAAAACAAATATGAGCACACTCATATTTCGTTTTGACTCGGATGGCGGTGATCGTTTGGTAATTATAGACAAGTTTACCCTGAATTCATCACGGCATCATCGCCAGACGTGCTCCGGCAGCCGGATACATCAAAACGGTTCATTGGGATTTGCCGCCAGCCATTCGCCCAGGCCGGGCAACAGAACGGACAATACCTTCTGGACTTTGGCGATGTTTAACGACGTGTCCAGCGCACGCGGCGGACCGGGGAAATTTTTCGCCGAACACGGCGTGATTTTTGGATTGAGCTGCGGCCAGCGCGCCGCAATGAGCCGGCCGATTTGCCAGCGCGAAAGTTTTTCCGCGCCCGCGACGTGGAACAGCCCGGTGCGCTCTTGATTCACCAGCTCCCAAACCGCGCGCGCCGTCTCGCCGGCAAAAATCGGGCAGCGAGATTCGTCCGTGAACAGATCCATCCCCTGCCCCGCCTGCCACGCGAGCAGCAATTTCTCGTTGAAACCGCGATCGCCCGCGCGCGACGTGCCGCCATTGAGCGACGTGCGCACGACGGTGTGGCGCGGATTGCGCAAAACGATTTGCTCGGCGGCGGCTTTCATCTCGCCGTACAAATGAATCGGGTTCACCGCGTCAGTCTCAACGTAATTCCCTTTGCGCCCGTCAAAAACCAAATCCGAGGAAAAGAAAATGAATGGAATTTGCGCCGCGAGTCCGGCCAGAAGTTCCGTCGCGTCAACATTCACGCGCCGCGCCAAATCGGGATTCGATTGCGCAGCGGCAACGGTGCTGACGGCGGCGCAGTGAATGACCAGCCGGGGCTTGTCTTTGGCAAACTCACGACTGACGGCATCGAAATCGAGCAAATCAAGCTGGTCGCGCGACAACGCGCGCACCCGCCAGCGCGGGGCAAATCGCGGCGCGGTCTGGACGAGATAATTTCCAATCAGTCCGTTCGCGCCGGTGATCCAGACAAATTGTTGATTTCTCACGCGCCGAAATCTTACGGTCAAATCAGCCGGAGCCAAAAGCATTTTCCCACACCCGGAAAGCCGTTTGCAAACGCCCGGATGATTGGTTAATGTTTCCTCATGGTCGTCCAGACGAAACATCGCTTCAGCGTGAAGGAGTATTACCGCATGGCGGAGATGGGCGTGCTGCGTCCCGATGCGCGTGTTGAACTGCTCAACGGGGAAATCATTGACTCATCATCGGTCACACCGCTGCACGCCGCGACGAAACGCTGGCTATCCAACCATTTCATTCAGATCGCAAACGAACGGTTTACTGTCGGTGTATCCAGCCCGCTCCACCTCGACGACCATTCCGAGCCGGAGCCGGATGTGATGCTGCTCAAGCCCGCACCCGACGATTACACCAGCCGCCATCCGCAGCCGGACGACGTGTTTCTGGTGGTTGAAGTTTCCGACACCACGCTGGACTACGACCACACGGAAAAACTGCCCGCCTACGGGCGCGCGGCCGTGGCCGAGGTGTGGATTGTGAACCTCAACGAGACGACGATTGAAGTTTATCGCGAGCCGCACTTCACCGGCTACGGCAGCAAAACCATTTTGCGCGCGGGCGACACCATTGCGCCGCTGGCCTTTCCCGATGCCGCCGTGGACGTGGCGGAGTTGTTGAAGAAATAGTCCATCCGATTGCGCCGGTGATCCAGGCGAGTTTCATGCAGCGGATTTTACCGTTCGCAAACCGGTTTGCAAATGTTCGCGCGTTTGGCTAAGTTCCAACCATGAAACGCAACTTTACCGCGGTCGTCAAACAGAACGAAGGCTGGTGGATCGGCTGGGTGGAAGAAATTCCCGGCGTGAATTCGCAGGGCAAAACCCGCGCTGAACTTTTGAAGAATCTGCGTTCGGCTTTGAAAGAAGCGCTGGAGTTCAACCGGGAAGACGCCCGCTCCGCCGCAAACCACGATTACGAGGAAGCTTCCATCCTCGTGTGAAACGGCGGGAGCTAATCCGGCATTTGACCGCGCAGGGTTACGTTCTCATCCGCGAAGGCAGCGATCATTCGTGGTGGGGCAATCTGGTGACCAACCGGCGATCCGCCGTGCCAAGGCATACGGAAATCAACAAATTTCTCGCCAAGAAAATCTGCCGGGATTTGGGAATTGCCGAACCATGAAATGCGGCGACAAAGACGTGGGCAGGTGGCGGCGAAGGTGAAGCTGGAAATGCCGAAGTGAAAAACTAAATTGAAAACCATGATTGGCTTGATTGATTTACTGAAAGCATCCGGAGTCGGAGTCAATGTTCAAGACTTAAAGATTCATTTGGCGTGCTGGAACGGACGTGAAGACCCGCTGGAAGTATATTACGCTGGTCGTTTCAAGGAATGGCAGGAACGGCAAGGCCAGCGGAATTTTTCCTGCCAGAATATTATCAGCTTGATAGACAAAGGTGGTGGCAATTGGCTTTTTGCCGGAGTTTATGAAATACTTGGTTGCAAGCCGCACCCAGAATACAAAGGCGATTTTCTCTATTCCACGCGGTTGCTCCCGCAGCAGGATGATTTGATCGGGCGCGTTATTATTCACCACAAGCGCAGCGGTCGCGCCTCATATATTTGGCACAAACCAGACATTGCATTAACGGTTTCAGAAATTCTTCCCAAACCGCTAACCATTCAGGAATTTCCAGGTTACAACGCAGTGGTCATCAGTCATAGCGGCCTCAAGATTATCACGGATCAGAAAATCGCCTCGTGGCACGGCGCACTTGCAAACATCAAGGGCATTTACCTGATCACCGACACGACTACGGGCAAGCATTATGTCGGCAAGGCGTCCGGTAACGAAGGCATCTGGCAACGTTGGTGCGCTTACGCCAAGGATGGACACGGCGGCAATGTGCAGTTGAAAAAACTCTTGTCTAAAAAAGGAGTGCAACACACGAAGCATTTCCAGTATTCAATTCTGGAAATTGCGGACAACCATGCTTCCGATGACGATATACAGAAACGAGAATTGTATTGGATGGATGTTCTAAAATCCCGTGATTTTGGGATGAATTAGCCAGTCGCTCCGCGACTTTGGCTCAATCCACAAACCGTTTCGTCAGATTTCCATAGGCATCAATCCGCCGGTCACGCAGGAAGGGCCAGTGCGTGCGCGTGGTGTCCACGGCAGCGAGGTCAACGGACACAATCAAAATTTCTTCCTTGTACGTCGAGGCCTTGGCGAGGATTTCGCCGGAGGTCCCGGCCACAAAACTTTGACCCCAGAATTCAATGCCCTGGCCCGCGAGTTTTTCGTGCCCGATGCGATTGACCGCGGCGACGTAGCAGCCGTTGGCGATGGCATGGCTGCGCTGGATGGTTTCCCACGAGTCGTGCTGGCGTTCGCCGTATTTCTTTTTTTCGCCCGGGTGCCACCCGATGGCCGTCGGGTAAAACAGGATTTGCGCGCCTTGCAACGCCGTCAGCCGCGCGGCTTCCGGATACCATTGGTCCCAGCATATCAGAACGCCGATTTTGCCGTAGCGCGTTTGCCAGGCTTTGAAGCCAAGGTCGCCGGGTGTGAAATAAAATTTTTCATAGTAAAGCGGGTCGTCCGGAATGTGCATCTTGCGATAGCGGCCCAGCAGCGAACCGTCCGCGTCAATGATCGCGGCGGTGTTGTGATAAACGCCGGCGGCGCGCTTCTCGAAGAGCGACGCGATGACGACAACCTTAAGTTTTTTGGCAAGCTTGCAAAAGGCGTCGGTGGCGGGGCCGGGGATGGGTTCGGCGAGCTTGAAATTTTTGTGGTCTTCGCTCTGGCAAAAATACTGCGAGCGGAACAGTTCCTGCGTGCAGATGATTTGCGCGCCGCGTTGGGCCGCCCGACCGGCGAGCACGAGCGTCTTTTTCAAATTCGTGTCCGGGTCGGCGGAACCGGCGGTTTGAATCAGCCCAAGTTTGACGGTTTGGGCGGGAGCGCGTTTCATTTTTTGGCGCGTTCGTTGAGCCGCGCGGTTTCTTCGAGGATAATGGCTTTGACGTGCGTTTCCTCGGCCAGGTGGGAAGCGGTCTGGCCGAACAGTTCGCGGATGAATTTGCCGAGCGTCTCGTTGGTCGGGCCGTAACCGTTGTGGTAGATGTAATATTCCAGGTCATACATCAACTGGTCGGCGGTCGCGTAACGGCGGGTCAAATCACGCGCGAGGCAGTGATGCAGAATGTCGTTGAGCTTGTCGTCTATCCGCGGGTCGAGCGCGCAAAAATCAGGAATTGGCTGGTTCAGGATGCGGCTGCGCGATTCCTCGGCATTTTCGCCTTTGAACAAATTCCGCCCCAGCAACAGATGCGCCAGCACGACGCCGACGGAAAAAAGGTCGGAACGCTTGTCGGTGATTTGAAAATCGGCCTGTTCGGGACTCATGTAATCGGCCTTGCCGGCGATGACTTCACCTTCCTGATCGGTCAGAAAGCCGCGCGCCTTGGCGACGCCAAAATCGGTCAGCTTCACGTCGCCCTCGAAGGCGATCATGATGTTTTTGAAACTCACGTCGCGGTGAACGATGCCCAGCGGCTTGCCGTCCTTGTCGGTTTTGGCGTGCGCGTAGGCCAGGCCGCGCGCGACCCGGCTGGTGATGAACACGGCGAGTTCCTTCGGCAACACGCGGTGTTTGTCGGCCAGTTGGCGGCTGAATTGCTCCAGATTCACGCCGCGAATCAATTCCATGGCGATAAAACAAACGCCGTTGGTTTCGCCAAGATGGTAAGTCTGGACGATATTCGTGTGGATCAAATCGGCGACGAGCTTGGCCTCGCCGATGAAATTCTCGATGAACATCTTCTGGCTCGCGAAATGGGAGCGGATGATCTTGATGGCGATGCGCTTGGCGAAATTGCGCGCGCCGTTCTGCTCAGCTTCATAGACAATGCCCATGCCGCCCTCAAAGATTTTGCGGACGACTTCGTAGTGAAACTCGCTCTGAATTGTGAAGAGTGCCACAGGCGGATGGTGTGAAAATGTTCCACAAAGTCAAGTCCGGGTCTCAGGCGGTGAAAAGAAAGCCCTTATTTTTTATGTTTTTTTGCTTGCACAGCGCGGGTGAACTTCCTTAATTTTACGCAAGTCAAATGACTTTTTAACCAAAACCGCAAAACAACAACCATCAAGGACACCGATTATGGCAAACGCACTCTCGAAATCCCAACTCGCCGCCGCAATTGCTGAGAAGGCTCAAATCTCCAAAAAGCAAGCGGTGGAAATCCTCGAAAACATCGCCGCCCTCGCCTACAAGCACGCGAAGGACACCTTTACGCTGCCTGGCATCGGCAAGCTCGTGCTGAAGAACCGCGCCGCCCGCATGGGCCGCAACCCCAAAACCGGCGAAACCATCCAGATTCCAGCCAAGCGAGTCGTGAAGTTCCGTGTCGCCAAAGCCGCGAAAGACGCCATCCTCGGCGGCAAGTAATTTTATCCACTTTCAAGAGCGCCCTGGAATTCTCAGGGCGCTCTTTTTTTTTGTTTCAAAATCCTCGTCGTCGTCGTTCTCTTAAAGGCTCCGACACGGCATGGGCCATCTGCTGCCTGTCAAGTTCCACGTCCATGCCGAGATACCGGTTGAGCAGGATCATGAGATGGCCGACCGAGTTGAGCGGGCCGGAACTCACGGCGTCACCCATGATTATTTGGGGCATTAATGGGCTGTCAACAGCCAGCCAGTTGGTACGGTGAAGCCGGCAATCGGTCAGGAGTTGTTGCTGAACCCACGGATCCGCGAGGGCAGACTTCAGCTTGTCCGCGCCGACCAGTTGTGCTGCATATTCCTGGGCTTGCTCCAACGGCGGTGGTTCCACAGTGGCAAACATCCAGTCATCAAACTGGCGCTGGGCTTTGGGTTTGGCCCGCCAGACCGCCAGACCCAGGCGCGCATATTCGCACGAGTCCGCATTATCGTGGGACATCCTTCGCGGGATGAACGGATTGCACCGGGGCGATAACGACAGGGGCAAACAGACGACCCCCAGTTGGTTGGTCAATTGCTGGCACGCCTGCACGAGAAGGGGATGCACGGCGCGGCAATGCGAGCAGGTGTAGTCGAAAAGGTACACGATGATATGTGGGGAATCCGGCGAACCGAGCATGGGCACGTCGTCAAACTTGATCACAAACTCGTTGCTGTAGAGCGACAGAGTTCGGGGTGCAATCAGCCGGCCATTGGGAGATGCCGGCAGGTTTGTGGACGGGCTGGCAAGCTCTGGCGTGGTATAATGGTTTTTGCGCCGGGGAGTGGCCGTATTTTTGGCCACGGGCAGTACCTTGACCACGTTACGTTCCTTTTGGAAGAGCATTTGCCCGCCGGCCAGAACCATGACCCCGGCCAACCCGATCAGGACGAGAGAAAAAACCGCCGAGCGCGGAACGCCCCGTTTGCCTGACCCGGCGGCCCACATGGGCGTATCCGGGTCGGCGGCCAGGGGAATGTTTTTCAGGCAAAGCAGCGCCGCGGTAAACCCACAGGCATGGGCGGTCATGCAAAACTTGCAGAACGCCTTAAGGACGAAAACCTGCAAGCCGACAAACCACAGGGCGGCGCCCGCCACGCTGACCGAGAGGAAAATGATGGCCGCCCATGATCCGCGCTGTTCATCCGGCGAAGGGCGCTTCTGTAAGAGAACCGTCATTCCCAGCAACGCCAGATATACCAGCAGGGCAGGCACGCTGACCGGCAGGTCAAGCCAGTAGGCCCAACGGCTTTGCAGCACCGCATTGCAGCCGGACCCGGGGCCGCAGCCGGCCGCCGGCCCGTTGTGGATTGACAACCAAGCCAGATAACCGGCTCCCATCGCTGCGATCGTCAGCAACCCGCGCACCCACAGGAGCCACGCGGGTGTTGACGGGCGTGCCGACGGTGTGGAATTGTTATCGTCAATTTTCTCGCTCATTCTTTCAACCTCTGGCCGACACTCCATTCCTCCGGCCCGAGGAGGAGCCGGATTCTGGGGATTGATATTCCTGCCGCTTCATTTGTGTGTTCGAAAAAACATCCTTTTCGTGCTGCCGTTCTGCTGGCGCAGCCGACCGGTCACTGGAGCCGGCTGCAAGTGCGTTCGGTGAAACTGTTTGCTGGCCATTATTTCCCCACCTGCCAAATTTCCTGTTTTATACTGGAAATTCTGACGCCGATTCACTGGTTCGGTCTGGCCGGTCTGGCCGGCTTGGCCGGCCGGGGCCTTGTATTCATTATGTCAGGATTGTTCGTGGCATTATCAGCCGGCGACACATCTGTGACATTGGGAAGCTTGAGATAGTCAATTACGTCCAGCACGGCCACTTTCCCGCGCGGATCTTCGATGTGTCCCACCGCCTGTTGCAGTCCCGGGATGGCATTGGTATCATTTAATTGCTTTAACGCGTTCAATGCAGCGGCCCGCACCTCCGGTTCCGGATGCACTACCTTTTCAAGCAGGGCCGAAATGATTTTCGGATTGTTATCGCCATCGGCCTCGCTCGCGAGTTCCTGGATCGCATCCAACTCCTTCTCAATCGCGGCGGCACGCATCTGCTCCGAGCTGGCCGCCGCGTTGCTGGAGTCGGGGTTGACTGGCACAGCTTGATCGTTGGTGGCGGCTGACGGCGAGCCCGCGTTTGCCTGTGTGGCCGGCGTCTGCCCGCCGGTGTCACCGGAATGTCCCGCCATGACTACCTTCAATACAAACATGACTCCCAGCAGGCCAAAACCAACCACCAAGATCAAAATTACCACTTTTGGACGCATAATTTTATCGAGTTTATGCTCTTTAATAAAAAACGCAACCCAAAGCGTACCACCGGGTACCGGCTTTGGGTTGCGCTATGATATTTCAGCCGTATTCCTTTAATAATTAATAATCAAAGAAACACCGGTTCCACGACCAGATATAGTCATCTTTCTGATTGTGCCAAGTGAGTGACGTCGGCGTATTCAATGGGCTATCGTCATTCCAGATAATGCCATGAGCATATCCATCACCGTAATAATTCTTGAACCCTGGAGCATACCACGAATCATACCAATCGATATCATCACAGCAAGCGGTGGTCACAACCTTTTCCGTAAAGGTGACCGTACCGGTGAGGAGCGAGCAATCCAAGGCAATAAAACCATAGCCATAGGCAACATAGCTGCCGGTGCCCACAAAGTCCAAATACACATCGCCTTTGTTGATGGCCGTGAGGGTCCACTTGTAAGTCATGATGCCGGCCAAGGTGAAACGCATCTCATAGGGATACGCCTTGCCAACGGCCGACCGGATAACATCAACATAATAATAAGAATCAGGATCAAGCCCATCAGGAGTAATTCCAATGTTACCGAAACCAGAAAGATAAGCCTCATCCGCAGTCCAGCCGTCTACATCGGCATAAAACCCGCCATACCAATATTCATAATAACAGTCGTTACCCGGATTAAAGTTCAAATAATGATTATTCACAGTGTCATCAAAGCTCAACGTCATGTAATATTTGTCCGTGCCTTTGCCGGTCAAATTGACCGGGGTGGTGCAGCACGGATTGCCGCCTGAATTTCCCGCCTTGTACGCGAACACGGTGTCGCTGATGAAGCTGTTCAGGTAATAGCAATCATAACATTCCTGAACCGTGAGAACGAAGAAGTAGGTGACATTTTCACATAGCGGGCTGACCGCTGTGATCCCTGAAACATGGGAATTAGCCGGATCTTTCACAAAAATCTGGCCCCAAGGTTGCAAGTGGCCCGGCGGATTTCCGTTGTCATAATAATCCTCGGCGGGGTAGCCATAGGGATCGGGTCAAAATGCCGCCCCGTGGCGAGCACGACATAAGTATCTTCTCCAGCGGAAAGGCTTGTGTCTCCATAAGCGTAGGTGTCATAATACCCATCCAAGTAGTAACCATCAGAACTGTTTAGATAATACCATTCCGGATAACTGTCATCCGTCCATGCAAGTTCTTCATCTGTCGTGAAGAAGCCAGACAAAACCCCCTGCACCAGCACCAACGAGGCTTTGGTACTGTAATAGGAGGGATTGTCATACAAAGTGTATCCAATGGCATTCAAAATATCCCGCTGCGTCATCTTGGTGGTCTTCGTCACATAGTGGGTCGGCGGAGCGCTCCAATTACCCGCGTTTATCGCGGTCGAGGTGCTCACGCTTGATTGGCCCTGCACTGTCAGGGCAAATGTGATCGTGTCTTCCTTGGAACTCGCGAACACTTGCATGCTCACGCACGCTCCCAAAACGAGCGCTGTTATCAGTTTTTTTCTCATTTTCATATTTTCGTTTTTGTTGTTGTTTATTGTGCGTTGTTTCATCCGACGTGCGCCCCAATTGGGTGCCCTATTTTTCTCACTTATTACCCGGGCATAAAGCGGGCGTCAACTACTTTTATCAATTTTATTTGTGTTATAGTTTTACCATGTTCCGTCCTATGCGCACCTTCTTGAGTACGCATTTAAATAGACATTTACACTGCTGCAAAGCAGGCGTCAACCAATTTTATCACTTTTTTTAACATTTTTTTAAGGGCGGATTTCGCTTGTTAGCAGCTTTTTACCAATGATTTATGACGTGCTAAACAAATTGCAGGCACTTACGAGCAGCCACGAAAACGCGCAAATTGTGAATAAAATGTGAATAAAAATGGATTTCGACGGGCGTTGCGCGGTGTTGAACAAATCAAACGGCGCGCGGGCGCCCCGCCCGCAACCGGCCCGGCGGTAAATAGGCCATGCATTTATTTGGAGTTTTTTTTGGACTGCGAATTTGCTGCGGCCAGGATGGCCGCGCTCCGGGATTTGGACAACGCCCGCGAGATGCGTCCGCAGAAAATCGTTTCACGGCCACCCGGGAGCGGTTGAGAGATCGCGAGAATTTTTTAAATCACCCGAATTCCTGGCGACCCGGTTTCAGATTCCTCGACAATTTTATTAGATGACAGGTATGACCATGAAATCAGAGATGACACCCGCCCTCACCCCGGCCCTCTCCCCCGGGGAGAGGGTGAGCATTGTCACGGTGCTGAAATTTCTTGATCTCCATTGCCATCACCGATTCGGTGTCGTTTACAAATCAAACACACGACAACCCGGCATATCACGCTGCTCAAACCGCGGCGAATGATTCTCCCTCTCCCGGGGGAGAGGGCCGGGGTGAGGGCGAGCGTGTCCTCTGAAAACGTCGAGGAACACGATTTCAAGACGCACTGGGGATGAAGATTTGGCGTTGCCTGAGGAGCGCAAAAGTTTACTCCGCTTCAACCTAAAAACCGAAATTGAGACGGGAGCGCACGCGCCTCGCGTGCGGTTTTCCGCGCCCTCGCGGAAAACATCGGGCGCACCAAAAAGTTCAGAGGACTCGGCGAACTGTCGCGCGCGAAAGTGCTGGATGCGAGGCGCGTCCAGCCACACCCGGAGCGGGTGTGCTCCCCAACTCCGGTTTACAGGTTCAACGTTTCCACTCCTGAATTTTGGCGAAGCTTCCCGACCATCGTTGACGAACCGGGCTGCTGCAACTTGAACGCCACGCGTTGTTTGCCAACCCGGAACGATTCAATAAAAAATGGGGAGCGCGACCATCCCGGTCGCTTCAGTCGGCGTCTCGCCGGCTAGTCTTCGCGGACGAACGACGGACCAAACCGTTCTCCCAAGTCTTGGCATAAAGTTTGCGGCCAGAGGCCGCCAACTGCGGGCGAGCCGCCCGCGCTCCCCAAATCAACCGCATCAACCGCATTATTCCGGTTAAGGATTCGGGCGAGTCACGGTATGGGAGGAAGCCGGCCCCTGCTCCAAAGGCACGTTGGTCTTGCCCGGCGCTGGCCCGCCGGTTTTTTCTTCGCCGTTCTTGCGTCTTTCCATCGTACGGATTAGCGATAGGACGTTGGTTTTTTCAATCGGGCTTTGGGCTGAAGCGAGGGCTTGGTTGGCCCGGGCCAGGCCTTCATCCTGCTTGCCGGACTCGAAAAGCACAACCGCCCGGGTGATCATGACCCGCGTTGCATTCGTGGTGGCCAATTTTTCAGCCCGATCCAGAGCCTCGTTAGCCAGGACAAAATCGCGCGCCTCAAGCCGAGGCACCGTGGCAATCATGAAGGCCAGATCGCACAACAGCGTCACGTCGTTGGTTCGGCCCGCCAGCAGCACCCGGCCGGCCGGCTGGGTGCGTTCATCACCCTTGCGCGCCAATTCCAGATACTGGTCCAACTGGTGCCAGGCAAGTTCCATTTTTTTGGCCCGCTCCAAGTCATACCGGCCCATAACAATTTGATCCAGAACCTCGTCCAGCCCGCGCACAGGACTGCCGTGCCAAAGCACGATGCCATTCGTGCCCACCACGAACGTGTACGGAATTCCCCGCCGCCCAGTGGGCTTCATATAACTCAGCGAAGTTTTCCGACGGTCATCCGCGGCAATGGCATACTGAATATTCGTTCCGGACTGCTGGACAAACTCCATGATTTTTTCCGCCGGTTCATCGCTGATGCCCACCACCACCACGCCGCTGGTTTTGAAATGCTTTTGGACGTCGTTGAGGTTGGTGATGGCGGCGCGGGAACCGAGACTTGAAGTGTTCCAAATCTCCACGACATAAATGTTCGTGCCCGGCTTGATTTCAAGCGGCTGACCTTCGATCCATTTTTTCACCACCAAGGGCGGGGCCGGTTCGCCAACCAAGCCACCCCAGCCGATATTGGGCGCGAAGCCAGCCAACAGAATCACGATTGGAAATACATGCTTAGTCAATATATTCATTGCGAATGAGTTTATTCATAGCGGGCGCCTGCCGCAAGTTCTAAAATTCTTTGCTGCCGGGGAAACGAAAACCAAGCCTCCCGGATTGGCGCGAGCAGAACCGGAATATTTTATAGCAGTTCATATTGTCATGGCATACAAAAGTTCGTGCGGAAATCTCGCGGACACTTCGTCTTCTTGCATAGCGCCAGAGGACTGGCGCAGTCCAAAACGCTTCGCGGATTTCAGGAATCATCGAGCGTCTTGGAGATGACATGAGTAGTTGGCTGGCGGGCGCCGAGGCGCTACACCAACCAACTGTATGCTCAAACAAAAACTAAATACCTCCGAAGTTCGCGCGGATCAAGTCGCGAGCAATAAACCTCAAACCCTCAAATTGGGATTGGACGTTCACGCCGACACGATTGTGGTCGTGCGCATTCTGGATAATAGCGCGCCCCAGCCGGCTCAAAAGTTCACCCCGGCCAAGTTCTCGGACTGGATCAAGACCCAGCTGCCGCTGGCCGGGCAGGTGCATAGCTGCTATGAAGCCGGCCCTTTCGGCTACGGCCTGCACCGCACCTTGATCGCGCTGGGCGTCCACAACCTGGTGGTGCAACCCGTCTGCTTGGACGAACAGCACAAGGGTGTCAACCACGACAAGAGCGACGCCAAACAACTGGCGCTGCGGCTGGATCGCTACGTGGCCGGCAATCCGCACGCCCTGGCCACCGTCCGTGTGCCCACGCCACAGGAGGAACAAAAACGCATCGAAAGCCGCCAGCGGGAACAACTCAAACGCGAAGTCAAACGCGTGGCGGCGCAAGGCCGCAGCCTCCTGCTCACCCAGGGCCAGCGCCAAAAGAAAGGCTGGTGGGAGGACCGGCGCTGGTCGAAGCTCAAACTCAAACTTCCGGCCTGGCTGGTGTTACGGCTGGAGTGTTTCCGCCGCGTGCTGACCACCCTGACCGCCGAGCTGGACGCCGCCACTACAGCCTTGGAACAGGCTGCGCCCGCCCTGCGCCCCAAAGGCTTGGGCGGACTCAGTTACGAAGTGGTCGAACGCGAGATCGGGGACTGGCATCGTTTCCGCAACCGGCGCCAAGTCGGCAGCTACACCGGCCTGTGTGGCGGAGTCAGTGCCAGCGGCAACAGCCAGCATTTGTTGCCGATCACCAAACACGGCAACGTGCGGCTGCGCACCGCGCTGGTGGAACTGGCTTGGCGGTTGGTCGTCTGGCAACGCGACTGTGCGTTGGTGAAAAAATGGCGACATGTCTTTGGCAACCCGAAGGCGACGAAGGCCGCCAAGAAGAAAGCCATCGTGGCCATGGCGCGGCAAATGGCGGTTGATCTGTGGCGCTGGCGCACCGGACGTGTTCCTGCCCAAACCTTCGGCTGGACGATGGTCGGCACGGAGAACTGAGGTTTGCCAACCGTAAAGACTCAAAACTAATGAAGGCCGACCGAGATGATTTGAAACGGCGCGCGCCCGGAGCCGCACTGGGGTTGGCAACGACCCGATTTGGAGATTGGGCGCGCTCGTTTCTTGGCTGTGACCGCACGCGTCAACTGGTGCCGTCCCTTCGGGGCCGCGCACGGATAGCAGGAAGAGCAACGGCCAAGTCCGTTGACCGCGCCAAGGAAACGTTTTGAAAAACGAAAAGCCGGAAAGGAAAAACAAAGACCGCTTTTAAGAAAAAACAGCCGAAGCGCCACACAAGCCTTGACATTACTCATAGCAGTGCGGCGGCCCTCCGCCGCTTTTCCCAGAGACATATTTACCTGTGCCGATGTTAACTGGAACGGCCATATTAACGGGCAACTGAAGGCGACAATGGGAGGCTGGCGCGAATCATGCGGTTCAAGGCTTGCCTGCCGGGGCAATGTTCTGGTTGGTTTTTGCCGCCGCCAAACGCGCTTCCATGGCGCGGACCAAGTTTTGAGCTTCGTTCTTTGCCTGCTGGCCCTGGGCGGATGCCAAGGCCTTTCTGGCCCGGGCCAGGCCTTCTTCTTCCTTGCCGGTCTGGAAAAGCAAAATGGCGCGATCCAAGGCAATGTCCGTGGCGTTCGTTGTCGCCAGTTGCTCCGCCCGATCCAGCGCCGCATTGGCCAGCGCGACATCGCGCTTCACGATGAACGGGTCAGTGGCGATTTGATACGCCAGATCACACAACCCCGCCGCATCGTTGGTCCGAATGGACAGCAGCGTCCGGCCTGCCAGCGCGGTGTTCGTATCATCCTGGTGCGCCAAAACCAGATATTGCTCCATCTGTTCCGCGGCGAAGACGCTTTTTTGTACCGGCTCGAATTTATACCGGCCCGACATGATGTCATCCACCGCCTCGTCCAGTCCGCGCAGTGGATGGCCGTACCAGAGCACATTGCCATTCTTGCCCACGACATACGCCCGGGGAAGTATCATCTGATTGAAGGCTTGCTGGTAGGTGCCCGTGGCCTTGCGCGCGTCATCATCAACAGCGACGGCAAATTCAATTTCCGCCCCTTTGAGCTGGACGAACGGCTTGATCTGCTCTGCCGGCTCGTCGCTGACGGCGACGGCGACCAATCCTTTGTCCCGGTATTTTTTCTGAAGATTGCTCAGGTTGGTAATGCCGAAATCATTGACCCGGCTGAGGGTGCAGAACACCAGGACGTACGTGTTGGTGCCCGCCTTGATTTGCACCGGCCCGCCCTTGATCCATTCCTTGACCGTCAGGTCCGGGGCGGGGTCGCCGAGATTGTCAGCAAAGCTGGAAACGGGGGCCAGACAGGTTATCAACCCCACGAGCAGGACTGCATATTTATTAATCATCGTCCGTGAGCTTTTTTGAAAACGAGGTGTTAAGCAAGTCCAAAATCCACGAAACCTCGTGTTCGTTTCGCCCCTTCGCCCACCGGCTGCCGGCGCATCGGCGGCAGGTAATTTTACCCGCTTTCAGGAGTGCTCTGGATTTCCGGGGCGCTCTTTTTTGTTTTCCAATCGGGGGGAGGGACGGCATGTTGCCGTCCCTGAAATTGGGGACGCCGGCACGGCGTCCCTCCCAATCAATATGAAAATTGCCGTTGTCGGTTGCGGAGCCGTGGGAAGCTACTACGGCGCCAGGCTCTGTCGCGCCGGGCAGGAAATTCATTTCCTGCTCCGCTCCGACTACGACGCTGTGCGGCAAAGAGGGGTGACCGTCCGCAGTCCCGCTGGCGACTACACCGTCCACCCGCAATGCGCAAGGACGCCGGATGAAATCGGCGTGTGCGACGCTGTGTTGATCGGACTCAAAACGACCGCCAACGGTCAGTTTCCGAAATTGTTGCCTCCATTGGTCGGACCACAGACTGCTGTCGTCACCCTCCAAAATGGTCTGGGCAACACGGAACAATTGGCGCGGCTCTTTTCGCCGGAACAGATTCTCAGCGGACTCTGTTTCGTTTGTCTCAATCGCATCGAACCGGGTGTCATTCATCACATGGAGTACGGGATGATCGTGCTCGGCGAGTTTCGGCGCCGGGCCGGGCCGCGCGCGCAGGAGCTGGCGGCGATGTTTCGCGATGCCGGTGTGCCCTGCAAAGTCACGGACAACCTGGCACAGGCACAATGGGAAAAACTTGTCTGGAACATCCCCTTCAACGGACTCGGCGTCGCCGGCACCGCCGGCTATGAAGCCCTGGTCACTCAACCCTCAACCTTCAACCCTCAACCGGTCCTTACCACCGACAAACTGCTCGCCGATCCGCGCTGGGAAAAACTCCTGCGCGACCTGATGCTGGAGGTCATCGCCGCCGCCGGCGGGTTGGGTTTTGAAATTCCGGTTGCCTTCGCCGAAAATCAAATCGAACGCACGCGGACGATGGGCGCTTACAAGGCGTCTACGCTTTTGGATTTCGAACTTGGCCGGCCTTTGGAATTGGAAAGCATGTTTCTCGAACCGCTGCGCCGGGCGCAGAAGGCCGGCGTGCCTGTGCCGCGGCTGGCCGCACTCTGCAAAGTGCTGCAACAATTGGATCAACCGCATTGATTCCTAATCGAATGTTTGCCCGGAACTCGCGAAGCGTCTGGACTGCGGTGGCTTCAGCACCGCTTTCGTCTGCAGGAATCCCACCCGCCTTTCCGGATTTGCCCGCCCGACAGCGCCGCTGAAGACGGCGCACTCCGAAACGCTTCGCGACACAAACTCGTCTTCACCACCCTCCCTGGTATTGCTACGGAGGACAGGTTCGTGGTTAAATCAAGTCCATGAAACCTCGCGTTCGTTTCGCCCCGTCGCCCACCGGTTACCTGCACATCGGCGGCGCGCGCACCGCGCTCTTCAACTGGCTTTACGCCCGCCATACCGGCGGCACGTTCATCCTCCGCATCGAGGACACTGACGCCGCGCGCAATTCGCAGGAAGCCGTGGACGTCATCCTCAACGGCCTGCGCTGGCTCGGCCTGGACTGGGACGAAGGCCCGCTCACTGGCGATGCTACCGGCCAATGCAAGGGCAACTTCGGCCCTTATTTCCAAAGCCAGCGGAAGGAAAATTACCAGCGCCGCGTCGAGGCCCTCCTGTCGCGCGGTCTCGCCTACGAACACGAAGGCGCGGTCAAATTCAAAATGCAGCGCGAGCCCATCACCATTCACGACCTCGTCGTCGGCGACGTCGTCCGCAAACTCACCGATCGCGAGGAAGAAGACCCGGACTTTGTGATTCTACGCTCGGACGGCCAGCCGGTGTTTCATCTCGTCAACGTGATTGACGATCTGGAAATGGACGTCACGCACGTCATCCGCGGCGAGGATCATTTGAGCAACACGCCCAAACACATCGCGCTCTTCCAGGCGTTTGGCGTGAAGCCGCCGCATTACGCGCACATCCCGCTCATCCTGAACGGCGACGGCACCAAGATGAGCAAACGCGACACCGGCGCATCACTCACGACTTACACCGAGGGAGGCTTTTTGCCCGAAGCCGTCGTGAATTATCTCTGTCTGCTTGGCTGGTCGCCCAAGGACAACCGTGAAAAAATGTCACGTGACGAAGTCGTCGAGCGATTCGATCTGCCGCAAATCCTCCGGCACAACGCGCGGTTTGATTACGAAAAACTGCTCTGGCTGCAGGGCGAGTACGCCCGCGAACTCGGCGATGACCGCTTTTACGAACTCGCCGTCCATGCCTTCGCCAAGGCTGGGTTGAACACGAATGCCCTTCCCCTGCCCTACGTCAAAGCCGCGCTCGACACGTGCAAGGGCAAGTTCAAACTGTTCAGCGAGTTGCCCGCCTACGCCGGTTTTTATTTCACGGACAAAATCGAATACGACGCCGAAGCGGCGAAAAAGGATTTCGTTCCCGAAAACAAGCCGCGACTGGAAAAACTCCGCGACGCCTTTGCCGCCGCGCCCGCGTTCAACGCCGCGAGCCTAGAAGCCGCGCTCAAGGAAACCGCCAAGGCGCTGGGCGTAAAAGCCGGTGTGCTCGTGCATCCCTGCCGCCTCGCCGTCACCGGCAAACCCGCCGGCCCGAGCCTGTACCATTTGCTTGAGGTGCTGGGTAAGGAAAAGGTGATGGCGAGGATTGAGAAGGCGCTGGCGACGATGAATTGAAATAACAACGAAAGGAAATCTCTTATGTCAAAGCTATCTGAACTAGCCCCTGAACTACCTGCGAGGCGGCGGAGATGGTCAAGAAAGTCAAACGTGGTTCGTCGCTCTGGCTGAAAACGAAAAGTCCCGACCTGAGTGATTTTGCGTGGCAGAATGGTTACGGCATTTTCTCCATCGGTTTTTCACAAGTCGAGATGGTGAAATATTACATCGCTGGCCAGGAGGAACATCATCGAAAAGTTTCGTTTCAGGATGAGTTCCGGGAATTCTTGCGGAAATATGAAATTGAATTCGACGAGCATTATGTTTGGGATTGATACAACTCTTTCAGAGTTGTGGATGCGTTTGTGGCTTGTTACCCGGCGTAGCCCCGAAAGCCTTCGGGGCAACGCCGGGCTGAATGATAAAATCCCGTTGGGATTTCATTTTGCCTTCATTTCGTGTGGTTTGTGTATTTCGTGGTTTATCATCCGCTTTAATATCGCGCCCAGAAATTACTTCCCTTAGACTCCGTCCTCGTGCTCAACCCATTCCTCCATTGGATTGAAGCCAAAGGGCCTTGCGCGCCGTGGCTGTTTTTGGCGCTGTTCATCGCCGCGTCGCTCCTGATGATTTGGCGGCTCGAGGTGATGAGCGAGCGCGGCTTCGAGGGCACGGTGCTCGGCACGCTCGTGATGCCGTATTGCTCCGGCATGGGCAATCTCATCTTCGCCTTCATCCTCGGCCGCAGCGGCGGCAACGGCGCGGACGTGATGACAAATTCGCTCGTCAACAACGTCACGAATATGACGCTCGTCATCGGCCTGCCCGCGATTTTCTGGCGAATGAGCATATCGCCCAAGCAAAAGAAAAACGGCAAAACCGGCAGCAAGGCGCATGAACTCAACCGGCTATCGCTATTGCTCACGCTGATGGCGGTTTTATTTTTCACCGGCGCGGTCTGGGCGCTCGGACGCAAGGGCGAATTGAATTTCAACGACGGCCTGGTCCTGGTGGGGCTGTTTTTATTCTGGCAATGCTTCCACTTTTTTGAAGTGCTCAAGTCCAATGTCCGCCAGGGCAAGTCGCTGGGCTGGACGCTGCCGTTCGATCTGGCGCTGCTCGGCGTTTGCGCGTATGGCATTTACGTGAGCACCGGCTGGCTGGTGAACTGGATTTCGCAAATCCACACCGGTTTCATCAGCGTGAAATATCTGGGCTGGCTCAGCGGCTGGCTGATGGTGCTGCCCAACGCCGTGCTCGCATTTTACTATGGCTGGCGGGGCCAGCCGGAAACGGTCTATGCCTCGCAGGTGGGCGACTCGCACGTTTCCATTCCGCTGTGCCTCGGCATTTACGCGCTGTATCACACGATGACCGTGCCGCCGTTTTTCCAAATTGGAATGTTCATCCTGCTCGGAGCGACGCTGGTGCATCTCTTCTTCGTCACGCTGTTCGGACAATTGCCGCGCCTCATCGGCTGGGTGTTGGTCGCGGCGTACGGTTATTTTCTCTATCGGGGCCTGCTGGATTGAACACGTCCGGAAGATCAAAACGATTGCTGTCACGGAAATCCACGCGACAATAAAAGTCGCATGTACGATTTGTATTGTCGCAAACCTGACGGCCAACGGCGTTCTGCGGAAAAGTGGATATTTGGATTTCCGTGCCCAAATTACAGGGGCTTTTTGAAGAATTGGGTGTCTCCGGTAACCGTCAGCGGATTTTCCCGCATCTTGTCGCCCAACTCGGCAAACGGCACCTGGGCATTGAGCCAGCGCGGATTTTTCGTGATGGATTCCATGGATTCGGCTGTGTTATTACAGATGAGGTAGGCGCCGGAGCCCATGACCATGAACGACTCGAAACCCGTGCCGGCGCCATACCGCGCAAATTCAAAGTCGCCCACGCCATACCTCCCGCCAACCAGCTCCGTGCGCAAGGCGCCCAAATCCTTCACGAAATTCTTCAGGAAATCGTCGTTGCGCGGGCCGTAGTAAACCAATACCCGCGCCTTGTTCTCCGCGAGCGACACCACCGCCCATTCGTCAAAAACGGTCCGGCCGTAGCGCGCGTTCATCTGGTTCGCGCAGATCTTGATGAAACTTTTGGCTTCGTCCAGCGTCATGGTGCGGATTCTTTAAGCTCAGAGCAAAGCAGGTTTGCCGCCGGGGAACAAGGGAAATCAGGGAAATCAGGACGCTGTCTGAAATCCGAATTCCGAATTCCGAAGGCCGAAAGAAAGTCGAAATCCGAAGCCCGAACCAGAGTGCCGTGTTGCACACTGTTATTCATTCGGATTTCGGGATTCGGGTTTCTTTCGGAGTTCGGGTTTCGGCGTTCGGGTTTGGCATGGTCCACTTCCGCCCGTTCAAGTGGTGTCAAAAAAATAACTGCGCCAGCCTGCACAAAAGCATATGCTCTCTGCAACATGCAACCGCCAACGCCGACCGGAAACCGGCCCATGACCACCGTTGTTGAAAAAATGAAGGCGTGGTTTCACTGGCTGTTCGTCGCCCTGCTCGCCACCGCCTTTGCGCTGATGCTCGCGGCGAATGACCTGTGGCTGGACCTGCCCGGCCAGCCCAACTGGCCGGAGGCGCTGCTGATTTTGCTGGCCACGGCAAGCACGATCACCGCGCTCGCCCGGCAGTTGCCGCTGCAAAATGTTTTGCTCGCCGCGTTCGTCATCGCGCTCTTGGGCGGCGCGGCCCATGCGCTCGGCGTGACCATAGGCATTCCGTTCGGTCCGTTTATATTTGGCGCGGAAGCCGGACCGCAATTATTCAAGACGCTGCCGTGGGCGATGCCGTTCATCTGGGTCGTGGCGATTTTGAACTCGCGCGGCGTGGTGCGGCTGATTTTGCGTCCGTGGCGGAAAGTCCGAAGCTATGGCTTCTGGCTCATCGGGCTGACGGCGGGGCTGACGATGTTGTTCGACCTCGCCTTCGACCCGTTCGCCTCGCGGGTGAAACATTACTGGCTTTGGATGCCGACAAAATTCCCCGTGACCTGGCAGGGCGCGCCGCTGGTGAATTTTTTCAGCTGGGCGGCCGTGGCGCTGCTGATACTGGTGTTTGTCACCCCGGCGCTCATCAACAAAAATCCGGGCCGGCGGGTGCCGGATTTTCATCCGCTCGCCGTGTGGCTCGGCGCGATTTTGCTTTTCGGGTTCGTGTCCGCTTTGCACGGAATGTGGATAGCCGTCGCGCTGGATGGGGCCATGGCCGTTCTGGCGGCAACGTTTGCCATCCGCGGCGGGCGGTGGTGACTTAAAATCCGAAAATCGAAATCCGAATCCCGAAAGAAGCCCGAAAACCGAAACCCGATGTCCGAATGACAAATCGCGGTTGGGTCATTTTGGTCTTCGGACTTCGGATTTGAAATCCTTCCCCCGGCTCCTACGGAGAATCGAGGCTTTCCGGTTCAGCGTGCCTGGTGATTTTCAAGCGCGCCACGCGCGGACCAGCCATCTCCTCGACGCGCAATTCGCAGGCGCCCATCGTCAGCACGTCGCCGGTCCTTGGAAAACCGCCGAGCTTTTGCGTCATCCAGCCGCTCGCGGTGGCGACCGCCTCCTCGTGTTGCGTTTCACCGATGATTTTTTCCAATTCATGCAACGGCAGCGTTCCGGCGGCTTCCCAAACGTTCTCACTCACGAGCGTCAATTCCGATTTTTCCTGATCGAACTCGTCTTGAATCTGGCCGACGAGCGCTTCGAGCGTGTTTTCGAGCGTGACGATGCCAAGCGTTCCGCCGTATTCGTCCACGATAATGGCGAAGTGCAATTTCCGTTCGAGAAACAATTGGAGCAGTTTTTCGAGGCGCGCGGTTTCCGGCACGTAAATCAACAGGCGCGCCACCGGCAGCAAATCCGCCGCCGTCCGTCCCGCGGGAGCGGATCCCGCAAGGCGGGATAAAGGTCCTTGATATGCACGACGCCGCGGGTTTTGTCCAAATCGCCGCCCTCGCAAAGCGGAAAGCGCGAGTAGCGCGTCTTTTCCGCCAGCGCGAGACAATCGGCCAGGCTGGCGCCGGTGTCGAACGCGATGATTTCGTGGCGCGGCCGCATGACTTCGCGCGCGACCCGATGGCGCAAATCGAGCGCATTGAGAATAAGGTTGCGACCCACCGTGGTGCCCTGCGCCGAGGTGATCAAGAGACGCAATTCCTCCTCCGATTGGGTACGGTCCGTGGCGCCGTCAGGCTCTATGCCGATTCTTTCCAGGAGCCAGCGGGCCGCGGAGTTCAGCAATCGGTTGAACGGATAAAACGCCAGGTAAAACCAGCGCAACGGATACGCCGACCCCAACGCGATGGGCAACGGCTTTTGAATCGTCAGCCATTTCGGCGCGAGTTCGCCCACCGTAATGTGCAGAAACGTCAAGGCGCTGAAACCAACGGCAAAGGAAATGGAATGCTGCCAGACTTCTGATTGGACGCCGAGCGGATTGAGCAACGGTTCCAGCAAGGTGGTGAATACCGGCTGGCCAATCCAGCCCAGGCCGAGACTCGCCATCGTGATGCCGAGTTGCGTCGCGCTCAGATAGGAATTCAGATTGCGGACGATGTGCTGCGCCATTTTCGCCCGCCGCCAGCCTTTGGCCACCAGCACGTCCAATTGAGTTTCGCGGATGCGGACGAGCGCGAACTCGGTGGCGACGAAAAATCCGTTCAGCAGCACGAGCGCCAAGACGGCCAGGATTTTCAGCGTGACTGAAATGATGGCTCCCCAGTTCATAATTTCACCTCGCCGAACATCAGTTTCAGAATGTCTTCCAGGCTCACGATGCCCAGTTCGCTTCCGTCGTGCGCCAGCACGATGGCCAGCCGCTCGCCGGCGCGCTGCATCCGGCGCAGCGCGACTTCCAACCGGGTGTCCTCGCCGAGAAACAACGCCGGTGTCATGTGCGCCGCCGCGGGCTTTTGCAGATCGAGATCATCGCGGAACAGCAGCGGACCGAGCATGAGCAATCCGGCGATGCATGGACGTCCATCGCGCGTTTCCCAGACCGGCAGGCGCGACAATTTCCGTTCGCGCGCCTGCGCCAGCGCGTCAGCGATGGACGTTTGCTTTTGAATGGTCACCGTTTGCACGAGTGGCGTGGCAATCTGGCGGACGGTGAACGTTTGCAAATCGAGCACCCGGTTGATCATCGCGCGCTCGTCGGTCGTCAACGCCTGCGCGGATTCCTGCATGACCGCGAGCATTTCCTCGCGATTGCCGAAAAGCCGCCCAGTCAGCGCCCGCCCGCCCGTCCAGCGCAACACCGTCTTGGACACGCCTTCCACGATCGCTACGAGCGGGCTGAGCACGAAATGAATGGGCCGGAAAAAATTCGCCGCCGACAGGCACAATTGATTGGGATACGCGCGGAACAGCATTTTCGGCAGCAAATCGAACAGCGCATAAAACAAAAAAACCGCGGCCGCGAAAACGGCGATTTCCCAGGCGGGATGCGCGGAAAACCATTCGTGCAGTTTGGCCACCGTCCAGCCGAGGATGAGAAAATTGGCGAGCGTGTTGCCGACGAGAATGGTCCACAAAAACTTTTCCGGGTTTTCGAGAAAGCCGTGCAGCAGTTTCGCCGAGTGCTTGCCCGCGCGCGCCAGCCGCCGCACCCGCAGCCGGTTCAGCGCGAACACGCCCGCCTCCATGCCGGACAGCAAAAACGACGGCCCCAGACACGCGGCGAAAACGAACCAGTTGAGGATGTTCGTTTTCATTTATTTCACCCGCTGAACAATCAACTTGCGCACACGCCGTTCGTCGGCGGCCTCCGCGGTGAGTTTCAAACCGCGAAACGTTGCCGACTCGCCCGCCGCCGGCACGACGCCGAGCAAATGCGCCAGCAATCCGCCCATCGTTTCCACCTCGTCCACGTCGCCGAGCGCGGGAAACTCGCGGCGAAAATCGTCCAGCCGCATCGTGCCGCTCACGCGCCAGCGGTCCGGCGCGAGTTTTTCCATCACCAAACCTTCCGTCTGCGTTTCCGTGTGGATTTTGCCGACGAGCTGGCCGAGAATGTCCTCCATCGTCACCAGGCCCGCCGTGCCGCCGAATTCGTCGAGCACGATGGCCAGGCCGCGCTGCTGTTTTTGCAGGCTCTTGAACAGTTGCAGCAGGTTCATCGTCTCCGGCACGAACGAGGGAAATTCAATCGCGTCGGCCAGGTCAATGGCCGGATCCAGCAGCAGCGCGCGCGTGTTGAGAATGCCCACGATGGTGTCCGGCGTTTCGTCGTAAATCGGCAGGCGGCGGTGCTTGAATTTTTTCGCCGCCGCAATCATTTCCGCGACGGGCGCATCGTCCGATATGCACGCCATGCCCGCGCGCGGGCGCATCACGTCGCGCGCCGTGCGCTGGTCGAGGCTGATGATTTGCAGGATGATTTCCTTTTCCGATTCGCCGAGCGTGCCCTGGCGCCAGGCCATTTCGAGCAGTTCCTGATACTCGGCGTCCGTCAACGCGCCAACGCCTTGGGTGAGGGCGGTTTGCGGCACGATGATTTTCAAAATGGCGGTGTTGAGCTGTTGCGCCGCGCGATGCAACGGCGCCGTGATTTTTTCAAAAACCAGCATCAGCCACGCGACCCGCAACGCCCAGCGCTCCGGTCGCCGCACGGCCAGCGTTTTGGGCAAAACCTCGCAACCCAGGAGCGTCAACACCAGCAACGTCAGCAGCGTCAGCGTCAGCGTCCAGTTCGCATTGAAGACCATCCGCAGGGCCACCGCGAGCATCGCGGCGTTGGCGAACGTGTTGCCCAGCGCCAGCGTGGCCAGCAAATCCTGCGGGCGTTCGAGCAGTTGCGCGACGATCTTGCCCGCGCCCGGATGCCGTTCGGCCAGTTGCCGCGCCTGCCATTTGCTCAGGGAAAACAACGCCGTTTCCGCCAGCGCGAAAAAGAAACTTGCGCCCGCGAAAATCAGAATCGCCGCCACCGCCGTCGCCATGCGCGTAGCTTGAAGCAAATTGCCCCCCGATAAAAGCAGAAAGAAGCGCAACCAGAGACCGCAACCAAACGGAAACGCCTTCAACGCAGAGACGCCGAGAACGCAGAGAGCCGCAAAGCTTCTTCTTTAACCACAGATGGACACGGATGGACACGGATAAGGGCAAGACGCGAATTTCGCGAATTCAGTTGGCAATCATTCGCGCAATTCGTGTCAAGCATCGTGCTGCCCTCTTTTCAATCCGTGTGGATCCGTGTCCATCCGCGGTGAATATTCTTCTCAGAATTCAGCCTGGCTTCCCTCTGCGGCTCTCTGCGTTCTCGGCGTCTCTGCGTTTAATTTCGGCGCATTCGTTCACCGTTCCAAAACCGCCGTCGCTGCCGCGTAATTTGCCGTATGGCTCAGGCTGACGAGCAATCGTTTTGCGCGGCGTGACTTGAACAATTTTTTCCCCTGGCCATGCAGGACCACAAACGGCTCGCCGGATTGCTTGCGGCGGATTTCCATGTCCTGCCAGCCGAGTCGGGCGCCGATGCCGGTGCCGAACGCCTTGGAAATAGCCTCCTTGGCCGCGAACCGCACGGCCAGGAACGGCGCGGGATTTTTATGCGAGAGGCAGTAGGCGATTTCGTCCGCGTGCAAAACCCGGTTCACAAACCGCTCGCCGAATTTTTCGTAAGCCGATGCGATGCGCGCCACTTCGATGATGTCAATGCCAACGCCGAGAATCATGGGATTGACGATTTACGATTTGCGATTGACGCGCAAGCAAACTCGGACCAATGCTGCAACGAAACATCGAGACGAAATGCGAGTATATTGCAATACCAGGAACTGATAAATTTCGGAAAATGGAACCATGAAAATAATCGTTGCTATTTCTTTAATGATTGTCGGCGCCGTGTACTCGGCTGAAGTTGCAGGTAAGCAAGGAACGGAAATATGGAAATCCCCGAAGGGAAATTACCTTTGCAGGTTCATACCAGGTGAGCACGGGTCTGAGCAGGGAGGACGAATTTATCTTGAATCCACAAACGATCCAAATAAACGCAAATTACTCTTTGAGTCCCCAAGGTGGGTTGAGGTGAAATGGTCGTCAGATGACCATTGGTTTGCGATTATTGACAACCGTGACTGGCATATAACGTCATTACAGGTATATCACATCTTCGACACGCTTTCTGATCCGAAGGATTGGGATATGGAAATGGTTTATCACAGCCCTGGGCCTATGCGTTACGATAGTCATTGGAGCATCGTGTCTTGGAACATGCCAGACGGTACTGTTCGCATCGAGTGCAAATTCTTCGCTGACCCTGACAAACCCCTTAAGTGGAGCAAGCGGTCTTACGAGGTTCCCATCAATTGTGTGGCGAGTAAGAAGCCTTAAGTTAGTCAAACCAAGATCCCATGGGCGAGACGGGCGAAATCTACCTTTACACCTACATCGCCAATTACCGGAAAGGCGCACAGGTGTTTTCACCCGCGATAATTTTTCATCAGCCGCAGCATTTCCTGGACGGCCTTTCCCAGCCCCACGCTCACCGCGCGGCTGATGATGCTGTGGCCGATGTTCAATTCCACCAGATGCGGGACTCGCTTCAGCGCGGCCAGGTTCACGTAATTCAATCCGTGTCCGGCATTCACCTTCAAGCCCAGCGCGCGCGCCTGTTTTGATCCGGAAATTAAACGCTGCAATTCGTCCTTCTCCTGAACCGTAGCAGCCGACGTGAGTCGGCTCTGACTTTGTTCCCGGGAAGAATGAGCCAACTCACGTCGGCTGCTACAAACAGTAAATTCCTCCGCAAAGGCGCCGGTGTGCAATTCCACAAACTGGCTGCCGGTGCGCGCGCTGGCTTCAATTTGCTTTTCATCCGGTGCGATGAACAGGCTTACCTCGATACCCGCGTCGTTCATTTTCCTGCGGGTGTCGGTGATGGCCTTTTCCTGCGCCAAGACGTCGAGGCCGCCTTCGGTGGTCACTTCCAGCCGGCGTTCGGGCACAATGCAGATGATGTCCGGCTTCAATTTCAGCGCGATGGCGATGATTTCCGGCACGATGGCCATTTCCAAATTCAGCCGGGTTTTGACCATCTCGCGCAGTTTCCAGACATCGCGGTCCTGGATGTGCCGGCGGTCCTCGCGCAGGTGCGCGGTGATGCCGTGCGCCCCGGCGGCTTCGCAAATTCGCGCGGCCTCGACGGGATCGGGTTCGCCGAATCCGCGTCCACGATAGCGCGCTTCGCGCAGCGTGGCGACGTGATCAATGTTGACGCCGAGTTTGAGCATATCAGTGCGACGGCGGGGCGACGGGTGGTTTGGCGGGAGTTGGCATGGGTGGCGCGCCGTGCATTTTCGCGGGCGGACGCTTGAATGTCGCGGAGCGCACCGCCAAACGCAAATCGCATCCGGGGAAATTTGTCGCTTCGAGCCAGTTCGCCAGCGCAACGAGTTCAATCGCCGTCAAACCGCCCGGCGCCCGGCGCATGAATGTCAATTCATTCGGCGCGGTTTGCGTGACTTCGGTCACCGTGTTGGTGAGCGTCGGGCCGACGTGTTTGAGCCACCTGGCGGCGGCGGATTGCGCGTCGAGCTGTTTGTGCCCTGTAAGCATCAGCGCCAGTTGCGTCAGTTGGGGCAACAGTTTCAATCGTTCACCGGTGATTTCCCGGTCATAATAAACCAAATTGGTCCGGTCGAGTTGCGTGAACAGTTCCGGCGGCAGCGGCCTGGTCTTGGGACCGTTTGGAAAAACTCCGGCGAACAAAAAGTCACCGTTCGGCTCATGCAACACCCGCAGGTTCGGCACAATAAACGGTATCTGCTGCCAGGTAATCTGGTCGTTGGTCATCACCATAGCAACCGGCAGCGTGAGTTGGCTTCGCCAGTTGGTGTTGGCGGACAACTTTTGATCGAATTGCACGAGCGCGTTGGACGCGTCCGGCACCGGCAGGGCGGCAAAAGTCTGGAGCGGCATCTGCGCCAGCGCCCAGATGAACACCTGGTTCGGCACCGGCGAAATTTCGTACGGCTGCGCCCAATTTTGTTTTTCCAGCCACGGCGCAATGCCGCGCACCGCGGTGAGGCTGATGAATGGCTGGTGAATCGTATTCGTCGGTATCCGCCATTTTTCAAGTGTCAGCGCCAGCGGCTGCGGAAAAATCAGTTTGCCATCCACATGCAAATTGCCATCGCGTCCGACGGCCTGCCATCGCGTCTCCGGCAAATCAAACGGGTTGATTGATGGCAACCAACGCGCCAAACGCGGCCAATCCAAATCCGCGGTCAACCAATTGCTTTTCTCGGCGGGCGCCGGGCGCTTTTCAGCCGGCACGCGCCGGACCAGTTCGTCACTCAACAAAAGTGTGTCCTGACCCCAGCCGAAGACGACCCAATCGCCAACGCGGACGAAACGAATCAAATTGGGTGGATGATGTTTTTTCAACTCCCAGCCGTTCCGGGTTTTTTCCACGGACATCTCAGTCCACGCTTCGAGAACACTTTCCAAATTGGTCTGCCAAAGCTGCGCGCGACCGGCATCCAGCCGGATCGCCAGCGCCAGTTCCGGCGACCCGTTCGTCGCGTCGCGGATTTGCAAAATCCATTCCGCGTCCAACAAATCGTCGAGCAATGGCCGAAGCTGTCCAGCCCCGTCGTTCGTACGGGAAAGGATTTTTTGTTTGAGCCAGTTGTAAGGCGCGCGGGAAAGTTTGTTCAGCGTTTGCTCGCGGAGCGCCTGTGCCTCGGGTGAACACCAAAGATTTGTGAAGGCCACGGCATTGGTGTCGGCGGAAATCTGTTCGGCGCCCGCAAAATGAACTTGCGCAATCAAATCCGGCGCCGGCGGCGTCGCCTGGACCGCAACCGCAGCCATCATTGCCGCACAAAACAAAAAGGTTAAAAACTTGTTCATTGAAAGTCCTTTCTGTGCCAAATGCGCCACTTTTTAGCAAATCCAATCATATTCTGATTGCCCCGCGCGTTGAATCCGGTTTTGATTCGCCGTGCTCAAACTCCGCCCGTTCCTCAAATACTGGCTGCCGGTGTTGATTTGGATGACGCTGATTTTTTCAGCGTCGAGTGATGTCAATTCCTTCGCGCATTCCTCGCGCATCCTCGGGCCGTTATTGCACTGGCTGTTTCCGCAAATGCCGGATGATACCCTGAATCGCATCGTCTTCCTCGCCCGCAAATGCGCACATCTGACCGAATACGCCGTGCTCGCGCTGCTGCTCTGGCGCGCGGTGCGCCGGCCAATGAAAAATGATCCACGTCCCTGGGTTTGGCCGGAAGCCGGCCTCGCGCTCGCCATCGTTTTTCTTTACGCCGCCAGCGATGAATTCCACCAAATCTTCGTGCCAACGCGCACGGCGCAGGTGTCTGACGTGTTCATTGACACCGCGGGTGGCGCAGCGGGTTTGCTCGTGCTTTGGGCCTTCGGCCGCTGGCGAAAACTCTGGTAAGAACCGGCCATGAAACGCCCGCTCGTCGCCGTCGTTGCCTGTTACGCCGCCGGGTTGTTGCTCGCCGAATTATTTCAACCGCCGCTCGTCGTGCTTTTTGGAATCGCCTTTGCCGTTCTCGTCCTCGCCCTCGTTCTCGAAAAATTTCGTCCCTGGTTGATCTGGCTGCTCATTGCGCTGGCCGGCTGGACGAATCTCGCCAGCCGAACGGCCACGGTTTCACCCGACGACTTGCGCGCGCTGCTCGGCGATACCAACGCCATCGTGACGGTGCGCGGGACTTTGATCGAAACCCCGCACTTGCGCATCACCGAACGCGACGGCCAGCCAACCGAACGCTCGGTCGCCCAAGTCCGGGTCACTGCGTTGCGCCACGATGCGGACTGGCAACCGGCCGCCGGATCAATCGTCGTCACGACGCCGGGGACGCTCGCCGCCGGTTTTTTCACCGGACAGCCGGTTGAAGTCGCCGGCGTCATCAGCCGGCCGGCGCCGCCTTTGGCCGCGGGACTTTTTGATTACCGTGATTACCTCCAAACGCGCGGAATTTTTTACCAGCTCAAAGCCGGCTCCACCAATGGTTGGCAACTGGGCGCGGCGCCATTGGTCAAACCACCGCTGACCGACCGGTTTTTGAACTGGTCGCAACGCACGCTCGCGCTGGGTCTGCCGGTGGAAGATGGACCATTGCGGTTGCTCTGGGCGATGACGCTCGGTTGGCGCACGGCGTTCACCACGGACATCAGCGAACCGTTCCTGCGCGCCGGAACGATGCACCTCTTCGCCATTGACGGCCTGCGCATCGCGCTGATTTCCGGGATGCTCGTCGCGCTGTTGCGCGTGCTGCAAATCTCGCGCGCGTGGTGCGGCATCGTGGCCATTCCGGCCATCTGGTTTTACACCGCCGCGACCGGCTGGGAATCCTCCGCCATCCGCGCCTCGGTGATGATGACCATCGTCATCGGCGGCTGGGCGTTGAAACGGCCGGGCGACACCGTCAACTCGCTGGCCGCCGCCGCGTTCATTATTTTGCTGTGGGACCCGCGACAGCTTTTCGAAGCCAGCTTTCAACTTTCTTTTTTCGTCGTGCTCGTCATCGCGCTGATGCTGCCACCGCTGAATAAATTTTTCGACCGGCTCTGGCAAAGCGATCCCTTGCTCCCGGTCGAATTGCTCCCGCGCTGGCGGCGCGCGCTCATCGCGACGCTGCGATGTTTGTCGCGTTACTTTGCGCTCTCGTTCGCGGCCTGGGTTGGCTCGATTCCGCTGGCGGCAAGGTATTTTCACCTGTTCAGCCCCGTTTCAACGCCGGCAAACATCGTCGCCGTGCCGCTCGGCACGTTCGCGCTGATGAGCAATCTCGGCGCGCTGGTTTGCGGGACCTGGTTCCCGTGGGCGACGGGATTGTTCAATCACAGCGCGTGGTTTTTCATGTCGGCGATGACGGCGGTGAGCGAATTCTCGACCAGAATTCCCGGCGCATTTTTCTATGTGCCCGCGCCCTCGTGGCTGGCCATCATCATTTACTATGCCGTGCTCATCGGCGCCTTGAGCGGCTGGCTGTTCGCGCCAAAACAACGAATCTGGAGCGCGACCGCTCTGGTTCTGATTGTCGCCGGCTGCCTCTGGCACTGGCAAACGACACGCGGCGAAACCCGATTGACCGTCCTTCCGCTCAATGGCGGTCACGCGGTTTTCGTGGATGCCGCCGGACGAAAAAACGACTGGCTCGTGAATTGCGGCGACGAAAATGCCGTGGACTTCACCCTCAAACCGTTTCTCCGCGCCCAAGGCGTGAACCACGTTCAACGACTCGTGCTGACGCACGGCGACGTGCGCAGCAGCGGCGGCGCGGCATCGCTCAACCAACTTTTCGGCATCGGCGAGATTTACACCAGCCCGGCGCGTTTTCGCTCGCCGACGTATCGCGAAATCATTGCGGAATTCGAAAAGCCGCCGGCCAGCAAATCCAGTCGGTGGGGCGAGGCTCCTGACGAGCCGTCTTCTAAAAACAGCCCGGCTCGCGGGGACGCTCGCCCCACCAACAAATCAGAGCCACCGTCGCGTCACAAAATTCTAAATTGCGGCGGCCTGGCCGGTTGCTGGCAGGCTTTCGCTCCCGACGCCACGGATAATTTTGCGCGCGCTGACGACGCCGCGCTGGTGCTGCTGGGAAATTTTTACGGCACGCGCGTCCTGCTGCTGTCCGATTTGGGCCGCGCCGGACAAAGCGCCCTGCTTTCACGCACGAACAATCTGCGCGCGGACATTGTGATTGCCGGTTTGCCCGACGAAGGCGAACCGCTTTGCGATGCGTTACTCGATGCCGTGCAACCGAAAGTCATCGTTGTGGCCGATTCGGAATTTCCGGCGACCCGCCGGGCCGGTCGTGAATTGAAACAGAGATTATCCGCACGAAATGTGCCGGTGATTTACACGCGCACGGCGGGCGCAGTGAAAATTGTGACGCGACCGGAAGGTTGGGAACTACAGACGATGGACGGACAAAAATTCACCCGTCCATAAATCTCGTGGCAGTCCTGCAAAGCGGGATCAGTCCGCTCATTCTTCCAACCAGAAAGGGTGGTGGAATCATGGCGGAAGTCAGCTTCACAGTGGGTTTGGAGTGGGGCAGTTCACGGTTGTATTCATTATGCAATCTCTCATATCTGTAATTGGCATTTCTTTGGCAATATGTGTTTAGAGAGAGAGCATTAAAACTCGCACAAATTTCTTGGCAATTTTCGGGAAAGGCGTAAAAGCGGATTGTTGCGCAAAAGGTTTCGGGGCAAAAACATGAAAACGAAAATGCTTTTTTTTACCGTTGTGGCAAGTGTTGGCACTGTTCTCACCCCACCATCTGCGGTAGCACAGAAGATATTACATGGCCATGTGCCAGAGGCTGTGGCACACCATTTACAGCCGATTGGCCGCCTTCCGAGCACGAATCACTTGCCGCTGGCAATTGGGCTGCCGTTGCGAAACAGGGAAGCACTTGCCAATTTGCTTGAGCAACTTTATGACCCGGCCAGCACCAATTACCATCATTATCTGACGCCACAGCAGTTCACGGAACAATTTGGCCCATCAGAGGAGGATTATCAGGCCGTCATCGCTTTCGTGAAGAGGAATGGGCTGACAGTGACCGGCACGCATCCCAGTCGCCAGATAGTTGATGTGAAGGCGAACGTTGCCGACATAGAGAAAGTCTTTCATGTCACTATGCACGTATACCGACATCCGATAGAGCAGCGAACGTTTTTCTCGCCGGATGTGGAACCGACACTGGATCTGAACATCCCGTTGTTACACATCACCGGCTTGGATAACTACGTTATGCCGCATCCCAATCTCGCACATAGTCCACTCGGCAAGACGCCGAAGGCAACACCTAACGCCGGATCGGGGATCGGCGGTACATATTTGGGGTCAGATTTCCGGACTGCGTATGTTCCGGGCGTCTCGCTCACTGGTGTTGGGCAGACTGTCGGGCTGCTTGAGTTGGACGATTATTACGACAGCGACATCACGAGTTACAAGAACCAAGCCCGTTTGCCGAATGTCCCATTGCAGAAAGTACTATTGGACGGCGGTTGCGGAAGTCCTGGCACTAACAATGATGAAGTGGCCCTCGACATTGAGATGGCCATCTCCATGGCGCCCGGATTAGACCAAGTGACCGTTTACGAAGCGCCACAAAACAGTCACTTTCTTGGCAATCCCTATTGGGTGGACATCTTGGATGAAATGGCTTACCCAAGCCAAGGTGAACCCCTTCCCCGGCAACTCAGTAGTTCGTGGTCACTGGGCAACAACTCCACCGCGGATCAGTTATATCAACAATTTGCTTCGCAGGGGCAATCCTTTTTCCAGAGTTCCGGCGACTATGGCGCTTATTACTCGGGGTTGTTTGGGATTCCATCGCTATGGGGGATTCCACAATGGGCCGATAGCCCGTATGTTACGATCGTCGGGGGGACAACTTTGACCACCGCATCAGACGGATCTTGGGCGTTCGAAACGACATGGAACTCGGGTTACGATTCAACGGCGGGGCATTACTGGGCAAGCGGCGGCGGCATAAGTCAGAACTACCAGATTCCGAGTTGGCAACAGGGCATTAATATGAACAATCCAGGGGGATCAACTTCCATGCGAAATGTTCCCGATGTCGCTATGGTTGCCTCTGACGTCTTGGTAACATATAACAATGGCAGTGGGGGGCCGTTGGAGGGTACCAGTATTTCAGCGCCATTGTGGGCGGGCTTTACCGCTTTGGTCAATCAGCAAGCGGCAACCTACGGCTGGCCCTCTGTCGGTTTCATTAACCCCGCCATTTACTCGATTGGCAATGCCTCCGCCTTCCATGACATTGCAGACTATAGTAACAACGGCAATGACCATAATGCGTACAATGCCTATCCTGGCTACGACCTCTGTACCGGTTTGGGCACGCCGAATGGACGCAATCTGATTAACGCCCTCGTACCTCTTCTGACGACTCTGTACTCGTTCCCCAACAATAGTAGAGATGGCATGCAACCTTCGGCCGGACTGGTACAGGGCCGTGATGGGAATTTCTATGGCACGACGCCTTACGGTGGCACGAATGATGAGGGCACGGTTTTCAAGATCACGCCGAGCGGCACGTTGACGACGCTTTACTCGTTCACCGGTGGCAGCGATGGTTACCTCCCTTCGGGCTTGGTGCAGGGCAGCGACGGCAATCTTTATGGCACGACGCCTGGGAACGGATACTCATCACCATATGGTACTGTATTCAAGATCACGCCGAGCGGCGCGCTTACGACCCTGCATTGGTTCACTGGCGGGTGGGATGGTTGCAGTCCTTGCGCCGGGCTGGTGCAGGGCAGCGACGGCAATTTATATGGCACGACGAGCGGCCAACCGTACGGCTATGGAACGGTTTTCAAGATCACGCCGAGCGGCACGCTGACGACGCTTTACTCGTTCGACGGATTCGATGATGGCTGCGGGTCTGGCTTATCTCACGCCGGGTTGGTGCAAGGCAGCGACGGCAATTTCTATGGTACGACGTGCGGTGGCGGGTCAGGCCTCTGGGCTGGCACGGTGTTCAAGATCACGCCCGGCGGCACGCTGACTACGCTGCATGTATTCACCGAGGGAAGCGATGGGGCATATCCTGAAACCGGGCTGGTGCAGGGGAACGATGGCAATTTCTATGGTACGACGAGTGGCGGACAGTTGGGGGAGGGTGCCTACTATGGCACGGTTTTCAAGATCACGCCGAGTGGCACGCTGACGACGCTGCACGCGTTCACCGGCTACAACGCTGGCGGCGACGGTGAATCACCTTCGGGGCTGGTGCAGGGCAGCGACGGCAATTTCTATGGCACGACGTACTACGGCGGAATGTACGGATATGGCACGGTGTTCAAGATAACACCGAGCGGCACGTTGACGACGCTGCACTCGTTCAACCCGAACAGCGGCACCGAAGGCCACTGCCCTATTGCCGAGTTGGTGCAGGGCAGCGACGCCAGTTTCTATGGCACGACGTACGCAGGTGGCACGAATGGCGTGGGTACGGTTTTCCGCGTTGATGTCGGACTCGGCTCTGTAGTCACTGTGCAGACGAGTCCATCGGGCCTTGCGATTACGGTGGACGGGACGGCCTACACCGCGCCACAAACCTTCAGTTGGCTTCCCGGCTCCAACCATACGATTGCCACCACCTCGCCGCAAACCAGCGGTTCGAGCACACAGTACGTGTGGAGCAGTTGGAGTGATGGCGGCGCGATCTCTCATCCGGTCAATCCGACGAATAGTGCGACTTACACCGCCAATTTCATAACGAAGTACTACCTGACGATGAATGCTGGAACGGGGGGCGGTGTGAGTCCGGCGAGCGGTTGGTATGATTCCGGTGCGAGTGTGCCGATTACTGCCACGACAAACAGTTGCAACAATTTTAGCGGTTGGACGGGAAGTGGCTCCGGCTCATATACAGGCCCGAACAATTCCGCCAGTGTGACGATAAATGGCGCGGTGAACGAGACGGCGAACTTCTCGCAAATCTATTACACCATCGCCACAACCAACTCGCCATCGGGCAGTGGCACAACCAGTGGCGGTGGCACAAAACTATGTGGGACAAATGTAACCGTGACGGCGACGGCCACGAATAGCGGCTTCCGGTTCGCAAACTGGACGCTCGCCGGAACGGTGGTCGGCACGGCAACCAATTACAGTTTCATTGCGTCTGGCAATTGGACTTTGGTAGCCAACTTCACGGATTTAGTGATACCAACCAACACCATCACCGCCCCGACCGTTGGTCAGCGTTGGAGCAATGGAGTGTTCACCGTGACCGGCACCGCGCGTGATAACGTGCAAGTGACCAACGTGTCGTATCAACTCAACGGATCAGGCTGGAATCCGGGAATCACGGCCAACGGTTGGTCGAACTGGACGGCGGCAGTGAACCTGACTCCGGGCACCAACCTCGTGCAGGCGTATGCGGTGGATGCGGCGGGCAATAAATCCACGACCAACAGTGTGAGCTTCGATTATATGGTGACCAATCAGCTTCAGGTGCGTGCCATCGGCTTGGGAACGATCTCGCCCAATTATAGCAATGCCTGGCTGGAGATTGGACGTAATTACAGCATCACGTCCAGTCCAGCAAAAGGTTTTGTGTTCACAAACTGGATAATCTCAACGAACTGGCTGGGCGGAATAACAATGAGCAAAACGAATTTTCAATTCATGATGGCCTCAAACCTGACCTTGCAAGCAAACTTTGTGGACGTGACCAAGCCTACGAACACCATTACCGCGCCCACTGCCGGCCAGCACATGACCAATGCCTTGGCAACCGTCGTCGGCACAGCCAAAGACAACTGGAAAGTGGCTGGTGTTTGGTATCAGTTGAACAACGGGGCTTGGAACCTCGTGACGACGACAACCAACAATTACACCAACTGGACGCAGACTGTGACTCTCGTCGCCGGCACTAACACAGTGAAAGCGTATGCCGTGGATTTGGCTGGGAACTTTTCAACGACCAACAGCGTGAGCGTGGTGTCAAGCAACACCTTCAAGTTGCAACTTGCATTCACCAACGCGCTTCCGCTGAAAACAAACGGACTGGTCTTCATCCTGCAATTGTCAATCGGTTTGAACGGACACATCCAGGTTTCAACCAACCTGACAAGCTGGACCACGCTGACCAATTTTGTCGGCACCAATTCCACAATCACATTCCGAGACCCAGCGGCGACAAATTCAAACCGCCGGTTTTATCGGGCTACAATCCCGTAGAAGGGATTCCGGTTGTTTACACGCGCACGGCGGGCGCGGTGACAATTTTGTTGCAACCGGACGGTTGGGAATTGCGCACCATGGACGGGCAAAAAAATTACAATCGAACCGCGACCGGGAATTGAGCCGGATCACTCCCACCGCCGCAACCACCACAACAATGGCCGCTTGTATTCCTTGGGCAAAGGCCGCTGTTTCGTGAGGACTACGGAAACATAAGCGGCCTCCGGAATCGAAAATTTTTTCACTTCGACCGTCACGCTTTCGGGGCGGAATTCCGACAAAATTCTGTCGGCAATGTCCGTGGCCACGGATTCGATCAGCTTCCAGCTTCGCGTTTCGCCAAGTTTCAACAGCCGCTGGGTGACCTCGTAATAATCAATCGTCCGCCCGATGCGGCCGCTCACCGCGGCTGATGAAAAATCGAACTGGATGTCCAGCGTCAGCAACAAGCGTTGCGGCTGGGCGCGTTCCTCTTCCGTGAGGCCGACCCGATAAAAAACTTCCAGGTCAACGATGGTGATATATGACATGGCGATCCTTCTGAATTATTTTGCGTCTGCCACTGGACTTTTTTACTTTCCGCTTTCCGCTTTTCGATTTGGGGAGCACACGCGCCCCCGCGTGTTGCCGGCGACGCCCCGTCGTTGGCGGTTCCATCTGCGGTTGACGAGGCGTCAACCGCTGCGCCCGAGGCGGGTGTGCTCCCCGTTTCCATGTTTTCAAAACCGCTTCGAGCAGGACCCGCGTCGGCATATTAAGTTTCATTTTGCCGGCTTCGGCAAGCGTAACCCAGCGGGATTCGCGGGCTTCGTCGTTGAGTTTCACCCGCGGCCGGCCTTTGCGGCGGCAGGTGTAATTCAGCAGGACGAAATGCGCGTCGCGGTAAAACTCCCGGGAGTGGATGCAATCCTGCACGAGCACGAATTCAATGTCCGTCACGTCGAGGCCGGTTTCCTCCTTGATTTCGCGGCGGAGCGCGGCCTCGGATGGCTCGCCCCACTTGATTTTGCCGCCGGGAATGCCCCAGAGGCCCGACCATTTGTGGGTGCGGATCATCAGCACCTCGCCCGCATTGTTGAAAATCAGGGCGCCGACGGTGGCCAGCGGCGGATGGGTTTCCGCAAAATTTTTCGCCGCCGGTTTCAGGCAGAAATGGTTCTGCTCCAGAACGCGGCGCAATTCGCCGAGATGTTCGACAATCAAATCCGGCTCCGCCGCGCGCAACTGCTCCAGCGTGTTGTAGCCGGTGAGCACGGCGCAGGAATGCACGCCGCCGTGATGCGCGGTTTCGATGTCGTGCTGCATGTCGCCGATGAACAGCGTCTCGTCGGCGCGCAAATGATTTTCGGCGATGATTTCGTGAATTTTTTCCCGCTTGTCCCAAACGTCCGTGTAGGGCTTGTCGAGGTAGGCGTCAAATCCGGTGACCCGGCATTGCGTCAGGAAATGATCGCGATGCACCGTGCTCAAAAGAAAAGTGCGGAGCTTCTGCGCGCGGCAAAACACCAGGAAATCGCGCGCATACGGCAGCTCGCTGACGGAGTCCTGCGCCTGCCGGAAACTGGTGTGGAACCAGTCTTCGAGCTGGGCCATCGGCACGTGCGGCGTGTGGCGGTCGTAAAAATTCGTGAACGGCAGGGAAAACTCGGCGCGAAATTCGTCCAGCGACATCTCCGGGCGGCCGGCCTGGGTGAGGACGAAATTTGAAGCCTTCAAGACGGCGGGCAAATCGTCCACCAGAGTGCCCGACCAGTCGAAGATGATGTTCCGAATCACAGGAAGATATTAGCAGCAAACAAAACCGGATACAAAGGAGCTTTTTCAGCGAGCGCAACTTGACACCCGCGCCCGAGCCAATGGATCACGCGGCTGGAAGCCGCGCTCACTGGCAGGCAGGATGCCTGCCTCTACAGTGGCGGCACGCTTCCCAGCGTGCCAGTGATGGCGGCTTCCAGCCGCCAGTTGGGTGCGGGTTGCCCAAGTTGCGCCATTTTTCAGCTTGTAGGAGACGACGTAAGGAGTCTCTGACTTTCCTTCGGTTTGAGCCTCGTTACCCCGGCTCCTGCGAACCAAGAAGATTTTCTCCGTGCACTTCGTGGCACGGTATTTAAAAATCTGCCGTGCTCATCGCCTTCAACAAACCTTACGGCGTTGTTTCGCAATTCACGCCCGACTTGCCGCGCCGAAGCGCAGCGCAGGCGGGCGGCTCGCCGAACCGCACGCTGGCCGAATTCGGCTTTCCGAAAAACGTTTATCCGATTGGCCGGCTCGACGCGGATTCCGAGGGCCTGCTGCTGTTAAGCGACGAGCCGGAATGGAACGACCGTCTGCTGCATCCGCGCCACGCCCACGAACGCGAATATTGGGCACAGGTGGAACGCATCCCGTCACCGGAAGCTTTGAAGAAACTGGAACGAGGCGTTGTGATTCAAGGCCGGAAAACCCTGCCGTGCCGCGCATGGATTCTGGCGCCGCAGCCGGAAATTTCATCCGTAGCAGCCGACGTGAGTCGGCTCCATAATCCAAGCAGTCAGAGCGGACTGACGTCCGCTGCTACGGTTATTAAAATCCCGCCACGCGACCCGCCCATTCGTTTTCGCAAAAGCGTGCCGGATTGCTGGATTGGTTTGGAGTTGATCGAAGGCAAAAATCGCCAGGTGCGCCGCATGACAGCGACCATCGGCCATCCGACGTTACGGCTGATTCGGGTGCGCATCGGAAATTTCTGGCTGGGTAATTTGGCGGCGGGCCAGTGGCGGATTCTCACGGCAAAGGAAGGTAATTTTATACTTGAAGCCGGTAAAAGAAAATGATTTAATCAGACTACCCTTACAAAGGCACTATATGAAATTAAATCCACTTTGCCTGGGAGTGGTTGGCTTGGTGTTCTTTATTCTGCGCGCCTCATCCGCACCGCTCTATGTGGACTTGAACAGCACCAACCCCGTTTCGCCCTACTCTGATTGGAGCTCCGCCGCAACCAACATTCAGGATGCGATTGATGCGTCCAGCGACGGCGACCAGATCTGGGTGACCAACGGGATTTATCAAACGGGCGGTCGAGTCATGGCGGGAGACTTGACCAACCGCGTCGCCCTGAACAAAGCCGTCACGGTGGAAAGTGTCAACGGCCCGTTTGTGACCATCATTCAAGGCGCAGGCGCGACCAACGGAACCAGAGCTGTGCGCTGCGCCTGGCTGACAAACGGTGCGGCTTTGATCGGGCTCACACTTCAAGGCGGCGCAACACGGACGTCGGGTGACATCTTCGCCCTTCAAAGTGGTGGCGGAGCTTATTGCGCTTCGGTGAATGCCATCGTGGGAAATTGTATTATTCAATCCAATGCTGCTTCGTACCAGGGTGGAGGTGTTTATCAAGGAGCAATAAACAACTGCGCCTTGCGGGGAAACGTTTCGCGCTATGGTGCAGCCTCTTTCGCCGTGGTAAACAATTCCACGATCGTCAACAATACAGGTTACGGAGTCTATCTTAGCAATTTTACAAACTGCATTGTGTTTTTCAACACGCCGGCCAACAACTACGCTGCGGGCACGTTCGCATATTGTTGCATTACACCGCTGCCTTCGGGGGTCGGAAATTTAAGTGCTGATCCCCAATTACTCGGAGATGGCATTCATTTAAGTATCACTTCGCCTTGTCGCGGAAGTGGCACAAATCTTGTGATTGGCACGGACATTGATGGACAGGTTTGGAACCAACCGCCTTCAATTGGTTGTGATGAATGGCAGCCGGCGCCGGTGATTACCGTTCAACCCAACTTACAGTTTTTTCCGGACACTCGTTCTTTAAGTATCAACGTCTCGTCGGCCGGGCAGGACCCGTTTACCTGCTTTTGGAGCAAGGACGGGAACTTGGTTCAGGATGATGGACACTACGCTTCCTCCGGCACCACTAATCTACTTGTGAACGGCTACAGCGCATCAGATGCCGGTGCCTACCAGGTCGTTGTCAGCAATGCTTTCGGGATGGCAACCAGTCAAGTTGCACAAGTTGTAATACATTGTGTGGATACAACGGGCACCAATCCTGTGTCGCCTTATTCCACGTGGCCAACTGCTGCGACAAACATGCAGGACGCGATCAATGTCGCCCTGTCTGGAGAAATTGTTTTGGTGACCAACGGAGTTTATGCTTTCGGTGGGAAAGTCATGGCGGGAGATTTGACCAACCGTGTGGTTCTGAACAAGGCCATCACCGTGCAAAGCATCAATGGGCCATCTGCAACGACAATTTATGGTGCTGGTGGAACCAACGGTCTGGCGGCAGTGCGATGTGCGTGGCTGACTAATGGGGCTGCCTTGTATGGATTCACGCTTGAAGGCGGGGCAACCCGAACGACAGGTGGCTATGTTCTTCAAAATGGTGGCGGAGTGTGGTGTGCGTCAACGCAGCCGGTTATTGCCAATTGCATAATCATATCCAATTCAGCCAGTTACTTCGGAGGTGGTGTGTATTACGGCAATTTGAAAAATTGTGCGTTGTATGGAAATACCGCTCTTGACGGCGGCGGCGCATATGCTTCGGTGATGAACAATTGCACCGTTACCAGAAATTGGGCGACATTGACTGCGGGAGGGACTGATTCCGGCTACTTCACCAATTGCATTGTCTGTTTTAATTCCAGCGCGTTTTACTCGGCCCCTGGCAATCCCGGTACCAACTACCAATATGGTTCGTGGTCGTACAGTTGCACTGCTCCATTGCCTTCTGGGGATGGAAATATCAGTGCTGATCCACAAATTTCAGTGGACAACATCCATTTGGCCGAGACTTCACCTTGTCGCGGAGCAGGCACAAATACAGTAGGCCTAACCGATATCGAGGGTTACGCATGGTCAAATCCACCTTCGATGGGATGTGCTGAATGGCGGCCGGCCCCATTTGTTGGCCAGCTCAATTTTCAATTAAACGACAATGGCGGGTTGACCATCAACGTGCCTGTCGTTGGACAGTCTCCTCTTGCTTGCTCGTGGACGAGGAATGGAGTGTCAATCGAGGAAGGTGCTGGTTTTGGTTCGGTCCAAACGACTAATCTTACGGTCAAAAATCTGAACCTTTTGGTTGGGGCATTGTACCAAGCGGTAGTCACTAACACGTACGGATCGGCGACGAGTTATCCCGCTCTGTTTCCCATTCATTGCGTGGATGTCGCCGGCGTGAATCCGCTTGCGCCGTACTCAACCTGGGCAACCGCCGCAACAAACATTCAAGATGCGATTACGGCGTCCGCTGCGGGAGACATTGTCCTGGTCACAAACGGCCTTTACGCCGTAGGTGGCAAATCCATGAACGGCACGATCACCAACCGCGTGTCGGTGGACAAGGCCATCCTCGTGCAAAGCGTGAACGGACCGAATGTCACCATCATTCAAGGTGCGTGGGACCCGATTTCGACAAATGGCCCCGGCGCCGTGCGGTGCGCATGGTTGACAAACTATGCAACATTGAGCGGGTTCATGCTTCGCGGGGGTGCAACGCCAGTTTTATATTCATTGATTAATGGCGGTGGTGGCGGAGTCTGGGGAACCTCAGTGAATGCGACCGTGTTCAATTGCGTGATTGCCACCAACTTCGCATATTACCAAGGTGGTGGAGCCTGCCAAGTCACCTTGAATAATTGCACTTTGACAGGCAATCATGCTTTTGGATCGGGAATAGCCAACTCTGGAATAGCCAACGCCGGTTCAGGCGGTGGCGCAGTTAGTTGTAATCTGAAGAACTGTTTGATCACGTCCAATATTGCTGATCAATCCGATGGCGCCGGAGCGCTAAATTGCAATGCAACCAATTGTGCACTGATAAACAACGTCTCTGGCGGCCTGGTAAGTGGCGCTTCCTATGGCACGCTGGCAAACTGCACGGTGGCCAGCAATCTTTCCAAAATTAGTTATTCTGGCTCTGGTGGCGCGGTTGCTAACGCCACCCTGTTTAACTGCATTGTTTATGGGAATTCCAAAATGGGATCCGGACCAGCCAATTATTTTACCAATAATCCCTGCAACTTCAGCTACACAGACACCGATCCTTTGCCGCCAGGCACAGGAAACTTGGATGTTGATCCACAGCTTCTTGCTGATGGCGTTCATCTGGCGGCGACATCGCCTTGCATCGGTGCTGGAACTGCCAGTGTGGTTTTCGGCACCGACATTGACGGCCAGCCATGGAACAATCCGCCGTCCATCGGTTGCGATGAATGGCAGCCCGCGCCCATAATTTGGGCTCCTCCGGCATTTCAAATCAATTCACCCGCGCATGGCCTGACTTTCAACCTCATCGTCGCCGGTCAGTCCCCCTTCAGTTGTTTCTGGAGCAAAGACGGCGCGCCGATTCCAGATGACGGACATCACAGCAACTCCGGCACGGCCAATCTGGTCGTGAACAATTTTGGTCCCGATGACGCCGGGCTTTATCAGGTCGTGGTGAGCAATGCCTTTGGCGTCGCTACCAGCCAGGTGGCACAGGTGGTGATTCACGCGGTGGATGCTGCCGGCGCAAATCCCGTTCCGCCGTATTCCACTTGGACAACGGCCGCAACAAACATTCAAGACGCAATCAACATTGCTTCAGCCGGAGACATCGTATTGGTGACGAATGGCATTTATGCCACGGGCGGCAAGGTCATGGCGGGAGACCTGACCAATCGTGTCGTGCTGGACAGACCCGTGACCGTGATGAGTGTAAACGGATATTCGGCGACGGTGATTCAAGGCGTCTGGGATCCGGTTTCCACGAACGGTACCGGGCCCGGCGCGGTGCGTTGTGCGTATCTTGCAGACGGTGCGGTGTTGAACGGATTCACACTGCAAAACGGGGCGACGCGCGCAACCGGCGACAGTTACTCCGGCGGATCATTGGAAAGCGGTGGCGGCATCCGGTGCGTTTCCACAAACGGTGTCGTGTCTGACTGTCTTCTCACCAACAATTCCGCAATTTACGGAGGCGGCATCGCTTCTTATGGAACACTGAACAATTCCCTGGTGATTTTCAACCTGGCGACGTTCGGCGGTGGCGCTTATTACACGACGTTGAACAATTGCACGGTGGTCAACAACTACACCACCACGTCGTATTCATATCACGGCGCCGGAACTTACAATTGCAGTGTGAGAAACAGCATCGTGTTGGGCAATTACGACAACTGGCCTCTGGGCACTACAACAGACAATTACTACTACACCGATTCCTATTCCTATTCTTGCACATCACCAACGAAATCGGGCACGGGAAACATCAACGGCATCACCACTGATCCGCAGTTTCTGGATTGGTTCCACATCGCATCCACTTCGCCCTGTCGCGGTGCCGGCAGCGCTCTTTATGCAAGCGGAACGGATTTGGACGGCGAGCCGTGGGCCAATCCGCCTTCGATGGGCTGCGATGAAGTGATTGTTTCAAATCTCGTCGGCCCCTTGTCGGTAAACATTCGGGCGTACCAAACAAATGCGCTCGTAAACCACTACGCCGGTTTTTGGGGAATCATCACCGGCCGCGTGGCCTATGCCGCCTGGTCGTTTGGCGACGGATCAACGACCAACTCCGGAGCGGGCATTTCCCATCAGTGGACCAATTCCGGCGACTACACCGTCACCCTCACGGCTTACAACAATGACAATCCCGCCGGCGTTTCCACCAACATTCTTTTTCAGGTGCTGCCGCTGAATACGCCGCAACTGGAAGCCACCATGTTGCTGACCAACGGTTTTCAATTCCAATTCGCCGGACAATGGAGCGCCTATTACACCATCCAATACGCGACCAATCTCGCGTCGCCCGTGACCTGGCAGACTCTGCAGACGATTCCCTACAACACTGCCGATGTTATCCAAATAACCGATTCCGCGTGGACAAACACGGCGCGGTTCTATCGGGTTCTGGCGCAGTAACGGTGCTGGTGCATTGAAATGGCAGGGCGGGCAGTCCCCTGCCCGCCGCTCGTCCGAACGCAAACCGCGGCGCGCACGGAGTGACGCGCCCTACCAAACATCCGTACTACAATCCTCAAACTTCTTGTTTTTCTGGCAAAGAATTGGCTGCGAAAGAACCCAGCGCGGCCGAGCCGCAATCCAACGCCCCCGGAGGTGAAGGCAGGGGAATGAACGGCAGAGGAATAACGAAGAGAGAATCCGCGTTTCATTCCGCTGCCGTTCATTCCCTTGCCCATTTCCGTCCAGTCTGCATGGCTGCGGCTGGTCTTCCAGACACAGCCGCGCTGGGTGAATCCGTGTCCATCCGTGGTTTGAATGGATTTGCCTTCATTAACGCCACCGGCCCGCAACGGTAACTTCCCATCATGACCGATGTCGCGGAAATTCAGCCGCACGGCGCGATGGCAATTGCGAGATTGCCAATGCTTCAAAAGTGGGTTTAATTATGAATATGAAGAAAAACTCCGTTGTGGTGGTTGACCCGGAGGTCATGAGCGGCACGCCCTGCTTCGCCGGCACGCGGGTGCCGGCGCGCGCGTTGCTGGACTACCTCGAAGGTGGCGAAACGCTGGATGATTTTCTCGAACAGTTCCCCACCGTCACACGCCGGCAGGCCGTCGCTTTTCTCGAAGAGGCAGGTGAACGCCTGCTCGCCACCGCCTGAATGCGCATCCTGCTCGACGAATGTTCGAGTTTCAACCCGGCCATGTTTATGTCCTCGCAGTTTGACGGTCTTGCTGTTGAACGATAACTTTTACCCATGATAGATGTCGCAGAAATCCATCCGCGGGAAGCAATGACGAAAAGCCGGTTCGAGCCGCTGGCGAAGGAAATTTTCACACTCAAGAAGCAGCTCCACGCCGTCATCCTCGCCCATAACTATCAGGTGCCGGAAATCCAGGACGTGGCGGATTTCGTGGGCGATTCGCTCGGGCTGTCCCAACAGGCGGCCAAAACCGACGCCGATGTCATTGTATTCTGCGGCGTGCATTTCATGGCCGAGACGGCGAAAATCCTGAACCCGAAGAAAATTGTCGTGCTGCCGGACAAGGACGCCGGTTGTTCGCTCGAGGAAAGCTGTCCGGCGAACAAGCTGGCCGAACTGCAAAGGACCAATCCAAATTTCTGGACCATCGCCTACATCAATTGCAGCGCGGCGGTGAAGGCGCTGAGCGACGTGATCGTCACCAGCGGCAATGCCGAGAAAATCGTCCGCGCCGCGCCCAAGGAAAAAGACCTGCTCTTCGTGCCGGACGAAAATCTGGGCGCATGGGTGATGGAACAGACGGGCCACCTCATGACGCTTTGGCACGGCGACTGTTATGCGCACGTGGAGTTCAAGCGCGATCAGGTTTTAAAACTGCGCGCGCAATTCCCCGATGCCAAGGTTGTCGTTCATCCGGAAAGCCTGCGCGAAGTGCGCGATCTGGCCGATGCGGTTTGCTCAACGGAAAAGATGATTACGTATTGCAGGAACGACCCGGCCAAGCGGTTCGTCATCGTGACCGAGTCGGGCATCATCCATCGGATGCAGAAGGAATGTCCGGGCAAGGAATTTCTGTGCGCCCCGGTGTTCGACGTGATGCGGCTGCCGACGGACAACTGCCGGTGCAGCGAGTGCAAATACATGAAGCTGAACACGCTGGAAAAGGTGCGCGACTGCATGAAAAAGCTCGCCCCGCGCATCGAATTGCCGGAGGAAATCCTGCGCCGCGCCCGCCTGCCGATTGAGCGGATGCTGGAAATTTCGGCGCGGTAAGGGCGTGTCTAAAAATTCGTAGCAGCCGACGTCAGGAGGCTCATCATTTTCGATTTACGATATACGATTTACGCCATGCACATGGTTTGTAAAAGACTCGTAAATCGTAAATCACATATCGTAATTTCAGTCAGAGCCTCGTCACCTCGGCTGCTACAGGTTTAAAACTCTCCACCGGGATTTCCGCCTGTAACAGACAAAAGGTTTTGTCACCCAATTGTAACCTTCCCGCCGCAGAGTTGTAACGGCGTTGTTTCATTTTGCCATTGGATTTTGAAACAACGTTTAATGGGAAAACTCAAAAAACAAAGTCACGCGAAAGTCGCCCTGTTTGCCGGAGCCGCGGCGCTCATGGCTCTCATACCGAACACTCACGCGCAATCGGCCGTGGAAGCGCTGCTCAACAAGCTCGAGCAAAAAGGCATCCTCACGGTGGAAGAAGCGAGGGAATTGAAGGCCGAAAACCAGCAAAGTTCCACCAACGATTTCAACAAGGCAATGAACTCCAAATTTCAGATGCCGGACTGGGTGACCAGTTACAAATTGTATGGCGACTTCCGCGGACGGTTTGATGGTAAGTTCACTGACAGCCCCGGCATACCCGGCAGCAAAGACAATCCCGGAACGGGATTTAGCAGTCAAGACCGGATCTGCCTGCGCTACCGTTTGCGTGTGGGTATGGTGGTCAATATGAAAGATGACCTGCAGGTGGGTTTCCGGCTGGGCTCCGGCGATGCAACCGGCGTGGGCAGCCAAAGCGCGGCTGCCAGCCCGCTATCCAACAACTCAACGCTACAGGACAATGGCACCAAGAAAATGATTTACATTGACGCGGCTTACGGCAAATGGACGTTCATCAACGGCGAAGTCAGTACACTGGCGGCAACCATCGGCAAGATGGATCAACCATTTCAAACTTCGTGGATGGTCTTTGACCCGGATTACACGCCGGAAGGCGCGGCGCTGCAGGGCACCTACAAAATCAACGACAACCATTCCCTTGCGCTCAACAGCGCGGCCTTTGTACTGGACGAAGTGGCCTCTTCCGGCCGCGATCCGTTCATGTATGGAGCCCAAATGATCTGGAACGCAAATTGGACGACTCGAATTGCCAGTTCGCTTGGCATTGCGGCGTTCGATATCGTCAACCCAGGCGCCTTGGGTTTGTCCGGTTTCCCAGCCAGTTACCAAAATTACAATCCCGGTGGAGTGCCGAACATAAATCAGGGCAACACCCGTGATAAATATGGCAATCTGAAGTATAACTATAATCCCATCGTCGTTGGCGGCAGCGTCACCTATACTCTGGACAGCTTCCCGCTTTATAACGGCAAGTTTCCCATCAAACCCGCCGCCGAATACATAGTTAACCCCGGTGCTGACCCAACAAATGGGCCAGCCAACAACATCGGTTATTGGTGCGGCATCCAGTTGGGAAAATCCGGCAAAAAAGGCACTTGGGACATTTCCTACCGCTACCAGTATCTCGAAGCCGATGCCTGGTATGATGAACTTGTGGATGATGACAACGTGGTTTTCTATACCAATTCAGGCACTCCCTCGTCCCTGGGAAAAAGCGGCTGGGTCGGCGGCACCAACATCAAGGGCCAATTGATTAAATTCAACTACTCGTTGAACGACGCCTTGACCTTCTCTTTCATTGCCTATCTCAACGAACTAATCAAACCCAATCTGAATACCACGGGCATCAGTCCTCAGAAAGAACCGAAAAACAATGCCATACACGTCATGACCGACCTGACGTGGAAATTTTAAACTGGATGTAACGTTTTAATAAGCCCAAACTGATTAAATAGCAAACATGAACAAACTGATTTTCTTCCTTCTCGGCAGCGGCTGCTTGTTTGCCGCTCAAACCGGCGCGCAGGCGCAATTGCTCATCAACGGCGCGGGCGCGACCTTCCCGTATCCCATCTATTCGAAGTGGTTCGATGAATACGCGAAGGTGGACCCGTCCGTCCGCTTCAACTACCAATCCATCGGCTCCGGCGGCGGGCAAAAACAAATCACCGCCCGGACCGTGGACTTTGGCGCGTCCGACGGCCCGATGAGCGATGAAAATCTCGCCAAAACCCCGGGCAAAATCCTGCATCTTCCCACCGTCGCCGGCGCGGATGTCATCACCTACAACCTGCCGGGCAATCCGAAGCTCAAATTGAACAGCGATGCCATCGTCAACCTTTTCCTTGGCAACATCACCAAATGGAACGATCCGAAAATCACCGCGCTCAATCCGGACGTAACGCTGCCGGATTTGCCGGTGGTGGTGGTCCATCGTTCCGACGGCAGCGGCACAAGCTATATCTTCACCGATTATTTGAGCGCCATCAGCCCGGTATGGGAAGATACGGTGGGCAAAGGCACTTCGGTCAAATGGCCCGTGGGTATCGGCGGCAAGGGCAATGAAGGCGTCGCCGGCCAGGTCAAACAGTTGTCGGGAGCGGTCGGTTATGTCGAGTTGATCTACGCCAAACAAAACCAGATGCCTTACGCAAACGTCAAGAATGCCGCCGGCAATTTTATCACACCCTCGATAGATACGGTCACCGCGGCGTTCGCCACGGCAAAAATTCCGGACGATTTCCGCTTTTCGATGGTCAACGCGCCGGGCGACCAGGCGTATTCGATTGCCGGCACGACCTGGCTGCTGGTTTATGAACAGCAAACGGACGCCGTCAAAGGCAAAAAATTGGTGGAATTCCTGAACTGGGCTTTGACCAAGGGTGAAGGCATGGCCGCAGCACTGGATTACGCGTCGCTGCCTGAAAGCGTGCAACAACGCGTTTTGGAGCGGATCAAGACAATTAAATACTGACTTCACTCCGGTGCCCGATAATTTTATGAGCGCGAACCGGACGCAGGGCGCCGTACCTCCGCTCTTCGTCTGTTTGGTTCTAATAAGATTCGTAGCAGCGGACGTCAGTCCGCTCAAATTAAGAAGAATGAGCCGACTCACGTCGGCTGCTACGATGAATAACGGGCAAATAACATGAACGGATCGCCAGTCATGCAACCCAACGCAACCGTGCGAACGCACGGCGGGCCGCACTTCGGCGACCGTGCCTTCAAATGGCTCACGCTGCTCATGGCGCTGTCCGTCTTTGCGCTCATCGTCCTCATCGGACACGAACTCGCACAAGGTTCGCACCTCGCTCTCCATAAATTCGGCTGGCATTTCCTCGTCAGCAGCAATTGGGACCCGGTCAATGAACAATTCGGCGCGCTGCCGTTCATCTTCGGCACGCTGGTTTCATCGCTCATCGCGCTGGTCATCGCCGTGCCCATCAGCATCGCCACCGCCATTTATCTCACCGAACTCGCCCCCCTCTGGTTGCGCCAGCCGTTGATCATGTTCATCGAACTGCTCGCCGCCGTCCCCAGCGTCATTCTCGGCCTGTGGGGCATTTTTGTGATGGTGCCGTGGCTGCGCGGCCATTTATTTCCGTGGCTGCAAGGCGCGTTCGGCTTCCTGCCGTTCTTTAAAGGCCCGATTTACGGCGTCAGCATCCTGGCCGGCGGCATCATCGTCGCCATCATGATCATTCCCATCATCACGTCAGTCTCGCGCGAAATCCTGCGCTCCGTGCCCGGCCTGCAACGCGAGGCCGCCTATGCGCTCGGCGCGACCCGCTGGGAAGTCACGCGCATCGCCGTGTTGAGCTACGCCAAAAAAGGCCTGTTCGGCGCGGTGATTCTTGGATTGGGTCGCGCTCTGGGGGAAACCATGGCTGTCACGATGGTCATCGGCAACACACCGCAAATCGTCGCGTCGTTGTTCGCGCCCGGCTACACGCTGGCCAGCGTCATCGCCAACGAATTCACTGAAGCCACGACCGACACCTATTTGAGCGCGCTGTTTGAAATCGGCTTCGTGCTGCTCGGCGTGACCGTGCTGGTCAACGCGCTGGCGCAATTGCTGTTGAAAACGTTCGCCGGTCCAGGCGTCAAACCACAACAATGAAAACAAAAACAAATCCGAAATCCGAAGCCCGAAAGAAATCCGAAATCCGAAACCCGAAACGCCTTTGCGCGCAGCAGGTAAAAATAATCCGGCGTTGGCGGGACAATTTTTTCGGAATTCGGGCTTCGGGCTTCTTTCGGATTCCGGCATTCGGTTTTCGGAATTCACCATCCCATGACCGCCCCCAACCATCGCTGGCGCAAATTTAAGAACGCGTTGATGCAGGCGGTCACGTTCACCTGTGCCATCCTGGTCGTTGCGCCGCTGGTGTTGGTCTTTTATCACCTGGTGAAGGAAGGCTTCAGTTCGGTGAACTGGGTTTTCTTCACCCAATTGCCGAAACCCGTCGGCGAAACGGGTGGCGGCTTGGCCAACGCCATCGTTGGCACGTTCATTTTACTGGGGCAGGCCGCCGTTCTCGGCGTGCCCATCGGCGTGCTCGGTGGCGTGTTCCTTTCTGAATACGGCTCGTCGCGCCTCAACTGGTGGATTCGTTTCGCGGCGGATGTTCTCAATGGCGTGCCATCCATCACTTGGGGCATGGTCGTCTATGCCCTCATCGTCGTGCCGATGAAGGGATTTTCCGCGCTGGCCGGCGGCATCGTGCTGGGTCTGGTGATGATTCCGCTCGTGATGCGGACGACCGAGGAGGTTTTGCAACTGGTGCCCAACGGCTACCGCGAAGCCGCGCTCGCGCTGGGCATCGCCAAATGGCGCACGATCTTGCAAATCGTCATGCGCACCGCGCTCAAAGGCATCGTCACCGGCGTCCTGCTCGCGCTGGCACGCGTGGCTGGCGAAACCGCGCCGCTGCTGTTCACCGCCTTTGGCAACCACTTTTGGACGCACCGGCTGACCGACCCCATTTCCGCCCTGCCCCTGCAAATTTTCGCCTACGCCGTTTCACCTTACGACGACTGGCACCGGCAGGCGTGGGCGGGAGCCCTGGTGCTGCTCCTCCTCGTTTTGTTCCTCAATACCGGTGTGCGGGTGCTCACGCGCGAACGGTTCCAACGCAATGCTTGATTTCCCATGGCCGCCATCGCCAACAATTCAATGATCGCACCGAGGCCGCCAATCGCCGCGAATGCCACGGCCTTGAACGTGCGAAACCTCTCGGTTTTCTTTGGCGATAATCACGTGCTCAAGAGCGTCTCGCTCAACATCGCCGCCCGCGCCGTCACGGCCATCATTGGCCCGAGCGGCTGCGGCAAATCCACCTTCCTGCGCGCACTCAACCGGATGCATGAACTCGTGCCCGAGGCGCGCATGACCGGCGATATCCGCCTGTTCGGCGACGATATTTATGCGACCGGTATCGAGCCAGTCGTCGTCCGCCGCCGCGTCGGCATGGTGTTCCAAAAATCGAATCCCTTCCCGACCATGTCCATCGCCGACAACGTCACCGTCGGCCTGCGATTGAATGGCCTGCGCAACCGCAAGCTGCTGGCCGCACGCACGGAACAATCGTTACGCATGGCCGCGCTGTGGGACGAGGTCAAAGACCGCTTGCACGCGCCGGCCATCAGCCTTTCGGGCGGCCAGCAACAACGCCTGTGCATCGCCCGCGCGCTCGCCGTGCAGCCGGAAGTGCTGCTCATGGACGAACCGGCCTCGGCGCTCGACCCGCTGGCCACGTCGAAGATCGAGGACTTGATTCTGGAGTTGAAGAAGGATTACACCATTGTCATTGTCACGCACAACATGCAGCAGGCCGCGCGCATGTCGGATTTCACCGCGTTCCTTTATCTGGGCGAACTGGTGGAATTCGACTCAACCAAAAAGATTTTCACCAGTCCGGCGAAGAAACAAACGGAAGATTATGTGACGGGTCAATTCGGTTGAAATCTAACGACGCAACGAAATTAAAATTATGGAACATTTCGACATGGAACTGGACGTCCTGAAGCAAAAGCTGCTGACGATGGCGAGCCACGCCGAGACGGCGGTGAACGAGGCGCTCCAGGCGCTTACCCAGCGCGACCGCGACCTTGCCTTGCGCGTCAAGGAGAACGACCGCGTCATTGACCAGTTTGAAGTGGAGATTGACGAACTGGTCATCCAACTGCTCACCAAGGCGCCGCTTGCCAGCAATTTGCGTCTCGTCACCACGGCGATGAAAATCTCCCAGAACATCGAACGCGTCGGCGATGAAGCCTCCAAAATCGCCAAGCGCGCCCGCGACCTGTCGCAGGAACCTCCCGTAAAGATTGTCCTCGACCTGCCGCGCATGGCCGGTCTCGCGCTCGGCATGCTCAAGGGCGCGCTCGACGCGTTTGTGAACCAGGATCCCGCCGCCGCCCGCGCCCTGATTCCACACGACAAGGAAGTGGACGCGCTCAACAAACAAATTCACAACGTCCTCGTGCAGCACATGGTCGAAAACCCGGACACCATTGGCCGCTGCCTGCATTTGATGGTCGTCTCCAAAAGCCTGGAGCGCATCGCCGACCACGCAACGAACGTGGCGGAGGACGTCGTTTATCTCTGCGAAGCCCAGGACATCCGGCACACCGGCATCAAAAGCCAGACCGTTTGATTACAAAACCCCGACATGAAACCCAAAATCCTCGTAGTGGATGACGAACCGGAAGCGGTTGAGCTTGTGGAATTCAACCTCAAGCAGGCCGGCTATGCCGTGACCACCGCCGCCGATGGCGCGGAGGCGCTGAAAAAGGCGCGAACGCAAACGCCAGACCTGATCGTGCTCGATGTGATGCTGCCGGAAATGAACGGCTTTGAGATTTGCAAGGCGCTGCGGCTCGACCCGGCCACCGCCAAACTCCCCATCATCATGCTCACCGCCAAGGCCGCCGAGATTGACCGCGTGCTCGGCCTCGAACTCGGCGCGGATGATTATCTGACCAAACCCTTCAGCCCGCGCGAATTGCTGCTCCGCATCAAAAAAATCCTTTCGCGCGGCGAAACCGTGGAAAAACCGCGCGACCAGATGCGCTTCGGCGATTTGCTGATTGACGTGCCGCGGCATCTGGCAAATTGGAAAGGCCGGGCATTTGAATTGACCGCGACCGAGTTCAAGCTCCTCACCGTGCTTGCCCAGCGCGCCGGCCGCGTGCAGTCCCGGGACGCCTTGCTGCGGGACGTGTGGGAATACGACAGCCTGATTGACACGCGCACCGTGGACACGCACATGCGCCGCCTCCGCGAGAAACTCGGCCCGGCGGCGAAGCATCTGGACACCGTCCGCGGCGTGGGATATCGGTTTATTGAGTGAAGCGAAAACATTCAACATTCAACATTCAACGCTCAACATCCAGTGACGTCCGGCTGCTGAAAATTGGGTGTTGGATGTTGAATGTTGAATGTTGGATGTTTCTTCAATTTCACTTTCCCCAGCCATGTGGCCGTTCCTGACCATCACGGCGATTGCCGCAGCCATAGGAATCCACCTCGGGTGGCGCCGGAAGTTTCTCCACCAGCAGCGGCAGGCGCAGGCCGAAATGGAGGCGCTTCAACAACGACAGCGGCAAACGACGGCTGACGCCAAGGTGCAGCAACAGGTCCTGTTCAACAGCATGCTGGAGGGGCTGCTGTTGCTGGACCGCAACCGCCGGATTTACCTTGCCAATCGCGCCTTCGAAAATCTTTTCGGCCTGAAAACCGAGTTGCGCGGTAAAACCATCATGGAAGCCCTGCGCTTGCACGAACTCGCCGCACTGGTTGAACGCGTCGAAAGCGACGGGCAGGTTTTTGATTACGAACTGAAGCTGCCGGAGTTGAGCGAACGCTGGCTGCAGGTCAACGCCGCCGCCATTTCCAACTCCGCCGGCGAACGCGAAGGAACCATCCTCGTCTTCCACGATCTGACCCGGCTCAAACAGCTCGAACGCACCCGCGAGGAGTTTGTGGCCAACGTCAGCCACGAACTGCGCACGCCGCTCTCGCTCATCAAAGGCTACGTCGAAACGCTGCTCGGCGGCGCCCGCAACGACCCCGAAATCGCCGAGCGTTTTCTCAAAATCATCGAACGCAATGCCAGCCGGCTCGACCTGCTCATCCAGGATTTACTCGCCATTTCCGAGCTGGAATCCGGGCGGATCACCTTGAATTTGCAGCCTGTCCCGCTGCGCCCGCTCGCCGACAAAGTTCTGGCCGACCTCAAAGCCCGCACCAACGCGAAGAGTGTGAAACTCATCAACGATTTGTCCGAACTCACCGCGATGGCAGACGCGAACCGGCTCGAACAAGTCCTTGCCAACCTCGTGGACAACGCCATCAAATATGGCCGCACGGACGGCACGGTCATCGTGGGCGGACAAAAAGTTGACGCGGACAAGCTCGAAATTTTCGTGCAGGACGACGGGCCGGGCATTCCGCCGGAATCACTTGACCGGGTGTTCGAGCGGTTTTACCGCGTGGACAAGGCGCGGTCGCGCGAGCAGGGCGGCACCGGCCTCGGCTTGGCCATCGTCAAGCACATCGTGCAAACCCACGGCGGCCGGGTCTGGGTGACAAGCGAGCCGGGCAAGGGCGCGACGTTCTTCTTCACACTGCCGCCGGCGCGGTAAACTCCAACTGTGGGCTTGATTTATTGCACACCTTGGCTGTGACAAAAGTGGGCAAGGCGAACTTGCTTTCCGCGCCGGCTTTAGCAAAATCCACTCACAATGCCGAACGACGCCACGTTTGGGTCTTTTGAGAGAGAGTTGGCCGGTGCAATTTTCGTCCATCATACGTGCTGGTAGTTCAAAATACAAAAAACGGACAGGAAAGGTTGCGTATCTCCTTCGCTACGAATTAAACTGATGGCGCTGATATGAGAAATGGTTTCACAATTGCTCCACAATTCCGGACGAACGCCCGCGCGGTTGTCTATGAGGGCGATTGCCGGGAGATGCTGCAAGAGGTTCCTGACGGCGCAATTCAACTGGTTGTTACGTCACCGCCTTACAATCTGGGGAAGGAATATGAAAGCCACCTTCACTTGGACGATTATATCTCGCAGCAGCGTGAAGTGATTGCTGAATGCGTCCGCGTCTTGGCTGACGGCGGGAGCATTTGCTGGGAGGTGGGCAATTATGTTGATGATGGGGCGATTATCCCGCTTGATTCACTTCTGTATCCCATTTTTGCTGATTTGGGCTTGAAGATGCGGAATCGTATCGTCTGGCATTTTGAGCATGGCCTTCATTGCTCGCGCCGCCTCTCCGGTCGTTACGAAACCATCATGTGGTTTACCAAGGGAGATGACTACGTGTTTGAATTGGACCCCATCCGCGTGCCGCAGAAGTATCCCGGTAAAAAATATTTTAAAGGGCCAAAGGCTGGCCAGTATTCCTGTAATCCGCTCGGGAAAAATCCCGGCGACGTCTGGACAATTCCAAACGTAAAAAGCAATCATGTCGAAAAAACCGGCCATCCTTGCCAGTTTCCCGTTGAGTTGATTGAACGGTTGGTGCTAGCGCTCACACGAGAAGGGGACTGGGTTTTGGATCCGTTTCTCGGCACTGGAACCTCCATCATCGCGGCGGTGCGCCGTCAGCGGCGGGGTATTGGTGCAGAGGTGGTTCACAAATACGTTGAGATAGCGAAAGCAAGAATTTACCAAGCGGCTGATGGTGAACTTCCAGTCAGGCCGATGCATCGACCGGTTTTCGATCCCAAAGATGCCGGTCCGAATTTGTTGACCGCACCCTGGCTGGCCGAGAAGAAGAACATTGATCAAATGGCTCTTTTGGAAAAAGCCGGCCCATACCGCACACGCAAATGAAAATCGTCCAAACTTACTCACATCTCAACGGCTTGGAATACTTGCTGGTTCACAAGAAAAACCTTTGGAACGAAGTGCGCCAGGTCATTCAGTCGGTGGATGGCAACGCCTGTAAAACCAAAGTGAGCAAAGAAAAAACGATGGCAGGTAAGGTTCTCTACAGTCCGAAAGACATGAACAAGGCGTTCTCGGGTTTGCTCGCCAAAAAGGACTGGACCGAAAGCCGGGTAAAATACTGGGTCACCAAAAGCGAACGATTGATTCGGCAAACGCTTTCCAAATCTGCTGATGAACAAAAGACGGAAATTGAAGCAGCTGGGGAGACACCGATCTTCAGCTACAACCAGACAGATTTTGTAAAAGACCGGGTGGCAATTGAGGTGCAATTCGGGAAATACTCGTTCGTTGCCTACGATCTGTTCGTGAAACATCTCGCGTTTTACGTCCGGAACCAGATTGATGTCGGCATAGAGATTCTGGCCATGAAGTCGCTCCAATCAAATATGTCCTCCGGGCCGGGTTATTACGAAGGGGAGCTTTACAACATCATCCGGAATGGTCGCGGCGTTCCGGCTGTGCCACTCGTAGTCATCGGTGTCGAGCCATAGCATGAGCTTTGCAATCCTCGCCGACAAAGCGCGTCACGACAAGCTGGTGGTGCTGGTGGACAAAATGCTGGGGCTGATGCCCAAGCTGCGCGCGGTCGCGGCGGACTCGGAAAAGGCCGTGCTGCAAAACGCCGTCACCGCCACCGACCAGCAAATTGATCAATTGGTCTATGAACTCTACAATCTCACGCCCGAGGAAATCGCCCTCGTCGAAGGCGCATAAGGTAGGGCGCGTCACTCCGTGCGCGCCGTCGTTGAAGATGCGAGCAGCGGCGCGCAGAGGACTGACGCGCCCTACCAGCCTGCGTGCCGAATTCCGCGCGTGGCGCGCCTCGCTGCCCACCGCGCTGGAACGCGACACGTTGCTCATGCCGGACGCCATCGCCGCCAGCGTGGTGCAGGAGGCGGAACGTTTCCTCAAAGCCGACCTGCCCGCCAGTTTCGCCGGACGCCTCGCCGCCAAGGCGCTTCATCTGTACCCGCGCCACCGGCATTTCAAAAAAATGCTGAATCGTCCGGGCAATCTGGGCCGCCACAACATCTACGTTTATATGCGCCACTGGACGGCGGGCTGGCTCAAGCGCGAGCGTTCCCCGCTCTTCAAGAAACTGCCGTGGTCATACACGCAGGGCCGGCCGTTGCCTTCATCGCCGGCCACGGCGGCTGGCCCTTGACGCAAATCGCCGGGTGTGGGCTTTGATTCGGTTTGTTCCCAACCGGAAACGTGTCAATCCCGCAGACTAACCTTTGCTCATCTGCCGGAAATGCTTTGGGAGCGTCCTTACCCGGGGCTGTTTTCGTTTGCGACCGCCGGGGTCTTTGATGGCAAAGGCGCTCGCGCGATCTTCAACCGGGGGATCAACAGCATCGCCACGATGAACAACACAATCCCGGTGGCGGTGATGAGGAGTCCTTGCAGCCGCGGGTGGATTGCGGCCAGGAGGGTGACGGCGAGAATGGCGGTGGCCGGGATGACGGCGCCGAACAAGCCGGTGCGGAAACCGATGATCGTCACCGAGCGGATGGCAATGATCAGCAACACCAGGGCCGAGGAGGCGAAGATGGCTGCGTTGACGGGGATGAACTCCTGGGCGAAATACATCAGCGGGTAGGCGCCCGTAAACGTGCCCAGGATCAGCAGCAGCATCCAGCGGTCAAAATTCTGGAGGTTAAAGGCGTGGGCCACCAGACCCAGTATCAGACCGAAAATCACCACGCTGACCGGGCCCAGCCAACTGAGTTCACCCAGGCGATCAATCGGGGCGATCCCCAGCACGTCCAGCGCGATTGGCCGCCCAAAGAGCAGGCGTTTATAATCCCAGGTATAGACGGTCTGACCGTTTCCGCGAACATACTTGGTCGGCTGGAGCGAGAGCTCCAGCATGCGCACGTCCGAACCGACGGCCGTCAGGTCAATGTGGAACGTGTCCAGAATGCCGCTGGGCGGCGTTTGCAGGTTGTACAATCCCTTGCCGACGGCGGAATAGGTGATGGACATGGTCGTCAGATCGTCCGGCAGCGTTCCGAACCAGACCAGCTTGTCTCCGCGGATTTCAACCGATTCGCTGGGCCGGGAATTGACGGTAACCTCAAGATCGGCCAGCGAGATGATCTGCGGCGGCAACGGCAGCAGCACCTCACACTCGCCGGTCCTGGCGGGGTTGAACGCCTGGAACCGGGCCGTGAGTTGCGCGGTGTAGATGGACTCGGGGTCCGCTGTGCCAACGCTCAGTCCCGGTTTAAGCGAGACGGTGGCCGCAAAGCTCTTGAGCATGGCGAGGGGTCGCTGGGACGTGGCGGTTGGCATATCCGTGCCGGCTTCCTGCCGCACGGCCATCGCCGGGGCGGCGGCGGCGGATTTCATGCTCATGCGCAGCGCCCTCTTCTTGGCGGCGCTGAGGGCGGGAAGGAGCAGCGCGGCGAGCACCGCCAGAATGACAATGACCACCAGCAGTTCGATCAGCGTGAACGCGCGCCGGCGAAACCTGACCAGCGGGAATTCATTTTGGAACGTGTCACCGGTAAGGGAGGTGTGTTTCTTTTGCCCATTCATGATGCAGGCGACCCTATCAAGCCGCGAAGTGGCGTCAAGCGCTGAACTTCTGCCCCGGGCGCGCCGGGCGCGTTCCCGTGCCGCCCCCGATTGCATACAGGCCGGAGCGCGGCGTTTACGCTTCATTGTTCGAAAGTCCACAGGCCAATCGTTTCGTCTATACCCGTCCGAACATTGAAGCGGCCTGAAGGCCGCGCGCCGGGGGCGGTGTCAGGATGCACCGTGCAAGGCATATCCAAAATATTCGCTTGACGGTGGCCGGCACCGGTGCGATTTTCATTTCGTTGTTTGACGAAATAACATTATATGCGCGAATTCATGGCCATCACGCGGGCACTGTCCGATCCCAATCGGGTGCGGATCATTCTGGCGCTCCGGCGCCGGGAATTGTGCGTCTGCCAGATCACGGAACTGTTCGGCTTTGCGCCATCCACCATGTCCAAGCACCTCTCCATCCTTCATCACGCGGGCCTGATCCAGTCCCGCAAGACCGAGCGCTGGGTTCATTACCGGCTGCCCGACCAGCCCGTGCCGGCGGCGGTTCGTAAAGCGCTGGATTGGGTGCACCAGTCGCTCGGCAAGACCGCCGAGGCCAAAGCCGACGCCCAACGTCTGGGTAAAATTTTGCGGATGAACTTGAAAGAAATCTGCCGCCGCCAATGTTGCCGGCGGTGAAAATGTTTAATGTGGGTAAGCTTGGCAACAATGGGAAAAGCGGTGGAGGGCCACCGCAGTCCAAAACGCAAAGCGTTTGCCGATGACTTACGAATTCCGCGAAGCGTCCTGGAGTGCGCCAGCCCTCTGGCGCTTTGAACGGTACCGGAAGATCAGCGGACATCAAGAGCGTCCAAAGCAAAGTTGAACTGAAATTATGAACACATCATTGACTGAAGACAAAAACGAGACCGTGCGCCGAATGGTGCGCGAAGGTTACGCCAAAATCGCCCAGGACACCTCCGCCGGTTGCTGCGGACCCGGCGTCTCGTGCTGCGGTTCCGCGCCGCAGGACGCCGATAAGCTCGCCCGCGAACTCGGTTATTCCGTCGAGGAACTGAAGGCCCTGCCCGAAGGCGCGAACATGGGACTTTCCTGCGGCAACCCCGCCGCGCTCGCCGCGTTGAAACCCGGCGAAGTCGTGCTCGATCTCGGCAGCGGCGGCGGTTTCGACGTGTTCATCGCCGGCCGCAAGGTCGGCGCCACCGGCCGCGCCATCGGCGTGGACATGACACCCGAAATGCTGGCCAAGGCGCGTCGCAACACCGCCGGTTACCGCAAGGAAACCGGCCTGGACAACGTTGAGTTCCGTCTCGGTGAAATCGAGCATCTGCCCGTGGCAGACAACAGCGTGGATGTCATCATCTCCAATTGTGTCATCAATCTTTCGCCGGCCAAGCCGCAGGTCTGGCGGGAGATGGCGCGTGTGCTCAAACCGGGCGGTCGCGTGGCCGTTTCGGACATGGCGCTGCTCAAGCCACTGCCGCCGGAGGTGCTCAAAATGGTTGAAGCCATCGTCGGATGCGTGGCCGGCGCGGTGCTCGTCTCCGAAACCGGACGCATGGCGAAGGAAGCGGGATTAACCGGAATCAATTTGATAGTTAAGGCGGATTACGTCGCGAAGATGCTGGATTTTGAAGACCCGCTCTACAAAAAACTCATCCAACTGTTGCCAGCGGGAACCAAACCGGCGGATTACATCACCAGCCTCGAAGTACAGGCACGAAAGTAAAATCCGAAAACCGAAAGAATCATGCGACTGCTTGTTTTGGGATCCGGCTGTGCGAAGTGCAGCAAACTTTATGATGTGACGGTACAGGCCGCGCAAGCGCTCGGCCTGCAGTACGAACTCGAAAAAGTAACCGACCTGAAACAAATCATGTCGTTCGGCGTGATGACGACGCCCGCGCTCGTCGCGGATGGCAAGGTGAAGATCAGCGGCAAAGTGCCGTCCGTGGATGAACTCAAAATCCTGCTCCAGCAAACCGGAAAGTGAACGACAAAACAAACAACAGGACTCTTATGAACAAGCTTTCGAGATTCAGTCCGGCGACGGTTCTCCTGGTCGTCATCGGTGCGGCGCTGGTTATCGCCCAAACCAATCGTCCCGTCACCAACGGCGCGTGCTGCCCAAGCCTCACTAACCCGGCGATGCTCGCCAGCATGGCCACGACCAACGCGCCGGCAACCACGCTAGAAAAGAAACCGCTGCCCAAACTGATTGATCTCGGCGCGGGCAAGTGCATCCCGTGCAAAATGATGGCCCCCATTCTGGAGCAATTAAAAACAAACTATGTCGGCAAGCTGGAGGTTGAATTCATTGACGTGTGGAAAAACCCCGACGCAGCCAAGCAATACGGGATTGAGGTGATTCCGACGCAGATTTTTTATGACGCCACCGGCAAGGAATTGTTCCGCCACATCGGATTCTTCGGCAAGGAGGACATCCTCACCAAGTGGAAGGAACTGGGCGTGGAGCTGAAGTGAGACATGGAACAACTTTTCACCAACCTGAGCCATGCGGTCGAAGGCGCGCCGCTCATCGCGTTGAGCGCGGCGGTTGTATGGGGCATTCTCAGTATCGTTCTCAGCCCCTGCCACCTGGCGAGCATCCCGCTCATCGTAGGGTTCATCAGCGAGCAGGGGCAAGTGACCGCTCGTCGCGCGTTCTTGACCTCGATGCTTTTTGCCGCGGGTATTCTCATCACCATCGCGGCCATCGGCGCCATCACCGCCGCAGCGGGCCGGATGCTAGGCGACGTGGGCCGTTGGGGAAACTATTTTGTCACGGCCATCTTCTTCGTGGTGGGATTGCATCTGCTGGGCGTGATTCCCCTGCCTTTCTCAGGGCCGGGTCAGGTGGGCATGAAGCGCAAGGGTCTGCTCGCAGCGTTCATCCTCGGACTCGTGTTCGGCGTTGCCCTCGGTCCCTGCACGTTCGCTTACATGGCACCGATGCTGGCCGTGAGCTTCAAGCTGGCGAAGACGGCTCCGCTCTACGGCGCGTCACTGCTGCTGGCTTACGGTGTCGGACATTGCGCCGTGATTGTTGCGGCGGGTACCTCTACCGAACTCGTGCAGCGTTTCCTGAACTGGAATGAGCAATCCAGGGGAGTGACGGTTGTGAAATGCATCTGCGGTGCGCTGGTGTTGCTTGCCAGCTTGTATCTTTTGTGGAGCGCATGAAAGTCAGCAACCAATTTATGAAACCATGAGCAACGAAATTTCCACCGCCCCGAAACGCCTGGCGTTCTTCGAGCGTTACCTGACCGTCTGGGTTTTCCTGTGCATGGTTGCCGGCGTACTGCTCGGCAAACTTGCGCCGGCATTCACGGCTTCCTTGAGTCAACTGGAATTTGGCCATGACTCACACGTCAACGTCGCCATCGCCGTGCTCATCTGGCTGATGATTTATCCGATGATGCTCAAGGTGGATTTCACCGCGCTGGGCGGCATCGCGCGCAAACCGAAAGGCCTTGCGGTAACATTGTTCGTCAACTGGCTGGTCAAGCCGTTCAGCATGGCCTTCCTGGCCTGGTTGTTCATGCAGCATGTTTTCGCTGCGTGGATTGAACCGGAAACGGCTAAAAATTACACCGCCGGGCTCATCATCCTCGCCGCCGCGCCCTGCACGGCAATGGTTTTCGTGTGGAGTTACCTCACTGACGGCGATCCCGTCTATACGCTCGTGCAGGTGGCAGTGAACGATCTCATCATGCTCGTTGCTTTCGCGCCCATCGTGATGTTTCTGTGCGGCGTGGCCAACGTGGTCGTGCCATCCAAGGTGCTCATCACGTCGGTTGTGGTGTTCATCGTGATTCCATTGGCGGCGGGCTGGCTGACGCGCACCGCATTGCTCAAGTCGCACGGCAAAGAGTGGTTTGAGCAAAAATTCCTGCCAAAATTTCATCCCGTGACCATCGCGGCGCTGCTGCTGACGTTGGTGCTCATCTTTGCCTTTCAGGCGGAAAACCTGACGGCCCGCTGGCTGGCGGTGCTGCTGCTGGCCGTGCCGATTGTCATCCAGGTCTATTTCAATTCCACGCTCGCCTATCTGCTGATGCGGCGGTTGCGCGTGCCGCACAACATCGCGTCGCCCGGCGCGCTCATCGGCGCGAGCAATTTCTTCGAGCTGGCGGTGGCCGTGGCCATCACTTTGTTCGGGCCCGGTTCCGGCGCGGCATTGGCCACGGTTGTCGGCGTGCTGGTGGAAGTGCCGGTGATGCTCTCGGTCTGTAAAATCTGCAACCAGTCGCGCGGGTGGTACCAACGCGGCGAATCAACCAAATGAAACATTCAACACTCAACATTCAACATCGAACTCCCAATTAAAGAAACTCTCATCACTTGGACGTTGAATGTTCGATGTTCCCACATTACATGAAACCCACAGTTCTCATTCTCTGCACCGGCAATTCCTGCCGCAGCCAGATGGCCGAAGGCTTTCTGCGCGCGGCGGCAGGCGACCTGGTAAACGTCCAAAGCGCCGGCTCGAATCCGACCGGCCAGGTTCACCCGCTGGCGATCAAGGTCATGGCCGAGGCGGGCATTGACATTTCCGGCCATCGCTCGAAGCACCTGAAGGAATTTTTGGATCAGCCGGTCAACACCGTCATCACCGTCTGCGGCCACGCGGACCGGTCCTGCCCGGTTTTCCCCGGCCAGGTCAACCGCCATCACTGGCCATTCGACGATCCGTTCCAGGCCGGCGGCGGCGAGAAAGATATTTTGCAGTGTTTCCACCGGGTCCGAGATGAAATGCAACGCGTGTTTGAAGCCTATGCGGCTGGGTTGCGGGATGTGATAAGGTAGGGCGCAGTCTCCGTACTGCGCCGGGCGGCTCGCTCAGAGAAAGCCCTACCTTTCAATTTTCCCGTCGCGCCGCCGTGCCGGGAGGCCGGCGCTCCAGATTTGGTGGTGGTAGTGGCACCAAAGCGTGCGCTTGCCAGCGATAATAACTTGAGTTTTCTTTGTCAAAACGGCCGGGGTGTGGTAAAACTGTCATTACCCGTTACGGGTTGCCATGAACTCTTTTCCAGGCTGGCTGAAAGCCGTTCTGGTGGTGGCGATACTGGCACTGCTGGCAGGAGGGGTGTTTCTTTACCGTGTCCAGAAACGGCGTGTGCGGCAGCCCCCGGCCCTGGGGAGCATGCACATCGTGGTGGTGACTTCCTGCGCAATGACGGGTGATCGCGAGAGGATCCTGGCAGCCAGCTGCATCGGTTACATTGAGAAACTCATCAACCCGGAGACTTTTGTCACCGAGATTGAACAACATCTGAAAGCCCGGCCCACCGGACGAAGGCGATCTGCATGAATATTCTCGTTGTGGACGATAATGAGAGCAACCTTTACCAGTTGCAGGCCTTGCTCTCCGGCAACGGCTATCACGTCATGACGGCCGTCCATGGCGCCGAGGCGCTGGAAAAGGCGCGGCAAAATCCGCCGGACCTGATCATCACCGACATCCTCATGCCGGTGATGGATGGATATGCGCTGTGCCGGGCGTGGAAGCAAAACGAGCGTCTGAAGGCCATCCCGCTGGTCTTCTACACCGCCACCTATACGGACGAGCGCGACCGTGAATTGGCGCTCAGCCTGGGGGCCGCGCGCTTCATCGTCAAACCGGAGGAACCGGCGGCTTTCATCAAGAACCTTCGAGAACTTATCCGGCAAGAGACAGAACCTCCGTCCGCTCCGGACCCCCAGGCCGTGGCCGGCGTGGCGACCCGGTTGTCCATCGAGCGCCCGGAGGAGGAAGAGGCGAGCTACCTGCGGCAATACAACCAGGTGCTGATTCACAAGTTGGAGCAGAAGCTGGAGGAGCTGGAGAAGGCCAACCGCGAATTGGTACGCAGTGTTACCGAGCGCAAGCAGGCGGAAACGGCACTGCGCGAGTCGAGTGAATGGGAGCGGGCGCTGTTTGAGGGCAGTCCGCATGGCATTCTGATAATCGAGGTGGAAACCCGCCGGTTTCTATATTCCAACCCGTGCATCCGCCGGATGCTGGGATACACGGAAGAAGAATTGGTCAAACTCGGGTTGAAGGACCTTCATCCGGCGGCGGTGCTGGCGCAGGTGGAAGCCGAGTTCGTTGCGCTGGTGCGGGGCGAAAATGCCGTGGCCGAAGGCATACCTTGCCGCCGCAAAGATGGCACGGTGTTCTATGCTGACATTGCCGCCACATCCTTTCGGAGCGCCGGGCGCGAGTGTGCCGCGGGCTTTTTCACCGACGTCACCCTGCGCGAGCTGGCGGAGGAAGCGTTGCAGGAGAGCGAAGCCAGATTCCGTTCCATCGTCGAGACGACGAAAGAGTGGATTTGGAAGATGGATTTAAATGGGCGCATGACTTACAGCAACCCGGCCAGCGAGGAAATTCTGGGTTATCGCCTTGAAGAACTCATTGGTCGCAACACTCTGGAATATACGCACGAAGCGGACCGTCAGAAAATAGAGGAACTGTTGCCCCAACTGATTGCTGCCAAACGGGGCTGGACCGGTCTGGTCACGCGGTGGCGGCACAAAGACGGCAGTCTTCGCTGGCTGGAGAGCAATGCCGTTCCGGTGTTTGATTCCCAAGGCCAGCTGGCCGGGTTTCAGGGAGCGGACCGCGACATCACCGAACGCAAGCAGGCAGAGGAGAAATTGAAAGAACGGATGGAGGAATTGCTCACTTGGGAGAGCGTGACGCTCGGACGCGAAGGCCGGGTCATGGAACTCAAAAAAGAAGTGAATGAACTTCTGGCCGAACGGGGTAAGCCTCCCCGTTACGGAGATCCGGAGAAAGAAATGCTACTGTCTTGACCCGAATATAAAAGACCCCGGTAGAGATTTTATGAAGCCAGTGAACCGAGGAAAAATGATCTGGCAGGATATCGAGCGAATCCGCGCGGAAAGGCCGTTGGTGCATAATATCACCAATTACGTGGTGATGAACACGACGGCCAACGCGCTGCTGGCCATCGGCGCGTCGCCGGTGATGGCGCATGCCATTGAAGAGGTCGAGGAGATGGTGAGCCTGGCCCGCGTGCTGGTCATCAACATCGGGACCTTGAGCACGCCCTGGGTCAAGGCGATGATCAAGGCGGGAAAGAAAGCCCGGCGGCGGAAAATTCCGGTGGTGTTGGACCCGGTGGGAGCCGGAGCAACACGGTTCCGGACAGCCGTGGCGCAAGAATTGATGCGGGAGGTGGTGCCGACCATCATCCGCGGCAATGCTTCCGAAATCCGCTCGCTTCTTGGCCGTAAAGCCGGCACCAAGGGGGTTGACAGCCGGCATACACCCGCCGAAGTGCTGGACGAAGCCCGCACTCTTTCCACTTCTGCCGGGTGTGTGGTTTCGGTGAGCGGGCCGGTGGACCTGGTCGTCGAAGGCAACGCCGTGGTCCGGATTTCAAACGGCCATCCGATGATGGCCCGGGTCACCGGCATGGGTTGTACGGCCAGCGCCATAACGGGCGCCTTTGTGGCGGTAAATCCGCAAGGTCTCAAAGCCGCAGTCCATGCCATGGCGGTCATGGGCATTGCCGGCGAAATGGCGGCGGAACGCTCGGCCGGCCCGGGAAGTTTCCAGATGCATTTTCTGGATGCGTTGAGCATCATCCGGGAAACCGATATTGCCCGGCGCCTGAAGATACGAGGTGGCTGATTGTTCTGAAGACAATCCAATGACAGACAAAATGAAAAAGTCCGGCAAACGGGATAAACTTGTCCGGGATGAGGCAAGCCCACGCGGTGGTGATCTTGACTACCGGATTATTTTTGACGCCGCCAGCAACGGGATGGCCTTTACGGAGGCGGATTCGGGAAAAATCGTTGATGTCAATGCCGCTTGGCTGGCGGCGACCGGGTTTGTCCGCGAAAAAGTGATCGGCAAGACGGCGCTGGAAATGGGCCTCTGGACGGATCCTGTCAAACGTGCCGCCTCCTTGGCTGAGTTGGAAGCTCAAGGTGTCCTTGCCGATTTTGAATCCAATCTTTCCCTGAAGTCGGTGGAAACTCCACATTTGGTATCTGCCCGGTTTGTCGAGATGGATGGCAAAAGATACGTGCTCTGGGAATTCCGCAACATTGCCCGGCAGAAACAGTCGGAGGAGAAGATCCAGACGCTGTTGTCCCGGTCCGAGCAATCCCGCCGGTCGCTGTTGGGCATGCTGCAAGATGTTAAACGGGCGGAGGAAGCGCGGCGCAAGAGTGAGGAACGCTTCCGGCAGTTGTTCGACAGCGCGGCGGACGCGCTCTATGTGCATGACCAGCAGGGCCGGATTGTGGACGTCAACCAGATCGCCTGCGATACGACGGGTTACCGCCGCGACGAGTTGTTGCACATGTCGGTCTCCGATCTGGAAGTGATGTTGCCGTCCGCCGATTTGGCACCGCTCTGGGCGCGGATTTGTTCGGGGCAAAGCGCCACGGTGGAGGGCGTGCATCGGCGGCGGGATGGCTCGACGTTCCCCGTCGAAATCCACATCGCGCCTTTCGCCTCCGGCGAGCAACCCTTGTTCTTTGCGGCGGCGCGCGACATCACCGAGCGCAAGCAGGCGGAAACCGAGTTGCGCCTGATTCAAACCGGGTTGAATCAAGTGGGGGTCAGTATTTTCAGGGTATCGCCGGACACGAAGATTATCAGCGTTAACGATGAGGCTTGCCGCAGCCTGGGCTACACGAGGGAAGAACTCTGCCGAAAGAGCATTCTGGAAATTGATGCAACGTTCGACCCGAAAAAGTGGGAGGCGCATCGGCGGGAGTTGAAGGTCCATGGAACCAGGACGTTTGAGGGAACCCATCGGCGCAAGGACGGCACGATTTTCCCGGTTGAGGTGACGGTTTGCTATTTGGAAACGGAGGGCGAAGAGCACACCATTTCCTTTGCGCGCGACATCACCGAACGCAGAAAAGCCCTCGATCAGTTCCAGCGACTGGCCAATGAACAGCGCACCATCCTCCACACCGCCAGCATGGGCATCTGCTTCGTCCGAAATCGAAAATTGGAATGGGTCAACCCCGCCTTCATTGCGATGTCCGGTTACGAACCGCCGGAACTGCAGGGCGCGGACACGGCGCTGATCTATGCCCGCCCGGAAGACTATCAGACCATCGGCCGGGAGTGCTACGCCCAGTTCGCCAAGGGAGCGATTTACCGGAACGAAATGCAGATGAGAAGGAAGGATGGCAGCCGGTTGTGGTGCGAAATAGCCGGGCAAGCCATCAATTCACAGAACCTAGACGAAGGCTCGATTTGGTCGCTCCTGGACATCACCGAGCGCAAGCGGGCGGAAGCGGCGCTGGAGGAGAGCGAGGAACGTCTGCGCACCCTGGTGCAAACCATCCCTGACCTCGTCTGGCTCAAGGATGTCAAGGGGGTCTTTCTTTTCTGCAATTCTGCCTTTGAACGCCTGTTCGGGACGCCGAAGTCTTCCATCATCGGCAAGACCGATTATGATTTTGTGGAAAAATCGCTGGCCGACGCTTTTCGCCAGCGCGACCAGGCAGCCATGGCTGCGGGCGGGCCAACCATCAATGAAGAATGGCTCACCTTCGCCCAGGATGGCTATCGCGGTTTGTTTCAGACCGTCAAGACGCCTATGTGCGGCGCGGACGGGGCGCTGGTCGGCATATTGGGCGTGGCCCGCGACATTACCGAGCACAAGCGGACGGAGGAGACGCTGGGAGAATCCCGCCAGATGTTGCAGACGGTGTTGAACACTGTTCCCGCACGCGTCTTTTGGAAGGACACGGAAGGGCGCTATCTTGGCTGCAACGAGCCGTTTGCCCGGGATGCTGGCTTTGACTCTCCGGAAAAATTGATAGGGAAGGATGACTACGCCATGGGGTGGAAAGCTCAAGCGGATTTGTATCGTGCAGACGACCGGCAGGTCATTACCAGCGGCGTCCCCAAGCTCAATTACGAGGAACCCCAAACCACACCCGCCGGAAAACAAATGTGGCTGCGCACGAGCAAGATTCCCCTGCGTGACCTCGAAGGGCGGATCATCGGCATCTTGGGCACTTACGAAGACATCACCGAGCGCAAACGGGCGGAAATCGCCTTGCGGGACAGCGAGGATAACTTTACCCGCGCCCAAACGCTGGCTCACGTCGGGCATTGGAGCCGGGACCTGATTACCAACATGGTCCAATGGTCGGATGAGACCTTCCGCATATTCGGACTGACGCCGCAAGCCGGGCCGGTGGACGCCAAGATATTCTACGAGGCCATTCATCCGGACGACCGCGGGCGGGTAAACCGGTCAGTCGCGGACGCGCTGGCTGGCGTCAAGACCCACGATGTTGTTTACAGATTTGTCCGCCCGGACGGGACAATCCGGTTTTTGCATACCGTTGGCGAAGTCTCCCGCGATGAATCCGGCAAGCCGCGGCGGATGTTTGGCAGCGTGGCAGACATCACCGAACGCAAACGGGCGGAGGAGGCGCTGCGCGAGAGCGAGGAAAAGCATCGCGTGTTGATCGAAACCACGGCGACCGGCTTCGTCATTGTGGATGAGAAAGGCTGCGTGTTGGATGCCAATGACGAATATGTGCGGCTGTCCGGTCATGAGAAACAAGAACAGATTCTGGGCCGGAGCGTGATCGAATGGACCGCAGCACATGACCAGGCTCGAAACGCCGGGGAAGTCAGGAAGTGCGTCGCCAACGGTTTAGTGCGCGGACTGGTAATGGATTATGTGCATTCCGATGGAACAGTGGTTCCGGTCGAAATCAACGCTTCCACCCTGCGCATGGGCGACCGCTTGAGAATCATGGCGTTGTGCCGGAACATCACCGAGCGTAAACAGGCGGAGGACCGCATCCGCGAACAAGCCGCCCTGCTCGATGCCGCCAGCGATGCCATCTACGTCCGCGCGTTGGACCACACGGTGATTTATTGGAACGACGGGGCCGAGCGGCTCTACGGCCTGACGCGCGCCGAGGCGCTGGGCCGCAAGCTCGCCGAGTTGGGAGACCTTGGCCACGAGGCTTTCGCGACGGCGCACGCCACGCTCCTGGAGCAGGGCAGTTGGTCCGGCGAACTGAAAAGGATCAACAAAGCGGGGAAAGAAATCATCATCTTCTCCCGCTGGACCCTGTTGCGGGATGAACAAAACCAGCCCAAGGAAGTCCTCGCCATCAACACCGACATCACGGAGCAAAAGCAGCTCGAAACCAATTTCCTTCGCGCCCAGCGCATGGAGGGCATCGGCGCGCTGGCCGGCGGCATCGCCCATGACCTGAACAACATCCTCCAGCCCATCCTGATGACCGCGCCGCTCCTGCGCGAAACCACCAGCGATCCCGAAAGCCGCGAGATGCTGGACACCGTGGAAAATTGCGCCCAGCGGGGGGCCAACATCATCAAGCAACTGCTCACCTTTGCCCGGGGTGAACCCAGCGCACGCGTGCCCCTGCCCGTGCGTCATCTCCTGAACGAGATGGACAAGCTCATCCAGGGAACTTTTCCCAAGAACATCCAACTGCGTGTCAGCGTGCCCAAGAACCTCTGGCAGGTCCTCGGCGACGCCACACAGATCCACCAGGCGCTCATGAACCTCTGCGTCAACGCCCGCGACGCCATGCCCAACGGCGGCACGCTCACCCTGGCGGCGGAAAACCTGACCCTCGACGAGGCGTTCGCCGCCATGATGCCCAATGCCAAGCCCGGCCCTTACATTTGCGTGAGCGTGGCCGACACCGGCACGGGCATTCCGCCGGAACACCTTGACCGCATTTTCGACCCGTTCTTCACCACCAAGGAAATCGGCAAGGGCACGGGCCTGGGCCTGGCCACGGTGCTCGGCATTGCGCGCGGTCACGGCGGCTTTGTGCGGGTGAACAGCCAGGTCGGCAAAGGCACCACCTTTGAGCTTTATCTCCCGGCCTCGTTGGAAACGAAGGCCGCCGCCCCGCCCGCGCAGGAGACGTTGCCGCCCCGCGCCGGCGGCGAATTGATCCTGGTGGTGGACGATGAAGCCAGCGTGCGTGGCGTGGTGGGGCGCGCGCTGGAAAAACACGGCTACCGGGTGATGCCCGCCGCCGAAGGGGTCGAAGCCATGAGCCTCTTTGCCCGGCACCGGGCCGAGATCCGGGCGGTTCTCACGGACATGATGATGCCGGTCATGGACGGACCGTCGCTGGTCCGGGCTTTGCGGCACCTGGAACCGCAACTGCCGATCCTCGGCATGACCGGGGTGGGCGAGAAGGCGGACATCAAAGGGCTGGAGGCCCTCAACCTGCTGGTGCTGTTGACCAAGCCCTTTAACAGCGTCGCGCTGCTGGGCGTGCTGCACCAGGCACTGGCCGCGCCAAGCAAAGCCAAGGGCAAACCGTAAGGTGGCCGCCCGGGCAAAAGGCGGGTAATGAAATGCGTGCGGGATTGAACTGTGTAAATGCCATTCCAGGTTTAAAATTGAAAAAAGCAGTTGAAACCACGAAACACACCAAAGACACGAAATGACAAGGCCTGGCCAAGCACCGCTGGTTCACCCGGCATTGAAGTCTGCCGCAGTATTGCCGCAGTATAAAAATGGTCGGTTCCAGCCCTCTTTTCGTGTGCTTGGTGTATTTCGTGGTCACCTCATCTGCCGTTTTGAGTTAAACAAACCTTTCGCCGACCTTCAGCGCATGGCCGGCCAGAAATTCCGCCGCGGTCAGCCGCCGGCCGCCTTCGCGCTGCAATTCCAGGATCCGCAGCGCGTGCTCGCCGCAGCCAACAACTATGCCGGTTTTGTCCGCCGATAAAATCTCCCCTGCTCCGCCGGACTTTTCAACGGCTTCCGCCTTCCAGATTTTCAGCAGGACAGGTTGCGGTGCGTTCGGTGTCCCGCCTTCGGGCGGCGAAATCTTGCGCGTGACGGAGCCGCCTGAAGGCGGGACACCAAGCCAAAACGTGAACGCGCCGGGCCAGGGCGTGAAGGCGCGCAGCCGGTTCCATATCGCTTTTGCCGGCTGGTTCCAATCAATGCGGCCATCTTCTTTTTTGATTTTTGCCGCATAACTTGCGCCGGTGGCGGGTTGCGAACGCGGCTGGATTTTTCCGGCGACATAATCGGGAATGGTTTGCGCGAGCAATTCCGCGCCGAGCTGTGCGAGCCGGTCGTGAAGCGCAGCCGAGTCGTCCTCGGGATGAATGGGCGTGCGGCGTTGCGAAACGATCGGGCCGGTGTCCAGGCTGGCGTCCACTTTCATGATGGTGACGCCGGTTTCGGTGTCGCCGTTGGCAATGGCCCATTGAATCGGCGCCGCGCCGCGATATTGCGGCAGCAGCGAGGTGTGGACGTTCAGGCAGCCGTGGCGCGGCAACTCCAGAATGGCGGGCGGCAAAATCTGTCCGTAAGCCACGACGATGATGAGGTCGGGCTGCAAAGCGCGAAGTCCGGCGATGAATTGCCCGTCACGGGCGCGCGGCGGCTGCAACACCGGCAATCCGAGTTTCAGCGCGAGCGATTTGACTGGTGATGGTTGCGGTTTGAGATCACGGCCTTTGGGCCGGTCGGGCTGCGTGACGACGGCGGCGATTTGGAATTTTGCATCGCCCGCCAACGCCTGGAGACTGGCGCAGGACAGTTCCGCCGTGCCCATGAAGATGATTCGCAACGCCGTCATGCGATTGGAGTGACTTGGCTTTCACTCGGGTTTGGGTTTGAGTTGAACCTCCACAATTTCAGCGAACGGCACCGTGACTTCCTGTTTTACCGTGCCTTGGAGGACCTCCACATGCATTTCATTGGTGGCGATGCGCGTAATGCGCTCGACCACGAACAGCGCACGCCCGGTTTTCACGGTCAGCATCAGATTTTTTTCGGATTCGCGCCGGATCATGGCGAAGAAACCGGAAAACTTCGTCTCAAAAAAGCGGCGGTTGAACGTGAATTGTCCGCGCTGAAAAACCTGGGATTCGACGGGAGCAGCAGCAGCCGCCGCGTCCTTCTGCCAGGAAGCCTCGACGATGTGAATCCCAGCCGCCGCGGGCTGGGCGGCGCCCGGCACGGTAAACGTGTGCGGAGCGGCTTCGGGCTGCGGCGCAGCCGTGTGAGCGGGTTCAACGGGCACGGGCAGCGCCAGAAAAATAATCGGCCCCAAAATCGGCAGCACCACCGCCACGCCCATGACCAGCGCAATCGGCCGCGACCGCACCACGGCAATCTCATAGCCCGCGAAAATGTTCGCCGCGTAAATCAGCATCAGCACGATCAGCCCGACTGACGACGAAAACAGGGCTTTGAACAGGGATTGTTTCGGCGGCAATTCCAGGCGCGACGACACATCATGAACCTTCACCTCCGTTTTTTTCGCCCGTTCCACCACCGGCGTGGTGGTTTCAACGAACGGTTCCGCCAGCGGCCTGATCTTTGGATTTTTCTCCAGTTGCTTCAGCGCGTCCTGGGAAAATTTCGTCCACGGCACGCGTGAGGAGTATTTGTCCAGGTTCAGCCGGAAAACGACGCCGTGGTCGTCGTACGAAATCACGTCGCCGGTGATGGACGTGCCGTCGGTCAAGGGATACTCGTCCGCGCCCGCGGCAACCAGGAGGCCGCAAAGCCAGAAACCGGAAATTATCCAAAAGATTCTGCGCACGAGAAACTTTAACAAATGCCAGCGCGGTGCGAAAGAAAATTCAGCGCGCGTTCCCCAGCTCGCCAGTCAAATCCTCGACGACCCAGTTTGCCCGTGTTGCCTGCAATTTGTCCGCCACCGCGCCGTGCTGCCAGACGGCAAAACGAATTAATTTGCCGGCGTCGGCTTGCAACGGCCGCTGCGCGAACAATCCCGCGAGGTAACCCGCCAGCACGTCGCCGCTGCCGCCCTGCGCCAGATGCGGATTGCCGGACGAATTCACAAAGATTTCCCCCTCATTCCGGCCCACGAGCGTCTGATGTCCCTTCAGCACCACCCAGCAATTGCCGTAACGCCGCGAGATTTCGCGCACCGCCTGCGGACGATTCAATTGGACCTGCTGTGGGGTCATGTTCAGCAACCGCGCCGCCTCGCCGGGATGGGGGGTGACGATGCGAATGGCATTTCTGGCCGACGCCCCCATGGGCAGCCAGTCCAGGACGCTGGCGTCCACGATGACGGGCAAGATCGAGTCGCGCCACAGCCGCCGCGTGGTGTGCGACATGGCATCAAACAAACCGGGCGCCGCCAGGCCGGGCCCCATCAGAATCGCGCTCGCCGTTTCGGGCATTTTCAAATCCGGCGTCCACAAATTCACCATCACCGCCTGCAACTGCGTCGCCGTCACATGATAGACGGATTCCTGGGTGAAAAGAGTAATCAAGCCGGGCTGGGCGCGTTGCGCGGCGCGCGCGGCCAAAACCGCCGCACCGTGAAAGCCAAAACTGCCGGCGATGATCCCCAAATGACCAAACATGCCCTTGTGACCGGACACCGGCCGTCGGGGCGGAAAATTCATGAAATCTTCCGGCACCGTCCAATTCAATTCACTCGTATGCGGACACGGGATCAGGCCGACGTCATCCGCGACTTCGAGCCGGCCGACAAACGCGTTGTGTGCGAGCAAACCGGTTTTCGGCGCGTTGATGGTCAACGTGACCGCCGCTTCAATCGCCACGCCGGGTGAGGTGGGTTCGCCGGTGTCGGCATTCAAGCCGGACGGCACGTCCACCGCCAAAACTGGAATTCCCGACCGGTTGACCGTCTCGATGAATTTTATCCAATCGTCGGCCAGCGGCCGGTCAAGCCCGATGCCGAACAAGCCGTCAATGATCAGCGCCGGTTTTTGAAACAGCGCCCGTTCGAGTCCCGGCAAATCGTTTTCGGGCGCGACGATGTCGAGGATTTCGACGCGGTGCCCGGTCAAAAATTCCCGCGCGGCGCGGGCGTCATCGCCGTTGTGGCCCTTGCCGGCGAGAATCAGAATCGCGTCGCCGGGCCGCGTGAGTTGCAACGCGCGTTGCGCGATTTTTCCGCCCACGCGATGGATGACTTCGGCCTCGGTCTGACCGGTTTCCCATGTGGCCTGTTCCCATTCGCGCATCTGGGCGATGCTGATGACCGGAAGTGACATGACGCGAGCATAGCAATTTCAAGCGGGGGCGAAAGCGGAAAACCGCGAAAAGCGGCGCAGCCGCCACGCGGCTTGACACGGGAAAAAAAACCCGACGCTGAAATTCGGGCAGCGGGCTGCTTTGGTGGGGCGAGCGTCCTCGCGAGCCGGGAGTGATGGAATTTGCTCTCAAAATCGGCTCGCCAGTAGTCTCGCCCCACCAATTTGGCTCAAACTGAGCCATTACCGAAATTCGAATGATGGATCTGCGTTTATCGGACCTTCCAGATTCGGGATTCGGGATTTGGATTTCGGATTACAAGAGCGGCGCCCGCCATTTTTCCCGGTTGAAATTTCTTGGTCAATGCCCGCGGAGTTTTTATAGTTCCGGCCATGGTTCACGTTGGCATTGGTTACGACGTTCACGCGCTGGTCGCGGGACGCAAACTCGTCCTCGGCGGCGTCGAGATTCCGCACCCCAAGGGCCTGGACGGCCATTCGGACGCGGACGCGCTGATGCACGCGATTTGCGACGCGGTGCTCGGCGCGCTGGGCGAGGAGGACATCGGCCATTTTTTCCCGAACACCGACCCGCGCTGGAAGGGGGCGCCCAGCAAGGTGTTCCTGGCCGAAGCGGGCCGGCAGGTCGCGAAGCGCAAAGGCAAAATCGTGAACGTGGACGCGACCGTCATCGCGCAGGAGCCCAAAATTTATCCGCACCTTGCCGAAATGAAGAAGCGCATTGCCGCCGCGCTCGGGGTTTCCGAAAAACAAATCGGCGTGAAAGCCACCACGAACGAAAAGCTGGGGTTCGTCGGGCGCGAGGAAGGCATCGCCGCGCTGGCGGTGGCGAGCGTGGATTTGCCTGAAAAAGTGACAGGTGGCAAGTGACAGGTGACAAGAAAATGCAATGGACGGGCGAACGCAAAATCATGTCACGTGTCACGCGTCACGTTTCACCCTGAATCATGCCCAAAGCTGAAATCAGTTGGAAACGGGTGACCGACGACGGCGTAAAGCTGCAGGTTTATGCCCGGCATGTGAGCCGCGACTGGCGGTTCTTCCAGCGCGAAAGGCGTTTCGATCAATGGCAATCCGTGCCGGAACCGCCGCTGGAGGACTGGCTGGAATTGCTCGACGCGGTGCAACGGCTCATCACCCGCCGACGTTATCAACCCGCCGACGAGGAACGTCTTCGCCGCCGGATCCGCGAACGGTTTCCCGAGGCGAAAATTTAGTGCGCCTGCGCTGGACAAACCGGGGTGATTTGGATTAAAGACACACCATGTACATATCTGTTCGGCTGGCAGTGGCACTGTCTCTCGGCGCAATCCTGACCGGAGGTTGCGTCCCGGAGAAGGGCAAAACGGATGCCGGTGAAAAAACCGCCGGCCTTTTCCAAAACTGGCCGGCGAATGCCGACCCCAAAACTGTGGGCGAAAAGGTGGCGCGGAATTTTCTTCAGCGCGATTATCGGGTCAACAACGACGGCTACATTGTCTATCCCGAAGCCTGCACCGCGTTCGGCGCGCTGCGCTTCGCCGACGCCGCCGGCGACCGGGAGCTGGAACAAAAGCTCATCGGGCGTTACGCGATGATTTTGACGCCGGAAGGTCAAAAGCGGATTTCACCCGAACGGCATGTGGATTTTCACGTCTTCGGCATTGTGCCGCTGGAGATTTATTTGCTCGATCACGACACCAACCATCTTGCCCTTGGTCTCGGCAAGGCCGACGAACAATGGGAAAATCCCCTGACGAACGGCCTCGCGCGCGAAACCCGCTGGTGGGTGGACAACGCGTTCATGATCGGCAGCCTGCAAATCCAGGCCTATCGCGCGACGAAGGACCCGAAATACGCCGACCGGGCGGCGATGCAACTTGCCGCCTACCTCGACCAGTTGCAAAAAACCAACGGCCTGTTTTATCACGGTCCGGAAATTCCACACTATTGGGGCCGGGGCAACGGCTGGTTCGCGGTGGCGCTCGCCGAGGTGCTCAGTTCGCTTCCACCGGACCACCCGAAATACGCGCGGTTGATGGACGGCTACCTCAAAATGATGGCCGGTCTGCGGCGTTATCAAGCGCCCTCCGGTTTGTGGCGGCAGCTCATTGACGACGACCAGTCGTGGGTCGAAACCTCCTGCACAGGCATGTTCACCTACGCGATGATTATGGGTGTCCAGCATGGCTGGCTGGAGGCAAAGGAATACGGCGGTTGCGCGCGCAAAGGCTGGATTGGCTTGTGCGGCTATATTGACCCGGATGGCAACGTCCGCGAAATTTGCGTCGGCACGGGCCAGAACCAGGACACGCAATACTATTTGGATCGTCCGCGTTCCGTGGGCGACTTGCATGGCCAGGCGCCCGTGTTGTGGTGTGCCGGGGCGCTGGCGCAAAAATAAACGGTCGCCACCCTCAATGAACCACCCGGCCGCTCCCCGGATCCGCGAGCGGTTTCCCAAGGCGAAAAATCAGTGCGCCTGCGGCTTGGCGTATCCGGCCATACCGGTAATATCAATCACCACGACCGGGTCATTGCCCACCACCCACGCGTCATGCCCCGGCGGGACCAGTGAAATTTCACCCGGCCCGAACTCCGCCCGGCTGCCGTCGTCCATCACCACGGCAATCCGTCCCGAGACATGATATTGCAGGTGCGGGGCCTCGCAACTATTGGTTTTCATCAACGGCTTGAGCGATGTTGACCATTTCCAGCCCGGCTGGAGTGTGGCGCGGCCAAACGTGACCCCGCCGAGCGTGATGAGTTCAAGTTTGCCCTTGTCGAACGTGCGAAGTTCATCGGGCTTCTCCAGTTTTTTGCTTTGCATTTTTACCATAATTTACTCTCATTTTGTTCTTTAGCTACACTGTTCAAGCATAAGCCGGCAAAGTTGTTTGGCAAGCACTTTTCGGAAGTGGAAATTGAATTGCGCCGGGAAGTCACGCCCGGCGCCGATGGCCGGCCACCGTTCGCCGATGCCGGTACTTGACCATGAATCAAGCCGGACTTTGAAACATCAGCAACTTGCTGTTCCACAATTGGTTGGAGCGAAAGAGATTCATTTTCTCCTGACAAAACAACCCTGTTGCCTTATATTTCACGCGGATGGCCAAACCGCCTTTGATTCTTGTTTCGCCGAGCATCGAAAAACGGGGTGTCGAATTTCATGACCTTTCCGTCAGCCTTTCGGTCAAATACGAAAATGCCGTGCTCCAGGCCGGCGGCATCCCCGTCACCACGCCAACGACGACCGACCGGCACATGCTCGCTGAAATTGTCCGCCGCGCGGACGGGGTGTTGTTGACCGGCGGTGACGATATCAATCCCGATCTTTACGACCCAAATCTTCCGCGGGCCGTCCGTAGAGCCGTCGGCCTGACGCCCGATGGCGGCGGGCGTGATTTGCGCGAACTGGTTTTAATTGATGAAATTTTTCGCCAGCACAAACCGCTTCTGGCAATTTGCCGCGGGCATCAATTGTTGAACATCGCGCTGGGGGGCCGGTTAATTGCGGACATTCGCCGCCAGATGCCCGGCGCGCTGAACCATTGGCGTATGGACAAACCGGGCGAATTAGTGCATGAAGTGCCATTGACATCGGGTTCGTTACTGGCCAAAATGGTGGGGAAGCGGATTTTGGGTGTGAACAGTTCGCATCATCAGGCCGTTTTGAAACCGGCGGAACCGTTAATGGCTGTGGCGCGAACGCGTGATGGAATCGTTGAAGCGATGGAATTGAAGCCGGACACGGCGCGGGCAATGCCGTTTTTGTTGAGTGTGCAATTTCATCCTGAACGACTAAGTGAACGATATGCTGAACACCTGGCGATTTTTCGCCGGTTTGTTGAAGCATGCAGGCGGATACGTTAAACATGAAAGCCAAAATTCTCATCGTGGACGACGAGGCGGATTTGCGAAATTTGCTCTCCTCGGTGCTCGAAGATCAATACGAAGTCGCCCAGGCAGTCAGTGGCGCGGCCCTGCAAAAGGCCTTTGCCCAGCCCGCGCCCGACGTGGTGCTGCTCGACGTGAAATTGCCGGATGCCGACGGCCTGGAATTGCTGCCGCAAATCAAAAAGCGCTGGCCCGAAACCGAGGTCATCGTGCTCACCGGACATGGCACCATCAGCATGGCCGTCGAAGCCGGACGCGGCGGCGCCTACAACTTTCTCTCCAAGCCGTTTGAAAACGAAAAACTGGTGGCCGACGTCAAGTGCGCCGTCGAACGCAAGGAGCAAAACCAGGAAAACAGCACGCTCCGGCGCGCGCTGGAAACGATGAGCGGCACGGCGTCGCCGATTTTCCGCAGCGCCGCCATGCAGGAAGTCGTGCGCACCATTGAACGCATCGCCCCCAGCGACGTCACCGTGCTCATCACCGGCGAGAGCGGCACCGGCAAGGAAGTCATCGCCGACCTCCTTCACACGCTCAGTCCGCGCAGCAAAAACAAAATCATCAAAATCAATTGCGCCGCCCTGCCCCGCGAATTGATCGAAAGCGAATTGTTCGGTTCGGTCAAGGGCGCGTTTACCGGCGCGCACACCGACCGCGAAGGGCTGTTCCGCCAGTCGGAAGGCGGCACGCTGCTGCTCGATGAAATCTCCGAAATGCCCATCAACACGCAAAGCAAGCTGCTGCGCGTCCTGCAGGACCAGGAAGTCCGGCCCGTCGGCGGCAAGACCAGCTACAAGACCAACTGCCGGGTCATCGCCTCCACCAACCGCAAGCCGGAAGACGCCCTCAAAGACGGCAAATTGCGCGAGGATCTTTATTACCGCATCAGCGCCATCTCGGTCCACCTGCCGCCGCTGCGCGAACGCCGCGAAGACATCATGCCGCTGGCGAACTCATTCTTGAAACGTTTCGCCGCACAGGCTAATCACGTCATTTCGGGCTTCACGCCGGCAGCGGTTGAGCGGCTCACCGCGTTTGACTGGCCGGGCAATGTCCGGCAATTGCAAAACGAAGTCCAGCGGGCCGTCCTCTTGAACGAAGGCAACGAAGTGGACGTGGCCGATCTTTCCGTCACCAACGCCAAGGTCGGAGCCGCCGATGGCACCGACACGAGTTTCACCCTGCTCGAAGGCGTGGAACGCAACGCCATCATCCAGACCCTCAAGGAAACCGGCGGGAACAAGCTCGAAACCGCCAAGCGCCTCGGCATCGGCCGCCAGACCCTCTACAACAAAATCAAGGCCTACGGGATTGAAGTCTGATTTGGTATTGAGGTAGGGCGCGCACTCCGTTGCGCGCCGCCAGGTGCATGACCAAACGGCGCGCACGGAGTGCGCGCCCTACCAGTCCAAAAACGCAGAATAAATTTGAAGTGCGAAACAGGATAGACTGCAGAACAGACCGTCCATTAACTGTTAGGCATCACGATGAAGTCCTTGCTTACAACTATCGCAATCGTGTTGGGAGTAACCGGAATTTCAATTGCGTTGATATTCCAAGCGCAGCGTGCAAAGAGTCAGCCAGATTACATGGCTCTCCTCCGATCCTTACACGGCACCAACATTACAAAGATTGTATTATCTGACAACAAGGGCTTGGTTCTTGGTTCTGTATCAGCCCCAGTTGCACTTGCTGCTTTTGCGCGAGCCGCCAATACGGTAGAGTCTTACAGTCCCAACCATCCGGGCTACGCGAAGGAGTATTTTATTGAGCTGTATTTAGCTGATGGCCAAAAACGTGAGTTTGAGTTCCATACTATGCCATCGCCAGATCAAACGATTTATGTCGATTTTGTGCGACGGACAGGGGCTTTGGCCATTTACCGCGGCAATTGTAAGAGCGCAGCATTGTTTGATTGGCTCAAGGCGCAGACGCCTAATATGTAGACAGGCTCCAAATTTTCTCCCGGTTCAAAGTTTCCTCATTCTTCCCCCAGTAATTTCGTCAGTGGTTGAATGGTCTTTGCGCATTGTACACCGACCGTAGCCGCCGACGTGAGTCGGCGCTGACTTCCATTGGATTTAAAGTGCGCGGACTGACGTCCGCGGCTACGAAGTTCCGATCTTGCGCTGAATTCAAATTTGGACTGCGCTGGCAGAGCGCAGCGGCGACAGCGCTTTTGTATGATAATCGTATGACAATCAAGGTGGCAGGCCGGATCCAAAGCGGCGTCGCGCTTCGCTTGCCGCCGCAGTCCATAACTTCCCGCTTAAAGCTTCTTCAATTCTTCCTGCACCAGTTGAATCAGCGGCTTGATCGTCGCGGCATCAAACTGGAATTTACAGCCGGCGGCGGAAAATAATTCCGGCAGCGGGCGCGAGCCGCCGAGCGCGAGCGATTTTTTGTAGTCGGCCAGCGTCCTGGCCTTGTCGCGTTTTGAATTCGCCCAGACCTGCAGCGCGCCGAGCTGCGCGATGCCGTATTCGATGTAGTAAAACGGATGGGTAAAAATATGAAGCTGCCGGTGCCAGAAATTGGCCCGCACCGCTTCGTACCCGCTCCAATCCACGTCCCCGCCAAAGCGATCCATCAATTCCAGCCACGCGGCGGCGCGTTCGGCGCGGCTGTGGCCGGGATGAGTGTAAACCCAGTGCTGAAAAGCATCCACCGTGGCAATCCATGGGAAAACCCCGATGACCCCTTCCAAATGAACCCGCCGCGCGCGGTTCGCGTCGGCGGCGGAATAAAATTCCTCGATGAATTCGTTGCCGAGCAGTTCCATGCTCATCGAGGCGACCTCGCAGAACTCGATGGGCGGGTTGTTGCGATAGGCATGCAAATCCTCGTCGCGCGCGGCCAGCGCGTGAAAAGCATGGCCCGCCTCATGCAGAATCGTCTCCACGTCGCGCTGCTGGCCGACGGCATTCATGAAAATGAACGGCACGCGCGCCTCGGCCAGGGTTTGTTGGTAACCGCCCGGGGCCTTGCCCTTGCGATTGTCGAGGTCGAGCAGGCACAGGTCCTGCATCTGCCGGAAACCGCCCGCGAGTTCGCCGTCCAGCCGGTCAAAAATTTTCTGCGTGCGTGAAACCATTTCCTCGACTTCGGCGAACGGTTTCAACGGCGGACGATTCTGCGGGTCAACCGCCAGGTCCCACGGACGCAGGTGGCCCGGATGTAATTTGGCGAGGCCCAGCTGCCGGCGTCGGGCGGCCTGGAGTTCGCGCACGGCGGGCATGACCTCCCGGGCGACTGCGTCGTGAAAACGCGTGCAATCTTCCGGCGTGTAATCGAACCGGCCGAGCCGGCGGAAGGCGTAATCGCGGTAATTTTTGAACCCGGCGTTCCGGGCAGTGTGCTCGCGGAGATTGATGAGCTGGTCGAAAATTCTGTCGAAATTGTCCACTTCCTGCAAACGCCGTCGGGCCACCAGTTCCCAGACTTCCTGGCGCAGCGCGCGGTCCGGCTCTTCCAGGTAACGGCCCATCTGGACAAGCGTCTTTTCATCACCGCGAAAGTTGACCGTGAGCGAGCCGGTCAATTTCTGGTATTGCTGGCAGAGCCTGGCGTCCTCGGTTTCGAGCGCGACATTTTCCGGCCGGAACAGCTCAACGTGATTTTTCACATCGCGATCAAAGACGGCATAGCGGCCAGTAGCGGCAGGCATCTTGCCTGCCGTAAAGGGCGGCATCCTGCCGCCCAGATTGCGGTCGGAACCGGTCACGGTTTCCGGATTTTCCACCTGCGCAGTCAAGTCGGAGTTTTTTCCGCCGGGTTGGAAACCCGGCTCTACGGCAGGCAGGATGCCTGCCGCCACAATCGCAAGCAGTTCCGCTCGTTGCGGATGGGTGACGTAAATGGTTTCGAGCTCGAACTGGCGCGGCTTGAGTTGCGGCTCTACGTTTTCGACAAAATGCAGGTAGGCCTTTTCCGCCTCGGCGCTGTCGGTATGGCAGGTCATGGCGATGTAACGGCGGGAGGATTCCTCGTCCAGCGCGGCGGAGAGTTCGCTCCAGTCGAGCAGCCAGCGTTCGAGGCCGGCGGCGGACTGGCATTGCGCAACGCGGGTTTCCAACTGGTCGAACAGCGGCGCGATTTGCGGCCAGTCGCCGAGGTCAATGTTTGGCGGGACAAAGGCGCGCGGCTTGTACGCGGGCAATTTTCCAAAAGGCAACAAATTCATGCCCGCCAAGGATAAGGAAAGCTGGCCCGAGGGAAATGAATTTTGCGTCTTTGAGTGCACTCAAAAAATGTAGCAGCCGACGTGAGGAGGCTCATTCTGGATTTTAACGCCGCGACTTTCCGAAAGAATTTGAGCCTCGTTACCTCGGCTGCTACGTGGAAATGGAATTTAAAACCGGCTCTTAGACCCTGGTTCTGATACCGCACGCGCGCACGACACACCAGCGCGCCACGGCCTCAAAAATCGCGAACAGCCCCGCCACCACCAGAATCAGCCCCCACAACGAATAGTCGCCGGCAATGACTATCCCGGCAACCAGACACAGCGTGCCGATGACGCCGCGCGCCATGCGGCCGCGGAAATTCAGGTTGGGCTTGAAGAATCGGCTCACGGTGAAAACTTAGCATGATGCGTGCCGAAAACAACCCCGTCCTTATTTTTGATTTACGATATACGATTTACGCGGCGCGGAGAAATCGGGTTAGGACTCGTAAATCGTATATCGTAAATCGTAAATTCGACCATGGTCTTGGTTGCCGCGGGCCAGCCACCAATTACTGGCCGATGGCACACAATTGCGGCATCATGACGGAGCGTGGATTTGCTGAATCAAAATTTCCTGTGGGCTTCGTGCATCTGGGGCGCGATTGCCAGTGGTTATCTGATTTACGGCTGGCGCCAGCGGGCCACGATACCGTTTGTCGGTGGCGTGGCGATGACGGCTGCATCCTTTTTAATCAGCAGCGCGCTGCTGATGTCTCTGGCTTGCATCGCGCTGATGTTCGCGGTTTACTGGCTGTTGAAACAGGGGTATTGATTCGTCCCGGCAGATGAAAATCGTCAAAGTTTTTCGCACCAGCCTCGTTCTCGCGCTGCTGGCACTGGCTGCCTGCACCATCAGGCACAAACCATCCGCGACGCGGAATTTACAGCCGGCCGCGCCGGAACTGCAAACCAACCGCCTGACGCTGCAAATTCCCGCGGCGGATGCGCGCTTCCGCTACGAAGGCCGCTTTGATTTTTCCGATTCGAATGCCCCGGTGATCGTCTGGCAGGCCAGCCGGATCAGCCTCGACTTCGAAGCTGACGCGCTCAACCTGCTCTTCGATGACGCCAAGGGCCAGTGTTTTTTCAACGCAGCAGTGGATGGCACGAATACGGTCGTCGTGGAAGTCCGGGAAGGAAAACCGGTCACGCCCGCAACGCTCGCGGGCTTTGGCCCCGGGCGCCATCGCCTGGTGCTCTTCAAGCGCAGTGAAGCGGACGCCGGCACGGTTCGATTTCGTGGCGTCGGGTTGAGCGGCGGTTTAAAGGGCGCAAAGGCCTGGGCGCCACCGGTGCCGCTTTACCAATTCAGGATGGAATTCTTCGGTGATTCGATCACCGTCGGCGCCTGCAATGAAGACGGTGATACCGACCAGTGGGAAAATCGCCGCACGCACAACGCCGCCCTCAGTTACGCCGCCCTGACGGCCAACGCGTTCTCGGCCGATCATCGCAATATCGCCGTCAGCGGCATGGGCATTGTCACCGGCTATGTCGCGCCGAAGGCCGGCGAGGTCTGGAACAAAACCTATCCCAATCCCGCATCGCCGCAGGCAGATCTGACGAACTGGGTGCCGCAAGTCGTTTTTGTGAATTTTGGCGAAAACGACGATTCCTATCCGCGAGTCCACGGACAACCGTTCCCCGAAGGTTACACCGACGGCTACATCGCACTCGTCCGCGCCATCCGTGCAACGTATCCGGTCGCCTACATCGTGCTCCTGCGCGGCGGCATGTTTGGCGGCGCGCAAAGCGAACCCTTGCGCCTGTCCTGGGAATCCGCCGCGGCGCAACTCGAAGTCAACGACAAGGCCATCAGCCACTTCGCCTTCACCCACTGGACCAAAAACCATCCGCGCGTGACCGACGACCGCGCCATGGCCGATGAGTTGATTGCCTGGTTGAAACAAAAACCCTTCATGCAAGCCGACCGTTAGCAGCCTGTTAAAGAAGTAGGAGACGACGTAAGGAGTCTCTAACTTGGCCTTCAGAAACCAAGAGAATTTGAGACTCGTCACCTCGTCTCCTACAAAGAAAGAGATTTTCAAACTGACCGTTAGCTGCCGGCAGATTGAAAAGTCAACTCAAGCGTCAGGGCTTCTAACTGATGCCAGAAAGCAAAGCCGGCAGCCGGTCGCGCGGTTTCTGGTTTTGAATTTGTGGCTGCCGTCGTGAGACGGCGGCTGATTCAATGAGATGGCCGCGCGCTCACGAGCGCAGCCACGAATGGATTACCGCCCCTTCGGCAGCGCGCTGGCGCCGGCATAGACGGCGTTCTTTCCCAGCAATTGTTCGATGCGCAGGAGTTGATTGTATTTCGCCAGACGATCCGTGCGGCTCAAACTGCCGGTCTTGATCTGGCCACAATTCGTCGCCACGGCGATGTCCGCAATGGTTGCGTCCTCGGTTTCGCCGGAGCGATGCGAGATGACGGCGGTGTAGGCGTGGGTTTTGGCCAGTTCAACGCAATCCAAAGTTTCGGTGAGCGAACCAATCTGGTTCACCTTCACCAGAATCGAATTCGCCGTGCCGGTTTCAATTCCCTTTTGCAGGAATTTCGGGTTGGTCACAAAAATGTCGTCGCCGACGAGCTGAATTTTGTCGCCGAGTTTGTCCGTGAGTTTTTTCCATGTCGCCCAGTCGCTCTCGCCACAGCCGTCTTCAATGCTGACGATGGGATATTTTGCAACGAGTTTGGCGTAAAAACTCACCAGGTCGTCGCCGCTGATGGTCTGGCCGGTGCTCTTTTTGAAGGTGTATTTCGCGTTGCCGCTGTAAAATTCGGACGCGGCCGGATCCAGCGTAAGGTAAATGTCCTTGCCCGGTTTGTAACCGGCGTCTTTGATGGCCTGGATGATAGTCTCCAGCGCCTCTTCCACGCTGCCCAATTTCGGGGCGAACCCACCTTCGTCGCCGACGGCGGTGCTGCAACCTTTCTTTTTCAAAACGGATTTCAGCGCGTGAAACGTCTCGGTGTTGGCGCGCAGCCCTTCGCTGAATGTCGGCAGGCCGAGCGGCATGATCATGAATTCCTGGAAATCAATCGGGGCGTCCGAATGCGCGCCGCCATTGATGACGTTGGACATCGGCACCGGCAACACCTTGGCGTTCGGTCCGCCGAGGTAACGGAACAACGGCTGGTTCAGCCCGGCGGCGGCGGCCTTGGCGTTCGCCAGCGATACGGCAAGAATGGCGTTCGCGCCGAGTTTCGACTTCGTTTCCGTGCCGTCGAGCTTGAGCATCGTCGCGTCCACGGTCAGTTGATCAAACGGATCGAGGCCGATGAGTTTGGGGGCGATGACGTTGGTGACGTTTTTGACGGCCTTCTGCACGCCCTTGCCGCCGAAACGTTTCTTGTCGCCGTCGCGGAGTTCGATGGCTTCATGTTCGCCGGTGCTCGCGCCGCTGGGCACTGCCGCGCGCCCGAATGCGCCGCAGCACAACGTCACATCAACTTCCACGGTTGGATTACCGCGCGAATCGAGGATTTCGCGCGCCTGTATGTTTTGAATTTTTGCCATAAAATTGAAGGGACATGATAAAAGCAAAGCGCGGCGAGTCAAGACAGCGTTGGCCAGCCTTGAGTCATAATCCGAGATCTCAGCAAAACCGGCGTAGCGGCTCCTCGGCAGAGAGCCGCATCTCTAATTTCATTGGGAAATGCGGCGGGCTGCCGACCGCCGCTACGACGGATTGGAGTATTGCAGAGGTCTCAATCCGCCGTTCATTCGTAATGATGCCTTCCTGTCCGCCATCCAACCGGGAGTTGTGGTTCGTTACAATTTTCGTTCCAAAATATACTTCACTGCCCGTCCGGAGCGGAATAAGGTTTGACACCAATGAACCCGATTCAATCCATAGTAACACCACCCCGGGAAATCAACGTGGTCGAGCCCATCAGCCCGGCGTTGGAGCGGGTGAAGCGCGTGTTGTTCCAGCCGTTCGACCTCGGCAAGTGGTGCATCATCGGCTTCTGCGCCTGGCTGGCTTTTTTGGGGGAACGTGGAGGCTGTGGTGCAGGTTTTAACGGCCCGGGCGGCGGCGGACACGGCGGCAACTTCCGGCACGATTTCGAGCAGGCCAAAGATTATGTCCTCAGCAATCTTGAATGGATCATCCCTCTGGCCGCCTTCCTGGTCGTCGTTATTTTGGGACTGGGGTTGCTCTTTTTATGGCTTAACAGCCGTGGAAAATTCATGTTCCTGCATTGTGTGGCGCTCGACAAGGCGGAGGTCTCAAAACCGTGGAGCCAGTTCGCGCACGAGGGAAACAGCCTGTTCCTGTTCCGGCTGGGGCTGGCGCTGATCGGTTGGGTGCTCACCGTGCCGCTGGTGGTGCTGATCGTCGTGATGATTTTCCGGATGGTGCAGCGCGGCGAGCCGGACGTTGGCGGCATACTCGGCGCGGCCGGCCTTGCGCTGATGCTGATTGCGGTGGCCATTGTGTTTGCCATCATCCGCAAACTCACGACGGATTTCGTGGTGCCGATCATGTTTCTGCGGCGCAGCCGGTGTTTGAAAGCCTGGCGGGAACTGTGGTCGCTGCTCTCAGCCAACGCGGGCCAGTTCATCCTGTATTTCCTGTTCTCGATCGTGCTGGCGATGGTCATCGGCTTGATGGTCATGGTGGTCATGTTCGCGACCTGCTGTTGCTGTTGTTTGATGCTCCTGCCGTACGTGGGCACGGTGTTGCTGCTGCCAGTCCTGATGTTCAAACGATGTTATTCGCTCTGCTTTTTGGCCCAGTTCGGGCCGGAGTATGACGTATTTCCGCCAGCCGCACCGCCGATGCCATCTGCACCGCCAACGATATAACGCAGCTATGCGGCGGCCAAATCGTCGGGCTGAATAGGGTGGCGCGCCTCACTTCACTCGAACCACGCCAGCTTTGACTTGTTGGTGTAATAGAGCAGGCCCAACAATCGCATCTCAACGGTGATCCCATAGAGGCTGATAAATGCATTGATGACGGTCGGCAGCATGTGTATTCCAGTCATGTCTAACAGTTTCTGGCTGCCATGCATCAAGCCAATGATCACAAGGAATATCCCGCAAATAGTCAGATAGGGCAGCGGAACCTTTCCGATGCCGGAAAAAATGACGATCGGATTCAGGCCGCCTATGCTGTCCGCAAGGCACACGGTCAAAATGGCCATCGGCAGGCAGAAAAGCCCCAGCAACAACAGCGGCACGCTCGCCATCGGGGACACGAACAGCATGGCGATGCCAGGACCCAGACAGAGGAACCAGATGACGGCAAACCGAAAAAAGGGAATCACCAGATCGTCCCAAAAGCCCGATATCTCCGGCCAATTGGGCATTTTCTCATCGCCTAAGGAAGAAGCCTGGACAATATTCTGCATGAAGGCAAACAGATAGCCGACACTCATGACGACACAGAGGAAGTAGGCAAACCAGAAAGAAACTCCCAGAATCCCCAAATGCTTGATGACCGTGAATAAAACCCAGTTCGCGCCGTCAAGAAAGCCAAAGACCGCCGTGCCGCAACCCAGCAGGATCATCCCATCCGTTTTGACCGGATAGGAGAAGGCGCTGCGCCAAAGGGCAAAAAAATTGGTGGGAGCCGGGGCCGTGAGGCGGGTGTATTCGGCAACACTCACACAACTGCCACCGCACGTGGGGCACGCGCGAAAAAACCGTCCGCCCACCCGGGTGGTTCTCACACAAGCCGTGCAGAACGCCGAGCCGCATTTGACACAACACCACTGGGCGGCAGCCTGGGAATGCTGGCGGCACACGCCCGTATGGACGGCAACCGGAATGCCGGCGGGTTTTGCCGACGACGGGGTCACGCCCGCACCCGCATCCGAAGGCGATCCGGCAGGAATGTCTGCCGGTTCCATGACGGGGTCGGCCTGACAGATCATGGGCACCGTTCCAAGGCACAAGACCTGTCCGGGATGAAGCACCGCCTGTTGAACGGGTTGTCCGTCAATAAAGGTCCCGTTGGTGGAGTTCAAATCCCGCACGGTGACGACGCCGTCCTTCAGTTCAATCTCGCAATGATGGCTGGAAACGGAATCGTCACGGATTTGAAAATCGTTGTCCTCGACCCGCCCCAGCCGGTTCAATCCCGGTTTGAGCAGGATCTCCTGCAAACCGTGCGGACTTCCTTCAATGCGCAGTCGCACCATAAATCCAGTGGATTGAATTCAACTGATGGTTGACCTTCGACTTTCGAAACAAGGCTAAAGAACCAAACCGTTGCAGTCAATTCGTTTTGACAATGGCCGGCGCCTTTGTTAGACGGCTCACACTGTGAGCGTACCGCTGGTCAACTACGACGGATTCGTCTTCCGGGAGGGCGAAGAAGAACAGGCGCTTCCCGGCCGCTTCCGGTTTACCATGGTCAACCTCCAATTTGAACACGCATCCGGCAACCTGGAACTGCCTTTGTCCCGCCTGACCCTCGATCAAAACTCCGCTGGCAACCTGGTCTTTCACGATGCCGGAACCGACTGGTGGATTGAATCCGCGGATGAGCGGATTCTGAATGACAATTTTCTCCTCCGGCAGATGCTCCTCCGCGGCCAGGCGCGTGCCTTGCGTAAACGGCGTGAAGGGAATCGCAGTCTCAAATACGCGCTGATATTTTTGGCCGGGTTTGCCGGTTTTTTTTTCATCGGCTGGTTGCTGGCAAGGGCCGCCGCCAATTCCCTGGCCAATCACGCCCCCGTTGCGTGGGAGGAACACCTGACGGACAAGGTCATCGCCGAACATCCGAAATTGTTTGTCACTGACACCAATGATGCCCGCATTACCGTCGTCACCCAGTTGGTGGCGCGCCTGGCCGCCGCCCTGCCGCCGGCGGAGCGGCACTACCAGTTCCGGGCGGTCATCCTCGACCGTTATATCGACAATGCCTTCGCCCTGCCGGGCGGACGGATTTTTGTCTTCAAAGGTTTGCTGGATCGCGTTCAAAAACCGGAGGAACTGGCCGGCGTGCTCGCGCACGAAATGGCCCATGTCACGCAACGGCATGGCCTGCGAAAACTCATCGCCAGCGGCGGCCCTTATTATATCCTGCGGCTGTTCGTCGGCGACCAGCAGGAAGTATTGTCCGTCATCAGCGCCGGCTCCCAGTTGCTGGTAAACCAGTTTTATTCGCGGGACACGGAACGCGAGGCGGACACCATCGGCTGGCATTACCTGATGGCGGCCAATATTGATCCGCGCGGCCTGGTTGATTTTTTCAAACTGGAGACGGAGGGTGAAAACGCGGACACCGTCCCCGAAATGTTTCGCAGCCATCCCGCCACCAGCGAACGCATCGCTTATCTGAACCGGTTCTGGGAAAAGAGCGAACGGAAAAGCGGGTTCGTCACCTTGCCAGCCCTGCCGGTCATGACCAATGCCCCCTTAACCTCCCTTCAACAGCGGTTGCTTCGCTCCTTAAAATCACTTCCCCAATAGCCGGGAACGAATCACCCACCTCCATTTTGCATTGCCAGGTTTTCATTCCGGTTGCATAATTGATGTTGGCAATGGAGTTTGCCGTCCCGGCATGGGAAAACCGCCTGACTGTTTCAGCGCTGATGACTCCTACCGGCGGCCGTTCAATTCAATTGGTGGTCGTTGGCAGGAGTATTTTTATGCTGATGTATCTTTGGGTGGCAATCGGCGGCGCGCTGGGCAGCGTGAGCCGTTTCTGGCTTTCCGGCGTTGTCGCCCGGCATTTCGGCGAAACCTTTCCGTGGGGCACGTTGGTCATCAACGTCACCGGCTCGTTTATCATCGGCTGCTTCGCGTCGCTCACCGGAACGGAAGGCCGCTTGCTGGTGTCCCCGGCGTTCCGCACCTTTTTCATGATTGGCATCTGCGGCGGGTACACCACCTTTTCCTCGTTCAGCTTGCAAACGCTGAATCTGGCCAACGAAGGCGAATGGACGCGGGCGGGTGCGAATATTTTGCTGTCGGTAGTTCTATGTCTGGCCGGCGTGTGGCTCGGCTGGCTGTTGGCCAATAATTTTAACAAATAAAATAAAACTATGCACCTACCTCACGACGCCATGTTGCTCCGGATTTTCCTCGGCGAAAGCGACCGCTGGGAACACAAACCGCTCTATGAAGCTATCGTGCTCAAGGCCCGCGAAATGCACATGGCCGGCGCGACCGTGCTGCGCGGGCCGATGGGTTTCGGCAAGACCAGCCACCTGCACACGGCAAAAATCCTCCGGCTTTCCCTGGACCTGCCGCTGATCATCGAAATCGTGGACAGCGAGGAAAAAATCAACGCCTTCCTCCCGGTCCTCGACGAAATGATGGGTGGCGGCCTGGTAACGCTCGAAAAGGTAAAGGTAATTGATTACCGCGCCGACCCGGATCTGCCGGCGCAAACTTGAGGCGTACGCATGACGGATAACATCTGGTTTATCGCGGCCATCTGGATGGGACTGGCGTTCATCGCCAGCTTGATTTCCATCCGCGTCGGCATCTCCGTGGCATTGATCGAAATTGTCGTTGGCGTGGTCGTCGGCAACATCCATTTCAACGGCGGCCAGCACATTTTACAAACCACGGATTGGGTCAATTTTCTGGCAATGCTGGGCAGCGGTGTGCTCACGTTTCTCGCGGGCGCGGAAATTGATCCGGTTTCGTTGCGCGCCAATCTGCGCGCCAGCATGGCCATTGGCATTGCGGCTTTTCTCCTGCCGTTCGCCGGCGTGTGGCTGTTCGCGCAGTTCATTCTCGGCTGGCCCATCCATCAGGCGCAAATCGCCGGGATCGCGCTCTCCACAACTTCCGTGGCCGTCGTCTATGCCGTGATGATTGAAACACGACAAAGCGAGACGCCACTCGGCAAGATGATTTTGGCGGCGTGCTTCATCAACGACCTTGGCACGGTGTTGGCACTGGGTCTGATTTTCGCCAATTACAACCTCTGGCTGCTGGTGTTCGTCATCGTCACGTGCGTGACGCTTTGGTTCATGCCCAGGTGGACCGAGTTCATCGTCGTGCGGATGGGCGCGACGCGCGTCAGCGAACCGGAAATCAAATTCATTTTCTTCGTGTTGTTCTTTCTCGGCGGGCTGGCCTCCACCGCCAAAAGCGAAGCCGTCCTGCCGGCTTATCTCATCGGCCTGGTCGTGGCCGGCGTGTTCCTGCGCGACAAGACGCTGGTGCATCGGATGCGGAGCATCGCTTTCGCGGTGTTCACGCCATTTTACTTCATTCGCGCCGGTTCGTTCGTGTCGCTGCCGGCGCTCTGGACGGCGCTGGGCGTCATTGCGGTTTTGCTGGCGCTCAAAATCATCACCAAATTCGTCGGCGTGCTGCCGCTCTCGCGGATGTTCTTCATGCGCACGCGCGAAGCCAATTACACCACCCTGCTCATGTCCACGGGGCTGACGTTCGGCACGATTTCAGCGCTGTTCGGGCTGCAAAACAAGATCATTGATCAGAAACAGTATTCGATCCTGGTCACGGTCGTCATCCTGAGCGCCCTCGTGCCGACGTTCATCGCGCAGAAATTCTACGAGCCGTCCCGGCGGACGATGGTGGCGTGGGGACGGCTTTATCAGCGTAAAATCAACGGCAAATCCACCAACACAACCAAAACCATTGGAAAGTGAGGCAACCATGTTCCAAAAAATACTGGTCGGTTACGACGGATCAAAGGGCGGAAAAGCCGCGCTCGAACGCGCCGCTGTCGCCGCCAAACATTACAACGCTCAACTGACGGCGCTCTGGGTGCGCCAACCTTTGCCCCAACACGCCGACCTGCCCGGCGAATCCGAGGGTGAAGCCGAATCCGCCGCCGATTACTTCGAGGAACGCAAACGCGAAGTCGGGGAGCTGGCAAAACGATTTGGCATCGCCATCACCTGCGAAAGCCGTTCCGGTCACGCTGCCAAAGTCATCGTGAACTTCGCCAAGGAGGGCGGCTACGACCTCGTTGTCGTCGGCCACAGCGACCATTCGGAGTTGTGGGGACGGCTTTTGGGCGACACCGCCGACCGCATCAGCGACCATGCCCATTGCAGCGTGTTAATCGTCAAACAATAAAATCTATGACCAAAGCCAAAACATCATCGCACTCGAAATCCTTGACTCGCGCGGCAATCCGACCGTCATGGTCGGCGTCGCGCTCAACAACGGCATCACCGCCTCGGCTTGCGTGCCGTCCGGCGCATCCACCGGCATCCGCGAAGCCGTTGAACTTCGCGACGGCGACGCCAAACGCTACGGCGGCAAGGGCGTTCTCAAAGCCGTGGCGAACGTCAACAAACTCATCGCACCAAAACTCAAAGGCAAAACCCCGATTCATTTGCTTGAAGTCGCTTTGTCGAAACTCAAGCACAAGGATAACCGTTCCGCCGGTTTTTTCCCCGGCCCCGGCTGCGTAGGTTCACGCAATCGGCTGCGTATCCAGCAGGTGGCAAACCTCAATGCCGTCGTCCAAGTCCGGCCAGTAGATCGCGTAGCCGCCGGGTTCGAGTGACCAGTTGGCACGCTGCTTCGGCGTGGCTTTGGTCAACCATTTCAGCCACGGCACTTCGGCCAGCGGCAGGCTGACTTCGCGGCCGTCATTGAGCCGGACGTGCAGCGTGCCGTTGGTGAAGCGGACGCCTTTCGCGTGAACCTGGCCGGTGGTTTTAGCGGTCAAAGTGTTCATGCCATGCCTCCAATAGTTTGGTTTCGTTTTGTTCGGTCAGTTTCAAAACTTTGTTCAACTCGGCCTTATCTATAGCCCCGATTGTATTCGACTTTGCTTGAAAAGAATCAGCGTTGTCTTGCAGCCGCGCATAGCCCACGGCTTGATTGATCACCGGGCCGATCCCGTCAATCTCATTTCATACGAGATCAGAGTTGACGATAGATTTCGGAGCGGTGTTGGATGCGGTAAATGCGAATGAGTTTTTTGGCGGGATAAATCCAGTAGAGAATGCGGTAGTCGCCGATGCGGAGCTTGCAGAGTCCCGCCAAATCTTCAGGCATCCCCACAAGCCGGCGATGCACCATGCCGGGAGCGTTGGCGGCAAGCTATTGAATCTTGCGCTCCACGCTCGCGCCGATGGCGGCGTCCAGCGCGGCCAGCTGGGCATCGGCCTTGCCGCCTACTTCGACTTGGTAGGACATGGCAGGTGGCGGGCTTTCCAAGGTTTGAATTTTCCCGCCAGATCCTGCCGCCGCGCCTCGCGCAACTCGGCGATGACTTCAGGATTCCGCGCCGTAAGCCAGTCCTGCAATTCGTCCAGCGTCTCGACGGACGACAGAACGGCCGAGGGAATTTCAACGGTTTCCGTTTTCATGGTTACAGTGTATCACGGTTTCCGTTTGAATGTAAGTATTTTGTCCGGTATGCCTTCCAAGTGCCGGGTGCAAAAGTCAGCTTTGGGAAAAAGTTGTATTTGCCTCCGGAAATGATAAAGTTGGCTCAGGCAATGGAGTTTGCCTCCCTGTATAAAAACCGTCCCGACGCATCGGGACTGATGACTCCTACCGAATCGGTGGTTTTAAAACGGTAGCGAGTCATGCAAACGACAAATTCAAACGAACCGCGCAAGCTTGCGCTTCCTTTTGCCGGTCGGAGAAAGGAATTGGCGCAGCTTCAGCGGCTGCACGCGCAAGGCAAACACGTTCTCATTCTTGGCGCGGAAGGCGTGGGCAAATCGGCGCTCGTCACGCGTTTGCGCGAATCGCTCAACTTGCGCGTCTGCCCGGCGTCAGAGCGCCTGAGTGAAATCTGCGAAGCGTTGGAGCGCGAATTTGATTTGGAAGCCGGCGATCTCCATATTCTTCAGCGCAAGAATCGCCTGTTGAAGTTGCTCAAAGGAACGAAGCGCGCCGTGGTCTTTGACGGGATAAACTGGACGACTCCGAAACTCAGCTCGTTCATCGGGAATGTGACCGAGCGTGTGCCGGTATGGTTGTGCGCTCGTTCGGAGCATCTGTGGGACATCGGGCACATCTGGCCGTTGCTGGTCCGCTTCGAGAAGGTCGAACTCAAACCCTTTCATCCGGCCGAGACCCGCGGGTTGATCGAAACGGCCATTCGGCTGGGCGTCGTCCCTCCCGGCGTGGCGGACACCGTTGAACGATTGCATCATCTTTGCGCCGGCAATCCAGGAGTTCTTTGCGAATTGATCGAAGGCCTCGCCACCGGCCGTTACGATCCGCACAAGAAATTTGATTTGCGATTGCTCGACCTCGATCGCCGCATCCAACACCTGCCCGTGTCGGAAACATTCCACCCCCTTGACCAATACATTTGAGCATGATTCAGGCTGACGAAATACTTGACCATATCTCCACACTCGCCATGGAGTTGAAGCTGGCGAATCTCCAGCCGCAAATTGTCGCGTGCCGGAACCAGTTCGACGCCCGTAACGGTATTGACGTGGCTGTGTTTGGCCGTTTCAAAGCAGGCAAGAGCTCATTTCTTAACAGTCTGACGGGGCGGGCTGTGTTGCCCATTAGCGTCGTGCCACTCACCGCGGTCATCACAGGGTTGCGCCAAGGCGAGATGGATCGCGCCGAAGTCCGTTTCCTCGACGGCACGGCCAAAAAAATCCCCCTCGACGAAATCGGCCTCTACGTCGGAGAAAACGAAAATCCTGAGAACCGGAAACAGGTCGCAGCGGTGGAAGTGGAATTACCGGAGTTGAAACCGCTCGCACCGCTGCAATTCGTGGACACGCCGGGCCTCGGCAGCGCGTTCGCTCATAACACGGAGGTGGCGCTGAACTGGCTTCCAAATGTGGGCGCGGCGCTGGTAGCGGTCAGTTCCGATGCACCGCTCTCGGAACGCGACCTGGCCCTGCTCGATGAACTCCGGCGGCACACGCCAAAGATTGTTCTGCTGCTGACCAAGGCGGACCTGCTGACCGAAACGGAACGGGCGGAAGTGCTGGCCTTCGTCCGCCAACGATTGAACCGTGGCAGCCGACGTGAGGAGGCTCCAACTTCAAAATCCGATATCAGTCAGAGCCTCCTCACGTCGGCTGCTACAAAGTCTGCCGAAAAGAATGACGCTTTTGAGTTGTCTGTGTTCTTCTACTCCATCAAGCCGGAGTTGGCGGGGTTGAAGCCGATACTGCTGAAAGAATTGTTCCAGCCCTTGTTGCAACATCAGGCCGAGGCGGGCGGCCAGATTGCCCGGCACAAACTGGCGTCGCTGGTCAGCCAGACGCTCAATTATCTGCAAGTCGCTCTGGCCGCCGCCACCCAGGCGGAGTCGGCGCGGCAGGCGTTGCGTGAGAAACTGGCCGAAGAACGCCGCCAGTTCGACTCGTTGCGCGAGGAATTGCGCGTGATGGCCAATCAATAGTCGGCACAGGCGCTGGAGTGGTCGCTCGCCCGGCTTCAGCCGGCCAAACGGGAGTTGCAGGGAAAAGTGACGGTGGAACTGCAAATGCAGTTTGCCCGATGGCAATTGCATTTGCCTGCGTTCATCGAGGCTTTCGGCCATTGGCTGCACGACTTTCTGAACCGCGAAATCAGCCAAGTCTCGCACTCGCAACGCGCCATGTTTTGCGAGCCGCTCGCCAAAGTGCGCCAGCACCTCGCGCGAACGCTGCGGGCGTTCCAGGATCGGCTGGCAGAACATGTGAAGACCGCGCTGGGACTCTCGCTCACGCCGCACGAGTTCAACCTGGAAGTGAACGAGCCTTCCGCGCCGCCCGTGGCGGTCGGCGTAGCTTTTGACGTGCCGCTGGACCTGCTCGGTTACTTGATTCCGATGGCGCTGGCCCGGCCTTTGGTGGAACGCCGCCTGTCCCACCGGGCTTGTTATGAGGTGGAAAAAATCTCTCCCGGCTGGCCGCCGGCTGGCAGGGGCGCGTGAGCGTCGGGATTCAGGAATTGCGTCAGCGGGCGGAACAGGCCGCACTCAGCGAACTGACCACGCTGGAGCAAATGCTCGCACAAACCAACTCGAACGAGCCGCAACTGCGTGAGGCCATCCGAAAGCTTGAAATCGCGCGGACGCAGTTGATGACTGTGTGACTTCGTGTCAGAACGCCCTCGTAATAAACGAATGAACCAATTATGCAATCGGTTCGCGCCGCGGCTGAAAGTGGCGGCAAGCGCGAATTGATTTTGGAGGACATTGGCCGGTTGACTGGCAAGCGATTGGCGCCGGACCGAACCATTTGACAGCCAATTGATTCGTGTCGAAACTGGGAGCAAAAATGAGTCTGGCCAGATTCAATGTCAGCAAGGCGCCTGACGCCACCCTGCTCATCCGGCTGATGGTCGGCAGTGTGTTTTTCTTTGAAGGCGTTCTGAAATTTTTATACCCGGACGCGCTGGGCGCAGGACGGTTTGTCAAAATCGGCATCCCCTTCCCGCAAATCATGGGTCCATTCGTCGGCAGCGTGGAGATTATCTGCGGCGCGTTGGTGTTGATCGGTTTGCTGACCCGGCTCGCGACCATTCCGCTGCTCATTGACATTTCAGTGGCCATTCTCTCCACCAAAATCCCCATCCTGCTGGGGCACGGGTTCTGGCTGTTCACGCTGCCCGACCTGCAGCGGTACGGGTTCCTGAGCATGATGCATGAGGCGCGCACGGACTTTTCCATGGTCCTCGGCCTGCTCTTTCTGCTGTGTGTCGGGGCGGGAAAATTATCGGTGGACGGATGGCTCGCGGCGCGTGAACGGGGATTGTGAAATGAAAATCCCTGCCCTTCTCCTCTGTTCGACAGCATTGTTGTTTACGCCCGCCAAACTCCTCGCCGGCCCGCCGTTTGTCACCGATGACCCGGAACCGGTGGATTATCAGCACTGGGAGTTTTACATCGCCTCCCAACATATGCAGACGTCGGACGGCTGGTCCGGCACCGCCCCGCACATCGAATTGAACTACGGCGTCATCACCAACGTGCAACTCCACCTCATCGCGCCGCTGGCTTATGACGCCCCGAAAAATGGCGCGGCGCAGTACGGCTACGGCGACACAGAACTGGGCGTCAAATTCCGTTTCCTCCAGGAAACCTCCCTGCTCCCGCAAGCCGGCGTGTTTCCCCTGGTCGAAGCCCCGACCGGCGACAGCTCGCGCGGCTTGGGCAGCGGACAATGGCAGACGTTCCTGCCGCTGTGGCTGCAAAAAAGTTTCGGCAACTGGACAATTTACGGCGGCGGCGGCTACGGCATCAATCCGGGCGCGGGAAACCAAAACTGGGAATATGGCGGCGCGGTGCTTCAGTGCCAGGTGCGGGACAATTTCCTGATCGGCGGTGAAATTTACCATCGCACCGCCATGCAAACCGGCGGCCGGGATGACACGGCATTCAATGTGGGAACGGTCATTGATTTCACCGAACATCAGCATCTGCTCTTTTCCGCCGGCCGTTCGATTGACGGCCCGACGGATTTTCAAATTTACATCGCCTGGCAATTCACCTTCGGCCCGGAATTCTTCCATTCGTTTGCCCGTTCGTTTCGAAAGTGAAAACATCCGCCCTCATCCTGACCTTCTCCCCCAGGAGAAGGAACAGCAATCGCTCGGCTCTGGTTTTGTGAATGATTGTCCGGCCAATCCCGTCGCGCGAATTTTCAAGAGGACGGCGAACGATTCTCCCTCTCCCCGGGGGAGAGGGCCGGGGTGAGGGCGAGCGTAAACACCAATCCCACCGCAAACACTGAAGTACCGGTTTTTCTTTGTTGCTTTGTTGCTTTGTTGCTTTGTTGTTCAATTGATTTGTGACCGAAACGCGGGAAATCCTGGCCGTCGTCATTTTCGCCTTCACCTACGTCCTCATCAGCGAGCGGCGGCTGAAAATTCTTCCGCTGAACCGCCCTGCTGCGGCGTTGCTCGGCGCGGTGCTGATGGTCACCGCCGGCGTTCTGACGCCCGAGCAGGCCTACCGCGCGGTGGATTACAACACGCTCGTGCTGCTGCTGGGCATGATGCTCATCTCGGCCTATCTGAGCCTGGCCGGTTTCTTCGACTGGGCGGCCGGTTACATCCTGAAGGGGGCAAAGACTCCGCAACGGTTGCTGCTCTACCTCATCATCGCCTCCGGCGTGCTCTCGGCATTGCTCGTCAATGACACGGTGTGTCTCATGCTGACGCCGCTGGTCGTGGCGGTGATTGTGCGCGGGCGGCTGCCCCTGCCCCCGTATCTGCTCGCCCTGGCCATGAGCGCCAACCTCGGCAGCGTGGCCACGCTCGTCGGCAATCCGCAGAACATGATCATCGGCAGCCTTTCGCATCTCCCCTTCGTGCATTTCTCCGCGTCATTGCTGCCCGTGGCCGTCGTTGGCCTGGCCATCGAATACGCCGTGCTTCGTCTCGGCTTCGGCAAAATGCTGCGCGCGGCCCGGTTTGAGCAGAGTGAAGCCCCAGCTCGCCCGCTTGACCGTTCGTTGATGGCGATAGCGCTGGTCACGCTGGCGCTCGTGTTCGCCGGTTTTGTCGCCGGATTCAACCTGGCTTGGACGGCCTTGGCGGGCGGAGCGCTCGTGATGGTGCTGGCGCGCCGCGACACCCATCAGGTGCTCAAGCTCGTAGACTGGCATCTGCTCGTGTTCTTTGCCGCGCTGTTCGTCGTGGTGGAAGGGCTGAACGTCACCGGCCTGCCGGACCAGGCCTACGCGCATTTGCGCGGCATGTTCGGCGCCACGCAAACTTCGCAGGCCTGGAACCTCGCGTGGTTTTCCGCCGCCGGCTCCAACATTTTTTCCAATGTGCCATTTGTGCTCGTGGCCGGGAAATGGATTCCCAATTTCGCCAATCCCGCCCTGATGTGGAAGGTGCTGGCGCTGGCCACCACCTTCGCCGGCAACCTGACCATCCTCGGCTCGGTGGCCAACATCATCGTGGTGGAATCCGCCCGGGGCCATTGCGAAGTGGGGTTTTGGGATTACGCCCGGTTCGGCATTCCGATCACGATTCTGACCACGGTTGCCGGCATGGCCATCCTGCTCCTCCTCGGCTCATAGCATTTCGGTGGGGCGAGCGTACTCGCGAGCCGGACTCGGCACGATTATTGTGGATTTTCGCGTGCCCGCGGATTTGTGAAAAACTCGTAAATCGTATATCGTAAATCGTAAATGGCGGTCTTATCACTTCTCTAACTATGGCGGAGAACCCCTCAACTCCAAGCACCCGCTGGCTCAACCGCACCGTCCTCGGCATCGGGTTGGCGTCGCTGCTCAGCGACTGGTCGCACGAAATCGCCACCACGGTCCTGCCCGCGTTCCTTGCCTCCATGGGCGCGGCGGCGGCGTGGCTCGGCGTGATTGAAGGCGTCGCCGATGGCCTGTTCGAGTTTCGCCAAGATGGCGTCCGGCTTTTACACAGACAAATTGCAGCGCCGCAAACCCATCGCCGTCGTTGGCTATCTCGTCACCGCGCTCGGCACGGCGTCTTTTGGACTGGCAACGGCGGCATGGCACATCCTGATTTCGCGGTCGCTCGCCTGGCTCGGACGCGGCGTGCGCACGCCCGTGCGCAAGGCGCTGCTCGCCGCCGCCGTTACGCGCGAAACCTACGGTCGCGCCTTCGGCTTCGAGCGGATGATGGACACCGTCGGCGCGATTGTCGGTCCGGCCACGGCTTTTGTGTTGCTCGCCGCGCTGCAACACAATTACCGCCAGGTTTTCCTGCTGACGCTCATTCCCGGCGTTTGCGCCGCCGGACTGATCGCGTTTTTTGTCCGGGAAAAAGAGCGCAAACCGGTGTCGCACATCTCGTTCGGCGCCCGACTGCGTTTGCTGCCGCGGCCTTACCGGAATTTTCTCGTCGCCGTAGGAATTTTCGGCGCGGGCGACTTCGCCCCCTCACTGTTGATCCTGCTGGCGACGCAAAAGCTCGCGCCGGAGCTGGGGGCGACCAAAGCAGCCAGCGTCGCCGTCGGATTTTACGTATTGCGGAACATTTTTTACGCCGGGTTCGCCTACCTGGCGGGCTGGCTCGCGGATCGTTTCAAAAAACAGTACGTGCTCGCGTCCGGTTACGCGCTGGCGGCGGTGATGGCATTATTGATTGTGGCCGCGCCGATGACCATCTGGCTGCTCGGCATCATTTTTGTTCTCAGCGGCATGTATGTGGCGATTGAGGAAACGCTGGAAGACTCGTTTTGTGCGGAACTGGTAGGCGAGGAACAGCACGGCATGGCGTTCGGCGTACTGGCCACCGTGAACGGCGCCGGCGATTTCCTGTCGAGCATCATCGTCGGCGCGTTGTGGACGGCACTGGGCACCAGCGTGGCGTTTGGTTACAGTGCAGTTTTGTTTGGCCTCGGTGCGCTGCTGGTTTTAAGAACAAGGCCGGCAAAGCCAGTGAATTGACGGAGCAGCAACGCTTGTCTAATCTCCACTTATGACATCTTTAAGCGCAGCCACAAAGTCGTCATCGCGCTGACGGTTAAAGAAACCCCAACGACAATTCAGGGGGCGTAAATATATATGCCGAAAATTGATCCTTTTAAGACGCCGGACGGTAAACCGATCAGTAATGCCATCGAACAGTGGGATGATCTCAGCGACCGCGACTTTGTCGTGGCAGGGTGCGCGGTAATGGACGCTAGTTTGACACATTTGCTGCAAGGACGACTCGCAGATTTACCGCAAATCGCTGAGAATTTTCTTTGCTTGGGTGATAAGATGGAAGGCGGAGGAGCTTCAACGTTGTCATCAAAGGCCGAGTTGGCGGCGCTCGTGGGCCTCATAACCCCAGAGTATGTCCAATATTTGAAAGCATTTATGCGTATCAGAAACCACTTTGCACATCGTGTAGTTATGGATTTCATGACTGATTGCGTGGTTAAGGAGCTTAATAAACTAAAAAGCTTGGTTGAGCAGACAACTCTAGTTGAATGGGAAAATGACCCGAACCCCAATGTTCGACGACTCCACCAGATGAGTATCGGCGAAGGAACAAGAAAAATAGGTAAAACAAATCAAGCTGGCAGAGCTGTATTTTCATGGTCAAGAGTGATGTTAGAGATTCACTTTTGGAAGATTGATTCCAAAAACGAGCGGGTCAAAACGTTAAAGTGGGTCAACCTGCCAAAGTCGGCATGATGCAGACCCCCTGCCTTCATCAAGGATAGGTTTAAGCCGCATCCTCCCTCATCCCGGCCTTCTCCCCAAGGAGAAGGAGAATCGTTTCCCGTCCTCTTGAAAATTTGTGCGACGGAATTTGCCGGACACTCACCCTCAAACAAAAACGTGCGATTGCTGTTCCTTCTCCCCGGGGGAGAAGGTCAGGATGAGGGCGAGCGTCAAAACAAACTTTCCAGTCCTCCCGCCATTCCCTAAATTCGCCGCATGGCCGAAACCGAACGCGCCCGCCAGCTTCGCAAGGATGAAACCTGGGCGGAAAAACTCATGTGGCGCTGGCTTCGCGACCGGCGGTTCAACGGCTACAAGTTCCGCCGCCAGCATCCCGTTGGCATCTACTATCTGGATTTCTTTTGCGAGGAGGCGGAACTGAATGTGGAACTGGACGGCAGCCAGCATGGTTTTCCCGATCAGCGGAAACATGACGTGGAGCGGGAAAAGTTTCTGGCATCGCGTGGCATCAAGACGTTGCGGTTCTGGAATTCTCATTTGCGACGCAATGCGCAAAGCATCCGCGACACGATCTTCAACGAGTTGCAGGTCCGCGCGCCACATCCCTTGGTGGAATACACGCGCCCAGTAAAACCAGTTGGGAAAAGTTAGATTTAACGACCGTCCTCACCCCGGCCCTCTCCTCCAAGGAGAGGGTGAATTGTTCTCCGACTTCTTGAAACTTCGTGCGACTGGATTTGCCGGACAATCATCCGCAAAATCAAGAGCGGACGATTGCTGTTCCTTCTCCCCGGGGGAGAAGGTCAGGATGAGGGCGGGCGTAACCCACCAATTCCATCCGGCCCGGTCAAATTAATTCGTGTCCCTCCGTGAAATCCGTGTCCATCCGTGGTTAAACCCAGTTCTCCTGTTCCCGTGCTTGCTTTCTCTGAAGCAATGGCAATAATCGCCCCATGTCCAGCCCGCCGCTCACCATCGAACATCTGCGGGTGGATTTTCCCGAGGTGGTGGCGGTTAATGACCTTTCCCTGATTGTTGAAGCCGGGGATGTCTGCGGTCTCATCGGCCCGAATGGCGCGGGCAAGACCACCACCATGCGGGCGGTCTCCGGCTTGCAGGAATGCACCCGTGGCTCGGTCAAGGTTGACGGATATGAACTGGCCCGGGAACCGGAGGAATTGAAGCGGCGGCTGGGTTTCATGCCGGATTTCTGCCCTGTCTATGACCAGCTCACCGCCACGGAATTTCTGGATCATTTCGCCCGCGCCTACGACGTGCCCGATCGGACCAAACGCATCGAGGAGTGTCTGGAACTCACCTGGCTCACGGAAAAGAGGAATGCGCTGTGCGAGGAACTGTCGCGCGGCATGAAGCAAAGACTGGTGCTGGCCAAGACGCTGTTGCCCAACCCGCAGGTGCTGTTGCTGGACGAACCGGCCAGTGGTCTCGACCCGTTGGGACGGATTGAGCTGCGAAAATTATTGCTGAAACTGCGCGACCTGGGAAAGACCGTGCTGATTTCCTCGCACATCCTCACCGAGTTGTCGGGTTTCTGCAACAAGGCGGCCATCATGGAACGCGGCAAACTCGTCATGTCCGGGACCATTGCCGAACTGGCACAAAAAAGCCGCCGCCAGATGTCCGTCAAATGGCGCAACGCCGGCGACCAGGCCCTGCAAATTTTGAAGGGCGCTGGTGTCAAAAACCTCGAAACCGCCGCCCAAGGCGCGACGTTTGAATTCGACGGCGATGCCGACGCGCTCGACGGGTTGTTGAAAACCCTGGTGGTCGAAGGTGTGCGGGTGACCGAGTGGCGCGGCAGCGGCGATGATTTGGAACAAATTTTCCTGCAATCCGGCGCCAGGGAATTGATGTGAACCTCACCGAAAATCCAATCTTCCTGACGCAAAAGCGGTTGACGCACCGTCAGGGTGTCCTGGCGCCCATTTTGATTGCGGCGCTGGTCGGATTGAGCCTGTTGGCCGGACTTATCGCTTATCTCGCCGATCCGCGCGACTTCAATTTTCAATCGCCGCAGGAAGCGGGAAAAATCTTCTACGGCTGGGTCATCGGTGTGGAAATCCTGGTGCTGGTCCTCGGCGGGTTCGGCAAGATTTCGCGCGTATTGGCCGACGACCGCAAGGCCGGTTTGTGGGACAGCAACCGGTTGACGCCGTTGAAACCGTGGGAAATTGTCATCGGTTACTGGTTTGGCTCGGCGCTGGGGATGTTTTACATGGGAGCGATCCTGGCGGGAATCGGACTGGTAATCGTGCTGCTGGCCAAATTGCCCGTCACCTTGTGGCTCGGAACGCAGGTTTTGATTCTGGGCACGACCTTGTTCTTCGGTTTGCTCGCGTTGCTGGCCGGCATGGCGTCCCAGCGGCCGCAAAACGGCATCGTCCTGCTGCTGCCGTTCTTTTTCCTCCAGGTGTTCTCGTTCTCGTTTCCCAGGTTTACCATCATCAATTTTTTGCTGCCGATTTATGGCATCGCCAGCCTCTTCAGCGATGGACGCGATCTGGAATACGACTGGAGCACCTGGCCGGACATTTTCGCGCTGCCCGTGCCGCCGGTTTTGTTGAGCCTGGGATTGCAATTCGTCCTGGGAATTTTCCTCTGGCGCGCGACGGTGCGCAAAACGGCGAAACCCTTCCAGCCGTTGCTGCTGCGCTGGGAGGCCCTCGCGATTTTCGCCCTCCTCGTCGTGGTGCAACAAGGGCTGATCTGGGGAATCTGGCACGGCCAATTTGGAAACCCGCTGGATGCCCACGCACCCCGCTACGAATACCGCGATGAACCCCTGCTCTCCATCGTGCATGGCGGAACGATCCTGGTGGGGGTGTTGATCCTCGCCCTGGCCAGTCCGCTGCCTGAGCGGGTGCGCGTGGAGGCATTGCGGACCGGCTCGGGAAATCTGCGCCTGGTCTTTTCCCGCAGCGCAGTGTCACTGGCCCTCGCGCTCACCGCGGTTGCTGCCGCCACGTCGCTGACCCACTTTGTTTTTTCGTTCAAAGATCACGGCTTCGCTTGGGCGCTGGCAGTGGGCAATCTGCTTGTTTTTTTCCTGATGTTTTCCTTGTTGCTGGAATTCTGCCGGCTGCGCTTCAAACGCCGCTCGCTCGGCTTTGTCGCCCTCTGGCTGTTCGTGCTCTGCGTGCTGCCATTCATTCTGGCCGGGGTCTTTTCCAGCGAAGCCCTCGTCAAACTTTCCTTCCTGACCCCGGGCATCGTCGCGCTGTCCGGGCCGGACAGTTACGAATTGAAATATCTGGCGGGTTGGACTGCCATTCACCTCGGCGTTGTGGTGTTGCTATTCGTCACGTGGCAGCGGCAATGGAAATTGTTGCTCGCAGCGCCATCGCCCCTTCCCCCGGCGCGTTAATCAGCGTCAATCTGCATTCATTGGCGAATCCGGGCACCCGCCCACGGCAAACAAATCACGCGGCTGGAAGCCGCGGTCACTGGCAGGCAGGATGCCTGCCTCCACCGTGGCGGCGTGCTTCCAGCGTGCCAGTGAGGGCGGCATCCTGCCGCCAGTTGGGTGCGGACGCCAAACTGCACCCGGCGTTCATCGGCGGTTCAAAATTGAATTGTCCCCTGCTCCATTTCACGGCAAACTTATGGTTCCTATGCAACAGGTGAACCTCGGCATGATTGGCGGCGGCACCGTGGGCAGCGGCGTGTTTCACGCGCTCCAGCTCAACGGCGGCCTCATGGCCTCGCGCATCGGCATCAAGGTCACCGTCCGCAAGGTCGCCGTAAAAGCTCTTAACGAACCGCGGCCGTACTCCATCCCGCGTTCGCTCCTGACCACCGACTGGCAGAGCGTCGTCAACGATCCGCAGGTGGACATCGTTGCCGAACTTGTTGGCGGCACCGGCATCGCCCGGACCATCGTTCTCACCGCGCTCAAGCTCGGCAAGCCCGTCGTCACGGCCAACAAGGCGCTGTTGTCCGCGCATGGCGAAGAGCTGTTTGCCGCGGCCAAAAAATACGGCGCAAACTTGCATTACGAGGCGAGCGTTTGCGGCGGCATTCCCATCATCAAATCGTTGCGCGAAGGGTTTGTCGGCAACCGCATCACGCACCTCTACGGCATCGTCAATGGCACCTGCAATTACATCCTCACCCGGATGAAGCTGGAAGGCGCGGACTTTGCCGCCGTGCTCGCCGACGCGCAAAAGCACGGCTACGCCGAGACCCCGCCGGACCTGGACATTGACGGCCACGATGCCGCGCACAAGATTGGCATCCTGGCGTCGCTCGCGCACGGCTTCTGGGTGAACCCGAAGAAAATCCACGTCGAAGGCATCCGGCATATTTCCGCATTGGACATCAAATTTGCCGATGAGCTGGGATATACCATCAAGCTTTTGGGAACCATCAAACGAATTGACGATTTACGATTGACGATTGACGCATCGAAACACAAACCGGCGCGTAAATCGAATATCGCAAATCGTAAATGCAAAGTGCAGGTTTCGGTTTATCCGACCCTCGTGCCCAACGCGCACGTTCTCGCCAGCGTGAACCACGTGTTCAACGCCGTGTTTGTGCGCGGTGACATCGTGGGCGACACGTTGTTCTACGGACGCGGCGCGGGCAAGGACGCCACCGCCAGCGCGGTGCTCAGCGACCTGGCGGACGCGGCGCTCAACCTGAAGTTCAACAACAAACATCGCGTGCCGCCGTTTGTGCCGCACGAATGTCAGGGCGCGGTCGTGCCGATCGAAGACGTCGCCTCGCAGTATTTTCTCCGGCTCAATGTTGTGGATCGTCCGGGCACGCTGGCCAAAATCGCCGCCATTTTCGGCGCGGCGAAAATCGGCATTTCTTCCGTGATCCAGCCGGAAGGCCATGAAGGCAAGAGCGTGCCGTTGATTTTCATGCTGCATTACGCGACCAACGGCGCGGTCAACGGCGCGTTAAAAAAAATCGCCCGGTTGCCGGTCGTCAAAGGCAAGCCCGTGATGATTCGCGTCGAAAATTTTGAGTAATCATCCGTAGCGGCGTCTCGGCAGAGCGCCGCAAACTTTTTCCAAACGACAGCTCTCTACCGAGCAGCCGCTATGATAATTTTTCAGTTTGTGGCTTTCTCCCGAAAGCCGCTACGCTCCGCAGCATGAAACCTCCGCCGCTCACGCCGCAGCCGGAATGGCATCATCTGCCGCGCCTCGCGCCGGAGTTTTATCGTGGGTTCGCCGGCAATCACGATGAAGTTCAAAAGTTCCTGCGCGGACTTTGAATTCCAATTCTGCGGGATCATGCCTGTGTTAGACACCAAAGCGGTGCTAAAGCCACCGCAGTCCAGACGCTTCGCGTGATTGGTAAGCCGCCCGGCAATCGCGCCAGCGTTTGGACTGCGGCGGTTGACCGCCGCTCTCATCCGCCAACCGCACGACCCGTACCGTTGCACTTCTTTTGTTTGTCAACGCCATAGTCTCACCCCAATCCTTAGCCAGTTGAACGATGGATGCACTGGAGGGTGAAGTTTTCCGGAGGGGATTTTGAACAAAAGTTGTGGCGGCAGGTCGGTAACACATGCCGGCCTTGACCAAACGTTCTTCCAAGCTCCGCCTGGAGTTTGTCGCTAATACTTCGCACAGCGTGCATGGCGGTTTGCCCGCCGTCGAAGCGCTCTGCCAGCAGTTCGGACTCTGGGAGAAGCTGCGCCTGATTCCAGGGTTGGACCCCCGCAAACGCAAGACGCACGGTTACAGTCCTGAGTTGATGGTCGCGCAGTTGCTTTACAGTTTGTGTTCGGGTGGCGCTTCGCTGGCCGACGCCGAACGGCTCAACGAAGAGCCGCTGGCCAAGTTGCTGGCACGGGTGCCGGCGTTTGCCGATCAGACGACTGTGGGTGAATGGTTGCGCGCCCAAAGTCCCCAGACGGTGGCCGCGTTCTGGGAACTGATCCGGCAGTTCGTGAACTGGGTGTTGGCCCGGGCCGACCCCCGGCGCTGGACCTACTGCGGCCGGGCCGAAGTGTTCTTCGACGACACGCAACTGGAGGTCAGCGGGCCGAGCTTTCAAGGGGCCAGGGTCAACTACAACGGCGATCTGGCGCTCTCGTGGCAGACCTTTTGGTTTGGGCCCTTTCTGACGGACAGCCATCTGGACAGTCCGGGCGAGGTGAGCGCAGCGCTGCCGGCGATGCTGGAACGCAATCGTGATCTGTGGCGGGAGCGAGCCGCCGAGTTGCTGGCCGACAGCGGCTCCAGCGCCGGAGTGTATCTGAAGGCCATCGGCGCGGCAGGCTTTGCACGGTGGAGCGTGAGCTACAACAAGTGGACCGGGCCGCTGGAACGCACGGCGGCGGCACAGCCCGAAACGGTGTGGGGCACGCCCCAGGCAGCCGTATGGCGCGATGGTTTGCCCATCACCGAACAACACTGTTTGATCCGGCATCAGCCTGAAGGCGCGGAGCAGCCGCAGACCTTTGCGGTGGTGCGGTTCAAACGCGACGACGAGATGTTTTGGAACTACCGCTTCGTCGTGTGCGAAGGTGCGCGCTCCGACGCGGCGGCGGTGTTTGCGCGGCACAAACTCAAAGGCGAGAAGGAGCAGTTGTTCAAGGAAGTCTTGAACGGATTGGATTTGCACCATCCGCCCTGCGCCGAATTGAATGCCAACCGGATGTTTTATGCCGTGGCGGCGCTGGCCTATAACCTGATGGCGGCGCTCAAGCTCTTGCACTTGCCGGACGCCTGCCAAGGCTGGCAATTCAGAACCCTGCTGCGCCAATTGATGCTCTTGCCGGCGCAGTTGGTGAATCACGCGCGGGTGTTGGTGGTGCGCGTGCAGGTGCCCGAGGCGTGGCTGGTCTGGTGGCGGCAACTGATGGCGCGACTATGGCCCTTGCCGCAGGCCGGACGGCCCGCCGGGTAGCGGGTTTGTCCCGGATTGATCCCCGACGCTGCGCCGCCAGATGGCGAAGGGGGGACTGTGCCCGCTCAGGACAAAAACACCATCGCCGCCGTCTCTTTCCAGCCCAAACACTCACGACGCTCAACGACAAGGCCAACGCAGTGCTTCCAAAAAATGAATCCGCTTCCGTCAACCGCCAAAACCCAATTCATAAAGCGTGCCCAATTCCTTGCTAAGGATTCGGGAGTCTCACAATTCCGCACTTTTCAAACGCCGGGCATCTGACTATTCTGCTGTTCCCGAAAATTCAACATGGCTCTAATTGTTCAAAAATACGGCGGGACTTCGGTCGGCAACCCCGACCGCATCAAAAATGTCGCGGCGCGCGTGGCCAAATACCGCGCTCAAGGCGACCAGATCGTCGTGGTCGTCTCCGCCATGAGCGGGGTCACCGACGGTCTCATCAAGCTGGCCAAGGAAATCATGCCGCTGCCGAATGAACGCGAGATGGACGTGCTGCTCGCGACCGGCGAACAGCAGACCATCGCGCTCACGGCCATGGCACTGCACGCGCTGAACGTGCCCGCGGTATCGCTCACCGGCGCGCAGGCGGGCATCGTCACCGACGTGGTTCATACCAAGGCCAGGATTCACAACATCACGCCGAAGAAAGTCCATGAACTGCTGAAATCGGGCAACGTCGTCATCGTCGCCGGCTTCCAGGGCGAGACGCCCGAAGGCCAGATCACGACGCTCGGCCGCGGCGGTTCGGACCTGACGGCCATCGCGCTCGCCGCCGCGCTCAAGGCCGACCTCTGCCAGATTTACACGGACGTGGACGGCGTCTATACCGCCGACCCGCGCATCGTACCGAACGCGAAGAAACTGCAGGAGATTTCCTACGACGAGATGCTTGAACTGGCGAGCCTCGGCGCCAAGGTGATGCAGAGTCGCTCGGTGGAATTTGCCAAAAAATTCGGAGTGGTCTTTGAAGTCCGCTCCAGCCTCAATGACAACCCCGGAACCATTGTGAAAGAAGAAACGAAAAGCATGGAAGGCATCGTCGTGCGCGGTGTCTCGCTCAACAAAAACCAGGCCAAAATCACGCTCGTGGGTGTGCCCGACAAACCCGGCGTGGCCGCGCGCATTTTCAAGGCGCTCGGCGACGCGACCGTCAACGTGGACATGATTGTGCAAAACATCAGCCACGGCGCGTCCGACAAAGTCGGGACCACGGACATTTCCTTTACGGCGGACAAGCCGGATCTGCTCAAGGCGCAGAAGGTCATTGATGGCCTGAAAAAAGAACTCGGCCTGCGCGACGTGATCACCGCCGAGAAAATCGGCAAGCTGTCCATCGTCGGCGTCGGCATGAAGAGCCACACCGGTGTGGCCGGAAAACTGTTTGAAACGCTGGCGAAGGAAGGCGTGAACATTGACATGATTTCGACGAGTGAGATCAAAATCTCCGTCGTGATTGACCTGGCGAAGGGCGAAGCCGCGATGAAAGCCGTTCACGCGGCGTTCATCGGCTAATTCGATTTTTCAGATCCCGGCGATGAAGGCACTGCCTGCCGGCGGCAGCGCCACATAAAAAGGCAGGCGCCCAAAGTGATTGCCGAAATAACCGCTCCGGCACGGAAGGCGGCGTCCTCGTAAATCAAACCCACTTCATGGCGGCCGGCAGGCACTTCGAGCGCCTGGAAAGCATAGTTTGCCCGCCACAACGGCACGCGGTTTCCATCCACGTAGGCGTGCCAGCAATGATAATATGATTGGGCCACAACCACCATGGCCGGCCGGTCGGATTCGGTTTCACACTCGATCCGTTGCGCGGTAAAACGATGCACCACCAGCTTTGTGGACGCGGATCTGGAGACGCTGATTTTTGATTTTGCTTCCCGCGGCAGGTAAACCACGCTCCGCGCGTCAAAGGCCGGCGCAAAAATCGCGCGGAGGGCGACATCATCCGTGGCAAAGGCGGGCCGCTGGCCCGAGGTCACGAGCGGAAGATAATTAGTGCGCGTTTCCCAGTTCAGCACATTGCTCGAAGAATTGACGTGGGAAACTCCGAGAAACGCCTCCACTTGCGGATACTCTTTTGCGGGATACTCTTTCGCGGTGTAGGCGTAAAGCAACAACCTGAACCGTTCGGCCTCGCGCAGATACGTCGGATAAATGCCGGTCACATTCGGGATACCGTCAATTAAATTGCAATCGGTGGAAAGTCCGCGGCGCCGGAACAGAACGTCTTGCACCACGTTCGTCGGCATGAATTCATGCAGCGTCAACTCGGCCGCCGGGCTGATCATCGCGCGAGTCAGACCAATCTTGGGCTGCGGCGACAACTGCAACAATCCGGGTTGATAGACCCAGCGCGGCGCGGTTGGATTCTGGCGCGGCATGTGCGTCAGCAGATCGAGCCATACGACCAGCAACAGCCCCAGGCGCATCAGCCATTGCCGGCGAAACGGCGCGGCCCGCACGCCGAGCCAGAGCAGTCCGCCTTCGAACACCAGAAATCCCAGCCGGCTCAATCCATTCTGGAGCGTTTCAGGCCAGTGATTGTAGGGAGGGTCGTAGAGCGGATAACGCCAGGCGAACCACAGGATGAAAAAAATCAGCGCGGCCAGGCAACCCCCAAGCGCAGCCAGCCGCCGCCAAAGCCCGCTCCGCTCTGCCGGCGTGGCTGAAAACACGCGCGCGAGGCCAACGGCAGCCAGTAGCGGCAGCAGAAATGAAGGCAACACCATGAATTTGACCGGGTAACGCATAAACCCCAGCGGCGGAAATATCCGGCGCAACCAGCCATAAAGATGACCGTGTTCACCCAGGGACAGTATCAGGCAAAACAAGCACACCGCACCCAACAGCCGGATTCCGGATTGTCGCACGAGCCAGACCGCCGCGATGGCGAGTGCCAGCACTCCGACGCCGGCATAGTACGAGGAAGTGCAGTATTGGTCGTATTGATAGCACACACCGTGAATCCACGGAAAGGTGTACAAGAGCGGGACAAGCAAATTGGCCCAGCCCCAACCGGGCATGCTCCACTGGATCGTTTTCCCAAAGTCCGGATCGCGCTGCGAGTGAGCCAAAAAATCCAGGAACGGAAGCAGTTGAATCGCCGCCAGAGCGCCAATCAGCGCGACGACCGTCACGAAACGGGCGGCCATTTGAACCCGTGCCGCGCCGCCTTGCAGGAGTTCTCCCACGTGGATAGCCAGCACGAACAACCACGTAAGCAGAATCAATTCCGGCACGCCGCCTAGCATCTGGAGCAAGCCTACCAGGGCGGCGGGAACGATGGTCCGCGCACCGCCTTCGCGCCAGGCGCGTCCGACCAGGAGCACCACCCAGGGCATCCAGCCAAGCACAACGCAGTAATCCGGCCATTGCAACGCATTGATCGTCATGCCGTTGAACGCGAACGCGACACCAGCCAACACTCCGGCGAACCAACTGTCGGCCCAACGCCGGGCCAGAAAATACATCCCGAAACCGGCGAGAAAAACATGTCCCAGACAAAACACACCCAGGGACCAGGACAACGGGAGGACCAGGTAGAACAATGAAAGCGGATACAGCGTGAGCGTGAACCATTGCGCCAGGAACGGATTGCCACAGTTGTTCAACGGGTTCCAAAGTGGCAGTTCGCCGCGCCAGAAACAATCGCGCAGATATTGCGCCTGTGGATAACCCAGGATGGCGAAATCCCGATAAAAAAGCGTGCCGGCGCCGGTGATCACTTCCGGATAAGCGGCAAAAATCAGAACAAATAAAATCAGCGCGAAGCGCCATGGTCCGAACCACAAGTCTGCTTTGTCCCTGGGAAGCGGCGCCTTTGCTTCAAACTCATCAGCCATTGGGCGATGGATGTAGCAGAAAAAAATTTGTCAACAAAGCAAAAATCGTAAAGCGCCCAGCTGGAAATCAACGGGTTGCTGAACGCCAACACCGACTTGGGGAATATTCGTCGCATTGTCAGGTTGCGCATTGCCGCGCTGGAGTGTGTGGCAAGTTAAAACTTTTCGAAAAGTATCTGCGCCACCCGTCTGGCTGTTCCAGCCAATACGCCGGCGGCTGCGAAATGAAAGTTTTTTTAAAGGCCGTCAGCTCATTGCCCTGGTCAGGATATCAAGGCCGGCCTGGGCGGCCTTGACATCGTCCGCGGAACTGCCGCCGCTAAAGGCGGCAAACAAGTACCTGCCTTCTCCCCTCGCGATTACACCACCGCCCCAGCCATATTCACCCTTCAGCGGCGGCCGGACACCGCTGCCGCTGGCCTGCAAAGTGTCCGCCATTTCCGCAGCCTTGGAATAAACGATGGCCAGCAGGTTCATCTCGGGTTCGTCCCGGGAGGGACCTTTCTTCAGGGCGCCCACCACGAGCATTTTCGACGACCAGGACTGGACATGGTCGCCGTCGCTGGCGGCCACCACGGCCACGCCCTTGATGTTGAGTTCCGCCGCGCGTTGCTTGATGGCCCGCAACGCCTCGTCCGCCACTTCATTGAAAGGTTTCATGTTTTCCCCGTTCAAGCCGGGATGGCCTGTGTATCACGGATTTTTCCCTGATGGCAAACAGATAGTGGCTTGGTTGCCGGTCGAAATACCATTTGACGTAACCGTGCGTGATCGCTATGTTGTCATCGTGAATCGTAATTTGAATCTGAATCTGCTGCTAAACGCGCTGCTTTGTCGCGCGGCGGTTGGGTTCTGATTCGTTTACAAAATTTTCCGAACCCCACTGCCAAATGGCGGTGGGGTTTTTGTTTTTAACCACGAATGAATATGGACAAACACAGATTTCGGGCAGGGCGCGTCACTCCGTGCGCGCCGTTGGATTGTCTTTGCTGCGAGCGGCGGGCAGAGGACTGCCCGCCCTACCAATGGATCTGCATTTTATCCGTGTCCATCCGTGTCCATCCGTGGTTTAATATCGTCAACACCTGATTTTATGCACAAACAACCGTCGAAAAAATATCGTCCGTTCCCGCCGATAAACCTGCCTGACCGGCAGTGGCCGAACCGCGTCCTCAAGCACGCGCCCATCTGGTGCAGTGTGGATTTGCGCGACGGCAACCAGGCGCTCGCCGTGCCGATGAACGTGGGCCAGAAACTCGAGCTGTTCCAGACGCTCGTGAAATGCGGCTTCAAGGAAATCGAGATCGGCTTTCCGGCCGCGTCGAACACCGAGTTCGCCTTCAACCGCCGGCTGATCGAGGAAAAACGCGCGCCGGACGACGTGTGGCTCCAGGTGCTCGTGCAGGCGCGGGAAGATTTGATTGAGCGCACGGTTGAATCACTCGCCGGCGCGAAGAAGGCCATTATTCATCTTTACAACTCGACCTCCCCCGCCCAACGCCGCGTCGTGTTCGGCAAATCGAAGGCGGAAATTGTCGGGGTCGCCGTGCGCGGCGCGCAATGGATCCAAGAGCGGTTGCCGCGCCTCAAAGGCACGGAAGTCATGCTCCAGTATTCGCCGGAAAGTTTCAGCGCAACGGAGGTTGAATTTGCGAAGGAAATTTCCGAGGCGGTCATGGAGGTGTGGCAGCCGACGCCAAAGCGGAAGATGATTTTGAACCTGCCGGACACCGTCGAGGTCGCGATGCCGAATGTTTATGCCGATCAAATCGAGTGGATGTGCCGGAACATAAAAAACCGCAAGTCGCTCATCATCAGCCTCCACGCGCACAACGACCGCTGCACCGGCGTCGCGGCGACGGAACTCGGCCTGCTCGCGGGCGCAGACCGCGTCGAAGGCACACTTTTTGGCAACGGCGAGCGCACGGGCAATCTCGACATTGTCACCGTGGCACTGAACCTTTACCAGCACGGCATTGATCCGAAGCTGGATTTCACGGATCTCAATTCCATCATTGAGGTTTACGAACGTTGCACGGGCATGACCGTGCCGGCGCGCCAGCCTTACGCGGGCGAACTGGTCTTCACGGCGTTCAGCGGTTCGCACCAGGACGCCATCCGGAAAGGTTTGAACGAATGGAAGAGCGACCGCTGCGAATACTGGGACGTGCCCTATCTGACGATTGATCCGACGGACATCGGGCGCCAATACCGCGAGGTCATCCGCGTCAACAGCCAGTCCGGCAAGGGCGGCGTGGCGTATTTGCTGGAGAGCCAGTTCGGCATCGAGTTGCCCAAGGACATGCAGCGTGAGTTTGGGCCGATTGCCAACGACGAGGTGGACCAGCTCGGCCGGGAAGTCACCGGCGCCGAATTGAAAAAAATGTTCTGGCGCGAATACATCGAACGCGCCAAGCCGTGGCAGCTCAAGAGTTTTGAAACCGAGAGCAAAAACGGCGTCGTCCGTTGCCGCGCAAAATTTTTGCGCGACGGCAAGCCGGTCGAACTTTCCGGCGAAGGCAACGGCCCGCTCGCCGCGCTCGTCCACGGTTTCGGCAAAATCGGCGTGCCGCGTTTTGAAATTGCCAATTACAGCGAGCATGCCTTGAGTTCCGGCGAAGAGGCCGCGGCGATTGCTTACATTCAAATCAAGCACGCCGATGGCAAAACCCGCTGGGGCGCGGGCGTGGACACGAACATCGAGCTCGCATCCGTGCGCGCCGTGTTGAGCGCGCTGAACCGGTCGTGATTTTTTTGAATCAAGTCACTTTCGGCTCGTCAAATCAGGGCGGGTTGTTTAGTGTTCAAACAACTATGAAATTACGGCGCGTTTTCATTTGCGGAATTGCGGGCGTCGTCCTGGTTAGCGGAAAACTTTTCGCGGCGGACGGCAGCCCCACCAACGCGGTGGCGACCACGGCGGCGGTTTATGTGCCGGATACTTCGCATCAAAATGATCCGCTGCCCGACGGCGTGCTGGCTTGGGACGGGCTGACGAAGGAAACCAACGTGGCGGCAAATGCCGGCATGGCCCATTTTGTTTTCAGCTTCACCAACATCGCAACGGTTCATGAAACCGCCCTGGTCACCAACGTCACGACCATCACCCACATCACCGCAGTCACCAATTCGTCTTTTTTGAGGTCCAAAAAGATTTCCTTCGTCACCAACTTTTCCGCGGCCACCAGCATCACAACGAACAGCGTCACCCAGCCGGTTCCCGTGGCCATTCTGGAGGTTCATCCGTCGTGCGGCTGCACCACAGCACAATTGCCGCCGCTGCCGTGGGTCATTCCCCCCGGCACAAACGCACAGTTTGGCGTCACGGTCAATCTTGCCGCGAGAAGCGGCCCCCAAGTCAAGACGGTCAATGTTAAAACCGACAAGGGCTTCAAACAACTCATCCTTAAAATCAACATTTTGCCACCGGTGGTTCCCACCCTGACCGCCGCTGACCGCGAACGCAACCTGATTGCGGCCAAAGCCGACCGGCAGGCGGTTTTTCGCGGTGATTGTGCGACCTGCCATGTCAAACCCGGCGAGGGCAAATACGGCATGGCGCTTTACGACGCCGTCTGTACCATCTGCCATGAAGGCAAGGATCGCTCCACGATGGTGCCGGATTTGCACAACATCAAAACCCCGACCAATGTGGATTTCTGGCAAACTTGGATTGCGCATGGCCGGGCCGGCTCGCTCATGCCCGCGTTTTCCACCGCCGATGGTGGTCCGCTCTCGGACATCCAAATCGTCTCCGTCGCCCAATATCTAACCGCGACGTTTCCATCCCAATTACCTGAAAATAAATAACTAAAATCAAATTCCAGCGGAATTTGATTTTTTTGTTGCCAAGCTGCACATTGTTGTCTATAATTTGGACAGTAATTTCACAATAAATCAGATTTTATGCTCTAAAATGTAGAAAAAAGGCTATGGCTTTTTCAGCACAGTTCCGATCACAAACCGTTCCGAGGCTTAATTTTGTTAAGGATAATGTCTTCCAGATATCGTGGTCCTGGTTTTTACAGCAATGCTGGACCCTGATAATCCTGGCCATCTTGGGAACATTGAGCTATCGGTTGATAAGCCGTTTTATCGGCCAATCCGTTCAGGTGGAAGGCTCAAGCATGTATCCCACCCTGACCGACTCGGGACGTTATTGGTTGAACCGATTTTCCTATGTCATCAGCGAGCCGAAACAAAACGACATCGTCGCCCTGAAAGACCCGCGCGACAATGTGCTCGAGGTCAAACGCATCATCGCCATGCCGGGACAATCGGTCTATCTCAAAGACGGCAGGGTTTATGTCGATGGCAAGCTGTTGAGTGAACCCTATCTTCTGGCCAATACACCAACCTATGCCTATGAGAAAAACGCGAACGAGTTCATTTGCATCGGCAATGATAAATTCTTCGTCTTGGGCGACAATCGCAACAACAGCACCGACAGCCGCACCTTCGGGGCGGTCCCGCGCCAAAACATCCTCGGCAAGGTGATCGAATAAAAAACCTGCCTTCACCGCCGTTTTCAGGCCGCGTCCACCCCGCCGCCAAACGCCACTTGCGGAATTTGATGCGCGAAGTATGCTGTCAACCATGACAGTGAGACAGCTTGACGCAAATAACCGCCCGTGGATTGCCGGACTCGGCGAACGCGTTTTGCACGGCGGCCCCCTCTCCCGCGGCGAGGCGCTGGCGCTGTTCAATCTTGAAAACTCCGCCGACATTTTTGATTTGTTGTCCTGGGCCAACCGCATCCGTGAAAAATTCAAGGGCAACAAAATCCACCTCTGCTCCATCGTCAACGCCAAGGCCGGCGCGTGCCCGGAAAATTGCAGTTTCTGTGCGCAGTCGTCGTTTTACCAGACCGGCTCGCCCAGATACGGCTTCGTGGATCCCGAACCCGTGGCCGAAGCCGCCGATGAAGCCAACAAAAACGGCGTCACGGCTGTCGGCCTCGTCGCCGCGTGGAAAGGCCTCAACGAAGGACCGCTGCTGGACGAAGTTTGCGCCCGGGTGCGCGAGTTGAAAGCCGGCGGCAAGACCCGTCCCGACGTCTCGCTCGGCATCATCAAAAGCCAGCGCGTGGCCGACCGGCTCAAGGAAGCCGGCGTCGAGTGCTACGGCCACAATCTCGAAAGCTCGCGCCGCTTTTTCCCGCAGACCTGCACCACACACACCTACGACGACCGTCTGGAAACCATCGGTTATTTGAAAAAGGCCGGCATCAAGATTTGTTCCGGCGGCATCATCGGCATGGGCGAAACGCGCGAAGACCGCTGTGACCTCGCGTTTTCCCTGAAGGAAATCGGCGCGAACGTCGTGCCCGTCAACATTCTCAACCCGATTCCCGGCACGCCCTTTGAAAAAAACGAGCCCCTGCCCGTCCTGGAAATTTTAAAGACCATCGCCTGCTTCCGGTTCATTTTGCCGCGGCAGGAAATCATGATCGCCGGTGGACGCACGGTGAATCTGCGCGACGCGCAAAGCCTGATTTTCATGGCCGGCGCGAGCGCGCTGATGGTCGGCAATTATCTCACCACGCTGAACCAGCCCGTGGAAAAAGACCTGCAAATGCTCAAGGACCTCGGCCTCGACCCGGGCTGGGACAGCCACGGCTTCAGCGACCAGGAAGAAACCGGCTGCAGAAACGAAAATTGCGAAACAGAAGCCGTGATTGTATAAACCAAAGGACGGCTATGTTATTCAAAATTAAAAAAGACGGAAAAGGCATTCCACAACTGATAGAAACTTCCTCACTGACTGAACAGGGATGGAAGGAAAAACATTTGGAAAATTATTGCAGTTGGAATTGCGACACCGGAGAAACGCAATATCCCATGGGGTGACGCCGATTCCGGACGCTTTGTAATCCTTCGTGAGTTTCGAAAGCTCAAACCACCGTTTTCAGTAGCTTCAATAAAAAAAATAGCCGGTAAAAATTGTTCGTTCCCGCACACCTTAACCGAATTGCCTGAACAAATTGGTGAGAAGATTTGGAAAGACTGTCTTGACCAGCTGTGAGCAATAATCCTCACAACGGACTTGTTTTCCCAGCGCCGTAGGCGCGGCATCCTTGTAGAATCACAAACCAAAAAATTCTCCAGCCCCATCGGGGGAATGGCGCTTACATAAGGCCCAGCCTGCGCAAGCGGGCACGGGTGCGGCGCACAGCGCGTTTGGGGTGATCCCGGAAGTGGCGGCGCGGCAAGTTGAGCCGTGGGTATTTGTTTTTCTTGCGCCTGACGGCTCGCGGCTCGCGCCGTCCCGGACGTGCCGGCACCAAATCGGCCGCCAGCGTACGGAGCAGTTCAGCCCACAAGGCCCGCCGTTTCTTTGAGGAGCGCGTTTGGCTCATGGCGTGGCTGAACTGCCGCAGTGCATCCAGCGTGCCTTTGAAGCTGATTCGTTCCAACGCCACGCCGTGCTGGAGGGCCGCTTGCGCCATCGTCCAGCGCACCAGATTGTGTGCGATGAGTCGCGCGTAAACTTCCTTTTGCGCCATTTCGGGCGAGTGACTGCGCAGCATTTCCAACTGGAGGGTGGTTTTGAGATCGTCCAGACACATCTCCAGCCGCCACCGCCGCAAGTAGGCTTCGAACAGTTCCTGTGCGGGGTAGTGTTGGGGATCCACCAGCGTGGTGACCAGCGTGACTTGGCGCACGCGAAAGCCTTTTTGATGGCAGCGGCCCCGTACCACCCGCACGGTCAACTCGACCGGCAAGCCCACCCACTGCGCCAGCGTCAACCACGGGGAGGGACACGGCCCCTTTTTCCAGACCAGCAACCAGTCGTTTTTGCCCAGCCGCCGGGTTCGGCGCCGGCCATCGCCATGGCGCCGCGACCGCCCGAGGAAATCCACCCCCAGCGTTTGCAAGAGCGCCACCACCACAAAATTGCCAAAGCCCCGGTCGCCCACGACGACATCACCCTTGGCCAGTTGATTGAGCAGCAGGCCCCACAGTGACAGTTCGGACTGCAACAAACTACCTTGGGCCAGGGCCAGCAGGGCGCCGCTGCCCAAGGAAAACAACACGACCAGACGGAGCATTGGAAAATGGGGCAGCGAGGCTTGGACTGGCGGATAGGCCGCGCGGTTTTTGGGCGTGTCGGGCAGGGTCAGGGTTGAGCCATCCACTACCTTGAGCGGGCGGCCTTGGAGCCAGTTCAAAGGGGTGGCGTGCTGCCCGGCGGCCTGGGCGGTGGCCGCCAAGGCCTTGGGAAATTCGCTCAAGGGCAGCCGGGCGCGAGCGCGGCAGTAAGCGCCATCCTCCTCGGAAAGGCTGGGGCCGCCCTCCAGCTGGAACAAGGCTTGGAGTTGGCGAACGACTTCCCGGCCGGTGGCTTGGGGATTAAGGCTTTGCCAGAGCAGGCACCAGAAGGTGCGCCAGCGGGTGTAGAGGCGGTCGCGGCTGTTTTGCTTTTCCGGGGCCTTGGGGAAAAGCGTGGCCGGCAGGCAGGAGCCGAAGCGGGCTTCCAGTTGGCAGAGCGTGCAAGCCCGCAAGTCGGCGAGGGCTCTGGCCGTGCGCGCGCCCGAGGGTGCCAGTTGGGCGCGCCAGGCGGAGAAGAAGGGAGTGTCGTGCATAGGGCGGTAGTAATACCGCCTTATTGACACGTCTGCTAGACTTTTGGGCATGAACCGCGATTTTTCCTTGGCCCGGGCGCAAAGGCAGTATGCCCGGTTGGCACAGCAGTTGAGCACCACCGGCTGGATCAGTGAAGGTTACGTGCAAGACCGCGGTCCAGGTGCCGGCGGTCCTTGCTATCAGTGGACACGCAAGGTCAAAGGCAAAACCCTCAGTGTCGCGCTGTCCAAGGAACAGTATGAATGGCTGCGTTCGGCCATTATCCAGTGGCGGGAGGTGCAAACCACCCTCAAGGAAATGCAACGATTAAGTCGCCACGTCTTGTTTGCTACCGTACCCAACCCCCCCAGACGTAAGAGACTGGGAAAGAAAGTTTTGGGCCTTATGTAAGCGCCATTCCCCCATCGGGGTGGCATATTCGGTGGGGCGAGGCTACTGACGAGCCGGCTCGCGGGGACGCTCGCCCCACCAAATTCAAAGGTGATGTCGCTCCTACGGAGCTTTGGCCATATGCAATTTGCCATCTACAAAGATGCCAGCCCTACGGGCTTTGAAAAAATTGAATTCGTGCTAATTCGTGTAATTCGCGTCAATACTTCTTTGCGTTTTTGCGGCTTTGCATGAAATTCTCCGCGTGGAAAAACTCGGCAAAAATCACGGCGGTTACCACGGCGAGACGATTGACATCCGCACCGTCCTGCGCGACATCGAAACCGCCGCGCAACAGCACGGCTGGACCTCCGAAATTTTTGGGAGGCAGGGTGAATTCAACCTGCTCGCCCTCCATCGCCCGCCACCCTCAACTCTCAACCCCTTGGCGCGGCGAAGCGAAGCGAAGACGGCTCAACCCTCAACCAAGATTTATTTAAGCACCGGCATTCACGGCGACGAACCCGCCGGGCCGATCGCCGCGTTGCGTCTGCTCCGGGAAAACCAATGGCCGGCGAACGTCGAACTTTCGTTTTGCCCGTGTCTGAATCCGATAGGTTTCGTTTTGAATTGCCGCGAGAACGCCGACGGCAAGGATTTAAACCGCGATTACCGGCACCTGGAAGCGGCGGAGACGCGCGCGCACATCGCCTGGCTGGAGCGACAGCCGCAGTTCAACCTCTGCCTCTGCCTGCACGAAGACTGGGAATCGCACGGCTTTTACGTCTATGAATTGAATCCGGAAAACCGTCCATCGCTGGCCGAAACCATGATTGCGCGCATCGCGAAAGTCTGCCCGATTGATCCATCTGAAATCATCGAAGACCGCCCGGCCCGGGGCGGCATCATCCGGCCAAATCTTGATCCCCGGACGCGCCCGCAATGGGCCGAGGCATTTTATTTGATCGTCAACAAGACCCGATTGTCCTACACCCTCGAAGCGCCATCGGATTTTCCGTTGACCACCCGCGTCAACACGCTCATCGCCGGCGTAAACGCCGCGCTGGCAACGTATTGCAGTTCCAGTTAACATTGACGTAGTTTGATGTGGCTCCGGGGAAAAGCGGCGGAGGGCCGCCGCACTCCAAAACGCAGAGCGCGTCCCGAGGATTATTGAAATACGCGAAGCGTCCTGGACTGCGCCAGCCCTCTGGCGCTTTGCAAGAAAACGAAAGATCCGCCAGATTTCCGCCGAACTTTTCTGTGCCAATGACAATTTGAACTGCTATAGGAAAGTCTGGCAGACGATCCGGGTTCAAGCCGACTCTGCGTCTCTTTGTTTCATCCAGGCCCTGCCCAATTCAATCAGCGTTTTGTCTTTCATTACTTTCTCGGCCAGCGGAAAAACAATCCGCTCCTCGCGGTCAAAGTGTGTGCGCGACGCGGTCACGGCCTGCAGCATCAACCGTCGCGCTTCGGGCAGCCGTTTGGCGGCCTTCACCCGCAGCAGGCTGTTGTCAATTTCGTGATGTTCGTGTTCAAAAGTGTCGCGCTGGCCAAGTTGTTCCAGGTAGTGATTGAGCGGAGCGAACACCAGATCCTCTTCGGCCTTGCCGTGGGCGAGCAGCAGCACTTCCATCAATCCCGCCCAGCCTTTCACCTCGGCCAGCGTTTTCAGCTGTGGCAGGACGTGTTCAATGTGGTCGAAAATGTTGTGGAACACAACGTGTTCCGCCAAAAGAGCATCGGTTATTTTCATGGTCAAAGTCCGTTTAACTTTATCCCATTTACCAATAACGCGATATGACGAATTCCGCCAGTTGATTTTTTCCATTTCTTTCAAACGCCGATGCCGATGCGCCAAGTCGAACACCCCGCCGGGTTAAAATTCAATTGGAAATGGCAGGTCATAACCTTCAGAATTTCTTTGAAAACCTTCCCCGCCGGAGTCTTTCAAATCCGGACCGATGGAATAAATGAGTTTTTTGCCGGGCAAATAACGGAATGGTTTGCCGTCAAAGTCGTCCAGCGGTATCTGGGGGAAAATTCCGGCACCAGTTCAGAAAGAGATTCCGGCAGTTTATCGTGCCGCATTTTGTAGATTTTCAGCGCCAGCAATAATTGCGTTGCGGTCACGCTCACCGCCTCACGGCTTTTTCTTTTGGAAAAGTTTTTTGACGAAGGTTCCAAGAGTTTGAAAAAAATGTCTCCCATGACGTTGCCATCGATCAAACGCTTCAAGGTCGGACCATTGGTTTCCACCACCGGCATATCCGACCATGGAATTTCGCCAAAGGGTTTTGACATGCCGTCACGGATAACACGCACCGATTGGGCAAATTCCATTTTTGTCCTGGTCACGCTAAAGAACGGTTTTAGGCCGATTGAAGTCATCATCTGTTCACCAGCATTCGTCGCTGATATTTTTCCTCTGGCAAAATCATCAAGATATTTGCACTGCATTTGATATTCAACTTTCAGCGCATTTGTAAGCCCTTCCTTATTCGGCCCCAAACTGTCGAGTTCCCGGATTAATCCCATCAGGTCTGTCTCCGGCAAAGTGGTTTGGGCGGTCATTTGTCGAATCCGCAATAATCCAAGGGTTTTAATGCCCGCGCCCACGAGATAATGAATGATCGGGCCGCCGGAATTTTCCGCCCGCTGGCCGAACCTGACTATCTTCAACGCTGAAGCAAAGGCCTCTTTTTCATTATGACTGCGGAACAATGCGTTGGCCCGAATGCATTCCACTGAACTGATGGCCTTCCAACCGGAAAGATAAGAACAGTCCTCATCAAAAGTTTTTGGTTCAGGGACCAGCAAGAAAGGTTGTTGGAAACTTTTGTCAAACCATCCCAGGCAGGCGCGGTTCTTCTCCAACATCTCGGTCGCGAGTGCGTCATCCCAATTCGTGTTGTCGCTTAAATCAATCAACCGGTTGTCCAGCGACTTTGGCCAATAAAGCTCGTTGGTCGCCTGCAACAAAGTCCAGAACGCATTGCTTTCGACCGGAATTTCGATCCGCGTGGGTATCAAATCCGAATCATCGAAGGCGGCCAGCCTCGGCCGCCGGGCCAGCGACGAAAACACTGCCGCGACAACCAGGCACACGGCCAGGGCGGCGCCAATGAAAACTGCACCGGTGATGAGAATTTTGTGCTTTCCCATTGATTCACTTATTAGGTCCAAATCGCCGACCCAACCAGTACAAAATCATCGAGAGTTTGGAATTATTCCTTAAACGCTTCCATCCCCGCACAGGTGCAGACTGGGGGCTGCCGTCAAAACCATTGCCCACACAGCCGATGGCCGGACAGAATTTGAAGTCCCGCAGTCCCGGCGACGGAAACGACGCCGCTCCGTGCGAATATGGCCGGCTCCACTTGTCCACTGCCAGTTTGACTTCGTTAATCGCCTTGAACTGCGGCACATCCTTTTCCAGATGATGAAACAGGTCATGGAACACGATGTGTTTTGCCAACCCCGGGCTTCGGTGATGTTCATGACGCGCTGTCAGGCTTATAACACTTTGCCGCCGATTTTGTAGTGGTTTCCTGGCGCGATCCCGGCATCCAGACGAAGTCAGGGCAACTGCACGCGATAGAACCGCTGCGCCGCGCCGGCGGGGATGACGTTGGTAAAACGGCTGTTGCCGGACAGATCGGATTTGTTCGTCCCGACGCATAACCACTGCGCCGGCGGCAACGCCAGATTGTTGGTTGCCATGAGAACGTTGGTGCAGTTTGCCCAGCCGCTGGCGGTCAAAACCAGGTTCGTCCCGGACTTCGTGAGCGTCAGGGACGGCCCGTTGGTCGGCCCGACTTCAAACGTGCCGAGGTCCGGCGCGGCGGCGTAAAAGGCAAAGCCCACGTTTGTGCCTGCATCAACGCAATCGCTGTTGTTCGTCAGGTGCGCGAAGGCGATCACCGGCAGACTGCCGTCCGCCTGCCGCGGAGAGGTCAACAGGCTTTCATCGAGCGTGACGAAATCGTTCGAGGCGACCGTGACCGGCAGCGTGAAATAGTTGAAGGCCACGTCGCACCAGTTGGTGTTCAGCCAGGTCACCCGGTTCGTGCCCGAGTAGGTGAACCCGAGATTGTTGCGCATGTAATGATTCGTCCCCGGTATTTCGTAGGAGCGGCTGGTGTTGGTGATGATGCAGACCATGTTGTAATCCGCCTGGTTCCGATACGCCGTGTTGTTGATGAAATCCAGGCCGTCCGGGTGGAAGTTCGCATAAATACCGTTGGCGCCATTGCCCACGGACAGGCAAAAGCGCGTCACATGGCGCGGCGGCGGCACGGGATACGAACCGCCGGAAACCCCGTAGCCACCGCATTTGAACCCGTTGGCGTTGCCGCCGGTAGCCGTGCCATTCGTGAAATAGCCGTTGTAAAACGACCAGCAATGGTCGAACACCGCTTTGGCTTTGCAGTTGATGAGGTCATAGCCATCATCGCTGTTGTTCCAAGCGCGGCAACCGTAGAACACGTTGCCCGTATGGCTGGTGCGGGTCACGTGGCAGCCAAAACCATCAATGTTCCCCTGGGAGTAGGAATCGACGCCCGTGTTGTTGTAGGCATCGCAGTTCAGCACCAGATTGCTCGCGCCATCCGTGATATACATCCCGATGCCGTGGCCGTCGTGCATCCGCAACCGGTCAAACAGGTTGAAGTTTCCGGTGCTCACGCGGAAACATTCCGACTGCGGAGGTTTGCTGGTGTTGGTATAGATGATCGGCACGCCCACCACATCGAAGCCCCGGAACACACAGTTGGACGCGTTGATGAGGAAGGCCGTCACCCGGTTCGTCGGCGGGTCAAAGTAAACCCTGGAAAAATCAAAGACCGGCAGCTCGTTGGAGCAGGCCAGGTAGCTGATGCCGTTGTTGGTCATGTTGTTGACCACATTCCACGGGACGCCGGGCGAATTGGTCCGCGTGATCTCCGTGGGATAATACGTCCCGCCGCGCAGCCAGACCGTGTCGCCGTAATGGGCGACGGACTGCGCGTGCATGATCGTGGCAAACGGCGCGTTGCTCGTGCCGGCATTGGTGTCCAGTCCGTTGGTGGCGACGTACCAGGTGGAGGAATATCCGCAGACCGGCAACAGCGCGACCGCAAGGACCAAAGGGGAGGAACGGACAATACAGCGATGAGACCGATGCAAAATCATATGGGTACAGACGAACAATGCTTTGAAACTATCACAAAATCCGCTTTCCACAACCCCCGCGAGGTCGGACAAACATCCCAGGCCGCAGGCACTGTCCTGATTTGGTGTAGCGTTGAGCCGCAGGCTCAACCCTATAACAGTTAGATTGGGATTGTACCAGCCATGAACCAGCCTCGCCGCCGCGCCGGTTCAGCGGTAAAACACGGCCATGAGCGACCTGAACAATGATTTGCTCAAGGCGGTTGAACTGGCTCTGGCCGGCGACTGGGATGCCGCGCATCAACTCGTCCAGCAATACGAAAACGACGCCACGGCCGCGTGGATTCACGCCGTGCTGCACAAGATCGAGGGTGACCTGGCCAACAGCCGCTATTGGTATCGGCGCGCCGACCGTCTCGACCGCATCGCCGAGGAACCGCGCGCTGAATTGGCCGCCATCCAGGTTGAATTAACCACGGATGAACACCGATGAACACGGAAAACCTTGTCCTTGGCGGCGAACATCCTCTTGTTCCACTCGTCATCGAGAATCTTTTGAGCCTTTGGAAAAGCGGGCAGCATGGTTTCAATGGTTTGCAGTTAGGAATAATTCTCCATCCCCGCGCACGAGCACACCGGATTGCGGTCGCCGAAGACATTGTCCACGCGACCGACCGCCGGCCAGAATTTGTAGTCGCGCAGCGATTTGACCGGGAACGCCGCCGCTTCACGCGGATATGGCCGGTCCCAATGGTCTGCCGCCACCATGTCCGCCGTGTGCGGCGCGTTTTTCAGCAGGTTGTTCTGCCGGTCTGCCGCACCGGATTCAATGGCCGTCATCTCGGCGTGAATGGCAATCATCGCGTCGCAGAAACGGTCGAGTTCGAGCTTCGATTCGCTCTCCGTCGGCTCGACCATCAGCGTGCCGGCCACCGGCCATGACAGCGTCGGCGCGTGGAAGCCGTAATCCATCAGCCGCTTGGCGACGTCTTCGGCGGTAACACTCTTGAACCGGCGCAAATCGAGAATGCATTCATGCGCAACCAGGTTGCCGTGGCCGCGGTATAGCGTCGGGAAATAATTCTCCAACCGTTTGGCGATGTAGTTGGCGTTCAGGATGGCAAATTTGGTGGCTTCAGCCAAGCCATCCGCGCCCATCATGGCGATATACATCCACGAAATCGGCAAAATGCCCGCGCTGCCCCATGGCGCGGCGGCGACGGAGCCGATGGCATTGGTAGGGCGCGCAGTCCCTTGCGCGCCTCCCTTTTCGACATCGTCTGACGGCGCGCACGGAGTGACGCGCCCTACCATCGGATCAACCACGCCGTGTCCCGGCAGGAATGGCACCAGATGTTTGGCCACGCCAATCGGACCCACGCCTGGTCCGCCGCCGCCGTGCGGAATGCAAAACGTCTTGTGCAGGTTTAAATGGCATACGTCCGCGCCGATGTCCGCCGGCCGGCACAAACCGACCTGCGCGTTCAGGTTCGCGCCGTCCATATAGACCTGTCCGCCGTTGGCGTGGATGATTTCGCAAATTTCCTTGATCGTTTCCTCGAACACGCCGTGCGTGGAAGGATAAGTGACCATGAGGCAGGCGAGTTCTTTCTTGTGCGCCTCAGCCTTCGCCCGCAAATCAGCCATGTCTATATTCCCGCATGAGTCACATGCGACGGATACGACATGCAAGCCAGCCATTACTGCGCTCGCCGGGTTTGTGCCGTGTGCTGAAGATGGAATGAGACAAACAGTCCTGTGCGACTCATTCCGTGATTCATGGTAAGCGCGGATGACGAGCTGGCCGGCGTATTCGCCCTGGGAACCGGCGTTGGGTTGCAATGAGATTCCCGCAAAGCCGGTGATTTCCGAGAGCCAATCTTCGAGGTTTTGAAACAAAACCTGGTAGCCGCGCGCCTGCTTCAACGGCGCGAAGGGATGAAGTCGTGCAAACTCCGGCCACGAAATGGGAAGCATCTCCGCCGCGGCGTTCAGCTTCATCGTGCAGGAACCGAGCGGAATCATCGAGGCGGTCAGCGACAGGTCTCGCGATTCCAGCCGCTTGAGGTAGCGGAGCATCTCAGTTTCGCTGTGGTAGCGATTGAAGACGGGGTGCTTCAAAAAGTCCGAAGTCCTCAGTCCACTGTCCACAGTCTTTGCGGAAAGCTCGCCAACCGTGAAACCAACGGTTTTACTGCCCTTGAACACCTGCCAGATTTCGGTGATGTCGCTTTCGCCAGTCGTTTCATCCAGCGAGATGCCGATGGTTTTGTCGTCGATCACCCGGAAATTCATCCCGTGCGCTTCCGCAACGCGGACAATGTCGGCAGACGGCTTTTCGCCCAAGGCAACCGTCAGCGTGTCGAAGAACCATGGACTGTGGACTGTGGACTGTGGACTCCCAACGCCATAGCCAAGTCTCTCCAAGCCGGCTGCCAAAATTGCCGTGAGCGCATGAATCCGTTGCGCGATTTTCTTCAAACCTTCCGGGCCGTGATAGACGGCATACATGGATGCCATGTTGGCGAGCAACGCCTGCGCCGTGCAGATGTTGCTGGTGGCCTTTTCGCGGCGAATGTGCTGTTCGCGCGTGCCGAGCGCAAGGCGCAGCGCGGGTTTGCCGCGGGAATCCCTGGAGACCCCGACGAGCCGGCCGGGCATCTGGCGCTTGAACTCGTCGCGCGTGGCGAAAAACGCGGCGTGCGGACCGCCGTAGCCCAGCGGCACACCGAAGCGTTGCGCACTGCCGACGGCGATGTCCGCGCCGAATTCACCGGGCGGTTTGATGAGCGTGAGCGCGAGCAAATCCGTGGCCACGGCAAGCAGCGCGCCGTCAGCATGGGCTTTTTCCGCAAAGCCGGAGTAATCGTGAATCGCGCCGAACGTGTCCGGATATTGCACCAGCGCGCCGAATACTCTTTCGGTGAACTTGAAACTATCGTGATTGCCGACGACAACTTCGATCCCGAGCGCCTTCGCGCGGGTTTGGACAACTTCGATGTTTTGCGGATGGCAGGTTTCGGAGACGAAGAAAATGTTCCGCCCGTCCGCAAGCCGGTGGCACATCGTCATGGCCTCGGCGCAGGCGGTGGCTTCATCGAGCAGCGAAGCGTTCGCGATGTCGAGGCCCGTGAGATCGGCAACCATCGTCTGGAAATTCAGAAGCGCTTCGAGACGGCCCTGGGAAATTTCAGCCTGATAAGGCGTGTATTGCGTGTACCAGCCGGGATTTTCCAAAACATTGCGCTGAATCACGGCGGGTGTGATGCAATCGTAATAGCCCATGCCGATGAATGAGCGGCAGACCTGGTTTTGCGACGCGATTTCCTTCAGCGCGGCGAGGGCCGCATGTTCACTGCGGGCGGTGGGCAGTTGCAGCGGACGACCGAGCCGAATCGGTTTGGGAACAGCGTCGGCAATCATGGCGTCAAGGCTCGCGTAGCCAAGTTGCTTGAGCATTTCGCCGGCATCAGCGGGCCGCGGGCCGATGTGGCGGCGGACAAACAGGTCGGGAGAAGCGGTCAGATTCTCAGTCAAAGCCATTGGGAGAAATTACGGTTCGCATCTAAAAAAAGCGAGTTGGAATTACCCGGAACGCAACGGCTGCTTCACCTGCAACGCCGCTCACCTTGACGCTGTATTTTTTGAATTTTCGGCCACTTCAACGGCAAAAACGCCCGCCGGTAGTCAGCCAAATCGTGACAAAGCCGGTGCGCAGCTAAGGGGCTTGTTCCGGGCCATGGAATGGAGTGCCTGCCTGATAGAACTTCAGTTGTGATTGAAGTTCCCCGGCCAGCGCGGGGTTGGATTGCTCCCCGGCCAAGTGCAAGGCGCGTTGCCCCGTCTCAATCGCTTCAGGAAATCTTCCGGCCTCGGCGTACGCCGCCGCCAGCGTGGCAAAAATCACCGGATTTTTCCCGCCGGCAAGCTGATTCGCCCGTTCGGCCAACCCCACCGCCTTAATCCCGTTTCGCAACGAAGCCTGCGGGCAGGTGGCCAGCACCCAGGCCATGTTATTCAGGGCTTCCACATAGTCGGGTTTGATTGCCAGCGCCTTTTGGAATTGTGCGATGGCTTCCTCCACGTGTCCCTGTTGGAGAAAGGCGTTGCCAAGATTGTAATGAGCTTCGGCAAATTCCGGTTTGATTGCCAGCGCCTCTTGGAATTGCACAATGGCTTTATTCACATCTCCTTGCCGGCGAAAGGCAGTGCCAAGGTTGTAGTGGGTGTTGGCATCTTTGGGATTGATTGCCAGTGCCATTTGAAATTGCGCAATGGCTTCGTCCATCCGTCCCTGCCGGAGAAAAACATTGCCAAGGTTGTTGTGGACATCGGCATAGCTGTTGTGGACATCGGCATAGTTGGGGTTGATTGCCAGCGTTTTTTGGTAATGTGCAATGGCTTCGTCCATCCGTCCCTGTTGGAGAAAGGCGTTGCCAAGATTGTAGTGGGCTTCGGCATAGTTGGGGTTGATTGCCAGTGTCTTTAGATAATGTGCAATGGCTTCGTCCGTCCGTCCCTGTTGGAGAAAAGCATTGCCAAGGTTGTAGTGGGCGATGGTGTTATTCGAGGTGCAGGCAAGCGCGTGGGTCCACAATAATTCGCTGTCGCGCCAGTATGCGGTTTGCACCCGGGCACAAGTGATCAAGCCGACAAGAACAACCATCGCCCCACCGCCAAGCACCCAACGGCGACTTCGCCAGGAGGCTGTCAACTCAACCACCATCCAAGTCAGGAGAATGTACAGGCCAATTTGCGGCAGGTAGGTGTAGCGATCCGCCCGCGCCCGCATCCCCGATTGAATCAACCCGATTGCCGGAACCAACATCCCCAAATACCACAACCAACCGACCAAAAACCAAGGCTGTTTCCGACGCGTGGCAATGGCGCCAATGAAGATGACCAGCAACAGGGCCAAGGCCGCGATAATTTTCCAGAGCGCCAGGCCATTTCCCGGATGGGGATAGTAAACGGCCAATCCAATCGGATAAATCATCTGTCCCAAATAGGCAACGCAGGAAACCAGCGCGTTGCCAATTCGCTCCGAAAGAGGCAACGACGCGATCGCCTCTTCCTGCGCAAAAAGCGTGGCCACGCAGGCTATGCCGGAAAGAGCCAGCAGCGGAAGTTTTTCGGCGATCAGACGCCATGGAATCAAACGCCCGCCCGGTTGAGTGAATCGTTTTAGCGGCCAGTAGTCCAACAAGAGCAGCACAAACGGGAGCGTGACCACCATTGGCTTGGACATCAGCGCCAACGCCAGCATTAACATCACCATCAAGTAGCGACCGAAGGACTGCGGGTAGCGGGCATAGCCGGCATAAGCTCCCAGCGTCAGCATGAAAAACAACCCGCTGAGCACGTCCCTCCGCTCCGCGATCCAAGCCACCGACTCCACGTGCAGCGGGTGAATCGCAAACACCGTCGCCACAAACGCACTGCGCCATAATGTTCCTGTCATTTTCCGCAAAACCAGAAACAGCACGATGGCCGACGCCATGTGCAGGAGGACGCTGGTCAGATGATGCCATCCGGCTTGGGTTCCATAGAACTGGCAATCCAGCATGTGAGAGATCACCGTCAGCGGGGTCCAATTAACATTCACGTTATGGTTAAACGCCCAAACGATTCCCTTCGCGCTCAGGCCACCGAGAACTACCGGGTTTTCAGCAATGTATAGTCTGTCATCGTAATTCACAAACTCGTGATGCAACGTCTGGCCGAAAACCAACCAAACAGCGCCCACGAGAAATACGCAAACGCCAAAAACCGCCCGGTGATTGCCTGCCCCGACTGGAAGGGCTGGTTGGGTTGCGTCATTGGACGGAGCAGTCTGAAGAGTTTTTTGTTTTAGGCTCATGGCTGACAACATTAGTCATAGCAGCAACTGCGAGTAGTGCCGTCAACAACATAATGACTTTGGGTCTCACGGGAGGTTTGGGGTCTTTTCCCAACCTAGATTGCCGAACAAATCCCGTTTCGTGTCCCATTCCAAATTCTGGTCGTTTGGTGTGGGATTAAAGTAATAGGTAAAAAAAAGATAGTCGTGGTTTTCATATCTTTGTAAACGTCCATAAGGCATCTCCCAGCCTGGTTCAAAGAGAGGATGCCGTCGCAGCATTACGGCAGTCGCGGCTGCTCCAAATTCGGTAGGTTGGTAAAAAGATTTCGTTTAAGATCAAATTCCATGTTCCGATCTAGCGGCGTGGGGTTCAAATAATATGAAAAAAATATCCCGCAGAACTTGCGTCGAGCGGGTCGAGGACAATCCCACTGTCAATTTTACCGTAAAGCGCGCTGACAATCTTGTCGTTCTGTTCCACGGTGCGGATACGAAAGAAATAAGCCTGACCTGTTCCGTCACCAAATTGGGCCACATACCTACTTCCAGTCGCAGTAGATAAAGCCGGAATGGCTTCGGCCAGCAATTGAGTGTTCTTGGCTGGGTCGGCTGCAATCGTGTTGCCACTTGAAGTGGTGTATAAATCCATGATCCAGCTTGGCCCGCAGAAATTTGCAGCGTTAATGTCAACAACGCGATCTCCCAGTTGGGTTCAAAAAAGGGAGCCGTTATAGCATTACGGCAGACGCGGCTGCTCCAAGTCTGGCAGGTTGGTGAAAAGATTTCGTTTAAGATCAAATTCCATGTTCCGATCCAGTGATGTTGGGTTCAGATAATATGGCTTCTTCGACGTTTGTAGTGGGTATCAACCATAGTATGGGATATCCAGCTTGCCTGCGACAAAGTAGAGCATTGCGATCTGATACTCGGTGGACCGATAGCCACGAGCCTTGCGTTTGGTCGCCGAAAACAAACTGTTGAGTCCTTCCAGAAACGCCGTCGTCAGCCCCTGCTTCCAATGGCTCAAGATTCCCTCCAGGTGCCGCTCCACCATGTCAGCGGCTTTGCGCATCGGCTCCAGCAAGCCTGAAGTCAATGCTTCGGCCTCGCTCCGCACCCAGCGACACCATGATTTGAAGCGGCTGCGCGCCTGGCCAATCGTCCCGGACGCATACGCCTTTTGCAGCTCCAAACGCATCGCGTACGCCAGTCCCGTCACCAGCGGCTTGTCTTTCAATTGCTCCCAGCGCTCTTGATCGCCAGCAGTCCAGGATTCGGGATTCTTTCGCCATAACCAACTGGTCCGTTCCAACTGCTGTCTGGCCTCGGCATTTTGCCGCGCTTCTTTGCGGCGCACTTCCTCCAGGGCCGCCACCACCTGGCTGACCACGTGAAACTTGTCGAACACGACCTGCGCGTTGCCAAAGTTCTCCCGGACGCCTTTCATATAGGCTGGGCTCATGTCGATGGCGATTTGCGTCACCGCCTTCGGATGGCCGTTGTGCTGCGATAATTGCTCGGAAAAGCGCTCCCACACGCTGGCGTCCTTGCCTTCCACCGCCAGCAACACCCGCTTGGCCACCAAATCCACAAACACCGTCAGGTAGTTGTGCCCCTTCTTGCGATTCATTTCATCGGCCCCCACCCAAACCACATTCTCCCAGCTCAGTTCCCCCCAAGCCGCGTCCACATGCGCAAAGAGCGCCCGCCACAACTTCTGATCCGTCTCGCCCAGGATCTCGCCCGCTTTCTTGACCGGCATTTCCCGCATCAAGGTCAGCGCAAACGCCTCAAACTCCTGCGTGAGCCCCCGACTGCGACCCTCCCAAGGAGCCCTCACCGTGTAAACCTTCTGGCAGCCTTTGCATTGTCCGCGGGGCAGCGAACAAACGACCTCCGATTCCAACTGGCACACGTTGAGGTGCCGCCAGCGTCGCTCCGGCGCGTGATCGTAGCCGCTCACCGACTTGCCATCGCAATAAGGACAGACTTCTGTCCTCCACAGTTCGGGCGTTTCCTCCACCCGAATGAGCACTTTACTTTCCTTCTCCACATACTCCACACCACTCACGCGCCAGGAATCACCCAGCGCCATAATCTGATGAAACATTTTCTCGGGAATCATCCTCCCAGTTTAAATCACCCGAAAACCTCGTCTACCCATTAAAAACGTCGAGGAACCATAATATGTGAAAAAGACCTTGCAGAACTTTGCGCAACGTGGGTCGAGAACAATCCCACTGTCAATCTTGCCGTAAAGCGCGCTGACGATCTTGCCGTCCTGTTCCACGGTGCGGACACGATAGAAATAAGCCTGACCTGTTCCGTCCGCATTGAACGTGCGGATTGGTTTTTGGCCGCCGTCTGGGAACTGCGCATAACGCGCCGCAAATAAAGGTTGATAGCCTGCATCCGGCGCTTGTCGCGGCCATCTGAATTGGCTAACGGCGTATTCCTTGGGTAGTTGTGTCTCCTGAATACCGTCGAGCGGGTTTGAAAAGGTTATGGTTGCACCGACATCGAAAACGTCCCATGACTCGTAATGCCGATTGGTCAAAGTAACAATAAAATCGGCCATTTTGCCTTGCCCGTATGGAGCCACCCAGTCGCCTGCTTTCAAATCATAACCGCAAGGTTTGCCACCATCAGGGATGTCATCTCCCCGCACTTTTTTCGCATACATCGGGACGGGTGTTTTGATTTTACGAAGGATTACAGTATTGGTCGCACCCCAAGGTTGCCAGTGGCCATCTTGGGCATCGCGGAAGACAGGAATTGGAGCGCTCCCCATATAGTATCCATCTTTTTTCAAATCATGACCGAACCGACCATAGGTGTAGCCTTGAGCCGTAAAAAGGCCGGATACATCTGTCTCGCCTGTCACTCGGACTAGAGTATGTTGGTAATCGTACTGTCCGCCGAACACGAAGGATGCGGTTACGCCGGGAATGGGTTGTCCATCCTCCCCAATAACACGCACCGTGACTTTTGCTTGAGGATACCCCTGCCATTGTTGGTTGGTTTGTCCAGGCGAGTAAGATGCGGTGAAAAAAAGAAGCAGGTATAAAACAGTCGTGGTTTTCATATCATTGTTGAGAGATGGAGACAATTTGGTTATATAGTTTATACAAGTAAAGGTAGGCTACATCGTGCATGTCGCTATGGTTCCAAGGTGGTATCGCATCAGAAGGATTGCCTCGAGGCCAATGAGACTGGTCTGCAAATTGAACCGGCATATCATAATTATTTTCTGAACCAAATTTGTATACAAACCGACTTCCTGTTGGAGTGGATAACGCCGGGATAGCTTCAGCCAGCAATTGGGCGTTCTTGGCTGGATCGGCAGCAATGGTGTCGCCGCCGGAAGTGGTGTATAAGCCCATGATCCATGTTGGCCCGCAGAAATGTGCCGTATCAACGTCAACAAGACGATCCCCAAGTCCCACTGATCCCCAGCCCGGCTCAAAGAACGGATGCCGCCGGAGCAAGTCATTGTTAATCGTGCCAAGATTCAACATGTCGGAAATATCCGAAGGTGTTTTGATGACGCGAATAAAATCAGGATTGCCCAACCAATCATAATAAACCGGATCCGTTCCTTGCGGCGGACTTAACAGTGGGTCCTTGAGATTAAATCTCCAGCCGCCGTAATAGCTACCGCCTTGAATAATCCAAGGTATAGAGATCGCGTTGCCTTTGCCCTTTTCTTGCACCACCCATGCATAGGCTCCGTCGAAACGAGACGTTGCCAAACTCTGAAGCACCTCCGAACCGGGCATACCCGGGCAGGGACCTATATATCCGCGCATAAGTAATTCGACATCATAGTCAAAAGAATGGGCGCATTAAATTGGCAATGTCTTCCGGGTGGCGTTGAACATGGCGGAAGGTGCGAAAGAGCGCCTGGCAAAGGTGTTGGGGTTGTTCAAAGAAACGGTTGTGGGTCGCGTGCTTTCGCGTGTAATTCCAAATCCGTTCGGTGGCGTTGAGTTCCGGCCAGTAGGGAGGCAATGGGAACACCTCAACGTAACGGCGGTGTTGGGCGAACCACTGGTAGGTTTCCTGCTTTTTATGATACGAGGCGTTGTCTTGGATTAAGAACACACGATGGCCCCGCCGATAAAACGCCGGCACTAAAACCTGATCCAGAAACGCCACATAGGTTTCCCATTGGAAATAGTCTTGTTGGTGGAGGTAGATAAACTGTGCGGTGTCCAAACGCACGGCCCCAAAGATCTTCTGCGTGTTCCGCTCGCCCCGGGTCGGAATGTGCGGCTGGCTGGCCACGCGAGCCCAAGTGGCGTGCAGGGTGGGCGTCTGGCGGAACGACGCCTCGTCCTCAAAGACAATTATCGCCCCTTCGCTGCGGGCTTTTTTTTAAGGCGCGGATAGGTATAACGAACCCATCGGTTCTTCCGATCCGGGTCGGCCTGCACCAGTCGGGTGGTCGGACGCTGCACCGAATAGCCCAATTGCTTGAGCAGCTTGCGGACGTGTCCAGGATGGTAATGCCGATTGAACTCATCGCCGATGACGCGGCTAATGACCGGTGAAGTCCAAATGCCGGTTTCCAAACCATACGCTACCGGGCCGCTGTCCAGAATATCCTGTAGTTGTTCCCGCTGCACATCGTTAAGTCCCTCCGGACGGCCCGCACGATGACCCTCCAGCAATCCCTGCTCCCGATGCCGATTCCAGTGTTCAATCCACAGGGGAATGGAGGAGCGATGAACTTTCAAGGACTGGGCGATTTGGCTGGTCGTCTGGCCTTCAATGCTTAACGCCACGGCGTGAAAACGCTGGGCCACGCGCGGCTCTTGGTCTTTGATGGCTTCCTTGCGCAGTTGCAGCAGCAACTGCACGCTTCGTTCATTGCCTTTGGCAAACACAGGGCGCATATTGCCCACAAACCATAATGCGCCCCCGTACACATGTCGAATTATTTATGCGCGGATATATAGAACGTCTTCGGTGCTGGAATAAAAACTGTGCATGTCGGTTTTATTTATGGCTTTGGCAAAACGATTTTTCCACGTAAGCGTTTGACGGGCATCCTCGGTGCCAAGGAATAATTTATACCAATCCGACGCCCAAAGTTGACGGGGATAATAAGACTGTGAGGGATCGGTTGAACTCACCCACGCCGGGTGCGCCATGTTCGGCAAATCCTCGGCGTTATCACCATCAAAACATTCCGCCGCCAGTGCCGCATCGAAAAGGCAGGCATGATCCACCACCAGTCCCTGGTCAGCTATGGCCGAAGCAATCACTCCACAACCCAAGCTGTGTCCGGCAATCGCTTTGTGGCCGGAAAGAGCATTAATATTTGTTGTCAACATCGGCGCAGTGGCAAAAGCATTCCGAACAGCCGCATGATAGTCAAAAATGAAATCCCCACTGTGGGGATCGCCGAACCAGGACACACCTACAAACTTGGCCTTGTTGCCGCTCCAATACATGCGTTTGAACACTTCGGATTCCCAACCACGAGCATTTTGTCCGCCAACATTGGAGCCAACCACAAAAATAAACCACCGCTCATTGAAAAACCACTGATTGTAAAGCGAATCAGGATAATTGATCGGCTCGCTCATTTGTGTCGGCAGGCTGGCATCTCCGTTACGCACCTGGAGATCACCTGCCAAATCCGCATCCGCAGGGGCCTCTGGCCCATCGTGCAAGTTGATATGCCGATACATTTTCTCGATTCCGTCAATACTCAAATACAGCGGCACGCCCGCCAGCTTTTGCCCGTTGTGCCAGATTTCCAGCATTAAAGGCTGCATGGTGGCTTTAACGCCTTCCACCAAGATGACGTTTTGATTGCCGTCAGCCAAAATACGATTCAAGAAAGCTGTGTTTAAAGTTGCTCCTGGCGATTCAGTTGCCGCTGTGGCAAAATCGCCATACATGTCCTTTCCTTGGGTGGTATTCCACCATGTCGAATTGGTCAGATAATCGAAAGCGTTTGTGCTAGATAAATTGGCATAGATAAAATCAACCGCACTGTCAGCTTGAGAAAGGTGGTATTCGTAACCGTTTGATGGTGGAAGAAGCTGCAATAAATTACTCAGATTCAATGCTACGGGGAAAAAATTCACCAGATCACTCGGCCCGCGAATGAAAGGGACGTGTACTTTGACCTGTGCGGTGTCACTTCCAGGAATATCATTTGCTGCGTCGGAAATAGCCTCGCTTTCCAGCGAGTCGTTAATCCAGAACCGAAACGGTTTGCTTGAAGTTGTGTCGTCGCTGCCATCCAGGCTGATTCGACCGTCGCGGTTGTTGTCCACGGCCAGCAACTGGCCCAACTGCCAGGCTTGTACGTAAAAGGTGTAATTCCCCGGAGCCGTCGGTGTGACCTCCAAATTCGCACCTGCCAGGGCAGAAACAAACGTTTGTCCCCAGACCGAACCATCGGCATCGGTGACAGGCGTCAAGGTCACACCCTGAATTTGCATCGAATCCGGCGGCAGTTGCGGGCCCAGTATCGGGCCTAGAATACCTTCGGAAACAAACTCCCATGCCTGTGCACGGACAAGATAGGTTACGGTCGAGCCGGCCGCAATTTGTCCTTGCGGTTCAATCATGACACGAGTTTGAACATAATCCTGTGCATCTGAAATGTTTTCCCAAGGTGTAGGCGCGTTATAGGCGTCTTTGCCTTTCGGCAGCGGGTTTGACCACGCATGATAACCGGGCTGAGAAAGCATTATCCATCCCGGCGAACCAGGACCGCTATTATAATAGCCTGTGGAAAAATCATAGCCCTGGTTTGTTCCACCCTCTTGGTAATCCCAATTAATATTGTCCATGTAATTGCCAAAAGCGGGGCCGCAACAAGGAACAACAGCGCAATACCTGCCCCCGGCAATCAATCCAGAAGAGGCCGTCTGCCTCAAATAACTCATCAGGCCGACTTTGACCGGCAATGTCATGCCAAACACATGTGAGCCATCATTTCCACTGGAAGGGGCATCCATGGGAGTGAAACGGAGATTGGCGCGGAAGAGGCTGGGCGCGCTGCCGGAATAAACTTCCACGTCAAAAATCGCCGTGCCGGATGAACTCGCCGGCACGTTGTCTGCCGTCCAAGTTCCGTCGGGATTGACCGTCGCCGTCACACCATTGACGGTGACGGTGTGACTCGAATCGCTCACCGTACCGCTCACGCTCACGGATGATTGATTGAATTGGTCGTCGGCCAGCGTGTTCATCGTCACGAGGACGCTGCTCTGGAACAAGGTCAGATTGGTCGTGGAAGTGTTGCCTGCTGAATCCATCGCCGTGATGGTCAGCGTGTTTGCGCCGTTGGTCAGCGGCAAATTTTGCACCCAAACCAATCCGGTCTGCTCGACAAGGCCTTGAACGATGTTGGTGTTGCCACTGGCATCCACAATGGAAGCTGAAACCGTCAACATCGGGTCGTTGACCTGCGCCTGCAAAGTGAAGTTGCTGCCGCTGATGTATGTTCCAGTCCGCGGCCAGATGACTGTCAATGCAGGCGGATTGGTATTGGCGGAAGCATCGAGCGTGAAACCAAAGTTGGTGGTGGCCGTGTTGCCGGCCAAGTCGGCGGCATGAAGGGTGATGAGATTGACGCCATTGGTCGTCAGGGCAACATTGTAACATTGGAACCAGTTGGTGGTAAAGGCCGTCAAGTTGTTGTCGTATAATTGTCCGGTCACATAACCGGCTTGATTGGTCCAAACGCCGCTGGCGTTGCTGACATCATAGGTGAGGCTGCTCAAGAATTCGTTGGCGCAGCCTTGCAGTTGAATTACCGGCTTTGAGACAACACTGGTGGCGGGATTGGTGATCGTGAGAATCGGCGGAACCGTGTCCAATGTGAGTCTTATCCCCTGCCAGGTTATCGAGGCATCGTGCGACAATCCTCGCAATCCGACCCAAACGTAATAATCGCCGTCGCCGAAATTCAGCGGAACAGCAATGTTCGAATTATAAGGCTGCCACGGCGTGGCGCTAAACTGGCTGCTGATGTCCAATAGCTGATAAGGCACAACCACGAAGTTGGTGGTATTGACCGCCACGGCCATGCAGGAAGGCACGCCATTTCGGATGTTTATCTGCACCGGCACTGTATTGCTGTTGACATACTGGTAGGCGGTGTGCAGGGAATAATTAATCACATTGGGATCCATGCCGCGCTGGTAATCAATCAAAAGCGTAAAACCATCTCCGGCTGGCGCGAAATCGGGATCCAAACCTATCTGATTGAAATACTTCACCTCCCACCAGTCGGGAATGTCACTGCCATGAGCACAGGTATTGGCTGCGTCCAAAGGATAATTGAATGTTTCCAGTTCATCAAAAGCGCCTCCGGCCTGGTTGTTTCCGTCCTGATCGCTGCCGATTCTGAAGCCATTGGTCAACTCGTCGGCATTCGGGAAATATGTCACACCAGCCCCGTTGGCCAACAATTGGCCGTCCACATACAAGGCGCTGCCCGTGGGCGAGTAGGTCAGGGCAATCTGATACCATTCATTGGAATACCAAGAGACGTTTGCGGCTAAATTCGTCATACCACCGCCGTTGGTGGAGGAGCCGAACAACAATTGAGTGCCATCGGGACTGAGATACAAACTCCACCAGCCGTTGGTAAAGGCGGAATTGTAGCTGCCCATCTCAATCAACCTACCCCAAGTGCCGGGGCCATTGCCTTCGGTGTTGGTGCTGTTCCAATCCGGCTTGAACCAAAACAATACGGACCCTACCTGACAGTTGATGTTGGTATTGCCATTGGTTTCCACGACGTTATAGGAGAGCAAAGCCGGATTAACATTGTCCACCAACACCGCGTTGCTGCTCCAACTGGGAATGCCAACCAGACTGTTGGTCAGCAACGGTAGCTGGCCTGCTTCACCAACCCATGTGTCTGTGTTGTCAAAGCGCCAGTGACCCATCGGTACAAATTCATTGACGATGACGGTAATAGAGTCGGTTCCGCTGGAGGCACTCACCAAAATCGTGCTGTCGGGAGGGTTAGAACCGGATGGGGGGAAATAAACCCACACTGAAACCTGACCGTTTATATCCGTCCGCAAAGTGAGAGACGTGACCGGAGTATCATTGGTTATCGCAGCAAGCAGTGCCGTCCCATTGGTTACGGTGAATGTCACGGGTGCATTGGCCATGGATGAGGTAAAATACTGAGATCTTGAGACTTTTATGCTCACTGGCACCGGCAGGAATGAATCGTAATTCCCGGCCTGGTCGTTACCGCCCAAAATATCCAAATGGGGCAAATTCCTATTGTAATAATCCGTTGGACAGGTGCCGTTTTGATATTCCTGCAAGTTACTGATGCTGTCGCCATCTGGATCGGCATCGGGGTCAATACCCAGTTGATCGAAATACTGAAGTTGCCAATAGTCCGGCATCCCGTTGCCCTCTGAGTCCAGGGCAACGGTGATGGTCACACTTTGTGCATCCGACCAACCACCCGCGTTATCCAAAGCCACGGCCGATATTGTGTATTGTCCGTCAAAAGCATTTGCCCACCATGAGCTATTGGTCCAAATAAATGAATACGGGCTTTGAGTTGAAACACCCAATAGTGTGTCTGCGGTCCCATTTGTTCCGTAATAATAATCCACCTCCTGAATGGACGTGCCGGGAGCGGCTTCCGCGTCAACCGTGATGGCCTGGGTTTGGTTTGTCCCGACAAGATAGGTGCCGCCATCCGCCGGATCGGTAATGCTGATTGTGGGCCGTGGAATAATCATCTCATTAAAATCAACCTCCACGACTCGTTCACGACTGGCAGCCAAAACTCTAACCAGGCAATCCGGGTTATAAACATACTCATCCACATAACCGATCAAGGAAACCTCGCCGTCAACGTCGGTCATCAGCCGAAGGCCTTTGTAATTGTCCCCGCCACTAACGGTTCGCAATTCCATGTCGCCTGCCACCACTTCCACCGAGACAGGCGCATTGCTTAACGCCACACCATTGGTATCGGTCACCCGGAAAACCAACAGCTGCTCACATTCCGCACCGGCATGATGCAATTGATTGTTGCCACTCAATATTTCCAGGCTGGGCAACTGACCGTTATAAAAATCAACATATATCGGAGACAGCCTGGGATGCCCATTTTCATCGCCCCACTCTTGATAAAGCCAATCGATTCCCTGGCTCCATTGCCACAAATTGCCATTACCATCCACTGCGGCGGAAGCATACGTGCCTGCCGCGATTGAAATGATATTGGTCATTCCCACGACCTGCATGGGAAGATTGACACCATACGCAACACCACCATCGCCCAATTGGTCGAATTCGTCATCGCCCCACGCCCACAATTGTCCGCCGCCGTCCAAGGCCAGGGAATGGTTGGCACCCGCAGCAACTGCAACGATATTTGAAACTCCTGAGACGCGGACAGGGACATCGCTAGACCATTCAGTTCCACCATCCCCTAGCTGTCCGTAACCGTTATAGCCCCACGCCCAAACTATGCCATTGGAAGCTAATGCCAGCGTATGATAATCACCGGCGCAAATGGCCACAATGTTGCTCAATCCTGAAACTGGAGCGGGGACTTCGTTTCCATTTCCCCACATCCAAACGGTGCCATTGGTCATCAATGCAAAAGTCTGACAGTTTCCGGCTGCCACCGAGACAATATTGGAAAGTCCTGCAATTTGTACGGGGGGAAACCCATAAGTATCGCAACCCGACATGCCCCACATCCAAACCGTACCATCAGCCTTTACAGCCACAGCGGGATCGCCACCTCCTTCCTGGCCATATGCCGCAATCGCTATTATGTTTGTCATTCCCAAAACTTGCGTGGGAACATTGGCTTCATCCTGACTATTGTCAAGTTGTCCCCAAGACCAAAGTGTCCCGTTCGAATCAATTGCCAATGAGTAGTTTAAACCTAAAGCTAGGTTGGTTATATTGGTCAATCCCACCACATGAACCGGGTTGCTGCTGTCAAGAAAAGTGTAATCCCCCAATTCGCCATAATTATTCCCACCCCAGGAAACCACATCTCCGTTGGTGGTCAATTCCATAATGCGTTCACCGCCAATCACAAGCTTGGGGATGATTGCGGCCGTGCTATTGCTCGTCGGCCAGACCAGCGTCTGAATGAACAGGTTTTGGATCCGCTCACCGATGTTCATGATTGCCGGTGTGGTCGTCGTGGCAATGGCTCCCGTTACCGTGCCTTCGGAAAACCACGACCCGGAAATCAAATCCTCCCGGCTCCGGATCAGATATGGCACGCCTGGCTGGGTGTTGTGCAGGACCAGGTTGACCACGTTGTTCGACAGGCTGATTGAGAGCCACAGGTTCGTGCCGTAATCCGGCGAAGAGTAGTTGGCGGTAAAAGAATCGCTTGTTCCCCCCATCGCCGCCATCGTTTGGCATCGCGGTATGCTGGGCATGAACAAAACTGAGGAGTGCTACAAGTCCACCGATGATTGCCAAACTTCTGAGATTCTTTCTGATTTCTTTCATGGTTCCCTTTCCCTTGCATTCCCGTTCCACTGAACTAAATGTTTGGAACGTCGCGTCTGACACTTCAGCTTTTACGCTCTTGGCAGAAAATTGCCAAGAATGATTTCGGTAATTTTCAACACGCACGTCTTTCGTTGGTCAAAAGACAAAGGTTTTTGGTGTGCAAATGCTTCGTTTGAGGCAGGAAATCTGTGTGTTGGGATTCAGGGCAAAATGATGGCAAAATCCGGCATCATTTTTCTCTGAAACCGGCAACCGGCGCGATTTGGGGACGCCCCAATATACGGCATAAGCGGGTTGGCATGGCCACAATTCATTGTGTTTTGGGGTGTTTTTTTGACCAAATAAAGGTTGTAATAAATCGTCAAATTTCTTATTCTTTTTAAGCTTTCACGGACCCGGTAAAAACGACCGTAAAAGTGAGCTTTTTATGCCGAATACCAACGAAGATATTGCCGAAGAAAACAGCAAAACCAGACCGCCCGAAACCGAAAAATACGACGCTTCAAAAATAGACAAGCTCGAAGGTCTGGAAGCCGTTCGCAAACGGCCCGGCATGTATATCGGCGACCCGGACGAACGTGGTTTGCATCATAGCGTGTTCGAGGTGCTCGACAACTCGATTGATGAACATCTGGCGGGCTATTGCAACAAAATCGAAGTGACGATTCACATGGACGGCTCGGTTTCGATCCGGGATGACGGACGCGGCATTCCGGTGGACATGCACCCGAAATGGAAAATGCCCGCCGTGGAACTGGTGCTGACGAATTTGCACGCGGGCGGAAAATTCGGGCAGGGCGCCTACAAATATTCCGGCGGTCTGCACGGCGTCGGCGCGAAATGCGTCAATGCGCTTTCCGACTGGTTCAAGGTCGAGGTTTCGCGCGATGAAAAAGTTTATTCGATGGAATTCGAGCGCGGCAAGACGACGCAGAAACTCGAGGTCATCGGCAAATCAAAAAAAACGGGAACATTAATTACCTTCAAACCCGACCCGACGATTTTCACCCTTACCGTCGAGTTCAAATTCGACATCCTGGCGAACCGTTTGCGCGAACTCGCGTTTTTGAATCCGGGCATCGAAATTGTGCTCAAGGACGAGCGCGACGAGAAGACGGAGACATTTTTTTACCGGGACGGCATCGAACAGTTCGTCCGCCAGCTGGGCAAGAGCAAACAGCCGTTGCATCCCAAGCCCATCGTGATCTCGGGCAAACGGCCCAGCAAAATTGACGGCAAGGACGAAGATGTGTTTGTGGATTGCGTATTGCAATACACCGACAGCTACAGCGACCAGATTCTCTGCTTTGCCAACTCCATTTCAAATACCGACGGCGGGACGCATCTCACCGGATTCCGCTCCGCGCTCACCCGCGCCATCAACCAGTACGCCAAACAAAATAATTTGCTGAAGGAAAAGGACCCGACGATTTCCGGCGATGACGTCCGCGAAGGTCTGGTCTGCGTGCTCAGCGTGAAACTGCCGAATCCGCGTTTCGAATCGCAGACGAAGGTGAAGCTGGTGAACACGGAAATTGACGGCATTGTTTCGTCCGTTGTCTATGACGGCTTGATGACGCACTTCGACGCGAATCCCGGCCCGGCCAGGAAAATCATCGAGAAGGGCCTGCTCGCGGCGCGGGCGCGCGAGGCCGCCCGCAAGGCGCGTGAGACCGTCCGCAAAGGAGCGCTCACCGGCGGCGGTTTGCCCGGCAAACTGGCAGATTGCTCCGACCGCGACCCGGCGAACACCGAGTTGTTCATCGTCGAGGGTGATTCCGCCGGCGGCTCGGCCAAGCAGGGACGCGACCGGAAATTCCAGGCGATCCTGCCCATTCGCGGCAAGTTGATCAACGTGGAAAAGGCGCGCCTGGACAAGGTGCTTCAGAACAACGAAATCCGCACGATGATCACCGCCGTCGGCACTGGCATCGGTGACGGCGAAGGTGAGGGCGCATTCAACATCGAAAAACTCCGCTACCACAAGGTCATCATCATGACCGACGCGGACGTGGACGGCTCGCACATTCGCACGCTGTTGCTGACGTTTTTCTACCGGCAAATGCCCGCGCTGATCAAAAAAGGCTTCGTCTATATCGCGCAGCCGCCGCTTTACCAGATCGCACGCAAAAAGCGCGTTGAATACATTGATGACGACGCGCGATTGAACAAAATTCTGCTCGAACTCGGCACGGAAGAGGTGCGTTTAAAGAATCTTTCCGACAAGAAGGAGCTTTCCCAAAATCAACTCGCGGAAATTTTGGAGTTGCTCGAAGCGCTCGACAAATACGCCAATTCCCTGAAACGTCACGGCGGCGATTTTGCGGAATACGTCGAGCACCGCCAAAAGAAAACCGGCGATTTGCCGAGGCATCTGATCAAGGTGCGCGAAGGCAATGACGAAACGGTGCATTATTTTCACACCGAAGACGAACTGGCGCAGTTCGGCGAGAAGAATGCCGATTTGAAATTGTTCGGCAGCGAGGAAGAAGGCGACACGACCACCATCGAGAAGAAAAACGGTTCGACCCGGCGCGCACGGCACATCGAGCTGCACGAAAGCAAGGCGGTTGCCGAACTGCTGGCCAAGCTCGACAAGAAAGGTTTCAGCATCGAGCACTACGCCGGACAGGACAAACCGTTGTTTGAATTGATTGAAGGCGAGGGCGAGCGCGAAACGGTGACGCCGCTGTTTTCCATCCCGGAAATTCTGGCCGGAGTAAAAGAGGTCGGAAAGCGCGGGCTCTCCATCAAGCGTTTCAAGGGCTTGGGCGAGATGAATGCGAAGGAACTGTTTGAGACGACGATGGACCCGACGCGGCGCAAACTGCTGCGCATTGATCTGACCAATGCCGTTGATGCCGAGGAAATGTTCACCAAACTGATGGGCGAGGAAGTCGAGCCGCGCCGCCAGTTCATTGAGGACAATGCTTTGAACGTCAGGAATCTGGATATTTAGAAAGAAAAGTCTTGTCAATGTAGTCACGCGTGACTACATTGACAGCATGAAAGTGAAAACGATTAAAAAATACCCGGCGCACAAGCCGCAATCGGCGGTGCTCAAAGAAGTCGCTGTTGCGCCGGGGATTGGTGAAGTCATCAGCGTCCGCGCGGCCAAGGCGCACCTGTCAGCATTGCTGGAATTGGTGGCCGCCGGACAGGAAATCACCATCACCAGCGATGGCAAGCCGAAGGCCAAATTGGTCAGCGTCGCGGAAGCCAGGCCTCGAAAAGTTTTTGAAGGCATGGGTGATTACCTGATGAAACAGCCGATTCACCGCGGACCGACGGCGGACGAAATTATTCGCGAAGACCGCGATGCGCGCGGCTGGTAACGATGTATCTCGACTCCGCCATCATCGTCAAGCTGCTCGTGCGCGAACCGGAAAGCGTATGGTTTGGCAAAAATCTGACTGGCCGCGAGTTTGTGACATCGGAGTTATCGCTAACCGAAGTTCGTTCCGCCCTGCTCGCCAGAGAGCGGGGAGGACACATCACGTCACACGAACGTACGATGGCAGCCGAAAAATTTTATTCGATGATTGAATCCGAATCCATCCGCCTGTTGCCGTTGAATCGCCCGGTGCTGGAACGCGCCAGTGCGATCCAGCACGCGTGTCATCCGCATATTCCGTTAAAAACATTGGACGCCCTGCACGTCGCCACGTGCGATTTGCATCGCAGCGGCACGATGTCCGCAACCGATAAACGGATTCGCGCCGCTTGTGAACAGTTTGCCATTGGGTTGTTTCCAGCAAAACTGGAGGATATCGCAGTTGCCAAATAATTTTTATGCCCGACGAACCAAAATCCAAACCTTCCAATGACTTGCCGGTGATCAACACTCCGCTGTTCGCCTCCGGGGAAAAAATTGCCAAGATCAATGTCGCCGATGAAATCAAGAATTCGTTTCTTGATTACTCGATGTCGGTGATCATTTCCCGCGCACTGCCCGATGCGCGCGACGGCCTCAAGCCCTCGCAACGCCGCATTCTTTACGCCATGCACGAACTGGGGCTTTATCCCCCCAAAAAGCACATGAAGTGCGCCAAAATCTGCGGCGATACTTCCGGCAATTATCATCCGCACGGCGAGGCCGTGATTTATCCGACGCTCGTTCACATGGCGCAATCCTGGGCGATGCGCGAATGCCTGGTGGACCCGCAGGGGAATTACGGCTCCGTCGAAGGCGACCCGCCGGCCGCCATGCGCTATACCGAAGCGCGGCTGACCCACCTCGGCGGCATTTTAATGCAGGACATGGACCAGGACACGGTGGATTTCGTTCCCAATTACGACGAACGGCTCACCGAACCGACCGTCTTCCCCGCCGCCTTTCCCAATTTGCTCGTCAATGGCGGCACGGGCATCGCCGTCGGCATGGCCACGAACATGGCGCCGCACAATCTGGGCGAAATCATTGACGGCGTCTGCGCGCAGATTGACGACCCAAACATCACGATCAAGGGCCTGATGAAATTCATCAAAGGCCCGGACTTCCCGACCGGCTGCATGGTGTGCGGGCTGGAAGTCATCAAAGAATACTTCACGACGGGCCGCGGCAGCATCAAGGTTCGCGGCAAGGTCGGCGTCGAACAACTCAAGGGCGGCAAGGAACAAATCGTCATCACGGAAATTCCTTACAACGTCAACCGCGCGGTGCTCGTCGAGCGCGTCGCCGAACTGGTGAACGAAAAAACACCGGGCTTCACCGAGATCACGGCCATTCGCGATGAATCGGATGAAAACACCCGCGTGGTCGTCGAACTCAAGCGCGACGCCATCGCCAAGGTCGTCATCAACAATCTTTACAAGCAGACCGCGCTGGAATCGAGTTTTGCCGTCAACATGCTGGCCATTGACCACGGCCGGCCCAAGACGCTCGGACTGAAGGAACTCATCAATTGCTACATCGAGCACCGCCGCGAGGTCGTGTTGCGCCGTACGCGGTTCCAATTGAAGAAGGCCGAGGAACGCGCGGAAATTCTCGAGGGTTATCTTATCGCGCTGGCCAACCTCGACGATTTCATCAAAATCATCCGCGGCAGCAAGACGCGCGAGGAAGCCCGGGTCAAGCTGCTCGCCTTCGAGTGGACACAGAAACAGGTCGAGCACTGGGGCATTTTGATCCGCAACGAGTCACGCCTGGCCAAGGGCCGTTACGCGCTGACCGAACGGCAGGTGGACGCCATTCTGGAATTGCGCCTGTATCAATTGACCGGCCTGGAAATTGACAAGGTCGAGGGAGAATACAAGGAACTGCTCAAGCGCATCGAGGATTTGATGGACATTCTCGCGAAGGAAGCGCGCGTGTTCACCATCATCAAGAATGAATTGCAGTCGATCAAAGAGAAATACGCCACCCCGCGCCTGACCGACCTCATGCCTGACGAAGGCGAGATCAACATCGAGGACCTCATCGCCAACGAAGGCGTCATCATCACGCTCACACACAACGGCCTGCTCAAGCGCACCAACGTCAGTTCCTATCGCGCGCAACGCCGCGGCGGCAAAGGCGTCATCGGCATGACGACCAAAGAGGGCGCGACGGATGAGGACAATGATTTCATCGAGCATTTGTTCACGGCCAGCACGCACGATTACCTCATGTTCTTCACGAACACCGGCCGTGTGTATGTCGAGCGCGTGCATGAAATTCCCGACATGGGCCGCGCCGCCAAGGGCCGGAGCATCGCCAATTTGCTCGAATTGAAGGCGGGCGAAACCATCGCCGCGCTCATCCGCGTTCTTTCAAAAACAAATCAAAACAAGGAAGACGTCACGTGGGAACAGCCTGGGGAACTTTTCTTTGCCACAAAACAGGGCACCGTAAAGAAAACTTCGCTCAATGAATTCACCAACGTGCGCAAGGGCGGCATCATCGCCATCACCATCGACCCGGGCGACACGTTGATTGACGTAAAACTTACGCGCGGGAGCATCATTGAAAAAGATGAGGTTAAAGATCCGGGGATGGCGTCGTGCTGATTACCCGGGATGGCATGAGCATCCATTTCAACGAGTCCGACGTTCGGTCCATGGGCCGGTCAGCCGCCGGGGTGCGCGGCATTAAATTGGAGAAACGCGATGAAGTCGTCGCGCTGGCCATTGTGGTGCCGGACGCCAAACTGCTGGTCGCCGGCGAAAACGGCATCGGCAAACGCACCGACTTCGAGGAATACCGGGTTCAATCGCGCGGCGGCAAGGGCATCATCACCATGAAGACCACCGAGAAGACCGGCGCGGTCGTCGGCGCGCTGACGGTGCGCGACGCGGATGAAATCATGCTCATCACTGTCAAAGGCCAGATGGTGCGCACGTTTGTGAAGGACATCCGCGAAGCCGGCCGCAACACCCAGGGCGTGAAGCTCATCGAGTTGGAATCCGGTGACAAGTTGCAAGCCATTGCGCCGGTCATCGGTGAGGACAAGGAAGATTCTGCTGTCGAAGAGGAGCCGGCGAAATAAGTTTCAAACGTCCATTGCGAATCAGGTAATCTGCTGAATCAGGTTCCCCCAGGCCCGATGGTTGGTGTAAAAGAATCATGAAAAGACGCATTTTCGCCGTATTTATTCTGGCGGTTCTGGCCGTGTCCGGCCGGGCCGCCAGCACCAATCAAACCGCCGTGGTCTCAACCAACAAACCGGCCTGGGAAAGCAGCGTCTCGGCGGGTCTTTCGCTCACCAAGGGAAACAGCGACACGCTTTTGACCACCGCAGCCTTCAAAACCCGCAAAAAAACCCCGGAATATGAGTTTGCGTTCGGTGTGGATGGCTCGTATGGCGAAAATGATTCCGTCAAAAACAATGAAACGCTGCACGGCGTCAGCCAATACAATCACCTGTTCGGCGAACGCTTCTATGCCTTCCTTAATGTAGAGGGCCTGCACGACGGCATCGCCGATCTGCAATATCGTTTCACGCTCAGCCCCGGCGCCGGTTATTATTTTATCAAGACCACGAACACGACTTTTGCCGGTGAAGCCGGCCCCGGCCTGATCGTCCAACGACTCGGTGACGTGGACACCACTTACGCGTCACTGCGTCTGGCGGAACGGTTTGAGCACAAGTTCAATGACAATGGGCGGGTCTGGGAAAAAGTGGAATTCCTCCCGCAGGTGGACAAACCTGATAACTTCCTGATCAACGCCGAAATTGGGGCGGAAGCTGCGCTCAACAAAACCTTCAGTCTCCGGGCCACCTTGCAGGACAACTTTGTCAACCGACCCGCGCCCGGCCGCAAGGATAATGATGTGAAGCTCATCAGCAGTCTGGTTTACAAATTTTAAACGGCAGCCGGGGATCACGCCCGCCCCGGGCGTTGCTGGACGCGCCTCGCGTCCGGCGGTTTGGTGCGGGCGCGCTCCCGATATCAACTTCGGTTTACGGGGCAAGCCGTTCCAATTTCCAGGAACCATCCGGCTGCCGCGTGTAGCAAAACCGGTCGTGCAGCCGGTTCAACCGGCCCTGCCAGAATTCGATGCGCTCCGGCTTCAACACATAGCCGCCCCAATTCGGCGGCAGCGGCACATCGGCGGGAAATCGTGCCGCCATTTCATTCCACTTTTTTTCCAGCACGGCGCGATCGGCCACCACGCTGCTTTGATTCGATGCCCATGCGGCAAGGCGGCTGCCGCGCGGACGGCTTTTGAAATATGCTTCCGACTCATCGTGCGACAATTTGCTCACCGTGCCCGCAACACAGACCTCCCGTTCCAAATCCGGCCAATAAAAAGTCAGCGCGGCGCTGGGATTTTCCGCCAGATCATGGCCTTTGCGGCTGTCGTAGTTCGTATAAAAAATAAAGCCGCGCTCGTCCGCGTTCTTGAGCAGCACTGCGCGCGAGGAAGGCCGGCCGGCCTTGTCCACCGTGGCCAGCACCATCGCGTTCACATCAATCGGCGTGTGGCCAAGAATGGCGTGCCAGAGTTTGTAGAGCGCAATCCCGATTTTCCACCAGCGGCTGCCCGATGCCGCCTGCACAAACCACCGATTGAACTGCGCGAGCGGATTCGCGTCCAGGTTCCGCGCGATTCAAGCCGCCGAGCGAGTATTCCCGTCTGATGTCCGCGAGTGCCATAAATCGTGCGAACCATACAACGCCCATGTCATCCTGTCCACGATTTCAAAATCGAGGACAAAGCCCGAAGACCGAAACCCGAGGTCCGAAAGAAGTCCGAAGTCCGAAATCCAAATGCCAGAGCGTTTGACGGGCGGCGGTCAGGTTTCGGGTTTCGGCATTCGGGCTTCGGAATTATGCCAAACAGCCTTGGAAGCTGGTTTCCGCCGCCAAAATATCATGGACTTTTTGCGCATTTCCTGGAACCTGAATGCACCATGTTTTCGCTCCAAATGCTCTTCGGAAAGGCCGACCGGTTTTATCAACTGCTGGAGGACGCCGCCAGCGAAGCCCACGAAAGCGTCCGGCTGGTCATTGAAATGATCAAAGCCCCCGCGTCCGCCAAAGGGCTGGACGATCTTACACTCGCGCGCCGGAAGGAGAAAAAGATTGCGGAGCAGATTACCGCGGAACTGGTGAAGACATTTGTGACCGGCCTCGAACGCGAAGACATTGAGGCATTGTCGCTGGCGCTTCGCAAAATTCCCAAGACGGTCGAGAAACTGGCGGAGCGCATCAACTTCGGCCATCAACACCTTGCAGGCGTGGATTTTACCCGCCAGATTGAAATCATGGAACAAGCCACCGACGTGGTGCTGACCATGGTCAAGCAGCTTCGCGACATGAAACATCTGGAAAAAATCCATGAGTTGAACACCAAGCTCCAGTATCTGGAAAATGAGGCGGATCACTTGATGGGGGATTTGCTGAAAGACCTTTACAGCGGGCGCTACGAGGCTACGAAAGCCATGGTCATCCGCGACCTTTACGAGTTGATGGAGAAAGTCATAGACCGCTGCCGCGACGCCGGCAATGTGGTCATGCATATCGTGCTCAAGAATTCCTGACCGCGCGCGATGACCCTCATCCTTCTCGTCATCCTGGCAGCGTTGGTGTTCACCTACATCAACGGCTTTCACGACACGGCCAATTCCATTGCCACGGTCGTCGCCACCAAGGTGTTGACGCCGCGCCAGGCCGTGATGCTGGCGGCCGTCACCAATCTGACTGGCGCCTTCATGGGCACCGCCGTCGCCACCACGATTGCCTCCGGGCTGGTTGACCCGAAAGTTGCCACGTCCGAGGTCCTGATTTGTGCCCTGGTCGCCGCCATTCTTTGGAACCTGTTGACGTGGTGGTTTGGGATGCCGTCAAGTTCGTCGCACGCGCTCGTCGGTGGCTTGTGCGGTGCGTGCCTGGCCGCCGCGCGCAACGACTGGAATGTCCTGGTCTGGTACGTCCCCAATCACGAGCACTGGTGGAAAAGCAAAGGGCTGCTGTGGAAAGTCGTCGTGCCGATGATCTCCTCGCCGATTTGCGGATTGGTATTTGCCTTTTTGCTCATGGGCCTGCTCTATTTTGTGCTGCGCAACTGGAGGACGGCCTCCGTCAACAAAACTTTTGGCAAGCTGCAACTCCTCAGCTCAGCCTACATGGGTTTCAGCCACGGCACCAACGATGCGCAAAAGACCATGGGCATCATTGCGCTGGCGCTGCTGACCGGCACGAGCGGCGGCATGTTCGATCATCTCCCCGGCTGGCTGTCGTTTTTGCGCACAGCTCCGCCGCAGGTGGATCAGCCGTTGAAAATCGCTGCGTGGATAAAAGTGCTTTGCGCCCTGACGATGTGCGCCGGCACCGCCTTGGGCGGCTGGCGAATCATCAAAACCCTTGGACACAAAATGGTCCGCCTTCATCCCGTTCACGGCTTTGCCGCCGAAACCACCAGCGCCACGGTGCTGGTCACCGCCGCCTACTTCGGAATGCCCGTCTCCACCACGCACGTCGTCACCACCTCCATCATGGGTGTCGGCTGCGCGAAAGGACTCAATCACCTCAAATTCGACGTGGTCGAACGCATCGTCTGGGCGTGGATTATGACGATTCCGGCCAGCGGCGGCGTGGCTTATCTGCTGGTCAAGCTGGCCCAGTTCGCCGGTTGGATTCCGTAAATCCGATGGAGTTGGCAACCGATGGAAGATTTGACCGACCTCATCTTGATCCTGACCTTTTGTGATGGCGAATAGTGTTTTTGCTCATCATGTTTGCGATCGCATTACCGCTGGCGACCTGAAATTCAAAAACGGTGGGAAAATGAAGCACGCGCAACCGGGGCAGCTGCGCGTGTGGGCGGGGAGGGCGGAGCAGGTCTGGCTATTGCCGGCTTTGCGCGGCGGCGAGTTCGGCTTTGACTTCGGCAAAATCGCGCTGGAAATCGGGACTGGCTTTCATCTCACGGACAATGGCCTGGGCAAGCACGTATCCGGCGTAAATATCCGTCGGATAATGTCGGGCAATTTCCACGCGATGCCAGCTGATGGCGCGCGCTTCGGCGACGATAGCGTCGTGTTGGTCGGGAAACAAATTGACAAGCACCAGGGCCAGGACCATGGATTCGGTCGAATGGCCGCTGGGAAAGCCGAAGTTTTTTTCCAATTTGCCGGACGCGAGGCTGGGATCAACGGTGAATGGGCGCGGACGCTTATAATAAGCCTTGGCATCGTCGGTCACGGCAGCGGCGTCTTTCTGCACGCGCGCAAAAAAAGCCGCGGTCTTCGGCAGGTTGTTCGATTGAAAAAACGTCCCGACGGCCGGGGTGAAATTAAAAACGGAAAATTTCTTTTCCGAAAAAGCAACGGCGACATCATTGCTGGAGGCGGCGTGGCAGACGGCACGAACTTCCGCCATGTCAGCGGCTTGTTCCGGCGAATCGGGGAGGGGAGGCGGGGCGAGGAGCGCAACGGCGTCGGGTTTCCCGGCAGTCAGGTAATGCAGTTGTTCGTCCGCAGCGCCCAGCGGAGTGACGGCGAGCACGAGGGAAAACAGGACGGGAACCAGCCCGCGATGAAACGGAGCAGAAAAAGTTTCAATTCTTGAACTCATGTTTTCAGGTTGTGGAAGTTCTGCCATTTATCGGGCGCTAGGGCACCATGTGGCCATCGTAAGTCCAGTTGATGTCACTTCGGCCAGGATCGGCGGGTTTGCCGTTCCGGGTGACACAGACATAATCGTATTTGTACCAGTCGGCGTGACCGTCCAAAAAGGTGATGCTGGCTCCGGCGGAGTGGCGCGAGGAAAAGCGGGTGGTATAAACTTGTGGGGTGTCGATGATTTGTTGTTTTGCAGGGTCGGTGCCGTAGTAAGGCGTTTCGTCCGTGCGGGTGCGGACTTCGGAGAAAAGCACAAAAGCGGAACTGTTGCGGATCATGGAGGTTTTCAACAAGATATTCGTGGCGAGACCATCGGTCCCCTTGGAATTCATCCCATAATTGAACGGCACATAAATATTGCCCACCCTGGTGGGATCCACACCGTTGGCCGCCGCTGTCGGGCAGGTGAAGATGGATTTTGAATTATTAAAATTTGCCGGGCCATTTGGACTGGTCGCATATTGCCACAAAGGCAGGGCGCCTGCGAGCGGTGGCAGGGCGTTGAACCAGGCGTCGCGGCCATAGCTGGTTCCGTTCGCCTTGTTCATAAATTCCACCTGCGTCAAATCAGTCCACCAGGGAGTATCTTCGTTGTATGCAGGTCCGGTGCCCGGGGTGCCGTTGGGGATTTTGGTTCTGGGAAGAACCTCACTGCTGTCGCCCACATACATGAGTTGGGCCATTCCCCATTGCTTCAGGTTACTCAAGGACGTGATGCGATAGGCTTTGTCCCTTGCCTTTGCCAACGCGGGCAGGAGAAGAGAGGCAAGGATGGCGATGATGGCAATCACCACCAGCAATTCGATCAGGGTGAATCCATGGTTGCTTTTTAATTTCATATTTTTATTCCTCTCAGTTTTTTTTGATCTAAATATTTGTCCTCGCATCCAACCACCTTAAGAAATTTCCTTTGATTCAATAACGGAATATTGGCTCCGCAAGGTTACGGGCGCATGGCGGGAAAGTGACAATTTGGAAACAAAACAAGACAGGATAATACAGTTCATTAGAAGTTTCAGAATTGTCACACGGCTGTCGTTGAGTTGTCACATGGCTGTTGGATGCTTGCCCGGTTGTTAAAAGATGAAAAAAAGTTGGAACAAATTATTGAACAATCCTGATAGAAAAAATCTCATGAAAAAAATTATTCTCACGACGGGGCTGGCCGTTCTATTATCGCTGGGAGCGAATGCTCAAACGCCCAAATTTACTCCTGGCAGGCTGGTGGTGTTGCGGATAGGTGACGGCCTGCCCGACACGGGCGGCACAAATAAAATCTCCGATTGGAACTTCAAGCAGAATCCGGATTTCATTGATGAATTTGACCCGAACCTCGCGAACGCCACCGTACCGACTTACTCGATGGCCTTTCCCACCAACGGGGCCAATGCGCTGTGGAATAATGGCAATGCGGGCAGCGAAGCGTGCAGCCTCGGCCGTTCAGCGGATTGCAGCATTCTGACTTATTCGGCTTACACGGGTGATATTCTTTCGCAACCGGGAACACCTTCGGCCCTGCCTTATCATCGGGGCATTTCAGTGATTGATGCTTTTGGCACAAATCAACTGGTTTACGTCGGCGACGCTTGGTATGGCATTGCCACGGGCAAAACCAATCCGCGCGGCGTGGTGAGCGACGGGACAAACAATTTCTGGGGTTCCGGCAATGTGGTGGGAACGTTGTATTTCAATCCAGGCGCCAATGACGGACAGCCCATCGCCATTCAGAACTTTACGTCCACACGCGCAGTCAAAATCATCAACGACACGGTTTACACGACCATCATCGGCAAGGATTCCCTCAACACCTATCCGTGTGGCATCTATAGCTTCGTTGATTTTAACAGCAACCCCGACCCAATGCCCACAGCGTTTGCGGGCTTTCATCTGGTGGTGCCCGCTGCCGCTCAATTCACCAACATTTCCGGTTTTTACATGAATCCACAAGGCACCATTGCCTACATGGCCGATCTCGTCTGGGGCGTCCAAAAATACGTCAAATCCGGCGGGACCTGGCAGTTTGCCTGTAATTTCAATGTGCAAGGTTATGAACAAACCTCCGGCGGACTCGTGATAACCAACGATTCAAAAAATTCGTACGGCGGCTGCTTTGATGTGGTGGCGGATTTCAGTGGAACCAATCCGGTCATTTATGCGACCACCGAGGATTACTCGTTCTATAGCGGCAACGCCAACTCGAATCGCATTGTTCGCATTGTGGACACCAACAACAGCATTTCCGGATTTACCATCACCAATTTCACTGTGGTGGCCCAGGCCAAGGGAACCAATGTCGGTTTCCGGGCCATTGAATTCACTCCCGACCTGCGCCCGATCATTATGTCCGCTCCGGACGATCTATCGGTGGTGGCCGGCTCGCCAGCCACGTTCAGCATCACAGCTTCGGAAAGTGGAGCGGCTTCGGCCTATTCTCCCATCGCGTACCAGTGGTTGCAAAACGGGACCAATCTGGTGGGGCAAACGGACGCCTCGTTCACGCTTAATTCCCCCGCCTTGAGTGACAGCGGAAACATCTATCAGTGCATCGTCACCAATCAATTTGGCTCGGTGACCAGCACCCCGCCCGCGAATCTGACGGTGACAACGGTCGCGGTTGCGCCCTCGGTGTCCGGCAGTGTGCAAAATCTGACCAATGCGGTGGGTGAAAGCTTGGGTATTACGGTGAAGGCCAGCGGCACAAGTCCCTTGAGTTATCAGTGGTATGCCGGCGGAGTTCCGTTGACCGATGCCAATGAGTTTGGTGGCACGGCCACCAGGACACTCTCGATTGGCGGCGCCCAGTTTGGCGTGGATAACACCAATTATTATTGTGTCGTGACCAACATCGCCGGTGCAACCTCGAATCTCATCGCCAGCTTGACCCTGGTTTTTACCCCGCCGGTGATCTCAGCCCAGCCCGGTTCAACAATAGTTCTGTCCAACACAGCCGCACAATTCAGCGTCAACGCTTTCGGCGTATCTATGGCCTATCAATGGTACACCTCCAACAAAGTTGCCGTCGCCGAAGCCACAGCCTCCACATTGACCATCAATCCGGCCATCACCAATCAGGGCTATTTTGTCGTGGTGACCAACCGTGGCGGGGCGGTCACCAGTTCGGTTGCCACGGCGACGGTGCTCCTGCCGCCGCCGCACTCATTTGTGGCTTACACGAATGCCGGCCAAATCTACATTCAAAATTTTGATTCACTCCCGGTGGTCACCAACGGCACATTTAACACCGGCAATCCGGAATTATTAAACCAGATTGGAAGCGCCAATGCGGTCACCTACTCCCTTGATGATCCGTTTGATTTCGCTTATCCGGTTCTTGCCAGCGGCGGTGTCGGCGGACTGGGTCTGACCAACACCATGAAAGGCTGGTATGGCTGGGGAGCTATCGCTTCGAAGCTGGGTGCTCATCAAGGCGATCAAAGTACCGGTGGCATCATTGACTACGGCACGCTGTCAACCAACGTCAATATTGGCGGAACCAACCGCGCGCTCGGGCTCCAATCCACCAGCACGACCGGCTCTTCCGCCATGGGAGTGAAATTGATCAACAACACGACGAACACCCTGTCGTATGTCACCTTGAAATACACCGGTGAAATCTGGCGCAATCAACCTCGTTCCAATTCCCTCGTCTTCAGTTATTACATTGACCTGACGGGAACCAACGCTTTTTCGCCGACCAACGCCACGGCAACCTTTGTCCCTGGCATGGATGTGAACTTCAACACCAACGCCGCCGGATTGTTGGTTCTGGACGGAACGCAGCCCAGCAATCAAATCAGCCTCGCCGTGACCAATCTGGCCATCGGCAACTGGCCGACCAACGCCGCGCTCTGGCTCGTCTGGCAACAACTTGACAGCCAGGGCAGTGCCCAAGGTATCGCGATTGATAACTTGAACTTCAGCGCCACAAACCAGTTGGTTTCAACAGGGCCGATCTTGCCGATTACCATCACGCCCGATTCGATGCATTTCGTCGGCTCTGGCGCGTCCGCTACCGCGCAGTTCAGTTTCACCAACGTGCCAGGCTTGAGTTTCTCGATTTTGGCGACAAACAATGTCACCACGCCGAAGGCCGCTTGGCCGGTCATCGGGACAGCGGTTGAAAATCCGGCGAACTCCGGCAATTACCAATTCACCGATCCAAATCCAGCGACCAATTCAACGCGCTTCTATATGCTGCGCCAGCCGTAACGGGTTGAAGTGGAAGTTGAATCACAAAGCAGGACGGGTTAATAGCCCGCCCTGCCTTTTTTATCGTTCAACCGGCCTTTCGACACCGCATAAACCGGCAACATGGGCGTCGGCTGCGCGAAAGGATTCAATCACCTCAAATTCGACGTGGTCGAACGCATCGTCTGAGCGTGGATCATGACGATTCCAGCCAGCGGCGGGGTGGCCTATCTGCTGGTCAAGCTGGCCCAGGTTGTGGGCTGGATTCAATAAGCCCAATTCCTCTCCCCAGGTTGGTAGGGCGGGCAGTCCCCTGCCCGCCGCCGAATGTGATGAGATATCCGAATGCTAACAACCGCCGCACGGCGCGCACGGAGTGACGCGCCCTACCTTTCAACTCGTGCTATCTCGCAACATCGTCACATTCCGCGAAGATTTTACCGGAGCGCGGAATTTATTCCGCTTCGGCCAAGTGCATGTAAACCCACTTTGAAGCGCATGCGGCTGGGGAAGCGGAATAAATTCCGCGCTCCTTTGGTTGCGGCTCCGCCGCGCCATGTCTCTGCGTTTAAATCTGCCTTTTTATGCCTTTCCAAGATTTGCGGCGTATTGCCGGGTCAACGCGGACAGTTCGGCGCAAACTTTCGCCTGCTGCGGATCATCGGCCAGGTTTTTCATCTCGAATGGGTCAGCGTGCGGGTCTAACAGCATCGCGCCGTTTTTTCCGTCCTGACCATATTCGGCGTAGCGCCATTTTTCGGTGCGCACAGCCACGCCGTGCAGGGTCGTGCCGTCCTCACTCCAGACGCTGTAAGCCGGTCGATCCCATGTCGCCTTCGGATTGTTAAGTAGCGGCACGAGGCTTTTGCCTTCCAGCCCCGCCGGCTGCGGCAGACCGCACAACTCAACCAGTGTGGGATAAATGTCCAGAGACTCTACGATGCGATAACAGGACCTTCCATTTCCTTTGGCGCCGGGAACGGCCATCAGCAGCGGCACGCGCGTACCCATCTCGAACAACGACCCGGCCTTGGACCATTTCCCCTTCTCGCCAAGCTGATATCCGTGATCAACCGTGAACACGATAATCGTGCTGTCACGCAGGCCGAGCCGGTCCAGTTCGGCGATGACGCGCCCCACGTTCCAGTCCACCCAGGAAATCGAGGCGATGTAGGCCCGGATGACCTCTCTGGCTTCGGCCTCGCTCGCACCACGCCCGATGAACAGGTCGGCGTTGCGTTTGCGGATGGCCGCGCTGGGAAATCCGGGCGGAACGGTCGGCCACGCCGCGAAATCCGGCGTCAATTTGATTTTTTTCGGGTCATACAAGTCGAAGAACCGTTGCGGCGCGGTTGGCGGGCTGTGCGGTTTGACAAAACCGCAGCCGATGAAGAAGGGCTGGTCCTTGTATTTGCGCAGATGTTCGATGGTGCGATCGGCGGTACGATAATCGCCGTGGTCTTCACCGTTGCCGTCCAGGATGACGATACGATCCGAATAGGCGGCACGACTCAGATCCTGGGGCAACGCCGCCGGGGCATTGGTCGGCTGGGGTGGAGCATTGGTGGATGAGATGACCTTGGTTTTTCCCACCGGAGCGCCCCGGCCATCGTCGGTCGGTCCGCCACCGTCCCCGGTTTCCGTCCAGGCCTTGGGATCGTCAATGCCGCCGTGATAAATCTTCCCGGCACGATACGAGACGTATCCATTCTCCTTGAACAATTGCGGCAGGCTGGTCCAATCCGGGTGGAGATTGCGGAAATCTGTGCGGTTGCCAAGCACACCGGTTTTGGTCGCTGGCCGGCCGGTCAGCAGCGAGGCGCGCGAAGGGTTGCACAGCGGGAACTGGCAATAATTCCGGTCGAAGCGGACTCCCGCTTTGGCCAGCGCATCTAGATTGGGCGTCCGGGCGTGGAACATGCTGCCGTAACAGCCCAGTTCAACCCGCATGTCGTCGGACATCAGAAACAACACATTGAACTTGCGGCGGGCCGATGGGGTGCTTTGCGAAAACACCAGATTGGGCAGCGATGCGGCAGCCGCCGTGCCGGCGACCTGCCCGAGAAATCTTCGACGCGTAATTCGGCTCATGTTCCGTGGCTTTGTTGGGGACACGCTAGCACGCGCCCCGGCGGGGTGGAAAAGAAAAATACCATGAATCCTGGGAGCGCTGGCGTCCCGTCGGCGAATGGATCAATCTGTTGTCAGGCAACACGCCGGCGGGACGATTGGAAACAACAACGGATACGGCGGTATTGAACCTTGTAGCAGCCGACGTCAGGAGGCTCTGACTGGTTTGGGTCTGGCGTCCTGGTTCCGGGTTCTTGAAGTTTGAGCCTCGTTGCCTCGGCTGTTACGATTTCAAGATCGTAATGAGCCGGCACAACAGGCAGCGGTGCGGGTGCTGGTGTATTGAATAAGGAAACCAGGAAGGCAGGAGAATCCGCTACATGGATTCATGGATTCCTTATTGAAACTGGAATCAACGCAAAAACTCACCCGTTCAGCTTGCGCAGGATTTGTTCCGTGATGGCTTTCACGGCGGCCTCGGCTTCCGGATCTTTGCCCACTGCCTCATCTTTTGGTGGCACGGCGCAGGAGACGCCCGGACGCCATTCGTCGTTGTCGCAAAGTTCGCATTCCTTGAGGCCGTAACGCGGGTCGGGAATGCCCAGGCTTTTTTTGATCTTCAACAGATCCTGGAGCTGCGGCGCGGTCATGGTCTTTGGCGTCACACCCAGTTGCGACGCGACGAGAATCGTGCGGCAGTAGGCTTCGAGGATTTCCATCTTGAAATAGGCGTCCTCGACGCTGTTGTGGCTCCACGACACGACGCCGTGATTGGCCATGAGGATGACGTTGTGCTTGTCCACCAGATCGGCAACGAGCTTGCCCATCTCCGGCGTGCCCGGCGTGCGATACGGCGCAATGGCCACGGACGCGAACACTTCAAATTCGGGAATCATGCACGTAGGCGGCTCGACGCCCGCGACGGCGAAACCGGTGCTGTACGGCGGGTGGCAATGCACCGAGGCCACGGCCTTGGGCTGCTGCTTCATAATCTGCAAATGCATCAGAATTTCGCTGGTGCGTTTTTTCGTTCCACAAAGCTGGTTGCCATCAAAATCCACCAAACCCATGTCTTCCGGCTTCATGAACCCCTTGCTCACCAGCGTAGGCGTACACAGCGCGATATCTTCACCCACCCGGATGGCAATGTTGCCGCCGTTGCCGTCCACGTAGGCGCGTCCCCACATCCGCCGGCCGATGTCGCAAATCTGCACCTTCAAACCGTGGCAATAGGGTGAATTAAAAAATGCTTCCAGCTCGGATTTGGAGCTTTTTGAATTCAACGGCCTGGCCGGCGCGGATGTTCCGCCACCAGATGAATCGGGCACTGACGGTTTTATTCCGCGAATTTCCATTTCGAGCAGGAAGTCGCGCGCGGACGGCGTGAGGATGGCGTCCGGCGGCAGGTTGCGAACGTCCTGTCCGTTGCGGACCATCTCTTGAAGGTCTTTCAAACTAATCACGCTTTTCATAATTCAAATGTCACGGTTCAATTCCGAAACCCGAAGGCCGAAGCCCGAAATCCCGCAATGCGGGACAAATTCCGAAGGCCGAATGAATCAACGTCGTCGAACGTCCCTTTCGGATTTCGGTCTTCGGTCCTCTTTCGGATTTCGGTTTTCGATTTTCGGGTTTCATTTCCACGGGTTGTAAAATATCTCATCCACGAGCGCGGCGTTGATGGCGTCCACCGGCGTCGGCTGGTCAAACGGCTGCGCGGCCTCGCGGCCTTCCTCGTAACCAATCACCTGCCGCACGTCGCCGCCGATGTCGTCATAGACAATCAAACTAAAGTCCTTGCTGAGACTGACCGGCGAATTCAGCCCGCGTTCGTATTGCTCGCGGCCGAACGGGCTGACGACCAAAAAACGTCCACCCGTCAGCGCCGGCACGCTGCGGCTCAAGGTCACACGACCGATGACGGTGCCCAGTTTCATACGATGGCAAATCCGAAATCCGAGGGTCGAAATCCGAAAGAAATCCGAAGCCCGAAGCCCGAAAAAGACGGCATTCGACGCCCACCGATTTCGGATTTCGGGCTTCGGTCTTCTTCTCGCCGCGCTGTCGCGCCGTCGCAGCGGGTCGGATTTCGAATTTCGGCCTTCGGATTTTTCATACTCTCACCCCCGGCTCTTTTTCGTCCACGATGGCGGTGATCATCCAGCGCACGGGACTCTTGTTGTCGCCAACAGCTTTGCGCGCGGCCAGGCCGTCGGACGAAATGATCACCTGCTGGTGCATGCCCGCGCCGTGTGCGTCAATGGCCACCACCGGCGAACCTTCCGCTTCGCCCGCCGTGCCCATCGGCTGGCAGATGACGAGCCGCCAGCCCTCATAGCTCGGATGCTTGCGGGTCGCCACCACGTTGCCTTCGACACGGGCTAAAAGCATAAATAAGATCCGAATTCCGATGGCCGAACTCCGAAAGAATTCCGAATTCCGAAACCCGAAAAAGGCGGCGTCCAACGCCCACCGATTTCGGATTTCGGGCTTCGGGCTTCTTCTCGCCGCGCTGTCGCGCCGTCGCAGCGGGTCGGATCTTGGATTTCAGCCTTCGGATTTGTCATCGTTCACTTCCTCCAGATTGAGCCAAAAATCAGATTCAACTCCTTGGCCTCACGCCATACCATCCGCGTTTCTTCCGTCAGACTTTCTTCCGCAGTAGCGATCATCCTCAGGAAAAACATGCTTTCCTTGGATTCTTTTCGGCAGGTACCAATGCTTTTTTTGTAATCCTTGCCGGAAACGGCATCATCGGCCTCGCAATAATTGGCACCGACATTTGTTCCGGCGCCAACCAGTTGGGTAATAAGACGATTGTTGACCGGATTCTGCGGAATCCTTTTGGCCAACCTGATAACTGCCTCTCCAAATTTTGCCGTCCGTTCCATCAGATCATTTGTCTTTAAACGCTGCGTCTCTGCATCCTCACGCAAAACCAATCCGCTGGATTGATCGCTGTCTCCCCAGGCATAAAAATCCGCGTCGGCGCGAAGTATGTTCTCAGCCGGCCGGCGCGATTCGGATTTCGAATATCGGATTTCTTTCGGCATTCGGTTTTCGGGTTTCGGACTAATATATCCGGAGATTATCGACCATCACGCACCGCCGCACGCGCGTGAACGTGCGCGGGTTGGTCACGCCTTCACCGGTCGGCGTGGCAATCGAGTAGCTCAAATAGCCCTCGCCACCCAAACCCAGTCCGCACATGGACGCGCCATTCTTGATGAACAGCGTCGTGTCCAGCGCCCGGCCCATCGCCGTCATGTGCTCGACATCGTGCGAATGAATGATGCTCGTGTGCTTGTAGCCATGCTCGGCTTCCAACGAATGTTCGATGCCTTCCTCGACACTCTTGACCCGCACGATCGGCAGGAACGGCATCATTTGTTCCTCTTCCACGAACGGATGTTTCGCGTCCGTCTCCGCAAAAAGCAATTGCGTTCCGGACGGAATGTTCACACCCGCAGCTTTCGCCAGCACGGACGGGTCTCGGCCGATGAAATCCTTGTTGACCGAGGCGTGGGCGCAACCGCCGCCCTGCCCTTCCTTGAACGTGAACGCCGCCTTGGTCAGTGCGTCGAGCTGCGCATTGGTCAATCGCACCGCGCCGTTTTTTTCCATTTCGGCCATCAACTGATCGGCGATGATTTCGAGCGCGAACACTTCCTTCTCGCCGATGCAGAGCAAATTGTTGTCGTAAGCCGCCCCTTGAATGATGGCTTTGGCCGCGCGTTTCATGCACGCGGTGTCGTCCACGAACACCGGCGGATTGCCGGGGCCGGCGCAAATCGCGCGCTTGCCGGTCTGCATCGCGGCCTTCACCACCATCGGACCGCCCGTGACGAGCAACAGCCGCACCGCTTCGTGTTTGCAAATCGCGGCAAAACTGTCCAGCGACGGTTTCTCGATGACACACGCGATGTTTTCAATGCCGGTCTCGCGGTAAATCGCCTCGTTGTAGGCGCGCACGGCATGAGCGGCGCATTTGGCCGCGCCCGGATGCGCATTGAACACAACCGCATTTCCGGCGGCGGCGATGTTCACGATGTTGCCGCTCATCGTGGGAATGGAATGCGTGCTGGGCGTTACCGCGCCGATGACGCCGAATGGCGTGTATTCCTCCAGCGTGATGCCGTGATCGCCGCTGCGGCCGGCCGGCCGGAGCCAGTCCACGCCGGGAACGAGCTTGATGATCTTGAGCTTCTCAATCTTGTGATCGAGCCGGCCGATGTGCGTCTCGTCGAGTTCGAGCCTGCCCCAGGCCTCGGCATTTTTCTCGGCGAGCATCTTGACGATTTCCTCGATTTTGCGCCGTGCGGCCACACCCTTTTCCTTCAATTGCAGATACGCCTCCTGCGCCGCGGCACAGGCCTCATTGGCATCGGCGAACACGCCGAATTTTCCGCGCAGCGCGGCCGCCGGAAGCGATTTGCGTTTGTGGTCGCAACCGCAGGCTGGCGATGAAGACGGCGGCGTTGCCGGAGTTGGAGCCGGCGCGGATTTGACCGGTGCAGGACTGCCGTTCAGCCGTTCCATCACTTCGGTGACGACATCGCGAATCAAAGTTTCGTTCACAATACTCATGATCAGAAATCCGAAACTCGAAATCCGAGATCCGACCCGCTGCGACGGCGCGACAGCGCGGCGAGAAGAAGTCCGAAACCCGAAGTCCGAAAAACGCCCGTACGTTCCGAAACTTTCTGGTTTCGGGTTTCGGCATTCGGATTTCTTTCGGTTTTCGACATTCGGATTTCGGGTTTAGGTTCTATTGTTTCGCACTGAAAATCTGTTTTCCCAATACATCCACCACATCCACGATGCCGATGATGACGGCGTCCACCGGCGCGTCCTTCAGGTTCGGCGCGAGGCGCGCGGAACTGCCCTGACAGAACAGCACCATTTCGCCGATGCCCGCACCGACGCTGTCCACGGCGACGATGGTGTTGACGCCGGGACGGAATTTGGTCGGGTCCTTCTCGTCCACGAGTTGCGGGCGCAGGAGCAGCAGTTTGCGTCCGTCCATGTGGGCGTCCTTCTTGGTGGCGACCACCGCGCCTTCGACTTTGGCCAGAAACATATCTTTGCTTTCGTGGCGGCGGCTCGCGAGAGCGCCGCATTTTTAAGCCGGACAGCCGCGCTCTCACGAGCGCAGCCACGGTTATTTCTTCTTCGGCAATATCTGCTCCACGTCCGCGTGCGGACGGGCGATGACATGCACGCTGACGAGTTCGCCCTTGATGGCCTTGACGGCCTGGGCGCCCGCGTCCGTGGCGGCTTTCACCGCCGCGACGTCGCCCACGACCACCGCCGTGACGAGCGCGTTGCCAACCTGGGTCATCGGGCCGGCCAGTTCCACATTCGCGGCCTTGAGCATGGCGTCAGCCGCCTCGACAAGGGCGACCAGACCGCGGGTTTCAATGAGTCCTATTGCTTGTTGTGCCATAAATTAGTTGAGTGTTGATGGTTGAGTGTGTGTTTAATTTTTTTTGTTCTCCAGAAAACGTCTGGTTTCGCGCGCGACCACGAGTTCTTCGTTCGTCGGAATGACCATGATTTTGACGCGCGAGCCGGCGGCGCTTATGACGGCCTCGGTCGCATGGGTTGAATTATTTTTCTCCGCGTCCAGCACGATGCCAAGCTGATCCAGATTCGCGCAAATCGCCGCGCGGATGTCCGCCTGGTTTTCGCCGATGCCGGCGGTGAAAACGATGGCATCCGCGCTGTTGAGTTCCAGAAAATAACCGCCGATCCAATGCCGGGCGCTGGCGACGAAAACATCCATCGCGAGTTTCGCCCGGGCGTCGCCTTTGGCGGCGGCCCCGGTGATTTCGCGGATGTCATTCGAGATGCCGCTCAAGCCTTTGAGGCCGGATTCCTTGGCAAGTTGGTGCTGCGCTTCCTCAATCGTGATGCCGAAAGTTTTCACCGCGTAAGGAATCGCCTCGGCGTCGAGGTCGCCCACGCGGTTGTTTTGCGGCAAACCGGATTGCGGGCTCATGCCCATGCTGCTGCCAATTGCTGCTCCGTTCAGGATCCCGGTGATGCTGGAACTGCCGCCGAGATGGCAGGAAATGACCCGCAGCGGCGCGCCGGTAATTTTTGCTTTTCCGCCGTCGAGGTAAAGCCGCCGGGCGCGTTCGGCCACGTCGTTCCGACCAAGCAGTTCCGCGCTGCGTTCGGCGATGAATTTGTGGCTCGCGCCGTGAAAACTCCAGCGGCGGATGCCGGCATTGTGCCAGGTTTCCGGCACGGCGTAGCGGGTCATTGCCTCGGGCGCAAATTGATAAAATGCCGTTTCAAACAGCGCCACCAGCGGCACGGTCGGCATCCGTTGGGCGAAAAGCTTGATGCCGGTGATGTAGGGCGGGTTGTGGGCCGGGGCCAGGCCGTTGTAAGCCGCCATCGCGCCGAGCACGCGCTCGTCCAGCCGCACGCAACCGGTCACGTCCTTGGCCACGACCGTCTTGAAACTGACCGCCGCGAGATCACGCTCGCTGGTGATGGCTTTGGCGTCGCGCAACTGGCCGAGACAATCCTCAATCGCCTTCGGATAATCCGACACGCGCTCGAAGCCGCCCTTGTGCAACAGGCGTTCGCCGCTGTCCGAGCAATCGAACAGCCGCCACTTGAGCGAGGTCGAACCGATGTTGGCGACGAGGATTTTCATTCCAATCTTAATCTTGATCTTGCTCTTAATCTTAATCCGCAAACAGCGAGTAAGATTAAGATTAGGATTAAGATTATGAAATCATTGCAGCCATTTCCCGAGCACGCTGAGTTCCTCGTGCGGACGCGGGATGACCTGGACGCTGACCACGGTGCCCACTTGCGCCGCGGCAGCCGCGCCGGCGTCGGTCGCAGCTTTCACCGCCGCCACGTCGCCGCGGAAAAACGCGGTCACGTAGCCGCTGCCGATTTTTTCCCAGCCGGTGAATGTCACATTCGCCGCCTTGAGCGCGGCATCGGTTGCCTCGAGCAGGGCACAGAGGCCCTTGCATTCGATCATTCCAACTGCTTGTTGTACCATAAATAGTTGATGGTTGAGAGTTGATGGTTGACGGAATCACTTGGCGCCGGTGCCAACGAAGACTTTCAGCAAGTCCTCGTGCGGCCGGGCGATGATGTGCGAACTGACGAGCTCGCCCACCTTGGCCGCGGCCTTCGAGCCGGCGTCCACCGCCGCCTTGATGCTGCCGACGTCTCCCCTGGCCAGCACGGTGATCAGGCCGCCGCCGATCGGGATGGTTTTTACCAGGGTCACATTGGCCGCCTTGACCATCGCATCGCTGGCCTCGACGCTGCCGGTGTAGCCTTTGGTTTCGATCATGCCTATTGCTTCGCTCATAAGTTAGTTGATGGTTAATGGTTGAGAGTTGAGAGAATCATCATTTTATCAGTTCGCACATTGTATCGGGCCGCAAATTGCACGCGTTGCCCTCGTCCGTGTCAATATGTACTTCCAGTTTGAAACTTTTGTCCACACGACAAAGCATCTTGTCAAGAATCAGCCCGCACGACCCGCCGATCCGTAGTTTCATTTCGTCGCCGTTGGCCACTTCGTAAAATTCCGCGTCCGCGGGACTCATGTGAACGTGGCGCGCCGCGCGGATCACGCCTTCCTTCATTTCAAAAAAACCGGCCGGCCCCATCAACATGCAGCCCGGCGTGTCCTTGATGTTGCCGGACGAACGCAACGGAATATCAAAACCGAGCGCAATCGCATCCGTGTAGGCCAGTTCCACCTGATTGAAGTTGCGACAGGGACCCAGGATGCGAAGATTTGAAATCACGCGGCTGCGCGGGCCGATGAGTGTGAGGGCTTCCTTCGCTGCGAACTGCCCTTCCTGATAAAGCCACTTGTGGGCCTGCAATTGGTGTCCCTTGCCAAAAAGAATTTCCACCGCTTCCGGTGACAGGTGGCAATGACGCGCGCTGATGTTCACCACGAGCGGGTTCGGCGCGGCCGCAGCATGCGGCAATGGCTTGCCCAGCCGCGAATAAACGGCCTGTCGAACCAAGTGCTCAACTACAGCACGATGTGGCGCTGAAGCGGTTGCAGTCATAACATTGGTTGAATCTTTGCCGATTTTGAAAAAAAGTCAACAATTATCTTGCAAAATATTCCATAATCTGTCAGTATATTGGAAGAATGACGGCAGAAGAGCGCAAACATCGCATCGAAGAGCATCTGCAACAGGTTGAATTTGCGTCACTTGAAGAGCTTTCGCAGCACGTGGGAGTTTCGGTTTCCACCGTGCGACGCGATCTTACTGCCTTGGAAGCAGGCGGCAGTTTGAAGCGCACCCACGGTGGCGCGCGCATTTTGAATCCCAAGACGGACGAATTCATTTTTTCCACCCGTGACGCGCATCAGCTCGCCGAAAAGGAAGCCATCGGCAAGGCGTGCGCCGAACTGATTCAGCCGAACCAAAGCGTAATCATTGACGCGGGCACGACTTGCTACCACGTCGCGCGCCATCTGGAAGACAAGCCGCTGCAAATCATCACCAACTCATTGCCCGTGGCGAACCTTTTTGCCGCGGCGACCCGGGTGGAACTGGTTTCCAGCGGCGGAGTGATTTACCCGCGGTTGGGCGTTTTGGTCGGGCCATTGGCCGTCGAGACGTTTTCCAAAAAAATTCACGCGGACGTGGCCGTCATGGGCGGCGGCGGCATCACGCTGGAGGGCATCACCAATTCGCACGGACTGCTGATTGACATTCAACTGGCGATGATCCGCGCCGCGCACAAGGTGATTTTCTGCCTCGACCACACGAAGTTTTGCCGCCAATCCGTGCTGCCATTGTGCGGACTGGACAACGTGGACACGATTGTCACCGACGACCAGGCGCCGCGCGATCTGGTGGAACAGCTTCGCGCCAGGGAAATTGAAGTCGTCATCGCGCCGGCGAATCAAAACGGAAACGGAGCGAAAGTGTAACGGAGCGCCGGTCTCCGACCCGGCACGGAAGAGCAATATAGCCGTTCATCGTGTCATTGGCACGCAAAAGTTCAGGTGGATGTCTGGTGATATTTCGTCTTCCAACAAAGCGCCAGAGGGCTGGCGCAGTCCAAGACGTTTCGCGTAGTTCGGGAATCATCCTGTCGCGCGCAGCGTCTTGGACGGCCCTCCGCCGCTTTTCCCAACGTCAGATCAAACTGTGCCCGTGTTAACTGGAATGATCATTCCCGAACCAGCCTGCGCAGTTCGTTCAACACTTTTTCCACGCTGATGGTCCGCACACCGGTGATTTCCTTCAAAACGACCAATCGTTCGCCCTGTGGCCGCCAAATCTCCTCCAGTGTGTCCGCCCACAGGACAACGCACGGCAATCCCACCGCCGCCGCCAGGTGCGTGATGCCCGAATCGTGACCCACAAAAGCCGCGCCGGATTGGATTCGTTGTGCCAGTTCGGCAAGCGGCAGGCCTTGCGCGATCGAACATCGCGCCGGCGGCAATGCGGCCGCCAGCCGTCGCAGGCGTTCGCCCTCCGCCTCGCCGCCAACCAGCAGCAGGTCCCAATTGGTCGTCGCCATGATTTGTTGAATCAATCCGGCCCATTTGGCTTCCGGCCAGTTTTTCTTTTCGCTGCCGCTGCCGGGATGAAGGGCTAATTGGTTGAGAGTTGAGGGTTGAGGGTTGAGGGAAAGACGCGGCACGGGGTCCGCGTCGAAGATGGCGAGCCGTTCCAGTGGTTTGAGATAAACCTGCGTGGCGTGGGTTCGTTCTGTTTCGTCCGGGCGGTGCGGACCAACGATGAATTGTCCGACCAGACAGCGGCCGATATTGGTTTTGAAAATCTCGTCCGGATCGTAGAGATATGAAATGATCAGGTCGAACTCGGAGAAGTAATCCATCAAATCCAGTTCGAGAGTGCCGCCGCGGGCGAAAAAGCCCGCCAGCCCGCGCGCTTCAATCGGTTGCACGCGATCTGCCAAACCGCCCGCCACCGCGAGGTGGGCGATGTGCGGATAACCGAGCACCTCGAGGTGCGCCTGGGGAAACTGGCGGCGCAAGGCGGCAATGGCCGGCAAGGTGAGGATGAAATCGCCGATGGCCCCCCCGCGAATGACCAGAATCCTGGGTTTGATTGCGCTCACATCGCGCGGAAAGCGGTCAAGCCGAGCAGCAGTACGAACACCGCGAACGCCAGGCGGATGATGCTGCCGACGCGGATGCGTTCTTCCGTCGCCGTTGCCCAATTTAAAATGTCACGCAGTTTCCAGGGCGTCACGGTGAACCAGATGCCGACAATGACCAGCAGATAGGCCCAAATTTGAATCACCAGTACAAGTGGCGATTCGTTCAGATGCGGACGCCCGGTATCCACCATCAATTTCGCCAGCAGCAACATCAGGACCGCCAAGCCACGCACGGCCAGAAAGTCCTGCACAAAAATGCACGTCAAAATTCCCACCGCCACAAACCCGGCCATCATATACGGCTTAAAAGCCGAGAAATCCGCGATGGGTTCGACGTTCACGTTCCACACAAACCATGCCGTGGCCAGCAGCATCAGCACGCAGCCAATCGGCAACGAACGCGGAAACTTGCGCGCGGCGGCGGCGAATTGCGCCGGCCTGGTCAGGCCGTAAATCTGCGGCACGCTCATGCCGAAACCGAGCAAGATGGACAAAATGGACAGCTTCATTTCAGAAATTAAACCACGAATACAGACAAATGGACACGAAGAAAATCAATCTGTTCATTCTCGACGGGGCTGGGTGGATGGGCGACGCGAAACGCTCTGGACAGCCTACTGTTCCAGAGACAAAATCGAAATCATGAAGCAAATGAATGACGGCGAGGATTAGTTTTGATAAAATCCTCGAAGGCGAAAACAGTTAGAAACTCACTCCAAAATCGCCGTGGCGGCTTTCGGTAGAAAGCGGTCATCCGCAAAGTAGATGGAAATTTCCGGCGGTCTGCCGACCGCCGCTACATATTCACAATTGCCGGATTGCTGTAAAGTTCGTAGCCGCCAACGTCAGTCGGCGCAAATATCCCGGTTGGATAATCCCCTTTGCGAATTATTTCGCGCGGACTACACGTCCGCGGCTACCTTCATTTTCGTAGCCGCCAACGTTAGTCGGCGCAAACTTCCCCCGTCTGGAAATCCGAGCCTGAAGAATTTCAGCGCGGACTGACGTCCGCGGCTACAAGCGTCATTCCATTTCGCGCGGTGGCAGGATGTGTTTCTCGATTCCGGGTTCGCGCACGGCGAAGTAGTGTTTCCAAAACCACGGCCAGTAGCCGGCGTCTAACGCATTCGCGCGCGGATAGCCAGATATCACCGCACCGAGATACGGCCAGGTCTCCGGTGACTTGACCCGTCCAGCCTTCAGCGGATTGAGAAGGACATAATCCGCACAGGCAACACTGAAAGCGTGCCGCTGCCGTTCCTTGGCCGTAAGCACATGGTCGTGCGCTTGATGCTGGAACCTGGCGGGTTTGAGAAATGGACGATCTGGGCACGGAGAAATTTGATACCGTTGCGCTGGTCGGTATCACGGCGCAGCCCCATCCAGACAAGATGAATGTGGTCGGGCATCAGGCAGTAGGCCGGACAAACCAATCCTTCACGCACCGCCGCGTGAAGCATCATCTCCCGAAACGTTGCGTGGAAATGGTCGGTCAGCCAGCCTCGCCAGCGATTGGAAATCGGCATGGTCCAGAAGATGACGGCGTCGGCCTGATAAAACTCGCGTTTCAACCGCGGCAAATAGTGGGAGAAATCCGAACGATGTTTCCGTTCGGGAGGGTTGGAAACGACCAAAGGTTCAGGACTCACGCGCTGATTATGGCGCGGACTCACGTCCGCGGCTACGTGATTTTTCGTGATTTTTCGTAGCCGCCGACGTCAGTCGGCGCTAACTTCACGGTTCGAAAGTCTCCCTTGCGAATTATTTCAGCGCGGACTGACATCCGCGGCTACAAATTCACAGTCGCCGGGTCGCCGTAGAGGGTGAAGGAGCCGGCACGGATGATTTTCACGTCCAGCAATTGACCGTGGTGGCGTTCCGAGCCTTCGAACACCACAATCTTGTTGCAGCGCGTCCGGCCGGTCATCCGCGCCGGATTTTTCCGGCTCGGCCCCTCGACGAGAATCTGTGTCTGCTGCCCGACAAACGCATCGTATTTGCGTTTGCCGATGGCATTGACCGTTTCGAGCAGGCGATGGTTGCGTACCTCGCGGATTTTTAGCGGTACCTGCCCGGGCATGTCAGCCGCAGGCGTGTCGCGGCGCTGCGAGTATTTGAAGATGTACGCGTTGTCGAATTGCACCTCGCGCGCGAGCGAAAGGGTCTGCTCGAAGTCGTCCTCGGTCTCGCCGGGGAAACCGACGATGATGTCCGTTGTGATGCCGATGTTCGGCCAGGCGCGGCGCAATTTTTTTACGATGCCAAGGAAGCGTTCGCGCGTGTAGCCGCGGTGCATCAATTTCAGGACGCGGTCGCTGCCGCTTTGGACGGGCAGGTGCGCGCTCTCAACCAGCTTGGGCAGCCGCGCGTAGGCCTGAATCAAATCGTCGCCGTAGCCCTTCGGATGCGGCGCCGTGAAGCGAATACGTTCCAGCCCTTCAATTTCATGGACGGCATCAAGGAGCTGGACAAACGGAGATTTTTCTTTCGCGAGCCGGGTAGGGCGCGTCACTCCGTGCGCGCCGTCATTGGCCAGCGTGTAAGCGGCGGGCAGAGGACTGCCCGCCCTACCATCAATAGCCATGCTGCCAAACCCACGTTGGCCATAGCTGGTGACGATTTGCCCGAGCAGCGTGATTTCCTTCACGCCTTGTGACACGAGCTGGCGGCACTCGGCCATGATGTCGGGAATGCTGCGGCTGCGTTCCTCGCCGCGCGTGTCCGGCACAATGCAAAAGGTGCAACGCTGGTTGCACCCCTGCATGATGCTGACATACGCGGTGACGGATTTTTTCCCGCTGCCATTGAGCAGATGCTCGCGAATCGTCGCTTCGCTGCCCGGCTCCGCCGCCACGTCCACGACTTTATCGCGGTGACCGGCAAGGATTTCTTCGAGGTAATCCGCCGCGTGATGAAATTTTTGCGTGCCGAGGACGAGGTCAAGATCTGGCAATTTATCAATCAGTTCCTGTCCGCGGCTTTGCGCCATGCAACCCATGAAACCGAGCACGACATCCGGGCGGTTCTTGCGCACATCCGCCGCGAGGTTTTGCATTTTGCCAATCGCCTTTTTCTCCGCAAAATCGCGCACACTACAGGTGTTCAGCAAAATTACGTCTGCGGCCGCCTCGGATGGGGCCAAGGTGTAACCCTTGGCCACGAGCTGGGCGGCAACGGCTTCGCTGTCGCGTTCGTTCATCTGGCAGCCGTAAGTTTTGATGAAAACACTGGGCATGATGTTACAGATAAGCAGGATACTTTGGGGCAATGGGCTTGGGAAGTGGAATCCGGAAGCGCTGGCAGCCCGCCGGCCCATTGCCTGACGACGGAATGATCCACTCGCCGGCGGGACGCCGGCGCTCCCAGAAGGGGAACGAATAACGCAGTGCCGGGTTGCACCCCAATGCGACCCGCTTGCAGCGCCGAGCCAACCCTGTATCTTCTTCCGGGGCGGTATGTTGATTTGGCGCGTCCCTGGCGTGGACTGAATTGTACTATGGAATTTGAACCACTAAAAGTTTTGCTCATTGGCAATGACAAGTGTTTTGCGCATGGCGTCGCGGAAACGCTGCGCGCGAGCGGCGGAGTGGCCGAAGTCGCCACGGCTCCGACTTTGGAAGCCGGTCTGGCTGAGTTGGCGGCCCATTCATACCACGCCATTTTGTATGAACTCCCATCCGCAAACGCCGCCGGTCTGTTCCAAGTCACGCAGCTCGCCATCAAGGTTCCGCGTCTGCCGGTCGTGGTGTTCGGTCCGGCAAATGACGGGATATTCGGGGCGGAAATCATCCGGGCCGGCGCACAGGATTACCTGGCCAAAGATGAAATTGAGCCGCACGCGATGCAACACGTCCTTCGTTGCGCGATTGAGCGCCAGCATGAACAAAACGCGTTGATTGACGAAAAGGACAATTATTGCGGCGTTTTTGACCATCTGGTGGAAGGCATTTACCGCACCACGCTGGACGGGCATTATTTGCTGGCCAACGTGGCGCTGGCGCGCATTTACGGCTACGACTCGCCGGTGGAATTGCTGGCGGGCATCAAGGACATCGGGCGCCAGCTTTACGTCGAACCGGGACGGCGCGAGGAATTCATCCGGTTGATGCAGGAACACAACACGCTGACCGGCTTCGAGTCCAAAATTTACCGCAAGGATGGGACCATCATCTGGATTTCGGAAAATTGCCGGGCCGTGCCCAACGCACAGGGCCAGTTGCTTTACTACGAAGGCACGGTTGAAGACATCACCGAACGCAAGCATTCCGAGGAACAAATCCGCCGGACAACCTCGGAGTTGTCCCGCAGCCGCGAGGACCTGCGCGCCAAAAATTTAATCATGGAGGAAAACCTCCGCATGGCGCGCGAAATCCAACTGACGATGTTGCCGCAGCAATACCCGGCCTTTCCCGGCAACGTCCCGCCGGAACAAAGCGCGTTTCAATTTCTTCATCGCTACCAACCCGCGGAATCGGTGAGCGGCGATTTTTTCGGCGTCTATGCGCTTTCAGACGCGGAGGCCGCGGTCTTCATTTGCGACGTGACCGGCCATGGCATCCGCGCCGCACTCGTCACCGCCATGATTCGCGCTCTGGCGGAGGAATTGAAACCGCTGGCGCGCGAACCGGGAAATTTTTTGCGCAAGCTCAATTCCGATTTGTGCAACATCCTCAAAAGCGCCAGCTCGCCGATGCTCACCACGGCATTTTATCTCGTGGCCAACTGGCAAACCGGCAAATTGCGTTTCGCCAACGCCGGCCACCCCAAACCGTTACTCCTGCACCGTGCCACGGGCCGGATCGAGCTGCTCGCCCATGCCTCCGGCCGCGGCGAGCCAGCGCTCGGCCTGTTTGACAATCCGTCGTATCAAACCACTGAAATCACCATCGCGCCCGGCGATTTCGTGATGCTGTTCACCGACGGCCTCTACGAAGTGCAGGGCTTGAACGAGGAATTATATTCACAGGAACGGCTGATGCTGGACGCGCAAAACCTGCTGCAAAAACCCGCCGCGCAAATGTTCGATGAATTGCTCGAAGCCATCCGCGCGTTTTCCGTGGATCACGAATTTGCCGACGATGTCTGTCTGGTCGGGATGGAATTCACCGGACAGCCCGCCTGATCGCGCGTGTTTTATTGTATTGCTCTGTTGTCATAATTGTATTACACTTGGGCCATGAATGAAACATTGAGCATCCGGCTTGGTGAGAAACTGGCGCACGCCTTGCATGCGGAAGCGCGTCAAACCGGCCTGTCCAAGGGCGAGATTGCACGGCAAGCGCTGGAATCGCGGTTGCAACGCGGCGGCAAACTGGCGGTGATGCAGCGTTACTTCGGCACAATGCGTGGCCCGTCCGATCTCAGCACGAATAAATCCCACCGGCGCAATTGGAGGAAGTCGCGGGCATGAAAAACATTCTTGATGCCGGCCCGCTCATTGCCGCGCTTAATCGTCAGGACGAACACCATCGCTGGGCTTGCGATATATTGGAACGCCTCGGTCCGCCATTTTATTCCTGCCCGGAAGCCATGGCCGAGGCCGCCGCGATGACCGGTCAACCTGCCGCCATCGTCGAAATGATTCAATCAGAGGAAATTATTCTTGAGTTCGATCTGTCCGAACAGGCTGCCGGGGTGCTGTTGTTGCTCAAGAAATATGCCGACCGCGACATGGATTTGGCGGACGCCTGTATCGTGCGCATGACTGAGTTGATGCGCGATTGCCGGGTTGTGACTTTGGACCGTTTGGATTTCGCGGTCTATCGCCGGAATGGACGCGACCTGGTTCCAGTGATTACTCTGCCGGTTAAATAGTTCAGCCGCGTATTCACACGAATGCTACTCCAGCGGAATTTTTATCACATAACCCCCTTCGGCGCATCGGGTCATTGCTTTACCTTAATTCGTAGATTTTGTATCCGGCTATTCGGACAGGATTTTAATGGAACGGGTTTTCTCGGAACGTTTTCTGGCCGTTTCATTCAGGATCTTCTTTCGCAACCGCAGATTTTTCGGCGTCGCTTCCACGTATTCGTCCACGTCAATGTATTCCAGCGCGCGTTCGAGGCTCAACTTCAACGGCGGATTGAGTTGGATGCCCTTGCCGTCGCCCTGTGACCGCATGTTGGTCAGCCTTTTCGCCTTGCAGGGATTCACCGGGATGTCGTTTTCGCGCGCGTTTTCACCCACAATCATGCCGGCGTAAATGGCTTCGCCCGGTTCCACCATCAGGCGGCCCCGTTCCTGAATCATGTTCAGCGCGTAGGCCATCGCCTGGCCGCTTTCCATGCTGACGAGCGAACCGTTCTTGCGCGCGGCGATTTCCCCGCGGTCGGGGCCGTATTCGTGAAACAGGTGGCTCATTACGCCGAGGCCGCGCGTCTGGTTCACCAGGTCGGTCTCGAACCCAATCAGGCCACGCATGGGAATCAGCGCCTCGATGGTCACCTGGTCGCCGTGATGGTTCATGCTGGTGATTTCGGCCTTGCGGCCGGAAAGGTTTTCCATGATGGCACCCATGAATTCCTGCGGGATTTCTAGGTACAATTTCTCAATCGGCTCCAGCATGTTGCCGTTGGCGTCCTTTTTGTAAAGCACCTCGGGACGCGAAACCAAAACTTCGTAGCCTTCGCGCCGCATTTGCTCAACGAGGATGGCGATTTGCATTTCGCCGCGGCCCTCGACTTCAAAGATTTTTGGATCGGCGGTCTGTTTGATGCGCAAGGCGACGTTGGTGCGGATTTCCTTTTGCAGCCGCTCCCAGATGTGCCGCGCGGTCACGAGCTTGCCGTCCTGGCCGGCGAGCGGGCTGTCGTTGACGGCAAATTCCATCTGAATCGTCGGCGGATCAATCGGGATGTAAGGCAGCGCGCCGCGTTCCGGTTTGTCCGCGAGGGTCTCGCCGATGAACACGTCCTCAAAACCCGTGATGCCGACGATGTCGCCCGCGTGCGCCTCCTGCACTTCGATGCGTTTCAAGCCTTCAAACTGGTAAATCATCGTGATTTTGCCCTGGGTGATTTTGCCGTGGCCGTGCAGGCAGCAGGCCGTCTCGCCCACTTTCACCTTGCCCGCCATGATTTTGCCAAAAGCGATGCGCCCGAGGTAATCACTGTAATCGAGGTTGGCGACGAGCACCTGGAAACCTTCGCCCGCCTTGGCGTGCGGCGGCGGGATGTGCTTGATGATGGCGTCGAAGAGCGGTTCCATCGTGCCGGAAACATGTTCCAGTTCCGTCTTGGCATAACCATCCTTGGCCGAGCAATAAATGAACGGAAAATCGAGTTGCTCGTCCGTGGCGTTGAGCGAAATGAACAACTCGAACACCTGGTCGAGCACCTTTTTCGGGTTGGCATTCTCACGGTCAATCTTGTTGATGACCACAATCGGCTTGGCGCCGGCTTCGAGCGCCTTGCGGAGGACGAAGCGGGTTTGCGCCTGCGGGCCATCGGCGGCGTCCACCACCAGCAACACGCCGTCAATCATGTTCATGATGCGCTCGACCTCGCCGCCGAAATCGGCGTGGCCCGGGGTATCCACGATATTGACGTGGTAAATCTTGTATTTGAAGGCGGCGTTTTTGGCGCGGATGGTGATGCCCTTTTCCTTTTCCAAATCCATGGAATCCATCAGGCGTTCGTCGGTGGATTCATGCTGGTTGGCGCGGAAGGTGCCGGACTGCTTGAGCAGGCAATCCACGAGCGTCGTCTTGCCGTGGTCCACGTGCGCGATGATGGCGATGTTTCTAATATGCTGCATAATTTTTCAAATCAATTGGATAGAATGCCTTTTCAGGGGAAAAGGTCAAGCCGCGCGTGGGAAAATTTTGACTGATAAAAGCGGCGGTGAACGCGCCGCACTCCAGACGCTTTGCGCATGTTGAAGGCGTCCAACAGTCGCGAAGCGTCTGGACTGCGCGTGTCTTTAGCACCGCTTTCCGGCGCGACTTGATCGTCCGGCAAACCCGGTCGCGCGGATTTTCAAAGGGGACGGAGGACAATTCTTCTCCTCCGTGTGGGAGCGCCTTTCAAATCCGCCAGCGCCGTAGGTGCGAAATCTTTGTAGTTTGTGAATCAAAAATCCCCAAGCTCCGTTCAGGAGCGACATCATCGGACATATGCCGCTCCTACGGAGCTTGCGGATTTGTTTGTGGATGTTCTACAAATATGCCGCGCCGACGACGCTGGTTTCGGATGAGTGTCCGGCAAATCCAGGCGCGTGAATTTTCAATGGGACGGCGAACGATTCTCCTTGTCCACATCAAGGTGTAAAAGAGACGAGGTATTGTCTGGCCTGCAAGTGATGCTGTCGAATTTGCGCGGCTGGCAGAAATGTTACGAGCGGGCGGTTTTCATCAACGCCGCTGACAAGATAAAACCAATAGTTTGGGCGTGACCGGCTGTTTTGCCATTCCCCGTGTGTGAGAAAAAACCGGTTCCCTCCCCCGACACATTCTTAACCTCAATGCAACGCGGCGTCTCGTTGGCATCAAAGGATTTTATATCGAAGCCAAGTCCGGGGCGGTCTGCCACCCTTTCGACCCGCCCGGCAAGGTCCTCGCGGCCTTCCTGCTGTAACCGCTCCTTTTCCGCCCGGAAAGCGATATCCTCGGCAATCTGGCCAGAAGCAACACGGCTTAGTGAAACCGCCCGCATATCCACCGCCGGCGCGTCATCGTTGGGTGTGAAGGCATCCGGCTTGCTGACATCATGTAATCTGCCGGCGAAAATGCGGCGGCGTATGCGCGCCGTTTGCGGCGGCTCGGAAGTGCCGCCGCGGGGAAAGCCCGCAAGAATCCAGCAGAACGAATGAGCGTCGAGTAAGGTGGCATCCGCGATGCCCTCGGCTTGCAAGCGTGCCTGCACCTCGTTCATGGCAGCAAGGAATAGCTGGTAATTTTCCCAGCCGCATTGCCGAGCCGTTTTGAAATTAAAACCGAGTTCGGCCAAGGCTTTATCGAACCGAGTGGTGCTAATGGGAAGAAACCGATGGCGGTCGGCGATGAAAAACAAATACGACAGCAGTCCGTAGCAGTTTTTACAAATATCAGTGATTCCATCAAATTGGGTTTGGCCAACTTGTTTCTCATGATAAAGGTCGAAAAATAACTTCTCTAATTTCTGGCGTTTGTTTTTTTTGCGCTTTGTATCATAAAGTACTTGATGAACCCCAGTGCCGGGGCCGTTAATTGACGGCCACCTCAAAAGATTGTTCCCGCGCAGTTCGATGGCGCGAATGACATGATCCAGAATTGCACCCGTGCCAATTTCCGCACGCGACCAGTGCCGAGCATCCAATACCCTCACGGCTTCGCGGGCAACATCCTCCTTGTAATCCTCCTCTTTGAACGCGAACGATTCGGGATTGCGGAAAGAATTGAGCGCGAAGTCGCATTTCTGCCGATGGATGGCCTGAAAGCGATTGAATGCGGCGCGGAATACTTGTGGCGAGATGGACATGACTAATTCTCCTTTGATGGCGAGGGCTTGCAAGGCGCGTTAGGCACTTGATCGTTCAGTGCAGTTGCATGGGATTCATGACCCTCCAAGACCAGTTCGGAAAGTTCCGGTGGCTTAAGAGTCTTGTTCAAGGCGTCAATGATCTGCTCAACCGCATCACAACTCTGCTTGGCAAAATCTTCCGTAATCATCTTTTCCAAATCGGATTCTAGTCTAGTATGAAAGGCCTTCAAGTAGTTGCTCTCGTCACAGTCGTTCTTGTCGAACTTGAGAGACTTGGGCTTGGCGTGAGCGATGCGGTTGCGAAATAATATAAGTCGCCGAGCGGTCGCCCACGGATGTTTGCTCAAGTCGGGATTGATGCCGCAACTCGTGGCTACGAGCCGGAGTTTCGCTATCGGACTGGCACTCTCAAAGTCCTTCCAATCGGGGATCAAAACTTCTCCGTAGGTATTGCCGATGGCTTCAATGGACAATGCAGACAACAAAATAGCTCCAAGCCAGTCGTAAAAGTAGCCAGTTTTCTTCTCCTTTGCCGTTTCGAGGTAACGCAGTGCCCCTCTCAAAAGCAAACGGTGTGGGAGGAACTTCCGTTTAACTTTTACGTGGACACGGGACATGGCATGGTGGGTTAAACCAACTTTTTCAATCGCGCGTCCTCGGCCAGTTTCTTGACCAGCTCCTTGACCTTCTGCGCCTGGCTTTTGTGCGCCAGCAGCACCGCGTCGTCGGTCTGGACCAGAATGGAATCGCGCAAACCGACCACGGCAATGGGCGTGCGGTTTTTTATACGCGCATCGAAGATGATGTTCCGTGCCGCGTCCACGTGGATGAAATCCGCCACGGCGCAATTGCCTTCGGGGTCGGCCTTGAGATGCCGTGCCAGCGCCGTCCAGGAACCGAGGTCGTCCCACTCAAACGCCCCATCGGCCACAATCACGTTTTGCGCGTGCTCCATCAGCGCGTAATCAATCGAGATTTTTTTGATGTCCGGATATTCCTTCGCCAGCACCTTCGCGAGTTTCGCCGGCTGGTTCGCCACTTTGAACCAGCGCTGGCATGCCGCATACATTTCCGGCTGATGCTTCTGCAAACCTTCCGTGATGGTCACAAACGACCAGACGAACATCCCCGCGTTCCAGCGATACTGGCCGCTATTGACGTATTCGAGTGCACGATCAAAGTGCGGTTTCTCGACGAACTGTTCCGCCCGGAAAAACGTGGTCTTGTATTTCTTTACGCCTGTCGGCGGCGGCAGCGCCTCGCCCACGCGAATATAACCATAGCCCGTCGCCGGCTCGGTCGGCTTGATGCCGATGGTCACAATCGCCTGGCCGCGGCTGGCGAGATCGAAGGAGTCATTCAAAACCTGCTGGAATTTTTTCTCGTCGGGAATGACGTGGTCGGCGGGCAAAACCGCCATCACACCGGTCGTCGAACGCGCGCCCACCAGCGCCGCGCCGAGCGTGACGGCGGCACAAGTGTCGCGGCCCACCGGCTCGGCGACCAGATTCGATTTGGGAATTGTGGGAAGCTGTTTGCGGACCTCCGGCAATTGTACCTCGTTGGTGATGACGAAAATGTTTTTTGCCGGCACCAGCGGCAGCACGCGGTCAACGGCCTGCTGGAGAAACGAGCATTTGCCGAGCAGCGGGAGCAGTTGCTTGGGCATTTTCTCGCGGCTCACCGGCCAGAACCGTTCGCCACGCCCGCCCGCCAGGATGATGACGAACCGGTCTTTGAAGTCAGATTTTGTTTTTGCACTCATAATTTTTTAACCACGGATGGACACGGATAAACACGGATGAAGGCAAATTTATCTGTGTCCATCAGTGTTCATCCGTGGTTTCTAAATGCTTTTCACCGCATCCGCCAGTGATTTCACGAATTCACCCACCTGCTTGATCAAATCTTTCGATTTGCCATACTTCGCAATCTGATTCACTACCGCGCTGCCCACAACGACGGCGTCTGACGACGACGCGACGAGTTTCGCCTGTTTGGGGTTCGAGATGCCGAAGCCGACGGCGACCGGCAAGTCCGTGTGCGCGCGGATTTTGGCAACCTGCGACGCAAGATTCGACGCAACGCTCGTCTGCATCCCGGTCACGCCTTCGCGTGAGATGTAATAAATAAACCCCGCGCCACGCTTCACGATGGATTTCATGCGGTCCTCCGGCGTCGTCGGCGCGATAAGATAAATGTGGCAGAGGCCAGCCTTGCGCATGAGCGCCTCGTAATGGTCCGATTCCTCCGGCGGCAAATCGAGCACCAGCAGGCCGTCCACACCCGCTTTTGCCGCGGCTTTGATGAATCGTTCCAAGCCCACGCGATGGATGAGGTTGAAATAAATGTAGAGAACAATCGGGATTTGCGAATCGCACCGTATCGCCGCCACGGTTTGCAAAACCTTCGGCGGCGTGGCGCCGGATTCCAAGCCGCGCTGCGCGGCAAGTTGATTCACCAAACCGTCGGCGAGCGGGTCGCTGAACGGCACGCCCAGTTCCAGCACGTCCACTCCCGCCTGGTCGAAGGCAAGCGCGAGCCGGCGCGTGGCGTCCAGATTCGGATCGCCCGCGCCGATATAGACGATAAAACCCTTTTTGCCCTCGCGTTTGAGCCGGGCAAAACGTTCCACGATGCGGTTCATGTGGCGGAGAGCTTACCCCGGAGAGACGGGTTACACGAGTCCCAAAATCAGCCGGAGGGAGGCGTATAAATCCCAAGCCCTATATCATAATGACGAAAGCATGTTCAAATATGACTCGGTTTGGAATGTGCTTCAATGTTCCAGCCTGTTCCAAGTGATTTGATCAAAGAGACGCTGGTGGCCGGCCGCCGGCCGCGAAGCTGCAACCGCTCGTGAGCAAGGCAAAGCCCGGCAGGGCGACAATCATGCCGGCTGCAACGCAACGGGAGTTTCGATTTTCTTTTTATGCATCCGTTCCCACCACAATC
>CAVYLE010000011.1:0-343730 GCA_963769285.1 uncultured Verrucomicrobiae bacterium
GCAGGACCCTATGCGCTCCAGGATCCATTGCCAATCCCAGCGCCAACCCGGAAACTCAGATTCGTCGCTGGCGCTCGGGATGATGAATCAATCTCGCTGTGGGGAAAGGCGCATTATGCTAGCACTTTCCGCCCCACGCGTTGCTCATTTTCCCACCGGCCTTCTTCGCGGGCTTCTTTGGGGCAGCCGCGGGCGCCTGGTCGGGGAGGTTCTTTTCGGCACTCAGGTCGATCGGCATCTTCGTCGTCGGATAAGGCTTTACAGCCCCGAACAGAAGATCCGCGGCAACCCTGATCGAATCGGGGGATCCCGAGAAGTTGCACACGACAGCATCGGCTTCCGTAGTAGTGCCTTTCCGGTAGGGGAAGTTGGTCACGACGACCACGATTTTTCCGGCGGCCTTCAGCGCCTTGACCAGGTGCGAGTTGTTGCCCCTCTTTTCGATGCGGGCGAAGTAGTTGGTCATGACGACCATGTCGGCCTCATTGGCCAGTTCCAGCGCTTCTTCCACCTCTTCGTCGCTGGCGTGGAAGCCAGTGTCGTCGAGGATCAGATTCATGGAATGCTTGGCCATCTGCTCACAGAACATGTGTGGATGGCTATAGAGATCTTTTCCAAGGAACGAATAGGGAATGGCCTGTTCGACGACGAGGATCTTCTTGTCTTTCTTAAGGGGCAGCAACTTCTTGTCGTCGCGCACGACCAGGAGGGCCTTGTGCGCCACTTCCCACGAGAAGTCAATGTTTTCCTTGCTGCGAACGATGGCCGTGGTCTTTTGGGGATCCATTTTGCCCGCTTTTTCGAACAGGCCCTGGTCGTACTTCATGCACAGGAGCCGACGGACCGCGTCGTTGACGCGCTCTTCGGAAAGCTCACCGCGTTCGACGGCGCTCTTGATGCCAAACAAACATTGTGCGCGGGATTCGTCATCCGCCTTGAGGAGGATGGTGTCCACGCCGGCCTTGATGGCCATGGCGCACGCCTGGGGCAGCGGCCACTGCTTCAGGATGGCGGCCATGCCGATCGCGTCTGAAACGATGACGCCTTTGAATCCCATTTCTCCCCTCAGAAGATCGGTGAGGATCTTGGTGGAGAGCGTAGCGGGGAATTCTTTGTCGAAGGCCGGGAAGATCGTATGCGCCGTCATGAGGGCTTTGGCACCCACGTTGACACCCGCCTGGAAGGTGAACAACTCGACCTCCTCCATTCGCTTCAGGTCGCCCCGGCACACATCCAGCGTGTCGTGCGCGTCGGTCGCCGAATCGCCGCGGCCAGCGAAGTGTTTGATCGTGGCGACGATGCCCGCGTCCTGATAACCTTTCACCGTCGCTTCGACGAATTTCGCGCAGACCTTCGGATCGTCGCCGAAGGAGCGCACGCCGATTTCCGGGTTCAGCGGATTGATATTGACGTCGCAGACGGGGTGATAGAACTGCGTCACACCGATGGCAGCCATCTGCTTGCCCATGAGATTCGCGACTTTATAAGCGACATCGAGATCCCCGATTGCGGTCATTCCCATGGGCGGCGGGAATTGCAGAACACGACCGGCGGTGTAGTCGTTCTTGAAATCGCCTTCCATGTCGATGGTGATGTGAAGGGGGATTCCCGAGGGCCGTTTCATCGCGATTTCCTGCAGCTTGTTGAGCGCGGCGGTGAGCTCTTCCGGAGTCACGCTCACGCCGAAGCTGCGATCGTCGAAATAGGTATGGGCGATATCGAAATAGTCCTTCGGCTTTTTGAAGTTGGGGTCGACCTGGGAACGTCCCCAATAGAGGTTTTTGCAGGTTTCCAGCGCGTACGGTTCCAGGCAAAGGCCACCGGCGTGCAGTTTGGTGATCTGTTCGAACCCTGATGGCGTCAGGTAGGCCCCGCGCCACGTGAAGGTGAGAAGCTGGCCGCATTTTTCCAGCAGGCTCATCTTCGCCAATTTCGCCGCAACAAAATTGTCTCTTTCTTTCGACATTGTGTGTCTCCTCAGAATTATTATTGATTATTATTTTATGTTTTTGGGCCGTTCGCGCCGATCACCTTGCGCCAGCTCCGACCCGGAGTTCGCGCAACGACAAGAGCATTGACGGCCCTCGCGCCCAGGAAGTCTCCGGCTCGATTATTGTCTCGATTCTGGTATTCGCCTCCGGGAGCGTCAAGTTGAATCAACGAGTCAACCGACAGACCGGACATTGTTATCGCAAACCAAAATCCTGTACAGTATTTCAAACGCAAATTCGCGCAGGAATAGACGATGCTATGATTCACATGGAGAATCCTCCAATTCCGAGGCTTCCTGTCCTGCAACCTGCCATCCGGTAAAACCGCCGGTCAGTTAGATTTCGACAGACGGTTTCGTTCTTCGCCATGATAATAACTCTCGGGCGGGCCGAGATAGCTGGGCTTTACGCCGCCGAGGTCCACGACGAGTTTCTGCAACACCACGCCGGGATCCACCATCCAGAATTTGAGAGTGTGATAGCCAGGCTTGTCGAGCGTGTGGGTGGAATGAGCGTAGCGCGCGTTGTCCACAACTGTGTACTGCCAATCGTTGGTCCACGCGACCACGTAGTTCATGGGCACAGCAGTTATGACCTGCGGGACTTCATCGTCGAATGAAACGGCGAAGTTAAGTCCCCGACGGGGCATAAAATTCAAAGTTGGGGCCAGAATGGCGGCAACATCCACTTTCCCCGTGCTGAACAAATACATCTGGTATTCGAGGCAGGGGGAATTTTTCCCCGGCATGGCGCTGGGCGCATCCACCGGCATCATTGCCCTCATGCCGGACAATGTCCGGCCGTAATCCTGAATCTTGATCCAGCGATTGGCGCCGGCGTCGGTTTTCCTGGTGTAATGTTCCGGCTCGATGGAAACAAAGCCTTCACCTTCCACGAATCCGTGCAAAGAATCGCGCGTCACCTCCGTCGGGTTGAAGGCATTGACCTTTACCGTGACGTTTGTGCCGGTTCCGGTGAGGGTCACCGTGCCGCTGGCCGCGCCCTGGGGAGCCTTGTTCCAATCCACGCTGACCCACAGGCGTTTGTCTTTTTCGACCATACCTTTGGCTTCGCCAAGCATAATCCAGGGATTGCTGGCAAGGGCGGTGAATGCGAAAGGCGCCTTCCCTTTGTTGAACACGTCAATGTAATGGCGCTGTTGATTGAACGCATCAAACCCCGGCAGGATCGCATCGCCCGATCCGCCGGGCCAGGCGGCGTCGGAACCTTCCACAGCGACACCCATCGCCGCTGCTTCCGGCACGTCAAGTTCCGTAAACTTAATGGCGCGCAGACTGTTGCGAGGCGGATCCTGCCAGTTGGTATAACCCAAGTGCGATTGGTCCATGAAATGGTTCCATTTACCGTGCGCAAACGTCTGGTTGAAATAATCCATCAAATTCGTGTCCGCCTGGAACAACGCCCGGGTTTCTGCGGCCATGTCGTTGGCGCTGGCCCGGTCCTGTTTGGCGAACAACGCGTTCCTTCCCGCGGCAAGATATAGTTCATTCACCAGCGTGCTGGCCTTGGTCGGGAACAAAACCAGTTCATAAAACGCATCCTGTTTGGCCGGGGGCAACTGGCGGTAAATCTTTTCCGCCCGGTCGGCGATGGCTTTGAAGTCCGCCACCACGTTTTCTGCTTCCTGATAATTGACCAGGCTGTAAGTGTCGGGTGCGAGCAGCTCGGGTTTGCGGCGGCCGTTGTATTTGGAATATTTGGCGATGATGTCGGCGATGTCGCTGGCGAAGTCCGGCCCGAATTCCCGCTCCGCCCACAACCGCGTGAATTCATCGAGGTTGTCATTGGTCCAGCGACCCGTGTCCCAAGCCAGGTTCATGAAGTATTCGAGCGGAAACTCGTAGCCCTTGAAGTGGCCCACGTTCACAATCCAAATCCGGTCGGCGCCGTATTGTTTGGCGAGCGACATCTGGTCCCAGATCTTGGGAACGGGACTGGTGTTGAGCCACTGGTAGCTGCGCGGCCCGCCGTGATAATCAAAGTGGTAATAAACTCCGGCACCGCCGCTGCGCCGGCGTTCTTCGGCGGTCGGCAGACGGCGGACGTTGCCCCAATTGTCCTCAGCCCACAGGAGCGTTACGTCATCGGGAACGCGCATGCCGGCGTTGTAGAAATCCTGCACTTCCTTGTAGAGACACCAGAGTTGCGGCACCCTGGTCACGTCGGGATTGATTTCTTCGGCGAAGATTTTCCGTTGGACGCCCACGATTTTTTCGAGCAGCGCCATGTTCGCTTCCGGCCCGCCCTCGGCCATCGGCGTATCATTCGCGCCGCGCAAACCGATGGTAACGATGCTTTCATAGTTTTTGTTCCGCCGGATGCCTTCGCGCCAGAAATTTTCGAGGACGTCGGGATTTTTGGCGTAGTTCCAACTGCCCAGTGTTTTTTGGTAACGCCGGTCCCATTCCTTCTGCGCCCGGAGCATCGGCTCCTGGTGGGAGTTGCCCATGACGACGCCGTATTCATCCGCGAGCCGGGGATTTTCGGGGTCGTCCTCGTTGAAGGCGTTGTTCCACATGGCGGGCCAGAGATAGTTTCCTTTCAGGCGCAAGATCAGCTCAAACAAATTCGTGTAAAATCCGCGTCCGTAATTGGCCACGCCCGGCGGCACCGGCGGGTTGGTGCTGGTGGGGGCGAAGCCGTATTTGCTGGTGATCCAGTTGCTCAAATCAGGCGCTTCGTCATTCAAAAAGATGCCGCGGTATTTCACGGACGGCGGGCCATGCACTGATTTTCCAGCCTTCACAAACAACACGTCGTGGTGTTTCGGCGGCACATCCCCCCAGAAATACCACGGCGACACGCCGATCTGTTCGGACAAATCGTAGATGCCATAAATCGTCCCGCGCTTGTCGCTGCCGCAAATGACCAGCCCGCTGGCCACGCCGGGCAACGGTTTCGGCACGGTTTGAATCAGGAACGACTCCCATTGGCCGGCGATACCCGAAACGTCAATTTTCTTTTCACGAATCAATTGGTCAATGATGCGACTTTTCCCGATGGTTCCGACGATAATCATGTTTTCCCCGGGACTTTTGTCCGTGTGAGAGATTGCCGGAGAACGGCCCGTGACGCGGGCAACGTCGGTCTGCAAATCGTTGGCCGCGCGGATCACGCCGGCAAAATCACGGGCATCCACGTAAATCATCGCGGTCGCATTGCTCTGGACGATGGGAAAACTGTCCCGGCCCGGAACTTCTTCGACGTAATTTCCCTGGCCAAGGGCGAGGCAAGCGCGCGGGGCAATCAACCCGGCGACGAGCAGCAGCGCGAAAATTTTACTCATTTTGGCAGTCGTTGATTTCATAAGCGCATTCGGTTTTGGTTTTATCGCGGCATCCAGACCTGGAACTCGCCGCCGCAGTGCAAAAGGGCCATGAGATACAACATGCCGTTGTAATAGCGCCATTGGCCATCCGGGACCGGCAAGTTCCAGAGTTCTTCCACAAATTGTTTGGCGCGCGGATTGGTGGCGGCGAGGCTGGCCACGCCGTTCATGGCCACCAGGCCTTGCGAGTGGTCCTTGCCAATCGGGTCGCCGTTTAGCGTGAACTGGTCGCTGTAATTGGTCATGCCTTTGGATTCAAAAAACGCCTGCAGCCGGTCGCTCAACTGCCTTTCGCGGACATCCTTGTTCCACCACGCCCAGTCCACGGACCAGTTCATGGCCGTCCGCCACGCGTCGTATTGGAAATCGCCGCTGTGAAGGTTCCACGACACGGTCCACGACGTGCCGTCGAAATTGGCGTAATCCGGCGTGAGCCCGGTGGCGGGATTGGCCGTGCGCGAGAAAAAATCGCGGCTGGCCGCCGCCGCCTGCGCCCAGAATTCACGGTCCGGCTTGGGACCGCATTGCGCCCATACTTCATAAAACGCCGGCAGATGGTAGGAGGGATCAGTGTGGTTCCAGCCTTTCACATCCGACGTGAACTGGATTATTTTTTGGTCCGGCTCAAAGAGCGCCCCGGCGGTGATGACGCCCTTGACGGTGGGCCCGGTGATGATCTGGCGGTGGCGCAGATTCGCCAGCAAACGGTCGGCCTCGGCGCGGTAATTATAGATGCCGATGCCGTTGCCCCAGCGCGCGGCGGCAAAATAAAGTGACGTCACAAAATACTCCTCGCCGTCCGGCGCGGGCATTTCGTCCATGGCCACGCCGTTAGTCGTCATGGACCAGGAGAAATATCCGCAGGCCGGATGATTCGTGGCCGAATGATACATGAAGGTCCGGGCCCAGTTCCAAAGCGCGTCGAACTCAACCTTCCGGTTCAATTGCACCGCGATCATCATGCCGTAGGACATGCCCTCGGATCGTACGTCCCGGTTGCCCGAGTCGTAGATATAGGCGAGCGCTCCGTTGGCGTTTTTGCCCGCCTGGAAATAGACTGCTTGCGTGTCGGGCCGGCCGTGAAACAACTGCTGGAAGGCGGCATTGATTTTGGCGGAAATTTCCCGCGGTTTGTGGCCGGCCTCAACGAACAGGTTATGGCGTTCGGCGGCGCCGGCAGCGTGGATGCGGAACAAAGTGGCACCCGCTACTGCACAAAGCAGCAGCGCGCCAGTCAAGGATTTTGGCATTCGTTTCAATTCAGGCTTCCGGGTAAATTCAATATTTGTTCATGATTATCGCGTTTATCTCTTGATTACCACCACGCGGCGCATACACCAGTTAAATCAGGCGGGATCTCACCTGGCTGGAGACACGAAAGCGGGTTCGAAATACCGGGCCGCAAAATCCAGAAAGACCGGCCAGTTCGGCGCGTCCGTGTGTCCGCCGTTGTGCTGGCGAAAAGCAATGTCGCCGTCCATCAAGCCGGTTCCCATCGGCGGAAAATTCGTCGTGCCCAGATCTTTTTTGCCCAGCAGCGTATAGACCGGCCCGGCGGCGGCGGCGGCCATAAACATGCCTTTGGCGTCCACCCAACCGTCACCTTGCGTTGCGCCTGCGCTGATGAACACCGGACGCGGCGCGCACAGCGCGATCAATTCGTGCGCGTCCACCGGCAGGTCGTTCCAGTTCAGCGGGCCGGCGTATTTGATAAAGTTGCCGGCCATCCAATGATATTCGCCGCTGCCGGCAAGATTTTCCACAATCTCGCCCCAGTCGCGGCGATGCAATTTCGCGCCGCCTTCACCGGAAGAACTGACGTAAGCGATGGCGAAGCGCGGGTCGTACGCCATTGCGACGAGGGTGGCTTTGCCGTAGCGCGAATGACCTTCAAGCCCAACCCGCTTCGCGTCCACGGCTTTATCGGTTTCAAAATAATCCAACGCGCGGCTTGCGCCCCAAGCCCACGCGCGCAACGCGCCCCAATCATCCGGTTTGCGGGATTGTCCTTGGTTCATCAGGCCGATGATGCCGCTGGTCAAACCTGAGCCGTTGTCGGCTTGAACACTGTTCGGAGTGATGATGGCGTAGCCCCAGCCTTTGGCGAGGACCTGCTGCTGCCAGGTCGGGCCGTTGTTGCCGCCAAAGCCGCCGCGCGCAGAAACATTGGTTCCGCCGGTTGCATTCGTGCCGCGAAATCTCGCGAGAAAACCGGGCGGAAAATTGAAGCCGAATTGCATCATCACCGGCACCGGGCCGGTTGCGTTGGCCGGGGTGCTCAAGGTCAGGTCAAAGTGGACGGTGATGTTCGTGAACGAGGAATTATCAACATGGCCGGTAAGTTTTTTGGTGATGACCGGCACCGGGCCGTTGGTTTCAGTGGTGACGCTGGTGACTTCCCAACTTACTTGAGGCAGGTTCGCGGGAACCCGGCCGTAAATTTCCCGGTCGAAATCCTCCACGATTTCCGGGCGTCGCTGCTTCCACCACATTTCCGCCGTCGTGGCTTTTTTGCCGTTCTTCAATGCCAGCGGATCCGGCAGGTGCGGAAAGGGATTCGCCCTGGCCTCGTCATAATTGGCGTAAAACGGTGAATTGGTGTTCATGCCGTCCCTGCCGCGCCGGATGGACGTGATGTGCAGCAAATCCATCATGCGTTGATGATCCTGTTCCGTGGCGGCATTATTTCCACCGCCCCAATTGGGAGCGGAAGCCGGCGGTGCGTTGGTGGCCGCATCCGCGGTCATTGCGGCAAAAGCGGAACCGCCCAGCAAACAACCCAATGCCAACAAACATTTTCGGCGATGTTTATTTGGCTTCATACTCAAACCAATCGAAATCCGCAGGCCCGGTGCATTTTTCGCCGTTGCCGGTCGCATACATACCAAAATACACGCCGGTAAAGCACATCCCGTGGTCGAAACCGATTGCTTCAACGGACAAATCCTTCGTCGGGGCTGTGCCGAGGCTCACGGGTTTGCCGCCTTTCGATTGACAGAAAAATTCATAAGCCAATGGCGCCGCCTTTACCGTCAAAACAACCGGCCCATTCTGAATCTCAGTGTATTTAACCGGCTCAACTAATTCGCCCTTGAAAACTTTCCTGAATAAGACCTGCCGTTTGCCATCCTTCAGCATAACTGCGATATCGTAATGATGTCGGTCATTTCCGCGGACGACCAGCCCGGCTTCCTCATTCTCGCTATGGGGTTTAAACTCAACCCGCGTCGAAGCAACACAATCGAAATCCGTTTGCCTTCGTCCAACAAAAGCAGGCGTATCCTGGCTGCTCATATTAGCTTCCGAACCATAAAGACGTAAAAAGCCCGGGCGTTCGGTCAAAGAATATTCGCTTTCCACAGGATTCCTGAGATAGTTCCACTGCCAGGCGAGAGTTTTGCTTTTGAAGTCATCTTTTGCAGGCAGTATCGGCCAGGTATACTGCGGCAATTTCGGTGCGGGCATGGTCAATTCTATCGGTTTGTTTTCATTGACCACCGGCCAGCCTTCCTTATTAAAAGCAACCGGCGCCAGGAATGTCTCCCGGCCGATATGATGAAATCTGCCGCCCTGCGGCCGAACTCCCAGGCAAACCAGCCACCACCCGTCAGGCGTATCAACCAAATCTGCGTGGCCGGCAACCTGAATGGGATGATTCGGAAGGAAACGATGAGTCAGGATGGGATTGTTCGGGTCAGACTCAAACGGCCCCCAGGGCGAATCGCTGCGGGCGACGGTTACCCTGTGGTCATAGCCGGTCCCGCCTTCCGAAACCATGAGATAATATTTGCCGTTGATTTTATACAAATGCGGTCCCTCAACCCATAAACCGCCTGCACCGCCCCATGCCTTCTTCACCGGCTCTGTGAGTTTGCCTGTTTTAATATCAATCTCTGCCTGGGCAATGTATCCGTCGCCCTGACCTTCGTGCCGGGTGTAATACACTTTGCCGTCGTCATCGAATAAAAGCGAAGGGTCCATGCCGTTGCTATCCACCCGGACCGGCTCTGACCACGGACCGGCGGGATTGGTGGCGGTCACGAAAAAATTCCCGCCCTTGTCCACGAGCGTCGTGATCATGTAAAACACGCCGTTATGATAGCGCAGCGTCGGCGCGTAGATGCCGCCGGAAGCGCGGGCGTGGTCGAGATTCAACTGGCTTTTGCGCGCCAGACAGTAGCCGATCGGCTGCCAGTGAACCAAATCCTGGCTGTGGAAAATGGGGACGCCGGGAAAATACTCGAACGAGCTGGTGACAAGATAATAATCATCCCCAACGCGGCAAATGCTCGGATCCGGATGGAAGCCGGGGATGACGGGGTTTTGAAAAGTTTTGACGGGTTCGGCGGAATGACCGGGCGGCAGGAGTCCCGCCAGGGCGAACAACACCGCGACCAGCTTGCGGGTTTTGAACATACTCATCTTGACGATTTTACAATGTTGCATGGTTGGCACAAATGGCGTTGGTGAAACTTCACTTCGTTGTATTCTCTCACGGGCTGATCGGGCGAAAGCCGGTGTCATTGGCTGAAAATATTCTGAGACAACGTCGGGACCAACACAAGGCCAACTCTTTGCGGCGTGAGTCGGCTTTAAGACTTGCTGACCGGCAATTTACGCGGCGATGGTCAATGAATTTCATGCAAATTTATTCTAGTTATGTTATACGGCTTTCGTGGGTGCTACGTCACAGCGCCAATAATTACTTATTTTATCAGGGAATGGACGATGCTATGTAATGGACGATTCTATGTATTTGAAGGGATTTGAGATTTCATTCTTGTAATCATCGGCGCGACCCAGTAGAAAAAATAAGCTGCCGGGATTTGGCACCGCCGGCGGTTGCCGTGAGTTGAAAAGCAAAGCTGTGCGCTCATCGTCCATTGTTTATCCATGAAGACCTCAACCCGCGTTCCCTTGTTTTTGATCACGCCGGCCATTTGGCTCGCAGTGCTCGCTGCGTTTGTCATGCCCAAAGTCGCACAAGCCCAGACGAAGGACATGGTCAACGGCAATCTGATTCAATTCAACGACAATGGCGCGTGGACGTGGTATTCGGACGAACGGACCGTCGTTGACCCGGTCGGAGGCAAGATGGTGGTTGGGGTGGACATCAGCGGAAGTGGTTTGGGCGGTTCCCCTCGCGACGGCGCAGTTGAAGCCGCCCTGTTCGACCTTCAAAGCGGAACGTCACGGCGGACCACTTTGATGGCACATGGGACACTGGGGCCCGACGATCACAACACGCCGGGATTGATGGTCCGGCCGGACGGCAAGTATCTGGCGCAATGGACCGGGCACAACCAGAACTATTACAGTTACTTCAGCATCTTCGACGGCACTAATTGGAGTGCCTATACCACCTTCGACTGGCAAGCCCTCGGCGCCACCAGCAGCGAAATGGCCAGCTATTCGAATCCCCACTATCTGCCCGCCGAACGCCGGACCTACACCTTCGTTCGATCCCTGGACATTAAGAGTATGAACATCCTGGTTTCGACCAACTACGGCAACACTTGGACATACTACGGAAAATTGAACAGAAGTTATTCAGGCTCCGGCTACAACCCCGGATACTACAAGTTTTGCGATAACGGTTCGAATCGGATTGACTTCATCTGCACCGAATCGCACCCACGAGACACGCTCACCAGCATCTATCACGGGTACATCAGCAACGGCATGAGTTTCAAAACCGACGGAACATTGGTGGACAGCAACCTGAACGACACCAACGCACCGCTCTCCTCAGACTTCATGCGGGTGTTTACCAATGGCACGGTGATGCCACCGGGACAAACCAACTATCGCTGCTGGAACTCCGACGTGCAATGGTACCCCGACGGCACCATCGAGGCCATCATCCACGCGCGCATCAACCAGTTCGCCCACCCCGGCGGCTACCCCGACACGGAGGATCCAAATCACGCGTTCTTCTTCTGCCGTTGGAACAGCACGAATTGGATTTCGACTTATCTATGCCAGGCCGGTTACAAGTTGTATTCCGCCGAGGCGGACTACGTGGGCCTTGGCGCTCTCAGCCCGAATGATCCCAACACCATTTACATTTCCACGAAGTACGATCCGCGCGCGGTCACGCCTGGCGTGTTCGATACCAATGTGCAATACTCGATCAACCGCGAAATTTGGAAGGGCGTCACCACCAATCACGGAGCCAGCTTCACTTGGACGCCCATTACCCGGAACTCGGTTCGCGACAACCTCCGCCCAATCGTGCCGTTGTGGGACGGGAATGATACGGCTTTGGTTTGGTTCCGCGGGTTCTACTCCACGGCGCAAATTTATGATGAAGCTCCGGTCGGAATCGTCGAACACCGTTCGGAAGTGGTCGGGCAGATGCATTACGTGGATGCCACTGCCGGGACCGGCGGCAATACCACTTTGACGAATGGCAGCACGCTCACCCTGAGTTCCAGCGCGAACCAATGGCATTCGCAAACCGGCGTTGGCAATGGCGGAACCATTATCGGCTCGGCAGATTCCGCGGCCGAAACGCCGCCCATGATCAAAACGACGGTGACAGTGCCCGGCCCCGGCACTTATGATTTGTGGGTGAACTTCTGGGGAACCAGCACGACGAACGCCGATTGGCGCATCCTGGCGGGTCTCAATCCGGCCACGCTGCAGACCTATCGAGCTGAAAAATGCGAACAGGTCCAGCCCGCCACCCAGGACAGCGGTTTGGTGCTGACCAACGCCACCCCCACCGCCAATTATCTCTATCAGGCGTACGTGGGTCGCGCTGTTGCCTCGGTCAGCAACACCCTCACCGTGCTTGTGGGCGGAAACGCCATCGTGACCGGCGGCAACGGTTCAACGCTCGGCAGCAATACGAATCGCACCTGGTATGACGGCATCAGTTACGCCAGGGTGAGTCCGTTCCAAATCCAGAAAGTTTACTCCAGCGGGCCGTCGGCCATCACGCTCGTATGGAATTCGCCGCCACCGGAAATGTCGTTGACGGCGCCGACTTACACGCTGCAAAAAAAGAACTCGTTGAGTGATGCCGTTTGGACAACGGTGGCGACCGGCATACCGGCCACCTCCAAGGCATACACCACCACCAACGTTGACAATTCCGCCAGCGGGAGCATGGCGTTTTACCGGGTTACCCGGCCGTAAGCCGGCGTCGGTTGATTTGCCGACTGGACGCAAAGGCGAGGGGCGATGCTCATGGCGGAGACCAGATGCGAAATTCGCCGCTGCAATGCAGCAGAGCCATCATATACAGCAAGCCTTCGTAATAACGCTCGAGGCCGTCCGGAACCGGCATGTGCCACAACGCCTCGACGAATTCCTTCGAACGCGGATTCGTTGCCGCCAGAGTGGCCACCGCGTTTACCGCCACCAATCCCTGCGCATGCCGGTCATCCAGTTGCCGACCGTCGAGGGTGAACTGACATCCGTAATTCGCCATCCCTTTTGATTCGAAAAATGCCTGCAACCGGTCGCTTAATTCCCGTTCCCGGGCATCCTTGCCCCACCAGGACCAATCCACCGCCCAGTTCCCCGCCGTGCGAAACGCGTCGAAACGGAAATTGACCACGCCCCGGTTCCAGGCGTTGCTGACCACCGTGCCGTCAAAATTCGCATAGTCCGGGGCCAGCCCGGTGACCGGATGGGCCGCGCGCGAAAAGAAATCGCGGCTGGCCGCGGCGGCCCCCATCCAGAAATCCCGGTCCGCTGCCGGGCCCCAGCGCGCCCACAATTCATAAAATGCCGGCAGATGATAGGAGGGATCGGTGAACTGCGGACGCTCGGAACTCGGCGAGAAAACGACCATTTTATGTCCGGCATCGAACAGCGGCCCGGCGGTCACAGTAGTAATATTGTTGGTCCCCGCGCCGGGACGAGAAAATCTGGCCTTTGATTGGCGCGCGATGCCGCAGGTTGGTCAGCAACCGGTCGGCCTCGGCCTGGTAATTGTAAATTCCCTTGCCGCTGCCCCAGCGGTTCGCGGCAAAGTAAAGCGCCATGACATAATAGGACTCACCGTCCGGTGCCACGAATTCACTCGTCACCGTGCCGTTCGTCCGCGCCTGCCACGAAAAAAAGCCGTACGACGGGTGCGCAGGTGAGTCATGGTACAGATACGTCTTTGACCAGTTCCAAATCGCATCAAACTCGGCCTTCCGGTTCATTTGCACCGCGATCATCATGCCGTAGGACAGGCCCTCGGTGCGCACGTCATGGTGTTTGATGTCCGTGACATAGGCGAGCGGCCCGTTCGAATTGGCACCGGCTTCGTAATAAACCGCCTGGTTGGTCGGGTCGCCGTGGAACAATTGCTGGAAGGCGGCGCTGATTTTATGGGTCACTTCCTCCTGCGTGTGCCCGGCTTCAACAAACAGATTGCGATATTGGCCGGTGGCGAAGGCGCCGGAACCGTTGACAGGATTCCGGATAAACCCGAAGTGCCGGTCGGCGAAGTTGAGGGATTGTTTCCGGTCAGGGACCTTCGACTCGTCATGCTGCGCCTGGGGATGGTTCGGCGGAAGTTGCGGTGACTCGCCGAAAACATCCAGATTGGTGAGCGCAACCAGCAATACCATGCCGGCTTCTGCGGCCAGCGCCCGTTTCATCATCCGACTCCTGACGTCGTTAAAAACCCTCATGGAATTTAATCATTTTTCTCCTGCCGTGCTTCAAACGCGTTCACTTAACCGCATACTTCCCTGGCACGGAATGGACAATGTTACGATTCACACAGAGAATTCTCCAATCTGGCTTTTTCCTTCTTGAAATCTGTGGACATCCAGACGTGCTTGTTGAGGATGACGGCCGAAAACTCCCATATTAACCACTTTAACTATTTGAAAATCAGGCTGGTTGATAAACATGAATAATTGTTATGTTTCAAGTTATTAATATTGCCTTGATTGTGGGCGGATTTGTTCGCGACTCGAACTTTATCCTTGACACCCTGCTAATTGTGGATAAAGTTTGACACGCGAATTAATCCTGTCGAGCAATATCTTGAAGGCATTTTGTGCGCAAAATTGATCTGAACAATTTTCAGGTGGCGACCAGCGAAACGGTGCGCGACATCAACAGCCGCATCATGTTGAATCTGGTGCGCAAACATCAGCCTGTGTCGCGGGCTGATTTGATGCGTTATTCGGGATTGCAACGCAGCACCGTGTCGGCGATCGCCGAGCGGCTGATTGCGGAACGCTGGTTGAAGGAGGGGGCGGTCGGTAATTTGCCGCGCGGTCGCAAGCCGACCTTTCTGCATCTGAATGCCGAACGCTGCGGGGTGGTGGGCGTGGATATCCAACCGGCTACGACTACTTTGGCGGTATCCAGCATGGATAGCCAGTTTTTGGCCCAGGAATCCATGTCCACGGAAAAAGATCCCGCCGAATTCATCGCCCGGTTAAGCCGCCGGATCAAGGACTTGATGCGGGCATATCCCAAAAACTCGTATGAGGGCATCGGCGTCAGCCTGCCGGGCCGGATGGATGCTTTGTCGCAACAGTTGATATTTGCGCCCACCTTGGGCTGGAGCGAGCTGGATTTAAAAACGCGCCTCGAAGAGAACGTCGGACTGCCGGTGGAACTGGAGAATGCCGCCAACGCCTGCGTGCTGGCCGAATTGTGGTCGGGGCGGCACGTTGATGGAGTGCGCAATCTGGTGGCGGTGACGGTGTCGGATGACATCGGCGTAGGCATGATCATGAACGGCCAGTTGGTGCGGGGTTCAACGGGTGTGGCTGGGGAATTTGGACATGTGACCCAGATACCGGACGGTCCCCAATGCCGGTGCGGCAACAACGGCTGCTGGGAAGTGCTGGCGTCCAATGCCGCCGCCGTGCGCTATTACACGGAGTCGGCTTCCGTCCGCAAGGGCGAAGTTGGCTCCAAGAGCGACATGGCCAAGCTGCCCTTTGGTGACATTTTGCGATTGGTGGAACAGAATGACGCCCGGGCCTGCAAAGCCTTGAATCAAATGGCGCGTCATCTGGGCGATGGCATTGCCATGCTGGTGACCGGGCTGGCCCCGGATGTGTTGGTGGTGGTGGGAGAAGTAACGCGGGCTTGGGACAAGGTCGGGCCGATCGTGGCCGAGGCAGTCAAACGCCGGTCTTTCACCCATGCGGCCACCCGGATTTTGCCCACCGACCCGGATGCGCAACCCCGATTGCGGGGCACCGTTGCCCTGGTTCTGCAGAAGCATTTCGGCGCACCCTTGATCGCATGAAACCAATTAACCAATCCAAAGCGGTTGTGATTGCCCATATTGTTCGTGCGTCGAACTAATTTTATCACAGAAGCACCAATGAAAACCGTCGAAATCGAACAGGCGAAGCCGGCCCTGCAAAACGATGCCGGTCATCGGGTGGAATCATGCGAATCGGAAACGGTCCGGAAGATTGAACAAAGCATCACCTACATGTTACGCCACCTGGATGAGCCGTTGCAGGTCGCCACGCTGGCAGCCCAGGTCAATGTTTCCCCGTCCCACTTCTTTGCGTTGTTCAGGCGCCAGGTGGGGTGCGCGCCCATTGACTATTTCATCCGTCTGCGCATGCGTCACGCGTGCCGGTTGCTCGACGAAACAACGTTGAACGTGAAGGAAGTGGCTGCCGCCCTGGGCTACGACGACCAGTTTTACTTCTCTCGCGTTTTCAAGGCGGTCAATAACGTGTCGCCCAGCCGTTATCGGCTCTCCTGCTCGAATCAACATGAATCAATTGAAAGCTCAGGACGACCTCTGGTCCTGGCGAAAGAAGCTTTGATGCCTGCCTGAAACCAACATTTACCACGTCAAATCCCCAAACCTATGAAACCCAATCCTGAAAAAAACACTGGTCAAATCCCATCCCAAACGAAATTTCATCCGGCTGCCGCGCCTTGGAAAGGGTGGCTGGCGCAAGCCGTCGCCTGCCTCGCCGTGCTGGCGCTGGCGCTGAATGCCACGGCTGCCGACGTTACCCTGACCGCAGGCGATGGCTCCGGCTCGACATCCTGGAACGTACCAGGCCATTGGAGTAACGGACAAGCCCCGGGCCCCGGCAACAACTACTTCACTGCTGCTTATATCCTCAGAACTCCGACTTCGGGAGGTCCCTTCACCTTTGCGGGAGATTCGTTGACGATTTCGCCTGGCGGCGCCCTTTATGACAAAGTCGGGACCGTTACGGTGACGGTAAATAATTTGACCAATAGTGCACGCGTCGTTAATGCCGTAGGCGGGACCTTTACTTTGTTGGGCACTATGTTTGTTTCCGCCAGTGGTGGCGCGGCGGACACAGGATCGGGAAATTCGAGTGCAACCGACAATCGCACGATCAGCGTCGGCGCGACCATCAGCGGCTCGGGAAACCTGACTAATTTAACCACCGATGCGAATTGGCCGACTCTTTGGTCGGCAGCGCAAGGCACCGTGATTTACACTGGAAACAACACCGCATTTACCGGTCCGCAAATTGTCATGAACAACACGGTTGTGCAGGTAAGTTCCCAGGCTAATTTGGGCGGCAATCCGGCAAGCTTTAACCCTGCGCAATTGCTGTTAAACTATGGCCATTTGCAGCCGACTGCCAGCTTTGCTTTGACCAATTCCAACAGCGGCATAACGATTGGAGCCAATAACGGTTGGTTTGACATCGCATCGGGAATCATCCTGACCAATGCTGAAGCGTTGGCCGGGTCGGGCAGGTTGATTTTGACGAATGCCGGCACGTTGGTGCATAGCGGCGTGGCCACTAATTTTACCGGCACTTTGTCGGTCGGTAATGGCACACTGGTGTTGGCTGCGGGAGGTTCGCTGGCCGGTTCAAACACCATCAGCGTTGTCGGCGCGGGGATATTTGATGTTACTGCAGCGGGGATCACTTTGACCAACGGCCAGACGCTGGCTGGAAACGGCACGGTTAACGGGACGGTCACTGCCGGCACTGGCAGCACGATCAGCCCCGGCGGGGCGGGCGTTGCCGGAACGATCGCCATTGGCAATCTGACCTTGAGCGGTGGCGCGACCTTGCTCTGTGATTTTCTGGCGACCAACGACAGCATCACCGTCAGCGGCAGTCTTTCCCCGAGCGGCGTCACCACCATCAAAATCGCCAATATTCCCGCGGTCGGCACTTATACCCTGGCATCGGTGGCGGGCACGCTGGGCGGGACAACAAATAATTTTCAGCTTTCGGTCCTGAAAACGCGCAGCCGGACTTTCGCCCTTGCTTACGACACGGGCAGCACGCCCAAACGCATCCTGCTACTGGTCGGCCCCGGCCAGGCGGCAAATCTCTTCTGGCAGGGAGACGTGGTGAGCGGCCTCAACAACGTCTGGGATCTCAATACCACCTCCAATTGGCTGAATGGCGTCAGCAGCGATGTGTATTTCGATGGGGATACCAATAATTTCACCGATTTGGGCGCGACCAATCAGCCGGTGGTCAACGTCACTGTCAATCCCGGTGCCGTGTTCTTTAACTCGAGCAGCAATTATACGCTGACGGGCTCGGGCGCCATTGCCGGCGTGACAACCGTGAGCAAAGGCGGCTCGGGAACGGTCACATTGATTATGACCAACACCTATGGCGGGGGGACCATTATCACCGGTGGCGTATTAAAGCTCGGCGGCACCAATCCCGTAGCACAGGCCTTGGGATCTCCGGCTGGCGCCACGGCTTTGGCCTCGGTTTCCGGCGCCGGCACGCTGGACATTAACGGCGCTGCGATTGATGCCATATACACGAATGTCGTTCAAATCAACGGCAACGGCTCCAGCGCCACGCAAGGCGCCATTGACAACTCGGCTGGCGGTCTGTCCTCTGGCGGCGGAGATGTTGGCATCGGCAGCCTTGCCTTGTTGGGGGATTCCACTGTCAGTGCCGCTGCAAACTGGCAAATTGGCAACACCGGGCAGGGCATTATCGGAAATGGATATACATTAACAAAAATTGGAGGCACCTCTCTATTCAACTATCTATACCTGAAACACGCTGCGGCCAGCGCGCTGGGCAAGTTTGTGATTGCCGGCGGCGGGGTGCTGTTCTGGGACCATGCGGATGCCATCGGCGCCACCGCCACCATCGTTTTGACCAACGGCGGGTGGATTGATACCTGGAGCCCGTTAACTTACAACGCCGGCTTGACCTTTGCCAATCCTATCGTCGTTAGCGATCCGGTGAACGGCGGCGCGATTATGAATTTTCGCACTGTGACTTGGAACCAGGCGCCTCCGGATACCTACAATGGCAGCGTCACCCTCAACGGCCCGTTAACCATTACCAACGTGAGCTACTACAATGGCGCGCCCAACAACATAGCCACCTTCGGCAAGGTTACGCTGAATGGCAACATCAGCGGCACGGGCGCCGTCAACGCGATCGGCGGCACGGCTGTTTTCCTGGGCGGCCCGACGGTGTTCTATGGCGGGAACCGGGTGATTTTCAACGGCAACAACAGTTACAGCGGCCCGACCCTGGTCACCAACCTGATTTGGCTGCTGACCACCACCGCCAACCAGAGTGGCGGTGCCTATGACGTTGAGGAAAACGGCACCCTGGACGTAGCGGTAGTGCCCGGCAAACCGACGATTCCCATGAGCAGTCTGGTCCTGGGACCCTATGCGAACCTTGGCGGGGGCAACCTGGGCTTCACCCGATTGACTTCCATGCCGGGCAGTCCGGTCATTTATGCCACTAATTTGACGCTCAAAGCCAGCGGCAGCGGATACGACATCAACGGTATTCTCCCGCCGACGGCGGGTTACTCCATCGGCCAATTCCCGCTGATCAAATACGCGGGAACCATCGGCGGCAATGGTTTCCCCGCACTGTCGCTGGGCGCCGTGCCGCGGGGCGTGACGGCCAGCCTGACGAACAATACCGGTAACAACTCGATTGACCTGAAGGTGGACACCACCGGTATCGTCTGGAAAGGGAACAATTCCTCGAACTGGGATATCGGCACTGCCAACTGGTACAATCCGGTTTCGAGTTCGTCCGACAGTTATCAGGACGGCGACTCCGTGGTGTTTGATAACACGGCGACGAATTTTAATGTTAACATCGTGCAAACCATCCAGCCTGGCGGTATTACGGTCAATTCAACAAATGATTATACCTTTAGTGCCGTTGTCGGAGCGGGGACCCTCAGTGGAAGTGGAGATTTGATTAAGAATGGTTCCGGCACATTAACCATATCTTGCACGAACAACACGTTTACTGGCGGCACCTTCATCATCGGCGGCACCATCAAACTCGCCGACTTGAACTACGTCTATCCTTACGGCGGCGGCGCCTTGAACAATAACCTGGGAACCGTGTCAGTCGCCAACGGCGGCACGCTGGACATAAATGCCGTGCAAGTGCCAAACTACCAAACCTACGGGCCGGACGGCTACAACGTGTTTATCAGCGGCTCGGGGGTTGGCGGCAATGGGGCGTTGGTCAACAACAACACCAACGCCAATGACACCGCTGATCCGGGTTATGTGACGCTCACCGGTGATGCCACCGTGGGTGGCCTCGGCGATGTGAACATCCGCATGGGTATTTCGCCGCAATTAAGTTCGCAGAGCAGCGATTACACCTTGACCAAAGTCGGCCCGGGCCAATTCCGCATCCGTTACGTAACCGCAGTCAGCCCGAACTTCGGCACGGTCAACATCCTGCAGGGCAGAGTCAGTTATGAATCCTCCTCGGCCTTGGGATTCGGCGATGCGAGCAAGCCGATTTACGTCGGCAATGGCGGTGGCTTCGCCTGGGGCACCGCGGCAACAAGTTGTATGCGGACGTTGATTTGCAGCAACGCTTCAACGATCTACGGCGTCAACATCACCAACAACGTGTTTGCCGGTCCGGTGACGCTGGTGGGCGGCATTGTCAATTTGAATGCCAACCTCTACAACGGGATGATCTTCAGCAATGTCATCAGCGGCGCGGGTGGAATCAACCTGCAATACCAGAGTCTGGCCACCTTTGCCTCCTCCAACACCTACAGCGGCGGTACCATCGTCAACAATTGCAACGCCGCCGGCGGTGGCTATAACGGTTCAGTTTTAAGCCTCGTGGGCAGCGGATCAATCAACCATTCGCCCAGCATCACCCTGCAAGGCATTACCGCGAGCCAGGCGTTCCCGGGCGCCTTGGACGTGAGCGGTTCCACGGACGGCACCCTGACGCTGGTCAACAACCAGACGCTGCGCGGCGACAACGGCTCGTATGTGAAGGGCAACGTCGTGGCCACCTCCGGCACGACCATCATCCCCGGCGGACCGACCAACATCCAATACATGAGCTTCAGCAATAATCTGACGCTCCAGGCGGGCGGCACGGTGAGGATGGACGTCAGCCTGGTTGGCGGCGCGACCAACGACCTTATCCGCGTGGTCGGGGCAATGAACTATGGCAGCGCAACGTTGCAGATCACCAATATCGGCGCCACGGCCCTGACGAATGGGGCGTCCTTCAAGCTGTTCAGCAACGGCAGTTTCAGTGGCAATTTCGCCACCGTTTCTGACGCGTCCGGTGTGACCTGGTCGTTCAATCCCACCAATGGCGTCGCCACTGTCGTATCGGTGCCCGCCAAACCGGTGCCCTATATTACCTACATCAGCTTGAGCGGAACGACGTTGACGATCAATGCCACGAACGGCGCGGCGAATGGACAATATGTTCTGTTGGAAAGCACCAACTTGACTTTGCCGCGCGCGCAATGGACGCCGGTATTGACCAACGTGTTTGACAACTACGGCAACCTGAGCTTGTCCACCAACATCGTTAATTCGGGCATTCCCTTGGAGTTTTACCTCCTGTTGCAATAAATGAACAAACACTGTTTGCTTACATAGAAAGTCAATCGGGGTTGGGGGGCGAGAGAACAACAAAGAACCTCTCTCGCCCCTATGATCCTTGGAAAACCATGATATATTATGGGTAAATCGAGAACGAATATGTCGCCAAAACGAAATCACAAACTCCGACGCTCGCCCCGGGAGGCATTTACTTTGATCGAATTGTTGGTTGTCATAGCCATCATTGCCATTCTTGCCGCCCTGTTGCTTCCGGCATTGGGGCGCGCCAAGGAAAAGGCGAGGCGTGTTGCCTGCGTAGCCAACTTGCGGCAAATCTACACGGGGATGGTCGTCTATGCCGGGGATTATGATGACTATTTAGTTTCCCTTAAAACTTATAATAATGTTGAGGTCCCTAATGCCTTGGAGGTGTCGGCAGAGGAGGGTCTAAAAGCAATTAATTTGCAGCTTGGCACGCCATCTATATGGAATTGCCCCAGCCGGATTACTGACCCGCTTCCAGTCTTTACTCCCGCGAATGGAGCGAATGAGGCGCAATGGGTTATTGGATATGAATATTTTGGAGGCATGACCAATTGGGTCACGCCCAACGGCACGAAGTTATCGCACAGTCCGGTTAAATTGGGCACTTCAAAAAATTATTGGGCGCTGGCTGCGGATGCGAATGCAATGGACAGCCAATATTGGGGACACTTGAATGATGCGAATGGCGGAGGTAATCTCTATTGGGGTGATCTTCCACCCCATCATGGCATGTCAATGGTTCCTGAAGGCGGAAATGAAGTGTTTATGGATGGATCAGCTCAATGGATTAAATTTAAAGATATGTTTTGTTTCCATCAATATACCGGTGCTACCGATGTCCGTAACTGGTTTTGGTGGCAGGATATACAAGATTTTAAAGATTGGACGTCGGGAGATTTTAGAACTTTGTCCTCTATGAATGCAAAATGGAACCACTGAGCGCGGCGTTTATGCTGTTCCTATTGATATTCTAAACACCGCGTGTGGCTTATGGCGGATGTTTGGAATGGTCTGCATCGGGAATTTGGAGACATGTCTATATCGTATGGCGAGGGCCATTTCCGTATTTTTTCTTGCAGGCATGTTTCCTCTGTCAGCCTTTGCGGGGGTGATGGTTACGCAGAATGTATCGCCGGGAGCAACCACTTGGCCGGGAAACCCCATCATCACTACGGTAACTAATCCGGCGAGCCAGACGTCGGTGGGCGAAAGTTTCAACGCCGTCGGTGGCTGCACGAATTACTGCCAGACCTTCACGATCATCACGACGAACTACACGTTGCAGACCATCAGCCTTTACGCGGGCAACGGCACGGGCACCGGGGCGGGCACGAACATTACGCTGCGCCTGTTCGATCTCGGAACTCAAATCGCGCCGAATCCGAATCCTTACACACCCGGAACCGACCTGTTCAATTCCGGCAACGGCCTCTCCATCGCTTATACCCCGCAGACCCTCGGTGTGCTGCAATTCGGTTTTACCGGCAACGACCAGATAATCCTGACCAATGGTCACCAGTATGCATTTGAAATAGACGGCGCCCTGAACTCAACACCGCTTCTTTGGGAGCGAACCGTCAGCGCAACCTATGCGGGGGGTGCCGCCTACCGGAACCGAGGCTGGATCAATGGTAACGGCAACCAACGGGCTTTTTCCCTGGCGGTTTATGCATCGGTCGCATCGAATACCAACAGCAGCGGCACCACCAACATTTTCTGGGGACCTAATGGAGTCCTGTTTCATGGGTTCACCGCGCCGAGCGGCGCCATCAATCTGGACGGCGCGAATCCGGCGGCCGGACTCGTGCTTTCCGGCGGCGTTTTGTTGGGAACCACGCTCAACGGCGGAACGCAGGGAGCGGGCACGGCTTTTTACGTGACCTTGGACGGCACGAACTTCAGCGCCTTCCGTTCTTTCGCCAACGCCCCGGACGCCGGCAACCCGCAGGGCAACCTGGCGGTCTCAGGCAACAACTTTTTCGGAACGAGCCTGGGTGGCGGAAACAGCGGTGTCGGCACAGTTTTTCTTGGGAATACCAACGGCAGTGTTTCGGTCGTTCAGAGTTTTGCGGTTGTCTCGGCGGACGAGGCCACGAATTCCGGCGGAGCAAGTCCGAGCGCGCTGCTGGCGTTGTCCGGCAGCACGCTTTATGGAACCGCGACCGCCGGTGGCGCGGCCGCCAACGGCACGGTGTTTTCGCTTTCGACCAACGGTTCCACTTTTTCCGACTTCCACGATTTCAGCGTGCTGGACTCCAACACCGGCACCAATACCGACGGCGCCTTTCCTTGCGGCGGTTTGATTCTGTCCGGCAGCACACTTTTTGGAACGGCTTCCGCCGGCGGCGCCGGCGGCGCGGGCGCGGTGTTTTCCGTCAACACGGGCGGCGGCAGTTTCACGGCCCTTCACAACTTCACGGCTTTGGATTCAGTGGCTGCCACCAACACCGACGGCGCGTTTCCGTCCAGCGGTCTGGTCTTGTCGAACGGCGTGCTTTACGGAACCACCATTGCTGGCGGAACGGGTGGGAAAGGCGTGATTTTTTCCGTCGGCGCCAATGGCCTCGGCTTCACTGTGCTGCATAATTTTTCCGCAACTGATCCGCTCACCAGAACGAACGCCGACGGCGCTTCGCCGTGCGCACCGCTGACGTTATCGGACAATTATCTTTACGGCACAGCCTCCGCCGGCGGCCTGAATGCCAACGGAACTGTCTTTTCTGTGACCACCAACGGCACGCAATTCCAAGTGCTACACGCTTTCGCCGCGATGGATCCGTCCACCGGCACCAACCGCGATGGCGCGTTTCCGGTGGCCGGAGTATTGCCGCTGGGAAATTCATTATACGGCACCACCTTCAGCGGCGGACCCGGTGGCGTGGGAACCATCTTCAACGTGGCCATTCCGTATCCGCCGGCGGTCATTACCAACATCGTCCGCAACTTGAATGGAAGCGTGACTTTGTATTTTCTCGGCGGCCCAAATTCCACCAACATTGTCCAGACCACGGCTAACCTGGCGCCGCCGGCCACGTGGCTGAATGTTTCCACCAACGTCGCCGATGCCGGCGGCGTATGGCAATTCATCGAAATCAACACCACAAACTCCACACGGTTTTATCGTTCTTATGCGCCTCAACAATAAAAACAAAATCCACCGGCCATTTTCGCGGGTTTCACAGAACCTGAAAATCGGCCTTCTGTTCGCGCTGACTGTTTGTTGCGCAGAAATTAAATTGGCTGCCGGGCAGGGTCACTGGGTCACGACCTGGGGCTGTGCACCGCAATTGACTGAATCTGGCAATGTGCCGGCCGCGCCGCTGGCCAACAGCACGCTGCGACAATTTGTTCGCTCGAGCATCGGCGGGAACCATCTCCGCTTGCGGTTCTCCAACGCTTACGGAACCAGTCCCGTCACGATGAATTCCGTCCATGTCGCCCTGGCACCGGCGACGGCCAGCGGCAGCGACGGATCCATCTACACCGCCACGGACAAGGCGCTGACTTTTCACGGCGCGCCGTCGGTCAACATTCCGCCCGGCGAAGTGATGTATTCCGATCCGTTCGATTACAGCCTGCCGGCGCTGACGAACGTCGCCATCAGCATTTACTTCGGAAACCTCTCCTCCACGACCATCTGCGGTCATCCAGGCTCCCGGACTGGATACTTCATCAAGTCCGGCAATGTCGTGACTGCGACAAACATGTCGGGTGCGACCACCGCCGCGCATTGGTACATGATCACCGGCATGGAGGTGCTGGCCGACAGTTCCAGCAGAACCATCACAATCCTGGGCGATTCCATCACCGACGGGCGCGGTTCGACCGACAACGCCAATAACCGCTGGCCGGACGATCTGGCGAACCGGCTCATCACCAACGCGCCCACGGCCGGCATCGGGGTGGACAACATGGGCGTCGGCGGCAACGGCCTCTTCGGCGGGCTTGGCGTGGCGGCGCAGAACCGGTTTGACCGGGACTGCCTTAATCAAAATGGAGCGCGCTATTTTATTTGCTTCATAGGCGTCAACGACATTGGCGGAGGCAGCACGGCTGCGAGTATGATCCCCGTTTACCAGACGTTTGCCAACAAAGCCCACGCCCGCGGTATGCTTGCCTACGGAGCCACCATCACGCCCTTCGGCGGGAACAGCTATTACACGCCGGCGCACGAAGCGGAGCGGCAGGCGGTCAACGCCTGGTTTCGAACCAACACCGTGTATGATGGCGTCATTGACTTCAACAAAGCGGTGCGTGATCCGGTGACGCTGACGAATTTTCAAGCGGCGTTTTACCCCGGCCTTAATGCCAACGATTGGTTGCACATGAACCCGCTCGGCTACCAGTGTATGGCCAGCAACATTGACCTGAGCTTGTTCACCCATTAAAAAACAGATCGGACATCAATGATTTTGAAAAAGTCGTCCTCGGGCGTTTTGGCAGGAAGAACGGGCGCGAGCCTTCGCCAAAATGTTGCGATATGCTTGATACAATATCTTTGCCCAATCCTCCTGCTTGCTGCCAGCGCGGCGGGCGCCGTGGCAGCGGACGTGGCGCGCGAACGAATTTCCATCAACGATAACTGGCGGTTCACCAAGGGCGATCCGACCAGCAACGCCGTGAGCTTGCTTTACGATGTCAGGCAACCGGAAACGGTGCGCCGCCTGGCCGCCGCCGAAGCCGATGGCAACGCGGCCATGAATGAGACGGCGACATCGAACGAATCAACCAACCCGCCGCCCGCAGTCATCAAGCCATGGGTTCTGCCAACCGGTAATGAGTTCATAAAAGACGCGTCAAAACGATTCGTCCGGCCCGAAGGAAATCTCGGCGACGGCGTCACTTATGTGCAGCCTGATTTTGATGACAGTTCCTGGCAGCAGGTCAATTTGCCGCACGATTGGGCCATCGCCGGACCGTTCACCCGCGCGGGTGGCGGAGGCATGGGCCGCCTGCCAACTGCCGGCGTCGGCTGGTATCGAAAACAGTTAAGCATTCCGGCCGAGGACGCGGGCAAATCCATTTTTCTGGATGTGGATGGGGCCATGTCCTGCGCGACGGTTTGGTTGAATGGTCAACTGGTCGGCGGCTGGCCTTACGGTTACGCGTCGTGGCGGGTGGACTTGACGCCGTACGTGAAGCCGGGCGGCGCGAACGAACTGGCGATCCGCTTGGACAATCCGCCCAATTCGTCGCGCTGGTATCCCGGTGCCGGGATTTATCGCAACGTCTGGCTGGTTAAAACCTCGCCGGTGCATGTCGGACATTGGGGAACGCACCTGACAACGCCCGAGGTTTCGCGCGAACGAGCCATCGTAAATTTGCAGGTGGCGGTTGACAATAATTCAAAGCAAAACGCGAATGTCAGTGTGACGACGGTAATTTTTCTCCTGGATGCGGCCGGCAAAAAAACCGGCTCCGCCGCGGCAAACATCGCGTCCGCGAATTTGCAAATTCCTGCGGGCGACCGCGCGGTCGCCGAGGGCAGCACCACGGTCATCAATCCCAAGCTTTGGGGGCCACCGCCGACACAGCGACCCCATCGCTATGTCGCCGCGACAACCGTATTGCAGGACGGGAAAGTGGTGGACAGTTACGAAACGCCTTTTGGAATTCGCACGCTGAAGTTTGATCCGAACGAAGGCGTGTTCGTCAACGGCGAGCGCATCGAGTTGAAGGGCGTCTGCAATCACCACGATCTGGGGGCGTTGGGCGCGGCCTTCAATGATCGCGCCTTGCGGCGGCAATTGGAAATGTTGATGGACATGGGCTGCAACGCCCTCCGCACCAGCCACAATCCGCCGGCGCCGGAACTGCTGGAACTGGCCGACCAGATGGGTTTCCTTGTGATGGACGAAACGTTCGACGTCTGGGTCCGGCAGAAAACGCCGCTGGACTATCACCTCGTCTTTTCGGACTGGCATGAACAGGATTTGCGGGCTCATTTGCAGCGGGATCGAAATTGTCCGTCGGTAATCATGTGGAGCATCGGCAACGAGGTTGGCGAACAATACACGGGTACGAACGGTGCGGCGTTGGCGCAACAACTCTGCGACATCGTGCATGAGGAGGACCCCACCCGGCCCACGACCACGGCGATGAACTGGGCCAAGCCCGACATGCCCCTGCCTGCGGTCCTGGATGTCATCGGCCTGAATTACCAGGGCGAAGGGATCCGCGACACTCCGGAATTTGCCGGGACTGATCGTATCCGAACCTCCCCGCAATACCTTGCCTACCATGAGAAATTCCCCCACAAGCTTATTCTTGGCACAGAGACAGCGTCTGCGTTCAGCAGCCGCGGCATTTACCTGTTTCCCGTGTCCAAGGAGATCAGCGCGCCGGTGCGGGACGGTCGGGGCGGCGACTCGAAGATTCGCCAGGTGAGCGCCTACGAACTTCACGCCGTGGACTTCGGCTCCTCCGCCGACAAGGTGTTCGGCTCCCTTGAGCGGCATCCCTACGTCGGTGGCGAATTCGTCTGGACGGGCTGGGATTATTTGGGCGAACCGACACCGTTCGACTCATCGCGCAGTTCCTACTCCGGCATCATTGACCTCGCGGGGTTTAAAAAGGACCGTTTCTACCTCTACCAATCGCACTGGCGACCGGATTTCCCGATGGCGCACATTCTGCCGCATTGGACCTGGCCCGAACGCGTTGGACAGGTCACCCCGGTTCACGTCTTCACTTCCGGCGACGAAGCGCGAATTGTTTCTCAACGGCAAGTCGCTGGGCCGCAAGAAGAAAGGCCCTTATGAGTATCGCCTGCGCTGGGACGACGTGCCCTATCAACCCGGCACGCTCCGGGTGGTTGCTTACAAAAATGGAAAAAAGTGGGCCACGGACGTCATGAAAACAGCCGGAGAACCTGCCCGGCTTAAGCTGGAACCGGATCGCAGCACCATTCGCGCGGACGGATACGACTTGTCCTTCGTTACAGTGACGGTGACGGACCAGGCGGGATTGGCCGCGCCGCGCGCAGGCAACCGGATCCATTTTGACCTCGAAGGCCCCGGCGAAATCGTCGCCACGGACAACGGGGATCCGACCAGCTTTGAATTGTTTCAATCCCCTGACCGGAAAGCTTTCAACGGACTGTGTCTGGTGATCATACGCAGCCAGGCCGGGCACCCGGGGAAGATCAGGCTCACGGCAAAATCAGACGGTTTGAAAGTCGGAAGGGCATCCATCGAAACCACTTTGAATCTGCAGCAAACGGGACGATAATTCTAGAAGCGGCGTTTATGTTGAAATCTGTTTTTGTTTGTATGGCGCTCGTTCCCTTGGTCGCGCCTCCGGCCCGGGCGGCGACGGCCACGATTGACTCGACCAGGACGTATCAGACCATTGAAGGCCTTGGCGGCGCGACGGCATTTTATGAGGGCTGGATCACCGCCCATCCCTACAAGCAGGAAATTTACACCAACGCCTTCGCCGGGCTGAATCTCTCGATGCTGCGGCTGGGAAATTGGTTTCGCTACACCAATGTGCTGGACACGGATGCCTTTGAAATCGTCTCCAATGCGAACCGGGTTGAGGGCCGGTCCGTTCCCGTGCTCATGAGCTCGTGGGCACCGCCGGCATTTTTGAAGAGCAATGGACAGGTCGGCAACGGCGGCACGCTGGCGGTCACCAACGGCGGATTTGCCTACACCAATTTCGCCAACTACTGGTATGATTCCCTTCAGGCCTACCGATCCAATGGTGTTTCACCCACCTGGATCAGCATTCAAAACGAACCGGATTGGGTTGCAAGTTACGATTCCTGCATCTTTCATCCGACGGAAGACACGGTGAACGGAACAAATTACGCGAGTTATTCCAAGGCGCTGGACGCGACCTTTCAGCGCCTCACAAATCTGCCGTCGCCGCCCAAACTGCTCGCGCCGGAGTGCGTCGGCCTCGGATACAATGATGTGCAGAACTACGCCGCCACAATGAACTCAAACAGCTTCTACGGCGTGGCGCATCATCTTTACGGCGGGAGCACCGACGGCACGCCGGACGGATACATTGGCACGATGAGCGCTCTGACGAACGTCTTTCCCGGCAAGCCGCGATTTATGACCGAGTATGGCGTGACCAACATGATTCAGCAGGCATGCCTGATTCACAATGTTCTGACCGTTGAGCAGGCAAGTGCCTACAACTATTGGAGCCTCGTCTGGCCGGGCACCAGCGGCGGACTGATCCAGATTGAGTATCCGTGGAATCAATCCTCCTGGACCAACGCGCCGCCCGGCACACCCACGCAATCACACGGTTGGTGGATTACTCCGGCCTATTACGCGATGAAACACTTTTCGTATTTCATCAATCCCGGCTACAAACGCGTGGACGCCACGGACAACGACAACAACGTCCGGACTTCAGCATTTCTTTCGCCGGACAACCTGCGGCTGGTCGTCGTTTTGATCAATACAAATACAACCGTGTCGTCTGCCATGAATTTTAATTTCGGCGCTTTCAATGTCGGCAAATCCGGGGTCTATCAAACCGCCGGCACCAACACGTTTCAATCACTTGGCTCGCTGACCAATTCACAAGCATTGCCGCCGCTCTCGCTGACGACGGTTGTGCTCGATCAAAATATCTTCGTTGGCGCGGCAACGAATCCGTCACCGGCCAACAACACGAGCGGCATCGGGCTCAACTCGTCGTTGAGTTGGACGCCGGGCAGCAACGCGCTGACGCACGCGGTTTATCTCGGCATCAATTCCAACATCGTCGCCCAGGCCACGACCGGCTCGCAGGAGTTTCAAGGCGTGTTGACGACGACGAATTTCAGCCCGTCGCTTCTTTCAGGACTGACTTATTTTTGGCGCGTGGATGAGATTGCCGGCGGCAGCACCAACGTCGGCGCGGTCTGGTCATTCAGCACTGTCGCGCCATTGGCGAATTTCCTGCTCAACACCGGCGACAGCCAGAACACGTCATCGTTCAACGCCATTGGCAATTGGGTGACCAATGGCACATCGAATGCCGCAACGACCCCGCCTGGTCCGGGCGGGGCTTACAACACCGGCGTGAATACGTTGCGGACGCCGACCACCGGAAGTTCAACCACGTTTGGCGGCGACTCGCTGAAGTTGTCAGCCGGAGCGCCCGTGGCCTATGGCAGCTTGCTGTTGAAAGGTCCGAACGGTGCCACCGTGGTCATCAATAACCTTGTCCTGTCCGGTGGCGTTCTGGCGCAGGGAGTCAACAGCGGTGTCAGTGGGATCGAGTGGGTTGCCGGAAACATGAATGTCGTCAGCAATTCGTTTGTGAGCGGTTTGGGGACCACGGCCCGTTACATCGGCATCTCCGCCAACATCAGCGGCGGCGCTTCGCTCTCCAACGACTGCAACGTGATTTATTCGGGCAACAACATCGGGTTTTCCGGGCAATTGATTGTCGGCAGCGGTGGCGCCATTCAAATCGGTGACCCGAAAGAATCTGGGAGGTTCGGGCGCGAGACTGGTTTTGGACAACGCCACCTTCCAGCCGACGGCGAGTTTTGCCATGAACAATTCCGGCGGCAACATGACGGTGAACCCCGGCGGCGGCATTTTACAAATTGCCCCCAATCTCACGTTGACCATTTCAAATCCGATTGTCGGCGCTGGCAATCTTTTGTGCTGTGGCGGCGGCATTTTGCAAATCGCCGGCACCAACAGCGCGACGGGAAATCTGGTTGTCAGCAACTGCTCGCTCGCGCTGATGGGCAAGGCCGCTTTCAAAAATGCGCAGCTTGGCGTCAGCAACAACGCGACACTGGATGTGACGGCGCTAGCTGTTCCGTTGACCATCAGCAACCGCATCGCGCTCGCCGGGAATTTGCTCGCCGCGATAAACAAAACCAATTTCACGTCGCTGCTCGTCGCGAGCAACCTCACTTGCGGCGGCACGCTGACGTTGAGCAACTTCGGCCCGGCGCTCGCTTACGGCGACACGGTTAAATTGTTCAGTGCGTCCAACTATTCCGGCGCGTTCAGCAGCATCGGGCCTGCGCCGGGCACGGGATTGCTTTGGAACACGAACTGGCTTGCGGTCAACGGCAGCCTTTTCGTCACCTCGACGAATCCCGCGCTCATCACGCCGCCGCGCATCACCGATGCCCGGATGCTCGGCGGAAATATTGTCATCATCGGCACGAACGGCAATGCGCCGGGAACTTTCTTTTACACGCTGGCTTCCACCAATCTCACACGGCCACTTGCGAACTGGACGATTATCGCGACGAATCAGTTTGGCTCGGGCGGCGGATTCAACTGCACCAACACCTTTGACGCCGAAAAACCGCAGCAATTTTTCATTCTCCGTCTCCCATAACAACAACACATGAAAAAACTCGCCACGCTCCTTATTTTTGCAACCGCCACGGCCGCCTGTCTCGCGGTTGGCCCGACGTTTACCGTGGATGCGAGCCGCTCCGCCGGGCAAGTAAGTCCAACTCTCTACGGTTTGATGACCGAGGAGATTAATCACTCCTATGACGGCGGCCTTTACGCGGAGTTGATTCAGAACCGCGCTTTTCTCGACAACGCAGCAACGCCGGTTCATTGGTCGGTCGTGAACGACAATGATGCTGCCGCAACCATCGCTCTTGATCGGACAAGTTCTTTCAACGACAAACTCACGACGAGTCTGCGGTTGACGGTGACGAAGGCCGCGAAGAATCACCCCGCCGGTGTGGCTAACAGCGGCTATTGGGGAATTCCGGTGCAACCCAGGACGAGCTACCGCGCCTCAATCCTCGTCAGGGCTGAATCCCATTTTTCCGGCCCGGTCACCGTGTCCATCGTGAGCGAGGATGGTCGCACGGTTTACGCGACGGGAAAATTCTCAGGAATCACGACGGATTGGAAAAGATTTGAACTGACTCTCCAGACGGGCAGGGTGACTCCCACGACAGCGGCGCGTTTTGTGATCACGCTTGATCAACCGGGAACGGTGTGGTTCGGCTTGGTCTCGCTGTTCCCGCCAACCTGGAACGACCGTCCGAACGGCCTGCGCAAGGACCTGATGCAAATGCTGGTGGATCTGAACCCAAAATTCTTGCGTTTTCCCGGCGGCAACTATGTTGAAGGTGACACCGTCGAGACACGCTTCGAATGGAAGAAGACGATCGGCTCGATTGAAGAACGCCACGGCCATCCATGCCCGTGGGGTTATCGCTCGACGGATGGGATGGGGCTTTTGGAATTCCTTGAATGGTGCGAAGACATGAAAGCGGAACCGGTGCTGGCGGTTTATGCCGGTTACTCGCTCAAAGGTATTCACGTCAATCCCGGTCCTGATCTCGAACCCTTCGTGCGGGAAGCGCTCGAAGAAATCGAATATGTGACCGGCGATACGAACACGACGTGGGGCGCGCAGCGCGCGAAGGACGGCCATCCGACACCGTTCAAATTGACTTATGTGGAAATTGGCAACGAAGACTGGTTTGACAAATCACTCAGCTACGACGGGCGGTTTGCACAATTCTACGATGCGATCAAAGCGCGGTATCCGCACCTCAAAATCATTTCCACCATGGGCAACGACCAGCCCAAAACCTCGCACGTCCACAGCCGCAAGCCGGACATGATTGACGAACATTATTACCGGGCCGCGGACGAGTTCCGGCAGATGTCGCCCGACTACGCGCTCAAATACGACCGTTCCGGCCCGGAAATTTTCGTCGGCGAATGGGCCGCCCATGAGGACGCAGCCATCAAGCCGTGGGAGGAGGGGGCGCGCAAGCAACCGCCCACGCCATCAATGAAGGCCGCGATTGGCGATGGCGTGTTCATGGCGGCGATGGAGCGCAACGCTGATCTTATCAAGATGCAGTGTTACGCGCCGTTGCTCGTCAACGTGAATCCCGGCGCGCGGCAATGGCGGCCGGACCTCATCGGCTACGACGCGCTTTCAGCTTACGGCTCGCCGAGCTACTACGCGCTGCAAATGTTCAGCCGGAATCCCGGCGACGAAATCCTGCCCGTTGAGGCATCGGAAACATCCGTCCAAGGCTCGGTGACGCGCGACAGCAAAACGGGCGAGATCATCCTCAAGCTGGTGAATCCCCGGCCGACGGCCGAATCGCTGAACATCGAAATCAAAGGCGCCGCGATCGCGTCCAAAGGCACCGTGATTACTTTGGCCGGGGAGCCGGAGGACACCAATTCCATCAGGCATCCGCGAAATGTCGTCCCGCTTAGCACCACCATCTCCGGCATCAAGCCGCGATTTGCCTACACCCTGCCGCCGAACAGCATCGTGGTTCTCAAACTGAAGGCGCGATGAAATTCACTTCAGTCACCACGGTCAAGGTGTGGGCCGCCATGCTCTCGGCGTTTGGATTTTGCGCGGCGAACGTGCACGCATGGCAATCTGACAACGGCGACGGCACGTTTACCAATCCGCCGCTTTTCGCCGATTACCCTGATCCTGACATCATCCGCGTTGGCGATGATTTCTATTTTGCCACGACCACGTTTGCCAATTCGCCAGGGCTCACCATCCTGCACTCGCTGGACCTGGTGAACTGGGAAATCGTGTCGCATGTTATCCCGCGTCTCGATGGCCGCGAGCAATACGACCTGAAAAACGGCTCGGCTTATCGCGCCGGGGTTTTTGCCCCGAGCCTGCGCTATCACGACGGAATGTTCTACATCGCGGTTACATCCGTGAACCAAAACACTCGTGTTTATTACTCCAAAAACATTCGCGGGCCATGGCAGTTTCACGAACTGGATCGCCCGGCCTTTGACCCGGGACTTTTCATTGAAAGCGACGGCACGGGCTACATCGCCACGTCCGGCAGCTGGGACGGGCACGTCATGTTGTTGAAACTGAACACGGACTTCTCGAAGATCGTCGAGGCGCGCGGGATTTTTTACTACAAAGGGGTCGAAGGCTCAAAGGTCATCAAGCGCGGCGACTGGTATTACATCTTCGACGCGCTGCCGGCGAAACTTGGACTGACCTGTTCGCGCGCGACGAACATCTTCGGCCCTTACGAAACCATCGAGTCGCTGGACGACCGCATGGGCGGGCATCAGGGCGCAATCGTGGATTTGCCGGATGGTGGCTGGTATGGCTTCGTGATGAAGGATTGCGGCGCGATTGGCCGCATGACTTGCCTCAGCCCGATTTTTTGGACGAATAACTGGCCGTTGTGGGGAACGCCCGATGCGCCGGGGAGAGTTCCGGCGACGGCGCGCAAGCCGATTCAAGGGAAGCCGGTTTGCCAGCCTGCGACATCGGATGATTTCGGCTCGCCGATGCTCGGCTTGCAGTGGCAATGGAATCACAATCCCGACAACACGCGCTGGTCGCTCACCGAGCGGCCCGGCTTCCTCCGGCTGCGGCCGACGGTGGCAACCAATTTCTGGCTCGCCCGAAACACGCTTACGCAAAAGGGCCAGGGTCCGTGGAGCCGCGGCGTGGTGAAACTGGATTTGAGGAATCTCAAGCCCGGAACCAGTTGCGGTTTCGGCACGCTTGGCAAGGTCAACGGCCACATTGCCGTCCACTGCGGTGACGATGGCAGAATGACACTGGCGATGAACGTCATCGTGGACGGTGGGCCGTCGGAAACGCGCGTCACCACCGGGCCGATGCCAGCGGCGGACATTTTTCTCCGCACGGATTTGGATTTCGTTCGTAACAGAGGAACGTGTTCATACAGTCTCGACGAAAAGCAGTGGACGACGTTGGGCGGCGAGTTTAATCTGGCTTTCGACTGGCGGACGGGAACGTTCCAAGGCGAGCAATTCGCGATCTTTTGTTTCAACCCACAGCCCGGTGATGGGTTCGTGGACGTGGACTCATTCCGATTCACCGATCGGATGGAATAGCAACTATCCCCGTGTCGGAACCCTTGCACAAATCGCGCAACCTGCTTTTGAGACCTGAACGACATATGAAAAAACCTGTCACGCTCCTGATTTGTCTGGCAACAACCGTTCGTAAGGTTGGATTCCCGTTTGCGATCACTGCAGCCTTCTTTGGAATAGCTCTTGCCGCGTTCGCGGATTATCCATTGGTTTCCCACCGACACCTGGCGAACCAGACGGACGCGAATAGTGTTTCGTCCTGTTATTCCGCATCCTCATCCAGCTTTGTGAGACAGTTATCGTCAATTTCGCCAATGTTCACGAGGAAAAACACCTTTTTTTTAGCGTAGAATTATCCATGAAAAACCGGTCAAAATAAGAGGATTGTCCATTCCAAACCAAGTCAATCATGATAGACTATTTTCAACAGTTAACCTAAGTTAACCTAAAAATTGATATCTGAAGCAAAAAAAGTCATATGAAAAATCATATTAAAACCCTAGCAATATTATCTGCACTGGCACTGGCCACGGCAGTTCAGGCCCAAATCTCTTATAGCACGGGAGGCAGTCTTACTGCATGGAATGGCACTCCTGTCTATGTATCTCTGGCTAACGCCTCCTTAAGCGGCGCTACAACGGGTCAAGGTGATGCGACGATAACCGGAACTTATGGTTTGATGGCGGAAATATTTACTCCCAGTTCGAGTTTCACTTTGGGATCGTTCGCGGTGCTGATGGGGATGAACAATAATACCGACAGTAGTTATCAAATTAATCTTTATGACTTGGGCACTGCGGGAACAGTTTCCGTCAGCAGTTCGGCTGCTACCTATACGCCGGGCACTTCTCTTTTCAGTGTGAATAACATCAGCGGGATGACCAGCAGCGGCGGTGAAGTGCAGGCAACATTCACTCTTCCCGTGGCGGACCAAGTAACGTTGCTTGCCGGCGAAGAGTATGCTCTGGAAATTTGGACTCCCACCGCTGATGGAACCGCTGGAATTACTTGGTATCGTAATGGCGGCAGCCCGGCAGATCCGGGTGGCCAGATGTTCTCGGGCGGCGACAGCACACTCGCTCGCAAAACGCTGGCGGGGAATGGTCAGGCTGGTGGCGCTCCCCGCATCGGTGCTTTGGCGCTTTATGCCCCCGTACCCGAGCCGGCTTCAATGACATTGATGGGATTGGGCACGCTCGCGGGCCTGATTTTCATCCGCCGCCGGAAAGTATAAACCACTCGAGTTTAAACAGCCGTTACCGGCAAACCGGTAACGGCTTTTGTTTTTGGCACTGGTGTTGGTTGGTGGTGTTTCCAATTGTGGCGACAAGAAAATCAAGGACGCTTTCATAAAATACATAACTGGCATTAAACCGGTCGCCCATGTATATTTTAGCGTGAAAAGGTGTGTCAGAAACTTCCCGGCGGGTGCGTTGCTTCTGGCGGCTTTGGCTGTTGCCACCCTCCCCGGCCAGGCCGGTGTGACCGTCACTCAAAATGTTTCACCCGGAGCCACGAGCTGGCCCGGAAGCCCCATCATCACCACGTTGTCGAATCCGTCCAGCCAGGCCACGGTCCAGGAAAGTTTCAACAGCGCCAATACGAGCATCGGCCAGACTTTCAAGGTCATAACCACCAACTACACGTTGCAGACCATTGATATTTACGCCGGCGGCGGCAGCGGCGGCACGATCACTTTGAACCTTTATGACCTCGGCAGCCAGTCGGTGCCAAACCCGGCTACGTACACGGGTAGCATCAACCTCCTGGGCTCCGGCTCCGGGCTTTCGGTCTCCTATGCCAATCAGGCCAATGGCATCCTGAAATTTGATTTTACCGGTGCGGACCAGTTGTTGCTCCAGGCCGGACACATGTACGCTTTTGAACTGGCTGGAACCCAGGGCACCTCTCCGGTTTATTGGCTGCGTACCGGCAGCGATACCTATTCCAGCGGCACAGGCTGTCGAAACCAGTCCGGCATCAATGGCGCCACCAATCGCGATTTTGCGCTGGCCGTTTACGGGACGGTAACCACCCAAATCATGCAGTCCGCGCAATGCACCATAGGTTGGAATGACACGCACCAAAAGATTGACGGTTTCGGCGGCGGGGTGGTGTTTCTGGACTCCGGGCTTGATCCGGTGACCGATGCCAACATGAACACGCTTTTCGGCACCAATAACGCCAGCCAGCTCGGCCTCAGCCTTCTCCGGGTCCGCATTGATCCCAGTACCAACTGGAGCACCGCTCTGTCGGATGCCAAGAAAGCTGTGGCGTGGGGCGCCCGGGTAATGGCGACGCCGTGGACTCCCCCGGCTTCCATGAAAAGCAACGGCAGCACCATCGGTGGTTCGCTCCTCGTGGCGCAATATACCAATTATGCCGCCTACCTGAACAATTTCGCCACTTATATGGCAACGAATATGTCAACGAATGGCGTGCCGCTGGCGGCCCTCTCGATCCAGAATGAACCGGACATTACCGTCACCTACGAGTCGTGCAGTTGGAACGCGGCCCAGCTTCAGGCCTTCTTCCACACCAATGCCGCAGCGATCACCAATGTGCCGCTCTTGATGCCCGAGTCGTTTCAATTCGACTTCAGCCAGTCGGATTCGACACTCAATGATGCCACGGCGGTCACGAATGTGGATATTGTTGGAGGCCATCTTTATGGCTATGGCACAGTGCAAGCCTATACCAACGCCCTCAACCGGGGCAAACCGACGTGGATGACGGAGTACCTGGTTAACGACCAGACCTGGACCGCCGCTCTCCCCACAGCCCAACAAATTCATGGCTGCCTCGCGGTCGGGAACATGAGCGCCTACATCTGGTGGAAATGCCTGGGGGACGCCAACGGTTTGGTAAACGCCTCCGGCACGCCCCAAAAACGCGGATTCGCCATGGCGCAATTCAGCCGATTTGTCCGTCCCGGTTATTATCGTATTGGTGTCACCAACACGGCCGGTAATATTTCGGTGAGCGCGTTCAAGGAAACCGGGAGCGGGAAATTCGCCATCGTCGCCATCAATGTCAATTTGACGACCGTGACCCAGGTGGTCAACCTGGCCAATTTCACCGCCGACTCGGTGACTCCCTGGATCACCTCGAGCAGCCTTTCGCTTTCCAGTCAATCCGCCGTGACCGTCACCAATGCATCGTTCACCTATCCGTTGCCGGCCATGAGCGTGGTGACCTTTGTGGGACAACAGCAATCACCCAACACGCCACCGACCCTGGCCCCGATTGCCAGTCAAATAACCAATGCGGGCGTCACCCTGGTCATCACCAATGCCGCCACCGACACCAACCAGCCGGCGCAAACACTTACATTCAGCCTGCTCAGCGCCCCCACCAACGCCACCCTCACGCCGCTCAACAACACCAACGCCGTCTTCACCTGGCGCCCGCTCGTGAGCCAGGCTGACACCACCAACACGGTCACGCTCAAGGTGGCCGACAGCGGTTCCCCCAGCCTCAGCGCGACCAACAGTTTTCTGATCACCGTCAATCCGCTGGCCCAACCGGCGGTGAGTTCGATCAGCATGTCGGGCGGGCGAGTGAGTTTGGTGGCGACCGGCGCCGTCGGACCGGATTACACGGTGCTGGTTTCGACCAATCTGACGAGCTGGCAGGTTCTGTTCACGAGCAATTCGCCGCCGATGCCGGTCACGCTGGTGGACACCAACTTCAGCAACTATCCCGCCCGCTTTTATCGCATCCAACTCGGGCCGTGACCCGTGGTAATAACGTCTGACACCAACCGCTTCCATCGCCTGCGGTTCTCCGGCCGTTAAAGCAGTTCAAGAATTGATGTAGCCGTTTCCAGGTAGGGCGGGCACTCCGCTGCCCGCCGCGGCGCGCACGGAGTGACGCGCCCTACCAGAATTCCATTTTCATAGCGCGGCCACGGTTTTTGTGAAAAAGCTCTAGCGGAGTGCGGCCGTCCCCGTCCGCAGCCAAATGGGGTTGGCGGACGGTTGGGAAATGTTCCGTGGCTTGATTGAAGTCAATTGCTGCGCCCGAGGACGAGCGCACTCCGGTCTGGCAACTTTGAATTTCGGGCTAAACAATTACGGTCGCAATCAAGCAATTGATGGATCGTGGCAACGTCAGTGCTTCTTGAGATATTCGTCCATCGCCCGGGCTGTGCGCTTGCCGTCGCCCATGGCGAGAATGACGGTGGCCGCGCCGCGCACGATGTCGCCGCCGGCGAACACGCCCGGCAAACTGGTCATCCCGGCCTCGTCAATCATGATGTTGCCCCACTTGTTGAGTTTCAGATCGGGACAGGTCGCGGTGAGCAGCGGGTTGGCCCGCGTGCCGATGGCCACCACCACAATGTCGCACGGGAGGACAAATTCCGAACCGGGTATGGTCACAGGCCGCGCGCGACCGGAGGCGTCCGGCTCGCCCAGCTTCATGCGGACGCATTTGAGGCCCGTCACCCAGCGCTGGTCGTTGCCGATGACTGCCACCGGCGCGGTGAGAAATTCAAACTGAATGCCTTCCTCCCCGGCGTGGTGGACTTCCTCGGCGCGGGCGGGAAGTTCGTTCTTGGTGCGGCGATAGACAATCATGGCGGAGGCGGCGCCGAGGCGTTTGGCGGTGCGCACCGAGTCCATGGCCACGTTGCCGCCGCCCACAACGGCCACACACTTGCCGTGCAGCACGGGCGTGTCAGCGTTGGGGAACTGGTAGGCGGCCATCAGATTGACACGCGTGAGGTACTCGTTCGCGGAATAGACGCCCTTCAAATTTTCGCCCGGCACATTCATGAAGACGGGCAATCCGGCGCCGTTGGCAATGAACACGGCGTCGAAACGCTCGCGCAGTTCGGGCAGCGTGTAGGTGCGTCCGATGACCACATTGCATTCAATCTTCACGCCGGCGCTCTGCAACCGCTGGACTTCCTGCTGGACAATCTTTTTGGGGAGACGGAACTCCGGGATGCCGTACACCAGCACGCCGCCGGGTTTATGGAGCGCCTCATAGACCGTTACGTCATGTCCCATGCGGACCAGTTCGCCGGCGGCGGTGAGTCCCGCCGGGCCGGAGCCGACGATGGCCACGCGCTTGCCGGTGGCGGGCGCCTTGACGACCGTCAGTTGGTCGGGATGGGCGCGCGCCCAGTCGGCGACGTAACGTTCGAGATAGCCGATTCCCACCGGGGAGCCTTTCTTGGTGCGCACGCAGACGATTTCGCATTGCGTCTCCTGCGGACAGACCCGGCCGGTGATGGCGGGCAGGGCATTGTCGCAAAGCAGGCATTGCGCGGCCTCGCCGATCTTGCCCTGTGAAACCAGGCCGATGAAGCGCGGGATGTTGACGTTCACCGGGCAGCCCGCCATGCAGCGCGGGTCTTTGCATTGGAGGCAGCGGTCGGCTTCCAGCAAGGCAAGTTGCTCCGTGAAACCGAGGTTGACTTCCTCGAAGTTGGCGGCGCGGTCGGTGGAACCCTGTTCGGGCATCTTCTGCCGGTTGATTTGCAGGCGCTCCTTGGTGGTGATTTTGCCAGGCATAGAAAACGTCCGGAAGGTGGGAGCGGGTTAACCGGGGAGAGTCTGTTTGAGGCGGCACTTGTCCTCCGCGCAGGCCAGGGATTTCTGTTCGTATTCGCGGTAGGCGGAAAGTCGGTCCAGCAACTCGTCGAAATTCACCTGGTGGCCGTCGAACTCGGGGCCGTCCACACACGCGAAACGGGTTTCCGCGCCCACGGAAACGCGGCACCCGCCGCACATCCCCGTGCCGTCAATCATTACCGGGTTCAACGACACAATCGTGCGCACTCCCAGCGGCTTGGTCAGATTCGCCACCGCGCGCATCATCGGCACCGGGCCGACGGCGTAAACGATCCCGATGCCGCCGCCCGCCAGTGCATCCTTTGCGGCGTCGGTCACAAAACCTTTCCGGCCGTAGCTGCCGTCGTCCGTGCAAACGATCACGTCGCCCAGCCGGCGCAGTTCAGCTTCAAAAATCACCCATTCCTTCGAACGTCCGCCGATGATGCTCGTGACGTTCACGCCGCGTTTATGCAACCCCTGGGCGATGGGATGCACCACAGCCGTGCCGACGCCGCCGCCGATGCACAAGGCGCGGCCGGATTCAATCATCTCCGTGGGATGTCCCAACGGGCCGACGATGTCCGCGATGGCCTGGCCCGGCTCGAGCGCCACAAGATCGCGCGTGCTCTTGCCAACGGACTGGATCACCAGCGCGATGGTTCCGGCGACGGGATCGGCGTCAGCGATCGTCAGCGGAATGCGTTCGGCTCTTTCGCAGTGGTGAACGATGACAAATTGTCCCGGCTGGCGGATTTGGGCAATTCGCGGCGCTTGAACGTCGAGACGGGTGACGTTCGGGCTGAGACACTGCTTGGCTATAATAGTGTGCATCGCTGCTCGATTCTTAACTTAACATGTCCGTTGCAGGACCCGGCGTCAAACGGCTCACGCCGTCCCGGACGGACACCGTGCCGTCTTTATGTGGGACATGTAAGATGCCAGCGTGCCTGGGTCTGGTCAATGCTTGCGTTGAAAAATTGCCTTGGCAGCCCGTTAAAGAAGCAGGAGACGACGTAAGGAGTCTCTAACTTGGCCTTCAGAAACCAAGGGAATTTGAGACTCGTCACCTCGTTTCCTACATATTTCCTCATCCCCTTGCCGCTGGGACGGCAGCGCTCCCAGGATTCCGCCAGCCGAAGAGCTTTTCGCGCTTGATGACTTCCGCAATCACGGGCGGAACGAGTTGTTCCCACGAGATATCGCCGGCCTCAATTTTATCCAGCACGTCGCGCGAGCGGATGCGCAGAAAGTCCGCGTTGACATTGTCCAGTCCCTGGATGAAACGGTTTTCGGTCAGATGCGCGTAAACGTGCCGCAAATGTGGTGCGATCGGGAAATTTTCCACCGTGACGACCTGGCCGGTGGCGAAATTGAGGGCCGGATAGACGTAGAGCCGCGCGGGATTTTTGAACAGTTGCCCCAGACCGCCGAGCAACCCGCCCTCGCTTTCGTTGTAAAAAGCCTCGTCGAAAACCTCGGTGAGCCTGGGCGCGCCGAGCGCCAGGCCGATGGGCCGGTTCGTGTAGCGCCCGAGGTACGCCGCCAGGCGATGCAACCGGCGGAAGTTCGAGACGAACACGTTCCGGCCCAACGCGCGCAGCATGTCGGCGCGCTGGAGGAAATCGTGATGGTCAATCACGTCGCCCGTCGTCAGGTTGCGCAACGTCATTTCCATCAAGACCACCGGTGGCTCGTTCTTCAAATCCGGCTCGCGAAGGAATTGTTCCGACGCGCGCTCCAGCACGTCGAGCGTGGTCTTGGTAACGGGATGGAAACTGCCGCGCTGGACGAGCACGGGTTTTTTGTGCAGCACGTCATTCCATTGCACCGTCTCGCCCGCGGCGGTGAACATGGCCGCCTCCGTGAGGTCCTGCTCGACGAGTTGCAGCGCCATCAGCCGGTTGTCCACCCCCGCGAATGCCGGCCCGCCGACGCGGATCATATCCACCTCGACGCGTTCCCAGGTGAGATTATCGAGCAACGAACGGATGAGCAGGTCCGGCTGCCGGTGAAGATAAAACGCGCCGTGGATCAAATTCACGCCGATCACGCCGAGCGCCTCCTGCTGGCGGGCGTTCTCCTTGTCGAGCATCCGGACGTGGATGATGATTTCGGACGGCTCTTCGCGCGGTTTGGTTTGAAACCGGATGCCCAGCCAGCCGCGGCCTTCCTCCTGGCGCGTGAAACTGCGTGTCGCCACGGTGTTGGCGAACACGAAAAAATTGCACTTGTCGCCGCGCGTCGGGTCAAGCCGCTTCAGCAGCAAATCGAACTCGAGTTGCAGCATGGCCTGCAACCGCTGGCGGCTGACGTAGCGTTCGGTCGGACCGTAAATCGCGTCGCTCACCGCCATGTCGTAGGCGGAGATGGTCTTGGCGACTGTGCCCGCGGCGCCGCCGACGCGGAAAAACCATCGGGCGACCTCCTGGCCCGCGCCAATTTCGGCGAACGTGCCATACTTGTCCGCGTCGAGATTGATCTGGAGCGCCTTCCGGTCCGTGCTGGGTTTGTCGGTGCTCATGAGCGCAATTTCACGAACCAGCTTGTCCCTTCCGCATCACGGAATCAAATCCAATAAGCGTGAGGTTGCGGTTACGGGTTTTCGATGTCTTCGGTGGAATTGGAGCTTACGCTCGCCCTCACCCCGACCCCTGTTGGCTTTTGCACAGTTCTTCAGAAGATGGCAGGTGCGAAAAGGTTATGTCAATTTCACCATTGCCAATCACGATCTTTTCGATGAGGGCTTCGACGATCTTACGTTTGTCCTCCAGAGGCAATTTCTCCAGATCAGCATAACGTGCTGAAATAATAATATATTCGTTGACTTAATTTTTATCTCAGAGTAAAAGAAGTTTGCTTTCAATTTGCGTGCCAGCCGTTCGGTGGCATGTCGGGGAAAGCAATTGCATGAGGGCAAATGGGCAATGGGTTGAACGCAAACGGCTGATGCGTTTTTTCAGGCTGGAGGGAGAGAATTGTCTTTCAAGGGGTTGTTTTCTTGGCGCACTTATCACTTCGGATTTTTCTTCAATTCTATGAAAACTTCATGGTTAACTATCGTGTTATTAGTTTTTGCCGCCAGCAGAATACAAGGGCAGGTTTCTCAACCAGATGCTTCAGCCAGTCCCGGACAAGGAACAATTCTGGCACAGGACACGCCGTATGCAGTGGTGGATCGAGGAGCAAATAGTCGCGTATGGCAGAGGACCACTTACGAAACGAGACCGGATGGCAGGCAGATTCCGCACATATATAATTACACGGAATTGGCCACGGGGCTGCATTACCAGCAGAATGGTCAATGGGTGGAATCCAAGGAACAAATAGACATCCTACCCAACGGCACGGCTGAGGCTATCCAAGGCCAGCACCAAGCCTATTTCCCCGGCAACATCTATCAAGGCGTGATTGAATTGGTGACGCCCGACGGAAAGCACCTGCGCAGCCGGCCACTGGGCTTGAGTTATGCCGATGGCAGCCACACCGTGTTGATTGCGGAACTCAAAGACTCGGTCGGGCAATTGGTTGGTCCAAATCAAGTCATTTATCCAGATGCATTTACAGATTTCAAGGCCAGCCTGCGTTTTACCTATACCAAGGCTGGATTTGAACAGGACATTGTGTTGTGGGAACAGCATCAGCCCGGCCTTGCTCGCTTACAATGTCATGGAAGCTAACGGCAATATTAACATCAATTGCCAGACCGGTTCGGTGCTGTTCTATTTCAAACCCGATTGGAGCAGTGCTGACGAGGATCACGGCGGAACGGGTCCCGGAACTTCAGGCCGTTTGATCGAAATAGGCAATTACGATCCCGCCTTCACCAACGGCTGGTGGAGCTTGTATCTCAACCCAGAAGGCACGCAACTTTTGTTCGGCACGTCCACCAATGGTGATGGTATGACGAATCTATCCTCTACCATTTCATGGGCTTCCAACATTTGGTATCAAATCGCCCTGGTTTACTCGCCCACGGGCAGCGCCTTGTTTGTGGATGGCCAACTGCTGGCCACTGGAGATGGAGTTACCAACTTCCCGAATGCCGATGAACTGACCAACGGTTTCAGAATCGGCAGCGACGAAAATGGAACCAATCAGGCCAGAGGCACCTTTGATGAACTGGAAACCTTTGCCAGTACTTTGGCTGGCATCGGAGCTCCGGCTGACACCTATTGGTTCGGCATGCCGGATTACAAGGCCGATCCCAACGGCACACTGGGTGCTTGGGAAATGCTGTATTTCGGCCATCTGGGACTGGATCCCAACGAGGACTACGACAATGATGGAACCAACAATTTGCAGAAATTTGTGAACGGCGCCGACCCCAACAAAATCAGCTTTTCCTTCTCGGTGGCCAACCAATACGTTACGACCAACATAGTCAGTGGCGTCATCACGATTTTAGGTGGTGTGCCTTCGAGCATTGCTTTACTGGTGGACACTAACATTTTTGCGGGGGCAAACTGGACGGCCTACACTTCATCAAACCTCACCATCACCCTCGGCACGCATCAGGGTCCGCATGATATTTGGATCGGGCTCCGGGGATTGCCGGCAAATGCGCAGCAGACTTGGGAAGAAACAACCTTGGTTTTGGATTCTGTCCTGCCGACAATTGCAATTATCAACCCGGTGGATGGCGTCTCATTCAATGCGTCGAGGGTGAATGTCTGTGGAAATGTCACCGCTGCTTCACTAAAACAAATCACCGTCAATGACGTTCTCGCCTTTGTCAGCGGCACAAATTTCGAAGCCCGGAACGTGTCGCTCGATGCCGGGGCAAATACCATCACCGCTATCATCGAAGATTTGACGGGCATGACCAATGCTGCCTCCATTAACGTGACTGGAATCACCAATGCCGACGGCACCTTGAACAGTCCGGTCCAGCTTCAAGCCATTCCGGTTGCCGGTTTTGCCCCGTTGCCGGTCGGGTTTCAAATCACCAGTAACGGTGCGCCGGGAACCGTCCAGCAGGTACACTACGATTTCAATGGCGATGCCATCACCGATTTCACCACCAACAATCTTGGTTCCATTACTTACACATACCAAACCAATGGCGAGTATTTCCCGGTGGTGACCATTCAGAACAGATGTCGGGCGGTTTTCTAGCATCGGTGGGTGGAATGGCACTTCACTGGACTCAACCAACCAATCGATACGCATCAATGTCCAGGCTCCGGCGACGCAGTCCACCCTCGCCAGCGTCCAAGACCCGGTGGACCTTAAATGGGATGGAATCCATCTTTATGTCCTGTCCGGGAGTGGCGCGGCCATTTATGAATTCGCCACCAATGGAACAACCATCCGTTCGTTAGATGACATTGGGACAAATCCATCAGGCATTGACGTGGATGGTGCTGGCAACGTTTACGTGGCGGTGACCGGCAGCAATCAGGTTTGGAAACTCAACCCGACTACAAATTCCTTCCAGGCTGACACGAATTTTGGCGTTGGTGGTTGCATCGGTCTTACGAATGGAGCTTCCGGGCCAAACAACGGCGAGTTCAATGCGCCATTTGATGTGGCGGTGTCGCCAGATGGAGGAACAATCTCTGTTTCCGATTCCGGCAATAATCGGATTCAGCAATTTTCGGCAACTAATGGCGGTTTTATTACTTCCTTTGGCTCGTCTGGCAGCGCCATTGGCCAGTTCAACATGCCCAAGGGGCTCACGTTCGATTCATACGGCATGTTGTATATCACAGATTCAGGAAACAGCCGGATTGTCATGGCGCAAGACAGTATGGTGATGGGAGCCACCGGAACTGGCGGAGCGGACTTGGGACAATTCAGCGGGCCGGTGAATATCAGCGTTGGCGAACGCGGTGTTTATGTGGCAGACGCCGGCAATGGCCGGGTTCAAAAGTTTGATCTGCCTACGGGCGGACTATTCAGCATCACGCCATCCAGCATCGGCTATGCGGTTTCGACCAATCTCAGCACGCCCGTCGCCGTTGCCGCCGTGGATGACCCACTGACAGATATTTTTTATGTGGCAGACACGGGCAACAACCGGATCGTTTTGTATAATCTGACCGCAGATGATGCAACACCGGCCTGGACTGGCATGTCGGCCCATGTTGCCGCCGGTGATATTTCCGGTGCCATGCAATATTTCTCCAGCGTGACGGCGGTTGATTACAACCAGGATTTTCTTGCCATCGGCTCCGCCAACGTGATTTCAGCCATCAATCAGATCGGAACGCTCAGGCCGGCATCCATCAATGGCGACCAAGCTGAATATTATTTTCAGCAGACCATTGACGGGCAGGTCCTCACGTTCAAGGTTGAATTTGTGAAGGAGAATGGCGTCTGGAAAGTTTTTGAATTCTAAAAATCAAAACCACACGTATGAACAAGTGCAAAAAACAACTGATTATTTTTACTCCGCTTTTAATATCTACGATTGTCTGCCTGATCGCAGTTGCCTCCGCCCGCGCCAGCGAGCCGGCCTACAATGGCAAGCCGTTGAGTGAATGGCTGCTGGTATTGGTGGAGGGGCATACCGGGACTGGTGAGCGGGTCGAAGCATCGGATGCACAGGCAGCCATCCGACAAATCGGCACCAATGGCATCCCCGTTCTGGTTGACCTGATAAGCGTATATGACAAGTGGGGCGCAAAAAAGGTCTTGTTCAAACTGAACAACAAGGACCTCACGGCTTATTTCAAACAAGAGGAGAACCTTGATGCCAGCCTTACGTATTTAAGAGAACTAGGACTGAACGGCTTTTCCATTTTGGGGACAAATGCGGAAAGCGTCGCTCCGCAAATCACCAAAACATTGTCATACTCGGATGAGGCCGCCCGCGCTTTGACCCTGATCGGGCCGAAAGGTTTTTCCGCGCTGACCAATGCGATCAATGACTCGAATTCGAGCGTTCGGGATGCGATAATCCGGGCGCTGGGCAAGGAAGGTGGTGGTGATCCAGAAGTGATCAAGCAGCTTTTGGTCAATGCGCTTAAAGACCCATGCACGCTCATCCGGTTGCACGCGGCGGATCTTCTGCGAGACAAGGCTCCCGACGCAGTCATCGCCACGCTCATGCCTCTGTTGGATGTTGGCGATTATGGTCAGCGCCAGAGTGTCGCCGACGCGCTGGCCGATTATGGCCCTGCCGGAAAAAGTGCAGCCCCGATGTTTCTCTATGGCAACTGTAAGAGCGCTGCCGATACATTAGGCACTTTGGGGCCGGCGGCGAAAATCGCGGCTCCGAAACTTCTGTCTGTTTTCACAAATGTCATAAGCGGAACGAATGAATATCTTATTAATAATTTAACCGGTGCATTGCTTGGTGCGTTGGGGAAAATTGATCCCGATACGGCAGAAAAAGCGGAGACGTTTTGGGTCACCAACAACCCGTTGAACGGTCTCCGTCAATGCTATACGACAACATTGCTTAAAAACGGGAAAGAGTTGATTGCAGGAGGTTACATTCACTCAGAATTTCCGACTGTCCGCAATCATAACCTTTCCAGCGCTGAATTGCTTGATCCGAAAACTGGGAAATGGACGGAAACTGGGGAGATGCATGCTCCCCGTTATGCTCATACAGCAGTTCTACAGCCTGACGGCAAGGTTCTGGTTACAGGAGGCTATGATAAACGATATGGCGATACACTTTCCAGCGATGAACTATATGATCCAACTACGGGAATTTGGGCCGTGGTTACGAATAAATGAGGATCCTAAAATGAATGCACCCATCAAAAATTTCGGCACATTTCCCTACTCGGTCATATTTTTTGTGCTCATGCTGACACCATGTGTCTGCCTTGCTCACAATGAATATGTACATGAGAGAATGACGCAAAGCGCATTCGACTCGTCCGCCAATCTCGCCATTTTCATAACTGTAAATTCTGTTCCGCAAAATTTGACGGCTTCCCAGCCACAATGCAACGGTAGCCAATCGCCAAGCTGGTGGCTCCAGAAGGGAAGTTATTATGAAGATGAACAAACTTATGATTGGTTTGAAAAAGTAAAATATCCTGGCCCATTACTGCGTTGTTGCAATCACTTTTACACGGTGCGACCGCAACGTACTCCCGGCCTGGTGGACGGACTTACAGATTTTAGCGAACCTCCCGCTCTTGCTTACTGGTTACTTTCCGATCATACGACAAATTCATTTGCCTGGGGCACGCAGACTGAAATCAAAGGGCCGCGTGATATGGGATATAACCTATACAAATGAAGTGATGCACGCACCAATGAACTGGCCGCTTTGACAAATGCCACACTCGATGCCCGCAATACGAACATGGCGATGATGTTTTATTCCTTGGGCCATGTTCTGCACCTGAACCAGGATTTGACTTCGCCGGACCATGTTCGGGATAACGCTCACCCTTGGGGGCATTATTTTGAGAGTTACGGCAAAGCACATTACAAGGACACGAACAAGAATCAAAAGTGGTTTGCCCAGACGAACAGTCAGGGTTGGGCTTATTGGCAAGCTCAAGGTTTTACCAACCTGTTGAGTTTTTGGGATAGAGGTTTTTATACAAACAGCGTTGCTCTTGTCGCCGAAGCGGGCGGACAGGTAAAACTGGGGCTTGCCGAATTCTGCAACGGCAATTTTTTGGGTGAGAGATCCCTTTACAGGGAATGTTACAACAACCCCAGCAACATACATTACTTCCCGTACCCGCGAGAGAGCAGCACAGATTTTCCAGGTAACAAAAAAACCACCATCATCACCCCAAACGGCCGAAACCTGCCCACTACAATCACTCGTAATGTTGTCACAAAAACTCGCGACGGTGTTGCCGGCTTTAATCACAGCATCCTGTCTTATTTAGGCACCAAATTCCCCAATGCGCGCACATCGCACAGCATCACGATAAAAGACGACGATGTCCTTCAAGACTATCACGACATCCTGATCCCCAAAGCCGTGGAATACAGCGCAGGCATTCTGGATTACTTCTTTCGCGGAACCTTAGATGTGTCGGTTTGCGACACCACAATCACAATCCGAAACACTTCCGATCAGGATTTCGGCGGTGGATCGTTCTTTTTGTATAAGGACGACTCTAGTGGCAATCGAACTTACGTTGATCAATTTACGAACGGAACATTGCCAAGTCTCACCGCCACGAATGTAACTGAGAATGATTTGAGCAAGGCAGATCCAACTAATAAATATATTCTTGTTTATCAAGGCACCATTGGCGTAGACAGCAGCAGGAATGCCCTAGATCCAGTGGATACGAACATTTGCATTGCGGCAAAAACATTCACCCCGGCCACCGCTCCTTGCGGTAACAATTGTGATGGAATTCCAATAAACATACAAGGTTTCAACTGGGAAGTATATCCCGGTTTTAGCAATGGTACATTTAGTTTCGGTGGCACTGCATGCAGTTTTTCAGAGGTGGGCAGCCTTGTTGAAGTTGCCTATCTGACTAATTCAACTGATTGTGATGCGATCATAACTATTTCTGCTCATTTTGTGTGGGGGAATGGCTCTAACCCCGCATTTAAGTTAACCACCTTTTTTGATCCATCATATTGGGACAATAGTTGGATGACTGAAAGTCCAGGTGGAACGGAGGATCAACAATTCTCGTTTTATATATCCGCACATTCCGTTACTCCAGTATATCTTATGTTTGTCAGTAACGGAGGTTTTTCAGGCACCTTATCATTTAATTATTAGAGCATTTCCATAATTCATATAGCGTAGCGGGCGTGTAAAAAGAAGCCGAGGCAGTCGGCGGGGGAGATGGCGTTGAAAGCGAGTTTGGTCGCTTCCAGCAATTCAGTCTGGGTGCGCGGGGCCAGGCTGCGGAGGATTTGCTTGATCTTGCTCCACATGTTTTCGATGGGGTTGAAATCAGGCGAATAGGGCGGTAGATACAAAAGCCGGGCACCCACCGATTCGATGGCCTCGCGGACGCCCTGCACCTTGTGCGTCGCCAGATTGTCCATGATAACCAAGTCGTCCTTTTGCAGTGTGGGCACCAGACCTTCCCTGACCCATGCCAAAAACATCTCCCCATTCATGGCTCCCTCAAAGAGCCAAGGGGCGCGGGGACCGGTCAGGCGAACCCCCGAGATAAGGCTGCTGGTCTGATAGTGGCCCTGCGGAATGTGGGCGACCAACCGCTGGCCGCCAGGAGACCGTCCCCGCCAACGGGTCATCTTGGTGTTGGCTCCGCTTTCATCCACAAACACCAGCCGTCCCGGATCTATTTCCGCCAATTGCTCATGCCAATGCGCCCTTTTTTCGGCCACGTCGGGGCGGTTCTGTTCGGCGGCGTGCAGCGTTTTTTTTATACGTCAACCCCAGTCGGCGCAGCCATAAGTCCATCGTCGAAGTCCGAAAAGGGCGATCCATGCGCGTCCCCAACTCGGCCAGGGTGGCGTCGGGTTGCTCGGCCACCAGCTTTTGCAGGTGAACTTTGCGTTTGACGGTTAACAGCGTCTTGCGTCCGCACCGGTCAGTTTGGGGTTGGAGTGTGCCCCGCTCCTTGAACTGTTGCCGGACTCGGCGCACCGCCGCCACACAGAAACCGAAGAACGCGGAAATGTCGCGGGTGCTTTTGCCCTGTTCGTAGAGGTGGATGATGCGTTGACGGGTCGGTAGAGGAATCGCTTGCATGCCCCAGACTTTATCCGGTTGCCACTCCTTTGTAAAGCTACATTATTTATGGAAATGCTCTAGTTAAGCAGAATGTTATGCGAATTTGCCGTTGTGCAATACCCAACAGGTCCCGGGGAGAGGGAGCGCAAGGGCACGTCGTGGATAATCCTTACAGCCTTCGTTGCCGTCTCCGATTTCATGTCATTGGCAGTGAGATGCACAACAAGCTGGCACATTGGCATGGCTCAAAACGCGGCGAATTGTTCCCCCACTCCCGGGGCAGAGGGCCGGGGTGAGGGCGGATGTCATTACTGATTTTTACAGCGGCGCGGCAGCCTGGACTGCTACCTCTGGATGCGGGCCGAGCCGCCTTTGGCAAACGACTTGACCTGTTCCACCGTCGCCATCGTCGTGTCGCCTGGGAAGGTCGTCAGCAATGCGCCGTGCGCCCAGCCGAGGTTGACGGATTCCTGCGGCGATTCACCGGTGAGCATGCCGTAAAAGAGGCCCGAGGCGAAGCCGTCGCCGCCACCCACGCGGTCATAAACATCCAATTCGCAGGTGGGCGAGGTATAGGTCTTGCCGTCAATCCACGCCACGGCGCCCCAACTGTGGCGATTGGTCGAGTGGACTTCGCGCAACGTGGTGGCCACGACCTTGACCTGCGGGTAATTCTTCACCACCGAGTCAATCATCCCGATGAACACGCTCGGGTCGAGCTTGGATTTGGCGGTCACGTCCGGCCCTTTCAGGCCGAGGCCCTTTTGCAGGTCTTCCTCGTTGCCGACGATCACGTCCACGTGCTCGACAATGCCTTTCATCACCGCCAAAGCCTTTTTCTGGCCGCCCCAGATGTCCCAGAGTTTCTGGCGGAAGTTCAGGTCGAACGACGTCACCGCGCCCGCGGCTTTGGCGGCCTTCATGGCTTCGATGATCAATGGGCCCGTGGTTTCGGACAAGGCGGCGAAAATGCCGCCACTGTGGAACCAACGCACGCCCGCGCCGAAAATCTCCTTCCAGTTGAAGTCGCCGGGTTTAAGCATTGAACCTGCCTCATTGCAGCGGTTGTAAAACACCACCGGGGGACGCACCCCGTGGCCCTGGTCGCTATAGACCGTCGCGTGGTTCGGGCCGCGGACACCGTCATGCTTGAAAACCTTGTAAAACGGCTTCACGCCCATGGCCCGGACGCGCTCGGCAATCAGGTCGCCGATGGGATATTCCACGCGCGCGGTGGCCACGCCGGTGTTCAGGCGGAAGCAGTCCGATAGGTTGGCGGCGCAATTGAACTCACCGCCACTGACGTGGATGGCGCATTGAGTTGCTTTGCGAAACGGGACGATGCCGGGATCAAGACGGTGGACGAGCGCGCCCAAGGACAGGAAGTCCAGCGCGCCTTTTTGGGGGATATTCAGACCTTTGCTCATGATGTTGTTTTAATGAATTACAATGTTATGGCGGTTTAATTTCCCGTACAGGATTCCAGAACGTTCGCGGGGTGCAAGGTGCTTTTTGTAAAAATTTTGCAAAAGAGTTTCGTTTTTCTGCATTAAACGGGTAATTATCCCGATAGCAGGGGGAAATTCCTTTACAATCCACATGTATTTCGAGAGATTCTACGAGTTTTCGACGTGGCTTAAGCCAGGCTGTAACCATCATTTCAAGACGTTGCCAGCCGGGATATGCGCAGTGTAGAATAAATCGAATTTATGCTGTATTACGAACGCGGGTCCGTAGCCGATAAGTTGTCATTGGACGACTTGCGCAAGGGACTGGCCCAGGCCCTAAACCGTATTGGCCCGCGCCAGCGGGTGCTGGTTATCCCGCCGGATTTCACCCGGTTCCATTCGCACGCGGGACCGGTGACGAAACTGATTTACGATTACTACGGAGACCGTTTGACGGACGTTTTGCCCGCATTGGGCACCCACACGCCGATGACATCGGCGCAAATCGCCGAGATGTTCGCCGGCGTGCCGGAAAAGCTCTTCCGCGTCCATAACTGGCGCACCGGCATCACCACCGTGGGCGAAGTGCCGGGCGAGTTTGTCAAACAGGTGTCCGGCGGCGCGGTGGATTTTCCGTGGCCGGCGCAAGTGGCCAATCTGCTCTGGACCGGCAAGCACGATTTGATTTTGTCCGTCGGCCAGGTGGTTCCGCACGAAGTCGTTGGCATGGCCAATTACAACAAGAACATTTTCGTGGGCACCGGTGGCCAGGAAGGCATCAACAAAAGCCACTTTGTCGGCGCCGCCTACGGCATGGAACGAATGATGGGGCGCTCGGACACGCCGGTCCGGCGCATCCTCAACTACGCCTCCGAACACTTCATCAAGCACCTGCCTATCGTCTATGTCCACACGGTGGTGGGGCGCGGCGACGACGGCAAGCTGTGCGTGCGCGGCCTTTACATCAGCGATGACATTTCCGGCTTTGACAAGGGCGCGGCGCTCTCGCTCCAGGTCAACTTCGAGATGCTCGATGCGCCGCTCAAAAAGGTGGTCGTTTATCTGGACCCGTCCGAATTCAAGAGCACCTGGCTGGGCAACAAGAGCATTTATCGCACGCGCATGGCCATGGCCGACGGCGGCGAACTGATCGTGCTCGCGCCCGGTTTGAAGGAGTTTGGCGAGGACAAGGAAATTGACCGGCTCATCCGCAAATACGGCTATCGCGGCACGCCCGCGACACTGGCGGCGGTCAAGGCCAACGCCGAGTTGCAAAACAACCTCAGCGCGGCGGCGCATTTCATCCACGGCTCGTCGGAAGGCCGGTTCAACATCACTTATTGCCCCGGCCAGCTCACGCGGCAGGAAATCGAAGGCGTCAACTTCAAATACGCCGATCTGAAGCAGATGACGGAGCGTTATAATCCGGCCAAACTCAAGGATGGCTGGAACACCATGCCCGGCGGCGAGAAAATCTTTTACATTTCGAATCCCGCCCTCGGGCTGTGGGCGTATCGGGGCCGGTTCAAAAACTAACCAAACCAACCAAAACAAACCAAGCACAGAGAAAAATTAGAATGAATGTTCCATTTAAGGTGAATTTGAAGGACCAGGTGGCGCTCGTGACGGGCGGCGGCGGGGTTTTGTGCAGCACCATGGCGCGCGCGCTGGCGGCCTGCGGCGCAAAAATAGCCGTGGCGGACCTCAAACCGGAGGCCGCTGAAAAAGTCGCGGAGCAAATCCGCAAGGAAGGCGGCCAGGCCATCAGCGTCGCGTGCAATGTGCTGGAGAAGGCCAGCCTCGACGCGGCCAACGAGAAGGTCAAAAAGGAACTCGGCCCGATCGATATCCTCATCAACGGCGCGGGCGGCAACCATCCCAAGGGCACCACCAGCCTCGAATACCTGCGCAAGGAGGACCTGGCCGGCGCCGCCAAGGAACTGACAACGTTCTATGAACTCGACCCGAAAGGCGTCGAATTTGTGTTCAACCTGAATTTCCTGGGCACCTTGCTGCCGACCCAGGCGTTCACCCGCGAAATGGCCGGCAAGGGCAAAGGCACCATCATCAACATCTCCTCGATGAACGCGTTCCGTCCGCTGACCAAGATCCCCGCCTACAGCGGCGCCAAGGCGGCGGTGAGCAATTTCACACAATGGCTCGCGGTGCACTTCTCGAAGGTCGGCGTCCGCGTCAACGCTCTTGCGCCCGGCTTCTTTCTCACGGACCAGAACCGCTCGCTGTTGACCAAGCCGGACGGCTCGTTGACGCCGCGCGCCAACACCATTTTCGCGCACACGCCGATGGGGAAATTTGGCTCGCCCGAGGATCTGGTTGGCGCGCTGCTGTGGCTGACTTCGAGCGAAGCCTCCGGTTTTGTGACCGGGGTGGTAATCCCGATTGACGGCGGCTTCGCCGCGTTCAGCGGGGTCTGAACGTGAACCTGGCCCGAGCCATTATTTTAAATAAACAAATACATTTTATGGAACCAAAAGCTGATATTGCATTAATCGGTCTGGCCGTCATGGGCCAGAATCTCATTCTGAACATGAACGACCACGGCTTCACCGTCGTGGCTTACAACCGCACGTTGGAGAAGGTGGACCTGTTCCTGGCCAACGAAGCGAAGGGCACCAAGGTGCTCGGCGCGCATTCGATCCAGGAAATGGTCGCCCTGCTTAAGAAACCCCGCCGCGTCATGCTCATGGTCAAGGCCGGCAAGGCCGTGGACGAATTTATCGAGCAGCTGCTCCCGCACCTCGAAGCCGGCGACATCATCATTGACGGCGGCAACTCGCTTTTCCAGGACACCATCCGCCGCGCGAAATATGTCGAGAGCAAGGGGTTGCTCTATATCGGCACAGGCGTGAGCGGCGGCGAGGAAGGCGCGCGCCGCGGTCCAAGCATCATGCCCGGCGGTTCGCCCGCCGCGTGGCCGCACGTCAAACCGATTTTCCAGGCCGTCTCCGCTAAGGTGGAAAACAACGTGCCCTGCTGCGATTGGGTGGGCGAAGGCGGTGCCGGCCATTATGTGAAGATGACCCACAATGGCATCGAGTACGGCGACATGCAATTGATATGCGAAGCCTACAACCTGATGAAAACCGGCCTGGGCATGACCGCGCCGCAAATGCACGACGTTTTTGCCGAATGGAACAAGGGCGAATTGGATTCCTACCTCATCGAAATCAGCCGCGACATCCTGGCCTACAAGGACGCCGACGGCCAGCCATTGGTGGACAAGATTCTCGACACCGCCGGGCAGAAAGGCACCGGCAAGTGGACAGTGATTTCTTCGCAGGAACTCGGCATTCCCATCACCCTGATGGCGGAAGCGGTCTATGCGCGCTGCGTCTCGGCCATGAAGGAAGAACGCGTCGCCGCGGCCAAAAAGTTGAAAGGCCCGAAGCCCACCATCAAGGGCGACCAGAAGAAATTCATCGAAGCCGTCCGCCAGGCGCTTTACGCGTCGAAGATTGTCAGCTACGCACAGGGTTACATGCTTATGCGTGCGGCGGCGGCGGAATACAAATGGAACCTGAACTACGGCGGCATCGCGCTCATGTGGCGCGGCGGCTGCATCATCCGCAGCGCATTCCTCGGCAAAATCAAGGAAGCCTTCGACAAGAACCCGAAGCTGTCGAACCTGATGCTCGATCCGTTCTTCAAGAAGGCCATCAAGGACTGCCAGCGTTCCTGGCGCAACGTGGTGGCGATGGCAGCGAAGAAGGGCATTCCGGTCCCGGCGTTCAGCACGGCGCTGGCGTTTTACGATTCCTATCGCAGCGAACGGCTGCCGGCGAACCTGTTGCAGGCGCAGCGCGATTATTTCGGCGCGCACACCTACGAACGCCTGGACCAGCCGCGCGGCGAATTCTTCCACACCAACTGGACCGGCCACGGCGGCACCACCGCCAGCGGCACCTACACGGTGTAAGGCAAAGGTAGGGACGGCTGTCCTCAGCCGTCCGCCCGGCGCGATGAGGACATCGCGCCCTACCCAAACAAATTCAGGCGCGGGCTTCGGCCCGCGCTTTGACCTTCACCTTGGCCAGACGCTCTTCTACGCTTGTGCCATGCTACGCCCAAATCGCAGAGCCATCGGCCTGATAGCCGTCATAATGGCTGCGGGGCTTTTGGCGGTGGGATTGTGGCCCTTTGCGTTTCGGCCGCCTAATCACGCCGGCTGGTTCAAAGACCGGGCGGGCTTGTCGTTCCAGCCCGACAGTATCGCCTACGATCCTGAATCAACCGACTGGTCCGCGGCGGGCCAGCCGGAGCAACCAGCGGCGTTTACGCTGGAACTTTGGCTCGAACCGGGTTCGGTGCCCGCCACCGATGTGTTCGACATCCTGACGATTGACGATGGGCAAATCCCGTCGGGAATCGTCCTGTGTCAATGGAAGACGGAACTGCTGCTTCGTGTTCGCGACCGTGCCCACATCCGGAGATTTGCAGAGGTTGGGCCGGGCGGCGTTCTGGCGGAGCAAAAACTTTGTTTCGTCACCGTCACCGTGGACCCGTCGGGGACAGCCTTTTATTTGAATGGATACCTCATAAACCATTTTCCCGGTTTTGTGATGCCGCAGTCGTACTTGAAAGGCCGTTTGATCCTCGGAAATGCTGCCGAGGGCAAACATCCCTGGACGGGGAACCTTTTGGGCCTGGCCATCTTCAACCGGGCTTTGGACGCATCTGAAATCGCGCAGCATCAGGCGTTGTGGATCGGCCGTCAGGCGGAACATCTCGCGGATGAACCCGGCCTTGCCGCATTATATCTCTTCGACGAAGGGAGCGGACAGTGGGCGAAAGATCGTTCTGCCAACCGGCATCGCCTGTTGATCCCGGAGCGATACCAGGTGCTGCAGAAACACGTGCTGGAACTGCCTTGGGGTTCAACGCCGATTAAAATGTCCGATCTGGACGACATCGTGATCAACATCCTCGGATTCGTGCCGTTCGGATTTATCGTGTACTGCCACCGCCGATGGGCCAAACCCGATGGCCGGGTCTGGAATGTTGTCTGGGCGGTCTGTATCGGCGCAACGCTCAGTCTGGCCATCGAACTGACCCAGGTCTGGCTGCCCAATCGCACTTCATCAGCCACCGATGTCTTTTGCAACACGCTGGGGACATTCCTCGGCGCGCTCCTCGCGAGCAAGATACAATCCAAGGCAACCCCCACCGGAAACGCTCCTGAGACCAGGCCGGTTTGAACTGTTGAACAACCTGTAGCGGCGTCTCGGCAGAGCGCCGCATTTCTCTTTCCAGTTCCCAGGTCAGCGACGTTCTACCAGGACGCCGCTACGTTAATTCAGGCCCGGGCTTCGGCCCGCACTTTTGTTTTCGGAGGGCCAAGTTCCGCGCGGCCTGAATATCATCCGGCCTGCGGTTTCTCCTCAACCTCCGCCGGCTCGAGCTTCGGCGCGAGCAGGTGGGCAATCAGCAGGGCAACGACATAGGCCAGGCCAGCGGCGAGGAAAATGAGAAAGTAGTTGCCGGTCTCGCCCCGCGCAATGGCGGCCAGGCGGATCTTGCGAACAATGGTGAACAAAACAATGCCGCCGACGGAGCCGGCAAAACCGCCCAGACCGGTCACCGAACCGACGATGCGGCGCGGAAACATGTCGCCAGCCAGACTGAAAGCGTTGGCCGACCACGCCTGGTGCGCGGCCGCCGCCATCGCAATCAGTGTCACGGCCACCCAAGGGGTGTTGGTCTTGGCCGCGAACACGACGGGTCCGACGCACAAGGCGTAAAGGAACATGGTGGTCTTGCGGGCCCGGTTCACGCTCCAGCCGGTGTTGATGAAATGTCCGGACAGCCAGCCGCCGCCGATGCTGCCGACGGAAGCGAACACGTAGATGGCGGCAATCGGGACGCTGCGGGCCGCCAGGTTCAATCCGAACCGATCGGAAAAGAACTGCGGTGCGCCGAACAGATAGAACCACCAAAAACAGTCGGTCATGAACCGGGCAACGACATAGGCCCAGGTCTGGCGGTGGGGCAGCAGCCGGCGCCACGGAATTTTTATCGCCGGTTCCGACGGATCGCTGTTGATCAGGGCCAGCTCGGCGGGAGATACCCGCGGATGCTCCTGCGGTTTTTTATAAATCTGCAACCACGCAATGATCCAGCCCAGATCGACAATGCCGGTGATCAGAAACGCGCCGCGCCAGCCGTTCGTGGAGCCGAAAATGGCCAGGGAAGAAAAGGTGGCGATGACAAACGGGAGCCCGAAGGGCACCAGGATGCCGCCGACATTCGAGCCGGAGTTGAACAGGCCGGTGGCCAGGGCGCGCTCGCGCTTCGGGAACCATTCGGCGGTGGTCTTGATGGCGGCGGGGAAATTACCGCCTTCGCCCAGCCCGAGCAGGATGCGCACGGCAAAAAACCCGGCGGCGGTGCTGACCAAGGAATGGCTCATGGCCGCCAGTCCCCAGAACGCGCAAGCCAGGGTGAATCCCCAACGCAGGCCCAGCACGTCCATCATTCGTCCGGCCAGCAGGAGGCTGACGGCATACGCGGCCTGGAACGCCACGGTCATGTACCAGTATTGATCTTCGGTGAAGAAGTGCTGCTTTTCCAATTCGGGCGCCAGGTTGCTGAACACGCTGCGATCGAGGTAATTTGCCGTGGTGACCCAGAACAACAGGGCGCAGATGACCCAGCGATAGTTACTCGCAGCCGGGGCGGTTTGATTTGAGGGATTCACAAAGGAAAAATCGTCATCCAAAACCCGCGGCACATCAAGGATTGAAATTCAGCACGATTTGCACGGTGTAACCGGACTTGAAAATCAAGGCCCGTTGAGGTGTTTCCGCCTCAACGGGCTTTTGATTTGACTATGCGTTTATAAATCAGTGATCAGTTTGTGCCTGGGCACCAGCGTTTTCATAATGCTCCACGCTATCAGGTAGCTCAAGGCGCAGACGATGAACATGATGAGATAGGCGGTCTGCGGGGTTTCCTTGAAAGCGTCGGTGAGGCCGCCAGCCAGTTTCTGCACAATCACGCCGCCAACGCCACCGGCGAAAGTGCCGATGCCGACGACCGAGCCCACGGCTTTCTTCGGAAACATGTCGGACACCGTTGTAAAGAGGTTGGCGGACCACGCCTGGTGTGCCGCGGCCCCAATGCAGATCACGGCCACCGCCAGCACGGAGGCCATCTTCCCGAAATGCCCGACGTTGCCAAAATACTGGGTGGTCAGCACGGTCAGGGGGACCACGGCGATGATAAACATGGCGGTCATGCGCGCCTTGTAAACCTGCATTCCTCTTTTTATGAACGTCATGGGAATACTGCCGCCATAGATGCTGCCGACAATGGCCACGCCATAGACGATGAATGTTGGCAGCATGACATCGTGCTTGGTCATCCCAAATTGCTTCTTCAAATAGTCCGGCAGCCAGAAAAGATAGAACCACCAGATGCCATCGGTCATGAATTTGCCGAAGACAAAGGCCCAGGTCTGTCGATAACTAAAGAGCCTCCACCAGGAGACCTTCGCCTTGTCAGCCACCACCTCACTGACCTGGACTTCCTCGTCGATGTGGATGTAGTCATATTCGGCCTTGGAGAGCCGCTTTTGTTTGGAGGGGGGTTCGTAGAGCCAGAACCAGAAAATCAACCAAAGAAAACCGGATGCGCCGGTGAGAATGAAAGCCATCTTCCATCCCTTCTGGTCGCCGAAATAGATCATGCACCAGGGAACGAAGAGGGCGGCCACCATGGCGCCAAAGTTCGAACCGCTGTTGAATATGCCCGTGGCAAAAGCCCGTTCGCGCTTGGGAAACCATTCGGCCACCGTCTTGATGGAAGCGGGAAAGTTGCCGGCTTCGCCGATGCCGAATGCGCTCCGTACCACCATGTGCATCACCACCAGCCGCCCGACCAAGGCGTTGAGCATGCCGAATACCGACCAAACGATGAGCGAAAGCGCCAATCCCATCTTGGTGCCGATTCGATCAATGACCCAGCCGGCCAGGATGGTCATCCCGGCATAGAAGGCCGTGAAGGCGGAAGTTAAATTCGCAAAGTCGGTATTGGACCACCCAAATCCCCCCTGGTCCGTCGGCGTGCAAAAGAACTCCTTCAGGTAGCTGATGACCTGCCGGTCCATATAATTGAAGGTGGTGGCGAAAAACAACAGCCCGCAGATGACCCAACGATAATTACTGGAAGCCGGTCTGGTTTGGTTTGAGGAATTCATAGACAAGGTACTTTTATCTGGAAATGAGCCGTTCTTCAAGCGTTGAAATCCGTTGAAATCCGGCTTTACAAGCCGGTGACTTTTGTGCAACGCTCCCTCCATTATGTGGAAAAAATTTCTGCCAGTTCTATCGGTGTTGTTGCTGACCGGTTGCGCCGGGACGTTCACACGATTGACGCCGCTGCAACAACCGCGCAATGCAAACAACCTTTACCCGGTTGAAGTCGCTTTTAATTCCCAGCAACAGTCGCTGCGTTGGGAAACCATTCAACCTTACGTCCTCGCCAACGGCCAGTTGTCTCCCCTGCACCAGGTGCCGCTGGTGAAAAACCGGTGGGAAGGTTTCGTGCCGGTGCCGCCGGGAGTCAACTCCGTGGACTATCGTTTCAAATTCGACTACAAATACAACGCCGTTGGCTCGGCGCCCAAACCCACCAGCGCGGTTTCGCCGATTTATAAGCTGAACATTGTTGACCAATAAAGCGGGTCAGTGTCTTGGCCGGAGCAGGATGGCTTTTTTGTCCGTGCCCTCCACCTCAACACTGTGGGTTTCCACGTCGGGATCGTCTTTGAGCGCCTGATGCACCACCCGGCGGTCAAACGCAGTCATCGGCTCCAGTTCCACCGTGTCGCCCCAGCGCCGGACTTTTTCGGCGGCGTCCCTGGCTTTTTTCACCAGAGCCTCGCGCGCCTGCGCGCGGTAGCCGCCCACGTCCACCATGACCTTCGGCGTGCTGGCATCCTGCTGAAAGAGGAGGCGGTTGGTGATGTATTGCAGGTCGGAAAGCGTCTGACCCTGGCGGCCGATGAGCCGGCCGGCGTCCTCCGTCTTCACGTCGAGCAAAACACCCTCCTCCAGTTTGTGTTCCTCGACCGTGGTTTGAAAGCCGAGTGACTCGAGAATTTTTTCCAGGGTTTCTTTCGGTTGAGCGGGCATCGGTGGCTTGAGGGTTGAGGGTTAAAATTGAGGGTTGAAAATTACCGGTTCAGTTTTCCCCTTATTTTTTCTTTTTTGACACCGGCGTCAAGACGGAAGCGACGGGCGCAGCCGGGGGCTGATTCATTTTCGTAAGCTTGGTTTGCACCACGGTCAGCACGTTGTTGACCGTCCAATACAGCGCCAGGCCGGATGAGTAAGTGTAAAGAAACACCAGAAACATCAACGGCATGTAGCGCATCATTTTCGCCTGGGCGGGATCCATGCCCGGCGAGGGCGGGGTCAGATGCGATTGCCACAACATCGAGCCGCCCATCAACAGCGGCAGCAGGTTGAACGGAAAATGGGTTCCCGGAATCATGAACAACGTGTCCGGTTTCGACAAATCCGCGATCCACAGGAAACGCGCGCCGCGCAGCTCAATGGCGCTCCGAATCATGGTGTAAAAGCCGAAGAACACCGGCATTTGAATGGCCATCGGCAGACAGCCGCTCATCGGGTTGACCTTGTGCTTGCGATAAAGTTCCCACTGCTTTTGGGTGAACTTTTGCATGTCGTCCTTGTGTTTTTCCTTGAGCGCCGCCATTTCCGGCGCGAGCACCTGCATCCGTTTCATCGAACGCGTGCTCGCCGCGGTCAGCGGCCAGAACAACACTTTGATGATTACGGTGATCAACACAATCGTCCAGCCGTAACCCAGCCGGGTCACGTCATGCACCCAGTTCATCGCCAGTAACAACGCCTTGGCAAAAAATCCCGTAAATTTCCCGAATTGCATCACCAGGTCAGCCTGATTTTGAAATTGGTCTCCGATGCGCGCCAGCAGCCGATATTCCTTCGGCCCGGCGAAGAGGACGATTTGCCGTTCAACCGATTGATGCGCCGCGAGCGTTGCCGTTGGATAAACCAGCGCGGTCTGAATGCCTTGCAGCGCGGGTGCGTCCGGCGCCGGCTCGACGTTCGGGAACGGCGGCAACGTTACCGGGCGCGAGACGATTTGCGCCACGGGTTCCTTGGGCATCGCCATCAACGCGAAGAATTGGTTGTGTACCGCCGCCCACACGACATTACTTGCGCCCGCGCGATATTCCGGCGTTGGAGTCCGGTGAGCGATTCCAAAAAAAGCCGTGGTGTTCGTATTGAAATATCGCGTGCCGTTGTCAACGCAGTGAGCGCCGTCGAACCACATCGTGCCGAGATACATTCCGTTGTCATCCGGGCCCATCGGCGTCGCCGTGCCCACGACCCATTCCTGCGCAGGCAGCGTGAACGGCTGGTCCGAAACGTTTTCCAGCCGCACGCTCGCGTTCACGAGGTAATTCGAACTGAGATGGAATTCTTTCGAGAGCCGCAGGCCGTTCGTCAGGGATTTTTCCGCGTGAACGCCATTGGCGGTTTGGGTCAGGGTGAAATTGCCGTCGCCGACCAGACTGGCATCGCCCAAAATCGCCAGCACCGGCACCGGCGCGCGCAGGTTCAGCGTGGCCACACCATCCTTCGCCACCTTCTTTTTCCAGCGCGGCGAGACGGTTTCGGGATAATCCAGCAATTCCACCGATCTCAACCCGCCGCCGCGCGAAGTGAACGTGTAACGGGCGAGGGCATTGGTGATGACCAGCAATTCTTCCGGCGCGTTGGTGTCGAAAACGGGGGTGGTTGCGTTTGCAGTATTGAGCTGTTTAACCGCGGCATTTAACTGATTTGGCAGCTCTGCCAGATTGGTAACCGTCACAGGAACAGTCTGCTTGTTCATGCTGTTCTGCTGTTGCTGCTGCTGCGCATACTTTTGCTGCCCGATAAACCAGAGGCCGAGCAGGACGACGCAGAGCGTGACAACAATGATTCCGGTTCGATCCATGGGAAGTTAACGGGTTGGCCCCGGGGTGATTCGGAATTCGGAATTCGGAATTCGGAATTTGAACTGCGGCACCGGGTCATGCCCGCAGCGGCCCCACGGATGACAACGGCAAATCCGCTTCACCGCCAGCCATCCGCCCGCCATCGCGCCCCGCGCGCGGATCGCGTCCATCGCATATTGCGAGCACGTCGGCGTGAAACGGCAGCCGCCGGTGGCGCCAAAGAGAAAAACCTGCGCCGGCGAAATCGTCCAGCGATACACGCGGATGGCGAAAATCAAAATCGTGGCGATGATCGGCAGACCGCCGGATTTCTTTTGAGGAATCAGAGGATGCGGCTTTCTGCCGAAAGCCGCTACGCCAGTTTGGCAGACATCTCTCATTTTAGTTTTTCAGCAAGCCCGCGCGGTTTAGAACGGCCAGAAAATCCTTTTCGACTTCCGCGAACCCGCGTCCGGCAATCGAATTGCGCGCGACCAGCACCAGTTCAACCGGTTGGGACAATTCATGCTGATGCTGGCGGAAACTTTCGCGGAGCAGCCGCCGCGCACGATTGCGGGCGACCGCGTTGCCGATGCGCTTGCTCGTGACCACGCCGAGTTTGGGCGCCATGCCATCGGGCAGGCGATGCCAGTTGGCGATGAGACAGCCCAGCGCCAGGCGTTCGCCCTGCTGCCGCACCCGCGCAAAATCGCGGTTTTGTCCAAGTCGCAGGCCGCGGCCCAAACGCAGGCGTCGGGTCTCCCTTGGCGGGAGCGCCGGATCCCGCCGGGCGGGAGCGTCTGGGGACTGGGCGGGCATGAGCGGCGGATTAAACCGGCGTCAGGCGTTTGCGTCCCTCGCGGCGGCGGTTGGCAAGCGTGGCTTTGCCGCTCTTGCTCGAATTGCGATTAAGAAATCCGTGCTGCCGTTTGCGGCGCATTTTCGACGGTTGATACTGGCGTTTCATAAATTAATTCGGCTTCCTTCCGGGTGAAAAACCGGAATCTACGAGGATAACCATGAAACCCCTGGTGTCAAGGCACAGCTTATCGCCGTTTTGTGTTGGGCGCATTTTGCCACGGCCACCGATTTGTGGCGGCAGGCATCCTGCCTGCCGTAGCCGGCGGCATCCCTGCCGCCTGGGCCACAAAACCGAATCCACGTTACGACCTCGCTTCCGCATCAGACCACCCGGCTGGAAGCCGGGCGATACGGCAGCCAGGGATGGCTGCCGCTACGGTGGGAGTGTCCGGTCGCGCCGTTTTGTGTTGAGCGCATTTTGCCACTGCTCCCAACGATGATCAGGCAAACCCTGCCGGTTTCTGGCTGGAGCGATGGTCGCAACTGCTGGATTTGGCCGTGACCGTAGAAGCATTACCCGTGGCCGTCGTCGTTTCTCCAGCGGCCACAGCGGAGCCTGACTATGCGATTTAGGAAACTGTCGGGAAAATATCTATGGCAAGCCTTGACATAGGCTGCCAATGCATTATTTTGACGACATGAAAGCAGTGACGATAAACATTTCATTAAACCCGGAGTTGGCGGAATTCGCCCGGTCGGATTCGGAAGCACACGCGTTTGATTCGATGAGCGAATATATGCGCGACCTGATCCGCAACCGGCGGCAGGAACAAATCAAGCAGGACGTGGCCTATTTGGAAAAGGCCATCGAGGGCGCGCCGGTGGGCGATCCGTCCGATAAGGAAATGGCCGAGATTGTGAAGGCCCAGCATCGCATCCGGGCGGAGAGGAAGAGTGCGCGTCGTTCTTGATGCCAACGTCGTTTTTGCCGGTGTGGGCTGGCGCGGGGAAGCTCACAACTGCCTGCTGGCGATGGCAAAAAGGCGAATCACTGTTTTCGCCACGCTGGAAATTCTGGAAGAAGTGCGGTCTTTGGTTGCGGAACGAGGAAACAAATTCAAATGCGCGCCTCACAATCTGCTGACATGGTATTACGACCAGGTGAAACTGGTTGAGCCGGCACCGCTGGGAAAACAGCGCAGCCGGGATGCGAAAGACGATCCTTATCTGGCGTGCGCCCTGGCTGCCGGGGCGAAAGTCATTGTGTCACGCGATGATGATTTGCTGGCGCTGGAAAAGCCGTTTGGAATTCAAATTCTCACGCCGCGTGAACTGCTGACACGGTTGGCAAGGCCGCTTTGACTTGCCTAATAAACCAGCACCAGCACCGCCGCATTCTGCGCCGACTTCACCACGTCCTCAAACTTCCGGTCAGACGTAACCGGCGCTTTGAGCTTGGCCGAAACCGACGGCACGGATTCGAGGAAGCTCAACAGCAGACTGCTCTTGACCGCGTAATTGACATTCTCCGGCAACGCCCCGCTCGCCGCCAGCGCCGCCGACGCATCCAGCTTGGCCGACACGATGCCGATAACGTTGCCCCGTTCATCCACCAGCGCCCCGCCCGAATTGCCCGGCTGCACTGGCACGCTGATTTGAAAATAGCGCGGGTCATCCGCCGCGCCTGCCAGCGACGCGATTTCCCCCTTGGCCAGCTTGGGTGCGAACCCCTGCAAACCGATGTCGGGAAAACCGACCGTCGCCACCGTGCCGCCCAGAGCCACCGTGCGACTGGCCGCAATGGGCAGCGGCGCAAACCGCCCGTCCGCCTTCAACAAAGCCAGATCATTGGCCGCATCCACCTGAACCACTTTGGCGTCAATCAAACCCGCGCTCGTGAGCAAACGAACTTTTAAGGCACCCTTGACTACATGATAATTTGAAATCAAATAACCATCGTCCGTGATGAAAAAACCAGTGCCGCTGGCTGTGGGTTGGTTGGATGAAATGGGATTGTTAGAACCTTCTTTGCGCGGTTTGAACTCGCGCGCCAATTGCTGTGCTTCGGCAATTTGATCAGGCGTCATCAATTGCTCAACTGATGAGAGGCCTTTTCGCGCTAACTGATGTCCATGCGACGCTGCCAAACTAAACCACTTGTAAGCTTCAACGTAATTTTTAGGCACACCATCACCGTTGGAGTAATAACCACCAACACAGAACTGGCCTTCAATATTTCCCTGCTCTGCCGACTTTCTGAACCATTCGACTGCTTTGACGGAATCTTTGGCAATCCCTCTCCCCTGAGAATAGCAAAATCCAAGCATATACTCTGCATCGGCTATTTTTTTCTCGGCAGCTTTGCGATACCATCTCGCAGCCTCAACTTCGTCCTTTTCAACTACGGCTCCGTTCCAATAGCAACGGCCAAATTGATATTCTGCTTGAGCATCACCTTTTTCCGCCTTGGCTTTGATTTCGTTGAAGCCATTTTGATCTATTTCACCCGGTTGAGCAGGCAATTGAACTTCGGTTGCAAGCAGTAACAGAATACCGCATAAGAACATATTTGATTTCACGCAGTTCTCAACGCTTCTAAAAGACTTTTCAAGTGATTCATCATCCCGAACACCATCTTTGCGCGTGAAGGAATGGTAGTAATCTTCACAGCCACAATCCTTGGGTGTGGACTTTTTGACCTCGCCAGTTGTTAGGCTGTATTCCCAAAGCTCATTTTTAGCCTTTGGGTTCGTGAACCGCCGCAGATATACTTGCGGGTTGAAATGGTGGCTTGTTGAACTCACGTTTTGCATCTGAAATTCAAACGCCAAATACCCCAATCGTCCATCCCAAAATGAATACCGGAAAGAGTCCCCTCCGCCTACATCAGATTTCGGCGCGACAAGTCCGCCCGTTTCCCCTGCGGCATTCGGATTGAGGATTTGCAGTCAATCGGTTTTTACGAGTGGCGGTCGGTTCCAAACCAATCGTGACGAAACTCCGCTGGCGGAATGGAGCGTCCCGCTGGTTGGGCGCAGCGCGTCGCGCAGTTTGGTCGCGCGGGGGCCGGGGGTGTTAACCGCGACGAAACGAGCACACAAGCGCAGTCGAAACCAAGGGACGCGGAATGCAGCCGGCGAAGTTTGGTCACGCCGTTAGACTTGTTCGATTTCAACTTTCGTCAAATCGGTGAAGTCATTTTTATCCAAGGTGAGAAGTTTTTTTGCGCCGGATTTTTGCGCCGCCACGGCGTGCAGATAATCGTGGATGCGCCCGCCGCGAACGCCTTTTTTCCGCGCCTCTTTCAATGCCGTCAAAACGTCCGCAGCGGCCAGATCGTGAAAGTCGAGATCCGTGGCGAGATTGGCAACGGTTTGCGCTGCTGCGTCCGCATCCAGGCGGAACGCCAGGTTGCCACCCGTGAGTCTGGAAAACACTTCCGCCAGCGTGTGCGTTCGGGTCAAGCCGCGTTCGCGATGCAAACGGGCGCGCAACATCGGGCTGTTGCAGGCTTCAATCACGGCTGAACCATCCCAATAGGCTTTCATCGGGCGTCCCGGTCGGCGCGGATGGCTGCCCGGATGGATTCCCGGCTGGCTTTAACAGGCTGCCAGCGCGAGACCGTCGGAAGGTCCACGCCCGCCTCGATACAGCCCACTGCCCAATCCTGCCCGCCGGCTCCACTTCCGAAAATTTCCCGGCAATCAATTTTCCACCCGGACAATAAACCTGACGGTGGTCCCTTTGCCGGGCGCGCTGTCCACCTGGCATTCTCCGCCGATGCCGGCGATGCGTTTGCGCATGTTGGCCAGGCCATTGCCCCCGGCAATGCGCAGCGGGTCCCTGGTGGCTGCGGCCACGCCCACGCCGGCGGGATCGAAGCCAATGCCGTTATCTTCGATGGCAACGGAGAAACCGGACTCCGCCAGAGTGAGGGAAACGCGCACCTCGGTGGCGGAAGCGTGTTTGACCACATTGTGCAGGGCCTCCTTGAAAGCCAGGAACAGGCTGTGGCGCACCTCGGCGGTGAGGGGCCAGGCGGGCAATTGAATGGGCACCACCAGCCGGCAGCGGATGCCCGCGACATTCAAAAAATCCTGCGCGAACTTGCCCAGATAGTTCACCAGGCTGTCGAGCGTGTCGTGGTGCGGGCTGACGGCCCAAACAATCTCGTCCATGGTCCGCGTGAGCTCCCGGGCTGTAAGGTAAACCTTTCCCAGGCGCGTCACGATTTGTTGCGAATCCTCCCCCTCGGCGCGGTTGGACTGGCTGAGCATCATGATCCGCGCCAGGTTGGAGCCGAGATCGTCGTGAATGTCCTTGGCGATGCGCGCCCGTTCATTTTCCAGGGCGCGCTGCCGTTCCAAACGTTCCATTTTTTTGTGCAGCCGGCGGCGGGTGATGTAACGCGCCGCGCCCCCCACCACGCCGATGCCGGCCAGCACGGCCCCGCCGGTGAACCACCAGGTTTGCCAGAACCAGGGCAACACCGTGAACGCGAGCGCCGGCCCGCTTTCGTTCCAAACCCCGTCATTGTTGCAGGCAACGACCCGAAATGTGTAGTCCCCCGGTTTCAGATAGCTGTAGTAAGCCACGCGCCGGTCACCGACATCCACCCAATCCGACTCCAATCCGTCGAGGCGGTACTTGAACCGCACTTTTTCCGGCGCGACGAGGCTGAGGCCGGTGTACCGAAATTCAAAGCGATGTTTTCCCGGCTGAATTTGCAGCCGGGCGGCGGGAGCGGACACGTCCGGCCCCGGCAGCGGCACCGGTTGGTCATCCACGGTAACTTCTTCGATCAAGACCGGCGGCGGGAAGGGATTGATTTTCACGCTGGCCGGATTGACCACCGCCAGTCCCTTGATGGTGGAAAACCAGAGTTGTCCGTCCGGGGTCTGGCACCCGGCGGATTGAAAACCGCCGGAACACTCCAGCGTGCTCAATCCTTCCGCCTTCCCATAAGCCAGGCAATTCACCGCCTTTAACTGGCCGTCGGCGCACCGGTTCAACTCCTCCTTGGGAACCCGGAAGATGCCGCCGTAGGAACTGATCCAGAAATTCCCCCGCCCGTCGTCGGCGATATGGCAGATGACGTTGTTCGGCAATCCTTCGCGCGTGGAAATGGTTGCGAACCGTCCGTCCCGCAAACGGCACAAGCCGCCGCCAAAAGTCCCCACCCAGAGTGTGCCGTCCTTTTCGGCCAGCAACGACCACACAAAATCATTGGCCAGCCCGTCCGGCCGGCGAAACTGTGTGAGCTTGCCCTCTTTGAACCGGCCCAGGCCCCCGCCCGACATGCCAAACCAGATGGCGCCCGTTTCGTCCTCCGTGATGACCCGCACATTGGGCAACACCAGTCCATCCTTGCGGGTGAACCAGGTACATTGCCCATTGGCATAACGGGCCAGCCCGGATTGGGTTCCCACCCACATCACCCCCTGCCGATCCTGATATAATGCGAAGACGACGGCGGCAGGATCTTCCAAGCCCTTGGGAAATTGGAACTGTCCATCATGGCGGACAAACAGGCCGCCGCCAAAGGTTCCCACCCAGAGATCACCCAGATGGTCTTCGAGCACCGCCCAGGTGAAAGAATTCAACAATCCATTCGTCTCCGCGAACGGTTTCGCGTCTCCCTGGTCCAGCCGGTACAATCCCGCACCCTCTGTTCCCACCCAAAGTCCGCCTTCGACCGCGGGCGTAACGGACAGGATGGCCCGTCCCTGCCAGTCATCGGAAGCCTTGACCATTTCCACTTTCCGCCGCCGTAAGACATCCAAACCGCCGCCGCCGGTTCCCACCCACAAATTCCTTTCGCGATCTTCGCACAGGTCAAGTACCCAATCATGTGACAATCCATTTTGGCGCGTGAAATGCAGGTTGGTTCCATCAGGCGACAGTAAAAAAAGCCCTTCATGCAAGGTTCCCGCGAGCAAATCGCCGGATTTTGTTTCGAGCAATGCCGTGACCGAATCCAACCTGCCCCACGGAGTCGGCCCCAGGTCCACGACGGTTCCCTGGCTAATCAATTTCTTCACCCGCGCGCTACCCATGAGCCACAGGCCTCCATCCCGGCTCGCACAAGCCATTTGAACATCACTGGTGTCCGGTTGTACCCCGGGCACCCACGGCGCCAGTCGGCCCTTTCTCAGCGTTCCAAGCAAACTGCCCCGCACCACCCACAATTCTCCGTTCTTGTCTTTGGCGAACGAAGGCACGCTTCCACCAGATCCAGCGTCCGGGATAACCAATTTCTCGCCCGACATGGAAAGCAACGCCCCTTCCTTGTTGAGCAACCAGAGGACCCCGTCGGCATCGGTTCCCATGGCCCAAATCACACCGCCCGGCCAGTTGTTGCCCAGATTGACCGCGGTGAATTTGCCGGCCCGCAATCGCGTGAGGTCGCCGGTTTCGTGGCCGATCCAAAGAGTGCCGTCCGCGTCTTCCAGCAGACTCGTGATCCGGCTGTCTCCGAATTCCGGGGTGTTGCGGGTGTCAAAAACCTTGAACCGCACGCCGTCAAACCGCACCAGCCCGTTATACGTGCCGAGCCACAAGTAACCCTCCCCGGTTTGCGCCACGGAAGTGACCGAGTCCTGGGGCAGTCCCTGTTCCGTCTGCCACACGTCAATCGAGTAGTCTGACACGGACGAATTGGTTGCCCCCGAAAGATGAAAGCCGCACAAACACACCGCGATCATCCCAACCCAGACGGGAACTTTTCCTTGCCGGTGTGCATCAGTTGAAAGTTTGAATCGCCGCGGCACAGGACTCAGGGTATGCATGTTCATCGCGCGGAGCAACATTTAGGGATGCGTTGCCGGACCCGGCGGCCGGGCGTGCCAGCGGTGGCAAAATCCATCGCCGCTGGACAAGGAATGCAAAAAATTTATAATGCCGGCGAACAAGCCCGGTTTGAATCTATAATCGGGCACGGCCCGCAACAATGTCACCTAAACTGACGACAACACATTTTGCGAGATTGGATGTAAAAGAAAAGGTAGCATGAGTATTGCTGTTTCGATTGTTGAAGATGACGGGCCGGCGCGGGAAGTCCTTACCGACTGGATCCGGCATGCGCAAGGATTTCGCTACGTGAGCCAGTATGAAAGCGCCGAGAGCGCGCTGGCAAAGTTGCAGTTGGAAAAGCCCAGCGTGGTGTTGATGGACATCAATCTGCCGGGCATGAGCGGGATTGAATGTGTGCGCCAGTTGAAGCCGCAACTGCCGGACACCCAATTCGTCATGCTGACCGTCTATGAGGACACCGACCACATCTTCGATGCCCTGGCCGTGGGTGCGAGCGGTTATCTCCTGAAACAAACGCCTCGCGCGGAATTGCTCACGGCCCTGAAAGACGTTTATGCGGGCGGTTCGCCCATGACCAGCAACATCGCCCGCAAAGTGGTGCAGTCCTTTCTCCGCGCCGCGCCCCAGGCGGATGAATCCGCAAATCTGTCACCGCGCGAACGGGAAGTGCTGGAATTGCTGGCGTGCGGTTATCTGTACAAGGAAATCGCCGACAACCTCGGCATCAGCGTGGCCACCGTGGTCACTTACATCCGGCGCATTTACGAGAAACTTCACGTGCGCTCCCGCGCCCAGGCCGTGGCCAAGTATGGACACTTCGCGCCCCGCGATGAACGCGGGCAAAGCGGCGCTTCCAGGTAGAATTTTCCTGTTTCCGAGGGGATACGGGTAATAGGCCAATTTGATTGGCAGCGGTGGGGCGAGACTGCCGGCGAGCCGTTTTTACGGCAAATTCCATCAACCCCGGCTCGCGGGTACGCTCGCCCCACCAATTCGATTCACTGGCGGTTGCGTCCGATCTCGTGTCCTTTCCAACCGTAGAAAGCCACATAGGCGTAGGCCGCCAGCGGAACGATGAACGAAACCTGGAGATTCCAAACATCCGCGACCCGCCCCAAAATCGCGGGCAGGATGGCCCCGCCGACCACGGCCATCACCAGCAGGGACGACACCTGGCTTTTGTAAACGCCCATCCGGTCGAGCGCGAGCGAGAAGATATTCGGCCAGCCGATGGAAGTGAACAAACCGACGCCGACGATGCACCACATCGCCAGTTTGCCGCCGAAAAGAATCGCCGCCGCCAGCAACACAACAATCGTTCCCGAAAAGACGAATAGCATGCGGCCGGCACGTCCCTTGCCGAACTGAAAGAGAAACCAGCAAAGCACGAGCAACGGCAGATACATTTCCACAATCCCAAAACCATTGGCGAAACAGGCGCCGAAGAAGTCAATGAAGCCTCCGAAGGACAAACCCGCAACGGATTCAATCCCCCGTTGGGTTTGGGCCAGATGCCAGCCGCTGGCGAAACAAATAATCAGAAAGGCCAAAAACGGTATGCCCGCCAGGAAAAGCTGCTTGTTGATTTTTTCCATTTCGCTCAATCCCACCGCCCCCATGAAACGGCCGATCAACATGCCGCCCCAGAAAAGCGAGACGTATTTGCTGGCCTCGAGCGCCGACATGGCCGCGACGTTCGGCTGGCCGAGAAAATTGATGATCGTGCTGCCGACGGAAACTTCGCCGCCGACATACATGAAAATCGCCAGCACACCGAGCATGACGTGCGGATATTTCAACGCGCCAACCCCCGGCTCGATTTTGCCCTCGCCGACGTGCGGCAGATGAACCGAAAAGAAGAACGCCGCGAGCAGCACAAAGACAATGCAAAATATCAGATATGGAAATTTGACGGATTCCGCGCCGTGGACACCCGTCTTCGCGAAGTATTGGAGAATCAAATATCCGCCGATGAGCGGGCCGGTGGTCGTGCCGACGGAATTAAAGGCCTGTGCCAGGTTCAAACGGCTCGACGCGGTCCGTTCCGGGCCGAGAATCGTCACATAGGGGTTGGCGGCGATTTGCAGCACGGCGAATCCGAGTCCGACGACAAAAAGCGCAACCAGGAAAAAGAGATAAGAATGAACGGTGGCCGCCGGCCAAAAAAGCGCGCTGCCCACGGCAGAAAGCAAAAGCCCGACGACGACGCCATTTTTGTAACCGAGCCGCGCAATCGGATCCCCCGTCGTGGCCGAGATCACGAAATAAAAAAACGATCCAATGAAGTAAGCCCCGAAAAATGCGAACTGAACCAGCATCGCCTGTAAATACTTCAGCGTGAACGCCTCCTTGAACCGCGGAATCAGGATGTCGTTGAACACCGTCATGAATCCCCACATGAAAAAGAGGACGGCCATGATGGCAAAAGGGCCGCGATATGATTTATCGTTGCCAGATTGTGGAGATGAAGCAGCGGTCATCGGTTCATCCCGTACTCCGAGGTCGCATCACTGTGTTGGCGGAGTGCGCCCGTCCTCGGGCGCAGCATCGTGGGGCGGACGGGTGATTTGAAATGTTCCATGGTTTGGCTGAAGCCAGTTGCCGCGCCCGGGGACGGGCGCACTCCGGCATGGCCTTGTCCAGCCCGCCACCACCGGCAACTTCGGAATTCGAGTTCATATCAATTGACCAGACCGCGCTTCATTTCATGTTTGCATGGAGGAAGGAACAGCCTCCACAGCCATTACCGGACCTTCAACAGCGGCCCGAGCACCCCGGCAAAGATGTCGGCCTGGCGCATGAAACCGAGATCGCTCGGGTGTGAAGCATCCACGCTGCCTTCTCCGTCGTCGCCAAACAAATGTTCGCCCGGAATATAGTAAAGTTTTTTTACACCGGATTTTTCCAATCGCTCGTAAGCGGCTTTCAACTCAGCCCGGTCTTTGCGGTGATAATATTCCATGCGTCCGGCAATCAGAAACGAATCCTGCAGGGTGCGGTCTTCCACGAGCACGATGGGCGTGTCCGGATGCGCCGCGCGGAGTTTGCGGACACAAGGCTCAACGCGCTCCTTGATTTCATCGGCCACCAGGTTGGGCAGACAATCGAGGACATAGACGGACGGATCGAGTTCGGCGAGCAGGTCGGCCATCTCGGGTTCCATTTTGCCCTGGCCGGAAAAACCGAGATTGATGGTCGGCCAGTTGAAACGGCGGCCGAGAATCGCGTTGTGCACCATGCCCGGGCGGGAAGCGGACAGCCCCTGTAAAATTGAAGTGCCATAAAAAACGATCGGCTTGCGGGTGCCCGGGCCCCACGGCCCGGCCTTTTCGATGATCGCATTGGTCGGGATTCCGAGTTCGACAAATTTCGTGCCGTTGTAGAGCGGCAGGTAAAGGAGGTATTCGCGTTTGCCCGGCAGGAGATTTTCCACGAGGATCACCTCATTGGTTTGCGCCGCGGGCTGGCCCACGGCGAGCCAATGCCAGCCTTGGCCGGTTTTTACGTATAAATCGAGTCCGCTTTTGCCGATGGCCGTCATGTTGGGCAGGTAAAGCCAGGACTCGGTCAACGCCCAGCGCGCGCGGACGGTCGTGGCATCAGTGACGAAGCGGACGCACATGCCGGCGGAGTTGCGGCTCAACTCCCAGACGGGTTTGCGGACGACGGCTTCGGCCCGGGCGGGCAGGCGATCATAAAAATCCTTGGTATCGTTCCAGCCCCGGCCCTCGACCCCGAACTGCCGGATGTCATACCAGGGCGGGGTATCGTTGGTGCCAGCCTGCGCGGCGGCAAACCACACAGGGAACACGGTGAAGGCGGCGGCAAGCATGGGGGGCAAAAACTTGAGTTTCATGGCAATAATTGGTTGATTATTCGCAGTAATCTATGGAAATCGGCGGAAACTGCTTGTCCCCTATTTAAGTGACTTTGCCTTGGCGGGGGTTATGAGTTAACCTCTTTCACATATCAGTTCACACCACTTTGATATGAAAACGTTTTCGGGTTCCGTGCGGATTATGTGGCACCAGTTGACGCGCCAGAAAGGATTGTATCTGGCGCTCATTTGGGGAGTTGCCATGTTTGCCGCCGGCTGTGGGAAGAAAGAAAGCGCCGCGCCTTCGGCCACCACGGCTGCGCCGGAGCAAACCGCCACCCAGGAGACAGCAAACCCGAATACAGCGGCGGCAAGCGCAACCAACCATCCGATGTATGTCCCATCCGTGCCGGTGGCCGACCCCGGAACACCCGTCTTGCAACAACTGAACCGCTCCGTGCTTCAATATAAAATGCAAAATCGCCGCAACCCCACCAGCGTCGAGGAACTGGCCGCCTTTGCCGGTGTCCAGGTTCCATCCCCACCGCCGGGAAAGAAATACGCCTTTAACGGTCGGGGGTTCGTCGTTCTGGTGGACAATCCAACGAAATAAGGTATAATCCCAATGATGGTTTCCTTCCTTAACTCCCCAAAACGGTTTGGCGGACGCAAGACCGTGCAACCAGTTCCACGAGCTGGATTCACCTTGATCGAACTCCTTGTGGTCATTGCCATTATTGCCATTCTCGCGGCGATATTGCTTCCGGCACTGGCAAAAGCCAAGTCCCGGGCTCAACGGCTGCAGTGCATGAACCAAATCAAGCAACTTGCCCTGGGCATTGATTTATTCGTTGGCGACAACGGGGAAATGTACCCGGCAGCAGGTTATGCAGCCCCGGCGGGCGTGCTTACTTGGGACACGTGGATTTACCCCTACATCGGCGGCAGCAGCGGTGTGCGTCCGAATCAGGCGAGTATGGGTATCTACCTGGAAGATCCGTCAGATCAAAAATATGTTGACGGCGCCGTGGGACTCAAGGTTATGGCTTGTCCTGCCGATGTTTTTCAAAAAATCTATTGGATGCATATCGACTCGGCGGATCCGGGCAGCCCACTTCAGTACGCCGTTAAGACTTATGAAATGAATAGCTCGGGTTCCGCTTATGCGGTGGATTTTCAAGTTGACCCTCAGAACGGGAAGTATCCATTGCCGGACTTGTCTCAGCCAAACCGCCATGGTGTCGGAATTTATTGGCAGGCCCCATCAGGCTCCTTTGATTGGGGAGCAAGGGGTTATCCAACTTCGGTGGTTCGCGATCCATCCGGAACCATCCTGTTGTGTGAACTCGCCAACAGTCAAGCAAGTGAAGGGAACATCTGGCCTTGTAATTGCCTCGGTCCGCAACCGGGGGTTGCGAACTGGGCCGGGCTTTACCAAATTGACCCGTCGGCCAAAAGCGATGTAGCGTCACTGTTTAATGGCAGCTACAGCGAAGGGCAAATGTTGTACAAGGCTCACAATAACCGGTTCAACTACGCTTTTCATGATGGCCACGTGGAAACCTTAAGAGTTGAGGACACGATCGGCTCCGCGTCAGGCCCTCCATTGGTCCGAATTCAAAATCCTAAGGGAATGTGGACGGTAGCGCCGGGTGATTAATTATGCTAATTCCACCAGAAGTTGTCCCCCTTTTAGGTGACATGACAATTTTGACGGGTGTTGTACCATCTTAGCTCAACCTTTTTTGACAAAAAAACCTCTTATGAGTGATCGTTTAATGTGCCTGCATGACAAGGGGGAGCAGTGCATTTATCAGGCTGTCCATTGTCTTTTTTTCGTCCACCTGAACGCAGGGCCGGGCATGGTGGAAATGGAGTCGGGGAGGCCATGAATTTTACAAAACCAAACCGCAGCCAGTTCCTTATTTAATACCAAACGAGCAACCAAACAAAAAAACAGTATGAAAAAAAACCTTATAAAAAAATTAACCTGCCTCGCCGTCCTGGGCGCGGCTTTGGCGTGGTCAGGAACCGCCCGTGCCCAAGTAACAACCAACCTGTTCACTTTTGACTCGTCGGCGGTAGGGACCTGGCAGTCGTGGGGAAGCGAATGGTCGGGGGTTTGGGACTACACGGTGGACCACACTGGCAACTCAGGAGGATCACTGTATTGGTACCAGGACGTATCGCAAGCCAACGGGGTGGCAGTCTTCAATGGTTTTAATGGCAATGCCTATTGGCCTGGCAATCCGCCGTATGATTATATTGATATGAGCACCGCCACCAATATTTCATTTTGGGTCAAGTGGGATACCGGCTATTCCTCCTTGGGGATCAACTCTTTCAACAACCAGGATTATGCGAGCACCCCTGGCTGGGGCACTTCGGGGTTTGATGTGTTTCTTTACGGCCCCAGCGGCCCCAATAATCCGTTTGGAAAAGTTGGCAATGCCCAAATACCCGTGACCGCGAGCAACGGCTGGGTGCAGGTCAACGTTCCCATCACTCCCGGGGCTTGGTCCTGGGAGAACCAGGTACAAGGTATGTATTTGTTTAAATGGTCCCAAACAGATGGCTCGCAAACAGGCATTTTCGCTTTTTGGATTGACGATATCCAGGCGGAATATCCGGGTGCGGTGCCGCCGGAAGTTTTTAAGGGCCTGTCACCAGCGAGCGCCCAAGGACTGAACATTTACGATGATGGTAATTCGGGCAATCGCCAGAGCATCGAAACCGTCGTGACCGCCGGGAATGGCTTGAACTATGGCTGGATTGGCAATTCGCCGGTGACTTATTCCGTCCACATCGCGGAAGCCCCCTCGGCGAGCTATGTCGGCGGCCAGGTTCACATCATGATTTTGCCGGGCACTGGCATCACCGAGACCGCGCCGGATTGGAATGAAGCTAATGCGCTGGTTCTGTTCATCGAACGGCAGACCAACGGCAGTGTGGTAGGGCAGTTGCGCTACAAGCTCAATAACGCCGGAAAAAATACCTATTTGTTCGGCAGCGACACTAATGTGTTTGGCGGCAGCGGGTCCGCCGTTACCAACACGATCGTGGCTGGCTATGGCGGTCTTTTGGGTTCCGTGACCAACTCCGGCTATGTCGGCACGTGGTCCATCCAGATGACCAGCGATACCGGCATCACGCTCACCTGTCCTGGTGGCAGCCAATCCTTTGCGTTCCCCCAGACGAGCGACGCCAATGCGTTCAGCGGTCCGGTGACGGTCTACTGGGGTGTGCAGCCCAATACTGCGGGCTGGTATCAGGACGCGGTGTTAAGCAGCGTTTCCATCACCGGCTCGTCGCCCAACACGTTGAACGTGGACCTGACCCAACCGCTTAACCCCACCCTGATGGCGGTTTCTGCCGCTACGCCGACCTTGTTGTTCACCACGCCGGCCGATGCCGTGTATTGGCTCCAATGGGCCCCGCCGAATCCCAACTTCGTGCTGCAAAGCGCTTCAGCTTTGACGGGGCCTTGGACGAATGTTCAAGGAATACCGATTACCACAACCAACTTCTTGAACACCTTCGGCACCTCCAATTATATTACCAGTGGCCGCAATTGGAACCCGCCGCCCATATATATAGCCTATGATTTTGGCGATGATTCAGCCGCTACGGCTGATTGGGTGTCGGGCCCGACCTACGATGCGGGCGGCAGCGCTGGTTCCGGCTCGGTACAACTCAATTGGACCTGGGCCGGCGGAAGTGGCAACGAGGCTTACGTGATAGACATTTTCGCTAGCGGACAAAACCTGTCAGGCGGAACGCTGTCCTTTGATCTCATGATCGATCCTTCCTCAACCGCAGGCACAAACAACGATTATGGTTATCTGGATGTGATCTCTCGCGATCAAGGCTACGGTTGGAACCCCACCACTCTGTCCGAGCCGCTGTTGACCGCCGCAGGCGGCACCACGGGTACGTGGGCACATGTGAATATCCCTCTGGGAACTGGCGCCGCTTCTTCCGTTCGCGCGATCAATCTCCAGATCACCAACGACGGGGACATCAACGGGACTCAGACCGTTTATATTGATAACCTTCAGTTAACTGGAACGAGCGGAACGACTCCGACCTTGTACAATATTAACGCCACCGATTCGACGTTCATCACGAGCCCCATGCTGCCGTCCAGCGGTGTGGGCTTCTTCCGGTTGGAAAAACCATAGTTGTAAGGTTTGATGGGTTCAAGGTGCCGGCCTCGCTTGAGGCCGGCACTTTTTTTAACCGGAGAATTCCACCAACCCCATCCCGTCGGCACCGGCCAAAAATTCTGGGTGGGTGCCGTGACGACCAGGTTAAAGAAGTAGGAGACGACGTAAGGAGTCTCTAACTTGTCTTTCCGAAACCAGAGAAATATGAGACTCGTCACCTCGTCTCCTACAAAGAAGGAGATTTTCAACCGTCTGTCAACCAGTTGAATCAATTATGCGCCGCCCGGGCGGGGAGGGACAACGGCGCCAGACCGGACGCAGCGCGAATCGGGGCGATGCCCTTGACGTATTCCGGGTCATCCAGGCTCAACGAACGGGGATTGTTGACCAGCGTCCGCATGGACTCGACGGCCGCCGGTTTGGTGTCAACCATCTCGGCCCAGAGCATCCACCAGGTCCAGTGCGGCTGTTTTTCCAACACGGCCAACGTGGGTGGCGGCCCGACTTCCGCCAGCGCCACCGGTTTTCCCCCCGCCAGCTTCAGCAGGTCGCGATAATAGGCTGGCGAAAAATCGCCGTGATAAACATCCAGCGACGCAATGTCGAAACAGTCCCGGCCGGGAAAGAAATCGGCGAACTGCCGTTCCGGAGTGCTTGGCCGGTCCACATTCCAGATCCAGATCAGATTGTTGAGCTGGTGATGGTTCGCCAGCCGGTCGAACAACTGGCGGTACAGCACGGTGGTGCCGCGTTCCCCCCGCCGCCCGCCCCACCAGAACCAGTCGCCGTTCATTTCATGGTAAGGCCGCCAGAGCACGGGAATGTGCGCATCGCGCAGTTGCTTGAGGTATCCGGCGATGACATCCACCTGGCCGCACCAGCGCCGGTTTAATTCCGTCCCGGGTGTGATCAACTCGTTCCACTCCTTGTCCGTCAGCTTGCCCTGAACGCTGCCGCGGAAAGTGACCGGCTCATCGTCCGTGGGCCGTACCGCGTGCCAGCACAAGGTAATGATGGCGCCCGCTTCGTAATGCCGCTTGCATTCGGCAATGATGTCGAGCCGGGCGGTCGCGGCATCCTTGTCGCCGGGCGCGGCGAAGCCGAAGTCCTGGCCGAAGACGGCGGGAGTCTTGCCCCAGGCCGCAGCGGCCTGACGGGTGGAAGCATCGTGCGTGTTCGGATAATTATGCTGGCCGGTCAGGGTGTGCCTGCCGGAAATGTCGTGGATGTATTGCAGCAACGCCACCGCTTCCGGCGAGGCATGGGGCGTCACCGGCCGAACGGAGCCGCACCCAACACACCATAAGCCGAGTCCCAGCGCAAAAATGATTTCTATTTTCATGTCTAAAACTGCTTTCGTCCAAATACGCTTCCCGTCCGGCGGCTATTCTATGATTTGGTCCGGCGTTTTGCCCGGCCGCGCCTCTTTGCCGGTGAAATGCTCCAGTTCCAAACCTTCAACGTGCCTGCATTCCAGGGCCGGGCCGTAATAATTTTCCAAACGTTCGCCCCAGACGACTTGCGTGTGGCGCAGCGTCAGGCCGCGTGCGAATTCACAATGTATGCCGGCGATGATGTTTGTGTAAATACCGGCGAAACGCCCGTCGGGCAAAAAGCCGTTGGGACGGTCGTCGTAAAATCCGCCGGGCTGGTCGGTGGTGTTGCCCACTTTCAGGCGCACGTTGTCAAACACGATGTCCTCGATGGGTTGCGCCTCGCAGCCCCGCAGGTAGATGCCGTTCTCGCCCTGGCAGAGAATGTTGTTAAAGCGGATCTGGCGGACGTGCCCCAACTTCGTGTCCTTGTTGCGCGGAAGGTTGGTGATATGAATCGGCTCGCCCGCGCCCCACCACTTGTCCGGTTGTAGCCGGGTTTCAATTGTGATGTTTGAGAAGAGAATGTTTTCAATGTCGCCCTCGTCGCGGCTTTGAATGCAAAGCCCGCGATTGCTGCGGTAGATGACGCAGGCGTCGAAGACCACGTTGCGAATTCCCGGCGGCGCGTAGGCTTCATCCAGTTTGAGGGCGCAACTGCGCGAAGCAATCGTGCAGCCGGTGACGGTGATGTTTTCGCTGCGGCCGTAGCTCGCGAAGTTTGGCGTGTTCTTGAGCACAATGCCGTCGTCCGCGGTGTCAATGTGGCAGTTGGCGACACGCACATTTCGGCAGTGATCGAGATCAATGCCGTCATTGTTTGCCACGTTCCAATCGTTGAGGATGCTGACGGAATCAATCACCATATCCTCGCACCCGGCCGGATGGATCGTCCAGCTCGGCGCGTTGCAAATGGTGATGTCCCGGATGCGCACCTGCTGGCACCCGATCAGGATGATCATCATGGGCCGGCCGGCGGCCAGGGTCTTGTCGGTGGCGCTCCGGCCAAACGGCCACCAGACCCCGCAGAAGGATTGCGGCCACCAGCCCGGTTTGTTCACGTCACCGCCCGCCAGTTCGTCAGCGAGTTTTTGCCACACCGCCTTGTCATTACCATCAAGAATCCCGTCGCCGGAAATGGAAATGCCCGTCGCATCCTTCGCAAACAGCAACGCCCCCGCCTGGCCGTAATCCTGCCAGCGCGCGCTGCCTTTCAACACCGCGCCGCGCGCCAGATGAAAATCAAGTCCATTGTGCAACGTGATTGCTCCCGCGAGGAAGGTCCGGCCACCGGGCAACACAACCTGCCCGCCGCCCTGGGCCGCGCAGGCGTCCACCGCTCTCTGGATCGCCGCCGTGTCATCAGCCGCCCCATCGCCCTTCGCACCGTAGTCCAGCACGTTGTAAACGCCCGATACGGCCGGGGGTTCGTGATGGCCGGACGGGTCAATGGCGCGCGAAGTGAACGCGGCCAGAATCAACATTCCAGCAAGAAAACGAATGGTCATTTTTACGGATTGCAGTTTTTCAGCGTTCAGGTTCGCCGCGCGGTTCCCCGGCGAAGGTTGTTTTCGATCAAACGGCAGCGTTTTTCGACGCAAACTTTCGAACGCATGCCATCTTCGGGTGTGTTAGCCACGTAATCCAACAATTTTTCAACCGTCGTCGTCGCAACGTGCGTGCGCGTGTCCGAGGAACCGTAATAGATAAACACGTCGCCATTGGCGCGGGCCACCCAGCCGTTGGCAAATACAACGTTCGACACGTCGCCGACACGTTCTTCGCCTTCCGGCGCCATGAAATAGCCGCCGGGGGCCTTGATGACTTTGGTGGGACTGTTCAAATCGCACAGGAACAGGTAGAGCACATAACGCATGCCGGCGGCGGTGTTGCGCACTCCATGCGCCAGATGCAGCCAGCCCTTCTTCGTTTTGATCGGCGCCGGCCCAAGGCCGTTCTTGCCTTCCTTGATCGTGTGATAGAAACGCGGGTCAATGATCTGTTCCTTGCCGATGACCGCGTTCTCGATGTCATCGCACAAACCCCAGCCGATGCCGTCGCCGCTGCCGGTGGCCGCGAAATCGGCCATGGGCCGGGTGTAGAAGGCATACTTGCCCTTCACTAATTCAGGATGCAGGACGCAGTTGCGCTGGTGCAATGAATTCGTCTTGAGGTCGGGCAGCCGTTCCCATTTCACCAGGTCTTTTGTGCGCGCAATACCGCAACGGGCGATGGCCGCCGAAAGATCTCCCGGATTCGAGTCGTCATGCCGCTCGGCGCAAAATAATCCGTAAATCCAGCCGTCCTCGTGCCGGACCAGGCGCATGTCATACAGGTTCGTTTCCTTGTCTTCAAGTTCCGGCATCCGCACCGGGTAATCCCAGTAGCGGAACCCGTCCACGCCGGTTTTGCTTTCCGCGACGGCGAAAAACGACTTGCGGTCCCAGCCCTCCGTGCGCGTCATCAGGATGATGTTGCCGTTCCATTCCATCGCGCCGACATTGAAGACGCAATTGATGCCCAGCCGCGTCATCAGATGCGGGTTGGTGGCCGGATCGAAGTCGTAACGCCAGAACAGGGGCACATGTTCCGCAGTCAGGACCGGGAATTCATAACGGTCGAAGATGCCGTTGCCGTTCTTTTGCGGGCGGTTGCGGCGTTGGATCAGTTGTTCGTGCTGCCGTTGGAGTTGTTTCAACTGGTTCGCGAATTCGGTTTTTGTCATTGGGCTTGGGCGGTCGTGGTTGAATCGGATGATGGTTTGAAGATCTCTCCGTCCAGCGGCATCAGCCGGCAGGCGGGCATGGGACGCTCCTCGACCCCGTTGGGCAACTGCCAGTGGACAGCCAGTTGCGTGGAGCCGGATTTTTGTTGCTGCAATACTTCGAGATAGTAACGCCGGCCCGCCTCGAGATTGACCGGGACCGATGCCGCCTCGTGCGTGTGCGGCCATTTGACGTAAGGCGTGCTCCGGGTCACCTCCCCGATCTTGATTTTCTTCGCCGGGGTCGCATCGGTGCTGAGCCACAACTCCGAAACACTTTCATTGGCAATCCAGAACTTATAGGAACCGGTGATCGGCGGGATCAAAAAACCCTGATATCGCGCCGCAAAATTGGTGGCCACCTTCATCGGCGATTCAAATGCCTTGCCCAGGATTTCCCGGCCGGCGGGCGGCCCGGTCGGAAGAGCCGGTTGCGCCGGGTTGATGTCCTTGAGGTCCGTCCACCAGACGCGCGCGATGCCCGCGCCGGGTCCAACCTGGAAAGCCGGGCTCCCAGCACTGCGCAAACCATCGGCTGTGGCAACGAGCGTGTAATGCTCGTCCGCCTTGTTAATTTTCAGGTCCGGAAACGTGGCGATGCCATTGACGGTGGTTGCTGTCAGGGTGCCGGACAGCACGCCACCCGGGGAGCCGTCTCCCATCGCCAGGGTGACGGTGAAAGTTCCCGTGCGGACCGTCCGGCCCGCCTCGTCCTGCACGGCCACAATCACCGGCAAACGACGGACACCATCCACGGCAACATCGCCCGGCGCAGTCGCAAAACTCAATCGCACCGCCTTGCTGGTGGGCCGGAACGGATAATGGCCCAGGTCCGGCAGGTCGCCCAGGTTGAGTACGTAGGGATTATTGAACCACTCGCGCAGTTGTTCCGGCGAATTCTTTTCCGTCAGCATGGGGCCCGACCACGTCGTGAAGAACAACCAGCCGGCCTTTTCGCGAGCGAGCCGGTTCACATCGGGAATCGCGCCATTCTCGCCGAGGGCAATGAGCTTTTGCCCCCGGCCAAGGGCCGTCAGTTCATCAAATACATCCTTCGCCGTCCCGTGATTGCCGTCCATGGGATAATGGTCCTGACCGATAATGTCCACGTAGGCGTCGCCCGGATACCAGTCGGCCAGGTCGGTTTCCGCGCCCGGGGAAAAGACCCAGATGAGGTTGTTGAGTTTATGTTTGGCGGTGAAGTTTTCAAACATCAGCCGCCAGAGTTGTTTGAACGGTTCCGGCCCCCGGGCGCCCCACCAAAACCAGCGGCCGTTCGCCTCGTGCAACGGCCGCCACAGCACCGGCACGTGCGCATCGCGGAGCACTTCCAATTCCGCCGCGATTTTGTCCAGGTCGCGCAACAGCGCCTCGTTCTCGGGGGTGCCGGCCGTCACGCCGCGGGCCAGATCAAAAGTCGTGTTCTTCGTGTAAATCTCATTGCCATTCATCGGCGCGCGCCAGTGCCAGCAGAATTCGACGATGCCATGCCGGTTTTGGGACCAGTCAATCGCGTGCTTTGCCAGCAGATGATTGGTATCGCGGCGCGGGGAGTTGTCGGTATAGGGCAAAAGATCCATCGCCAGCAGGGCCGGCAGTTTGCCCGTGGTGTTCGTGAGATAATTCAGTTCAAAACACAAATCATTTGTCCCGCGCCGGCCTTCCTGCTGGCCGGAAATGATTTTTTTTCCGTAAATGTCCGAGAACCAGGCCAGCAGGGACTGCACTTGCGGTGAAGCGTTCGGTGTGACCGGTGTGTCCGCGACGGAGGCCACGGCCGTTCGCGCGGCCGTCAATACCAGCGCCGACAGCACCACCGTCAGGACAACCCATCGGTTGGTCCGCGTCTCGTTGACTGTTGCGCAAATCATGCCCATTGACGTCTGTTCTTCACTATAACTTGACCCACAGGTAGAATAAAGCGGGATGCAAAATCAAAAATGTCGTCTAAACGTGCGACATCAAAAAAACTTTTGCCTTGGCCGCCCAGCGTCCACTTTTTAGCCGGATGCGCAAGCCTGTTAATCACTGATTGATTGTGCCGGAAATTTTACAAACGGCAATGCGACCCAAAAACTATGAGCCACCGACATACCTCCCGCCGGGAATTCATCAAAACCACCGCGCTGGCATTCCCGCTGATTGCCGCCGGGTGCCACAACCCGCCCACCCGAACCGCCCCGGCCAAAAAAGGCGAGAACGACTTCGTCGTAGTCCGCAACGGACGCTTCGAGCTGCAGGGCCGCCCCTATTTTTATATCGGGACCAATCTATGGTATGGCTGCTATCTGTCCGACCCGGCGCTGCCCGGAGGCCGCCAGCGCCTGGTCCGCGAGCTTGACCGCCTGCAGAACCTTGGCGTCACGAACATTCGCCTGCTGGCCGGCTCGGAAACGTCGCCGCTGGCCGGGGCCATTCCGCGCGGCATCACCCGCGCCCCGCGCGACTGGGACGAGGACCTGCTTCGCGGCCTTGATTTTTGCCTCGCCGAAATGGCCAAACGCAACATGCGGGGAATCCTTTTCCTTTCGAATTACTGGCAGTGGTCTGGCAGCTTCGCCCAATACGTCCGCTGGATCACCGGCGAAACCATTCCTGACCCGGACAAGCCCGAGATGGCGCGTGGCGACTGGCACGCGTTCATGCAGTTCTCCGCGCGGTTTTACACCGTCCCGGCGGCGAACGAACTCTATCGCAGCTACATCAAGCATCTGATCCAGCGCCGCAACACGGTCAACGGGCGGCTCTATCGCGACGACCCGGCCATCATGACCTGGGAACTGGCCAACGAACCGCGCCCGGGTCCCGACGATGTCAAGGACGCCAGCATTCCGGTGTTTTGCCAGTGGGTGGACGACACCGCCCGGTTTATTCACGCCCAGGACCCGAACCATCTCGTCTGCACCGGTTCGGAAGGCATCTGGGGCTGTCTGCAGAAGCCCGACGTTTTCGTCAAGGCGCACGAAACCCCGGCGATTGATTACGTGACCGTGCACATGTGGTTGAAGAATTGGAGCTGGCTGAAAGACCCGCAACTCGGACCCGATTATGAAAAAGCCGCCGAACGGGCCCGGGACCATGTTGAAAAACACACCGTATTGGCCACCGACACCCTGCATAAACCGCTCGTGCTGGAGGAATTCGGCCTGCCGCGCGACCACGAAAATTACTCGCCCGATTCACCCACCACGGCGCGCGACGATTATTTCGGCCGCATGTTCAACCAGGTGGCGGAGTCATGCCGGGCGGGCCGGGCGTTGCAAGGCGCGAACTTCTGGACGTGGGGCGGCGAAGGCCGCGTTGGTGCCGGGAAACCTGATTCCGCGGGCGTCCTGACCGGCGACCCGCCCTGCGAACCCCAGGGACTGAACTCCGTGTTCGACACCGACACGGGCACGCTGGCCGTCATTGCCCAGGCGAACGAAAAACTGGCGGCGATTGCGGGGTGATTCGATACCAAACCGCAAAGATTTGGACTGCGGTGGCAAGCGGAGCGCGACACCGCTTTGGGAAGCGGATTGAACAATCAAACGCCCCACGCCATCCGAAAGCGCCGTCGCCGCTGACGCTCCAGTCTTCGCTTTGCTTCGCCTCGGCAGGCTGCCGGCGCAGTCCAAAAAATTACCACTCCGGCGACACCTCAAAATCATCGGGCGCTTTTATCTGGTCGGTTTTGAAACGATAGATCGTTTTGATTTGAGCGGGTGTGGCGATTCGCTCGAACCAGCGGGCCGAGCACCACGGATATTGATTCGCCACCGGTACCAGGCCGTGTTTCACCGGATTTTGATGCGTGTAGTTGAGTCGCGCCAGATATGACTTCTCGGAAGTGAGCCGCGTTTCCCGGTAATTGTGCCAGACATTGCGGGCTGGCGTGTCGTCGAGCTTGTTGACCCACTTGGCGGTCTTTTCATACAACCGGCCAAGCATTCGGGACAGGTTTTCTGCGTTGTCCTGATCGGCCGGAGAATGGCCGACAAAGTGGTAATGGTTCGAGAAAACCGCCCAGGCTTCCAACTGCCAGTCGAAATCCACGGCAACTTTGAGCAGTCCCCGGTGCAGCACAGCCAATCGCAATTTGCCCCGGAAGTGGTGCTGACGCAAATAAGTGCTCGCCGTGACAAAGTAAGTTCCCCGAACACTGAGCCGATGCTCCGGCGCATGTGGCCATGGAATCTTGTCAACGGACATGAAATGTAGAGTGACGATTTTGGACTGCGGTGGCAAGCGGAGCGCGACACCGCTTTGGGAACGGGTTGAATTGTCAAGCGCGCCACGCCATTCCGAAAGCGCCGTCGCCGCTGCGCTCCAGTCTTCGCTTTGCTTCGCCTCGGCAGGCTGCCGGCGCAGTCCAAAAACGACCTACATCTTGTCGAGCCGGAGCATCAGCACGTCGTGCAACGGCACTTCCGCATCCAAAACTTGTTTGGTGGTGCCGAGGTCTTTCTTCGTCCACAGGTCACGAACGCGGTAGGTCGTCGTGTCAAAATGGGTTTCTCTTTTTGAGAGATCATCGGCGACCGTTTTGGTTTTCCAATCGAACACGACCTTTTGCGCGCGCGGGGTGCGGTTGAGCACGCACATCGCCCAGGCGTCTCCCGCCAGGGGCTTGAACCAGATTTCGAGAATCCCATCCGTGGAATAGCGCCATCCCTGAATGCCCAAGGCGTCCTGATTAACGGCAATCGCGTCCTGGTTGGTGAGAATCTCCAAAGTTGCCTTGGACATGCTCCGTAAATCGTTTCCAGAAATCAGCGGGGCCGCGAGCATGCACCACATGGAAAAGTGCGCCCGGTCCTCGTTGACGCTCATGCCGTTGCCGACTTCCAGCATGTCGGGGTCGTTCCAGTGGCCCGGCCCGGCGTATTCGCGCAGCCCTTGCTGCAGGTCCAGAATTTGCAGGATGCCCGACGATTTCCAGGTGCCGTGGTCTTGCGCGCAATCGAAGCAGGGATAAATATCACCGGTCGTGCGCCACAGATGGCCCATTTTCGCGCCCCACAGCCACGGCTTTTGATTGCCCCACTCGCAGATGCTGAAAACCATCGGCCGGCCCGCGGCAAAGAGCGCGTTCCGCATGGTCAGATACGCTCCCTCCGCGCTCAAAGCCTCCGTATCGCACCAGTCGTACTTCAGATAGTCCACGCCCCATTGCGCGTAGGTTTGCGCGTCCTGGTATTCACGCCCACGACTGCCGGGTTTGCCGCCGCACGTTTTCCAGCCGGCGTCCGAATAGATGCCCAACTTCAGACCTTTGCTGTGGACGTAATCCGCCAGCGCCTTCATGCCGGACGGAAATCGTTTCGCATCGGGCTGGATAAAGCCCTGCGGGTCGCGTTCGCCATGCCAGCAGTCATCAATGTTGATGTATTGGTAGCCGGCGTCTTTCATGCCGTTGGTAGCCATTGCGTTCGCGGTTTGCCGGATCAGGTCTTCGTTTACGTCACAGGCGAACTTGTTCCAACTGTTCCAGCCCATGGGCGGGGTCAGGGCCAGTTGCTCGAATTTCTGGCCCGACGCGCTCACGCTGGCCACGCAAATGAGGATGAACAGGATTCTTTTCATGGTAGGGAGTGGTTTACACTAAGGCTGTTTCGTTTGCAGGGCTTTTTTGAAATAGGCGCCCGCCCGGGTCGGCGTGAAATTCCAGTCCTTGATCAGGCACGGTCCCCAATGCGGATCGAAACACCAGACGGTGTAGGAGATGCCGTGTTTGGCGCAATAGGACGTAATCGCGTCGCCGTAGCTTTCATCGCCGGTGATCGGATTGTACCCGCCCGGCGCTTCCGGTTCCAGAAAGCCGATCTCGGTCAGGATGACCGGATATTTGTCGGCCACAAATCCCCAATCAGCCGTCCAGTTGGTGTCCCACGGTTGTTTGGCCTTCATCGGATACGGATGCGACACGTAGCCGATGTCTTCGGCGTTAATCGGCGCTTCGGCAACCGGTTTCAGGTCATAGCCAAAATTAAAACCGGCGACGAGCGGGACCGCCGTGCCGCCTTTGGCGCGGATGGCTTTGATAAGTTCCTCCATGAGGCCCTTCCATTCCGGCCAGGTGCAATCGCCCAGTTTCAGCTCGGGATTGACCGTTGGTTCATTGAACAGTTCAAAAAATGCGACGGTGTTGTTGCCGCGATAATATTTGGCCATGGTCTTCCAGAAATCGAAAGTTTCCGCCCTGGTGGTATTGTAAATCGTGACCGGATAAAGCTCCGACGAGCCTGGGAAAAACTTCTCCTCGCGCAAATTGCCGATGCTGTGCCAGTCAATGATGACGTACAGTCCCTCTGCTTTTGCCCAGCCAATGCCCTGGTCGAGCAATTTAAGATAGTTCTTTTTTCCGTGGATGTGCCAGGCCGCCGGATGCACGGGGATTCTCACGACATTGGCGCCCCACGCTTTCGCCTCTTCGAAATAATGTTTGTTCCACTGGCCGTTCCGCTCCAGCTTGTCGGGGTCGCTGGTATCCAGTCCCCGAAAAACAATGGTTTGGCCGTCAGCGGTGACGAAGTGGTTGTCCTTGACGCTGACCCGGCTGAGGGCGGCGTTGACGCTTGCGGAAGACAAGACAATGCACAACCCACAGAAAGCGATTTTATTCATACCGTTTTTAATCGTTTTGGTTCATCGATGTTTTCAATGGAATGAGTGATTACGCCCGCCCGGCTCATGAATCTCAAGGTAGGGCGCGCAGTCCTCTGCGCGCCGCGAATGGGGCAGGACACGCCTTGGTTTAAAAACGGCGCGCACAGAGTGACGCGCCCTACCCGCTCCGGTTCCTGGGAGCGCTGGCGTCTCGCCGGCGAGTTCCGGTTTCCAGTTCCTGACTGGCCGGCGGGACGCCGGCGCTCCCAGAAGTTTCATGGTGAGGACGGATGTTATCCCTGCAAGAACCATAACCTTTCTTTCATTGTTGCTCCTTGCCTGCGGAAATGGCGCGCAGCCGGCGGAGTGTTTCCAGGCACATGCGCGATCCGTGATACGGGCCTTTCCATTCGCTGACCTTGGGCAGGGCCGGGTCCACCGCGCCCTCCGGCGTGATGCGCCAGAACCATTCGCCATGGACACGATCCACCAGTTTTTGCTCGATGAAATCGTACGCGCGGAGCGATGCCTGGAAATGCTTCGCGTCGCCGGAAAGTTGGTAAGCATTGAGGAAACCGATGACCGCCTCCGCTTGCGGCCAGCATTCCTTGCCCGCATCAATGATTTTTCCGCCTTTGCCCTCGTATCGGAGCGCTCCGTCAACATCAATGCCTTCCCGCAGCACCACCTCCGCCATCCGCAGGGCGACTGCCTGCACGCGCTTGAGCACGGCGGCATCTCCCAACACTTCCGCCGCCTCGCCCAGCAGCCAAGTGGCCTCAATGTCGTGGCCGAAGGTGTAGGTGTCCGAGCGAACGTGCCAATGCTCGTTGAAAAAGTGCTGGAGATGCAGCGTGCGAGGATCGAGGATGTGGTTTTCAAAAAGGCCGATGAGTTCGCGCAGGCGTTGTTCCACGCGCGGTTCCCGCCAGACGCGGTACAAATTGGTATAGGCCTCCAGAACGTGAAGATGGTTGTTCATGGATTTCTTCTCGTTCATGTCCTTGTCGCTGAGCCGGGCGTCGGCGCCGGCCTCCGACCAGTCGCGCCGTCGCACTTCCCAGTAACCACCCGCTTTCGGGTCGTGCGCGTGTTTCTCGATTAATTCGAAGAGTTGTTTGGCTTGAGCCAGCGCCACCGGCGCGCAGAAAGTCCGGTGATATTCCGCCAATGCATAAATATAAAACGCCTGGCCGTAGATTTTTTTGGAGTCGTCGGTCACGCGCCCGGTGTCGTCCAGCCGCCAGAACGCGCCGCCATGTTGCGCGTCCCAGAACCGGTTCATCACAAAATCGAGGGCGCGGTCGGCCATCTGCCGGTAAATGGCTTCCGGCCGTTCCCGGTGGGCGGCGGAGAACGCCCACAGAATGCGGCTGTTGACGATCAAACCCTTGGGCTGCGCGCGGTCGGGCTTGAGGTCATTGGACAGCCAGCCCATCCAGCCGCCCTGCTCGTGGTCCAGCGCCGGTCCGCACCAGAACGGCAGGATGTGGCCGAACAACTGGCCACTGGCGCGCTGTGAAAAATCCTTCAATTCATTTGCACTCATGTAAAATTCCGGGTCGCCGCCTATTTTCGCCCCAAAGCGTGGATGCTTTCCACCCGCCCGATTTGTGTTTCACCGGTCAGTTCGATTTTCAGGAACTTCCCGCCGCCGCTGATGTTATCGGCATGATACAACACCGGTTTCCAGTAATTGTAGTCGCCGGCGCCGTCGAAGTAAATTCCCCGGCTGGCGTTCACGGTGCGCCAGGCCTGGCCGTCGGTGGACACGGCAAACTTCAGATCTGCGATGTCCTGCGGGAAGAAGGCGGACACGCGGAAACCCTCGACGGCCGCGGGCAAATGGTAAATCAACCCGTCGCCGGCAACGCCGCCGGCGCGATGCGCGTCTTCTTTGGCGTTGCGGCAGTCGCGGGTTTTGATTTCCAGCCCGCCGTTCCGGGCGTACACCTTCGAAAAGTCGGCCAGCTCATCCACCAGCGTCGCGTGCGCGACTTTGACCGGCCCGACTACGTTGGAAGGGGCCGAAGCCCCGGCCTCGTTGCGGGCGCGCACGCGATAATACCACTCGCCCGCCGGCGCTGACTCGTCGGCAAACAGCGGACGATATTGCACGGCGCTTTCGTCAATTCCCTTGCCGACTACCGTCCAGGGGCCGCCGGCTTTGGGGGCGCGCTCGACTGTGTAATCGGCGGCACCCACGGAACCCTGCCACGAAATCGCCGCCGTATCCGCGATCGGCAGCAACGTCGGCGGCGCGGGAACGGGAACCGGCGGCGGCGGCAGGCCGCGGATGGCAAAGGCATTACGGCGGACTGCTTGCATGAGATTGGTTTCGTCATAGGCCGCGCCGATGGTTGAGCCGGGCCAGTGGAAGGCCTTGTACAAATTGCCGCCGAGCGGTTCGCTGTGCCAGTAGAAGCCGCCGTCCCGGTCGCGAAAGCGCAGGCTCCAGAGCAAGCCGCCGGCCGCGCTGCTGTCCGCAATCGTTTGCATGGCCTCTTCCATCCTGGCGGTGGTGACAAAGCCGAATTCGCCGACGACATAGGGCTTTTTACCCTTGGCCAGGGACGCGTTGGCGCGGATTTGTTCCGCAAACGACTGATCGGGATGGCCGGGGCCGGGATAATGATGGGTGGTGACAATGTCCACTTCAGGCATCGCGAGCACCTCGGGCCGCAACGCGCGGTCGAATCCGTCCATAAGCAGGTGATGGGGATCGAGGCTTTTGATGTAAGTGGCAATCTCGCGCGTCCAGGACACGGGCGACGACAGTTCGTTGCCGGTTTCCCAACACAGGATGGCTTTGTCGTCGCAGTAACGCACGCCAGTCAGGGTGTTGGTGCGCGTCAGCACGAACCGGATGGTTTCCTTGAAATCGGCGATGAGTTGCGGATCGGTCCAGAAGTCATCCTTGGTTTTGCCGCGAAAGCCTGCGTATTCGCCGCGGCCGCCCATCCAAATCCAGTTGTTGACCAGCGGGATGATGAGCCGGACGCCCTGTTCGTTGGCTGCTTGCAGGATCAGGTCCAGAGACCGGAACGCATCTTCGTTGAATTTGCCCGGTCCGAGCACGTGGCTGGCCTGGGGCGGCGGATCGTTTCCGCGCACGACGGAAATCGAGTACGTGCGGGCGACGTTGCCGCCCATTTGACGCACGGTGCTCAGCGCATCGGTGATTTCGAACCGGTTCGGCAGGCGCCACGCATTGGTGGCGGCGAAGTCGAGCCGGTCTTCGATGAGGTGCAGATTCGGCACATTCCAGGAAATGAAGCGAAACGGCCGGTCGCCCTCCATGAACTGGTCGCCGCGCACGGTGATGAAATCGCGGAACCCCGGTTCGGCCCGGACTGCCGTGCCGGCCAGCCAGACGATAAGTGCCGTCAAAAAAAGAAAGGGCGATTTCACAGAAAGATTCCCGTTAAAAAGTGCCCGACCAACTCCGGGTTGGACACAAAGCCTTGGATAAGAAAACACGGTTCAGAACCGATGACGATTGCATCAGTTAACTTTGCCAAGCCACGAGCCGCTTTTCGAGGGGGATTTGAGTCGTCTATTTTGGTGACACGCGCCTCGCAGTCCGACGTTTGCGAACTTCGTAGCGCATCCCGCTCTGCGGGACAAATCTGCTGTGTCGCCGACTTCCAAGTCGGCAGAATCAACGATAGTCGCGCGCAGCGTCTTGGACTGCGGTGGCAGAGCGGAGCGGCGACACCGCTTTTCGGTTGCGACAGGGCTTCCAAAGCGGCGCGGCGCTTCGCTTCCCGCCGCAGTCCAAAAACATGAACCTTGCTGAGTTTCGCTCTCCGATAGTTTGCCGGATTATTTCATCATCCGGTCCAACGTACTCTCCATCGCGTCGGCCCAGATTTGATAGCCTTTCTCGTTCGGATGCAGCAGGTCCGGCATGATGTCGCGGGACAGTGTGCCGTCCGATCCGAGGAATTTGGAACCGATGTCCATGAACTTCACCATCTTCCCATCGTCGAGAAACGCGAGTTGGACATTGATTTCTTCGACTTGTGCGCGGACCGGGTCGTTTGTTTCTCCGCGCGGGAAAATGCCGAACAACAGGATTTTGCTTTCCGGCAGCCCGGCGCGCAGTTTGTTGACGATGGCCGCCACGCCTTCGACGATTTCAGACGTGGTGTTGCGCGGTTTGCCGTCGGCTTCATTGCCCGCATTGTTCGTACCGATGAGCAGCACGATGACTTTGGGTTTGATGCCCTCGAGTTCGCCGTGTTCGATGCGCCAGAGCACGTTCTGGGTGCGGTCGTAGCCGATGCCGAACTCGGCGGCGCGGCGCGGCGCGTAATATTTGTTCCAGACATTCAACCCGCCGTTACCCCAAAGCCAGCCGGCGGTGATGGAATCGCCCAGAAACAACAAATCAATGCCGCCCTGTTTCGCCTGCTTCACAAAAGCTTCGTGGCTCGACATCCAGTTGGTGGGAAAGGTGCGGGGCGCGGGAATGACGGCGGTGTTTTCCGCCAAAGCCGTGACCGCCAGGAACATGGAAAGGATAAAAGCGAAATTGAAGCAACGTTGTTTCATGGGGCGAACATATCGGGCGGAAACGAAAATAGCAATCTGCCCGGGAAGCCGGTCGTGTCGCAAGTTTGTGCTACTCATCCCCTTCCAAGCCGCCGGGTTAAAAACCACGGGAGCAACAAGGCTGACACCCTCGACCAGACGCATGTTCCGGCTATTTTCCCGCGGGGCGGTATTCAAACCAGTCGAAATCCGCCGGACGGGTGCTCTTATGTCCGTTGCCGGCGGCATACAGACCCACGAACACACCGGTGAATCCGCCGACTTTTTCCGAGGACAAATCGCCGGTCAAGGCCGTGCCTGGTTTTTTTGCCGGACCTTTAACCGGCGAGCAGAAAAATTCATAGGCCAACGGCGAAGCGGCCACGGATAGAATGACATCTCCGGCGCTGATTTCTTCAGTCCGTCTCACGCGGAAAAAACGCGCCGGTTTAAATGAATTCATTAATGAGGTTCTCCAAAAACTCCTGGCGACCGCTGACATTCGGCGCCGCTTCGCCCTGCTTGAGCATGTGGCTCTCGAGTTCGGCCAGGCCCACCTTGCCGGCTTCGATTTTCGCGCCGACGCCCGAATCCCAAGAGGCGTAGCGTTGTGCCACAAACTCCGCGAGCCGGCCGTCCTTGCGGATGGCGGCGGCGATTTTCAGGCCGCGGGCAAAAGCATCCATGCCGGCGATGTGGGCGTGGAACAAATCCACCGGCTCGAAACTCTCGCGTCGGACCTTGGCGTCGAAGTTCACGCCGCCGGTGGTCAAGCCGCCGTATTTGAGGATGGCCAGCATCGTCTGCGTGGTCAGATAAACGCTGGTGGGGAATTGGTCGGTGTCCCAGCCAAGCAATTCGTCCCCGGTGTTGGCGTCAATCGAGCCCAGCGCGCCGGCCGCGCCGGCCACCTCCAATTCATGCTGCATGGTATGACCGGCCAGAGTGGCATGGTTGGTTTCGATGTTGAGTTTGAAATCGTCCAGCAGGCCGTACTCGCGCAGAAAATTCAGGCAGGCGGCGGCGTCGGAATCGTATTGATGTTTGGTCGGCTCCTGCGGCTTCGGCTCGATGTAAAACTGGCCCTTTAAACCGATTTGCTTTTTGTAGTCCACAGCCAGGTGCAGGAACCGGGCGAGATGGTCCAGTTCGCGCTTCATATTCGTGTTTAGCAACGTCGAATAGCCTTCGCGTCCGCCCCAGAAGGTGTAGCCCGCACCGCCGAGTTCGTGCGTAACTTCGAGCGCCTTCTTTACCTGCGCGGCAGCGAAGGCGAACACGTCGGCGTTGCAACTCGTGGCCGCACCGTGAACGAAGCGGGGATGGGTGAAGAGATTGGCCGTGCCCCAAAGCAGTTTGACCCCGGTGCGTTTCTGTTCCTCCTTGAGCACCTTTACGACGGCATCGAGATTTTTGTTGGTCTCGCGCAAGGTTTTGCCCTCGGGCGCGATGTCGCGATCGTGAAAGGCGTAGAAGGGCGCCCCGAGTTTGTTCGATGAATTCGAACGCCACGCGCGCGCGGTTCTCCGCGTTGGCCACCGAGTTTGAACCGTCGTCCCACGGACGGATGGCGGTGCCGACGCCGAAGGGATCGGAGCCCGTGCCGCGAAACGTGTGCCAATAGACGACCGAGAAGCGCAGATGGCCGCGCAGAGTTTTGTCCTCGACGATTTCGGCGGGGTTGTAATGTTTGAAGGCCAGCGGGTTTTTGGATTTCGGCCCTTCGTATTTGATTTTCGAGATATTTTTAAAAACAGCTTCCATGATAAAACAAGTTCCAGGTTAATTCAGACAAATTCTACAGTGTCAAAAACGGCATTGGCAATTGAAATGCCTTCTTCCCGGAGTTGAAATTTTCAATGATTTTCCGGCGGCGAATCCGATCGAGGTTTCCCACGAATTGCCCATTATTTGTCACAGCACATATGGCCTGATAAATTACACGATCCGTGATTTTGGGGAATGGATGAAATTATGTTTCGCATGGACGATTCTCTGCTGTCGGCGGTGGACGACGGTGTCACTGCGGCGGGTGAGTGAGCGATTGAGGCTGGGGCACTACACGCGGGTGACGCCGGCCGGAAGGTCAACCAAATCAAGCGCAAGCCGGAGCGGTTGGAACGTTAAAGCATCAGTGGAACCGCCGCCAACCTTTCTTCAGGTTCATGCAACGCTTTTTTAAAAACAAAGAAGAAGAACGCTACTGCAACGCGGTGGTATGTGCCTGCAACCATGGCAAATCGTCGCCGATGCCTTTGGGTCCGGGATAAGCCACTCCAACACCCGGTATGACGAGTTTATCGCAGACATAAGGGTCTGTCCACACACGAAGTTCCGAATGGCCATCGGCAAAAGCCGGACAGGAGCTTTCGCCATGATAACTGGCCGGCACATCCTCCCAATTGTTGACCGTCATGTTGACCCAAAAGAATCCATCGTTAATGCTACCCCCGTACTCATCTATCAGCACCCACGCGCTTGAGGGTATGGGACTGCGGATTTGGCTGGCTTTTTGGAAGAGGTTATAGGCGGCACCTCCCCGCGGACCCGACGATGTGGTAATATTTCCATTGATATCGAGAGTATTTCCGTTCAGATATTGAGCACCGGCTCCGCCGGGACCGGCAAACCCATTCATCATGCTATTCATGCCGTAGCTGCGCGCGCGCGGCCCCAGCGGTCCATCCACCCGGTCGCCAGGACATTTGAAAGCCGCGTAATTATGAGAGAGGTATGTCCCCAACAATCCTTGGCCATCTGCGACCAAAGCCGGCCCGTTGGTGCAAGAATTCGAACCCGGATCCATACTATTTGCGAGGCCATCCCAACTGGGTGCAGAAAGCCAATTGGCCCAACTCGTTGAGATATTGGGAACCAGTCTGCCTTCGTTGTCATCCGAGTACATCATCCACGCCAACAGCAACTGGCGCTGGTTGCTCATGCACTGTATGCGTTGGGCTTTGAGCTTGGCCTGGGCCAGCGCCGGCAGCAACAGGGCCGCGAGAATGGCGATGATGGCGATGACGACCAGCAGTTCAATTAATGTAAACCCGCCAATCCTGTTCCGAACCGCACCAGGATGGGACTGTTGCAGACTGGATATTTCCACACTTGGCATATTATCTTTGAACACGATAGAACCATTGCGATGCCGTCTTGGGCACTGTATAGGGCGAAGTCGCACCAACGACAACGCTGTAGGGGCCTTGAACATTGGTTGAAGAAAGCAGCGTGCCGACCGGCCAGCTTAACACCAAATTCCCACCGGAATTGGTGGTGGTGATCAACTCATTCATCGCCGAGAGGTAGATTTGGTAGATGGCGTTGGATGACAGCGCATTGGTGAAAATGGCCACGTCGCTCATATACACGTTGGCACCGTCATGCGCGTTCTGCGGGTAGGTCGTTCCCTCGGCCCACGGATACCCGCCGCGTCCGAGCAGCAACGAAAACGAATTCGAGTAGGTCGTGCCTGGATAATTAGGATCAAATATTGCCGGCAAACTGGCGCTGGCGACGGTCAGCGGCCCGGTATTGGTGCCCATATACATGGTGGCGCTATTGGGCGCAGTCCAGACCATGGCCACGAAGAACCAACTGTTGGATGGCGCAAACAGGCCGCTGGGCAAGTAATAGCCGTAGAACGGCTGGGTGGGATTTTCCGTACCTCCCCCCCACCGATAGCCCAGTTCGTTGTTGTTGGTCACGCCGCCTGAGACATATTGGAAGAAGGACAAGCCAAACGCATTGCCGTAGCCGCCATTATTATTTAAATCGCGGTTGAACATGAAACCCGGCTCGCCCCAAGGATTCGCATTCGGGTATGGCGCATAGAGCCACAGTATCCACGTCATGTTGGGGGTGTAATTGCCCAAGCCAGGCATGTTCACCCGGGCAAGGAGTCCGTTATTGGGAATATACAAACCAACGTGATTCGGCGGGAACCCCGCATAAGGAGCGGCCGCCATGTCCTGATAAACGCCACCGACGTTGGTGCTGGTGGCAGTAATCACGGTGTTGGTGGTATCCAGAATCGCCCCGTCGTTCCCGCCGTAATAATCGTGGAGGTTGGTTGTCCCGTAATTCTCATTTAACTGCCAATAAGCCCAAGGACTGTTGCTGACCACCTGGGCCACATAGCCGCCCGGCGTCGGAACGATTACGTTAAAGGCAGCGGTAACGGAATTGCTTGTCCCCAGAGTATTCTGCACGCCGACATAATAGCTACCTGCCATGCTGGTTTGGATGGGGACGCTCAGGGTGTAGCTGGTGGTGGAACTGTTGGTGGTTTGAGTGGACAGCAGGTTCGTCGCGCCGCCCGTGGTGATTTGATACCATCGGTAGGTAAACGGCGGTGTTCCCAGCACGCTTGCATTAAACGTGAACGAAGCCACGCCTGGTGACGAATACCGGCCGCCAGACTGGGGCTGCACCGTAATAATCGGCGCGCTGGGAGCCACGATGGTCAGATGCACCGGCGCGCTGGTAACCAACAAAGTTGACCCGGTTTCCCAGCCGTTCGAGAACACCAAACTGTAATAGCCGCTGTCGGCAACCAGCGGACTTGGCAGAGTAAAGGAATTGCTGCCGATGCCCACCGCGCTGGCGCCCAGGGTGGCATTGCTGTTATAGAGCCATTGGTACCATCCGGTGAGGGGGGCCGTTTCTATGTTGGCGATCCCGTTAAATGTCACCGGCGTGCCCTGGAAATAGGTATTGGTCGGGGCGCTCGGCGACAGGGTGGGCGTTTCAACTTCCTGCCCCAGGATTTCCGACCAGGTGCTGGCCACGCGGATGCCATCTATCTGGCAGGGGTTGAAGTTATTGTTGCCATACATCCACACCAAAAGATAGTTCAAGTTGGCGGTGCTGGTGTAGTAATAGATGGCATCCCAACCCGTGCTGGGTTCGGGGGTTTGATCAACCGTAAAGGCAACAGAGTCCTGGCCGGAATAATTTTTGACGTCAATTTCCGTGTTTCCACCCACGGTGGTGACAATTCTGCCAACCATGATGCCGCCCCACATGTAGGTGTCGCCATTGTTTGATATGGGATAGCTGTCGTCGGTGTAGCCTTCGCATTGATTAACCACGCCGTAGCCGCTTCCATCCCCCGCATAGGCTCGAACGTAGTATGGTCCGCCGGAATCACCAGGATGCATCGGATATCCCGATTGACCCAGAGTCCCCGAGGTGATGTAAGGGGTGTCGCCGATGTCAGTTGTGCCGGCGAGGTTGGTATATCCCGTGCCAGAGTAGGTGTATTTCGCCACGCTCCGGGTGACGCCAATGCCAATGAAAGTAGAACTGGCTGAATTGCCGCTGGAAAAGCCGACGCCAAGTCCCGCGTCATCCGCGCCGTAACCATTGGTGTTGTTCACCGGATAATAAAAAGAGCGCTTGACCCAGCGGAAGGCGAAATAGTTTGTGTTGTTCGAATTGAGATGGAGCCAAGAACTGGAAGCCATGAGTCTGGTGGCCCAGGTTCCGGAATCCCAGCCGTTGGTATTGGGTTGCGGCAAAGTTAACGCGCCGGGCGCAGTCCAAGACTCAGGCAAATCGGGATATATCGCATAATAAGGTTCATAAACATCACCGGGAAAAACAGTGAGGGCGTTGGTGGCCGCCGGATCGGCGGGATTCACATTCCATATTCCAAGGAAACCATAGGTGGTGGTTCCATTGGCTTGGCCTTGAAGGGGATAACCTCCCGCTGCCAATTGAGTGCCGTTGGTGACGTTGTCCCACAGTTCCCTCACTAACAGGGTGGCCCGTGTCTGCGCCACGCTGGCAAGGATTAACAAGGCTGCAATTGCAATGATTCGTTTCATGGTTTTAAAGGTTAAGTTGAACGGCGATCGTGATAATGTAACAATAACAATATATTCCCAATTTACATGTCGTCAAAAATAACGACGGCACTTTTCGGCCGCCGCTTTTGGGGCAATCAAGCTTTGCCGCAGGCTGTTGCGAACGGGACATTGTTTCACCGTGGTCATCTGGCCGTTAATAATCAGCCCAATCAGCCGCCGCCCGGCGCCTGGGTGGCATTGACCTTCAACCATGGGGCGCATCGGGGCCGGGAACCTGGCCGGCACGGTGGCTTCTCGGGCTGCGGCAGCCCTCTGCCACTTTTCCCGGCGGTGCGCCTCCCCAAAGCGGCAGAAGACTGCCGCAGTCCAAAACCTGGCGGAATTTCGGGCGGTTCATGGATGGGGCTTTCTCAATTTTTAACCGCAATTCCCGATTGCTTAAAAAAAAACGGGCAAGACATTCTCTCTGCCTTGCCCGTGCCCTAACGTAAGCAATCCAATGTGTCAGCTTTGCCGACGACGGCGAATTAACGCCAACCCGGCCAGACCCAAGCCAGTCAGCGCGATGGTGCCCGGCTCCGGCACCGTTTGCACGGTGATATTGTCCACGTGGAACGGCAACGCCGAGTTAAAATCGGTTTCCGCCATGATGCCGAACCCAAAGCCGCTGAATGCTGAACCGCCTGTGATTGTGTAAGGAATGGTCGCCTGATAAACTTCCCCGCCGTTGAGCGGATCCGTGTATCCCAAATCGGTCGAGGAAGTTCCAAAGAATGTGCCAAAATAGCCATTCCCAGCGTATTGGAAAAGAACCCCCACATCGAAATAGGTGCCGCCTTCATTGTCCGGCAACGAATAGTCCATGTAGATATTTCCTGAATAGTTCACCGCATTAATTCCATCTGATCCGGGATCTATGGCCTGTAAAAACGCGGGGTTGCCGCCTTGGCTGGGACCAGTGGCCGCATCGAGCCAACCATTGACGGGACCAATGATGAGGGAGCCTGATGTGCCTGCGCCACCCGGAGCGGTGAGATTGCCAATACCGTTGACCGTGCTGGCATCCGTGCTGAAGGTGTTATCGGCCGATGGAGCGACACTCCAGCCCGCAGTAAATGCCGAAAAATCGTCGTAGGTGGTGAACAGGGAGGTTTGGGCATTTGCGGGTTGTAACGCGAACGCCAGCATTCCGATTGATAACAATGCAAGTTTTTTCATACGCATGAGACTTTCGTTTTTTGTTGGTTTAAGCTTATTGCTGCTGATTGTTTTAATATAGGGTGTGCCGCTATTGTGGTCAAGGAAATCATTGTCATCAAAAATAATGACAAGGCCCAATTTATGACCGTTTTTCAGCGGAAAACCGCGTCCCGCCGGAATCAACGGCCCCGGAAAAATGGGTAAATTTGGCCACCGCCTGGGAACGGGAACGGACGTGCAGTTTTTCGTAAACGCGTCGGATGTAGGTATTTACCGTTGGCACGCTGATCTGGAGCGATTCGGCAATTTCCTTGTACAGATAGCCGCGGGCCAGCAATTCCAAGACTTCCCGTTCCCGCGGCGAAAGGTCCTCCGCCTCCGAAGACTGCGAACCCGGTCGTTGAAATGACTGGACGACTTTGCGGGCGATATTGCTGCTCATCGGCGAACCGCCAGCATGAACGTCCCGCAGCGCCGCCAGCAATTCGCCCCGCGGCACGCGCTTCAACAGATAGCCGCTGGCGCCGGCAGACAGTGCATTGAAGATATGATCCGCGTCTTCATAGACGGTAAGCATCACGAATTGAGTTTTGGGCAGCAACGGTTTGAGCCGCCGCACGCATTCAATCCCGCTGATACCCGGCAGGTTGATGTCCATCAGGACCACGGTGGGCTTCTCCGATGGCAAGGCAGTCAATGCGGCCTCGGCGCTGCCGTAATTGCCGGCGCATCGAAAACCTGATGCCCGATGTATCCAATCGGCAAGGATTCCGCGCGCGGGCGCGTCGTCGTCAATAATGGAGACCACGATGCTCACTTCAACTGATTTTTCTTGTTGTTCCATCATAACCCTGATTACCGCCAATCGCAAAATTTATGTTGGCGATGGAGTCGTGTTTGTTTTTTGCCGGAACATAATAATTACTGGCCGCCGACGGGAACCCAGCCTGCCGACCAAATGTCCACATTGAAAAGGTCGCCGAGTTTCTGGAACTGGACGTGGCCATCCACAAAAGCGACGTTGATCCCGCTCGGAAGCGAATTCAAGGGCGGTGTCAATAACGGAACCGGAGCCGACTTCATCGGCAGGGGAAACGGCGCGCGCGCACCGTGTCGTTCCAGCAAAAACACGCTCATGGCAACTGAATCCGCGCTGCCGCCTGCGCCCCACGGTTGCAAATTGGCCGCGGTCTCGGTTTGATACGGACATCCGTCACCCCACATGCCGTCGGCAAAAAACGGCGTGTCCGAGGGGAAACGAACGCCCGACGGTCAATAGAAAGGCTGGCCATACGTCTTTGAGGTGCGCGGCCCCGAGCTTTGTCCGGGAAAATTGTATCCGGCGGCATTGAAACTGGCCACATCATACATCCAGGCGTTGATGGCGTAGCTGGCCTCGTTGGTCAAGGCAGCCGGAGCACCGGCACACCAACAATGGGACACATCCCCGCCATTGACGTAATCGGGATTGGGATTGTCGGGCGGTGTCTTTGCCACAGGGCAAAGTCGAACGGAATCGTCGTGGGAAATTTCGTTAATCAGCGTTGATATCCAATTATACCTGAACCATTGATTGCCCGGCGTTCCCGGCGGCGGAGTGGCATAAGAAATCAGAGATTGATTGTCGTTCATGTAAATGTTCCCGGCGAAATCAAGTTGGTGCAGGTTGGAGCTGCAACTGATCGTCCACGACCGGAATTTCGCGGCGCTCAACGCCGGGAGGAGCAACGCGGCCAAGAGGGCGATGATGGCGATGACGACCAGAAGCTCAATCAGCGTGAAGCCCTTGCGGTTTGAATGGTTGCACTCCAATTCATTTCGATTCATAAGTTTCTGCTGGTTGTTGCTGGTTGTATTGTTTCCATCAAATCAGGCAAAGGCCAGGCCGGTCACGGCAGCGGCGGGCCGACCTTGATGCGATAGAACTGCATTGGCAACGCGCCCGCGTTTGTATCCAGCCACTGGAACGACGCCGACGGCGAGTTCGTCATCCATAGGGTACTCCAGTCAGCCAGATTCGTCGAAACCTGCACCGCATAATCCGGCCCCGCAATCACATCGCTGACCCACAGGGTGAACTCGCCATTGGTCCAGGCCGCCGATGACACGGAGGGTGGCGTGAGCGGATTGACCGTCACCGTGAAACTTTGCGTTGCGCTCAAACTCGGCGTGCCGCTGTCGGCCACCTTCACCGTGAACACATTGGTCGTGCCGGCTTGCGTCACCGGCGGCCGCCACGAAAATGCGCCGCTGTTGGTGTTGAGCGTCGCGTTCGTCGCGCCGGCCAGCAATGCAAAGGTCAAGGTTTGCGGCGGCGAGTCCGTGTCCGTCGCGCTGGCGGTGAAGGCAACGGTCTGGCCAACATTGACCATGCGGTTGCTGATGACTGCCAGCACCGGCGGCGTATTGCTCGAAGTGGCAATCGTCAGCACGGCCATCGTGTAAGGCGGCACGACGACGCTCAACGCATTGCCCGAGACGGAAACGGTGTTGGTTGTCGGCAGGGCGATGGGAATGTTCGAGCCGCCGCTGAAATTGTTTGTGCCGAACTGAATTTGCGTGGCGGAACCGGCGAGGCTCACGTTCGGAATGGAGACGTTCACCGTCAGGCTGGTCGTCCGGTTTTCATTGAGCAGCAGCACGCCGATTTTTCCGCTTTGCTGCACGGCCGCATGGGCCCGCAATGTCGTCGTGTCAGACGTGGCGCTGACAAGTTGGTCGCCAGGACCGGCCATGGCGTGCGTCAGTTGCACTCCATAGTAAACTCCGCCGGGTGTTGCCACGGTGCCGAGGAACGAGTCCACGGACAACTCCAGAAAATCTATGTTGGCCACGCCCAGTTCGAGCCACGTCGCGTAACTGTCGGCGGCAAACAGCGCGTTGACCGGCCCCATGATCGGCTCGCCATTCACGGTGTTGGTGAGTGTGCCGGAGTAGCCGAATTCGGTGATGAAAATCTGGACGTTCGTCGCGTCCGTCCGGTAAGCGGCGATTTCATCCTTCAATCCGGCGGTTGAGCCATCCGTGTGCGAGCCCGTCCCATTGACCATCGCTGGATAGAGCGATCCTGGTATCGGCAGCGTTTGGCTGCCGTCGTCGAGGCTGCCGCCCGAGGGATACGAATGCGCGATGACGAAATCAATGTTCGTGGCGCACTGCGCGAGCACTTGATCCGTCCAGCGCTGCCCGTTGTAGCTGTCCCAACTGTAATCGCCCGGCGGCGTGGAGACGACCGCGCCGATTTTGACGGTCGGGTCAACCTGCTTCATCAGTAGCGAGAAACTTTTCACGCCCTTGCCGTAGGCGGCCGGCGAAAGGTTGGTGTTCCCGGAGCGCGGATAAGTCGTGTAAGGATACGGCACGGCATAGTTCAAACAGTAGCCATTGCCGCCGCCGTAATAACCCGCGCCGAAATTCTCATTGCCGATTTCCCAATACTGGATGCCGATGGGTGTCTTGCGGCCGATGCGCAGGAAATTGTAACCGTCATCCGTGCCCAACGGCGTGGCCGCGCGCAGCCTCGCCCAATACCCGGCCGTTTTCCAATCGTTGCCCTGCGAATCGGTGCCGAGCGTCACGTCGTTCGCCGTGCCGAAAATGTTCGTGCTCGAGTTCGCATAGGCCACCCAGGCGGCGGCCTCGGGCGGCTCGGCGTTGGTCGTCGGGATGGTCAGGCTGGTATGGGCGGATGAAGTCCATTTCTGGCCCCCGCCGAAATTCACCGTGATGAGCGCCTGACATTGCGCATTGGAGAGGACTTTTACAAAACTGCCGAAATCGGTGTTGGCCGACATCCAGCCGTAGTTATTGGATTGCCCCCACCACGGCGTAAAGCCGAAGCCATTGTTCTGGCCGAGCGCGGGCCGTGACACCGACCAATGGAAAATGTCGGCATAACCGCCGCCGGGATACCGCAGCGTGCTGATGCCGCCCCGGCTCAAAGCGCCCGGCAGCGACGGGTCCCCAAATATGCCGGCGTAAACGGACGTGTGGATGCCGTAAGCCGTCTGAGCCACGGTGGCAAGGTTGCTGGCTGCGTTGACGGTGACGGTGACATTGGTCTTCGGCAAAAAGACCGGGATGAATTGGAATCCGTTGACACCGGAACCGTAGCCGGACGGGACGCAATTGCGAATGAGCACCGCGTCATTGGTCAGGCCCGTGAATTCGACATAGTTCGCGCCGGTAGTGGCGGAGTTCGTGCTCGTGCCGGTCGCTTTTGCATAACTTCCCGCGTATGGGCCGCTGTCCACGACAAAATAATGCGGGGTCAAATCCGCCCCGGTGGTCATGGTATTGTTAAACGGACTGTCTGTGACGGATTGAACCCAATACTCGCCTGTTTCCCAATAGGAATAACCCGTTGCATAAACGACGACATTGTAACCGGTGGCACCGACGCTGTTGAGCCACGCGGTCAAACCGCTGATGTAAATGAGCGGCTTGTTGTTGTTGGCGGAACTGTAAACGGAATTGGCCAGGGCAGTCGCCGGGCCTGGCCCCCATGAGTAGGTGAATCCATCCATTAGTTTCCCATCGGGCGTGTTTAGGTTGGTGGCGGCGCCAGTGGAGGCGGTCGAAGGCGCGTCCCAATTGATGGAAAGCGAGACGGGATTTCCCGCGCTGTTGGTCACTACGCCGGGATTCACCGAGCCGGAGCGACCGAGATTGTTCCAATGTGATTGCGGATAGACGCCGGCGACTTCCGACGGTGCCAGCGAGACACCTTCGGCATTGTCATTGAGGCCGCTCCAGTTGCCATTGGTGGTGAAATTGAAACCGATGGACTGGGCGGAGGCATGGTTTGCGCCGGAAATAACGATGGCGGTGCCAAACATCAGGCCGAGCAGCGATTTGAGTTGGCGGGTCACTTTCATGGTGTGTTTTCTTCTGAGCTAGTTGCCGTTCTGGTTGTCATAGACCGAGGTGTGCATGCCCAGGGCATTGGACGACACCAGCACCAAGTTGCTGGACACATTAACGGTGACGTTGGCGGCAAAAATCATGGTTGGAAAAAGCATCGCGGCCAGGCACCCCACCGCACACAAGCGCTTGAGTTTCTGTGTCCGATAAAAGAGCGATGAACCATGCTGCTTTGATGCCATTATTAATCTATACACCAGCGCAAGGCACAGCGAATGTCGTTAATAATCACGACAGGCTGAAATCCGGGGAAAGCGGCTAGGCCACCACCGTCTTGAGCGGCACCGTGAACACCACCTTGGTCCCCGTCCCGGCGCCGTCTGGAGGTCGCAGCGTCCGTGAATTTCCGCCAGCCGCCGGGTCATGTTTTCCAGCCCGTTGCCGGAGGCAAAGCGGCCGGGATCATTCGGATGGACGGCTCCGGGTCGCCAGGGCGAAACCGCGGCCGTTGTCTTCGATGGCCAGCTCAAAGGACGCGGTTTTGGGCGTGAGCCGGATGTGGACTTCCGACGCGGCGGAATGTTTGACGACATTGTGCAGGGCCTCCTTGAACGCCAGGAAGAGGTTGTGGCGCACCTCGGACGTCAACCGCCATTCGGGAAATTGCAGGGGCATGTCCAGCCGGCAGCGGATGCCGGCGGTGGCCAGCAGGTCCTGGGCGAATTTCTCCAGGTAACTGGCCAGGCTTTCCAGCGTGTCGTGCCGGGGATTCACCGCCCAGACGATCTCGTCCATCGCCCGCGTCAACTCGCGCGCCGTGTCGTAAATCTGAGTGAGCCCGGCGGCGGCCTGGGCCGGATTGTCCAATTCCCCGCTCGCCGATTCGCTGAGCATGGTGATGCGCGTCAGGTGGGCGCCCAGGTCGTCGTGAATGTCATGGGCAATCCGGGCCCGTTCGTGTTCGACGGCCCGCTGCTGTTCCAGTCGTTCCAGCTTTCGCCGCATCCGGCGCCGGACGATGAACCAGACGAGGCCACCGCTGGCGGCAATCGTCAGCACCAGGGCCAGCACCCGGAACCACAAGGTCTGCCAGAAAAACGGCAGCACCTCGAAAGCGATGCCGGCCCCCTGTTCATTCCAGACACCGTCATTGTTGCAGGCGATGACGCTGAAAAGTGTAATGGCCGGGTGGGATGTAATTGTAATTGACGATGCGCTTGGTTCCCGCGTCAACCCACTCGGTGTCCAATCCCGTCAGGCGGTATTTGAAACGCACCTTTTCCGGCGCCACAAAACTCAGGCCGGTGTATTGAAATTCGACCCGGTGGCGTCCCGGCGGAATTTGCAACGGCATCGCGCCATTGGTCGTGCCGGCCACCAGCCGGTCATCCACCCGCATTCCTTCAATCACGACCGGCGGCGGCAGCGAATTCCTTTTCACGTTTTGCGGGTCCACCGCCACCAGCCCCTTGCTGGTGGGAAACCACAGACGGCCATCCGCCGTCTCTGCATCCCGCCGGCTGCAACCCTCCGAACATTCCAGCGTCGGCAGACCATCGTTGATGCCATAAGTCAGGCAATGCACTGCGTTGGTTTTGCCATCGGCGCAGGCATGTCCAGTTCCGCTTGGCTGACCCGGATGATGCCGCCATGCGAACTCATCCAGAAATATCCCCGCCCGTCCTCCTCAATGTCGCCGATGACGCTGTTGGGCAGTCCCTGCTCGCGATTGATCACGGCAAAATGTCCCTGCTTGAACCGGCAGAGTCCGCCGCCAAAGGTGCCGATCCAGAGCGCGCCGTCCCCGTCAAAGTGCAGGCATTCGATGAAATCGCTCGACAAGCCGTCGGCTTTCCGGAATTGCCGGATGCTCTTTGTTTTCCAGGCAGGCGAGGCCGCTGCCCGCCATGCCAAACCAGACGGCGCCCCGGCTGTCTTCGGCCACCGTGCGCACATCGCGCAGCGGTTGTCCGTTGTTCTCGGCAAACCAGTTCGTCCGCCCGCCTGATAACGCAACAGTCCCGCGGCGGTGCCGATCCACAGCCCCCCCGCGCGGGCGCACAACAGGGCCGGCATGGGCGGAGTAACGTTCTCCAGGCCGGGCGCAAATTCGAAGCGGTCGCCGTTTTGCGTGAACAGGCCGCCGCCCCAGGTGCCGGCCCATAATTGTCCCCCGGCATCTTCCGCCAGCGACCAGATGTAGGCATTGCGGATCCCCTGGGCGGAACCAAAATTGGTCCCAGACCCCGCTTTGAAAACGATACAAGCCCGCGCCCTCGGTTCCCACCCATAACGAGCCCTTCCGGTCGGGACACACCGACAACACCGCGCGGCTCTGCCATTGGTCCGGCGGCGCAATGGTTTGAATGTTGTTCGGGCAAAGCATCACCACCCCGCCGCCGCCGGTGCCCGCCCACAAACTGCCTTCGCGGTCTTCGCACAGTGAAATCACCCAGTCGGAAGGAAAGCCGCCAGCGTGATCGAAATGCAGCGGCTTTTCATTTTGATCCGGGAAAAGAAGATAAAGGCCGCGATCCGCTGTTCCGATAACCAGAACGCCTTTTTGGGTTTCGATCCAACGCGTGACCGGCGATGGGTCCCACAGCGTCGGCCCCATATCTTCCGCCCATTTCCCGTCCTTCCATTTTCTGATTCGCCCATCAACGGCCATCCAAAGTCCGCCGTCGCGGCTGGCGCCGATTCCCATGATGTAAGTATTATTGGTCGCCGTTCCGTTCAATTCGAGCGGACGCAGCTGGCCGTGTTCGAGCGCCGAAACCCGGCCGTCCCGGGCGACCCAAATCGTTCCATTGGCCGAACGTGTCATGTCCACCAGTTTGGCCGCCGTGCCGGCTTCCGGGATCAAGACCAGTCCGTCCCTCACGCGCGCCAGCTGGCCGGATTCGTTCAGCAGCCAGATGTCGCCGGTTTCATCGGAGGCGATGTCATATATCTTGCCCCCGCTCCACGCGGCGCGAAACGGCACGGCCTGAAACCGTCCGTCCTGATATCGGGTGACCTGGCCGCTTTCATCCCCGATCCAGAGCGCGCCGTCCGCCGCTTCAAACAAACTGGTCACGCGGCTGCTCCACATGGCCGGCGTGTTGTTCTCGTCAAAAATTGTGAACCGCACCCCGTCGAATCGCGCCAGCCCGCTGTAGGTGCCCACCCACAAATATCCATCATGGGCCTGCACAACCGCCGTCACCTTGTTTTGGGGCAGGCCCGCCTCGGACTGCCAGGAGCGGATGAAATAATTGGGGGCCGCGCCGGCCGTCGGCAGAAAACTCCCGACGGCGAACCACCAAACCAACGTCAACAGGATCCGGCCAGGAAAAGAAACAGCGGCATTTCGGCGCGGCATGGCCAAATGTTGTCCGCCCGACCGGAATGTCCGCAAGGACAAATTATCAGGCTGATGAACCTAAAACAAACGGGTCGGTTCCTAGTATTATAGTATTGACGGTTGTGGGACGATCGGGTTGTCTTTCGGGATGGCCAGAAAACTGCGCGTCCAATACCCCGGCGCCATCTACCACATCATGAATCGCGGCGACCGTCGCGAACTGATATTCAATGATGACAAGGATCGGGAATGTTTCCTTGCCACCCTCGGCGAGGCCTGTAAGAAAACCGGCTGGCTGATCCATGCCTGGTGCCTGATGCCCAACCATTTTCATCTGGTGATCGAGACGCCCCAACCCAATCTGGTTAGCGGCATGAAATGGTTGCTGGGCACCTACACGGGGCGGTTCAATCGCCGACACAAGCTCTTTGGGCATCTGTTCAGCGGCCGCTACAAAGCTCTGTTTGTGGATGGCCGTGGCAACGGGTATCTCAAGACGGTCTGCGATTATGTGCATTTAAATCCGGCCCGGGCCAAGTTGCTGCTGAGGCCGGAACAGAAGCTGAGTTCCTTTCCGTGGAGCAGCCTGCGCTTTTATCTGCAATCGCCCCGGAAACGACCCGCCTGGCTGCGGGTGGGACGGTTGTTGGGAGAGCATGGGATCCCGCGCGACAGCAAGGAAGGGCGGCGTGAGTTTGGGCGGCGCATGGAACTGCGCCGCCAGGCAGAGGATGCGTCCGGGCAATTCAAGGCAGTGCGGCGGGGATGGTGTTTGGGGGACAAGGCGTTTCGCAAGGAGTTGCTGGCGCAGATGAAGGAACAAATGGGGGAACATCACTTCGGTGAAGAACGAATGGAAACGGAACAGGAACGGGCGGAGGGGATGGTGTTGGAGGGCTTGAAGCGGCTGGGATGGAAGGAGAATGACCTGGAGATACGGCGGAAGGGAGATCGGGAAAAACTGAAGCTGGCAGTCCGCTTACGAGAGGAAACCACCGTGACTGTGAAATGGATAGCGGCGCGGCTGCGGATGGGAACTTGGACGCATGTCAACCACCTGTTATACTGGCATCGGCGCAAAAATGTGAAATGACTGGAAAATACTACAATACTAGGAACCGACCCGTATGCTCACGTTGATTTTGACGACATGACATTGACACCGGGATCGGATCATCATGGACTGAATGAAAGCAACTTGTGTCATGAATAACCGACAAAACACCTTGCCCATGATCGCCTGCCTGGTGGCGGGCATTTTAACGGGCGCCTCCGGCCGGCTGGCAGCGGCCAATCCCATGCCGCTGCTCAATGACCCGATTGATGTCAGCGGCGATTTCCGGGATTTTTCCGACCTTTATTATCTGGCGGACCGGCTTGCCGCCTTCGATCCGGCCACCGGCACGGGCAAAATCACTGTACCAGCGTTCCCAGTATTTCACCCGGCAGGCCTTCGACAACATGCTGGCCGTCGTCAAACCGGTGGCGCCGAATGAATTCCCGGCAAACGAATACGCCGCCAATCCCATCCTGCCGTTTGCAGTTGAATTTGTCTCGCCGCGGACCCTGCGCCTTCGCGTCACCAGCGGCCCGCAATTCCGGAAAAACACCGATGAACGGATGCTGGCCGGCAAAGCGGGATGCCGCAGGACCGTTCCTGGAAATACAGCCCGGTCGAGGGCGGCCACCGCTACACCAGCGACTTTGGCTCAGTCACCATCCTGGAAAAACCCTGGCACATCGAATTCCGCGATGCGCAAGGACGGCTGCTCACCCGGACCGACCACGACGCGGACAACACCAGCACGTTCACGCCCATCCTGCCGTTCTCGTTCGTGCGGCGCGCGGCGGATTACTCGCGGAGCATGGACGCGGTGTTCACCCTGTCCCCCGGCGAGAAAATTTTCGGGTGCGGCGAATCGTTCACCGGCCTGGACAAGCGCGGCCAGAAAATTGTGCTGTGGACGGACGACGCCAACGGCGTCGAAAACCAGGGCTTTACAAGCCCATCCCGTTTTTCATGAGCAGCCGCGGCTATGGCATGTTCCTGCACACCACCTCGCCCGTCACCTGCGATTTCGGAAATTATTTCAGCGGCGTCAATTCCCTGATGCTCGGCGACGACGAACTGGACCTGTTTGTCTTCCTCGGCTCGCCCGAAGGAAATCCTCGATGAATACACCAAACTCACCGGCAAATCGCCGCTGCCGCCGCTCTGGTCGTTCGGCCTGTGGATGAGCCGCTGCACCTATTCCAGCGAAAAACAGGTCCGCGACATCGCCGCCCAACTGCGCGAGAACAAAATCCCGTGCGACGTGCTGCATCTCGACACCGGCTGGTTCGAAACCGACTGGCGCTGCGATTACCAGTTTTCCACCTCCCGCTTCACCGACCCGCAAAAGATGATCGCCGATTTGAAGAGCGACGGTTTCCACATCTCGCTCTGGCAGCTCCCGTATTTTGTGCCCAAGAACACGCTGTTCAACGAACTCGTGGAAAAGAACCTCGTCGTGCGCGACGCCAAGGGCAACCTGCCCTACGAAGACGCCGTGCTCGATTTCTCCAATCCGGCCACCGTCGAGTGGTACCAGGGCAAGCTCGCCCATCTGCTGAAGATGGGCGTCGGCGCGATCAAGGTGGACTTCGGCGAGGCCGCGCCCAACAACGGCCTCTATGCCTCGGGCCGCACCGGTTTCTACGAACACAATCTGTATCCGCTCCGCTACAACAAGGCCGTCGCCGACATCACCCAGAAAACCACCGGCGAAAACATCATCTGGGCGCGCAGCGCCTGGGCCGGCAGCCAGCGTTATCCCGCTTCACTGGGGCGGCGACGCCGAAAGCACCGACCAGGGCATGGCCGCCGAATTGCGCGGCGGATTGTCGTTCGGCCTGTCCGGCTTTTCCTTCTGGAGCCACGACGTCGGCGGCTTCACGGCCAATTCCGTCGACCAACATGGACAACAATCTGTTCCGCCCGCTGGCTGGCCTTCGGGATGTTGAGTTCGCACAGCCGCTGCCACGGCATCGCGCCCAAGGAACCCTGGAACTACGGCGATGGCGTTCATGGATGAATTCCGCCGCGATTGACGAACTCAAATACCGGCTCATGCCCTACGTTTATGCCCAGGCGAAGGATTGCTCGGAGCACGGCCTGCCGATGGTGCGCGCGCTATTCGTGGAATTTCCAGACGACCCCGGTTCGTGGCTCGTGGACGACGAATATCTCTTCGGTTCCAGCATCCTGGTCGCGCCGCTGTTGCACGAAAATGCCACCAACCGCGACGTTTATCTCCCGCCGGGCACTTGGATTGATTATCAAACCGGCAAGGCCTGGGACGGCGGCTGGCAGCACATCGCAGCCGGACCGCTTCCGGTCGTGATGCTGGTGCGCGACGGCACCGCGCTGCCGCAAATCCAACTCGCGCAATCCACGATGCAGTTGGACTGGTCAAAACTTGACCTGGTGGTTTTCGCCAAAAACTCCCCGACGGCGAAAGGACTGGTTTGTCTGCCCTCGGACAATCGTGTTGCACGAGCTGGAGCTGAACAAGGACGGTGATGCATTCAAATTGGCAAACGATCCGTTGGCTGGTAAAGTGACTTGGAACCTTCGCCCGGCACAGGTTGAGTGACCGGAGGAAGGTATTTGGATGTATATCTGGCAAACGAATTACAGCCGGGCTTGTCGTGCTCGTCCTGCTCGGTCTGCGCGGGATGATTCCAGCACAGACGTTGCCTTCCGAGCCCTACTCCTGGCGCAATGTCGTCATCGGCGGCGGCGGCTTTGTCACCGGCATCATCACTCATCCCGGCCAAAAGGGCTTGATGTATGCCCGCACGGACGTGGGCGGCGCCTATCGCTGGGACGACTCCGCGCAACGGTGGATTCCCCTCACGGACGCGATTGGCGACGTTGATTTCACCGGCATTGAAAGTCTGGCGGTGGATCCTTCCGACCCTGGCCGCGTTTATCTGGCGGCGGGAATTTACAGCCGGGGCAAGGCGGCGATTTTGCGTTCCGCCGACCAGGGCCACACCTGGCTGCACACGGATGTTCCCTTCAAAATGGGCGGCAACGAATCCGGCCGTTTCAATGGCGAGCGCCTCGCCGTGGATCCGAACGACGGCACCATTCTCTTTTTCGGTTCACGCCTCGACGGGTTGTGGAAAAGCGCCGACCGGGGGGCGACCTGGCAGAAAGTGGAAAGTTTTCCAAACACCGGCTCGAGCGAGGCAGCGTTGGCTGACGACGCCGACGCCCGGCCCTGGTTCGGCTTTCACCAGCAACCGGTCGGCATTGTCTGCGTTTTGTTTGATCCGGCCGCCAGCCGGCCCGGCCAGCCCACGCCCGTGTTGTATGCCGCCGTTTCCATCACGGAAACCAACCTCTATCGCAGCACCGATGGCGGAGTCACCTGGCTGGCGGTGACCAACCAGCCTGTGGGCTTGCGCCCCAATCACCTTGTCCGGGCCTCCGACGGGATGCTCTATCTCAGTTACGGCAAGGAGCCCGGCCCGAATACGATGACCGACGGCGCGGTCTGGAAATTCAACCCCCAAGACGGTGTCTGGACGGACATCACGCCAGTCAAACCGCGGAATTCCGATCAACCTTTCGGCTACGGCTGCGTCGCGGTGGATACGCTGCATCCGTCCACCATCATGGTCACCACGTTCGCCCATTGGCATCCACACGATGAAATTTTCCGCAGCACCAACAGGGGCGCAACCTGGACGCCACTCTGGGAGACCAACAAAATTGTGTGGGATTATTCCAGCGCCCCTTACACCGAAACCCGCACGCCCCACTGGATGGGCAATCTGACCATCAATCCGTTCAATTCCGACCAGGTGCTGTTCGTCACCGGTTACGGCATCTGGAGCTGTGGCAATGCAACGGCCGCGGATGCCGGCCGGCCGACCCGCTGGACGTTTCTTAACGACGGGCTGGAGGAAACCGTGCCGCTGGCGTTGCTCAGTCCGCCGGCAGGCGCGCACCTGTTGAGCGGCATTGGCGACATTGACGGTTTCCGGCATGACGATCTCAATGTCTCGCCCATCCGGGGATCTTTTGACGGACCGCGTTACTCGAACACGGAGGACCTGGCGCTGGCGGGAAAAAACCCGCAGATCATCGTCCGCACCGGCACCAGCCGAAGCAGCACCATCCGCGCCGCCATTTCCACCAATGGCGGGGAAAGCTGGAGCGAGCTGGGCCGTGAACCAACCAACAGCGCCGGCGCCGGCGCCATCGCCGTCTCCGCCGACGGCAAAACCATCGTCTGGACCCCGCGCCGCGGTGTGCCCAGCTATTCCAACGACCGCGGGACTCAATGGACGGCCTGCGCCGGGGTCGATCCCCACGCCCAGATCGTCGCCGACGCTGTTAATCCGATGCGGTTTTATACCTTCGACCCGCGGGCCGGCAAACTCCTGGTCAGTACCAATGGCGCGGCGGAGTTTGTCGCCACCGAAGCGGCCTTCCCGACGGGAGGAGAATTCGCCGGCCTCTTTAATTTCGGCGGCACCGACAGCGTCACGCTGTCCGCCACCCCGGATCGGGAAGGCGATTTGTGGCTGGCCCTTTATGCCAACGGCCTTTATCACTCCACCGACGGCGGGGTTAGCTTCGTGAAATCGGAACACGTGCAGGAAGCCTGTTCCCTGGGCTTCGGCAAAGCGGCCCCCGGCAGAAATTATCCGGCGTTGTATCTGTCCGGCAAGACTGGCCAAATCCCGGGACTCTTCCGTTCCGATGACGCCGGCGCCACCTGGACGCGCATCAACGATGATCAGCATCAATTCGGCTGGATCGGCCACGTTACCGGCGACCCTCGCATTTACGGCCGTGTTTACTTCGCCACCGGCGGGCGCGGCATCATCTACGGCGACCCGGTCGGGCAGAAGACAACCACCGTCAATCGTTAAGTCCCACACCCCAGCTTTTCATGTACCCGGCAGCAAAAAAACGAAACGCGGACGATTCCCGTTGCCCTGGCTCCTGGCCGGCTTCGGCCTGGCCGGTTTTTTTCGGCGGGCGCGGCCGTGTCCGGGCAGTCGTTCTTCCGGCTTGTTTCCCCCTGACCTTTGGGGGAAAGTGCCCATCACATGAGGAATCTATTCCGCTCTTTGCGCCGGGTCGCTGGAGCTTTCATCGGCGGCATCCTGCTGGCCGCGACCTGCTGCTCCGCCGGCAATTATACCAACTTCAACGTCGCCATCTACATCCCCGTCAGCGTCGTGCAGCGCTTTGAAAATCCGGAAAACCTGACCAACGATTGGGACCGCATCCGCCGCCAGTTGAAGGTGGACAAGGTCTATATCGAGGTCCAACGCGACCGGAACCTCGCCAGCGACGCATTGCTTGAATCGGTGAAAAAATTCTTCCTCGACCGCGGCGTGCGCGTCGCCGGCGGCATGGCGTTGTCGGACGGCGGTTCCGGCCAGTTCCGCTCGTTCTGCTACACCGACCCCGCCGCCCGCGAGTTCATCAAACAAGCCGCCGAACTGGCCGCGCGCCATTTCGACGAAATCATCCAGGACGATTTCTTTTTCGTCACCACCAAGAACGATTCGGACATCGCCGCCAAGGGCACGAACAGTTGGACACAGTTCCGCCTGGATTTGATGAATGACGCCGCGGAAAATCTCATCATCAAACCGGCGCGGGCCGTAAACCCGAAGGTCAAACTCGTCATCAAATTCCCAAACTGGTACGAACATTTCCAGGGCCTGGGCTACGACCTGGATCGGGAGCCGAAACTGTTCGACGGCATTTATACCGGCACCGAAACCCGCGACCCGGTCATCACCGACCAGCATTTGCAGCAATACGAGAGCTACCTCATCATCCGTTACTTCGACAACATCAAACCCGGCGGCAACGGCGGTGGCTGGGTGGACACCTACAGCCTCCGCTACGTTGACCGCTACGCCGAGCAGCTTTGGAACACGCTGTTCGCCAAGGCGCCGGAAATCATGTTGTTCGAATGGTCGGCGATGAGCCGCCCCATCCCGCCGGGTGACCGCGCCGACTGGCAGGATTTGCACACGAGTTTCGATTACAACCAGTTGTTGCAGGCTTACACCAATAACACCCCGGCCGGGTCGCCTGAACCCACCATCGCCCGCGTGGCCGGTTATGCCCTGGAACAGGCGGACCCGTTCATCGGCAAACTCGGCAACCCCATTGGCATCGCCAGCTACAAACCGTATCAATCCACCGGCGAAGATTTCCTGCACAATTATTTTGGAATGATCGGCATCCCCATTGACCTGAATCCGCAGTTCCCGACCAACGCGGACCTGGTCCTGCTGACCGAATCCGCGAAGTTCGACCCCGACATCGTCGCCAAAATCAAGGGCCAGTTGACCGCCGGCAAATCGGTGATCATCACCTCCGGCCTGTTGCACGCGCTCCAGCACCGGGGCATCGAAGACATCGTCGAGGCGCGGTACACCGACCACAAGGTGCTCGCGCACGAGTATGTCGGCGGCTTCGGCGCCGGCAACGGTGCGGTGCTCGACGGCGGGAAAAACGAGGACATTCTCTTTCCAGAAATCTTCTTTCTCACCAACGACGCCTGGCCGGTGGTCCGCCTCCTGGCCAACGGCAACGGCTATCCGCTCCTGCTGATGGACCGGTATGCCAAGGGTGTCCTGTACATCTGGACGATGCCGGAAAATTTCAACGACCTTTACTCGCTGCCCCCGAGCGTCACGGGCGCCATCAAGAATTATGTGATGCGCGGGTTCCCCGTCCGGCTGGACGGCCCCGCCCAGGTCGCGCTGTTCGCCTATGACAACCACACGTTCATCGTGGAATCTTATTTGCCGACTGAAACCGACGTGAAGGTTTCCCTGACCGGAAATTTCACCCGGTTGAAAAACCTGGTCACCGGCGAAGTGCTCGCCGGCCAGGCCCCGGCGCCAGGCCGTGGCCGCTGGCGCGACGCCGAGGAAAGCCGCGAGTCCTTCAGCCTCCATCTCCCGCCCCACAGCTACGCCGTCTTCGCCGCCGAGAAATGAGCTAAAATCAGAAGCTCGAAGCCCACCGGCCCACCACATGGCACCCCGTCCACATTGGATGTCGGGCGTTGGATGTTCGATGTTTTCTCATCTTCCTGTCCCTCGACCCTCGTCCTCGAATGTTCGTTTTGGCGGGGTGAACTATGCCTCTGGCGAGTTTGCAGGTTGTCCATTGCACGCCAACAGCAATTGGCGCGTCTCCTTCGCGAATTTGCGAAATGAACGACAGTTATTGTGAACTGTCACCCAATCCGCTTTCGCACTGAGTGCTGCTTGATCGGCAGTTTCTAAATACTTTCGACCCGCCAACATTTTCTCTTCGAGCCTGCCCTTCGCGTCTCGAATATCTTCAGGATTCGGTTCGGATACCGCGATGTTTGAAATTCCTCGCGAGCCTCGGAGAGATTCAATGCACGACAAAAACCACCCTTCATATTCTCTGTTTGCTACGACCACCGAGCAAGGCAGCGGTCGCGCAGCCCGTGATGCCCATTGTTGTAAAGTCGGCGCAACTGTTTTGGCTGGCATCGTAAGCCGTAGGGAAGGCGGAAGAAAGGCTAAATGCTAAAGGCTAAATGCTAAAGGCTAAAAGTAAAAGACTTTGCCTCACACGTCCGTGCCCGCCCGGGGGTTCCGGCGCAAATTAATCAAACAATCCCGTTTGCCCCTTTGACGCCTTGAGTCCAAATTTTTTGTAACTCAACTCCGTCGCGACGCGGCCTTGCGACGTGCGGTTCAGGTATGGTCTGGAGATTGATAAGTGTTTCTCTCGAACGCCGTCAAAGCAACGCAGTTTGATTTCCCGCCGCCGATTTCAACCCCAGTTTCTTATAACTCAATTCCGTCGCGACGCGGCCCTGCGACGTGCGGTTGAGGTAGCCTTCCATGATGAGATACGGCTCATAGACTTCTTCTATCGTGTCCGGTTCCTCGCCCACCGCAACGGCGAGTGAGTTCACACCCACCGGCCCGCCGCCGAATTTCACGATGATGGCTTCGAGAATACGCTTGTCCATTTCGTCGAGGCCGTTCTGGTCAATCTCCAGCATCGCCAGCGCCTTGTCCGCCACATCGGCAGTGATGCGGCCGTCGTGCCGGACCTGCGCGTAATCGCGCACGCGCCGGAGCAGGTTGTTCGCAATGCGCGGCGTGCCTCGGCTGCGCCGGGCAATTTCGTGCGCGCCGGCGGGCTCGATCTCCACCTTCAACAAACGCGCCGAACGGACGATGATGGTTTCCAAATCCCCGGCGACGTAGTAATCCAGCCGTTCGCGCATGGGAAAGCGTGTGAGCAACGGCGCGGTGAGCAGGCCGCTGCGGGTGGTCGCGCCGATGAGCGTGAAGCGCGGGAGATTCAGCCGCACACTGCGCGCATTCGGCCCCTGGTCAATGATGATGTCCAGTTTGAAGTCCTCCATCGCCGGATAGAGATATTCCTCGATGGTTTTTTGCAGGCGATGGATTTCGTCAATGAACAGCACGTCGCCTTCCTCGAGGTTCGTCAGCAGGCCGGCGAGGTCGCCGGCTTTCTCGATGGTCGGGCCGCTGGTGCTTTTGAGGCTCGCGCCCATGGCCTTGGCAAGGATGCAAGCGAGCGTGGTTTTGCCCAGTCCGGGCGGGCCGCTGAGCAGGATGTGGTCGAGCGCTTCGCTCCGCTGTTTCGCCGCCTGCACGGCAATTGCCAGCCGCTCCTTGACCTTGAGCTGGCCGGTGAACTCGGAAAAGAGCGACGGGCGCAGCGTCATTTCCAACGCCACGTCCGGTTTGTTCAAAGTGGAAACCGCGCGTTCGTCCATCACCGCAAAGATGAGGAAACGCGGGGTGAGCGACAAGGTCAAATGCATGCGCAAATGACTTGGACACGGACTTGGCAGCCCGTTAAAGAAGTAGGAGACGACGTAAGGAGTCTCTAACTTGGCCTTCAGAAACCAAAGGAATTTGAGACTCGTCACCTCGTCTCCTACAAAGAAAAAGATTTTAACGGGCTGCTAACAGTCAGGAATGGCAGAATGTTCTGGCGGTGACAGCCCTTTCGTCCCGAATCCCACCGATGAATCGGCGGGTTGCTTTCTTTCGTACGGGCGGGCTGCTTGAATAATGGTGGCCGGAGAAGACCATTAGAAACAGCGAGGTTGGAGCGTTAACTTTTCTGACGCTTCTACTTGCAAATGGGACAATGTGTGCAATAACTAATGTAACAAGCACTGGGTTTTCACATAAAACAATAATCTGAAATCTGAAGCAGCCTGCCTTTTGGTTGCGAAATTATAGGTGGATAAACGTTATGAAATCAAACCTTACGAAAATCATCACCCTGGCAAGTTGTGCTGCAATGATTACCGGTTGCGCTCAACAACAGCAATACGGCAATTACAGCGCCGCTCCAGCTCCAACTCTGGCCGCAACCGCGCCAACGGTTGAAAAACCCGGCAAAGTTTCCGCCTATTATCCCAGTGGCAAAGCCGAGGGCAGCGGACTCTTGATTGAAAAAAACGCTCCCGTCCAGGTTCTCGCCGGCCAGCCGTTCGAATACACCTGCAAGGTCAGCAACCTCACCGACGCCACGCTGGAGAACGTTTATGTATTGGACCGCGTCAGCACCAATTTTTCACTTGCCGATTCAACGCCCAGAGCCAGCGCTGTCCGTAATGGAGTGGCCAACTGGAATCTCGGCACCCTCGGCCCAAAGGAATCGAAGGTCATCACCTTGAAAGGTTCCAGCGCCGACGAAGGGGTTGTGACCACCTGCGGTTGGGCGAGCTACATGCCAGTCGCCTGCCAGGAAATCCGCGTCGTGAAGGCCAACATTGCGCTGACCAAGACCGAGCCGGCGGAAGAACTCGTCTGCGATCCGATTCCGGCCACCCTCATGGTTAAAAACACCGGCAGCACCCCGCTCACGGGGGTACAGGTCGCCGACACCCTGCCGGCGGGCATGACCAGCAATGGCAAGAGCAGCCTGACCTTTGATGCCGGCACCCTCGCAGCCGGTGAAAGCCGCGAATTCAAATACAACGCCGCCGCTTCCCGCGCCGGCAGATTCGTGAACACCGCCAAGGCCACCACCGCCGAAGGCGTCAGCGCCGAAGCTTCCGCCACCACAACGGTTCATCAGCCGGCTCTCGCCATTACCTGCAAAGCCCAGGATCAACAATACATGGGCCGCCGGTTTGATGTCAGCTACACCGTCTCCAGCACGGGCGATGTCCCCGCCGCCGGGTCAACGCTCGAAGTCACAATTCCCTCCGGCCTCAACTGTGTTTCAACCACAGCCAATGGCCAGGTTAGTGGCAGCAAAATCGTATGGAACCTCGGCACCGTTAACCTGAGCGCGCCGCAAAATGTTTCCGCGACCTTTACCAGCGCCACCGCCGGCACATTCCAGTTCGCTGGCACCGCCAAAGGCGCTTGCGCCGCCGCCGTTTCAACCGGTTGCGAAACCAAAGTCATCGGCGTCGCAGCCGTCTTGCTCGAAAAATCCGACAATCCCGACCCGGTTGTGGTTGGCCAGAGCACGACCTACACGGTCAAAGTCACCAACCAGGGTTCGGCTAACGACAACAACATCCATGTGGTCGTGACCATCGCGAACGAGCTCGTGCCGCTCGACTCATCCGCAGGCACCATCAGCGGCCAGACGGTGGACCTCCCGGTCGTGCCGACGCTCGCGCCCAAAGCTGCCGTCACCTACACCATCGTGGCCAAAGGCGTCAAAGTCGGCGACGGACACACCAGCTTCACCCTCACCTCCGATGCGTTGAAGTCGCCGATCACTGCCGAGGAAAGCACGACGGTGTATTGATTTGATGGAACACAAGGCCGCCAATGAAATTTGGCGGCCTTTTCATTTGTTTCCAAATTTACCGCCGCCAGGCTCAATCATTGATTCACGGCCAACCAGATTTTAAGCTGCATTTTGATATGAAAAATTTCCTTCCCAAACTGCCTGCCCTGGTTGTTGCGCTGGCTGTCTGTTCCAGCCTGACAGCGCAGGCTGAACAGCACCGTGCCACCCATCTTGGCAATCTCTCCACCCGTTTCGCCCCGCCGCTGGCCACGCCCGATGATTTGCGCTCGCGGTTCCGCGATGAAAAGCTGAAGCCGGACATTGCGGACATTTTGAACCAGTGGGGCTGGCAGGGAAATCCCGACGATCTGTTCGCTGCCGCCGCAACGAACGAAATCACCGAAATCGAAATCCCCACCGGCGACACCATGCCGTTCATGTCGTCGCGCGAAGCCGGCAGGCCCGTCTGCCTGCGCAACGTCCTCTGGGCGGGCAAAGAGCCGATCTCCGCCTTTGCGTTTACGTTTGCCTCGAACGACCGGCGCTACCGCTGCGTGACGCCGAAGCCGTGCAGCAATTTTTATGTCGAAGACCTGGGGCCGGTGCCCAAACCCGTCCTGACGCTCAATTGCTGGGTGCCGGGAAAAGCGCCGTTGGGCCGGCCCGTTCACATCTGCCTGGACGTCCACAACACCGGCAACGCCGCCGAACCGAAGACCGTCGTCACCCTGGCCATCCCGCCCGGCGCCACCTTCACCAACACAACCGAAGGCGGCGCCATCGCGCAAGATCGCATCACCTGGGAAATCTCTGATTTCGCGCCGGACGCCAGCAAGCAGGTTTGCGCGACATTTGTTGCGCCGGAAATCAGCCGCCTGTCTTTCAATTCATCCGCAGCCGGGGCGATTTCAAAACCAGTCCAAAACGGTTGCGAGACGGAAATTTTTGGCATTCCGGCCATCCTGCTTGAAAAGGCGGACAATCCCGACCCGGTTGACGTGGGCAGCAACACGGTTTACACCGTCAAGGTCACCAATCAAGGAACGGCGGATGATGCCAACGTCCAGGTTATTGTGACCATCGCGCCGGAACTCGTCCCCATCAGCAGTTCGGAAGGCACGATTGACGGCCAGACGGTCACACTGCCCCTGGTTTCCCGGCTTCCGGCCAAACAGTCCGTGAGCTACCAGATAGTGGCCCAAGGTGTGAAAGCCGGCGACGGCCACACCACCTTCACACTCCACTCGGACGTGTTGACAACACCGCTCACCGCCGAGGAAAGCACCACGGTTTATTGATTTAGACCGGACTGGTCCAACTCACCGCGCCGGGTCCGGCCGTTTTCCCGGGCGCTGAAACGGAATGAAATCGCCAGGTTTTGGCGCAATCCAGTTCAATTTTTGGAGAGTTCTTTGCCAAAAATGGTTGGCGGCGAGGGGTAACTTTGCTAGCCTCCGCCCGCGACATCTTTTTATGAAAAAAACCAACGTTTCATTGTGGGCACTTGCTGTTTTTTGCCTGTTTACCCTTGCCACCAACGCGTTCGCCGGCGAAGCGGACATCAAAATCCCACCGCTGGACACGGTGAAATTCGCCGGGTTGGGCGGCATCAGCGGTTCCGCCCTGATGTACCTCGGCATCCTGCTCTGCGGCGTCGGCGCCCTGTTCGGCCTGGTGCAATACAAGCAGACCAAGGCCCTGCCCGTCCATGACAGCATGGCCAAGGTGTCCCACATGATCTGGGAAACCTGCAAAACCTACCTGTTCACGCAGGGCAAGTTCCTCGCCATCCTCTGGGTGCTGATAGCGTGCTGCATGATTTACTACTTTGGGGCTCTTCAAGGGAACACGCCAGCCCATGTCGTGGTCATTCTGCTCGCCTCGGTCCTGGGCATCCTGGGTTCCTACGGTGTGGCCTGGTTCGGCATCCGCATCAACACCGTGTCCAACTCCCGCACCGCGTTCTCCGCGCTCAAGGGCAACCCGCTCGCCACGCTGGGCATCCCCCTCCGTTCGGGCATGAGCGTCGGCCTGCTCCTGGTCTGCGTGGAATTGTTCTTCATGATCTGCATCCTGATGTTCCTGCCGCGCGAACTCGTCGGACCCTGCTTCATCGGCTTCGCCATCGGTGAATCGCTCGGCGCCTCGGTGCTCCGCATCTGCGGCGGCATCTTCACCAAGATTGCCGACATTGGCTCCGACCTGATGAAAATCGTCTTCAAGCTGCCCGAAGATGATCCGAAGAATCCCGGCGTGATCGCGGATTGCACCGGTGACAACGCCGGCGACTCGGTCGGCCCGACGGCGGACGGTTTTGAAACCTATGGCGTGACCGGTGTGGCGTTGATTGCCTTCCTCGCCCTGGCCCTGGCGGCCAGCCCGGCCATATGCGCCACATTGATTGTCTGGCTGTTCACCATGCGCGCGCTGATGATTGTAACCTCGCTGGTGTCCTACTTCATAAATGAAGCGATCAGCAAGGCCATGTTCAGCGGCAAGAAAGACTTCGATTTTGAAGCCCCGCTGACTCACCTCGTTTGGCTCACTTCGGCGGTGTCCATCATCATTACCTTCATCGCCAGCAAGCTGCTTCTGGGCGACTTCACTGACGCCACCGGCACCGCCCAGCCCGCGCTGTGGTGGGTGCTCTCGATCATCATCAGTTGCGGCACGGTGGCGGGCGCATTGATTCCGGAATTCACCAAAATCTTTGTCAGCACCAACTCCAAGCACGTCAAGGAAGTGACCAATTGCTCCAAGCACGGCGGCGCGTCGCTGAACATCCTGTCAGGTTTCGTGGCCGGCAACTTTTCGGCCTTCTGGATGGGATTGTGCATCATGGTCTTGATGGCCACCTCGTATTTCTTTTCCCAGAATCCGGCGCTGCTCTCGCTCATGCCCAAGGAGTTCCTCTTCGCCGCGCCGATCTTCGCGTTCGGCCTCGTGGCCTTCGGCTTCCTCGGCATGGGGCCGGTGACGATTGCCGTGGACAGCTACGGCCCGGTCACCGACAACGCCCAGTCGGTTTATGAACTGAGCCAGATTGAAGGCCACGATGATGAGGCCAAGAAGCGCGCCAAGGAGCAAATCAAGCGCGACTTCGGTTTCGACGCGGACTTTGAAAACGCCAAGTATCAACTGGAAAAGGGCGACGGCGCGGGCAACACGTTCAAGGCCACCGCCAAGCCCGTGCTCATCGGCACCGCCGTCGTCGGCGCGACCACGATGGTGTTCGGCATCATCATGCTGTTGCAACGCATGTATGAGGGCCAGTTGCTTTCCGGGATTGCCGGCCCGTTCAAGCCGGTTGTTGATGCCTTGAGCATCGTGCAGCCGGAAATCATTCTCGGCCTGATCATGGGCGGCGCGGTGATTTACTGGTTCACCGGCGCTTCCTGCCAGGCGGTCGTCACCGGCGCGTATCGCGCGGTGGTTTACATCAAGGAGCACATGAAGCTCGACGCCACCACGGCGTCGGAGAAGGACAGCAAGGAAGTCGTCCGCATCTGCACCGTTTATGCGCAGAAGGGCATGTGGAACATCTTCATCGTGGTGTTCTGCTTCGCGCTCGCGCTGCCGTTCTTCAACCCGTATTTCTTCATCGGCTACCTGATTGGCATCGCGTTCTTCGGCTTGTTCCAGGCCATCTTCATGGCCAACGCGGGCGGCGCTTGGGACAACGCCAAGAAAATCGTCGAAGTGGACCTTCGCGAGAAGGGCACCGAATTGCACGCGGCCACCGTCGTGGGCGACACCGTGGGGGATCCGTTCAAGGACACCTCGTCCGTGGCGATGAATCCGGTGATCAAATTCACCACGCTGTTCGGTTTGCTCGCCGTGGAAATTGCGGTGACGATGAAAGACCAGGCCGTGAAGACCGGCATCGGGGCGTTCTTCTTCGTGGTCGCGCTGGTCTTCGTCTATCGCTCGTTTTACTCGATGCGGATTCCGGCAGAGGATAGTGCCGGTACCAATGGCAACCTGGTGCTGCCGCACAATGTGCATGGTGCGACGGGTGACATGGCCAGGAAATAATTCCCTTTTCGATCCCAGCGCCCCTCCGGTTTGACCAAACCGGAGGGGCGTCTTGTTTTAGCTCTGAGCGACAGCGGAGGCTTTACGCGGCCTTCGCCGACGGGGTATTGAGGTGATAAATCGTCGGGCTGCCTGCGCTCTGCCGCGTCGTGACGAGCTTCCTTTCAATCAATTTTGCCAGCGCGTGCGCCACAATGCCCGGCGTGGTTTTCAGGTGTTTTTCCAATATCAACCATTGGACGATGCCCTCCAGCGTGTCCTCCGCTGAGGGATGTTTCGACAGGCAACCCAGGATTTCAGAAACCACGTCGCCTTCTGGCCGGCCTGGGGTTGCTTTTGCATGTGATTTGCCTTTCATAGCTCACTGCGCATGGCTTGGTCCAAAATCAACGGGATGTCCAGCGCAAACCGCACAATTAACTTTGATCGCAAAGAGCGCAAAACACGCAGAGTTTTCAACCACGGATGGACACGGATTCACCTAACGCGGCTTCTGCCGCAACCACGGATTTTGGACTGCGGCGGGAAGCGGAGCGCCACGCCGCTTTTGGACGCATCCGAACGTACGGAAAGCGGTGTCGCCGCTGCGCTCTGCCACCGCAGTCCAAATCTTTGTCGTCCGTGCGCGAAGTTGCAGGATTGTATTACGGATGGCTGACAACTGAAAACTTTTTCCTCCTGTCGCCGCGTGAGACGAAGTCTTTTACGCGGCTACCACGGTTTGTGGTTGTCGGTCACCCCGGGCCAGTTGTCCGTGCGGAACGGGATCGCCGGCAGCCCGACTCCATTGAAAAGGGTTGCCGCCGGATTGGCCTGCCACGCATAGCGGGCCGCTTGCGGGTCCGGCACCGCCGGCGATGATACAACCACCGAATCCCCTTCCACCCGGGCCTCGGCCCAGTGCCATTGGCGGTCTTTGCCGGCCACGGAGAACTCCCCCGGCTTGTCTCCCTTGACCACCAATCCACCCTCGGCGTGGTTGAAGCTGAGTTTGAGCGCGCCCGGAAGTTGCGTCATCGAGGCGAACGCAGGCCCGGCCCAGGGAATTTTTTCGCCATATCCATTGGCCAGTGCGCACAAGGCCAGACGCTCCCCGACGACCTGCTTGTCCTTCGGATGAATGTCGTCGGCGTCACCGGTGTCAATGGTGACCGCCAACGCGGAATTTTTGACCGTTCGGGCGGTCAACGCCTGCGCCTCGCGCAGTTCGGCCCAGGAATCGTCGCCGGGCTGGTCGCGATGATGCATGAACGCGGGCAGACTGACGATGTAAAACGGGAAATCGCCCTGGCCGAACAGCTTGCGCCAGTCGCCAATCATCGCCGGCAGCAGGGTCCGGTATTGATGCGCCCGCTCGGCGTTCGCTTCGCCTTGATACCAGATGGCGCCCCGGATGGACAGCGGCGCCACCGGCTGAATCATGCCCTCAAAAAGGACGACGGGCATCGTCGGATAATTCTCAAACGTCAAGGGCAGTGGATGCGGCGGCCGGGCATCCACACTCAAAGCGCCCTTCCACTCGCCGGCGAGCGGAATCACGGACTGGTCGCCGAGGATCAGGCGAAGCGCATCCGGTTTGGACAGGAACCCGCCCTGCGGTTTCAGCTTGAAGACCCGCACGGCGAGAACGTTCCGGCCGGGCTTCACCACGCCGGCCTTGATTTCATACTTCCGGGGATTCTCCACCCAGGAACTGGCGCCGACCCACTGGCCGTTGAGGTAGGCGGTATCCATTTTTTCAATCGAGCCAAGGCAAAGGGTCGCCAAGCCCGCCGGCAACGGATCCGGCAGCGTGATCTCTTTGCGAAACCAGCAGATGCTCGGCACGTCGGGCACGCCCAACTCCGCAAAGCCGCCGGGAATCTGGACCGGCTTCCAACCGGAATCATCCAGCCCGGCCGCCGACCAGGCGTTGCTCCGCGATCCCACGTCATATTCGTCCAGCCAGTTCATGAGGAAGCTGCCGGATTCTGATCCGCCTTTGATGCGCAACTTTTCGATTTCCGCCATCGGCGCGTCAAAATCCTTCAGCTGGTGGAGCGATTCGGGGCTCATCCAGCTTTCGGCCGGAGTGCCGCCCCAGCAATCCTCGATCAAACCGATGGGCACATGAAGTTCGTCCTGCAGTTTCCGTCCATAAAAGTAGGCGACCGCCGAAAAACCGTTCCACCCGCTTTCGACGATGGTTTGCGGCGAACAAATTTTCCAGGAACCCTGCGGGACCGCCACCGGGGAATAGGCAACGTGCTTCTGCACCGTGAAGAGCCGGATTTCCGGGTGCTCCGCCGCCTTGATTTCCTCCGCGCCGTTCCGCGCCCGGCCCAGGCCCAGTTCCATGTTGGACTGCCCGCCGCACAGCCAGACATCGCCCACCAAAACTTCGTGCAACACCGCGTTTTGTCCCGGCCCGGTGATCTTGACCGTGTAAGGACCGCCCGGCACCGGCGCCTCGATCTCGGCCTGCCAACGGCCATCGGGTCCCGCCACCGCCGTCGCCGCATGACCGGCCATCTCCACCCGGATTGATTCCCCGGCTTTCGTCCAGCCCCAGAATCGAATCGGTTTTCCGCGCTGGAGAACCATGTTGTCGCCGAACATCGGGCTGACGAAAGGCAGGGGTGCGTTGTCCGCCGCGCTGGCGGCCAGCAACACCATGCAGGTCAGGAGGGAAAGAATGCCCCGAACGCATTCGCGCTTTGAACCCCTGAACCGGGGCCCAGTTCCTGGGAGCGCTGGCGTCCCGCCGGCGGGTTTAGATTTTCGGCTTTCGACTGGCCGGCGGGACGCCGGCGCTCCCAGGACGTTCAAGGAAAGGCAGAATAATTTGGTACGCATAATCCGGTTCCAGGATGGTGATTTCAGGTCCATAGGCGAAGCATAAAGCGCGAGCCGCCCAACGCAAGCCCTTCATCCCCAAACTGCCCACCCTTCTTAATTCGATGTTCGGCGTTCGGCGTTCGATGTTCGATGTTTTCTTCCTCTCCTTTTCTTCTATTGTCCAAGCGCGTCAGCCAGAGTCTTGTACAGCTTTTCCACTGTCATCATCTTTTCCGCGGCCTCATCCGAAAGCGTGATGTTGAAGTCCTCCTCAATTCGCATCACGATTTGAACCTCATCAAGCGAATCGGCACTGAGATCCTCAACCCACCGGGCTTCCGGCGTCAGTTGCTCCCGTTTGACATCCAATTCTTCCATCAAGATGTCCTGCACCTGGGCGATCTGTTTTTCGGTCAATCGTGTGTTCATAGGTTTTACCGCACCTTACCAGCGCCGGAATTTCTTGATAGAGCGATGATTGCGGTTAGCATGACTGGCCAGTCATGTTTAACCGGCTATTCATGGAATACGGGCTGTCCCTGGACCGGCTGCGCGCACTCGTCGAAGTCGGCGCGGCGGGCAGCATCGTGAAGGCCGCCGGCGGTGATCCCATCCGGCAGAGCCAGTACAGCCGCCAGATCAAGGAGCTGGAGGATTTCTTCCGCATTGCCCTGGTCGAACGGCACGGGAAGGGCATCCGGCTCACGCCCAACGGCCGGGAATTGGCGCGCATCTCACGGTTTTTCCTGCTGGGACTCTCAAACTTCCAGCGCGGGTCGCTGGCGGAGGAACAAACCTATCGCATCGGCGCGAGCGCCACATTCCTCGCCACCTTCCTGCTCCCGGTGCTGGCCGCGCCACGTTCCATCCAGCCGGGCATCAGTTATTCCATTGAAACCGTGGCGGACGATGTCATCGAGAGACGCCTGCACGATCTCACGCTCGATTTCGGCATAGTGACCAGTCCCGCTTTGAGCCGCCCGTTGCAATCCCGGGAACTGGGCGGCTGGCGTCTGAAATTGTGGGTGTCCAAGGCGGCATTCAAGACCCGGGTTCAGGCCGCGCACGCCTTCCGGGAGAAACGCCTCCCGCTGGTCTGGCCGGTAAACGAGCTGCCGCCGGCCGAAGTCGCGCTCAATCAGGACTGGCCGCGCTACCTCGCCTGCAACAGCTTTCTGGAAGCAAAGTTGGCATTGGAACAACGGGGACTGGCGGCCTTGCTGCCCGATTTTTTGTCTCCGGACGAAGGGTCATTCTTCAACCTGCCGGCCCCGGCATTCGGCACGGCGGTGTTCCGCTACCGTTTCGTGTGGAATCCGCGGTTGCTCCGGTTGAACCTGCACGCCGGCCGGCGCCGTGATTTCCTGATGGAATCGCTCGCCCGAAAATTTTAGATCGCATCGGTGATTGATTTTGATTCCTTCGCGTTTTCCTGACGATGATTCGCCGTATTTTCATGAAATGGCCAGGCGCGCGATGGCGGCGATATGTTCCCACGAAGTCGCCATGAAAATGTTTGCCTGGCCTGCCTCCTGGGAAGGACTGTCACTGACAATGCCAATGACCTCATCGGGCCTGGCCTCCTGCACCACGGGCGATCCGCTGTAGCCGCCCACCACCGGCCCGGAAATCTGAATGCTTTTCCGGTCCAAATTCAACCGCTTTTGCGTGCCAATCACCCCGACCGCATAGGTCGGCTCCTGGGAAGCATCGAGCAGCTGCCGGCCCAGGGGAAATCCCGCGTAACCCACCCGCGCACCGACTTCGGGATAACTGCTGGCGAGCCGCAACCCGGTCGCCGCCTCGCTTTCAACAATCTCCGGTGTGGCCACCAGGCGTAAAACCGCCAGGTCGTGAGCGTAATCCACCGCGCTAATCGTTGCCCGGACATAATTTCCCTGATGACCGACGACCAGCAGTCCGGCCAGTTCCAGCGGAGCTTCAGCCAAACCCCGGATGATGTGGGCGCAAGTAATCAACCCCTTTTCGTTTTTCAACCAGAACGCTGTGCCATAAACATCCAGTGAATCGGCAAACACTTTGCCGCCGACCGGCTGATCTTGAAATCTTGGCTTGAGAACACCGACGGCCCGGACCGCAGCATAGATGGGAGGAGTCATAGTTTTAGTGCATGAGTGGCAAATCAACTTTCACGATTTTCTTTGCCGGCTTTTCGACAAAAGCAGAAGCCGGTGTGCTCCCTCTCCAAGCACTGCCCATACCAGTAACGGGTTTTGATGTGTTTGCCGCCAATTTGTTGAAGATATGAGAAGAGATCACGAAATCGGGAAAGATGCCGGGTGTGCCAAATGCGCCAAAACGTCCCTGGCGGTTGCGCGGGAGTGGCGCTATGGCGAGGCTATTGTTTTCGCGCCAAAGAGGATGAAACCTGGCGGTAAGCCAAACAGTCGAACGGCGACACAAGCGTGTTGGAGCGCGAGATAGACCAACAGGTTTACGCCCTCTACGGCCTGACGCCGGAGGAAATCAAAATCGTTGAATCCGCCTCCGCTGAAGCTCCGGCGCGACAAGGGGAGGCCAAATGAAAACGCCAGCGGCGCACCCAGCCCCAGCGGGGCGGCATCTTTGTAGAATGGCCATGCAGGGAAATCCAAGCTCCGTCAGGAGCGGCATATTTCGCCCCGACGGGGCTTTGGTTTTGTTTGGATTGCGGTTCTACAAAGATTTCGCTCCTGACGGAGCTATGGTTTGCCCGGGGCAACACATCCGCGCTCCGCTGGTTGACCGCAGCCTTGCCGCCAAGCGGAAAAATCCCGCCGCCGACGTGAGCGCGTTGGCTTGTCCCGCCGAAGCCGGGCGAAGGCGGAAGCGGGAGAGTGCGTGCGATTTATCGCCGCTTTCCCACCGTCCGCCCCCAAAGCGATGCTCAAGCACGCGCACTCCAAACGCTTCGCGAGATTCGCAGCGCGCCGTTGTGCGGTTACTTGGAGACGATGCTATGCGGACCGATGGAGTAGGAGACGATCACGTCGTGGTCAATGACGAACAGGACGCGATAGCGGTCGGTTACGTAGAGATCAAAAACCGGGTGGCCATGCCAAGTAATGCCTTCGAGTTTGTGGACGTTCAAGGAGGGATGCCGCCAGTTGTTGCGGAACAAACGGTACTTGGCGTGCGCGCTGCGCTGGACTTCAGCCGGCAGCGAGCGCAGTTCTCGTTTGAAGGCGACCGTGCGGCGGAAGATCATGGATTATCCAACATCTCGTCCGTGTCCGTGTATTCCTTCGGCTCAATCAAATCATCCTCGTGCTCTTTGGTGTCTTGGATGTCCTTTGCCGTCGGCTTGCGGGACGGGACAGTGGCCGCAAAGAGCACCGGATCAAACGGCACTTCGACCTTTGCCTTTGGTTCTTTGATCTTCATCGCCACACAATCTAGCAGGTTTTTGACCCTTTAGCAACGGGGGTTATTTGCCCATGCCCACCCACGATATCATGGACAATCGCAAGGAAAAGCTGGTGGACCACATCAATGCTGAGACCCTGTTGCGCCTCGTCCAGAGCGTTCCCAGTCCCAAGGCCGAGCCGATCAAACTCTGGCTGGCCAAAGTCGGCTACGAGCGGATGCAGGAAATGGCCGACCCCGCCCGCGCCCTCGAACGCGCCCGCGCCACCTGGCAGAAACATGGCCGCAGCGACAAGTGGATTCAGCAACGCATGACCGGGCAGGAAACCCGCAACAAACTCACCGACGACTGGGCCACGCACGACATCATGAAATGGCGGTGGCGAAGTCGCCGTTCTCCACGCCATGCTTGCGGGAAAATCTCAACTGCGCTAGATTCACACCATGAGCAAAGCGCAAATCCTTGAGGAACTGCCAAGGCTGACCGTCAGTGACCGCTCCCAGCTTTTTGCCCGGCTCGCCGAACTCCACGAGGCCGACCTGCTGGACGGCGGCTCACCCTCGCCTGCCGAACGGCAGGCGCTCGACGAAGCGCTCGCTGATTTCGAGCGCGACCCCAGCCCCGGAGAGCCTTGGCGCGATGTCTTCCGTCAGATCCGCGAATCCCGCCGGTGAACTGGACCGTCACCATCCGGCCCAAAGCCAGGGCCGATCTCCGTCCATGAACCCGCCGACGTATTCTGCGAACGCAGATTGACGCTGATGACGTAGGATTCCCGGCTCTGCGGATGTGAACAGGAGCTAACGGAGTCAACGGAGAGAAGATTTGGGCCGGAAATGCTCTGAAAGCCGGAGTGAGACAAAGGAATGGGGACAAAGGAATCTTTTATTGCTCTGTCTATAATTCCTCTGTCAAAAAGCGCGTTGCAAAACCCATTGCCCCAAACCGCCCGGCGGCGTAATCTCGCCACGTCACGAAACCGAAGCGGACGGAACGCCGGGCACCGCCCCGGCACGACTTCGGTTTCGGGGAAAAACCAAAACGACCAGAACCAAAATTTAACCAAAATCATTTCGCGTAGCATCGGCTGCTGTCCATCACGAAACTCGCAATTTCAAATCAAAGGACGGCGCTCGACGCACGCCCCACCCGGGGCGTGCCGAAAGCGTTCCTTTGAAGGCATGCGAGTGCCTGTGATGGGACGTGATTAAGCACGTCCCATTTTGTTTCAGGTACGACATTTCTTCAAAGGAAGCCATCCCGACAGGGCTGATTCGCGCGCGAGCGAACAGCCATGTCACGACCTGAACGACAACAGAACGTTCTGGATTTGCTGAAAGTGTTGCGGGGGATTGAACCTCTCAAGAAACTCTTTTGGTCGGAACTCAATTACCAGCGCGTAAACCAGCCACTTTCCCGGCGCGGCTGGGCGGAATCGGCGAACAAGGCTCTGGCGGATGATCCAGTGCTGTTCGCGGGCGGTGGCGAGGACAATGCTTTCCACGTCATCTATTGCCGGCGCGCGTCCGATGCTCTCGCGCGCGGATTCGAACGTCCGGTGGTCACTCAACTGTTGCGCGAGCATCCTTACGCGCTTTTCATTTTCTCCAACAAAGGCCAGACCGACTGGCATTTTCTCAATGTAAAATTTGACGATCAGGCGGAACGCCGCCGTTTATTTCGCAGAATCACGGTCAGGCCGGGCGCTGGTTTGCGCACGGCGACGGAGCGCGTGCAACTGCTCGACTTGGCCGAGATTCATCCCGAATTGTTCGGCATCACGCCGCTGGCAATCCAGCAACGCTGTGATGCGGCTTTCGATGTCGAGACGGTCACAAAAGATTTCTTCCGCGAAATTGCGAACTGGTATTTCTGGGCGCTGAAAAACGCCAGCTTCCCGAAACACGCGCCCAAGGAAGACGACGGCCACGACCATATCAGCATCATCCGCCTCATCACGCGCCTCATCTTTTGTTGGTTCGTGAAGGAAAAGGGACTCATCCCGGACACGCTTTTCGACCAGCAGAAACTCACCCAAATTCTCGCTGGCTTCGAGCCGACAAAGGCCAGCGCCAAGGAATCTGTTTTTTACAAAGCCATCCTGCAAAATTTATTTTTTGCCACGCTCAACACCGAAATGGACAAGCGCGCCTGGCGAAAAGACGACAATAATTTCATGGCGCATATTCTTTATCGCCACCGGGCCTTGTTTCAGAAACCGAACGAAGCGCTGGACCTTTTCAAAAACATTCCATTCCTCAACGGCGGACTTTTCGAGTGCCTCGACAAACGGGAGGGAACTGCGGAAGCGCCCAAGGACATCCGCATTGACGGCTTTTCTGACCGTAGCGACAGCCAGCCCACCGTCCCCGATTTCCTTTTCTTCGGCGAGGAGCGCGAGGTGAATTTGAGCGCGGAATACGACGACGAGAAATTCGAGTGCGTGCTGGTGCGCGGCCTCATTCACATTTTCAACCGCTACAATTTCACCGTCGAGGAAAACACGCCAATCGAACAGGAAGTCGCGCTCGACCCCGAATTGTCCGGCAAGGTATTTGAAAACCTTCTCGCAGCCTATAACCCGGAAACCGGCGCGACCGCCCGCAAGCAGACAGGCTCGTTCTACACGCCGCGTGAAATCGTCAACTACATGGTGGATGAATCACTCATCGTCTGTCTGAAAACTAAGATGGAAATGGCGCAGTCGTCCGCCAAAGACGTGGAAGCCCGGCTCCGCCATCTTTTCGCCTATACCGACGAAGCGCACCAGTTCACAGCGCCGGAAGTGGACGCGCTCATTGCTGCCATTGATAGTCTAAAATCGCTCGACCCGGCGGTTGGCTCCGGCGCGTTTCCAATGGGCATCCTACACAAGCTCGTTTTCATTCTGGGCAAGCTCGACCCGCACAACGAGAAGTGGAAAAAACGGCAGATTCAGCGCGTTCAAAATACCATCAAGGAGGCCGAGAAAACCGAAGATGCTCCGCGCCGGGAGAAAATGGTGGGTGATTTGGAACAACAAATTGCCAGCATCAATGAAGCATTTGAGCAAAACGAACTGGATTATGGCCGCAAGCTCTACCTGATAGAGAATTGCATTTACGGCGTGGACATCCAGCCCATTGCCGTCCAGATCGCCAAAATGCGATTCTTCATTTCGCTGATTGTTGATCAGAAGATTGACGATGCGCAGCCCAACCGAGGCGTGCGCCCGTTGCCAAACTTGGAAACAAAGTTTGTTGCGGCTAATACGCTCATCGGCATTAACCGCCCCGGTCAGCAAATGCTCCGCAACCATGACATTGACACCAAAGAAGCCGAATTGCGTCGCGTGCGAGAACGCCACTTTCTAGCCCGCACACCAAACACAAAAAGTCGTTGTCGTGAACAGGATGAAAAACTTCGAGGCCAAATCGCTGAACTTTTAAAAAGCGATGGTTGGGATACCACCACGGCGCGGAAGCTCGCAACGTGGAATCCATACGAACAAAACGCGTTCGCAAACTTTTTTGATGCTGAATGGATGTTTGGACTGGTCGGCGGGTTTGATGTGGTTGTTGCAAATCCTCCTTACATAGATTCGGAGAACATGACGAACACCAATCCTGAGCTACGAGCCTTGATTCAAGAGTCTTACTCAATGACAAAGGGGAATTGGGACATCTACATCGCCTTTTACGAGAAGTCATTTGGGCTAATGAACAATGACGGTGTGCTTTCCTTTATCACACCCGACAAATGGATTTCCAAGCCGTTTGGAGATGAGATGCGACGCCAGACCACAAACAAGATCATCTCCATACTCAAAGCGGGTCGGAACGTGTTTGAAAGTTCAAACGTGGACGCAATCGTGACAGTGTTTGCAAATAAACCACAAATACAACTACAGATTTTCGACATTAAGAACAAAGAGATTGTCCCCAAGCGAGTCATTAATAAAAAGTCCCTGAAACCGCCGTATGCTTATGATTGGTTGTTTTCCGACTCCATTGACATATTTGCCAAGCTTGAGGCGCAGCCGAGTAAATTATCCGGCCTGGGAATTTGTGAAAATGCTTGCGCAACGTCCGACGCATACAAATTGAAGGACTTCCTTCAGGAAATGGCTAAACCCAATGGCCAAGATGAATACTTGAAAATTATCAATACAGGGACAATCGGGAAATTTGTTTCCAAGTGGGGTCGCCGTGAAATGGTTTATCTCGGTCAGAGGTATCTCAAACCTGTTGTTCACAAAAAGCGCTTTCTAGCTGCGTTTCAAAATTCCTACGGAAGAAAGTCTGTAAAACCGAAACTCATCGTGAAGGGTTTGAACCTTCTCGATGCGTGTTTGGATTCGGAAGGAACAATTATTCCCGGCAAGACTACGCTGATGATAACATCCGACAAATTGGAGGCGCTCAAGTTTCTTCTCGGTATTATAAATAGCAAGGTCGCTTTCTTTTATTTGAAAGAAAAATATCCTGCTTCAAGTTACAATCAGGGGACAACTTTCACAAAGGAGATGATTAACGAACTACCTGTTCCAAAGTTGACCGATCAAAGTGGCAATAAAGTAGTTTCATCCGTAGAACACATTCTTGCTGTCATGCAAAGGAATCCGGGATCAGACACAAGCACGCTACAAGACGAACTCAACAAACAGGTTTACGCCCTCTATGGCCTGACGGCGGAGGAAATCAAAATCGTGGAGGCGGCATCGGCGTGAGCGAAATTGGACTGAAATCATCAAATGCCCACACACGACATCATAGACAATCGCAAGGAAAAGCTGGTTGACCACATCAACCGCATACTGTCGTCCACGGAATCGGCGCGGTTTGCGGTCGGGTATTTCTTCCTATCCGGGCTGGAGAGCATCGCGCAGCGGTTGGTGGGCGTGAAGGAGTTGCGGTTGCTCATTGGCAACACGACTAACCGCGAGACGCTGGAGCAAATGACCGAGGGCTACCGGCGGCTTGAATTGGTGGCCGAGGCGGCGGAAGCGGAGGCATATCCAAAACGCGCTGACACCAAGAAAATGGCCGGCGAGACGGCGGGTAACATCCGGTCGGCCATTGAGTTGATGGATCAGACGGATGAAGCGCAGGCGGTTGTGACGACGCTGGTGCGGATGATTGAAGAAAAGCGGCTTAAGGTGAAGGTCTATACCAAGGGCCGGTTGCACGCGAAGGCTTACATTTTTGATTATGGCAAGGTGTTTGATAAAAGCGGAAAGCCGGTCGAGCGGCACGAGGAAGGCATCGCCATCATCGGTTCGTCAAATCTCACGCTATCCGGCGTCACGCACAACACGGAGTTGAACGTGCTGGTGCAGGGCAATGACAATCACGCGGAGCTTGGAAAGTGGTTTGATGGTCTTTGGGATGAGTCGCAGGACTTCGACGAGGCGTTGATGCAGGAGATGAAACAGTCCTGGGCGGTGGCGTCCGTCCGTCCGTATGACGTTTATATGAAGGCGCTCTATACGCTGGTGCGTGACCGGCTCGAAGGCGAGGACGACAAGGATATTTTGTGGGATGACGAAATCACGAAACGTCTGGCGGATTTTCAGAAAGTGGCGGTGCGGCAGGCGGTGCAGATGGTGAAGGATTACGGCGGCGCGTTCGTGGCGGACGTGGTTGGCTTGGGCAAGAGCTACATCGGCGCGGCCATCGTGAAACATTTCGAGCGCACGGACCATGCGCGGGCGCTTATCATTTGCCCCGCTCCGCTGGTGGAAATGTGGGAGCGTTACAACGAGGTGTATCAACTCAACGCGCGTGTGCTTTCGATGGGTTTTCTACAAGAGGATGAGGACGGCTCCGTGAACGTCCTTTTGGAAAACGTGCTCTACAAAGACCGGGATTTCGTGCTGATTGATGAGAGCCACAATCTTCGCCATCGCGACACGCAGCGTTACAAGGTGGTGGAGGTGTTTTTAAGCACGGGCCGACGGTGCTGTTTCCTCACGGCCACGCCGCGCAACAAGAGTGCGTGGGATGTTTATTCCCAAATCAAGTTGTTTCATCACGATGATAAAACGGATTTGCCGATTGATCCGCCGGACTTAAAGCAATACTTCAAGCTGATTGAGGACGGAGAGCGAAAATTGCCGGACTTGCTGGCGAACATTCTCATCCGCCGAACGCGCAACCACATTTTGCGTTGGTATGGTTTTGATTCCGTGACACACCAGCCGGTTGACCCGGCACAGTTCCGTGATTATCTGGATGGCCGTAAGCGTGCGTATGTGTTCGTCGGCGGTCGTCATCAGTTTTTCCCCAAGCGGCAACTGGACACGATTGAATACAGCATCGAGGACACGTATCAGGGGCTTTACCAGCAGTTGCGCGGTTATCTTGGAAAAGCCAAAAAGGGGAAATCGGCGGGCGCGTCGGACAAGGAACTAAAGTATGCCCGGTATGGCCTGCACAATTATGTGCTCAAGGAAAAACAAAAACGCGAGCCGTATGCCAGCCTGCATCGCGCAGGCTACACGTTGCGCGGACTGATCCGCATTTTGTTGTTCAAACGCTTTGAATCGTCCGTGTATGCGTTCCAGGAAACGGTGCGGCGGCTGATCAAAGTGCATACGCGCTTTTTGGAGGCGCTGAAGCAAGGCTTCGTGCCGGCGGGCGAAGACGCACAAGAACTGCTGTATGAACCGAAGACTTCAAACAGCCTGAATGCCCAGGAAGAACAAGCGTTGATGGACGCGCTGCGGCAGGTTTCAAAACGATACGATATTGCGGATTTCAACGCCGAAAAATTGAAGGCGGACATTGAGCATGACTTGAAGTTGCTGCAAACAATTCTGGAGCTGGTCGCGCCCATCACGCCGGAACAGGACGCTAAGCTGCAAAAGTTGAAAGAGCGTCTGGCGGCGAAACCATTGAAAGACGGCAAGCGGCTCATTTTCACCCAATACGCGGACACGGCCAAATATCTTCACGACAATCTGAATCCCGGCGGCAAGCGGGATGACATTGACGTGATTTTCAGCGGCGACAAAAGCAAGGCGCGGGTGGTTGGCCGCTTCGCGCCGAAGGCGAATCCCGAATATAAATTCACGGCGGGCGAGAAGGAATTGTTCACGGTGGTCGCAACGGACGTGCTGGCGGAAGGTTTGAACCTTCAGGATTGCGACAACATCATCAATTACGACCTGCATTGGAATCCGGTTCGGCTCATTCAACGCTTCGGGCGCATTGACCGCATCGGCAGTGACCATGATGTCGTTTATGGCTTCAATTTTCTGCCGGAGACGGGACTCGACCGGCATCTGGACTTGAAAGCCAAGCTGCATCGTCGCATCCAGGAGATTCACGACACCATCGGCGAAGATTCGGAAATTCTGGACCGGACGGAAAAGCTCAACGAAGAGGCCATGTATGCCATTTACGAGCAAAAGAACGGCGCGCAGTTGAGCTTTTTTGAGGATGAAGAAGATGAATTCCTCGATTTGAACGAAGCCGAGGAGATTTTGCGACAGTTGCGGAAGGAAAATACGGCGGAATACCAGAGAATTGCCGATTTGCGGGATGGCATCCGCGCCGCCAAGACATCCACGGCCAAGGGCCAATTCGTCTTTTGCGAGGCATCGTATCCCGAACGCGAAACTTCAAAAGGATTTCAGCAGTTGTTCCTGCTCGACAGCAGCGGGTCGGTGGTGTCGAAAGATATTCCAAAAATTCTTGGCACGATCAAATGCAGCCCGGAATTGTCCGGCCAGCCGTTGCCGAGAGATTACAATACGGCGGTCATGCGGGTGCTGCGCCAGTTCACAGAAGAAGTGAAGCACCGGCAGGCAGAACGCGCGCACACGTTGTCATTGAGTCACGGACAGAATTATGTCCTGCGCGAGTTGCGCGTCCTGTTCGCGGCGAGCACCGACGAAGACCAAAAGGGCAACATCAATGTGTTGGAAAGGGCGTTTCGCGGGCCAATCACGCGAGCGGTTAATGGCGAATTATTGAAACTGAGGAAAAACGGCGTGACTGGAGAAAATCTATTGCGGTCACTAGCGCGCATTTACGACCAGCATAATTTGCGAGATTGGGTTGGCCAGCGAAGTCTCCATGTCACGGCGCGGCCTGTCCCCAAAATCATTTGCAGCGAGGCTTTGATTTAACGAGATATGTTTCGTGTGGTTCGCGGTTAACGTCTTCGAGAAACGACGAAGTTGACCTTATTTCTCCACCGTGGTTTGAGCCCGAAGGAAGGTGTCCTGCAGTCGGATATCGCGGCAGGAACTGCCGATCTGGATTTTGTAGCCGCCGGCTTCCGCCACCCAGCCGGCTTTCGCCGGGTCGTAGAAAGCGAAGGCCCGGACGTCGAGCGGGATCGAGACGGTCTGCTTTTCACCCGGTTTCAGGAAGACCTTCTTGAAACCTTTCAACTCCTTCAGCGGTCGCGGCAGACTCGGATTTTCCTGATGAATGTATAGTTGCGCCACTTCGGCGCCGGCGCGGGAGCCGGTGTTCGTAATGTCGAACTCGGCGGTGACGACCGGGCCGTTGGTGCCCTGGCCGGGGACGAGTTTCAGATTGGAATATTCAAACGTGGTGTAGCTCAAACCGAATCCGAACGGGAAAAGCGGCTCGATGTTCTTCGTATCGAACCAGCGATAGCCCACCAGCAACCCTTCCTTGTAGAACAACGTGCCGTTGGTGCCCGGATACGTGTCCAGCGCGTGCGCCGGCGAATCCATCAGCCGTTTCGGATAGGTGACCGTCAGCTTGCCGGACGGGTTCACGTCGCCGAATAAAATGCGGGCGAGCGCATGGCCGCCTTCCATCCCCGAATAATGCGCCTGCAACACCGCCGACACCTGCGCCAGCCACGGTCCCAGCTCAACCGCCGGGCCCGACACCAAAACTACAATCGTCCGCGGATTGGCCTTAACCACGCGCCAAATCAATTCGTTCTGGCCGTAGGGCAGACACAGATTGGTCCGGTCCCAGCCTTCGTCGTCCAGGAAGCGGGAATGATTGAAGCCGGCGACGATGATGGCGACATCCGCCTGGCGCGCCGCCAGGACAGCGCGTTTGATCATGTTGGAGTCGCCGCCTGACTTGCTGTAACCGGCCGAATAGGTGACGTTCACCTTGCCGCCGACGCGCTGCACGATGCCTTGCAGCGGGGTGACCTCATACATGGTTTTGACGCCGGCGCCAAAGAAACCCGCGGCATTGGTGCGGACGGCATTTTCACCAATCACCGCCACCGATTTGATTTTGCTCACGTCCAGCGGCAGCGCGTTGTGGTTGTTTTTCAACAGGACCATGGATTCCTCGGCAATGCGTTGCGCGGTGGTCCGATGTTCCGGCGAGTTGAGCACACCGGGCAGGCGCACGGGATCAAAGATGTGCGAGGCGAACATGACGCGCAGGCTGCGCCGCACCTTGTCGTCCAGGACCGACACCGGAATCCCGTTGGTGCGAATGGCATCCAGAAACGCGCTGGCCAGGAAAAAGTTGGTGTAGGCCGATTTATCCTCCGACCCGACGAGGGTGCCCATTTCCACGTCCAGCCCACCCAACGCCGCCTCGCGCGTGCTGTGGGTGCCGCCCCAATCGGACATCACCAGCCCCGGAAAACCCCATTCACCCTTGAGGATTTTATTGATGAGATAATCGTTGTAGGCGCAATACTCGCCGCGAAATTTGGTGTAGGCGCCCATGACGGCCCAGACGCGGGCCTCCTTGACGGCGGCCTCGAACGGGGGCAGGTAAATCTCGCGCAAGGTGCGTTCGTCCATGTCCATGTTGATGATTCCCCGCCCGTTCTCCTGGTTGTTGCCGGCAAAATGTTTCACGCACGCCGCCACGTCGTTGGATTGCACGCCTTCGATGTAGTTCACCCCCAGGCGCGTGTTCAGGAACGGGTCTTCGCCAAAATACTCGTAAATCCGCCCGCAAATCGGAGTGCGTGCGATGTCAACAATCGGCGCGAGGATGATGTCCTTGTTGCGTGCCCGCGATTCCTGTCCGAGCACGTTGCCGCAGGCGGCGGCCAGATCCACGTTCCAGGTGGACCCCAGGGCGCTCAACGCCGGCAGCCAGGTGGCGTAATCGTCATTGCGTCCGGCGGGATCCCACGAGTAGGGGCCGACATCTTCGCGCACGCCGTGCGGGCCGTCGTCAATCCAGCGGCGCGGGATGCCCAGCCGCGGAATGGCGGCGGTGGAGAATTTCGAATCGGCGTGGACCTGCGCAATCTTCTCCTCCAACGTCATGCGGCCGAACAGGTCTTCAACGCGTTTTTCGACAGGCTGGTTGGTGTCGAGATAGAGCGGCGGTGGTTCCTGAACCGGCTCAATCTTGACCGGCTTGTCCTGCTGGGCGCGGAGGAATGTGGTTCCCAGCCCCAGCAGGAGCAACCCCAGGACACACGACAAACGACGCAGGCCGCCGGTGATGAATTTCATGGTTCTCATTCCAGAACAGTTGAACAAGGCGGCATCAACGCTTCACTCAAACTTCACCTTCACCGCTTTGCCTTGATAAGCGACGGTCCGGTCCGCCTTCGGGGTGAATGAAAAACCGGCCGGCTTGTTGCTGGCAACCAGCACGACGTTGAAGGTGCGTTTGGCCAGCATGCCGGGGAACTTGCCCTCACGTTTGCCGATGGCCAGCGTCTTGGCCGCGTCATCCCAATGAATCGGAATGCGCGCCAAGGCGCCTTTCTCGTAGCCGTAAGTCAAACCGTCGTCCTCGTAGAGCGTGAACGCACCGTCCGCGCCCGCATAAACATACAGCGTGATCGGGTCGGCGGGTTTCTCGCCGGTGTATTGCAGTTCCGGGCCGAACGGAATGATGGAACCGGCGCGGATGAACAGCGGCATCGAGTCGTAAGGCGCCGGGGCGTTAATGGTCTGTCCGCCCGTCGTGCTCGTGCCGGTCCAGAAGTCGTACCAATCGCCAGCGGTGGCCGGCAGATAAACATTTCGGCTGCGCGCCTGGCAGGTGGTGACGGGCGCGACGAGGAATGCCGGGCCGAACATGTATTCATCGGTGATTTCACGAACCTTCGTGTCGTTTTGGAAATCCATGACCAACGGCCGCATCATGGTGCCGGCGTCCAGGGTCACCTCCCCGGCAATGGAATAAATATAAGGCAGCATCCGGTAGCGCAGGCGGTCGAACTTGACGATGGTTTGATAGGCCGGATGATTGTCACCGCCAAACGTCCACGGTTCGCGCGGCTGTAGTTCGCCGTGCAAACGCGTCAGCGGGCAGAACGTGCCGAACTGGAACCAGCGGGTGTTGAGTTCACGCCATTCCTCGGCGTTCTCCGGCGTCTGGTTGGTCGTGGAAAATTTCATTTCCATGGTATAGCCGCCAATGTCCATCGTCCAATACGGCAGGCCGGAAACGCAAAAGCCCAGGCCGGCGGGAATCTGTTTGGCCAGCCCGGTCCAGGTGGCCGTCGTGTCGCCGGACCACGTAGCCGTGCCGTAACGTTGGATGCCGGCGAAGCCCGAGCGGGTGAGGATGAAGACGCGCTGATCGGGCGCGGCGCCGCGCTGGCCCTCGTAAATGCCCTTGCTGTTCATCAAGGCGTAACCGTTCATCTCGCGCGAGGCGGTGCCCATCGCGGTGGGGTTCATGTAAGTGCGCTGGCCTTCGAGCGTGGGCGGCGACGGCGTCAGGTCGGGTTCGGTCGCGTCCATCCACCATGCGTCAATGCCCCGGCGAAACAGGTTGGTGTTGATTTGCGACCAGAACAGTTTGCGGGCGCCGGGATTGAATGCATCGTAGAACGTGTACGGAAAACCAATCCAGTCAATCAGCCCTTCCTTGAGATTCGGCTGGTAAAGGAACCCGGCCTTTTGCATCGCGTCGAAGTTGGTTGTGCCCGTGTAAAATTTGCCCCACACCGAGATCATGACGTGCGCGTGCCGGTCGTGCAGAGCCTTGAGCCAGCCGTCGGGATCGGGGAACCGCACCGGGTCGAACTGGTGCGAGCCCCAGGCATTGCTGTGCCAGTATTGCCAGTCCTGCACGATGTTGTCGAAGGGGATGGCGCGGCGGCGAAACTCGTCCACCACGGCGAGGCTTTGCTGGTCGGTCTCGTAACGCTGGCGCGACTGCCACAAACCAAACGCCCACTCGGGCATCAACGAGGCCTGCCCGGTCAACTGCCGGAAACCGGCGACGACCGTGTCCAGCGCCGGACCATAGACGAAATAATAATCCTCGCCGTCAGCGACCTCGGACCACAGCGACGTGCTGTCGTCGGGCGCGGGCGTTTTCCAGGTCAACTGCATCGTGGTGGCCTCGTCGCCGCCGTATTCGAGCTTGAGGGCGTAATGATGCCCGGCCTCGAGCCGGACCTTGATCTGGTCGTTGTCCGTCAGCCAGATCTGGCGCCAATGGTCAATGACGGCCTTGCCGTCGAGCCACATTTTGATGCGGCCATTGGAGTAAGTTTTGAATTGATAATCGCCGGTCGCGGGGGCGACGAGCTCGCCCTGCCACCGGCGCCAGAACTGCGTGCGGTTGGTGGAGGCGAAGGAAATCCCGTTGGTAGCATGCGAATTTCTCAACTCGCCCGGGTTGGCCGACGTGAACGTACCGGTCGTGAGGCCGCCGGGCTGATTGGAAACGTCCACCAGGCAATCAGCGGGGATGGGTGTGAATTCGCGCAGGTCGCCGAAGCGCGTGAACGAGAGGTTGTCCCACAATACGCCGTAGCCGCGGCTCGACACGAGGAACGGCACGACGACGTGCGTGTTGTGCTGCCAGAGGTCGAGGTCCCAGCCTTTGATGTCGAGGATGCCGATCTGCCGCTGGCCGAGGCCGTAGAGTGATTCATTGGCGTTCGGTTTCCACTGCTGGCGCAGATGGAACGTCTGTTCGCCCTGCACTTCGGCGGGAGTGATCGTCCGGCCATCGGTTTTTTCGGCCAGGATGGGTTTGCCCGTGGAGTCGAAAAACGAAACCGCGCCGGTGGCGAGGTCCACACGCACCTGGAGCTTTGCCGTCGAGAGCGTTGCCACGCCGTCGCGGGTGGCGAGTTCCCAGCGGGTTTTTTCCTTGCGCCGCGCCTCGGTGGCGGGCGTGCTACGGGTGAAGAACGCGCGGTCTTTGGCCGAAGCGACGCGGACGACATTGTCGGCGAAGACCTCGAGTTTGAGGAAGGAGCCGTTGAGGGGGACGAGGATGCCGTCGGAGAGTTTTTCCGGCGATGGGCTGGCCGCCGGCGCCGGCGATAGGCTGTTGACCAAAAACAAAGCAGCCAGCGCAAGGCATTTTAAAAGTGCTTTCATGTGAAGCATCCATTCTGAGCGAACCCGGCGGTTTCGGCAATGAAATCAAATTACAGGACTTGACGCGGGGCGCAACTTGGGGGTGTATAGCCAAAGAGCGGATATTAACGTCAGGTAAAGCGTGCCTTGTCCAGTGTGAGGCTCCTCACTACGCAGATCGCCCCTGGCCACAGTAAAAACGCCATTCATCTCCAGCTTTGTTGGCGTCAATGGCAAGCCTGACATGGTTCTTCATTGGGAATGTCCAGGGCATTTTTTGATTCGGATTCCGATGTTGTAGGACAACGTCCCATAGCTGACGAAGAAGTCCCAATCCGATAATTTTTCCAGCGGACTCAGCAACCTTCCGGCCCAAACCGGCCCAACCAACAGGGACAGCCCTTCGAACAGGTTGCTCAGCAGGACGTAGCAGAAAAGGCCGCCATAGAACACGCGGTCCATCTCGTAATGATTCCTGAAGTCAGAGCTGTCCAGCAACGCAACCAAATCATTCAGACTGTAATGCCGGTGCTTTGACTCGTAGCCAACCTTGGGTTGAGGGTCGCGCCCATACTTCGTGCGGAAGAGCAGACGATACAGGCGCGGGAATTTGGTCCGCAAAGTCCAAAAGTAGTTCTCCGTGTCCATGAAGGAGAAAAGTCCCTTGTGTGGAACCGTCACGATGAGGTGACCGCCGGGCTTCAATATGCGAAACAGTTCGTTGATCACCACCCGCTCGTTGACGACGTGCTCTAAAACGTCGGTCAATATCACGGCGTCGAACTTGTCGTCCTCATAAGGAGTCCTCTCCAATGGACAAACATCAAAGGTCAGGCCGGGGTAACTGGCCCGTGCGCGGACGATAAGTTCGGGGTTGGGATCGCAACCGAAAACCTGCCCGGCTTTGGTGGATAACGGCGCCGTGCCCGAACCGAACGCACACCCGCCATCCAGCACCGTTTGACAACCGGCGGGGAGCCAGTCGAAGGCCAGTTTGTGACGTTCACGGAGTTTGTCGCTCATAAATCAAAAGACCAACAATCCCCAACAATTGCCGTGCGAAGCAGGACAAGCCGGGGCTTCAACTCTTCGCGCCCGACCACAAATACCGCTCCCTGGCGACGTCTTCACAACCGAGGAACAGCGCAACCACCCGTTGGCCAGCGAATGCAGACGCAAGGATTTGACCGTTTTGCGAACGATTGTTGAACGACTGAGTTCAGGTGTTGATTTTCGCATGAGATAATATGCCTGTTCGACAATGCCTTGCCTTCATTGGGCGGATTATTTCCACGTGGTGGTGTGCGATGAAAATCTGCGCCATGAATTTACAATCGAGCCTTGTTAAAAACGCTCCGTCACGCAGAAAAAACGCAAGGTGATCTTCATCATATGTCACAAGTCTGTGTTCGACAACTCGCTGGGTCAAGCGGTTAATGAAACGGGCGGTCATTTTTGCCTCATCGCGACTGAATTGGCGCCGCTTGAGCCACGCTCGCGAACTTCCCTGCGTGTGCAATGGTTGAGTTCTTAACCGCCTCTGCTCATGGACCGGGGAACCACAGACGATAGAAGCCATTGGTCCCGGTCATGTCCACCGGAAGCAGGTATTGATCGCCAAGCTGGATTGGAGCATACGGCACCACCACCCACGCCGCCGGCGATAGACTGCTCGAAGTCTCCAGTACGAATCCCGGATATCCGATCGGCCATATATACAAAGCAATGTTGCCGGAATGCAACATCACCAGTTGGGGCTGGCTGAGGATATTGATCGGATTGGCCAAACCGATGTGCCCGAGGCCGTCGTCCGCCTGCAACGCCAGGTTCGAAGCCGTCTGGGAAATCACCACTGACCCGGTCCATACCCCCTGAATAAAATTGCCCGAAACCGGCGGGGTGACGGCAATGCCGTTGGTGGTGCCCAAAATGGCGGTGCCGGTGAAGTTGGTGAACAGGCCATTGGTCATGTCCTGCGCCCGGATGATGACGGAGAAGGGCGTGTTGACGAACCGCGGCGACGGTATGGAATTCCAGGCAAAATGATCCAAGGTAACCACCAGCACGGCATTGGAACTCAAAACCGAGCCGGACAGGTTGGTGACCAGTACGTTGTAGCTGCCTGTCTGACCGACCTGCACATTGGTCAGGACCAACGTCGCATTGGTCGCTCCGTCAATGTTAGTCCCATTGAAGTTCCACTGGTAACTCAATGGCAGCGTGCCACCGGCCACAACGCTGAAGGTTGCAGTCCCACCCACGGTTACTGTCTGATTGGTCGGTTGTGAAATGATTCCCGGCGGCGTTGGCACAAAGCATTTGCCATTGCTCCCGGCATTATAAATGGCCGCGATTTCCGAAGCCGTCAGCGCACGGTTGTAAAGGCTCGGTTCATCTATTATTCCGTTGAAATAATTGGCAAAAGCACCTGCCGGCCTGCATCCAATGTACAAATCAATACTGGTCCAGGGGGTAAAGCCAGTACCCAAATTCGCGCTTTGAACGACCACGCCATTCCGGTAGAGCACCGCCAATCCCGTTGTTTTATCAAACGTCAAGGCCACATGCTGGAAGGTGTTTCCCACCATGACCCCCGCCGCCGAACTCAAGGAGTGTGCGGTGTGAGTGGTATCCATAATGTTGGCGTAGAGATCGCCATCGAATCCGCCTGACATCCCCAATTGTGCACCAATTGGCTCTCCGAAGTCAGAACCCACGTTCCACTCTATTAACGATTGGAGTTCGTTGGTTCCTCGACGTTTTTAATGGGTAGACGAGGTTTTCGGGTGATTTAAACTGGGAGGATGATTCCCGAGAAAATGTTTCATCAGATTATGGCGCTGGGTGATTCCTGGCGCGTGAGTGGTGTGGAGTATGTGGAGAAGGAAAGTAAAGTGCTCATTCGGGTGGAGGAAACGCCCGAACTGTGGAGGACAGAAGTCTGTCCTTATTGCGATGGCAAGTCGGTGAGCGGCTACGATCACGCGCCGGAGCGACGCTGGCGGCACCTCAACGTGTGCCAGTTGGAATCGGAGGTCGTTTGTTCGCTGCCCCGCGGACAATGCAAAGGCTGCCAGAAGGTTTACACGGTGAGGGCTCCTTGGGAGGGTCGCAGTCGGGGGCTCACGCAGGAGTTTGAGGCGTTTGCGCTGACCTTGATGCGGGAAATGCCGGTCAAGAAAGCGGGCGAGATCCTGGGCGAGACGGATCAGAAGTTGTGGCGGGCGCTCTTTGCGCATGTGGACGCGGCTTGGGGGGAACTGAGCTGGGAGAATGTGGTTTGGGTGGGGGCCGATGAAATGAATCGCAAGAAGGGGCACAACTACCTGACGGTGTTTGTGGATTTGGTGGCCAAGCGGGTGTTGCTGGCGGTGGAAGGCAAGGACGCCAGCGTGTGGGAGCGCTTTTCCGAGCAATTATCGCAGCACAACGGCCATCCGAAGGCGGTGACGCAAATCGCCATCAACATGAGCCCAGCCTATATGAAAGGCGTCCGGGAGAACTTTGGCAACGCGCAGGTCGTGTTCGACAAGTTTCACGTGGTCAGCCAGGTGGTGGCGGCCCTGGAGGAAGTGCGCCGCAAAGAAGCGCGGCAAAATGCCGAGGCCAGACAGCAGTTGGAACGGACCAGTTGGTTATGGCGAAAGAATCCCGAATCCTGGACTGCTGGCGATCAAGAGCGCTGGGAGCAATTGAAAGACAAGCCGCTGGTGACGGGACTGGCGTACGCGATGCGTTTGGAGCTGCAAAAGGCGTATGCGTCCGGGACGATTGGCCAGGCGCGCAGCCGCTTCAAATCATGGTGTCGCTGGGTGCGGAGCGAGGCCGAAGCATTGACTTCAGGCTTGCTGGAGCCGATGCGCAAAGCCGCTGACATGGTGGAGCGGCACCTGGAGGGAATCTTGAGCCATTGGAAGCAGGGGCTGACGACGGCGTTTCTGGAAGGACTCAACAGTTTGTTTTCGGCGACCAAACGCAAGGCTCGTGGCTATCGGTCCACCGAGTATCAGATCGCAATGCTCTACTTTGTCGCAGGCAAGCTGGAGATCCCATACTATGGTTGATACCCACTACAAACGTCGAAGAAGCAGTTCGTTTAGTGTGTCACCGGCCGGGTTGACCCAGGTTTCGAGGGTGAAACCACCGCCGAGGCCCACATCAAGGCTTGGATTGGCAGGAACCACGATCAAGGAACTGGAGCCATCGAAAACAAATGCCTGCCCGACTTCACCGGCGATGTAGGTGATGTTTTGTGGAGTGCCGTTGTTGGCCCCCACAACGTCATCGGCGTTGCCCTCTCCCGGCCACCAACTGATCAGACCCGATGGCACTGGCGCACAGGGCGGCGGCGGATTCACCGTCAACACCGCATTGGAACTGAGGACCGAGCCGAACAGGTTGGTCACCAGCACCGCGTAATTGCCCGCCTGGCTGAACTGCACATTGGTCAGCGTCAGGACAGTATTGGTCGCCTCGGCAATGTTCGTCCCGTCAAAACTCCACTGATAGCTCAAGGGCAACGAACCCGTGGCCATAACACTGAAACTCGCCGTAAAACCCACATACACCGTTTGATCGGCGGGCTGGGTGGTGATTGTCGGCGGACCTCCGAACGGCATGACGTTTTGACGGATTGAAACATAACTGTCCGTTAGATTGGCGGCAACGATGTCCAGACGGCCATCCCCATCCAAATCTGCCAAAACAACCTCCCGCGGCCCGCTGCCCACCGCAAACGCCTCGCGCGGGGCCAATGAGTTCGTATCAAAACTCCCCGGCGTGCTCGTGTTTTGAAACACCGACACCGTATTGTCGGAGGCTTCGGAAACCACTAAATCCAGCTTGCCGTCCCCGTTCAAGTCCCCAATAGCCGCCCAATACGGATAGTTGCCAGTTGCGAATGGCACGCCCGCTGCAAAACCGATGTTGGTCGTGCTGGTGGTGGTGTTCAGCAAGAACGTCACCGTGTTATTGTCTGGATTGGCCACCACCAAGTCCGGCCTGCCATCCCCGTCCAAATCTCCCACCGCCAACCCCCAACTGCTCATCGTTGTGTCCGCTCTGGGAGCAAATGCAATGCTGCCCGGTGCGCTAATATTCCGGAAGATCGAAATCAACGAGTAGTTCCCGGTTACCAGCTCGGGCTTGCCGTCCCCATTAAGGTCCCCGGCAACCACCGTCAATGCTTGATCGGGAGTTGCAAAATCCATCCTCGAAGCAAACGACCCCGCACTCAGACTCCCCGGCGTGCCAAGGTTCCGATAAACCGAGACGATGTGATCGCCAGCGCTCGCGATGATAATATCCGGCTTGCCGTCCCCATCCAAATCCCGCACCTGCACCGACCGGCAATCCGAAGCGGTGCTCAAATCAAATTTCGGCGCAAAGGAAATACTGCCCGGCGTGCTCGTGTTACGGAACACAGAGGCGGTTCCGGAGTTCATGTTAACAGCCACCAAATCCAATTTGCCGTCCCCGTCCAAATCTCCCACCGCGACCTGGGCCGGCCCGCTGCCAACGGCAATCGTGATGGGCGCGGCAAAAGAATTGTTGTCAATGATGCCGTTGGTCGAAATGTTGCGGAAAATGGAGATATCGCTTCCGTAAGTATTGGCCGCGATCAGGTCGGGCTTGCCGTCCCCGTCAATGTCCGCCACCGTCATGACCTGACTGGACGGATTATTAATGGTCACCTGCGGTGCAAAGGAGCCGCTGCCGATATTGTTGCCCGCCCCAATGAAGGTCGGACTGAACGCGGTGCTCGAATAAGCCGTCAGCCCGTTCACCGTTACCGTGATCGGCGCATACGTCGCCCCCGCCGGCATCGTCACCACCAGATTCGTTGCACTGGCAGCAGTCACTGCTGCCTGAACCGCCCCGAAATAAACGATGTTGCTCGAGATGACCGGACTGAAGTCGGTCCCGAAGATGGTCACGTTGGTCCCAATAATTCCGGAAATTGGACTGAACCCGGTAATGACCGGCACCCCCGGCGGCGAAGTGACCGTCAATACCGCATTGGAACTGAGCACCGAACCGTAAGCATTGGTCACCAGCACCGCGTAATTACCCGCCTGGCTTAACTGCACGTTGGTTAGCGTCAGAGAGGTGTTTGTTGCCCCGGCGATGTTCGTCCTGCCAAAACTCCACTGATAGCTTAAGGGTAACGAACCCGTGGCCGTAACACTGAAATACGCCGTAAAGCCTACATTCACCGTTTGATCGGCAGGTTGGATGTTAATCGCCGGCGGCGTAGGCACATAGCATTTACCCCCGGGGCCAGCCGCGTAAATGGCCCGGATTTCCGAAGCCGTCAGCGCACGGCTGTAGATGGATGCCTCGTCAATAAGCCCGTTGAAAAGATACTCCGTCATTTGCGCATTTCCCCCGATGCAGACCGGATAATTATTCTGGGAAATCGAACCCGTGGCGGGCTGCGATACATCCAGCGTGCCGTCAACGTAGAGGAACATGTTGGTCCCATCGTAAATACCTGCCACATGATGCCACTGGCCATCGTTGACGTTTCGGCTGCCATACAAGTCCCCACGGGGGCTGACCCCCGTCGCGCTAAAGACAACCGTTTCAGCTCCAGCCGCGCCATGCAATCGCCAGGATGAATTTCCCTTGGTGACTATCCCCGTCCAATTCGAATTGACGGTCAACTGGTTGACCTTGAGCCAGGTCTCAATCGTGATGCTCGAGACGAAGGCGTTCAGCGAGGGTGAATCCGGAATCGAAACGTAGCCCGTACCGTCAAACGAGAAGGCCTGGCCCACTTCACCAGCCGCAAAACCAGCGCCATTCACCAGCGTCCCGTTGTTGGGCCCCGCGATGTCATTGGCATTGCCTTCCCCAGGCCACCAACTCACCAAACCCGAAGGCGCCGGCGTACAGGATCCAGCCGGAATCACCGTCAGCACTGCACTGGAACTGAGGACCGAACCATAGGCATTGGTCACCAGCACCGCGTAGCTGCCCGCCTGAGCAAGCTGAACATTCGTCAACGTCAATGTGCTGTTGGTTGCCCCGACCATGTTCGTTTCGTTGAATGCCCATTGGTAGCACAGGGGCGCCGTGCCGCTGGCGGTCACACTGAAACCCGCAGTCGTGCCCACCACATTCGTGCAATTGGCCGGTTGGGAGATGATGGAGGGTGGCGCCATCACTGTCAGCACCGCATTCGAACTTATGGCCCAACCGTAGGCATTGGTGACCAGGACAGCATAGTTTCCCGCCTGGCTAACCTGGACATTGGTCAGCGTCAGCGTCGTGTTGGTCGCTCCCTGCATGTTCGTCCCGTTGAAATTCCATTGGTAACCCAAGGGCAGCGAACCGCTGGCGGTAACGCTGAAGGTTGCCGTACCCCCCACGGTCACGGTTTGATTGGTTGGCTGCGTAGTGATAGCAGGAAGAGCCGCAAACGGCGGACATTTACCCCCGGCACCCGCCGCGTAAATGGCTTGGATTTCCGAAGCTGTCAGCGCTCGATTAAAAAGGGTCGGTTCATCTATTATTCCTTTGAAATGATTGGCAAAAGCACCTGCCGGCCTGCATCCAATGTAGAAATTAACGCTGGTCCAAGGGGTAAAGCCAGTCCCCAAATTCGCGCTTTGAACGACCACACCATTCCGGTAGAGCACCGCCAATCCCGTTATTTTGTCAAACGTCACAGCCACATGCTGGAAGGTGTTTCCCACCATGATCCCCGCCGCCGAACTCAGGGAGTGGGCGGTGCGAGTGGTATCCATGATGTTAGCGTAGAGATCGCCATCGAATCCACCCGACATACCCAATTGGGCACCAATTCCAGAGCCGGAACCCACGTTCCACTCCATTAACGATTGGAGGTTGTTGAGTGTGGCACCGGCTGGGTTGACCCAGGCTTCGATGGTGAAACCACTGCCGAGGCCTACATTAAGGCTTGAACTGGCAGGAACCATAATCAAGGAACTGGAACCATTGAAGACAAATGCCTGTCTCACTTCACCGTTCGTGTAAGTGGTATTTTGTGGAGTACCGTTGTTGGTGCCCGCAACGTCATTGGCATTGCCTTCCGCCGGCCACCAACTCACTAAACCCGAAGGCGCAGGCGCACAGGATGCGGGCGGGATCACGGCCAATACCGCATTGGAACTGAGGACCGAACCATAGGCGTTGGTCACCAGGACAGCATAGCTTCCCGCCTGACTGACTTGGACATTGGTCAGGGTCAGCGTCGGGTTGGTCGCTCCCAGAATGTTCGTCCCGTTGAAATTCCATTGGTAACTCAATGGCCGCAAGCCACTGGCGGTAACGCTGAAGTTTGCAATACCCCCCGCCATTACTGTCTGGTTGGTCGGCTGCGTGATGATTGCAGGAGGAATTGAAGGCGGACATTTACCTCCGAGGCCCGCTACGTAAATGGTTTGGATTCTCCAAAGCCGTCAACGCACGGTTATAAAGGCTCGGCTCATCTATTATTCCATTAAAATGATTGGCAAAACTACCGGCCGGCCTGACCCCCAGGTAAAAATCAGTACTGGTCCAAGGAGTAAAGCCGGTGCCCAAATTCGCGCTTTGAACGACCACGCCATTCCGGTACAGAACCGCCAATCCTGTTGTTTTGTCAAACGTCAAGGCCACATGCTGGAAGGTGTCTCCAATCATGGTTCCCGCCGCCGAACTCAGGGAGTGGGCGGTGGAAGTTGTATCCATGATGTTGGCGTAGAGTTCGGCACCGAAAGCCCCCGAAATACCAAATTGGGCGCCGATCGGCTGCCCGCCAGAACCGGCATTCCACTCCGCCAGCGATTGGAGGTTATTGAGTGTGGCACTGGCCGGGTTGACCCAGGTTTCGATGGTGAAACCACTGCCGAGGCCTACATTAAGGCTTGAATTAGCAAGAACCATGATCAAGGAACTGGAACCATTGAAGACAAATGCCTGCCCCACTTCACCGGCGCTGTAGGTGATGTTTTGTGGAGTGCCATTGTTGGTCCCCATAACGTCATCGGCGTTGCTCTCTCCCGGCCACCAACTCACCAAATCCGAGAGCACCGGCGCACAAGGCGGCAACGGATTCACCGTAAGCACCGCATTGGAGCTAAGGATCGAACCATAGGCATTGGTCACCAGCACCACGTAATCATCCGCCTGGCTGAACTGGACATTGATCAACGTCAGTGTCGTGTTGGTTGCCCCGTCAATATTCGTCCCGTCAAAACTCCACCGATAGCTCAGGGGCAACGAGCCCGCGGCCATAACACTGAAACTTGCCGTAAAACCGACATACACGGCTTGATTGCTCGGCTGCAGGGTGATGGTCGGGGGCAATGTCAGCACCGTCAGCATCGCATTGGAACTGATCTTTGAACCATAAAGATTTGTCACCGCTACGGCATAGATACCTGCATTGGTTGGCTGCACGTTCGCCAGCGTCAACATGGTGTTGGTCACCCCGGCGATGTTCGTCCCGTTGAAGGCCCACTGGTAACTCAACGGAAACGAACCCGCGGCCGTGACATTGAACACCGCAGCGTTGCCCGAAACATTGGTCTGGCTTTGCGGCTGGGTGATTATGGTTGGCGGCGTCGGCACCGGCGGTCCGGCCAAGGCATCAACCAGGCCCTGCCCGGACGGCGTGCCCCAACCGGTGCACAAATCATAGCCGGTCACGGCGTAGAATTTAGTAGGACTGCTGCTGCTTGTGTTATTGCCGGTGGTGATGTCATGGAAGGCGGATGCATAGCTCCCTCCCAAGCCAATCGCGTAGAGGGCTGGGGTGATGAAGCCAACCGTTGCCTCGCCATTGTTCACAGCCTGTTGATTGATCAATGCCGCAAATCCCGCCCACAACGGCGCCGCACAGCTCGTCCCGCCGACAGTGTAATTCCGGCTATTGGCCCGCACGTAAACGTTTTCCGCCGTCAAAGCCACATCCGGCGTGTTGCGCATTGTCGTCGACCCCTGGTTGGCCGCCATGCTGACGTTCGTCTGCCAGCCTGGTATCGGATATTGCGTGCTGATCCCGCCACCGCTCCCAACCCCATTGCCCCGGTTCCATACGGTTTCCGAAACCCAGGAACCTCCCGCTTCGCCCGTCGTCAATGTCGTTCCGCCCACTTGCGTGATGTAGGGTGTGTCCCCCGGAAAATCAATCAACCCGGTATAGGCATCATAATCGCCCGATGCGTTGAAGAAGGATTGTCCTTGGACAGCCATCTGCTGGAATATCTGGTCGCAGGTCGGCTTGGCTGCCCCGCGGGGTTGATACCACGAACAACTTATTTGTTTGGCCAGATTGTCCGTCACCATCCGGTTCAGCAGATCCTCCCAAGGGCTGGGATTGGGAGCCATATACACCATCACCCGGGACAAACCCGGCGCCATCGAGATCGCCATCTCTACGTCCAACGACACTTCCACCTCCCCGCCACTACCGCTGGGATTTCCACTGGCCCCGTCAATCAGCACGTTCGACAACGTCACACTCGGCAACCCCGCCTGGCTTTCGTAGTAGGTAATGTCACTGGCGGTATAACCGTCAAATTGCAGCAATCCCACCGTTTGCCCCGCACCGTTCAGAGTAACCCCCGGAGCATAGGCCGCCCGAAAGTCGCCTCCCATATAACTGCCACTCGGCCCCGAGCCCGCATTGGGCGCCACACTTTCTCCATTGACCAGCGGTCTCGCCACCAAACGCGGATGCGGCAGCGAGTAATTGTCCAGACCACCAATGCTTAATACCGGAACCGTCAGGTCCACCGAAGGCTCCCCATCCGGCGCGTAGAATTTGGGGCTTCTGTCGGGTGCTGGTAAACCCGTATCGTTACATGCATCGCCTTCTGGATGTTGGCCACCGATCCGCTCACGTCCACCAACATCCGGTTGGGATGCGTCCCCGTCACCTGCAATCCATTGGCGTTCGCAAAAGCAATCACCGCCGCATAATCATTTTCCGTCGGGCCAAACCTCTCCGCAAACTGCTCCGGCGTCAGATAATGACGATAATTCGTACTGGCCGGATCATAAATCTGCCGCAGCAGATTGGTGAGCGCCTCCTTGTTCCGCAAGGGCAATCCGATGGCCAGGTTCAAATGATTCGTATCCGCAAAATTGCCCGTCGGCTTCAGGCCGGCCACCACGGCCGGCACATGACCATGCAGCATCTGCCTGGGGGCTGCGGCAGCAGGCATCGTTAACAGGAACAACAGCCCGGCGGACAAACAGAGGCTGACGCAAGGTAGAAGTTTCATGCAGATACCTATTCTCTATTCGGCCGATTCAGCCGGGTTTTGTATCCAAAGGTTCCTTTCATACCCAACGCGGGAGGATGGTTTAAGGATTGTTTATATTAAGCATTTTCCCCATCAAAAATCAAGAAAAATTCGTTTATCATCACTTGGTCAACAGAAAAACTAATTGCACTAATGAAACATCGAGCGGTTAAATCCTGAAAACTGAGTCTGCTTCTTATCTCTGCACGCGCGCGCCGCCGCCTTTCATCAATTTTTCAACTTCGTCTTTCGACACCATCGACGTGTCTCCCGGCGTGGTCATCGCCAGCGCCCCGTGCGCCGCACCGTAATCCACAGCCTGCTGCGGATCGCCGGAGGTCATCAACCCGTAAATGAAGCCGGATGCAAAACTGTCACCGCCACCGACGCGATCGAAAATTTCCAAGTCGGGATATTTCCGGCTCTCATAAAATTTGCCGTTCATCCAGGCGATGGCCGCCCAATCGTTGATGGTCGCAGTCTTGGCGGCGCGCAGCGTCGTCGCCGTCGCCTTGAAGTTCGGGAACGTTTTCACCGCCGTCTCAATCATCTGCTTGAATGCGGTAACGTCAATGTGCAGCAGTTTTTCGTCCGCGCCTTCGACGTGGAATCCGAGGCAGGCGGTGAAATCTTCTTCGTTACCGATCATCACATCCACGGATCTGGCAATTTCCCGGTTCACTTCCTGCGCCCGTTTCTGACCGCCAATGGATTTCCAGAGCGAGGGGCGGTAGTTCAAATCGTAGCTGATAATCGTGCCGTATTGCCTGGCCTTTTTAACGGCTTCAATGACGAGTTCCGGCGTGGTATCGCTGAGCGCGGCGAAGATGCCGCCGGTGTGCAGCCAGCGCACGCCGAGCTTGCCGAAAATATGGTCCCAATCAAAGTCGCCGGCCTTGAGCTGGCTCGCCGCCGTGTGGCCGCGGTCGGAAACCCCGACCGCACCGCGCACGCCAAAACCGCGTTCGGTGAAATTCAAACCGTTGCGGGTGACGCGGCCGACGCCATCGAATGGCAACCACTTGATGAATTCCGTGTCCACCCCGCCCTGCAAAATGAAATCTTCCAGCAGGCGTCCCACGTCGTTGTCGGCCAAGGCGGTGCAAACGGCGGTTTTCAGGCCGAAGCACCGGCGCAGGCCGCGGGCGACGTTGTATTCGCCGCCGCCCTCCCAAACCTTGAACTCGCGGGCGCAGCGGATGCGCCCTTCGCCCGGATCAAGCCGCAGCATGATTTCACCGAGTGCAATCATGTCGAATTGGCACCGGGCCTGGTTCCGCAATTGAATTGGCATCATTTTGTCAGGTTGTTTGAAAACTGCGAATGGACACGAATAAACACGAGTTTAAACGGACAGGAAAGCCGCGAATCCGACTCGCAACCTTCAAAAACCGCCGGCGGGGGAACCGGCGTTCTAGCCCGCGCCCAAGACGGACTGCGCCATGGTATTCAAGCGCGATTGCGCCTGCCTGGACATGCCCGTGAAAACAAGCGAAACATGGTAGCCGGTGTGTTTGCTGCCGGAACAGGCAATGACCACACCGCTGCACTGAATGCGATCGTTCTCGGGCGGTGATTGGAGCGCGACCGTCATTTCCGTCCACGGATTGAACGGCGTGGGGCTGCGGAATTCGATGCCGCTTTTGTGAATGACGACCGATTCGGCGGAAAGCTCCAAACGGGACTGCCGGCCCTCGACGGTGACTTTTTGGAACGCATCCGCACTCTCAAATTTTTTGGCACTCATAGAACTCAAATAAACTAACACGCCTTGCCCGGTCGTCAAATTAACTGTTCCAATATAATTGATAAGACTTTACCATTCTATGACCGCCGCGGCCCAGGTCAGGCCGGCGCCAAAAACCATCATTAAAATCAAATCGCCGCGCTGGATCTTTCCCGAAGCAACGGCTTCATCCAAGGCAATGGCCACCGATGCCGCCGAGGTGTTGCCGTAACGGTCCAAATTGATGAATAATTGGTCCGGGGCGGCGCCCAGGCGTTTGCCCACCGCGTCAATGATCCGGCGGTTCGCCTGATGCGGGATGACGCATTTGATTTTCGAAATGTCCAATTCACACCGGCGCAACGCCTCCTGGGCCGCGTGGTACATCGCCTGGACGGCGTTTTTGAAAGTCTCGCGGCCGTCCATTCGCAGATAGTGGAGTCTCGCCGCGACCGATTCCGCGGAGGCCGGACAACGGCTGCCCCCGCCGGGCATGTGGAGCAAACCGCCTTTCGACCCATCCGCGCCCATCACCGCGGTCAATAGCCCGTGCGAATTCGGACGGCTTTGCAGAACTGCCGCCCCCGCGCCGTCGCCAAAAAGCACACAGGTGTTGCGGTCCTTCCAATCCACAATCGAAGAAAGTTTTTCCGCGCCGATGACCAGCACGGTGTCATAGGTGCGCGACATGATGAACTGCTGCCCGATTTCCAAACCGTAAATGAACCCGGAACACGCCGCCTCCAGATCAAACGCCGCCGCCCGATGCGCGCCGATTTTTTGCTGGACGATGCACGCCGTCGCCGGAAACGGCATGTCCGGCGTGATGGTGGCGACAATGATGAGGTCAATCTGGCCGGCAGTGACCCCGGCCTTTTTCATCGCACGCTGCGCCGCGTGCGCCGCCATGTCCGAAGTGAATTCGTCCCTGGCCGCCTGCCGCCGCGATTTGATGCCGGTGCGCGTGGTGATCCATTCGTCCGATGTGTCCACCATTTTTTCCAGGTGGGCATTGGTCAGTATTTTCGCCGGCAGATACGAGCCGACGCCGGTGATGGAACAGGTGCGGCCCTGAAAATTAAACCTGGCGCGCGGGTTTTTAAACTTGGGGTTCATGCGGAAACGGGAACGGAAATTCCCGCGGCGGCCAGCTTTTCATTGGCACTCACAATTTCACGGGCGATGATTTCGTTGACGTGATGCTGAACGGCATCAGTCGTCACGCGCAGCGCGCTGGCAATGGCGCGTTCGCGCGCCGAACCATGCGCCTTGAACACCATGCCATTGAAGCCGAGCAACGGCGCGCCCCCGTAAACTTCCGGATCCATGCGCCGGCGGATGGCGTGAAAGGCATTTTTCGCGAGCAACGCGCCAAGCTGGCGTTTGGGATTGCGCATCAATTCACGCTTGAGCATCGAAATCATCCCCACCGCCAGACTCTCGCATGTTTTCAAAACAATGTTGCCGACAAAGCCGTCGCACACGACCACGTCCACATGGTCCTTGAACAAATCATGTCCTTCGACATTGCCGATGAAATTCAAGTCGAGCTGCTGGCACAATTTGAAGGCTCCGAGCGTCAGTTCGTTGCCCTTGGAATCTTCCGTGCCGATGCTGAGGATGCCCACGCGCGGTTTTTTGCGGCCCAGCACCTCCCGCGAATAAACGCTGCCCATCACGGCAAACTGGGCGAGGTGCAGCGGCTTGCATTCAATGTTCGCGCCGGCATCGAGCAGGACAAATTCGTTTTCCTGCCGCGGAATGACCGTGGCAATGCAGCCGCGGTCCACACCCGAAATGCGGCCCAGCTTGAAGGTGGCCGCCGTAAAAATGCCGCCGGTGTTGCCCAGCGAAACCACCGCGTCGGCCTGGCCGTCATGGACCAGTTCCGCGCCGCGGGCGATGGAGGAATCTTTTTTTTTGCGAAGCGCGTTGACGGGCTTGTCTTCCATCGTCACGACTTCGCTGGCATGGACGATTTGAACGCGCAAGTCCTGACAACCCGTCGTGCCCAGCGCGGACTCGATCTCCGCCTGGTCGCCGACGAGGAAAAGCGTGGAGATTTTGGAGTCGGTTTCCAGCGCGCGCCGGACACCTTCGACAACGACCGTACAACCGTGGTCACCGCCCATGACATCCACTGCGATTCGCATAGATGAAAGTACGCGGAATTTCCGCGACCGGGCGTAAAATCAGGCGCCTGCCGTGACGGTCAACACCTGCCGGCCCTTGTAATAGCCGCACGCCGGGCATACCCGGTGTGGCACATACGGCGCGGCGCATTGCGGACACGTGCCGAGTTGTGGCAACTTCAACACACTGTTGTAAGCACGGCGCATGCGCTGCCGGCTGTGGGACGGTTTGCGTTTTGGAACACCCATAAATTCAAATTTACAATTTTAACTTGTCCAGTTCAGCCCACGGGGATGGAATCAATTCATCCTTCCCGCCGGTGTTTTTGGCCTTGCCGGTTTTTATTTTTTCCAATCCGCGACAGTCCGGTTTGCACAATGGATGCCGCGGAAGTTCCAGCAGCATATCTTCCCGCACATACGGCGTCAAGTCCGCGCAATCGTTGACGACGGGCACCGATTCCTCGCCTTCGAGCGGCAAATGACGCATCCACGGATTCAATTGCAACTCGCGCTCGAACGGTTTCAAACAGCGGACGCACCGGCACTCCAACATAAGCCGCAACGAGCCCCGTATCAACAGGCTGCGATCCAGCAATTGAACCTCCAACTCATGCCGCAACGGCTGCGTGACACGAATCATTTCGTCGCGCGTGTCCAGATCCAGTTCGTCCAACGGCAATTCGCCGCTTAAAACCGCGTCGTTCTCCTCCAGATGACGCAGATTGACGATGAGCGGCATGGTTCAACTCCTTTTCGTCCCGGCGAATTTTTTCGCCAGGGCGTGCTGCACGTGCGCGGGCACAAACGCGCTCACGTCGCCACCCAGCCGCGCGATTTCCTTCACCAGGCGCGAGCTGAGAAACGTGTAAGTTTCCTTGGGCATCATGAAAATCGTTTCGACATTTTCGTTCAGCTTGCGGTTCATCAACGCGAGTTGAAACTCAAATTCAAAATCCGACACCGCGCGCAGTCCGCGCACGATCGCCTGCGCTTTTCTGCTCGCGACATATTCAACGAGCAGACCGTCAAAGGCGTCCGCTTCAACGTTCGGCAGATGTTTCACGGCCTTTTTCACGAGCGTGTACCGTTCGTCAAGCGTGAATAGCGGCTGTTTGCCGTCGTTTTTCGCAACCGCCACGACGACGCGGTCGAATAATTTGACCGCGCGCTGAACCACGTCCAGGTGGCCGTTGGTCAGCGGATCAAAACTGCCGGGATAAATCGCCGTGCGCATCAACCTCACTTTAGCATTTGCGGCAAATTTGACGAGGAAGAAAACGACGCCTCAAAATCACTTTGCCGGAGGCGTCAGCCACGGCACTTCGTAAATCCGCACGGCATCGCGAATCCCCTTGACCGTGACCGGGAACATTTCGATGCAAATCGCCGCCAGCGCCAGGTCTTCGCGCAGCAAATGGTTGTAGGTCGAGTCGCTGATGATGATGCGGCCGCTGCCGGAAACACTTTCGAGCCGGCTGGCGAGGTTTACTTCGCGCCCGAAAACCGTGTAATTCAAAATGTGCGCGTCCGAGCCCATCAGGCCGACGGTCGCCAGGCCGGTATTGATGCCGGTGCCAACCTGCATCGCGCGCAAGGGCGGCTTGGGCGGCAGCCCGGCGGAAAGGCGCGCGCGGTTCTCGGTTTCGCGCACGGTGTCCTGCGCCGATCGTTTTTCATTCAAATCACGAATGGCGCGCTGCGCGTCAATCGCGGCCCACACGCAACCCGAGGCGTGTCTTTCGTTTGGCGTGGGCGCGCCCCAGAACGCCATGACGCAATCGCCAATGTATTTGTCGAGCGTGCCGCCGTGTTTTTTAACCGCGTCGGCAACGGTGGTCAGATAGAGGTTTACCGTTTCGAGCGTTTCCTGCGCGGATTCTTCAATGCACGTTTCCGCCACATCAGCCTTAATCTGGTGCTCGCGGATGAAATCCGCCACGCCCTGCTGCATTTCATCGGTCAACGTTGTAAACCCGCGCACATCCGCAAAAAAAATGGTCACTTCACGGCGCGCGCCGCCGAGGGCAAGCTTTTCTGCGCCCAGTAATTCATTCATCACATCCGGGGAAACGATTTTGGAGAAAACGGACCTGACGCGGCGCTGTTCCCGCTGCTCAAAAACCACGCGATACGTGACGAGGCTCAAGTGCTCAACCAGCATTGCGCCGAGGGGAAACACCAGCGGAAGCCAGTAGCGAAATTCCACGAAGGCATAAAATCCAGCGGCAACATATGCCAAAAGCAGCAGCAAAACCGCCACCGAAGCCACATATGCCCGCATTTGCCAGGTGAGAAAGGCTGTCAACGCGCCCAGAAAAATAATCAGCGCGAACTCCATTGGCAGTGACGCGCGATAGATGAATCGGCCGGTGATGACGGAACTGGCAACGTTCCAATACTTGCTGACGAGCAGCGTGTCCTTTTCCAGCGGCGTCGCGCCACGGTCAGTCAGATCATTGCCTTGCGCCGCCGAACCGACAACCACGAGCTTGCCCCGAAAGTCATCACGCAACCCGTTCGTCTGGCCGAGCAGCCGCAGTTTGTCCTGTTTGAGCACATCTTCAATCGGCGCACGCACGATGCTCGCGTTGGTCGCCGTCAACTGCCAGTTAATGTAAAAATAACCTTTGGCATCAACAGGAATTGTGCGCTCGACACCGTTCGCCCCATGCAAAACAATTTTCCCGTGAGGCAAATCCACATCGGCATGATCCAAATCCAGTTTGAAATCTTGCGCGGCCATGACGATGCCCAAGTCCCAGACGCGTTCGAACGGTTTGTCGCGGCGTTTCCAGCCTTTGGGAATTTTATCACCGACAAAATCCATGAGATCAAAATTTCCGTCGCGGTCGAGCGCCACGGGGATGTCCTTGTCACCAGGCTGCGGCAGTAGAATTTTATCCGGTTCGATGCGGGCGTTTTCCAGATTGATTCCAAACTGCCGGGCGGCGGATTTGAAAGCTGGATGCCATTTCAAATTGAAACTTTTGATGCGGCGCAAAACGCCGTCGGAATCTTTTTCAGTGGAGATGTCGCCGAGCGCGAAGCAATTGGTCGTAAACAGATCGGGCGGTGTAACTTCGGTGGTGAATGCGGAGATGACATTGCCGGCGCGACCCATTTGCAGCGCGAAAAAGTCATCGGATTCAATGGTGCTGCCGTCGGCCATTTGAACCGGCGCGTGGTCGGGACGCAACTCGCCAAACAGCACGTCGAAGGCGATGACTTCTGCTCCTTGTGCGGAAAGTTCTTCGACCAGCCGTCCGTAAACCTGGCGCGGCCAGTAAAGTCCGTAAGGCCGTCCCAATAGTCCGTGCCGGATTGCAGCGATGCTGGAATCTTCCATCGAGACGAAAGCGAGGTTGGTGGCGGCAGGCGCGGGAAAATGCAAGGCCGCCCGCACACGCAAGTCGTAGGTCATGCGCTCCAACCGCTCAAAAAAATCAAGCCGCAAGAGCCGGACGCCGCAAACGAACACAAGAACGGAAACGGCCAGAATGACCGGCGCACGTTTGAAAGGTTTGAACTTCACCGCGCCCAATTAAACAAAAAACCAGAACAACTCAAGGCTGCTCTGGTTTTGATGAAAGGCTTCTGACAGTCCTGATGTTTCTATTGATGTCCCGCTGTCGGCGAAATCGGGCATCCAGTCCAGTCATATGGGAAGGTTATTTCTCCATAATCAGGGAAATACAATGTACGAAGCGCATCGAAAATTCTATCCAACTCGGCACCCAGACCGGGTGGCAATGGACTCACGCCAAGTGGCAATGGACCGGGCTGGCCGCTTCCCAGATTTCCCGGATCAAACTGATAGCCTTCACCTACAACCACAGTAATGGGTTTGCCATCCGGGCCGGTGATGGAAAGCACCATGGAATTTTTATACACCATACACTTACCGTTTGCGTTAATATAGAACAGCGTGCCGCGAACGCCGGCTATGCCGTTGGGGATTTTAATGAGATATTGGGACGCGCCGGAAAATTTTTTGACGCTGCAGTAGATGCCCCCCTGGCGCAAATCCAGTTCCGTGTCATTGACGGTGTCCACTCCCGTGTCATTAACGGTCAGTTTATCAATGGCCAGCACGGTGTCGCCCATCATGCGAACGGCGTTTTGTTCCGCTGCCGGCCGGTAAGAAACATAGCCGCGCACTTTTGTGTCTGCGGCCAGAGAGATTCGATCCGGCAGTGGAGAGGCCTGAGGCATTAGTATTGCCTGAGGCATTAGTATCTTCTTGCCCAAAACTATGTCCACAGAGGCATCGTGCCCGGTCCGAATGACAGCCCCCACCTGCAGAATTTTACCCACCACCAGCGGATGCCATTGACCATCTCCCAATGTGTATCTGGCCTCACCCACAATGCGAACCGCAGTGACCACGCCCGGCTGGATTGATTGATCAGCAGCGCCAGCAGTCAGCGTCAAGACAAACCCCAACATCGTTGCATAGACCAAAGTCTGAATGTTTTTCATATTTGTCTTCCAATTTTTTTCTACTTGTTACCAATTTAAGGATTAATCGTCAAATGTCAACAGGGAATTTTACTGTTTGCGCTCAAAAACCGGCGGGCAAAACGTTCTGGCCGGAGGCGTTTTCGATGAGTTTGCGCTCGGCGATTCCCAGATAGGAGGCGGCTGCTCCATTTTGTTGCTGCCAGCACAGCCGCAACGACCGCTCCAGCCAGGACCGGGCGGCCGCGTAATCCCCGGCCTGAACGTAATGCCAGCCAATGTTCGCTTCGGTGTAATAGCCGTTGGGGTCGAGCGCGTCAGCGCGGTTGAAATATGGCCCGGCCTCATCGGGCTTTTCCAGCCAGTCAAGACACATGCCGTAACGCAAATAATTGTAGCCATCATGCGGATTGAGTTTCATGCCGCGCGCATACCATTGCATCGCCGTCTTTGCCAGGTCTTTGTAATTTTGTCCGCCGTCGAAACTCTGCGTGCGGAAGCATTCGCCGATGTTGTAGGCCGTTTCAAAATTCATCGGTTCGAATTCAAATGCCATGTTTAACGCCGCGGCTTTTCGGGTAGAAAAGTTCGGCGCTTGTTCCGCCCGTGCCAGCCAGACCGCCTCCTGCCCGCGACGCCAGCCCTGGCAGGTCAAATAGGCAACCCCTGAAACCAGCGCCAAGGTGGCGAGCATTTTGACGGGCAGGCGCGCTCTCAGCCAGTGACGGTCCGTGGTAAACCGCAGGTTGCTGCTCAACAACGACAGCAACGTCACCCCGAGAATTGCATTGGCCGGAATGTGCAGATTGAAATCCACCATCGAATGCACTGCCAGCGCGAACAATCCGGCGGACGCGCCGAGGACAAAAGCGAAGCGATTGCTCAGGCCGCGGCCAAAATCATTTTCCGACGGGCGGACATATTTCAACGTCTTCCACAACCCCGCACCGAATGTCACCATGCCGGCGAGCACAATGATTCCGCCCGCCACGCCCCAATCGGCCACCAGGTTCAAGTAATCATTATGCACGCGGTCGGGACTCATCTGGACACTTTCCGGACGGTATTCCCGGAAACGATAGTTGTAATGCGCCGGCCCGACGCCCCACCAGAAATGATCCCGCCACATCTGCTCCGCCGCCATCCAAATGTCGCGGCGGACGGTAAAGTCGAGTGCTCCGTTGTCCCCCGGTGTTCCCACGCGGCGCATGTAACTGAGCGTCTTCGACAAATAATTGGTGACGAAAACCGTCCCCCCCGCGGCCAAAACGAACAAAAGCAAAAAGGCCGGCAACCGGTGATTGCGGTGAAAAATCAATGTTCCCAAAAGCACCAGCAACGCCACGACAACTGCCGCCCAGCCGCCGCGCGAAAACGTCACCACCATCCCCGCCAGCATGACCAGAGCGGAGTAACCGAGCAAAATCCGGACGACCGGCTTCATTCGCCCCACCAAAACGCAAGCCGTCGCCAGCGGCAGAAGCATTTCCAGAAAGCCCGCGAAATTGTTCGGCGAAATGTACGTGCCCGAGGCGCGCCCCAGATAGGGCGATACATAATTCCAGACATGATTCGAGTGCGTCAAAAATTGGCAAACGGCATAGCACGAAATCCCCATCGCCAGAAAAATCAGCGTGAAGCTGATGATTTGGACCGATGCCTGCCGGTATAAATTGTTGACGATGGCAAAAAACAGGAACGCATACATCAACACCTGAATCATTTCCAGCCGCGCGACGTATTCGATGTCGGCCGTGAGATAACGCCCGATGGCGCAGGCCGCGAACGCAAGCACCACCCAAGCCAGCGGCGGCCAGAGCAATTTTGGTTTCGGCCTGATCCACAATCGCAGCGCCCACACCAGCATCACGGCCACCGTCAATCCTTGAATGACGAGAAATTCCGGCGTGTCCACCGCGCCCATCGCCAGCGGGCCAAAAACCAGAATGCCGAGCACCAAACCCAGAATGCTCCACTCGCACCAGCGATCCAATTTTTCCCGGTTCATCTGATATTTAATACGCGCGAATGGTTCCTTCGTGACTCAGCGGCAGAAACAAATTATTGCCGGTGTATATCAATTCAATGGCGCTGTGCTGCGAGCCGGTCAAATAACCCGCCGCGCCGGTCGTCGTACTGCTTTGGGAGGAGACGTAAATGTTGCCGCCATAGACCGCCGCCGCGAACTGGCTGCCGTCGGCGGACGAAGCGATGTCCGCCCACGAGACGGTGGGCGCACCGGCCGCTCGCGTCCAAGTGGCACCGGAATCCGAGGAAATATAAATGTTGCCGGTCGTTGCTGTTGAGTTTCCGCCGAAGGTGACCGCCAGTCGCGAACCGTCGGACGAGGAAGCGATGGATGTTATCTGGCCGGAAGCGGGCGAACTCAGCGGAACCCAGGTGACGCCCGAATCCGTGGAAAGAATAATCTGGCCGGTGCTGGCTCCCGCGATCAGCCGGCTTCCGTCTGCTGAAGATGCCACGGCGGTCCAATTGGTTGAGCCGGTGATGCGTGGCACCCAGGAAACGCCGAGGTTGGTGGAGGTATCAATCTGGCCGCCACTGGCCACGGCCACGAGGTTGGAGCCGTTCGCTGAGGAGGCAACGGAAGTCCAGAAAGCGGAAGGGCTGCTCTGTGCACCCCAATTGACGACTGAGTTGGAGACGTAAAGCTGGCCATTATTTACGGCCGCCACGAGCCTGTTTCCGTCGGCGGAAGAAGCCACACTGGACCAACTCTTACTGCCACTGTTGTTTTGCACCCAAGTCGCGCCAGAGTCCGGTGAAGTGTAGATGACACCGGTTGGAGCGGTGGCGTATATGGTGTAACCCACTGTCGCCACCAATTTGGTTCCGTCGGAAGAACAGGCGACGGAAGACCAGGAAAGACTGGCAGAAAGGGGTGAAGAATTATGGGCCGCCCAGGTCGCGCCGGAATTGGTTGAAGTATAAATCAATCCGCCGTTGATGGCCGCCACGAGTTTGGTTCCGTCGGCGGAGGAGGCGATGGTTGACCAGTTGAGGCCGGCGGAAGGGACGACTTTCCAGTTTTGGCCGACCGTGCCGGAAAGATTTCCCGCGGCGATCATTTGATTGGCATTTTGCGCGATGATCCATCCTCCCGCCCCCACGGCGGCGACCTTGTACACATCTCCGACAACCGGCACCGAAGGCAGCGTGATCGTCACCGGAACCACGTCATTATTGCAGATGTAACCGACGTTGGGCTGGGCTTGAACACTTGCTCCCGACACGACCACCCAGAAAAACGCGCCCGGCACATTGGTCAGGCCGTGGCCGGCCCCGGTGAAGTTGGTGGCGGAAACGGCGCCGGCAAAATTTAAGTTGGGATTGCTTTGCAACGCCACGTTCGCGGACAGCCGCGCATCGGGAATCGTGCCGGTCAGACTCGTGGCCGGAACATTAATCAATCCACCGGCGTTACCCGTAAACGCGCCGGAAAAAACGTTCGCGGAATTATTCGCCGTCACTACGCCATTGAATGTGTTCGAGGCGGTGAAAACCTGATTGCTATCGAGGAATGCCACGTTCAGCGGCAGATTCGTGGCGCGGATCGTGCCGATAATGTTCGTTCCCTGCAACGGCGCGGTCAGAAAAACCGCGTTCGACGCGCTGGTCGCGTTGATGGCGCGGATGGCATACGGTGTCGAAGTGATTTGCTGCAACGGCGAAAGCGCGGTGTAGGCGTTCACGTCACCGAAAGCACGGACGGCGATTTGCAACCAGCGGTCGCTGCCGTCAAAAATCGTCGCGCCGAAATTCAGCGTCACGATGAAAGAGCCGTTCGTCACGCCGACGGATGAATTGGTGAGCGGCGCGGAGACGACGTTGCTGCCCGCGTCAAAAAGCTGGAACCGGAAATCGTAAATGCCGTTGGCGGGCGTGTTGCTGCGGTTCAACTGCCCTTGATAGGTGAACGCCGTTGTCTGCGCCCGCGCCGCCAGCACCAGTAACGATAATGCCGCCACCACGTAAAAATTGGGCTTCATATGCATGAGTTTATCATAACCGTAAATTTCAACAAGTTGCAATGACTCCGCTGGACAAAGCTGTTTGTCCGGTTAGCCTTGAAGAATTATGACCGATCTGCGTTACAAGAAACTGGCGAAGCTGCTCGTGAATTATTCCACCCAGGTCAAAAAGGGCGACCGCGCGCTGCTGGACATGATTGACGTGCCCGACGAATTTTCCATCGAACTCATGCGCGCCGTCCGCGCTGCCGGCGGCACACCGCTGGTCGAAGTCCGCCACACGCGCATTTCGCGCGAAATGGTGCGCGAGACGAACGAAAAACACGCCGCGCTGCTCCGCGATATCGAACTGTTCCGCATGAAAAAGGTCCAGGCCTACATCGCCATTCGCGGCAGCCTGAACGCGAGTGAAAACGCCGACGTGCCGTCCGACCGCATGTCGCTTTACTCCCGCATCACGCGGCCGGTGCTGGATTATCGCGTGAACCGGACGCGCTGGTGCGTGCTGCGCTGGCCGACGCCGAGCATGGCCCAGGCCGCCGGCATGAGCACCGAGGCGTTTGAAAACCTGTATTTCGACGTTTGCACGATGAATTACGCGAAAATGGCGCGCGCGATGGTTCCGCTCGAACGCCGGATGAAACGCGCCAATCACGTCCAGCTCAAAGGTCCCGGCACCGACCTCACCTTCAGCCTCAAGGGCATCGGCGCGAAAATGTGCAAGGGCGACCGCAATATTCCCGACGGCGAAGTGTTTTCCTGTCCGGTGAAAAATTCCGTGAACGGCGTCATTCAATTCAACACGCCGACGATTTATGCCGGCACAAAATTTGAAAACGTCCGGCTCGAATTCAAGGAGGGCAAAGTGGCCAAGGCAACGGCGAACAACCTGAAACGGCTGAATGAAATTTTGGATACCGACGCCGGCGCGCGTTACGTGGGCGAGTTTTCACTCGGGTTCAATCCCTACATTTTGAATCCGATGTGCGACATTTTGTTCGACGAGAAAATCGCCGGTTCGCTGCACTTCACGCCCGGCCAGGCTTACGAGGAATGCGACAACGGCAACCGCTCGGCGGTGCACTGGGACATGGTGCTGATCCAGCGTCCCGACTGGGGCGGCGGTGAAGTGTGGTTCGACGGCGAATTGATCCGTAAAAACGGACTGTTCGTGCCAAGGGATTTGAAGCCGCTGAACCCGGCGAATTTGAAATAATCCGAATTTAAGGCTGCTTAATTGGCGCTTGACCGGCCCGGACGCCACACTTAGCGTTCGGCTCTTATGGGTGCTTTCCTGCGTTTATTCTGGGTTTCCGGCATGTTGGTCTTTTGTTTTGGCTCCGTTCGAGCCGCCCCTGTTTCCACCAATCAACCCACCGGATTTCGCCTGATTATTGAATTGCTGGATGGCTCAAAAATCATCGGCAAGAACGGCGATGATAATTTTCAATTCCATTCGGATGTCCTGGGCGAAATGAAGCTGCCACTGGAACGCATCCGCTCCATTGCATGCCAGTCCAAAACCAATTCAGTGCAATTGACCACCGCCAACGGCGACACCTTGACGGCCCAATTTGCCACCAAGATCATCCGCGTGGAAACGGCGTTCGGGGGCGTCAAACTGCCGGTCAACCTGATCCGGCATCTGGCGGTTTTGCCGGCGAGAAAACCGGGCCAAATGCGGGAAGGCCTGGTGGCGCTGTGGCCGGGGGAAGGCAATGCCAATGACATCGTGGGGACCAACAACGGGACGCTGGTGAATGGCGCTGGTTTTGCGACCGGTATAGTGGGCCAGGCTTTCTCGTTTGACGGTACGAGTTACGTAACCATTCCGGGTTCTCCATTGCTGGATACCCTTGTCTCCAACATCACGGTTGAAACGTGGATCAAGGCCAACCAGTTGACCGCCAACTCGAATTGGAAGGGGATCGTGACCAAGGGGAATGCGTCGTGGCGATTGCAAGGCATGAGTGGAACCAAGACAGTTCACTGGGCTGTGGACGGTGTTAGCAACCCGTGGTTGGCTGGTACCCGGAACGTCAACGATGGTCAGTGGCATCATGTGGCCGGGGTATACGATGGGATGAATATGTATTTGTATGTGGACGGCACGCTGGACGTGTCGCAGGCGGGAACGGGAACCATCGCGCAGAACAGCTATCCGGTCCACATTGGGGGAAACGCGGAGGCGTCTGGTCTCCTCTTTAACGGGTTGATTGATGAGGTGTCCATCTACAACCGTGCGCTGACGGCTTCGGAAATTCAAGCCGACTACGAGGCTGGCAAAGGCAGCAACTATTAAACTATTTGGCCAAGCATGAGCACCAGATACAGGTTTCGAATGTTATGAAAGTTATCGCGCATCTTTTTTGTGCCGCAGGCATTTTGGCGTTTTCCTTCTATCGCGCCCCGGCCGCTCCCGCCGCCACCAATCAACCCGCCGGTTTCCGCCTGATTATTGAATTGCAGGATGGCTCAAAAATCATCGGCAAAAACGGCGATGATAATTTTCAATTCCATTCAGATGTTCTGGGCGAAATGAAGCTGCCGCTGGAACGCATCCGCTCCATTGAATGCCGGCCCAAAACCAATTCGGTGCAATTGGCCACCGCCAACGGCGATAACTTGACGGCCCAATTTGCCACCAGGATCATCCGCGTGGAAACGGCGTTTGGCAACTTCAAGCTGCCGGTGGACTTGATCCAGCGCCTGACCGTGTTTTCGATGGGAAAACCGGGCCAAATGCGGTCGGGTTTGGTAGCGCGTTGGTCGGGTGAGGGTGATGGCAGTGACCCGGTGGGAGGCAATAACGCCGCACTGACAGAGGTTACCTTTGTCGAGGGCAAGGTGGGACGGGCATTTTTGTTGAACGGATTCAGTTCCGGCTTGAAAATTTCGGCCGGGCCTTCCTTGAATGTCGGCGAAGGTGAAGGATTGACCATTCTGGCCTGGATCAAACCCGAAAACTTGCGCAGCGCAAATCAATGGTTGGCAGGGTGGGAGGCTGGCCCGCACGTTTTGGGCAGCATGCTCAAACTGTCACAATCCCAGTCATTGGTCGGCCGGGGCACAGGGTGCCTTTTCGCAAATCTTGTGGACGTTAACGGTGCCAGTCATTGCTTCTCATCAACGCGTGTTTTACAAAACAATGTGTTTCAGCATATCGCATTGACTTACGATAAAACCAGCGGGGTGGCGGCATTCTATTGCAACGGAGTGGTTGTCGGACAGCAAAACCTGGGGCCTTTTACCCCGCAGACCACTTATCCGTTGGTGGTGGGTGTCTGCCCCTACAACGATGGTCTTGAAAACAGTTATGCCGGCTTGTTGGATGAACTCGCCATTTACAACCGCGCTCTTTCCGCATCTGAAATTCAGAGCATCTGCACGGAAGAAAACAACGGCGAACCCCTGCCACCGCCAATCCAGACCTCGCCGGGTAACGCACCTGTCCAAGGGGTGAATCGCCATTTCATCCAAAATTGAATTCCCGCGCGGGCAGGTGTTCCGCGAATAAAAACCGGCGGCCTGCCGACTGGCAAACCGCCGTTGCAAAAACTGGAACTGTTACGCCGGATCTTTGAGCAGCGTCAGAAATTGTTTCATCGCCGGCGAAAGCACCTTGTTCTTTTTGTAAATCGCGGCGATCGGACGGTAAAAGCTGCCGTCCTCAATCTGCACGGCGGCGAGCGTTTGCTTGGCGACTTCCTGTATGACCGTGCCCTGCGGCACAATCGAAATGCCCGCGTCAATTTCCACCGCGCGCTTCACCGTTTCGATGTTGTCGAATTCCATGGCGTATTTCGAGTCCACGCCATGCTCCTTCATGATTTTGTCCAGCGCCTTGCGCGTGGGAATGTCTGGCTCGAAACCGATCAATTTCTGCCCGGCGAGCGCCTTGAGCCGGATGGACTTCTGTTTGGCAAACGGATGCTGCGGGTGGCAGATCAACGTCAGCGGATCCTTGCGCAACGCGACGATTTCCAGCTTGGAGTCCTTGGACGGATACGCGACCAGCCCCATGTCCACGACGTTGCTGAGCACGTCATCATAAACCTGGTTGGAGCGGCGGTATTCGACATGGACGTTGACGGTGGGGTAGCTCTTCAGGAACTTTTTGATATACGGCGGCAAATCGTGCAGGCCGATGCTGTAAATGGTCGCCACGCGAATCGTGCCGGAAATAATGTCCTTCAATTCCTGCAATTTGCTGTGCAGCGATTCGTAGGTTTGGATGATTTGTTTGCTGAAATCGTAGAGCATCTGGCCCTCGCGCGTGAGGCGGAATTTTTTCTTGCTGCGCTCGATGAGCAGCGATTTGAACATGCGTTCCAGCGAACTGATTTGCTGGCTCACGGCTGATTGCGTGACGCCGTTGATTTGAGCGGCTTTGGTGAAACTCTCGGTTTCAGCCAAATCACAGAATACTTTTAGACTTTCAATTTGCATAATAAGCAAAGTTAACCATAACCTTCCCTCTTAGTCAACAGCAGGTGTTTGCATCAGCACTTGTTTCACTTTCGCCAGCAATTCGTAGCTCGTGAACGGTTTCTGCAGATACGGGGTGCCGGTTTGCTTGTCCGCCGGCATCACGTAGCCGCTGGTGCTCATAATCCGCGTGTCAGGCACGAGTTGCCGGGCGCGCTCGATGAATTCGCGCCCCCCCATGGTCGGCATGACCAAATCCGTGATGATTAGGTCAACTTGCACGTTGTCGCGTGAAAGTATCGCCAGCGCCTTCTGGCCGCTGTTCGCCGTCAGCACGGAATAACCGTACTCGGACAAAATCGTTTCGGCCATGGTCAGCATCAAACTTTCGTCGTCCACCACGAGAATGGTTTCCGTGCCGTGCAAATTTTCATCCGTGCCGGAGCTTTCAGAGATGAATTGCTTTTCCGCCTGCAAATAAACACGCACCGACGTGCCCGCGCCCGGCTGGCTGGACACCGCCACGCCGCCCCCGTGATTCGTCACGATGCCATAAACCAGGGCGAGTCCCAATCCGCGATGACTGGCGCCCTTGGTCGTGAAAAACGGCTCGAAAATGCGCGGTAATATGTCCGCCTCAATGCCCGGACCGCTGTCGCCAATCTCGATGCACACGTAAGTCCCGGCGGCCAGATGCACGTTGCGATCCTGTGTCGGCTCACTCAAATCCACGTTGCGCGTTTGCGCAAAGATTTGACCTTCCCCGCCGGCGATGGCTTCCACTGCGTTTTCCAAAATTTTCGTCAGTGCCTGCTGGACCTTTGCCTCGTCCACTCGCGCCGAGAACAATTTCGGCTCCAATTGCGTTTTCCAGGCGATTTTTGCCCCATGCTCGCCCCGGAAAAAATCCACGCAGCGGCCCACCACGATGTTCATATTCCCCGGCGGCGAGCGGTGCGCTTCCTTTTCTTGACGGCTGAACACGGAGAGTTCGTTGGCGATCTCCGCCGCGCGCGATGCCGATTTTTCCACCTCCATCAGCGAGTGTCGCCACGGATGCCCGGCCTCGGCCTTGCTCAACAGCAACGACGTGTGACCGAGAATGCTCGTCAGCGCGTTGTTGAAGTCCAGCGACACCGACCGCGCCAGTTGCAACGCACACTCCAGCTTTTGCTTGAGCATCATGCCGCCCGCGTCCGGCGCAGTTTTGGTTTCGCCCGGGGCGTGCGCCAGGACTGAAACTTCCGGGGCGGTTGCCGGCCCCGGCACAACCGCGGGCAGTAATTGCATAACGAACCACTTGCGGCCTTCCGAATTGAATGCGCAGATCGTCGCTTTGAATTTCATCGTTGCGCCGCTCGCGACACGAAATTTCAAATCCGCCGTCACGGTCGGTGATTGCTCCCAACGGGCAAAAAAATCCTCCGGCTTCTTGTCGTTTTCCGGCGACCAAATTGCCGACAACTGCGGGGATTCGCTGGCCAAGGCCATCCCAAACGCGTTCATTGCCGCCGTGTTCGAACGCAACACCACCCCGCCCGCGTTCAATAGCAACGCCGGCCATGCCGCGCCCTCCAAACCGAATAAAACTTCAGGTTTCATTCAAATCAACCAAAACATCCCAGCCTACCGTTCTTTTGAGAAATTTCAAGGAATGACAAACGCCGAGGGCAGAAGTTCCCGCACCGTGAATTCCCTGATTTTGCCCGGCGCGCGGCTGTCCGCCACCCATACTTTTGCGTCCGGCGCGTATTCCGCCAGCAACTGCCGGCACGCCCCGCACGGCATCGGACCGCCGGGCGCGCGCGCCACAACCGCCACCGCAACAAAATTTTTCTTTCCGCCCGTTAGCGCGTTGAACAACGCCACGCGCTCGGCACAACACGTCAAACCGTAACTCGCACTTTCCACATTCGCGCCGGAAATGATTTCACCGCCTTTCGTGAGCAAAGCCGCGCCGACCTTGAATTTGGAATAGGGCGCCACCGCACGTTCCCGCGCCCTTGCCGCCGCCCGCACCAACTGCCGTTTGTCAATTTTACCCATATAATCCGCCGAAATATTTAAGCAGTTTAGCTGCCAAAGTCTTCACTTGTCCGGCTGTTTCGAGCACCTCGGCATGTGACAATTTCCCCTTGCTGATGCCTGCCGCCAAATTGGTTATGCACGAAATCGCCGCCACGTTCAAGCCGCATTGCCGCGCCACCATTGCCTCCGGCACGGTGCTCATGCCCACCGCATCCGCACCCAGTTGTGCAAACGCGTGGATTTCCGCCGGTGTTTCGTAGCTCGGCCCGCTCACCGCCAGATAAACGCCGCGTTGCAGCCTCAAATTGCAACTTTTCCCGGCGCGGAACAATAGCGCACTCAACTTGGCATCATAAACCCGCGTCATGTCCATAAATCGCGGCAGATCGGGGACCGCCGGGCCGCGCAATGGATTGACGCCCATCAAATTGATGTGGTCGGTCAACACCATGAAATCACCGGCGCGGAATTTCGGGTTGATTCCGCCCGCCGCGTTGGTCAGCAGCAAATCACGGATGCCGAACGCTGCCAGCGCGCGCACGGCGAACGTGACGCGCTCCATCGAATGGCCTTCGTAAAAGTGCGCCCGGCCGCTCAAAACCATCACCGGCGTGCCGCCGAGCCGGCCGAAATACAATTCGCCCGCGTGACCGCTCACGCTCGGGACCGGAAAGCCCGGTATTTTGGCGTAGGAAATTTTCTTCTCCACGCGCAGTTCGGTCAGGACGTGATGAAATCCGCTGCCCAGCACAATGGCGAGCGTCGGACGCAGTGAAGAAAGTTTTTTTAACCGCGCAGCGGCAGTCTTGGGATTTTGCATTTTAGAGGTTGCGGATAATGCGTTCATATTCGTCGTGCGGCCCGATCCAGAACCAAATCAGATTGTCATCCCATTGCCGGGCCAAAGCACGATGTCCGCTGCTGACGCGCACCGACCACAGTTCCGGCTTCTTGCGTTCAAAGCGAAGCGAAGGATGTTGCGGACTGATTTTGAAAAGCTGGAAATTCTTGTCCGCCAGCTTTCTGATTTCGTCCGGCAGCGCGTTGTAATGCCGCCAAAATCTTGGAGAGGTGCAATTGTTCACGGAAGTGGCTTGCAGCGACCGGCCAGATAGTCCTGCTTGGCCTCTTCCATCAATTTGTCCAGCCGTCCAGCCTTGGCATCAGCTTCAATCTGCTTGTCCCAAAGCTCTTCGCGCAATTCCTGAAGCCAGTCGGCAACTTCATGGATCTCCTGCGGCTTCAGTTTTTGAATGGCCGTTTCGATTTCTTGAACCGTGCTCATGTCACAACTTTAATCCAGCCCCTGCCGCCGTGCAACGGGCTTTTCTCCACGCGCTGTTCGTTCAGGACGTGATGAAATCCACTGCCCTGCACAATGGCGAGCGTCGGGCGCAGCGGTGAAAATGTTTTGAGCCGCGCGGCAGCGGTTTGGAAAGTTGGCAAATCCATTTGCTTCGAGTTTAATCTCCAAAAGCCAAACCTACAATCACGACTTGAATTCGTGATAAAGCCTCCGCACTAACTCAATTAACGCCGCCAATTTGGAGAGAAGCCTGACAAATCGACTCACCAAATTTTCCCAGCCAGTAATTTCTTCCTTCATTCGCGCTTTGCGCAATCTTTTGCTCATGCGCAAATGCTCGCTCAATGCAGAGCTATGTTCCACAAAAGACAAGTGACAAGAAAATGAGCAACTTTTTTTCCGCACTCAAATAAAGCGGATTTCGTCACCTGTTATTTGAATGTCCTTGATCTTTGGCTGCTTTGGTCGCTCTAAACCAAGCCGTTTCACAGTTTGGCGGACAGAATCGTTGAAGCGACTGTCATATTCAAATTGCGCGGCTTGATTTATTCACTCTTTGCAATATCCTTATCCACTCGATTTATGGAACTGAACAACGATGAAATCCGCCGTTACTCGCGGCACCTGATTCTGCCCGAAGTCGGTCTGGCAGGCCAAAAGAAAATCAAGGCCGCCAGCGTCCTGTGCATCGGCGCGGGCGGTCTCGGCTCGCCCATCGCCATGTACCTCGCCGCCGCCGGCATCGGCAAAATTGGCATCGTTGATTTCGACACCGTGGATTATTCCAATCTCCAGCGCCAGATTCTGCACACGGACGCCGACGTGGGCCGGCCCAAGGCGCAGTCGGCAAAAGAAACCATCGCGGGCATCAATCCGAATTGCGAAGTCGTCATCTACAACACCCGCATCACGTCCGAAAACGCGTTCGACCTCATCCAGCCTTACGACATCATCGTGGATGGCACGGACAATTTCCCGACGCGCTATCTCACCAACGACGCCTGTATGTTGCTCAAGAAGCCGAACGTCTATGGCTCGATTTTCCGTTTCGAAGGCCAGGCCAGCGTGTTTGCGCCGCATCTCGGCGGGCCGTGTTATCGCTGTCTTTATCCCGAACCGCCGCCGCCCGGCATGGTGCCCAGTTGTGCGGAAGGCGGCGTGCTCGGCGTATTGCCCGGTATTGTCGGCTGCATCCAGGCGACGGAAATTTTGAAGCTCGCCGTCGGCAAGGGCACTTCGCTCGTCGGGCGATTGCTGCTGTTCAACGCGCTCGACATGAAATTCCGCGAGTTGAAACTGCGGCGTGACCCGCAGTGCCCCATTTGCGGCGAGCATCCGACCATCAAGGAATTGATTGATTACGAAATGTTCTGCGGCATTGTGCCCGAGTCCGCGAACCCCGCCGCGAATCCGGATGAAGTCACCGTCCAGGACATGAAGAAGGCTCTCGACGATCCGAAGCTGGGCATCAAGGTCATTGATGTGCGCGAGCCGGACGAATACGAAATCGCCCGCGTCAAAGGCGTGCCGCTGCTGCCATTGAGCCAGATCCAGCAACGTTTCACCGAGCTCGACCCGAACCAGCATTATTACCTCCACTGCAAGGCCGGCGTGCGTTCACTCAAGGCGCTGGGTTTCCTGCGTGAACAGGGATTCAAATACCTGAAAAGTGTCAAGGGCGGCATCACCGCCTGGTCGAACGAAATCGATTCCAACGTGCCAAGATATTGAACGTCGGTTGTTTTTTGAGACGACGAGAACAGACTAAGCCGCGAAAGGAAGCCAACTGTGAAAATACCCATCTTGAAAGAATTCGAGGAATTTGCCCTGCGCGGCAATGTCGCCGATCTCGCGGTTGGCGTCATCATCGGCGCGGCATTTGGTAAAATTGTCACCGCGCTGGTTGCCGACGTCATCATGCCGCCCATTGGCCGGCTCGTCGGCAATCTGGATTTCACCAACCTTTACCTTCCGTTGTCGGACAAAGTCACGCAGGCGCAGGCGGCCTTTGCCGCGGCGAACTCCGGCCTCAAACTGCCGCTGGACGCGGCACAAAAGGCCGGTCCGGTGCTCGCGTGGGGTGATTTCGTCACCATCATGCTGAATTTTCTCATCGTGGCTTTTTGTATTTTTTTGCTGGTGAAAGGCATGAATGCGCTGAAACGCCACGAAGTGGCCGCCGCGCCGCCGCCGGAACCAACCACCCAGGAAAAACTCCTCACCGAAATCCGCGACCTGCTCAAGAGCCGTCCGGGAATTTTGGGACCGTCGCGAAGCGACCCGGGAAATTAACTTTCAGCATTTCTTCGGAGCAAATTCAACTTTTGCTTCCTGACTCCTCCTGTAGTTTTTTCAACGCTGCCAGGGCCGCGTCGCTCTCAGCGGCTTTTTTGCTTTTGCCGCTGCCGCGCGCGAGTTCGACCCCTCCGTGCTGCACCGTGCATTCAAACACCCGGTCGTGATCCGGCCCGGTGGCGGAGACGACGTGATATTCCGGCGCTTCGGGCGAGCGCGCCTGCAACAACTCCTGCAACTCGCCTTTCGGATTCTCGATGATCGGCAGCGTGTCCAGCCTGCCGAAGGCCGTGCCAAATTCGTGCAATATGAATTCGCGCGCCGCCACAAATCCACCGTCCAAAAAAATCGCGCCGAGCAACGCTTCAAACGTGTCTGCCAGCGCGGACGAGCGTTCGCGCCCGCCGTGCATTTCCTCGCCGCGGCTCAAAATCAAATGCGCGCCGAGGCCGAGAATGCGGGCGTGTTCGGCCAGCGTCCGGCGGTTGACGAGCTTCGCGCGCGCCTTGGTCAACGGACCCTCGTCGGACGCGGGGAATTTTTCGTAGAGCTGTTGTGTCAGGACGAGCTGCAACACGGCGTCACCGAGAAATTCCAGCCGCTGATTGTGCGCGGGCCTTCGCTGCGCTTCTTCGCCGACCGGCGCGGTTTCGCCCTGCTCATGGGCGACGGACGGATGCGTGAGCGCCAGCTGCAGCAAGCCCTCGTCGCGGAACGTGTAGCCGAGACGGGTCTGGAATTCGGCAAGAAGCATCTATGATTTATGATTTACGATTTACGATTGCGGGCGGTCGTTCGAGTTGCATTGAAAATTTTCGTCAATTCCTCGGCTTCGGCGCGCAGCTTGACCAACCGCTTTGGTGACAACAGGCTGGCTCGTCCTGTCAATTCGATCCAAAATGACGTTTCGTCCGCCTCTTCCAGCACAATCGAAATCTTGTTGATGAAATCTGCTCTCGATTTTCCGCGCAGCGCGGCGCGGTAGTTGGATGCCACCGAACAGCCGCTGCCTGCGACTTGATTTGCAATTGTTCGGCCGGAGATTTTATTGGGCAGCGCATCCGCGAACTTCAAAATGCGAACAGCAAACTGCATCGTTCTTTCCTTGAGTTCAATCGGGCTCATAATTCATCAATCTTGCTGGTGCGGAAAATCATCAATCATAAATCGTAAATCATAAATTAACTCTGCGCGGGCGTTTCAACCGGGCTGTTGGCTGGTGGTGCGGCCACGGTTTCGGCCGGAACCGCCGGTGCCGGCGGATTCAACCCGTGCTCCAGCAACGCCGCCACGTCGCGCTGGACCGCTTCGAGTTGATCCAGCCGCAGGTTCGGATCGGCGATAGTGAACACGTCGCCGGTCCCGGGCTGTTCGTAAATGAACACGCGCTTGCCGTCGCTGACGACCTGTTCCTTCACCTTGAGCACGCGTTTGCGTTCGAGCATGACGGCAAGGATGTACCCGGCGGGCGCGTAACGCGGATCGTTTTGCTCAATCAATTTCCGCAGCAACGTTTCGGCGGTGTCCTTGTGAATCGGATCGGCGGGCGGCGGCGGCGCTTCGTAAATCCCCTGCCAATGAGAGATGAACCCGGCGCGGCTGCGCGTGTCCCCGGCACTTTGCTTTTGCGAGCACGGCTCGCAGATGTCCGAACGCCGCAACTCCGGCGGCTGTTCGAAGAGCAGCGTGTGATACGGTTGTTTATCGGCAAACGGCTGGCCGCACACCTCGCAGGCGTGGGCGCGGGATTGAATGTTCCAATCGTTCATGAAATCGACAGGCATTATCGCGCCCGTGACGCAAGGCGCAATCCGAAAGGTTGCGCTCGATCACCGTTGCGCTTTCCTTCCTGGGAGCGCCGGCGTCCCGCCGGACCGTCCTTGCGCCGGACCGTTTCACCTGCCGACGAGACGTCGGCGCTCCCAGGGCCTGTAGTCGGTTCCGCCCGAAAAATCTCGCGGAATACTTCAAATTCCGGCAACCTGTTCGGATGGTACGACTGGTTTTGTTTGATGTTGACGGCACGCTCGTTCACACGGGTCGGGCCGGTTCGCAGGCTTTCGCCAAAACCTTCGCCACGGAGTTCAATGCGCACGACGGCATCGAAAAGATCAAGTTCGCCGGGCGCACTGACGTGAGCCTCGTCCGCGAATTTTTCGGCTACCACAACATCCCGGCCACCGCGGAAAATTTCCAGCGGTTCTTTGAACGCTTCGTTTTCTGGCTCGACCAGATGGTGGCCCAAAGCAACGGCGGACCGTGCCGCGGGGTGCCGGAATTCCTTGACGAATTGCGCACGCTGCCTCATCCGCCGACGCTCGGTCTCCTCACCGGCAACATCCGCCTCGGCGCGGAAATCAAGCTGCGCCGCTACGGACTTTGGGAGCTTTTTGAAACCGGGGGGTTTGCCGACGACCACGAAGACCGCAATCACATCGCCGCCGCCGCGCTCGAACGCGGACGGCGCGTGCTGGGGAAAAATTTGCGGCCCGAGGAGATCGTCGTGGTCGGCGACACGCCATTTGACATTCGGTGTGGAAAATTCATCGGTGCGAAAGTGCTGGCCGTGGCCACCGGCGGCGCGAAGCTGGACGAATTAAAACGGCACCAGCCCGATTGGGCGGTGGAGGATCTGACACGGGTAAGCGCACGCGAAATCTGTCTGTAGCACCTGCGTCCCGCGGGTGGTTTCGGGCCTCCCGCCCGAAACTCATAGCAGAAACAAACCCGCAGACTTTCCTGTGGGACGTAGCGGAAATTGGCGTGCTCCACTGCAATTCGGCGGGACGCCGAATTGAACCCGCCGGCGGCGGGTACTACCCACACGTTTCAATGGCAGTGACAGCCGCCGCCGCAACAATGGCCGCCGCCACCATGGCCGCCGGAATGACTTTCCCCGGCGCTGGCCGAGGCGAAGGTGGAAAATTTCTTTGACAATTTCTTTGAACCGCAGTGCGGGCACGCGGTTCCCTTCCAATCGCTGGAGCGCACGAGGATTTCGCTGTCGCGCTCGCATTTCTCACAATGAAACTCGTAAATCGGCATGAAAGGAACATAACCGGTGGGGCAAAAATCTCAAGTGTGGAACAAGGGTGGGGCGAGACTACTGGCGAGCCAACTCGGGAACAAATTCCACAGGTTTCGGCTCGCGAGGACGCTCGCCCCACCAAGCAATAGTCACGGCGACAATTTCTCGCGGTGTGGCCGATGGTCGCGGTTCCAACGGACCAAAGCGGCGTCACTGGTGTCTTCAAAAAGAAATTTCAACGTCGGCGATTCAACGTGCCCATCGCAAAAAACCATATTAGCTCTGCCTTGGTGGCGTAAAAACGGCTCATTGTTAATCGGAATAACAGGGAAATCTGGAGAACGCATGAGCAAGTGCTCGCATCCTCCCCAAATTTGTTTACCAGCTCCGACAAAGCCGTCGCCCAGAGCCATCATGTCGCTTGGACTGACAACTTCTGATTCCGGCACTGGCGGAGCCGAAATCTTTGACATGCCGAACTGCCTGCCGATTCCCAGCGAATTGGTGTCACTTTTGCCCGAGCGCATTCCGTACGTGTTGTAGCCGTAGGAAACATAAACCTGGTTTGATGGAAAATTCGCCGGGCGTTCCAGCGATGGACACTTCCAAATTCCTTTTGAAACAAACGATGACTCGTGCGAACTGCTTTCTTTTCCCAGTGCATGTTCCAAGGCAATGTCCCAGAAGTCGTAATGATTGGGATAGCTGCCCTTGTCAAAATCTGGATTTGTGTTGAGCGGATAAACGTGATTATCACCGACAAATTGTTGTATCGCCTGACCAAGCTGGCGGACATTGTTGACGCAACTGATGCGTCGCGCCATTTCTGCACCACGCGACAAAACCGTCAGCGAAAGCGCCGCCAGAATTCCGACGATGGCGATGACCGTCAGAAGCTCAATCAACGTGAACGCTGAATCTTTTTTCGGGCGTTGGCCGAGCATGCCAAGTTGGACAGTTCAGCAAATAAACACTCACGCGATGCTCACTGCGCTTTTGGCAAACGACCTGTCATTTCGCCTTTCCTTTCAAGAATCAGCAATTAGTCTCCCCGCATGACACAATTGCTAAGGGCGATTGACGATTGCATCGCAACGCTACGGCCTTTGGCGGGTTTGGAAGAACCGCTGAATCGCGCGGCGAAAATGGTTCTGGCCTGCCTGACCTCCGGCCACAAGCTGCTCGTCTGCGGCAACGGCGGCAGCGCGTCCGACGCCACGCACCTGGCCACGGAATTTCTCTGCCGCTACGTCGCCGACCGCCGGCCGTATCCGGCCATTTCACTCACGGCCAACGGCGAATACATGACCGCCGTTTGCAACGACTACGGCGCCGACGAAATTTTCGCGCGCCAAATCTGGGGCTTGGCCCAGCCGGGCGACCTGGTCATCGCTTTCACCACCAGCGGCAAATCCAAAAACGTCAAACGCGCGCTGGAGGAAGCCCGGCGTTGCGGCATCGAAAGCATTTGTTTCCTGGGCCGTGACGGCGGTTTTACGAAAGGCATGGCCACGCTCGACTTGCTCGTGGTCGGCGACAACACCGCGCGGATACAGGAAGGCCACAAGCTGCTCTTTCACGTGCTGTGCGAAATGGTCGAGGAAAAATTGCCGAAATCCTGAGAAACTGGCGCTTCAACCGGAACCGTTTTCGGCGACCGTGTGATAAATGATGATGGTCAGGATGAATCCCCAAAAAATGGTCCCGCCGGCGGCGCAGACCACGCCCCAAATCCGATAAGGCCGCGCCGCATTCCACATTTGTTTTTCTTTGACCCGCACCCGGCCTGAAATCCAGAGCGCCGCAATGGCGAACGGCAGGCCAATCACCGGCATCAATCCCAACAGCCCGAACACAAAGCAGTGCATCGAGCCGTTGAGCATCTGGATTTTGGCTTCGATATCGGCGTTCATTTTGATCCCGGTTGCCCCGGCGAAATGGCGGTCGTGGTGGCGTTGGTCTGGGAGGCGTTCAGCCGTTTGATCTGTCGCTGGTCCAACAATTTCAATTCCTGATGCAAATGGAGCAGGGCGCTGCTGTTGGCGGCAATCAGCATCAGCATGATCGCCAGCAGGGTGATAAAAATCAACACGGCGGAACCGCTTTGACGGTGGGACCGGGGAAAAATGGATGGGGAAATCTTCATGGCGTCGGTTTGGCTGCTGCTTCGAACGTGAACAATAAAGGCAGGCGGGCTTCCTTGCGGCGCGATTTCAATTCCAGCTCCCAACGCCACGCCCTGACCGGCCCGCGCGCGTCCATCATCATTTGCGATGCCTTGACCGTCGGAAGCAACAACTCCGAAAAATCCGATGACGCCACCTGGCGGCGAATTTCACCGGCATTGAAACGGTAAAGGACTTCGTTTGTCCCGCAGGGAATCCGCAACCATTCGCCCTCCGGTGTGGTCTTGACGGTGATTTTTCCCGTGGCGTTGCGAACATCCGCCCGCCAGCGTTCACCGGCGTGCAAGGCGGCGTTGATGTTATCCGTCGCATAATGCAGCGCCTTCGAGTAATCCCAGCAGACGTAAAACGCCCCGTATCCGATGCCGAGCAGGACGACGAATACGCCGATATAAACCAGGCACTCGATCAGGAGATACCCGGTTGAAGCGCCAACGCGTGGAATGGACCGGCGTGGTTTCATTTGATCGTGACCTCGCGAATGACCGGGCCGATGCCCTGCCGGTTGTCGGACGTCCATTCGAGCCGGAGATGTTTTCCATTCTTGGTCAATTGAAAATGGCCGGGCGGCAGGTTGGCGGCGGCGCGGGCATGGATGGTGTAAGGCTGCGCGCCTTCCGGGAAATCCCGCCATTCGCCGGCGGCCAGAATCTCCATTTCCCCGTCCACAATTTCCATGGCGACGCCGCGAAAATATTCGGCGCGGAGCAACTGCCTTTCATGCGCAAACGGAAACGCCAGCGGTATGATGGCCAGCGTGAGAATCGCCATGCCGACAACCAAATCCACCATTAGCAGGCCGCGCTCACGCGTTCGCGACCGGGCAAGGGAAGAATTTTGTGAACGAGCGGTCACCATAATAACGCAGCGTTTACACATGCAATCAGGATGCCAAACATGCCGGTCGCAATCAGCGCGACAAGCACGCCGTTCAAAATCACCAGGCCACTGGTGACGGCGTGGGCGGAGGCCTCCTCCTGTTGAAAGGCCTTGGCGTCGAGCGCCTCGTGCCAGCCGTGCAACGCGCTTAAAAATCCGCCGCGCGCGTGCGTCGCGTTTGTCAGCCGCCAGTGAAACTCGCCGCTGTCGTCGAACGCGCGGACGGCGTCATCGAGTTTGGTTCCTTGTTGAAGCGCGGCCAGGACGCGCCGGGCGCGGTGGCGGCAGATTTCGTTGGCGGTGCAATCGCCCGCCAGTCGGACGGCTTCGCCTTCCGGCACGCCGCCGTCCAGCAGCACGGCGAGCATGGCGGAAAATGTCCGCTGCAGCCGCTTTTGCTTCCACGGTATGCGCCACGCAATCCAGTCGGCGGGCGGCAACCCGCGAAATTGAAACCAGCGGGCAAACCCCGGGCCGCCAATGTAAATCATCACGACACCGCTTATCAGCAGCGAGATAATTATTTCAAAAGCAATCAACAAGCCCGAGTCAACAAGGACAAAAACAAATGTCGTCAGCGGCCACAAAGGAACGCCAATTCCAGCGGCGACTTCCTTGAATTTGGGAATAATCATGACCGCCGTCATCATCACCACGAAAATAAAGGCCGGCGAGAAGAGCAGAACGACCAAAATCATGTAATGCATGGCGCTGCGAACCGCCGCGGGCCGGTCGCGCAGAATTTCGCGGCAGGCGGGCAGCACGCGCCGGAGGTCGCCGAGCTTTTCCCCGACCCGCAGCATGGCGGCAATTTGCGGCGGCAAAAAGCGCGGAACTTTTTCCAGCGCGGCCACCAGGCGCAATCCGCTTTCGATGTGTGCCGCGAGCAGATGAAATCGCACGCCCAGCGTCTGGTCGCGGCTTTGCGCGATGGAAAGAACCATTGCCTCCACGGATTGCCCGCGTTGGAGCGCACTTTCCAGCAAATCAAGGAACAACCGTGCGCGCTCCATCCGGCGCATCGGCAGGGTAAATAAAAAGTGAATCAAAAAAATCAATCCGCCGATGACGCCGACCAGAAGGAGGCATGAAATTGACGCCGCTAAAAATTTCACCAACGCCACAAGAAGCAATAGCAAAACAAGCAATGGTGGGATCGGGGCATCAGCCAGCATGGGCGAAAATGTAATGGCGATATTCATGGCCAGCTTCAATCACCGCTAATCGAGGAAATAAATGATGTCAGCGTGCCAAACACAGGCAAAATCTGTATGGCAATCATCGCTGCCAGCGCCAGGATCGAACAAGGCAGAGCCGAGTAAAGCAGCAGTTCGGAGCGATACAGGGCGCGGGCTTGATAAAGTTCGGCGGCGCGTTGAAAACCGGAGGCCAGGTCCTCGCCGGATTGGGCAATCGTCCAGACAAACAGCGGCGGAAATACGCGGTTGGCGGCGGCCATTTCAGCAAATTTTCCGCGCCCGGAAGCAAGCCGCTCACGCCATTCGGCGATTTCTTTTGCCGCCATCGTCCCGTGTTCAAGCTGTTCGACGAAGGACAGCGCGTCGGCCAGTGGCACACCGTTCTTCAACATCAATCCCATGGCTGACGCGACTTGTGCCAGACTGGCTTCCTTGAAGGCCGGCAGACGCCAGCGTAACTTTCTTCTTATCGGCGGAACGGAAACCGCAACCAATGCCGCCAGCACCGCCACTCCGAGAAAAACCGGCGACACCCACAAGCCAGCCCAAACCGCCGGCACGTGAGCATCGTCGGCGAGAAACGCAAAGTTTCCCCAAAGAAACGTGCCGAGGATGTAAGACAAAAAACAGGCCAACAAAAATGCGGCGAACAGGACGATGCACGGATAAATCATCAATCCTTTCAGCCGCGTCCAAAGACTGCTCTGGCGTTGCAAGTAATCCGCCAGCATCGTCAGCGCCCCGGGCAGGTCGCTGCTTTTGACGCCGACCATGATCATCCGTTTGTAAAGTTCGGGAAGCTGGCGGCCTTTCAACGCGTCGGCCATCGGCGTGCCTTTGGCGAGGTCGGCTTCGAGCGTCTGCAACTCGGTGCGGAGCGACCCGGCGCGCATTTCCTGGCAGAGCCGCTGTAGCGCGCCCTCGAGCGGGATGCCGTCGCGCAGCATCGCGGCCAGTTGTTGGTTGAAGAAGGCAAATTCGTCCAGTTTCATAGGCCGAATACTCTTTGGTATTCCGGCTGATTGGACAAACCTTGCCGCAAAAGCTCACGCGCCGATTCTTCCAGGGGCCGCGCTGGAACCAATGCCGTCAATTCCCGCTGCCGGATTTTTGCGCGCATCGCCTCGTCCACCCGCAGCCATTCCACCAACGGCACCCGGCCCTGATAGCCGGTGCGCAAACAGGCATCGCATCCGGCGCCGTTGCACACGGAACACAATTTGCGGATCAGCCGTTGGTTTAAAACCAGTTCGACCGCGCTCGCCACGGCGGAATGGTCGGCACACATCACCAGCAGCCGCTCGAAAACGCCCCGGCACGACCCGGCGTGTAACGTGGAAATGACCAGATGCCCGGTCAGGCCGGCGCGCACGGCCAGTTGCGCGGTGGCTTCATCCCGAATCTCGCCGATGATGAGCACCTGCGGGTCCTGCCGCAGCAGGTGCCGCGCGGCGCGGGCGAAATCGAGGCCGATGGCTTCGTTTACCTCGGTTTGCATCGTGCCGGGAACAATCTGTTCCACCGGGTCTTCGACGGTGATGATCTGGCGTCCGCCGGGTTCGACGAGATGGCGGAGGCAGGCGTAAATCGTGGTGGTCTTGCCGCTGCCGGCCGGGCCGGTGAGGAGCAGCAGGCCGGTGGCTTGGCGGAGAAACTGTTCCAACTCGGCGACCGCGGCGGCGGGCAGGGACAATTCGCTGAACGATATGGCCGGGGACGAATTGAAAAGCCGCAGGACGATTTTTTCCCCGGTCACGGTCGGATAAGTGGCCACGCGGATGTCGTTTTTGCTGCCGAGGTCGGCGCGCGCAATGCGGCCGTCCTGCGGCAGCGATTCCTGATACGTCTTCAGCCGCGCCAGAAATTTGATCCGGCCAAAGACGCGGTCGGCCACTTCGGCGGGAAGTTCCGTGCCGGGAGCAATGATGCCGTCGAGGCGGAAGTTGACCTCGGCCGTCTTGCCGCGCATCTGGAGATGGATGTCGCTCGCCCCGGCGCGTTCGGCCTGATGGACCAGTTGCTCCAGAACTTTCGGCGCGTCACCGTTTTGATTTTCCTCAACCATCATGGACTTTCAAAATCGTGTTCCCTGGTTAGGACAAGGCCGCCACAGGTTTGTTACACGACAAATCAGGCCGGTCGGTTTCAGAGCAAACCCGTGATGATGTCAGAGGCGCCCGCTACCTCAAGAATGTCTCGGTTCGTTTCCCGCCTTCCATTTGATGTTGCAGCCCATGCTGGGCGCCTGAAATCCTGAAGTGGTTTTCCCGGCGAGCACGGCGTCGAGCGCCGCCCGCACATCCTTGCCGGTGACCGGAATTCCGTTTCCGGGCCGGCTGGCATCGAACTGGCCGCGATAAACCAATCGCCGGCCCCGGTCGAAAAGGAAAATGTCCGGCGTGCAGGCGGCGTGATAGGCTTTGGCGACGGCCTGCGATTCGTCGTAAAGATACGGGAACAAATAGCCGGCGGTGTTGACTTCGGCGGCCATTTTGGCCGGGCTGTCTTCGGGATAATTCGCCACGTCGTTGGAGTTGATGCCGACGATGGCCACGTTGCGCGGCAGGTAATCTTTCGCCAGTTGCGCGAGTCCGGCGCGGATATGCTGCACGTAAGGACAATGGTTGCACATGAAAACGACGAGCAACGCGGGCTTGTCCTTGAAATCCGTGAGCGAGACGGTTTTCCCGTTGGTGTCCGGCAACCGAAAATCAGGCGCGGCCGTGCCGAGCGGCAGCATGGTGGATGGCGTCAGTGACATGCAAGGAATGTGGAACGGCGCGCAGAATTTCGCAAGTGGTGAAATAACATCCGTTGGTGGGGCGAGCGTCCCCGCGAGCCGGGAAAATGACTAATTCCTAAACCATAATGACGAAATAAGCCCGAAGCTCGAAAGAGCAGCCTGGCAGGCGCGTTGGTTGATTGGACCATTGGTAAATTCTTTAGTCATTCAGATTCGGAAATCAGTCATTTCCCGGCGGCTGGCGGCAGTTTGGAATTGTTTTCGATGGCAAATGCGGTTTTCATAATGCGAGCACTTTGAAAAACATCGTTTATTTCGATCTCGAAACGCAGAAGTCCGCCGAGGAAGTGGGCGGCTGGGGCAACATCGCCCGCATGGGCATGAGCATCGGCGTGACCTTCAGCACCGGGCGCGGCGATTACAAAATTTACGGCGAGAAACAGGTGGACGACCTCCTCAAGGATTTGCAGCGCGCCGATCTCATCGTCGGTTTCAACATTTTGCGGTTCGATTACGAAGTGTTGCACGGTTACACGACGTTTGATTTGAGCCAGTTGCCAACGCTCGACCTGATGGTGGATTTGCAGAACAAATTGCAACACCGGCTGTCGCTGGATTCGATTGCGACAGCGACGTTCGGCGTGGAAAAAACCGCCGAAGGCCTGCAGGCCATCCACTGGTTCAAGGAAGGCAAGCTGGCGGAAATCGCCGAATACTGCTGCTACGACGTTAAAATCACAAAATTGGTGCATGAATACGGCCAGCAAAAGCGGCAGGTGCATTATCACAATCGCTTCGGGAAAAAGATGACCGTGCCGGTGAACTGGTGAAAATCAATTGTTGAACCGTTGCACCGTTTTAGCGATTCAACCCGAAAACCATAATTGAAATGGGAGCGCGTCCGCCTCGGGCGTGCTCTCCAACTTCGTTTTACGCGTTGCAACGATGCAACGGTTCAACGCCCCACTCATCCGGGTTTAAACGAGTTATGGGACGAATCACTGGATCAACCAGGAAAACTTTAGCCCCAGGCTCGATGCCTGGCGGCGGGAAGTTATCGGGAACTCGAATGGCGCAGTAACCGCCTAATTTGAAGGCTGACGCTCAAAGTAAAAGATTGCCCGAGCGGTTCTCCGTTTATCCGAATGAGCCGGAATTCGTTGGATCATGATCAGATAATCTTTCGCCGCCTCGATCACCGCATCCGTAAGCCAGTCGAGTGGAACCCCGTCGGTTTTGATGTGGAACACATCCTGTCGTAACAGGCCGACCAGCGATTTGACAAACTCACCACACACATCATTTGCCGGAACATTCACATAGTCTTTGAGATTCTCCGGCGGTTTTTCAATGAACAGAAAAATCATATTTTACCCTTATAAATATGCCTTTATACAGTGAGCGTCCTCGATCCGATCAGTTTTTAACTTTGCAACTCCAGTCGGGAAAATTGTCGCCTTGGCGCCGGTTGTTTTCCCATTAACCGTGGTTCTGGCGTCAAACCGTGGTCGTACCTGCTCGACAACTCATCGAGTGGTGGAATGGTGCCCACGACAGGACTTGAACCTGTACGGTGTTACCCACTAGAACCTGAATCTAGCGCGTCTGCCAATTCCGCCACGTGGGCCCAACGTTCGACGCCCATTCTAATACGCGCCCGGCGGCTTCCGGGCAAGTTAAATTGAAGACCCTCTGCCTGGCTGGACGCGCAACCGGGTGTATGCACTCAACTGGCGGCTGGAAGCCGCCATCACTGGCACGCTGGGAAACGTGCCGCTACACCGCGGCGGCGGCATCTTGCCTGCCAGTCAGCGCGGCTTCCAGCCGCGTGATCCGTCCGGCTGGCCCAAACAATGACGTTCAGTCGGGATCGGGCCCGATGCCTTTCAATTCCAGCTTGAGCGCGTGCAGCGACAGATTGATGTCGCAGATGAACGCAACCAGCGACGCGAACAGCGAAATCATGCAGGCGATGAAAATAAGGCTGGCGGGCAGCCCGGCTTCCCATTGGAGCAGGGCGGTCACAAATAGCGTGATGATGAGCGCCGACGCCAGCAGCGCGCTGAGCGTGGCCAAGATGATGCTCAGGCGCACCATTTTGGCGCGCTGGTAAAGGATGGCCACTTGCGCCAGCGCCTGTTCGCGCTCGGCATCGGTACGCTTGGGCAGGTCGGCCTTCAGTTGGCGGGCGCGGTCAATGGCGCGGCCCAGCCGGTTCGTCATCGTGAGCAGCAACAGGCCGATCCCGGAAATGAGAATAACCGGTCCGATGGCGACCTGGAGGATCGGGATGATTTTTTCAAGCGAGATCAGTGGCATAATTCAATTTTTCGAAAGACAGCGTAGTCGAAATCCAAGGCTTGAGGCAAGAATGTGCAAAGAACGGTAGTGGCTCAGTTTAAGCCAAATCGGTGAGGCGAGACTACTGGCGAGCCGGCCTTGGCGCGTCAAAGCGTGGCGACGACGGCTCGCGGGGACGCTCGCCCCACCGAATGATGAAAAGCATACGAGTGAATTTTCAGACGCGCTCCTACACCTTCACCCACTTGCCTTTCTGCGACGATTCCTCAACGGCGGCAAGCACGCGCTGGTTTTTCAAGCCATCCTCGAACGTCGGTTGGACCGGTTTGCCCTCGATGCAGGCGTTCACAAAATCGGCGACCACATGAATGAACGTGTGTTCGTAGCCGATGCCGTGTCCCGGCGGCCACCAATGGCCGACATACGGCTGCACGCCATCACGCTCGGTCACCTGAATCTCGCGGAAACCACGCCGGTCTTTCAGGTCGTCGCCATTGTAAAATTTCAATTTGTTCATGTCTTCGAAATCAAAATAAATCGAGCCTTTGCTCCCGTTGATTTCAATGGCGATGTGGTTCTTGCGGCCGAGCGCGTAGCGCGTGGCTTCCACGTTCGCCAGCACGCCATTTTCCATCCGGCCGATGAACAGCGCCGAGTCCGGCACGGTCACCTTGCCCATCTTGCGCGCGCCTTTGGCCAGCGCGTCGGCCAGCGGCCGTTCCGGGATAAACGTGTTCAACAAACCGCAGACTTCCGTGAATTCGCCGACGAGGTAACGCCCCAAATCAATGACGTGCGAATTGATGTCACTGTGGACACCGGCGCCGCTGGTCTCCTTTTGCAGCCGCCAGTCCAGCGGAAATTCCGGGTCGGCCAGCCGGTCCTGCGCGTAACGCGCGTGAAAATGGAAAATCCGGCCCAGCGCGCCTTCACCAATCATCCGCTTCGCCAGCGCGATGGCCGGAACGCGCCGGTAATTGTGGCAGACCATGTGAACGACCTTCGCTTTGTTCGCAGCGGCGAACATCGCCTCGGCCTGTTTGAGATTCAGCGCCAGCGGCTTTTCGCACAGGACGTGCTTGCCGTTTTTAACCGCGGCCATCGCCATTTCCGCGTGACAATTCGTCGGCGTCACGATGTCCACGATGTCAATCAGCGGCGACTCGACGATTTCACGCCAGTCCGTTGCGGATTTTTGCCAGCCCAATTGCGCGCGGGCCGCCTGGACGTTGGCGGCATTGCGTCCGCAAATCGCGTGCAACTCGATATTGGCCTTGAGCTTGAAGAAACGGGGGGCCTGCCGCCATGCATTGGAGTGCGCCCTGCCCATGAAGCGGTAGCCGATCAGCCCGACGCGCAAAGTTTTTGCCATGCAAACTTGGGGTTGAACTGGATACGCCTGCCTTTATAGTGAGCCGCGTTGACCAAGTCAACGGCAACCGCACAAAAAAGCAATATGACCTTTACTACTGCTGAAATTGCAAAACACCTTGATGGTGAAGTGGTTGGCGATGCCGCAGCAACGCTCAAAGGCTTTGCTCCCGCCGACCACGCCAAACCGGGCGACCTCACATTCGCTGAAAATGAGGATTATTTCGCTCGCGCCGAACAAAGCGCGGCGACCGCCATCATCGCCGACGAGCACTTTAAATCCGCAAAAAAAATCCTGATCCGCGTGCCCAACGCCCGCGTCGCGTTCGCCAGGGCCATGGCGCTGTTCTTTCCCGAACGAACCTGGGCCGCTGGAATTCATCCCACGGCGGTCATCGCGGCGAGCGCAAAGGTTGGCCCCGGCGCACACATCGGGCCGCATTGTGTCGTCGGCGAGCGCGTGAAAATCGGCGCGCGGGCGGTTCTGCAGGCCAACGATGTGGTCGGCGACGACTGCAAGCTGGCCGACGACGTGAACCTGTTTCCGAACGTGACGGTTTATCCGCACACGGAAATCGGCCGGCGCGTCCGCATTCATGCCGGCACGGTGGTTGGCTCGGACGGCTTCGGTTACGTGCAGGACGGCGGCGTTCACCGCAAAGTGCCGCAGATCGGCAACGTCATCATCGGCGACGATGTGGAACTTGGCGCGAACGTGACGATTGACCGCGGCGCGCTGGGCCCGACAATCATCGGCAAAGGCACGAAGATTGATAACCTCGTCCAGATCGCCCACAACGTCGAAATTGGCGAAGGCACCCTGATCATCGCGCAGGTGGGCGTCTCCGGCAGCACCAAGCTCGGCAAATTCGTGGTGCTGGCCGGGCAGGTGGGTCTTGCGGGCCATTTGAAAATCGGCAACCAGGCCATCGTCGCGGCGAAATCCGGCGTGATGCACGACATTCCCGACGGCGGAAAATGGATGGGCATTCCCGCGCAACCGGACAAGCAGGCCAAGCGCCAGATGATTGCCGTCCAGCGCCTGCCGGAACTGCTCAAGCGCGTCGCGGAGTTGGAAAAGCAATCCGGCAAGAAATCGAAAAGCCACGAAGGAAAGTAATTTGCCGCCGGTTTTTTAAAGCAAACGCACCAGAGGAGCCAAGACGCTGGTACGAAACCCGAAACTCATCCGGCCACGCGCCAGCGTTTGGACTGCGTGTGCTTCAGCACCGCTTTTGAACCAAGGAGACTTGGCCGACGTTCAGGATTCTGCGGCACCCATGACTCCCGCGAGGCAAAGCGGCGGTAAACCGCGCGCAGTCCAAACGCTTCGCGAAATTCGGGCACGGCTGGAAATCCGCGCTCCTTGGGTTGCGTCTTTGCGCCTTGGCGTCTTTGCGTTAAATTCATTTCCCGGCCAAAAAATTCAGTTGTCAGCACGCCAGCTACCGGCTCATTTTAACCCCATGACCCTGCCAGCCACCCCCTTGCTTTCCGAACCCGGCCAAACCCGCGTTGGGCTGAATGCCAGTTGAGGGTGGAAAATCGGCTTCCGAGTGGAACACGAAGACGACAAACACCAGTTCAGGAAACGGCAAACCGTATTCCATGAGGTTTCAACGCAGACGACTGAAGCAAAGAGACGGCGTGACACTGTTTGCCGGAATTCGTATAACTCCGGCGTTCAAGCTCAAAACGATTATGGCCCTGACTCAAGCAGAAGCAGACGCCTTGCTCCAAATGCCAAAGGAGTTTGTTGCGGTGACGCCGCTGGAATTTCCAAATTCTCAGACACTCTGCTACGTGCGGGAGCTCCGGTCTGTGGACCGCCGGGAACTATTCCTGTTTGATTTTGAGCGTGGCAACCGAAACCGCGCTCGCCTGAATACCAGACGCGCGGCAGGAAGGTTGTGATTCTGGCCCGCTTGGATTTGAACGGACCTGCCCATCGGAATCCGCCGAACGCGCCCCATCGTCCGGGCGTGCGTCTGGCGTGTCCGCATTTCCATCGCTACATCGAGGGTTTCGAGGACAAAGTGGCTTTCGAGCCTGCCGATGTTCCTGGATTGTCCATGCGCGATTTGACCAACGGTGTAATTTGTCTCGAAGACTTTTTGAAATACTGTGCCGTGCAAAGCGTGCCCAACATTCAATTAACAGTATGAACCGCGCCGAATGTGAACGTTTGATCGCCGATTACCTGCGCTGGTTGAAGGAGGGATTGCAGGTCAGCGAACTTCAAGGCTCATGCTGCATCGCCACGCCGTTCGTTGACCGCCACAACGACGAAATTGAGATCTACGTCGAGAAGCGCAATGGTGGGCTGCTTCTCACCGATGACGGATACACCATCGCCGACCTTGCTTCTTCCGGCATGGCCTTTGGCACGGATAAGCGCAAGGCTCACCTGACGGCGATCCTGAACGGCTTTGGCGTGCGCCAGGAGGGCGACGAACTTCAAGTCCACGCCACGCCGCAAGATTTCCCGCAGAAAAAACACAACCTCGTCCAAGCCATGCTGGCGGTGAACGACATGTTCGTCATGGGAGAGGAGCACGTGCTGTCATTGTTCAAGGAGGACGTCGCGAAGTTTCTTGAGACAAATGAAATTCCCGTTTTTCCCGACTTCAAACTCAGCGGGCGCAGCGGATTCGATCACAAGTTCGATTTCGGTTTGCCCAAGACTCAACGCAGGCCACAGCGTGTCATTCGGGCGATCAACGACCTCACCAAAGACCAAGCGCTATCCTTCGCGTTCGCGGTGGCAGATGTGCGCCTGCTGCGCGCAGAGCAACTACTCGCATTCACTTTCGTGAACGACGTTGAACACCCACCCAACGAAGATAATCTGGCAGCCATCAAAGCCTACGAAATCGAACCCCTAATGTGGTCAAAACGGCAAGATGTTTTGCCACTGCTGAACGGGCATTGAACAGACCGTCCGGCTGAATCTGGCGCTTGGTCAATTGCCGAACTTCTCTACAAATTGTGGAGGCACTTCATCCGATAGGAGAATCTCTCCATCCGACGATACCTGACCAGACTGCCAGAATCGCACTCCGGCGGCGTTCGCCCGGAGGGCTTTGATCCGTAGTATGACCGGTTTCTCTCTTTTCATTTCCGCATTCCGTCCCGACTTTCCCGTGGAGAACGGGGATAGGGTGGAACGTGTCCCTGCCGCAAAATTTCAATTACGCTCGCCGGATTCCTCAGCATTTGCCAGCTTGATCTGTCGCGAACGCCACAGATAAAATATCGCCGGATACACCAGCAATTCCATGAGCGTCGAGGTTACGACGCCGCCCACCATCGGCGTGGCGATGCGTTTCATCACGTCGGCGCCGGTGCCGCTGCTCCACAAAATCGGCGCCAGACCGGCGATGATAACGCACGCGGTCATCGCCTTCGGACGGACGCGTTTGACCGCGCCGTGATAAATGGCGTCGCGCAAATCGGCGGCGTGGCGCATCAATCCCTTTTTCTTCCATTCGTCGTAGGCGAGGTCGAGGTAGAGCAGCATCACCACGCCGGTTTCCGCGTCCAGCCCGGCCAGCGCAATGATGCCCACCCAGACGGCGACGCTCAGGTTGTAGCCCAGCAGGTAAATCACCCAGAACGCGCCGACGAGCGAAAACGGCACGGCGAGCATGACGATGGCGGTTTTGACGAGCGACCGGGTGTTGAGATAAATGATGAGCAGGATGATGAGCAGCGTCAGCGGCACGACGATCATCAGGCGTTGCCGGGCGCGCAGCATGTATTCGTACTGGCCGCTCCAGAAAATGTTGTAGCCCGGCGGCAGCTTGATCGCGCCGGTGGCAACAGCTTCATTCACGGCACGCATGGCCATTTGCACGTAGGTGCCCACGTCCACGCCGCGGATGTCCACATAGACCCAGTCGTTGGGCACGGCGCCTTCCGTCTTGATACCCATCGGGCCGTCCACGATCTTGAGCGTGGCGAGCTGGCCGAGCGGCACCTGCGCGCCGCCGGGCGTGGGCACGACGATATCGTCCTGCAGCGAACGTAAATCGGAACGGAAATCGCGGTCGTAACGGAGATTGATGGTGTAGCGTTGCAGCCCTTCGACGGTGGTCGCGAGCGGCATGCCGCCCAGCGCCACGGACAGCACGTCCTGCACGTCGCCCAGGGTCAGGCCGTAACGGGCGATGGCGTCGCGGTTGATTTCAAATTCGATGTAGCGCCCGCCGTTGACGCGTTCGGCATAGGCGCTGGCAGTGCCGGGCACGGTTCGTACGACCGCCTCGATCTCGGTGCCGATGCGTTCAAGTTCGCGCAAGTCCGGCCCGGCCACCTTGATGCCGACCGGCGTTTTGATGCCAGTGGAAAGCATGTCAATGCGCGTGATGATGGGCATCGTCCAGGCGTTGTTGAGCCCGGGGATTTGCACGGCGGCGTTCAGCGCGTCCGTCAATTCATCGTGTGTGCGGCGGCGATGCGCGATGACGCGGCCATTGTCGTCCTTGATGTCCACTGCCGGCCATTCCGATTCCGGTTTCAACTGGATGGTGGTTTCGATCATGTCCATCGGCGCGGGATCGGTGGCGGTTTCGGCACGGCCAGCCTTGCCGAACACCGTCTTTACCTCGGGAAACGATTTGATGATGCGGTCGGTGATCTGGAGGATTTGCCGCGCCTTGGTGGGCGAAATGCCGGGGAACGTCGTCGGCATGTACAGCAAATCGCCTTCGTACAGCGGCGGCATGAATTCCGACCCGATGTTTTGGTATGGAAACAGTTTCCCAATCCATGTAGCAGCCGACGTCAGTCGGCTCTGACTTTCCGGCAAATCAGAATGAGCGGACTCATCCCGCGACGCGGGACTGCTACTGAATCGAGAAAGATTATCTACCACCAGCCGGTTCCAGGGAAAGAAAACCCAGACCACAATCAGCGCGGCGGTGATGACGACCCGCCAACGCCATTTGATGACGAAATCAATCACCGGATGGTACAGCCAGATGAGAAAACGGTTGATGGGATTCTTTTCCTCCTTCGGAATCCGGCCACGGATGAACCAGCCCATCAAAATCGGCGCGAGTGTGATGGAGAGCAGCGCCGCCGCGCCCATGGAATACGTCTTGGTGAACGCCAGGGGCTTGAACATCCGGCCTTCCTGCGCCTGCAAAGTGAACACCGGCAGGAATGACACGGTGATAACCAGCAGCGAGTAGAACAGTGTCGGACCGACTTCGATGGCCGCGTCGCGGATGATTTCCCAGTGCGGTTTTTTGCCCTGGTCGCGTTCCAGATGTTTGTGGGCGTTCTCGATCATGATGATGACCGCGTCCACCATCGCGCCGATGGCGATGGCGATGCCGCCCAGCGACATGATGTTCGAGCTGATGCCCTGGCCGGACATGACAAGGAACGAAATCAACACCGCAACGGGCAGGATGATGATGGCCACCAGCGCGCTGCGCAAATGCAGCAGGAACGCGAGGCAGACGAGCGCCACCACGAGGCTTTCTTCCAGCAGCTTTTCTTCGAGCGTCTTGACCGCGCGATCAATCAGCGCGCTTCGGTCATATACCACCGTGTATTTCACGTCCAGCGGCAGCGCCTTCATCGCCTGGTCGAGCCGCAGTTTCACGTCCTGGATGACGCGGTGAGCGTTCGCGCCGTAACGCACCACGACGATGCCGCCCACGGTTTCACCCTCGCCGTTTTGCTCGGCGATGCCGCGCCGCATGTCGGGACCAAACTGCACCGTGGCGACGTCACGCAACAAAATCGGCACGCCGTTTGCGCCGGAACCGACGGCGACCTTCCGCAAATCATCCAGGCTTTGCACGTAACCCTTGACGCGCAGGATGAATTCGCGCTCGGCCAGTTCGAGCGAACGTCCGCCGACCTCGCCGTTGCTACGCTCGATGGCCGTGCTTACGTCCTTTAACGACAGGTTGTAGGCGCGCAACTTCGCCGGGTCCACCGTCACCTGGTATTGCTTCACAAAGCCGCCGACGGACGCGACCTCGGAAACACCGTCCACCGCCGTGAGTTGATATTTCAAATACCAATCCTGATACGAACGCAGTTCGGCCAGGTCGCGGTTGGTGGAATTGATGGAATACATGAACGCCCAGCCGACGCCGGTGGCGTCCGGGCCGAGCGACGGCGTCACGCCCTTCGGCAACTGACCGCTCAAGCCACTGAGATATTCGAGCACGCGGCTGCGCGCCCAGTAGGGATCCGTGCCATCCTCGAAAATGACATAAACGAACGAGAAGCCGTAAAACGAATAGCCGCGCACCGCCTTTTGCCGCGGCACGGACAACATCTTGGTCGTGATGGGATAAGTGACCTGGTCCTCGACGATGTTCGGCGCCTGGCCTTCCCACGACGTGTAGATGATGACCTGCGTGTCCGAGAGGTCGGGAATGGCATCGAGTGGGACGTGGCGCACGGCATAAATGCCGCCCAGCACCAGCGCCGCCGTGGCCAACAGCACGATGAACTTGTTCTTCAGCGAAAAATCAATGACGCGCGAAAGCATAAAAAGGGAAATCCGAAGCCCGAATGCCGAATGCCGAAAGAAATCCGAATGCCGAAATCCAAAAAATTCCTGTGCGAGGTTGCGAGCAGGGCGTTTCCCGGGTGGCCGCGAACCAGCCGTTGCTGAATTCGGTCTTCGGATTTCTTTCGGATTTCGGGCCTCGGATTTCGGATTTATTTCTCATTTGATCACGGTGGCATTCGTCGTCGGCACTGGTGTGCTCATGACCGGGATGAGCGTCATCCCGCACTTCGGACATTTGCCGGGCTTGTCCGAATGCACGTCGCTGTGCTCCGGCATCGGACAGGTGTAGTAAAGAATCTTGCCGCCTGGCTGGATTTTTTCGAGCTGGCTTTTGGTCACCGGCACCAGTGTCATGGCGCAAATCGGGCATTTGCCAGGATGATCGTAGGTGATGGAAACGTGCTCCGGCATCGGGCAGACATAGACGAGCGTTTCAGCCGTTGCTCCCGACTGGGAGGGCGAGCGTCCTTGCCAGTCGTCGGCGGTCGAAGAATTTGTTGTCATGGTCGGTGCAGTTGCTGCCGCTGGCGCCCCGCCCGGATTGTTCATTTTCTGGATCGCTTCGCGCAACTGGCTTTCCGAATCGAGCATGAACTGGCCGGAAGTCACAATCCGCTCGCCTTCGCTCAAACCGCCGAGCACCTGATCCATGTCGTCCTGCGCCTGCAATCCGAGCGCGACGGTGCGCGCCTCGAATTTCCCGCCGGGCAAGGCGATGAAAACCGCGTTCCTCTGACCGCTGCGCAACACCGCCGAGTCCGGCACCAGCAACGCCGACGGCGCAATGTCCGCCACCAGCTCCACCGTCGCGAACATACCCGGCTTGAGAAAATAGCCGGGGTTGTGGAACTCCATGCGCACCCGCGCCGTGCGCGTTTTTTCGTCCACCGTCGGGTAAACGTAAGTAACCCGCCCGCGGAATTTGCGGTCGGGCAGATACGACAGCGTCATCGTCGCCTCCTGGCCAAGCTGGACGGCGGACAAATCCTGCTCGTAAACCTGCGCATAAACCCACACGACGCCGATGTCCGCCAGCCGGTAAAGCTTCATGCCCGCGTCCACCATCTGGCCCGCCACGACGTTTTTCTCGACCACAAAACCGCTGATGGGTGCGGTAATCGTGAGCGTCTTTTTCGCCGTGCGCGTTTTTTCGAGTTCGGCGATTTGCACGTCGGAGATGTCGTAAAATTTCAGCTTGGTCCGGGCGCTGTCGAGCAGCGCGCGATCCTCGGCGACGGGCGAACCCGACTCCGCCCCCAGCGCCGCCAGATATTCCGTCTGCGCGCTGTAAAGTTCCGGCGAATAAATTTCAAACAGCGGGTCGCCCGGATTCACCAGCGCGCCGGTGGCGTCCACGTACAATTTTTCAATCCAGCCCTTGTACTTGGTCGTCACGTCCGCCAGCGCAGTTTCATCGTAATCTACGTTGGCCACCGTGCGAATCAACCGGCGCAGCGGCCCGCGAGTGACCTCGGCGGTGCGGATGCCCATCGTCTGGATCGTTGAGGGATCAACAGCAATGATGGACGAGGCCTCGGCGATGCCGGCATTGGCGTCCTGTTTCCGAACCGGCGTGAGTTTCATGCCGCAAATCGGGCAGTTGCCAGGATGGTCCTGGATGATCTGCGGATGCATACCGCAGGTGTAAAGCGTTTTGGCTTGTGTTGCGGCGGCGGTTTTATCCGCCGACTTTGAACAACCGACGGCGAATAGTCCGGCGCCGGTGGCGATCACAAGTAAAACGATGAACGTGGTAATTTTTGATTTTGAGTTCATGGCGATAGAAAGGTCAAAAACAGAGGCGGCAGGCCGACTTGCGGAAAGGCGCATGAACGGCAGTCAGGTTTCGCGTTGGCGCGCCAGCGTCTTGGACAGCGGCAGCCCTCTGCCGCTTTCGACATGGCTGGGTGTTCCAAGGCGGCAGAGGGCTGCCGCAGTCCAAAACCTCGCGGGTTAAGAATTGTATTATCGTCCTTAAGGCAATTTGTGATTTCGGGCGCTGTTCTCTTCATGGTGAATTAGTGATTGGCTTGTTGGCCGGCAGCAGCGGCGCGTTGGCCGGTGGCACGCCGGCGATGAGCAGCGATAATTCGGATAGTGTGAGTTCGCGTTGCGTGCGCGCTTCGATTTCCGACAGCCGGAATTCCAGCAGCGTGCGCTCGGCGTCAATCAAGTTAAAAAAATCCGTCTTGCCGGAGAGATACGCCGAGCGCGCAATCTCCAGCGACTGTTGCGCCTTGGGAATCAACTGCCCGCGCAGCAGGTCGAGGTTGCGGGTGACCTCGCGGTAATCGAAACTTTTTTCCGCGAACTCCACGGTCAACTTGATTTGCTCCGCGGTGAGCCGCGCCTGCGCCGCGCGTTGGCCGGCCTGGGCGGCGGCGATTTCGGCGGCGATTTTGTCGCGCCAGACCGGCAGCGATACCGTTGCCAGCGGACGGTAAAGCACCGGCGCCGTTTTTACATCCGCCATGAGGCCGAGGCTGAAATCGGGCACTTTGGCCTTGTAAGCCAGGTCGAGCGACGCCTGTGCCCGGCGGACTTCTGCTTCCATCGCCTTGAGTTGCGGATTACGCGCGAACGCGGTGTCGAGAATTTGTTCCGATGGCAAATCCAGCGTTGTGGCTTCGAAACGACCGGGCAGCGGCGGATCGGGCTGGTCGCGCGTGAGTCCCAGCGCCGCCTTGAATTGCGCCTGCAGCGGCTGGCGCGAATCGTCGAGATTGGCGATCTCGTTGCGCAACCGGTCCTCCTCAATTTGTGCGCGATACACATCCTGCAACGTTGCCCGGCCGACTTCATTTTGCGCGCGGGCAATGCGTTCCAGTTCGGAAAGCAGCCGGAGCATCTCGCGGTCAACGCGGATTTTTTCATCGAGGAACCAAAGCTGGTAATAACCCTGCTTGACGGCATAGGCGGTTTGCAGCACGGCGCTCTCGAACGCGAAATATTTGCCCCGGCTGTCCGCCGCCACCGCCCCGGCCTGCGCCCGCAATTTGCCCGGCCCCGGAAAACTTTGCATCAAACCCGGCATCACGGATGAAACGACATTCTCGATGTCCGCCTGAAACGTCAGTTGCGGGTCGGGCAGCGACCGCGCGACGGTGATGTTTTCCACCGAAGCCGCCCAGTCATAATAAGCCGCCTCAACTTGCGGCTGATTGAGCATGGCGTAAGTCAGAAAATCGGCGAGCGGGGAATTGGTGGTGAGATCGGGCAGTGCAGGTTGACCGCCATTCAGCCGGTATGCGCCGGTCACCGCCGACAACTGCTGTCGGGCCTCGCGCTCGCCGTGCGTGGTGACGCCCTTGCAGCCGGTCAGCGCCAGCAACGCCAGCACAACGACAACGAATGATCTTTGATTAAGCATGGCGCCCAAAAACGGTTTGCCCGTCATCCGTTTAAAAAATTCTTCTTTCGTAGCAGCCGACGTAAGGAGGCTCATCCTGACTTCTGCGCTTGAAATGAGCCTCCTCACGTCGGCTGCTACTTTAACGGCCTGCCGGGCTGTTTGTAGATGCTCCCGACACCCGGGCAGGAGCAAATCATTTTTTGGCAGCGGCGTCCTGGATTTTCTTCAGATATTTGGCTGGGTCCTTGTCGAAATCCTTTTTGCAACCCGAGCAGCACAACTTGACCTCCTGGCCTTGATAGACAAAGACGTAAGGCTTGCCCATGTCACCACCCAGTTTTTCGCCGGACACGGGGCAGGTGGTCAGTTTGTCCGGTTTGGGCGGTGCAGAAGCCGCTGAGTTTGTGTCACCCGCCAGGCTGGCAACCGGCGCGGCCAGGAAGGGAACGGTTAGTGCAATCGCGGTCAATATTTTTAGTCTTTTCATAATGATGTCGGGTATTTCGACATCTTTTATACACCAGCCATTGAAAATTCCCTCAAAAAAATGCGGGATTTTCCGTCTGCAGGGGTAAGCCAAATACAAACAATCGGTGGCACAATGAATCGCCTCCTAAAAAAATAAAAACATGAAAACTCGAATCCTTCTTACGACAATCGGCGCAGCCGCTTTGGCCGCGATAACCCTCAACGTCAATGCCGGCACCACCCTGCTTTCACCTCGCGACGCGGGGAATCAGGTCAAGGTTGCCCCCGGCGTCACAGTTACCCAGCCGGCACCCGCGGTCCAATCCGTCTCGCCCCGTGCGCTCGGCAACCAGATTACACCTGTTGCCGGCGTGGCGAACGACGTGAATCCCGTCATGGAATGCCACAAGATGATTGCCAGTCCCAAGGCCATTCAATCTTGCGCCGCGAATCCCGCGGGCATGTCGGGATGCTGCAAGGCCGCCGCAACCAGCAACACGGCACGCTGACCAATGGCAATGGTGCAATTTGGTGGGGCGAGGCTACTGACGAGCCGGCCTTGGCGCGTCAAAGCGTAGCGACGACGGCTCGCGGGGACGCTCGCCCCACCGAAAGCTGCAAAATTTACCACCACCTGAATCAACCGGGTTGTCCCGGCGCAAACAAAAGCGTAAACTTCGGGCGGCGGACAAAACCACGCCGCCCCTGAAACCGATGAACAAAGAAAATATCAATCTCGATCCCGGTGCGAGCGATGCCAGACTCGGCGCGCTCCTGCGCAATTCGCGGGTCTCACCCGCCTTGCCGCCGCGCTTTCAGGAAGGTGTCTGGCGGCGCATCGAAGAAGCCTCGGCTCCCATCAAAGTCGCCGGCGGTATTGCCTGGCTGGATGCACTGGTAACGCTGGTGCTGCGTCCACGATTTGCCCTGGCCACCGCCGCCGTGCTGGTCGTCGCCGGTGCGCTGCTGGGTGTGCGCGATGGCAATCAAATGGCGCACCAGGACGCCCAGGCGCGTTATCTCGCGATGGTTGCCCCCAATTCGCTGCGTTGATGGCATGAACCGTTCGCTCGTCATTTTGCTGGGCGCGCTGGTTTTAGGCGCCGCGCTGTTCGCCGGTTCCTATTTCGCCGGCCAGCACGCGTGCCGGATGACGAGTTCGACGGATGACTTGAGCTGGCTGCGGACGGAATTCCAACTGGGCGACGCCGAGATGGCGCGCATCCAGAAATTGCACGAAGGTTATCTGCCGAAATGCGCCGAGATGTGCGCCAAAATCGCCGCCAAAAAATCGGAGCTGGAAACGGCGTTGAACAGTTCAACCAACGTCAATCCGGTCGCCCAACAAAAGCTGGCCGAGCTTGCCGCGTTGCGCGCCCAATGCCAGGCCCAGATGCTGCAACATTTCATTGAAGTCAGCCGGACCATGCCGCCAGAACAGGGCCGCCGTTATCTGGCCGAAATGCAGCGCCTCACCCTCGGTTTTCACGAACAGACTGAACAAACCATGTCCGAATCCGCAGGCCATGAGCATCACCACCACTGATGCCCAGCCTTCGCCGGAGGCTTCGGCGCGACAAGCGGACACCCAGGATCGGGCGGACATGGAGCGATTGACTGCCGGCCACGACGCGGCGCTCAACGATTTGATGGAACGTCACGCATTGCCGGTGTTCCATTTCCTCTGCCGCATGGCCGGCAACGAGGATGATGCGAACGACCTGGCGCAGGAAACCTTCGTCCGCGTTTTCCGCGCCCGCGCCAGTTTCCGGCCCGGCGAAAAATTTTCCACCTGGCTCTTCACCATCGCCGCGAACCTGGCGCGGAATCATTTCCGCTGGCGGTCGCGGCATCCCAACGTCTCGCTCGAAGCCGAAACCGGCGACACCGGGCAAACCCTCGGCAGCACACTCCCGGCAAGTGATCCCGCGCCAAGCGAACAGGCACTGGTCACCGAGCGCGCCCGCGCTGTGCGCGCCGCCGTTGCCAAACTGCCGGAAGATTTGCGTGAAGCGATGGTGTTGTGCGAATGGGAGGAACTCAGCATGGCCGAGGCAGCGGCGATTTTGGAAACAACTCCGAAGGCCGTGGAATCGCGGCTGTATCGCGCCCGGCAGATTTTGCGCGAAAAGCTGAAGTCGTGGCTGTGAGTAGCCGGATTTTGTCGGTAGCACCCGCGTCTCGCGGGTTCAATTCGGCGTCCCGCCGAATTGCATCGGCAAACGCACGATGCAAATGGCCCGAATAAACAACGGCAAACTGTGGCCGCATGCGGTTTCGGGCGTGACGCCCGAAACAACCCGCGGGACGCGGGTGCTACCCACAGCATTCGCGCCCCCCACCATAATGTTGACCGGCTTGCTATTTTGGCACTCCGTTAGTAATTCTCCAGCGTGAACCCGCTGAAAATTTTTAGCGAAACGTCCGCCGCCGACTGGCTCCGACCGTCCGTTATTGCCCTGCTGCTGGCCAACCTGGTGCCGGTGTTCGGCGTGTTGTTTTTTCATTGGGAAGTTTTTCCGCTGATGTTTTTGTTCTGGTCCGAGAACGTCATCGTCGGCGCGTTCAACGTGCTGAAGATGCTTTGTGCCGCGCCTGAGAATCCCCTGACCTGGGCCGGCAAATTTCTTTTTATCCCATTTTTCTGTTTGCACTATGGGATGTTCACCTTTGTCCACGGGGTTTTTGTTGTCGTTCTTTTTGGTGGCGGGATGAAACCCGGCGCGGGTTTTCCCGGCCCGGAAATCTTCTGGCACACCCTGCAGGAATATCATCTGGGTTGGGCGGTCCTCGGCCTGGCGATCAGCCGTGCGATTTCATTTGCCACCAATTACATCGGCACCGGCGAATACCGGCGCGCCAGCCTGCTCGTGCTGATGCAGCAACCCTACGGACGCATCGTAGTGCTGCACCTGACGATTCTGGGCGGTGGATTTCTGGTGATGGCGTTGCATTCGCCGCTGATGGGGTTGCTCCTGCTCGTTGCGCTCAAAATCGTGTTCGACCTGCGCGGCCATTTTGCCGAGCGGAAGAAATTCGCTGAAAACCCGGTGGTAAAAAGCGATTGAAGCTCAATCCGCCGCGCCCTCGAGACAACGTCAAACCGCTGACGCCGCCAAATGATTTGCGAAGTTCGGCTCGGTCAGTATGGCGCTTTCAATTCTGTGATTTTTCGGGCGGGAACATGAACACCAACGCCCGCCAGGATCGCAGCCGCCAGTAAAATTCGTTGTGCTGGCTCCTTTGCGCCTCGGCCCACTTGTCGCGCCGCAGGCTGGACTTTCCCAGCTCCGCCGGCGTCAGCGGTTTCCCGTCCACGAACCATTGCAGGTCATTCGTCCAGCCGATGCGCTGGAATTCAGCAGCCACCTGTTTGGTCAGCGCGCAGCCATCGTCGCCACCCGTGACATCCGCCACGCCGGAATCGAGATAGACCCGGAACGGTTTCGGTTTGCCCGGATAGCGCTTCAAATCCATATCCAGGAAATTCGTCTGGTTGAACATAAATGCGCCGGACAGGCTGGCGGCATTGCCGAAAATTTCCGGGTGATCCCACGCCAGCGCGAGGCTGCAGATGCCGCCCATCGAAGAACCCATAATCCCCGTGTGGGCCGGTCCGGGCAATGTGCGATATTCGCGATCGATTTGCGGTTTCAGTTCCGTGATGAGAAAGGCCTCGTAATTTTCAAAGGCCGTGTTGGCCATGGTGTTGGTTTCGTGATGCCCGCCGGAATATTCCTCCATTCGCGCGAGGCTGTTGTCCACGGCGACCATGATGATTTCCTGCATTTTCCCGGCTCGCGAAAGGACGTCCACGGTCCGGTCCAGCTCCCAACTGCCCCAGCCGAAAGCGCAGTTGGTGCCGGCGGAACTGAACACGTTTTGTCCGTCGTGCAAATACAAAACAGGATAGCGGCGCCGGGGCTCGGTGTTGTAGGAGGGCGGGAGATAAATATGGACTCCGCGGTTCCAGCCAAAAAAATGTGAGGGCAGGTTCGTGTCAAGCAAGGAGCCGCTTTGTCCAAAAGCCGCTGGCAAGACCGCCAGTGACAGCAGCATTACAAACAAGCGGTTCATTTTGGCTTCAACTGCGGGAACAGGATGACGTCGCGGATGCTTTCCTGGCCGGGAAGCGTCATGGCGCGAACAATTCTCCCAACGTATCGAGAACGGCATTCGCCGTTTCGGAATCCAATTTGCTAAACCGTTTGACGAGACGTGATTTGTCCACCGCGCGAATCTGATCCAAAGCAAATACGCTGAACCGCTCGGTCACCATTGCCATTCCTTCGCGTCAAACTCGTTGGTCAATCGTCGTGTGGCGGCCAGGTCATCCGAAGCGGAACGCGGATGGCCGGGCAGCATCATGCACGGGCGATCAATACCACATCGAGCCAAGCAAAAGCCCCGGCCTGTCGTTGATGAAGATGATCTTCGTGCGATCACGATAAAATCAAAACTGACTCCGGCGAGGTTTCAAAAGCGAGGATATCGCGTTCGTGCCTTTGAATCAGAACCAGCAAATCGTCGCGGGTACAGTTGCCGAGACAAAGCCAGACGAATTTCGGCGGTGAGCCGTAAAGCAATGCGCGCTGGTAAAAATCTTTGTCCTTCGAAATAATGGTGAAACCGTTGGCTTCCGCGTACGCCCAAATGGCTTCATCGGTTTGGCCCTTCAAGCCAAGTTCGCGGACGTGCTGGCTGTCGGGAAACGATCCGGCAACCAGACGCGGCAGTTTGAACGAGAGATTTTCGTCGAACAGCAGCTTCATGCAGCCACCGTCAGACGGCGCTCACGTTCCGCCGCAAAGGTAAGGCAGGCTTGGATGTCTTCGGCCTTCAGGTCGGGAAAATCTTCCAGGATTTTCGCCGCCGTCATGCCGCCGCCCAGGTAATCAAGCACATCCGCCACCGCGATGCGCGTGCCCTTGATGCAGGGCTTGCCGCTGCGGATGCGCGGGTCAATCGTGATGCGATCTTGATCTACCATGACCTAAAGTTAAAGCCGTGCCCCGGATAGTCAAGCTGCCAAAAACCAACGCGCGGGCTTTCTAAATCCGGCAACGGTGAGCATTTTTCCCTTTTTTAACGCAAAGACGCCAAGACGCAGAGGCGCAAAGAAAATTCATCTTGGTTTTCCCTGGCGCCTTTGCGCCTTTGCGCCTTGGCGTTGTAATCATTTCGGCTTCAACTGCGGGAACAGGATGACGTCGCGGATGCTTTCCTGGCCGAGCAGCATCATGCACAGGCGGTCAATGCCCATGCCCATGCCGCCTGCCGGGGGCATGCCGTGCTCGAGCGCGACCAGAAAATCCTCGTCCAGTTTCTGCTGCTCGCCGCCGGCCTGGTGCTCCAGCCGTTCGCGCTGCGCAATCGGGTCGTTCTGCTCGGTGTAGGCCTGGCGCGATTTCCTGGCCGTTGAGGCAAATCATTTCAACAACGCTTTGAAACCCGCCTGCTCAAAATGCTGATCGCCAGTCAACGCTTCGTGAATGCCTTCATCTTCCATCACCACGAACGAAATGCAGTCCGTGAGCGGCCAGTCTTTGTCTGCCCGTTCGCGAAAACGCTGCACGCCGCGCTCAAGCAGTGACGGCGTCAACGGTATGATTTTAATCCGCCGGTCTTTTTGAAGAAATTCATGGAGTGCCAGAAAATCATCGCGGTCGCGGGGATGACACAATGCGTCACCCACTTCGAGCAAGATCGTGTCGGTCGTAACAATTCTTTGATCCTTGCGCCCATGTTCCGCCGCAGCGCGCCGGTGGGCGGGATCTTTCGCATTGAGCAACGCGATGAAATGAAAGCTGTCAGCGAAAACGGCGCTCATTTTTTCTTCGGGTGGCCTTTGACATAATGAGCGTGGTTCAAGGCGTAATCCTTTGGCCAATGCGGACGCGGCTTGGCTAAATTCAAAACGGCCTGAATGAACGGATCATTTTCCGGTGCCAAGCCCGGCGCCTCGACGTTCACTTCCGTTCCTTCCGGCAATTTTATTTCCGGCGGCAGCACCACGACGCCATTCCGAATTTTTCCCGTGAAACTCATGCTGAAAATATAGCACCGCTTGGACAAAACCCTCAATCATTTTTCCGCCGCGAAATTCAACCGCTCGTCCACGCTAATTTTTTATCAGCGAAGATAAGCGCGGATTAGCGGTTCAAAAATTATTTCGGCTTCAATTGCGGGAACAGGATGACGACGCGGATGCTTTCCTGGCCGAGCAGCATCATGCACAGGCGGTCAATGCCCATGCCCATGCCGCCCGCCGGCGGCATGCCGTGCTCCAACGCGTCATCATTTTGGTTTCGACGGCGGGAACAAAATCACGCGCAAATTATTTCTCGCCGGCCGTCAATTTGACAGATTAGGCTCGAACTTTGGTAGCCTTCGCGGTAATGACCAATGAAACTTTGCTCAACCGGATGCGCTTTGCGCCTGAAAAGGAAAAGGTTGAAAAGCTTAAAAATACCTTTGAACTTGAGCCGATTCTTTCCCACTTCGAGCGTGAAGGTGGAGTAAAATCCATTCGGGCTGGAATTTTAAGTGACCATCTCAAACTCACTGGCACCATGGCCCCTCGTTTGTCTTTGGCTTTGGATACCGTATGCCGGACACTGGAATATGATGCCCCCATTGATTTGTTCGTGGCTGAAAACTCCAATATCAACGCCTATGCCGTCTATTCGCTCAACAACACGCCTCACATCATTGTCTTAACGAGCCGCCTGATTGAGCGTATGAACGATGAAGAGCTCAAGTTCGTGCTGGGTCACGAAATCGGGCATTTATGGTTCAAACATTACCGTATGCGGATGGTTCCCATGGCGTTTGGCAAAGACCAAGACGGCGATTCCAAAGTGCCAGTATTGTTGAAGCGCCGGTTGGAAATCTGGCAGCGACTGGCAGAACTTTCGGCTGACCGGGCAGGTTTTGTGGCGGCGGAAGGCCGGTTGGATTCGGTGGTATCGGTGTTTTTCAAGATTGCCAGCGGTTTGGGGCCGGAACATTTGCATTTCGACATCTCAGCCTTTTTGCAGCAATTGGAAGAACTGAAGCAATTGGAGCGGCGGGACGCCATTTGCGCTTTCAGCCATCCGTCCATCCCGATCCGGGTTCGGGCATTGCAATTATACCGGGATGCGGGCGGACAGGCTGCAACCGCAGATCAACTCGGTCAAGTGGATGCAGAAGTTTCAGAACTGGCAAAATTGATGGAGCGGACGCCATCGGATCCGGAGGAACTTCACAAGCTGAACTACGTTCTTGCCGGAGGAGTTTTGGTTGGTCACGCGGATGAAAACGGCTTGGGAGACCATGAAATGCAATGTCTCATCGAGATGCTCATGCCTTTGACCAGTGATCCGGAAGAATCAATTGCGAGCATTACAACGGTAGCCCAGGCTGAACAAATGCTGGCGGAAAGTGCGGCTTGGATGAAGGAAAACACCGGTGAACTGAAGTATAACGGCTTTCGTTATCTGTGCATCATAGCCACCGTCGAAGGTATGACAGCGGGCGAGGAGCAATTGTTGTATCGGATTGCCGAAATGACGGGTATTCCCCGCAAGGCCGCCGGAGAATTAATCAATGAATCAATGACGCATTTCGCCGGCAAGAAACTGCCCGCCGCGACGAACATTCAAAAGTTAAAATAAAGATAGCCAAAACAAATCAAAAACAGTCTTTGACCATGTCTTATCCACTCGGCAGTTTTCCACGGTATGGCCATCAGGAGCGTTGGGCGCAGGAGCGCTGCGAACGGGCGATCGCCAATTCCATCGCCACACGGCAGGCAAAAAAACGCTATCGCGTGTTTCTTGAAGAATCTGGATTCATCGCATTCAAAGAGGTGCTGCCATGGGCTAATAAACAGCTAAAAGGGGTGGACGTAGCTCCGGAGCTTGTTTTGCTGGGGGATTCCATCTGCCAACGCATGACGCGGCTGATTGAGAAATGGAATCAGGACACTGAGCACCGCACCGACCGCCGCAAACAAATTGTCAAGGTGGTAATGGATACAAAACGTTTTTTGGATCAGATCAACGGAACCGGAAACCAGTTCGTGAACCGCTGGGCTGCTGCCACTGACAGGCTTGTAGCAAAGAATTGGGTTTTGCGCTGGGCGGCCGGGGTGTAACGGTAGAAAGGAAAACAAAATGAACGAAGCACACATAACACAAAAAATCTTGAGGAAAGGAGCATCTTATGGGACTTGACCAATGGGCATACGCCGTTTCAAAACGCAGCGTTGGGAAAAGGGAGTTTGATTTTAAATTTTCCGAGCGGACGAAACAGGAGATGTTTGCCGAGTGGCGCAACCACTGGAATCTCCTAAAATGGATGGCAAAACTCTACTATAAAAAAGGTGGAAAAAAAGGACAAAAATAGGGCGGTGTATTTCCCTTCGGATAAGTGAGCACGACTTGGACGCTTTTGAACAGGCTATCCAGAAAAAGAAATTATATGGGTACACGCTTTACTGGCCTCGAAATGGAATGCCCAAAGGATCACCCGATTACGATTGCGATAGTTATTGTTTTTCGATTGACCAAGAGTTTTTGAAAAAAGCCCGTCAGGTCATCAGTGAAGGCAAGGCTGTCGTTTACGTTGATTGGTGGTGAGTGCTACCACAGTTTATCAATTAACACTGAATAAAGTTTTATGAAATTCCTTCACACAGCCGATTGGCAACTGGGCAAACCCTTCGCCGGGATTGATGATCCTCAAAAGTGCGCACTTGTTCAGCAAGAGCGCATCCAGGGGATCCGCCGAATCGGCGATGTGGCCCGGAACGACCAAGCCGAGTTCATTCTGGTGGCAGGTGATCTTTTCGACTCTTCCACTGCTAGCAAGGCCACCGTAGCAGCAGCCTGTAGCGCCATCGGACAGCTCAAAATTCCAGTTTTGGCAATCCCTGGCAATCACGACCATGGTGGAACCGGGGGTATATGGGAGCAGGATTTTTTTCAACGAGAACAGGCCAACCTGGCTCCCAACCTTCGCATCCTGCTCAAGCCGGAGCCCGTCGAAATGGACTCGGCGTGGATTTTTCCATGCCCGCTTTTGCGACGGGCGGAATCAATGGACACGACCGCGTGGTTGCGCCTGCCCGATGCTCTGGCGGCCTGCTCGTCAGACAAACCCCGCATCGTGCTGGCCCATGGCAGCACACAGGAATTCACCGGGCGATCAGATGACGATGATACCGATTCAACCGCCACCAATTTGATTGACCTTTCGCGCCTGCCGGCCGGGGTGTTCGACTATGTCGCTTTGGGTGATTGGCACGGCACCAAGCAAATCACTCCCCATGCATGGTTTTCTGGAACGCCTGAGCTCGATCGTTTCCCCAAGGGAGAAGACCATGATCCTGGCAACGTGCTGATCGTCGTCGCCGGACGGGGACAAACGCCAGCGGTCAACTCGGTCCGCACAGGGCGCCTCGGCTGGCACGAACTTGCTTTTGATTTTGCCGAGGATTCCTCCTTGGCTCTTTTTCGGGAGCGCATGGATGGGCTTATCGGTCAACGCGCCAACGAGGATTTGCTCCGGCTGGAATTGACCGGGTCTCTCGGCGTGGAGACGGCCGGCCAATTGGAACAGTTGCTTGAGTCGTTGCAGGCCCGGTTGCTTCGTCTGAAATTGACCAATCAAGTGGTCGTCGCTCCGACCGCCGGTGAAATCCAAGCACTGACTCAACGGCCAACTGATCCTCTCACCGCCCGTGTGGCTTCCCAACTCGTGGCTCGTGCCAACGGCACGGATGAAGCAGCCGCCTCGGCACGGATTGCCCTGCGCGAGCTTTATGCGGCCTGCAACCAACACTAACCGGTCACCATCATGCGTATCAAATTTGTTACTGTTCGCAACTACCGGGTGCATCATGATCGGACCGTTCAGTTCGATGCTTCTCGCGCCTTGATTGGAGGTCCCAACGAATGCGGAAAAAGCACTCTCGTCGAGGCTCTTCACCGCGCGCTCTTCCTCAAATCGAAAGTCACGGGGGATGTTCAAAAGAGCATGGTATCCACATGGTTTGCCGGATCGCCGGAAGTCGAGGTTGGCTTCACTGTTGGTGGTTCTGATTATGTCCTCGCAAAATGCTTCAGTGGCAATTCGGGAACGACCAAGTTGGTGCAGGTTGGAGGGGAAACGTGGCACGGCGAAGATGCTGAGACCCGGCTGGCTTCGCTGCTAAAGGTGGAGGCCATCGGCGGGGGGCGTGGCATTGGTGAACGAGTTGCCCATCAGTGGTCGCATCTTTGGGTCTGGCAGGGCCAGAGCGGCAGCGATCCTTCCGAACCTGCTAACCTTCAAAAAGACGGCCTGTTGCATCGCCTCCAGCAAACCGGTGGCGCGGCAGCATTGCAGTCCGAAACGGATGCGCGGATTGCAGCCCGATTCGCAGCGGCTCAAGAGGAGATTTTCACCCAGGCGGGGAAACCAAAGACGGGTTCCGAGTTGGAGAAGGCAGATAAAGAGGCCAACTACGCCGAAACAAATCGCCAGCAGGCTGCCGAACGGGTTGAAAAGTTGCGCGAAGCTGTTCGAAATTTCGAGGAAGCCACGCGAACCATCGCCAGTGCCGCCAGCGACCTGCAGAAGTTAAATCTGCAAAAGGAAGTGGTTGATGTACAGTTTTCCAGTGTCGAGAAACTGCGCCAGAAGGAAGCGATCCAGATTCCTGAAGCGACCAGCGCAGACAAACAGTATCAATCCCTTAAGCAAGGTGACGCGCAAATTTTCGGGCTGCGCATTAAAATTCAGCGTCTTCATAATGCTCTCCAGCCAGAGAACGAGAAAACGGGGACTCTTTCCCAGGCTTTGGGAAATGCCCGGCAACATTCTGTAAATGCCGGCCAAGCTTATGATACTGCTGCCAATCGCACCCGCGCTTTGCGCCTGCGACGTGATCTTGCCGCCGCTTGTGTCGTCCGATTCGAGAAGGAGGCACGGCTGCAGGAACTATTGGCAAAGGATCGTAAGGTGCGTGACTGCCAGAAGCAACTCAGCCGTTTGCGCGAGGATCTGGCCAAACTGCCGGAAGTAACCGCAGCCAAGCTCAAGAAACTTCTAAATCTGGAAACCGAAGCCAGCCAATCCGAGGCCGCCTTGAAAGCCATGGCCGCAGGGATTGAGGTGATTTCAGCCAGTGAGCCGGTTCGGGTGGGGGATGTTTCGCTTGCCGTTGGGCAAAGCCAGATCGTCACGGAACAAACTGAAATCACAGTCGGCAAGTCGTTGCGCCTGCGCATCAGTCCCGGTGGCGGCACCAGTCTTCAAGAAGCCCGGAACCTGGCGCAGGAATCGCGTCAGGAGTTGCTCAAGGAGCTTGATAAACTTGGGATCGCCAGTGTTTCTGATGCTGCCGACGCTCTCGCCCGGCGCAACGATCTTTCCGGGAAAATCGAAAATGCTGAGACGGCGCTTCAGGGTCTTGATGCCGTCAATCTTCAGGAAACTCTTGCCGAAGCCCGCGAAACTGCTGCCGCTGCCATGGCCGAGGTAGAACGACGCAGTGCTCAAGTCGCCGATTTCACCATGCCATCCACGGCTGCTGGCGCCAATACATGGCTCACCACGGAAGATCGCGCTGTCGAAGAAGCCGAATCGGGTGAAACTCCGGCAAAAATTCTTCGAGACAGCGCGGCGGAATCATTCGCATCGGCCGAAGAGGCTCTTTCAAAACATAGGAAGGCAATAGACCAGCAAACCGTGGATTTCACTGGCCTGAATGCCCAACTTCGTCTGTTGCTACAGAACCATGGCGAAGATGCTGCCCGAGCCAAGGCCCTGGCTGATGCCCTTTCCGTCAAGAACTCGGCGGAAACTTTGCTGTCCGAAACGCGGCAAGCTTTGGCCAAACTCCAACCCGACCTGCTGGAGACGGACCAAGCCCGCCTCAAACGCGCCTGCGAGCAAGTCGGAGATACAAAACGTCAGGCCGAGACTAATCGCGCCGTGGCCCAGGCCGCTTTACGTTTGGATGGAACCGATGATCCCGAAACTGCGCTCGCACTGACAGAAGCACAGGTCCGTTCGGCGCAGGATCATCTTGCCAGCGTGCGTCGCAAAGCCGAGGCCATCCGGCTCCTCAATCAGCTCTTTCTGGATGAACAACGGGCTCTTTCCGAGCGCTTCACTAAGCCGTTCGCTGAACGAATTTCGACCTACCTGCAGTGCCTCTTTGGCCCTGGCGCACATGCGATAGTCACCCTAGCCAACAATGCCTTCACCGGTCTGCAATTGGTGCGACCGCTTCAGGGAGGCGGCGCCACCCCTTTCGACATTTTAAGCGGTGGCGCTCGGGAGCAGGTCGCTGCGGCCGTCCGCCTCGCCATGGCCGAGGTGCTCGCCGCCGATTACGATGGCTGCCTGCCGCTGGTATTTGATGACGCCTTTGCCTATTCGGATCCCGAGCGCGTGCAGACTCTCCAACGCATGCTCGACCTTGCCGCTTCCCGGGGATTGCAACTCATCATTCTGACCTGCAACCCCTCCGACTATGCCGCCCTTGGCGCCCGGGAGGTCATCCTGCGTCAGGAACGCAAGACTCCCGCCATCCAGCAAACGATCGCCGCGGCCGGTCCAGTCGAATCGTCTGGTGAAACTGCGGAAACGGACATCACTTCTGCCCACACCGCAACGGAAACGACGACTCACAACACAATGGTTACGCCGGAACAGCGGGATCAATTTCTTTCCCGGCTGCGGGAGCTCGGCGGTAAAACAGGCAACCATTCGCTCCGCGAAGCTCTCGGCTGGGACGATGCCAGCTACAACTCCGTCAAGGACAGCCTGATCGCGGATGGCAGTCTGATTACCGGTCGGGGCCGGGGCGGCAGTGTCGCTCTGCCTGACACCCAGATTTAACATTATGAAAACCCGCAGCCTCAAATCCATTCTCTGCGGAGCCGCCAATCCCAACACTCCGGGGGCCGGGGGCCGCACCCCACTTCATCGCGCCGCACACGATGGAAAGATTGATGATTTGAGGGTGCTTCTGGAAAACGGAGGCGATGTTCGTTTGGGTGATGGCACAGAGGAACAGCCACTCCAAATGGCGGCGCGCAAAGGTCATCTGGAGTGTGTGAAATTGCTCATCCAGGCCGGAGCGGACCTGAACCATATTCCGTCTCCGAAAACTTCGGAATACAGCGAGTCCGCCCTTTGCAGCATCGCGCGCAAGGGCAGCAAAAGCGAGTCATTGCCCATCCTGCTGGAACTTCTCAAGGCCGGGGCTGATCCCAATGTAGCCAGTTCAGCCGGGCGGTTTCCGCTCCATGCGGCAGCCAATTGTGGAAATGTTGACATGGTCCGAGCTTTGTTGGCGGCAGGCGCCAAGCTGGATGTTTTCAATCACAGGGGCTCGCTCCCCCTTCATTCTTCATTCCGCGGCGAACACGGCAATCCCGCAGTGGTTGAGCTGCTTCTGCAAGCCGGGGCGGATGTGAATGCTCCAGACAAGAAAGGCACTCCGCCGATTTTTTACATCATCAATAGTTTCCGGCAGTCCCCAGGCCTTTTGCGAGCATTACTCAATGCCCATCCGAATTTATCGGTCACCGACCCCCAATGGAAGAAAACCCCCTTGGCTCTGGCCCGGTCGCTTGATCTCAAAGAAATCGCCCGCCTTCTCCAAGATGCCGGGGCTCCAGAACCCCCGCCAGAACCGCTTCATGACAACGCAACTGTCACCGTTGAAACCGAAGACGGCGACATTGAGGCTTCTATAGAATTCGAGAATCTCGTCAGAGGAAGAGGAAATCTCTCCCGAAGATGAGGCAGTCGTGGATGATGCTGTAGCGAACGCCAGACTGTTGCCCCTCCGATCGCCCTACGGTTGGAAGGCTTCCTGTGCCCACTGGGAGCTTTTGTCCGCAGCCAACTCGCCCATGACACTCATACGACTCGCCTATTTCGCCAGGGGACGCTTTAATAAGCCTGCTGGAAAGGAATTGGAAGATGGCCCCGCAGTCCTTGGCGAATCCTACCTGTCCGCAGTTGAACATTTTTGGAGCCTTGGGCTCCTTGAAATCACAAAACCCGCCCTAGCTGCCTGCGTGGCCACGGTTCAGCAACTCACAGATTTGGCGGCAGCCGAAGGTCTGCGGCTGGGTGGTGCCAAAAAGTCCGTCATTATAGACTCCCTTGTTGCCAAATTGGGTGGCGAAGCCCTTATCACCCGACTCGCCGTTCCCACCCAATACCAACTCACCGCTGCGGGCAAAGATTTTCTGATCAAAAAAGACCAGGAAATCCAAATCATCTTGCGCGAATTGACCGTTCAACTGCGTGAACAGATCTCCCATGCAGACTTCCAACCTGTCTGGAACACGCTGCTATTGATGTATCCGCTGACATTGGCATATCCCATTACCATGAACCGAGCGGAAAAACAAAAAAGGTGGCAAATCAAGCCGGTTCGTCAGATCCTGCATGCCACGGTGCCGGCCAAACTCGGGCTTGAACCAAGCGAAGCAGCGCTCTGGAAGATTTGGGCTGTCCTGATTGAATTTGGCCTCGTCTCTTCAAGAGCTTGGCCTTCCAAGCCGTGGTTGGATATACCGCGCCGTTGTTGCGAGAAATCCATGAAGCCCAAAGACCTTGTTCAATACACTTTTTGGGCGGGATGATAAGCATCCTCAAGATTTCGATGCTATGGAGATAGAAAAATGATTCTTTCCAAGCCTTACCTTTCTGTGAATTGCAGAATATTTTCACAGTAATCCGTGCCAAGGACAATAGCCGCAACAAACTTGCGGATGCCATCCTCCAAGCTCAAAAAGCCGCTGGACTCGATCAGTTCCTGCTCGTATCGCATGACGATGCTTTCGAGGGGAAAAACGAGCACGCCATTCTGTTGGAAAAGTCATCTGCAAACGGGACACAAGTTTCCGTGACTCAATAAATGAGAAAAAAACGAGCGATATCCGTGAATTGTTGTGATCACTGATGCCCAGGTTGCGCGAGAACTGTTGATGCGGCAGATTTCCCTCTGTTGTTAAGCTCGTATTTGAGGTGTTTGATGACTTGCAGTTGGATAATCACGGTGATAACCAAGGCCAAAGTGATCATCGGCCAGATTACGCAGAAAATCCAAACATTTACAGTTTCATAAGTCGTGCCCAACTTCGTGGCCAACCGCTCCAAGATATCAACACAAAATCTAAAAGCTCTTTCGACCATAACTTTTTCAACCTGGTGGAGTTTCCACCTTTGTCAACCCTCATTTCGGCTTCAACTGCGGGAACAGGATGACGTCGCGGATGCTTTCCTGGCCGAGCAGCATCATGCACAGGCGGTCAATGCCCATGCCCATGCCGCCCGCCGGGGGCATGCCGTGCTCGAGCGCCACCAGAAAATCTTCGTCCAGCTTCTGCTGCTCGCCGCCGGCCTGGTGCTCCAGCCGTTCGCGTTGCGCAATCGGGTCGTTCTGCTCGGTGTAAGCTGGCGCGATTTCCTGGCCGTTGATGCAGCACTCGAAAACCTCGACGGTCGTCGGGTCGTCGGGCGACAGTTTGGCCAGCGGCACGAGTTCCTTTGGCAAATGCGTGACGAACACCGGTTGGATGAGCGTCGGTTCGATTAATTTTTCGAACACGGCGCCGGTAACTTCGAAGTCTTCGTATTCCTTGCCAATTTCAGCGCCCAGGTCGTGAGCGCGCTGGCGGCGTTCGGCAGGTGAAATTTCAAACCAATCCGCGCCGGCTTTTTCGCGCACCAAATCTTTGTATTTCACGCGCCGCCAGTTTGGCGTGAGGTCAATGTTGGTTTCTTTTGTCAATCCGTTTAGCTCCAGGCGCATCCGGTCAAATCCTTCGATTGCTTGTTTAACAAGCGGAGGAAGGTCATTGAAAAGTCCAGACGCTTTTGCTTCCATTCCAAATAGAGATTCCTGGGCTTTCGTAATCGCGTCGAGCGTTTCCATCGCAATTTCCCAGTAGGGCTTGCTGCCGACCAAGCTTTCCAGAGTTGTGATTCTATCTTGCTGAGGTTTGACAAAAGAGTTAGCTCGTTGGAGGTCGGCTTCGGCCAATTGCGCTTTGCGAACGCTCGCGACAGCATCTCGCAACTCAATCTGGCACAATCCCAACGTGCCGCCGATATCGGTGTTCCGATTACGAGGAACGATTAAGGTCCCCAGCACCTTCTGCGCGACGTGGCAGACCAGGCCCTGCACCAGTTCCATCATGCTCTCGTAATCACCGTAGGCTTCATACGCCTCGAGCATGGTGAATTCGGGATTGTGTTTGCGCGAGAGGCCCTCGTTGCGGAAAACACGGCCAATCTCGAACACTTTGTCCACGCCGCCGACCAGCATTCGTTTCAGCGGCAGTTCCAGCGCGATGCGCAGATAAAAATTGCAGCCCAGCGCATTGTGCTTGGTAATGAACGGCTGGGCCGCCGCGCCGCCGGGAATCGCCTGCATCATCGGCGTCTCGACCTCAACGTAGCCGCGGGTGTGCAGAAAATTCCGGATCTCACGGATGATTTCGCTACGCAGCAACAGCACGTCACCGGGAGAACCTTTTTCAAACCCAGTCGTGGAAGTTCCCGGCGCGGCGGCTTTGCTCGCCATCAAATCGAGATAACGCTGGCGGTAGCGGATTTCCGTGTCCTCGAGTCCATGCCACTTGGCCGGCGGCGGGCGCAGCGCCTTGGCCAGGATGACGAAGCCGGTGATTTTGACGGATATCTCGTTGGTCTTGGTGGTGAACTGTGTGCCCTTCACGCCGATGAAATCCGCGAGATCCAGATGCTGGAAAATGGCGAACTGCTCGTCGCCGAGGACGTTTTTCTGCGCGTAGATTTGTATCCGCCCGCTCTGGTCGCGGATGTCAATGAACATGGACTTGCCCATGTCGCGATGCGCGGTGATGCGGCCGGCGAGCGCGACTTCGCGGCCCTCGGCGTAATGTTCGCGCGCGTGCTGGCAGGTTTCCCCCGGCGTGAACTTGTTTTTGAACGGGTCAATGCCCTTCGCGCGCAACGCGGCGAGCTTGGCCTTGCGCTGTTCGATCAATGAATTCGTGTCATCCATAAAAACTGGCGGCGGGGAAGTTAAACACGAATTTGGGCTGGAATCCAAGAAGCAAAACGGGCTGGCATTGCCGTGCGGAATTTACCAGTACTTAATCGCTGCATTCCGCATCCATGTCAGCCCACTGCAACCTAAGCCCGGTTTGGGAAAACGCAAGGGCGGGAAATTAATTTCCGCCCGCTCTTCCGCGTTTCATAACCTCCCGGCATTCCCAACGGCCCCGGCAGCTTCACAGGTGAAACCAGTTGTAGGCGTTCGGGAAAAGCCGCCAGTTAACGAGTATTTCCGAAATCAGCATGAACGCAATCATGCCCGTCAACACCAGCGGACGGACCCAATTATTTTTCACGCGGCACAAGGCGCGGTCGAGTCCGTAAAGGTAGAGCAGTGAAAATGGAATCAGCGCCCCGAGCATCAGCCGGCCGGACGTGAAATACGGATGCACGCGCGACGGATAAAAGCAGTCCTGGAAATCGTAGAGGATGGACAGAAATCCCAGAAACGCCACGGCCGCAATGAAACTCCAGAAACCGAACCAAAGCGCCTGCCGTTGCGGTCCGGTCGAGGCAGTGAAACGGGAAAGCAGGGCGATGACGGCCACGCCGACGAAACCGACGGATGAAATTGCATAAATCGCGTCCACAGCCGGCGACGCCAGCGGCTGGCGATGCCAGAGGAACTCTCCCTGCCAGAACGTGGCCAGGAGGCCGGACACAAAGGTCCACAAACCATGCGGCGAGAAAATCGGATGATGCCACCATTCGCCGAACGGTTTATGCGTCCAGCCGAGAAACTGGATTTTGGCCGCCGTGCCGGTGAAATCGCCGAAGGCATGTTTGCACCACGCCAGCCAGGCCATCATCGGCAGGCCCGCGCACAACGCCAGCGACGCCAGCGCCGGTCCGGCGGCGCGCAATTTTCCCGACCTGGCCAGACCTGCAATTTTGAACAGCACCGCCAGGCCGGACACGGCCAGGAGCGGCAGGTTGCTGATTTTGGTCAGGAACACGGCCGCCAGCGCCAGACCGGTGAGAGTTCCGAGTTGGACATCGGGAATTTCCGCGCGCAACCATCGCACCAGCAAAATGAACGCCGCGCCAAAAGCCAGCGGCGACAGAACGTCGTTTTGAATGGAGTAAAAGGCGCTTTGGGGGATGAAGGCCAGCAGCGCCGGAACGCCGAGCCGCAAAAAGCGGTGCCCGGGAAAAACCAGCCGTGCGGCGGCAAAGCCCAGCCACACGAGAATGGCGACGACCAGCAGGTTCAGAAAACGAAGCCAATAGAGCAAATGGCCGTCGTGAAATCCGCACACTTTTCCCAGACGCCACCACAAAGCCGCGAACGTGTAATAGAGCGGCGGCTGTGCCGCTTCATAATTCGTCACGGCCCGCCACGTCGCCGTTTTTGCGACCAGGGCCGGGCGGACTTTTTCGAAGGGCTGCGTCCACGGCGGCGGCGGGAATTGTCCATCGGGGTAATTGGCCGGAATGCCCACGTACTCCGGCGAGCCGTACAAGGCGGCGTAAGGCACCACCTCGGCGGATACCGGCTCCAACGAGCGCGGGATGTGTCCCTGCGAATACTTGACCGTCAGATCAAGGTGGATTTGCTCGTCCACGTTGTTGAAAAACGGGGCCGCCGCTGAAAAAACAAAAACGTGAACCGCGGCGAGCAGGCACAACAGCCAGACGATGCTGCGCTCCTGCGATTCGGAAAAAAAGGCGGGCGAATTGGAATCGGCGGCGTTCACACCATTTTGTATTGCGCGGTCAAATTAAAGCACGCGCGGCAAATCACAAGCCCGCGCCTCAAAATCCGTTTCCCAAATTGAAATCATGCCGGCCAGCTCACAGCGCCGATTCCAAAATTTCGGTCAATTCCTCCGGCGTGAGCACGATGGGATTCGCCTTCATGCTGCTCGCTTTTGCGGCTTTGACGACCAAATCAGCGATGTGCGTTTGTTGAATTCCAAAACTGCCGAGGGGCGGAACTTTCAAATCGGCGACGAGTGCGCGAACCCATTTCACGCCGTCTTCGGCTTTGGCCTTCAAATCGCCGGTGAGCCACCACGCCGCCTCTTCGTAACGATGCAACGCCGCACCGTGCGGATCACGCCGGCGCAGCGCGCGGAGATTCATCGCCATCACGTGCGGCAGCAACGCGGCACAAATCGCGCCGTGCGGCGCGCAAAAACTGCCGCCAATCGGGCCGGCGAAACCATGCACCGCACCCAGCCCGGCATTGGCCAGAGCCAGTCCGCCGAACAGGCTTGCCACCGCCATGTCTTCGCGCGCGTCCTTGTCTTTGCCATTGCTGAACGCCACGCGCAACGACCGCGCCGCGCGGCGCAGGCCCTCGACGCATAGTCCATCGGTCATCGGGTTGGCGCGATTGCAGACGAACGGCTCGATGAGTTGCGTCAGGGCGTCGAGCCCGGTGCTGGCGGTGAGCGCCGGCGGCAAATCGCAGGTGAGCTCGGGGTCAACCAGAGCCACTTTTGCGAGCATCAACGGACTGCGCAGGCTGACTTTCACCTTGTGTTCCGGCGACGCCAGCACCGCGTTGCGCGTCACTTCCGCGCCGGTGCCTGCCGTCGTCGGAATCGCGATGAACGGCGCGGACGGTTTGGTCAGCGGTTTGCCGCGTCCGACAATTTCGAGATAATCCGCCAGTTCGCCGCCGTTGGCCAGCATCGCGGCAATGGCCTTGGCCGCGTCCAATGCGCTGCCGCCGCCAAAACCAATCACCAGTTCGCAACGCTCTGCCTTTGCCAGCTTCATGCCTTGTTCCACGGTTGCCAGTTCCGGTTCACCGGTGACGGGAAAAACCGCCGTGCTCACGACCGCTGATTTCAGGCCGGTCAAAACCCGTTCCGTGCAGCCGGGATCGCGGCCGGTCACGACGAGCGCGCGCCGGCCAAATTCGCCGGCGATGGCGCCGATGTTATTGACAGCGTCCGTGCCGAAAACAATGCGGGTGGCGGTGGCAAATTCAAATTTCATACTCAAATGGTGGGGCGAGCGTCCTCGCGAGCCGTTCTTGGAGTGGAAAAACACGGCTCGTCAGGAGCCTCGCCCCACCGTTTACCAATTTTTGTCATCGGGAAACACATTGTTGAACTTCACGCTGAAGCGCGGCTCGGCCATCATGGGCGCAACCGCATCCCGCCAGATGGGATAATGCTTCGTCTCCTTGTGCGCGGCGGCGGCATTCGCATCCCGATAAACCTCCACCAACACAAAGCGCGTCGGGTCATCCTGCTGCTGGACGGCGTCGAAGCGCGCGACGCCCGGTTCCTTCAAACTCGCACGTGCATTGGTGAGCGTCGCCTGTTTAAAAACCTCCACCCACTCCGGCTTGACACGAACATGGACATGAACAACGAGCATGACGCGACGAATACGCGAAAGCAGGGAAAAGCTCAAGCACAGGGACGGGAAAAATCAAAGCCCCAGCCGGTAGTGACCCTTTTTTTACTCGTCACTCTGCGCGGATTTCTTTAATCATGCGTTCAACCCCATGAGTCGAAGATCGAAGAAAAAAGCCCCTGCCGTGCGTTCATGCGCATCCGTTTCGCCTGCCGGTGAAACGCCGGGAGCAGCAGACTCCCGCCCGCTGGCATCCGAAAGCCGTCCGGCTGGTTTGAACGACCGCTGGGTGGTTCCCGGGGTCTGCATTTTTCTGGCGGTTATTATCTGGGTGGTCTTCGGCCAGACAATGGGGCACGAATTTGTCAACTACGACGACGACTTTTACGTGTATGAAAATCCTGCGGTCACCCGAGGTCTGACGCTCCAAGGGATAATCTGGGCGTTTACCCATGTCCACTGCTCCAACTGGCACCCGCTGACCTGGGTTTCCCATATGCTGGACTGCCAGTTTTATGGATTGAGTCCCGGCGGCCATCATTTCACCAATGTACTTCTTCACACGGCAACGGCGATCCTGCTCTTCCTGATTTTGCGGCGGATGACAGGATTTCTGTGGCGCAGCGCGTTTGTGGCGGCGGTGTTTGCGATCCATCCGTTGCGGGTGGAATCGGTGGCGTGGGTGGCGGAACGCAAGGATGTCCTCAGCGGACTGTTCTTCATGCTGACCCTCGGGGCGTATGTGCGCTATGCGCAAGGACGGTCGAGAGTCCAGAGTCGAGAGTCGAGTGCAGGAAGCAGCGGTTTGGCACTCGACCCTCGACGCTCGACCCTCGACTACTGGCTGGTGCTGGTGTTTTTCGTGTTGGGTCTGATGTGCAAGCCGATGCTGGTGACGTTACCGCTGGTGCTGCTGCTGCTGGACTACTGGCCGCTGGGACGAGTGGCCCGCCTTCACTGCGCTTCGGCGCGGCAAGCAAGTGGCGGGTGGCGGGTGACAGGTGAAAAAGGGGGAAAACCTTCAACTCCGATCAATCGCGAGCAGGCCCTCAACCCCCAACTCCCTGGCGCGACGAAGCGAAGCGAAGGCGGCTCAACCTTGCTTCTGGAAAAGTTGCCCTTGCTCGGACTGGCAGTCGCATCGTGTGTGGTCACGATTTTTGCCCAGACGAAGACCATCCTGCCGTTCGAGAACATGTCCCTTTCCTTGCGCGCCGGTAACGCCTCGATCTCCTGTGCGGCCTATTTGGGCCAGATGTTCTGGCCGTCGGGTCTGGCGGTTTTATATCCGTTTACGGCCGGGAGTGTTGGGGTTTCAGAAGTGGTGCTGTCATTGGTTCTGTTGGCTGGCGTTTCCACAGGCATTTTTATCCTGCGTCGTCGTCGCCCCTATCTTTTGACCGGCTGGTTGTGGTATCTCATCATGCTGGCGCCGGTGATCGGGATTGTCCAGGTGGGCGCTCAGGCGCGGGCGGATCGTTACACCTATCTGCCGCAGATCGGCTTGTATCTATTGCTGACCTGGGCGGCGGCTGATCTGTGCGCCGGCTGGCGTCACCGCCGCGTGGTGCTGGGCGGCGGCGCCGCGATCATTCTGGTGGCTTTGATTTTCTGCGCTCGCGGGCAGACTGCTTATTGGCGGAACAGTGAATCGCTGTGGACTCACACGCTGGCCTGCACGTCTGACAACTTCATTGGCCACAACAACCTCGGCATCGCGCTGTTCAAAACGGGCAAGGTGGACGAAGCGATGGTTCATTACCAAAAGGCGCTGGAAATCAATCCCGACTTCGCGGAAGCCCACAACAACCTCGGCAACTTCCTTTTCCAAAAGGGCAGGGTGGACGAAGCGATGGTTCATTACCAAAAAGCGCTGGAAATCAATCCCGACTACGCGGAAGCCCACTACAACCTCGGCAATGCGCTGCTCAAAACGGGCAATGCGGACGAAGCGATCGCCCATTTACAAAAAGCGCTGGAAATCAATCCCGACTACGCGGACGCCCACAACAACCTCGGCTATGCTCTTATCCAAAAGGGAAGCGTGGACGAAGCGATCCTCCATTTCCAAAAGGCCCTCCAAATCAATCCCGATTACGCGGACGCCCACAAGAACCTCAGCAACGCTCTGCTCCAAAAGGAAAGAATGGACAAAGCGATCCCCCATTTCCAAAAACCCCCGCAAAGTCAACGGCCTCCGTCAAGGCCGGAAGCTTGACAGAAGTGGGGCGGCTCTCCCCAACCCCGTCAAAGGTGTGCCAACGTCTTGATTTGCCCCTCCCGCTTGTATCACCCAAACCGGATTTTTCACGGCGGTCATATTCTGTCGTGAAACCATCATCGCTTCCGGTGCCCGACAGTTTGTGTGAACAAGTTGTGAATAATTTTTTGCAATTGCAGCTGGTTTTTTCCTGCGATATATGACAAAAACTACTACGCGGGGTTAAATAGTGTGCCATTCAGAAGGCCCACGACCCCAAATAATCAGATCGTAAATCAGAAAGGTAAACCTTATGAAATCTGCCCGATTTTTTACGGGGGTTTTCTTTGTATTGTCCGTCTCGTTTCTGGCAGCCCCGGTTCTATCCGCTCCGCAATTTCAACCAGCCCGGGCATCAGTCCGTGCTGTCCATGGCGCCGCCACCTGTTCCATTGACGGGAAATGGCAGCCGCTCGAGGCGAACACCACTTTGACGGCGGGTGCGATCATCAAGACCGCCCCGGCGACGACCCTGGACTTGTTCCTGCCGGACAGCCGGACCGTTTTACGTCTGATGCCCGAGTCGGTTTTGCGGTTCGATCGTCTGGATAAATTGCCCGCCGGCGAACTGGGATTAACCATGACCCGGTTGAGCTTGCTGTCCGGCACCCTCATCGGTTCCCAGCACAAGCTGGTCCGCCCCTCCGAGTTTGAAGTCCTGTTGCCAAACGGAGTGGCTAAAATCGTGGGCACCGAATATTCAGTAAGTGCGGATGGAACCGTGGCGTGTATGAGCGGGACAGTGTCGGTAGCCTATAAACCGTCGGGTGATGGCCTGCCCTTGAGCGTCTCCGTGGCCGCGGGTTTTTCATCCGACCCGGCTACCGGCAAGACCGTGCCCACCAGTACAGATTACCTGAAGAATATCACGGCTGACATACAGGCCGTTCACAACAACGACGCGGCATGCAATGCCGGGCAGCCAACCTCGATTCCGGATAATACCCGCAGCTATATATCTCCCACCCACGGCCATGACCAAGGCCAAGGCAACGGAAATGACGATGGAAAAAACGATGGAAACGACAATGAAAATGGCCATTGATTACAGAGAGAGGGTTGTGAAAGGGCCGGCCATCATCGGCCTGATGGCATCCCGCCAGACCGGGTAATGTTTCGTTTCCTTGTACGCCGCGGCGGCATTGAAGATTTCCCCGGACAACCGCTGTGCCGTCAGGGCTTGTGCAACCGGTAGAACATCATCCCACCACTAGCGGTGTTGGTGACGACATAGGCTCCGCCCGCCATCACCGGCGGCGGCGTGGCCGGGACCCAGTTGGTGGACGTCAGGTTGGTGACGCACTCCAGGGAGAAGCCGGCGGTGTTCGTCGGCCACACAAATACCAGTTTCCCATCAAGCCCCAACGTCCCCAGCGTCCCCAGCGTCGGAACCACGGTCGAGAACATTGTCTGCGTGGAATATCCGCCCCACAGACTGTGGTTATCCTGATACCGCACCTGCCAGTTGTAAGTTGTTCCATAATCCAGCTTGCCCGCCGGCACCACCAGATTGGTCTTGTTGACGGAATCCGTGCCGCTGTCGAAGACGTTGGTGCTCCCCCGCCAGACGAGCCACTCGCTGGCCGCGTGGGTGTCTCCGGCGTCCGGGTCGCTGAAGGCCGAGGATTGCAAGGCCGGGGTGGGCGACTGATTCGCCGCGCCGTTTGCCGGCGAAGCGTTAACCGGCACAGCGGGCGCCGAGTTGGCCGGGGCTTGCGCGGCCGCCGGGGTCAACTTGATGTAATCAAACGCCAGATTATAATTGCTGCTGGCCGTATTCTTATCCACGACCGTGAACTTGAACTGATAATTGCCATTCGAAGGCGCCTGCCAGTTCGTGCAATCGAACTCTTTGAGCATGTTGGTCCACAGAATGATCAGATTGGTGGGCGTGTACAGGTTGATGGGCAACAAATACGCCATGTTGGTGGGTGAATAGGTGTCCTGCACCGACCCGACGTTGGTCAGGGTGCCGCCAACCAGCCCGCAGGCCAGTTGGAATTTCCCGCGATCCGCGCCCGCATCGGCCCCGATATAAACATGATAAGTTCCCGCGGTCAGGTTGGAAACCACGTACGTGACATAATTGTTGGTGGCACCAGTTGTCAAGAAGGCGCCGCGCCAGTTGCTGAACGCCGCATTGGTCACCACCGTATTTGTGGCGTTGGCACTGACCGTGGCGGAAAGGTTTTCGGTTTCATAGGCGCTTGCAGGAACGATGGTGTAGTTGCTGCCGGCGACCGTTGAAAACTGGTACAGACCCGGCAGAACCATCGGCGCGTCCACGCAGTTCGTTCCCAGCATGACATTAACCGGCATTTTCGGGCGGAGGCGGCAGGTGTTGCCGACCTTGGAGAGGATCGTGGCTCCCGTGAGCCGGCCGTTCGTCCAGGTCATATTATCCACTTCGAAGCCGCCCCGGGCGCACAGGCCGCTCACGCTGCCATTGGCTAATTGCGTCGGCAGCGCGGGCAACAGGATCACGTCGCCGCACTGGCTTTGCAGGAACATCTCGGCGATGCCGGACAGCCTTCCGAAAACACAGTCCAACTGGCGGTTGGGAACGTCGGCGAACACAAGGTTGGTGGCGACCTTGTTGTAGCCATACAGGAACAGCAAATTGGTCCAGGCACCGTTGCCGTCCAGCAGCCGGGTGCGGAGATTCAGCCGCCAGGCACAGCTCCACGGGGTGAGGGCGGAGTTGGCGTAACCCCGCAGGTCAACCGAATGCTTCGCGGCGGCCGCGGTGGCGGGTGTGTAAAACGTGGAAATCTCGTCCCCGGGGAAGAAGCCGACCAGATGCGAGCAATGCCGGTGGCCGGAATCATAAGTGGCATCAATGTTCTCCAGCCATTCCTGGAGTTGACCGCCGCTGCCCACCATTTCGGGCGGAAGTTTATCCCGGAGAGTGGCGATGTCGGTTTGGAACGAAGCATCCACACCAAGGACCTGAGCGGCCGCGATGACGTGGTTGAACAGGTCGCGGCAAAGCTCATTGTCCATCGTCGGCCCGGGAACATTGGAAACATTGTACGGGGAACCTTCGTCATGCTCCGGCGAATAGGATGGACACGTCACCATATAGTTGGAAGCCGGATGCTTGACCAGAAAGCCCTGGAAAAATTGCGCCGCGCCTTTCATCAACGGATAACCGTTCGTGGCCAGCCAGTTGGTGTCACCGGTGTAAAGGTAATGCCACCAAACATGCTGGCACAGCCACGCGCCGCCCGTGGGCCAGACGCCGTCAACACCGTTGCACGGCGCCGCAGCGCGCCAGAAATCGGTGTTGTGATGCACCACCCAGGCGTTGGTAAAGGTGGCAGAAACAAAGTAAGTGTTCATGGCGACTTTGTGGCCGGTGACCGACAAATCCTGCATCATGTCGAACAAAGGCAGCGTGCATTCGGAGAGATTGGCCACTTCCGCGCCCCAATAGTTCATCTCCTCGTTGATGTTGATCGTCATCTTGCTGTCCCAGCTCGGCGCGTTGCTGTCGTTCCACTTGCCCTGAAGATTGAGCGCCTGCGAGCCGGGCCGCGAGCCGGAAATCATCAGGTAGCGCCCCAGTTGAAAATCCAGCGCCACGAACTGGGGATCGTTGCCATCCAGCGCGATCTGATTCTTCCGCGCACCGATATCCAGATTGGTCCGGGAATTGCCGCCCAAGTCCAGCACGACCCGATTGAACAGATTCGTGTAGTCATTCTGCTGTGCCTGCCGCAAGGCGGTGAAGCCCAAGGCAGCAGCGGCGGCGACGTTGTTCGAGCAGATGGCCACGTAATTGGTATTCAGATCAAGATTATTGTAATTCGTAGCGTTGGAGGCCACCCCCAGCAGCAGCACCACGTCATCCGCGTTGGTGACGGAAATGGAACTGCTTGTTTTGCTCACCGTGCCACCGGTGGCAATGATCCGCACCCGCGCGTCATATTTGTTGGAATTGGCAAGCCCATAAGTCGCTTTGGAGAATGCCGTGATGCTCGCATGCATCACCAGATCGTTGCTGATGGTGCTGTAGGTGGCCGTCTGGTCTGTGACAAAACTACAGGAGAAAGTGATGCTGCCCGGCTGGCTGGCGGTGAGGTGAATCGCAATGACTTTGTTGCTCGGTGCGCTGGCGAAGATGTCGCGATTATATCCCACGCCGTTGTTTGTGTATCGGACATTGACCGTGGCCGTGTTCAAGTTCAGCGTACGCTGGTAACCCGTCCAGCTGGTGTGCGGAAACGCAAACACCAAGGCGCCCGGATTCTGATAAGCCGCCTGTTGGATTGGGGAGCCGATCAAGTAGGACTTTTCGTCGGCCGACATGGTCGCATTGGCCGTGAAGTTGAAACATTCCGTCTGGAGCGCCGCGAGATGTGCGGCCGACGCACTGGGATTCGAATAGTCATGCGGCTGCCCGCCCCAGATGGTGTCCTCGTTGAACTGGATTTGCTCGCTGCTCACACCGCCATAAATCATGGCACCCAGCTTGCCATTGCCCACTGGCAGCGCCAATCGCTGCCACGATGTGTCGTCGCCGGGCGTCGCCGGGGTGGTGAACCAGATGGTCATCGGGCCGGGATCGGCGAGGAGGGAGGAGGCCAGGGAAAGTCCAAATACAACCAGGAACAAACGCACGACATTACGCATAAATATCAAAGTTAAAAGATAACCCAGCGTGGTGTTAAAACAAACAGACGACACGCAAAATACCTGCCAAAAGTCTTACAAAAAATGCCAGCCCCGCCTGTCAGAATCATTTTCTCCCGCCTGATTTTTTCCGGCAAATCGGGAGAGCTTCAGAATAACCGGCTCGCGCTCGATCCATTTTTCAAACTGCGCGCCGGACGGCCTGCGCAATTTGCATTGAACCCGCGCGATAATCCTACCACACTTTCCCACCGTATGGGCGCACAATGGAAACAGGCCGGACGCGAAATCAACGCGCAGAAAAAAGGCCAGATGGTTGCCAAACTGGTCCGCGAAATCATGGTCGCGGCCAAGCTCGGCGGACCTGACCCCGACCTCAATCCGCGCCTCTTCGTCGCCGTTGAAAAGGCCAAAAAAGCCTCCGTCTATCGCGACACCATCGAGCGCGCCATCAGGAAGGGCGCCGGGCTGGACACGGAAAAGGTCAATTACGAAACCGTCGTCTATGAGGGTTTCGCCCCCCACAAGGTGCCGGTCATCGTTGAATGTCTCACCGACAGCCGCAACCGCACGGCGCCGGAAATCCGCAATATATTCAAGGCCGGCTCGCTCGGCCAGCCCGGCAGTGTGGCCTTTTTCTTCAATCACCTCGGCGTGGTCGAAGCCACGCACCCCGACGCCAACCGCGATGCCGAAGGCGACGCCATCGAAGCCGGCGCGCAGGAAATTGAACCGCTGGAAGCCGACGAAGTCCCAGCCGGCCAGAAGGGCGCGCGGTTTCTGACGGAAATCAAGGACCTCGATCACGTTTCCAAAGCGTTGAAAGCCGCCGGCTGGAACGTCGTCGCCTCGGAAATCCGTTATCTCGCCAAGAATTTTGTCGAAGTCAGCGGGGCGGCCCGCAAGGATGTCGAAAATTTCCTGAACGCGTTGGACGATCACGACGACGTGCATCGCGTCTATGCGGCGATGAAATAAATCGGGGAAGTTTGTCCCGGCACCTTGTTTGGCGCATCACCGGGCCGCGCAGGGTCAACCATACAGACCATGCAGAGCGACAATCCCGCTGAAATGTGCTTAGAATTAACGCAAGCCGCATAGATGTTTAACCAGTGCGCCCATTTCATTGTTCATTGGGCGGGTTCTAAATTTGGCGAGCCATCGGGATTGTAATAATACTCCAACGAGGTATACAGCGGTGTCTTGGCCCTCATGCGAATGCTCATTCGCAAATAGCCGTTTGGAAACTTTACGAAATAGGATTTGTTCACGGTGTCCGACCAGCCGGGTTGATCTTTTGGCATATTGATTTCGATTGACTGTTGGTAGCCCGATTCTGGCGCAATAAAACCGAAGTAATTTGTTGATTCGACAAGGCCACCGCCGGGCACAGTAAGGTGGACAGACCAATCATAAGGCGTGGGGTTCCAATTTTTCGGCGTATCGCCCGTAGCCTCAATTTGAAGCGTTCCAACCACTTGTTTGTCCTGCTGACCGTAAAATTCAACGGTTGCACTCCCACTGTTCACCGGCACGTCCGCCCCGCCTCGCCGATGAACCAATGGCACAGGATGGCCTTTGCTATGCATACGAAATAGCCGGGCATTTTCTTCACTGTTCTCAACTACTCCATCTCTCGGAGGGCTGCGAACGTCAAATCCCGTGGAGTTATCCGGGTATGGATAATACTTGGAATGAGATAATTCAAACATCAGTCCAATACCATAAAGACCATCAATTTTGAAAATTCCGCGCTCATCAGTAGTTACCGACCCTTCATTGCGAGTTTCTTTAATCAACGATTCGTTAGCGGAATTTCCTCCGTATGACACTTGCACACCAGCAATGGGTTGATTACTCTCGTCAACCACTTTCCCATATAGAAGTGCAATGAGCAGCTCATGTTCCGATGGCGTGTCACCTGGCCACTCAGGGTCAACCATGTATAGCGATGATCCTGCTGTAATGAGGCTTAACAGCCTGTTGAAGTAATTGTGAAAATAAAATATAATTGTGTTGTCTTATAGTTAGTATAAGTTACAATTTTTCATGTTCAAACCGCAAACATTGCCGCCGCCGGAACTTTTCGTTCCATCCCGTCAACTGGTGCAGCCTGTCTCCTCCTCTTTTTACATCAAGCTCAACCAGACGCTCCAGTCTTTTTCCTTTGCTTCCGAAGTGCGGCAGCTTTGCGCGGCCTGCTATTCCGGCAATGGCCGTGGTCGTCCGGGCGTTGACCCGGTGGTGTATTTCAAGATGCTGATGGTCGGTTTCTTTGAGAACATCCCCAGCGAGCGGGGCATTGCCGAGCGCTGCCAGGATTCCATTTCCATCCGTGCCTTCCTGGGCTATGACCTGACCGGGAACACCCCGGATCATTCCACCCTGTCGGTCATCCGCTCCCGTCTGGGCGTGGAGGTTTACCACCAGGTATTCCTTCTGATCTTGGCGGCCTTGCAGGAGCACGGGCTGGTCAAGGGCCGCAACGTGGGCATAGACGCCTCCGTGATCGAGGCCAACGCCTCGCTCAAAGGGCTGGTCAACCGCCAGACCGAGGAAGTCTATTGGGAATATGTCCGCCGTCTGGCCGCGGAGAACGGGATTGATCCCAAGGATGCCGACGCCGTCCGGCGGTTTGACCGCAAGCGGCCCAAGAAGATGAGCAACCAGGACTGGGAAAACCCCAATGACCCTGACGCCAAGATCGGGCCGACCAAGGCCGGGGCCACCGACATGATCTACAAGCCGGAGAACACGGTGGATTTGGACACGGGCGCGATCTTGAACGCGGAGGTGCGTCCGGGCGATGAACCCGATCACAAGGATCTCGCGCTGCATGTGCTGGAGGCGCAGGAGAACATCAACGAGGTTAAAGAGCTTCCTGCGGGAACCCTGACGATTGAAAGCGCCACGGCGGACAAGGGCTATCACGCGGTGCCGGAAATGGGCGGCTTGCAGCAGGAGGGGATTCGCACGGTGATTTCCGATCCGGTGATCAACCGGAACATGGAGAAACTCACCGACGAAGAGTCCAAGGTGGTGCGCAGTGCCAGACGGAGCGCCAAAAGCAAGTCGGGCAAGGAACTGTTGAAGAGCCGGGGGATGCACCTTGAGAGACCGTTCGCGCACATACTGGATGCCGGAGGAGCGCGGCGGACAACGCTCCGGGGACGGGACAACCTCAACAAGCGCTTCAAGTTTTCGGCGGCCATTTACAACCTGTCGCAACTGATGAGGAAACTGCTGGGCGTGGGAACACCCAAACAATGGGTGGCCTGGGGGAAGGCCCTTTTTTACGTGGTCTGGAGGCTTTTGCTGGAGGGAGGGTTCCGGTTTGCCGGAAATATTGGAACGGGACTGCAAAGATACGGGCGGCGATTGGTGGCGCGGGTGGAAGTTATGGCCGCAGCGATTTTTCGCGCCTCACCCGCCCGCCTTAATTATGACCATTGTTCAACAGGCTGTTAAGATTAACGCAAGCCGCATAGACGAGTTCATTGCGCAGGTTCCAAATTCTGCGAACCGTCAGGGTTGTAAAAATATTCAAGCGAAGTATAAAGCGGCGTCTTGGCAGCTATGTATATCCGCATCCGAATGTAACCGCTCGGTTGTTTAATGAAAAACCATTTTTCAACTGTATCTGTCCAACCAGTTTGGTTTTTGTCCATGTTGATTTCAATTGATTGCTGGTAGCCTGAATCAGGTGCAATAAAATCAAATTGGTTTGTTGACTCAATGAGGCCTCCATTTGGCGCAACAAGGCGAACGCCCCAATTATAAGGTGTGGGGCTCCAATTTTTTGGCGTGTCACCCCACGCCTCAATTTGGAGCATTCCAACCACCTGCTTGTCTTGCTGGCCGTAAAATTCAACGGCTGCAATCCCACTGTTCACCGGCACATCCGCGCCGCCGCGCCGATGAACCAACGGCACCGGATGACCTTTGCTGTGCATACGGAATATTCGGGCATTTGCCTCACTGTTCTCGACTATTCCGTCTCTAGGTGGACTGCGAACGTTAAAACCAGTCGAATTATCGGGATACGGATAATAATTCGAATGGGACAGCTCAAACATCAGCCCAATCCCATACAGACGATCTATCTTAAAAATCCCGCGTTCATCGGTAGTTACCGATCCTTCGTTGCGAGTTTCCTCGGTAAGCGATTCGTTGGCGGAACTCCCACTGTATGATACTTGCACACCAGGAATGGGTTGATTGCTCTCGTCAACAACTTTCCCATAGTAGAGCAACGGCGTGCGCCACAACCGATCCCAATTGGCCAGTTCTTGCTTGATCTGCTCGTTCCGCGCTAGAAAGTCCTGCGCCTGGCGCGTCGGAGGCTCATCCGTTGGCGCCGCATTCGATTGAACGACGACTTGGCGCTCTGTCCCAATTGCGACCGGCTCATTGGTCTGCACGGCTTCAGTATGCTCCAATAACGGTGATGGTGATGGATGCCGAAAAAACAACCAGGCTAAAACGGCTATCACGCAGATAAGAATGATCAAACAAGCTTTACGGTTCATAGTTTTGGTCGCAGCCGGAATCCACGATCCATAAGCACTCGGTAAAACGGCATCGCATTTTGAATCGTCTTGTTAAACTCTCCGCCGTGTTCCGACCTCGAATCGCCAAACTTTGCGCCACCGACAAATCCCAAGCTGGCATCTTGAAGGCTGATATTCGTGCTAATAACTCCACCAGTTAATGCATAGGGTGGATATTTCAAACCCGCCGCGCCTATCGCTTTTGTGCGCGACCGAGCCACGTAGGATTTTTTCTCAAAGTCATCGGTGAGTGTGCGAATGAGCAGGACTTCGCCGTCTTCATCAAGGATCTCGCGGTAACAGTTTGTTCCATCAAAGGAATAACTCCAACCCGGATTCGAGATGGTATGATCCGGCCTGAAAAACAGTTGGGTCTGTTCCCAGGAAACAAGATGGTAAGCGCCCATGTAACAGGCGAAGTCGTCATCGTTGTAGAAGTTCACCCGGCGGCATTGATTGGTAAAGCAGTTGTTGTAACCACCCAAAACATCCGCGTCCGGCGTATTGGCGGCGCCCGCCGCCAGGTAGCTGTAAATCAAACTGGAATTGTTGCCGTCAAAGGCCTCGGCGGGGACCGTCACCTTGGACAATACCAAATTATCCACCTGTGCTCCCAGCCGGACTGCGGCATTGGCCGTGATGCCTCCTTCGCTTACGGTGATTATATTAACGGCGTAATCGGGAAACCGAACGTGCAGGCCGTCTATGTAATTCTTCAGGGCTGGCCCGCTCTGCCAGGAGATATATTCGCCCTTGTTGTAGTTGAAATAGCTGACCTCGTTGGTGCTGGTCGGCCATGTGCTCCAAGTGGGGCTGGGCCACCGGAAGGCAACGTACCGCCCGTGGCAGCCTTGCCAATAGAGCCGCTTGAAAATCGTCTGGGCGGAGGATTCATAGTCAAATTGTTTGTTATTAAGGCCGTGAACATAAATGACTATTTGTTTGTCCTCCGCAGCATCGCTGACCGTCGCGTAGCTGTCCATATGGAACGCGCCGGAGTTGGTAGTAGGCGGATCATTCAGCGAAACATCGGACGCTCGTGGATGCTCAAAGAAATCTTTCACGTCATGCAAATCCAGCCACACACCGGTTTGGGTGATGACATTGCCGTTTTGGGAAATTGTCAGTACCAATTCGCCGGAACCATTGGTACTTGCGCCTTCAAAAAGAAAGTGCGTGAATACGGGATTGCCATAGCCGTCCATCGGCAACGTGTAGCTCTGGCTGGCGCTGATGGTGGCCAACTTGCTGCCGTAATCAGTCACCAGCGTGCCCATCACATAAACCGCACTGAGTTGTGCTGCCGCAACGTTGGTGTCCGTCAAATACTTGGTGCTGCCGTCGGATTCATAGGCCGGGTAAAGATTGACGGCTGGATTGCCGCTGGACGGCGACATGCTGAATGTAATCGTGTAACTCTGGCTCGTTGGCAATTGAGGCAGTCCGCAAACCCACAACCGGAAGAAATTCTCCAAGTCCCGCGGGCAGGTAATTTTTCCGGCGGAATAATTTGCATATTCTGGATGATTCGGCGGAACCGACAAATCCTTGTCCAGATTGCCGCCAGTGCCCGGCACGGTGTGGCTGTTATTGACCCAAAACTCCATCGGGCTGGCTTGTGACGTGACATCTGGGCCGCCGAAAGACAAGTCCATCGTGCCATCATGATTTCGATCAACTTGAAGCGACACGCAATATACTGTGCAAGTGCCGCGCTCGCCCGTGTCCACGTCCGGCATCGTCACCAACGCCACCGGGCCGGGTTCGGTGGCGAAGAAATTGCCGTAAGGCGAAAGAACGCCGGTTGTGGTCGTGGTCGCATTGCCGTTGGCGTCAATTTTGTAAGCTTGGTCAAAGTATTGGCCGAGATAAGCATAGACGCCGGGATAGCCATTTTGAATTCCAAGCTGGGCATAACCGGCAATTTGCTGGCTGCTACCCACGCCTTGAACAATCAATGGTGTCACGCCTGTTGTGGCAATTTCGCCTTGTTCAGGTATAGGGTCACTGTTTGGCCGGGCAAAATAATAACCGACGTTTGTAAAAATAGGCTGGGCGGTTTTAAGATATTTGACTCCATTAACACCGGAGGGGAGGTCGTCACCTGGATAATAGGTCGCTAAAACCTGTTGGTAGTCTGTGTTTACATAGGCGCATTGCATGGAAATATACGGCAGTCCATAGAAATTCTCTGTGGGAACTGATTCGCCGTTCAGCGAGACAACACCGCCATCGTTCTGTAAAAGCCACGGGGTTTGATTAGCTGTCAATTGGGAGGACGGAATTTCTACGTTGTTTGTTAAGTATCCCGCCAAATTGAAATAATAGGTCGGGAAGTTGGTAATGGTTAGGCACGGCAGATAAAATCCACCGGCGTTATATGAATTCCCGCCGTAGCAACCCGTGTTCAAAAGCCCGGCGCCATTCAAATTGTTTTGGTCAAAAACAAAATTGCGATAAAAGCAGTTAGCGTGAATCGGATGAAGTTCGTTGAATGACCCCCCGAAATATGCGCCACCCTCGCCATAAAACCCTGAATAAACATAATTGTCATACGGCCATGCGTAAAACGGCACATCATACTCTGGCGATACGCTAAAAGCAAACGGGCTATTGTCTGAAGCTGCCCGCAGCAAAAAACGCAGATTGTCCTTCAGTTGTTGCCGGGCATCTACAAACGGAGTGTTTGCATCCGAACCATACGGATTTAACGCGCTCAGTTGCTCCCAACCACTGGCAATGCCATTGGAACGCACTGTTTGTACCCAAAGAACATAATCAAAATATGGGGGAACTTGTGAGTCTGGGAGCTGACAGATACCGTTGGTTATGCTGGAAACAGGAATCTGAAAATAACCGTCATTCAACGGTGAAAGAAGGCCTCGAATGGGGTCCTCCTCACCATACCAGCCAGCAATGGCAGCGAAATCTACCCATGGCGACATTTTTTGCCGGAACATTCGCACATAACTCAAATCGCTTGGCACATTAGGAATTACAAGTGAAAGACGACCCTGTGGCCCGGTTAAAATAGTTGCCTGTGGTCCGCTGGAATTTTCGATACTGGCCGAAGCCGAAGCCGAAACTCCATTCGTGCCATATTGTGCTTGAATGGAATAATCCACATATAATATAGGCCCGTTATACATCGCCGTCTCTCCTGCAATGCTATCAGGGTAGCTGACGGCGTTGGCGGAAAGTTCAATGTTCGTGCTTTGCCACGTTTGCCAATCCAATTTCCCCAAGATATAACCTGTTACCGGTCCCGGTGACGGCAGCCAGTTCAAACTTACCGTGTTATTGTTCGGATTGTAGCTTGCCGTAAATCCCTGCGGCGCGGGCGGAGTGTAAAACACATTGGGATTCATCCTGTTTTGGAATTCTGGAGATTGTTCCAGCCATCACCCATCGGATCGCCGTAAGGGTCAATGCCGGCGGTTCCGAAATACTGCATCTGCCACCAGATGGGCAGGCCGCTCCCGTCGTCCGCCCAGGAACGGATGCGCACAAACAAATTGCTCGGACTGCTCATCGGCACGCTGAACGGCGTCCAGTTCGTCGTTTCCGAGCCATAGACAAACCACCCCGGCGAGTCCCACCCCGTTTGCTGGAGATCCGATTTGGATTGCAGTTCGTAGTAAACGTCAGCCAGCGTGTTCGACACGATTCCCATCAGGCTCCCGGATGAAATCCCCACCTGCGCAATCCACAAATTCGTGCCGTAATCGGGTGATGCTGGCGTGTAATCATCCAGCATGTAGGTTCCGCCGCCACCGGCATCGCCGCCGGGCGAGGGCGCGTCCATAGCCATCGTCCGCATTTGCATCTGCGGTTGATCGAGATCGTCAAGCAGCCAGACACTTTGGCCGAAGCTATCCTCACCAAGATTCCATGCGGACCAGCCCATTGCGCAGGGGAGCGGCGGGCCAAAGGGCAGTTTGGCACTATAAAATAATCCGCATCGTGGCAACGCCTCTGCCGCCACGGGCGTTGTCGCCTCCACCGCCTGCAACACCACCATATCGTCCGCCGAAACAGATTGAGCTGTTCTGGCGGTCGTTTGGGCATGGACGAAATTCAATGACCCGATAAGCCCGCCGATGATTGCCAAATTGCCTAAACTATTTCTGATTGTCTTCATGATTTCCTTCCCCGCGTTCCCCGTCCCTCAACACAAAGGGCGTGATTACTCACGCTCCTGACGGGTACTGGTATACCTTGAAAGAACGCTTTCAGCACGCCCCGCCTGGGGCGTGCTTCGAGCGCTGTCTTTCCATGAAATTACCAGTTTCGTCAGGACAGCAGCCGAAGCCGCAGATTGTCTTTTGTTTTTCTACATTCGTTATGGAACTTCCCGTGTGACGATGCGGTTCTACGCTCTTCACCGGAACTTGCCAAGAATTATTTCGGAACTTTCAACTCGCGTCCGTCAGTTCATCGCCGCCAGTTTGCCGGCCTCGGCTTCCCACTCGGGGTTCAGTTCCGCCAGTTTTTCCTGCGTGTGCAGCAGCTCGCGGTTCATCTGCGCGGCGCGGCCCGGCTGTTCGTAGGTTGCGGGGTTCTCCAGCTCCGTGGTGAGTTCGCCCAGCCGCGTTTCCAGTTTAAAGATTTCAGCTTCGAGCCGGCTCACAATTTCCTGCTGCGCCTTGCGTCCGCGGGAGCGGGCCTGGCGGCGCTCGGCTTCCAGACGCTTCTGGTCCTTGCGATTGGGCCCGCTGTCGGAGGGCGGAGTTCCACGACGCCCTGAATTATCGTGACTCGTGGAACTCGCCCCTCCGGAATGGGAACCGGAACTTGTCAGCGCGGCGCGTTCGGACTGCGCCTTGGTTTTATCGAGATAATACTGGTAGCCGCCGGGGTAGCGCGTGAGCCGGCCGGCGTTTACGTGCACAACGTGGTTCGCCAGCGCGCGAATGAAATACACGTCGTGACTGATGAAGATGAGCGTGCCCTGGAACTGGTCGAGCGCATAAGCGAGCGCATCAATGCTTGCCATGTCGAGGTGGGTGGTCGGTTCGTCCATCAGGAGCAGGTTCGGCGGGTCGAGCAGCAGCTTCACGAGCGCCAGGCGGCTCTTTTCACCGCCGCTCAACACGCTGACTTTCTTGAACACGTCATCGCCATGAAAAAGAAAACAGCCGAGCAGCGTGCGGATGAACTGCTCGGTGACGCGTTGCGGCGTGTTGAGCGCCTCCTCCAACACCGTGTGCGCGGGGTTCAACATCTCGACGCGGTTCTGCGAATAGTAACCGGCCTTGACGTTGTGACCCAGCGTGCGCGCGCCGCTTTGCGGGACGACGACCCCGGCCAGGATTTTCAGGAGGGTGGATTTGCCCGCGCCGTTCGGCCCGACCAGCACGATGCGCTGTCCGCGCTCGGCCTTGAAATCCAGGCCGCGATAAACCCATTGTGGCTGCGACGCCACGTCGCAGGAGCGTAACAGCGACGCCTCGTCACCAGAAAATTGCGACGGGGGCGTCGCAGCCACTCCGTAGCCGAAATGAATGTTTTCGAGCGTGACGGCTTTCTGGCCGCCGCGGTGCGGCTGGGGAAATTTGAAATCAATCTTCCGCTCGTCATTCACCGGCGCCTCCACCTTCTCCATCCGGTCAATCTGCTTCAGCTTGGACTGGGCCTGGGCCGCCTTGGTGTTCTTGGCGCGGAAACGGTTCACGAACTCCATCAGCCGCCCGATTTCGCGTTCCTGATTCTTGAACGCGGCGAGAAGCTGTTCCTCGTGGGCTTCGCGCTGTTCGAGGTAGTCGTCATAGTTGCCGCGGTAACGGATGAGCTTGCTCTGGCGGATTTCCACGATGCTGCCGACGAGCCGGTTGAGAAATTCGCGGTCGTGCGAGATGACGACAATCGCGCCGGGATAATTCTGCAAATAATCCTGAAGCCAGAGCAGCGCCTCGAGGTCGAGATGATTCGTCGGCTCGTCGAGCATCAGCAGGTCTGGCTCCTGCACGAGCAGCCGCGCGAGGTGCGCGCGCATCACCCAGCCGCCGCTCATTTCGCGCGCGGGCCGCTCGAAGTCGCCCTCGCGGAAACTCAGGCCGGCGAGGATTTGCTTGGCCTTCGCCTCGAGCCGGTAGCCGCCCAACTGGTTGAAGCGGTCATGCACGTTGTCGTGAATTTCCTCCGCCTGCAACGCCTCGACCGGGTGGTCCGCTTCCCACGCCTTGAGGATGCGGCGCAGCTTCACGAAATCCGGCGTGACGGACGTGGCGAGTTCAATCACGGTTTCGTCGCCGGCCACCGCGGTTTCCTGCGGCAGGTAGCCCAGCGTGACGCCGCGCTCCCGGCTCATCTTGCCCGCATCCGGCGATTCCGTGCCGAGGATGATGGAAAAGAGCGTGGTCTTCCCCGCGCCGTTCGGACCCACCAACCCGATGCGGTCCTGGCGGTTCACCTGCAGCGCGGCCTCGGCGAACAAAACCTGCCCGCCGTACGCCTTGCTGATGCCGGAAAGAGTCAACATGAAGGGATAGAATCTACGAGGTAACGCGGGAAACTCAAGGATTCGCTGCGTGGATCAGTGACGCATTTTGGTGGGGCGAGGCTACTGACGAGCCGTCTCCGTTTCGCACACCAGGAACGGCTCACGAGGATCAGCCTTCGCCAAGCTGCGGCGCGACAGGCGATCGCCCCACCAAATGCACCACTACCCTGCATGGATTTGGGTTGCCGGCAAATCCGCCTTGCGCGCCCAGCGAAGCTTGGCGGGCGAGGAACGCGGGTTGTCGTGGCGTTCCTCGGGTGTCGGACGAATGATGTCCCGCGCGATGTCCGCGTAATGTCCATCGCGGAAACCGGCCTCGAACGCCTTTTTCACGCGCCGATCCTCGCCGGAATGAAACGTGAGTATCGCCACACGCCCGCCCGGATTCAGACACGCGGGCAAATGGCGCAGCAACATGTCGAGCGCGGAGAATTCGTCGTTCACCGCGATGCGCAACGCTTGAAACACGCGGCGCACGGTGAGGTCGGCATCGTCTTTTTTCGAGCGCGGCAACGCGGCGCGAATGGCGGCGGCGAGTGATTGGGTGGTGGCAAATTTCTTCCCGGCCAGTGCGTCTGCCAGTTTGGCGGCTTGTGGCTCGTCGGCATTCTCTTGCAACAGCCTCGCCAGCGCCGCGGGTGATGTTTTTTCCAGCAACGCCGACGCGGGATAACCGCGCTGCGGATTCATGCGCATGTCGAGCGGGCCATTGATCTTGACGGAGAAGCCGCGCGCCGGATCATCCAGTTGCATGGATGAAACGCCAAGGTCGGCGAGGATGCAGTCTGCGCCGGCTCGTTGTCTCTCGTTTGCGTCCTCCTCCGATTGGAGCGCGGCTGTGTGCGAAGCATCAGCCGCAGCACGTTCGTCATTTCCAACCCGCTGCGGCCGGGTCTGCGACCTCAGCCGCGCGCCGAAATCAGAGGCCAGCGCCTGGGGCAGGCCGGCGAAGTTGCTGCGGATAGCCGTGAAAACTTCCGGCCCGAAACCGGCGGCGCGCAGGCGGGCTTCCGTCTTCGGCAGTTCAACCGGGTCGGCATCCAGGCCGAGCAATCGTCCGCCGGGTTGAATCCGGGCGAGAATTTCCCGCGCGTGACCGCCGTAGCCGAGCGTGCAATCCACAGCCAGCTCGCCGGGCTTGGGCGCGAGCGCTTCCAGCACTTCCGCGACCATGATGGGCCGGTGCGTGCCGGCGGGCGTTTTGCCGGACGCCAGGACCTTCGCAACCGTGTCGGCGTAACGCTGTGGATCGCGCTCCTTGTATTTCTCCTCGAACCGGCGCGGATGTTTGCCGAAGTAACGCGGGCGCCGGCGATGCGGCGTCGCGGGCGGGGAATTGTCCGGCGATGGCGGGATGGCGTCGCTCACAGTGCGTGGATTTTGTTGTTCAAGCCGGACATCGTGAAATGAATCTGCCGGAATTTTCCCGTCCCGGCGAGGAAGTTTGAGAGCCTGGATCTACCGCCAAATGAGTCATGGACTTTATCCCCGGCGTGAACGACAATGACGGTGAGACGAAATTCTGCCTCTTTCAAGGTGTCGATGGGGGATACAGACGCATCCGGTGACAAAAGACACGCCCCGTTCAACCCGGTCGGACCAAGGCACCGTTTCTGACCAAAACCATTATGACCAACATTCCAGTAACCGTCAGGCCGATGCCCGACGAACCGTCGGGCAGTGAAACGGAACAGCAGCGGTTCGAGCGCGTTCTATCCCGGGACCAATTCAAACCGCTGAAAGCCATCCTCGACCAACTGCGCGTTGACGGTGCCGTCATGCGGGGTGCGATGGCCACCACGAACTCGTACCCGGAACTCTTGAGCAAACTTGGCTACCAGGTCGTTCTGGTAAAGCATATCCACGAGCAGGACTGCTACTCGCGCCTGGGACCGGCCGGCGGCATCCGCGCCGTGCTGCCGCATCATGACATGGCCACTTACAGCACACTGGTCACGCTCGTGAACTTCGATTCCACGCTGACTACCACCGCAAAATCCGTGGACTTCTTCAGCAACCGGCTGGCCGAACTCAAGACCCAGCTGATGAATTAAGCCGGACGGCCGGATAAGTCCGCCAGGACGCGAGAAAACTGCCCGCCATTTCGGCAGGGGGATTTCTCCGTGCTGAACGAACAGCGGCAGTGAACCGCGCGCAGTCCAGACGCTTTACAAGGTTCGAAGACCACCGGCAGTCGCGATAGCGTTTGGAGTACGGCCGCTTCAGCGCCGCTTTTTGCCGGCCAGTCGCATCGCGGAGAAAACGGGAAAGTTTGGAAAGGTTGAGCGCAGCCTTCGAGTGCGGATGCGCTGCGTCCGGTATGTTGCACGCACAAAATTTTATCGAGCTTCCTGACCTGGCGAGAGAAGCTTGGGGAGTTGATCGGCCAAATTCGCGGTGAACCGGCGTTGCATGTCCGGATTGACATGGTTCAGATCTTCGTAATCGGCCGGTGTTTGCTCCGGCAGATCACCTTGAGGCACAAGCACCACGCAGGAGTAACGGCTTTTGAGCCGGTCAAGGAAGCGCATCATATCGGCCCGTATGGCCGGATCAATCTTCCGGGCGAGGATCGGATTGTAGCCGCCGACCAGCAAAACAACCTGACGGTTCGCCTGCTGGCATCTGGCCACAAAATCCTCGAAGGCCTGTTTTTCAAAATCGCTTTCGGCTGATAGATGGAAGGCCCTCGCGTTTTCGCGCGCACGCGCTTCAAGATCGGCCTGGAGCGAACGGTCATATTGCAGTTGCTTCAGATTGACAATGGCGGGGCCGAACAAACGTTGAGCCAACGCCTCCCGGCAGCGGAAAAGCGGCAGCAGGTCGCCCAATAGTCCGGCACGGATGTTTTTGCCAACCAAGTAGCGGAAACCACCCCGGCGCCAGCTGTCCAGCACGTCACGGAATTGGAAGAACCAGGGCAACGTTGCGCTGGTGGAACCCTGGTAAAAGTACCCTTCACTCAGGTAACAGACCACCACCTGCGGGTTGGCGCGTCGGATTTGGCGCTCCAACAGCAGCAAATCGTAACCCTGGACGCCGGCGTAGCTCAGTTCGGTAGTCCAGAGATTTGTGCCCAGCCGCTGGTTGAGAATTTCTTCATCAATTTGCGCGCGGGCTTGACTTGAGCCCATCAGAACAGCGCGGCGGGGCATGAGGTTCTCCTCGAGCAGAATGCGTTTGAAGTGGAATTGCATCTGGAGTTGTATGCCGGAACCGACGCCTATTGCGCCCCAGAACAAGGCGGTGTTGCTGGCGGCGCAAATCCAGAGGTTGAGGCAGGCAAAGCCCGCAACGCCATGCACCACCCCGCGACAATACTTGATCCGCGTGCGGATCAGCCGGTCGAGCAGCCCATGCGCGGCAATCCACAGCAGAACCAGCGTCACCAGCCAGAGCGCTTCGCGCAACCGGTATTGAACGAACGGAGTTGGGTCACTGACCTTGCCCTGTCCCAAACGCAACAACACGCTGCCGAATCGTCCCGCCACAACCAGCGCCACCAGCCGGCCCGCCAGCGCATAGCCGACCCAGCCAGCCAGCAAACATACACAAGCAATGAGGTAAAACCGGTGGCGTCTCATGGTCAGAATTGAAAATAGATGAACTGCATCCCGTCAAAAACCCCCAGGCCGGTGATGGCTGCCAGCGCGAGCGCCGTCGCTACGGCCTGCCAGCGGATTTTCCAGGCCGAAAAATGCTCCATTTTTTCGTACTGCCATTGGAAGATCATCGCCAGGCAGCCGAGCACGATAATGGGCTGGGCCAGCGGGCTCACCCCTGCGGCCAGCGGCCAGTGAAACATGGCCCGCAAATAACTGAGTATCATCTGCACCTGATCGAATTTCGGGGGAAGCGACCCCGTTCGAAAGAGCAACCATCCGACACAGGTGACGTGAAAAAAGAGCAAGGCGAACAAAAAGTGCTTCACCCAACGTCCACTTTGGCTCCGCATTTGGCCACCGGTCGCCTCCCTGGGTGCCGACAGGTTGCGCGTGCCCGATCCGGTCAAACTTTGCCAGGCTCGATGGATGGCCAGCAGTACGCCGTGGTAAAGGCCCCAAAACACGAAGGCGGCGCCCGCGCCGTGCCACAAGCCGCCCAGCAGCATTGTGATCATCAAGTTTGCATAAGTCCGGCTGGTGCCACGGCGGTTGCCGCCCAGCGGGATGTAGAGGTAATCGCGCAGCCAGGTGGAGAGGCTGATGTGCCAGTTGCGCCAGAAATCGGCGGGGTTTGTAACCAGATAGGGCGCTGTGAAATTGGTGACGAATTCAAAACCCATGAGCTTGGCGAGGCCGCGCGCGATGTCCGTGTAGCCGGAGAAATCACCATAGATCTGGAATGCAAAAGCGTAAACTACGAGCCATGCGTTGGCGTCGGAGAAGGGCGCCGTGGGTTGGCCAAATCCCCAGCCGACGATTCCAGCCAGCCGGTCGGCGATTACAGCCTTCTTGATATAGCCCATCAGGATCAGCCAGATGCCATTGAGCACTTCTGTCGGATTGATGACCCGAGGGCGCTGGCATTGGGGGAGCAGAAAAGAAGCGCGGACAATCGGGCCCGCGACCAGATGAGGGAAGAACGCAACATAAAGCATGAAATCAAGCGGGTTGCGGGTGGCCTTGAGTTCACCACGGAACACGTCAATCGTGTAACTCATGGAAAGGAAAGTGTAAAACGAGATGCCAACCGGCAGAATGACATGGAGCACCGGAAACGTCGCTTTCATCCCGAAAAAGGCCAGGACATGCTCCAAGGATCCGGCAAAGAAGTTGAAATATTTGAAAAGGCTTAATATGCCGAGGTTGACGATCATGCTGAAAGAAAGGAACAGTCGCCGTTTGGTGAGGTGAGGTTCCCGCTCTATCCAGCGCGCACACCAGTAATCAAAGAATGTGGTAAACAGCAGCAGCGCCACGAAACGCCAATTCCACCAGCCATAGAAAACATAGCTGGCAATGAGCAGGAAAATATTTTGTCCGCGGTGTTGCAGCCGGTAGTAAACCGCCAGCACGATGGCAAGAAAAATGAGGAAGACCAGTGAGTTGAAGCTCATCCTTGCTTTGCCCTTTTACGAGTGTCAGACATTGGCTTCATGTTGCAGGAGAATGCGTTTCCCGAGTGACAGTGATTTCGCCTCCGCCCTTTCCTCATCGAAATCCATAACTTCTTTGATCTGCGCCAGAAACGAAGTCGGTTGAGAGTTCATGGTTGAGGTCTGAGCGCCACTATCGCTGCTTTGACTTGGGCTGGTCATCGTCATTCTTCACGTGAAATCCGATTTCGCGTTTTGCCTTCGCCGATAATGACATTAACCGCCGGATGGCATCAAACACAACTTTGAACTGCGCGTCATGTTTATTTTCAGGCGCCGCGAGTTTGCGCGCCAGTGCGGCATCGGAAGCCAGCATCTGCCGCAACCGCACGAAGGCACGGACAACCTGCACGCGGGTCTGCGCCGCCCGTTCGCTGCTCAACATGTTCGCCAGCATCAACTCGCTGTGCCCGGTAAAGGCGCAGGGCAAATTCTTTCGATGTTCCCCGCGCTTTAACCCGTCCAGTTCGCGAGATTGGCAATGCGTTTCAACGGGGACACAGCGCAGGCCGGTGGCCGGCGCTACTTGGAAGGTTTGGCATTCCAAATCGCCAGCGTGTCCACCGAACCTTGCGAGCGGACGCCATTGTCGGTCAGGATTTCATCCGTGGCGGCGAGCATCTGCGCCTGCGGGAAAATCATCGTTTCGCCATAACGGGTGTTGCATTCGATGGTGATGAACTCGTCTTTCGCATCCCGCAAAATTTCCACGAGATGATTGAGGTTTTTGACCGGGATGCCGTTGACCGCCTTCACCACTTGTGACCGCGCACTTGAGTAGCCTTGGGCCAGCTTGTGCGGAAAAAAAGGCGAGGAGATGACCACCAGGCCTTCGCCTGGAAACGCGGGTTGGTCCGACATCCGTGTGACCAGCGGATTGGCCAGGTTGCTCAAACGCGACATGATGGTCCCCGCATATTTTGTCCGCAGATATCCCCCCAGATATTCTTCTGTGGCGGCCGAAAAGACCAATGGCCCGTAGATAAAATACGAGGGATAAGTGCTGTTCAGCCCTGGAATCAATCGCGGATAATCTGCTGAAACGGGCAGGTTGACTTTCAGTTCTTTGCCGGCACGGACGATGGTCAGCGACGCAGTGCGATTGGTGGTGATGTGCTGAATTTCATATTCGAAGCGCACGCGCAAGTTGTCTCCCAGCTTGATCATGCCCTGATCATCCACCGGAGTGTCGCCGATTCTGGTGATGACATCCCATTCCTTCAGTGGATAAGCCGGATCATCCTTGTAGGGTTTATGAACCACCATACCCTCGACGTTCGGGGGCAATTTGAGGAACGAACGCAAAGCGGGGTTCTCCAGCGTCTGCAAGGTGTCATACATGGCGGGCTTGCCGTCATAATGACCATCGGCGATATCCTGGAGAAACAAGTCTATCTCCTCGCTGGGAATGATGTAGCCGATGTTCTCGGCCTCATTCAGGCGGCTGAACGTCAGCCCGATCATCTTGTCGCCCACCACCGCCGGACCGCCGCTGTTGCCGGGATTGATGGCCGCGTCAATCTGAATGCGCAGGCCGGAAACCGGAAAGTTATACGGGGTGAATTCCACGCGCGAAACGATTCCCTTGGTGATCGAAAGGCTGTTGCCGCCTTCCGGAAATCCGTAGGTCAGCACCGTATCCTTGATGCCCGGCAACGTCTTGGCCCGCGCCAGCGGCGGATGCGTGTCAAAGAATTTTTCATCATCCAGCTTGAGCACCGCCAGATCAATTCCCGGAGCGATGGCCTCCACCGTGGCGGATATTTTATCGCCGGCCTGATTCGCCTGGATTTGCACCTGGCTGGCATAATCCACAACGTGGGCGTTGGTAAGGAGACGTTTGCCTTCGATCACCACGCCACTGCCGGTTTGTTCCTCCGGCGACTGTTTGGCCCACGGCTTGTAAGGATCGGGGTAACGCACCGTGGCGAAAATCTTCACCACCGAATTTTCAATGGTGCCGGTGGCGGCATTGGTCATGGTGACGGGCGATGGCGGTTCGGCGGCGTGGAAGCTGAGACACGAGGCGAACAAAGCGACAACCATGAGCCGGGTTGCCTTGGAGCCGGCGAAAAATGTTTCAAATCCCATAGATGAAAGGATGCTAGATAATGGGCGAGACGCATGCAAAGAAAATGTCGTCCAAATGCGGTGAGAACGGGGGACGGTTGGAAAGGTTGAGCGCGGCCGGCGAGTGTGGTTGGCGTTCGTCAAGTTCACCGGGGCAACAACGAACGTCAGCGGATGGTTTCCCCCGAATCCGGCAACGTCCAGCTTGGGCACGCGGGACCAACCAACGTTAACCGCGAAGCGGAACTGGACCGGCCATCCCGCGTTGCCTGCAGCGTTATGCCGCCGGTTTCTCATCTGAACTCACCTTCGTCAAATCGACATGGATTAGTCGGAGCGTATTGGTCTGCCACATGTAATAAAATGTCCCGGTGCTTGGCTCCTCTTTCGGACTGCCGTGCAGAACCAGATGTCTGCTGTCCAGTCGGAACTGGAGGCCAACCCCTTGTTAAACCACTCAATGTTTGCCTGGGGCATTTTTTCTAATCAGTGCCTGAATATCCAGGAACATCTTACGCTGCGCCGGGCCGCTAATCCGAGAACCGAATCTATCTATGGCCGCATAAGACTCGCTGGACGGGAAAATCACGTTAAGTATCTCAACTGCCGCTGCGGCCTCTTGATTTGGCGTCTTGGGGTCGTCAAGCAGCCGAATAACCTCGTCTCTGCCTTTTGTGCCCAAGCTCTGGAGTTCAGGGCCTGCCACATCGTCTCCGCCCTGCTTCCTCGCATATAAACTGACAAGCTCATGAACATGCGCTATCTGCGCCTGCGATAAAGCGGCGTTGTTGGTGGTGGTAGTGGTGATGGAAGCACTGTCACCATGACGATTGCAAGCAGTCAGCGTGCAACCAAGAACAAATAAAACAATGTGGTGTATTTTCATAAACGTGCGAAGTGGCCCAACGTCCAACTCAGCCACTGCCGCTGAGTGTGACGCCAAAATGCAATCCTGACAATCCAATTTCATAAATCAATCGCAACTGTTAGGGTGGCGGCTTCAGCGTCCACGGTGTCTTTCCGGACACGCGGATGTCAGCCGTTCCGCGTCAGCACATAGAGCTTCAATTTCATGCCGGGATAGGGCTTTCCGTCTGCGACTTCTTCCACGGCGATCGTCCGGCATTGATTCAGCACCAGATCCACATTTGCCAGGTTCAAGGGAATATTCTCGAAAACAACCAGACAAAAGGTTTCTCCCGGCTTGACCCAATCGTTCAGGTCCTGGATGGGCGTTAACTCGTCCATCGCCTCCATGTTGGAGTACCACGAGGACCGGGCGTTTCTCAAGTAAGCTTGGTCCCAGGATCCGCCTCGTCCGTATTCGGCGAACGGACTCGCGGTGTGTTCGGTCAAATGGAGAACCTTCTTCACCTCGGGATGCGCCTTGGCCAATCGCTGGAGCGCCTGCTGATACGGCCCGAAGGAGAAATTGGATTCAGCCGTCACAATGTAGCCGCCGCAACCGAGCGCGATGGCGAGCACGATGGCTTGGAGCCAGCGCCGCCGCCAACCCACCAGCGCCAACATCGGCGCAATCGTGAGCAGAGGCGCCACCGTCATGACATAGCGGAAATACAGGATAGGCTTGAACAAATGGGACACCACCGCCGCCGTCAGCAGCGTGCCGTTGAACACGACCAGCGACAGGCCCAGCGGAAATGCCGTCTCGCGATTGTGTGAGGCGAACCATTGCCAGATCGAAACGATGGTTAATGCGCCAAAAATCCCTGCCAGCGCGTACGTCAGAGGATAGGGCCAAAAAAAACCTCCAAACGGCTGCGTGTAACAGGCCAGCAGCATGGACCAGGAAGCGGGAGGGACCCAGAAGTCCTGCCGGACCATTCGTGCCTGGGAGAACAGTGTGAACATCCAGGGCAGGAACAGGAGCAGCACCAACACACCCATGGCGGCCACCGAGCGCCACGCCGGATTCCGCTTTGTCCAAAACCACACCAGCAGCGCCATTACGCTCCAGAACGCGGCAAAGAGGCAGTAATAGTGGGTATAGGCCGCCATGAGACAGAACAGGCCCAGCAACACCAGGTCTTGCTTGCGCCTGTCGCGGGCGTACAACGCAGAGTAAAAAAACGTGCCGGTGGTCACGAACCCAGCCCAGGTGTACATTCGGGCCATGCGGGCGTACTGGCCCGGCATCGGCAACGCAAGCAGCACCAGGCACAGGCACAAGGCGCCTGCCGGGCCGAACACACGCCGCCCCATCGTGTAGCACAACCACATTGTGCTCAGCGCGCCGAGAACGGAGAACAGCCGAATGGCGTAGTTGCTGTTGCCAACGACGCTCGTGAAGAGCCTGAGCCCGACAAAATAGAGTGGAGGATGTACATCGTTGGCGACTAGCCGCAACACTTCCGGCAACCGATGCCGGACTATCGCTTTGGTGAGCGCCTCGTCCCCCCAAATATCACTGTAACCCAGGTTGTGCAGATAAAGCGCAGCAGCCACACAAAGAATAACCAAAAACCAGTAACTTTCTCTGCCCGTCACAAAGCGGGTAAATAAGGTATCGGAGGGCGTGAGGGATTGTTTAGATTTTGGGCCAGCTTGGATGGAGTCCATAGTGTTCACCTGAGACAACGCATTTGCTCGTTTCGTCAAAATGCGTCATATGTCAAATGTGATCGTTGCCGAATTTCGTGTCAGCACTTTTCACACAGCCTCGCGATTTGTTAGACCACAAAATCATCACATGTCATCTGTAAACCAGTCAGCTAAGTATTTAGCGAAAACAATAGCCAGACCATAAACCACTAATAATCCGACAAGTATGCCTAGCACCCAATATCCTCAACGTAAAAAGGCTGCTGCCAGATCAGCTTTTTCGGGCGGCAAGCCATATCCGACTATCAAATTGCCAACGGCAAACACGCTCGCTGCTGCAAAACCTGCGATGCATGGTTTTTTATTCATGGCGCTCGATGTGGTCAACATCCAGGCACGCGGGGCTGATGACGTAGTCCCCGATAGCGGAACTGGAGACGCCATCCCGCGGTTTTATATGTTGTATGCGCTCCGCGCGTTTCATAGATAATTCAGTGGACTCATGCGTTTCCCGCGCATTCGGCTTGCCGGCTTTCGGCTCTACACTACAGAGCCAAACTCTTTTCGCAAACTCCCAGATCGCTCAAATGCCTGCGATTTGATACTCCAACCTCGCCTGGCGGGGGGCAATGACTCAAGAAACAAGACAGGAACGTTTCGCTGATTATCAACGACTTGCATGTCTTGTTTCTCAGAAGGCATCGTCATCGGCTCCAATTGCTTGTATGTCCATCTCTTTCGCCGACGAACTGCTGGGCATCCACATGGATAATCTTGTAACGCTGCACCCAAACCGAAGGATCGACAATGCGTTGTCCGGTGCGAAGGGTGCCCTCTCCGTTTGTGACCAGCCACGTACCCCAACCTGTAAAACCGATAAAATAACTCTGGCTAAGACTCTCCGAAAAACCGCCAGCAGGCGACATCGTCCTGGTGCAAATCACTCCTGAAGGCGAATCTTGCTTCCAAGCACCGGCAATCTTTTGACTTAGCTTGGCGTCACGATGACCACAAGCTGTCAGCAGCATGCCCGCTGTTAATATGAGCGCGATTCTCACAGTGTATCCAATGATGCCTAGAGCGATTTGATAGACGGCGTCATATCCAGAACTGCCACCATTTCTTGTTTCGGCGTCGCTCGTCCATCTTCTCACCCTCACGAATAAACTCCAGCGTCTCGCTAACATATTTCTCGATCGTCTCCGACTGAACCATCTTGCCGAGCTTGTCGAAGGATGGGGCCGGAACCACCTTCATGGTCAGCAATAAAAATGCGCTTGTCTCCGGCAGAAGGCACAATGAAAAAAGAATCACCGCACCCAGTGTCACCAATGACAAAAAACTCTCGTGGCCAAGGAAATCCAAACCAACCGTCTCGACGAAGCTCTTGGTTGGCGCGAACGATACTCTCCTCGTCAGAATACAACGCATCGTCCCCCTCGACGAACGGATATTTAAGAATTTGCCGACGATACCAATCCGGCAAAGTGACTCCAAACTCCTGCTCGATACGATTGAATGCTTCTGGCGTCATGGTGTGTGCAGCCGTCAACATTCAAGCTCAGCCACCGCCGCTGAGGGTGACTCTGAACTGCAATCCTGACAATCGAATTTCATAAAATCGTCCAACTGACCGGCGTAGCGATGGTTGGCTGAAGTGCTCTTATTAGGCCATTTTGTTACCAATATCCTCTCCGGCGCACTCCAATTCCGGTATCTCCCGTGCGCCCACATTTCGGGCAATGAAAAAGGTAAGCCCACTCGTCTTTGGAAATGTGGCCACGCACGCCACACACTGGGCAAGTAAGACAACGAAAGCGCCCAACCACTCCCCACCACAAACCATAACAAACGATTAAGATTCCCAATGAACACATGGGAACGCCAACCCACGGCAGGAAAAACTGAGTGAAAGCCATGCCCGACAAGCATAGAATTATACCGACAAACACCGCAAACAGAACTCGCAATACCCACATCACAGCTCGTCCTGCACGACGCGCTTGGATTCGGAACACGACATCCTCATCCTCATCCTCTCTATCGTGAGCATTCATTGATTGCCTAACGCCAGCCAGGCACCCGGGATCCGAAAACGTGGACCGCGATAGCGGAACCGCCCGCGCCAACCCGGGTTGCCTGCAGCGAGAGCCTGTGTGAAAACTTATTTTTCGACCATTCCATCCATCTGCTCGTTTCGTCAAAATTCGCCATATCGAAAATGTGATCGTCACCGAATTTCATGTCAGCACTTTTCACACAGCCTCGCGCTTTGTTAGGCGGCATAGCTCGTCTCTTCTGAATATACCGTCGGAGTGTCCGACAGAAACACACGCTCACAAATACCCAGAAGAAACTGTCTGCGCTTAAGCAAATAACCGACACTACGATGTGCGCCATGTTCTCGGCACCACCCCAAAACAACAATCCCACGGGAAAGGCCATTAGAATGCCAATGGCATCGCCCATGTAATCTGTCCAGGAAGGGTCGGGGACATCTTCGTTGGTAGTCATACAAACCCAAAGCCAGATCCCGGTCAAGGCAACAAAAAGAACCATACCCATAACCAAACTCTGGCGAAGCCACGCCCGCCGCGTGGTCAAACACCACCATATCCCTGGTGCCACTGGGACAATCGCCAAGGCAAACAGCCAACTAGTGAATGTTTCAATGAAATCCATATAATCTCTCGCGGTTCTCACCGCCTAACGTGAGTTCAGCCACCGCCGCCGAGCCTGACTCCCCACTGCAATCCTGACAATCGAATTTCATAAAATCGTCCAACTGACCGGCATAGCGGCGGTCCTGCAATTTGTTAGGCGTTTTGGTCATTTCGCTGGAGATTGCTTACGCCCGGTGAACGCCTCAATCCCCAGTATGGCGAGACTGGTCGTTTCCACATTTGCTACACCAAGCTTCTTGCCGGTCGCATCGTAATCCGTGACCCACCCCCCCGAGTCGTCTTGGAGAGCCAGTAACCTGTCGAACGCGCCTGGCGGTGGTTCGGCCGGCGGCGATAGACAACTGGCAGCGAGCAAGGCAAGACCCAGTTTGAAAGTTCCATAACGTTGGTCGCGTCTGGCCGGTTCATCCATAAATCCCTTGCCGTCCCACATCCGCATGGCTGCTTCCCAATGCTGACGGGCTGCCGACTGGTTCTTTTCCGTGAGGCATGCCAGAAACAGAAGGTCGGCATACTTCTCCCAGCCATCGAACAATTGGCTCGTCGCCACCTCCGTACGGATAACTTTGTTCCCAACACAACGCATGTCCTTCAATTGATGCTGACGAAACGGCAAGGGTTCTGCAGATTCCCCAAAAACCGCTTGAATCCTGCCCGACTTGTAAACTCCCTCGCGGTGGATCGCCGCCATGATCCTCTGGGCGATCTCCGGATGGCTGGCGGCCAGCACCTTCGCGGCTAGATAGTTGTCATGAAACAGCCAATAGACGTTCGCACCACGATACTCGGGTAACAGATCCAAATCGGGATCCAAAAGGTTCACCAAAAACGTTCTTCCTCTTTGGGGTGCATCAGAGGTCCCAGAGCCAGTCCACCCGTTTGGCGCAACCATAAACAGGACCATAATCATGGCGACCACGGTGCGCTGCCAAATCATGGATGGAATGGATCTATTCATTTGAGCGATGCGCGAATGACAACGTCCAGAACCCTGCCACGCCGGGCCGATGACGTGGATCGCGATAGCGGAACTGAGACCAGGACATTTTCTTCGACCATCCCATCCCTCATCAATACTCGCCATATCGAGAATGTGAGCGAAGTTTTTCCTGGTCTGGGAGTATTCACACAGCCTCGTGATTTGTTAGGTGTTTCGTTCATTCGGCGAAAACAGGCTATTCTTTCATGCGGCTGTAGGTCACGAGATAGAGCTGCGTGCCCGTGATGCTCTTGAACTCGGTAGGGCGTTTTGCGCCGGAAAGGTCGTAGCAAATGCGAAGCGTGTCACCTTTGAGTTCGTAGATGGCGGGGAAAGTCTTGCCATTGTTGGGTCCTTCGGCGCCGGTAACAGTCATGCTCTTGGGCTCGGTCGTGGAATCGATTGTGTAAGTGCCCCTGTCCGGTTTGCCTGCTGCAAAAACTTCATACTTACCGGTGTCCAGTTTGAGGCTGATGCTTTTCAAAACAGTGTCGGGCATGGGCTGTCCGGCCAACTCAGCCTTGACCGGGAGCCAAGTGCCCTGAACTGCTTTTGCGTCGTCGGGCGAGTCCGCGGCGAACGCCGTCAGCGAGGCGGCAACAGCGAGACCGATGCAGAAGATGTGTTTCATGCGGTGTCGATTTGTTTAGGGTTGTGAGTTACATGACGCATAAACCGTCCAACGTCCAGAACTCAGGCCCACGGGACCAACCAGCGTGAACCGCGAAGCGGAACTGGACCGGCCATCCCGCGTTAGATGCGATTTGATAAAAAATTAAGGCAATAGATCACCAATATTTTCCCAAAACAACCGGCCAAAGAGAAATGCAAGAACTCCCATAACCAAAGCCGCTAAACTAACGATGCTCCACCAGATGTCGGAATGATCCAAGTAAAAGGCCAAAACAGTGCTTCCGGCTCCGAACAGCGCCCCGAAAAAAATGAAATGATGCGTATAGCCATATAAATGCTCACTGCCGCCAACGTCCAGCTCAACCACCACCGCTGAGCCTGACTCCAGCCACCGCCGCTGAGTGTGACTGTGAAATGCAATCCTGACAATCGAATTTCATAAAATCGTCCAACTGACTGGCGGAGCGGCGGTTGGCCGAAACGATTAGGCATCATCTCAATCCTCTCTTGCAACCGGCAAACAGCCCCAACCGTCTGGCTTTCCTCCAACCGGTTGTGCGCGCTTGGTTAGATCAATCTCTATCTCTGTAATTTGCTTATGCGTCGGCACCATGAAGTGTTTCACGCTCACCTGCCACATAAAAGAAATAGCGCACGTCATCGAAGAGCACCCGTTTGCCCTTCTGCACGCTGATGTTTTTGCGCAAAATCACCAGCCGGTGTTTCTGTTTGCACTTCTCGGGTTGATAGGTCATGTCGTTCACGCTCTCGGCCACCCGCTTCTTGTTCAGGTAGCCCTTTTGCACAACGATCTGCTCCTTCACCCGCTCGGGCCGGCGCCGCGGTTCGGTCAAAATCTCGTATTGGGGCAATCGCGCCAAAGGCCGCCAGGACTGCTCGGAAAGCGCCTGGGCCAGTGCCACCGCCTTGGGACGAGCGTCCAGCCCCAGGATGAAAAAGATCCCGCTCTGATCCCACCGATCCAATTGCGCGGTGTGGATGAAATCGGTGTTGCCGCGCAAGGTGATCCGGCCCGCCACCGGCCTGACCAGATTTATGGCGCGGTCGATCCAGCCAACGCTGTCCTGGTGACTGGCAGCGTTAGTCGTTGGCGGTCAGCGCTTCCGAGCTTTTGGCTGGTGGCGACATTAACTGCCGGATGGCATCAAAGACAACTTTGAACTGCGCGTCATATTTATTTTCCAGCGCCGCGAGCTTGCGCGCCAGTTCGGCATTGGAGGCCAGCATCTGCCGCAGCCGCACAAAGGCTCGCACCACTTGAACGCTGGTCTGGGCGGCCCGTTCGCTGTTCAGGACGTTTGCCAGCATCAACGCACCGTGCTCTGTGAAGGCATAAGGAAGATTGGATGAATATCGGAGATGCTTAAGGTTGTCACAATTTGTGACCACCTCTGCCTTCTCCGTTTTAGTGAGTTGGAACATGAAATCGGACGGGAAACGGGTCAGATTGCGTTTGACCGCCTGATTCAGCGCGCCAGTCGAAACGCCGTAAAGTTCGGCCAAATCGCTGTCGAGCATCACTTTCTCACCGCGAATCGAAAGGATAGCTTTTTCGATCCGTTCCGCCGGAATCAAACTCGTTTGCCCGTCCATTTCATGCCTTTTACCCAGAGGTGGTCGCAATTTGCGGCCACCTTACAAACGTTTAAGGTCACAATTTGTGATCTTATACCGAACCGGTCACAGATTGTGACCGGTTGTTTGAAATGCCAATTTGGCATCTCAAACGGAGCGCGAGTTGTCCCAACTCGCAGCAGCTCCATACGTGAAGACCGGTCATAAAAACTTTCCACCCGACACTTGCATTCGCCAGTGCTGCGGCTTGGGACAAGCCGCGCTCCGGTTTAATTCTTCGCCGTTGCCAGTTCCTCCTCGAAATCCACAATTTCTTTGATTTGCACCAGGAACCAGCGATCGATTTTCGTGAGGTTGAAAATCTCGTCGATGGTGAAGCCGGCGCGCAGGGCGTGGCGGATGAAGAAAATCCGTTCGGCGTTGGGCACGCTCAGTTTGCGGCTGATGACGTCCTTGGGCAGGATGTCGCGGTCGCCATAGATTTCCGTGCCAATGCGCCAGGGTTTGCCATCGCCGCCCAGGCCGCTGCGGCCTATCTCCAGCGAGCGCAGACATTTTTGCAGGCTTTCCTTGAACGTGCGCCCGATGCTCATGGCCTCGCCCACGCTTTTCATCTGCGTGGTCAGTGTCGGGTCGGCCTGCGCGAATTTCTCGAACGCGAACCGCGGCACCTTCACCACCACGTAATCAATCGTCGGCTCGAAGCTGGCGGGCGTCTCACGCGTGATGTCGTTGCGGATTTCGTCGAGCAAATAACCAACGGCGAGTTTGGCGGCGATTTTTGCGATGGGAAAGCCGGTGGCCTTGGACGCCAGCGCGGAGCTGCGCGAAACGCGCGGGTTCATTTCGATGATGACCATGCGGCCGTTTTCCGGGTTCACGCCGAACTGGATGTTCGAGCCGCCGGTCTCCACGCCCACCGCGCGGATCACGGCAAAACTCTGGTCGCGCATGATCTGAAATTCCTTGTCCGTCAGCGTCTGAATGGGCGCGACGGTGATGGAATCGCCGGTGTGGACGCCCATGGGGTCGAAGTTTTCGATGGAACAGATGATGACGCAGTTGTCGGCCTTGTCGCGCATGACTTCCATCTCAAATTCCTTCCAGCCGAGCAAGGATTCCTCGATGAGGATTTCACTGACGGGCGAGAGTTCCATGCCGTGCTTGGCGAGTTCCTCGAATTCGTCGCGGTTGTAGGCGATGCCGCCGCCGGTGCCGCCGAGCGTGAACGCGGGCCGGATGATGACGGGAAACCGGCCGATCTTTTCCGTCACGGCGCGGGCTTCCTCCACGTTGTGCGCGGTGCCGGAAATGGGCACATCGAGGCCGATGGAAATCATCAAATCCTTGAACGTCTGCCGGTCTTCGCCCTTCTGGATGGCCTCGGCCTTGGCCCCGATCATTTCGACGCCGTGCTTTTCCAGAACGCCGTTGTTGTGCAAGGCCATGGCTGTGTTCAATGCGGTCTGCCCGCCGAGCGTGGGCAAAAGCACAAGCTTATGCGGGATTTCGGATTTCGGATTTCGGATTTCGGATTTATCCATCGGCACGCCCATCTTTTTCATCTCGTCCAGTTCTCGCACGATGATTTTTTCGACGCACTCGGGCGTGATGGGTTCGATGTAGGTGCGATCGGCAAACTCCGGGTCGGTCATGATGGTGGCCGGGTTGGAGTTGATGAGGATGACGCGGTAGCCTTCCTCCTTGAGCGCCTTGCAGGCCTGCGTGCCGGAATAATCGAACTCGCACGCCTGGCCGATGATGATCGGTCCGGCGCCGATGATGAGGACGGAATGGATGTCGGTCCGTTTAGGCATAGTTCAAACCGCCACGGATGAAACACGAATTAAACCCGGAGCGAAAGAAAATTGCGGCGCGGCAGGGTTTGGCGTTGGTGGGGCGAGCATCCCCGCGAGCCGTCGTCACCACACTTTAACGCGCCAAGGCCGGCTCGTGGGGACACTCGCCCCACCGAAAATTCAAATTGTCCGCCACCCGTTCTTCAAGGCGGCGTCAAGGCGGGTTGATGGGATGGGTTGGTTTCGTGCGAGGCTTTGCCGGTCATCGGCACGAATCGCACGGGCAGCACGGCGCTTTTCTCCAGGCGCCGGCCCTGCTTGTGGAGCAACACCAGTTCCTGGTCTCCCATGGGCCCGACGGGAATAATCATCCGCCCGCCGTCCTTGAGTTGTTCGACGAGCGGCGTCGGCACTTCTTCCGGGGCGCAGGTGACGATGATCGCGTCGAACGGGGCGGCTTCCGGCCAGCCTTTGTAGCCGTCACCGGCGCGCACGTGGATGTTCGTGTAACCGAGCCGTTTCAGGTCGGCCTCGGCGCGTTTGGCGAGCGGCTCGATGATTTCGATGGTGTAAACCTCTCCCGCCAGTTCGGCGAGCACCGCGGCCTGGTAACCCGAACCGGTCCCGATTTCCAACACGCGGGCCGTCGGCTTGGGATCCAATTGTTCGGTCATGAAGGCCACAATGAACGGTTGGGAAATGGTCTGGCCATAACCGATGGGCAGCGGGCCGTCGTCGTAAGCCCGGCGCCGGAGTTCCTCCGGAACGAACCAGTGGCGCGGGACTTTGCCCATGGCCGCCAGCACGCGCGCGTTGGTGATGCCATAGCCCAACCCGGATAATTGTTCTTTCACCATGCGTCTGCGCTCGGCGGCGAAATGATCCTCCACACCCGCCGGGGTGACGTTGGTTTGACCGCGCCCTTCCCGGGGCAGGATTGACAGCGCCATGAGAATGGGCACCGCAATATTTTTCACGCGCTTCAATGTAATCCCGTTTGCCGGCGTCCGCCACAAGCAAAATGCCAGGAGCAATTCGCCGGCAGACTTTCACGGCCGCCAACCCGGACGGGCAGGGGCGAAGGCCGGCCGGATTTCTGCGCGCTGGACAACCGCTGGCCGGGGTTTAGAGTGGTAAACGAATCATCACCACGTCGAACGCCGCGTTTCCGTCCGGCGTGGATGGTTTCGAAAATGCTGGTTGGACTGACAAATAAATGAATAACGCTAAACACTATGTCAAAACCATCCTTTGAAATTTTGCTCATTGGCGAACAGCCCAAGTGCCTGCGGCTGCTGCGCCAGCAACCGTTTGAGGTGGTTTGTGCCGGCCGGCTGGCGGACGGGCTGGCCCAACTGATAACCTCCCCCGTCAGCCTGGTGCTCGTGACGTTGTCGCTGCCGGACTCTCAGGGCACCGAGGCGTTCGTCAAGGTCCACGAGGCGGCGCCGCATTTGCCGATTATTGTGCTGGCAAGCCGGGCGCAGGAGAAACTGGCGGCCAGCCTGATGCCGCTGGGGGCGCAGGATTATTTGCTCGTGCCGCAGTTGACCGGCCCGATGCTGGCCAAGGCCATCCGCAATGCCAGCGAACGCCACCTGATCCGCGAAGAACACAGCCGGGCCGGGCATCTGCTGGAACTGCTCATGGACAACATCCCGGATTCGATTTATTTCAAGGACAAGGCCAGCCAGTTTGTGATGATCAACCGGGCCCAGGCGAAGCGGTTCGGCCTGGCCGATCCCCATCTGGCGGTCGGCAAGTCGGATGCGGACTTTTTCACATCGGCTCACGCGAAGCAGGCGCTGGCCGACGAACAGCGCGTCATGCAAACCGGCCAGCCGCTGGTGGGCGTCGAAGAAAAGGAGACCTGGCCGGATGGCCGGGAAACCTGGGTGTCCACGACAAAAATGCCGTTGCGCGACCGGGCGGGGCGGGTCTTTGGCACATTTGGCATGTCCCGGGACGTCACGGAACACCGGCGGATGGAGCATGTGCTGGCCGAGCGCTCGGCCGAGCTGTTGCGGGAACGCCTCCTGTTGCGCACGCTGATTGACAACCTGCCGGATGCCATCTACGCCAAGGACACCGCCGGCCGGAAGACCATGGCCAATCCGGCCGACCTGAAAAACCTCCGCTGCGAAACCGAAGCCGACGCCATCGGGAAAAGCGATTATGATTTCTTCCCGCCGGAGGTTGCCAAAAAGTTTCACGAGGACGACCAGAAAGTGATTCACGGCGAGCCGGTCATCAACCGGGAGGAGCATTTCTTCGACGCGGCCGGCCGGAAACGCTGGCTGTTGACAAGCAAGCTGCCGTTGCGCAGCAAAAGCGGCAAGATCATCGGCCTGGTGGGCATTGGCCGGGACATCACCGAGCACAAACTGGCGGAAGACAAGCTTGCGTACGAACAGGAGCTGTTCCAGACGCTGCTGGATAATCTGCCCGACGCCATTTATTTCAAGGACCGCGAGTCGCGCTTCCTGCGGGTAAGCCGATCGAAGGTGGAGAAGTCGCTGACGGCCGTCCGGAACCGTTATCTCGCCGCCCATCCGGACGCCGGCCCGGAAAAACTGCCGCCTTATCTGGCCGGCGCGGAGCAGTTCGCCGAATACATGCCGGGCAAGACGGACTTCGACTTTTACGCGGAGGAACGCGCCCGGCCGGCGTATGAGGACGAACAGGCCATCATCCGCACCGGCCAGCCGAGCATTGGCAAACTGGAGCGCGCTGTCCAGCCCGACGGCAAGGTCAGCTGGATCATTACCACCAAGATGCCCTGGCACGACAAGGACGGCAACGTCATCGGCACCTTCGGCGTATCCAGGGACGTGACCACCCTCAAGGAAACGGAAGAGAAGCTCGCCGAGTATGCGCGGGTACTGGAACAAAAGAACAAGCAAACCGTGGAGGAATTGAAGATGGCGCGCGAGTTGCAACTGGCCATGCTGCCGCACGAATTCCCCTGCGTGCCGCGGCACAAGCCGCGCGGGGAAAGTGATCTGGAGTTTTTCAGCTTCTTCTTCCCGTCCGGCGCGGTCAGCGGTGATTTCTTCGACGTGATCCCGCTTTCGGACACGACGGTGGGGCTGTTCATTTGCGACGTGATGGGCCATGATGTGCGCGCGGCGCTGGTGACGGCCATGATGCGCGCCCTGGTGGTGGACCTGAGCACCACGACGACCGAGCCCGGCGAGCTGCTCGCCCAGATCAACCGCGAAGTGGCCGGCGTCTTCAGGCAAACCGGCTCCACCATGTATGCCACCGCCTTTTACCTGATCGCCGACGTGGCCCGCGCGGAGTTGCGCTACGCGAGCGCGGCGCATCCCGAGCCGATACTCCTGCACCGTCAACGGGGCACGGCCGAATGGCTCGGATATGGCCCGGAACGAAAAAAAGGCCCGGCCCTGGGGCTTTTTGCCGAAGGCCAGTTTCCCACCTACCAGTGTTCGGTGGAGGTGGGCGACCTGATCGCGCTTTACACCGACGGGTTGATCGAAGCCGAAGGGGCAGACCACGAGTCGTTCAGTCCCGAGCGCCTGCTGGCGGCGGTCAACCGGCGCGCCAAACTGCCGACGAACGAATTGTTCACGGGACTGCTGGACGAAATCAAACATTTCTCCGCCAGCGCTGAATTCGAGGACGATGTTTGCATTGTGGGCATGGAGGTCAAACGGCTGGAAGCGGAGCAACCCAACTGGACGGTTTGATCCCACCCCCTCCCCGGTTGGCCAACGACCAGATCTGGTGACAGCGGTGACAGACGCGAAACTTTATTCCAACGCCGGGACAATCTGGTCATGGCTTGGCCGCCATTCCCGTTTACCCCTCGAGCACAGCTACGACGCGGATGAGTTTTGATTGAGGCGGAAGGACGGGCAGGACGTTGCCTGCGATTGCCCTGCCATCCACCACCAGCTTTTTTACCCCGCGTTGTTTGCCCTTTGGATTTTTGACTTCGATGATGTAGGTGTTGCCGCGGAATCGGCGCGTGACGGTGAAACCTTTCCAGTTGGCCGGAATCACCGGGTCCACCCGCAGGCCGTCGTAGTCGGTCCGGATGCCGAGGATCCATTGCGTGACGGTGAAGTAGGTCCAGGCCGCCGTGCCGGTGAGCCATGAGTTCTTCGCCTCGCCGTGCGTCGGCGCATCCTTGCCCGCAACCATCTGCGCGAACACATACGGTTCGCACCGGTGCAATTCGCCGATGTTCTCGCGCGCCGACGGGTTGATGCGCGTGAAATAATCGAACGCGCGGTTGCCGTTGCCCACCATCGTCTCGGAAATGATGATCCACGGGTTGTTGTGGCAGAAAATGCCGGCGTTTTCCTTGTACCCCGGCGGGTACGAGGAAATTTCGCCCATTTCAATATAATACTTCGTGAAGGCCGGTTGCTGCAGCACGATGCCGTGTTTCGTGGCGAGGTGTTTGTTGACCGAGGCCAATGCCTTCAGGGCCTTGCCGTCTTTCAGGCCAATGCCGGCCATGATGCACATGCCCTGCGATTCGATGAAAATCTTACCTTCCTTGCAGACCTTGGAACCGATGGGCTTGCCGAAATCGTTGTAGGCGCGCACAAACCACGCGCCGTCCCAGCCGTGCTGGTAAATGACTTTCTCCATTTTTGCCGCTTCGGCCAGGCAATATTCGGCTTCGCTGTTCTTCCGCCGTTTCCGTGCGATGGCCGCCAGTTCCTGCGCCGCCATCACAAAAAGGCCGGCGATGAACACCGACTCGGCCACCTTGCCATCCTTGTTCGTCGTGGTCTGGAACGACTGGCCCGGCGTATCGGAGAAACAATTCAGGTTCAGGCAATCGTTCCAGTCGGCGCGCCCGATGAGCGGCAGGCCGTGCGGGCCGATGCGTTCGAGCGTGTAATTGAAACTGCGGCACAGGTGGTCGTACAACGGCTGTTCGGAGCCGGGCTCATTCTCGTACTGCACCGGCTCGTCCAGGATATCCCAGTCGCCGGTTTCCTTGAGGTAAGCCGCCACACCGATGGTCAGCCAGTGCGGGTCGTCATTGAACCCGCTGCCGATGTCATTGTTCCCGCGTTTGGTGAGCGGTTGATACTGGTGGAACGCGCCGCCGCTCTTGAGCTGCGTGGCGGCGATATCAAGGATGCGTTCGCGCGCGCGCGCCGGAACCATCTGGACGAAACCCAGCAAGTCCTGGTTCGAATCGCGGAAGCCGAGCCCGCGCCCGATGCCGGACTCGTAGAACGACGCCGAGCGCGACATGTTAAACGTGGCCATGCATTGGTAGGCGTTCCAGATGTTCACCATGCGGTTGGCATGGACGTCGGGCGACTGCACCTGGTAAATGCCCAGCACGTCGTCCCAATATTTGCGCAGCTTGTCGAACGCAGCGGCAACGTTTTTGCCGTCGAGATATTTCGCGATGACCGGTTTGACAGTTTTTTTGTTGATGATCTGCGATTCCGGCGGGTCGAATTTTTTGTCCACCGGATTTTCGTGATAACCGAGGACGAAAATGATTTCCTTCGTCTCGCCGGGTTTTAAACTCACCTTGACGTGATGCGAACCGTGCGGCGCCCAGCCGTGCGCAACCGAGTTGAAAGATTTGCCGCGTTCCACCGCCGCCGGGTTGTCCCAACTGCGATACGCGCCCAGGAACGTGTCGCGCTGCGTGTCAAACCCGGCGAGCTTTTCTGAGCAGGCGAAATACGCGAAATGATTGCGCCGCTCGCGATATTCCGTCTTGTGATAAATTACCTCGTCCACAATCTCAACCTGGCCGGTGCTGAAATTGCGTTGAAAGTTCGTGGCGTCGTCCTGGGCATCCCAGAGACAGAACTCGATGCTCGAAAAAACCGAGAGTTTCGCCGGCTTGCTCCGGCGGTTGGTCACCCGGAGTTTCCAGATTTCCAGCGTCTCACCCAGCGGCACGAAATAAGTCGTCCGCGCCTCAATCTTGCCGTAAGTCGAACCGATGGTCGTGTAGCCCATGCCGTGGCGGCATTCGTATTTGTCGAGCTTGGTGCGCGTCGGCTGCCACGAAGGCGACCAGAATTCGCCGCTGCCGTTGTCGCGGACATAAAGATAGCGCCCGCCGACGTCGAACGGCGCGTTGTTGTAGCGGTAGCGCGTCAGGCGGCGCAGGCGGGCGTCGCGGTAAAACGAGTAGCCGCCCGCCGTGTTCGAGATGATGCCGAAGTACGCCTCGCAGCCGAGGTAATTGATCCACGGCAGCGGAGTTTCGGGCCGGGTGATGACGTATTCGCGCTGTTGGTCGTCGAAATGTCCGTAACGCATAACAATGTTTCTTCGGAAAATTTAGTGAGCGGCGGGCTGGCCTTGTGGCTCCGCCACGGGGTCGGGCGTAGGCGCCGGTAGTTTGTTATACCAGTTGAATTTCAAGATGATCGAGGTGATGACAAGCACTACCAACGCAATGGCGAAATTGCGGAAGTGGCGCGTCACCAGGAACATGGCGAGCACGATGAAACAAGTCTGCCAGATGGTGCCGATGACGATGTTGAACATGTCGCGGTAGAAATCTTTGTTCCGCTGAAAACTTGGGTCTTCTTTGACGACCTGCGCATGGACCGGCCCCCAGAAACCCCAAGGCCGCACCCGCCGGTAGAAATCCTTGAGGACCTCCTCCTCTACCGGTTTGGTCAGGAAAGTAGCAATGAAACAGCCGACCAACGAAATCCCAAGGATGATCGGGAATGTATTGATGGCATGCATTTTGTGGAACAGCATTGGCACGGCCAGCGAACTGGCCAGGCCGGTATACATGCCCCAGAAATAGCCCCGGCCATTAAACCGCCACCAATACCACTTGAGAACGTTCGAAGCCGCGTAGCCGCCCCACAATCCCGACACGATCCACCCCACGATTTCGTTGATGGAATGGGTAATCAGGCCAAACAAGAGACCGACAATGACAACCGCGAACGAGACCAGATAGCTCAGCCATACATACCGTTTGGCGGGGGCATTGGGATTGATATATCGCTTGTAAATGTCGTTGACAAGATAGGCCGGTGCCGCGTTGACCGTGGCTGCGAAATTCGACATGAACGCCGCCAACAAACCCGCAATGAGCAGACCCAGGATGCCGACCGGGACAAACTTCGCCAGGGCCAGCGGCAGGATTTTTTCAAGATCCAGACCCTTGCCCATCGCCGCCAACTCTGGGGTGTAGAAGGCCAGGGCCAAAGCCGTCAGGCCCATGATCATCATATACCGCGGGAAGAACAGCACCACATTGACCGTTGAACTCATCAGCGCCGCCTCGCGGGGGCCCTTGGTCGAGAGCACGCGCTGCATGTCGTAATTGGGCGCCGGGCCGGCCGCGCTGATCAGGATTCCCTTGAAACACATCATCATGAAGAAAATACCGAAGAGCGAATAGCCGTCTTCGGCGATCTTGTTGTTGATTTCGGGAATGGAGGTCCAGTTCAGATTAAGGTTCCAGCCGAAAAACAGGTCATGCCAGCCGGAGGGAACCACCTTGTCCAGCAGGTTCGGAGCAACCTTGACCATGGCAATGATGCCAACAGCCAGGGAAGCGATGGTCAGGATGCAGAACTGGACTACTTCGGTGAAAACCACGCTGAACATCCCGCCTTTGACGACGTAGAACGTCGTGATGCCCATCAAAATCCAGGCATAGGTGTCGTCCGAGAGATGCCCCGGCAGAAACTCGCCGGCGAATTTGCCGATGCCCTTGGAGGCGTAGGCCAGAAAACCGATCACGCTCACCAGCGCAAAAACTACTACAATGATGTGCGAAGCCGTGGCCCCGTTGCCCTTGCCGAACCGGGTCTGGATCCATTCCGCGCCCGTCATCACATTCGAACGTCGCAGCCAGACGGACATATAAACCATCAGGAAAATCTGGTTGAACACGGGCCAAACCCATGGCAGCCATACCCCTTTCATGCCGTACGTGACCGTCACATAAACCAGCCACATGGTCCCCGAGATATCGAACATGCCCGACGCGTTGGAAATTCCCAGCATGTACCAGGGCAGCTGATTGCCGCCCAGGAAGTAGTGCTTCATGCTCTGGGACGCCCGTTTGGAAACCCAAAAGCCGACAAAAATTGTGGCGATCAGATACAGGACGATGATGCTGATGTTCGATCCAATGGAGTTGCATAGAGTTGACAAATAATGGTTTTGCTGTCGTTAACAGGCAATCACGTTTTTTCCCGACGCCGCCCTGCCGGGGCACAAAAACTCCCTGCCCGGCACGGTACGGATTGGGAAACAGATTAATTGAATCCCGACCGGCTGACTTGTCGCTGAAATAGATGACACGATTGCCTATTCTGAAAGCTTGCCTTCGAGTCGGGAAACCGCTTGGCTGATTGGATGAAGACGCGCGGTTCCCGTCTGGATTTTGCCGTTAAACATCGAACATCCAACCTCGAACATCCAACATCCAAAGAATGGCCGGCCTATGGTCTAGTGGATGTTCGGTGTTGGATGTTTAATGCCTGCTCGCGATTTTTCGGAGTTGGATGTTCATTGGCCTTTATTCTGACACCTTCCCTTCAAGCCGCCTCCGAATCACCGCAAATCCGCCTCAACTCCGTCGGTTATCTGCCTGGTGCGCAAAAGCAGGCCTCCCTCGCCACACCCGGCTCGAATTTCATCGTCCTCCGCCTCGCCGACAACTCAACAGCCTTTGCCGGCAAGGTCACCGGACCTGTTTTGAACCCGGACACGCAGGAACAGCTTTATACCGCGGATTTTTCGAAGCTCAAAAAGCCCGGCGATTATCAGCTCGAACGTCCCGGGCGTGGGCCAGTCCGCGCCGTTCCACATTGCCGCGGACATTTACCGGCAGCCGTACTACATCGTCATGCGCGGATTTTATCTGTGGCGCTGCGGCACCGCCGTCAGCGCGACGTATCACGGCGAAACCTTCGCCCACGCGGCCTGCCACACCAACGACGCGTGGCTGGATTTTGTCGGCGGTGGCCACACGAACCGGAATGGCACCAAAGGCTGGCATGACGCCGGCGATTACAATAAATACACCGTCAACGCCGGCGTCACGGTCGGCACCCTGTTCCGCGCCTGGGAGGATTTCGGTCCGCAACTCCGCAAAATCCGGCTCGACCTTCCGGAGTCCGGCGGCCAGCTGCCGGATTTTCTGGCGGAATTGAAATGGGAACTGGACTGGCTGTTCACCATGCAGGCGCCGGATGGCTCGGTGTATCACAAGCTCAGCACCAAACGTTTCAGCGGCTTCATCCCGTCGGAACAGGAAACCGAAGAGCGCTATTTTACGCCCTGGGGCAGCGAGGCCACCGCCGATTTCGTGGGCATGATGGCGCAGGCGGCGCGGATTTTCCGGCCCTACGATTCCGCGTATGCCAGCCGTTGCCTGCAAGCCGCTCAAAAAAGTTACCAATTCCTGAAAATCCACCCGGAATATCATCAGGCCGACCAGACCGGCTTCAGCACCGGCAGGTATGAAATCAACGAACCCAACCATCGCGCGAACGGCGTTCCCCAAAATCGCCTTTGGGCGGCGGCGGAACTTTGGGAAACCACCGGCGCGCCCGACTTTTTGCGCGACCTCGAAACCCGCGTGCGGGAGGTGAACGGCCGGGTGGACAGCGATTTCGACTGGGACGAAATGAAGAATCTGGGACTCATCACCTATTTGTTTTCCTCGCGACCCGGTCGTGACCCGGCTTTGGTGAAACTGGTTCGCCGCAACCTGCTGGCCGTGGCGGACGACATCGTGCAAATCGCCAGCCATGATGGTTACGAACGCCCGCTGGGCTCACGCTACTATTGGGGCTGCAACGGCGGCGTGGCGCGGCAGGCCATTATTCTCATGGCCGCCGACCGTCTCACTCCCAGGTTTACACCGGCCGCCCCGGCGCACGGCGCGGAACTTTTGATGCGGCCGCAACAGCCATTCTCCAGAACGCAATATCGCGCTACATGCCTGGACGCGTTGAATCACCTGTTTGGCCGCAACGGCTACGGCCGGTCGTTTGTCACCGGCATCGGCTTCCAACCGCCGCTGCATCCGCATGACCGCCGTGACATCGGTGACCACTTGAATAATCCGTGGCCCGGTTATCTCGTCGGTGGTGCGCATCCGAGGGCAGGGGACTGGCATGACGAACAGGCGGACTACCGGACCAACGAAATCGCCATCAATTGGAATGCCGCGCTGGTCTATGCCCTGGCCGCCTTTCTTGAAACCACGCCCTAGATCGTTTTCAAAAAATGCGTAGCCGCCGACGGCAGTCGGCGCAAATCGAATTAAAGAGAAGGATATGGCGCGAACTGACGTTCGCGGCTACGAGATTAAATTGTTTCAGCGGCAGGCGCGATGCCTGACCCGCTGCATGTTACCAGCCTCAAGGCAAAACGTGGGGCGGAGTAATGGTATTGCTGAGCGAACAGGTCGGAGTATCGCCAACTTTCTTGATGGAATAAACGCCACCTTGTGGACATGGTGAAATTTTTCCCTGACTGTTGAGTTTGATGTAAGGCGTCAGGTCGTCGGGGAAATTGATTTTATCTCCAGTTTTCAAATTCTTCTCCAGAGCGAACTCGTTGGCTGCAGCATCAATCTGGCGCAGGTTGTTGATGCAGGCATTTTCAGCGCTTGTGCTTCTTGCCTTGATGAAATAGGGAGCGGCGGATATCAAAATCGCGAAACAGAGAAAGGGCAGCAGGATCAAAATTCTGGCTGTTTTCGATATGGGTGAATTCCTTCGAGCAATCAGAAACCAACCGGGCAAAGCCAAACTTATGGCCAAAGCCACCAAGATTGAAGCGAGGCAAAAAACCAGCAACGGCTCTGGGCCCCCCAAATTAGATAATGCCAACAACGCGAAACCGCCCGGTAAAAGGGCCGCAACGAAACAACCAAGTCCGGCGATTATTTTGACAGTTCGCATTTAATCAATCCAACACCGCGCGAACATTTCCGTTGCTCCATTTTACCTTCTCCGTCCGCCCGGGGCGAAGTGGTAGCCGCCGCGGACACGGCCGCCGCGCACTTTGCCGGGAAAACCGCCCTGCGGCTGCCCGGGCTTGGACTCCTCGAACAGCGCGGTGTATTTGTAATTGAAATTCTCCAGCTTCACCCGCGGAATCTTCTGGCTGATGAACCGTTCGATGGCAAACACGTGGCTCGCGTCCTCGGCCACCATGATGGTGAAGGCGTCCCCGTGCGCTTCCGCGCGGCCCGTGCGCCCGATGCGATGGATGTAATCCTCCGGATGCTGCGGCACGTCGTAGTTGATGACGTGGCTCACGTCCGCGATGTCCAGCCCGCGCGCGGCGATGTCCGTGGCCACGAGCACTTCAAACCGGCCGGAGCGGAAGCCTTGCAACGCCTGCTCGCGCTCCTTCTGGGTGCGATTCGAGTGCAGCACGGCCACGGCGTGATTGTTGCGCTTGAGCAATCCCACCACACGGTCGGCCCCGTGCTTCGTCCGGCAAAAGATCAGCACCGAATTGAAATCCACGCGTTTGAGCAGTTCGAGCAGCAGGTCGGATTTCTGCGAATCGGCCACGGGATAAATGACGTGCTTCACCGTTTCCGCCGGCGTCCGGCGCGCGCCGATTTCAATTGTCTCCGGACTGCGCATCGCCCATTGAATGAGCGTTTCAATTTGCGGCGGAATCGTCGCTGAAAACAGCGAGGTGTGACGCTGGCGCGGGCAGCGTTCGACGATGCGGCGCACATCGGGCAGAAAGCCCATGTCCAGCATCCGGTCGGCCTCGTCGAGCACGAGAAACTGGACCTTGTCCAGCCGCACCGTGCCGCGTTCGAGATGATCGAGCAAACGGCCCGGCGTGGCGGCGAGCACGTCCGTGCCCGCGCGCAATTCATCCAGTTGCCGTCCGTAACCAACGCCGCCATAGACGACGGTGACCTTCAAATTGGTGAAGCGCGCAAAATCGCGGATGGCGGTTTCCACCTGCGCGGCGAGTTCGCGCGTCGGTTCGAGAATGAGCGCGCGTGGACCGGGCGCGTGCTGGTCCAGTCGGGTGAGAATGGGCAACGCAAACGCGGCGGTCTTGCCGGTGCCGGTCTGCGCGCTGCCGATGATGTCGCGCCCGGTGAGCACGAGCGGAATACCGCGGAGTTGGATCGGCGTGGGTGTGATGTAACCCGCCGCGCGCACCCCTTCGAGAACCGCCGGAGAAAGACCTAACTTTGAGAAAGCCATAAATGAAGGCTAACAGCCTGAAGAATTAAAGAAAGCAGGGATTTTTGCCGTTTCAGGCAGGAACAACACAACCGGGTTTCTCAAAGCGCCAGAGGGCAGGCGCAGTCCAAGACGCTCGCGCGTCAACTGGCAACATAGGTATTACCGGCAGGTCTTGGAGTGCGGCGGCCCTCCGCCGCTTTCCGTGCCCAGCACCGCCAATCAAGCAGATGGCGTGTTTTCATCCGTCGGATCCTGAATTTCCGGCGGCACATCCGCGGCCTCTACATTAGCGGGCACATCGGCGGCAGGCTCGGCTGGCGCGGATTCGACTGGCGCCGGAGTTTCAGCCGTTGCTTCCGCGGCGGGTTCCGGCTCAACTGCCGGCTCCGGTTCGTTTGCGGGAATTTCGGCTTCGGTCAAAATCGCAGTGTCTCCCTCCAGCTCCGCCGTGGTTGGAGCAGCTTCGCCTTCCGTGGCCGGCTTCGCTTCCGCTGGTTTTGCCGCTGGTTTGGGCGGCCGGGGCGCGGGCTTTTTGGCCGTGTCCATCCGGCCGTCGGCAAATTCAAGGACGTGACCCTGATGCACCAGCCAGTGTAAATCGGCGATAATGGCGGTCTGCTCCGGCGTCGGCTCGGCATTGGCTGCTGCAGCGTTCGGTGTCCCGCCTTTAGGCGGTTCTCCAGTACCAGCGGCTGGCTGCGCCTCCGGCTTGATTTCAATGACCGCTGGCTGCGGTGTCGGCGCGAGGGCTTCGATCAATCGCCGCCGCGTGCACTTCGGGTGTTCGTTGATGTAGCCGACGATGCTTTTGATGCTTTCCGAAACCGGCGTGGTTTCAAGGTCGAGAAATTGCGGACGCGCGACGCTGACGTGCGTGAAAGTCCGGTTGACCTTGAAGAAATGCAGGCCATGCGTGGCGAATTGCCGGCTGAGGCCGGTGGCCAGTTGCAGCGGAAAATATTTCTGGCGTTCCCAATCACTGCGCACGAGCTGCTGCAATTCCCGGCAGCGCAGGTTGCGGCTCAACACGCCGCCAACCGTGTGCGATTCCACCGGCTTGATGATGGTGTCCTTGTGGACGGCGCGAAAATGTTTCTCCACCTCCTCCCGGTTCGGGAGCTTGAGCGGCTCCGGCACGTTCAGGCAGGTGTATTCGGTCGTGAAACTTTGGTCCTCGACCCACTTTTTGACGACCTCCTCGTCCTTCACGATTTTCACGCGCGATTTGAAGGCGTCGAACGGCATCCGGGAGAACCGTTCGGCGTGCAGCTTGCGGAGTTGATTCTGGTAATCGTGGTGGTTCGGCGGGCCGAGAATCTTGCCGCTCATGCCGCACTGCGCCACAAAGGTGTATTTGCCCTTGGGCGGCTCGGTGGCCGTGCGTTCGGCCTGGTAAAACGTGGCGAAATGAACCTTGAGCACGTGCGCGACGGCCTCGTTCTCGCTCAACCACGGCGTGTCGTCCAGCGCGCAGGCGAACAGCGGCTGTTTGACCGTGCCATCGGCGTTTTTCTTCACCGCGAGCTGGACGGCGTAACGCTCCGGCTTCGCCAAAACGATTTGCGCGATCTGGAACAGCGGATACGCGCGGCCGGTCACCTTGATCTGGCGCGCGAGCGATTCGACGCCGTTTTCGTCCGGCAGAAAAGTGACGGTGATTTCCGGCAACGGCGCGGGCGGCGCGGGACGCTCACGGCGTTCGTCCCGGTCATCGCGCTGGGAGAATCCTTTTTTGCGGTCGCCGAACTTTCCACCACCGGCGCGCGGGGGACGGGTCCGCGGCGCTCGCCGAACGAGTCCGGGCGCGGCCCACCGCGCCGGCCTTCGCGCGGGCGATCCTCGCGACCGGCGGGTTCGCCGGCAAACTTTGCGTACGGGTTGACGGCCGGTTTTCCCTGCGCCCAGGCGGGCAGGAAAAGCTTTTCCAGATCAATTTCGACTTCAGAAATATTGCTCATGACAAGATTAATGCCCCGCCAGGCGGGGCCGAAAATCAATCATAGGATGGATTGGCGCGGTTTGGAAAGCAAGCGCAGCTTCGGGTAGTGGCTCAGTTAAAAAACTATTTGTTCCGATTCTTCTTTTTCTTACTTTGGGGCGCAGGCGGAAGTTGAAGCTGTTGTCTCTTTTCGTCTAAATCTTCGCCCTGCTTTTCCTTTGACTGAACAAAGGCGTAAACAAGGCTTACAAGAGTTCCTCCCCCAAGCACACCGGCAAATACAGGTTGTCCGTGAATGGCTGCATATGTTGATGCCACTATACCCGCCATTCCAATTAAAAGTCCAAAAAGCTGTCCACGGAATGCTTGGTTTTTCTGGCCTCCAATGACAATTTTTTCAATTTCAATTCGATGGGCAGATTGCGCCTCCGCCATTCTCATAATGCGGTCGGCAGCATTTGGAATAATCGCATTGTAGGCGGCCAATTCAGAGGGTTCTGGTAGCGGAGCGCTACGAACGGAACGAATGTGTCGCGTTTCCTTGATTACCAAAAGAGCCTTATCCTCGTCGGGGATTTTCCCCAAAGCTTCTGGCGCGACTTCGCGGACTATATCCGCAACTGTCTTTGGAGGTTCAGCCGGGGCAGCAACTGGTAACGAAACAGGCGCAAGGGGTGGGGCTGGATTTGGCTCATCACTCATTTTCGAGCGATTGGTTCAAACTCCTTTTTTGCTTTTTCCAAAGCATCTCGAATGTCTTGTCCCACCATGTGCCAGTCATTTTCGAGGGCAATTGCATCAGGGTCATCAGAGGTATTGTACTCGTAAAGATTACCCCCAAGGTTAATAACACTTCCAAACCCCGTCAGAAAAGATGAAGTTGGGCAAAGGAAATCTGTTTTGAACCTGTCATTCATATCGTTTACATCGAATCGTTATTGGCAAAAGCCATACCAACATAAAACCTGCCTGCCAATGGTTAAACACCTCAAAACACGATTTTGTTCATTTTTCCACTCATTTCCGGGGTGAGCCTATCTTTCAGGCCACTCCTGTCAACAGGAAAAATGTAACCGCTTGTGCTGATTTGTCCAGCCCTCCGAACCCAATGAATCATAAAAGGGCCATAATTTCCTCCAAACTCCAAACGTGGTCAGCGGTGCCCGCTTCCATCGCTGGCGTCACGCGCAAATAATCGTGACCGTCTCTCCGCTGACGCCGGGCACAAAAACACTGTTAAAAAATAACAAGTTCATTGTCTCTTCTGAGACCCAACCCAACGCTTTCAAAGCACTTTTCTTCAGCTTTTTACTTGGCGACAGGCGCGGTGTTGCGTTTCGCCATGATCGCCTCGACAATCTTTTTGGCCAGTGCGGGTTTTTCGGCCATCGCCTTCTGCGCGGCCTCCTTGCCCTGGCCGATCAACTCGCCTTCGAATTGCAGCCACGCGCCCTTTTTGTCCACCTGCAATTTAGCCGATCATTAGAGGCCGCAAATCAAGCGGCAACCGCGGCTTCGTGTTTCAACACCAGCAGTTTCGCGCGTTTCAATTCCGTCAAAGCCGCCGTTTTGCCGTTGGCATCAAGAAATTCCACCTCGAAGACATCGGGCGCGAACACTTCCACGACCGTGCCGACCTGTCCGGCGACCAAGCCTTCCGCAGGTTTGTCTTCCAGCAGGGCTACGACATCCAGCAATTTGACGGGCGCATTTTGCACTATGATTTTATAGCACGTAACAGGTGATCAATCCAGGAAAATCCTCGCCGGGCCGCGCGTTCCAAACGCTTCGCACGCGGGCGGATTTGCCGCGATGCGCCAGCATGAAATCCAAAACATAACGCTGTCCATGATCCGTCTTTCGGCCAAGCTGGCAATCCCGTGTGCGTGCAGCGGACAGTAATTCATCGCGCAGCCAGTTTGCATCATTCCGCGTCAAACCAAGCGCCGAGGCAAAAACACGGGCCTTGTGTTTGCCTTCCTTGTGAGCGACATCCAGCGAATAATCCCGCAGCTTCGCAATATCCACAAAAGCGCGCCCGGCGTTGGGTATTTTCATTGGCCGAAAAGTTCAGCCGTTGCGGAATTTATTTTTCCGCCGCAACCGGCGCGGCGTTGCGTTTCGCCATGATCGCCTCGACAATCTTTTTGGCCAGCGCGGGTTTTTCGACCATGGCCTTCTGCGCGGCTTCCTTGCCCTGGCCGATCAGTTCGCCCTCGAATTGCAGCCACGCGCCTTTTTTGTCCACGACGCCGTTTTCAATGCCCACCTCGAGGATGCAGCCTTCCTTGTTGATGCCATGGTTGTAAATGATGTCGAACTCGGCCTCGGCAAACGGCGGGGCGACCTTGTTTTTGACGACCTTGACGCGGACATGATTGCCGATGGCGTTGCCGGCGTCGTCCTTGAGCGTGTCCTTGCGGCGGATGTCGAGCCGGACGCTCGCGTAAAATTTCAGCGCCTTGCCGCCGGGCGTGGTTTCGGGATTGCCGAACATCACGCCGACCTTTTCGCGCAATTGGTTGGTGAAAATGCAGGTCGTCTTGGATTTGCCGAGGATGGCGGTGAGCTTGCGCAACGCCTGGCTCATGAGCCGCGCCTGCATGCCCATCGTCGCCATGCCCATCTCGCCTTCGAGTTCGGCCTTGGGCACCAGCGCGGCGACGGAATCAATCACGATCACGTCCAGCGCGTTCGAACGCGCGAGGGTTTCGCAGATGGTCAGCGCCTCCTCGCCGGAATCCGGCTGCGACACCAGCAAATCGTCGAGGTTCACGCCGAGTTTTTTCGCGTAGCCCGGGTCCAGCGCGTGCTCGGCGTCAATGAACGCCGCGAGGCCGCCGGCTTTTTGCGCGTAGGCGATGACGTGGAGCATGAGCGTGGTTTTGCCGGACGATTCCGGCCCGAAAATTTCGATGACGCGGCCGCGCGGGATGCCACCAACGCCCAGCGCGAGGTCCAGCGCGAGCGCCCCGGTGGGGATGACTTCAATCTTGACCAGCGCCCGCGCGTCGCCGAGGCGCATGATGCTGCCTTCGCCGTAACTTTTGGTGATGGAGGAGATGGCGGCATCGAGTTCGCGCTGGTGCGACGAGCCGGCCTTGGTTTCAGCGGCTGGTTTTTCGGCAATTTTCGGCGGCATAAGTTTCCCGGTCTTCTGTTGTTGGTTTTACGAAAGGCGACGGTAATGAATCACCCGAAAATAGTCAAACGCCGGATGGCTTGATTTTAATCTGCCCCGGCTGCGGGCGGATGTGAAATCATTGAAGTCCCGGAAAAGAAGCCTTCCTTTGAACCGTTGGCGTGGCGTTCAACCCTACTCGTTCAATCCCCAATGATTGCTGCCGGGCTCCTCCTGGAATGCATCCAGCCTCGTCGGCAATGGGACTGCGGCCGCCTCGATGCCCGCGTTCGGGCGCGCCGGCAGCAGTGGCAAAAAGTCCATTCGCAGCCGATGAGCGGCAAACTGCAGCCGGGATAAAAGTGTCCTGACGGCCAGGTCCGCACCCGGGGATTCCGTGACGATCACGGCCAAAGCCCCTTCCGCCTTTGTTCGGGTCTGGACACACGCATCCAGCCACCGGCTGATCTCCGGAGCCAGATCATGGGCTGGCAGGGAAAACAATATGATGTCCGCACGCGCCACAGCTTCCGCCGCCCAGTGGGCCGTTACCGGATCATTCAAATCTTTCACCTTCCAAAAACTGAAGGCAAACGCCAGCTCAACCTCAAAGTGGGCCATCACCCCGCTGCAAACTTCCATCGCCAGATCGTGAGCGACCGCATCCTCGTACAACACCAAAATCTGGCAAGGATTGGCTTCCTCCAGTGAAAGTGTTTCCTGCACTAATGTCGCCGTGCTCATGCTCAATTTTTTTGAGACTTGCTGGCCGTCGCGCCCCCAAAACACGTCACCAGCCCGAAAGACCTGTTAATGGCCTGCATTACAGTGCCATGGGGTAACAGGTCGTCCCTTTTCCGCCGGATTCAAGTACAAGTTGTTCACCTCCGTTCACAAGTTATGCACACTTCTAAAAATAAGAAATTCGAACGGAGAGACTTGGGGTCCTCAGTGACAATCCAAGGGATCGAAGATGTGTGAAACCCTCCTTTACAACCTGCACTTTTGGTTTTGTGGCCTGGCGAACCGGCCCCGGTTAATTGGGTTTCGCCGGGCCCGGCTCCCCGTCCGCACGGCGCTTGAAAATGGCCAGCCACGATTCTGCCGAGGTTTGCACATTCGTTTCCGGCTGATCAAACCATCGGTATTGCGTCTGGCCGTCGGGTGGAATTTCCACCAACCCCACCAACCGGAGTTGTTCCCGGTGATATCGGTCAAACCAGTCAAAGATGGCCTGGCTGATGGGAGCGGTGCTCTGCACCCATGAGTTGCGGACATTGACATAGACGACGTACTCCGGGCGGGACTGTTCCACTTCCCGGATCATCTCCTTTTGCATGGCAGCGGCATACGGTTGGGACTCCACCAGAGGATACGCGCAGATGTAGCCGGTGGCCGAACGGCGATGGCTGTAAAAAAATATTTCCGGCTCGGAGCCGATCACCGCAATCCGGGCATCCGGGGCGCTGTGTGACGCCAGATAACGGCCAATTTCCACCGCCTCGGGAAAGGGGCTGGTGCCGTAAATCGCCCGGCACGCCTGCGCGGGAGCCAGGCGAAAGTAAATTTCGTTCCATTGAATCAGCAAACTGACGGCGGCAGCGGCAAAGACCAGGGAGGGCAGCGCCGCCGATGGCAACGGGAATTTGAACCGGGCCAAAAAGCTGGAAGCCACGTGAAACGCCACGGCCACCAGCAACCCCGCCGCCGGGAGCAATTGAATGAAATAATGCCCGCGGAAATACCAGCCCGGACAAATCGCCAGAAACGAAAAAAAGAAAAAGCTGACGATGAAAAACCGCCAGCGTTGCAACGACCGGTCAAAAAAAAGCAGGATCAAACCTGAAACCGCCGCGCTCCACAGCCCGGGGGCGGCCGTGAATTGCAGGCCGACATTCTCGAACATCCACCGTAAACCATTCCCCAAGTTGAAAATGTCGCCATGGGCGCCGGCATATTGGAATGTCCACAACCAAAACCGGCCAAACTCACCCCTCACCACCAGAATCAGGCACGTCAAAACCAGCGGCAGCAACCCGCCCAACGCCAGCCAGACCAGGCGCGTTGCCAGCAGCCGCCGCTGACTTTGACCCCATGCCAGCCCGCATCTCACAATCCAACCGGCGGCAAAAAGGCCGAACGCCGCGCCCGATTGTTTCATCAAAACTGCCAGCCCGATGAGCAGCCCGGCGAAAAAAATGCGCGAGGTCGGGGTGTGGTCATCCAGATTTTGCAGCAGGACGATGCCGGCGAGCACCAGCAACATGACAAAGTGGGTTGCGTGAGCGGCCAGCCCCACCGTTTCCGGCACGATGGAGAGCAGGGCATACGTTCCGGCGGCGACTGCCCCGGCGGCATCCCCGCAAATCCGCCGCGCCAGCACGAAGACCAACCCCGCACTGGCGAGATTGATCAAAATCACTCCGGCATGAAGGGCGGCCGCCGTCTGCCCGAACATTGCCAGGATGAGCGCATACGCCACGCAGGTGCCGGGCAATTTCAGCGTGACGTTGTAAGCCGCTTGATAGGGAGAAACGCCCTGGAGCAGCAATTGGCCCGCGTAGGCGTATTCCCCCTCATCGCGCTCCAATGGCATGTCCAAAAGGCGGATTCGGATGACCGTCACCACCGTCAGGATGAGGAGAAGCGATACAATCACCCGGGGATTCCCGGCCGGCAGACAATTTCCAAAGGATTGTTCAGAACGCTTAAACATTTACGACCGCGCCACCGGACGTCGGGCGGCAACCATCCATTATGCTTTGCGCTCTTTGACCGCCAGCAAAATATCCATCGTCGTTGCGATCAATGGTCATTGGCAACGGATTTCAATTTGTAAATGGTAAAGGGCACGCGGGCTTGGACGCTGTGGTATTGATAAATGTCCGGTTCGGGAACACTCCCGGCCTGGACCGAATCATGCACCGGGATGGTTATCGTCTCATAGTGCGGCTTCAGAAACTCCGGCAGGGCCACGGAGTCCTGCGCCACGACCCCCGAGGCGCTGTCCGGCAAAATCCATTCCGGCAGGCGCCCTTTGGGCGGCGCCATCAGAACCCCGTCAATGACCGCCAAGCGGGTGTAAAATCTCAGGGGAAATTCCGGGTCGAAGGACATGATCATGTCCTCCGGATGCGCCTCTCGTCTGAAAAAATCAGCCACGTCGGCAAAACGGTCGGTGTAAGGCGCCGATAGGCCTTTCATGTATTCCACCACGGGAAAACGCAGCGAGTGCCCATCCCGAAACGGATAAGCGGTGATCAGGGAGAATGCGTTGCTCAAGGCCAGGACGGCAATCAACAGGACCGCCAGCGCGCGCCATTTGACATAGCGGAAAATCCAAACGGTGGCCAGCAGGCACGCGACCGGCAAAAGGGGCAGCAGATAACGCAGATAGAAACCCGGCGCGAGCAGAATGGTGATGAAGTATGACCCCAGCAGGAGCAATAAAAATCGTTCCCATCGCCCGGTCACATCTGATTCGGTGGTTGGCTGGCGCCTGCCGGCCAGAAACCAGCCGAGGAGCGGCAGCAGCAGGAAGCACAATGGAAGAAAATGAAAATTAAATTCCAACAGATAACCCCATTCCTTCCCCAAACGCAGTTCCCTGCTGACCGTCTGGCTTTGTCCCCACGGATGCGCATAGACCAGCCAGGGCAGGGCCGCGACAATCAAAATTCCCAGGACCGCAGCCACGCGCAGCACCGCGGGCTTGCCCTGCCGGCGGAGCATCCACGCCAGAACAAACAACGCCGGCAAGTTCGCGGCCATGATGATGTAATTGCTGTAAAATTGCAGGATCAAGGCGAACGCCGCGAGCCAGATGCCCCGCCGGTTCCGGGCAAACAGTTGATGGATGCCATAAACCAGCAGGATTTCCCCGAAAACCGAAATCGGATAGTAGCGGCATTGCCGCGCATGCAGCAGAAAAACCTCCGAGGTCCCCAGCAACACCACGCCGGCCAGGGCCACCCAGTGGCTGCGGTAGATTTTATAGGTGACCAGGGCCAGCGCTATCAAGCTACCCCAGCCTATCAGGGCAAATGGCGCGCGTGCCGCCCAGGTTGTCGGACCAAACAATACAAACGAACCCGCCGCCAAATATTCCTGCAACCACGGCGACCAGACCCACACGTGGTCCTGATTCTCATCTCTTCGGCCATGAAGAAGAATGTAATTGGTCCCGTCAAAAGTCCGCGGCACGCCAAACTGCGTGACGTTTTTGGCCAGCACCGCCGTCTCCGCTTCGTCGCCCCACAACAGGTGATTGTCCAGATGATAAAAGAGGAGAAAAAAGGCGAAGGCCAGCGCCGCAGCATAACTTACAACAACGCCAAACCGTTTGACCACTTTGAAATCACCCATATTTTCGTCAGTTTGTTTCGCTCCGCGCCTGAATTCAAATGCGAAATCCATGGGAAAACCGGTAAAAAGCCCCGGGCCGCGCCCGCAACTCAACCACGCCGATCAATTTAAAAAAGCACTTGACGGCAGATAGCAATATGATATCATTACGATAACATACGAGAAAGACCTGATTATGAATACAAATTCTGTGAAATCGGCGAGCAGTGAACGGGAAACCATCGTGCTCAGCGGCTGGGTGATGTTGTTTTTCAATCTTGTGCTGTTGTTCGGCGCAGGTGCGTGGTTTATCTGGCTGATCAAGCATGCGGAGAAATCCCACGAGGATCCAGGCATTCTCCTGATAGCGCCGATTCTGCTTGAAGCCATAGCGATTATTCTTCTTAAAGGCCATTTCACCCTGCAGCCAAATGAAGCGCGGGTGTTGATTCTTTTCGGTGCCTACAAAGGCACCGTGCGCCAAAGCGGTTTCTGGTGGGCAAATCCTTTTTATTCACGGACTCGCGGCCAAACGCGGCCGGCGGGCTCCGCTGCATCAGAAACCGCCAAGGGTGGCGCAAAAATCTCGTTGCGCGCCCGCAATTTCAACAGCGAGAAACTCAAGGTCAACGACAAGCGCGGCAACCCCATCGAAATCGCCGCCGTCATCGTGTGGCATGTGGAAGACACCGCCAAAGCCGCCTTCGACGTGGACGATTTCGAAAGTTACGTCCATATCCAGAGTGAGTCAGCCATCCGCCACATTGCGAGCTGTTACGCTTACGACCGTGGCGACGAACAAGAGCCCACCTTGCGGGAGAGTGCCGACGAAATCGCCGGCGCCTTGAAGAAGGAATTGCTCGAGCGGCTCGACAAGGCGGGTGTCGTGGTCGAGGAGGCGAGGTTGACGCATCTGGCCTATGCGCCCGAAATCGCCCAGGCCATGCTCCGCCGGCAGCAGGCCGAGGCCGTCATCGCCGCGCGCCAGAAGATCGTGCATGGCGCGGTCAGCATGGTGGAAATGGCGTTGCGCGAGTTGTCCGAGAAGGGAGTCGTGAAGCTCGACGAGGAACGCAAGGCTTCCATGGTAAGCAACCTGCTCGTGGTCCTGTGCGGCGAGAACCGAGGTCACACCCGTCGTCAACACCGGCACGCTGTACCAATAAAACGCCATGCCGAGCGAAGAACGCAAACCGTTCTTGCTGCGCATTCCGCCCGATCTGTGGAAGGAACTGGAGAAATGGGCGGGCGATGAATTGCGCAGCGTCAATGGCCAGATCGAATACCTGCTGCGCCAGGCGGTGGACAAACGGAAACGCACGATGGAAGAGGGGAAATAGGAAGTTATCTGCCATGGCCTCGATCTTCGGCTCCACGCCGGGATTGTCTTGTTCATGCAGTGCCAGTCAATGCGATTAGACACATGACACGATGACACGACAATGGCGCAAACCGTTCTGGCGTACCAAGTATTAGCACCTTCGATTTTTCCGCCGGTGAACCAGCGCGGCCAGAATCATGTCCAGGACATGATCGAGGTGTTTGCCCGCATCTTCTGCCAGAAAGCGCAAAACAAAATAGCCGTTTTGCTGCAACAGCGCGTCCTTCCGCCGGTCGCGCCGATACGCTTCGGCGTCAGCCAAATGTTGCGCTCCATCCAGCTCGACCACCAAGCCGGCTTCCGCGCAAAAAAAGTCCGCCTCCATCCGGCCCCGGCCGTCAAAGGCTATCGGTAGTTCCACATTCAACCGGAAGCGGCCGGCGGTATCCGGCAGCGTTTCCAGCCGGCGATACAAAAAAGCTTCGCTGGCACTCCGGGCGCGACCGGCTCCCTCGGCATCCGCCGACAGGGAACGGGCGGCGTGAACAAACAAGTTTGCCAAGGGCGCGTCCACCCCGTCGCGAATGAGCCGGCGAACACTGGCGGCATAATCCTTCTTCCATTCAGGATTTATTGGAAGCGGCACTTTAACCGGCCATCCGGGCACAGCACTGGCGGGCAGCAGAATTGTGTAACCGAGTGCTTCATAACCCCGGCAGCGTCTGTCAAACATCCTCGCCAGCATGGGAACGTCCAGGTCCGCATAGTCATAGACACGCACTTCGCGTTTGCTCTCATGGATGCGATGTAGGCGGCCCACGTACTGAGCTATTGTTCCCCGCCACGAAACTGGCAGCGTCAGGAACAAAGTGTCCAAGCGCGGATCGTCGAATCCCTCGCCAATGAACCGACCGGTTGCCAAAATTACCCGGCCGGCCATGCCCCCCTTTGCCTTGCAAAACTTTGATTCACCTGAATCAAAGTTTTGTACAGGCTGAACCGAAGATGTCTTCAGTCGGTCGAGAGCCGATTGCAGTTCTTTCCTGCCCATGCCGCCTTGCAAGACCACCACGTGAGGAATTTCGGAGGATAGTCGTTCGGCCAGAAGCTGCAAATGTTCCGTTCGTTCGGTGAGCAGCAAAGGCGAGCGTCCTTCACGCACCGCGCTCATTACGTCGGCACAGATCAACGCGTTTCGTCGCTCGTCACCACTCAGCGCCTCATACAGCCGGTGAAACTCAACGCGCTGATCCAACTTGGGCAATTCCAACGAACGGAATCCGGTCGGACGAACGAAAACCTGATGAGTGAAGGGTCGCGCAGCGGCCTGTTTTTTTGCATCAACCCGATGCCGCACCGGGCCACATTGCATGAAGATGATCGGGTGGTGTCCGTCTTTGCGGGTTACTGTCGCGGACAAGCCGGTGACGAACTTCGCCTTGGCCCGGCGGGCGACCAGTTCAAAACTGCGGGCGGAAAGGTGATGACATTCATCCACCACCAAGTGGCCGTAAGCCGCGATCCGATCATCCACGGTGCCTTTGCGAACGAGGCTTTGTATCAGTGCCACATCCAGCGCGCCCATGAGCTTCTTCCGGCCGCCTCCGAGCCGCCCGATCATTTTCAGCGACAAACCCAGGAACGCGGACAAACGCTCGATCCATTGTTCCAGGAGTTGCTGGCGGTGAACAAGGACAAGGGTGTTCACGCCGCGTTGAGCAATCAACCAGGCCGCAATTACAGTTTTACCGAAAGCCGTGGTGGCGGCCAGAACGCCGGTGTCGTGCTCCAGCATCGCTTTTGCTGCTGCTTGCTGTTCGGGCCGCAACGTGCCGCAAAAGGACACGTCCAGAAGCGTGCCGCCGCAGCGTTCGTCGCGGACGACGGGCTTGATCTTCAGCGCCTGCAGGACTTGTTGCATCTCATCGAAGCAACCTCGTGGCAGGGAAAAATGCTTCGGGTGATCCTCAGCACAACTGATAATTCGCGGCTTGTCGTAAGTCGGCAGGCGCATCGCCTGCGCCCGGTAAAATTCGGGGTTCTGAAAGGCAGCCAGCCGGAGCAGACGATTGCGAAGACCGGGAGGGAGATTCTCTTTGGCAACATAGATTTCATCTGCAAGAACCAGTTCGAGACTTTCTGGCAACGGCCCGATTATGGGCGGTTCCTTTCGTCGGCGCGACGGTGGCGCTGTCCAAGGTGTATCATCGTCCTCGTCCGCCGCTACCGTGCGCACTCCGATAATCCGTCCCTTGGATTCCGCGTCGCGCACCAGCGTTTCAACTCGCGCCCGGCTGATCCTCCGCACCGACGCCAGAAACGACCACTGGTCTGGATACGGTTTGAATTGTCCGTCTAGAAAAACCGTGTTCCCCCGTTGCCGCGCCTGCTTTTGCAGAGGCAACGCGATGAGATTGCCAAACCCGCCTTTCGGCAACGTGTCTTGGTTGGGGAAAAACCGGTCATACGAGCCGAGACCAATTTCGGGGCGATTTTCCATCGTCTCAGTGAGAACGTGCGAACCCAACTTGCGCGCGGGTCCGGCCGAAATTGCTTCTTCAAAGAAAAACCAGACGTGACCGCCGTTGCCGGATCGTGACCGTTCCAAGGCCGCCGGCAAGGCGAGACGCCGGCATGTCTCGATGAAGGCCCCGGCATCCTCCTGCCAATTCTCCCGGTCGAAATCCACCGCCAGAAAATTACAGGTTTCGTCTCGCAGCATTGGATAAACACCCATGACGAAATCACGACTTTGATCATTCCTCCCCGAAAGGTGCCAGCGGATCACTTCATCAGTGACCGGAAGAAGGCGACGGTTGGAACATTCGGCGCACTTGATTTTTGGCTTCTCACACGCACCCCGGACCCATTCGTTCGCGCAAGCCGGCTGGTAACCGGCCTTCCCGGTTTTTCGACTCTCGAAACGGCGGGGATAAACATCCTCCCTCCCGCGAAACAGCGACCGAAACAGTTCAATCTTGGCGTCGGGTGGAGAATCTTTCGTAACCGTTTGGCTCGTTTGATACGAATCACCGGCTTCGGGCATCGTTCCGCATTCCCAAATGGAAACATGAGTGGACACTCCGGCAGCGTAACGAAAGGCCACAAGTCTGTCGAGGTCACTGGGGCTGCGCCCACGTCATACGCAAAACTTTGATTCAGGTGAATCAAAGTTTTGCATTGTTTTTTGGTTACTGGCCGGCCAAGTTGCTGCCATGAAACCCAAGACAGAAGAGTTTCTATACCTGTTGCTATGGTCCGCAGACAAGCTGATGTGGCCAACGTTTCGCAACCTGACCGATTCCTACGAAGGTTGGGCCTATCGCAATGGCCTTTCGCGCCAAGTAGCCACGCTGGAACAACTTCGATTGCTGGAGCGTGATCCCAAAGCACCTGACGACCGACTCTATCGACTGACTGAGCAGGGACGGCTCCATGCCTTGGGCGGACGCGATCCAGAAGCCCAGTGGTCACGTCATTGGGATGGGCGTTGGCGGATCGCTTTATTCGATGTCCCGATGGAACAGCACGTCCATCGGAACCGATTGCGCCGGTATTTGCGCGCACAGGGATTCGGTTGTTTACAGGGTAGTGTGTGGATAACGCCCGATCCGGTGCATGACGAACGCGATATCCTCACCGGCGGAAAAATCAACGTGGAATCCTTTCTCCTGCTGGAAGCCCGACCGTGTTCGGGAGAGAGCGATGCGGAGATTGCTGCGGGCGCGTGGGATTTTAGGACCATCAACAGTCACTATGCCCAGCATCTAAAACTGCTGGATCAGCGTCCGGATGAGTTGCTCCGCGACAACGCTGCCGCCAAGGCGCTTCATCGATGGGCGGCAGACGAGCGGGCAGCCTGGCATGCTGCGGTTCAATTTGACCCGCTTCTCCCAAAGCGACTTCTGCCGAGGGATTATCTGGGCTGCCGCGCCTGGAAGCAGCGAATCAAAGTGCTCCGCCAAGCCGGGCAACAATTGCGGGCGTTTCGCGGATAAAGTGGCCATACAAAACTTTGATTCAGGTGAATCAAAGTTTTGTACTCCATTTTGTGTGGAGATTGAACGATCCGAGGCCTTGGGGACATGTTCTATGGAAGCCGCTCGTGAATTGTGTGCAATATTTCCGCCACCACTTCTGCCTTCGGCTTCGCACCGATGTTGCCTTTGCCGTGCAGGCGCACACTTACGGCGCCAGCTTCCATGTCGCGACCGCCGATGACCAGCATGGTGTGGACTTTCGCCTTCTCAGCTTCGGCGATCTTTCCCTTGATGGGGTCGGTGCCGAAATCGGCGCTCACGCGAACCATGTTGGCGCGAAGTTCGTTCATAATCGGCTGGGCGTAGTTCACCAGCGCCGCGTCGTCGTTCAATGTCAACACACGCACCTGGTCAGGCGCCAGCCAGAGCGGGAAGTTGCCGGCGTAATGCTCGATGAGAAAGCCGATGAACCGCTCGTGCGTGCCCAGCGGCGCGCGATGGATGCACAACGGTGTCTTGTCCGTGTTGTCCTTGTCGCGATAGACCAGGCCGAAGCGTTTGGGCACGGCGAAGTCCACCTGGTTGGTCGCCAGCGTGAATTCGCGGCCAATGACGCTCCAGACCTGCACGTCAATCTTCGGGCCGTAAAATGCCGCCTCGTTCGGCACCTCCACGTAAGGGATCTTCGACTCGATGAGCGTCTTGCGGACCATGTCCTCGGTTTGTTTCCATAGCTCGGGTTCGTTGACGAATTTGGCATTGTCGCCGGTCAGACGGGACGGGTCGTGCGTGCTGAAGCGCATGACAAATTTTTCGATGCCGAAAATTTTGAAATATTTCAGGTACAAATCGTTCACCGCATTGAACTCCTGCGCGAACTGCTCCGGCGTGCAATAGATGTGCGCGTCGTTCATGTTCAGCGACCGCACGCGCATCAGACCGAACAATTCGCCGGATTGCTCGTAACGGTAATTGGTGCCGTATTCGGCCAGGCGCAACGGCAGATCGCGATAACTGCGCGGCTCCGCTGCAAAAATGCGGTGATGATGCGGGCAGTTCATGGCTTTGAGGTAATACTTCGTCCCCAACAGATCGATCTCGGAAACCAATGAGCGAAATTTTTCTTCGAGCTTTTTCGCCTCGTCAGAGTTTTCGTCAACTTGCTTTTTCAAGTCACGAATCTTAACCATCTCCTCAAATGCGGCCTGTTCACGTTTTTCTTCGTCCAATTCAAGAAGTTTCATTGGCGGATACATGCTCTCCGCATACAGAACCGGCAGATGGCCAGAAGTCAGATACATCTTCTCTTTGGCGATGTGCGGTGTCTTCACGCGCACGTAACCGGCCTGGAATTCGGTTTCCTTGGCCAGTTTCTCCAGTTCCTCGACGATGGCCGCGCCCTTGGGCAGCCAGAGCGGCAGGCCGGGGCCGACATACTCTGTATCAATGGCGAACAGCCCCATCTCTTGTCCGATCTTGCGATGGTCGCGGCGCTTGGCTTCCTCGACCATTTTGAAATACTCGTCGAGCTGGGTCTTGTTCTTGAACGCCGTGCCGTAGATGCGCTGGAGCTGCGGGTTGCGCTCGTCGCCCTTGTAATACGCGCTGGCCACGGTGGTGAGCTTGTACGCGCCGATGTTGCCGGTGCGCATCACATGCGGTCCGGCGCAGAGGTCAATGAAATCGCCGCTCTTGTAATACGTGATCGGCTCGCCTTCGGGAATGTCCTGCAGGTTGCCAATCTTGAACTTGGAGGCAGCGCCTCTGGCCGACAGGGCGCCCAGGCGCCCGGATTGGGCGTCTGCCATCGCCTGCTCGCGCGTGACGACGAGTTTCTCGAAGGTGTGGTTGGCTTTGATTTCCTTTTTCATCTCGGCCTCGATGGCCGGGAAATCCTCGGGCGAAATGCGGTGCGAGAGTTCGACGTCGTAGTAAAAGCCGTTTTCCACGGCCGGGCCGGAGGCGAACTGAGCGTCGGGCCACAGGCGGGCGATGGCGGTGGCCATGACATGGGCAGCGGAGTGCCGGATGCGCTCCAGCTCGGTCATCTTCTGGCGGTCGTCGAGAGTTTTGCGTTCTTTCGGTTCCTGTTGTTCAGCAGACATGGGGAAAGCTTAACAACAAAGAGACAAAAGGACGAGGGAGAAAAGTTGGGGGAAAGAACATCGAACATTCAACATTCAACTTCGAACATCCAATGAAATGGCCATCGGGCGGCCCGCTTCAGCGTTGAGTGTTGGGCGTTGAATGTTGAATGTTCTGTTCCGCGACTTCACCGCGCGGTTTTCCAAATCGCCACCAGCCCGCCCAGCCCGAACAGCAGCAGCACGCTCACGGCCACAGCGCCGCTGTTGGCGTATTGCGGCACCCATTGCAGCGACGCCGCGCCCACCGCCGGGCCGATGCAGTTGCCCACGCCGATGGCGGCCTCGTGGATGCCGCCGTGTTCGCCTTTGGCCTCGCTCGCATCCATCGAGTAAAAGAGCGACGAGTAATAAATCAGGCCAATGGCCGCGCCGAAGAAGATTTGCGCCAGCAACAGCACGGCGAGATTGGGAATGATGAAAATTGCCGCGAACGAGACGATGAGCAGGGCAAACGCCATCACCAGCCAGCGAAAGCGGTAATGCCAGTCCGTCCAAGCCCACAGCGCGATAAAAGTGCCGAGCCGCGCGAAACCCCACAACGAGCACGCAAATCCGGCGAACATCGGCGTGAGATGATACTGTGCGGCCAACGTGGGCAGCAGGGGGATGAATGTGTTGACGGCAATGTAGGCAACCGGATTCGCCAGCCAGGCCATGCGGAGGAACGCCCGGATTTTGGCCGGTGACGGCCGGTGCGGGTCGGGCATCGGCGCGGGGGCCGGCTCATGGCCGGCGGCGCGGGCGGCGTCCGCATTTTTTTGCAGCCAGAAAACCAGCCCCAGCAGGGCGATGAAAGCCGCGCCGGGCAGGTAGAAAATGGTTTTGAATCCGAATTTTTCCACCAGTGTGCCGCCGCCAAACAACGCCAGCGCATTGGTGGCAGCCCAGACGACGTTGTAAGTGCCGACCATGCGCGGCAGGCCGATGGCGTCTTCGCCCTCGCTCACCAACGCCTCGATGGTTGGCCAGATGAAACACGTGCCGGCGTTGAACAACCCGGTGGCCAGCACCAGGCCGAGGGCGGAGTGGCATTGCGAGCCGGCGGCCAGCGCCAGAATTATCGCGCCGAAACCGAGTTTGAAGGCGTTGAAATAGCCATGCCGCTGTCCGTACCGGCCACCCTGCCACGCGGCGAAAGTATAGATGAGGCCGTTCAACGCGGCGAAGGCGAGGTTGTCCCTGCCGCTGAAGCCGAACTGGTCCCGCATGAGAAAGTAAATGTAGTACGAATAAATGCACACGAAGAAGGAACTGATGCCTCCAATCGTGAAACAGGCGGCCTTAAAAGTAGGGCTTCCTCGGGTTATCATAACCGGCTTGAAATCTCCCGGATGGCGGCACGGCAATACCACTTCACCGCATCCGACATCGGCGGCTGCAACATGTCCAATTCCGCGGCGGAACACCAGCGGATGTCATAATGTTCGCTGGCGGCAAGCTTCGGATCAGCGGCGGGGGCGCCGCTGCCACGCTTGGGTCGCGCCCAGTAAATCATGCCGATGTGCTCGTGCGTTGCACTGATGCGGTGAATGTCGAGAAAGCGCGGCGCGAGGAGCGCGCGGGTGCCGGAACCGGTGGTGGGCGGACGTTCGCCGAGCAATTCCACATCGAGACCGCTTTCTTCCTTCGCCTCGCGCAAGGCGGCCTGCTCCGGGTCTTCGTCCAGTTCGATGTGCCCGCCGAGCGGCAGCCATTTGTCGAGCTGGCGATGATGAATCAGCAATATTTTGCCGTCATGAACGACAAAAATGGCGACGGTGAAATCAATTTTTTCGTGTATGTGCATGGTTTCGTAGCGGCGTCTCGTGCGAGCGCCGCAAACTTCATTTCAAGTTGCCCGCGCTCTTACGAGGCGCGGCTACGGGAAATCAATAATCATAAAGTCCGCTGTCCTTCGTGTAACCGTCGCCGCTGCCGCCCTCCGGACCACCCATGATATCACCCAGCACGTCGCCCATGTCGGCCTCGATTTTTTCCGGGTCTTCGCCGGCTTCGAGACGTTTGATAGCGGTATCGAGTTCCTTCGGCATCGAGCCAGGCGGCATGAGGTCCTTCATCTTCTTCATCATGTGCGCCATGTGTCGCGGGTTGTTTTCGTCCAGATGCTCCATGTCGCGTTCCATTTCCATCATGGCGCGCTCAACGCGCGGGTCATCGAGATCCGGCATGGGCGGGCCGTCCGGCGCATCGGCGCCGGTTGGGGCGGACGGTTCCTTCAGGCCTTTGCTCGTGGCGAAGCGGCTGATCTGCCGGGACATTTTTTTGCTGCCGCACTTGGGGCAGACGGGCAGGCGGCCGGGATTCACGCGCTTCGACAGGAAGCTGAAAATCTTCCGGCATTTCGGACAGGCAAATTCGTAAATCGGCATCGGGATTTACGATTTACGATTTACGATTTACGCGCAAGGCAACAATGATCGCGTCAATCGTAAATCGTATATGGTAAATGAAGCTGTTTCAGCCGGTTGAAATTCCGGGTGGTGGCCTATTGAGCCGGAGCGGACGCGCTGCGAGTTGGGACAACTCGCGCTCCGCACCCGTGTTTGAAATTCAAATCAAGACACTGCCTGAGATTGTCGCTGCTTGCACAAACCGGGTTGTGTGCGTAGCGTTGCGGGGATGGAGATTCGCGGGACGCAATACGGCGCCGCGATTAATTTACCATCCGCAATCTGAAATCTTAAATCGAATGAAGACGGCCTACGAACTCGCGATGGAACGGCTGAGCAAAGCCGCCCCGGCCACCAAACTCACCAGCGCGCAGAAAAAACAGCTCGCGGAGCTGGATTCAACCTGCGCCGCGAAAATTGCCGGACGCGAAATCGCATTGCAGGACGAAATCGCGAAGGCCGCGGCGGCGGGAGATGCTGAAAAAGTTGAAACGCTCCAGCAGCAATTGACCAAGGAACGCAAATCACTCCAAGCGGAATTGGAGGAGAAAAAAGAACAGGTGCGGCAGGCCAAACGGTAGCCGCAACCAAGCCGTTATTAGACTGCGGCGGGAATCCCGCAGAGAGGGAGCCACGCCGCTTTGGAAGCTGTGTCCACAGGCGAAAAGCGGTGTCGCCGCTACGCTCTGCCACCGCAGTCCAAAATTGTTCTTTTGTGGCCCATCCAACAGCGGTTTCCAGCGGGAATTACTGCGGCTTCGCCTTCAACTGGCCGGGGGGAACCCACTTGACCACATAATAGACCGCGCGGTTGGTGCCGACGTTCCGCCAGCCGTGCGGTTCATTCGCCGCGCAGAAAATCACCCCGCCGGTTTCGACACGATTCGTCTGGCCGTTCTGCATCACTTCGAGCGTGCCTTCCTTCAGGATGATCACCTCTTCCTCCGGATGCTGGTGCGCAGCGTGCGGCGCCTCGCCCGGATTGAGCGTGGTGATATGAGATTCCAACCGGTCGAGCGTGGCCGTGGGCGAATCGAACACCTGGCGGCGTTCGCCCGTCGGCTTAGATTCCGCCTTGAGACTGCTCAAATTGAACACCGACGAATGCAGGATCGGCTTGGCGTTGGATTGAGCCAGCGCAACGGCAGCGGCGGCAGCGAGAAAGGAAGCGACGATAGCAATAAAGTTTTTTCGTGTAAACATGAGCACATTTCTCGCGCAAAAACGGTTCAAGTCAAGAGCGGAGACAGGCAAAACCGGCCAATTTTGTGAAGGCGGACCCGTCCTCCGGCTTGTCGCACCGACTTGACGCCACGCTGGATTCACGCTTAAGGTTTAATCAAGCAACCTTCGCAACCGCCAAAATATCTGGCGTTTGCGGGGGACGATAATATGGAAACGATTCTGCCATCCGATTTCAAACGCCAGATGGTTCTGCTGCTGGATGGCGCTCCCCATGTCGTCGAGGATATGCACACCAGCGGCACCGCCCAGACCCGGCACAAACTCCACACCCGTCTGCGCCACCTCCTGACCGGCCGCCTCATTGACCGCGTTTTCGCCGAAAACGAGCGTGTGACCGTGGCCCCGCTGGAAACCCGCCGCGTGACATACAGCTATGCGCAGGCCGACCGGCAGGTTTTCATTGATACCGAGACTTTCGAGGAGTTCGAGTTCAGCAACGAACAACTCGGTGAGCGTCGCTGGTTTCTCAAGGAGAATGAGGAATATAAAGCCCTGCGGCTCGATGGCCGGCTCCTCAACATCGTCTTGCCGCCGCAAATACCGCTCAAAGTTATAAACACCGCTCCGCCCGGGCGTGGCGGCTTGAACTCATCCTGGAAGGAGGCGAAGCTCGAAACCGGCCTCCAAATCATGGTTCCGCTGTTCATCGCCAACGGCGAAATCATCCGCGTTGACACCGCTGAAAAGAAATACCTGGGCAGGGAAACGTCCGGGGAATAGGCCCGACCGGTTGGGAGGACTCGTTGAGAGTTGAGCCGTCTCCGCTGCGCTTCGAGCGAAATCTCTGACGCCCGCATCTATGGCAGTTCATATTGTCATTGACACACAAAAGTTCATGTGAAAATCCGGCGGGCGCCTTGTCCTCTGGCAAAGCGCCAGGGGGCTGGCGCAGTCCAAGACGCTTCGCGTGTTTCAAGAAATCATCGTGCCGCGCGTAGCGTCCTGGACTGCGGTGGCCCTCCACCGCTTTTCTCATGGAACCGGCAAATTGTGCCCAGGTTGGTTGAAACTGCCATAACTCCTCCGCAGCGCAACCAATCCTTCCTGTGGAAAATCGCACTTGAGCAATCTAATGAATCTCGTGGCCGTCCCGCGATGCGGGATCAGTTCGCGCCATAGCATTCTCTTTAATTCGATTTGCGCCAACTGACGTCGGCGGCTACACATTTTTTGAAAACGCGCTAGAACCATCGAGAAAGTTAGTTGGTTGGTTCGTCCGCCGGAGTTTTCCATCTCCTCGCGCCGGCGGCCGGGAAAAAACCGGGAGCATTCATTTTTCTTTCCCGTCCAATGATGCATGAAAGAATGGATTGCTTCGCTGCTATTGCTGGCCGCCGCGACTTCAACGTTCGCAGACGGATTCATTGTCGTGAATGACCCGCATCGGCATCCCCCCCATCCTCAACCGGCGCCGCGGTCGTATGTTTTTGCGCCGCTGGAAGTTACCTACCACCACGTCAACGTGAAGATTGACGGCCAGGTTGCCGTCACGTCGGTGGACGAAGAGTTTTACAATCCAAACCCGCAACAACTTGAAGGCACGTATCTGTTTCCCATTCCCAAGGGCGCGCAAATTGACAAGTTCACCATGGATATCGGCGGGCGGCAGGTCGAGGCCGAATTGCTGCCGGCGGACAAAGCCCGGGCAATTTACGAGGACATTGTGCGCAAACTGCGCGACCCGGCGCTGATGGAATACGCCGATCGCGGCGTGTTCAAAGTGCGCATCTTTCCCATCGAACCGAACGGCCGCAAGCACATCACGCTTTCCTACACCGAGGCGCTGCCCGCCGAAGCCGGTGTGGTGAGCTATGTGTATCCGTTGAACACGGAAAAATTTTCCGCCAAGCCGATCAAAAGCGTCAGCATCAAAGTGGAATTGCAGAGCGACCGGCCGCTCAAGTCAATTTATTCGCCGAGCCATTCGGTTGAGATCAAACGCCATGGCGCCGACCGCGCCACGGTTGGTTATGAGGCCAGTGACGCCTTGCCGAACACGGATTTCGAGCTGTACTTCGCGACGGAAAAAGATGAGTTGGGGGTTAATCTGCTGGCGAACCGGATCGGCGACGACGACGGCTATTTTCTTTTGCTCGCCTCGCCGGGCATGGAAGCGAAGGAAAAACAAGGCATGCCCAAGAACGTGGCGTTCGTGCTGGACACCTCGGGTTCCATGGCGGGCAAGAAGCTGGAGCAGGCAAAGAAAGCATTGCGGTTCTGCGTCGAGAATCTGAACGACAACGACCGGTTCGAGATCATTCGTTTCTCAACGGAAGTTGAGCCGCTGTTCGACCAACTCGCTGACGCCAGCGAGGCCAACCGCGAAAAGGCGGAAGACTTCATCAAGAACCTCAAACCCATGGGCGGCACGGCGATTGACGAGGCGTTGCAAAAAGCGCTGGCCTTGCGGTCGGACGGCAGCAACCGTCCGTTTGTCGTCATCTTCCTCACGGACGGCATGCCGACGATCGGCGCGACGGATGAAGGCCAGATCGTCGCCAATGTGAAGAAGGCCGATGAAGGCCGGACGCGCATTTTCTGTTTCGGCATCGGTGGCGATGTGAACACCCATTTGCTCGACAAGATCGCCGGGGAGACCCGCGCGTTCAGCCAATATGTTTTGCCGGAAGAAGACCTGGAACTGAAGGTGTCCAGCTTCTTCTCGAAGATCAAGGAGCCGGTATTGGCGAATCCGACGATCAAGTTCACGGGGGATGTGCATGTCACAAAACTTTATCCTTCGCCGCTGCCCGATTTGTTCCGCGGCGACCAGCTGGTGCTCGTCGGCCGTTACCGGGGCAAAGGCAGTTCCGCTGTGATTCTGGAAGGCACGGTGAACGGCGTGACGCGTCAGTTCACCTACGAAGTCAATTTCCCACGCACTGATGACGGACACGAATTCATCCCGCGACTCTGGGCGACCCGGCGCGTCGGCTATCTGCTGGACGAAATTCGTTTGCACGGCGAAAGCGCCGAGTTGCGCGACGAAACAACCGAACTCGCGCGCCGATACGGCATCATCACGCCGTACACCGCTTATCTGATCGTCGAAGACGAGGATCGCCGGCGCGTGCCCCTGCCCATGCAGTCGCTGCCACAACTTCACTCTGACCAAGCCGCGCGAGGTGCCGCGGTGGACAATTGGAATTCCTTCAAAAATGAAACCCAGGGCGACAAGGCACTAGCTGGCGCCCGTTATGGTCTGGCGCTGAGAAATGCCGAAGTTCCCGCCACGGCAACGGCCAGCGGATCGCTCGAAGCGAATCGCGCACTCGGATTTGGCGGTGGCGGAGGCGTCACCGTGACGCCGCCTTCCCCCGGCGACTCGAAGGCGCGGCTGGCCAATTACTCGCAACCGGGCCAGTTGGTCGCCGGGAAAAACTTCTTCCAGAACACGAGCAATCAATGGGTGGATTCACTCGCGCAAAAATTCCAAAACGCGCAACGGCAGCGCATCCAATTCAACTCGGCGGAGTATTTCACGTTCGCCGCGAAGCATCCCAAGGCGCTGCCCTGGCTCGCCCTCGGCCAGAATGTTCAGTTTGTTTTGGATGACACGTTTTACGAAATATACGAATAACAAAAAAGGAGAATCTATGAAAATTCAATGCCGTCCCATCCTTGCCCTGGCGCTCGCCATCGCGTTCACAATCGCAACTTCGGGTTTTGCCAAAGACGAAGCCAAACCATCCGCCAAACCAAAAGTCGAAGTCTGCTTCGTGCTCGACACGACCGGCTCGATGTCCGGGTTGATCGAAGGCGCGAAACAGAAGATCTGGTCCATTGCCAACGAGATCGCCAGCGCCAGGCCTGCGCCCGACATTCGCTTCGGGTTGATTGGCTACCGTGATCGTGGCGACGAATATGTCGTCAAGACCTTCAACCTCACCAATGATCTGGACGCGATCTATGGCCAGCTGCAATCGTTTCGCGCGGACGGCGGCGGCGACACGCCGGAGTCGGTGAATGAAGCACTGGACGAAGCCGTCAACAAACTGTCATGGAGCGCCGACCGCGGAGTGCTCAAAGTTATTTTCCTCGTCGGTGACGCGCCGCCGCACATGGATTACCCCGATGGGCCAAAGTATCCGGATATTTGCCAGGCCGCCGCGAAAAAGGATTTGATCATTAACACCATCCAGTGCGGCAACCTCGCGGAGACGACTCCGATCTGGCGGGAGATTGCGAAGCGGTCCGAAGGCAGCTATGCGGCGATACCTCAATCGGGCAACATGGTCGCCATAGCCACGCCGATGGATGCGAAGCTGGCGGAGTTGAATCGAAAAATTGGCACGACCCTGGTTGCCTACGGCTCGGCACCGGAACGGCGGTCCTTGCGCGCAAAACAGGCTGCATCGGAAGCCGCGCCGGCCACTGTGTCCGCCGACCGGCTCTCGTTCAACGCGAAGGCCGGCGTGGCCGTGCAAGGCGAGGGCGAGTTGCTTGACTCGCTAGCCAACGGCAAGGTCAAACTGGAATCCATCAAGAAGGATCAACTGCCAACCGAGCTACAAAAGCTGAACGACAAGGAATTGAAGGCGGAGATTGAAAAGCAGCAGAAGGAGCGCGTGGAATTGAAGGCGGAGATTCAGAAGTTGAGCCGGGAGCGCGATGACTTTCTGGCACAGGAACAGAAACGTCTGGCTGCGGGAGGCAAGGTGGAGTCCTTCGATCAAAAAGTCTCGGACATGATTCGCTCAGAGGCGGCGAGAAAGGGGATTGAATACTCAATCAAATAACTTGAGGAAAAGTGGTGCGCGCGAGAGGACTTGAACCTCCAATCCTTTCGGAACCAGATCCTAAGTCTGGCGCGTCTGCCATTCCGCCACGCGCGCAACCGGCATCAAGTTGCGCTGCGCGCCGTAGAATCTCAAGCCGGTTTTGCAGCGCGCGATTGCGCAAGCGGGCAGGTTTGTTTAGGTTTAGGCCATGTTACTTTGGTTCAGGTTGGTGAGCGGCGCCTGCGCGGTGGGGCTCGCCGTCGCGTTGAGCGGTTGCACGCCGTCGGGGCGCAGCCAGTTGAGCGAGGAAAAAGAGCCGCATTTCGTTCAGGGCAAAGGCCGCGTCAACGCCATGGATTTTCAAGGCGCGATTGAGGCGTTCGAGCAATCGCTGGAGGCGAATCCCCATTCCGCGACGGCGCATTTTGAACTCGGCTGGCTTTACGACGAAAAGACATCCGATCCCGCCGCGGCGGTTTATCATTACCAGCAGTATTTGAGGTTAAACCCGAACGCCGACAACGCGGATGTCATCAAACAGCGCATTTACCGCTGCAAACAGCAACTGGCCGCGGACGTGTTGCCGCTGCCGAGTGCGCCCGCCGCGCAACAGCAGTTGGAAAAACTCTCCGAGCAAAACCGGCAATTGCAGGACGAAGTCGGCAAGTGGCGTGCGTATTACGCAAGTCAGCTGGCGGCGGCCAAAACCAATTCGACACCCACACCGGTTAACAAAGAACCAGAGCAGCCCGTAAATCCAACGCCGGTTCAACCAGCCCAAACTGTTTCCGCCGCGCCAGCCGGCACGAACACGGGCCATCTCATAAATCCGAAACCAACCGCCGCCGTGCCGCGCACGCACATGGTCGTCGCGGGCGAAACGGCGGTCGGCATCGCGCGCAAATTGGGCGTGAAACTCAGCGCCTTGCAGGCGGCGAATCCGGGCGTGAACCTGAGCCGGATTCACACCGGCCAGGTCCTGAACCTTCCGTCGCCGTGATCGGCCCGCATGATTTCGCGCGTCACATTTCTTTCGATTGCGGCATTTTGGGGCGCGATGAATCTGCTGTTATGGCGCCTGGAATATGGTTCGCGCGGCAGCGGCATTCCCGTACCGGTGGATTTGGTGTGGCGGAAAATTTTGACCGCGCCGGACACCTCGTCACTCACGATTTATCAAGACGGGCAAAAGACCGGCTTTTGCCAATTTTCCACGAGTGTCGAACAAGCCATGGCCGTGCTCGATGAAGACAAACCGCCGCCGGAAGGCATCGTCGCGCACGCCGGCCACCAGATCCGGGTTGATGGCAACGTGAGTGTCGGCGAATACGCAAACCGGCTCACCTTCAATGGCCGCATTCAATTTTCGTCCAGCCGCGCCTGGCGCGAATTGAATCTGAAATTATCATCGCAGGGCGCCCTGGTGGAAATTCATTCTGCCGCCACCAACCAGACCATTCATTTAAAAATCACCGGCGACGGCGCGGTCATCGAACGGGATTTCACCTTTGCCGATTTGCAAAATCCCAACACGTTGCTGCGCTCGTTTGCCGGGGATTTCGCCGGCGGACTGTTGGGCAATCTGGATTTGCCTGCCATTCCGCAAACGCCGGCCGCACTCGCCGGCAGTCTCCGTTGGGAAGCCCATCATGACCGGCTGACGATGGGCCGCGAGTTGGTGTCGGCCTACCGTCTGGAAACGCGTGTGCTCAACCAGCCGATCATCATTTACGTCAGCACCCTGGGTGAAATTCTGCGCGTTGAATTGCCGGGGGGCATGACCGCGGTGCTCGACCAGCTGGGCGGTTCCTGAAGCGCACGCCATGATCGAACTCATCAATCTCGTCAAGAAATTCGGCGATCTCGTGGCGGTCAACGACGTTACCCTTACCGTGCCGCGGGGCGAATTTTTCGCCATGCTGGGGCCGAACGCCGCGGGAAAAACCACCACGCTGAAAATTCTCGCCGGCCTGATGAAACCCACCTCCGGTTGTGCGCGGGTGTGCGGTTTTGACATGCAATTGCAACCGCTGGAAGCGCGGCGGCGCATTGCTTACGTCCCCGATTTTCCGTTCCTCTACGACAAGTTGACGGCCTGGGAATTTTTCCGCTTCACCGGCCAGCTGTTCCGGATGGATGACGCAAGCATCGAGGCGAACGCGCAGGAATTGGCCGCGCGTTTTCATCTGGATGAATTCGTAAATCTCCCGCTCGAAGGCCTTTCGCACGGCACACGCCAACGCGTGGCCATCGTGTCCGCGCTGCTGCACGATCCGGAGGTGTTTGTGATTGACGAACCGATGGTGGGCCTTGACCCGCAACACGCCCGCGTGGTGAAGGACGTGCTGAAGGAGCGCTCAGCCAAAGGCATGACCGCGCTCGTCTCCACGCATCAGTTGAGCATTGCCGAGGAAATGGCCGATCGCATCGGCATCATTCACAACGGACGATTGATCGCCGTGGGCAACCGCGATGAGCTACGCCGGCAAAGTGGCGCATCCGGCCCGCTGGAAGACGTTTTTCTGGCGCTGACGGCAGATGGGAAGTGAGGACATGCGCGCAATTCGGTTACAAAATACGATTGGAGCGTGGCTATTCGGCCAAATTACGATGGCAGTGTGGTGGAACTTCCAAAACCATTGCACTCAACGGAAGACAAACAAATCACCCGCGACATGCACAACGCAGCGTTCGTGATTCCTGTGTTGCCGGTGGTGGCGGCTCGGCGCGATGGCCGGGAGAGACATTCCAACTTTATTCGTCCCGTCTCTCCCGGACAGCGTGACGAACGACGCCACGGGCAGACTGACGTTGTCTTGAACGAGCAGGCCCGTGACGGCATGACGGCGCGGGGCTGCGAGCATTCGGGGCATTCGATGGCAACGGAAGATTTCGGATTGCCAAAGGCTCGGTGTGAAGTTCAGGCCGCTGATTCCCGTTCGTCTTGGTTAAAAAACGGTTGGCACGCTTTCGTCAATTCAGCTTCTTGGGTGTCCGTCAGGAACATGATGTCCAGGTGTTCCTTGGCGTTAAAAACGGACGCGAAGATCGCGCCGACCTTCTCGACCATTCCCTTGTCGGGGCCAAACTGCGTTCGCAACGCCAACACCACACTGGCTTCCTTTCCTTCGCCAAATTCAACCCGTGCCAAATACGCCTTGGTGACGCTTCTATCGCGGCGAAAAAAGTCGGCGAGCTTATCTTTCAGGAGCCGCTCGGAAGGGCCATCTTGCTCGCCCAAAAACCGGATTTCATGGGCGCGGATTTCTTCGGATTTTTTCGGCGATGGTTTGGAAAACCACATGGCTACTTCACGAACTGTCGCTCCACAAGCTTTCCGGTTGTGGGATTGAGCAGGACACGATACCCACTCCAGGTATTGGCAACCAGTCCCTCCGATTTTTTTTGAAAGCTGACGAACGCGTCGGGCTGATCGGGAAGCTCGGCCTTCCATACCACGTTGCCACTCCGCTCGACGCACATCAGATTTTCAAAAACCTTCTGCTTGCTTGCCGCCATATCCAGCAAAACCAAACACCTTGCATTACCAATCGGCAAAGCGGCAACGACCTTCATTCCCCGGTAGCTGCCGCTCCAACTGATTGCACCGTCCTCCGCTTGAAAGACGGCGAACTCGTGACCCGGAATCGAAAACACTTCGGCATGCATAGGCTTAATGCAGTGGAATGCCTGGCCCATAGTTACCGAGCGGGATTCTTTCCAGCAGTTGAACTTGAACACCGCCACCGCCGAGACCATTAGCAGCGGCTGCGGTTCCAATCTGATAACGAGTCCCGGCCGGAACCAGGACTTCCGAGTAGAACTGCGCTGTGTTCGCGGTAGGCAGAGCCAGACTTTCGGTTGCTGCTGCCGCTGACGTTGGCGCAACTGGTGAGAGCCATGCTCCTGCTTGCTCTGAACCGCCGCCCCAAACCCGATACATCGTCGTATCCGATGCAGCCGTTACGCTGCGTATCTCTCCAGCCCAAGGCTGATAACCCGTGTATGGCGCAAGAAGTCTTGTCCCTCCACTTTCTGCAGTCGTTCCGGTTCCAAAAGCACTGCCGCTGCCGACGGATGCGGCAAAAAACATCAAGTTTCCAATTACCTGTCCATTCGCATTCGGATCGGAACTTGTCATGCCACTCCAAGTATTTCCCAATCCATTTGCCAGAGCCTGACTGGTTTCGTAGGGATAATCCAGCACACTCCCGACAATGTTGGCAGCAGTATCAATGGGAGAACTAACCGCATTATACAGCCCCGAAGAAAAGTTTTGAGCTGCGGTTGCAATGCCTTGATATTCACCACTAACCCATGAAAAAAACGTATCCCCTGTTGAGTGTGCGTTCAACCCAAACGGATCAAAATAACTGACAGGATTCCCGTTTGCGTAAGCATAGTGATTTAACCCGCCACCAAACCCAGCGGGGTCACTTGTAATAAAGCGGCAAAGATATGGGTTGTAATACCGGGCGCACATGTAGAGCAGCCCGTTGGCGTCGGTTTGCACACCGTATCTACCGTTGAACAGAAACGGCGTGTCACTCGTCCCGATGCAGTAAGTGGTCAGGCCATAGGCACTGTATTCAATCCGATCGGTGACAAGACCGTTGTCGGCGGAGAGCGCAATCGTGCTGCCGCGATAATCATAATGGTAAGTCAGCGTGTTCGTTTTCGTCGCCGTCTCCGTGATTTGATACAGCAAGCCCGGCCCGTAAACGTAGTAGTTGGTCACGCCGTTTTTGATACGCATCAACACCTGCGGCAGTTTGGCGTTGGGATTTACCACATAGGTTATGCTGTTCGTCCCGTAAGTCTGCCCGACACGATTGTTCATGGCATCATAAGCGTTGGTGACGCCGCCCACATTCAATAATCGGTTGCGAGCATCGTAAGTGTAAGCCACAAGCGCGTTGGTCATCAGCGGCGCACTGGTTAGATTTCCATCGGCATCGCTGCCGACAGTCAGCGTGTCAGTCGTTCCTAATTTGAACGTCGCCAGCCGGTTGTCTTCGTCATAAGTCATCGTCCGCGTCGGCACCGTGGTCGTATGTGGCAGGGGGGCCGCGAACTCCCAGGCTATGCTGCCGGAATTCGTCCAGTTATACTTGAAGATGGCTATCGGCAGGCTGTTGGACATTTGTTCCAGAATGTTCGTCGCCTGTCCCGCCGCATCATAGTCAATCGTCCGGTAGGAACCGTTCGGGCGGGTGATATTTTTAACGCGCCCGGCCAAGTCATAGCTGATGCTGCTCTTTCGGCCTGACCAATCAGTGACATTCGTCAACTGATTCAAACTGTCGTAAAAATACGTCACCGTGCGGTTGCCGGGATAAATCAGGCTGGTCACATTGCCATTAGCGTCGTAACGATACTGAATCACATAGCCGTCGGCATTGGTGAAGGCGCTGACACGGTTGTAGGCGTCATAGGTGAAGTTGAGGGTTGAGAGTTGAGAGTTGATGGTTTCGGTGACGTTGGTAAGGTTGCTGTTCTTGTCGTATTTGTAACTGATTGAACCCACTTTGTCCCCCCGCGTGATCAACCGGGCAAGGCCGTCATAGGTGTTGGTGGTCGTTTGATTCGCCGGGTCTTTGATGGAGGAAACCAAACCCTGATGGTTGAAAACCAGGATGGTGCTGTATAGCTTTGGCGAAATGCTGTTGGTCAGCCGGTTCGCCTTGTCGAAATAGAACTGCCACACCTTGCCATTGCGGTTGGTCAGATAAATCTGGTTCCCGGCGGCATCATAAACGCGCGTCGAAAAATGTCCGGCGCCGTCGGTGAGTTGTAACAAGTTGCCGCGAGCATCCCAAGTTTGGGAGGTCACTTCCAGCGCCGCGTTGGTGGCGGCAATTTTACGGGAGTCAGCATCGTAACCAAACGTGGTTGTCCGCAGCACCGGGTCGGTTACTGAAATCAACCTTCCGTTCGCATCATTGGTATAAAGGGTGGGCTGCTGATAAGGATTAAGTGTTTTGACCAGCCAGTCACGATTGTCATAAATGTTGGTGACGATGGGAGCGCCTTGGGCGGTGGTGGGCAGAGTGGTGGCGAGCAAATGCCGCGTGGCGCTCCAAGTGTTGCGCGTGGTGTTGGTGCGTGCGTCGGTCACGCTGGCGACATTGCCCACAGCATCAAAGCTGACACCCACTGTTACATTCGTCGGGGCAATGCTGTTGGTGAGTTGACGGCGGTTGTTGTATTTAAAGGCGGTCGGAAAACCGCGCGCATCCGCATGGCCAGTCACGTCGCCCAAAGCATTGTTCGTAAAATATTCAATACCCAAACTGCCGGGATAGCTGATGCTGATCAACTGGGCGTATGTGGAATCATAGCCGTAACTGGTTTGACCACCTGCATCGGTGCGCGTGTTGAGGGTGCCTGCCCATTGGCCGCTGGTGGTATAGGCGTAGTTCACCCAATCACCCGCGCCGTTGGTCTGGCCGGTCAGCGAAAATTGAGAGTTGTAACCAAAGGTGGTGGGATTGCCGAGCGGGTCAATCGTTTTAATTAAATTGTTGTTGCCGTCATAGACAAACTGGTTGGTGTTATTCAGCGGGTCAATCGCCTGAATCAAATTATTGTTGCCATCAAAAACGAACCGATTGGTTTCGTTCAATGATGAGACGGTGGCGACGACATGATTTTGACCGTCGTAAAACGTGCGGCTAGTGTTGCCCAAAGCGTCTTGCTGCGCGATCAGACGCGATTGATCGTCGTAAAAGTAGATTTGCTGCCCGCCGCCGGGGTCAATTTCCGTGGTCTGCCAGCCGGTCCAGTAAATCCGCCAAGTTTTGTTCGTTTGGCCTTGCGTGTATTGGGTGGTTATGTGCCCCTGCGGGTCATAGATGTTGCTGACCACCAATTGATTCAAGGCGTCGAGCGTGGCGGTAATCTGGTGATTGGTGTCGTAGGTGTAGGTCGTCGTTTTGCCTTCGGCGTCGGTGAATGAATTCAAGTCGCCTTGCGTCGAATATCCATAGTGGACTGTGCGGGTGCCGTCGCTTATCGCAGTCAGTTGGCCGCTCGTGTAAGTGAACATCAACGCCCGTCCTTTCCAATCGGTCACGGTTTTGACGTTGCCGTTGGTGTAAACCAGCGAAAGCGTGTTGTTGTATTGGTCAACGATGGTGTTCAACAATCCAGCCGTGGTGAAATTGAAACAGTTGCCGTGCCGCATCAATAGGCTGTAAGTCGAATTGGTTTGCGTCAGCATCGCGGTGCTGCTGGCCGGTGGCGTGAAAACGCCGTTGGGTTGTTTCACAAATTGCAGAGTGTCTTTGCCGAGATTGACAGAAACACCATTTTTATAGAGTTGGTCAACGCCCCATTTGGCAATCAGCGCAGTCGTCAGCCAATTCTTGGCGTTTGGATAGCCGCTGTTATACATCGTTATGGCGGCAGCGGTCGCGGCGAGCATTGGGGCAGCTTGCGCTGGCGTCGTCATTCCCAAACCGGCTTGGGGCGCGGCGATATTGTTAGCCGTAATGGAATAATTATGAATCCAGCCATCGGCCATGCCTGCGGCGTTGCTATTCCGGCGCGTGCCATTGTAATACCGAGACAGCGCAATGCCACGCGGTTCGGCCTGCCCTAACGATAGGTCTGTATTCTCAACTTGGAAAGTGTCATCCGCTGTGTCCACCGGGTCAGCGGTGAGCGGGGTATAGGTATAGACCGGCGTGTTTGCGTAATAAGTGGGCTGGTTGTCAGCCGTTAAGTCTGTGGTGTAAGTATCCACCGACGCAAGCGGGTCTGACGAATAGCCGCCGTGATAACCGCCCGCGATAATCATGCCGGAAAAAGTCGCTACTCCATTGCTGTTCGCCTGCCGCACCTCATAACCATAGCCAGCCCAGCTTGAAGATGAGGCGCTGACGTGATTTGATCCGTTTGCTGGCATTAAGGCATAAAAGCCACGGTTAATGTAGTTGGTGAAAATATTTCCCAAAGAAGCGGTGTCATAGCCTGTCAAATGGCTTTTGACATTGTAGCCTGTCGTCCAATTGGTGCTGCACGCCAGATAAACCGCCTGCCTGTTGGTGTTGGCAATTTCCAACATTTTGACTGTCGAAGCTCCGACGATGTTTGTATTTTGGAATTGCTCAATGATGCCATGCTCAAAAGAACTTGCGAAGAAAGACCACAAATCGAAATTGATGTTTTGCAGTTGAACATGCGCCGTGTCATTGCCGCCGCTTGGATACGAGCCGGTGAACTGCATATAAACATCCACATAGTAGCCCTTGCCGGATTCCTGTGACATGCGGCCAATGCGGTGGAAATATTGCGGCAGAATTCCCAACTGCGGGGCTATCATCTGGCCGAGCTGCGCCGTTTGCAGCATCCAACTCAGCCCCATAATGTTTAAGGTCTCACATGTTACCTGCCACGAGGAATTGGCGTAGCCTTGTTGTAAATAATTGTCCAAGACGTTTTCCCGCTGTTGCAGCCAGCCCCAATCTGGCTCAAAGGCGTAGAGAATGGCATAATAGGAATTGGTGCGCTGATACGAGTTAGTGACGGTCTGGTTTGCAAAATTCGCGGGATTGTAAATTAACGTGTTGTTGACTGTATCCCAAGTTCCAATGGGATGCGTCACCGCGATTGAAACATTGGTGGTCCCGCCACCGCTGGTGGCGTGCTGGGCTAATGGCATATCGTCCTGCCAAAGTTGCGCATAGCCGTTGTTACTGAAGGTCAGCGACAATCGCTGGCCTAGCAGTTGGGGAATAAAACATTGATAGTTTGTTCCCGCGAAACTGATTGCCAGGGCGGACATCAAATTTGTCGGCTCATAAGTCCACCCAACGGTTGACATTCCGCCGACTGTCCCGCTCGGAAAGCGCAACTGGTTGGTGTAATCAACGGTATTGTTAGCCGGGACAATCTGCCAGCCGCCCAAAATCTGCTGCACGCTGGCGTTGGGAGCATTATTTTGAAGATAATTGAGCAAGTTAGTCGTGTAGGCGGTGAGCTTCCCGCGCACGTTGGATTCACTCAAATTTTGCGCATAGTTGCCATTGTCGGTGCCGCCCGCCGCAGATAGCAAGTCGTTGCTGATACTGCCACTGCCCATTGCGTTGGTCAGCGAGAAACCCGGTATGGTGGCAACTTGCTGACTGATTTTGAATGCGGGATCAAGCAGGTAACTGTTTGAACCTATCGTCAATTTTACCCAAACACGCTGCATCAAAAAGTTGTGGGTATATCCATTGATGGCGTCGGTCGTGTCAGGAGCGACCAATATGTTGGTGTTACTGTCCATCGGATAGCCGCGATCCGCTGCCAGACTACACACCAAATTGACCGTGTTGGTCCAAGTGGTGTCATTTAAGGTTAACTGCCACCAACGGTGTAAATCATAATTGTTGCCGTAGGGATCATCATAGGGAATTTCCTGCCAACCAAATTGATATTGAACGTTGTTGCCGTAGCCTGCCGCAGTCAACAAGGAGACGAGCAAGGCGCATTGATCGAACTCATTGCCGCTTTTTTCGAGCAAGGTCAACGCCGCGCCCTTTTTCGAGCCGAAATAGAGCACGAACTTAATGTGATCGTGGACATAATCAAATATCTGCACGGGATCATCCTGCAACCCGTCGGCCAACGCTTGAATCTGAGGCGTGACGATTTCCGCAACGGGAGCGGCTGGCTGGCTGAGCAAATAGCCTGCATTGTTGGCCTGAAATCCTTCTGATTGGAACGAAGCCTCCTGAACCGTTGTCGTTGGTGGTTGAACTTGAAACCAGCCGGGGTCGGAGTTTTGCGCACGTGATGCAACCGCCGCGAATACAGCCAAACCAATAATGAAAATTCGCAAAGTCTTCATTGTCGTTATCTTTTCTGACTATTGTGAAACCGTTTTAACATTGCCTTCATTATCCAAATCCACCGTTCCAATCCTGACGCCGGAAACGGTGTTTAGCCAATCGGCAAAAGAATAGCCGTAGTTTGACCGCTGTGCTGGCGACGTGAAGTTGTTAACTTGCGGATTTAGGCCAAGCAAAATTTCCCAGCCATCCGATATGCCGTCAAGGTTGGAATTCGGATTATGCGGGTCGGTTTTGGAAACCAGCCTTTCGTAAGCGTCCGTTAGGCCGTCTGAATCAAAGTCATTAGTGCCGCCTAGAATCAAGAAACATGCGGTGGGTGGCAGATTTGTAAGCATGTAGGTGTAGCCATGAAAACCTTGGCCCATCCATGCCCAAGTTTTATTTGTGTCGGATGAAAAATCGAGAATCGAATTTGCAAACACGTCGTAAGGAACATTGTCATAACCGCCCTGAATCGTGAAAATCAGGCCCATTGTCCCGTTCGTGTTGAAAGCGGAGACGTTGGCGAGCCAGAAATTGGAACTGGTGATGCTGACTGTTGAACCAACAGCTTGCAAATTTCCCTGGCCGGTGATCACGTCTGGCGTAGGGGAAGTCGAGGGATTGGACGGCGCGGAAACAATTTGCGCCATTGCCATGTTAAGCGGATTGATCATATACCATTCATATTCATCATCGTAAATCTGCTGGATCGTGTCGGCGTCCAACGGCACATCGTAAGTGTAGAGGCAGTTGAACATGCCGTGTGCCTGATAAACACCGTCGCCGCCAATAAAAAAGCCGTTCGTCAAGACATCCCCGCCCGGATACACCGTCATTGGCGGGCCGTTGGTCGCCAGTGCGCCGTCAAGATACAAGGCCGTGTTCGTGGCGGAATAGGTCAGCGCAATAAAGTGGAAATAATTCGTTGTCCAAGAAACCGGAAAAGAAATGTAGGTGGTGACGTTGCTTGATAGGTCATTGGTCTGCGCCGAGAAATAGACGTTGTTGCCTCCATCATCAACAAAAATGCTCCACCAGCCGTAGCTGGAATCGGGTGTGTAAGCACCGACTTCCAGCAACCGACCATATTCACCCGGCCCGTTTCCGCCTTCACTGATGCTCGACCATCCGGGGGCAAACCAGAAGGTCAGTGATCCTTGATCCACAGTTAGATTCGTTGTTCCATCATTTTCATAGACGTTGTATTGCAGCCAGGCTGGATTCGTGCTGTTCAAAACCAGTGATGCAAAATTGCCGAGAAAAGAGAAGCTCAGGTTGGTGAAAGAAACCGGCGCATAACCCAGATCACTCGTCCAGTTGTTGGTGTCGTTGAACGACCAAGAATCGAGCGGCGTGTAGGAAGAATCATTTGTTCCGCCGGGAAGAACCGGCCCGACGGCACGAAGCGACGCGGGCAACAGGGCAAATAAATAGCCCGCGACCAGGAATGCGCGGGCTGTTAAAATGCGGTGGAGTTTGCACGAAAAACCATTCCCTCGATTCATTGCCTTCATAGGTTTTATTTGGTTCCCAAGTCTGCCCGACCGCGTTTCTAACACTTCCTTCTCCAAGGTCAAGTAAAATCTTAAATATAATCATCCGTTTAGCGGTGTAGAGATGCGCGGCAAACTCTGCTTTTGTTTCATTCTGTGCCGTCATTTGATTACCGTGTTGTTCTTGGTGTAGCCATCCGCAAACAGCGGAAGAGGCTTCATTTAAGCCAGGAACGGCTGTCCGAAAAAGCCGATCTCCACCCGAATTATCTCGGCAGAGTCGAAAGAGGGGAAGAACACATTTCATTGATTGCCTTACGTCGCCTTGCAAAGGCCCTTGGCGTCCGCGTCCGCACTCTCGTCAGGGACATCTGATGGGCGGGATATACGACTTCTCCCTTTCTGTTTTCTTTGTGCCACCAAAGCCCAATTTTGATTTGACAAACCTTTGGATTGCGCCAAATTGGCGCTCTAGAATCTTGATTTTAATCAATGCCGGCACCCAAATCCAGTTTTCTCGACAAAGTGCTTGGCCGCATCGGGCGGCTGGACGCGGAAGGCTTGCAAACGGTCGTTCAGCGGCTGGCGCGGGAGCGCAGTTTTCTTGAAACGCTGTTCAACACGATTGAAGACGGCGTGCTGGTCGTGGACGAACAGGGCCACATTATTTATTTCAACCAGGCCGTCACCCGATTGATTGGTTTGCAACCCAGCGTCGAAGGACAGCACATCACAACCCTGCTGCCCGAGGTGGATTGGGAAAAGATTTCGCGGGCGGATGGCACCGGCGGGGAACGCATCACCCGCCACGAATTTGAAGTGCATTATCCGCGTCCGCGTTTTTTGCGGCTTTATGCCGCGCCGCTGGACGGCGAAGCCGCCGGCAGTTCCGGCGTCGCGCTCATTTTGCACGACGCGACCGAGGCGCGGCAGAAAACCTTTGAAGCCATTGAGAGCGAACGCGTGCAAGCGCTCACGCTGCTCGCCGCCAGTGTCGCGCACGAAATCGGCAATCCGCTCAACGCGCTGCACATTCATTTGCAACTCATGGAGCGTGAGTTGAAAAAACTAAAAATAGTCCGGTGGGGCGAGGCTGCTGACGAGCCGGCTCGCGAGGACGCTCGCCCCACCAGAACTTTCCGTTCACGCAGACATGCCGATGAGAATGAAGCTATTGAGGTCAGCAAAAAGTTGGAGCAGTATCTCGAGGTGGCCAAAGGCGAAATCAACCGGCTGGATTACATCATCACCCAATTTTTGCAGGCCATCCGCCCCGCGCCGTTGCAATTGAAAGTGACTTCGCTCAATGCCGTGGTGGAAAAAACGCTCGAATTGCTGCAGCCCGAACTCGACAATCGCGGCCTCACCGTAAAGCTCAAGCTTACGCGCCAGTTGGCCGCCACGCCGATTGATCCCACGCAAATGCAGCAGGTTTTGGTCAACCTCGTCAAAAACGCGATGCACGCGATGACCGGGGGCGGCACGCTGACGTTGCAGACCGGCGAAGGCGCGGATGGCGTCTGGATGAGCGTTGCGGACACGGGCGGCGGCATTCCGCAGGAACAAATCAACCGCATCTTCGAGCCGTTTTTTACGACGAAGAAAAAAGGCACCGGCCTCGGCTTGATGATCGTGCAACGCATCGTTCGCGCGCACGGCGGAAAAATTGAACTCGAAAGCCACGTCGGCCACGGCACGACCTTCCGCATCTGGCTGCCCTGGTATGAACGCAAACCGCGATTGCTTGAGGAAAAAACCGCCGACGCTCAACGCTGAAAAATTGTGACGGAGAAACCGACATTATTGATTGTGGACGACGAGAAACCGACGCGCGACGGGCTGCGCGCGGCGCTCGATGATCGTTACGACGTTTATGTGGCCGAAGATGCGAAGGCGGCCATGGAACTGCTCGAACGGGAAAATTTTGATGTGTTGCTCACGGATTTTCGGCTGCCGAATGAGGACGGCTTGAAGCTCATCGCGCGCGCCAAGTCACTGGCCCGGCCGCCCATCTGCATTTTGATGACGGCTTACGGTTCGGAGGAACTCGCGGTGGACGCGATGAAGCGCGGCGCGGACGATTACATCGCCAAGGGACGGCTGCAGATTGACGAATTGGAAATGCGCATTGCGCGCGCGTTGCGCCAGCAAAATCTCGAAGTCGAAAACGTTTCCCTGCGCCAGCAGCTCGATTCGAAGTTCGGCCTGGAAAACATCGTTGGCGAATCGCCCGTGATGCGGGAGGTTTTTGAAATTGTCCGGCAGGTCGCGCCCACGCGCGCGACGGTGTTGCTGGCGGGCGAAAGCGGCACGGGCAAGGAACTGGTGGCGAAGGCGATTCACCAGCTCAGCCCGCGCGCGAAACAGCCGCTGGTCACGGTGCATTGCGCCGCGCTCGCGCCGACGCTGCTGGAAAGCGAATTGTTCGGCCACGAAAAGGGCGCGTTCACCGGCGCGCACGAGCGCCGCATCGGCCGGTTCGAGCAGGCGCAGGGCGGCACCCTGTTTCTCGATGAAATCGGCGAAATTGACGCGACGATTCAAGTGAAGCTGCTCCGCTTTCTCGGCGAACGGACGTTTGAGCGCGTCGGCTCAAACAAAACCCTGACCGCCGATGTCCGGCTGATTGCCGCCACCAACAAAAATCTGGAGGAACTGGTCAAAGCCGGCACCTTCCGCGAGGATTTGTTTTTCCGGTTGCGCGTGGTGGAAATTCAGTTGCCGCCATTGCGCGAGCGGGCGGGCGACATTCCGCTGCTGGCGCAAAGATTTTTGCGCGAGTTCGCGCACGAGAACGCCAAGCTATTGAACGCTTTTACGGCGGACGCGCTCGAATGGCTGATGAATTATTCGTGGCCAGGCAACGTGCGCGAGTTGCGCACGGCCATCGAACACGCGGTGGTGTTGTGCCGCGGGGAAAAAATCTCGGCGCGCGATTTGCCGGCGCCGGTGCGGGCGGGCGGCCCATCCGCCAATCTGGCGCCATCACTGGCGCGAAACGATCTAACGGTGAGGGAAGCGGAGAAACAATTAATCATTCGCGCCTTGAAAGATACGGATGGCAATCGCACACTGGCGGCGAAAAAAATCGGCATGAGCCGGCGAACGTTTCATCGCAAATTGCACTTATACCATTTGGAAGGATTTTGATCTATGCTATCGAGGGAGCTGATTCAGAAACTGATTCACATGTCGGAGGTCGGCGCGGGGTCGCGTTATCTGCGGTTTTTCATGTTGGGTCTGGCGATTGTGGGTCTGGCGCTGGTTTACAATTTGCGCGGGTATCGGAATCTCGCCACCCAAGAAGCGATGGACTCGGCGCAACTGGCGCGCAACATCGCGGATGGCAAAGGTTACACCACGTTGTTTATCCGCCCATTCAGTCTTTACCTGGTGCAAAGCCACAACCAGGCCAGACCGCCCGAGGCGCCGGCAGCCACCAACCTGGATTTTGCACAAATCAAATACAAACCCCATCCGGACCTGGCGAATCCGCCGGTGTATCCGGTGGTACTGGCCGGACTGATGACCGTGCGGTCGTTTCGATACCCGGTTGAACTCATGAAACCTTTCTGGAGCGAGAACAGCCATTTCTGGCGTTATCAGCCGGATTTTCAAATTGCGGTGTTCAATGAGGTTCTTTTGCTGGTGGTGGTGGTGCTGACATTTTTCCTCGCGCGAAAATTGTTTGACGAGAACGCGGCGTGGCTGTCGGCGCTCTTGACCATCGGCTGTGAATTGCTGTGGCGATTCAGCGTATCGGGCCTGTCCACAATGTTGCTGATGGTGATTTTTCTGGGACTGACGTGGTGTGTTTTGCGGATCGAAGAAGTGGCGCGCGAACCGCTGCCGCGCCCGAACTGGCTGCTGGGGCTGGCCTTGGCGTCAGGCGTGTTAACGGGCGTGGGGGCGTTGACCCGGTATGCGTTCGGCTGGACGATCATTCCCGTCGCGTTGTTCCTGTTTTTCTTCAGCGGGCAACGGCGGCTGTTGCATACGCTGGCGGCTTCAGGGGCCTTTTTGGTTGTATTGATCCCCTGGGTGATCCGCAATTACGCAGTCAGCGGCACGCCATTCGGCACGGCAGGTTTTGCCATCGTTGAGGGTTCGGCATTGTTTCCGGGATTCCAATTGGAACGGTCGGTGCATCCCGACTTGACGCACGCGTTGTGGATCAAGCTGTATGTGATGAAACTTCTGGGGAATGCGCGCGACATTCTGGCAAATGGCCTGCCAAGGCTGGGCGGCAGTTGGGCAAGTATTTTATTCCTGGCCGGCTTGCTGTTGGGTTTTCGCGGGATGGCCGCGCGGCGAATGCGTTATTTTTTGCTCATGTGCCTGGGCACGTTTATTATCGTCCAGGCGCTGGGGCAGACACAGCTTTCGAATGAATCCCCGGAACTGAATTCTGAAAATCTGATCGTGCTGCTCGTCCCGCTGGTGTTCATTTATGGCGTGAGTTTTTTCTTCACCTTCCTGGATCAGATGAAACTGGTGGTGCCGCAATTGCGTTACGTTGTTATTGCGGTATTCGTTGCCCTGTCGTGTTTGCCGATGATTTTGATTGCCACATTTTTCTTGTCGCCCAGAGTGTCGCCGGTGGTTTATCCGCCGTATTATCCACCGGACATCCAGAACGTTGCGGGGTGGATGAAGGAAAATGAACTGATGATGAGCGACGCGCCGTGGGCGGTCGCGTGGTATGGCCGGCATCAATGTGTTTGGCTGGCGCTAAACGCGCAGGACGATTTCTTCGCCATCAACGATTACATGAAGCCGGTGCAGGCGCTTTACCTCACGCCCGGAACGATGGACGGCAAATTCGTCTCCGACCTGGTGCGCGCCGGTGAAAACAGTTGGGGTAATTTCATCATCAAGGGAGTGTTGCAAAATCAAATTCCGCAGGGTTTCCCGCTGCGCAACGCGCCGACCGGCTTCTTGCCCGACCGCCTGTTCCTCACGGACCGGCAACGCTGGTAAACCTTGCCGTAAATTCACGCCGCCGCGCGTCGCAACCGGTCGGCAATGCCCGACCACTCCGGCCAGTCCGGCGGCGTTTCGACCACGATCAATCCCGCGCCCGCCACGTCGCAGCGGTGCAACTCGGCGTAAATCGCCCGCGCAAACGCCCCGGCATCATGCGGAATCACGCTCACCCGCGCAAAATGGTCCGCCGATGGAATGTGCGTATGGGCAATGACGTGGCAATCCAAAAGTTGAACGTTGAGCGTTGAGAGTTGAGAGTTCAAATCGGCATCGTCACGCCAGCTCATAACCAACAACTTCGCTTTTGGCGAATAATGTTTCCGCAACCTTCCCGGACTCCGGAGCGTTTCGCCATGCTCGCGGTTGACTTCTGACTTCTGAATTCTGAATTCTCCAATCACGGCGGCCAGCGATTCAGCGTGAACCATTCCCGGACGCAACACTTGCGGCGGCGATACCGTCAAATCAAGCACGGTGGATTCGATGCCGATTTGCGATTGGCCGCCATCCACGATCAAAGAAATTTTGCCGCCGAGCTGTTCGTGAACGTGCCCGGCATTCGTCGGTGAAACACGGCTGGATAAATTCGCGCTCGGCGCGGCGAGCGGAAATCCGCATTCACGAATCACCGCTTGAATAAACGGATGACCCGGCCAGCGCACGCCGACCGTCTTGCCGCCCGCGGTGACCCTGCGGGGAATTTCCTTTGCGCACGGCAGCACGAGTGTCAGCGGACCGGGCCAAAATGCCCGCGCCAGTTTTTCCGCCGGGTCCGGCCACACCGTCACACAGCGTTTTGCCATTTCGATGCTCGCAATATGGACAATAACCGGATTATTCGCCGGACGACCTTTGATTCGGAAAATTTGCGCGACGGCCTTTTCGTCCAGTGCGTTCGCGGCCAGGCCATAGACCGTTTCCGTCGGCAGCGCCACAACGTCGCCCGCGCGCAGCAATTCCGCGGCGCGCCGCACAGCGGTGTCAAACAACGCAGGCGTGTGGGTGGACAGAATTTCGGCGGTCACACGCTATTCATAGCGCAAGGCGTCAATGGGGTCGAGCTTCGACGCTTTCCACGCCGGGTAAAAGCCGGAGATGATCCCGATGATAGCACTGGAAATGAAAGCGATGGCAATCCAGAAAAAAGGTGTGACGGTGGGCATGTTTTTGATGTAGGCGACAATTTCTGAAAAACCAACACCCCCGACGATGCCGATGGAACCGCCAATCGCGCTCAATGTGACCGCTTCAATCAGAAATTGCACCAGGATATCCGCTGCGCGCGCACCCACGGCCATGCGGATGCCGATTTCGCGGGTCCGTTCCGTAACGCTGACCAGCATGATGTTCATGATGCCAATACCGCCGACAACGAGCGAGACGGCGGCAACGCCCGCGAGCAAAAAACTCATCGCGCGCGAAGTGGCCGTCACAGCCTGCATCAATTCCAACTGGTTGCGCACGGTGAAATCCTGTTCCTTGCTACGATGGCGCGCGCGCAGCAAATCCGTGATGTCATTTTGCACACTGTCAATGACCTTGTCGTTGGCGGCCTCCACCAGGATGTCGTTCACAAACGTGCGGGTGGTGATGCGGTGCATGTGGCTCGTATAAGGGACAACGACCGTATCGTCTTGATCCTGCCCGAACAAATTAAAGCCTTTGGAAGCCAGCACGCCGACGATAAGAAAAGGAAGGTTCCGAATGCGGATGGTCTGGCCGATTGGATTTTCGTTGGGAAATAACTGATCGGCCACGGTTTTGCCGATCACGGCAGACTTCGCAAGACTGCGCACATCCTGATCGGTAAACATCGTTCCGCTGGCGATGCCCCAATTGCGGATTTGTGGATAATCGGGCGATTCCCCCATCACCTGCGTGTTCCAGTTGAGGCCATTGGCGAGGACTTGAGCGCGGTCGCGCACTTCGGGACTTACGGCCACGACGTTTTTCAACCCGCCAATCGCCAGTGCGTCGGCCACGGTCAGCGTCGGCGCGCTGCCCCAGCCGCCGCGCATGGCGCCGCTGGTGAAATTGCCGGAAAAGACCGTGATCACGCTTTCACCCAGGCTGCTGACCTGATCCTCGACCTGTTTGGTGGCGCCGGTGGTCAGGCTCACCGAACCGATGACGGCACCTACGCCGATAATGATGCCGAGCATTGTTAACAGGGAACGCATCTTGTTGCGGCGCAGAGCCCGCCCGGCGATCTTTAGCGAAGCGAAGATTCTCATGTTGCTAGTTTGACGGCTTCTTGTGCCGTGCGAAGCTGCTGCAACTCCTTTTCTGCGAATGATCGGTTCTTTACCAGTTCGTCGGTGACAACTTTCCCATCCCGCAGGACGACCATGCGCTTGGTGTAACGCGCCACATCCAATTCGTGGGTGACCATGACGATGGTAATGCCCTGATCGTTGAGTTGTTGGAACACACCCATGATTTCAATGCTCGTCTGGCTGTCAAGATTGCCGGTCGGCTCGTCGGCGAGCAACAAGGACGGCCGGTTGACGAGCGCGCGCGCAATGGCGACGCGCTGCTGCTGGCCACCGGAAAGCTGGTTGGGATGGTGGTCGGCGCGCGGGCTGAGCCCAACCAGTTCGAGCGCATGCATGGCGCGTGTTTGCTGCTCGTGCGCATGAATGCGGTACCGGGTATAAAGCATCGGCATCTCTACATTTTCCAGCGCCGATGTGCGCGAAAGCAGGTTGAAACCTTGGAATACAAAACCGATTTTTTCATTGCGGACGTCCGCGAGCGCATCGCGGTCGAGCGTGGAGACATCAATGCCATCGAGCAGATAATTGCCGCCGCTCGGACGGTCGAGCGCGCCAATCATGTTCATCAGCGTGCTTTTTCCGGAGCCGCTCGCGCCCATGAGGGCCACAAATTCACCTGGAAAAACCTCCAGTGAAATCCCGCGCACCGCGTGGACGTCCACTTCGCCGGTGTGATACACCTTGTGGATGTCCGCGAGCTTGATGACAGGGTTGGTCTGCACGGCAATCGGATCAACGCATTCTGGGGAAACCACCGCCAAGCGGGTTCGCGGGTCTGGCCGCCTGGGTGCCGGTTGAAGCCGCGCCGGTCACAACCTGCGCGCCCTCGTCCAGCCCCGAAAGCACCTCGGTCGAAATCCCATCGCTGATGCCGGTCTTGACCTGCATCGCTTGCAACTTCGGCTCCTCGCCCTTACCGGAAAGCACAAACACCGTGTGAAAAACCAGGCGTTCGCCGCGACCGTGACCGCTGACATGCCGTCCTTGCCCGCCGGGCTTGCCGGCGGAAGCGGCATTGTTCGTAGCTGGCTGGCTCACCGCATTGGTTTCCACCACGGCGCCTTCCGGCGGACGAAAACGCAGGGCGCCGTTGGGAAGGGTCAACACATTTTCCCGTTGGGCAATGATAATGGAAACATTGGCCGTCATGCCCGGCTTCAATTTGTAATCCGAATTTGTCACGCCGATGACACAGTCGTAGGTCACGACGTTGTTCACCGTCGTCGGTGAATTCCGCACCTGCGTGACGACTCCGTGGAAATTCCGGAACGGATACGCATCCACTGTAAAATCCACATTCTGGCCTTCCGTCACACCGCCCACGTCGGCTTCGGCCACGCTCGAATCAATCTGCATTTTCGTCAGGTCATTCGCGATTTGAAAAATCGTCGGCGTGTTGAAGCTGGAGGCGACGGTCTGGCCCAGTTCCACCGCGCGCAAAATCACCACGCCGTCCACCGGGGAAAGAATTTTGCAATAGTTGAGATTCACCAGCGCATTATTGAGCGAGGCTTGCTTGATTTTCACCGTCGCCTCGGCCTCGTGCAACGTGGCGATGGCGGTGTCGTAATCGGAACCGGAAATCAAATTGTTGGTGTACAGGTCGCTGCTGCGATTCGCTTGTACCTGCTGCAATTCCAAATTCGCCTTCGCGTTGGCCAGATCGGCGCTGGCTTGCTCGACCGCCGCCTGATAAGTCGAGGGGTCAATTTCCGCGATGACTTCATTCGACTTCACCATCGAATTGAAATCCACGTTCAGTTTGCTGATGCGGCCGGAAATCTGACTGCCCACCGTCACGTTCACCACCGGATTGAGCGTGCCCGTGGCGGTAACCACCTGTATCAAATCTCCCCGGACGACCGCAGCTGTCTGGTAATCCGGCACTTCGGTGTGGCCGCGTTTGACATACCAGACGCCGACGGCAATGACCGCGCCGGCGGCCACGATGACGATAATCCATTTCATCCAGTGATTGCTCCGATTTTCTGCCATATGATTGCAATTCGTCCGCTATTGCCGTTTTAGACAGCGCCAGCGCCCGACAAGTTACTGGATTTTGCGCAACTGTCCATGCTTTCATCCGCGCGCACTTTCGGTTTGAGCCGGGCGCGCCGTGCCTTAGTATTGTCCCGTGCTTGAAAAGTTCATTCCCCAACTTGCCGCTGCGCGGCCGCTCGCGGACGAACAAGTCCGCCTGGCGGTTGAACAATTGACTGACGAAAAAGTTCCGGCCGCCGGCAAAGCCGCTTTCCTGAGCGCGCTGGCGCAAAAAGGCGAAACCCCCGGCGAAATCTCCGCGTTCGCCCGCGCCCTGCGTGACAAATCAATTCAACCATCGCTCGATGCCGAAACCCGCGCGCGGGAAATCCTCGACGTCGTCGGCACCGGCGGCGACCACCTGAGCACCTTTAACATCTCCACGACCGTCGCGCTCGTGGCGGCGGCGGCGGGGGTGCTGGTCGCCAAGCACGGCAACCGCGCCAATACCTCGCCCGTCGGCAGCGCGGATGTCATGGAAGCGCTGGGTATTCCTTTTGATTTGGGGCCGGAGGACGCCGTCCGTTCGCTTCGCCGGCACAACTTCGCTTACTTCTTCGCGCCCAAATATCATCCGGCGTTTCGGCACATCATTCCGGCGCGCAAGCTCTGCGCCGAACGCGGCCAGCCCACCATTTTCAACTTCCTCGGCCCGCTGCTGAATCCAGCCCGGCCCACCGCGATGCTGGTGGGCGTGCCGCGCCCGGATTTTTGCGAACCGTTCGCCCGCGTCCTTCAGTCCCTCGGCGTGCGCCGCGCCATGGTGGTTTGCGGCGCGGCGCGGGATGAAACCGGGTCCCTTCGGCATCTCGATGAACTTTCGCCGCTGGGGCCGACCACGATTGCCGAGTTTTATCAGGAACGCGGGCTGGCTTGTTCAACGCTGTCGCCCGAGTCGTTTCCCCTGCAACCGGCCGTGCTGGCCGATCTCCGCGGCGGAGACCGCGAAGTGAACGCCGCCATCATCCGCCGCATCCTGCGCGGCGAGGAACGCGGCCCGAAACTCGACGCGGTTTTGTTAAATGCCGCTGCCGCCCTGTTCGTCGCGGGCAAAACGAAGTCGCTGGTTGAAGGCTGGGCTTTGGCCGCTGAAATTATTGATGACGGGCGCGCCAACGCGAAACTGGCGGAACTCGCCCGCTGATGTTCACGGCGATTCTTCGGCGTCTTCAGTGGTATCGGTGAACTCCTGTGCGGCGTAATGCAGGCCGAGGTTGTGCTGGGCGGTTTTGTCGCCTTGCCGCGCGGCGCGGATGAACCACTTCACGGCCTCCTGCTGATTTTGCTCCACACCGCGTCCGGTCTGGTAACAAAGGCCAAGATTGCACTGCGCGGGCGCGCATTCCTGTTCGGCGGCTTCGCGATACCATTTGACGGCCAGTTTGAAATTTTGCGGCACGACCTGGCCCGTCTCGTAAAAGACCCCCAGATTGAATTGCGCCGCCGGGTAGCCGCGCTCCGCGGCTTCGCGATACCATTTCACCGCGTCGGCGTAATTCTGCGTCACGCCCTGGCCGGTTTCGTAGAGCATGCCGAGGTTGAACTGCGCGGCGGGGTCGTTTTGTTCCGCCGCTTCACGCAACCACTTGGCCGCCTCGCCGAATTCCTGCGGCACACCGACCCCGTTCAAATAACACACGCCGAAATAACACTCCGCCACGGGATCGCCCTGTTCGGCCGCGCGACGGAACCACTTCACCGCCTCCTGATAATCCTGGGTCACGCCCTGGCCGTTCTGATAACAGACACCGAGATAACACTGCGCCTGCGGATCGCCCTCTTCGGCGGCCTGGCGCATTGCTTCAAACGTGTCCCATGTGCGACGGTTGCCTGACATTGTGTAAAAACCGAAATCCAACAGTCCTTTCGGCCGGACTTAAAATAGATTGTGTTCGCGCGAATTCAAGCCGCGAATTGGCGGTGATACAATTTGCCATTTCGATGGGGCGAGCGCCTGGCGCGCCGCAGCCTGTGGCGAAGGCTGATACTCGCGAGCCGTCGTCACTTTGCTTTGACGCGCCAAGCCCGGCTCATCAGTAGCCTCGCCCCACCAAAGCAGCCACGGCCTGTGAATTCCCCGGCGCGTTTTCGCTTTCACCGGGCAGGATGGCCTGCTACACAATTTCCATGGCAACCAAACTCACCATCGGTTTTCTCGGCGCGGGCAAAATGGCCACGGCGCTGGCGCGCGGCTTCGTCCGCGCGGAAATTGTCTTCCCCAAGGAAATAATCGCCAGCGATGTATCGGCTGCGGCGCGCACCGCCTTCACCAGGGAAACCGGCGCGAAGACCACCGCGTCCAGCGCCGACGTTTTACAATTTGCAAACGTCCTTGTTCTCGCCGTGAAACCCGACCAGGTCGCCGTGGTTCTGGCCGAACAGTGCGGCCATTTCACCAGTGAACATCTGCTGATTTCCATCGCCGCCGGGGTGACGCTTGCCAAAATGGAGGCGGCGCTGCCCGCCGACGCCCGGGTCATTCGCGTGATGCCCAATACTCCTGCGCTGGTGGGCGAGGCGGCGGCGGCGTTTGCGCTCGGCAAATCCGCGACAGCCGCGGACGGTGACTTGGCGAAGAAACTCCTTTCCGCCGTCGGCATCGCATTTCAAGTGAAGGAATTGCTGCTCGACGCCGTGACGGGCTTGAGCGGCAGCGGCCCGGCTTATGTTTATCAATTCATCGAAGCGTTGAGCGACGGCGGCGTGGCGGCCGGTTTGCCGCGCGATATTGCGACGAAGCTTGCGGCGCAAACCGTTCTGGGCGCGGCCAAGATGGTTTTGGAAACCGGCCAGCACCCCGGCGCGCTCAAGGACCAGGTCACCAGTCCCGGCGGCACGACGATTGAAGGCCTGCACGAACTGGAAAAAGGCAAACTGCGCGCCACGGTGATGAGCGCTGTCCGCGCCGCGACGGAGAAATCGAAGAAACTGGGGCAAAGCTGAAAATATTTCCCGGCGTTTAATTCAAAAATCGCATGGAAGTGAAATCCCAAAACAATCTGGGTGACGCCGAAAAATCGCAGCCATCTCCAGACAAACAAATTTTCCGATTCAAGCCGCGTTTCTTTGCTTTAGGTTTCGCTGCTATTACTGTTTTTCTTCCTTTCTTTGCAATTCGCCACAGCGAAATGTTTGTCATGTATTTCTTCTGGCCTTTGCTTTGGCTTTTACAAAATACAATTTCACATACTTTCCAGCCGTCAGGCGGTTTGTGGATTTTCTTTCTGATCATAATTGGCTTTTTTTACGCTTACTTTGTTTGGTGGCTGGTGTTAGTTGGATTGTTCAAGTCGTCAAAACATTTCAAGTTAGCTTTGGTTGTTTGCACTCTGTTAAGTCTGGTATTCTTCTATTCATTGAAAGCTTACAAAAGCCAAGTGGATTGGACTTCACGTGGGTTAAATCCTGACCGATCCGGTTACAAACCCGCCGTCGTGCTTCTGGCTGGCACTGTGGATTATCGTTTCACAGATTGGGAAACGCACTGGCTTCGGACTGGAACAGCAACATTTGAAATTCGGATGCGTGGTCATGACCGCTACTACGAAAAGCTTTGGACTGGAAACCGTGACACATACAACACATTCGCCTTCATGCGGCTTGCGCTGACAAATTTTTACGGAACTTACAATTGGAGCTTGGCCGGGTCTGGACATCATGGCCGAGGTGGAAGCAGTGAAGCTCCTTACGATGGATTATTGCCTGCCCGCCGCCTTTGGAATGGCGACATTTTTGCCGGTGTCACAAACCAATTAGTCGTCAGCAATAAAACACAGGTTGAGATTTTCAAAAAATTGCAGCAGGTTGGCTCTTACAAAATCCCCGGTGAAATCGAGTTTAATGAAGGTGACCATCACTAAGTTTTTGTAATCCGCAAAGTGGAGTTTTTGCCGCAACCAACAGCAGAATGGTTTGATTTGGTTCGCCAAAAACATTTTAGAAATGACCCGAAATTGCGTGGAATGGATTTGGGTGAACCGATTTGGTAATTAGCGCAATTCCCGCACGTCCACGGCTTCCATGCCCGCGGCTCGGATGGCTTGCAGGCCGAGATCCGTGTCCTCGTAGGCGCGGCAGAATTTCGGCGCCACGCCGATGCGCTGGGCGGCTTCGAGAAAAATGTCCGGCGCGGGTTTCTGGTTTTTTACCATTTCACTCGTGACGATGGCATCGAACAGGTGCCGGATGTTCAGGCGCTCCAACACCAGGATGATGATTTTTTCCGTGCCGCCGGACGCAACAGCCATAGGAATTTTACCGTGATTCGCCCGGGCAATGTCCACGACGGCATGAATCGGTTCGATCTGCGGCAGGGCCGCGAGGTAGGTTTCCTCCTTTTCGTGCGCGATGGCGATGTGGTCGAGCGACCGGCCTTGTTCCTGCGACAGCAGTTTGAGAATGTCGCGCGCCGGGACCCCGCCGAGCGAATAAAAGCGGTCCTCGGGAAAATGGAGTCCGTAGCGTTGCGTGATCATGTGCCAGGCGCGCCAATGCAGCGGCATCGTGTCGGCCAGCGTGCCGTCGCAGTCAAAAATCAGCCCGCGCGGTTCAAAGTGTGTGGTTTTCATTTTCGTCAGATGATATTCGTCGGCTTACAAAGTGGGGCAGTGCTTCCAGCCTGCTTCCATAAAAATCTCCCGCTTAGGCGGCTTTCTCATATTTGAGACAGGCAAGATACCTGTCCTACGCTTTTAATGCCTCCAATCGTTGTTCCAAATCATGGATCATCAGCGGCTCGAGCAGCGGGTCAAGGTCGCCTTCAATGAAAGTTGCCAGGTTGTACAACGTCAGCTCCACGCGGTGGTCGGTGACGCGGTTTTGCGGGAAATTGTAGGTGCGGATTTTTTCGCTGCGTTCGCCTGTGCCGATCTGGTCCTTGCGCTGCGCGGCGTATTTCGCGTTTTCCTCGGTGACTTTGCGTTCCAGCAGGCGCGAGCGCAGGACTTTCAGCGCCTTCACCCGGTTCTTTTGCTGCGACCGCTCGTCGGCGCAACGAACAATCAGGCCGCTGGGCTTGTGAATGATCTGCACCGCCGAGTCAGTGGTGTTGACGCCCTGGCCGCCCTTGCCGGACGCGCGGCAGACGTTAATTTCCAGTTCCTCCGGTTTGATTTCGATGTCCACTTCCTGCGCTTCGGGCAAAACGGCGACGGTGCAGGTGCTCGTGTGGATGCGGCCCTGCGCCTCGGTCGCGGGCACGCGCTGGACGCGGTGAACGCCGCTCTCGTATTTCAGCAGCTTGAAAACGTCCGCGCCGGTGATGCCGAAAATGATTTCCTTGAAGCCGCCGAGATCGGACGCATTGGAATCCATGTTTTCCACCTTCCAGCCGCGCGCCTCGGCGTAGCGACAATACATCCGGTAAAGATCGGCGGCGAACAGCGCGGATTCCAGGCCGCCGGCGCCGGCGCGGATTTCGATGATGGTGTTGCGCGAATCGGTCGGATTGGGCGGCAGAATGCCGAACTGGATTTGCTGCGCGAGACGTTTTTCCTCGATTTCAAGCCGCGCCGCCTCGTCCCTGGCGAGTTGGGCCAGTTCGGAATCCGGCGGTTCGCTTTTCAACAGCGCGCGGTTCTCGTCCAGATGGGCGAGGGTTTTCAAATAGCTCCCGCCGTACGCAACCAGCTCCTTGAGCCGGGCGTATTCCCGGGACAATTCCTGCGCGCGTTGCGGGTTGTCGAAAACCTTCGGGTCGCTCAACATGGATTCGACTTCGGCAAAGCGCCTGGAAAATTTTTCAACGTGCGGTCGCAGATCCATTTTTTGATTTTCGTTTTCGGATTTGCGACTCCGATCTCTCGCGAGCACGCGCGGAGCGGTGTTGACGCGTCAATGGCAAATCGCAAATCAAGAATTTTGAAGGCATTTGCTTTAGAAAAAGAAACCGCCTGCATTCTGCCGAAACAGAGCGCAGGCGGATCAATATCGGAAAGCTACTTCTTTTTCTTGCGGGTGGCCGCAGCCGCCTGGGCGGCCAGGGTCTTGGCGGCGCGCTGCTGGAATTTGTCCACGCGGCCGGCGGTGTCCACAAACTTCTGCTGGCCGGTGTAGAACGGGTGGCACACATTGCAAATGCCCACGATGATCAAGGGCTTGGTGGAGCGGGTCTTGATCTCATTGCCGCAGGCGCAACGGATTTCCGCGTCCACATATTTCGGATGAATGGCCGTCTTCATAAAAAGAGTTACAATCCTATCAGGAAATCGCCGGATGACAAGAGGGAATTTGAATGCAAGAACGAATTGATTTATGCCCGCCGGTTGATTATGGTATTTGCGATGAACGGCTTGAGCGAATACTGCAAAGACGCGCTGAAACTGGCGGTGGTCAAAAACCTCGGCGCGGGCGAGGGTTTTTCCGCAAAAATCCCCGGTTTTGCCGGTCTGGTTGTGTTTGCTCCGACGCGCGCCGAAGTGATGGTTGAATTGAAATCAGCGCTGGAAGGGTGGGTGGAATTGTCGCTGGCGCGTGGCGATGGTTTGCCGGCGCTGCACGATTTGGCCGTGGTCGCTTAACCAGCCGAAAGCCAGTCTTCGCGGCTGATTTCCGTTTCCCTCAAAATTTCACTGACCATTCTGACGCTCAAAACTCCACCGTGTGGATTTGGAATCGGCAGTTTCATCGCGCCGCGAACCATGAACTCATGCTTGCCGCCCGAAAACGGGCCGTCCCATCCGAGATTTCGGAGCCGCTTGACCAATTCCCGCCGCGTTATGGGTGTCAATCGCATATAATTTTTCGCTCGAACAACTGAAATTTATCACCATTGAAAATCAGTTCAATGGGTTAGGCGATGAAGAATCCGTAAGGAATAAATAATATCGGCCAATGTCTTCGTGTCTGCATTATTTCATCCACGCAACCACCAACGGGCGGCGGACAAAATTCTTCATCAGGCGGACAGAGAGAGTGAGTCATTACGTTTGGCGTGTTGATTGAGCCGGTGTTTCCAGAACTGATCCAAGCGGCGACTGCTGTGGATGCAACGCAACGCCAGAACATTTTCCGCGCCGGGTCGGGACCAGAACATGCCTGATTGTTTGCAGCGTGCGCCAATGACCGTCTTGCAGCCGGCCTCCACGACGCCCGAGCCGATAAAGTAACCCGCGGCGCGAAAGGAGCCATACTGCATGCGTTGGATATTGCGCTCAAAATAACCCCATTCCGCCGCCACGGCTGGCGCTGGCGGTTGACCGGCGCAAGCCCGGCGAGTTTCTTTAACCAGCGACTCAACCTGGTCTTTGAGCAATCGCTTGGCCCACCGTCGCAGCCGGGTTTTGTAGTCTGGATGGTTTTTGCCCAGCAGGGCGTCGAGCACCCGGCCCGCGTGTTCCAGCGCATGGTAAAAATCCACGATCTGCACGCAGCCTTTGAAGCAGTCTTTGCCCATGTTTTCCAAACCGGTGGCGCCGTCAATGAGCATCACCCCTTGGCCGGCGCTGCCCAACCCCCGGCGCAAGGCTTCCTGACGCAGCGTCGGGCCAAACTCGGTGATGGATTTGAAACTGGAAACGTAGGTGGTGGATTCGTAGTCGCGCACCGGATGGCCTTGTTCGTCCGTCTGGTGCTGGGTGAAGACGCAGCCGAGGCAAACCTGGCGGGTTTTGGCCGTGCCGTCAGGTTGCTTGCCCGCCCCTCCGACCAACTCTGGGGATCGCATGGGCGCCCCGGTGCCATCGGCGCTGACGTACAGGATGGGCGCATCGCACTGGCCGGGTTGGGCCGGACGCTCCTGCCAGGCTTGCGCGTCCTGACCCACCCGTTGCACCACGCGCTGGATTTGCCGGGCCGACACCTGAATAGCGCCGGTTTCGGCCAAGTGTCGTTCCGCCTTTTGATAACCCGTCTCATCGGCCCCCTCCAAACAGATCAGACGGGCCAAGGCGGGCGTGTAGCCCACCTCCAGACCCAGCGCCGCATCCGCCGGGTAGTGCCCCTGTTTTTTGCCCGCCTGGTAGTAGTAATCGCGCTCCAGCCGGAAGGTGCCAAACAAACCGCCGACCTGCAGGCTCTCTCGCCCTTTGCGCTGCTGGCCGGGGGTGGGCTGATAGGCGGCATCAACGCGGTCGGCCGCTTGTTGGAGCAGCCATTGTACCAGCGCGTTGGCCGGCTTGAAGAGGGCGGTGCGCACCAGCATTTCCAACTGCTGCACCGCCAAGCCGTTGGGCGTTTGCGCGCCAAAGTGCGCTATCAACTGTTGGATTTCCTGCTCTTGGGCCAGGAGGAGTTGGGGCGTGGGGTCTTTTTTTTTGCGCCCGCCGCCCGTTCGGCGCGGGTTTGTTCGACCAGGAGTTGCACATATTGCGCCATCAGTTCTTGGACCCGACGGTAGCCGTCGATGGCGGCTTGAAGGTCGGGCACCTGTTCGGCGGGCACGTAGCGGGAAACATTGCGGCCCTGTTCATAGTATTGGTGATTATAGTAGGGCCCTTGCGGACCTTGGCGGAGCACACTGACGGTGCCGCGATCCAGACGCTGGATTTGGGCGATGTCGTTGAGGAGCGATTGCGGAGTGGGTTTTGGTTTCATGGCCGAATATATATGTGTATGCCATATATCAAAGCAACAAAAAAAGGCGGAAAATTCAATTTGAGGAATTTTGTCCGCCGCCCCGCTCGTTATGGTGGGGCGAGGCTGCGCTGCCGAGCCGTCTCCGCTTCACCACGCCAGGGCAGGCTCGCGGACCCAAACTGCCACCAACAACCCTGAACCCCGCCAGGTTTGAGGGATTACCCAAAAGTCCCACTGGAATTTTTAGTTTTGCCATAAGCAGAACTGCAATTTTATTAACTTGATCTAAATAATTAAAATATGCTTTGACTCAATTCCTCCTTGGGTATAGGAAGCCAGACAATCGGAATGCCAAGTTAAGTGATGCTCAACCCAATTAACCGGAAGCAGGACCGTAGCCGCTATTGTTGCGACCGGCCTCCTCGTTTGGTCCGACTGGCGAGAAATTATTAAAAATCATCAACCAAGAATCGCAATGCAAGCAGAAGTCCATTTATGAAAACCACAAAACAAATCCTGATGGCCTTTATACTGTTGAGCCTGGCCGGTGGCGGCCTCACTGCCGCCCCGCTCGGCACGGCGTTCACCTACCAAGGCAGACTCACCAGCGGCGGCAACCCTGCCACCGGGGTTTACGATTTGCGCTTGACGATTTTCGACGCGCTGAACGGAGGTGGCGCCGTCGGCGGCCCGCTCACGAACAGCGCGGTCGCCGTCACCAACGGCTTGTTTGTCGTCGCGCTGGATGTTGGCGGCGGTGTCTTTGCCGGCGATGCGCGGTGGTTGGAAATCGGAGTGCGCACCAATGGCAGCACGGGGGGGTTCACCACGCTCGCGCCGCGCCAGCCGGTCACGCCCACGCCCTACGCGCTGCAAGCGGCCGGCGCCCTCAGCGCCGTCACGGCCGCGACATTGAACGGCACGCTGCCCGCCGCGCAGGTCGCCGGGCGGCTGGCGGATAACCAGCTGTCCACCAACGTGGCGCTGCTCACCGGCAGTCCCAGTTTCAGTGGCAATATCACCGCGGCCTCGTTCAGCGGCAACGGCGCCGGAGTGACCAATGTCGAATCTCGCGACCGCCAACTCCGACGGGGCCGTCATTTGGACCACCAACTGGTGCGGTTTCATCCTGGCTTGCACGCCGCCCGTCGGCACAAATCCTGTGTCGGTCACGGCGGCGGATGTCAACGGGGATGGATGGCTGGATTTGGTCTGCGCGAACTATGGCGACGGCACGCTGACGGTGCTGACCAACAACCGCAACGGCGGCTTTGGGTTCAACGCCAGGTTGAACGTAGGCAGTTATCCTTGGTCGGTGACGGCGGCCGATGTCAACAAGGATGGGTGGGTGGACTTGATCTGCGCGAACTCTGGCGACGACACACTGACGGTGCTGACCAACAACGGCCACGGCGGCTTTGTGACAGCATCTTCGCCGAGCGTGGGCTTCTGGCCCGTGTCGGTCACGGCGGCGGATGTCAACGGGGATGGGTTGACGGACTTGATCTGTGCGAACTATGGCGACGACACGCTGACAGTGCTGATCAACAACGGCCACGGCGGCTTCACGATTGCGTCTTCGCCGGGCGTAGGTCTCGAGCCTCTGTCGGTGACGGCGGCGGATGTCAACGGGGATGGGTGGGTGGACTTGGTCTGCGCGAACTATGGCGACAACACGCTGACGGTGCTGATCAACAACGGCCACGGCGGCTTCGCGATTGCATCTTCGCCGGGCGTAGGTTTCGGGCCTTTGTCGGTGACGGCGGCGGATGTCAACGGGGATGGGTGGGTGGATTTGGTCTGCGCGAACTCTGGCGACGACACGCTGACGGTGTTGATTAACAACGGCCACGGCAGCTTCGCGATTGCATCTTCGCCGGCCGTGGGCGACGGGCCTGATTCGGTCGTGGCGGCGGACGTCAACGGGGATGGGTGGGCGGACTTGATCTGCGCAAACTATGATAGCAACACACTGACGGTGCTGACCAACAACCGCAGCGGCGGCTTTGTGATTGCAACTTCGCCGAGCGTAGGTCTCAATCCTCACTCGGTCACGGCGGCGGACGTCAACAATGACGGCCGTCCGGACTTGATCTCTGCAAACTATAATGCCAACACGCTGACGGTGCTGACCAACGCGCTGTGCCTGGAGCTCAACTGGAGCGGGGACAACACGTTCAACGGAACCGTGGTGGCGACCAACCACAACAATCAGTTTGCGGGCAGCTTCAGCGGCAAATTCGATGGCGACTTCAATGGCAACTTCAATGGCATCTTAAGTGGCGACGGCTCCAACGTGAAACATCTCAAGCCGGAGAACTTTGACGACGGCACTGTAAGCGCCGCAATCTGTTTCACCAATCCTGACAACTGTTTCGCCGGTGACGGCTACGGCCTGACCGATCTCCAAGCCACCAACCTCGTCGGCACGATCCCCGACGCGCGGCTCTCGACCAATGTCGCGACGCTCAATGGCACCAACCTGTTCACCGGCACGAACATATTTGCCGGTGTGACCATGTTAACGAACTGGAACAACGTCTATTATGGCACGTTCGCTGGCGACGGCTACGGCCTGACTCATCTCAATGCAAACAACCTCACCGGAGTCCTCCCCGACAGCGTCTTGTCCGGGAGCTACTCCGGGGAAGTGCATTTGAGTAGCACGGTCAACACCTTTAGCGGCGCGTTCGCGGGAAATCTCACGGGCAACGCGGATACGGCCACCACCGCCACCAAGGCGGGTAGCGCCACCAGTTTCACCGGCGACCTGGGGGGGGATGTGACCGGGAAACAGGGATCAACGGTCGTTTCGCTCGTGGGTGGGCAGGCGGCGACTGATGTGGCCAGCAGCGTCATCGCCGCCAACGCCGCCACCAGCGACAACACGCACGACACCATCGTCAAGCGGGACGCCGACGGCAACTTCTCGGCCGGGACCATCATCGCGAGCTTGGCAGGCAATGCCACAACGGCCAATACGGCGGGCAGCGCCAATTCGATAGCGGCGGAGAACATTCAGCCGGGCATGGCGAACATCAACATTTCCGGCAATGCCGCCACGGTAACCCATGGCGTTTATGACAACGGGGCTTACGCCAACCCGAGCTGGATCGCGTCGCTGGCCGGCAGCAAGATCGCGGGCGACATCAGCGGCAATGCCGCCACCGCCACCACGGCGGGCAGCGCCACCAGTTTCAGTGGCAGTCTCTTGGGCGATGTGACCGGGGCCCAGGGGGCGACAGTGGTTGCCAGTGTGGGCGGGCAGACGGCGACTGATGTGGCCAGCGGCGTCATCGCCACCACGGCGGCCACCAGCGACAACACAGCGAGCACCATCGTCAAGCGGGATGCCGACGGCAACTTTACGGCCGGAGTCATCACCGCGAGCTTGGCGGGCAATGCTACCACGGCCACCCACGCGACGACGGCGGACAATGCCACTCACGCGGATTCAGCCGACACGGCCACGACTGCAGGTTCGGCCACCACGGCCACCACGGCCACGACCGCCACTTCTGCCGCCACCGCTACCACAGCAACAACAGCGGGCAGCGCCACCAGTTTCACCGGCGACTTGGATGGCGATGTGACCGGGAGCCAGCTACACACGGTCGTCTCATTCGTGGGCGGGCAGAGCGCCGCCGACGTGGCGGACAGCGTCATTGCCACCAAGGCGGCCACCAGCGACAACACGGCGAGCACCATCGTCAAGCGGGATGCCGACGGCAACTTTACGGCCGGAGTCATCACCGCCACCAGCTTCCACGGCGACGGCAGCGCCTTGACCGGCCTGACTGTGGATTCCATTCATGCGGAGAACATTCTGGCGGGCACGGCGCCCATTAATATCTCCGGCAATGCCGCCACGGTAACCCACGGCGTTTATGACAATGGTACTTATGCCAACCCGGGCTGGATCACGTCGCTGGCCGGCAGCAAGATCGCGGGCGACATCAGCGGCAATGCCGCCACGGCCACCTTTGCCACCACGGCAGGCAGCGCCAATTCGGTTGCGGCGGCGAACATTCAGCCGGGCACGGCGAACATCAGCATCTCCGGCAGCGCGGCCACGGCTAACACCGCCACTACGGCGGGTAGCGCCACCAGTTTCAGTGGCAGTCTTTTGGGCGATGTGACCGGGGCCCAGGGGGCGACAGTGGTTGCCAGTGTGGGCGGGCAGAGCGCCGCCGACGTGGCGGACAGCGTCATTGCCACCAAGGCGGCCACCAGCGACAACACGGCGAGCACCATCGTCAAGCGGGATGCCGACGGCAACTTTACGGCCGGAGTCATCACCGCCACCAGCTTCCACGGCGACGGCAGCGCCTTGACCGGCCTGACTGTGGATTCCATTCATGCGGAGAACATTCTGGCGGGCACGGCGCCCATTAATATCTCCGGCAATGCCGCCACGGTAACCCACGGCGTTTATGACAATGGTACTTATGCCAACCCGGGCTGGATCACGTCGCTGGCCGGCAGCAAGATCGCGGGCGACATCAGCGGCAATGCCGCCACGGCCACCTTTGCCACCACGGCAGGCAGCGCCAATTCGGTTGCGGCGGCGAACATTCAGCCGGGCACGGCGAACATCAGCATCTCCGGCAGCGCGGCCACGGCTAACACCGCCACTACGGCGGGTAGCGCCACCAGTTTCAGTGGCAGTCTTTTGGGCGATGTGACCGGGGCCCAGGGGGCGACAGTGGTTGCCAGTGTGGGCGGGCAGAGCGCCGCCGACGTGGCGGACAGCGTCATTGCCACCAAGGCGGCCACCAGCGACAACACGGCGAGCACCATCGTCAAGCGGGATGCCGACGGCAACTTTACGGCCGGAGTCATCACCGCCACCAGCTTCCACGGCGACGGCAGCGCCTTGACCGGCCTGACTGTGGATTCCATTCATGCGGAGAACATTCTGGCGGGCACGGCGCCCATTAATATCTCCGGCAATGCCGCCACGGTAACCCACGGCGTTTATGACAATGGTACTTATGCCAACCCGGGCTGGATCACGTCGCTGGCCGGCAGCAAGATCGCGGGCGACATCAGCGGCAATGCCGCCACGGCCACCTTCGCCACCACGGCAGGCAGCGCCAATTCGGTTGCGGCGGCGAACATTCAGCCGGGCACGGCGAACATCAGCATCTCCGGCAGCGCGGCCACGGCTAACACCGCCACTACGGCGGGCAGCGCCACCAGTTTCAGTGGCAGTCTTTTGGGCGATGTGACCGGGGCCCAGGGGGCGACAGTGGTTGCCAGTGTGGGCGGGCAGAGCGCCGCCGACGTGGCGGACAGCGTCATTGCCACCAAGGCGGCCACCAGCGACAACACGGCGAGCACCATCGTCAAGCGGGATGCCGACGGCAACTTTACGGCCGGAGTCATCACCGCCACCAGCTTCCACGGCGACGGCAGCGCCTTGACCGGCCTGACTGTGGATTCCATTCATGCGGAGAACATTCTGGCGGGCACGGCGCCCATCAACATCTCCGGCAATGCCGCCACGGCCACCACCGCCACTACAGCGGGCAGCGCCACCAGTTTCAGTGGCAGCCTGGCCGGCGATGTGGTCGGGACCCAGGGAGCCACCGTCGTTTCCAAAGTGGGCGGGCAGTTGGCGGCCCTTGTAGCCAGCGGCGGCATCGCCGCCAACGTGGCCTCCAGCGCCAACACGGCAAGCACCATTGTCAAGCGGGATACCTCCGGCAACTTCTCAGCCGGGACCATCACCGCGAGCTTGGCCGGCAATGCCACGACGGCGACCACGGCGACCACGGCAAACAATTTCAGCGGCAGCCTGACTGGTGATGTGACCGGGACCCAGGGAGCGACAGTCGTTTCCAAGGTGGGTACGCAGACGGCGGCCCTTGTGGTCAGCGGCGTCAGCGCCGCCAACGCGGCGGCCAGCGCCAACACGGCGAGCACCATTGTCAAGCGGGACGCCTCCGGCAACTTCTTGGCCGGGACCATCACCGCGAGCCTGGCAGGCAATGCCAACACGGCGACCACAGCGGGCAGCGCCACCAGTTTCAGCGGCAGCCTGGCTGGCGATGTGACCGGGACCCAGGGAGCAACGGTGGTTGCCAGCGTGGGCGGGCAGACGGCGGCCCTTGTGGCCAGCGGCGCCAGCGCCGCCAACACGGCGGCCAGCGCCAACACGCCAGACACGATTGTCAAGCGGGACGGGTCCGGCAACTTCACGGCCGGGACCATAACCGCAAGCCTGGCCGGCAATGCCAACACGGCGACCACAGCGGGCAGCGCCACCAGTTTCAGCGGCAGCCTGGCTGGTGATGTGACCGGGACCCAGGGAGCGACGGTGGTTGCCGGCGTGGGCGGGCAAACGGCGGCCATGGTGGCCAGCGGCGCCAGCGCCGCCAACGCGGCGGCCAGTGCCAACGTGCCGAACACCCTCGTCAAGCGGGACACCTCCGGCAATTTTACCGCCGGAACCATCACTGCCAGCAGCTTCGTTGGGAATGGCTTCGGCTTGACGAGCCTGAACGCCACCAACCTCGTCGGCACAATCACCAACGCGCTGCAGCCCCCCAGTATTGTGATCGGAACGAATCTGATTGCGCCTTTGACGGTTGCTCCGCGCTTGCCGGTTTCCGCCCTGGGATCCGCCGGCACGGCAACGGCTCCGGTCGGGGTGGTCGTGGCCGGCAGGTACGCCTATGTGGTGAGTCAGAGCGGCAGTTTCCAAGCCTTCGATGTGAGCTATCCAGCCACCCCGGTGCCGATGGGCGTGGCGGGGACAGGCGGTAATCTGCGCTCAGTGGCCGTGGCTGGCCGGTATGCTTATGCGGTCGATTCATCCAGCAGCATCCTTTATGTCGTTGATGTGAGCAATGGCACACTCGGTGGCCCGGTTATTGTGGGCTCGGCGACAACGGCCTCTGGTCCGATTTCGGTCGCCGTGGCTGGCCGGTATGCCTATGTAGTTACCCAGACCGGCGCTAGCGGTAGCCTCCAAATCTTCGATGTGAACAATCCCGCCAACCCGGTGCTGGCAGGCTCGACGGGCACTGGCAGTAGTCCAACGTGCGTAACCGTGGCTGGCCGGTATGCCTATGTGGTGAATGGAGTCGCCAATACGCTACAAATTTTCGATGTAAGCAATCCCACCAGCCCAGCGAGCGTGGGCTCAGTAACAACGGGCAGCAGTCCGAACTCGGTCGCCGTGTCCGGCCGGTATGCCTATGTGGTGAATCAGGGCGCCAGCACGCTGCAAGTCTTCGATGTGGGTAACGCCAGCAGTCCCGCGCCGGCGGGCTCAACGGTTACAGCCAATATGCCGGTGTCGGTGGTAGTGGCTGGCCGGTATGCCTATGTGGTGTGTAACGGCCCCGGCCCCGTGCTGCAAATCTTCGACGTGAGCAATCCCGGTGGCCTCGTGAGCTTGGGCTCCGTGGGGACGGGTAATGGTCCAAGGTCGGTAGCTGTATCCGGCCGGTTTGCCTGCCTGGTGAACGGGGCCGACAGCACTCTGCAAACCTTTGATTTGGGCGGGGCCTATGTCCAACAATTGGAAGCCGGGACGATCGAAACCGGCACTCTGCAAACCCGCGACACGGTTGCGGTGGGCAACGGCCTGGATGTGCGCGGGGGCCTGACGGCGAGCGGCAGCGCCCGCGTTTCCGGAGGCTTGGGCGTGGATTCTCTGAAAGTCGGCACGACCGCCACACCAGGTCTTGGCACGGGAACCAGCATCAAGGCTATCTATGCCGGAACCGGGTCCATTACCAGTAGTAGTTCAGGCAATGTACTCGTCACCCACAATCAGAACCTGCCGTCGGGCACACAGCTTATCCTGATTGCGATGGACGGAGCCTTGAGCGCAGGTGGCATCACTTATAGTCCAAGCGTTAATGACCAGAATTCGTTCAGGATCTACTACAAGAACGGCGCGGCCAGTGGAACGCAGAACTTTACCTACACCATCATCGTATTCTGATCCCAAACTGAATTCCGGCAAAAAAACTGACGGCTTGCCAGCCCCTTCGAACGAGTAGGGATCCGTCCTGGCTATTGTCGAATTTGGATTGACGTTGAAGCGCCCGGTCGCCGCCCGGCCGCATGGCGCGCAAATTGAGAGTGCCAAAACTGTTTGTTCAGGCGCTCGGCACTCGACATTTGGCACCTGATACAGTTTCATTTGCCTGATTTTTGATTTGCGCCCGGAACACATGAACGCCGAACAACTCGCCAAGGCCAAGTCGCTCGGGTTTTCCGACCGGCAGATCGCGCATTTGACCGGCTCGACCGAGGACAAAATCCGCGCGCTGCGGAAAAAGCTCGGCCTCGTGCCCAGCTACCGGCTCGTGGATACCTGCGCCGCCGAGTTCGAGGCTTACACGCCGTATTACTATTCCACCTACGACCGCGGCGACGATGAGGTGAAGGGCAATATCGCGAAGAAGGTGATGATTCTCGGCGGCGGACCCAATCGCATCGGCCAGGGGATTGAATTCGATTATTGCTGTGTCCATGCCGCGTTCGCGCTCAAGGAGGACGGCTTTGAAACCATCATGGTCAATTCAAATCCCGAAACCGTTTCCACCGATTACGACACCAGCGACAAACTTTTCTTCGAACCGCTCACGCTCGAAGACGTGCTGCACATTTACGAACGCGAAGGTTGCTGGGGGGCGATTGCGCAATTCGGCGGGCAGACACCGTTGAACCTCGCGCTCGGCCTCCAGAAAAACGGCGTCAACATCATCGGCACTTCGCCCCAAAGCATCGAGACCGCCGAGGACCGCAAGCTCTTCGCCGCGATGCTCGACAAGCTGAAGATTCCGCAGCCGCCCAACGGCATTGCGACGAACGAAAGTGAGGCGCTTGCGGTGGCGAAAAAACTGGACTATCCGGTTCTCGTTCGACCGTCATTCGTCCTGGGCGGACGCGCGATGCAGATCGTTTATTCGGATGCCGAGCTTCAGCATTACATGCGTTTCGCCGTCGAGGCGTCGCCGGAACGTCCGGTGCTCGTGGACAAATTTCTGGAAGACGCGACCGAAGTGGACGTGGATTGCATCGCGGACGTTGGCCAATTTATTGGTAGGGCGGGCAGTCCCCTGCCCGCCGCTCACCCAAACGCCAAAGACGGCGCGCAAGGGACTGCGCGCCCTACCGAAGACGAAGGCACCATTGTCATCGGCGCGCTGCTGGAGCACATCGAATTTGCCGGCGTTCATTCCGGCGACGCTGCGATGGTTTTGCCGCCGCACACGCTGTCCAAAAAGGTTATCCAAATCATCCGCGACTATACGCACGCGATGGCGACGGAGTTGAAGGTTATCGGCCTGATGAATGTGCAATACGCCGTGAAGGGCGAAAAGGTCTATGTGCTCGAAGTGAACCCGCGCGCGTCGCGCACCGTGCCGTTCGTGAGCAAGGCCATTGGCGTGCCGCTGGCCAAGCTCGCGGCCAAGGTCATGGCTGGCAAAACCCTGAAGGAACTCGGCTTCACCAAGGAAATCTGGCCGAAGTATTGGGCGGTGAAGGAATCCGTGTTTCCGTTCAACCGCTTTCACGGGCAGGACATCCTGCTCTCGCCGGAAATGCGCTCGACCGGAGAGGTCATGGGACTCGACGCCGACCGCGGCATCGCCTACGCCAAGTCGCAGATGGCCGCCGGCTCGCCGCTGCCGCTGGGTGGAAAGGTTTTCATCAGCGTTAGCGACGCGCATAAAAAGGAAGTCGCGGCGGTGGCAAAACAATTCACCGATTTGGGATTTGAATTGGCCGCCACCGTCGGCACTGCGGCCGTTCTGGAAAAGGCGGGACTGAAAGTACAAAGCATTTTCAAACTTGCCGAAGGCCGGCCGAACGCGATTGACCTGCTCAAAAACAAGGAGATCAATCTCGTCATCAACACACCCGCCGGGGAATCGCCACGCGCCGACGAGGTAAAAATCCGCACCACCGCCGTCTATACCGGCACGCCGATCATGACGACATTAAGCGGCGCCAAAGCCGCCGCCCGCGGCATCGCCGCGTTAAAAAAGAGCGGCTACAGCGTGCAGACGTTGCAGGAGTATCATTAAAGTAAAACAGGCGTCCCGCCTGTCTCCATATTTCACCCGAGCGAGGAAAACTGCCGCCGCCAAAATCAGTTTGGGATGGACGAAATACGGAATGAAATTTGTTTTGACGCTCGCCCTCACCTTAAATCCTCTCCCCCAGGAGAGGAAATCACCATTGGCTGATTCTGGTTTTGCGGATGACCGTCCGGCCAATCCCGTCGCGGGTTTTTCAAGGAGACGGCGAACGATTCTCCTTCTCCTTGGGGAGAAGGCCGGGTTGAGGGGGAGCGTTACACCAAACTACAGCCGCGCGGGCAGGTTTTCATCGAAGAGAAAGCCCTTCATGCCGTCTGGACCACGGAGAAATGATTACCCATCACGCGCGAGGCGTAATCCAGGCACGCCTGCACGTCGGCGCGGGTGAGCCGCGGATATTCCTCCAGCACGTCCTCGACCGAATCGCCGGCGGCGAGAAATTCCAGCACCGTCTGCACCGTGATGCGCGTGCCGCGAACGACCGGCCGCCCATTGCAAACATCCGGCTTGATGGAGATGCGCTGCGACATGACTTTACGCTAACACAACCGCGCGGGAATCCAAGGGGAAATCATTTTGGGATGGACGACCGGGACAAACGGCGTTTGAATTTTTAACCACGGATGGACACGGATGAACACGGATTTTTCAAGCCCGTAGGGCTGGCATCTTTGTAGCCCGGCCATCCAAACAAACCAAAGCTCCGTTCAGGAGCGACATCGTCAGGGGGAAAAGCGGTGGAGGGCCACCGCAGTCCAAGACGCAAGCGTTTGCCGGTGACATGCGAACCGCGCGAAGCGTCTTGGAGTGCGCCAGCCCCCTGGCGCTTTGGAAATGGCGCAAACGAACGGCGACGCGCTTTGGCCAAACCGATGCCGGCCGGTTTTGCCACGTTGCTGCGCCCGGGGACGGGCGCACTCCAGCTGGCGGGGGAAAACTGCCGCTGCCAAAATCAGTTTGGGATGGACGAACAGGGCAAGGGGCGGTTCAATTGAAATTATGAAACACACATTTTTGTTTCTCTTTTCTTTAATTCTACTGCTAACCGGCTGTGCATCCACCCAAAGTAGCCATGTGGATGTACGACATCGTGGCTGGCTCATGGGCACGCTTACTTGTTCGGATGGCAATATAATGAATTTTTTGATTCAAAAGAAAATGGTCATCGGCGGTTCTGCCAGCGGTGGGGTCTATGCCACCAACACGGTAAGCTGCCGAGCAGAATTTTGCCGTAGCTCAATATAATCTGGGCGTCTGCTATGAAAAAGGCGAAAGCGTGGCGAAGGATGGTATAGAAGCGGTGAAGTGGTATCGCAAAGCTGCCGAGCAAAATCTTGCCGTGGCTCAATACAATCTGGGCGTCTGCTACGAAGATGGCAAAGGCATGGCGAAGAATGAGGCAGAAGCGGTGAAGTGGTATCGCAAGGCTGCCGAACAGAATGACGCCATGGCTCAGTTCAATCTCGGTGGCTGCTACTTCAATGGCGAAGCCGTGGCGAAGGATGAAGTTGAGGCGGTGAAGTGGTGTCGCAAAGCCGCCGAGCAGGATTTCGCCGAGGCTCAACGCATGCTTGGTGTCTGCTACGCCAAAGGTAAAGGTGTAAAGAAGGACGAGGCCCAAGCAGTGAAATGGTATCGCAAAGCCGCTGAGCAGAATAATGCCGGTGCTCAAAACAATCTTGGTGTCTGCTACGCCAATGGCCAAGGCGTGACGAAGGATTATGTCGAGGGTTACATGTGGTGGCTGCTGGCGGCGGGGCAGGGCGATGAGTATGCCAAAAAAGGCGTGGCGCAATTGGAAAATGTGATGACGAAAGAGCAGATTGCGGAGGGACAAAAGCTGGCTCGCGTATTTAAGCCGCGCAAGGCATCGGACCTCGGCAATTCTGTTTTAGGCGGGGATGTTGCCGATTCAAATCTAATAGCTAGCGGCACTGCATTCTTTATCACGGACGATGGTTATTTAATTTCAAACAATCATGTCGTCAAGGGTGCGACGAACGTTCGTTTGGTCACGAGCGCAGGATTGATTGACGTCAAAGTTGTTCGGGTGGATGCCGCTATTGATTTGGCTTTGCTGAAAGCGGAAGGGAAATTTTCTTCATTGCCCATATCACCAAGTCGGTCAGCGCAATTGGGCAGCACGGTGGCGACCATCGGTTTCCCCAACATTGGCCTGCAAGGTTTCGCGCCCAAGCTGGCGAAGGGAGAAATTGCGTCGCTGTCGGGCAGCCAAGACGACCCGCGTTATTTCCAGATCAGTGTGCCGGTGCAGCCGGGCAATTCGGGCGGCGCGCTGGTGGATGAACACGGCAACGTGGTCGGCGTGGTGTCAGCCAAGCTGGATGCGGCCACGGCGCTGGCGTCGAGCGGCGCGTTGCCAGAGAATGTGAATTACGCGGTGAAGAGCAGTTTTCTGTTGAGCTTCCTCGAATCCGTGCCGACAGTTTCAGCCAAACTCAAGGAACCCGTCACGGCTGACCGGAAGTTTGAGGACGTGGTCAAGTCGGCGCAGGATGCGGCGGTGCTGGTTCTCGTGTATTGAACACCGCGAGGATTTTGGAGTGCGGTGGCAGAGCGCAGCGGCGACACCGCTTTTCGACTGCGGACAGAGCTTCCAAAGCGGCGTGGCGCTTCGCTTCCCGCCGCAGTCCAAATTTTATCGGTTACGGCTCAATGTTTTCGTGTATTTAGTGTATTTCGTGGTTGAATCCGTGTTTATCCGTGTCCATCCGTGGTTAATCCATTCCGTTCCGGCAGCGGCGACAAGCTGAAGCTTGAACTCCAACGCGATTGTCTTACTTTGGCGGCGTTGAAATCCACCACTCCAAATCTGCTCCCGCTGCTCAAGCAATATTTCGGGTTCACCTCGTTCCGACCGTTGCAGGAGGAAATCATCCGCGATGCGCTGGCCGGGAAGGATGTCTTCGCGCTGCTGCCCACCGGCGGCGGCAAATCGCTCTGCTTTCAACTGCCCGCGATGGTCCAGCCCGGTCTGACGGTCGTGGTGTCGCCGCTGATTGCCTTGATGAAGGACCAGGTGGACGGGATGCAGGCCGGCGGCATTCCGGCGACCTTTCTCAACTCCTCGCTCGCCCAAGGCGAATCGCGGGCGCGGCTGCGCGGCCTGCATAACGGCGAGTTCCGCCTGCTCTACCTCGCGCCGGAGCGATTGATGCTGTCGGGCGTGCTGTCGGATTTGCAGCGGTGGAATGTGCGTTTGCTGGCCGTGGATGAGGCGCATTGCATCAGCGAATGGGGACATGATTTCCGTCCGGAATACCGTCAGCTCGCGGAGTTGCGGAAGCTTTTTCCCGAAACGCCGATGATGGCGCTCACCGCCACCGCCACCGAACGCGTGCGCGCCGACATCATCAAGCTGCTCGAACTGCGCGAGCCGCGCTGCTATGTCGCCAGCTTCAACCGTCCGAACCTCACCTACCGTGTGCTGGCCAAAAACAAACCGTATGACCAGGTGTTGGAATTCGTCCGGGCGCGCCCAAAGGAAAGCGGCATTGTTTATTGTCATTCGCGCAAATCCGCCGAGACCGTGGCGCTGCGTTTGAGCGGGGACGGGGTAAAAGCCAAGCCGTATCATGCCGGGTTGACACCGAAGGAGCGGTCGGAACATCAGGAGCTCTTTCTGCGCGACGACGTCCGCGTAATTTGCGCGACCATCGCCTTCGGCATGGGCATCAACAAGCCAAACGTGCGCTTCGTCATCCATTACGATCTGCCGAAAAACATCGAGGGTTATTACCAGGAAACCGGCCGCGCGGGCCGCGATGGTCTGCCGGGCGATTGCGTGCTGCTCTTCAGTGCGGGCGACGTGATCAAGCAGACGCAGTTCATTGACGAAAAGCCGGACCCGAGGGAACAACAGATTGCGCGCGAACAATTGCAGAAGATGGTGCATTACGCGGAATGCTCCGGCTGCCGGAGACGGGAATTGCTGGCGTATTTTGGGGAAGTATTTCCCTCAATCCGTAGCAGTCCCGCGTCGCGGGATGAGTCCGCTCCATCTTCTTCGGGTGAAAAAGAAAATCAGAGCCGACTTACGTCAGCTGCTACGGAACCCGAGAACTGCGGCGCGTGCAACAACTGTCTTTCGCCACGCGCCACATTTGACGGCACGCTTGCCGCGCAAAAATTTCTCTCCTGCGTTTATCGCATCCGCGAGAACACCCGGTTTGGTGTTGGTTTGAACCATGTGATCGAGGTCCTGACCGGCGCGGACACGGAGAAGATTCGCAAGTGGAATCATGAGCAGCTTTCGACTTACGGCATCGGCACGGAACACAGCCGGCCCGAGTGGGCGGCGATCGGCCGGGAATTGATCCGGCTGGGCCATTTGCGGCAAACGTCCGGAAAATTCAGCGTGCTGGAGCTGACCGATGACGGGCTGGCCGCGCTCAAACAACGCCGGAAAGTGACCCTCACCAAACCGGTGACCGCGCCGGAACCGAAGGCGCATCGCGCGGGCGAAATCGCGTGCGACGAGGTGTTGTTCGACCGGCTGCGCAAACTTCGCCGGCAACTGGCCGACGAGCGCAATGTGCCGGCTTACATTGTTTTCTCCGACGTTACGCTGCGGCAGATGGCCCGGGATTATCCGGCGGGCGAGCGCGAGTTTGCGCGCATCAGCGGCGTGGGCGAAAAGAAACTGCGCGAGTTTGGCGATGTGTTTCTCGCCGAAATCGCCACCTGGTTGCAAACCAATCCACGCCAGATCTTCGCCGATGATTCGTTTGCCGCGCCGCCCGGACACAGGTGAACGTGGACGCCGGCAACGCCGGGCAGGGCGCGGCGGCAAAGGGGCGCCCCTTGACACTGCCCCCGTAGCGCCGACTTCCAAGTCGGCTGTGTCGCGGATTTCCAAATCCGCGAACCTGGAAAGACCCAACGGGCGCGGGAGTTTTGTTGCACTGCCGATTGGGAAATCGGCGATACAGCAGGTTTGGAAACCTGCGCTACGGGGGCAGTGCGCGGATGCGCCCGCGGCAAAGGGGGATTTGACCGGAGGTGCGGAATTAACTAGATTGACACCATGATACCGCAGCACTACGACGAGCGCGACTTCGAAAAGGATTTGCCTGCTCTCCGGGAACTTTGAAGCTGATGATCGTCGTTGCCGACACTTCGGTCATTCTGAACCTGTGCCGCGTCCCGCACGAACCCCGGCGGCAACCATGGTTCAAACGGACGGCTCCACCAACGAAAGAATTTGACCAACCACCATGTTCATAGACGAAATAAAAATTTACGCGAGCGCGGGGCACGGCGGCAAAGGTTGCGTGGCCTTTCATCGCGAGGCTTACGTCGCCAAGGGCGGCCCCAGCGGCGGCAACGGCGGGCGCGGCGGCAGCGTGATTTTGCAGGCCGACCACGACCTCAACAACCTCATCGCCCAATACTACCAGCCGCGCCTCATCGCCCCGGCCGGCGAACCGGGCTTTGGCAAGGGCATGGACGGTCACGCGGGCGAGGACCTCGTGGTGAAGGTTCCCTGCGGCACGCTCGTGTGGCGAATTGCCGGCGGCGGCCGGCCAGTCGCAAAGGGAGAAATCGAGGACGAGGACGAAAAGCCAACGTTCAAAACCAGCGCCAGCCAACGGCCTTTGTTTCGCAGTGCCAGCGGCGGGCAGGCGCGGGAAATTGATTTGAGCCTGGAAGACGCAGGAGACTTTTCCACCGGCAATCCGGAAAAGGGCGAACTCGTCGCCGATCTCACTGAAAACGGACAACAATTCGTGCTGTGCAAAGGCGGGCGCGGCGGATTGGGCAACCGGAACTTTGCGACCGCTGCGCGCCAGACGCCGCGTTTCGCGCAGCCGGGCGAGCCGGGCGAGGAAGGCGATTTTCTTTTCGAGTTGCGCATCATGGCCGAAGTCGGGCTGGTCGGCTATCCGAACGCGGGCAAGTCCACGCTGCTCACGGCCATTTCCAAGGCGCGGCCGAAAGTCGCGTCGTATCCGTTCACCACGCTGAACCCGCAGATCGGCATCGTCGAGTATGCCGACTGGCACCGGCTGACGGTTTGCGACGTGCCGGGTTTGATTGAAGGCGCGCACAAAAACGTCGGCCTCGGCCACGCGTTTTTGCGCCACATCGAGCGCTGCAAGATCCTCGTGCTGCTGCTCGACATGGCGGGTACGGACAACCGCGCGCCGTGGGACGATTACAAACAATTGCTCAGCGAACTGGAACTTTACGATCCAACGCTGCTCGAAAAACCGCGCCTGGTGGTGGCGAACAAAATGGACGAGGCAGTGGCCGAAAAAAACTTGAAGCAGTTCAAAAAGAAGATTCGCAAAGTTTCGTTGCTGCCCATCTCCGCCGCGTTTGACCAGGGTATCGAGAAATTCAGGAAAACCATCCGCGAGGCGGTGGCCGAGGCGACAAAAGGTTGATTTTGAAGTTTGATCGGACGCGTCCTGCCCGTCAGCAATTACCCTTATTCATAGCGCAGCGCTTCGATGGGATCCATCGCGGCGGCGCGGCGGGCAGGATAAAATCCAAAGAAAATTCCGATGGCCGCACTCACCCCGAACGCGAGCAGAACCGAACCGGTTGAGACGATGGCATTAAATCCAGCCACGACCGATGTGAGTTGTGCCGCGCCCACGCCACATAAAACACCGATGACGCCGCCAAGCAAACTTAACGTGATCGCTTCAATCAAAAATTGAAGCAAAATATCCTGCGGCTGCGCGCCAACGGCGATGCGGATGCCAATTTCCCGCGTCCGCTCGGTCACGCTGACGAGCATGATGTTCATGATGCCAATGCCGCCCACCAGCAATGAAATTCCCGCCACGGAGCCAAGCAACAGCGTGATGATCGTTGAAATGGAACCGACCGTGTCGGCAATTTCTTTCTGGTTGAGAATGCTGAAATCATTTTCCCGGCCGGCGGCCAGATTGTGCCGTTGCCGCAGTAGATTTGTGATTTGCTCCTGAGCCGTCGCCATGCGTTTGGCACTGAAAATTTGGAGGTTGACCGACTTCAGATATTTATCACCAGTGAGGCGTTTCATCGCCGTCGTGTAAGGCACGATCAAAATGTCATCCTGATTGTTGCCACCCATGCCGGCGCCTTTGCTCGTCAGCAAGCCGATAATGACAAACGGAATTGATTTCACGCGCACGATGTGGCCGATGGGATTTTCCGAACCAAAAAGCTGCGTCGCCGTTTTCGAGCCGATGACCGCCACCTTGGCCGCAGTGCGGACATCGCGTTCGGTGAACATCGTTCCCGCCGCGAGGCTCCAACTGCGGATGGACAAGTATTGCGCGGACTCGCCGGAAACCTGCGTGGACCAGTTGCGTCCGTTGCCAATGGCCTGGCCGCCGGAGCGCACCTCCGGGCTGACGGCGATCACGTCCGGCACCTCCTTACTCATCGCTTCCGCGTCGGCGAGCGTGAGTGTGCTGCTGGTTCCCAAGCCGGCGTTGACGCCGGAGCTTTTGCTGCTGCCGGCAAAAACGGTCAGCAAATTTTGTCCCAACGCGGAAACTTTCGACTCAATCTGTGCCCTCGCTCCGTTGCCAACGGCGACCATCGCCACGACCGCCGCCACGCCGATGATGATGCCTAGTCCGGTCAATGAGGAACGCAGTTTGTTCCGGCGCAAAGCCCGTAGTGCGAGCCGCGCGGTGCGGGCCGGACGAATGAATAAAATTTGCAGCAGTCGAATCACAGGTAAAATTTTCAGGCGAGTTTCACGCGGCGTTCCGCTTGATTCAGCAACGCCAATTCATCCGTCGCCAGATGGCAATTCAGATTGGGCTCGTCGCTCAAAATTTCGCCGTCGCGCATGATGATAATGCGTTTGCAATACGAGGCGATGTCGAGTTCGTGCGTGACCATCACGATGGTGATGCCGGCGGCGTTGAGTGCCTGGAACACGCCCATAATTTCGATGCTGGTGCGGCTGTCAAGATTGCCCGTCGGTTCGTCGGCCAGCACAACTTCCGGTTCATTGACCAATGCCCGCGCCAAGGCAACACGCTGTTGTTGTCCGCCGGAAAGCTGGCTCGGATGATGCGACGCGCGGGTCGCCAACCCGACCTTGTCCAAGGCTTTTAGCGCGCTTTCTTTTTGCTGCCGGAGCGATAAAAAATTATGGCTGTAAAACATCGGAAGCTCGACATTTTCCAGCGCGGTGGTGCGCGCGAGCAGGTTGAAACTTTGAAAAACGAAACCGAGTTTGTGGTTGCGCAGGATGGCAAGCTGTTTGCGGTTCAATTCGGAAACTGCAGTTCCGTCCAACAGATAGCGGCCTTTCGTCGGGCGATCCAGGCAGCCGAGCATGTTCATCAGCGTGGATTTTCCCGACCCGCTCGCGCCCATGATGGCCACGAATTCGCCCTTGGCGATGGCCAACGAAACGCCGCGCACCGCGTGAACGTCCACTTCGCCGGAACGATAAATTTTATGGACGGCGTCCAAAAAAATCACCGGCGGCGGGGTGGATTTCCGAATTAAATCGCTCATTGCGGTGGCGGCCCCGAAGGCTGGAGCGATTTGCTCGCGTTGGACAAGGCCGCCGTCACGACCGCGTCGCCTTCGCGAAGTCCGTCAAGGATTTCCGAATCAGCTCCGTCATCCACGCCGACCTTCACGCGCACCGTTTTGAGTCGTGGTTCTTTCGGCGTGCCGGACGAAACGTAAACCATGCGTTGATTCGGAGCGGTAACGAGCACGGCTGTTGTTTGGTTGGTCGGCGAAGAATTATCCGCACTGTCAACTTTAACA
>CAVYLE010000012.1:0-88726 GCA_963769285.1 uncultured Verrucomicrobiae bacterium
AACCAGGGCGCTGCACCGCAACAGCCGGTGTCCCCGCCCGCTCAACGTTTTTTGTTTTTTCAATGTTTCCTTTCCGCTCCACCACTGCCGCCACCGGCTGTGGGTGAGCTTGATTCGTTAGGCGTCTTTGCATGATGGGCACATTGAGCATTACGAGTTGGGGATTACTCATCGGAGCGATGGGACAGGCGTTCTTGTATAAGCACGTCTTTCCGCATTTGACTGGTTGGCTGGTGATTTGTGTTTTGTTTGTTCCTTGGTTCACGGTATTCGGCATTTCATTTTGTAAGCGTCCGCCTTGCGGTCCGCGTCCGTTCCGTAGATTTCTGATCTTTGCGATGGTTTGGTATTTAGCGATGGCATTGCTGGCAGAGGGTCTTTGTTTTTTCATCCAGCCGCCGAGCGGAGATTATTCTCTTATCGTGCCGCGCGTTTTGATGTATTTGTTCGGTGCAGTCAGTTTCGCGGTTTTGATTCGCATTTGTTTTATTTTGCGAGGTTATGAGACGAAGCCAGACGCCTAACAAGTCGCCGGAGCCAACCGCCGTTGGCGCTGTCAGTTCCGCATTCGCGGTTCACGTCGCGAGTCGGCGGTGGCTCAGCTTTTTTCGTTAGCCGCCGTGAACGATTCGATTTCCACTCTTGGACTGGTGGCCATCAGCATTATCGCCGTGTTTCTGGCATATCCAGTTCATTGTGCGTTAGACCGCATTTGCGTCGGGCACGCCCGGAAGTTTTGTAAGCGGCACGGTTTAGACGTAAGCAGAGTCAGATGGCAGATGGAGTTTGAGCGGCGCTCGGATGGCAGGAGAGGAGTCAAGACGGAGTTCACCTTGGTCCAGCTAGATTGTTTCGATAGTCAGAAACAGCGCAGATTGGTTTTGTTACGGGTTTGGCCGTTGGGAATCCGCAAGTTGATGAGCGATGAAAAGTATCCAGAATCTTATGACGAGCAGTGGCCACAAACAAGCGGCTAACAAGATCACTGCACACAACGCCGGATGGCGCACTCAGTTCCGCTTTCGCGGTTCACGTCATCAGCCCGGCGTGTGTGAGTTTTATCGTTAGACCACATCACACGCCATGAAAATACTCACTGTCATTCTGCTGTTTGTCGCCATCGGCTGTTATGCCGGTGATACATCGGACATCACCCAAAATGTTCTCGATAGGACGAACTTGTTTGGAGCCAGACAGCACTTCGTTATGACCTATCGAGGCACGAAAAAGGTAATGACAGAGATTTTTACTCCAGATGCAAAAGGAAAGCTGGTCATTGATTCCCGTAGTTATCTTGTTGGGGGCGATCTGGTGATGCTTGAGTGCGCCGAACATACCCCAGGCAAGCTCAACAGCATCTATATTTATATTCCCAGCACAGGTGATATGGAGGCATTCACCCGTCAGGCTGACGGTTCGGTCAAGCCGGTGAGCACACGCTTGCTATTGGCTTACAAGGAGATGCACGCGACCGAAAAGGACTTATTTATAACGCTGAATAATACGAATACGACTGAGGAGCAGTGGGAGGCAAAGGTTCAAGAGATCAAGAATAGAGTTCAAGAAATCCAGAAGAAAATAGATGCCGAGAAACCAAAAACAGATGATAGGCATTAAGACGATGTGGTCTAACAAAGGCGCTGCAGCCAACCGCCGCTACGCCGGTCAGTTGGACGATTGTATGAAATTCGATTGTCAGGATTGCATTGCTGAGTCACCCTCAGCGGCGGTGGCTGAGCTTGAACGTTAGGCCACATGACACTCACGCGAACATTCACGGTTTTGTTCTTGGTATATATCCGCGCATAAATAATTCGACATGTGTACGGGGGCGCATTATGGTTTGTGGGCAATATGCGCCCTGTGTTTGCCAAAGGCAATGAACGAAGCGTGCAGTTGCTGCTGCAACTGCGCAAGGAAGCCATCAAAGACCAAGAGCCGCGCGTGGCCCAGCGTTTTCACGCCGTGGCGTTAAGCATTGAAGGCCAGACGACCAGCCAAATCGCCCAGTCCTTGAAAGTTCATCGCTCCTCCATTCCCCTGTGGATTGAACACTGGAATCGGCATCGGGAGCAGGGATTGCTGGAGGGTCATCGTGCGGGCCGTCCGGAGGGACTTAACGATGTGCAGCGGGAACAACTACAGGATATTCTGGACAGCGGCCCGGTAGCGTATGGTTTGGAAACCGGCATTTGGACTTCACCGGTCATTAGCCGCGTCATCGGCGATGAGTTCAATCGGCATTACCATCCTGGACACGTCCGCAAGCTGCTCAAGCAATTGGGCTATTCGGTGCAGCGTCCGACCACCCGACTGGTGCAGGCCGACCCGGATCGGAAGAACCGATGGGTTCGTTATACCTATCCGCGCCTTAAAAAAAAGCCCGCAGCGAAGGGGCGATAATTGTCTTTGAGGACGAGGCGTCGTTCCGCCAGACGCCCACCCTGCACGCCACTTGGGCTCGCGTGGCCAGCCAGCCGCACATTCCGACCCGGGGCGAGCGGAACACGCAGAAGATCTTTGGGGCCGTGCGTTTGGACACCGCACAGTTTATCTACCTCCACCAACAAGACTATTTCCAATGGGAAACCTATGTGGCGTTTCTGGATCAGGTTTTAGTGCCGGCGTTTTATCGGCGGGGCCATCGTGTGTTCTTAATCCAAGACAACGCCTCGTATCATAAAAAGCAGGAAACCTACCAGTGGTTCGCCCAACACCGCCGTTACGTCGAGGTGTTCCCATTGCCTCCCTACTGGCCGGAACTCAACGCCACCGAACGGATTTGGAATTACACGCGAAAGCACGCGACCCACAACCGTTTCTTTGAACAACCCCAACACCTTTGCCAGGCGCTCTTTCGCACCTTCCGCCATGTTCAACGCCACCCGGAAGACATTGCCAATTTAATGCGCCCATTCTTTTGACTATGATGTCGAATTACTTATGCGCGGATATATAGCAGTTGCCGCATTTTTTACTGGTTGTGTTGCATGTGAGCTGCGTGTCACGAACCACACGGGAGGTTCGATACAGTTTTACACTGGCCACACCAAAAAGGCGGTTCAGATTCCAGACGGCGCGACGCGCACCATTGCACATGCAGCAGGCCGAGTCATTATCATTACGCAGCAGGATGAGGTTTGGGAGTATGATGCTGTTGACGTTCCACCTCTCACGACGGAGACGTTGAAGGGATTCCATCGGCTTACTCTTCCTTTGACCGTCGAGCCTAGCGGAGTAGTGACATTGCCATCAGGCAGCAAGATTGAGCCGACACAGAAGATGAGACCAAAACAATGACGAAGCTGTGGCCTAACAAGTCGCCGGAGCCAACCGCCGTTGGCGCTGTCAGTTCCGCTATCGCGGTTCACGCCGCGAGTCGGCGGTGGCTCAGCTTTTTTCGTTAGACGGCATTGCGATTATGTCGAGAGGAATCAATTGGGACCAAGTAAGACGAGACCGTCGCGTTCGAGAATTCGGCGGCACGCCTGGATATTACGAGCCGCACTCTTATGGGCCGCACACAGGTTCCAGTTCGCCAAAGCCAAAGAAAACGCGAAGCTATCCTCGCCGCACTAGCAGCCTGTTGAAGTAATTGTGAAAATAAAATATAATTGTGTTGTCTTATAGTTAGTATAAGTTACAATTTTTCATGTTCAAACCGCAAACATTGCCGCCGCCGGAACTTTTCGTTCCATCCCGTCAACTGGTGCAGCCTGTCTCCTCCTCTTTTTACATCAAGCTCGACCAGACGCTCCAGTCTTTTTCCTTTGCTTCCGAAGTGCGGCAGCTTTGCGCGGCCTGCTATTCCGGCAATGGCCGTGGTCGTCCGGGCGTTGACCCGGTGGTGTATTTCAAGATGCTGATGGTCGGTTTCTTTGAGAACATCCCCAGCGAGCGGGGCATTGCCGAGCGCTGCCAGGATTCCATTTCCATCCGTGCCTTCCTGGGCTATGACCTGACCGGGAACACCCCGGATCATTCCACCCTGTCGGTCATCCGCTCCCGTCTGGGCGTGGAGGTTTACCACCAGGTATTCCTTCTGATCTTGGCGGCCTTGCAGGAGCACGGGCTGGTCAAGGGCCGCAACGTGGGCATAGACGCCTCCGTGATCGAGGCCAACGCCTCGCTCAAAGGGCTGGTCAACCGCCAGACCGAGGAAGTCTATTGGGAATATGTCCGCCGTCTGGCCGCGGAGAACGGGATTGATCCCAAGGATGCCGACGCCGTCCGGCGGTTTGACCGCAAGCGGCCCAAGAAGATGAGCAACCAGGACTGGGAAAACCCCAATGACCCTGACGCCAAGATCGGGCCGACCAAGGCCGGGGCCACCGACATGATCTACAAGCCGGAGAACACGGTGGATTTGGACACGGGCGCGATCTTGAACGCGGAGGTGCGTCCGGGCGATGAACCCGATCACAAGGATCTCGCGCTGCATGTGCTGGAGGCGCAGGAGAACATCAACGAGGTTAAAGAGCTTCCTGCGGGAACCCTGACGATTGAAAGCGCCACGGCGGACAAGGGCTATCACGCGGTGCCGGAAATGGGCGGCTTGCAGCAGGAGGGGATTCGCACGGTGATTTCCGATCCGGTGATCAACCGGAACATGGAGAAACTCACCGACGAAGAGTCCAAGGTGGTGCGCAGTGCCAGACGGAGCGCCAAAAGCAAGTCGGGCAAGGAACTGTTGAAGAGCCGGGGGATGCACCTTGAGAGACCGTTCGCGCACATACTGGATGCCGGAGGAGCGCGGCGGACGACGCTCCGGGGACGGGACAACCTCAACAAGCGCTTCAAGTTTTCGGCGGCCATTTACAACCTGTCGCAACTGATGAGGAAACTGCTGGGCGTGGGAACACCCAAACAATGGGTGGCCTGGGGGAAGGCCCTTTTTTACGTGGTCTGGAGGCTTTTGCTGGAGGGAGGGTTCCGGTTTGCCGGAAATATTGGAACGGGACTGCAAAGATACGGGCGGCGATTGGTGGCGCGGGTGGAAGTTATGGCCGCAGCGATTTTTCGCGCCTCACCCGCCCGCCTTAATTATGACCATTGTTCAACAGGCTGCTAGCAGCCGCCCTCGAAAAATACGAGTAGTCAAAGGACGAGTTGAACCTCGACCAAAACTTTGGAGACCACGCAAAGAGATTCACGACAGGAAACAGCTCAATTTCGCCTTTTGATTATATGCCGTCTAACACCGCGCTGGAGCCAACGGCCACTGCCCCTTCAGTATTCGGTTGAGATATGAAACTTGAGAGTCCAGATTGCAGTCGTGAGCCAGCCGCCAGTGGCCGTGGCTCAGCTTTGGATCGTTAGGCTGCTCGACCATCAAATATATGAACACAACAATACACACACTAATCGCCCAAGCGGCGGCACCAGCACAGTTCTCACAACCATCGCCAATCATGGGCTTTTTGCCCATTGTTATTATTGTTGGCGGGATCATCGCGATTATGGTTTATCGAAACCAGTCGCAGAAAAAGAGGCAGCAGCCGTTAGGCGTCTATCAGACTTCCTCGCCTTCGACGCCGGCACAGGGCGTTTCATCCGCGTTCAATGACACACTCCGCTCTCGTTATTCCGATTCCTACACAGAAGCACATGCTGTTGTCTCGATTGGCAAGGCCGTCAAAAAGATAGGAGGTTTTTTGTTTGCGGCTCTCTTCCTTGTTGGTTTTTGTATGCTTTTTAGCAACGGTAAGGGCGGCATTGGCGCGATTATTATGGGCGTCGGATTTGTCATTGGTGTTCCTATTTATATCCTCGGCATTTTGGTTGCTGCACAAGGCCAGACGCAGTTAGCCAGCCTCGACACCGCCGTCAATAACAGCCGACACCTCACAAACGATGAGGTGGCACAGGTGTTATCCAAGCGATTCAGCTTGTGATTTATATGCCGCAGCCTAACAAGTCGCCGGAGCCAACCGCCGTTGGCGCGGTCAGTTCCGCTGTCGCGGTTCACGTCGCGAGTCGGCGGTGGCTCAGCTTTTTTCGTTAGGCAGACTCAACGCACCACTTATGGGCAAGACCAAAGGACCAATGCAGGCCGAGTTTCCAGTCGGCACGACGGTTCGCATTGCCGAGCGTTCGGTTTTAGAGCGATTTCAGCAGGAGTGGCATTTTCATAATCCGTTGCAGACCGAGCAGCTAGATTTTGCCGGACGCACGGCTATCGTGCGCAGCTTGGGTTATTATTTTGGCGGCGATGAGCTTTATTGGCTTGAGAGCATCCCGGGCACATGGCATGAGTGTTGTTTGAGTCAGTTATGATTGACCGTCTGCCTAACAAGTCGCCGGAGCCAACCGCCGTTGGCGCTTGCCGTTCCGCTGTCGCGGTTCACGCCGCGAGTCGGCGGTGGCTCAGCTTTTTTCGTTAGGCGCATTATGCACAGAGTGATTCTAACGATTTTGGGCATCATCGGATTTGTTATCCTTTCGATAGCTATGATGCCTGTCCTTTATTTCATTCATTGCACGATGGATCGTATTTGTGTCAGGCACGCCCGAAGATTTTGCAGGCGGCACAGTTTAGAAATAAGCAGAGTCAGATGGCAGATAGAGTTTGAACAGCGGCCAGATGGCAGCAGAGGCGTCAAGACGGAGTTCACCTTGGTTCAGTTAGATTGTCTTGATGTCCAGAAGCAGCGTAGATTGGTTTTGTTGCGGGTTTGGCCGCTTGGGGTTCGCAAGCTGGTCAGCGATGAGATTTATCCAGATTCTTATGACAGTCAGTGGCCACAAAAATGCGCCTAACAAGTCGCCGGAGCCAACCGCCGTTGGCGCTGTCCGTTCCGCTGTCGCGGTTCACGTCACAAGTCGGCGGTGGCTCAGCTTTTTTCGTTAGACGACTGAGCCATGCAATTTCTCCACGACACCACCATTGAGGAAATCACCGGCCAGAAAGTCGGCGTGATTCTGCGGTCGAATTCGGAGACGCTGGACACGATTGCGGCCAGCACGTTTTGGCAGGATGGCCGGTTGTTCATTGACTGCATCCCGGCACTTCGGCGGAAGCATGTTGTCGCTATGCCAGACGATGCCATTGTATCGCGGTCACACATACCGGACCCCCCGTGGCCGTATGCTATTTTTGTCCATCCGCAGAGTGAGGCGGGCAGATTCATAAAGTCATTACTTGATGCGAAGATTATTTCCAACAACTGAGGCGACATCAGCCGGGACACGGAAGATTTTAAAGATTTCAGACCTGCTGAATTTTCGGGTTTTGAGGTTTTTTACGTCGTCTAACAGGGCGCTGCACCGCAACAGCCGGTACGCACTCCGCTCAGGCTTGGGGGATTCTTTCATGGTTTCCTTTCCGCTCCACCACTGCCGCCACCGGCTGTGGGTGAGCTTGAGTCGTTAGGCTCAATATGAGCGTCATCGTTTTTCCACTCGTTTTGGTTGTCTGGGCTTTTTGGTTTTACGCCGAGTTCAAGCTCGGACGGCAAGCGCGTGTCATTTCGGGTCTAGTTGCCATGCTGTGCGGCGGATTATTGGTTTATGCGTTTTGCCAAGTCAGGCCATTTTACGAGAGTGCGTGGCATCGTAATTCCATCCGTGACGCCGAGAGCTTGCTCAAGCAAGGATAGACGAATATCGTGATGACAGCATTCGAGACTTATAGCAGCATTGCGGCGACGGATTCCACTTTCCGAGCTTCCGAGCGCATGATGCACGTTTTGGAGAGCGGACAGTCCAAGTGATATTTAGGTATGACCATTGAGCCTAACAAGTCGCCGGAGCCAACCGCCGTTGGCGCTGTCAGTTCCGCTGTCGCGGTTTACGTCGCGAGTCGGCGGTGGCTCAGCTTTTTTCGTTAGGCCACATCGCGCTATGGAGACACAGAAAGATGGCAAAGGTTTGCGGACGTTTCTTGAGCATTGGCCGTTTGCGCTCGTTGCCGTCGTCGCCATCCTGACGTCGCAGGTGCTGGACTTATTCATGCGCTTGTGCGGCACGCCGTGGATTTTCTTTTTCGTGGCGAGCTTCGCGCTGATGATATTTGGCGGAGGGTTGATTGGTTACGCGAAGTATCCAGTTTATCGGAGCGGTCGGTTTTTCACGTTTGGAGTGAAGTTGGTGCCGGAGCATTTGAGGAGATTTTATCGCTGGGGTTGGTGGGTGTTTTTATTCGGTGTCATGCTTGCACTTGGTTTATATTTGTCGAAGCCATGAGCCTGTGGCCTAACAAGTCGCCGGAGCCAACCGCCGTTGGCGCTTGCAGTTCCGCTATCGCGGTTCACGTCGCGAGTCGGCGGTGGCTCAGCTTTTTTCGTTAGGCGTCAGCGAGACGCCATTAGTTTTATGAGTTGCTGGCAAAGTATAGTCCCGGTCACTGGGCCAGAGTGGACAGACGCCGGTGAAATTGCAGACCGGACAGTTTTCGACGCGCCTGGCGAATCGGCTATGACAGCGAAGGCAAGTCCATCGGGCATTTCCTTCGACGACCTGCGGAAGCTGACGCCTAACAAGCGGATGCAGACAACCGCCGATTGCGCCTTCAGTTTGTCGAGAACGTTTTGGGTCATTCATGGTCTTTGGTCGGCGGTGTCTGATCCGCCGCGTTAGGCCACATTCGCGCGCTTATATGACTAAACACGAATCCAAGTTACTAGCTAATTGGCCGAAGCATCACAGCCGAGGTATTACCATGTTTGTCCTCTATTACGGCGTTTTGCTGTTTTCGATTCCACTTTTTGGAGTTTGGTTGCTTTGCCGTCTCTTCATATTTCACCATCATGCAGTTCAGTGGGATGACGTTCTATACTTTACTGTTGTCGGATTTGGGCTTGGTATTTTTAGAGGTATTTCCATGTGGCGTAAGATGGAGCGTTTTTATGAGGATTCACCAAAACAGAATGACCATGTGGCCTAACACCTATTAAGCCCGGAAGGTCAACAGAAAAAAAGCATCCCTGACGGAAAGATATTTCTTTCCGTTTTTGCGACTTCAGAACCGAGCATCCGACTTAATTTCAGTTGGCAGCACGGAGGGTGGTCCTCCGGCTAAACACCTATTCGGACTCAGTCGGGCCGGCAGCAGCCATACGAGCCGCCACCGGTCTTCCAGCCCCGTGATCAAACGCCACGGCGCGGTCCAGAAACTCTAAGCAGTACACCCCTGGGCTATCCATTCAAGTTGACGGACGGCTGCCCCGATCAAGTCGGGGCTCCAGTTTTTTGCGGACGTGCCCTGGGGGCGGAGACTCCACATTGTCTTTCGTTCCGAAGTTATGTTGTGACTCTGCCGCCGGCCAGCTAAACGAGCCGGGGCCGGCGGCCGAGCCATCCAGCGCGCGGCCCCGGCGGTCGCGAACGGGTGATGGCCGCTGGCCGGAGTTCCCAATCAAATCCACGGAGTCCTCCTGTGCCCAACGCAGACCGGGGGTGCTCGGGCACCATTGAGTTGGGTCTGTGACTCGTGCGGGCATCGGGGTTAAGCGGCTCCAGTTAGACGTGCGGGTTGACTCCGGCCAGGGCCAAGTTCATTTATGCGTCAGCGCCGCCACCAGGCGTTCGGGATCGAACACGGTGTGGTCGCGGAGCATGAAATAGACGGCGCGGGCCAGTTTGATGGCCAGGACGGTGTTGGCTTTGAACTTGTTGCCGCCCATTTTGGCTTCCAGGCGTTGGGCCAGCGGGCCGATGACCACCGGGTCGCGTTTGGCAATGACGGCGGCTTCGCCGAAAGTCCAGCGCAGATAGGCGTTGCCCAGCTTGGCGCCGCGCAGGCCCTTGATCTTGCCGGCGCTGGCGACCGTGCCTTTGACCAGGCGGCAGTAACTCAGGAAGTCCTTGACGGTGGGGAAGCGGTTAATGTCGCCGATTTCGTAGAGCAGGATCAAACCCAGGTGTTCGCCGATGCCCGGCACCGTTTGCAACAAGGTGTAGTCGCGCGGCGCGGCGGTTTTGGTGAGCCTTTGGAGTTGCGCTTCCAGCGTGGCGATCTGGGTGTCGTAATGGCCGATGAGCGCCAGATCGTTTTGGAGGGCCAACTGGCGGATGGGGTTGTCCTCCTGCGCCAGCAGTTGGGTTTCCCAGGGCTCGCGGTTGGGACGGGTCTGGCGCAGCGTCGGGCGGTTATGGGCCAGTTGATGGGATTGGATGCGGGTCAACAGTTCGGCGCGACGCCAGACATAGAGGATGCGCTGGCGCAGCAGAGCGCGCAGGGGTCGTTTGTCCGCCGGATAGACGTAGGCGGGCGGGATGAGGTTGGTGCGCAGGAGGTGGGCAATCTTTTCGGAATCAATGCGGTCGTTCTTGTTTTTGCCGCCGTGGATGGCTTTGAGGTAGAGCGCGTGGGCCAGGACGAAGTGCAGGCCAGCGGCCTGGCAGGCGTCGGCCAGCCAGTACCAGCCGAACATGCATTCGGCGCAGACCGTCAGGTCGTGGCGATAGGGCGCCACCAGCTTGAGGAAGAAGTTGAAGTCATTGTTGCGGATGTTGGTATGGACGAGCTTCTTCCCGTCGCGGTCCATGAGGCAGACGTACATCTGGTGGGCGTGGAGATCAATTCCGCAGTTGAATTGTGTGGTCGAAGTGTAATATTTCATAACGTTAGACGAAAGGTGCCGCGAGGCACCGGTTAAACTAACAAGTCATGCGGGGAGTGTTGGTAGCACTCCCCGCCCTTTGCCCATGATACACAAAAACCAAAAGGGCTTAACTGGGAGTATCAAATCGCTGCAGGCAACGCGGGGTGGCCGGTCCAGTTCCGCTTCCGCGGAGGACGTCATCAGCCCCGCGTGCCTGAGCTCTGGACGGGGCCAGATACCGCAGGTGCGCCGGCGACCACGCGGTCTGGCCCCCGTAACGCAGGTTGTGCCGCAACAGATACATCTTGAGCTGCTGCCGCGCCCGATGCTGCGCTTTGCCCACCTGGTAACGCGCCCGGATCAAATCCCGCATCGCCTCATCCTCGGGTTGGGGCACATAAATACCCGTCAGCTCTCCGGCCCGATACAACCGCGCCAGTTGGTCGGCGTCCCGCCGGTCGGTCTTGACCCGCTCCCCCGGCTTGCGCGGCACCTTCGAGGGGCACACGATAATACACTCCAGTCCGTGTGCCCGCAGGCAGCGACAGAGCGCAAATCCCCGCGGCCCGGCTTCGTAACAGAACTTCAGGAGCGTTCCCGGATGGGCCGCCTGGAGTTTTCTGGCGAGCTTGAGGACGTCCTCGTGCTCCCCGCCGATAATCCCGTACCGCCGCACCTCGGTCGAATCCGACGGCGCCAGCGAGACGGCAATCGAGTCGTTATGCACGTCCAGGCCGATGTACAGGATGCGCATCACCAGCAGCGGCGGCGGGGGAACGGGCCGCCCGCAGATGACGTTCACCAGGGCGGTCAGGCCCGCCTCGGGGCGCAGCGGGCGCGGTGATGTTTGCGGCTCGACAGTTTTGGGCTTACGCAGTATATAGGTCTTCATGGTGTTTGCTCTTCGTTCATTGGTTGTCTGGGGCGCGAGTCCCACAACCTGTGGCTCGGCAACCCGTCCTACGGGTCGCAACCCACGCTCTCGGAGAGCAGACACCTTTTCTCGTTTCATCTACAGCCATATTGTCTAGCAGCATCGAGCGTCATGGATTTATCCGCCACAGATTTGAGCCGGTTGCGACGTAGAAAGTTTGTAGCAGAGATGTTCATGCTTGGCTGCGGGATTTTTGCGTTCGGTTGGATTGGAGCGGCGCTGGTGTTGGTTGTCGGAGATGCAGAGTTGCGGCAGCAGATACTTCGCATCTTTTGGTATTTGACGCTTTGGTTGGCAGTCGTTCCGTTGTGTGGTTTCATTGCTTCCGGGTGCTGGCGGTGGTTGTTGGTTAGGAAGATTTCGGAGGTTACGAAAGATGCTGCCTAACACCGCGCTGGAGCCAACGCCGACTGCCCCTTGAGTTTATGGATGATTTGAGTTATACAACGATTATCGAGTTTGCGGAGCCACTCGCCCGTCGGCGTGGCTCAGCTTTGGATCGTTAGCCGACTACACCATGACCGATTTCAACAAACTTATTCCAGAGATGCGCGATTGGAACAACGGAGCGGGCATTGATGTCGAGGCATGGATTGAGTGTTCGGGAAATTTTCAGTTGGCGATTGGTTATAGCACCCTTTTCTGGCCGGAGTTTGTCGAGTTTGAGCGCTATGTGTTACGTGCCGGCTTTTCAGTTGAGTCGCTGCGAGGTTTTGAGCAGCAATGCGGTGGCGACCGGCGGCGCATCGAGGCGGTTATGAATCATCTGCACATTGCTGATATTCATCATCATGACGGTGAGGACATCAGTCGTGAGCGAGTGGTTTATCTTGGCCGGATTTTGAGAGAGATTTATCAGGCGAAGCTTGCATGGCAGTTTCCATCCAAGCGTTTCGAGGTTCACTTCGATGATTCGCCAGCCGAGCACCTCACAGATTATGAGCTTACATTTGTTCAGATTTGAGCCGTCGGCTAACAAAATCACTGCAGCCAACGCCGGTTGGGCGCCTCAGTTCCGCATTCGCGGTTCACGTCATTGGCCCGGCGTGGCTGAGTTCTGGCGTTAGGCGGCTATGTTTATGAGAGTTTTATTGCTTATTGTGCTGGTGGTGCTGGTTGGATGTGGTCGTCCTGTTACCAACGACCAAGTGTTGCATTGGGTGCCGATGGGAGCGCCTCTGGCATCTGCCCGGCTAGCTATGGAGCAGCAAGGATTCACTTGCACAGTGCTTTCAGATGAGCAGTATAAGAAGCAAGAAGACGGGCTCCCTTGGTATGGAGTATGTCTCAACACGACTCGACAAAATGGTGAGTCTTTGGAGATAGCAACAAATGTTTGTTATTTAGCCTGCGAGCGCGGTAAGGTAAGGATAATGGTTCGCTTGGCAGATGATAAGTCCACGGGATTTGGCATGAGACAGTAGTATTTGGTATGATGACGCCGCCTAACCAGTCGCCGGAGCCAACCGCCGTTGGCGCTGTCAGTTCCGCTGTCGCGGTTCACGCCGCAGGTCGGCGGTGGCTCAGCTTTTTTCGTTAGGCGTCATGCACACCTCACGACCTACATTTGCGAGATATTTGTATGCTTTGCTTGGGCCAGGGTCGCGCGGACAGTGCCTTGGGCATATGTTCTCTCGGTCGTTTGGAGCCTCGGATTTCACTCGCTTCTGGCGGCACTGGAATCCTTTTCTTGGTTACTTTCTGGCCTATTTCTGTTTTGCACCGTTGCGACGTTTCGCGCCGCGACCACTGTGCCTGTTCGTCACCTTTGCGCTGAACGGATTCCTTCATGATTTGGCGTATGTGTGGCCTTGGGGCATCGCCAAGACCAAGCACCTGCCGTTTCCGTTTCCCGTCTTTACTTTGTGTCTGGTCATTATTGCCGGCATCATTCTGGTCGCCGAACGCTATCGCCTCACGCTTGCCCACCTGTCTTTTCGCAGGCGTGTCGCTTGCCATCTGCTCGCGTTTGCTGGTCCGTTCGCCTTTTCAGTCGGCATTCTCATCATCACACGAATATGACGCCTAACACCGCGCTGGAGCCAACGCCGACTGCCCCTTGAGTTTATGGATGATTTGAGTTATACAACGATTATCGAGCTTGCGGAGCCACTCGCCCGTCGGCGTGGCTCAGCTTTGGATCGTTAGCCCAAGTATGGAGCGTTCATCTCAAAATGCCGCGAGCTTCGTTCATCGGTTGGCTGAGTTGACGAATCGTTTGGCGGTCAAAGACATCGTCGTGAGTTCTTTGCACGCAGACTGGTCGGCTTTCGGAAGCTGGACTTTGCAGGCACAGCGAGGCGCAGAGGCTGAGCGTTATACTGAGGCACTACTTGGCTCGAATCCGACGCAGGCTGTTGGCCCAGAAGTGGTGCGGTTTTGTTGGGATGGCCGTGATGGCATTTTGATCGTGGACGCTTCTCCCACCAGATTTTGCAGTGCTCCGAACGAGTGGAAGGAGGAGTGCAGTAAGGGATTCGACAAAGCAGGAGATGGTTTGCTACGGTTTGTTGAGGATTATCTGACGAAGAGATTTGGCGTATGACACGATGGGAGTATCAAATCGCTGCAGGCGACGCGGGATGGCCGGTCCAGTTCCGCTTCGCGGTTGACGCTGGTTGGGTCCGCGTGCCTGGGCGTTGACCACATATGAAACTGCCACTTCCGTTCTTATTAATTGTCCTTTTAGCCTTGGTGGGCTGTGCGACTGCAAACCGGACAAATGGTTTGAGTCTTGGCATGACTAAAGCGCAGGTTCTAGAGATCATGGGGCAGCCAGCCAGCACCGCCGCGGACAGCGAGGTTGAGGTTCTGCGTTACCAACTTTCGGTCACCGGGCACGACGCATTTCATCACCGGACCGGGGAGTATTTTGTGAGATTGGAAAGCGGGAAGGTGGTCAGGTTTGGAAAGGCTGGAGATTGGCAGTCAGGTGAAGGGTCAACCCAGATTCCAGGACAGAAATGATGATGTGGTCAACAATTGACTGCAGGCAACGCGGGATGGGCGCTTCCGCCGTCGCTGCGCTATGGCGCGACAAGCCAGTTCCGCTTCGCGGAGGACGTCATCACAATAGTTTCAAGACGAGATGCAGCCATGCAGGAAAGCTGTTCTTTTGCTGGCGTGAATCAGAAAGTCACGGTTTCATTACTACCAGGCACGCGTGTTTCCGTTGCCATGACCAGTGCTGACAACCAGGTATTTGACTCGAAAGAGATCACCATTGCCGCCTCCGACAACACCGGGGCGGATAATCGGTTGGAATATATTTCAGATGAGTCACATTAACCTGATGCCGAACACGGGATGGCGCTGGCAGTTCCGCTATCGCGGACGGAGCGTCTTGGTCCCGCGTGGCTGAAGCGTCAGGCGGCACCCGCGACGGTTGACATCGGGTTGTTGCAGAACGAAACTCTGTCGTGGCGTTGAAGCGCCCTTTTGTCGGTGGTATTATGGGACTGCTTGACCATATCCTTGCGAACCAATTGCATTTGAGACTGATTGATGATGGGAAGGGAGGCCCGGAAATCGAACCTCGATGGTGCCTGGCGGTGGAATTTGATTACAACGCCCCGACTCGGAAAAGCCGTGCCGAACTAAAGGAAGAAACGGTCGCCTGGCTGGTTGAACTCGCGGCCATGTTTGAAAACATTCCGGCCCAAAGCAGGTATTTGTCGGGGCCGCTGGGCGTCTTTACGTTGACCAACGATTACCCGTGGCAGGAAACCTATACCGAATTGTCCATGTTCGCCCAAAGGGCGGTGTTGGAGGCACACGTCACTGCCGCCAGAGCTCACAACTATTACCTCATGCGACGCGTCAGCGCCAAACTCAGCGTGAAGAGCCCAATGAAATATCACTTTTTCCACCCGGCGACCATCGAAGAGGCGCTGGGTCCTAAACGGCAACCCAGACGCAACCTGGAACTTACGAGGGTTGACCCGGTCGCAAAGATGGTTTGCCAGGAGTTTATCCCGCGGAATCATATCCGGATCTGCCTACACAAGGACGTTGACGGCCGTATCGAGTGTACTGGGGATAAACACCCCACACATCATCCGCTAAGGTATTTCAACGGAGTTGCTTGTGATGTTGGTGGCAAGAGAATGTTCGTTATTGACCCAAGATACGCGCTGTTGAGGGAAAGGGAGACCGTCGAAAGTGGAATAACCAGACATCCCGAAAGGCACCAAGAGATAATCAAGCGCCTGGAGACATTCCTGGCAAAGCAGCCGAACGTTCAGCTTCCAGTTTCTTAGCTGCCCAACACCCTTTACTGCTCATCCACAATCCGGATTCCCAGCCTGCCCCGCTTTTTTCCTTCGTCCTTTCCCGGATTCCACCAGCACCGGCCTTTTCCTTCGATGGCCTGCACCGCCCGGCCCTCGATTTCCTTCAACTGCTCCTTTGCCAGCGGATGAAATTCCTCGAATGCCCGGAACGCGGCGTCCTGTTCATTGGGAAAACTCAGCCCCAACAGCGCCACGTCCGGATCGAGCGTCAGCGTGTAATGCAGGCAATCGGCCACGGTCAGATGCGGGAGGTGTGTGTCAATCGTGGATTCCTGGCCGCCGGAACTGAACTTGCCGCGCGGACGTTCCTGCAACGGCTGGCTGTATCCCGTCGTGTCGCCCAGCAATTTGCCCGCCCCGAAGGTCTTGAAGCATACCGCGCCCACCCCTTTCCGCCGCGCGAGCGGCAGAATTTCATCCACGTAACGCCGGTCCACAAACGGCCCCACCGGGAACATCACCACGTCGCACAAATCGGTATTGAGCGCCGCGCGCAGGACTTCGGGATGATGACTGGAAATGCCGCGGAACCGCACCTTGCCGGCGGATCGGCACCGGGCCAGCTCCTCCATGCCCGTGGCGGCAATCCACTCCCATTGCGGCAGTTCGGACACCTCGTGGAAAACGAACAAATCCACCGAATCAAACCCGAGCGCCCTGAGACTTGCGTCCACCTGCGGCGTGACCGGTCGTTCCAGGTTATCAATCTTGTCAATGACGAACATCCCATCGCGCCGGCCCTTAAGCGCGGTGCCGACAATCTGTTCGCCGTAGCCGTTATCGTACATCGGCGCGGTGTCAATCAGGTTCAACCCGTAATCCATGGCCCGATGCACCGTGGCCACGCATTTTTCCAGCGGCACCGTGCGGTCCGCCAAATCGCCGATGCCCAGCACGGAAGCTTGAAACCCGGTCTTGCCCAAAAGTCTTCGTTTCATGGCTGTCAATTTCCTCCAGACATTACTTTTACCTCATATTCCGGGTTCGCACAAGCAGCATGGATGAGGATTTGCGCACATTCATCTCCTTGTGAATAACTTAATATTGCTTTTTGATTCTGGTTGGTTAGAATGTGAACTTCCGCACCCAATGTCAGCTGTAGATGCATCAAAACTACGGATTTTGGTCGTAGATGACGAACCGTCTGTCGGCAATACCGTCAAGATGTTGCTCAAATTTGACGGACACGAGGTGGAATCAACCAACTGCAGCAAGGAGGCGCTGGGAATGTTCAAATCTGGCCGGTTCGACCTGATCTTCACCGACTTTACCATGCCCGGAATGAATGGCCATCAACTGGCAGCCGCCATCAAGGCGGGCGCGCCGGACCAGCCGATCGTATTGATTACAGCCCACGCCGAGGCCTTGCCCAAGTCACCCCACGTGGATTGCGTCGTCAGCAAACCCTTCCGGCTGGAACATCTGCGGGAGGCGATCGCCAAAGTCCTGCCGGAAATCAGCCATCCTGTTCGAGTCAATCGGCCAGCTATTTACGTGAAATCCGGAAGCCGCCTGCCCACCGTGGTCCCGAATTGCGGGACAGAGACGGAAGACTCGAAACGCCAGACGCTATAATACAAGGAAATTAACCGACGCAACTCCGCGTGTCGGGAAAATCCGCAGTGAAAAAACTTGCCCGCGAACCGGGGGTGTTTACTGTTTCCCGCATGTGCTTTTTCAGTCGTATCCGCGCCGTTTTTTCGGTCATGTTGGGACTTAGTCTGGCGGCTGCCTCCGCTGGCTTCGCATCTTTGCCGGCCATTCCCACCGCGCGTGAGCCGGTCACCAATACCTATCATGGGGTGGCGGTCGTGGATGATTATCAGTGGCTGGAAAACGGCACCAATCCCGCCGTGCGCGACTGGACCCGCCAGCAGAACGAGCGCACCCGCGCCTGGTTCGACCGGCTGGAGTTCCATGATGGATTGGAGCAGGAGCTTTCGGAGTTGATCGCGGATGAATCGGCCAGCTACGGCCTGGCGGATTGCAGGGGCGGAATCATCTTTGCCACGCGCTTCAAGCCGCCGGCGCAGCAGCCGGTGCTCGTCCGGCTGAAATCAGTTTATCCGCCCGCCCTGCGCAAGGTCGTGTTCGATCCCAACGCCTGGAATACGAACGGCACGACCGCGATGGACTGGTCGGCGCCGTCCACGGACGGCCGGCTCATGGCCATCTGCCTCTCCGAGAACGGCAGTGAAAATGGCGTGCTGCATTTCTTCGAGACGGACACGGGCCGCGCGTTGCCGGACATTATTCCGGGCGTCCAGTATCCGACGGGCGGCGGCAGCGCCGCGTGGAACGCCGACGGGACGGGCATTTTTTACACGCGTTATCCGCAACCCGGCGAGCGGCCGGAGGGTGACCTGCACTTTTACCAGCAAATCTGGTTTCACAAACTCGGCTCGCCGGTCAGCGCCGACACGCATGAGCTGGGCCGGGACTTTCCGCGCATCGCGGAGATTGAACTCGCCGCGAGCGAGGACGGCCAATGGCTCCTGGCCACGGTTGCCAATGGCGACGGCGGCGACTTTGCCCATTACCTGCGCGACGCCACCGGGTCGTGGCATCAACTCACACGATTCGAGGACGGGATCAAGGTGATTAAGTTCGGCAAGGATGCGGCGTTGTATCTGCTCTCCAAAAAGCATGCGCCGCGCGGAAAAATCCTGCGCCTGCCGCTGGCGGATCCGGATTTGGCGAAGGCCACCGTGGTCGTGCCGGAAGGCCGGGGTGTGGTGGATGATTATGCGCCGTCCGCCAGCGGGCTTTATGTCGCGGTGATGGAAGGCGGGCCGTCGCACCTTTGGTTTTACCCAAAAGGCCGCGGTTCACCCGTCGAGGTGCCGGTCCTGCCGGTTTCATCGGTGGGCGGGCTTCATTGCTGGCACGGCGACGAGCTGCTGTTTGCCAATACCAGTTTTCTAGTTCCGCCCGGATGGTATGAGTGGGAGCCGGGGCTGGCCAAGCCGCGTCCGACGGCGTTGCGGACGACCTCGCCGGCGAACTTTGACGACATCGAGGTGGTCCGTGAATTCGCCGTTTCCAGGGACGGGACGAAGATTCCGATCAGCATCCTGCGGAAGAAAGGCATTCAGCTTGACGGACGGAACCCGGCGCTGCTCACGGGTTATGGCGGTTACGGTGTCAATATCACGCCCGCGTTCAGTTCCACGCGGCGCATCTGGTTCGATGCCGGCGGCGTTTATGCGGTGGCCAATCTGCGCGGCGGCGGCGAGTTCGGCGAGGCCTGGCATCTCGCCGGCAACCTGACGCACAAGCAGAATGTCTTCGACGATTTCATCGCCTGTGCCGAACATCTCATCAAGCGCAAATACACCAGCCCGGACAAACTGGCGGTAATGGGCGGTAGCAACGGCGGCCTGCTGATGGGCGCGTTCCTGACGCAGCGGCCGGACCTGGCCCGCGCCGTCGTATCCCGCGTGGGCATCTACGACATGCTGCGCGTGGAACTGGACCCGAACGGCGCGTTCAACACCACGGAATTTGGTTCGGTCAAGGACGAGAATCAATTCAAGGCGCTCTACGCCTACTCGCCGTATCATCACGTCAAGGACGGCACGGCCTATCCCGCCGTGTTGTTTCCGTGCGGCGAAAATGACGGGCGGGTAAACCCGGCGCATTCGCGCAAGATGACCGCCCGGCTGCAGGCGGCGACGGATTCCGGCCTGCCGATCTTATTGCGCACCACGGCCACCGCCGGCCACGGCATGGGTTCCTCGCTGAAAGACCGCGTGGCGGAACAGGCCGACATCTACGCCTTTCTCCTTCAGGAACTGGGCATGGACACTTCGCCGTGGACATTTAAATGACCGCGTAAAAGGCCTTCAACTTTACGCGGCGAACGAAATGAAAAACTTGACGCGGGCAGGCAGTTCCAATAATTGCAAGCGCATCAGCAATCCATTTATCATGAATTTGCCCCGCTGGTTTGCGGTGGCAGAAGTCTGAATATTTCTGAAAAGTTCCAAAATATCATGAGCACAAACAAGAAAAGCCTCTTTGTAATGTCGGACGGGAAGAAACTGACGTTCACGTTCTTCCTGGTCGCCTCACTCTTCCTCCTCTGGGGATTCTGCAATGGAATGATTGATACTATGGACAAACACTTCCAGGACCAACTGCATCTAACGAAGGCGCAGTCAGCGTGGGTGCAGTTTGCACATTATATGGGCTATGCTCTAATGGCGCTGCCCGCCGGACTGCTGACACGCCGCATCGGTTACAAGGGGGGAATTATCTTCGGTCTCATGCTGGTTGCGGTCGGCGGTTTTTGGTTTATGCCCGCGACGCACATCGCTCAATTTTGGGCTTTTCTGATGGGCGTGTGGCTGATCGCGATGGGACTGACGGTACTCGAAACTGTGGCGAATCCTTACACAACAGTGCTCGGACCAAAAGAGTATGGCCCTACCCGCATTAACCTGGCACAATCGTTCAATGGGGTCGGCTGGATTTTAGGACCGATCGTTGGCGCTGCATACTTTTATTCCGAAGGCGGAGTCGAGGTCGCGCATGGCCAGCTTTACATCCCCTATCTGGGTGTTGGTATCGGAGTCCTTCTTATCGCCGCGTTGTTTTACTTCGCGCCGGTGCCGGACATTAAAGTCGAAGACGACTACCACACAGACGATAACGCGCCCGGTACGCCTGTCGCCAAGGAAAGAAATCGTCCGCTCATTCTTGTGATGATGTTTCTCAACGTTGCGGCGGTGGGACTCTCTGTTTATTTGATTCTCAACACGATTCTTCCCTTCGTGGTCAATGAAATGACTCTCCAGAATGTCCAGAAAGTGCTTCCCTACATCATCGTCGCAGCCGTTCTTCTGACTTTGCCGGCGCTGCGTTCCGCTGCCAAAAAGGTGACCACTCACAGCATCTGGGCCCACCCGCATTTTTCCGCGGCCACTTTGGCCCAGTTCGCTTATGTGGCGGCCCAGGCCGGAATTTTCAGCTTCTTCATCAACAGCATGACGATTGATAAGAGCAACGGTTATTCGATGGTGCCCCCTTTGCCGGCTTCTTTGGACTCAGGTTTAATAAAAAAATGGGCCTGGGTTGAGACCCGGGTCGCGCTCGTGCCAGGCGATATAAAGGATCTCTCGCTTTTGGCGGACCGATTGAAGAGCAAGCCTGATGAAGTGTCCGCCTTCCTGAGCAGCCAGCTATCTCCGAATACTCTCAGCCTCCTTGGTCAGTATCAGGGTGCGATGTCCGATCCCAAGCCGTTGCAATCTGCGCTGCTGCAAGATATGAACCGAATCATACGACAAGAACTGAACAAGAGTGACAAGAAACCGCCTCTTTATGACGCACAGCGATTTAATGGAGTCAGTTTAAGTGAAAGAACAAAGCAATTGATCGCTGCGAATCCGACGAAGGACAACGCTAAACTTCGTCTGAATCGCCTGCTGTTGCAGGATGTTTTTCCGCAAGCGCTCGTCTTTGATGACAGTATCATGGCTATCAGCGACAAGGGGGCCAGCAATCTGTCGTCCATCGCTTTTGTTTTTTTTCTGTTGGGCCGTATTTCCGGGGCCGCCTTGCTGAAAAAAACGCCTGCCCACAAAATCCTCGGCCTGTATGGATTCATTAATATTGGAGTCTGCGCCCTGATTATCGCCAAGTTGGGTTGGATTTCGGTTGGGTGTGTGTTCCTCAGCTATTTCTTCATGTCCATTATGTTCCCGACGATTTTCGCACTCGGCATCTTCGGTCTCGGTTCTCAATCAAAGAAGAAAGCCTCCGCGTTTATCGTTATGTCAATCACCGGTGGCGCGCTAATGCCGAAATTCATGGGCCATCTTGGTGACGTTTATAACATGTCCGCAGCCTTTTGGATGCCGCTCGTTTGTTTTATATTTATCGCCATTTACGGCTGGTTCTGGTCAAAGCTCAGCCAGTCCGAAGGCGCGTTGGGGATGCAATCGTCCGGTAGCCATTAATTCAAAGGTTAAAATCTTTCTTCAAACAACCCTCCCCGACAGCCGTGGGTTGTTTATGTGTATCCGGCTGACGAAGCACATCTGTGAGTTGGTGTGATTTTCGAGGGATTCGCTCATTTTTTATGCTCACGACTCGACATTATCAGGTGCCCATAGAGGCTTGCCCTTGTGCGCTTTGACTGCATAAATTCTTGCTCGCGCCAATGCAAAAATTCCAACGCACGACGATATTCATTCTGCTGTTTCTTTGCGCGCCCTCGATTTGGGCGGCGGAAACACCGTCGGAAAAGGCCGACGCCTTGCTGGCTGGATTGATTAAAACCAATGACCCTGGCCTGGCGGGTCTTGTGGCGCAGGACGGCAAAATTCTTTTTGAAAAGAGCTGCGGCCTGGCCGACTTGGAACATCATGTACCCGTCGCCGCAATTGAAGTCACCAACGCCAGCCTCACCGGCATGCGCGCCCTGCCCAAACTGAAGGTCAGCGACAATCAACACTTCCTCGTCACCGAGTCCGGTCAGCCGTTCTTCTGGTTGGGGGACACGGCGTGGGAGCTCTTTGATCGGTTGACTCGCGAAGAAGCCGATCGATATTTGGAGAACCGCGTCGCAAAAGGATTCACCGTCATCCAGGCGGTCGCCATCCCCAATATCGAGTGGCAGCCCTTCACCAACGCCTATGGTGAAGCGCCGCTGCACGACGATGATCCGACCAAGCCCAATGAAAAGTATTTCGCGACCGTGGATTGGATGGTGCATCGCGCGAATGCGCTGGGCCTGTATGTCGGAATGCTGCCGACCTGGGGAACCCGCTGGTTCCAAGGCAAAGAGGGAGGCGTGATTTTCACTCCGGAAAACGCGGCGGTCTACGGCGAGTGGCTGGGGCGTCGATATCGGGATTGCGGGCTGGTCTGGATTTTAGGCGGCGATCGGCCCATCGCCACGCCAACTCAACGCGCGATTATCGACGCAATGGCCCAAGGACTGCGGCGCGGCGATGGCGGGTCTCATTTGATCACCTTTCATCCCTTCGGTCACCACGGTTCCGCTGACTGGCTGCAGGACGACGCACTGATTGATTTTAACATGCGCCAGAATGGCCATAATGCGGAATACACTGATAACTACGATAAGACGCGTGTTGATTACGACCGAACGCCGGCCAAACCGATCATTGATGCCGAGCCGATTTACGAAGATATCCCTATCGCATTCGATGGCTTGAAGCATGGTTATGCTTTGGCGGCGGATGTGCGCCGGGCTCTTTATTGGGACTTGTTCAGCGGGGCCTGCGGCCATACCTACGGCAACCATGCGGTGTGGCAAATGTGGGCGATCAACCGCGAGCCGATCTTTTTCCCGATCAGGACTTGGGATGAGGCGATGGACGCGCCGGGGGCGTTCGAAATGCAGTATGGCAAGCGCTTGCTGCTGTCCCGGCCGTTTTTGACCCGCGTGCCGGATGATTCCATCATCCTTCCCTATCGGGACCAAACGAGCGTTCCCGGGGCGGGACTTTATCGGTTTGTGGCCACCCGTGACAGCGAGGGCCGGTATGCGATGGTTTATGCGCCGGCGGGAAAAACGTTTCCAGTGCGAACTGACTGCATCCGAGGAAACACAATAAAGGCGTGGTGGTTCAATCCGCGCGACGGCAAGGCGAGTCTGATTGGGGAATTTCCGAACACCGGGCGGCGCGAGTTCACTCCTCCGGACGTTGGGGAGGCGCTGGATTGGGTGCTTGTGCTTGACGATGCGGCGATGAATTTCCCGCCGCCAGGCACTCTGACCAAGGCCATACACCATCAAGATGGCCAGACCATTGACGCGCCGAAAATCCAATGACCCGGCGGAGCCACCGTGCTGGGTGGCGAATTGCTTGAGGGTTAATTTGCTTCCGTGATAACGCGCCAGCAGTTGTTGGCGTTGTGCTGAAGTCAATCGCTGGCGAACCAAATCGCTTTTGGATGAATCCATACCGCCATAATTTCATAATCCAGAGCCGAAAACGAGACGTGGACCGTCAGCCGCATACGTTTTATGTGGAGGTGTTCGCTGGCGACAGCCTAACCGGAAACCAAAATCAGGTTCGCGTATTGAATCGTGTCGCCGGTGCGGATCAGCCCGATGGCGTCCGGCACGCGTTTCTTGAATGCCACGTGCGGCTCGAATGTGGTCGGAATCCCCTGCAATCCTTTGGCGAATTTTCCGCGCACGGCAGAGGTGTTGTTCTTCTGGAATTCCCGCGCCATGTAAGCCTGGGTGAAGTTGTGGTTGGCGCGGACGGCTGCGAGCACCTGCAACACCGCCGGCACATCGTCCACCAGCGAAATGTCCACCGTCTCGATCCGCGGCCAGAACGGAAAACCGCGGTCGGCAATGACCAGCGCGTTGGTGTGGCGCACCCGGGCCAGCAGTGAAAGGATTTGGGGATTGAGAATTCCGGAATTAATCATACGCGCATTGTGGAAATTTTCAGTGCCGTGTCAATGAAACCCCGAGTTTGAGCAGCTTTTGCACGCCGGCCGCGGTCTTCGTCTCCGTGTAAATCCGCAAGACCGGTTCCGTGCCGGAGCCGCGCAGCATGAGCCAGGACGAATCCGCCGCGACAAATTTGACACCGTCGAACGTCTTGATGTCCGCCAGCGGCGACCGTAAAAGATTGTCCGGCGGATTATTTTTCAGAAATTCCATCAGCGACGCGCGTTTTTCCAGTGGATAATGGATATCAATCCGCCCATACCGATGCGGGCCGAACTGTTTCTCCAGTTTCGCCAGCAGTATGTTCACCGACACCCGCTCGGTCGCCAGCATTTCCAGCAGCATCAATCCGGCGGCGATGCCATCGCGCTCGGGGATGTGGCCGGGGAAACCGATGCCGCCGCTTTCCTCCGCGCCGAGCAGCACACCGCCCTTGAGCATCTCGGTGCAGATGTATTTGAATCCGACCCCGGTCTCGACCAGTGGCAGGCCGTACGCCGCGCACATTTTGTCCACCATCGAGGTCGTCGTCAGTGCCTTGACGACACGTCCTCTGCCCTTGCGATTCACGATCAAATGATGCAGCAGCAGGCAGATGATCTGGTGCGTGGTCAAAAGGTTGCCGTGACCGTCCATGCCGCCCACCCGGTCTGCGTCACCATCGGTCACCAGGCAAATGTCATGCGGATGTTTCCGGAGAAATGCCTGGCTGCGCGCGTAATTCTGAACGACCGGTTCGGGATTGATGCCGCCAAAAAGAACGTCGCGTTCCCCGTTGAGCGTCGTGACTTTGCAGGTGGTGCCGGCCAGCAATTGCTCGAAACAACCCGCGCCCACCCCGAACAAGGCGTCATGGGCAAAACGCAGCCTGGATTTCGCGATGAGCTTGAAATCCACCAGCTTTTTGAGCGCGGCATAATGCGCGGGGCGGACGTCTTGAATGCTGATCTTTCCCGGGAGCGTCGGCGTCCCTGCCGGCGGGACGCCGGCGCTCCCAGGCCCGGCGCAAAGCACCGGATTTTTGTCCAGGAAACTTTCAACGGCCTGGCACGTTTCCGAGTCGCTGGAACCGCCGTAGTACGACTTGAGTTTGAAGCCGTTGAAAATGGCCGGATTATGGCTGGCGGTAATCATCACGCCGCCGACCGCATGCTGCGCCTTGACCGCGAACGAAACCGATGGTGTGGGTGACGGTTCCGGCGTGAGCACGACCGCAAAATTGTTCGCGGCCAGGACCTCGGCGGCGATTTGCGCAAAGCGGTCGGAGAAAAAACGGCTGTCAAACCCGACGACAGCTTTCGGCTGACGCCCGAAAATTTCGGATTTCGGATTTCGGATTTCGGATTTCCAGTAGTCCGCCGTCGCCTGCGTGACCCGCGCGACGTTGGCAAAGGTGAACCCCTCCGCGATGACCGCGCGCCAGCCGTCCGTGCCGAATTTGATTGGTGACATGGGTGAATTTAAACCTTCAAATCCGCGAGTGCCGGGTCGTGGGCATTGGCAATCTGGCGCATTTTTTTGACGGCGGCGCGCATGTTGTGCTGGCGAAACAGGGCCGTGCCGGCGACAAACGTGTCGGCGCCGACGCCGGCGCATTCGGCGACGGTCTGGAAATTGATGCCGCCGTCCACCTCGATGCGAAAAGGAAGTTTCCGCTCGCGCCGCCACGCCTCGGCCTGCTGGATTTTCGGCAGGCATTCATGGATGAACGACTGCCCGCCGAACCCGGGATTCACGGTCATCACCAGCAGCAGATCAATCTGGTCGAGATACGGCTGGATTTCGGTGATGGTGGTGGGGGGATTGATGGCCAGGCCGACTTTTTTGCCGAGCGACCGGATTTTCCATATAAGCCCGGTAACCTGCTGGTGAAGTTCGACATGAACGGTGATTTCGTCCGCGCCGGCTTTCGCAAAGGGTTCGATCAAAATTTGCGGCCGCGAGCACATGAGGTGAACGTCGAAAAACATTTTTGTCAGGGGCCGAATGGCGCGCACAACTTCCGGCCCAAAGGAGATGTTGGGGACGAAATGCCCGTCCATGATGTCAAGGTGCAGCCAGTCCGCGCCGGAACCGTCGGCGCGTTCGACTTCCCTGCCGAAGCGGGTGTAATTAGAGGCGAGCAGCGATGGCGCAATAATCATGCGCTGAGTTTAAGCAAAGAACGCCGGCGAAGAAAAGTTGGAATGTGCGGCCGGGGAAGCCGCGTTATCCGGCATGTTTTTCATCCAGGCAGCGGCGCACGACCAGTGCGAGCATTTGTGGCTGGTAGGGTTTTTGCAAATAATTCAACTCCGGATCCAGCTTGAAATCCTTGCCCACAATGTCGGCGCTGTAGCCGCTGGTAAAAATAACCTTCAGCCCGGGCCGTTCGGCCCAGAGTTTTTCCGCCAGTTCCCGGCCGTTCATATTGTCGGGCATCACGAGGTCGGTGAACAACATGGAGATTTCGTCCTTGTGCCGGCTCCAGGTCTCAAGGGCTTCGATGCCATTGCCCGCCAGCAAAATTTTGTAGCCGTATTTTTGGAGGACGCGCGAAACGAGTTCCCGCACCGACCGCTCGTCTTCAACGAGCAAAATGGTTTCCGTGCCGCCGCGAATGGCGATTGGGGTGGCCGGCGTTTCCGTTTCGGCTTGTGCCGAGCCCGCATAGGGAATGAAAATACGGAAGGTCGTGCCTTCGCCGACGGTGCTTTTGACCTCGATCCAGCCCCGGTGCTGTTTGACAATGCCATAAACCGTCGCCAGGCCCAGGCCGGTGCCTTTGCCGACTTCCTTGGTGGTAAAAAACGGCTCAAAGATGCGCTGGAGATTTTCCGGCGGAATGCCGCAGCCGGTGTCCGTCTTGCTGACACAAACGAAGCGCCCGACTCGCGCTTCAGGATGGTGTTGAACGTGAGCTTCGTTCAAGTCCACGATGGAAATATGCACCGAGAGTTTTCCGCCTTTGGGCATGGCATCACGCGCATTGACGGCCAGATTGAGCAATACCTGCTCCATCATGCCCACATCAGCCTCCACCATCGCCGGCGACTGGCAGTAATTCAATTGCAATGACACGTCCTCGCCCAAAAGCCGTCCCAGCAGATCGGTCATGTTGGCGACGATTTTGTTCATGTCCAGTTTCCTGGGTTGAATGAGCTGGCGGCGGCTGAACGTGAGCAACTGCCGCGTCAAGGCGGCGGCGCGTTCAGCGGCCTGGTTGATTTGCTGCGCCGATCGCGCCTCTGATTCCTCGAGCCCGGCGGACAGCAACAACGAGGCATGGCCATGAATGACGGTGAGGATGTTGTTGAAATCATGCGCCACCCCGCCGGCGAGCTGGCCGATGGCTTCCATTTTTTGAGACTGGCGCAACTGTTCCTCCAATCGCCGTTGCGTCGTGATGTCACGAAACAAGCTGAACAGCAGCAGCGGCTGCCCGTGCAATTCAATAAATGAATCGGTGATTTCCAATGCCATTACCTGGCCGTTGTGAAGGGTGTATTGGTGTTGAATTTTACCGTTCGCGGTGCGGGCGCGGAAATGTTCGCGCTGCTTTTCGAGCATGGCCTGTGGACTTTCGGATTCGGCATAGACGATGGTGAACGGCTTGCCTTCCAACTGTTCCGCTTCCATGCCGACCAGTTTGCAGTAGGCCTTGTTGACGGCGATAATGACGCCGTTTTCATCTGTCAGGCGCATTCCATCCACGGAATTTTCCCACACGGAATGGAAAAGCATCTCGGAACTTTGCACCGCCGTCTCGGCGGCGCGCCGTTCGGTGATGTCGCGCACATGCAACAGCAGGGCGGGTTTCCCGTTATATTCCACGCGGCCGGCGCGGACTTCCACGGGGGTGCTGTTCCCGTCGGCGGTCAGGCTTTTCCCCTCAATCCAGGATAATTTGCCGCTTGCCAGCTTTTGAAAATCGCGCCGGGCGTTTTCCCGGCCCGACGGCGGAACGAGATCGCGCAGGGCATTTTTGCCAATTAATTGTTCGCGGGTCAGGCCGTGCAGCACGCACGCGGCGAAATTGACGTCCAGCACCGTGCCGTCCAGGTCCTCGACGAAAATGGCATCGGGTGAATTTTCAAACAGATCGCGAAAACGCTGCCGGCTCTCGCGCAATTCCTGCTCGGCGCGGATGCGTTCCAGCGCGCCGCTGCACTGGTCGGCCAACGTCTGAAGCACTTCCAGATCACGGTCGGTGTAGGCGCCGGGCGTGTTGTTTTGAACGAAAAGCACGCCGATAACCCGGTCGCCCTTGCGGATGGGCGCCAGCATGGAGACGGCGGAATAGTGTTTGACTTCCACGGACGACAGTAATTCCGCGCCTTTTTTGATGACGCGCTGCACGACGGCATTGGCGGTCTTGGGTTGGGGCGATGATGGGATTTCCACCCGCTGCCCTTCGACCGTGGTGATGGTGAGCAGCGAAAACACTTCATCGCTTTCGGCAAAATACAAATCCAGCGCGAAATCGTCCCACTTGAAAAGCGCGTCAGCGGCTTCACAAATGATCATGGCCGCCTCGGAATTGGTGGTGGCCGAACTGAGCCGGTGGCCGAGTTTGGAGAAAACCGCATTGCGGTGTTCGGTGCGCAGGCGTTCGGTCACGTCGGTGGCCATGGCCAAGGCGGCAAAGCGCTCGCCAAAAACAATTGGACTCCAAACCACCTCCACGTCAATGAGGCTGCCGTCCTTGCGCCGCTGACGCCAAATGACTTTGCGATCGGCAGCATCAAGCGCAGTGGTTTGGGGATGGCCGTTTTTTTCCGGCGGACGAATGTCCGCTAGGGTCCTGGTCAGAAATTCTTCACGCGCATAGCCATAATGTTGAATGGCCGCTTCGTTGACTTCCAAAAACGCCTGGGTCTCGAGGTCGAACACCCACATCGGATTCGGATTGCCGTGAAAGAGGAGGCGATATTGTTTTTCGCTGTTGCGCAATTCCTCCTCCACGAGCCAGCGGTCCGTCACGTCGCGGCAATCGGCCACCACGCCGGCTATTTCCGGGTCTAGCAGGCGATTCTGGCCGACCAGTTCCAAATGCCGCCATTCACCGTTTTTGTTTTGGTGGCGAAATTGTTTTTTTACCGTGCGATCCGGGTGTTCGAGCGCGAATTGAAACGCCTCCCGCATCAGCGGCAAATCATCGGGATGCACGCGGGCCAGGTAATGTTGTCCGCGCAATTCCTCCGGTTTGTAACCCAGCGCATGCTCAATCGAAGGGCTGGTGTAGAGAATATTCCCGTCGCGGTCCAAAATGCAGAGCACGTCGAGCGAATTTTCCGTGAGGGTGCGGAAATATTTTTCGCGGCGTACCAATTCGATTTCCGTCGCCCGGAGCCGGGCCCGTTCCTCGGCTTCCTGCACGGCGCGGCGGACGGCGGAAGGCAACCGATCCGGATTCTGCTTGAGCAGATAATCGGTCGCGCCGGCCTTCAAACTTTCAATCGCCGCCTGTTCGCCGATGGTGCCGGAAACGAGAATGAACGGAATATGCGGACTTTTTTTGCGCACCATGGCCAGCGCATCCAGGCCGGAGAACGACGGCAGGTGATAATCCGAAATAATGGCGTCAAACGCGCCGGCAGCCAATGCGGCCGCAAATGCCGCGCGATCGCCGACGCATTTCAACTCGACGTCCAAACCGTCCTGCGCAAACAGCGAAAGCACCAGTTCGGCAAAATCCGGGTCGTCTTCCAAATGTAAAATTTGCAACTTTTTATTCATTCGTTGCCGGACCACCACCCAATGTTCGGAACAGCAAACAGGCAAACGTCCCGAAAGTAAAGCGCGATGAGTCGGCTTTCACCGTTGACATTCACTTGCATTCGACTAGATTTACTGCCCTTTTAAACGAAATTATCATTTATGCCGAATACGAAATCAGCCGAACGCCGGGCGCGCAGCAGCGAGCGCAAACACCTGCACAATCGCAGCGTCAAATCACGTCTGCACCGTCTGGAAAAAGATTATCGCGCGCTGCTCACCGGCGGCAAAAAGGACGAAGCGGCCAAACTTCTGCCCGGCGTCCATTCCGCGTTCGACAAAGCCGTCAAATCCGGCGTGCTCCCCCGCGCCACCGTCAACCGGAAGAAATCGCGCCTCGCCGCGGCGCTGAACTGAACAGTCGAGGTCGGCGCAGGCCCATTTTAGCCAGCCGATAGCTCAGGCCAATGGCGAGGCAGCCGAAGCCATATTTTACACTGCGGCAGAAATTGATCGAGGAAGCCTCCCGGAAATACTTCGTCGGGCAGCTCACCTCGCCGATGGTGAAGCCATGCCATAAAATCTGCGCCAGCATCTGATTGTCGAAAACGAAATCGTCGGAGTTGCTGGACCAGTCAATTTTTTCCAGGATTTCCCGGGAGAAGGCGCGGTAACCGGTGTGATATTCCGAGAGTTTTGCGCCCAGCAAAACATTCTCTGCCAGAGTCAGAAAACGGTTGGCAATGTATTTCCAGACCGGCATTCCGCCCTTGAGTGAATAGCCGCCCAGAATGCGGCTGCCCAGCACGCACGGATGCAGGCCGTTGGCGATGATGGAGGCCATCGCCGGAATCAGCTTCGGCGTGTATTGGTAGTCGGGATGAAGCATGATGACGATGTCCGCGCCCGCCGCGAGCGCGAGCCGGTAGCAGGTCTTTTGATTGCCGCCGTAACCCATGTTGCGCTCATGCACGTGCACCCGCACCCCCGGAAGCGACTTTGCCACGCTCACGGTATCATCGCGACTGCCGTCATCCACCAGAAAGATATCATCCACGATGCCCTGTTCGCGCACTTCGTTGTACGTTTGACGCAACGTTTGCGCCGCGTTGTAAGCCGGCATCACCACGGCGATTTTTTTTCCGAAATACATGGTCTCCCGAAATTCCGTTTCATCCTGCCTGAACTGTTCCAGATCTTGAAGTCAAATCTGAACCAACCAAAAAAGGGGTCGGTTCCTAACCTTGACATATTTTGTCCTGCCGATTAGTTTTTCGGACATGGCTCGCAAACTACGGGTCCAATATCCCGGGGCGGTTTATCACGTCCTGAATCGCGGGGACCGGCGTGAACGGATCTTCTACGATGACCACGATCGTCAACGATTCCTGGACACACTGGGGGAGGCTTGTGCCAAGACCGGTTGGCAGGTCCATGCCTACTGCCTCATGCCGAATCATTTTCATCTTGTCGTGGAGACGCCCCGGCCCAACCTCGTGGCCGGCATGAAATGGCTGCTGGGCACCTATACCGGCCGCTTCAACCGCCGTCACAAGCTTTTCGGTCACCTTTTCAGCGGACGTTACAAAGCCTTGATCGTGGATGACACCACCTCCGGTTACCTGCGCACCCTCGGCGAATACGTCCATCTCAACCCCGTGCGCGCGAAGCTTCTCCTGCCTGACGCGCCACTGCGTTCGTACCGCTGGAGCAGTTTCCCGCTCTACCTGCAGGTGCCGTCCCGTCGTCCGGGCTGGCTGCGGGTGGACCGGCTTTTGGGGGAAGCGGGCATTCCCAAGGACAGTGTGGCAGGTCGCCGCCAGTTTGAGTGGCGGTTGGAAGAGCGACGTCAACAGGAAGACCCGGCGGGCACTTGGAAGCCGATTCGCCGCGGGTGGTATTGGGGGGACAAGACGTTTCGCCGTGAACTGTTGGAACGAATGCAAGGTCAGTGGGGCGAACACCACTCCGGGACAGAGCGTCAGGAGAGCGACGAACAGAACGCCGAGCGGATCATCCAGGCCGGTCTTGCCAAAGCCGGCTGGCGGGAAGAAGATTTGGCCCGGCAGCGCAAGAGCGATCCGCTGAAACTGCGCTGGGCGGCGCAGTTGCGCCGGGAGACGCCCATGACGCTGAAGTGGATTACGGCGCGGTTGAAAATGGGGACATGGAAACACCTGAACCGGCGGCTGCATGAATATGGCAAACCAAGAGAAAGGTAAAAATGCCAAAGTTAGGAACTGACCCCTTTACAACAAACAATAACATTGCGTGGGTGCCGGGTACCACCAACGTGCCGGTGAGCGTCAATACCATCAATGGTGGTTGCGTCAGCGATGCTGGCAATTATGGCCGATATGATGCGCCAACCAACGCGCAATACTATGTGGACAACCATGATCCCGGTGGGTGGTTAGCCGCAACGAATGCGGCACCGGCTCAGGAGTTCAACATCCAGTATGACGGGATGACCGTGTTGCTCATGGCACAGACAAATATTTCCGCCAACATTACCTACCACATCAAAATCGCCGTCGCAGATTACAGTGATTCGGTTTTTGATTCGGCTGTTTTCATCAAGCGATGGGCATTTTGTCAGTGTCAATAACGCTTACAAACGAAAGGAATCTATATGCGAAAAATAATTTTTACCCTTGTTCCGGCCATTGGCCTGTTGTTACCACCGAAGGCGCAAGGCATGCTGTATGTGTCGAATCTGGGCCAAACTCCAACTGGCAGTGCATCGATTGGCAGCGACGCTTGGATCGCTCAAGAATTTTTCACGGGAAACGATTCCAGTGGCTATACCCTCAATTCCATTCAACTATTGATGAATGCAGCATCAGGAAATCCAAGTGGATTTACTGTTTCACTTTATTCCAGTTCCAGTTCGGGTAATGGCACCTTTGGAGATGGAAGCAGTCTTGGGATTCTTACTGGTTCAGATCCAAGAGCTGGCGGTATTTTCACATATACCGCTTCCGGGCTAACACTTTCTCCTTACACCTATTATTTTATTGTCCTGACAGCCGCAACGCCTGTAGCAGAGGGCGCTTATGTTTGGAGTGAGGGGCGTTATGCATTTGGCAGTAACCAGTGGGAAATTCTTTTTGATTATTATAATTCAGCCAATGGTTCAAGTTGGACGGGGCATGCTCGTAGCGGTGCTTTTCAAATGGCAATCGATGCCACGCCTGTTCCCGAACCGGCAACGTATGCTTTGGCCGGATTGGGGCTGGCCGCTTTGAGCTTCTGGCGGCGCAAAATAGTGATTTTCACCGGCGTCACCAATTTTCTCGTTTTTGTTGGCCCAAAGTAGAAGCTAAAAATTGCGAAACGCGTGGCAAGAACCTGCTTGCCCCGCAGTCGTCGTTGACTTACGTTGTTCCGTTGTGAAAAAACGGGCGCCAGACTATCAGGTGGTTGAAGGCCATTGTGCCGGGCCTTCGGTCTGTCCCTTGAGCCATGTCGCCGCCGGCACGACTGTTTGCATCAAGGAACTGGCCGCCTCGCCCGAATTGCGCGACCGCCTGCGCGAACTCGGCCTCGGCGAGGAGCAACGCATCAAACTCCTGAGCAGCAAAGCCAATGTCATCTGCCAGGTTTGCAACGCCCGCCTTGCCCTGAGCGAAAAACTGGCCAAAGCCATTCTGGTTAAACCCGTTCCTGCTGACGCCTGAACCTTTTATGCCCGACGCTCCCCAGCCGCTGAGTTCGGTTGCCGTGGGCACAACGGCTACCGTCACCGAAATCAAACTCCCGCCCGAAAACCGTCCGCGCCTCATGGAAATGGGGTTGCTGGTCGGCAGCGCCGTGCAACTTGTCCGCTTTGCACCGCTCGGTGATCCGGTCGAAATCAAGGTCCGCGGCTACAACCTCACCTTGCGCAAGCACGAAGCGGAACAAATCCTTGTAAAAGTGGCAGGAGACAGGAAAGTGGCACGTGACGGGTAACGAGTGACAGGAATTCACCGCAGTCCCGTCAGACAAACATGGATTCTCCCGAGGCCAGGACCAACCCCGATTCCGGCAATACCGGAAAGTCGGAACCGGGTTCTTCATCTCCCCTGCCCCGTCACCCGCCTGCCGGGCCGAAGCTTCCGAGCGAAGGCCGGTCACCTGTCACTCGTCACTCCTACGTCATCCTGACGGGCAATCCGAACAGCGGCAAGACGACGTTGTTCAATGCGCTCACCGGTCTGCGCGCCAAGGTCGGCAATTACGCCGGTGTCACCGTCGAGCGCAAGGAAGGCAGATTGCTCGGCGCTCCCGCGAAAGCGGACATCCGCGTCCTCGATTTGCCCGGCACGTACAGCCTCAGCCCGAATTCGCTGGACGAGCAGATTTCGCGCGATGTGCTGCTCAATCGCCTCCCGGAATTGCCGCCGCCGGATTTGATTGTGATCGTCGTGGACGCTTCGAACCTTCAGCGGAATCTTTATTACGCCACGCAAGTCGTCGAGCTGGGCCATCCCACGCTCATCGCGCTGAACATGGTGGACGTGGCCGAAGTCAACGGCCAGCGGATTGACGCCGGGAAACTCGCTGCGGAACTCAGTGTTCCCGTCCAGCCCGTCGTGGCCAGCACTGGTCAGGGGGTTCCCGATCTGAAGCGTAAAATCATTTCAACGCTCAATTCCGATTGGGAAGGCCGGCAGGTTGCCGACCTAAAAATTTCAGGGGCGGCGGCACGCCGTCCCTCCCAGGTTGGATTCTGCCAGTTGCCGGGATTGTTTCGGATTGAAGCCACCGGGCTGGCCGGCCTGCTGGCCGAGACTTTTCAGGAACGGCGGTTGCAGGCCACCGCGGAGGCGCTGCTGCTGCTCAGCAATGAAAAAGCGCTGGCCTCGAGCCAGGAGCATTATCCGCAAAAAATTCAGGATGCCGTGGCCGCCGCCCGCAAGCGGCTCGAAACGCACGGAATAGACTGGCGCGGGGCTCCCATCGTATGGCGATACGAGCGCATCGCGGAAATCCAGCAGGCCGTCACGGCCGAACTCGCGCCGCCGGGGGAGACGCTCAGCGACAAATTGGATCGCGTTCTCACGCACAAGGTTTGGGGCACGTTGATTTTCATCGGCATCATGATGCTGATGTTCCAGAGCATTTTCACGTTTGCGCACATTCCCATGGACGCATTGCAGGCGGCGGTGGATTGGCTGGGCGGCGTGGTCGGCAAACTGATTCCACCCGGCGATTTGAATTCATTGCTGGTGAACGGTGTGATTGCCGGAGTCGGCGCGGTGATTGTTTTTCTGCCGCAAATCCTGCTGCTGTTTTTGTTCATCGGTTTTCTGGAAGACACGGGTTACATGGCGCGCGCGGCGTTTTTGATGGACCGGCTGATGAGCAAGGTCGGACTGCACGGCAAAAGCTTCATCCCCATGCTGAGTTCGTACGCGTGCGCCATTCCCGGCATCATGGCCACGCGCACGATTGAAACGCCGAAGGACCGGCTGGTAACGATTCTGGTCGCGCCCCTGATGAGCTGTTCGGCGCGATTGCCGGTTTACACACTGTTGATTGCGGCGTGCATTCCGGACATAAAAATCATTGGCTGGTTGAAGCTGCAAGGTCTGACGATGCTGGCGATGTATCTGCTCGGCACGGTGGTGGCGCTGCTGATGGCCTGGCTGTTCAAAAAGACCCTGCTCAAGGGCGAAACTCCGATGCTCATCATGGAATTGCCGCCTTACAAACGCCCGCTGCTGCGCGTGGTGGCGCGGCACATGTGGGACCGGTCATGGCTCTTCGTCAAGCGCGCGGGCACGGTAATTTTGGGCATTAATATCCTGCTCTGGTTTCTGGCCACGTATCCGAAAACGAGTGTTCGCCAAAGCATCGCCGGAACCGATGCGGCCCATGCGACGCAAATGGCGGGCGAACAATTGCGCAACAGCTTCGCCGGCCGGATGGGTCATTTCATCGAACCGGTCATTGCGCCACTGGGGTTTGATTGGAAAATCGGCATCGGCATCATTTCGTCGTTCGCCGCGCGCGAGGTGTTTGTGAGCACCATGTCCACGGTCTATAACGTCGGCAACGCAGACGAATCCGAGTCCGGCAAGCAGGCGCTGGCCCAGACATTGCGGATGCAGACGCGGCCGGACGGGTCGCAGCTTTACACTCCGCTGCTGGCCGTCACGTTGATGGTGTTTTACGTCTTTGCGCTGCAATGCGCGAGCACGGTGGCGGTGGTGCGGCGGGAAACCAATTCCTGGAAATGGCCGGCGTTCCAATGGCTTTACCTGGGCGCTCTGGCATGGATTCTGGCCTTCATCACCTGGCACGGCGGCCATTGGCTGGGCTGGGGCTGAGGACGACGGCTCAACAACCAACATTCAACATTCAACATCGAACATCCAATGAAGTGTAAGCCTGGTTGGGGCCAACATTGGGTGTTGAGCGTTGAATGTTGAATGTTCGATGTTTTCCCATTTGAACTTTTTTTATACAAATTTCCCACCGGTGGTGTCTATGTAATGAAATCGTGAGCGATTGGCGCGAAAATCTGTACACGAAGAAAGCGGCGGAGTTGATTCTCTATGGCCGGGCGCTGGGACTTAGCCACGGCGAAGCGGAGGATGTTTTGCAGGAAACCTTCCTCGCGCTGCTGCAAAAGCCGGAACCGCCGGTCACGCTCGAACATTACTGCGTGCGCAGCTACAGAAATCGCGCGCGGAATTACCGGCGTTCCTTGTGGCGGCGATTGACGCGCGAACTGGAGGCGCGCCGGTGGTTTGAGAAAGGCCCGGCGGAAAGTCCGGCGGAGCGCGCCGCGATGCGTTGCCTCGCCAAACTGCCAACGGAACAGCGCGAAGTGATTGTGTTGAAAATCTGGCATCGCTGCACGTTCGACGAAATTGGCGAGGTGCTGGACATTTCGCCCAACACTGCCGCCGGCCGATACCGCTACGGTTTGCATAAAATCAAACTCTGTTTGGAAAGGACAACGTATGAAAGAGATGAACTGGCTGGAGAACCAATTAAATTCCTGGGAACCGCGCCGTCCCTCGGCGAGAATTAAACGGCGGCTTTTCCCAACGCCGTCCGCCAGGCCCAAACCGGGCATTAGTTTCAACTGGCTCGCTCCGGCGACCGTTTGCATGCTGCTGGCCCTGGCGGTCTTCAAACAGGAAAATTACATTTCCGCCGCATCACCCCGCCGCGATCCCGCGGTCGCCATGATGTTGAGCAATCAAAGCTCCGTCGCCTACCTGACCGGACGCTCGGCGCAGATCGAGCACAATATTTTACCCGCCACTTTTGAATGGACAAACCGCAGTGATTCCGCTTCTACTATAGGTTTTACGCCGTTCACGAAACCAAACAACTGACGTCAATAATGGAAAAGCAAAAACTGAAGAACGCCAGGGGCCAGGCCATGAAGCCGCCGGCTGCCGCCAGGACGCCTCCCCGAACACCCGTACGAGTGCCTCCGCTCTTCCGTAAAATAGACTGGCTGGCACTGGTCATCGCCTTTGCGGTGATTTGGACCGTTTATTTTCTGACGCTGGCGCCGGAGCAAACTCTGGAGGATTCCGGCGAACTGTGCACCGGCGCTTTCTACGCGGGCATTCCCCACCCGCCGGGTTATCCCTTTTGGGCGATTTATGCCTGGCTTTGGACGAAGTTGCTGGTGGTCGGCAATATCGCGTGGCGCGTGGAAGTGGGCGAAGCCACCGCCGCCGCCCTGGCTTGCGGCCTGGTTGCCTTCATGGTTTCGCGGGGCAGCAGCATGCTGATGGAGGGCATTGAAGAACTGCGGAACATTGCCGGCCGATGGGAAAACATCATCTGTGTGGTTTCCGGAACGGTCGCGGGCCTGCTGCTTGGCCTCGGGGGCGTCATGTGGAGCGAGTCGGTTGCTATCAATCGAATTTCTCCCTTCGGCGTGCCCTGGATGATGGTGGTGCTGCTCTGTCTCCTGAGGTGGATTTACGCCCCGCACCAGCGGGGCTACCTCTATTGCGGCATGTTTTTCTTTGGCATCTGCGCCACCATCCACCAGACCCTGCTTTGCGCGGCGGTGGGCGTTGAGGTTGCTGTCGCTGCCACCCAGCCCCGGTTGGGCCGCGACCTCTTTCTCGCCAACAGCATTTTGTACGTGCTGGGGTTGATTGCAAACAGCATGCACTACACCAACATGCTTGACACTGCCCTGGTAGTGCTGGTCATTTATCACACGGTGGGAATCTGCTCGATCGCCGCCTGGATTTGGCTGGGGATTAAGACCAAAAACATCGGCACCGAATGGAAGGCGGTTATTTTGATGGGGCTGTTGTGGCTGGCGGGCGCATCATTTTATTTTTACATGCCAATTGCCGGCATGACCGATCCGCCGATGCAATGGGGTTATCCGCGCACGGTTGAAGGTTTTTTCCACGCCCTGAGCCGCGGCCAGTATGAAAAAGCCAATCCGTCGGATATCATCCATGATCCGGGGCGTTTCATCATGCAGCTTAACATCTTGGTCAGCGATATCGCCAGCGAGTTTAATTGGGTTTTGGTGTTCGTTGCGCTGGTGCCACTGTTGTTTTTCTTCAAGATGCAGAAACGCGAACAGTCCTGGATCATCGGCCTCGGCGCCATATACTTTTTCATCGCTGTGCTGTTGATGGTGCTCATGAACACATCGCCCGACCGCCAGTCGGCGGAGTTGAACAAGGTGTTCTTTATCACTTCCCACGGCATCGTCGCCATTATGGCCGGCTATGGCATGGCGCTGATTGCCTCATTTATGGCGACGCATTACGCGGTGTTCCGTCGCTGGGGGTTGCTGGGCGGCGCGATCGCCGCGCTGCTGGGGATGTATTGTCTCTGGGACGCGACGGGCAAGCACTATTTCGGAATCGCCGGCCAGGTCAGCCTTTTGGAGCTTCCACATTGGATCAAGCAGGCTTTTGCCAAAGACCAGGGCGGCCTGCCCATCTACGGCAATCTCATTCTGGTGACCATCCCGTTTGTTTTCATTTTGGCGCTGTTAATCTACCGCAATCGCGGCCCGGTGCTGATCACGCTGGCGCTCTTCGCCACCATGCCGTTGTATTCCGGGCTGTGCCACTGGGCGCACAGCGAACAACGGAACCACTGGTTCGGTTACTGGTTTGGACATGACATGTTCTCGCCCCCGTTCCCCGGATCGGATGGCAAACTCACCTACGACGCCAAGCTGCGCGAACAGGCAATGAAGGGTCGCGACGGTAATCTGATTTATCCCGAGATGACCAAGGACACGATCCTTTTTGGCGGCACCGACCCCGGCCGTTTTTGTCCCACTTACGCGATCTTTTGTGACAGTTTCACTCCACACGACTGCCTGCCGGTCCAGGACCAGAACTTTAACCGCCGGGACGTTTATCTTATCACGCAAAATGCCCTGGCCGACGGCACCTATCTCGATTACCTCCGCGCCCAATACTTCCGCAGCCAGCAAATCGATCCGCCTTTTTTCAGCGAACTCGCCCGCACGCTGCTCAAGGACCAGCCATACCAGACCAATCTGCTGGCCCGCCTCGTGTCACCCTTGGATTGGATTTTTGAAGCTCGCGGCGCCCGCGTGGAAAAACGCTGGCGCGTCTCCACCTCGTGGTTCACCGGCAACGATTTCACCAACCTGCCCGCCTTCGTGGCTAAATTGCGCCCCGGTGACAAACAAGACCCGCTCTCCCAATGGCTCTTCCATAACCTCGGCAAGCCGACTCAAAATTTGATCACCGCCAAGGGCAATGAAAGCCAGCTGCGCCCGGCGCTGGCTGCCGACTTGAACCACCTGCTTGAGGCCGGGCCGATCTATGACGCGAACCGGTTCGCCCAGGTGAAACTTTCGAGTTATCTCCAGCAATTTATCGCCCAAAACCCCCAGAGCGACACTCGCATCCGCCTGAATCGGCTGCTGCTCGAAGCCGCTTATCCGGACGAAATTGCCAAAAGCCTTGGCGGAGTTTATCCGGATCGCGAAATTTACATCCCGAGCGTTGAGGATTCACAAAAATGCTTCCAGGATTATATGGAAGATGTGCGGCGCCGGATACAACTTGACCAGAAGATGCCCGGCGAGGATGTGCGAGTTGATGCCAGCGGAAGAATGCAGGTCAGCGGCCAGGTCGCCGTAATGATGATCAACGGATACTTGTGCCGGGTCATTTTCGATCACAATCCGAACAACGAATTTTTTATCGAGGAAAGTTTTCCGTTGCCGTGGATGTATCCCTATGAAACGCCCTTCGGTATCATCATGAAAATCAATCGCAATCCGCTGCCGGAACTCCCGGACGAGATCTTCAAGCGGGATCACGCATTTTGGAGCAAATTTTCCGAACGGCTCGTTGGCAACTGGATTACTTACGACACCTCGATCAAGGAAATCGTGGATTTTATTGAAAAGGTCTATCTGCGCCACAATTACAGCGGCTTCAAAGGCGACCTCAAATTTGTGCGCGACGACCAGGCGCAAAAGGCGTTTTCCAAGCTTCGCAGTTCCATCTGTGGCGTCTATGCCTGGCGTTTGGGTCCGCAATGCCCGGATGAGTATCGCCAAAAAACCGCCGCCGGAACCGAGGCGCTGAGACGTGAAACCGATTTCGCATTCAAACAGGCGTTCGCCTTCTGCCCTTACAGTCCGGAAGCCGTCTTTCGTTACATCAATTTTTTGCTTCAGTATGGCCGCATCGATGACGCGATCCTCGTCGCCCAAACCTGTCACAAACTTGACCCGTATAATGATCAGGTGAATGGACTCATAAAACAGTTGGGCGATATCAAAGAACAATCCGCAAATCGCGTCCAGGCCGAAACCCAGGTGCAGCAAATGGAAAATGATGCGCGGATACACCCGGACAATCTTCCCAACGTCCTGTCTCTGGCCGGCTTCTACCTTCAAATGCAACAAACCAACCGGGCCATTGAACTTTTTGACCGCGCGATGGCCAACCCGCATATCACTTCCAACGAAGCCGGTTTCATTGCCCAGAAATATGCTGAAATGGGCAACCTGGCCAAACTCGAAGAAGCCCTTCAAAAAATTGTCGCCCTCGTTCCCAACCAACCCGAACCCTGGTATGATATCGCCGCGCTCAATGTCGTGCTGGGCAAGCCGGACCAGGGCATTCAGAACCTGCGCAAAGCGCTTGACCTCAACGCCGAGCGGATCAAGAGCAACTCCACCGCACGCGACCTGGTGGCCGAGGTGCGAAAAGACCCACGCTTTGATTCGGTGCGGAACCAGCCTGAATTTCAAAAAATTGTTCCGCCTAATTGACCAGTTTCAAATCTCAAGTTTGAAATTCCCAATTCCGGGGCCGGCCACGTCTCAGTTGCCGAAGGACAGCCAATCCGCTAATTTACAACCCGGCAGCATTTATATCGGGACCATTGCATGAAGAAATCAGAGTCAGACAAAAAAAATTCGGAGGCCAGGGCCGCCGCCGCTAAACCGTCGCCGGCCAATGTACCCGTTGTCGCCGAACTCACGCCGGAGCAACTCGAAGACCTTAAAACTCGCGCCGCCAGGGCGGACGAGAATTGGGACCGCCTCCTGCGCACCGCCGCCGATCTCGAAAATTTCAAAAAACGCGCCGCGCGCGAGCGCATCGAGGCCGCTCAATCTGCCAAGGTCGAGTTGCTGTCAAAATTGCTGCCCGTGCTCGACCATTTTGAAATGGCGCAGTCCACCACGCAAACCGCGGAAGTCCCGCAGGGCGGGATCGCATCCTTGCAGGCCGGCATTGCCATGATTCAGCAGCAACTCAAAGGCATTCTCGCCGGGGCTGGACTTGAAGAAATTGACGCCACCGGCAAACCGTTCGATCCGATGTTGCATGAGGCCGTTTCGCAGTTGGAAACCAACGATGCGCCCGAAGGGCAGGTTGTCCAACAAATTCGCAAAGGTTACAAATTGCGCGACCGCCTGCTGCGGCCGGCGGCGGTCGTTGTCGCCAAAAAACCTTCTGCGCCCCCCGCAGCCTGAGCCATGCCCAAGCGCGATTATTACGAAGTGCTCGGCGTCAGCCGCAACGCCGGCGATGAAGAAATCAAAAAGGCTTACCGCAAGCTGGCCGTCAAATTTCATCCGGACAAAAATTCGGGCGACAAAGCCGCCGAGGAGAAATTCAAGGAAATCGGCGAGGCCTACGAGGCGTTGAGCGATCTGCAAAGACGCGCCGCCTACGATCAATACGGCCACGCGGCATTCGATCCCCGGGCGCGGGCCAGCCGCGGGTTCGGCGGCGCCGGCGGCTTTCACGATCCGTTCGAAATATTTCGCGAAGTTTTCGGCGGCGGAAGCATCTTCGAAAGTTTCTTCGGCGGCGGCCAGGACCCGTCGCAACCGCAACGGGGCGGCGACTTGCGCTATGATTTGGAAATCGCGCTGGAAGAGGCTGCGCTCGGCTGCGAAAAGGAAATTTCCGTCACGAAACTTGACCGCTGCGACACCTGCAACGGCTCCGGCATGGAACACGGCTCAAAAATCCAGACCTGTTCAACCTGTGGCGGGCGCGGGCAGGTACTCACGTCGCGCGGCATCTTTAGCATCGCGCAAACGTGCCCGCACTGCCAGGGTGCGGGACGCATTTTGGAAAAACCGTGCAAATCATGCCACGGCGAGGGAAAGCTCGAACACAGTTCCAAAATCAAACTTCGCATTCCGCCGGGGGTGGACGCCGGTTCGCGCCTGCGTTCCTCCGGCAACGGCGAAGCCGGCTTTCGCGGCGGGCCGCCGGGCGATCTCTATGTCGTGTTGCATGTCAGGAAACATGAAATTTTCCAGCGCGATGGCGACGACCTCCTTTGCGAAGTGCCGGTCAGTTTTGTCCAGGCGGCTCTCGGCGCGGAAATTGAAGTGCCGACGCTCGATGGCCGGGCAACGATAAAGGTTCCCGCTGGCACGCAACCGGGCACGACCTTTCGTGTCAAAGGCAGGGGCGTGAAAAATCTGCAGGGCTATGGCCACGGCGATTTGCACGTTCGCGTTCAGGTCGAAGTTCCGACGCGCTTGAACCACGAACAAAAAGCCAAATTGCAGGAATTCGCTGAATTGTGCGGCGAAGACGCCAACCCCATCAGCAAAAGCTTTTTTGAAAAAGCCAAAAAATTGTTCGGGTGAATTCTGTAGGAGACGAGGTAACGAGTCTCTGGCTGAACTCACGAAAAAGAGTGAGACTCCTCACGTCGTCTCCTACCATTCAACAAATGCATCGCTTTTATCTGCCGCCCGGACATTGTGCGGGCGACGCGCTTCGGCTTGACGGACGCGAGGCGCATCACGCGCTGAACGTTTTGCGATTGCAGCGCGGAGAACTTGTCACCGTTTTGGACGGCGGCGGAAATGAATTCCTTTGTGCGGTCGAAAACAGTTCGCGCAATGCCGTCACGCTTTCCGTGTCGCTGAAAAATTTCACGCCACCCCCGCCCTGCTCCATCACGCTGCTGCAAGCCGTGCCCAAGGGGAAAATCATCGAAAGCATCATTCAAAAAGCCGTCGAACTCGGCGCGCGACGAATTGTGCCGCTGCTGACCGAGCGCGTGGTAACGCATCTCGACGAAGAAGATGCCGGAAACAAACGCGACAAGTGGCAGCAGGTGGCGATTGAAGCCATCAAACAATGCGGCGCGGCCTGGCTGCCGGAAATCGAGGCGCCAACGGCCATCGAAGCATTTCTGGCGCGTAGCGGCGGTCGGCAGACCGCCGGATTTCTCAAAGGAGACGAAAAGTGCGGCTCTCTTCCGAAAGCCGCTACGCCAACAGCCTTTGATTTGTCACTCGTCGGTTCCTTGCAAAAGGAACGCCGTCATCCGCGTGAATGCTTTCGGGAATTTCAGGCGCAGCACAAACGTTTGCCCCAAAGCGTCGGTGTCTGGATTGGGCCGGAAGGCGATTTTACGCCCGAGGAACTGGAAGCAATCCAGGCGTCGGGCGCGTTGCCGATTTCGCTGGGCCGATTGGTTCTGCGGGTTGAGACCGCGGCGATTTATTGCCTCTCAATTTTGAACTACGAATTTAATCCCGGGTTGGAGTCCAAACTTTAGCTTGTTCGGGGATTACAACCGTTTCAATCCGCGCCCCGGTCACGTGACCGGGGCGACTTTGCCGGCGCCGCGGATATATGCGCGTAAAACTTCACATGATCGCCCGGCGTGTCTGAACCGGAACTGTTCGTAATGCTCTTTGCTCCGCGTGACAAGCCATAGTTGTTCACATTTTTAAAGCAAGTTTAAGGGAGTGGGTTGAACAAATGCAGTCCAACCTCTGAAGCTTTTTTGCACCCTTTAGCCACGCTGGACTCACTTGCAACCTTTTGTCTCATATGAGACAAAAGGTTGCATCGGCAGGCATCCGCACAAACCATGCTTCTCCAGCGGTAAAAGAGCGCGCGCAACGGAGTGCGCGCCCTACCGTGATTGGACCAGCACCCGGAAGGCGCGGCCCAGATGTTCCGGATGCGTGAGGGTTTGAAACTGGCGCGTCTGGTTCGTATTCCATTTGCCTAAGGATTCATCCTTCGAGGCTTTCCCCAAAATCCGTGTCAGAAACTGTGATTGCGTCAAAAACATTTCCGTCCTCAATCCCATGGATTCGCCGGCGGCCTGGATGGCGGGAAAATTGACGTGCGCGGTGAGGTCCTGTTCCCCGACGTTGGCCAGAATGTCGTCATTGGCGTGATGGCGAAAATAAGCGCGGAGCGTGCCGCGCGTGCGGCTGGGCGAAAACAGTTCATCGGCGGTCAGGCCGTAATCAATCGTCATCAGTTTTCCGCGTTCCAAAATGCCGGCAGCCTCGCGCCACCAGTCCTCGGCGGCAGGACAGGTTTCAATGGTGTAGCCTTCGGGCAGAACATCTAAAAGCGAAGATGGACGGCGGAGGATGGAAGATGGGAAGGCAGATGGCAAACGTGCCCAGACGAATTTTTCGCCGTCAACCGCCACACCCCATTCGAACCACTTTTTGTTTTGCGCGTCCCAGCCGAACCGGTGGACGGGCATGGCGTCGAGGAGTTCGTTGGAGAAAATGACGCCGCGCAACGGCGGGTGACAAGTGGCAGGTGACGAGTGACACGTTCGCTCCTGAAGCAGCGATTGCAAGCCGGCAAACCAGCGGACCCGCGGGGCGAACTCCCGCAAAGTTTCCCCCTGCCATTCCTGCCGGCGGGCCGAAGGCTCGATGATCCAGTATTCAATCTGCCCGAACAGTTCCGACCGGTTGGATTGCAACCAAGTCAGAATGTCCCTGGCCAACCTGCCATCGTGGGCACCGGCCTCGACTATTTGGACTGTGGGCTGTGGACGGTGGACTTGGTCCTCCAGCCATTCGGCGAATTGAAACGCGAGCAGCTGGCCGAACAATTCACCGGCGCCGACGCTGGTGTAAAAATCACCGTGCCGGCCGGGATTGTCTTTTTTCGTTTCATAATATCCATGAACGGGACAGTAGAGGGCGAGTTCCATGAAACGCGCAAAGGACAAAACTCCGCGTTGGGCGGCTTCGCGGCGGATGATTTCAGACAGGTTGCTCATGGCTTGCGTTTGGCGCGGCGATAGCTAACATTTTATCAAGAAAAGGATTTATGGCCAAAATAGACGCGTTTTTCAATCTGATGTTTGAGCAAAAGGCGTCAGACTTGCACATGACCTCCGGCAATCCGCCCATGTTGCGCATCAACGGCGAGCTTCAGCGCGTGGATTATCCGCCGCTGGAAAATGACTCGCTCAAGTCCATGCTCTACGAAACCGCGCCGGATTACAAAATCAAACAATTTGAAGAGACGGGTGACGTGGATTTTGGCTACGAAATTCCGAACATCTCGCGTTTCCGCGTCAATTTTTACAATCACAGAAATGGAATTGCCGCGGCGTTCCGGCAGATTCCCAGCCGCGTGCTTTCGTTTGAAGATTTTGAAAAACTGGAAGCGCCGCTGCCGCCGGTGCTCAAAAAATTTACCATGCTCCACCAGGGCCTGGTCCTGGTCACCGGGCCGACCGGCTCCGGCAAATCCACGACGCTGGCAGCGATGATCGATAGCGTGAACCGCAACCGCAAAGACCACATCATCACGCTGGAAGACCCGATTGAATTCGTCCATGAAAGCAAAAGCTGCCTGGTGAACCATCGGGAAGTCGGCGTCCACACCAAATCATTTTCCGCGGGACTTCGCGGCGCGTTGCGCGAAGACCCGGACGTCATTCTCGTCGGTGAAATGCGCGACCTTGAGACCATCGAGCTGGCCATCACCGCTGCCGCCACCGGCCACCTGGTCTTCGGCACATTGCACACGCAAAGCGCCTCCAAAACGGTTGACCGCATCATTGACGTCTTTCCGGCGGACCAGCAAAACAAAATCCGCCAGACGCTTTCCGAAGCGTTGAAAGGCATTGTGGCGCAAACCTTGTTCAAGCGCACGGACAGGAAAGGGCGCATCGCGGCGTTTGAAATTCTGGTCTTCAACACCGCCGTCGCCAATCTCGTGCGTGAAGGCAAAACGCACCAGCTTCCCGGCATGATTCAAGTTGGCAAGAAAATCGGCAATCAACCGATGGACGATCATATCATGGAGCATGTGCGCATGAAGCGCATTGCGCCGGAAGACGCCTATGAAAAGTCGTTGGACCGGAAAAAATTCCGCGCCCTGCTCGCCCATCCACCGGAAGACGACGATTCCATCTGATTTATGCGGCGACCCGAAATGGATCAAATTTTGGAAGCGATGCTGGCTTCACAGCCGGAGATTTCCGATCTTTTGTTCACGGTGGACCGCCCGCCGCAAGTCGAGGCTTATGGGGAACTCAAACCGGTGGTTCTGGAACCGCCCATCGAAAAGCTTACTCCGTTTCAAACCGAAATCATTGCGCTGAACATCATCGGCGACAATCTTTGGCAGATTGAAGACCTGTTGCGCCACGGGTCGTGCGACGCTTCCTACGCGCTTTCAGACAAGGCCCGCTTCCGTGTCAACATATTCGCGCAACGCGGGAATTATTCCATCGTCTGCCGCCAGCTTAATGCGGCCATCCCAACCCTGGATCAATTGAAGTTTCCGGAGATTTTCAAGGAAATCCCAAAGGAAAAAACGGGCCTGGTGCTGGTCACCGGCGCCACCGGTTCCGGCAAATCCACCACGCTGGCCGCCATCCTGAACGAAATCAACGGATCCAAACCCGTTCATATCGTTACTTTGGAAGACCCGGTGGAATATGTCCATACGCACCGAGAGGCGACTTTTAACCAGCGCGAATTGGGCATTGACTTTGATTCTTACGTCAACGGTTTGCGCGCCGCGCTGCGCCAGGCGCCCAAGGTCATTCTCGTCGGCGAAATGCGCGATCAGGAAACGGTGAAGATCGCCTTGAGCGCGGCGGAAACCGGCCACCTGGTCCTCAGCACGCTGCACACGATCAACGCGGGCGAAACGATCAACCGCATTCTGGGCATGTTTGCGCCGGATGAGCAGGAACAAATCCGCGTGCGCCTGGCTGACTCGTTGCGCTGGGTGGTCAGCCAGCGGCTGGTGCCCAGGGTCGGCGGCGCGCGCTTTGCGCTGCTCGAACTCATGGGCTCGAACCTCCGCACCCAGGAGGCCATCCGGCTGGGTGAAAGCGAAGGCAAAACATTTTACGAAATCATCGAAGCCAGTTACCCCTTCGGCTGGCGGACGTTCGACCACGCCTGCATGGAAGCTTTCGAACAAGGCGTCATCACGGAGGAAACTGCCCTGCTCTACTGCACCAAACGCAGCGTCATGTCACGCGCCATTGACAACATCAAAAAGGCCCGCGGCGAAATGACCATGACCAGCAGCACATTGCGCATGAAAACGTCGCCCTCGGAGGGTGGGGCCGCGCCGCCCGTCCTCAAAATCAAGTAACCATGAATGGCTCATTCGATTTCGTCAGCACCGATGACAAACCGGCCTTGATCGCCTTTTCCACGCCCGAATGGCTGGAGATCGCGAAGACCGCGTTGCAGGAGCTTGGCTACAAAGTCCACACCGCCGCCACGCACAGCGATTTTCTCGTGCGCTTCAGCCAGGCGCATTATCAAGTCGTCATCGTGGAGGAACTTTTCGGCGCGAACACCATTGACGAAAATCTCACGCTCAAGGCGCTGCAAACCATGCCCGTCAACCAGCGCCGTCACGCCACGTTTGTCTTGCTCGGCGATTCGTTTCAAACTTTCACGCCGATGGAAGCCTTCAAGCACAGCGTTCACGCCGTCATCAACAGTTCCGAAATGTTTTTGCTCAAACAACTGGTGGAAAAGGCCGTGGCCGACAATGAACTGTTCCTGCACAGCTTTCGCGAGGTCCATGCCCGCGTCCTGACCAGCGGCAGTCGCTTGTAATCCCCGCGCGGTTTAGAATCACTCCTGAATTCGGGAGAAACCGGGTTAAAAACTTATGAAAAAGACACGGATGGTTTCGGCGGGAATTGCGTTTGTTCTCGCAATAAACTTCAGTTTACACGCCCAAACAACGACCATATCCATTCAATCTTTGCATTCAGCTTCAGCCGACGATTTGAGCGTGATGTTGCAGGCGATAGAGGAAACGACGCCGTTGCCGGCGGAATCATTTCCACGGGGCGCCACATTCTGGTCCGCTAAAAATATCAATTATCCCCCGCTGCCATCGAACATCAATAATCTGCCGGCGTGGAATTTAGGGGGTGGCAACTGGCTTCTGGCGGACCAGGATTTCGACTACGCTGCCTTGGAGCAGCAAAATGCGGCGATGCACATGCTGTCCAGGGCAATGGGTTTGGAGATGGACAGCCAAGAAGTTGCCGACAGCAGCTACACGATAGAAATCAACGGGCTGTGGCTGGAGATCGCAGGCGTCAGCAACGGCGCGGCTTGGTTCAACCTGCACAACTCCACCAATCAGGTCTATGCCATCTGGAGCACAACGGATCTGCTGGCGGGTGGAATGTGGCAGCGGAAGTATGGCCGACGAATTCAGAGGTGATGCCCTTCACGGTGCCGACGCTGGAGCGGCAGAGTTTGTTCCTGAGGGCTGAGGACTGGACGGGGGTGACAGAAAACGGGAACACGACCCCGATCTGGTGGTTTTGGAAATACTTCGGCACGGTGGATTTGTCAGACACAAACTTGGACAGCATAGGCCAGCAGTTGATGATTGATTATCAATATGGCGTTGATCCCAATATCATCTTTTTTTCGCTGCAATTTTCCAATGAAGTGCACATCAGTATCGTCAATGGAACCGCAGCTATTTTGGGCGGCACACCGTTTTACGAAGCGGTGTTGGTCAATGATACCAACAATGCCGATGCCATTTGGCAGCCTTACACTGGAAGCAATATCATTGTTTCATTAAATTCCGGGGAAGGTGTTTACACGGTGCGCGTTGGCCTGCGTGGATTGCCAGACGATACGCAGCCAACCTGGCAGCAAACGACATTGACATATTCCGCCCCGGTTGCCCTGACCATTTTCATTACTGAACCGGCTTCCACAACCGTTTCCACGCCGATGATTCAACTGCAAGGCTTCGTGAACGAGACATTGGGCGCGCTGACTTATGATGTGAGCAACGCCGTGGGCGTTATTACCAATCAGCCGGGCTATTGGCAGGCGTCATTTTATGACACAAATATTTTGCTGTTCACGACGAATTCTTTTCAATGCTATGATGTTAAATTGACCAATGGCATGAACACCGTCACGCTTCACGCCACCGATTTGGCGGGAAACATGGCAACGACCAACGTCAGTATCTCGCTGGACTATTCAACCGATACAACGCCGCCGGTGTTGAATCTCATTTGGCCGCAGGATGGAACGGCAATCGGCGGCGGCAATTTTAGCGTGCAGGCTCAAGTGGACGACGCGACGGCAACGATCATGGCTTCGATGAATGGCGGCACGAGCACGTTTCAAGGAGTGGTGGAACGGAGCGGCACAGTTTGGTTCAACAACTTGCCGCTGGCTGACGGCACAAATACTTTAAGCATCACCGCCACCGATGCGGCGGGGAACGCTTCCACGACGGACATCACCTTGATCAAGGCCGTGGTGAGCGTGACAATGGATCCGCTTCCTGACGATCAGTTGAATCAAAGCCTTGTCAGCGTGACTGGAACCATCAGCGATCCAGGTTACACGCTGACGGTCAACGGCGTTGAGGCGAATGTCAATGACGGCACATGGAAGGCAGACGAAGTGCCGGTCAGTCCAACGGGCACGGCGGTGATTGACGTGGAAATTTATGTGGGAGACCCCGATTGGGTCGGATCGCAATGGTTCAATCAAATCCAGCCGGCCGTCATCAGTTTACGTGAACAATTACACGGGTGGTTCTTCGAGTTCTTCCACCAATTATTTTTCGGATTCCGACAAACTCACCAACGATACAACTTTCGCTTGGTGGGTTTCGGGCGGTGCAAATCCACCGGCGACTAACACGGCGATGCTTGGGGAAAATCTAACGCTCAATAATGGCCAGCAAGTAATTGTGATTGCGAAAGGACAGTTTAGTATATACAGGCCAAGCGTTGCGATTGTTGATAAAAACATTGCTGGCACACCAGACATGGAGTGGGGTGAGACTTGGTGGTATCAGTTTCCTTTTGGTTACAATGGCGAAATTGAGGTTGGCGCATATCCGGTGGCGAATTACATGGACTATACTATTCGGGTAATTTCATCGGATTTTGGCGGGTATGCAAAATTCACCCAGCTTTGTTCAAGGAACGATTCATTTTCCGCCACCACAAATGTCGTCAACTGGCTGGACAATCAGGACCCGTATAATCCGACATGGAAAATTTACAAAAATCCAAACCCCACAGGGAATATATGTCTTAATGGACTCGATGATGCGCCCAGCGCTTCTGGCTATGGCCGGGTTTTCATGTATGATACCTTCACCGATTATGTGATGTTCACGCCGGGTGGTCCTGACGATATTTATGTGCCGCTGGGTAAACTTGTGTGGAGCGATTCTGGCGACGCAACATATCCAAGTTTGACCATCAGCCCCAGTTCGGTGTCTGGCCCCTCCAACCCGGATGGCTCGTATGACTGGCCGGTTTGGATGCAAGTTTATAACAATGGTGCTTTCTTTCACTAAACCCATTAAAAAATCTAAAGACTATGAGAACAGTTACTATAACACTCACTCTATTTTTGGTTTCGTTATTCTCAGTTTCGGCAGGTATTTTCTCCGCCCCGACCAATGGGATTTACGTGGCGGTTACAGAATGGATGGGGGGAGACAGGCCCGGTACAAACGAACCTTTCCAGTTTAATCACAAATTCGATTGGGCTGCATATTGCAATACCGGAAAAGTCAGTATTTGGTATCCGATTGACCCGGCTTATGGGCTAAAGGTCAAATTGCTTGCACAAGACGGTAAGGAAGTAACTAAGACCGCCTTGGGCGATGCATTTGGCTCGAATTGGGCGCGCCTGCACGACTACAAGAGCACTCGGTTGCAACCAATTGAAGCTTGGGGATCATTTGAAAGCAATCAGGGAGAGTCGAGCGGTGGCATACTACCTTCTCCTCGGGAGCTATTTCAAATACAAGAGCCGGGGATTTACACGATGGAAATTGAGATTCAGATGTTTCGTTACGTCCGCACCAAAGACACCGACGAGTGGTATCGGAATTTGCTTCGCTTTTCCCCAATCAAAATCAAGGTTGAAAAGCCACCGGTAGCAAAAGCAAGTTCATCGTTAAACGTTCAAACCAATTTGCCCGCCAAGTAACATCATGTTCAAGCCCAGTGGCGATGGCATTTATGTTCCACTTGGCAAAATTACCTGTAGCGTTTCTGCAAGTGTGATTTATCCAAACACAAAAAGAAACGGTTCCTAGTTTTGTAGTATTGGTTGGCTTTTCAAACCCGTCGTGCTTTTGCAACATTGCCGGGCAGCCTTGGTTCCAGGTGTTGCACTTTTCTCCATCGCCAGGCCGTTCACATTTGCCGAATTCCGTTCCGCCATTAGCGGCAGCCAGTTCAACTTGCAGACGCGGGTGGATGATCCGACGGCCAAAAACGGGTCCTGAGTATTGACACAAAACACCGCGCAGCAACGCTCCCTACGCGGGCCACATCTTGTGACGGACTTGGGAAGTTAAACGCGACTGCATCCAACTCTGAAAATTTTTGATTGGCAGATATTGAATTTCCTGTCAATCAATCCGCTGGCACCTTAATTTCCGGATTGTCGGCAGCGCGCATACAAAGAGAGATTGAATTTATTTCGACATGATTCGCCTCGACCAGGCCTTGGTTGAACGCGGCCTTTGCGAAAGCCGCGAACGTGCCAAACGCGCCATCATCGCCGGCCTGGTCCGCATCAATGCCCAGTCCGCCCACAAACCCAGCGACTCTGTCAAACCCGGCGACCAACTCACCTTGGACGCGGATGAGAAATACGTCAGCCGCGGCGGCCACAAACTGGAACACGCCCTGCGGCATTTCCAATTGGATGTTGCCGGACTGACCGCGCTCGACCTGGGCGCATCCACCGGCGGATTCACCGATTGTTTGTTGCAACACGGCGCGGCGAAGGTTTTTGCCGTGGACGTGGGTCGGGGGCAATTCGCCTGGAAACTCCGGCACGACCCCCGCGTCGTTGTCATGGAGAAGACCAACGCGCGGCATCTGACCGCGGCGCAATTTCCCCAGCCATACACCCCCGCCGATCTGGCCGTGATTGACTGCTCGTTTATTTCCTTGCGAAATATTTTGCCCGCCGCCATTGCATTATTGCGGCCCAATGGCAGAATTGTCGCGCTCATCAAACCGCAGTTTGAAGCCGGCAAAGCCGAAGCCGACAAGGGTCGGGGCGTCATCAGCGATCCGTCGGTGCATGAGCGCGTGCTCAATGAAGTGCGGGAATTCGTCCGCGCGCAACCCGGGTTGCGCTGGCAGGGCGTGGTGGAATCACCGTTGCTCGGACCGGCGGGCAACAAGGAATTTTTGGCGCTGATTGAAAAAACAAGCTGACAAAATCAAACGCGTCGGGCTCGTCGGCAATTCCGACAAGGCCGCCTGCGCCGACAGCGTCCGCAAAGCCGCCCGGCTCATTCATCGCGCCGGGCGAAAGGTGTTGTGCGACGCCGCGACCGCCCGCCTGGCCGGATTGAAAAATTCCGCATGCGACGACGCCACCGCGCTGGCGCGCGAAGTGGACCTGCTGGTGGTGTTTGGCGGCGACGGCACGATGCTGCACGTCGCCCGCGAAATCGCCGGCTCGGCCACGCCGATGCTCGGTGTCAATATCGGCGGCCTTGGCTTTCTCACCGCCGTGCCGTCGGATGAAATGACCCGCGCCCTGGCGCGCATCTGGCGCGGCGGATTCAAATACGAATCCCGCGTTTTGATCGAGGTCAGCGGCCGCTGCCAGGGACGGCGGATTCATGAAACCGCGCTCAATGACATCGTGGTCAGCCGGGGCGCAATCTCACGGCTCATCAAACTCGACGTCAGCGTGGATGGCGAACTGGTGACGCGCTACCACTGCGACGGATTAATCATCAGTTCGCCCACGGGTTCAACGGCGTATTCGCTGGCAGCGGGCGGCGCCATTGTTTTGCCCACCGCCGAAGTGTTCGCGCTCACACCGGTTTGTCCGCACACGCTGTCAAATCGCCCGCTCATTTTACCGCTGGCTTCCACCATCCGCGTCAAGGCCATCAGTTCGCCACCGGCGACGATTGTGAGTGCGGACGGACAGTTTGTCGCCGAGCTGGGCGCCAACGACGAGGTGACGATTCGCCGCAGCCGGGGCACGGTCCGGCTGATGCATCTGGCGGACAGTTCATTTTTGGAAGCATTGCGCCGCAAGCTGCACTGGCGCGGAGCGTATTTATGAAATGAAAGTTGAAACGTTAAACCTGTGTTCCCCGATTCGATCCGGTTTGGTGTCCACCCTTCAGGGTGTTCGACAGAATTTCATTCCGCAATCCGCAATCCGCAATCCGCAATTTGGCCATGGTCCGACTTAAAGACATAGCCCGGCAGGCGGGCGTCTCGGTGATGACGGTCTCGAAGGCGTTGCGCGACGAGCCGGATGTGTCGGCGGCCACCAAGTTGCGCATCAAGGCGCTGGCGCAACAAATGGGTTACGTTCCCGACTCGTCGGCACAGGGGCTGCGCAACCGGACGACCAAATTATTCGGCCTTGTCATTCCATCGAGCACGAATCCGATTTTTGCGCGCGTCGTTTTCGCCATCGAGGAGCGTGCGCATGAACTGGGCTACGACATTTTGCTCACGCACACGTACAACCTGCCGGGCCGCGAGGAGGTTTGCATCCGGCGGCTGTTGTCGCGGCGCGTGGATGGCCTGTTCATTTCGCCGGTGTATCGCTTCGAGGCCGAGGCGCGGATTTATCAGGAGGTGCTGGCCCGCCAGACCCCGACGGTTTTAATCGGGCCGCCCGCGCCCTTTTGTAAATCGTTCGTCAGCGTGGAAATTGATGAACAGGCAGCCAGCCACACCGCGACCCAACATCTGCTGAAGCTCGGCCACAAACGCATTGCCTATCTCACCGGCCCGCCCACGGCACCGTGGGTACATGAGCGATTTGAAGGTTATCGCCGCGCCTTGCGCGAAGCCGGATTGGACGTGGACGACAAGCTGGTTTTTCAAGCCGGCAGCACCATTGAAGACGGCACCAAAGCCGCGCTGCAAATGCTGAATGAATCCTGCGGTGCCACCGCCGTTCAAACCGTCAACGACCTCGTCGCCATCGGATGCGCGGACGCGTTGTTCTCGAAAGGTTTGCGGATTCCGGAGGACATGTCGCTCGTGGGTTTCGGCAACATCCTGACGGCGGAATATTTTCGCGTGCCGCTGACGACCATCCGCCAGCCTAAGTATCGGCTGGGCATGGCCGCGGTGGACGCGATGATGAACTTGCTGAAGGGCCTGCGGGTTGAAACGAAACGCCTGCCCGCCGAACTCATCGAGCGCAAGAGCACTGCACCGCCGAAAGCCGGCACGAATGCAAAACCGGCGTAGCGGCTTTGGCCATGCCCGAGTGCGCCCGTCCCCGGGCGCAGCAACTGGCTTCATTCAAACCATAAAACATTTTTCAATCACCCGCCCACGCCACTTTGCTGCGGCCGGGACTCCGATAAATCGCGAGCAGGCGGCCGCACTCCGCTAACGCAGAAATTTAACTTCTCAGTTCGGGTTCAAACCGCTCCCAGCCGGAACACCGCAAGTGAAGTGTAACGCGCTCCAGCCGGAGATAATTCGCTTCGGATGATTTCAATTTCATGAGCCGTCCATTCGCCGAGCAGCCGCTTTTCGAGGGACTGCGCCCGCGCGGCCAGATCCCGGGTATCGGCTGGCCTCGGATTTTTCAGCCGGCCCAACGTGGCATGGCCCGTGAAATTTTTTCCGCCCGGTTCGGAACTGTACTGGCCGGCAGCGGTTTCAATCTGCTGCTGCAAATCCATCAGGCATCCTTTCCCGTCGTTGATTCCCACCCAGATGACCCGGGGCGAGCGGGGATTCGGGAAAAAACCGACGCCCTCGGCGCGCAAGGACAAGGGCCGGGCATTCCGGCAAACGGCACCAACTGATTTCTTCAAATCTTCGACGCCATCCGCTGGAACATCGCCCAAGAACCGGAGCGTGAGATGAAATTGATCCGGCCGGGCCCAGCGGGCCACATTGCGCGGCACGAGCGGCTGCAATTCCCGTTGGACGCGGATGATTTCATCCCGGACCGGCTCCGGAATCGGAATCGCAACGAATAATCGGAGCAACGGTGCTGGATTTTGGTCTGTCATCCTGCCTTTTCCTGCCCGTTTTTGATACGATACTCAAACTTCAAATTTTAACATTCGCTGAAATGCTCGTAGTCGAAAAAACGAAGAATTGAAAAATAAATGTCCAATTTTCGCTTCGGGCGGAGAATAATCAGTAAATGCCCGATGTGAAAGACATGGACTTGATGCGGGAATACGCCGACCGCGATTCGGAGCCGGCTTTTGCCGAATTGGTCCGTCGGCACATCAACCTCGTCTATTCCGTCGGCCTGCGATACACTGGCAATTCCCAGGACGCGCAGGACGTGACACAGGCGGTCTTCATTATTCTTGCCCAAAAAGCCGCGAGTCTGCATCAAAGGCCCACTCTCACCGGCTGGCTGTATGAAACCACACGCTTCACCGCCATGCGGTTTCTGCGGACGAAAACCCGACGCCAGTTCCGCGAACAGGAGGCTTACATGCAATCCACCATTAATGAATCCGACACCGACGGTGCCTGGCGGCAACTCGCGCCACTTTTGGAAGAAGCCATGACGCGACTCAACGAAAAAGAGCGCACGTTGCTGGCGCTGCGTTTTTTTGAAAACAAGAGCAGCGCGGAGGCTGCCGCCCTGCTGGGCGTTGAAGAATGGGCCGCGCGCAAGCGGGTGGAGCGGGCGGTGGAGAAACTGCGGACATTTTTCGCCTGGCGCGGCATCCGTGTTTCGGCGGGGATTTTAACAGGAGCGATTTCCGCCAATTCCGTTCAAGCTGCGCCAGTGGCGCTGGCAAAATCTGTGACTGCCGTAGCAATTACAAAGGACGTGGCGGCCAGCGGTTCAACCTTAACCCTCATCAAAGGAGCATTGAAAATTATGGCATGGACAAAAGCAAAAACAGCAATCGTCGTTGGTGTTGCGGCCATTGTGGCCGTTGGCACAACGCCAATTGTTATTCACCACTACCGAAACGCCTCGATTTTTTCCAGATCACAGGAGTTGTCCAACGACGAGGAAGCGCAATATGCGAGATTGACAGGCACAACGCCGGAACAAGCCGCAAAGACTTTTTTTGACGCCTGTAGCCAGGACGATTGGACGGAAGCGGCCAAGTTCTGTGAACCAGGTTATCCTCTCGGCGATAAATTCAAGAACTATTATGGCGGATTGCAAGTCGTCAGTTTGGGCAAACCGTTTTGGGGCTGGTTTAGTGCCCGCGGCAAATATGGCGGCGTTTATGTGCCTTACGAAATCCGGCTCAAGAATGGCAAAGTCGAAAAATTCCAATTGGCAATCCGGTGCGACAACCCTGACAAACGCTGGTATTTTGATGGCGGCATGTAATGCCAGTCTGTTGCAAAACAGCAAACATGAAACCGACGATCAAATCTGACAGGGCTTTCAATCTGGTCGAACTGCTCGTCGTCATTGCCGTTATGGGGATTCTGGCGGCATTGTTGTTGCCGGTGTTCAGCGCCGCCAAAGACAAGGCGAAGTGGACAACCTGCTTGAACAATTTGAGACAAATCAATCTAGGCGTCCGAATGTATTGCGATGACTCAAACGACGTTTCTCCTGCCACTAATGTTACTAGAAATCCTTGGATTGGTTATAAGGAACTCATGAAAAACTATGTCGGTTTGAATGGCACTTCGTCGTCACAAGACAGGATTTTTGCCTGCCCGGCTGACACGTTTTTCTATGAAATGTCACGAGGTGCCAACGGTTATTTTAATAACTGGACCAATGTGCTTCACAGTCAACATGATCAGGCCGGTTACGATTATTCGAGTTACAGCTTCAATGGACTGAATTTTCACTCCCATGACAATCCTCAATCCGCTGCCTGGCTTGGCATCGCTGACCGGAAGATCACCTCGATAAAAGATCCGGTCAAAACGGCATTGGTCGCAGAAACACCGGCCTTTTATCCCTATTCGTGGCATCAGCCGAGAAAGCCGATACAACTCTCCGCTGGTGAGCAGCCCATGTTCCTTGACGCCAAAGACATGGTTGGCTTCGTGGACGGCCATGTAAGTTATATCAAGATTTACTACCAGGAAGTGCAGGGTAATTTGTTTTCGTGTTTCTACGACCCGCCGGCCGGATACGATTACAAATGGAGCGGAGATTAAAATTCTGAAGCGTCCTGCAGTTAAGATCTCCGCTCTTCTTTATTCCTTCCAATGTGGTTGCCTTTTCAGGATTCAACACTTGAAACTTGAAGCTCGCGGCAGGTCGTTGTTCTCTGGGAACGCCGGCTTCTCGCCGGCAAATAGACAAGTCCGCCGCAGCGGTACGAGCCGGCGGGATGCCGGGCCCCAGCAAGAAACAAGCTGACCCAGGCTTCGCAAAACGCTCCGCCGCGGCAAGAGCCTGGACTCCACGCCCCGTTTTTTGTTCGACACTCAACGCTCAACTCTCAACACTCAACCCCATGCAATGGCCTGCCGATTACCACATGCACACGCCGCTTTGCCGGCACGCGACCGGGGAACCGGTCGAATATGCGAAACGCGCACTGGCCATCGGCTTCACCGAAATTGGTTTCTCCGACCACTCGCCGATGCCGCGCGACGACTTTGACAACTGGCGGATGTACGCCAGTCAACTCGATGAATACGTCGCCAAAGTCCGTCAGGCGCAAAAGGATTTTCCGAACCTGACCATCCGGCTGGCGCTGGAAGTGGATTATCTGCCCGGTTTCGAAGATTGGATTCGCGACCTCGCCGCGCGGCATCCGTGGGACTATTTCATTGGTTCGGTGCATTACGTCTCCGATGACTGGGTCGTGGACAATCCGCATGAAATTTCCAAATGGAAGAACCGCGACCCCTTCGAAGTCTGGTCGGCTTATTTTGAGCGGCTGACCAAGGCGGCAGAAACCGGTTTTTTTGAAATCATCGGTCACGTGGACCTGCCGAAAAAATTCGGCCATCGACCAGCGCGCGACTGCAAGCCGCTCTATGAACAATTTCTCAACGCGGCCAAAAAGAACAACTGTGCCATCGAGCTCAACACCGCCGGTCTGCGCAAGGATTGCAGGGAAATTTATCCGAACCGACAAATCCTCGAACTTGCGTTTCAAAAAGGTGTGCCCATCACCTTTGGCTCGGACGCCCACGCACCGGAGGAGGTCGGCATGGCTTTCCTTGAAGCCGTCCAGCTCGCGCGCGGGGCCGGCTACCAGGAAAGCTGCCGGTTCATAAAGCGAAAACGTGAGATGATAAAATTCTGATCTTAGACCTTTCGGGCCATGTTCACGACCAGATTGACAAAAAACCAGATCTCAGCCTTCGTCTGCCTGGCACTTGCCCTGGTCACCACCGCCCTCTACTGGCCGATGATTCATCACAATTTTGTCAACTTCGATGACGACGATTACATCACCAACAATGCCCACGTTCAGGCCGGACTGACCTGGGCCGGGGTGATCTGGGCTTTCCAAAGCGGGGCCGCCGCCAACTGGCATCCGCTGACCTGGCTTTCGCACATGCTGGATTGCCAGTTGTACGGTTTGTATCCCGGCGGCCATCACTCGACCAATCTGCTTTTTCACGTGGCCAATACTTTGCTGTTGTTCCTTTGGTTGAGGCAACTTACTGGAGCTGTGTGGCGCAGCGCGTTTGCAGCTGCTTTATTCGCCTGGCATCCATTGCACGTCGAATCGGTGGCCTGGGTGGCCGAGCGCAAGGATGTGTTGAGCGCGTTTTTCTGGATGCTGACATTGATGGCGTACACGCAATATGTGCGAAAGTCCGAAATCCGAAATCCGAAATCCGAAGCGAGGAATCAATCGTCCAAAATCTTTTATGGTTTGAGTTTGCTGGCATTTGCCTGCGGGCTGATGTCCAAGCCGATGGTGGTGACGCTGCCTTTTGTTTTGCTGCTGCTCGATTTCTGGCCGCTGAACCGTTTTCAGCCCGGAAACGCCGTGCGTTCCACCATCAATTTGATCATCGAAAAGGTGCCTTTCTTCGCGCTGACACTGGCGGCAAGCGTTGTGACCTATTTTGTGCAAACTTCGGGCCGGGCGCTTTGGTCGTCGGCGGGATCTGGATTGTCTTTTTCATCCCGCGTGGCAAACGCTTTGTGGGCCTACGAGCGTTACATCTCCAAAACATTTTGGCCGGTGGATCTCTCGGTTTTTTACCCGCATCCGTATCATTGGCCGGCCGGTCTGGCGATTGGCGCGGCATTATCGCTGGCCCTGTGGTCGGGTTTGTCCATCTGGCGCGCGCGCCAAAATCCGTATTTGCCCGTCGGCTGGTTCTGGTTTTTGGGAACGCTCATCCCCACCATCGGCCTGGTGCAGGTCGGCTCGCAATCCATGGCCGACCGTTACACGTATATTCCCGGCATCGGCCTGTTCATTCTGGTTGCGTGGAGCATCAACGATTTTTTGAACTGGCGTCCCCACTGGCGGCGAATGACAGCGTTTGCCGGGGTCGTGGCGCTGGCAGGTTGTCTGGTTGGCACTGAAATTCAACTGAGCTACTGGCAGAACAGCATCAAACTCTTCCGTCATGCCATTGAAGTGACAACCGATAATTTCGTCGCCTACACCTGCCTGGGCGAGACCCTCAGAAACCTGGGCATGAACAAGGAAGCAATGATGCTGTGCGCTGAAGCGGTGCGAATTTCGCCAAACAGCCCGGTGGCACAATATAATTTCGGCATGGTATTGTTGCAGAATAACAAGCTGGACGAAGCGCTGGTACATCTTGACGCCGCCGCGCGGCTCGCTCCTCACAATTCCGAGATTCAATACAACCTTGGCCTGTTTTTGTTGCTGCACGACAAACCAGGTGAGGCCGCAGGTCATTTTGCCGCCGCTCTCGTTGAAAAGCCGGATTTCGCGGAGGCGCATTACCGCCTGGCGCAGGCTTTGTCCCAACAACACAAATCCAAGGAAGCCATTTTCCATTACCGCGAGGCGTTGCGCCTCAAGCCGGAATTCCCCGGAGCGAAAGCCGCGCTCGACCAAATTCTTTCCACCAATTCAAATCTGAAAGCCGGACCTTGAACGCCGGACCTGCCGGACAATGGACGCGGAAGGATTGCTGCGGTAAGTTGCTTTCCAACAAACCCAGTTGATATTGCACCAACCACTACGTCAACGGCGTCAAGTGGGGCCGCGGCAACGGCTGGGCGATGGTGACAACGGCCGAGGTTCTTTCCGTCATGCCCACCAATCATCCCGCCCGCACGAACCTGCTGGGCATCTTACGGCGTCACATTGCGGGCGTGGAAGCGGTACAGGCGTCGGACAGATTATGCTTGCGCCCAAGCTGGGCATTTCCCGGAACGGCAGCCAGGCCGCGATTTCCTGGAACGCCGGCCTGGCCAGTTTTAATTTGAATGCGACCAAAAATCTCACCGATTGGAACGTCTGGACAAATCCACCGGCCATCACCAACTGGCAAAACGTCGTCACCGATTCGAATGCCAATACACTGTCCGGCTGACGGTCACGGGCAAAAACGCCGCGTCAAGTTCTTACACCATTACCGCGGACAAATTCATGCTCGTGCCGCAATAAAGCGCAAAGGTTCTGCGCAGCAAAGTAGCAACCAAATTCGTGACAACCTTTTGTTGCATATGCAAAAAAAGGTTGCATGTTGTGCTCTTGCTGGACATGGCGGTGGCATTTTGAAAAACTCGCGCCCGTGAAACAATCAATCGTCACTTTGGACATGGAAGGCGTGTTGACGCCGGAAATCTGGATTGCGGTCGCCGAAAAGACTGGCATCCCGGAGTTGCGCCGTACCACGCGCGACGAGCCGGATTATGACAAGCTCATGCTGGGGCGGCTTGCCCTGCTCGACCAGCACGGCCTGAAACTTTCCGACATCCAGCAGGTCATCGGCACGTTGCAGCCGCTGCCCGGCGGCAGGGAATTTCTGGATGAACTGCGCTCGTTCGTGCAGGTCATCATTCTTTCCGACACGTTCGAGCAGTTCGCCGCCCCCCTGCTCCGCCAGCTCGGCCAGCCGACGCTCCTCTGCCACCGCCTCGTCGTTGAGAATGACCGCATCGTGGATTACCAGTTGCGCATCCGGGAACAAAAGCGCGAGGCCGCGGCCGCCTTCAAACGGATGAATTACCACGTCATCTCCGCCGGCGATTCGTTCAACGACACCGCCATGCTCAGCGAAGCGCAAGTGGGCATTCTCTTCCGCGCGCCGGACGCGGTGAAACAGCAATTCCCGCAATTTGACGCCGTCGAGACCTACGCCGATTTGATGAAACTAATAAAGCAGGCAATGGCGTAAACACAGTGCGGAGTGCGGAATGCGGAGTGACCGCCATCGCTGTTTCCTCCATCAATACCGCCCGAAAATCAGGACAACGTTGAACACTTGGGACGTGCGGAAACTGTTCGTTCCGCAATCCGCATTCCGCATTCCGCACTAGCGTCAATCTTCCGCCTTGAACGCCCGCGAAATCAAATCCTGCACCGCTTTCTTCGGCTCCTTGCCTTCGTAGAGCAGCGCGTTAACCTCGTCAATGATTGGCGTGAGCACTTTTTTCTCCCGCGCCAGCCGGTGCGCGGATCGCGCCGTCGGATAGCCCTCGGCCAGTTTCGGATGCGATGCCTGGATTACCGCCATCGTTTCCCCGCGCCCAAGACGTTCGCCGAGGTCGCGATTGCGGCTCTGTTTCGAGAAACACGTCAGCATGAGGTCACCCAGGCCGCTCAGACCGGCGAACGTTTCCGGTTGCGCGCCGCACGCCACCCCCAGCCGGCGCATTTCGGACAGCGCCCGGGTGACCAGTCCGGCCTTGGTGTTGTCGCCGTAACCCAGCCCGTCGCTCACGCCGGCGGCGATGGCGATGATGTTTTTCAGCGCGCCGCCATATTCCACGCCGAGGATGTCGGTGCTGCGATAAATGCGGAAGCTGGGGCGGTGAAAAAGTCCTTGCACCGTTCGCGCCGTGCCGTCGCTTTCGCAGGCGCAAACCACCGTGGTCGGAATGCCCAGCGCCACTTCGCGGGCAAAGCTCGGCCCGGAAAGCGCGGCCACGCGATCCGCCGGGGCCTGCTCGCGCAGTATCCGGCTCATGGTTTCGCCGGTCTCAAATTCAATACCCTTGGTCACACTCACCAAAATGGCCGGATGCCCTTTCAGCTTCGTGGCAACCTGACGGAAGGCTTGGGACGGAATGGCCATGGCCAGGCACTCGGCTCCTGCCACTGCCTTGTCGAAGTCCATCTCGACTTTCCAATCCGTCGGCAACGCCATGCCGGGCAGGTAACGCTCATTCCGCCCGCGGCGGAGTTCATCGAGCGTCCTGGCGTCAATGTCCCAAAGTGTCACGGTATTGCTATTTTCGTGCAGCACTTTGGCCAGGGCGGTTCCCCAGGCGCCTGCGCCAAGGACGGTGATTTTCATTTTGTTGCCTCCGGTGTCGCTGATTTCTGGCCAAAACGTTTTTCCGTGCCATCAAGCAGCCGCTGGATGTTGTCTTTGTGCTTGAAGATGGCGAGCAGTCCCAACGCGGTGGTGACAATCCTCAAAAATAAACTGTCCGTTGTGAACCAGACCGCCGCGGGCAGCGCCACCGCTGCCGCGATGGAAGCCACCGACACATAGCGGCCCAGCGCAAACACAATGATCCACGTGCCGAGCGCGATGCCGGCGGCCAGCGGCGCCAGCGCAAAATAAACTCCCGCGCTGGTGGCGATGCCCTTGCCACCCTTGAACTTCAGCCAGCAGGTGAAATTATGGCCGAGCACCGCCGTAATGCCCGCAATGATTCTCACATTTTCAATTTGACCCGGCGCGACGGCGAACAACTGAATGACGAAATCCGCCAGCCAGGAACACGCGGCAAAACCCTTGAGTCCGTCCACCACGAGCACAAGAATGCCGGCGGGTTTGCCGAGAATGCGAAAAACATTGGTCGCGCCGATGTTGCCGCTGCCAACGGCGCGAATGTCAATCCCCTTCGCCCGCGCAACCAGATAGCCCGTGGGAATCGATCCCAGCAAATACGCCGCCACGGCAATGACAATGAAAGCGAGCACGCCGGGAGTTTATGAACCCGAAGCCCAAAGTTCAAAATAGAAATTGTCCGCGAAACGGCGCACCCGCGCATTACCCCCGAATCCGGTAGGGCAAAGCTGCCGCTTTGCCTTGATCGCAGCGTCGGCGAGTGAGAGGCATATCAGCGACCGGACAAGCAAAAACATCACTTCGCACGTTTTTGTGGCAGTTTGGGCGTCGCGGGGGCGATGCCCGCAGATGGACCCCGCAAGATCACGCAGGGGACGTAGCTTGGCACCGCACCGGAACGCCGAACTCCGATTCGGCACGATGAAAATGCCGCCTCATCACTTTGTGACATTTTTTGTGGTAGCAAAAAAGGCTTGCTTTCCGCAAAGGCTTCTGCTGAAATAATGTCGGATTTTATGGTTGTGGATTATCAGAAGTGGGTTTGCAACCGTGCAACCGTGTAGAGCGGCAGCGGCGGCACTTTCCCGTTTTCACTCCATTCCACTTGTCGTTTCACACTGCTACCGCTGTGGCCGCAATCACCGTCACCGACAGCGACGCCACGCTGACCGGCCTGCCGAGCGGCAAGACGGTGAAAGTTTATGTCATCGCCGCCAACGACGCCGGCCAGGCCGCACCGAGCGATACGGTGCAAATCGTGGTGCCGTGAAAAAGGAAAGGCAGAAGGAAGAAGGATGAATGAAGAAACGCCAGCCTAGAATCGTAACCGTGTAAACGGTTTCTGCATTCTGCCTTCTTCATTTGAAATTCGTATGACGTGCCACCTTTCCATGAACCTCGTAGCAGCGGACGTGAGTCCGCTCCATCTTATCCAAAGCAACGTCAGAGCCTCCTTACGTCGGCTGCTACGGTCCGGGAGAAACGTTCCCCGCGTCTTTGGCAAAACCAGTGGCGGGATTGGCCGGACGGTCAAACAAATTACTGAAAACATGATTGCTGAAATCCTCTCCTGGGGGAGAGGAAACAGGTGAGGGCGGACAACAAAACCAAATAAAAATGAATACGAAACGAAACCTGATTCAAATCGGCCTGCTGGCGGCAATGCTATTGCTGCCCGCCGTGGTGCAAGCCCAATTCACTTTCACGACCAATAACGACGGTTCGCTCAACATCTACCAATACACCGGTTCCGGCGGCGCGGTGGTCATTCCCGGCACGACCAATGGCTTGCCGGTCACCAGCATCGGGGGCGGGGCGTTCTATGACTGCACCAACCTCACCAGCGTCACGATCGGCACCAACGTCACCAGCATCGGGGACAGGGCATTCGAGTTATGCTCCAGCCTGACCAACGTCATGATTGGCACCAACGTCACCGGCATCGGAAATGTTGCGTTCGAAGATTGCGGCCTGACCAGCGTCACGATTCCCAACAACGTCACCAGCATCGGAGTCCTTGCGTTCGACGGTTGCACCAGCCTGACCAACGCCACAATCGGCAACGGCGTTACCAATATTGAGGACAGGGCGTTCGGCTGGTGCTCCAGCCTGACCGCGATAAACGTGAATCCAAACAATCCCGCCTATAGCAGTGTGGCTGGGGTCTTGTTCGACAAGAGCCAGACCACGCTTATTCAATTTCCTGGCGGCCTGGGCGGAAGATACACGATACCCAACAGCGTCACCGACATCGGAGACTATGCATTCAATGGCGTCAACTTGACCAATGTCACAATTGGTACCAACGTCACCAGCATCGGGGATTATGCGTTCGCTGAATGCAACAGCTTGACCAGCGGTACGATTCCCAACAGCGTCATCAGCATCGGGGATTATGCGTTCGCTGAATGCAACAGCTTGACCAACATCTTGATAGGCACCAACGTCACCAGCATCGGGTCGGACGCTTTCTGGTTCTGTTCCAGCCTGGCAGCGATCACGGTGGCTACAAACAACCCCGCCTATAGCAGTGTAGCTGGGGTTTTGTTTAACAAAAGCCAGACCATACTCATCCAATACCCAGATCGCAAAGTCGGAGCCTCCTATACGATCCCCAATAGCGTCACCAACATCGGGGACTATGCTTTCGCTTTCACCAGCCTGACCAACATCACGATACCAAACAATCTCACCAGCATCGGAGCCTTTGCGTTCGAAGACTGCTCCAGCCTGACGAGCGTGTATTTTGAGGGTAATGCCCCCATCGCCGATTATGTGTTTCCCTATGACAATACCAACAACATGACTGTTTATTATTTGGCTGGCACAAGCGGGTGGAGTTCTACTTTTGCTGGAGTTCCGACCGTGATGTTGAACCCGCCAAACCCATACGGGTCTTTGCAGGTGACCATCACACCGACTGCGGCCATCGCTGCCGGGGCGCAATGGCAGGTGGATGGCGGAATTCCGCAGACCAGCGGAGCAACGGTCTTGGGGTTGTCGGTGGGCAATCATACTGTAAGCTTCAGCACCGTCAGCCCTTGGACGACGCCCGCCAACCAAACCGTTTCCGTCAGCGCCAATTCAATCACAGCGGCCACCGGTGTTTACACGGAAGATGTGGAATACGAATATAATTACACGGACAATGGCAACGGCACATGCACAATCACGGGCTACAACGGATCGGGCGGCGCTGTGACCATCCCCAACACAATCAACGGCCTGACGGTCACCAGCATCGAAGGTGATGCGTTCGATTACTGCTACAGCCTGACCAGCATCACGATCCCCGCCAGTGTCACGACCATTGAACCTTACGCGTTCTATGATTGCGACAACCTGACGGAAGTCTATTTTCAAGGCAACGCTCCCGCCATCCGTATTCCTTCTTACACAGGCCCTCCCTGCTGCGCACCGCCAACGGATCCGTTCTACAATGACGACAACGGGACGGGCGATGATCCCACAACGGTCTATTATTTGCCTGGCACCAGCGGGTGGGGTTCGATGTATGGCGGAGTTCCATCTGTGATGATGAACCCGCCGAACCCGAATGGTTCGTTGCAGGTGACCATCACCCCGCCGGGAGCCGTAGATGCCGGGGCGCAATGGCAGGTGGATGGTGGAATTCCGCAGCCCGGCGGAGCGACGGTCTTGGGTCTGACCGTGGGCAATCATACGGTGAGCTTCAACACCATTAGCGGTTGGACGAGGCCCGCCAATCAAACCGTCTTTGTCAGCGCCAATGCAACCGCGACGGCTACCGGAGCTTATACGGAACATGCCCAATTTACCCGTTCACTTGTTTTGAACGGCGATTTTGAAATGGGGGATTTTACCGGTTGGACTCTTTCAGGATCAGATACCAACGACATGTTTGTTGATGATGGTTCTCAAACTGGAATTGAGCCGTACTCCGGATATTGTTTTGCAGCACTTGGGCCAGTCGGTTCGCTAAGTTATCTTTCTCAAACTCTGTCCACAACCGCGGGTTCAAACTATCTGCTGTCGTTTTGGTTGGACAGTCCTGATGGGGAGACAAACAATGAATTTCGTGTTTCATGGAATGGAACCACGATTTTTGATGAAACCAATATCGGAGCCATCGGCTGGACCAACTTACAATTTACAGTGAGAGCGACGAGCGCGAGTTCTGTTCTTCAATTCGGCGCCCAAGATGACTCCAGTTATCTGGGTCTCGATGACATCAGTGTAGTGCCAGTGCCACCCCGCATCCCTTTCACGTTCAAAACCAACAACGGGACAATCATCATTACCGGCTACACCGGTTTGGGCGGTGTGGTGACGATTCCAACCAACATCAACGGCCGGACGGTCACCGGCATCGGGAATAAGGCGTTCGAGAACCTCGGCAGCCTGACCAGCATTACGATTCCAGGCAGCGTCACCAACATCGGGAACGAGGCGTTTGCTTTCTGCTCCGCCCTGACCAACGCCACGATCGCCAAAGGCGTCGTCAGCATTGGAGAGTATGCGTTCGCTTTCACCAGCCTGACCGGCGTTACGATTCCCGGCAGCGTCACCAACCTCGCGGAAGGCGCGTTTGCTGGTTGTGATGACCTGGCGGGAGTCTATTTCCAAGGCAACGCTCCCAGCGCGGATTCAACCGTGTTCTTCGATGACAACAATGCGACGGCCTATTATATGCCGGGCACCACCGGCTGGGATGACTTTTCCGCCTATGCCTGGATTCCGGCTGCGCCCTGGCTCCTTCCAAATCCGCTGATTGTAAGCAACGGTCCTGGCCTTGGCGTGCAAACCAACCAGTTTGGTTTCACCATTTTCTGGGCAACCAACATCTCCGTCGTGGTGGAAGCCTGCACCAACCTGGCCAATCCGGTGTGGCGGCCGGTGGCAACCAACACGCTTACCGGCGGCACATCCTATTTCAGCGATCCGCATTGGACGAATTACCCCGGTCGTTACTACCGCCTTCGCTCGCCGTGACATTGCCAATCGTTTGCTGAAACAGTGAAAAATTTAGAATGATTAACGCTCGCCCTCACCCAACCCTCTCCCCCGGGGAGAGGGCTTTTACGTTCGCCGCGTTTTGGAACGACCAGCGGCGGGATTGGCCGGACAATCAAACGAACCACCAAGAACGTGATGTTTGAAATCCTCTCCTGGGGGAGAGGACACAGGTGAGGGCGAACGACACAACAAACAATTTGCAGAAACCGCCGATCAACCCGGCTCGCAATTAACAAACCAAAACAACAAACAAAAATGATGAAAACAAAAAACAACCACCTATTCAAACATTGGCACTGGGGTCTGTTTGCCGCTCTGCTCACACTCCTCTTTCCACGAACCGCCCCGGCCCAAACCACAATCTTCAACTACACTGGAACCGAGACGACTTTCACATTAGGGCCGGGCATCTATGACATCACTGCCTACGGTGCTCAAGGCGGCAGCGGCGGTAATGGCGGCAGCGGCGGCCTCGGAGCTGAAATTGAAGGCCAATTTGACTTCACAGGAGTGACGACCCTGACCATTCTGGTGGGTGGCAGCGGCGGTACTGGAATATACCTCCCCTACGCCAACGGCTATAACAACGTCGGTGGTGCTGGCGGCGGCGGCGGCGGCAGCTTCGTTGTCAATGGCAGCACACCACTGGTCATCGCAGGCGGCGGCGGTGGCGGCGGCTTCAATGGTGGTGGCAACGGCGGTAGCGGCCTCACCGGCACCGCCGGCGGCAGTGCCGGCACCGGTGGCTACGCTGGCGGCAACGCCGGCACCAGTGGTTATGGCGGCACACTCGGTAACGAATACTACCTTGGTGGTGGCGGTGGTGGCGGATTCCGAGGTAGTGGCAACAGAGGTAATCTCGATGGTGGCGGCGGTGGCAGCGGTTTCAATGGTGGTGGCAACGGTGGTGCCGGCATCAATAATTTGTCAATTGGCGACTGGGTTGCTGGCGGAAACGGCGGCTATGGCGGCGGCGGTGGGGCAGCCATGGGTGGTGGCGGTGGTGGCGGCTACAGCGGTGGCGCTGCGGGCGGTTCCGGCTATCAATACGGGAGTTCTGGCGGCGGCGGCGGTTCCTATGTTGACTCCTCGGGAATATTTCTGGTTGGAATCTCCGGCGTCCAATCCGGCAACGGTGAAGTGGTGATTCAAGCCATAGGCGTCCCCGAACCGTCCACCTTGGCCTTGGCCGGCTTGGGCGGGCTGGCCGGGTTGCTGGCGCTCCGCCGCAGGAAACAATCATTACCACCTTCACCGGCGGAAGGCTACACCGGCTGAACGCGAGTTGGTCAACTCACAGCGCGTAGTTCTGCCGATCCGCTACAGATTGCGACAATCCGCGCTCCGGGAAAGCGGGCGGCAAACGAAACAACATTGACCACCGTTTGAAAACACGAACCAATGAAAGAAATCGGAACATTAACAGCCTAAACAATGTTTATTTTGTATTGAAAGAACCGTTTAGCAAGTCAACGCGAACCTCGAAATAATGAAAAGTTGCATGAAAAATCTATTACTCCTGCCTGTGCTGATAGCTGGTCTCTCCTTGCTGCTGGCAGATCAGGTGACGGCGCAGACCTTTACGACCCTGCATAATTTCACCGCAACCGATCCCGATACCGGAACCAACAGCGACGGAGCCAATCCGTATGCCGGTTTGATTTTATCAGGCAACACCCTGTATGGGACAGCGGAGTTTGGCGGCACCAATGACACTGGCACGGTGTTTGCCGTCAACACCAATGGCACAGGCTTTACTACCCTGCATAGTTTTACGGCACCCCCTTCTTACACACGGTTCATCACCAACAGCGACGGAGCCCGTCCATATGCCGGATTGATTTTATCGGGCAACACCCTGTATGGGACGGCGCTGGATGGCGGCACCAATGGCACCGGCACGGTGTTTGCTATCAACACCAATGGCATGGGTTTTACGAACCTGCATACTTTCACCGCAACGGATCCCAATACCAGAACCAACAGCGACGGGGCTTTATCGTGTGCCGGATTGATTTTATCGGGCAACACCCTGTATGGGACAGCGGAGGTTGGCGGCACCAATGGGTCCGGCACAGTGTTTGCCGTCAACACTAATGGCACAGGCTTTACGACCCTGTATTGTTTTACGGCAATCCATTCTTATTCTTACAACCCCAACCCCAACTACCGCACCAACAGTGACGGAGCCATTCCGTGCGCCGGTTTGATTTTATCGGGCAATACCCTGTATGGGACGGCATCTTGGGGCGGCACCAATGGCAATGGCACGGTGTTTGCCATCAACACTAATGGCACGGGTTTTAAGACGCTACATTGTTTCACTGCGCTTACTCACACTAATTCTTTTGGTGCCTTAACCAACAGCGACGGAACCTTTCCGTATGCCGGTTTGATTTTATCGGGCAACACCCTGTATGGGACAGCGGTTTCAGGAGGCACCAATAGCGCCGGCACGGTATTCTCTCTCAACACCAATGGCACGGGTTTTACGACCCTGTATAGTTTCACCGCAACTGATCCCGATACCGGAACCAACAGCGACGGAGCCTATCCGGATGCCGGTTTGATTTTATCAGGCAGCACCCTGTATGGGACGACATCTGGAGGCGGCACTAATGGCAATGGCACGGTGTTTGCCGTCAGAACCAATGGCACGGGCTTTACGACTCTGTATAGTTTCACCGCAACTGATCCCGATACCGGAACCAACAGCGACGGAGCCAATCCGTATGCCGGATTGATTTTATCGGGCAACACGCTGTATGGGACAGCGCCGTATGGCGGGGCCAATGGCAACGGCACGGTGTTCACCATTTCATTCAAGCCACGACTGGCAATCTCACATGCTGGAACCAATTTTATTTTAAAGTGGCCGACCAATGTGGCCGGGTTCGATTACACCGGATACGTTCTGCAATCCACTACCAACCTCGTTTCACCAGCAGTCTGGAGTGCCGTTTCCCCAACACCAGTCGTCATCAACGGGCAGAAGACCGTGACCAATTCCATCTCCGGCACTCGGAAATTTTATCGGTTGAGCCAATAGTTGTGTGTAAGTCAACGCGAACCTTGAATTAATGAAAAACTGCATGAAAAAAATATTACTCCAACCCATGTTGATAGCTGGTTTCATCTTACTGCTGGCGGACCAAGTGACAGCGCAGACCTTTACGACCCTGCATAGTTTCTCCGCAACCGATCCCGATACCGGAACCAACAGCGACGGAGCCAATCCGTATGCCGGTTTGATTTTATCGGGCAACGCCCTTTATGGGACGGCGCAGCAAGGCGGTACTAATGGCACTGGCACTGTATTTGCGGTCAACACCAATGGCACGAGTTTTACGACCCGATATAGTTTCACGGCGCTTTTCCCGGAGGGTCCGCCATGCTGTTGGGCTCCCCAATCGAACAGCAACGGGGCTTGGCCGTATGCCGGTTTGATTTTATGGGGCAACACCTTGTATGGGACGACGGTGCAAGGCAACACCAATGGCACAGGCACGGTGTTTGCCGTCAACACCAATGGCATTGGCTTTACGAACCTGTATAGTTTTACGGCAGGCTCCGGTTCTGATTCTCAGGATTATATGAACAACGACGGAGCCTTTCCGACTGCCGGTTTAATTTTATCGGGCAAGACCCTGTACGGGACAGCAAGTGGAGGCGGTACCAATGGCACAGGCACGGTGTTTGCCGTCAACACCAATGGCACGGGCTTTACGAACCTACATACTTTTACCGCAACTGATCCCAATACCGGAACCAACCGCGACGGAGCCTTTCCGGGGGCCAGTTTAATTTTATCGGGTAATACCTTGTATGGGACAGCACCGAATGGCGGTACCAATGGCAACGGCACGGTGTTTGCACTCAACACTAATGGCACGAGTTTTACTATCCTGCATACTTTCACCATAACTCATCCCGATACCGGAACCAACAACGACGGAGCCAATCCGACTGCCGGTTTAATTTTATGGGGCAACACCCTGTGTGGGACGGCAAGTAGGGGTGGCACCAATGGCAATGGCACGGTGTTTGCCGTCAACACCAATGGCACGGGCTTTACGATCTTGCATAGTTTTACGGCAGGTTCCGGTCCTCTTTATGGGAAGACCAACAGTGACGGATCCTTTCCGTCTGCTGGCATGATTTTATCGGGCAAAACCCTTTATGGAACGGCAGGTGGATGCGGTAACTATGGCAATGGCACAGTGTTTGCCGTCAACACCAATGGCACTGGCTTTACGACTCTGTATAGTTTCACCGCAACTGATCCCAATACTGGAACCAACCGCGACGGAGCTAATCCGTCTGCCGGTTTGATTCTATCGGGCAATGCCCTGTATGGAACGGCACCGAGTGGCGGGGCCAATGGCAACGGCACGTTGTTCAGCATTTCATTCAAGCCACGACTGGTAATCTTACATGCTGGAACCAATTTTATTTTAACGTGGCCGACCAATGTGGCTGGGTTCGATTACACCGGATACGCTCTACAATCCACTACCAACCTTGTTTCACCAGCCATCTGGAGTGCCGTTTCCCCAACACCAGTCGTCGTCAACGGGCAACAGACCGTGACCAATTCCATCTCCGGCACCCGGAAATTTTATCGGTTGAGCCAATAGTTGTCCAAATTGGACTTTCCCCAATATTTTTGATGCCAGGAAAACGGTATTCTGCCAGCATGGGCCACCGTGTTGATGAACGAAAATTCCCGCATTTATGTGGCCGGCCATCGCGGCCTGGTCGGCAGCGCCATCTGGCGTGAACTGCAACGGCAGGGATTTGACAACCTCATCGGCCGCACCCGCCAGGAGGTTGACTTGCTGGATGCCGACGTGGTCCAAAAATTCTTTGCCGGGATAAAACCGGAGTTTGTGTTTGTCGCGGCCGCCAGGGTCGGCGGCATTTACGCCAACGACACCCAGCCCGCGTCGTTTCTTTTCGAAAACCTGCAAATTCAAAACAACCTCATCCACGCGGCCTGGCAGTCGGGCGTCCGGAAATTGTTGTTTCTGGGGAGTTCCTGCATTTACCCCAAGCTCGCGCCTCAGCCGCTCAAGGAGGAATATCTGCTCACCGGACCGTTGGAACCGACCAATCAGTGGTATGCCGTCGCCAAAATCGCCGGCATCAAACTTTGCCAGGCCTGCCGGCGCCAGCATGGCTGCGATTTCATCAGCGCCATGCCGACCAACATGTATGGGCCAAACGACAATTATGACCTGCAAACGTCGCATGTGCTGCCAGCGTTGATCCGGAAGTTTCACGAAGCCAAACAAACCGCCGCCGCCAGCCTGACGTGTTGGGGCACGGGGACGCCGTTGCGCGAATTTCTTTATGCCGATGACCTCGCGAGCGCTTGCGTTTTTCTCATGCAAAATTACAGCGAGGAACAATTCATCAACGTGGGGTTTGGCAGCGACATCAGCATCCGGCAGCTTGCCGAACTGATAAAACACGTTGTCGGCTTTGCCGGCGACATTGTCTGGGACGCATCAAAACCGGATGGCACCCCGCGCAAGCTCATGGACAGTTCGCGTTTGTTCGCCCTGGGCTGGCGGCCCAAAGTGGACCTGGAAACCGGCATCCGCCTCACCTACGAGGACTTCTTGCACCAACAACCGCGCGGGAAATAATCGAAACTTCACCGCATCAACTCGCGACCCGGCCCTTGCCGGCAAGGTGGTCTTTCACCATCTGCATGTCGGCGTCCACCATCAGTTTGACCAGATCATTGAACTTCGTCTTCGGTTCCCATCCCAACTGCCTTTTCGCTTTTGAGGCATCGCCCATCAGCAAATCCACTTCGGCCGGACGGCAATAGTTTTGATCAATTTCGACGTATTTCCGCCAGTCCAGGCCGGGGTGGGCGAAGGCCGCTTCCAGAAATTCCCGGACACTGTGGGTTTCCCCGGTGGCAACCACGTAATCATCCGGCCGGTCGTGCTGGAGCATCAGCCACATCGCCTCAACATATTCCCGCGCGTAACCCCAGTCGCGTTTGGCGTCCAGATTGCCAAGGTAAAGTTTGTTCTCCAGACCGTTCGCAATGTGGGCCACCGCGCGCGTAATCTTGCGCGTGACAAAGGTCTCGCCCCGGCGCGGAGATTCGTGGTTGAACAAAATGCCGTTGCACGCAAAAAGGCCGTACGACTCCCGGTAATTGACCGTGATCCAGTAGGCATAAACCTTGGCGCAGCCATACGGGCTGCGTGGATAAAACGGGGTCGTTTCCCGCTGCGGTGTTTCCCGTACCTTCCCAAACATCTCGCTCAACGAAGCCTGGTAAAATCGCGGCTTGATGCCTGTCTCACGAATGGCTTCCAGCAACCGCACCGCGCCCGTGGCCGTGATGTCGGTGGTGTATTCCGGGCTGTCGAAACTCACGCGCACGTGGCTCTGGGCGGCGAGGTTGTAAATTTCGTTCGGCGTGATCCGGCCAATCAACCGCGCCAGCGCGCTGGCATCGCTCAAGTCGCCATAATGCAGCTTCAACGCGGCTTTCTGGGTGTGAGGGTCGGTGTAAAGATGCTCCAGCCGGGACGTGTTAAACGTGCTGGCGCGCCGGATGATTCCATGCACCTCGTAACCTTTCGACAGGAGCAACTCCGCCAGATAGGAACCGTCCTGGCCGGTGATGCCGGTAATTAAAGCTTTTTTGCCCATGATTTGTGGCTGAATCTTTGACCGGCAATCAATCCAACGCAAGCGAAACTTGCCCGCCAGTTGCCAGTTGTCAGCCGTCCTCCCTCAATGGCAAACTGTCCGCATGGCATCAAAGGTCAAAGTCGCCGTTCTCGGCACCGGCTCGCTGGGTCAAAACCACGTCCGCATCTACTCGGAACTCGCCGCCGGCGGCCAGGTGGAACTCGCCGGCATCTACGACACCAACGCCGAAATCGCCCGCAAAATCGCCGCCAAACACAACGCGCGCATTTTCAACACCGTCGCTGAAGCCGCCGCCGCCAGCGACGCACTGAACATCGCCACGCCCACCACGACGCATTTCGACCTTGCCAAGCAACTGCTCGCCGCCGGCAAACACGTCCTCGTCGAGAAGCCGATGACCGACAGTTCCGAGCAGGCCGCCGAGCTGTGCGAACTCGCGCAGAAAAAAAATCTGGTGCTGCAAGTCGGTCACGTCGAGCGGTTCAATCCCGTTTTCACTTTTCTCCAGACCGTCGCCACCGAGCCGAAGTTTATCGAATGCCACCGCCTGTCACCGTTCCCCGCGCGCAGCACCGACATCGGCGTGGTGCTCGATTTGATGATTCACGATCTCAACGTTGTGCTGGCGTTCGTGAAATCGCCCGTCACCAGCGTGGATGCCGTGGGCATTCCCGTCTTGAGCAAGTCCGAGGACATTGCCAACGCGCGCCTGCGCTTCGCCAACGGCTGCGTCGCCAACCTCACCGCCAGCCGCGTCTTCCCGGAGCGGATGCGCAAGATCCGCGTGATCAGCGGCCCGACCAATCCCTGCTACATCTCGCTCGATTACCGCGTGCAGGAGGGATATGTTTTGCGCCTCGCCCGCGACGACGAGCCGGAAAGTTCACTGCTGAAAAAAATCATGGCCGCCAAGCTTGGCATCGGCAAGGATTCCACCATCGTCAGCCAGTTTGCCGGCAAGAGAATCGTGCGCGAGCCGGTGCCGATTACCAAAGACGAACCGCTCAAGCTGGAACTGCAAAGCTTCGTCAACTGCGTCCGCGAAAAGCAAACCCCTGTCGTTAGCGGCGAATCCGCCAAACGCGCGCTGGACCTGGCCTTTGAAATCACGCGGCAAATCCAGAACCTGAAGGCTTAACGCAGAGGCGCAAAGGCGCAGAGGTAAAACAATTATGCCAAAATACGATTCCATATCAGTCAAGGAATACGTTTCCGCCTTAAAAAAACCCTTGCCTGAAAAATATCGCGAGATTCTATTTGTCCAGTATCAATGCCCACACCACAAAGCTTCTTCCCATCAACTCGCAAGATTGATAGGTAGTCGTGGTCTAGCAAATCGCCCGTATGGTCGTCTAGCGCACCAAGTCTGTGACGCATTACATATAGCTAAACCTCCAGGTTATTGGTTCAAAGTTCTTTCAACCGCTGATTACAACGGTAAAACATGGATATGGACAATGCGTCCCAACTTGGTTAAGGCGATCAAACAACTTGGCTGGTCGCGAGATAACTTGACGCCGGAGCGTAAAAGCCCCAAAAGTGCAGGGGTAAAAACATATTTGTTCACTTGCAACCTAAATCATCCTGGATGGGATATAGAAGACGCGGCAAACGAGACTGCTGCTGGCAAGGCAATCACGGCTGACATTTGGAGTTGTGGTGTCAGAAGATATTTTGACAAGGGGGGCCGTGTATTTTTTGTCAAGCTAGGTAACGAACCGAGAGGAATACTTGGTGCAGGAAAAATTCTCGCAAGCGAATCTTATTACGAAAGGCACCACGATGAAACCAAAGCGGTGAGGGGTGAAAAATCGGCTTACATCAAGGGCCAATGGCAGAGAATTCTAAATCCAGATGTTGACAAACTGCTTCCACTATAGCAAAGTTGAAGTCCCTTAGTTCCACCTTCAATTGGACGCCAGGGGGTTCGGGCATGACGATTCCCGCACCGATTGCCTCCAGACTTGAGAAAGCTTGGGTTTCACATTTGAAGAATTTAAGAAAACCAGACCAACGCAAAGCCTTTGTAGATCACGAATCGGCCGCATTCAAGGAGGGCAAATCACGGAAGGCGTTCATTCGGCATCGTCACCGTGAACAAAAATTACGAAAGGCCAAGATTGCGCAATTTAGGCGATGCAACAAAGGACGCCTGTTCTGTGAAGTCAAAGGATGCGGTTTTGATTTCGAGTCCGTCTATGGCAAGCTGGGGCGGGACTATGCACAAGTTCACCATCTTAAACCACTTGCGAACAGATCGAAACCATGTTGGACAAAACTTGATGAACTTGCTGTTGTTTGCGCGAATTGCCACGCCATGATTCATCGTGGCGGGAAATGTCGTCCCTTGAATGGATTGATCAAATGAAACCGCTTTGCGCCTTTGCATCTTTGCAGTGCTATCTCGCAATATCGTCACATTCCGCGAAGATTTTTTTATGAGGAAGCCAGGAAACCAAGAACCATCGGAAAGAATTCCTGGTTTCATGGCTTCCTTATGAAGTTGTTTTTGGTTGCGGCTCCGCCGCGCTGCGTCTTTGCGTTAAAATAATCCCGTGAAACCGAAAATCTTCATGCTCATCGCCGGTGAGGCGGGCGGGGATTTGCTCGCGGCGGAGTTGAATCCGGGCTTTACGGAAACGGCGCGCGGGTGTAACAGTTAATCATGCAAAGCATCCGTTATGTGTATTGGCAGGACGGCGACGCTTGGCTCGGTCATCTGGAGGATTTTCCCGATTACCTGACGCAGGGCGAATCGCTGGCGGACCTGGAGGAGAATCTGCGCGACTTGCACAAGGATTTGACGAACGGCGTCATTCCTTCCGTGCGCCGGGTGGCGGAACTTCAAATCGCGTGAAGCGCGCCGAACTCATTCAGCAACTCACCCGGATGGGTTGCGTGTTCATCCGGCACGGCGGCAAGCACGACTGGTATCAAAATCCCCGCACCAAGATGTGCCAGCCGATTCCACGTCATCGTGAAATCAAGGAATACCTCGTCCGCTCTGTCATTAAAAAATTGAGCGATGAATCTTGATTAACTTTCTTGCGCTCTTTGCGCCGCTGCGTCTCTGCGGTAAAATTAAGTCTTGAAACCAAAAACTTTCATGCTCATCGCCGGTGAGGCGAGCGGGGATTTGCTCGCGGCGGAACTGGTTTCCGCGCTGCTTGCCGCGTCGAAGCGAAGCGAAGACGGGCGCGTCCCGCAATTCTTCGGCGCCGGCGGTTCGCGCATGGCGGCAGCGGGAGTCGAGCTGGCCTTCGACATGACGCAGCACTCGGTCATCGGCATTTCCGATGTGCTGAAGAATTATTTCAAATTCCGGCGGCTGTTCAACCAACTGCTCGCGCTGGCGATTGAACGCAAGCCGGACGTCGTCATCGGCGTGGATTACGGCGGGTTCAATTTGCGCTTCGGCCATGCCATTAAACAATATGTCCGCGAAAATCCGTTTGCGAATTGGAACCCGAAGATCATTCAGTTCGTTTCGCCGCAGGTCTGGGCGTCGCGGCCGGGCCGGGCGAATTCGCTCGCGGCGGATTACGATCTGCTACTGAGCATTTTCCCGTTTGAAAAGGATTGGTATGCCAAACGCGTGCCGAAGTTGCGCGTGGAATTTGTCGGTCATCCCATGGTTGAAAGGTTTAATTCGGAGGGGCGAGTTCCACAAGCCCCCATTCCCGAAAATTCAGGGTCTCGCCGAGCTCGACCCTCCGAAAATAGAATTCTTCTGCTGCCCGGCAGCCGTGCCGACGAATTGCGGCGGCATTTGCCGGTGATGTTCGATGCTTTGAAACTGATTCGGGAGAAATTGCCGTCGGCGAATGCGAAAATGGTTTTGCCGGATGAAGCTTTGAAACAACTCGCGGACAAGCTGTCCGCGCTCCCGTCAGATACGAAAATCCAAATCGGTAATCTGCCACAAGCGCTCGCCGAGGCCGATGTTGCCATTGCCTCGACCGGCACGGTGACGGTGGAGTGCGCGTTCTTCGGGGTGCCGACGGTGACGCTTTACAAAACGTCGTGGAGCACATACCAGATCGCCAAACGCATTGTGAAGGTAAAATGGCTGACGATGCCGAACATTCTGGCGGACGAGGAAATTTATCCCGAATTTGTACAGGGTGCCGCCACACCAGAAAACATCGCCGCTGCCGCGCTGGAGCTTTTGCAAAACGAACCGCGCCGGATTCAAATCAAAAAACGGTTGGCAGAAGTTGTATCGTCCCTGGGCGGACCCGGCGCAACCACGCGGGCAGCAGCGGCGATTTTGAGTTTGTTCCAATGAAAGACGTCACCAGTCCAACCTGGATTAAGGTAAAAGGATTTTTGTTTCTGCTATTGGGAACCCTGGCTTCGGTTCTGCTGATTTTGGAAAGCTGCACGTGGAAGACAATCTTGCTGCTGTTGCTGGCCATCTGGTGCTTTTGCCGCTTTTACTATTTCGCTTTTTATGTGATCGAACATTACGTTGACCCGAATTTTAAATTTTCCGGGCTGATCTCATTCGCGCGGTATTTTTTTCAGCGGCGGCGGTGAGTTTCTGCCTGACCACCGCCTCGGTGGGGCGAGCGTACCCGCGAGCCGTCTCCGGACTCACTTTGCGCCCCACATTAAATCGAAAATCCTTCCCTTGGTGAGACTTCGTTTGAAAGTTTGAATTTGACGTGGTAATCAGCTTAAAAGCCGGCTCGCGAGGACGCTCGCCCCACCGGTATAGCTTCCACGCCTTTGACTTTCCCTGTTTCCATCGCTACCCTGCCGCCATGGAATCGCTGCACGCGCCGTGGCGCATCGAATACATCCTGTCGCCGAAGCCACAACTCGACACCAGCCTGTTCACCCGCATCGCCCAATCCAATGACGACGAGGCGAACCGTGTCATCGTGCGCGACCGCACCTGCTTCGCCCTGCTCAACACCTATCCCTACAACGGCGGGCATTTGCTGATCGTGCCCTACAAACAGGTCGCCGACCTGAACGGCCTGACCGAGGAGGAACTGGCGGATTTGTGGAAGCTGACCCGCCGCTGCATCAACGCCCTGACGCAAACCATGAAGCCGGACGGTTTCAACATTGGCATCAATCTCGGCAAGGTTGCCGGCGCGGGCGTCGCCGACCATTTGCACATCCACATCGTGCCGCGCTGGAACGGCGACACCAATTTCATGCCGGTGCTGGCCAACACAACCGTTTTACCGGCGGCATTGGACGACGTCGCCTCCAAATTGCGCGCGGAACTGGCGAAATGAAATTTTCCGCTTCCGAAAATGCCAACTGAAACCCTTCATTTCGAAAATGCGCGCGTTGCACAGCAGCTTTTCAATCACGAGCCGCGCAACCTTAAATCGCTCGAAGAACAGCTCGGCGTCAAGGCCACCGCACGCGAAGGTTGGATCAAACTCGAAGGCGCCGCTGATGCCGTCGAGCGCGCCAAACAGCTTTTTGTGTCGCTGGAGAGTCTGGCCAAGGCCGGCTCGCCGGTGCGCAATCGCGAGTTCGCCCACGCGCTGAACATCATCAAGCATGAAGGCGCTTCGACGCTCAAGGATCTGGTGAGCGACCGGGTGTTGACGCATGAGCGCAAGCCCGGCGTCACCGCCAAAACCGTCGGTCAGAAAAAATATCTCGACGCGATACGCCGGCACGACATCACGTTCGGGGTCGGGCCGGCAGGCACGGGCAAAACCTACCTGGCTGTGGCGATGGCGCTGGCGGCGTTGCGCGAGGGGAAGGTTTCGCGGATTATTCTCACCCGCCCGGCCGTTGAAGCCGGCGAAGCGCTGGGCTTTTTACCCGGCGACCTTTACGAAAAAATCACCCCGTATCTCCGTCCGCTGCACGACGCGCTCCACGACATGCTGCCGGCCGAGGAAATCCAGAAGCACACCGAGCGTGGCACCATTGAAATTGCGCCGCTGGCCTACATGCGCGGGCGCACGCTGAACAATGCCTTCATCATCCTCGACGAGGCGCAAAACTCGACGACCGAGCAGATGTTGATGTTCCTCACGCGCCTCGGGCATGGCTCGAAGGCCGTCATCACCGGCGATGAGACGCAGATTGATCTGCCGCCGCACAAAAATTCGGGATTGCTCGAAGCACACCGCGCGCTGAAAAACACCGAAGGCATCTCGATTGTGGAATTGGGCAAGCGCGACGTCGTCCGCCACCCGCTCGTGCAGCGTATCATCGCGGCTTACGAAGAGCATCGCGGCAGCGCGAAAACGGAATGAACCAATCTTGTAGGAGCCGAGGTAACGAGGCTCAAACTGAAGAAAAGTTAGAGACTTCTCACGTCGTCTCCTACAATTTTTATAAATGAACATTGCCATCGCCAACCGTCAGCGCACGCGAAAAATCAATCTGCGACTGCTGAAAAAAATCACCCGGGAATTGCTGGCGGAATTGGAACTGGAAAAGGAGGAAATCGGCATCTGCCTGGTCGCCGCGCTGGAAATGACCCGGCTCAATGAGACCTTCCTCAAACACCAAGGTTCGACGGATGTCATCACGTTTGATTATGCGGAGACAGGCAGGGCGGGCAGTCCCCTGCCCGCCCCCGGCGCGCACGGAGTGACGCGCCCTACCATTCACGGTGAAATTTTTATTTGCGTGGATGAAGCGGTTTTACAGGCGCGCAAGTTCGGCACGAACTGGCAGTCGGAAGTCATCCACTACCTGGTCCACGGAGTTTTGCATTTGATCGGTTTTGATGATTCAAGCGCGGATACCCGGCGCCGGATGAAGCGCGTGGAAGGCCGGTTGCTGGGCAAACTTTCCCGCCGATTTACACTCGCGCAACTTTCCCGTCCGGCTAAACTGACCGCATGAGGAAGTCCATTCTGGCGCGCTGGCGTTCCTGTTTTTTAACGGGGCTGGCGGTCACCTTCCCCGCCCTGCTCACGCTGGCGGCGGTTAAATGGCTCGTGGGCACGATTTCCAGCGTGACGGATCTGCTGTTGTTTTTTCTGCCCCGGACCCTCACGCACGAAAGCCTGGTCAATGCCAACGACGGCAAGGGACCGATGTTCTGGTATTGGAGCCTGGTGGCACTGGTGCTCGCCGTGGTTTTGATTTCGGTCGCCGGCGTGCTGGCGCGTTATTACATCGGAAAAAAAGTGATCGATTGGACCGACCGCGTGTTGATGCGGGTGCCGCTGCTGAACAAGTTTTACGGCGCCATCAAACAGGTCAACGACGCGTTTGCCGGAAGCAAACATTCGTTCAAGACCGTCGTGTTGGTGGAATTCCCCGGACCGGGAAATTTTTCCATCGGCTTCATCACCAGCGAACAGCAGGGCGAAATCCAGCAAAAGGCCGGCCGGAACCTCGTCAGTGTCTTTGTTCCGACCACACCCAATCCGACCTCCGGCTTTCTCATTTTGGTGCCGGAGGAGAAACTCACCAAGCTCGACATGAGCGTTACCGACGCCATCAAATACATCGTCAGCCTGGGCGCGATTTCCCAGGAATATCCGCTACCTTCCAATCCCAAATTATCAACCACAGATGGACACGGATAAACCTAACGCGGCTTGCGCCGCAACCATGGATTTTGGACTGCGGCGGGAAGCGAAGCGCCACGCCGCATTGGGACGCAAACGTTCGTGTGGAAAGCGGTGTCGCCGCTACGCTCTGCCACCGCAGTCCAAATCTTTGTCGTCCGTGCGCGAAGTTGCAGGATTGTATTACGGATGGAAACCCGCCTGGGGGCGAAACCAGTCGCTTAAATTTGAATTGTATCCGTGTCCATCCGTGTCCATCCGTGGTTAAATTCTTCCGATGATTGAATCCACCACCGGCATCATCCTGCGCACGCGACCGCTCACGGAAACCAGCCTCATCGTCCACTGGCTCACCCCGGATATCGGGCGCATCGCCACCGTCGCCAAGGGCGCGCGCCGGATCAAATCGCCGTTTCTCGGCAAATTGGATTTGTTTTATCTGGCGGATTTTTCGTTCAGCCGCAGCCGCCGATCCGATTTGCACACTCTCCGTGAAATCAGCTTGCGCGAGACCCACGCCGCGCTGCGTCAGGACCTCCGCCGGCTGCGCCACGCCGCCTACGCCGCGTCGTTCGTTGAGCAAGCCACGGAAACCGGGACGCCTTTGCCCGGCATTTTTGAATTGATGAACGGTTTTTTGGACTGCCTTTGCCGGCAGAAATCCGCGCCGCAAATTGTTTTGGCCTTTGAACTCAAGCTCCTGCATGAACTCGGCCTGAAACCGGATTTGGGGGAAACCAAACTGACGCCCGGCGCCAGACAAATCGTCCGCGCGCTGATGCAAAACGACTGGCCGGCGTGTTCGCGTTTGAAGCCCACATCGGCGCAAGCCGGCGAATTGCAGCAGTTCCTTCATGGCTTCCTGATTTTTCATCTGGGGCGCCTGCCGAAGGGGCGCACAACGGCCCTGACGGATGATTAGGCTTGCGATTCAAACAAGCGCCGACAAATAATTATGTTTTGAACAGTCTGCGGCAGCCGTTATACCGCCACAGCCGCGTGAAATGTATTGAGCCAAATGAATATCCGGTCATGAGCATGTTCGACACCAAAGGCCAGGCCATCGGGCAGGAGGGGCGGAAGCCGAACACGCTGAAGAAACTCGCGCGTTTGAATGCCGCGCTTCGCCATCAGGAGCCGGATCGCGTGCCGATCAGCGATTTTTTCTGGGGCGGCTTCACCAAACGCTGGCAGCAGGAACTCGGTTTGCCGCCCGATGCCAATCCCTATTATTACTACGACCTCGACTGGATTACCACAGTGCCGAACATGGACCCATGGATCCGTCCGTTCGAAACCCTCAAGGAAACCGCCGAGGAAGTCGTGGTGAAAACCGGGTTCGGCTCGATCATGCATAAACACTTTGAGTTTCCCATGCCGGAAATGCGCGGCTGGGAAACCGATTCTTTCGAGAAGCTGGAACGGGCGGTCTTCGACGACCCGGTGGACCGGCGGCGGTTTTTTGCCGGCGGCGACAACCAGATTGCCGGCGTGGGCGACGGTTTCCAGCGCGACACGCCGCCTTGGATTGAAACGGTCAAGTCGCTGCGTCCGGATTTAGCGGTGTATGGCAGCATCATCGAAGTCAGCGAATGCCTCACCCGGCTCATCGGCCAGCAGAACGCGATGCTGTGGATGGGCGAAGAGCCGGAGCGCATGGGTGCGGTCATCAATCGTATCGGCAAATTTTATTTCGAGATGGCCAGGGCGGAAATCGCAGCCGGCAAGGGTTTGCTCGATGGTTTTGTGATTTGGGGCGACGTGGCCTACAAGAAATGCACGTTCATGTTGCCGAATTACTGGCGCGAATATTTCAAGCCGTGGGTCGCGAAAATCACCGACCACGCCCACGCGAACGGGCTGCCGGTGATTTACCACGGCTGCGGCAACGTGAAGGCGATTTTTCAGGATTACATTGACATGAAGGTGGATGCTTATAATCCGCTCGAAGCCAAGGCCGGCATGGATGTGATTGACCTGCGCCGGCGTTACGGGCACGGTATCGGGTTTTGCGGCAACAGCGACATCCAGATTTGGGAAAGCGGCGACCGCGCCGCGATTCGTCTCGAAGTGCTGCGCAAACTCAACGCGGCCAAAGGCGGCGGCTACATTTTTCAGTCCGACCACTCCGTGAGCAGCGCGGTGTCGGGCCACACTTACGATTACATTGTGAAACTCGTGCGCGAATACGGGGAGTATCCGATCCGGCTGGGTGAGTTTGATGAAAAGCTGTAATTTATGAAAATGACCCGGACTGGCCGGGACCAAGTTTTGAACAACACTAACAACTAAAAACCATGCAAGACTTGAAGCCACTACACGACGCCATCCTCAAAGGAGACGCAAAAACCGCCAAGACCACCACCGAACAGGCCCTCGCCGTCGGCGTTGAGCCGCTGAAGCTGGTGCAGGAATACATGATGCCCGCGATGGCCGAAGTGGGCCGGCGATTTGAGTGCAACGAGTATTTTGTGCCCGAGTTGCTGCTCGCCGCCCGCGCCATGAAGGCCGCGCTCGAACTCATCCGGCCGCTGCTGGTTGCGAGCGGCGCCAAGCCCACCGCGCGCGTTGCCCTCGGCACCGTAAAAGGCGATTTGCACGATATCGGCAAAAATCTGGTGATGGCGATGCTCGAAGGCGGCGGCTTCGAGGTCATTGATCTGGGGGTGAACGTGTCACCCGAACAATTCATCGCTGCGGTAAAGGACAAAGGCGCCAACATCGTGGCCATGTCCGCGCTGCTGACCACAACCATGCCGGCGATGAAGACAACGGTTGATGCGCTGCAACAGGCCGGCGTGCGCCAACAGGTGAAGGTGTTGATCGGCGGCGCGCCGATCACGCAAAAATATGCGGATGAAATCGGCGCTGACGGTTACAGCGAAAGCGCCGCCGGTGCGGTCAACGCCGCCAAAAAGGTCCTGGGCTGAAGTTTCGCAACGAGCAACACACGAATTTCAACGGAGCCTTTTCGCTTAATCCCGTGAGCCGTTTCACCAGTCTGGCCATCAATAATCCCGCCGATCTGCGGTTCGGAGTTTCGCCCAAACCCCTGGTCACGCGTCGCGGCCTCACGATTGGCGGCGGCATCGTGTATCCCGAACTGAATTTCACTTTGCCGCCGATGTTTGTGGATAAAAACACCCTGCCCGAAGTGCGCGGCCAGTATCAGCAGATCATCACCGGCGCGTTGCAACGCGCGGCGGAATTGGAAGCGCCGGGACTGGTGGTCGAGTTTGAAACGCTTCCGCCCATGACTGAAAATCCAGCCTGGGGCGTGGAGTTGACGCGCATCCTCCTTGACGCGATGGAGGCCACGCACTCGAAGCACGGTCTTAAGAGCGTCCTGCGCATCACGCCCAACGACACGCGCGAGATGGAGCGTCCGCCGCGCATGAGGAGTGGCAAGCTTTACGAAGCGATGATCCAGACGTTCGACGGCTGTGCGGCAGCCGGTGCGGAGTTGTTGAGCATCGAGTCGGTCGGCGGCAAGGAAGTCCACGACGAGGCGCTGATGATGTGCGACATCCGCAGCGTGATTTTCGCCCTCTGCGTGATGGGCGTGCGCGACATGCGGTTTCTGTGGACCGAACTGGACAAGATCGCCCGCCAGCGCGGGGTGCATTGTGCCGGTGACACCGCTTGCGGATTTGGCAACACCGCGATGGTGCTGGCCGAGCAGAAAATGATTCCGCGGGTGTTTGCCGCCGTCGTGCGCGCCATTTCCGCCGTGCGCACGCTCGTTGGCTATGAATGCGGAGCCGTCGGTCCCGGCAAGGATTGCGGCTATGAAAATCCAATTTTGAAGGCCATCACGGGTTTCCCCATGGCGATGGAAGGCAAGACCGCCGCGTGCGCACATCTTAGTCCGCTGGGTAACATTGCCGCCGCGACTTGCGACACCTGGAGCAATGAATCCGTGCAAAACATCAAACTGCTCGGCGGCATGGCGCCGACCTGCTACGTCGAACAACTTATCTATGACTGCCGCCTGATGAACCAGGCGCTGGCCGAAGGCCGCGACGCCGCGTTGCTCTTTCGCAAATGGATGGTCAACTCCGACGCCCCGCTCGACCCGCAGGCCTATGTGCTGACGCCGGAGAGTGCGGTCACCATCGCCCGGGCGATGGTGAGCGCACCCACGCCGGTGGCCGCGGGCAAAGCCGCCGCGCTCACCGCCATCCGTCTGTTGCGCGAGGCGCATGGCGATGGCCGCCTGAAAATTCATCCGCGCGAAGTGCCGTGGCTCGACCGCCTCCAGAAGAGCGTGGAAACCATCCCATCCAGCGAAGCCGAATTCATCGGCGAAATGATGGGACAAGTGGACACCACAAAATTTGTTGCCGCGGATTATGGGCTCTGACCGCCGCTTTTTTTAAGTAACTGCCAGAAGGTCGCAGGCAACATTTCCATCGAACATTGAACCCATCAGTTCTGAATGACAACCAATTGTTTTAACCAGCTTGTTCTCGGCTCCTCGCAGCGCCTGGCAATGCCGATCGCGGTTTACCCCGGCCTTGCTTTGACCGGCGCGAAGGTGTGCGACGTCGTCACAAACCCGCAGGCGCAATTCGACGCCCAGATCGCCCTGCATGAACGGTATCGCACCCCGTTCGTCCTGTCGGCAATGGATATTCAGCGTCGAAGCTGAAGCTTTTGGCTGCGCCGTTCATGCTTCCGAAACTGAAATTCCTTCCGTAACGGGAAGGCTGGTGACCAGTTTGGAGCAGGCGCAAAAACTTTCCGTGCCGCAACCCGGCGACAAACGCACGGCAGTCTATCTCGAAACGGTGCGGCGGCTCCGCCGGTTGCCGGACCAGCCGCTGGTCTTCGGCGGCTGCATCGGCCCGTTTTCCCTGGCGGCGCGACTGGTTGGCGTAAGCGAAGCAATGGAGATGACCGTGACCGAACCGGATTTGATGGGCATGTTATTGGAAAAATGCACAGCATTCCTCACGGCGTATGTTTGCGCGTTCCGGCAGGCTGGCGCTGACGGAATCATCATGGCCGAACCGGCGGCGGGTTTGCTGTCACCTGGCAGCATGTCGCAGTTTTCATCGGCTTATATCAAACAAATCGGCGCGGCGGTGGCGGACGGCCAATTCTCGCTCATCCTGCACAATTGCGCGGCCCGCCTGCTGCATTTGCCAGCGGTGCTGGAAACCGGACTGAAAAGTTTTCACTTTGGCGCGCCGATGGATATTGTCGCCGCTCTGGGCAAAGTTCCGGCTGACGTGGTGTTGTGCGGCAATCTCGATCCGACGGGAGTATTCGTCCAGCTCCCACCCGCTGAAATTACCGCCCGGGTGACGGGACTTCTGTCTGCCACCGCCGCCAATCGAAATTACGTGCTCTCCTCCGGCTGCGACGTGCCGTCGAATGCTCCGCTAGCCAGTCTCAACGCTTTTTTCGCAGCGGTGAAACCTGTTTCGTAGCAACCGACAGAGCATCAAGAACATGGTTCAGACAGCGGAGCTGAAGCCACCGCATTCCAAACGTTTTATGATTACCGGAACGTCTCCGGACCTCGCGAAGCGTCTGGACTGCGTGCGGATTACCGCCGCACTTCCCTGTCAACCCGGATTTGTTTTCGCAGTTTCGGGAAATCACATTTCCCCGGCGTAAGGTCCTGGAATTCCGCATCCTCGTTAAGTGTGATATCTTCGACGCGGCCGGCTATGCTGTCCCAGGCGGCGGCCTCCTCGAACAAAGCCCGCTTGGCGCCGAGCAGCGCTGTGTTGCCGGCGGGAACAATCCGGTTGAGGGGCAGACGCAGCAGACCAATCCGGCGTGCGCTGGTGCGGTTGATGTAATTGCCAAACGCGCCGGCCAGATGAAGCTGTCGGATGTCATCGAGCGTTGCGCCAAACCGGGCGGCCAGCATCCTCAGACCGGTGGCAATCGCTCCCTGGCGAGCTGTAATTCACGCACATCCGCCGCCGAAAGAGTCACGGAACCGGCCAGGGGCATTGAACCTTCAAGCGCCATCTGTCCGTTGGATTGAATCCATTTCAATTTCAATCCCGCCGCCACCGCGTCCACCAGTCCGCTGCCGCACAATCCGCGGGGCGCGCCACCGCCGATGACGCGGCAGGCGACCGCGCCATTCTGCACGCGCACTTCGCTGATGGCGCCGGTGGCTGCGCGCATGCCCATGGAAATGCGCGCGCCTTCGAACGCCGGCCCCGCCGCCGTGGAGGTGCAAAGCAGCCGTTCGCGGTTGCCTACCACCACTTCGCCATTGGTGCCGAGGTCCATCAAGGCCATCAATTCGGGACTTTCGTGCAAACCGGCGGCTATGATGCCGGCGAGAATGTCGGACCCGACAAATCCGCCGATACAAGGACAAATTCCACCACCGTCTTCTCCGGCAGGTCCCGCAACCGAACTGGAACGGTGAAAACCGGAACTGCCCCGGCTGTTGCGGCGCGAACGGATGGCCGGCCAGCGGCGCGATGTTTACGCCGCAAAACAAATGGTGCATGACCGTGTTGCCGACG
>CAVYLE010000013.1:0-66386 GCA_963769285.1 uncultured Verrucomicrobiae bacterium
GGTGATGCTCCAAGCCGTAGTGCCACTGGCCGTGCCGCTGCCGCCGCGATTGTTGCTCCAAGTCACCTGTGTCACGCCAACACTGTCACTGGCGGTGCCGCCGAGATTGATGCTGCTGACATTGGTGACGTAAGTTGAACCGCTTGTCGGTGACGTGATGCTCACCGTTGGCGGCGTGGTGTCATTCGTCACCGTCAAAGCGGCTTTATTTGTGTTGCCAGCGGCGTCGTATGCAACGACGGTGATCAAGTTCGTTCCGCTTTGCAGCGCAATGCCGGTGATGCTCCAAGCCGTAGTGCCGCTGGCCGTGCCGCTCCCGCCGCGATTGTTGCTCCAAGTCACCTGTGTCACGCCAACACTGTCACTGGCGGTGCCACCGAGATTGATGCTGCTGACATTGGTAACGTAAGTTGAACCGCTCGTCGGTGACGTGATGCTCACCGTTGGCGGCGTGGTGTCATTCGTCACCGTCAAAGCGGCTTTATTTGTGTTGCCAGCGGCGTCGTATGCAACGACGGTGATCAAGTTCGTTCCGCTTTGCAGCGCAATGCCGGTGATGCTCCAACTTGTCGTGCCGGTGGCCGTGCCGCTGCCGCCGCGATTGTTGCTCCAAGTCACTTGCGTCACGCCAACGCTGTCACTGGCGGTGCCGCCAAGATTGATGCTGCTGACATTGGTGACGTAAGTCGAACCGCTTGTCGGTGACGTGATGCTGATTGTCGGCGGCGTGGTGTCATTTGTCACCGTCAAGGCAGCCTGATTTGTGTTTCCAGCGGTGTCGCGTGCAACGACGGTGATCAAGTTCGTTCCGCTTTGCAGCGCAATGCCGGTGATGCTCCAAGCCGTAGTGCCACTGGCCGTGCCGCTGCCGCCGCGATTGTTGCTCCAAGTCACTTGCGTCACGCCAACACTGTCACTGGCCGTGCCGCCGAGATTGATGCTGCTGACATTGGTAACGTAAGTTGAACCGCTCGTCGGTGACGTGATGCTCACCGTTGGCGGCGTGGTGTCATTCGTCACCGTCAAGGCAGCCTGATTTGTGTTGCCAGCGGTGTCGCGTGCAACGACGGTGATCAAGTTCGTTCCACTTTACAGCGCAATGCCGGTGATGCTCCAAGCCGTAGTGCCGCTGGCCGTGCCGCTCCCGCCGCGATTGTTGCTCCAAGTCACCTGCGTCACGCCAACACTGTCACTGGCCGTGCCGCCGAGATTGATGCTGCTGACATTGGTGACGTAAGTTGAACCGCTTGTCGGTGACGTGATGCTGATTGTCGGCGGCGTGGTGTCATTCGTCACCGTCAAGGCAGCCTGATTTGTGTTGCCAGCGGTGTCGCGTGCAACGACGGTGATCAAGTTCGTTCCGCTTTGCAGCGCAATGCCGGTGATGCTCCAAGCCGTAGTGCCGCTGGCCGTGCCGCTGCCGCCGCGATTGTTGCTCCAAGTCACCTGTGTCACGCCAACGCTGTCACTGGCCGTGCCGCCGAGATTGATGCTGCTGACATTGGTGACGTAAGTTGAACCGCTTGTCGGTGACGTGATGCTGATTGTCGGCGGCGTGGTGTCATTCGTCACCGTCAAAGCGGCTTTATTTGTGTTGCCAGCGGCGTCGTATGCAACGACGGTGATCAAGTTCGTTCCGCTTTGCAGCGCAATGCCGGTGATGCTCCAAGCCGTAGTGCCAGTGGCCGTGCCGCTGCCGCCGCGATTGTTGCTCCAAGTCACCTGTGTCACGCCAACACTGTCACTGGCCGTGCCGCCGAGATTGATGCTGCTGACATTGGTGACGTAAGTTGAGCCGCTCGTCGGTGACGTGATACTCACCGTTGGCGGGGTAGCATCATAAGTCACCGTCAAAGCGGCTTTATTTGTGTTGCCAGCGGCGTCGTATGCAACGACGGTGATCAAGTTCGTTCCACTTTGCAGCGCAATGCCGGTGATGCTCCAAGCCGTAGTGCCGCTGGCCGTGCCGCTGCCGCCGCGATTGTTGCTCCAAGTCACCTGTGTCACGCCAACACTGTCACTGGCCGTGCCGCCGAGATTGATGCTGCTGACATTGGTGACGTAAGTTGAACCGCTTGTCGGTGACGTGATGCTCACCGCTGGCGGGGTAGCATCATAAGTCACCGTCACAGTCGTTTGCCAAGTGTTGCCAAGACCATCATGCGCTGTCACTGTAATGACGTTCGTTCCACTTTGCAGCGCAATGCCGGTGATGCTCCAAGCCGTAGTGCCGCTGGCCGTGCCGCTGCCGCCGCGATTGTTGCTCCAAGTCACTTGCGTCACGCCAACATTGTCGCTGGCCGTGCCGCCAAGATTGATGCTGCTGACATTGGTGACATAAGTTGAACCGCTTGTCGGTGACGTGATGGCTATTGCCGTATTCAAAACGCTTACAAGCCCGATTTGATAGCCGCCCGACGAAGGCTGCGTCAAAACATAGCCGCCAGTAACCGAATTTGAAAGAGCCAGATACACCGTGCTGACGCCAGTAACCGAGTCAGTTAATTGTATGCCGCCGCAGCTTGCGTTTAGCTTTGCATAGGAATAAGTCCCCGTGCTATTTATTCCACCGCCACTGATTGCCGTTATAGTGTATGAATTTCCAGAAGCCGCCGTCGTGAGATTGAAACTGCCATTGGTAGCAAACGGATAACTGCCATTTGTCACAGTAATGTAAAACCCTTGCCCGGCTATCGAATTGGGGACTGGATTGGTGAACATGGCAAAGTCGCCAGTTTGAGTATATTGACCGGAGGCTCCGGCGGCTAAAGCGTAACTTCCCAAAAGTGACGTAAAGTAGAAGAAATTGCCTTTGATCGAACCGCTAACGCTGTCTGTAAAATTTATCAATCCATCCGCGCCATTTATCGAATAAGAATAGATGCCGGTGCTGTTGGTAACGCCACCGAGTCCGATGACTTGATAACCGCTGCCGGAGTTTGCAGGTAGAAAAAGAAAATAGCCAGTAGTGGCGAGCGGCGGTGTCCCGGATGTTACGGCAGAGATAAAAGTGCTTCCGGCAATGGATGTCGGCGCTTGCGCGTTTAAGATCGTTACATAACCAACCTGATACCCGGCGGAAGAACCCAAATAATAACCGCCTGATACCGAGTTAGTGAAAGCCACATACGCCGTGCCGTTGTTTCCCGACGAATCATTCAATTGTATGCTGCCACAACTCGCGTTTGGTGTTGCATACGAATAAGTCCCCGAATCATTCAGTCCACCGCCGCTAATGGCCGTGATCGTGTATGCGTTTCCTGAATTGGCGGTTGTAAGTATGAAACCGCCACTTGAAGCAAGCTGTCCGCTGCCATCCTGCACATTGACAAAATAATTTTGACCGTTGATTGTATTTGGAACTGGATTGGTGAACAGAATAAAGTCGCCGGTTTGATAGGCGGCGTAGGGCGAGTATGTCAAGGAATCAGTGCCTGAAAATGAATTTGAATAACTGAATTCAGCATTCAACGTAATGCCGTATTGGCTATCGAAAACCAATGCCGTTGCAGTAGCGCCAGAGGCCAAATAAGATGAGTATGTCCCCGTGATGGTGGAGCCATTGAGATTGATGACTTGATAACCGTTGCCCGAATTTGCGGGCAGAAAGAGATAATAGCCGTTGTTTGGGAATACTATTCCATCTCCGCTGGTGACTGCCACGCCGAATGTTTTTCCTGATATAGATGCTGGCGCTTGTGCGCTTGCGGCTACAGCAAATAACAAGTTGAAATTCAGAACGGCCAAAGCAACTGCCAATCTTTTACCACAAAACGTTTTCATGTTTTTACCCGGTTGCGCGACTTTGCTTGCTGGAATAAAGAGGGCGTGACTACTCACGCCCCTGACAGGCACTGGTATGCCTTGAAAGAACGCTTTCGGCACGCCCCGGTCGGGCGTGCTTCAAGCAACTGTCTTTCAATGAAATTACCAGTTTCGTCAGGACAGCAGCCGAAGCCGCAAATTTCGTTTTTTGCTACATATAATTTTCCGAACAATTGAATTAAAGCAGAGTTGTCTCGATCAAACAATGCGAATTTTCGAGCAAGTGTTGAGCCGTTTATTCGGTGTGCGTTGGCTTCAATTGTGCGTTGTCGCGCTAAAACTTACGCGCTTGATTTGCTCCAAACTGTGCGCTTGCTGCAAATGCGAATAGGTTTTCATCAGCAGCGCGCCGCCGTCTTTGTGTCCAAGCCAGTGCGCCACAGTGGGAATGTCCACGCCGCTTTCAATGCAGCGCGTCGCAAAAAAGTGGCGCAAGGAATGATGATGGAAATTCGGCAAGCGGAGATTGCGGCAAGCCGTCTCCAAACATTTGCGCGCAGACGCGGTTTGCACGATGAACGCATCCGGCGCGGCGTTGCCGCGTTCGCCTTTCAATCGTATCAGCAACGCGCGAAGCTCATCGGAAACCGGCACGGTTCGTTGCTCCTGATTTTTTGTGCCGCGCTCGCCGCCGGTGACGGTGAACACGCCGCGCGAAAAGTTCACGTCGCGCCAGCGGAGCGAACACGCTTCGTTCAATCTCATGCCCGAATAGGCGAGCAATTCCGCCAAGTCCGCGCCATCACCGCCCTTGCCTTGCGACTCCGCGCGGATGACGGCCACGATGTTTTGAAATTGCTCGCGTGTCGGCACGGCGGGCGTCTTGGCGATAATGCGCGGGCGTTTGATGCCTTCCGCCGGATTGCGGAGAATCAACCCTTGCTGGTAGGCATAGCGGAAAACGGCGCGCATGGTTTGCAGTTCATGGACGAAAGTTTGCGACGCGATGGTTGTGCCGCGTTGCGTTACCCACGCTTCACAGTGGCGCGGCGTCACGTTGCGGATGGACAGGCCACGAAAGAACGGTGCAATGGCCTTCAGGCACGTTTGACGGTGACGGATCGTGCCAGTCTTCAGCGCGTGCCGCGTGGTTTCAATCCAACGGGCGGCCACTTCGTCAAACGTCGCGTGCGCGGCCTCGGCACTCGCCAGCCGGTCAACATCGCGCAGCAAATCAGTCAGCTTGCGCTTGGCAAGCGCCTTGTCGCTGGTTTTGAGCGAGCGGCGAAATTGCTTGCGGCCCCGTTTGATGAACGCATAATAGATGCCCGATGTTTTATGCCGTCTCAAGTTTTCGGCAGCGTATTGCCAGACACCTTCCGGTGATTCAGGCGCGTTTAAGTTCATGCCGACATGATAGGGATGCAAAAACGGGATGCAACAAATTTCTAGCAGCGCAAGAAATCCAGATAAATCAATGGTTTGCGGGCGTAGTTCAATGGTAGAACGGAAGCCTTCCAAGCTTCACACGTGGGTTCGATTCCCATCGCCCGCTCCAATCTTCGTTTTACTCAATAAAATCAAGCATATTGAGGGTTTTTGATGATTTCAAAACGACTTACTGCCAACGTCCACTAAATCAAAGACGTTTGCGGATGTCAGGATTCGATTTTAAGGGCTTTCCAGCGCAATCCCCTGTTTCAAAGCGCGCCGGGCGGGGGCGTAGGCACGCCGGGGCATGATTTTGCGCGGGCGCGCGGTTTGATTTCGGATGGACTGCCGCGATTCGTAACAGGTTGACAGGGTGAGGCTGGATGCTAACTTACCAGTGTAATCAGCCTTGCCGTGTTCCACCACAGACTTTTGCCTGCGGGAAACAGGTTGAACAACAAGAACCACAGTAGAAAGAAAGACAAGCGCATATGAACTTAAAAGAATTGTTTGCATTGTTTCTGCGGATGGTGGGGGTGTTGGGCATCATAATTATCGTTCGTCACGCGCTGGCAACAGCTCACATGGAGACAGTGCCGGTGTTGGTGATCGTCAAGTGGGTGGTCGGCGTGCTCGTGGGCCTTTACTTCATCCGGGGAGCGCCGTTGCTTGTGAAGTTCGCGTTTCCGGCAAGCGCTTGATTTGCGAACCATCGTTGACGCTGGACCGGGCGGGCGGTTTGATCTCGGATGGACTGCCGTTGTCCTGCCGGTCAAGTTAGCTTTCGATCACATCATTGCACACAGGCTGCCAGCGGAGAATGAGGTCCCGTTCCTCCGTGCATCGGGCAGCTTGGCCGGCGGTGCAATAATGGATATGGATATGCGTGGCGCCGTTTGCAATGGCATCATCCACCGTCACATGCCCTTCAAGGCGCTGATGCAAATCCCGTGTTTGCGCAATATAGATGGGAATCCAACTGCCATCCTCGGATTGTTTGGCATAAATGTAATTGCCTGACACCGGCTTGAAGGGAGTGCGAATGGGATAAATCTCGTAGAGATACTCGGTGCCGGACTGACCAGCCCAACTGATGAAAGGAAACGGCGTGCTTTCCGCTTGCTGGTGACGACCGAACAAATGTTTTATCAAGTTCACCCTGTTCAAACCAATCCACCCATTGAGCCACTTTGTCAAACGTTGAATCTCACTGACCGGCGCAAGGGTGACGAAGGGAAATTCATGCTGCGGCCATTCGCGGCCGAGAACATAGACCGCTACCGCGTCTAGCCGCTGTTGAACAATGCCACGCAGACGCTTTGCGCGCCTTGATCCGCCGTTGCGTGAGCTTCGTTTTCACGGTTTCACCTTCAATTTTTCGGCGGCGGCGAGTTTGCGCTGGTTGGCGTCAAACGTCAGAAATTCCCGCGCGCCCAGGTGCAACGCCGTGGCGACATGAAGCACGTCAAACGCCCGGTGTCCGCCGGATATGGTGTGGCGTTTGGAAAGGGTTTCGGCCAGCCGGTGAACGTCCGGCCAGTCGGCAGTCACCACCACCACCGCGCCGGTGTCCAAGTCGGTTTGCAGGTCGGCCAGCGCACGGTCGCAGTCGGCCTGCGGATAGCCTTTGGTTTTGTCCCGTGCATGAAGCCAGACTTGAAAGCGGACGCTCTGGCGAAATTCGTAAAGCAGCAGGCCGGAAACGTGCAAGGCTTCCGGCATGGCCTTGAAATGCGCCGCCGCCGCCGGGGAATTGTCCTGCCGCCGGTAAAAAGCGCACAGAAACGACGTATCGGGAAAGGCAATCATCCTTCTTCGCCTTCCAATTCCGCCGCGCGCATTTCAGCCACTTCCCGGTTGGAAAAAATGCGGTCGCCCCAAGTTTCTTTCAAGCGCGCCATGATGTCGGGCTTGACGAGCTTGGGCGTTTTGGCGGGCGGCACAAGGCGGGCGAACAATTTCCCCGCCCGCGTGATCTCCACCGGCTCGCCTTCGGCAATCCACGCGGCAACGCGCGGAAAACGGTTTCGCAAATCCCTCACGGTCGCTGTTTTCATAGTGAGACAAATATGTATCACATGGCCAAGCGTGTCAACTGGGTTTGATTATGTCCGGCGGGCAGGGATTGAAATCAGCCAAGCGACGGGATTTTTTCCACGGCTGCGCAGAGCCTGGCAAGTTCATGGTGAGTGCAGCAACGATGGACGGTCTCGGTTTTGTGGCAGGTGAGTTTCATCCGCAATTCCGTCCGTTTCAAATTCCTGGCAAGTGATGACGGATTGGTTGGCTGGGGTCGTAGTCAATGATGGCCGCAGCCTTTGCCTCGTTCATTGTGTCGTCCAAACGTAGTTGGTTTTCCGGCCGGCCTGGGTGATCGCCCACATATTTATCGGCTTCACCGATTGCGGATACTTGATGAACTGGGCACTTCCGTCTGCCATCGCGTGGTTGGAACCGCCCGCGCCCCAGCCAGTCGTGCTGGCCCGCGGAGTGGAATCATGGCGGCTTTGATTGAGAATGCCGCCGAAATCGTTGCCCCCCGTTCCCTCATTGAGGTCCATGTAGAAATCGCCATTTGCATCGGTTTTTTCGCCGAGGACAATTGTGCTGCCCGTGTCCTCGATGGCTTGTTCCTGCATACTGTCTCCGTCGTTCAGGCCTTCGGGGTCGTTTTTCGGGTCAACAGAGGCAAAATAATCGTTCCAGCCATTCATAATGTAGCTTCGCGGCGCGCTGTCAGCCACGGTCGAGTCGGAGTAGGAGGCAGGTGTGGCGGCGGGAGGTTCACTTGGGCAAAGCAGCAGTTTCAGGTTTTTTCCGTAATCGTCATATAATTTGTCCGGCCAGCGGTCGGTTTCGCTGCGCGGGGGATAACGACCGTCGTTGTCGTTGACAAACATTTGCGCGGAGAGGCTCAATTGCTTGAGATTGTTCAGGCACGAAATGCGCCGGCCGGATTCCTTGGCGCGGGCCAGAACCGGCAGCAGCATCGCCGCCAGGATTGCAATGATGGCGATGACCACCAGGAGTTCGATGAGAGTGAAACCACGCCGCATTTCCATGCTGACAAGCGGCTGGCCTTGTGAACGGTCGTGTTCGTCCGGCTTCATTAGTTTCCCAATCATATAAACAACGCAAACCCGATTCTGTTACAAAATAACTGAAAAATTGTAACCAGCAGCCCTTCCTGGCGTTTGCCAGAAGGACGCGCCGGAGGTCTCAATTTGTTCAAGTGCTCAATTTTATATGTCCGCCGAATGGCAAAAGGAGACAGGAAATTGATGATTTTTGTTTCGCATTGACAATTTTGCCCCCAGCAATTCAACCAACGTAAAAGCCATTTCCGCACTGGCCAACCGCCGCCGGTCTGTTATTTTCATAACCATTCGATTGCTTCGCGCGTCCAAACAAGTGGTTTGACGGGCGAAGCGCCCACAGTGTTCACTTTATTTATGAATAAAAAAAACTTTATTCTCATCGCCATCGCGATCGTGCTCGCCGGGGTTTACGTCGTTTGTTTTACCGACTGGTTCAAGCCAAAGACCATTCAAATTTCGAAAGTAACCCGGCCCGTCCGGACTTCCCGAACCGGCGCAACGAGTGACCAGGTGTTCTTTGCCCTCGACAACGACTATTCACTCACCGATGTCAAGGTCGTCCCGGTTGCCGCGCTGCAAACCAACAAACTCGCCCAGCCCATCTGGCACCTCGTCTCGGATTCGGGTTCCGACGACGTGAGCATGTTTGCCTACGGCGAAAGAGTCTCCGGCATGGATCCCGTCGCCAGCGCGGAGGCCGAACCGCTTCAACCCGGCGTCTGGTATCGCATCTTCATCGCCGCCGGCAGAGCCAAAGGCCAGCTCGATTTCCAACTGGGCGTCCCGCCAGTCAGTCCGTCAACAAGTCCGCCCAAGCCTGTCAACCCCGACGATTAGACGCCCTTGGCCGGAACCGGGTTACGCGCCGCATCAATCTTCGTTCCCGCAAAATGGCAAGAGGCCCAGTGATTTTTCTTGCCTTCCCGTGATTCCGGAAATTCGTCTTTGCATTTGGGCAACTGCGCAATCGGACAACGTGGGTGAAACGGACAGCCGCTGGGCGGATGAATCGGCGACGGCACATCGCCCGGCAGAACGATGCGCTTCCGCTTCGTTTCGGGATCAACCTCCGGCACGGCGGAAATCAGCGCCTGCGTGTAGGGATGCTGCGGATCGCGAATCAATGTTTTTGCCTCGGCGGCTTCCACAATTTTCCCCAGATACATCACCAGCACGCGATGGCTGATGTGCTCGACCACCGCCAAATCGTGCGCGATGAAGAGATACGCGATGCCGCGTTGCTGCTGCAAATCGCGGAGCAGGTTGATGATCTGCGCCTGCACCGAAACGTCCAGCGCGCTCACCGGTTCGTCGCAGATGATCAGCTTCGGCTCGACCGCCAGCGCGCGCGCGATGCCGATGCGCTGGCGCTGCCCGCCGGAAAATTCATGCGGATACCGCTGCGCATAGACCGGGTCGAGGCCGACGTCCTTGAGCAATTCGAAAATCCGTTTCGGACGCGCGGATTTGCTGTCGGTCAGTTTGTGGATGTCCAGCGCCTCGCCGACGATTTGCTCGACCGTCATGCGCGGGTTGAGCGAACCGTAAGGGTCCTGGAAAATCATCTGGAACTTGCGCCGCCGCGCGCGCAATTCGGCGCCGCTCATTTTCAAGATGTCCTCGCCGTCGAGTGAGATTTCCCCGGCCGTTGGTTCGACGAGCCGGACAATGGCGCGGCCGAGCGTCGTCTTGCCGCAGCCGCTCTCGCCGACGAGGCCGAGCGTTTCGCCCGGCGCGATGCTGAAGCTCACGTCGTCCACCGCCTTCACGGATTCGCGGACGCGGCTGAACATCCCGTGCTTCACGGGAAAATGCACCTTCAGATTTTTAACTTCGAGCAGGCTCATGCAATAAAAAGTCCGTAGGACGAAAGATAATAGCCCACCGATTTATCGGTGGGTTCGCGATTCAAATCAAATCGAGTCCCGCAGGGACGGCAGAATTCAATCCAGCATCGTGTCGTCATACGATTGGTTGTGCTTTTTCAAAAATTCAATGAGTTCCTCTTTGAAACTTCGTTGGTGATGATGTTCCGCCTGTCGCTTGATATAATCAACCGTTGTTTCAATTCCAGAAATGCCGATGCTGAACGCGCCATAACCTTCCTGCCATTCAAACGCCCGGTGTTCGGGAAAAGTTTCATGAATCCATTTCGACGAATTGCCCTTTAACAATTGAACCGCCTTTGAAATGGAAATCGTCGAAGGCAACGACAACAGAACATGAACGTGATCTTCCACTCCGCCGATTTCGATGGCCGACATTTTGTTCGCGCGGGCAATACCGCCGAGATACGGCCAGAGCCGTTCCTGCAACCCGGGCGTGATCAAACGCCGACGTTCTTTCGTGCTCCAAACGCAATGCAAATGACAGGAAATGAATGTGTGCATTTTTCTGTCGTCCCTACGGGACTTGGTTGGTTTGCGATTCGGACAACCCACCGTTGAAACGGTGGGCTATGGTCGGTCGCGCCGATGACGCTGGTAAAAATCTGCCGAACGACACGCGATTGTGTTTTTCAAGGCCGAAGGCCGGAAGAAAATAGCCCAGCGTTTCAACGCTGGGAACAATGTCCCAAAACGCAACGAGTCCCGTCAGGGACGGAAGAAGGTTTGAAAACCATATTCTGCCGTCCCTGACGGGACTCGTCTCCGTTTGCCGGCGAGACCCACCGATAAATCGGTGGGCTATTTTCTTTCGCGCCAAAGGCACTTGCGGATTTTCGACTTCGAGCAATTTCATGTTTTTTGAGCTAGCAAAATTGAAATGTCATCAGGCAAAGCTCCTGACTGATACCGGACAAGTTCAACGAGCTTGTTTGCCGCACTGTCAAAATCAGCAGCGAGAATCGTCGCTGCAATTTTTTCTAGGCTCGTGTATTTCAATAAACCATCCGTCGCCACAAGCAATGTTCCACTCAACGACTCGCGTGTGAAAGGAATCGGAATCGCACGACCGCTGCCAAAAAACGGTTTGCGAGTTTGGTTGGCAGTCAGATTTTCTAGGCCGGTTTTTGAGAAAACAAACGCGCCGGAATCTCCGACGCTTGCTCCGAAAATGCCGTTGCCTGACAAGACAGCAACGACGCCAGTTGTTTCTCCGAAAGCTCCGATGTCAGCCATCTCTCGGTCAAGCGACGTGAGCAGTTCGATCAATCCATCCGTATCTATGCTCGTTGCCCCAATCCGCTTCTTGACGCCTTCGACAAGAAATTGCGCCGCTTCGGCTCCGCCGCTTATTCCACCAGCACCATCGGCAACAACCAGAACTAAACTTGACCCACACCAAAAATTTTCAGCGCGGTCTCTGAAGTTCTTTTCCGCCAGCGTGAATTTGTTTTGAAGTTGCAAACATAATTTATTTCCAAAACGGACATCTCACAAAACGTCCGGGTTCGACTTCGAGCAGTTCGGGAATTTTTTCGGAACATTCCGGTCTGGCAATCGGGCAGCGCGGAGCGAACCGGCAGCCGGGCGGGAAATTACCGATGCGCGGGACGTTGCCGGGAATGGCCGAGAGGCGGTCGGCGTCGCCGCGCAATTTCGGCACGGAATTCATCAGCGCGCGGGTGTAGGGATGCAGCGGGCGGCGCAGGAGTTCGCGCGCGGGCGACAGCTCCACGATCTGCCCGGCATACATCACGGCCACGCGGTCGGCCATGTCGCCGACGATGCCGAGGTTGTGCGTGATGAGCAGAATGGCCATGCCGAGCCGCTGTTTCAGCTCGCTCAACAAATCCAGAATCTGCGCCTGGATCGTCACGTCGAGCGCGGTGGTCGGCTCGTCCGCCACGAGCAGCTTCGGCTCGCTCGCCAGCGCCATCGCGATCATCACGCGCTGCTGCATTCCGCCGGACATTTCGAACGGATAATTTTTGATGCGCGATTCCGGCGCGGGAATGCCGACGAGCTTCAGCAGGCGGATGACTTCGGCGTCGTTTGCTTTTTCCGGCTTGTGCAACTTGAGCGATTCCTTGATCTGGTTGCCGATGCGGAAAACCGGATTCAGTGACGCGCCCGGGTCCTGAAAAACGTAGCTGACCACGCCGCCGCGAATCTGTTGCAGTTCGCGCGCCGACATTTTCAAGGTGTCCTGGCCGTTCAGTAAAATTTCTCCGCCGACGTAATTCACCGGTGGCGTCGGCACGAGCCGGGCGATGGAAAGCGCGGTCACAGTTTTGCCGCAGCCGCTTTCGCCGACGAGGCAGACGGTTTCGCCCGCGCCGATGGTGAGCGATACGCCGTCCACGGCGCGCAGCGCCTCGGCGTTTTCGCCGAAGTCCATTTTCAGATTCTTGATTTCCAACAACGTCATATCAATAAGCAACGCCCTCACCCACGGGGAGAGGTCATGTCAACCACAGAGACATCAGTAACCGGCCTTGATGCGAGGGTCAATCCAGCGATACAGGATGTCAACGACGAGATTCGCACCGATGACCAAGACGGCACTGAAGAGCACCGTGCCCATTATCATCGGCACGTCGAGATTGAAAACGCTCTGCACGGCCAGCGTGCCGATACCCGGAAGCGCGAAGACGTTTTCCGTGAAGATGACCCCGCCGAGCAGCGTGGCAACGTCCATGCCGAGGACCGTCACCACAGGGATTAGGGCGTTGCGCAGACCGTGCCGGAACAGGACAGCGGTCTCCGAAAGACCTCTCGCCCGGGCGGCTTGAATGTAATGGCTGGAGAGCACCTCGACCATGTTCGTATGCAGCAGCCGCGCGTAATAGCCGACCGCGAGAATGGCCAGCGAGAGCGCCGGCAGCAGGAGATGCGCGAAGCTGCGGAAGCCGGCTACCGGAAACCAGCCCAGCCTGTAGGAAAACCAGTATTGCAGCATGCGCGCCAGCCAGAACGCCGGCAGCGACAGGCCGACGGTTGCGAGGACAAGCGTTGTCCGGTCGAACCACGAGCCACGGAGCTTCGCCGTCAGCACGCCGAGCGGCACCGCCACCAGCATCCACATGACCAAGGCGGTGGCACACAGGGCGGCGGTCGCCGGGAACCTGGTCAGGATGGCTTGCGCCACGGGCTGTTCGGTGACGAAGGAATAGCCGAGATCGCCGTGCGCCAGTTGAACAAGGTAGCGGCCCAGCCGCTTCGGCAACGGATCGTTGAGATGGTATTTCTCGCGCACCTGCTGTAGCACCTCGGGCGAAGCCTTGGATCCCGCGATGACGCGCGCCACGTCGCCGGGCACGGCATTGATAAGCAAAAAGGTGAGCACTGCCGTGCCGAGCAGCGTGACGGCGGACCAGAACAGGCGGGTGAGGAGGCGGGTAAGCATGTCAGTCAGGGGTCGAGCCACATGTATTCGTAGCGCCAGAGCCACACGGGATGCGGGTCAGCGCCATGCACCCGTGGATTATACAAGACGGGAAGCTGTTCGTAAATTAGCGGCGCCCAGGGCGCGTCCTGCATGATGAGATTTTCCGCCTGCCGGAACAGCCGCGTCCGTTCGGCGGCGTCCAGGCTCTTCCCGGCCGCATCCAGACACCGGTTCACCTCCGGGTTGTTGTAGAAGGCGGTGTTGTTGCAGTCGGTATCCGTGATGCGCTCGCCGTTAAACAGCACGTCCAGAAAATCACTCGGGTCGGGATAATCCTGCGACCAAGCATAGATGCCGCAGGGGACCTGGTGGCGGGTGGCGGTTTTTGCGTCAAACGCCGCGAAATTCGCCGGCCTTAACTCCACCTCAATGCCGACCTGACGCAGGTCCTGCTGGATGCCTTCAGCCATGCGGGTGTATATGGGCGCGTCCGCCAAATACCACAATTCAGTCTTGAACCCGCTGGGATAGCCAGCCTCGCGCAGCAGCGCTCGCGCCTTTTCGGGATCAAAGTCGTAACGCGGCAGGCCCGAGTTGCTCCAAGGCATCGAGGGTGGAACCACGCCATGCGCCACCGTTCCAAAGCCCCCAGCCAGCCGGAGCTGGCGCTCGCAGTTGATCGCGTAATTGACCGCCCGCCGCACGCGCACATCGTCAAACGGCTTCATTTCGGTGTTCATGAACAAGTAATCCGTTTCGACCTCGTTTACTCGCGTCAGCCAGGAGCGCAGCCGGAGATCGCGTTTGAACCGGATGGCCTGGGCCGGGCTGGCAAACACTTGGTCGAGTTCTCCTCGCTCCAACATCATCGTCGTTGCAGCGTCATCGCCGCCGATCATGATTTCAACGCTGTCCACAAAACCGTCCGTGCCGCGGTAATAAGGGTTCCGCTCGAATCGGCAGGAGATGCCGCGTCGCCATTCGGCGAGACGATAAGGACCGGAGCCGATCAGATGGGACTGAAAATCTTTCCCATACTGGCGGACCACTTCGCGCGGCACCGCGCTCGCAAAGGGCATCGCCAGCACATATTGGAATGTAAAACTCGGTTCTTTTAGTTCGATAACCAGCGTCGTTTTGTCCGGCGCGCGCAGGCCGCTCACATGCGCCGCCTTGCCGTCAACAAATTCCCGCGCGCCCAGGATGTCGAGGAAATAGGTCTGTTCGGGGGAACCGGTCTGGGGATTTAGAATTCGTTCGAACGCGAATACGTAGTCCTCCGCCTCCACGTCGCGGCCGTTGGCGAACCGAACGCCGGGACGCAGGTGGAAGGTATAGGTTTTGCCATCCGGCGAAATGTTCCAATCCTTGGCCTGCTCCAACACCAGGCTGGTAGCGTCATCGTAATCCAGCAGCCCGCGAAATAGCAGTCGGACCAGCGGGGTGGAGCCAATATCAAAGGCAATCGCCGGGTCGAGCGTGCGGATTTCGCTTTGGTTCGCCAAGTGCAGTGTGCCGCCGCGTTTAGGCTTGGCGGTGGCGGGTTCGTCAGCGTGCGTCGCCACCAGGACAGCCCACAGCAACAGGAATGGCAGTGCCCGTTTCATCACTTTTGGTTCGGGTTCAGCACCTCCTGCAAACCCTGACCGACCAGATTGAAGGCGAGCACCGTCAGCACAATGGCCACGCCCGGAGCGATGACGATCATCGGCGCGGAGACGAAGTAAGCTTGGCCATCGGCAATCATCGTGCCCCAGGTCGGTGCCGGCGGCGGCACGCCGATGCCGAGGTAACCCAGACCCGCCTCCAGCAGGATGGTGTTCGCCGTGCTCATGGCCGCCAGCACGATCACGGTCGGCAGGAGATTGGGCAGGATGTGCCGCCAGATCACCCGGGCATTCGAAGCCCCGAGCGCGCGGGCCGCCTGGACGAAATCACGTTCCTTGAGCGCCAGCACCTGCGCGCGAATCACCCGCACCATTCCCGGCCAGCAGACAATGCCGATGATCAGAAACAGGCTCACCATGCCGCGTTTGAGTTGCAGGTCAAGAAAATGCCACTGCCAGGCGGCCGGATACGGGTGGATTTGCCTGCCATCCATCAATCCGGCGAACGCAATCGCCAGCAGGATCGCCGGGATGGTCATGCTCATTTCGGTAAAACGCATCAAGCCCAAGTCCAACTTTCCGCCATAAAACCCGGCCATCAATCCCACCGCCAAGCCGAGGAGCACCGCCAGGAGCATGGCTGCGGTGCCGATGGTCAACGAGACCCGCGTGCCGTAGATGACACGGGAGAGAACATCGCGCCCAAGATTGTCCGTGCCGAGCAGATAACCGCTGCCGGGCGGCAGAGGCATGCCATCCGCGTCAAGGCCTTTCTGGTCCTGCTGAATCGGCTCCTTCAGGACATGCAGGCGTGTGAGTGTCGGCGCGGCCAACGCGAGGAGGCCCAGGAAGATCACGATGGCGGCGCCGACCCGAACGAGCTGGTTTCTGAAGATGGTCGGTCCGGTTCCCCGCCGACTTGCACGGGCGAAATCAACACCAAGGTGAACTATGACTGTGTCAGCCATGGCTTACGGCAAGGTTCTTCAGGCAGACAAGCCTTGCCAAGTTCTGCTCGCTGCTAGTCAGACCGTTTTGGGCCTACTTCTCTGCGACTATCTTCGATGATACACCCGTTGCCACACATTGCCAATGGCCAGCACGCTTGATAAAGGTATCCGTCCAACGATATTGACCGCTGATATCCTTGCCTTTGTATTGTGCTTTCATCGTGAGACGACCCGTGACGACCGCCGCGTTTCCGTAAACGCGGACTTTATAGTCGTCGTTTACCGACGAGGTGCATTTGAAATCGCCAGACTTTAGATCCGCAAGGCTTTGAGCCTTGGTCGATACCGAGCCATCGGAGTCCATTTCCGTATAATCGTCGGCAAGAATTCGATCAAGGAAGGCCACGTCGCACTTGACCCAGGCATCACCCCACCCCTCCTCTAATTTGATTAACTCCTTTTCGACACTTGAGCTCTTGGACGGTGCCGCTGCCTGTGGTGTTCCCTGTCCGAACGCGAGCAATGGTGTCACCAAGGCAACCACTATCATACCTGCCAATATCTTTTTCATGCGAGAGTCCTTTCATTGAGGCCTGGCAGGAATATGCCTTTGAACGCTGCGCGTGATACGCAACGTGGGCTTCCTGTCGGGTTCAAGTTAGGCCATATCATACACCTGGCATGTTAGTCAAGCAGAAAGTAATGTCTTTTTGAAACGCTGGGGACATCGTGACCGCCGCTGGTGAAGTTCCAAGCGGTAACCCGTTTGATCAGCTGTCTTGGTTATAGCCCATTCACTGACCAGACGTTCGGAAGGGCCAAAGGCAACGCTACGGGATTAGCTGCCGATTTTGGGAATTCTTATCATGAATTTCACGTTTTTCATTTTGTATTGTCATGACTTCGTGTCCGCCGCGTCTCTTAATCCATCGCCGAGAAAGTTGAAAGCGAGAACGGTGATAAAAATAGCCGCGCCGGGCGCCAACAGCCACGGATAGTTGCGCAGATACTCGGTGTTTTGCGCGGCGGTCAGCATGTTGCCCCAGCTTGCGCTCGGCTCCTGGATGCCCACGCCGAGGAAACTCAAGACGACTTCGCCGAGGATGTAATACGGCACGCTCAACGTCGCGGCGACGATGACGTAGGAAAAGGTGTTCGGCAAAATGTGGCGGGCGATGATTTTCAGATGCGACTGACCGAGGGCGCGGGCGGCGAGCACGAATTGCTGTTCACGGATCGAGAGCGTCATGCCGCGAATGACCCGCGCCATGCTCGCCCAGCCGATGAAGCTCAAGATGATGATGATCATCGCATAGACCTGTGCCGAGCTCATTCCCGGCGGAAACGTATTGCGCAGTGAGATGATTAGATACAGCGCGGGAATGGACATGACGAGCTCGCAGAACCGCATGATGACGGTGTCCGTTGCCCCGATGAAATAGCCGGAAATCCCGCCGATAATCATGCCCAAGGCGAAAGAAATCGAAATGCCGATGATGCCGATGGAGAGCGAGATTTGCGAACCGTAAAGCAAACGCGAAAAAACGTCGCGTCCGAATTGGTCCGCGCCGAAAAGATAGACCGGATAATTGTCGTCGCCCGTGCTGAAGAGATGAATCGAAGCCGGAATGAAGCCAAACAAGTTGTATTTGCCGCCGTGGACAAAAAAAAGGAGCGGCTTCGTGTCATTTGGGACTTCGCGGTAGGCGAAAATGCTGGCGCCTTGTTCGTAACGCGGCACCACCAGGTGAAATCCTTGCAGCCTCGGACGGATGGGCGGGTGAAAGAAACTGTTGTTGTCAATCCGATCATACTGGTAGGGCGCGATGAAGCCGGCAAAAATTGCGACGGCGTAAAGAAAAACCAGAATGGCGCCGCCGAGCATGGCGATTTTCCGCCGCTTCAGCCGTTGCCAGAAGAGTTGCCACGGCGAAAGCGCCAGCTTCGGTTCGGCGGTTGAAATGGGTATGGCGGATTCCATTTTATTTCAATCGGATGCGTGGGTCGCTCCACGCGAGCAAAATGTCGGCGATGAAATTGCCAATCACCAACAGCGCGGTGGCCATGACCACACAGTCCACAACCAGATAAGAATCCTTGGCAAAGAATGCTTCCATCGTCAGCCGGCCGAGGCCGGGCCAGGCCATGATATTTTCCACGATGAATGCGCCGCTCAACAGCGCGGCCAGCGAGTAGCCGAAGATGGTGAGCAGTGGATTGATGGCGTTACGGAGCGCGTGTTTCCAGACGACCCAGCCCTCACCGAGCCCACGGGCGCGAGCGGCAATGGTGTATTCGGCGCGCAGCGTGTCGAGCAGGCAGGAACGCATCCGGCGCATGATGCCGGCCAGATCGGATGCCGCTAAAACGATTGCGGGCAAAATGAGATGGTGCGCGCGGTCCCAGAATTGTTGCGCGGGTGGCATGAAATCGTGAAGCGGACTTTCCGCTCCGCCGACGGGAAACCAGCCAGTAGCGGCGGCGAACCAAAGTGCGAGCAGCGAGAGCAATACGTCGGGAACCGAAAGCCCGACAAAAGCGACAAAGGAACAGGCGTGGTCCACCCACGAATCTTTTTTGACCGCCGCCCAAATACCGAGCGGAATGGCAATTCCCCAGGCGATGATGAGCGCGGAAAACGAAAGCAGGAAGGTGTTCCATAATCGCGCCATGATCAGTGACGTCGCGGAAATTTTATAAGCCATCGAATAGCCGAAATTGCCACTCAAGACATTTTTGAGCCAGAAGACGTATTGCACATACCAAGGGCGGTCGAGATGGAATTGTGCTTTGAGTTTGGCAATGGTGTCGGGCGAGATTTGCGGATTTTGCTGGAGCGCGGTGAAATAATTGCCCGGCGACATGGCCATGAGCAAAAACGTGAGCAAAGACACGCCCAGCAGGAGCGGGATCATGTGCAGCAACCGCTTGAAAATAAATTGCGACATTGCAATAACTTTTGGAAACGTGGCAAAAATTTCCTGCGTGGGCGAGGATGAATTTCCGAACCGCTAACCGAAAAAACTGAGCCACGCCGGACCAAAAACCGTGAACCGTGAAGCGGAACGGCCAGCGCCAACCGGCGTTGGCTCCGGCGACTAATCTTGTTAGAAAACATGAGGGCAGAGAGCGAGCGCGGAAGCGCTCTGATAAACTCTCTGCCCGTATGCATAACAAAAACAAGTTCCGCGACGTTTGTAATGGGTAATAAGTTGGGTCATTTGGCATAGTAAGGGATTTCCAGTTTGCCCGCGACGAAGTAGAGCATGGCGGTCTGATACTCCGGGGAACGGTAGCCGCGTGCCCGCCGCTTGACCGCCGAGAACAAACTGTTGAGTCCTTCCATGAAGGCGGTGGTCAGGCCCTGTTGCCAGTGGGCCAGGATGCCTTCCAGATGGCGTTCCACCATGTCGGCGGCTTTGCGCATCGGCTCCAACCACCCGCTCGTCAGTGCCGCGGCCTCGATCCGCACCCAGCGGCACCAGTCTTCAAATCGTTTCCGCGCCTTGGCCGCAGTGGGGGCGGCATACGCCTGTTGTAATTGCAGCCGCATCGCATACGCCAAGCCGGTCACCAGTGGTTTGGCTTGCAGTTGCTCCCAGTGGGACTGCTCCTTTTCCGTCCAGCCCTCGGGGTTCTTGCGCCACAACCAACTGGTGCGGGTCAACTGTTCCCGCGCCGGGGCATCAGCCCGCGCTTCCAGCCGCCGCACCGCGTCCACGGCCTGCACCACCTGGCTGACCACATGGAACTTGTCGAACACCACGGTCGCGTTGCCAAAGTTTTCCCGCACGCCCTTTTTATACGCCGGACTCATGTCGATGGCGATTTGCGTGATGGCCCGCGGATGCCCGTTATGCTTGCCTAATTCCTCCGCGAAGCGTTCCCAAACGCTCGCGTCCTTGCCCTCGACGGCCAGTAACACCCGCTTGGCCTGCAAGTCGGCAAACACGGTCAGATAATTATGCCCCTTCTTCCGGTTCATTTCATCGGCCCCCACCCACGTCACGTTTTCCCAACTCAAATCCGTCCACGCCGCCGCCACATGGGCGAACAACGCCCGCCACAGTTTTTGATCGGTTTCCCCCAAAATCTCCCCCGCCTTTTTGACCGGCATCTCGCGCATCAGCGTCAGGGCAAACGCCTCAAACTCCTGGGTCAGGCTCCGGCTGCGGCCTTCCCACGGGGCGCGCACGGTGTAAACCTTCTGGCATTCCAGGCATTCTCCGCGTGGCAGGGCACAGACAATCTCCGACTGGATCTGGCACACATTCAGATGCCGCCAACGGCGTTCCGGCGCGTGGTCGTAGCCGCGCACCGTCTGCCGACCACAATGCGGACACTTTTCCTGCCGCCAAAGGGCGGGCGTGTCTTCGACGCGGATCTCCATCCGCTGCTCTTTTTCGTGGTAACTCATCTGCGTCACCCGCCAGGCATCGCCCAGCGCCAATATCTGTTGAAATACTTTTTCCGGAATCATCGTTGCCAGCTATGAAATCCAAGCTATAGCATTTAACAATAACATAGGCATATTGTGCCGACAAAAAGGGCTGGGTTGGCGGCGGTGGGCAGGCCTTGGCGGAGGCGGGTTTTGACGGCGGCCCAGAGGTGTTCGATGGGATTGAGGTCAGGCGAGTAGGACGGCAGAAACAACAGCGCACAGCCGGCCGCGGCGACCAGCGCCGCCGTGGTCGGCGACTGATGGAACCGGGCGTTGTCCAGCACGATCACGCTGCCCGGCGGCAGTTCCGGCAAAAGCACCTGCGCAAAATACGCGTCCACCACTTCGGTGTTGCAAGTGCCCGCAAAGGTCAACGGGGCGACCAGCTTGCCGTTTTGGCAGGCCGCAATGACACTGGTCCGTTCCCGGCGCCGGCCAGCCACTGTCTCATAAATCCGCTCACCTCTGGGGGCGCGTCCGTATTCCCGATACAGCCGGTGATCCACGCCGCACTCGTCGAGGTAATACACGCTGGCGGGAGCCGGTTTTTCCAGTTCGCGGCGGAAGAGCCACCGCTGCACTTCGTTCCGCTCGCGATATTTGATGAGTTTTTTTTAGCGTGAAGCCCAGTTGCCGGAGGCGGACCCACACGGCGTTATGGCTGACGCCAAAAACCCTTTGCAGTTCCTGGAGCGTGGCGTCGGGGTGGTGGCGGACGTGCGCCGCAAGTTGATCCGGATCGAGCTTGCGCCAGTGGCCCCAACTGGTTTTGGGGGCCAGGTTGTTCGTTTTGGCTGCGGCCAGGTAGCGATAGACGGTGCGTTCGCCCAACCGAAACAGCCGGGCGGCCTGGGCCCGCGTGCCGCCTCCGGCCACAAACTTCACCACCCGCTCGCGCAAATCCAACGTGTAGGCTTTCATGCCCACAGCTTACCACCTATACTGCCAATGTCAATGTGAAATGCTATAGGCCGCTTTACCCATTACAAACATCGCGCAAGGCAAAAACATTTCTACTCCGGCGGTTGCGACAATGCAACCGGTAAATCACCCCACTCAACCCCGCCCGCTGAAGCTGGCTTTGGACGTGCATCTGCTTCAGCACGTCGTGGCGATGCAATATGATGGCAGCAGCCCCAAGCCGCCCCAGCGTTTCAGTCCTGCCGGATTGCTGGCGTGGGTGCGAAAACAGATTGCCGCAGGCTGGCGCGTCATCTCCTGCTACGAGGCCGGACCCTTCGGCTATGGCCTGCACCGGCAACTGTCCGCGCTGGGCGCAACCAATTACGTCATCCGACCGCGCAACTGGGATGAACAACACAAGCGGGTCAAGACCGACCGCACCGACGCGCTGGCCATGCTCAACGCCCTGGATCGTTTCGTCGCGGGCAATCCCCACGCGCTGGCCATCGTCCGCGTGCCCACGGAGGAACAGGAACGCCTGCGCAGTCATAGTCGCCTGCGCCAGAGCCTCAAACGCGACTTGAAACTCATCGCCCAGCGGGGACGGGGATTGGCGATGCAATACGGCTATTCCTTGAAAGGCAAATGGTATGGCGCACGCAACTGGCCGCAGTTGGAAGTGCCGGCCTGGTTGCGGGAACTATTGAAGCCGCTTCAGGCCGCCTGTGTCGCGCTGCATGAACAGGTGCGGACGCAGGGCGAAGTGATCGAAGCGGCTTGCGTTGGGCCATTGCCCAAAGGCCTGGGCCGTTTAAGCCAGCAGGTCATCGAACGCGAAGTGGGCGACTGGCACCGGTTCAAAAACCGGCGGCAGGTGTCGAGCTACCTGGGGCTGTGTCCCAGTGAAAACAGTTCCGGGCAACGGCAGCAACAGGGCGGCGTGACCAAGTGCGGCAATCCCCGGTTGAGATGGGCGTTGTGCGAACTGGCGTGGCGGCTGTTGAAATTCCAGCCGGAGTATCGGCTCTGCCGAAAATGGCGCGCCCGGATCATTGATCCGCTGACCACCGGCGGACGCAAGAAACAGATGGTCGTGGCGCTGGCACGCGGCTTCGGGGTGGATTGGTGGCGGCTGCGCACCGGACAGACCACGCCGGAGAAATTGGGATTGGTAATGACCGACTCAAACCTTGAACCCTCAACCCAGGACTGAATGACTTTTACCCTTCCATAAGGAACTGACTTTTCGGGGCGGCGCCGCGCTCGCACACGGCCTTGGGAGGATAAGAGCCTCCCGCTGGTTAGAATGAGCCGGCCCGCTCCGTCCGCCAAAACATCGCATACGTTTTAATGTGCTCAACCCTTGTGTTGACGCACGGATAGGAGGATGAGCTTGGACGGAAATCCAACGCCATGCGGACGGAGACGCTGACCGAATAAAACAAAAACCGCTTTTAAGAAAAAAACGTGAAACCGTTCACTTAACGCTTGACCGATGAACCCTCATAGGAGGCCGCATTGTTATGGTCCCCAAATAAATGGGTCGTGCCATTTGTATGATTCGTATTTCACTCCGCGCTCATCAAGGGCGCTTTTGAAAAGCGCCGCGGCTTTCTCGGCGCGAACAAGGTCTTCTGCCGTGCCAAAAACTTCACTCTTAATTTTACAGGCTCTTTCCCAACTTCCGCCCACATCCGCATCACCTGACACCAAAAATCATCAATGTTTACCGGGATTCTAAATCGGACAGGAGTGAAATCACCTCAAACTTCAACGAGCCGGCGCGCACTGAATGTTTTGCCACAAGCGGCTCACTGTTCCGGCCCTCGCACAAATGAAGGCTTCCTTGGCACAGGCCGACGCATGCACTGCCGCACCGTGAATCCGCCCAGGCCAGAGCGGCGCATGACCGCAGCACGAGGTAAACCCAGGCCGGGCCGTTCAACCGGCGGAGCATCAGGCAGGCCGGTGATTGTGGTGGCGGGTCTACATCCAGACAGTCTGTCTTTGACTGTGCCAGATCCCTGGCCAGCCAGAGCCGCGCGCTCAATTCATAGCGTCTGGCCCCTGCAACACCCGGATCGCCCAGCGTGATCCGATGTTCCAGACCCGCAACAAAATTGAAATCGCCATCGGCAGCAACGCGTCTGCCATCCACCCACAATCCGGAGCTGCTCCGCCGCCAGCCGTCCTTGGGGTCTTGGCCGCCATCCTTCAAACGGCACCGGTCGTTGTCCCATTCAATCAGCGCATGATATTTGCTGATGGAAATGCTTTCCTTCCACAGTTCTTGGCCCTCGCTGTCCATCATGCGCGCAAGTATTTCGCAATCACTATGGCGTCCGATGCGAACCGGGATCTGGTTGAAGACGAAAATCCGGGTGCCGTCACTGGCGTGCAGTTCAAACCGTTGCGGGTGCGTGGGAGTGGCGGGGCGCGGAATATCTTTTGCCGGGGCTGTCGCCGGGATGGGCGGTGGTTCCTTGACAGACGCCATCGGCACGACAAACTCTTTTAGCGGTGGTAGTTGTGACCGGGCAATATCCCTCCGTGCCCGTTCCAAGGACGTTTTCAGCAAATCCAACCGCCTCTTGAGTTTGTCAGGCACCGGTTTGATGGCCGCCTCCTTTAGCACTTCGGCCAGGCACTTCTCCGCATTCTTGATGTCCGGCGGTTCTTGGTTTGCAGATAACAGCCCGTCATCAATCAGTGTTTCGAGCTTTGTCACCACTTTCGTTTCTCCAGACCCTTTCTTTTGTTCCTCTTGAATTTGTTCTTTTTCGAACCTTCCCTCCAAATTTTCTTCGCGACGATGATAAGAACTCCCTGCCGGAAGATTTATCAATTCGTTTCTGGCCTGCATGATTAAAACCCTTGTACTGCCAATCCATCCGGGTTGCTTCATGGAAAGCAGATCTCCGATGAGATCGCAAATTTCATCCACCCGGCGGCCATGAACCATTTCCAGCAACTCTGCGACAATCGGCTCCATGCGCTCCCGATCCTTTTTCCATTTGGGCCGCTGTGGATTAGCCGCAGGCAGGGTTGCCAGTTTGTCAACCGCGACCTTAAGCCGTTGTTCGGCCAGTTGAAGCGCATGTTCAGCAGTGGCACCCGCGTCCAATCCGAGGGCGGTACGGATATTTTCGGGAAGCTGGTTGTCGGAAGGCGTCATGTTTTCAATTAGAAATGCTGGACTTGTTCGTCGCGGACAATTATGCTTCGGACGGGGTGATCGTAGCGCAATGACATCCTGTTTCGCAAATAAATCTTGTTCTCAAACCGCCCAGAAATATACAATCCGCCATGATGAATTTATTGAATAAAAAATGTCGCGTCCGAACCGCGTGGCGCTGGTTTCCGGCAAACACGCTGTTGACGGGACTGGCGTTGGTTTTTGCCATTCCATCCAGCGTCGAGGCGCTTTCAATCTACCGGACAGTGCATATTGCGTCCTCGCCAGCCGGGGCTTCGATCACCACGAATGGCGTTGCGGCTGGCAATGCCCCCCTGACATTTAAGGACTATCCTTTTGGCAAAAATGCCAGCCTCACCGTGGAGGCATCCCTTGAAGGCTATGAGTCACAGACGATCACAAAGACGAGGCAGGATGCGGATGCAATTCCAAGGCAGAATAAAGATGATCCGGGAATGCAATTCTCCTTTGAGCTTCAACCGCTCCAGCAAAAGGTGGCCATACATCTGGATGCCGGCGACGGGGCCAGGTTTTTTGTGAATGGCACCCAGGTGAACTCGAACATAGTCATCAATTTCACGCGCGACAGTGCCAGCAGCCCCTGGCACCAGCTAACGGTTCGCGCAGAGCGGGACGACTACAAGTCAGAGGAAAAATGGATAACCAAAGAGCAGGCGGAAGCGGGAAAAGTGAGTTTTAATCTGGCTAAGATACGCCAAAGGGTGCCGATTGAAGTGACCGTCAACGTGGATGAAGCGCAGGTGTTTGTGAATGAAACGAACCCTGTTTCCGCAGGACCGAACTCGCCGGGGACGGTGGATCTGGTGTTTGATCGCAGCGACGGGGACCAACCATGGAGTGTAAACACAATCAAGGTTGTCAAGGACGGTTACGAGTACAGACCTCCAGTCCCGGCGGAAACGCTGCCGGAGTTCACGACAAATCTGACGCTCGAATTGGCCGAAAGCTTGCAGGGCAGATTGTCAGTCACGGACTTTCAGCCTTTGCGGCAAATGCCGGTTCCATGGCTTCGTGTGGTTGTTGATCATGGTGCAGTGCTCCTGGATACCAATGTCAATGTGATGTCCGCCATTTCACCCGAAGGGACAATGACCCAATTCGACCCCGCTTTTGTGGGCGACGACGAATATTTCATTGAGGATCGTTTTGGAACGGCCTCGGCTTCCCAAGAATCACAAGTGAGTAGCAAACCATTGCCTTTGGTGATTGCGGTTGCCAAGCGGGTGATTCGCGATGGCGAACCTGCTGAAGTGATTGGCAGTCAGATTGTCAAAGTGAATCCGCCCCCGCAAAAGGTCAAATCGGTGCTGACCTCCATTGAAGAAGGCTCGCAGGACATCTATGATCTCCAGCCCTGTGTCAGTGGCGATGGCAAATATGTCTACTTCTCCTCCAACCGGAGCGGGGACGGACAATATCACATTTTTAGCATCCCCGCTGATGGAAAGCGTATATTGAATGAAGTCACCCATCCGCAACCGGGAATTGACATGGAACCGACTGTGTTCACCGACCATGATGGCAAAAACCATCTGGCATTCACCCGGTGGCCTGTAAGGTCGGTTGTTCATGCGGAGCCCCATATCATGGTACAGACCAGTGACGGGAACTTTGCACAGGTGGGTGATCCAGGACACAGCCCTGTCTGGTCTCACGACGGAACCCATATTGCCTATGTAAACACGAAGGGCAAAATCTGCATCATGACACCGGAAGATGGCAACAGCGTGGTATTGGAATCCGGGGTCTCACCTGCCTGGTTGCCCGGAGACAAAAAAATTGTGTTCGGCAAACCCAACGGCAATAGTTATAGGCTTGCCATAATTGATGTGGACGGATCCAATGAAGTAAGCCCCATACCGGACACGACCTCCTTCTACTCGTTCCCTCAGGTCAGTTTCGATGAACAGAATACCTATATTTATTTCATCTCCAACCGTCAGGTTCAGCAGCGCGGGAATACAAAGTGCTGGGGTTTGTATTACATCGAGTGGAACCAGTAGTTAGGTGGTCGTTTTTGGTTGCACCATGCAGATGCAAACGGCCTTTGGATGAACCGCATCCGTATCAGCGGTCTGATTGTTTTGCATCCGTATCCAATACGCACCGGAATCCTATGTCCTCACGGCTTATGTTCTTTTGAATGTATGGAGGATCAGTGACCAGGAAGTCTGAAATTTCTGTTGAGTCCCAGGATCCGCCGATATAGAAGCGGTTTTCACCCCCAAAGCGACTGTCACCCAGCCATTCGGCAGCGTTACCCACCAGATCAGCAAATCCCAACTGGTTGAACCCGTAACTGCCCGCTGGCAGGGTATGAGTCCCCTCTTTGGCATACTTTTGCACGTTGCCAAACCCATTGGGCATCTGGTCGAATTTATCACCCCAAACAAACCGGTTTGATTTTTGGTAGGAAGGTATGGCCAGGCACCATTCCGACCGCAAGGGCAGGCGATAAGCTTGGTTTGTTCCTAATTTGCCAAGCTGTTGCTCCATTGACGTAAGCCAGTTGCAGAAATTTACGGCCTCCGTCCAGTTAACGTCCACGATGGGATGGGTTTTATCCTGCCTGAATGAAATGCTATGTTTCTTCAGTCCATTCGCCTTCGTGTATTCATTATAGTCCTGAACCCGGGTTTCGTAACGACACATCAAAACTGTTGTGTTGGCGAGCGGGATAAAAACCATCCCCAGAGTGTTGGTCCAACGTTGGGCGGCAACAGGTAATTTTTCCATGGGTCTTTGGGGGGGAGGTAATGGCGTGTTTGGTGACGGCGTGTTTGTTGGTGGCGTGTTTGTTGGTGACGTGTTTGTTGGTGACGTGTTTGTTGGTGACGTGTTTGTTGGTGACGTGTTTGTTGGTGACGTGTTTGTTTTTGAGACGATTATGGGTGGTGGGCTTGTACTGTTTACCTTGGAGTCATCATTCTTGTCAGATAGCCTGCTGACAAAAAGTATTAGTCCCAACATCGCAATGCCAACCAGTCCCGCGCTTGAAACCAGCACCAAAGACAATTTTGATTTACGGCTGACGGCCTCAGGTTTCTCGTTGTCGGGAACTGTCGTTTCGTGAGTTTTGACGGGCCTGGCGGACTTGCTTGCAGGCTTGCCCTTGTTGACCGCGCCTTCGCACTTCGCAAACGCCGCCAGCATCTCCCCGCCATTCGCATAACGGGCCGCCGCTGTTTGATTGAGTGCTTTGTCAACAAATTCGTCCCAGGCTGGATTCGACCCGAATTCGGAGACGGCCTTGCGTCCTAATTCCTGCCCCGTCAGCAACCGGTAACAAATTAAACCCACCGCATAAACATCGCTCCGCGAATCCGCCACCTCGCTCCTTCGCTGCTCCGGGCTCATGTATTCCCATGTCCCCAGCAATGCCCGCGTGCTCGTCCCCTCCTCTTTTGTTGCCTCATCGCCAAGGCTCATTTCCAGCTTGGCCTCGCCCATGCTTCGCGACACGCTCACCTGGGCCTGATTCCGGATGAATTCCTCACCGATCACACGGGCCAGCCCAAAGTCCGAAACTTTGATTTGGATGTCTCCAGCGGGGTCCTTCTCCAGCAGAATATTTCCTGGCTTCAAGTCCCGATGCACCACCCCCTTGGCGTGTGCATACGCCAAACCTTCAAGAATCTGTTTCAGGATGACCGCAAATTCCCCCTCCTCAAGCTTGCCGCCCTTCTTGACTGCATATTGACCCAGGGTGACGACTTCCGTCTCGACCCCATGCACCAGTTCCATCCGCAGCCAGTAGCGGCTTTCCGTTTGGCCAAAATCATCCACCCGCACGATATGCGGATGTTCCAGGATGGCCATGACCTCCGCTTCGCGTTCGAACCGGCGGACGGCATCCGTGCGCGTGGCAAAATCCTCCGGCAGCAGTTTCAGCGCATAGCGGCGGCGTAACACGCGGTGCTCCGCTTCATACACCTCGCCCATCCCGCCGCGTCCCAATAGACGGACGATGCGGTATTGGCCAAAGGTTTTGCCGCTTAAATCCATGGTGTAAACGCCGGTTGAAAAGTGCGGCAGGTGGCGCTCGAAAAGTGAGGCACCTTCCGGGGGTAAAGGGAACTGGTTTCTGTGGTTCAGGTCAAGTCGGAATGTTCGCTGCGATGGAAAAGGGGCGCAATTTGACACACGCACCATAATTAGGGTGTAATAAAGGGGTCAGCGGTTCCTCACCGAGCAAACGAAACCCACGAACGAAAGGAACACGGATGAACTCGGAAACAGACGGGCCTCGGTCACTGCGGGATATGGAGTTGGAAGTGGAAGCCGAAGGCTGGGAATGGATGCGCCACCGGCTGGAGCAAAAGCTCCAGGCCGAAGTCAACCGCCACGGCGGAGTTTTCCCCCCAGAGCGGACGCAAAGTCCATCACCGGCGGCAGGAGGCGATGCGCCTGCGCACGGCCTTCGGTCTGGTCGCGTTTTGAAGGTGTGGCGCGGAAAAGATCCCGCTGACGGCCATCGGGGCTGTCCGCAGCGGGAACGCTGGGGGTTGAGTGCCCACCAGCAACTCAGTCCGGCGCTGGAAGACAAGCTGGCATACTTTGGCACCGTGGCCTCCTCGTATGAAGCGGCGGCCAAACTGGCGGCCAAACTGGGTTATCCGGTGGAGGACACCACGATTCGCGCCCTGGTGCAACGGCTCGGGGCCAAAGCCGAAGCCCAAGTGCAAACCCGACTTTCCCGAACACCCTCTGAAAAGGAGCCGGCGCGTGCGCCGACGCTGCTGGCGGTGCTGATGCTCGACGGGTTTCAAGTGCGCTTTCGCGGGCCGGGTTGGGGCCGGCAGAGGACGCAAAAACCCCGCGTGGAATGGCATGAAATGAAGCTGGGCGTGTTTTACCGTCACGAACAAGCGACGCGGGGAGGGCGGGGCGAACTGGCGGAGAAGGTCATGGTGGGCAGGCAGGGCGAAGGGCTGGAACTGGGTCGCCGACTGCATTGGGAAGCGCAACGCGGCGGCTTGGGGCGGGCGCGCGACCTGTTGGCCGTGGGCGACGGTGCGCCCTGGATATGGAACGTGGTGGGCGACCGCTGGGCGGGCGCGCATCAGTTGTTGGACTTCTACCACGCCAGCGAGCATCTCTGGGTGCTGGGCAAGGCGTTGCATCCCCGGGACGAGGCGGCACGCCGGACCTGGGTGGAAACGCGCCGGCATCGCTTGCGTCATGGCCAGGAGGAGGCGGTGCTGGCGGAACTGGCCGCGCTGACCCGCCGCCGGGGAGCGCTGGGGAAAATGGTTCGCCGCGAACAAAACTATTTTGCCACCATGAAGATTGCGCTCCAACAGGAGATTTGCCGGTTCGATGAGTCGCGGTATGATCACCGACTTCACGGAGTCTTGTTAGTTTGCCAAGGACACAGTTGTTATGAGGTAGCCGATTGGTTCGGCGAACACCCCTCGACTGTCGAACGGTGGGTGCATCGGTTTGAGGGTCGTGGCTTTTCGGGTTTGCGCGAAGGCCAGCGGGAGGGCCGTCCGCGCCGCATCGAGAACCGGCACTGGGAGAAGCTGGAACGGGATTTGCGGGTCCATCCGCGCGATTTGGGTTATGGGCAAAATCTGTGGGATGGCAAATTGCTCTCCCACCATTTACGCCAGCGTTACTCGATTGATCTGGGTGTCCGGCAGTGTCAGCGATTGTTTCGGAGTTTGGGCTTTCGGCGATGCAAGCCGCGTCCGCTCATTGCCCAAGCCGATCCGGAAGCCCAACGGGCTTTTAAAAAACTCGCCAAACTGGCAAAAAATCCCGCTCTTGTCTGGAGTCTGGATGGATGCCATTTTCAACAGCACGGCAGTCGTTGCAGCATGTGGGTGCCGCCTGAGGAAGGGCTATTTTGCGGACAGCGTGGTTATTGGTGTCCGCCACATAGACGTTTCCTGCGTTGTTCATCGCTGCTCCACCGGGACTGTTGAATCGTGCATCCGCTCCAATACCGTCGGTGGTGCCGCTGGCTCCAGCCAGTCCCGCCAATGTGGTCACCATTCCCATTGGCGTGATTTTCCTGACCGTGTTATTGCCAGTGTCCGCCACATAGATATTTCCTTTGTCGTCCACCGTCAGACCCTGGGGATTCCAAAATCGCGCGTCATTGCCGTTGCCGTTGGTGCTGCCAGCATAGGAAGGCATTGCAGCAGTTGGTGATGACTTGCTAATGGTTCTCATTTTTCTTTTGCGAGGCTTAGACCAGATCGCTCCGGCAAACGAGAACGATTCGCGGGGCGGTTTATTCGCATCGAAGTCTTCCCAGAAACACAGCCGCGCAGGGTCGTAGGCAATGATAACTGGCGGAATGTTCGAGACGACGTTGTGCCGCTTATTTTGAAAGAGAGTTGTGGAACGGTTGGTCTGGGCAATGCAGGCGTCGTCGGCAATCCATTGAAAAATAGTGTGATCTAAGGGACTCAAATCGTCGGGTGGCCCGTTGGGTGCCTTGAAATGGTCGGGGTCAAGGGCGTTTTCCAGCACCTTCCTGCTGACCAACACAATGCCGATAGATCGGTTATTTGACAGTTCCGGGACCGTTGATTCAGCCAGTGCATACGCCAATCTGATCGTCAGGGTTGAGTAACGGTTGAAATCAGACATGTCCTTGGGCCAATTTTCCCAACTGGCTCCCCGGGCGTGCTCCGAAGTCATCAGTGAAATTGGCGTGAGTCAAATCCAGAAATCGAATATCGTCTTTATGATGCTCGAAAAGTTTTCCAGAAGTGCCGGAAACAAAATCATCAGTCAGGCCTGCCGTGATGCCTTGGTTTTCCCAACCGGCAACGATGATGACATCACCGATGATGATATTGGTATACTCCTGGCCGTGCTTGCTGTCCTTTTCTTCTTCAATTCGGAGCGTCCAAAGTTTGTTGCGGCTTTGAAACTCGGCCGGGCTCAAGTCCATGAATAACTTCCAGCGGCCCAATCCATCCACCAAAGTTTTCCAGCGCGGGCGATCCCAGAAAGACCTCGTTCCGCTCCACAATCTGACCGTCACTTTCTTCCCGGGCGAACCATAGCCTTGGAGCAGTGAATCCGTGCTCCGTTGCAATACCATGCCATTGCCGAACCATGGCGCCAAACCGATGTCATTTTGCCCCAGGCTGCGGAAGACCGGATTGATTACGAGAATAAAAATGAGTGGCAATTGAAATTTCATGGGCTTTCAGTTTGACTGGCTTTGAGCGGTGCGTTATCTTTATCTTGAAGGAAGACCCGAAACCCATTGCGGTCATGCCGCTCATTGGGGGCAGCAGGTTCAAAGACAGTAGTTTGCAGGTGATTCAAGTCCTCGGATTCTCCGTCAAACCAAGAACCCCCGCCGAGCACTTGCTCCTGACACCACTCGGCAGCATTGCCCCCCAGACCGTAAAAGCCGAGTTCATTGGGTCCAAACTCTGGCGCATACACGGGAGCGGTGCGCGAATAGTGGTCCTGGTGGTTGGTCAAGACGGGCCACGGTGCCGGCCAGTCGGACGCAAGCACTTCAATGCCGGAATAATTCCCTTTGGGCGGGAGCTCGTCACCCCAGGGGAAAAGCCGCCCTCCCGCCAAGGCAACCCATTCGCTGGTCGTGGGCAGCCGATATTGTTGGTCGTTGTCGAGGTGCCCCGCCTTTTGCTCGTGACGGGTTAACCAGTCGCAGAAGTTGGTCGCATCCGTCCAACTGACGCCGATAACCGGGTAATCCTCGGTCTGGGAAAAATCCGGTCCGGGGTTGTCCCAGGAATAGCCCAACTGCTTCCAGCCATTACTGGTAACTGAAAACATTCCAATGCTCGGATCATAGTGGCTTTCATTTTTGTCTTCTGTGAAGACGCGGTAATCGCGGACCCGGGTCTCGATTTCGCAGGCCCACAATCGTTGCGACTCCAACCAGAGAAACACCATGCCCAGGGAATTTGTCCACGGTTTCCCGGGAAACGGAAAAGGTTTGGGGGTTAAGTGGATCGTGAATGCCAAGTTGCTTTTACTGTCAGAATCGGGATAAAAATAATTCGTGCTACAGGCGTCGTAATAGCGGCTCAAGCGGGCAGTAAGCGGAATGGCGCCGGAACGGCACCGATTGGTAAAGGGAGTAAAATCATTGGTCTGCCGGGAAGTGCCGTTGGCCCAAGACGGCCAGTTGACTAAAGCTCCCGGCGGGTCGCTCTCAACCTCGAGGGTCTCATAAATGAAGGTGAAGTTCAAAGTGTTGGTTTCATTGCCATTTATTTTTATTGGGGCGCCGACCAAATGCCAGTCCGGTTGCGTTGAATGGGTGAGCACCACCGAATAATTGCCGGTTCGCATTCTGAATTGATTGTCATTTCGGATCAGATTTGTTTCCCAGGTTTGATTGACACCCTGAATTTTGCAATGAATCGGCCCCGGCCAATGTTGCGATAGTGAGTTATTCAAAATATGCACACCCAGCCACCCAAAAGAGATGGAGTCGGCGGGCGGAGGCGGGTTCGTGCGTTCGGCTGCTGAAATATTTGTAACCGATACGATCGGCTTGATTGTCGGATTATGATGGACTGGCACCGGCGTCGGCTGATTAAGCTGCTTTTGCTGTAACCACACGGCTCCGGCCAGCGCGGCCAATCCCAAAAACAACAGTAACCGCCAAATGCTTTGATGAGGTGCCTCTGCGTCTGATTCCAACTCACTGTCAAACTGGCTTAGGATGGGCTGGTTTTGAAGGTAGCGATGAAGATCCTCCGCCAACTCCAACGCCGTCTGGTAACGCTGCCTCTGTTTTTTCCTGAGGCACCGAAGACAAATTGCCTGCAGGTTGTGCGGAACGGCCATGTTCAATTTTCCAGGTGGCACAGGCTCGGTTTCCTGTAGTTGCTTAAGCGTGTCGGCCGCAGTGCTGGATAAATAAGGAGGACGGCCAGTCAATAAATGATATAAGACGGCTCCAAGTCCATAAACGTCACTGGTCGGGCCGATTTCGCCGCTCCCGGCCGAAAGCTGTTCGGGTGGCAGATATCCAGGTGTGCCGATAATTGCGCCGCTCGAAGTGAGGCCGGACTCCGAATCCATCTGCCGCGCCAGTCCAAAGTCGGTGATTTTTGGACAATCGTCCGTGTCAACCAGAATGTTTGATGGTTTCAGGTCCCGATGCAGGACACCATGTTCGTGAGCATATTGCATCGCCCGGGCCACTGCTTCGACATAGCGCGCCGCTTCCTCGGGTCTCAAAGGTTGGTTGACGGTCTTTTGGGCCAGATTTGCGCCTGGGACGTATTCCATGCAGAAATACGGTTGACCATCGTGTTCTCCAAGATCCAAAACTGGCACAATGTTGGGGTGATTCAGTTTGGAAGCCAACCGCGCCTCCCGCCAGAAGCGGCTTTTGAAATCCGCGTCGGCATGCTCTCCACCGAGGATTGTCTTCAGCGCCACAATGCGCTGGTTACTGCGCTGACGCGCCTTGTAAACCACCCCCATACCACCATGGCCAATGACTTCCAGAATCTTATACCCACCAATATCCGGCAGGTTTCGAGGGTAAGCAGGCTTGCCCTTGTTGACCGCGCCTTCGCACTTCGCAAACGCCGCCAGCATCTCCCCGCCATTCGCATAACGGGCCGCCGCTGTTTGATTGAGTGCTTTGTCAACAAATTCGTCCCAGGCTGGATTCGACCCGAATTCGGAGACGGCCTTGCGTCCTAATTCCTGCCCCGTCAGCAACCGGTAACAAATTAAACCCACCGCATAAACATCGCTCCGCGAATCCGCCACCTCGCTCCTTCGCTGCTCCGGGCTCATGTATTCCCATGTCCCCAGCAATGCCCGCGTGCTCGTCCCCTCCTCTTTTGTTGCCTCATCGCCAAGGCTCATTTCCAGCTTGGCCTCGCCCATGCTTCGCGACACGCTCACCTGGGCCTGATTCCGGATGAATTCCTCACCGATCACACGGGCCAGCCCAAAGTCCGAAACTTTGATTTGGATGTCTCCAGCGGGGTCCTTCTCCAGCAGAATATTTCCTGGCTTCAAGTCCCGATGCACCACCCCCTTGGCGTGTGCATACGCCAAACCTTCAAGAATCTGTTTCAGGATGACCGCAAATTCCCCCTCCTCAAGCTTGCCGCCCTTCTTGACTGCATATTGACCCAGGGTGACGACTTCCGTCTCGACCCCATGCACCAGTTCCATCCGCAGCCAGTAGCGGCTTTCCGTTTGGCCAAAATCATCCACCCGCACGATATGCGGATGTTCCAGGATGGCCATGACCTCCGCTTCGCGTTCGAACCGGCGGACGGCATCCGTGCGCGTGGCAAAATCCTCCGGCAGCAGTTTCAGCGCATAGCGGCGGCGTAACACGCGGTGCTCCGCTTCATACACCTCGCCCATCCCGCCGCGTCCCAATAGACGGACGATGCGGTATTGGCCAAAGGTATTTCCGGTCAGGTCCATGATTGTTATTTGAGCAATATTTTGCGACCGCGCTACGCGTGGCTTGTTTTAACCATTACCAACAGAATAATCATAGAGGTGTTCCAAACCAAAATAAGCGGGCGCATAACCCTGCTCCGTAGCCGTGCGACACCACTTCGCCGCTTCGGATAAGTCACAAGGAACACCTTGACCAAGTTCATAGTGATTACCCAAACTCCATTCGGCTGCGGCATCGCCATTTTCCGCAGCCTTGCGATACCACTTTATTCCTTCATCGTAATAAAATTGGGTGGAATTTCCAAACTGAAAGCCAATTGTTTTGGGCCTCGACATCACCTTTTTCAGCCTTCGTTTTAAGATCAGCATCGTATCCGTTTGTGGCTGCTGCCGTCTGCTGCGCCGGAAGCTGAAAAGCCGCTGCTTCCAGGGAACATATTACCTGGGATTTCCCATATGACTTCTGGCCCACGACCGGCGTGGGCCTTTTTCGTGATTCTCTGCCTGCTCCACAGATTGGCAAGGACTTTTTTTGGCATCCCTCGGTTTTTCTCTGGCACAGGGGGCGATTTGTCGCCAGTTGCGCCTTTCCACACGCTTTTCCATGCCATCTGAAGACACCGCTTCCATGGTTTCCATTGCAGTGAAAAACCATAGCGCTCCCCGGCGTGACTTTCGGAGGGTGATTTCCAAAGGAAACGAGAGGCCAGAGCGAAATTGGGTTTAAGAATATTTGAGTGTTTGTGAGTTTATGCGGATCGGCTATCCCAGAGCGTCAACTGAATCCGGCCAGATAGGCTTGCTGAGGCGTGCCCAGAAACCAACCGCCGCCACACCGGCTGTCCCATAGACTTCGAGCAGGCTGCGCAGTTCGAGTTTTTGCCACAGGGCCGAGCGCAACAAGGCAAAGAGGCGGGTGAAACTGTGGCCCCACTGGCTCAACCAAGCGCAGAAGCGCAAGAGCACATAGGTCAGCAGGGCGGTCCACACCTGCCAGCGGACGGCATTGGCAGACTTTCTGGGCCACAGCGAGCGCGCCGTCAAATGGCAGGTCTGGACCGCCTTGTTGGCGTATGTCTTGTTGCGCTTCTGCGCCCATCTGGGACGGTGGACGCACAGCTTCACACGGCTGTTCGCCTTGATTCGTTCGGCCCTCTGGCAAAAACTCGAACTGCGCAGCCTGCTCGAAGTCTATGGGACAGCCGGCGGCGGCGGCCGTTTTTTGGGACAGCCACAACAAGCCTATCTGGCCGGCTTCGGCTGATCTTGTGGGACAGCCGCTGCGCCATGACCATGAATTCTTAAACCGACTTTTCATTCCACCCTTGGATTTTCAAGCATTGCTGCACATCTTCAGCGCGGTTTCCCTCGATATTGGTTGGCAGTGAAACTGTGAAAAGAATTCCGTCGCGTTCTAGCCAGTTGGATAAAATGTGGGAACGACTGTTTGAATTTGCGCTGTTTTGTCGATCAGCGCAACATCGAAAGCCCGTTGAAATCCTGAAAGAATCTATTCGAACGAGAAAAACTGACAGGCAGAAACTTACCAATGTCGAACTGGCAAGGATAAGTAGGGTATTTAAGTTTATTGCCACAGGCTATCGAACAACGACGCTTGGTGAAACAAGATGGGGAACAGATCAAACTCATTGTTACATATTAGTCACAGCGCTTCTTAATTTGACCAATACGTTAAGTGCCTTCGACGCAAATTGGTATGCGGAACTGGTTGAGTTTGAGGAGTTTTTGACTGGCACATCGACACCACCAAAGCCTGTAAAAGCTGATGTCAATGAATATAGCAAACTCTCGTTAAAGCAGACGACCGATCCAGCAAAACGAAAAGATCGCGAAGAGTTGTTTGTTAAGATTTTAGAAACCTTGCCGTGACGGATTTCAGAGACTTTCCGCCACGCGCTGGATTTTAACCGCCTTGCCGTTGGCGTCGTCAATTTCAATCACCGCGCCGTGAAGCAGCACGCGGTTTTCGGCCACTTCAAACCGCTGCGGCATTCCGGTGAGGAATTTTTTGATGACCGGCTCGATTTCGCGGCCCAGGCAGCCGTCGTGCGGGCCGGTGAACCCGGCGTCGGTCAGATACGCCGTGCCGTGGGGAAGAATCTGCTCGTCCGCCGTTTGCACGTGCGTGTGCGTGCCCACCACTGCGCTCACCTGCCCGTCCAGAAACCGCCCGAATGCAATCTTCTCCGAGGTCGCCTCGGCGTGAAAATCCACAAAGATGATTTTCGTCCGCTCGCGCAGGCGTTTCACTTCCTCGGCGGCGAGGAGGAATGGATTTTCCAGCGGCGGCTGCATGAACGTGCGGCCTTGCACATTCAAGACAGCGATTGAATGTTGAATGTTGAATGTTGAATGTTGAATTTCAAACACGCCGCTCCCCTGTCCCGGCGTCCCGGCGGGATAATTGAGTGGACGGAGAAATCGTTTTTCATTGGCGAGCAGTTCCATCACTTCCTTCTGGTCCCACAAATGGTCGCCGCTGGTGATGACGTCCACGCCGGCGTCGAAGATTTCCCCGGCGGTCTTGGGTGTGATGCCGGAGCCGCCGGCGGAGTTCTCGCCGTTGGCAATGACGAAATCCAAAGCGTGCTGTTCGCGTAGTGTTGGCAGCAGGATTTTGACCGCGTTGCGTCCCGGTTGACCGACGATATCGCCGATGAAGAGCAGTTTCACAGAGCAAATTGTTACCACGAAAGACACGAAAGACACGAAAGAAAACGCAGGGCAGGCGTCTCGCCTGCCTCCGCCGAACGAAGCAAGACGAATGCTCGCGCCAACGCGCTCGCTGGACAAGCGAGACGCCTGTCCAACTCTTCACAACGCGGCAATGATGCCAATCATCACGGCAATCAACCAGAGGAGCAGCACGGCGCGGGTGCGGCTCATTCCGGCGCGGACGAGCCGGTGCGAAAGGTGGTTGGTGTCGCCAATCCAGAACGGCTTGCGGTTGAGCGTCCGCAAAATGACGACTTGCGCAAGGTCAATCAGCGGCACGGCCAGCACGAGCAGCGGTGACAACACGGCCAACGGACGCGGATTTTGTTTCGTGTAGAAATGCGGCAGGATGGCCATCACGGCGAGCAGGTAGCCGACGAGGTGGCTGCCGGCGTCGCCGAGAAAGGCGCGGGCGTTCGGAAAATTCCACGGCAGAAACCCGATGAGCGCGCCGCACATCAGAAAGCCAATCGTTGTCACAAGATATTCGCCGTTCGCCGCGGCAATGATGGCAAACAGACCCGCGCCGATCGCCCCCAGCCCGGCGCAAAGGCCGTTCATGTTGTCCATGAAATTGAAGGCGTTGATGATCGTGAGAATCCACAGGATGGTGATGGCGTAGCTGAACGCGACGTTGGGAACGAAGAGCGTGATGCGTTTGCACACCAGGGCGACGGCGACGGCGACGAGCAACTGGCCGGCGAACTTTGGCAGCGGCTTCAACTCGTGCTTGTCGTCGAGCCAGCCGAGAATGGTGATGGCAATTGCGCCAAAGGCGATGATGGCCAGCTCAAGCCCGCGCCGTTCCAAGCCGTGAGCAATCGGCTGGGTCTGGTTCAAAACCTGCGCGCCGGTTTTCAGCAGAATCGCGCCGGCGGCGAGCGGCAACAAAATGCCGGTCAGCACAGCGAGTCCGCCCGCAAGCGGAACTGGCTGGTCATGGATTTTGCGCTGGCCGGGGTCATCCACAAGCTTGATGCGCAGGCACCATTTGCGCCAAAGCGGGAGCGCGAGGAGCGTCGTCAGAAACGCGCCCGCGAACGCGGCGAGAAAATAATTGAAGGGAAAGGACATGACTTAAATGACAAATGACGAATGACGGATGGAGTTTCGTCGCGCTCTTTGCCATTCGTGATTTGTCATTCGGAATTGATTAGTCATTATGGTTTAGTGATTCGTCATTTTCCGGCAGCGGCCAGCTTCAAATACAGATTGTAAATGGAGTCCACCATTTTTTCGACGGCGAAATTCTCGCGGACAAAGTCCTGGCCGAACCAGCCAAGCCTCTCGCGCAACACGGCATCGCCGGCGAGCTGGAGCAGGCGGTTTTTCAAGGTGGTCAAATCGCCGGGCTGCACCAGAAAGCCGGTCTGGCCGTCGAGACAAACTTCTTTCGCGCCATCGCAATCGTAGGCAACAACGGGTTTGGCGGCTGCGAGCGCCTGCGGCAAGGCGCGGGGCAAACCTTCGCGCAGCGATAAATGCACCAGCATGTCCATGATGCCTACGAATTTGGGGACTTCACCCGGCGGAACGAGACCAGCGAAAATGAAATGTTTCTCCAAGCCGAGGGTTCCTGCCAGATTTTCAAACCGCCCGCGCCATTCACCGTCGCCGACGAGAAGGAATTTGATTTTCGGATTCTGGCAGACGAGTTCCGGCGCGACGGCAAACAAATCATCGTGCCCCTTCAGCTTGAACAGCCGCGAGATTTTGCCGATGACTAAATCGCCGGGATCAATTCCCAATTTTCTCCGCAGTTCCAAATCATTTTTCGCCCCAAGAAACGGCTCAAGTGGGAAACCGCTGAAAATTTTGGTGTATTGCCACGGCTGGCCGATGTCGGCGGCGAGATACTGGTCCTTCATCGCCTCGGCGACGACGACAAAATGAGTCGTGGCGCGGGCGGCGTATTTCTCGGCGGCGCGGAAAATGAAATTGGCGGCGGCGTTTTGAAAGTTGCCAAACGACGGACCGTGAATCGTGTGGATGATGACCGGAACACCGGCACGCCTGGCTGCGAGCCGTCCGAGGATGCCCGCCTTGCCGCTGTGGGTGTGGACGATGTCCGGCCTTTGCTCGCACAAAATCTTTTCGAGCTGCCGCAGCGCGAGCCAGTCCTTGAGTGGATGAATGGACCGGACAAGTGCTGGAACGATGACAAAGTTTGGAGTTCCGCCTTCAGGCGGCACGCTGCCGGGAACCGCCTGAAGGCGGGACTCCAAACTGCCTTCCGGGCCAACCGTCGGGCCGGAAATCAAACTGACTTCGACGAGTTGTGAATTCGCGGACGGGCCGTCCCCGCTCCGCTGGCGCAGGCCGAGGACGGTGGCGACGGTGTTTTCCTGCGCGCCGCCGACGATTAGCCGCGTGATGATGTGGGTGACTTTCAAATCGTTGAATGGTTAAATAGTTGAATCGTCAAACCGGTTCAACCGTTTAACGATTTAACGCTTCAATGATTTCAACCGTTCGAGGACGGTTTTGGCCTCGCCGCTGTTGGTGTTGGCGTTGGCGAGGTAGATTTGGTAATTGCGGACGGCCTCGTTGGTGTCGTGCTGGCGCCAGGCGATTTCGCCCAGGCCGTAGGCGACCTGGAACGAGTTGGAGAAGGTTTGCTGCAACCGCAGATAATCGGCGCGCGCGTCGGCGAGATGGTCGCTGTCGAGATTGGCGATGGCGCGGTTGAAGAGCGCGTCGTTGTTGTTGGTCTGGACCTCCAGCACGCGGCTCAAGGCGGCGATGGCGGCGTTGTAATCCTTGAGCTGAATGGAAACGTAACCCTTGCTGTAAAGCCAGGCCGGGTCGTCGGGCGCCATCCGGAGCCGGCGGTCAATGACACCGAGCGCCTTGTCAAACAGGCCGCGCACCATAAAGGCCTGCATGGCGGCGGCGAGCAAATTATTGTCGTCCGGGTGGAGGGCGATTTCGGTTTCGAGCAGTTCCGAGCCGCGCGCGAAATTGGTTTCCTGGAGATAGGCGGCGGCGGCAAGCACGTGCAACTGGGTTTCATTGGTTTCCACGAGCGAGAAATCCTCCGGGTCCGCCAGCGGGGCGCGCAATGCCTCCAGCGCGCGTTCGGGCAGCCGGTTCATGAGGTAAATCTGGCCGAGCCAGAGGCGCGAGGACAAATCGTTCGTCACCAATTCGCTGACGCGATGGAACGACGCGACGGCCTGGCGGAAAAATCCGTTGGCCACCGCCAGGTTGACGCCGTTTTCAAAACAGAAACTCGGCTCGTCAAACGGCCCGTCGGCGTTCATCACTTCGCTCCACGTCTGGTATTTTCCGAACTGGTCGGTGGTGGCTTTGGACAGATCCACCGTCGCCGCGCGGCCCGCGCGGAGGGTCTGGTTGAAGCGGAGGTTGATCTGGGCAACGACGTTGCCGGGATTGAGGTCGAGTGCGGTGTCGAAATGCGCGGCGGCCGCCTCCAGATCGCCGGCGCGCTGCAATTCAACGCCCCAAAAATCCAGGTTGCGCGAATAAAAGAACCCCGCCAGGACGGCCATCGGGTCCGGTTCGCGCGGCACATGAATTATTTTCAGCAGCCGCTCGCCCCGGCTCCGCGGGGCATTCGGATCGGGCGGCGCGGCGGCGCGTTCGATGGGCGCAAATTCCCGCGCCGCAGCCTGCGTCCAGAACGTTTCATTTTCGGCAATGAGGTTTTTGTCCGGCGGCGGCGGCAGCAGCGTGTCCGCCGGCAGCGTCATCATTTTGAAGACCGGCCCGTGCGGCTCCAGGTAAAACTGCTCGAAGTAGTAGCCGAAGCTCGGCTGCAGGTAGTAAAAGTTGGTAAAGCCTGGTGAAAACTCGTTGGTCCGGGCCAGAACGGCCAACAGCTGGATCAACCCAAACGGGTTGAGCACGTTGGTCTGGGTGGCCGAGACGACTTCCGGCCAGCGTTGCGGAAAGTTTCGGTGCAAAAAGCGGTGATAGGCGGGCACCACCAGCAATTGCGTTTCGAGCGGCACAAAATCCCGCGCCCGCCCGTCGCGCACGAGCGCCGACTGCACCAGGGCCAGTTGCTGCGAGTCATCGCTCAACAAATAGCCGCCCGATGCCGGCAGCTTTTCCTCGACGAGCGAGGCGTAGCGCCGGAGCGTGTCGCCGTTCGTGTCGCGGATTTGCGGCGCGTTCCGATAAGCCAGCCCCGCCAACGCCACGACCACCAGCAGCCACACGCCCGCGACGACGGGGCCATCCAGCCATGCCAGCGGCTCCGATGGACGCCCGCGCTGGCGCGGGATTTTTTTTCCAAAAATCAGCAGGAAATAGCCGGTGTAATAACCGGCGCTCAACGCCATCAGGTAATAAAACATCAGCCCAAATCCCTTGAGCCGGGGGCTGAACGGCGGATCAAACATCATCCAGATGCAGCCCGCCAGAAAAAGGGCGTGAAGCAGGTGAAAGATAAAACTGGCCAGCGCCGCGCCAAACTGGCTGCTGTCGCCAAAGGCTGATTTCCAGCGGAACGACAGCACGAACAGCGGCATCAGGTAGGCCAGCAACAGGGACATGTATTCAAGATGCTGCTGCGGGTGCAGGCCAAAGGTGAAGTAGGTTTTCAAAACGCCATATTGTGGCGCGAGGTTGAACTTCAAAATCTGCCAGAAGGTGGCCGGCACTTTGTGGGAAACCACCGCCAGCAATGGCAGCAGCAGGTAAAACAGCATCCCCGCCAGACCGCACAGCAGCATCCGGCCCAGAAAACGCCAGTTAAAAAAGTCGAAGCCGCGCAGCCACACAATCACCACCAGGAACAGCGGGAGAAAACCCGTCATCCCCCAATCGTCCGTCATCCCCGCGCCAAAAACGAACGCGGCGGCGAACAACCGCCATTCGCGCTCGCCCAGCCGGTATTCCAGCAGCGACCAGATCACGACGGCGAACAGCAGCAGGTCGAACGTCTCGCCCGTCCAGTTGGTCGCGCGCTCCCAAAACGTGAGCTGCAAGCCGCAGACCGCCACGGCCAGCAGCGGCGGCAGCCAAGCGCTGCCCGTCGTCAAAAATGAAAAGACGCTGGTTTCGCGCTGGCGCTGCGCGTCCGTCCGGTCGTGCGGCAGCAACGCCACCGACCGCGCCAACAGGCAAAGCGTCAGCGCCGCGCACACGGTGGAAAACAAATTCAGCGCGAGCGGAACCGCCGGCGTGGGCAGCCAGCGGAGCGGATACGTGACCAGAAACGTCAGGGGATTCAGCACCTCCGGCTGCCACGTCCAGCCGGAAATTTTCGCCACGGCGGGGAGGTTGAACGCCGACACCCATCGGTTCAGCGTCAGCCAATAGACCAGCAGCATCGCCGCCGCCAGCAGCCACGGCCAGATTCGCGGAACAAAATTCTTCCGCGGGTCAGTTTGTATTTCCGTCGCCATGAGTTGAACCAGTTGAATCCATTTCCTGCGGTTTGGCAAGGCTTTGTCCCGCGCGCAAATCCGCCACGCATTCCACGTGCTGCGTCTGCGGGAACATGTCCAGCGGCTGCACGCGCGCCAATTCAAAGACACCATCGCCACACATAATGTTCAAATCCCGCGCCATCGTCGCCGGATGGCACGACACATAAACGACTTGCACCGGCCTCGTCTCACGGAGCAATTGCAGAATCTCCGGCTGGCAGCCCTTCCGCGGCGGGTCGAGAATCACCGTTGTCTTGTTTTGGTGGGGCGAGCGTCCTCGCGAGCCGACACCGTTTTCCAAATGCGGCTCGCCGGGAGTCTCGCCCCACCGTTTCAGCAGCTCCGGCAAAACATCCTCGGTTTTGGCCGCGATGAATTCGCCATTGGAAATCTTCCGCGCCGCCGCGTTTTTGCGCGCGGATTGAATCGCGCGCTGGTCGTATTCGACGCCGACAAACGACTCGACCGCGTCCGCCAGCTCAATCCCGAAAAATCCGACGCCGCAATACAAATCAATCAAATGCTTCGTTGGAGTCCAAGCTTCAGCTTGCGCTTCGGACTGTGGTAACGGGATTTCGGAACAAGCTGAAGCTTGAACTCCAACGCCACTGATAAATCCCCGAATCGTTTCCACCAACTTCGGCAGCAGGAAAAAATTGTTCTGGAAAAATGAATCCGGCGGCACGTCCCAGTTTTCCGGCTGCACGCGCAGCACGACCTTGATTCCACCCTTCGGCGGCGGATGGGCGCGGACGTGCAGGATTTGTTCGTTCAACGCCGGCTCCGCGATTTTGCATTCCTCGATGTCCTCGACCAGCCCGCAGTCGGCGCGGATGAAGCCGATGTTTAGTTTTTGCTCCGGCTTGTTCCACTGGCTGCGGATCATGATGCGATTGCGGTAGCCGTAGGGCTGCGGACACGGAATGACCGCAGCGATTTTGTCCGACGGAATTTTCCCGACGCGCTCGAACAAATCCGAAATCTGCTTGTGCTTCAGCAGCAACTGCGCCGGGTAGGCGACGTGCTGATACTGGCAGCCGCCGCACGCGCCAAAATAGCGGCATTCCGGTTTCACGCGCTCCGGCGACGGCGTTTCCACGCGCAACAATTTCGCCCGCGCAAAATTCTTTTTGACCTCGGTGATTTCGGCGGCAACGGTTTCGCCGACCAGCACGAATGGGACGAAGACGACAAAATCGTCCACGCGCCCGACACCTTCGCCGCCGAAGGCGATGTCGTGAATCGTAAGTGTAATTTGGTCGCTGGTTTTGAGAGACACGCGGGAAAGTTAGAAGGCCGGGCGCTGGCAAAAAAGACATTTCACCGCGTCGGGCCGCTTTTTTCGGCGATGGCCTCGGAGAAAATCGTCAGCAGTTCGGCGCGCACAACCGCGCCGACGAGTTTGTTTTCCCTGGGATTATTCACGACGGGCACGTTGCGCAATTCGCATTCGAGCACCAACGGCAGCGCGTCCAGCAGCCGCTGTCCCGGCGTGAGGCACTTCGGCGGCGGCCGCATCACGTCGTAGGCGATGACACTCTCGAGTTCCCGCGCATCGCTTAAAAATTCCTTCAAATCCTGCAACGCCACCACGCCCAGCAGCCGCCGTTCGGCGTCCACGACCGGCACGAAATTGTTCGGGCTGGCGAGAAACCGGCTGGCGATTTCCTGAAGCGGCGTGGTTTCCCGCACCGGCGGGACGGGCGCGCGCATGAAATCGCCGACGGTTTGCTCCATCACCGCGCCAGTCCGGCTGGTTTCCCGGCCGAGCGCGAGGCCCTTGGCGCGCAAATGCTCGGTATAAACCGATTCGCCGTGCATTTGCCGCGCCACGAGGATGGAAACCACACAGGCCAGCATCAGCGGCGGCACGAGCGAGTAATCCAGCGACAGTTCAAAAATCATAATCATCGCCAGCAGCGGCGATCGCGTCGTGGCCGCCAGCGTCGCGCCCATTCCGACCAGGGCGAGAGCGCCCGCCGGCACGCCGGGCGCGAAGCCGACACCGTGCAATGCCATTCCAAAAAACGCGCCCGCGCCCGCGCCGAGAAACAGCGTGGGCGTGAACACGCCGCCGACCGTGCCCGCGCCAACCGTCGCCGAGGTCGCCAGCATTTTTGCCAGGAACAATCCGGCCAGCCACACCAGCGGCAATGTTTCGGGCGGGAAATTTTCGTGCAGGATGTTGTTGGTCACCGAATAGCCGTTGCCGCAGACGCCAGGATAGGCGACGGCAATGGCGCCGACGATGAAACCGGCCAGCGTGAGCCGGAGATAAATCGGCCAGTTCAATTTGCGGAATTCCTCCTCACCAAAGCGCAGCATTTTCAGAAACGACGCGCCGACCGCGCCGCAAATCACGCCGAGCAAAATGAACCACGGCAACTGCGGCAGCGTCGCGGATGGAAACGGGGGGATTTGATACCACGGCTTGATGCCGAAAATGCTGCGCGAAACCATCGCCGCGATGACCGATGAAAAAACCAGCGGCGCGAAGAGGTTCATCGAAAAATTGCCGAGCACGATGAGCGCCGAGAAAATCGCGCCGGTGATCGGCGCGTTGTAGGCCGCCGCGATGCCCGACGCCGCGCCGCAGCCGACCAGCAGCCGCAGCCGATACGGCGGCCATTTCGCGAACTGGCCGAGCTTGGACGAGAGCGTCGCCGCCAGTTGCGTGATGCCGCCTTCGCGCCCGATGGACGCGCCGGTGGCGATGCTGATGATGGCGGAAATCGTTTTGACGAATTCGGTGCGGAACGGCAGCCGTCCGTCGCCGGCGACGACGACTTCGAGCAGATTGGTCGAGCCTTGCGGGCCGACCAGGCGCAATCCCCAGTGCAGCACCAGTCCGGCGGCCAGCCCGCCGAGCGTCGTTACCAGGACGCGCTCCCAATCCGACAGCCGCTCGGCCACCTCCACCGGGTCGCCCGGCTGCACGAGGTGGACCGCGTAATAAAAGAACAGGTTGACCAGTCCGCCGATGACGCCGACGACGCCGGCGAGCACGAGATGGAACGCCTCCTCCTTGAGCGTGAGTTTCTCGCGCAATTGCAGCGCGCGCCGCCAGTGCCGGCGGAGGAACTCCCGCACCCTGGCCATCAGGCCGTTGTTCAACCACGATTGCACGCGGCAAATTTACGCGCGAAGGACGGTTTTGACGAGGGACGATTTTTGGTTCAGCTCTTTTTCAAACCGGCCAAAATGTTCACGCCTTTTTGCGCGGCCATCGCCGCAGGCCGTTTTGCAGCCACAGCCACCAGACCATCCACAACGCCTCGGTCACAATGTGGCCGGCCATTTTCGAGTGCCCCTCGATGCGGTCGGTGAAAATGATCGGCACTTCGACAATCTTGAATCCCTGCCGCCACAGCCGGTGGGTCATTTCGATTTGAAAGCTGTAATTGTTCGACCGGACGTCGTCGAGGTTGATGGCTTGCAGCGCGCGGCGGCGGAAGCATTTGTAGCCGCCCGTTGGGTCGGTGATCGGCATCCCGGTGATGAGCCGGACATAAATGCCCGCGCTGCGGCTCAACATCAGCCGTTTCAGCGGCCAGTTCACCACGCGCACGCCGCCGGAGTAACGCGAGCCGAGCACGAGGTCGGCGTCTTCCTTTTTCGCGGCTTCGAGAAACGCCGGGATGTCGTCCGGGTTGTGCGAGAAATCGCAGTCCATCTCGAAAATGAATTCGTAATTTCGTTCCAGCGCCCACTTGAAGCCGGCAATGTAGGCGCGGCCCAAACCGCTCTTTTTCCGCTCGTGCAGCACGTGAATCTGCGGGTGTTTCGCGGCGAGATCGTCCGCGATTTGCCCCGTGCCGTCCGATGAATTCCCGTCCACGACCAGCACATCCACGCCGGCCGGCAGCGACAAAAGTTTTTGCGCCAAGCGCGGGAGATTTTCCCGTTCATTGACGGTCGGCACGATGATGAGCGTCTGGTTCATGCAGGCGACGGCGCAAAACTTATCGGGAAACGCGGCGAAAACAAGCGGGCATTTGTAATGACGAATGACGAATGACGAATGTCAAATGGAACTCCCGGCTGACTTCCGCGCCTTTCCGTCATTCGTCATTTTTTCTTCGCGGCAGCAGTGGCTTGAGCGGGCATTCGTCGCAACGCGGCGAGCGCGTCCGGCAAAAATGCTTCCCGACCATCACCAGTTGCGCGTGATAATCCCGCCAGTAATCCAGCCGCGCCGCGCCGGTTTTTTGGTTCAGCGCCGACTCGCAAAGTGACTTCAATTCGTCATAACTGCCCTCATTGTTTGTTCCGCTTTCCGCTTTCCGCTTTCCGCTTTTCTGCCATCCGTGCCTTTGGAAAATCCGTTTCGTGTAGGCGTCAATCACGAAGCTGCGATGGCCGCCGGCGTAAAGCAACATGCTGTCCGCCGTCTCCGGCCCGACGCCGTGAATCGCCAGCAGCCGCTCGCGGATGATTGAAGTTTCCCCGGCAAAGAGCTTTTCCAAATCGCCGCCAAATTCTCCAACCAGCACGCGCAGAAACGAGCGCAGCCGCCGCGCCTTGACGTTGAAATATCCGGCGGGCCGGATCAGTTCCGCCAGTTTCGCCTCTGGCAATGCAAACATTTCCCCAGGTTCCAGCACGCGCGCCTTTTTGAGATTGGCGATGGCGCGCTCGACATTCGACCAGGCTGTGTTTTGCGTCAGAATCGCGCCAACGCAGACCTCAAACGGCGTTTCGCCCGGCCACCAATGCTGGTGTCCGAACTGCGCCCGCATGAGTTCGTAGGCACGGCGCAGCGCGTGGACGCGACGCCCCGTCGCAGCCGATGGGCTGATTTTCGCCATGCGGATTTTTACCAGACCGGCGGCGGGGATAGAAGTTTGATTGCTTGATTTCGTCCGCGCGCCTAATCTCCATGTCATGTTCGCCTCGTTGATTTCAAATCTGCTGAACATTGATTATCTGATTCACAACATCTGGCTGCTGCTGGTGTTTGCGTTTCAAATCTGGATGTTCATTGACGCAATGCGACGGCAGGAATGGCTTTGGGCGATTTTCATTTTCATCGGCTGGGGCATCACGGCATTGCTTTATTTCTTTTTCGTCTATCGCGCCGCCGCGCCGTCGGTCACGCGCGGATTTGAACTGCCCGGCGCGGGAAGCCGCAAACGCATCAAGGAGCTTCAGGCTCAAATTCATCACCTCGACAACGCCTATCACCATTTCCTGCTCGGCGACGTTTATTTCCAGCGCGGCAAACTGGCCGAGGCGGAAAAATGTTACCGCTCCGCGCTCGAACGCGATTCAACTGACATTGACACCCGCGCGCATCTGGGTCAATGCCTCGTCCGCCTGAACCGCCCCGCCGAGGCGCGACCGTTCCTCGAAAGCGTCATGCACGAGAAGCCCGACCACGATTACGGCCACACGATGATGGCTCTCGCCGAAACGCTCACCGCGCTTGGCGAAACCGACAACGCGCTTCAATACTGGCAGCACATCACGCAAAACCATTCCTACCCGCGCGCCAAGGTGCAACTCGCTGAACTTTATATCGCCAAAAACCAGCCGGAGCTGGCGCGGGCGGAATTGAAGGATGTCGTCAGCGACGACCAGCACGCGCCGGCGTTCCAGCGCAAGCGTGACCGCGTCTGGGTCCGCCGCGCGAAAAGTTTGATGGGGAAATTGAAATAAAGAACCACGCGCAAAGCGCGTGGTATTGAATCTGCCCCCTATAAGGGGGCAAAGCCCAGCCCCCACAGGGGGCTGGGCTGTCAACTCTATATTATCCCATTTTTATTGGAAATTCCGGAGGGAGGTGCCGATGTGGTTGACTGGAATTAGGACTTGTAAATCCGTGGATTAAGAGGAGAATCGCAAAAATACCTACGCCTGTCCCGGGCAAGAAACCAAATGGGAAGTCCCGAATATGAGCAACATCTTGAGAAGACTTAATTTATTGTGCCTAGTGATTCTCTTCCTCGAATACGCCACGTTTGAGTTGCAGGCACAGTCCACCAACTGGTTGACTGGCGTGAACATTTTCACCAACGCAGCCTACGGCATGTCCACCGATAGTGATGTGGTTGACAATGCCACGTTGATTGTCACGAACGGCGGCAATCTGACAACGGGACAATTGAATATCGGCCCCACTAACCGATCTACGCTTACCTTGTTGACCAACGCTTCCATTACCGTCCAGACGTTGCTCAGCCACCAACATGGTGTGCGGCGGAGTCACAAATTCCTTTTTTAACTTTAACGGCGGCACGCTGACCACCTCGAACAACAACGGTCTGGCATCTAGCATCCTGCTGGCTTCCAACACCAGTTGGACCATCAACGGCAACTGGACTCAAAATGGCGGCACCAACCTCATCAGCAACGTGGCGACGAACAGCAATCCTACAGCCGCCGTGTATGTTGGCAACGGAACGAATAACGTGCAGATCAACGTGAATTCGAACGCCGTCTGGTGGCTTGCCATTCCGACCAATAGTTTTGCAACAAATACATTGGAATTGGTAATCGGCAATGGCAATGCAACCAACAACTTGGTTATTATCAACAATGGCACCTTGATTGTGACCAACGCTTATGGATTAAATGGTGGGACGGATGTCCCAATTATTGTAGGCAACAGTGCAGGTTCCGCTGGCAACCAACTAATCATCACCAACGGGGGCCAGGTTTTTGCCAGCGGGGCCACGGTCGGTCGGAGTAGTTTTAACAACCTCTTGGTTGTGGGCGGCATGGATGCCGGTGGTAATAAAGCAACCATGACGTTTAACAGCGGTGTCAATTTAACCGTTGGCGGCAGTGGTAACCCCGGCACAAACAACACGGTGCGGGTGGATTCTGGCGGCCTCATCATGAATGTAAACTCAATATATATCGGCGGCAGTTCCACCACGTCGGACAGCAATTGCGTCGCCAACGCCTTAATCATCACCAATGGCGGCCAGGTGTTTGGATCCGGCACCGGTGTGATTGGCCTCTTGAATGGCTGTAAAAGCAACAGCGCGACCATCGGCGGTGGCACCGGCATATCGCTGTGGAACCTTGGCAACCATTCGCTGACCATCGGCAACAACGCTAACGCTTCGAACAACTATAGCATTTAACAATAACATAGGCATGTTGTGCCGACAAAAAGGGCTGGGTTGGCGGCGGTGGGCAGGCCTTGGCGGAGGCGGGTTTTGACGGTGGCCCAGAGGTGTTCGATGGGATTGAGGTCAGGCGAGTAGGACGGCAGAAACAACAGCGCACAGCCGGCCGCGGCGACCAGCGCCGCCGTGGTCGGCGACTGATGGAACCGGGCGTTGTCCAGCACGATCACGCTGCCCGGCGGCAGTTCCGGCAAAAGCACCTGCGCAAAATACGCGTCCACCACTTCGGTGTTGCAAGTGCCCGCAAAGGTCAACGGGGCGACCAGCTTGCCGTTTTGGCAGGCCGCAATGACACTGGTCCGTTCCCGGCGCCGGCCAGCCACTGTCTCATAAATCCGCTCACCTCTGGGGGCGCGTCCGTATTCCCGATACAGCCGGTGATCCACGCCGCACTCGTCGAGGTAATACACGCTGGCGGGAGCCGGTTTTTCCAGTTCGCGGCGGAAGAGCCACCGCTGCACTTCGTTCCGCTCGCGATATTTGATGAGTTTTTTTTAGCGTGAAGCCCAGTTGCCGGAGGCGGACCCACACGGCGTTATGGCTGACGCCAAAAACCCTTTGCAGTTCCTGGAGCGTGGCGTCGGGGTGGTGGCGGACGTGCGCCGCAAGTTGATCCGGATCGAGCTTGCGCCAGTGGCCCCAACTGGTCTTGGGGGCCAGGTTGTTCGTTTTGGCTGCGGCCAGGTAGCGATAGACGGTGCGTTCGCCCAACCGAAACAGCCGGGCGGCCTGGGCCCGCGTGCCGCCTCCGGCCACAAACTTCACCACCCGCTCGCGCAAATCCAACGTGTAGGCTTTCATGCCCACAGCTTACCACCTATACTGCCAATGTCAATGTGAAATGCTATATGTTACCCTGTTCGCCGGCGGCGCACTTACGAACGTGTCTTCCGTCATCATGGGTGGTGCCAATTCGGTGTTGAATTTCAACGGCGGCACGCTGGCCGCCAGCACCAACGGCAACCTGATTACGACGAACAGCACGACGGTTAACGCCACCAACTATGTTCAGGCCGGCGGGGCGACCATTAATTCTGTCACCTATACGGTAACGAACGCGTTGCCGCTGGTGCAGGATCCCAACAGTCCGGGTGGTGGTCTGACCAAGCTTGGCTCTGGTTCTTTGACGTTGCTGGGAAACAGCACCTACACCGGCCCGACGACCGTCAGTGGCGGCACATTGCTGGTGAACGGTTCCATTGGCACCAACTCCGTCATTGTTCAGTCCGGTGCCAGTTTAGGCGGCACGGGCAGCATTGGCGGCAACGTCACTTTTGCCAGCGGGGCACTAGGGCTGCTCACTAATGGTGCGACCATGACCATTTCTGGCTCGCTGACGTTAAATAACAATACTGTTCAATTAAACTTGCCGGCGAATCTCGGGGTCGGTTCTTACCTGTTGGCTACTTACAACCCGAACGGAAGCTCCGGTTCGTTTGCGACCAATCCTGTAGTTGCCACGGGGTCATTTTTAACCAATGTTAGTGCGGTAATCATCACCGGCGGTGGAAGTGTGGTGTTGCAGGTCACCTTCAGCACAACCACGGCACTGTTCACCTCCGCCAATCTGTCCGTCTTCGGATTGCCGGTAACCTATACGGCAACGGTGTTATTCACCAATGGAGCGATCACAACCGGTGCCACCAGCAATTACGTGTTCTGGGTGGACGGCGTGGCGGTGGCAACCAATGCCGTGTCCGGCGGCCAAGCCACCTATACCACTAGCACGCTCGCGCTGGGGAACCACACCATCATGGCGGTCTATGTGGGCGATGGTATTTTTCAGCCCAGCACGAACTCCCTGACGCAAACTGTGAATGTTCCGGTGCCCCCTCCCAACTTTGCCGCCGCCGTCGGCTATACCAACAACACCTTTTCAAGCACATTTAACGCATCCCAGGTTGACATGACAAACACCTTGAAGCCGGGATATAACTGGTATCTTGCCCAACCTTTCTCGCATTATGTAACTCCGGCTTCCTCGATTGTTATGAATGGTGACGGTAGTGGAACTTTTGAAAACAATAGTAACGGGAGTCCTTGGTCCGCTGGTTTCCCAAATGGAGGTTCTGATGGCCGTTGGGTCGGCACGGTGTTTGGCGGCGGCGGGTATTTTGAAGCGACTTTGAAGTTTGATCCGAACACTGTAACAAATACAAGCGCTGGATGGCCGGCGTGGTGGTCATTAGCGATTGAACACTGTGCCTATATGCCGCAGCAGCAATGGCCCGGTCAGGTCACTAATTATATGCATTTCATAGAACCTGATTTTTTTGAATGGGATGTTCCTACGTATGGCAACCCTCAAGAGGAATCTTATGGAGGAGCAATGCACGACTGGTCTGGGGTATATACTACTAATGGTTATCCATATAACGTAGCTCAGCCTTGGCCTGGTTTTGTTATTACGACGCCCAGCGCGACGGATTTCACACAATACCATAAATATGGTTGGTTATGGGTTCCAGCCACGGCCACAAAAAATGGTTATGCCCAGTATTACTTCGATGGCCAGTTTAACTACCGACACGGTCTCATGGACACAATTTAAGAATCAAGCAGCAATGACTAACCAAATACAATCTTGGACCTTTGGCATTCTCGACCAGCAACATTTATGTTTGTGTATCGGCAACACGGGTTCGGGAGCGGTGACGGTATCATCGGTGAATGTATGGCAGAATTCCACCCTTTATAATGGCATAAACGGAATAATTCCCAACGTCTTGACGGTGAACAGCGGCATAGGTAGCGGGGGTTATACCAACGGTCAGACGGTGACGATCACGGCAAACGCCGCCCCGGCGGGGCAGGTGTTCGATAAATGGGTGATTGATTGGGGCAATCCGACGATCACGAACACCAACGCGGCAAGCACAACGCTGACGATGCCCGTAGGTGCCGCAAGTGTGACGGCGACGTATGCGATGCTGCCCCAAGTATATGGCTCGTCCATGAAGATTACCTTCGCTGGATACACGCAAAACGAAACGCTTACGAACTTTCCAATCCTTGTGAAGCTGAGCACAAACCTGCCGGGATTTTCCTACAAGCAATTTGCTTCACCCGCGGGCGGCGATCTTCGCTTTATGGATTCCTCCGGCACCACGCTGCTCAATCACGAAATCGACCAATGGAACACCAATGGCACTTCGTTGGTCTGGGTGCAGGTCCCAACCCTGTCGTCTAACAACAGCTATATCTGGGCCTATTGGGGCGATCCGACCGTCACGTATCTTCCAGCCTCAAGCACCAATGGTGCTGTTTGGGCAAATAATTCCCTCAGTGTCTGGCACCTGAGCCAGACGCCCCCAGCTTCCATGCTTGACTCGACCGCCAACAATAATCTAGCCACCCCTTCGACCAATTTCCCCGCCACAAATCAGATTTCGGGCATAATTGGCGGCAGTTTATATTTCAACACCAATTGGCTCAATGTTCCGCATAGCATTCCGAGCAGCACTCCGTTAGAGCTTGCGGGAGGGCAGTTTACTTTGAGTGCCTGGGTGTATCTGAATGCATCCAGCGATGGCGTCATTATTGGCAATGGGCAAAACGGTGTGGTTTGGTATTCCTGGTTTCTCACAGTAGGGAACAATCCGGGGGTTGATCAAAACAACACCGCCAACCGATTGTGCGTCGGTTTTCGCAGTTCCAACGTCAGCGGATCTATTTTGGCCAGCCAGACTTCCAATGTGGTTTTGTCCAATTGGGTTTATGTTGCCGGCACTTTGGATGGCAGCAACCTGACATTGTATGTCAATGGGATTGCCAATACGACCCAAGCCACGACGGCAGCGCCTTATTACAACGGCACCCAGCTCTGGATTGGTGCGGATTTGAATCGCGACTATCTCAACGGACAATTGGACGAAGTGCGGGTGGAAAATGTGGCGCGTTCTTCGAATTGGGTCTGGGCTTGCTATATGAATGAGGCCTCCAATTCCACCTTTGCCACCTATTCGACGGTGAGCCGGACCCAGCCGGCATTGGCGTTGGGAATGAATGGAAGTGGCAACAGTCAGGGATTGACTTTCAACTGGCCGGCTAACGGCGTGGGCTTCGCACTTTACAGCTCAACGAATCTTGCCCAACCATCAAGCTGGAGCTTGGTAACGAATCCGCCATCATTGGTCACTTCCAACAACGTAACGCAATGGCAGATTGCTGCTCCAATAAGCACAAACAATGCATGTTACTATCGGCTCATGGCGCAATGAAAGCTCGATAATCGTTGTATAACTCAAACCGTCCATAAACTCAAGGGGCAGTCGGCGTTGGCTCCGGCGAGAGCCTGTGTGAAAAGTCTGACATAATTTGAAACCTTTACGCCGGTGGATGGTCTTTATCAAGCATGAAACATCGCACGGGGCTGGATCGCACCCAAACGCTGCTCTTCCCTGAACGCTTGGAGGATTACATCGGGCCTGAAAATCCCGTGCGCTTCCTGGACGCCTTTGTCGCCTCGCTGGAACTGCACGCACTGGGATTTGCCAAAGCCCAATGTGCCGGCACCGGGCGTCCGCCCTACGACCCGGCGGTATTGCTCAAGCTTTACCTCTACGGCTATCTGCATCGCATCCGCTCCAGCCGGCTGCTGGAAGGCGAATGTCGCCGCAACGTCGAAGTGATCTGGCTGACGGGCAAACAGACACCCGATTTCAAGACCATCGCCGATTTCCGCAAAGACAACCTCAAACCCCTGAAGGCCGTGGCGCGGCAGTTCACGCTGTTGTGCCGGAAGCTGGAACTGTTCGGCGGGGAACTGCTGGCCATAGACGGGAGCAAGTTTGCGGCGGTCAATGCGCGTGACCAGAACTTCAACGCCGCCAAACTTCAGAACCTCATTGACCGGGCCGATGCCCGGATGGCGGAGTATTTGAACGAATTGGACAAGGCGGACGCGGCCCAACCGGGCGGTGCGGCCTTGAGCCAGAGCGAACTGGCGGTCAAGATCGCGGCGTTGCAGGAGAGACAGGACTGGCACAAAGAACTGCTGGCACAACTGGATGCCGACCAGAAACAGATTTCCCTGACCGACCCGGACACGCGCAAGATGCCCACGGCGCACGGAACGATGGTGGGTTACAACGCGCAGATGGCGGTGGACGCCAGACACAAGCTCATCGCGGCGGACGACGTGACCAACGAGGTGACGGACTTGCACCAACTGGCCAATGTGGCCCTGGAGGCCAAAGCGAATCTGGAATTGGAACAGGCCGAGGTGGTGGCGGACGCGGGTTACTACAACGCGGCGGAAGTGAGCCGGTACGTCGAGCGGGGCATCACACCCTACATCCCCAAGAGCGACACCAGCGCGAACACGGCGCGGGGATTGTATAGAATTTAACAATAACATAGGCATGTTGTGCCGACAAAAAGGGCTGGGTTGGCGGCGGTGGGCAGGCCTTGGCGGAGGCGGGTTTTGACGGCGGCCCAGAGGTGTTCGATGGGATTGAGGTCAGGCGAGTAGGACGGCAGAAACAACAGCGCACAGCCGGCCGCGGCGACCAGCGCCGCCGTGGTCGGCGACTGATGGAACCGGGCGTTGTCCAGCACGATCACGCTGCCCGGCGGCAGTTCCGGCAAAAGCACCTGCGCAAAATACGCGTCCACCACTTCGGTGTTGCAAGTGCCCGCAAAGGTCAACGGGGCGACCAGCTTGCCGTTTTGGCAGGCCGCAATGACACTGGTCCGTTCCCGGCGCCGGCCAGCCACTGTCTCATAAATCCGCTCACCTCTGGGGGCGCGTCCGTATTCCCGATACAGCCGGTGATCCACGCCGCACTCGTCGAGGTAATACACGCTGGCGGGAGCCGGTTTTTCCAGTTCGCGGCGGAAGAGCCACCGCTGGCACTTCGTTCCGCTCGCGATATTTGATGAGTTTTTTTTAGCGTGAAGCCCAGTTGCCGGAGGCGGACCCACACGGCGTTATGGCTGACGCCAAAAACCCTTTGCAGTTCCTGGAGCGTGGCGTCGGGGTGGTGGCGGACGTGCGCCGCAAGTTGATCCGGATCGAGCTTGCGCCAGTGGCCCCAACTGGTCTTGGGGGCCAGGTTGTTCGTTTTGGCTGCGGCCAGGTAGCGATAGACGGTGCGTTCGCCCAACCGAAACAGCCGGGCGGCCTGGCCCGCGTGCCGCCTCCGGCCACAAACTTCACCACCCGCTCGCGCAAATCCAACGTGTAGGCTTTCATGCCCACAGCTTACCACCTATACTGCCAATGTCAATGTGAAATGCTATATGGCAAAAGCCAGTTCAAGTATGACGCCGCGAAGGATGTGTATGTGTGCCCGGCAGGATCGGAGTTGACGTATCGGTTTGCCACCTATGAACTGGGACGCGAACTGAAATACTACCGGGCCGTCGGATGCAACCAGTGCGCGTTGAAAAGCCGATGCACACGGAACAAGGCCAACCGGACGATCACGCGGGAGGAGAACGAGCATTTGATGGAAACGATGGCGGAGCGGATGCAGGCCCAACCGGAGAAGTTCAAGTTGCGCAAGACGCTGGCCGAACATCCCTTTGGGACGATCAAGCGCTGGTTTGGCTACACGCACTTCCTGATGAAAGGACTGGCAAAGGTGGGATGCGAATGGAGCCTGACGACGCTGGCCTACAATCTCAAACGGGTGTTGAACCTGGTGAGCTTCGAGAAACTCATGGCGACGGTCAGTTGCAAGCCCGGCGGCAACGCCTGCGCCCGGAAAAAGTCGTTGGTTCCAACCTGTAACCTGGGTATCTGGCTCCATCACGAAGTCGTCCAATCGGATCATCCCCGTCGAATATCCTCAAAAGATGCTTTTTCCCACTCTGCCAGCTTCTACTCCACTATTGTCCGCCAGTTTTCACACAGGCTCGCGACTTGTTAGGCTGCATTTTTCGATTTACTCTCATCTTGCTTTCGTTTGGCTCCAAAATATACCGAAACTGCTGCGGCCATGCCAGCACCTGCTGCCGTCTCGGCATCGTGAAAAAACTGCCACCACAAACCATCCTGTCCGTGAACAAAAGGCGCAAGCGAAAATCCGTAACGTCCCAGATAAAACGAACCAAAATCCACGAGCTGAACCACGCCAACCACGATGAAAAATACAATCATCGCTTTCTTGAATGATTTGGTATCACCAATTTGCATAAGGCTCGGTGCAGCCTAACGTCCCAAAGCTGAGCCACGGCCACCGGCGGCTGGCTCACGAATGCAATCTGGACTCTCAAATTTCATATCTCAACTCAAAACTCAAGGAGCAGTGGCCGTTGGCTCCAGCGCGGTGTTAGGCCACATGACTTTCGTGACTCTCATCTCGCTTGAACTTCTCGTCCTTTCGCCTCTGTCGTCTGCTCATCAAAAACTGAAATGTGCCTCTAAAAATCAACGCCAAAATGATAATAACAGCCCCAGTGAACACACGGCCACCGTATGTGTTGGGAGGATGAATTACTGGGATGGTGATTATGGCAGCCAGAATGATGCAAACCACGCCAACGCCGGGACCATTCCACCATGCAGGATGACGTGTCATATAAATGCTCTCGTGGCCTAACGATCCAAAGCTGAGCCACGCCGACGGGCGAGCGGCTCCGCAAGCTCGATAATCGTTGTATAACTCAAACCGTCCATAAACTCAAGGGGCAGTCGGCGTTGGCTCCAGCGCGGTGTTAGGCATCAGCCTTCGTATCGCCACGCTTCCGGCAGCAAAGACCAGCGATGCCGATGATGGTAAATGTCAGGCAAAATGCGTATAACGGAAACCAGACTGACCACCACTGGTCTGAAAAATAAGCCGCTGATGCCCTGTGAAATAAAAGCAACGCGACTAAATTTAAGGCTATCGTAATCCCCAGCCCAAACAATCCGATGAATCGGAATGAACTGGCCGACCTGATTGACTTGCATTGTTTCATATTTTTGAGTGATTGCTGATGCCTAACGATAAAAAGCTGAGCCACCGCCGAACTCGCGACGTGAACCGCGATAGCGGAAACTGACAGCGCCAACGGCGGTTGGCTCCGGCGACTTGTTAGGAATCTGGCTCATGGAACCCATCCAAACGGTTTTGATGACTGGCCGGTTTCGCGCTCACACTTCTTTAAATACGAGCGCAGCTTCCATCCAGCTACCACACTAGCTCCAGCAACCAGTATAATGATAATCCCGGTCAACACGTCGTGCTGGTGAACATCGCTGCTCTTCTGCTCTGGCGATAAATTCAGGTAAAGAATCAAAAGCCCGACGCTGACAATGATCGCAAGCGCACCTAGTCCTACCATAAAGCGCCAGGCTGCACGCAATGCCTGTAACTCGCCAATGCTCCAATTTTTCTTATTTTTCATAAACGCGAAGATGCCTAACGAAAAAAGCTGAGCCACCGCCGACTCGCGACGTGAACCGCGACAGCGGAACGGCAAGCGCCAACGGCGGTTGGCTCCGGCGACTTGTTAGGCGGCGTCATGGTGATTACCAAGTAAAACTCAATGGAAAACCAGCAAGCAAGAAATGAAAAGGCAACGACGCATACTCCAAACGCGATCCGAAACGCCGTGGAACTATCTGCATACTTGCGAAGCAACGCTGCCGAAACCGGAATCATAAGAACGAACAACCCGATTGTGCGTGGCCGAATCCGACCTCCAAGAATGCTCTCACCAAAAGCCCAGCCGCTCGACATGACAAAAACCGCCTCGATCAATAGCACCAACACAGCAACCAATAACACTCCAACGGCAACTTTAGTCGCTCGTCGCTGTGCCAGCCAAAATAATGGTGATAGTTTCATAGCGTGTGCAAGCCGCCTAACGAAAAAAGCTGAGCCACGCCGGACCAAAAACCATGAACCGCGAAGCGGAACTGCCAGCGCCAACCGGCGTTGGCTCCGGCGACTTGTTAGTCCACTCGTGTATCATCTAAAAATCTCCAAAAAATGAAAAGGCAATCTTGGTGGGCTGGCCTCCGCTAACTTGCAACAAACCGCCATCGGGCGAAGAAGCTGAAAAATAATCACCGTAGGCTGGGACAAAGGAAACACGAAAGCCGGCTCTATGAACCAATCTCGAATAGGCAAGTAAATCCACCGTGCTGCCATCTGCATTGGTGACACTGATGGCTCCTTTGATGGTGTCTCCACCGCCAGTGACCGAATCAATCGTCAAAATACCCGCTCGCTTCGGCAACGGGAATCTGAAATCACAAACCAACATGCGACAGCACAACACCTGGCCTGACTCGACAGCTACCGAAGGCAAAGACATGTGCGTGGCGTCGTGAATCGGTGAACCGCCGAAAGGATGCGGAATAGTCCCGCTTACGTAACGAACACCGTAATTAACAGCGAATTGAGCAACCGGGGATGCAAGACAGCAAAGCACTACAAGGACGACGAAAACGCCGACTAACCTGAACGTCCGCTTGTGCGTTAAAATGGCGATGCTCATAGTGGCCTAACGAAAAAAGCTGAGCCACCGCCGACTCGCGACGTGAACCGCGAAGCGGAACTGCCAGCGCCAACCGGCGTTGGCTCCGGCGACTTGTTAGGCGACCGTGTCATGTCCGCCCCAAAATCTCGCTCCAATGCTCTGGAGAATCCAAGTTCCCCAACACCTCCGCCAGTCTGATGTGCCCCTTCAGAGCTGCAGCACTGAGAAGTAAACTCTCTGTTTCGTTTGGCGTATGCTCGCACAGCAATGTCTCTGCAAGCAACGGTAAACAATCTCGGACTGCTTGGCGATAGCTCTCGGCCAGATAGGGCTTTAACACATAGTAGTCGTCTCTTGAATCCAAACAGGCGCCTATGACAATGTAGCCCACGGTCTGCAACTGAATCAATCGCCGTGCCGGTGAGAGTCGCCGGGCCATCTCGACAATATACGGTGCCGCTGCGAATCCTGCCGACCATGTAAGGCCGTCTGAGCAAAGCGCGACCTCCAAATTCACAAACGCCTCTGCGTCCTCCGGATGATCGAGCAAATACGCAATCTGTTTGGGAACATCTCCGGCTGAGCCATCGCGTGTCCAAAGTGTGCTCCATCTATTATCGTCTAATGGCAATGATGTCATAATAGGTCGCCTAACGATCCAAAGCTGAACCATGCGGGGCGGAAACCCGGCAACTCAGCGCAACCAAAGGAACAAAATGAAAAGTCATAACTCACCTCAAGGCGCACCCCGCATTGGCTCCAGCGCGGTGTTAGGCCACAGATACTTAAAACGTGAATTATTCACTCTCGCCGCCCTTCCTGGATTCAAGAACCGCAAAGGCGCGAAGAATCGAAACGGCCTCTGGCGTGAGTTGCTCGTCGTGAAGGTCCTGAATAGCCATCCCAAGCTCGCGAAGTTTCTCGCGACCGTAATCAGTCCAAGCCAACTGAAACGCCTCGGTGTCCTCGATGGTGTCGGTAATCCAGCCAGCACGCCCAAGTGCCGCCGCCAACTGATCGAAGTGAGGATTTCGGCTCATACTCTGTGGCCTAACGAAAAAAGCTGAGCCACCGCCGACTTGCGGCGTGAACCGCGATAGCGGAACGGACAGCGCCAACGGCGGTTGGCTCCGGCGACTTGTTAGAAAACATGAGGGCAGAGAGCGAGCGCGGAAGCGCTCTGATAAACTCTCTGCCCGTATGCATAACAAAAACATTTCTACTCCGGCGGTTGCGACAATGCAACCGGTAAATCACCCCACTCAACCCCGCCCGCTGAAGCTGGCTTTGGACGTGCATCTGCTTCAGCACGTCGTGGCGATGCAATATGATGGCAGCAGCCCCAAGCCGCCCCAGCGTTTCAGTCCTGCCGGATTGCTGGCGTGGGTGCGAAAACAGATTGCCGCAGGCTGGCGCGTCATCTCCTGCTACGAGGCCGGACCCTTCGGCTATGGCCTGCACCGGCAACTGTCCGCGCTGGGCGCAACCAATTACGTCATCCGACCGCGCAACTGGGATGAACAACACAAGCGGGTCAAGACCGACCGCACCGACGCGCTGGCCATGCTCAACGCCCTGGATCGTTTCGTCGCGGGCAATCCCCACGCGCTGGCCATCGTCCGCGTGCCCACGGAGGAACAGGAACGCCTGCGCAGTCATAGTCGCCTGCGCCAGAGCCTCAAACGCGACTTGAAACTCATCGCCCAGCGGGGACGGGGATTGGCGATGCAATACGGCTATTCCTTGAAAGGCAAATGGTATGGCGCACGCAACTGGCCGCAGTTGGAAGTGCCGGCCTGGTTGCGGGAACTATTGAAGCCGCTTCAGGCCGCCTGTGTCGCGCTGCATGAACAGGTGCGGACGCAGGGCGAAGTGATCGAAGCGGCTTGCGTTGGGCCATTGCCCAAAGGCCTGGGCCGTTTAAGCCAGCAGGTCATCGAACGCGAAGTGGGCGACTGGCACCGGTTCAAAAACCGGCGGCAGGTGTCGAGCTACCTGGGGCTGTGTCCCAGTGAAAACAGTTCCGGGCAACGGCAGCAACAGGGCGGCGTGACCAAGTGCGGCAATCCCCGGTTGAGATGGGCGTTGTGCGAACTGGCGTGGCGGCTGTTGAAATTCCAGCCGGAGTATCGGCTCTGCCGAAAATGGCGCGCCCGGATCATTGATCCGCTGACCACCGGCGGACGCAAGAAACAGATGGTCGTGGCGCTGGCACGCGGCTTCGGGGTGGATTGGTGGCGGCTGCGCACCGGACAGACCACGCCGGAGAAATTGGGATTGGTAATGACCGACTCAAACCTTGAACCCTCAACCCAGGACTGAATGACTTTTACCCTTCCATAAGGAACTGACTTTTCGGGGCGGCGCCGCGCTCGCACACGGCCTTGGGAGGATAAGAGCCTCCCGCTGGTTAGAATGAGCCGGCCCGCTCCGTCCGCCAAAACATCGCATACGTTTTAATGTGCTCAACCCTTGTGTTGACGCACGGATAGGAGGATGAGCTTGGACGGAAATCCAACGCCATGCGGACGGAGACGCTGACCGAATAAAACAAAAACCGCTTTTAAGAAAAAAACGTGAAACCGTTCACTTAACGCTTGACCGATGAACCCTCATAGGAGGCCACTGGCTGTCTTTCAATCCAAGCATCATAAAATCAAACGCCGAAATGACGGCTCCGCATTTGCTCGCCGCGCGAAACCGGCGCGAGCTAAAACCATCCGAACTATCGGCAACTTACTCATCGAAATTCTTCTGCGGCAATCATCGCCAGCCAAACCAGTTCGGCCAAAATCAAAAACGCGGAAGTGGCCTAACGATCCAAAGCTGAGCCACGCCGACCGGCGGGTGGCTCCGCAAGCTCGATAATCGTTGTATAACTTAAACCATCCATAAACTCAAGGGGCAGTCGGCGTTGGCTCCAGCGCGGTGTTAGGCATCATCTCGTCCACCTCTCAATATACCCTGCCTCTGATTGCGCTTCCGAGCAAGCAAACAAACCGGGATAATCAAACCCAAAACAGGAGACAAAATCACGGCCATATCCACGGCTGACGCCGGATAGTCTGAAAGCGACTCAATCTGTGTGCTAAAAATCACTCGCGCACAAATGGCTAATGCCAAAATGGAAACTGGTGGAATCCAAATCCAATGAAGGCTGATTAGCGGCTTTGGCTTCTGTGTTTCCATAGACTCGATGATGCCTAACGAAAAAAGCTCACCCACAGCCACGGAAAAATCTCCCGCGACTCCCGACAACCCAAAAATATGAATCTAAAAAATCTCATCCGAAAACTGAAGGGCGAGTGGCTGTTGCGGTGCAGCGCATTGTTAGGCATCGGCTTGAAATCCATAAATACATTACTCAACCAGACGAAGAAGCGAGAGCAACGCCACGTGGTGATCGAGCGTGAAAGTGAAATACTCAAGCTCTGTCAGGAGCGCGCGAAGGGCGGAAAACTTCACCCTGCCAATGTCGGTAAAATCAACCATAATGCCGGTGTCGTTTGTGACCACCCTAGTTGCCCAACCCTTCTCTACAAGGCGGTCGCCAATAAGCCGCATAATGCGACTATTTTCATCCCACACAATATCATCGCGTTTCATATTCAAGAAGCAAAGCGTCTATTGATGCCTAACGATCCAAAGCTGAGCCACGCCGACGGGCGAGTGGCTTCGCTGGCTCGATAACCGTTGTATAACTCAAACCATTCATAAACTCAAGGGGCAGTCGGCGTTGGCTCCAGCGCGGTGTTAGGCGTCATGGATAAACTCTCTGGCCATCCACCAAACAGGATGGTGGCTCACCCACTCGCCCGATGGTGTAAGTCCCGCCTGCTGGACGAACGACCACACCATTCGTGGCGTAGCAATTTGTAATCCCACCGTTGAGATAAGGCAAAAGCTCCGCCCATGTCGGCGTATCGTTGGTGGTCTTGCCGGTTTCATACATCCACTCGGTCTCTGGCTCCCTCAATCTGTCGCAAACTATTGACGTAAAAATTGGATGAAGATGTGGAACGTGCTCTGATGAAATTCGGGATAGCGACTGCCAAAACCACCACGGCAATCGCCGCCAGAACTATGATGAACACTTTCGACATACGCTCGAATGACGCCTAACGTAGAAAGCTGAGACACCGCCGGAACTGCGATATGGCACCACTGAAACCTTCTCGGCAAACGGAAACCGCCAACCGGCGGTTGTCTCCAGCGACTTGTTAGGCCACGAATCGTAAATCTTCATAAATCATCCGACAAAAATCTCTGCCGATAAATCTCGACGCGCCGCACTTGCTCACCGACTTCCGAACCTGCGCAAGCTAAACGCTCCGAACTGCCAGCAAACTTCACTCATCCGCAAAATCAAATCACCAAAATCTTTCGCCGCGAAAAAACACAAAAAACTCAAAGTAACTCTCGTGGCCTAACGATACAAAGCTGAGCCACGCCGACCGGCAAGTGGCTCCGCAAGCTCAATAACCGTTGTATAACTCAAACCGTCCATAAACTCAAGGGGCAGTCGGCGTTGGCTCCAGCGCGGTGTTAGGCGGCGGGCGTCGGCGAATCAACCGATACAAAAATACCGTGACTGCCCATGTGCCGACAGCAAAGGCAAACCACACGGCATCCACCTTCGCAAGCGTCGTCCCGAATGGCCGTCCGTAAATATCAACAACCTGCGGATGGAGTGCCGTCATAGTCGCTGGAAAAAAAGGCGTGAAGTCGGAGACATAATCAGTGCTGTAATAGAGATGGTCGAAAACCAAGCAGCTCCACATGCCGTTGAAAAGTGAACTGACAATCAAAAGTAAGCCGGCAAACAATCCAAAACGTCCGATGCGTCTCCGTAACTCGCCGGGCTTCTTGTTTGACAAGGCAGCCAGAACCACACAACCGACGATAAAGGTGGCAAGATAAAAGACACCCATCGAAGCAAAATATATCAGGCACTCCTTCGGATAATCTTGCAATCCGTAAAGTTCGGTTGGCTGAATTGAGGTGCTCATATCCGCTGCCGCCTAACGAAAAAAGCTGAGCCACCGCCGACTCGCGACGTGAACCGCGATAGCGGAACGGCAAGCGCCAACGGCGGTTGGCTCCGGCGACTTGTTAGGCTTCCGTGATCTACTCATCATCATTCTTGAACAAAAAACCAGCAACCTCTCGGCTCTGGACGATGAAAAAAATCCCGATGCCTGCCAAGATCGCTCCCGACGCGAAATTAGACCACAGGAATGGCGCTCTACCACTCGCCACAATGTTGAATATGCCAGTAACAATGTGCATGACACTCTGCGCGCAAAGCGAGAGTCCCAGAACCTTGATGAGGACGTTAGCTAACAGTTTTGATTTCATATTTTTGTCGGTGCGCTAGGAAGCCTAACGAAAAAAGCTGAGCCACCGCCGACTCGCGACGTGAACCGCGACAGCGGAACGGCAAGCGCCAACGGCGGTTGGCTCCGGCGACTTGTTAGGCATCGTCTTCAATCACTGTGCTGCGTTGTCCTTGTGCTTTCATAAACCGCCTCAACCTCGCCAGACGAAGAAACTCTCGCACCGATTGTTTTCGTTATCGTCGTGCTCTTCTTGCCCTCGGTGGTGGTCTTCGCCGATGCAGGAAGGTCGTAAGTCACGAAAACCTCCTCCTGACCGTTTGGCGTCGTGCGTATGCTCTCTGGCTGAACTCCAACTCGGATGAACTAATGTCTGGATACTTCGCAGTAATGGAAGCCAACGTGGCTGTCTTGAAAGGAGCTTCTGCCGCTCCAATCAACTCGCTGGGTTTTGGCTTGTGGCAGCCTGTCAAAAGTGGCAGCAGGCAAACTCCGATTAGTGGTATTGTGATTTTCATAGCGTCTGACGATGCCTAACGAAAAAAGCTGAGCCACCGCCGACTCGTGACGTGAACCGCGATAGCGGAACTGACAGCGCCAACGGCGGTTGGCTCCGGCGACTTGTTAGGCCACACGGTCATGGCGTCACCTTCTTCTGCTTCGGGGAAATAAGCCGTAGCTCCGTAATTACACGCTGCGCCTGACCGAATAAATCTGAATACTTGCCGCCCTTGTGACTCGCTGTGTTCAAGTCGGCGTCAATAACTCTAACTCCATCATAACAAAGAAAGTAAAACCGAACGCGGCCTACTTCTGGATATGGATAATCCTTCGTCAAAGTAGCCTCATCGAAATGAGTATCGGCAAGCTTCACAAAATCTCTGGCAGCATTACGAACTGACTCATGTGATATGCCCCCGATAACGCCAAATGTCCCTGTGGTGTAAATACTGGCATCGCCTGTGGACAGTGAAACAGCACTGACCGTCGTATTTCCGATTGGCCAATCCATCAAAACTCCACAAACTCGTGGATACTCTGCCGTTGGCTTCAGTCCAAGCTCTGATGTAGCTGTGGTCAACATCCTCAATCGTAATGCTCGCCCAGCATCGGCTGGATTTTTCTTTGGCGGCTCATTCGTCTGGGACTTGGCGTTAAATAATCCAAAAAACATAAGCGTGATCAGTAGTAACGTGCGCATAGTGTGGCCTAACGAAAAAAGCTGAGCCACCGCCGACTCGCGACGTGAACCGCGACAGCGGAACTGGCAGCGCCAACGGCGGT
>CAVYLE010000014.1:0-44494 GCA_963769285.1 uncultured Verrucomicrobiae bacterium
AAGGTGAATGATATATTCGACTATGACACCGTCTTTGAGAGCGTCTGCCTGATATTTTTTGAAACGATCATCTTCGTGTTCTTCGCCTCCGGCATTGATCAGGATTTTGGGGCGTCGCTGGAAGATAGGCAGTTTGGAGAAGTCAGGCAATTACCGGGATTGAGGAGGATAATCCCTTTCCACAAGCCCGGAGTTTTATCAACCAGTTCGCTCAGATATTGCGTTTCCGCGCTGACACCAAAAAGATAAACCTGCCGTGGATCAATCGCGAGGTATTGCTCAGATTTTGGTAAAGTTTCGGGCAGCCTCTTCCCACTGCTCAATGCCGCCATACCACCAGTCGCGCTCCACGATGGCGACATGGCTCCGCAAGCTGCAATGCCCGACTGGAACATGGGGCCATGGATGTAATCGGTTACCACCGTGTCCGCGATTACCAATGGGTATTTTTATGGCGATCAACCGTTCCCGGTGGATAAATAATGCAATTTACACTTTGTCCTGATGGCAGCTTGATGGAGCCGTGGAATGGAGTTATCCTTTTTGCATCACCAGACTATTGGTCAGCAATGTTTGCAATTAATGAGGTGCGTCAGGTGAAATCGAGGCTTGTTTTGTCTGTGGATTCGCAATCCTTTTAAAGGTTGGCAAGGTTATTGTGTTGCTGGCCGTCGGAGACAGCCAAACAGGTCGCAATGTCGATGTCCACCAGTTGGCCAGCGCTCTTTTGCAGAACGTCCAAATTGCCATTCTGGTCCACCGGGATGATCAGGTGTCCGCCTTCCTTCAATTGGCTGACGATAGTTTCGGAAACCTGATCCAGAGTTCCGTTGACGATCACCGCGTCGAAGGGCGCCGCTGGGCCAGCCTTGGCCACGTCGCCGGCCCGCAAAAGATATTGTTGGTATAGCCAAGACTTTGCAGATCAACTTCTGCGCGGCGGGCCAGAATGGCGTTGGTTTCCACCGAGTAAACTTCCTTCACCACCAGCGAGAGCACGGCGGTCTGATAGCCGGAACCGGTGCCGATTTCCAACACCCGGTCGGAAGTTTTGGGATTGGGGTTAAATTGTTCGGCCACGGAGGCCACCACATAGGGTGATTCCACCGTGCGGCCATAACGAATGTCCACCGGCTTGTCCTCAAAAGCATTTGTTGCCACTTCATAGGGCAGCAGGCGCGGCACCTTTCTCATGGCGGCCAGCACGGCTTGATTGGCGATGCCGCGCGCGACCAGTTGTTCCGAGATCATGCGTTCGCGAGCTGTTTTCATTTGGCGATTGCCGCTGAACGAGACGCCGAGCGCACGACTGGCTGGCCAGATGGTTGCCAGTGATTCGTCCCCAAGCTGGCCCGGCGCGGTTTAACCAACATCAGCCGGTTCGTTAACGACCATGCATTGGGATTGCGCGGCAACAGGGTGCGGACCCATGTTGGTGAATGATCCCTGTTGTGTGACCATATTGCTGGCAACCTCAGTGGGTTGGGCCAACAAAGGATCGTTAGCCACTGTTAAGCCCGGCTGTGGATTTGTGGCGATGTTATCCGACTCAGCCGCAGCGGCGGTGAACCTCGTTGCCATGGCAAGACTTGCCAGGACAGTGCCGACAAGGATTAGTTTGATCATCTTGGTTGCGTTGTTCATATTTTTGAATTGCTTGGTTTATGTACTTTTCCAAAACTACAAATTGTTTGAGTAACCTATTTATATCATTTTTCTAGGACCCGTTCATTTTGTTATTCTCCGTTCATATTTAATTCCTTGTGCCCGACAAAACTCTTTAACTTCTGTAGAATGCGGCCGCAGTACAATGAGCACGCCGTTCTTGAACGAGAGAGGCTTGAGGTCAAGTCCACTCGCCTCGCTTTTAATTCCCCACAGTTCTTTTCCGAATCCAAAATTTGTTTCAACAATTATTTTTAATTGCTTTGGTTCGGATATTATATCTGACCATGTGCATACTTTGCCTCCGGCTAATAAAAGCAAACGGCGGCGGCGGCCCTGTATAAGCTTTCGTATTATAATTGCTATACCACCACACGCTAATATACACAGGAAAATCCACATAATCGATTCTTCTTCGAATTACTAATGCGCATAGTAATACAAACCACCAACGCCGACCCCCGTTCCCAAAATGGATGCTGCCTGTCCCGGAGACAATGAATTAAAAGCAGATACCGGTGCTAAAAACATTCTCCCATATTGACCAGCGCTTGCAGCACCGTAGGCGTAAGCCCCACTTTCCTCCAAATAAAGCGGAAAGGCTCCGATGTAGGGCATTCTTCCTGCTGATACTGCGAAATTTGGTAACGCTTCGTTTACCATGATGTGAAAGCTTTCATGTGCCGAAACGTTTACAAGATCAGCCCCAGCAAGGCTCGGATCAATTTCAACACTCACAACAGTCATCCTACCATTTTGGAGGCCAAGAGCGTCCAATAACGAATTTCCGGTTGGTTCAAAAACCGGAGGGCTAAAATTCACCTTGCCCAACTCCCCGTCCTCTAACACATACTTCGCAACTGAGGCCGCATCACTTAGTTCTGTCGCTTCCGTTCCAAATGCTAATCCCCGAAGGGCCTGCAACCCGTTTGCTGCCCCAGCACCTGTTGCCCACGCGCCAGAAGCATCGCCGATGATCCCTCCCAAAATGTCCATCTGTTCATCGGGCGACGCCTGAAGGAACTCGTCATATTTGTCTCCCAGCAGACACTTCAATTGCCCTGAGCTAATCATACCCGGAATGGACAATAACGCTTCGCCAGTGTTAATGGGGTGTATTACGGCGCGGCCCAGTTGCACCGGAGCCATGAGAACATGATAGGAATAGGATGACGCTACGTTGAACGAATCGCCTGAAACAATGTTTTGGTATAATGAACGTGGATCAATCACCCGACCCATATAGACAACCCAGAAACTTGAAGAGTTGTCCCACAAAATGAGCCCAAGCAAATCCTGCTGGTTAATGGGATCATTGCCGACAAATCCATACAAATTGACGCCGCCGGTTTCTTCTATCGGATCACGGCTCAACCACCGGCCCTGGCTGGGGCTGTAGAAACGGCGGCCATAATAGACCAGCCCAGCTTCGGCATCGCTATACTTCCCAGCAAACCCGAAGCGACAAGCGGCCGCGGCAACGCCAGTGCCGCGTAGCGGTTCGCCAAACGGACCGTAGTCATAGGCGGCCGCCTGTGTTCCATTCGCCACATTGAACAGACTGTTGACATTGCCCAGCACATCTTGGGCAACGTAATAGGTTCCACTCGGATCGAATCCGTCATTCCACTCGACCATCAGGGGCGCGGTTGCGCCGGCATTATTCAATGATCCGTTGTCATCTGGTCCCCAAGCATAGGAACGATGACTTGGGACATCCCCCGGCGATACTGCATCGTTTGATTCGTACAACAGATTCCAGCCGTCATAGATATAGCGCGTGATTGATTTTGTAGTCAGAGTGATCCCGTTGTCGTTACTGAGTTGGACGGTTCTCATTACGCGGCGCCCCATATAATCGTAAGCGAACGATATCTTTGTTAACGAGATTACCTGGGGAGATGGCGATGTCATGTGCCACATGCTGACAAGGCGGTTCTCGGCATCCCAGGAATAAGTCCAATCGCTGTCGAAGGTCAAACTGCCATTCGGGTCTTCATAATTGTCTGTCAGATAACTAAAATTCTGGGGACTTTGCGGCAGGAACAGGGTTTTGATGGATGTGCTCATGACATCACGGGACTGCTGATTGTCCCAACGCACGGCTTGAACCGTGACAACTTCAAACGGCCCTGGTGGAACTTGGATGATCTGCGCTGTTGTACCGTCAAGCCAATACGCAATAGGGAAGAAGGGATTATATGAATTGGGAACCGGCACTTGTGCCCAGAAATAAGCGTCTTTGCGTTGGGTCTGGAGGATTGAATCGGGAGGTACGGTTACAGTCACAGTAGCGGGCGCGTTGGCTGTTCCCATGACATCCGCATAATGCGGCACGTCGCGGGAGGTATATTGATTGTCACCGTTGACCTGATATTGCGCAGCGCGGAGGTTTTGACCGGTTGAATCTCCGCCCGCTTTGGTCGAGGTGCGGTTGCCAACGTCGTCGAAAGCGTATTCAAATTGCTGGCCGGCGACGGGCGTACCATCCGACCAATACTTTTTGCCTGACGTGAGCTGCCCATGTGTGTCGTAGGTGTAAACCCAATAAGAGCCGTCTTGCAGTGTGACGCGCTGGCGTTTGCCCAAGGCATTGAACTGGCCCGTGAAACTGATCGTGGCATCCGATCCAGCCGTCGCCGTCTGAAGCAATTGGTTGAGGTAGTTATGCTCGCGCGAGCTGCTGAGAATTGTCGCTCCGGTCTCTGTTCCTTGCTTGAGGGTAACGGTGCGAACGAGAGAGGAGTTTGGCTCATAATCATGCTGCGCACAAATGCCGTCAAAGGTGATGTCCCGGACACGGGAATCGCCCGGATTGTAGGCATTGGCCTGACGATAAATTTCCGCGCCATTCTTCCTGGCAATAGTGGTTTGCCGCCGAAGGTAGGTGTCATAATCGTACTCCACAACAACGCCATCGAGGGCACCGCCGGTATGCGTTTCTGTGTACGGCAGGCCATTGGCATAATAAGTGGTGGCGCACGTGCCGGTTTGATCGGTTACCGTCTTGACTTGTCCTCTGGCGTTATAGGTATAAGTGATGTCCGGCGAAGCGGTGGTGTCAGAATAATCCACCTGCCATTGGTCACCCGCATTGTTGTAGGTGTAAGTCGTCGTGGCGCCACCCGGCCACGTGCGGGTTTTGACACGGCCACTGTCGTAATAGGTATAACTCGGGCCGGCTGAATTGGGATAGGTTTTGGACGCGAGGAAACCACGATCTGCGGTATAGTTAAATGTGGTGACTTCAGCCGTCGAGTCATTACCATAGGTGCGCCACGTCTTGATGGTTTTTACACGTCCCTGCTCATAAGTATATTGTGTTGGAATGACCCCGGATCCGCTAATCAGGTTTTGCTCTCCCGTTAACTGGTAAGTGCGCGTAACCGTTGACAGATCCGGCATGGTGGTTGTAACCACGTGGCCGGCGGGATTCAACTCATCGTAGTTGTATTGAGTTGCCTGGGGGGTGGTTTGACCAAACCCAGGCACCGGCGTGGTAATGCTTGCGATTCTATCCTCCGAGTTATAGGTGTAGGAGGTCGTCCCATTTCTGGCATCGGTTACGCTTTGCAGGAAACCGTAGTGAGTCCCAACCGTGTAATATTGATATGTTTGCTGGGAAAGTTGCTGCCTTGGATTCGAAGCATCCAACACAGTTAATGAATTCAGCCGGTCATTGACATAGACGCTGATGCTCTGGGTGTTGTCCGGGAGCGTTTGCGTTTCGGTTCTTGTCTGATTCGCGGGATCGTATGCAACGGTCCAGGTAGTGCTCTGCCCGAAGCTGGTTGTGTTGGTGTAGCTTCCATCAATGGCATAAGTGGTCGTGAGTGTTTCGGTTTTGACCGGGCCACCGGAATCAGGCTGATCCCAAACATAGTTGTGGTTCACCGCCAACATTTCGCTGTTCTGAGTATTCGGCTGGACCGACGTCGAAAACTCCTGAACCCGGTCTATGGCCGTCGAAATTTGGTCGTTTTTATCCATGTCAACGGCCTGCTGATAAAGCTCCCCGCGATTGTTGTACGCATACAGGGTGACGATGCCGTCTGGATCACGTTGCTTCCACAACTGCCCGGTCGTTTGACTATAGTAATATTGGTTGAACGGCGTCTGCCCATCCGCATTGAGCGGATAGCTGACCTTGTATTGGCGATTAAGCATGTCAAGCGACGCCTTGACCCATTCACCATTGGACGCGCCGCGCGGTCGGATTTCAGTCTTGTAAACGCCGTCGGAATCCACGCCGTATTGGAAAGTGGATGGATAGACACTGGTTCCGCCGACAGAAAATCTGCTGCCATCCTTGTAGTATGTCTCAATCAGCGTGCTTTGGTTGGGATACGTGGTCGTGATCACTTGATGTGCGTTGGCGTCCGTTGAAATTACATCGGTGGTGGTGCCAATCAGGTCTGTGGATTGTTGCAAGCGACCGGCGTTGTCATATTGGTAGGAATTGAGCACCGTGCTGTCGGAGCCGCTGCCATTGGGTGTAATCCGCGTCACACTTCCCAGTTTCCCAATGACGTTATATTGGGACAACGTGCTGATTCCCGCCTTGGTCACCAGCGACAGCCGTTTCATGTTGTCGTAATCGTAACTGGTTTGCACACCGGAGCGGCCCGTCATGGTGTCCATGCCACAACAGGAATAAGTCATCTTTTCAGTTGAGCCGTCGCCGTAAGTGTAGGTGAGGGGACGCCCAAAAACATCCTGGGCAGTCGCGATCTTCGAACTAAGCGGCAAGGATGAATTGATGATGTCAAACTGTTGTTCACTGACGACGTTTCCAGCATGGTCGAGAACGGTCACGGTCTTAACGCCGTCAATAACGTCTGTGTTATTGGCATTGGGTTGTCCTTCCTTTACAACCTTGGTTTCCTGCCCATTGGCGATGGAATAGGAATAGAGCACAATGGTTCCGTCAGGCCGGGTTGTCAGATGGGGCAGGTATTGAATCTGGCTTCCGGCTGGATATGTGTTATTTACTGTTTTCAGATTGCCGGGAGCTGTCATGCTGGTAACGCCGTGGTTCTGGCACTGAACCACCGTTACTATATCATCGCTACCGTTCACCGAATTAACTGTCTGTGTGTATTTGTGTGATATTTCGGTGCCTTGGAGCGTCACTGTTTCCTCGGCAATATTGTTCACGTCGTCATACGTGGTGGTCGTGACACGATTGTTGTTTTCATCAGTGGTGGAAGCAGGCAGCGGATTGTCCAGGAATTGGCTGACTACGCGGATCTTGCGCCCCTGCGAATCGTATTTGTACGTTTCCCAAGACCCACCCGGGAGAAGCACTTGCTGAATATGCGTATAATCAGCAGTGTCGCTGGAAACCGTGTAATACACCCAGGTCGTGGTCAGGGCGTTTGGTCCCGTTCCCACGGTAAGGCTGGTAACTTCGTCGCCCCCAAGGGAGGCGTCCCATGGGAAGGTATGGCAGGTTCGCACCTCCTGATATTTAACTGTGTCGGTCGCAGCGTCACGAATGGTGTACGTCTCCGTATTGTCGGTCGGGTTCGCGGTTTTGGTCCGGCGTTCCTTGCGCGTGCCGCCGTCCACAAGCATGTCCCAACCATTACCCACGGCGGATCCAAGGTCGGTGCGATAAGTGTAATCGGCGACATAGGATTTGCCCCCTCGCGTTTCCGTCACGACCACGTGGTTATAGTTGCCCGGAGTTGGATTCGCAATCGTCCAGGTACAGAAGGGTGTGGCCCCCGCATTGAGTGTGTAGGGAGTTCCAAGTGTGTGTGATTGCTGGGCAATCTGGTCGTCACTGTACAGATTGACATTATATTGTGACGAACTGACCACGTGCATGACGGCAAGCATGGCTGGCGTTTTTACCTGTTGAATAGTAGTATCCGTCCCGGAAACGGGAATAATCTCCACATCCAGACTTTCGCTGCCGGCAACCCATAACAGCGCCGGCGTCACGACGGCTGCGCTTGGGGTGCTGGCTTCAAATCTTAGGCTTGCTTCCGTCTGGCCATAATCCACGTAACCAAGCGAGATCGCGATGTCCACGCTGTTATTATTAAATTCGCCTCCGCCGCCGACGGAGTTTCCGGAGGCACACGGCGTCAGGCAACCACCTTTTAATTGGAGCGTTCCCTCAGCGTAGTCGCCTGACGTTTGATCCGTGCCCCGAATAATGATTTGGCCGGAAATTTTTCCTGCTATGATTTGGCCGGTGGTGGGACTGATGCGGCACCCATAAGACGGTCCTTGAATGGACCATATAACCGAGGACATCGCTCCGGCGGGTTGGATGGCGGCCCAGGTCGCCGATTGCCCATCGGCGTTCAACGGGTTTTTGCTAAACGCCACGGTCATCAGAGATTGGATATTGATTGTTCCAGTGAAGGTGTAGTTGTCTGGTGTTTGAGCCTGCACCTTAACCGACGTGTCGGTTGGCGTGCCGGCCGGAACTGTTATCACCCCAGCCGAGCTGACGGTCACGCCCTCCGGAGCAGACACTTTTGACCATGTCACGTTTGGAAAATCAGTCGGATCAGATAGATCTGCAGTGGCCTGCGACCCGGGAATCACGTAATTTGGGGTAAAGGAAACAGTCGGTACATTCACGACTTGTATGGTTTTGTGGACGGAATATCCAGCGTAAGCCCCGCTGGCAGCAGTGGCGGTAAGTGTTATTGTGCCGACCGTGCCACCGGCGGTGATTACACATGAGGAGGCGGTTCGGCTGCTGAGGCTCCCGGGGCCTGAAATTGACCAGGTTGTTGTTGGAAAGAATTCTGAATCGGATAGAGTAGCTGTGACAGAGGATGAATTATTCGCGAGTAACACTGTGTGGGGAGCGAAACTGATGTAAGGCTGAACGATGTTCAACACTCCGTCAAGCGCCAGATAGGTAGAGGTGTAGGTGTCTTGTGCGCGAACTACTATCTGTCCTGCGGTTGTTCCAGGCGTAATCAATCCGCCGGCAGTGATCGAGCAGCCCAAATTCGGACCCACGATGGACCAAACCTGGCCAACCATCTGTTCGGGATGATTGACAAGTGCAAGAGATTGAACCGATCCCCCGGCCGGCACGACAGACGGATTACAGAATACTTGTGGATACGGTCCAACAATTGGAGGAATCGGTATGACCGTGAGAGTAGATAATGTATAATAGTAATATGGACATATTGGATCAACGGCCCAGATATCCACGTCATAGGGAAGATCACTCCATCCCACCCCGGAGGTAACCAGCCCGCTCGCACTAACGGTGGTTTGGGGATTCAGTGTGCTGGGCAGCGGGACGCCTGGATAGTTCGGGTAGTTGGAAGGAGATGGGGAGTGATCCCCATATTGCGTATCGGAAGTGTCATCAGGGTTGATCGCCCATTCAAGCCCGCCGACGAACTGGCCTGACGCCTGCGCCTGGCATGAAGAACCCCATGCCCTTAAAACATTATTAGGATTGCCCGGAAATGACACTGAAGGCACGGGCCGCACCGGAAATTGTTGATCGACCAAAACGTATCCATCGAATGGATCTTGAACCTCCACAGTGATTGTTCCGGCTATGCTGCCCGGAGCTATACAATAGGTTTTTGGCCAACCAACACCGTAAAGCAGTTGGCAACCCAAATCGGGTCCATCGAAAGAAACGTCGTACTGGTCTAGCTCACCATAAATCGCAGACGATGCAGACGTGAAATCAACAATGATATATCCTGGAAATGGCTGAGTGGCGCTGTCAACCACCAAACATGCTGGGACTATCGGATCGTCGCCGTCAATGTCGCCAGATAATGCGAGGGTCGGCGATGGCTCAATTGTCACGGTTTGTTCGACATAATAGCCGTCACTGTCGGTTACACGAACAGTAATTGTTCCGGTGTCGTTTCCGGCTTCAATCAAGCCATAAATTATGCCATCATACGTATAATTAACAATAGTACAGTCCGCCGCCCCGGTCCGACTGTGGATTGTCCAATTCGGGCTTGCAATGGCGTTCGGATCAGAAAGATAAGCCAGAGCCTCCCTGTGTGGGGCCAACGTTGTATCAATATCAATACTAATCGTCGGCTCCGGATAGATCAATATACCATAAAGAAGATAATAATCGGGCTCAATAGGGTCTGCCGCTTTAATAACGATCAATCCTGGATTGTCTACAGTATCTCCAGGTTGAGGTTCATCTCCCAGAGTTAAGACCCCCGTGCTGCTGCCAATCGTGCATCCAAGCGATGATATTGGCCAACCATCTGGCCAATCATTCGGGTCTGTGTCCATTGTCCATACCGGACTGCTGTTAAATGTGCTCAGATCGTTGACTTTAAAGTAAACTTTATGGTGGGTATTGCCACCCGCGTAGGGTAAATATGGCTTTGATGGATCAAGTTCAATTTCGGGGGGAGTAACGACCTGGATGGTCTTGGTGACGTAGTTCTTGGATATGCCTGCCGGAAAATTGAGACACGAAAAATTCAGTGTCATGTCTTCGTAACATTCCACCTCGATTTCACCTGTTCCAGTGCCGGTGGTGATTTCTCCAGTGTCCTGATTGATTGTGCATCCCACGTTGTTGACCAGGAGCTTATACTGGGGATAAACGAAATTGTTCGGAAGGCTCAGAACCGGAGTAAAAGTGTCACCGGCGACAGCAGGAAACGCAGGTAGGGGATATTCTATCGTCGCTTGCGTGCCAGCGCCAGTGGAAGTGCAGGCGGCTGAACTAAAAACGATTTCCGGCTTGTTTTCGGCGACTTCGCTATAAGTCAGATAATCAATCTCAATGACATCTGTGCCATGAAGAACGATTCCATTAGCAGATGCGTAATCCCAAGACATGGAAATGTCATAAGGGTCAGGATCATCGCCAGGGCAATATAGAACTGGACTCTCGTATATCTCAACGTAATCTCCTTCGTCATTGAGCGCATAGAGAGACCACTGCGCCAAATCCCCATAAGCGCAATCGCAATCGGAGCAATCCGGGCATCCATACTCCCAACCATCATCATAGTCGGGGGCGTTGCAAAGTGCTCCAGACCCTGACAATTGGCCGGCAGTTAGATTGAATGTATAGGTATAATCCGGTGGACCAGGCACAAAGTAGTCTTCGGAAAAAAATCCCTCGTCCTTACCTTGAGGCGTAAACGGCAAATAGTACCCCATGCACGTTTCCCATGTCGCCGTTGGTATGACTAGACTAACATCATTTTTAATATCCGATGCCACCTGCGCGCCGCTTTCCGATGAGGTCTGCGCCTGGAGCTTGTAATTTGCAATCACCGTAAGGAACACAAGCAGAAGCCAGAACACCTGATGCTTGGTTTGCCGAGGTTGAATGGGAGATTTCATAGCGCAATTTAGTAAAATATTTTTTGGGTTCTAATTGCTTCAAAACACTATTAAAGAAATGAAGTTTCCGGAGCTGTCGGGCACGGTCCCCGGACTGTTGGGGTTTCGTCCTTCGAGATATTCAACGTAGTTGCTGACCCCGTCGCCATCCGCATCGGCATTAGGATCCACTCCCAAGTGATTGAAGTATTGCATTTCCCACCAGTCAGGTAGTCCATTTCCGTCGGTATCCAGATCCGGGTCCACGACATTGACTGAAACTGTGGCGCTGGCCGACCCGATGCCGTCGCTGGCCGTGTAGGTGAACGTGTCGGGACCTTCGTAAATCGTGGGTGCAACCGTGGCGAAGGCGCGGGGCTGGCCCTGATAGGTGCCGTTCCCAACAATCAGGCCGTTTTCATTGATCGACACCGCATCGTTCAGCACCCACCCCGACCCGGACGGCAACAAAGTGTTTAAATCATAATGCTGGCTGCCCTGCCAGTAGAGGGCTCGGTCATGATAGCCGGTTGCTTGGCCATCCCAAGCACCAACAAGTTGGTCTTTCGAGTTGAGAGCCCAGACATAGGAATTCTGATAACCATCGCTCAAATCTTTAAACACTCCATTCTGAATGACAAACGCCCATTGGTTGTAATAAAGCCAGGTATATCCCGCAATATCGCCCTGGGCATTGACGCTAGTAGCAACTTGATTGGGAATCGTGAAGTAAGAGGCCAAATCTGTCGGCGCGGCATCTCCCGGCTGCCACTTAAACGCCTGCAACAAGTCCGTCGTATCGGACTGGCCTACCACCAATCCGGAATCGTTGATGCCGTAAGCCGCGATAAACAAGCCACCAAAAGAATCAAGATGTGTCACGCTGTTGTTGTTGTCCATGAAGAAAGCCTGATTAAGCCCGGTAGCAGTGGAATAGGTCTGCCCGCAGATTTGTCCTTGATCGTTAACGCCCCAGGCAATGCTATTGGGAAAATCCGCCCCCGCCACCTGACTGTGCAGGTCAGTCATTTGACCTTGGGAATATTTGAAAGCGTGAGAAACCCCGCCGGCGACATTCATAAATCCCACCACCGTGCCATTATCATTGATAGTTTCGGCCACGCTATAAGTTCCCGTCGGATCCAGGTCGGTGATCCCGCCGCCGATCTGCCACAGGGCGGCGTGGGTGTTGCCATTGGCCACGACTAACGCACCGCAGGCCAGCCCGTGGACATTGACCGAACTCACTGAAAATTGCTGCCCGACAGGTGGGGATATGAGATTCACCGTGGCTGGACTCGGCCCTGGTGTATAAGTCACGGTATTATCGGAATTGATCGTCACCGAACCGTGGGCCCCCTGCGTCACCGAAGATACCATCAAGTTCCCGCCGCTCTGGTCGCTGTCATTGCCCAGCACGTCAATCACTTTGGCCGTTTCCTCAAACACGGTCGCTTTGTCATCCACGGCATGAACCGGATTAACAACGTTCACGTTCACCGTTGCGCTGGCCGTGGCGTTCCCATCCGATATCGTGTAGGTGAACGTGTCAGGCCCTGCATAAGGCACGGGCGCAACCGTGGCGAAGGCGCGGGGCTGGCCCTGATAGGTGCCGTTCCCAACAATCAGGCCGTTTTCATTGATCGACACCGCATCGTTCAGCACCCACCCCGACCCGGACGGCAACAAAGTGTTTAAATCATAATGCTGGCTGCCCTGCCAGTAGAGGGCTCGGTCATGATAGCCGGTTGCTTGGCCATCCCAAGCACCAACAAGTTGGTCTTTCGAGTTGAGAGCCCAGACATAGGAATTCTGATAACCATCGCTCAAATCTTTAAACACTCCATTCTGAATGACAAACGCCCATTGGTTGTAATAAAGCCAGGTATATCCCGCAATATCGCCCTGGGCATTGACGCTAGTAGCAACTTGATTGGGAATCGTGAAGTAAGAGGCCAAATCTGTCGGCGCGGCATCTCCCGGCTGCCACTTAAACGCCTGCAACAAGTCCGTCGTATCGGACTGGCCTACCACCAATCCGGAATCGTTGATGCCGTAAGCCGCGATAAACAAGCCACCAAAAGAATCAAGATGTGTCACGCTGTTGTTGTTGTCCATGAAGAAAGCCTGATTAAGCCCGGTAGCAGTGGAATAGGTCTGCCCGCAGATTTGTCCTTGATTGTTAACGCCCCAGGCAATGCTATTGGGAAAATCCGCCCCCGCCACCTGACTGTGCAGGTCAGTCATTTGACCTTGGGAATATTTGAAAGCGTGAGAAACCCCGCCGGCGACATTCATAAATCCCACCACCGTGCCATTATCATTGATAGTTTCGGCCACGCTATAAGTTCCCGTCGGATCCAGGTCGGTGATCCCGCCGCCGATCTGCCACAGGGCGGCGTGGGTGTTGCCATTGGCCACGACTAACGCACCGCAGGCCAGCCCGTGGACATTGACCGAACTCACTGAAAATTGCTGCCCGGCGGGTGAAGGTATGAGGTTCAATGTGGTTGGATCCAACCCCGGGGTATAAGTCACCGTTTTGTCGGGATTGATGGTCACCGAACCGTGAGTTCCCTGCGTCACCGAAGCAATCGTCAACGTACCCCCATTTTGGTCACTGTCATTGGCCAGCACCGGAATTGTGACGGGCTGTAATTCAAATGTCTGCGCATTGTCATCAATGGCGATTATGCCCCAAGGACTTTCCCCCGGATCCTTAACGCCATTGCCGTTCTTATCCGCCAAATAATCCGGGATACCGTCACCATTGCTGTCCACCGGCTTGCCAGTGGCATCCACCGCCACATAGTGATAACCAATGTCCACAGGCGTAATGCCTTCCTTCACCTGGTTTGTCTGCGTGGTGTAATGAAAAAGCCCCGCGTTAGTTGCATTGCGGCTCCCGGCGTCAATCAGCGGGCTGTTCGTCGGCTGGTAGTAATTGCCCAGCCAGCTACTCTGGAAAGTAAAGTCGGTCGCCACAATCACGTCCCCGGTGCCGATGCCCAGCCGGTCGCAGTTGGTCACATAGCCGTTATGGTCATAAACCAAGGTTCCCCAGATGACCAGGTTGTTGGTCAGGTTGTTCCCATAGAAGAAGTTGTCCCGGAACGTGAATGCATTGGCCGTGTTGCTGCTGCTCAACCACACGCCTCCCTGGTAAAACAGGTTGTTATACGCCTTGAGCGTCAGGTTTGAACCGCCGGCATTAAATCCACTCCGCTCAAACAAACAGTTGGTCAAGCCCACGTTCAACGCGCAACTCTGCCCGGCAAATGACATCTGCGCCCCGCGAAACTGGCAGTCCCGAAAGTTCCACGTCCCGCCCTTGTAATCGTCGCTCACGTGCCCGCCCGGCCCCGCCAATCGCGAAAATTCCGTGAACCGGCAGTTCACCGTGATGGAATTGTACACCGAGTCGCTCGACAGGGTCGGATCACTGGCCCAGCCCACCGCCTGTTCCTGCACCGTCCGGCATTGCACCACCCGGTTGAGTTGATTGGGTTTGCCCTGCGATACCAGCACGGCTCCCGGCTCAATGTAAAACGGCCCGCCAAAGCCCACCTGCACGCCGTTGGTCAGCGTTAGGGTTCCGCTGAACAAGATGGTGTAACCATCGAAGTAATAGTCCAGCGGATCGTAATGATACCCCAAATCCACCGTCGTAGAATTCGTGTCCCGCCCCACGACCGGCACCCACGTTCCGGGCCAGCTACCATCGATCCATGCGTCGGTATACCATCGGGGCGCACGCGTGGTCTTCTGTCGCAACTCCGCCAGCAGCGTCGGATTAATGCTGGTGGTCCCGGCATTCCGAATGCCCGCAGGACAGTTGGTCGCCAAATAATGAGCCCCAGCTCCGACCGTTTGGAAAAGGCCTGTGTCACTACTCAAAAATTGATTGTTTACGCCGGATACCGTGGCCCCGTTTGCATTCACCATTACGACCAGGCTATTCGTGAAACTCACGTCCGCCGACTGGCCAGACTTAATGAGATTGGTCACCTGATGAAACGTGACGTTTTCACAGAACGCATTCAATTCGCCATAGAAGACAGAGTCGCCCCCTTGCACGAGCACGTTCTGCAAATGGCAGTCGTCATAACGGGAGCCAATCGCGTATTCACAGTTGACGAATTGGGCATCCCGAATCGCGTCCGGACAAGCATAGGTGAAACCAACGCCGTACGACAGAGTGGCTCATCCGAATGTCATGCAGCACCAAGCCTGAATTGGCGACCAGATTCAAACTCAAGCCCGTGTTGCCGTAATAACCCAGCGGCGTTCCCCTCGAACCGTTGATGGGCTCCCCCACCGTGTCGTCGTCCATGGCCGTAAAGACCGCCGGCCGATACGGCGAGGTTTTACAGTTGAAAACCGAACCATACTCGAGCTCAAGGCTCGCGCTGGAATTTGTATACTTGATCACCGCTCCGCCTTCCAGAACAGTCGTTCCGGACAGGCTAACCGGTCCCGTGATGTAATACGTAGTGTCCCCTTGAAATGTGAAATCCGTCTGGCCGGTATTGATCAGGTAATAATCCAGCACCAAGCCGGGTTGCCAGTCCATATCCAAAACCGCCAGCGGCAACGACTTTGCCTTCGCTTCCACCACCGGCCGGCTTGCCGGCAATACCCGCTTCACCATCGCTTCAGGATGGGAAGAGTTATTCAACCGCGATTGCCCTCCCCGTTGCGGCAGGTTCTGCAAATCTTGCTGGATCTCTTCAAACGGCAGTTCCTCAATCAAAAACACCCGCCCCTCCAGATGCGCCCACGTCTTGTACACCGGATGCCCGCCTCGCCCGTGGCCAGGACGGTTCGCGGAACCTCTGGGAATTTCCACCCGCAGTGAATCCTCCACCGTAAACGCCTGCCCCGGTCCCATCCGCATCCCGTCGAAATCCAGTGTCGTGTCCGTCAATTCATCCTGTTCCGCCCGCCCGTCATTATGACCATGATTGCCATGACCCGGATGGGCCACCGGCCGGGGCTCCGGCGGGTCGAAAAATTCCGTCAACACCTGCAGCCGTGCGCTGGCTGCCAGTCCATAAGCCTCCGGCCCCGGCAATTGTGCATGCAGCACAATGTCCTGCTCAATTCCAGCCTTCGTGTAGGTGTAGCGCACATCCGCCTTGATATCTGTGAACGCATCCGGATAGATGACCTGGTTGGAATTCTCCAATTCCCCGGCCGAGCTTTTGAGTTCGGCGATCAGCACGGTGCGGGCGCCGTCATCATAGCTCAATCCCAACGGCCGGCTCCGCAACTGCTTCCCCTCCGGCGTCACCACCTCAATGGTTCCCTGATAAAGATCATAGGGGAAATACACCTGATGCTGCCCTTGGACCGCCGCCGCTCCGCCCGCGGCCTGCGGCTGGATGATTTCTTCCGCTTCCACCCACTGTCCTTGCGCATTCTTATAGTTCAACCCCGTCGCCATCTCGGTGTAGCGATGTTTCTTGGGCACCATATCCCCCGCCACGGTATATTCCATCGCCGTCTTCTCCCACACCTGGTAATTGGCCCCGCGCTCCACCACGGCATACGGCGTGTCACCCGTCTGCCCGCGCAAACTCGTGACCATTGAAATCAACGACACCAAGACACAACTCATTGCCCACCGGTTTGTTTTCATAGAATTATAGAACTGAAAAGGTGAAGGGGAACCGCACACACCACCCCTGCCCGCAGGGCGGAAGAAACTTGCCCGGCAGAAACTCGAACGACCCAAACTGACCCGCGCTTTCTCATCTCATTTTCCAGATCCCGGCTCGAACTCCCACCCACCCCGCCAAGCCAGCACGTCAACTTCGCGGAGCACTTAAAAAACAATGGCTGTTTTATTAACCAGACTAAAAATCCAGGTCAATAGTTTTTGTTAAAATGTTATTCACTTTATGCTTGGTTGTTTATGAGCCTCCCATTTAAGCTGCGGCTGCTGGCAATTTTTGGGATGAAAATGCGCAGGGCATTCAACGAGTTAAAGCGTGGCACGTTCAACAGCCAAGGGAAGAGGTGTTGCCCTTTACTGCATGTGGTCTTTGTACAGTCGCTTCTGCTTCTTTTGGCTTGTGTCTCTGGCGGTACGGGAAGGTGCGAGGCGGCAGAGACGGGTTCCGGCACGGCCATGGATGCGGCGCAAACCTACCGTGACTTTCTGTCCAATCCACCCTGGCTGAAAAAAATCAAGTTTCGTCTGGATCGGAACTACCGGGTGGATGTGACCGATGAGCGTCATCCGCGGCGCGAAGAAGGCACTGGCATATACGAGGCCGCCTGGCAGCCCGATGGTTATTACCGGAAGCATCTGGAGGGGTCGCCACTCTATGACAATCCGCCGGGTCAGACACCCCCGCGCCGGTCCGTGGTGGCCGGACGGGAGAATATTTCCGGGGCGTCAGACCGGTTCTACTGGCGGCTGTGGGAAGGGCAGGACGAGATTTCATTGGTGCCCAAAGACGGTCAAAGCGGGGCGTCGGACGACAACTGGCTCCGCGGTTTTTTTGATTTTGAACTGGCGGATCTGGCGAAAATCCGGCGGCTCGGCTTGGATCAACTGGTGGATGCCCGCATCACGTGGGTTGACAACGATCATTTCACGGCGGAGTCGTCCAGCCGGGGTCCCGCACATGGAACCATTGTTCACTATACGAACGGCCTGCCCGAAATGGTGGATTACTCGTTTGATTCCGCCAGTTCGCTGATTTTCCGGGTGCGTTATGTTTACGAGCCCGGCAAGACGTTCCCGCCGCAACGGATAACCATTGAAGAAACCGATCCGGCTGGAGACCGGATCGCGCACGTCAATTACCTGGACGAGCTGGACGCGGGATTGGATCCGAATGCGAAGGAAGGCTACCGACCGGAAGCGTTCCGGGTGCGCGCGGAGCCTTTCAAGCAAGTCTCCCTTTCCTCGAACGGCGTGCTGTATCACGTGAATCAGCGCGGCCAGTTGAATGCGGTTGACACGCAATATCCCGGCGTCAAGCAATTCAGCCAGCCCAAGCCGCGTCCCGCGATCGTCGCTCTGGTGATGATTGCTCCATCCCTTGCCTTTTTTCTTTTTTTCGTGATTGACAGGAGACGAGCAAAAAGACAAAATGACAGCGACTTAAACCCAAAAAAACTATGTTGAGGAAAAAAATAAGTGCCGGTGTGGCGGTGCTGATCGCCGCCCAATTGATTGCGGTGGCGTGCTACGTGTCCACCACCCGAACCTGTCCGGGCCGCGCGAGCCGTGGAACCGCAACTTGCAGCTTTGACAATGGGAGAGGCGGTTCAAGTGGCAGTGGTGGCTACAGTTATCCTTGGGTTGCAACTGGTGCACAGGGCATTACAGGGGCTCAAAGTGACGACACCACACACTGCCATTATTCCTGTCCGGATGGCACCGGATTTTGGGCGTTTCCGGGTGCTGTTACCACCGGGGTCAGTTGCGGCGAATGATCCCAGAGTTTGAAATTGTTCAAGCTTGGTTAAGCGCCTCGTCCAGGGTGGCTTGAGAAAATGCCTTTTGAAAAAACGCGAGACAGCGGGCTGCTTCAGTTGCAAGTTGCCGCAGTGGTTCTACTGACGCTGGGCGCGCTTAAATTGTACGCCTGGTCGGTTCCCGGTTTGGTGTCGGCCACTCAGGATGCGGTCATTCCACTGCCATTGAACAAACTGGCGTTGTGGATGGGATTGATTGAAGTTCAGTTCGGTATCTGGATCCTCTTTTTGCTTCGCCCGTTGCGGGCGGCACAATGCCTCACTTTGATCGGAAGCGGCTTCATCGGCTACCGCTGGCTGCACGCCGTCAGTGCCGGGCCCGCCTGTCCCTGTCTGGCCGGGGCCACCAGCCTGCTGCCCATACTCCGAACCCATGAAGACAAAATCCTGCTTTCCCTTTCGATCTGGTTCTTTCTGATTGGAGCTTTGAGTTGGGTCAGGGAAAACCAAACTGCATGAAGTTTTACGTGCCTCGATGGCTGCTTTATTCGCTGCTGGTTCCGGTTGCTTTGGGGACGATTTTCGCCTGTAGTCCGGCTTGGGATGCCCTGGTCGTGGGCGGAGACGAGGGCTTGGAGTTGTCCAAGGCATTGCTTCTAAGCGAAAGACCATCCGCAGTTATCCACATGGGGAACGATCAGCCCTGGCTTTACACGATGCTGCTGTCGGCATGCTTCAAGGTGTTCGGTCCCAGTGCCGGCTTGGCGCGCCTGTTCAGCCTGGTTTCCGCAACCGCAATGGTGGCGGCTCTGGGATGGATGTTGCGCCAAGCCGTTGGTTGTTTCGGATTGTTGCTTGCCGGTATTTTTTTGTTTTCCGCCCAGGGCATGCCGGGGCTATCGATGACCGCCATGCCCGAATTGCCGGCGATCTCCTGGGCCATGGTGGCGGTGGCACTCAGCTACAAGCCCTCCCAGCCCCCGAACTGGAAAAGGCTTTTGTTGTCAGGCGCGGTATTGGCCTGCGCCGTTCACATCAAACTCACGGCTTTACTGATCCTGCCAGCCTTTGTGGTTTTTATGTTTCGGCAATGGGGATGGAAATCCGCCGGCAGAAGTTTATGCCCTTGGGGAATTGGATTCGCGGCGGCTTTTCTGGTTATCGTCATTGCCTCGCCAACTTTTAATTTGAATCTGCCGTTCTATTCATCGCCAAAACCGGGCTGGAACAAATCTGGTTTCCACTTGAGCACATTGCTATTAAATCCCGGCTTAATGTTGGCCGTCGTCTGTGGCCTGTTACACGCGGTAAAGCGAAAAGCCCCGGCCCCGCTGTTATTTGCTTCGGTTTGGCTTGCCACGGTGGCGCTTCTGGCGGGGTTGTGGGAATATTGGCCGGAACAGGACATCGTTCTTTTTTATATTCCGCTGGCCATTTTGGGTTCCGACGGTTTCATCACAATGGTTTCGCGCGCGCTTGAGGCGTTTCAGGGCGGCCCGGTTCCCGACCAGCCGCCGCATAATGAAGGAAGGCGGTTTCGCAATCGCAACGAACTCAATACACTTGGCGCCGTCACAATTTTTGCTTTCTGGGTTGGCTTCGCCGTTCCGGATTTTGTCTCTGATTTAACCCGTTTGAACCATCTTCCCAGCGCCAAACACGACGGGCTTTGCCTTTCGATCCGGGAAAATGCCAAGGCCACGCAATGGGGCTATACCCGCTTTCCAGAATATGCCTTTGCCGGCGGCATGATGATCCTGCCGGAACTGGCCGCTATTCCCGCACCGAGGTCACTGGAACGCAACCTGACGGGGGAACAGACATTGGAACTGGTTCGGAATTACCAGCCGGAGCAACTGCTTTTGGCGGGGAACGTCGAGATGCGAAATCAGGCATGGGCGGCCTGGACAACCAATCACTACGTTTTGGTTGACCGGGACGGGGAAAAAGAGCTTTGGGTATCCCGCCGGTTGCATCCCAGGGAAATACAACCCTCGAATGATCTCCTGCGAAAACTGGGACTGTGAACCACATGCGGCCTTTGAATCCATATGGACGCGTTTCAACAGAATGGATCAGATTTTTTTGGCATCCGGAGATTCCATGGCAAACAACTGCATAAACAACCTCATGTCGCGGACACCAAAACGGACACCAAAAGGATTAATAATGATAGGATTGGATTAAGCCGAATTAGCTTGAATAGCCAATGAAATCAGCTATATTTGGATTGCAAACGCGGGGAAATCTGGCCGATTCCGACTCCCGCCTCCAAACCTAACCAGTTGGAACTGTAGGGTTTGGTCAACTTCCACAGACGAGTGCCAGCGGAAGTGCCAGCAAAATTTAACTCTGGCCTGCGCTGCGTAACTCCCACCTACTCCCTACCGGAGTCGAGATCAACCGTCGTAACCTCATCACTGTAAAAACAGTTATGAGACAACGATACAGACTCTATAAAAGAAAAAACGGCGGTCGCTACTACATTCACGACGACGTGACGGGCAAGCAGGAAAGTCTCGGCACCAATGACCGAGCCACCGCAGCGCGATTGTTCCACTCACGCAAGGAAGCGGAACAGCAGCCCGCCGTGAACCTGCAAATTGCCCGCGCTTATCTGGCCGCCAGCGATCCGCAGATTGCCACGCGCGACTGGCAGTTCGTAATGGACGAACTGGTGAAGCTCAAAAAAGACCAGACCCAACACCGTTGGCAGACCGCCATCAAGGACAAAGCCTTTGACAGCATCCGGCACCTGCCGCTTCTGGAAACCCGCCCGGAACATTTTCTGCGCGTGTTGGAAGCGGGAAAAGTTTCGACCAACGTCTATCTGCGGCGCATCCACAACTTCGCCTTGGACATGACCTGGCTGCCGTGGCCGGTGCTGGCCAAAAAACGCTGGCCGGCAGTCGAGTTCAAAGAAAAGCGCGGCATCACGCTGGCCGAACATCTGGCCATCGTCGCCCGCGAACAAAATCCCGAACGCAAGGCGTTCTACAAACTGGCGTGGCACTTGGGCGCATCGCAATCAGACTTGGCATTCCTCGAAGCAGAGAATGTTGATTGGGACAACCACGTCATCAGCTACAAGCGGATGAAAACCGACACGGTTGCCATCATGCGCTTTGACGAGGACATGGCGGAAATCCTGCGCGACCTGCCGGGGAGCGGCCCCTTATTTCCGTATCTGCGCACCGTCCGCGCGGGCGACCGGGCGACAGAATTTCGTCAGCGTTGCGCGGGTTTGAAGATCAAAGATGTCACCTTGCATTCGTATCGGTATGCGTGGGCCGAGCGAGCGAAGGCGGCAGGCTATCCCGAACGATATGCGCAGGTGAACTTGGGCCACAACAGCAAGGCCATGACGCGGGCCTATTCGCGCAAGGCCGAGGTGGAAATGCCTTCGTTGAGCGAATACGAACGGCAACAAAAAGCCATCATCGGAAACCATGAAACCGAATCAGTGACGCAGAGCGTCGCGGCATAAGGAGGACATTATGCAACCTTGGCACATAAAAGCACTCGAACTGGAAGCGTCAGGATTCAAACATCTTGACGGATTCATCCACGAACACGCCCTCTATTTTCTCGTCGGGGCCATCTACCTTTTGCTGGCCCTACTGGCTTGGGTATTGAGCGGGGCATTGCGGCGAAAAGGAGGAAAATCCACGCACAACGTCCAGCCAGCAATTATCATTCACCTGCCGGGATCACCGCCGCCGCAACCAGACACGTTTGACCCATTCCCGCCGCATAGGGAACCCCCTTATTGTGATGATCTGGATTGAACCGGGCCGGCGAGCGGCGGCGCGGAGTCTGCGAGCCACCAACTCGCCGCGCCGCCGGTCGCTACCGCGTTACGGACTCGACGGCCCGCGCTCCCGCGAGGTTGCTGCCGGACGGCCATTGGGTTACGCCGAACCGTTCCCGGCCTGTTTTGCCCGCTTATGCGCGTTTTTAATACGCCAGTGCCGGTGAATGGCCGCCACCACCTTGTCGAGCCAGTTCACATCGGCAAGCTGTTGTGCCAGCACGTCACGCGAATAGTGTTTCACGCAATAACGCTGTGGACGGCCCAGCGGCTTAATCAAGCCCGCCTGCGACAGGGGCGGGATGATATGCGTGGCGACACCCAGCGCCTCGGCAACTTCCTCCTTGGTCATGGTGGCACGGTATTTTTCCAATGGCTGGATTTTTAATGGTGAATCAGCAGTCATATATTTTCCTTGGTTAAAGTGACGGTGATAGCGGCAATGTGCGTTTTCAGCGTGGCGGCCAAACGGCGATCCGCCGACTTCACAAATGCCAGTTCATACTTTTGCAGTCTGCGCTCGACTGCATTAAGACCGCTGCCCAGCACGGCGACCTCCGCCGTGGCAAAACGAATCCGCATTTTTTCCGGCGGTGCGTCCGGCACCTTTTCCAAAGCCGGATTGTGAACTCGTTCGGCATACAAAAACTGCGCGTAGGGGAATAGATAGCTGATGCCATCGTCGGCAATGATTTCGAGCGCGGCGATGTTGGGATCACTGCCGAGGCAGGGATTATCCTGCGGGCTAGGCACCGATACGGTGGCTGGCTGGTCGTTGTTGTTCGACTGGTTTGGTTTCATGGCTGCTCCTTTCGGTGGTTTCGATTGAAAGTGATTGGGCAATGCGCTGGCGGAACCGTTGCAGAAAATGATGGCCGCGCTGCAAAATGGTCTGGAGGAAGTCCCGTTGCGGCATGGCCTCAACCGCCGCCAGCCGCGCACTGGAATGGGTGACGTGCAAACGCAGCAATTCCGAATCATCGGTAAAGACTTGGCAGCGTTCGCGCCCGCGCGAGATGCTGACGTAAAATTGTTCCTGATTGATGGCGGGCAGCGAACGCGACGAGGCGACCAGCAAAACTTCATCCACGGTCTTGCCCTGGGCGGCATGGGACGTGACGGCGTAGCCATGCGTGAAGGTGCGATAATCGGCAGGAATCATCCGGCCATCGGCCAGCAAAACGGAATCACCTTGAATCGCTCGCACCTCGACGAGTTCGCCATTGATAAAGTGCTTGCGCACGGCCACCGCGTTGGCTTGCAGCAACAGCTTGTCCCCGGCGGCGATTTTTAATTTCCGTCGCTCCCCGACATCGCACAAGGCGGAGCCTTGACCCAAATGAAAAGAAGTTTCAGTGCCATCAGAGCGTTGCACTTTCAGCGAATCGTTTTCGACAGCGACCACCGCGACGGTTTCATTTTTATTAAAACCATGTCCTCGACGATGAAAATGGATGGCCATGCCGGGACGGTATTGTCGCGCATCCCGTTTCTGCGCTTCCGTCCACGAGAGTGAATCAAAAACTTGAAATTCTTTTTCCTCACCGGCCAGCCGACCGGAGGTTTTCAAAGCGGCCCGGACTTTTTCCGTCACCGCCTCGATTTCCATCCAAGTGGGCGCGACCAGCAGCGCGGATTTGTTTTCCGCCAACGCTTTCAAATACGACTTCGCCGCCGAGTCGTGAAGATCATGGTGGCCGTCCGCAAGGACTTCAGCCACCGCACCCATGCGTTCCAATTGCGCGAACGCTTCCACGGTGCGTTTCTGCGCCGCCAGTTCCACGGCCTTGCGATAGGCCGCCTTGCGTTGCCGCCGGATGGCCGTCAACTGGCCGGATTTGAAATTGGAATGCCGTTCCAAAATCCGCAGCGCATCGCCGCGCGCAACCGAAGCGTGCTGCCCGGTGTCGCCAGACAAAATGATTCGCGCATCGTGCGCCCAATCAAACAGCCGCTTCATGTCATCCATCCCCACCGCCCCGGCCTCGTCCAGCACCACCAATTGACGGGCAGACAGCACCGGTTTCGATCAGCAGGAGGCTTTGCAGCGTCTTCGCCTCGAATCCCTCTTTGCGCAAAACATCCGTTGCCGCCGCCGTTGGCGCGCAGAACAGCGGTTCAATCTTCGCCTCATTGCAGGCGGCGACCAGTTCGCGCAACGCCGTGGTTTTGCCGCTGCCGGCCAGACCGCGCAGGCCGGTGATGCGGTCACTGGTGCGCAGGACATGGTAAATCGCCCGGCGTTGATCTTCGCCCAGCCAGTCGGCAGGTTTGTAGCCCGGATGCAACGGCGCGACGGCATCGCAGCCCGCGTTGACCGTCTGGATTAAATCCAGTTCCGTAGCCAGAATCTTTTGCGTCGAGAACCCGCGTTCGGTTTTCACCAAATCCGGCAGGTGTTTCACCGCCCCTTTCAAATCGTCCAAATCCACCGCACCCAGGCGATGCGACAACGCCACGCTCAACAGTTCATGTTCCGGCACCACCGATTTGCGCTCGAAGACATGGGCGACGGCATGGTTCAAAACCTGATTTTCCACCAGCGCAATGTGCGGCAGGCTCGATGCACGAGCCGACGCGCGGAGTGTTTGCAGCGATTGCCGTTCATCGGCGGACAATTGTGACAATTGCCGAGCGCGGACTTCGGCGGTTGAAATGCCTTTGAGCTTTTTTGCCCGGCTCTGATGCACCGCATGGGAAATTTCGTCGTTGGAAAGTTTGCGCCCCAACTTTGCTTCCATTTCCTTGCACCACCGCGTCGCGCTGCTGCGCGCGTTTGGAAAACTGTTTTACCACCACATCACTCACACCCTCGATTTCAAAACCATGTTTGGCCGGGGTAATCCGGTAGCCGATTTGTTGCACCCGTTTGGCCAGTTCATTCCGATAGACCGCCGTGCCATAACGAATCGCGTCATACATGCCGCGCGCTTCCAATGCCTTCCAGCAACGCTCCTCTTTATCAAACGTGGCGTTGAACACTGTGAAATGCGTGTGCAACTGCGGATCGAGCGCGCGGGAACTGTCATGCACGAACGATGCGGCCACGAGATTGCCCGTCGTCCGATCCTTGCGAGCGCCCTGCTTGCGCACGCGCGCGGCGGCGAAGGTTTCGAGTTCGCGAAACGCGAGCCTGGCCGCTGCCTCATGCGCTTCAATCAATCGCTGGTCGTCCAGCGTGACCGCGAGCACCGAAACGGATTTCGGCGCGGAACAGGTGAAATCATAAAACACCCGGCGCTGGCCTTCCTTCTGGCTCCGCTGCGTCAGCCGTTCGCCATCGTCTGGATTTTGATTTTCGCAGAGCGCATGAAACTGTTCGCGCGTGACGTCCTCTTTTAATCCCAAGCCGTTCCGCACCCGCGCCGATCCACTGGCCGGGGCGGATTTCCCCGGCGGCGTAGTAATCATTCTGCGCCAGATGCTCGTCGAAATACTTCTCGGCATCCGCCAGATTTTTATGGGCAACCGCAGTAAACATGGAACGTGATTTTATCGGTTTTGAAAAAAGCTTTATGCCCCGTTGGCACAATCGTTATTTTCTTTCCGGCATTAATTTCCCGATTGGTGCATCGTGCCTGAACCGATCCGGCGCAGGGCGTGTCTGGCACACAAGCTGCGGGATCAAAACTGAATTCAGTTTTATTCATGCCTGTCAGTTTGCCTGAACTTTCCTCCGTCGAGGTGTATGTGATACACCAAATGCACTTGGCCGATGTTTTTTCCATTCGGCAACCAGTTTGGCCGAGAAGAAGCCGCTTTTGTGCAATCTTTACACAAAATGAAATGGCCGATTAGTTGTTGAATCGCTGGAGCAGCAGCGCGCACTTGCCGCCCGCGCAATTCGTTTGCTATCGTTCCCGTCATGCCGAGCCGGGATGTTCAGGATTTTATTGCACATTGGTCAGCGGCCAGCGCATCAGAGCGGGCCAACTCGCAGCCATTTCTGCTTGGCCTTTGCGATTTGCTTGGCGTGCCGCAACCAGACCCGCAACCGGACAAGGGATATTTTTTCGAGTTCCCCATCGTTGAGCAGCATCCCGACGGCACCACCAGCAACGGCCGCATTGACCTTTACCGCCGCGCCCATTTCGTCCTCGAATCCAAGCAATTTCAGGAAGCCAAAGCCAAAGCCTCCCAGCTTGAACTCGCCGCCGAGGAAGCCGGCGTCATCGCCCGCAAAAAATCCTCCCAGCCCGTGCGCGGAACAGGTGCCTGGGATGATGCCATGATGAAGGCGCGCGGCCAGGCCGAGCGTTACGTCCGCGCCATTCCCGATGACAACCCGCCGTTCATCATCGTCGTGGATGTCGGCCACTCATTTGAGATTTATGCGGACTTCTCGCAGGCGGGCAAAGCCTACCTGCCGTTTCCCGACCCGCGCACGTTTCGCATCCGGCTCGCCGATCTGGCCGATGAAAAAATCCGCGAACGACTCCGGCTCATCTGGACGAATCCCGCCGCCCTTGACCCGGCGAAACATTCCGCCGATGTCACCCGCGAAGTTTCCGGCCATCTAGCGGAACTCGCCAAGTCTCTGGAATCCGCCGGCCACGAACCCGACATCGTCGCGCAATTTCTAACGCGCTGCCTGTTTTGCATGTTCGCCGAGGATGTCGAGTTGCTGCCCAAGAACAGCTTTACGGATTTGCTCGAATCACTTCCGGCCAGTGGCGAAGGTTTTGAACAGCTTGTGCAGCAATTGTTCAGCGAAATGAATACCGGCACCGGCAACGGTATTTCCGTGGTGCTGCGGAAAAAACTGTTGCACTTCAACGGCGGCTTGTTTGCCGACGACGCTGTCTTGCCGATCAACGGCCTGCAACTCGGCTTGCTCAAGGAAGCCGCCCGCCAAAATTGGGGCAATGTCGAACCCGCCATTTTCGGCACGCTGCTGGAACGCGCCTTGAATCCCGACGAACGTCACCAACTTGGCGCGCACTACACTCCGCGCGCCTATGTCGAGCGATTGGTGTTGCCCACGGTCATTGAACCGCTCCGGGCCGAGTGGGAAAACGTCCGCGCCGCCGCACTCACCCAGGCCCGCGCTGGCGACCTGAAAAAAGCCCGCGCCGAGGTGAACGATTTTCACGAACGGCTTTGCCAAGTCACTGTGCTTGATCCTGCATGTGGCTCTGGCAATTTCCTTTACGTCGCCTTGCAGCATCTTAAGGTGTTGGAAGGCGAAGTGTTCGACGTGGCCGCGCAATTCGGCGACACGTTCCGGCTGGAATTGGAACGGCAGACGGTTGATCCGCATCAATTTCTCGGACTTGAAATCAATCCTCGCGCCGCGTCCATCGCAGAACTGGTTTTGTGGATTGGCTATCTGCAATGGCATTTCCGGTTACACGGCAAGCGCACGCCGCCCGAACCGATTTTGCGCGCGTTCAAAAACATTCAGTGCCGCAATGCCGTCCTCGAATACGATGGCGAACCGCAGGCCGCGCTGGATGACGCCGGAAAAGCCAAAACGGTTTGGGATCGCAAAAGCACCAAAGCCGACCTGGTAACGGGCCGCGCAGTGCCGGACGAAACCAAGCGCGTGCCGTTGCTCACCTACGCCAACCCGAAGCCCGCCGAATGGCCGCAGGCCGATTTCATCGTCGGCAATCCGCCGTTCATCGGCACGGCGCGGATGCGCGAGGACTTGGGCGACGGCTACGCGGAAACGCTCCGCGCCACTTATCCCGACGTGCCGGAATCCGCCGACTTCGTTTTGTATTGGTGGCACAAAGCCGCCGAACTCGTCCGCGCGGGACGGGCAAAACGCTTTGGCCTTATCACCACAAACAGCTTGCGCCAGACTTTTGCCCGCCGCGTGGTGCAGGCGCAATTGTCCGCCCAGCCGCCGCTTTCGCTGCTGTTTGCCATTCCCGATCATCCGTGGGTGGACACGGCGGAAGGTGCGGCGGTGCGTATTGCCATGACCGTTGGCGCAGCGGGCAAACACCCCGGCGAACTGCTGGAAGTGACCGGCGAAGAACCGCAGCCCGACGGTTCGGAAAAAGTTTCGTTCAAGTCCCAACTCGGAAAAATTCAGGCAAGCCTCACAATTGGTGCGGACATATCAAACACGGTTGAGTTGAACGCTAACTTGGAAATGAGCTTCCCCGGAATAGAACCACACGGCAAAGGTTTCACCATTACACAAGCTGAAGCGTCAGCACTCGGTTTGGGTAAAATTCGCGACTTGGAAAATCACATTCGGCCATATCGTAATGGCAAAGACCTTACGGACGAGCCGCGCGAGGTTATGGTCATTGACCTTTACGGACTGCCGCTTGAGGAAGTTCGCTCCAAATTTCCCGCCGTTTATCAGCACGTTCTTACGCACGTTAAGCCGGAACGCGACGCGAACCCGCGCCCAACTCGCCGGGACAACTGGTGGATTTTCGGAGAGCCATGCTCGCGTTGGCGCAGGGCGAGTGCTGGTTTGAGTAAATTTATTTCAACCGTAAAAACGGCCAAGCATCGCATCTTTCAATTTCTCGATGCGTCTATTCTCCCAGACAGTAAGCTAATCAATATCGCGACTGATGATTATTTTTTTCTCGGCGTTTTGAGCAGCCGCATTCATTGCACTTGGACGCTTGCAGTTGGTAGTAGGCTTGGCGTTGGAAACGATCCAACTTACGTTAAATCGGCGAGTTTCGATAAATTTCCATTTCCGCTTTGCAGCGAGGCGGAGAAAAAGTCCATCCGTAAACTGGCGGAGGAATTGGACACCCACCGCAAGCGCGTTCAAGTCCAGCACGGACTCACGCTCACCGGCCTTTACAACGTCCTGGAAAAAATCCGCGCCGGTGAAAAACTCACCGACAAGGAAAAAATCATCCACGACGCCGGCCTCGTCTCCGTCTTGAAACAGTTGCACGACGACCTCGACGCCGCCGTGTTCGATGCCTATGGCTGGCCGGCCACATTGACCGACGCCGAAATATTGGAACGGCTCGTCGCCTTGAACGCCGAGCGCGCCGCCGAGGAAAAGCGCGGCATCATCCACTGGTTGCGCCCCGACTATCAGGCCAAGAGCCAAAAGGAAATGGTCTTGCCGCAAGGCGAAGTTAAATCCGCTAAACCGGCCAAGGCCAAAATCGCCAAGACCGCTCGCGCCACCAAAACCGCTTGGCCGAAAAAAATGGCCGAGCGCGTGCAGGCCGTCGAAGCCGCATTGCACCGCAATGGCACCGCCACCCCCGCCGAACTGGCCGGACAATTCAAGCGTGCCCAACCCGCCGACGTGGCGGAAATTCTCGAAACGCTGGTGACGATGGGCCGCGCCCGCCAGCAGGGCGGCAAATTCAGCCGTTAAAAACGACCCATTCAATTCGCTCAATGCGGATGCAGATGATGCAAGATGTGCGGACGCTCCAAACCGTGCGCCAGCATCAGCTTTTCGTCGGATAGCAATTCCACCGTGCGCCCGTCGGCAATAATCTGGCCGTGATCCAGAATGATGGTCCGCGCGCAAAGTTCCACCGCCAGTTCCAAGTCGTGCGTGGCAATCAGTTTGGTCGCGGGTAACGTCCGCAGCATCGCCTTGAACTCGCGCCGACCACGCGGGTCGAGATCGCTCGTCGGTTCGTCCAGCACCAAGACCGTCGGTTCGCACGCCATCACCCCCGCCAGACACGCGCGGCGTTTTTCGCCGTGGCTCAAATGATGCGTTTGCCGATTCTCGAATCCGGCCAACCCGACTTGCACTAAAGATTTTTTCACGCGGGCTGCAATTTCCGTTTCGCTCAAGCCAAGTTGTTGCGGGCCGAACGCCACGTCTTCCGCCACCGTCGGACAAAACAACTGGTCGTCCGGGTCTTGAAACACCAGCCCAACCTGACGGCGGATTTGCTCCAGATTTTTGGCCGCAACCGGCTCGCCATAAATTTTCACCGCGCCATCGCCGGGAAGTTTTTCCGGCAGCAAGCCGTTCAAATGCAGCAGCAGGGTGGATTTGCCAGAACCGTTTGGGCCGAGCAGCGCGATGCACTCGCCCGGCAGCACGCGGAAGCTGATGCCGCGCAAGCGCTTCCGTGCCGTCGCGGTAGCGGTATTTCAGATCGGTGATTTCGATGGCGTTCATGTCATTTCCAACCGCGCGCACACATGGCGTTGTAAATCCGTTCCGCCCGTTCCGATGCCCGCACAAAGAGCTGTCCCACCACCGACGCCAGCGCCAGCCATTGCCAGCGCCGTCCGCGCGTGAATGTCCGGCTCGCGCGCGCCCGGCGCATCCGCTCCGCCTCGTCCGCCAGCACGAACAGATACCGGTGCATCAGCGTCAGTGTGGTGACGAATATCCACGGCACCCGCAGCCGTTGCAGCACGCGCAGCAACTCCGTGAACGGCGTCGTGTTCGAGAGCAGCAGGGTCGTGAACAGGCACAAATTCGCCTTGAACATCACCACCGCGAAAATCTTGCCGCCGCCCGGCTGAAACCACATCAGGCCCGCCACCCCCAGCACCAGCGGTTCCAGCAGCAGCAGCCGTTTCACCAGATGCCAGAGGGGAATCTGGCTGACCGCCAGCAATCCGGCGACCACGGCCCCCACGATTAGCAATCCGGTCACGGCTGTGCGCGGTAGCAGCACGACCGTCAAAATCAAGACCAGCGCCCCGGCCAGTTTCCCGCCTGCCGGCCAGTGTTCCAACGGGCCATGGCCGTGGTCGTCGCCGTGGTTGTGGGGATGTGAATGATGTCCGCCCATGTTGGGTGACGCCGGTTCGGGAATGCCGTTCAGCGCGTTATTACTTATTTATTTGACCGTAACACCACATTTATTACTATGCGTTTAGTTCGTAACACTTTAAGCAAACGCGTTGACCGAGCAAGATTATATGCACATACCCGACGGTTTCCTCGATGCCAAAACCCTCGCCCTCACCGGTGCCCTGTCGGCGGGCGGACTCGCCGTCGCCGCGCGGCAGGTCAACCGCACACTGCCGCGCAACAAGATTCCCCTGATGGGACTCGGCGCAGCCTTCGTCTTCGCGGCGCAAATGCTCAATTTCCCCGTGGCGGGCGGCACCTCCGGCCATTTGCTTGGCGGCGTGCTGGCGGCGGTGCTGTTGGGACCGGGGGCAGCGACCATCGTGATTGCGTGCGTCCTGCTCGTGCAGGCGTTGCTGTTCAGCGACGGCGGCGTGCTGGCGATTGGAGCGAACATTTTTAACATGGCTTTCATCGGCGCGATGGTTGGCTACACCATTTATCGTGCGGTGTTCCGGTTTCTGCCCGGACTGCACGGACGCATCGCCGCCGTGTTTTTTGCATCATGGTGTTCCACCGTGCTGGCGTCATTGACCTGTGCGGGTGAACTGGCCTTGTCCGGCACGCTCGCTCCCGCCGTGGTGTTTCCCGCCATGCTTGGCACCCACGCGCTCATCGGCATCGGCGAAGGGTTGATCACGTCGCTGGTGATTCTCACGATTGCACGGACGCGACCGGATTTGCTGGAAACCGAAACCGCCCCAGCCACGCGCGGCACGGGCTGGGAATTTCTGGCGTTCGGCTTGGTCATTGCGTTGGGACTGGCAATTTTCGTTTCACCTTACGCCTGCGCCTGGCCGGATGGACTCGACAAGGTCGCAGAAAAATTTGGTTTTGAAGGCCGTGCCGCCACGCTCATCAAGACGTGGATTCCCGATTACAAAATGCCCGGCATCAGTTCGGAAGGCATTGCCACCGCCGTCGCCGGAGGCATTGGCACGCTCATCATGTTCGGCCTCGCCTGCGTGGTGGGCCGCGTATTGGTGCGGAGCAGCGAGCCGCGCAAAACCACTGACTAGGCCGAGGCGCATTTCATTGTTTCAGCCAAAGGAAATTGTTTTGAACCCGCACCGACTTCAAAGCCGTCTTACCAATAAACCCCCAGCGGTTTTGCGGCGTCCTGCCGGCCCGTCGGCCTTCACGCTCATTGAATTGTTGGTGGTCATTGCCATTATCGCCATCCTGGCCGCGCTGCTGCTGCCCGCGCTGGCCGGTGCCAAGGAGCGCGGCAAGCGCGCCGCCTGCGTGAGCAATCTCCGGCAGATCGGCTTGGCCACGCAGCTTTACGCCGATGATTCCAAGAGTTATCCGCCAGCGTGGATAGATTCCACCAGGCGCTGGATGGATTTGCTGAAACCGTTTATCGGCAAGACTTCCGGGGTCTATTTGTGTCCATCGGATTTGAAAAAAATCCCCGTGACATGGGACACTAACATTTTTTTGAGCTATGGCATCAACACCTTCAACTTTGCCGGTAACGCTTATTGTTTCTGGTATGGCGTCAATCAAAGTAGTGTCCGCCATCCGTCGAGCACCATCATTTATGCCGACTGCACGCCGGGGAAATACTACTGCGGCGGCGGCAGTTCCTTCACCAACCCCGTCGTGGACGTGGACTATCGCCATCCCAAGATAGGTTTCGTGGCAGCCTACTGCGACGACCATGTGGAATTCAAAAACTTCTCCACCAAGGAGGAGTGGGACGCCTCCAATTGACCACGCTTGAATTTATGAAAACATCCGAACAACGACTCACCACCGTCATACTCACCCTAATGCTGGTAGGCGCATTGCTACCGCAAACCTTGCGCGCGGGCTTCTCGCTCCCGTCCGGCTCGACTTCACCCGGCCACGGCATTTCCAACGTCCTGTCAGGCACCGTTGCCAACGGCGCGCTTTACTGGCAAAGCACCACCAACTGGGTCAACACCACACCCGCCAAGCCTTATGCGGTGACGAACAATTATGCTCTGCCTGCTTGCGATTCCATCGCGATTGCACGAATCGTGGCGACCATCTGGGGCGGCACGGCGAACTACGTCAGTGAAATGACCGTGACCATCAACGGCACAAACCTGCCCGCTGCTAACCCGCTTGTGTTTGGCACCACCACGGACACGAATGCCGTTTTCAGCGCCACCAGTGCCAATGCCTACGGCTCTGGTTCAGGCGTCTGGCTCGTTACGCTGCCCGTGCCTGCGTCCATGCTTTTTACCGATGGCACACTTAACAACATTGTGGTTTCGCAAAACACCACGACCGGTTTTGACGGGCGCGTGCAGCACGTCACCTTGCTCGCCGTGTATCAAAGCAGCGCGCTCAACAACACTTTTGCTTACTCCATCGCCGAAGGCGGCGGGGACATTTACAAGTCGCCCACGGGTGCGCAAGTTTCGCAGCGCACCGTAGCTTTCAATGCAGTCAACCCGACCAACGCCACCGCCGCCACGTTGAACGTGCTTTACACCTATGCCGACGCCAACAATGACCGCCTCTATTTCAACGGCACGCAATTCGGCGGCGACAACGTCGCGCAGTTTGATACCAGCGTCGTCAACAACGGCCCCTCCGTCTTGAGTTTCGACGTGCTCGCCAATCTGGTGGCCACGAACACCGTCACGTTCTCGCTTGGCGCGGATGTTCCCGGCACTCCCGAAACCAGCCTGCGTCCGCAACTTGCCGCGCTCGCGGTGACGCGCGCCGCTGCAACCATCCTTGCCCCGACGCTGGCCATCACGGTTCAAACCAATCTGGCACGCCTCACCATCACCGGCGAGAGCAACCGCACTTACACCGTGCTATCCTCGCCCGACCTGTTCAACTGGAGCACCAATGCGAGTTTCGTCAGCAGCAATACCGTTTCGCAGTGGAGTGTGCCCGCCACCAACACCACCCGCTTCTTCCGCGTCCGCGCCCAATAAATAAAATCCCATGACTGCCGTTGACCAACTCCGCGAATTGTTTCATCACATCGCCGCTTTTCTCGTCTGGCCGGTGCTGCTCGGCTTGCTCGGCTTGCTGGCTGCCATTCTGATTTCCGTCGGCGCGTTTCTGCGCGAGGCATTGGATCGCCGTTCTGGCCGGCGTTCCGGCTTGGAACGCGCACAGCAGGCGCTTGATGAAATCGCCGCCAAGCAAGCGGGCGAAGGACTCGACTTGCGGCTGGAAGAAATTCTGCAAAACACCGAACGCGAACGCTGGCGGGCGCTTGGACGATTGCGCCTCGCCGTGCGCGTCGGCCCGTCGCTTGGCCTCATGGGCACGCTCATCCCGATGGCCGATGCGTTGCAGGGTTTGGCCGATGGAAATTTACCCGCACTCGCCAGCAACATGGTCACGGCCTTCGCCGCGACCGTCATTGGCTTGACCATCAGCGTGACGGCTTATCTCATCGCCGCCGCGCGCGAAAGCTGGGTGCGCGCGGATTCACAGGCGTTGGCGTTTCATGCTGAACGAGTCCTGCGTGCGGCGAAAGGAAAGGAATGACCATGCGCTTTGTTCATCGCCACCGTCTTTCCGCCCACGGGCCAGCCCCCGGCCAGGACGAAGACCCGCTCGCCGGCATCGCTAATTTGTTCGATGTCAGCGTCGCTTTCATCGTCGCACTGTTGATTGCACTGTTTGCCTTGTTCTCATCCGGCAAGCTGCTCGACAAAAATGCCAACGTCACGCTCGTCAAGCAGACCGAGAACGGCGACATGGAAATCATCACCAAGCAGGGCGCGCAAATCAAAGTGCAGAAAGTCACCGACAAGACCCTCTCCGGTCAGGGCACGCGGCTCGGCACGGCGTATCGTCTCGCCAACGGCCAGGTGGTTTATGTGCCGGACGACGAGGCCAAACCAAAATGAGCGTGGCGTGAAGTTCTTCGCCAAATGTTTCATTCTCACCGGTGCCTGCTTGGCGCACTCGCCCAGGCCGCGCCGGTCAAGGTGGCTTTGCTCACCGGCGATGCGTCATCCGCCGCCGCCATTGGCGCAATCACGGAACTGCGCCGTGACACCGCGTTGAAGGACGTGGCCATCCGCGCCTTTCCGCGCATTGAATTGTCCAATGCTGACCGGCAGTTTGTGCGCGAAAGCGACATCGTCATCGGCTACACCCGCTATGGTGCATTGCTCCGAGCACTTGCGCCGGAGATTCGTGCGGCGGCAGACCGGGGCAGTTTCGTCACTGGTGTGGGTGGAACACTCGACCCGGAATTCGCCGACCTTGGTTTCAAACGCGATGCCGCGCTCGCCGCGTATTTCGATGCGGGCGGTCAGGCGAATCTCGTTCAGATGGTTCGCGCCGCGCTGGCGCGAAAACATTTTCCCAACTTAAAATTCCTGCCGCCATCCGTTTTTCCTGAAATCGGTTTTTTCGATCCTGCCAGCCGCCGGGCGTTCACGCGGTTTGAAGATTATTCCGCCGCGTATCTCGCTGCCAAACCCGAACGCCGCGAGCGTCCGTGGATTGGCATTCTTTTCTCGCGCGACACCGCCACCGCCGGCCAGACCGAATTGCTTTCCGCCATCAATGATGCGTTGGACGCACGCGGATTCAACGCCCTCTTTGGCTTCGGCTATCCCGCCGATGCCGCGTTGCCCGTTTTGTTTCTCGACACGAATGGACAAAGCCGCGTCGAGGCCATCGTCGGGCTGACATTGAAGATTGGTAATGTTCCCGCCAAGCTCGCACCGGTGCTAGCGCAACTGGATGTTCCCATCATCAATGCCATTGCGTTGAACAGCCAGAGCCGCGCCGAGTGGGAACGCTCTGCCAGCGGCCTCGATTTCATCGAACGCTCCTGGCAGGTTGGCAGCGCGGAACTCGCGGGCGCGATTGCGCCGACCATCGTTGCATCCAAGGAAAAGCTCGTGGACGTGGCCACCGGCGAAACCTATGTGATGACCATGCCCATTGCCGAGCGTGTCGAACGGCTTGCCGACCGCGTGCAGGCGTGGGTGAAGTTGCGCCACGAACCGCCCAAGGAACGTCGCATCGCGATCATTTATTACAACTATCCGCCGGGCAAGGAGAGCATCGGCGCGTCGTATCTGAATGTCCTGCCGCAATCGCTGTTGCAAATTCTTAACCGCCTGCGGGCCGATGGTTTTGCTGCGAATGGCGCACCAACGAATGCCGATGATTTGTTCACCGCCATCCGCACGTTCGGCAACAATCCCATGCCGGGAACCAACGCCGCCGCCGAGTTGGACAAGCTCGCGCGTTCGGGCCGCTGCCAACTGCTGGCCGTTTCCGAATACCGCAAATGGTTCAATCAATTGCCCGACGAACTGCGTTACCCCGTCCTTTTTAAGTGGGGCGAACCCGAGCAAAGCCGCATCATGGTCTGGCGCGACGACACGGGAAAACCGTTCTTCGTCTTTCCCGCGCAGCGCTGGGGCAATCTGCTGTTCACCGCGCAGCCGACGCGCGGCTGGGATCAGGACTTGGAGGCGGCGTATCACAACGTCAAGTTGCCGCCGCATCACGAGTATCTGGCATTTTATCTCTGGCTGCAAAAAAACTTTCAGGCGGATGCGATGGTTCATGTCGGCGCACACGCCACGCATGAATGGTTGCCGGGCAAGGAAGTCGGCTTCACCGCTGCCGACACCGGCGAAGTCATCGTCGGGGCTGTGCCGCAGTTGTATCCGTTCATCGTGGACGACATCGGCGAAGGCTTGCAGGCGAAGCGCCGCGCGATGGCGACCATCATCACGCATCTGCCCCCGCCGCTGGACCGCGCCACGCTCAATCCCGAACTGCGCGAGGTTTCCGGCCTGCTCAACGACTACCACGCCGCCCGCGACAAAGGTGCGGTCGCCAGCGACGACATTCTCCGGGAGCTTGCGCACCGCTGCGAAAAAATCGGATTGTTCAAAAACCTCGGCCTCACGCTCGCGACGAATGCGCTCTTGAACGCCGAACAGCTTGAAGACATTGACCACTACTTGGAGAAAGTTGGCGACCGGTTGACGCCGTTTGGAATGCACACGTTCGGCGTTGCGCCCGACGAAGCGAAACGCGCCGCCACCGCCGAGGCCATTCTTTCACTTGAACCAAATCTTTCGCCCGACGAACACGCGCGGCGCAAAGCGGAGTTGATGACGCGCATTGAAGCATCGGCGCACGCGGAACTCGACGCACTTTCCGCTGGATTGGCGGGACGCTACATCGCCGCCGGGCCGGGCAACGATCCGGTTCGCAACCCCGATTCACTCCCAACTGGAAAAGATTTTTACGGCTTCGATCCGTCGCGCTTGCCCACAACTGCGACCTTTGCCGCCGGTTCGCGACTGGCTTCCGATCTTGTCATATCATACCGCAAACGGCATGAGGGACAATTTCCCGACCGACTGGTGTTCAATCTCTGGGGCACGGAAACAAGCCGGCATGAGGGCGTGATGGAGGCGCAAATTCTCGCGCTCATGGGTGTGCGCCCGAAGTGGGATGCGCGCGGCAGAGTGCCAAGGCGTGGAGTTGATTCCGTCAACGGAACTCGGCCGGCCGCGCGTGGATGTCACCGTGATTCCGTCCGGCTTGTATCGCGATTTGTTTCCGAATCTGATGTTGTTGCTTGATCAAGCCGTGAACGTGGTGAAGACCGACCCCAGCGCCGACAATCCGCTGTTGCGGAACATCGCCGCCGCGCGGACCGCGCTCGAAGCGCAAGGCGTCGCGCCCGATGAAGCCGAGCGGTTCGCCACCGTGCGGATTTTCAGCGTGCCGTCGGGCGCGTATGGCACGGGTTTGGATCATGCCATCCATCATCCCGATACTTGGAACGAACAGCATGATGTCGCCGGCGTTTATTTCAATCGCATGAGCCATTTGTTCGGGCAGGGATTCTGGGGCGAGCGTGCGGCATCCGGCACGAACCGCGACCTTTCGCCGACGCTGTTGCAACTGGCGCTGAAAGGGGCAAAAGGCGTCATCCACAGTCGTTCGTCGAATATCTATGGCGCGATTGATAGCGACGATTTTTACCAATACCTCGGCGGCACAGCGATGGCTGTGCGCAAGGTCAACGGCACGGCGGCGGAAACCCTCGTCACCGACTTGAGCAATCCCAAGGCCGGCGAAAACATGACGCTGGAGCGTTACATGGGCCGCGAATTGCGGGCACGTTATCTGAATCCAAAATGGATTCAGGCCATGCTCAAGGAAGGTTACGCGGGCGCACGGATGATCCGACAGGTGACTGACAATCTCTGGGGCTGGCAAGTGACCGTGCCCGACGCCGTGGGGAACGAGAAGTGGCAGGAAATGTTTGAAACGTATGTGCAAGACCGCCACGCGCTCGGCATCCGCGAGAAATTCAAAGCCGCAAAAAATCTCGCCGCTTACCAGGCGATGGTGGATCGGATGCTCACCGTCATCGAAAAGGGCTACTGGCAAGCATCGCCGGAAACCGTTGCCCGTTTGAAACAGGTGCAAACCGAACTTGTTCCCGCCGTCGCTGCGGAAAACACAACCATCGCCAAACGTGCCGACGCGCAGCTTGGCCCGGCACCCGGCGCACCGCCAGCCATCGCACCGTCAACTCCGGCGGCCAAATCCACGCCCGTCGTAAGCGGTCGGGTGCTGGAGGAAAAGCCGCGCGCAGAAACCACTTCGCGCAACCACGGCGGGAATGTGTCGGCCCTTTCGTTGATAGCGGGACTCACTGTGCTGGCTCTGATTGCCTTCGGTTGGTGGCGCGAGGGCGTTCGGTCCCGCCAAATGAAACGTTAAACCGCAATTGCCCGCTTGCGTTGCTGCGCCGGTTGCAAATAATCATGCACATGAAAAAAGACACCGCCACGCGCTTTAGCGTTTCTCTGCCGCCCGCGCTGCTTGATCAACTGGATGAGATGACTGGCGAAAAAGGCTACGACAACCGCTCGCTTGCCATCGCCGACATGATCCGCGCCCAGCTCATCGAGCATCGCCAGAAGAACGACACCGGGGAGATCGCCGGCACCATCACGCTGGTCTATGACCATCACAAGCCGCATTTGCAGGCGAGCCTTACCGACATCCAGCACGACCATCACGACGCGATTCTTTCCACCGTCCACGTCCATCTGGACCATCACAACTGTCTGGAAGTTCTGATCGTGCGCGGCAAGGCCAGCGTCATCCGCAAGATTGCCGACGAACTCATCGCCGCCAAGGGTGTGAAGCACGGTAAGCTAACCGTGACGACGACGGGAAAAGATTTGCCCGGTTGAGATGAAATCATCTTTGATTCTTGTCCTCATTTCGTCCCGATGTCGGCGCTTTGACTGGCCGGCTTTCCTGCGGGCACTCGGAAACTGGCCAGACAAATCGCCGTGATGAAAGCCTAGACGTTCGCGCACTCACCGGTCGTTCTAAAACCGCGCTCAACTCCGCCGTCGTCCGTTCATGCCACTCCCGACCTGCTCCGTTTCGCTGCCGGTTTCAGAACGCCCGTTCATTGCGGCGGAATTCAATTGTAATCCGGTGGCAGTCCGTGGGGAGTTCACCCCATAGACGGAGCGAGGTCACTGATACATATTTATCACAAAACCATTGAAATGAGTTCAGAAACACTGTTGATGGCGCAACAAAATCCATGAAACGAATCAAAGTTCTGCTGGCGGACGACAACCGAGTCGTGCGCAAAGGTTTCAGAAAGATTTTGGAACTCGAAGACGATCTGGAAGTCGTCGGCGAAGCAAAAGACGGCCATCAAGCGGTTGCCATGGTAAAAAAACTCCGTCCCGCTTTGGTTCTGATGGACGTAACGATGCCCCTGCTCAATGGACTTCAAGCTACCGGTCAGATCCTTAAATTCTGCCCCGCCACCAAGGTGCTCTTTCTTTCGGCGCATAGTGATGAAGCGTATATTGTCGAGGCGGTCAAATCCGGCGGGATGGGCTATCTGATCAAGCAAACCTCCGCTGGCACAGTTTGCAACGCCATCCGGGAAGTCCACAAGGGGAACACATTTTTCAGCGCATCCATTCCTAAACATCTTCACCAACGGAATCAGAAATAATGGAGGTGGTCAGCCATTGCAAAACGATTGGAATGATTCGGCGCTTTGACTGGCCGGCTTGCTTCCAGGTATTCAGCAACCGGCCAGACAAATCGCCTCGATGGAAACCTAGACGGTCACGCACTCACCGGTCGTTCTAAAACCGCGCTCAACTCCGCCGTCGTCCGTTCATGCCACTCCCGACCTGCTCCGTTTCGCTGCCGGTTTCAGAACGCCCGTTCAGTGCGCCCATCATCATCCAATTTGATACGTTCAGCCGAACGTGATTTCTGACGGCTTTCTGAAACTTGAAAGCCTTGATTTTTTCGAGACACCATCCCCTACCAAAATCGTTAGTGAAAAACGCAACCAGAAACCAGGCAACTAAAAGCGACAAAAAGCGACAACGAATTTGTCGCTTTTCGTCGCATCCACTCCTGAAATTTCGTCGGCACTCGCCGCTTTTCGTCACTTGAATTTGTCGCCATTCGTCGCCCTTTGCCGCTACATGCGGCGTGATTTCATCTCACTTTAACTTTCACCTGCTCTCTTCCACCAATTTTTCATTATCGGGTTATCCTGTCCGGCGATGACTGAAACGGCACATCGAAAACGCGGCGGCAAACCGTTCCACAGCATTTTGGAACCGCACTTCGATTTCATCCGCGAGCTGCGCCAACGGCGCAAGACGTGGCAGGAAATCGCCGACTTGCTGTTCAGCGAAAAGGGCATCCGCGTCACGTTTCATGCTCCGTATCTTTTTTACCGGCGCAAATTAAAACGCGCGACAAAACCGCAATTGGGAAGATGCGGAAAATAATTCCGAATTCCAACCCGCCCGCCCCAACGCAGCGGCCAGCCGGCCGCAATCACGCCCATCGCCGTTGCCGAAAGCAAGCCCCTTTCAACCGCCCAAACATTAAAAACATTAACACCGACCAAGAATTCACATGAACACCAACATCACCAAACGCATCCACATCAATCCCCAATCCAAAGGCAGCCTCGGCAAAAGTTTCGAGGCCGAGTTCCGCACCGCCTGGCTCGATTATCACGACATCCAGTGGAATGGCTCCGACCTCGATGACCGGCACCATTCGTTTGCCGACCGGCATCCCGAACAGGTGCAGTCCTACACGCTGGGCAATGACGACGACAGCAAATCCACCCTGCTCGGATTGTTTCGCAACGTGTCGCGCAGTGACGCGCCGGTTCACGTCATTGATTGCCGGGCGCAGGCCGACGGCCTCATCGTGCAGGCGCTGGAGTCGTTGCAATTGCTCGAATCGCTCGCCACCCAGGGCATCCGGTTCACTTTTTTCCTGTTTCCCAGCGAGGACACCGAGAGCATGAACAATCTGCTCGACCTGTTTTATTTCGCGGGCGACCGCGTGGATTATGTCGATCGTCCACAATCCGGCCAAAGTGCGGACGAACCTGTTCAAGAAATCCAACATCGAAGCCGAGTTGAAAAAGTTTGGCGCGAAGGAACTGACGTTGCCGGTGGTGACTTCCATCACGTTGCTGGCCATCAAACGCGCCGAGGCCAAGGCGGGCCGCAAGTTGAGTTTTGCGGAAGTGGCGACGCCCGGAGCAGCGCATTTGGAATTGATGCTGGCCGGTGAAATGCAATGGGCGATGCAGCAGATGTTCCGGCAATACGACGCCATTGCCGATTTGCTGGTGCCATAGCAACAGGTGCCGGAGGTCGAACCACAGCCGGAACCGGCGGCGAAACCGGCCCGCTCCAAACAGCCGATGCTCAACTTGGGCGAATGAGTATGGACTTGGACAAAGATGATTTGGCGGCGCTGTTGCGCCGGGCTGACCGACGAGCGAAGTGGATCGGGTTCACCGGCTGTTGCATGAATGGAGCGTCGGGCCGGACAGCAGTTTTCCGGTGCAACTGGCGTTGCTGACCAAGGCGCAATGGCGCATCGCGGCCAATCTGCCGCGCTTGATGAATGATGCCCGCAAATTGATCGAACTGCATCTGGCTGAATACCGGCGGCAGAGTCAGGCGATGGCAGATGATTTTGCCGGCACGGTGGACGGCCAGAACAAGGAGTTGAAAAAAACCGTCGAAATTCACATTCAGGCAACCCGGCAGGCGGCGGAACAAATCCAGGTGCAGCTTGCCGACGCGGAGGCAGTCGCAAAGCGGGTGAAGGCTTTGATGGAAAGTGCGGCGTCTGAATGGAGGAGCATCAAGGCCAGCACCACGGCTCAATGCGAACGGTTGGAACAAGTCTCCAATGACTTGCAAGACCGGTTCGCGTGGCGGGTGATGCTTCGGTCGGTCGCTTGGTTTTTGCTGGCTCTCGGCTATGGAATTTGCATCGGCCATTACTGGATTCATTGAGCTTTGCTCATGGCGCAGTCGCGCTGACAATGACGCGCGCCAATCCAGATTCAATTGTATGTCGCCGGTCGTCGCGTCAAGGTAGTCAGTCCTCATAGTCGGACTGCTCCACCGTTGACCCGCCGCCCGGCTCCGGGAGTTTTGCGTTTAGGATTTGGCGCGTGGAGAATTGCTTGCGACAAGAATAGGCCAGCCGCACCGGACGCCTTGAAAGTCATGTGTGCGAAAAACTTTTCAACACCGGCAAAATTCGGCATCATGCCCGAAGTTTCCGAAAACGATTGAGGATTGTTGTGGGCAGAACGGCAGGCAAACATTTTGTATGACGAAACGAAAAACAACAGCCACAGGTTTGGCAAAAACCAGCGGACAGGCTGGCAAACTGCCCGGCGCGCTTCCCGCTGGTTACACCACGCTCCTCGCCGACCTCAAGGCGCGTGTCCGCGCGGCGCAACTGCGCGCGGTGGTTTCGGTCAACCGCGAGTTGATTCTGCTTTATTGGGACATCGGTAAAATCATTGCCGAGGCGCAAAAGACCAAGGGCTACGGCAAGCAGGTGGTGGAACGGCTGGCGGAAGACCTGCAAAAGGAATTTCCCGGCACGGCGGGTTTCTCGCCGCAAAACGTCTGGTTTATGCGCAGCTTTTATCTGGCTTGGCCGGCGATGCCTGAAAAACTCTCACAAGTTGTGAGAGAATCCAAAACCGCAATTCTCTCACAGCCTGTGAGAGAATCGGCCGCATCGGCTCCGCCAGCGCCCATTTCGGAATTGCCGTGGGGACATAATCGCCTGCTCTTGACCAAGCTGGACACTCCCGCCATCCGGCTCTGGTATGCCCACAAGGCCATCGAACACGGCTGGTCACGCGCGGTGCTCACGCACCACATTGAAACGCAACTGCACAAACGCGAAGGCAAAGCCGTCACCAACTTTCAACGCACCCTGCCGCCGCCGCAGTCCGATCTCGCCGAACAAACGCTCAAAGACCCATACAATTTCGATTTCCTCACGCTCCGCAGCGACGCGCATGAGCGCGACCTCGAACAGGGTTTGCTCGACCACATCCAGAAATTTCTGCTCGAACTCGGCGTCGGCTTCGCGTTTGTCGGTCGGCAATATCACATGGAAATCAGCGGCCAGGATTATTACCTCGACCTGCTGTTTTACCACCTGCGGCTGCGCTGCTACGTCGTGATTGATTTGAAAATGAAAGCCTTCGAGCCGGAATTCGCGGGCAAGATGAATTTTTACCTCTCAGCGGTGGACGACCAGTTGCGCCATGCCGATGACAGACCGTCCATCGGCCTGCTGCTGTGCAAGGAACGTGACCATCTGACCGTTGAATATGCGTTGCGCGATTTGAAAAAGCCCATCGGCGTCGCCCAATGGCAGACCAAACTGGTCGAATCCCTGCCCAAGAATTTGAAAGGCAGCCTGCCGACCGTGGCGGAAATCGGCTCCGCCAGCGCCCATTTCGGAATTGCCGTGGGGACATAACCGCCTGCTCTTGACCAAGCTGGACACTCCCGCCATCCGCCTCTGGTATGCCCACAAGGCCATCGAACATGGCTGGTCACGCGCGGTGCTCACGCACCACATTGAAACGCAACTGCACAAACGCGAAGGCAAAGCCGTCACCAACTTTCAACGCACGCTGCCGCCGCCGCAGTCCGATCTCGCCGAACAAACGCTCAAAGACCCATACAATTTCGATTTCCTCACCCTGGGCTTTGACGAGGAGGCCCGCGAGAAGGAACGAGACGGCCTGCTTGAACACCTCCGCAAATTCCTGCTCGAACTCGGCGTCGGCTTCGCGTTTGTCGGCAGTCAGTACCCGCTGGAGGCCGGCGGCGAGGACTCTCAGGCTCGATCTGCTGTTTTACCACCTGCGGCTGCGGTGCTACGTCGTGATTGATCTGAAAATGAAAGCCTTCGAGCCGGAATTCGCGGGCAAGATGAATTTTTACCTTTCAGCCGTGGACGACCAGTTGCGCCATGCCGATGACAGACCGTCCATCGGCCTGCTGCTGTGCAAGGAACGTGACCATCTGACCGTTGAATATGCGTTGCGCGATTTGAAAAAGCCCATCGGCGTCGCCCAATGGCAGACCAAACTGGTCGAATCCCTGCCCAGGAATTTGAAAGGCAGCCTGCCGACCGTGGCGGAA
>CAVYLE010000015.1:0-128670 GCA_963769285.1 uncultured Verrucomicrobiae bacterium
AAAGAATGCCGATCCACGGACGCTCGCGGCGTTCGGGTTTGCCGTTGAGATACGCGGCGGAATAATCCTCAAACCGCGTGAACGCCCGCCGGCTGGCAGGATCGAAGAAACCGATTTCAGGAAAAACGGATGGCGGCAGGAATTTCAAGCCGGGAAAATGTTTTCGGGCGAGCGCGGCGCGAACCATCTGCACCAGATTCGCCTGGCCGCCCGCGTCGAAATACGCGGCAAGCGCGGCTTCGCGTTTGAAACCAAGGTCGGCAAATTCCGGGTCGAGCGTTCCGCCAACGCCGGCGATAAAACTGCCCCGGTCTGCCGCCGCACGAATCTCCGGCGCAAGCGCCCGGAGCAACGAACCATAGCGGGTGTAGCCGATGATGATGTCGCTTTCGCGAACAAACTGCCGGTCAGCCTCGGACAATTCAATGCGCGGAAAGGAGCGAACGGTCACGTCCTTCAACGCGGGGTCGCGGCGCAGTTCCGTGATTGCGCCAATGGCAGCGGCGGATTGCACGTCGCCGGTGAGCAGCGCGACTTTCACCGGCGCGGCCTGGGCGAGTGCGCCAATCAGGCACGCGGCGAGAATGAAGCAATGGGCGAAGAACTTCACGCCACGCTCATTTCGGTTTGGCTTCGTCGTCCGGCACATAAACCACCTGGCCGTTGGCGAGACGATACGCCGTGCCGAGTCGCGTGCCCTGACCGGAGAGCGTTTTGTCGGTGACTTTCTGCACTTTGATTTGCGCGCCCTGCTTGGTGATGATTTCCATTTCGCCGTTCTCGGTCTGCTTGACCAGCGTGACGTTGGCGTTTTTATCGAGCAGCTTGCCGGACGAGAACAAGGCAAACAGCGCAATCAACAGCGCGACGATGAAGGCGACGCTGACATCGAACAAATTGGCGATGCCGGCGAGCGGGTCTTCGTCTTGTCCGGGTGCTGGCCCGTGGGCGGAAAGGCGATGGCGATGAACAAAGCGCATGGTCATTCCTTTCCTTTCGCAGCGCGCAGGACACGTTCCGCATGGAATGCCAGCGCCTGTGAATCGGCGCGCACCCAGCTTTCGCGGGCGGCGGCGATGAGATAAGCGGTCACGCTGATGGTCAGGCCAATGACAGTCGCGGCAAAAGCCGTAACCATGTTGCTGGCGAGCGCGGGCAAATTGCCATCGGCCAAACCTTGCAACGCATCGGCCATCGGGATGAGCGTGCCCATCAAGCCCAGCGACGGGCCAACGCGCACGGCGAGCCGCAATCGGCCAAGTGCCCGCCAGCGTTCGCGTTCGGTGTTTTGCAGGATTTCTTCCAAACGCAAGTCGAGTCCTTCGCCTGCTTGCTTGGCGGCAATTTCGTCCAGCGCCTTTTGTGCGCGTTCCAAGCCGGAACACCGGCCTGCGCGGCGATCCCACGCTTCGCGCAGAAACGCGCCGACGGAAATCAGAATGGCAGCCAGCAAGCCGAGCAAGCCAAGCAGCACCGGCCAGACGAGGAAGGCGGCGATGTGATGAAACAATTCGCGGAGTTGGTCAACGGCAGTCATTTTTTTTATTGTGCGGTTACGCGGAAGAAGCGGGTGGCGTTGGTCGCGGGCACGCTCCATTGCGAGACGGTGTTGCTGCTGACGAAACTGGCATTGGTGCTCCAGTTGAGCAGGTCGGGCGAGGATAGCACGGTGTAAGTGCGGTTGGTTTCGCCCATGATGGTGAGGTTGGCCTGATTGGTTTGCACCGTGATGGCCAGCGTCGGGGGAGTGATTGGCCGTGTCACCGCGAGCACGGCGAGTTGCGGGCGCAAGCTGGTTTCGCGCGGGTCAGGAACTTCGCCGGAAACGACCGAGAATCTCACCGCGTTGGTCGCCGTCAAATTTGTCAGCACGTTGAAACTCACCACGCTGGGGCCGTAATTGGCGATGCTCGTGTTCCACTGCGCGACATCGTCGCCGCCGTATTGCACGCCGTTGAAATACAGCCGGTCGTTCTGGCCGGTGTCGCCGTAGGTGTAGAGCGCGGTGATCGTGGCGGCGGTGGCGTTGGTCGGATTGACCGCGCCAAAAACTGCCGTGCGCTGGTCCACTTCGGCAGAAGTGGGAGTGCCGTAAATGTCGCCGCTGCCCTCGGCCAGCGCGTAATCAAAATTATTCGTCAACGCGCGGCTTTGATAAACCGCCACCAGCGTGACGTGCTGGATGCGTCCGTCGAAACTGTCCGGCGTCGTTTCTGTCACGCTGATGGTGTTGGGTGAACCGTTGGTGTGAAGCATTCCGCCGGTCACGGGCAGCGCCACCAGCCAGACGCCATAGCCCGAACCGTAAGCGCACGGCGCATCCGCGCTGAAAATCGCATTGAAGTCGCTCGTTGATGCCGAACACGAACGGATTGGCGGCGGGCAGGTTGGTGCCGTTGATGTTCACGGTCAACTGGCAGGTGTAATCCGGCGTCCCGCCCCAAAGCGTCATGACCAGCCGGCTGGCGACAACGTGGTCGCAGGACGGCAGCGCGGCGGCCACTTGATAAGTGTTAGGCAGGCTCGGCGGCACATTGAGCCAGGTCGGAATGTTCGTCCAAAACAGGCCGCCGTTGGCCACGCTGCCGGAAAATACATTGGTCATTCCCAGCCCGCCAAAAGCGTAGCCGCCCACTCCCATTGCAAACACAGTGCCCTTCACGCTGCCAACGCCAGACGATGTCCAGCCGTAAAGGGTGTTGTTGGTGTAAGTGAGGTCGCCGTCCGGGTTGATTCCGTCCGTGCCGGTAAAGTTGTGCAGGATGCTAAAACCGCTGCCATCGGGATTGATCTTGAACACGATGCCGTCATTGGCGCTACCACCCGCCTTGGCGGTGCCGACGAGACAGGAGCCGACGAACGTGAGCGCGCCGTTCGGATTGGCTCCATTGGTCGTGCCGCCGGTAAAATTAAACAGCGTGCTGAATCCGGTGCCGTCGGTGTTGACGGAAAAAATCGTTCCCAAGTTTGCGGTGCCGCCTATGCGGGTTGTGCCATAGAGCGTCGTCCCCACAAGCGTCAGTGAGCCGTAGGGATTGGCTCCGTTCGTCGTGCCGCCGGTGAAGTTGACCAGATTGGTGTAGCCGCTGCCGTCGGTATTGATGGCGAACACCACGCCGTCGTTGCCAGTGCCGATGCTGCTGCCCGTTCCACCATGAACCGTTGTGCCGTAGAGCGTCCCGCCGCTCAAGGTCAACGTGCCGCCCAGTGGCCGGGAGCCATCGGTGACGCCGCCCGCAAACGTGTGCAGGTTGGTAAAACTGCCGCCGTTCGTGTTGAGCGAATAAATCGAACCGACGCCCGTGCCGCTGCCGTAGTAAGTCATTCCGTAGAGGGTTGAACCGCTCACGGTCACGGTGCCATACGGCTTGTAGCCGGTGGCGGTGGTGAAGCTGTGCAAGGTTTGATAACCGGAGCCGTCCACGTTGACCGCGAAAACAGTGCCGTTGCCGCTGGTGCCGTTGGCACTGCCGCCGTAGTAGGTCGTTCCGTAAAGGGTCGAACCGCTCAACACCACGGAGCCGAGCGGTTGGTATCCGTCCGGCGCGGTGTTGGTGAACGTGTGCAAAACATTGAAGCCGGTGCCATCCGTATTCACCGCGAACACCACGCCGCCGCCGGCGGCTCCCTGGTTCGCCGTCCCGTAAAGTGTCGAACCGGAAACGACCGGCGCGTCATAGTAAGGATTGGCTCCGTCCGCGCCGCCAGTGAACGAGTGGAGGATGGTGAATTGGGCGGATGCGACGCTGCCGCTCAACGCCAGCAGTGCGACCGCCATGCCGAGCGATTGTATGTTTCTATTTTTCATTGTTTTGATGATTTTCATATTTGATGTATTCATGGTGTCATTGTGATTTATTGGGAAGCGTCCCATTCATTCTTCGCGGTGATTGTCTTGTATTCGACATGGACATCGCAGTAGGTGGCCACAAAACCGTTTTTCGGATGCCGATAATTCACATAAGGAACCGGGTTGGTGAATGAACTGCCACTCCCGCACCAATAATCGCCCGGCGTGCAATCGGCATAAATGATGGTGCTCGACGGATGGCGGACACTGCTTTGATTGACGCCATACCAAAAACAAGAAGCGCTGCCGGCGAAGTTAAAGACGTTCATGCCGTAGCTCAAAAAGATGCTAGCATCCCAGGTCACGGGAATTTGCTTCAAGTCGGCGGGACAAAGATAAACGCTGGTGGTTTGGTTCGTGGATGGTTTGCCAATATACGGTTTAATCAAATCCATCCAACGGGATTGGGAATTTACCCAAGTCAGCGGATAGATGCCGTTGTCGTCGGCATACATTTGCGTGGCCAGCCCGATCTGACGCAGGTTGTTTTCACAAGCCGCACGCTTAGCTCGTTCCTTGGCGCTGGCAAGGGCGGGCAATAACAGCGCAGCCAGAATCGCAATGATGGCAATGACCACCAGCAATTCAATCAGCGTGAACGCTAGATCGCCGGCAGAGCGCGGCAAAACTGTTTCGGTGTTATTATATTCTAGTTTCGTAATACTTGCCGGGTTAAAAAAATTCTGTTGGCTGAAAAGGTGAAATGCGACTGGCCTAGTCTGCGGGTTTGTGTGTGTCGTTTCCCCGCACCAGCACGCGGCCGACGACGCACGCAAGGCCGAACATGATGAGTGTGCCGATGGCTCCGGCGATGGCGGTGGCGATGCCTTCAGAACTGATGCCGGGCATTTTGTAATCGGGAATCCACGTTTTGATGAGCGTGGCGGCGTGGCCGGCAAAACCAAATTTCTCCGCCACTTTATCCAGTCCGTCCGGCCACGCGCAGGCGTAAGGCGAAACAAAAATTGCCAGCCCCAACGCGATGACCAGACCGAACGCGAGAAATTCCCAGCCGGTGCCGCGCGTGGCCGGGGAGTTTTCCGCGTCGAGCAAATCCGGTCGTGTCCGTGCAATTGCCAGGATCACCAGCGAGGTGATGATTCCTTCACCGATGCCGATGAGCATGTGGACGCTGACCATTGCCGGGAAAACCACGCCCGGTGGAAGTGTGCCGGACAAGGCGAGTTCTCCGGCGCACGTCACGGACGCCAGCACGGTCGAAAGCCACGCCGCAAAGAAAATAGCCGTAATGCGTCCGCGCAGGCCGGGCAGGAATTTTCGCGCGGAACGATAAATCGCATAGCCAACCACCGCGCCCATGAACGACATATTGAAAATGTTTGCGCCCAGCGCCAGCACGCCGCCGTCGCTGAACAGGAGCGCTTGCACAATCAGCACGCACGCGATGACAATCGCCGCTGCGCCCGGCCCGAGCAGTGCCGCCGCCAGCACGCCGCCAAGCAAATGTCCGGACGTGCCGCCAGCGACGGGGAAATTCAGCATCTGCGCCGCGAACACAAACGCCGCGCCCAGCCCCATCAGCGGAATTTTGTTGCGCGGCAGCGTGCGGTTGACCTGCCGGGCGGCGACGGCCAAGCCGCCCACCGACAGCGCGCCGGTCAGGGCGAGCGTCTTGGCGTCGAGAAAACCATCAGGAATGTGCATAAAATCTTGCTCCGGCCATGTGTTTGCGTTAAGTGTTACGAATCTCAAATAAGGTAATAAATCTAGTGTTACGGTCAAATAAAAAAGTAACAACACGTTGAACCACGTTTTTGCATCATGGGCGGACATCATTTGCATCCACACGACCACGGGGACGGCCACAAGCATGGCCCATTGCAGCATTTGCCGGCAGGCGGGAAACTGGCCGGGGCGCTGTTCTTGATTTTGACGGTCGTGCTGCTGCCGCGCACGGCGTTGACGGGATTATTGATGGTGGCTGCCGTCATCGGCGGACTGCTGGCAGTCAGCCAGATTCCGCTCTGGTTTCTGCTGAAACGGTTGCTGCTGCTGGAACCGCTGGTGCTGGGGGTGGCGGGCTTGATGTGGTTTCAGCCGGATGGCGGCAAGATTTTCGCGCTGGTGATGTTCAAGGCCAACCTGTGCCTGCTCACGACCATTCTGCTGTCAAACACGACGCCGTTCGCAGAACTGCTGCGCGTATTGCAACGGCTGCGGATGCCGTGGGTGTTTGTCACCACACTGACATTGATGCACCGGTATCTGTTCGTGCTGCGCGACGAGGCGGAGCGGATGCGCCGCGCCCGCGCGAGCCGGACGTTTACGCGCGGACGACGGTTTCAATGGCTGGCACTGTCATCGGTGCTGGGGCAATTATTCGTGCGGGCATCAGAACGCGCGGAACGGATTTACAACGCCATGTGTGCGCGCGGCTGGAAATAAAATGAACACGATTGAAATCACCGATCTGAAATACCGTTACCACGACGGCACGGAGGCGCTACGGGGCATAAGTTTTGGCATCGCGTCGGGTGAATGCGTGGCGCTGCTCGGTCCGAACGGTTCGGGCAAGTCCACGCTGTTGCTCCACCTGAACGGCATCTTGCCGGAGAAACTTTCCAGTGGCGGCGCGGTGAAAATTTCCGGTGAGGCCCTCGCGCCGGAAAATCTGGGAAAAATCAGGCGTCAGATCGGTTTGGTTTTTCAAGACCCGGACGACCAGCTGTTTTGCCCGACGGTGGCGGAAGATGTGGCGTTTGGCCCGCAGCAACTCGGCTTGAGTGAAGCAGATATTTCTGCACGCGTGAAAAAATCCCTGGCCCAAGTCGGCCTTGCGGGATTTGAACATCGTTCGACACATCATTTGAGCCACGGCGAGAAGCGTCGCGCCTGTCTGGCGGGCGTGTTGGCGTGCGAGCCGGCGGTGCTGGTTTTGGATGAGCCGACGAGCGACCTCGATCCGCGCGGTCGGCGGGAATTCAAGGCGCTGTTGAGGGAGATTCCGGCAACGAAGCTCATTGCCACACATGATCTTGAATTGGCAGTGGAACTCTGCGCGCGGGCAATCATTTTGGATCAAGGGCAAATCATCGCCGATGGCCGCACTGTGGAATTGCTTGCCGACGAGAAATTGATGCTCGCGCACGGATTGGAGCGGCCACACATTTTACATCACATTCATCCGCATTGAACATGCTGGTGGTGCCTGCCAGATTATTACGAGGTGATAATCCACTTTGACAAGCGCATGGCACGGTCGCACTAAACGGCGTTGCCGCGTTTTGTGGATTGAATTCAAGAATTGGCGGCAGACTTGCCGATGGGTTGTGGGAAAGGAGGGGCTATGCGTGGTTGAATCCCGCCGGGAATCAGGGCTGAAAGTTTCTTTCATTTTGTGTCGTTGCGACACCTGCACCGCTTTTGCTTCCGCTAGAATGGTTCCGTGAATTTTGATTTTAATCAATGTTTGGATTTTTGCCGTTCCAAATTTTGAAAGAATGACGCCATGAAAGGCGAATTAAAAGTCAGGCGAGAGGGCAAAAGCGGGGCTGCCATTTTGCGGCAACTGCAATTCCACCCCACCCGATGCAGTTAGCATCGGAGCCACAAAGCGTCACTTGGAAAACTTTCCAGAAGGGGGCCGGAGCAGAAAAGGCCGGATTCATTCAGCTTTGAAGTCGAAAAAGCCGTTCAGGGCCGCCGAAAAGAAAAATTCATTTTGTGTAATGATTACACAAACCGGGCCTGAATCCCTGTCAGAATGCCGGTCGAAAATAAATTGAGCCGTCAAATTTTGTAAATGACGGCCATGAAAAATGACAACCAAAAAAACGAACTGGAAATCATTCAGCATAGCAGAAGTTGTGGCTTCATCTTGTGCGCTTCCCGCACAAGATTGCCTCCAAATTCTGCCAGAGTGAGAGCCGTTGGGGACATTCATTTTGTGCAATGATTGCACAAGCGGAACCCGAATATCTGCCAGAATGTCCGACGGAAACATGAATAAACCATAGGTGACGTATGAATAATGTTGCGCCAAACAACTTTGCTGGCCGGATGGAAAAAGAGATTCGCGCCAAAGAAGAAAAGAAGGCTAGCGCGCTTTATGTGCTGAACAATGATCTCAAGGCGATTTTGAATCTGGCCAGATTGCCAGCGCGTTTGAACACCGCGCAAACCGCCGCCTGTCTCGGCTTCAAGCCGCATGACATCCCGGTGCTGACCGCGCGCGGATTCCTCAAGCCGTTAGGCCGCCCGATGCCCAACAGCGATAAATACTATGCGCGGTCAAGGATTCTTGAACGGGCGGACGATGAGGAATGGCTGTCACGGGCAACGGCGGCGTTGGGGCAGCACTGGCAGGATAAAAACGCCCGCAAAGCCGGAAAACAGAATGGTCATGCCCGGCCAGTGGGAAAGTGAACTATTCGGCTTAACCGCAACCAACTCGCCCACTACCCGCTAACTCAGAAAATGTGTTTCGATTTACGCTGGCGGCAATGCTTGCACCCAAAGCGCAATACAGTCTGGCGGACGCCAAAAAGTATTTTAAGGAACACCTGGCGGTTGGTGATTACTACGCCGAAGGGCAGACCGTCCCCGGCCAATGGATCGGCAAGGGCGCGGCAGATTTGGGATTGTCCGGCGTAACCACCACCGATGAGTTTGTCCGGCTCTGCGACAATCTTCATCCGCAAACCGGCGAACGGCTGACGCTCCGGCAAAAAACCACGCGGATTGAAAAGGGGATTGATGGCGAAGAACGGCAAGCCGCCAATCGCCGGGTATTTTACGACTTCACCTTTTCCCCGCCCAAATCGGTTTCCATTGCCGCGCTGGTCGGCAACGACGCTCGGATTGTCGAGGCGCATGAGCAGGCCGTGGCGGTGGCAATGAACCAACTGCAAACCTTCGCGGCAACGCGCGTGCGAAAAAACGATGAATGCACCGACCGGCATACGGGCAACCTCGTGGCCGCGATGTTCCGGCATGACACCTCCCGCGCTTTAGATCCGCATCTGCATTCGCATTGCATCGTGTTCAACGCCACCTTTGATGCGGTGGAAAAGCAATGGAAGGCATTGCAGAACCATGAAATGTTCGCCGCTCAAAAGTTTGTTGAGAATGTTTATTACCATGAACTCACCCGTGAACTGGTGAAGTGCGGCTATCAGATTGAAAACAGGCCGCGCGGCGATTTTGAAATCAGGGGCGTCGCGCCGGCACTGATTGAAAAGTTTTCCAAGCGGCACCGGGAGATTGACCGGAAAACCAAGGAACTGCTGGCGCGTGAACCGGAAAAGGCGGGTGACAACCTGGCCGCGATTCGGGAGAACATCGCGCACAAGGAACGGCCACGGAAAATCCGGGACATTGGTTTGGAAAAACTGCAAACGCTGTGGGATGGCCAGATGACGGCGGGCGAAAAGGCTTCGCTGGACGGGCTGACGGCGAAGCCGTCCGTTGCGCCCGTCGCCGGTGAGAAGATTTGCGAGCAGGCCGTAACCTGGGCGGAGCAGCATTTGTTTGAACGCCGTTCCATCGTCCATGAGCATGAACTATGGCGGCACGCGCTGGAACGCGCCAGAGGGCAGGACGTTTCACTGGCGGACATTCAGGCCGTCACGCAAAAGCGCGGCTACCTGCATTTTGACGAGCATCCCGGCAAGGTGTCCACGCGGGAACATCTCGAACGTGAAATGGAAATTGTCCAGACGGCCAAAGCGGGAATTGGCGAATGTCATCCGCTGGTCTGGCAACCGAAGCCGTTCAATCCCATGTTGGATGGGGAACAGCGCGAAGCCCTCGCCGCGCTGGTTTCCAATCGTAACCGGGTCGCGGTCTTTCGCGGTGGCGCTGGCACGGGCAAAAGTTTCGTGCTGCGCGAGCTGGTCGGGCAAATCCGCGACGGCGGGCGTGGCGTGGTCGTCCTCGCGCCGCAACGCCAGCAAGTGCTGGACATGGAGCGGGACGGCTTTCCGTCGCCGCTGACGGTCGCCAGCTTCCTGCAAAAGAAGGAACTCAAAGCGGGAACGGTGGTGATTGTGGATGAGGCCGGGCAGATTGGCGGCAAGCCGATGTTGGAACTGCTCCGGCTGGTGGTCGAACGCAATGCGCGGCTGATTTTGTCGGGGGACACCCGCCAGCATGGAGCGGTCGAGGCGGGCGACGCGCTGCGGGCGATTCAAAAACATTCGGGAGTCCAGCCAGTGGAATTGACCAACATCCGCCGCCAAAATCCGGCGCTGGCGAAGTCCATCGAGGAGCGCAAGCATATCAAGGAATACCGGCAGGCCGTCGAGGAAGCGCGTGACGGCAAGTTCACGGAATCGTTTGAACGGCTGGACAAGCTGAAAACGATTGAGTCCTGCACACTGGCCGACAAGCATGAAAAGCTGACGGCGCGTTATCTGGAACTGGTGAAAGATCATCAGTCCACCGTGGTCGTCTCGCAAAGCTGGAATGAAATTCACCAGGTCAATGACGCGATTCGCGCCGCGCTTAAAAATGAAAAGCTCGTCGGCGAAGTGGAAACCACGGTAACGGCATTTCAGCCGGTGGATTTGACGAACGCGCAGAAACGCGACGCGCGTTCTTACACGCCGGACACAGTGCTGGTGTTCAATCGTGACGTGCGCGGGTTCAAGGCCGGTGAATCGGCACGATTGAAAATGATTACGGACACGCATTTGCTGGTGGAAACGGACACGCGCATCGTCCCCATTTCATTCAAGCAACTGGACAAGCTGACGGCCTGCCAGCGCAAGGAACTGGCTTTGGCCGCTGGCGACAAGCTGCAACTCAAGGCGAATGGCCGCAGCGTCGAAAACCGCAAGCTGGTCAACGGCGAACTGGTCACGGTCAAGGCCGTCGAGCCGGACGGCCGCATTGCGCTGGCGGATGGCCGGGTCTTGGATAAAAACTTCCGCCAGTTCGTCCGTGGCTACGCCATCACGTCCTATGCGTCACAAGGCAAGTCGGTGGAATACGTTTTGTTTTCGGATTCGGCGGCGAAGGCCGCGACAAATCAACAGCAATGGTATGTCACCATTTCGCGCGGCAAAAAGGGGATTCACATTTTCACCACGGACAAGGAGCAATTGCGGGAGAACATCACGCGCAGCGGGGATCGCCCGTCGGTGGTGGATGCGCTGATAGCGCATGACCGGAAACATGATCCGTTCTACCGCCTGATTGAACAGCGTTGGGGACAACGGGTGGCGCTCACCATGACCAACAGCAAACGCGCCAGAGAATTCCGCGAGATGCGCCAGAGGCAAATCCAAAGTCAGGCGCAAACTGAAACGGTAAAGATTGAACCGGACGAGATACGCCAGCAACCAACCCAAAAGCTGGCGCAACCGCAAACCGTGGAAACGGCGGAGCCAAAAATCAAGCCACACCTGATTTTCCCGGAAGTCCCCAAAAAACAGTCGCGCGGTTACAGGCCATGAACGGCTGTCAGTCCAAAGGCTAATCGTCGTGGTCATAATAGTCTGGCGGTTCCTGCAACAGCAGGAATGGGTCAAACTGTGGTCCGGGTGGTGGCGGTGGCGTTCCCGGCAGATGGATGAAAAGGGCTGGCCGGATATGAGCGGTGGTTTTTCCTCCATTTCGTCGCAATGCACCGCTCAATACCCACGCCAACAAAGCCAGCAAGAGGTAGATGGCTCCAATGAGAAAGTAGAGGGCGTGTTCGTGGATGAAGCCATCAAGGTGTTTCAATCCCGACGCTTCCAGTTCCAGTGCTTTAATTTGCCAAGGTTGCATGGTGTCCTCCTTATGCCGCGACGCTTTGCGCCGCTGGTTCGGGGTTGTGGCTTCCAATAATGGCCTTCTGTTGCCGCTCGTATTCGCTTAACGACGGCATTTCCACCGGAGCCTTCCGGGAATATGCCCGCGTCATGGCCTTGCTGTTGTGGCCAAGATTCACCTGGGCATACCGTTCGGGATAGCCCGCCGTTTTTGCCCGTTCTGCCCACGCGTAACGGTAGCTGTGCAGCGAGACACCTTTGATGCCAAGTCCAGTGCAGCGTTGCTTGAATTCCGTGGCGCGGTCACCAGAGCGCACGGTTCGCATATATGGAAACAAGGGGCCGCTCCCCGGCAAGTCGCGCAGGATTTCCGCCATGTCTTCATCAAATCGCATGATGGCAATCGAGCCGGTCTTCTGGCGCGCATAGCTGATAACGTGGTGTTCCCAATCAACATTCTCGGCTTCAAGGAATGCCAGATCGGATTGCGATGCGCCCAGATGCCACGCCAGTTTGTAGAATGCCTTGCGTTCGGGATTGTTTTCGCGGGCGACGATGGCCAGATGTTCGGCCAGCGTGATGCCACGCTTCTCTTTGAACTCAACGGCAGGCCATTGACGTTTCGGCACCAGCGGCCACGGCAGCCAACTCATGTCCACGCAGAAGTTGTGCAACCGCCGCAGATAAACATTCGTCGAGACGGTTCCCATTTGCAGGGCTTTCAAAATGGCCTCGCCCTTGGTTTCAATGATGACCTGCGGCAACAGCATCGCCAGCGCCTTGTCCTTCGCGGCGGTTTTCCAACGGTGTTGGTTCGCTCCCTGTTTGGTGTTAATCAACGACTCAATGGCGTGCTGCCATGTCCGGGTGGTGATGCCGTTGTCACTGCCCGCCAGATATGCCTTGGCTATTTGCAGGTTCAAAACCGGCTGGCGCTCGGAATTGTTTTTGGCCTCGATGATCTGTTGGGCTTCATCGGCATTGCCGGTGTGAAGGCTGGTGCGTTTGCCGGTCTTGGTGTCCACGCAGTAGAAACCATTGCCGCGAATGCCACGACGAATTAAGCGATAACGTGTTTTCATAATTTCACGCAATCGCAAGGATAACTGAAACCGGTTCCGCAGAGTTAGCGAGTATCAGGCGGGTTAGCGCCGATTACGCTGGATTCTAACGGAGTTGGAAAAATGGTGTCCGTTTTGGTGTCCGTTGCGGACGCCCTACCTCTTAAACCGTTGCTGCACCCACAGTTCGGATTGGAGGCGAGGGTCGGAATCGAGCGCCTTTGGGGGCGGGCGACAGGGATATTGTGCCTGATTTTACATGGTATTCAAGCAGATTGTGTCACTATTGGAACCGCCGGTTTCCACTTGGTTTGTTAGCCATTTTGTTAGCCACGTTGACTGTTAAGTGCCGCAGTGCCGTCATAACAAGTGCCGTTTTTGTGCCGAACTGCCGTCGCACAATAACGTCAGATGTTCAGAGCGGCGGCCCGCTGTAGCCGACAGAATAAAGACCCAAACCGTAATTGCCTCCCAAACTGCCAGACCCAGGATGGCTCGAAATATATTCATTACCCTTGTGGTTGAATTCAGCACCATAAACACCAAGTCCTTGCAGGATTTGCCGCATCAGGCCGGGCGGATCGTCCTGCCGCTGACGGTCGCGCAATGTCTTTTTGCCGCCGAAATAATATCTGATGCCGAACAGGTAATCATGGTAGCCATAACTGCCGCCGGAAACTTCGGCTGTGAGTGCAAGGCCGCGGATGGGAGTTTGATATTCAAGCTCGCCTTTGGCCAAGTTCTCCCTGAAAGCGGTTGTGTATGAAGCGCCGATACGCAAATCGTTCAAAGGATAATAATCAGCGGAAATCCGCCCAACAAATCTGGTTGGGTTTGTGTCAATGAACGGCGCGGGATTAGCGTAATTGATTGAGCCGACACCGGCAAAAGCACCGAATGTGAATCGGCCAAGATAGTATTCGCCTTCCGCCCCAACCTGATATGTGTCAACGCCAGTCCGGTAGAGGTAGCCGCCCGTAAGCCCGAGGAGTCCAATGTTTGGGTCGCGCCAAAAGACGTGTCCGCTGCCGCCGTAAAAATTCAAATCAGAAACCCGACTGTAAAGGCCGTCGGCTTGGAAACCCGTTTGATGCGTGACAGGAAGAGTGAAGCTGGCATCGAAAACGTTGCCTTCGTGGGAATCCATGTTGCCACCGGCGTAATCAAGTTTGCCGTTGAAACCCGAAACGGCCGGCGCATTGGTCTGTGCGTGCGCTGTGACCGCAAATGCGCTTGCAATGCAAACGATTGTTAAGGTGAATGTCTTGGCCCGTTTCTGCACAGCAGGCAGTTTGAACAAAAGGCAGTAATTTTGCGAGTTCATTTTATTTCCCTCCATTTGGGCGTTTGAAAACAGTCGTTCCATCAGGCTGACGCTCCATTTTGAATTCTTGCTTTTCCATGTTTTCTGTTTTCGCTTATTTGAAGTCGAAGGTATAACACCATGCGAACGCTTTCACGATTTCCTCAGCCACCGTCGGATGTTTCCGCTTGAACTGCTCGGATGCCATTTTCCCCATCTCCGGCAAATCCACGGCAACGAGCCGCGCATCGGAGGAATAGAAGTCTTCTTCCAAAGACTTGATGACTGGAAGCAGCTTGGAGGCTATCTCATCCCCGAACTGTTTCGCCAATCGCGCATCATCGCGGCTTGGCATTATGTTCAGCCCCCATCCAGTCCAAACTCGAACCGCTTCAACAAGTTGTGGGGAATTTAGATTGTTCATCTCGACCATAATAAGACCTCCGCTGTAGAATCTGGGTTTATTGCTCGTATCGAATTGACGTTTGGATTTGCCTGAAGTGCCCGGAACTCATCGCGCCAAACAGCATCCAAGCGCAATACGTCACCCTGTAGCACACGGACATTGCCTTGCGCACCGGCAGCAAACTCAGTTGAAGCTTGCCGCCAAGCAGCTACAGTGGCCGGACTACTGGCATCCCATGCGGGAAGCGTTATCCCCCTCAACGCCAAGGTTGATTCAAGAGTTACGCCGCCGTTCTGCGCTGCCCAATTGGCGGCTCTCTGAGCACCACCTCTTCCGATTCCAGACCAGAAAACCGCTTCGTCAGCACCTGTTGCTAATCCCCTTGTGGCCGCGCCACCAAGTCCCGCGTCCACCAATCCCTCCGCTTCAAGAGAACCGCCTCCGGTCGCTACGGCTGGCAGCAACGATGCTACAAACGCGCCCGCCTGTAGCGTTTGTTCAAAAGCGTCCGCGACATTGAGGTAATTTCCCGTCAAATCCGTTCCGCTCGTTGCTGACGAAATCAGGTTGGCCCCACCTAGCGTCACAAGGTTCACAAAGCCAGCAAGAACCTGTTGCATCTGCTGTTCTTCGGGCGTTGGCGCGTTAAACCACGAGGACGACACCAGCCAGTTGTCGCTCACCGCACCGAGGCCGAACGGGTCGAGATAGCTCACCGGATTGCCATTGGCATACGCGAAGGAATTTAATCCTCCACCAAAACCAGATGGGTCACTGCTGATAAATCTGCATAGATACGGGTTATAGTAACGAGCGCGCATATAGAGCAGCCCGTTATTGTCTGTCTGAACTCCGTATTTGCCGTTAAACAGGAATGGAGTATCCGTGTTGCCGGCTCTATAAGTCATCAGGCCATAAGCCGAATACTCAATTCTATCCGTGACGAGTCCGTTTCCATCGGTTAAAGCTATTGTGCTTCCCCGGTAGTCAAAATGGTAGGTCCGGGTGTTCGTTGCGGTGGCCGTCTCGCTGACTTCGTAGAGCAAGCCCGGCCCGTAAACGTAATAGTTCGTGACGCCGTTTTTGATTCGCATCAACACCTGTGGCAAACCTGCGTTGGGATTAACGACGAAGATCGTGCCGTTGGTTCCGCTGGTGATGCCAATCCGGGTGCCTGCCGGGTCGTAAGTGTTCGTGACTCCGCCGACGTTCTGTAAGCGGTTGCGGGCGTCAAAGTTGTAGGTGGCAAACGTGCTGTTGGTCAGCGGGCCTGAAGTCAGATTGCCGTCGGCGTCCACAGAGACGCCCATGCCGTTAAACGTCGCCAGCCGGTTGTCACTATCATACGTCATCGTGCGCGTCGGCACCGTTACCGAGTGCGGCAGCGGCGCAAGAAATTCCCAATTCACGGTTGCGTTGGAATTCCAGTTGAACCGGAACCATGCAATCGGCAGGGTGTTGGCCATTTGCTCCCAAATGTTCGTCAACTGCCCGGCGGAATCGTAACTCATCGTCCGATAAGAACCGTTGGGGCGGGTGAGGCTCGTGACGTGGCTGGCAAGATCGTAGGCAATGGTGGTTTTACGCTGTGCCCAATCAGTCACGTTTGTCAACCGGTTCAAACTGTCGTAAAAATAAGCGACCGTCCGCCCGCCCGGATAAATCAGATTGGTCAGGTTTCCATTGGCATCGTAACGATACTGAATGAGATTTCCGTAAATGTCCTTGTAGCGGGAAACGTGGTTGTAAGCGTCGTAAGTCCAAATGTTGGTGCTGCCGTTTTCGGTCACGCTCGTTTGATTGTTGTTGGCGTCGTAACCGAATGTGGTCGTGCCCACATTGTCAACCCGGCTGGTCAATCGGTGTTTGCCGTCGTAATTGAGCGTCGTGGTTTGTTGGGTCGGGTCTTGGATGGTGTTCAGCAAACCTTGATGATTCCACGTCAGCACGGTTTGCCGGGTTCCCGGCGAAGTCATGGTGTGCAGGCGGTTCGCCCCGTCGAATTGAAACTGCCAAACTTGCCCGTTGCGATTGGTCAGAATAATTTGATTGCCCGCGCCGTCGTATCCGTGCGATGACGTATGCTGCGCGCCATCGGTCACTTGAATCAACTTGCCCCGCGCATCCCAAACTTGGCGCGTCACTTCCTGTATTGCATTGGTCGCGGCAATTGTGTGGCCATCGGCATCGTAACCCATAGTTGCCTTACGCAAAAGCGGGTCGGTCATGGTAAGCAAATGGCCGACAGAATCATCAGTGAACTGCGTCGCCTTTTGGAGCGGGTCAAGCGTTTGCGTCAGCCAGTCACGGTTATCGTAACTATTGGTGATCACCGGCGTCCCCTGTGGCGTGGCTGGAAGTTTTACCGCGAGCAATTTGCCGGTGGCGCTCCAAATGTTGCTGGCGGTATTGCCGCGCGCGTCGGTGGCACTCAATTGATTGCCTGCGGCATCGTAAGTCAATTTCACGATGACGTTTGTTGGCGCAACGGAATTGGTCAACTGCCGGCGATTGTTGTAACTGAACGTCGTGATGTTCCCGTTGCCGTCGGTGTGGCTGGTCACGTCGCCAAACGGGTTGTTCCCGAAATTTTCGTGGTCGCCGTTCGGGTAGGTGATGTGGGTCAACTGGCCGTAAGTATCATAACCATCATATTGAATCGCGCCGCCGGAATCGGTCCGACTGGCTGGCGTGCCGTCCGAGTTGTAGGTAAAGTTAATCCAATCGCCTGCGCCGTTGGTTTGGCCAATCAACGAAAACTGGTTATTGTAGCCAAAGGTGGACGGATTCCCATTCGCGTCCACGGCGCGAATCAGATTGTTCTGGCCGTCATAGAAAAATTGATTGGTGAAGGCCAAAGGATCAATGGCCGCACGCAAGTTGTGGCTGGCATCGTAAATGAACCGGTTGGTTTCGCCCATAGGCGAAATGGTCGCCACGATGTGGTCCTGTCCGTCATAAATTTTCTGGCTCAAGTTGCCCAAGGCGTCCTGTTGCCCGATGAGTCGGGTTTTGTCGTCATAAAAATAAATTTGTTGCCCGCTTGCCGGGTCTTGCGAAACGGTTCGCCAGCCTGACCAGAAAACATGCCATGTCTTATTTGTATTGCCTTGCGTGTATTGCGTCGTTATCCGGCCAAACCCATTGTAGATGTTGCTGGCGACCAACTGGCCGAGGCCGTTGAAGGTGGCCGTTATTTGATGATTCGTATCGTAAAGGAATCTGTTGGTTTTGCTTTCAGGGTCGGTGACGTAAGCCAAATCGTTGCTGCTGCTGTATCCCAACGAAATCGAGCGGCCCCCGCTGTCAGAAACAGAAACCAACCGGACGGGGCTGGTGCTGCTGTAATTGAACGTGAGGCTGTGATTTTTCAAATCCGTTGCCGACGTGACCCAATTGCTCGAATTGTAGCCGAGCGTCACGGACTGGCCGTATTGATCCACGATGTTGGTGCCCCAGCCGGAACCGTTGAATTTGAAGGTTCTTCCGTGGCGTTCTTGCAGGTTGTAAGAGCCGTTGGTTTGCGATAACGTCATGGTGCAATTTGCCGGCGGCGTGTAGCTGCCGTCCGGTTGCTGAATAAATTGAATCGTGTCTTTGCCGAGACTGACGGAAACAGCCTTTGCCGTTAGCTGGTCAATGCCCCACTTGGCGATCAAAGCCGTCATCACCCAATTTCTAGGGTCGGGTTGGTCGCTATTGTAAAATGCATTGGCTGCGGATATTGCCACCATCATGGAGGCCATTTGCGCGGGCGTCGTCTTGCCCAAGCCGGCTTGCGGAGAACTGATGGCGGCAGCATTGAGATAATAATTATGGAGCCAGCCGGGGGCGATCCCGGCCAGATTGCTGTTGCGTCGGCTGCTGCTGTAATAGCGGGAAAAACTCAATCCGCGCGGTTCGGTCTGCCCCAAAGACAAATCGGTAGCCTCCACTTGGAATGTGCCGTCTGCCATGTTCACCGGGTCGGCGGCAGTGAGATTGGGCACGGATATTGGCGCTGAACTGAAGTATAGCGGTTGGGAATAGTAAGAATAATTAACCCACGTTGTATTTATTGTTGCACCCAAATCTCCTGCGTAACCGCCAAAAATGCCAGGACCAACTAACATTTGCGTGCCGCCGCCGCTTGGAATCCGCGCGACAAATCCATAGCCCGTCCAGGGACTGCTCGAACCGGAGACAGCGAAGCTTCCGTTTTGCGGCAGAAGAAGCTGGTAGCCATAAGTGAAAAAGCCGGCCAAGTCATTCAAGTTGTAATTCGATAGATAATTTTTAACGATTGGCCCAATTTGTGCTGTTGGCAAGATAAATCGCCTGATGGTTGGTGTTGGCCATCTCAAGCATCTTCACAGTTGAAGCCGCTACAAGATTGGTGGATTGCTGTTGCTCAATCATCCCGTGTTCCATCGCGCTGCCGAAATAACAGAATTCATCGAACCATCGCGTGGCGTGGTTGTCATTTTGGCTGGAACTGGAAGTTGTCGCCTGCACGATGAGGTAAACATCCACGTAATAACCATGCCCGCTCTCCTGGCTCATGCGCCCGATACGGTGCCAAAACATCGGGGACGCTCCGGTTTTCTGCGCGATGATCCGCTGCATGATTTCAACCTGCATTTGCCAGTTGAGACCCATGACATTCAAGGTTTCGGTGAGCACCTGCCGCGAACTGCTGGCCAGCCCCTGTGCCAAGTAAGCGTCAAGTCTGTTCTGCCGCGCCTGTAACCAACCCCAATCGGGATCAAAGGCATACAATATCGCATAGTTGGCATTGGCCCCTTGATAGAGTTCTGGTTGCAGATTCCCACGGTTGTCCGGGGCCACCGGGATTAAATGTGTTTGACGTGGTATTCCAACTGCTTCCGAAGCTCGGATAATAAGTGGTGACTGTCAGATTGAAATAGCCACCGCCTGTGCTGGCCGTTGCCACATTCGTGTCCTCCTGCCAAAGCTGCGCCGAACCGCCAGAACTGACAGTCAACGACAGCCGCTGGCCTTGCAACTGCGGAGTGAACCATTGGTATTTTGCGCCGAGATAACTTATGGCAAACGTCGCCATCATGTTGGTCGGTTCATTGACCCAACTTATTACCGGCATCGTGCCACTCCAATTCGTTGGCTGAAGCGGGAAACATTGACTCAACGCAGTATTTGTCGAGGCAATAATGTATTGGCCGCTCAAAATCTGTTCCACGCTTGCGTTGGGGAAATTGTTTTGAATGTAATTGAGAAGGTTGGTGGTGTAACCGGCCAGTGTGCCGCGTATGGCGGCTTCATTGATGTTCGTCGTGTAAAAGTTGGTGGTAAAATTGCCGAAATCAGTGCCACCGGCGGCGTTCATCAGCGCGTTGCTGCTGAATCCGATTGCCGTCGGCAAATCAATGCCCGAAATCCGTTCTGTCACTTTGAACGCCGGGTCGAGGTTATAGATTGTTCCGCCAACCGTCACTGTGACCCACACCCTTTGAAAGCCATAAATGTTGTTCCCCCAATTGTGCGCGGTAATCGGATAGCCACGCTCAAATCCAAAGTAGTTATCCAAAAAGCTGGTCGTCGTGGACCAGTTGCTGTTCGTCAAATCCAGATTGAGGAAATGATGGAGGTCTTGATGATTGGCGCTGTCGTAGGGCAAAAGCATCCAGCCGAATTGGTAACTGGCATCGCTGTAACCGGCTGCTCGTAACAACGCAACAAGCAAGGCACATTGGTCAAAATCGTTGCCGCTCTTTTCCAGCAACGTTAATTGCGCCCCTTTCTTCGAGCCGAAATAATGCACATAACGGATGTGGTCGTGGACGTAGTTGTAAATTTTCAGCGGATCGTCCTGCAAGCCGTCCGCCAATGCCTGACTTTCCGGCGTGATGACTTCGGCGATAACCGGCGGTGTCGGTGGTGTTTGCGGCTCAAAATTTGCCATCACCTGAAAGGTCTGGCTTCCATCCCCGTCACTTGTGCTATTGGTGGCTCCCGCGGCAGCGATGGCATCAAGGCTATACCATCCCCCGTTGGTGCTGATAATTCCATCTTGCGCTCGGCAGAAAATGGCCGTCGTTGCCAGCAAACCAAGAATCAAAAATCGCAGTGTTTTCATTTTTATCCTTCGTGATTATTGTGAAACCGTCAGCACGTTGCCTTCGTTGTCCAGATTGATTGTCCCGCTCTTGACGCCCGAAACGCCGTTCAGCCAGTCCGCCGTTGTGTAACCGTAATTCGACCGCTCGGATGGCATGGTCACGTTGTTGTTCTGCGGATTCAGCCCAAGCGACGCTTCCCAACTATCCGGCAATCCGTCCAGATTTGAATACGCGTTGGTGGGGCTGGTGTGGCTCACCAAGTTTTCGTAGGCATCGGTCAAACCGTCGCCGTCAGCGTCGTTGGTCAAACCGAGAATGAAAAATTCCGTCGGAGTGGCGAGATTGACCACGGTGAGGTTGGTTTGCCCCGGCGAACAACGGCCAAGCCATTGCCATGCGCTCGGCGCAAGGTTGGTCGTGGCAAACAAATCATAAACGCCGTTGGTCACGTTCCAAGGCGTGTTGATCACCAAATAGGCTGTCATGTCCGTTCCGTTGTTTGTTGTTCCCACCATCTGCAACCATAAATCATTGGTCGTGTAAACTGGAGGCTGAAAACTGTCGGAATAAAAACCGCCGCCACTGTTCGTGCCTCCACCACCTCCCGGACTGGGCACATCCATCCCCTGCATCTGCTGACTCGCCGCCGCCCCCTGTATCTGCTCTATCAAATTTTCTACCGTGCTGGCCTGTAACGCCAAGACAGAAGCAATCGTGCTACTGCTGGCGCGCGTTCCCGACTGATTGCCGCCGGTTAACACCTGACCGCCGGTGGCGTCCACCAGAAAAATGTTTCCCGTGATGTCGTAAATCGGGGAATTGGTCAACGCGACCGGCAGACAAGGATAGGGCAAGGGGGTCACGTTGCCTCTGTAACCGGGCATAATCACCCAATAGGTTGCCGCACGCGGCAGACCCGCCGATGACATTGGGGTCAGGTCCGCTTCGTCTGCGGTCAGTTGCACAATATCATCTGCCGGTGCGGGTTGAATCGAAGTGACCGTTTGCTGGGCGTGAGCCGGCATCATACCGGCCATGCCCGTCGCGCCTAAAATGGCGGCGATCACCAGTAACTTTTGTGGGGAATGTTTCATAAAAATACGATCTTTCCGGTTTAGGGTTTCAACTCGCTATAGCGGGACCGCCTTTCCTGCCGGACGGAAAGGCAGACATTATTAGCCGCACTAACTGATAGTTCAATTTAGTGTAATAAGCGCTTTTCACAGATTGCCTTTTGGAAGTTGACTCCCCTTTTGCGTCCGCAGTTGGGTCGGCGCGTTCATTTCACCCGAAATAATTCTGCCGCATCTTTGCCCGTTCCGTCCAGATGTTTTTCTGTGACATTCATGCGACACCCGAATCCCGCTGGCCAGTTTTGCACAAGAAGCGCCGGCCCGCGACTCCATGGTTTCCACAGGAATTGGCAGGCCTGATTTTGCCAAAGTTCGCGGCGGCTGTCTAGTATTAAATGCGATAGCTGTAACGTCTATGTTTTCCGAGGCCTTTTTCTTCCAAACTTGATAGGCATGGACATCCAGTATCGCAAGCGAGTGGCGAAGAGTGTGCGCGCGTATCGAAAAAAAATGGCCTTGTCGCAAGAATCGCTTGCCGAGCGCGCGGATATGCACTGGACATACATCAGTGGCGTCGAACGCGGTAAATACAATCTTTCGCTGTCCAGTCTGGTCCGCATTGCCAAGGCGTTGGGCCGCGAACCTTACGAGCTTTTGAAATAGGCGCGTGCGCATTTGATCTCTGCCAAAAGGCGTTTGCCACAAACACGCGCTTTTGACTCAAGTTTCTGGGATGGGTTTGTTTAGCGTTAAGGCTGTCTGGAATCAGAACACTTCGGGCGGCTTACAGGTGCAATATGAAGACTGTGAACATTCGCCGTTATTCCGAGCCGGACACACTTCGGGAAATTTCCCCGCGCACGCTGGTCGCGCTGATGGATGAACACCGTGAATTTCTCGCGGGCAAGGGCGTGGAACTGCCGCCAGTCGGCCAGGAGACAGAACTGGATTACAGCGCGATGGCAACGGTGTTTCTCTCGCCGGACGACATTCCCCCCGGACTGGTTGAAAAATTTCACATGGTGAAACAGATGTCCGGGCCGGAAACGATGGACAAGATTCTCGACACGGTGCGGGCGCGGCAGATGGAATTCACCTTTCCCGCCGACAGTTCACCGGAAGACGTGGCGGCGCATCTGCTGCTGACCAACCGGGCGCTCTTTCAGGAAATCTATGCCGAGAAGTCGGTGGCGCGGTATCGGTCGTTTGTCTATTACGTCGCGCGCCGCAGGCGGGCGGGATTTAATCCGCCGGCGGATTTGTCGGCGTTGGAAAAGACGCTGAACGGCTGGTATGAGGCCCACCAGCGCGGACGGAGCGTGCGGGTTTTCTGGCGCGAGCATGACCATGAATTCTGGTTTTACGTCCGCCATGCCCAGCCGATCAAACGCGACGGCTGCGTGGATTTGAAGGATTTGGAATCCGGCAGCATGATTTACCGCCCGGAGCGGCATGACGTGGTGATTTACGACGCGGAGGCCGGCGAGATGCGCGTCCACGCGGATTGCGAGCAGGAGCCGGAATTGTTCCGGCTGGCGTTCGGGATGCACCTGTTCAATGACGCGAATTATTTTCCGGCAAGCCGGGGCAAATACACGCTCGAACCATTGAAAACCGGACGCCCTTCGGTCGCGTGCGCGGGGATTGACGGGGTGCTGGACATCACGCTCAAGGAAATTGAATTTCGCGGACACGGCGAGCTGGGTTTGCGCGAGCGGGTTTCGGCGCTGGATGTGTTTTCCATTTTCGAGAAACGGCAGTATAAAATCCCGGCGGCGGCGGACATCCGGCTGGCGCGATTTTCCGTTTTGTTCCGCGACGCGAAAAAGGCGCGCTCGTTCACGATCCGGCCCTCCAATTTTGCGACCTTCAGCCGCGATGATGATTCCGTGCCGCTGCATCTTTGGCTGGAACGCCAGAAATTCGTGCTGGCAAACCACGAGGAAAACATCAATGGCAACTGGTCTTTGGAACTCCTTGCGGAGGGCCACCAGTAACCCCGGAACGCAGGCTGGCGGCAGCGCGGAGCGCAGAATATGAATCATGGCATCTGGAACACGCTTGAACTGCTGGCGGAAACGCATCCACCGGCGGCGGTGATGGCGGAATGGCGGCAACTGGCGGACGCGGATTTTGAGGCGCTGAACCGCTTTCTGTCGTCCGACACAACGGCTGGCGCAAAATTATCCGTGCCTGGCCGAGCGCGACTGCGGCTGCCGCCATGAAGTTGAAACCACGGAATTATTTTCCGTTTGCCAGTGTGAGGATGGCGGCTGCGAGGCGGTGAAGCTGACACCAGCGGAAATCATCATTCACGAACTGGACGCGCCGCGATTTGGCGGCGCGGTGGGCGGTGCGCTTGGATTTGAGCCGGTGGATGGGTCGGGCGTGACAAGTGCGGCACCGAAAATCTGGCCGGCGGGGATGCACACGGAAACGCGGTCGCCGGTGTTTCTGGCGTTTTGTCCGGGTGAAACCGAACTGCTGAAAAATCTTGAAGTTGCCGCCAGCGCCCGGAATGAGCCGTTTATTTTGCTCGCGCCGACCGCCGGCCCGCAGTCGGAAGCGGTGAATGCGCTGTTGCAACGCCAGCGGTGCGCTTTCATTCCGCTGGGGCAACACCTCGCGGCGGACAGGCAAAAGTTCCGGGTGACGAATTCAATCCGCCCGATTCTGGACCGGTTCGCGGCGGGGCTGGCCGATGTGCCAAGTATCGCGCCTGTGCTGGAAGGCATCCAACGTGAAATTAAATCCGTGCGTGCTGAACGGCATTCATTGCTGTCAGCAAAGGCGCGGCTGGAGGAGATGCAAGGTGAAGGCTTGTTCGGATTCGTGCAAAAAATTGACCGGGAAGCGCGTGAACTATTTTTTGCCATTCTGACGGCTGGCGATACGGCAAAAGCCAGCCGTGTTCTCTCTATGAAGGACTCCACCTTGCGGAGCAAGATTGCAAAGTGGCGCAAACGCGGGAAGGCGTATGCGGCGCTGGCTGAATTCGTGCGGTGGCGGAAATCCATCCGGGGACAATCGGGCGTTGATTTTGCGAAGCGACTGGCCTCCGGCGCGGAGCGCGAAACGGATTATGCCGCATTGATCCGGGACATCATCGAGGAATTGGAAGAATTCAATTCTGAGAATTGGGAAGACAAGTGCGACAGCCTTGCCAACCTGCTGCGCGGCGCGACTTCGTGATTTTCTTCGCGATTACCTGATTTCTCACATTTCATTCTCCCTCAAGGGTTAGCGTAACAGCTAACCCTCTTTTTTTGCCCTCGTTTCGCGATTTTCAGCAAAGGGTATCCGGGCGAACGGTTCGCCACGGTAACGACAAACTGAAAATGGCAGCGAACAACAGATTGAAGGCGGCGCGGGTGCTGAAAGGCATGACGCAACTGCAACTCGCGGAGCGGGTCGGCCTCAAGGAAATCGAAATCTCGCGGATTGAAACCGGGCGGTGCGAGCCGCACCTGCCTATGAAGGAAAAGATCGCCGCTGTGCTGGAGAAACCCACCTTTGAACTTTTCAACGGCTGACATGAGCAAGAAAACACACAACGCCACGACCGCGCCAAGCGAACTGTCTGTCGAGCCATTCATCAACAAGCGCGAAGTCGCGCGGCGCATGGGGCGAACGACTCGCGGGGTGGAGCTGATGATGCGGCGCGGAATCATCCCTTATTACAACTTCGATTGGCGCTGCGCGTTTCGGTGGAGCGAGGTTCAAGCGCATCTCGCCAAAACCTGCCGTGTGAGCGGCCCGGAGGAGACTGCCCGATGAATTCCCGAAACAAAGGCAAGGTGGGCGAGCGCGAATTTGCATCGCTGCTGCGCGAGCATGGGTTCGACGCGCGGCGCGGGCAGCAATTCAGCGGGTCGCCGGATTCACCCGATGTGGTGAGCGAGGCGCTGGCGTGGCTGCATTTTGAAATCAAGCGGGTGCAAAACCTGAACCTGGCCGATGCGTGCGCGCAAGCCGAAGGCGATTGCGGGCGGGGTGCCCCCGCTGGCCATAAGAAGCCGTGGGTGGTTGCTCATCGCCGCAATCACGCGCCGTGGCTGATCACGATGCGCGCCGAAACTTTCTTCGATTTTCTCCGTGGCGCGTTGCCACCGGAGAACAAACCAACAGAGCAACCAAAGCAAACGGAGCAATAAAATGAAAATCAAAAACAACAGCGGGAACTTCCAACCCTGCCCGGAATACACCGGGTCGGCGGTCTGCGTGGACGTGACGCCGCTCAAGACGGTGCAGACACAATTCGGGCCGAAAGAAAAATTCCGGTTCGTGTTTGAAATCGGCGAAACGAAGGAGGACGGCACGCCCTGGTGCGTGTGGTCGGCCCCGTTCACGCCGTCATATCACGAAAACTCGGCGCTGCGGCCGTTCCTGCGGAAATGGATGGGGCGCGAGTTGTCGGCGGATGAAGTCAAAGACTTCGACACGGAAAACCTGCTGGGCCGCACGGCGCATATCACGGTGATCCACGAACACAGTGAAGGCGAGATTTACGCGAACATCGCGTTGATCCAGCCGGACAAGTCGGTGCAACCGCTCAAGCCGTCGGGAAAATTCGTGCGGATGAAGGATCGCCCGCCGAAAGACACCAGCGGTTATCGCCGCACGGAACAGCCGGCGGCGGATACCGCCGACTTGGGCGCGACGAAAATCCACGTCGGCAAGTGCAAGGGGCTGGAAGTGCGCGACCTCTCGCCGCAGCAAGTCGGCGCGCTGATTGCGAACTGGCTGCCGATTGCGAAGGCGAACGCCAAGCCGACTGCGGATGACAAGCGGCTGATTGCCGCGCTGGAATCCTGGCAGGCCGCACAGAAACCGGCGGAAGACGACGTGCCGTATTGAGGTGCGCGCCGCACGGGCAATGAAACCGAAACAACCTGGCTGGCGTGGGGAGTTTGAGCCTCCTCACGTCGGCTGCTACCAAAATAAATTTTTATGCAGACCATTGTATTTGATTTGGAAACCGGGCCACTGGCGGAAAGCGAATTATCAGCGTTATTGCCACCGTTCGATCCGGCGGAAGTTAAAACCGGCAACCTGAAAGACCCGGCGAAGATTGCGGAGAAAATCGCCGAGGCCGAGGCGAATCACCGCCGCGACTTCATCGAGAGCGCCGCGCTCGACCCGCTGACGGGCCGCGTGGTCGCAATCGGCGTGATGACGTTTGACGCCAAAGGCGAAAAGCCGATGGCGTTCGGTAAGGGCGGGAAGTTTTTTATCATCGGCCACGATGATGAGGCGCGGACGCTGTTTGAATTTTGGGAACTGACGCGCGGCGTCCAGGGACGGACGAATCCGATGGTCGGATTCAACATTTTCGGTTTCGACTTTCCGTTTTTGTTCCGGCGCTCGTGGAAACATCGCGTGCCGGTTCCGTTCGGCCTGCGGCGCGGTCGTTATTGGAGCGACCAACTGATTGACCTGCGCGATTGCTGGCAGCTTGGCGACCGGCAGGCGCGCGGGAGTTTGGACAGCATCGCAAAACATCTGGGGGTGGGCGCGAAAAACGGCGACGGCAAAGCCTTCGCGGAGATTTGGCGGAGCGACCGCAAACAGGCGGAAGCGTATCTGCGCAATGACATCGAACTCACCGCACTGGTTGCGGGCGCGCTGGGCGTGACGGTCTGAAAGGAGCGAACCATGATTCGCAATCTCGACAAATTGTGGTTCCGGCTTGTTGGCGTGGTGCATCGCTGGACGCTGCGGCGCGGGCGGGCGCATTGTCATCGGGAAAAAATGCGCCGGTTCCGGCGGGTGATGGCATGGCAAAAACCCGCACTGAACTGAGTGCGAGCCGCACTCGCCAATATGGACGCTGTCGTCAATTCCGAAACAGGCCGGCTGTCGGTGCAAACGGTGGAACACCTGCACCGGCTACTGGGCGGTGATGGGCGGGTGGAGGACATGGTCCTGCGTTTCATCGCCGACCGTTACCAGGCGAAAAGTCTGCTCCATCTGCCGGCGCACGTCGCGAAAGAGATTATGAAACGCCCGGCGGATTTCATCCGCGCCGCGAAACAACACTGTGAACCGGAACTTAAATTCTGAATGCGCGCCGCACGGGGTCCGAGCCGGACTGGCCACCACATGAATGATCCGCGACAGGTGGCGGCGAGCATTGTCGGCGCGGTGGACTGGCAAACGGAAGTTTCCGGTTTCTGCCGCTGTCCTGGGGAATCGCTGCACACGCATCCGACCGGCAAGAAAGATTGCCGCGTGAGCGTGGACGGTGCGCCGACAATTTTTTGTTTCCACGCCTCTTGCGCGGCGGCGGTGGCGGAAACAAACCTGCGGCTGCGCCGGGGACTCGGTGAATCAAGCTGGGAGCTAAAATTACCGGGGGGAGTGATTTTGCGAAATGGTGATGTGCTGCAATCGGGCGGCGCGGTGCTGCCGCGCGAAGTTATCCAGGCCCGCGCTCGCGATGAAGGGCGCGACGCGGGCGAGCAACTGATTTTGGAAACTTTGAAGGCACTCGCGGAGCAGTTCAAGCCGGAGTTGTTTGAAAAATTTTGCTGGCCGTTCGCACAAATCATCAAGGATTCGCCGCTGCAAGTTTGCCAGCGCGACGCGGAGGACCAGTTCCGCACATGGCTGCGGCTGTGGCCGGCGCATTGCCATGTCTGGATCGGCGACATTTTCAGTTCGGGCAAACCCGAACACCGGACGAATTTCCGGCCGGTGGCAGACTGGTATCAGATCGGGCCGGCGATGGGCAATTTCACCTGCGGTTCGTCGTTCAAGCCGGGGAGTTTCCAACGCAGCAACGCCAATTGCAACGGCACACGATTTCTCGTCATCGAAAGCGACACGCTCGCGAAGGATGAGGTCGGCGCGATATTCGCGTATCTGCAACGGCGGCTGCATTACCGGCTGCATTGCATCATTGATACGGCGGGCAAGTCGCTGCACGCATGGTTTGACGCGCCGCGCAACAAGGTTTTTGAAAACCGGCTTAAGGCCGGGCTGACGGCGTTCGGCTGCGACCCGAAAGTTTTCACCTACTCGCAACCGGTGCGCGTGCCGGGCGCGTGGCGCGACGGCCGTTTGCAGCGGCTCGTGTGGTTGAAGGAATAGACACGAATTTCACGAATGAACACGGAATTTTTAACGAGGTCGCGAAGGTCTGAATTGCCTGTCCGAATTCAAATCCTGCAATGCATTGGTGGCAAAATCCCGCACCGCCGGGCTGGAGTCATTCAATGCCGAATTGAGAATCGTTACGGTTTCCCCTCGCGGGCTTGGCCGGGGATTCATAGTGCCACGCCAAAAAACCACGCGATATATGCGCAAGCGCACCGGCGCGGAGGCCGTGACCAGCGCGTTGGTCAACATGGGCTTGAGCGTGGCGTCGGGCACGTCCAAGCGGCTCAGGATATCCGCGGCGACATCACCGATGTTCCCGTTATCTCCAACCAAACAACCAACGACGGCAGGCAGGGCGGCAACCACGTTGGACCCGAATACCGGCAAATACTCCAAGTCTTCGCCTTTGGCCTCTGTCGTGCCGTTAGTGAGTATTGTGATAAAGGCGGGCAAAGAATCCGGTGCAATCCATGCCAGCGAGCGGACTGCCGCCTGACACTGGATCCGATCATGGGAGTTCACTCCAATTTCGGTCAGGGCGGGGATGGCGGGCCGCGCAATAGAACCGAGAACGCCAAAAGCGGCGTCCGCGCGTTGGGCGGGCCCGTAGGTTTCGGGGCCGTCTACGGTAAACCGCTTGCCTTCCTTCAATGCCTTTTCATGTTCCGCTTGCCGCTTTTCTTCCAGAGCCTGGCTGTCACTCTTGATCCATTGAATCAGTGTGGGAATTTCGTTCGTGCCAAAAGAACGGATTGCCCGGAAATACTCCGGTTCGTGGCCATCCATAATGGGCATTGTCTCGTCCACCTGATCAACCCATTCAGAAAAAGTCTTGCCATGATAAAGGCGCTCTTTGGCGTGTGCCATCCCCGCGAGCAGGACCACCAGGGTCACACCGGTCAGTGTGGCGAAATATTTGAGCATTACGGATCGATGATGACTCATTTTCCATTTCTGACAAGTGGGTAAAACATGAGCGAACAGGTGGACATCGCGGTGGATTTGGGGGCGGTGCCTGCGCCGTTGCCTGAGATCGTGACGCTGCGAGAGTTTGCGGCGTCGCCGCCGGTCGCCCCGCCACAAATAATCGAGGGCATTTTGCATCAGGGGTGCAAGATGATCCTCGGCGGCACGTCGAAATCGAACAAGTCGTGGGGACTGCTCGACCTGGCATTGTCCGTCGCCAGTGGGCAACCGTGGTGGGGGCGGAAATGTGCCAAGTCACCGGTGGTTTATATCAATTTTGAGCTGCACAATTGGGCCATTGCGCAGCGGATGGTGGCACTCTGCACGGCCCGGACCGATTGCAAGGGCATGGGCGACACGCTGCACTTGTGGAATCTGCGCGGGCACAATGCCGATTTGACATTGCTCCGGCCAAAGCTGGAGGAGCAACTGGCCCGGCATCAATTCGGGCTGATCATTTTGGACCCGGCTTACAAAGTCCTGGGCAACCGTGATGAGAATGCCAACGGCGAGATTGCCGGACTGATGAACGAGCTGGAGGCGATGGCGCAAAAGACCGGCGCGGCGGTAGTCGTGGCACACCATTTCGCCAAAGGCGACAGCACGGCGAAAAATGCGATGGACCGCATGAGCGGTGCGGGCGCCTGGGCGCGTGACCCGGACAGCATCGTGGTGCTGACACCGCACGAGGAACCGGACTGCTTCACCGTCACCAGCATCCTGCGCAATCTGCCGCAACACCCGGAATTTGTGGTCGCGTGGGATTATCCGCTGATGCGGGTCGCCAACGATCTGAACCCGGATGCGCTCCGCCGGCCACAATCTAAAAACAAGGTCTGCTCCGACAAGGAATTCATGGATGCAGTGATTACCGATGAGGGCAAAACCTTCACCAAAATCATGCAGGAAGCCAAAAACTCGCTGGAAATGAGCCAAAGCACGGCTCAACGGGCACTTAAACGCTTGGAAACAGTGGGTTTAGTAAGGAATTCCGGCGGGCTTTACTGGCGAACAGTCACAACAGTCACATCCCTTTAATAATAATGACTGTAAATCACAAGACAGGCAGTTGGGAAGGGACAACCCTCCTTGGGGTCGGGTTGCCCTTCCACACCTGCCATAGGACTGAATAGGAAATTTATGCCGATGACATTTGAACAACAGGAACGTGAGAGCAACAAGGCTTTCGCCGCTTTCAAAATTTATCTCGAACTTGGACCGGAACGGTCGCTGGCCAGTGCCGCTGAGAAGTTGGGCAAAAGCAAACGGATGATGGAAAAATGGTCGCGCAAGTTTAACTGGCCGGTGCGAGTCCAGGCACACACGGCGCACCTGGCTGACATCGAACGCAAGACGGCTGAATCATTGGCGGTTCAAAACGGGGCGGATTGGGCGAAGCGTCAGGAACAACACCGGGAAGATGAATGGCAAACCCGGGGTGAACTGATTGCCCTGGCGCGCGAGGCAATTGCGCGCTGGAAGAAAAACGAGCATCGCTGCGGCACGCTGGAGGGCATCGCCCGCCTGCTCGACCTGGCGAGCAAGCTGGGCCGGGTATCGTCGGGTTTGTCACTTGAACCGGAGGAGAAACCGGCGGAAGAGGATGCCGCTTTCATGATTCAGATCGAAGTCGCGCTGGAAAAAATCTACGGCCCGGACCCTGCCGCCAGCCACCATGAAAAACCGGCCGCAATCGTCGAGGTCGAAGCCAAGCCGGTCAATCCACCGGCGGCGTTGGTGGCAGCGCCACTGGCCAACGCACAAACATGAGTCGCATCGAACAAATGATGGCCGCAGGGCTGCACGCCGGTTGCCCGCGCGACCAGGTGAAAAGCTTACTCAAGGCCGGCGTGGTGCTGCAGCCGCGACAACTGGCGGCGTCGGCTGCCGCCCGGCTGTGCGACCATGCCGGCGGGCCAACGGCCATTGGCTACGGCGGCGCCCGTGGCGGGGGGAAGTCACATTGGCTGCTGGCACAAATGGGCGCGGATGACTGTCAGCGTGTGGCTGGTTTGAAATGTCTTTTGCTCCGCAAGGTTGGCAAGGCGAACCTGGAGCAATTCGAGGATCTGCGCCGCCGGCTGTTCGGCAAGCTCAAGCATGAATTCTCGGCCTACCGCGGCGTGTTGGGTTTTAAGAATGGTTCACGAATCATCGCCGGACATTTTCAATCCGAGAAAGACATTGATGCCTACCTCGGCCTGGAATACGACGTCATCGGCGTTGAGGAGGCCACGACGCTGACGAGCCGCAAATATCAGGACATCTCAACGTGCTGCCGCACGAGCAAACCGAATTGGCGTCCGCGCATTTACTCGACCACAAATCCCGGCGGGGTCGGCCATACCTGGTATCGCACGAGGTTCGTGCTCCCATTATTGGAAAAGAGAGAAACGGAAACGAGGTTCGTCCCGGCACGGGTGGGCGATAACGCTTTCAATAATCCCGAATATCGCAAGGTGCTTGAAGGGCTGACGGGCTGGCAGAAACGAGCGTGGCTGGAGGGCGATTGGGACATTGCCGCCGGTCAGTTCTTCACGACGTTTCGCCGTGAGGTCCATGTCGTCGGGGATTTCGACGACAAGCGGGCGGTGGAATGGTTCGCGGCGCTGGATTACGGTTTCGCGCATTACACCGTCGTCCTGCTCGGCTGTCGCGACGGTGACGGGAACATTTTCGTCGTGGATGAGCACGCGGAGCGGTTGTGGCTACCGCAACGACACGCAATGGCGATCCGGCTGATGCTGGCGCGGCACAAAATTGGCAACCGCAAACTGGAACTCGGCGATCTGAAACGGTTGGTGGCCGGCGCGGATGTGTTTTCACGCCAGAGCGACGGAACGACGATTGCGGCGCAATACGCGAAACAAGGGATTTCACTGCGTTGCGCCAACACGGACCGGGTGAATGGTTGGGCGGAAGTGTTGCAAGGGTTCGGCGATGTGGACGGCGGCGTCCGCCCGACACTTTTCATTCACAAACAGTGCGGGCGGTTGATTGAGACGTTGCCGACACTGCAACATGATCCGAACCGGCCTGAAGACGTGCTGAAGGTGGACGCCGACGAGGATGGCATCGGCGGCGATGACGCGGCGGATGCGCTGCGCTACTTGGTGGCGACGAAGTCGCGGTCAATTTCCCAAAGGAAATTGAGGGGCGTGTAAGCGGGCGCGCCTGGCTGCTCGCGGCGAGTGGCCAATTGCGGCGAGCCGTGGAATGAGCTTGCGAGTGGAATGGCGAGCCGACCTCCCCCGCGCGCCCGAACGTGATGGCCTGTCCGGCCAGAGGACTAGAAGCAAAGCCGTCCGGCGATTGAGGACTAGAGCGCCTGCGCCGCCCTGGGAAAATTTAAAAAGGAAGGGCGGTGCGGGTGCGTGGCGTTTTAGCCGGTTCGGCGCATGAGAACAAAAAACGGAGTCCAGAGGGCTTGCCCTTTGGCGCGGGGACCGGGACGGCGCGAGTCCCGGCGGGTCCAGGGCAGCGCCTTGGCCGGCTCTGACCGGAATCCGGGCGGCGGTCAAAGGAGCGTGGCTTGAATCTGAACGCGGCGGGGCGCGGCGTCGGCAAAGACGAGGCCAGCGCCGAAACCGAGCGCGGCGCGGGCGGCTTCCATCGTGTGGCCGCTGGTGGTGACGTTGTCCACGAAATAGGTTTGCCGAAGCGTCAGGGCTTTGCGAGTGCGGGCAAAATGGTGCTGCTCTGGCGGGATGGGGCCAAGCGCAAGTTTGTGTCGCTCACATTGGGATTGAATCGGCTGTGTGCGGGTGATGGCTTTGACAACCTGAGCGCCGGGGCAATAGCCAGCGATGAGGCTGGCAAGCCGGGTATTGGCGTCGGTGTTGCCGGTGCTGTCGGGGATGGGAACAAGCCAGCAGGGGCCGGAAATGAGCGCGGCCATTTCGCGGGCGGCGGTGTTGAAATCCGCCGATGGGCTGGCGATGGTTTTGATGGCGTAGGCAAGGCGGCGGGTCTCGGCCTGCTCAAGTGAAAGCGGGCCGTTGCGCGTGCTTGGATATTTGCGGGCGGAGAGGATTTTCATGGCAAAAGGGCCGCGCCCCTGAGCGGAGCGCGGCCTGTGTGGTTCAATCAAGCGGGCCGCACGTCGGCGGGGAAATAGCAGGAATACTTCTGGTGCGGGTCGGTGACGCTGCCCAAACGGAACACGCCGCAAGGGTGCTGCCATGCCTGACGCTCACGGTTCCAATGGAAACCAAGCTGCGCCAACTGCTGCCGCATCTCCGGCGCGGGTGTCTCGCGGAACGCCACCCAAACCCATCTGCCGACAACCTCGGCGAGATTGAACAAACCGGGATTGCTGGTTTTCAAAAGCTCCAACACTTTCGTAATGGGCAAGGTGCGATTTTTCTTCCGCGCCTCGGCATCAATCGGCAGGCGATTGTCTGGCTTCGCCACTGGCGCAACTGCGCCCGCTGTTGCCGGTGTGTTGGTGTCTGTGCTGCTCAACTGTGCGGATCTGCTCCCGAGCCCGATTGATTTTTTTGTATTTGTTTTCATGGTCTTTTTTTTTCTGCTCTGCTGTGCGTCTTCTGTCCGTCGCCCTTCATGAAAGAGCGGAAGCCCCAGCCTTCCCCCGTGGGAGTAATCTTTAGAGGGCACCACGAGCGGGCAGGCTGGTTTTGGGCTGACGCCATGAGGGCGATGGAGAGAAACGCAGACGCAGAAAAAGCCGGACCTGAAAACGCTTTAGCGCAGCCCCCTGGGGATGGAGGGGGCGAGCATCCGGGGTGGGCGGGGGATTTGGGGAAGCAGACCCGGCTGTTCCCGTTTCAGGCGGAGTTGGCGTGAAGGATGCCTGCGAACTGGCGCGGTGACTGCCCGCACGAGCGCGAAGGTGCGGATTAGCAGTCAGCGTGACAGAGAAGCAGCCGGATGGGACACAAGACGCAGTTATATCTCAATGAACCGGGCCGTCGGCGCGGAGGGTCTCGCGGGAGACGGCGGGGACCCGTTTGCCGAGGGTCACGCGCCAGCGGGAAACGGCAAATGGGGCGGCTTTGAATATAACTGCTCTTGTGTTCTGTCCGGGAAGCATTCCTGCATGACAACGAAGCCGCGTAGCCGATGTGTGCCACGTTCGCCGGGTCTGCGGACTCGTTCCTGGCACAGTCGCGCCAGCGCGAAGCCAACGAATCTGACTCTTCGACGACAGAGCGTAGTGCGCGGGCTGCGACGCGATGGGTGCATGGGCCGCGCTCGGCAGACCCGCACGCAGCCTGGCGGCGAAGTGTCAGACCAACACCTTGCGGTGGGCCACCGTCAGTGAGGTCGGCCATTCTTCCGGGCGGCGAAACGGAGCGCCAGCGGAGTGTAGCGTCCGGAAAATGGCCGTGCTCACGGCTATTGCCGATGTCTTGGCCGGGCGAAGCCTCGCGGCCTACTGCGGTGTCCTCGGCGACAGGCGGAGCCTCGCGCCGTATTGCGGTGTCTTGCCCGTGCGAAGCATCGCGGGCTATTGCGGGTCTCCTGGTCGGGCGAAGCCTCGCGACCATCAGTGTCTTGCTTTTCCGGGGGCGCACGACGTTTTCTGACTGTCTCGCCAGTTTGCGGCCGTCGGAACGAAGCGAAAGCGCTCCGCCGGTGCGAGCCGCACCTGCCTTCGGCGGATCGCGGCAGCGGAGTGGAGCGGGTGCAAAGCTGGCGAGTCAGTCATCGTGCGCGGGCGAAACCGTGCCGATACTTGGCAGCGCAAGTGTCGGCTCGGTGAAGCCGGGCTGCTGTCTTTTCCTGACGAGGAGCGAAGCGACGAGGTTTCAATGCCTGACACCGCGCTTAAAATCATCCGCCAACCTGAACGGTTGGAATGCAAGAATGACATCCGTAAATACGCAACGGTTATACGCGCGCGCGGTGTAGCGAAAGGGCCGCCGAGCGGGACATCCGTAAACCCGAGGTGGCGGCCCGGTGCCCGGCCATAGCCTGCGTTAGCAGGCTGGCCGGGCATGAGCGTCAGGCATTCCGCGCGTGCGGCGGCGACATGAGTAAATGGAAACCGTGAATAGTTGCGCGGTTCGTATTGGTTGAGCACGCGAATGGAGTGCAGCGCGAACTGAATTTATTTCGAGCGAAGCGAGCTAACTTTTGGGATGGGACATTGGAACTGGTGAACAACTTCGGCTTGTGGCTGCGTGTGGTTTCAGGTAGTTAAATTTTCCATGATTTCAAACGAAATACGGTCGCCATTCAACGGGCAGCCTTATGGTCATCAGGGTTACCAGCAACATGCGCAACAGGCGCCGCGGCCATTTGTCCAAGAAGACACGCTTAAATCCGATGAGATTCAAATTGAACGCAAGGCGTTTCACTTGACTCTGAAAGAAAATCCCCGAGGACGTTTTCTGCGCATTTCCGAGGAAGGTAACAGCAAGCGAAACTCCATCATCATTCCCGCAACCGGCCTGAAGGATTTCCAAAAATTGATCAACGAAATGGTGAAGGCATCCGACGAAATTCCGGCCAAGAGCGCACCTGCCGGGACTTAGACGGTTTGTTTAAATCCCTGATTGAAACAAAACACGTCATCACGTTTCTTTGGTTCAGGTGTAATCGCGGGGACACTCCTTTCCATTATCCCGGCGGTGGCGCTACATCTCTTGCGACGTGACTACAATCCTTTACGTAATTTCACCAGTGAGTATTTAGTCGGGCCATACGGTTACCTTGGAACGGCTACAGCCTACATGATAGCTGCGACATTACTCATACTCCTGATCGGACTTCGGCTCAGCGTCAATCCTTCCGGTTTTCTCACGGCATCGTGCGTTCTATTAGGCGTGGCGATTATCTGTGTGTGTGTGGCTGCTGTCTTTCCCATTGACTTATTGCCGCCTGATGGCAGCCGCCCGACTTTTACAAGGTCAGGTATCATCCACCTTACTTCCTCGGTTCTGTTATTTCTATCACTCATTGCACTGCTGTTGACACTGCCGAGCGCCTATAAACGCGACGAGAAATGGCGGTCATTTTCACAAACGACACTTTTCCTTGGATTTTTGTTTCTGGCGTCTTTCGTGGGACTTGTCCTTGTCCCCCACCATTTGAGGGGTCTGGCTGAACGGATAATGGTTCTGCCATTTGGAGTATGGTTGCTTCTCACAGGCTTGCGACTTCGACAAGCGCGATGCCAATGGTGAGACCTACGATTAACGCAATTGTCGAAATCATGGCGTGGAGTTTACAGGAGTTTTAACGCGTTAAGAAAAATTTGGGGGTTGGGGGTAGGGGGAAATCCGTCAAATAAATTAGATGTAAAAAATTGTGGTCTGGTGTCAGGCAAGGCGTGTCTCCTGTCAGGCAGGTTCAGGTAACGTGAAATTCAACCACGCGGTAAAAAAATGCGGTGCTAGAGTCGCCTCGTGCCCGTTGATTCGACTCATCCTGATTACGACGCAAGCCTGCCTGCCTGGTTGCGTGCGCGTGATGTCTTCGCCGGTGAGGATGCCGTCAAAGCCGCTGCTGAAAAATATCTGCCGCGTCTGGATTGTCAGGACGACAAGGAATATCTCGCCTACAAAAATCGCGCCTCCTTTTTCAACGCCTCGGCCCGCACGGCGGATGGTTTCGTCGGTCTGATTTTCCGCCGTGATCCAACTTTCAAACTGCCGGAGGCCAAAACCGGCGTCGGCGACTGCGCTCACCGAATTTGTCGAGGATGCCGACATGCTGGGCACGCCTCTGACTGCCTTCTCGAAAAAACTGGTCACGGAAATCATCAATGTCGGTCGTGCCGGCACGCTGATTGATTGGAACGAGGAAGCGGAGCAACGCGCCTATGCCGTCGCCTATTCCGCTGAAGACATCATCAACTGGCACACGGAACGGGTGAATGGCCGCAACGTCCTCACGCTGGTCGTCCTCAAAGAAATCAGTCAGATGCCCGCTGCTGAAACTGATCCTTTTGAACCGGAAGAAATCCAGCAACTTCGCGTGCTGAAACTCGTGCCGCCGCAAAGCCACGGCTGACAACGCAAAAGCCGACTGGTCTTACCAGGTTGAAATCTGGCAATTCCTTGCGGACGGCCAAAATGCAAGCGGCAACTCGAAGCGCGGCAAACGGAAATGGAAACTGGTGGAAACCCTGACGCCGCTGCGCCTGGGCAAACCGCTGCCGCTGATTCCCTTTGTCTTTCATGGTCCGCGCCATTCGCTGCCGGAAGTGGATAAAGTTCCACTGGCTGACATCATCGCCGTCAATCTCGACCATTACCGGCTCACTGCCGACTACAAACATGGGATGCACTTCACCGCATTGCCGACGGCCTGGGTCAGCGGCTTCGACAAAAATTCCTCGCTGCGCATCGGCTCCAGCACGGCATGGGTCGCCGAAACGCCCGGCGCGACGGCTGGCTTTCTGGAATTTCACGGTCAAGGTCTGACGACCTTTGAACGGGCGATGGATCGTGACGAGCAACTCATGGCCGTCCTCGGCACGCGGATGCTCGAATCGCGCAAGCGCGTCGGTGAAACCGCTGCTGCCATCGAACTCCGTCAAAGTGGCGAGAACAGCATCTTGAACACCGTCTCTTTGAGCATCAGCGCGTCGCTGACGCAAGTGCTGCGCTGGGTTTATTGGTGGAACTCGACCGAGCCGATTCCTGACGCCATTGGTCCCGACCTTGTGCTCGCCAGCCTGAACACGGATTTCAGCATCACCGGAATGTCGTTTCAGGAAATCACGGCGCTGGTCGCCGCATGGCAGGCCGGCGCCATCAGTCAGGACACGATGCTCGACCTGTTCCGCGCCGGTGAAGTCATCGCACCTGGTCGCACGAATGAAGAGGAAATCAAACTGCTCGCCAGCGAGAAAACAACCGAAGCCGCCGGTCGCGGTCGAGACCGCCGGCGTCGGCGGCGACGACTGCAACCCCTCAACCGATAACCTGAAACTGATTTATGGCCCTGAAATACAAATACGCAACCAAGCAGGAAATTCCTGCTGAACATCAACCCTTCTACGTCGAGCGCGACGGCGCTTGGCTGCTCGACGCCGATGGCGTCGTGAGCAAATCCAAGCTGGATGAGTTCCGCGCAGAACAACATCACGCTGACGAACCAGACTGCAAGACGATTTGAAGGCATTGACCCTGACGCCGTGCGTCAGCTCGCCGAAGACAAGCGCAAGCTGGAAGAGGCGCGCAGATCAAGGCCGGTGAAGTGGACAAGGTCATTGAGGCGCGGCTGAAAACCGCCCGCGCCGAATGGGACAAGACGCATGGTGTCGTTGTGGCTGAACGCGACGCGCTGCACTGGTCGCCTGACGGCGATTCAAATTGATCAAGCCGTCGTGAATGAAGCGACCAAACGCGGTCTGCGCCCGACGGCGATTCCTGACATCACCGCGCGGGCGCGAATGACTTTCAAGCTGGTGAACGGCGTTCCCCAGGCTTTTGAGGCTGACGGCCAGACTGCCCGCATGGGCAAGGATGGCGTCGACGCCGATGACTTTGGCCGAATGGGTGGATGCGTTGGTGTCCGACGCACCGCACCTGTTTGAAGCAAATGCTGGCGGCGGTGCTGCTGGCTCTGGTGGCGGTGCGGCCGGCAACCGGTCCGTGAAGAATCCGTTCCGCAAGGAAACGTGCAATCTCACGGAGCAAATGAAAATCCAAAAAACCGATCCGCAGCTTGCTGCCCGCCTCAAGGCGGCGGCGTAAGCGGCTCACAAAACACAAATCTGAATTATGGCAAAGACACAATTGGCAGACATCATCGTTCCGGCACAGTTCGCCGGTTACGTCTTCAACGCACGGCGGAGAAATCCGACCTGTTCCAATCCGGCATCGTCATCCGCACGCCGGACTATGACGAGCGCGCCGCGCTGGGCGGCACGCAAGTCAACATGCCGCATTGGAATGACCTGACCGGCAACCGGCAGCCGTTGAGCGATTCGGCCCCGCTGGTGCCGGCGAAGCTGGTCGCTGACCAGGACATCGCCCGCATTCACAACGACGGCAATGCGTGGTCGTGGAATCATCTGGCAACCGTGGTTGCCGGTGATGATCCGGCGCTGGCGCTGGCGAACTTCCTGGCCGATTACTGGAATCGCCAGAATCAATACATGCTCATCATCTCCCTCAACGGCGTGTTCTCGGCGGCGAGCATGGCGGGCAACCTGTTGGCGATTCACAGTGAATCCGTCGCCGCGCAAACAGCCGCCACCACGGCTGAACGGCGCGACCTTCGTGGATGCGACGCAGCGCCTGGGCGACCGTGGCGACCGGCTCGTGGCCGTGGCGATGCACTCGGCGTCGAGGCCGCGCTGCGCAAGCTCGACCTGATTGACTTCATCCCGGACAGCCAGGGTGAAGCGCAAATCCGCACGTTCCAAGGCCGGCGCGTCATCGTGGACGATGGCTGTCCTTCCCGCGCGGGCACGACCGATGGCCTGGTCTATACGACCTACCTGTTCGGTCCCGGCTCGTTCGGCATGGGCTTCGCCGATCTGAACGGCGCGCCCGTCGAGGGCGGTCACGGCACGGAAGGTTGCGAAATGGCGCGTGATGCGCTGAACAGCGACACGTTCCTGGTCAACCGTCGCCGGTTCATCCTGCATCCTCGCGGTGTGAAGTTCACCAGCGCGAGCGTGGCGGGCGCAAACCCGACGAACGCGGAATTGGAGACGGCCGCAAATTGGGTGCGCGTTTGGGAAAACAAAAACGTCCCGGTCGTGGCGGTCACTCACAACATCTAACCCCAAGTCCGGGCGTGCCAAAGCGCTGGCGCGCCAACAACGCGCCAGCGCTCAACTGAAAAAAATCAAAAACAAATTTATGGGCAAACTTCAACCTCGCAGTTTCGAGCGGATTCGTTCGGGTGAACAAATCCAGATTCCAACCTTCACCAACAGTCGCGGCGGCGGTCGCTGCTGGCGTCACGGCGGCGAAGTATCCGCGCCGCATCATCTACCTGTCTGCCGGCGGCACAGGCTCGGTGCCGTGCCTCGCCATGTCAGCGACGGCACGAACTGGAACAGGCAAGTCGCGCATTGGCGTCAACGCCATTCTAAGCGCGAGCCACCTGCCAATATGGACAAACTGTATCCAATCATTCGGCGGAAGCGGCGTCCTCTGATTGTTGAGGACGTTCCGCCGATTCCGACCAAAACCGAGCCGGTTCAACCTGTGGCGAAGTGCCATTGGTTGAACCGGCGGAGTCGGCGGCAGGCGCTACGCCAAAACCGGAAAAAACGAATGACGAAGAAACCAACTATTAACCGGCGCGGCTGGCTGGCGTTATGGCTGCAAAAGCGGCGGCGGGCGCGGCAAAACAAAACGTTGTCCGCGCCTACCCTGGTTTCGCTGGGAACGGTCGCCGGTGACACCACCTGGCGTGCGGTCGCCCCGGTGGCTGTGGACGGCTGGCAGTTTTGCACCAATGACAATGCTTTTAACCCTGAAGTAAAAAGTTTTGACCAATGGGTGGCAGATGCGGACTCGCCGGACACAGAGTTTGTCGTCGTAAATGCCACGACTGCCACCGTCACAGTGGACTTTGGTTGGTGTGCCGCCCGTTATCGGGTCGGGACAACCTGGTCGCCCTGGACCGGTGTCCTGGATGCAACCGTGATTCCGCCTCCGGTGGAGTTGGTGTTGTCCTCGGACGGCCATGGGCATTTGACCTGGACCTGCAATGTGGCAGTCGAGTTTGGTTTCAACATTTACCATTCAAACGACGGGGTCAATTGGAGCAACTACGACGCGCAATATCCCAACCTGTTTTATCGAGACTGCAGCGGAATCCGGGTTACTTCCGAATCGCGTTATCAGGGGATGAGGATGGAAACCCCATGCTGCCTTACTCGAACGTGGTGTATTCGGATGGTTTGTAATTTTTATGGCGCTCACCCTGATCAAAGAAGACGGCACGGGCAAGGCTGACGCCAACGCTTACGCGGATGTGGCCGATGGCGATGCCTATCACGCCGGGCATCTATATGCCACGGCGTGGACGGCGCGAGCGCGGATCAAAAGGCCGTGGCGCTGGTGATGGCGTCGCGGCTGATTGACGCGGAATATCAATTCAACGGCACGCGGACCACGTCCGGGCAAAGCCTGCAATGGCCGCGGGCGATGTGCCCCGAGCCGGACAACGTGCATGTGCCGATCTCGGTGCTGCTGCCGATTCCGTATGACTACGTTCAATATGACACCGTGCCGAAGGCCGTTGTCCAGGCGACGTGCGAAATGGCGCGGGAACTTTTGATTGCCGACCGCACGACGGCGCCGGCGGGTGAAGGATTGAACTTACCAGAATATCGGCGGCAACCAAACCGGTTACGACAAAACCGACAAGCGTCCAGTGCTGTCACAAGTCGCGCAAGTGATGCTGGCGAAATATGGCTCGCAAATCAGCGCCAAGAGCGGCGCGGTGCGGCTGATGCGGACCTAGCCGTCGGCCACCAAAAAACCATGACCAACATGAACACAGCCGATTTTCTAAACGCCATTGACCACGCCGCCGGCATGAATGACCGCTGGCTGTTCCTGGCCGCGTTCTGCCTGTTGTTGCTGGTTTGCGGCGCGGTCATTTACTGGCTCGTGCAACAACTGCAGGCCGTAATCGCGGACCACAAGCAATTGCGGGACGAACATCACGCCGCGCTCGCCCAAATCATCTCCTCACAAAACGAAACATCGCTCAAGCTGGCGGTGTGCATAGATCGCAACAGTGCGGCACTTCAGGAATGCGCGTTTGAACTTCGCCGATTTCAGGAAAGTGCGAGCCGCACCTCCCATTAAAATTATGAAAAAAGCAAAAATCATGCTGATTAACCTGGCCGTCATCGCGGTGACGGGTCTGTTTTGTGGTTGCAACCTCGCGCCATTGAAGGGTGGCCGCGCGACGACGTCCGGCGTCATCGGTCAAACCGTCGTGCAAGGCGATAATCCCGTCCCAAGCGTCTCGGCAGGAACAGGAGACCCTGAAGACGCGGACTTACACCGATGCCGAGCGGGTCGCGGATGGAAGAATCGCGGTCCACTTACAATGAGGGCGGCATACTCGTCACGAACGTGCAGGTCGTCATCGTGAGTGCGCCAATGCCCGTCGTCGAGCAGGAGACGACAAGGGCCAAGACGGAACTGGGAGCGGCGCAAAAGGACACGGCGCGCGAATTGAGCGCGAAGCTGGCGAGCCTCAAGGGCATTGTGTGGGTCGGCGTGGCGTTGTTCCTGTTCGGCCTGGCGTCCATGTTTTATCCGCCGCTGCAAGCCATCATTGGCAGCGTGACGACAAGCGCGGCGATTCTGGTCGGCGGGCTCGCGTTGATGATTTTGCCGTCGCTTGTCGTGGGTAATGAACTTTTGATTTTGGCCGGCGTCGCTTCGGCAGTCGGCCTTTGGTTTTTGGCACATCGGCACGGCCAGTTGCGCGGGCTGGTGGACGCGGCCGAGGCCGCCGTGGTTACACCGCCGGACAATCCTGGAAAGGCGGGGGGCGCATGAACCGGAGCCTTTCAATGGAACGTCAGGCATCTTCAAACGGCCGGTCCCGGCCTGCGTGCGTGGGCATGGAAGAAGCGGCGGGCATTTTTGGCTGGCCGAATTATTATCTGCCGTTTCTGGTGCGGGCCGGGCATCTTAAGCCCTTGGGCAAGCCTGCGCAAAACGCCCGTAAGTGGTTTGCAACCGTGGAAATCGAGCGGGCGAGTTGCGACCCTGACTGGCTGGACAAGGCTATTCGCATCGTTGAAAAGCAGATTCAGGACATGAACAAAAAGCAAAAGGGCAAGGAACCGGAAGTGTCCCTTGCCCAATGATGTGGCCCCAATATCAAGGCATCAGTGGACGCACAGCTTGGACCCGGTAGAACCGCACCGGTGCCATGGTGTCCGTGAAACTGCCAATGGTGGTGGCACCACCCGAAGGCGATATTAGCCCCAAACCGCTGTCTTTCCAGACTTGCATCGTCAAGTTGGTTGTTTCCTGTAGGAAATAATGCCGGGTTGGCTCGCTGTTCCAAGTCAGGCTGGCGCTTGTGCCGCCATGTAAAATGCTCTCGGCAGTAATTTTGAGAATGCTGTCGACGTTGTTTGGATCCGTGCCCGCCAAGTAGTCCTGCCCGACGGTAACACCCTTGCCGGTGGGGTCGGCATTGGCGCTAATATTGGTGGTACCGAAGTTGAGAAGCAGCCACGCAATGGGCAGGCCGTTCGGTGCCAGCGCGCCTTTCTGGACAATGTCGGTCTGGACATAAGCGATGGCGTTGCTCAATGAAATCCAGCCGCAATTGGCGCTCCAGACCGAACCGCCAAATTGGCCGGTGACAAGGTTCACGTTTGGCTTACCGTAGGTCTGCTCGAAGGTAATCCAGCCGATGTTCGCACCGTAGGCATAGCCACTCAAATTACCAAGCCCGTCCTGGTTCACACCGAAGTCGGTGGCGGAATTGTTTTGGTATTGAATGCCATTGGCAGGCGAGCCGCCGCCGAGATTGATCCAGCCGACGTTGGCGGAATAAATGTTGCCGAAGCAGACATATTCGCCGATGACCGTGCCATTGTTGGTATCGCTTCGACAATCCATCCAGCCGGTGTTCGCGCTGTAGGCGTAACGGTTGGCTGCGTCAATGGTGGAAGCAGCTTCAGCACCCGAAATAATACCAGCCGCAAGTATCAAGAAAACAAGCAATTTCATAAGAATGAGTTCGGTTTCATTTGAAGTCCCACGAAATTATTTAGAAATGTTCGCCCACGGACTGGTGGATAAAGCAGCAGTGCCGATAGGTCCAATATCGTTATTACCGCCTCCGCTTGGGGAATAATTATTTGCGCCGTTTCCAACAACGCTATTTTTAATGATTACATTGTTTGTACCAGTGCTGAAGTCGTATTCGATGCCGTATCCAGAAGCATGGCCAGTTACATGGTTGCCTTCAACCCGATTGTTAGCGCCTTCAAGGATAATACCACACGAAGTTGAAGTATAAGTCGTGTTGTTGCCAACCAGGATGTTTCCCGATATTTGCGATCCATTCCCATTTGCTACAATACCGGCACTTCCGTTGTTTTGAATCGAACAATTTGAAACGACATAGCCGTTTCCGACGACAATTCCAATTCCTGTGTTGCCCGCAATCGTCAGATTCCCCAAAATTACATTCTGTGGCAACGAGCCGCTTTGATAGTAGTCAATTCCATTTTGGCCCCAACCAGCAATGATGCCATTTCGGACAATGATATTTGTATGGCTCCCATAAACATGAATTCCAGAATATGATCCGGGCACGCCTTGCAAGGTAAAACCATTAAGGTCAACCGTTACATTGTCGCTGGCGATATAGAGACCCCAGGGACCGGGTCCGGGAACTCCATAAGGACCGCCGACGAGATTGGTGGTAACATAATATGAGCCGGGACTTCCGATGTAATAATCCACATATGAAATTGGCGTGCGTGGCTCAATTTGATCAAGCGACTTCATTGTCGGCGCGGGGGAACCCGGCGGGGTTAGATTTCCTTGCGCAATGGCAAGCGTTGCGGAAACGAGCAAACAACTCGCGGCCAACGGGACGATTCTTAATGTGATTTTTTTCATGGCTTGTTTCTTTCAGTTTTAATTGTGAGCATTGGTTTATATTTGTTTTTCACTTTCTTTTTATCATTGTATTAAAATATTGTCAAACCTTTTAATAATAAATTATTTTAAGTTTGCACTTGTATTTCACATCGCTCGGCATAGATTCTGCTGGTGTTGATTTGGTGGTTCGCGGGGGGATTGTAGGTTCAAAATAACGCATATTATGTTTATGAAGACAAACGATGAAGATTCGCGGAAGGCAGCTATGCAAAAGCTTCTCTTGGAAATGGCCAACATGTGGTCCCTGAGTCGGGCACTGCTGGAGCATGAGCGGGCGTGGGCATCACCAGCCGATCAGCCTTTTAGCGAGAAAGAGATGCTCACTTTGTGCTTGGTCGAACAGTTTAAAGGCATGGTGACGGCCACGACCCTATGCAAGGTTTTCGGAATGCACCCCTCTCAAGTATCGAAGATTGTGGACAGACTTGTAGGCCGTGAACTTCTCGAGAGATCGACGGCCAAAATATCCAGAAAATCTGGCCGCGGCATGCCTTTGCAATTAACTTCCAAGGCGAGCGAGGCGTTGAAAGGAATTAAACACAGATTTGGGGCTGGATTTGAATATCTCTTCGAAGACTTCAATCCCAAGCAATTAGAGATGATGTGCGAATTGATCGGGAAAACACAAACGGCAGCGAAAAAAAAATTCATGTGGAATTTATTCAAGGTCATTGATCCTGAATCTCTTAAATAAGACAGTTAAAGCTATGAGACGCTTGGAAATGAGGTTGCTATGGTCAAAGGTGGTAGCCACTCAAAGGTTTTTCTGCTCTTTTTCGTAGTCTTCCAGTGATGGAATTTTCATCAGGGCGCGTTTGGCGTAGGCGCGATGCACCGCCTTGCTGTTGTGGCCCAAAGCCTCCTGCGCGAACCGTTCGGGATAGCCGACGGTCTTGGCGCGTTCCGCCCAGGCGTAGCGGTAGCTGTGAAGCGTGACACCGGCAATGCCAAGCTGGCGGCAGCGTGAGGCAAATTCCGTGGCACGGTCGCCCGCGCGCACGCGGGACAGATACGGAAACAGCGGGCCTTCGGCGGGCAAGTCTTTGAACAGGTTCAATGCCTCGCCGCCCAAATGCACCAGCACCGGCACGCCGGTCTTTTTGCGGACAAAGCTGACGGTGTTGTTTTGCCAGTCCACGTCCTCGCCCTTCAAGTTCGCAATGTCGCCCTGGCTTGCGCCCAAGTGCCAGCACAACTGGTAAAGGGTTTTGCGTTCGGGGTTCACCTCGGCGGCGATGATCTTCTGGTGTTCCTCAAGGGTGATGGCGCGTTTGTCCTTGTAGTGGATGGCGGGCCATTGCCGGCGTGGGATGACGGTCGCGGGCAGCCAATTCATATCCACGGCGAAGTTGTGAACCTTTCGCAGAAACGCATTCGTCGAAACCGTGCCGGTGCGCAACACCGCCAGCAGGTGTTCCCCCTGCGTTTCAATCAGGACGCGATTGCGGATCAAGTCGAACGCCTTGTCCTTGGCGGCGGATTTCCAGCGCGCCTGTGTCGGGCCGGTTTTGATGGCGATGATTTCATCCAGCACGTTCTGCCAGGTGCGAGTTGAAACCATCGGGTCGCTGTGCCGCAGATAGACGCGGGCAAGGCTCAAGTTCATGGCGGGTTGTTTGCCTGCTTCGTTCATGGCCATCAGCAGTCGATTGGCCTCGGCCTTGTCCTTGGTCTTGAGGCTGGTGAAGGTTTTGGTGGTGTCGTCAAAGGCGTAATAGACGCTTTTGCGGCGTAGGAATAGGCGGTAACGCAGTTTCATGTTCATGCGTCGTCCATCCTACCTGGGCGAAGATTCCGGCAGTCAGGCAATAGCGGGACAATCATCCCGAATACTGAAACAATTTTGGAACAATCCAAAAGTTGTTAGCCAAACTGTTAGCCATTGGCTTTCCGAGACTCCTAATTCTCTACTGCACACGCAGTTAGAACTGGAGGCGAGGGTCGGAATCGGACGAGGAAGCTTTACCGTTCCGAGCCTAACACACTCTGTTTCAAGGGTTAGTATAGCCTTGTTTTACAGGGGTTCAAGCCATTTTTTCGACTGCTCGCTCATTGCTCGCTCATTGCCCCGTTAACGCCTCTTTATTGCTCGTCAGGTGTAACTTTAGGTGAAGAATTAGGTGAAACTTTTTCTATGCTATTTTTAATTTGCATTCCCATTGCTGAGGCGTAAAACACAAATACAGAGCATCATCTAAGTGCGATAAATTCAACCCGAATAGATTATGAAAACCAAACTTCACTCACTGTTCATCGCGGTAGCATTGATTGCCGGCGTTCATCAGGCCATTGCCCAATTGCCCGTCATCAGCTCCTTCAGTCAGAACGGCGTATTAGTCTGCACCAATTTGCAGCCCGGCAGTGTGGCGTTGGTGCAATGGGCGTCGTCGTTGTCCGGGCCGTGGAACACCAACTGGGCGGCGTTGACCGCCGTCACGGCGGACACGAATGGCACCATCACGGTCAGCGTGCCGATGTTCTACCGGGTGCTGGGGCAAACAAACTCTGGCGGGCAATTCACTTCCGACGGCATGGCACTCATTCCCGCAGGGACGTTCACGATGGGGGACATTACCGACACCAATGAAAAAGGCGATGCTGCCCCCACCAACGTGACTGTATCGGCATTTTACATGGACACGAATCTGGTGAGTTGGAGTCAGTGGCAGACGGTCTATGCCTACGCGACGAACCACGGCTATGGCTTTGACCATGCCGGTTCTGGCAAGGCGGCGAATCATCCGGTGCAGACGATTGACTGGTATGACATGGTGAAGTGGTGCAATGCGCGGAGCGAGCAGGCAGGTTTGGTGCCGGCGTATTACACGAGCGCAGCGCAGACGACGGTGTATCGCACAGGGTGGACCGATGTGCAGACTAACTGGGTGAAGTGGAGCAGCGGGTATCGTTTGCCGACGGAAGCGGAGTGGGAGAAGGCGGCGCGTGGCGGGTTGAGCGGGCAGCGGTTCCCGTGGGGCAATACGATTTCAGAAAGCCAAGCCAACTACAATGGAGACACCAGCTATAGCTACGATTTGGGACCTAATGGCTACAACGCAAACTTTTACACATTCCCAAATTATCCCTATACAAGTCCGGTGGGCTATTTTGCGGCTAATGGGTATGGACTTTATGACATGGCGGGGAATGTATATGAGTGGTGTTGGGATTGGTATGGGACGCCGTATGCGGGAGGCAGTGATCCCTGTGGACCGGCATCTGGGAGCGTCCGTGTGTTGCGCGGCGGCGTTTGGATCAACGTCGCCAGAGTCGCGCGGTGCGCCAATCGCGGCGTCAACAGCCCGGACAGCGCCGGCGACAACGTTGGCTTCCGGTGTGTGAGGGGACTTTAGTTTTTGCTCTTTTACCCTTTAACACTTTTTAACTCACGCTCGACAGATAGCTGGGCGTGACGAAGGCAGGGGATTCTGACGGCGCTCGCGCTTTTGCCGCCAGTATTTTGCAATCTCCTTCGTGGCCTTGTGCAGCCAGTCATGGTCAGCCGCGAGACGAATCATTTCGACGGCGGCAAACCATTTCGGCGCATTGGGAGCCGGCTCACCGAGCGGTGTCAACTTGCCCACGGCCATCAGAATTTGCATGTCATGGACGGCAAAGCCGAGCAGCTTGGCAGTTTCCGCCACATCCAAGCGCGCCGGCAAATTTCTTGCCGCCCAGGTCGCCATCGCCGTTGGTAGGGAATCGTCTCTCATGCCCCACCAACCTTTCCGGAATCGCTCGGCGGCGCAACCACGGCGGCCTCAGCCGCGTCCAGCAGCCCGCGCAACTGGCCGTGACGATGCGCCAAAAACCAAAGGCCGACTGCCGAAGCGACGCCGGCCAAAATCAAAAGTTCATTGCCGACGACCAGCGACGGTAAAATGATCAACGCGAGCCCGCCGGCCACGATCGCCGCGCTCGTCGTCACGCTGCCAACGATGGCCTGCAGCGGCGGGTAAAACATGGACGCCAGGCCGAATAGGAACATGACGACACCAACCCACACAATCCCCTTGAGGCTCGCCAGCTTCGCGCTCAGTTCGCGCGCCGTGTCCTTTTGTGCCGCGCCCAGCTCCGTCTTGGCGCGTGTCTCCTCACGCTCGACGACCGGCATCGGCGCACTCACGACCACGGCTTGCACGTTTGTCACCGTCACGCCAATGTCGGTTGCGGTTACATGCGATTCCTCCAGCCGAGACCCGGCCGGCACGGTGTAACTCCGCGTTTTCACCGTCTCTTGGTCCTGCCGCGACGGTTGCGCGGGATTGTCGCCTTGCACGACCGTTTGCCCGATGACACCGGACGATTTACCCCGCTGTTGCACGCCAAATATACACGATTTCATTGGCTATTCAACATAATTCGGCTTAACCCGGCTATACCTTTTTTAACTCCTTTGGTGTCCGTTTTGGTGTCCGCTCTGAGGATTCGTCTTTATACATTCACGCCGTCTATCAACTCTTGCGGCGGAAAAACAGGGTGGCCACACCAACCGCCAGTAATGCCCAAGTTGAAGGCTCTGGCACTTCCCCGGCAAAAATGGGCGTGTTTGGAGAAGTTTGGTAAGCATAATCATAAACCCAGCCGGCATTGAGTCCGATCACCGGAGACCCGACTTGTATCCAACCATAATACGTTTCGCCACCATGTTGAAAATCGAAACCAAGATATGCAGATTCAACTCCGGCAAAATAACCACCTGTCAAAAAAGGATTACCCATGTCAACACTACCGATGGAAGAACTGAGTAAAAGAGCACCGTAAGAATTATCAAACCAGTTGTAGCCCGCCGCATTGGGACCGATTTCCTGTCCCGCTAACAATGGAACTACCCAGACATTATCTGGAAAATCCAAAAAAGGCTGTTGTCCGATGATCGCACTGGTTGAAGATGGCTGGATTACAAATGAAGTCGGCTGCCCAAGCACTTGCGGAGTTGTCAGTGTGAGAACGGTTTGCCAATTGATGACGATAGGAAAATCGGGGCCGACTTGCGTTCCGAGCGAATCCCACGGCAAATTATTTGGGTCGCCGTTGGGATTGCTCAAAGGCGCGTGAACATAAACAATTCCCTGCGCCATGACAACGGGAGCAAACAAGACCGCCAGCGTCGGCAAAAGCCAACGCCAGCAGTTGTTAAAAATCGCAATCAATTTCATCGAGCTTGTATGACGCGGTAAAATTGGCTGTTTATGCCGCCAGCATATAATACCACAGCCGCATTGGTTTTTGTAGCACTCAACTCGCCCGTCATGTAGTTCCAGTTGGTCGTTGTGAGATCGCTATTGGCTTGCACGCGATAGATTCGGCCAACATCAGTCGCCCATTTGAGCGCGACGGTATTTGAGACGGTCAATGCACTGATGGATGTAACTTTTGGTAATGTCGGCGGTTGTGGAAGATTGCCTGACAATAGAATTGAAAGATTCTGCGAGCTAACTTGCCCTGAATTATCCACCAGATTGCCTTTATGTGTGACTCGTATTTGATATGTCCCGTTCGTTGGATTCGGAATGGAGATTTGCTCCACGTTGTCCACGTTGTTATCGCCCGTCGTTGCGGCATTGGCTGGAAGATTTGGATTCAAAATCCAAGGGAAGTTTGTCGCGCCGCTTGGACTAATCACGCGAAGGTCGAGGTCATTGACCAGCATGTGATTTGTGGGATTGTAAGCAGGAGCGGTCGAAGTTCCTGGTGGGTCAGTCCAAACGATGGTCGCTTTGAACGGTTTGTTGTTTGTCAGGACTACCGGAAACTGGATGTAATCCCCGCTAACCAGTTTAACTTCTTTGATGAAGGCGAGCGAGCCGCTGGCATAATTGTTTGTGATTAAATTTGCAGCAGCGACGGCATCCAGCAATCCCCAGCCGTAAGTATAACTTGGCCCAACATTCGTTCCAAGTTGGTCTGCCGTGTGGATTACAATGCCTTTCAAGGTTGAAGCCAGCGGAGCGTTTGTGCCGGAAAACAAAGGCGCATTTGTTGGGTAAAGCTGATTGTAGAACGAAGTCAACAGACCCAATGTTCCAGTAACGGCAGGCGTGGACATGCTCGTGCCGCTGTCATAACCGTATGAGGACGTATTCGTTGAAAACGAGGAATACACATTCACTCCATCTGCCACGACATCCGGCTTGATGCGCCCGTCGGCAGTCGGCCCAAAAGAGGAAAAATAGGCAATGGTTGTCGTGTTTGTGCCGCTATATCCATTCGTGTTCGCGTTAACTGCGCCCACTACGAGATCATTCTTAGTCATTCAGGAAACCTCCCGGCTTTGCCGGGAAGACTCCCAGAGTTTGACAGCTCCGGGAGTCAGTTGAGAATCCGTGTTGTGAACCGCTCAAGGTCAACAACAGGAGACTCAAGCAATGAATGTTTATGAAAGTTTGAATCATACGAAGTGGGAATGCAAATACCATGTCATCTTCATACCGAAATACCGGCGCAAAGCGCTTTACGGGACCTTGCGTCGGCACTTGGGCAAGGTGTTTCGGGAGTTGGCGGGGCAGAAGGAATGCGAGATAGCCGAGGGGCATCTGATGGTCGATCATGTGCATATGCTCATCTCGATTCCACCGAAGTATTCGGTGTCGCAAGTGCTGGGATACATCAAGGGCAAGAGTGCGATCCACATTGCACGGAGTTACGGTGGGAAACGAAGGAACTTTGTGGGACAACACTTTTGGGCGCGGGGCTTCCGGCATTACCAACGTTCTGATGGTGGCCGCTGGTTACGAATATAGCCTTGGTTTGTTGAACAACGGAACGGTGGTGGGCTGGGGCTACAGCACCAGCCCCACTGAGGATGGCTGTGGCTGGGTTCCGACCAACCTCGTAAACAACGTGACGATGATTGCGGCGGGTTGGGATCACAATGTCGCGCTGCTGACCAACGGCACAGTGATAGCGTGGGGCGACAATACCTTTGGCGAGATAAATGTTCCATCAAATCTGACCAACGTAACCGTCATTTCGGCGCAGGCATTGCATACACTGGCGTTGTGTAACAACGGAACTGTGGTCGCATGGGGCGATGAAGATTATGGCCAGTGTGATGTGCCGTCAGGCTTGACCAATGTTACCGCGATTGCGGCGGGCGGTGAACACAGTTTGGCCGTCTCGAATGGCTTTGTTGTGGCATGGGGCTATGATCTTTATAACCAATGTAATGTCCCTGCCGGTTTAAGTAATGTGGTGAATGTGGCGGCCAGCGGGTATCACAGTCTGGCCTTGTTGCAAAACGGCACTGTTGTGGCGTGGGGCGATGATGATTACGGTGAAATCGATGTTCCTGCCGGATTGAGCAATGTCGTGGCAATTGCCGCCGGTGGTGATTCTATTCTCAATTATACGGGCGAAACCCGGCCCTATAGTCTGGCATTAAAAAGCGATGGTACCGTGGTCGCTTGGGGTGCCGGTGATGTTCTCGATTCGGTTGAAGGATTGAGTAATGTAATTTCTATTAGCGGCGGCGTATATTACGCCTTGGCCGTCCGCACCGGGCCAGCCACGCCGGTCATCACGCTTGAACCGACTGACGAATATCAAGTTGTTGGCGGCAATGCAACTTTCACCGCCAGAGGTGCGGGACTTTACGGCGTGACGTATCTGTGGCAGACTAATGGTGTGAATTTGTCCGGGGCAACCAATGCCACGCTGACACTGACCAATGTGCAAGCGGTGCAATTGGGTGTTAATTATGATGTGGTTGTCACCGACAATACTGGAATGGGCAGCATTGTCAGTTCCAATGCCAACCTTTATCTGGTGACGCCGCCCGTCATCAATTCCGAAATTCTTCCCACATATCTATGTGTCTTTTCCAACAGCAATACCAGACTGACTTTAGGCGTCTCGGCGAGCGCGCCGTGGCAATCCAACGGCTTTCCGCTCTCGTATCAATGGCAGTTCAATGGGGCGAACATTCCTCTACATACTTCATCGAATTGCACATTTACAGCCGTTAATTCGGGAACTTATTCTCTCATCGTGTCCAATGCGGCGGGCAGTGTCACAGTTGTCTGGCAGGTGAATGTGGTTTATCCGGGCGGAGTCATGAGTTGGGGTGACGATTCGTATGGACAATGTGACACGCCACTCGGTTTAACCAATGCCGCCGTCATTGCGGCCGGTGAATATCATTCCGTCGCCGTGAAGGACAATGGATCGGTCGTGCAATGGGGCTATGATTGGGCGGATGTTCCGGCGAACCTGACCAATGCCGTTGCCGTCGCTGCTGGCTATAACCATAGCATTGCCGTGCGAAATGACGGAACGGTGGTGACTTGGGGATATTCCAACTCCCCAGCCAATGTTGTTCCAGCCAATCTATCCGGCGTCAAAGCTGTCGCCGTCGGGTGGAAACACAATGTCGCCTTGCTGACCAATGGGACGGTAATGGCGTGGGGCGATAATTCTGAGGGCCAGACCGATATACCTGCTGGTTTGACCAACGTGACGGCGATATCCGCCTGCTACTACCATAATATGGCTTTGAATAGCGACGGAACGGTGGTGGCTTGGGGCAATTATTTTGAAATCGTCGAGCCTGCGGATGACGGAATGGTGGTGGGTTGGGGCGACGATTTTGGCGAAAACATTGCGCCTGCGGGGTTGAGCAACGTGGTGGCGATAGCCGCCGGTTTTGAGCACGACTTGGCATTGAAAGCGGATGGCACTGTGGTGGCTTGGGGCGCTAACGCTTACGGCCAGACGAATGTGCCGCCGGGCTTGAGCAATGTGATGGCGATAGCGGTGGGATATTCGCACAGCGTGGCGTTGAAAAATGACGGCACAGTGGTTTGCTGGGGCGACAACACCTTTGGACAAACAAATGTGCCTGCGATGAGCCAAGTGAAATCGATTGCTGCCGGAGGTAATCACACACTTGCAGGCATTTTCTCGCCACTGGTGCAATACCCGGTGGACGTGACAAAAGACTTATTGCTGATTTACAATTCCAATTCGGCGGACAGCTCTAACCTCTGCGCCTACTACCTCGCGCACCATCCGATGGTATCCAACGCTAATGTCTTGGGCGTTGCCTGTGATGTGGGCGAATTTTTCACCAACACGAATGACTGGGACACCCAACTTGTGGATCCGGTACTCAACTGGCTGACAAACAACCCGACCAAGCACCCGCAGTATGTCATTTTGTTTTACGATATTCCGACGCGGCTATGGCTCCCAGACGAATATGGCTGTGGCGAACCTGAGTATGACGGTAGCGTAAGTTACCATTTGCAAAGTTCATACCCGGGTTGGAAACCTTTTGTGAATAACATTAATGCTGGCACATTTACAGATTGTAAAGCTTATGTTGACAAAATCGCCTCCTTTGGCACCAATTTACCCGGCCAACTTGTCATCAGCGCAAGTGCCGGAAGATATGGGAATACCAATTACTATTTTGATGACAGTCGGGATCCTAATTATGCCGGCCCGCCAAGTCTTGGAAATAATGGGGCGATTGGGGTCATCGGAAGCGACCCACTGGCTTCAGTGACTTATACGAACGGGAATGACCACTTTACAAATCGGTCAATCCATCTTTTAAGCGGAACGAATGTTTCAGGTTATCTTTGTTGGGGCGCACACAGCGCCTTGGGTGGAACCTATCCCATTGATGGCACCGTTAAGTGGACTGGAAACAGTGGTTGGTGGATTATTGAGACCGTTGAATCGTTCAATGGAATGCGCGGGGGCTGCGGTCAGGGCAATTTCATTCAATGGTTTTCCAGCAATGCTTTTGGCGGGACGAATTATTCCAATACACCAATTGGAGCAGTATCGCACACGGAAGAACCCGGCCTTTTATATGTTGAAAACAGTTCGATTTATTTCGGACTTTGGGCAGGTGGAAAGAATTTCGCAATTTGCGCTTGGAATTCACGGATAACGCTTTTCTTTCAAGCTGTCGGTGATCCGTTTGTTGTCAAATAGAGGAATAAATAACTATGAAAAATAAAGTTGTAAAAATAATTGTAATTGTCTTCTTGTTTCTCTTAAGCAAGCAGTTTGGGTTGTCGCAAAGCTTCCTAAACTTGGACTTTGAATCGGCCAATCTTTCTGGATATTCGCCTGGCAGTCATAATGTCCCGATTAATGCTGCACTTCTGGGATGGAATGGATATTTTGTTACAAGCACCACAACCAATCAGGCAACACAGGTTTGGTATGATGACTTAAGTTCAGGTGGAGCCGCCATATCGGTTAACGACACGAATAACGGATTCGGCCCCGCCATTCCACTTCAAGGGAAATATAGTGTTTACCTTTTTGGAGGGTCTGGCAATGTTTCAGCCACGATTAGCCAGACGGGTTCGGTTCCTGTTGGCACGAAATCTTTACTGATGGATGTAAATCAGTATTTCGGTTTTGTTGTCACGCTTGGTGGACAGACGGTCAATATGGTGCCTTTGCAATTATTTTCTAATTACACATTGTATGGTGGCGACATTTCTGCATATTCAGGTCAACTCGTCCAATTGACTATCACGGCTCCGCCAACAAGTACTCCAAATGCTGTATTATTGGACAATATAGTTTTTTCATCTTCGGCGGTTCCTGAACCAAACACGTTAGGTTTAACCATTTTGGGTGGTTTACTATTCGGCTTCCCTCGTTGGCGAAAATTTTTGCGATGACATTTGTTTCCGCTCTTTTTGCTGGTCTTGCCTCAATTTGGCGGACTAGTGGCGAGTGTTTTGTGTTGGAGTAGCTGAAAAATTCAATAACTCATTGGAACAATTGAACGTCAGCAACCTCCGGCAAAACCGGAGGCTTGAGATAGCGTGAACCTCTCAAAGCGGTTGTTTGTTATCGTGAGGCGTTCACCTTAACAGCGAAAAGTAAAAGGCCGACGAAGTCGTTCCGGCTCCCGCTATCAATCAGTACCAAAAAATATTGCGACGGAAGCGGCGTTGCCGGGCGGAGAGTTAGCCGGAGGCGGTTCAGAGACCGGTTACGCTGCTTTGGTCGCGCTAGGGGGAATCGGTCCCGACGGTCAATCGGTTTTTGCGAGTGACGGTCGTTTTTTTCAATCGTGACGAAATGAGCCGTCGGAATGGAGCGATAACCGGGGGCGAGCGCAGCATGGCGTAGTCCGGTTGCGTCGGATGTCTATTAGCGTTAATTCGCTGTGGTTTTGCTTTTCCTTGAAACGATTCGCGTTTAATATCGTGTTCATGGCTGATTCATCTCTGCGCGCCGACGGTCGTGCTCCCAACCAACTCCGTCCGCTGCGTTTTCAAAATCATATCGCGCCGTATGCCGCCGGTTCGACGCTCGTCGAATGGGGCAACACGCGCGTCATTTGCGGTGTGACCATCGAGGATTCCATCCCGCGCTGGATGAAAGAGCAGGGGGTCAAGGGCGGCTGGATTACCGCCGAATACTCGATGCTTCCGTATTCCACGTTGCAACGGAAGCAACGCGACAGTGCGAAGGGTAAAATTGATGGACGCTCATCGGAAATCCAGCGGCTCATCGGCCGGGCCATGCGCGCAGCGCTCGATCTCGATAAACTCGGCGAACGCACGGTCTGGGTGGATTGCGACGTGTTGCAGGCTGATGGCGGCACGCGCACCGCGGCGATTACCGGCGCCTTCGTCGCGTTGTCGCTCGCGGTGAAAAAACTGATGGCCGATAAAAAGATTTCCGCCAGCCCGATCATTTCCGGTGTCGCCGCCGTCAGCGTTGGCATCGTCAACGGCACGCCGTTGCTCGACCTGTGCTACACCGAGGACGTGGGCGCCGCCGTGGACATGAATCTGGTGATGAACGCCGCCGGTGAATTCATCGAAGTTCAGGGGACCGGCGAGGAAGCCACGTTCACCGAGGCGCAGCTTGCCGACTTGCTGGCGCTCGGCAAGGCGGGCATCCGCGAACTGCTTGCCGCGCAGGAAAAAGCGCTGCTGGAGTCCAAGCTTTAGCTTGATCCAGCACGCTGAAACGTGAATTCCAACTTGAATTTGCAACCCATGTCGCATTCAAAACGTCCACGGCGCAAACCGAAATCACCTACTGTCACGCGCCTGTTGCTCATTCGCCATGCCGAGGTTGAATCGTGTTATCAGCACACGTTTGGCGGGCGGATTGACATGAACCTTTCGGCGCGCGGCCGGGCACAGGCGATAACCCTCGCCGGGTATCTGCGCCATAAAAGCCTGGACGCGATCTACGCCAGCCCGATGAAACGCGTCCAGCAAACGCTCGCGCCGCTGCTGAAAAACGGCGTGTCCGCGCCAATCCTTCTGCCCGGCCTGCGTGAAGTGGATTTCGGCGATTGGACGGGATTCAACTGGGATGAAGTGCGCAAAAAATTCGGGGTTCATCCCTATGACTGGCTTGACGAAATCGAGCTGGGCGCGGTGCCCAACGGCGAGAACGGCATTCAATTCCGCGCCCGCGTCGAGCCGTGCCTGTTTGAAATCATCCGGCGGCATCCGGGCGGGACGGCCGCGATTTTTTGCCACGGCGGGGTCATCCGCATGATGCTGGCCATTTTGCTCGAACTGCCGCTGCCCAAGACCAATTCGTTCGAGGTGGATTACACCAGCGTCACGCAGGTCGCGCTGCATCCGCACCTGAACGAAATTGAACTGCTCAACTTCACGCCGTGGCGCGATCTTGTAACGTGACTGAATATTCAGGTGGGGCGAGACTCCGGCGAGCCGGTTCTTGAAATGCCAAAGCGGCTCGCGAGGATCAGCCTTCGCCAAGCTATGGCGCGACAAGCGCTCGCCCCACCAGTTAAAAAATGAGGACAACCAAACCAATCTGGCGTGTTTCCGTTGTCACGACGCCTGAGGCCGAAGACGCGGTCTCGGAACTTCTTGGCGCGGTGCTCGGTCAGCCGGTTTCGTCCTATTTCAACCTGGAAACCGGTGTGAGCACAGTCACGGTCTATTGCCGGCGAAAATTGGCCTGGTCGGGCGGAATCCGGGAGGGAATTGCCGCTGGCCTGAGGCAAATCAAACATTGCGGGCTGAAAATCGGCTCCGGCAAAGTCACAATTGCGAAAATGCGCCGCGAAGACTGGGCCGAATCGTGGAAACGGCATTTCAAGCCCATTGAGATTGGCGATGCCTTGCTCGTCAAACCGAGCTGGAGCAAGAAAACTCCGCGCAAAAATCAGGCGGTCGTCGTGCTGGATCCCGGACTCAGCTTTGGCACCGGACAGCATCCGACGACGGCGTTTTGTCTGCGCGAACTGGCGCGCGGTGGAGAAATCAGCGCAGGCCGGTCGTTTTTAGACATCGGCACCGGCTCGGGGATTCTGGCGATTGCGGCGGCAAAGCTGGGTTATTTTCCAGTTTACGCCTTTGATTTTGACCCCGAGGCGGTTCGCGTTGCGCGGGCCAACGCGCGCGCGAACGGGGTCTATAAAAAACTGCGGATTGTGCGTAAAGACGCGAGAAAACTGCCGATTCATCCAGTGCGGCAATACGATTTGATTTGCGCGAATTTGATCTCGACACTGCTGATTTCCGAACGGAGGCGGGTGGTGGCGCAATTGAACCGTGGCGGGATGCTGGTGCTGGCGGGAATTTTGAAATCAGAATTTTCACAGGTGCGTAAAATTTTTGCGGAAATTGGACTAAAACTTGCTGCCAGCAAAACGGAGAACGAGTGGCGATCGGGTTCGTTCAGGTTCGTTTAAATTTTTTTAATAAAAATTTGAATGACAAACACCGCGATCGGTCTTATACTCAAGAGCGTAAGCAGTGACCGTGGCCAACAAGGAAGGTTGTGGCGCTGCCAAGCTCAATAACATGAGGTAACATGAGTAGTTATGTTATGAAAAGAATGATGGAAGTCATAACGGAGGCTGTCCGCGATCCAAAACACCCATTCCGCAAGCTGGATCATCAGCCCAAAAAACCATTAAAAAACCGATACGAACGAAGAAAAATCAAGGAGTATTTACATCTGGGTGATTGGCAGGAAGAAATGGTGTGAAATTTTTTGCCCATCATCGTTAAATGAGCCGCGCGCGAGCGCGGCTTTTTCGTTTATGCCGGCGTGCCTATTGGCATTCCGGGCAAATGCCGAAAAATTCAAGTTTGTGGGTCACGCTCTTGAAGCCGTTGGCGGCGGCAATGCGTGTTTCAATCTCGCCCGAAAAACATTCCTCGATTTCGACCACTTCCGCGCAGCGGGTGCAAACCAGATGATGATGATGACCGTCATCGCCTTCACCGACCAGTTCAAACCGCGCCGTGCCGTCGCCGAAGTCAAACCGCTTCACCATCCCCATTTCTTGGAGCAGGTGCATGGCGCGGTAAATCGTGGCCAGATCGCATTGGCCCCTGGGCAGGGCGGCGAAGACTTCCTTGTTCGTGAGCGGATGCGGATGTTGCCGCAGAATTTCCAGAATTGCCGCGCGCGGACCGGTGATCTTTCGCGCCTGCCGGCGCAAACGACCCGTCAGCGCGGACAGTTCCTGCCGCTGGTGGGAGCGGGAATGTGGGTGGGCTTTCATTTTTGAAGCGGCATTTTTCATATGGCGCTCAGGCTTTCAAATGAAAAAATAGAATCAAGACGGCAATCGCGCCAAAACCGGCGGCGAAATTCACCAGCACGAGTTTTTTATGATGCCTGAAAATTTCGCCCAGCACGGCGTGGGCGGCCAGATATAAAAATCCACCGCCCGCGTTCGCCAGCGCCAGCGCCAGCCAGAAATTGGAAGCGCTCCGCAAAACGAACCAGCCCAGCAAACCGCCAAGAATGGTTGTGGATTCAACCGCCGCCACGAGCCGCAGCATTTTTTCGCGGGAATATCCGCCACCGAGCAGCAACGCGCCCAGCGCGAGGCCTTCCGGAAATTTATGCACACAGATGGCGAACGTGATGGACAGGCTCACCGGCCTGGTTTCTTCGTTTCCGGCCGCCAGCGCCAGCCCGTCCACAATGCAATGGATGGACAGCGCCATCATCATGGCCGTGGCGAATTCTGCCAGACGATGCGTGGTGGCCTCGTCAAAATGGCTGGCCGCGCAGGCCGGACAGACGTGATAAACATATTTGGTGATGAACGCGAAAAGGAAATAACCCGAAGCCCCCGCCAGCAGGAATTGCCACCAGTGCAATGCCTCCAGACATTCCGGCGCGATGCCGCAAACGGCGACGCCCAGCAGCGTTCCCGCGCCCAGACTGATGAAGGCGCAAAGCTGTTCATGCGTCCGCGCCAGCCACGCGCTCAAGGCGCCGCCCGCCAACGCGATGGCAAACGCCGCAAAAATTTGGAATAGCATGGATGCCGTGATCATGGCATTTTAAATGCAAATCGTTTGCATCTCAATTTGACAAAAAAACCGCCCGATGGCAAATGCAATCGAACGGCGGAAAAACCGGCGGTTACTTCATCAGCAGCATCTGGCGCGCGCGCTTGATGGCGCGGGTCATGCGGCGCTGGTAATGCGCGGGCATGCCGGTGTATTTGCGCGGCAGGATGCGGCCCTGGTCGGTCACATATTGCCGGAGCAAATTGGTGTTTTTGTAATCGAGCGCGTCAGCGGTAAAGTCAATTTTTGGCTTCGGACGCGGCGTCCGTTTTTCTGTCTGACCGCGACGCGAACCGCGGCGGTCTTTGTCGGCATGGGTTTTACGTGGCATGGCTACTTGATTTCGCGGTGAAGCGTGTGGCGGCGAAGCGCCGGATTATACTTTCGGATCTCCAGCTTCTCCGTCTTCAGTTTTTTGTTGCGGGTGGTGGTGTAACGCGAAGGCGATTTGCCTTCCTTGCGCGCTTCGGTGCATTCGATGGTGATGAGTTCGCGCGGCATAAATTATTCCTTCTCTTTGGCCTTTTCCTCGGGCTCGTCTTCTTCGCTCTCCACTTCCGTGGCGCCGGTGCTGTCCACCGTGCCCAACTGGCCGATCCGGCGCGATTTCAAGGCCCCTTCACGTTCCAACTGCGCCTGCGCTTCGACGGTGAACCGCGTCCACGGAATCGCTTCCAGGCGCGCCTTGGGAATCGTCTTGCCGGTCAGCTCACAGACGCCGTAGGTCTTTTTCTCGATGCGTTTCAGCGCTTCCTCGATTTCATAAACCGCGTCCTGGTCGGACAACAACAGGCTCAACGCGAAGTCGCGGTCAAAGTTATCCGTGCCTGAATCAGCCATGTGCAGGCTGTAGCCGGGCAGTTCCTGCGCGGATTCCTTGGCCAGGCCGTTCATTTGCCCGAGCAGTTGCTCGCGCAAATCCAGCAGCCGCTGGCAATACCTCTGCCACTCAGCCTTGACCTTCTTCGGGACGGCGGTGGTATTGGCTTTCAACAACGGCCGTCCGAGAATTGCCGCCGTGGCGGAAACCGGTGATTTGCCGTTTGGTTTTTTCTTTATGGTCACAAATTTATAATCAATTTCGATTCGTCAAGGGCGCGGGAATGTAGCAGAGCAAAATAAATATGCCACAAAAATATTCAGAAATTTTCGAGCCACAAAGCCCGCAACTTCCGCCGCCCGCACCGCCGCCGACGGGATCATGAAATTCCATTGTCATGTCGGACAATCGCAGCAAGCTGCGCACCAACCGATGGAGAATTTGTCCTGCCGCTTGGGCCTGTAAGATTCTTGGCGCAATAGGTCCCGCCTATGGCGAAAAATCCACAAAAAGAGGATTTTAAAATAATATGCAACCGTTTGCCCCGGTCCAGCCTGAGAATGACAACCCGCAACGGAATCATCGCCGCAAACACTATCAATTGGCCGGCTTTTAACCCGCCTGAACCCAACCCGCCACGGCATGAATTGTGCTGATTTTGGGCAAAATATTGGAAACGCTGCCGACAGCACTGAACAGGGGTCAATACATGATTTTGTAACAACCAGCGAGCCAGTGGCCGAACCGTTCAGCTGGTGTTGGCCGGCTTGGGCGGACTGGGATTGCTGCTCCGTCGCCGAAAGAGTTGACCTGAAATCTGATTTGTGGGGGTTAATGGATGCGGGATTCATTCCGCATCCGTTTTTATTTCACCGGGCTATTCTGAACAACTTCCGCCAGGGCTGAAGCCGACCGCAGTTCCCCCGTTATGTCGCGCAGGCCGCATTGTTAGAGCGTTTCCGTTTTTCATGTCGCGCAGACATTCTTGTCTGCGGGTTTGCGGGACATTCTTGTCCCGTGTTCCATCCATACGAACGTGGCGACTGGAAAGTCGCCGTAACTCGCAGGCCGGAAAGCCTGCGCTACATCATAATTGAAAACGCTCTCATTTACGTGCTCACCCTGAGCCAGGGCATCACTTTGACCAGACTGCTACTGGCCCAAGGAGTCCCGCCTTCGGCAACTACGTCCAAACAAAAAATAAAATGGATGTCCCAAAAACATACAGTCGTTTGTCCCGAACGAGCCTGAGAATTGGAACCCGCAACGGAATCGTCATGTAAACATTAACAATTATCCGGTTTATAACTTGTCTCAACACAATCCACCGGCGGCATGGATTGTGCTTTACGTGGCCAAACAATAAATTGCACACGGAACGAAATCACCTGACAAACAATAATATGAAAAAAACCGAATCGAAAATGACTGGAATAGTTTCCCGGGCGGCTGCTTTGTTGCTGGCTGCGGGCACTCTCGCACATGCGGACACTATTTCGTTCACCAACAGTATCGCATCAACGTCGTCCCCTTGGGGCCCCGATTCAATCAGCGTCCAGCAGTTTGATACGGGTGGTGGAACCTTCGTTCTGACTAACATTGACTTCTACCTCTTGGGAACAATGGTGGCTGATATGCAGGCGACCAACAGTGATTCAGCCAACCGGACAATCAGACTTTATTCTATGGATGGCGAAATCACGGCATCCCTGGCGGGTGATGCTCTAGTGATCTCATACCCAACCGCCGTTGCCGTCAGCGGACATCCGACGGTTGTGCTTGCTAGTCACACGGGCAGGACTTGGGCGGGTGTTTCGGGTAATGACACTGAAACAGCCTCCTTTGATTCAAGTTGGGGTTCGTTTAACGACTTTATCGGGACCGGTACGGTTGTGGGTCTTACGATGGATGCCGCCTCCTATGTAACGTTCTCTGCGGATTCGGGGGTGAATTCCTCTTCGCAAGCCTTTGCCGGGGCACAATTGATCGTGGCCTACGATTATACTGTTATTCCCGAGCCTTCGAGCGCCCTGTTTGTTGGTCTGGGGTGTTTGACCCTGGTCTGGTGCCGCCGGTTCACCCGTTAAACCGGGTTTGATCGCAGTTCGGTTTTACCGCGCAAGGCGATGAGCTTTGCGCGGTTTGCTTTTAACAAGCTGATTTTAATAAAACTTCAATCACGGTTGAAACACCCGGACGTCCCGGCGCGAGCATCACCTTTTCTCAATGCAGGCATAGGCGTTGTGATTGTGGATGCTCTCGAAATTTTCCGCCTCGACCTTGTACCACGTCACCCGGGGGTGAGCATTGAGCTTGAGCGCCACGTTGCGCACCAAATCCTCCACGAACACCGGGTTTTCATAGGCGCGCTCCGTCACGAACTTTTCGTCCTGCCGCTTGAGCAGTGCGTACAACTCCGAACTCGCCGAACTTTCGATCATCGCCACCACGTCCTCGATCCAGACCGGCTTCGAGAACCGCAGCGCCACCGTCACCAGCCCGCGCTGGTTGTGCGCGCCGTATCGGGCAATCGCCTTCGAACACGGACACAGCGTCGTTACGTGTGCCTTCACCGTCAGCACAAAATCAACCTCCCGGCCGCACGCCGCTGCGTCGAACCGCGCGATGTAATCCATCACGCTTCGCTTGCGCGACACCGGCGATTTTTTGGACATGAAATACGGGAACTCGATTTCCAGGTGCGACGTGGCCGAGTTCAGCCGCTTCTGCAACGAATGCAAAATGTCCCTGATGTTCTCCACGTGCATGACGCTGCCATGCGCGTTGAGCGCCTCGACAAACCGGCTCATGTGCGTGCCTTTGAACTCCTTCGGCAAATCCACGAACATCCCGATGGTCGCCACCGTGTTTTGGACGCTGTGCGCCTTGTCGCGCACCTGGATGGGAAACCGCAGTCCGCGCACGCCGGCTTTGTCAATTCGCAACTCACGATGGTCGCGCTCGCTTTGCTTGTCGTAAAGCTTCTGCGCCGCCGCGTTCTTTTTGGCCCCGCGCAAGGCAACGCCTTTCCGGCTGATTTTCAGCATGGCACAAAGTTATCAGCTTTGCGGGATTTGGCAAAAGTGTTCTTTGTTGGAACAGACACGCGGCATTCATCCTGTAGCACGGCTCGCAACCCTTTAGATTTGAGCTGCTTCTTGCATCACATTATTCCAAGGCGGCGCCTTGAGGTGCGGGGATTGACTTTCAGCGGTTGGGCCTGGTTCTTGTACCACATGCCTTTTATTCGATTATGGAACGGCAGGGGGAATTGGTTTGATAAAGTCCAATCTCCTTCTGTAATACATTTGTCAACCCCGGGTTAGACTGAGCCACGGCCAATGCCAATGCCTGTTTTGCTGTCAATACCGCTTCGGGAAATCGTCCCGCTTCCGCATAAGCCGCCGCCAGAGTGCGAAGAATTAGCGGGTCTTTATCCTTGGAAAACTGGTTGGCCTGCTCGACCAAGGCGACGGCCCTGCCTCCATTGCGAACCGACGGTTCCGGCCAGGTCGCCAGCAGCCAGGCCAGGTTTCCTCGTGCAGTTATAAACTGGGGCTGAAGTTCAAAGGCTTTTTGATAACAGGCAATCGCTTCGGCCGCCATTTTTTTCCGTAAAAAGGCATAACCGAGATCGTTGTATGCCTGCACCAGGCGCGGCTGAAGTTCAATGGCCCTTCGATAATAAACAATCGCTTCATCCACCCGCCCCGTCTGGAGAAGGCTGGAACCAAGATTATAATTGGCTTCCATGAAGTCGGGTTTGATTTTCAGCGCTCTTTGGAAATGCGTAATTGCCTCGTTCACCCGCCCGGTCTGGAGGAGACTGGAACCAAGATTGTTATGGGCTTCGGCGAAGTCCGGTTTGATTTCCAAAGCTTTTTGATATTGAATGATTGCTTCATCAATTTGCCCTTTTTGGAAAAGGGCCTCGCCGAGGTACTCGCGGGCTTCTGCAGACTCAGGTTGGAGTGCCAGAGCTTTTTGATATCGGATTATTGCTTCATCCGTCCGTCCTTTTTGGAAAAGAGCATTGCCAAGACCGTTGTGGAAAATCGCGGATTCAGGCTGGAGTGCCGAGGCCTTTTGAAAATGTTCCACCGCCTCTTCCACCCGCCCTTGATGGAGAAGAGAATTGCCGACAATGTAGTTGGCCGCCGCATGGGCTTCAACACTCATTAACAGGTTCAATACAATCGAATAGGCCAGCAGCAAGCCCCAACCCCAGCGGGCTATATGCCGCCAGAGCGGCGAACCCACCAGTGCCCGCTCCAAACCAAGGATGCCAATGACGGCCAGCAACATCAGGGCTGGCAGAAAATCCACCTCATAACGGCTGCTGGCTGAGAAAAAAAGGCAGAGGGTCAACGCGCAAATCACAAAAAAGAAAAATACAGTCGCTACAAACCAGCGTAAAACGGAAGCCTCCTCCACCGGCCTGCCTCTCCAGGCCAGCGGTGCGGCCAGGGCCAGCCACACCAGCGGATAGTTGCTCAGTATCCCACTGTAAGTTTCTGCCACCCCCCAGTAACCCGGCAGCAAAGGCGATAGCGGGACAGCTTGTAAAAAAGGGAAATGACCACGCCATCGCATTGGTTCCAAAAAATAGAAATAAAAGTTGAACCAGAGGTAATGCAGACTGAATTGCCGGGCGGCATTCTGTCGGTAGCTTGTCAACTGATAGTGCCAGCCAAATTCGAATGGGCTGTCGAAGCGCAGGGTATTGTAAAGCATCAGTCCCAACCCAATCAGCATCACTGGACCAACCGCCGCCACTAACAACAACCCAACCCGCCGGCGTGAACCTGGTTCAGCAGCCGCACGCCACGCCTGAGCCACCGGCATTAAAAGGATTATCACCCCAAACAACAATGAGGGTCGCGACCCTATCGCCAATCCGTAAGCCAGACTCGCCAATAGCAGCCACCAAACCTGCCGTTTCGGCTCATGCAATGCACACCAGATCGCCGCCAACGCCAGCATCGTGAACGCATATCCACAACTGATCGCAACTTCATAAACATCACAGCGCGCCAGGACTTCCAGCATGCCTGTGGCCAAACCCAGTGTAAGTATGCCGGCCGTCGCCACCCAAACACTTGCTTCTGGAAAGTAACGCCGCCAGATTGCACGAAATAGACCAGCAGCAACCAGGAAACCCAACGCATACAAGATCACGACCGCATTCTTATGCAGGAGATAGTGGCCGGTCAGGGCCGCATACGGCCAGAAGAGCACCAGAGCGGGCGTAACGCCAAAATACAGATATAACTTCTCTTTGTAATAACTCATCTCATATGATAAATAACGCCTTTCCCATATATATGATGCATTGATGGCGGGATCATAGGGATCGGCGAGTTGGGTGAGTCCGGGCGGCGCTTCTCTTTTCACGTTGAGTTGCCCGGCGCAAAAACCCTGCACCAACAGATTATAGTAGGAATCCTCCGCATGGGGACTTATCAATTCCAGGAAGCCGGTTTCAGCGCTCCAGGCAAATATTCCAATTACCAGGGCACAAACCACGCCGAAGACGGCATGGTGCATCCATGGTCTGTCGCCTTTAGACGCACTCGCCTTTCCGAAATCCAATCTTCTGCTCATCAGCCAAGTAAAATTGCACAAACGCCGTTGATTCCTGTGGTGATAAAGCGCAAGTGGCGGCCACCAAACAGACTTATCAGCCGGTCCAGATTAATAACAGGAGTTTTTCATAACGGTTGCCCCACGCCCGGGTTAGTTACTCCACGCCCACGTGATGTCCCACCGCCCGATGTTTTGAATCGGCAGAATGTCGCCATCCGGACTGAACTTCAAGGGCGCGCTCCAGAACTGAAAATCGTGGCCCTTGATGCCATCCGGGCAGGATGCCCAGCGATCCCCCACCCAGATGAATAATGGCTCTCCGGCCATTGGAATTTTTGCGACCCAGGTCTGTTGCGCCGGCACAATGGGAGCGCCTTCGGTAAAATCATGCGCAATCAGGACATCCTGCCCAAGCTCGTTCGAGTCGCCATTTCCAGAACGGCGGTTGATGTTTGACCTGATGGTGAAGGGGCCTAATGGCGAAGTGGACGACAAGACCAACACCTCACTGCCCTGGGGACAATCAGGACAGAGAGGGCCGCACAGGGCGTAGTAAAGATTGTTTCGCCGGAAGAGCACGGGAGCTTCGCCACCTTTGGCCAGAATATTGCTGGTCTTGCCGCTCGGACCCAGGAAGTCCGGATTCAGGCGCTCCACGCGAACGGCGTATCCATCGGCCATGGAAGCGTAGATGTAGTAACCGGTTCCATCATCATCCACGAAGAGACTGCCGTCACCGGGGTGAGCGCCAAAGATATTGGTGTCACCGGGGCGAGACCCGAAGACACGCACATTCGGGTTAACAATGGTGAAAGGCCCAACCGGCGTGTCGCTGGTGGCCACGGCAGTTTGGCCGTTCCACAGTTTGGGAAACCAGTTGTACCAAAGCACGTACTTGTGAGTATGCGGATTGAAAACCACGCCGGGACGGGTATAAACACCTGCCGGTTGATTTTTGAGAAGTTCACCTTCATAAGTCCACCGTTCAAGATCCGGCGAGCTGTAAACCCGGAACGGGCAATTCAAGGCCAAACTGCTTTCATTTGTCCCGTAGGCCGTCCCATAGAGGTAAAAACGTCCGTTGAAGTATTGCAGGCAGCCACCGTGCGCGTCAATAATCTGCCCGCCAACATCGCGCCGGGGCTCGATATTGTTGATGGTAACGGTCTGGAGACGCTTTGGCCTTGACTCCGCATTTTGCGATGGGTGCTTCTCATCACACGAAATCGTAAAGGCCGCGAGAAAGAAGGCGAACAAAGTCTGCCGGCAATGCTTTGCCGGAACTTTTCGCGAAACCTTGGTCAAACAATTTGCGGCCAACATCATGCAAGAAGTCGGGAATCGGTGCTCGTTTGTATGCACATGTGGGGGGAGATTATCTTGGGGTCAATGGACGTCAAGATGCCATTATCGCTCCGAGACACACAAAGCAATGGCAGCTTTGCGGAATTTGGCAAAAGTGTTCTCTGGTGAAAATTAAAACACATCTGGACAAGCAAAAATGAAAGTTTAACTTTGCCCAAAAACAATCCATGCTCAAACGTTTTTCATTTCCGCTCGCCAGCCTGACGTTCGCGTTGTTTTGTTCGGTTTCCTTTGCCGCCGAAACCTTTCGCGTCGCCACTTACAACGTCGAAAATTATCTCGACCAGCCGACCGAATCGCGCAAGTTCGTGAAGTCTGCCAGGGCCAAAGCCAAGGTCTGCGAAAGCATCCGCGCCCTGAATCCCGACGTCATCGCCCTCGAAGAGATGGGCGGCACCAACGCCCTCATGGAATTGCGCGATTCACTCAAAGCCAAAGGCCTGGATTTTCCTTACTGGGAACACGTGCAGGGCTGGGACACGAACATTCACCTCGCCGTGTTGAGCCGGCTGCCCATTGCCACCCGCCGTCCGCACACGAATGACAGCTTCCTGCTCGATGGCCGCCGCTTTTCCGTCAGCCGCGGTTTTGCCGAGGTGGACATTCAGGCCGCGACGAATTTCACCTTCACGCTCATCGCCACACATTTGAAATCGCGCCGGCCCGTGCCTGAAGCCGATGAATCTCAACTGCGTCTCGAAGAAGCGAAAGTCCTGCGCAGCATCGTGGATGAACATTTCAAGGCCGACCCGGAGGCGAAACTGATTGTGCTCGGCGATTTCAACAACGTGAAAAATTCCGATTCCACAAAAGAAATCATCGGCCACGGAAGGTTCAAGCTTACTGACACGCGCCCGGCGGAGCGCAACGGTGACAACACGCCGAACGAGGTTCCGCGTTTCGAGCCGCGCAACGTCACCTGGACGCATTACTACGGCGTGGAAGACACTTACAGCCGGATTGATTTCATTTTGCTTAGTCCGGCCCTGGCGCGGGACTGGGTGACGAATGAAACTTACGCGCTGACGATTCCGAATTGGGGCGTCGGCTCCGACCACCGGCCCATCGTCGCGACGTTTGTGGCGGAAAACAGATAAAATGGACTTGGATTACCGCGCGATTGTGTTAACGTAAATTCATGCCGGAACGCATTTCAATCAACCCGGATGTTTGCAATGGGCGACCTGTCGTTCACGGAACGCGCATTGCGGTGCAGACAGTTTTGGAATTTCTTGCCGCCGGCGATTCCGTCGAAGAAGTGCTCGAAGAATATCCGGGCCTCAAACGCGCCGACGTGCAGGCGTGCCTTGATTACGCCTCGCGCGTGATGGGCAACCATTTCTCCGTGGTGCAGACGGCATGAAGGGTTTTCTCTTCGACGAAAATCTGCCCGTGCGGTTGCGTTTTTCGCCGAAGCTGCCAATCGTTTCAGTTTCCAGTGTCGGCAAGAAACCCAGCGACTCGCAGGTTTGGGAATTTGCCAGGCGACGCGAACTGGTCATCGTCAGCAAGGACGCGGATTTCTCCGACCGGATTATCACGCAAACGCCGCCGCCATGGGTCGTGCATTTGCGGTTTGGCAACCTCCGCAGAAATGAATTCCACGCCTTGCTCGCGCGTGTGTGGCCGCAAATCGAAACGCTGCTCAAATCCCACAAACTGGTGAATGTTTATTCAGACCGGCTTGAAGGAATTGGTTGAGGTTCAGACCACCGGTCCATCGTCGCGACGATTAAAACAGCTGACGAGTAACCGTCACCCGGTCTGCGGAATCTTCAGGCATAGCCGCCATTGTAAAACGGCGGATAGTGGACGCGGATTGATAGATTGATAGATGAATGGATTCGATGGCTTGCTCCGCACGTCATCCAACCATAACCTGCGACAGATTGCTAATGAAACCAGGAATTAATTCCCAGTTTGTCGGCCATTGTCTGCTTAGCAGGAATTCTTTCCTGCTAATTAAATAGTTAGACCGCTAGCGCGTCATGATAAGCAAACGCACCATTGCCATCGCAGTTATCGTTGGCTGTTTGTTTTTAGTCTTCGCAGGCCGTTATTCGCCGCTTCTTGCTCCCGCTACCATTGGCTGGGTCATCACGGCCTTTGCAGGTAGTTCCAAGCATAGCAGGCAAGCCCAGGTCATCTGTGGAGTGATCGCAGCTTGTCTCTTATTTCTGCAGGTTCAGATTCTGGTTGTGATCTTGATTACTTGCGAGCAAGCCGGGGACACGACACTTCGGAATTCTTCTGCCCTTGCGCTTATTGCTATGTTCGTGATTTATGTCGCGTCGCTGATTGGTCATTTCGGGCGTATCCTACGAACGCGGAGTATCAAATCGCTCTGGACGTTCGCCATGAGCACATTTCTGGCAATAATTCAGGTCATCGTTATCGGAAAAAAGAAAAAAGGGTCAGTCCTTAGTAAGGACACTATACCGCTCTCTTTGCTCAAACAGCGACAGACAGGTACTAATGTGTGTCAATACTCAGGACTGACCGGTATCCTTGTACAGGACTGACCCGTATCCTTGTAACTTCGCTTTTGCTGCCTCTGTGATAGCCGTCTTCTTCTTCAGAATATCTTGGAATTCCGCGCGGCTATGAGAAGTATATCAAGAAACAGTCTGCGGCCTCCTAATCCTTAAACATCAAGCCTATTGCGTCATGGGCGTCTGCCACCCTCCCGTCACAACTGTTCCGGGTGCTTGATCAAATCCGCGATGCGCATGAGCAACCGCCCGGCCGCGCCGCCGTCGATCACGCGATGATCGAAGCTTAACGTGAGATTGGCTTCCATCACCGGCACGAACTGGCCTTTGCCCGCGTCCCAACTAGGCGCGCGTCGGGCCGCGCCGATGCCGAGCACCAGCGATTGTTCCGGCAACGGGATGGGCGTGGCCCAAATCAACCCGAACGTGCCGAAGTTGGTCACGGTGGCAATGGAACCACCCGTGGCGTCCGGCGGCAGCTTGCGTTGCCGCGCCAGTTCCACCAGTTCGTCGTAAGGCCCAACCAGGTCCTTGAGCGACCGTTTGTCCGCGTGGCGAATGACGGGAACCAGCACGCCCGCCTCGGCCTCGACGGCGAATGCGATGTCAATCGAAGAGGGATGCACGATTTTATTTCCTACCAGCCGGCCGGCGGGGGCGCTGTTTTCCGCCAGGGCCACCGCCAGGGCGCGCAAGCCGCAAAGCGCCGGCCCGGGTTTTGGCCGGGTGACCTTGCGATAGGCAAAAAGCGGATCGAGACAGACCGGCAGACCGACATGGGCAATGGGGCGGGTCCAGCTTCGCCGCATCGCATCGGCCACGGCCACGCGCATGAATGACGCCGGGGTTATCTTTTGTTTTTCGAGATGCGCGATGAATCTTTCGAAATCTTCAACGGTCACCCGGCCCGCGGCGCCGCTGCCGGCCACACCGGCGAGATCGGCGGCGTGCAAACCAAGTTCATCCATGCGCGCCTTGAGCCGCGGCGAAAGGTAACTGGCGCCCGCCGCGTTTGCCGGCACCGGCAATCCACGCACCGTCGGTTGAACGCGATTCCTCCCGCCGTTCCCGTTCGGCGCGGAAATGCGGTCGGTATCGCCGGTTTTAGACGGCGCCGGAACGTCAAACCCCAATCGCGCCGCTTCTTCCTTCGTCGCCTCGATGTGGCCGAGCACCACGCCGACGGCGTAGCTTTCGTTCAGTTGCGCGGTGAATTTTTCAATGCGCCCGCGGCACGGCGAAGTCACGTTCATATTGGCTTTGTTCGTCTCGACTTCGATCAAATCCTGGTCGGCTTCGACGGTGTCGCCGGGCTGGACGAGGAAGTTGATGATGTTGGCCTCGGCGATGGACTCGCCCAGTTGCGGCATGATGATGGGAATGGAGGGCATATTCAGGAGCGAAGATGGAAGAGGGAAGATGGAGGATGGCATGGAAATTCCATTCTCAACCCAACATTTTCCATTCTCGTTTTGTTGAACATAATCATTTTTACATACGGAGCAATTTTCGCGCGGCGGCGGCGACGGCGCGCGCGGTGGGACGATGCGCGGTCCATAGATTGGGATGATACGGCACCGGCGTGTCCTTGGCGTTGAGCCGTTGCGGCGGCACGTCGAGCAGGCCAAATCCTTCGCTCGCGACCCGGGCGATGACCTCCGCCGTCACTCCTCCCCACGGCCAGGCTTCACCCACGCAAAGCAAACGCCCGGTGCGCGCGACGCTGGCCATCACGGTGTCCGTGTCGAGTGGCTTCACCGAACGCAAATCCACCACTTCAATTTCCCAGCCTTCCCGGACGAGTTCGGCGGCGGCTTCGAGCGCTTCATGCACCATGGCGCTATAGGCCACGATGGTCATATCGCGGCCTTCGCGCGCGATGCGGGCTTTGCCGACGGGCAGCGCTTCAACCGGCAATTTTTCGGCCTTGAGGTGATAGTAAAGAAATTTGTGCTCGCAAAAAATCACCGGATCATCAATCGCCACTGCTTCGAGCAACATGCTGTAAGCATCTTCCACGGTCGCCGGCGTCATCACCACCAGGCCGGGATAGTGCGCGTAAATCGTCTCCAGACTCTGGCTGTGAAACGGTCCACTGCCGGACGTGCCGCCGAAGGGCAGGCGCACGGTGACCGGGCAGGGGACTTGGGTGCGCCAAAAAAGCGTCGCGGCCTGATTGACAATCTGGTTGAAACCAACGGTGGAAAAATCCGCGAACTGCATTTCGATGATCGGCCGCATGCCTTCAATCGCCGCGCCGACGGCCAGACCGACCATCGCATCCTCGCTGATGGGCGAATCAATCACGCGGCCGGGAAATTCCCTGGCCAGATTTTTCGTGGCCTTGAACGCGCCGCCGAACGCGCCGACGTCCTGCCCGTAAATGAACACGCGCGGGTCGTCGCGCAGGGCTTGAGCCTGCGCTTCGCGGATGGCTTCGAGATAGGTAAGGCTCATGGCCGGGAAAATGCAAAATAAAGAATGCAGCATGAAGAAGGAAAAGACCCTGCCACATCGCCCGCGGGATTTGTTTCTTCATTCTTCATTCTTCTTTTTTCATTCATGTTTCATTTCTCCTGCCCCTCGTTCAAATGTCTGGTTGAAATGGCGCGCCAGTCCTCGGTAAACGGATCGGGCGTGGGTTCGCGTTGAACCCGAGCGACGGCTTCCTCGATTTCGCGGACAATTTCGCCGCGCAGTGCGGCCAACGCCGCGGCGTCCGTCCATTTTCGGCGGAGCAGATGTTCCTCGGCGACTTTCAAACAATCGCGCCCGACCGGCGACGCCTTTAATTTCGGATCAATGTAACTGGCGTCGTCGTGTTCGCCGTGACCGCAAAGCCGGAGCAGCGTGGCGACGACCATTTGCGGGCCGCAACCGGCGCGGGCGCGGGCGACAGCGTCTCCGACAATTTTCAAGCACGCAATCAAATCCGTACCGTCCACCGATTGAACTTCAACGCCATAACCAACGGCCTTGTCGGCAAGATCGCGGCAGGCAAACTGACGCGCGGTCGGTGTGGAATAGGCGTATTGATTATTGGCCAGGACCAAAACCAGGGGCAGTTTTTCCACGGCGGCCTGGTTGAGCGCTTCATGAAACGAGCCGGTGGAACTGGCGCCGTCGCCGACGCACGCCGCCCCGACGGTTCCCAGGACGCCCTTCATGCGGCGGGCGAACAGCGTGCCGTTCACGACGGAAATCATCGCGCCGAGATGGCTGACCATCGGCAGATAGCCTTCCTTGGGCCGGCCACGATGAACGTTGCCGTCGCGGCCACGCATCGGGCCGAGCACGGAACCCAGATACGTCCGCACGGCGTCAACCACCGGTTCGCCAAACGCCAGCCGTCCGGCCGTGTCGCGGATCAGCGGTGCGAACACGTCGCTCTTTTTCAGCGACAAACCGATGGCAACGCTCAAGGCTTCCTGCCCGCGGCCGATAAAAACGCCGCCATGAATTTTGCCGGCGCGGTAGAGGCCGGCGCATTTGTCGTCCAACATGCGCGCCAGCAGCATGAAGCGATACGCAGCGAGGTGCGTGTCGCGAAAAGAGGTCGCGTCACCCACCGGGTCGGCGTCCAGCACCGTTTGGAGCATGGCGGAGTTTATCGCCAACGGGCCGCGCCAGCAATATTTCTTTGCAAAACAGGGGTTTTTAACATTAAAAATCGTATTGGCTAAATAAAGGAAATCTTGTCTATTAAGGAATGCTTCCTGCTGCCTTTCTTGAAAAATGTGACATTTTAACCATGTAACCATGAGTCAGCCGGCATTCCAGATCCTGTTGGTCAGCAACGACCCAAAGCTATTGGCGACGTTGTCCAATGTGTTGCATGCGGACAACATCGCCTTTGCCCTGGAACGCTGTGCGGTGGAAGCGCTTCAATTTCTTCGCTCCAGTCCGGTTGATCTGGTGCTGGTTGATTTGGTGTCGTCAAATGCGGAGGGCTTTGAGTTCCTGCGCCTGATCCAGGAAAGTCCGCCGGCAACCTTCACGCTCGTCACCGCGCTTACCGACAAGGACAACACGGTGGACAAATTGCGCGCGTTCGACTTCGGGGTTTTCGATTGCATGGACAAGCCGTTTGAAGCCCTGGTATTTCGTGCGCGTTTGCGCGCCCTGCTGGAAACGAAGCACCGGCACGATGACCTGGGCCGGCACAACGATAATTTGACCGAGGCCCGTCTCGCCGCCGAGGCGGCCATGCGCGCCAAATCCGATTTTCTCGCGTCCATGAGCCACGAGATTCGCACGCCCATGAACGGCGTCATCGCCATGGTCAGCCTGCTCCTCGAAACGCCGCTGACGGCCGAGCAGCGCAGTTACCTCGAAACGATTCATACCAGCAGTGAATCGCTGCTGGCCATCGTCAACGACATTCTTGACTTTTCCAAAATCGAAGCGGGGAAACTGGAACTGGACTCGCGGCCATTCAACTTGCGCAACTGCGTGGAGGATGCGCTCGACCTGCAGGCCGCGCGCGCCTTTGGAAAAAATCTCGATCTTGCGTATCAGGTGGACGACGCGATTCCGGTGACCGTCGAAGGCGATTCGTTGCGGTTGCGACAGGTGCTCGCCAATCTTTTGAGCAACGCCATCAAGTTCACTGAAAAAGGCGACGTGTTCGTTCAGGTCAGATTGCTCTCGATTAAACCGGTTGAAGCGCAGAAGAATTCGCTGCTGCACCTGAATATTTCCGTGAGCGACACGGGCATTGGCATTCAACCGAACCGGCTGGAGCGATTGTTCAAACCATTCTCGCAGGGGGACGCCTCGACCGCGCGGCACTATGGCGGCACGGGCCTGGGGCTGGCCATCAGCAAACAACTCGTCGAATTGATGGGCGGCAAAATGTGGGCCGAGAGTTCGCCCGGCGCGGGCTCGACGTTCCATTTCACCATTAATTTTCAGGCCGAAACGAAGTCGGCGCCGTTTGCCCTGGCGGGGCCTCAATCCAAACTCGCTGATTTGCGGCTTTTGATTGTGGACGACAACGCCACGGTCCGCCATGTGGTTGCCGAGCAGGCGGGCAAATGGGGAATGGTTCCGTACAGTGCCGAAAGTCCGCAGCAGGCTCTTGAATGGCTTAAAAAGGGTGAACAATACGATCTGGGCGTCCTGGATTTGCAAATGCCCGGCATGGACGGCCTCGCGCTGGCCATGGAAATTCACAAATTACCCGGCGCGGCGATGATGCCGCTGGTGCTGCTCATGCCGTTGGGTCTGCACTCGGATACGCCCGGCAGCACGCACATCGTGTTCTCCCACACAGTCAACAAGCCCGTCAAACCAGCGCAGCTTTGCGAAGCGCTCGTTCGCGCCCTGCTCAGTCCGAAAGCCGCCGTGCGCCAGCAACCGACATCCAAACCAGGGCAACCCATCACCGAGCGATTGCCCTTGAGCATCCTTTTGTGCGACGATAACGCCATCAACCAAAAGGTCGCCTCCCGCATTTTGCAATCCATCGGCTATCAGCCCGATCTGGCCGGAAATGGACGCGAAGCGCTCGACGCGCTGGATAAAAAGCGGTATGATTTAATTTTTATGGACGTGATGATGCCGGAAATGGACGGTTTGGAAGCCACGCGCGCCATTCGTGAACGTCAGAAGGACGGCGCGGCGCATCCGAATTACCAATCCCGTATCATCATTGTCGCCATGACCGCCCAGGCAATGCAGGGCGACCGCGAAAAATGCCTGGCCGCAGGTATGGACGATTATCTCTCCAAACCAGTCCTCCCGAAGGACGTTCGCGCCATCGTCGAACGTTGGGGTTCGCAAGCGACTCCGGCGGCACCAATCGCGCCCATGCCCAAAGCCGATGTGCCTGCGCCCACGCCCAAAGCCGATGTGCCCGCGCCCATGCCCAAAGCCGATATGCCTGCGCCCACGCCCAAAGCCGATGTGCCCGCGCCCATGCCCAAAGCCGATGTGCCTGCGCCTGCGTCCAAAGCCGATGTGCCTGCGCCCACGCCCAAAGCCGATGTGCCTGCGCCTGCGCCCAAAGCCGATGTGCCTGCGCCTGCGCCCAAAGCCGATGTGCCTGCGCCTGCGCCCAAAGCCGATGTACCCGCACTTGCGCCTGTTGTTGAAGAACCGCCGGTGGAGATGGAGATTTTGAACGATTTGACCGACGGTGACGCGGCCGGATTACGGGAATTGGTTGACTTGTTTTTCAAGCAGACGACCCATCAATTGGAGCAGTTGGAAGCCGCCGTGCGCGCGAACAACGCCGAAGACGTCCGCCGCGTGGCGCACAGTTGCGCGGGCGCGAGCGCCACGCTAGGCATGACGCGGTTCGTGCCGCTGCTCCGTAAATTGGAAAGGCAAGGCGCCTCCGGCATGCTGATCTCCGCCAATCAGGTTTACGAAGATACCGCGCGCGAATTCAAACTCATTCAAGATTTTCTGGAGGCGCAGTTGAATTCCGCCGCGCCGTCGCCAGCCACTGTTAATTAATTTATGAAAAATGACCCCATCAATAGCAACGAAACGATTCCGGCGGCATCAACTGCGCCATCACCCCAAACCGATGCGCCCGCGCCCGCCGTTGAACAACTGCCGGTGGAGATGGACCGCTTGAATGATTTAACTGACAGCGATATGGACAGCATACGTGAATTGGTTGACTTATTTTTCAAGCAGACCACCCAGCAATTGGCGCAACTGGAAGCCGCCGTGCGCGCGAACAAAGCCGACGACGTCCGCCGCGTGGCGCACAGTTGCGCGGGCGCAAGCGCCACGCTGGGCATGACGCGGTTCGTGCCGATGCTCCGTGAATTGGAAAAGCAAGGCGCTTCCGGCACGCTGACGACCGCCGCGCAGGTTTACGAAGATGCCGCGCGCGAATTCAAACACATTCAAGATTTTCTGGAGGTGCAGTTGAATTCCGCCGCGCCGCCGCCGGACGCAGCTCATTCGTGAAAAAAATCCTCATCATCGAAGATAACCAGATTGTAGCGAATGTTTATCGAAACAAGCTCGCCGTAGAAGGTTATCAGGCCGAGGTGGCGCTTGACGGCGAGACGGGCCTGAAGATGATGCGCGCGTCCCGGCCTGATGCCATCGTGCTTGACCTCATCCTGCCCAAAATGTCAGGCGTCGAAGTTATCAAGGAAATTCGCGGCGGACCGGATTATTCCAAACTGCCGATCATCGTTTTTTCCAACACCTATTTGACCAACCTGATTCAGGATGCGTGGAAGGCCGGCGCGACGAAATGTGTCTCCAAAATCAACTGTTCGCCGAAGGATCTGTTGGAACTGATGCGCCGCACCCTCGGGAGCGGCGAGGCGGTTTCGCCTGCCTGTCCGAAGACGGAAGGCGCGCCGGCAACCAAACCCGCCAGGTTTACCAGAGAGGCTGATGCCGAATTTCAGGCCGAGCTCCAAAAAACATTCATTGCCAGCCTGCCCGCCGCGCTCGTCGTCATGCGCGCCGCTTTGCAAAGCCTCATCAAGTCCGACACCGGGGTGGCGCAGCTCAAACACATCCACGAACTTTACCGCCGCGTCCACGCGGTCAACGGCAACGCCGGAATTGCCGGCTTCGTCCCGATCGCACACCTGGCCGCCGCGTTCGAGGTCTTGCTCAAGGAGCTTTACGAAAAGCCGAATAACATCAACGCCTCAACCCTTCGCACCGTCGCCGCCGCGGTGGATTTTCTCGGCTTCCTGTTTGAACACGGCACCCGGCCCGACCAGCAGGAAATCCCCGCCGCCAGCATTCTGGTTGTGGACGACGAGGTCATTTCCCGTCGCGCCATCATTTACGCGCTTGAAAAAGCACAGCTCCAGTCCGTCAGCGTCGAAGACCCGAATGCCGCCTTCAAGCTGCTTTCCGAAAGTCAATTCGATCTCGTGTTTCTGGATGTGGACATGCCGGGCATGACCGGCTACGAACTCTGCGGCAGGCTGCGCCACCTGCCGATGTACCAGAAAACTCCGGTCGTTTTCATTACCGGCCTCAGCGATTTCGACAGCCGCAACCGCTCCATGATGGCTGGCGGCAACGACTTCATTGCCAAGCCCTTTCTCTTCATCGAACTCACCGTCAAGGCCCTCATCCACGTCCTGCGCGGCAAATTACCGCTGGCCAACTGACCGGAAATCATCTAGCTTCCAACCCGCAACGTATGCCTGTGGAATGCTAATTGAATGAAAAGAATCCTCATCATCGAAGATGAACAGATTGTTGCGAATGTTTATCGAAACAAACTCGTCGTGGAAGGTTATCAGGCCGAGATCACGCCCGATGGCGAGGGCGGGCTGAAGTTGTTGCGCACGTTCCAGCCTGATGCCATCGTGCTTGACCTCATGCTGCCCAAAATGTCAGGCATCGAAGTCATCAAGGAAATTCGCCGCGAACCGGAATTTTCCGAACTGCCGATCATCGTTCTTTCCAACACCTACTCGACCAATCTGATTCAGGAAGCGTGGAAGGCCGGAGCGACAAAATGCGTTTCCAAAATCAATTGTTCGCCAAAGATCCTTTTGGAACTGATGCGCAACGTCATTGGTGGCGGCGAGGCGATTTCGCATGCCCGTCAGAAAACCGAAGGCGCGCCGGCAACCAAACCCGCCAAGGTTGCCAGCGAGGTTGATGCTGAATTTCAGGCCGAATTCCGGGAAACCTTCATTGCCAGCCTGTCCGCCACGCTCGCCGCCATGCGCGCTGCTCTGCAAAGCCTCATCAAGTCCGACACCGAAGCGGCGCGGCTCGAACACATCCAGGAACTCTATCGCCGCATCCACACGGTCAACAGCAACGCCAGCGTCTCCGGTCTCGTTCTGATCGCGCACATGGCCGCCGCGTTCGAGGCCTTGCTCAAGGAACTTTGCGAAAAACCGAAAAACATCAACGCCTCAATCCTTCACACCGTCGCCGCCGCGGTGGATTTTCTCGATTTCCTGTTTGAGCACGGCACACAGCCCGACAAACAGAACATCCCCCCCGCCAACATTCTGGTCGTGGACAACGAGGCGCTTGCCTGCCGCACCATCACTTACGCGCTCAAAAAAGCGCAGCTCCAGTCCATCAGTGTTGAAGACCCGAACGCCGCCCTCAAACTGCTTTCCGAAAATCGTTTCGACCTCGTGTTTCTCGATGTGGACATGCCGGGCATGACCGGCTATGAACTCTGCAACAAGCTGCGCAACCTGCCGATGCATAAGAAAACCCCGGTTGTCTTTGTCACCCGCCTCGACGATTTTAGCAACCGCACCAAATCCATGGTGGCCGGTGGCAACGACTTCATCGCCAAGCCGTTTCTCTTCATCGAACTCACCGTCAAGGGCCTCATCTACGTCCTGCGCGGCAAATTTCAGCAGGCCAAATGACCGGGAGTCATCCGGTTTCCGGCTCCCAACCTCCTGGTTTTCCGGGAGCGCGCATGTTAATTCTTGCGCCGGCAACCTGGCGTGGTTCATGCTCGTTCCATTAAGTCGCATTCGCACGATTATGAAAATAATATCCATTAACAAGGAATTGTCCGACAAACGCAAAATCGCTTTTCGCACGGAACCGCAGATAGACGCGCCGACGCTGGAACAGATCCGGCGATTGTTAAATCAGTCATTGGTGTTGAAAGGTGTGGGGATGGAACTGACCGAAGGATTTCTGGTTGTGATTCATCCCGCCTTCACGCCTGCGCTGGCCAAAAACGTCAACGACCTTTTGAACGCGGCTGAGAATGCGGTGCGGCAGGCCATCGAGGATGCCCGGAAACGGGAGGAGTTGGAACAGACGGAAAAAAAACAGGCCATCATGTCGGCAGCCGGTGCGTTCGGAGTGCCCGTCGAGTAATTGATTGAACCGTGACGGCAAAGAAAAAGGGGATGATACGCCCATGCCGCCCTGACGAATTTGGGGTGATTTGGGAAATCATCAACGATGCGGCCCAGGCCTACCAGGGGGTCATTCCCGAAGACCGCTGGCACGAACCCTACATGTCGCCTGCCGAATTGAAGGAGCAGATGGAAAGGGGTGTGGTTTTCTGGGGAATGGAACTGGACGGAAAACTGGCCGGGGTGATGGGAATTCAACCGGTCCAGGATGTCACGCTCATCCGGCACGCTTATGTGCGCACGATCTTCCGGAATCAGGGCATCGGCGGCAACTTGTTGAAGCATCTGCGCGCCTCAACGACCCGGCCGATTTTGATTGGAACCTGGGCGGCGGCAATTTGGGCCGTTGCCTTCTATGAGAAACACGGCTTTCGGAAGGTAACCCCGGCGGAAAAGGACCGGCTGCTCAAAAAGTACTGGTCCATTCCCGAGCGTCAGATTGAAACCTCGGTGGTGCTGGCGGACGATAAATGGTTTGCAGCGGCTCCGTCGGAAGTCCGGTGATTTTCCTGGGAGCGCCGGCGTCTCGCCGGCAAAAATTCGTCTGTGCCGGCGGGACGCCGGCGCTCCCAGGTTAAGACAATCATCCAGCCACGACGGACGCGCCGAACATTTCCTTCGCCATGACGCCTTCGGACACCTTCGTCACCGTGCCGGTCATGCGAATTGCAAAGCCGTCGCCGATCTCGATGGCAATGACGCCGCCGGGCATGTGGACGGAAATCTCGCGGTCGCACAGGCCGAGTTTGTGCGCCACCGCCGCCGCCGCGCTGCTGCTGCTGCCGCTCGCCAGCGTGTAGCCCGCGCCGCGCTCCCAGATTTCAATCTGAATGTTTTTCCGGTCGAGCACTTTCATGAATTGCACGTTGATACGCTTGGGAAAGCGCAGATGCGTTTCCAGCAGCGGACCCATATGCTTCGCCAGTTCCGCGCTGATTTTCGGCAGCGGAAGCACGCAATGCGGATTGCCGATGGTGGCCGCGCAAAAGTTAAATCGTTCCCCGCGCAAATGAATCGGTTCGTTGATGACTTCGCGCCGCGGGCCGGCCACGGGAATTTCATCGCTCCAGAAACTCACCCGGCCCATCTCAACGCGCACGGTTTTGCCGTTTTCCATGACCGTGGCCTGCACAAGTCCGCCGGGAGTTTCGATGGTGAACGCATTCTGGCGGACCAGTTCCCGGTCCCACAGGTAACGCGAAAAAATCCGCAGGCCATTGCCGCTTTTCTCGGCCTCGCTGCCATCGGGATTGAAGATGCGGAGCGCGAACTCCGCTTTTTGGGAGGGCAGGGGACCGAGCAAAATGCCGTCCGAACCGATGCCAAAATTGCGATGGCAAATCGTTTTGACCTGCACGGTCGTCAGCGGCGACGGCAGGTCCTTCGGGTCAATGACAATGTAGTCGTTGCCGAGCGCGTGATACTTGGTGAATGCCCAAAGCATGACTGGAGCATAGCGCGTTGCCGGCCGAGCGCAAAACAGAATCAATGTAGCGGCAGGCATCCTTGCCTGCCGTATCTGGCGGCATCTTGCCGCCCGGGCCCGCAAAGCCGAACCTGCGTCATGGTCTCGCTTCCGTATCAGGTCACCCGGCTGGAAGCCGTGCGATACGGCAGCCAAGATGGCTGCCGCTACGGTTAAAAGATCATCCGCCCGCATTCTCCGCCCGTTTGGCTTCTTCCAGATGAAATTTATGGAGGAACCGGTGGATGACCGGCGCAAAAACAATTCCCAGGCAGGTGATGAATGCCAGACCGCTGAACAGTGCGTAGCACCCGGCAAAAATCTTGCCGCCGTCGGTTTGCAGCGGCGATACCGGCCCCATCCCGGACAAAATCATCGCCGCATTGACGAAGGCGTCCACCCATGACATGGACTCGAAGGCCCGGTAGCCAACCATGCCAATGCCGAGCGCGACCGCGACGACCAGCAGCGCCACCACCGCACTTCGCGCCAGGCGCGCGTAAAATTGCCGGCGCGACAACAGCGGTTTTGAGCGGTGCTCGAACATTGAAATTGAACGCAGATTATACCGGATCGGCCTGTTTCGCAACCTGTACGCTGCCCGATTAATTCGCGATGACATCCCCCGCCGCCGCCTGTTAGCCTTTGTCCATGCACTCCGCCGAACCGGACCGCCATGTCCATCCGGCTGTTTTCATGTTTCTCATCCTGCCGTTCGGCGTGATGGGAGGCTACGTGACGGTCGCGCTCGCCTACCTGTATTCAAAGGCCGGCATCCCGGTCGCGCAGGTGGCCGCGCTGGTGGCCGTCGGCATCGTGCCGCACACGTGGAAATTCGCGTGGGCGCCGCTGGTGGATGCCACGCTCTCCCGCAAAAAATGGTATGCCATTGCGAACGTGGTGAGCGCGATCGGAATTCTGGCGACGGGCGTTGTGCCGGTGAAGTCAGCCAGCCTGCCGCTGCTCACGATCGTCATCCTGGTTTCAAACTTTGCCGTGACTTTCCTCGGCATGGCGACGGACAGCCTTATGGCCTACGCCACGCCGGCGGAGTTGAAGGGACGTGCCGGCGGCTGGTTCCAGGCGGGCAACCTTGGCGGCGGGGGCATCGGCGGCGGTGTGGGGCTTTGGCTCGCCCAACGCCTGCCGGCGCAATGGATGGCGTGCGCCATCCTGGCCGGCGCCTGCCTCCTGTGCTGCCTCGGCCTTTGTTTTCTGCCCGAGCCGGCGTCAACGATTCGTGAGACGACTCTACGCCGGACGTTCACCAATTTGTTCCGGGACGTGTGGAGTGTGGCGAAATCGCGCCGGGGTTTTCTGGCGCTGTTCCTGTGCTTTCTGCCGATTGGTTCGGGGGCTGCCTCCAACCTTTGGTCCGCAGTGGCCGGCGATTGGCAGGCAACGGCCGACACGGTGGCGCTGGTGACCGGAGTGCTCGGTGGCGTTTTGTCCGGTGCCGGTTGTCTGATGGGCGGCTGGATATGCGATCGCATGGACCGCAAGACCGGGTATGTGCTTTACGGTGTGTTGCAGGCCGCGTGTGCGGTTGGCATGGCGTTCGCGCCGCGCACCCAGCCGATGTACATCTTCTGGACCTGTTTGTATGCGGTGATCACCGGCCTTACCTATGCGGGTTTCACGGCTTTTGTGCTCGAAGCCATCGGCACGGGCGCCGCCGCCACCAAATACAACATCTTCGCCTCGCTTTCCAACGCGCCGATTTACTACATGACACTCGTTGACGGCTGGGCTTACTCCCGCCGGGGTGCCGCCGGCATGTTGAACACGGAAGCCGCCATCTGCATTCTGGGCATGTTGCTGTTCGTCGCGATGGTGGTGGTGGCGAACAAACTGAAACCTGCGACCGCCAGCGCGGGCTGACCAAGAGGCAGGGTAAAGTCATTTCACAATCTGCGTGCTGCCGGTAATCTCCAGCGGAGCAGCGACGCATCCGGAATCATTTCCCGCTTGAACGCTGCCAAACAATTCGCGCCCGTCCGCCCTTCTTTGCCCAAAAAAAGTCTTGACCCGAGAGATTACCTGTGTAATCTAAACGCGTTTACAACTGTAATCGTAAAAAACGCACAATGAAAAGAGTTCCAAAAATATCCGAAACCGAGTGGGAAGTCATGAAAGTGGTTTGGGCCCGGACGCCGTGTTCGGCGGGCGAGGTTATCACGGCACTCGTCAACACCGATCCCTCCTGGCATCCCAAGACCATCAAGACTTTTCTCAACCGGCTGGTCGGAAAGAAGGTGCTGGGCTTTCGGAAGGAGGGCCGCGCTTATCTCTACCGTCCGCTGGTGACCGAAAGGGAGTGTGTCAGTGCCGCGAGCGAAACGTTTCTGGAACGGGTCTTTGGGGGCGCGCTCCAGCCCATGCTGGCGCATTTCGTCGAACGCAAAAAACTGTCAACCGAAGAAATCCGCGAGCTGAAAAAGCTGCTCGAAGAAAAGGAGTCGTGATCATGCAACCGCTCATGGACTCCGCCGGGTCGTTTCTCATCTGGCTTTGGCGCGCTTCGTGGCAGGCATCGGTGTTGATCGTGCTGGTGCTGCTGGCGCAGTGGCTGCTGCGCCAGCAACTTGCGCCGCAGTGGCGCCACGCGCTCTGGCTGCTGGTTGTGATCCGGCTGATCCTGCCGTGGGCGCCGGAGAGCCGGGTCAGCCTTTTCAACTGGTTTCATGTGCTGTCGCTGGCGCCATCCGCTTCATCGCCGACCTTGATATCGCCGGCAGCGGATGCGGACGAGCAGCCGGACGCCAGTCTTGTCGTTGCGCCCGCCACTTTCGCACCGCCATTTGCCTGGCGGGTCTGGCTGGCCGGGCTCTGGCTGGCGGGGGTGGTGGTACTGCCGGCTTGTCTGTTTGTCACCCACCGCCGGCTGGGAGCGAGAATCCGGCGGCAACGGCCGGTGACCAACGCGACCTTGCTGGATTTGCTGGAGGACTGCAAACAGGAGATGGGGGTATGCACGCCGTTGACGCTCATTGAGACATCCGCCGTGGCCGGCCCGTCGCTGTATGGTTTCATCCGGCCGCGGCTGCTCCTGCCGGCTGGATTCGCTCAAAGTTTCTCCCGGACGGAGTTGCGCTACGTGTTTCTGCACGAACTGGGCCACGTCAAGCGCGGAGATATTCTGTTGAACTGGTTGACGACCGCGCTGCTGGTTCTGCACTGGTTCAATCCGCTGGTCTGGTACGCGTTCAGCCGGATGCAGGCCGACCGGGAGCTGGCCTGTGACGCCCTGGCCCTGTCGCATGCCAAAGCAGCGGAGAATCAATCCTATGGGCAGACGATCATCAAGCTGCTCGAAAGTTTTTGTCGCCCGGCCAGGTCGCCGGGCCTGGTCGGAATACTGGAAAACAAAAACCAAATGAAAAGGAGGATCAGCATGATAGCGAAATTCAAGAAAACCAACCGTTGGCCGGTGGCGGCAATCGTGGCCTTCGCCGGTCTGGCCGTGATCACATTGACCGACGCGCATTCAGCGCCAGGGGCCGGGACATCCGGCGCGGACACAGCGGACAAATCAGGGCCGCCGAACATCGTCGCCACGTCTCCGCAAGTGGGAGCGACGGACGTTGATCCGGCCACCGCGGAGATTACCGTCACCTTCGATCGTGACATGGGAGGCGGCTTCTCCTGGACGGGAGGCGGCCCCCAGTATCCTTCAAGCCCGGAGGGGAAAAAAGCGGTCTGGCGCGACAAACGCACCTGTGTCATGCCCGTCAAGCTCGAGGCCGGACATTTTTACCGGGTCGGCATCAATTCCCAGAGTTACCAGAACTTCAAAAGTGCGACCGGCGTGCCCGCCAAGCCGTCGGCTATCTACTTCACTACGATGGGAGCGAGCGAAGATTTGAAGCGCCAGGTCTCCAAACCCAAAATCGTCGGCCTCAATCCCAAGAACGGCGCCCAGGACGTAGACCCGAAACTCACGGAGATTCGTGTCACTTTCAATGTTGAGATGGGAGAAGGTTGCTCCTGGACCGGGGGCGGACCTGACTTTCCAAAGATTCCCGAAGGAAAGAAGGTGTCCTGGACCGATGACCACAAGACCTGTGTGCTGCCGGTTGAACTGGAGTTGAGCAAAAATTATCGGCTTGGCCTCAACAGTCCATCCCACAAGAATTTTCAAAGTACCGGCGGCGTGCCGCTGGATCCGGTCAGCTACACCTTCAGGACGAAAGACAACTGACGCAAGGGAGAATTTGTCCTTCGGACATACTGCGGTCGAGGCGGCGGGAATTTGGTTGAGCCGCCCGGCCGCGACTGCCCGGCGAGGCCGTCTCAGAATTTCATTCACCTTTCAGGATTACTTCCCGGCCTGCACGCTGCCGGTGATTTCCCGCGCGTCCTTGATGCCGCGCCGCTGCATGAATTCGCGAATGCCGGCAATCACCTGCAAGGGTGTCTGCGGCTCGTAGAAATTCGCCGTGCCCACGGCCACCGCTGTCGCGCCGGCCACCATGAATTCAATCGCATCCGCCGCGTTCTGGATGCCGCCCATGCCGATGATGGGAATCTTAACCGCCCTGGCCGCTTCCCAGACCAGTTTGATGGCAATCGGTTTGATGCACCGGACCGGTCAGGCCGCCGGTGACGTTCGCCAGCTTCGGCTTGCGCGTCTCAATGTCAATCGCCATGGCCGGGTAACTGTTCGTCACCGCCAGCGCATCGCTGCCGGCTTCCTCCGCCGCACGGGCGTAAGGCGCAATGTTCACCACGTTCGGGCTCAGCTTGGTGATGAGCGGCAGCTCCGTCGCCTTCCGGCAGGCGGCCACCACCCGGCTGAGCAGTTTCACGTCCGTCCCAAACTGCGCGCCGCCTTCCTTGATGTTCGGGCAGGAAACATTGAGTTCCAGCGCGCCGACGCCGACAAGGGCGTCGAATTGCCGCGCCACCTCGGCATATTCGTCAACCGTAGTGCCCCAGATGTTGATGATGGCGGGCACCTTCAGTTTTTTGAGGAACGGCCAGTATTTTTTGATGAACCCCTCCACGCCCGGTCCTTGCAGACCGATGGCGTTGATGAGTCCGCTGGCGACCTCGACCGTGCGCGGCGTGGGATTGCCGCGGACCGGATGCAGCCGGATGCCCTTCACGACGACCGCGCCAAGCTGGTTCAGGTCGAGAAGCTGCGCGTATTCGACGCCGTAACCAAAGGTGCCCGAGGCGACCATGACCGGGTTTTGCAGCGTCAGAGTGCCGATTTGGACGGACAAGTTCATGGCTGCACCTCCCGTTGGCGGGACCAGGAATCAAACCAACATTCAACATTCAACATCGAACATCCAAGATCGAATGAACCAAGCGTTTCCGGTTGGTTGGACGTTGAATGTTGAATGTTAAATGTTCGATGTTTCCGTTGCATTAAATGAAAATTCATTTCGTTGCCTCCCAGACGACCTGACACGCATCAAACACCGGCCCCTCGGTGCAGGTGCGCTGGTATTCCCAGCCATCGGTAGTCCTGACCGGGATGACGCATGTCAGGCAGACGCCGACGCCGCAGCACATGTGTTCATCCATCGAGAGTTCCGCCGGCACTTTGGACTTTTCGGCAATTTCGCCAACCGCTTTCAACATGCCCGTCGGTCCGCACGCGAACAGCTTTCGGCCTTTCGCGCCGCGTTTCAATTCGGCCTGCAGCGGTTTCGTCACAAGCCCTTTTTCTCCGTGGCTGCCGTCCTCGGTGGTCACGCGCACGTCCCAGCCGAGCGCGTGAAATTCCTTTTCGCATAAAATGTCCACGCGCCGCCGGCCGCCGACGAACACAATGCCTTTTTGCGGCGAACGTTGCGCGAGCAAATACATCGCCGCCATGCCATAGCCCCCCGCGACGAGCAGGGGAGTCTCGCCGCAGCGTTTGGGCACGGTGAATCCGTGGCCGAGCGGCGCAATCACGCTGAGTTCCTCGCCGGAACGCATCCGTGCGAGCATCTCGGTGCCCTGGCCGACCGTTTTGTAAAGAATGGAAAAAGTGTCACCCGCGACTTGAAAAATGCTGAATGGCCGCCGCAACAGGGCGTCTTTGAGCGGTAGCACACGGACGTGCGCGAACTGACCCGGCTGAATCAGCGGGGCAATCTGCGGCGCCCGTACCACGAGGCAAAAATAAGAGTCGGTATCGCGCTCGTTGGAAACGATCTGGACGGTTTGCTCAAGCATTCGACGAAAACCTAATGACTAAACCCGAATGACGAAAGAAATTTTCAAACGTTTATACAACTCTTTCAGAGTTGCGTTAAGGCATCCCAACGGGATGGCAATCATTCAGCCCGGCGTTGCGAGGAACGAGCTACGCCGGGTAACGAACCACAAGCCTCCACAACCCTGATGGGGGAATGGCGCTTACATAAGGCCCAAAACTTTCTTTCCCAGTCTCTTACGTCTGGGGGGGTTGGGTACGGTAGCAAACAAGACGTGGCGACTTAATCGTTGCATTTCCTTGAGGGTGGTTTGCACCTCCCGCCACTGGATAATGGCCGAACGCAGCCATTCATACTGTTCCTTGGACAGCGCGACACTGAGGGTTTTGCCTTTGACCTTGCGTGTCCACTGATAGCAAGGACCGCCGGCACCTGGACCGCGGTCTTGCACGTAACCTTCACTGATCCAGCCGGTGGTGCTCAACTGCTGTGCCAACCGGGCATACTGCCTTTGCGCCCGGGCCAAGGAAAAATCGCGGTTCATGCCCAAAAGTCTAGCAGACGTGTCAATAAGGCGGTATTACTACCGCCCTATGCACGACACTCCCTTCTTCTCCGCCTGGCGCGCCCAACTGGCACCCTCGGGCGCGCGCACGGCCAGAGCCCTCGCCGACTTGCGGGCTTGCACGCTCTGCCAACTGGAAGCCCGCTTCGGCTCCTGCCTGCCGGCCACGCTTTTCCCCAAGGCCCCGGAAAAGCAAAACAGCCGCGACCGCCTCTACACCCGCTGGCGCACCTTCTGGTGCCTGCTCTGGCAAAGCCTTAATCCCCAAGCCACCGGCCGGGAAGTCGTTCGCCAACTCCAAGCCTTGTTCCAGCTGGAGGGCGGCCCCAGCCTTTCCGAGGAGGATGGCGCTTACTGCCGCGCTCGCGCCCGGCTGCCCTTGAGCGAATTTCCCAAGGCCTTGGCGGCCACCGCCCAGGCCGCCGGGCAGCACGCCACCCCTTTGAACTGGCTCCAAGGCCGCCCGCTCAAGGTAGTGGATGGCTCAACCCTGACCCTGCCCGACACGCCCAAAAACCGCGCGGCCTATCCGCCAGTCCAAGCCTCGCTGCCCCATTTTCCAATGCTCCGTCTGGTCGTGTTGTTTTCCTTGGGCAGCGGCGCCCTGCTGGCCCTGGCCCAAGGTAGTTTGTTGCAGTCCGAACTGTCACTGTGGGGCCTGCTGCTCAATCAACTGGCCAAGGGTGATGTCGTCGTGGGCGACCGGGGCTTTGGCAATTTTGTGGTGGTGGCGCTCTTGCAAACGCTGGGGGTGGATTTCCTCGGGCGGTCGCGGCGCCATGGCGATGGCCGGCGCCGAACCCGGCGGCTGGGCAAAAACGACTGGTTGCTGGTCTGGAAAAAGGGGCCGTGTCCCTCCCCGTGGTTGACGCTGGCGCAGTGGGTGGGCTTGCCGGTCGAGTTGACCGTGCGGGTGGTACGGGGCCGCTGCCATCAAAAAGGCTTTCGCGTGCGCCAAGTCACGCTGGTCACCACGCTGGTGGATCCCCAACACTACCCCGCACAGGAACTGTTCGAAGCCTACTTGCGGCGGTGGCGGCTGGAGATGTGTCTGGACGATCTCAAAACCACCCTCCAGTTGGAAATGCTGCGCAGTCACTCGCCCGAAATGGCGCAAAAGGAAGTTTACGCGCGACTCATCGCACACAATCTGGTGCGCTGGACGATGGCGCAAGCGGCCCTCCAGCACGGCGTGGCGTTGGAACGAATCAGCTTCAAAGGCACGCTGGATGCACTGCGGCAGTTCAGCCACGCCATGAGCCAAACGCGCTCCTCAAAGAAACGGCGGGCCTTGTGGGCTGAACTGCTCCGTACGCTGGCGGCCGATTTGGTGCCGGCACGTCCGGGACGGCGCGAGCCGCGAGCCGTCAGGCGCAAGAAAAACAAATACCCACGGCTCAACTTGCCGCGCCGCCACTTCCGGGATCACCCCAAACGCGCTGTGCGCCGCACCCGTGCCCGCTTGCGCAGGCTGGGCCTTATGTAAGCGCCATTCCCCTGAAGGGGTTGTATCAATCCCAGACATATCGTTCGTCGAATTCGATTTCGTAACGTTTCAAAAATTCCCGGAATTCGTCCTGAAACGAAACCTTCCGGTGATGTTCCTCCTGTTTGGCGATGTAATCTCTTACCGCCGCGATCTGCGAATGGCCGATGGAGAAAATTCCGTAACCGTTCTGCCACGCGAAATCATGCAGGTCGGAGCCTTTCGTTTTCAGCCAGAGCGATGAGCCGCGTTTGATTTCCTTGACCATTTCCGCTGCCTCACAAGTACGGGAGAGAATGGAAAGAATGTGAGCGTGGTCTTCCACCCCACCGACAATGAGAGGCTGACAGTCCAGATTCGTCAGGATACCGCCGAGATAACGATGCAAATCATCGCGCAGGAGTTTGTCACGCAGAAATGGGCGGCGGTCTTTGGTGGAAAAGACGGTGTGAACCAGGATTTTTGCGAGGGATTGGGCCATGCCGCGATAATGCGATAAATCCCGGACTTGATACAACTCTTTCAGAGTTGATGAATTTGTTGGGGACGATCACCCAGCGTAGCCCACAAAGCAGGGCAACGCTGGGCCGGATGATGGCAATCCCTTCAGGATTGCTCGAAAACGACCTGAGGGAATAACAATCGTTCAACTGGCCGACATAGCGTCTGTTGCCTGTAGCGCCATTGTTATGTCTTCTCGTCATTTCCCCCACGAAGCAGCGACGTGTAAACCAAATCCACAAATACCGACCCGAACCACGGCTCATTCAATGATGGGTTAATCATGTCAAACTTGAATCCACTTGCTCGTAGCCGTGAATAAATGTCGCTCCGCTCTACGAACGAGAGAACCTTCCGCTGATGCTCCGGAGGCAAGATTCTATACTTCTTCCATGTCTCAAAGACGTGCCTGCAAAGTACGGGAGAAGCTGCGAACCATTCTCCCTAACGGCGGTCAGATGCGAACTGCCGATGACGCTCAACCTCGATCAGTGCATCGCCGGGCTCTAGCGCATGAATGAACAAATCATCGGACGTGCCAGTTCTCAAATTCTGCAGCCTTTTGAGCACATCGGTCGTCCTCCCAATCTTAAAATGTAGACCGGAGTATTCAATGCCCTCCAGGCGGAGGGCCTGGCCAAACCAAGGGAACAGCAAGGATGTAATAAATCGTGTCCGCGGCTCCATCCGGAACGCCATCGGCCCACTCGCACCATCGCTTCGCGGCAGCTTCAGCCGCCGTCTCCGTCGCATATCTGTCCGTCGTGAAAATGACCGCACCTTTGCCGTCGAAGACTTCCATCAGATGCTCCCCGGCTGCAGCTTCTTTGTGCATTAGGGTCCGCATTCAGTTTTGACTTAGCTAACATCTCTAACATCTAAGCAGGCTGCGAACAATCTGCTTTTCGCAGCCTAATTCTTTCATTTCATCCCTTGGCCCGGATGTCATCGGGCGCATTTTCCATGCTCGGATGCGGCTGGCCGTTGAGGTCGTCTTCGCGCCGGGCATGGGGGCGTTCGAGGATTTTGCGATAGGTGGCGAACGCGAGCAGCGGCCAGGCGTTGCGGTAGATGTCGTATTTCAAATAAAAAACCTTCGGAAAACCGGTGCCGGTGGTTTCCTGCTCGGTCCAGGAACCGTCCGCGTTCTGCGTGCGAATCAAATACTCGATGCCGCGTTTGAGCGCGGGAATGTCCGGGTCGTCGAACGCGCACAACCCCATGACGGCCCAGGCGGTTTGCGACGCGGTGCTGGGACCGCGGCCTTTGAAAACCGGATCGTCATACGTGTTGCAACGCTCGCCCCAACCGCCGTCCTCGTGCTGCACGCTTTCGAGCCAGTCGCGCGCTTTCAAAAGCCACGGCTGGTTCATGTCAATGTTCATCGCCCGTAAGCCGCGCAGGACCTGCCAGGTGCCGTAAATGTAATTGACGCCCCAGCGGCCATACCACGAGCCGTCGGCCTCCTGATGTTCGCGAATGAACTGCAGGGCCTCATTCACCTGCGGATGATCGGTTTTCCAGCCTTCGTAGCCGAGCAATTCGAGGATGCGCGCAGTGATGTCGGCGCATTCGGGGTCGAGCATGGCGTTGTGGTCGGCAAAGGGGACTTTTTCCAGGATGTTTTTCGTGCAGTCCTTGTCGAACGACGCCCAGCCGCCGTCCCGGCACTGGAAGGTCAGCATCCACTTTAAACCGCGCTGGAAACATTCGTCGCGTTTCCGGGGATTGTCCGTCGGGATTTTGCGCAGCGCGAGCAGCACCATCGCCGTGTCGTCCACGTCGGGATTCCATTGGTTGTTGTATTCAAAAACCCAGCCGCTGGCCTCCACCTTTGCCGGATTCTTGTGAACCCAGTCGCCGTAAATGCGAATCTCGCGTTCCATCAGCCATTCGGCGGCCTGTTTCAGCGCCGGGTGATTTTCCGGAATGCCGGATTCGTGCAGGCAAACGGCGGCGATGGCCGTGTCCCATACCGGCGAGAAGCACGGCTCAATGCGCACGGTGTCGGCGGTTTCGTGCTCCAATTTTTTCAACTCGTGCGCGGCGCGAACGACCTGCGGATGGTCATCGGGATAACCGAGCGCCTTGAGGGCGATGAGCGAATTGAGCATGGCGGGAAAAATCGCGGCCAGCCCGTCCGAGCCTTCAAACCGCTCCAGCATCCACTGCTCGGCGTTTTTCAGCGCGCGCCGGCGGAAGGGGTGGATGTTGTGCTCGGCGAACCACTCGGCGAATTTGTGCAGGCGATCCAGCCACAGGAAAAAATTACGCAACGAAAGTTTTTCCGGGTCGGGCGCGAGCGCGAGGTCGCGTTCGTGAACGCCTTCGGGATAAAGCTCGTCCAAATCCACCTCCACTGGACGGGTGGGTTTGAAATGGTTGATGATGGCCAGCGGCACGAGCATGGCGCGCGACCAGTTGCTCATCTCCCAGAAATTCACGTGAAACCATTTGCCGATGAGAATGACCTCGCACGGAATCGTCGGGACGTATTCCCACGAAAAAAGCCCGAGCAGCGCCAGGTACAATTTGGAAAACGTGTTCATCCGCGGCACGCCGCCGAGGTTGAGCGCCATTTCGCGCGCCTTCAGCAGACGCGGGTCGGTGACGGGCACCCCGGCGAGTTTGAGCGCGAGATAAGCCTTGATGGTGGCGTTCACTTCCGACGGGCCGCCGTAATAAATGTTCCAGCCGCCGTCGGACAATTGCATTGAGAAAATGTGATTGACCGCCTTGCGCTGCCATTCCTTGTCCACCTTGCCGTTCCAATGATGATACGCCACCGTATCGGACACGATGGTGGAATCGACCATCAACTCGCCGTTCCAGTAGCCTTCCGGTCGCTGCAAACCGAGCAGATTTTCCTGTGCCCGCAGAATGGCGGCTGGCAAATCTCCGGCAAAATCCGCTGGCAGACGGGTGGCCGAAGACGACTGGCCTGGTTGAACCCTGGAACTGCTTTCAATCACGCGCATACTCTGCGAATTTGCGCCCAAACTGTAAAGTTTTAAGTGCCGGCCCGGGAAGACGGATTCAGGGAATCCGTTTTTGTTATGGACAAGTCCGGTCAACTTCAATAATTCAAAGAAAGTGTTTGATTTACAGAGCGGCAACAAAACTTATGAGCTACAAGATTGCCCGTTACGGCTGGCTGCCCGATTTGCCGGATCAGCGCGACCATTTTTACGCCGCCCCGGTGGCGCTGGCGGGTGTATTGCCGGCCAAAGTTGACCTTCGCCCGCAATGCCCGCCGGTCTATTCTCAAGGCCAGCTCGGCAGTTGCACGGCCAACGCCATTGCCGGAGCCATCGAGTTTGACCGGATGAAACAGAAGCTGGCCGACTTCACGCCGTCGCGCCTGTTCATTTATTACAACGAGCGCGCCATCGAACACACGATTGATTCCGACAGCGGCGCGCAAATTCGCGACGGCATCAAGAGCGTGGGCAAGCAGGGCGATTGCCCCGAAACCGAGTGGCCCTATGTCATCGCCCGGTTCAAAACCCGGCCGACGCCCCGATGCTACGCTGACGCGCTGAAATACCGGGCCATTTTGTATCAGCGCCTGACGCCGATTCTCAGCCAGCTCAAAGGTTGCCTCGCTTCGGGCTATCCGTTCGTGTTCGGATTCACGGTTTATGAAAGTTTTGAAAGCGCGCAAGTGGCCCGGACCGGTCACGCGTCGCTGCCGAAATCCGGTGAGCGAGCCATTGGCGGCCATGCCGTTGCCGGCGTTGGTTACGACGATGCCCGGCAGTGGTTTGTCGTCCGCAACTCCTGGGGCGGCAGATGGGGCCTGAAGGGTTATTTTACCTTGCCTTACGCGTACGTGACCGACGACAATCTGGCCAGCGACTTTTGGACAATCCGTGTGGTGCAATGATAATCAATTTAACCTGATGAAAACCCGATAAAAAATTATGACTCTCACAAAACGTGACCTGGTTGTTCGCATCAGCAATGAAACCGGCCTCGTCCAGCAGCAAGTGTTTGACGTGGTGCAAAAAACGCTCGACTACATTGCTGAGGCGCTCGCCAAGGGCGACAAGGTGGAATTGCGCAACTTCGGCGTCTTCGAAATCAAAATCCGCAAGGCCCGGGTCGGCCGCAATCCCAACGCGCCGGAAACCGACGTGCCGATTCCCGCGCGGGCGATGGTAAAATTCAGGGCCGGCAAGGAAATGCGGGCCGACGTGCTCAAGCTCACGCCCCAAAAAGTGCAGCCGCAAACTTAACCGGAACAATGCCGTCCGGAGCGCGCCCGTCCCCGGGCGCAACGACACAAGAACGCTTCAAGGCGCAGTTCAGCAGCCTGTTAAAGAGGTAGCAGCCGACGTAAGGAGGCTCCAGTATTCTTTTCCAAGGAATTTGAGCCTGGATACCCCGGCTGCTACGAGAGAAGATATTTTTGAACGGGCTGTGAGGTAATGGTATGGCCGGTTATCCAAGGACGAGCCTCCTGCCGAAACCACGGCGGCTGGTGTTTCCCCCTGCAGCAGGGTTTAGCACGTTGCAGCGCCCGGGGACGGGCGCACCCCGGCCGAGCTTCCTGCTTTCCTAATTAAAAAAAATCCCTTACCTTCCCGGGCATGGAACGATTGCCCGGATTCCGCGACTTTTATCCCGAACCGCTTCCGCATTCCGATGTCGGGAGCGCCGACGCCCGCCAGTTCATTTTCGACAAATGGCGTGCGACCGCCCGCCGCTACGGCTTTCGCGAATACGACGGGCCGCCGCTGGAACCGCTCGAACTCTTCACCACCAAAAGCGGCGGGGAAATCGTCGGCCAGCTCTACAACTTCACTGACAAAGGCGACCGCGCCATTGCCTTGCGCCCGGAAATGACGCCGACGCTCGCGCGCATGGTGGCCGCGCACGAACGCAATTACAAAAAGCCCATCAAGTGGTTCGCCATCCCGCAACTCTTCCGCTACGAACGCCAGCAGAAAGGCCGGTTGCGGGAACACTTTCAATTCAATGCCGACCTCATCGGCGAGACCGACCCGGCGGCGGACGCGGAATTGATTGCGCTGCTCATTGACACGCTGCGGTCGTTCGGTTTGACCGAAGCGGATTTTGTCATCCGCCTGAGCAGCCGGAACGCGTGGTCGGATTTCTTCAAGCAGGGCAGGGGAGATGCCGCGTGCGAATACGAATTTTACCAGGCGATTGACAAACTGGAGCGCACGTTGCCGGAAGAGAACGAACAGAAACTCACGGCGCTGGGATTCTCGCTTGAGGCGGTGAACACGTTCATCCAGTCGGGTAAACCGACGGCGGAGTTGCAGAGCATCCTGGACAATCTTGCTGCGCGCGGTCTGCGCGACTTCGTGAAGGTGGATTACCGCGTCATCCGCGGGCTGGCGTATTACACCGGCACGGTGTTCGAGGCGTTCGACCACAAGGGTGAGTTCCGAGCCATCGCGGGTGGCGGACGTTATGACAACCTCGTCAAGCTCATCAGTGGCGGCAAGGTGAACCTGCCCGCGCTCGGCTTCGGCATGGGCGACGTGGTGCTGCTGGAACTGCTCAAAGCGCGCGGGCTGCTGCCGAAATTTGACGCGAACGTGGACGTTTTTATTTTAATCGAAGACGAAAATCTCCGCGCCCCTTCGCTCAAACTGGTGCAGGACCTGCGCGGGGCGGGATACGCCGTCGAGTATTCACTCACGACCGCCAAATCGGCCAAACAATTCAAACGCGCGCAGGAATTGAAAGCCGCTTACACCGCGAAGTTCGAAAGCGACTCCTACGTACGCGTCCGCAACCTGAAGTCGCGCGATGAAATCGTCACCGGCGCGTTCGACGTGGCGAATCACTTGGGGTGAAGGTTTCCCGATGGACCGCGCGGCGCGGATTGCCGTGCGCGAGGCGAAACAGTTTCTGGAGCAGAACCAATCGGTGGAGCCGGTGATGCTGGTTTGCTTCGGCGCGAGTGCGCTGGAAATCCATCAGGCGGCTTTGCAGGGAATATGTGGGTAGCACCCGCGTCTCGCGGGTCAAATTCGGCGTCCCGCCGAATTGCTTCGTGAGTGATCGGAAACCGGTTATTGTTCAAGCGAAAAGTAAACATTCATCGCACGACGGTTTCGGGCGCGACGCCCGAAACGACCGGCGGGACGCCTGTGCTACCACAGCAGCCGTCTGTCCCGTCAAATTCGTTCGGCTGTTCAGTCTTTCAAGCCTTCTAGGATCAGCAAAATGAACGTGCGCTGTTCGTAGGTGAAAGGCTCGCAGGTCACCCGCAGGTTCACTTTGGTGTGATTGCCGTTGCGGCCGAACTTCATTTCCGCCTTTTGGCGGACCACGCTGTGGCCTCGCGAGGCGGCCCGCACCGACTTGCGCACCGCACATTCACCGCAGTCCGGGCTGTGACCGCATCCCTCCGGCGCTTCCAGGGCGTGGCTGCAACTCAGCGCTTCCCCGCAACGTTTTCCGACCAGGAACTGCTTGCTCTTGCCCAGCAGCCTGGCCGCCGCTGCGTTGCATTCCAGGATGCGCACGTCCTCGTCCACCACAAAAACGGGCATGGGCATGGCATCGAACAGCATTCGATGAAATCCCTGATCCAGAAATTGAACAGCCAACCGGTTCATGAGAACCTCAGGTTATCGCATCAGGACGGAAAGCGAAGCAAAAAAAAGGCGGGGTCAAAGCCCCGCCCGGGTGAAATTGGTCGGTCGGATTACTTCGCCGGTGTCTCTACGACTTTTTCCTGTTTTTCATTTACCAGCGTCGCGCCCTTGCCGAGGCGTTTGCGCAGGTAGGTGAGTTTGGCGCGGCGCACCTGGCCCTGGCGTTCCACTTCAATCTTGTCCACGCGCGGCGAATGCAGCGGGAATACGCGTTCCACGCCTTCGCCGTAGCTGATGCGGCGCACGGTGAAGGTCTCGTTCAGGCCGTGTCCGCGTTTGCCCATGACCACGCCGGAGAAGACCTGGATGCGTTCCTTGTCGCCTTCGACGACCTTGGTATGCACTTTCACCGAGTCGCCGACCGCGAATTTCGCATCGTCTTTGCGATATTGTTCCGATTCAATTTTTTCTTGTAATGCCTGATTCATAAATTCTCCATTTCTTTGTAGCAGCCGACGTCAGTCGGCTCCAACTTTTCTTTTTTGATTTGAGAGCCGACTCACGTCGGCTGCTACAGCAAATCCGGTCTTCGTTCTTTGGTCCGCAACTTCGCCTGTTCGCGCCGCCATTTTTCAATTTCGGCGTGGTTGCCGGACACCAGAACGTCCGGGACTTTCATCCCGCGAAATTCCGCCGGCCGCGTGTACTGCGGATATTCCAGCAGCCCGTGGCTGAAGGATTCATCGTGCGAACTTTCGTCGTCACCCAGCGCTCCGGGCAGCAACCGCGTCACCGCATCAATCACGATCATCGCGGGCAGCGCGCCGTTCGTCAGCACATAATCGCCGATGGACAATTCATCGTCGGCCAGCCCTTCCCGCACCCGTTCGTCAAAGCCTTCGTAATGGCCGGTGACGAGCAGCAAATCTTCCTGCTGCGCCAGCTCGCGCGCGATGGCCTGATTGAATTTTCGCCCGGCGGGCGACAATAAAATCACGCGCGTCTGCGCGCGCTTCAAATTCTCAACTGCTTCAAAGAGCGGTTCCGGCTTCAACAACATTCCCGGTCCGCCGCCGAAGGGCCGGTCATCCACGGTCTTGTGCCGGTCGTGCGTCCAGTCGCGCAGGTTGTGGATTTTCAGGTCCAGCAGACCGGCATCGCGCGCGCGTTTGACAATGCTTTCGTCGAGCGGCCCGGCGAACATCGCCGGGAACAAAGTGAGCACGTCAATTTTCATGCCCGTTGGAGTTCAAGCTTCAGCCTGTTTCAATTTTTCATTCCGCCGGAGCAAGCCAAAGCTTGAACTCCAACTTCGAACTCCAGCATCAACCGGCCGTTTTCTCTTCGATAATTTCCACCGAACAACGCTGGCCTTTCTTCGCGCTGCCGGCCAGCAACAACGAGCGGATCGCATTGATCGTTATGCCCTGGCGGCCAATGATCTTGCCCACGTCCTGCGGATCCAGCCGCAGTTCATAAACCGTCATGCCCCCGCGCTCCACCGGCGTGATGCTCACCGCGCCGGGATTCTGCACGAGGCCTTTGACGACATATTCCAGGAACGCCTGCATCGCACGAAAAATTCAAATCAAGCCGGTGCCGGCACCACCGTCTTGCCCGCCTTCTTGATGAGGCTGGCGACGGTATCGCTCGGCTGGGCGCCCTTGCTGACCCAGTATTGGGCCCGGTCGAGTTTGAGCGTGAAATTATCGCCCTTTTTCAACGGTTGATACGTGCCGATTTCCTCGATGAACTTGCCGTCGCGCGGACTGCGACCGTCAGCCACCACAATGCGAAACACCGGAGCGTTCTTGGCTCCGACGCGCTTCATGCGAATTTTTACTGCCATAAATTTATCAAAAGAGCGCAAACTATACATGCTGGTGGTGGCGGCATCAAGTTCTGTTTTGAACAAAAAAGCCCGCTTGCCGACCGCTCCAATCACTGCTTTGCTGGTGCCAATGAACGGGCCGTATGAGGAAATATTGGACGGCGGGTCGCTGCCACGTTCGGCGCCGGGTCTGCGTCACGAGGCGATTTGCGACCGTCTGCACGCGTTGATGGCCGCCAGCGTCGCGAATCTGGCCGCCATCCGGCTGCTCGCCTCCCGGGAACAGATCCGCGTTTCGCGGAAGACCACGCTTTGTCCCGACCTTGCGCTGGTAACAGTGGCCACGGGTAAGCTCTGGCTGGCGGTGGAAATCGTCAGCACGGACGACCACCGTTCCGACACCGTCATCAAAAAGCAGATTTACGAGGACATCCGCGTGCCGCGGTTGTGGATGGTGGATCCGCGCTACGACAACGTGGAGGTTTATCACAGCACCGAATGGGGTCTGGCGTTGAAGGGCATCCTGGCCGGCAGCGAAGTGCTGGCGGAAACATTGATTCCTGAATTTCAAATCGTTGTCGCCGAATTGTTTGCCGCGCAGCCAAAAGCAAGCTGACCGGGGTTGAACGCAACCGTTGCTTTTGGTGTCTCAGGCTTGAACAACAAACAAACTTAAAATCTATGAAAAAATCCATGATGTTTCTAACTGTCGCCGCCGGCCTTTTGCTGGCGGTTTCAACCTCGCGCCTGCTCGCGACGGGCGCTGTGAGCAAGGAAGTCACCATCACCGGCACAATGGTCTGCGGCAAATGCTCGCTGCATGAAACCAAGAGTTGCCAGAATGTGGTCCAGGTCGAAAAGGACGGTAAAACCGTCAATTATTACCTGATACAAAACGACGTGAGCAAGGCCGCGCACGATCCCATTTGCGGCGGCAGTTCCGAGAAGGTGACCGTCACCGGCACCGTCACGGAAAAGGACGGCAGGCAAACAATGACGCCGACCAAGATTGACGTGGTCAAATCCTGATTAATTGCTCCCCACTGAACCGCCGCCGGACCGTTCGCTCTGGCGGCGGTTGAATTTTATCACGTCGGCGAAAAGAACGCCGGTGCCTCCAAAAATGTCCAGCGCCGAGCCGATCGTCAGATCAATTTTCCCACCGCCCAGCAGGGTGACCAGCTCCAAATCCGACATCGAGTTTGCGCCGCCCGCGTAAGTCGTCGGAATGGGCGTCCACTGGCCAAGCTGCTTGACCAGGTCGCGGTCAATGCCGCGGCACAGACCCTCCTTGTCCACGGCATGGATTAAAAATTCCGCGCAGCTCCCGGCCAGCTTTTGAAGTATCTCCGGCGAAATGGTTTCTTCCGTCCATTTCTGCCAGTGGTCGGTGACGACGAAATATTTTTTCCCGCGGCGACGGCAGCTCAAATCCAGGACCAGCCGTTTTTTACCGACGGCCTTGACCAGTTCGCCCAGCCGGTTCCAATCCACGTGGCCTTCGTGAAACACCCAGCTGGTGACGATGACGTGCGACGCCCCGCCGTCGAGCCAGTCGCAGGCGTTCCGGGCGTTGATGCCGCCCCCGATTTGCAATCCGCCGGGATAGGCCGCGATGGCCGCGCACGCTTCATTTTCGTTGCCGGGGCCAAGCATCACCACGTGGCCGCCGGTCAGGCCGGCGCGTTTGTAAAGTTCCGCGTACCAGGCGGCGGAGCGGTCGGAGACAAAGTTCGTGCGCAAGCCGGAATCGCCGAGCGTGCCGCCGACGATTTGCTTCACCTTGCCTTCATGCAGGTCAATGCACGGACGGAACATGGCGTCAGACTGGAATTGCGGCTTTGAAGTTGCAAGTGCCATTATGGCCGATCAAAGCCTCCAATAGCCGATCCAGTTGACATTGGCACAGTTTGATTTGTCTCTGGGAACAGCGGCGGAGGGCCGCCGCACTCTCCAGGACGCTGCGCGCGGCACGATGATTTCTGAAATACGCGAAGCGTCCTGGACTGCGCCAGCCCTCTGGCGCTTTGCCGGCAGACAAAATACCCGCGAGATTTCCAATGGAACTTTGGTGTGCCAATGACAATATGAACTGCCATAAAATCAAGCGGCCGATGAACCGGAGTGCCGTTGGCAAACGGCGTTTCACTATGCAAAACTGGTATTAATCGTGCTGTTATACCGGTTGTTTATCCGGATCAAATAAAAAAGCCATGCCATGATGCACACGAAACCATTTCCTGGACCTTCATCCCTCAAGGACCAAACCATTTTGCCGGTCATCTGGGCAGCCTGCCTTTGGGTTCTGATGCCGCTTTGTGCTCCCGCCCAGTCCCTTGATTCAACCAACAGCGGCTGGACGCCACAAGCCCCCCCGCCCGCGCCGCCGGTGGAAGTGGCCTCGCCACAGATCATCCAATTCAAGCTGTCACAGTCACCCGAGGGAAGCACACCTTATTCCATCGGCAGTCCGACCGATGAAGAGCAGCTTTATCTCGAATACATCAACCGCGCCCGGGCAAATCCGCCCGCCGAAGGCTTGAGGCTGGCCATCACGACGGATCCGGACGTGCTGGGCGCGTATGCCTATTTCGGAGTGGACACGAACCTGATGCAATCACAGTTCAACGCGCTCACCTCCTCTCCGCCGGTGGCCATGAACGGGCAGTTGCTGATGGCGGCGCGGTTGCATAGCGGTCATATGTTTACCAACCAGTACCAGGGACACTACGAGACGAACGGCATTTGGAGTCCCGGCGATCGGATCACGGCCCAAGGATACAACTGGTACACCTGCGGCGAGAATGTTTTTGCCAATTCCAAGTCCGTTTTTTATGGCCATGCCGGGTTTGAAGTGGACTGGGGAGGGCCTACCAACACTGGAGGAATGCAGTCTCCGCCCGGACATCGTCTCAATATTCACAGCAGCGCTTTTCGTGAAATCGGCGTTGGCGTTGTGGACGGTGTCAATGGATCGGTTGGGCCACAATTGGTCACGCAGGATTTTGCCACCAGTCAATCGGACACGCCGTTGATCACCGGCGTCGTTTATTATGATCTTAACGGAAATGGTTTTTACGACGTGGGCGAGGGCATCGGCGGTGTCACGGTGCAGGTGCCCGGCTCAACGTATTTTGCCATCACGGCCAGCTCGGGAGGTTACGCCGTGCCGGTGACCACCGACGGCAATTACTCGATGACCTTCTCGGCGTCCGGCCTGACCAATCAAACCACCGGCTGGGTGACCAACCAGTTCAACGTGAAGGTGGACTGCGTTCCCGTGTACTCGCCGCCCGTGATTTCCGGCCCCAATCCAGCCGCCCTGACCAACAACAACACCTATTCGTTCACGCCGGTAGGGGCCGCCACGAATTATCAGTGGGAAATGAGCAGGCTCTCACCCTACACTGCGGTTGAAGGCGCGGAAAACGGAACGAATTATGTCGTCATTGTCAGTTCAACGGGTTATTCGGTGTTTGCCAGCGATGTGAAGGCATCCGGCAGTTATTCATTCCATTTCTGCCAGCCGGACCACGCCGTCCAAAGCCTGACCTTCAACACCATTTTTTTGCCCCACACCAACTGTCAGTTGATGTTTTCCAAACGGCTGGGTTATGCCACATCCACCCAGATTGCCCGCGCCCAGATTTCGACCAACAACGGCGTTGCCTGGCAGGATGTGTGGATTCAGGCCGGCAGCGGTGGCAGCGGCGATGCCAGTTTCAGCCGGATCACCAATTCGCTCAGCGCCTTCGCCGGCGTTACCACGAAAGTCCGGTTCCTTTACGATTTTACCGGCGGCAGTTATTATTCACAGACCAGTTCGGGTGTTGGTTTGTATCTGGACAACATCGCCATCACCAACGCCGACCAGTCGCAACCATTGGCGACCAACAACTTTCCGAGCGGCTGCTCATTTGTCTTCTTCCCGACCAACGCCGGCGACTATCTGTTCAGTGTCTGCGCGCAACTCCCGGGGCGGACGCTTCCCTGGGGACCAACCCTCCGCGTTTCGGTGTCCAACCTCCCGCCCATGACGATTCAATTCGGCGGCCAGCCGGCGCGTTCCGGAAGCCAGTTCCAGGCCGATTTCAACGTGGCGAATTACCGGAACGGCGCACCGTTTCTCTTGCTGAAGGCATCCGACCCGGGCGGAAGCTGGACGACGGACACCCTGGCCTCCATCCAGACCATCGTCTCAAACACGCAATTCCGCGTCACCACCACCAACAGCACCAACCGCGCGTTTTTCCGGATAAAATCAAATTGAAGTTCAATACGCAAAGTTCCAATTTCCAAACTGGCCAGGAGGAGCAATCGTGTGCGACCAGGCACCGCCTTCAATTGGTAGCGGCGGGCATCCTGCCTGCCGTAGCAGGCGGCATCCATGCCGCCAAGCCAGAAACCGAACGAAACCCATGATTTCGCGCTTCCCCCCATTCAAACGCCCGGCTGGAAGCCGGGTGATACGGCAGCCAGGGATGGCTGCCGCTACGGTGATGGCCGTGTGCGGATGCACCGCAAAAAAACAGGCGCTTTTGCAGTTTGCGGATTGCCATTCGCCGGCATCGCTTCATAATCACAGTCACCTATGAAAGCCGTTATAAAGGAAGAACGGCGTGTTGCGTATCCGCTCGTCCTGATCTTCGCCATCCTGTCATTGGGCATTGTCGCGGGTGGCGCTTTTTACTACCGGCACTACGAGCAACAATTTCGCAACGGGATCGAGCAACAGCTTTCCGTCATCGCCGAACTCAAGGCGGGCGAACTGGCACAGTATCGCAAGGAGCTATTGGGAGACGCCGGCATTTTTTTGAACAACGCTGGTTTTTCCGTTCTGGTGAAGCGCTTTCTCACAAAACCGGAGGATGTGGATGCGCAACGGCAGATTCAGGAGTGGGCAAACAAATTTGTGGCGACCGGACAGTATGACCAGGTCCGCCTGTTGGATGCTCAAGGCGTCACTCGCCTGTCATCGCCCGCCGGGCTGCCGCAGGTGACTTTTGCTTCGCAGCGCATTCCTCAAGCTTTGGAATCGAATCAAGTAGCCTTCCGGGATTTACACCCGAACGAAAAAGACCATCGGATCTATTTGAATCTCCTGGTTCCCATTTTCGAGGAGCAGGATATCAAACGGCCGCTGGGTGTTTTCTATCTGCGCATTATCCCGGAGAAGCATCTTTATCCCCTCATCCAGCGCTGGCCCACGCCCAGCCAGACGGCCGAGACGCTGCTTGTACGCCGGGATGGGAATGATGCCCTGTATCTGAATGACCTTCGATACCGGACGAATGCGGCCCTCAACCTGCGTATTTCGCTGGAGCAAACCAATGTTCCTGCAGTCAAGGCAGCTTTGGGACAGACCGGGATCACGCAAGGCATGGACTATCGCGGCGTGCCGGTGATCGCCGCCGTGCGCGCGGTGAACGATTCGCCCTGGTTTCTGGTGGCCAAGATGGACGAGGCGGAGGTGTATGCGCCATTGCGCGAGCGGTTGAGCCTGACCTTCCTTCTGGTGAGCATCCTGGTCCTGTGCGCGGGCGCAGGCGTCGGCGCGATCTGGCGGCATCAGCACGCCCGATTCTACAAGGAGCTGGCGAAGGTGGCCGAGGCAATGCGCGCTTCGGAGATCCGCTATCGCCGGCTCTTCGAGACGGCCAAGGACGGCATTTTGATTCTCGATGCCGAAACGGGGAAGGTCGTTGATTTAAATCCGTTTCTGACCGGGATGCTGGGTTACTCGCGCGAACAGTTCCTCGGAAAGAAAATTTGGGAACTGGAGTTTTTCAAGTACATCGTCGCCAACCAGGCCAACTTCGAGGAATTGCAGCAGAAGGAATCCATCCGCTACGACGACCTGCCGTTGAAAACCGCCGATGGGCGGTGGATCGATGTGGAGTTTGTCAGCAACGTCTATCTGGTGAACCGCCAGAAGGTGATCCAGTGCAACATCCGTGATATCACCGGGCGGAAACAGGCTGAAGCCGGCCAAACCCGGCTGGTCACCATTCTGGAAGCTTCCCCGGATTTCGTGGGCTATGCTGACGCGAAAAACGACCAGATGCTCTACATCAATCGGAGCGGGCGGAAAATGGTGGGGATTGGAGAACATGAAGATCTCAGCGGCATCAAGATACCAGACGTGCATCCGGAGTGGGTGAACCGCATGCTTCGCGAGGAGCTTCTGCCGGCGGCCAGCCGCAAGGGCTTCTGGTCCGGCGAGAGTGCGTTCCGGCACCGGGATGGGCGGGAGATTCCCGTCTGGATGGTGTTGCAGGCCCACCGCTCCCCCGGCGGCATTGTCGAGATTTTCTCCACCGTCTCGCAAGACATCACCGAGCGCAAGCAGGCGGAGATGGCGCGGCGGGAGAACGAGGAACGGCTCCATTCCCATACGGACAACTCTCCCATGGCCGTGGTGGAATGGAACGCTGACTTGATCATCACGCGGTGGACGGGTGCGGCGGAAAAGATGTTTGGCTGGAGCGCGGGGGAAGCCGTTGGCAAACCGATCACGGAATTGCCCGGAATCTGCGAGGAGGATATTCCGGTCGTGCAAAGCGTCATCCGGCAGCTTGCCGACGGCGTGTCGAAACAGATCTTTTCCTCAAACCGCAACCGCACCAGGAATGGACAGGTCATTCATTGCGAGTGGTACAATTCCGTGCTGCATGATGCCGGGGGCAAAATGATCTCGGTCCTGTCGCAGGTGCTGGATGTCACCGGGCGCAAGCAGGCGGAAGACGAACTGCGCCGGACAAATACGTTCCTGAACTCGATCATCGAGAACCTCCCGAACATGATGTTCCTCAAGGACGCCAGGACACTCCGGTTTGTCCGGTTCAACCGGGCGGGAGTCAATCTGCTGGGTTGTGCCGAGGACGACATGCTGGGGAAGACCGATTACGATTTCTTCCAGAATAAGGAACTGGCTGACTCCTTTACGGAGAAGGACCGGCAGGTTCTGCGCGGAAAGGAGGTCGTGGACATCCCGGAAGAACTGCTGCAAACCCGCGATAAAGGCGAACGCATCCTGCACACCCGGAAGGTGCCGATCCTGAACGCGGCCGGAGAACCCGAATACCTGCTGGGCATCTCCGAGGACATTACCGAGCGCAAGCGGGCGGAGCAGGCGTTGCGGGAATCGCAGGCGCTTTATTATTCGCTCGTGGAGCAACTACCCGTCGGAGTTTTTCGCAAAGACCAGGAAGGTCGCTATGTTCTGGTCAACCCCTGGTTCTGCCGGCTCAAAGGCATGAAGGCGGAGGAGTTCCTGGGCAAAACACCGCAGGAAGTTGCCGCCAGCGAAGTGGCGAAACAGGACCCAACGGGGCGGGCAGGCAAGTATGCCGCTGCCGGCGGGGACCATCATGGACAAATCATGCAAACCGGCAAACCCATTGAACTGGTTGAAGAGTACACGGATGCCGGCGGCCGGAAGCAGTTCGTACATGCCATAAAATTGCCGGTATATGACCCTGACGGAAAAGTGATTGGCTCACAGGGAATCCTGACCGACATCACCGAGATCAAGCAGGCGGCGGAGGCGCTGCACTACGAACAGGCCTTGATGGCGGCCTTGATGAATACCCTTCCTGATGTCGTCTATTTCAAAGACGCCGCCAGCCGTTTTATCCGCGTCAATCCAGCCATGGCCCGGAGGTTTGGACTGAGCGACCCGGCGCAGGTGGTCGGCAAAACGGACGCGGATTTCTTCAGTGAGGAACACGCCAGCAAGGCGCTGGCGGACGAGCAGGAGATCCTCAGCACCGGCCAGCCCCTGGTGAACATCGAAGAGAAGGAGACCTGGCCTGATGGCTCTGAAACGTGGGTGTTGACCACCAAGCTGCCCCTGCGCGATGACGCGGGCCGAATCATCGGTACTTGCGGCATCTCCAGCAACATCACCGCGCGCAAGCGGGCGGAGGAAGCGTTGCGCCTGAACCAGGAACGGCTGCTCAAGGTGATTACGCAAACGCGCTGCATCCTGAATTCCGGCCAGGTGGAAGGTCCGGAAAACTGGCGGGAACGGGCGTTGGAACCGAAATCGCCGTTTCGCTGGGATTTTCCCGTGCAAAATGAAGAGACGGCGCAAAAGATATTGCCGCTGGAACTGGCGCCGGGCGAAAAATACCAGCAAGCCTGGACCCGCAGCCGCAATCATGCCGATCACGGCCAGATGAATTGGAATTCAGGAAACGCCTTTCTGAACGACCTGCCGTTTTACCGCAACGAGTTCCGCTGCATTGACAAACACGGGGTCGGGCATTGGATGCAGCAGGTTGTGACCGTCCAAAAACTGGCGGAAAATCGCTGGGAGGTTTTCGGCATCACCACGGACATCTCCGACTTGAAAAGGATCGAGACGGAGTTGCGCGAATCGCAAGCGCTCTATCATTCGCTCGTTGACCAGATGCCCGCCGGCGTTTTCCGCAAGGACGCGGAAGGGCGTTTTGTCCTGGTAAATTCTGCATTTTGCCAGCTTCAAGAAACCACGCCGGATCAGTATTTGGGGAAAACAGCCTTGGAACTTAAGGGACGTCATGTCGAGTTGGCAACCAAAGGTGCCAGCCATCATGTAACGATCATGCAAAGCGGCAAGAAAATCGAAGATGATGAGGTATTTACCAGACCGAATGGCGAAACACGGAATTATCATATCGTAAAAACGCCGGTTTTTGACTCCGCCGGGAAAATTGTGGGCACTCAGGGAGTCCAATTCGACGTCACCGAACGCAAGCGGATGGAGCAAGACCTTGAACAGGCGTTCCAGCGCCAGCAAGGCATCAGCTGGCTTCACGAACACTTGCTTGAGTCCCGGCCATTGCGTGACAAGCTGCAGCTCGTCACCGAAAGCATTGACCGTTTGTTTGACGCCGACTTCTGCCGCATCTGGCTGGTGCGGCCGGGTGACTTGTGCGAACAGGGCTGCCTGCATGCCTCGGTGACGGAAGGTCCGCACGTCTGCCGGCACCGCGAAATGTGTTTGCACCTCGTGGCCAGCGCGGGCCGTTACACGCATCTCGACGGCGCCAAGCATCGGCGGGTCCCCTTTGGCGCCTACAAAATCGGACTCATTGCCGCGGGGAAAGAAACAAAGTTCCTGATCAACGACGTGCAGCAAAACCCGCGGGTGCATGACCGGAAGTGGGCGAAAGAGTTGGGCCTGGTGTCGTTCGCCGGGTATCGCCTCCAATCGCCGGGAGGCACCCCGCTGGGCGTGCTCGCCCTTTTCGCCCGGCGCCCGCTGACCGCCCAGGAGGACTTGTTGCTGGAAGGCCTGTGTAATGCCACCACCTCGATCCTGCTGACCCAACTGGCCGAAGACCGAACCCGGCAGGAGTTGGCCGAGCGCAAGCGGGTGGAGGAGGCGTTGCGCCTGGGCGAAACCCAGCTCCGCGTAATCCTCGAATCCACCGCCGACGGAATTCTGGCCGTGGACAGCAAAGGAAAAGTGATCACCGCCAACCAGCAGTTTGCCGAACTCTGGCGGATTCCCCAATCGGTCATGAACAAAAAAGACGACCGTGTCCTGTTGGATTTCGTGCTGAACCAGTTGTCCGAGCCTGACGCGTTTTTGAAGAAGGTGCAGTCACTCTACGGCACGGACGCGCTGGACATGGACACGCTGGCCTTCAAGGACGGCCGCGTTTTTGAACGTTATTCCTTCCCGATGATGATGGATGGGGCGGTCATCGGCCGGGTGTGGTCCTTCCGTGACATTACCGGGCGCAAACGCCAGGAAAAGGAGTTGAGCGAGAAAAACACCGAACTGGAACGCTTCACCTACACCGTGTCGCACGACCTGAAAAGCCCGCTGGTGACGGTGAAAACCTTCCTCGGCTACCTGGCGCAGGATCTGGCCGGGCCGGACAAGGAACGGGTCAAGCAGGATATGGCCTACATGCACACCGCGGCGGACAAGATGGGCCAGTTGCTCGATGAACTGCTGAATCTGGCGCGCGTTGGCCGCAAAATGAATCCGGCCGAGCGGGTCACGTTCAAGGAAATTGCGCAGGAGGTTGTCCGGCTGGTCGCCGGACGCATCAGCACGGGCGGCGCGGAGGTGCAAGTGGCCGATGCCACCGTGGTCCTGGAGGGCGACCGCCCGCGCCTGATGGAAATCTGGCAGAACCTGGTGGAGAACGCCTGCAAGTTCATGGGGAACCAGCCCAAACCGCGGGTCGAGATCGGCGTCGAGCAGCGCGGATCGGACACGGTGTTTTTCGTGCGCGACAATGGCATGGGCATTGATCCGCGTTATCAGGCGAAAGTGTTCGGTTTGTTCGAGAAGCTTGATCCGAAACGCGAGGGAACCGGGATGGGCCTGGCTCTGGTCAAGCGAATCGTGGAGATATACAAAGGACGAATCTGGGTCGAGTCTCCAGGGCTGGGACAGGGCTCGAATTTCCTGTTTACTTTGCCCGGAGCGGTTATCGTTGACCCGGAACAATCGTCGTAAAGCGAATTGTTATGGGGAAATCTCCTTTATATTTGCTGATCGTGGAAGATGAAGCGGCCCACGTCGCCGCGATCCAACGCGCCTTCGATACCGACCAGGTCGAAACTCAAATCGAGGTGGTGGGCACCCTGCGGGATTTCCGCCAACGCAGCGCCGGCCACCCGCCGGACCTCGCCTTGCTGGACCTGAACCTGCCGGATGGCCGCGCGGTGGAGATCCTGTCAAGTCCGCCCGAGGCCGGGCCGTTTCCCATCATGGTGATGACGAGCTATGGCAATGAGCAGGTGGCGGTGGAGGCAATCAAGGCCGGCGCGCTGGATTACGTCGTCAAGTCCGCGGAAGCCTTTGCGACGATGCCGCGCGTGGTGGAGCGCGCCTTGCGCGAGTGGAAACTGCTCACCGAACGCCGGGAGGCGGCGGCCGCGCAAAAGCGGCTGGTCGCCCAACTGGAGGAGGCCCTGGCGAAGGTCAAGACCTTGAGCGGCCTGTTGCCCATCTGTTCCGCCTGCAAGAAAATCCGCGACGATCAAGGCTACTGGAACCAGGTGGAGGGTTACATCCAGGAACACACCGACGCCCGATTCACGCACAGCTACTGCCCGGAGTGCTCCCGGAAGTATTTCGAGAAACTGGACAAAGGCGACCCCAACACCCAATGAAGAAACTAAAACCAAACCACCACTGTGATCATACCCGAGCCAATTGAACGACGTGCCGAGTGGGGTCTCCTGCTGATCTTCGCCATCCTGTCGTTGGGAATTGTCGCGGGTGGCGCCTTCTACTACCGGCACTACGAGCGGCAATTCCGCGCCGCCGTCGAGCAAGAGCTTTCCGCCATCGCGGATTTGAAGGTGGACGAATTGGCGCAGTATCGCAAGGAGCGATTGGAAGATGCCGTCGTTTTTTTTAACAACACTGCTTTTTCCGGGCTGGTGCGGCGCTTTTTCGACCACCCGGAGGACGCGGACGCGCAACAGCAGATTCAGGAGTGGACAGACAAATTGATGGCGACCGATCAGTATGACCTGGTTCGCCTGTTGGATGCTCAAGGTGTCACCCGTCTGTCATCGCCAGCCGGAGCGCCGCCGATGTCTTCCGTTGTTTTACAGCGCCTTCCAGAAATCTTGCGGTCCGGTCAGGTGGCCTTCCAGGATTTCCACCGGAATGAACACGACCAGCGGGTCTATCTGGACATCCTGATTCCGTTTCTCGACGGACCGGATGGCCGCCGGCCGCTGGGTGTTTTCTATCTGCGCATCGTCCCGGAAAAACATCTTTATCCCTTCATCCAGCGCTGGCCCGTGCCCAGCGAGACGGCGGAGACGCTGCTCGTCCGGCGGGACGGCAGCGACGTGCTGTTCCTTAATGAACTGAAGTTCCAGACCAACACCGCCCTCAACCTGCGCATTTCCCTTGATAACACCAACGTGCCCGCAGTGAAAGCCGTGCTGGGGCAGGAAGGCATCGTGGAAGGCAGGGATTATCGTGGGGATCCCGTGCTGGCGGCACTGAGAGCCGTTCCGGATTCGCCGTGGTTTCTGGTGGCGCGCATGGACACTGCCGAAGTGTTCGCGCCGATGCGGGCGCGACTCTGGCAGGTGGTCGTCATGATCGGCGTTCTGCTCTTTGGTTCGGGGGCCTGCGTGGGTCTGGTCTGGCGGCGGCAGCGGTCCCGTTTCTACCGGGTGCAGTATGAGTCGGCGGAGGCGTTGCGCGCTTCGGAGGTCCGCTATCGCCGGCTCTTCGAGGCGGCCCAGGACGGCGTTCTGATCCTCGATGCCGGGACGGGGATGGTGGTGGATGTGAATCCGTTTTTGATCGAGAAGCTGGGTTTCTCGCGCGAGGCCTTCCTCGGGAAAAGAATCTGGGAACTTGGGTTTTTCAAGGACGTCGTTGCCAGCCAGGCCAACTTCGCGAAATTGCGGGAGAAGGGATACGTCCGTTATGAGAACCTGCCGCTGGAAACCGCCGACGGGCGGCGGCTCGAAGTGGAATTCGTCAGCAACGTCTATCAGGTGAACCACAACGAGGTCATCCAATGCAACATCCGCGACATTACCGACCGCAAGCAAACGGCAGTCTTTGGAGAAATGGGCCGGGAAGTCCTGCAGATACTGAACGAGCCGGGAGATATGCAGGATTCCATCCAGCGAGTCATCGCCGTATTGAAGACGCGGACCGGGTTCGATGCCGTGGGCCTGCGCCTGCAGGACGGGGATGACTTCCCGTATTTCGCCCAGCAAGGCTTTCCCAAGGATTTTCTGCTGACGGAAAACACGCTGCTCGAGCATGCCGCGGATGGCGGGGTGTGCCGGGACAAAGACGGCAACGTCTGCCTGGAATGCACCTGCGGCCTGGTCATTTCCGGCAAGACCGACCCGGCCAATCCGCTCTTTACCCCGGGGGGAAGCTGCTGGACGAACGATTCATTCCCGTTGCTGGACCTCCCACCCGACCAGGATCCCCGGCATCATCCACGCAACCAATGCATCCATCAAGGGTATGCCTCCGTGGCCCTGGTCCCCATTCGGAACCGGGACCGGATTATTGGTCTAATCCAGCTCAACGACCGGCGCAAGGGGCGTTTCACCCTCAATGCGGTTGAACTCCTGGAAGGAATTGCCTCGCACATCGGAGCCGCGCTGATGCGCAAGCAGGCCGAGGAGGCGCTGCGCCGCTCGGAGACGAAGTTCCACACGCTCTACGATTCGACCAGCGACGCGGTGATGCTGCTGGACGAGAAAGGTTTTTTCGACTGCAACCAGGCCGCCCTGACGATGTTCGGCTGCGCGACCCGGGAGGAGTTCTGCTCGAAGCACCCCGCCGATTTTTCGCCGCCGATACAACCGGATGGCAGCGATTCCCGGACGCTGGCCAGCCAGGGGATTGCCACGGCGCTGAAAAAGGGCAAACACCAGTTCGAGTGGGTGCATCAACGAGCCGACAACGGCGAAACTTTTCCCACCGACGTGCTGCTCAGCGCCATGGAACTGGATGGCAAACCGGTGCTTCAGGCAGTCGTTCGCGATATTACCCGGCGCAAGCAGGCGGAAGAAAAGCTCCGCCAGTTGTCCCGGGCGGTGGAGCAGAGCCCCGCCTCCATCGTCATTACCAATCCCGCCGGTGACATTGAATACGTCAATCCCAAGTTCGTCCAGGTCACCGGTTACACCCTGGCGGAGGCCTTGGGCAAAAATCCGCGCATCCTGAAATCCGGCGAGAAAGGCCCGGCAGCTTACCGGGAACTATGGGACACCATTTCGGCGGGAAAGGAATGGCGCGGTGAATTCCACAACAAAAAAAAGAACGGCGAACTCTACTGGGAAAGCGCCTCTATCTCGTCCATCCGCGACCTCGCGGGCCGTGTCACCCATTACGTCGCCGTCAAAGAAGACATCACCGCGCGGAAACAGACCGAGGCCGAACGCGACATGCTTATCCATGACTTGCAAGATGCCCTGGCCAACGTGAAGTCGTTGAGCGGCCTGCTGCCCATCTGCGCCAGCTGCAAAAAAATCCGCGACGACAAGGGCTATTGGAGCCAGGTGGAAAGCTACATTCAAACGCATTCCGAAGCCACCTTCACCCACGGCATATGCCCGGATTGCGTCAAGAAATGGTATCCGGATTTGGTGAAAGACAGCCTTGGCGACTCATCGAAGGAGATACCATGACTTTTGATTGGCACCCCGGAAAACGGCTCAAAAACTGCTGCATAAAACTATGGAGAACATTATGATTAATGGAAACCCCGTCACCATTCTGCTCGTGGAAGACGACCCGGCGCACGCCGAGATCGTGCGGCGCAACCTGGGAAGTTTTCGCGTGGCCAACCGCATCATTCACGTGGAAGACGGCCAGGCCGCGCTGGACTATCTCTTCCAACAGGACGCCTATGCCGACCCCAAGACCAGTCCCCGGCCGAACCTGATTCTCCTGGATCTGCGACTGCCCAAAGTGGACGGGCTGGAAGTGCTGCGCCGGATCAAACAGGACGAGGAACTGAAGCGCATCCCGACGGTTGTGCTCACGACCTCGGGCGCCGAATCGGACCTGGTCAACGCTTACACCAATGGGGTGGGAAGCTACCTGGTGAAACCGGTGGACTTCGAGAAGTTCTCCAAGTTGATGGAGATTTTCGGCTTCTACTGGCTGGCGTGGAACCGGTTCCCGGATTAAATGCACATGAATCCCGACCGCTCGCGAGGTGAACCAAACTCCCGTGAAGAAAAAACAGAAACCCATGCTGGTCTTGCTGGTGGAAGATGATCCGGCCCACGCGGCAGCCATCCAGCGCGCCGTCGAAGCCGGCGGGTCGGGGTCCGAGATCAAGGTCGTCGGCACGCTCCGGGAATTCCGCCAGAGCAGCGTGGACCGGCCGCCGACCATCGCCGTGATGGATTTGAACCTGCCGGATGGCCGCGCCACGGAGGTGCTGACCAGCCCGCCGGAGGCGGGAGAGTTCCCCGTTTTGGTGATGACGAGTTATGGCAACGAGCAGGTGGCGGTGGAAGCGATCAAATCGGGTGCGCTGGATTATGTGGTGAAATCCCCGGAGGCCTTCGCCGACATGCCGCATATCATCACCCGCGCCTTGCAGGGATGGAACCTGCTTCAGGAGCGCAAGCGGGCGGAGGAGGCGCTGGAATTTCAAAATATCATTCTATCCACGCAGCAGGAAGCCTCCATTGACGGAATTCTCGTGGTGGATGAAAACGGCGAAATAATATCCTTCAACCGTCGGTTCGTTGAAATATGGGATATTCCTTCGGCCATAGCGGAATCCAAATCCGATGAACAGGTGCTGCAATCGGTGACGAATAAACTGGTAAGTCCCGAGGAATTCGTCGGAAGGCTGGAACAACTCTACGAGGACCGGAATGAAATAAGCCAGGATGAGATCGCCCTGAAAGATGGCCGGACGTTCGACCGTTATTCGGCCCCGATGCTCGGCGAAGGCGGGAAACACTATGGCCGGGTGTGGTATTTCCGCGACATCACCGAACGCAAGTGGGCGGAGAGCGAGTTGCGAAATGTCAACCGCGCCCTGCTCTTGACCTGCCAGTGCAACCAGGAAATAGTGCGCGCCACAGACGAGTCGGCCTTGTTGCAGGCCATCTGCCGCATCGCCGTCGAGCACGGCGGCTATCGTCTGGCATGGGTCGGCTTCGCGGAGCAGGATGAAGGCCGGTCGGTGCGCCCGGTGGCACAGGCCGGTTTTGACGAAGGTTACCTCGACACCGTGAAAATCACCTGGGCCGATACCGAGCGCGGTCATGGTCCCACCGGCGCGACCATCCGCACCGGCAAGCCGGTGCTGGCCCGCGACATTTCCACCGACCCGGTTTTCGACCCCTGGCGGGCTGCGGCCATACAGCGTGGTTATGCCTCGTCCATTGCCTTGCCGCTGTTGGACGAAGGCCGCTGCTTCGGCGCGTTGACGATGTATGCCGGTGAACCGAACGCCTTCAACGCCAAGGAGGCCGAACTGCTGGCCGAACTGGCCAACGATCTCGCGTACGGTATTGGCGCATTGCGCCATCGGACCGAGCGCAAGCGGGCGGAGGCGACCCTGCAGGCCAGTCAGGAGCGGCTCAGACAGATCTTCGAGGCCAGCCCCAACGTCACTTCGGTGTTTAAAATGGAAGGTCAGGATTTGCGGCGGACGTGGATGAGCCCCAACCTTGAACGCCTGTTTGGCTACACCATCGAGGAGTCTCTGCAACCGCATTGGTGGAGCGCGCATGTGCATCCCGAAGACCTCGCGCGAGTATTTACCGACTCCGGCCGCATCCTGGTCCGCGAGCACATTGTCCACGAGTATCGCTTTCTTCGCCGGGACGGCAGTGTGGTGTGGATTAACGATGAGCTGCGTTTGGTGCGCGACGCCGCCGGCCAGCCGCATGAGGTGGTGGGCGCGTGGACGGACATCACGGCGCGCAAGGAACTGGAGGCACATTTACTACGCACGCAGCGGCTGGAAAGCGTGGGCCGGCTGGCCAGCGGCATCGCCCATGACCTCAACAACATCCTCGCGCCCATGCTCATGGTGCCGCCGCTGCTCCGCGAAGTCGTTAAGGACCCGGAATTGCGAAACATGCTGAGCCTGATTGAAACCAACGCCCAACGCGGCAGCAACATCATCAAACAATTGCTCACCTTTGGACGGGGCATGGAAGGCGAGCACGTGCCCGTGCAACTCCGCTCCCTCGTCAACGAGATGTCCGGCATCATCCAGGAAACCTTTCACAAGAACATCAACACCCGGCATGAGACGCCAAGGGATATCTGGCTGGTCAGCGGCGACGCCACCCAGTTGCACCAGGTCCTGATGAACCTCTGTGTCAACGCCCGCGACGCCATGCCCGAAGGCGGCACGCTCACGCTCAAACTGGAGAATCAGGAATTCGATGAATCGTTCGCCCGGATAACCCCCGGCGCCCAGCCGGGGCGTTACGTGTGCTTGAGCGTGACCGATACCGGGGATGGCATCGCGCCGGAGCATCTGGACAAAATCTACGATCCCTTTTTCACCACCAAGGAACTGGGCAAGGGGACGGGGCTGGGCTTGTCCACGGTGCTGGGGATTGTGCAGAGCCACGGCGGGTTCATCCAGGTCCATAGCCGGCCCGGGCGCGGCACGGAGTTCAAGGTTTACCTGCCCGCTAGCGAGAAGGCGGAAGCCCAACTGGCCGGCCAGACGGACCAGAGCCTCCCTCGAGGCGGCGGGGAACTGGTGCTCGTGGTGGACAACGAGATCAGCGTGCGGCAGGTGACGCGGAAACTTTTGGAACGCAACGGCTATCGCGTCATCGAGGCGGTGGAAGGAGCGGATGGAATAACCCAGTATGTGGCGCACCAGAAGGAAGTTGCGGTGGTGTTGACGGACCTCGCGATGCCGGTCATGGACGGCCCGGCGTTCATCCGGGTGTTGCGGCGATTGAACCCGGAGGTCCCGATCATCGTGATGACCGGATACCAATCCAAGTCGAGCCTGCCCGCCAACCTGGGTGTGCCGGGCGAGGCCAGCCTGTCCAAACCGTTCAACGGGCCCATCCTGTTACAGACATTGCATCGCATGGTCCATCCCGAAGGCCCTCCGAAAAAATGAGCTGGAACCGTGCCGGTGGGACGCCGGCGGCACCTGGCCGCCTGGACGCATGGCATCTCGGGCGGCAGGGGCAGGAGGACGCATGATTCCCATACGCGAGCTGTTGAACCGCATTCGCTGGGACCCTGAGTTCGCGCGCGGCAACTTCGAGTTGGGTTACTACGACCGCGTAGAAGACCGGATCATTTTGGTTCCGTTCAAGGAAGTGAGCTTCCCCGGGGATGATCCCCGGGCGATGAGGCTCGTTGATGCCGAGGGGCGGATTCAGCGGGTGCCCTTGCACCGCGTTCGGGAGGTTTACAAGGACGCCCAACGCATCTGGCAACGGCCAATACAAATGCCAAAGGCCAAAGGCTAGAGCATTTCCATAATTCATATAGCGTAGCGGGCGTGTAAAAAGAAGCCGAGGCAGTCGGCGGGGGAGATGGCGTTGAAAGCGAGTTTGGTCGCTTCCAGCAATTCAGTCTGGGTGCGCGGGGCCAGGCTGCGGAGGATTTGCTTGATCTTGCTCCACATGTTTTCGATGGGGTTGAAATCAGGCGAATAGGGCGGTAGATACAAAAGCCGGGCACCCACCGATTCGATGGCCTCGCGGACGCCCTGCACCTTGTGCGTCGCCAGATTGTCCATGATAACCAAGTCGTCCTTTTGCAGTGTGGGCACCAGACCTTCCCTGACCCATGCCAAAAACATCTCCCCATTCATGGCTCCCTCAAAGAGCCAAGGGGCGCGGGGACCGGTCAGGCGAACCCCCGAGATAAGGCTGCTGGTCTGATAGTGGCCCTGCGGAATGTGGGCGACCAACCGCTGGCCGCCAGGAGACCGTCCCCGCCAACGGGTCATCTTGGTGTTGGCTCCGCTTTCATCCACAAACACCAGCCGTCCCGGATCTATTTCCGCCAATTGCTCATGCCAATGCGCCCTTTTTTCGGCCACGTCGGGGCGGTTCTGTTCGGCGGCGTGCAGCGTTTTTTTTATACGTCAACCCCAGTCGGCGCAGCCATAAGTCCATCGTCGAAGTCCGAAAAGGGCGATCCATGCGCGTCCCCAACTCGGCCAGGGTGGCGTCGGGTTGCTCGGCCACCAGCTTTTGCAGGTGAACTTTGCGTTTGACGGTTAACAGCGTCTTGCGTCCGCACCGGTCAGTTTGGGGTTGGAGTGTGCCCCGCTCCTTGAACTGTTGCCGGACTCGGCGCACCGCCGCCACACAGAAACCGAAGAACGCGGAAATGTCGCGGGTGCTTTTGCCCTGTTCGTAGAGGTGGATGATGCGTTGACGGGTCGGTAGAGGAATCGCTTGCATGCCCCAGACTTTATCCGGTTGCCACTCCTTTGTAAAGCTACATTATTTATGGAAATGCTCTAAAGAGTAACAGTTTTCGTTTCCTTGGTTCTTTCCGGAGAATTTCCTGGGAAAGGTTTTAAACAGAAAACGACGGAGGGAGCGGAGTGATACGCGTTGGGGGTGAGCAAACATTCAACATTCAACGCCCAACATCCAAGTCCCCAGGGAACGCATGAATAACGGGACTTTGGAATCCGTGGAATCCGTGGTAGAAAAGAAATCATGAATCACGACCCCGAACAGGTCCGTCAGTTGCCCGCCGGGCCAACGGGAATGCCGGTGAGGGATGCCATTGCGCAGCGGGTGAGTTGCCGCGCCTATCAACCCAAGCCGGTTCCCGAGGCGCACGTGATGCAAATCCTGGAGGCGGCCAGGCTCGCCCCGTCAGCCTGCAACCAGCAACCGTGGCGGTTTGCCGTGGTGCGCGACTTCGATTTGCGGCGGCGCATCGTGGAAGACGGCTTCCTGCCCGGCATCAAGATGACGTGGGCGATTGACGCTCCGGTCCACGTGGTCATCGGCATGCAACGCTCCTTCGTGACGCACCGGCTCGCGGCCTCGGTTTCGGGCGTGAATTATCCCTGGGTGGATATTGGCATCGCCGGCGAACATCTGGTGCTGGCGGCCACGGAACTCGGCCTGGGCACCTGCTGGATCGGCTGGATCAAGCCGCGGGTGGTGGCCAGAATTGTGGGCTGGCCCGCGTCCGTGAAGCCGGTGGTTGTCATCACGGTGGGTTACCCGTCCGATGCCGATGCCGGAGCGCCTCCCGCCTCCCGCCGCAAACCGCTGGCTGAACTGGCGCGCTGGTTGTGACCACGTAAAGCTGCGCCACGTGGCAGGCTAGAGGAAAGGCTAAAGGCTGAAACAGCAAACACCCAATGCTTCCAGTCCTCTTTGTTGGCTTCTGTGAAACTCCGATCTCTCGCGGGCGTGCGCGGGGCGGTGTTGCCGATTTATCCCGATTTAGCTTGTGCCTCCCGGTTTCGGGCGTAAGGTGCATCCGCTAACGGAGCATAGTTTACCAGGTGTCCGATTGCCCCCGGATGGGGCGTTCCCTCTCCTCTTATTCCCTGCACTGAATGCCGTGGCCGCGTTGGCGGCCCAGAAACCGACGTAAACCAGGAACAGAAAGAACACAGTTATGACCATAGCCACAGAGAAAACTCCATCCACCACTTCCCGCGGGCCGGGAGCCATGAAATCAATACATAATGCGATTTCCAAGGCTGCCAGGCTCAATCCGTTAAAGACAGAGAAAACGACCCCATCTTGCGAGGCGATCGGGATAAAGGCCTACGAGATTTGGATGTCGCGGGGACAGGAACAGGGCCATGACCAGGAACATTGGTTCGAGGCCGAAGCGCAGTTGCGGCAGGGTTGAACAGAGAGGTGGAAAATCCTCCTTCACTAAAGCTATGGAGGAGAAGCATCCAGCTCCGACTTGCGTCGCGAGCAGGCCCTCAACTCCGACCCCGTAAATGGGCGTGGCCCTCACGTGGCTTTACGCCCTTTGGTGAGCTTGGGTTTGCGATGCTGGCCAATCCCGCGTGAGGCTGAAAGTCTTTTTACGCCAAACCCTCAACTCCCTGTCGCGTCAACTTGTCTCGCCGAAATCAGATGTAGGCGGAAACCTTTGCGAAGACGGATCAACCCCCTGTCCTCCATCCTGTCCACCGTAGCCTTGGCGAAGGTGGAAGTCCAGCGACGCAGGACGACGGAGGATCAACCGTTTTGCCAACCGTTTTGCCATTGCCAAATCGCATTTCCGTCCTACGATGCGGGGGGAATTTCTTATGGCGACAGAAAAAAGTCAGAAACCGGCCAATGGCTCTGCCCTCGATTTTGAAGCCCAGCTTTGGGCCGCCGCCGACAAGATGCGCGGGCACATGGACGCTTCGGAATACAAGCACGTCTGCCTCGGTTTCAAGTTCCGCGCGGATTTGCATCCCGACCTCAAGGCCGATTTTGTGCCAGTCCGGAAGGACCTCGCCAACCCGCCGTTCAAAATGAGCGATTGATTACGACGCGACGGCGCGGTTCGTCTTCCAGCTCGGACACGAAATACTGTTCTGGCCGCGTAACTTGTGTGAATATGATTTTCATAAAGATTTTCATTTTATTATATAAATTGTAAGCTATAATATGTGTAAGTATGTATTTATCAACATATTGATTGTGCGTTAATATCACCATAATGATTTTCGGAATGTTTGTTTTATGGAAGTTTATAGGCAGCCTGGTTCGATGGAACCTTTGCTCCCGAAGGGGCAGAGTGGCCGTCTTTCTGAACTGACATGTGAAATACTGAAGGCATCTGGCCGGCTTACCGGACAGGTTCATTCACCTGTTGTGCTCAAGCGGGTGGCGGATTTGGTCCGCGAAATGAACTGCTATTATTCCAACCTGATTGAGGGCCATAAAACCATACCCCGTGACATCGAGCGGGCGATGAAGCGCGATTTCTCGCACGATCAAACCCAGCATGACAACCAGCAGCTCAGTCTGGCCCACATCGCGGTGGAGAAACTCATGGAAGAACGGCTGGCTGGTGAGTCGGTGGATGTTTATTCCCCGGATTTTCTCTGCTGGCTCCACCGCGAATTTTATACCCACCTCCCTGAACCGCTGCACTGGTCCACCACCCGGAGCGGCAAGCGTTACCAAATCCAACCCGGCAGCCTGCGCGATTTCATGGCGGATGTCGGTAAACATACCCCGCCGGATTTTGAAGCCTTGCCCAAGTTCTTGAGCCGTTTCCACTCCTTCTACGGAGATAAATATATTTTGGAAACCGACCGCTTGGTGGCCATCGCTGCTGCTCATCATCGGCTCGCCTGGATTCACCCGTTTGGTGACGGCAACGGCCGTGTTATCCGTCTCCAATCCCATGCGCAGCTTATTCGCCACGGCATTGCCGGCCACGGCCTGTGGACTTTGTCCCGCGGGCTGGCCCGCTGGCGCCAGCGCTATTACGCCGGCCTCGAAGCTGCCGACCAGGGTCGTCGCGGCGATCTCGATGGCCGGGGCAATCTCTCGGACGCGACCTTGGCCGACTTTTGTGTGTTCTTTCTCGAAACCATGCTCAACCAGATCCAGTTCATGAGCGGACTGCTCGGCCTGCCCGCCCTGCGCACCCGCGTGGAACGCTACTTCCAGTTTCAGGCCTTGCACCTCAATCGCTATCGCGAAGAGATCATGCGCGTGGCCTGCACGCTGGTGGATGAAGGCGAAATCCCGCGCGCACGCGTGCAGGAAATCACCGGCAAGGCCGCCACCGTCTCTGTCGAAATCATCAAGCTGGGCCTGGACCAGGGCTATTTTGAAACGCCCAGTCCCAAAGGCCCGCTCCGCGTCGCCTTCCCTGCGAAAATTCACGAGTTCTACTTCCCGCAACTCTTCCTCGACCTGCCCGTCGAACCACCTGCCGGGAGGGCAGCATGAACAACGCACAAACCTGCATTTCACGCTCAAGGAAAACACCCTGAATCGGTGTTGATTCAAGGGCGCCGCCGGTTAAAGATGGGGGCGATGAATCCGGCGGGGGAAGGCGAGTTGATCGCGCGCTGCCGTCGCGGTGAGGCGGCGGCGTGGGATGAATTGTTTGACCGGCATTACGACGCGACGGCGCGGTTCGTCTTCCAGCTCGGACACGATCTGACGCGCGAGGACACGGAGGAGATCTGCCAGGAGGTGTTTCTTTCGGTCATCAAAAACCTCGGTTCGTTCCAGGGTGAGAGCCGGTTTCAGACCTGGCTGTTCCGCATCGCCGTCAACCGGGCGCGCGATTACCGCGAACGCCGCGATGCCGCCAAACGCGGCGGCGGTCAGACGGCGCTTTCTTTGCAGGCCGGTGATGATGACGATGGCCCGGTCATTGACCCGCCGGCCTCGGCGCCCGGTCCGGACGCGAGTTTGCTGGCGGTCGAACGCCTGGCGCTGGTCCGGCAGGCGGTGGACCGGCTCGAAGCACCGTGCCGCGAGATCATTGAGCTGCGTTATTTTGGCGATTTAAGTTACGAGGAAATCGGCGGGGCATTGGAATTGAACACGAAAACCGTCAGTTCCCGGCTGAGCAAGTGCCTCGACCGGCTGGAAAAAATCGCGCGGGCGGTTTTTGCGGGGGAATCCGCCGACCCGATTCCGTCCAACCCCTGAAGACATGGCAGACGAACACGACATCGAGGAGCAATTGCGGGCTTACGCCGACCAGCGGCGCAAGGAGGCCGGTGCTCCGTTCACGATGCATCCGGCCACGCGCCGGATGTTGCAGGCCGAGGCCGCGCGGGTTCATGGGAAAAAGCCATCCGTGCCGCCGGGAAAAACCTCACTTTTCGCGGCCTTGTGGTTTCGGGTGGCTGCGTCGGTGTGCGTGGTGGCCATCCTGGCCGTGGCCGTTTTTGCACCGTCGTTGTCCAAATCAAAGTCCAAAGTCATGCGGCTTGCCGGGAAACAGGAACAAGATAAAATGGAAACGGGCGATTTCGGCCGAAGCCGGACACCGGCGCCCGCCCGGGAAACCACTCCGCCACCTGCCGCGTCGCCGGCAACGGTGGCTTACAAAATGGATGCGCACAAAAACAAATCAGGTTCACCGGAAGAAACCGTCCGGAATCCAAGTGCGGCCCAGCCGGAGACAGCCGCCGCCACGAAAAGCTTCACCCCCCCGGGCATCGCCACCGGTGCCACGACGCTGGCGTTCAATGCCCCGGTCCAGCAGCAGAATTTTCGCAATGAAATCGCGCCGGCAGCCACCGGTGTGGCCGCCGGGCGTGGACTGGGGGGCAAACAAGGCGGAACGGATTTGGAAAAATCGCTGGATCGCCGGTCAAAAACCGTTGCTGAAAAAATCCCGCTGGCTGCGTTTCAGTTCGAGCAAACCGGAAATCAAATCCGCATCACGGACAGCGACGGTTCGGTTTACCATGGCAATCTGACCACGCCCGGCGCGCAAACGGCGGCTGGATCGGCGGGCGGCGCCTGGGCGTCGCTGCCCCCCGCAACCACGATGGAAATGGAAACGCCACGCCAGCAAGTGGCCCTCGAAGACAAAAAAACGGCGATCACCAATGTGGTTCCTCGACCGGCCGGGCAAGTTCTGCCTGGTGGCCGGCCCGAAGGCAAAACGCCGGCAATCGCCAGTGTGGTCCGGCAGCAGAATCAAAATTTCCAGTTTAACGCCATCGGCACCAATTTGAGTTTGAACCAGAAGATCGTCATCAACGGCGAATTTGTCGCCGCGACCAATCAGGCGATGGATTCGGGAAGAGCGATGCCGATTGGCCAGTTGAATGGGCAGGCGACCCGCAACGATTTGCAGTTATTGTCCAACGGGCGCATCACCGGCCGGGCGTTGCTGGGCAACGGCCAGGAAATTCGACTGAATGCCGCGCCGGTGGCGCCGTGACCGGAGGTGCCGGTCAGTCAGGAGTCACATGGAATCCGCCGCAGCGACCTTGCTTTTGGAGTTAGGTTAAAACCGAAAACGATTTTGAACCGCTAATCGGCGCTAATCGTCGCTGATGGCAAAGGTATGCAACGACAACGTCCGAACAAAAAACATCCGGCCTTCTTCCGCCCAGAGTTCATGGGATTAGCGGTGATGAGCGAAGATTAGCGGTTTCAGCTTCGGAGTTCGGGATAAATCACTGATGGAACTGAAGCTGAAGCCCAGCCGGACGGAATAGTCGTAATAGTGCCAAAATGGCGTTGCGTGGTTGAACGGACAACTGACGTTATACATGCGATTTTTGCCCAAAAGAGCGGGGTTGAAAAAAAATAAAATACCTGTTGACAAAAAGGCGTGTGTTTCATAATTTCCGCGTGCTAGCAGAGCCGTAAATAGACAAAAACAGCCGGTTGCCCCTTGGATTTTCGACAGAAAAAAGATGAGGGGAACGGGTTTTTTTGTCGTTTTGTGTTTGTATATTGGATTGAACTAATGATTTAATGCGCCCATGTAGCTCAGTTGGTAGAGCGCGTCCTTGGTAAGGACGAGGTCATCAGTTCAACCCTGATCATGGGCTCCAGTTCGCAGATTTGACTGTTAACCAAAAACTAAACGCAGGAGACAACAATGGCTAAAGAACAATTTCAACGAACGAAACCGCACGTTAACGTCGGCACCATCGGACATATTGACCACGGCAAGTCCACTTTGACAGCGGCGATTGTCAAGGTGCAGGCGAAGAAAGGTTTGGCGACGCCAATCTCCTACGCCGACATCACCAAAGGCGGCACGGTGCGCGATGAAAACAAAACCGTGACCATCGCAGTTTCCCACGTCGAGTATCAAAGCGACAAGCGTCATTACGCCCACATTGACTGCCCCGGCCATGCGGACTTCATCAAGAACATGATTACCGGCGCGGCCCAGATGGACGGCGCTATCCTGGTGGTGGATGCCTCGGAAGGTCCGATGCCTCAAACCAAGGAGCACGTGCTGCTGGCCCGCCAGGTGGGTGTGCCTGCCATTGTGGTTTACCTGAACAAGGTTGACCTCGTGGACGACAAGGAACTGCTGGACCTCGTGGAAATGGAAGTTCGCGACCTGCTGACCAAATATGAATTTCCCGGTGAGAAGACGCCCGTCGTTCGCGGCAGTTCCAAGGCGGCGCTGGCCGGAGACAAGGCGGGCGAGGATTCCATCCAGAAATTGATGGAAGCCATTGACGACTTCATTCCGCTGCCGCCGCGCGAGGTGGACAAGCCGTTCCTGATGTGCATCGAGGACGTGTTCAACATTGAAGGCCGTGGCACGGTCGTCACCGGTCGCGTGGAGCGCGGCGTGCTGGAACGCATGTCCGATGTCGAAATCGTCGGCATCAAGGACACCCGCAAGACGGTGGCCACCGACATTGAAATGTTCCGCAAGCTGCTCGACAAGGCCAGCGGCCGGCGACAACGTCGGCGTGCTGCTGCGCGGCATCAAGAAGGAAGAAGTCGAGCGCGGCATGGTGCTGGCCAAACCGGGCAGCATCACCCCGCACACGCATTTCAAGGCGGAAGTCTATGTGCTGTCGAAAGAGGAAGGTGGCCGGCACACGCCGTTCTTCACGAACTACCGTCCGCAATTTTACTTCCGCACCACGGACGTGACCGGCACGGTGACCCTCGCGCAGGGCGTGGAAATGGTGATGCCGGGCGACAACGTCTCGGTGGAGGTGAAAGTCATCTCGCCGGTGGCCATGGAAAGAGGCCAGCGGTTCGCGATCCGCGAAGGCGGCCGGACGATTGGCGCAGGCCGCGTGACCGAAGTCATCGCATAACAGCGGTTTTCAACATTGGAGCGCGGGAGAATGAACCCCGCGGTTTATTCTTTTGTCAGAAATACATAACGAGATTGGGCGGATACGGCAGTAGCTCAATTGGCAGAGTAGCGGTCTCCAAAACCGTTGGTTGGGGGTTCAAGTCCCTCCTGCCGTGCCAGCCTTCGCTCGGAGCGGAGCGGAGAGCGAAGGCTGCCGCGCCGAAGCGCAGCGAAGGCGGGCTGTGTGACAGGTTAGAAATTTCCGAGCTACGGCTCGGCAAGCCAGTCTGCGAAACGGAGAGGTGGCAGAGTGGTCTATCGCGGCGGTCTTGAAAACCGCTTCGGGTTAACGCCCGACGGGGGTTCGAATCCCTCCCTCTCCGCCAGCCTTCGCTCGGAGCGGAGGCGGAGAGGGAAGGCTGGCGCGCCGTAGCGAATGCGAAGGCGGGCCGGGGTGATGGGTTAACCGTTCCGAGCTACGGCTCGGCGAGCCAGCGAAGCAAGCGCGGGGCGGGACGGAAAAAATTGAAAGTGAATGAATTGTGAATGATTGGACGAAAATATTGATATGGGCGGTCGATTATCGGCGCGGCCTTTGCCTACCTTTGGTGGCAGGGGCAGGTCCGGCAATTGGCGACCTATGTGCAGGAAACGCGCGAAGAATTGAAGAAATGTTCGTGGCCGACGTGGGTGGAACTGAAAGGTTCGACGGCGCTCATCATGATTTCGATTGCTTTGATGGGCGCATTCACCGAGGTGGTGGATCGCATCCTGTTTGCGGTATTCTTCGGCATTAAGTGAGCACCGCCATGCGCAGCCAATGGTTTGTCATCCATACGCTTTCCGGCCAGGAGCAGAAGGTCAAGGAAAGCATTGAGAAGCGCGTCAAGACCGACGAGATGCAGGACTACGTCAAGGAAGTCCTCGTCCCGATGGAAAAGGTCGTCGAAGTGCGCAATCAAAAGAAGACCGTGTCCAGCCGCAAATTGTGGCCGGGCTACGTGTTTGTGGACATGGCGTTGCTGGATGAAAACAACCGGATCATTGAAAAACCGTGGTATTTCATCAAGGAAACGCAGGGCGTGATTGGTTTTGTGGGCGGCGAACCGCCCGTGCCGACGCCGACGGAAGAAGTCGAATCCATCAAGGCGCAAATTTCCGCGTCGGAAGAGACGGAAAAACCGAAGGTCAATTTTGAAGTTGGCGAGACGATCAAGATCAACAACGGGCCGTTCCTCAATTTCAGCGGCGTGATTGAGGAAATTGATCCCGAACGCGGCAAATTGAAGGTCACCGTCAACATTTTCGGGCGGAACACGCCCGTGGAACTGGAATATTGGCAGGTGGAGAAAGCGTAGCAATGAAACGTAAAACGTGATGCGTAAGAGCAAAGTCACGTTTCACGTCTCACGCATCATAAAGAATTTTATGGCAAAGAAAATCACAGGCATCATCAAGCTGCAGATCCCGGCGGGGCAGGCGAATCCCGCGCCGCCGGTCGGCCCGGCGCTCGGCCAGCACGGCGTCAACATCATGGGCTTCTGCAAGGAATTTAACGCGGCGACCAAGGCCGACGCGGGACTCATCATTCCCGTCGTCATCACCGTTTTTCAGGACAAGTCGTTCAAGTTCATCACCAAATCGCCGCCGGCGTCCATTCTCTTGAAAAAAGCCGCGGGCATCACCGCCGGGTCCAAGGAGCCGAACAAGGAAAAAGTCGGCAAGGTGACGCGCAAACAGGTTTTGGAGATCGTGAAAATGAAGTCAAAGGATTTGAATTCGACTTCGGAGGAGGCCTCGTTCCGGGTCATCGCCGGCACGGCGCGCAGCATGGGAATTGAGGTCGTCGGATAAACCAAACAACCGCGGGAGAGTCATTAAAGGCTCGCTTGCACCGCAACAAAACAAATGCCCAGTAAACGATACAAAAAAGCGCTCGAAGTGGTGGACGCCAAAAAGGCGTATCCACTCAAGGATGCCGTTGGCGTCCTCGCCAAATTTCCCAAGGCGAAATTCAACGAAACCATTGACCTCGCGTTCCGGCTGGGTGTGGACCCGAAACATTCCGACCAGATGGTCCGCGGCACGGTTCCGCTTCCGCACGGCAGCGGCAAGACCGTGCGCGTGCTCGTGTTTGCCAAAAGCGGCGCGGCGGCCGACGCGGCCAAGGCCGCCGGTGCGGAATATGTTGGATTTGAAGACATGATAGCAAAGTGCCAGGGCGGCTGGGCTGATTTTGACGTGGCGGTGGCCACGCCCGAAGCGATGGCCGAAGTGCGCAAACTCGGCAAGGTGCTTGGCCCGCGCGGACTGATGCCCAACCCGAAGACCGGCACCGTGACGGACAACACCGCCAGGGCCGTGAAGGAAGTCAAGGCCGGGCGCGTCGAGTTCAAGGTGGACAAGGCGGGCAACGTTCATGTGGCCGTAGGCAAGGCGTCGTTCCCGGCCAATCAGATCGAGGAAAACGCGCGCGCGGTGATTGAGGCCGTGTTCAAGGCGCGTCCGAACAGTGTCAAGGGCACCTACATTAACTCCTGTACGCTTTCGGCGACGATGAGTCCGCCGGTGCGGCTGGATGTGCGTGAATTTACGACCCATTAACCCGGAACCGATTTTGAATCATGCGTGCTGAAAAACAAATTTTAGCGAAGGAATATATCGCGCGGCTGAATGCCTCGCCGTTCTTCATCGTGGTGAATTACAAGGGACTCAAGGTGTCCCACATGACCGAGTTGCGGAAGCGCCTGCAAAAGGCCGGCGCGGAGATTCACATCGTCAAGAACTCCCTTTTCCAAATCGCGGCCAAGGAAGCCGGCGTCGGCGAATTGAACGGCTCGCTCGGCGGCCAGCTCGCCGTGGTGACCGGCCGGAAGGACATTTCGTCCGCGGCGAAGGTGGTGAAGAATTTTGGCGCGGAGTTTGACCGGTTGAAGGTGCAGTTTGGTTATCTGGACAACCAGCGTCTGGAACAGGCGGCGATTATGGCCCTGGCCGATCTGCCGAGCCTGGATGTTTTGCGCGCCACGCTGCTGGGCCTGTTGAACGCGCCGGCGACGAAGCTGGTCGTTTTAATCAACACCCCGGCAACGCAACTCGCGCGGGTGATCAAGGCGAAGGCCGAGAAAAGCTGAAATAATTTCCGTCCGCTTTGGCCAGCGGGCCGGACAAACAAACAAACAACAACAAAGTAAATCGTCGGTTCACAAACGAACTTAAAAAAACCGCGGCGTGTCGCGCCGAATCCCGCGATGCGGGAGCAGGCTGGACCACGGCAGACGACGAGACGACAAGAAAGGCAACATGGCTGATATCGCAAACCTCGTAGAGGAACTGAGCAAGTTGACGGTTCTCGAAGCCGCCGACCTGGTGA
>CAVYLE010000016.1:0-10802 GCA_963769285.1 uncultured Verrucomicrobiae bacterium
GATCACAGCGACGTCTACTGGACCGCCGACAGTTTCCATGCCGCGCGATACACGACGCTTAATCGAAGTTAAGTTTACAAGCGCCTCTGCCATCTCGGCTAATTCGGGCTTCGGCATAAATTCCACCATGTCTTCGATTTCAGCGCGCGACAATTTTCGAAGCACAGCAAACAGTGTGTTCTTTAGCCCGTCAATAAAAGCGGTTTCGGCAGTAAAGAGTATTCGCTCTACCTGCGATTTTTCGTCGTCAGAAGCAAATTCTATGACATCGAATAATTTCTTACCTATCGACGATATCGCTGTATTGCGGAAATCTACAATATCAGTCTGCATTTTTTCGTCCAATCCGTATAAATTTTTCCACCATCTCTTTTTGGGCAAATGGTATAACCGTTGCCGTTCTTAATTTTTCCGAATTACCGTCATTTACTCTGTCGATGTCAACCAAATTTGTCCGCAAATACTAAGTTTCGTCGGGCGCGCGGGCGGCGAGCACGCGGGTCTGGAAGGCGAAGCCGGCGCCCAGGCGGTTGAGGGCCAGCGCGGTGCTGAAGAGCTTGGCGTTGGAGGCGGGGACGAAGTAGTGGTCCGGGTTGAGTTCGAAGATCGTTTTGCCGCTGGCGAGATCCACGATCTGGATGCCCCAGAAAGCGGTGCGCGCGACGGGCGAGGAATCGATCAGGGTGCGAATGCTTCTTCGGCAGCGCCAGCGGAGAGCAGTTGCGCTCCGACGAGGTGACCCACACGCCCTTCACCGCGCCGTGCCTCTCGTCGTTGGTGAGCCAATCATCTGCCCGTCACCTTCGCTTCCAGCCAGATTAGCAGTTGCAGGGCCACCACGAGGAACCCGCCGATCAGGGGGACGCCCATGACGACGCCGATACCCCACGCCGTGGCGGGCCACGGTCTTGCTTCCGCGCGGACGGTATCGCTTCGAGGATCGGGTGCGCGTTGCGGGCGTCGAGCCGCTGACTTTTGGATCGCAATCGGGCGCGAGGCTGCGCGTTGGCGGCAGCGCGCGGGAGACGACCTCACTCACCGGCGATTCCGCGTGGCAAACTCTGGCTGCCGATTTTGAAGTCGGGCAACCGCTGGCGAAAGTGGAATTGATTTGCGAATTGCGCGCCCGCGCCGGCGAGGCGTGGTTTGACCTGCCGTCATCGCGCGTGTTACGGATTGACCAACATTATGAAAACTAAAACTCATTCAAGTGCCTTCACCCTGATTGAACTGCTGGTGGTCATCGCCATCATCGCTATTCTGGCCGCGTTGCTGCTGCCCGTGGTGGCCAAGGCCAAAGCACGAGCCAAGGACATCAACTGCGTCAATAACCTCAAGCAGATTGACCTCGGCCTTCGCATGTGGGCGGGCGATCAAGGTGATAAGTATCCCTGGCAAATAGACGCGAGTCTGGGCGGCAGCCTGAACTCGGCAGACTGGACGGATAATTTCCGCGTGGCTTCCGCACAACTGGTCAATTGGAAACTGCTGACCTGCCCGGCCGACACGGTAAAGCTGGCGATGCCCGCAGCCAAAAACTGGGCGTCTCTGCGTGGAGATGTCAACGTCAGCTATTTCGTCGGCATCGGCACAAACACCTCCGTCCAAAACAAAACCATTGTCGTCCTGCTCGGCGACGCGAACGTGACCGGCGGCGGCGGCGGACTGGATGCCTTTTGGAACAGTTTCATGGGCAGCTCCATTGACGCGGCGTGGGGCAGCAGCCTCCATGTGCTGAAAGGGAACATCGGCACGCTGGACGGCAGCGCACGCATCATCAAGACGCCTGATCTCCGGGAAAACATCAGCGCCGAAATTGCCGGCGGCGTGAATCCGGTGATCTTCTCCAAACCCCGCGGAGTTTTTTGATGCGCGACAGCAAGGCCATTCAAATCGTCGCTGCGCTCGTCACCGTGGGTGCGGTGGCCGCGATGGTGATTACCGAACGCGGCGGTTTCGCGGCTGGCGTCAACGCCGCGCCGCATCGGGCTGCCGGCGCGGAGCTGGCCCGCCAGACCTTGTCGCTGCTGAAACCCGGCGGCCAGATCACGGTCATCACCCGCGACACGACAGCGTTCCAAAATCCGGCCTCGGACTTTCTGCTGGAGGGTTTTCAGCGGGAACTGCGCCGGGCGCACGCCAGCATCCGCGACATTCAGAAGGCTGCAAGTGGATCCGCTCCGTCTCATCGAAGTGCCGTCGGGAGATTTCCAAAATTGGATTCATCATGCGGCGGCCGGGGACGTCATCGTTTCGTTCATGGGGCCGCCGCTGCTGACTTCGGAGCAGCGGCGTCAACTCGGAGAAATCCAGCCCGCCATCGTGGGTTTCTGTCCCGGCGGTTGGCCTGATCGGGTGGACTTTCGGTCGCTCTTCGCACAAGGATTGCTGCGCGCGGCCATCGTTAGCCGGTGCGATCAACATTCCGCCACGGTCCACTCTCAAAAGTTTGATCGGAATTTTACCGTTGTCACCGCCGCCAACGTGGACGATTTCATGGCCGCTGCCGGAAAATCGTCCGCATCAAAATCACCGTGAAAAACCTCAGGTCATCGCACGGCAGGCAAGTGCAGTTGCGCCTCGGCTTCATGCTCACCGACTTGCTGGTTATCGTGGCGAGCTTGAGCGTGCTGGGCGCGTTGCTGCTTGCCTGGCAGACCAGCGCCCGGACGAACGCCAGGCTGACGCTCTGCACGAGCAATCTCGCGCAGGTGAACCGTGCCGTGCTCGCTTACGCCTACGATAATCGCCAACGCCTTCCCGCCAGCGATGTCACCGACAGACGCGACATCTGGTGGTGGTATAAGGAAAAAGTAAAATCCTACGCCGGACTGCACGAGGAATCTTCGGAGAAAGATACGCTGTTTGCCTGCCCGGAAGATCGCGGCTATTCCGACCGGACTCCGTTTCACCTGAACGGACGCTTTGATTTCAGCAGCTATGTCTTCAATGGCGTGACGCTGCCGGGCATGCCGAACATCAGCGGCCTGCCGCTGGCGGCTGTGAACCATCCCAAACGAACTTTGCTTGTGATGGAGTGGACCGCGCACGCGCCGCTCTCATGGCACGCCAGCAAAACCGGACGCAAGAACGCGCCGTTTTACTGCGATGCCAAAAGCGGCGTCGGCTTCGTGGACGGCCATGTGAGTTTCGCACCAATTTATTTTGACGGCTACAACGCCGCCTACACGCAAGACCCGATTTCCAGTTATGAATACCAATACAGCGCAAATTGATTTGATCCCAACCCACCCGCGAACCGAAACCGGCTCCGACCCGCATTCGCGTTATACGCGCTGCATTGCGCGCCTTTTGTTTCACCACCCGGGTCTCCTGACTCACGCCCGCTTGCTCCCGGTTCTTGCTCTGGTGCTCCTGCCATTCTCCGCCGCGCTTGCCGGACCAACGATCGGCCCCTGGGTTCCCATCTTTAAGGGCATTGAACACGCCGTCGGCACCAATAATCCCAACATCCCGGGAGATTTCCCGGAATTGCAGGTCGTGCATTGTATCCGGGTGGACTTGACTGACCCTGACGTTCAGTTTTTCACGACTCCCAGGGCTTCAAACTATGTGGCCGAATCGCGCGAAACTCTCACGCTCTCGGTTCCCGACTTCCTCAAAAAATACCAAGTCCAGGTGGCCGCAGACGCTAATTTCTACAATGCCAGTCCAGGCGGAGCCGACCCCACCAGCGAAGGCCTCCCTTGCGAAGTCTATGGCTTGCAGATCTCCACCGGGGCAGTGGTTTCTGCGGAGACATCTGCCGACTACGCCGGCGACCCGCGTGCTGCTTCGCTATTGTTCACGACAAACAAACAACCCATTTTTGGTTTCAGGAATCTTCCGCCGGGAACCAACACGGCCAGCATCTACACCGCCGTCACCGGTTACTACCCGATAGTGTCAAATGGCGTGAACTTCGGCGTCGCCGCAAGCAACAGCTATCCTGACACCACGATCCATCAAGTCCAGCCTCGCACCGCCTACGGTGTTTCCAAGGATAATCGCTATTTCCTCATGTTGACTATTGATGGAAGGCAGTCCGGATATAGTGACGGTGCGCTGGACGTCGAGACGGGTTATTGGATGACAAATTGTGGTGCCTGGAATGCCATCAATATGGACGGGGGCGGGTCCACGGCCCTTTACATGTCCGACAGCACTGGAAATCCCGTGGCCCTCAACCACTCCAGTTACCTTCCGGCCAATGGTCGCGAGCGCTATATCGGCAGCCACTTTGGTGTGTTTGCCAAACCGGTTCCGGGATTTTTCACCAACCTCGCCGTCCTGCCCGACGACACGGCGGCCACCGTCACTTGGACCACCACCAGCGCCGCGACCACCCAGTTGAAGTATGGCGCAACGACCAACCTGACCCTGCTCACTGCGTCGAATGCCACGCTGACGGCCAGCCACGCGGTCTTGCTGACTAACCTCACTCCGAACACCAGTTATTACTATGCTGCGCTGGCGGCCACCATCGGTGCGAACATCTATACCTCGTCAACCAATCTATTCACCACGACCAACTATGTGACCACCCAAGCGCTTTTCGACTTCACCAATACTTGGACCTATACCTCTGCCAACCTGGACGGGGTGAACTGGACTGCCACCAATTACGATGATTCGGGCTGGGACGGCTCCGGCCCCGGGCTGCTGTGGGTGGACTCCCGGGGTCCAAACAGCAACATTCCCAACCTGAACACCGAGATGCTCTTGGATGCCGATACCGGCTATCCCTTCACCACCTACTATTTCCGCACACATTTCACCTTCACCAACAGCCCGGCTGGCGTTGCTCTCCAGATGGAGGACTACATTGACGACGGCGCGGTGTTCTATCTCAACGGCACGGAAATCTACCGCCTGCGCATGCCCTCCGGCACCATCTTCAACTCCACGTTGGCCAATGGCTATCCCTGCAACGGCGACGCCACATGCCCTGATTACCTGTCTGCGTCCGGCCCAACGGTCACCAACAGCCTGATCAAGGGCACCAATGTTCTTGCTGTCGAAGTGCATAATTACAACGCTGGCAGTCCCGACATCACCTTCGGCCTCGCCGCCTCGCTGGACGTGCCGTATTCCGTGAAGCCGGCGTTAAGCCTCGCCCGGACCAACAGCGCCGTCGTGTTGAGTTGGGCGCAAGGCGGCTATACCCTCCAGCAGGCCAACGCGGTCACCGGCCCTTGGTCGAACGTCCCCGGGCCGGTCATCAGCAGTCCGTTCACCGTCACCAACTCCAGCACCAACTGGTTTTTCCGCCTGACAAAATAGGATACATTCTCGCCCATGAACAAAATCCTCATCGCTGTCCTCGCCTTCACCCTGAATTTCTTCGCGGCGACCATCGCTTCCGGTCAGACCCTCACCATCAAGGTTTCCGACACCCTGCTGGTGTTGAACCAGAAATGGGCGGAAGCCTATCAATCAAAACATCCCGGCGCGGCCATCCAGGTGACAGCCGACGGAACGGCCGCCACCTTTGCTGCTCTGGCTGGAAAAACGGTGGACATCGTCGTCGTCTCGCGCTCAATGCGCTACAAGGAAGCGCAGGCTTGCGCGGCGGTTTTCACTCAGCGTCCGCAGGAATTCAAAGTCGCGGTCAGCGGTGTGGCCGTTTATGTAAACGCCAGTAATCCCGTCAAAGTGCTCACCTACGACGAACTCGCCGCCATTTTCCAGGGGCAAACCCGGAACTGGAAAGAACTCGACGGCGGCAAAAACCAGGCTATCTCGGTTTATGCCCAGGCGACCAACTCCGTCAACGGCGAACTATTCAACGAAGAGGTGCTCAACGGCAAGGGATTTTCCGCTGCCGCTCACCTTATGGCCGGCCCGGACATGCTCAAGACCGTCGCCGCCGACCCGGCGACCATCGGCTTTGGCCCGCTCGCCCCGGTCGGAGGCGTCCAGCCATTGAGCATAAAGCGGGTTTATTCCTCCACACCCGTAAATCCCAGCGAGGACAATATCGCCCGCCGGATTTATCCCATCTCGCGTTACGTTTACAGCTACATCAACCCCGCAGCCAAGCCGGACGCAATCAAGGCTTATCTCGATTGGATTCGCAGCGACGAGGGCCAGCAGGTTGCCAGGGAGGCTGGCTTCTACGCGCTGCCGGCCATCTTGCGTTCGACTCAATGACCGCAGGGAATCACGCCATTCTGAACGCCCTGCTATTTTTGGCACTGGCGGCGGGCACGAGTTGCGCCGCCGACTACCCGGCGCAAAGCGTTGTAGCGCAGTTCGATCATCCCGGTGGATTCTGCCAGTCGGCGTTCGCCCTGACGCTCACCGCGTCGGCGGAAAATACGGCGATTTATTACACAACCAACGGCGACACCCGCAGCCAGCCAGCGCCAGTCTTTACATCCGCCCCATTGAGATTGCCGCCACCACCATTCTGCGCGTTGCCGCATTCCGCCAAGGAACAAACCTGACCGGCGCGGCGGCAAGAACATTTCTGTTCGTCCCCGATATTTTGAAACAGACCGGCGCGCAGTTTCCGAAAACCTGGGGCACAAATATCCCCGCCCACTACGGCATGACCACGGCAAACGAGGAAAACACCGTGGCGCGCGAGACGGTGGCGGCGGGGCTTAAATCCATTCCCACGCTCTCCATCATCGCCATTCCCGCTGACCTTTTCTCCCTGGAAACCGGCATTTACACGCACCCGCTCGAACGCGGCGGCACCTGGGAACGTGCCGTCTCGCTGGAGTTGTTCGACGCGGACGGGCGGCTGGCGTTCCAATGCGGCGGCGGGCTGCGCATCCACGGCAGCATGAGCCGCCAGCCGGAGGAATCGCCCAAGCATTCCTTTCGCCTCGCCTTCAAGAAACGTTACGGTTCGGCCCGGCTTCATTTTCCCGTGTTCGGCGTGGGCGGCGCGCAGGAGTTCGACACCTTGGTTCTCCGCGCGGGAAACAACGACTCATGGCTGGCCAGCGATGGCGAAGGCCGCCGACACGCTGACTATCTCCACGACGAATGGATGCGCCGGAGCATGTCGGCCATGAACCATCCCTCCGCGCGCGGTCGCTTTGTGCATCTCTACCTCAACGGTCTTTACTGGGGCGTCTATAACCTGTGCGAACAACCCGGCCCGGCCCTGCTCGCCGGCGACGAGGCCGCCGCCACGGATTTCGACGTCCGAAAAGCCGGCAAGACCGAGGCCGGCGACGAAGGTGCTTGGAACAAATTGATGGCACTGGCCAACACCGGCGTGAGTGACGACCGCAGCTACGCAGAAATCAGCCGTTGTCTTGATTTGCCCGAGTTCGCCGATTACATGATCTTGAATTTTTACGCCGGCAACACGGATTGGGACCGCTCTGCAAACTGGTATGCCATCCGCCCGCGAACCTCCGACGGACGATTTCAATTCCTCGTCTGGGACGCCGAATGCACCCTTGGGAATCTCAACATTGACACGCTGGATTTCGACGACGACGAAAGCCCCACGCGCCTGTTCCATAAGCTGTCCGAAAACGCCGCGTTTCGGAAACTGTTCGCCACCCGCGCGCAGCAACTCCTCTTTGCCGACGGCACACTCACGCCCGAACAATCCATGGAACGCTACCGTGCTCTGGCCAATTCCGTCGCCTCGGCGCTGACGGCGGAAGCTGCCCGCTGGGGAAATTATCGTCGGGAAATTCATCCTTACAAAACCGGTCCATACGATTGCTACACGGTCGAAGAACACTGGCAACGGGAAGCTAATCGCATCCTGACCGGGTATTTTCCTCAAAGACGAGGTGTTTTATTGAACCAATTCCGCGAGCGCGGCCTTTTTGCAAATTAACTATTTGGTTTTCTGTGCGTGAAACGATACGCGCTGAATCAATAACGATACGCGCTGAATCAATAAAGGGAAGTCCGTCGCGTATGAAAATTCGTGTTCGCGACCATTCCTCGTCGAAATCCAAGAGCGTCAAACTTGGTATCATCCGACTTGCCTGTATGCTGGAGGGCAATTGGAAAAGCCTGCGACTGACGGTTGTCCGCAATCAAAAAGTCACTGACAGTTCCTGACAAAAGAAGTTCCCATTCAGGGGTCAATCCGACCCGGCACTAAAAATTGATAGTTTATAAACGCAAATGTTTACGCGCTGTTAAATGAGAGTTGGCAGAATTTAGATTCCGACTAACTAGATTCAATTCAGCCGGTGTTTTCAATTTCATGCCGCTGTCTTGCAAAGAGGGTGGGACATCCGCCGTCCAACCAGAGAATATCTTCCGGGGCTTGGTTTTCAGGCCGTCCCGGAATCGAGCATCGCGGCGATGGTTTCGAGGGCGTTGCCCTCCAGCCTGTTGTTGACGTAAATAAAGGTCTTTTTTCTGGCCGCTTTCCCCTCGGCAATGAGTTTCTTTCCGGCGGCCCGTGCGTCATCGTTGATTTCCTGCACTCGGTTGTAAGGCTCGAACGCTTTGACCGCCTCCTCGTATTTCCGGCCGGGTTTCAACAGAAAGCGCGCGGCGGTCAACGCCGGATTCGTCCGGCTGCCGGGTAGGGTAGGATAAAAGGCACTGAGGCTGAACACAGCCGCTATTGGCGGCGAGCCGTTAATATCAACGGTCGTCAATTGCAGTCGGCACGCTCAAAGAGAGCCGGCCAATTATTGTGATTGGAATTTGCCTCTAAAAAATCTTTTACTTCGCCGGAAAACAGCCGAATAATACCGCAGGCAATAGCATGAAATCCTCGAAAGAAATTTCGCGGCCGATCTCCTTTGGTGCCGCCCCCGGCGGCGGAATCGGCACCGTCAATAGAATGTCATGATCATGGAGTCCCCCAGCCATTTCGAGAATTTTAACGCACTCCCGTCCCCGGACGGGTTGGCGGCGATTCAACTGCATGAGCTTTTCAGCGACCCCGACCACGACCTTGAACGCATTGTGGAATTTATCAGCTCCGATCCGTCGCTGGCTGCCGAAACACTCAAACGATGCAATCGGGGCTTGCCCGACAGAGGGGAGCCAATAACGGATGTGTTTGAAGCCGTAAGTCACCTGGGGTATTACGAACTCTACGGCATTGTTGCCGCTGCGATTGGCTCCCGCACACCTTCGCCGGCTGCACCAGAAGCATCCCAACGGGCATCGTCGGATGCCGTTGAAAGGAAATTTAGCGGCAGCCATGCGGCCAGAAAGTCTAGGCAATCTTACAGCAACGGCGATCTTTACTCGTGAACGCGGCGACGCACGGTGCCCTGGCCGTCGGGTGCAAAATCAACGGCAAGCGATGCAGAATGTTTCAACTCTTTCAAGAAAAGTCCCACGGTTGGCCGGTCCTTCCCCAGACGCGCACACAGAAGTTGGAACGCCTCGGCAAGCGGCAGCGCGGGCTTGCCTTCGCCAAGAATGCTTGCCAGCGCCTTGGTGGTCCTGGCGTCCCATTTACGAAAGTAGTAGGGTTTTTGTTCGTGCGGCCACGCGGGAATGGCTGAATCCAATTTGCCCAGAAGCCAAACATACGCCACGGGAGTCCATTTTAGTTGGCCGGCGCTTTCACCCAGCCAGTTGGTGAGCAAAGCGGGCGTCAAAGGACACACTGATTCCTCGCAAATGTCGGCGACTCCGCGCAGATAACTCTTCAATATTGGACCCCCGTGTTTTCTGATTTTAGCCAGCGATAAGGTTTGAATCTGGGAGATTCGCTGTTTGGAGAGCTTAAGGTGCTGGCCAATCTCGTCGGGCAACATTGGCCCGGTTTGGCCGCTCCCGAGGAGCATTCCCATCACCTTGCGCCAACGGCGGGGCAGTTTGACGATACTCGCGTCTATCAGGCTCAGAAGTTCGGGGGCTTGATCCGCAGCGTAAGGTTCTCTTGACGGCTGGAATTCACCGGCGGCAAGGCGTTCCAACAAACCCTTCAACTCATGGAATGTTCCGCGCCGATAGTAATGCAAGCCAAAGAGATTGATGGGGACAAGTCCGAGCAAGTCCCTCATGCGGGCGACTTTCCTCACCGTCAGTCGTCGCGCCAAATGGGGGGAAATCGGAAGATCGTGCGGGCTGATTTCGCGGGCCTCGACCGGAACCACCAGGGGGTTTCCAAATTCCCCCCGCACGCTCGACACCAACCGATGCAACTCCGCCAGCGTGCAGCGTCCGAAGTTTCGACAGCCCGCGAGCTCGTGGATTTTCAGGCCATGCAGGTCGCCAAGCCGGCGGACATTCTTGAATTCCAACAAATGCGCGAGTCTGGCCGATACCGCGAAACTCGACATGCCGCGATCGCGTTCTGCCTCTGGAATCTGAATGGCTTCTGTTGGGACCACGTTCACAAAACAATCCTTCAGGGATGGGCAACCGCTTTGTTTTATGAAGATGTTAATCCAGTCGCCCTTTCTGGCAAGTGGCCCCTGAACGATTTCAGTCCGGCTTACTCTTTGATTCAGCCGGGCTGAGAGTGGGGGTTTTCGTTTAACTCTTCAGCATCGCGGTGATGGTTTCGAGGGCGTTGCCCTCCAGCCGATTGTTGACGCAAATAAAGGTCTTTTTCTTGGCTGCCTTCCCCTCGGCAATGAGTTTCTTTCCGGCGACCCGCGCGTCCTCGTTGATCTCTTTGACGGAGGCGTAAGGCTCGAACGCTTTGACCGCCTCCTCGTATTTGCGGCCGGGTTTCAACAGAAAGCGCGCGGCGGTCAGGGCCGGGTTCGTCCGGCTGCCGGGGAGCGCCATCTGCTCGCTGACGGGCGGCATGGCTCTTATCACTTCGGTGCCCATTCTTTCAGAAAAGCCATCACTTTATCATGGCTATAATAATCGCCTTCCTCCAACTTTCCAGT
>CAVYLE010000017.1:0-84494 GCA_963769285.1 uncultured Verrucomicrobiae bacterium
ACGCGGTTGCCGCGCACAATGGAATCATCGAAGGCAAATTTCAGCTTCGGCGTGTATTTCAAAACGACGGCCCGGCCGATGAACCCCTGGAGACGCACGCGATGCTCGTTGAGCAATTGAAAGCCGCGCTTTTGCTGGTCGGGATTGCCGAGGATGCTGATGTAAACCGTCGCCGACTTGAGGTCGCCGGCCACGTCCACGTCGTTGACCGTGATCAGGCCGGCTTCGCTGACGTGAAATTCGCGGCGGACGGCCTCGCCGATTTCGCGCTTCAAAAGTTCGCGCACTCGCTGGAGTCGAAGGGATGCCATGGGAATGAGATCGAGATTGAGATTATGATTACGACGGCAGTTTGAATTCTTAATCTTGCTCTTAATCGTAATCTTAATCGGCAGTTTTCATTTCAGTTCATAGTTTGGCCGCGACTTTCTCCGTCGTGTAACATTCGATGGTGTCGCCCACCTGGAATTCGCTGTAGCCCTCGATGCGGATGCCGCATTCCATGCCGGCGCGCACTTCGTTGACCTCGTCTTGAAAACGGCGGAGTGATTGCGCGATGCCTTCGTAAATGACATCCTTGCGCCGGCGCACCCGGACCTTGCCCTTGACGATGCGGCCGCTCGAAACCATGCAGCCGGCCACCGGCACCCCCTTGGACAATTCAAAAATCTGCCGCACTTCCGCCGAGCCAACGATGCTTTCCTTGACATCCGGCTCCAGCAAACCCGCCATCGCTTCCTTCACCTGGTCAATCAATTCATAAATAATCGCGTACAGCTTGATCTGCACGCCTTCATGTTTCGCCTTCTCGGCGGCGGTGCTGTCCAGCCGCGCGTGAAAACCAAGAATGACGGCCTGGGACGCGGACGCCAGGGCCACATCGTTTTCGGTGATAGTGCCGACGTCGCTGTGGAGAATTTCGAGTGTGACCTTGTCGGACTCGATTTTGTTGAGCGCCTCGACGATGGCCTCGACCGAGCCTTGCGTGTCGGCTTTGACGACGATTTTGAGGGCCTTGCTCTGCGCGGCCGCCAGCGAAGCGAACAAATTTTCCAGCGTGACCTTCGAGCGATTCTCCAAATCCTGCGCTTTCATTTCGTTGGCGCGCTGTTCGGCCAGTTCCCGCGCGGCTTTTTCGTCCTCCACCACGCTGAATTCCAGGCCTGCGTCCGGCACGCCGTTCAAACCCAGAACCCTCACCGCCACCGATGGCCCGGCTTCCTTGAGCCGCTGGCCCTCTTCGCTGATCAGCGCACGGACGCGCCCGTAAAACTCGCCGCACAGGATGATGTCGCTGACGCGCAACGTGCCTTTGCGCACGAGCACCGTCGCCGTCGGACCGCCCGGCTCAACGCCGGATTCAATGACGTTGCCCTTGGCGCGGCGGTCGGGATTCGCCTTGAGTTCGAGCAGTTCGGCCTGGAGCAAAATCATTTCCAGCAGTTTGTCCACGCCCTGCTTGGTGAGCGCGGAAACATCCACAAAAATCGTTTCGCCGCCCCAATCGTCGGGAACCAGCCCCTTGTCCTGCAACTGCTGGCGGACCTTCATCGGGTTCGCGTTGGGATGGTCCATTTTGTTGACCGCGACCAGAATCGGGACCCGGGCGGCTTTCGCGTGGCTCAACGCTTCGAGTGTCTGGGGCATGACGCCGTCGTTCGCGGCAACGACGAGCACGACGATGTCCGTGACATTCGCGCCGCGCGCGCGCATGGAGCTGAACGCCGCGTGGCCGGGCGTGTCGAGAAAGGTGATTTGCGCCATTTCGTTTTTGCGTTCCGGGTGCGGCACGGAAATCGTGTAAGCGCCGATGTGTTGCGTGATGCCGCCGGCTTCACCCGCAGCGACGTTTGACTTGCGAATCACATCGAGCAACGTCGTTTTGCCGTGGTCAACGTGGCCCATGATGGTGACGACCGGCGCGCGCGGTTTGAGCTGTTCCAGTTTGTCCTCGACGTCGAGTTCAATTTTTTTGTCCGGTGCGTGGACCACGCCGCCGCCGCGCTCGCGTTTTTCCACTTCAAAACGGAAACCGTATTTCGCGCAGAGTTGCTGGGCGATTTTTTCGTCAATCGCCTGGTTCACATTGGCGAAAACGCCCAGTTCCATCAGATCGGCGATGATCTTGAACGGCTTCTGCTTGAGTTGCGCGGCGAGTTCGCGCACGACAATCGGCGGTTTGATGATGATGACTTCGCCGGTCGCGGGCGCGACAAATTTGGGCGGCGGCGGCGCGGCGGCAGGCTTCGCCGGTTCGCGGGCGGGCGGGGCGGTTTGACGGCCGCCGGACGAACGGAAGCCCTGCCGGTCCGGTCTTCCAGAAACCCCGGGACGTGACGGTGGAGATTTGGCCGGGGCGGTTCTGTCGCCACTGCGGGGCTGCGGGCGTGCCGGCAATTGAATAAACCCGACTTTTTCGCCGATCTTCGGTCCGGCTGGTTTGGGCGGTGGCGGTGGCGGTTTGGGTGCTTCAACGACCGGCGGCGGAGTTAATTCAACTTTCGGCGGCTCTTCTTTGACTTCCGGTTTGGGCGGTTCCGGCGGCGGCGCGGTGATGAATACAACTTTTTCCTCTATGTGGGCGGGCTTGGGCGTCTCGACCACCGGCGGGGCCGCAAATTTGGCGGCGAGTTCGGGGTGATCCTCGAGCAGGTGATTTTCGAGATCCTCGGCGGTGATTTTATCGAGCGAGCTGGACGGGACCCTGGCAGCGGCAATGCCCAGCGACTTGGCTTTGGCGAGAATTTCCTTGTTCTCCAGGCCAAGTTTCTTCGAGATGTCGTAAATCCGAACGGGCATATATTTTTGTCTTCGCTAAACCGCGCCGGTCACCGAACCGGACCAAACTGTTCCCGGCGGCATTCATCAGGCCACCGCTGCGGCGGAGTCATCTCCGCCAAGCTGAATCTTCCGTTTTTCGGCTTCAGCGCGCGCGGCGTTCAAAATGTCCGCCGCCTTTTCGCCGACTTGCGGAATGCTGCTCAAATCACTTTCATCCGCCGACAACAAATCCTCGATCCGCGTCAAACCGGCATGCACGAGCGCGTCGGCCTGCTCGCGTGAAACACCCGGAATGGCGGCGATCAATTCAACCGCGTCGGCGACCTTTTCCTCAAAGCCCTTGGTGACAACAACTTCGGCGTCAATGTCCACCTCCCAGCCGGTCAGCTTGGCCGTCAATCGCGCATTCTGTCCGCGCTTGCCGATGGCGAGCGAAAGCTGGTCTTCCGCCACCAAAATTTTCACCCGCTTGCGCGCTTCATCAATTTCAAAGCCCTTGAGCTTGGCGGGCGAAAGCGCGTTGGTGACGAATGTCTTGACGTCGGGTGACCACGGGATGACGTCCACCTTTTCGTTGTTCAGTTCGCGGACGATGTTTTTTACGCGCTGGCCGCGCATGCCAACGCACGCACCGACGGGGTCCACTTTGTGGTCGCGCGAATAGACGGCCATCTTCGTGCGGAAACCCGGTTCGCGCGCCACACCCTTGATTTCAATCGTGCCGTCGTTGATTTCCGAAACTTCGAGCTGGAACAGTTTGACGACGAAACGCGGATCGGCGCGGGATAAAATAATTTCCGGTCCATGCGGGCCATCTTCAACGGCCTTGACGTAGCAACGGATGCGTTCGCCCACCTGGTATTCCTCGGTGGGCACGCGCTCGCGGTTCGGCAGCAGTGCCTCGTATTTGCCCAAATCCAAAATCACGTCCGAACGCTCAAACCGCCGCACCGTGCCGCTGACGATGTCGCCGACGCGATCCTTGAATTCGGTGAAAATCAGCGCCTTCTCCGCCTGGCGGATTTTCTGCATGAGCGCCTGCTTGGCATATTGCGACGCGATGCGGCCAAAGCCGGTCGGCGTCACTTCCTTTTCGATTTCGTCACCGATTTGCGCGTCGGGCTTGATGCGGCGGGCATCAAACACGGAGATTTGGTCGTGCTTGGAAATGACCCGGTCAGAGACGATGAGTTTGGCGAACGCCTTGATGTCGCCGTTTTTTTGGTCAATTTCGACGCGCAATTCGCGCGCCGCGCCAACCGCCTTTTTGGCGGCGGACAGCAACGCCTCCTGGACAGCGCCGACCAGGACATCACGATTGATGCCCTTTTCGCGCTCCCAAAATTCCAGAACTGCCAAAAAATCCGCATTCATACGCTCGACGCTGCGTCCATCCAGCGAACAAAAAAGTCGGCAGATATGCATCTTCCGACTTTCGCACGCTGGATCACCCAGCAAACTATACCGTTCTTGTCTTGAGGTACAGCTTAAGAAGTTAACCTGAACCCGTCAAGCGCAAACAAACCCGCGTCATTACTGGTGAAAATGCAGGCCGGTTGAACGAAAAAACACGTCTGCCGGGCTGATCTGAAGAATCGCACAGGCGGCCGGAGTAACAAAACCCGTATTCCGAAACCCGAACCCGAAAGAAATCCGAAGGTCGAAATCCGAAGGCCAGACCTCCATAATTCGTTGAACAGCCGGATCGGGACAAGCCGGCTCAGACTGATGGCTGTTGGCGACCGGTGATGGCAAAACCAGAACCTCGTTGCCTCCATCTGCCGCAACGTTGCCACGAAGGCCGATTCGGGCATCGGATTTCGGTCTTGTTTCGGACTTCGGTTTTCGGTTTTCGGATTTGTCCCACCTCACAGCCAAAACCCCGACTTTTTCATTTAACCCACCCCACTCCGATGCTAGACTTGGTGAATTGGAAGCCATGCTGGATCGAATTTTTCGCCTGTCGGAAAACCAAACCACGGCGCGCACGGAATTGCTGGCCGGCGTCACCACGTTCCTAACGATGGCCTACATCATCGTCGTGCAACCGGCCGTCCTGTCCGGTGTGATGTTTGGCAAACCCACCGGCATGGACTTCGGCGCCATCATGACCGCCACCTGTCTCGCGGCGGCGCTGGCCACCGCCATCATGGCGCTTTATGCGCGTTATCCCATCGCCCAGGCCCCCGGCATGGGCGAGAATTTTTTCTTCGTCTTTTCCGCGATCCCGGCGGCGACGGCCGCCGGCTTCGCCAATGGCTGGCAGGTCGCACTCGGCACGGTGTTCATTTCCGGTGTTTGTTTTCTGGTGCTGTCGCTCGTCGGCCTGCGCGAATTGATCTTCAATGCCGTCAGCCCCAGCCTCAAAAACGGCATCGCCGCCGGCATCGGTCTGCTCATCGCCTTCATCGGGTTGCAGAACGCCGGCCTGATTATCAAGGACCCCGGCACGGCGGTAAAGCTGAACGCGCATTTCACGTCGCCGGACCTGATTGTGTTTTTCACCGGCCTGCTGGCCACGGCGGTGCTGTTCGCGCGAAAAGTGCGCGGCTCAATCCTCTGGGGCATCGCGTCCGCCACCGCGTTGACCGCCGGCCTGAAACTTGTCTTCCCGCTGCTGCCCGCAACGATCTCCGCATCGCCCGAGGTGACCGGCTCGATGCTCATGCAGCGATTTGAATTTGCCAGGGGCCTCGTGGCTGCGCCGCCATCCCTCGCGCCGACGTTTTTGAAGATGGACCTCATCCACGCCCTGTCGCCGGCCATGCTGCCGTTTGTATTCGTATTTCTGTTCATGCTCACTTTTGACGCCATCGGCACGTTGATTGGCGTGTGCGAACAGGCGGGATTCATGCGCGACAACAAGCTGCCGCGCGCGAAACAGGCGATGGTGTCCGACGCCGTGGGCACGGTGGCCGGCGCGGGACTGGGCACGAGCACCGTGACGAGCTTCATTGAAAGCGCTGCCGGCGTGGAACAGGGCGGACGCACGGGATTGACCGGGCTGGTGGTGGCCGTGCTGTTCCTGCTGGCGCTGTTTTTCAGCCCCCTGATTGCGATGGTCGGCAGCTATCCGCCCATCACCGCGCCCGCGCTGGTGATGGTGGGCGCGATGATGATCCGGAACGTGACAAAGATTGACTGGAACGACGCCACGGAATCCGTGCCCGCGTTCCTGACGCTGATTGGCATTCCGCTGTCGTATTCCATCGCCGACGGTTTGGCGCTGGGCTTCATCAGTTATCCCATCATCAAGCTGCTGAGCGGCCGCGGCCGCGAAGTCGCCCGGCTCACCTGTTTGCTGGCAGTGGTTCTGGTGTTGTATTTTATCCTCGTCCGCAGCCCGATGAAGTAGTGCGCAGCCGGGAGTTCAGGACATGCGTTTCAGCACACTTTGCCAGAACCCATTCCGCCTCCAGCGAGCGTGCGATGTAGTTGTCGTCTCGATCAACAGCTAGCCCTGCAAACTTTTCAAAACGCGCGCCATTGCCAGCGCGGTCTGCGCCGCTTCCGTGCCGCGATTATGCTTCGGATCGAGGCAGCGGGCGCAGGCTTGCGCTTCATTTTCCAAAAGCAGCACTTCGTGAATGACGGGAATTTCGTGCGCAAGCTGGATTTCCATCAGGGCGCGGTTCACGGCTTCGCCGATGTGCGCGGCGTGAACCGTCTGGCCGCGCAAAATCACGCCCAGACAGATGATGGCGGACAAACCGGGCGAAGTCCGCGCCAGCCGTTTGGCCACGACGGGAATTTCATACGCGCCCGGCACGCGGACGATCTGGATTCTTGAAACATCGGCGCGCCACAACTCCGCCTTGGCCGCCCGCAACATCGCGTCCACGAAACGCGCGTTGTAGCGCGATGCGACAATGGCGAACGAGCCGCCGCGGGACTGATTTTTCTTTGGCTGTATCTTGCGAAGCATCGCAGAGCATTTAACCACGAATGGACACGAATGGACACGAAGAATTTTAAGTCCGTGAAACCTGCGTCACTTCGATAAATTCGCCGCCGGTGGTGGATTGCCGCTGATGGTCGCCCGCGCGGCCTTCATCTCATCGGCGGAAACGGCGCCTTATTTGTCCCCCACGATTCGCGGATGCAAGTCAGCACGGCGGCGAGATCGGCGTTCGAGCGGTTGGGAATCGCTGGATTTCAATTCGTCACTCATGGGTCAACCGACCGTGGGATTATGGGCAAAGGGGCCGCAGTGGGCGAGCCATTTTGATTTTGACGGGTTTCAATACGATGCAAGAATTCAACGGCATTGTTCCAAAAGCCGGAAATAATCGTCGCGGGAAATTCCGGCGGTTTTGAGATTGTTGCGAATGATGAAAACAGGAACTTCGCGATAAGTCGGAATCACGACCGGGCGCACGACGCCCGGTTTGGTGTAGGAACGATGACTGCCTTCCTATCGCGCAAACTGAAAACCGACCGCCAGAAAAACGCGCTCCAAGGTTTTCCAGTCAACTGGCGTGAATTTGGGCATGGCCGCTCAAGCCGCCACCGGCGCGGAATGCCGTTCAAAGCAGACCCAGTCGGGACAGCGCCACTGCGCACCATCGTGCTCGTACCCGGCGTCCTCCAAAACTTCATTCAACGAGCCGTGTTCATCCGCCGTTTTGATGAAAAGTCGCACGGCTTCATCCAGCGCGGCGCGCGCGGCCTGCGGTGTGGGGCCGGAACTGGCCACGTCCAGCGGCATCGCGTGCGCGATGAACTGTCCGCCCTCGCGCCAGATTTGGACCGTATAATCAATTTCCATAACGCTACCAACTTACCCGCTTGTCCCGCCGGATGCCAGCCGTTTTTCAACGTGACGGCAGTTTCCATTTCGCTTTCACAGTTGTCCAACCGGCGACGAGGTGTCACCGTTACCTTCTGCAACGGGGTCGTCGCAGCCACAGGCAAGCCACGGTTTTCGGTTAAAATCCCGGATTTTCTTCCTTGGGTTTCAAGCTGAAGAGATATGCGGCCAGGTCTTCCAGTTCGGAATCCTTGATGATGCCGGCCCAGGCAGCCATGAAAAGCGGGGGCGGCGGACGTTTCGGGTCGAGCGCCGTAATTTCGCGCTGGCCATTGAGGATGCGCTTTTTCAGCTCGTCTTTGGTGTAGCCGTCAGCCACGTAAATCAGACCGGGCACCTGTTCGGCGGTCTTGGCGTTGGGATTGGGCACGCCGCCTTTGGCGTCGGCACCGTGACAGCCGGCACAACCGTATTTGCGGAAGACTTCCCGTCCCCGCTCCACCGGGCTCATCAGCGACGGAAGGCTTAACGCCACTTTCTGATCGCGCAAGTGCACCAGAAATTCCGTCAGCGCGCGAGCCTCGGTCTCGGTAAAACCAAACCGCGGCATGACCGTGCCGGAACTGACGGTCTGCGGATCACGGAAGTGCTGCATCATCCACTCGGGTGGGCGCCGCAGACCGACGTCATCCAGCGCCGGGCCGACTTTGCCGCCCTGGTCGCCGATGGAGTGGCAACCGATGCAGCCTTTCTGCTGGAACAATCGCTGTCCCTCACTGGCGCTGGGGATGACTTTCATGGAGGCGTAGTAGCCGGGCGCCGACTCACCGGTCTGGCTGAGCATGAAAAGGATGATCGCCTCGAGGTTCGTCTCGGAGAATTTCTGGGGCGGCATCGCGGAACCGGGCGTGACCGATGCGGGCGCGAGGAAATGTTTTTTCAGCCATTCCGGCGAACGGCGGGCGCCGACCTTGTCGAGTTCCGGTCCAATCACACCACCGGCGCCATTGAGTTTGTGGCAGCCGCGGCATCCGCTGTCCTCGAACACCTGCTGGCCGCGCGCCAATTCGGGTGCGGCGGGATTGTCGGCGGCCTCGTGGCATTGACCGCAGGAGGCCTGGATGTATTGCAGCGGCAACATCGGATGATCCCAGTGCGGCACGTCGCCGTGCGCATCGGTGGTGGTTGTGGCGCGGCCCTGACCGCGATGGCAGATGGTGCAGCCAAATCGCTCGAACGGGTGTTGCTCGTGCAACGGATGATAGGCAAGCGGTTGCGGATAGCCGCCGTAGCTCGGGTCTTCCACCGCGAGATGGCACGTGGTGCAGCGGTCCACGCGGTTGAGGTCAGGCAGGAGAATCTGACGGATTTGTACCGGCGTTTGTTTGGCCAGCGCCCGCTGTTGCGGCGTTGAGGCCCGGCGGATTTCCTCCTGGATGAATTTGCGCTGATAATTCTTCCATCCGCGGTACTCGTCCCGGTAATAACCGATGACGACCAGAACGCCGACCAGGAGGCCGAGCGCGGTGAACCAGCCGTAGAATTTGCGGACGGAGAGGTCGTTCATATCAGTGGCCCTCCGTGATCGCCGGTGGTTGCTCCCAAGGCACCACCCAGCCCCAGTTCGGGCCGCGGAACAGGGTGCCGATGATCGTCAGCACGACGGCGATGACAAGGCAGACGCTGAAAATCGTGTTGGCGACCGCGCGTTCGCGGGCAAACCAGCGGCCAACGCCTTGGCGCTGGCGATCCATGTAGGGCAACAGCATCAGCGCCGTCACGAGCAAACCGGGCACCACCACACCGCCCCAGAACGCAGAATAGCTGACCAGTTCCTGCAGGCCGAGGAAATACCACGGCGCCTTTGCGGGATTCGGCGGATGAATCGGGTTGGCGAGTTCTTCCAGCGGCGCGTTCCAGAAAATCGCCAGAAACAGCACCACCGCCGTTACCAACAGGAACAGCAGCAGCTCGCGGAAAACCAAGTGTGGCCACGCGAACACTTCGTCGTCCGGGTTCTGGCCGACTTGCGGAGTCGTGCCGCGCGCGAGTTCCATCAGGCCGTAGGTCTTGTTCGTCGGCAATTGCTTGAGTTCGATCTGCTGGACAACGTCACCCGGTTCGTCGGGACGCGACAGCCCGCCATCCTTGCGCACGCGCCAGAGATGGACCGCCACCATTAAAAGCGCCGCCGCCGGCAGCACGATCACATGCAGCGCATAGAATCTTGTCAGCGCTTCCTGCCCGACCACATTCCCGCCGAGCATCAGGTATTTCAGCTTGAGACCGATGACCGGCGCGTAACCGGCGATGTTTGTGCCGACGGTGATCGCCCAGAACGCAAGTTGGTCCCACGGCAGCAGATAGCCGGTGAAGCTCAACCCCAGGGTCAACAGCAACAGTCCGACGCCGATCACCCAGTTGAACTCGCGCGGGCGTTTGTAGGCGCCGGTGTAAAACACGCGGCACATGTGCAGCAATACGAACAGCACCATCAGGTGCGCCGCCCAGCGATGCATATTGCGGATGACCAAGCCGGCGGAGACGACATACTGCAAGTCCTTCATGATGTCGTACGCCTTCTCGGTGCTGGGCACGTAGTAGAACATGAGCAACACGCCGGTGACGATCAGGATCAGAAACAGGTAAAGCGAAATCAGGCCCAACCCGAGCGAGTAGGAGGCACGGAGCGAATGGCGGTTGACCTTCGCCGGCTGCACGTGCAACAGAAAGCTGGAAACCATCACCTGCGACCGCTCCAGGTTGCTCTCCGGCAGGCCAATCCGGAAGATCGAGCGGCCGACGCGGGTGCGCGTGAACCATTGCCAGATTCGTTTGGGCAAAGGCGCGTTCACAAAACGAGGTGTTTGTCCGCAGCCACACGCTGGTTTTTGTCCACCAGCAGCCGGTTGTCCTTGCTCAGCGTTACCTGAAACCATTCCAGCCCGCGCGGAGCCGGGCCGCTTTTGACGGCACCCTGGTCATCAAACACGCTGCCGTGGCACGGGCAATGGTAGCCATGATCGGCGCGGTTGACCGTGCAGCCGAGGTGTGTGCAAATCGCCGAGAGACAGCGGAACGTGTTGCCCTGGCGCACGAGAAAGATCCGCTCATCTTCCAGGAACGTCACGGAACCGTCGGGGTAATCGTCGGGCTTGCCGGCCTTGAAGCGCAGGCTCGGCTCGAACAGCACGTTCGGCACGAGAAAGCGAACGGCTCCCGCCGCCGCGGCCGTCACCGCGAAGGTGCTGGCGAGCCAGCCCAGCGTGAGTTGGAAGAAACTGCGCCGTGAAACGGCTTGGTCGTCCTTGTTGGAGGAGTAATGATTCATACTGAAATCCGAAATCCGAAGCCCGAAATCCGAAGGAAGCCCGAAGCCCGAAATCCGAAACCAGTCGCCGCCGGAGCGCAGCCTGCAGGTTGCTTGAGCGTCCGAAGAACACCGGCGCTTAAAGCGGATTGTAGTTTGCGCTCCGCTGTTCGGGCTTCGGATTTCGGATTTCTTTCGGATTTCGACATTCGGATTTCGGTTTTCACCTCAGGCGGGCATCAGTTCCACGCGTTCCATGGTGATCGCGCCGGTGGGACAGCGGGCGGCGCACAGGCCGCAGCGGATGCAACGGGTTTCATCCTTGATGATTGCACCCTGCTCGCCGCGTTCGGGCACGCGCCCGTAACGCGCGAGGAACGCGCCCTGCAGCTTCTCGTCGCTCCGCAGGTCGGCGGCGTCCACCAGCCGCAGGCAGAATTCAGGGCAGACATCGGCGCAACCGCCGCAGAGGATGCATTCGTCGCCGTTAAACACCGGGCCGACGTGACATTTCAAGCAGCGGTCGGCCTGAAGCCGCGCGTCGGGTTCCGGATAATCTTTTTCCACCTCGGCGATCCCGATGCGCCGGTCCAGCGGCAGCGTCGGCGGCGGACGGCGGACGAACTTTTCGTAATCGGGTTTCATCCGGTACTGAAGCGTATTGTAAATCGTCACGCGCGCCTGGCGCGGCTCGGCGGGCACGCGGCCCGTGAGAAATTTGGCGATGGAATTCGCCGCCTTCTTGCCTTCGGCGACCGCAGTGATGATGATTCGCGGCCCGAACGCCACGTCACCGCCCGCGAACACATCGGGACGCGACGTGGCCATCGTCACCGGATCGGTTTGCAACGCTCCGCGCGGCGTCACCTTCAAATTATCCTCGGGACGAATCCAGGAAAGGTCCGCCGACTGGCCGATGGCGAGAACGACGGTGTCGCAATCCACAATTTCCTCGCTGCCTTCGATGAATTGCGGATTGAACCGGCGGTTTTCGTCGAAGACCCGGCCGGCCTTGATCAGCTCGATGCCCGAGACTTTGCCATTGGCCCCGACGATGCGTTTGGGGCCGAAACGCGTGTGGAGCCGGATGCCTTCCTTTTCCGCCTCCTCGATTTCCTCGCGTGCGGCGGGGATCTCATCGAGGCTTTCCAGGCAATACATGTGGACTTCGGGCACGCCCTTGCGGATGGCTTCCCGCGCCACGTCCAGGGCGAGGCGCACCTCGTCGGGCGCTTCCGGTTCGCGCGCGGTCAATTGTTCCAGCGCAGACGCCGCCTGATGCAGCGCCTCACGCAATTCGGCCTCGCTCATCCCCGCAAATTTTTCCGTCTGGCGGACGACCGAGCGCGCCACGTCGAAAGCGACGTTGCCGCCGCCGATGACGACGACTTTGCGGCCGAGGGTCACCCGATAACCGAGGTTGACGTTCAGCAGGAAATCGATCGCGCGCAGCACGCCGTCGAGTTGCACGCCCTCAATGGACAGCTCGCGGCTTTTGTGCGCGCCGATGCCGAGGAACACGGCTTCAAAGCCTTGTTTCTTGAGATCAGCAAAAGCGAAGTCCTTGCCGAGCCTCGTGTTCAGGCGGATTTCCACGCCGAGCGATTCGATGGCCGCGATTTCCGCCCGGATGATCTCGCGCGGCAGCCGGTATTCGGGCACGCCGAGCACCAACATTCCACCCGCCAGGTTGTGCGCCTCGAAAACTGTCGGGGCGAATCCCATCAAAGCCAGTTCGTGCGCGCAGGACAGACCCGCCGGACCAGCTCCAACGATGGCAATTTTGCGTCCGCCGCCGATGTCCCGCATTGCGGGACGGCGCGGATCGCGCAATTCGGGATAGACGCGTCCCAGGTCGAACTGGTTTGACTCGACGCCGAACTTTTCACAGACGAACCGTTTCAACGCGCGAATCGATACGGAGGCGTCGAGCGCCCCGCGCCGGCATTTCGCCTCGCACGGCGCGGCGCAGACACGACCGCAGATGGAAGCGAAAGGATTGGGCGTGCGGGCAATGACGTAGGCGTCCTCGTAACGTCCCTCGGCGATGGCCTGCACGTAGCCGCCGGAATCCGTCCGCACCGGACAACCTTCGCGGCAAAGGACCTGCCGGGTGAAATAATTCACATCCGGCAGTTCGACTGGATAGGTTGTGGGCATTCCAGTTCGGTCGGCGGACTACTTCGAATCGTACTTGTCGCGGACTTCCTTGATCTTGGCTTCGGCGTCGGTCTTTTCCTGGGGCGTGGCCTTCGCGAGCTTGTCGTCGAGCATCGCTTTCTTGCGGATGCTGGAGTCATAGACCAGGAACTCGTAGATTTTCTTGCCGTCGGCGCTGCTGATGCCGGAACCGGGCTTGTGCATCATCCGTTTGATATAGCGCGACCACTCGTCAGGCGTGGCGTAGTCGGAGTTGATCGGCCGGCTCAGCTTGTGGCATTGTGTGCATTTCGTGCTGAATACTTCGTAGTTTTCCTTGATGCCATCCGGGTATTTGGAGACATCAATGGTGGCCGGGCCTTTTTCAAACCGATCGACCCGCGCCTTGGTTTCGGGGTCGAGTTGATCTTCGGCGCGCGCCAGTCCCGCCGTCAAGGTGAGCGCCGCCACACCGAGGAGCAGGGTGGTGAATTTTGTGGTCATGGTCATAATGGGAGTTCCTTTCATTTAAAAACCATACGAGAGCTGGACTACAAACCCATTGGATGGCAGCGCCGCAGGACCGCGGCTGTGCAGCCATTCATAGTCGCCTTCGAGCAGCAATGTGTTCGTGAGGTAATAAACTATACCTGCCGTGACACGGTCTGTTGTTGTTCCCACACCGTCGTTTACCCCGTCGTAACGGCTGACCAGTTCAAGATCGTTCACGACGGGCATATCCAAATTCAGTCCCGCCAGCTTGTAGGCTGCCTGGATCCACCAGCCTCGCGCGCGGATGGTACCGGCATCGGTGGTCTGTTGCCAGGTATTGATATACTCACCCTTCACCTCGGCGTAAGGACCGATATGCACGGCGGCATCAAAGACCGCCGCCGACCAAAGTTCCTGACCGGCGCTGTCCCAAGGACCAGCCAGACCGGAAACCCCCAGTTCGATGTCGTAATGGGCCTTCCACGGATAAAACCAGCCGATCCGGCCGCCGCCGCTGGGATTGCCGTTGAGGTTGCCGGAACTGCCGTCGGAATTGACGCCCACATTTCCGTTGAGACTTATATTCGGTATCGTATTGCCGTCGGGATCAACGGTGGTGGCTCTTCCGGAACCGTCAACCGATGACGGCCCGTTGGCACCGTAAACCGCATAGGTCACCATCTGCCCGGAATCGCCCACGGGCAGGGCGCCGCGGAGTTGCACGCCCACGCCGGCGCCGGGCAGGAAATCCACCGCCAGCGGATCATCCGGTATCTTGTTGAGCCAGCCCGCCGCCCGCTCGGAATAGGTGCCCAGCGGCAGCACCATGTAACCGGCCACCAACGTCACGTAATCGTTGTAGAGATAATCCAACTGGGCGAAACTCAGGCTCACCGAAGTTCCGGCGTCGCCATTGCCCGTCTGATTATCCTGCAAGCTCACCGCCGAGTTCTGCAGGGTCACATCGAAGCCCGCTTCGAACAGTATGTTGTCGTTCGCCCGGAACAGGAAGATCGGCGCGAAATCGGCCAACACAAAGCCGCTGTGCGAACCCTGCACCTTGCCGAATTGCACCTCTGCGTCGCCCGCCATCGTAAAATTATGCAGCGCGCTCATGACGCCGCCGGGGATGGGATTTACCGGTTGAATTTTGGCCGCCGCGTCGGCTTTCTGCACCGCGTTGGTGGCCAGCGTTTGCGTTTCGCCCAACCGCTGTTGCAATTGTTGAATCGTCTGTTGGTCTTGTTCGTGCGTCTGCTGGTCCTGTGCGTGCAATTTTTCCAACTGGCCAATCCGCTGGTCCTGGTTGGTGACCATGCTTTTCAACGCATTGAAATCCTCATCGCTGATCGTCGCCGCCGCGCGCGGAGGCAGGGCAACCCCCAGCACGCAACTCGCGATCGCCGCGCCTGAAATTAAGGAAGATATTTTCATGGGTGAATTTTTAAGGGTTGATTCAGTTTCCAGCGTCTTCCTGGAGGAATTTGAGGATTTGCTTCGCCTGCGCCGCCGGGAGATTGGCCCGCACCCGCATGTGGAGCATGATCGTCTTCCATTGGGCCGCTGTGAACTCGGTGGCGTAGCGCTCCGGGTGGCAGCGGTTGCAATTGATGGCGTACAACTCGGCGCCGGTGAGTTTCTTTGGCGCCGCCTTCTGTTCAGCTTTCTTTTCCGGTTCGGCGTGCGCCAGAACCACGCCAAGGCACACGCAGGCCAGCGCCAATGCGCCGGCCAGAACCAGCCGTCGTTTGTTTGTGAGTGTTGAGCGCATAAAAGTTCTACTTCCTTTCGTTAATCGCCATAATGTTAATCCGCTCCCGCAAATGCAATCCACTTTTTTTGTTTTTTATTTGTCCCGGTTGTGGCAAGGGAGCACCGGCTGGGAGAACGCCCGAAGTGAAAAATATGCGGTTCATATTTTTATTGGCGCACAAAAGTTCATGCGGAAATCTCGCGGACATTTCGCCTGCTGACACAGCGCCAGGGGGCTGGCGCACTCCAAGACGCTTCGCGTTTTTCATGAACCATTGTGTCGCGCGCTGCGTCATAGCAGTGCGGCAGCCCTCCGCCGCTTTCGGAGCTTGGGTTTATGTTGGGTTTGAAATTACAAAGATTCCGCGCCTGCGGCGCTGCGGCAGAAATGCGGCTCCGCGTAAATCGTAAGTCGCAAATCGTACATTACAAAAGGTGCCCCATCTTCTCGCGCTTGGCCTTCAAATACCGTTCGTTGTGCGGATTGGGTTTCACGCGAATCGGCACCTGCTCGACAATTTTCAGTCCGTACCCCTCCAGCCCGACGAGTTTTTTGGGATTGTTCGTCAACAAACGGATGGTTTTGAGGCCGAGGTCAACGAGGATTTGCGCGCCGAGGCCGTATTCGCGCAGGTCCATTTCATAACCAAGCTTTTTGTTTGCCTCGACCGTGTCGTAGCCCTGTTCCTGCAATTTGTAGGCTTTGATTTTCGGCGCGAGGCCGATGCCGCGGCCTTCCTGCCGCATATAAACAATCACGCCGCGACCGGCCGTGACAACCTGCCGCATGGCCTGGTGCAGTTGCGACCCGCAATCGCAACGGCGCGAGCCGAAGACGTCGCCAGTCAGACATTCGCTGTGGACGCGCACAAGAATTTTTCCCCGCCCGGCCACGTCGCCGTACACCAGCGCCAGGTGATGCTGACCGTCAACTTTGGAACGGTAGAGATGCATATCAAAATCGCCGTAGTCGGTCGGCATTTTGACGGTCTCGACGCGCTCGACCAGTTTCTCCCGCGTGCGCCGGTGTTCGATGAGGTCGGCGATGGTGCAGATTTTCAGGCGATGTTTTTTGGCGAACTTCAGCAACTGTGGCAGGCGCGCCATCGTGCCGTCGTCGTTCATGATTTCACAGAGGATGCCGACGGGCCGGCAGGCCGCGAGCGTGGCCAGGTCCACCGCCGCCTCAGTGTGGCCGGCGCGCTGGAGCACGCCGCCCGGACGCGCGCGCAGCGGGAACACGTGGCCCGGCTGCACGAGGTTTTCCGGCACCGCCGCCGGTTCGGCCAGGATTTTGATGGTGCGCGCCCGGTCCGCCGCGCTGATGCCGGTAGTAATGCCGTGCGCGGCGTCCACACTCACGTGAAAATCAGTGCGAAAGCTCTCGCGGTTTTGCTGCACCATGCGGTCAATGCCCAGCTGGTGCAGCCGCCCGGCGGCCGCCGGCACGCAAATCAGCCCGCGGCCGAATCGGGCCATGAAATTGACCGCCGCAGGCGTCACGAATTGCGCCGCCATGATCAAATCACCTTCGTTCTCGCGATCGGCGTCATCCACGACGATGACCATTTTGCCTTTGCGGATGTCGGCGACGACGGATTCGATGCTGTCGAATTTTTTTTTCATCGGCGAAAACAGTTTAACCGTTTGCCGTTCAAATGCCAGTTGCAAAGCGGATAGTGGACTGCTTTGGTGGGGCGAGCGTACTCGCGAGCCGGGATTGACTGGATTTGCTATCAAAATCGGCTCATCAGGAGCCTCGCCCCACCATGCTGATTTTTGCTGACAGGGCATCAAAAGCCGGCTTACAATTTGTCGGGGTGCATTGGAAATGTTTCCAATCAATGGCGACGGTAAGATTTTAGCAACCGAACGACCAGCAAATTTCAATGTCCTCGAACAAACCGGGCAGCAAGGGGTGTGGCGGACTTTCAGGCGGAAACCCCTTGAGTCTGCTTCAGGAATGTTTCGCCTGCGGCGTGATCGTGGTGGGCGCGCACAAACGCATCGTCGCCTGCACCGCCGAGGCCGCCGAACATCTGCGCCGGGACGCCACGAAGTTGCTGAACGCGCCATTGAGTTCGTTGCCCGCGCCGCTGGCCAGGCTGATTCAGGAAACCGCCCGGAGCGGCGAGGCGATTTTGAACCGCGAAATTCCCCTGGGCCAGGCCACGGCATTGCGCGCGAGCATTTTACCCGTGAAAACGCATGAGCCGGTGGAAATTGTCGTCGTTTTGAACAGCCTGACTTCCACGCCGGTTTTTGAGCAGAACCTCCGGCGGCTCAACCGGCTGGCCAGCCTCGGCACGCTTTCGGCGAGCATGGCGCACGAAATCAAAAACGGCATGGTGGCCATCAAGACGTTCGTTGACCTGCTGGCGCAGAAAGGCCAGGACACGGAACTCACCGGGGTCGTCGGTCGCGAGCTGGAGCGCATCAACGCGATTGTGACGCAGATGCTGCGGTTTGCCGCGCCGAACCGCGCGGCGTTCACGACCGTGCGCGTCCATGACGTGCTCGATCATTCGCTGCGCCTGATGGAACATCAAGTCAACGGAAAATTGATTTCCCTGCAGCGTCATTACCAGGCCGAGCCGGACACCGTGCACGGCGACGACACGCAATTGCAGCAGGTGTTCATGAATCTTCTGCTCAACGCACTTGAGGCGATGGGCACGAACGGTGTGTTGACCGTCAAGACGGAAACGGTGAAGGACGAACGCAGTGCGCGGCAATTGCGGATCAACATTCAAGACACCGGTGTGGGCATCGCGCCGGAACATCTGGAGCGCTTGTTCGAGCCGTTTTTCACGACCAAAAAAAACGGCACGGGACTGGGATTGGCCATCAGCCAGCGCATCGCGCTGGAACATCAAGGCTTGATTCACGTGCAAAGCAACCCCGGCCAAGGCTCGCGGTTCAGCCTGTTGCTGCCGGCGTTCTACGCGGCGTGAACCGGTATTCTCAAAAGCGGCCGGTGCATCACCTGCAGATGTTTGTCCTGTTCCCTGATCGCCGGGGGCCGGTTTCTTGATTCTCCACCATCGCGCGACATTCCCGTCCCGGGTGCGAAAGTCCGGATGTTTTTATGCTTCCCATCCTGCTGGCAGCACCTATCATTTGAGCATCATCGTGCGATGCGATGACTTGGCCGGAGGTTCTGTCACAAAACCGGACGATAACCAGGCCGCTTTCATTCGCTCGCAGTTGGCCACGTATGGTTGCTCGGAATGGAAAAACTGAGTCGTTGCCGTTAAATTGCACCAAGCAAGGATTTCTGGTCCCAGTCAGCGCCGGGGTTGTCAGCGGCCCGCGTATTTTCGGCGACGCCAATGCCGGGCCGCCGCTGGAAGGTGTAACCTCGCGCCCTCCCAATTCGAATGCACGAACCCTCCTGGAAAACCCGAGAGCAATTGACATTCATTCGTTGGAGCAAGCCCTTGCGGGCAAACGTGTCCAACTTTGGCTGAAGCGGACGATCAACGTGGTTGGGGCGACGACCGCTCTCCTGCTGTTGGCCCCGGTATTCCTTTTGACCGCTCTCCTGATTCGTTGTACTTCGCCCGGCCTGGTGATCTTCCAGCAAGCCAGGGTTGGTTTCCGGGGCCGGGAGTTTACGTTCTATAAATTCCGCTCCATGCGGGTCGAAGATGACCCTGTGCTGGCCCGCGCCCAACAGGCGGCCGCCTTGAAAGGTATTCTGGTGAAAGGCCAGGACGACCCGCGCGTCACTGCCATCGGCAAGGTTCTGCGGGCGACAAGTTTCGACGAACTCCCCCAGCTAATCAATGTGCTCAAAGGCGAAATGAGCCTGGTGGGGCCGCGCCCCCTGGTTCCGTTCATGCTCGAACCCTATCCTGAGTTTGCCTGCGCGCGGGCGCTGATGCGGCCCGGACTGACCGGACTCTGGCAGGTGCGGGAGCGGGAAAACAACACCAGCGCCGCTTCGATGATGACTCATGATCTGGAATACATCCGGCGGTTCAGCCTGACGGCCGATTTCGCCATCCTGCTGGATACGGTGCGGGTGGTGATTTCAGGAAAAGGCGCCTGCTGAAAATCAGCCATGACTACAGTGGATTACCTGGTGGTGGGTTCGGGATTGACAGGAAGTACCATCGCCCGGCTTCTGGCTGATGACCGTCGGGAGGTGCTGCTGCTTGAGCGACGAGCCCATCCCGGCGGCAACGTCCACGATTTCATGCATGCCTCGGGAATCCGGATCCATACCTACGGTCCGCACTACTTTCGGTGTTCCGACCGTGAAATCTGGGAATTTGTCAACCGGTTCTCGAGTTTTTATCCCCACGAACCGATCGTGAAATTGCTGGTGGACAACCGCTACGAAAACTGGCCGTTGAACCGCAGGCTCCTGGGCCAAAATCGCGACTGGCGACCTTCGCGTCGCCCCGGCGCGCCGAAGAATTTTGAAGAAGCCTGTCTGCAACAGATGCCCCGCCGGGTTTATGAGAAATACGTGGAGGGTTACACCCGTAAACAGTGGGGCATGGACCCGCGTCTCCTCAACGCGAAACTGGCAGACCGAATCCGGATCAACGAGGACCATCAGACCACGCTCACGCCCCACTACCTCCATCAGGGACTGCCCACGCTCGGGTACACGGCGCTGATGGCCAACATGATCGCCGACATCCCCTGCCGGTTTGGCGTGGACTACCTGAAGCATCGTTCGGAGTACCGCGCCCGCAAGGCGCTCATCTTCTCCGGCTCCATTGATGAATTCTTCGGCTTCGAAGCGGGACGCCTGAGCTATCGCGGCCAACAACGCCGCCACCAATTCCTCCCGGACGTAGACTGGCACCAACCTTGTGTTCAGGTCAATCATCCCGATGTCAGGGAGAAGGCCATCCGGACGTTGGAATGGAAGCATCTGATGCCCCTGGACCAACGGCCCCGGGGTGAAGGGACCGTCATCACGAAAGAATACCCTTTCACACCGGATCAGACCGACAACTTTGAATATCCCGTGCCGATTGCAGCCAACGCGCGACTCCACCGTCACTACCGTCTGTGCGCCGCGACCGTGCGCAATCTGATTGTCTGTGGCCGCCTGGGCACCTACACCTATCTCAACATGGACAAGGCGATTGGATGCGCCATGCAGGTGGCGGCCCGGTTGTGTGAGCAGCGGCCGCCCGAACCAAGCCAGTGGTCCAGCTTGCTGGCGGTGTAATGCGTCCGGGCCCGGTGAAACCTGGCCGGCGCTGATTACTCCCCGAGCAGGTGGTACGGATGGATGGTGTCGTCGCCGAGGTGGGTTTTCGGCATGGCCTTGAGCGAGAAGGTGAAGGCGAGGGTAAAATCCGTCGGGCCGGTGCTGTTGTCAATCACCCGGAAAGTCAGCGCGCAGGTCCAGCTCCGCAGGTCGCGATAGACCGTGTAATCCTGTTCCTGCAAACGGCTGTTCTCGGCGTTGTAATCGTGCTGCATGCGAAAACCCCAGTTGTCATTCAGCCGGTAAAAAAGCGTGCTGGTGATGAAATTGTTGGCTTGGGTAAATCCGGCAAATCCGCTGCGCAAATACCAGTAGCCGAGTCCCCAGCTCCAGTGTTCATTCGGCTTGAAGGTGAGTTGATCAAACGCCAGATTCATATGGCCGCCGTTGATGGCGTAGCGCAGTTGCGAATCCAGCACGATCCACGAGCGCGGCTTGAACGTGAAGTCGGAGTAAAGATCGCTGAACGTCTCCTGCTGGCTGAACGGTTCGTCGAGATTGGGCTGATCCCGGCCCGGGGTCAGCCGCCAATCCAACAGCACGTTCCAATCGACCAGATTGTCGAGCTGTCCGTCGCGCCTGGTCTGGAGCGTGTTGCGCAGGCCGAAACGAATCACATTCTCACTGTCAATGGAATCAATGTTGTTGTAATCGGGAAATTGAATTGGCAACAGCAGCAGGCTGGGCAACGCGGAATCGAATTGCGGCAGTTGCGCCGATGGCGTGCTGGGATCGGGCACGTAGGCGTAGGTCACCGACGGCTCGATGATGTGGCGCAGACCGTCAACGGCCAGAAGTGAATTCGTCGCGCCCGTCCAAAGCTGCGAGGCTTTGAACGAAGTTGCGACGCCGGTGTTGAACACGTTGCGCCAGGTTGACGAGTTCGTGCCGCCCGGTCCGGTTTCCGAGCTGTAATAGGTGAAACGCCCGCCGACGCGCGGCGTGACATTCAGCCAGCCAAAGAATGTATAGGGCAGGAGCAGTTGATGAAAGGTGTCGGCGCGGGTGGCGGAATAATTCAGCCCGGTGGGTCCGTTCGTGTCCGCAAAATACATCCGGTAATAGCCCGCCGAACTTTCGCTCTGGTAATAAAACGGCGTGTTAAAAACCTGCTGGCGGTAACCAGTGAGTTTCACATCGGGCAGACGTTCGACCTGGTTGAAGAAATTATTGACCTGCGGCGTGGTTTCGGCGTCGAGACTCCAGTTGTCCCAATACTTGTTGACCTCGGTGAAGGAGTAGGGTTGCGGATTATTGCGATAGGCGCCCTCGAAAAAATCATGCAGCATGAGCGGGTCGCTCTGGTAATTCACGAGCGCCTTCACGTTCAAATTGGTGAACGGGGTCGCCTGGTATTCGAGGTAAACGCGCTGGCGGTTTTCGGGAATGCCATCGGTCCACGGCGTGCCGTTCGTGCTGGTGTTTGGATTTTGGTCATTCAGGTAATAATACTTGAACACGGCCTCGCCCCATTGACCGAGGTGCAGATTCAAGTCCGGCCCCACGCCCACGCCCCGTTTCTCGCGGTAGTCCAGATGAATCTTTCCGTCCGCCGCATCATCCAGATACCACGTGTAAGTGCTGAGCAAAAACGGCCCGTAGGCGGTGCGGGAGCCGGGAAGAAAATTGAAATTATTGGCGTGCTCGCCCAGACTGCGCCGGTAATACGGAAAGTAAAACGCCGGCACACCGTCCACGAACAGCACGGCGTTCCACATTTCGATGTATTTCCCGGGGACAATTTTTATGTGACTGGCGCGAATGCGAATCGCCGGGTCGCTCACGTCATCGGTTGTGACGAAGGCGTGGCGCGCATTGAAGGTTTTATTGGTTGTGTCGCCCTGTAATTGCCCGCCTTGCGCGAACACCGGCGGTTTGCCCGTGCGAAATTGTTCGCTCTGCATCTGGTGCGTTTTGAAATTATAGCGGATGTGTTCGCCGGTCCAGATCAGATCGCCTTCCTCAATGCGCACATGGCCGTCGGCCACCGCCTCGCCCGTTTTCTCGTTTGCGGTGGCACTGTCTGCCATCAGCACAGACTCGCCATGCGAGTCTGTAAATTTCACACAGATGCCGTTGGTGCCGGTTGCCGTGTCTCCCACAATGTCCACGCTGCCGATCGGCGCGCGGGGAATGATTTGATTGAGCGCCCAGATTTCCCACGACGGCGGCTCCTGCGCCAGGCCAATGAACGGAAAAAGCGCGAATAAAAAAACGAGCGGAACTATGGCTTGCAATCTTCTCATCGGGCGCGGCCAATTAAACAGAACGCTTTCCGGCTGCCAAGCGGATTTGAAATCAAAGTGGGCCTGGCAGAAGACGACGCACTTGTCTCGCCATAGCGGGCGAAGGCGGAAGGAGTCTCTGTCTTCAAGAAGCCATGAGCCGCAGAAATGACACTTCCATATTTCCAGGTGTCCAGCCCGTTTTACTGAGCCCCCTCGCGCAAGGAATGCAGTTCTCGCTCCGCTTCATTCCACCCCGGTCTGAGGCGCAACGCTTCGGTGAGATTAGATATGGCCTCGGAAGTTTTGCCTTGCGCGGCGAACGCCTCACCCAGGTTGAAATGCGCGTCCGGGTCTGCCGGTTGGTAACGAAGCACCGTTTGGAATTGGATGATCGCCTGATTCATGTCGCCCTTGAGCCCCAGCGCGATTCCGAGCCCTTGCAACGATGCCAGATGATCGGGCTGGTATCGCAACTGCGCCTGGTAATGCTGGATGGCTTCATCCGTTTTACCCAGATTGAGCAGCGCTTTGGCGATTTTGTAGTGAAGCTCGCTGAAATCCGGTTTCAATATCAACGCCGATTCAAAATAGGGCAGCGCCTCCGCGTATCTTCCTTTTTTGCTTAAGAGGCAACCAAGTTCGTTTAACGTATCCACATCATTGGGTTTGATTGCGTAAGTTTGTTCAAATTGCACCAGGGCTTCATCGGTGCGTCCCTGGCGGTCAAGTTCGTAACCGAGATTGTAGTGTGCAATCCAGTTGTTCGAGGTTGCGGCCACGGCGTGACCCAGGAGATTTTCGGTGTTTCGCCAATAGTGCAACTGGTCTCTCGTCCGCACGGCACAAACGAGCAGCACCAATCCGGCAATGGTCGCGCGCCACGCGTGGAGAAATCGCCAGTGATTGAAAGTCTCATTTGTCCCCCAAACCACCAGTATGAACATCCCGATCAGAGGCAAGTAGGTAAAACGGTCGGCCATGGCTTGCGCGCCGGCTTGAACCAATCCGATAACGGGAATCAGCATTCCGAAAAACCAGAGCCAACCTGTGACTGCAAAGGGAGACCTTTTCCGGAGCCAAAGCACGGCCAGCGTCGTTGCCATCAGGAGGACTGACGCCGCCCCGCAAAGCAGCGCCGGCCATAATTGCGGGTCCGGATACGGGGTCGCCAGCCGGATGGGCCAGAAGGTCTTGAACAGATACCGCAGATAAGAAACCAGCGCGTTGTCTATCCGGACGGCGGCGGAGCAATCGCTTAGAGACTGAACGGCTCCGACATGCCGTTGCGCCAGAAACGTCATCAGGCAAAAACCAGCGGAGATTGCAAAAAAAGGGATTTTCTCGCGCAGCAGACCAGAAATGATTTTCAGTTGCCGGTTCTGAAGTTTCAGCGGGAATCTGTTCAGCGGCCAGAAATCCAACAGCAACAGCACGGCCGGCAGCGTTACCAACATCGGTTTGCTCATCAGACCGAGAACAAAAAATGCCAGGGCAAGAACGTAATAGCAGGCCACGTGATGAAAATTGCGCGAAAGAGAACTCCCGCGGTTTTTTGCCTCCGGCTGTCGGACGGCTGGCTGGCGGCGGGATGAAGGTTGAACCTCGGATTGGTTTGTGCCATTGGTCTGCTCGCCGCCTGGTTCCATTTTCTGCGCAAAATGCGCATAAGCCCAAAGCGTCAGCATAAAAAAGAAACCGCTTAACACGTCTTTGCGTTCGGCAACCCAGGCAACCGACTCCACGCGCAACGGATGCCAGCCAAACAATGCTGCCACCACAGCCGGCCGCCAGAGCGCACCCGTCATGCGTTTAAGCACGAGGAACAGCAAAACGGTGTTTGCCACATGGAAACCCAGATTGACCAGGTGTGCGGCCGCCGCCCCGCGGCCAAAGCACTGCACATCCGCCATGTGCGACAGCCAGGTCAAGGGAATCCAATAGCCCGCGTGCAACGTCTGAAAAGCCCACAATATATTTCCCCGCGTCAAACCATCCTGGACATGTGGATTGGCGGTAACGTATAACGGATCATCCAAATTGGTAAAATCGCATCCGGCAACCGGACGGAAAATCACCCAGGTGATGATTGCCAGAAAAAGTCCGACCCAGACATGTTTCAGCCGGAAAACATGTTGCCTGACCACTGCTGGATCTGGAAATTTCAACTGCATGTCACAAGACAACTCTGGTGCGTTTGGACGCCGCGCTTCGCTGTGATTGGAACGAACTCTTTGCCGGTTGCGACAAGGTTTAATTCTCCGCGCTATTGCGTTGAAAATTTGAATTCCCCAAATACTCGCGCGGGTCAACCTTCCGGGGTATCCAGCAATGTCTGCAAACGCGTGCGGAGCGCAGCCGGAATCCGCTCCAGCCAGCCGGCGTCCACCAATCCCACGTCCATCAAATCGCGCAGATGCACGCGGTCCTTGTCGCGAAATGAAGTGAGTTTCATCCGCACCAGTGCGTCGAGTGAAAGCAGGCGGAAAGTTTCGGTTTCCTCCGATTCAAAAACGTCAGGCGCGGTCGCGGCGTAATCAGGCCGGACCTTTTCCGCGGCAAAAACAATGTGAACTGCGTCGCGCGCTTTCGCATCCGGCCCGTCGAGAAACATGTCCAGGCCCGCTGTGTGACGATAAACAAATCCGGCTTGTTCCAGCGCCTCGCGCGCCGCACGCAGATCTGCCCGGCGCAATACAATGTCCACGTCCTGCGTGTTTCGCACCGCGGCTTCATCCACGCGCGAAACCCAGGCGGCCACGGCGTTTCCGTCGGCCACAGCGTAAGGAACCTTCGCCTGCCCCAAAGCGCTTGCCGCGCGAAGCAAACGCCGGCGCACATTTTCAACCGCGTTATTCATACGTTCCCAGGAAACTTCGTTGTATGTCGCAATGGCCATCTGACGTCCAGTTAATCCCCCGGCTACTCGCGCGGATCGATAATTTTTCCGGCAATCGCGCTCGCAGCCACCGTGGCTGGCGAGGCGAGGAACACCTGCGATTCCTTGTTGCCCATGCGGCCGGGGAAATTCCGGTTGGTGGCGCTGATGCACTTGATGCCCGCCTGGTTGATGCGGCCAAACGTGTCCACCGGCCCGCCCAGACAGGCGGCGCAGCCGGCGTTCTCCGTCATCTGCACGCCCGCGTCCACGAGGATTTCCCAGATCGTCTTGCCGCCCCAATAGGTCGTCTGCAAATCACGCACGATCTCCGGGGTCGCCGGCACGCCGAAAGTGTCAATCTTGACATGCTTGCCGCGCAACACGCGCGCGAACTCCACGAAATCGCTCGTCTTGCCGCCGGTGCAGGAGCCGACGTAGGCGCGGTCGAGCTTCACATCCGACATTTCCTTCGCCTTCTTGCGCTGGCCGGGATTGGGGTGGCACGCCACGGTCGGTTCGAGCCGATCCAGGTTCAAGACCAGTTCATAGACAAATTTCTGTTTCTTGTCCGGCACCACCGGTTCATAGGTGGATTTCGTGCCGTTCAATTTTACGCGCGCGTCCACGTATTCCGCCGTGCGCGAATCGAATTCAAAAATGGCATTCTTGCCGCCCGCCTCGATGGCCATGTTCGCAATCGTCATGCGGTCGTCCATCGAGAGCGATGCCGCGCCCGGGCCGTCGAATTGCAGCGCGCGATACGTCGCGCCGTCGAAACCGATTTCACCGATGCAATGCAAAATGATGTCCTTGGCCATCACGCCCGGCTGTAATTTGCCTTCGAGCCGGAAGTGCATGGTTTCGGGGACCTTGATGAGCAGTTTGCCCGTGCCCATGACGAAGCCGGCGTCCGTGTTGCCGATGCCGGTGGCGAACTGGTTGAACGCGCCGGCCATGCAGGTGTGCGAGTCGGTACCGAACAAAATTTCACCGGGTCGCGTGTGGCCCTTCGCCGGCAACGCCGTGTGGCAGACACCGGCGTAATGCGAACCGTACTGGCGCTTGAGGTTGCCCTTTTTCGGGTCGAAAACCCAGTGGCCCTTCGGGTCGTCAATCACATCGTAGAAATACGGGATGCCCTGTTCGCGCACGAAATCGCGGAGGATGTCCACGTTGCGGTTTGAGAGCGAGTCGGCGGTGAAGATGTAGTGGTCGGGGATGATGACGATTTTGTTTTTGTCCCAGACCTTGGCGGTCTTGCCGAACTCGCGTTTGAAGACGCCGATGGTGCCCGGCCCGCAAACGTCGTGGGTCATGAGCACGTCGGCACTCACCCAGATGTTGTCGCCGGCCTGCACGCGCGGTTTGCCCGCCGCGCGGGCGAGAATTCTTTCAGTCAAAGTCATAGGCTGACACAATAGCCGACGCGCGCGGCAAGTTCAACTGAACAAACACGGGAGAACGGTTAAGACTTGATGGAAATTTGTGAAAGGGAGAACTTGTCGTAAATGAAGAAGCCACCAGTGCAAATCTCCAAAGATGACGTTGAAAAAGCGCTCAGTAATACTGCGTGGGATTTGGGCAACCAAGTTTTGTATGACCTTTGCTCCAAACATCCCTTTCACAAAACACCGCAAGAGATAATCGCCAAGGTTTGGTTAATCGGACGCTCCTATGCGGCCGCACTTGAGCGCCGCAAAAACAAACGCTCGGATTCATCAATTGATGCCACAGACAGAGGAATGAAGTGGTTCAGCCGTACCATTAAAAGAGTATTGGCCGAGTGCAACAAAAAGCTGCCGTATTTTCAAAAATCCTAAATTTACTTCACCTTCACCCGAAACCCTGCTCACCTGGCTGATTTTGATACAATTCCTGGATTCCCGGAAACAAAGGGAGCCGCGCGCTGTCAACTTTTTGGCCATCGCTGGCATCATTCATGCTAATTCGCGACTGGCGTTTATTTGCACCGTGCCGTGGGGTTTTCGGCGTTAAAACGTGTTTGCACATGTTAACCAAATTCCTATGCGAAAAAAAATATTGGTTGTGGAGGATGACCCGGACCAACTTGAAGTGGTTCGTTTCACTTTGAAAAATGCCGGTTATGCCATTGGCACGGCCACCAACGGCATTGAAGCGCTTAAAAAGGCCCAGACGGTGTCACCCGATTTGATTATATTGGATGTGATGATGCCCGAATTGGACGGGTTCGCCGTTTGCGAAACTTTGCGGAGTAATCCTGCCACAGCCTCCATCCCGGTTCTTATGTTGACAGGTTTATGCAGCCATATCAGCCGGCTCGTCGGGTATGAGTCCGGTTGCACCGATTATGTCATAAAACCGTTCGACGGAGAACAGCTTGTCTCAAAAGTGGAAAAGTTGCTGTGTCAGCCGTCGGAGGCCGCAAAAGCGCTGCGCAAACCCAGATCGAGAACCGTGGCGGCTTCGTCCAAATAATTATGACTTCACCTTGACCCGGAATTCACTCGCCGCGTTGATTTTTTCGAGAATTATCCGTCGTAAAATTCTTTTCGGTATTCCTCGGTTTCGAGCAGGTGCTGAGTGAGGCCCTTTTTGTCGCGCTTGATGATGAACTTGAGTTCGTCGAGGTCGTCCGACCAGCGGAAGCCGTTGAAAAATTCCGCGCCGGCAAACTGCGTTTTGTATAACGCCGTTTGCGAGTAGCACGTGCCGAGGTAGAAATGCTTGAAGCCGCGTCCAGCGAACAGTTCCACCGCCGACGTCATCATGAACATGCCGAGGTTGCGCGCGTAGTAGTTCAGGTCGTAAAACGCATAGTAGTAAAATGCCAGCGTCTTGCCTTCAAGATAAAGCGTCGCCGCGCCAACTTCCCCGCCGGTTTTCGTGTCGGTGAACACGAGCAGATGCGAAATGATGGGCGAACCGAACAGGGCATCAAGCCGCTCGAACGTCATCACGTCCTTGCCGAATTTGATGTCGGCGTAGGTCTTGAAAAACTCCCGGCGTTCCGGCGTGTAATTATATTTGTCGCGCGGCACGAGCTTAACGTCAATGCCTGCGCCCTTGCGCAGAATGCGGCGATTTTCAGACGACGGTTTGAACTTTGCCAGGTTCACGCGCACCTGGCGGCAGAGGTAAAAGCGGTCGAGGTTGCGCGACGACGGCAGGAAACCGGCGTTGAAGATGTCCGACGGCGTTTCGCCCCCCTCCGGCACGGCCCAGATGGCATAGGGAAACTGGTAATGCTCGTAGTCGGAGTTTTGTTCGGAGAAAAGTAGTTTCATGGGAATTTAACCACGGATGGACACAGATGAACACGGATAAAGCAAAACGCAAATTGTGGCAAAGCGCGCATCTTTACTGTTTAATTTTTGGTTCATTTTGAATTTGCTGAATCAACCAGTCAAAAGCGGCGAAAAACAGGTTTAACGACTTTTCGTCTCGCAATAACTCAAGAGAAAAGTTTGGGCGCTTTGTGAGAGCATTTTCAGAAATCGAAACGCCGGGAATCGAATTAAGCCTGTGGAGTAATTCCAACCGCTTAGGTTCGGTCCTGAAAACCGGGCGATTTTTCAGATGCTGAAAATAAATTTCAACCGATCCGTAAGTCCAAACAACAAAACTTGGAAACGATATGTTCCCTTGCTGAAAAAACGGAGCAAACGAACCATGTTGAACGCCACGCCCCCAGTAAAAATATTGAAACCTTGGTTTTGCCCATTCCCAGATTTTTTTTGCAGCTTGCGCTGCTGGCATGCCACAATTTGATTCAAGAGTTGAAAAGAATTTTTGTTCTGTCCAATGATCACCACGAGTTCCGCCAGTGGACTTGGCACGTTCCGAATCTGCCGTCTGGCCAATGACTCGCGGCACGAGCGTTTGCATTCCCTGACCAGCGAACTGTTTGATTTCAACCGCCAGCACTTCAGCAAATTCCATTTGCTGGTTAAGAAACTCGATGATGCGGCGAAGTTCGTTCGGGATTTCGTCGGCCACGAATAATAATCGGATTTTCCCCGCTTGGAAATTGGTTTTGACTCGAGCCCAGAAGTTTTCAGCGTCATCTTCGCCTGCCAAAAAATCCGCCAGTTCCTGTTCGTGATTTTTTCCGCTAGTTTCGCAATATGCCTCGAACATCGCGCGGATTTTCTCGACCGGCCAGTAAAGAACGGCATTCGATGCATAATCCAGCGTCTGCCCGACAACTTCGCGGCGGATACGTGTGTCGCTGCTGCGTTTCACTTCGACGATCGTAGGAATTCCGTCTTGGTCGAGAAATAGATGGTCAACCGACCATCGGCTTTCGCCGTCTTCCTCCGAAGCGAGTTCTGCTTCGCGTTTCACCAATAACCAGCGTCGAGGCCGGGCACTGTCAATCTGGTCGCCTGCGAGTAGATTGGGGTACTTCTCCAGCAATTCCTGCAACAAGTCTTCGGAGTCGTAAGGCGATTCGTCCATCCGCACGAGTTGGTCGTTGCCTTTTACCAGATAAATTCCTGCATTCACAATTTGAATCCGTGTTTATCCGTGTCCATCCGTGGTTAAGATTTGTCTTTGCCATTCACTGATTTTCGCCGCAAACGCAAACGCCAGCTGGTGAGCACCTCGTAGCTCACCGAGTTTTTCAGCTTCGCCATGTCATGCACGGTGATTTCCTCGCTGCCCTGGCGGCCCATGATGACGGCTTCATCCCACATCTGAGCTTCGGGGATGTCTGTGATGTCCACCATCAGCGCATCCATCGCGATGCCGCCGATGAGCGGGGCGCGTTTGCCGTGGATGAGCGCGCCGCCCTGGTTGCGCACGCGCGGGAAACCGTCGCCGTAACCGATGGGCAGCACTGCAATCCGCCGCTCCGCCGGCGCGGTGTAACGCATGCCGTAACCGACCACTTCGCCGGGTTTCAATTTTTGGATGGCCGCAATGCGCGCTTTCACGGACATGACCGGTTCGATGCCGGGAATCCGCCGGCAGACCGACGATGGAAAAACGCCATACACCAAAATACCCACGCGGACCATGTCGAGGTGCGCGTGCGGCAGATCAAGAAAGCCACCGCTGTTGCAGGCATGGCGCAACTTCACGGAGATACCCCGCGCGGCCAGCCCTTGGAGGACTTCGTTGAAACGGCAAAACTGGAGATTGGCAAATGTCTTGTCCGTTTCGTCGGATTGCGCGAAGTGCGTCATCACGCCTTCGAGCGACAGCGATTTCTCGGCGCCAATCTGTTCGATGAGCGGCAATGCCTCGTCCCAGCGCGCGCCGTAGCGGCTCATGCCCGTGTGAATTTTCACATGCACCGGCACGCGCTTGTTGGCATCCGCGGCGGCGCGGGCGAGCTTGCGGACGGTATGAGGTTCATTGACGCAGATGGTCAGATTGTGTTCCACGCACCACGGCAATTCGGCTTCCTGCCGTTCGCCGAGCAACAGCAACGGCGCGGTGATGCCGGCGTCGCGGAGCGCCATCGCCTCTTCGAGCGTGCTCAGGCCGAAGCCCCATGCGCCTTCCTCGAGCGCGATGCGCGCCACGTCGAGCGCGCCGTGGCCGTAAGCCTCATCCTTGGTGACGGCCAGCAACCGCACGTTTTGCGGCAGGTCGCGGCGGATGAGTTGAAGATTGCGGCGCAACTGCGCGAGGTCAATTTCAACCCACGCCGGTCGCAGTGGAAAACTGGTTGAATCAAAGTCCATTTAATTGCCGGGAACTGTTTAACCACGAATCGGGCCAAAAGACACGAAAAATTCGCTTTGAAAAAAGTGATTTGTTAGCGGACTTGCGCCGCTGTAAAATGTATTTAACCTCGCGCCTACAAGGCCATTTCGGAATGGCCAAACCAACGAACTTGATGAACGACTCATGCAAACATTTCACCGCCTGGTTGGCGGCATTGTTTTTAGTGGTGCTGGGGGCAAAACTATGGGTGGTGCAGCTTTACGGGTCGCCTCTTCCATTGTGGGATCAGTGGTATGAAGCAGTTTTGTTTTTCAAGCCTTCGGTGGAAGGCCATCTGACCTGGGCGGATTTTTTTGCGGCCCAAAACGGGCATAGAATTTTCTTCATGCGCCTGCTTGATTTGAGCGTCATCCGGCTGAACGGGCGATGGGAGCCCTTGCTGCAAATGACGGTCAACGCGTTCATCCACGCGACGTTTGTTTGCGGACTGGCATTTTGTTTGTGGGATTTTCTGGGGCGAAAAAACGGATGGTTCGTCTGTTTTCTGCTGGCGCCATTTTTCGCGTTGCCCTATGCCGGGGAAAACACCATTTGGGCGATCAGTTCTCTGGGGAATTTCGTGAACATCTTCGTGTTGGCGACACTGGTTGGACTGGGGTTTGCCAGGCCGGGCAGCCGGTGGTGGTGGCTGGGATTGGCCGCAACGATCATGGGTTTGTTCACCGTGTCGTCAGGTTTGCTCGCACCCATGGCCGTCGGCGGATTGATGATTTTACGCGCCATCAAACATCGCCGGATTGAAAGAAGGAATTTAATCACGCTGGCTTCCTGCCTGGCGGTCATTGGACTGGGCGTGGCTCTTGGCGTTACGACGGAAATTGACCGCCCCTTGCGCGCACATACTTTGATGGAATTTGCATCCGCCCTGGTGCGCAACCTGACCTGGCTATATTTTGACGCCCCGGGAATGGCGAGTTTCGTTTTCCTGCCGCTGGTAGTGCTAATGGTCCTGTATTTCCGGCAAAATTTTCAGGAGTCACGGCCGGCTGAATTGCTGCTGGGACTGGGGCTGTGGAGCGCGCTGCAAGCCGTTGCGCTTGCCTATGGGCGCGCGAATTATGGGGGCATTTTCCCGGTCAGCCGTTACCTGGACATCTTAAATGTTGTTATCATCGCCAGTCTTTTCGCATCGGTGCTGCTCGCGCAATTCTGGCTGCGCGGCGCATTTTCCATAAAATTCACACTGCTTCCGCCGCTCATTTTTGCCGCCGTGATATTCTTTGGTCTTTGCCGCATCTCGCAAATCGTGGTGGACAATCTTTTGCTGCCCACTCGCATGATGAACCTTGTGGCCGAAGAACGCGTGGCGACATTCATGGCCACCGGCGACCAGCGCGAGCTGTTGGAACAACCAACCGTGCGCCCGGATCCAGAACTGGTCCTGAGAGTGCTGAATGATGCGAAATTGCAGACCATCCTGCCCGCCGTTTGCCTGCCGCCGGCGGACGCGCACGTCACCGGCCGATTCACCGCCGTTTCACAATGGCTGTTGCGAAATTCCACATGGCTGTTGTATGGCGGGCTGGGCCTGTTCGCCGGTCTGATTGGATACGCCTTGATTCGCAGCCCGCTGGGTCTGGCGTGGGAAAATCTGCCGGCCTCCATCGCCTGGCTGACAATTCTGGCGGCGGCGGCTTTTGTCTGGTCAAAAGCGCCGGTCAAACGCGAAACCATCGAACGAGACTTGGACTACAAGCTCGCCGCGCATTTCAAATCCGCAGACAACCTCAAACGCGCGGCGATTTTCGAACACAAAGCCAGGATGCTGGAGAATCAATAAAATTCAAATCGTTCCTGGCGGCCACAAGCTTTGCCCGATGTCCGTCCGGAAATAGCTCCCCACCACCCGGATTTTGCGGATGTTCGCGTAAGCCTTGGCTATCGCCGCATCCAGTTTCGGTGCCAGCGCGATCACGTCCGCAATACGATGGCCGGTGGACATGAGCTTTTGGTCCGCGCCGCGGGCCACTTCGTTCCACCAAACGTCGCAATCGAATTTTCCGTCCACTTCCAGCGGCAGATGCGGGCTGCGCACCTGGATGAAGGGATAGCCGTAGCCCGCCAGCGTGAGCGAACACCCGAAATCGAGTTTTTCGTTGAACTGCAGGTCCAGCTTCTGGTTCCGCGCGGTTCGTAAAACAACTTCCGCCGGGTTTTTCAGCATCCGCAAAATCATCGGGCCGGAGGTGACGCCGATGCGAATGTTGTATTCGATGACGTGCCATCGGCTAGGTGGCTGCGACGCCCCCGTCGCAGAAGTTCGGCGACGGGGCGTCGCCGCCACTCTGATGGCGGTGACCTGCAATGGCCCGTTAAACTTCGCCGCGCGCAGCCACGGCAACAACGGATGGATGAGTTTTCGCGCCAGGCCATATTTATCGTCCGGATCTCGTTCGACCAGTCCGCCGAGCGGCGCGCCGGCCACAACGCCCTGGTTGCCATTGAAGGCGTATTTGTATTCCTGGTTCGTGACGAGCGAATAAATCTCGCCGCCGCTCACCAGCACGATATGGCCCACCTCGGCGCGACCGAGATATTCCTGCAGGAAAACGCCCTCGGCATAATTGACGTGCCGCAGCCACGCGCGCGTGTCCTCGACCGTCTCGCAGAGGATGGTGTGGATCGGGCTGGTCGGCGAGCAGAGCGGATTTTTAATGACAAACGGCTGCGGATGTTTCGCCAGGATTTTTTTTGCCTCCAGAAGGTTTGCGGCAACGTAGGCCTGCGGAAAGGGAATTTTGAAATCCGCACACAGCTGGCGGGCAAAATCGCGCTCGCGCTCGATGCGCATGGCCTCGCGCACGGGACTGAAAATGCCGGCGCCTGATTGCATCAAATCCTTCGCCCAGGGTGCCAGCGCCCAATCAATGGATTGGGGGATGACGACCTCCACGCCGTTTTTCTTGATCAGCGGAACCGGACTGGGAAAGGAGTCGCGCGAAAAGGTCGGGCCGACGAGCGAAGGCGGAAAATGGCCGTAATTGCGGGTGAGATAAGTCGAGACGTTGGCGCCCGCATCCGCCAGCGCCGCGCCGATGCTGTGCGCGAACGAGCCGACGCCGAGGATCATGACCGACGCCGTCGTGCGCTGACGATTGGATTTTTTCCAGACCTGGCTTTTCACTTTCATTTTTCTCGGTCGCCGCACGGTTTGGCGGCGGCTGAAGTTGTTTGCCTAGTTTGGAAAAAATGCGAACTTTTACAACCATGAACGCTGAAAACTTGCAACGGCTCGAACGCATCGAAGCCCATGTTGCCCATTTGGAACATCAGGTCGAACAGTTGAACGAGGTGGTTGTCGAACAAGGCAGGCTCGTAGAGCATTTGAAGAAACAGATGCAGCGTCAGTCGGCGGTTTTGGAAACCATGGAATTGGAACGCATCAAAGCCAACAACCCCAAGCCGCCGCACCACTAACGCGTGCCATCAAAATACGGAGTGCGCCCGTCCCCGGGCGCAACTATTACACTCCGCCAGCGGGCTAAGAACATGCGATACCGTGTCAACACCTTCACATTGCTGCGCCCGGGGACGGGCGCACTCCGGAACCGGATACATCCGCGCGCCGCCGACAAGTCATTTTCTGGCTTTGAAAACACGCCCCAGTGATTTTTACTCGTCTCGACTTTACCCGCCGATTGGTTACCTTGAGGTCGTGAGTTTTGTCGCTGAATTCAATTCGTTGCCGCTGGAATCGCTCGTGAAGCGTTCGCAGTCAGCAGATGTCCAGGCCGTGCGCGAGAGCATGGCGAAAACCAAATTGTCGCCCGCCGATTTCGCGCATTTGATTTCGCCGGCCGGTGGGGGACTGCTGGAACACATGGGCCGGCGTTCGCACGCGGCCACGCAGCAGCGCTTCGGCAAGGTCATACGCATGTTCGCGCCGCTTTACCTCTCCAACGAGTGCGTCAACAATTGCAAATACTGCGGCTTCTCGCGCGACAATCCAATCCTGCGCGTCACCTTGTCGCTGGAGGAAGTGAAACGCGAGGCGGTCGCAATCAAGGCGCAAGGCTTCCGCAACATCCTGCTGGTCGCCGGGGAACACCCGAAATTTGTTTCCAACGATTATCTCAAGGATTGCATCGCCGCTTTGCATCCGGATTGGCCGGGCATTTCGCTCGAAGTCGGGCCAATGGAAGCGGAGGATTATCGTCCGCTCGTCGCGGCGGGTGCGGACGGGCTGGTGGTGTATCAGGAAACCTACGACCGCAAAGTTTATGCGGACATGCACACCGCCGGGCCGAAAAGGAATTTTGACTGGCGGCTCGAAACCCCGGAGCGCGGCTACGCGGCGGGATTCCGGCGGCTCGGCATCAGCCCGCTCTACGGCCTGGCCGACTGGCGGTTCGAGGCCATCAGCGTGGCGGCACATGCGGATTATCTGCTGCGGAACTGCTGGAAGGCGCAGTTGACGATTTCGCTGCCGCGGCTGCGTCCGTGTGCCGGCGAATTCCAGCCGCTCACGCACATGACCGACCGCGACCTGGCGCAACTCGTTTGCGCGCTGCGATTGACGTTTCCTGATGTCGGGCTGGTGCTTTCGACGCGCGAACCGGCAAAGCTGCGCGACGGGCTGATTCCGCTGGGCATCACGATGATGAGCGCGGGCAGCCACACCGAACCGGGCGGTTACACTGGCGCGGGCAAGGAAAAAATCCATCACACCGAGCGCGGCCGGATTGTGGAACTCGCGTCCGGCGCAAGCGAATGGGCATCGCCAACTTCGGTGGGGCGAGCGTCCCCGCGAGCCGGCCTCGGCGCGGCGAAGCGAAGCGGAGACGGCTCGTCAGTAGCCTCGCCCCACCAAAATCACGTAACAAATGCGACCGGACAATTTCTGATTGCCGACGAACGCTCGTCGCAGGAAGTGGCGGAATTAATCCGCAAGCTCGGCTATGAGCCGGTGTGGAAGGATTGGGACGCGGCATTGACGGCGTAAAAGAAAACATCGAACGCTCAACATCGAACATCGAACACCCAATGTCCGGAAGCTGAAAACTTCGATGTTCAGAGTTCGATGTTGGAGGTTGGGTGTTTGTCCAAAACGAACTGCAAAAACTTGAACATGCCAAAGGTCACCGCCAACGGAAGACCAATCGAGGCGAAGCTGCCGTGCTCGATTGAGGAATTTCTGGTCGCACAAAAACTTTTGCCGCGCAGCGTGGTGGTGGAGCACAACGGCGAGGCGGTCGCGCCGTCGGAATTTTCCCGGCGCCGGCTCAACGCCGGCGACCGGCTGGAGATCGTAAAAATCGTCGCCGGCGGCTGAATTGGTGTGTGCGAAACTTTGTCGTGCGTACGACAAAGTTTCGTATGGTTTCCGGGCACGATTCAGGGAGGAGAATTGGGATAATTTGTCTCCAAATCCGGGCGGCGGGCGCTTAAGCTGTGGCCATTATGGACTGGCTGACCAACTTACTCTGGCACGATGGCAAACTGTTCGGCCTGGATGGCTGGGGCCTTTTTTGGACCACCATTGGCGGTCTTGGCCAGGCCATATTTTTCCTGCGGTTTTATGTGCAATGGTACGCCACGGAACGGAAAAAACAGGTGGTGGTTCCGGTGCTGTTCTGGTGGTTGAGCCTCGCCGGCTCGCTGCTGGTGCTGTTATACGCGGTCTGTTACGACAAACATTGGGTCATCATTATCGGCTACGCGTTTTCCTGGATTCCGTATATTCGGAATCTCATCATCCATCGGCGGCACAAGGAAGCTCACACGGATTGCCCCGGTTGCGGCAAGAGTTGTCCGCCGCAGTCGAATTTTTGTCCGAATTGCGGCGCGCGGCTGGCGGCGACTACTTCTTCGTTTTAGGCGCGGCAGGCGCAACAGGCGCGGCGGCGGGTTGCTCTCCCATAATCCCGTACTTTATTAGAATCGGCTGGAAGTCGGGGTGCGTGGCGCCGTAGGCCGAGAGTTGCTTCACAAAATTTTCCATGCCGGCGCGTCTTTGGGCGAATGCCTGAATGATTTTTGTGGCTTGCGGTTTAATGGCGGCAATGTCTTTGCCGGTGATACTGGCCTGGCGATACAAATAGACGGTGAGCGTGCCGCTGACGACGACGAGCGCGAGCAGCAGCGTGAAAACCTGATGTCGCAAAGCGACAATCTGGTCCATCAATTCGTTTTGGGCGGGAGAATTCGTTTCAGTTTCGTTCATAGCAATTAGCGGGTGGCGGGTTTGGCTTGAATGAGCTGCAAGATGCGAGCAATGTCCGGGTTCGGATTTTTCTGGCTGTAGGCGAACGTGTCGTTCGCGAGCGCTTCCACCCCCATGCTGTAGGCGTTGGCCTGGGTTGCCTGTATTTGAAGGGAGCGCAACTCGCGCGTGCGAAAAATCGTCTGTAGCGCGAAAATCACGCCCAAAATCGCCAGCATAGCCAGCACGAGAGTTAAAGCAGTCGTTATGTTGTCGTTTTTCATAAGATTACGGTGACTTTATCGAAATGGCGGGGGATGTCCACTGAATTTTTGCGGCGAAAATGAATTGATTTTACGGGGGGGCAAATGGTATTGCTTTTACAATTCAACGACGCCTAGTGGTTAAAGAAGAGCCAATTGAATTAAGTGGAAACGTCACACAAGTGCTGCCCGGCACGATGTTTCGGGTGGTGCTCCCCAACGGCCACGAAGTGCTCGCCCATATCTCCGGCAAGATGCGCAAAAATTTCATCCGCATCGGCGTCGGTGACAAGGTCAATGTTGAGATGTCACCCTACGATTTGAACAAGGCGCGCATCACCTACCGGCATAGCTGAATGTGATGCGTGAAACGTGAGACGTGATTCGCCATTTCACGTTTCACGCCTTACGTTTTACCAACCCCGTTTCAGAACTCGACTTTGGCCGCTCGTTCAGCATCTTTTCTCCATGCAAATCCATTTCTTCGGCGCGGCGCGCACCACCACCGGTTCGATGTATCTCATCGAGGTCAACGGCAAACGGCTGTTGCTCGAATGCGGCCTCTTCCAGGGCCACCGCGAGGAATCCATCGAGCGCAACTGCTGCTTTCCCTTCGACCCGAAGCAGATTGACGCCGTGGTCCTGAGCCACGCCCATCTGGACCATGCCGGCAACCTGCCGAACCTCGTCAAGCAGGGCTACACCGGCAACATCCATTGCACCTTCGCCACGCGCGACCTTTGCAGCATCATGCTCGTGGACTCCGCGCACATCCAGATGGACGACGCCGCGTTCGTCTCGAAACAGCGGGCGAAGAAAAAACTTCCGCCCGTTGAACCGCTTTACTCCATTGCCGATGCGGAGAAAACGCTGCATCAATTCGTCGCCGTCAGTTACGAACGCCCGTTCCTGGTTGTGGACGGCGTGACCGTCACGTTTCGCGACGCCGGACATATTCTCGGCTCGGCGCAGGTCATTTTGGATGTGCGCGAAGGCAATCAAAAATTCCGCTACCTGTTCAGCGGCGACGTGGGCCGCGGCAACGACGAAATTCTCCGCGACCCGCAACCGGTCGAAAATGTGGATTTTTTACAGATCGAATCCACCTACGGCGGACGCGAACACGATGTGCGCACCGACGCCGACGAAACCGTTGGCCGGCTCGTGCTGGAAACCCTGAATCAAAAGGGCAAGGTCATCATCCCGGCGTTTTCGGTCGGGCGCACGCAGCAGATTGTTTATGTGCTGAACCAGCTCACGCTGGCGGGCCAATTGCCGCGCGCGCCGATTTTTGTGGACAGTCCGTTGAGCGTGAACGCCACGGAGATTTACCGCCTGCACCCGGAATGTTTCAACGACAGCATCAACCGGTTCCTGCACGAAAAGGCGAATCCGTTCGGCATGTCGAACCTGACCTACATCCGCGAAGCCGAACAATCGAAGACGCTCAATGATTTGAAGGAACCCGCCGTCATCATCAGCGCGTCAGGCATGTGCGAAGCCGGACGCATCCGGCATCATCTCAAAAACCACATCGGCGATCCGAAGAACCTGGTTCTGTTCATTGGCTTCTGCGCGGAAAACACGTTGGGCGCGCAAATCGTGGCCGGCAAAAGCCCGGTGAACATTTTTGGCGAACCGCAGGCAGTGCGCGCCAAAATCGTTTCCCTGGACACCTACTCCGGCCACGCGGACCAAAGCGAATTGAAACAGTACGTGGAAAGAATTTCCGGCGACCTCAAAAAAATCATTTGCATCCACGGCGAGGAATCGCAATGCCTGGCCCACGCGGAAACGCTGCGTCAAATGAAGCCAAGGGCCGAAATCATCGTGCCGGAGTACAAACAGGTCGTGGAAGTTGATGAATAACATCTATTGACAACTAATGTTACAAGTTTAAATTTATTCCATGAACGTCGCATTGAGCAAATACTACGAAGACTTCGTTGCCGACCTGATCGAGGGCGGGCGTTATGGCAACTCCAGCGAGGTCGTGCGGGCGGGCTTGCGCGCCTTGGAAAAAGCCGAGCAGGCGGCCGCCCTGGACATTCCCGATTTGGATCGCAAGCTTCTCGCCGGAGTGCGCAGTCCGGCCCGGCCGCTGACCGACGCCGATTTCGACCGCATCCGCATCCGCACCCACCGCAAGCTCAAGGAACTTGAAGCCGCTTAAAATCATCCGCTCGGAAGAAACGATCCGGGACGTGGCGGACATTCATCTGTTCATTGCGATGACTAATCCCGCCGCCGCCGAGCGTTTTTGGACGCATTGCTTTTGAGCTTTCGCACGCTGGCGCAGTGGCCGGAAGTTGGTCCACGCTATCAATCCAACCGCGCCGAGCTTTCCGGAATGCGCTTCTGGCCCGTGCGCCGATTCACGAATTATCTGATTTTCTACCGTTTGACGGGCAGGCCGCACCGATTGCAAATCATCCGCGTCCTCCACGGCGCGCGGGATGTTCCACAGATGCTGGGATTGAAAACAGGTGGTGGGGATTTTAACAGCGCCGTAGTTGCGGTATCTTTGTAGAAATACGTTCCAGAACTTTTTTAAGCTCCGTCAGGAACGACATATTTTGATAACGCGTCGAAGATGTCGCTCCTGACGGAGCTTGTGTTTTTTAGGGAACGGAAACTACAAATATGCCGCGCCTATGGCGCTCCAATATCGCGCGATGAAGCCGATGGCTGAAGTGCTCGTGCCGGCATTCAAACTGGGGGTGGAGATTTAAGATGTTTTGAATTTTTGCCAAAGCTGCCAAATTTCTTCCGCAATTTTTGTATAATGCTTCTTTGGACCAGCACTGCTCGCACCAAACCAACGATCAAATTCTTCATGAACGACTTGCCGCACATCATCAGCTGATTGGCAAGTCCGAAGTCGTGGCAAAATCGTGCCGACTTCCGGCTCATATTCATCGGTGTTAGTTTCAAAATTAATGCCGACTGGATCATGACGAAAAAGCAACGCCGACGTTGCATCAAACAAATCGCCATACTGCGCCTTTAATAGACGTCGTTCTGCCCGAATTTGGTCGCCTGTTTTTGATTTCATCACAATGCTACTCCCTGAAATTCACAAACTGCACGGCTACGGGAAATTCATGGGAGCGCACCGCGGCGATGACGGTTTGCAGTTCATCCCGGCTCTTGCTGTTGACGCGCACGTCGTCGCCCTGGATTTGCGTGGTGACCTTGAATTTGCCGTCGCGGATGAAGCCGGTGATCTGCTTGGCGACGGTCGTTTCAATGCCCTGCTTGATCTTGATGCTCTGCCGCGCGTGGCCGAGCGGCGAAATGTCCGGTTCGCACTGCTCCACGCTTTTCAAGCTGATGCCGCGCCTGGCGAGCCGGCCGATGACGATTTCGTTGAGCGTGGTGACCTTGAACTGGTCGGCGGCGGTGAGTTTGATTTCGGTTTTCTCCAGCACGATTTCCCATTTGCTGTTTTTGAAATCGAAGCGGTTGGCCAGTTCCTTTTTGGCCTGGTTGACGGCGTTTTCGATTTCCATCGAGTTGACCTGCGAAACAATGTCGAATGAAGGCATGATTCAATTTACGATATGGGATTTACGATTTACGAGACATTTCCCAAATCATGGGCGCCGCGTAAATCGTGTATCGTAAATCGAAAATAGCGAGCATCCGCGCCGGGGCGCATTTGCGGATTGAATATTTTGAAAGTCTCTGCCAGCTTCCGCCAAGCCAAACCGCATTGACTGATTGCCCGATGAGCGAAATCAAATCCAACGCCGACATTGAACCGTGCCTTTCGGTCGTAATGCCGGTCTATAACGAAGCGGCGACGGTTGCCGAAGTCATCAAGGTTGTGCTGTTGCAGCGTCCGGTTCAACAACTGGTCGTTGTGGACGACGCTTCCACGGATGGCACCTGGGAAAAATTGAAGTCGGCCACGAACGGCGATGCGCGGGTGACCCTGGTGCGGCATGAGCAAAACCAGGGCAAAGGCGCGGCGTTGCGCACGGGGTTCGCCCGGGCCACCGCGCCCATCGTGATGGTTCAAGATGCCGATTTGGAGTATGATCCGACGGAATATCACCGGCTGCTCGTCCCGATTTTATCCGGCAAGGCGGACGTGGTGTTTGGCTCGCGGTTTCTGGGCGCCGGGGCGCATCGCGTGTTGTATTACTGGCACTCGGTGGGCAACAACCTGCTGACCACCTTTTCCAACATGGCCACCAACCTTAATCTGACGGACATGGAAGCCTGCTACAAAGTTTTCCGGCGTGAAATCATTCAACAGATCAAAATTGAAGAGAACCGTTTTGGTTTTGAGCCGGAAGTGGTGTCTAAAATGGCCCGGTTGAAGGTGCGCATCTACGAAGTGGCGATTTCCTATTACGGGCGCACCTACGCGGAAGGCAAAAAAATCAGCTGGCAAGACGGCATTCACGCCTTTTGGTGCATTGTAAAATACAACTTTCTGCGGAACTGATGCTTGATCATGTCAACGGCTGTCCTCCTCCGGGTATGGTTTCTTTGCGTGTCTGAACTTTGCCGCTCGCACACTGCAGGCGCCGTATCCATTGCCCGCCGCCGCCGGCGGTCGCGCTCAATGAGTATTTGGTTCCGTTGCGATAAGTTATAAAACCCATGCTCGCCAGATAGCCGGGCGTTCAAGTAAGCTTGACTCATGACCGACTCCATTGAACTCAGCATCGTCATGCCATGCCTGAACGAGGCGGAAACCCTTGCCCGGTGCATCGAAAAGGCCCGGCTTGGCATCCAACGTTCCGGCGTCCGCGGGGAAATCATTGTCGCCGACAACGGCAGCACCGACGGCTCACAGGCCATCGCCGAAAAGCTCGGCGCCCGGGTCGTGCCGGTAAAGGAAAAAGGCTATGGGAGCGCATTGTGCGGTGGCATCAATGCCGCGTGTGGCAAATGGATCCTCATGGGCGACGCCGACGACAGCTATGATTTTTCCGAAATCACTGGTTTCGTAAAAAAATTTCAGGAAGGCTTTGAACTGGTCATGGGTTGCCGGCTGCCGATTGGCGGCGGAACCATCATGCCGGGCGCGATGCCGTGGAAAAACCGCTGGATTGGCAACCCGGTGCTGTCGTTCATCGGACAGCTTTTTTTTAAATGCCCGGCCCGCGATTTTCATTGCGGCTTGCGCGGCTTCACCAGGGCGGCGTTTGAAAAAATGGATTTGCAGACGACCGGCATGGAGTTCGCGTCGGAAATGGTCATCAAGGCCACGCTCAAACGGCTTAAGATCACCGAAGTCCCCATTACGCTGCACAAGGACGGACGTTCGCGACCGCCACACTTAAAGCCGTGGCGCGACGGCTGGCGGCATCTGCGGTTCATGCTGCTTTACTCGCCGCGCTGGCTGTTTCTCGTACCCGGATTGCTGCTTTCCGTCCTGGGTATCACCGTGTCCGCAGCGCTTTCCTGCAAAACGTTCCACATTGGCACAGTCGTCTTCAATGTCGGCACGCTGGCAATGGCGGGCATGGCGGTCATCATCGGCTTTCAACTCGTGGCGTTCGCCTTCTACACCAAGGTGTTTGCCATTGCGGAGGGACTGCTCCCGGACGATCCGAAACTCACGCGCGTATTCAAGGTTTTCACGCTCGAAAAGGGCATCCTGCTCGGCCTGGCCATTCTGCTGGTGGGAGTAATATTGCTCGCCCACGCGGTATGGGTCTGGCGGCAGGCGGATTACGGCATCCTGTCGCCCGAGGACAATTTGCGGCGGTTGATTCCGGCGACAACGCTCGTGGTCGTCGGTGTTCAGACCGTTTTTTCCAGTTTTTTCATGAGCGCGCTGGGGTTGAGCACCCGATCGCGCAAACCGCCGATGCCGCCGGGCGGCTAGAGTTGCAGCGTCTCAATCTGGAACGGACGGCAGGTCAATCCGGCCTCCGTGTTTGGCGCAAAATCCGGTTTTGGGTTTTGATGCATGAGGCTCACCAGGCTGTCGCTGCGGAAATTCAATCGCAATCCGCACACTTCAGCCGATTTCAATCCGGCCCAGACCAGCCGCCAGGGCAGCGGAATGAATTTAACCTTTTTGTCCAGCCCGCGCGCGATTTCCAGCAGCAGTTGTTTGAATGGCCACGGCTGCCCGTGCGCGGCGGTCAAAACGCGCGGCGCAACCTGGATTTTCCCGGAGGCGAATTTTTCGATGAACGCCGACAGGTCCTCGTTGTGGACCAGGAATTGGATCTGCGAGCCGTCGCCAATCATCGGAATGACAGACGACTTGCGGACCTGGGCAGCCAGCTTGCCGAACATTCCGCCCGGACCGCTGCCGTAAACCAGCCCGGGCCGGATCGCCAGCGCACCGCTGTCCAGCGCGATTTTTTCGATATCCAATTTCGCCCGGCCGTAAAGCGACCGGCAGCCCTCATAAGCACTGATGGAGGAAAGGCAGAGCGATTTTGGAGACGCCCGCCGCGCGCGCGGCTTCGAGAACTTTGCGCGCGCCTTCCACGTTCACCGTGCGAATTTCATTCCAGCGCAGCGGCTTGAAATCGTAGGCGCAATGGACCAGCGCGGTCACTCCGGCCAGCGCCAGCGGAGAAATTTCCGCGCCCAGTTGAAACGCCGCCGCCCGCGCGCCGGGCTTCGGCCGGCGGGTCAGTTCCAAAATTTCCCAGCCGCGTGCCGCGAAGAAATTTTTGAGGCAGCCGCCGACATAACCGCCGGCGCCGGTGATGGCGCAAAGGGGGTTGCCGGTCGTAGAATTCATTTTGGGCGGGGTGGTTCCGTGATCTAAATTCAATCCACAGTGAAGGCATGCCACCGGTTCGGAGTTCCGCCTTCAGGCGGTTTCCATGACATTCCGCGACCGCCGCCTGAAGGCGGAACTCCAAACAGCTTCGCCATGTTCACCGGGGAAAATGTCATAATGTGGCGGCTTCCCAGCCGATGCGGTGCGCGTTGGCCATGACGGAAAAAGTAATGGTCGTCGCCGGCACGCTGGGCAGCACCGTCGCATCCACCGCGTGAACCCGCGACCAGCCGTGGGGGCGGCCAAGGCAGTCGCTTTCAAAGTCGCCCGGTTTTTCGCGCATGGGGAACGAGCCGCCGTTGTGAAAACCGCGGCCGGGTTCGGCCATTTGGAGCATCGGCGGCAAAATGATGCCGCCCAGCCGCCGCGTTTGACGGAGCATTTCCCACATCACGCGCTTGACCGCGCGGCGTGTCGCCGGGTTCGGCAACGCGTCCACGTGCAGGCAGTCCGCGCCGTTCGCGCCGTCGCGTTTGAGCGTAAGTGAGATCGCCTGCGATTCGTCGGAATGCAGGTAACCTTGGACAATGACCATGCGTTCCTCCAGCTGCCGGGCCAGAATTTCCAGCGGTCGGGCCAGCGGTCCAAAGGTTTTCCGCACGGCCTGTCCGACCAGATCATTGTAGGTATAAACCTGCAAATGCACGGTGCGCCGGCTGATTTCGGGGCGGCTGATTTCGATGAACAACTGGCTCAGTGTGCAAAGCGGTTCGGTTTGCACGCCGGCCGTGCGCCGGCGCCAACAGCATCGGGAAAAGATAATACTGGCTGTCCCGCAAATGCAGCGGGTGGTCATAAGCGCCCTGGGAACGCAAAAGGATCTGCGCGGTGGGGATCACCCCGCCGGCCAGATAGACCCGGTCCGCTTCAAAGGTCAGCGGCGCCCGCGTCCGGCGGTGATGGCCGTCAACGATGACCTTGCCGGAATTTTCGCGCAATGACGCGACCACCACATCGCGTTGATAGGTGAATCCTTTTTCCCCGGTCAATTCGCGCACAATATCGGCGCTGTTGTAGATGCAACTGTAAGGGCAGCCGTACATGCACAGGCCGCAATAAACGCAGCCGCCGCCTTTTGGCGAATCAACGCCGCGCACGGCCAGCCGGGCGCGTCCAAACCGCCAGCCACGGTCCCGGAGCCGGGCGCGATGGCGGTTGAGGCTGTTCAAAAGCAATCCGGCCTGCCGGCTAAGCTGAAGCGGGCGCGGATTATTGCCATGCAGTGAAAAATAATCCTCCAAATCGTCGTGCTCCGCGACCAGCCCGGTGAATTCAGCCACGGCCCGGTAATGTTTTTCCAGATCCGCGTTTTGAACGGGCCAGTCATCAATGTCCGCATCGCGATACGGCAGCATGGCCGCGCCCCAGACCGTGCTGAAACCGCCCAGTGCCAGCGAGGGAAGAACCCCCACGCCGCGCCCCTGCCAGGGAATGTGGGTTTCCGTTTCACGATAGGGATAATCCGAGCCGAAGATCAATTTGAGCGGAATGCCCTTGGCGCCGGCGGCCATGCCTTCCTTCAATTTGGCAATCTGTTCCGGCCGCCACGCCGGGGGTTGGACGGAAGCCATCTGGCTGACGACTCGGGCGCGGTCGGGTTCCAGATCAAGCCCGGCATCCAACATTAACACCTCCACCCCGCGGGAGCTTAACGCCTTGGCACAAGCGACGCCTGCCGGACCGGAACCGATGATACAGTGCATAATTTTTCTTTGCCCAAAAGGCAGTGACGCAATGAAAACAGACTGATGCCGGACTGCAAGCGTATTTGAGCCGAAGCCCCCGTAGCAGCAGCCATCCCTTGGCTGCCATTACCGGTCGGCGGCATTGTCCGGATGCGGCCCTTGATTGGGCGACGTAATAAAATAATTCCCGATGGTGAACATTCGTTGACCCGGCCGGCCGCCTTTTCGAAAACCGGCGCGCGGAAAGAAAACATTTGACGCACAAGGCGAAGCTGCCTACGGTCGCCCGCAAAAAATGTCATTTCGTCCATTTATCAGGCTCTGGCTGTGGGTTTCCGCGTTGGCAACCGCCGCTGGCTGGATTCTGTCCGCGCTGGGACAGTTGAATCGCCCCGGCTACGCAATTTCTTTCGCTGGTTTCGCAGTCTTCGTTTTCTTTTTCCGCACAGAATTGGGATTCAACCCCGGCAACCGAACTTCGCGCTTGAAAAAAATCCGGCGGCGGTTTCGCCGGCCGTTGCCACTCTGCTTTGCCGTGCTGGCGGTTCTGATTTTTCTCGGCGGAGCCATGTATGCGCCGACCAATTACACCGGGTTGAATTATCGGTTGGCACGCGTGCTGCAGTGGCTCGCGCACGGGCAATGGCACTGGATTCATACGCCCAATTTCCGGATGAACGACCGCGCCTGCGGCATCGAATGGCTGACCGCTCCGCTGCTCCTGTTCACCAAATCCGACCGGGTATTGTTTCTCCTTAACTTCATCCCGTTCCTGCTTTTGCCCGGACTGATATTCAGCGTCTTCACGCGGCTGGGCGTCCGCGCGCGCGTCGCGTGGCAATGGATGTGGCTGCTGCCCACGGGCTACACTTTCATCCTTCAGGCCGGCAGCATCGCCAACGACACATTTCCCGCCGTCTATGCGCTGGCGGCGCTGGACTTCGGCGCCCGCGCGTGGGTTTCGCGGCGCCCGGCGGACTTGTGGCACTCGATTTTAGCCGCCGCGCTCCTCATCGGGGCCAAGCCCAGCAACCTGCCCTTGCTCCTGCCCTGGGCGATTTTGATCTTCGCGCTCCTTCCGCTGCTTCTCCGCAAACCGGCGGCCACGGCGCTCGTGATCCTTTTGGCGGCGTTGGTTTCATTTCTGCCAACGGCAATTTTGAACACGCATTACTGCGGTGACTGGTCGGGGGCGAAACTCGAAGGGCCCGTCATGGTCATGAAAAGTCCGCTGGCCGGCCTCTGCGGCAACAGCTTCCAGATACTGATGGCCAATGTTGTGCCGCCGATCTTCCCACTGGCCGGCTGGTGGAACACGCATGCCCCGTCGCTCATGCCCGGCTTTCTGGTCGCGATGGTGGACAAATATTTCGACAGCCAATTTTTCACGGTTGGAGAACTGCCGACCGAGGATTTGGCCGGCGTCGGTTTTGGCATCTGTTTGCTGCTGATGGTTTCTATTCTCGGGTCCTTTTGGATTCGGGGGACCAAGCCGGGTGCGCCGGCCGCCGGGGCGATTCCATCCGCGCTATGCCGTTGCGTGATATTTTCCGCCTGGGTGTCGCTGGCGGCCTACAGCATAAAATCGGGAATGACCTCGGGCGCACGCCTCATCGCGCCTTACTATCCGTTGTTGCTGCCGTCGTTGCTCCTCGGCCCGGGGCTGCCGGAAATCATCCGCCGTTGGTGGTGGCGCGCGCTGGCCGGCGCGGTTTTAATTCTGGCTTTTGTCGTTTTGATCCTGTCGCCGGATCGCCCGTTGTGGCCGGCCCAAACCATTTTAACCAAAGCGGTGGCACACCATCCGAATCAGCATTTGCTTGCCCGCGCGCTGAAGGTTTACACCGTTTATGCCGGGCGTTCCGACTCGCTTGCCGGCGTCCGCGCCTTGTTGCCGCTGGAAATCAAGACCGTCGGCTTCATTGGAACGGGAGACGACGTTTACATCTCGCTTTGGCGACCCTACGGCGAACGGCGCGTGGAAATTTTTTTCCTGACCGATCCGCCGGAGCAAATCCGCCAACACGTTCAATATGTGGTTCTCGGCGGATTGAACTTGAAGGATAAAAACATGGCTCTTGATGCCTGGCTCCAGAAATCCGGCGCGGAGCTTGTCGCCACCACCAACGCCACGATGAAAGTTGCCGATGGATTGCAGCCCTGGCATGTCGTGAAATTCAAACCGTGAGCGCCCGGCGGGCATCGCGGTAAAACAGTCCGTTGACGGGCGTTCTGGTTTGCCTGCTATTTTCTTGATTTTGAGGGTGGTGGCGAACAATCTTTCAAGCCAGATGCACAATTTGTTCAAGCCAAGATGGCTGTGCCTCCCTGGTTTCCGGCCGAGAGCCGCAGTTCTCCTCGTTTTTGTGGCGATGTGGATGGCTTGGTCCACTTGGGGGGCCGATGAGGCTTCCCCGACCAACAAATGGGTGATTTTATTAGACTTCACGGATTCCTCCCCGGCGATGGACAGCAGTAGCATGATTTATCTTGGGCACCTTCAGACAAAAACTCTGGGCGGTGGACTCGAACGGTGTGACCCGCTGGCAGTTCAAGACCGGCAGTGAGATAAAGTCTTCGCCGGCCATCGGCGGGGACGGAACCGTTTATTTCGGCTGCCGCGACCGGAAGTTTTACGCGGTCAGCCCGCAAGGAAAAAAGAAATGGGCGTTCACCGCCGGCGCGTGGGTGGATTCTTCGCCGGCTTTGGGACGGGACGGGACGATTTATTTCGGCTCCTGGGACAAGCATTTTTATGCGCTCAACCCCGACGGAACCCTGAAATGGCAGTTTGAAACCGGCGGGGAAATTGATTCCTCGCCCGCAGTCGGCGCGGATGAAACCGTCTATTTCGGGTCTCACGACAAAAAGTTCTACGCGCTGTCCCCGGACGGGCGGAAGCGATGGGACTATGCGACCGGCGGCCAGATCATATCGTCCCCGGCTGTGGCCGGCGACGGGAGGATTTACTTCACCTCCGTGGACGGTTTCTGTTATGCGCTGAATGCGGACGGCAGTCTGAAGTGGCGGTTGAAGACCGGAGGCTTTACCCCCACCTCGCCTGTGGTTGCGTCGGACGGCACGATTTATGTAGGGGTAAACGAAGGAGTGTGGGCCATTGGCCCGGAGGGTGAAAAAAAATGGAGTCAACCCGGATTGGATTTTGGCAAAACATCTTCGATCATGCTGGTGAACGATTCGGTTTATATTGTGGCCCGCTCCAGCTTCCTGGCCTTGGATGCGGAGGGCCGGCGCAAGTGGAGCTTTGATTTGCATCCCAATTATGATCCCCAGGCGGTGATTGGCGCCGACGGGACTGTTTATGTAACCGGTGCGTACCGCAACTTGTATGCGCTGGACACGCTTGTGCCATTGGCACAGTCGCCTTGGCCGAAGTTTCGTGCGAATGCCCGGAACACGGGCCATGTGAATGAGACGAGCCGCTGAAATGTGAGATTGGTTGAGGGCCGCGTAAAAGGCTTCGCTTCACGCGGTGGAATTGTCTGGTCGCAAAGCAACGAGCCGGCGGGACGCCGGCGCTCCCAGGAGGTGGAAGAAAAGTGACAGTGTCGAAATGCGCCCAAGCTTGTTCTGTGTTTCTGAACAGGCTTGATGACGGGCAAAATTCCGCTATCTTCGCCTTGGATCATGGAAGTCCGCAGCATTGAAACCATTGTCAAGGCGCTGAACGGCGCGAAGGTGAAATATCTCATCGTCGGCGGAGTGGCGGTCGTGGCTCACGGATACGAGCGGTTCACCAAAGACCTGGATCTGGTCATCGGCTTGGAACGGAAAAACATTCTCCGTGGACTTCGGGCCTTGATGGCCATAGGTTACCAAATGCGAATTCCGGTGACCCCCGAGCAGTTCGCGGATCCGGCGCTGCGCGAACAGTGGCGGCGGGAAAAGAACATGGTCGTTTTGCAGTTGTGGAGCGATGCTCATGTTCGCACGCCGATAGACGTGTTCGTTTATGAGCCGTTTGATTTTGCAAAAGAGTTGGCGCGCGCTTTGCGCGTGCCGGTTTTCGGAAAGGAGTTCACCGCCATCGTCAGTTATGACACCTTGCTGAAGTTGAAAAAATCCGCCGGGCGCAGTCAGGATTTGTTGGATGTTGAAAAACTGCGCAAACTGAACTTGCATCGAAAAAAGCCGTGACCAGGAAACAACTATATGCCCATCCGGGATGGAAGTCCTGCACCTTCGAGGGCGCTGAATTGAGCACCCTGTTGCTGGGGCTGCAAAGCACCTTCCGCGAAAAGCTCGAGTGGCTGGAGGAGGCGGAAACCCTCACCCTGCAACTGCGCGCCAGCCGCGAGAAAGCCCGAACGCGGAAATCCCCGGCGCGTTGACGATGCCGCTGCCGGCGAACGCGCCGTCAATTTGACGCGTTTTGTTTCGATGCGCCGGTTGGTCCGAAGAAGAGGAAATGGAACAGTGTTGTTCCCATGCCGCGCGCGGCGAAGGGCGGCCAATACCAGTAATTAAAAAGACTCCAGGCCAGGAGTGGTCCAAGCACCAGCGAGCTCAGGCCCAACGATGTGAAATGAACCAGGCCCAGGGTTAAGGACAAGCTTAAGATATTGGTAGCGACAGTTGGCCAGAGAAAAGGCAGGCGGTTTTCCATCGAGATCAAAGTGGTCCAGGTGGTGAACTGGAGATCCAGGAAGGAGCAGAGAGCCAAGGTAAGCATCCAGTTCAGCGGCAGAATTTCCTTGTGGCTGCCGAACCTCCACAACAGGCCGGGGATGGCGAAGACGACCACTGCCGCCAGGAGCAAAAATGTGAAATTCTGAAGCCAGATACGCGGCCACAGGATTCGTTGTATCGGTACTTGCTCCCGGCGCGCCTGATACTGGCCAATGATCGGCCACTTGGTGATCGTCCACACGTAAGCCATTCCGGACACAATGCTCATCAACTGGACGGACAGTCCATACTTTGCGTTTCCAGCCAGGCCGAAGACGAACGAGCATATCGCCGTGTTGGCGTTAACCGTCAAGTAACCGCTCATGAAGTGGATGCCGAGCCGCCAACTGTTGGGCCATAGAATCCGCAGGTTTTCCTTGATACTGACGCCCTTGGGCGGGGGAGCGCCCTTCAACAGAGCCAGAGTGTGTCCCCGGGCGAGATGCCGTTGAACCATACTGCCGGCGAGGCTGGCAATGGGGATGCTCAAAAGACCGGCGCCGGAGAGCAACAGCGCCACTGAAATGATGAATTTGACCACCAAACCCATGACACCGATGCGGGCCGCGGCACGCACCTCATTCAGCGCACGCAAATAAACGGACCACCAATTCGAATAGATATCATAGACCGTGGAGATCAAGGTTGCCAGCCATGCCAGCCGTGTGATGAGCGGGGAAGAGGTTTCCCCAATCCGCATCTCAACCATGTAAGTGCCCCAGATGCCCAGGATGAAGAGAATGGCCAGCGCAAGATAGCGATATAATTTGCGGGTGGTGAGGAGCAATTGCCAGAGCAGGGGGTAATTCGGGTTGCTGCCGCTTGCCGGGTTGGGCACGCCGTGGGCCTGCAGGGCTTCAGCCCCCCCCATCGCATAGCTGACAAACCGCCCGATGGTCGGTCCAAATCCAAAATCAACGATGGGACCCAAGGCCACCAGGCTCAGCAGCACATAATACATGCCCAAGTCGGCCTGGGTGAACAGACGCAATACCAGCGGCAACACAATGAGGCCGGAAGCAAGGCGAAAGCCGTTGAAGATCCACGACCAGACGACGGCGGAATTCGACAGTCTTTTAAGCAGCATTTTCAAGGCAAGAGACGCCTGCTTTCAATAGACAATGGGTGGGCAATGGGCATTCAAAACATGAGTTTCCCAACAAAAACCCGGCAGTCAAGCGGAAGGTTTGGGGCAAGAACGTCTCGGACGCATCTGCGCACTGCCCCACGAACGCGACGAGATTGGAGCGCGGCGGCGGCTGGTCCTACCTTGCGCTTTACGGGACACGGCCGCGCTCCGGGGGCAGTGTCAGGTTGTGCAGAACCACTTCCCAGGTCCGGTGCCGCGCCTGTCGGGTTCCCGGCCAGGTTATCAATTTTTCCACTCAAGCTAACCCGACTTGACGGCTTCCATGCATTTGCCAACAATCAACAGGATGTTCGAGCACACTGGTTTTAGTTCCCAAGATTCCACTTTGGAACCGTTCCTGTTTCCGTGGTTACCCCAGGGCGCCTCAGACCTCATTCGCCGTGGAGGTAATCGCTGACATGCGCCCGGTACACACTACTTCGCAAAAACTATCCCGGCTGCCGTCTTTGGATGGTTGGCGAGCGGTGAGCATACTAATGGTGGTCGGTTCCCATAGCCTGTACACATCGGGTTTTCCCACAAAGCTGGACTCACTCTTTCGCTGGACTTTCGACGGTAATTTGGGTGTCCGCTGCTTTTTCCTGATCAGCGGATTTCTCATCACGTGGCTCATGATTGTTGAACAGGATCAAGCAGGTCGGGTCAATCTCTGGCATTTTTATGCTCGAAGAGCTTTGCGGATATTGCCCGTCTATTTCGGGTTTCTGCTTGTCGTCGCTTTGATCGAACGATTCACCCCGTATGACTTGAGCCGGATCGCCTGGATTGGGAATCTGACCTTTACGAGGGACTTTGTCGGGAGTGATTTCACGACTGATCACCTCTGGTCATTATCGGTGGAAGAGCAATTCTATTTTCTCTGGCCGACAATTTTTGTGGCCTTTGGCGTGGCTGCTAACAGCAAGGGGTGGCGAATGCTGGCCCTGCCTGTTCTTCTGGCCCCACTCAGTCGCGCCATAGGGCGCAGACCGGATTTGCCAATTATCGGGCCGATTTTCGCAGGTTATTCATTCTTGAGCTATTTCGATTCGCTGGCGGTCGGTTGCGCCTGTGCCATTCTGCTTTCGCGTCACCGGGACTTGCTCGGAAACCGGCTCAAGAATAACCGGCATATTGCCTTGGCAGTCGGGGTGATTCTGGTGGGAGTGGTCCATATCCTCAATCAGATTTCACCCAAACTGTTTCTGCTCCGGGTGGTGATATTCTCCCTGGGGTCCACGGCACAGGCGTTTGGCATGGCAATCCTGGTTCTCCAGAGCGTGGTGATGCCGGAGTGGGGTCTCTTCCGGGCTTTGAACTGGTGGTGGGTCCGCCGAATTGGGGTCTTGTCGTACTCGATCTACATCTGGCAGCAGTTGTTTTGCACCAAACCTGAAGTGTTTGGTCTTGGAACCGTGTGGTGGATGTCATTTCCCGGCTGGTTGGTCCCGGTTTTCGTGGTGTCATTTATTTCCTACTATGGATTCGAGCGTCCTTTCTTGAGGCTTCGTGCCCGTTTCCGCGAAACATAAACCGAACCGGGGTCGGGATTTTTGAAGCACGGATTGGCGGTCCACCGGACGGTGCACGGAGCCAAAGCCAGCATTTGGAATTCCAAAGTCTGAATTTCATGGAGTGCCGTCCCACCGTCTGATACTCTGACCATAAAATGAAAATTGCCATTGTGGCCACCGATAATCGGGAAAACTATCGAACGTATTCCGAAACCACGCCTTGTTTTGGCACGGCGCCGGCAGCCTTGATCCAAGGATTTGCCGGCCTGCCGGATGTGGAAGTGCATGTTGTCTCCTGCACGCAACGGCCGATGCAATCTCCGGAAAAGCTGGCCGAAAATATTTGGTTTCACAGCCTCTTGGTACCCAAGATCGGCTGGCTGCGCACCGGTTATCAGGGTTGCATCCGCGCGGTTCGAAGAAAATTGAAGGAAATTCAGCCGGACATCGTGCATGGCCAGGGCACGGAGCGCAACTGTGCGATCAGCGCGGTGTTTTCCGGTTTTCCCAACGTGGTTACCATTCACGGCAACATGGTGGAACTGGCGCGTTTGTTCAAGGCCCCCATCGGCAGTTTAATTTGGTTGGCGGCCAGGCTGGAAAATTTTACCCTTCCACGCACGGGCGGGATCATTTGCATCTCCGATTATGTCCAAAAGCTGGTTGAAAAATACCGCGTCCCGACCTGGATTGTTCCCAATGCAATCCAGAAAATGTTTTTCGATTTTCCAAGAACGGCGGCAACGACAACGGGCCGGCCGTTAATCCTGAATGTAGGCGTAATTAGTGAGCGAAAGCGTCAGCAAAAATTACTGGCCATCTTGGAATCTCTCCGGGAGGAGGGTTTGCTGTTTGACACTTTATTCATCGGAAGATCCGATCCCAAAGTGGCTTACGCAGTCCGGTTCAATGCCGCGTTGGAACTGGCGGACCGCAAACACGGCGGGTTTCAACATATCAGCGAAGTGGATGATGAATCCTTTTGTCGGTTGTTCGATCAGGCCTCGGCCATGATTCATTTTTCCAGCGAAGAGTCCTTTGGTCTGACATTTGCGGAAGCAATTGCCCGCGGGCTGTATCTTTTCGCCTCGGATGTGGGATCAGCCCGGGATATTGCGAGGGGGGTGGACCGGGTTCAGATATTTGATCTGGATGGGTGGGATGAGATGAAAGACGCTGTGCGTCAATGGTTGTGTTCCGGCGGAGCCCGGCAGGTTCGGCCTCAATCCCCGCCCCGGGAATTCATTCAGCGTTATTATCCGTCTTCCGTGGCGCAACGACATTTGGAAATTTACCGGGAAATTTTGGGATGCCCGGTTCGCAAGCTGTAAGTGAATGGAATCAACCATGAAGATACTTGTCACTGGAGGCGCCGGTTTCATTGGCAGCCACATCGTTGAATTTTTTCACAACCAGGCCGAAGTACGCGTCCTGGATAATCTGCGTTCCGGTTTCAGAAACAACCTGGACGGCTTTCAGTGCGGGTTCATCCAGGGCTCGATTCTTGACCGCGATCTCGTGCGGCGGGCGATGCAAGGCGTTGATTATGTTTTCCATCTTGCGGCTTTGGTCAGCGTGGCGGAATCCATGCAAAAGCCGGTTGAATGCGCTGAAACCAACACCATCGGGACGTTGGTCGTGCTGGAAGAAGCGGCCCGCGCAAAGGTGAAGAAGCTGATCCTGAGCAGTTCCGCCGCGATCTATGGCGACAGTCCGGTCGTGCCAAAGATTGAAGAAATGCCGCCGGCGCCCAAAAGTCCCTACGCCATCAGCAAACTCGACGGCGAGTTTTATTGCCGGATGTTTACGGCCGAGGGCAGGCTTCAAACGGTGTGCCTGCGTTATTTCAATGTCTTTGGCCCGCGCCAGAATCCACACAGTCAGTATGCCGCCGCTGTCCCCATCTTCATTGACCGGGCGGCAAGAAACGAGCCGATCACCATTTACGGCGATGGCAGGCAAACGCGCGATTTTATTTACGTGCAGGACATTGCCGCCGCCAATGCCTTCTTTGCCAGGCAATCGCCCGCGACCGGGGTGTTTAATGTTGCCTGCGGCCGGCGCGTCGCCATCAACGATCTCGCCGCGGAAATTTGCCGGCTCACGGGCTCGCGTTCGGAAATCAGGCACGCCGACAGCCGTCCGGGCGACATCCAGCATTCGATTGCCGCGACCGACAAACTCCGCGCCGCCGGTTTCACGCCCGGAGCCGCCTTCCATGAGGCGCTCCAAGCCACCATTGAATTTTTCAAAGCGAAGGCCGACCGGTGAATCCTTCCTCCGGCGTGGCCTTGAGGTTTTCAGGTTACTCTTTAAGGGCGTGAAAGTCAGCTTTTCTTGTCGAGCACGGAACAATAAATCCGCCCAAGTTGTCTGGCCACCTCGATCCAGGTCAGCGGTTTCGGCGGCGGTTTCAATGACGGAGCCTGGTCATAAAACGTTCGCAGATATCCGGCCGTCCGTTTCGGTGAAGCGATGGGACAGTAAGAGGCGTTTTCATTGAATGTGCTGCGCGCCCAGGGCAAATCGCTTAACAAGAGCGGACAATCACACGCGGCAGCTTCCAGCGCGGAAAGACTGAGGCTTTCCCAAGCGCTCAACATAATAAACCCGCGCGCTTCATGATAAATCCGCGCCAATTGTTGCCGGTCCTGCACCGGGCCATCATAACGGACAAATTGCGGATGCCGCCCGGCCAGGGCTAAAAATTTCCGCGCGTAGGGGTCGGATTCGGCGTAGGGCTTGCCAATAATCCAGAGCGGAGTTTGCGCCTGAATGGCAGCTTCAGCCGCCTCAACGACCCGTTTGACTTTTGTAATGGTCGCCGTGCAGATCAACCATGGGCCGCGCTTCGCCCGCGGACTGTTCAAAAAAATTTCTTCCACGCCATTCGGCACCACATGAACGGTCTCCGGCCGTGCGCCAAAAAGGTAGGACAACAAATGCGCCTCCCACGGAGTCAGGGCGATACAGGCGTCGGCCAGCGGGTAGCTTTTCCAATTATATGCGAACAGCATTGAAGGCGGCAGGGTTCGTTGCATTGTTCGTATTGCCTGGCGTTGCAACCAAAGTCTTCCTCGTGAGCGTGCACCCGCGGCGCCAAGCAGTTCGGATATGACGACTTTGATGCCCTTTTGATGGGCCAATTCAATATGCACGGCGGGTATCCGGCCCAAATAATGGATAATGTCGCCCGATTGCCGGTCATCCCACCAACGAAGGGGTTCAACTTCCATGCCGATGACTTGGAGCGCAGCGATGGTTTGTTCAATCTGGGTCTGCACCCCACCGTGCGCCAGCGCGAAAGGAAGGTTGCAGTTAAAAAGGATTTTCATGGGGATTGGCCAGCGTCAGGGGAATTATTGCCGGGCCGCCTATTTTCCGCCCAGTTCCAACTTCAGCGATGGGTTCAGTTCCGCCGAATCAAGATAACCGGCGTCTCCATACGAGAAAACCTGGCCGCAGTTTTTGCAGGTGCAGGCGCCAAAAGGCAAATCGGCCGCGCATTGGGGACAGCGAAAGGGCGAGGCGTAGGAATCCGGCCCGGGCGGGGTCCCCTGACGAACCGCCGAGAGGAAAAAGATGTGTCCGCCTTTGGGGGCGACAACGCGGAAGAAGGCGTTGGCGGCGCGATTGGCCAGACGCAACGGCGCCACGGGCAGCGGCACTCTTTTGGTGAAGGCATGCAGGCCGAAGAAAAAACCGATGGTGCGGTCCTCGAGAATTTGGAAGTCGGGCGGCAATATTTTTTTGGTGTCGTCCAGGCCGAAAAATTCGAGGTGGCCTTCGTGAACATATTTTTGGCCGAGTGCCTTGCGGAGCCGGATGGTGAGTTTCTGCGAATTTTCCATCGAGATGATCAGCAGGCCGCCCGGCGCGAGCACGCGCAGGCAGTTGGCACACGCGCGTTTCCAATCGTAACAATGATCGAGCACGCTGTTCAGGAGAATGAAGTTGCGCGAGTGGTCTTTCAAGAAATCCAGGTATTCACCGACGCCGCGCACGAGAAACCGGTTTGGCCGTTTGGTGAAACGGCGCAATTCGATGGGGGACGGCTCAACGCCAACGTAGGTCTTCAGGAAAGGGGAAAGTTTGTTGGAAAAATCGCCCCAGCCACAACCGACGTCCAGCATATGCACTTCGTGCCGCGCCGCGTAATCTCGCACGGGACCGAACAATCAGTCCGTGTTGAATTTGATTTACGGCAAGGATGTTGGGCGACGGCGGCTCATCTTGATGATCGTAGCTCAACTGGCTGCGGAGATACTCTCGCTGAACGGCGGATAGTTGTTGTGTCATATTTTCGAATGGAGGAAGCCGGGTTCAAGCGACGCGGCTTTGCCTTTGAAGAAATTGCCACAACGGGGGGCCAACGCAACAATTCAGTTGCCGATTCAGTTGCCGATTTGACTAATTCTCTTGACGATGGCCGGGCTGTAATTATCATATATTTTTTATATGATGGAGTCTGGTTCAAAGCGCATTCGGCGCATAATTCTTGAACAATCGAAACGAGCCGATGTTGGTCATATCGGGCCGGCATTGTCGGTTGTTGATGTCATCGCTGCGCTTTACGGAGTCCTCGCCCCCGTTCGGCGGCGGGACCTGCAGCCGGTGGAGGTTTGTCCGGCGGTGACTTTTCTGAAGGGAGACAGAGGGAATGCAGGGAAAACCATATGTTGACCGATGCCGAGATTCGCGAAGGCATTCGGCAACTGGTTGCCGGCTCTCTGCCCATTTCGTCCATGCGTGGATTGGACAACGTGCATTTTGTGGCCGGTGAAACGCCCATTCAATACTCGGGGCCGACCTGGAACAACGAAGAGATTGAAGCCGCGATTTTTGCCGTCTTGCGGGGGAAGTGGCTCAGTTCCGGAGAGAATGTGGCCAAGTTTGAGAGGGCTTTTTCAAAACACGTGGGACGGAAACACTCCGTCATGTGCAATTCAGGCAGTTCGGCGAATCTTCTGATGATGGCGGCGTTGAAATCGCGCCACACTTACGGGTTCGAGGGCATTGAGGTCATTACCCCGGTGGTGTGCTTCCCGACCACGGTCGCGCCCATTCTGCAATGCGGATTCATCCCGCGTTTCGTTGATATCGAACCTGCCACCTTGAACCTGGACCTCGATCAGTTCGAAAAGGCCATCACGAGCAAAACGAAGGCGGTGATTTTTGCCCACGTGCTCGGCAATCCGCCGGACATGGATCGCGTTCAGGAGATTTGCCGCGCGCGGAACGTTCTGCTCCTGGAGGACAATTGCGACGCGTTGGGCAGCACCTGGCGGGGAAAACCGGTGGGGTCTTTTGGCGTCATGTCCAGCCACAGCTTTTATCCCGCGCATCACATCACCACCGGCGAGGGAGGCATGGTGAGCATGGATGACGACAATCTGGCCAAGGTGGTAAGGGGCATCGCCTGGTGGGGCCGGGATTGCTATTGCATCGGCGCGGCGAACCTGTCGCTCTCCGGGACTTGCGGCCGGCGGTTTGACCGGTGGCTGGAACCGGGATATTCGGGAATCGTGGATCACAAATACGTTTACACGGAAATCGGCTACAATTTGAAGCCGCTCGACCTGCAAGGCGCCATCGGCCTGGTGCAGCTCGGAAAACTCGAATTTGTCAAACAGGCGAGAAAGCGCATCTACGACCGCTACTTCAGCGTGTGCCAGAAGTACTCCAGCCTGATTCGTGTGGCCACGCCCAGCGCGCAGGCCGACGTCAGCTGGTTCGGATTCCCGATCACCGTGACGACGGACAAATTCGACCGGGCGGAACTGGTGAATTATCTCGAAGGCCGGCGCATCCAGACCAGGAACTATTTTTCGGGCAACATTCTCTACCATCCTCCGTACGCGCACCTGGGCAATCCGCTCGACTACCCTCACGCGTGCGAGGTGATGAGCAGCACGTTTTTCATCGGCGTTCACCCCGCGATGACCGACAAGATGATCGAGTATGTCCAGGATGCGCTGGATGCGTTCCTGAAGAAATGGTGAAAGACTTTCCCTCCGCCACGACCAAAATGCCATGAGAACTTCGGAGCACAAGGCCCGCGACATTCGTAAAAGCATTCTCCAGATGATCAGCCGCGCGAAAGCGGCCCACGTCGGTGGAGCCCTGTCCGTCGCGGACCTGCTGGCGGTGCTCTATTTCGACGTTCTCAAAATTGACACCGCCCAACCCCGCTGGGAGGATCGGGACCGTCTTATTTTCAGCAAGGGGCATGCGGTGGCGGCCCTCTACGCCACCCTGGCCGAAAGGGGCTTTGTCTCGAAGGAGGCGCTGGCAAACTATTATGCCAACGGAAGCAAGCTGGGCGGCCACCCGGTAAAGGACAGCATTCCGGGGATCGAGTGTTCGACCGGCTCCCTGGGGCATGGCCTGCCCATGGGCGTGGGAATGGCCATCGCCGGCAGAAACGACGGCAAAAACTACCGGGTGTTCGTGATTGTGAGTGACGGCGAATGTGATGAAGGATCGACTTGGGAAGCCGCCATGTTCGCGTCGCAAATGAAGTTGGACAACCTGGTGGTGGTGGCGGACTACAACCGTTGGCAGGGGTTTGGGAAAACGGATGAGGTCGTCAACCTGGAACCATTCCGGGAGAAATGGCAGTCGTTCGGATGGGAAACCAGGGAGATCAACGGGCATGATCATGGTGAGATATTTCAAGCATTGAGCGGAGTGCCCTTTCGGCGCGGCAAACCGAGCGCGTTGATTGCCCATACCACCAAAGGCAAAGGCGTGTCATTCATGGAGGGCCGGTTTGAATGGCACTATCTTTCCCCGAATGAACAGCAGCTCAAGAACGCCCTGTTGGAGTTGGCAGAATGAGAACTGCATTTGTAAAGTCCATGATCGCCCTCGCCCGGGAAGACGAGCGCATTTATCTTCTCACCGGCGACCTGGGCTACAGCGTGCTGGAGGAGTTTCGCGATGCGTTCAAGAACCGATTCTACAATGTCGGCGTGGCCGAGGCCAATATGGCGGGCGTGGCTGCCGGCCTGGCCTTAAGCGGCAAGATTCCTTACATATATTCGATCGCCACTTTCGTGGTGATGCGTTGTCTGGAGCAGATTCGCAATGACATCTGTTATCAGAACCTGAATGTGAGAATCATCGGTGTGGGGGCGGGTTTGTCCTATTCGCTTTACGGGGCTTCGCACCAGGCGATAGACGATGTCGGAGTGATGCGAAGCCTCCCCAACCTGGTGGTGGCCTGTCCTGGTGATCCTCTGGAGACGGAGTTGATCATGCAAGAATCGCGCCGGCATCAGGGGCCGATCTATATCCGCCTGGCCACGAAAGGTGAGCCGGTGATTCACACCTCCCGTCCGGATCTCCCGGTGGGACGGGGCGTCATTCTGAGGGAAGGGAAGGATCTGACGCTCGTCGCCACGGGGAACATGCTGGAGAACACGCAACTGGCCGCGCTGGAGTTGGAAGCGCAAGGCATGAGCGTTCGCTTGATCGGCATGCCCTATGTGAAGCCCATTGACCGCGACCTGATACGAAAGGCCGTTAAAGAAACCGGCCGGGTTGTCTCCGTTGAGGAACACTGCGCGACGGGTGGTCTCGGCAGCGCCATCGCCGAGGTCATCGCCGAGGAATGTCCGGGCCGGGTGGCTTTCAAAAGAATTGCCCTCCCTGACAGGTTTCCACCGGAAGTCGGAGGGCGCGCTTACCTGAGGGATATTTACGGCCTCTCCGTCAGCGGAATTGTGAAGACGATCAACGATGCTTGCGGCATAAAAGGAGCGCGAGGGGTGAAACCGTGAACAGTCCCGGAAGAAAAAAAATCAGCGCCGTCATAGCCTGTTATCGGGATGCGCCAGCCGTCCCGATCATGAACAGCCGTTTGACGGCGATGTTTCAGAAATTGGGTGTTGATTACGAAATTATCTTCGTTAACGACGGCAGCCCCGACAACGCCCGTGAAGTCCTGGCCGCCCTGGCGGCGCGCGATCTCCATGTGGTGGTCATCAATCACTCGCGCAATTTCGGATCGCAAAACGCCTTTACCAGCGGCATGCGGATTGCCACGGGCGACGCCGTCGTGCTGCTGGACGGCGATCTGCAAGACCCGCCGGAGCTGATCGAGTCTTTCTATCAGAAGTGGCAGGAGGGCTACGATGTCGTTTATGGTGAGCGCGTCCAGCGTGAAGCGACCTGGTTCCTGCAGGTGGCGTACAAGGCATTTTATCGTCTGTTCCGCTCAGCCTCGTACGTGCCGATGCCCTTGGATGCAGGCGACTTCTCGTTGATTGATCGGCGCGTGGTTGATGCCCTCAACCGTCTGCCCGAGAACAACCGGTTTATGCGCGGCTTGCGGGCCTGGGTGGGTTACCGGCAGACGGGTGTGCCTTATGTCCGGCCCGAGCGCATGTTCGGGCGCACCACCAATTCGCTGCTGAAGAACCTGGGATGGGCGCGCAAGGCGATTTTCTCCTTTTCCTATGCGCCATTGGATCTCATCGTGTGGCTGTCCTTGATCACCATCGGCCTTTCCATAATGGCCATCGCGGTCGAAGTGGTTTTGCGACTTTGCTATCCCGACCTCACCCCGCACGGCTTAACAACGGTGATCTGCTTGATCCTTTTCCTGGGTGGCATCCAGTTGCTGTGCCTCGGCATCATCGGGTCGTATCTGGCACACATCTACGACGAGGTGAAACACCGCCCGCCTTATGTCGTCGAAAGCATTCTCAACCCGCCGTGCGGCCCGACCGGCGAAAAAACCCGGCAACAGAATGAGTCCGCCAATCCATAACCATGCTTCTGTTCCGTTTCGTTATACCATAGTTCAGCCATGAACCCGATTTCACAAAGGGTAATATACCGCGCTTTCGGGCTTTTTCAGTTTTCCATCGGCAGTACCGCCGCAAAACGCAATCTGGTTCTGCAGTATTATTCCAATCAGAAGCACATCCTTGAAGCCGGCTGTTCCACAGGCAACATTGTCGCCGCCTTCCCGGGCTGGGGCGTCGAGCACGCAAGACAATGAAACGAGTGATAATTACAGGTGCGACCGGGTTTGTCGGCGCCAACCTCGCACGGCGTCTCCTGCGCGAGGGACACGAGGTGCACTTGCTGGTGCGACCGAACCATGCGGCTGGGCGCATCGAAGAGATTCGCCAGGATGTCCGGTTGCAAGAGTTGCAGTTGCACGACGCCGGGGCGGTGACACGTGTCGTCAGCGAGATTCGTCCCGAGTGGATCTTTCACCTGGCGGCGTACGGGGCGTATTCCCGGCAAATTGATTTGGAGCAGATGGTGCTGACCAACATCAACTGCACCATCAACCTGGTAAATGCCTGCCTGAAGACAGGCTTTGAGGCTTTTGTCAACACCGGTTCCTCCTCCGAATACGGCTTCAAAGATCACGCGCCGGCCGAGAGCGACCCGCTCGATCCCAACAGCCATTATGCGGTCACCAAAGCCGCGGCGACGATGTTTTGCCGCTACACCGCACAAAGCCGGCGCGTCCATCTGCCGACCTTGCGGCTGTACTCCGTCTTCGGCCCCTATGAGGATCCGGGACGGTTGTTGCCGGCACTCATCCTGCGGGGCCTGAAGGGGGAACTGCCTCCTTTGGCGGACCCAAACGTGGCGCGGGATTTTGTCTATGTGGATGATGTGGTCGAAGCCTTTCTTCAGGCGGCCAGGGTCCGCACCCGGGAATGGGGGGCCATTTACAACGTGGGAACGGGTGTGACGACAACGCTCCGCGAAGTGGTGAATGTAGCCCGGCGCGTCATGAATATTGGCGCGGAACCCGTTTGGAATGCGATGCCCAATCGTTCCTGGGATACGAATGTCTGGGTGAGTGACAATCGGAAAATTTGCTCGGAGTTGCGCTGGCAATATCGCAACGATTTCGAAGCGGGCTTTCGTTTGATGCTGGATTGGTTCCGCCAGAGGCCGCCATCCAGCCAAGCCGGCAAATCATCAGCGCCGGCAACCTGAAGATCAGAGATGGAGTTTAAAGTTGCGGCCATACAACCCGGATTGCACAATTCCAAATGTTGAAATTACGTTAATCGAGCGCATGAATTTTTGTTTATGAACCAGCCTTTTCCCGATCTTGCGACCAACCCCAGAATTTCGAGGCTGGCAACGGCAGCCAGCCTCGTACTGGGGCTTCTGGTATGCGGAATGGCCATCAGCAACCAAAGTTTCTGGATTGATGAATGTGACACGGCCTACCGGGCAGCGTTTCCAACGCTGGCTGACTGGTGGCAATACATGCGCGCCACAGCAGATGCTACCATGCAGGTCCCGCTTTACATGGTTTTTTCCTGGGGCTGGGAGAAGGTTTCCGGCCTCAATGAATGGGCAATGCGGGCTGGCAATGTGCCGTGGTTTCTGCTTGGTTTTATCATGATGGTCCGCGCACTGGCCATCGCACCGCTGCTTCAGAGGAGCATGGCACTCGTGGTATTGACCTGTCCGTTCGTCTGGTACTATCTCAACGAGGCACGCCCATACGCCTTGCAGATCGGCACGAGCCTCGTTGTCTTCGCCTCGCTGTTTCGCCTGGTGTTGAACCAGGACGAACCCGCGCGGGAGCGGCTTTGGGTGGCCGGATTATGTGCGGCGTCTTTGCTCCTTTCCGCCAGTGGCATGCTGGCGATGTTGTGGGCAGGGGCCTATCTGGGCGCCGCCATGCTGAGTGCGCCCAAGGGCCGTCTCCGGGCATTGGCAGGGTCTTATTGGCCGTGGTGGGTGGGCACGGGCCTGCTTCTCTTCACGCTGGGCCTATTCTATCTGTGGACGTTGAGCATTGGCGCATGCACCGCCAGGTTGGGCGGTTCGGATCTCAGAAATGTACCGTTCATTGCATTCGAGCTGCTCGGCTTCAGCGGACTTGGACCGGGACGCAACGCCATCCGCGGGGGCCAGTTGGCCGCATTTCTGCCCTGGTTGCCCTGGCTGGCGGTTTACGGCGGGGTGTTACTGGTGTTGCTGGCAGCCGGCTGCCGGAGCATCGCCGCCTCCGCTTCGCGGCGCACACGGCTGTGCTGGATCCTGGCCTTCGCGCTTGTTCTGGGATTCATATTGGCGTCCGGTCCGGTGGTCGGATGGCGGGTGCTTGGACGGCATTGCACCCCGGTGTTGCCGCTGGTTTTGTTCGTGTTCAGCTCCGGCGCGGTTGCGCTCTGGAGAAGACGAGACTCGACGGGTCGGCTGGCCGTGGCGGCGTTCCTGGGTTTGAGCCTGGTTTCCTGCCTGTCGCTGCGATTCAGCGAACGCCATGCCAAGGACGATTATCGCACCGCCGCCGCAATGGCGCGCGCCGCCCTGGCGCAGGGGAAAATCGTCTGGTGGAATGCGGACTTCAAAGCTGCCACAATCTATCATCTGCCATTGGGAGAAAAGCCGGAGGACGCCGGCAAGGCAGTTTTTGTGGCGAACCTGGAAAAGGGGTTTGACCGAGACTTGCCCAAACCGGATTTGGTGCTGGCTTCCAAACCGGATATCTATGACCGGAATGGCGCCCTGGCAGATTATCTAAACCATGCCGGCTTGCGCCGGACAGCAAGCTTCGCCGCATTCACGGCCTGGCGACCAGCAGGGAAATGATTGAGTTTTATCCCGGCATCAACTCCGGCCGGTTAACCCCCGGCGCAAAACGTGCGAGACAAAACCATTCCTGTCACGCGCACCATTCCTTCTTCTCCTCCTCCCGCCCTGCGGGAAGGAGAGGGAGTTATTTCCGTTCGACGCGTGTGTCAAGCTGGACCCAACCGCATCCAGTTGGAACAATCCGATTGCCTATGCTTTGCGGTTTGAGGTAGAGTAAAGGCGTTGCGTAATCATGCTCTAAAGTCACAATTTGTGAATGAATAACACCTCGGCCAACAACCCAGCCATTTTGCGCACGCTCGTCATCTTTGCGGTGATCGTGCCGCTGGCGGTCTTTGTTGGCTATCTGCTGTCAGATCCACTGGATCGTTCGTCTTTTACCTATTACGGCATTCTGATGCTGATCTTCATTTCCCCAATATTGCTCCGCTGGCATCATCCGTTGCTGATTTTAAGCTGGAGCTCGAGTATGTACCTTTTTTTTCTGCCAGGACAGCCCGATGGGTGGCTGGTGATGACCGCAGTCAGCCTGGGGATTACGCTGCTGCAACGGGCTTTGGGAGACATCAAACAGCTTGTCGGCGTGCCGCAAGTGACTTGGTCTTTGGTATGTATGTTTGGCGTGGTGGCGCTCACCGCCAGGCTGACGGGGCTGGGGTTGCATACCTTCGGCAGCGAGATTTCAGGCGGAAGACGTTATATCTATTTGCTGGGTGCGATCATGGCTTATTTTGCCCTGTCATCGCGCCGGATTCCGCTTGAGCGCGCGAACTTATGTATCGCGTTGTTTTTCCTTTCCGCCTTGACGGAATCCATCGGTGATTTCTACGCGTTGTTGCCTGGGCCATTACACTTTATCTATATTTTTTTCCATGCCAGTTCAGTCTTGCTGGTAGAGAATCCATTGGAGCAAAGCTCGCGATTTTACGGGGGAATGATCGTGGCCATCGCCGTGTTCTCATATATGCAGGCCAGATATGGCATCCGCGGGATTTTTCTTTCCCACAAACCCTGGCGTTGGATGCTGCTGTTGATCGTGTCGTTTTACGCACTGTTCAGCGGTTTCCGAAGCGGCCTCATGTTCATTGCCCTGATGTTTGCTATACAATTTTTAATCGAGGGTTTGCACCGGACCAAGTTGCTGATAATCTTTGCGTTCATGGGCATTTTGGGGGTGGCGGCGCTGATTCCGCTGGTGCCGCATTTGCCCCACACCATCCAACGGTCTTTGTCGTTTCTTCCCGTGCAGATCAATCCAGATGTGCAACGGGATGCCGAAGCGAGCTCGGACTGGCGTTTTGACATGTGGAAGGCGCTCTTGCCGCAAGTTCCCAAATACCTTTTGCTGGGCAAGGGCTACGCGTGGTCCCGGATGGATTTGGAATTGCTCTCGGGGTCCGATGCCGCCATCAAAACCACCTTTGCGGAAGACCAGCCTTCGGCATTGTCCGGCAGTTATCATAATGGTCCGCTTTCCGTTGTTCTGACCTTCGGCATTTGGGGGGTTATTACCTATGTCTGGTTTTGGACTGCAGGCATCTGGGTTTTATACAACAACTATCGTCACGGCGATCCGGCGTTGCGAATGGTGAACACCTTTTTGCTAACCGCCTTTGTGGCGCGGATCATATTTTTCATCCTGATATTTGGAGATGTTACTTCCGACTTGTTGAGGTTTGGCGGGTGGCTTGGATTGAGTGTCAGTTTGAATAACGGAGTATGCCATCCCGCGCCGCAGTCGCAGGCACCCAAAAAATTTAAAACCCTTGATGGCGTGCGCCCGCATCTTCAACCCACCTTTCGGCATCCCAAAATCCGGACCTGATGGTTTAACGCGGTTGAAATCCGGCCGGCTGCAACCCCGGGGAGTACAATTTTTCAATTTGTTGTTTTACCATTTCAACGGTTACGGCTTCGAGGCAGATGTAAGAGGGCATGACGCAACGGTCGAAACAGGGCCGATGGGGACAAACATCGTTTTGGACGACGAGGTCCAGGTTGTGATAGGGCGCAAACCATCGGGGAAGATTCGCGCCAAAAACGCAAACGACCTGTTTGCCGAGCGCGTCGGCGGCATGAGAAACGCCGGTGTCATTGCAAACCACGCAATCAATTGCGCTCACAATGCTGAAGAATTCCGTCAAGCTGCCGGGGCGGTAAATCAACGTCCCCGGTACCCATTCGCGGGGAACCGGCGATTCCATGGGGTCAATGATGATCAACGGAATCCGGTGGCGCATGAAGGTCTGCTCAATCAGTGTGCGGAACCTTTCAACGGGCCAGCGGCGTCCGGGCGCCCGGGCGCCGGGGTGCAGGAGCCAGATCTTTTGCCGCTGAGACCGCGCCGCCTGCAGCCATTCGGAAACTTTTGGCGGCAAGGAAGCTGCCGGAGCCGAAAACCAGGGAAGGTCGGTGCTCCATTTCAAACCCAGCACTTCAGCCAGTTGCCGCCAATCTTCAATGTGATGCTGGTAATAATTGCTGCGGTGGATTTTTTGGGTGAGCAATTCCCGCCAAAGACAGAGGCTGCCCAGGAGGTTCATGCCTTTCCCGATGTAAATCTGCCGGTGCCGCCACGGCAGTTCGCTCGCGTAGAAATTTCGTTTTTCCATCGGGAATCCAATCCGCGTCTCCGCCCCCGTCAAGGCCATCAAGATATGGACCCGCGGGTCGGCCCAGACACTGAGGGCGGTTTGCGCCCCGATATTTCGCAGACGCTGAAGCACGGATTTCATCCCGGTTTTTTTGCTCTTCGTGGTGTTGTATTGTGCGACTTCATCCATCCAGAACGGGCGCCAGGGGATGACCTGCTCCTCCGGCAGCAGGGGCCGGAACACATCGCTGACTGATGGCTGACAGCAAACAAAGACGTTGTATTTCTCCTGCGCGGCCCGGATAAAGGGGAGACTCATAATGGCATCCCCCATCATGCGCAGTTCAAAGACCAACAGATTCGGCTTCGTTCCAAGCCATCCCGGTTGCGTCCCGGTTCGCACGACCGGTTCGGCCTCAATCGCCGCTACGGTCACTGCCGGACGGCGGCGCGAACCGGCCCGGGATTTTTCGGGCATTGTTCCAACAGCGTAATCAACGATTTTGAAGAACCCCTTTTTCCAGGTTTCTTCCCCCGTGTTGGCGGCGAGCCAGGCGCGGCCATTGGCGCCCATTTGCCGGCGCATTTCCGGATGGGCGTCCAATTCCAAAACCTGCCGGGCCAGTTGTTCGGCATCGCCCGGTGTGTGATGAAAACCGGTTTGGCCATGTTGCACGAGTTCGGTCAAACCGCCGGAGGTTGCGGCCAGCACCGGTTTGCCAAAATCATACGCCTCATAACAGACATACGGCAGCGGATCCCACCAGATGGACGGCACAATGGAAGCACGGGAATTCTGAATCAAAACGTCCTTTTCGTGCCCGGTGACGTAACCGCGGCATTCAATCAGCGGATTTTCCGCCGCCGCCGCCTTCACCCAGTCCGTGAGCGGTCCATCGCCGCCGATTATGAGACGCGGCGGTTTGTCCGGGTGCAGTTGGCGCAACAAATTCCATGCGTTCACCACCACCTTCGTCCCCTTTTCCTCTATGAGGCGGGCAAGAAACAGGTAATAATCGCCCTCGGGAGAATCCGGATCCTTGCAGCGCGTGGACCAGGGATTGTAAAGCTGGAAAATGGATTCAGGCGCGACGCCCGCGGAAATGAATTTTTCGCGCATGAACTTTGAAACCGCCACCCAGGCCTTGATGGCGCGGAACTGCCGCGTGAGATGGAGCGCGACCAGAAACGACGCGAGAAATGCCGTCTTGGACCGCGAGTCCTGCCAGGCGCCGTAGCAAATTTCGCGGACGAAATTTGCCGGCCAGTGTGCCGGGTCAAGCCGCCGTCCGGCCCAAAGATAACTGCTTACCGAAAACGGGCGGAAATTATGGATGTATTGGAGGATGGGGACCTGCTGCCGCCGCGCCTCCCGGAAAACACCACCGGAAACAACGGGAATATAATTGTGCAAAATCCACGCCTGCGCCTTTGTTTTTCCCTGCGCTTCACGAAGACGTTGAATCGAGCGGGGATTGTAAAAAGTGAGAGCGGCCTGCTTCCACTGCGGCGGCGCCTGCGAACCGGTCCATTCCGCGCTTTGGAAAATGGCCTCGGCAAAACCGGGGTTCCTGGAAAGAATCCGCGCGATTTCCTGCGTTGCCAACTCCTCGCCGCCGCCACCCAAGGGGCGATTGAAAATTTGGAGCAGCCGATATGACGGGTCAGACATGGCCAAATGTGTGAAAAATCCGGCGTGAAATTAGCCCATTGCCGGCAGACGCGCAAAATGAATTTATCAAAAGCTTGGGGGGCGCAACTTTGACACCGCGCTGCGGCAAAAGGACCACGCGGCTGGAAGCCACGCTCACTGGCAGGCAGGATGCCTGCCTCCACCAGTGGCGGCACGCTTCCCGGCGTGCCAGTGATGGCGGCTTCCAGCCGCCTGTTTGGCGCGGGCGCCAGGTTGCGCCATCCAAATCTGTTCTTGTGAAAAAGAACGCTCAACTTGGGCCAACCAGCTTCTTAGATTGAGACGATGCGAATCGGTTTCCTGGGCACGCGCGGCATTCCGGCGTGCTATTCGGGTTTTGAAACTTTTGTCGAGCAGCTCTCCGTCCGCCTGGTGCAGCGCGGACACAGCGTGACCGTTTACAATCGCATTCCCTTCAACCGGTATGCCGGAAAAACCTTCCAGGGCGTGCGCATTGTCCATCTGCCAACCATTCCGGCCAAGGGCACCGATACCATTGTTCACACCTCCCTCAGCGTCCTCCATGCGTTGGGCCGGGGTTACGACATCGCTTATTTCTGCGGAGTGGGAAACAGCCTGCTGTCGGTTGTGCCCAAACTGCGCGGGGCCAAAACCATTTTGAACGTTGACGGCGCGGATTTTGCCCGCGCCAAATGGAGCGGTTTGGGACGATGGTGGCTCCACCGCAGCGAGCTTTGGGCGTCGCATCTGGCGGATGTCATCGTTGCCGACAACGGCTCAATCCAAAGGCGATACCGGGAGATCTATGGCGTTGACACGGAATTGATTCCTTACGGCGCAATCCCGATGACGCAAAATCCCGGCGAGGAATGGCTCAAAAAATTCCAGCTCACACCGGGAAATTATTTTCTTTATGTTTCGCGCCTGACGCCGGAGAACGCGGCGGATCTGGCGATGGCAGCCCATCAGGCCAGCGGCACAAACCTTCCGCTGGTGGTCGTCGGCGATGCGCCATACCAGCACAATTTCATAGCAAAGCTCAAAGCCATGGCGGCGGAATCAAAAAATATTTTAATGACCGGTTATTTGTTTGGCGAGGCCTACCAACAACTGAGCTTTCACGCCCGGGCCTTCATTTTGCCCACGGCCATTGATGCGACGCGTCCGGGGCTGCTGGATCAAATGGGATTTGGCAATTGCGTGATTGTGCGCGACACGCCGGGAAACCTGGAGGTGGTTGGAGACACGGCCATCACCTTCAGCCATTCCGACCCCGAGCAGAGCCTGGCGGCGGCCATTCAGAAGGTGGCAGCCGACGCGGCACTGGCGGCGCGATTGGGGGAAATGGCGCGGCAACGGATCCACACCCATTACGATTGGGACGTGATTTGCACCCGTTACGAGGCGTTGTTCCAGAGATTGGTCGCGCAAAAAACCGCCTGAGCGGCTTCAGGTTGCCGCGGCGGGCCGGGGCTGGCGCTGCAGACTTTTCACCCGCCGTTGCCGCCAGCGGTCAATCGGATAGTCCACCAGCCACATCAGCAACACGGCCATTGCGGCGGCACAAAGCAACAACAGCCAGCCCGGCGGGCTGGTCACGCCTTTTTTGCTGACCCCCATCAGCGCGAGCAAACCCCATTTCACGAAGAATCTGGCAGACGTAGATCGGATAAGCCAGGTCGCCAAGCTGTCTTTGAAGGCGGCTGTCCTTTGTCCAGTTGAAGAAGATGGGCAGCGACAAAGCCATGAGGGCGATGCAGACGATGCTTCTGGGCAAATCGGGCATGAACTGGGAAACGGCCAGCGCACCAAACGTCGCGGCAACCAGGGTGGTTTTTAAAGGGCGTGACACATGGGCCAGGAAAACCTCCGAGTAACGCCAGGCCAGCATCCCAAGAACAAACAAAAACAGATGAAACGGGAAAAAGAAATAGCCCAGCAGATCGGACAAGGCCGGATACACAAAAAGGCAGTTGGCGAGATAGGCCGCGAGGCTCAAGCAACCCAGCAGCACCAAATTTCTGGTCCGCCATGAAACCAGCCACGGAACAACCAGGTAAAAAAGCAGCTCGATGCTGATGGCCCATGATTGCGGCACAAACAGAAACCGCCAGGCGGGAACGGTGCCCGAGGGATCCGCCCCCGCCGTCGGCAGCCAGGCCACGCTGGCCGCCGCAGTGTCCGGGCCCGGCAAATGGATTCCCTGCGCAATGTTATAAACAAAAACACAGACGGCATCTATGCCGACGATCGTAAACTGGCAGAGGCTGGCGAAAAACAGTCCCCAGATCTGGCCGTGCGACCAGGCGGTCTGCCACAGCACAAGCCGGTCGGCAGGGTGGTGCAGGTGAAACGAGGCCGCCGCATAAAACGCCAGGCTCAAAAACAAAATCACATAATAACAGGGATAAATGCGCAAAAACCGGTTGCTGATGAAAAGCCAGTAACGGTTGGGCTGGCCGGCGGTGTATTTGGTGGTCAAAATCATGGCCATGTAAAAGCCGGAAATGATGAAAAACAGGCGCACGGCCAGATGACCGCCGGTAAACGAGGCTCCCCAGATGGGGGTTGAATGTTCTGCCACCACGGCGGCGGCAAGGAGCAGGCGGAGAAATCCCATGTCAACAGATCCTTTTCATTTCGCTTCCATCCCGCGATGAACGGTTTTAGTTTTCATTTCAAAGTTTGTGCCGCCGGATGACTGCGCCTGCGGCCGGCATTTTGGATTGCACGGGGCGACAAATTGCCTGACGGACGGCGGTGAGACAATCCCATTCTCGATCCTCCCGCCACGACCGGAAAAAAAAACAGCGCCGGCAGGTGAACGCCGGGGCCGGTTGACGATGACCGGAGACACCTCTCCGGTTGTCAGGCGCCCGTTTCAACCCTGGCCTTTCCTGCGGATTTTGATTTTGATTGCCCCGCGAACATCGTGCCTGCCGACCAGGACAAGGTAACCGCCGCCGCCGGCTCCCGACAGTTTCCAGCCCAGCGATTTTTCCGCATACAGTGCGATCGCTGACCGCACGTTTTGGTCTGCCATTTTCGGGAACAGGCTGACCTGCGCTTCAAATGACTCGCGAAAACGCCGGCCAAATTCCGCCAGATCCCGCTTCCGGATGGCATCCCAGCAATGGTCCGCTGCCGAGGCGAGCGCGCGAACCCTCGCCGGCGTAATCCGCATACCCTCAAGCACGTGAAAGCTGGATCGGCGGGGACCGAGAGGAACCAGATGAAGATGCGTTTCCAGCCAGTGGAGAATTTCTTCTTCTTCCACCGGGGTGATCTTTGCCGGCCAATAACCACCGCGGTAATCCAGCCGGTTCAAACCGGGAAGCACAATCCCCAGGGCGTCTTGTGAGCCGGAGAATTCTTTGGTGCCCGGCGGATTTTCATAGCAAAAGAGCGTCCTGGCGTGTTTTTCCTTGTCCCCGCCGGGAATGTCCGTCTGCCACAATTCAATGGCCCGGCGACGGGTGCTGGACGCCATGCCGCTGCGTTCATTGAACTCAATGGACGGCTCCACCGAAATGACGAGGACCGGCCCCGCGCCGTGCTTCGATACAAAAGGCTGGTCCAGCCAGCCGCCCGCGAGATCCAGGCGATAGGGTATCCCGCATTCCCGCCGCAAGCTGGTCGTTGATCGCGCGGGAAGATTGGTCCGCGGGGTGCGCTGCAAGACGACATATTGGATTCCCAGCCGCCGACAAAGCTGTAGCTTGGCAGGGGTGTTCCCCTCTTCATTGACCAGGAAATAATCCGGCGAAACCCGGTCCAACTCCTCCAGAAAATCCATGATCCCCGAACCTTTGTTGATCAAGCACGTCTTCACCTGCCTTAAGGCTTCGAGCATGTATTTGCGTTCTTCCTGAGTGTTAACCGGATAACGCCCTTTTAATTCCTTGACGGTATGGTCGGAACCAATGCCCACGTACACGTCGCCATAAGCGGCGGCTTCCTCCAGAAACCGGACGTGACCGCTGTGCAACATGTCGAAACAACCACTCACAAATACTTTTTTTCTGCGCATAACTTGAAATCGGGGTTGGAAGTTTAAGGTTGGTGGCCAGACAATCAAGCAGGTTACAGACGGTTCCACCAGATGGCCGAGGGTTTGGGCACATCGAATCGCACGCGCTGTTCGGGACTGTTGAACGTGTAAATGGCATAACTCGTCGGCTTCAGCGAAAAATGGCCGGCGGCGAGCCGGCGCAGCCGATGATGCACCACCCAGGCGGGCTTGAGCAGGCGCACCCACCCCGGTGCCATCTGCAACGTCTGGTCGATCTCGTGAACGGCGGCGGGCTGCAAACCAAAGTTTCCGCCGGTTTCGGCAAAAACGGAGGTGAAGTCATCGCATACGGCCATCGGCACCTTGTTTTTCAACAGGGCCAGTGCCCAATGGAAATCCCCTATGGCACGCCAGCGGGTGTCGAAGAAAAGGCCGCGTTCCTGAATGACCCGCCGCCGAAGGAAAACCGAACTGGTGAGCATCGGAAACCGGAACCAGATATGCCGCGGATGCGGCACCATGGAATGCCGGTGGCACACGTAATTGCCGGTGGCGTCCACGACGATCGTGCCGGCCAGGGCCACTTCGACTTTGGGATGGGCGTCAAAGAAATCCTGCACGGCTTTGAGAGCGCCGGGGAGGTATTGTTCATCGCAGTTGAGATAGGCGAGAATGTCGCCTTGCGCGCGGCGGTAACCGCGGTTGATGGCGTCATACATGCCGCTGTCTTTTTCGATGAAGGCGCGCACCCGGCGGTCCTCCGGCAGCCAGTCCTGGGTGCCGTCGTCCGAACAGGAATCCTGCACGATATGCTCGCATTCCACGCCCTGCTGGTCGGCCACGGAAGCGATGCAGAGTTTGAGCCAGCGCGAATTGCGGAAGCTTGGCGTGACGATGGAAAATTTCATGGCAAAGCCTGGCCGCTGTCTTGTCTCCCGAATTTCAGCGTCGGCAACGGCTTCCCGTGTTCGTCGAGCCAAGGCACAAGATCCTGCTGGTTGGTGATCTGATTGCGAAGAATGGCCAGAATCAGGTCGTGCGTCAAAACGGTGTTGAATGCCGGTGAATAGGTGATGGCTTTGTTTTTGCCGGGCGGTTTCACGATGAATGGCACGCGGGTATCATACTGGCCGTCATACGAACTGGAGTCGCCCCAAGAGTGGTCGGAGCTGATGATCAGCCAGGTTTTGTCCCATTCACCGGAAGTTTCCATCGCCCGGCGAAGCTTTCCCAGTTCAAAATCGGCCAATGCAAGATTTTTGAAGTAGCCGGGGGGAAAATTCACGCCCCAAGTGGTGAATTCATTCTTATCCGGCAGGTAAATGCCCGGCCCGTGCGGCGGGGGAAGATGCAGCAGGATCAAGCCGTAGGTTGCGTTGGTCGCCAGTGGAAGCGATTCCCGCAGGCTGTCCTGGCAGATTTTTATATACATTCGGTTGAAGTGGAATGGCCGGACCATGGTAACGATCTCCCGCTGCAGCGCCCGGGCGAACGTTCTCGCCCGGGCGGGCTCAACCATTGGGAACGGGTACCACTTGCAATAATTCAAGCCTTTGCCCAAGACACGGTCGTAAGGATGGTACCAGCCGATCAGGGCGGTATTTGCCCCCAACGTCCGCGCTTCGGCAAACACCGACGGCAGTCTCCTCCAAGTGGTCTTCTCTTTCGTGTCGGCGGTTGTGCAATTCAGATCCGAGGCGTTCGCGATGCCGATTTCCGACATCTGCCGGCCTGAAATCAGCGCCGGCATCGAACTGATTGTGCAATTGCCAGGCGAACAGGCATTAAAACAAAAAAGCGACTCGTTGCTCAACCGGTCGAATTCCGGCAGACGCACGTTGGCCGGCCGTTGTTCAAACGCCAGGCGATAATCGGTGCAATCAAAAATGATCCACACGACGCGGGGATGGTTCCCGCTGACTGGCCCCGGCGGCGGCAAGACCGGCTCGCTGATTTGTTGGTTCAAGTGAATTACGCCAAGAATCAACAACAGGCTCTTGCCCACCGTAAAGAATGCCAATGGCGCCAGGATTCCTACCAGTACACCGGCAATCTTGACGGTGAAGTTGTGCTTCCATACGACCAGCGCCAGAAAGGCCAGTATGCTGACCATCGCCATTGGCTGTTTTATAAAAGCGATAATCCTGGTACTTACGATGTGCAAAATTTCGCCACGGAAAAAATCCGCGGGGATCAGCAGCAGAGCCAGGAATGCCAGATACAGTCCCAAACGGAGTACGCGGTTCGGGAAACGCCGCCGGACGCGCAGCGCCAGCCATATCACCGCTGCCAAACCGAAGATATTCACCAGCAGGGCCAGCAGCGACGGCATCTCGACCGGAATCTGGTTGAAGTAGCCGGCGTCCGCGTCATATAATATGGGAAACCAGGAGCCGATGAAACACAAATTCGCCAGCGACAAAGCCATCAGCCCATCCTTGATCTTTTCCTTGAGCGGTTTTGGCAATGAGATGGTACCCTCGTGATGCTCCGCCGGAGGCACGGTTTGTGCGGGTGCGCTCAATTTCCATCGTCCTTTCGCCTCAGGCAATACATCCGGCGCTGCGTGCCCGGCAGCGCGAGCGACCGGACAATTTCAAAATACGGCGCGCAAGCCTGTTCAAACATTTTCATATCCAATGCGGCGTGCAACTGTTCGCGCCCGCGCGTCAGGCGGTGGAACATTGCATCCTTGGGATCAATGAACTCAATCACAAGTAACGAATTGGTTACATCATAGGCCAGCCGCATAATTTCATCAAGCGGAATCCGCTCGGTCACCAGCAAATGATGAATCAGTGCCAGCATCAGCACGCCGTCAAACGCGCCGGTGGCGCGGTCGAGAAACGACGGGCACTCGCCGTTCCGCCAGCCGAGCGCCGGGCTGGGGCCTGCCAGATTTACGACCAGCGGCAGAATGTTCAATTTTTGATCGCGCGCGCGCCGCCAGATCGCGCCGGCGCACGCCGCATCCAGATCCACGGCCACCACTTCCGCGCCCGCTTGCGCCGCCAGCGCGCTGAAATGGCCGGTGTTCGCGCCGGCATCCAGCACGCGCGCCGGCTTGAACTCGCGCAACGCCTCGCTCACAAATCTTTCCTTGGCCGCAAACGCCGGGTCGTCGTAGCTGTGCGTGGCCATGTAATCCGACCACACCGATTTTTTTTGCGCGACCGGCTTGAGCGAATCCAGCGTCCGTTCCAGGCGCTTGAAAAGCGATTCGAGGATGAACTGCGCCTTTTCCGTGTTCGCCAGCAAATGCGGCTGGTATATCTTCTGATTGTCCGGGCTGGCCCGGCGCGACAGCCAGGTCGGAATGGAGACGAGCGAGAGCATGCGCGGCTTGATTTTCTCCAGCGGCCCGCAAAAGCGGTAAACCTCCTCCGGTTCAAGTCCGTCCCGGCGCGTCGTGAAAATTTCCACCAACGGCAAACCCCATCGGCGATTGGCCAGCAGCGGCAGAAGAAACGTGCGGACAAATTGCGCGTGCGGTTTCCAAATCGGGTCCCCCGGGTTGCGGCGTTCAAACGACAGTACGTCAATGAAAACCGGTTCACTGCCGCGAAACAAAACGTTGCGCGGGGTGGCGTCTTTCAACCCGAACCCGTCCGCGAGCGCGGCCTGGGCGAATTCGAGCGTCAAACGACCGGCAGCCCAAAGCATTTCGGGCGGCCATTCGTGCGGATAGCTCGGAAACGGAATGCGCTCATGCTCAAAGACCGCGCCGATGGGTTGCGCGTTGAAAACCGGCCGCAATTCCGGCGATGCGCGAAGCGTGGCGGTTTCATTTTCGTTCAGGCGGCGGGTGGAAACGAATTTTTTCCCGGCGATGAACTGGCGCGCGCAATTTGTTTTCAGGAAATCTTCAAATTCAGGAATGGCACTCGGGGTGACAAAGCGAAGCACCCGCTGGTTGAAGAGACAACAGCAGCCCGCCGGATCGCGAAACGATGGCGCGGGTGCGGGCATCACTTGGCATCAATTTTAGCTTCCACTTTGACCGGGGGAATTTCGATGCTGACACCGGGAGGTTTTTGGCCGCGCCCAAACATTTTTCGAACCACCCCCACGATCCACCGGCGCGTTTTTTTCAGGTAGAACAGAAAGCCGACAAACGCCGCGATGATTGTTTGCCAGACCAACGCACCCATTCCGGGATCTATGTAGGCCAGTATCATAAATTACATAAGCATAAAGCTACATTACGCTATGTTCCGTTTTTGTTTAAGTCAATGCGTTATTTCAGGATTTTCCTGCGAATTTCCAAATGCGAAGGACGCGTCATCATTTGTCAATTGCGGTGAAAACCATTAAAAACAAAGCGGGTTCTCGCAGGTTTCACCAAAAAGCAGGGATAATCCTGTTTATTTGGCGCGGAATTTCTGCGCGATGGGAATGCGCCGGCCCATGCCGAAGGCGCGCGGCGACACTTTCAAGCCGGGCGCGGCCTGGCGGCGTTTGTATTCGCTGAACGTGATTTTGTTGATCACGTCGTTCACGACCTGGACGGGGAAACCGCGTTGTATGATTTCTTCCCGGCCCGCATTTTCGACAACGTAAGCCTGGAGAATGGCATCGAGGATTTCATATTCAGGCAGCGAATCCTGGTCTTTCTGGTTTGGCCGCAACTCCGCGCTCGGCGGTTTGGTGAGGGAGGCTTCGGGGATGATGATTTTCCCGCGGCCCGCTCGCGACGCAGGGTCGGAGTTGACCCAGCGCGCGATTTTATAAACGTCCGTCTTGAAAACGTCCGCGATCACCGCCAGCGCCCCGCACATGTCGCCGTAAAGCGTGCAATAGCCGACGGCCATTTCCGATTTGTTGCCGGTCGTCAGCACCAGCGCTCCGAATTTGTTCGACAGCGCCATCAAGGTCACGCCGCGCAGCCGCGACTGGATGTTCTCCTCGGCCTCGTTTGGTTTGGTTCCGGCAAAGATTTTCGCCATCTGTTTTTCGACCGACTGAAACTCCGGTTCAATCGGCAAAACTTCATAACGGATGCCGAGATTTTTTGCGAGCGCCGCGGCGTCGCTCAAACTGCCTGTGCTCGAATAGCGCGCGGGCATGGAAACGCCCAACACGTTGTCCGGGCCCAGCGCCTCCGCCGCCAGCACCGCCACCAGCGCGGAGTCTATGCCGCCGGACAAACCGACAATCGCCGATTTGAAACCGCATTTGTGAACGTAATCACGAATGCCGAGCGACAACGCGGAAAAAATCTGCTGCTCGCGCGCGGGCCATTGGGGTGGGGCGGGGCTACTGACGAGCCGGCTCGCGGGGACGCTCTCCCCACCAAGTTCCAAATCCACCACCAGAATGTCCTCGGCGAAGCCTTTGCCCACCGCAATCACTTCGCCGCGCGAATTGAGCGCGACACTGTGGCCGTCGAAAATCAGTTCGTCGTTCGCCCCAACGAGATTGACCTGTGCCAGCGGCACGCGCTCGTCGCGGGCCACCCGCTGCAGCATGGCGAGCCGGGCCTTTTCCTTGCCGTCATGCCACGGCGACGCGGCAATGTTAAGGATGACTTCCGCGCCCTGCCCGATGAGTTCCTTGATCGGGTCGCGGCGATAAAGCCGCTCCGGCCAGAAATCCTCGTCGTTCCAGATGTCCTCGCAAATCGTGACGCCGAGTTTGCGCCGGACGCCTTCGAAGTTGAACTCGAAAGGCGCGGCGTTTTTGGCCGGTTCAAAATAGCGGTCCTCGTCGAAAACGTCATAGGTCGGCAGGAGACTTTTGTGTGTGCGCCAGATGATTTTGCCGTTCTGCAAAATCGCGGCGGAATTCCGCGCCGGACGTCCTGGACGGTCGGGATTGCGGTCAACAAACCCGACCCCGAGCGGAAGGGAGCCGGTTTGTTTTGCCGCTTCGGCCAGCGCGGCGAGATTGGCGTCAATGAAATCGGCGCGCAGAAGCAAATCGCGCGGCGGGTAGCCGCAGAGAAACAATTCCGGCGCAATGACGAATTCCGCGCCGAGCAAACGGGCCTGCTCGTAACCGGCGGCGAGTTTTTGCAGGTTCATCGCAAAGTCGCCAACCGTCGAGTTGAGCTGGAGCAGGCCGATTTTCACGGCATCAGGGTAGTTGCCGCGGCCGGTTACGCAATGAATTTGAGCGTGTCATTTTTCACGGCGAAGAGGGCGGGCGGCGCTGTGTTGGATGCAGCGAAACGCCTGTGGGGCGGCTTGGCCGGTCATGACATGGATGCAGCGGCCGGTGAAATATTGTTTCTCAAGCAATCCGTGATTTTCCTCAAGGTTGTCGCGAAGTTTTCGGGCTGAAAAGCATTCATTCGCAGGGCAAGGAGTGATTTTAATTGAGTAAAAACGGAGATTCTGTTATCTGAAGGCTGGAATGACGCACAAATGAACGGAACTCAAATCAGCAAAGCACCCGGGGACTTATGGCAGGATTCAATGGAGTGTTGGCGGCGGCTGCCGAACAAGGGCCTTTTTTTCGCGCTGCTGGCGGCGTGGCTGGCGATGTTTCATTTTTTCGGCAATTCACTTTTGGGTTACATTCACTCGCCCTCCCTGTTTGCGGGCTTGTATGCGTCGTATAACAACCCCAATCCCGCCTCCGATGACAGTCATGGTAATTTCGTCCCCTTTTTAGTGGTGGGACTGTTCTGGTGGAAACGCAAGGAACTGCTCGCGCTCCCCCTCCAAATCTGGTGGGGGGGGCTGCTGATTCTGGTTGCGGGAATGGTGCTGCACGTTATGGGTTACGCACTTCAGCAGCCGCGCATTTCCATCGTGGCGCTGTTTACAGGCATTTACGGTCTGATGGGGCTGGCTTGGGGACGCCAGTGGCTGCGAAATAGCGTTTTCCCGTTCTTTCTTTTTGTTTTCAGCATTCCCCTGGGAGGGACGGCTGATCACATTACCTTCCCTCTTCGATTACTCGTGTGCCAGTTGGTGGAACTGGTGGCGCATATGGTTTTGGGCATTGATGTGATAAGAATGGGGACGCAACTATTCGATCCGTTGGGCGCCTATCAGTATGATGTCGCCCCGGCCTGCAGCGGAATCCGGAGTCTCATCGCGATTTTTTTACTGGCCACCATTTACGGTTTCCTCACCTTTCGCTCTCCATGGAAGCGTCTTTTGCTCATGGCCTCGGCGTTTCCGCTGGCCGTTTTGGGGAATCTGGCGCGGATGCTTTTCATCATTGTGGCGGCGGAAATCGGCGGACAGAAGTGGGGCAACTACGTTCATACCAGCAGCCTTTTCAGTCTTATCCCCTACATCCCGGCAATTATCGGTTTGCTGGTGATCGGACGCTGGATGGAGAAACGACCGAAGCCGGACAAAAAGGAGCAACCATGAAAAATCAAAAGTGGCTGATGCTTCTTATCGCGCTCGCGTTGATGGCGGGCACGGTCGGCGCGTTGACCCGGCTCAAGGCGAACCAAAAACTCGGTCAGCCGGGCATCATCAACGCAACGCCGATTCCCGGCAGCGTGACGATGAAAATTGATTTGCCGGAACATGTTCTCGATTTCACCTCCACCAATATGCCGGAATCTGAAGTTGAACTGGGTTATTTCCCAAAAGACACATCTTATGTCCGGCGTCTCTACCAGGCGCCGGATGGCTTCTGGACCACCGCAACCATCGTTTTGATGGGTGCGGATCGCACGAGCATTCACCGGCCGGATTACTGCCTGCCGGGACAAGGCTGGATCATCGGCTCCAAAACGGCGGTCAACATTCCCATTGGCGGCGAGCATCCTTATGCCTTGCCGGTATTGAAATGGGTCATCCATAACTCGTTTCAAACGGCAGACGGGCGAAAGCAGGAAGCGAGCGGGGTTTACGTGTTTTGGTTTGTCGCTGATAACGAACAGACCCCGAATTATGTTCAATTCCAGTATTATCTTCTCCGGGACCTTTTGTTCACCAGCAAACTGCAGCGCTGGGCTTACATTTCGTATTTTACCGTCTGTGCGCCGGGCCAGGAAGAAGCCACGTTTGCACGCATGGGAAAATTGATCGCCGCCTCGGTGCCGGAATATCAAGTGGCGCCAAGGGAAAAAGACATCGCCCGGGCCGGGCACTGACCAAAAAATTTGAGTTCACGCACGCGGATTGATTGTTTAACCTGAAAACGCTGCAAATTAACAAATATGCTGCGACACGATCGCCAGATTCGAACGCAAATCCACCAATTGGTGGATGCCTGTTTGTTTGCGATGAGCTTCTGGCTTGCCTATGTGTTGCGCACCAATCCGCATATCATCGCATGGCTGGGCCTCGAGGTGATCACACCCGACATCTTTAACACGGTCGTCTGGCTGTACGTTGCGCTGATTCCCGCCGCGCCGCTCATTCTTGAATCCCAGGGTTTTTACAGCCGTCCCGTTCTTTGCCCGCGATGGGACATTATCTGGCCGCTCTTCAGGGGTTGTCTTATCACGACCATCGGCATGGTGCTGGTGATGTATGTCCTCCAAATTGTTTCGCCGCGCCTGGTGATGGCGTTTTTTGGCGCCATCAGTTTCACCCTGGTTTATCTGAAGGAGGAACTGGTCCGGTGGGCCTTGCGCAGCAAGTTCGGACGGTTGCAATACCAACGCCGCTTCCTCGTCATCGGTACGCAGGCCGAAATTGAGCGGCTGCGGCGTGAATGGAAAAACCGGATGGACGAGAGCGTTCAAGTGGTGGGCGAATTGAGTCTCGGAGAAACCCCGGTGCAACAACTCGTGCAGATGCTCCACGAACATTCAATCAATGGGGTGATCATCAGCGCGCGGCACACCTATTTCGAGCAGGTTGAAGCCGCCATCAAAACCTGCGAACTCGAAGGCGTCGAGGCCTGGCTGGTCGTTGATTTTTTTGGAACGCAGATTTCGCGCGCCCGCTTCGACGAATTGCTCGGCTATCCCCTGCTGGTGTTTCGATCGGCGCCGGATACCTCCTGGCAGGGCGTTGTCAAGCAGCTCATGGATTTTATCGGGTCGTTTTTGTTGCTGGTGTTGTTGACCGTGATTCCGGTGATTCCCCTCATCGCGCTGGCAATCAAGTTCACCTCGCCTGGGCCGGTCTTCTTCCGTCAACAGCGCTCCGGCCTCAATGGCGCGCCCTTCACCCTTTATAAATTCCGCACCATGGTGACCAACGCCGAGCAGTTCAAAAGTGAATTGGAGGCCATGAATGAAATGAGCGGCCCGGTCTTCAAAGTCACCAACGACCCGCGCGTCACCCCCATCGGGAAATTTCTCCGCAAATACAGCCTCGACGAACTGCCGCAACTCTACAATGTGCTCCTCACCGAAATGAGCCTGGTCGGTCCGCGCCCCTTGCCCGTGGACGAGGTGAAACGTTTTGAAAATCTGGCCCACCGCCGCCGCCTCAGCGTCAAACCCGGCCTCACCTGCCTCTGGCAAATCAGTGGACGCAATCAAATTTCCGATTTCAGCAACTGGGTGCGCCTCGACCTCGAGTACATTGACAACTGGTCGCTGTGGCTTGATATTAAAATCCTGGTCCGCACCATCCCCGCCGTGCTCATCGGCACGGGCGCGAAGTGAAATGCCGGTTTGCCCTTGATGAAAAAACCGCAACCCACCTCCGTCGTCACCGGCGCAGCGGGTTTTCTCGGCTCGCACCTGGCCGATTTGCTCCTGGCGCGCGGCCACAAGGTCATCGGCATCAACAATTTTGTCACCGGCACGGTGGACAATATTTCGCACCTCGGCGGCAGCCCGAATTTCAAATTTATCGAGCAGGACGTCACCGAATTCATTTTCCTTGACGCGCCGGTCCATTACGTCTGGCACTTCGCGTCGCCCGCCAGCCCGATTGATTATCTCGAACTGCCGATTCAAACCCTCAAGGTCGGCTCGCTCGGCACGCACAAGGCGCTCGGCCTTGCCAAAATTAAAAACGCGCGGTTTCTGCTCGCCTCGACTTCGGAAATTTACGGCGATCCGCTCGTCCATCCGCAAACCGAGGATTACTGGGGCAACGTCAATCCTCTCGGCCCGCGCGGCTGCTATGACGAAGCCAAGCGCTTCGCCGAGGCCCTGACGATGGCCTATCACCGCGAACACCAGGTCGAAACGCGCATCGTCCGCATCTTCAACACCTACGGCCCGCGGATGCGGCTCCACGACGGTCGCGTCGTGCCGGCGTTCATCAGCCAGGCGCTCAAAAACAGACCCGTCACCGTTTTTGGCGAAGGCAAACAAACCCGCAGCTTCTGTTACGTGTCCGATTTGATAGAAGGCATTTACCGGCTGATGATGAGCAGCTATGATCTGCCGGTGAACATCGGCAATCCGACGGAATTGACCATGCTGCAATTCGCCGCCCAAATCATCCGCGCCACCGGCTCGCGCAGCAAAATTGTCTTCAAACCGCTGCCGCAAGACGACCCGAAACAGCGCCGGCCGGACATCACCCGCGCAAAAAAGATTCTCGGCTGGGAGCCCAAAGTCCCGCTGGCCAAAGGGTTGACGCAGACCATCAAATACTTCAAAACCAAGATTTGATCGCACAATGCCGCGACGGATGCGCTTGGCGATTTGCCAAATTCCGTCCACAATCAGTTCGTGTCTGCCAGCAAAATCATTTTCCGCGCCCGCCGGTTTGAATTCGTTTTTCCGCGGCCGGTGCTCGTCATGGGGGTTGTCAACGTCACGCCCGATTCGTTTTCCGACGGCGGAAAATTTTTTGATCCGGCCAAAGCCGTCGCGCACGCGCTGGAACTGGTCGCGCAAGGCGCGGAAATTCTCGACCTCGGCGGCGAATCCACACGCCCCGGGGCGGAACCGGTCGGCGAAACCGAGGAATTGCACCGTGTAATACCGGTGGTCGAACAACTGGTGTCGCACGTCAAAATTCCGCTTTCGGTTGATACGATGAAACCCGCTGTCGCCCGCGCTGCGTTGCAAGCCGGTGCCAGCATCGTCAACGACGTGGCGGCCAATCGTGAAGACGATGCGATGTGGGGGATTGTGGCGGAGTTTCGCGCCGGTTACATTTGCATGCACGCACAAGGCACGCCGCAAACGATGCAAACGAACCCGGTTTATGCGGACGTGGTTCGCGAAGTCGGCGATTTTTTCAGTGAGCGGCTGGTAAAATTGAACACCAGTGGTGTGACTGCGGATCAGGTGGTGCTGGACGTCGGCATCGGTTTCGGCAAAACCGTCGGGCACAATTTAC
>CAVYLE010000018.1:0-31646 GCA_963769285.1 uncultured Verrucomicrobiae bacterium
TTTCCCGCTGCTGGGAACCGGCAAGCTCGATTTGCGGAAGGTGAAGGAAGTGGCGGCCAGACTTTCAACCACGGATGGACACGGATAAACACGGATTTCCAATTGAAGACGAAACGCAGAGACACGCAGAGAAACGAGAACCGCAGAGTGATATAAATTTCTTTGCGTTCCTCTGCGTTAAGTCGTTTTTTCATCCGTGTCCATCCGTGGTTAAAAATCAGAGCGGAATGAACTCGTGGCGGATTTCCTTTGCGTCGCGGTGCAGGACGACCGCGGTGCGGCCCAAACTGCACTCCGGCCTGCCGTTTTGATCTGTGAAATCGCACGGAAAGCGAAAATGCGTCGGGAAAGCTTACGCTCTTGCAAAGCCACCGCAACCACCTTGACATCATCCATTTACGCATGCCACCAACGGCAATAAGGGAATTCCAGTCGGAATTCCTTACACTATTAGTAATAAGAATCTATAAAATAAACTTGTCGAATGACATTTTGCGCATATAATTCCCTGTCCATAAGGTAGTTATGATTTGAACAGAGAAGTTCACTAGCAACGTCATCTGGCAGGACTGATGCTGCTGTTCACCGAGTATCCATGCGGCAGCGATGGCTGCTTGGGATACAAACCTAATTCTGAAACAACTATAAAACCAATGAAACAAAATTATGGATTGGTTTAATCGGGCTGGCAACTTTGTCAGCGTCCGCCGGGACGACGGTCTATCGGACACCGACTTTAGCAGAATGGCCTCTTACAATGGCACTATGTTTCCGGCTCTCCTGGTTACGGTCACTTGGGCTATTCCAGTGCGGGTGACGACGCGGTGGTTGGCGTCGGAGGCCCGCTCGGGACATTGGACAATCTCAGCATGAGCTTTACGTATGCCAATCTGACTTCGTCCGGCAATGATGTTCCGTTTGCGGCCTTCGGCGTGTCCCTCGACGGCATTTGGGGAGGGGCACAGCGTAAGATTCGACATCATCTCCGAGCAATGGAACGCAGCTCAACGGAACAAGCCTCGTCCATGTATGGGATTGGAGTTTAAATGGTGGTGCGGGTGGCGACGTAGCCGGGCTTTCCAACGTAACTCTGGACTACGTTCTGGGCATAGCCGATAGCTACAACAGCGTCGCATTCGGAGATCTGGAGGTTATGAGAGCCTATGCTTATGTTGGCGATGAGGGAGCATCAAGCGGAAGCGTGGATATCAATTCGATCACCGTAACTTCCGTTCCCGATGGCGGCATGACGGTTACACCTCCTGGGCGGCGCGTCGATGAGCTTGGCCGCGCTGCGTCGCAAGCTGCTCTGCTAAAAATCGTCTGACATTGGTTTTCACAAAGGCAGGGCTTGATTGTCCTGCCTTTTTTATTTTCCCAATACTCTCCAACAGAAACCCGTGAACAGATCATACCGAATCTCCAAAATCATTGGCACATTTCTTGGTGCAGGGTGGCGCTGCGGCGCGGCCATCCTGCCCGGCGGCGCAGCAGCGCCGCCCAAAAAAAAAAAAAAAAAAAAAAAAAAAAAAAAAAAATACCATCCCATCCGTGTTCATCCGTATCCATCCGTGGTTAAAAATCATAGCGGAATGAACTCGTGGCGGATTTCCTCCTCATCGCAGTGCAGGATGGCCACGGTGCGGCCCAAACCGCATTCCAGCCGGCCGTTTTGATCTGCGAAATCGCGTCGGAAAGCTTAAAATGCGTCGGAAAAGCTTACACTCTTGCGGAAAGCACTGTAACCAACTTGACATCATTCGGTTGCGCACGCCGCCAACAGCAATAAGAGACTTACAGTCGGAATTCATTACACAATTAGTAATAAGAATCTATAAAATTAACTTGGTGAATGGTATTTCGTATTTGTAATTCACCGTCCATCAGGTTGTTATGATTTGAACAGAAAAGCCCATTTATCAACGTCATCTGGCAGAACTGATGCTGCTGTTCACGCAGAGTATCCATGTGGCTGTGATGGCTGCTTGGGATATAGACCTAATTCTGAAACAACTATGAAAACAATGAACACAAAATTAATTCTGGGCTTGGCTGCGATGGGGTTAATGGGAAATATGGCCTTTGCAGATCTGCTGGTGGATCGCGGGCTGCCAACGGCTAATCTCAATAATGCGGCTGGTGCAAACCGCGCCAATGTTGCGTGGGCTTTACTGAATACACATCGCCGGATTACTGGGTGGTTGGCGACACTTTCGTTAACAATAGCTCACAAACATGGGATATTAACAAAATAACTCTGTGGACTGTAGGCGAAACCGATACTGCGGTTCTTCGGGGCGGAATTGACGGGTCGTCAACCTTTGGCGTCGTGTCAGCATCGGGTGCCATATCACCCTCGCCCGTTACTTACGCCGATGGAAGCACCTATCAGGGGTCTTCCGGCTCAATGATATCCATGTATCAAGTTGATTTTTCCGTTAATATTGTATTAGCGGCTGGTCAGACTTACGATTTCTTCCTTGATGGAAGCGGTTCTGGTGATGGAACCGTCGTTCCGTTTGTTCACTGCTCCAACGCGGCATTGAGTGGCTCACCCCAAGACGGCGCGGATAACTCGATGCTTTATGCGGAAGTGGTTGGCGGGATACTTGATCCGTCAAGCATAGGATCGTGGGATTCGAACGGCGATGGTTGGGACAAATCCTCGGATGTTAATGTGGATGTGTATGGCAGCGTTCCCGATGGCGGCATGACGGTTACCCTCTTGGGCGGCGCGTTAATGAGCTTGGCCGCGCTGCGTCGCAAGCTGTTCTGCTAAAAACATCGTCTGTCGCTGGTATTCACAAAAGGCAGGGCTTGATCGTCCTGCCTTTTTTATTTTCCCCATACTCTCCAACAGAAACCCGTGAACAGATCATACCGAATCTCCAAAATCATCGGCACATTTCTTGGCGGTAGGGCCGCGCTGCGGCGCGGCCATCCTGCCCGGCGGCGCAGCAGCGCCGCCCTACCATCCCATCCGTGTCCATCCGTGGTTAAAAATCATAGCGGAATGAACTCGTGGCGGATTTCCTTCGCGTCGCAATGCAGGATGGCCACGGTGCGGCCCAAGCCAAACTTCGGCTTGCCCGCCGAGCCGGGATTGAAATAAAGCACGCCGCCGATGGTCTCGCAAAACGTCCGGTGCGTGTGGCCAAAGACGACGACTTGCGGCTGCGCCCGCACAATGCGCTCCTTGACGCGGTCGCCAAGAGCCGGTGGATTGACGATGTGATGGATGAGGAATTTTCGCCCGGCCAATTCGATGACTTCCGTTTCCTTGAACGGCAGCCCCATGTCGGTGTTGCCATAAACGGCGGTGACGGGAGCGATCGCTTCCAGCTCGGAAATGATGGTGGCGTTGCCGATGTCGCCCGCATGCAGGATGTGGCCGACGCCGGCGAAAAGCTCATGAATTTTCGGGTCGAGAAAATTGTGCGTGTCGGAGATGACGCCGATGTTCATAAAAGACTAAATTCTAAAAGCTGAAGGCTGAATTTGAAATTTAGAATTTAGCCTTCAGCCTTTGGCTTCCGCTTCCTCGCCTTCCGTTTCATTTTCCGGCTCGCGCGCGCCGGCGGTTTTGTCGGCGGGCGATTCGGCGGGCGCAGTCGCCTTTTCCGCCGCGACAAACAGCGCGGTGAAGAGGCCGCCGCTCAAGAGCGTGTTGCGAAACATTTCCCACGTCGTCGGCTGCACGTCCAGCCGGCCCGTCGTCAGCGCCTGAATCCAGCCGGCAATCGTCTTGGCATAGGCGGGATCCTGCAGCCACGACAACGTGTTGGTGACGAGATAAAAAATCACCGCGCCGAGCAGGCCGCCCAGCAGCAGTTTCAAAAACGACGCGCGCCGGCCGAACCATTTTCCCAAGCCGATGAGCACCGCGAAAATCGCGTAATTGAGCAGCAGGTAAACAGCAAACGGCGCGATGTGGTAATGGAAAAGGTTCAGCGCCACGTCCGTGGCCAGCATCGTGCCCAGCGGCAGCCACCAGGCCGTCGCGCCGCGAAAATAGACGCCCGCGCAAAACGCGAAGGCGTAGGCGACGCTGAAATTGGCCGGCATCAAACCGGGAATCCGCGACAGCGCGAAGACCGCGACGAACAAAACCGGTAACAATTTGTTCCACTTTTCTTTCACTTCGGGACAGGATAGTTCACTTCGCGCCGGGAACAAGTTTTTCGGCTGTTTCCCGATTTGCAATTTTTCGGAGCGCATCTGCCGGAAATCAAACCATGCCTGTAAAACCCAGCCGCTCATTGAACTGGGCGGCGGTTGCATTTTTCGGGAAAAACTGTCACCACGTCAGACCACGTCAGACCACGTCAGAATTGACGCTGCTCGATTTCCGGCGCACACTTCGCGCCATGCCGACGCTGACGCTGAAGCCCACGCACAAGGCCGTAACCGCCTACTACGATTCGCTCGCCAAATTCGAGAAGCTCGGCATCAAGCACGAAACCGCCGTCCGCTCCGCCTTTCAGGAATTGCTCGAACACTGCGCCCGCCAGTTCGATTGGAAACTCGTTCCCGAATACGCCATCAAACGCAAAGGCCAGGCCGACGCGAAAGCCGACGGCGCGTTGCTCGACAACTACGGACTCAATCACGGCCTCTGGGAAGCCAAGGATTCCGCCGACGATCTGGAAAAGGAAATCAAACACAAATTTTCCATCGGCTACCCCAAGCAGAACATTCTGTTCTGGCAGCCCGACCGCGCCGTGCTTTACCAGAATGGCGAACTGCATTTCGAGGCCGACTTGAGCGAAGCAGATAATCTCGTCAAAATCCTCACCCTGTTTCTGGAATTCGCCCCGCCCGCCATCGCCGAATGGGAAAAGGCCGTCGAGGAATTCAAGGACAAGGTGCCACAGATCGGCGCGAGCCTGAAAAAGCTGATTGAGAACGAACGCCAGACCAATAAGAAATTCATCGCCGCCTTTGATGATTTTGCCTCACTCTGCCGGGGTTCGCTTAATCCGAACATCTCCATCGAGGCGGTCGAGGAGATGATCATCCAGCACATCCTCACCGAGCGCATCTTCCGCAAAATTTTCGACGTGGCGGATTTCATGCAGCGGAACGTCATCGCGCTGGAGATTGAAAAAGTCATTGCCGCGCTCAACTCCCGCGTGTTCAGCCGTGACGATTTCAGCAAGAGTCTGGAGCATTTTTACGGCGCGATTGAGAACGCCGCCGCCACCATCACCGATTTCCACGAAAAGCAGAACTTCCTCAACACCGTTTATGAGCGGTTCTTTCAGGGCTTCTGCGTGAAGGTGGCCGACACGCACGGCATCGTTTATACGCCGCAGCCGCTGGTCAACTTCATGGTCGCCAGCGTGGAGAAGATTCTGACGGTGGAGTTTGGAAAGACGCTCGCGGACAAGGATGTCCATATCCTCGACCCATTCACCGGCACCGGCAATTTCATCGTCAACCTCATGCGGCACATTCCCAAGACCGCGCTGCCGCACAAATACGCGCATGAACTGCACTGCAATGAAATCATGCTGCTGCCGTATTACGTCGCCTCGATGAACATCGAGCACGCCTACTACGAGGCCACCGGCAAATACGAGCCGTTTGTAGGCATCTGTCTCGTGGACACGTTTCAAACGATTAACGGCAAAATGGCGTATTACGGGTTTAACGAGAGGCATGAACAGGATGAAATGGCCATTGGGTTTAATCCTGAAAACACCAAGCGCATCAAGCGGCAAAAAGATTCACCCATTCGGGTCATCATCGCCAATCCGCCTTACAACGCCGGGCAGACGGATGAAAACGACAACAACAAAAACCGCAAGTATCCCGAACTTGAGCGGCGCGTCAGCGCCACTTACGGCGAAGCCTCGGATGCCACATTGTTGCGCAAGCTGGCTGATCCGTATGTGAAGGCAATTCGTTACGCAACGGACAGGTTGGTTGGCGGTGGCATCGTTTGTTTTGTGAACAACAACAGTTTTGTCACCGAGAAGACGTTTGACGGGATGCGAAAGGAACTGGCGAAGGATTTTGATGAAATCTACGTTCTCGACCTCGGCGGCAACGTGCGGAAGAACCCGAAACTTTCCGGCACTACGCACAATGTTTTTGGAATTCAGGTCGGCGTGAGCATCAATCTCTTTGTCCGGCGCGGCAATTCGGACTACACCAAGAACCGTCGCTGTTTGATTCATTATCATGCGGTTGGTCAGGATTGGCGTAAGGAGGAGAAATATAGTTTTCTGGATCAAAAGGGCAGCGTCAGCAACGTAAAATGGAAAAAGCTCAAGCCGGATGACCGGGGCAACTGGATTACAAACGACACGGACGAGGAGTTTGAATCCTTCCTGCCAATCGGCAGCAAGGATGCCAAGGCGGGTATGAGCGTGCCAACCGTCTTCCGCACTTACTCGCTCGGTGTTTCCACCAACCGCGATGACGTGGTTTATGACTTTGATGCGAAACGGCTCGCCAAGCGCGTTGAGCAATTTGCCGATGATTATAACGCCGAGCTAAACCGGTGGAATACTAAAGCCAAGCCGCCGAAAGACCCGAAGGAACTGATTAGCTACATTGACAGCTTTGTCAGCTACGACAAAATCAAATGGAGTCGGAATTTGAAACGCTGGTTTCGGCAGGGAGACGAATTGAAGTTTGATGCTTCAGATGTTTGCGATTCTGCCTACCGTCCGTTCACCAACTTGAAATTACATTACGCACGCATGTTCGTTGACGAAGTTGGGACGACTGGACATCTGGTTCCAACCAAGAAGGCAGAAAAGGAAAATAAAATCCTTTGTTTGAATGTAACGGTTGAACGTCCTTTTTGCAGTCTAATGACCAATGCAATTCCCAATTTGGTTTATGCCGGCGGATTTGGTTGTGCAACCTACGCGTTTTCACTTTTCACCTATTCCAAAGACGGCAAGCACAAGCAGGAAAACATCACGCCCAAAGCGCGGACGCTGTTCCAGATTTTCTATGATGACGACAGCATCACGGCGGCGGACATTTTTCATTACGTCTATGCCGTGCTGCATCATCCCGGCTTCCGCACCCGTTTCGCCGAGAATTTGAAACGCGATCTACCGCGCATTCCGTTCATCGGGGTAGGGACGGCGCGTTGCGCCGTCCCCGCCCGCGCTTCCCAGTCCTCGGCGGGCGGTTCAGAAATTCCGCTGGCCAAAACCGGGAAAGCGCCAGCGGGGACATCGCAGCGCGATGTCCCTACCTTTTTCCCGCTCGCCGCCGTCGAGACGATGCAGGGCGACAAAACGCCCGCTCACAATCCCACAGCCAGCGCCAAACTGTTTCACGCCTTTGTCGAGGCCGGCAAAAAGCTCGCCGAGTTGCACGTCAATTATGAATCCGCCAAGGAATTCAAATTGCAGCGGCAGGAAAACAAGGAAGTCAAACTCGACTGGCGCGTGGAGGCGATGAAGCTGACGAAAGACAAGTCCGCCATCATCTACAATGATTTCCTGACCTTGAGCGGCATCCCACCCGTAGTGTTCGATTACAAGCTCGGCAACCGCAGCGCGCTGGAATGGGTAATAGACCAATACCGTGTCACCAAAGACGAGCACGGAAACATCACCAGCGACCCAAACCGCAACGACGACGAGGAATACATCGTCGGCTTGATCGGCAAAGTCATCACCGTGAGTTTGGAAACGATAAAAATCGTAAACGGTTTGGTAGCAATTGGAGGATAGGGCGATGCGTGGTGGTTCCTCATTTAACGTTGGCAGAGCGAATTCACTGGTGTTTACGTTTACCGAGGAGCTTTCCAACAATTATTGCGGCCCCGAACCTGATTTTTTGAGGTGGCTGGATCAGGCTTGGTATATGGACGAGGTCATCGCCGGTGATGAAGCCGGTAACAGCAAGTTGCCAGAGAAAGAGCGCAAGGCGTGGAAGCTGTTTCACGATGCGATACAAGCCACCAGAAACCTATTGGAACTTTACAAGGAAGATGTGCGACTGTTTCAAAAAATGGCAGGTGAACTGATGTTGCTGCCGTGTTTCCAGTCACGGCATCCTGATAATCTGCGTTTCAACCGGGCATATCTGGAAAATTCCCGGCTGTCTCAAGTCAACATGGCCAGTGCCTGCCAGCCGAAGGGGCCGCATCTTGTCCGTCAATCATGGCCCGTTCAATATGCCTATGCCATCATCTTCACGATTGATCTGAATCTCGATACTTATGAAAGCCGGTTGCCAGAATGGGCGGAAATCTACGGCTACGGCATCAAGCATCCGATACCCATGTCGCGTTATGAGGAAGCAGCGCGCAAATTGGGATGGGACGAGGAAAAAAAGCGGCTCGAGCTGCCGAGTTATGTTGGCAGTTACGAAATCCTTCCCGCTTGGACGAGGAGTCTTGAGAAGTTGCGCCGTCCGTTTAGTGAAAAGCATGTTTTGGATTACTGGCATACCGGCAAGGAAATGATTCTGGAAGAAATGCCAGACTTCCACCTCCGTCCTGAATGGGACGACTATCGAAATAGGCGTGCGTATCAGACTGGCAGGAAGAAGGGCGTGATTCAGCACGCTATTTTCAAGGATATTTTAGCCGCCCTTGAGACCATCGCCGGCTCCAATCACAAACACAGACGGTCCGCTTCCAAAACGGTTACAAAATGATTTGGGGAAATTTAGGCGCTGCTTTTCCCTAAATCATAAATTTGAAATCAGCTAGGCTTCCCGCAAGAGTCATGATGTATGACTCTCATATTAGTCAATTCGTCCGCCATCCGCGCCGTGGGCTACGACGGTTACACGCTGACCGTCGAGTTCCACAGCGGCAGAATCTATGACCATCCCGGCGTGCCGTATCAGGTTTACCGGGAGTTTATGAACGCATCGTCCATGGGTGCGTATTATAGCCATTACATTCGCGGTCGTTACAAATGAGGTTGCCATGAGAAAACCAATGAACATAACTCCTGAAAAATTGGAAGCCAACCGGCGCAACGCCCAAAAATCCACCGGCCCCAAGACGAAGAATGGCAAGGACGTCTCCAAATTGAACGCCCTCAAGCACGGGTTGCTGGCGCAATCGGTGGTCGTGCAGGGCCACAAGTTCAGGGAATCGCCGCGTGAGTTCAAAAAGCTCTGCCAGGAGTTCTATGCGGACCAGGCCCCGGTCGGGCCATTGGAGGAAATGCTGGTGAACCAGATCATCTCGCTAACGTGGCGGCTGCGCCGCGCCCGCACGGCGGAATCCGGCGAGATCGCCTTGAGCGTGGATACCGGCTGGTGGAAAAGGGAAAACCATAACCCGCTGCCGCTCCTGCTCGCCATGCCGCACATTCCCGGCACGGAAAGGCTCGTCACGAAATTGGAGCAATCCGTGTGGGGCTGCCACTACTTGATTTGTTGTCTTCAGGGTGTGCATCGGGACGTGGAGCGGGACGGCGAACTGACCGAAGAGGCGTTGAAGGATTTCAAAGGGGAGTTGCGCGACCAGCCCAATGCCATGGTCAAAAAACTCGAGGGATTCCGCGCATGGCTCCTAGCCAACCCGGAAAAACTGGAGCCGGAGGTGTTGCGCTCCCGCCACAAGGAGGAAGTCTTGAAATTTTTGGACCTACAAATCCGCGACAAGGGATATTGGATGGACCGGCGCGAGGAACGGGAGGATGCGGAGGAGCGGGCGCGGCAGACGGCGGCGGTGCTGCCATCGGCGGACGTGTTGGAAAAGATTCTGCGCTATGAAACATTTTTGGAGCGGCAGTTGTTCCGCGCCATGAACCAGCTTGAACGGCTGCAACGCCGGCGGCAGGGCGAAAATATCCCCGCACCGCTGACGATGGAGATTTCCGCAAAGGCATGAATATGAAAATTGCGAAACGAACCCAAATCAGAAAATGACCATCACCCCGTCAATTCAATGGAACGCTCCGCTGGTTCCATCATGCCAGAACGAAAACGAACCCAATCCGGCAGATTCTCCGGCTTGCTTCCGGGCGGCGGATGCTTGAAAGTTGCAGCGACACCGCTTGAACCAGAGTTATGAACATCCATCATCTCGAACTTTTTTATTACGTTGCGAAGCATGGCGGCATCATGCCGGCGGTGCGCAACATCCCCTACGGCATCCAGCAGCCGGCGGTCAGCTCGCAAATCGCGCAACTGGAGGAATTCCTCGGCGTCAAACTGTTTCACCGCCGGCCCTTCGCGCTGACGGCGGAGGGCGAAAAGCTTCACGGGTTCGTCCAGCCGTTTTTTTCCAACCTCGAAAAAATGGCCGTCGAGCTTCAGGGCGGCCGGGCGAGGCGCATCCGCATCGGCGCGGCGACGATTGTGCTGCGCGAGCATCTGCCGGAATTGTTCCAGAGCGTCCGGGGAAAATTTTTCGGCCTGAAACTGTCGCTGCGGGAGGGTTCGCCGGCGGAGCTGGAGGAGATGCTCCAACGCGATGAGATTGACCTGGCCGTCACGGTGGTGGAAAAGAAAACCGCCCAGGGCACTCATGCGCTGGCGCTGCTGGAGCTGCCGCCGGTGCTGCTCGTCCCGAAAAACAGCGCCGTGAAATCGGCGGAGGAGTTGTGGCGGCGCGACACGATTGACGAGCCGCTGATTTGTTTTCCACCCAGCGAGCCGTTGAGCAGGAATTTCCAGGCCCAGCTCAACAAGCTCGGCGTGGACTGGTTTCCGAGCATCGAGGCCGGATCGGCGGACTTGATTGAAGCCTACGTGGCCAGCGGCCTGGGCATCGGCTTGTCGGCGGCGATTCCGAACAAAATATTTTCGCCGAAGGTGCGCGTGCTGCCACTGGCCGGGTTTCCGCCGGTGGTCATTGGCGCGCTGTGGCGCGGCCGCAAGACGCCGCTGCTCGAGGTGTTTCTGGAGGAAATGCAATTGCGCGCCCGCCGGCTTGTGTGATTGGGACGATTTCACGCCGGGGGAAAAGCCGGAGCCGGTTATTTGAGGACGAACCCGCCGTCGCGCTGCCGGCTTGGCGCATCGGGGCCGCAGTGAACAGGCGTTTCACGACCCGCTGTCTTTATTTCGGCGTTTGTCAATTTTCAGGACAGGAGGGAATGCCCGAACCGCGCCGATTCCAGCCTTGCCAGAACGGCATGTTCCGTGCTACTACAATTGACAGCGAGTGGATTGGAGAAGCCCATTAGACCCGAGGTAAATTGAATATGCTGGCAAATGGCCGACAAATGATTGAGCGCCAGCCGCGCGTTTTGCTGGCGGCGTTCACGCTGGTGGAGGTTTTGATATCCATTGTCATCCTGGCGCTGGTCTTTGCCGGGGTCATTTACGGCTATTTGCAGGCGAACCGGTTTGCGGAATGGAGTTCCATGTCGCTCGCGGCGCAGTCGCTGGCGTCGCAAGGCATGGAGCAGGCGCGCGCGGCGCAATGGAATTCGCAGGTATGGCCGCTGCCCACCAATTCGTGTCTGACCGATCAGTTGTGGGTGTCAAATTATGTCGGCGCCACATGGAGCACCAACTATTCCGGGACGAATTACGCGATGGACACCCCGGCCAAGGGTTCGCCGTTTTATACCACGAACGTCATCACCATCACGACCCTGCAGATCACCCCGCCGTTGCGGATGATCCGTTCGGATTGCATCTGGATATTTCCCAGAACCGGGGTCACATTTACCAACACGGACATCACTTATCGCGCGCCCGACCAATGAAACCAGCCCTTCAATCTTTTCCGAAGCGCGCGCGCACCGCCGGTTTTACGCTGGTGGAAATTTACATCGTCTCGGCCATTTTTGTGATTCTCGTCGGCGCGATGATTGCAATCCAGATTTTCGGGCTGCAGGTCTATACGCTGGCGGCCACAAAGCTGACCGCCACCGCCGGCGGCCGCAAGGCCCTGAATGAAATCCGCGACGCCGTCCGCGAGGCGAAGCTGGTGGACGTGGGACTTTACACCAATGGCTCGACCACGTTCATATCCATCGGGAACGGCACCAACCAAATAGGCAACGCCCTTTTGATTTTTACGAACTCAAGCGCAGCCACCGGCACGCTTTTTTTCCAGGACCAGGGTTCCAGCAGCCTGTTGAGCGTAACCATGACCGGCGCATACAGCACGAACGGGTATTATTACACCGGGACGCCGGTCGGTTTGGTCACCAACGTCCCGTTCGTAACCAATTATTTTGTTTTCGACGCGGAGGATTATCTGGGCAACGTCCTGACGAACAACACGAATAACCGCATCATCCACATGACGCTGCAATTTTCGCAGTGGGAATATCCGTTGGCCGGCGTGGGATCCGGCGCGATGTATGATTATTATCAGTTGCACACCAAGGTGACGCGACGGGCGATTGACTGACGGGAAAGCCATGCAAATCACCCTTAAACCCATGCGGCGGGCCGGCTCCGGTTACGCGTTGTTAATTACGCTGACGTTTCTGGTCACCGCCCTCTTGCTTTTGGCCAGCATGTTGATGTGGACCGCGAGCAACGGCAAGCAGGCTGCTCGCAACATCCAGTTCAACCAGTCCGAGGCCGCAGCCGAGGCCGCCACGGAGCGGATTTTTTCACAGATGGATCGCGATTTCCTCTACGCCAAACTGAACTCCGCCAGCAGCTACAACACGTTGATTCCCGACTCCAGCACCTGGCCGGTTCAATACACATTCAGCGACACAAACGGCAACGCCAACACCACCTATGTCAGCTTCGACCAGACCACCGGGACCAACCTGGTGGCTTTGAATGCTCAATACCAAGGGCTGCAAGGCTTCGTCCAAAATTGCCAGATCATTTCCGTCGCCACGCCGATCAACGCCCTTTACTCCGTGCCGGCCACCGTCAGCCAGACTTTCCAGGCGGCCAACATTCCGATCTTCCAGTTTGCCATTTTTTACAATCTGAACATGGAGATGGATCCCACCCCGGTAATGGCCGTCACTGGACCGGTTTACTGCAATCAAAGCATGTGGATAACGTGTATAAACGGGCTTACATTCAGTTCGACGGTGCAGGCGGTGGGATCGGTGACCCTCAACACCGCGGCCGACCCTTTTGCCAACGGCTACAGCTATGGCGGCACTCAAGTTGTCACTTTCGTCGTGAGTAAGCAGCCGAGTTCAGGCAACAACGCGCTGACCGTGCCGGTTGCCGGCAACGCCAGCGCAAACACCAATCCCACCAACATCGAAGCCGTCCTCAACCTGCCGCCCGCCGCGTTGGGCGCGCCGAACACAGCCGCATATACCGCAAGCAATCAAGTCTTCCTTTTCAACGAATCCGACATCATCATCTCCAATGCCGCCTGGGGAACCAACGGCTGCAAAGGCACTAATTTCACCGTTTGGTATCAGGATAAATACAACACCCCGACCCTTACGCAGCTCACGAATGACTATCTGATTCAAAAGGTGGCTAACAGCAACTGGACCAGCACCAACATCCTCTACGCCGGTTTTTCGTTTTTGACGAACGTTATCTTTTATGACTGGCGCGAAGGTTGGAATGGAGGTTCAGGCCCGCCAAAACCGGTCCAGGCCGTCCAGATTGACGTCGGCAAATTCAACAAGTGGCTCACCAACAGCGCCGACCAAGGCCCAGCGGCCAATTCGGCCATTACTCACGACTATGGCCATGGAATCGGCTCCATTTATGTCTATAACAGCGTGCCTTTGACCAGCACAACGCTCCCCGCGGTGCGCCTCGTGAACGGCTCTCAATTGCCGACAAATTATCCCGGCCTGACCGTTTCCACGCCGCAGCCGGTCTATATCTGGAAGGATTACAACGTGCAGCGCCAGGGTGCCAGCCCAACTCTCGGGGCAAATATCACCACAAACGACTATCCGGCTGCCATACTGGCCGACGCCATCACCATCCTTTCCGACAGTTGGCAGGACTCCTATACCAACAAGCTGCCCACAGGAACCCATGGCGCAACCAACACCACCGTCAACGCCGCGATGTTTGAAGGCATTGTCCAGTCCAACCCGAACGTCAGCGGAAGTTACAGCGGCGGCGTCGAAAATTTCCTGCGTTATCTGGAAGATTGGAACAAGAGTTCAGGAGGCACTTATGTAAACACTTACAACGGCTCGATCGTCGTCATGTTCCCCAGCATCTATGCGACCAATTACTATAAGGTGGCCGGAAACTATTACAACCCGCCCACGCGCAACTGGGCCTTTGACAATAATTTCACCAACCAAGCCGGCCTGCCGCCATGCACGCCGGAGGCCAAGGCCCTCATCCGCGGCAATTGGATGGCTTATTAACCGTCCAGCGTATGTCACCCCAAGACTTCACAGGCCCGGTTTGGAATGGTTTGATACCATGACCGCGCGCAACCACACCATCAAGACGCCCGTCCGCGTCCGCGCGCCAAAATTTTGTTTGAATTACTGCTTGCAATCAGCCGGCAAAACAGTATAAGGAGGATGCGCATGGAGTTGCCGTTCATAGGTGGAGCGTCAAGGAAAAAGCGAGTCCAGATGATGGCGGTGGATCTGGGCACCCGCACCACGAAGGCCGTTCTTCTGGAACGGCGTGGCGAAGTGCTGGCCTTGAGCCGTTACGCGCTGCTGGACGCGCCGATTTACGACAAGAAATTTTCCGCCGAGTTGCTTTCCGACCATCTCCGCAGCGTGGCCGAGGCGCTGGGCAATACGACCAAATTTGTGACGCTGGCCGTCAGCCTGGACGATGCCATCGTGCGGCAGGTGGAGTTGCCGCAGATTCCAGTGGGCGAAATGCGGCAGGTGTTGAGAAACAACACCAAGGGTTATCTTCAGCAGGATTTGCCGAACTACGTTTTTGACTGCCACATTTTCCCGCCCAAAACCACACCGGCGCCGGGCAAGGCCGCCGACCCCGCCAAGCCCGCCGGAGTGCCCAAGCTGAAAGTGCTCGTGACCGGCGCGAAACAACAATTGGTGGATGATTTCCAAATGGCCGTCAAAGACGCCGGACTGACGCCGGATTGCATTGTGCCCGGAATCATCGGGCCGATGAACGCGTTTGAAATGGCCGTGCCCGGGGTGTTCGCCAACGACTCCGTGGCGCTGGTGGACATTGGGTTCAAACATTCCTCAATTTGCGTGCTCGACCGCGGGGAACTGGTGTTGATCCGCGTGGTCAACTTCGGCGGGGACAAATTGACGACGGGGCTGGCGGAAGAAATGAAGATCACCTACGCCGACGCGGAGGGCGCCAAAGTGGGCATGGCGCCGGAGGCCAGGTCCGCCATTGAAGCGCAGGTGACGCCGCTGGGACGGGAGTTGCGCGCATCGCTGGACTTTTTCGAACACCAACAGGACCGGCCCATCTCGCATGTCTACGTCAGCGGCGCGGCGGCGAAGTCGGAAACGTTCCTGGAAATGCTGCGCATGGAAATGATCGCCGAATGCAAGACGTGGAATCCGGCGGCGTTTTTGCAACTGGCGCTGCCGGGGCAGCAGGCGGTTGAAATTGAACACGTCGGACCGCAATTGGGCGTGGCCATCGGGGCCGCGCTGGCGGCGCTTTAATCAGACACCGGTTTATGCCAATTCATATCAACCTGCTGGCCGAGGCCCAAGCCGCCGAGGAACTGCGGCGGCACGACCCGGTCAAGCGCGCCATCTACATCGGCGTGTTGCTGGTCGTGGTGTTCCTGGTGTGGAGCAGCATGGTGGAAGTCAACGCCATCCTGGCGAAGGAACGTTTTGACGGGGTGCAAATGGACACCAATGCCAAGACCAACGCGTATCAGCGCGTGGTTTCAGACAAGAAAAAAGTGGATGCGATTCAAGCCAGACTGACGGCGCTGCAAAAATTGCAGGCGGCCCGCTTCCTGCAAGGCAACCTGCTCAACGCGCTGCAACACGCCACGGTGAACGACGTGCAACTGACCCGGATGCGCGTGGAACAAGCCTGCATTTTGACCGCGGGAACCGACACGCAAACCAGCGGCGACCATGTGACTGCCGGCCGCCCGGCCACCGTCAGGGAAAGGATCATCTTGCATCTGGACGCGCGGGATTTCAGCGCCAATCCCGGAGACCAGGTCAACAAGTTCAAGGAAGCCATCGCCAAACAAGCTTACTTTCAGGCCATGCTGGACAAGACCAACGGGGTGCAACTCGCCGGTCCCCCCACTTCGGCGCAGACCGGTGCCGGCAAGCCGTATGTGACCTTTACACTGGACTGCTTTTTTACCGACGTGACCCGATGAACAAACTCCCAAAAGAGAAGCGCGACCACCTCATCCTTGTGGGGATGGGCACGCTGCTGGTGCTGATCGCGATTGTCTATGGTTTGATTCGTCCCCAGTATGCGACCATCGCGGCAGTCAATTCCCAGGCGAACGACGCCCGCGACAAACTTCAGAAGATGGAAAAAGAAATCAAAATGGCCGACACGTTATCGGCCAAGTTGGAGGACTTGACTACCACTCTGACCCAGACCGAGAGTGACATGGCCTCCGGCGATCCCGCTTCCTGGATTTACGACACCATCCGGAATTTCAAGGGGAAATACAACGTGGACATTTCGGTGAACAGCCAGTTGGCGACGGGTCCAGTGGATTTGCTGCCGAAGTTCCCGTATCAACAGCTCAAGGTCACGGTCAGCGGCACGGCCTATTACCACGATTTGGGGAAATTCATTGCTGATTTTGAAAACGCCTATCCCCATGCCCGAATCGCCAATCTGGCTCTCGAACCCGCCGGCAGCCCCGGCGACAACAATGAAAAGCTGTCTTTTAGAATGGACATTATTGCGCTGATAAATCCAACGGCGTCGCAAAGCTGAAACTGAATGAATCCCCGCGCCCACATCCTTCAAAGCCTGCTGGCGGCGTTGCTGCCCCTGGCGGTTGTCGGCCCGCTGCCGCTGTTCGCCGCGCCGCCGCCCCAGCCCGCCAAGACGGAAGTTCAGCCGGCGATCTCGGTCTTTGTCTATCCCAACAACACGTCGGAAGGGCGCGACCCGTTTTTCCCCGCTTCCTCCCGGGTCTTCGCGGGCAGTCTGGATAACCAGGCCAGCACCCCGTCATTGACCGACTTGGTTGTGAAAGCCATCATTGGAACACCCCCGCATGTCTTTGCAATCATCAACAACCACACCTTCGCGCCCGGCGACGATGGAGACGTTACCATCCCCAAAACCAGCCGGCGGTTGCACATTCGTGTCCTGGACATCAACCCGAAAGCCGACACCGTGACCGTCGAAGCCAGCGGCGCGAGTGTCACATTGACTTTTACCAGAGGCCCGTGAATTGTTATGAATTTTTTTCACAGCCCGTTTTTTTTCCGAAACAAGCCGCCATGCCATTCGAGCCGGCGGAACAGCAAAAATGCTTTTGCACTCGCGAATCTTTTAGTTCACCATTCCCCAATCGGGAGCCACCGGGAGTTAAACCATGAAAAAGACTAAAATACTTCTCGCCACCTTGCTTGCAGGATTTGTCCTGCACCAGACGGCTTGGTGCGAAACCAACGCCACCGCCGGCACCGCGCCAACTGTTGTGGGCGGGGCCGCCGCTGGCCCGGCCACGAGCAACGATGTCTATGCCGTGATGTTCAGCAATGTGGTCGCATTGTCCACCACCAGGGGAACGAGCGCCAACGCCGCCGGCTCTGCGGCTGAAAGCAATGTGCCGGCGACGACCACGGGCGGCAGCGCACCCGTCTCCAGCGGCACAACGATGAGCAACGCGTCCGCCGCCGGCGCCTCGCCGGCAACGGCGGGGGGCAGCAATCAACCGACCAGCTTTAACACCGGCAACCAATCTGGAAGCGCGGCCATCAGCAACGTGACCGCCGGCACCAACGAAAGCAACACCCCTGCGGCAATGGCTGGCGGCAATGAAGTGGTTTCCGGCATGTCGGTGAGCAATGCGGTCACCGTGGCCGGCTCGACCAATTCAGCGGCCACCGGCACCAACGCCCCGGCCGCCGCCGCCGAGCTGCCGATTCAATTCCAGGATGTCCCGATCACCACGGCCATAGAAAGCCTGACGCGGCTCGCGGGCATCAATTACCTGCTCGACCCAAAAATCGGCTACGGCCAGCCGGATCAAAACGGACAGATCAAACCCGAACCCACCCTGTCCATCCGCTGGGAACATGTCACCGCCCAACAGGCGCTCCTGGCGCTGCTGGACAACTACGGCCTGCAACTCGTTGAAAATCCGAAAACCGGGATTTACAAAGTCACGACCAAGGAACCCAACGCCCTGCCGCCATTGATCACCCGCGTCGTCCAGCTCAAATACTCCAGCACTTCCAACATGATGGCCGCCGTTGAAAGCTTGTTGTCGTCTGACCAGACAAAACGCAGCCGGGTCGTGCCCGATGCCCGCACCAGCCAGTTGGTCGTGGTCGCCACGGAAGCAGAACAGGCGGATGTGGACATGCTGATAACCGAGCTTGACAAACCCACGCGCCAAGTGCTGATTGAAACCAAGCTGATTGAACTTTCCAGCAGCCCCAGCACGGTCAAGGGCATTAACTGGGCGGGCACAGTGCAGGCCCAAAACATCGAGTTTGGCAACGGCACACTGTCCGGCACATCAACCACAACGTCGCCCGGCACGCCGGTGACCACACCAGGGTTCGGCGGAGCACCAGGGACCACCACCATTCCGGGTTCGAGCACCGTCAGTTCGTTGATAAGCACCATCGGCAACGGCGGCTTTGCGGCAAGCACCGCCAGCGGCTTGTTGCCGGACACCGGCTTCCTGACGGCCGACGGCGTCAAGGCAGTTCTCTCGTTCCTGAATCAATCTTCCGATGCGCAGGTGGTCTCCACTCCCCGCCTCGTGACCCTTGACAATGAAACCGCAACCATTACCGTCACGCGTGATTTCCCTGTCATCAACGTCCAGGCCGGCACGCAGAACACCGCCGGCGGCTCGAGCATCACCTACTCCAACATCGGAACCATCCTGGTGGTGACCCCGCGCATCACGGCCAACGATTACATCTGGCTCAAGGTTGCTCCCAACGTGTCGAGCTATTTCGGCAAGGACACGGAAAGCGTTGGCTCTGGCGGAACCGTTTCGGCGGATATCTTTGACCAGCGTCATATCGAGACCCAAGTCCTCATCCCCAACGCCCACACGCTCGTCATGGGCGGCCTGGTGCAGAACAATCCCAGCGTCTCAACCACCAAGGTCCCCATTTTGGGCGACATCCCGGGTTTGGGCCTCGCCTTCCGCAGCGAAAGCAAGAGCATGGTGAAGGACAACCTCCTGATTTTCATCACGCCCACCATCGTCAGGGACCAGGATTTCAAGCCCATGACCACGGATTTCCTCAACAGCGTGCCCAGAACCATGAAGGACCCCATGAACATGCATTCCTGGTGGGACAGCTCCCAACCCCGCGGCGACTGGAGCAATCCGTTGCCAGCCGACAAAAGCCAAAATCCAGAACCAGACAAGACGGCGTCGGCGCCATAGAAATTTGCGAACCAGACCATACAAGGCATATTGAAGGACAATAAATCAGGTCGTTTTATGAAAATTGCATTTCCGTGGCAGGCCTACAGGCAGATACGCTTCGGTTCGCGATTGGCTGTTTTCGCTATGACAGTGGCGTTCTTGCTGGCTACTGTCAATCTTTTTGCCGCCACGACTGCCACGACTGTGGAGCTTGTGGGCGGTCAAGGTCAACCCGGTTACGCCAACGGCGACACTTATCATCAAGCGTTGTTCAACACGCCTTGCGGTCTCGCTTTGGATCCTTCCGGCACACAGATGCTGGTGGCGGATCGTGACAACAACAAAATTCGTCTGCTCGAACTTTCCGAGGGCGAGACATACGACCTGGCAATTTCGCCCAGCGCAACCAACTTGATCAGCCATCCCGTTGCAGTTGCCATTGACGGTTCTTTGAATGTTTTTGTCCTGAATCGCGGCGACGGCAACAATGGAACCGTTGTGGAATTCGACGGTGAATTCGGTGATTTGATCGCCACCAACGCGGCGCACTTGACGAATGCCACGGCCATGGCATTGGACGCCGGCGGCAACATTTTTGTCACCATCAAGAGCAACACTTTGATCAGGATCACATCGCCCGGCGTCAGCAACGTCGTCGCCACCATTACCCAACCGGGTGCTTTTCTTCAAGGCATTGTTATAAAACATAATGGACTGATCGCCGCTTGTGATTCCGGGCGCAATGGAATTTATCTCATTAATCCCACCAGTGGCATCGTCACCACCAACGCCGGTTTTCATGGCGCGGGTGATTTTTTGAACCCCAACAATAGCAATCCCGACGCGGCTCCCAGCCAATTTGTCGAATTTAACCAACCCATGGGCATCGCCGAGGCTGGCGATGGGAGCTTGATTGTGACGGATTATGGCAATAACCGCGTCAAAGTAATAAAGGTCAGCAATGGCGCCGTGACCAATCTTTATGGTGTGGCTTCAAGTGATTGGGTCAGTCCATATCTCGGTTTTAGCAGTTATGCCCATCCCTACGATGGCCTCGCCGAGGCTGTTCAGATTCCTGATACGATTGGTGGCGTCTCGGCGCGCTTGCCTAATGGTATCGTCATCTCCCCGAATGGAGATATTTATGTGACGGAGGATTATTACCATATCATCCGCCACGTTTCGGGAGCCGGTTTCCCGCCGCCGCCGCCGTCCCTACCGGGCGTTACAACGGGGCTGACCGCGACGGCGGGTTATGGACATGTGTTTTTGACGTGGACGGCGGTTGTTGGCGCGACGAATTACAACGTCAAACGCTCCACAGCCAGCGGTGGCGAAACAACCATTGCCAGCACAGTCAACAATAATTATGCCGACAACAACGTTATTGACGGCACGACTTATTATTATGTTGTTTCAGCCCTGAACACCGGCGGCGAAAGCCAGAACTCGACTGAAGTCAGCGCCATGCCGCTGTATTCCCCGGCGCCAACCAACCTGATCGTCACCGCAACAAACTTCGGATTGATTAGTCTGGCATGGTCGCCGTCTGTCGGCGAAACCGGCTACAACGTGAAACGCTCTCCTTCCAGCGGCGGCCCTTACGCGAACATTGCCACCAACATAACCGCCCTAAGCTATACCGACACCGGCTTGGTTAACGGAACGACTTATTACTATGTCGTTTCAGCCGTCAACGCTGGAGGTGAAAACCCCACAAACTCTTTGGAAGTGAGCGCCTATGTGCCGATACCGCCGCCGCCGCCGCCGGTAATCGGCTGGTTTGATTACGAACCTGACATCCACAACAACTTCTTGACTGTGATCCATGCTGTCAGCGGAGCCAACTATTTTACCGCCTACAATGATTTGCTCATCGCCATTAATCCGACCACAAACGGCATCTCGACCTGTTACATCGCCACCAACGGCCCACAACCGGTTTCCATATCTGTTTCCAGTTTGACGAACAACGGAAGCAATCCGCTGTTTTATCAAGATGGTCTGGCGTTCGCGCAGTCTCTGTATCCCAATTACTTGCCGACCGTGCCTGACATTGTGATCGAAGCGGTGAATGTAGGTCCTGGAGGAAGCAGCCCGGTTGTCACAGCCGAGTTCCGGTTCCAGGTTGGCAATCCAACGATTAACGGAAACAACGCCGCACAGTTCACGGTCAGCGACATCACGACCAACGTGACGCTCTGGTATACCCTTGACGGCACCAATCCAACCAACGCCCCGCCCAGCATCGGGCCGGTGGCAATCACCAATGGCAATCCGATGACGCTTTCCATTAATGGGAGCAGCAACGTTCTTTTCCAGGCCCGCGCCTACCGCAATGGTTTTTTGCCGAGCGGAATCGCTGTGCAATTGTTTTCGCCGTCCAATTTCGTGCCCAACACCATCAGCTTCGGCTTCGCCTCGGGCGAGGCCTCCAGCTCTTTTGTCGCGTCGCCCGGCCAGACCTTCTATGCGCCTGTGACCTTGAGTCTTCTCCCCAACCAACAGATTTACAGCCTGCAGTTCAATCTCACGGTCACTAATCTTGGATCCACCCCTCCCATAACTCCCAATGCGTTCGACTTTAAATCCATGCTCCTGAAGCCGGTGCCGGGCACCACGCCGACAGTGTATATACCCATTCCGCCGTATATGTTCGTGGCAGACGGACCAAGCACGCCGCCGCCGGCCACCACCAACAGCATCGTCTCGTATGAAGGAAACTGGTTTGAGAATCTGATGTTCACCAATACCGAGAACAACCTGCTGGGCGTGGGTTGGGTGGAAAATTACTACGCGACCAACCTTTACAACACACTTTCACAGGATTTGATCAAATACTCCGCCGCCCATGACGATTTTTTCCCTAATGCCAGTCAACCAAACGGAGTGATTGTTGGCGGTTACTCGTTCCAAGTGCCATCCAATGCCGCGCCCGGCCAAACCTACCAAATCCAGATAGGACGGCCCTCGGCAACCGACGATGGCATCGGCGCGCCGGGTTCGGGCGTGTTGATCTACGCGCCGACCAACGACTCTCTGGGCGCCGGAACACTGAATGCCCTAAAAAATGTCACCATAGGACAGATCAAATACATCGCCGGCGACGTGTATCCCTTCGGCTGGTTTAACGCTGGCGACTTCGGAACAGGTGACTTGATAACATATGGAAACGCTGATGTGGAACAAGTATTCCAGTGCGCCATTTACGGAGTCTGGTATCCGCCACTGGGCAGCGATTTCTTCGACGCCATGGATTCCTGCGGCGGCACCTACGTGGATCTGGGTCACGGATATTTGGAATATAGCAACCCGGTCAATGACCCCAGCGTGCTAAATGCCTTGTTTGATGGTAATGACACAACCATCAACCAAATCGCCTTCGGCGACGGCGTTCTGGACGTGTGCGACGTGTATGTCACCTACCGCCGGTCGTTGGACCCGAGTTTGTATTGGTTTCAACGGTTCTGGACGAACGGCGTTCGCGTCGCGCAAATTGTCCCCAATGTGGTCTCCAGTGCGGTCCAACAATCATCCGGCGGCAAAATAAAAAAGGCGGCGGCCACCGCTAATTCCGCACCGGTCTCCATCACCAACACGCCGGCGGTCAATTTTGCCGCTGGTGATTGCCAGACCAAAACCGGTTCGACCGTCCAGATTCCGATTACCGCCTCGGTCTTCGGCCAGTATCCGTTGCGCTTGCTGATGCTCAATTTGAGCGTCGTGCCGCTCGACGGCTCGCCGCCGCTCACCACCCCGGTGCAATTCACACAAAATGCGTCTGTTCTCGGTGCGCCATACATCACCTATTCCACAGGCAACGACAATTACTCCGCCGTCTGGCTCAACAGCACCAACGCCGGGCTGACGGACACGCGCCGTCATCGGGACGTTGAGCATCCCCATCCCGGCGACTGCCACAAGCTTGTCTGCTTATGCGATTCATTTCGACCACGCCTCGGCCTCACCCAGCGGCTTCGCATCGTTCCCCAAGCACACGCTCACCGGCCTGATCACCCTGTCCAGCCGCACCAATTCGTATTACAACGATGGCATCCCGGATTCCTGGCGCCTGCGCTGGTTCGGCACCATTTACAACCTGCTCTCGGTCTCCAACGCCTGCCCGTCTGGCGACGGCATCAGCAACTGGAAAAAATACGTCGCCGGGGTTGACCCCAACGCGCCCAACGATTTTCCAAGCGTGAACCCCAACACACCGCCTCCATCCGGCGCGGCCATGTCCATTTACTGGCCGACGGTCAGCGGCAAGCAATATGCCATCTTGAGTTCCGCGAGCCTGTTCCCCGGCAACTGGACCACCAACGCCATCCTCACGGGCACCGGCGCCAACATGGAGTTTGACGACCCATCCGCCGGCACGGCAAAGTTCTACCGCGTGCTGATTCTTCCGCAGCCCTGATTTGAATCATAAACGGCGCGTTCGTGAGGACGCGCCGTTTTAACCCGAATTCCGAAGCAGCGTGGCGTCAGGCATCCTGCCTGACATAGAGGGCGGCATCCTGCCGCCCGGAAAAGGCGGACGCAACATCAAGTCCCGTAAAGTTTATCAACCACCCGATTGGAAAAGCAGGGTTTTTCCGCCGGGCTGGAAGCCCGGCTCTACGGCAGGCAGGATGCCCGCCGCTACATCAAGCAATACTGCCACGCCCGATTCGACCTCGGGATTCGGGTTTAATTGAGAGACGAATCGCGGAGTGTCACCCTTTTTTCGGCAGCAGATCAATGAGGACTTTCGCGGCCTCCTGCATTTCGTAGGGTTTGGTAAGGATCTTTGCGTTCAGACCTTCAAGCCGTTGCACAATCAGTTCTTCGAGATAACCTGAAGCCAGCACCGGGTCGGATGAGGGGCCAGCGCACGGCGACCTGTTCGATGAGGTCGGCGCCGTTTATCCCCGGCATCGCGTAATCGGTGAAGAGGATGTCCACCGCGCCGTTTTCCTTTTCCAACAACTGGAGCGCCTCAAGCCCGGAAGCGGCGACGAGCACGGTCAGGCCGGTGGTTTCAAGAAATGTCTTGGCGAAATCGCGCAGCAAATCGAGGTCGTCCACCACGAGCACCCGGCCTTTGCCGTGCGGCAACGGGCTGTTCCACCTGCTTCGACGCGGCGACGAGATTTTCCCGCGAAATGGGAAAATAAAGATGAAACGTGGTGCCCCGGCCCACCGCGCTTTCCACATCTACAAATCCGCCAGCCTCCCGCATGATGCGATGGACGATGGAAAGGCCGAGGCCGGTGCCGCGCCCTTTTTCCTTGGTGGAAAAGAACGCCTCGAAGATCCGCGGCAACAAATTTGCCGGAATGCCGCAGCCGGTGTCCGCCACGCTGCAACGGGCGAATTCGCCACCCGCCGTCGCGTTGTGCCGCGCCGCGACTTCGGGCGACACGGTCGACGATGGCGTTGGTGAGGGTGAGCGTGCCGCCGTCGGGCATGGCGTCCTGGGCGTTCACGCAGAGGTTGAGCAGCGTCTGCGTCGCGCGGCTGAATTCAATCTTCACCGGAACGGGTTTGGACGCCGGGACGATTTCCAGGTTCACATTGGCGCGCAGCGTGCGGCGGGCGAGCTGGACCGCCTCGCGGACGATCTGATTGAGGTCCAACACGGCCCGTTTTTCCTCCGACCGGCGGCTGAAGGAGAGCAATTGCTGGGTGATTTCCGCGGCGCGCGTGGCGGCGAGATTGATTTGCTCGCCCCAATGATGCAGGTCCGAGTTTTGCGGCGACTGCATGATGACGAGGCTGGTGTTGCCGCGGATGGCCTGGAGCAGGTTGTTGAAATCGTGGGCGACGCCGGCGGCGAGCGTGCCGATGATTTCCATTTTCTGCGACTGGAACAACTGGCCCTGGAGTTCGTGGTATTGGGTCTGGTCGGCGATGCTGCAGATGAGGCCGCGCACATCGCCGGCGTGAATCCACGGTGAAATTTTGACCAGCCAGTGGTGTCCGTCGGGCGCCTGATACCGGTTGTCCTGCGCCTGGCCGGTGGCCAGCACTTCCTTGAAAATCGCCGCCAGCTCGGCGCGCCGCGCCGGATGGGCGACGTAATCGAGCAGCGGCTGTCCGATTTCCGGCGGACCGTGCAGCCGGATGCCGCCGTGTTCGGCGTGCAGGTGGCGCCAGCCGTCGTTGGCGTGCGTCACGCGGAATTCGCGGTCGAGGCTGTAAATGGCGCCGTCGAGCGAATGCAGGATGCTGCGGACAAAATCGTGCTGGAGCCGGAGGTCGCCTTCCAGTTTTTTGCGCGTGGTGATGTCGCGTTCGCAGGCCACGTAACCGATGAACCGGCCCGTCATGTCGGAAATCGGGGAAACGGTGGCTTCGACCTGATAAGACGTGCCATCGCGGCGCAGGTTGGTCAGTTCGCCGATCCATTCGCGGCCCTGGCTGACGTGTTCGAGATAGGCGATGACCTTCTCCACCTCGGACGGCGCGCGCAGAAATTCATCCGTGCGGTCCAGCACGGCTTCAATGTCATAGCCGGTGACGTTGTGAAAGGCGGGATTGACGAAGGTGATGCGGCCGTCGGCGTCCGTCAGGAAAAAAACGTCCGGCGTGGCGTCAATCGCCGTGACCAGGCGGTTAACGTGCGATTCCAGGCGCATCCGGCGCGCGATGTCCTTGAAGGTGACGAGCGTGTGATGTTCATCGAGCGGCGCCAGTTCGAGGTCCGCCATGCCAATTTGCCGTCCGCCGGCCAGCAGGGTGACGGAATGCATTGCGTCGGGGCGGATGCAGCCGCGCTGGAGCGATTCGCGCAATTTTTGGCCGGCGGGAGACACCAGAATATCGAAGACACAGAAATCCCCTTCCACTCCGGCGCGATCCAGTTTCAGCAGGCGCGCGGCCTTGGGATTGATTTTTACCGCCAAACCGTCCGAACGGCAGACGACCTGCGCATCTTCGGACGATTCAAAAAAACTGCGCCACCACTTTTCCGGGAGGTGACCCGATGTGGCGGTGTGTTCCCGTGGCGGATCCAATATGACCGCGGGCATACTCATGGTTCAGCAATAAACGACCAATGATTGGTTAATCGGCTGAATCCGGTCATGGTTGAGCAATTTTTCAATATAGGTTGGGTTCAACTGCTGGCCCTCCGGCACCAGCATCAGGCCGTTGGGGGTGTAGATTCCCCGCGCCAGCACCATGCCGGGGCGCAACTCGGAAAGCGGCACCTGTTTTTCCCGGCGCGGCGCGTGGGCCAGCGGCAAGGCCCGCAGAAAAACGCGCACCGCGTCGGGGTCAAAGGCGGTGTTGGCCTGCAATTTGATTTCTTCCACGGCGTCGTCGCGAACGAGCTTGCTGGCGGCAAAGGCCACCGCGACCGCCAGCAGCCGGCCCAGCCACGGAATTTTGTCACCGGGCAATTTGTCCGGATAGCCCGTGCCATCCATGCGCTCGTGATGGACGCGAATCAAAATTCCGACCTGCTCCAGGCCGTTGCCGAAGGCGGACAATTCCTGCCCCAGCACCGGATGCTGCTCGATGAGCGCGCGTTCGGCGTGGTTCAATGTCTGTGGATTTTCCTGCCAGCGCCGGATGAGCGAGCGCGGCGTGCCAACCAGGCCGATGTCGTGCAGCAGCGCGGCGCTTTCCAAGGTGCGGCGTTCGTCGCCGGAAAGATTCAAGACCTGCGCCATCGCCCGGCAGAGTTGCGCCACGCGTCGGCCCTGATCGCCGAGCGTCGGATAAAACGTCTGCGCCGCGTGCAGGGAAAGTTCCATGGCGCGGAGCAGGTTTTGTTCGAGTGTCTGGTTCATCCGCGCCAGTTGCTGGTTCTGGCGGGCGACGAGCTTCACCTGTTCCTCCAGCGACTGGTTCAATTCCACGAGTTGCCCGTTCATCGTCTGCGTGGCGGTCTGCAACTGGAGGTTTTGCTGGACGAGTTCGTGACGCTGCACCGCGTTCTTGATGGTCACGAGCAATTCCTCGCGCAGCCACGGCTTGACGATGAAGCGGTAGATTTCGCCTTTGTTGATGGCGTCAATCACCGTGTCCAGGCTTACCACACCAGCCATGAGGATGCGCGTGGCGGTCGGCTGAATTTGGCGCGCCTGGTCGAGCAATTCCAGGCCGCTGATGAGCGGCATCCGCTGGTCGGCGATGATGACGGCAAACGAACCGGTCCGCAGTTCCGCCAGCGCGGCCGTCGGATCGGTCGTGGCGACCACGTCGTAATTCTGGCGCCGCAAAGTCTCGCGCAGGGTGGACACGACGATGGCCTCGTCGTCCACCACCAAGATGCGATTGGACACGGCCAGCCGAGAACCATTTATGCCACTGCCTGACATATCCTCAATGTTGCTTCGTCCCCGGCTTCCGGACAGGGACGCAGATCGGGGTGGCCATTTGCATGGCACCAACACTGAATCGGCAGGGGCCGGAAATACTTAAATCATTTTTGAAGCGGAATTTGGCGTCCAACCCCTATTGGCGGGCGTAAACCACAAAAAGGTGCAAAGGGCGCAGAGGTTTTGGCCACGGATTGAACACAGGTGTCAAAACCCGTTAGAAATGTCCCCTGGTTAACTCACGAGAGAATGTCCCCTTTTTTGGTTGTTGTTCGTTGCACTCTTTCCCCGGCTGGGGTTGGGGGACGCAGGGAGGCCGGAGCGTAGCGGAGGCCGACCGGAATCCCGCGACCCCAGTCATAATGATGCTGGCCTCGATACGGTTTGGCAAGCGGCTGCAACAATTCATTTTGATTTCCGGCAACTGGAAATTTCTTTACCATGCCTTCGCCGAATTAAATCGCCATCGTCGGACGGCCAAACGTCGGCAAATCCAATCGCTTCGTCGGCAAAACCTGCGCGCGAGCAAGCGGTTAGTGTTTTTCCTGCACCGCAAAATGTTTTTCCAGCCGGACAATCTGCGGCGGCAAATCGTTTTGACTGTCTGTCCAAACGCGCTTCGGGTCAACATCGTCGTAGTTGTGGATGAGAAGGTTCGCATTCCGACCACGAGATTCCACGGCACTTCGGGCAACGCTTTCAAGGCAGCGGGTGAAAGATGTCGCGCCGCCGCGCCGTCGGTCACGCGCGGATTTGAACTGCCCGGCGCGGGAAGCCGCAAACGCATCAAGGAGCTTCAGGCTCAAATTCATCACCTCGACAACGCCTATCACCATTTCCTGCTCGGCGACGTTTATTTCCAGCGCGGCAAACTGGCCGAGGCGGAAAAATGTTACCGCGCCGCGCTCCAGCGCGATGCCACCGACATTGACACCCGCGCGCATTTGGGTCAATGCCTCGTCCGCCTGAACCGCCCTGCCGAGGCGCGACCGTTCCTCGAAAGCGTCATGCACGAGAAGCCCGACCACGATTACGGCCACACGATGATGGCTCTCGCCGAAACGCTCACCGCGCTTGGCGAAACCGACAACGCGCTTCAATACTGGCAGCACATCACGCAAAACCATTCCTACCCGCGCGCCAAGGTGCAACTGGCCGAACTTTACCTCGCCAAAAACCAGCCGGAGCTGGCGCGGGCGGAATTGAAGGATGTCGTCAGCGACGACCAGCACGCGCCGGCGTTTCAGCGCAAGCGCGACCGCGTCTGGGTCCGCCGCGCAAAAAGTTTGATGGGAAATTGTAACGCGAAGGAACGTTTAATTTTTCAGCGGCAAGATGCGGGCGCGAATATTCGCTTCATCAAGAACAATCAACGCGCCATTCTCAAGCTCCGATTCAAATTGATGCAGCGCGTTGACCACGAGTTTTCCAATCGCCGCAGGCGTCACGTCTTGCGTGCGGACTTGAATCACGCTGGGTCCTTCTGCTTGCGTGAGCGCCAGCATCGTCCCGAAATCCAAATCGTGCGTGAACACAACACATCCATTTTGTTTTGCCCAAGCCATGATTTCGGAATCGGCGGCGCGGGGATTGCCGATGGTTGACCAATGAACGGCCTCCCAACCCGATTGCTTGAGAAGCTTCACCCAATCGGGTGAAAGGTTCATGTCCACCAGCAGCTTCATGCCGGCTGGAGCGGCAATTCGATTTCTTCAGCGCGCCATGCGGCATATTTCAGCGCCTGCGCGATGTCTTCCTCTTCGAGATAGGGATACAACTTCAAAATCTCCGCCCGCGTATGGCCGGTGGCGACCAAACCCGCAACGGTTCCCGCCGTGACACGCAACCCGCGAATGCAAGGCCTCCCGCCCATGACATTCGGGTTCAAAGTGATTCGATCCAGCGTTTTCATAGCTATAACTTAGCCGCCTTGCCGCGTGAATCCAACTTTTCTTTTGCGGGTGCAAATGCGAGGATGTGCCAGCGCAAGCGCGACCGCGTCGGGTCCGGCGAGAGAGGCACTTGAGTGTGAGTCGACAATATATTTCAATGGTGCGCTCCATTAAATGGAATACACCTAGCAGGAATGCGCGGAAACTAAACGCAATATTGATAACTGTAACCGATTCGAAGGAAATTGTGAAGCGATGATGTCATAAACGGTTCATAATACTGATAAAATACGTCCGCAGTCAGAATTCTTTTGAGAGTTGGGTCAATCTGGTTTCCACCGCTTCGCGATCAAGGTTGTAAGCTCTCAAAAATGCCGTTAGGGTCATATCAGATTTTCGCTGATTACACTGCACGCATACGAAAACGAGATTTGAACGAACCGATAGCCCGCCTTTCGAGACTGGATAGATATGATCCAAGCGTGCTTCACTGCCCACAGCTTTTCCACAATAAGGGCATGTATCGGTTGGCAAAAACGACATCCGAAGCCGACGGGCAAGTTCTCGAGTCTCATTCATCCCTCGCGCTCTCCAACTCTCGAGCTCTGCGAGCTTTTGCTCGCTGCGGCCCCAAAGCGTGCTCAAGCCTAGAAAGCTCGTGCACCAGTGGTTCGATTTGCTTGTCAAGGCTGCCTCCCTGTGAGCTGGAGAGCAAGGACCATCGGGATAGAAGTTTCAACCCACCAGAATACCGCCTCCGCTTGTAACGAATGCATTTTCTCGGGCTCTTTCGAAGGCTTCACATTTTCACTCGGGGCACTAAACGCGTTGAACGAAAAGAACGAAGGCATGTGCGATATACGGATCGCGTTTACCACTTGTGGATGGGTTTCGAACTAGTTTCTACTTCAAAAGCGTATTCTTCATCCATCAGATACTCTTCCTGAGTTTCCAAGTCTGAAAGCCTGCTTTTTGCTTCAACGGTAAGCATGAGATCATCTAGTCGCCCTGCTACAAGCCCCCAGAATCTTGGCCGAGGTTGAAAACTAGATGGATTGTTCTTAACTCTTTCCATTTCCTGGCGGACTTTCTCCAGCTTGGCGTGTATGTCCTCCAAACGCTTCCGAGCCTCGGCCCGCTCGGATTCCCGTTTCACTTGCCATTGTTGGTCAGCTTCGCGAGCAGCAGCCCGCTGCCTTTCTAGTTTCGCGATCTTGTTCTTGATTCGATCAATCCGCCCTTTAAGTATAAAGGGAGAAAGATCCTCTAAATTCTCAAATTTCCGGCTCATCATGCTTGGGGTTTGCTTTGATTGCGCCAGTGCTGTTCATGGATTGTGAACCTACGGAAAATGGGGTGATTCGACAACTGAAAAGGCTCTAAAGTATTGACACAAATTTCATTTTGATTTCCGGCGGTAGGAAAATTCTTTATCCTGCCCCCATGTCAAATCTCATAGCCATCGTCGGACGGCCCAATGTCGGCAAGTCCGCGCTGTTCAATCGCATCGTCGGCAAGCGCATTGCGATTGTGCATGACCAGCCGGGCGTCACGCGCGACCGCGTCACCGCCGAGGCCGAGTGGGGCGGAAAATCCTTCACGCTGGTGGACACCGGCGGCATCGGCCTGCTGCGCCGCGAGAAATCCGACGACGTCATCATCAAGGCCGCGCTCGAACAGGTGGAAATCGCCATCGAAGCCGCGAACGCCATCATCCTCGTCGTCAACGTGCAGGAAGGCGTCGTGCCGCTCGACCGCGAAGTGGCGCAGCACCTCCACAAGAGCGGCAAACCGGTGTTCGTCGCGGTCAACAAGGTGGACACGCACCGGCTCGAAAGGCGCGGCCACGGAATTTTCGCAGCTCGGCTTCGAGAAAATTTTTCCCGTCAGCGCGATTCACGGCGAAGGCATCCAAAATTTGATGAATGAGGCGGTTACCATGTTGCCCGCAGTCAGCAGTCAGCAGTCAGTAGCCAGCAGCAATGCTGGCGATGCGGATGCTCCGGCTACGGACTACGGACTACGGACTACGGACTCCACGGACTCGCCCATTTTGAAACTTGCGATTGT